>CBDCGL010000011.1:3967500-4853305 GCA_965216755.1 Alphaproteobacteria bacterium | reverse complement strand
TACGAATTTCACCTCTACACTGGGAATTCCACTCTCCTCTCCCGGACTCAAGCCAACCAGTTTTGAAGGCAATTCCGGGGTTGAGCCCCGGGCTTTCACCTCCAACTTGGTCCGCCGCCTACGCGCGCTTTACGCCCAGTAATTCCGAACAACGCTAGCCCCCTCCGTATTACCGCGGCTGCTGGCACGGAGTTAGCCGGGGCTTCTTCTCCGGGTACCGTCATTATCTTCCCCGGTGAAAGAGCTTTACAACCCTAGGGCCTTCTTCACTCACGCGGCATGGCTGGATCAGGCTTGCGCCCATTGTCCAATATTCCCCACTGCTGCCTCCCGTAGGAGTCTGGGCCGTGTCTCAGTCCCAGTGTGGCTGATCATCCTCTCAGACCAGCTACGGATCGCAGCCTTGGTAGGCCGTTACCCCACCAACAAGCTAATCCGACGCGGGCCCAGCCAATGGCGATAAATCTTTCCCCCAAAGGGTATATTCGGTATTAGCCGCAGTTTCCCGCGGTTATTCCGAACCACTGGATAGGTGCCCACGCGTTACTCACCCGTGCGCCACTCTCCACCAACCGAAGTTGGCTTCCCGTTCGACTTGCATGTGTTAGGCCTGCCGCCAGCGTTCGTTCTGAGCCAGGATCAAACTCTCAAATTGAAGAGTTCGCGTCTTCTCTCAAGACCACAAAGGTCTCAAGACCACAAAGACCTCAAGACAACAATTCCTCGTCGCCCAAGCTCTTCGCACCGCTCCCTACGCTCGCAATTACGTCGCTGTACAAACTTACGTCTGCAAAACCCAAAGGTCTTCCAAAACACGCCAAACCCCGCACCGCAACATCCGCCACGGCATAGAACCCAGCGCGCCTCAATAAAAGACCCACAGGATAGCTTCGAAAAAGTCTACATAGACAACAGCTCAACGCCGCCGCCTACATATCCCTTCCCTCTATTCACAATGTCAAACAACCACGCGACCAAGACGCAACCGGTCGGCTCCATCCTGACAGACACCGACGACAAACGCGATTGTCGGAGCCCCAAAACAAGCAACGCCACAAGCAACGCGCCTAGAGCACTCGGCCACAGATCTCTGCCGGAAACAACGACATAAAATGGTCATACCGGTGGGTCTGTCAAGTCCCTTCCGCAACGTCCCATGGAACCGCGCATTCCGCGCACGAAGACCTCTGACCAAACACCCAAAAAAGCGATTCCCGGATCGCCGCGGCGCAAGCCATCGCAACCGAACTTGCCGTTCGCAAACATCTTGCATAGCGTGATTCAGAATCGAAGGAGATCAGTTTGGCTGGCAACGGACCCCTAGCCGGCATGCGCGTGCTGGAACTGGCACATGTCATGGCGGGCCCCTACTGCGGCATGCAGTTGGCCGACCTCGGCGCAAACGTCATCAAGGTCGAAAAATACCCCGACGGAGACGATCTACGGCGCTCCGTCCCACCGCGACTCAAAAATGAGTCGGCATCATTTTTGGCGGTCAACCGAAACAAGCGCGGAATTTGCATCGACCTCAAATCGACCAAGGGAAAAGCCTTATTCCTGCGCTTGGTCGACCGTGCGGATGTTGTCCTGGAGAATATGCGCCCAGGCGCAATGGCAAAGCTCGGTTTGGATTATGAGAGTTTGCGTGCTCGGAATCCGGGATTGATCTACGCCGCCTTGTCCGGCTTCGGCCAAACCGGACCGTATGCCGAGCGCCGTGGCTTCGACCTTATCGCGCAGGCGATGAGCGGCCTTATGTCAGTCACGGGTTCCAGCGACTCCGAACCGACAAAAGTGGGCGTTCCGATTTGTGATCTGAATGCCGGCATGTTCTGCGCTCTCGGCATCCTCGCCGCCTATATTCACAAGCAGCGCACCGGACATGGCCAATTGGTTGATACGTCGCTTTTCGAAGCCGGAATCGCCTATACGCCATGGGAAAGCATGATCTATTGGGCAGATGGCACGGTGCCCAAACCGTTCGGCTCCGCGCATCGGATCAGCGCGCCGTACCAAGCCTATCAAGCGTCTGACGGCTGGCTGGTCATTGGCGCCGCCACACAGCCAAATTGGGAAAAATTATGTCGCGCCGTCGACCTCCCGGACTTGATCACTGCCCCTGCATTTGCGACCAATGAGGGCCGGATCACAAACCTTGACGCTCTAAATAATCATCTCGGGCCGATCTTCGCCGGTCGGACGGTGACCGCGTGGCTGAACTGCCTCGCCAAAGCTGGCGTGCCGGCTGGCCCGATCATGACCATCGATCAAGTGTGGGCGGACCCGCATGTCCGGGCGCGGGAAATGCTGACGACGACCGAGCACGCAACAGTGGGCCCGGTGCCGGGCATTGGGGTGCCAGTGAAGCTTTCCGAAACTCCCGGCGGCGTTCGTACCGCCGCGCCGACACTGGGTCAGCACACGGCAGAAGTGCTCACCGAGATCGGCCTAACGGCTGACGAGATTGCGGGCCTGGAACAAGATGGCGCGATTTATTCAGCGAAGGCCGCCAGATAGGTAGTCTGCCCGGGCCCTATACAAGAAGATTGAGGCCGCCCGCTGCCGGCAACAATTGGAGAACGTAGCTATCGGGTCCGCCGGCACCAAAACCACTCCCGGATTCAACCGCCTCGGCGTCCTTCTTGATAAGAAACTTTTGTATAAATTTCTCAACAAATTCCGGATCTTTGAAATCCTTGATGTCGACCCGCGCATCGATCAACGCCTTTTGCTTGTCGACCGACTGAAGCGCTATTTCTTTCGGCAAATCAACAGTATAGGTCACGACCGAGCGTAGCACTTGGTCGCCCATGATGTTGAACGTGTTTTCGACGCTCGCGATTTTGCGCCTGAAATACTCGGCTTCGCGCAACGCGGGATTCTGCTTGCCGAGAAACTTCTCAAATTCATTGGTGTGGAATCGTTCGATCACTTCGTTTCGGAACGACGACAGCTTCAAATTGGCAATGCCCAGTGTGGCAAACTGGAAGAAGCCGGCAATTTCCTTAAATCGCGGATCAATCAGCTTGTTGGCGAGAGAATCCTTCTCGGACAGCGGCTCTGTTAAAACAGCTTTAATGCGCGCCGGGTAATTGAGCTCTTCCTCAAGGGCAAAGGCAGATAGGGCGACCGACATTAGCCGGCGGTCCCCTAGAAATTCTTCGACCGACGAGACTGTTTCGGCTTTCTCAAGGAAATAGTCGACCTCACGCTGGATCGAGGGGTCCTTCTGAAACTGCGCAAACTGCTTCTCGCGCGTGCTTTCCAGCGACTTATAGATGAGGAACGACGGCAAGCCGACGCCAGCGCCCCCCACGGATCCTGTCAATCCAACCATAAGTCACTCCTGTCGCCGGCACCGAACCGGGGATTGCGCAAACGGCCATATCGGTATGGCCGCCAACCACCACTATCAGGAAGTAGCATGCCGCCCAGATGCGGCAACCGCTCTTCGGGTGCCGAGCGCGCTCACCTCCCAGTGCTGTGACGGCTGTCACATAGGACGGGATAAAATCGACGGGCACGACAGGACCATCGATTCTTGATAAGGTGTTGAATCAGTTCAATGAAACTGAATCCGGCTATAAGGGGGTCAAATACTGCCTATTGATTGACGCGCCAGACCCGTGCGACCGACCTTCACCAGCTCGATACCCGACATGGCTCAGGCGGCTCTTGCATGCTAGGTCGGTTGGCGAGATGGTGCGGTAGGAACGTGGAACGAGTGCGATCAAGGGTTCTGGTGGCACGTGCCCTTAAGTCTGAGATCGGCGGTTCCCATATGGAAACGATTGACGCGAGCCCACGGCCAGCGGCCTTCAGGTGGGCAGACAAGTGCCGCATCCGTTAATATCGCGATGAGCAAAGAAATAGGACACGCAGATGCGATCGAATGCAACGTTCTCACACACTACCGTCCAACGGATTATGGCTGTCGGCGTCGCGTTGCTAGGCTTGGCTGGGGCGATGCCCGCAATTGCGGCAGATGATGATCGAACCATTCGCCTAGCCGTTCTGAAGTTTGGCACGGTCAATTGGGAATTGGACGTGATCAAGCATCATGGGCTCGATAACGAATCTGGTATTTCCTTGGAAGTGATCCCTCTCGCCAACAAAGACGCGACAACAATCGCATTCAACGCCGGCGACGTGGACATTATCGTGACTGACTGGATCTGGGTTTCGCGTCAGCGCGATGCGGGCGCTGATTTTACGTTCGTTCCGTATTCGGAAGCTGCTGGCTCGGTCATGGTTCATCCCGATAGCGGTATCGAGTCGGTTGCCGACCTAGAAGGCAAAGTACTTGGCATCGCAGGAAGCCCCATAGACAAGAGCTGGCTGCTGCTGCGTGCATACGCGATCAAGGCCAACGGTCGTGATCTTCTGAGCCAGGTGAGGCCGGCTTACGCCGCGCCACCGTTGCTCAACGAAAAATTTCAGCAGCGTGAATTTGACGGTGTCCTGAACTATTGGAACTATACGGCACGCCTGCGCGCGGCGAATATGAAGGAATTGATCAGGGTTCAGGATCTGTTACCAGCCTTGGGCGTGCCCGGTCGGCTGGCGTTGATAGGCTATGTGTTCCGCGAATCGTGGGCGCACGAATTTCCGCAGGCCTTGCAGGGGTTCTTGGCGGCTTCTGCCGCCGCGCGGGGCATAATGACAACGTCTGATGAAGAGTGGCAACGTCTAATGCCGCTGACAGGCGCCAAAGATCAAGCCACGCTTGAGGCGTTCCGTGATGGCTATCGCGACGGCGTACCCCATGCGACCGGCCCCGAGCAAGAAGAAACAATACGAGCGGCCTTCAAGATCGTCGCGGAATTGGGCGGACGTGAACTGGTCGGACGCAGCACCGACCTGGCCACTGGCACAGTTTGGAGCAACTGACGTTGAGCGAAGCGAGCGTATCATCCGCCAAGCCGGCCTCCGAACTCAGATTGAGTGCGCCATGGTTGCGGATCATCTCGTTCGCTGGCCTTATCTTGATATGGGCGGTCGCGGCTGGAGTGTTGCAAAGCCGGGTTCTGCCGGGGCCCTGGCAAGTTGCGCTGAACTTTGCGGATCACCTGATCCAAGGCGACATGCTTTTTCACTTGGGAATGACCTTGTGGCGTGTCGCGGCCGCGTTTGGACTGGCGATGATCGCCGGCACAGCCATCGGAATATTGATGGGCGCGCGCCGACAGACAGACATTCTCCTGGACGGCTGGCTCATCCTGTTTCTAAACATCCCCGCCTTGGTCACAATCATCCTATGCTATGTGTGGTTCGGTCTGACCGAAGCGGCCGCCATTCTGGCCGTCGCGCTCAACAAGTTTCCGAATGTCGTGGTGACCATTCGCGAAGGAACCCGAGCTGTCGACCGCGAGCTTTTGGAAGTGGCCAATGTGTTTCAGGTCGATCGGCGACGGACATTCTTGAAGTTCTTTCTGCCGCAACTCTATCCCTACATCATGGTCGCGGCACGTTCTGGAATTGCACTGATTTGGAAGATTGTTTTGGTTGTCGAGCTTCTCGGGCGCAGTGATGGAATCGGATTTCAATTAAGCGTGTTTTTCCAATTGTTCGATATCGCCAGCATTCTCGCCTACACATTCGCGTTCGTGCTGGTCATGTTGTTCGTGGAGCTGGCTGTCGTCGGCCCAATGGATCGACATGTGACACGGTGGCGCAAATGACCGGTAGCGGCGCGACAAGTCTGGACGTACAAATTGATCGCAAGTCCTACGCGCGTTCCAACCGCACGGACTCACGAATTGCCATAGAGGATATGGTTTTCTCGGTGCCGGCGGGACAATTTGTCTGCATCGTCGGACCGTCGGGCTGCGGCAAGACGACATTGATGAATATCATTGCGGGCCTCGACCAATCCGTCGAAGGCGCTGTGCGATTTGGTCACGACGCCCCAGTTCATTCGATTCGCAAGAGCTACATGTTTCAAACGCCAAGGCTATTGCCATGGCTTACGGTACGCGACAATGTCGCCGTTGTGCTGGATTCGCAGAAGGCTACTTCAGGGTTGGCCGAAGAAGTTCTTGGCCAAATGTCACTTAGCGAGTCACTCGACGAATACCCAAATCGTTTATCGGGCGGGATGCAGCGACGTGTCGCGCTGGCGCGCGCATTTGTAACTAGACCGCAACTTCTATTGCTTGACGAACCGTTTGTATCGCTGGACGTGCCTGTGGGAAATCGACTGCGGACTCTTTTACTCGACATGTGGGGTGCCCAGCCGACAACAGTCTTGTTCGTGACTCACGATCTACGTGAAGCGATTTTCTTGGCGGATCGTATACTGTTTCTTTCAAATAGCCCAGCACGTGTCATTTTGGATGAGCTCGTTCCACTGCCAAGGCCACGAGACGCCGACGACATAGCTATCGACGACTTCCGTCGCAGCTTGTTGGATCGCCATGAAAAGCTGCTTCACGGCCTAACAAGTAATGTGACCGATCGGCAGAGTGAACCAAACAAAGAAACCATCGAGGCACAAGCGTGAACGAGCACGTTGCAACAGGGAGCATCGGGGAGAAACCCGTGAATGACGCCGCCGCAGAAAGCCAATCGCCGATCGTCTTGGATGCCCATAAGGTCGTGAAGACGTATGGCCCTCGCAAGGCTCTCGACCAAGTTGATATTGCGATCCGAGCGGGCGAATTCGTCGCGCTGCTGGGGCCCAATGGTGCGGGGAAAACCACATTGTTCCAATTGTTGACGGGATTGTATGTTCCGGATGCAGGGTCGATACAAATTGACGGTACGGACATCCGTCGCAATGCGGTTCCCGCTTTGGCGGGGTTGGGTGTCGTGTTTCAGCAGCCGACACTCGACTTGGACCTGAGTGTTGTCGAAAATCTACGATTTCACGCAAGCCTTCACGGCATAAACGGGCGAGAGGCCAAATCACGTATTGGACACGAACTGACGCAACTTAAGCTGTCTGACCGAAGTGCCGATCGGGCCCGCGCCCTAAGCGGTGGGCAGCGCCGTCGCGTAGAACTTGCCCGTGCACTTTTGCACCGTCCAAGCCTACTACTAATGGACGAACCAACTGTTGGCTTGGACCCGCAGAGTCGGCGAGATCTGTTGGCTTACGTCATGGAGATGACCAAACTGCGTGACATGGCCGTGTTGTGGGCAACGCACCTGGTTGATGAAGCGGAATCAGCTGACCGCGTGATCGTCTTGGACAATGGCAAGATTCTTACCACCGGTTCGCCTCAGGTCTTGACGAAAAAAGCGAAGACCAAGAGCCTGCACGACGCGTTCGTCAAACTTACGGGCAGTGAAAGCGACAACAAGATCTAGAATAAATGCGCACACAAGAACAACAGGCCACATCACAAAATCCCCGGAACCAAGATGAACACCATGACAATAAGAACTTTGACAGGGCCCATGCTTTTGCACCTCAATGTAATTCTTATATTCTGCTCCGTCATCGTGACAGCGGTACTTATAGATGAGTCAGCAATTGCAGCCCAAACTGGCTACATTTTTGTCAGCAACGAGCAAGATGATACGGTCTCTGTCATAGACGGCGAGACGCTCCAAGTCATAAAGGCTATTCCGACGGGCCAGCGTCCGCGCGACATGCGCTGGAGTGCTGACAAGAACAAACTCTTGGTTGCGGTAAGCTCCGACAATCGGATCGATGTTATCGACGTCGCAGCCTTGGAAGTTGTCGGCAGCTTGCCGGCGGGCGAAGATCCAGAGATGTTTGACATCGACCCTTCCGGCAAAATTCTTGTTGCCAGCAACGAAGACGACAATGAAATCACCGTGGTAGATATAGAAACCGCCACCGAGCTGCGCGTGGTCGAGAATGTGGGCATCGAGCCCGAGGGCATTACCTTCCACCCCGATGGGAAGTATGTATTCGTGACGTCGGAAGCGACCAACACGATTTTTGTTGTCGATCCTTGGCAGGGTGTGATCGTTGATGAAGTCCTCGTCGGCAATCGACCACGACGCGGCGCTTTTACGCCCGATGGAAAAGAATATTGGGTAACTAACGAGCTGGGTGCGTCCGTGAGCATCCTTGACGCCGAGAACTTCAGCCATATGGAAGATATCTATTTTGAGCGGCGTGGTATGCGAGAAGAGGACATAACGCCAGTTGACTTTGCGCTGACGGCCGATGGCAAGACCGCGTATATTACATTGGGACGCGCAAATCATGTCGCCGTCGTCGATGTCCAAAGCCGCGAGGTGAGAGACTATATCCTGGCCGGGTCGCGTGTTTGGGGCGCGGCACTGACTGCAGACGAATCACTTCTTATCGTAACCAACGGGGCGAGCGACGACATCAGTGTCATAGACACAGGCAAAGCGGCTGCGATCAACGCGATCGCGGTCGGCCGAACGCCGCACACCGTGCGCGTCGACGATTGAACCGCGGCATTCGTGCGATGACACAATTGTCAATACTTGGCTATTTTATTGCCGCGCTGTTCGCCTTTTGGTGGTTTGACAACGCTCTCGAAGGGCGGCGATCAGCGTACGCGCAAGACGAGCAACAAGAGTTTCCCACGCTTGCAATTGGCTACTTGGATCTGAATGAGGATGTTCGTTACGATGATTGGGGCGTGCACCCAGTCGACATACGATCGTCAATAGCCATTGAAGATCGACGTGGTCGTGCTGGGGCAGAACTTGGTCTCCAGGATATTCAGCAACTAACGCGGGTGAGCAAGACAAACTTCGCATTGCGCGCAGAGTCCGTCGCCGACGCACAAGAAATGTATGATCGGATTGTCCAGTGGCAGTCCGACGATGAAATCGAGATTTTTGTCCTAGATGCGCCCACAGCTATTGTCGAGGCAGTTTCGGACGCCACGAAAGACAGAGGCATTTTGCTTTTCAACGCCACCGCCGTGGGCGACTCCTTGCGAAACGAACACTGTGCCGCGCATTTACTTCACACGACGCCGAGTCGGGCAATGCGTACGGACGCGATCGTTCAGCATTTGGTCGCACGAAAGTGGCAAGAGGTTCTGGTGCTTCAAGGGCCATTGCCGGAAGATGCGGCAACGGTTGCGGCGTTTCAAAGATCGGCCGAGTTGTTCGGTGTCGACATTGAGGAAATTCGCTCTTTTGTGCTGGGGTCCGATCCACGTGCGCGCGAATTGAATGATATCGACTTCCTAACCGGTGGTGGCGTCGATTATGACGCCGTGATTGTGGCCGATGCCGATGGTGAATTCGCCCTGAGCGTTCCCTACACCGTACGTCGCCCAGCGCCGGTGATGGGCGCCGCCGGATTGGTACCGCTGGCGTGGCATTGGTCATATATGCGTCACGGTGCACCGCAGGTTCACGGACGCTTCGAACGTATGCACGGCCGCCGCATGGGTGAGAGCGATTGGGGCGCATGGATCGCAATTAAAGCGATCGGCGAAGCGGTCGTACGCGGAAAGTCTCGTGAAGCGGCTGATATCAACGCTTATCTGCGCGGCGACCGGGCAAGAATCGACGGCAGCAAAGGTCCAGGTATGGGCTTCCGTCCTTGGAACGGCCAGCTGCGTCAGGCTGTGCTCTTGAGCAGTGGAAATTGGGTGGCTGTGCGCGCGCCGCTTGAAGGCTTCAAGCACAGGGAAAACGACCTGGACACGCTCGGTTACGATGCACGCGACAGCCGCTGCACTCTGTAGTAAATCTTTGTGATTGAATAAGGCGCGCCACGCCACTCAGAGATGTCTGCCGAGAAAGTTGATTGCCATGCAGATGAGCCATGCCTTGTATGCCCTGGAAGCGTTGACCAAGCGCGAAGTCATCAAATTCTTTCAGCAAAAAGGGCGGCTGTTTTCCGCCTTCGTGCGCCCGGCCCTGTGGTTGTTCGTGTTTGCGGTTGGTTTTCGCGGCGTTTACGGCGTGGACGCTGGAGAACCGTATCTGCAGCGCAATGTCAGCTATGAATATTACATCCTGCCGGGTCTAACCTGCATGGTGTTGCTGTTCAGTGGCATGCAGTCGTCGCTGGCCATGGTCTACGATCGCGAAATGGGCGTGATGCGTTTGTTGCTGACCGCGCCGCTGCCGCGATGGTACCTGCTGACCGCGAAACTGATATCCGGCACCATTCTCTCAGTCTTGCAGGCGTACGCCTTCCTCGTCATTTGCCTACCGTTCGCGTGGTTCACCAGCCTTCGGGTCGCGTTCGTTGACCCGTGGGCCTACCTCTACATTTTGCCGGCACTGATCGCGACGGGGCTTATGCTGGGCGCGTTGGGACTCTTACTCTCTGTGCATGTCAAACAATTGGAGAACTTCGCGGGGACCATGAATTTCGTGATTTTTCCGATGTTCTTCATTTCACCGGCCTTGTTCCCACTTTGGTATCTTAAGGAAAGTGGTGCCGACATCGTTTATTGGATCGCAAATATCAACCCTTTTACCCACGGTGTTCAGTTGGTGCGCTATGCGTCCGAGGGGCAGTTCTACGGACTGGGGGCGCTTGTGGTGTGCGGTTGTATCGTTGCCTTCCTGGTCGGTGCGGTTTACGGCTACGACCCGCAGCGCGGTTTCGTGCGGCGCGGTCCGCAACCTGCTTAATCTGAAAGACAGAACATGGATGTGCAGAGCGGCTTTGTTGATCTGATCGGCAACACACCCTTGTTGCGACTCCGTCGCGCGTCAGAGGAGACAGGGTGTGAGATATTGGGAAAGTGCGACTTCTTGAACCCCGGTCAGTCGGTGAAGGATCGGGCCGCCCTATTCATCGTTCGTGATGCCGAGAAACGGGGAACTTTGCGGCCCGGCGGCGTGATCGTCGAGGGCACCGCGGGGAACACGGGCATTGGCTTGGCCCTGGTTGGAAACGCATTGGGTTACAGATCAGTCATTGTCGTGCCCGAGACCCAAAGTAAGGAAAAGCTGGACATGCTGCGGATGTGCGGCGCCGATCTGCGGCTGGTGCCGGCTGTGCCCTACGCCAACCCGATGAACTATGCGCGCTACTCCGGCACGTTGGCCGAGGAGATTGACAAAGAGGACCCCAACGGCGCGATCTGGGCCAATCAATTCGACAACACAGCCAATCGACAAGCGCACGTCGAGGGGACCGGCCCAGAGATCTGGCGCCAGACCGATGGCAGGGTAGATGCTTTCACCTGTGCCATTGGCACGGGTGGCACGATCGCGGGTGTTGGCATGGCGCTGAAAGAGCGCAATGCCGATGTGCGCATCGCGGTCGCCGACCCAATGGGATCTGGAATGTATGGCATCTATAAGCATGGTGAACCGAAGCCTGAAGGCAATTCGATCACAGAAGGCATCGGACAAAGTCGTATCACTGGAAATTTGGTCGACGCACCGATCGATGACGCATTGCAGGTCACAGATACAGAAGCGCTGAATATCGTGTTCGACCTTGTGAAGGATGAAGGGCTAGTGATGGGAGGTTCGACCGGCATAAATGTCGGCGCGGCGATCAAATTGGCAAGGGAAATGGGGCCAGGCCACACCATCGTGACCGTGCTCTGCGACTACGGCAACCGCTACACAGGCAAGATCTTCAACAAGGAATTCTTGAAGGAAAAGGATTTGCCAATTCCGTCATGGCTCAACACATGACCGCGCTATTGTTTCGCGACGATCCCTACGAAAAGACTTGCGAGGCCTTGGTGACGGCCGCGGATGAAACTGGCATTCAACTGGACCGCACGGTTTTTTACGCGCGTGGCGGGGGGCAAGCCGGTGACAGCGGAGGTTTGCGCCTGAAAGACGGGCGCGAGATCCCGATCACCGACACGATCAAGGCGCCAGACGGAGATGGCATTCTCCATATTCCCGGAGATGGCGCGGGTTTGCCGGAACCAGGCGCAAGAGTGACGGCTGAGATTGATTGGAACCGTCGTTATCGGCTCATGCGCATGCATTCGTGCCTTCATTTGCTCAGCGCCTTGGTTGACGGTGCCGTGACCGGCGGCCAAGTTCATCCGGAGAAAGGGCGGTTGGATTTCGATATTGATGGCGCCGGCTTGGATAAGGTTGCCCTCACCGACGCACTGAACAAGCTGGTGGAAACCGACACGCCGATAGCGCCACGTTGGGTGACCGATGACGAGCTCGCACAGAACCCCGCCTTGGTGAAAACCATGTCCGTGGCGCCCCCTCGCGGCCAGGGAAAGGTGCGTTTGATCGATATCGCCGGGGTCGACCTACAAGCCTGTGGCGGCACGCACGTTGCGCGCACCAGCGAGATCGGGGCGGTGGTCGTGCGCAAGATCGAAAACAAGGGCCGACAAAATCGCCGCATTACGATTGTGTTTCAAGAAGACATGACGTGACTGATTTGTGGATACCGTTGCCCATGACTGAAACAGATACCCCAGCTTTGGTTTCGACCGATTGGTTGGCCGACAACCTAACGCACGAGACGGTTCGGATCGTCGATGGATCGTGGCACATGCCGCAGCTCAACCGCGATCCCAAGGCCGAGTTTGCAGACCAGCACATCCCGGGCGCACGGTTCTTTGACATTGACGCGATCGCAGATCAAAGCTCCGATCTACCGCATATGTTGCCGACCGCCGAACTCTTTGCCAAACGAGTTGGCGCGCTGGGGATCGCCAATCACCACCACATCATCGCTTATGACGCGACCGGCGTCGGCAGTGCGGCACGCGTCTGGTGGACGTTTCGCGTTTTCGGCCATGACCGGGTCTCAGTTCTTGATGGCGGATTGCCGAAATGGCTTGCGGAAGGCCGACCAACCGAGGCCGGCCAAGTTGACGTGGCCTCGGAAACATTTGTCGCCCGCTTTGAACCGTCGTTGGTCCGATCAGCGGGCGACATCTTGGCCAACGTAAACTCTCAACGTGAGCAAGTGCTGGATGCCCGTGCGGCCGGCCGGTTCAACGGCACCGAACCCGAGCCTCGCGCTGGGCTGCGCGGCGGCCACATCCCCGGCAGTTTCAATTTGCCTTTTCTGTCGCTGTATCAGGGTGCCCCCAAAACGCTCAAACAGGCCGATGCTTTGGCGGCGCTTTATGACGCATCCGGCATAGACCGCAATAAACCGATCGTCACATCTTGCGGATCGGGTGTAACAGCATGCAATTTGGCTTTGGGGCTCTATCTCGCGGGTACCACGGACGTTGCGGTCTATGACGGCTCATGGACCGAATGGGGCGGCCGTGCCGACACGCCAATTGATACATAGGGCGCTCACCATTATGTTTGCCGGCGATTCCGGATAGACAGCACCGCTTCAAGCGGGCCGCGATGCAGGGCGCCCCTATTCACCGATTGTATTCCCACCAACTGTGACATGGCGAATGCGGCGCTTCGATACGCTCCAATGCGATGTTTACTTCAGTTTTTTTGGCCTCAATTGATTTAACTGAAAGTACGGTGAATAACACAGACGTGACGAACAACAGATGAAATCGTCGCTTTTTGAGAACAAGAAAAATCAGTATCACAGATTGAAAGGCGAACACGCCGAAAGCAAAAACCTCGGCCAAGCCCGTAAATCCCTTAGCCAATCCCGGACTCTCACAGTCATAGATGCCTGTTCCTTCATATGCGTCAACGGGATACCCCACACCCATAATTAATGTCATACAAGCAATAAACTGAAATACCCCAAGAAACAGACCTGCAATAGCAAATCCAGCGGACGGTTGATCTGAGTGATCCATGGTTCCAGTTCAATCAAACCGACATTGGACGCTACTAGTCATATCATGTTTCAAGGTGGCCATTTGCATGGGTCGCGCTTGTTCCTTACACAGTATCGCGCCATATCATAGAGACGCGGTCTGACATGTACCCGCGCGTTCCCGATTAGCCGTTAGTCCGTCAAACAGCCGAATTCATTGAATACTTGATATCGGAAGGGAACCCCGTGTGGGTCACCACATCTTCTATTGGCCAGAAGCACGTATCTCATCCCTTAGATCGCTCATACTGTCCCGAATCGGTCCCACAATATTCCCTTTTGTCAGCTCAACAAGGGGATTGGGTCGTGGGACATGAACATTGTCTGAAAGTAAGAGGCTAAGTTCATTCCAACGGCGAAGAATGATATTGCCGTAGCTCAAATCCTGTCTCAGATCTGCATGCGATTTGTCCGGGCCGTGATTGTAGCGTGCTCCAATAATCCGAATCTGGTCATCGGTCAGTTCCCAACCGCGAACACCTGGAAAATCTTGATCGCGGAGTTCGCTAAGATGCGCCGCTGCTATGTACGTCGCAATCACAGGGTCTTGAAGAGTATCGGCAATCGCTTCAATTTCGGATCTAGAAAGATTTGCCGGATCGTATCCAAGCGTTTCAGCGGCTCTTCTTATTTGCACCGACATTGGCGGAACCGATGTTTTGTTCGGCGAAACGTTCAGATCTTCGAACAAAGGTAGATCTCGAAGACGTGTTCGTGCCGCAATATCTCCCAAGCGCTCCCCTTCGACACGGTGATCGAGCACCTGGCGACTAATAAGCACACTTCTCTTGGCTGGATCATCGCCCCCAACTTCATTGTGGGCCGTTCCGGCGAGGAGCTCTGCAGGCAAGTCGAAGATTTTGGCCGCCCGCCGAATTGGCTCCCGCATGGTGTTGACGTAGTAGTCCTTGAACTTATGAACGTATGGCTTTCCTAGATTGAGGAATGCCAATACGTCGACGCCGGTAAATGTAATCACGGACGGCCGCGGACCACTATCGGCCACGTCAATGAAGCGTCGATGTCTGCCCGTGATCACGTTTTCCCGAGTCCAATCTGTAATCGGATGAAGAGGTGGTCGTTCAAATGTCCTGGCCGAGGAGGCCCTCTGATGGTCATATAGTGACGGTAACGGGGCGGGATCCAAGCCGCCTTTCAAAAGATCTTGAGAAGCCACGGATGCGCCCTCATGCTCAGTTTGGCTCCTGATGCGGGGACGATCCAAAGCTACTGGCGGAACTGGTTCCTCTATCGTGTTAACACCGAAAGGCTGAGCCACACGACCGAAACCGGCGGGCCATTGCGAGGTAGGCTCAGGAAGGCCATGTACAGGCAAACTCGGAACAAATGGAAATGCCGGCGTCTGTGACGTGTTTACGGATGCTAACCCATTTCCGGGTATCGGCGGCGCGCTGATGGGCGGTTCCGGGTACAGACCCAACAGGACCCCAGCCATAATTTGTCGTTGCTCCACCGACGGAGGCCCCAAAGGCGGATTTGGACCCACAATTGGCGTTTGTCGTTGCCTTGGTTGATCGACCGGCTCAAAGAAATTGCGCACACTTGTGTCGGAGTGAAACTGCCGATCGACCGAATCCTGTAAGGAATCTTGTGCGTGGGGCCGTGTCGTCAATTGTGTTGATGATAGCGTTAACGCCGCATTGACCTCAGATATTGCTTCCCGAATCGCCCTCTCAATCTCTTGCGAATTCGACAGTTGCCTACCTAAACCGTGGGACTTTCGCTGATTTATCCCTTGTCGGCGCCCGCCCATATCGCAATTCCCTAATACCGTAATTTAGCATAACCAACTATACACTAGCCACAACACTTTTTCAACTACAAATTGATGAATAAGCGTTCTTTTGCGTGATCTCAAGGTTTCATGATTAGTTTGTTTCGCATAAAGCACTGACGGGTGCTGAACGGGTGCTGAACGCGTGCACCACAACGGAATATCTTGATCATACCTAACAAAGGTGGCGGTTCTGTGGCCGCAATGTGGTCAGCATGTGGAGATGGCAAGAATAATACGGCTATCTAATGCGTCAGGATCTGGCTCAGGAAAAGGCGGGTACGTTCTTCGCGTGGATTAGAAAAGAAGTCTGCCGGCGACGCCGCTTCAACAATCTCGCCACCGTCCATAAAGACAATTTGATCAGCGACTTCGCGGGCAAAGCCCATTTCGTGTGTCACACAAAGCATCGTCATGCCCTGCGAGGCCAATTCGACCATCACGTCCAAGACTTCCTTGATCATTTCGGGATCGAGGGCTGAGGTCGGTTCGTCGAACAGCATGACCTTCGGCCGCATGCACAATGCTCGTGCGATGGCGACGCGCTGTTGCTGGCCACCCGACAGTTGGCCTGGATATTTGTCGGCTTGCTCGGGGATACCCACTCGTTCCAGATACTCCATGGCCGACCCCGCCGCTTCCGATTTCGGCAAGCGGCGCACCCACACCGGCGCCAAGGTCAGATTCTCCAAAACCGTCAGATGAGGAAACAGATTAAAATGCTGAAAGACCATGCCGACTTCGGACCGGACCGCATCGATATTCTTGAGATTGTCGGTCAGCGTGATCCCATCGACGATGATCTGGCCTTGTTCGTGTCTCTCGAGCCGGTTGATGCAACGAATCATGGTCGACTTGCCGCTGCCCGACGGTCCGCACACCACGACTTTCTCGCCCGATGCGACATTTAGACTTACACCCTTCAAAGCCTGAAACGCGCCGAACCATTTGTGTACGTCGACCAGCGCAATCATCGGCTCATGATCGGTCATCAAGCCGCTCCCACACGCAGAACCGTCTCCAAATACCGGCTATAGCGCGACATGCCATAGCAGAATACGAAATAGATTGCCGCGGCGAACAGGTAGGCTTCGGCGGGAAAGCCCCGCCACGCCGGATCGCTCAAGGCCGCTTTGGTTGTGCTCAACAGATCGAATAATCCGATGATGACCACCAAGGATGTATCCTTGAATATCCCGATAAAGGTGTTGACGATTGGCGGAATGACCGTGACCAAGGCCTGCGGCAAAATCACCAACCGCATCGTCTGCCAATAACCGAGACCGAGGGCGTTGGCGGCTTCATATTGGCCACGGGGGATCGCCTGCAATCCGCCCCGCACGACTTCGGCCAAGTAGGCGGCGGCAAAGAAAATCATCGCCAACTGGGCCCGCAAAATCTTGTTGATCGTGACGCCTTCCGGCAGAAACAGCGGCAACATCACCGATGCCATAAACAACAAAGTAATCAGTGGAACGCCGCGTATGAGCTCGATATATGCGGTACACAGTGCGCGGATGACAGGCAGAGAGCTACGCCGGCCCAATGCCAAAAAAACCGAAAAGGGAAAGGCGACAAGAATACACACCACAGACAAAATTAGTGTGAGGGGCAAGCCACCCCATTGCTCGAGTGGGACAAACGTCAGACCCAACAAGCCTCCAGACAGAAGCCATATGATTACACCAAAAACCAATAGCCAGACAGAAAACAACCAACGCCGCCAGCAGCGCCGCCACATACTGAGGCCAAGCGCGGCAAACAACAAAAGAATGGCCGCAAATGGCCGCCATTGTTCGTCTGGCGGATAAAATCCAAACAGTATGAACCGGTACTTTTCGACAATGAGCGCCCAACAAGCACCGGCGCCGGCGCGACAATCATCTCGCGTTCCCGACCAGGTGGCATCCAGTGTCGCCCATTGAACTAAATCGGGAATCAGCAGCAACAACGCAGCGAGCGCCAATACAGTTAGACAACTGCTCAGCCAACCACTGAACAGATTGGCACGTGCCCATCGCCATACTGCCCCCGATTGCGCCGCACTTGGCCTGGCGTTTTCCGCGGTCTCAGCCATTGTCTATCGCTCGACCAGAGCAACGGCACGATTGTAGATGTTCATGCCGAGCGCAATCGCCAAGCTGATGAACAAATATACAGCCATGATCAGTGCGATGCCTTCGATGGCTTGCCCGGTTTGGTTGATCGAGGTCGTGGCAATCGACACCAAATCCGGATAGCCGATGGCAACTGCGAGGCTCGAATTCTTGGTGAGGTTTAGATACTGGCTTGTCATCGGTGGAATGATGACCCGCATAGCTTGGGGCAAGATCACCAGGCGCAGGGTCTGGGTGCGGTCGAGGCCCAAGGCATAGGCGGCCTCGGTTTGCCCACGGCCAACCGCCTCGATGCCGCTGCGCACAATCTCGGCAATGAAAGAAGCCGTATAGAGTGTCAGGCCGAGAAGCAGCGCGGTGAATTCGGGACTCAGGGTAAATCCGCCCCTGAAGTTGAATCCTTTCAGTGCGGGTATGTCCAAATTCGTCGGCGCGCCGCCAGCAAGCCAAGCCAAGAGGGGCAGGCCCAAGATTACTGCCAGGGCCGGCAACAACACTGGGCTGGCAACGCCCTTTCGGGCCTGGCGGGCATGGGCCCAGCGTCGCCACAACCATGCCAGAGCCAATCCGATCGCAAACCCAAACAACATCCACGTATGGACAGGATGCGCGGCGGGCACCGGGACTTCGATGCCACGGTTGCTAACGAATACACCCGTTAATGGGTTCAGAGCCTGGCGCGGCCCAGGCATCAGTTCGGTAATCAGCGCGTACCAAAAGAAAAGCTGCAACAGCAAAGGGATGTTGCGCAAGGTCTCAACATATATCAGGGCCAACCGCGCGATCAGCCAGTTATGCGAGAGGCGCGCGATGCCGACGACCGTGCCAATGATGGTCGCCAGGACGATCCCGAGCGCTGCCACCTTAAGTGTGTTGAGCAAACCCACGAGAAATGCGCGCGCATAGTTGTCAGAAGGTTGATAGGGAATAATCGATTCGCCGATGGCGAACGACGCTTCGCGATCGAGAAAGCCGAAACCGCTGGCGATGTTGCGGGTAGCCAAATTGTCCGTGACGTTGGCCACCAAAAAGGCGAGCACGGCAATAACCAATATGACGGCGATGGTCTGATAGGCCGTGGCCCGGAACGACGCACCTTGCCACACCGCCAACCATCCCGGGCGGCGCGGCCCAGCGAGGCGTGTCGCATTCATTAGGTCGGCTGGCCCCTACCCCCGAACACGAGGCCAAGAATCATCAGCGCGCCGGCATGGCGTACATCAGCCCGCCCCGACTCCAGAGGTCATTCAAACCACGTTCCAAATTTAATGGCGTATCGGGCCCAAGGTTGCGCGCAAATATCTCGCCGTAGTTGCCAACTTGGCCGATGACATCGACAACCCAGCCTTCTTTCAGTCCCAGTGCTTCACCCATGCCCGGGTTGACGCCCAACAGCCGACGAATCACCGGGTCATTGCTGTCGGTGAATTGCGCGACATTGGCTTGGGTAATGCCCTTTTCTTCTGCCTCGACGAGCGCATAGACCACCCATGTTACGACATCGCCCCACTCATTGTCGCCGTGGCGGAACGCCGGCGCCAAGGGTTCTTTCGAAATGACTTCCGGTAACAGGACATAGTCCGCAGGGACCGGAGCAATCGCCGACCGGATCGAAGCCAATGCTGACCGGTCGGCCGTGTAGGCATCGCAGCGGTTTGCGAAAAATGTCGTGTTGGCCTCATCAAAGCTCTCAATAACGACCGGGTCAAAACTCATACCGTTAGCGCGGAAATAATCAGCCAAGTTGAGCTCGGTGGTCGTGCCGGTCTGCACACAGACCGCTGCGCCATCCAATTCTAGCGCGCTGGTCACGCCCAAATCAGTCGGCACCAAGAATCCTTGGCCGTCGTAAAACACCACCGGTCCGAAGTCGAGCCCCAAGCTTGCGTCACGGCTCAACGTCAGCGTGGTGTTGCGACTCAAAACGTCAATTTCGCCGGATTGCAACGCAGTGAATCTCTGCGCGGCGGTCAACGGCGTGTAAGACACTTTATCGGCATCACCGAACATCGCCGCCGCAATGGCCCGGCAAATATCGACATCCAAGCCTTGCCAGCGGCCCCCACTGTCCGGATTGGAAAAACCGGCAAGTCCGGTACTGACCCCGCAACGCAATTCGCCCCTTGCTTTCACCGAATCCAATGTCGTCCCCGCCAACGCCGTCCACGGCAAGACCGACATCGCCGCGAAGGTCAGCGCCATAATCTTCAATACAGACATCATCCCTAAACGCCGTTTTGCTTTCGGAGAAAATCTAGGACCTTCCGACAACCGTAGCATCGCGGCCTCCTCGGCATCAAGCGTGCGGCTGCTGCAGCCCATCCAACCTTGTGACATATTGCCGCAATGCGATCCCCTGATTTCGAGGACCCGATGAAGCAAGATACTCTTGTCGTCACAGCAGGTCGCGACCCGGAAGAAAACCACGGCGTCGTCAACCCAGCCGTTTACCATGCCTCGACCATCGTCTTTCCGGACGTGGCAACACTCGAGCGGTACAGCAAGTCGCGATTTGATGTGACCTACTATGGCCGCTACGGCACGCCAACAACATTTGCGTTTGAAGAGGCGGTGGCCGCTTTGGAAGGCGGCTTTCGGTCAGTGGCCGTTTCGTCGGGAAAAGCGGCCGTCGTCGCGGGCTTGACAGCTTTTCTGCGTGCCGGAGATCACCTGCTTATGGTCGACAGCGCTTACGCACCGACGCGCGCATTCTGCGATGGATTTCTGCAAAGATTCGGCATCGAAACAACGTACTATGATCCGCTCATTGGTGGTGGGATCGAATCACTCATACGCCCGAATACAAAGGTTGTATTTACCGAGTCGCCCGGTTCACAGACCTTTGAGGTCCAGGATCTTCCAGCCATAGCGGCCTGCGCACACGCGGCCGATTGTGTGGTGCTTATCGACAATACTTGGGCGAGCCCGTTGTTTTTCAAGCCGTTCGAACATGGCGTCGACGTTTCGATCCAAGCGGCAACGAAATATATAGTCGGCCACTCTGACGCCATGATGGGTGTGATTACGACCAACGAGGCTTGCCACGACCGTGTCCGCACGGCGGCGGCGGACTTGGCGGCATCGGCAGCACCCGATGACTTGTATCTGGCGCAACGGGGCCTGCGCACAATAAGTGTTCGTTTGCAACGGCATATGGAAAGCGGCTTGCGCGTCGCCCGGTGGCTTCGCGACCAGCCGGACGTGGCGCGCGTCATGCATCCAGGGCTAAGGGGCGACCCCGGCCACGAGCTATGGAAACGGGACTTCAGTGGCGCTTCGGGTCTGTTTGGCCTTGTCCTAACCCCGGGCCCAAAGGCCGCGGTCGACGCGCTCTTGGATGGTATGCAGCTGTTCAAGATGGGGTTTTCTTGGGGCGGATACGAAAGCCTAATCGTGCCAACCTATCCGGGTTGTACGCGCACGGCCAAGCCGTGGACAGACCCGGGGCCGACGCTGCGCTTGCATGTGGGTCTCGAAGATCCTGACGACCTCATCGCAGATCTCGCGGCCGGTCTGACGCGATTCGGCGATGTCCGCGGTGCAAGCTGACGACAGGCGCCGTATACTGGTCAGGATTAGGTGTCTGGCAATTTGTCGAAGGAATGCCGGCAGATTTTCACCATGGGCTATGCGTTCACAGCCTTAGACGTTCTACAATTGGGGGTTCCGCACCCTGCGAACCCTCCCGGTGTCCGCTTGACGCATTGGGCGTTGCGTGAAGCGATCGTTGATACAGCGTTCAATTGCGATGCCTCTCACGCGGCCTTCGCGACGGCTGGAGGGAGTGTGCGTCTGGTCGCGACCCGGCAATTCGACGGCCGCAAAATGGTGACCGCGCAAGTTCATGACGGGCCTATCAAACGGCTGCGGCGGGATGCGGCGGGTAACGGCTTCTTGACCACGGGTGCGGACGGCCGTGCCGTCATGCTGGATGTCGACGGTTATATGGAGGACTTGTACGACAGCGCCGGCAATGAGGTGTGTTTGTCGATCACATCGCGCGGTGGTGCGGCCACAATGCGGGCCGTGGGCCACGATGACCGTCTGACGATTGTCGATCGTGACGGACGCGTACAGCCGACACTCAGCACGGGCGGTGGATTACTGTCGGATGTCGCGGTCAGTCCGAATGGACGGATGATTGCGGCTATGCACACGCGTGGACTTACGATCTGGCCCCTGGATCAGCTCCGGAGTCGCGGTTGTGACCACAGCGCGACCGACCCCATCGGGGATCTGTGCTGGAGCCCGGGGAGCCGGCGTTTGGCGTCAATCGGGAACGGTGAAGTTGTCCGATGTTGGCATATCGACGACCGCGGCAATCTTAATGGCGGACTGATTTCGGGGACGGCCTGCAGCCTATCTTGGTCGTGGCAAGGCCGACATTTGGTAGGCAGTGGCGAAGACGGTCTGTTGTGTTGGTTCGGTGCAAATACGCGGCGCGGGGACAAGTGTCGACCAGCACGATTGGGTGTGAGAAGCGGATGCACGGCCACACAGGCGTCATGCCATCCCCGACACAATTTGGCCGCGGTCGGATTCGCGGACGGTTGCCTGATGTTGGTGGATTTCATTAACGCAAGAGAAATCCTTATCGCTCACTCGTGCGGTTCGCCGATAACGGCCATGGCTTGGTCGCCTGACGGGGAATTCCTCGGCGCGGGAACCCGCGACGGCAGCGCCATGATGTTTAATTTCACGCGCCTTACTCGGCAACAAAGTGGTTCATGACAGATGCAATTGGATGTCCGCGTGATCGGGTCCACTAGGACCGACGATGCCGGCGCGCATGGCTGATCCGAAGGACGTGCGGCTGCGCGTTATGTTTGGACCGGAGATCGCCGTCGGTCCGGGTAAGATTGCACTTTTGCGCGCCATCCGACGACACGGATCAATTTCGGCGGCCGCCCGGCAAATGGGTATGTCATATCGGCGCGCTTGGCTTTTGGTCGACACAATGAACCGCTGCTTTCGAGAACCTGTCGTGGTCGCCGCGACCGGCGGCAAGGGCGGCGGCGGCGCCAGTGTGACCGCCATGGGCGATGAAGTTCTGGCGCGATACGATCGAATGCAGGAAAAAGCGGCCGACAGTGTCAAAGAAGACTTTGTCGAGTTCTGTAGCTTGCTGGTCGCCCTGCCGATCGAACCAAACAAAGCAACTTCAGTCAACGACGACGAAACCGATTGACGGCCCCGTTATATCCGAGTAAATATAACACCATTATATATCATGGTATATGACGCTCGGTGCTGGTGGTACCAAGCATACAGGGCCGAGTGACATGTGCCTTTTGATCTCTCCCAACTGGAGCGCGCACTCGAACCGGCATTAGCCGGTCGGGTGCGGTTCGTCTCTTGGCGAGAATTTCGCGCGAAATCACGCACTGCGACTGGCCCACCAGGCTTAGCTAGGTTAGGTTTCCCAAAAAACCGCTTTGGAGATGTGAATCGTGGCCCAGCAAGCTGCAGCCCGCACAGGGGGGCAAATCCTGGTGGATGCGCTGCGCCTTCATGGTGTTGATACCGTGTTCGGCGTTCCCGGTGAGAGTTATCTGGGCGCGCTAGACGCCCTGTACGAAGCGCGCAATCAAATCCGAGTCATTACGTGTCGCCAGGAAGGCGGCGCGGGTTTCATGGCCGAGGCCTATGGCAAGCTAACCGGCAAACCGGGCATCTGCTTTGTGACGCGCGGGCCCGGTGCAACCAACGCGTCAATTGGGGTTCACGCGGCCATGCAGGACTCAACCCCCTTTATTCTCCTGGTCGGACAAATACCGCGCCAAATGATGGGACGCGAAGCATTTCAAGAAATCGACTATCGTCAAATGTTCGCGTTTCCCATTGCCAAGGCCGCGTACCAAATCGATGATCCGCAGCGCATCCCAGAGATCATGTACAAAGCGTTTCACGTGGCAATGTCCGGGCGCCGGGGACCGGTTGTCGTCGCTCTGCCCGAGGATGTGCTCGTCGAGACATGTGTCGTTGAAGATGGCAAACCGTATGAAGCCGTTTCTGCGCACCCTGGGCCAGAACAGATCTCAGCCGTGGCTGATCTTCTCGCGGCCGCCGAACGACCGGTCATGGTGCTCGGCGGCAGTGGCTGGACCGCGGCCGCCCGCGCCGACATCGCCGGGTTTGCAAAAACGAATGGGTTGCCCACTTGCGTCTCGTTTCGACGCCAGGATTTGTTCGACAATACCGATCCACTCTATATCGGCGATCTCAGCGCAAGCGTTGACCCAAACCTGGTCAAGCGGGTCAAGGATGCTGATCTGCTATTGGTCGTTGGGGCCCGGCTTGGCGAGATGACCACACGTGGCTATACGACAGTTTCCGTTCCAGCACCCAAGCAAAGACTGATCCACGTCTATCCTGAAGCGGCTGAACTTGGTCGAGTCTATCAGCCGGATCTTGCCATTGAGTCTGGCATGCCCGCTTTCGCCCGCGCGGCAAATGCGACGATCCGCTTCGACAGCAAATGGCAAGCCTGGGCTGCTGATGCGCGCGCCGACTACGTGGCCACCCAAGCGCGGGATCCCGTAGATGGCCCACTCGACCTCGGCCACGTGATGACAATCCTACAGGAAATCTTGCCGGATGATACGATCGTCACCGTCGATGCCGGGAACTTTAGCGGCTGGCCCCAGCGCTATTGGCAGTTTCGACATGGCAACAGCGAGTTGGGTCCGACGCTGGGTTCCATGGGCTACAGCGTTCCTGCGGGCGTCGCCGCGAAAATAACCAAGCCGGATCGAACCGTGGTATCGTTCGTCGGTGATGGCGGGTATATGATGAATGGCCAAGAATTGGCCACGGCTGTACATCACGGCGCCGCGCTCATCGTTTTGGTTTTCAACAATGGTATATTTGGCACCATTCGCATGCATCAAGAACGCGAATATCCTGGCCGAACCATTATGACCGACCTAACCAATCCTGACTTCGCGGCGCTGGCTCGGGCTTATGGCGCCCACG
Organism: Alphaproteobacteria bacterium; assembly: GCA_965216755.1. Classification (GTDB taxonomy): domain Bacteria; phylum Pseudomonadota; class Alphaproteobacteria; order UBA7887; family UBA7887; genus CBDCGL01. The sequence continues at coordinate 4,828,749 of CBDCGL010000011.1, read as the reverse complement.
GCGAAACGGTGACGCGTACAGACGAGTTCGAGTCCGCGCTGAAACGTGCGATCGCATCGAAAAAAGCCGCGGTGATCGAACTGCGCACTGATCCAAACATCATCACGACCCGCACGACGTTGGATGCCATCCGCGCAACAGCCGAGGCGCGTATGCAGGGTTAGAGTGAACGGAGGCGTTGGTGCCACGGCGGAACTACGCGCTGCCCGGTTGCCTTTTGGTCCTTGTCTTGCTGGTCGCGATTGTCGGCGGCGCAACCTATGTGCGCGATATGTTGAATGAAAGTGGCCCCGACGTCGAACGCATTCGCGTCGTCGGCGAATATCACGTTCGTGCCCGGGAGGAGGCGCAAGGCGCTGCAACGGTCGAAGTGACGGCGATCCACCCCAGGCGCGATCGCTTTTCGATTATCGTCCGGCGTTGGGCAATTCAAGGAACGATCGCGCGATCCGGATCGGGGAGCAATGTTAGCGACTTCCTCGCTGTACTGCGGTTGACGTGCGACGATCACGCCGACGACGGCTGCTGGACCTTGGACCGTTTGACACTGTCAGATCCTTCGCTTGATTAGGCCGGACAAACCGCTCCAAGACTCGGGTTTTGAGCGACCTTCCGCCCGGAAGCAGACGCAAAAAGTTGAGAGAGAAATATGCCAATCGCAGAAAATAGCTTCAAACACGCGATCAAGAACGGACAAAAACAAATCGGGTTTTGGGCAAGCCTCGCCAGCCCGATCGTCTGCAACGTTCTTTTGGAGTCGGGATTTGATTGGATTGTCGTTGATGCGGAACATGCGCCAAACGATCACAGCAATGTGTTGGCGCAGCTTCAAGTCCTCAATGCGGGACCGGCGACAGCCGTCGTGCGGCCTGCGTGGAATGATCAAATCCAGTTCAAGAAACTCTTGGATATCGGTGCGCACAGCTTGCTGGTGCCATTTGTCCAGAATGCCGACGAAGCGCGACAAGCTGTGCGGCAAACCCGCTATCCCCCAAGTGGCGTGCGGGGCGTCGCAGTTTCGACTCGGGCCAACAACTACGGCCGTGTTGCGGACTACTTCGCGACCGCCAACGACGCGATATGCCTTCTGGTCCAACTTGAGACCCGAGGCGCCTTGAGTGAGCTCGAAGCCATTTGTGCTGTGGACGGCATCGATGGCGTATTTATTGGCCCTTCGGACCTAGCCGCGGATCTCGGCCATCTAGGGGATGCGGCACATCCAGTGGTACAAGACGCGATCGCCAATACCGTGGATCGCTGCAAAGCCATGAGCATGCCGGCAGGAATTCTTGCGCCCGTGATCGATGATGCGCATCGCTATCTTGAAATGGGATTCACATTTGTCGCCGTCGGCGCCGACGTCGGCGTGCTGAGGGCCGGAGCCGACGCGCTGGCGCAAGAGTTCGCCCGCCATAGGTCCGGCAACGGCTAGAGCCCTCCGTGCGGAATTGACGGGGAACTTAGATGAAGATCACCAAAGTCGAGACGATACCGGTCACCCTGCCCTTCAGTCATGGCGGCCCGCCAACAGGTTTTGGCGGTAAGGATTGGACGAACTTGGAGTATCTCCTAGTTCGTGTCGAAACGGATGCGGGCGTGACCGGCTATGGCGAGGCGTTTGGCTATAACGCGATCCCGGCGACTCGGGCCGCCATCGATGCCATGGTCGCACCATTGGTGATTGGCCGCGATCCGTTGGCCATCGGCGAACTGATGGATGAGCTCCAACTAAAGCTGCACATTTTCGGCCGCTATGGCATTACGATCTTTGCACTCAGCGGGCTCGACATTGCGCTATGGGACATTGCAGGCAAAGTGGCGGGCCAACCTGTGCATCGCTTGCTGGGCGGCGCACGTTGCGAGGCCATTCCAGCCTATGCCAGCCTACTGCGTTATGGTGATCCGGATCTGGTTTCCCGCCTGACCGGTGAGGCCTGCGATAGAGGCTATCGCTACGTTAAACTCCACGAAACAACAGTCGCGCCGGTGGAAGCGGCACGGGACGCCGCCGGTCACGACGTGCCTCTGATGGTGGATGTCAATTGCGCCTGGTCGCCGCACGAAGCGCTTGAAATGGCCGAAGCGCTATTGCCATCCGACCTTTACTGGCTGGAAGAGCCGGTTTGGCCTCCGGAAAACGTGGCATGCTTGGCGGAAATCCGCGCCACAACCGGAACACGTATCGCCAGCGGCGAAAACGCGTGCACATCTTGGCAATTTGCGTCGATGTTCGAAGCCGGTGCAGTCGACATCGCGCAACCGAGCGTGACCAAGGTCGGCGGGCTCACCGAACTACGCAAAATCTTTGCGCTGGCGGATACCGCCAATGTTCGGGTCGTCCCGCACGCACCGTATTTCGGCCCGGGATTTCTCGCCACGTTACACGCCGTCGCGGCTGGCGCGAGCGAGAAACTCGTTGAACGGCTCTATGTCGACCTCGGCGCCAGCCTCTATGGCGACGCAGTGGACCCGGTCGACGGCATGATCCCGCTGCCTCGTGGACCAGGTCTCGGCATCGACCCAGATCCCCAAATACTGGCCGCACATCGGTCTAGCTAGGCGTCACGGCGTCGGTGCCGCCCAACATTGCCGTCTCATCGGGCAGGCCATTCATAGGCCCTGACTAACCACCTAACGCCAACGATATAAGGTAAACCGCGACGACCCCGAAAACGAGCGTTGCCATGGTCACCCAGATCAGACTGCTATCTTTACTTGCGTCTTGATTGGCCATTTTTTTTCCTCGCATTCACAAGCGGCGCTTGCATACCAGGCGACGCACCGCGATGCCAGCATTAGATCAACCTTCGCTCAAACAGAGTCGTTTGAACGAAGTTAAATTGATCGATATCAGATAGATAGAGCATGTCATGCGAACGCATGTGAGCGTGAAATGCTCTAGAACGCAGAGCGCCCCTAGGTATCACGTTGGGGGGCAGAACCTAGGGGCGCAGTGCAGTGATTGCTGCACTTTCTGGCCAGATTATTGTGAAAATGGTCGGAGTGGCTCCAGTTTCAAGCGCAAATCCGCCGACACGATCGATTATTCGGGTTTAATGAGATTTGGCTTTTATTTGCCGCATATTTGCGCGAATGCTTGCGAACGTATTTTGGTCAATTCACGTGCAAGTCTCAATACACGGCGGACCTTCGATACGTCCCGTGCGCACGAATATTTAACGCTATTTATTATGTTGCAATTTAATTTGAGCAGGTTAAGTGGAACGCCGAGCTTTCGCGACCGCGGGCGTTTATCATTAGCCGCCCCCGAACGCTCTCAAACCTAAGAACGAACCTGGGACCTCTGTCGGCGTGCGACGGCCATACGTTGGCCAACGCCGACCAAAACGACGGCCGCAAGCCCCGCGATATCCGTTTCAAGACCGGGTTTGATGAGTGCAATTGCAGCGGCAAATAAAATTATCCGTTCCCACATATGAGATACGACAAAAAGATAGCCATGTAACGCCGCGGCCAAGCACACAACACCGATGAGTGCGGTGGATACAGTGGCCATTACTTCGCTGACCGTGCCGATCAACATCAACGAGGGACCGTAGACAAACATGAACGGTATGATGTAACCGGTCGCCGCCAATTTGACAGCGGCAATACCGGATTCCCACAATCCCGCACCCGAGAGGCCATTCGCTGCGTAAAGAGAAATCGCCACGGGTGGCGTAATGACTGAAAGAATTGCAAAATAAAACACGAACAAATGGGCTGCTTCGACTTGAACGCCTAGTTTCGCCAAGGCCGGCACCAACAATGCAACTTGGACGATATAGGCCGGCGTCGTTGGCAATCCCATACCGAGTATGATGCCGGCGACAGCAGTCAAAATCAGTGCCAATACCATCGTGTCCTGCGACAAAGATACGACAAACTGAGAGAAGTCGACCCCCACCCCGGTGAGCGAGATGACACCGATCACGATACCCGCACAGGCGCATGCCGCCGCTACAGACAACATGTTGCGAATACCTTGAATCGTCGCTTCGACGACCGTGCCCACGGACAAACCACGACGAGTCTCGCGCGTGAGCATCGCGACCGGGAACACGGACAGCAAACCGCACAAAGCCGCGTAAGGCGGGCTAAAACCGGCAACAAGAAAGCCGACAATCACCAGCAAAGGAATGAACTGGTGACCACGCGCGCGCAAAACAGTCCAAGCACGCGGCAGCTCCGCACGTGGTAGTCCCGTGAGGCCAGTGCGCTTTGCTTCAAAGTGCACGGCGAAAAACACTGCCACGAAATAAAGAATAGCGGGAATTGCCGCGATCGAGATAACGGTGACGTAACTCACCGCGAGAAATTCCGCCATGACGAACGCGGCCGCACCCATGATCGGCGGCATAATTTGACCGCCGGTCGAGGCCACAGCTTCGACCGCACCGGCGAACGCCGGGCGATAGCCGATCCGCTTCATCATGGGGATCGTGAAACTGCCCGTGGTCATGACATTAGCGGTCGACGACCCGGAAATTGTACCAAACAGGGCGCTCGTCGCACACGCCACTTTCGCCGGCCCGCCGGCCGCCGCGCCAGCCAAGGCCATCGCCAGGTCCATAAATAGCTTACCCGTGCCGGAGCGATCGACATAGGCGCCGAAAAGAATGAACAAAACCATGTATGTCGCCGACACGTTCAGCGGGATGCCGAAAATGCCTTCGGTGGTGAGATACATCTGATCGATAATTTGGCTGTAGTCGATGGCCTCATAAACAATCGCATAGGCCAGAAAAAACAGGGCCGTCAGCGGCAGCGCCAAGCCAATCACACGGCGTGTCGCCTCGAGCGTTACCACTATGAGCGCGGTACCCAGAATGTAATCGGCCGTGGTCGGCTCATCGACGTAGGCAAAACGGTCGAGAACGTAGTCGTGATTGACAAACAGATAACCGATGCTGGCGATCGCAAACCCGAGCGGGACAACGCTGGTTAGTGAGTTGGCCCAGCCATGCCAGTTCGGCTGAGTTGGAAACCACCAGAAAATCAGGACCAAAGCAAAGAGCAGATGGCTGCCGCGAAAATAGATGATCTCCGGCACGCCGACGATAACCACGTATAAGTGGTACACTGCCATCGCGAGGGCGATGGCCGCGGAAGCGCGCTTGCTCAGCAACGATATCAAGATGGCAAAGGAGCCCATACTTTCTGCGGCTTCCCTTTTGCGGTGGCTCTCGTCCAGCGCAGATTTCCGCGGTCCTATTCGACTATCGCACCGTGCTCGACAAAGTAGCGGCGCGCACCCGGATGATAGGCCAAGCCAACATCGGTTGATGCCATGTCCAGACCATAGCCGCTCATGGTGCTCGTCACCGCAGCCAGTTCGCCGCCACGTTCCACGATGACACGGGTGATGTCGTAACCCAGCTGCTCGGAAACATTCGAACAACTGGCCATCAAGTGCATCGGATATGCAACGGTTTGGATCTCGGTTTCCTGACCGCGATAGGTGCCAGATGGAATTGTAATCCGCGTCCAACCCGCGTTGAGTTCACGAAGTTTGCCCAACTCCGCGTCGGGAATTTCCAGAAGGCGCATTTTGCGCGAGGTCGATAGGTCCATCAACCCACCGGCAGGGACAGAACTGACCAGGACCATGCTGTCGATCTGGCCGTCCTTCATCATGTTGACCTGATCGGTGATGGACGCAAAGTTGATTTTGCCAAGGTCGTCATAACTCAGCCCGAAAATGGACAGGACCGATTGCGCCGCGACTTCGGTCGTGTTGCCGCGCGGCAACGTCGCCAAGGCTTTGCCCCGCAATTCCCCGACGGTGGAAATCGCAAGGTCGGTCACCGGTATTTGCATGACTTGCTGGTACAAAGCCGCAACATTGCACAAATCCGCCACCGGATCACCAAACGGCGGCCGCCCATCGACGGCATCGACGGTCGAGATTACATTGCCCCAGGCAATATGCGCCTTCCCGGCAGCTATACCTTTGATATTTATCAACCCGGCTCCCGGCCGTACCGTAACCGACAGGCCCTCGATTTCCTCCTCCAAGAGCTGTTTGAAGGCGCCGGCCAGCGGAAACCAGGTCCCACCAGCGGGACCGCTCATGAACAGAATGGATTCGGCCCGAACGGGCGCCCCAATGGACGCGCCACACATGACGGCAATTGCCAATGCCATCGCAGAGCCCTTGCAAATCCAGCGCATGCCCATTGGGATCCTCCATTTTCTGCGCGCCGCCCGGCGGCCATCCAGCCAAAGTTTACCTGGCCAGGTCCAAAAATCCATTGGCGTTTGAAGAATGCCCGACAAAACTGCTTGCCTATTCAATCATGCGAGAGCGCGACGAACTGCGGCTCCGCGGTATCTGGACTTAGAACCAGGTTCTCGTTTGATCTGGCATCTTCGCGACGCCGTGATACGGTACAAGTTAGATCGACACCATGCGCCAAACGACGAGGCACGCCATGCAGAGCTACCAAATCACCGAATGGGGAAAACCGCTCGAACCCCGACAATTGCCGACACCTGACCCGCAAGGGACCCAGGTTCTGGTGCGCGTAGACGCGTGCGGCGTATGCCACAGCGATCTTCATATCTGGTCTGGTTATTTTGATCTCGGCAACGGCCAAAAGATAACCCTAGCGGATCGCGGCGTGGGTTTGCCGTTCACGCTAGGACATGAGGTCGTCGGCGAAGTTGCGGCTGTCGGGCCCGAAGTCGAAGGCGTGTCGGTCGGCGACAAGCGGATCGTGTTTCCGTGGATCGGCTGCGGGCAATGTGACATGTGCGCACAAGGCCTAGACAACTTGTGCAATGCCCCGAAATCGATCGGCGCGCGGGTCGACGGCGGATATAGCGATCACGTGATCATTCCCCGCCCCAAATACTTGATCGACTACACGGGAATTGCGAAAGAACTTGCTTGCACGTACGCATGTTCTGGGATCACCGCATACAGCGCGTTGAAAAAGGTGCCCGCGCATGGCGCCGAAGATTCGGTTGTCATTATCGGCGCCGGCGGCGTCGGTCTCAATGCGGTCCATTTAGCCAAGTCGGTGCTGCAGGCCAAAGTAATCGTCGCCGATATCGACGCCAGCAAACGCGATGCGGCCCTGTCTGGCGGCGCGGACGCGGTGATCGACAATGGTGATAGCGACGCCGTTCGAGTGACCATGGACATGACCAATGGCGGTGCCCTGGCTACAATCGACTTTGTCGGTATGCCGCCCACCTCGCGCTACGGCATCGACGTTTTGCGACGGGGCGGCAGTCATATTATCGTCGGCCTTTATGGAGATGCCCTGCCGATTTCGCTGGCAATGTTCCCCCTCAAGGCAATGACGGTACGTGGGTCCTATGTGGGCACGCTGGCGGAAATGCATGAGCTTATGGCCTTGGTCAAGGCCGGCAAGGTGCCGGCACTGCCGATCCAGACACGCGACCTGTCAGAAGCCAACCAGGCTCTCGATGATCTAAAAAATGGCCGCGTCGTAGGACGGATCGTTTTGACACCATAGGCGCTCAATACGCGCTTGGAACAGCTATCCAAGAATCGGGCTCGGGCACACCGATAGGCGCGTGATGAAAAGCTTTGCACCGCCCCTGCCGTTGCGGGATTGAAATCTATTGGTAACAAATTAATTAGCATCGATTCATGCGCGACTTGCCCGGTCCAACCGGCCGCCGCCAGCCAACTCACGGCAACCTCGGCGTAATGCCAGCGGTTGGACCCCTCGTCATTTTGTGTGTTTCGTGATGCGGTGAGGCTCTGGGTCTGCTGGCGCCAACCCGGGTCTGAATTTGGTTCAAACAGGCACCGGCACGAATCGGACGTGGCCATCCCCAACGTCATCACTACTGCATGTCACGCTCACATACGTTCGCCTGATAGGCTCTATTTATCTCGTATCGATCAAACAGACTTCCCTCAGACGACTCCGATTAAACGAAGATTGATCGACGGCGACACGCTGTGCCGCAGTCAACCGGCGCGTCTTGAACGGCGTTATTAGAAAGATTTCATTAATTGCATTGACCCTATACATATACGAAATGCATCGATGAGATATCAGTTGCAAGTTTTGAAAAATTTCCAACGAATTCGAGTGACTTTGCGCATGCGCGAATTGCAATGCCACATTGCTCGTATTCGCCAGAATCTTTGTTCAAGCAGCCGACTCGTCTGGGCTAATCCCTACACCGAAGTATATGTCTTCTGAGTCAAACTCAGCCGACAAAAAGCATTAGAGGCGTGATTGTGACACTTACGACGACTTTAGAGAGCGGCGCGACATCCAGCTCCCTGGCGGACCTGCAAGCGCGCTTGGCGTCCTTGGAGAACAAAGTCGCCACAAACCCTGACAAGGACACACTCAATATGGTGGTGTTCAGCGGCGATCTCGACAAAATGCTGGCCGCATTCGTCATCGCCGTCGGTGCCGGGGCGTGCGGCATGAAGGTCCACATGTTCTTCACTTTCTGGGGAACCGCGGCCCTGAAGAAGAGCGGTCCACAAAGCGCTGGCAAATCGCTCGTCGAACGCATGTTTGGCACCATGCTCCCCGGCGGATTGCATCGCAGGCGCCTGTCACAACTGGACATGTTTGGCATGGGACGCGCAATGTTGCGCCGCGAAATGAGAACGAAGAACATCTCGGACCTGCCGACGCTCATCGATATGGCGAAAGATTGTGGCGTGGCCTTCCAAGTTTGTGAGATGTCCATGAACCTTATGGGGATCACCACTGACGAGCTGATCGAGCTCCCGAGCATGGAGATCTGTGGCGTCGCCAAATTCTTGGAACACGCATCCGAAGCGAATACGACTCTATTTGTTTAACCCGCACGACCGAGCCGCTCTGATGCAAAAAACGAAGCATGTCGACCTGCTTGGGCTGAAATGTCCCGCTCCAATTGTTCAACTGATGCGAGAGATCCAGGATATCGAAGCGGGAGATGAACTTCGCGTGCTGGCGAGCGACCCAGCGTTTCCGCCAGACGTCGAATCTTGGTGTCGGCGGACGGGGCACGAGTTGCTCAGGCTTGAAAAAGATGCCGAAACATATACTGCTACGATACGGAAGTCCGCTTAGGTCCGCTGTCTCGGCATTTTTGGCACCGAAATCCCCTTCACGCTCACGCGCAAAGAAGAGTTCGATCTACACCCCTATCTCAGCTGGCCCGCCTGGCAATCGCCACAATCAGGTCATGGTCGTCCCGATGTCCGCGGTACGTTCCAGATCCGGCGCTTTGCTTAAGCTGCGATAGTCGAACGCAATCGACTTGATGACGGCGTAGACTGGCTTGCCTGGCGCCAGGTCGAGCTTTTCGACGGACCGTCGAGTCAAACGCGCGGTCAGCGCTTCACCGCTACAGTCAAGGCCAACCGTAACGATCGGGCCATGGCTTGCACCGATCTTCGAAATGATCGCATGCAATACGTTCAAGGCGCTCAACCGGTCTGGTGGGTCCAGGGCCAACATGACATCTCGGGCACGGACTCGGACTCGAACCGGCGTTCCGACAGCCAAATCAAGTCGGGGAACAGTCAATTCCCCGGCGGCACATCGCAAACGGGTCAGCTCGAAGACCTCATCCTGGCCTTGGACTTGGGCTTCAAGTACAGACCCGGCTTCGGCGCGACCAGTGGTCGGGAATAGATCGACACGACTCATAACATCGCGTGTCGTCCCAACTGCAATTGCCTTACCATCTGATAGGACTACAATTGTCGTAGCTAAACGCGTGACTTCCGGCACTGAATGGCTAACGTACACAATGGGGATTTTGGTCTCATCCCGTAGGCGCTCTATGTATGGCAAAATCTCTGCTTTCCGCTGCTCGTCAAGTGACGCCAACGGCTCATCCATTAGCAGCAGCCGCGGATTGGCTAACAGGGCCCTGCCAATCGCCACGCGTTGTTTCTCGCCCCCGGACAATTGCGCCGGTCGTCGCGCGAGCAAACGGTCGATGCCCAACAAGGACACAACTTGATCGAGATCGACATAGCGTTCGCCACGATCCGTAAACCACCGACCGTACAGAAGATTGTGGCGCACGTTCAGATGCGGAAAAAGCCGTCCCTCTTGGAAGACATACCCCAGCCTGCGCTTGCGAGGTGGCACAAAGACCCTTTGCTCCGTGTCAACCAAGGTGATGCCATCGACGATGACACGCCCTTGGTCGGGCCGGACCAAGCCACCGATGATGTTGACAAGTGACGTTTTGCCCGCGCCAGAACGTCCAAACAACACCGTCAGCCGACCTTCGCTCGCGAATGCGGTACTTAGTGTGAAATTGCCCTGGCGATGGCGAACGTCGACGGTAACACTCATGGGGCGCCTAGCCGTTTGCTCACGCGCGCGGCCATCAAGCTCGATAGCAGCAGAGCGGCCAGCGACACAATCACCGCAATAACCGTCAACCTCAACGCTTGCGCATCGCCTCCAGGTATCTGAGTAAAAGTGTAAATTGCCAGTGGTAAGCTTTGTGTCTCGCCCGGAATATTCGAAACGAATGTAATTGTCGCACCAAATTCACCCATGGCGCGCGCGAAGCTGAGGATCATGCCGGCTATGATACCCGGTAGCATCAGCGGCAGCGTAATCGTGACAAACACCCAAATCGGACCCGCGCCAAGAGTTCCCGCGGCTTGCTCCAACCTGCTATCGATGGTCTCGACCGAGAGGCGGATCGCGCGGACCATCAGCGGAAAGCCCATAATGGCGCACGCAAGTGCAGCGCCTGTCCAGCGAAATGCGAGGACGATGCCGAGGTGGTCGTCAAGAAACCCGCCGATTGGTCCGCGGCGGCCGAACAGAATCAAAAGCAGGTACCCCGTCACCACGGGTGGCAGAATAAGCGGCAGGTGCACCACCCCATCCACCAGCGCCTTCCCCCAAAACCGTCCACGCGCCAAAACCGTTGCCGTGAGAATACCGAAGGGCAAGCTCCACAATGTGGCCCAAAAAGCTATGCGGACCGACAGGCGCACGGCCGTCCATTCCTCAGGCGAAAGACTAAGCCAAGCCGTCATTCGGCACCGCGGTCGAACTTACCAAATGCTCGACAAAACGGCTTGACGAGCTGCCGCCCAATAGCGGGACCGGCAGATTACAAACAGACGAATGCACTTGCATACTCTATCAATTACCGTGGCACCGAAAAGCCCTGCTCTTCAAAGAACTCTGCAGCGCCATCTGATCGAAGATAGTCCACTAAAGAATGCGCCAGCGTGCTCTTCGACTCTGAAACCACAGCAACCGGATAAATGATTGGTGCGTGGGAATCTTCGGGAAAGATACCGATAGTCCTGACGTTCGCGTCCGCATTGGCATCGCTCTCGTAAACGATACCCAGCGGCGCTTCCCCCCGCGAAACCAGAGCAAGCGCGGCCCGAACATCCGGCGTTTGAGCAATGCGCCCTTTAACAGTTTCCCATACGCCAAGCGATGTGAGCGCGCTCCGCCCATATATGCCGGCGGGCACAGCAGCAGTGTTGGCCATCGCCAGTCGCCCCTCATCCAACGCCCCGACCAAATCAAACCCTGGTACGATCTTCATTTCGGTACGGCTTTCCTGGGGGGCGATCAGAACCAGGCGGTTGGCCGCAACGTTCGATCTAGTTGCCGGATCGATCAGGCCATTCGCCGCCAAATAGTCCATCCACTGCAAATTTGCGGAGACGAAAATGTCAGCCGGCGCGCCCTGCTCAATCTGCTTTGCTAGCGTCGAACTTCCCGCATACACGATGCGTACATTGGTATCGCCATCGGAACTCCAAGTACTTGTCGCAGCGTCAAGTGCATTTTTCAAACTCGCCGCCGCAAACACCAAAATATCCCCTGCCTGCGCCGCGGCCGGGCGATCCAATGCGCACCCCAGCCATAGCAATACAGCCCCACAGAGAGCAAATCGGACGGCACGCGATTTCGGATACATCATATCTGCCTCTTAACGCAACATAGCGTTATATTCGATAAAATACATCGGTATGGTGCAATAGCAAAGGCCATATTTGTCGTATCCGGCAGGCGACAATTGCACTCTAGACAATGCCTTCGCCGGCGCGCTACGGTGACCGGACAATTGTTAAGGGATTGTTTTACGCGCTCATGTTCCCCGGCGTTCGACTCAGCAAGACCCGCTTTGGCACCGCCCTGACATTCTGGGCAATTGTTGCGCATTTGCTCGTCGGGTTTGGTCACGCCGCGACATCTCAGCACGCGGCACATGCTGGCGCTGGCGAGGATGCGCCGGATCTTGGCACCATTGTTGTCTGCGCACCGGACGGCGTTCTGTGGCTTGCAGACATTTCTGGGACGGACGGTTCGAAGAATGAATCACCATCTCGATCGCAGTTTGATCCGTGCAAAGCATGCCCAACGACCTGTGAGAACCTCGCTCTGGCCAGCAGGGCGTGCGTTTCGGCGCTTCTGGTATTTGATCTTCGTTGCGCGAGCTCACTAACCATTAATATGCGCATTGTCGGCTCGGCGGTTCCTGCCGTGCGCAGCCGCGGACCACCAAAGGCCGTATAGCGCCTTAACTACCACCTCTCTCATTTTGCATTTTGGCCTGCGGCTCGCGATGGAGCGTGCTGACAGGTTGAACTATTGATATGAGCGTCGGCGGTCGCATGCGATCCGTTGCGCGTTTGGAGTTTGCCTACGATGCCGACCAAGAAAACTCTGTTTGTCCCGCTTGGCATCGCGGCCCTAGTGCGCGCGCCTGTGCCTGCCGAAGAGGTTTTGTCGGACGAAGGTAGGTTGACCGTATCGGGTGATCATGCCGGGATCCGCGCTGACGGACATGCGCCAATCGGTGTTATGGGCGACCATGTGCATGCGGCCGGTGAATGGATGCTGTCCGATCGCTTTATGCACATGGCTATGGAAGGAAACCGTCTCGGCACCGACGGCGTCACGCCTGAGACGATCGCAACAGCACGCCCCAACCTAAACCCGGGTCCGCCAACCTTGCGTGTTGTCCCAACCGAGATGACAACCGACATGCATATGTTCGGTGCAATGCACGCGCCAACGGACTGGTTAACTCAGATGGGGATGGGGTCGTACCAAGTGCGGAAAATGAACCACGTCACGTTCCAAGGCGTGGTCGGCGCGACACGCGTCGGGAAGTTCTCGACAAAGTCGTCTGGCGCCGGCGACATTCGAATGACCGGATTGCTCAGTCTGTATGACGATGGCACGCACCACATTCATGCGACAGCTGGGCTGAGCTTACCCACCGGTTCAATTGATGAGTCGGACGATGTCCTAGAGCACTTTCCGACCATATTGAACCATTCTGCCGGAGCGATTTTGTGACAAGATCAAGTCGATGTCCGCAGGCCGTATCGGGCATACGGCGAAGGACATCGCCGTCGAGATTGTCACAAAAGCGCCCGCCCCTGCGGGTTTGCGACCGGCGGGCGTCCCCCAATGGGAATCCATGTGGACGACCACATTGGTCGGCGGACTTGCCCGATGCGCTCGTGCGGTGGATTGGACGTTCGCTTGATCTCGCAGCGAGCACTAGAGCGAACGTCCGATCCGTGAACCGCACGAGATCCAAATATTCGGCTCGTGTCCTGACGAAACCGAAGTTCGTACGGTGCCTGGGGTCAGACGTGACGAACTGCGGTTTCGGGACACGAGCATCGCGCTGCGTCGCCCTTCGTGTGGACCGCCGCGCCAGATCGCAAACAGAATTGATTCAATGTGGTCGGAAAGCACTCTAGCGCCCATGAACACACGCCCCGTCCTTACGCTCCCCTATCCAATGCACCTGGGCTCCAGCACCTTTGACCTTCTACCAGGGGCGACCTACACCGCTCGGAAGGGACAAATTGGATGGGGCGTTCAATATGCCGCTGTTGTCCGCCTCGGCAAAAAACGATGCCAGCTATACGCTTGGTAACCGACATGATTTGACGGCATGGGCGAGCTACCTTTGGACCGACTGGATCAGCACACCGATACGCGTCAAGAGCCAGAAAGTCAGTCAGATCGATGGCCGAGATCCACGAATCACAGCACCGGTTCAAACAGCCGACCCGAAATCCCAAGGCTGCGATCGCATCGATATGTTAGCGGGATTCAATCTTGTTGGTCAGTCAAGTGCACTGGGTGGTCACCGTGTCGCCCTAGAACTGGGCGTCCCGATCTATCAAGACCTCAATGGATCGCAACTAGAATCCGATTGGCGCCTTTTGATCGGTTAGCAATACGTGTGTCTTGACGACGAAGAACAAGAAGTAAGGAGAGAAGATATGATGATTCTGGCAAGACGATCCTTTTTCGGCTTAATCACATTCGGGCTGGTGTCCATGTCTGGTGCAAGTTATGCCGAAGACAAAATGGTTGAAGGCTTGATGGTTTCCAATCCTTGGGCGCGCGCGAGCGCCGGCGCGGCCCAAAACGGAGCCGCCTATTTGACGATCACAAACTCAGGTGCCGAAATCGACCGACTTGTTGGCGTTCAAACAACGGCCGCGGTGCGTGCTGAATTGCATACCCATATCCGCGATGGAGACATCATGCGCATGGAAGCAATTGACGCCGTAGACCTGCCGAGTGGCACAACGACGACTTTGGCGCCGGGCGGAGACCACATTATGCTGATGAGCCTTGAAGGGCCGTTGGTGGAAGGTGAAAAAGTCTCCGTTTCATTGACGTTTGAGAAGGCCGGTGATGTCACCGTGGAAGCCATGATTATGGCCGTTGGGGCGACAGAAGGACCGATGGATCACGGTGACCATCAATGAGCGCACCGCGATAGGACCACCCTTGCCGCGACAGCAAACGCCAACTCTAACCCGGATATGTCACGAGAAATGAGTGCATGGGTGCACTGAGTATGGAAAAGTTCTTTTGGAAGAAAGGCTTAAACCAACTCAGAGGAACGCCCCAATGCCGACAGAGTGTACCCCGAAATCGATGGTTTTTACACGCGTTGATGGACGCCGTGTGGTCGCGCATTTCGATGGTGGCGCCATCACCTCAGATGCCGGTTCTGGTGTTGCCCCCGTTTGATCGGACACCCGGCTATGTGTTTTGGGCTCCTCGGAATTCGCGGGGCGATCTCCATTTGAGCCCGGAATGTGGATGATTGTCGTTGTAATCCTCGAACCATCCGGTGATTTGTTCAAGCGCGGTTTTGGCGTCCGGGATCTGATTGACCCGGACATAATCGCGCTTGATGGTTTTCACAAAAGCCTCGGCAAGGCCGTTGCTTTCAGGACTGGCGACCGGCGTGAAACATGGTTCCAAATTGAGCGCCATGGCAAAGTCGCGCGTGTCCTTGGCGGTGTAGGGTGATCCGTTGTCGGACAGGAATTCGATCCGCCGCGGCGCGGACAGTGTCGCGAACCGTGTTTCAACCGCTTCGAGCATCATGTCGCGCACGTCCGAACCGCTGATGCCCCGGCCGGAAACGGCGACATGGGCGATCAACTCCCGATCGTGAGCATCAATGACAAACGCGGCGCGGACAATGTCACCGTTCCAACACGCGAACTCAAAGCCGTCCGAGCACCATCGCAAGTTCGAACTCATGACGACGACTTTGCCGTCATGGACACGGCCGTCACGACGTCCAGACGATTTGCGCAGCAACAAACCATGTCGCTTCATGAGCCGATAGACGCGCTTGTGGTTCGGCAGGGGTTCGTTGACGCGCGCTAACTCTCGGCGCGCCAGGGCCGTGATCCGGCGATAGCCGTAAGTCGGCCGTTCATCGACAAGACGGCGGATCAGTTCCAACAAGGCCGCGTCGCCCGGTTTGCGATAAGCGCCGCGCGATCGGTTGGCCCCCTGTGTCCGCTCGTACAGGTTCGAGCGCGACACGCCCAGCGTTCTGGCCACGGCGCTCATCGGGTATCGCCCCGTAGCGGCGAGGCAACGTGCAAGATCGGTTTTTTTGCCCGCGACCGCTCAAGGGCCTCGCGCAGGATTTCCACCTCCATGGTCTTCTTGCCAAGCAAGCGCTCGAGTTCACGTACTTGTGCCTCAAGCTTCTTGACCTGCGCTTCGCCGACCACCGTCTCGTCTGCCCCCACAGCCACGGCGCCCCCTTCTTTCATCAACCGCCGCCAACGATACACTAAATTGGCGCCAACCCCATGACGTCGGGCGACAGCCGAAACACTCGCACCAGGCGCAAGCGTTTCCTCGACAATCGCCAGCTTTTGTTGGGCCGACCAATGCCGTCGACGTGCGGTTCCTGTGATCACTTCGATCCGCTGAAAGTCATCAGACATAAGCACATGCTTAGGGCTATGCCTAAGCCTCCCTGCTTACGCCGACTGTCCGGTCGAAATGGGGGCCAATTCAGGTTCTCTGTTGCTTGGCGCGACCGATCAAGCGATTGGACTGGTCGATCGGTTTGCCCATTGCTTCGTAGATAGTCGTATCGCGGAACGGGTTGTGCACGATGTCCGAACGCTGCTTGGGCAACGGAGGTTTGGTATTGCGCTCGGCGATGAAGATGTGATCGATCACGACGAGCTTCGCTACGATCCGGTTCTGGGCCCGGTTCTGGGCAAGCTCGAAGCGGCGCGTCGGTTCGCCGATTTCCCCTGGACAACGTTGGACAGTTGGAGCCGCCGGCGGCGGGTCATCGCCAAGGCGGAGTGGATGCCGGGGCACGGCGAGCGCGGCGCCAATCCACGCTTCATTGTCACCTCGCTGTCGGCCAAGACCGGTGATGCTCGCAGCCTTTATGAACAGCTCTATTGTGCACGCCGTGACATGGAAAACCGGATCAAAGAATGCCAGCTCCATTTGTTTGCCGACCGGACCTCAGCGGCGACCATGAAAGCCAACCAGCTCCGCCTTTGGTTTGCATCCATGGCCTTTGTGTTGCTTGCCACATTGCGCCGCATCGGCCTCAAACATACCCGCCTGGCGAAGGCTTCCTGTGCCAGCATTCGCCTCAAACTTTTGAAGATCGGCGCCCAAGTCCGGGTCAGTGTCCGACGCATCCGCGTCGCTATGGAGTCAGCCTGTTCTTACGCCAGCGAGTTCACACTTGCCCACATGCGCTTGTGTCGATGATCGCGTAAACCGCGCCCTGA
Organism: Alphaproteobacteria bacterium; assembly: GCA_965216755.1. Taxonomy (GTDB): domain Bacteria; phylum Pseudomonadota; class Alphaproteobacteria; order UBA7887; family UBA7887; genus CBDCGL01. The sequence goes on along the minus strand of CBDCGL010000011.1, from coordinate 4,811,702 downwards.
TCTCTTCCCGCAACCAGGACACCGCAGCTCTGGTCGAAACCACACCAAAGGTGCCACGGCCCCGCTGGTCTTCGTCACCTGTGATTGCCCCGACCCAGCTCGTCCTGCCTACTGCGCTCACGATCAACACACTCGTGAGATATTTGGGCTAGCGGTAGAGCAAGTTGAATTCCAGCTGTTCCATCAGTTGACGTTCGGATCGGATCGAATAAGCCGCTTGCAACAACAGCGCGCGCAAAAGCTTCTCAGGCGCTATCGATGGCCGCCCCAAATCCGAATAAACCGAGCCAAGCTCCGCCGATAAATTCTCAAGCACATCGTCCACGATCACCCGGATCAAGCGCAAAGGATGCTTCCTCGCAACCCATTCCTCGAGATCCACATAGCCAAAAAGATCACCGCTCCGACCGTCCTGACCACGCATCGCATCCCCCATCCTGCCCCACCAGAGAATCATGATACCGTGCTTAAGACGCGTCGTTTTTCAGCAGCCTGCTAGGTTGGCCGAAGCAATATGAGCTGGTTTTCCATATCGGATTGTAGCGCAAACCCCCCATCAAATGGGATGATGTCTCGAATGCGAGAGCCAATATATATTGGTTCAATAACAATTGCAGAAACACCATTTAATTTGATCCGAAATAATGTTTCGCTCTTGAGAGAACCAACCAGCAAGTCGTTCTTCCAAAATGGAAAAGCTTGGCCGCGTATTTCAACAAGATTCGATATACCAACGCTAGGGACCCAAGAAAAGATTGGTTTCTCATAGCCAGAATGATCCTTAGAGCTTTTGTCTAAGGGCCAAGAATTTTCGCCGTAGTTTGTGCCAAAAGTCACCAGCGGCCATCCATAATTGCGGCCGGGCAAAATGAGATTCACCTCATCCCCACCCTGAGGGCCATGTTCGCTTGAGAAGACCTGGCCGCTTTCCGTCATGACCAGACCTTGAGGATTGCGGTGACCCGTCGAGACAATCTCTACTGCAAGTGTGTCTAGGTTAAGGCTGATGATTTTTCCATAGTGGGTCTCGGCATTTTGCACCAATTGGGAGCCGTATACACCGTCGCGATAGAAGTCTCCCACCGAAATCAATAAGTCGGTTGCCGAGTATTCAATGATGCGTCCGCCAACCTCGCGCAAGTCGAAGAGTTCGCCCTCAGGACATGTCGCTGTGTTAAAGAATGTCGACCACTCACCGACCGTGGGGGCACTGTCTGTCGCTTCGGCAATCGGTGTCCGGTAGACCGTCAGGGTCACGCAGTCCCTTGAGGCATCGTACTCAGTAGCCGACGCAAAGAGATAAAACATATTTTCACTAGAGCGCTCAATAATCGCGATATCTCGTACTGCGAATAGTTCGGTCTCTATTTCTTCAATATTTCTCACACGATCCAGATACGCGCTTTTGTTATTTGGTACTGGATTAACGCTAAGATTGTGGAAGTTGCCATTCTCAAAATACCAAATCAAGCCATCGCCATCTACAAACACCAAGCCTTCGCCAAATTTCGCGATGCCGCCATATTTTGTTTGGTCGGACGTTGGAAGGTCATAAACCTTACCTTCGAAATTGTAGTATGCTGTTTCCACTTCAATAGTCCTAAATATGGATTCGACTATCTGTACTCTTTGCTGGTCTCTCAAACGATAGGCGTCGTCCAACACACCAAGTTCCTTAAGGGTGCGTTTTACGAAGGAATTTAATGGGAATAGGCGATGTTCATGGGCTTTGTATCCCAAATATCCAGAGACAAACATGACGATTATCAACACAAATGTACTGATGATATATCGTCCAAGTCTTCTGTTCATGGTTAGATCATTCTTTCCATGCACTGCTCTAGTTTGGTCCAGGGCGCCAGCCTATTCTTCATCCCACAGAACAGATGTACGATTGTTTGGGATATGTCATGATCGTGGCGACACAGATAGCGGCGGGCAACGTGGCTCCGATTTTGCCATACTTAGCCACGATGACTGGGAGCCTACAATGCGGTCAAATTGCTGCCACGTTGGAGCCGCAGGATCATAGTCGGAGCGTGGCGCCTGGACCGGGACCCGATCCTATGGTGCCGGATCTGACGCGCAGAAATAGCTGAGATTGTCGACAATGTCCATTCGGATCTCTGGGTCGGCGATGCCCGGGTTGGGCATGGTGGTGCCCGGAATGATGCCCTCGGCGTTCTCCAGAAAAGACGCGAGTTTCTTGCTGTCCCAGACCCCGGATTGTCGCTTGAGTGCGTCCGAGTAGTTGGCAAATTTGTCGCCGCCGATTTCTCGGCCTAAAACCGTACACAATGTTGGCGCATCGCTTGCAATACCGCGGCCGTGGCATTCCAGACACGCGTCCATATGTTCCAGCGTCGTGGCGGAAAGCAAAGTCCTAAGCCGTTCGACGTGATCGTTGAGCGGTGGCGTCACCGCACCGATGCGAAAGATGTTGCCTGTATCCATGTAGGCCAACAGAAATCCGCGATGACCAATGATTTCACGCACGCGTTCGCCGATCTCTACCCGCTCCATCGTGATAACGTGAGCACCATCGGTCACAACTCTGAAGAGCGACATGCCTTTCAGGCTGCCGACAACAAGATTACCATCCCAAGTTTCGTGAAAATCACGCACATAGGTAACGCTACTCGTGCCGACGGACGGTACCCAGGCCCAACTCGGTTGCCTGAATCGTTCATGGCGTCCTTTGTTTTCGGCAACAGGCCAGTCTCGTTGGCCGTACAGTGTGCCATAGGTCTCGTAGGGCCAACCATAGTTGCCGCCCTCAATTACCAAATTCAGTTCATCGCCGCCTTGGGGGCCGTGTTCGGTCGACCAAATCGCCCCGTCGGGCGTGACGGTAATACCTTGTTGATTGCGATGGCCGATCGACACAACGCGGCGCTTGCTCTCGCTTTCGAGATCGAGTTCAAGAACCTTGCCATAGTCAACGGTCCTATCCTGTGGGTAGTTGGGAACGTTGAGGCCGTCGAATTCGTAGTCACCGATCGTCATGAAAAGGCGCTTACCGTCGACGGAAACAGCCAACTTGCCGCCAGCCTGCTGCCCGGCGTAGGCGTGCCGGCGATCTCTGAAACCAAAGCACGGTTGGCTTGAAAAGATAGTTTCCCAATCATGCACGTCCGCACGAAATTCGATGATTGGCGCGGTGACCGCTAACCGTGAGACACGTGTTGCAAAACACGCCAACTCCAAGTCAAAATGGGAATAGATCAGGTATATATAGCCGTTGTTGTAGGCGACGTCTGTGTAGCGGTGCCAATCGTCTGCTTCATATTTCGGCGGACTTTCTCGGTCGTCATATGCATAAAGTTCACGTCGGCCATTCGGCGGTGGCTCGATGTTGAGACGATGGAATTGCAGATCGTCAAGGCTGAGGAAGAAGAGCTTGCCGTGACCGTCGACGAGCAGCGCATCGTTCATATAAATACCCAGTCCGCCGGCGGGCGCTATGGCACCAGCGGAATCGTCGTACGAGTTATTCGCGACGAATGAAAGCTTTTGCAGGTCAAGGTCAATGAACTGAGAGGAAATCCGTCGGGACAGGCCAATCTGGACAGCTGGATCGGTGCCACGATAGGCTTGGCGCAGAGCGTCATACGGCCAAGGTTTGAAATAAAGGAACGCGGCGCCGCCGACCAATCCAAGCATGAATATAAATCTGTAGAAAGCGAATGTCCTCAGCATCGGATTTTCGACCACTCCTCTTGGGCCATTAGTGTATCGCGCCTGCATGAAATATAGGGCATAAAGCGGCGCGTGTCCGACAAGACCCAGGCGAAAGGCGTGTCACCCAACAGATGTGGCCAATCGAAAGCCGTCGCCGTGGTACAAAACCCCAACTTGGTTGGCAAGGACAGGTGCGTGGTGTTCGGCGTGTCCAAAAGTGTCGTGGAGAGAGCAAAATAAGGCCCGTGTGGTCGCGCAAATATCGGCCATGTGGCGGATCTGACTTTTTGATGGGGTTTAAACGAGGTGTCTGTCTACGCCGCGGCCACCCCACCAACAGCCAGAAACGAGGTCATGATGCGCCACAGCAAAAACGTTGCCACGTATGTTACGGTCACGGGTTCATGGCGTGACCGTGTTGTTTCGGTAGTTGCCGGGTGTCGTCGTGTCGTGCGCGGCCGAACGCACTCGCTTTTCCCGAAGCCCGAGGCAAGAGACAACTCATGATCATACGAACGGATTTCGTGGCATATAAAGTTGTGAGCGTGGCACAGAGCATGGCGCGCGGGATGTTGGTAGGGTGGGGCCGCGGCTTCAACGGTGATCAATTGGGTTGAGCAATGGCAGCGTACTGGTGACGTCCGTCCGAGACGCGAGGCGGCGATCACCGTCGCCGGCATCGTGTCTCATCGGGGCATCAGCGTCAGGCGGCGAGTTTTCGGGCCACCAAGCGCGCCCAGTAGCTCGCGCCCAACGACAATATATCATCGTTGAAATCGTAGGCAGGGTTGTGCACGTGACACGAGCTTTCCCCAGAGCCGTTGCCGATTCGGATGTAGGCGCCGGGGCACTTTTCGAGCATGTAGCTGAAGTCTTCTGAACCCATTATCAGCGACCGATTGCGGTTGACGTTGTTCTCACCGACCAGCTCTGCCGCCGCATCCGCGGCAATCTCGGCTTCAGTTGGGTCGTTGATCACCGGGGCGAAAGTTTCCCGGAAGTCGACGCTGACGTTCGCGCCCAAACCTCGACCGACGCCCTCGGCAATAGCCCGCATTCGCTCTTCGATCAGCTGCATGGTCTCTCTACTGAACGCGCGTACGGTGCCCTTCATGTGTGCGGTTTGCGGGATCACGTTGTAGGCGTCGCCAGTTTGAATTTGGGTGACGCTGACCACCGCGGTATCGACCGGTTTGGTGTTCCGCGCAACAATGGTTTGCAGCGCAGTTGTGATGTGGCTTGCGACAATCACCGGGTCCACGCTGTGCTCCGGGCGCGCGCCATGGGCGCCGACTCCATCGATCGCGATATCGAAAAATGCGCCGCCTGCCATCATCGGACCGGGCCGAATGGCAAATGTTCCGACGGGCATGCCAGGGCTGTTGTGCATGCCGTAAACATTTTTCATCGGAAACCGATCGAAAAGGCCTTCGGCGATCATCAACTTCGCGCCACCCATTCCTTCTTCCGCCGGTTGAAATATGAAATGGACGGAACCGTCGAATGATCGGTGGTCAGCTAAATAGCGCGCCGCCCCGAGCAGCATCGTGGTGTGTCCATCATGACCGCAGGCATGCATTTTGCCGCCGTAGCGCGAGCGGTGATCAAAATCGTTCGATTCCTGGATCGGCAGAGCATCCATGTCAGCGCGCAGCCCGATCGCTCGATCGCGCGTGCCGGCCTGTAACGTCGCAACAATGCCGGTTTTCGCGAGCCCGTGGTGCACTTGCAATCCGAACGCTTGCAATCTCTCGGCCACGAATTCCGAGGTTCGAGTTTCATCGAATCCCAGTTCAGGGTGTGCGTGGATATCTCGTCGCCAAGTCACGAGATCGTCATGCATTGCGGCGATCGCCTTTATCGCAGTCATCGGAGTTCGGTTCCCTCGTTCGCTCGGCCGTCAATTGTACAGTGTTTCACGCAGGTGCAAGATCGCACGGCCACTTAGATCATCGGTGCACGCGCTTTGGCGCAGCAAGTGCCTATCGAAATGTCTGAATCGGGTCAAACTTCGGCCTCAAAGAGCATTGAAGTCTGGATCGGACGCTGGAAGTCAAAAAGACATTTCAAGGCTTTCGGTCCGGAGCTGACGGAGCTGCGATCATCGGAGAAGCCGCCGCATTGGGCATGTGCTTTGGCTTTTTCATCCGATTAGCCGTAAACATGTTTTTGGCAGCCTGGGGACAAACCGTGCGATTGCATTGAACCGAAGCTCGCTGGCCAACATCTCTGCGCGTTTCAAACCTCGGGCGTCGTCTGGCCAAACCTTGTTTGCCGATAGATAGTGGTCAAAAGCCGGTGGGGATCGGCCCGTCTGTTTGGCGGTTTTGTCTAACCCGGATATGTCACGAGAAATGAGTGCATGGGTGCACTGAGTATGGAAAAGTTCTTTTGGAAGAAAGGCTTAAACCAACTCAGAGGAACGCCCCAATGCCGACAGAGTGTACCCCGAAGTCGATGGTTTTTACACGCGTTGATGGACGCCGTGTGGTCGCGCACTTCGATGGTGGCGCCATCACCTCAGATGCCGGTTCTCTGTTGCTTGGCGCGACCGATCAAGCGATTGGGCTGGTCGATCGGTTTGCCGATTGCTTCGTAGATAGTCGTATTGCGGAACGGGTTGTGCACGATGTCCGAACGCTGCTTGGGCAACGGGTGTTTGGTATTGCGCTCGGCTATGAAGATGTGATCGATCACGACGAGCTTCGCTACGATCCGGTTCTGGGCCGAGGACGAGGCCATCCGCAGTCGTCAAGCGGCGCGTCGGTTCGCCGATTTCCCCTCGATAACGTTGGACAGTTGGAGCCGCCGGCGGCGGGTCATCGCCAAGGCGGAGTGGATGCCGGGGCACGGCGAGCGCGGCGCCAATCCACGCTTCATTGTCACCTCACTGTCGGCCAAGACCGGTGATGCTCGCAGCCTTTATGAACAGCTCTATTGTGCACGCGGTGACATGGAAAACCGGATCAAAGAATGCCAGCTCCATTTGTTTGCCGACCGGACCTCAGCGGCGACCATGAAAGCCAACCAGCTCCGCCTTTGGTTTGCATCCATGGCCTTTGTGTTGCTTGCCACATTGCTCTCGCGCGATCTCGACGAATCGTTTGAATTCGACTTCTACGGCTTGCGTTTCTGGGCTGGGAAGTACGAGCAGCGCCCGAGCACGCATTAATTTCGCCAGCGCGTGCTGACTGCACGTACGCGTCATGTGTCTCTGACCGTGGTACGGATGGATGCTATTGCCTCACGCGAATATGACCACGCGTGACTTGTTGAGGTTCCAAAATCTCCCTAGCCTCTTTGGCCGGTCAGGCCTCGGGAGTCATTCGGGCCCGACCCAAAACGCAAGGGGAAGGATAACCGATGCATCAACTGCGCAAGGTAGGCCTTGCACTGGTCTGCGCCATTTGGGCCATGTTGTTGGCCCCAGTCGGAACCGTACAGGCCGCGTCCGAAGCGGAACGTGTTCAGGTCAGCGGAGAGATCATCGATACCTGGTGCTATATCACCGAAATCATGTATGCCGAAGGCACGGCCCACCACAAATGCGCGGTCTGGTGTGCGCTTGGGGGGATTCCCGTCAGCATTTTGGCCGACGATGGGCAGGTCTATATGGTGCTGAAAGTGGACCAGGACGACACCAGCGTGGCCAATCCGACCATCGTCGATATTCAAACCCACAGGGTGACGGTCGATGGCGATCTGTACGTTCGCGACGGCGTCAACTACCTGATCGTAGCGCAGGTGGCGGAAGATCATGGCATCGTCGACTTGACCCACGAAGATTACGGCATCCAGCCGTTCGGGGAGTAGCGCGATGATCAAACTGGCCGATTGGATTGCCGCAGGTGCTGTTGGCATCGTGGCGCTCAGCGGATTGGCAATGGCCGTTGACGCCGCCGAAGAATGGGGTATCGAGCACGAAGTCGCGACGCGCATGACCGGGACCGTGGTCGACTTACTGTGCGAAGTGACCGGCGACTGCACCGACAATTGCGGCAATGGCAAACGTCAGCTCGGGCTGTTGCTCGACGACGGCCGCCTGGTGCCGGTGGTGAAGAATTTCGACATTTTCGCTGGTGCCACCGCCGATCTGGTGCCGTTCTGCGGCAAGGAAATTGTTGCCGACGGCCTGATGATCAACGACCCTGTCATGCCGATGTTTGCGCTGCAGTTCAAGCGTTTGGCGCCGGACGGGAAATGGAGCCGTGCCAACTTTTTCACCAAGGAATGGTCGAAGGCCAATGAGGGAAAAGAGGGTAAGCAATGGTTCCGCCACGATGCGAGGGTCGCGGAAGTCTTAGAGCGGGACGGCGTCTTCGGCATCCCGGGATTGGAACCAGCAGACGAATAGTGGGAAGGCCCCTTGCTCTGTGCCTCGGCGTCGCCATATCGGTTTTGGCTTTAGCCTGGTCCGCCGCGGCCGACCCGTCTAACCAAGCTGAAGGCGCACCGCCTTTGGCGGCGCTGTTCGGTGGCCCGTTTACACTGACAGACCACACCGGGGCCCGGAGGACCGACGCGGATTTCGCCGGACAGTTCATGCTGATTTATTTTGGTTACACCTATTGTCCAGACATCTGTCCGACCAACTTGGAAGTCATGGCGCGGGCCTTGGACAGGCTGGGTGCGGCGGCCGAAGATGTGGTGCCAATATTCGTCACCATTGATCCGGGCCGCGATGACGCCAGCACTTTAGGCGCCTATCTGGCCCACTTCGGTGAGCGATTCGTCGGCCTGTCGGGCAGTGAAGCTGAAATCCAGGCCGTCGCCCGCGCCTATCGTGTGCATCGCCGCAAGGTCATCCCGGATTGGGTTGAGGGTGCTGACGACTATCTGGTCGACCACGCCAGCATCACATATCTCATGGGCCCGGACGGCCGATTTCGAACCCTATTCCCCCACGACACACCTGACGACGTCATGGCCGAACGGATCAGGGCCTATCTGGACGCTGAAACCCTCTAGCAGGTTGCTGAAGAACTACTCGTCTTGGGCGGGGTCTCATGATTCTCTGTTAGCCCAAATATCTCACGAGTGTGTTGATCGTGAGCGCAGTAGGCAGGACGAGCTGGGTCGGGGCAATCACAGGTGACGAAGACCAGCGGGGCCGTGGCACCTTTGGTGTGGTTTCGACCAGAGCTGCGGTGTCCTGGTTGCGGGAAGAGATCAGGGGGCGGTTTACGCGATCATCGACACAAGCGCATGTGGGCAAGTGTGAACTCGCTGGCGTAAGAACAGGCTGACTCCATAGCGACGCGGATGCGTCGGACACTGACCCGGACTTGGGCGCCGATCTTCAAAAGTTTGAGGCGAATGCTGGCACAGGAAGCCTTCGCCAGGCGGGTATGTTTGAGGCCGATGCGGCGCAATGTGGCAAGCAACACAAAGGCCATGGATGCAAACCAAAGGCGGAGCTGGTTGGCTTTCATGGTCGCCGCTGAGGTCCGGTCGGCAAACAAATGGAGCTGGCATTCTTTGATCCGGTTTTCCATGTCACCGCGTGCACAATAGAGCTGTTCACAAAGGCTGCGAGCATCACCGGTCTTGGCCGACAGCGAGGTGACAATGAAGCGTGGATTGGCGCCGCGCTCGCCGTGCCCCGGCATCCACTCCGCCTTGGCGATGACCCGCCGCCGGCGGCTCCAACTGTCCAACGTTATCGAGGGGAAATCGGCGAACCGACGCGCCGCTTGACGACTGCGGATGGCCTCGTCCTCGGCCCAGGCGAGCTGATTGGAGATATGCTCGATCAAGCGCACGTTGCGGGCCAGGCCGAACACATAGTCGACCCGGTTTTGTTCACACCAGGCCATCAGGTGCTCGCGCGCGAAGCCGGAATCCGCACGCAGCACAATCCGTGTGCGTGGCCAGCGCGCCCGAATACGTTCGACAATGCGGGCAATTTCTTTCACCGCACCAGCGCTGGCATCAATGTTCGACCGCCTCAGCTTCGCCACCAACAAATGATCGCCGCAGAACATATACAGCGGCAGATAGCAATAGATGTCATAGTAACCGTGCAAGAAGCGCCCTTCTTGGTGCCATGGATCGGGTCGTCGGTGGCATCCAGGTCAAGAATGATCGAGCAATGAGCGAAAGTTGGTGACGACGGTGTAGAAGGAGGTGGCGTATCGTGGCGGTGAAGAGCCAGCCACATCTCCCGAAAGGAAGTGATACGCCATCGGCGAAGATACTGTTGTTCGGTTAAGCCAACCAGATGAAATTGAAGATCCGTTGACGGAAGTCTTGCGACTCGGCGCGCGGACGCTTTTGGTACATGCGGTCGAGGCGGAGGTTGCGACGTTTCTGGCTGCCTACGAAGACCTGACCACGGCGGATGGTCGCCCGCGTCTGGTGCGCCATGGACATTTGCCGGAGCGCCGCATTCAAACTGGGATTGGTCCGGTGGTGGTGCGCCAGCCGCGCGTGCTCGATCTGCGCGGTCTCTCGACCGGAAATTTCCAAGAGGCGCTTGCCGCCCTGCTCGGTAAGCAGGCCCCAACTTGTCGCCGACGGTGCTGTCGCGGCTCAAGAACCAATGGCAGGGCGAGTTCGAGCGCTGGCAGCGCCATGATCTGTCGGCCCGGCACTATGTCTATATCTGGGTGGACGGTGTCTATCTGCAGGCCCGAATGGAGCCGCAAGCGCAATGCATACTGGTTGTCATTGGTGCAACACCCGAGGGTCGCATAGAGCTGATTGGCTTCCAAGCGAGCTACCGGGAAAGCAGCCAATCCTGGCGCGAGTTGCTGGCCGATCTGAAAGGACGCGGCTTGGCGATGACACCGGAGCTCGCGGTCGGCGACGGTGCGCTTGGCTCTTGGAAAGCCCTCGAAGAGGAATTGGCACCACCCGTCATCAGCGCTGTTGGGTGCACAAAACCGTCAATGTTCTCAACAAACTGCCGAAAGCGGTTCAGTCCGGTGCTCGCGCCGATCTCAAGGAAATCTGGATGGCCGAAGGCCGCACCGACGCGGAAAAGGCATTCGATCGTTTTGTTGCCAAATGTGGCGCGAAATACGACAAGGCCGTCGCTTGCCTCGCTAAGGATCGCGAGCGCTTGCTGACGTTTTATGAGTTCCCGGCCGAACATCGGAAGTACATCCGGACCACGAACCCGATTGAAAGCACGTTTGCCACTGTGCGCCATCGCACCGTCAAGGCCAAGGGCTGTCGGTCACACACCAGCGCCAAGATCATGGTCTTCAAGCTGATCCGCGCGGCGCAGGCATCGTGGCGCAAACTTGATGGACAAAGCCAATTGCCCAAAGTCATCGAAGGCGTCACATTCGTCGACGGTGTTGAACAGGATGATCTAACCCACGCCACCGCCTGATCATCCCCCGTCACCAAGATTCGTGCATATCTCTTGCAAAATGCTGCGGCACTCCAAGTCCACAAGTTCTTCGTACCGTCATCCGAGTGTCGTTTACTTCCCGTGCCCCTATTTTGATCGTTGCAACGCACTGACCGCAGCTCTCGCCCGATACAATTGCGCTACAATATTTTTGCATTCAAATCCGTTGGCGACGGCGTCGGATTGCGAGAGGCGTACGCGGCGGATTTTTTCTGGCTCGCCATCGCAGACTGAGAACCCCGCCAGTCACAATGCCGGCGGGGTTCAGTTTCATTGGCACTTAGGCCACAGCGCCCCATTTTTGGTTCGCTATATTTCCGCGACCCAGTACACACAAAGTGTACCGCGCCACGTTCAAATTTTAGGTTGTCTGGCTACGGCTCAGATAGAACGCGCCACAGGGACTCGGCTTGCTATCCGAGCCCAAGCACATTGCAAACGGGATAGACCTTGAAACCTTTGGGTGGTGCCATTGTTCACCTCCCCTTTTCCATTGCGAGGACATCGCGATCATGCGCGACGACCCCATCTGCCAGGGCGTAACTGCGACACAAACCGCAAGTGGCCAACACCGCAAACGCCTCACATAGAACCGTGAACCCAACATAGCGCTTTGTCAACAGATCTTGCGCGGACCAGCCGACGATTGCGCCACGCTGCACGGTTGTCGTAGCATTTCTTTCGTACCGATCAACCCGACACAGGCGCCGTCACATGACAAGTACAGATGCGAATCCACGCACCAAGGTGCGTCCGAAAACAGAGCGGCCGCGCCTGCACAAGGTGATCCTTTTGAACGACGATTACACGCCGCGCGAATTTGTCGTCACCGTTTTGAAGGCAATCTTCCGCATGACCGACGACCAGGCCCTCAACGTGATGAGCACGGCGCATCAACGCGGCTCGTGTGTGGTCGCCGTCTACACCAGAGATGTAGCAGAAACGAAAGCCGATAACGGCACGCAAGCCGGCCGCAACGCGGGATACCCGCTCTTGTTCGCAACTGAACCAGACGAGTAGGAAGGCAATAGAAATGTGCTCAAACAGGTTCGGCCCGAAATTCTACGCAGACTTACCAGGGCGGTTGACATCCAGACTCTCCGCGATTTCGCGCCACTGATCGAGTTCGATGTGAGAGTTATACGTCATGCAGCCATCAACGTCGAAAAAAACCAGTGCGATCGCGCGTCCGGTCGGCGCAAGATATGCGATGGCCTTCGAGATTTCGAGCGATCGCAATGCGACATGCCGAGATAGCGCCAACGCCTGCGTCCGATCGTAATGTTGCAAAACTGTGCCGCTGTCATTGGACGTGAGCAGATGCGTTACATCCGCTTCGGAGCGACAAATCTCAATGGAAGCCGCTGCATCCCTACCCCCAACGACGACAGCCGGGACCGTCAAGGCTAGAGCCACGGCACAGAACAGCAGTTTTGACAATTTTCTCATGAGCTTACTCCCGTTGGCACAACCAGGTTCCCGACCCGGTTCGCGCGCGGTTCACACATGCTCATGCCACGGTTCGGAACCTCACCGCGGCGCCGAACTCCACCACACAAAGAGCAGATCCTAAATAGACACGGGCGCCCAACGCCAAAGGGGTGATGTTATCTGTTCGGTGCCTGTTGCCTCCTACTCGTCAACTAAAATACCAAGCCAGCGTTTATTATGCCCCACTATTTAGTTCTTATACATCTACCTTTGGCGTCAAATCCACGCCCACCGCTTTTAGTTCCCATGAAAACGCAAGCGCGCCCAAGATCCACAAACGTTTTTTGCGCGAGCGGGTTCGTTCTCAGCGCCCCACCGTTGGTCCTTCCCCTTCGCGCATAGATTGATAAACACCCGCTCCACGCCACTGATGTGCCGTCTTGGTAGGTTGAATCGCGAAAACGCGACCGGTCGACCAACTGCTATCTTTGAAGCACGAGAGCCCAGAATCGCCAGCCACCGTGTCACATGTGCCGCCAGCCGTGCGCCCGCGCCCCGCAGGGCGCACCACACTAATTAATTAATCCTAAACGACTTAGTACAAGCGGTTATGAGCAAGCCCTCTTCTGCGTCGGCACAATAAGACGCAATCTCAATTAGCTGTTTGCTAAGAATATCTTAATGGCATTTAGGGAAAACTTTGTCGTGTCACCAGAGGAGGAATTGATGAAACGCCATTGGGTCTTTTTGTGGTCTGTCATATTTGTTGCCGCGCATGGGCTCGTGCCCGCACATGATGCATGGGCCAATGAACGTCTCACGATAAGTGAGAAAGCGACATTGCAGGCAGTCATGCAACAGCATATCGAGCGACTTTTGATCGATGGCGTCTATCTACAGATGGACTGGCAAACCGGCGAAGTTCGTGAACTTCATCCATTGGCAGCACATCCCACCATTCTACGTTTTGATAATAATTTCGTACTTTGCTCGGACTTCCAAGACAACGACGGTAGCATCGTAAACGTGGATTTTTATGTCGCACCACGCGCAAGTTCTTACGTCGTTTTCCAGTCGGTCGTCGACGATCGCGAGCAGCTAAAACGACTGATGCGGCTCGGAAAGGTTGTGCCCACCAACTAGTTGTAACCCAATTGTTATCGTGGCTCGCCGCTCGTGAATTTCCACCGTCGACTATTCGCCAAGTTCCTTTGCGTTCTCCTACCGATATTCTTAGGAGTAACAAGCGCGGGAGCGTGGCTGGTCATGACACAAGACGTGCAGGCGGAGACCGATGCACTCGCCGCCCGCGTCGGCAACCTGGCCGCGAGGACAGCGATTGCTCTCGCCAAGCACAAAGCCGTTCGGGGCCACTCGTTGGCCCAAGATCTTCTCGCACCACTCGCGGCTGAACGCGCAATCGTATGCGCTCAACTAAGATCTACAGAGACCGGACAGACCATCGGTCAACTCCCGCCGGCACTTGGATGCCTTAATCAATCCGCGGCACATCATCTCGCACTGGTTGTCGGCAACGGCGAAGCCAACTTGGACGTTTGGTTCAGCGATCTGGAAATCGCCGAACGCGCGATGCAGAGAGGGTATCTTCTGCTGTTGGGCATGATGAGCGCATTTGGCATTGCTGTCCTTACAGCATCGATCGGATTTCAGTTCATCATATCTCGCCCGCTCCGCAAGTTGCTAACTGCAATTCGGGAGAATTCCAAGACCGGTGCGCACCGTCAAGTCAAAGACCCTGGCAATGATGAGCTTGGCGAGGTTGTACGCGCATTCAACGAAATGCTTGCCGTTGATTCTGAGAGAGAAAGCCAGTTGGCGGCCGCGCGCGACGCAGCTGACGCAACAAGCCGCACCAAGTCGCGATTCCTTGCCAATATGGGCCACGAGTTGCGCACGCCTCTCAATGCAATAATTGGTTTCTCTGGGTTGATTAGGTCGGAATCGTTTGGTGCCGTCGGAAACACGAACTACGCCGATGCGGCTAAACATATTCACGCGGCCGGAAGCCACCTGCTCGAACTCGTCAATGACATTCTAGATCTCTCGAAGATTGAGGCCGGCGCAACAGAAATGAATGAAGAACAGGTTGATCTGCTCGAAATCGCCGAATTCGCACTTTCGCTTATTGCGCATCGCGCCGAAAATGGCCAGGTCGATACAAAACTGGAGTTGAGTGACACCCTTGCCCCACTACACGCCGACGGCCGCAGGCTGAAGCAGATTCTTTTGAATCTCGTGTCAAACGCGGTCAAGTTCACAGAGCCTGGCGGAAAAGTCACCATCAAAATGTTCAGTCACTTGGGTCAAGACTGCGTGCTCACGGTCACGGATACCGGAATCGGGATTTCACCCGACGATATCCAGAAGGCGCTAGAACCCTTTCAGCAGCTTGAGAGCAGCCGCGCGAAGAAATATGAGGGAACCGGCTTGGGACTGCCATTGACAAAAGCGCTGGTGGAGCTGCATGGCGGCACCATGGCGCTACAAAGCGAGGTTGGCGCCGGAACGACCGTAACCGTTCGATTTCCGGCGGAACGGGTCATCGCCGCGAAAGACGCCTCCACCAGCGGCAAAGCCGCGTAGGCGGCTAGATCCTAGAAGAACACGGGCAGAACGTGGCCTTGCCCGTCGCAGGCGTGACGGCGCATTCAGATCGCTGCCGAGTCCCAGACCACAAACACTCCCAGAAGTAACGGAACAGGGTCGCCCATCGTCGGGCTAGAACCGTGCACTCCCGGCTGCGTTAAGACCGCAACAGTGGACGATCGGCATTGCCGCCCGCCCGCCGGCGTCGAAAGTCAGTTGCCGATCAAAAAGTCAAATTTGCCGCCTCCGCCATTGCCTGATAGCCAGCATCGCTAGGATGCAAATGATCGCCACAATCATAGTCCGCGCGAATGTGGTCTGGCTTGTTCGGGTCGCGCACCGCAGCGTCGAAATCGATCACACCGTCGAAGGCGCCGCTGGTACGGATCCATTCATTGACCTGTTTGCGGATCTGGCTTTTTTCTTCGCTGTAGTACCCAACCAGGACGGGGACCGTGCCCTCGAAGAAGTCCGCAAACGGCATCAGAGTTGCCCCCAATATCCGAATACCTTGCACATGCGCCCGGTCGATGATCATCTCGTACATCCGCGTGATCTCGTCGCTTGTCGGAACCGGATTCCAAGGGTCTAGTCCCATAGCCGACCAACCAATATCGTTAATACCCAACATGATGACCATCGTGGTGACGGCCGGTTCCGTAAACACTTCCCGGTCAAGCCGCGCAAGGGCGCTTTCCCCCACACTGTCCTTGAATAGACGCGCCCTAGAGATACCGGCATTTACAACCGCTACATTCTCGAAGCCTTCGCTGGGGATTCGTTCTGCTAGGAAGTCAGGATAACGATGGTTCGCGTCAACCGTTGAACAATTGCCATCGGTAATCGAATCTCCGAATAACACCACCACTCGGGCGTCGGTCGGCGCGTCAACCATGACGCCGGACATCAGCATCCGAGTCGTAATTGTAAGCTCGGCGTTAAACGTTGTTTCAGCGGTGAAGTTACCCGGCCCTGATATGTAGGCGGTTTGAACGCCATCCCAGTGATAGGTTTCTAGGCGCGACTCATTCGGCAGAAAAAGCTTATGGAGAGCATGTCGAAAGCCGCAACGTTGCGTGCGACTGGATCGCTGATGATCCGCGAACCTGGCGGAATACGAACCTCCGGCACACCAGAAAAAGATAATGCTTGACTTGATCCGGGCACGATATCGCCTTCATCCGCCGCAGTCGCAATCGTCGCCGCGCCAATATCGAGCGGCAGGCTGTTGTATTCATTCGAAATCACGATTCGAACCTGCGCGCCATCCAGATTGATGCGAATAACCTGACGTATGGTTCGGTTGGCAAGCGATTCAGGAGGATTCGGAATGAGGAAATCCGAATCGAAACGCGGATGCGGGTTCGCCGACCAAGCCGAAATCCAATCAACTGCAACCGCTGAGGATGGTCGCCCAGCTGCAAATGTCAATAGAACTGCGACCATCGCAAGGAATGATATGAGCGGCGGAAGTTACCGGTGATCTGCCCTCGGTGATGTATTGGGGCCGGCCGATATAGTCTGTGACATTTATCTCCTCCCAGTTTGCGAATTCGCTACTATCTTCAGGCGCGCTCTTCTGCATCATCGAGTTCTCGCGGGAGCTCGTCTTGGGGCGTGTTCTCTTGTGCAAGGGTCTTGTCACGATGGATGCCATTGAGCTCACCAGACGGCTGGTTGCGATAAGAAGTATAAATCCAGGTGGGGACGAACACGACTGCGCATTGTTCCTCGGCGAGCTGCTCGCAAATGCCGGCTTCGCGGTGAGCTATCATGCCTTTGCGCCCGCGCGCACCAGCGTTGTTGCGCGGCGCGGCGGGACGGGGGAAGAAACGCACCTCTGCTTTGCGGGTCACATTGACACGGTACCGCTGGGCGGCGCGCCCTGGTCGGTGGATCCGTTTGGCGGCGAACTCATCGACGGCAAACTCTACGGACGCGGTGTAACCGATATGAAATCCGGTATCGCGAGCTTTGTAACCGCGGCGGTGGAGCTAGCCGCAACGTTAGACGAAGGCCCCGGACTGCTCCTCATTATGGCGGCGGGCGAAGAAACGGGATGCGAGGGCTCACGTCCCCTGGGATCCCAGCTCGCAAAAGAAGTCAACGTTGGTGCAATGGTCGTTGCGGAGCCGACCTACAATCGGCCCATGGTGGGACACCGTGGCGCGCTTTGGTTGCGCATGGCGGCGCTCGGCAAAACTGCACACGGCTCGATGCCTGAGCTGGGCATCAACGCACTCAATAAGGCGGCCCGCGCAGTCAGTAAGCTTGAAGATTTCGATTTCAATATCGCGAGCCACCCTCACCTCGGCTCAAATTCTGTCAGCGTGGGAACCTTGCACGCTGGCCAGAATGTCAATTCGGTGCCAGACCGGGCCGTGATCGAAGTCGACGTTCGCACAATACCCGGCGTTGATCATGAGGCGGTCCGAGACGACTTCGTGCAATATCTGGGTGAAGATATTGCCCGTATTGAACCCTACGTCGATTTGAACAGTGTTTGGACCGACCCGGAACATCCATGGATACAGCGTGTGTTCAGCATCGCCGCGCCGTTTCTCGATAGGCCGCCTGAGGTTGAAGCGCTTCCGGCCTTTACTGATGCGGCGGTGCTAAAACCCGCATTCGACAACGTGCCAACCGTAATCCTCGGGCCCGGTGATACGCATATGGCACACCAAACCGACGAATTTTGCTTGGCCGATCGTATCCCAAAAGCAGTGGAGATCTACAAACGCCTCATTCTCGATTGGGCCCAAGACCAAAGTCCAAGCATCGCACGGCCAAAATCGCTGAAGTGACTGTTTCTACCCGCGCAGCCGTTTGAACGAAGATTGATCTAATTCCGCGCGACCCTCACAGTGAGCGCAGGAAAGCGAGCAACGCCGCGCGATCCTCCATCGCCATGGCGACAACAGCCGCGCGCGCGGCCTGAGACCCCGTCGTGGTCCGCATCGTCAGGGTCGGCACCAGCCAGAATGCCAGCCCCGCTCACCGCCTCGAGCAGCCGCAAACCCTAAACGACGAGCGCCACGCGCGGTGACAAGAGTGTGTTCTCGCCAATCGGTCCGTGCGCCATGTCGACGAACGCGCAGATGGGTTCGCTGAGCTGATGGGGCGTACCATCAGCGAACTGGCGTTGGATGACACGCTGGTCAATCGACACGCGCCCTTCCCCGGGCACACCCGCGATGGCATTGCCCTGAATCGGCAAGCCCGTAACTGTCCACGAATGCGGGGGACTCCATCCATTGATTGTACTCTGCAACGAAGTTGACCTTGTCTATTTGCCAGGCGTCGACGCCTTGCATGTCGATAATGGGAATCGTGGCGATGGAATGCGTGAGATCGCAAATCCCTAAACACCCGACCTCTGCCATCGGTACGCATGCCGCGAGAGTTGCCCTGGCGCACGGAAAACCGCGCCATGGGACCTGCGAGCATTTTCGGCACGCGCTCTTGTCAACTTTCGGGGTTAGGAGCGCGGTCTCGCGCCCAAATCATTCGCCGTATCAATCGCGCTTCTTCGTCCTGCAAAACAAGTGGACAGACGCATGTCATTGAAAAGCTGCATTGCCAGCATGTTTGGCGCCACGCTGACCGGTTATCATGGCGCTCTTGATGCCTACTTCTCGTCCAGCACCACGGAGCGCCGCCGATGAGAGAGATCGACCTTTGCCGGACTTGGCTTGCCTTGCCCGGCGCCGACAAGGATATCTTGCTGGCTGGGCCGCGAAGCGGCGCCGACGTCCTAATTCAGGAACTTGAGGATTTCACAACGCCTGAGCGGCGGCCAATGGCGCGCGCACTGGCGCCCGAGGTCTATGCCGCATGGAAACAAGCCGGCTGCGTCAGCGCAGTTCGCGTCAACCGGCTCGACGCCGACGGACATCACGATCTTGCTGCCGCGATGGTTGGCGCACCTGAGATTGTTCTTTTGCCTATGGTCGCCGCCCGCGACGAAATGGTGGCACTCGACGCCGCGATCGCCGCACACGAAGTCAGCCATGGCATCAAGGTCGGCGCCACACGGCTGGTGCCTAATATCGAAACCGCGACCGGATTGGTGCGTACGGCCGAAATCGTCGCCGCCAGCCCTCGAATTCAGGCAGCGCTATTGGCTGCCGAGGATTTGGCGAAGGATTTGGGCGCTGAACGGGGTCGGGATGGCATCGAGCTTGATTACGCGCGTCAACGCTTCCTGGTCGAATGCCGCGCGGCCGGCGTACTGCCGATCGACCGGCCGTACACGTGGGATGATGTCGAAGGCGCGATCGCCGACGCCGAAAGCGGCCGCCGCTTAGGGTATACGGCGAAAAGCGCCGTGCAGGCGGATCACGTTGCGGCGATCAACACGGTGCTGACCCCGAGCCCGGAAGCGGTTGCGTTGGCCAAACGCGTCATCGAGGCTTTTGAGGCTGCCCGCGCACGCGGCATGCCGCGTGCATTGGTCGATGGCGACCTTGTCGAGATGCCAGGCTACTTGTCGGCCAAGCGCACCTACGAGCGCGCCAAAGCTCTGGGTGTGGCTTGAGAGAGCACGGCAATTGGCCATCGCCTGGGGTAAACACTCTTGATTTCAGAGAAGCGACACAATCGAATGCCGCGCCCAGACATCTTATGGCACCGCTAATGGTTGAGGAAGTCAAGCAAGATCCTATGGGTTTGTTGGGGCTGTTCCTGCTGCACCCAATGGCCGGCTCCCTCCACCAGGTGAGCACCCTGAAAAAGACCGCAGATTTGGTCTTGCATGCGTTCGAAATCGCCCGGCTTTTGGTACGTGCCCCAGTCGCTCTTGCCGACGATAAAGCATGATGGCACATCAATCGTGCGGCCAGAAAAAAGCTGCAATGTTGTCGCGTGAGCCTTGCTTGTGTTGCAGCGATAGGATTGCAGTCCACCTTGGAATCCATTGCGTTCATATTCACTTGCATATACCGCAAGCTCTTGGTCGGGTAACCAAGCGCAATTTGCGATGTCGTCGCCCGCCGACATTTCGGGTGCAACCGTCTGCGCCATGTCTTGGTCCAGATCCATGATGTAGTAGGTCGGCATCCTTTCCAGCTCAGTGGCGGTCCAGGACGCAAGCTTGTGAGGTTCGTTCCTTTTCCAGTCCGCACTCTTGAAGTGGTAGTAGGCGCGCAGAAAATCAGGGATACCCTGTGGGCAGTTCATCATGTCTGCGTTGGCTTCAGGGGTCGAGAAGTACCAGTGATAGTGCTTGCGCGGCCGCGCAAGCGCAGCCAGATCTGCGTGCAGCGCTTCGGACGAAAGGGCCGCGTGCAGCTGCATCGGGACGCCGGAAGACACGGGCACACAATCCACGGTATTGAAAGGAAGCGACGGAGGACCGCCGAAAGGCGCGCTCATCAAGGCAACCGCGCGAAAGACATCCGGTCGGACAAGCGCACAATAGGCCGCAACCGGCGAGCCGAAATCATGACCGAATACTGCGTCCACCGACCGGTAGCCGAGCGCGTTGACCAGCGCCAACGCGTCCTTGACGTAATTCAACAGGTAGAAGGGTGTCAGGTCGCCGTCGTAGGTCGCTTCCCAGCCCGTGGTCCGACCGTAACCGCGCTGGTCGGGCGCGATGACATGGTAGCCGGCCTCTGCGATAGGCAGCATCACCTTCCGCCAGCTGTAAGCGAGCTCCGGAAAACCGTGCAGAAGAAGAACGGCGGGCCGACCTTGGCTCTCGTAACCCGCCTCGAGCAGGTGAATTGTCAGCCCGTTAACCCCATCGACAAACCGTGATCGGATTCCACGCTCAAGAGTTCCTTCACCATATGCGACCGCTTCGCCCATGACTCACCCAATAGATGCTGTCTCCAGCCAAAGGTATATCCGTAACCCGGGACCGTGGAAACATGAGCCCATTCTCTAAGCTGTTCCCAAGTTTGGCCGTGAACACGGCTGATCCGCGGGCTTCTTTGAAGACCGGGGCATTCTCAATTTCTAACCTAAGCCCCCGAGGCGGCAGTTTATACCAACACAGCAGGCGACTTCGTCGCGTTCGCGAAACGGGGGTAATGGCCCATTCAATTCGTTCGCGCTTTGCGAAAGTGAATGCCTTTTCAACAGAAAGTGCGCCGATCCCTTACCGAGATGCTAAGTTGTTCTCCTCCGATGCTTAACCGACGGGACATTGGAGACGGAACATTGGAAATGAATGAGAAAAGTGAACTCACGGCCAGCGGCCGCTGTCATTGCGGTGCCGTGGCTTACGACATCCACGGACCCATACGGCATGTTATCGAGTGCCACTGCGAGAGTTGCCGACGGGTGAGCGGTGGGCTTTGGCATGGCACTGCGGCCAAGCTCACTGACGTCGAGATCCATGACAGTGCGGGGGCGCTCGCCTGGTATCGGAGTTCCGAAAAGGCGTGTCGGGGCTTCTGCAGTAAGTGCGGGTCTAGCCTCTTCTTCCGCCGTGACGGGGGGGAACGCTTGTCTATCGCCGGCGGTAGCCTAGACCGACCCAGTGGCGTGCGATTGGGCGTTCGAATCTTCACAGGCGAGACCGCTGACTACGGTGGCTGGCAGAGCGACGTCCCCACCTTCGAATCTTGGCCACCGGCGGGTTTTTTCGACATCCCGGATGGATGAGGCGGAGCCTCGTCGCTCGGTTTCAACTGATCACAGCGCCTCTGACGCGACAGGCAATATCAGCTCATCCGAGTTGGGTGTTGGGCACAAGCGGTAGTGAGAGCCATGTTAGCATCGCCAATGACCGGGATCCGTGTTGCACACGCGTGGGTGATGGTTGCGCCTCCGCGGCCTGATTTGGGCACCGAGTTAGGCTGAGCGGCGGCATGCGCGACGGGCTGCTTTGGTGATGGTCCCGTCAGAAACCGAGGTCGGTGCTCAAGAGTAAGATTGATTCGGAGTTGACATCGTGTATCACAGCAAGATCCGTTCCTCGCCAGTTTCAGAAACTGTAATCGACAACAGTTAGTTTCGTATCGTTAATTTCGTGTGCTGGAACGGAATTTCACAAATCACGTTTGATGGAGAGATGTGACGTGATGACCGAAAAATCTACGCAACTCGGACCATTCCGTTTGTTCTACCATCCGGCCAGCAGTGCCTCGATGCGGGTGTCGCTTTATCTGCGTTGCGGCGGCGTGCCGTCCTCACTGGTAGAATTCGTGAGCACGGGTCTCAAGACAGATCATCGTGGAATCCTCGTCTTCACCATGCCCGAGGGCGATCCCGAGACCATAAGAATCGGCACGACGGATTTGACGGCCTTTAATCCGGAAGGGCGAATCCCGGTTCTCTTGCTGCCGGATGGGCGGAAGTTGACCCAGTCGGGACCCATCGTCGACTTTATCGAAGAGTGCCTCGCCGAAGGAACGGGCATGCTTCCCGAAGATCCCTGGATGCGCGCCGAAGTTCATCGCATTATGTGGATCATTGCCGCTGACACGCAGCCGTACCAAAATATTCCGTTCATCATCCAGGCCATGGGAGAGTGGGGCATGGTGAAAGCCCCTCCCACCGTTCACCCTTTGCGTCTCCATTTCATCCGCCGGGAATTCGGCGCGCTGGAGACGATCATGGCAAAATGCGCCGGGCAATTTGCCGTTGGAGACGAGATTACGCATGCCGATTGTTTTCTTGTACCGCAGATTCGCAATGCGCTGCTGGCGGGCATCGACCTTCCAAGTGAATTCCCGACGATGTCGCGGGTCTGGAAAAACATGCTTGGCGTGTCTCAGGTCCAGGCGGTTTTAGAAGACGCCGGCGGCGTCGTACAGCCACTTGCTTTCGACGCCGAGAAGTTCGAAGTCTACGCCGATATGCGGACAACGCGGTCACCCGGTTAGCCCCATCAGGTCCAGCCGATCTTGTCAGATTACGCGCCCCCACGGCTCGCCACTTCAGAAAAATGTGGCGCAAACGGAATGTTGCCGCTGAGTTCGATCGCGTTACCCTCCGGATGCAGACCTACTTTTTAAGCGGGCGCGGACGAAGAATATTGACCCGAAAAGGACCTTATAGCGTTGTATCGCAGTCCAATTGATCACATGGACTTCAGGTATCGGAACACGCCGTTCTTGTTCCCATGATCCCTGAAAAGACCTGATGCGAGGATCTTCTTTGGCACCCCAAATGAAACCGGAAAGAGCCACACCGCCAACATACCGTGCGGCTTCAACACGCGGTGCATTTCGGGCAAGAGCCGGTCAAGCGGCAAAGTCGGAAAAGGCAGAACACCGTAAAGCAAGGCTGTATCAACGCTCTCGGAATCCAGGCCTGTCTCCAGCGCGTCTCGTCTCAGGACTTCGACGTTGCCCAAGCCTGCAACTATCATTTTTTCTTTAACGCGTTCGACATAGTCCGATACGGGGTCTAGACAAATGAGGTGACCCGTGTCACCCACGTTTCTTGCCGCCGACACGCTGAAGAAGCCTGTGCCGCAACCAACTTCTAGAACCGTTTGCCCCGTCGCAATATCCGCTCCGCGCAACAGTTTTTCCGGATCGTGAATCGAAAGTCTCAATCGACTTTCCATGTTGATGCCAGGAAGCTTGACCAGCAGATTGATCAATCGTGATTTTCCAAGCTCTAAGGCATCCATTTTTCGCGATCTACCGCCAAACTCGATCCCAATCATCACCACGACAAGAAAGAGCATCCGTTCGATCTTGCGCCGCGACCGAGCGAGGCCCGGTGTCACGCAACGTCAGCCGCCGGCGAATAGTGTGGCAGATGCCAAACCATCGCTCTAGGCGGTGCTTGGCCAATGTTCAATTTCGTGCTTGCATTGGCGTCAGTCTGTGCCCGCTGGCGGCGGCCTACGCATGTGTTCCGCGCGAAAATAGACTTCCGCGGCCCTTCCACATACGAGATCAAGACCCATGAGTGATGATCCTGCCAAACGCGACAACGCGATGTCCGAGGATGCCTACTTGGCCCAACTTCACGAATTGCACACAGAAATTTGGCCCGCGGAAATTCCACGCGCCCCACACTACCCGTTTGGCGAAATCGCAATCACCGCATACCTCAAACGTTGGGCAGAAACCGAACCCGATCGTACAGCCTACATCTACTACGGCCGGCACATCAATTTCGCTGAACTGGACCGCCTGTCGGATCAGTGCGCCGCCATACTCCAAGATGCCGGGATCAGACGAGGAGATCCGGTGGCGCTCTTTTTGGGCAACTGCCCACAGTTCATCATCGCTTTCTATGGCATCCTCAAGGCGGGCGCCATCCATGTACCGATCAATCCCATGTTCAAGGAGCACGAGCTGCTCTACGAGTTGAACGACACCAACGCTACATTGGTCATCGCAGATCACGGGTTGGTACCCTTGGTCCGTAAAGTCCAGGACCAAAGCAATGTCACCCGCGTTCTTGCGACGGGGATGGCCGACATGATTCCCGAGGAGCCGGCGTTCCCGGTACCCGACAATGTGGCGCGCGCGGCGACAGCGTCGGACGCCGATGACTTCTTGGCCGCCATCGCCGGTGCCGGGGCGCCGCGACCGGTCGAGCCCGATTTGGACACCGTCGCTGCGCTCAATTACACTGGCGGCACCACCGGCATGCCCAAAGGCTGCGTGCACACCCAACGCGACATGATCTATACCGCCGCCACAGCCTGCCGGACCAATACGCCGCTGGCGGTCGGCGATGTCTGCGCCTGCTTCTATCCATTGTTCTGGATCGCGGGTGAGGATCTGGGCGTCCTGTTTCCCGTCTTTACAGGGGCAACCTGTGTCTTGTTCGCGCGTTGGGACCCTGTCGGTTACATGGCGGCGGTTGCCCGCTACCGGATCAAACGGGCCGTCATGCTAGTCGACAACGCTGTTGAGCTGATGGATCATCCCGAGGTCGACGCGTTCAATCTCACGTCGATCAAGACCACCGGTGTGTCCTCCTTTGTCAAGAAACTGAACAAAGACTATCGCGATCGATGGCGGGCGCTGACCGGCGCGACCATGGTTGAAATGAGCTACGGTATGACCGAGACGCACACGTGTGACAGTTTCACACGCGGTCTACAATCAGATGATTTCGACCTCGGCTTACAGCCAATCCTTGTCGGCCTACCGGTGCCGGGGACCGCCTTCAAGATCTGTGATTTCCAAACCCACAATCTCCTGCCGCTGGGCGCGGAGGGCGAAATCTGTGTGCGCGGACCATCCAATCTAAAAGCCTATTGGCGGCGGCCCGAGGCCACCGCCGAGGCAATTGTTGATGGCTGGCTGCGCACTGGCGACGTCGGCATGATTAGTGAGATGGGGCTGCTGCATTTCCTTGGTCGTCGCAAAGAGATGCTGAAGGTTAAAGGCATGTCGGTCTTTCCCGCCGAAATCGAGGCGATGCTGGGCCGTCATCCGGCGGTCATCGGTGCCGGTGTCATTGGCCGTCCGGACGCGGAACGCGGGCAAGTGCCCGTCGCGTTTATCAAGCTCGATGCCAACGACGGGCGCGCCACGACGGCTGAGGCGATCGCAGCTTGGTGCGGAAACGCCATGGCCACCTATAAGGTGCCGGAGATCCGCATCGTCGAGGACCTGCCGATGACAACCACGGGTAAGGTCAAAAAGGGCGAACTCGAAAAGCTGCTCTAAAAGGGGACCCAAATGCGATCCATCCTGATTGCCAATCGCGGCGAGGTCGCGATCCGCGTCGCGCAGGCGGCGGCCGAGTTAGGTTTGGAAAGCGTCGCCATGCACGCGGAGGACGATGCCGATTGCCTTCATGTCCGCAGGGCCGATCGCGTCGTCGCTTTGCCAGGCACCGGGCCACGCGCCTATTTGGATATCGATAATGTCGCCGCCGCGGCCTCCAAGTCGGGCTGCGATGCGGTGCACCCGGGTTATGGGTTTCTGGCCGAAAGCGCCGCCTTTGCCGAGGCACTGGCGGATGCGGGAATCAGTTTCGTCGGTCCCACCCCGGAAACACTGCGCACACTTGGCGACAAGACGACCGCGCGGGAACTGGCCAAGGGCCTTGGCGTGCCGGTCAACCCGGGACTTGGGCCCGATTCTACCGCCGACGACATCCGTTCATTCATGGAAAAGCTGGGCGGCGGGCCGGTGGTCCTCAAAGCGGCCGGCGGCGGTGGCGGCCGCGGCATGCGGGTGATCACAGCACCGAATCAAGTCGAGGCGATGGTAGAGGAGGCCAGCGGCGAGGCGCACGCAGCCTTCGGCAATGGTACAGTCTTTGCCGAGCGCTATATGCGTCGCGCCCGGCATGTCGAAGTGCAGATCATTGGCGACGGCACGGACATAATACACGCGTGGGAGCGAGACTGCACATTGCAGCGGCGCCATCAGAAGGTCGTTGAGATTGCGCCAGCCCCCGCGTTTGACCCGGCCATACGTCAGCAGATCCTCGACGCTTCCGTGAAGATGGCGCGCGCGGTGAGCTATCGAGGGCTTGGCACATTTGAATTCATGATTGACGATCAATGCGATGTCGCCTTCATTGAGGCGAACCCACGCCTTCAAGTTGAGCACACAGTGACCGAGGCCGTGACTGGCATGGATCTCGTGCGGACTCAAATTCGTATCGCGGCAGGTGCGACCCTCTCCGATTTGGGATTGAGCCAGGAAAACACGCCCGCGCCCCGTGGTTCGGCCATCCAGGTCCGCGTGAACTTGGAGAAGACCGACGCCAATGGCGCGCCGCTGCCGACAGGCGGCATACTGAGCGCTTATGAACCGCCGGGCGGCCATGGTGTGCGTGTCGATGGCCACGGCTACGCTGGATTCAAAACCAATCCGTTCTATGACAACCTGTTGGCCAAAGTGATTTGCCATGCGCCATTAAGCATTGGCGATGCCGTGGTCCGCACGCGTAGGGCGTTGCGTGCTTTTCATATCGAGGGTGTGGAAACCAACATTCCCTACCTTCTCGCCTTGCTCGAATTGCCGGAAATCGCCGATGGCGCCACTTATACGGACCTCATCGACCAAAGGGCCGCTGCATTGGCCGCGGCGGCGGCGGACGCGCCCGCGTCGCCGTCTGCCTTTGCCGGCACGCCGGCGGCAGCCCGGCCCCGGACCGGCCAGGTCGGTGACGACCCGCTCGGCGTCCTTGCCTATGGGAAGACAGGTCCGGCGACAAAACGCCCGACCGATACCGTGGTTGACGAACCGGGGGCGCTGAAGGCGCCCATGCAGGGGACAATTCTGTCGATCGAAGCGAACGAGGGAGACACCGTTGGTCGGGGCGCGGTGCTGTTCACGATGGAAGCAATGAAGATGCAGCATACGATCCGCGCCGAACGAGCCGGCGTCATTCGTCGATTCGCCGTCGGCGCCAACGATACGGTCTTCGAGGGTGACTTGTTGGCTGTGCTGGCTCCAACCGACGAGGATACCGTCGCAATCGATAGCGAAGCCGACATCGACCTGGATTACGTACGGCCGGATCTGGCCGAACTTCAGGACCGCAAAGCGCTGTTGCAAGACGCCGCCCGGCCCGAGGCCGTGGCGAAGCGGCGCAAACTGAACAAACGCACCGCGCGCGAAAATGTTGCCCAGCTCACCGATCCCGACAGCTTCGTGGAATACGGTGATTTGGTATACGCCGCGCAAACGTTCCGACGCCCCAAGGAGGACTTGATCCGCAATACGCCGGCTGACGGCTTGATCACAGGAATCGGCACGATTAACGCCGACCTATTTGGTCGGGAGGTCGGACGCACTGCAGTGCTCGCCTACGACTACACGGTGCTGGCCGGCACGCAGGGCATCATGAATCACGAGAAAAAGGACCGCATGATAGACGTCATCCGGCGGCAAAAACTGCCGATGGTCTTCTTCTGTGAGGGCGGCGGCGGACGACCAGGCGACACGGATGCCTCGGATATCATGATTGCCGGGTTGTTCATGACCACGTTCTGGCATCATGCCCAATTGAGCGGTCTGGTGCCGATGATAGGCATCGGCTCGGGCCGGTTGTTCGCCGGCAACGCGGCATTGCTCGGCTGCTGCGATGTGGTCATCGCGACGCGCGACACGTGCCTGGGAATGGGCGGTCCGGCGATGATCGAGGGTGGTGGTTTGGGTGTTTTTCGACCGGAGGAGGTCGGGCCGACAAGCGTGCAAGTGCCAAACGGGTGCATTGACATTTTGGTTGAGGACGAGGTCGAGGCGGTCGACGTCGCGAAGCGGTACCTGTCATATTTTCAGGGCCGGCTTAGCAACTGGACCGAACCTGATCCGCGGCGCCTGCGCCACGTGGTGCCGGAAAACAGGTTACAGGTTTATGATATGTGCGACGTGGTGCGCGGCCTTGCCGACGTTGGCTCGGTCCTGGAGTTGCGGCCGGAATATGCTAAGGGCATGGTGACGGCTTTGGCACGGATCGAGGGTCGATCAGTCGGCATTCTCGGCAACAATCCGATGCATTTGTCGGGGGCGATCGACAGCCCGGCCTCGAACAAAGCGTCGCGCTTCATCAAACTTTGCGATGCTTTCGATTTACCGCTCATCACATTG
Source organism: Alphaproteobacteria bacterium (assembly GCA_965216755.1). GTDB lineage: Bacteria > Pseudomonadota > Alphaproteobacteria > UBA7887 > UBA7887 > CBDCGL01. Next base: position 4,783,145 of record CBDCGL010000011.1, on the reverse strand, counting down.
ATTGACACGCCTGGCATGATGGTCGGTCCAGAAGTCGAAAAGACCGCGCTGGTCCGCCATTGTTGCCGGCTGTTCCTGGCGGCTGGCAATGCCGATGTGCCCATGGTCTCGATCATAACGCGCAAGTCCTATGGACTCGGTGCGCAAGCCATGGCTGGAGGTAGTTATCGCACACCCTTGTTTATCGTCGGCTGGCCGACGGCAGAGATCGGGGGCATGGGCCTGGAAGGCGCCGTCAAGCTCGGCTATCGGAAAGAGCTGGAGGCGATCGACGAGGTCGAGGCGCGCAAAGCCTATTTCAACCGCATGGTCGCTGAGAGCTATGAACGCGGCAAGTCGATCAATGCCGCTTCAATTCTCGAATTCGACACCGTGATCGATCCTGCGGACACGCGCAAATGGATTGCGGTCGCGCTCGATTCTGCGCCGCCGCCGCCGCAGCGCTCTGGCAAGAAGCGTGCCTTCGTGGACAGCTGGTAGTTGTGGCCACATCTGTCGAACGGCGGTTACCGGTGCGCGACCAAGAACGGCCGGATGCCTATATCGCGGTCGGTCGCACGTTCAACGGCTACGCGAGCAACTTATGCCGGACGAACCGAATCAGAGTATCGGGCCAGATCCATCCGTTTGGAAGCGCGCCGGTAACATCGGTAGACCTGAGCACTCCAGGTGGGAGCATCCGGCGCTCTTCTGTCAGTTTTGGCGTCACGCCGCGAACCCAGACTTGGACGAGCCTGGCATCGTGTCATGATGCAAATCGTGAGACGCGGTCCCCGATCAGTCGTTTCCGCGTTTCCTTTGAGAGCTGCAGCCTGGGTTCCCATGATCAGTGATAGACGGTCTTTTCTGGTCCTGGCTATTCTTAACCGTATGATCTGGTTGGTGATTGGGTCCGTCGAGGCGCCAACAGCGGACGATCGATCTACGTTTCGCCTCAACCGCTCCCAGCGCTAACACAACCAGCGCCCCGAATGTCGGATCTTCCAGCCTGGCGTGCTCGCGGCACAGTTGCACCGCGGCCTCGGCGAGCGTAGAAGCCTTGGCGCCGGCTTTGGCCGTCTACGGTTCCCTGTTTGCCGATCGGACAACGCTCCGTAGCCGGTCGACCGCGCGGCTAGCTCAACCTCCGTTCAAACTGAGTCGTTTGAACGAAAACTGATCCAAAATTCAAGGAACGACACCGAAACTCCTTCGGTTACTGAAATATGGCGCGCCCCACAGGACGAAGTCCGAATACTCTTAAACTGGGCGTGGTATTTTCGGTGACCGACCTGAGAGATAGGTGACGTTTTGTACCGGACACATGGGTAACACTTTTGGCCGAATTCGTGGGGCCGGAGGTGTTGATGCCGTGGAAAGAGAGTTCGGTCATGGAAGAACGTCTACGTTTTGTCGCCCGCCTGTTAGAGGGCGAGCCAATGAGCGATGTCTGCCGTCAGTTCGGCATCTCGCGCAAGACAGGCTACAAAATCTACAATCGCTACAAGGAGCACGGGCTCGAAGCCCTCTGCGACCGCTCCCGCCGGCCGGTTCGCTATGCCAACCAATTGCCGGCACAGATCGAAAGCCTGATCATCCGCTTCAAAAAGGAGAAACCCCATTGGGGCGCACGCAAGATCCGTGAGCTGCTCGTCCGCCGCCTGGCCGGGGATGTCCGCATCCCAGCCCAAAGTACCGTTCATGCCGTCCTCGACCGGCACGGCCTGGTCAAACGCAAAGGCCGGCCCCGCCGAAGAGCCAAAGGCACACCCCTGTCCGCTGGCACCGCACCCAATGATTTGTGGTGCACCGACTTCAAAGGCGAGTTCAGACTCGGCAACCGGCGGTATTGTTACCCCTTGACCGTTACCGACCATGCCTCGCGCTTCGTCCTGATGTGCGAAGCTCTCGAGTCGACAAAGCAAGATCTCACTCTCACCGCCTTCGAACGCCTGTTTGCTGAACGTGGCCTGCCCGCCGCCATCAGATCGGACAATGGCGTACCCTTCGCCAGCCCCAACGGCTTGTTCAATCTCTCCAAGCTCTCCGTCTGGTGGCTACGCCTCGGCATTCAGGTCGAGCGCATCAAACCAGGCCATCCCCAAGAAAATGGCCGACACGAGCGCCTCCACCTTACTTTGAAAAAGGAAGCCACACGGCCGCCCGGCATGAACAGCCTGCAGCAGCAAGCACGCTTCGATGCCTTCGTTGACGAATTCAACACGGAACGACCCCACCAGGCCCTGGACATGAAACCACCAGACGAGGTCTACAAACCCTCAACCCGGCCCTATACCGGCGTCCCAGAGCTCGCCTACCCCTTTCACGATCGCGACATCCTGGTTACCAATTGCGGCCGCATCTGCTTGCACCGCAAAAAAATCAATGTCTCAACCGTGCTCGCGGGGCAAAGGCTCGGCATCAAGGAAGTTGACGACGCCATTTGGCTCGTCAGCTTCATGCACTATGATCTCGGTTACGTCGATCTTGAACAGAGAACCCTGCAACCCCTCGACAACCCGTTCGGCGCGTGGTTGTCACCCATGTCCTAGGTACAAACTGTTACCTATGTCTCCGGGCTGGACCGGAAACAAGGTGGCGCGCCCGGCAGGACTCGAACCTGCGACCCCAAGCTTAGAAGGCTCGTGCTCTATCCAGCTGAGCTACGGGCGCGTGACTTGTGACATGACTCGCACGGTGAAAACTTCACCACGAGTGGTCAACATCGCTATTCGACCCGATCAAAGCGAAAATTGTGCGCATAGGATTTTTGCTTGGGTCTACGACGCTGCGGCCGCGCGACATGATAGTCCAGCCCGTTGCGACGCGCAAAATCAACCGCCGCATCTTCCGTCGGAAAGCTGAGCCGCAACTGTTGCGGTGTGTCCGCCGAACTCGTCCAGCCCATCAAATCGTCAATCGTGCGGCGCGATCGAGGTTCGAACTCCAACACCCAACCACGCATATTGCGCTGCCCCGATTGCATGGCTGTCTTGGCCGGTTGATAGATACGCACCGCCATTCATTTGGTCCCCATGGTTCCGTGCCAAACGGCAAATAGCAAAACTCTTCGCTCAACACCAGTATTCGGGCCTCGACTACGGCACCGTCGTCGTGCCAAGTCAGCCAATTCTTGTCTTAGAAATACCACACCAAGTCAAACCATTATCTGGTTTATTCCGGCTCACCACAGCGCCGCATACAACATAACAGGCAGATGCGGCGAACGACCAAAACGAGGGACAGGAGGAATCGTTCCATGAAGCCTATCTTGAAGTCCACGCGCGGCCGCCTATTGACCGGAACCGTTTTGCCGCTGGCCATGGTCGCCGGTCTGAGCATGGGTCAAATGGCCGTTGCCCAGGACGAAGCCACCCCGTGTGGCGCCTGTAGCGCCGCCGCGGCCGACGCCGAAAATCCCTGCGCCGCGTCCGCGGATGCCGAAAATCCGTGCGCCGCTGCAGCCGACGCTGAGAACCCCTGCAATCCTTGCAGCGCGGAGTAAGCATTCGATTGCGCTGGTAGCCATCACCGGCGTATGGCCCCGGCCACCCCGCCATCGCTCAGCCGGGGCCAAACGCCAGGTGAACTCGACCATTTGCATTGACCGTATAACGACCAACTAAGCTTTTCGGATCTGCATCGCCTCTGCGTCAGGAGGCCGAAACCGCCCATATCGTGCCATGATCGTCGGCAACAGCAATAAAGTCAGGACGGTCGACGAGATCAAACCACCAATAATAATTGCGGCCATGGGCCCCATGATTTCACGACCGGGGTTGTCGCTGTCAATTGCGATGGGCACCAGCGCCAAACCGGTCACCAAGGCGGTCATCAATATCGAGGGGAGCCGTTCGCGCGCGCCTTGGATCGCCGTTTCAGTCGACCAAATCTTTCCTTCGATGGCCACCATGTGTTGATAGTGTGACACAAGCATAATGGCATTGCGGACCGTTATGCCAAACAGCGTCACAAATCCCACTAGCGATCCAATCGACAGTACACCACCCATCCAGATGGCAGCGGCGACGCCGCCAACAAGGGAAAACGGCAGGTTGACCAGCACCAAGATGGCGTTTCGCACGCTGCCGACCGCCATGAACAAAAGCAGGACGACGCCACCGCCGGCAAATAGGGCGTTCGCGATCAAGGAGCGCCGCGATTCTGCTTGAGCGACCGCGGATCCGGCGAAATGCAAGTACATATTCACTGGCAAAGCGACCTCTTGCTCTAGAGCGCGCCGCAACTCCGCCATGAAAGATCCAAGATCACGGCCCACCACTTGTGCCGTAATCGTTTGCAGGCGCCGGCCGTCCTCGTGCAGAATCGCGTAGCGCCCGCTCACATGTCGGATTTCAGCGACATGCGAAAGTGACAGCATCTGGTGGTTTGCGGCACGAATCGGCAATTGTGCGATTTGGTCGGGATGTCGCCTCAACTCTGGATCGAGGATCACGGCCATTTCCACGCCACGACCCTGGTCATAAATTGTCCCGACGTGAACGCCGGCGAATGCTGCGCGCCCGACGTTCGTCACATCGGCCGGACGCAAGCCGTACCGCGTAAGAGCCTCCGGGCGACCGACGATCTCGACCACCGGCGTACCCGGCAAAGCCCGAACTTGCACTTCCGCCGCCCCGCTCACCGTTCGTGTCACCGCGGCCACCTCCAAGGCGACACGGTCGAGAACTTCCAATTCCTGGCCATAAAGATTGATGACGACAGGTGCCGTGTAGCCTGAAATCGTCTCCTCGATGCGCTCAACCAAGAACGTATTAACTTCTTCGACGATTCCGGGAAAAGTCGATAGGATTGCCCGAATGCGATCGAGAATCGCTTGTTGTTCTCGCCCCGACCAGGCATCCAGGTCGACTTCGTACTCGGCATAGTGGGTTCCAAAAGTGTCCGCGCCGCGCTCCGCCCGCCCGGCCCACTGCGACATGGTTCTGACCCCAGGAATTTCTAGCACGGCGGATGTGATCTGATTTCCCACCCGAATGGTTTCGGCGAGTGACGTGCCAGGCACGCTGGAGGTATGAATCATGTAGTGCCCCTCGCGCAACGGCGGCAGAAAACTACTGCCCAGTGTCGGCAAAACGGCAATCCCGATACCGCACACAATCATCACCGTTGCGATCGCAAGCCGCCCCCACTTGCCGATGGCTCGCAACATTGCCGCGAAGCGCGGGCCCATCACACGTATCAGAGGCGGGTCTCGGTCACTTAGAGTAGAGCGCGCCAAAAGAGCGGTGCACAAAGCCGGCGTTACCGTCACGGCAACAACCAGTGATGCAATAATTGCGACGATATAAGCAATTCCGAGCGGCGCGAACATCCGCCCCGCGACTCCGCTGATCGTCAACAATGGGACGAAGACAAGCGACACGATGAAGCTCGCGTATACCACTGAAGCGCGAACTTCCATGGACGCGTCATAGACAATTCTCATGGGGGAAGCCGGCTCGGCCGCACGGCTGTTCTCACGTAAACGTCGAAAAATGTTCTCGGTATCGATGATCGAGTCGTCGACCACTTCGCCCAAGGCAATGGCCAAGCCACCAAGTACCATGATGTTAATGCTGACTCCGGCCTCGATGAGCGCCACCGTCGCCGCCAACAGGGATATCGGAATTGCCATCGCCGAAATCAGAGCGCTGCGCATATTGAAAAGGAAAATGAACAGCACCAAAATCACCAGCACGGCGCCAACCAGCAAATGACCGGTGATGTTTTCTAGCGACTTCTCGATATAGTTCGCTGGTCGAAAAATATCTGGATGTAGTGTTACGTCATGGCGTGAAAAGACCGGCTCCAATTCCGCCAGCGCGGCTTCAATGTTCTGTGTGACCGCCAGCGTGTTGGCCTGGTATTGGCCGATAATCATCATGACAACCGCCGGTTCGCCGCGAACGGTTGCGCGACTAATGGCTGGTGCCGCGGCATAGCGAACCTGGGCAACATCGCCTAGCGTGAGGGCCGCATCCGCTCCATGTCGCAAAACAATACCGGCAACCATTTCGGCCGTTTGCGGAAAGCCAGCCGCCCGAATGTCGATTCTCTGATTGCCGCTGTCGACAAACCCGGCGCCGCCGACTCCGATCGCGCCACGGGCCGCAGCGACAACATCAGAGACATCGACAGCATGGCGCCGCATGCGTTCGGGATCAAATTGGACCTGTAGCTGCCGCTGCACGCCACCGAATGTATTGACGTCGGCAACACCTGTCACACTGATCAAACGTGGAACCAGCGTCCAATCGGCCAAGGCGCGAATTTCGCTTTGGTCCAACGTCTTTGATGTAAGGCCAATCGTCATGACTGTTCCAGACGACGAACTCAGCGGCACAATCACAGGTGGTCCGATGCCTTCGGGTAGCTGATCCGCCAACAGCGACAGACGCTCAGCAACAAATTGCCGGTCGCGAAACAGGTCTGTTCGATCATCAAAAGTCAGTGTGACAACTGACAGACCTTGGATGGATTGCGAACGCACGCTCTCAAGGTCTGTCAAACCGCCGACCGCGCCTTCAATTGGCAAGGTCACCAAGGCTTCGACTTGTTCGGCCGTAAGCCCTGGCGCTTCGGTTTGCACGATGACAAGCTTGGGCGAGAACTCAGGAAAAATATCGAGGCTGGCGTTTAATACCCGATAGACACCGTAGCCCAGAAACAAGAATGTCAGCGCGATGACAACCTGATAGTGGCGAATGGAAGCGCCGACGAGAGCGGATAGCACGCCCTAGTCCGCGTCTTCGTCTTGGATCTGCCAACGGAATTCTTCGGCAAACAATGTCTGTGCGCCATCGACGACAATCGCCTCGCCAGGCGCTAATCCCGCCTCGACAAACCAGCCATCGCCAACCCTGTCCCGTGTTGTCACAGGGCGCCGGGCGAAACGCTCCGGATCGATCTTGACGTACGCCCACGCCTGGCCGAGTGACCACACTACGGCCGATTCTGGAACAATCGTGCCTTCTCGGCGTTTATCTGTTCGCGCTATCCAAATATCGATCGGCATTCCGGTGCGCAGACGGTCTGCTTCAACCAAGTAGTAGTACGTTTCGCCAGGCAGTTGCGGATCACTATCGACCGCCTCTGAAATGAATACGGCCTCGCGGACCAAGTCCCGACGACCGGCCGGAGCCGCTTCGGCCCCACGCGAATCGCGTGCGGCGCTTCCAACGGTGGGAAACGTCGCGCGAACCAGCACATGGCTCCGGCGCGCCAACTTACGCCAAACCTCTGATTCACTACCAAGCGCCCATTCGGCAATGGTCTTGCCCCAGTTTTGCGTCGCGCGATCGCGCGTCGCATTGAGTATCGACCACAGGCGGTCTCTTTCGGCCACCAACATGGTTTGCGATGCTTGGGCCTCCATCACTTGTTTCATGGCGATGTTGGCATCGTCTTCATAAAGGGCCTTCAGCCGTGCGTATTCCGTCTCGGCATATGCCAGCTGGGCCTCGACGGTCCGAGCTTGGTACGCGTGGGCCACATAATCGGCCCGTAGTGCAAAAAGCGAATCCAAATTGATGACCCGCCCCCAGCCCAAATCTTCGGCAATATAGTCGGCGGGCGCCAAGATCTTGCTCTGAACACCGCCAAGTGTTTGGGTCGCCGCATCAAGCGCCACGGTGACAACGCCGTCGACCACTTCGATGCGCTGGGGCCGGTCATCGTCGTCATCATCATCGCCGAGAGCCTGTGCAGAAGGATCGTCGTCATCGTCGTCGGCCAGCGCCGCACCCGACAGATCGGTGCGTTCGCCCGCGACGGGGTGGATAGGCATATCGCGATCGAAATCGCCGAACCAGAACCAGACCAGGCCAAAGCCAACGGCGGCGACAATCGGCAAGGCCAGCCATGACAGCCGCGACTTGATCATTGGCCCAGCACCGACGCCGTCAGCGCATTTTCAAGTTCGCCCGGGATCTGCGGGTCGCCGTTCAGCGGCTTTTGAACAACGTCTTCCAGCGCGCCCAACGCGTGGATCACCGCAATGTCCTTTTCCAGTTGTGCCCGTCGCGCTCGAATCAGTTCAAGGTCGGCGCGAATGCGCTCAAGTTGACTCACATCGCCATGCGCGAACCGTTTCTCAACCGCGCCACGCCTGTCGCGCGCTTCAGACACCAAATTCGCGGCATTGGACGCAGTTCGGATTGCGGCGCGATACGCTTCGCTGGTGGTCGACAGGTCGGTCAGCGCCCGTGTTTGCGTAGCCGCCAGTTTTTCGGCGGCGAGACGGCGCGCCGCCTCTGCTTCCGCTATGGGTCCTTCATTACGATTCGCAATGGCAAGCCAAACCGTCGCCCCAAGGCTCCAGACCAGGCTGCCCTGGTCCCACAAGATCCCCGGCGAGAAAGTCAAATCCGGATATTGATGTGCAATCTCAAGGCGCAATGCCGCTTCGGCGGCGCGATAGCCGGCAACGGCACCGCGCACATCGAGACGGTTGATCAGCGAGCGTTGCCGCAGATCATTGCGCCCGACTAGGTCCGGCTGAGATACAAACGAGTCAAAATCCAACGTCAGATCCCGGGTCACCGGAAACGGCACCGCCAGTGCATCGGCCAGTCGAGCCCGACATGTCTGTCGCGCCCCGTCGGTCTCCGCCAACGCCAAGGCGATTTCGTGGCGCCGTCCGCGCGCCTCGGCGACTAGCGCCAAACCAATCTCGCCGGCACTCTGCAAAGCCTGATAAACCGCCAACTCCGCCTCTTGACGGTCCAGTTCCTCCCTCAATAGCTCGTGATTTCGTTCAGCTTCATAACAAGAAAGCATGGCGCGGCGTACGCGTTGGCGCGCGCGCCAAGCGGTTGCAGCCACCTCGAAACGTGCCTGTTCGGCACGCGCCAGCGCACGGTCTATGCGCGGCGTGCGCTTGTCCGCCCAGGGCACCGGGACCGACACAACGAAGCCGGCGCTCCAGGGCGAATCCTCGCGCGGTGCCGTGTCGCCACTATAGGCGACTTCCGGGCTGACATTCGGATTGGATCTCTGCCCGGCCGTGATCTCCGCTGCGCGCTCGGCCTGCCAAGCGGCCCGCGCCACCGACAGTTCGGGATCATAATAGATTGCGGCCAACGTCAATGCCGAGAGGTCCCAACTTCCCTTGGGCCAGTGATCGTCCCCGGCACCATGGTCGGCCATGAACCCTTGCAGATCCGCGTTTTCCAGTGACCTTTCGCCAAATAGACCAACAATATCAACTACATCTACCGGCTCTGGCACATAGCTGTGCTTTGCGCATCCAAGTACGAGCAGTCCCATACACGCGCCAATTAGCAGCTTGACCGCTCGTGTCCTTTTGGTCGTATCAATATCCGTCACGTCGCATCCGATACAGCGCACACATAACATCGCCCCATCCAAGACGCGATGACATCCTATTTTTGTACCCATATCCGTTGGAAATCAACCATTTGGCTGATTTGCACCACCATCGCCGCATCGTGGCGGCGGCGGACCCGCGCCGTTGGCAGAATCGAGCACATTTTTCGTTGTCTTTTCTGTGCGTCGCTCGGCGACTCACCCGGCATTTCAATTCATTTCTCGACGACGGAACCGAACAAGATATTGTGCGTCGAACGAACGACTGCCGCATACGCTGAGGAGGGTGGACATGACGTTTGAGGGCGGCTGTTTGTGCGGCGCAATCCGCGTGGCGATTGCGCAGAAGCCCAAGCGTGTTTCTCATTGCCACTGCTTACAATGTCGAAAAGCCACGGGCGCCGCCGTCGCCACCTTGGCGGCTTTTGACACCAAAAACGTGACGTGGCAAGGCAACGCGATCAGCACGATCAGGGTCACCGACTTTGCAACGCGCGGTTTTTGTCGCAAATGCGGTAGCGCGCTGACATTTCGGTTTGACGAGCGGCCGGATGAAGTCGTCATCCATGTTGGCTGCTTGGACAACCCGACCGAAACGCCGGCCATTCGGCACAACTTCCTGTCCGAGAAGCTCCCTTGGCTAACAATCGACCCCCACCTGCCCGGAAAACAATCATGGTGGAATCCGCCGAAACTGAGAGTGTAGGGCCGCGAGCGCTCGGCCGGTCGGTCGCTCGCCGCGAAGATCTTGGTCTTCTTACCGGGCGGGCGCGGTTCGGCGACGATTTACCGGTGCGTGCGGACACCGCCCACGCGGTGTTTGCGCGCGCCCCCCATGCTCATGCCGACATTGACGCCATCGACTGCAGCGCTGCCCGCGCCTGCCCCGGCGTCATCGCCGTCATTACCGGGGACGACATCGCCCCGCTGAGCAAGCCGTTCGTGGTCGGCGTCAAGCAGCCAATGCACCATTGGTGCCTCGCTATGGATCGGGTTCGCTATGTCGGCGAACCGGTTGCGATAGTGCTGGCGGAAAATCGCTATGCGGCAGAGGACGCGGCCGAAGAACTGCGCGTGACCTATACGCCGCGCTCTGTCGTTATCGACCCGGAAGCGGCCGCGGCAGACGACGCGCCGCTATTGCATGACGACGTGAGCACCAATGTGGTATCCGATCGCCGGTTCGTTCATGGGGATCCGGATCAAGCGTTCACTGACGCCGACCATCAAATCGCCATCACGGTCCGCTATCCGCGCAACAGCTGTACGCCTATCGAAGGTTTCTTCGTGAACGCGGAATATGATGTTGTGAATGACGGCTATGACGTGGTTTCAAACTTTCAGGGACCATTCGCTCTGCATCCCGTCATGGCGATGGCCTTAAAGGTGCCCAGCAACAAACTCCGGCTGCGCACGCCGCCCGCGTCCGGGGGCAGTTTCGGCGTCAAGCAAGGCGTCTTTCCCTATATCGTCGCCGCCGCACTTGCAGCGCGGATCATTCGACGGCCGGTCAAATGGGTTGAAGATCGCCTCGAACATCTGATGGCCGCGAATACCGCCACCAACCGCGTCACGACACTCGCCGCCGCGGTCACGGCCGACGGCACCATCACAGCGTTGAACTATGATCAGCTCGACGATTGTGGCGCCTACTTGCGCGCGCCCGAACCGGCCTCACTTTATCGTATGCACGGGAATCTTTCGGGCGCCTATGCCGTGCGTCATATTCGTGTTCGTAACAGAGTCGTTCTTACCAATAAGACACCGAGCGGTCTGAACCGCGGCTTCGGGGGACCGCAACTTTATTTCGCCTTGGAGCGGCTTGTGCAAAAGATTGCGGCCACGCTTGGGCTTGATCCGCTCACCGTTGTGCGCCGCAATCTGGTTCCCACCGATCGCTTTCCATATCAGACGCCGTCGGGCGCACGCCTCGACTCCGGCGATTTCCTCAACACGGTCGCGCAAGGTGAGCGCGACGGCGATTTGGCCGCGCTGCTGCAGAAGCGTGACGTCGCGCGCGCCGCGGGGCGGCTCTATGGAATCGGTTATGCAGCGATTGTCGAGCCCAGCGTTTCCAACATGGGCTACATCACGACGGTGCTGACGGCCGAGGAACGTCGTCGCGCCGGTCCAAAAAACGGTGCTTATGCCTGCGCCACAATTGCCGTCGATCCACTTGGTGGTTTGGCCGTAACCACGGCATCGACCCCCCAAGGCCAGGGTCACGCAACCGTATGCGCACAAATTGTTGCAGATACGTTCGGCCTTGCCCCTGAGCAGGTCACCGTCAACCTGGAATTCGACACGACCAAGGACGCCTGGTCGATCGCCGCCGGCAATTATTCCAGTCGTTTTGCGCCGGCGGTCGCCGGCACCGTCCATCTGGCCGCGATCCGTCTGCGCGACAAAATCTCCCGTATTGCTGCGGCATCGTTGAATATCGATGCCAGCGCGGTCCGCTACGCCGACGGCAAAGTCTATGCCGCGGGCAATCCATCCAATGCAGTACCCTTTCATCGCGTCGCTGGCACCAGCCATTGGGCCCCTGGCACGTTGCCGGAGGAAAACGTACCGGCCCTTCGGGAAACCGCGTTCTGGTCACCGCCCGAACTCACCGCGCCCACCGCCGACGACGAGATCAATAGCTCGGCTGCCTATGGGTTCATTTTCGACTTTTGTGGCGTTGAGATCGATCGAGATACTGGTCGCGTTCATGTTGACCGCTATGTGACCACCCATGATGCCGGTCGGCTGCTACACCCAGCCATGGCCGACGGCCAAATTCGCGGCGGATTTGCACAGGCCGTTGGTGCGGCGCTATACGAGGAGTTTCGCTATCTTCCCGATGGAAGCTTTCAATCAGGAACGTTCGCAGATTATGCGGTGCCGACGGTACACGAAATACCACGTCCTGAGATTATCCATACCGAGACGCCCTCGCCCGTCACGCCGCTTGGCGCCAAGGGGATTGGTGAAGGCAATTCCATGTCGACACCGGTTTGCCTTGCCAACGCGGTTGCCGACGCGCTGAGTGTGGAGGATATCGTGCTCCCATTGACACCGCAACGGGTCATCGCTCTGCTCAACGACACTGAACCGGCAGCACCACAGTCGCTAACGACAACGGCGCCAGACACTTCCGACCCAAGCGCAACCGCAGGCGGACTTCGAGGCAACGGCACGATCGATGTCGCCTCGGAGCCGAATTCTCTATGGCAACGTATGCTATCGCCCGACGCGCTTCGCGCGGCAATTCCTGGTTGCCGCCACCTTGAACGCTTGAGCGAAACCCACTACCAGGGTGAGGCTGCATTGGGACTGGGCCCGGTGCGTGGTCGTTTCTCCGGCGATATTCGTCTCACTGACCTCGATTCGCCTCGCGCCCTGACTCTTTCAGGAGATATCTCGGGGGCCCTTGGGTCTGCGCATGGTGTCGCCCGAATTCGTTTGACGCCGATACCCACGGGAACGCGTGTCGCTTACGAGTACGAGACGAATATCGGAGGACGAATTGCAGCGGTCGGAGGTCGCATGTTGCAAAACGCGGCCGATCATCTCGTCGCCGCGACGTTTGCGCGTTTGACCGCCACCGATGAACAGCAAAAGCGACTGAGTCGATCCTGGTGGTCTCGTATACGCAAATGGCTGGGGCTAGAAACATGAAGCCGCCGCCCATTTCCTATATTCGGGTAGACAATCTTGATGAAGCCGCCAATTTATTATCCAACTATGGAATGGACGCTCGTATCCTATCTGGTGGACAAACACTTATAGCGATGCTGAATATGCGTCTATTATCCTCAAGTTACCTAATAGATATTTCCGCTATAGATAGCAACCGTTCTATTTGGCAATCTGAAAGCCGATTGCATGTTACGTGTATCGTAAAACAAAGGGAGTTACTGGATTACGCCGGTCTAAGTCAAGCTGTGCCTTTGATTTCCCAATCTCTGCCATTCGTCGGCCACCCGCAAACACGGGCGCGCGGGACGGTATGCGGATCCATTGCCCATGCCGATCCGACGGCGGAATTACCGCTGTGTCTCACCGCTCTTGACGGAACCGTGAATCTGCTTTCGACACAGGGACGTCGATCGGTCGCGGCGCGTGACTTCTTCCAGGGCGCCCTGCAAACAGCTTGTCGTGACGACGAAATAGTCGAATCCGTTTCTTTTCCGTGCGCCAAACCCGACACCGGCTACGCCTTCGACGAAGTTGGCTTGCGTCATGGTGACTATGCCACCATCGCTGTCGCGGCGGTGGTCGATCCCACCCGCGTGCGCATGACCGTTGCCGGCGCCGCTGATCGACCGACGTGTCTTACTTTTCCGAAAGGTCCAAATTCGGACACGTCCGATCATCTGAACGAACTCGCCTGGCGGCTGCTGCCGCAGAGCAGAGATGAACAAGCGCGCTACAAGCGCCATTTGATTCGCCGCTTGGGCCAGCGTGTGATCGAGAGAGCGGCATCATGCGTGAACTGAAGCACGATGCATACCACCGCGTGCGCTTCATCCTAAATGGCAGGTCCGTGACGGCCGCGGCCGAGCCGCGCTTATTGCTATCCGATTTTTTGCGCCACACGCTTGGCGCCACGGGCACGCATGTCGGTTGTGAGCACGGTGTCTGTGGGGCCTGCACCGTGCGTGTTGATGGCCAAGCAGTCCGCTCATGCCTAATGCTCGCCGTGCAAGCGGACGGCTGCACAATCGAGACGGTTGAGGGCCTCGCCGACAATCCCAGCAAGTTGACCCCGCTTCAAGAAGCGTTTCGCACCCACCACGCCCTGCAATGCGGCTACTGCACAGCCGGGATTCTCATGTCATTTTCGGACCTGTTCGCGCGCAACGCCTGCCCGGATGAAACAGCAATCCGAGATGTCCTGAGTGGCCATCTGTGCCGCTGCACTGGCTACGCACCGATCGTCGACGCCGCGATGGCGTGCGCCGCCGACAACAAAGTCAACGACAATGTTTGATCTCGGCCACAGCTTCTTGGCTTCGGTCGAGCGTCATCCGGGCGCCTTGGCCCTGGTCGACGGTGATGTACGCCTGACCTATGAAAATTGGTTTCAACGCATAACGACGGTCGCCGGGGGCTTGGCGGCGCTCGGCCTTAAGAAGGGCGATCGCTTGGCTGTTGTCATGCAAAATAATTGGCAAATGGCCACGTTACACTGGGCGTGCCAAATTTGCGGTGTAATCATCACGCCGCTCAATTGGCGGCTGAAAGGCGATGACCTGGCGGTTTTGCTGCGCGATTCGGCTGCGCGCGGCGTGGCGTTCGACCATTCGTCAGCGGCGTCCGTCACAAGCACCGCGCAGGCACTGCGCCTCCGGCGGATCGCGGTCGACCAAGATGCACACGATGCCGTGTCTTTTGACTTGTTGCTGGACTCGAAGCCGCTCGTCACGCCCCAAGCGACAGCCGACGAAGTGTCGCTGATGCTATACACATCCGGCACGACGGGGCCCGGCAAGGGTGTGCCGCGCACTCACGGCGCGGAGCGCGCCGCAGCCATCGCCCATATCGCCCAAAACCGTTATGGATTTGGTGAATGCGCCTTAGGCGTGATGCCCCTCTACCACACCATGGGTGTGCGTACGTTGCTGTCGATGGCGCTGACCAACGGTGTCTACATTTGCCAGCCACGTTTTGACTCGACGACGGCGCTCCGGCTTATCGCTCAAGAACATGTTACCCATCTATACCTCGTGCCGACGCTCTATCACGACCTGATCGAAGACCCGGCGTTTGCCGAAAGTGACATCACCAGTGTCCGTAAGTTGGGATTTGCCGGCGCGTCGATGACCGCAGGCTTAATGCAGAAACTTCAACACACCTTTCGACCAGACCTGTTTGTCAATCACTACGGCTCTTCCGAGATCTACACGTTTTCGATCTCACAAGATGCTGCCGACAAACCCGGTGCGGCTGGCAAGGCCGGGCTCAATCAACGTCTCCGCGTCGTCGCGCTCGACCGCGATGATCCGAACGCCCGTGTCGACCCGGGCACCGAAGGACAAATCATCGCCTGGCTAGGCAGTGACGAAGCTTTTCGCGGCTATTGGCGCCGGCCGGACGCCGATGCCAAGGCGCTGCGCCATGGCTGGTACTTTACCGGCGACATTGGCTATTTCGACGGTGAGGGCGACTTATTTGTCACCGGGCGCGTCGACGACATGATCATCACCGGCGGTGAAAACGTTATGCCCACTGAAGTTGAAGACGTTTTGTCATTGCATCCAGCGGTCGCCGAAGTGGCCGTTGTCGGCTTGCCCGATCCGCGCTGGGGAAATCGGGTGGCTGCCTATATTAAACCCGCTGCCGCGGTCGATCAGGCAGCCCTGGATAGCCACTGCCGCGCCTCCGCCCTGGCAGATTTCAAGCGCCCGCGGCAGTATGTCTTTGTCGCGGCGTTGCCGCGATCGCCTGTAGGAAAACTCTTGCGTCACAAGCTTTTGGCTGGCGAAGCCACGACTTTACCACCGGATTGGCAAACCGATTTCGCAGAACAAAGGAAATAAACGTGCCGGAAAACCTTAAGACTGCGTGGGTGAAATTGCTCGAAACTTTGGATGGTTTTCGTGTCGAGCTTGACACCAATCGTCAACGCGCCGACATCGTTCTTGACCGCCCGCCACTGAATATCGTCCGCATGCCGCAGCGCGACCAACTCGCCGCCGTCTTTGACGAACTTGATCGTGACGACCGCATACGCGTAATCGTGGTGCGGGCCGAGGGCAAGAATTTTTCCAGCGGTGGTGATATCCGCGGGTTTTTGGAAGCAACGCCGGAAACCGTATCGCGATTGGCGTGGAACATCGCTGCTGCAGAACGTTGTCACAAGCCCGTGGTCGCGGCCGTCCGTGGATACTGCTTTGGCGTTGGCTTCGAACTTTCGCTGGCGTGCGATTTTCGTCTTGCGTCTGAAACGGCCGTGTTTTCATTACCTGAGCAACGCATTGGCATGATCCCCGGCTCCGGCGGTTCGGCTCGCCTGCTGAATATGATTGGCATGGGACGCACCAAGGACATGGTCATGCGCAGCCGGCGTCTCCCCGCCAAGACCGCCGAGGCCTGGGGTATTGTGACCGCGTGCGTCACGGATGACTCCCTGGAAAAAGCGACCGACGAATTGGTCGAAGAACTGCGCCAATTCTCGCCCCTGGCACAACGCACCATCAAGGGCGTGCTCGCCGCCGCCCAAGACGCGCCGCTGCACGCCGCCATCGAGATCGAAGGGCAAGCCTATGGACGCTTGCGCTGTTCCGACGATTTCCGCGAAGGTGTCGAAGCCTTTCACGAAAAACGCAAACCGGAATTCACAGGAACATAAATCGAACGAATCACTTCCCATACGCGACAGCGTCCGTTATAATTTCGTCATTGGTCAACTCATGATCGCCGGGCTATTGGCGCCGTGCACATAGGTGTTTGCTGTTACGGTGGCGCGTAGGGGAATTGGAAAGACTGCCCGGTCGCGGTCGTTTTGGCGTGCGGCGTGAGAGTGGCCGGTATGCGCCGTTGTGTTGGATGAACAGGCTTTCATTCTCCTGGCGCTTGGTCCGGATTTGAGCGGTGCAATGCGCGGGCATCAGGACAATGCGTCCACAAAGCTGTTCGTTATTGAAGATTTTGGTTCGCGCGGATTGGAAAAATAGATATCGACGGTCGTCGCTCTCATGACGTCAGCAACACTGCAGAGCAGTGTCAGACAATATTGAATCATTCTGCCGCAGCGCATTTCTGTCAAGATCAAGTCGCTGTCCGCGGGGCGTATCGGGAATACGGCCAAGGACAGCGACGCCGAGATTGGCGGAAATGCGCCCGGCCCCGCGGGTTCGCAAACTGCGGGCGACCCCCAATGAGAATCCATGTGGACGACCACATTAGTCGGGCGGCTCGCGACGCCGGGCCGCGAACAGAATGGTTCAATATTGTCTGACACTGCTCTAACTTTCGCGCCAACGTGGATGATCGTGAACGTTGTCTTGCCATTTATGGTCATTCACTGGTCTAAACACGAATCGTTTCACTATTATCTGTATCCTTTGGCCATCTATGTTGTCGTTTTTGTTATGACCGTCAGCAATATTGCCATGATAATTGAGCATCGCCCACGTAGATCATTCATGATTTTGGTCTTGTTGCTCAACCTGTCTTCTTTCGTTTTCCTACATCATCCGGGATTCTTTGGCACGATCGTCCTGCTTCCGAACTTCCAGTCGACACACTGGGCCTTATCGTGGCACCATGCAAATCGCTAAGCGGGAAATCAACCGTTTTCTTTTGAGGGAAGGAAGATGGAACGCGTAGACCGGCAATTATCGACAACGTGGACGCTAACCAATGTCGCCATTCCGTTTGCGGTTGATCGATCTTATCTGCTTTGGGTCCCTGGTACACTGACCTTTTGGGCGATGATTTACGTCACGGCCTTCATGGTTGTCGTCTCGAATGTTTACATGCTCATTGAATGCGAAAGAATTCGTTCGGTCATGATCGCCACATCGGCCTTGAACATTCTCGCCATTTGTTTTTTGGCCGTCTGGGTTTCTTTGTTTCCATTCCGGACCTTGGTTTCTATGTGTCGTCATATTGGTACTTCCTCGCCAGCATTTTCGCCCACTGACAGAGGGGATCCTGCCGCCGACCGAACTAACGCGCCGAATTTTCGATTTCCTGAATATCGCGCAGCTGGCGTACGTAGCGCGCGGCGTCGGCCAAACACGCTTCCAAGGTCAGCCAATCTTGTGGTGACAAACGAACAGTTGAGTTATCTGCGGTCACCGTCACCGCGCAAGGGCGGATCGGCGTCGGCGCCGCAACCGGTAACGCCGGTGGCGGCGTTACCACCACTGGCGTGGTGGAGGCCGTGCAGGATCCGATTAAGACGGCAAGTGGCACCACGTGCAAATGCATCCGGATCCGTCGCCAGTTCGGTTTCAATGGTTGCCCGCAGCGTGTCGATCTGCGCTTGTGCTCTTTGGTTTTCCGCATCGGCTGTCGCCAAGTTCCTTCGCAAGTTTATGAGTCGTTCTGCTTCGTCGGCGCGTTGCGTGAGCAAGTTTGCCAAAGCGGCATCGGCTTGACCGACACGGGCCTCGGTAACGGCCAATTGGCCGCGCAAGCTCGCCACCCGTTGTTGTTGCCACCAGCCATAGATGACGCCGCCGCCGACAATCGCAGCGATGAGCATCCAGCGCATGCCGCCACCCATCAGCAGCCGACCGATCGCGCCAATCATCAGCGCAACCCCCGCCGGTGATCGTCGACGCGCGCCCACAGCATGGCGCCGAGTCCGGCCAGAATGAAAATAAGCAAGGCATATTTCAGCCATGGCAGAAACGGCAGCAGACCTATAAGTTCGGTTTTCGCCGACTGGGAAATGTCGTCAACGGCCGCGATGATCCCGCTGCCGACTGTCGCCGCCACGGCGGCCTGGCCGCCGCGCACCGTGCGCGACATGCGCAAATCACGTGACGGCGGCTCGATCCCCGCCAGCATGAGACCCTTGCCGATCACCCGCGGGCCATAGGGTTGCTGCCCGTTTTCGTACCAAATTATGGCTTCGACCAAGGCACGGGCGTCGTCGAAACGATGCATATCAACCGAGGCGTCCGGCGCAACATGCATGTATTCGCCGACATAGTGAACGTAGCGCTCCGTGGGATTGCCATCAGCCGGCGGCGCCCAGCGACTGATCATTTGCCGAACGGTCGTCAGTTCATGACGATCTTGATAGGTGATCAGCGTCCGCGCCAGGGCCCGAATGCCCATGGTCGGTGCCGTGAACTGAAAGAACGTCGAATCTCCCTGCACCGGCGCCAGCCCTTGCCACCGATCGCGGCTGAGCTTGATATTGCCAGGGTTATGGTTGCGAATGCCACGTGGTACAATCATCGTTCGAGCCTCACGAAAAAAGATGCTTGATCCAGTCGCGCACGCCGAAAGCAGCCGCTGCGATCAACGTCAAGCCGCCACCCAGTTTCAGGGCAACCCAGAACGCGCCTTTGCCGATGTTGGCCACGGCTTTCAAGGCCCGCACGTCGCCTTCCAGTTGCGCCAAGCGCAAGCTCATGGACTGCACATCGCCTTGCAGCCGGCCGATCTGTTGCGCCAGATCATCGATGTTCATGACGGGTCCCCTTGCGGCACGGTGTCGACAGACCAGCCTTCCCCCACCATAACCACGCACGCCAGACCTCGGACGTCCGTGATCAAGACTGTGAACGCGCCCGAGTCGCTGGCATAGATTTCCATCAAGCGCTGACCGCCCGTGCCCATGCCGAAGGCCTGACGTGTTTCCTGATGGCGGTCGCGCAACGCGGCGACGGCATCGTCATGGGGCGCGCACACGGGGCGCGCGGAAATGGGCGATAAAAAAGCCGCCAATAAGGCGGCCGCAACAGTGAACGTCATATGTGTTATCCTCAGCCGTGATTGATCCCGAACAAACTGAACCGACCGCCATCAATATTGCCGCTGCTGGCCAGCAAACGCAGCGCAGTGATCGCGTCGGCACCGCCCGACCGCACACCGGCGCCGGACGATCGGCTAACCTCGCCATCCGGCTCCAGCCACGTCATGTCATACGTGATCGGCTTGTGACGCGTGCCGTCGGCTGGATTGAACATCGTTATCTCGCCTTCAATATTCGCCGTGTCGCCGTATCGCGTGCGCGCGATGCGATTAAAGATCGCGGACTTTTTCCAGAGCATCGTTTTCTTCCCCTCCTATTTTGATTTGCCAGCAAAAAAAAGCCGCTGCCACACGGCATCGGCTTCCATGTTAATTGTAGTCAAGGTCTGTGCTTTAGGTCAGGGCGAAATATCGATACATCGCAGAGGCAAAGAAACAAACAAAGAAAATGAAGTACAGAATAATACTCAATGAAATTGCTCGTAAATTTTCAACAATCAAACGTAGCATTTGTACTGACAATCTGTTGTAGTGATCCTGCATGATATCCGGATGCCTAGTAGCATAATGCTCAAGATCCCACTTATGCGACACGTACATCCGGCGCATCGTACGACCTGCTTTGGCCACAATGCGTGCCACAATTAGGCTCGCGATGATACCGCACGCGGCCCCGAGCATCTCAATGTCTGCGGCGGAAATCACTTTCACTGTCGCCTTCCGCAGATGTCGACGACTGCTAGGCACGTCAAGTTTTCCGCAACTCTCCATCACGTTATTCAATGCTATAGTAAAGGTTACCCTCTACGTCACGGTTGCTCCGCGCAACCCTGTGCCAAGCCGGTGCCCTTCGATACACCAACCACCGCATCGCGGACCAGGGAATTCTAACAAGCGAGTAGAACCGTCGGAGTTTCCGACCACGGCTCGATCACGGGAAGTTTCGACATGTCGAGGGTGACACCCAATTGCAGCCTTGGGCCCGCTTGCCCGAGCAGACGTTCGCTCAGAGGGTTAGTTGCATGTCGAAATGCACCCTTCCAATTCCTAGGTTGATCGAGGCGAAGCACACAAATGGAAACGTTCTTTGGCATCCCGTTTTGTCACGCGTCCGTGGCGGCCGGTCGCAGATCGCAGGCTTGTATTTCACTAATGTTTTCAGATAAGATTAAATCCACATTTCTTAAGGCGACCCTGGATAACCTCACGTGTGATTTAGCGAATCGGATGTTTTTTGATCGGGCTTTGGTTTTTGTCCACCAGCTTTGGGCGTTAACCCTACATTGGCTGCAGACTTTTTTCTCTGGTTACCTTGTGATGGCGACTTCGGTGGTAATATTCCTAGCTGCGTTGGGCGCCTGCGTTATCTACATTGTCGCCCTTATAAGGGGCGCGCTCGAGTACCAAGATAAACTCAAACGTCGTCGCGAAGCGGTCTCGCATCTACGCCATCAACGACAAGTGAATAATTCCGGACGAACAAACACCGCCGGGAAGAAGCACAATGTACCGTAAATTGAGACATCAAATCATTGACAACCCCCACGTGGCTGCTTTCAGTTAGCTTTGTTTTGATTCTAGTTGGTATGTGGTCGTGTGCGACTTTGCGTGGCCTTAGAATTCGATCCGATTTGGAACACGATGTACTTCGTGTTCAAGGGATCTTCGCCAAAAGTGATCATTTTGGCAGCCCAGCGGATTCAGCGTGCTCAACATTGGCCGACCTCATATGTCGAGATTTTGGAATGTGGCCTCTCATTAGGCTTCTTATCACTGGTCACTTGCGTTTCTGGGCTTCGATCGCGATTCCGGAACGACCGGAAGAGGCCAAGAAACTGCCTTTCAGTCAGTGGGACGTGACTTTC
Source organism: Alphaproteobacteria bacterium (assembly GCA_965216755.1). Lineage (GTDB taxonomy): Bacteria > Pseudomonadota > Alphaproteobacteria > UBA7887 > UBA7887 > CBDCGL01. The sequence goes on along the minus strand of CBDCGL010000011.1, from coordinate 4,761,546 downwards.
ACGCGTTGGCAAGAGCTTCGTAAAATTGCTGATGATCTGCCCGAAGATATTCGTGAACCATTCGAGCGCGCCCACTGTGCTTTCGTTCTCGCGATGACTTACCGTACAACTTTGTTTGGCCCTTTCTTGCGCCATACAATCTGTTTTCGAATCTCCAAAATCTCACGCCATCGCTATGTCGGCTTTGACGATGCTTTGTTCCTGGCCGCCGTCATAACCGATCTAGAAATGACGTTAAAGGACTGACTCTACCTCGCGCACCCGTGCGCCGAACACATGCATCATTGCTTCGAAGCCCGCCAGGTTGGCTTTGGCGGCCGGTGGTGCCGACGCGACAGCCGCAACGGTGTTGTTCATGGCACCGAGACCTCAGCCATGGTTGATCCCGAATAAACTGAACCGACCGCCATCAATATTGCCGCTGCTGGCCAGCAACCGCAGCGCCGTGATCGCGTCGGCACCGCCCGACCACACACCGGCACCGGATGATCGGCTAACTTCGCCATCCGGCTCCAGCCACGTCATGTCATACGTGATCGGCTTGTGACGCGTGCCGTCGGCTGGATTGAACAACGTTATCTCGCCATTGAAACATTCCGTCGCGGCGTTGCCGATCGTGTTGGTCCCGCCGTCGCTCAAATTGATGGATGTGGCTGAACTGGCACCGTCCGATTGCACGCCGGTCGTCGAATCGGCGCCAACGCGCATAGCCGACCGCCGATAGTTGGTCGCCTGATAGGTTGGTCCACCACCTGTACCGATACGCAGCAACAAATCGACGCCATCCGTGGCCACGTGACCCAGCGCGATCAGCAGCTTGTACACGTCGTAGCTGCCGTCGATGCCGCTGGCGAAATCGACTTGTGCGACGCCGCTGGTGATATTCTGAGTGGCGATCAACACCATGCGGCTGGCGACAGGTGCATCGACCCATTGCGGGTTAGCGCCCGCACCCTGCGACGCCAGAAACTGCCCCGATGTTCCCGGCGCCAACACGTCCCAAGTCGCGGCACCCCGGTACAGAATATTGCCTTGTGTGCCACCGATCGCGTTGTCCAACGCCGTCGACAGGTCGCGCCAGTCGGGCGAACCGCCGTCCATGGCCAGAACTTGATTGGCGGTGCCATGGGATAGTTTGGCCGGCGTCACTTCATTATCGCCGATGTCCGCGGTGTTAATCGTCGACTGTATCGCCAGCGCCCCCAAGCCCAAATTTGTCCGCGCCGTCGATGCGCTCACGCCATTTAAATCGTTGCGCGCCACATCGGTCGCGGCCGCCGGCGCACCCAAATTGGTGATCCGTTGCCCACCCCAGTCGATATGCGTGGATGGACTGTTTTGACCATCTTTGGCCAAACAATTCTGGATGCCTTGCGCCAAATCCTGGTCGTGTGTGTCGTGATCGCCAGCGACAATCTTTACCGCCGCCGCCTTGGCCTGCTCCCAAACGGTCGCGCCGTTGCGCGTGCCGTCGGTGCGACTAAAGGTCCCGGATCCGTTCCAGGGCATGATGTCGTTCTCCTGTTGTTGTGTTTGGCCAACAAAAAGGGCCGCTGCCGACAGGCACCGACCCATTCGTCATTGGCGCTCCAGTTTTAAATTCTAAGGCAAAGCGAAGAACCGATAGATCGCCGACGCCAAGAAACACACAAAACATACCAAGTACAAAAAAGCACTCAGCTTTAGTGCCGGCAAGTTCTTGATAATCAATTCCAGAAACTCCTCCGACAAGCCACTGGGATCATATGGCCCGAGCTGGGGATGTTTCTCTCTGTACTCACGATGACTCTGCCGCGATTCCTTCCACCAACGGAAGGTGTCGCCCGTACGGACCACCATGCGCACAAAAATGAAGCTCGCGGCGACGCCACACGCTGCCCCCACCATCTCGACATCCGCGGCCGATATCGTCTCCACTTTTGCCCCCATCGACACCTTCGCTCGGCGATACAAGGAACCACCAAGGCGCGCCTTGCATCATTTAATGCTATAGCATACATTGTTCCGTACGTCGTGGACACGCCGTGCGACCGGACGTCGCCGATCGGTTCGGCGGTCATGTTTTGCGTGACCGTCGCATTATGTGGAAAGTTGCGCACCCACCACGGTGCGTCCTTGACCAGGCCGCCATGTGACCTGGGAATTCGGAGATCAGGTGGATAGTGCAGCGAATTTCGCGGCACGATCGTTTGTGTGGAAGGTCCGTACCACCATGGCGGCCGCCCTTACTTCTTTTTCTTTTCGTAGATTTTTATGTAGTTGTTTGGGTTGTTGAGTTGCGCTTCTGACACTGTTCCCGCAGTCCTGATAAAGGGCGTCAAAATTGTGCGGACTCGTCGTTTTTCAGTGGCGTCAGCCTTGCTCTGTGTCGTGGCTGTCCTCGGGTCCAGGCCGAATTTCTTGAGCTCGAAATCAACTTTCACGGCGACTTTGACTAGCGCGTCGGCGTTATCATTCTTCCCCAAATCCAAAACAAACAGCACCGTGTTTTCTTTAGACGTGTTTCCAATAGACTTCGGATTTCTTTCCAACAAAATCATCGCCGGTTCACGCATATGGCGTCGCAAGTTCTCGATGATCTCGGGCTCGACCATTGCGCGTTTGGCATCTCGGAAGATATGGCCGATTTCCCGGTCGGACATCAAGATACCGCCAAGGGGCAATTTGGTCCTCAGGGCGGTCCTGATTGCAAACTCGACATCGTCGTCGATGCTTGCGACCCACACTACCGATCGGGTCTTATTGACCTTACCACTGCGCACAGCCTTCACCCATTCGGTAAACTTTTCGTCGTTGCTATGGCGCGTTATGACCGCGTGTTTGTCGACAAGGCGCCGTCGCATCCACCGCCGCACGTTGAGCTTATTTTGCAGATGCATTGCGCCTTTGGCGGCTGTGCGCGTGAGCCGCACACCCACGCCAACGACCGGCATTGCACCAAGGGTGTGGAACGTACCCTCGGCAATCTTTTGTATTGCCTCGAAAACTTCGTCATTGTCGAGTGCCGCATCAGCGGCTAGGAACGCCTGATAGGCATCACGGGCAGACAACAGCTCTCCGGTGCCCGGCAGCAGGGAGAGAACAAGCTCACCCACTGCCTGCACCACGTCCGCCGGTGGTTCGGCGCCAATCAGCGCCGCGCCGCCCTCGTCGATCAAACCTGTGTGGGCGACCGCTTCAAACGCGGCCACCGCTGACTCAATCGCGTCAAGCCGCGTCAGCGCATCATTGCTGAGCTCGTTCGGGCCAGTGCTGTCCGCCTCGCGCCCTTCGCCGTCGGCAAAAACGGCGGCGACTCGATGCAGTGGTGAGAAGTCCGGTTGCGTCTGGCGTGGATCTCCAAATGCTGAGGTCACGGTGCCCATTTGCGCCGCGGTCCTCAAACCCGCTTGGCGAGGCGCGGAAAGGGTCCCGATTGGGTGAGATGGGGGAACCGGTTCGCGGCTGAATTTCGGTTGTGGCACCGGCAACCCGAATAGTTTTTTGTCTGGCACCATGTGCTGACGATCCAATCCGAGGGGATCGACGAACGGCACGCCCGGGACCCCAAGCGGTGGTATTATTGGCGGGCGAACGGGTTCACGAGATGGAACCTGTGCGGGTGCGGCACCCATCAACACCTCGACCGCGGCGCGGCGCACCGCGGGGTTCGAATAATCGGGTAATACCGCCAGCATTTCCAACCAAGGCTCAAACACCGGCGGTGTCGGCAATTCGGTGGGGAAACTCGGTTGCGCGGGTAAACCTGTTTGCCCAAGTCGACTTGGGCCAAGAGCGTTAACCACCTGGCGATACCTATCCCATTGGTCGTCAATTCGGCCAAGGGGTCGACGTGCGATAGGAAACATTGTTGCGATTCCGTCTTTTTGCCCACACGCATAGCGGCATCTCGGCACACCGAGGGCCTATGCATCAGTCGTTTTTTCGGGTATGTTGGGAGCGTATTCTCTTAGGTGCCCCCGATAACTTCACGGGAAAATTAGGAGAACAAATGCTTTTCGAACAAGCTTGGATGATCGTCGTACATTGGTTGCACGCCTTCTATTCCAGCTATCTCTTCTTAGTCGTCTCAATCTTGCTTTTTGTCTCGGCACTGACCCAATTCATCAAGAAAATCCGACGTCTCGTATTTTCTCTAGAACAGGCGGTTTGCGCCTGCGAGCGACGAGACGACGCGATCCTGCGGAAGGGGCGTCAGAAACGTGAATTCTAAGCTGGTCGAACAAGCGCATCCGGCAGCACAAACATGCCTCATCGATCGGAGACCGGGCGATGGTGATTGCCTCACTATCATTACTCTACCTTAGCCTCTTTCTTATTCTGGCGGGCATGTGGGCGCACGCAAAGTCGCGCGATTTCGGATTCCAATCCGAGTTGCAACATGACGTGTTTCGTGCCGAGGGGAACTTGATTGACGGACCTCATTTCGGTAGCCCAGCGGAAACGGCGTGCTTTAAATTGACGTTTCTCGTATCCTATGAGACGACGAGTCTCTGGCCGCTTATCAAATTACTCCTGACGGGTCGTCTTCGGGCAAAGGCCGCGACCGCTGTTCCGGCGCGCCCAAAACACGCCAAGAAAATCCCCACCGACAAATGGGAAGATCGTTTTCCGGAGTGGCGGAAGCTGCGTCAAATCGCCGACGACCTTTCCGACGATATTCGCGAACCGTTCGAACGCGCCCATTGCGCCTTCCTCCTCGCACTAACCTACGACAGCGTTCTCCTCGGTCCCTTGCTACGACATACCATTTGCTACCGCATCTCAAAGGTCTCTAGACATCGCTACGTCGGTTTCGACGACGCCTTGTTCCTCACGGCCATCATAATCGAAAGTGTTTCCCGTTCGGATAAATGACAGCACCGAATGGTGGATCATTTTATCCTGTGTCTGGCTATGTGCCGCCATGCGAGAAGTTACCATTGCGCCGACAGGGGCGCCCCGGCATCCCGAGGGCCTATGCACCAGTCGTTTTTTCGGGTACGTTGGGAGCGTATTCTCTTAGGTGCCTCCGATAACTTCACGTGTGCCTTAGGTGAAAGAATGTTTTTCGAACAATCTTGGATGTTCGTCGTACATTGGTTGCAAGCCTTCTATTCCAGCTATCTCTTCTTAGTCGTCTCAATCGTGCTTTTTGTCGCTGCGCTCACCCGGTTCATTAAGGAGATGTGGCGTTTTACGATCGTCGTCGATGACGCAGCCTGCGCCTGGGAACGGCGATATGCGGCGGTCATACGGAAAAGAGGACAGAAACGAGAAAGTCAAGCATTGCTGAGCGCAAGTGCCAGCAATACCAATACCAACGAAGCATAGTTGCCGGAGACGTGGGAATGGTGATTGCTTCTGTCTCATTACTTTGCCTTAGCCTTGTTCTTGTTTTGGCCGGCATGTGGATGCGCGCGCGGTGGTGCGATATGGAAACCATATCTGAGTTGACGCACGACCTTCTTCGCGCTGAGGGAAGCTTGAACGACGGACCTCATTTCCGCACCCCAGCGCATTCGGCGTGCTCTAGATTAAAGGTTCTCGTGCGCCACGAAACGACAAGTCTCTGGCCGCTTATCAAATTACTCTTGACGGGTCGTCTTCAGGCAAAGGCCGCGACCGCTGTTCCAGCGCGCCCAAAACACGCCAAGAAAATCCCAACCGACAAATGGGAAGATCGTTTTCCGGAATGGCGAAAGCTGCGTCAGATCGCCGACGACCTGCCGGTCGAAACGCGCGAACCGTTCGAACGCGCCCACTGCGCCTTCGTCCTCGCATTCACATATGACAGCGTCTTCTTTGGTCCCTTGCTACGACATACCATTTGCTACCGTATCTCAAAGGTCTCAAGGCACCGCTACGTCGGTTTCGACGACGCTTTGTTCCTGACTGCCGTCATGATCGAAAGTGCTTCCCGTTCGGATAAATGACAGCACCGAATGCACGATCATTTTGCTGTCTGTCAGATGATGTCCGGTCATGCGATACACTAACTCAGTATCCGATCGAACGCGCCCTGAGTCGGGGTACCCAACACTTGCATGAGTGCCTGCAACCCCGCCAGGTTGGCATTGGCGGCCCTTTGCGCGTTTGCTTGACCGCGCTGGAAGTCCATCTGGAAAGCCGGCAATGGATTGATCGACAACGGGCCCGACTGCGCCAGTGGCTGAAATGCCGGCGTTTGCACCGGAAATGCTCCGGCAAATCCGGCCAACTCTTGAAAGGGCAAGCTACGCCCCAGCAACGCTTCGGTCATCGCCTGGCGGCGCGCCGCGTCGGCCAACCCGAACAGGCGCGATTGCTCCGCCCCGCCCGCCGCAACTGACGACAGCGCGGCATTGCTCAACGCCTGATCGCGGCGCCGGTTCAAGTCGCGCACTTCTGCTCTGCTGGGCTGAAACTCCGCCGGAATCCCGGCCGCCGTTAGTTGGCCACGCAATCGTTCGGCGTTGTCCGCAAACACACCATCAATCAAATTGCGCGCCCGCTGAAATTGCGCTTGTTCCAATCGATCGCGTTCACCACCAAAGTCCCCGACACCGGGCCGCGCCGGCAATCCGGCAAAGTCCAGTGGTGCCGCCGGAATCTGGCTGGCGCGACTTTGGGCGAGTCCCAACAGGGCCTCCGCCAATGCGTTCCGCGCTTCCAATTGGCGTTGACCCGACGGTGACAAACTGGTCACCGCGGTGCGATCGGGGGTCCCGATATCACCAACAAACTGGCGCGATCCGAACGGCGTGACTTCCGCCACTTGGTTGAACCGTGCCGCATCGCGCAAGGCGCGCTGATTGGCGATCGTCTGCGCCTTGATCAATTCATCCGGATTTGGCGCCGGTGGCGCCTTGGTCGATCCCTTACCCATCTCTTAGCCACCTACATTCGTTGTTCAACATAGAATAGACCGCGGCGTCGCCACCGCGTGGCCAGCCCTTTCGGGCAATGCCCTCATATTTGAACCCTAGTCGTTCGATGAATTTCCGCGCCCGTTTGTTGCGCCGCGCTGTCGTTGCCTGCACGCGTCGCACGCCCAATTGCCGAAACGGATACGCGAACACCGCCGCCAGAACACGCCGCGAGCACCAGCGCGGTGTCGTCGCAACCACGCTGGCCTCGATCATATGCGGCTGGTAGTTGTTGAACGCGACCGCAGCAATGAGTGCCTCGTCTTGCACCACGCCGATGGCCGCGCATTCGCCAAGATCCACGTGCAATTGACTTTCGATCCACCGGCATACCGGCCCGCCCGTGAGGTCGCCAACCAAGTTCACCGAACGCCACCCGTTTGCGCCAGCACGTCGGTGGAGTACCAATCGAGCGTCTGCGCGTTGGCCTCGCCTTCGAAACGCACGGATGCGCTGCGCCCCACCGCTGGCGTCGATAGCCATGTCGACGCGGGCGTGGCGGCCCCCGCCCAGACACCGACATCCCAATCGTCGGTATCCCACGCCGACCCAGCCACGCCGGATGCGAAACTGGTCAAGTTCTGCGGCAGGTTCCGGTCGGCGAAATCCACATCCAACCCGACCGTCGCCAACACGGTCCCGTCGGTGCGAATGACGGGGCGGCTCATGGTGAATCTCTTGATGCTGGTTCGTTTTCGCAAATAGCTAAAGGCTTGCTTGGCACGAAAGCGAATGGCGGCGCCGTCGTCAGTGTTGCCACCAATCTTGAAGACGCGCCCATCACCGCCGCCGAAATAGGTGTCGCCGTCAAAGGCACCGAACGCGCGCGCCGGAACTCCGGAATACAATGCCCACGCGCCCGTGACCGTATTCAACACATGCTGTTTGTACTCGCTGCCCACCAGGCTCGGTATGTTGACGTGAAGCGCGCATCCGGTCGGGCAGGAAAAAATCTGCCAACCGAAATTCGCCTCGAACATCGCCGTCGCGTCTGCGGCGGCCGGTCGCACTTTTCCCCAAACCGGGTGACGGTCGATTGTGTCGGCGGTGCCACCCTGAAGCAACAGCGACACGGGCAAATAGCCGGCCCGCGTCAAAATGATTAGTTCGCCACCGGCGCGCGCCATGCATCGTCGTCCCAGCGGCCGTCCGATTTCATAGCTGCCGATTTTGGCGAAATCCGTTGCCGGATCCGTACCGCCGTACACCAACACCTCGCCATTCGACGATACGAAGACGATGAAGTCGTCGAGCCCATCGCCCGCGTCCCGCGACCACACGCCGATCGCCTGCAGTTCGCCGCCGCGGCGCAATACTCGACTCAATTGGAACTTGGTCAGTGCGCCAGTGACCGCGCCAATGCCGCCATACCAAACATCGCCCGTATTCTTTTCGACGAAATACAGTCGGCCCTTGAATGGCACCGCGTAAATCAGATCGCTCACCGTCGTGGGGCCGGTAAAGCCAGCGGCAGCCATCGTTGTGCCATCGAATGATTGCGGCGCATCGGCACCGTTGACCAAAATCAGGCGATTGCCGAAATTGGCGCCCTGCCAGCGCCCGGACGTAAACCCCCCGGCCAGCGACGATGCGGCACCAGCCGCTGTCGCGTCGTAGAGGTTGGTCCCGCTGGCGGCAATCAGTTTGCGACTGGTCAAACCGACAAACTCTATGACGGTCTCGACTTCGCCGGCACCAACGCCGGTTGCGTGTTCTGCAAATCCCTGCCGGACGCTGACCCGGTCGCCATTGGGAAACCAATTCTCCAGGCGTACCGCGTCGGTTTCTTTCATCTGATCCAGACTGTCGCGCGCATTCCAACCCCCGATTGGCGCCGGAAACGACAAGCTCTGTGTCGCATTCGCCTGCCGTTGCCGCGACGGATTGCGCTGCATAACCATCAACCATACCCCGTATCTGGCAGGTTCGGGTTTCGCAATTCACCGCGTCGCGGGCCGCCCAACCGGATCCGCCGCGACGGCACGTCGGCCTCGATCGCGCGATCTACCGATCGTTCGTAGCTGTTGAATTCCTCTTGATAGGGCAACCCCTTCGCTTTCAGAAAGCGCCAGATCAGCCCCATCTGTATGAGATCTTCGTCAAGAAGTGCCGTGTCGCTGTCGGCGATCCAGCCGGCTTGCAACGTACCTGACGACGACTGACACCATGATTGGGACAGGTATTCGACAACCAACGTCTTCGCGCTACTCGGCACCGGATCGACAAAAATGCGGCGCGCGCCCGCGCTCGAATCCCATTTCACCCGAAACTGAGTCCAAACATCCGCTGTGGCGATCAAGCCGGATTTCCAAACCTGCCAGGCGCGCGGGCCAACACTTCCCGGCATCGGACGGTTGTTGGTGCGGTCCCACGCTGTTTCATCGATCGCCTGTCGCCAATCGGACGGCAGCGCGTAACTTTCCACGCCCGACGTGGTCGCGAAGACGTGCTCTCGTTGCAGCGCGGACCACGTGTGCCGGCGCGCCAATTCCTGGCCTTCCCGTTGCGCCAGGGCAAGAATTTGCTTCGCCGTCTCATTGCTGTTGCCGACGATCGTGTCTGGTGTCTCGACAGAACCGATCTCGCCGATTGCCTGACGACATATTGTGAGTAAACTCATCGTCCCCACGTCCCATTGAAGCGAACAGTTTCCTCGACGCCGCCAAGCAGGCGGCGCGCGGTCAACGCGCACGGATGATCGTTGTCGCGTGCCATTTCGCGAAGTTCCCCGCGCACGGCGTCAAGTTCTTGGTCGGTGAGATGTGGCAGATGCTTGTTGTGGAACATAACCAACCCCCGTTCGCCCGGACGCAGAAGGACCGGCTTAAGTTGAACCAGCATTGGTTTCCACGTCCTGTTGAGTCCCGCCACTGCTGCGGCGACGCGTCTTGGACTTGCTGGGTTTGACTTCGCCCGCCGCAATGGCGCGTTTCATTTCGGCCATCTCCGCCTCCATGGCCTTGACTTGCCCTTCAAGGTCTTGGTTGCGCGACCGCAGTTCCTTGATGGTCTGATCCTCGCCCTGAATATGTTGACGCGCGCGGTCGACAAGATCGGCTGCATCCGGCCCTAAATTGCCGAGTGCGCTGTCGTTCACTGCAGCCAATTGCTCGACAGTCAGGATGCTGAGCGCCTTCAGTTCCATCAGCCGGGTCGCGCTGAGATACGACCATTCGTGCAGTGGTGTTCCGTTGACGATGCCACGTTCGCGCTTTCTGTATCGCGCCCAGGCGTCAGGCCAACGGTCGATATCGTCAGGTTTGACATGCCGATCCAGGCGCGTTTTGCTTTGTCCCGGAATCAAAATCATGACATATGTCTTCGAGTCGTAGATCGGGCGTCCCTCTTTCTTCGACGCGACCCTGTTTTCGACGGGCCTGTCATAGAACGTGGCCATGACACCGTCGGCGTCAGCTTGGCTCGCGCCGGTCGACTCGGCGAGTGTGAGCCAATCCTGTTGTGAAACATCCATTCGATCGCACCTCATTGTTTCAATGGCGTGTTGCGCGATTCCGCAAAAAGAAAGGGGGCCGAAGCCCCCTTTCCGATATCACGTGAGCCTTGGTGATCAACTCGTCGTGTTGTCCACATGCGGCCAATCGATATTGCAAGCCGCCGTGGCATCGGATCCACCGATCGCACTGTCCAGGTTGACACCGTAGACACGACGAAACGTGGCGACCGCGTCGTCCAGATAGCCTGCCGTGTCCGAAGCATACAGGTCGACATTTGCCGCGCAGTTGGCAAGAAACGCGCCGGTGGCCGCGCCGGTCCGTTGAATGAAATGGTAATCATTCGTACTCAGCGGATCGGAGACGGTCATCCACGTTCCCTGCACACCAAGGCCCATCCTTGACGCGACACCGTTGTCGGTCGCCAAGGCGCCTTCGTAGGCACGGCTGATGGTCGACCACCGCGACGGAACGTTCGACGTGCCACCGGTATACTTCACCAATTGGTAAAACGCGCCGTCGCTGCCTTGCACGATTGAGCCAAGGGGCGGTGCCTCCGGCTGTGTTGGAGAGTGCCACGTGTCGAGCTGCCCGACACCGGCGAATGGGAGAATACTGAACGTCATTTATGATCCCCCTCAGTCTTTCAAGACGCCTTGCAACGAAGCATTGCTCAGCGTCATGTTGCCCATGAAAATTATCGGCCGGACAATCGCATCTTGATTGACCGGTTCCCGCGCCTCTAACGGCGTCATGTTGGCATCCTTGTGCGGGCGCCAGTGAATGTATTCCGTGTTGAGGAAATACATGTGATTGCCTGGACAATCACTATCATGAAACACTGGCGCGGATCCGCCCGGCCCATGAAACGTCAATGACTCGAACCCGGCATCGCCGTTGCGCGGTGTCGTAATCCTCTGGATCGCCTGCAGGCTTTCCCAGAAGAAGTTGAAATAGTTGGGGTCCGCAACGATAATGTCGGGACGATCCGTTCCCCGAACCAACTGGATCCAAACGTCGTTCATATATGACTGGATGTTGGTGGCACTGGCAGCTGCACCGCCGTCGGTGGTGGCATCGAAACTGACATTCCGCCAGAACGTATTTGCGGCGCGATCAATGCCACCGACAGTGCCCGTTGTCGGGTCGTCGGCCACCAACAACTGCAAGCCACCAATCTGCTTGCCGCCAGATCCGGTGCCATCCGAATAGACGCCGACACTGACATTGTTCATCATGGTCTTCTCGGCGTTGGAAAGCCGACGCCGAAGCAGCCGGACCATCTGCGAGTCGCCTGAGTTCTTGCGCTGCTCGGCGCCCGAAATCGTCACGACCACCGCAGCCTGTTTCCAATCGAACTCCGCGGCCGAGAAAACCTCAGACGGGCTGATATCCAGAACCTCGTAGCCCGAATAGTACATAAAGGTCTGGTTCTCGGCATATTCGAGCTCTTCGATCAGGCTTTCGCCACCATCGGCTGGCTCAACATTGCCACGTTCTTTGAGTCGTCGCAGCAACGCATTGTGGTTAAGAACGTTGTCTGCCATGCGCCGACGCCTTTTGTGCAGCGTCGTCGTCGCGACTTCGCCCCATTGCGAATTCGGTGGAGCCATATTTTTCTTACCTCATTTTTCTTAGAGCCCGGCGCGGTATTCTTCGATCGACTCGAGAATCGCGTCTTGGATCGACACAGGACCACGGCCGTCACTAACCTTGCGCGCCGGTGCCGAATCGGTCTGCGGTTTGCGGCTCGCAATCTTCGCTTGCTGCACGGATTGGCGACGCTGCGCGTCGGAGCGCGGGTAATCAGACCCTGTCTTCGTATCGCGGATGCCTTGCGCACGGACCGCCATGTCATAGGCTGACGGTAGATCGTAAGCGGCACCCGCGGCGACGAGCGCGGCCATAACCGCGCGGACCTGGTTCAAATGTGGAAACCGTTCGTTTCCGCCTTCGTCTTTCATCGCGCGCATTGAGTCAAACTGCGTGGCAATCGCCGCGATCTGTCCCGAATGTTGCGCGGACGCGAATTGCTGCATATGTCGATCGAGTTCAGACCGGACTTGGTTGATAACATCTTCGGACGCTGACGCCTCGGTGGCGGCGGCTTGACCTGTCGCGTCGCCGCTGTCCGCACCCAAGGCGCGCGCAATCTTTTGCATAGCCCCGCGTCGGTCGCGCGGTGGATAGAGTTGCGCCAGCCATGCAAGCGCCTCATCCGGATTGGTCCTGAGCATTTGCTCGCTGGCAACCAATTGCTGAACCAACCCCACGCGATCCAGACCGACGCGGGCCAATTGCGCTTCGTATGGAGCCAGTGCATCGCTTAGGGCGGCGCTTTCGCGGCGCGCTTCGCCCAATCGTTCAAACTTGTCTTGGTAGCCGCGCTCCAAGGATTTTGTCTTGTTTAGCCACCATTCTTGGTTCTCGTGGCCCAGCGCCTCAAACCTCTTTCGGTCGTCTTCCGGCCAATGTTCGGGTGCCGCCACGAAAGCATCACCGTCATCTTTGGGCGAGTCTGTTTGCTCAGGAGCTAGCTCGTCGGCCCCTTCACTGCGCACAGGCTGCGTGCCGTCGCCCGGCGGATGCGGGTCATCGGATGGGCTCACGTCGTCGCCCTGCGCGGTTTCACGAATAGCCGCCATGATGTCATCGGTGATCGAAGGCGCTTCACCCTGACCTTGGTTTTCCGAAAGATTGGTCATCTCTGCTCCGTGTGATCAACATTGAGGGATGGGGCGCGCGCGGTCCCAAGTGCGTCGTCTGGCGCAGCAAGTGGATTGGCTGCGGACACAGCGGACAGCAACGATGCGGCGTCGAGGCCGCCAAAATCGGTTTCCTGAATCGCGCCCGGCGGCGTCGCTTCAGACAAAGCTTGCGCCGCCGATTGCTGTTTCAACACCTCGGCGGTTTCGTCGATCACATCTTCCACAGCGCGCGCCGTTTTGAAACTACGTACGCCGAATTTTAGTAACTCCATCAACATCGGCACGGTCGCCGGGGCTTGATTGGCGATCTGCCCTGCGGCCTGCAAATAGCTGGTCATTGCCGACAAGAACGCTGCTGCGTTTTGCCTTTCTCGTTCCGCGTCCGGCTGCACGGTCGAATCTGTCTCGATGTCAATTCGAAATCGACGCAGGCGATCATCCCGCAGCACCGCCAAAATGTCCTCGGTGACAACCCGCCCGGTCATGCGTGACAAGGTTTCGGGCGCAAATTGATCAGCAATGATCTCGGCCTTGATCCGGACAATGTCGCGCACGAAACGGGCCATCGGTTTTTGGCGTGGTGACAAACGCATGCTGCCGAAATCGCCTTTAATTCTTTGCGCCGTCGCAGTGTCACCGGGCCGACTCGACCCGCGGAACAAGTCAGAGATCCCGGTCAGTTCGAAGATCTCTTGACGCAGCTGCTCGCGCTGGCGATACAGGCCGGAGAGCACCGTCGCAATCTGATCCAATGGCAACCATTCGATCGCTCGTGAAACACCACCTTGATCGGCCAGCGCCAACCAATCTTGCGCCGGCACGAGGTCAAGATCGTCCGCGTGCGCCAACGCTCGTATGGTTTCTTCTTGGCGCGCCGAATAGATTCCGGCCACTTTTGCCGATTCGATCAATCGATTAATGCGGCTGGTCAACCGATCCAGTTCATCCGCCTGATCTTGGTAGATCATGAACTCCGGCACAGGCGTCATGCTGTCGCTGGTGCGCACCGCATAGACCGGCTGTGGCACCGGAAAGAACGCCACCAAGTCCAGTGGTGGTGGCGTGTCTTCCAGCAACCAGGGTGTTTGTTCCGCCCACCACTTCACCCGGCGGCTGGTCTTATCCCAAATCTCCCACACGATCGCGCGGCGAAACGGTGTGTCCGGTTCTTTTTCGACGCCACGCGACTCATGCGCGTCAGACGGATCAGTCGTCGCGTGCAGTGGCACTTTCGATCCGCGGTCGGGCCACATCTGACGCAACTGATCACGGGTCATGAAATGCTTAAAGGCGACCCACCGTACATCCGCCCAGGTCCGGGCCGGTGACATACGGAAATGTTCCCAATAGACATATTCGCAACGCACGGACTCATCGGTCACCACTTCCACGAAGGGACCGTTCTCATCTTCACCATCCGCGGCGTCGTTCGGCGCTGGTATGGCGCGCGCGTCAGCTTCGTGCGCGGCGCCCTGCTCCTCGCTAGAAATCTCCATGGGCCGGCGCGCGATATCGGCGTCGTAGCGCACGCGCGCGACGCCCCGGCCACCCAGCAACATGTCGTCCCGCACCAATTCCATCGCGCCGTCGAAATCGTAGTCGTCTATGGCGAAGCTCAACGCGCGCTCCAACAGTTCGGCGGCCTCGCGCCCAATCGGATCCTGATCCAAAAAACGACGACGAACGTCGGGTACGGGTGTATGCGAGTAGACCGCCGGTTTCAGGGTTTCAACATTGGACCAGAAGATATTGAATTTCCGGTCATGGCTGGCGCGGTTGCGCTCATCGCGATAGCGGCGGATAATCTTCGGCGCCAGCTCACGCCAGGCTTTTTCTTCGCGATCCGCCAATTCCAGTTCGCGCTTCCACCGCAGCACCTCCGACGAAAAGTCGCGTGCGCTCTCTGAATCACCTGTCATTGCCCTATCCTATTGCCGATGGTGCGCCCGGCTCATGACCAGCTGTCCAGCCGATCCCGGCCCCGCGGCCGCGCGGTTGACCGAAAATGCTCATCAAATATTTCGCTGACAGTCGGTTGTCGCTGCATGTTTTGGTCAGACGGACGTCGCATCTTCTTGCCCTTGTGCATACGCGACAGCATCACCCCGAAAAGGCTCATCACGTCGACTTGATCATCGTGAACGCCAACCGGAAACGTCATCAACTCGTTCACCAAGTCGGCCACCCACGGCGCCTTTCTGGGGAAATGAACCTTTCCTTGGGCCATGCGGCCGCGAATAGCCTGGGCCCGGGTTGGCTTATCCGCCGACGAGGCGAACCCATGGCGTACACAATATGCGGCACGTTCGTGCTGCCGCTTGTCGATCAACGCGCCCAGCCCTTTTGCGATCGGGCCTTTTTCTTCCACCCACTCAATCGGGCGCCATTTCCGAATCAAGTCGCACAAGGTCTCAACCCAAACCAAGCTGTCTGTTTGAGCGCGCCACCAATCCAACACATAGAGATTATCCAGCGCATCAACCCCAATGACGCCGTGCACGGTATAATCGCCACCACCGGCCGTGACCGCATAGTCGCTGGCGCCATAAATCGCCAAATGCGTTGGTGGCTCTTGGTACCACTGCAACCACTCGCTACGAAAGTAATCGCCCTCTTCCGGTGCGGGACGTTGCTGGTACAGTGCCGACCAATTGCGCGGCCCTTGGCTGACCCTTTCTTGTTCCAGTGTCGCAGCATCGAACCATTCCGGCCACAGGGCCTCGCCAGGGGCGCGCCCCAGCGGATCGTCCTGTTCCGCGAGAGCCGGTAGGCTAATGACCTGCCAAGTTTCGCCGTCACGCGCCACCACACTGCCGGATTCCCCACTATATTCCTGCGGAAGAATCCGGCCTGCCAGATCGTCTTCGTGCCATCGCGTTTGAATCAGGACGAGCGCACCACCCGGTTTCAGGCGCGTCCGCAGGTCCGCGCGATACCACTCCCAGGTCCGGTCGCGGACCAGCGCGCTGTCCGCTTCGGCGCGTCCCTTGATCGGATCATCGATGATCGCCAAATCCGCGCGCCGTCCCGTGATCGCCCCGCCGACACCAATGCCGAAATAGACGCCGCCGCTATCGGTCTGCCATCGTGACGCGGCACGATTGTCGTTGGCCAGTTTTGTCCCTGACACACCGGCGAAACCTTCATGCCCGACAACCGCGCGCGCGCGCCGCCCAAAACTGTCCGCCAGTTCCTGACTGTGACTGGCCGCTAAAACCGCCGCCTGCGGATGCCGGATCAAGTGCCACGGCGGAAACAGAACGCTTGCGTAAGTGCTCTTCGCATGGCCCGGCGGCATAAACACCATCAACCGCCGAAGTTTCCCATCGGCAATCTCGTTCAGAGCCGCGATCAACCGTTTGTGGTGCCGGGCCGGCTTCAAATCAGTCACGCGAGCGACGAACGCGGCGAACGCGTTTCTTGCCCGCCGCCTTGCCAACAGTTCGCGCGCCGCCGCGATGGCTTTCGGATTGAATGATTGCCGCAAGCTCTCCATCACTTAGGTCCGCAACATCCCTGTGGCCATGGACCTCAACCGCCTGTGGCGGCCGACCATAAGCCCGATCCAACACGGCATTCGCCGCCGCCACTCGGGTGCTTGCTTGTACGTTTTCATCTTCGCAAATAGCCACCAGCGCGCGTACCGCCACATGAACGTGACGCCGTACAATGTCTCGCAACCCCTGCTCGCCATCGTCATTTTGGTTCACGCCATTATGCTCCATACCCCCCGCTGTCGCCGCCACCTCTCGTCGGATCCTGGCCCCGCCTCCGCGATCCATTATCCCGCCAATCCACGCCTTTTCCTGGGGATTGGCTCGCCTATTTGGCTGCCGGCCCTGAAACGATGTCCGCCGCGTTGTGCGACGGCTCCTAGCGCCGGCAAACAAAAAGCCCCGACACCAATTCGGCGCCGAGGCGATACGTCTCCCCACTTAACATTCGCACTATAGCAAATTGTGTATTATGTGTCTAGCTATTTTTTTGTATGCGCTCCACACTGTGAAGTCTGCGCCATTTCGGCGTTTCGGTATTTCGGTGACAGTTTACTAAATGCACAAACTGTCAGCATGAAACAAAGTCTCCAAAGTACGATGCATTTAGTAAACTGTCACCGTAATTTGACCGCGACCAGGATGTTGATATTCAAGGATACTTGCCGTGCTCATACTCCAGCAGTTCGGTATTATCTTCCCATTCCTTCAGAAACTCTATGACTTTGTCAGCGATATCCTTGTTCTTTGCGTCAATAGCGAGGAGGTCCTCATTGTAGAATTCCATTTCGCCACCTAAGTCAGCGATACCGTTCAAAACATCTCGAATGCGCGCTTCTCGCGTGCTTGGATCGAATTCCGGCTCAAAATAGACCCGAAACACGGACCGACCGGAGGGCTCGACAACCCATCTGAAAGCCCCCATCCAATCTGCACGGACGATGTCGCCCAAGGCAATTTTATAGGTGAAGAATGGTATGCAGCAGATTTCATAGCGCTCCTTCTCAACGCGACGTGTCCAGATCTTCTCCCACTGATCTTCGTCCTCATCATCAGTTACGTCAGCCATGATGAAGGAATCGACTTTGTCATGCCACAATGGCAGGGAATGCTTAAATATTTTGTATTTTTTCACGCGGGAACCTCTTGTTGGATGCCCACAGGATTTCTTGCAAAAACACCGTGCCGCTATCGCCCTATGTCGACGTAAACCGCATCAAACACCCGGCGTTCGCAAGACCGCGCCCTGACCCGCTCCAGAAACACCTTTTCTCGACGTGCGAAACTTTGGATTACGGTGACACATTACCAAACGCACAAATTGTGATTTTAAAACATAGTCTGCGAAGTATGATGCATTAGGTTAACAGTCGCTGAAATCGGGCCCCGACCACGATGTTGATATTCATGGATATTTGCCGTGCTCGTATAATAATAACTCTGTGTTACCTTCCCATTCCTTCAGGAACTCAACGACTTTGTTAGCGATATCCTTGTTCTTCGCGTCAATACCGAGAAGATCCTCATGGTAGAATTCCATTTCGCCACCTAAGTCCGCGATACCGTTCAATACATCTCGAATGCGCGCTTCTCGCGTGCTTGCATCAAATTCCGGCTTAAAGTAGACCCGAAACACGGACCGACCAGAAGGCTCAGCGACGCCCACCACGGCCCGTCTCGAATTGGTCCGGACAATATCGCCTAAGGCAATTTTATAGGCAAAGAATGGTATACAGCAAATTTCATAGTGATCTTTTCTAATCTGACGCGCCCAAAGGGCTTCCCACTCATTCTTGTCCTCATCATCAGTTACGTAAGCGAGGACGACGGTCGTGCCTTTGTCTTCCCACAGTGGCAGAGAATGCTCGAATATTTTGTATTTTCCCACACGGATTTCCTTTTTGTTTATCCTCTACAGGATTCTTTGCTCAAATATTCTATTCGCATCATTGATTCGCGAGATACAGTTGAATTTACATCTACGCGACAGCGATTGAATTGTCATCAAAGTAATTCAATCCTTGCGCGATCTCAACAACTGAAATGATGGATTGAGATAGGACCCAGCACAGAAATTATTTTCTCCTCAGTGTGCCGAACCCTCACGACGCACCGTTCCATTTTACCTCGGGACCCGCAAACCTATACCCCGCAGTTCCGGCCATTTTGCAATCCAGTATGGTGGCCAATCACCTTGCCATCCGGGTGGGGGATTGACAGGCACGTCTCGATCGCGCTTAGACGGATTGCAATGGGCGCAGGCCAATTGTGCGTTCGCTTCCGTTGCGTTGCCGCCGCGCGCTTTTGGGTGGGCATGATCCACTTGGACCCCGACGCCCGCTTGCCGACAAAATACGCATGTGCTTGTAATGTCGCGAACCTTAGTCGCCTCTTTTTCCTTTTTTGGGAAATTTCTGCTCGCACTTTCGCCACCCGCCTCCCCCTCCTTGATTTGTGGACCTTTGTAGTCAGCGTGGTCGAAGAGCCGCAGCGCGAGGATCACACCCAGTTTCGAGAGCTTGACAGTGCGGCCGAAAACGGGAATGACCGAAAACAATGCCGTTGTGCCCTTTGCCGCCGCAACCAAAGCGCGCTGGGTATCACCGTCTTGCAAAGCCGCATAAGCAGTTTTATAGGCGTCATATGCTTCCATCGCCGACATCACCTCGCCGACCCCCGGGGCGATCGAAAGTATGAACTCTCCGATTTCTCGTTGCGTCGGATTTGACGGCTCCCGCCATAACCTCTCCGGCTCACCTTGCTTAAGCAAATCACTGAACACATCCACACTCTGTGGTGGCGGTGGCTCATCGCGGCCGACTGAGGCAAGAATGAGATTGGGAAGGAACCGTGGGTTCGTCGGCGTTCGATGCGTTGCGCCCGGGCCATCAGGGCCTCCGTTCGGCGAAAATCCAAAGAACTTGGCGACATCCGGTGACAGCGCCTCCACCATGGCGCGCTGCATCGAGTTTGGCGGCGAAGCCGGGGCGACCCGCGCACCGGGCGCCGTCGGCGTGCCTTCGAAGCTGCTCACGACGGCCCCGGGTAAAAGCGCCTCCACCATGGCCTGCCGCGACGGAATGACCGGAGGCAGCGGTGGCGTCGGTATTGGCACGCCAAATAATGGCCCGGCAAATGCTGACGGTCCCGGCCGGTGCGCGTTCTCGGATACTGGTGGCGTGCCCGGACCGATTGGCGCGAAGGCACCGAACGGTGCCCCAAACGGAACTGCCGGTTGCGCCGGTCGGCCAATCGGCGAATCCGGCGTGATCATTGGCAGCATCGGCGCCGGTGGCGCCAAAAGTGCTTCGACCATTGCGGCACGTTGCGCCAACGTCGGCGGCATAAAAGGGATAAACATATGCGGGTGCTCTGGGTCAGACGCGACCTCGGCGGCGCACAATTACGCCGCTAGAGATCGCTCTCGATGCCAAACGAAAAGGGGCGTGCCGCAATCGGCACGCCCCACTTAGGCGATAAACTTAGGTTGCAAACGCAGACTACAAACTTAGGCTACAAACCTAAGCCACTTGCTTAAGTCACAGCTTCGGCCACAAACGTCGGCCGCACATTCAGGTCGCGAAAAAGCCCCGCCGGTATGTCGACGAGGCTTCTGGACCATGCAATCAATCAAACGCGATGCGCACGCGCCAAATCGCAATTGAACGCAATTCAGCGTCTACAACAGACGTGGCTTGCGATACCGCGCCTGATTTGCGTCAGATTACGATGTTTCGTATACTAAAATGTTATTTCTCTGTCAAGCTATTTATTCGTTTACTTTGGAAAGAGCTTCCAACGCCATCGCCCAACGCCGCCACAGGGTGCTGCGACTAACTCCGAATTTGCGACACAAGGGCTGCCAACGGGCGCCAAGGGCGCGCGCCCACACCAACCGCTGGTCGTCCGGGCTCAGCGTTCTGACCAAATCCAAACAGCGGTCCAGATCGTCAATCGCCTCCGGCGTTGGCGGTGGCGGACGCATCCGCGCACGTTCATAGCCATAAGCCTCTTGAACTGAACGCACCACATCGGGCCAGGCGCTGCGCACGCCGTGCGGACGCAGCCCCGACGCCGGTAGCCGCTTGAGTGTATCCGCGGCCGTCGCCAAGCGCGCGGCCATGTCTCTTGACGGAACCGTCCTGCCACAACCCGAGGCGCACTCCATCTCTATCTCCTCTGTCCACGTTTGGCCCCAGCACACACCGCCGTGGCCCTATCCAGATTGGATGTTAAGTAAGTCTTACCTCTTTGTCAAGTGATTCTATCAGTGACAGGCGGTAGATCCGCTCACATCTTTCGGCTATGTCAACTTTGGCTGAACGTCTTCGCTTTGCCCGGCAGCGTGCCGGCCTCTCCCAAGACCAAGTCGCCCAACAGCTGTCGGTCACCCGCTCATCGATCTCTCAGTGGGAAAACGGCAAGACGTCGCCGGTCAGTTCGCGCTTGCTTGATCTGGCCTTAATGTACAACGTCAATATATCTTGGCTGGCGAACGATCAGGGCCCGATGCAAGATACGGATGGTCGGGAATTGCCGATCGAGGAGCCCGGCAAGCTGCCGCCAATCGAGCAAGGCGCGCTGTATGTTTTTGACCATCTTTCGGCCGCCGATTGGCCGAATCCCGTCGTCCGCCATTTGGGCGCAACCGTGGCGACAATTGTGCCGGATGTCGTGGTCGGCAATCGAGCCTTTGGTTTTTCCGTTACCGATGACAGCATGGATCCCGAGATCCGTACCGGCGACCGCGTTGTCATCGACCCCGACGTACCTCCCGACCCCGGCGATATCGTATTGGCAAAGCTGCCAAATTACCCGTACGCCTATTTGCGCAAATACCGCATGGTGCGCGGTGACCGCCACCCCTATCTGATCGAACTCGTACCTGCCAACAGCGATTGGCCGACCACGATCATCGAACCCGATGGCGACACGCGTATTATCGGAACCATGGTCGAGCACCGCCGCTATCGCCGCAATTTGCGCATTCGATAGTTTGCAAGACTTCGCTTTTTTGGCGCCAGGCGCACCGCCGGGCCGCATGGGATTCGCCTTGGCCGCCTGAGCTGCGTCGAAGCGCGGACCGCCAATACGCGCGGATCGGTCTATCTATGTCGTGAACGCGGCATCGACCCGCAGGACGCCGCCGACACCGACGCCTGCTTGCGCGCCGCCCATCCCTACCCTCCCACCCGACACCCGCAACGAATCACGAAAGCGACGCGCCGCGAATCGTCGCGCAGCCGTGCCCTGCCCTTACTATTCCGCTAACCTTTAAGAAAGCAATACTTGACATTAAAGTAAGTTACACTTACGTTGCTTTCAAGCTGATTGTCAATTCAGGAGATAGGTAGATGACGAGGGATTTGATCTGGGCCTTGGCGGATTGGTCGGATTGTGAGTGGATCGCCGACCGAGGCCTGTTGTGGCCATAAGGCTGTGGGACGAGAGTCCACCCGACGGGGATCTTCGCCGCCTCGCAGAACTGGAAACGCGATTTGATGGGCCCATACCACCCGAGCTTATCGCGGGCGGCACCGATCGTCACGCCTACCGTGAAGCGCGCAGTGCCTTGGCCACCGCCGAAGACCAGTTGCGCAAGCGCCTGCGCGCCATACGAAGCTTCAAGGCCGCCGCCGCGAATGGCGCGCTGGAGCCGCTGGATGACAAACGGCGGGAGGCTTGGTTGTGCCAGCTCTACGACGACCTTGGCGTCGCCCGCCGCAATCTTGAATCATGTCGTACCCATTTCTTCGCCGTGTCCCGTATCCTCGGCGCGGCGCGCGAGGCCGGCGACGGCGACAGGGCCGAACGCCCTTAGGGACGCATGCCAAACTGCCGCGATCCCAATTTCCGTAAGGGTGCCGCCAGATTGGCAAACTCGCACAGCAGGGGTCGCGTGTCGCGCGGATCGATGAGGTCTTCGACACCGAAACGTTCGGCGGTCCGAAACGGCGAGCGCACATGATTGAGGCGCCGTTCAATATCCGCGCGCAAGGCGTCTGGATCGTCGCTTTCGGCCAGATCGGCCTTGTATGCCGCTTCAATGCCACCCTCGAGCGGCAACGACCCCCAATCTCCCGACGGCCAGGCGAAACGATAATGAAAGCGCGTGTGGTTGCCATGCGCGGCCCCGGCGACACCGAAGGCGCGACGCAATATCACCGAACACCAGGGCACGGTGGCCTGATAGATCGCCGACAAGGCCCGCGTCCCATGCCGTATCGTTGCGGCCTTCTCGGACTCGACACCGATCATAAAGCCTGGGCAATCAACGAAATGCACCACCGGCAAATGGAACGTTTCGGCCGTATCGACAAAACGCATCAGTTTAAACGATGCGTCGGCCGTCCAGGCGCCCCCAAACACGTAGGGGTCCGTCGCGACGACGCCGACGGGCCAGCCGTCCAAGCGGGCGAGCCCGGCAACGATCGAGCGCCCGTAGCCGGCGCCGATCTCAAAAAAGCTTTCTTGGTCAACAATTGCCTCGATAATCGGGCGCACTTTGTAAACGCGTCGGCGATTGCGCGGCACGGCCTTGATCAACCAGTCTTCGCGCCGTCCGGGCGCGTCCGTCACGGCGCCGCGCGCGGCAAGCTGGTCCACCGATTGGGGCATGTATGACAAAAAGCGCCGGGCCTTGGCGAACGCCTCCTGTTCTGACTCGACGACATCGTCGACAACGCCGTTGCTGCCGTGGATCGCCGCGCCGCCCAACTCTTCTTTTGTCACGCTTTGCGCGACCTGCGCCACGACGGGCGGACCTGCCACGAATATTTGCGACAGCTCCTTCACCATGACCGAATAATGGCTGGCGACCATGCGGGCTGCGCCCAGGCCGGCCACGGGCCCGAGAGCCAGAGACACCACGGGCACGGTCGCCATGTTGTCGACGACCCAATTCCAGCCGGGATTCGCCGGCACATATGTGTAACCATCCATTTCGACCGATTTCACCGAGCCACCGCCGCCCGTACCCTCCACCAAACGGACGATGGGCAATCGCAATTCATTGGCCATTTGTTCGGCGGCGATTTGCTTGGCGTGGATACTGGCGTCCGCGGCCCCACCCCGGATGGTGAAATCGTCGCCGACCACCACCGTCGGGCGGCCGCTGATCCGCCCACGGCCAAAGACGATGTTCGACGCAGTAAAGTCCTGCAACACGCCATCGTCGTCATAAAGCGCGCGCCCTGCGATGGCACCGATTTCGTGGAAACTATCCGGGTCCAGCAGGGCGTCGATCCGCTCGCGCACGGTCATCCGTCCGGCGGCGCGTTGACGGGCGATTTTTTCCGCTCCGCCCATCTCGCGCGCGCGTCGCAGGCGGTCGGCCAGTGTGTCGACTTCCGCTTGCCACCCGTCGCTGTGATCTCCCCGCCCCGTTGCCATTCACGCCTCCTCGCTCCCACGCATACGTGGCTTAGGCTCGCATGCGCCGCCATGTTGGCCAAGCGCGTGATATTGAGACCAGTGTCCAGCCAGCCGAAGGTCTCCCTGCGCGCCATCGCAAAAATCTTGGCAAATTGACCAAGACTGGCAACACTGGGGCCCAATGTCGGAACACAACGCGGACAACGCGCAAACAGCCAGAGAAGACGCATTCGCCGCGTATGTGCGTACGATTGGGCGCGGCCCCGGACGATCGAGGGCACTGACCCGCGACGAAGCCCGGGCTGCCATGGGCATGATCTTAGACCAAACCGCGGCGCCGCTTCAGGTCGGTGCTTTCCTTTTGGTGTTGCGCTATCGCAAGGAGAGCCCGGACGAGCTGGCAGGTTTCGTCGAGGCCGCCCGGCAGCGCATGCGCCCCATCGCCACGCCCACACCACCCGACCTTGACTGGCCCTCTTACGCCGACCGACACAAACAGCTGCCGTGGTTCGTGCTGTCCGCGCTGCTGCTGGCACAAAACGGCGTGCACATCCTGATGCACGGCTTGCGCGGCCACGAGGATGGTTGTGTGACGACGGCGCGGGCGTTGGCGCAACTGGGCATCATGCCCAGTGCCTCACTCAACGAAGCGGCACAGGCCATGGCGCGCACCGGTTTCGCTTTTGCCTTGATCGGCGATATCGCGCCTGAGGTTGATCGGCTATTTGCGTTTAGGCCTCAGCTTGGCGTGCGCACGGCGGCGAACACATTTTGCCGCGCGCTCAACCCGCTTCGCGCGCCGGCACAAATATTGGGTGTCTTTCACCCCAACTATCTGTCCACGCACGCACAAACGGCTATGGCTCTGGGGCAAAATAACCTGGCCGCGTTCAAGGGCGGTGGCGGCGAGGCACAGACAAACCCGGACAAGCCCTGCCACGTTGTCGGCCTGCGCGATGGCATTGCGCATGAAGAAACATGGCCCGCCCTAACGCCCGGCGCGCGCACGCGGTGGCGCGACGAGCCGCCGGATCCGGCGCGCCTCGGCGCACTGTGGCGCGGCGACATCGATTTACAGGGACCTACGGCAGCGATCGTCGGCACAACGGCAATCGCGTGGAAGCTGCTTGGACGCACACACAACATGGCCGAGGCGCGGGAAGCGGCGACGGACATGTGGAAACGTCGGAACCGCTCCAGTCCTCTGGTCGCACGAACAGGCTGAGGGATCAAGCAGCGACGTGACGATCGTAGGCGCGCACCTGGTCGATCACGATTTCCGCAATCCGCGGATCGTCGCCGATCGCGCCCGCGAAACAGACAGAAGATCGCCGCTGCCGCGCCCCGCGAATTTTCGCGGCCACGTCTTGGCCGACATGCGCGCCGCCGCCGAGCAGGGCGGCCACCACAACCGTCGGCCCAACCGCGCGCGCCAGAACATCGGCAAACGTCGGGTCCGTTTCAAGAAACGCTACAGACACGCATCGGAACAGCTCCCGGCTGTCCAAGCGCGCAACGTGCGCGTGCAATGCGCGGCCAGCGCGACCATCCGTCGCGTGACCATGTCCAACCACCATGACCTCAGTACCGGTTGGCGACAAACAGGCGGCTCGACATGCACCCTTGGCGCGTTCGGCGATGATTTCACTTATGCCCGCGTGAACACCGATAGGCCGACAAACGTCGATCTGCCGCGCAACATCCCCGCCAGCGGTCTGGCCGTCGGATGCCGATGCGCGCACCAGCTTGGGCAACACGTCCACGGCAAGTGGCCCCTCGTCCATCATCATCGGCACGATGTATACGTGGTTCGTTTGCAACCTATCGATCACGACGGAGATCGTCGGATCCGCCTTCAGAAAGGCACATTGCACATGGCGAAATGGCGTGCGTTGTTGGAGCTGCAGCGCCTGACCTTCAACAATGCGGGCGGCTTCATCCGATTCACTCGACCCGTGACCTACCAAAACCAACGCCGCATCGGCCCAAGTTCGTGCGAAACGAGTCATGTTAGTGGCTTGTCCCGGCAACAAAACCGATTTTGTTAAACACGTTGTATTTGCCGACCGGTTTGTTCATCGGAATGCGTTTGACGATCTCAAGCGTGGCGGCGTCGTAAACAACAAGTGCTCCATCATTGTCCCACACGCTCACCAAAGCAAACCGGCCGTCGCGCGTAAACTCGACGTGGGCGGCCGTCTTACCGGGCTCCGGGCGCAATGTCTCAACAATCGCCAGCGACTCTTTATCAATGACATGGACGGCATCCTTGTCGGGTCCAAAAAACACGTCTGCCCAGAGATACGGCGTGGATGGATGACTGCGCATAAAAAACCCCGGACCGAGCGTCTCAATGGACTTGATGGTCCGCCATTCCTTCATATCAATAACGCTGATCACGCCCTCACCCAGATGAGGCGTCGCCATCACGTCACGGCCGCCTTGCTGCCAGTAGATTCCCGACCCCAAATGCGGCATACCACCTAAACTCAGCTCAGCAATCTTTCGCCCGACAATCAAATTGACGACTTGTCCGTTCTTCGCATTGCGCGCCGCGCCGACAACGTGTTGATACTTTGCATCAAAAAAGAAATCGTCCAGATAGTCATCCAGTACGATCCGGCGCACGGCGAACAGGCCGGACTCGGCCGCCAGGCCCTCCTCCATGCCTTGTTCAAAAGAATGTACCAATCCGGCATAAAAAGGCCCGGCGTCTTCGCTCGTCGCGATTTCCCAGATCTCCGGCACATCCTTCAGCGCGACAACAAAGCTATCGCGCGGTGGTGCGGCATAAACTGCACTGACACGGGAGGTCTGGCCGCGAACACCAACCGCATCAACAATCTTGAGGAGTGACAAATCCGCAGCATCCAGTATGACCACGCTGTGCGGCAAATAGTTGCCCACGGCAACAAAACGCCCGTCCCCGGAGACGGCGGCATTGCGGGTGTTGATCCCTGCTCGTATTTCGGCCACAAGTTCGAATCCCCACAGATCGTATTTGCTGATCCAGCCATCGCGCGAAGCGAGATACACGAAGCGCCCGTCCGGTGAATATTTTGCGCCGCCATGCAGTGCAAAACGACTCGGGAACCGCACGAGGGACGTGAACGTATCGCCGTCCAATATCGTTACATGATGGTCGCCCGCTTCAACCACCGTGAACAAGTTCAGCGGATCCGCTGCGTGGGTCGGCTTGTCCACCAAGGCGCCCCGGCCGACATGTACAACGTGGCTGTCGGCTATCTCTTCTTCACCCCAAACCGGCGCCGTTGGCAATGGCGTGAAAATGAGTTCAACCAGCGCTTCGATATCCAGCGCGGCTAGATCCTCGCCAAACCCCGGCATCTGCGTTGCCGGTCGTCCGTCACGAATGACGGCGTGGGCTTGATCACGTTTCAACCGCCGCAAGTTTTCCGGCAACAGGGCGGGACCGCTGCCGCCCAAACGATCAACACCGTGGCACGCCGCACAATGGCGTTCGTATACCGTCTGACCGTGCGCCACGTTTGACGCAACAGACAGCGACAAAAACACACCGACACAGAACCTGGTCAACTGCATCAAGCGATACGGCGCCGACCGTGCGACGCCGCAAAGGGTGTCGTCGTCAGGCGTTCACCATGTTCGGCGACGCCGATCTCAGCGTTGGTCAAATAGCAGCCCGGGTCTTCTGCCCATGGATCTCCGGCAATCTGCTCCGCCCGCACGCGCGTATTTCCGCCACATATTCTAAGGTACGCGCACTTACCGCAACGACCGTGCACCGATCGCGGGCGAACCTTCAGGCCCGCCATCAGCGGGTCGGTCGTGTCCGGCCAGATCTCGGAAAACGGCCGCTTGCGCACATTTCCGAGGCTATAGTGCCACCACATCGTATCGGGATGGACCTCACCGATATTGTCGATGTTGGCCACGTTCACGCCCGACGCATTGCCGCCCCATGCCACCAGCTTGTCCCGAATGCGCGCCGCTCGCTCCGGAAAATGCGACTCGACCCACCGCAACAAGTAGACGCCGTCCGCGTCGTTGTTGCCGGTGACGAGCTCGCGTCGATATCCTTGGCGCACATCCTCCATACTTGTCTCGATCAGCAAGTCCATGGCGTCACGCGTCGCCTGAAAGACGGCGTCATCCTTTCTGTTGTGGTTGCCGCGCCCGGCGTAATTCAAGTGCGAAAGATAGAATTTGTCCACGCGCTCTGTGCGCATGAGATCCAGCAATGCGCTTAGTTCATGGGCATTATCTTGCGTCATGGTGAATCGCAATCCGACCTTGATACCTGCATCGCGGCACAAGCGCACACCGCGCATGGATGCATCAAACGCCCCGTCGCGGCGACGAAACTTGTCGTGCGTGGCACGAAGGCCATCGATACTGATGCCGACATAGTTGTAGTCGACGGCAGCGATCTCGCCGATGTTCGTCGCGTCGATCAGTGTGCCGTTGGTCGACAGACCGACATAAAAGCCTATCTCCTTGGCGCGTCGCGATATGGTGAAGATGTCGGGGCGCAAAAGCGGTTCCCCGCCCGATAGAATGAGGACCGGCACACCAAATGCCGCCAGGTCATCCATGACCGCATAGACTTCGTCGGTCGTCAGCTCACCGGGGAAATCCTTGTCCGCCGAAATGGAATAGCAATGTTTGCAAAGCAAATTACATCGCCGAATCAAATTCCAAATGACAACCGGTCCGGCCGGACCGTTCGTGCGACGGCTTGGAGTCGGTTCAAAAACCTCGCGCACGAATTGGGACAAACGAAACATTTGCCGCGACCTCCTTACCCACGCACACGAAGACCCGTCTTTTTCAGAATCTTCCTGCTGTACAATACATCATGGGCCCGTGCAGCCGCGCCCAGCAGTGTCTGAATCCGCGCCACTTTGTCTTCGACGTCCCCGCGCGTGCGTCCGTGCACCATGGCAAACAAGTTGTAACGCCACACGGGCAGCCGGCGCGGGCGCCGATAGCAATGTGTGACAAAATCCAAGGCGCCGACTCGACGCCCCAGTGCCGGCAGCGCTCTGTCATCAACATCCCATACGCTCATGCCGTTAAAGCGATAGCCCAACGCATAGTGATTTGGGACGATGCCAACCCGTCGTATGACACCGGTCGCCAGCATGCGCCGCATACGGTCCAATACCTCTTCAGTAGCGAGACCGATTTCCGCCGCGACCGCATCAAAGGGTCGCGCGCACAATGGCAGGCCGCGTTGTGTCGCGGCGATAATCCGCCGGTCGACGGCATCGACGATATCCGGACCGCAGTCGCGCGTCACCGCAGGCTGTGTCATACCGCCAACCTCAGCCCAATGAAAAACTCTTCTTCCTTGGGTAAATTGACAATTTGAAGCCCCGTGGCGGCTTCGATTTCAGCAATGGCTTCGTCGGCGCGACCAACATGCGCAGTGGCGATTACAAACCACATATTGTATTCGTGAGTACGCTCATAATTATGCGCCACTTCATCGAAGCTATTGACGATCTCGACAACTCGACTCCACGATTCGGCCGGCACGCTCATGGCGCACAATGTCAGTTCGCCGCCCAATCGTTCGGCATTGTACATGGGGCCAAAGCGGCTGATTGTTTGGTCCGCGTGCAGCCGTTCGATACGCGCAATCAAGGTCGCTTCATCCGTTCCCAGCGTCGCTGCGGCATCGGCAAAGGGGGTCGGTGTAAGCGGAAATCCACCCTGCAGACTGTTGATGATTTTTCGATCGAGCGCGTCCATTAGACCGTCGCTTTCGTGGCAAGTCGGTAACGCGCGCCGCGTTGCTTAAAGCAGGACCGACTGAACAGAATCTCCCGGCGGATGTCATGCAAATTACACGTCGCGGCGACTTGCCGCGTCAAGTCCCGGACCGTCCGCTGATCGCGACCATGAATCATACAATAAAGATTGTAGGGAAACTCTGGGTCGCGCCGCGGCCGTCGATAACAAAGTGTCACGCCAGCACAGTCGGCCATTTGGCGGCCCACGGCCGCGACCCGATCGTCGGGTACATCCCATACCACCATGCCATTGGCGTTATAGCCAAGGCTGTGATGCCGAACGATGATTCCAAACCGCGAAATTACATCATCTTCGATCAGTCGGCGGATGCGCGCGATCGCCTCCGCCTCGCCAACGCCGATCATATTGCCCAGTGCCGCATAGGGCCGTTCAACAAATGGCAGGCCGTCGGCCAACGCGTCGAGCAGGCGTTCGTCGATCGCGGTCATATCCATTGCAGCGGAAACCCTAAATCGATCCGATACCGATCCAGCATGGGCAAGTCTAGCGGCTCTAGCCCGGTCCGGCGACCGATGTCACGCAGCACGTCGTCGACACGGGGGCGATCCGCGGCCGTGACCACGAACCACAGATTGAGCCGGTGGTCGCGTTCATAGTTGTGATTGACTTCGTCATAGGACGACACAATTTCGGCGACCCGCGCCAAGTCTTCCGCCGGAACCGCCATCGCCGCCAATGTGCTGGCGCCGACCGCACCGGTGCGAATGGCCGCACCAACACGACTGACGACGCCGCGGCCGGACAAGACGCGCAAACTGTCCAATACCTGGCTCTCCGAGCAGCCAAGCGATTGCGCGATGACACGATAGGGGCGTGGATCGAGTGGAAAATCGCGCTGAAACCGATCGAGCAATTGCCGCTCTAGTGGTCCAAGGTCTGACATCGCGCCTCCAGCAGCGTTCACAATCCGATCCGGTGGGCGCGCGCGGTCAGAAATATTCCGCTTGGCTTGTCCATGGGCAGTACCGAGATTTCCTCGAAACTCTCGGTATCGTACACACGTACCTTGTCGGCATCGCGAACCGACACCCAGACCTGCTCGCCGCGCGGCGTGAACTCCATGTGTAAGACCGCTTTGCCGGGCCGCAAGGTCTTAACAAGCTGGCGGGAGGCGACATCGAAAACCTGCACAACCTCATTTCGTGGATGTGCGAAGTTGACCCATATCTGCCGACCATCGGGTCGCGCCACTGCAAAAATGGGCTGGCCGTGCGTTGCGATCCGATCGACTTCCTGCCATCCGTCGCGCGCGACAACCAACAACTCATGCCGACCAACAGCCGGCAAAAACAGGTCGCCCGCGGCCTCAGCCCATCCTTCCAGATGGGGCATTTTGTATACTGGCAGCGGTTCCTCGCCACGGCCATAACCGTCAAGAATTCGTTGCACGCCTAAGTCCGGCCGCCACAAGTCCAGCAAAGCGATGCCGTCTTCACCAAACAATCCGGCTATGTAGTAACGGCCGTCGGGAGTCACCAAGCCGTCATACGGTTGGTCGCCAATATCCGAGAACCGCATGATCGTAGGATTTTCAGGATCAGCCAAATCAACGGTCCAAATCTGGCCCGCGTCGTAAAGGGCGAACGCAAACCGTGCGCCACCAGGCACGTCAACCAGCCCGACCACTTTCGAGCGCTCTGCGGATCCTTCGACTTGCGCCGGAATGTCGGCGACCAGGGAAAGCGTGTTTGCGTCAAAAACACGCACGCCACCCGGATCATAATTGGATACAGCAACCAGCCGGCCGTCTTGCGAAATTGCCCCACCGATGGAGTTGCCGGCCTGGATGATCCGCGCGACAACCTTGCCCGTCAGCAAATCGATCTTTGTCAGGCCGCCATCCCGTCCAAAAATGAAGGCATAGCGGGCGTCGCGCGAAAAAACGGCCGAAGCGTGGGAAAGATCACCGAGCCCAGCGACTCTGGCAACGACGCTCTTGTCCGTGGTTTCAATGATACGCACCGAACCGGCCGCACGCTCAACTATCACACCAAGGTCGCCGGTGCCCCGCATCGGCGTTTGGCATGCCAGCAGGCTCAACGCCAAACTCATTGATATGAACGCTGTTGCCCGGCGAGACAACGCGGTTCTGTTAACGTACACCGAGCTTGCCCTCTTTCATCTGGCGGATCAGCCACAATGCCTCATCATGGCTAAGTTGCCCAGCCCACGGCGGCATCGGCGTTCCTGGGACGCCGTTGAGCACAATATTTACCAGGGTTTCGTCTGCCTTGTCGGCCAAGTTTCGCGGCAACAGCGGCGGTCCGAGCCCACCTTTTAGCGTTAAGCCGTGGCAAGACCCGCAATCTTGCTGCAAAAGGTAAACAAGCGCGTCGCCCCGATGTTCGTCGATTTGGATTTGGGGTTCGGCCGCGAGGGCGACGAACGTCGGCCACATCGACAACAGGACGATGGGACAGGCCATCGCCACTCGTCCGAGCCATTGGCGCATATCGCAAACAAGATCTGAAAATCGTAAGATCAACGCCACAAGGTGGTCGTTAGGTGCCATGCCTTGACACATCGGAATCGCGGTCGCGGATCGCGTCATGGGGTGCCAAAATGCGCGCCATTTGCACGACTTCGCCAATGACGAAGACAACCGGAGTCGACAGGTTGGCGTCAACAACCGCATCGGCGATTGTCGCCAAGCTGGCGATGCAGACTCGTTGGCTCTCCCAAGTTCCGTGAGAGATTGCGGCCACCGGCGTGTCGGCGGCGCGCCCAGCCTCCACCAGCTTCTGGACCAGCTCGGGCAGTGTGGCCAAACCCATATAGACGACCAAGGTTGTCTGCGTATCGACCAATCCATCCCAATCAAATTCCAGGGCGCCTTCACCGCGACAGTGACCGGTCACAAAGCGTACGCCGGTCGCCAGGCCGCGATGAGTGAGTGGAATACCGGCGGCCGCCGCACACCCGGTTGCCGCGGTCACACCTGGGACGATCTCACATCTAATGCCCAGCCGTGCCAGATCTTCGGCCTCTTCACCACCGCGGCCGAAAAGGAACGGATCCCCCCCTTTGAGTCGAACCACACGCCGCCCGGCCCGCGCCAGTCGGGCGAGCAGCGTGTTGATCTCGGCTTGGGGCAATGTGTGGTTTCCGGACGCTTTGCCAACGTAGATCCGCGCCGTGCCCGTTGGTATCAGATCCAATACCTCCGTGGACACCAGACGATCATAAACAACGACGTCGGCCTCCCGCAGCAACCGATGCGCCCGGAGCGTCAGAAGCTCCGGGTCACCGGGGCCCGCACCGACTAGATGGACCTGTGGTTGCTCACCTATGCGCACCAACATCGGAGTCCTTTTGCGCGCGCCATGACTGCTGTGCGTTGGGCCATTCAATAGACATCGTTCTTGGTGTTGAACACATTGAACTTGCCGGTTGGCGTCACCAGGCGTTCGTCGCGAATAACGTGTTTTAGGGATCGCGACTTGTCGTCGATCACGACGATCGCCGATTCCTCGTCCTTGGCATTCCAAACCGAAAACCAAATTTCGTCACCGGCTTGGTTGTATTCGCCTTGCACGACACGCCGTACGCCTTCGGTGATACCCGACCATTCACCAACGGGAATGACTTCGTACCCAGCGGCAAGATCGTTGGTGTCAAAAACCGCCACGGACGACGCGATTTCGGCTTCCGGATTCAAAGGCGTGTCAACCCACAAATTCGTCGATTCCGGATGGGTCTTGATGAACAGCGACCCACCACCTTGACCTTCTAGGGATTCAACCACAGTCCACGCTTTGTCGGAATGACCTTCCGGATCCGTTCCGATCAAGGCAATTGTTTCATCGCCAAGGTGGCTCGTCGCCCACACGGGACCATGTTCCGGATGGACAAAATTCGCGCCACGGCCGGGGTGGGGTTTGATGCCGGTATCAATCAGCGCGGCAAGTTTGCCTTCTTTGGTGTCGACGACCGCGACTTTGTCGCGTGCGTTGGCGGCAACCAAGAAGTACCGGCCCGTGGAGTCGAACCCACCATCATGCAAAAATCGTTCGGCATCGATACTGGTCACCGACAGATTGTCGATGTCGGCGTAGTTGACCAACAGAATCTTGCCGGTCTCTTTGACATTGACAATGAATTCAGGCCGATAGTGCGACGCAACGATTGAGGCGACACGGGGTTCCGGATGATACTCCTGTGTATCCACTGTCATGCCCCGGGTTGAGACGACCTTAAGCGGCTCCAACGTGTCCCCTTCCATGATGACATATTGGGGCGGCCAATAACTGCCAGCGATTGCAAACCGGTCTTCCCAACCGTCCATTTTCGAGGTTTCGACAGAGCGCGCTTCGATGCCAATTTTGATTTCCGCAACCGTTGTCGGGTTTTGCATCCAAAGATCAATGAGATTGACCTTGGCGTCACGACCGATCGTGAAAAGATATCGACCAGATGCCGACATGCGTGAGATGTGCACGGCATAACCGGTCTCGGAGATCGAGACGATCTCTTTGCTCGCACCATCGATGAGCGCCACTTGGCCCGTATCGCGCAACGTCACCGCAAACAAATTGTCGAGCTCAAGATCGTTCTCTTGACTCATCGGCCGCTCGGACACGGGCACGTGAACGATCCACGATTCCTTCATTTCAGCCAGACCGAATTCCGGCGGCTGCGGCGGATCCTGCAACACATAACGCGCCATCAGATCCACTTCTTCTTCGGTGAGGTCACCCGAAGTCCCCCAGTTGGGCATGCCGGCGGGCGACCCATAGGTGATGAAGGCATGCATGTAGTCGTAGCCAAGTTCGCGAGTCAGATCGGGGGTGAGTGCTTTGCCCGTGGCACCATTCCTCAATACCCCATGGCACCCCGCGCAACGTTCGAAATAAATCTGCTGTCCGCGTGCAAACTCGGCCTCTGTCATTGCCGGCACGCCGGGCACAGTGCCGGGTTGCGGTGTTTCCATTTCCTGAAGCACATCGAGACTCGGCTCATACCGTTCGCCGGGCGTCGTTTCATGCTTCTCCAGTTCCGAGGGGTCTGGTGCAGGTTCCGCTTGTGCGAGCTGCATAGCGGGTGCGGAACCGGACGTCGTGCTTGGCTCGATGTTTGCACCGGCCGCAGAGTCATTAGCCAGCGCAGAACCGCCGCCCAAAGCGACCAAGACTGCGACAACGGCACTTTCGACAATGCCACGAGATCTCATAACGCAATTCCCCATTAGTCAGATCATGATCGAGCCATCAGGGAATCAGCGTCGGTCGGCAGCCTTAACGGCCCATGCCAAATATGGGTTCAACCTGCCCTTGTTCAAAACCGCCTATTCACGCATCCTCCCGGCCTCATAAGGATCGGATTGGGGGTGGTTATCGTCCTTGATCTCGGTCAAACGATCGCTGTACCTGAGTGACTAGCGTGTCCCATATGACAAACGGACAAGGGCGTGCTTGGACCGTCAGACACTGTTTGTGTGTGTTTGTCGTGCTGGGCACCCTGATCCCATTTGCACCACTCGCCATCGCCGCCGAACTTGTGTCGGGTGACCTAACGATTGATCTTGTCAACCGAGTCTTTCCCGGAGCCGACCGGGTTGGCCCGGCAAGCGGAGATCCACCGGCGCACACGGTCTCTCGCGGCGACCAACAGCTCGGATACGTGTTTTCCAGCTTGGCGGTGGCGGAGACCGCGGGCTATGGTGGCAAGCCTTTCGACATTTTGGTTGGCCTCGACACGCAAGGCCTGATCACCGGCGCGTTCATTCGGCATCATCAAGAACCGATACTGATCATCGGCGTCGCCGAACAAAGCCTTCACGACTTTGTGGCCCAGTACAAACACGTCGACATTCGCCAACCTACCAAGCTGGGGGCCGCCGGTTCCGGGACCAGCGCTATCGACAGCATCAGTGGCGCGACCATAAGCAGCATGGTCATGAACGATGCGATCATTCGCGCGGCCCGGCTGGTTGCCCGGGCGCGCGGCGTCATCGATACGGCGCATGGCGGCGCGGCGCGTATTGATCTGGACGGTTTTCGCGAGGCCGACTGGCCGACACTCATCGCCTCCGGAGCGATCGGTCACCTCCATCTCTTACGTGGCGACGTTGAAGCAGCTCTGGCCGCGGTCGGGGCGCCTGCCGTTGTGGACTTTGATCCCGACGACACGTTCATTGATCTTTACGCCGGACTGGCGACGCCGGCGGCGATTGGCCAGAACTTGTTTGAACCGTCTGATTTCACCAAAGCGCGCAACGCATTGCCGATCGGGGGTCATCTTGTTGTCATAGCCGGATGGGGACTCTATTCGTTCAAAGGCACAGGTTATGTCAAGTCCGGCACATTTGACCGCGTTCAACTGGTGCAA
Organism: Alphaproteobacteria bacterium; assembly: GCA_965216755.1. GTDB lineage: Bacteria > Pseudomonadota > Alphaproteobacteria > UBA7887 > UBA7887 > CBDCGL01. Next base: position 4,725,502 of record CBDCGL010000011.1, on the reverse strand, counting down.
GGCGAACGCGCTATCGTGCTTAAGAAGGAATGGCACCGCGGCTTCGAGTCCCTGGTTGCCGCGAATCTGCCGCCGCTCCGCGAAATCGCGTTGTTTTCGATTCCGCCGGACGCGGGCTTTCGCGCGGAGGATGCGTGGCGCCTGGACCTAACCGTATCGCGAAAGAAAAGCGATGGCGAAACAGCGCGCGCTGTCTTTGGCTTACGGTACCAGTTGCCCAACACGCTGATCTTGGCACCAAAGGCCGACACGACGGCGCTCAGTTTGGCAGCCTTTTTCGCCGCCGATGCGCCGCTGTGGATTCAGGCCTGGCGAAATCAGCCGGTCCGAATCTCGATTTTGATTCTCGCCTTGTTGGCGCTGACCGGCGTTCTCTTCCTTCAGGATGCCGTTTCCCGACATCCCGCACTACACGCCGGAATTCGAACATCGTTTCTCCTGTTCACGCTCTTGTGGCTTGGCTGGTATGCCGGAGCGCAATTATCAATAATTAACGTACTAACCTTTATACATGCCTTGATGGAGGATTTTCGCTGGGAATTCTTTTTGCTCGAACCCTTGATTTTCATACTGTGGAGCTTTGTGGCGGTCACGATTCTATTCTGGGGGCGCGGCGTGTATTGCGGCTGGCTATGTCCGTTCGGCGCCTTGCAGGAGCTTGCCAATATGGTCGCGCGGCGCCTCAACGTGCCGCAGTACAGTCCACGATTTTCCATACACGAAAGATTGTGGCCGTTGAAATACCTCCTCTTTCTCATTCTGCTGGCGTTATCGCTCAACACGATGGAATTGGCGGTGACGGCGTCGGAAGTTGAACCCTTTAAGACCGCCATCTCGTTGAAATTCATGCGCCACTGGCCGTTCTTGCTTTATGTCGCGTTGTTGCTGTGCGCCGGGCTGTTTATCGAACGCTTTTTCTGCCGCTATTTGTGCCCGCTCGGCGCGGCGCTCGCGATCCCCTCGCGCCTGCGCATGTTCGAATGGCTAAAGCGGCGCAAACAGTGCGGCGCGGAATGCGGCATTTGCGCAACGCGGTGCACGGTGCAATCGATTCATCCCAATGGTGCAATCAACCCCAGCGAATGCATCTACTGCCTCGAATGCCAAATGCACTACTACGATAATCACTTGTGCCCGCCGCTGATCGCGCGGCGCAAAAGGCGCGAGGCCCGGGCGGCGGCCGCGGCCGCCGCGACCAAGCAACCCGCCGCCTAAAAATGATCGCCGAGCGCTTTATGCAGGCGCGCGTCGAGCGTCGAGAAATGGCCCAGAAACCAAGAACGTAAGTGCTCAGCCAACTCTTGATCCGAATCGGCATAATCGCCGTTCTCATGGCGATCCATCACGTCGCGAATATCGTCTAGAAGTTGCTCATGCTCGGCCTTATGGGCGTCAAAGCCATCATAGGCATGTTCGCGCATCACCCGTTCCTCCAGGGCAAAATGGGCCGAAATGGCCGCAAAGACATCGCCCAAAAAATCGCTGATTTTCGCTGCGCTCTCACCCTTTTTTAAATTGGCATGCAATTCATTTATCAGATCAATTAATGCGCGGTGTTCGTGGTCAACCGCCGGAATTCCGATTTCGTACTCGCGACGCCAATTTAACAAAACCATCAAGTACCTCGTCGCGTCACCTGAAAATGAACCCGCCGGTTTCGGCACGAAAATCGATAACGAAATTCTGCCCCGGGGCCATCACAACCTGCTTCACCGACGTGAAATCGAACCCGGTGTCACGATCACTGTCGCGCAACCGCGCAATTAATGTGTAGGCGCCGGCCGCGACCCGAAACCGGACATACGCGCTTGATGGTCCATCACCAGCCAATCCGGTTGGCGGCAATGACTCCTGATAAATCGGCTCGTCGTCCAGCAACAATTCCACATAAACGGGCACCCGTTCCCTCGGGCAATCAAGCGGGCGCCGCATGTTCGGCGGCAAAGCGGCAATTTCCTCGGCGCTCAATCGCCGGCACCCGCCTTTACGGGCGCCTCCGTGGGCAAAGCTGAGCTTGATGACCGCCTCATCCGGACCCAGGCGAACATATGCCGGACTGGTCGAAAAATACCCGAAAAGCGCAGCAATTCCGGCGTAGATAACAGCCTGGCCCAGAAGACGTGGCCCCCAATCGCGTATGGTAACGGCATAGGACATGGTGATCAGACCGCCTCGCGCGCCGTCATTTCGGCATCTTTCTCGGCGACGGCATCCAGCGCCTCGAGTTCCGATACAAACGTGCCAATCAGGGTTTCGACGTGACGGTGATCGCGCGGACCGGCGCCAAGCCGCATGACCCGGCGGTCGTCCACGCGCGCCCGAAGATAGGGATCGCGTTTTCGGTCCAACCGATCGGCAGTCCATTGCGCACCGAAACGATGGTAGCACTCACCTTCGTGGCATCCGGCCAAGACGGCGCCGCCACCGATGCCGCGACTGAGTACAAAGTCGATAAATGATGGCGGGACCATTCCGACGCACGGCACGCGCACGACCGCCGCGCTAGGATGTTGAACCGACTTTGGATTCGCGCCGTGATCGCATGCAAACGTGATCACGCGCCGCGCATTTGGCGCACCCACCGCAGTTTCAATGCGCGCACGCAGATCGGCCAAGCGGTCATCCGGCAATTCGATGCCTGGCGAAAGGTCTTGTGCGCGTCGAAACGGCGTCGAGGTCGGGCACGCGCCGGCGCAAATGCCACAGGAAACGCACAAATCCGGGTTAACAACGGCTTCCGCGTCAAACGGCTTGCCGTCGCTTCGCGGTTGCATGGCCACGGCAAAATAGGGGCAATCGTCGACACACCGCCGACAACCATTGCAGTTCTCCAAATCCACCTTAGCCGGCGCGGGCCGGCGCATCGACGGCATCCACGGCAGCGCGGCCACGGTCAGGCTCAGAATCCCGACCAATCCCCACAAGGCGCCGGAACCCCAGATTTCTTGCAGTGGGTAGAATCCCAGATAGAACCAGTCCAGCTGAACAACCACCGGCACTTCAGCCAGATTTGCGGGTCCGTGGCTTGTCGCCGGCTTGAACAGTGACAGGACCACCAGCATGGCGAGAGTGCCAAGGGCAAGCCCGCGCGGCGGATGAATCGCCGGCCGACTGACCCGCTGCAAATGGATCCAAAGAACGAACAACAGGATCAACGGCACAGCGATGTGAATGAAGATCAACAAAGTAAAAAAGCGGCTATCCAAACTCGCAACCGACAGAAAATTTCGCGCAATGGGCTCGCCAAAAAATGGCAACCAGTCCAGCCATTCCGTTGTCGCGATCGCCACATACTGGGCCAGTTTGTCCCACACCAGCCAATAACCGGTAATGCCCGACGCGACGACCAGCCATAGAACCGGCAGCCCGGTCACCCAGGTGAACCAGCGCGCGCCGCGCAGACGATCCAGCGAGAACTCGCGCACCATGTGGATCGCCATCATAAGCACCAGGCCATCAGACGCGTAGCGGTGCAGGCTGCGCATAATGCCCGCATGATATCGCTGCGCATTGGTGATGAACTCCACCGATGCGTACGCCGCCTCTGTCCCCGTATCGAAAAAAAGATATACATAGATGCCGCTGATCGCGACAATCCAGTAGTAAAAGAATCCGAGCGCGCCCAGATGATAGAATGGATTCCACGCGGGCGAAAAAATGCGATCGAATGCGCTTTCGACCGGCTCGAAGCCCATCCGGAGACCACGTTTTAAACTATTCATGCGTCAGTGATGGCCCCCGTTGTGGCAAACCAACGGCAAGGGTTGGGGTGCCCGCGCATCACGCTTGAGACCTCGCGCGCCAGTCTCGCAGCCAACTGCGGACCAACACAATGGCGATCCCGGCGAGACACAAAAAGCCAATCAACGCACCGACAAAAACCGAATAGTCGAAACGATAACGTTCGCTGCCGGGACTGTATATCGTGCAGAAAAGCTTGATTTGATTGACCAGTCCCGTGAACGATACCAAATCGGCCCGCCGTCCAAAGATCAGTTCCTTAAGGGGTTCGACAACGTGCGGTGCGCCGAAATCTGAACCATAGACATGTCGATAGACGCGACCGTTCTCATCCAGAATGGTTGTCTGCGCAAGATGATCAAATCCGCCGCTCAGCGGCATGAATGCAAACCCGAGTTGCGCTGTCAGAGAATCGATCGTTTGACGGTCACCGCTCAGGAAATGCCACCCAGGAAGATCAACCCCTTGACTACGCGCGAATTCCTTCATTCGCGATGGCGTATCGGCGTTGGTATCAAAACCGATCGTCACGGTTTCGAAACCATCCGCGCCCAGTGCTTCTTGGCCCACATCAATCGCGTGATAGAGGCTTTGCACAATCAATGGGCAAGTGTGCGCACACCCCGTGTAGACAAGATTGATAACCAATGGCCGGCCGCGAAAATCCCCCAGACTGATCGGTTTGCTGTCCGCATCCAGAAACTCGAAGTCGGATACCAGCCGCCCGATAGCGGCCTGACTCGACGCCAGCGCAGCTTCGGGATCGAGCACCACATCTTGGCTGGCGACCGGCGTCCCCGCCTTCGCCCAGGCGCCGCTACCGGTCACACCGAGTAAGGTGATCGCGAATACTAGCCTAAGCACCTGGGCCCCAGTTGCCGTGCCGACCACATCATCCGAGGACCAAGCGATCTGCCAAAGTGCCAACCAGCAGCAGACTTAGTTGAACCAATGAGGCGCGGAAATTGACCATTGCAGCGGACGCCACTGGATCTCGAACAAAACGAATACTGGTATACAGAAACAAGCAGCCGCCTGATATGGCGCCGGCAAGGTAGAGCCATCCCATGCCGTACCAAAACGGAATGATTGACAATCCCACCAAAGCCAAGGTGTGACCCAGAGTCACCCACGCCGTTACCGGCATCCCGGCAACAACGGGCAACATGGGTACGCCGGCGGCCGCGTAATCGTCGCGGAGATACGATGCCAACGACCAAAAATGCGGCGGCGTCCACAGAAACAGCACAATGGCCAGCACCACCGGTGCCACACCCAAATTTGGATCGACAGCCGCAGCGCCAGCCAGCACGGCAAAACTGCCCGCGAGCCCGCCAACGACGATATTCCAAACGCTCCGCCGTTTCAGCCAGACCGTGTACACAACGCCATACACGAACGCGCCCAGAAAAACATACCCGGCGGCCCAACCGTTTGTCGCCAAGGCCGCTGTCGCGACGGCAACTACCAGCATAACCGCGACAGCACCGTGCCATACTGGTCCCGCTTTGAAATCGCCAGTAACAAATGGGCGATGTTGGGTCCGTGCCATGCGCGCATCCAAATCGGCCTCGACGAGCTGATTGAATGCACCGGCACTCGCCGAAGACATCAACACGGCAAGGGCCAACAACGTCACGGCCCACGCGCTTGGTGCCTGCCCCGATGCTGCCGCGATTCCCGCCAAAGTGCACAGCATGATCGCAAAGCCAATGCGCAGCTTCAGGACCCCGTATAACCGCGCGATGTGAATGCGCATCGTCAACACCCGGATCTTGTTTGCGCTCTTGAGGCCACCCGCTGGCGAAGTCGCGACGGCGGCACCGTCGCGCGCACGGCTAACTCAATGGCCACACTTCGGACAAGTACTTCCAGTTCACGTAATAGTAGAGAACGAAGGCAACGAAGAACACGGCCACCAGTGTCACTGTCCCCGGCACTTTTAGTGTGCCGGCATCGCCATATCCCGCCACCGCTTCCGTTGCCGCCGGCGGTACCGCCGGCCGGCTCTTGATTTCATCCTCGCCCCGACGCTGACCAAAAAAGACGGACGAGACAACCACAACGATAAACGCGATGCCGCCGATCGTCGCCAATAGGGCGAACAAGCCATTGAGCCCCATCATCAAAAACGCCGCCGGCGGGTGATCAAAACTAATCGCCGCATCCGTATAGGTGATGTCCCAATGTCGCCGCGGCACGCCCAAAGTACCGGCGCCCATCATGAACAGTGAGATCCCGCCGACCCCAATACCGAACAAATAGGGCTGCCACTTCGCCAGTCCCGGGAACATGACGTCGCGTCTAAAAATCAATGGGATCAGAAGATACGTCACAGCCATAAACGCCAATGTCGTCCCGGCGACGACCGTCGCGTGGAAATGACCCGGCACGTACAGGGTGTTGTGCATCAACAGATTGATCTGCTCGGTGCCCATCACGACGCCGGAAATACCGCCCAGAAAACCAAAGAGCACGACTGAAATCGCTAAGCCGGCGAATGCCGGGTTGCCCCAAGGCGCACGGCGCAACCATTCGAATATCCCGTTGGTGAACCCGCGTCGGCGCTGGGCCGCCTCGATCGCGCCCGGCACGCTCAAGCCATGAATCATGCTGCCGAGCACCGCCAAATAGATCGCGTAGCTGGTGTTAAACACCTTGTATTCGGCGCTCAAACCCGGCTCTGCCAGCAGATGATGGGCCGATGCCAATTGCAAGAACAGAATGTACATCAAGAAGGCAAACCGACTGACCTTCTCCGACAGCGGTTTGGCGCCCAGGACCAGCGCCGCGATCGCGTACCATACGGCGACATGGGCGGCCACGTTGATTTGTTGCGAGGAGTGCCCCATGCCCCACCACACAACCTTGTACATCACAGTGTCGATGTCTGAAATCAACCCGATCGACCAAAGGAAAGTTGGAATCAAAATGATTGCACCGGAAACGATCGTGAACACCGCAATGATTGCCGCGGTCAATGCTCCAAACGTGACCAGGGGCACCGAACCTTCGTAAGTGCGTTCCGCGCGGGCTATGACCAAGGTTCCGAAAAACACGAAGACACCGAGCAACGCGCCGACTGCGAATAAAATGAGCCCCAAATAGAAATGGGGCGCGGCTTGCATCGGTACATAAGACGTGAACATGACGCTCGAATCGCCCTGCAAAACGGCGATATTGGCCAGGGCCGCGCCCACCACCATCAGAACAAACGCCAGCCATGCAATCGAAGGTGTCGCTAACCGGCAATTGAGCAGAATGGCAGAGGCGAAATACAGCAAGGCGATTTCGAAAAAGATGATCCAAAACAGCAGGACATCGGCGCCATGTGCGGTCAACGCCAGGTAGAACAGATCAGCCGGCAATAGATGCACGGCCGGCCACCTTGTGAGCGCAACCAAAATCCCAAACAGGCCGCCGAGAGCAAGAAAAATGACGGCAACAACCGCATTGGCCTTAATCAGCGACTCTGCACTCAAATGAACTTTCAGACCCGTCTCCGGGCAGGTCCGAAATTGCGCGGTGTTGGCCATCGCCACCTCCCCCAGTCACCCTAGTGTGTCGTCGTCATTCGAGAACGTCGTCACTCAACCACATAGATCTTACCGGCCATCTGGTGATGCCCGATTCCACAGAACTCGTTGCAGACGATCCCAAATTCGCCTGATTCGCTCGGCGTAATGGTCATGACCAGGTCGTAGTTGGGATGTACCTGTATATTCACGTTCGTCGGCTGCAGTGAGAACCCGTGCTGCCAGTCCATCGACGACAAATGCAACCGATAGCTTTGGTCTTTTTCAAGCTCTAGCACTGGCCACCACTCCCACAGCCGCGCGATCAAATAGATGTCGTCGCCTGGTGGCGGGTGCACGACCGGCACGCCGGTATCGCCCTCTTCGCGGACAGTGTACGCATCCGCCATGGCTTCGGCTTTTTCGGCGAACACAAGCGGGTCGATTCGATACGCCTCGCTCGAGAGATTCTGCTCGCCGCTAATGTGCCAATAGATCATCGTGCCAAACATCACGACGCCCCACAGAAACGCGACCGTGATCCACGTTCTCTCGACGCCGTGAAGAGGCTCTTTCCACCAGAGCTTATCTTCAGGAGGATGAACAGCCATGCGCGCCTCTCCCCTTCAACCGCCCTAAACTGCCGACAATTACTTCGCGATCGGAATGTTGGCGACTTCCATGATGCCCCACATCAGGTACAGCACCGCTGGAGTCGCGACGCCCATAAAAAGCAACAAGAACGGATTGTCGAGGACCCGCTGCATGACCGGAATTTGCCCATCATCGCCAGCATCAGCATTTTCCGGTTTAGACCCTTCGGCCATCTCGATTCCCCCTTCGTTGTTGCGCCACCGCCAGGCGACGCCGGCAAGGGGCGCGTGAATCTTTGATCGACCAACGACCTATGAGAACGAAGATCCGGTCGGCCGATCCTTGACTTTGGTCAATCGAGACCGCGCACCCGCCATAAGGCATACGCAAACAGGGCCAATTAACCGCGGTTTTGCGCGTTTGCGATGGAAGAAAAAAGCCGACGCCTGAAATACAGCGGCCGAAAGGTTGATTCGACTTTTTCGGGGTCACCGGCCCCGACCCGGCAATCCCTTATGCGGCGGGCGCCGTCATGACCCGGATGGCGGCAAAAGTTATCAATGCAGATGTCAACAAGATGCCAAAAAAAACGATGCTCCGATGTTCGAGGACATGTCCTACGCGGGCCTCGATTCGCCGCAAGACCCAATCGGAGAAGACGTAAAGCGCAATGCCGACGAGTGTGAAATAAACCGCCTGCACCTCAAACCTCATTCAAACACGCGGCGCGGCGCCCGACCTTGACATACATGCGCGGCTGCCGTGGCATCGATCTTAGATCAACCGCGAGCTAAACAAAATCGCTTGAACAAAGACCGCTCTGAAAGCAGAGATCAGCTTCAACCGTGGTCCCAAATAAATCGCCTAGGCAAGGCGTGAGCCATATCAACTTTCGGCGGGATTTGGCAGCGTAGGTGCGGTTCTCAACGGCCATCGGAGCACGTCTGAGTCCCCCTTCCACCTTCTTTTTCATCCAAGCTTGTCGTCAGTTTCCTGACCCTGTCCAGAACGGAACAAACGCCTATGCGTGATGGTCAGGCCGAATATTTTCCGGCTTGGCCGTGGCGTGTAATATGTTTCGGTACCAAAGTGCCCGCAGAACTGGACAAAGTCGTGGTCGAAAACATTGGACCTAAAGGTCTGGACGCAAAGGAATTTGACAGGGTCAAGCATATCGTCTTGTTCCACGGCGTGGACGAATCGGTGATCAGTGAGCTCTTGGTCGATGCACACACGGCCGCCTACACGCCGGGAACGAGCCTATTCGTCCAATCCGAAGCGGCGGATCGCTTTTTTGTCATCTTGGAAGGTTGGGTGAAACTGTATCGAAGCACGCCGGGCGGTCACGAGAGCGTTGTCAATGTCATTGCGCCAGGCGAATCCTTCGCTGAAGCAGCGATTTTCGACAGCGGCACATATCCGGTCAGCGCAACGATCGTGACCGACGCCCGCCTACTAGTGATCCCGGCACTCAGGTTTTTGCGCGTATTGCGCGAGAATCCGGATGTCTGTTTCAGCATACTTGCGGCCCTGTCGCGGCGGCTACGCTACCTCGTTCACCAGATCGAGCAAATATCGGCGAGTTCCGCGAGTGTTCGCTTGGCCAGCTTTCTACTGCGGCTCAGCCCAGCCGGCGAAGGCGCGATCACCGTGCATCTGCCGCTTGACAAGACGTTGATCGCCGGCAGATTGGGCATGCAGCCGGAAACACTGTCGCGTGCACTGTCAAAATTACGCGCGGTGGGTGTGGTTAGCCGGGGCAGCGAAGTTCAAATCGCCGACAAACGCGCCTTGCGGGAATGGGCGCACGCACAATCAAATTGAGCACCCCTCGTGTCTCTCTTCGCCGATGTGCCGCGCCGCGACTCAATGTGGCGGCGCGATTGACCTGCGTCAATGCGGTTCGCGGCATTTCTTGCCATTGATAAGCGAGATGATGTTTGTTTTCCTAGCGCTTCGTGCGGAAAATGCATGTTGCGTTGACGTTATTGTATCCTCAAAATCTGGGTCGTGTTATGTCGAAGAACCTGCTGATGCGCTGCGGTTTGTGTGCCTCAACGATCTTGATCGCATTCGGCTACGCGGCATCAGCTGCCATTGCTGACGATGATTTCGCGATGGCTATCGCGAAAAGCAAACCCATCGTCGATGCAAGATACAGGTACGAGTTTGTCGACCAAGACGGCATTGGGGAAGACGCGAACGCGCATACATTGCGGGCGCGCCTTGGCATCGAAACTGGGACCTATCGCGGATTTAGGGCGCTCGCCGAGGCTGAGATCTTGACCAAACTCGGGCGCCGCAGATTCAACGACACCGTCAACGGTGTTGCCGGTTTTCCGGTTGTTGCCGATCCAAACAACGTCGAGGCGAATCGCTATTGGATTTCGAACAGCAGCATCCAGGACACAACCATCAAAGTCGGCCGCCAACGCATACTCTTAGACAATGTGCGTTACGTTGGGAATGTCGGGTGGCGCCAGAACGAACAGACCTTTGACGCAATCCGCATAGACAATACGTCTCTCTCGAACCTTCAGGTCACCTACGGTTATCTTTGGCTCATTAATCGCATTTTTGGTGACGATTCGCGTGTCGGCGACTTCGAATCGAACAGTCACATCGTCAACGCGGCGTATACCGGTCTACCGTTCGGAAAACTAGTCGGCTACGGCTACGTTCTCGATTTTGACGAGGCCCCGGCATTGTCATCCAAGACGTTCGGAGGGCGCTTCACAGGCAAGCAGATGATCTCGGATTCACTTGGAGTTCTGTATACCGGAGATGTGGCGTGGCAATCTGATCACGCCGATAACCCCAATAGTGATAGTTTTCTATATTTCCTGGTTGAGGGGGGCGCGTCATTTCACACTGCCAGTGCTAGAGTCGGGTTCGAACGTCTCGGTGGCGACGGCAATACGGCTTTTCAAACACCACTGGCAACGTTACATGCGCATCAAGGTTGGGCCGATAAGTTCCTGACGACCCCGGCAAACGGAATTGACGACCTCTATGTGCGTGCGGATTATGCGATTCCTGGCAGCAACCTATGGAGCGGCACGAAATTCACCGCAGTCTATCATGATTTCTCGGCGGAAGAGACCAGCGCACATTACGGCACCGAACTGAATTTGCAGGTGTCCAAGAAGTTTCTCGACCATTTTACGATCGGTATCAAATACGCGCACTTCAATGCCGATGACATCTTGACTGACACTGATAAGTTTTGGGTTTGGCTGTCCGCAAAATACTAACGGACCGAAGCTTAACCGGCGCTGCGGCCGCGACGCCGATTCGGGGCTGGCCTGAGCAGCGAATATTCGAACTATACGACGTCGGCGGCACGCGTCGACGGGAAGGTGGAGCCATCTCCCTCGGCGTGTACGCCATCAACACCCAGCTTCACCTCAAACCAAAATGTACTGCCAACGTTGGGCTCGCTATCAACGCCAATACGCCCACCCATCAGCTGCACCAACTCTTTGCATATCGCTAAGCCCTGTCCGGTTCCCGCAAAGCTTCGCGTTCGCGAAGAATCGACCTGATAAAAACGTTCAAAGACTTTGCTCTGCGCGTCGTCCGAAATGCCAACGCCGGTGTCCGCGACGGTCGCGTGAATGACGACGCCCTCTTTTGTTATTCTGAGCACAGCAACTCTTACGTCAATAGACCCTTCCGAAGTGAACTTGACCGCATTTCCAATTAGATTGAGGAATATCTGTAGGATCCCGCCACGGTCGCCCAATAGCGTTTCGGGCACGTCCGGGGATATCTGTGCGCTCAGGGCAACGCCCTTGGCATCAGCTTCATACTGCAGAATATTCACAGCTGTTTCGACCGCGCTGCGAAAACGAAATGGTGCCGCTTCTGTTCGCAAACTGCCGCGTTCTATCTTCGAGAAATCAAGCATATTGTTGATGATGCGCATCAGTGCTTTTGCCGAACTGTTGATGGTCCCGACGAATTCGCGCTGTGTTTCATCAAGCTCCATTTGCAAAAGCAGGTCGGACATCCCGATGATCGGATTCATTGGCGTGCGAATTTCATGAGTCAGCATGGCCATGAAATCTGATTTCGCCTGACTCGCGGCTTCGGCCGCTTCTTTCGCCTCAATCAATTCGGTGATATCGATCTCGCTGACCAGCAAGGCGACTTCGCCGCTGACAGCGTCGCGCACTTTGCGTGCGTCCACGTCGTGCCATCGCAAACCGGCCGCTGTCGTAACTTTGATGTTGCTCCGGTGGGCCTTTGATTGGAGAATCTTGAAAAGATCATCCGCATCAACAAACCGGTCGGACAACATATTGCCGTGGGCGGGCTGGACGTCGCGCGCCGCCGGGTTCTGATGTAACAACGTGCCCTCGGAATCATAAAGCGAGATCATCACCGGCGTGTTGAATAGGGCCTCTGCACTGCGCAACGCACTAGGGCGCGGCTTCTGTTGTGCAACGGTCTCGTGCAGCATCGCAAACTGGCCATCCTCGAGCCAAATGCCGCGAACCTGAACGTGAAGGGAAACCGGACGTCCCTTTGGATAGAAAGTCTTGAATTCATCAAACGTCGCGCCGTCGTGCTCCATGTCGTGGCGAAACTGACCCATAAGCTTCGCCACGCCAGCCGACATATCGGATTTGAAATCGCGGTTTTGCAGCTCTTGAAGGTTTTCGGCCTGCCAAATCCGCAGGCCGGCGCTATTGGCCCAAGCCACGCTCAGGTCCTCGAAACGTTGGACCCAGATGGCAGCGCAAAACCGTTCAAGTTCCGCCTTTAGAAACTCCGTAAGAATATACTTACGACTGTTGATTGGCATGTCGAAACAACGAGAAGGCACCCAACTCTATGTGATAACGAATTGTGATCATGTTGCGAAAACTACGCTCCGCATGGCTGTTCGCGCGCGCACCACAAAATGCGGCCGGAACGTTGACATCCCGTGAAGAGATATTTGATCGCGACAACGTTGGCGGGCCGCAGACGCGGGGCACAAACAAGATTGAACCGGGGTTGCTCCAGCGCTTCCCGACTTATCGGGGTCCAAGGTCGGGTCCCTTGCACGTCCGAGGTTTGAAAGCACGACCAGCGAGAGGTCTAAGTTATTGTTTTCATTGGTCGGGGCGGACGGATTTGAACCGCCGACCCTCTGCTCCCAAAGCAGATGCGCTACCAGGCTGCGCTACGCCCCGACATATAAATTCGCTTTTGTTTTCCGATACTTACGAAATCGCACCGAGCGGCGCGGGCCCATAAAATAGCGAATTCTGGGGACGAATCTAGAACAAACGCGACAGGTTAGCGACGCACGCGCTTTTCGTTTCGGTTTGGGCCGGATCCGGTCATTCAGCCTAGCCACCTTTTAAATACGCGCGGAGCGCCGACCGGATATCGGCCCCGATGCCGCGTGGCTTGTAACGCGGCTTGCAAGCCACGGGCCGATCGTTGCCAACTTCGATAAACCCGGCGTCCCGCAAAGAACGCCGGTAGGCAGACTTGCTGTCGTAAATCTTACCGTCCGCCTGGCTCTGAAAGCCGTCAATCGCGTCCGTAATTACCTGGGGACCACTGCGCGCCCTACGCTGTGCGTAAAAATCATCCGCCGGAACCCAAATGCGTGCCCTTTTGTCCCAGATCGATCGCAATTTCCCACGCCCTTTCTGCTCGCAACAACGATTCCTGCGCCTTCACGCGTCTTCGCCGGCCCATAACCGCTTGCGCGCCGCAACCGCCAACGCCGACCCGATATAGGTCACGCCGTCCTTTTGCCGTCGTGTAGCGTCTTTGGCAGTAGCAAAGCGCGTCCTTACCCGCGCCGCGACGCGGTCCGTGACTTCGGTTGTCCCTGCTTGCGTGAACCAGGCGGTCATGGCCGCGTCGACATCGCCATAGTGCGTGCCCAGCCGGCGATCAATGCGGCGCCGTGTCGCCGCCGCCGCGCTGCCAGACAGCCGCACATTGACGTGCGGGCCCTTCGTGACTGGCGCCTCTATCTCGTTGCCGGCGGCGTCGTATTTTCCCGGCAGCGAGACCAGATCGCCAATGACGTCGATGTCCACGCCGGCGTTTGGCACGAACTCGCCGTCAACCATTTGGCCCCAGCCGAGCCGAGCGGCCTCGGCTTCGAACGCGGCGCGAGCGCCGGCCGCAAACATAAAGTCAATCATGCCGTTTGGTCCTGTAGCCACGCGTCGCTCTTGCCGCCGCGATAAATGTTGAGTTCCCGCATCGACATGTTCGACAGGTTTGACGCGTTGTCTCTCATGATATCGAGGGTCGTTATGCCCGACGGCATGACGACCGAGGTGTCCGGCGTATCCAAGGTGCCGTTGACCGCCGCCTGCACGTCTGTCGGCGTGTAGCGGACGGCGATGTCGTAGGTCGCGCCTTTGACCACGCTGCCAATGGGCTGGATTACGCTGTTTACGGCGCCGGATCTGACGAGTACGACCCAATTCGAAGTGTCGTGATAGAGGATGACGCGGTTGTTGAACGAGCCATCGTGAAGCTCGAACACAAGGTCGGTGGGCGCGGTGTCTGAAAACCGCGGAATGATGCCTTTCGCGAGAACCGTGAAACCGACGTCCCGCTCGTACCAGCTCACATCCGTCGTTTCCAAATTTGGCGCGGCGCGCGTGACTTGCGCGCTGGTGGTGGGGATATACGAGGAAAGGGTCGCCCCTTCCTCGATTTGACCGCCCCAAACATGTACGGAAACGCCCGAGCTTTCCGTGGCGCTGGCATCGGCATCGGCAAGAAACCACTGATGGGTTACCGACGTCGCCCCCGAGCCAATGCTGCCCGCCAACCAAACACGGTAGTAATCACCGGCTTCTTCTATGTCGTAGTCGATAACAGAGCCGGTGCCGCCGACACTTGTCGATCCCTTTGCGCCACTGCCGAGATCAAACCAGGCATTGATAAAGTTGGCGCCGTTGAAGGCATTCAGCCGCACCCAGTCGTGATCCACCCGTTTGACAAAGTACGAGATGACGAAATCGGCGTCGGCGGTGATCGTCACGACCTGAGACGTGCCCGACGTTGTGCTGTCGCTGGTCAGCCTGTCAGCGCTGACCGTCCCGTCCGGCGCGACCGCGTCATTGGCGGCGACACTGACATTGTTTTTTGACCACGCGGCATTGTCGAATTCTTCCGACCGCAACAGCAGGTTGGTTCGCTGCGGCTCCATCAACAAGCCGTCGTTAACCCAGCTCGATCCGTTGTCGCGATGCGTGGCCAGCAACGGCACGTCGTTGCTTTCCGGCACATAGACGCCATGGCTGTTGAACCGGTAGCCGGCCGACGCGCGGGTGAAGGTGAAATCCGGCCCCAGGATCTTGGCCATCGCCAGGGTCTCGGCGGTGAAATCTTGGCGCAGCAACGGATCGTCGACCCCCACCGCGCAGACATTGGCGACCGATCCGACACTATCGCCCGTGGTCTC
Source organism: Alphaproteobacteria bacterium (assembly GCA_965216755.1). Classification (GTDB taxonomy): domain Bacteria; phylum Pseudomonadota; class Alphaproteobacteria; order UBA7887; family UBA7887; genus CBDCGL01. The sequence continues at coordinate 4,710,217 of CBDCGL010000011.1, read as the reverse complement.
GTGGCCGGCCGCCTGAAACGCGGCCAGATCCGCATAGACCGTTTGGTTGAGCTCGAAGTCCGCCGCCGGCGCCAGCCAATGATTGTTGGTGCCGTTCCAATTGGCCGGCCCCTCGCCCGCCGTTTCCGCCAGCGACATGTTTTTCAGCGGCGTGCCGCCAAAGGTGCAGTTGCTGGCGTTCACCGTCACCACGTCGCCGCCGGCCAGCCGCGATTTGATCACCCACGCGTCGTCGACGCTCGCCTTGACCCGGGTCAGATTGAGCGTCAAGCCATCGGATGAATTATCGCCGATGGTGATCGCCGACATGTTGCCGTCGCCACCCCCGTCGGCCACGCAAATGGTCGCGTCGGTGACGGTCATGGTTTGGCCACTGCCTTGCGCGGCGATGCCGGTGCGCAGATTGATCGCCCGGCTCGGTTCGTTGTGCGGCGGCACGTGGATCGCCGTGTCGTCGACATTGACGATCGGCGCTTGTGCGTTGACCGGCACCAGGTCGTTGTCGGCGAACCGACAGCCGATGATGTTGACCGCGCCGATCTGGTCGCCCGAGACGCCGTTGGTGTGGCGTTCGACATCGCAATTGATGATGTCCAGGCGGGCATAGTCGCCACCGCCGCCACGATGCGCGAACATGGCCGTGCAGAAAATATTGTCGTCCATGTTGCGGCCGCTGTTGTCGTTGCGGAACGTCAGGTTTTCGAAACGTGCGCTCTTGCCGCTGGCGTCATCCTGGAAGGCCACCAAGGTGCCGCCCGATTGGCGGCCGAAATAATGGTCGTTGAATATGCTGTCGCGGACCACGCCATCTTCGATTTGCATGTGGTGGCGGCCGCCGAAATCGAGCAACAGGTTCGAGGCCACCGTCGCCGGCAGCACCAGATTGCCCTCGCCGTTGAAGCCGCCGCGGCAATGGAGGCCGTGAAAGCCGCAACTGCCGACCGCAATCTTGCGGAAACACCAGTCGCGGCGCGTGTGCTCATAGGTCTTGCCGTTGACGGTGACGTCGCTGGAATCCGACGCGTGCACATAAAGCGTGGTCGGCGAGGTGGTAATGCTCGCCACGTGATAGCTGCCCGGGGTCGTGTCGCAGGTGGCGACGTCGGCGACATGAACCAGCGGTATGGTGTCTTCCAGGCAGTTGATCCAATCGATGCCGACCGATCCAACCGGATGGCTGATCGAGATCTCGTACACATAAGTGCGGCCACCGGTCTTGCTGAACGAGGCGTTGGCCAGCACATCAAAGGCGTTGATCAGCGGTCGCGCGCCGCTGCCATAGGCACCCCACACCTGGTTGCTGCCGCCGTTGACCTGCAATTGCTCGCGCCAGCTTGAACCGCGCGCGAAACCGACCCGGATGCCGTTGTTGTCTTTGACCCCGAGCGCGTCGAAGCCGGCCAGGGTTTGCTTGGCGGTCGCCATGGTCAGGCCGTCATTGGCATCGCTGCCCGACACGCTGTCGATGTAGTAATCGAAGATGTCGAGGGCGCGCACGTCGTGCCAGCTATCGACACCTTGGCCGACGGCGAACGCGGTCGCCGCGTCATTGATGTTGGCGTGGTCGGTGCCCAGCACGGCGTTGAGCCAGGCCAACATGCGCTCATTGAAATGGCCGGTGGCGATACCCCACTGGTCGAACAGCGCGTGCCAGTCTTCATTGTAGCTGCGCGCCGTGCCGGTCAACGCCCGCACCGCCGCGTGCCGCGATTCTTGGTTTGTGGTCATGACCATATCTTTGCGGATTGCGCATCCGCAACTGCGCCAGACGAACTGGTTGATCAAGAATTGGCCGCCCCGATTGCTGGTTAGATCACCAGGGCATCCGGTATCGAGGGCAAAATGACCCAGAGGCCACCATAGCAGGTGGCTCGAACCAAACAGCTACATGTTTTGCGATCTATTATGATACTACATAATAACGACATTCTGTGCCGTCTGATCGTGGTTTGCACCGCGCACAAAAATGCCCAGCCCGAAATTGAGCTAGGCAAACCCTTCCACGATTACAAAGCTAACTTAGCAGATTTGTCCGAGTTGTGCAAGCTATTTTTTGCTATCCTACCGACCATACCAAAACCGCTATCGGAGGTGCCGTGAAACCGACGAATTTTGCACGCATCTCATCGCAAGAACTTGGATTCGAACAGTTCGGGAGTTGGCGCAAATACTTGCAAAATATTCGCAAACTTCACAGACAATTGTCGTCCGGTATCAGCAATCCTATCGGTGAAGTGAAGACTTCACGGCGTTGGCCGGTTGGGCGGGGCGTTCAGACTCGACTTGAGCCGGACCACACCTAGATTCCCAACACAAACGAGGTTTTCCGCGGGCCGGCGGCGCGTACGGGACCGTTGATTTCAAGCTTCCAATGTGTGGGCCGAAAACTCGATCATGAAAATCAGCTATGAGCTGCACGCTCAGGTCAAAAATCGATGGAATATTGAGCGTGTCTATCCCGGAAGCGATAAGGAAAAAGCGCTTGAGGATGCCAAGCACCTCAATCGTGAGCCACACATTCAGGCCGTTAAACTGATCTGCGAAACCTACAACGAGGTCGAAAATACCTCGAGCGAAGTGGTGGTCTTCGACACCAGCAAGCCGATGGCAAGCGAGCCAGCGCCCCGACACAAGTCAAAGCCGCACACGCCGGTAAAATCCTCGGCAAAAAAGGACGCGCCCCTCCATGCGCGCCCACAAAAAGCCGCAAAAAATCAAAACTCGATAACTCAGGTCGCCATATTTGCCGTCGTGATCGTCTCCGCGGCGGCCATTCTGCTGCTGGTCCTGTCCCGCACCCAAGCGCTGTTTGGCATGTCGGTGGGTAGCTAGCCCGGAATTCACCCACCTTCGCGATGCTCCATCGCGCTCGGATGTGTCGATCCGGCAGGAGAAGCACAAGAATCGTCGTCAGCCCTGCAGTTGAGAGCTCCGACACCATTGCCAGAAATCAGCCCGCAGCCACGGGCAAACCCGGTAGTTCCGGATAATGTCACCTTCCCACGTTCGGCTCTCACTCAATCCGTCACCAAATCCTCGCCGTCGATAAGACGCACGAGGCATGATCAAAAACTGTAGCCGCCGAGAATATAGAAGCCGTGGCGAGTATGCGTGTCTGAGCCCAGATAGGTGTCACGATCGTGGGTCCCCTCGGTCCGATAGCCAAGCTTGAGCAGCCCCGATCCGGATCTATCGCTGGTTGCCAAAAAACTTGAAAAATCGAGTTCCAGGCCGGCAGCCCAGCCGTCATTTCGGAACGACTCGCCATAGTCCAAATATTGGGAATCATAGCGATCCAGATCCAAATTCAAGGTTAATTTCGGCCAGGCATCCGGTTGGTAAGAGAACGATGCGCCACTGCTGATCATTAAATCGACGGACCGATTATCGATCTCCAAGCCATTTGAACGACCAAGCGACAGATAAGCCGATAACTCCCACTTGTCGAAATAAAAATCTTGACTGATGTCGATTGTTCGCTCGACAAAATCAGCCGACTCCATCCATAGTTGCCGGCTGTCTGTCCGAAATTGTGCATATGTTATGATCGTACTGCTAATATCCGACTGCCAGAATAGTTCAAGTTCGAAACCTTTTCTCACGTCCTCCGGGTCCGTCGTGCCATCGTACTCATCGGGATAAGCAATACGTGTTCGACTGCCCCGCAGCGTGACTGAATAAGGCAATAGGACGCCAATCGAATCCGCGCCACCGCCAATCTGACCAAGGCTGAAGACCTCGCCCGTCCTCAATTCAATCTCACCCTCGACCGTTTCTTCGCGAGAATCCCAGCGTGGTCCCGTCGAGCCGAGATATGCCCAGTCATCATCGAATCCGATATCTCCCCAAAATGTCAAATCATCTTCAAGACCAAATGGACTGGCTAAGTTAACGACACGACTCTGCATAACCTGGACCGCAGCCAGACCACCGTCGAAGCGGGCGCCATATTCCTGATCGTTCATGTCAACGGACTCGAGCTCACGTCGCCATAGTGAGGTCGATAGCGATCCGACGTCGATATCGACCCCGACTTCTTGCTGTCGGCCGACAGGTCGCTCGCCGGCGTGATCAAATTCGACCGTATAGAACAGGGGATCAACCTGGCTCAATTCGCCATACGTCGAGAGTGTGACGTCCGCTGCGACAAACAAGTCGGCGTCAATCCGATGCCACCACTCATTCCCCTTCGCAAGGGATGACTCCGCTGCACCGTCAACACGCGCCGAACTTGTGACGCTATCGGCAAAGTTGCCACCATCGTCATATGTAGGGAGACCGGGGCCGTAATATTTGGAGCGTGCCATACCGCCCTGGTAACGCAGCCGGTCGTTCATCAGACCAATTTGTGTCTCCACACGTGCAACCTGATTTTCTTCGGCAAGACGGCCATCAGTAAATGCAAACCCGGTCAAATGCTCAGTCTCGGGTGTTGCAAATTCAAAATATTGGCCCGAAACCGTGACATTCGCGGCCCCCAATCTAAAGTTCTCCAAGCCCATGCGGGCGTTTCGCTCGCGGCCTTCGGCGGCCAAGGGATTGGGCCGTGACGCAACGGGATGGTTGTACAACGAGATTGATTGCTGAGGCTGTTGCTCGGGCTCGATCGTTTCGAAACCTGTGAGCATGACATTGACGTGGCCGTCCGCCGTTGTAAAAAGCTGTTCGTCGGCGTAACCGCCATCCGGCCGTTGGTGACCGAAAGGGCGATTTCTATTTTCTCGGGTCTTACTGACACCAAAACTGTGCGCGCCCGCTGAACCTGTCACCTGCATCAAGGGATCAATTGTTCGAGGTTCCGCTTTATGCGGCAGCGGTTCGACTACGTACAATGGAGATTCAAGATTAGGCCGAAGAGATCGGACATCGGTCTGCGTTTCAGCCGTGCAGGCCCTCGGGAAATGATGTCGATTGGCGGCGTAGCGGTTAGGCACGAGCGCAAATTTGGCATGCGCAACCTCATCTGCATTGCTGCGCGATTTATTTTGATGGCGCGCTTCGGACTTCGTTTTGATTCGTTGCGCCCGCTTGTCGCCCGACGAATCTTCCGAATACGGTCTGTCGGCCGAACGTTGAACATCACCGCCGTTGCTATGTGAATGTTTGGCAAAAGCGTCAGCGCCCCAAGCATTGACGCCTACAGCGACAAATGGCGCTAGCACAAGCCAATTGTTACGGAGCACAACTTTTCCCTCAATACACGAGTGAATATATGTTCGACGCGCGTGTGAGCGTCTTTGCCAAGACCACAGGCGGGGGCTTCGTAAAGCTGTCTCTAACGCACCAAATCCTGCGCCACTTTCGTGACGCAGGGATCCGCCTTCCAACGTTTAATTGACGCTGAATGTATTAGGCATTTGGCTTGGGGCAGTAACGCATACCAATGTGGCCCTTCTTTGCAGGGCAACCAACATGTATCACGCGGCCACCTTTGGCTTCGCACCTTGCATCGTTCGGCCCACTGACTCGGAAGTCACGAACAATCCGGCCGTTGAGTTCGATAGCATGACCTGGAAAGTGACAAATATATTCCTTGCCAACACCAGCACCGCCGCCGCCAGCTTGGGCTGATGCAGCCACGCCAAGCCCGACTGCCAAGATACTGCCCAATACCACCAGTGATTTCATTTCGCATCATTCCTTTTTTTCTGGGGTCGAGTGTTATTTGTTCAATCGTTCCCCGCCTTTCCTGTGCGCTGACTTGCTGTCGACGCCAGGCAACAACTTAAAACTATTGAAAATTTAAGCAAATTTGCCAATCGAAAGAATGTAGCCAATTTGTTTTGATATTGTTTCGAATATGATACAAATTTCACGATTGTTGTATTTGGATACCTAAGTGGTTTTCAAAGAAAACCAAGTTATCTCTTTGGGAATGACTTGGTAAGTTTTATCTACTTGAAAACAAATGAATATTTCGGATATTAGCGTGATTGCGGCAGGTCGTTACGTCAAAATGTTGCTGGACGAGGAATGAGTTCCGGCGCGGAGCGTTCGATCATTATTCGGGGTCGCAAGTACCAAAGACACGGATCGCGCTCTTCGCTAGGATGATGCAGTTGGCTAAAGCGTCAATCACGCAACAAAGTGACCTCAAAATCGAAGACATAGCCCGCGCCCCGCACCGTCTTTAGCATCTTCGGGTGATTCGGTTCGGCATCGAACCGATGTCGAATTCGGCTAATAAGCAGATCGATGCGACGGTCAAAGGGCGACGACGGCGTTCGCCCAATACGTCTGAATAGTGCGTCACGGCTCATCACCTCGCCGCGATGCTCGATCAAAGCTCTCAATAGTTCCGCTTCAAAGAAGGGCAGAATGTGCTGCTGGCCGGACGGTGCCGTGAGCCGGCGCACAACGGTATTGAACCGCCATTCGCCGAAAGTGTATTCAACGCCACGTCGTCCTTGACGCCGATCCTCGACCTGCCAACGCGCCTTGCGGAGCTGCGCCGACACCGCGCCAATGAGCTCTTCGACCGTCACGGGTTTGCTGATGAAATCGTCAGCCCCCATCTCCATCAGACGACGTTGTGTCGCCCTGTCATCGCGCGCGGTAATAACGATGATCGGGGTCAGTCGTGTCGCGCGATGCGAGCGCATCGTTGCCACAACGGCGTCGCCACCCATATGCGGCATCATCAAGTCGACAAGGACCAGTTCCGGGCGATGGTTGGAAATGAGGTCCAAACCGTCGCGCCCATCCCCAGCTTCGGAGATTTGATAACCCTCATGAGTGAGGGCCGTCGTCATGAATCGCCTTATCGAAGGCTCGTCCTCCATGATCACGATTCGTTTCATCCGGCGCTAACCCGGTCGGCGCCCGGAGTTGCTCTTCGGCCGAGCCAGTCCACCCGCGGCGGTCTCGCGAACCACGCCATGGTTATCCGCCACCACTTTACAGGCTAAGGAATAACATCGAGAACGAAATTGCTCCGTCGAACTTATCGTCGGTATTATCAAATTGGTTATCGATTTTACCCGTTTCCACCGCAGGAGCCTCGAAAACATCAAAACCGGATGGATGCTGGTCGCTCTCGCCTACAATTGATAAGTGTTTGCGAAGCCTCAAGGCCGCATGAACGCGATGTAACACCACCAATATCAACTCAAGACAGCCAAAACTGATAGACTGCTAGCGTACTTAAGTTTGCGCCGCATTGGGCCGAGCTGGCGTTAAGCCCGGTGGGTCGGCAGGGGAAATTCCGCCGTCCGCTGCGCGCACACGGTATCAGCCAACTAAGCTGGCCATCGGCGCCCCGCCCCGACGGAGCCGGATTAGACGCCCAGGATGCGCCAAAATCGTTCCAATGGTTCAACTTCGGTCAACAAGCCGAGCGACGCGCCGAAATGCCCCTGCCGGCGTTCGAAAAGGTTCTCTGCGCCAACGCCCCAGCGTCGCGCCAACCTCGCGCCGCCGAGGTATGGCGTCACCTCGTCTCGCGTGCCGAGAACCATCACGACCTGCTCCGGCGCATAGACGAAGTCGGACGATGGCTGCAACAGGCTTTGCCATTTTGCCAGCGAATCATCGTGCCATCCGGCGCGCGACACCGCCTCGAAATATCCCACCGCGCGCAACAGACGGCTGTTGTGCATCAGCGCCAAGGTATCGCCGGTCGTCGCGACCACCATCACGCCGTCCGGCCGGAGCTCAGGCGGCCAATTCATGCTCGCCCCAGCAACGATCTGCGCGGTCAACGCGCCGAGGCTAATCCCGCTTACGGCTACCGGTCCCCCCTGACGTCGCGCCCAGTTTATCAACACACCGACTTCAGCCACCCAGGTTTGCAGAAAATCAAGCATTCCCATCGGCCCAAGCCCCAATACGGGCTCGCCACCAAACCAACCCGCCAGGCTACGTGTGCCATGCCAAGGCCCCTCGGGCGTGATGACACGCAGCTTTCGCCTGATCGCCTGTTCACTCGTACCAACCAGCCCACACCACATTTCTTGTTCAATGGCGATGCCATGCAACTGAATCAGCGTGCCCCGACAGGCTTTCAACGGCTCCATAACCCGGGCATTGACATGATCGCCGCTGACCGGCGCGCGAAACCGCAGCCAGCTGGTTCGCCAACCGTGTCCCGCAAACGCCCGTGATTGCTCAACTCTGTGATTCAAGACAGGGGGAAACGCTGTCGCCCAGCCATCAAGCCGGGCGCCATGTTTCGCGGCGACCGACTCTGGCGACGCAACGTTCCAGCGAATCGCCGGCAAATGTCGGAGCCATGGGACGAACATCCGACGGGTGGCCATGAACGCATGAGCCGCGGTGTGGCGTCGCCGCTCAATTGTGCCAAGCGCTCCATCAGACATATCGTCATCGAAAAATGCTGCGCGCCAATCTGCAAGGGCCCGTTCATACTCGTGCCGGTGGCTTTCAACCCGTCGCAATGACGCCCTCAAACACCGGCGATGCCGTGCAGTCCCTGGCAATGCCCGACAAAACCGATCCATATGACCCTCGGCCGCGCAGGCTGCGGCCCAGGCGCGGGACAATGGGAAATAGGTGTGACAAATCAGCTTAAGCAACAGCGTGTCGAACCATGGTCGGCGGACCACGTGGCCAACCGGACCCCTGAGGTAGAGCGGCACCGCGGAGCTGCTACGCATGGGCCAGCGCGCACGGCGTCGTGAACACCGCAGGAACATGCAGAATTCCAGGAATGAACTGCGCTAAGATGATCCCGAGATCATCGCAAGACGAAAAAAGGAGGCCCGACGTGAACAAAGGCATGGCATTTGTGAACGGTGAGTTTCAGCCGCCCGAGCATGCCACAATATCGGTTTTCGACCTTGGTTTCACGCGCAGCGATGCCGTTTATGACGTGACATCTGTTTGGAAAGGCCTGTTTTTTAGGCTGCCCGATCACATCGCGCGATTTCGGGCGTCGTGCGAGGGGGTTCACTTGCCCTGCCCCTACGATGACGATCAAATCGCGCGCATCGTGGCCGAATGCGTGCACCGAAGCGAACTTGACGATGCCTATGTTGCCATGGTCGTCACGCGCGGGCGTTTCCGCGACCCGACCCGTCGCGATATTGCCGCGACCACACCAACATTCATCGCCTACGCCGTTCCCTATGTATGGATTTTGGATCCCGAGATTTGCCAACGTGGCATCGATTTGGCGATCGCCGCGACGCCGCGAATTCCCGATCCGTCCGTCGATCAACGCTTCAAGAATTATCATTGGGGCGACCTCACTCGCGGCCTTTTCGAGTCGCGGGCGGTGGGCGCCGACACGACCGTCTTGTGCACACAAGACGGAACACTCGCCGAAGGTCCCGGATTCAATCTATTCTTCGTTTCCGACGGCGTCCTGTGCACGCCCGATCGGAATATCCTTCACGGCATTACCCGGCGTTCTGTGATTGAATTGGCCGAAGAAATTGGCATCCGCGTGGCCCCGGGAGCCTACCACGCGGACGACCTGCGCAACGCGGACGAGGCATTTGTCAGCTCGACCGCCGGCGGCGTCATCCCCATTCGCCGGGTCGACAACCGATCCCTATCAAATCGAGCCCCCGGCGCTTTGAGCACGAAAATGCGCGATCTTTATTGGCGTAAAAGGGAAGCTGGCTGGCACGGTCGTCGGGTCGCCGAGATTTTGGGGGTAACGGCTGAAGCGTCGTGACGACCAGCGCCACACGCATACACCAGGGCGTTATGCCGCCACGACATGGTCCGATCGTGCAACCTCCGCACGGGTATTCGCCAAGCGTCATTGTCGAAAATGCACATGTCGTTTTCGATGGTGCGATTTTGTTCGACAACCTATCTTTCACCTTGCAGGGCGGGAAGACGACATGTCTGCTGGGGCCATCGGGCGTCGGCAAATCGACTCTGCTTCGTGTCATTGCGGATCTTGAAAAGGGCAGTCAGGGCGCGGTCTCATGCGATGATGGGCTTCCTGTGGCCGGTCGGGCCGCCTATATGGCGCAATCCGATCTTCTGTTGCCGTGGCTCGACGGCCTGGGCAATGTCATGCTCGGTTCCCGACTCCGCGGCGAGACACCAGAACCAGAGCGAGCCCGAAAGCTCTTGTCCGACGTTGGGCTCGCAGACGACATCGATCGCATGCCGGCCACAATGTCTGGCGGCATGCGTCAGCGCGTGGCGCTCGCACGGACCCTGATGGAAGGGCGGCCCATCGTTCTTATGGATGAGCCGTTTTCATCCATCGATGCGATCACACGCACAAAACTCCAGGAGCTGGCGGTTTCCTTATTTCGGGACAAAACGGTGCTGCTGGTTACACATGACCCATTTGAAGCCCTTCGAGTCGGCGATATTGTCCATGTCATGTATGGCGCGCCGGCAGTCGTCAGTCCCGCGACAGCGATACCGGGTCACGCACCACGCGATTTGACGCGACCACAGCTTATGAACCTCTATCGGGAACTCATCCGCCAATTGAGTTTCGGGCGAGAGACATAGGTTAAACGTAGCACAGTGAAAATTAACAAACGCCTTGTTCACGCGACAATCATCGCGACGGGATTGCTGTTTTTGTGGCAACTCATTGTATGGATAACGAATCCCGCGACATATATTTTGCCGGGGCCCGGACGGGTGCTGCTGGCTTTGCACGACCATGCACAAAGTATTCTCGCGAATGCCACCGTCACTCTGATAGAAATCTTGCTTGGCCTATGCTTGGGCACGCTGCTCGGTGTTGCCAGTGCCCTGATATTGGCACAATCACGTGCCATGCAATCATGGCTCATGCCCGTGCTGGTCGCATCCCAAGCTATCCCCGTCTTCGCAATTGCGCCGGTTCTGGTTCTTTGGCTTGGGTACGGCATGGGATCAAAAGTGGCGATGGCCACGCTGATCATTTTCTTCCCGGTCACGGCTAATTTTTATGATGGTCTGCGTCGCACGGATCCGCGCTGGTTGGAATTGGCCAAGACCATGAACGCAGGTCCCCTTGCCACGCTGTGGCGTATCCGCATTCCTGCGGCTTTGCCGGGTTTGTCGTCGGGCGTTCGTGTCGCAACCGCGGTTGCGCCGATCGGTGCGATCGTCGGCGAATGGGTCGGATCCAGTGCGGGCCTCGGCTATCTCATGCTCCACGCCAACGGCCGCATGCAGACCGACTTGATGTTTGCCGCCCTATTTGTCCTGGCAGTCATGGCGGTTGCCCTCTATGCGCTCGTCGATGCACTCCTTCGAAAAGCAGTTCGCTGGCAACCAGACCAGATATAAAACGCCAGCACTATGCAACCAGCCTGACCCCGGCGAACATATGCCGGCATGACGCTGCATAGTAATTGCGAAACGAGTTCTGATTGTACCCGCCGATCCCGAATCGACTACCGCCACGCAAGACAAAGTGGCAACCATCAAACCACGGCACCGAATATTCACGATAGGGAAAGGCAAAAAAACCCGGATAGGGATGCAGCACGTTCTCGCACCACTCCCAGACTTGGCCGACGTCCTCGACGACCCCCTCCGTGGCTGCGATTTCCCACTCATATTCATGGGGCAAACGGCCACCAGCCCAACGGGCGTAGGCTTCCGCCTCGTGGCGGCTCAGTCCCCAAACAGGTGATCCCGCATCCAAGCTATGACAGCCGTTAGCATTGACGCCAACCCAGCCGCCCGCCGACGAACGCCGCCAATGATGAGGCGCCACCGCGGATTCTCGCTGACGCCACGCCCAGCCGCTAGCCGACCACCAGCGCGCCGTGTCGTAGCCACCTTCCTCCATGAAGCTCAGATACGCACCATTCTTGACCGGCTTGGCGGCGATCTCAAAGGACGCGACTTTGACAATGGTTGCCGGTCTTTCGTTGTCGTAGATAAATGCAGTTTCGGTCGTATCACCGCCGGCCCCAATACGATAGCGGCCACCTGGCACGCGAGACGTTTCCGATGTTTCGTTCGTGGCCCGCAACAGCGCGTGAGGGCCTATTGACGTTTTGATCGACTCCCACCGTCGCAAGTTCATTTCGGTCTGGACCATGCGCATTGTCTCAACATGTTGCGCATTATGCCCAACCAAGAATCGGCCGATTTCCCAGCTATCAAACTGACCCTTTTGCACGCGCTTATCGGTCAACGCGGCGAGTAGCGCGCCATTCTCATCCATCATGCGCGCGACCGAATCAAGCAACGCCTCAAAGGGCGGAAGTTGGGCGCCCCGCGATGGTTTGTATGCAAGTTGCGGCAAGCACTGTTGGCGCAGCGACGCGGTGATCGCGTCATCATCGCCAAACACCTCGCGCAACCAAAGGCATTCAATAAACATGCAATGCAGTAGATGCCAACCAAGTGGGCTCAAGGCATCATGAAACTGTCGTGCATAGTCTTCTGGGCCCGCCGACCGCACAATGTTCAACAATGTCGCCTGGATATTGTTGAGTCGTGTAACCGTCGATGCGGATGATGTCGTCATAGAGGTTCCATAGCCGCCTCCCCGCCGGGACTCGCGACAACGATATGGTGTTCAGGCACGACCTCCCAGTCCCCATTCTCGGTCAGGCGTTCTGAAGCAATCAGGGTTCCGCCTGGAAACAGCGCCGTGTCGGTACCGACATACAGGGTCGGCGACTCATGACCAATTGCATGGCGCGTTGCATAGATGCTTTGGCCATCAGCGATAAGAACATTGAGCAGCGAACTGGTCCCGCCCAGTAGCTCGCTGAGCGAATCGAAAAAAGCCCGAAGAGCGACGACAATATTGCCGTCAGCGGCGTCAACAGCTTGTCGAATCCCAGCGAATATGTGCTCTGAATCAGTGGACCCCTGAATACTTGCCTCGATCTCCGGGCGCAGCAAGCGGCGCAATTTGTGACGCGTCGTCACCAAGAAATCCGTGATGAATCCGTTGTGCGAAAAAATCAATCCGTCACCGGTGAACGGATGCGTATTGGCCTGGTTGACAGCCTGACCGGGGGTCGCGCTGCGAACATTGCCGATCCATGTTTGACTGACCAATGCTGATCCCAAATGCATTAAGTTCTGGTCCGACCATATCGGCATTGGATTTGTATAGATGCCCGGTACGCCGTCTTCCAGGTACCAGCCAACACCAAAGCCGTCGGCGTTCAAAGTCGCCGTCAGCATTTCGCGTGGTCGATACGCTTGCGAAACCAAACTATGGTCCGGATCGTCGAGAAATCTCGCCAATTGCAAAGGTGGGCCTACATAACCGGCGTGCCTACACATGGCGATTCACCGCCGGTTCCAACCGTTTGGAATCCGCACTCGGCAGATTAGGGCTTGTCCGTACGAAATCAAATGTTAGCCTTGGCGCGCCCTTTACCAGGCGGCGCGCAGGAGATTTCGACGCGCCGCATCGCCGCGCAGTCTACACAACGGAGACCATATGGCAATTTCGTCGATCAACGGACTGGCGGTAAATACATCACCGGCTGTCGAATTCATCCGCCCTGCACGCCGCGTGCGCACGCTAGAGGAAGACGTGAAACGTGGCCTCATGCAACGGCCAAGATGGCTGCCGGCAAAATACTTGTATGACGAACGCGGGTCGACATTGTTCGACCTGATTTGCGAAACACCGGAATATTACCCAACGCGTACAGAAAATGCGCTGTTGAAGGAGAGCGCCCCGGCCATCCTGGCGCGCGTTCGACCAACCGACATATTGGAAATCGGCAGTGGCATGTCGCGCAAGACGCATCGACTGCTTGACGCTTGCGAACAGAGCGACGTAAGGCCAAGTTATACGGCTTTCGACATTTCAGAAGATGCGTTATTGGCGGCCGGCGAACGGCTTGATGCAACATATCAGTGGCTGGATGTGCGATTGCTACACGGCGATTACGAGGCCGGGTTCGCAAACATTCCCCGCCATGCGCCGCCGCGAATGTTCGTGTTTCTGGGGAGTACCATAGGCAATTTCGAACATGATGAGGCTGTCGCCCTGTTGCGGGACTTGCGTGACTCTATGACAGGCAATGACTGGCTTCTGCTCGGCGCCGATCGGGTCAAAAACGAAGCGGTTTTGAACGCCGCCTACAATGACAGTCTGGGGCTCACCGCAGACTTCAACCTTAATGTATTGCGGATATTGAATCGCGTGCTGGATGCCAATTTCGATCTCGATCAATTCGCGCATCAGGCATACTACGAACCTGCCAAGGAACGCATCGAAATGCATCTTGTTGCCCAATCGCAACAACAAGTCGAAATCGGCACGCTCGACAAAGCGATCGAGTTCAATCAGCATGAATCTTTGTGTACGGAAATTAGCCGAAAGTTCACAAACGAAACGCTAGACGCACTCTTGCAGGAAAGTGGGTTCTTGGTTCACGATCACTTCGCGCCCGACAATGAGTATTTCTCACTTGTTCTGGCGACGCCCGATGGACCATTGTCGGATACGGCGCGGCAGTCGACCAATTGACGCATGCTTGCCACGGCATCGCGCGAACATCACAGCGTACGAACAATGCTGGCAACACGGTGTGGCGACGGCCCAATTGCCAGCTGCGGAAGTGATTGATTAACTATTTGTGCGGTAAGACGGGGCTTGTTGCGTTGTTAAACAGAACGGGGCACCCCCGCAAACGTGGAATCTGACGCAGCGGGTCGGACACGACGACAGAAATATGTCCGGCGGGATGTGAGGCGGGTTTGGGTCATAACGTTTCCCTTTTTTTCGTACTTGCGATCGTTTGGCTACTTCTGTCGGGCCATTATGATGGTTTGTTGCTCAGTCTGGGCGCAGCCTCGTGCGCCTTGGTGATTTACATCGCCCATCGGATGGAGGTGATCGATCATGAGAGCCACCCTCTGCACCTATCTTGGCGATTGCCACTTTATTGGTTGTGGCTGCTGGTGGAGATCGTCAAAGCCAACATCGATGTGACTCGACGCATTCTCAGTCGCGAGATGCCGATTGATCCGCGCCTGTTCGACCTGAAGTCCAGCCAACGAACGGATCTCGGCCGCGTTATCTACGCCAATTCCATCACTTTGACACCCGGGACAATTTCGACCGACCTAGAAGGCGGTCGGATCCAAGTGCACGCGTTAACGGCAGAAGGTGCTGCAGCCTTGCAAGACGGAGATATGGACCGACGCGTCGCGCGTCTTGAGGGAACGCAATGAGTCCCGATCCGGGCACCATCAAATTTGTCGTCGTCGCCATCGCGATTCTGGTCACGATGGGGCTGGCTATTGCGCGCGCCGTCGTGGGGCCGACCGTGTTCGATCGCATCCTGGCAGTGAACATGTTTGGCACCAAGACTGTCTTGCTTATCGCTGTTATTGGATTTGTTGCGGGTCGCCCGGACTTTCTTGATTTGGCGCTGGTCTACGCCTTGATCAATTTCATCGGCGTCATCGCGGCGTTGCGGTTTATTAAATTTGGCAGCTTCCATGACGGCGACCCGATCGCTGGGGCCGGGGAGCGGTCATGACGTTGGCTCTTGAAATCATCGCTTGGGCTTGTTTGCTAAGCGGTTCTTTTTTCTTGCTGGTCGGCGGCATTGGTGTGCTACGCATGCCGGATTTCTTCACCCGCGGCCATGCTGCCGGGATTACGGATACGATGGGTGCTGGGCTGGTCTTGGCCGGTATGATGATTGAGGCCGGTTGGTCGCTAAACTTGGCCAAGCTTGCGCTGATCCTATTTTTCCTCTTGTTCACCAGTCCTACATCCAGCCACGCCGTTGCCCATGCGGCGTTGCTGAGTGGGCTTGTGCCGTGGACCAAGCGTGACCGCCGCGATGACCGCGCGCCGTCGGAGTCACGTGCCGTGGAAACCGCGCCGCAAGGCGAGAAAAAAGCCAACAACAAGGCCAAGAGAAAAGGCCGAAGCAAAGCGGAACTGGAGCCATCGAAGGTCTAATTGACATCGTTTTGCTGTTTTTGCTCGTCGTCACGGCGCTAACGATCGTCCGTTTGCGCAATATGTTCGCCGTGGTCATGCTGTCGGGCATCTACAGCTTTCTCATGGCGAGTCTGTTTACGGTTATGGATGCCGTGGACGTGGCTTTCACGGAAGCGGCCGTGGGCGCCGGAATCACGACCGTGCTGGCCCTGGCCGCTTTGGCATTGACCACGGCAAACGAAAAAATTCCCGCACATAGGCCCATTCTGCCGTTGGCTGTGGTCTTCGTAACCGGCGCGCTACTGCTTTATGCGGTCGCTGACATGCCCGCGTTCGGTGACCCGTCAGCGCCTATCCATCAACATGTCGCGCCCCGCTATATCGAAGAAACGCCTGTCGCCATTGGCATTCCGAATGTGGTGACCTCCGTGCTGGCTGACTATCGCGGATACGATACGCTCGGCGAGACCTTCGTTATTTTTACCGCAGGCGTCGGGGTGCTACTGCTGGTCGGACGGTTTCGACGGCGACGCTACGAGGAGCCTCGATGACCGACCATCTCGTCCTACGCGTCATCGCCAAACTGCTGATTCCTTTCATCATGCTTTTTGGGCTCTACGTCCAAATGCATGGCGACTATGGTCCGGGTGGTGGGTTTCAGGCAGGCGTCATTTTTACCGCCGGTCTTATTCTGTACGGCATCGTTTTTGGCCTTGGCACGTTGCGCCGGGTCGTTCCGGAACGCGTCGCGTTGGCCTTTGTTGCGCTGGGCGTCTTGCTCTATTCCGGCGTTGGCGTCGCAACAATGTTGCTGGACGGCGCGTTTCTGGAATATGCGGTGCTGGCTCACGACCCAAAGCACGGCCATCATTACGGGATCGTTCTGGTCGAATTGGGGGTCGGCATTACGGTCGCTGCCGTCATGCTGACCGTCTTCTATGCCTTCGCTGGCCGCGCGCAGGCCGAAGACAACAGCTGAGTCGGCGATCATGGTGTTCCTAGGCAGCTATAACTATGTGGTCGTCATCATTTTGATGATGATCGGCTTTTATGTCGTCATCGACCGCGGCAATCTGCTCAAGAAACTGATCGGGCTGAACATTTTTCAAACGGCCGTATTCTTACTCTATATCTCCATGGGCAAGATCATGGGTGGCACGGCCCCCATCCACTATGACGGCTCCGCGCCGTTCTCAAATCCCCTACCTCACGTATTGATACTCACGGCCATCGTGGTGGGCGTCGCCACGCTCGCCCTCGGTTTGGCCTTGGTTGTGCGCATCAAGGAATCCTACGGCACGATTGAAGAAGACGAGATCCAGCAGATCGAGCTGGCCGAGGAGAACAAGCCATGATCGCCGCGAACCTGCCCGCGCTACAGGTCGTGGTGCCACTCATCGGGGCGCCCTTGTGTACGCTGTTTGGGCGTGGCAGCCGGGCGTGGATTCTGAGCTTGCTTTTGACGTGGGCTGCCCTTGCGATGGCGGTTGCCTTGCTTATCAAAGTACTCGATCAAGGCACGATCAGTTATATGCTGGGTGGTTGGGCAGCACCGTGGGGCATCGAATATTGCGTCGATGAGTTGTCCGCGTTCGTCCTAGTAATTGTCGCGGGCATTGCATCGGTGGTCATGCCGTTCGCACATGCCAGCGTCAGTCACGAGATTCCAGCTGAACGCCACCGACTGTTCTATGCGGCCTATCTGCTGACCTTGGCCGGCTTGCTTGGCATGACGATCACCGGCGATGCCTTTAACGCCTTCGTGTTCATGGAGATCTCGTCGTTGTCCGGCTATGTGTTAATTAGCCTCGGACGCGACCGCCGCGCGCTTTATGCAAGTTTTCAGTATTTGGTCTTGGGCACGATTGGGGCGACATTCTTTGTGATCGGCGTTGGCCTGCTTTACATGGTCACGGGCACATTGAACATGGCGGATATCAGCACCCGCCTTACCGACTTGTACGACAGTCGGGTCACGGTGGCCGCGTTCGCATTTCTGGTGGTTGGTCTCAGCCTAAAGCTGGCGCTATTCCCGCTGCACCTCTGGTTGCCCAACGCCTACACCTATGCACCATCGATGGTATCAGCCTTACTCGCCGCGACGGCGACGAAGGTCGGTGTCTATCTCTTGTTGCGCTTCATCTTTACCGTGTTCGGCGTCGATTTCGGGTTCGACGTGCTGCCGGCCGGCGACATACTCATGGTGCTAGCCCTGGTGGCTGCCATAACCGGCTCATTGGTGGCCATATTCCAACCAAACATCAAACGCATGCTGGCCTATTCCAGCGTGGCACAGATTGGCTACATCGTCCTCGGTATCAGTTTCGCCAGTACGCTCGGCGTGACCGGCGGCATCGTCCATCTTTTTAATCACGCGCTGATGAAGGGCGCGTTGTTTATGGCACTGGGCTGCGTCGTTTTTCGTATTGGCAGCGCGACCATCCATGATTTGGCTGGCTTGGGCAAACGCATGCCGTTGACCATGGCAGCCATCGTGGTCGCCGGCTTGAGCCTGATCGGCGTGCCGGGAACCGTCGGATTCATCAGCAAGTGGTACCTTGTCTTGGCGGCACTGGAACAAGGCTTATGGCCGATCGCCGTCATCGTGCTGTTCACGTCTTTGCTGGCCGTTGTCTATGTCTGGCGCCTGGTTGAAGCGGCCTATTTCGTCAAAGACGACGATGCCGCCGCCGCCGAACTGAACGAAGCACCGTGGTCGATGGTCGCCGCCACCTGGGTTCTTGCCGGCGCCTGTATCGTGTTCGGTCTTGCCACCGACGTGACGGCTGGTGTCGCGGGACAAGCGGCCCGGCATCTGTTGGGGATTGAATAGTGTCGACCTCGTTAGCCATTGGCATCGCGCCGCTCGTCCCGCTGTTCGGCGCATTTCTGATTTGGCTGGCCGGCCCGCGACCGAATGTGCGCGAAGCCGTGACATTGGTCACCGCCGGCGCGCTGTTCGCGATCGTTGTCTCAATCGCGCCGGTTATCATGGACGGCGGACGCCCCGAGGTCACATGGTTCGAGATCTTGCCCGGGCTCGACATCGCCTTCGTCGTCGAACCATTGGGCATGCTGTTCGCGTTAATCGCATCTCTGCTTTGGATCCCAAATTCGATCTATTCAATCGGTTACATGCGCGCCCATCACGAACAAAACCAGACGCGATTTTACGTCTGCTTTGCCATCGCGCTGGGGAGCGCGGTCGGCGTCGCATTCGCCGGCAATATGATCACGCTGTTCTTGTTCTATGAGTTGCTAACGGTGTCGACCTACCCGTTGGTGACCCACGCCGGCACCGAGCAGGCCAAGAAGTCGGGGCGCCTCTATTTGGGCATATTGATCGGAACCTCGATCGGCTTCCAATTGCTGGCAATCATGTGGACATACGGCATTACCGGAACACTCGATTTCCGCGACGGGGGCATTCTTGCCGATGCCGCCAGCCCAGCGGTGATCGGAATCCTGTTTGCGCTCTATATTTTCGGCATTGGCAAGGCGGCTTTGATGCCCTTCCATCGGTGGCTACCGGCGGCGATGGTTGCGCCGACGCCGGTTAGCGCCTTGCTCCATGCTGTCGCAGTGGTCAAGGCGGGCGTGTTCTCCGTCATGAAGGTGGTCGTCTACATCTTTGGCTTGGACTTGATGCAGACCGACCATCCGGGCGAGTGGTTAATGTGGCTCGCGGCATTCACGATCTTGGTTGGATCGCTGATCGCCTTGACCAAGGACAACCTTAAGGCTCGCCTCGCCTATTCCACAGTCAGCCAACTCTCATACATCGTTTTGGGCGCGGCGATTGCGACCGGCGCCAGCGTTGTCGGTGGTGGCATGCATATTCTGATGCATGCCTTTGGCAAGATCACTTTGTTCTTTTGCGCCGGGGCGATCATCATCACTGCGCATAAAGAGAATATCTCCGATATGCGCGGAATCGGCCGGGCGATGCCGATTACCATGGCCGCGTTCCTCTTGGGCAGCCTTTGCGTCATTGGGCTACCCCCGTTCGGCGGGACGTGGAGCAAATGGTATTTGACACTTGGGGCTATGGAAGCGGGTCAAATGGCGTTTGTTGCCACGTTCATGATCTCGACACTCCTCAACATCGCATATTTCATGCCGATTGTTGTGCGCGCCTTTTTTCCGGGACGCGGCCCAACGTCTTTTGACGGCGGCATCAAGGAAGCCCCATTGGCCTGCCTGATCCCGATCGTCTTCACCGCGGCCGCAGGGTTTCTATTGTTTCTTTTCCCAGAGCCGTTCTACCAGCTCCTCGCGCAAATCGCTTCGACATAGGGGGGCGCCATGTCGGACCAAAGCCACAGCAATAATCATCAAGATAACCACTGGCTCGATAACATGCGCAATGTGCGCAAACTGCTGATCTGGTTCTATGTTGCTTGCGCGGTGCTGTTCCTGCTTGATCTGTTCTATCACAAACACACGATCTTGCCA
The DNA here is from genome assembly GCA_965216755.1 of Alphaproteobacteria bacterium. GTDB lineage: Bacteria > Pseudomonadota > Alphaproteobacteria > UBA7887 > UBA7887 > CBDCGL01. The sequence continues at coordinate 4,689,948 of CBDCGL010000011.1, read as the reverse complement.
TTCGAAGGCTGGTTCGGTTTCTACGGCATTTATGGGTTCGTCGCCTGCGTCCTTCTCGTCCTCGCTGCCAAGGAGCTGCGCAAGTGGGTTAGCCGCCCGCATGACTATTATGGCGACGACGAAGATGGCGACGACGCTGGCCAGGAGCGTTAGGCGATGATCGGCGCGATGCCTCCGTTTCTGATTTTTGTGGTCGGCGCGCTTGCATTGCCGCTTTTCGGCGACCGCATGCGCCCGGTTTGGGCGCTGTTCGTCGCGTTGGTCGGCCTGGCAAACGTTGTTCAGCTGGATCACGGCAGCCACTGGCAGATTAACCTTTTCGTGTATGACTTGGTGTTGGGCCGCGTAGACAAGCTGAGCATGCTATTTGGCTTGCTGTTTCATGTCGCGGCGATCTTGGGGATTGTGTTCGCGTGGCATGTTAAAGGTGCGCTTCAGCATTCCACGACTCTCATATACGCCGGCGGCGCGCTTGGTGCCGTCTTTTCGGGTGATCTGATTTCCCTGTTTGTGTTTTGGGAAATCATGGCAATTTCATCGGTCTTTCTGGTCTGGGCGCGCGGGACCGAGCGCGCAAATCGCGCCGGCATGCGTTACCTGATCGTTCAGGTCATATCAGGTGTGATCCTATTGGCAGGCGCCATCGCCCATGTCGCCGAAACCGGTTCGACCACCTTTGACTATTTGGGCCTGGATGGCGGGTTGGGCGCCAAACTGATCTTTTTCGCCTTCGGCATCAAATGTGCCTGGCCGTTTCTTCATACGTGGCTCACCGATGCCTACCCCGAAGCCACGCCGACCGGTACGGTCGTCTTGAGTGCCTTCACGACCAAAGTCGCAGTGTATGCGCTTTGCCGCGGCTATCCTGGCGCCGAACCGCTGATCTATATCGGCACAGCCATGGCGATGTTTCCGATCTTTTTCGCCGTGATCGAAAATGATTTGCGCCGGGTCCTCGCTTACAGCTTGATCAACCAGGTTGGCTTCATGGTCGTCGGCATCGGCATCGGCACCGAGCTCGCCCTCAATGGCGCAGTTAGTCATGCCTTCAACGATGTCGTGTTTAAGGGCCTGCTATTCATGACCATGGGCGCGGTTCTGCATATGACGGGACGCATCAATGGCTCGGACCTTGGCGGCCTGTTCAAGTCAATGCCGATTACGGCGACCTTTTGTATCGTCGGCGCGGCGTCGATCTCTGCGTTTCCATTGTTTAGCGGCTTTGTCAGCAAGTCGATGGTGATGACGGCAGCGGCAGAAGAAGGCTATGTCATCGTTTTCCTGGCACTTCTGTTCGCCTCCGCCGGCGTGTTCCACCATGCCGGGATCAAAATCCCCTATTTCGCTTTCTTTGCCCACGATTCCGGCATTCGAACCACCGAGCCGCCGCTCAATATGTTGGTCGCGATGGGTATCGCGGCATTCATCTGCGTCTTTAATGGCGCCTATCCATGGGTATTGTATAGCCTGCTTCCGTGGGAGGTCGCCTACGAACCCTATACGACCACCCACGTCATCACGCAGACCCAACTTCTATTTTTCTCGGCCCTCGCCTTCGCCACCCTGATGTTGTCCGGTCTTTATCCGCCGGAACTACCGCTCATCAATCTCGACAGCGATTGGTTCTATCGCCGATTGGGACGCCGCGTCGTTGGCGCGATCGGGCGTCTGGCCGGCGGCGGTTGGGCCGAAACCACGGGCGCCCTGGTGAACAGCACGCAGCGCACCATCGCCCGTATCTATCGTCATCATGGCCCGCACGGCATACTGGCGCGCACGTGGCCGACGGGCTCGACGGTCGCGTGGATTGCGGCGTTGCTGGGATTGTATCTGGTCGCACATTACGCCTGACTGCTTCCGCTATTGACAACGCATGCGCATCGATTCAAGCGGTGGGCGCTTGCTTGCGCGGCATCCATTTCTTGACCGGGCGCCCCTTGTGGAACCGCGGTATCGGCGTGGCCGAGCTGGTCCTTTCGGTTTGAACAACCCGATTCTCCCGGTTAACGGCGCTGAAATACTCGAACAAGGTCACCAGCTCTATCTCGATGTTTGGCCCCTGGTCCATGGCTTCGCGAACCGGCATGGCGTTCAAGACCAGACCGTCAAGACGGCCATCTGACTGTTGGCCGAATGTGTCCCAAATACCGTTGAGGAATCGGGAAACTGGCGGCGGCAGAGGATCGGTCTCAAGCGCCGAGAAACACATTTCAGACACCCTAAACAGATTCGGATCGATGGGCCCCTGAGGGTGCGAGACAAAGACCGACGGCATCAGCATGTTGCCGCCGCTCGCCGCAGCAAAATAAGCCTGGGCCAAGAACAAAAGGCGTTGCAGACGCAGTGGTGTGACGCGCTTGCCTTGGGAGTCGGCGCGCTCCATGAACCAGATCGCCACATCGAAACTGGATCCCACGGCGCAGGGCATCCGGCTTCTCCTCTGGGTTTGATTCACCGATAATCCCGTGACGAGGCGTTGTCGACACGGTCGATTTGGAACACTATCGTTCAGGGATCGTCAACGTGCCGTTAATCGCCACTGGGCTGGGGTCATTGCATGCAATTTGAACTCGACAGAGAAATCGTGATGCCGGACGACGGCTGCCGAGGTACCTTGATTGGACGCGCCTGGGTGCCGGACGATCGCGGTATCGGCGGCCCATGCGTGGTCGTCGTCACCGACCATGGCGTATATGACATATCCGGCGCCTTCCCGACCTGCGCTGACTTGATGAACGCCGAGAACCCGTCATTTGCCGTGGCGAACACGACCGAGACTTTTCGCATCGGCGGCCTCGACGAGATCATTGCGAATTCGGCCATCGACCGCCGGGATCCAGCGCGACCCTGGTTCCTGACACCGATCGATTTGCAGTCGATCAAGGCCGCCGGAGTCACTTTTCTGGATAGCCTCATCGAACGCGTCGTCGAAGAATTGGCCAAGGGTGATCCCGCCGGCGCGCAAAGCGTTCGCGAGACCATCGCGAAAGAGATTGGGTCAGACCTGTCAGGGATCCGCCCTGGATCGCCGGAAGCCGAGCGGTTCAAGGAAACGCTCGTTTCCCGGAACCTTTGGTCGCCCTATTTGGAAGTTGGTATCGGGCCATTTGCTGAGGTGTTCACCAAGTCACAACCGATGGCGGCGGTCGGCGTGGGCGCGGAAATTGGCGTGCCGGAACATTCATCGTGGAACAATCCAGAGCCAGAAGCCGTTTTGGTGATCAATGGGCGTGGGCAGATTGTCGGCGCAACACTCGGCAACGATGTCAATTTGCGCGATATCGAGGGCAGAAGTGCATTGCTGCTCGGCCGAGCCAAGGACAACAATGCGTCGTGCGCGATTGGTCCCTTCATTCGCCTGTTTGACCAAACGTTCGGCCTGGACGATCTGAGACGCGTTGAGGTCAGTCTCGCCGTGATGGGAGATGACCAGTTCTCGTTGGCTGGTGTATCGAATTTGGGTTTGATCAGCCGCGATGTCGAAGACCTGGCCAGCCAAACGATCAATCCCAATCATCAATATCCCGACGGATTGGTCCTGATGACCGGCACGATGTTTGCCCCGACCCAAGACCGTGGCGAAAAAGGCCAAGGATTTACGCATCATATTGGCGACATCGTTACGATCGCTTCGCCACCGCTCGGCGCATTGGTCAACCGCATCGACCGTTGCGATAGGATCGAACCGTGGTCGTTCGGTTGCGGCGCGCTCATGCGCAACTTGGCTGCGCGCGGTCTTTTGGCATCAAAATCCTAGCAAAGGAATGGCATGACATGGCCATCGAATCACTCGATCACGTCACCGTCGTCACCCGCGACCTCGACGCGTCGGTATCCTTTTACACACAGCTACTGGATATGAATGTCGCGGATTTCCGACCGCCGTTTTCGTTTGGAGGCGCTTGGCTCGCGCTCGGCGATCGTGCCGTGGTCCACTTGGTCGTGGCACGAAGCGGCGAAGAGCCGTCAAACACGTTGCCCTTTGACCACTTTGCCTTGAAGGCGCGCAATATCGTCGAGACGCGCAGGCGGCTGGAAGAAAACGGTGTCCGATTTCAGGAACAAACAACGCCCGACGACAAATTCTACCAGTTGTTTTTCACTGATCCGAACGGAGTCAAAATCGAGTTGAACTTCGACCTACCCGCCGAGAAATCAGCGGGGACGGCCTAGCAAACTATCAGCAGGTTGGCGTTCGACCCGAAATGTCCGCGGGCTTCATGAAGTCGAAGTCGCAACCCATATTCGCCTGCTCGACGTGATCGAGAAACAATTTGAGATAGCCTCGATCGCTACCCGAATGCGCCGGCGGTGGACGCCAATGGGTGCGGCGGCTGTCCAATTCGGCGTTGTCGACGAGAAGGTCAAGCTGGCGCGCTTCGACGTTTAGGCGTATCCGATCGCCCGTCTGCACCAACGCCAGGGGTCCGCCGATCGCCGCTTCCGGACAAACATGCAAGACGATGGTACCGAACGCGGTCCCGCTCATGCGCGCATCGGAAATGCGCACCATGTCGGTAACACCTTGCTGGGCTAGTTTTTTGGGAATCGGTATGTAGCCAGATTCGGGCATGCCTGGCGCGCCCTTTGGCCCCGCGTTGCGCAAGACCAATACATCATCCGCGGCCACGTCCAGGTCCGGATCATCGATGCGCTGGGCCATGTCCTCCAAAGATTCAAACACGAGCGCTCGCCCTTCATGGTGGAGCAGGGCCTGGCTTGCCGCGGATTGTTTGATGATTGCTGTCTCGGGCGCCAAAGAGCCTTTGAGAACCGCTATCCCGCCCTCGGCCGTCAGCGGTGAGTCCATGGGGCACACGACGTCTTGTTGCCATGCTGCGGGTGCAGCATCCAAAACAGCGCCCAGTGTTTCACCCGATACGGTCAAACAGCCGAGATTGAGCAGAGGCCGCAACTCGCGCAAGATCGGCGTCAAGCCGCCGGCCTTGTGGAGATCTTCCATATAGTGCTGGCCGGACGGCTTGAGGTCGACCAGAACCGGCGTCTCGCGGCTCATGCGGTCAAAGGCATCCAAATCCAAAGCGATTCCAGCGCGTCCCGCAACGGCCGCCATGTGCACCAATCCGTTGGTCGAACCGCCGGTTGCCAACAACACCCGAAATGCATTGCTGAACGCCGCCGCGGTCAAGACCCTGTTCGGCGTAAGTTGCTCACCAACCATGGCGACCGCGCGGGCGCCTGCCGCTTCCGCGTGTCGCAGCCGATCGGCATGGACCGCCGGGATGGCGGCACCGCCGGGCAGCATCATCCCCAGTGCCTCAGTCATCAGGGCCATCGTGCTGGCCGTACCCATCACCATGCAGGTTCCGGCCGTCGTCGACAATTGACCGCCAACCTCTTCGATCTCCACCTCGTTCAATTGACCGGCGCGATACCGCCCCCATTGCCGACGGCAATCCGTACATGCGCCAAGCCGCTCGCCACGCCAACTGCCCGTCAGCATGGGCCCGGTGACCACGGCAATCGCCGGTACTCCGGCACTTGCCGCGGCCATCAATTGCGCCGGAACTGTTTTGTCGCAACCGCCGATCATCACGACCGCATCCATCGGCTGCGCGCGCACCATCTCTTCGGTGTCCATCGCCATCAAATTGCGCAGCAACATGCTGGTCGGTGATAGATACGGCTCGCCCAGCGAAATCGTTGGAAAAACGACTGGGAGCCCGCCGGCGAACATGACGCCCCGTTCGACAGCCGCGACCAGGTTCGGCACCGTTCGGTGGCAATTGTTGAAGCCGCTTTCTGTGTCGATGATGCCGATAATTGGACGGTCCAACGCATCGTCAGACAACCCCATCGACTTGGCAAAGCTCTTGCGCAGGAATAGCGAGAACCCGGCGTCGCCGTAATGGGTCAAACCGCGCCGGATGCCTTTTGGTTGATCTGCCACGTGGTCCCTCCCCGACTTACTGATTGCCGATCGAACGCATTCGCCCGAAGTCGTTAGGATTGATCGTTTGTGGCCGGCCGCGCGCGTCGTTTGGTGAGATCGGCAATGATGCGCCGTTTCTCGTCGTCCGAATACGTCAACCACTCGGCAATTTCAGTCATTGTGCGCCCGCATCCCTCGCACCGCATCGTTTGCGGATGAAGACGGCATACGGCAACGCACGGTGACAAAACATCCGACACGAAAGAACGATTCCCGCCTACAAAGTCGCCATGCCGCCGCCGTCAATGACGATTGTCTGACCCGTCATAAAGCTCCCCGCTTTCGAGGCCAAAAAAACGGCGGCGCCAGCGATCTCGTCCGGTTCGCCGATCCGGCGCAAGGGATAAAGCTTGACCGTTTCCTCGTAGGTTTCGGGATCTTGCCAAAGCGCGCGCGAGAAGTCCGTGCGAATCAGCCCCGGGTTGATGCAATTGACACGGATGTTGCGGGGTCCCCATTCCACCGCCAAATTCTGCGCAAGAGACACATCGGCGGCTTTCGACAGCCCGTAGACGCCCAGCTTTTGCGACCCACCAAAGGCGGCGATGGACGACACGATAATCACGACGCCGTCGCCCCGTTCGGCCATGTCGGGAATCACTTTGTTGCAGAGCCAAAGATTGCTTTTGACATTGGTGCTCATCACTTTGTCATACGCGGACTCCGGCAACTCCGCCAGCGAGCCAAAATAGGGATTAACGGCGGCGTTGCAGACCAAAATGTCGATCTGACCGAAATGATCCTTAGCCTTTTCGACGAATCCATCGAGTTGTTCCAAATGGCTTATGTTGCATGGGATCACTGCCGCTTCGCCGCCAGACTCCCGAATGCCATTCGCCACATCGTCACAGGCCTCGGGCTTGCGGCTTGATACAACCACCTTGGCGCCTTGGGCAGCCATCGCCTCCGCAATCGCCCGACCAATGCCGCGGCTCGAACCCGTGATCGCGGCAACCTTGCCCGACAGATCGAACATTCCACTTTGCGCCATGGCTAGCGTCCCTCCTCATCGTTTGACTCGAGCGCCGCAAAGCGCGCCAAGTGATGATCCACATTGCCGAATGCCACGTTCAGCATAGTTAAACGTTTAAAATAATGTCCGACGATGAGCTCGTCCGTCACGCCCATGCCGCCATGCATTTGGACAGCCTCTTCACCAACCAGCCGGCCGCCTTGTCCAAGGTGAACCTTCGCTGCCGATACGGCGCGCACCGCCTCCGCGCCGCCGTTGGCCACCACCGCCGACGCCATCATGGTCATCGATCGGAGCTCTTCGCATGCGACGAACATATCGACGGCGCGGTGCTGCAACGCCTGAAAACGACCCAATGGTTGGCCGAACTGTTCGCGGGTGCCCAGATATTCAAGCGTCGCTTCCCGCAACGCATCCATGATTCCGACGCCCTCCGCGCACATCGCCACAATGGCACGGTCGACGGCCGTTTCGATCAAAGGCAACCCTCGACCCACCTCGCCAATCACGTGTTCGGCGCCAACGCGGACTTTGTCGAACGTCACTTCCGCGGCACGGTGCCCATCGATGGTTCGATAGTCGCGCACCGATATGCCGTCGGCCTGTCTGTCGACGAGGAACAGGGTGATTCCATCCCGATCGGCCGCATTGCCGCCGGTTCGCGCCGACACGACGTACTTGTCTGCTGAGCCGCCGTGGCCAACAACGCCCTTGTGCCCAGCGAGTCGGTAACCGGCGCCATCGGCGCCAGCCTGCGTTTCGACGTGGTTGAGGTTGAAGCGTGATTTCGGTTCCACCTGTGCGAATGCCAGCAGCATTTCGCCGGTCGCGACCGCTGGCAAGACCTCATTACATAGTTCTTTGCACGCCCCTGCCGCCACGAGGCCCGCGCCTAGAATAACCGTCGGCATATAGGGCTCGACCACCAAACCGCGACCAAAAGACTCCATAAGCACCATGACGTCGACGGCGCTGCCGTTGAGGCCGCCATGGGCCTCGGGAAGCGGCAAGGCCAGCCACCCGAGATCGGCGAAGGTACGCCAGCGTTCACGATCGAATCCGTCATCAGTCGCGACCGCAGCGCGCCGACGTTCAAACGTATACTCGTCCCGCACATATCGGTCGGCTTGCTCTTTCAGAAGTCTCTGTTCTTCGCTGAAGGTAAAATCGACCATGCGCCTTAAAGCCCCAGCACCATCTTCGAGATAATGTTTTTCTGAATCTCGTTGCTGCCACCGTAGATCGACGCCTTGCGCCAATTGAAATAGCGCCCGGCCAACGGCGCCGCATAATCCGGTCCCACCGGATCCTCGTTCCAGCCGTCCTGCATTGCTTCCGGCAAATAGGGTTGGGCATAGTTGCCGACAGCTTCCATCAAAAGGGCTGTGATCTCTTGTTGGATTTCCGTACCGCGAATTTTCAGCAGCGATGCCTCCGGCCCCGGCGGCTTGCCCGCGCTTTCCGCCGCCATCGCCCGCAGCTCTGTATACTCCAGCGCCATCAGTTCAACTTCGACTTGAGCGATCTTTTTTCGAAATGCCGGGTCTTGGATCAATGGCTTGCCATCGACCATCTCGGCGGCCGCGATGTGCTTGAGCCGCTCGATTTGGACTTCCGATCGCGCGACGGCGGCGATTCCGAACCTTTCATGACTCAGCAAGAACTTGGCATACGACCAGCCGGCGTTTTCCTTGCCGACAAGGTTTTCCACTGGCACCCGTACATCTTCAAAAAACACGCTGTTGACTTCATGACCGCCATCGATCGTGACGATGGGTTGGACCGTGATACCCGGACTATGCATATCAATCAGCAAGAACGAAATGCCTTCTTGAGGTTTCGCCGCCTCCGGATCGGTACGCACCAGACAAAAAATCATGTCGGCGTATTGCGCCAGGGTCGTCCACGTCTTTTGGCCATTAACAACGTAATGATTGCCGTCGCGAACAGCTCGTGTACGAAGTGAAGCCAAATCAGATCCCGAACCCGGTTCCGAATATCCCTGACACCACCAATCATCGCTCGACAGAATTCTAGGCAAATATCTATTTTTTTGGTCATTGTTGCCGAATGCAATAATAACTGGACCAACCATAGATACACCGAAAGGCAAAACTCGCGGCGTATGGCCATAGGCCAACTCTTGCTCGAAAATGTAACGTTGAACAGGCGTCCACCCCGTACCGCCATGTTCCGCTGGCCAGTTCGGCGCCATCCATCCGCGCTTATATAAAATCCTTTGCCACGTGACATAGTCGTCGCGCGCCAGTTCCAAATCGTTTTCCATCTTGCGCCGAATATCGGCGGGCAAGTTGTCGCGAATGAACGTCCGCACCTCTTGGCGAAATGCGTTATCGCTTTCGGAGAATTCTAGATCCATGGCAGTTGCCTCGCCTAAAAGGTCGAAACCGTGCGCCAGTATAGGCGCTTTATCAGCCGCGTCATGCCCTATGCGGCGCGGGCCACACGCTTGCGTTCGTGCGGATCCAAAATCGCCTTGCGCAAACGGATTGACGCGGGCGTCACCTCAACCAGTTCATCGTCGGCGATATACGCGATCGCTTGTTCAAGGGTCAGCCGCCGCGGCGGCGTCAGCCGGACAGCTTCATCCTTTCCGGCCGCGCGAATGTTGGTCAGCTGCTTGGATTTCAATGGGTTGACTTCCAGATCTTGGCCGCGGCTATGCTCTCCAATGATCATGCCGGGATAGACTTCGGTGCCCGGGTCGATGAAGATGGCGCCACGTTCCTCCAGATTCCACAGGGCATAGGCGACCGCGGCGCCTCGATTGGTCGAAATCAGCACACCCGTGCGCCGCGCGGGCATGGCCCCGGCATGGGGCGCATATTCCGCAAACACGCGGTGCATGACGCCGGTACCGCGCGTATCGGTGAGAAATTCACCGTGATAGCCGATCAGGCCGCGCGACGGGACCCGAAACACCAAACGGGTCTTGTCGAGACCAGTCGGCCGCATTTCCTGAAGGCTCCCCTTGCGTTCACTGATCTTCTCGACGACCGCGCCCGCGTATGAGTCATCGACGTCGATCACGGCGTCTTCCGTCGGTTCCAGTTTGGCACCCGTGGCCGGATCGGTTTGCGTGACGACCCGAGGCCGCCCAACCGAAAGCTCATAGCCTTCGCGCCGCATTGTTTCGATGAGCACGCCCAGCTGCAATTCGCCGCGGCCGGCGACCTCAAACGACTCACCATCCGCGGATTCGGTCACATGAATCGCAACGTTGCCTTCAGCCTCGCGCAATAGACGCGCACGGATCACGCGGCTAGTCACTTTGTCGCCGTCACGCCCGGCCAACGGCGAATCGTTGACCGAAAACCGCATCATGAGTGTCGGTGGGTCAATAGGTTGAGCGGTGATTGGGATTGTGACAGCCGGATCGCACAATGTGTCCGCAACCGTTGCCTTTGACAAACCCGCCACGGCGACAATGTCGCCGGCGCGCGCTTCCTCCACGGGCACGCGCTCAAGACCGCGCGCCGCCAACAGCTTTGTCGCGCGCGCCGTCTCAACAGGCCCGCTACCGCCACGCAACGCCGCAATGGGCATGTTTGCGCGAATACGACCAGCCTCGACCCGTCCGGTCAGAACCCGGCCCAAGAACGGGTCGTAATCGAGAATTGAAATGAGCATCGCGAACGGCGCATCTTCCGCGATTGACGGTGCCGGCACGTGGCTGATGATCAAATCAAATAGATCCTTGAGCGACCTGCTGGAATTTTCCAGATCAGCGGTGGCCCAACCCTGTTTGGCAGATGCATAGAGGGTGGGAAAATCAAGCTGTTCTTCATTCGCACCCAATGCCGCGAACAAGTCAAAGACGTCGCTCAGAACGTCATCTGGCCGCGCGTCTGCGCGATCGACCTTGTTAACGACGACGATCGGCCTCAGGCCCAGCGCCAATGCCTTTTGGGTGACGAACTTTGTTTGTGGCATCGGCCCTTCGGCAGCATCGACGAGGACCAAAACGCCGTCCACCATGCTCAAGATCCGTTCGACCTCGCCGCCAAAATCCGCGTGGCCGGGCGTGTCCACGATATTGATCCGGTGGCCCTGCCAGGTTACTGCCGTGCATTTGGCCAGAATCGTGATGCCACGCTCGCGTTCTAGATCCCCGCGATCGAGTGCCCGCTCGGCAATTTGTTGGTTGTCCCGAATTTGTCCACCTTGCCGCAGCATGGCATCGACCAAGGTCGTCTTGCCGTGATCGACATGCGCGATGATCGCAATGTTACGAAGTGCCATTGACCGCAGTCTCAGGCGACGGCGCCGCGGCACCAATGCGGTAGCGCTCAACTGCTTGCCAATCGAGCGACACGCCAAGCCCCGGTCCTTCGGGCACCAACAGGTGACCGTCGATACAGGGGATGGGCTCGGTCAGCAGCTCATCGCGCAAGGCGTTCTGGCCGCGGTCATATTCCAGCAGGGCCGGATACGGCACCGCGTCTGTATGAGGCCACGCGGGCATCGCCGCCATGAAATGGATCGCCGCCGCCAGGCCAACTGCGCCGCCCCAAACATGCACCGACACGCGCACATGGTTGACTTGTGCCATCGCCAAAATCTGGCGACCGACGTCGAAGCCGCCGCATAGGGTCAGGTCTGGCTGCAACACGTCCGCGCCTCGCGCATCCATCAAACGCTTAAAGTCGTGGGCCGTGTACAGTGCCTCTCCCGTGGCGATCGGCATGCTGGCGCGGGCGCGTAGGTCACGATAACCTTCGAAATCCGTCGGCGGCAGCGGTTCTTCAAAGAAATGGATGTCATATGGGGCGATCCGCCGCATGCTCTCCAGCGCCATGTCCACGGTGTAGTTGCCGTTCGCGTCGACCATCAGCAAAACATCTGGGCCTAGAACGTCGCGGGCCAGCGCCACCCTATTCTCGTCGTCTCGGGGTCCATGCCCGATCTTGATTTTGACGCCCGGAAAGCCCTTGTGTCGGAACCCACGCAGTTGGCTTTCCAACTGCGCATGAGGATCGACGGCAAAATAGCCATTTGACGCATATGCGGGCAGGCGGTCATCGAGTCGCCCACCCAATAGCTTATAAACAGGCACGCCAAACAACTTTCCAAGCGCATCGTAAAGCGCGATGTTGATGCCGCTGAGACAGCCCGTGATGCCGTTCTGGATACCCAAGTGATAGCGCTGCGCGTAGATGAAGGGCGGCACCTGTTCTCGATCAAAAATCTCGCGCCCCAGGAAATACGGCCGCACAAGTTCCAGCCCGGCTAAAAGGCCCGCCGGTTGCCCCCAGGCCTCGCCGATGCCCGTGATTCCCGTGTCGGTTTCAACTTGCAACAAGGTGGCTTGGCGTACAGGCGTCAGGCCTCGCGCCATGCCATAGGCATGATCAGCGCCAAGACTGTGCTCCAACGCGACCGCCGTTATATCGGTAATTTTTGCCATGACACTCCCATACACCCAAGCCATGCCGACGTCTCGGCGACATGGGTGCCACCGCAGTCAAGCTCTCGAACCTTTCGCGCAGTGATTACTTAAAGGAATGCGCCTCGTCGGGAAAGGTACCCGCACGTACGTCCGCGGCATACCCGGCTGCCGCGTCTGAAACGATTTCATGCAGTTTGGCGTATTGTTTGACGAATTTCGGCGTAAAACGCGTGAACAGGCCGAGCATGTCATCGGTGACCAAGATTTGGCCGTCGCATGCTGGGCCGGCGCCGATGCCGATGGTCGGCACGTCGACCGCTTCCGTCACGCGATGACCGGTCTCGGCCGGCACCCCTTCGACGACAATCGCGAATGCGCCGGCCTCGGCGATCGCAATGGCGTCCGCGACCATGCGATCAGCACCTTCGTCGCCACGACCTTGTACGCGAAACCCGCCAAACTGATTGACGTGCTGCGGCGTCAAACCAATATGGCCAACGACCGGCACGCCGCGCGAGACGAGAAAACGCACCGTATCCGCCATGGCCACCCCGCCTTCCAGCTTTACGGCGGCGCAACCCGTCTCGCCCAGAACCCGCGACGCCGACGCGAAAGCCTGCTCGGGTGAAGCTTCGTAACTGCCAAACGGAAGGTCGACCATCACGCAAGACTGTTGCGCGCCGCGCATGACTGCTTGGCCATGCGCAATCATCGTGCCCAAACTAGTACCCAGCGTCGTGTCGCGCCCGTAGATCACCATGGCCACTGAGTCCCCAACCAACAACATCTCGACATGGGGGTCCAGCAATGCCGCCATTTGCGCCGTGTAGGCGGTGAGGCAAACCAACGGCGGCTTGGTTCTCTTACGTGCACGGATATCGGTCGTGCTGATGCGCTTTTTCGGCTTGTCAGCGGTTTTCGACGGCTCCATATCATTCTTCCCACGGTTCCAGTTGGCACCACAGCCACGACGCCGCTACCGGTACCGGCAACGGCGCCCCAACGTCAAGCAGAGCATTGCGAGGGCCAGCTTCACGTCGCCACCGGCGCTTTGGTGCTGTGCCCGGCGTGCGACGGTTCTTAAATCGCCGGCGCCGGCAATGGGGGCAAAACTTTCTCGACGGCCCGGCCGATTCCCAACACCGACGCGTCCGACAGAGCCGGACCAACAAACTCCATCCCCACCGGCAAGCCGCCCGCGGTCAAGCCCACGGGCACACTCAAACACGGTAAGCCAGCATTGCTGGGCGGATCGGTGTTTCTGATAAAGGTGAAGAAGGTCGGCACTTGTTCGCCGTTCAACTCAATGGTTTCCTCTTGACCGATCGGCCTGGCTGGCAACGGCGTCGTTGGCACAATCATTGCCGCCACTTGATTGTCGTCAAAGTACGATTGATACGCGGCCTGCAATGCCGGGCGATGCACAACCAGGGCATCGCGGTAGGCGGCGGCCGGCATCGCGTCCGGTCCGAACTGCGATTGCAAGATCCCGCGTTCACCGGGCCCCGCAACCTGCTCAACCACTTCGGCAACCGTCAGCTGGCTATTATTCTTATACAGGTAGGCGCTCATTTCGCGCAAAACTTCATATAGGACCAGTGGAAAACTGACGGCGCCGTTCAAAGCGTCGATGTTTTCCAAATCGACTTCAACCAAGATCGCGCCAGCCTGGCTCAATTTTGACAGCGCGTCTTCAACGACGGCGGCCAATTCCTGATCGAGACCATCGTAAAAATACGCCCGCGGCACGCCAAGCCGCAGCCCCTCAAGCGCCACGTCCATGCGTTTATCTCTTTCAATCGCACAGACGTGATCCAACAAAGTGACATCCTCGACTGTTCGTCCCAGCGGACCAACAGTGTCGCGCGTGCTCGACAAGGGAATAACACCCGCTTGGCTATAGCGACCCAATGTCGGACGAAAGCCGACGCAGCCGCATAAGGCTGCCGGAATACGACAGGACCCACCCGTATCGGAACCAAGCCCAGCGGGCGCCAAACGCGCCGCAACCGCCGCGGCCGTGCCGCCGCTCGACCCGCCAGGGATCATGTCGCGGTGATACGGATTGCGAACCGGGCCATAGGTCGCGTTGTTGGACGTGATACCGAACGCCAGTTCATGCATGTTGACTTTGCCCAGCAACACACCATTGCTATCCAAGACATTCTGCAAGACTGGTGCGTTACCCGGTGGTGTCCAATTGGCGAGAGCCGGCGTGCCGCCTGTCGTCGGCATTGCGGCGGAGTTGATATTGTCCTTCGCGACAATCGGCAAGCCGAACAAGGCCATCAAATCCTCGCCGGCCATGCGACGCGCGTCCATGTCGGCCGCCGCATCCAGGACCACGTCCGTGTCCTGACTGACAAATATGTTCATGTCGCGCAGGCGTTCGCTGCGCGCCAACAAAGCCTCGGCATATTCCTTGGCCGTCAAGAGGCGACGTTCTAGCGCATCCACGCCCTCACGCGCGGTCATCGACGAAATCTCATCACCAGCCATCGCAGCTATCGAGACGCGGCGAAAGGTCGCCAATGCAGCCGCGCTCGCCGCAGCACCCTGCAGGAAACGCCGACGACTCATTGGAAACGGTAAACTCATGATCCCTCCAAAATGACGCTAATGCACAAAACCGCCGCCCCGCGCAACGATACGGCGTTTCCGACATGTTCGGCAAGACTACGGGCCGCGCTTGACGGGCGCGGCCGCGTGTTCGATTGTGCACCTGCGAGAAAAATATGACTGAAGCGGGATCATGAAATTTACCGGTACAGATAGCTACGTCGCCACGAACGATCTCATGGTTGCGGTCAATGCCGCGATCGCCCTGGAACGGCCCTTGCTTGTCAAAGGAGAGCCCGGTACTGGTAAGACCATGCTCGCCGAAGAGGTCGCCCGAGCGCTGGGACGGCCACTCATCCGGTGGCACATCAAATCGACGACGACAGCTCAGCAAGGCCTTTACGAATATGATGCGGTCGCCCGTCTCCGAGATAGCCAACTCGGCGATGATCGGGTTCGCGATATTCGTAACTACATCGCCCGGGGCATGTTATGGGAGGCGTTTAGTGCCGATCAACGGCCAGTTCTTCTGATTGATGAGATCGACAAGGCGGACATCGAATTCCCAAATGACCTGTTGCTGGAACTCGATCGTATGGAGTTCTTCGTCTACGAGACCAAAGAAATAGTCAAGGCCGCGCAGCGGCCGATTGTCATTATTACCTCGAATAACGAAAAAGACTTGCCGGACGCGTTCCTAAGGCGTTGCTTTTTTCATTACATCGCCTTTCCAGAGCGCGACACGATGACCCGCATTGTCGAAGTCCACTTTCCAGACATCAAGAAATTGTTGCTGAGTGCTGCCTTGAATTTATTCTACGATGTGCGCGACACACCCGGCCTCAAGAAACGCCCGTCGACCTCGGAGCTTTTGGATTGGATCAAGCTTTTGTTGGTTGAGGACATCGATCCGTCCGTTTTGCGAACCAAGGAGAACGGCAAAGTAGTGCCACCACTCTACGGCGCTTTGCTCAAAAACGAGCAAGACGTCCATTTGTTCGAGCGTTTGATTTTCTTGCAACGGCGCCAAGAACGGTAGTCGATAAACCTGGACACCAAATAGAAATAGACATGTTTGTCGAATTTTTCCTTGGGCTGCGCCATGAGAGAGTACCCGTTACACTCCGGGAATACTTGACTCTTATCGAGGCCGTCAAGGCGGGTCTAGCCAACTTGAGCATCGATGACTTCTACGTCCTCAGTCGATCGGCTCTGGTCAAAGATGAACGCAACTTCGACAAGTTCGACCGCGTTTTCGGGTCGTACTTCAAGGGTATCGAATCGCTAAGTGACGCGCTCCTGGCTGACGTGCCCGAGGAATGGCTGCGCAAAGAGCTGGAAAAACATCTAACGCCAGAAGAACGCGCCAAGCTCGAGAAACTTGGTTGGGACAAATTGCTGGAAACGCTCGCCGAACGGTTGCGCGAGCAATCAAAGCGCCACCAAGGTGGCTCCAAATGGATCGGCACAGGTGGCACGTCCCCATTTGGTGCCTATGGAGACCATCCGGAAGGCGTGCGTATCGGACAGAAAGAGGGCCGCCGCGGCAGCGCGGTGAAGGTCTGGGATCGTCGCGAATACCGCAATCTCGATGACTCGATCGTCATTGGCACCCGTAATATCAAAATCGCGCTTCGACGCCTGCGTCGGTTTGCTCGAGAAGGCGCCCATGACGAATTCGACCTCGACAATACGATCAAGGCCACCGCTGACAATGGCGGCTATTTGGATATTCGCATGCGCCCGGAACGGCGCAACCGGGTCAAAGTGTTGCTGTTCATCGATGTCGGCGGCTCAATGAATGTGCACGCGCGGACCTCGGAAGAACTCTTCTCGGCCGCGCGCAGCGAGTTCAAGCATCTCGAATATTTCTATTTTCACAATTTCATTTACGAGAGCGTTTGGCGCGACAATCGCCGTCGGCATGCCGAACGCTTTTCGACATGGGATGTGATCCACACATATCCGCCCGATTACAAACTCATTTTCGTCGGTGACGCGGCGATGAGTCCCTACGAAATAACCTATGCCGGTGGCAGCGTTGAGCATTGGAACGAGGAACCGGGTGCAGTCTGGTTGCAGCGGCTGCTCGACACCTACGCCTCTGCGGTCTGGCTCAATCCCGAACCGGAAGAGCGGTGGTCGCATACGCCTTCAATCGGACTTACTACCGAACTCATGACGCGACGCATGTTTCCCCTAACGTTGAAGGGCTTGGAAGACGGCATGCGCCACTTGGCGCGTGCTTGAGAGACAGTCTGCCTGATTAACAATTTATTGCTTTGACATATACTAGTGCCCTAAACGGTGTTTCGGTGACAGTTTACTAAATACACCATATTTCGCATCCCATACATTTGGACCACATTATGCTGTGTATTTAGTAAACTGTCACCGAAATTAGAAACCTCAATGTCAGTCGCCGTCGATCCGGATTTTCTTGGTTTCGGCTTTTGTCTTCTCGGTCTTCGGCACCAGAATTTCGAGCAAGCCCTTCTTGAACGACGCAGTCACACGATCTTCGTCGACCTCCGCAGGGAGCCTGAATGACCGACTGAATGAGCCATAGCGCCGCTCGGTCAAGTGAAAGTCTTTCTTCTTTTCTTCGGTTTCTTCTTTCTTTTCGCCTTTGATGGTTAGAACACCATCCGACAAAGTCACGTCGAGATCTTTGTCTGCGATGCCGGGAAGTTCCGCCGTAATCTGGTATTGATCGTCCGTTTCACTGACATCGACGTCGGGCGACAACATCGGATCCTTCGATGCCACACGACCGATGCCCCATGGATCGAGCCAGCGGCCGGAGCCACGCAAACTGGGCCAATCCGTGAAGAAATCATCAAACAGTCGATTGACTTCCGATTGTAGCGATGCCAATGGTTGACTTGACCGTGCCGGCGCCGCTTTGTCTTCCGTCGCCACTTCCTTTCCCTTTTTTTGGACTTCGACCATCGATCGCCTCCGTCGAGTTGCGATTGTGCCTATTGTCTCGGCGCAATTTCATACCCTTGCCCGTCCAAATTTCGTTAACCTGAATCAAACGAAATGCGACTTTCGATCGAGTTACAAACAGCTATCTTACCACACGGTTTTCACCAATCTTTGGGGCCAAACCGATCATGCGCCATGGGCAATGATCGACT
Organism: Alphaproteobacteria bacterium; assembly: GCA_965216755.1. Taxonomy (GTDB): domain Bacteria; phylum Pseudomonadota; class Alphaproteobacteria; order UBA7887; family UBA7887; genus CBDCGL01. The sequence goes on along the minus strand of CBDCGL010000011.1, from coordinate 4,671,910 downwards.
CTATTTCTTCTGGGCCGACGCCGGCCTGGTCGGCCGCCCCCAACAGTTGCGTCCACGTAGCATCGTCCAACGGAATGCCCTTTGTACGCCGCTCCGCCTTGGTTCGTTCCTCGGGATCGCCGGGCATGAGAATCTCGCCGTCCGACGTCGCGGTCGGCGATGCCTTGACCCATTTGATCAGCCGGTCAATCTCGCCGCCAAATGCGTTGCCGGCCATGCGTTCGGGATCGATGTAGATTGAAAGCATCCCGTTGACGATCTTCTTGGCGGTCGGATTGTCCGGGTTGCTGCAGCCGCTACCGGTCAGCGCACCAGCCAAAACCTCGCAAATGACCGACAGGCCATAGCCCTTATGCTGCGCGATCGTCAGAATTGCGCCGGGCGGGTCACCATAAAAGACGTCGGGGCTTGTGGTCGGCTGGCCTTGGCTATCAACAATCGCGTTTTCGGGAACATCGACTCCCCTGTTTTTGGCGACCCGGATCTTTCCTTCCGCAATCACACAAGTCGACATGTCGAGAATGATCGGAGATCGACCCGCGACGGGAACGCCGACCGCCAGTGGGTTCGCGGACAGGCGCCGGTCCGTACCACCAAACGGTGCAACCAAAATCCCACCGCCGCTGGTATTGACAAAATGCATGGAAAGGAAACCCGCATCGGCCGCGCGAACAGCCCAATCCCCGAGCCGGCCGACATGGCCGCTATTGCGCAGTCCGACAATTGAAATTCCGCTGGCGTGGCATTTTTCGATGCCCAGGTCGACAGCTTGTTCACCGATAATTTGGCCAAAGCCGAAATTACCATCGACGACGGCCATGCTGTCGGTTTCGAAAGCCACGGTGATCGATTGGTTAGCCGACATCTTCCCGGCCCTCACCCACTCGACATAAGAAGGCACGCGGATCACGCCATGACTGTCATGGCCCACCAAATTGGCCTCGACCAAATGGCGACCAATTGCCGCAGCCTCAGTGTCATGGCTGCCCGCGGCCCTGAAAATAGTGCTCACGATGTTTGCCAAGGCGTCAGCGGAAACACGCATTGTCATCTTTCCTTTTCCTTCTTCATGCAGACTCTTGCACCGAGCCGCAGGTTTCAGGCGAGCCGATCCAAGACGACCTCGTGAGCAAAATCGATGATCCCACTGCCGATGCGTCCGAATGGTTCGTAGCGATCGTCGGCGACCGTGCCACGACGATATTGTGCGTGAAGTTGGATGAAAACGATGCCCAACTTATACATCGCAAGCACGCGGTGGAACTTGAACGCGCTCAAATCGCGGCCGGTCAGTTCAGTGTAAAGTTCCATGGCATCGCGACGGGATAACGCTCCGGGTCTGGCGGTCGGCATCTGTCTCAGTTGGCGCATAGCGTCTGGATCGGTGGTCTCCGTCCAATAGCTCAACAAAGTTGCCAGATCGAACAAGGGATCGCCGCGCGTCGCCTGGTCCCAGTCGATCACTGCCACCGGCGTGGTCAAGTCGTCTCGCGCCATCAACACATTGTCCAATTTGAAGTCATTGTGCAGCAACGTCGGTGTGACTCGTGGTGGGTATTGGGCGCGCAGCCAATCACGCACTGGGCCGACCGCAGGCGGCGGCGCGTTATCGGTCGCCAGCAAAGCCCGCTTTGTCCAACCTTCGACCGCGCGCTGCAAAAAACCGTCGGGACGGCCGAAGTCGGCCAAGCCGAGCTCTTCAGGCGCAACAGCGTGCAGGTCGGCGAGAATGCGTATCAGCATTTCGGTGAGCGCGCGTGCCGAAGCCGGGTCGTCCAGTGAGTGCGGCAACTGCGCGCCGCTGATTGCAACGCCGTCGCGATATTCCATGATCAAGAACGGCGCACCAATGACCTGTTCGTCCGCGCAGAACACGACGCTGCGCGGCGCCAAAGCGAAAACCCGCCACAGGCGCCTAAGCACGCGATGTTCTCGCCGCATGTCATTGGCACCGGGTGGAATCGGCCCCAGTGGTGGACGTCGCAATACGTGGGGATTGCCGTCGATTTCGATCAAATAGTTGAGATTGCCCATACCGCCCGCGAACTGCCGCGGCTCCGCATCGGACATGACAAATCCCTCTGCAGCGAGATAGCGACGGAGCGCTGCCCAAGGTAACACGACCACATCCTCAGCTCGGCGAAACCCGACTTGCATAAGAGCTCCTTGGGACCAGGCCCACTCCGTCGAATTGTGCGAGACAAGTCGCAGCTTAATGCCGTGTCAAACCCATTCACAAATTGCGAAATTGGGCATACACCATTGCGCTATTGGCATTTCTTAACACGACACTGACAAACCATCGCAGGGGAGACAAATGTCTATGAGGCTCAAGAACAAAATCGCCATCGTCACCGGCGCAGGCTCGGGATTTGGCCGGGGGATTGCAACGCGGTTTGCCGAAGAAGGCGCCCAAGTCGTCGCCACGGATATCAATCTCAACACCGCTCAGGATACGGCGGATTCAATTACCAGTGCCGGCGGTGCAAGCTTTGCCGTCCAATGTGACGTTTCTGATTCCGATTCGACTGCGGCCATGATCAAAGCCACCATCGAACGCTACGGCGGCCTGGATGTGTTGGTTCAAAACGCGGCAATCGGCCAGAGGCCGCAAGCGCTGGTTGATACGCCAGAAGACATCTTTGACGAATTGTTCAGGATTAATGTGCGCAGCGTTTATTTGGGCGCGCGCCATGCCGTGCCTGTCATGATCAAACAAGGGCGCGGCGGTGCCATTGTCAATATCGTCTCGACGGCAGCAATTCGCCCGAGACCCTATCTGGCGGCGTACAACGCCACAAAGGGCGCGTTGGTACCCATGTCCAAGGCGCTGGCGCTGGAAGTAGCAGAGCACAAAATCCGCGTCAACGGGATTTGCCCTGTCGCCGGTGACACGGCGATGTTATCCGACTATTTCCTAGGTGACGGCGACCCAGATGAAGCGCGGAAGCGATTTGTTGCCACAGTTCCTTTGGGACGATTGAGCACGCCTGAGGACATCGCCGCTGCGGCCGTATATTTGGCGTCGGACGAAGCCGCGCTGGTTACCGGCGTTATGTTGGAAATCGACGGCGGGCGTTGCGTCTGAAACAGGCGCCACCACCTGACGCTTGGCCACCTGACGGCTGGGCCTCGCGAAGGCCAAAACCTTATTGATTGCAGGCCCTTATCGTCCACGGGCGCGCTTGCTGGGGCATCTCAATTGATCTAAGTTCGCGGCCAAAATCCGAAGATTTGCGCCCGTGGCAGGCGCATGGATGCTTTTCCGTTCGGTTTTCGAGAGGGCACACAGACCATCGACTCACTCAGTGGAGGAAAAATTGCACTTCTCACGATAAACGGCGTTCAACATGTCGTGGATGCGCCAGATGATACCCGGCTTCTGTGGCTTATTCGCGAGACGCTTCGCCTAACAGGCACGAAGTTCGGGTGTGGAGCCGGACTGCGTGGCGCTTGCACTGTTCACATTGACGGGCAAGCCGTACGTTCTTGCCAGGTGGATTTGGCGGACGCGGTCGGCACGCGTATTACGACCATTGAAAGCCTCGACCCCAAGGGTCAGCATCCGGTTCAGAAAGCGTGGGTGGCCGAGCAAGTTCCGCAGTGCGGCTGCTGTCAGTCTGGGCAGATCATGCAGGCCGCGGCTCTGCTCAACGAAGTTCCGTCACCGTCGGATGATGAAATCGTTGATGCCATGCAGGGCAATACATGCCGCTGCATGGCCTCCGTTCGTATCAAAAAAGCGATCAAACGCGCCGCGATGGAAGCCTGGCCATGACCAAGCACATGGACGTTTCGAAAATGGAAGGCCTGACACGTCGCCAATTCATGGTGGTCTGGGCGGCAGCGGGCGCGAGCCTCGTAATGGGCTTCTCTGTGCTTCCAACGCTGCCGGGAAGCGCAAAGGAAGCGTTAGCGGCCGGCAACTGCGACCCGAGCCTTTTCATCTCGATGGAACCGTCCGGCACTACCACCGTGCATATCACGAAGGCCGAAATGGGCCAGCATGTCGGTACGGGGCGCGCCCAATCGGTCGCCGAGGAGCTTGAAGTCGATCGGAACGACATCCGCATCGAATCCTGATAGCCACGAGAAATGGGGCCCTATGCTCACCGGTGGCAGCTGGGGCGTGAACTGGACCTTTGACCTGCTGTCGCGCGCAGGCGCGTCCGGACGGATTGCCTTGATCGAGGTCGGCGCCGGAATTATGGGCGTGCCTGCCGGAGAATGTGGTGCCAGCAACAGCTCGGTCACCCATTCAGGCACGGGCCGCAGCGTGACTTATGCGGAAATCGTCTCAAGCGCGACATTAGCCGGTCCTTTACCGAAGACGAGCTTAAGGTTCTCGAATTGAAGAGCTTCGGCGACTACAAGATTGTCGGTCAACCGGTGCAGCACCTCGACGTTCCGGCGAAAACCAATGGCACGGCGCGTTATGGTATCGACGTCTTCATACCGAATATGGTCTACAGTCACTGGGTCAGCCCACCAGTGCGTTGGGGCGCCATGCCGAAGAGCGTCATCGATACCGCCGCGAAAGGCATTAACGGTTACATCGGGATAGTTGTCGCTGAAGACGCCACGAACGCGCAAAAAGGCTATGCGATCGCAGTTGCTGAGACATTTCATGGTGCGAAAGCAGCGGCCGACGCAATCAAAGTCGACTGGGACCTTGGCCCGAACGCGGGTGTCAGCAATGGCGACATTCTCGAGCACGCCAAGAGCCTGACCGATGACCCGAATTCAGGTCTCGCCTGCGTCCTTGAAGGTGACGTCGAATCGGGCTTGTCGGGCTCGGCGGCCACTCACGAAGCCGAATGTGTCACCAACATCAACTATCATGGCGTCATGGAACCGCAAAACGCGGTGGTCATTGAACAAGGTGGCGTTTGGCACATTTTCGCCGGCAGCCAGTGGCAAACGCGCGGTGGAGCCATTGTCGCGAAAGCGGTTGGCGTAGATCCAGCGAACGTCATGATCCACCAACAATACTTGGGTGGTGGCTTCGGACGGCGTCTCGAAGCAGAGCAAATGATACCGGCAGCACTCGCTGCCGAGGAATTGGGGCGACCTGTGAAGCTCGTGTATACGCGTGAACAGGACGTGCAGTTCGACTTCCATCGATCCTTGACATATCAGCGCGCCAAGGGAGGCGTCGATGCGGCGGGCAAACCAACGGCCCTCGATCACTCGGTGTGTTGTGGTTGGGCGACAAAACGCATGGCCCCCGGCTAGACGTTCTGGGCGGTCGAAAGCTTCATAGACGAGTTCGCGCGCAAGATCGGCAAAGATCCCCTCGACATGCGCTTGGACATTCTCGATGCGACCGGTAAGAACGCCGGCACACTACCGAACAGAGTTGGCGGTGCGCACGGCCTGCGCAATGCCCTCGTCACCGTCGCCGGCCAAGCCGGATACGGTGTCAAACCGCTCGGTGAAAACGTCGGCGTGGTTATCTCGTGCGTCACGGCTCAGGAACGTGGTTCACCTTCGTGGACGGCGTGTGTGGCCGCGGTCCACGTCGATCCCGACAGTGGTACGTCGGCCGTGCAAAAGCTCACGGTAGCAATGGATGTGGGTACGGCGGGCAATCCCGACGGATGTATCCAGCAGATCCAAGGCTCGGCCCTGTGGGGCGTCAGTCACGCGTTGAAGGAAAAAGCCACGATGGCCAACGGCGCTATCGAGCAAATCAACTTCGACACTTTCGAAGTTCTCCGTATCAACGAAGTGCCTGAAATCGACATCGTGCTCATCCAAAGCGGCCCTTACCCGGCCGGCACGGGCGAGCCGGTGGTCACGGTTGTCCCGGCGGCGATCGCGAACGCGGTCCATGACGCAGTGGGCGCGCGTGGGCGCGAACTTCCACTCACCCCGAACGTAATTAAGGCCGCGATTGCCTAACCCATTCGCGACCGAAAAAATCAGCGGCGGTCTTCTGACCGCCGCTTTTTTTTAACCTGATCTGCGGCTAGCTCGACAGCCGCAATAGCGGCCTAATTGATCTCAAACAACCCAGCCGCACCCATGCCACCACCGATGCACATGGTCGTGACGACATATTTGGCGCCGCGCCGTCTACCCTCGATCAATGCGTGCCCGACCATTCGCGCGCCACTCATGCCATAAGGGTGACCGATCGAAATCGCGCCACCATCGACGTTGAGGGTCTCGTTGGGGATCCCCAATCGGTCGCGACAATAAAGAACCTGCACAGCAAAGGCCTCGTTGAGCTCCCACAGATCGATATCGTCCATCGTCAGGCCGTGCCGTTCCAACAGGCGGGGTACGGCGAACACCGGTCCGATCCCCATTTCGTCAGGCTCGCAGCCGGCGACCGAAAGCCCCCGATAAACACCGAGCGGCTCAAGTCCACGGCGCTCGGCTTCCTTGGCATCCATCACAACACAGGCCGACGCACCATCTGACAACTGGCTCGCGTTCCCCGCGGTAATGAACGCGTTCGGTCCACGCACGGGCTCCAGTCCGCCGAGACCCTCCAGGGTCGTGCTCGGCCGATTGCCCTCATCCTTTTCAAGTGTTACGTCTTGCTCGGAAATCGCGCCGCTCTCCCTGTCCTGAACCAATTTGGTGGTCGGCATGGGCACGATCTCATCGTCGAATCGTCCGGCTTGTTGTGCGGCGGCGGTACGCATTTGACTTTGTAAGGCGTATTCATCCTGCGTCGCGCGACTGACGTCATATCGCTTGGCAACAACTTCGGCCGTGTCAATCATCGGCATGTAGACTTCGGGCTTGTGATCGTCGATCCAGCTTTCATGAAGCCTGTGATCGTTTCGATTGTTCTGCACCAGGCTGATCGACTCCAATCCCCCGGCGACCATGACGGGAACCTGATCGACCTTGATCCTTTGTGCCGCCATGCTAATCGCCTGGAGGCCTGACGAACAAAAGCGATTAATCGTCACACCGGCCGTCGTCACCGGCAATCCGGCACGCAGCGCGCATTGTCGCGCGATGTTGTCACCGGTCGCGCCTTCCGGCATCGCGCAGCCCATGATCACATCCTCGACTTCACCGGGGTCGACTTGCGCCCGATCGACGGCATGTTTGATCACATGCCCGCCGATCGTCGCGCCGTGGGTATTGTTGAACGCGCCACGGAATGCTTTTCCTATCGGTGTGCGCGCGGTCGAGACGATGACGGCGTCAGTCATTTGATACTCCTGCTGAATACATACTTTGTTGCCACAGCGTCGCCGAAACGGTCCTGGACCGCCGGATTATCGCTTGTTGAATGTGCCACCCGATTCCGCAAGTCGCTTGAGCAATGGCGCGGGCTCCCATTCCTCACCGTACGTATCGTACAAACGTGACACAGCATCGTAGACTTCTTTCAATCCGACGCGATCGGCATAAAACATGGGGCCTCCGCGATACCTGGGGAAGCCGTAACCATTGGCATAGATCACATCGATGTCGCTGGCCCGAATGGCGATGCCTTCCTCAAGTATTTTTGCGCCTTCGTTCACGAGCGCATACATGCAGCGTTCGACGATCTCCTGCGTATCAATGGGTCGTCGATTAATCCCGCGATCGGCGGCATGTTTCAGAATCAACGCCTCCACGTCCGGGTCAGGGATCGGTGTGCGGTCGCCCTCGGCATATTTGTACCAACCGGCCCCGGTCTTCTGGCCGAACCGGCCCATTTCGCAGATCTGATCCTCGATCGGCGAGGCATCCTGGATTTCCGCCTTCTCGGCCGCGCGGCGTTTTCGAATGCGCCAGCCCACATCCAGTCCGGCCAGGTCACCCATGGCGAACGGCCCCATGGCCAAGCCGAAGTCATACAGTGCCTTGTCGACTTGTTGTGGTAGGGCGCCCTCCTCAATCATTTTGAATGCTTGGCGCGTATAGCGTGCCAGCATGCGGTTGCCGACAAATCCGTCACACACACCGACCAGCACCGGCACCTTGTTGATGGCCTTGCCCAGCCGCATGGATGTGGCAATGACGTCTTTCGCCGACTTGGCACCGCGCACCACCTCCAACAATCGCATGACGTTAGCCGGGCTGAAGAAATGCGTGCCAATCACAGATTCAGGCCGGCTGGTGGCAGCGGCGATTTCGTCCACATCCAACGTTGACGTATTGGTGGCCAGAATTGCGTCGGGCTTGGCAATCTTGTCGAGGATGCCGAACACCTCCTTCTTGATGTCCATTTCCTCGAATACGGCTTCGATAACGATATCGGCGTCCGTAATGTCGTCGTAGCTCGTGGTGGGGCTGATTAATGCCATGCGCCGGTCCATGGCGTCTTGGCTCAACCTTCCGCGCTTGACGGTCCGCGCATAGTTGCCAGCAATCGTCTTCATGCCGCGATCTAACGGTTCCTGTTTCACTTCCAGTACCGTCACGGGAATTCCGACGTTGGCAAAATTCATGGCGATCCCACCGCCCATCGTCCCGGCACCGATCACCGCCGCCGACTTAATAGGTCGGGTTTCCGTGTCGCGCGGCACGTCGGGGATCTTGTTCGCTTCGCGCTCGGCAAAAAACAGCTGCATCAAGCCCTTGGCTTGGTCCGATGCCATGCACTCCTGGAAAAGCGCACGTTCCTTGGCGATCCCTTCGTCGAAAGGCAATTCGACGGCTGCACGTGCGCATTCGACAATTTTATATGGCGCCAAATAGCCACGCGCCGGCTTGGCCAACGAGGCCTCGAAGTCCTTAAAGAAGTCGGGCGAATCTGGCGGTGCGGCAGCCTCGTCACGCACTTTGCGCAATGGCCGGCCTTCCGAGACGACGTTTTGGGCAAACGTCGTTGCTCCGGTCAACAAGTCTCCGTCGACGATTTCATCGATAATCCCGAGATCCTTGGCTTTCGCAGCTGGGACAAAGCTTCCGGATGTCATCAACGGCAGCGCCGCCTCAACGCCAATCAGCCGCGGCAAACGTTGGGTCCCGCCGGCACCGGGCAAAATACCAAGAAGCACTTCCGGCAGCCCAAATCGCGCCTGCTCGACACCACAGCGATAGTGGCACGCCATCGCAACCTCAAGCCCGCCGCCCAACGCCGTACCGTGTACAGCCGCGATGACCGGCTTGGTCGCCGCTTCCAGGGCATCAATCACATCGAATATGGTTGCGTTGCCCGGGGGTGGCGGTTTCAAGAATTCGTTGATATCGGCTCCAGATATAAAGGTGCGACCGCCGCCGACGAGGACCATAGCCACGACGTCATCATCCGACCCGCCAGATTTGAGGCCATCGATGATTCCCTGCGGAACGCCGACGGACAGTGCGTTCACGGGCGGATTGTTCACCGCAATCACACCGACTTTGCCCTGGCGCGTGTAATTGACCATTTCTGCCATGTTTCAAGCCCCTGAAGTTTTGTCGCCGCGGCGATCCCTGAAATATGAGCAGCGTCTTGAACGGAAATCCGCACCAACGCAAGCGCATTTCCTGCACACGACGCTTGCTAGCTGCTATCGGCGCGATCGCGAATAAAAGGAAAAATCCGCGTGAAGTCGGCACCGGGTTCAGCCGCCAGCATTTCATGCAGTACTTTAATGACGACATCGCCCACGCCGTGCGCGGTTCCGGTTTTCAGCACCGCATCCAGATAAAGCCCGACGTCTTTCGTCAAGAGGTCGACGGTAAAGCCCGCATCGAAGGTTTCGGGGGTAATGCGGTTGGGAAACTTGTCGTCGGTCGCACTGTTCCGGCCGGTGGACACATTCAGGACGTCGGTCATGGTTGATTGGTCTAAGCCCTGCCGTTCTCCGAAACTGACCGCCTCGCTGGTGGCGATCATGGCCACCGCAGACAGGAAATTGTTTAGAACCTTCATGACCTGCCCTTGGCCGGGCTGATCGCCGACAAGAAACCGGTTCTTGGCCATCGGCGCCAAAATCGGATCCAAGCGGCGTGCAACGTCGCGATCGCCGGCAATCATCATCGCCAAGCTACCGGCGCGGGCACCGGCGACACCGCCACTGACCGGCGCATCCAAGAAACCGATGTCAAGATCGCGCAATGTGCTGTGCACTTCGCGCGCCGCCGCGGGACCAATCGTCGAGTGGTCGACGACGATCCGCGCGCGTCGGTCCGCCGTCTCCGCAATCTGCGCGCCGACAGCATTCACCGCGCGACCATCCGGCAGCGACAACAAGACAACGTCACTGCGCGCGACCACATCAGCAACCGACGCGGCGAACGAGATCCCCGTTGCGGCGCCACCGGTCATGTTCGCTTTGTCGTAACCAACGACACTGTGTCCGGCCGTGACAAGTCGTGATGCCATGGGGCCGCCCATATTGCCGAGGCCGATAAAGCCAATCGTTTTGATCGAATCAGAGGTCATGCGCACATGGTAGCCCGGGACAGATCAATTGCGCTATGAGGATACGACAACTATGGCAAGAGGACATGATGCGCACGATCGAGAGCTTTGAAGAAATGCAATCTCTGGTGGGTCAAGAAATCGGCGTGAGCGACTGGGTGAGAATTGATCAAGAACGGATCGATCGTTTCGCAGAAGCGACCGGAGACTTTCAATGGATACACGTCGACGCGGAACGTGCGGCAAAGGAGCTTCCGGGCGGGAAGACAATCGCACACGGCTATTTGACGTTGTCCATGGTGCCCATCATGATCGCCAACATCTACAAACTCGAAACCGTGCGCCAAAGCCTCAATTACGGATCAGATCGGATACGATTCACGGCACCGGTTCCAGCTGGCTCTCGGATCCGCGGCCACTACCGGCTCAAGGCCGCTGATCCGGTCAAGAATGACGGTCTGCGGATCACCGGCGAAATAACGATCGAGATCGAGAATCAAGAGCGGGCGGCGTGTATCGCTGAGACAATGGCCATCGTTTATCGGTAAGCAAAGCGATCGGGCGTCTGTCACATGGCGGTGATACCACCATCTACGACAAATTCCGCGCCAGTCATGAACTTTGACTCGTCGGATGCCAGATAGACGACGCCCCACGCAATGTCGTCTGGTTCGCCGATATGGCCCAGGGGCACCTGCCGCGCCAATTTCTGCTGGGCTCGTTCCGGATCGGGCCCAGCGTCGATCATCGCCTGGACCATTGGCGTGGCAATAAAAGTCGGGTGTACCGAATTGCAACGAATATTGTAGCCGGCGCGCGCGCAATGCAGCGCGACGGATTTGGTCAACAACCGAACGCCCCCTTTACTGGAATTATAGGCTGCCAAATTGTGGCCGCCGATCAGCCCAGAGACTGACGATATATTGACGATCGAAGCCGCCGACTCGACCGAGGTCCGTTTCATCGCACCAATCGCGTATTTGCAGCCCAGGAACGTACCGTCCAAATTGACCGCGTGGACATGGCGCCATTCATCAAGAGATACGTCTTCTATATTGTTCATGAACCCGACGCCGGCACTGTTGACCAGGATGTCCAAGCGGCCATGACGCTGCAGGACAACATCCATCACCGCTTGCCAACCCGACTCGTGCGCCACGTCATGTTCCAAAAAAATCGTATCGCCGCCGATCTCGTCCGCGGTTGCCTGACCCGTCAGGGAGTTGAGATCGGTCAGAATGACATGTGCGCCCTCCTCGACCATGCGGATGGCGGACTGCCTGCCAAGCCCCGAGGCACCGCCGGTGATGATCGCGACCTTATCTTTGAGTCGATCCATCGCGTCTTAGCTGTTGGTAATTTCCGGTCGAATCTGACGCCGCAATTCCTGCTTCGCAATGGCCGCGCGATGCACTTCGTCCGGGCCGTCCGCCAACCGCAATGTGCGCGCGTTTGCCCAAGCCTCAGCCAAACCGAAGCCCTCGGTCACGCCACCGCCACCATGCGCTTGCAGCGCCCGATCAATCACACGCAACGCCATATTTGGGGCAGCGACCTTTATCATGGCAATTTCTTTGCGCGCGGCTTTATTGCCGACGGTATCCATCATGTGCGCGGCCTTCAGCGTTAAAAGCCGCGATTGATCAATATCGAGTCGTGATTCGGCGATATGTTCCATAATCACACCCTGCTCCGCCAACGGCTTACCAAAAGCAACGCGGTTCTTGACACGCACGAGCATTTTTTCCAGAGCCCGCTCGGCCAGCCCGATCAAACGCATGCAATGGTGAATGCGACCAGGTCCGAGACGTCCCTGCGCGATCTCAAAGCCGCGCCCTTCGCCCAGCAAAATGTTGGTGGCCGGCACACGCACATTCTCAAAATCAACCTCACAATGGCCGTGCGGCGCATCGTCGAAGCCAAACACCGGTAACGTGCGAACAACGTTGATCCCCGGCGTGTCGACCGGCACCAAAATCATCGATTGCTGCTTGTGCCGCTCCGCGCTTGGATCCGTTTTTCCCATGAAAATCAATATTTTGCAGCGCGGATCGCCAAGCCCTGACGTCCACCATTTGCGACCATTGATCACATACTCATCACCGTCGCGGGTGATTGACGACTCGATATTCGTGGCATCTGAGGACGCGACGCGCGGTTCGGTCATCGCAAAGGCGGAACGGATCTCACCGTTCAGCAGCGGTTCCAACCACTGCTTCTTGTGTTCTTCTGTGCCGTAGCGCTCCAGCACCTCCATGTTGCCCGTATCGGGCGCGGAGCAATTGAAAGCCTCGGGCGCGATCGGCGACCGGCCCATTATTTCGCACAACGGCGCGTACTCCAGATTCGTCAATCCCATGCCGCGGTTGCTTTCCGGCAAGAACAAGTTCCATAGGCCCGCCGCATGTGCCTTTTGCTTGAGCTCTTCCATCACAGGCGGGATGCTCCAGCGAGTCGTCGCGCTATTCAGCTGCTCTTGGAATACAGGCTCATTTGGGTAGATATGCTCTTCCATAAACGCAGTTACCCGCGTCTGGAGTTCCTTCACCTTCGGTGAGTATTCGAAGTCCATTTCCCGATCCATTGACAGCTGTTGGGACACTTGACCAATAAGCCCACCTGCGCGAGCCTTGGTCGTCGACAAGGTGCTGACCTTAACTGGTCATCGGCTCGGGAACAATGTCCCCATATGAATTGGGCAACGAGGTACGACGGAAATGACTGACAGCAATGCGTCCCACTTGGATCCGCATCCGCGGAAGCGCTTGGCCGTCCTTGACAGCGATATGTCATATGTCGACACCGGGATAGAGGACGGGCGGCCGATCGTATTCCTACATGGCAATCCCACATCGTCGTATCTGTGGCGCAATGTCATTCCGCATCTGGAGGGCAAGGGCCGCTGCCTCGCACCCGATTTGATCGGCATGGGAGACTCCGGAAAGGCCCCCGACGGGGATTATCGATTTGTCGATCACCGCCGCTTTCTCGATGCCTGGTTCGATGCCCTGGATCTGCGCGGTGCTGTGCTCGTCGTCCACGACTGGGGATCCGCGCTTGGTTTTGACTGGGCGCGACGCAACCCCAACCGCGTGGCAGCCATCGCCTACATGGAGGCTCTGGCTCGCCCGGTGACCTGGGATGAGTGGCCGGACAGCATCCGCGACATGTTCCGGGCCCTGCGCAGTCCGGCCGGCGAGGAAATGGTCTTGCAGAAGAACCTATTTGTCGAACGCTTGCTCCCCGGTGCCGTCATGCGCGGTCTCACTGAAGCGGAGATGACGGTCTATCGTAGACCGTATCTGGAACCTGGCGAATCCCGGCGACCGACCTTGACATGGCCACGTCAGATCCCGGTTGGCGGCGAACCTGAGGATGTGGTTGCCATCGCGAGCGACTATAGTGAATGGCTCGCATCGAACGACATGCCCAAATTGTTCGTCAATGCCAATCCGGGTATCATTTTAGTCGGACCGCAGCGTGAATTTTGTCGATCGTGGCCAAATCAGACGGAGGTGACCGTCAAAGGAACTCACTTTATCCAGGAGGATTCGCCCGATGAGATTGGCGCCGCGGTTGCCGAATTTGTTGATCGCTTGTCGTGAGATCTGCGCTGGATTTGACATAGTGGGGAGGGATAAATCTTGAGCCGTGGCGTACACGATTTGGGCGGATTACCGGCCGGCCCTGTCGACAAGTCTGAGTATGAATACGCGCCCTGGGAGAAGAGGGTCGATGCGATCCTGTCGCTGCTGGCACAAGAAAAACGTCTCATGCGGGTGGATGAATTGCGCCGGGGCATCGAGTCCCTCGATCCGGACGCCTACAATACGTTGTCCTACTATGAGCGCTGGATTGCGTCGATCGCCAAAATCCTGGTCGAAAAAGGCGTCATCGACCAAGACGAGTTGGATAGACGCATCGCTGACATCCGGCAGCGGGAGACGTCCGGCTAATGGTCGCGAAGTTTTCAGTCGGCGACACGGTCATCGTCAGCAGCCGTGAACATACCGGCCATGTGCGCACCCCCTACTACATTCGCGGCCACACGGGCGTGGTCGAGCGTATCTGTGGCACTTTTGGCAATCCTGAAACTCTCGCCTATGGCGGCGATGGTCGCCCGAAGCAGCCGCTCTATCGAGTCCGTTTCGACCAATCTACCATTTGGCCCGACCATGGCGGCGCCGATATGGACACAGTGGATATCGAAATCTATGAACATTGGCTTGAACCAGGAGGCCCGAGGCCATGAGTCGCGAACCGACATCCCCTGGTCATAACGATGACCACGCACCAATCCAAGACGACGAACCCCGCGGCGAGTACCAGATGCTAGAGCAAGCGGTACGCGAATTGCTGCTCGAAAAGGGCGTCATAACCGGCGACGAGTTGCGCCGCCAGATCGAGCGCATGGACGCGCGCTCACCAGCACAAGGCGCGCGCGTCGTTGCCAGAGCCTGGACTAATTCATCCTATAAGCAACACCTGCTCTCTGACGGCAGCGCCGCCGTCGAGGCGTTGGATATTGCGGTCGACGGGACAAAACTGGTGGTCGTCGAGAACACCGAAAGCACACATAATTTGATCGTTTGCACACTATGTTCCTGTTATCCGCGTGCCATATTGGGCTTGCCGCCGGATTGGTATAAGAGCCGCAATTATCGCGCGCGCGCAGTGCGGGAACCGCGTGCTCTGCTGCGAGAGTTCGGCACGGACATACCGGATTCGGTCGCCGTCCGAGTTCACGATTCGACAGCGGACATGCGGTATCTGGTATTGCCTGAACGCCCCGACGGTACCAATGGGTGGGCGGAAGACCGTTTGGCACAATTGGTGACACGCGACAGTATGATCGGTGTCAGTCGCGCGCTGCGCCCGGATCAACTTGCAGTCGACCCAGTTCGAGATTGATCACCGCTTTCTGCCCGGCCTTATGCGCCGGTGCGCCGCGCAAACATGCCCAACGCATCCATGGTCAAGACCAAATCATTGTTCTGATTAATCACTTCATAGGTGATTTCGACGATCCCTCGGTCCGGTTTGCTCCGTGACAGCCGTACCGTTCGCACCTTACCGCGTGCCGTCAGGGTGTCGTTAGGACGCACAGGCTTCAGCCAGCGCAGTTTGTCGACACCCGGCGAACCAAGACTGGCCGACTGGGATAGCAAGCCATCGACCAGCATACGCATCAATACGGCAACGGTGTGCCAACCGCTGGCAATCAGGCCGCCATAGATCGTCCCTTGTGCGGCTTTCTCATCAATGTGAAAAGGCTGAGGATCGAAGTCAGTGGCAAAGGCGACAATCTCATCTCTCGACAATGTACGCTGACCCAACATGATGGTTTCGCCGGGCACAAAATCGTCCAAATACCGTTTGCTCATGGCCGCTGCTCAATCTCCCGTGCACGCATATGCGCGATGGGTCCCTGCATCCGATATTGCTACGATATCCGAATCGAAAGCCGGAGAAACATGCCACCATGACCGAACATGTGCTAGCCCGCCGAGTCGAATGGGGCGACTGCGATCCCGCCGCGATCGTATTTTACCCGAATTTCTACCGTTGGATGGATGAAGCCACCTGGGCCTTTCTCGAATCACGTGGACTTGATCACGCGGCACTTCGGGCACGGTTCGACGCTTTTTTCGGCACGCCCTTGGTCGAGACCGGCGCCCAGTTCCTATCGCCGATGCGCCATGGTGACCATTTCGTCGTGCGCAGCTCCGTCGCGGAATGGAAACGGAAAACCTTCAAGATGGCGCATCGATTTGTGACCAAGGCGGAGACAGTTGCGATCGGTTTCGAAATTCGCATTCTCGGTGTTCGCGACCGCGAGCATCCTGAGCGTCTGCGCGCCGCGCCCATTCCGACCGACTTTCGTGACACACTGTCTTGAGGATTTCAATGTCATGAACCCGCAACAACCTCGATAGTAAGGTCCCCGACACCGTCAATGTGGCCATGACCGTGATCACCCGGCGACAGCGCATCGACACCGGCGGGCGTCCCGGTAAAAACCAAATCGCCCGGCATGAGCGTGTAGTAGGTTGACAATTCGGCGATCACTTCGTCGACCCGCCAGATCATGTCACGCAAATCCCCCGCTTGGCGGCGCTTTCCATTGACGTCAAACCAGATCGCCCCGGCAACGGGATGTCCGATGTCGGCGGCAGGACGCAATGCACCGATCGGTGCTGCCATCGCGAATGATTTCCCAACATCCCAGGGCCGCCCTTTGGCCTTGGCTTCGGCTTGCAAGTCTCGGCGGGTCAAGTCCAGGCCAACCGCGTAGCCAAAAATGTACGTCTTCGCGGCGGTGCGCGGTATATCCGCGCCGGCTTTTTCGATCGCCACCACCAACTCGATCTCGTGGTGAAGATCCGCGGTGCGCGGCGGATACACAACACGGCCTCCGCCCGGAACCACACAATCAGCGCTCTTCGCAAAGAAGAACGGTGGTTCGCGATCGGGATCAGTTCCCATCTCGCGCGCATGTTCAGCGTAATTGCGCCCGACGCAATAGATATGGTGAACCGCAAAAGTCTTCTCGGTTCCCGAAACGGCCACGGCGGATCGTGGCCATTCCGGCAAGACAAATTCGGTCATGATGCACTCTGTACTTTTCTGTGGGCTGAGCGCGCCAGCGCGTACGGTTTGACCCCGAGGACGCAGCACGACTAATGTCCGCCCGGTCCATCGGAGACCACAGCCCACCCTTCGGAACTCACGGACGCAGCAACGTGCCACACACAATCAAAGTTCGCCAGTTTGATCGGACCTTCGAGACGAAAGCCGGCCAGACAATCCTCGAAGCGGCCTTGGTCGCCGGCCTTGACTATCCATTCGGATGCCGCTCTGGCAATTGTGGTGCATGCAAATCCGCATTGCTGTCGGGCGATGTCAAGCTGCGCTTCCACTCATCCTTTGTCCTGAAACCGGAAGAAAAAGACCGCGGCCTTATCCTTGCCTGTCGCGCGGAACCAAAGAGCGACTGCGAGGTCGCCTTCCTGTATGCCGAAGAAGTCGTCGCACACCCAAATCGGGTTCTCGCCTGCACCGTATCGTCCGTCATGGATGCGACACACGATATTCGGGTGATCGGCCTGAACATCGACTCGGGGGAACCATTTGCATTTTCAGCCGGTCAATATGCCAGCCTAACTTTTGATGGCCAGCCGCCGCGTGACTTTT
Source organism: Alphaproteobacteria bacterium (assembly GCA_965216755.1). GTDB lineage: Bacteria > Pseudomonadota > Alphaproteobacteria > UBA7887 > UBA7887 > CBDCGL01. Next base: position 4,654,407 of record CBDCGL010000011.1, on the reverse strand, counting down.
CTATGGCCAACCGTCCCGGCCTAAGTCAGATAGAATTCCACATCCGGCAAATTGCGGAGGGCACCGTCAGTGGCCACGTCAAGGATACGCTGAAGATCGGCGATCGCGTGCGTGTCGAGGGCCCGTTGGGTGTTTCGTTCCTGCGCGACTCATTCGACGGCCCGATGTTGGCCATCGCTGGTTCGTCGGGTCTCGCCCCCATCAAATCCATCGTTGAAACCGCCGTTGCATTCGGCATGGAACAGCCACTTCATGTCTATTTTGGCGCCCGTCAAGAACAGGATCTCTACCTTATCGAATATTTTGCCAAACTCGCGGCCGCGCACGACAACGTCGCCTTCACACCGGTATTGTCCGAGCCGGCGGGTCCGACAGAATTTCGCACAGGTCTCGTCGGTGCTGTGGCAGCAGCCGATCACGCCGAGCTCACCGGGTGGAAAGCTTATGTCGCAGGTCCGCCAGCAATGGTCGAAAGCACGATCGATCTTCTGGTCGCGCGCGGGCTGCGCCGACCGGACTGCCACGCCGATGCGTTCTATACCGAAGCGGAAAAGGCAACGTGTTAGTTTGGGTACTGAACCCATGTGAGAACGTTGCGATCTGGATCCTCAAAATGGACCAAAGTGCCGCCCCAATATTGTGGATCGGGTGCCCCCGCAAGAACCACGCCGCGGCGTCGCAACATATCGTGGGCGACCGTCGCATCCGCAACCTTGAACGAGAGCCTGGAGAACCGACCTACTCTTGCGTCCGCGCTTGCTTCCGTTTCTTGCTCGACAATGAGTTTTGCGGCACCGGCGTCAAATACAATCGCAATGGATCCCGGTCGGCATCGACACGGCTGATATGAGTCAAACGAGTGTCGGAAATCGTCGGTCACCTTTAGTCTTGGTGTAAGCTCATCGTCGCTCACGACGCGTGTGGAGAGGTCGACCATGCCCTATGCCAATGCCAACGGGATCAAGCTTTACTATGAAGAAACCGGGCAAGGCACGCCCATCATCTTTGCCCATGAGTTTGCTGGCGACTACCGAAGTTGGGAGCCGCAGGTTCGCTATTTCAGCCGCCGCTACCGCTGCATCACATACAGTGCACGGGGCTACCCTCCCTCGGATATCACGGACAACCCTGATCAACATGGTCAAGACATCGTGGCCGACGACATTGGTCATGTTTTAACCCACCTCGGCATCGACAAGGCTCATGTGGTCGGCCTTTCAATGGGTGGCTTCGCCACACTCCATTTCGGCCTGCGCCACCCCGATCGTGCTTTGTCATTGGTCGTCGCCGGCTGTGGTTACGGCGCTGACAAGCACAATCGCGAGCGTTTCCTGGAGGAAGTGGAAGCCGCGGCGGCCGCTTTCGACGAACATGGCGCCGAACATGCGGCCAAGAGCTACGCCATCGGACCGACACGCGTTCAGTTCCAAAACAAGGACCCACGCGGTTGGCAGGAATTCGCCGACCAGCTCGGCGAACACTCCGCAAAGGGCTCGGCCAACACATTGCGGGGCTATATGAAAACGCGACCCTCGCTCTACGACCTGGAGCCACAACTGCGCGACCTCACGGTGCCAACGCTGATTGTTACGGGTGACGAAGACGAACCGTGTCTTGACGCGGACGTCTATCTGAAACGGGCGATTCCCAGCGCGGGACTCCTGGTCATTCCGCAGAGCGGGCACACCATCAATTTAGAAGAGCCGGATATGTTCAACCGATCGGTCGCCGATTTTCTGGCATCCGTCGACGCAGGCCGCTGGATGCTGCGTGACCCACGCTCAAAAACCGGTGCCATTCTTGGCAGCAAACGCTAATCGGACTTGACTATGGACTGTTCCCGTCCGTTGTTGCGTCGCCGGTCGCGTTCGGCAGCACGCTTTCCAGTCCTGGTATGTTATCCGGTAGATCGGCGCCACCTTCCAGTGGCGGCAAATCACCATCTTCCAGTTCCAGGTCAGGTTCCGGATAGTCGACGATGTCGGCCATCGTCGATATGAGACGCTCAGCCTTTGGCTCGGCCAAAGCGAAAACCCAACCCTGAAAAACAGCATTGAGATCGTCGGCCTCTTGCTGCGCCTCTTCGGCGCTTAGAAGCGGACCGTCATCGGTTTCCTGGTCAGGGGCTGTCTCTGTCTCGGCTTCGTCGGAGTCATTTGCCGATTCCACTGGCTCCTCTTCGCCAGCCGCAGCATCGCCTTCTTCGGCCGTCTCTTCCGGCACATCACTCGGAACGACAATGTCAGTTTCGTCAAAGCGTGCCGACATCTTGATCCAGACCTGGTCCTCGACCGGCATACTCTCGACGACGACACTAAGGCCATCAAACGTCTTGACCGTGGTGATAATAGAAGTCTCGCTGAATTCACGCGACTCCGCATTCGCCACATCGTCAAATGCCAGGTAGGTCAACGCACTGACGATGCCGCCCAAGATAGCCCGGTCCTTGATAGTCGCGCCTTCTGGAATATCCGCCAATGCGATTGTGCTGCCGGCGAGCCCGGCCTTATCGACGACGACCTGTGACCCGTCTGGGTGGTCGATCGTTACCTTGTGAACCCGATCACGATCGATCGTGGTTATGACCTTTTCAACCCAGTCAAGCGCGCCGGCGCCCAGGTCCAGCCGGCTTTGCGCCAACCAGGTTTGCGTTTCGTCCGAACGCCGCACATAGTGTCGGTTCGCCCCACGCCCGGATTTGCCCAGAATAAACGATGCCAGTGGCTGATCATCGGCATTGGTAAGAATAACGCGCGTGCCAGCACCGTCGGCCCCGTCCGGCTCCCCAAGCGTAAGTTCGCCATGCCGCGAAGGATCGTTGGTCTTGGCTGAAATCAGTTCCGTATCAGCCACTGCGAGTATGGCGCCGCGCACCTTGTCAAACTTCGCCGGATATCCGTCTTTCGTCTCCAAAATCCAGCCATCGTCGACGCGGACCATGGCGTATTCCCCGTCTGGGCTGAAGACCGTCAGCTTGGCCACGTCATTCGCCTGATCCACCAACCCCGGAAACAGACGTTCTCCAACCACCTGCTGCCGCGACGCCGAGTCGCGTTGTTGCACAGCGAAAATTGCACCGACAACAAAAATGACCGCGATCACCGCCAATATCACGAGTGTCTTATTCTTCATCGCTTCGTCACGCGTCTATGTCGAATATCGTCCAGCTTGGCGCACTGATCACGCATGTGCCACACCCCGTCTGCGCCGATGGCGTCGCACCAAGGACACCACGATCGCAATGCCCGCTACAAGGACCGGCACGAGTCCGATATTGAGAAACTTCAACCAAACGCCCAGGTTCTCAATATCTTCCCGCAGTGCGAATTGAACATCCCTAAGCTGGCGCCGGGTCGAAACCAAGTCGGCTCTGAATTCCTCAATGGTGGCTTGCTGTTCGTCCGTCAGCACCATCGCATCGCCAGTATCTGATCCCTGCAGCTCGGCGAGTTTGCTTTCCGTCTCCTGCAAACGTGCTTGCAGTTGCGTTTCCGTTTCCCGGTAGCGCGCTTCCGCGTTTCGTCGCAAGTCGGCGACAACATCAAATTCGCGTACGGCGGAACTTCTGGTCCGCAGGCCGATCAGATCGTTACCACCTGCCAAGACCTCCAACGCATTCACAACGAAGGCCCCATTGTCGGCGACTGGAATGGCGACGCTTTGACCAAGAAAATCTTGAAGTTGGACCCAGCGTCCATTTGCCAGAATGTCACTGTCGGCCACGAGCAAAACAGATATCGGTTCAACCGATTCCGCAAGATGGCCATCCGGTATCGTGGCCGCACCAGCGGTATTGCCATCTTCGCCGGCCGCTTCTTGCCCGTTTTCCCCTGCGCCCGTCTCCGCCGCGCGACTGTCACCATCTTCTCCCGGCGGTCCGTCAGGAAAAGCGCTTTGCACGTTTCCTGCGACGCGCGCGGCCAAGGTGAACGGTTCATTTGCCGGCACGAAATTCTCCAAGAGAGCTTCGGGGTCGGGCCGGAACTGAACCAAATAGCGCTCAAACTCCATGGCCTGCGGGCCGGATTGGATCAACGGCGTGAACGACGTTTCCGCACCGTCCTCCAGCTTACGGAAACTGCCGATCGTGCCAACATTCAAACGCCCCAATTGGCTGGTCACGATTTCGTCGCGGTTAAAATGCTGCTCGCGCAACTCCATCCACGGGATGTAAGGCACGGCCTGCTGTCGCTGCGCGCCACCGATGCCGACCATGCGCGCGGCCTCGATATCGCCCACGATCATGCCCGGCGACAATTCGATGCCCCACGCCGAAAAAACATCCTGCATGTTGGAATTTTGGGTATCCATCGGATTTCGTTCTTCGGCGGTGGCGGCGCCAATCTCCGAAAACGGATCGACAAAAATCAGCGCCTTGCCACCGGCTAGAACAAACTGGTCAACCGCGTACAAGAACTCCGGCGCCGGATCGCGCGGATGAACGATCATCAGCACATCGACGTCTTCATCGATCGTCGTCGCGTCTTTCCCGAGATCGCGGAGGTCGAAGAACTGTTGAAGCTGTTGGATGACAACCCAGGGGTCCGACATGCTCGGCTGACCCGTGCGCGGATCCGTGACCATGCCGCCGTTGATCGGTAGATGACTCACCAGTCCAATAACCGGCTTTTTGGCGTTGTCCAAACTCAAGATCAAGCGCGTCAGGTCATACTCGAGGAATGGCTCTCGTTCTTGCTGAAAGAACGGCATCACTTCGAGGTCGTCGGTCGTATTGGTTGCCGCTAGTCCGAAATAAAGACGCTCACCGCCAGAACTGATCGAAACGCCTTGCAAACCATTGCTAACAGCCAGGTCCTCTGCGTCGGTAAACGGTTCGGGATTGATCACTTCCATCCGCAACATGCCATTGGAGGACGCCACGTACTCTTCCAACAGATCGCGCACGCGCATGGCGTACTCACGGATGCTGGTGAACTCCGTCGCCAAATCCTCCGTGAAAAAGAACTGCAAGAGGATGGGCTCCGATAGTTTGCCAAGAACGGACTTGGATCCGTCGGACAACGTGTACAAGCCTTCTTCCGTGAGATCGACACGCGCGCTGCTGAAAATCGTGTTCGACAACACATTCAACGCGACGAATGCGACCACCGCCAAGATGAGCGCGACACCGGCGAGCTTTTGCGATCCTCTGTTCATCACCGCCAGGCCCTTACGCCGATTTGTAGTGGTTGACCGCGATCACGTTGGCGTACAGCCAAATCGCGATCAATGACGCGAAGTAGATCACGTTGCGCAAATCGATGACGCCCCGCGACATATCCTGAAAATTGGTCAAAAAGCTGAAGGAACCAATCGTTTCGATCAGCGCCTGGGGCGCCCAGCCGCTAAAGAAGTTCAAAACCAACGGTAGCCCGCTAACCGTGAACAAAAAACACACAACCACCGCAATGACAAAAGCGATAACTTGGTTCTTGGTCAACGCCGATATGCAGGATCCGATGGCGAGAAATCCACCTGCCATCAAAAGGCTGCCCATATATCCCGCCAAGATAACGCCATTGTCGGGCGACCCCAGAAAGTTGACGGTCAGCCAGACGGGGAACGTCAATATCAAGGCAATCGCGGTAAAGCACCACGCGGCCAAGAACTTTCCCATCACCGCATGCAACGGAGAAATCGGCAACGTCATCAAGAGTTCGACTGTCCCGGTTCGCCTTTCCTCGGCCCACAGACGCATGGACAAAGCGGGAATTAGAAACAAATACAACCAAGGGTGCCAGATGAAGAATGGTTCCAGGTCCGCTTGGCCTCTTTCATAGAGGTCGCCCATGTAAAACGTGAACATTCCCGTCAGAAACAGAAAAATCACGATGAAAACGTAAGCGACGGGCGTGGCAAAATAGCCCGACAGCTCACGTCTAAAAACGGCAAAGGTCTCGTGCATGGCGGTTCAGACTTCGTTGCTTTGCTAGCGCGCGCTTGCGGCCGTGTCGCTGGTGGTCATGGATCTGAAGACATCGTCAAGATGGCCAGACATGACATGCAATTCGTCAACTTCCCAGCCAACGTTGTGGGCGTGCTGGCTGACCGCCCCAACAATTGACGCGCCATTGCGGGCAAAAACCGTACAACTTGTCGCGCCATTTTCGGCATCGGCATTGACATCAGCTTCGATCTCGACGCCGTCGACGCCCGACACCGTTTCCAATGCCTTACGCAAAACCTCACCAGTCATATTCCTGACACGTAATGTGACGGCATTGTGATAGCGGGACTGCGCGGCAAGTTCCATAGGGGAACAGTCGGCGACAACGCGACCGCGATTGATCACCATCGCGCGTGTGCACACCGCATCGACTTCTTCCAAGATGTGCGTGGAGATCACAATTGCCTTTTCGCGCGCCAATTCACCGATGAGTTTGCGCACGTCGTGCTTTTGGTTGGGGTCCAGACCATCCGTCGGCTCGTCCAAAATCAGCACATCCGGATCATGGACAATAGCCTGGGCCAACCCGACGCGGCGCTTGAACCCCTTCGAAAGCGTATCGATCGATTGATCAATGACCGATTCAAGCGAGAGTTGCTTTACGGCCCAATCAATGCGCCGACGCGCGCCACCGGCGTCCATACTACGCGCCCGGGACACGAATTCCAGCAGGTCCGCTGCTGTCATATCTCCATAAAGGGGTGCACCCTCGGGCAAATAGCCAATCTTGGCCTGTGCGGCGGTTGTCTCGTCAACAACATCATGACCACAAACCTGGGCGCGCCCGCCATCGGGCGTCAAGAACCCCGTGATCATTCGCATGGTCGTGGACTTGCCGGCACCGTTGGGGCCCAAAAAACCCAGCACTTCGCCACGACGGACTTCGAAGGATATGCCGTCAACAGCGGGAATGGCGCCAAACCGTTTGACGATCCCGCTGACGTCAATCAATGCATCCATGCCTGCGACCGCTCCAATTCAAATCCAAGCCGCGCGCCAAATCGCAACCCCGCCCACGCACCAACTGAAAGCCGATCCAGTCAGTTCCCAAGCGACGCGCGTTAAGTGACGCAATTCCGGTTCGACGCTTCTGCAAAAAGGGGCGCCCGATGCCACCGGCCCGGTAACTTATGCAAGACAATCCTAGCTTTCAAGGGCTTGAAGCAAATAGCGATATAATCAAGACCCCACGGACATTCCGGTTAAACGCACCACATCCGATGGAAAGCACTTGCTGCCGTACGCCCTCCTCGCAATGCTCAAGGATCATGGCACCGTCCAATGATCGCTCCAGCCCGCATGCGCATATGCCAATGCCCGTTTCGCCGCGAATATACAAGCAAATTGCGCGGTCAAAACGAAATCCGACATATCAGTTCTGTGCAGCAAGCATGGGGTTCGCTCGAAACCTCAAAAAGGGCCGGGCATGGGAGGCGATCGCAACCAGAAATATCCCAGACCTGACTTCAACTCACGCGGGCTGACCCACCGATTTCTTAGGACGACAGAGCAATGGCACACGGGATGTATCATCCAACATCGGCCGCGTGACTCACGCGGCGCAGGAGTCGGGCGAAGCGGCCAATCAAGATCTCCAGGCGGCATCGGAATTTTCCAGACTGTCCGACCCCTGCGCGAGGACGTTGATCAATTCATGGTGGCGTTGCGCGATGTCGCGGGCCTAGTCACCGACACGATCGTCACGGGTTCCAGGCCTAGCGGCCGCACAACACGCCGCCATGGTAATCACACATGGCGGCTACGCTTCCGCCTCGAGAAAGCGGCCGGCCGCGGCTCAGACCGGCAAACCTTCACGGTATTCGGATCGCGCAAAAGCAAGACTCTTGGCAAGCGGATACCAAATCCCGCCGGCGTCCTGCGCAAGCCAAGGCCGCTCAAGCTCTGCGAATGCGGCTATCACGCGCCGGCAATTTGGTGCTAGCGTGCGCGCCTGTTCGCGGCCGGCGTGCCGCAATTCGAAAACATGTGCGGATCTAAGATCTAGGGGAGGCACGGCACACTATGAGTACATTGTTTGGTCCAGCCCATCGTTCGTTCCAAGATCAGTTTGATACCAGGCGCATCGCTGATTTGATCGAAGGCGGATTTGTAGCAAGTGAAATTGGTGAGAACGACCAGGCGTTTATCGAGAGCCGCGACATGTTCTGGCTTTCCACGGTCGATGAAAACGGTTCACCAACCGTATCTTACAAAGGGGGCGATGCAGGGTTTGTAAAAGTTGTCGACAATAAGACGATCGCGTTCCCGAGTTATGACGGCAATGGCATGTTTTACTCGATGGGCAACATCACGAGTAGCGGCAAAGTAGGTCTCCTTTTCATGGATTTTGAGAAACCAATTCGGCTCCGTGTTCAAGGTGTCGCCTCGGTTTCCAACGATGATCCCTTAATGGACGCGTATAAAGAGGCGCAGTTGGTCGTGCGCGTCGCGGTCACCCATGCGTTTCCAAACTGCCCGCGTTACGTTCACCGCATGCAACGTGCAGAAACCAGTCGCTACGTTCCGCGGGAAGACACCGCGACACCACTTGCCGGTTGGAAGCGGATTGATATCGTGCAAGAGGCCCTACCCGCGGAAGACCACGGCCGCGCCGACAGAGAAGGTGGCCAAATCACAGTCGATGACTGGTTTGGAATGGTGGCCAAGGGCGACACCGAGGCTTAGAGCGTTCACACCTCTTCGCAGAGCAAGTGTCGATACGGTACGGCGTCGCGATCGGCGGGAACCCACGCCCAAAACTCCACGGGTACCGCGGTTGCTTCGCCGAACCGCTTGTCAGGCGCGCCGCCAATTGATTGTGGGCTCGGCAATGGTGACGAGGCCGCGTAGATGAACCACACCGTTCAGCCGGCTAATAAAAATATGCCAGCTCCAATTGCACAAAGTCATCGTCTCGAATGCTGAACAGAATATCGCTATTATCCACACTGGTAAAACTACGCAATTCCAGTGTGGCCCGCCAACTGTCGCCAAATCGCCGGTTGGCCTCGACAAAATAGAGACGGGTGGTTTCCCGAAGGTCCTGGATGACCCCCGCCAACAATTGCGTGTCCTGCGCGTCGTTGAGCGCAATGCGACCGCCAATAAATATATCGTTCTGCAGGGCCGTGCTCGCACGACGCAGTCGGCTGTCCCGCAAATACTCCGTCAAGATCCCAAAATCGATGTCGCTGTCAAATAGACCGAATAGGGTATATTCGAACCCGCCGACCATCGCATAGAAGTTTTCCTCGTCACCGCGACGGTTCTTCTGGCCTTGGCGGTAATATCCTTCGAATTTCCACAACCAGGCACCGGTCGTGTATTGGATGTCGGTTGAGGTTTGGTTGATCAATTCGTACTCTGGAATCAGGGTCGGCGCGCCGCCGGACGTCAGACCGATGCTAAACGACGGCTCTCGGCTCGTGCCGTAAAAATGCGCAATACCTAGGTCCCAATTCCCGAACGAATTGCTGTAGCGGGCCGCAAAATCCGGGTGCCATTCTTCAACACCGCTCGTATAACGCGTTTGATCCGTGTCGATAACAAGTTGGTTGCGCAACCGCCCGCGGCGACCTTGAAAAGTTCGCTCACGAAAGTAAGGCAGGTAAAATAAATCGACATAGCCCCAATCGCGAATCAACGTCAGATTGAGCATGGGTTGGCCGAGTTTGTCCTCTTCGTCGATATTCTCAATTAGGTCCGTTTGATTAACAATATCAATAAGATGTCGCGACTCCGTAACACCCCAGAAAACTTTCCCGACGCCGCCACCCAATTCCCAATCATCGCCAACCAAACGTAAATACAGCTCTCTTACATCGACATGGGTTCGCTCTGGGTCGGCGCTATCGACGCGCACGAATGGTGCTACGGTCAAGCTCGTCTGGTCATCCCATTCAGCGTAATATTCCGGCTCCGCCACGACAGACGCGCTGTGCCGTTTTTGGCCCTCGTAAAGTGGTGGGCGCGCGAACAGCCGCCCTTCTATGGCAATTGAACCCGAAATCTCTTGGTACGAGGGCGACCCAACGATGGCACCCTCGTCGGCTGCGGTCGTGGTCAACGCCGAAACAATGAATGCGACAGATAGAACGCTCGCGACAATTCTGCTCAACTTTAGCGTCTCCTGAAACCAACCCCGTGCTTAGCTCAGCGTCGCGCTCCGTTCCTCGACCGCACACCCATGTCGGTGCCAGTCCTACGCGAAGTGTTGATAGCGCGTATGCCGATCCAGATCAATTGGACGAATATGCATGCGGCCGGTTGGCCTTGGTGCGGCCCCCGAGAGACCGCGAATTCTCTCGACACGGCCCTACAATTGTCACAACGCATAGCAGCAATGAGGCAAGATACGATTGCGTAAGCTACGCAAAAAAGCCGTTCCGAGAGATCAAAGATATTGATCCGGCCGTGGCTCCCCGCCTCAGACACAGGTACACGCACGACATCCCGCCGTATCCAATCGGTCCAGAGCACTCTTGCGAACGGCGCGCCAGGTCGCGCTGTTGTAGAGGCTTGCCAAGTCGGTCGCCGCGATGTCTCCTAGGGCCCATTCACCGCGGCCATCCATGCAGCACATGGTGGCAACGCCGTTTGCGAGTATGGAGAGACCGAACCACCGTTTGCATGGCAAACGGGGGACCTCCGCCAATGTCTTGGCGCTTTCAATTTGACCGATCCAATTTTGCCGAGGCAACAATCCCGTCTCGAATTCGGGGAATTCTTGCTTGCCCCATTGCAGAAACTGCTCGTCCGCCTCACTGCCATCCATGACACGGGAAATCACAACTTTGTGCGCGAAGTCGCCGGACTGCTTTTCTCGCTGAATAGTGCGCAATCTTGCCACTGTCTCGTTGAAATCTAGTTTCATGAGCCGTTGATAGTCTTGCGCCTGACACGCGTTCACTGAAATCCATAGATACGCAACATTGCGCAATCGCGCGATGCGGGCCAATAGCACATCGGTCAGCCGCGTTCCGTTTGTTACCAACGATATTTGTGCGTGTGGCAGTTTGTTATCGACCTCATCCAAAATATCGGGCAAGCGATCGTCAAGGAACGGTTCATTGACATTGTAAGGTGCAAACTCGAATGCCAGGTTGCGCGGAATCATCGCCAAGTCTGCAAGGATTTTTGCAATGCTTTGGTCGGAAAGGCGCGCGCCCTTCCGTGCCAACCCGGGATATGGACAAAACGCGCACGCCGCATCGCAAAGTGCCACTGTCTCCACTTGCACGTGGCGGGGCCAGTTCATGTAGCCGGATTCGCGCATGGCCTCGACGGACACAATCTGGTTTTGAATCTGGCGTTCAAGCCAACGAGTGTAATCACTGGACAGAAACATGGCCGGGTATTCACATACACGCGCGTTAATGAGGGCGGGCGATGGCCAAGGCGGGGAATACCGAATATAACAAATGCACGACCAGCGCGCATCTTGACAGCTTTTGACTATTGAAAATTGATGAATTTCTGACCGCCGCACGCGAGCGACGCCGTATCCTTGGCCAGCGCGCACGAGCCAACTGGGCGCCGCGCGCAGGCTTGACCAATGACATCAGCCCCCAGCCGACGCGCCGGGCGAGCTGGACGATCGTACATTAAAGGTCGGTGAAATCGTGAAAAGCGCCGGCTGCGGACCGGCAGCTACACGTCAAACCGGCTCACACCGCTGCGGTATGTCTGACTGCTCTTGCACTTGCCGCAGATTCGATGGTGGACCCCTTCCGATTGGAAGGTCCGACCGCACATCAGGCACTTACGCTCTTTCGCACGAGGTTGGATCTGCTTTGCTTCCTTCATAATAAGGCCAATCTAGCGGCGCGTTGTGGCCAAATCATGGCCAAACAGGGCGCGCTCTCTTGACCCGGGGCCGACCGACCGCAGCATCCGAGGACTCGTGCGTGCGCCGTGCGCTCGGGGAGAGTACCGAATGCTTTAACGATTGGTGCAATTATTCATGCTAACAGAATGAAACATTTCTTTGGCGACCCTGGCGCGAAGACGTCTGATATTTCTGTTTTGTTCTCATTGCGGCCGAGACTCTCTGTGATGCGGAGGTGAGATGAAGAGACTGCTTCTTGCCGGGCTTGTCGTGGCCGGCTGTGCGTTTGAGCCGCAAGTGATCACCGGCGATAGTAAGGGCGTCACAGTAAAGGCCAGTAGCAACCATAACCCCGGGCCTTTGGCCCAAGCCCATTGCGCGGATTTTGAGAAAAGTGCGGTCTTGGTCGAAGTCGCCCCGGTCACCGTCGCCGGCCTCACCGCGATCTATAATTTCAGATGCGAGAAGCGCTGACTTTCGTGGCGTGGTTGGGACGCAATTCACGCAACCCATGATTGCAAATCCCACCGATTGTTAGGGAAGCTTTTTGGCAATTGCCCGACAATGGGGCACTTGCACCTATCAAATGATTTGGGCAAACATTCGTAGTTCGAAATGCCCACTTCCACTCGAAACACACGAGTTTCGAACTAGTTTGAATCACTTAGTTCAAAGAAAAAGTTCGCGGAGCCGACAATGTCCGTTGCCTTGGAACATCTCCGGGATTTGAGCACAACGCTAAAGAGTGAAAACGCGGAGCTAACATCTAGGCTCGCAACGACCGAGGAGGAACTCAAGAAAAGCCAAAAGGCCCTCGCGACAAAAACCAAAGAAGTCAACAAGTTCACCGGCGATTTGGATCAAAAATCCGATGAAATCCGAAGCCTAAAGGCTGAAATTACGTCGCACAAAATGCGCATCCAGTCGCTGGGGTTGGCCTTAGAGTCGACAAACAAGAGCAAATCATCGCTCATTCTCGCGATTATCCTGTTGTCGATCGTCTCCATCGCCGCCGTCGGCTTCATCCTGACAACGTAAACGCTCTGCCAAGCCAGAGTGGAGCCAGTCGGCCGATCTGACACTTCGCGGAACTGAAACACAAGTCTACGAAGTTTGAAGTGACGTGCTTAGTTGGTCCAGGCGCAACGCGCGACCAGGTCGCGTTCCTGTCATGGCACCCCCCTGCCAAACAGTTCGACCGTTAACCAAGACCTCGATGACGCCGCCGGCCGGCGTCGTCGGACGTTCATAAGTGGCGCGATCGATAACCTGTTCGGGATCAAAGATGACAATGTCCGCAAAATTCTGGACTTTCAGGCGACCTCTCGCTGCGATCCCGAAATGCTCGGCGGGAAGACTCGTCATTTTGTGAACCGCCTCTTCCAGACTGAAAAGGCCAAGATCGCGCGCATAGTGTCCCAACACGCGCGGAAACGTTCCCCACAACCGTGGATGAGGATGCCGATCATGGGGCAACCCGTCCGATCCAATCATCGCGCCGGGGTGCGACATCACGCGCCTCACATCGTCCTCGGACAAAGTGAAATAAATCGCGCCCGCCGGCGCGAGCCGCTCCGCCGCGGTCTCTTGATCACAATCCCATTCGGCCGCAATGTCAGACAGATCGCGGCCGGCAAAACTCGGATGGTCGCGCGACCACGTAACGATGACCCGACTTGCCGGTCCAAGGCGGTCCGGGCTAAGGACGGTTGAACCGGCGACATAGGGATACACGTCGAACGCGATGGGCTGTACGGCACGCGCTTGATCGATCAATGCCAGCGTTTCCGGGGTGCGGCCGTGATTGGCGTGTCCGGTGACCTTGTGATGGGAAATGACAATCGGCACGCCGGCAGCGCGTCCAATGGTAAACGTCTCCGCCAATGACTGGTCAATTTTGTCGCCTTCGTCGCGCATATGGGTGGTATGAATCGCGCCGGCCTCGGACAGGATTTCGGCGAGCGCGATTATTTCGCTCGTTTTTGCGGCGCGGGCCGGTTCATAGTAGAGGCCGGTCGAAAGGCCGGCCGCCCCACCAGCCAGCGCCTGGGTCAGGGCGCGGCACATGCATGCGACCTCCACGTCGGACGCCGCGCGATCCAGTGCATCCATCGCCCCCATCCGCAGTGTGGAGTGACCGACCAGCGACACACTGTTGACCGCCGGTGGGTCCCCATCCAAGCGATCTAAATACGCTCCAAAATCACTGAACGTCTGCGACAAATCTTCGGCGATAAGGTCCAGGGGCGGTGTCGGCGTGCCTGTACCACTCAGGGGTGCCAGGCTGATGCCACAGTTTCCGGTCACCACCGTCGTAACGCCCTGACTCACTTTGCATGCCATCAGCGGATCGCTGATCAACGCACGATCGTCGTGTGTATGAACATCGATGAACCCCGGCGCCACGGCCAAACCGCGGCCGTCGATCTCGCGTCCTGCCGACAAATTGCCCAGATCACCAACCGCACTGATCCGATCATCGTTGACCGCCAAATCGCCGACCACGCTGGGTGTGCCGGCGCCGTCAATCAACCTAGCCTGTCGTATAATGAGATCCGCACGTTCTGCCGATTTGCCCACGTCTCGCCTCCGAGCCAGTTCCCGTCCAAAGGTCACGCTTTGCCGAGATGATCGCATGGTGGCACAGGTAGACGCATGCAGTTATTCTCGCGCACCGATAATGTACTTCTAGCCAGCGAACCGCGGCACGAGGATGAGAAATGAAAGCGTTTAAATTTCAAACCGTTCCATCAATACTTTCTGAAATTGGGGCGACAAGCCAGCTCGGCTCCTTGATGACGCAGCTCGGCGCCACCAAGGTTTTGCTTATCACAGACCCAGGTATCAAAGGATTGGGGCTCTTTGAAACCGGCCTTGAAAGCTTGCGCGCCGCGCGGTTGGAACCTGTGGTGTTTGCCGAAGTCGAGGCGGATCCATCGGAAGCGACAGTTCTTAAAGCCGGCGCGCTGGCGCGCGAAATCGGGGCCAACGGCGTTGTCGGATTCGGCGGCGGCAGCTCCATGGATGTGGCCAAGCTCGTGGCCTTCCTGATCGCCAGCGACCAACCGATCGCCGAAGCATACGGGGTTGAGAACGCCAAAGGCAGCCGGTTGCCGCTTATCCAGGTCCCGACCACGGCGGGCACCGGTTCGGAAGTCACGCCCATAGCCATCGTGACGACCGGCGAGGCCGTCAAGATGGGCGTCGTGTCACCGATCTTATATGCGGATTGGGCGGTTCTCGATGCCGAGCTAACGGTGGGATTACCGAGCCACATCACCGCGGCGACCGGAATAGACGCAATGGTTCATGCGATTGAGGCGTACACCACGAAGCTAAGAAAAAACCCGGTTTCAGATGCACTGGCGCGCGAAGCGTTGGCGCTATTGGGCAATAACATCCGCGCCGTGTGCCGCGATGGCCAAGACCTCGAGGCGCGCGGCAAAATGCTGCTTGGCTCTATGCTAGCGGGCATGTCTTTCGCCAATGCACCCTGCGCCGCCGTTCACGCCCTCGCTTATCCCATCGGCGGTCATTTCCATGTTCCGCACGGCTTATCGAACTCATTGGTTTTGCCGCACGTCTTGCGATTTAATGCCCCGGTCGCGGATGAGCTGTATTCCGAAATCGCCCCTGTCGCGATCCCCGGATTGACCCCGGGCACGGCCGCCGAGACGACGACCCGGTTCATCGACAGCATCGAGATGCTGATCGACGACCTCAAAATCGACAAGCGCCTTCGCGACGTCGGAATCAGCCACAATCACTTGCCGATGCTGGCGGAAGACGCCATGAAGCAGCAGCGCTTGCTGATCAACAATCCGCGTGACGTCCAGGTCGACGACGCACTGAAGATTTACGAGCAAGCGCTATGAGCGGTGGCCCGCGGCGGTCGTTCGCCTTAGCGCGCTGTCCAATCCCCAGTCTGCTCAAAGCCTAAGGCAGCACGATACAATGTCGCCTCGTCAAAATGCCGGCCGACCAACATCAAACCGATCGGCAATCCGTCGCTCATCGCACAGGGCACCGAAATTGCAGGGTGCCCTGTTGCATCGAAGGGTGACGTGTTCGGCAACATCTCAAAGGCGCGCTGCAGAATCTCATCGGGCGGCGCGTCAGATGCCGGCATTTTTGGCGCCTTGAGGGGCAGCGTCGGCATCAGCAAAATATCCACGCTCTTCAGCGCTTGGTCATACGCAGCGGTGAGTTGCCGTGCCAAGTTTTGGCTTTTGGCGTAGAAACGGCCCCGATAGGCGCGAATGAAGTATTCGCCGATCAACATAGACACCTTAAGCGACAGCGACAGCTCATCGGCGCGGTCCCGCCAGTTGGCGTGATAGTCTAGAAGGCCCGTATTGTAGAGTCCCTTCCAGTTCATCCCCATACCGTTGCCGTGCATCATCTGCCACTGCAGGCCCTCTAAGGCAATTGGGGTCCAAATCACTTGGCCCATCAGGTGCATCGGAACAGAGACTTCGCTGACTTGGGCGCCGGCAGCCGCAAGCACATCTGCGGCCCCCCGTACCCGCTCGTCGACATCCGCCTCCGAGTTGGCGTGACCGAAGCCTTCCTTGAGAACACCAATCTTCAACCCGGCAACGCCTTCAGCCATGATCCGGCTATAGGCTTCGGTACGGACGTCATATTGGCGCGGATCCAGACCATCTTTGCCGGCCAATACTTCCAACAGCAAGGCATTGTCCGCCACATTCGCCGTAATCGGACCGGTATGATCGATGGTCGATTCGATGGGCATGATCCCAGTGTAGGGCACCAAACCGTGTGTGGGCTTCATACCGACACAGCCACTATATGCAGACGGAATTCGGATCGAGCCGCCTTGGTCACCGCCGATCGCCATATCGACCTCGCCCGCGGCGACAAGGGCGGCGCTCCCCGACGACGAGCCACCGGCCATATGCCCTTTCTTACGCGGGTTTTCGACTGGAGCCGGTGCACTTGTGTGGCTGCCGCCCGACAGACAGAAATACTCGCACGTCGCCTTACCGACGATTTCAGCGCCGGCGTCCAACAGACGGGTCACGATCGTCGCATCAAATTCCGGTACATAGCCCTCCAGAGTTGAGGCACCGTTCATCATAGGAACGCCGGCCAAACAAACGTTGTCCTTCAAGACAACTGTGCGCCCTTTAAGCGGACCGCTGTCGGTGCCTTTGATCGAAGTTTTCCAATACCACGCGTTAAGCGGATTCTCTTCCGCGCCGGGTCGCCGACCAGCCGTTCGTGGATATTTGACCTCCGGTATAAAATCGGGCGCTTGATCGATTGCGTTGTAGGCGGCAACCGTGCCGGCAAAGGTTGCTTCGAACGCCGCGATCTCCGCGTCCGAAAACGACATGCCGAGATCGGCGCCAAGTGCAATGATTTGGTCTTTCGTCGGTCCTCTTACGGCCATCGGGCCCTCCTGTTTCATAGAATGACCAAGTTCGTTTTTTTTATCGCGACCAATCGCTGAACATATCCCGTCTAGGCCAGGGTCAGCCCCCAATGCCAATAAATTCGCTGACGACGTCGGCATCCTGCAAATGAGCCGCCGACAGTTCACGGGTCAGTTTGCCCTTCTGCATGATCAGCACACGTTCCGAGAGCGCGCGTATGAATTCCAGGTTTTGCTCTACCAGAAGAAGCGTCAACTTGCGCGCGCGCACAAGCTGCCGCAGCGTATCGCCGATCTCTTCGATGATCGAAGGTTGAATGCCTTCGGTCGGCTCGTCCAAGAGCACCAGGCGTGGCCGCGCGCACAAACATCGTGCCAATGCCAAAATCTGTTGCTCGCCACCACTTAGCGCACCACCCATTCGATCCAAAAGCTCAACCAAACGGGGAAAGGCGTCCAATGCATCCCGAATTGCCGCGGCTTCCTCGCTGGGCCTTGTCACACAACCCATGCGCAGATTGTCTCTTACACTTAAACCCGGAAAGATTTCGCGGCCTTGCGGCACATAGCCCATTCCGAGTCGACACCGCGCCGGCGTCGGCAATCTCGTAATCTCCCGATCGTCATATTTGATCTTGCCGGCGGTGGCCGGCACCAGTCCGACCAGCGTCTTCAGAAACGTGGATTTCCCCATGCCATTGTGGCCAAGGATGCCGACGACCTCACCGTCATCAAGCGCCAGGTCAATGCCGTCTAGGATTGGAATTCGTCCATATGACGCCCGCAAATTGGCAACGACCAAGCTCATGCCGCCGCCTCGGAACGCCCCAGATAGACGTCACGCACATTTTGGTCGGCCATCACGACATCAATCTCGTCTTCGATCAGAATGCGTCCCTGGTGGAGAACTGTGACGTGACTGGCGATCATCTTAATAAATTGCATGTCGTGTTCGACCACGATCAGTGTAGTGGTTTCGTTCAAGCGTCGGATGAGATCGGCTGTCCGGGCAACTTCGTCCTGGCTCATCCCGGCGGTTGGCTCATCGAGAAGAATCAAACTTGGTCGGCCGGCCAGGACCACACCCAACTCCACAAGCTGACGTTGGCCATGCGCCAAAGCACCAACAATCCGCGCGGCAATCGGCGCCAAAGCCAGTTCGTCGAAGATCTCGGCGCTGATCTCGCGCGCCTTTGCCTTTCCGACCCCCCGTCGCGCGGCAAGCCATATATTTTCGCGCACGCTGAGCCCATCGAAAACGCTCGGAACTTGGGTCTTGATGCCCATGCCAAGTCGCGCGATTTCATGTGGTTGGGCGCGTGTGATGTCGTGACCGCAAAAGACCACGCGGCCCATCGACGCGCGCAATTGACCGGTGAGGCATTTAAACAACGTGCTCTTACCAGCGCCATTTGGTCCAATGAGGCACCGAAGTTCGCCGCGCTGGACCGCGAAATCCACCTGATCAACAGCAACCACACCGCCAAAACGCATGGTAAGACGTCGCGTTTCCAACACTATTTCAGGTGACATCGTTGGATTTTCTTGGTTCGACCGTCGGATCCGAGCGTCGCGCAGCGGCACTACGCCAGTTCTGCCAAATTGCAGCCACGGTCGGCACGACACCGCGCGGCACCGCCAAGACAAACACCAGCAAGATCGCGCCCAAGACGAGATTGCTATTGATCACGGTTTGAGCCCCGGCGCCAAGCTGACGGGTCACATACTCCAACCCGATGGCGCCGATGATGGGTCCAACAAGCGTGCCCAACCCACCAACGATAACCCAGATGATGATTTTCGCAGTCGTCGCTAAACTGAAGACGTCGGGGCTGACGAACGCACCCCAATTCACAAACAACACCCCGGCCAAACCTGCAATCCCGCCGCCGACAGCAAACACGATCAACTTGCGCAAGCGTACATCGTATCCTAGCAGCTGCGCCCGTAGTTCATTTTCGCGGATCGCAACAATGGTGCGGCCAAATTGCCCGTTCAGAAAAATCGACAAGCCGAGGTAGGTTGCCGTCAAGGCGCCCCCCGTCAAGTAGAACAACTCTCTTGGCCCGGCCATCGACTGGGGGTCGCCTGGCATCGTCACGGTCGGCACCGCAGGGATGCCATTAAACCCGCCCAGTCGCGCCTGCCCAATCTTGTACTCGCTGCCCGCGGTATGCCCCATAAACTTGAACAAAATCAAAGTAACGACAAGCGTCACCACGCCAACGTACACATCGTTCAATCGACCATAAAACATGAAGTATCCAAGCGCGGCGGCAAACGCGGCCGGCAAGGCGATACCGGCGATAACGGCACCTGAGGTATCGACCACGTTAAACGCGGCGACTGCATATCCGTATGCGCCCAAACCAAAAAACGCTGCTTGACCAAAGCAAAGAATACCGGCGAATCCCCAAATGAGTGCCAAGCTCAATGCCAATATCGCCATCACCGCGTACACAGTTACTTGCAAAAGCGTGAACAAACCGACGAACTGTGGAAGCAAAAAAACAGCTATGATGCCGCCCGTGCTGACCAGCAGCGGGGCCAGTAAGCCCCGACGATTACCCATTAAACGCCCCGCCCGAGGAAGCGCCCGGTAATGCCTTGCGGCATCAGTCGCAGCAAAATGATGGCCGCCAGCAAAAGCGCCACTTCGCCATAGACCGGCGTCCACAGCATTGTCACGACTTGGTTCACCGTCCCGAAAAACGTCGACGCCAAACTGGTGCCCGTCAGTACGGCAGCCCCGCCTGTGATGACGGTGATAAATGCCTTCGCGATGTACGCGATTCCAATGGTCGGAACGACACCGGACACCGGCGCCAATATGCCGCCAGCCAAACCGCTTAGCGCTGCACCAACTGCAAATGTCGAGGCATAGACACGACTCGGCCGCACACCCAAGGCCGACGCCATCGCCGGGTTTTGCATCGTCCCGCGCGCGATCAACCCAAGCCGCGTAAAGCGGAAGCCGATGTACAGTCCCACAAACAGGACCAAAGTGAATCCGATAACAAACAAACTGTAGAGGCTGATCTTGTAAGTGCCGATTGACGCGCCAGGGAGTGGTGCGGTCACGCCCTCAATCGTGTTGCCAAAAATCGTTGTCACCAGCCCAATCAAAAACAGGCTCAACCCCCAAGTTGCCAGCATGGTATCGATCATGCGTCCATACAAGAATCGTATGACAAAGCGCTCGACTACAATGCCAACCACGCCGACCACGACCGGCGCCACGACCAACATCGCCAGCCATATACTCACCCCATTGCGTGTTGCAATGATGGTTGCATAACCACCAAGCATCAGGAACTCGCCGTGGGCCAAATTGATGACCCGCATCATGCCGAATATGACCGCCAATCCGACGCTGATCAGCGCCAGGCTGGCAATCGTGCTGATGACTTGGATCAGGACAACAAGCGCCAGGTCCATTTGCGGTTCCGCCCCCCCCCAAGAACGACCCCGCCTTCGGCGGCCTAGATGTCGACTTCGATTTCGTACTGCCGGTTGTCGTTTGGATTGCTACCGAGATCACAAACGGCGGCGGTGTCGGCGGGCGGCCGATCCGGAAACGCCTCCAACAGGCTGAATCCTTTGTCTTGACACTCCGCGATCAGCGCGGTCCGTTGAGTGTGATGGGTTTTGGGATCGATCGTAACGGTCCCGGTCGGCCCCGCTATGCTCAAATTGTCTTCCAGTGCTTCGATGACCTTCATTCGATCCAGCGAACCGGCATTCTCGACAGCTTTCGCCCAGATCTTCACGCCCTCATAGGTCGCGGTCGGCAATTCCGTCAGATAGGAATGTTCGGCACCGTACTTCGCCGCAAAACGCTCGACATAGGCGCGGCTCTCCGGCGTATCCAGTTCCTGAAAATACCCACAGGCGTAGATGATTCCGTTGCCCTCCTCCTCCGACAAGATGATGTGTTCATTGCCGGCGCCGAAAGTCGTCGACGCGATTGGAATCTCACTCTTCATCCCCGCCGCGAACCACTGACGATAAAATGAGATGTGCGCGCCACCGACCAGGACCGACATAACAAGATCGGGTTTGGCGGCCTGGATTTTGTTGATCGACGATGCGAAGTCGGTCACGTCGAGCGGGAAGAACTCGGCGCCCACGACCTCGCCGCCGTGATCTCGGCAGTATTTGGTGACCCACTTCGCGGTGATCTGGCCGTAATTGTAGTCCGCCGCCACGATGTACATGGATTTGCCATACCGATCCATGACATACGGGACCATTTTTTCAAGCGTTTGGGCTGGCGTTGTACCCATGCAGAATGTGTTGCGATCGCAGACGCCACCCTCGTAAAGGGTGTTATAGAAATACAATGTGTCAAATCGTTTCAAAACCGGCCGAATGACCTCACGCGATGCACTGGTGATGCCGCCATGAACAACAACCGCCTCATCACTTAACGCCGCTTCTTGCGCGTATTGTGCATATAGCTGCATGTTCGACTGCGGGTCATAGTTGATTGGCGCCACCATGCGCCCAAGCAAGCCGCCTGCCTCGTTAATCTCGTCGACCGCCAAGTTGAATGTTTCAACCATCGGATTGCCGTAGATATCGAGCCCGCCCGACTGGTCGTGAATTTGCGCGATAGTAATTGTGTCTTGCGCCAAACTCATGCGTGGCAGATAAGATGCACCGGCAACCAACCCGGCACAGGCGGCCGTCGAACCTAGGAAATCTCTTCGCGTGATTGGCATGCCTGCCTCCTGAAATCGCTCTGCTTTTCGCGCAACGCAATGCGCGGCGCTTCACATGTGGGAACACTGCTATGCTGCGGCAACCGGTGAACGTTAGAGTGCCCCTGCGACCGAGTCAACGGACAGCCCGACTTGCCATGAACATGGACCAACCGGCCGCATATTGCTCAAATAAGGTGCTTTTCTTGACGTGGATTGCGCCAGTTAGTTTCGCGACAAAAGGATCGATGCTGCCATGAACAACGACAGTTTCTCGGCCCATCGGCACCAAGACCTAGTCACGCTCGATCCAAAGCGAACCGCTGTCTTGGTTGTTGATATGCTGAACGATTTCTGCAAAGACGGTGGCAAAATGGTGCTTCCAGATTGCGCGCGGCTGTATCCGCCGCAACAGTGTCTTCTTTTGGCTGCGCGGACCGTCGGCGCGCCGATCGTCTTTTTGGTCGACAGTCATAGGCCAACCCTCCGCCAAGACCGTGAGTTCCTGAAGCGCACACCGCATTGTATCGAAGGGACCTGGGGCGCCGAGATTGTCGAAGAGTTGACGCCCCAGTCGGCGGATTTGGTGGTCAAGAAACGACGATTTTCGGGCTTCTTTAACACCGACCTCGATCTCACTTTGAGGGACATGATGGTCGACCAGCTGGTCATTTGTGGGGTCGTCACGAACATCTGCGTTCGCGCGACGGTCCACGATGCGTTTTTTCACGGCTATCAAGTTGTCGTGCCTGAGGATTGTGTGGCGGCCACCGGTCCGCGGGAACAGCTGTCGTCGCTTTACGACATCGCAACGCATTTTGGCACGGTGTCATCTTGCGACTCGGTTGTTGCGTCACTGCGCACGAAAACGCCGATTGCTGCCACTGCAATCGCTTAGCATGCTTTGTAAAACGTAATGACAACATCGGATATCACCTACCGTGTCGCAGCCGATATCGGCGGCACATTCACGGATCTCCAAATTCTCCATGAGTCGAGCGGCGAGACTTGGTCGTTCAAGGCGTCAACCACCCCCGACGATCCGTCGCGCGGTTTGATCGATGCGTTGGATCAGGCCAAAAGGCGTTTGGGCTTTGCCACCTCACAGTTGTCATTTGTCATTCATGGGACAACCATTGCGACCAATGCCGTCATTCAAAACAAGCTTGCGTCAGGGGCGCTGATTACGACTTCTGGCTTCGAAGATGTGCTCGAGATTGGTCGCCACGCGCGACGCGACGTGTACGGTCTCGCGCCCGAATCGCGCCCCCTCTTGGTGCCGCGCAAACATCGGTTTGGGCTGGACGAGCGCGTGGCCGCGAACGGCACCATTACATTGCCATTGAATGAAACATCACTTGCCAAAATCGGTAATGCGATTGCAACCGCCGGCATTCGGACCATCGCCGTATGTCTGCTCAATGCTTTCGCGAATCCCCGGCATGAGCAGTTCGTCCGAGATTGGCTTGCGCGGCGGTATCCAGATCTAGCTATCTCGATTTCGACGGAGCTGAGCCCGGAGATTCGCGAGTTCGAACGTACCTCGACGACGGTCCTAAACGCCCTGTTGATGCCCACGGTGCGAGATTATCTCGGGCGATTGCGTCGGCGCCTTGATGATGACGGGATCGGAAGCCCGCTCTACGTCGTGCAATCGAATGGCGGCGTCAGCACACCTGAAAAGGCCGCGACACTGCCGGCGCGTTTGCTCGTTTCCGGGCCCTGTGGTGGCGCCCTCGCCGCGCACCGACTATCTCAAGTTTTGGGCGCGCCGAATCTCGTGGCCGGCGACATGGGTGGCACCAGTTTTGATATTTCCGTGGTCCACGACGGCAATCTGGCTGTCGTCACCGATGGCATTGTTGCCGGCCATCCCGTTCGCTTGCCAATGGTCGAAATCCGCACGATCGGCGCGGGCGGTGGCTCGATTGGATGGATCGATGACAGCGACCGCGTTCGTGTCGGTCCACAAAGCGCCGGCGCCAAGCCAGGGCCCGCTTGCTACGGCACCGGCGGCACGGAACCGACAATCACGGACGCCAACGTCGTGCTGGAACGCATCGACGGCGCGGCGTTTCTGGATGGCGCCATGCCTTTGGATCGTCAACTAGCTCACCGTGCCATTGCGACTCGCCTCGCAGGGCCCCTCGAAATGACTGTGGAAAGTGCCGCCGAGGGAATGCTCGCGATTGCCACGTCGAACATGGCCGCGGCGGTGCGCCTGAGCCTGTTCGAGAAAGGTCTTGATCCCGAGGATTTCGCGTTCGTCTCGTTTGGCGGTGCCTGCGGACTGCACGCCGCCGATATCGCCGAGGAGTTGGGTATCGATACTATTATCTTGCCACGCGACCCGGCCACGCTTTCCGCCGGTGGTTTTTTGGCCAGTGATATTGCCCATGACCTCGCGCAGACGCGCCTCGTCACTGCCACCACTTCGGAGCTCGGCCCAATTCGTGATATTGCGAGCGCGCTTCTTCTGCAAGGTGAATCTATGCTCGATGCAGACGGGGTTGCGCCGGCAAATCGCGAATGGCAGTTCAGTGCGGACATGCGTTATCGCGGTCAAGCTTACGAATTGCTGGTTCCTTGGGGCCGGAACGTCCCCGATGAAGCGATGCTCCGCGCAGCCGTTTCGCGATTCCATGAGCTGCATCAAATGCGTTACGCCCACGCCCACCCGCAAGACCCGGTTGAGGTCGTCACAATACGGCTGCGCGCCATCGGGCAACTCCCGAAACCACGTGGCGCCCCGGAATCAAAGGGTGACTCGCCGGTGTCTGTCGGCAGGCGGTCTGTCTATGTTGGTGGTGACTGGCGCGATCTGCCCATTTACGAACGGGACGCGATTATCGCGCCCGTTGTGGGACCAGCCATCATCGAAGAGCCGTTCGCGACCCACTTCGTGCCCCCGGCATGGCGACTCGAACCGGACCTTGGCGGCCATCTTCGTCTCAGAAAAATCGGTGCATGATGACTGAACAGGAACAAAAGGACGGCCACGGGGCCATCGACCCAATTCGACTTGAAGTGATCCGCAACGCGTTGGTCGCCGCGGCCGAGGAGATGAGCGTCGCCATTGCTCGGACCAGCCGTTCGCCGTCGGTTCGCGAGATCCTTGACTATTCGACCGCTGTTTTCGACGCGGATGGCAACAATGTGGCACAGTCGTCGCGCATTCCAGTGCACCTCAACTCGATGTCGACATGCCTTGAGACAATTATTGATCGGCATATTCCTGTCGACGCGTGGCAGCCCGGAGATGTCATCGTAACCAACGACCCTTATCACAGCGGCGGTCAACACCTGCCCGATATTATCGCTTTCAAGCCCGTATTCGCTGGCGACCAGCGCATTGCAATCGCGGGTACCCTCTGCCACCACATTGACATGGGCGGCGGCGCGCCCGGTAGTTACGATCCCGGCGCCACCGAGATTTTTCGCGAAGGTTTGCGCATACCCGCGATCAAGATCGTCGAACGCGGCAAAAGAAACGCCGCCCTGATCGAGATAATCGCGCTCAACGTGCGTGAACCGGAGATGGTCGCGGCAGATATCATTGCGCAAATCGCCGCACTTGACATCGGTGCCGCGGGGATTGGCCGTCTCGTCGACAAATTTGGGCCTGCAATCGTCAGCGCGGCGACGAACCAGATTCAGTTGCAATCTGAGCTGGCCATGCGGCGCGCCATATCAGCCATGCCCGATGGCACCTTTACGTTTGAAGACTTCGTTGATGGCGACGGTATTGTCGACGAACCGATTCGCATTAGCGCTGCGGTGACGATCGACACCGATACCATTTCCGTTGACTTATCCGGTTCGGCGGCACAGGTCCGCGGCCCGGTCAATTGTACGTTGAACATGTCGAAGTCCGCCGTCTATTACGCGATCATGTCGGCCACCGGCGGTGATATTCCGCCCAATGCCGGATGTTATCGCCCGATCACTGTCCATGCCCCAGCGGGTTCTGTTGTCAACGCCAATCATCCGGCGTCTGTAGCGAACCGCATGGCGGTCGGTCATCGCATCGTCAACACAGTCCTCGGCGCAATGTCGCAGGCGCTGCCGCAACGAATTCCCGCCGCGTACTACGGCGTCAGCTACGTTTACACGATCGAGCCGGTGTTGGCGGACGGACGCCGCCAGGTTTATTTCGAGATCGAAGTTGGTGGATGGGGTGCAGCACCAACCTATGACGGCCCCAATGCCTTGTCGGCTGGATTTCACAATTTGGCAAACGCGCCCATCGAGATCATCGAAAGCTCTTACCCGATCACCTTTACGACCTACGGCTTGCGGGTCGGATCGGGCGGTCAGGGGCAATATAGAGGAGGCCTTGGCCTGGTAAGAGAATGGCGGTTGGATGCACCCGTGGGCCGTTTCAATTCCAGTTTTGAAAGATTTCGCTTTGCGCCCTATGGACTGGCTGGCGGCGAGCCCGGCGCGACCGGCCGACTCACATTGCAACGCAATGGCAAAGAACAGGTGCTCGACGCGAAAGAGCGCGACTTGGAACTACAAAGAGGCGATGTCTTGCGGTTGGAAACGTCAGGAGGCGGTGGGTTCGGATCGCCGCAGGATCGCAATCCACAGGCGGTCCGTTTTGACATTGAAAACGGCTACGTCGCCAACTCCACAACCTCGCAGTGATATGGAGCGCTGACCATCACAACCATAAGGATCCCCACCCGTTTTGACTCATTTTTGTCACTGGTTGTTCATCCAACTGGCCCGGATAATCCGCGCAAAAGAAAAACCGTCGCGCCGGGGCAATGTGGCGCGACGGCAGTTTGACCGAGTTAGGTACGCCGGACGGGTGGGGTGGCGCACCTATTTAGAGTCTACACAAGCTCCAGAACAGAGTCACAGTCTAGATGACGCGTGTCGAACGTGAACAGTGGGTTTGTGACCAATTCGCACGTGAGATGTTGCGACACTACAACAATGTTGCGAAAGAGCGGATTCACCGGACCCGGCACATGGCTCCGACCCAATAACCCGCTGTCGCCACGACTTCAAAAACTTACAAAAGCTTCTGCATGCGATAAGTTAAAAGCGATACGCCCGCGCGTTCAATATTTTGCTGCCCCTGCATCGTAAAACCAAGCTTGGCGAAAAACGGTCGCGCAGTCGTGCTGGCCACGACCCGAACCGAACTCGCGCCAAGTCGGCGCGCTGTCGCCTCCGATTGGCTGAGCAAAGCCGTCCCAATCCCCTGCCCTAGGCGACATTTATGAACGTACAACATGTGCAACATATCCGGTGGCGCCAATTCGGCAAAGCCAACGACGTCGCCCACATCGTCCGCGACCCATGTTTCATGACGGGCCATGCGCGCGCCCCATACCGCCCGATCGAGATCCGGCGGCGCCCACACCGCTAAGGCCGCCGGCGAATAGTCACGCGCGTTCACCGCGAGAACAGTCTCACGAAACAGGCGCATGGCCTTGTCAAGATCCGACGGCGCGAAAGCCCGTATGCGATATCGCTTGGTCACGCGAATTTCCGCACACCCGTCGCGACCAGCCGATCCGCGCCAGGCGTGGTGATGTTAGGCTGCCCGGATCGCGCGCAAATAGGACAAGCACTCTTCGAGTCCGACAACATCGCCAAACTTGGCGTCGATGTCGAACAGGTTCCATTCCACAGCGCCAGGCACCCTGTCACCGATACATTCGCGAACCACAATTGTGCGGAAACCCTCCGCCAGTCCATCACACACGGTTTGGCGCACACAAGCGCAAGCGGTCACACCAGTTACAAGAATCGTATCGATGTTGGCGGCGCGCAAATAGCCTGCCAGATAGGTTCCGTGAAACGCGCTCGCCCGCTTCTTGATCAACACCTGCTCACCGTCTATGGGCGCGATTCGCGAGTCGATCGCCCACAATTCCTCATCCTTGGCATCAACCACCTCCACCGGAATCTTGCAGTGCCACAAACCCATGTCGGTATGTGGATCGGACCGGTCGGTGACCTGATAATTCGTTGTCACATGGACGACCGCATGTCCCTTGTCCCTGCACGCCGCAAGTAACTGCTGTACACCGGGAATAATCTGTTCATCGATATTGTCGCAAGTGAATGGATTGCCCGGTCGCGTCCAAGCATTCGCCAGGTCGACATTGATCAAAGCGGGCCTTTTCCCGAATCCGATCCGGCGCTGAAATCCACGCGCCTGATAAATCCGTGAAGCCTCGGCAAACGCCTCCTGCAGCGCACTCTGCAGTCGCTGAAGACGCACCACCTCATCCTGATTCTGCGGACTATGGTTCACGACGCCACCTCCTTTGTCGCAAGTCTCGAAACGCAACACGAGCACGACGGCAACTTACACCTATTTCAGCCGCCAATTCGGTTCGCTCCCACCCATCATAAGTGCGCCAGATGGCAATTGCGACCGACAGAGTTGTTCGCATGCTTGGTTCTTCGTGGCAGACCGTGGGGCGCCTGACCGGTTAAGGTGCCTTGGCATCAAACACGCGGCCACCTATAACCAAGTTCCCCGCAAACCTTGGCTATGCAGAGGAGACTGCCGACATGGCACAAGCGACGGGAGCGACCTCACAGCGCTCAACCAAGCCAATGACGGCGCCCCGTGTCCGCGACGCCGAAGCAACGCAACGCCGTATCTTGATCGCAGCCAAGAAGGAATTCGCCAAGCATGGATTGGGCGGGGCGCGTGTTGACCAGATCGCGGCCTCGGCAAGGGCCAACAAACGGATGATCTATCATTACTTTGGTAGCAAAGAAGCGCTTTTTGCTGCCGTTTTGGAGGATGCCTACGCCAACATTCGCGCCGCCGAACGCGCTCTTAATCTGCAGCAGCTCGAGCCCGAGCCCGCGCTTGACCAATTGATCGAGTTTACCTGGAATTACTATCTCCAAAATCCCGAATTTTTGACATTGGTCAACAGCGAGAACCTGCATCGCGCACGCCACATTAAGAAATCGACAGAAATTCGCAACATCCATCGGCCGTTTGGCGAACTAATCGAGCAGATCTTGGACAAAGGTGTAAAAAAGGGCGTATTCCGAAAAGGCATAGACCCGACGCAGTTAGCCATCACAATCGCCGCAATAGGATATTATTATCTCACTAATCGCTTTACTGGATCGGTCATATACGGGCGGGAGTTTATGACAGAAACCGCACTGGCGGAGCGACTGGAATTCAACCTGACAACGATTCGCCGCCTAGTACGTAAGATGTGAACCACCGTGGCGCACCGCCCTGGTCAGCTGACAAATAGCCATGGCATTTTCTTACTTGATCAACGCGATCCCATGCTATATGTAACCATATAGTTACTTCATTAGAAAATACCCTGAACCTTGAAGATGCAGCGGACAGCGCGCATCGTTCCAACGTGAGCAGTTCCTATGCTTCCCATTCCAAGACTTGACGACGAAACTTACCGACACGTTCGAGACACGGCCCGGCGCTTTGCCAATGACGACATCCGGCCGTTGGCCGAAACACTCGACTGCGAGGAGCGGTTCCCGAGTGAGCTATATGCCAAAATGGCGGATCTCGGATTGTTCGGTATCACAGTGCCAGAGTCGCATGGCGGCGTCGGTTTGGACTGTTATGCCTACGTGATAGTCATGGAGGAGCTTGCCCGGGGTTACGCCTCGGTCGCAGACCAATGCGGCCTGATTGAACTGATTGGCACATTGCTCACCCGCTACGGTACCGATGAACAGCGCGCAAAATTCCTGGGCAGAATACTTCGGGCCGAGTCACGGGTCGCTTATTGCATAACCGAGGCCGACGCGGGTTCCGACGTGTCCGGGATCAGATCGACGGCGCTGCGAACCGAGAACGGCTGGCGCCTCAACGGCAACAAGCTTTGGATCCACAATGCGCCGGTGGCGGATCTCGGCTTCGTCCTTTGTCGCACTGATCCTGAAGCTGGCCACCGTGGCATGAGCATCTTCATTGTCGACCTCAATGCGCGCGGCGTGATGCGTGGCCCCAAGGAACGCAAGATGGGTCAACGCGCCAGCCAAGTCGGCGCACTCTCTTTCGACAACGTCGATTTGCCCGAAGCCGCATTGCTTGGGCCGGAGGGCCGCGGTTTTCACATTATGATGAGCGTGCTTGAAAAAGGTCGCGTCGGCATTGGTGCCTTGGCGGTTGGCATCACGCAAGCCGGATTGGAAGCCGCTTTGGAATACGCCCAAACGCGCAAGCAGTTTGATCGGTTGATCGTCGACAACCAGGGGATTCAATGGATGTTGGCGGACATGGCGAAAGATGTGACCGCTGCCCGCGCCATGGTCCACCGCGCCGCTATTATGCTAGACAACGAAGAACCTGCGACAGCTGCGTGTTCAATGGCAAAATGCTTCGCGGGCGATATCGCCGTGACTCACACGGCGAACGCAGTACAGATTTTTGGTGGATCCGGCTACATTCAAGGCTTTGAGGTCGAGCGGCTCTATCGTGACGCTAAGATTACGCAGATCTACGAAGGGACAAATCAAATTCAGCGTGTCATCATCGCGCGCGACTTGATCAAGAATGGAGCATCAAATCTATGAGCGACGCACAACATGTCGCCTTGGTCACGGGCTCAAGCCGCGGCATTGGTCGGGGCATCGCCCTTGCCTTGGCAAATCAAGGTTTTTGCATTGGCGTCAATGCGCGGCAAGACGGCGACCAGATGCGCACAACGATGGCGGACGTTGAGGCCCTTGGCGTCAAGGCCGTAGCGGTCGTCGGCGACGTGTCGGACATCGAGTGCCATAAGTCTATGCTGGACACAACGGAAGCTGCTCTTGGCCCCATGACGACACTGGTCAACAATGCTGGTGTTTCGGTGCTTAGCCGAGGCGATCTTCTCGATGTTTTACCGGAAAGCTATGATCGTTGCCAGGCCATCAACGCCCGTGGCGCGTTCTTCTTGAGCCAAGCATTCTCCAAGCGGGTTCTCGGCCGCCAACGTGAGCCTCAAGTGCACCACTGCATTATTACTGTGTCATCGGTAAACGCACAGGCCGCTTCGATCAACCGAGGGGAATATTGTGTATCCAAAGCTGCCATGTCGATGATAGCTAAGTTGTTCGCGGTGCGCCTTGGCGCGGAGGGAATCGGTTCTTACGAAATCCAACCTGGTCTGATCGAAACAGACATGTCGGCGCCGGCGCGCGATATGTACATCAAGCGCGCAAAGGAAGGACTAACGATCGTGCCCCATCTCGGACAACCGCGCGACATGGGTTCTGTCGCCGCCGCACTCGCCACCGGTCAACTTGCCTTTGCCACCGGCCAAAGCATTCAGGCAGACGGTGGATTGCTCATTCACAGATTCTGAGTTATCTCCGGCTCCGCCAATGCAGTCTGCGCACGACCTTCAAGTCGATCGGCGCGCCGGCACTTGAAACTTAGTGCCATGCTAAAAAAGCCCTTGGACCTCGCCCGCATCGTCAATGTATATCGCCTCGGCCGATGGAACTCGCGGTAATCCGGGCATGGTCATGATATCACCACAAATGACGACAACAAATCCAGCCCCCGCCGCGAGCCGAACCTCGCGGATCGGCACTGAATGGCCGTTCGGTGCGCCTCGCAAATTCGGATCCGTGGAAAACGAATATTGTGTCTTGGCGATACAGATGGGCAAGCGCCCGAAACCGCGTTCTTCCCACTGACGCAATTGGTCACGGATTTTCCGATCGGCCAGCACTTCATCCGCTCTATAGACGCGTTTCGCAATCGCTTCGACTTTTTTGAACAACGGCAGATCGTCGTCATAAAGGGGGGCAAACTGCGCACCACGGCCGTCGATCAGATCAACCACTTTTCGTGCCAATTCCTCGGCCCCTACTGATCCTTGTGCCCAATGCCGACAAACCACAGCCTCGGCGCCTTGGCGCATGACGTTGTCCGTGACTGCAACAATTTCAGCATCGGTGTCGTTCGAAAAATGATTGATCGCCACGATGGCAGGGACCCCGAATTGCTTTACGTTCTCGATATGTCGTCTGAGGTTTGCACACCCCTTCTTGACGGCTGCAATATTCTCATTTGCAAGATTATCCTTGCCAACGCCGCCATTCATCTTTAGTGCGCGAACCGTTGCGACAATAACCGCTGCTTGCGGTTTCAAGCCAGCTTTACGACATTTGATGTTGAAGAACTTTTCGGCTCCCAAATCAGCGCCGAATCCCGCTTCCGTGACCACATAATCGGCCAGCTTCAGTGCTGTGCGTGTGGCAATGACGGAATTGCAGCCATGCGCGATATTGGCGAATGGCCCGCCATGAATGAACGCTGGGTTGTTTTCAAGCGTCTGGACCAAATTCGGCTGCATCGCTTGTTTGAGCAACACTGTCATAGCGCCATCGGCCTTGATATCCCGACAAAACACCGGCGAACGATCGCGGCGATAGCCTACGATGATATCGCCCAATCTCGCCTGCAGGTCCGGTAGATCCATGGCTAGACAAAGAATCGCCATGATCTCGGATGCCACAGTAATGTCAAATCCAGCTTCGCGCGGAAATCCGTTCGCAACGCCGCCAAGTGATGCGACAATTTGGCGCAGGGCCCGATCGTTCATGTCCAACACGCGCCGCCACGTGATCCGGCGAATATCCAGTCCTGCCGCATTGCCCCAATAGATATGATTATCGATCATGGCGCTGAGCAGATTGTGTGCGCTGGTAATGGCGTGAAAATCACCGGTGAAATGGAGGTTGATGTCTTCCATGGGCACAACCTGCGCAAGCCCGCCACCAGCTGCGCCGCCCTTCATGCCAAAACACGGTCCTAGCGATGGCTCTCGCAGACAGATCGCCGCTCGCTTGCCGATGCGATTGAGCGCGTCACCCAATCCTACGGTGGTGGTCGTTTTGCCTTCGCCGGCGGGGGTCGGGTTGATGGCCGTCACCAAAATCAGCTTGCCATCCGATTGTTCCGATTGATCGCGGACAAAGTCACTGGAGATTTTCGCCTTGTCGTGGCCGAAGGGCACCAAACAATCAGCTGGAATGCCGAGTTTTGCGGCAATCTCTTGAATCGGCAACAAAGTTGCGTCGCGGGCAATATCGATGTCGGATTTGACCGTCATGAAGTCCTCGAATGCGTATCGGGGTTTTTCCTACGGGGCAGAAGAGTATGCGGTGCCTCTGATTCATATAGAATGCGGCGATCCAATGTTGGATGTCTCGCCG
The DNA here is from genome assembly GCA_965216755.1 of Alphaproteobacteria bacterium. Lineage (GTDB taxonomy): Bacteria > Pseudomonadota > Alphaproteobacteria > UBA7887 > UBA7887 > CBDCGL01. The sequence goes on along the minus strand of CBDCGL010000011.1, from coordinate 4,621,351 downwards.
ACCCAGAAATCCTGATCGGGAGCAGATTATTTGGGCAAATAGTGTTTGAGCATTGGCCATTCCGTCGCAGCCGCGCCGTCCGCCAGAATCTGGTCGATCTCCGCAAATGTCCAGCCAGTTTCCCGCAAGATATCGCGCGTATGGGCTCCGGGCCACGGGGCCGGGAACAAGCGACGTACGACGGTACTGTCCGGGCGATGCCATGTCGGCACCGGCAATGTCGTGGGATAGCCGGACGGATGTGGCGATCGCACCAGTTGTAGCGAACCGTTGGTGGCCGCCACTTGCATCGTCTCGTCCGCATCCACGGTGTGCGACTCGCGTATTGATTGCAGCGATGCCACCGGCATGGCCACAGCGCCCGGAACGCGGTCCAGCAGCAACATCAGTTGTTTCATTGAATGCTTTCCAGCTTTTTCAGCGATCGCCTGAGCGTTTTGGGCAGTCGCGCCAAGTGCATCTGAAACTGCAGCCAAGTCGAGCCGGCGGCAGCCGACAAACACCCACCCATCGTCGGCGCGGTATAGGTGTTGGTGCGCGCCGTCGCCCCGAGCGTCTTGGCCGGACGGTTCGCGGCCATGTTCAACCGCCATGTGATCGATCACAAAAGGGAACTGCACAAGCTGCGCGCCCATGGCAAGTGCCGTCCGAACATATGCACCGCCACGCCCGGCTGACCTTGCGGCCAACGCCTGCACGATTCCAAGTGTTGCCGCGAAGCCGGTGATATAGTCCACACACGATGCGATGGCGTGCAACACCGGCTGTTGCGAGGTGCCGTAGCGCGCCATGATGCCGCTCGCCGCCTGCAATACTGGGTCAAATGCCGGATCATCCTTGAATGGGCCGCCGTCCGGACCGCCCCAAGCACTGATCTGGCACGAAATGATGTCCGGCTTGATAGCCGTGAGTTGATTATGGCCAATGCCGAGCGTTTTGGCGGATCGGTCTAGGAAATTGTGCAACACCACGTCTGCGTTGGCGACCAGTCGGGTCATGATCTCTTGCCCTCGTTCGGACTTGAGATCCAAGATCATGGCGCGCTTGCCTTGGTTGACATCGACGCCAAACCAATTGGTCATGCGTGGGCCGGCTTGCGGCGCCGGCGGATCGATCCGAATAACGTCGGCGCCAAATTCGGCCAACGTGCGCCCCGCCGCCGGACCTGCAATGACATTCGAAAGATCAAGCACGCGTACACCATCCAGCATGCCCTTATACGTGTTTGTTTTGTCCCCAGTTTGGATCGATAGACCGTCCGCGCGCCAGTCGACATCGCCGCCAACCGATGATCTGGACGACAATGACGGCGACGCCATATCGGGACCGTCCAAACTTAAAAACCGTCCGGCCTGAATTGTCTCGCCATACTCCGGATCGCCGAGCGTGCTAACCACAGCGCCGGCCCTTAGTTCTTCACGAGCCAACCACTCTGCCGTTGTCTGGATCAGCGTATTCGGCACATTTGCGTCACGCAGTGCGGTTTCCCATTCATGCGCCGGTCGCGTCTTGAACCGCTCCGCCACAGCTTCAATCAACCGCTTCTGCCACGCCGGCGACAACGATCGGGTGTTGTTGAGATTGTTGCCGCCGTCGGTCTCGGCATAAGGGTTGCCGATCACCAAACCTTCGGCGACCAAGTCGTCAAAGATTCCCAAGACTTCGAGCGCGGCCCGCGATTGGTGGACATGGTCAGTGGCGTTCAAGAAGATTCGTCGGCCGTCGGCACATTCGAAATCATTGAATGTCGGCAACTGATAGCTTTTCAAGTATCCCGCGATCAACGCCCGGTGCTTGGCCGTCAAATGGTCGGCCAAATCACGAAAAATTGGAAACGCCACGTTCATCATGGGATTGTCGATTGACGGCAAATTGTAACGCGCCGGCTGGCCTTCGATCTTTGCCGCCAACAGCGCCATCGCGGATAGGACCGCGTCGGCAAGGGGCACTTCGATATGCTGCCCCTGACCGGAGCGCATTCTGTGGAATAGGCCCAGCGCCGCGGCCAAGGCGCCATGTACACCGCCATACGCGGATGCCATGGGTATTGCGGTGTAGATGGGCTCACCGCCGAGCAAAGGCCCCAATGGCGCAACGTCGGTAAAAACGCCGACGGCTGCGTTGACCGCACCCTCCCACGCATACGCTTGGTGCCGGACATCGCCCTTTGCAAAGCCCGGCAAGGCCACATGCACCAATGCCTCGTTGGCCAGTTTTAGACTCTCATAGTCCAAACCGAATCGCTTCGCGGCACCGGGCCGCATGTTGTCGATCACGATATCTGCGGACTTCGCCAATTCTATGGCCTTTTGTTTTTCTTCATCCCGGCTGAAATTCAAACGAACCACCCGTTTGCCGCGATCGATCAGCGGATCCGCCGGGTGTCTATTCCGGTCAGGACGCTGGATATCGATAGCGTCTGCCCCCTGATCGGCCAGAAGCATGGCCGCGATACGTCCCGCCCATGCGCCGCTCAGATTGATGACCCGCACGCCTTCAAACGGTGCTGTCTTCGTCTTGTTGGGCTCTGACACGATTTGCTCCTAAGGGCTGTCTTCGGCATCCCCATGATAGGGCAACATACGCAAAACACCACCGGTCGGCAGCAGCACTGCTGGTCGCAGAAGACAGCCGGCTGCACAATTCGCAGCGGCAGTGTAATCTATTCCCATGACAAACATACGCAGCTGGCTGGAAGCGATCGGGCTCGGTCAATACGCTGACGCATTCGAATCAAATGACGTCGACCTTGATGTACTTGCCGAACTGAACGACGCGGATTTCGCCAACCTCGGTTTGAGCCTCGGCCACCGCCGCAAATTACTTAAGGCGCTACGCGACGGAATCCAACATTCCTTTGTGGAACAAGCACCTTCGCAATCCGCGGAAGAACACACCCCGCGCGATAGCGCGGCGCCCAACGCTGCGCCTGGTGCTGAGCGTCGCCAGCTTACGGTGATGTTCTGTGATTTGGTTGGATCGACGGCCCTGTCGGAGCGTCTGGACCCCGAGGATTTGCGCGCCTTGATGCGCGCCTATCGCCAACCCTGCGCGAAAGTCATCGAACGTTACGAAGGCCATGTGGCGCAGTTTTTGGGCGACGGCGTTATGGCTTATTTCGGTTGGCCAGTCGCCCATGAAGACGACGCTGAGCGTGCCGTGCGCGCGGGGCTCGACATTGTCCAAGCTGTCAAGGCAATCGATTCGCCCGAGCCGCTGCGGGTTCGTGTCGGTATCGCGACTGGCGCGGTCGTCGTCGGCGCCTCGCACGACGGCGGGGCCGATCTGCCGAATGCCGCGGTCGGCGAGACGCCAAATGTTGCCGCCCGTGTCCAAGGTTTGGCGAAACCGGACCAAGTCGTGATTGCCCCGACGACGCGCCAACTTGTCGCTGGCGTCTTCGAGCTCGAGAATCTCGGCGAGCATGTCTTGAAGGGTATTGTTGAACCGCTCCGTGCGTGGCACGTGACCGGGGTCGCGCAAGTCGACGGCCGCTTCGCGGCCCATGCCGAGCATCTATCGCCATTGGTCGGACGCGAGGAAGAGACCGGCTTGCTGTTGCGACGCTGGCGTCTTGCCAAAGCCGGCGAAGGACAAGTGGTTTTGCTGTGCGGCGAGCCGGGCATCGGCAAGAGCCGCATCACCGAAACCATATGCCGACACGTGGCCGAAGAACCACATATTCGGCTGCGCTACCAATGCTCGCCTTATTTTGTTAACACCGCCCTGTATCCCTTGATCGAGCATTTGCAGCGTGCGGCGGGTTTCGACCGCAACGACACGGCTATCGAACAGCTCGACAAGCTCGAAACCCTGCTAAGCCAAGGCACCGGCGACGTCGCCGCCGTGGCGCCGCTTTTTGCCGCCATGTTGTCGATCGAACAAGACCGCTATCCGCTGCGCGCAGGCGGCCCACAAAAGCAAAAAGAAAGAACGATGGAGGCGTTGGTCGAACAATTGACCGGTCTCTCCGGCCGACAACCGGTTCTGATGGTAGTGGAAGATGCGCATTGGATCGATGAAACAACGCTGGAAGCGATCTCAGCCTTTATTGACAACATCCATGACCGACGCGTTTTGCTAATCGTTACCTATCGCCCGGAATTTAAACCGCCGTGGCTCGGCTACGGCCACGTCACGGTGCACGCACTCAATCGCCTGACGCGGCGCCAGGGCGCGGCCCTGATCGCCGGTGTTGCGCGCGCCAAAGCGCTGCCGCAAGCCGTACTCGACCAGATCATCGAGCGGACGGACGGAATTCCCTTGTTCGCCGAAGAGCTGACCAAGATGGTGCTCGAAGCCGGGTATCTGGAAGACGTTGGCAACCGATATGAAGTCCGCGGAACAATGCCGACACTGGAAATCCCGACCACGTTGCGCGATAGCTTGATGGCACGGCTAGACCAATTGGCGCCGATAAAGGAAGTGGCTCAGATCGGTGCCTGTATTGGCCGCGACTTCGCCTATGAGGTTCTTGCCGCGGTCTCGCCCATGGACGAAGTAACCTTGCAAGACGCGCTGACCGCGCTGGTCAGTTCGGGCCTCGTCTTCCAGCGCGGCGGCGGGTCGCGCGTCTCCTACAGTTTCAAGCACGCCTTGGTGCACGAAGCGGCGATGGATTCCCTGCTGCGCAACAAGCGCCGCCATTGGCATGAAAAGGTCGCCGGGGCGCTCAGGCGGATCGATCCGCATATCGAGGAAAATCGGCCGGAGCTGCTGGCGCACCATTACCAATCGGCAGGCTTGGTGGAGCACGCCGCAGGCTGTTGGCTGAGGGCCGGCCAGTTGGCTGTCCGCCACGCCGCAAACAAGGATGCCATCGGTCACCTGCAAAAGGCATTGGAATGTCTCCAGCAAACACCTGACGACGACACGCGGCGTCAAAAGGAACTGGCCGTCTATACGGTATTGGGCCCCGCCTTGATTGTGACCGAAGGCTGGGCATCAAAGACGGCCAAGAACATATACGAAAAAGCGCATGGAATTTGCCAAAGCCTGGGTGACATACACCAACAATTCCCGGCCTTGTGGGGCAGTTGGCTGTTTCAACAAACGGGTGTCGGCAGTGGTCACGCCATCGGCCACGCCAACGAACTTCTCGACATTGCCGAACAAGACCAAGCGGTCGAGTTGCGGCTTCAAGCCAATCATGCGGCCTGGACGACCTTTTTATGGCATGGCGACATACGGCGCGGCCTCTCGCACGTGGAGACCGGACTGCCTTTGTACGACCGCGACAGTCATGGTGGCCAAGCCGCCCGATATGGCGGGCATGACCCGGCCGTGTGCGGATTGGGTCAAGGCGCCCTGGCCCGTTGGTTGATCGGCACGCCCGATCGCGCCAAGGCCGACGTCGACCAGGCGATCGCCCTCGCGCGGCAGCTTGGGCACCCGCCCAGTGTCGCCCACGGCCTGGTATGGGCCAGTTGGGTCCATCAATTTCGTCGCGACCCCGCCGCGGCACAGGCCTGCGCCGAGGAGGCCTTGGTCATCGGCCGCGACCTTGGCCTTGCCATGTATGTCGGCATCGCCACCGTTGTACGCGGTTGGGCGCGCACGATCTCGGGTAACGAGCGCGGCGGCCCGGACGAAGTCACCGAAGGGGTGCAGCTTTGTCTCAAGACCGGTACGCAAATGAGTGCGACCTATTTCCGCGGCTTGGCCGCCGAAGCTCTGCTACACGCCGGTCGCCCCGACGACGCGTTGGCCGAAATCGACAAGGCGTTCGCGCTTATGGAAGAGACCGGCGAAGGCTTTTGGAAAGCGGAACTCCTCCGCCTTTCCGGTGAGGCGGCCTTGCAGGTTGCCAAGCCCGACGCGGACTCCGCCGCCAGCCGATTTGCCAATGCCCTGGTGGTCGCACAAGGCCAAGGTGCCCGCGCACTAGAGCTGCGCGCCGCCCTTTCCCTCGCGCAGTTGTGGAACCAACAAGACCAGACAAACCAGGCGCGCGACCTGATCACGCCCATCCATGCCGCTTTCGATGAAGGCTTTGACACACCCGATTTATTAGCCGCAAAAGCGTTTTTGGCCTCCCTCACCTAAGGCTTTTTGGTCGATCTGTTCGATTCGGCCGATGTGACGGCCGCACCCGTCACTCTCTCCGCCACAATATCGCCTAACTCTCGCCATGACGTCGCCGCCGCCGGGGATTATTCTTGGCATTCTGGGCGACGTGCCAAGACAGATCGGCACGCGTCAGACACCGGCTCTATCCCGGTTTCAATTTTAAGTTGCAGCGCCCTACGAATTATTGTATAATACGTTGTTATATGCCTTTTTTATTGGATACTGATCATGGCTATACGATCGATCTCCGAGCGGCAGCAAGAGCCGCATGGCAGACAGCCGAAACTTACGCGTTCCCAAGAAATCGAGCAGACGATTCGTGAGGTATTGGCGGAACTCGAACACCGAACATCTGCCGCGCCAGATCCCGCACGACCGCCGCGCAAACCCGCTCCGCTATCGAATCCCACGCCGGCACGGCCGGTCGCCGGTGCCGCGCCTCTGCCACCAAATCCATTTACAGCGCACTTTGCCGCCGCGCCCTTGGGCCCGCCGCCCTTTCCACTCCGGGCCTTGGCACAGTTGGCGCCCGTCAATTCGCAGTTTGGTTCTGTTGGCAACGGACTTTTTGAACCGTCGCCCATATTGCACCCGGAAATTGCGCCGCCGAAGCCATCACCGCCGCTCCGGCCCTTCCCGCTCAATGAGCCGTCGCGCAACGACACGATCTATGATGCCGTTCGCTACAACCTACCGGAGGCGGACAATAATCCCAATTACGGCCCGCCCACGCCCGGCGTTGCTGCAAATCGTCAGGGCATCCGCAATGTCCGTGAAAACGACGCGCCCGGCGATGATTTAAACGATGTGCTGCGGGCGGCGGCACACTATTCGGGACCCGCGGAGCCCCATCGATCCCCCTCTGGCGTCTTTCTGTCGGATCTTCACGGTCCGGACACCGAGCTTGGAACTGCACATCGTCAATTCAACTTCATTGCCGACACCGCCGCGTCTTTCGGCATGCCCATGCTCGGCCGTTTGACCCGACACTTCTTGGACGCTGCGCAGCTTCCACGAAAAGATCGAAACATTGCCCTACCGTCCCAAATGATTCGATCCTACGAGCCGGTCCAAGAGGCGGCTCAGAAAAACAGGAATCGGTTCGTTCTCGGCTTTCAGTTGAAACGTGATGACGATGATCGCGGCAAGGCCGCGGGAACTAAACTGTTGTTTGAAAACAAACTCAAGAGCCTGCGCGATGGCGACACTATTGACATATCCGATCACTGGGATCGAGACCCTTATCGCAACCCCTTTCAGGCAATAAGCGATCGCGACTATTACCTCGCCTTCAAGAGCGCGAAGCTCAAGTCGAGCGGTGATTTCAGCGTGACACGACGGGGCCAGCACTACCATATCGACGGTGACGTCCTGTTCGAATTCGAGGACACCTTCAATTTCGACAATAAAGGCATTTCGGCCGAGCAGGGCAACATGCTTCAAATCTACGGCCTTGGTGCACCCTTCGACATTAAATCAAGTTGGCGCGAGCGCGTGACCGGCTCGGTCCAGCGAGTCAACGGCAAATTTACCAACCCGCAATTTCAATGGATTGAACAACCCGACTAGTTCAGCCGTGCCGAAAAAAACCGCACATATCGCAATCGTCGTTCTGACCGTGCTTCTCGCCGGGTCCATGCTGTTCAACGCCGTCATCGGCACACAATTTCCGGTGGCACCATTCATGCCCTATTGCGAGTTGCGACGCGGTGAAGTTCCAGATGATATCGAGTTGCCGTTTCATCCGACGTTTAATCAGGCCGCCGTCGACGCACTCCAGTATTGCCTTGGCGGGTCGTTTGCCCAAATGGGCAAAGACGGTGAACTCCACGTTGTTCCCATACATTCAAAAGACCTTGAAGCAAGACATCGCATAACAAACTTTATCCTAAACGTATTCCTCTATGCGCCCGATCGCGGACCATCTTATTCATCGCATAAGTGCAGCAGTATGCCGCCCGCCGTGGCAGGTCGAACGGATGGCGACCACTATTGCGCGGCAATAGATGCTGTTGTCCGTCGCGGCCAACATTTAGACGCGCAGTAGCTTGGCATTCCCGCAAACTCCGGACGAACGGCTTCACCAAAAAACGACATCTATAGATAGTACGCTATGAGTACACGGTTCACGAGAACGTTATGCATCATGGTACTCGCGATTTTCCTCGCATTTTCGCTCCACCGGAACGTGCAACATCTCAACGAGCTGCCATTGGTTTTGTTTGAACCGATCTGTACTGATAGCGGATATAAGCGGATTACCGACGCCCACCATAGGAACTTCGTTCGACCGACTTCCGACGCGTTCCAGGAACGCGGCGAAACATTTGCGCATATGCGCGGAAATCGGTTCAGAACGATGTTTGAGAGTGCCATTTACAGAATCATCTACATGTATCAACCGGAGCAGATACGGTTGACCTGGAAAATTTTTTTGGACGATGAGAAGTCCTATGAACTAACACGCGCCGCTGTCAGAAGCTTTGTCTATGTGCAAACGCTCGAGGATCAATCGCTCTCTAAGGATATCGACACCTATCTGCCCGGATTCTCCGAAGGCAAGTTGCCCTGCGACAAACTCCGCATCATGGTCACCGAGGGGCGATTGCCATGAACACGCCAACACCAGCTTAGGCACTGCACCGTGGACAACACGAGGACGTTCTGCCAACCAACGATGGATCTCCCATGACCAAGAAATCTCAGTACGTCTCGATTGTTTTTGTTGCCTTCATATTGGCTGTCTCCATGACCATCAACGTTGTCATTGGCACGCAGTTTCACACCGTTCCTTTTATGCCGCGATGCGAAGAATGGGGAGGCAAAATGCCAGAAAGAATAGCGCTGCCATTTCATCCCGAATTCAACCGCGCCGCTATTGACACGTACCAGCATTGTTTCGATGGTCCATTTGCGCAAAAACACAAAGATGGCGAATTGCATTTACCGCGGTCCTTCGTTCGACATCGCGATAATCGCATGATGGACACAGACGAAATCGTGAATGTATTTCTGTTTGCGGCGGAACGTTCGCCTTGGCAAGCCCCACACAACTGCAACACACGACTCCCTGAGCTTCGCGGTCACTATGGTCCCTTCATCTCCTGTGGGGCGATACGCACCATGGCGCGACACGGAAAAAAGGTCGCACCGAAAAAAGGATCGTTTTCGGACTATTGAATATCCCATCCACCAGCATAGCGAGAGGGCTGGCATTTCATGAATACGACAATCACAAGATATATTACGATTGTTATACTTTCGATTTTATCGCTGTTTTCGCTCTACCGCAATATGGACTACTTCAATTACCATCCGCTTGTTTTCTTCGAACCGATCTGCAACGACAACAAGCTTCATCGCATCGTTGAAACCCACCACCGAAAGTTCGTACTGCCCACCTCTGATATGTTGCAGATGCGCGGCGAGGCATTCGGACACATGCGCCGAGATTGGTTTAAGGCCATGATATTCGATGTGCCCCAAGAATTTGACGGCAAGCGGTTGACCAACCAAATCCAACTCACCTGGCGGGCTTACCTGGATGATGAAAAGTCGTACGAGCTAACGCGTGCCGCAGTTGAAAGCTTTGTCCATGTGCGAACGCTCGAGGACCAATCGCTCTCGAAGGATATCGACACCTATGTGCCCGGATTCTCCGAAGGCAAATTGCCGTGCGACGAACTCCGCATCATGGTCACCGAGGGGCGATTGCCATGAACACGCCAACACCAGCTTAGGCACTGCACCGTGGACAACACGAGGACCTTCTGCTCACCGACAGTGGATCGCCCATGACCAAAAGGATTGAGTACGTTTCCATCGCTATCATTGCCCTCATTTTGGCCGTCTCCATGACCATCAACGCAGTCATCGGAACACAGTTTCACGTAACACCGTTTACGCCGGCCTGCGACGGTTGGCGCAATGCCGGCTCAAAAAAAGTGGAACCGCCGTTCCACCCGGAGTTCAACCGCGCCGCGGTCGACACATTTCAACACTGTATTGGAGCTTCATTTGCGCAAAAGCGCAAAGATGGCGAACTCCATGTGCGCCGGTCCTATGTGCAGAGTCGTGACCATCTCGGTATGTACACAGACGAAATCATCAATGTATTTCTGTTTGCGGCAGACCGCGCGCCGTGGGAAACACCACACAATTGCCATCAGCAGCTGCCCGACCTCCGCGGCCAACCCCATTCATTCATCTCCTGCCCCGCCATGGGTGCCATGGCGCGTTTCGGCGAGAAGATCCCGCCAAAATAAGGGTTGCCCTCGTGATCGCCAAGACTTCGTCCATCCGCCATCACACGAACCGCGACATCCGATGAACACGAAAATCACAAGACGCACAACGATTGTGCTGCTTCTGGTCGTATTGGGGTTTTCCTTCTATCGCAACATCGACTACTTCTTGTATCATCCCCTTGTCTTTTTCGAACCGATTTGTACCGCTAACGGATTCTACCGTTTCACCGAAGCGCGCCATCGGGATTTTGAGTTGCCGGCGTCTGATGCGCTTCAGATGCGCGGCGAGCCCTTCGGACGAATGCGTCACAGGTGGTTTGAAGCCATGTTTCACGATGTTCCAAGAGACCTCGACGACGAGCGCGCGCGTATGCACATCCAAGTCACCTGGCGCACTTACCTAGATGACGAGAAATCCTATGAGCTAACACGCGCCGCTGTCGAAAGCTTTGTCCACGTGCGCACGCTCGAGGATCAATCGCTCTCGAAGGACATCGACACCTATGTGCCCGGATTCTCCGAAGGCAAATTGCCGTGCGACGAACTCCGCGTCATGGTCACCGAGGGGCGCTTGCCCAGGGTCGATGCCCATTGATCCGGCGCACTTTACGTCCCGTTCTCGTCAACGGCCCGCGCTAGAACCGCCGCCGTTTTCTCGGCAACATGCGACCATGTATGTTGTGCCATGACACGCGCGCGACCGGCAGCGCCCATTGACGCGGCGCGTATGGGATTCTTCTGAGCCTCGGATATGGCGTGATAGATCTCGAGCGGCTCGTCGTCGACGAGCCAACCGGTCTCGCCTTCCTCAATGATCTGCGCAATTTGGCCCAAACGCGATCCCACAACTGGAAGACCGGAGGCCATGTAGTCGAACAATTTCAGCGGCGAAAGATGGAAGCCGTGCTTGAGCTTCGCGACATCGCGATAAAGACATAATGCCAAATCCGCGCCCGCGATATAGGCCGACGCCTCCTCGTAGGGAATGCGCGCGTACACGCTGACATTCTTTGGCATTCTCGGCGTCACGCTCGGCGCGTTATCGAGGACAATAAATTGCACATCGGCACGAACGCTATGCGCCAGCTCGGCGACTTGCGAAATCGTGTCGAACGGCTGCCAAGGCCACCTCGAGTCGCCCGCGTAGACAACCCGAAACGCGTTTCCAAATTGCGAATAAAAGCTATGATTTGCCCTTTCTGGGCTAAACATCTCCGGATCACCACCGTTAGGTATGACAATCGCACGGTCGACCCCCAAGTCTTCGACCGCGTAATCCCTTGAGGCGTCTGACATGCAAATCGCCGCCCGCACGGAAGACGCCAAGCGACGCCGTGTGTCGTTTTCAAGCGCGATACGCTTGTTCAAAGCTTGTCGCCGCCACCGTTGTGTCAGGTTTTTTCGCAGCCCCGACCGCAAGATCTCCTGCTGGTGCCGCAACAGTTCCTCCTCCGCGGGTGCGTTGACTTCCCATACCATCGGAATTGGACCGCGCCGCTCCATTGTTGAAAGGATTAGGGGTTCCTGATGGATAAACGTTCCATCAATGCGCACATATAGAACATCAATATTCGCAAGCAGAGCGTCCATGCCCTGTGAGTCGCTCCGATACACTGTACATAATCTATTTGTCTCACAATCATATGTATGAACATTATGGCCTTGCGCCACCAATTTTCCAACCAAATTACGAACGTGGATGGCTCCGCCTGATGTTGGCTGGCCACTGTCCAAATCATGAAGATAACCGATACGCATCAGTGCGGATCCAGCGAAAAACTCTCGACAGCATCGATCGCAAAAATACCACGGCCCGGTGAGCCGGCGACAACCCAAGTGACACCGTCGGTCGTGCCCCCGACCGCGCCATGGCGCGGCGTTGGCAACGGCGCCAATGTTCGCCAGGTGTCGGTTGTCGTGTCGTACTCTTCGTTGGCCGCGAAGGCCGAACCGTCGGGCGGCTGTTCACCACCGACGACGCGGATTCGGTCGCCATCGACGCCAACCACCATTCGGCGGCGCCCAGTGGGCATCGGCGCACCGGGATGCCACGCACCAGCCACCGGGTCAAAGATCTCAATGGATTCCAACTCACCCAGACTGTTCACCCCATCAGCCTCACGCGTCCGGCCGCCAAATACATATAGCTTGCCTTCGACAACGGCCGCACCAGGATTGTCGCGGCGGGTCGACATCGACGGCCCTGGCCGCCATGAATCATTTTCAGGATCGTATATATCGAGAGTATCCAGCGACGCGCCTTCTGGGTCCATCCCACCGACCACGTAAATCTCGCCATTGAGCGCTTGCGCCACCGCCCCGGACCGCGGACGCAGTAAAGAGGCGAGTAACCGCCACGTTTCGGTCGTCGGATCAAACACTGATGCCTGGTCAAGCGCGCCGCTGAACGGCTTTGGCGCGCCACCGAATACATAGACCTGACCTTGATGTGCCACCACGGCCGCATCCTCGACGCCCGTTCCAGGCATGTCCGGCCCGCGTCGCCACGTATTCGAGTCGATGTCATAGATATGCAGCCAGCTTTGCGGCCCCGCCGGTGTCTTACCCGCAACCACATAGATGCGCCCATCAATGATCGTCCCGCCAGGATCGGCAATACGTTCTGGCACAACCGCATAATCGTTACGCCAGCAACCATCTCCGGGGATCAGGACCGTTAGCAACGACGCACCGAACTCGCCAACGAAAACCGCGCCGTCGCCTGCTTGGGCAAGCGGCAACGGCCAGTCAAAATCCTTCAGAAAACTGCCGATACGTGTCGGCAGACCATCCCGGCCCAGCCTTACCCGCGTGAGGTCACCGGTCACAAAATTTGCAAGGATTAGATCGCCCGCCAATTCACTGCAAAAAGCTGGCCCGCCAAACTCAATGACCCCGTTCGATGACCGTGACCGGCCCAAATTCGCAATTGGACCCACGTAGTTTGGTAGCGGGGCAACACCTTGCAGAGCCCCGTCTCCAAATACGCACTCGTCACGCGCCGGATTTGGGTGACCGTAATATGCGCCATCTTCAATACGATAGAGGAGATCAGGTTGTTCACCGGGATACTGCCCGCCGTCAACAACCGGCTCGGCGCTCGCCAAGCCGTCACACGGTGGCGCGGCGCGGGCGGGGAACGAACCAATGACCCCGAGCCCATTGTCCGCGCCATAGATTGCGCCATTGGAATGATGCACAAAGTCGTACATGTTGCGGATGCCGGTGGCGACCAAGTCGACATCACACGGCGCCGACCGAATCGGATCGGATTTGTCGAGGCAATCGCCGTTGAAATTGGGATCCTTAACGTCTGCGACCAACAGCGCCGCGGAAAAAAACTGCTCCGGAAAGTCTTCAAACTCTGATTCGGCAAGGTTCGGCGCGCCTGCACCCGTGTTGCCGCCCTGTGCAATAAATAGGCGACCATCTGGTCCAAAATGAATTGCGTTGGTGGCGTGATTGGCCATCGAACGGGGCAATCCCGTGATAACGTGCGTCACCTCGGTCAGGTCAGGGCCAGACAATCGCGAGATCGTGCCTGTATTGGGTTTACCACGATAGTCGTCGCCGTGGGAATGCGAGACCCATACAATCACGGATTGGGGCGTCGACTCCGGATCAATGGCGAGCCCCAATATCAACCGAGGCGCACCTTTCGTGAGGCTATCGATCACGTCGTCTAACACGACCTCGTATGACTCTTCAAACGTTAATCGGTGCAACGGACCAAGCAATTCACTGACGTAAAGCGCTCCGTCGGGGGCCCATGCCATGGCCGTCGGCGGCGAAGCCAATTCATAACTTCGGCGCGAAAAGTTTATCTGCGAACCGATCTCATACAAAACCAACTCGACACCCGGAAACGAAATATGATCAGCAACGGCGCCACGTCGTTCAAACTCGAACGGCACGAGCCCAAGACTGTCGACAACATCGTCACGGGCGCGCACCAACCAAACGCGATGCCGGCGCGCAATCTCGGCGCCCAGCGCCGATGCCGTATCGTGGGTCACGGATGATCCCAGTCCGCCGACAAATCCATCACTGTCAACCGTTTCAAAAGCAATATTTGCGGAACCGTGGTTCAGTGCATACATAACGGGCAAAATGCCTGCTGCCGCACTGAATATAACCAGGTCCTTGGGTTCGGCTTTTGCGGCCAGCGTTTCGGCGGCCAGATCCCATGCGGGTCTTTCGTAAACAGTGAAATAAACTAACACACCCCAGGCGCTCACCGTAACAACGCCGATAAACGCGACGGAGGCCAGGAAACGGCGCGGCATTGCGTCTATGCCCATGGCCAGAACCAAGACCAACGGTACAACTGTCAAGAATAGGGGACGTATGGCGATCACCGGTGCATGTAGGCCAATGCTGAGCAAAGCTATTGGCGCCGAAACTCCAACAACAACCAGCAGCCAGAGCCGTGGGTCCGACCGCCCGTGTCGCCTGATCGCCCAACCGGCAACGCCAAATATAAGAACACCGACAGCGATACCGATAATCGGACGATAGATGTGTGGCCCAACCAGCGTGTGGCCCGCATAGATCGCATGTACGGCCTTGCCGGCCTGGCGCGCATCCATCAGAAACTCACCATCTGCACCGGATACACCGAGTGCGCCATCGATGAGGCTCGGCAGCCACAACGCACAGACCACGAGAATAAGGAAATTGGCCAGCAAGACTTGTTGAATTCGCGTGGCAGAATCAGGGCAACGATACGCCCAAGCCAACATCACAAGCAGCGACGACCACCAGAAATACAATGCCGCGTGATGGGTCAAGAGCGCCAATGACGCGGACACGACAAAAACGAACCACGCACCGCTGTCACCGCCCGGAAATACGGGTCGCTGATCCGCCGCGCCCATAATCCTCATCAAAGCCAACAGCGCACAACCGACCAGCAAAACCAACAGTACAGGTGGCTCTGCGCGTTGGCTAAACTCCACGTGAATTGGCGATATCGTGACAAAAACTGCGGCGGTGATCCCAACGCCTTTGCCACCAACGTTTCGAGCGACCGCGTAGACAATTGGTATCAACCCGCCGCCCAGCAACACCGACAAAGCACGAAGGCCGCGTCGTTCTTCACCGAATACCGCGGCCCAGCCCTTAAGCAGGACATGATAAAGTGGTTGCACGGTGTCATATAGGGTCAAACTACCCCATATCGCCGACACAGCATGCGTACTCATCCAATGACTGAACGCTTCGTCAAGATCGAGTGGTGTGTCACCGAGTTGCGGCACCCTCAGCATCAAGCCAAGTATCGTCAGTAACCCGATTAGACCGCCAATACCTTTCCCGTTTGACATACCGGCTCTGCCTAAAATGAACGACGCTGCGCGGTCACTGCCACGTAAATACCGGCCCCAAAACAAAAGACCAACGCCTCGCGCATCCGCCAAGCGGAGCGGCACAAACGAACCCAACGCAGCATGACGCCGCCCTTCAATGCCATGCACATGTCCGCCCAAAACGGTCGCGCAACGTCCCCATGCTAGACAGCCTATTGCATTGTCTGGCTCAACGCAAAAAGCTCTCCTCATTTGCCCATCTTACAAGGTACCCTTGAACGTTTCTAATTGCGGTCAACACAGAATCGCGTTGCATATTGAAGTTTCTTTGATTGCCTCCAGCAGGTGTCCCCAAAACCTGCCGCAGACGACATCGCGAGTTTTGTGTGTCAGCCTCGCCTCAAATCCAATATGCTACACGTGATTAGTGCGACTATGATAGGTCGCCTTTATACTATCGTCCTATTGCTTCGTCAGATGCCGATCAACCTAACTTCGTTCAAACGACTCTGTTCAAACGAAGTTGGGTTGATCAAAATCAAACGGCTCGAGAATATCGTACGAACGCATGTGAGCACTGACTGCTCTCAGATTTGCGCCAAACATGTGAAATAAGCCGCTTAATGTCGCGGAGCGCGCGGGACCCACAGAAACCCCGCTTGCGGCGGTCAGATCTTCGGCAACACGGCCAAGCATTCCCGCGCACAGCTGAGCCCTGTTACCTGAGACGGCTAGAGCCGTATCCGATAATACAGAGCCGATTCTGTTTGCAGCTTGGCGTTGCGATTGTTCACAACGCAAGGACTGTGTTCAGGTCCAGTCAACAGTTACTTTTTCGCAAGTAACCAAGAACCACAGGAACAATCGGCACATATCCAATCCATACACCATAAATTCTTTTTAAATACGCAGTTGATACAAAATACCAAACAATCATCGATATAGTATACGCAAACGCCGCGCCAAACATGTTGAATTGCGGGATCATGAAAAGGCCAAGTACCACGTTGAGAACTGCGGAAGGCAGTATAATATTCCTAAGGGCTTTTTCATGCCCGGCCATGTTCATCAGAAAATCTGTTGGCCCGGTCATAGCGTTTACTAATTGGCCCAATAGCAAGATTAGCAAGATTGGATAGGCGGCCACAAAGTCATGCCCGAACACAATTTCCAGCATGGGCCGGCCGAAAATGAACAAGACAAAAACAATCGGTGCAATCGCCCAAAACATCAACATAGACGTCTTGCGCGCAACGGAAATCATTTCCGGAATTTGGCCAATACTATGTAGACGCGCAAAAATTGGTGTCGTAATAGAATTAATTGAAATCAAAACGAAAGACGCTGTGGTCGCCAGCTTGAGAGCCACCGAAAACACACCCACTGCCGCTTGATCAGCAAACCCGGCCATGAGGATAATTCCGGAGCCCGAAATCGTGAAGGCCCCCATCGTCGAGATCAACATAGGAAATGAGCGCTTGAAGATCTCAAAGTAGTCCGGAATTTCAATTTCGGTTCTTGCATCCGTGGCCCGGTGAAACCGCATATGAACAAAGACAAGACCGGCCACACCGACAAGACCTATCGACACGATCCATGCGAAGGCCGGGCCGGAGACGGTCGCGGTTGAATGGATTAGGAACACGACCAGGGTCAAATTCACGAAAGCCGGAAGGGCCTGAAACGCCGCAAAGGCGATCATCGCATTGAGCGTCCTTGCGACCAGTGTCGATATGTCCAATGTCACTTTAAAAAAAATGCCGAGGGCGGCCGCCACCAGAAGGGAGCTCTGAACGGTGCCGCCGAATAGCGTGTCACTCAAGGTCTCTAAGAGGAGAAGAATGGAAAATACCGCGAACGTGCTCCCCAATGCGCAAGTTCCCATAATCCGCCAATAAGTTAAACGGGCTGAGCGGGTCGAAACTCGGGCAAGTTGACTTGCCATATAGTAATTCACAGAACTCGTCGTACCGAGGCTGGCGACAATCGCGCCCATGGTTACGAGCGTTGTTATGGTCGCAACCTGCCCAACTGCGATTGGACCAAAAAAGCGGCTTGTTATAGTGATAACAATGAGACTGATAACCGCAAACATTGTGCGCGATAGCAATGTCAGACCCGATCCGACGACGATCTCACCAAGTGCTGTGTCGCTGGAAAAGAGGTTTCGTCGTGACTCTCGGGTCAAACCCAATTTCCCGGCTATTCTTATCATTCGAATGTCTCGCGGCGCGTCCGGCGCACGGACGTCCTCGGCACAGCAATCGCGCCGGCACCCGATCGTACCGGCCGATCAAAGGCGTTACGCGCAACCAAAATGAAACTGGTCACCAGTATCAGGGAAGACATCTGTCGGAAATTGATATAGATGGCTGGCGTGTAAAGGCCCCACAGGAACTGAGCCAAAATATACCCAAGGGATGCCGATATCAGCAGGTGCCACGCCGCAGAAGCGACCCGACTGGGTCGGGTCGCCAAACGCAAAGCAAAGGTCGCTGGAACAGCGTACAGCGCACAGTAGAGTACGATTCCCGCCAACCCGAAGCGTACCCAAACGTGAAGAAGGCTGTGATGAATGGAAAGGGATTCCACAACACCATAAGCCTGGGTGCGCAGCAACGGCAGTTTTGTCCCAGGACCCGTACCGAACACAAAGTGATCGTCCACATATTCGCGAGCCTGCAATTTATCGAGCGCTCTCCCCGTATCCGATTGAACGACATTGCCCTTGCCAGTCAATCGAGACATGACGTTATCGGCGACGGAACTGAAGGGGTCAAAAACGACGAGCCCTGCCAAGATTGCTGCAAGGAATGCCCCACTAAGAACCAGGCGGTATTTAGTATGGAGCGATGCGAAAATCGCGACCGAGCTGATCACGATGGTAACCGACGCTATACCGCCGCGACGCGCGGAAGCCAAAATTGCAAATAATGTAATAGAAAGCAGAATCCCCCAAAACCAACGGGGAAGCCGCGTCAACTCCGGCCTACCATCCGGCGCGAGCATAAGCGAAATGGCGAGAACAAAGCCAACAAGTGCGACCATGACTGATTCGTCGGCGCCAAAAAAAGCCGCCCAGTTACCTACGTAGTTGGGTGCATAACTTTGCCAAAGCAAAGACAGACCCAACGACCAGGAAACCAAACTGATAAACAATTGAATTGCTAAGAGAATTGCGAAACAGTCGACGACAAACGCGAGGTTACGCCTTGCTGTTTGAAAAAGGATCAAGACTGCCAGGAACGACGAAACAAGGACACGAAACTCTGAAAAGACGAGTATGTCCCCAAACCCGTTTCCGTGGTGTAGTGCCACCCCAACACTGATGAGGATCACGAAGAGCCACAGGGCGTAAATACACAGCATAATCGCCGGAAATCCGCTCTGCCGCCAATTGGCCGACACCAGCCTCAGACATAACGCGAACAGCACGATCTCAGGTGGCTTAACGAGGGTCGCGGCATGTTCGTATATCGTATCAACCTCGATCCGCCCATGCAAAAACCAGAGGGATTGGTCAAGAAATACTATAACGGAAATGAGCGTGGCCAGACGATATCGTAACGGTAGGAAAAGGGGGACGAGGAAGAGGACAATAAGTTCCCAAGTCAGCACTGGCAACCAAGGGCCAACGCCGGCCGCGATCCGCCCCGAAAAGGCAACCGTGAGTCCCCAGGCGACGTGGGAGAGCGTGACATTCCTGGCCGACAGAGCGAAGTGATTGCGAGGCGGAGAGTCCCTATTCTGAAGCATTCCGCGCGCTTGAAATGAGGCGGTTGAATGTCCCGAACTCCAAAGAACCGCGCTCGAATGTCGTGCGCAGTTTTTTCCAGGCCCGCGCGAGAATCAACAACCCTGCCAACATTTGGTTGCGCAATCCGCGTGGCATACGCCCCCAAAAAACTGAGTGCCTGGCCAAGACGTCGTAGTGTTCGTTGCGCATCGCCTTATGGTTCACCACGGTCATATTAATCCCGGTGACCGCATAAGCCGCTATTTCCTTGCGAACTTGCGCGACACGCCGTCCAGCGCGCGCGATACGGACCCAAAACTCGTAGTCGAGCGAATACCGAGTCTCCTCAGATATCATGCCGATTCGATCATGCAACGTTTTTCGCCAGAAACAGGCGGGATCGGCGAAGAGGTTGTGCCCGTAAACCAATATAAAATACGAGTAGGCAGGCTCGCGATGCTCGCCGCGACGGTGACCTTCGCTGTCCAAAAATACAATGTCCCCATAAACAAAATCGATATCACGATTGCGGCCAAAGGTCCGGTCCATGGCCTCAAGCGCGCCCGGCAAGAGAATATCATCTGCATTCAACCATTTGACGATCTCAGCATCCAACTGAGTCAACCCCTTGTTCACCGCCGCTGCCTGGCCCCTAGCGTCGCCAAGGCACCAACGGAGACAATCGCCGTAGGACGTTAAAACAGATCTGGTCTTGGAATCGATATCATCGACAACAACAATCAGATCCACGTCGCGGCGGCTTCCAGTGTTCACGCGCCTGCCCTCAATCTCTTGTTCGAGGACTGAATCGATGGCTGCCCGCAGCGTGTCGGCCATCATCCGCACGGGGATCACAATGCCAAACCGCGCATTGGCGCGCGGTTGGCCAATCTGCTGATCTACAGTTGCTATCAAATCTGCCTTAGTTCTGCCGATAGACGCCGCCTTTAATGCAACGTTTATAGATGACCCGCATCACATCCGCAAAGAAGAACGGATTGAGCATGTGCGCGGCTTGATTGAGCGTCGATATGAAAGAGGTGCGGTCGCGCTGCTTGGATAAGAACGTTCGCCAAAAGACCTGGTTCGAAAACTCATGGGGAAAGGCGCCTTCCGGGTCAAACCGCGCCACCTTGAAGTCGGGCCGGCGAAACAGTTTCAAAAAGGTTGTAACGCGGCGATCGAAAAAACCGAACTGCGCGCTATCGATAGCAGCGACAAGCGCCAAGTTGCAGGCGACCGCGTATTCCATTCTCTGGTCTCGCGAAACCGCGACAAATTGGTCTTGCGTCCCCTCGGCCTCAATCAGGTCCAGGTACCGCTTGATAAGGTAGTAGCTCTCGATCGAGAAACTCTTTTCGGGAAAGATGTTGTGGAACATTATCGCCGCTAATTCCGCGTGCGGCGCAAGTATCGGAACCAACTGGCCCGCGACTTCGGTCTGACCGACATGGGGCTTCAGCCGGCGTGGATCCAGGTAAACGAAGTAGTCGGTCGAAGGGGCGACATAGCAATCAACGTAGTAGACACCACCCTTCTTGGTCGTATCGGTTACATTGGCACCGCCGGCCTCGATCAACGTCATTTGCCGCGGGGCGACTTCCATCAGAATGAAATCGCCGTTTTGTTGCAGATGATTACATAAGGCCTTGTGTCGGCCCTGCTCCAACGGAAACCAGTCGGTATCGTTCGGAGTGGAAGCGAAGGGCTTGATTGACTTGAATATTACCCATTCACCCTTGGCGATCTCGTCGAGCTTTCGGGTTAGCTTGGCAATCACGCGGTCCGTAGCCTTGCGCCGACGAGAGAGCGACGTATGCAGTTCTTGCGCCGAGGGGCCTAGCCGAATGCCTTTGCGCAGGCACTCTTCGAGAAACAGAAGTCCAACGCGGTTCTTGAAGGCGAACTCTGTCAGCTGTTCCAGAGTCTCGGTCGCAGGCGTTGCAGTGCCTGTTCCGATCGGCCACCCGATGGTCTGGAAGACGACCCGGGATTGTTCCGCTTGAGACAACATGGTGGCCTTCGCCTCCTCGGCTAGCGACAGACCAATGTCGGCGCGGTGGTCGCAAGCGAGGGAACGAGGCTCCGATAGAGGGTCGCCATCTTCTTGTCCACCGCAACAGAATCCACCAACGAAAGTGCCTTACGCCGGGCAACCGCGGCGTGGGCGATGCGCGGCGGAACGACGGCCTCCAGCGAATCACACAGCGCCGCAGACAGCGCAACTGCATCCCCAGGTGCAACCAACAGGCCGAACAGGCCGGGGTCGATCATCTCCTGCACACCGCCCGCGTCCGCCGCGATGATTGCAGCCCCAGCGAGCATGCTTTCGATCACCACTCCCGGAAATGGGTCTGGAGATGTGGACGCATGAACCGAGATATCGGCCGCGCGCAGAATCGCAGGCACGTCGTCACGGCTGCCGAGGCAATGGATGCCAAGAGCACGTGCCTCCCCCGTAACACGGGACAAGTACGCGTCCTTGCCAGGAACCCCGCCACCGACCAGACAGAAAACATTCCGCGCGCGCAGATGATTCGGCAATTGGCGGACAGCCTCGACAAATACGTGCTGGCCTTTCCATTCCTCGATGCGCCCCACCATCACAACAAGCCTTCCGCCGATGGGGATACCTTCGGGTCGCCGACCGCATAGCGTAACATCGCCTTGGTCAGTTGTGAGGATCGCGTTACCAAGATCGTGAATCACTTGGTCGCAGCGCCCCGGCACCGAAACAGGGAAATAATGCGTCCGCACCGCCTCGGACACAGAGACCGAGACTGCCGACAAACGCCCGACAAGCGCGGACATTATTTTTTGGACCGCTGGCTTCGTCTGTATCATCCGAATATGGTAAACGACTGGAATGCTGCGCATTCGCGCCGCCAGCGCCGGCAGGAAATCATACAAATCGTTCACATGAACAATGTCGGGACGCTGACGACCGAACAAGCGCAGAAAATACCACAGCGTGAGGGGAGCTCGAAACACGAATACAACGAGTCCCCCCGCCCCGCCGCTGAATTGAGGGCGAACAAAAGGCGCTAGAATCACCGGGATCCCTGCCGAGGCATGTGTTTCCAAGATGGGCGTTGGCAAACGAAGGCTGACCGAAACACGATATCCGGCACCCGCCTCACGTTCATGATCGCGCATATGCCTGGCCATTAGAGCAAGCACTTTGTCCGCGCCGCCAACGTCCTCGTTGTTGGCGTGGACATAGTGGACGTGTGGTCGGGCCAACTCAGCCGAAGCATGCTGTATCAGCCAATCTGCATTCTGCGAGATCGGCAACGTACCGTCACGTTGGATAAAACCAAAGGCCCTTGCTAGCGCTTCATAATATACGAGGCGAAGGCGCAAATACTCGATGCTCGGAATATCATCCTTGCGCGACGCCGAGACTTCAGGCTCCACGCGCAAGAAAAGCCTTACGCCCGGCAACGGCAGACGCCTAAGCTGTCGTTGCACAAACTGGATGACTTGTTCCGGCGACCAACCCAGAGTTAAGCCAATGTTGACGGCAACATCGAACACGTACCGATCTGCGATGATCGTGTCTCGACTTCGGTTGCACAATAATTTCAGCCACAACTGCAACTGGTAGTCGACAGACGCAAGTATGAGATAGAATCGGATGCCCCAGCGATATCGCTGTGCGAGTGCGTTCTTGGATTCAAGCTCGACTTGGTAGTCCGTCTTTTGTGCCTTCGAAGTATCGCCGGACGTCGCCAGCTTCTTGCTGCGTCGCTTCCAAACGACTTTCAGAAGTTTTCGCGCCGGGGCCATCAAATAACTTTCGGCACCCAGCCAGACATGGGCGACATTCTGGCCGCCGTCGTTCATGCGCCGCGCAGCTTCGTCGCTCAACGAGGTCTTGCCGCTGCCATCGGTGCCGATAATGCAAATGAGCTGTCGCATCAATTCAGCTCCGCCGCCTGAATCACTGCATTCGTGATCCGGTCAGCGTGCAGCGCTTTTGGCAGCCCCAGTGGCCGGACCGACAGAGCGCCGGGCTCGTCAAGCATCGCCTCTAGCGAAGCCGCAAAGGCGTCAGGCGATGCGAAGCGCACCCCAGCCACTTCGGCGAGCGCATCGGGCAGGGCCCCATAAGCGGTAGAGAGCACAGGAAGACGACAGGCGACGGCCTCAATCGCTGACAAAGGAAGCTCGACAGCTCCCGCTTCGTCAGGCCGCACCGGGAACAGGTAGAGATCCGCCGCGGCGTAGAGGCCAGCCAAGTCACGTACATAGTCGCAATGGACGTGAAGACCGGCATTCTTCAGTTCTTCAACCAGCCCTGCGTTGGGAGCGAAGGTCGGGCTTGCCTGCACAACAATTTCGATACGGTCCCCGAGCCGCTTTTTGGCTTCGACCAGCAGGTCGAGCCCCCGGTTACGACGCAAGTGCCCCACATGAAGCGCGATGGGGCGTCCGATTGCGCGCAATTTTGCCCAATCCGGCGCCTGTCCGGCGCTAGAGTGTAGCCGTCCCGGATCGATACCGATGAATTGGCGTCGAAATACCGCTCCAGGGGCCACAGCTTGCAGATCTTTGCGCACGCGGTTGCAAACAACCACATGCGCGCTTTGCCACCCGCGCAGTATTCGCGGCAATCCATCAACTTCTGGCCGGGTCGCGACCCAAATGATTCGTGCCCCCGTCAGATTCCGCAAGATCACGGACGCAATCACGCCCCCCTTGCCAGGGCCGTGAGTAAACACGACTCGCTTGGGACGCCGCAGCACTAGGCCCAGAAGCCGCCGGGGCAGCGACGCCGGCTTCACAACCTCTACGCTGTGCGCCGCGCATCGCAAACCGTCAACCAGAGCCTTGGAGATCGCTTGCATGCCCTCAGCTGGATCTGTTCGGTAATCGGCGATCACTACGAATTCGGTCATTGTTCAACATCGGCAATTGTTAGGATCGTTCCTTTCGATGCGCGCCTCAATGAAAGAGGCCGATCCAGTCCCTTACGATACGACGCTTCGCGCTGATCAAAAGGCGTGTATGTGTATCGGGCACAATGGGACAATCGACACGCGGAACGCCTATGCCGATGTCTCGACCGCGACGGATGCGGCGCCAGCGGCCTTCGCGACCATAGATGAGTGCATAGCGGTGTTTCGTTAGGATCGTTCGTACTTCCCAGGGATCGAGAGGTCCGACCGGCCTATCATCAAACCAAAGCCAGCTGCCGCCGCCTTCCTGCGACGAAACCGGATCGATATGCTCGAGCCGCGGCCCCTTGCCTGCAAGCGCCTGGGTGATTCGCGCGAAGCACGCCGGATTTGCTTGGACAGTCGCTTCGCCCGAAATCCGCAACAGGTCGAGATCATCGGTATGGTCCGTCAATACGCCGACCCGAGTCCCGGGGCCAAAGCCATTGTGCACGAGCCAGTCTGAGCAAGCCGCCGCTTTGGCCGCCGCCAGCAACTCGTGCCAACCCCGCGCCGGCACGCCTGCCGTCGCGATGCAGTCGCCAATTCCCACGATTCGAGCAAAAGGCACGGCGTACCAATCAGGTGCCGCCGTCGCAAGCACCACACGCCCCCCAGCGGCCTGCCATGCGACGATGCGCGACATAATCGGGCGGGACCGCACATGTTCCAGCAGGTCGAGAGTCCGGTCGATGATTGCCGATCGGCAAGACTCTGGGGCAATCGAAAATGCGACAAGCACGCGCCGCTTAAGCCCTTCGTGGCCTCCGGAAAACCGCCCGACCAGTCGAAGCCCCAGCGCGCAAAAAAGCACAAGCCGCAAGCGTACCGTACCAAGCTCGGCAATCGCCCGAAGAAACAAATGAAAAGAGTTGTCCAACACCAAAGTTCCGTCCAAGTCGACGAAAAGGACGGCTCTAGAACCTGTGCTGGTCATGCGGAAGCTTTGTAGTCGAATGACCATGGAAAGCGGCACAGAGTCATGTCATAGAGTTGGAAATCTGGTTCAAGGGCTGTTTGCGATCGCGTCTTGGTTATGACCGCGGTGCGCAGGTCCACGTTGGGACCAAGCCTATTGCGAAGTCCGTGGTAGACCAGGGCAAGAGTCACCCCGCTGTCAACGGCGTCATCAATTATTGCCACCCGCCGCCGGCTCGACCGGGCAACTTCTGTGGCAATGCGGTCGAATTCTTTCTCCAGTGCCAGATCAACTTGCGAAGTCGCGGCCAGGAATGCGCGTCGTCGGCGATAGGTCAAACGATCCTCAACAACGCGCATCAGGTCAGTCACGCGATACGGCAGGAAGCGAAGCACAAAACTGAGTCGCAGCCTTTTCTTCCACTCGGTTTCCGGACGCGACAGCCGACAGCTCACCACATCGAAACGCTCGACACCCGGTATCGCCGCCACGACCCGAACACCACCGGTGGCGATGCCAACGATCGCCTCGGGGCAAAAGCCAGCGATTTCCATTTGGGCGATAAGTTGGCTCGAGGCCTGCCGCAATCCTTGCTCCGACAAGGTGATTACCGGCTTTAGTGCCACGTCCGATTCCATATTGCGCAGCGGTCATTGGCCTGCCTCGAACCATCTTCGAAAACCCACGCACGGTTGCCGCCAAGCCTATGGATGAAATCGGTCTCGACCATCTCACGCACGGTATCGCACTCGGTCACGCACAGCTATACCGCTCCCTGATCTCCGGCGCCGCCGGCGTCCCCAAATGACAATGGCCGAACGCAGGTCATCCGCCGCCAGATAGAAACCTTTCGGCGCTTGGTTCGCATGGCTGAATTATCAATGGCTTGGTCGACGATACGTTCAAGAGTCGCCCGAAACCACTTGTCGCGACAGCATGGGCAACGTCGTCGTTGCCATAGACGAAATAACGTTGCCATACAGGCAAACTATCTTGGGCAATTCCAGGCTACCGCATAAAGTCCGACGAATCAGTGCGCGCCCGACACACATGGGTCGCCAGCCAGTGCCGGGCATTGACTTTCAAACCCGCATGGTGAGTGACCACGATTTTGCTGTGCCGGTCGAATCCGAGGGTCATATGAACCGCGCCCAGACCCTCGCCACGACCTTTGTCATTTCGATGCCCGACCACTGGTTGGACCAGCAGCCTATGGGCTTTCACAAAGCGCAAATGTGTCCGGAAGCAGCGTGTTCACGCGTGCCTCGCCCTAAGCGCAACCTGTCATCGCCAAACCTCGTCGCTTTCCTTCCGTTCCAAGATCAAATTGCCGACCACAGCTTTTGTGCGTTTTCCTGTTCGAATCGGCCTTTCACACACTCCGTGACTTTCGCATCAATTGCTTCCGACAAAAGGTTGCGCGCACCGGCACGCAAGACTGCGGTCAACCGTTCCTCGACTTCTCCCGGTTGGGATAGCCGAACTACAGTGTTGTCTTTCATGGCCAACCGCTTCGCCCCGGGGACGCGGCCAGCCATCCATCATCAAGACGCGTCACTTCCTTCAATGCACGATCAATCACTTTCGCTCACGGCTCAGCTCGACTGACTAGTTGCGACTCATTCCTATGCCGAGTAATGCTATAACGGTATACCATGTCACGCGCTAGACCTGTTGCCAGTGCGACACTTGACGTTGCGAAATACACGAACTGGTAGAACTACTAGTTGACAAATTCAATCAATAGTATTCCTATTTGATATAGCTTTCACTGGTTCGTAGGCTGTCTATTTCATTGGTGACGATGTCAACAGCGCCGCGCATGTGCAGTCGCTGGATGTCAATGTTTCATTGAGTTGGTGGCCGCGGAGGTGACCTGGCTGTGGATTCGAGGTTGCTCGTGTGCGACTGAACCAAATAACGCACACCCGCACGATGCGCCGTGCGAAATCTCGAAACCGATCGCACATTCCACCAATCGGTGATTGTCAGCTGTGCAGCCAAGGACACAGCCGAAGATTTGCACATCGTTTCCAGCGATTGGGAGGGAGTTCTCATGCGTCCAATCCAAATTAAGTGGGCGAAGGGCTTGCTGTTCCAGATGCTTTTTGCGGTTTCGTTCGCGTTCGTTGCCGCAGCGACCGCGCAAGCTGATCCAATCAAGTTGTATTGGACGGACAACCACACCGACATCATTGAGCGTTCTGATCCGGACGGTACGCCACCTTCAAGGGAAGTCTTGGTGACACCACAGGATGCGACAAATCAAAGGGCGCTTCGGGGAATTGTCGTGGACGCGGCGGGTAACAAAATCTACTGGGCCGACGAAATCTTCGAAAGTCAGGAAAACGGCGTCGTTCGTCGTGCGAACTTGGACGGCACTCTGGTAGAAGATGTTGCAACGGGGTTGGCTAATCCCAGGGGCGTGGCTTTAGATCTGATTGCTAGGAAGGTGTATTGGACTGCTGGCACGCGCGACCTGCCGGGTCTTGCAAAAATTCAGCGCGCTGACATGGACGGCCTGAATTCCAATGTTGAGGATTTGGTGATCGGAAGCACGAGTCTGGAGCTAGGGCTGGATCTCGACCTCCAGGCTGGAAATATGTACTGGGTCGAGCTTGGCGGCCAGCAGGTTTCGACGGGGAAAATATATAGAGCTGACATGACCGGAGATTTTTCGGTTCCACTGTCACAAGGGAATTTGACACCTCTGGTCCAAGGTTTGGGAATGCCTATCGACCTCGTCTTGGATTTGGCTAATGCCAAAATGTATTGGACTGAAAGTCTGCCCACTGCGCCCAAGATCCAGCGTGCCAACTTGGACGGGACCAACGTTGAGAACATTCCCATCTCAGGCATCAGTCCAGAGCCGACCGGACTTGAAATCGACTCTTCTGACCAGAAACTCTACGTGAGTGTGGGTGTGCCCGCTGCGAAGATTTATCGGTTGAGTACTGATGGGAGTGGTCTTGAGGAGATCATCAATACCGGTTTGATCGGCACTCAGGGGGTCGCTCTTCAGTTTTCCCCCAGCGCCACATTGGCAGCGGTGGAAGACAGTATTCTTCGCAAGGGCAACTCGAATCGCAACGAAGGCGCCAACCCAAGGCTCCGCGTGAGAGCAAGCGGCAACAACCGCGCGCTGGTAGCCTTTGACAGTGCTGCAATAGATGCGTTTCTAAACGCGGCATCTTTGACGGGTGCAACTCTTTCGCTCACTATTGCCGAGAATGGCAACAATTGGAGTACGAACGGACGCACTGTGGATGCGCATCCATTGCTCGAGGACTTCACCGAAGGCAATGGTCAGAACGCCGGTGTTCCAGGGTCACAATCTACTCGTGGAAACGGACCGGGGGTTACGTGGAATTGCGCGGTAGACGATGAAATTTCCAATCAACAGCCGGATTGTTCGTTGCAATGGAATGGCGGCAATTTTGGGCCGGCAACAGCGCCCCCCGTGCTTCACACAAATGGTTTGCTCGGTGAGGTCACTTGGGACGTGACGGATGATGTACTGGCTGGCGTAACAACTTGGCTCATAAAGAAGACCGACGAAGGACCAAGCGGCAAAGCCCTATACTACTCAATCGAAGGCGCAAACGACCACGGAGACCCGAACCTTGCGCCCACGTTGGTGCTCGAATAGCAAGACTTCGGCAAGACCGCGGGGCGGAGTTAAGTGAGGCCAGGCGAAAAGCCATGACCGTTACCTCTGTCTCGAGGCTACCAAGATCGCCAAATCAAAACGATGTCCGACAACAACAGAACAACCGACATTTCAAAGATTTGGTCAGATCAGGGGTGAATTTCGCGCATCCGTCCGTCACACTAAAGCAATTCTGTCGATAAGCACGAATCCCGCTGTTGGGCGATGATCGGGCAGCAGCGTAGAGTTGATGATCCTGTTGAATTGGCCCCATTTGGACCGGACAGTTGGCGTAAGCAGGGAAGCTTAGGCATCGCCATAGGCGTATGCTTATGTCTGATGACTTTCGACGGATTGAAGCGATCACAGGAACCGCACATGGACGGCCTTGGTCGGTCGAACAAGAGCCAGCGATCGCCCGAGGCAGTTGTGAAAACCGTCAAGCGCGTATGTATTCGGGGCAGTGAAATCCCACGCGAAAACCGCACTTGAACAAATTACCGGATGGTTCGAGGATTACAATGACAACCATCCACATTCCGCTCTCAATTGGGAATCACTGCACGAATTCCGAGGATCCCAAGTCACATCGCCGCGTGTCTGGTCAAACGGGGTCGACATCCCGCAGGAATCCGATGATGTGAGAACTGACTCTCGCTTTTATTTTGCAAAACAAATATCCATGAGTTTACGGATGAGTAAAATAAAGAAAATCGCAAGTCTAATTCGTTCTCCATATGCTCGGAAAGCCTATCTTAAGACAAGAACCGCTGTCGCAGTCGAGCATCTCGAAATGCTTCGATTCGTTCGGCCACGCACCGTCATCGATGTCGGCGCAAACAATGGCCGATTCGCTCTGGCCGCGATTCAAGTCGGCGTCTCGAAAGTCTATTCCTTTGAACCTTTACCGTCCGAAGCAGAAATATTTAGGCAGAATCTGGGTTCTTCTTCAAAAGTAGAACTGTTCGAATTCGCCCTCGCAGACACGTCCGGGCGAGCCACCCTTCACGTGGCTGATCGTGCGGACAGCTCTTCACTTCTTCAAATTGGGGCAGGCCAAAACCAAGCTTATAATGTGAGCGAGAGTCGCACGATCACCGTGGATGTGAGACGTCTGGACCAGGTTGTCGGTACATGTATTTCGTCAGATCGCGTTTTGCTCAAGATTGATGTACAAGGCGCGGAAGACACGGTACTAAGTGGAAGTACCGGTGTTTTGGAGAAGATTGAATTTATTTACACTGAAGCATCGTTTGTGGAACTATATTCTGGACAAATATTGGCTCACGAACTCATAGAGTTTCTTAGCCGGCTTGGTTATGTTCTTCGCGGCGCCTATAACTTGTCCCATACGGATGCTTTTGGTCCGACACAGGCAGATCTCTTGTTCAAACGAAAGCCGTAGCAACACATTCGGCGGACGCGATGCAAACCGCCAGGGCCATGCCATCCTTGTGGCGCGGTTTGTCGATGTATGATTCTGCGCCGAGGCGCTTTGGGTAGGTCTGTGACGAGGATCGCGACTTTGCTCAAATTTCCGGATCGTTTTCAGCGGCTCTTCAAGCTCCTCGTTCCGTCCAAGCTTTTGAAGGAGGTTGCTATCTCTGAAAACTTTCGGCTGTCCGGCAAAAGCGCAGGCAAGGATTCGAATACGTTCTCGGCCGGTTATGCCACTTGCGGAACAAGGTCGGAGTTCGAAATCACGATCATCGCGTCACAGCACTCAACCAACAGCGTGCAGATCCCATGCGTGATCTGCGACCGGCCGAGCTGACAAAGAATTTCGGGCTTTGACCTAACGCGACATCCGGCCAGCGAGTTTGCCCGTTAGGGCCATGGTCACGGTTTTGAGACGCTGGACGGAGACGTACGCCCCTGATCCGTTCACAAAGCGACGGCGCGGATTAAGACAGAATATCTGAACCGCGCCAACTAACCCTTTGAAATAAATGGTGCCCAGGGGAGGAATTGAACCACCGACACGAGGATTTTCAGTCCACTGCTCTACCAACTGAGCTACCTGGGCACGTTGCGCCGAAGCACAAGGCGACGGTCCTAATATCGAAACCTGCGGCCGCTGTCCAGGGGCGGTCGCGCGAACGGCCAAAAATCCGCCACGTCATGTCTCTTCGTCATCGTCGTCGCCCAGCCCAAGAGGCCGGCCTGGAATGACATAGCTGCCGGACAACCAGCGGCCCAAATCGATATCCGCGCAACGCCGCGAACAGAATGGGGCAAATTCTGGGGTCACGGCGCGGCCGCATTCGACACAATGGTGTGGCGCGCGCCCACCCGCGCCGCTGCCGTTGGTACGGTCCTTCATTACCAGCCACCCATGCTCATGTCGCGACATCGAACCGCTCGCGCGAGAATGTCGGATCGGGCATCAGGGCAATACGCGTGCCCGCCGCGCGTTTCACCCCCGCCCACCAGCTAGCGTCGTCCCGATCGCTCAACCACGCGAAAATCTCCGGCGATGCAACGATCGTGATCTCATTGCCGCGCGCGCCGGCGGCAGCGCGGGTCACGGCGCGCCCGATCTCCGCAGCAATTGTCTCGGCGCTCTTGATCCGGCCGCGGCCGCCGCATGCACCACAATGGTCGGTCATGATCTGATGGAGTGAATCACGTGTCCGCTTTCGGGTCATTTCAACCAGCCCCAATTCCGACAATCCATAGACACGCGATGGCGCGGGGTCTTCCGCCAATGCATGTGTCAGAGCCTGTAAAATGCGCTCGCGATGTGCCACCGTTTGCATACCAATGAAATCGATGACCACGATGCCACCAATGTTGCGCAGCCGTAACTGGTGTGCGATCTCGCCAGCCGCTTCCAGATTGGTGCGCAGCGCAGTATCGGATTGCGTCGACACGCCTGTGAAACGCGCGGTGTTGACGTCGATCACGGTCAGCGCCTCGGTTTCCTCGATCACCAATGTCCCGCCACATGCCAGTCGCACGGCGGATGTCAAAGCGCCGCTAATATCATCCTCAACGCCGAAGGCGTCAAAAAGGGGCTCGGGCTCGACAAACAAGCTCAGTCGATCGGCCAGGTGCGGCATAGTCTGCCGGCAAAAGTCGCGCGCGGCCTCCAATGTCGCGCGATCATCGATAAGAACTTCGACGACGTCATAGTTCATCCGATCACGCAAATAGCGACACACCGGATCCAGGTCGTTATACACGCAACAGGGCGGCGACCGGTCGTGTACCGCGCTTTCAATGTTTGCCCAAACCGACCGCATGTTGGTTGCGTCGCGGGCAATGGCCTCGGCGACGGCGCCCTCACCGGCGGTGCGGACGATGAACCCGCGGTCGTCTGAATTGACGCCATCGACCAGGCTCACCAGACGCGCGCGCTCCTGCTCATCGCGAATGCGTCGTGAAACTGCAACCCCGGTGCCATGCGGCGCAAAAACCAAATAGCGGCCCGGCAGGGCAATGCGCGTGCTAACGCGGGCGCCTTTGTCACCAGTCGGATCCTTGATCACTTGTACCAGCAGGGTTTGGCCCTCATGCACGCACGTGGCGATGCGCGCATGCGGATCCGAATCCAGGCCATCGGGGGTCGCATCGCACGCCGGCAAAAACGCCGATCGCCCAAGACCGCAATCGACAAATGCCGCTTCGACGCCGGGCAACACTTTGATCACCCGCCCGAGGTAGACATTGCCAATCAAACTTGTCGCCTCCGGTCGTTCAACCGCCAGTTCAATGAGGCGTCCGTCACGACGTAACGCGATCCGCGTTTCCCCGAGCGACACACTCACCAGCAGCTGACAACTCACGGCGCCGCCCCCGACCGGCAACGCGGCGTGTCGAGTACGCTACACCCGGTCAACAATGCCAACGTTTCGTACAGCGGCAAGCCGACGACGTTCGAATAGGAACCGTTAATCGCGATGGCAAAGGCGCCGGCGCGCCCCTGAATGGCATAGGCGCCGGCTTTGTCGCGCCACTCCCCGGCGGCCACATAGGCATCTATTTCGCAGTCCGTCAGTCGCTTAAAGCGGACGATCGTGGTCACCAATCGGCGCCGACACGCGCCTTCCGGCATGACAACGCACACACCGGTATGCACGCGGTGCCGCCGTCCTGACAAGATTCTTAGGCTGGCGCGCGCCTGATCGGCATCCGCTGCCTTGGCCAGCACTCTTCGACCACACGCAACCACTGTATCGGCTGCCAAGATCGCAGCGCCCGGTCGGCGCGCCGCGATCTTTGCGGCTTTCGCGTCCGCCAGACGCACAGCCATGTCGCCAGGCCGTTCGCCCGGTCGTTGCGCCTCATCAATCTGCGCGTGTTCAACAGCATCGGGCTCAATGCCGATTTGACGCAATAAATCGAGCCGCCGCGACGACGACGATGCCAAAATCAGGCACATTGCCTGGGTGCATGGACCCGAATCACTGTATCCCGACTACTTGTGTCGAAATACAATCCGGCCCTTGGTTAAGTCATACGGGGTCATCTCGACCGTAACCTTATCGCCCGCCAAAACACGGATGCGATTCTTGCGCATGCGACCGGATGTGTGAGCGAGAATTTCATGATCGTTTTCGAGTTTGACCCGAAACATAGCGTTCGGCAGGAGCTCTGTTACAACACCAGGAAATTCCAGGACATCTTCCTTTGCCATAAACCCTCTTTTGCTGTTCGATCGGCCATTGAGTCTCCATTTGACGCTACGTGGCGTGGCCACCGGCCCCAATAAACTCAGACACGGTGAGCGCAAACATGAGCGTGCTTGCCGCGATGGTCAAGGTAAACGCTGCCATTTGCCGTCGTACATGTCGCTCACAGCAGTCGCAATTCATGGCGAACTAGCATTGGGATGTGAGAAACGTTTGGCAATTTGGTCTTTCAGTCCATCGCGAACGGCGCGGTAGGCTGCCAAGCGCGACTCACGATTGCCCTCGACAAGCGATGGGTCGAATGTGTTCCAAAACTCGACCTCGGTCGCCACGACACGGGTGAGCTCGATCGCCCGATGATGTGCGTCGGGGGATAGCGATACGATCAAGTCGAACGACGTCTCGTCAAGGTCATCGAAGGTCTTCGGCGCATATCCGGATATGTCCAGGCCAATCTCTTCCATAACGGCGGCGGCGAACGGGTCCGGCGTCCCGGCACGAAGCCCGACCGATTCCACAAAAAGGCGATGGCCAAACATCCATCCGGTCAGCGCCGCCGCCATTGGCGAGCGGATCGCATTCTGGGAACAACAGAACAGGACGCTTGTTGCGGCCACCACGGGCGAGTCCTACGGCCGCAAATGCAGCACACAGACCAACGTGAACAACCGGCGCGCCGTGTTCAAATCCATCGTAACCTTCTCGCGCAGGCGCTCGCGAAGGATCTCGGAGCCATCGTTGTGAAGGCCGCGTCGCGCCATGTCCAATGCCTCGATTTGCGACGGCCGGGCGTTCTTGATGGCCGCGTAATAGCTTTCACACACGGTGAAATAGTCACGCACGATCCGCCGCAGTGATGATTGCGGCAAAGTGATGCGTTCGAGGCAATCAAGCGTGTCCGCCAGACGAACGTCGAGGATGATGCGATTTTCCTCGATCGCCAGACGCAAAGCGAATGGCCCCAGATGGCCGGCGACGGGTTCAAAAAGGTTCTCTTCCAGCAGGTCGTAAATGGCGACCTTGCGTTCGTGCTCGATCTCCGGGCTCCACCGCACAACGCTGCCCTGATCCAGCTCGACATCGACGATGCGCTGGCGCGACATATCAGTCTTGGTGGGATCGGAACCGCTCATCTCAGACACCGGCGCCACATCGCATGTACACGGGCCGTAAGCTTACCGTCCGATTTTGATGGCCAATCCGATAGCTTTGTCCATCAGTCATGATGCGCGCGGCCAGCATTGGCGGTCAGCGCTTCAGCCGTACGTCGATTGACCGCGCGTGGGCTCCCAAATCCTCGGCGGTGGCCAAGGTGACCGCCGCCGCGCCGATAGCGGCAAGTCCGTCTGCGGTACATTGCACGATGCTGGTACGTTTCATGAAATCTAAGACCGACAGGCCCGACGCAAAGCGCGCGCTGCGAGCGGTCGGCAATACATGGTTGGGGCCGGCCACATAATCACCAACCGCTTCGGGCGTGAACCGCCCCATGAATATAGCGCCGGCATTGGTGACCGCTTCGACCATCTCATCCGGGTCAGCGACGGCCAATTCCAGATGCTCTGGCGCGACTTGGTCGACCAGTGCCGCAGCGGCATGGAGATCTGGTACCAGGATAACGACGCCATGATCCCGCCAACTTGCACTGGCAATCGCGGCGCGGTCCAAAGTCAACAGATGCTGCTCGACCGCCGCCATGACCGCGTCAGCAAAGGCGGCATCATCCGTGACCAATATCGATTGCGCGGCCTCGTCATGTTCGGCCTGCGATAGCAAATCGATGGCGATCCAACTCGGATCATTTTGATTGTCAGCGACAACCATGATTTCTGATGGTCCGGCAATCATTTCAATGCCAACAGTCCCAAAAACTTGCCGTTTGGCCGCTGCGACGTAGGCGTTGCCCGGCCCACAGATCTTGTCAACCGCGGCGACACTTTCGGTTCCGAAAGCCAACGCGCCAATCGCCTGCGCGCCGCCAATTCTGTAGATCTCCGTGATCCCGGCGAGGTCCGCGGCAGCCAAGACCAGCGGGTCAATCATCCCGTCGGGCGACGGCACGACCATGGCCAAGCGCTTGACCCCGGCAACGCGCGCGGGGATCGCATTCATGAGGACCGAGCTTGGATACGACGCCTTGCCACCCGGCACATACATCCCAACGGCGCCGATCGGCCGCCATTTGGCCCCCAGACGATTGCCAGAATCGTCCGTATACATCGTATCTGTGGGCAATTGGCGCCGGTGATAATCCTTGATGCGTTGCGCCGCCACGTCCAACGCTGCCAATGTCGCCGCATCGCAGGCCGCGCGGGCCGCAGCAACCGCGTCGGCGCTAATTTGCACGCCATACTCGGCCAAATCGATCCGATCAAACTTGCGTGTATAGTCAATCAGTGCCGCGTCGCCGCGCGCCCGCACATCCGCCAGAATGGCGGCCACAGTCGCCGCCACATCTTCCGAGGTCTCGCGTTTGGCGGCCAGGACTTCGGCAAACGCCGCGTCAAAACCGGGCGCCGCAACATCCAATCTACGCACCATCGATCGCGCTCCGAAATCTCTCGACCCAACCATTCATTTCTTCGGGCATGGTTTTGGCCACGGCCCGATTGACCACCAAGCGCGAGCTGATATCGGCGATACGTTCGACTTCCACCAAGCCATTGGCCTTGAGTGTGCCACCGGTCGAAACCAAGTCGACAATGCGCCGGCACAAACCCAGGGTTGGCGCGAGTTCCATCGCACCGCTGAGTTTGATGCACTCGGCGTGCACACCACGCGCGGCAAAGTGACGCCGTGTCGTCTCCGGATATTTTGTCGCCACACGTACATGGCTCCACCGCATTGGATCGTCATTGGTTGCCAATTCTGCCGGTTCCGCAACCGCCATGCGGCACCTGCCGATACCCAAATCCAGCGGTGTATAAACTTCCCGATAATCGAATTCCATCAAGACATCACGACCGGCCACACCCAGATGGGCCGCACCAAATGCCACAAATGTGGCAACATCAAAGCTGCGGACCCGGATCACGCTGACTTCGGGGTGGTTGGTCGCAAAACTGAGCTGGCGCACGTTGGGATCGCGAAACGCGGGCTCAAGGTTCAAGCCCGCCT
Organism: Alphaproteobacteria bacterium; assembly: GCA_965216755.1. Taxonomy (GTDB): domain Bacteria; phylum Pseudomonadota; class Alphaproteobacteria; order UBA7887; family UBA7887; genus CBDCGL01. Next base: position 4,584,734 of record CBDCGL010000011.1, on the reverse strand, counting down.
TGGCCATCAGCGGTTCAAGCTCACCCAGGATGCGGCCTTTTGGTACGGCGATAACGATACGTTTTTCACTGGTCATGTGTGGCGCCTCGCCGCCCATCGCCGATGGGGTGTGTTGGGACTTGGCGCGCTGGGCGCGCCGGCGCCAGATCCTCCAACAAACACCGGATTTGCGTGCCTTCCAATCGAATCGCCGCACCGCCGCTGAACAGCATGGTCAAGGCTCCGGGTTCGCGGGTCAAAGTCAACAGTTCCAGAACCTGGCGCGTTTCCCGTTGGTCGATCCCAGACACGCGCGCCCGCGTCACGCCTTCAAAGCGCAAGCCGGCCTTGACGCGATGCAAACGCGCCGCGCCGCCACCAAATGACTCGCCGTGGGCGGATAGGTCTTCCCAGGTGAACCGATCACAAACCGCGACGAACCGTTGCTCCGCCGGGCGGAATCCCATCTCTCGCAATGGCATCAAGGCATCTTGCAAACAGGCGGCGACGACCGTGAGATCTTCGGCGCCGCAGGCGCGCAGGCGCACGGGTTTCGGGCGGCGCGCCATCACCTCAGCTCCGGCTTAGCCGACCAATCTCTCGATGTCGGCGCCACACCCGGCCAATTTTTCTTCAACACGCTCATAGCCGCGATCCAAGTGATACACCCGGTTGATGACCGTTTCATCATCGGCCGCCAAGCCAGCCAAGACCAGGGATACGCTGGCACGCAAATCGGTCGCCATCACTTGCGCGCCGGTCAGCTTGTCAGTTCCCCGCACCATCGCCGAGGCGCCGTGAACCGTGATATTCGCGCCCATGCGTGTCAATTCCGGCACATGCATATAGCGATTTTCGAATATTGTTTCGGTGATCAGCGACGCGCCATCGGCAACGGTCAACAAAACCATCATTTGTGCCTGCATGTCGGTCGGAAAACCCGGAAATGGCTGTGTGATCAAATCTATTCCGCGAATCCGCGGGTGGTCGCGCCGCACCCGGAATCCGCGCGCCGTGGGTGTCAGCCGGATTCCCGCGTCGGTGAGCTTCTCGGCGACCGCATCAATCAGGTCTAGATCCGTATTGAGCAGCTCGACGTCGCCGTTGGTAACCGCTGCGGCGATGGCGTACGTCCCGGTTTCGATACGATCGGGCAAGACACGATACTGCGCGCCGGTCAGACGTGGCACGCCGGTGATCTCCAAGGTATCGGAACCAATCCCGGTGATCTGTCCGCCCATGGCGACCAAACAATTGGCCAAATCTTGGACCTCTGGTTCGCGCGCGGCATTGGCGATCGTTGTGACGCCGTCGGCCAGGACCGCGGCCATCATCAAATTCTCTGTGGCGCCGACCGATACTGACGGCAACGCAATGTGGGCACCGGTCAAGCCTCTGGGCGCGGAGGCATCGATATAGCCGTCATTGAGCGTGATTTCGGCACCCATCTGCTGCAAGCCCTTGAGATGCAGGTCAACCGGTCGCGGTCCGATGGCACAGCCGCCCGGCAAAGACACGCGCGCCCGCCGCAACCGCGTGAGCAGCGGTCCCAAAACCAATACAGAGGCCCGCATTTTGCGAACCAAGTCATATGGGGCGGTGTGGTTGATGAGATCGGCGGCGCTCAAGCCCAACATGCGCCCCTCGGCACTGCCATTGCCATCCTCGGTCCGCCCGTAGCCGCCGTTCATGTGAACCGACACGCCAAGTTGGACCAAAAGTTCGGTCATGGTCGCGATATCCGCGACATGCGGCAAATTATCGAGGGTCAGCATATCTTCGGTGAGCAACGTGGCCGCCATCAATGGCAACGCCGCGTTTTTTGCGCCACCAATCGAGATCGTGCCCTGCAACGGCTGGCCGCCGCGTATACGAATTCGGTCCACTAGGAGTCCTGGCAGTTTGTGACGGGGATTATGGGAAACATGGCCTTACAAATGGGACTTGTCGTGATGATTTGCGAAGGCCAAAGTGCGCCGGCGCGCGCGCAGCGCCACGTTGTAGAGCAGCAATTCGCCAATCACAAGACGTGTACGACAGGCCCGAAGGTTCCGACCGGCACAAATAAGGTGCGAGAGTTGCGCCGTGCCTAACCTGGCAATTCGGTACCACCTAAACTTTGTGGCGCCGTCAGACCTCGATATCCGCCAAATGCTTTTCGCCTACAGGCTCGTCGTTTTCCGACGCCTTGCGTGCCTCAGCCTCTGCGCGGGCCCGCTGCTGAGCCTTACGTTTCCGCAAATTCTCGCGCAATTGCTCGGCCTGTCGCTGTTGGCGCGCGCTTCTTCGCACGCCCGCCGACACCGGCGCCACCCTGTAGATCGACTCCACTTCACTGGCCATTGGATTTGCCTTCGTTCGATCTATCTTCCCTGAATCACATTGCGTCTCATCGCACTTGAGTCAAGTTTTGTCGCTGTGATGGCAGCCAACGTCGTGTGGATCTTGCGCCGATTCCGCGCGTATGGCACTGTCCCTTTAACTCGACGATGCGTCTTCTTGCGGTCGCCGGGTACGCAAACATTTATGTGCCGCCGTAGCTCAGGGGTAGAGCACACCCTTGGTAATCACTTGCCCACCCATCGGAAAACCGGTGGGACAGTACCGCTCAAAGTCGGGGAAACCTAACGGCCACACGGCCCATGGCAATCCCGAGCCAAGTCCGGCAGATGGCCGGAAAGGTGTAGAGGCCAGACGGGCGGAGCCTAAGTCGCCACACGGGCGATACGGCTAAGGGATGGTCCAGGCCACGAACCTGGTGATCAGTGGATCGCCGGGGTTACGAAAGTGATCGTGGTATGAAGGGTGGGGTCGCGTGTTCAATTCACGCCGGCGGCACCATTTTCGAGCGCGCTTTTACTTGCACCGCTCATCGCCCGCGCCGCACGAACCAGTTGTAAGCGCCGGTCACGATAAGAATCACGATTCCAAGTCCGGCCGCATCGACAACATAGGGCCCCAGCGACCCAAACAAGCGACCGCTGTGCAAATCAAGCAAAACGCGCTCCCAGCTCAAACCATCGCCGTAGCGATGCTTGGCAACCGCATCCGCCAACGTGTCAGGCGCAGCTTTTGACGTACTCCACACGACGTCGGCATTCGGCCAACGACGCCAAGTCAAAAGATCTGCATCGGCAAGATATGTGGTCCCACCGTCGGAGAGCGCGACCTCGCCGCCAACGGCAAGACCAAGGCGGCTCGGCAGAGTCGGTAGCCCAGCGCCCGAAATCCTTTCGATCAGAACGCCATCGGGGTCCAACAAGAGCAGTTCTTTGTCGCCCGAGACAACGAAAAAATCTGCCGTGGCCACGGCGCCGGTTGGGTCATTCAGGCGAATACTCAACGGTCGACCGTCGATATAAAGTGCCTGGTCGTGCCAAGTTAACCATGTTGAATCAAGGTGATAACTTATGGTCGGCCCGCCATCGGTCATACCGTAGACCGTGAACAGATGCGACCAACTGACTGTTTGTGTAGCCAAGCCCAGTCGGTCGCTGTGATTCAAGATCACACCCGTCACTGCAACGACCAGCAACACGGCGGCCGCGCACAGGCCAAGCCGCCGGTGCCACACATAAACCGCGCGCCGATAGCGCGCGGATCTACGGCTCATCGGATACTCATCTCTGTTCGCTCGCCCGACTGTCCAAATAGAGTGCCAACCGGGCCAAACGGGTCAACGCATCAACAGACAAGGTTGCCCCGGAAATGCCGTCAACGCGTCGATCGAGACGCCGGTCTTCCACAAGGCGCGCGCCGATAAACTGGTCGGTGAAAAACGGATGCCGCACTTCCCATCCACGGCTCTCCCGGTAAATGAGTACCGCCACGCGCACAATCGCATCGTTATCAACCACGATTCCAGTGGTGATTGGCTCAACCTTGCCGATCTCTTCGAGTATCCACGCACTCCGTCGGCCAGAGGCCCAATAGCGAATGCGCCGCGGCCCGCCACTATGACCACGAATGTCGGCGACATCACCCTTAAGGCTCTTGGTTACCCAAATGACCTCGGGGTCAGGCACGTCGCCATCGAAGCTTTCCGATAGAAACAACTCGGGCGCTAAATACACCTCCTCGCCATACGCCACCGGCGCCAGGTATAGTGCGGCGAGCCAGATAAGCCAGAGCCATCGGCTCGCCACGGCTCGCATCAGAATTGCCATCCGATACCGACGTTCAACCGATTGTCGTCGTCAGCGGCGATCGCGGCCGGTCGTTTCGCCCACTGAAAATCCGCTTTCAGAACGATATCCGGGATCGGCCAATAATTGACGCCAATATCGAACTGGCTGACCCTGGTGCTAACACTGTTGCCGGCGAAATTGTCAAGCTGGCTATAGCGCGCAAACACGCCCAATTGGCCCCACGAGGCCACCGGAAAGCGATATGACGGCTCGACATACCAGCCATATTGAACGTCTCGCCCGAGCGCGGCGGGGCCAGTGCCTGGCGCGCCGTCCTCCAACTTCCACCGCGCGTAAAGCGCACGCAAGCCCCAGCCATCGATCAGGATGTCGGCATGGGCCTCCACCAAAGCCGCCGAGATGCCCAACTGGCTTTGGGTGATATCCGACTGCCATTGCCCGGTCACGCCGAGTTCAACGCCGGGAATGCCGGTCCATCGCAGGCGGCCGGTCAGGGCCGGATCCTTGGCGATCGATTCAGCCACCTTTTGCCTGCCACTACGAATTCGGAAAGCACTGCCGCCCGTGATCGGCGTGTTGAGACCACCGGTCGCTGCAACGTCGAAGCTCAGACCAGTACCAAATCGCCCGGTCAGGCCGGCACCGGCCTCCCACCAGGTTGTCGGGATGATTTCCGACTCGACGCGATTGCGCTCAACGCCAAAAAATGTCGGCGGTTCGTGCGTTTCATTCAAAATGCCAGCGGGGATAAGAAACACACCCGCGCGTGTCACGAAGTTCGCGTTGATGTCGTATTCGATGAATGCCTGCTCAATTTCAACCTCGCCCGGCGCGCCATCTCCGGCCAAAGCGTGTTCGATTTCGATTTCGGTGGCGAGGCGAAAGCGGTCGTTGAATTCGTGCCCCAGAAACAGCACGAATCGATGCAAATCCAATTCGTCGACATCGCCACCATTGTAGTGAAGTTCGCCATAGCCGCCGAGGCTGGTGCGCTCCCACCAACCCGGCTGGCCGCCGTCGGATGAGGCGCCCGCTTCCGCGATCATCTCGCCCGCCGCTTCGACTTTCTCGTCGGTGATGTCCAGCCTTTCCTTCAGGCGCTCGATCTCGGCCTGCTGTTGTTGAATGATCGCCCACATCTCTTCGCGGGTCGGCAGCGCATCCTGCCCAGATGCCGGCACCGCCAGCATCATCGCCGCGCAAAACGCGATCGTCCCGCTCAGTTCTTGCGCCACTCTGCAACCTCCCAAAGCACTGACAGTCGTCACGCGAATGCGACACATTCTCATCGCAATTCAGAGTGAATTGCAACTCCTTATTTTTTCGGGGCTAGCGGCTGCACGGATCGCCCAATCCGATCGCTGATCAATCCAGTGACACTTCCGGCCTTGAATGACCAAGAAGATGGTTCGGATCATGCGGGCGTCTGGACCCCACGAGCAAGCTGGGCAATAGTGGCACGCGCAACGACCGAACAACCACGGGGTGCCGTACGATGGGCTACAAGATCGACGAGATTGAGGGCATTGGGCCCGCTTACACGGAGAAACTTGCCGCCGCTGATATCAAGACCACTGACGATCTATTGCAGCAATGCTGCACGCCGAAAGGTCGCGATACGGTCGCGGAGAAAACAGGCTTTTCCACCAAGGTCCTGTTGAAATGGACGAACATGGCCGACCTGATGCGCATTTCGGGGGTCGGTGAAGAATACTCGGAACTGCTGGAAGCCGCGGGCGTCGATACTGTCAAGGAGCTGCGTCACCGCAACCCTGAGAATCTAACGGCCAAGATGGCCGAAGTGAATGGCGAAAAGAAACTTGCCCGGCGCAACCCTTCGGCCAGCGAAGTTGAAAAATGGGTCGCACAAGCCAAGGAAATTGACCCGGTGATCACCTACTAGATCAACCTTCGTTCAAACGATTCCGTTTGAACGAAGATAAGTTGGTCGATATCAGATAGATAGAGCATGACACACGATCGTGAGCGAGCGTGAAATGCTCTAGAATCTGCGCCAGCTATTAATATTTTTGCGGGGTGCGGGCTCGCGACCACGGCGAGCCGGCGCCCTAATTAGGTCTGGCTTTCTTCGCCCCCGTCGGCTGTATCAAGGACCATGCGGTGGACCATATCGCGCAGTTTGATAATCCCAATCGGACCGGTCTTGTCAGCAACCAGCGCGCGCGACAAACCAAATCGGGACAAGAGCCGTATGGCGTAGCGAATATGCATATCGCCATGCACAGTCATGACCGGTTTTGACATCACTTCGTAGACATTGGTGCGGTCATAAGACCGTCGCGGCGTGACCACCTTTTCCGCTATGTCGGAAATCGTGACGACGCCGTATTCGTCATGCTCGTGACGTCGATCGATGATCAGCGAGTTGACGTCTTGGTCGCGCATAGTTTGCACGGCCTCGCGAATAGTGGCCAGGCCATTGATCGTTTTCGGACCCGGCGTCATGACATCGCGCACGGGTACATGCGTGGTATTGCTCATAGCTGGTCTTCTATTTCGTGTGCAATGCTCTGGAACTGGGATGACAGTCCGACCGCATCCTCGATATCGATTTGAAAAGCAATGCCGCTGCCGGGCCGTTCGTCGAGTTCGGCGGCCTTTTCGAGAGCCTCCAAGATATCGCGGCTCAAATGCTCTTCGACCAGCAGCAAGATCATATCGCGTTGACCCTCCAGGGTCAGGCCAAGGAACGTTTTGCGAGGGTGAAGGCCCTCACCGCGTGCATTCGTTATCACCGTGCAGCCGGTTGCCCCCTGCTCCCGCGCCGTCTTGAGAACGGTCTCGGTCTGTTCATCCTGGACCAAGACCACGATCAGTTTGAACTTCATTTAAAGGACCTCATCAGCTTTTTGCGCCTGACGGCGCTCCCACCATGCCGCGATTTGCGCGTAGCCCATAACCGTGATCATCGGAAACAAGCTCGCGAGCGAAACCAATCCAAATCCATCAATCAGCGGACTGCGCCCAGGAATATTCATCGCCAATCCCAAGCCCAAAGCCGTAACCAACGGGACCGTCACCGTTGACGTGGTCACGCCACCTGAGTCGTAGGCCAACGGAATGATGGCGCGTGGCGCAAAGGCTGTTTGAATGATGACGATCGCATAACCAACGATGATGCAATAATGCAACGGCAAGCCATTGACAATGCGCAGTGTTCCAAAGGCAACCCCAATCGCGACACCACAGGCCACCGCGATTCGCAGGTTCCATGCCCGCAGGCCACCGCCAGATACTTCGCTGGCCTTCATGGCCACCGCGATCAACGCCGGCTCTGCGACGGTGGTCGAGAATCCGATGGCGGCGGCGAATGCATAAACCAACACATAGCGTGACCAGTCGGCATCGTCGGCGGATCCAGCGCCAATCACCTCCGGTGCCGTCAATTGCTCCGCCATGGCCTTGCCGAGCGGAAACAACGCTTCTTCCAGCCCGACCAGAAACAGTGCCAATCCAATCACGACATAGACAAATCCGACGATCGCGCGCCCCAAATTGGGGATTGGGCGGCGCAACACGAACACTTGAAAACCGATAAGTATCAATACGATCGGCGCCACATCTCGAATTGTGGCCAAAAGCGCGACACCGACAGCGACAAAGGTCTCGGTCATCTGGCGATCACCGCACGATTCCAAATGTGAGCACAAAAATCATCGGCGCCAGGCTGGCGAACGCGATCAACCCAAAGCCATCGATCAGCGGATTACGACCACGAATGACGGTCGACAGCCCGACCCCTAGTGCGGTGACCAGCGGCACGGTCACGGTCGACGTGGTGACGCCACCTGAATCGTAAGCAATGCCAACAATGTCTTCCGGTGCCGCAAACGTAATCAGAACCACGGCCAAATAACCGCCGATAATGAAATATTGGATTGGCCACCCTTTCAAAATGCGCAAAACGCCAATCACCAGGGCAAACCCGACCGAGACCGCGACGGTCATGCGCAGTTCCAGTGCGTAGGCGAACAAAGCATCCGGCTCGGACGCGATCAAGGCGGCGGCTGCGGCGGCGCGCGCGGCCTCGTCGGCAACCGCGATAAGCGCGGGCTCCGCGGCCGTCGTGCCGAAGCCAAGGGCAAAAGCAAAGATCAAGAGCCAAAACACGCTGCCCTTGCGCGCAAACGCACCGGCAACCGACTCGCCTATCGGAAACAACCCAATCTCAAGCCCGCGGATAAAGAACGCCAGCCCAAGCATCACCAGAATCAGGCCGCCGACCAGCTGTTCGGGATTTGGAAACGGCTGGCGCAAAATCACAATCTGAAAGAACGCCACAACGGCGATGATCGGCGCCAAATCGCGCAAGGACGAAAAAACAGTTCGGCCAAATGCAATCAAGCCTTGAAACATCCACGCCCCAATGATCGGGATTTCGGCACCCTGTCGGTCGATCGACCACACGCAGCGCCTTTTTGCGCGTCAGTTGACTACATCGTCAACCACGGCCGCTCAGACACAACACATCATTATGAAGATAAGTGAGCACGCGGCGCGGGGCGAACCCGATATCTTCTAATCCAGGTATCAGTCCGGCGATGTCGGGCAAATTACAGCTTTGCGGACCTCGTGGTGAGGTAGGAGGTGAAATTTTGTCGTATCATCGAACGATCGTGCTGACCGCGATTGGGCTACTGGTCGGATCGCTGGCCGGCCAGGCCATGCCCTTGCAAAAACCCGTGGTCGGCGCCACAGAACGTTTGGCGCAGGGCCAAGCCGTAACCCGCGTTCCCGATGTCTGGCGCATGCGGTTGGGACGAACGACATTCAAGATTCGGATCGAAAACATATCACCGCCGGATGCCATGGCATCGGGGCACGATCGCACGTGGGCGGCCGGCATGTCACACGGGAACTACGCCGTCTACCGCCAGGGCGCGCCGCTGTTTGAACCGGGCACCGAAGCCGTGGCCGGGTCCGGCCTGGAAGAATTGGCCGAAGACGGCAATGTGCGGCCGCTGCAATATTACTTGTTCCAGCATCCAGATGTTTTGGAAGGCGGCATCTTTTACATGCCCGTCGGCGCCATCAAAGACGAGGAATTGTGGCCGGGCAAAGCCTATGAGTTCCGCGTTACCGCGGATCCCGGTGACAAGCTGTCATTCGCGACCATGTTGATGCAGTCGAACGACGCCATCTATGCGCCGGCCGGCGGCGGCCTCGATCTGTTCGATGCGGATGGCCGGCCGATTTCGGGCGATGTGTCGAAGCGAATCGTGCTTTGGGACGCGGGTACCGAGGTCAATCAGGAAGGTGGCTTTGGGCCGGATGCCGGCATGTTCCAACGCGGCCAAGATACCGGCCCAGCTGAATCCGAACCCGTCGAGCCGATCGACGACGGCTACTATTATCCGCCTGCCGCCGAAGTGCTGGCGGTAACGATCACGCCGGAGGTGTTTGTGGCAGCGGAGTAATCGCGCTTTGGCCATCGGTTATTTGGTGAGCGCCAAGGCACCGTGAATGCCGCATTCGGTGTTCTCGAAGCGCGGCCAGCGGCCGCCACGCGGGCGCGCTGCGTCGCCAGTTGGGGCCGTGCGCGGGGTGCAACCAATCGACGGGAAGCCCGCGGCCATCAGGGAACGCCGAGGCGGTTGGCGCGCGGCCAAATCCTGATCCACGTCGTCGGCCAACCAACGCGCCAGCGGATCGATCTCGATCCGCGCGCAGTTGGCATTAGGCTGACGCAACCGGCGACCCCCGACGCTACCAAGCTCGAAACAGATAGCTCCAATAGCGGAACCATACGCTCAGGGTCGGCAGGCATTCTACCAAGAACTTGGCTGTGTCCTTTCTGGTCGCGCTATCGCGCAGTCGACCCACACACGCGCGTACTACTAAGACAAAGCACGTGAAATTGCCGCACAAATTGTATCTCTGGCAACGGGCTTGTACAAAACCTCGCAATCGGCTTCGCGCGCCGATTGTTTGGGTCCAGGTCCCATATCACCGGTCATTATTATTGCCGGAACTTCCATCTCCGATTGCCGCCGGATCGCGCAAACAACAGCCGCGCCGGTTACGCCGTCGCCAAGCCAATAGTCGACAATCGCCAAAGCCGGATGCCATGTCGCCCCTGCCAGCGTCACGGCCACATCGCTGGCATTGTAGAAGCTGTGAACCTCGGCGCCATTCGCAGCCAAAACCTGATGGATCCCATCCCGAACGCGATCGTCGTTTTCGGCCAAGATGACGTGTTTTCCGGTTAGGTCCACGGGGACCGGGGCCGATTTGATTTTCTCGACGTTAGCCACAAAAGGCGGCGTGGTCACAGGTACCGAGACCGCAAACATTGATCCTTTGCCAACAATGGAGCGGACCTCGATCGTGTGACCAAGAAGATTGGCAATACGCTTCACAACCGACAACCCCAGTCCTAGACCCTTGCTGCGGTCGCGTGCGGGGTTATGGAGCTGATGATATTCCTCGAAAATCGCGTCCAGTTGATCTTCTGGAATACCAATGCCGGTATCCCAAACCTCGATTGTCAAACTTCTCGCATGCCGTCGGCATCCCACCAAGACACGCCCACCACCGCTGTAACGTATGGCATTCGAGGCAAAATTCTCCAGAATTCGCGTCAATAGTTCGGCGTCACTTTCGATCCAAAGTGAACATCCAACCGTTTTGAAACCTATACGACTGGCACCTGCCTGAACGGCAAAATCGCGTTCCAACCGGTGCAGCACACTTGCCACGGAAATCGGTGCAATGTTCGTTTTGATGACGCCCCCATCAAATTCCGAAATCTCCAGCAGCATATCCAGCATGCCAGCCATGGAGCGCACATTGTCACGGATGTTGCTGATGACTTTCACGCCCTTCCCTGCATGCACATACGACGACAACATGTCCACATACAGCGTCAGGGCTTGCAAAGGCTGGCGCAGATCGTGACTGGCGGCTGCCAAAAAACGCGTCTTTGATTGGCTGGCTTGTTCCGCCGCGACCTTGGCGAGATTGAGCGCGTGCTCTGCCTTGATCCGTTCCGTGATGTTGGTCGGAATGACCAGTGTGCTGCCGTCCGGCAAACGCACGTCGCGAACCAAGTAAACATCGCCATTGGCTCGACGTACTTCGAACGGCTGATTGCCTTGCCGAAATCGCTGCAACCGTTCCGCTAACCACTCTTCTTCGCAGCCGATCGCTTCGGGAAATCTGTTTGTGTTTATGAGATGCCTCGTAAGATCTTCGACATGGCGACCTGGCGTGATCGATCCGTCGCGATCGTCGAACATTCTTTTGTAAGCTTCGTTCGAGAGGACGACGCAATCGTCCGGATCGAACAAGACAACCGGCGCGTCAAAGGCATCGACTGCCGCCATGAGCTGCTCACGGGCGGTACGGGCACGGTTCTCCGCCGAAACCACTTCGGTGATATCGCTCGCAAAACCACGATAGCCTTTGAAAATTCCTTGACTATCGAAAACCGGCCGTCCACTTGTGCGCAGCCAAATCACCTCATTGTTCTGGTTGCGCGACTGATAACGGAAGTCCTTGAAAGGACGATGGTCGTTCAGGGCATTTCGATGTTCGCGCCACTTTTCCGTGTTCGCCCCAACGTCTTCGGCGGTTGCGATTTCCCAGCGTTTGCGACCATAGTTTTTCTGGGGAATCCAATACGGCCATTGAAATCGATCGACGAAGCGGTGATCAACATCGGTTTCCCAATACCAGTCAGGCAATGTCCGGACAAATTCGCGAAGCAGGTCTTCGCCCTCAGCCCGAATTTGTTCCGTCTCATGCCCTGAAGAATCCGCCGCCGCCGTCTTACCGGCATCGACCATTGTCGTAACGGTGGCGCGCTCGCCGTGCCAGATCATGGTACTGGAAAAACACTCAAGCAATTGCGACGGCGCTCCGGCACGATGAATCTCAAGTCGGTAGCGCTCTGGAAGCTGATCGCCAGATGCACGACCAGTCGATTCGGATTGTGTCGATCGGAACGTTACCGGACTGATGAGCGGCAATACCGTGTCCATGGCGCGCACGACGCCGGGATCGTCATATCCCAGCATGGAGGCCGCCACCGAATTCACATAGAGCGGCACAAATTCGATATGAACCAAGATCCCTTGTGCACAATTTCTTGCATAGTTATCGAAATGATCAATAGTGGACGATACATTCTGCCCAGTATCTTTAGCGCAAAATTTGGCTTGTTTTCCCATGCACGGCCTCTCCATCGACGGACGCCGTATGTAAAGATAATCCCTCGACCGAGGATAGCCAACGCCATGCTGCGGCGGTGTTCAACGACAAGGTTGATCAATAAGCGACGGGTGCCGCAAAACCGACCGCGTTCACCGATTGAATGGCGAGCGCGGGTATTGATATCTCACAGCAAATTCTAGAGTTGACCGCGATGTCGTACGCACTGATGCGGCAGTGTTCCGAGCGGATGGAGCCTGCCGTCGTATTGCCCGTACAGCGCACGTCCGTTCGTGGATCGCGCTACGTTATATCAGCGTAAAGCCTTGCGCGGCCGACCAACACGCCATTGAACGTGCGACAATGTTGGGGCAATTGATGGCGCAGATGGCGTGTTGGATGGACTTTGAGGCCGACCGTACATTCCTTGCCACGTCGGTGACTCTAACCTAATGCGCAATATGCGCCAAATAAGGCATGCATCCTGAAATGGCAAAGCGGCTAGGGCGATGCATTTGAGTGGAGTGCCCTAGAGCTTTCCCCCGGCCACGGCGCCAAACTGGCGCATATGAATGCCACATTCGGTCTTCTCGAAACCCGGCCAACGGCCGCTGCGCGGTCGCGCCGCGTCGCCGGTTGGCGCGGTGCACGGTGCGCAGCCAATCGACAGGAAACCCGCGGCCACCAGGGGATGCCGAGGAAGTTGACGTGCTGCTAAAGCCTGATCCACGTCATCGGGCGACCAACTTGCCAGAGGATTGATCTTGATGCGGCCGCCGTCGGCCTCAATCACCGGCAAGGCTTCCCGCCCAGCGCCGTGATAGCGTTTGGCGCCGGCGATCCAGGCATCAAACCCGATCAGGGCGCGGCGCAATGGTTCGACCTTGCGCAAGTAGCAGCACCGATCGGGGTTGCTGGCCCACAATGTGCCAGCCGCGTCGGCGCGACGGATACTGTCAAGATTGGGGCCAATCGCGCGCACGTCAGTCAACCCAAAGGTCTGCACCAGCTCATCACGATAAGCCAACGTCTCATCAAAATGCTTGCCCGTGTCCAGGAAGATGATCGGGGTTGCCGTGTTGATGCGCGCGACCATGTCGAGCAACACCACCGATTCGGCGCCAAACGCCGTCACCAATGCGATCCTTTCAGGAAAAACCTGTGTCATGAGCGGCCGCAGCAGCTCTTCGCCGTCAAGGTGGCCGTAGCGACGGTTCAAGTCGCGTGCCATGCGCGCGGCGGTCGCCGGCCCAGACCGGTCGTGGAGGAACGACCGCACGACACCGCATTCACTTTGGGCATTCGCACCGGCCGACAACCGCCGACGGAGCATGGACGGCGTCGCGCGGCCGTCCGTGCTCGGTTGATAGAATACCGATATCTCAGATGTCGCCGCTGGCCAGGCAGCAGCATCGGCAGCATTGTCCACTTCGACCGTGTCAAAGCCACACCGTTGCAAAAACAAGAACTGGTCACGCAAGACCTTGCCAACCGCCCTGATCTCGCCACGAAAACGATAGTTTTCGCGCAATACTCTGGCGTGTGAAAAGGCGCGCCCGTCCGTGAATCGGGGGAACTCAAGCGCGACAAGCGACAACGCATCGAGGTCCTCGGCAATTTCCTTTGGCTCCTGATCGCTCGCCAGGCGCACGCCGACGACGTCTCCGCGGCCCAGCAGAACGTCCCGATCGCGCCGCCAACGCGCCAACGACACAAGAACTGCGCCATCCGCGGGCAAAGCGGCCTCGTCGTCGACCTTCAGCCAAATATCTTCGGCCGTGCCGCCGTCTCTAACGAGAACCATAGAGGACCTCCGCGAAAGGTGATGCGCCAACACGACGATAGGTCTCGACAAAGCGCTCATCGTCGTTGGCGCGCAATTCCAAATACGTATCGACGATCGTTTCGACCGCATCGACGATCTTGTTCTCGGCGAACGCCGGCCCAATGATCTTGCCAATCGCGGCGCCATTGTCGGCCGTCCCGCCCAGGGTAACCTGGTAATACTCTTCACCTTTGCGATCGACGCCGAGAATCCCGATGTGACCAACATGATGGTGGCCGCACGCGTTGATACAGCCCGAGATTTTTATATTCAGCTCACCAATATTGTGCTGGCGATCCAAATCGTGGAAACGCCGTGAGATGGCTGTTGCCACCGGTATCGACCGGGCATTCGCCAAAGCGCAATAGTCCAGCCCTGGGCAGGCAATGATATCACTGACCAGACCCAGATTGGCCGTGCCAAGCCCATTGGCGACCAGGACACGCCACAAATCGGCGAGGTCCTGCAACCGCACATCGGGCAGCACCAGGTTTTGTGTATGGTTAACGCGAATCTCGCCGAAACCATAGACTTCGGCCAAATCGGCAACGGTTTCCATCTGCGCAGCCGTGGCGTCGCCCGGGATCCCACCGATCGGCTTCAGTGAAATTTCAACAATTCCGTATCCCGGCTGTTTGTGGGGACGTACATTGGTCGCGACCCAGCGATCAAAATCTGCATCGGCAGAACGGGCCTCGTCCAGCGCCTGGCACCTTGCCGACAAAGACTCGTAGTTCGGCGGCGCGAAGAACGCCGCAATTCGTTCCAACGCCTCCCCGTCAAGATCCAGGACTCCGTCTCGTATAGACGCCCACGCCTCCTCAACCATATCGCGGAATGCGTCGACGCCCACCTGGTCAACCAGGATCTTGATCCGCGCCTTATAGAGATTGTCGCGCCGGCCAAGCTGATTGTAGACACGCAGGATGGCCTCCAAATAGGACAGCATGTCTCGCTTGGCCAGAAATGGGCGTATGGTTCGTGCGAGCCGGGGCGTGCGACCTTGGCCGCCACCAACCATCACCTCAAAACCGATCTCGCCGTCGTCCGACCGTTTCATAACCAGGCCAATGTCATGAACCCGCACAGCGGCGCGATCCTGCCTGGCCCCAGTCACAGCGATCTTGAACTTGCGTGGCAGGAAAGAGAATTCCGGATGCAGGGTTGACCACTGACGAATCAACTCGCAATAGACTCTGGGGTCCTCAATTTCGTCGGCGGCGACGCCCGCATAAGGGTCAGCTGTGACATTGCGTATGCAATTGCCACTGGTTTGTATGGCATGCATCTCAACATCAGCCAACGCATCGAGAATATCGGGCGTCTCAACCAATTTCGGCCAGTTGTATTGGAGGTTCTGCCGGGTGGTAAAATGCCCGTAGCCTTTATCAAAGCGGCGCGCGATATCAGCCAAAGCGCGCAACTGCCCTGACGACAACGTGCCATAGGGTATCGCGACCCGCAGCATATAGGCGTGCAGTTGTAAATAGAGGCCATTCATCAAGCGTAACGGCTTGAACTCGTCCTCGGTGAGATCGCCGCTGATACGCCGCGCGACTTGGTCGCGGAACTGGGCAATGCGTTCACGCACCAGAGTGTGATCGTATTCGTCATAGCGATACATGATCAAACCTGTTGATCTGGCTGGGGCCCAACAGGGGTGCGTATGGTCGGGCCGAACGCGCGGATCCATTCTCTGAACCTCTTTGGCCGCGTCGTATCGGCTGAATCACCCACGTCGATTACGTAGGGCGAGATAGCGATCCATCGCTGACTTTCGTCTTCCGCCACAGCCAACAGACGGGCTTCGGCGCCCGGATCCGCGGCGCGCGCGGCTTCAGCCAGTTCTTCGGTCCAGTTGCCAGAGTTAGCCAGATAGATGACGCGACCATCGCTCAAGCGATTGGCAGTAATGATCTTATCACTCATGACTGGCTCCCTATCGAAAAGTGACCGTGCGTTGCAATGGCTTCGATGGATGTATTCACGGACGTGGTGACATCGCCAATGACCAGCAGCGCGGGTGATCGAATGCCGTGGTCCGCGATCAGACTCGCCAAATCACACAGTTGGCCGCGCAACGTCCGACTGTTCGGCCGCGTGCCGTTTTCGATGATGGCAATTGGTTTTTCCGCCGACATACCGTGTTCGATCAAGCGAACCGCGACTGTCGCCGCCGACCCGACACCCATGTAGACCACCATGGTTTGATCGAGCGTGGCCAATGCCCGCCAATCGAGCGCCGATGTCTGACAGCATTCCTGCCCGGTCAAGAACGTCACTGCGTGAGAGGCATCCCGGTGGGTGAGCGAAAATCCGGCCGCCGCAGCGCAACCGGTCGCGGCGGTTACGCCGGGCACAACATCAACCGCAATGCTATGACCGCGCAAATAGGCGAGTTCCTCGCCGGCACGGCCGAAAATCATCGGATCGCCACCTTTAAGCCGCACAACATCGCGGCCCAAGCGCGCGTGGTGCACCATCATGGCGTTGATCTCTAGCTGTGAACGACCCGGCCGCCCGGCCCGTTTGCCGGCCAACACGCGATGCGCACCAGGACGGACATGATCCAGAATTTGCAAATCGACCAAGCCGTCGTAGATCACGACGTCCGCGCGCCGTAAAGCCTGGACCGCCCGCAAGGTCAACAGGTCGGGGTCCCCGGGACCGGCGCCAACCAACGTGACCCGCCCCTGGCCGTCGCGTGCCGGCGCGGCCGCGGCGGCCCGATCAGCAAAGGCGACGATAGGTGCAGGTGCCGCGTCTGCTGGCGGCGATTTCGTGAGTCGTGTCACGTTGCGTCTACCAATGGGCGCGCCAGACAAGTGGTTCGGCCGTCGCCGGCGTCACCTCACTTTGGCGTTCGGTTGGTGCAATGGGTTCCTTATCGGTCTCATGGCTCGGCGCACCGGCCGGCAGATTGGTCTGAATCCGATTCCGATCGAGTCGTTCTTGGGTCTGAAATTGGCGTGCCAAGGCCGTCATCGCCATATCGGCTCCTATCCGGAATATGTATAATAAACGTCCGTGATTCGCTCTTTCCGTGTAGCAACGACATCATCACGTGAATTACATTTCAATACATTTATTTTCTGTATTTTTTGCGACCGCCGATGCTGCCGCATTGTGCGGCTTCACGTGTCGGAATGCGCGGGTGGAACTGCGCCCGTGTGCCGACGCTTAAATGCCCTCGAACAAGGCCGATGAAAGATAGCGTTCGGCGAATGACGCCAAAATGACGACGATTTGTTTGCCGGCCATCTCCGGGCGCGTCGCCACTTCCAGCGCCGCCGCCAAGGCAGAACCCGACGAAATGCCGACGGGCAAGCCCTCGAACCGGGCAACTTCGCGCGCGGTCGCGAAAGCGGTCTCGTTGCCGATACGCAGCACTTCGTCGATGAAATCGGTGGCCAAGATCTCCGGCACGAAACCGGCCCCGATTCCCTGGATTTGGTGCACGCCAGCCGGACCGCCGGACAAGACAGGGCTGTCTTCCGGCTCGACGGCCACCAGCCGTAATTCTGGATTCCGCGCCTTGAGCACACGGGCGACGCCCGTAAAAGTCCCGCCCGTGCCAATTGCGCTGACCAAGACATCAACGTGTCCGCCGGTATCCAACCAGATCTCCTCGGCCGTCGTTTGGCTGTGCACGTCAGGATTGGCAGCGTTTGCAAACTGGTGCGGCATAAAGGCCGAGGGTACCTGTTGAACCAATGCGTGGGCACGGTCGATGGCGCCGCGCATCCCCAGTGCCGCGGGTGTCAATTCGATTTCCGCCCCCAACAAACGCAACATCTTGGTGCGTTCGTTCGACAACCCCGCTGGCATCGTCAGTATCAACCGATAGCCCTTGACCGCGCACACGAACGCCAGCGCGATCCCGGTGTTGCCCGAAGTCGGCTCGATCACGACGGTGCCGGGCGACAGCTGGCCTTCTCGCTCGGCCGCCTCGATCATGGCATAGCCGATACGATCCTTGACCGAACCCAACGGGTTGAAAAATTCACATTTTCCAAGGACGTCGCCGGCGCAGCCATGGCGCGCCATCAAACGACTGAGGCGGATCACCGGCGTACAACCGATGGTCTGCAACACATCATCAAAAACGCGCCCACGGTGGGGCACGATGCCGGTTTGCGCCATGCCTTGGTTGGCCCGGCGCTTTGGCGCGACTTTGGTCATGACCGCGCACTCAAATGCTGAAACTCACTTTTCCGTCGGGCGCTTCGGCTTGCATAAGCCCGTGCGCGCGCCAACACAATGCCTCGACCGTAACCGCCGCCAAACGCGCCTGCATGTCGCTTTCCAGACCTTCGAAAACGCCCTGAAGCATGGACCGCAAAGGATCATCATTCGCAGACCCGTGGGTAGCGGTCCGCTCCGGCTCCATGGCATTGAGCAGGTCCGCAAGCGTGATTCGCCGACGCTCGCGAGCGAGACGATAACCACCGTTCGGCCCACGAATACCGACGATGAGCCCAGCCCGGCCGAGCTGTTGCAACACCGGTTCCAAATAGCGCGGCGGAATGCCTTGGCGCCGCGTGATATCGCGGCTTTGCACAGGCCCTCCGCCGCCATTCAAAGCGATATCCAGGACTGCTTCGATGGCCGCGATTTCCTTATCGGAAAAACGCAGAATCAATGTCATGCCCTACTTCAACAGACTGTGGATCATTATTGCGATCGACAGATATTGCGTGTCTTCTATATACATATACAAAATCCATTTGTATAATCAAACCGAAATCACAGCGGGGGCTTGTAATTTCGTGAACAAGCGCGGAACGGAAACGGTTTAGCGGTTGGTCAAATCCGGATTGTCTCGACCGACGGCCATGGTCAACGCATGCAGCGCCGGCGCGTCGGCCACCGTGGTCAGGCTGGAGCCAATGCCGAACCCATCAATCGGCGCGCGCGACGCGGTGATCCGCCGCAAGGCATTTTCATCTAGGCCACCGCTTGCAAAAATCGTAATTCCACGTAGCCCGGCATCATCCAATATTGCGCGCACGGTATGTGCGTATTCAATTAAATGGCCGCTGTCCAATCGGACGCCGTGCACCGAGATCCCGGACCCACGTAATTTCGGTGCCAAGGCAGCGACCTTGCGCGCGCCGTTTTCGGTGTCGTAGGTATCAATCAGCAGCACCACGCTTTCCGGACGTGGGCGCGCGAAGCTCTCAAAGGCCATCGCCTCACTGTCGTGGGCTTGCACATAGGAATGGGTCATCGTGCCATAAATGGGGATGCCGAAACACGGCGGACAGACAGTGCCCAAAAATGGATCAGAGATGCTTTTGAAACCAATCGGCCGCGACGGACAAAACGTGGCCGCGTGAGTCGGGATCTGCAAAGACATTGCCGACGCTTGGTACGGCATGAAGCGCGCGTTGACAGCGCAACATGTGAAAGGCATCGATCGACTCGGTTACACGCGGCCAGTCGACTTCCCCGGTCACCAGCAGAGTCGGCGCCGTAACCTTGGAAAGGTCATGATTAGCAAGATCAGGATGGCCACGTTCAACGACGAGCGCGCGTACACGCGTGCCCATATCTCCGGCGGCAATCAACGCCGGGGCGCCGCCCGCGCCGACACCCAAATAGCCGAGGGACAGGTCGCCCAGATCCGCCTGTCCCACCGCCCAATCGGTCACCGCCATCAGATGTAAGGCCAAGCGTTTGATGTCCAAGACCGCACCTGCGTGATGAACAAGCCGTTCGCGCGGAGACATCAACGGCACGCGCAGAAACCCAATCGCGCGCCCATCCAATACCACGGCGGCCTCTTCTGCGACGGCGTCGTCATGTGGATCGTCATCGTCGCCGCTATAGACGACAATTCCTTGCGGCGCATCCGGCAGACGCAGATATCCAGGCACGGTTGCGTCCAGAATATCCACGGGTCTCTCGATGAGGCTTGAGGCCATGACACAGCTCGTGGACTGATTTCAGGCGTTTGGCCAGAACTCCGACTAAGTATCGAAATTACCGACGCCAAACGCTGTCCTTAGCTCATGCCAGGATGCGCGCGCATTGATCCAAATCATCAAACGATCAGCAAATGGCTACACGCGCCGGCCGGCGCCTGCGACCATCTTGGGCGGAAATCAGCGAAGCCCTTGGCGCGCAAACACTGGTGTATCGAAACCCGAGAAGTCGATCTCGCCCGCGTCGTCCAGCGGCGGCGGCACATCCTTGTCAACATCCCGCTTGTGCTCGACGCGATGTTGTAACGACTTTGCCACATGTTCTCCAAACAGACGCATCCATCCGGCCACCAACTCGACTTGGTCTTCGACGTCCCCGTCTTTCTTGTCATCCTCGAATACATCGTCGGCGAGGCACGAACCGATATAGGCCGACGCTGCAAAAACCAACGACCCGCACATCAGACGCGCCGCGTTGGTGTGCCCTTTTTGTAGACGGACCTCCATGTCGGAGAGTTCAGAGAGTAGTCGTTCGTACAAGCCCTTAGTGACGTCCAAATCCGCGTCAGAAAGTGACATTCAATGCCCCCCGATAGGATAGATATGTGTGCCTCCCAACGTTGCCGGCACGAAATATAGCCTTCCCTTTTCATGAGCGCTACAAGATATGCTCAGCTCACGGGAAGAAAAATAATCACAGCGAGTATTTTTGTTGTCACTGGCCCTTGCCGCGCCAATGCACGATGATGCCGCCCCGCTCGCAATCGGAGTTGCCGGCCATCATGGCCCACAGCGACCGTCAGTCCCGCACGGTAGTCAATAGCTTCGCTGTTAGCCTGACCATCATCGTCGTAACGTCGGCGGCGTTCGGCCAAACAACCTTGCCCGCAAACGCGACGGCGGCCCTGGACAATGCGTTTCGCCAGGGCGGCGGCAATGTCTTGATCAGCACGATAATCGCCGAAATCAGCCGACGCCCTGAGTTCAGCGCGGCGCTTGTCGGCTACGCGGTTTCGATTGATCCGGATAATGCCGAGGCCATTGCCGATAGGGTGGCCAGCGCCTATCCGGGCTTTAACGGCATCATACGCCAAGCCGCCTATGGCGGTGTGGTCGCCGCGGCAGATACGACGGCCGCGCCGAGTGAAGCAAGCGCGCCCGGTGCCGAGCCGCCCTGGTCCGGCGAAATCGAGCTCGGCGGCAGCCGGACTACCGGAAATAGCCGGACGGACAGTGTCAGCGTGGCGGCAAAGCTCGTCGGCACTTATTCCGACTGGGAGCATGATCTGGGCTCAAGCTTCGATCTTGCCCGCGACGACGGGGAAACCAAGAAACAGCGCCTGCTGGTCAACGGCGAGACCCGCTACCACTTCAATGGCCGCGCCTATAGCTTCGGATTCATCGAGTATGAAGATGACCGATTCAGCGGATTTGACTGGCAATTGACTGAGAGTATTGGTGTTGGCTACCGGCTTATCGATCGGCCAAGACTGACTTTCGATCTCGAGGCGGGTCCAGGCTCGCGCCAAAGCCGCGTAACCGCCACCGGCCAAACCGAGGTCGAGCTGATTGGCAGAATTACCAGTGGTTTAGAGTGGCAGATTTCAGACAACGCGGCACTGACAAACGACACGTCGGTGGTTGTCGGCGAAGAACGCACGACCACAAAAACAGTCACGGCGCTTTCGGCCAAGATCATGGCCCAATGGTCGGGCAAGCTCGCCTTCGAGGTTCGGCACAATAGCAGCCCGCCCACCGATTCCGTTGCAACGGACACGGTTACCAAGGCCAGCCTCGCCTACGAGTTCTGAGAGCTGATCCAAACAACGCGCCGCCGGCAACCGCAAGCTACAATTTGCGGCGACCGACCCGTCTGAGCAAGCGCGTGAGCCACCGTGAAGCGAGGCGCGCGCCTTTGCCAGCGCCGGCGTCCTCATCAAGAGGCTTGCTCAAGCGATTTAGAAGGTGAAACAGGTCATGTTCGGACTTGAGGCGGCGTGCCGCGGCCTTAAGCTCCTCGAGCGACAAGTCGGCCTCGCGCCCCTCGCCAACAACCGCCGACGAGCCCGCGTCCGACCCGGCACCCGGTAGCCTTGTGCTGGCTGCCTTGGCCTCTGAATTCGCCTCCCCCATCCGACGAACATCCCCATGTCAGTCGCGAAAAGGCCCCGCCAAACAAAATCACATATTCAACAGTGCCGCCATCAGCGTTCCCTTGGCCGTACAGAAATGTGGCGTCTTGGCCAGTTCAACGTCCGATATCTCAATCGGTAAATCCGCTTCCCTCACCGCCTTCTCAAACTCCGCTTCAAAACCATCGACGCGGGCCGTACCGCCACCCAGGGCGATCGGAATCGGCTTGGTGATTCGTGGCAGCTTGCTGGTATCTGCCAAATGTGTTTCCAAGCCATCAACGACACTGCGCACCACGTCGCCGTAATATACAGACAACGCTTGGTCAAGATTGTCGTCACTCAATCCGTCAAGAACGAAGTCCTCTTCCTTGTGCATGCGCACGTTAACGGGGGTGTTGCCGGTGACCGAAGCAGCGCTTCGGTCGATATAGTCGCCAGCGCGGACGGTACAGAACGTGATGACCGGCAGACCAAGGTAAGCCAAACAGACATTGCACATGCCGCCGCCGAAACTGACGCCAATGCCGGTAAAACCCGCACTTTCCAGTTCCGAAAACACGATCGCAAGACCTTCATTCAAGCTCTTTACTTGATACCCGAGGGCTTCCAGAAATTGGGTTACCGTGCGTTCGTGGTACAAGAGATCGCTCTCATGACCGGGGGGAGCGCCGGGCACACTGAAGCAAATCTTCTCGCCCTTGCGGGCCTCGCCGACCATCTCCTCCAGCATCAGCTCGACCATTTGCAGGCTCAGGGGTTCGCTTGAATTCAGCAACCCGGTCTGCATGGGCCGACGCGTGTCGCCACCAAAAATATTCGCAAACTCGTCGACGCGATTGCCGTAGGCGAGGATCTCGTCGTTCTCGACGCGATACGAAATCGATTCCCGCTCCAACATTCCTTCGGTCATCTTTGCGTATGGCAGCGCCACAAAGGCATTGAGTTGTTCATCGAAAGCAACCTTTTCCCCGCGGGGGCGCGCAACGACGATTCGGCTCGTGCCCAGGTCCAACCCTTTGACCGCAGGTGTTGACGGACTATTCGCCATACTTCATTCCTCCTCGGCGATACCCCAAATGCCGGCGCCGCACTGCTAGATACCTGCGATGCGCCCACAGCCGGGCGCGCGGGGTGTTGATCGAATGTCTTGGACTCTCTCAGGCGTGAAGACGTGACCTGCCGACCGATAGACGGCGGCTGAGTATACATAAGCCACGGGGGCGCAATCCACTTTCAGCAATAAAGTTCCCACTGTCCGGCGACGGCGACAGCTGTCGTGCGTGCAATCGACCGCAGACCGTCGGGTGTATGCTAGCGGCCGGTTGTGCCGGTGGTGGCCACAGGCGCCTGATCCTCGTCGTTGCCGAGATCCTGCTGCCCATTCGCGATCCGCCATTCGATCGCCCATTTCTGTCGTTGGACGACATCAATGTTCTCGCTCTCGAACAAGACTTCGGCAGCCTCTGGTGGCGATTGGCCAATGCACAAGCGCCGAAACGCACCGGATGGATCGCGGTCAACCCAGATCCGCCACATACCTTCCGGTTCGTCGATCTCCACATCGTCATGGATCATGTTCTTGCCCCCGATTTTGCGTTAAATGCCCGTATGTCATAAGTAAACTTGGTTCGGACGTCCCCGCGGGCAAGTTGCTACACTTTGATAGGCTGCACGGTCGGGGACCAAAGACCACAGTCACGGGCAGAATCCGGGAAGGAGGAAACATGTTACGTTTGTCACGCAACTGGTCGGCATTGGCGGTGACGGTCGTCACTTTGGCGCTGCTTTCCTTGACAGGATGCAACACCGCCGAGGGTTTCGGCAGAGATGTTCAAAAGGCTGGCGAGGCGATCGAAAAAGAAGCCCAGGAATAGAATTCGCGGCCGAACCGTCTAAGTCGCCGGCGTGCGTGCCACGCGCATCACGTGCGCGCCTGTTTGCGCGCACGCCTGCGATCTCTCAACGGATTCGACACGCCCGCCGGATCCTTGGATAGCTCGGTCGACGGTGGAGGCACGTACCTGACATAGTTGTTTTTGCCGGCATTTTTGGCCGCGTACATCGCCATGTCAGCGCGCCGGAACAAGACCGCCGGGTCGACCGCGTCATCCGGATAGACAGCGATACCGACGCTCGCAGATACCGCCACCTCGTTGTCACCTATTGTGACCGGTTGTCGAACCGCCGACACGATTTTCTGGGCCACCGCGGTAATCGCCCGTTGATCCGCGGCATCGGGCACGATCACCGCGAATTCATCGCCGCCCAAGCGCGCAACGGTGTCACTGGCGCGTACCGCCACCGTCAGACGGTCGCCAACGTCGATCAAGAGCGCATCACCCGCTTGATGTCCGAAACCGTCGTTGACAGCCTTAAACCCGTCAAGATCGATCATCAAAAGCGCCAGCATTCGCCGATCTCGGGTCGCGCGGGCAATTGATTTTGCCAATAGATCATCAAACAGGCGGCGATTGGCCAAACCGGTCAAATCATCATAGCTGGCCAAGCGTTCAATGCGCCGTCGGGCTTCCATTTCGGCGGTCACATCATGACCGACGCCGCGATAGCCTGCGAACGAGCCGTCGGCGCACTGTATGGGCTTGCCGGAAATGCGGACCCAAACCAAATGACCACCGGGCCCTCGCATTGGATAAACAAAGTCGCGGAACGAACGGCGCGCCGCCAGATCTTCCTCATGAGTGGACCAAACATCCGGCGCCACATCGTGTGCGATCACATCCCGACGTGTCTTGCCTAGAAAAGAACTCGGAGGGCTTAAGGATTCGCCAAAGACGTCCCTGAAGCGATGTTCTTCATCAGTTTCCCAAAACCAATCCGAAGAAACCTCCGCGAAATCACGGAACAGGCTCTCGCTCTTTTGCAGCGCCTCGTGCATCTTCGCGAGCCGCGTCAGGGCATCGTTATTCGCCCGTTGCAGCGCCTGCAACTCCGTCAAATCCGACAACAAGACAATCGAGGCAACGACATGATCGCCCTCGTACACGGGCGATATCGACGCTGCGACGGGCAATTTGGTGCCATCCTTTCGAACCACATTGCCCTCGACATGTGTGACACTTGTTCTCTCAGCGCACGCGCGGTCGACGGGACAATTGCGATTGCAAGCCTGGCCAACGTCGCCAAACACCTCGTAGCAGGGTAAAACCTCGGCTTTGGTACGTGACCAGCCCGTCAGGCGCTCGGCGGCCGGGTTCATATACAACAGTTCACGGCCAGGCCCGCGCACATATAGGGCGTCGGTTATATTCTCGAGCACGGTGCGATAAAGCCGATGATCCCCGAAACTGGCTCGGACCAATCCTTCCAGGCCCTTATCTTGGGTTCGATTGGCGTCCTCGGTGGGCCGGTTCATCGCGGAACGCCGCGGCGGAAACTGCTGGATCAAGGTCGCTGGCCTTCTGCAAAAAAGCGTCCCGTGTGGCACCCGGATGCCTGGCGTCCCTAATGCTATGCGAGCTCTGTTAGGAGGAGGTAAATTTCAAACCTCGACTTTTCAATCGTTTGGTGGCGGTTGATCGACATAGTGCGGTTCGGGTCGTTCGTAGAGTTGCTCATAGTGGACCAGCACCGGCGTGCCCAGCTGTATCGGTACGCCATTGCGAAAGGCCCATTCGCCGCGGTCGCAACGGTCCGCGATCACATAGCCGTTGATGTAAAGCCGCCGGTCGATCGGGGCGCGGTTTTCGCCGGAGCCATGAATGGCCAGAAGATGCCATAGAGCGAGATCGCCAGGCGCCAAGTCCAGGCTGACTTTCGTCGCGGGGTCAATGCCGATTTTGGTCAGATCGGCGTCTGTCAGCGGCCGATCCATGACGCGCGTCGCCGGGTCGATGTTCACCTCGCCACGCTTGTGGCTCCCGGGACAAAAGACCATGGCACCGTTGGCCATGGAATGGGGATCAACTGCGATGCCGGTCTGAATGTATGAGGCACTCGGCCTCCTATACGCCGATCGTGGACGACGAAATCGAATATCTTGGTGATAGCCAAACTCAACAGACTCCGCACCCGGCGGTTTCCAGTGCATCTGATTGATAATTTGCTTCAAATTATTTCCTATAAGTGGCTTCAATATATCGCAAACTCTTTTATCGATTCGAATTGCGGCCAAAGCCGGATCGACGTAAGAGGGCCATTGGACCATGCGCACGATACGGCCCAGGTTCTTGTCGTCGGTGAGGCGATACAGGACGTTTTGGTGGCGAAATGTGGCCCCATAATCCATCGCCCGGGCGTATACGCGGTCGAATGCGTTTTGCATGGCGCGGACCTCTTCAACGCTGAACACGCCGCGTATCACCGCGAACCCTTGCTCGTGAAATCGGTCGATATAGCTGGGCACGACGCGCCTCTTTCTGCGTGCCCCGCAACCCGTGAAATGGGGCTCCCCGATACAGAATGGGGTCTCTTGCTGCAATCGGCGAGGTATCGTGGTGAACCTTTGCCGAATGATGCCGATTGGCCACGCAAACGCCATATGGTGGGTCGGCAGATTACTGTGCGATGTGCAGCACCGTTGCGCCGAGCGCCACCGCCGGTGAGAATGGCGCCAGGCACATACTGCGTCAGATCGAACGTCGAATTGGGGGACGGCATGTGGTTCATCGTCGGGGGTATCTTGGGGTTTATTTTGGGTTGGATGCTGCGCGAACGACGCGCGCGCCAAGACATGGCTGCCGCAGATTGGTCGGCGGCAGAAATCGCGCAACCGGCCACGGTTTCGGCGAATGAAGATCGCCTGCGCGCAGAGATAGGCGACCTAGAGGAACAGGTTCGTGCACGCGACGCCCGCATTCACGAGTTGGAGTTGACCTCGGACGCCGCCGCCGCCGCCGACGCTACGCCTGTGGCTTGGTCGCCGCCCGCGACAGCTACGACCGAACCAGATGATCTAAAAAAAATCAAAGGGATAGGTCCGGTCTTGGAGAAACGGCTAAATAGCTTGGGCATCACCACCTATCGCCAGATAGGCCAATTTACCGATGACGATATCGCCCGCGTGGCGGAGGTGTTGAAGAGTTTCCCGGATCGTATTCGTCAAGACGATTGGATTTCCCAAGCCAAAGCCGCCCATGAAGCAAAATATGGTGATCGACTTTGATCGAGCGCGCCGTCATTTACATTGACGGCGCGTTCTCATAAGCCTCGAACAGGCCGCCTTCGGAATCGCTGGCCGTGATGCGCAGGCTCTGCCGACGCGCAGGCAAATCGAGAATTATGGTCGGATCGGACGCCATCGCCGCCCAGGTGATCATGTCAACGATCGGCCCATCGTCGTCTGCGATTTCAAGGCGGTCGACATAGAACGCAGGGATCAGGCTCCCCGCATCGTTGGTCGCAAATCCTGTGTGCATTGGGTGCAATATGCGCACCTTGGCGCGGCCCGCCCCACCGACACGATCAAACGTCTTTAGCGCCACCTCGCCGACCTCGTCACCGGCGCCAGGTAATGCGATGGAACAGCCACCGGGCGCCATGACCGTCACCGCGACGGAACTGACGTGCCAGACGCCGTCACCGGTCAGCGCCGCCGCCCGCACAGGCGTCGACATTTCGAGCCGAATATTCATGCCGATCGCCTCGATCGGACGGTGCGGAAAAGCCCGTGTCACCATTTGAATGGGATTATTCTCGGCAAGCAGCACAAATTCCCGCACGGTCCCCAGATCGGAAGGAATCTTGACCATAACCGGAACCTGGTGTGCGTCCTCCACGACCTCAGGCATCATCAAACGCATTGCGTCGTCAAAGACCACCGCGACATGCTCACTTTCACCGAAGGCCATAGCAAAGATTTCCGGCCAAAGCGCCGAGTCCAATGGATCGTCACTGGCAGCAGCATGGACCCCCGAAGTAAGAGCCCCATATACCACGAACCCAAATAACGCGGTGACCATTCGGTACGCGATCATGTCTCGTTCTCTCAAGGTTCAGATAATCGGCACAAATGCTAGAATGCCATAGTACCCGCAGCCACACATTATGCCATCGGGCTGCGCCTTCAACTATGGTCGATCCCGTTGATAGCCTATAATCATGCGCTCGACCAGCGGCCGACCGAAGGCTAAATCGTGATCGCAATTGTTTGGCGATGCGGCGGATCGGGTCGCGTTCGGGCCTTGATGACGGATCGCTTGCGCGGAGGCTATGGCCGATGATCACAACTCTTGGGCAACTGGGTGAAGTTGTCCGCGGGTATTGCCGCCGCGGCCGAAGCCCTCATGCTGTGCCCCACCTTGTTACCGTGTCGTTGGCCGCGTTGGCGATCGGGTTATGTTTCAGCGGCCGCACATTGGGCCAAGACATCACCCCGATTTCTCAGGCCGACCGAACCGACCGGCCGAAGTTGTTTGGCGCGGCCGAGCGCGTGTTGGAACCGTGGAAGCAGCTTCACTTCGGTTGTGTTGGGTCGGTTACCGTAACGGGTGTGGCAACCGACGCGACTTTGACCGACCTCCTAAGGAACGGCGACACAGAGGCGTTTGAACGTCCGCTCACGGCGGTGGTCGAACGCGCATACAGCCACTGTCGCCCGTATCTGGAGGGCATGTCGCGCGAAATCGAACATTGGAACGGCGCGGTTCCCAAACACCCAATTACCGCTGAATATCGGCGCGATTTGTTGGATGCCAGCATCGGCGGTGCGTTCGTCGGCGCCAAGTCCGCCATCGCGCGTTATGTCGAGGATCCGGCCGGATACGAGATCCTCCCGCCGCCCGACCAACACGCACAATTGGTCGCGGAATTGGCGGAAAACGCGGGGACGGAACTCACCCTGAGCAAGTACGGCCCCTATGTGACGGTGGTGCGTGCTGCCCAAGCGCGGCTGGCCAAGTTTCAGCCACCCTTTTAGGGGCGCCTGCGCTAGCGCGGAACCAACGTCCGGCCGCCCCCCAGCGCGTCGAAAAGGCGCAGCGAGCCCTCCTTCTCATAGGGCACTTCGTTGCGTCCCAGACCGCGCAGAAACGCAATCCCACTGAGCCGGTATTTGACATTTCCACCCTCGGTTAGGGCGAGCACTTGCTGCGCGACGTCCAGAAACGTCGTTGACGCTTGGACGGAGACCAATGTTTCACCAAGGCTGGGCACGGTCACGTTCTGATCGGACTGGCCAGTCGCGAATGACGCGTCATTTAGATCAAGATTGAACGTCAGGCCGTCCAGGCGAAGCGCAAAATCGTTGGGGTTCGATACCCGCAGATCCAGCTGAAAGCGCTGTTCGAACAAGCCACTGCTGAGCAGCTTCAAATCCGCCAGCCTGACATCCGGCGACTTTGCGTCGGATACCGCCGCACAACCAGCAATACCAATCACGAAAAACGAAAAACATAGTCTCATCCACGCAAACATTTCGGCCCGCTCCCCTGTACCAGGCGATCGGCACCAGACCTATTGCGCGGCCCCCGATCGCGAGGTGATCATTGCGATGCGGGCGTCCAAGCGCAAGCGTTTGCGCGGTGCTATCGGTCTGCGGGCGACCCGTTCGGTTTGCCTTCGACCAGTGCCAGAACCGCATCCCAGTGGTTCGCCTTGGCGGTCTCAATAGCCTGCGCGATTCCGAGGGCGTCGATGAGACGTTGGGCAAGTTCCTGGTGATAGTTTTCGTTGAGCTTCATGGTCGGCCTAGTTCCTTCTGGGCAGCGGCAACGCCGGATCACGCCCGTGGCGGCATGTCCGGTTTGCCAGCGATATGATAGGCGTGACGCTGTTTGACGAGTTTTTGCCAAACGCCACCGGTTCGAATCGAACCGCTTGGTGACGGTGGTCACATAATCTGGGGCGCGTCGGCGCGTGCCGGCGCCACCGGCAGGGTCAGGCCGCTGCGTGCTGCGACGCTGATCCAGCTTGCGCCGCTAACATCCCAAGCAGATACTCAAGATCCGGAGCGTCAATATCGGCGTACTGGGTCAAGATCCGTTCAACCATGCGGCGACGGTAACGCTCGCGGTCATTGTCGCCCCCGTCATAGTCCGTTTCATGGGCAACCTCGACGGCAACACGTGTCGCGCTGAACATGTTCTCTGGTATGTCAGCCGCGGAAAGCAAAGACTCGAGGCCGCGGCCACCCGGATCGTGGATCAGTTTCTGTGCATTTAGGACCGGAATACCGGCACGACGCGCCAAACTCGCTTCGAAAAACGTCATGTCGCCAACGCACAGCGCCCGTAGAATAATCGACGGCGTTAGGCGCGCGTTCTCGTCCAGATGGCGGACCAAAGTCTCCACGTCCATCGGTTGGGCGTCATCCGCCAACCACGAGGTCGTGGCGCGCTCGCGCGCTTGCAAGATGAGATTGCTGGCCACATCGGGACTCACTTCATGATGGGTCAGCAGGTACTCCTTAAGACTGTCGGAAACCATGACGACCAGGCGTTCGGCAACGGTAATCGGCAACCGTGACCGTTGGGTCATCTTGGTTTTGACCGCTTCGCTTTCGGCGTAGGTGTCGAGCACCTTTTGCATCGCCCGTTCGGCGATGTCCGCACCTTCATTCTCAAGCAGTGTCACGACGACGTCTTCGCCACCATCCTCGACCAAGGCATCGGAAACCTCGGCAGAGACTTGAGTGCGTCGCGCAATGGCCGTCTGCTTGTTGCGATCGCGCGTCCGCACAACGTCAATAAGGTCTTGATCGGTCAGAACTTTTGAAAATTCGAGGACCGGCAGTGCGACCGTGTCGACATCCCGTGCCAAAGCGCTGGCGATGTCGCGCGGGACCATCGAGCTGTCTTTTAGATTGTCCGAAAGGACCTGGCGCACCTGGATCGCCGTGTCATGAACCATAATGCGCAGAATGTCCTCGGCGATCCGCCGCTCGCCGTCAGTGATCTCGTCGCCATTGAAGTCCGCGACCAGCTTGGCCGCGGTTTCCTCTCGAACCACGGTCGACTTATCGTGAAGTAGACGAATGACGTCGGTTCGGCTCAGTCTGTCTGACATTGACCCCAGTTACCGTTTCGTTCCACTCTGCCCGGCTTCGAATCTGATGGTGATTGGGCCGCCGCATGCACCCCGATCGTCCTACGCGAGATCGGGATTCCGCCGCACAAGCGTAGTCCCGTAGGTGTTAACGGACTGTGAATGGTCGTGCGCGAAACAGCGCAGCGCGGTCGCCCACTACCATCAAAGATTAGGTTATCGCCGTTGATCCGTTTGATCGCGCCTTACCGCACCCCAACACCACACCGCGGCAGGATCATTCGCGGGTCTTCGGATGGTTCAGCAGTCGGGAGATATCGTCCGCGAGAGACGCCAAAAGCGGTAAATCATGATCGGACGATCCCGCCTCCAGACTCTCGCGCAGCAAGCGCACTTTGACCAGTGCGCCGACAATCGACACAGCCGGGATTTCGGAAACCAAGAAAGGGATTTTTCGCAATCTGCTCGCGATTTCGGTGATTTCTTCGTTCAGCGCTTGCACGTCGGCGCGTTCAAACGCGCGATCTCGATCCCCGGCGCTCCACTCGGGCGAATGCCAGAGCACCTGCCCGTGCCGCCGCTCCAACTCAGCCGCCACGCGATCAAGATCACGCCATTCCTGTTCCAAGCAGATCAATCGTTGATCGTTTTCATCACCATGCATGGTTCAGATTGTCTCCCCGGTCGCGCCGCCACCCTGCTCCAAAGCTGTGGTTGCTGTCACAAAACCTTATTTCCCCAACGGTTGCGCCGTTCGGTCAACCTGTCCGGGCTCAGTTGCCGCCGTACCCCCGACTTGCAGGCCACCACGCCTTTGTCACAACATGGACTCCTACGACCCGCAGACCGCAAAATCGCGAACGCGTCAGTCGCGATATCCATGCCTCATAACGAGTGTTAATGCAATCATATACTCGTATAAGACGTATCAATTGCAATTGAGATGGCCACTGTAGGATGTCATCTCATGTTTCTACTACTTTTTAGACACATTGCGTCCGAACTGACTGTCTTGCCGACCACATGGAAACCGTTCTGGCCGGATCGACCAACCGGCCGCTCGACCCGCCACACAGGGATGTGGCACACTACTCCGCTGCGGCAATTTGCTAAGCGCCGCCCGCCGGTGCCCAATCCAGTGGCGGGCCGCGGCTATGCATTCACATGTATCCCACCGAGGCAGGCACCATGACCGAGTATCATCGTGTGACGTCACTGGCGTCCTTTCGCACTGACAAGGTTCCAGACGACGAACAGGCGCTGCGGATTCAGTTGGCTGCTGCTTATCGGATTCTCGACCATCTCGGGTGGACACAGCTAATCTACGGCCACATAACTGCTCGCGTCCCGGGCCCGGATAGGCACTTCCTAATCAATCCGTACGGCCTTCTCTACAGCGAGGTAACCGCGTCGAACCTGGTCAAAATCGACCTCGACGGCAATATTGTCGACGCGACCCAACACCCGGTCAATCCGGCCGGCTTCGTTATTCACAGCGCCATTCACGCGGCCCGCGACGACGTGCGCTGCGTCATGCACACTCACACAACCGCGGGCATGGCCGTCGCGGCGACAAAGACCGGCCTCAAATGTCACGACTTTTCGGGAATTGCGCTGCGCGATCGGGTGGCTTATCACGATTTCGAGGGCCTGACGGTACGCGAGGATGAGCGGAAACGCCTGGTTGATAGCCTTGGCGACAAGAACTTCCTGATATTGCGCAACCACGGCCTATTGAGCTGCGGTCGGACGATCCCGGAGGCATTCATCCGTCTATATGCATTGGAGACGGCGTGTCGCGTCCAAACCACCGCCCAGGCTACGGGTGAACCACTATTGCGCCCCACTGACGACGTTTGTGAACAGCACGCATCCGCTCTGGAAGACAGTGATAATGGCCATCTGGCATTCGCCGCTCTGACCCGCCTGATTGAGCGCCGCGATCCGTCTTACAAAGTCTAATCGTCGGCTATCGCGCCGCGGCGTGGAAATCGTACCCGACCGACACCATTGTCAATAGACGGTGACGCGTCCCCCGGAATCTGGGGTGCGACGGCTGTTGGGTATACCTGTTTCCCCAATGCGCAGCTGAATAGGGTCGCGGAATGTATCGACTGGAACGTGTCTCGGTGATGGTTGTTGATGACAACCGCTACATGCTGACACTGATCGCCGAAATCCTGCGTGGATTGGGCATCCGAGACGTACACCAACTTACCAACGCGGCCGATGCCTTTAAAGAGATGCAAATCTGCCCGGTTGACTTGGTGTTTTGCGACCACAGCATGGAACCGTTGAGCGGCATTGAGTTCGTACAGCTATTGCGCACCAGTGCAGACAGCCCGGACCGATTTGTTCCGGTCATCATGGTCACCGGCTACAGCGATTATGGCACCGTGGTCGAGGCGCGCGACGCAGGTGTGACCGAGTTTCTGACCAAACCCATTCAGGCGCGCGCCGCCTATTCCCGGGTCCTGGAGGTGATCAATCACCCCCGACCGTTTGTCCAATGCAAGTCTTACTTCGGGCCTGATCGACGCCGCCGCGATATGCCGCATAACGGTCCGGAACGGCGCAAGAGCCCACCGACCGAAGACGGCGCGGATGGCGCACAATTGATCGCCGCCCGGT
Source organism: Alphaproteobacteria bacterium (assembly GCA_965216755.1). GTDB lineage: Bacteria > Pseudomonadota > Alphaproteobacteria > UBA7887 > UBA7887 > CBDCGL01. The sequence goes on along the minus strand of CBDCGL010000011.1, from coordinate 4,550,977 downwards.
CTCGAGCCTTTTAACAGATTTTCGACCTGGTGCATTGCGACCGCATGGACCGGAATTGAGGAGCATTGGAGCATGGCAGACCGCGATGTGAACGCCACGGACGAAACAGCCACCGTGATCCGACCACCGAACAAGATCAAGAACAAGGTCGCCGGCGCCAAGCCCGTTGCCGGCGACGGATTTGATCCGGAAATGTTGAAACGCGCTGAAGAAGCCGCCGAAGCTTACTCAGACGTCTTCATCCAAGAACTCGACAAGGATATGGAGCGCCTGACGGCGGCCTTTCGTGAGCTCACGACTAATCCGAACGCGCGGACGGACTCGCTTAAGGCAATCCAACAAGCCGCCCACGAAATCAAGGGCTACGGCAGCAGCATCGGGTTTCCGCTGCTGACCAAGTTTGCCGATTCGCTGTCACTGATTTTGCGCAAATCGACACTGAACGACGATGAGAAAGTGCCTGTGTCGCAAGTGCACGTTGATGCCATGACCCTGGTGTTCAAACAACAACTCAAAGACGACGGTGGCGAAATCGGCAAGCAACTGGAAGAAGGCCTACGCGCGACGCTCGCCAAATTCGTCAAAGTACCGTAACGCCAGCCGTCACGCCGCGCGCGTTTCGCGAGCCACGGCAACCGCATCGCCGTCGCGCACATCCGCGAGCACCCGCGGATCTCCATCTACGCGTCCCCAAATATTCGCCTCCGATATCAACCGGATTTCATCCGCGGTCGAAACCGGCGTGCGGCCGAAGCAAATCGCGATGGCGTCGCCAGCCAACCAGAACGCCAACTCGCCGCATTCGACGACCGCGCGGGCGTCTGGCTCACGATCGGCGCGAACCGGCGTGTCAAAATAAACTTCCTCACCCCAGGTGCGCGCGATCGCATGGATCGGTAGCGCCGCCCAGATCGCGTCCGCCGTCGGCGTATCGTGCAAAACACCGGTGACCGTCACATTTCCCATGACCATCGTGATTCGTCGCATGCGCGTCCCCTCTTTGCGCCAAAGACCGAACTCGGCCGTCAACGGCCAACATAATACAACGTCTTGGCGACAGGCTTGACTTTCCCGGCCCTTTAGATCGTCTATGTGTTCACTTTTTGTTCTAACTAATGAGATTCTCTTGAGCAATCGCGCGCCGCCACAACGAAGGCAACGGCCGGCCACAGACCGGAGCGTCTCGGCGCTGAGCCTCCGGGAACTGGCCGATATGGGCTGTGATATTTGGGCCTGGTGTGAGGATTGCGGCCACCGTCGCGTCATCCCGGTGACGCTATTGGTCACGCGTCTCGGCGGGTGCACAGCGGTTCCGGAGGTCGCGCGCCGCTTGCGATGCGGACAGTGCGGCGGGCGGCGAATCGACGCCCGACCCGACTGGCCAAGCCGTGGGGTTGTCGCATCCCATCGCTGGCGGCGTTAGACGGCCGGCGTGACGCCGGGGCGCCACACTGGGTGGTCTTCCTGGCCGGCTTATATTCTCTGCTGTGGCATGGCGCAGGACAAAACGTACGCGCCAATACCGCAATATATGGGATGGATCCCGAAACATGATCACCAGATGTAGATGACGGCCCGCCTGTCTTCAGTTTCGGCCGCGCTCAGTGTGGGCGCCTCGGGCGACTATCTGCGCCAGCTCGACCAAGCGCTCAATGCCATCTGGAAATTGGGCCGTAACTTGATTGTCGGCTGGCGGCCGGCGCCGCACGGCATCGACCTTCTGGTGCTGCCGCAATTCATGCTGCCGTCGTTGATCGACGCGCACGCAGAAATCCTGTCGGAAAGCCACCAACTCGGCGATGCGCAATTCGATCGTCTCGCCACCCATGGCGGCATAGAGCCGACAGCGATCGAGCTGCCGTCCGCGCCCCTCGGCGGCGTGGCGGCGTCGACCGAGATCGATACGCTTGTGCGCCGCTACAGTGTCACCAAGTCAGAACACCGGGCCGCGATCTTGTTCGACATCGTCGGCTTCTCGCTGCATTCACCACTGGAACAGGTCACCCTACTCAACAGTCTGTCGTACAGCATCAACGTCGCCCAGAGCAAAGCCATGGCTTACGATCTGCCCATCGACCTGGGCCGATCGACGACCGGCGACGGCTTCTATGTTTGGAACCGCGACACCGGCATCGAGGCCGACGTCAACCTATTCTATCTGATGATGCTGATTTTGGCCGACAACGCGCTGGCGATGGCCAAGGGTCGACCCAACACGACGCCCGTGTTGCGAACGTCGTTTCACATTGGCAGCCACTACGAGTATTACCAGGCTGACGGACTCAACCCATCAATGAATGGCTTCATCGTCGGTGACCTGACAATCACACTCGCACGGATGGTTCAAAAAGCCCTGGCCGGACAGATCTTGATCGGGAGCTTCGAACGCCCGGACGACAGCGGGGCCGGATCGCCGACGCCGATGGCAACGACCAGTTTTATGGGCCGCGCACAAGAGCAACTTGACCGCTTGATGGATGTGACACTTGCTGGTGAACAAATCTCCGCGATCAAGGCGTATTTGACCGGCGAGCGGCTCGACAGCCAATCCTTCAATGTCAAGTCCTATCGCGTCTCGGATAAACACGGCCACCGTCGGACCGTTTTCAACGCCAAGGTGAGCATCTATCGCGGCCACGCGGCGCCACTTTATCTCGGCCTCGGCAATACCGACTTACAAACTTTCGATGCGGAACCCGCCGCCTAACCCAAGTCCGACGTCGATCGGGAACTGGATTGTCATCTTACGATCATCGGCATCGCCTTGAAATAGAGGCACCAATTGCGTATCTGGCACGGACTGGCAGGTACACTGCGTTGGGTCGGAATCAGCAAATATGAAATGTGGCCATTGCGGCTTTGACAATCCAAATGATCCGCGTTTCCGGTTCTGCGGCCAATGCGGCAACCGGCTGGACGGTACGGTCTCCGGGGCAGACGCCGCGCGCCACCCATCGGACGCTGGCGCGCGCCCGGTTCCGAGACGTGGCGGCGCGGAACGACGCCACTTAACTGTCATGTTTTGCGATTTGGTCGGCTCGACCGCGCTGTCACAAAGCGTGGACCCAGAGGACTATCGTGAAATCATGGGCACCTATCGTGCCACGGCTAACCGTGTCGTCGCTGGGCACGAGGGCTATGTCGCCCAGTTCTATGGCGACGGGATCCTGGTCTATTTCGGTTATCCAAGCGCCCACGAAGATGATGCGCAGCGGGCGGTCCGAGCCGGATTGGAACTCATCGACGTTGTTGCGGACCTGGATCACGACGCCGGCTTGTCGGTCCGCGTCGGCATCCACTCCGGCCTCGTTGTTGTCGGTCAGGAGCACACCGCGGACGTGCTCAATTCGGAAGATGCCATTGGCGGTACCCCCAATATTGCCGCACGCATCCAGGCCGCCGCTGCACCAAATACGGTGTTTGTCAGTGCGGCTACCCATCGCCTGATCGCCGGATATTTCGACTGTGTCGGCCGCGGATCGCAAGATTTGCGAGGCGTTGACGCACCCATGCCGATCTTTGAGGTGCACGGAAGCCTGGATGTCGCAACCCGTCTCGACGCCGTCGGCCGTGCGCTGACGCCGTTGGTCGGCCGCACACATGAAATTGAGGCGATCGCGCAAGCGTGGGACCGCACGCAAGAAGGACGTGGCGGCACGATCATACTGACTGGTGATCCTGGGATCGGCAAATCCCGCGTTATTGCGGCCGTGCGGGCGCAGTTTTCAGCGCAAGAATTTAGTTGGCTGCGTCATTATTGCTCAACTTACCATAGCGCAACCGCGTTTCATCCGCTGATCCGCGCTTTGGAACGGCGTCTTGGATTCTCGCGTGAAATGAAAGTTGGGGAGAAGCAGGCGCGCCTGGAACGGATGTTGAGCCACTTCGGACTGGATGTGGAAACGCATTTGCCGGCGTTTGCGGCGTTGCTGTCCGTACCGGTTGACGATCGCTTCGCAGTGCCCGCGACAAGCGGCATTGACCAGAAGGAACGCAAGCTAGAGAGCCTGTGCGCGCTATTGTTGGCGATCGCCGCGCGAAAGCCGGTGCTCATTGTGCTGGAAGATGCCCACTGGATCGACCCGTCGACGGCGGCCTTCTTTGAGCGCGTTATCGAACTGGCGCCTGCGCACCGCATATTGCTGTTGATCGCCCATCGCGCAGACTATGAATCGCCCTGGCACTATTTGCCGAACGTAGCGCATTTGCCCCTTAAACGGCTGGACAACGATCAGGCTACGGCGATCGTCAACGGTATCGAAGGTGCCGCGCGATTGCCCGCCGAGATCATCGCGAAAATTGTCAAACGCGCCGATGGTGTCCCCATATTTCTCGAGGAAGTCACGCGCATGTTGTTGCAGCGTGATCCCGAACAGGACCCCGAATCCGCTGACAACAACGACAGACATCCGGTATTGGCCGTCCCCGAGACCCTGCAGGATTCGCTTATGGCACGCCTTGACGGTCTCGGCGCCGCAAAAGATGTCGCCCAGCTGGCGTCGGTGATCGGTCGAACCTTCAATTTCGATGTCTTGGCATCCGTCGCATCCCTGGCCGAACCGGCATTGCGCGGCGCCCTTGCGCAGCTTGTGAACGCGGGCATCATTTCGAAACGGCGAACGACCGCCGATGAGTCTTACGTTTTCCGGCATGCCTTGATCCATGACGTCGCCTACGAATCGCTGCTTAGACGCAAACGCCAGCAATATCACCACACGATCGGTGACACACTGGCCACGAAATTTCCTGGAATCGCCGAGGCGACGCCGGGCACCGTCGCCCGACACTACGCGGCGGCCGGCTTGCTCGACAAAGCGCTCACCTACTGCATCCGCGCCGCAGAACGCAGCGTGCGCAGTGCCGCCATGGCCGAAGCGCTGAGCGAGACGGAAAAAGGTCTTGGCTGGCTGGAAACGTTGCCTTCGGGTCGCGCCGAAAAATGCATGGAACTGCGCTTACGATCGCTGCGTGCCGGTGCGCTGGCCGCGTCGCACGGCTACGCGGCGCCGCAGGTTCGACTATCCCTGGATCGCGTTTTGGCTTTGGCCGAAGAACTCGGCGATGACCGGCAGACAGCGCGCGCATTGCTTGGCTTTTATAGCCACAATTTGAGCACGGGACGGGCGCGCGAGGCCCGTCACTATGCCGAACGGCTCATGGCGTTATCTGAGCGCGTCGATGACTCGGAAATCACGCTGGCGGCCAATACGGCTGTCGGTGTGTGCCTGTATGATCACGGCGAAATTGTCAAAGCGCGTGCCTATTTGGAGCGTGCTTCACTGATGTACCGACCCAGCGAGGCCGGTCAGATCCTCGGGTCGCAACTCAATGATCTCGGCGTTGTATGCCGCTCTGTATTGGCTTTGGTGCTATGGTATTTGGGCTACCCTGATCAAGCCGCGCGGGCGGCGGATTCAGCCCTTGAGGCCGCAGAGCATATTGGCCACCCGTTTAGCCTAGCGTTTGCTCTCAGCGTCGGCGGATCGGTCTATGCCCGGTTGGGCCAGTGGGATGTGCTAAAGGCGCGTGCCGAACGCTCGTTGGCTATCTCAACACAGCACAACTTCCCAACCTGGCGCGTCCACAGCATGATCCATCGCGGTTGGGCGATGGTCGAAACCGGCGACATCGAGGCAGGCCTGGCCGAAATCGACAGAGGCTTCGAAGCCGGTGCACCCATGTGGCAACGCGGTCCGTCAACATTCTATTCTGCGTCGCGAGCCACAGCACTGTGCAGCGCCGGTCGTTACGACGCCGCGCACGATGCGATTGTGCAAGGGCTGGACCGCTTAACGGGCAAAGGCGGCCGGGCCATCGCGCCCGAACTCTACCGATTGCGCGGCGAACTGCGATTGGCCGCGGGCACGCGTGGTGTCCTTCCCAACTCTGTCATCGACGCGGCGAAAAAGGACTTATGCAGCGCACTGCAAAGCGCGCGTGAACAGGGCGAGAAGTCGCTTGAACTTCGTGCCGCGACGTCCCTCGCCCGTTTACGCCACGCCCAAGGTGAAACCCCAGCCGCAATTTGCGTACTGAAGCCCGTTTACGACTGGTTTAGCGAAGGTTTCACCAGCCCGGACTTGATTGGTGCGGCCGACCTGCTCCACCAATTGCAGGCTGGCGCGGTCCCTATTCGCGCGGCTCAACCGTCAGCTTGATTACATTGGCGATCGCCGGATAGGTAAAGCCGTCGTCCACCAGTCGCACGACACCACCTTCGTCGGGGCCTTGGTTCAGCTCTTGCTCGTTGTTGCCCGTGTCCGGCCCCAATCCGGGATCCTGATTGACCTCGGTGCCGGCGTCCCAAAGCATGATCTGCGGGGTCAAATCAGCGCTAATCGGCGCGCCTGAATCATCAAACAAAGGGACCCCTGTTTCAGCGAATGCATAGAACAAGTCATTGGATTGTTCCAACATCACGGCGAAAGACAAACGGTCGCCCGGATTGGCTTTGGCCACCGCGCGCATCAGGCCGCCCGCGGGAATGACCGGAACGCCATCGACCAAACGAGCTTTCAGAACGCCGGCTGTCTTGACACCGGCCGCGGACCGGAGCGATTCGGCCAACTGGTCCGCAACGCCGTCTTCCGCCAAAGGTTCCAGTCCCGCGCCTCCTGCCGCTTGACCGGGTGTGAAGATCGGCGTGCCGCTATCGTGAATCGCATAAACACCCCACGACAACAACGCGGCCTCGCGCGTGCCGTCGCTGAGCGCCATGGTATTGGCCTCGCTGACATTCCGAATCCTCAAGACAAATGTCGTCTCGGCCTGTGCGGCCACGGCATCGATCAGCATCACGGCGGATAGCGCCACAAAGGCGAGTGCAAAACGCCCGGTAGTCATGACTGTGCGCCTCCCATTTTGGTTGTCATTTGGCAGCAGCATACGCAATACGCGATCGACAGGCGACCGCTGCGAATGGTGCAATTTAGCCCGCCAAGCTGGCCATATTGTGACGTCGGCCCGCGACTTCCAGCTGTGACCTTGTTCATAGATAGGCGCGCCATGCCCCCTAACATGGCGTTGAGGTGGTCGGGTTCAACACGATCGCCGTATAATGAGACGTGGTGGAGAGTCGATCGGTTTCAGGGCAAAGTTGCAAGCTCGGAAACGTCAGGGAACGGGGAATTTTCCGATGCAAATCAGGTTCTCGCGAGTTGCTATGGCGATCGGCATGGCGGCGGCGCTTACTTTGGCCGGGCCAAGTCTTGCGCAAGATGACAACCTACTTGGCGACGACACGCTGCTTGCAGATGATGACTTGCTCGGCGGCGACGACCTTTTGGGTGGCGACGACTTGCTCGGCGACGACGAAGTACCACTCGATGAACCGACGGCCGACGCTGATACTGAAGCTGAAGACGAACCGGGTGCGCTAGCGGGTTCGACTGCGGCCGCGGCCCACGAAGCCCTGTTTCTGGAAGATCGCTACCCCTCGGCGACGACCTGCATGACCTGCCACCCGAAACACTATCGCGAGTGGTCCGTCTCACAACATTCCTATGCCCAGCTGAGCCCAATTTACATGGCCATGCAGAGATTTAGCTATGATCGCCTGAGTGGCACGGTGGGTGACTTCTGCATCCGCTGTCACAACCAGGTGGGCATGAATCTCGGCGAAGGCATCGCCACTAACAATCTCGACCGGCATCCCACGTCACGCGAAGGCATCACCTGCGTGGTCTGTCATCGTGTCAGCCAAGCGTATGGCAAGATCAGTGGTCGCATGGCCATCGACCAAGGCGACATCCTAAAGCCGGTGCGCGGCCCAACGGGGGGTGACGAACTCAATCGGGTCCTCGACAACCGGAATCGTTACAAAGTGGTCACCGACGCGGACCAGCCGGGTCGCAAGATCCACACCGAGGCCGAACGTTTTTTCCAGATGGTCGAGCCGGGCTTTTGCGGTACCTGCCACGATGTGACACTGCCCAACGGGTTTCGACTGGAAGAAGCATTTAGTGAATTCAAGACGTCACCGGCCAACGATTTGCGCAATAGCGGTGCCGATGGCGGCGCCACGTGCCACGATTGCCATATGGGCAAGGTGCAGGGCGTGGTGTCCGGATACGAACACGGGCCGGCGGCAGAGATCGGCGGCGTGGCGACAGAGCCGCGCAAGTTGACCAATCATTATTTCGCCGGTCCGGACCATTCAATCGTGCATCCGGGGATCTTTCCGCACAATGTCGAAGCCGCGCGCATGGCCACGTTGGAGGAGTGGCTGACGTTCGATTATGAGGCCGGTTGGGGCACTGATTCGTTCGAAGACAACGTGCCGGAGGATTACACATTTCCGGAACGCTGGCGCACGATCGATGATCGCTATGACGCGCGCGATATCCTTGATGACCAATTCGAGCTGCTCGCCTGGGCCAAGGCGAAGCGCCAAGAAGTACTCAGTGCCGGCTTCAAGATCGGCGAGGTGATCATTGAAAAAGCTGATCGCAACGGCATTCGCCTCAACGTCGAAATTAGGAACGGGACCGACGGACACAATGTGCCGACCGGCTTTATTGCGGAACGTCTCGTCTGGCTGCGGGTGACCGTATATGACAGCGATGATCAACCCGTGTTCGTCTCTGGCGACCTGGACAGCAACGGCGACCTGCGCGATTCCCATTCGCAATTGGTGCTCAGTGGCGATGTGCCGCTGGATGATCAGCTGTATAGCCTGCAATCGTTTTTTGTGACCCTGAACAATCGCGGCGGCGAACGCGAGCAAGTCTTGGCCGCCAACTATTCACTCGATGTGCTGCCGTTTGTTCGCCCGGCGACACGGTCGACCATTCTGACCGGTCGGCCACTTAGCGCGCGCATCCACAAGCGCGGCATCGAACCGCTCGGCAGCCGCCGCACCGCCTATACGGTGCCGGGTGAAGAACTAATTGTTTACGGTCCCTACACGGCTGAGGTCGAAATCGTTGTTGGCATGGTGCCGATAAACTTGATCCACGCAATTCAAGATGTCGGCTTCGACTTCAACATGAGCCCACGATCGGTCGGCGACGCCCTGGTTGACGGACACACGGTCGCCGCTCGTAAGATAGTCGAGTTTGAAATCGAATAATAACGTCGTCGAGGTCGCAAATGGCGGAACGGGTGGGCGATTGGTGTCGCCGACGGTGGCACTTTACAGCATGGGCGATCGCTGGAGCGGCGGGATGGGTGGCGTTCGAATGCGGGTCCGTTGACGCGGCGGTCAGCATCTACGGCCGTAGTCTACCCGATGAGCCCGTACCCTACGTCGTCGATGAGCTGCCGCCACAGGCGAAACCACTGGTGATATTTGGCGACCCGTTCCTGGAAGTCGGCAATATCGAGCCGGGCTGGGAACTGCCAACCGGCGCCGTCTGGCGACCGTCCTTGTGGGTCTTTGGAACCTATCGTACGGCTTTGCAGAGCTTCGACCGCGGTGATCGCAAGCCAATCACCGAATGGGCCAACTCGCTCGATCTGTTTGCCAATCTGCAGCTCACGGGCACGGAAAGATTGCTGTTGGGAATCAACCCGTTGCGACAAGGCGTCAACTACACCGGCTATACGCTGGGGCCGGACTCAGAGCGCGGCTCGTTTGAAAGCTTCAACGGCAACGTGCGCACCCTGTTTTTCGAAGGCGATTTCGGCGAACTGTTTCCCGACCTGGACCGGGACGATTCCGGCACCCTCGACTATGGCTTTGCGGTCGGGCGTCAGGCGATCTCCTATCAACAAGGGATCCTGATCGACGATACCGCGCTCGACTCGATTGGCATCGTGCGCAATTCCCTGACCGTTCCCGGCGGCGCGAACTTGCGGGTCTCTGGGCTTTATGGTTGGGGCGAGGTGAGCCGCGGCGACAGTGACGTGGACAGCAACGCGCAATTGTTTGGGCTGTTCAACGAGGCGGATTTTTACAAGAGCACCGTGGCTTTGGACGCAATCTATGTGGCGTCCGACGACAATGGCGGTGACGCGGCCTATTTGGGTCTCAGCGCGGTACAACGTTTCGGGCTTTGGACATCGTCGTTTCGCTTCATGACCTCGCAGGCATTCGACGGCGACACGCGTGCTGCCAAGGACGGCTATCTGTTATTCGCCGATGTGTCGACGACACCCTTGGGTACGGACAACATTCTCTACGCCACCGCGTTCGCAGCATTGGATGAATTCACCATGGCCGCCCGTGATCCGCAGGTCGGCGGGCCGCTGGGACGCGCCGGAATCCTGTTCGCGTCGCAGCGCCTCGGCCGTTTTGGTTCGGCGCTCAGCAATCGCGCCAAGGACGTTATCGGGTTTTCGGTCGGCCACCAATGGTTCTTGGTCCCAAACAACCGTGAACAATTGGTGCTTGAGTTTGGCGCGCGGAAATCAGCCGACGGGTCTGACTCAGACGCGTTTGCGCTGGGCGGCCGCTATCAATTGCAAATTCACAATCAGGCGTTTTGGCAATTGGATTTGTTCGGCTCGATGACCGAGACAGAGGGCGCCGGTTTTGGCGCGCGAACCGAGATTCAGGTTAAGTTCTAGTTCTACTCGGTCTGGCTGCCGTGAACGTCCCATCGTCAAGACCAACCAAGGAGCCACGCGCGTGATGGCATTGCTGGTTCAAATTGCCGGTGCCTTGATCATCGCGTTGGTATTGGCGCAAGCCACGATGATGCTGGTCGAATCTGCCAGGCGCTCGACCTTCGAACGCGACCGGCGGCGCTTGTCCCTGGAAGTGCTCAGGCAAAATGTGATGGCCGCGGCCGCGACCACTCAGGGGGAAACGGATCGGGTCAATTTTGGCTGGAGCGGTTATCGCAAGTTCGAAATCTCGGAAGTCGTTCCGGAAGCGGACAATATCGCCTCGTTTCGCTTGGTGCCTCACGATCATCGCCCCCTGCCCCCGTACCGACCCGGCCAGTTCCTGACCTTTCGGTTTGCCATGAAAGACCAGCCGCGGCCGGTGGTGCGCTGCTATTCACTGTCGCAATGGACGCCGGAGCCGGACGAGTATCAAATCACTGTCAAGCGACTGGCCGCCCCGGCCAAGAACGATACGGCGCCGGAGGGGCTGGTTTCCAATCATTTGCATCGGGGCATGCACGCGGGCGACCTGATCGACGTGATCGCGCCCAGCGGCAACTTCACGATCGATCCGCTGGAAAACTCGCCTTTGGTGTTGATCGCCGGCGGCATCGGCATCACGCCCATATTGAGCATGCTCGACGCGATTGTGGAAACAGGCAGCAAGCGTGAAGTTTGGGTTTTCTACGGTGTGCGCAATGGCTTGGAGCATCTTACCAAAGAGCGCCTACGCGATTTTGATCTGGATAACGAAAACATTCACGTCACCGTCGCCTATAGCAGCCCACGGCCGGGACTGGACGGCGAGTCCGATTACGATCTGAAGGGCCATATCTCGATCGATCATCTGAAAGACACACTGCCCTCGTCCAACTACGATTTCTTTATCTGCGGGCCGCCCGCGATGATGACCCAAGTGAGCGGGGATCTCCGAAAATGGGGCGTTCCGGACGATCGCGTGCATCGCGAAGCGTTTGCGGCGGCCAGCGTCCAAGGCGCCGCTGCACCCGGTGTCGCCGACGACAAAGACGAGACCCCTTTGGCCGTGAGTTTTGAACGCTCAAACCGCACGGCGAAATGGACTGGCGCGGCAGGATCGCTTTTGGATCTGGCGCAAGCCAACACCGTACCCATAGATTTTGGCTGCCGGGTCGGCAATTGCGGAACCTGTGTGACGGCAATCCGGACGGGCGAAGTCACCTATCTGACTGAGCCGACCGCCGAGGTCAAAGCCGGTACGTGCCTGACATGCATCGCGATTCCCAAGACCGACTTGGTTCTTGATGCGTAAATGTTGACACGGGGAGTCGGATTCCGAAGGCGTCAACGAGTATGCTATTCTCGCCTGGCGAGGTCATGGCGCCAAACATAATCAACTGGCGCCTCAATGGGAGGATTGCGAGCGAATGCCGGTCAAGATGTCCTTGAGTGTAAGTCCTGGCATGGACAATCAACTTGCCAGCGCGGCAGCCGCCGTTGCCGGCGGTGTGATGCTGCTTTGGGCCGCACCGGCCGCGGCTGGGGGTGCGGCAACTGATCCGGCCATGGTGCTGGGGCCCGACACGTGTGGCGAGTGCCATAAGGAAGAGGTCGAAGTGTGGCGAGAGACGCATCACGCCAAGACCTTTACGACCATGCCGCGCGAGGACAAGGCCCGCGAAATCGCCGACAAGCTGGGCCTGCGCCGCATCAAAGACGAGAGCGTTTGTCTGAGTTGTCATTTCACCGAAGCTGTTTCAGACGGTGAAACAAAAGCAATTGCCGGAATCAGTTGTGAATCGTGCCACGGCGCGGCCAAGGATTGGAATGATCCCCACAGCGATTTTGGCGGCAAGGATGTCACCGCAGAATCGGAGACACCTGAACATAAGGCGGAACGACTAGCAACGGTCGAGGCTGCCGGATTGATCCGGCCGTTGTGGATCGTCGATTGGGCATCGAACTGCTATGGCTGCCATACCGTGCCAGAGGAAAAACTCGTCAATGAAGGCGGCCACCCGGCTGGCAGCGCTTTTGAGCTCGTTGCCTGGTCGCAAGGCGAAGTGCGTCACAATATTTGGTTTTCCGAAGGCAAAGCCAATCGCGAGGCGACTGACGCGCGCAAGCGCGTCATGTATGTCGTCGGGCGCGCCCTGGACCTGACATTCGCCCTGCGCGGCGTCGCCAAGGCGACGGCCAACGCCGACTATGCAAAGGCAATGGCAAAACGGGCAAAGACCGCGGCTCAGCGGCTGCAGCAAATCGGCAAAGCCGCGTCGATTGCCGAGGTTGACGCCATGCTGGCGGTCGCGGGCAGCGTCAAACTCAAGCTGAACAACGCGGATGCGCTGAACGCGGCCGCCGATGAGATCGAAGCCGCCGCACGACAATTTGCCGAATCCAATGACGGCGCCGACCTTGCCGGGCTCGATGCCCTGCTTCCCGCGCCGGAAAGCTACAAGGGTAAGCCAGCCCGCTAGCGCGGCGCGGCCTCGTCTGGTATGGCGCGACCGGTAGAAATTCATCGTCCGGACCGTTGGGAAAATCCGTTTAGCACGTCGATGTCGGAAGCCGACATTGATCGCGTTTTGGCGCACGATCCCTTTGCCCAAGTCGATCCGTCAAGCTTCCCAGATACAGCGCCTTTGCGCGATATCATCCGCAATGACACGCGCATTCGCAGTTATAGCTATGGCGACATTGTCGTGCGCGCCGAGGATTATGGCAATTCGGCGTTTGTTGTGCTGACCGGTGCCGCGCGGGTCGTGCTTGGCCCACGGCTACCTGCCAAAGCGTTGGGTCGCCAAGAAGCGAGTCGGCGGGGGATGTGGTCGGCGATCAGCCAGCTTTGGAACAACCCTGGCCAACCGGAAGTCCGTGACTTGGGACGGCGCGAGCAAGTCATTGTCCGTGGCGACGGTGACGACGATATCCGCGTCGCGTTGCCCGATCCGGCGCAAGTGACGAAGAACCATCGGACCGCCCTCATAGGCGCGGGCGAAATGTTCGGCGAGATTGGCGCCATATCGCGCGCGCCTCGAACGGCAACGATCTACGCCGACGGCGATTCGGAGCTGCTGGAAATTCGATGGCAAGGTCTGCGTGATATCCGCCGTCGCGATCGCAAGTTTCGTGAACAGATTGATCAGCTATATCGCGAGCGCAGTTTGGCGGCCCAGCTTCGCGACACACCCCTGCTCTCCCACCTGACCCCCGGGCAAATCGCGGAGATTGCGCCGCGCACGCAGTTTGCCTCTTATGGCAGTTTCGAATGGTACACGGCCTACAAGGCAGCGGGCGAACGGACACATGCTGAAAGGCTCGCCGGCGAGCCGATTATCGCTGGCGAAGATGAACACGCCGATAGCTTGATTATTGTGCGGTCGGGATTTGCGCGGGTCACCGAACGGGTCGACCACGGCCATCGCACGGTCGGCTATTTGGGCCCCGGGGGCACGTTCGGCCTGAGGGAAATCGTCCACAATTGGCGTAACGATCAGCAGATTTCATTCCAAGGCACCATGCGCGCGACAGGATATGTCGACGTGCTGCGCATCCCCGGTGATCTGGTCGCCGACCACATTTTGCCAACCATGCCGGCCGCGGCGCTGCCGGAACCGGTTGAAACCCGCAGCGGCGTTCAATCGGCGTGGCAGCGTGGCACGTCCGAAGGGCGCATCGAGTCGGCCATGCTGGAGTTTTTGGTCGACAATCGGTTTATTAACGGCACACAGACTATGGTCATCGACGTCGACCGGTGCACACGCTGCGACGAATGCGTGCGCGCGTGCGCCGCCGCGCATGGCAACAACCCGCGATTTGTCCGCCACGGCCCGCACTATGATCATTTCATGATCGCCAATGCCTGCATGCATTGCGTCGATCCGGTCTGCCTCATCGGCTGTCCAACCGGCGCGATCCACCGCGATACAGAGGGCGGCACTGTGGTGATCAACGACGACACATGCATCGGTTGTGGGACCTGTGCGAGTGCGTGCCCCTACAATAATATTCGGTTGGTGAACATCCGTAATCGGGCTGGCGAATTCGTCATCGATCAGGCCACCAATGCGCCCATCGAGCGGGCAACCAAATGCGACCTTTGTGCCGATCAATTGGGTGGTCCCGCGTGCCAGCGCGCGTGTCCGAATGATGCCTTGGTTCGCATCGATCTCAGAACACCGGACAAGTTGATGGCTTGGATCCACAGATGATCACCTTTGCCAGGCGCCGAATGGTGCATGCGGGGACGGCTGTTGTGATCGTGATCGTACTCGCCGGCGTGCACGCGATCTATGCATCGACGCTGCGCAATCCATCATTCTTGACCGGCTGGACATTGTTTCTGACGATCCTCTTCTTGGCTTGCTATCAAATTCGCCGGCGGTTGCCGTTTTTGCCGTTGGGTTCGTCGTCCGCTTGGCTGCAACTGCACGTCTATATCGGCTTGGTCTGTGCGTTTCTCTTCGGCGTGCACGTCGACTGGCAAGTACCGGACGGGCCGTTCGAAACCGTTCTCGCCATTGCTTTTGCTTTCGTCGTCGCCAGCGGTTTGGTCGGTTGGCTTCTGTTCCGCGCCGTGCCGCCCCGGCTGTCTGTGCGGGGTGAGAATGTCGTTTACGAACGGATTCCGATCTACCGGCGCAAACTGGCGACGCAAGCCGAAGCTCTGGCGATCAATTCTGTTAAGGACGCCCGCTCGACGACGATCGCGGATTATTACAGCGACCAGTTGCATAGCTTTTTTGATCGGCCCCGAAATTTCTGGCGCCACGCCATGCTGTCCGGCCGACCACGCACCCGGTTGCTCAATCAAATGCGCGGCCTCGAACGTTATCTGGACGCTGGCGAGTGCGCCGTGATGGACCAGCTTGCCGATTTGGTGCGCACAAAAGACGACTTGGATTTTCAATACGCGATGCAATCTTTGTTGCGCCGTTGGCAGTTTGTCCACGTGCCAGTCAGCACCGTGCTTCTGATCCTCATCTTGGTTCATATTGTCCTGGTCTATGCGTTCTCGTAAGCCGTGAGTATGTCATCCCTTTGGCAGCGGTTTGGTCACCGCGAAAGTGCTTATGAACGGCCGTCGCAGCCATGGGTCTGCGGACGCGCCCAAGACGGTCGCACATGCCGGATCGGACCGGATTTGCGTGGCCAATGCCGGGCCGATTTTGAATGCATTCCACTCAATACCGACGATCGATGGTCGTGCACGCGTGCACCGCAATATGGCGGCCGTTGCACCGACGGCCCGCTTCCTGATGGTCGCTGCGCCCGTCCGATAGACCGCTGCGTCCCCAAACGTAGTGATCGTGCCCGACGCGGTTTGACAACACTGTGGCTTGTGTGCCTGACCGTTGGTGCCATCCTCTTACTGCTCAATGGTCGCCTGGCGGAGCGTGTGGTCGTGCCCGGCGAAGTGACCTATCAACATGGCGACGTGGCGACCTGCGACGGATGCCACACTGGTTCCGAGCACGGACTTATTGGCTGGCTGCAGGCAGCGTTCTTACCGCGGAGCGCAGCGGAAGACAGCGCGCCATGTCTTGCGTGCCATCGGCTTGGCAACTACGCGACCAAAGCACACAGCTTGGCGCCGGAAACATTGAAGCCGGTCACGACCCGCTTGCAGAACATGCCACGACCGCAGCAAGTTTCAATTATGCCGACAGTGGCCAAGTTCGTATTCGGCCAACAGCCGAAGGACCAAGATTTGGCCTGTTCAACGTGTCATCGAGAGCATCACGGGCAGCGCTATACCTTGGACGAGATTTCCAACCTGCACTGCCACACATGTCACGAAAGAGCATTTGATACGTTTGTCCAGGGTCATCCGCAGTTTGAGTCGTTTCCTTATCAAAGGCGAACGCGGATTATTTTCGACCATGTCGGTCATATCGGTAAGCATTTTAGGGAACCGGACACCGTCGACGCGCCAACGGCCTGCACCGGCTGCCATGAACCCGACACGGGCGGAGCCTACATGCTGGTGAAGGACTTCGACCAAACTTGCCGCGCGTGCCACGGCAAACAAATCGCCGGCGAGGGCCGCGCGGGTGTCAAAGGACTGCCGGTTATTGCGTTGCCGGGTCTGGACCTGCAGACCCTCGACGCCCGCAATGTTGAGATCGGCCATTGGCCCTATTATGCCGACGGCCCGATCACGCCCTTCGTGCGTGTGCTACTGGCCGCGGACCCCGATGTCGCCGACGCTCTGGACGAGGTGTCGACGCTGGACCTGCTCGATTTGTTGGACGCAGACGACCACCAATTGGCCGCCGTCGCCCGCGTCGCGTGGGGCGTCAAAAAAATGCTCGGGTCAATTGTCGTCGACGGCCACGACGCATATGCCGATCGACTGTCACGAGTGGCTGGGCGACAGCTAACAAGTGACCAAGTCGCATCATTGATCGGCATGCTGCCAACCGATGCCGTCTTGGCGGCACAAAGCGAGTGGTTTCCAGACTTGGGCACCGAGTTGGCGCGCCACGCGGCGGGCGACATCGTCATGGGGCCAACGGCCTCGGAAATCGCCAGCCACGTGTCGGAACCGGAGGCGACTGGTGACCTTGCCGAGACGCCCGCCCAAACAACGGAAGAGCTGGACCTTGGCGGCCTGCTCGACAGCGACGGCGCCGCTGACGATGCCGAGACCCTATTCGATACACCGACCGCGGAAGCCGACAATGGCGACCTTGGCGGCCTGCTCGACGACGATCTGCTGGCGGACGATGGTGATTTGCTGGGCGATGATTTGCTAGCAGACGGTGGCGACCTGCTGGGCAACGACGGCGACCTACTGGGGGACGAAGGACTGCTGGCAGACGACGATGAAATCAGCCTTTCGGACGGCAACGCGGGCGACATGCCGGACAGCAACGACCGCGCGTCGGCGCCGGTGGCGGACGTGGACGTGACACCGCTGCCGCAAGCGCTAAGGCCGGTCGCCCCAGAAGCCTGGAGCAATGCTGGCGGCTGGTATCGGCAAGACTATGGCTTGTATTACCGACCTGGCGATCATGCCGACGGGTTCATGCGCGCATGGCTTGACCTGTCCGGCATGATCGGCGGCGCTGATCCCCTTGGCGCACCGCTGGCACAACTACTCACCAACTCAAAAACAGTCGGCTCCTGTACCAAGTGCCACAGCGTCGACGACCGCAAGGGCCAAAATGGCGGGTTCCTCATCAATTGGCTGACCGTGCCGCCACAGCCAAATGACAAGCGATTCAGCGTCTACGCGCATGTCCCCCATTTCAGCCTGTTGAACGAGGCCGGATGCCTCACTTGCCACATCCTGGATCCGGCAGCAGCGTACATGGCCAGTTTTGACCACCGCCAACCCGCCCAATTCGCGAGTAATTTCCGTTCATTGGACAAATCAACCTGCGCTGCATGCCATAAGCATGAACTGGCCGGCGATCGCTGCACGGAATGCCACAACTACCATATCGGAGACTTTCCGCCGGCGCTGGCTGCCGCGCCACTGGCCCTGTCACAGACGCCGCCTTCTGCCGATTGAAAACGAGAGATCAATAGTCGGTTTTGACGTTGACGCCAATCCCAGTTTGGGCATCGGCGCCAACATTCGTTTCAACTGAAATATTTGGTGTGATATCCACTTCCAATGTGGCGCGCGTGCTACCCTGAGCTAGCCCTTGCTCAACGGACAACAGAACCCCATCAGCGATATATTTCCCGGCCCGCAACCGACCCTCGTCAACGCTTTCGCCCCCCGACTGCACGTCCAAGGTGTCAAGCCCGGTGACGCCGCGTACTTTGTCCAAAAACCCGGGACCCGATCCCACGCCGGTTAAAGTGGCCAGGCCGCGAGCCACGCCCAAAGCCTGAATGGGTGAGAGGTTGCCGACACTCTTGCCATACAGGACCCGCGCCAGAACTTCGTCTGACGGCAGCGGCGGCTCGCTGGTCAACTCCAACACTGGCGCCGACGCGCGCCCTGAGACCAAGATCACTGCAATGATGTCATCCGCGTCGCCAACCGCGCGGATGTCCAACCCCGGGTCATTGACCGCCGCCTGGTCAAAAGTAATCACCCCACGTTCCAGGTCCAATAGCCGGCCGATCAGTTCGAATTGCCCCCGTACGACCTGTAAGGTGCCGAGCACCAGCGGCGCATCGCTCGTTCCCGTGACGCTGAGTTGTCCCCGCCATTCCGAAGTCAGGCCGCGACCACGGACGAACACCCGGCCGGGCATATTGATATCGATATCCAGTGCGATTGGCGACTCCCGTTTCGGCTCCCGCTGGGCTATGTCATCGCCGGCGCCCTCCTGGCCGTTAACTTCGATCACATCCAATGTCGTGACCCCCGCCGGCGCAGAATCCGGAATGCGGATTTCCGCGGGTCCGACAGTAACACCGCCCGTTAGCGCAAGCGCCGTGGTCGGACCGCGCACCGCTAGCGCCCCCGACGCCGCGGCGGTGGCATCGTCGCTGCGCAGAGCTTCAAAGCGATCAAACTCGACATCAAATGAAACCGGGAAATCAGTCGCGGCATCCAAGTCGATATGCCCGTGTCCGTTGATCCGACCGTCGCCACCATCGTTTGCCGTGAGCTCGACAATCGTTATCCGACGATCGTCACCTTGGATCCGCAGCTCGATATCGTCGACAATCGTGCCCGTCGCAACATTCTCGTAATAGCCGCCGCTCAGGGCCGTGGTCCCGCGAACCTCGGGTTCGGCGATGTTGCCGGTAATATCGGCCTGAACCGCCAGTGCCCCACGTACGACACTGTTCTCGTCCGGAATCAAAAAGGCCAACTTCTCCAAGGCGGCATCGACCGAGACATGACCTTTTAGTTCTCCTGAGCTGGACCATTGTGGCAAGGGTGATACGCCGTCGGTGCCCAGCGGCAGGCTGAAACCGGCGCTGATCGTGGCACCGGGCACGCCAGTGGCCGCAATGTCAACGGCCGCACTTTGCCCCTGCCAAGTCAAGTCTGCGCCGATATCGATCCCGGGCAACGGCCCTATCGAGTCATCTTGCACGCGCAGGCCGACAAGCTCCGCCCGGCCATCGAGTCGTGGTGAACCTGCCGTCAAATCCGCGTCAATCTGCACGTCCACCGTGCCGGCAATGTCCGGCGCCACCAGCGCAACGGGAAGTTGGGCGAGCGCGGCATTCAAGACGATGCGTTCTTCACCGTAGCGGCCACGTGCGCGCACGGTGCCGGTCGCGACCGTCGCCGCGAAATTCTCAACGGAAACCGCGCCGCCCAGAAAATCGATCACCGCCGTCTCGGCGAGTTGCACGGGAATATCTCCGTATCGGCCGTCGAGCCGAGCCAGCCGCAGCTGTTGCCCGCCGTCGGATGTCCGCGCCACGTTGCCGGCGCTCTGCAGCGAAATCGGACGGTCGTGATTGCCATCAAGGTCAACGTCGAACTCGAACTGATCGGGACGGCCCGTGACATTAACGGCCACCGCGGCAAGCGACACCGGGTTGTCGGCCATCACAAGCGATTCGCCATTTGCGGCGAGTTGGAAACCCTGGCCGCCGGCATCGGCGCGCAAGGCCAAGTCAAACCTAACATGGCCGCCGGCATCTACACCCGCCAACGCGCCCCAGGGGCTCAGATCCGTCACCTGACCGGTCAACGCGCCAATTGCCGCACCACCATTGAGCGGCACGCTTAGGTCGCCGCCTATTCTCAATGCGGTCGCATCGACCGTGATGTCGTCGATCAACACAGCCTCTTCAACCATGGCATAGTCAAACGCAGCCGTTGTTTCGGTATCCATAAGGCCTACATTGATTGCTGCACGACCGTTAATCGCTCCCGTTAGATCGGCGGCATGGATACGCCCCGTGGCGCTCAACGGCGGAGATTGGTCGACCACGGCGTCGCGCAATCCGAAATCGACCACCGCGGCAGGCGCCGCGACTGTCCCGCTAAGCGCGGCACTGACATCGAAGGAGCCGGCCACGCCCATGCCGGTGGCATCGCTGAGCGCGGCAAGTTCGGGCAATGCTGCCTGAACCATCGCATCAACATGGCCGTCGGCGCCAAGCGTGCCCGCAACATCGGCCGACACCGACGCCCCTTGCAATCGGGCTTCGCGTACGGTCACCGCGCCCCCGGGATCGATCTCCGCGACCCCGGCCACCATCGGTGCCGTCCCAATCAAAGCGTCAGCGAACGGGACGCCTGAGCGCATCTCCTTGCCGTCGACGCTGAACGCGATAACTGCTGGCATCGCCTGGCCAAACTCAATTTCGGCATCGAGGCCGATGCCGCCGGCGAGTGCCGTGCCCGCAAGTGGCGCAAACGGCACCAAGTCAGGCACCTCACCGCGCACGGCGAACCGCATGCGGCCATCCATCAGTTCGACGCGGCCGGCCGACGACAGAACCATGGTCGCTGTTTGCACGGTGGCAGAGTCGACAAGAACAAGCTGCGTGTGTTGATTTACCCGGGCTTCTGCCGCGAGTCCGACGTCGTTGCCCAATGCCGCCAAAACCGTCTCGGCGCCGGCGACCATGACATCGTCGAGGTGCCCATCAGCGCTCACTGCGATCTCCGTCCCGGCGGCACCCCAGTCTCCACCGTCGGGCCGGACAACACCGTCAAGGGTGATCGTGCCGACCGCGGCATCGGTCAGCACCAGGTCATCGGCGCGCGCACGAAATTCGGCCACCGTCGACATCCAAGGCCCGTGCAGGTCGGCCTCAAGAATCGCGCGTCCCGCTATGTCTTGTCCAATCAACGGCGCAGCGACCGCCAAATCGCCCACATCGGCTTGAACGGACATATCAACACGCTGCGCTTCGATGTCGACGGTTCCGGACAATGTCGCTGCGCCAGCGGTTGTTTCGAGACGTAGCAGGTCGATATCGATCGGACCGCGATCAATCAACTGAGACGAGGCGACGACATGAACGCCATCGCGCAGCAAATGCCGCAGGTTGGCGGGTAGCAACCCGGCGACATCGGCGTCCAATGTTGCCTCAGCCTGTCGCCCGCCGGGCATGGCGGCCAAGCGTGCCTGCCCGGTCACGGCAGCCAGGCCTTGCACCCGGGCGTCGAGCGTTGCCTGCCAGTCGTCAAGGCGGCCGTTGCCGGCCAACGCCATCGTGACCGCAGGCAGATCGGGCATCCCGGCCAACGCGCCAAGCAACCCGCCGGCCGCCTCGTCGATCGATATATCAAGAGTCAGCGTCTCGGTAACAGTGGCAAATGTGCCGTTGATCCGGGCCCGCCCGGGCACGCCATCTAACCTGTCGAGCTTCATGGCGACGTGAAGCTGTTGGGCCGGTAGATCGATGGCCGCCTCGCCATCAACGGCAAACACGACATCGCGTCCCGCGAGCGCGGCGCCGACCACGACCCGAGTCAATTGGATGCTCTGAATATCGATCCCCAGCGGTATCGCCATGCCGGCGTCTGCATCCGAATCCGCTGAGGACTGCGCTGCTGACAAGCGCGGCGCCCGATCCAGGGCAATTTCCTCGACGGCGAAACGCTCGGCGCGGAACACGCGGCCAACCAAGTATTGTGGCGACCAGTCCAGCACCAGGCCACGGACGGTCAACCAAACCCCATCGCCATCGGCGACGGAGATTTCATCGGCAGCAAAATCGAATGGCACATGCCCCTGCAGTCCGGATATCCGCACATGGTTGTCGGTACCGCGGGTCAGGGCTTCGACTTGGGCAGACAGATAGTCGCGCCCGGTATTGGTCTGCAGCGCGCCATAGGTACCGCCGATCGCAACCAGCGACACGACCAGAATGCCCGTGACGATCCAGAACAGAACGCGCACGGCGGCTAGCCTACCCAGAGCCTAGAACGCCTGGCCAAGGCTGATATAGATCTGAAACGGATCATCGATCCCCGAACGTTTGTTGATAGGAAAGCCCACGTCGAGGCGAATTGGACCAACAGCGGTGAAGTATCGCAGACCCAGCCCCGCGCCCCATTGCAATTCACTAAGCACGTCCGGCAATTCGTCGACAAAAACTTGGCCACCTTCGATAAATGGGACGATCCCGAAATCCTCGAATACGCGAAAGCGTATCTCAGCGCCCAGTTCAATCAGCGAACGGCCGCCGGCTGGTTCGCCATCGCCACCGCGCGGCCCGATGTCTTGGAATTGGTACCCACGCACCGATCCGCCGCCACCTGAGAAAAATCGCTTGTTGGTGGGGATTGCGTCGAAGTCAAGACCAAGGATGGAGCCCACGCGCCAGCGACCGGCCAGAACGATGCCATCCTGTTCAAACACCTGGTAGTAGTTGGCGCCGGACAGGCTCACGCTGACAAAACTCAGATCACTGCCAATCGCTTGCAAATACGGGGATACTGTCGCGGACAATCGGGTCCCACCGGTGGGATGCAAACGATCGTTGCTGGTGTCGTACTGCGCATCAAGCGGCAATGACACCAGCGTAAACTTGGATTCAATGCCATTCTCGGTCAAGAATGATCGTTCAACCTGGGCACCGCCTGAGACCGTGACATCTTCGGTCAAGTGCCGTCGCAATGCCACATTACCAATAATATTGTCGCTGTCGAACGCATCCGTCGATTCACGCGTCAGCTCAGCCCCCAGTAACAAATCCTGTCTTTTCGACCAAAATTTGGGGATTGTCAGCCTGCCATCAAGACCACTAGCGAGTTGCGCAAGTCGGCCCGTAATCCGCAACCGCTCGTTGTCGCCCAGAATGTTGCGGTGCTCCCAAAAGGCCTTGACGCGCGGTCCCTCGCTGGTTGCATATCCAGCACCGGCGCCCACCGTCCGCGCGGGTCGCTCGCTAAGTGTGATGCGCATGGTGGCGTCTTCGCGGCCAGGCAAGGGCCGCTGCGGGTCGACCCGAACCGAGTCGAAGAGCTGCGTTTCGCGCAGGTTCTGTATCGTCTCGGAAACGCGCGCACCGTCATATATCTCGCCCATGGTCCATGCAATATTGTCCTCGACAACGGCTGCCCTAACAGTATCGAGACCAATAATGTTCACGTCGCCGAACCGGGAACGCGGTCCCGGTTCAATTGTCACGGTGACCGTGACCGAAGGTGTCAGATGGTCAACAATGACCTCGCGATCGGCAATTTCCGCAAAGGGATATCCACGCGCTTTGATGTTCGCGAGCAGAACCGGCTCGGCAGCTAGAATCGTGTCCGCCTCAGCCGGCGCGCCCAAAATCAAACCCAATTCCTCAATGGGTACGGTCGGGATGCCATCCGCGGTCTTCGCCACCGCGTGATACGAGGTCAGCGGGTATGGGGGACCCGACTCCACCGCGACGAACACGGTTGCGGGATCGGTTGACTGGTCGATCACAAATGTCGCATTGGCACCATAATAGCCGCGCGAATCCAGTACTTGATCGATCGTATCCATATCGCGTCGGGCGCGACGATCCAGCTGCGCCGGGGTCGCCGGCGGATTTTCTTGGTCCGCGACCAGACGCGAGGCCGCCCGAATGGCCGACCTCAACGCTTGGTCGTCAATGCCAAGAAACTCGACCTGATAGGGCGTCGACAACTCGGAGTCCGCCAAAGCCAAGTCGACAACGCCATCGAACCCACCGGCCGTCACAATGGATACGATGGTGCCAACCACCACATAAATACGCCCCAGGCACGACCGGCTCCACCTCTTCGCGACACATTGACACATGATCCCACAATCAAAAGCGCGAACAGGCCGCGTTGGTCGGAACGATAAGGTTATTCAGCCGAGTCGCAATAGCCATGTGACCAGCCTCGGGCCAAGAATATGTGTGCCACGCGTGGCGGCCAATGCCAAAGTCGTCCGACCTGATCCTAATGACGCAACGGCTGCCCGGTCAGGTCGTCGGGATCTGACGCCTCGCCGGGTTGTCGACTGAGGATCGCCCCGATTTCAGCCGGCGTACGTGTTCGCGCAATACGGGCAGCACGCAGCACGTCCATTTCCAGCATGCCGATTGCGCGTTGTCCATCTTTAATGTCGAGTGGGATCAATCGACGCGCTTTAAGAACAATGTGTGATACGTAGGCGTGCAAATATGCCAGCAGGCCATGCTCTAGGGCGACGTCAGAATCGTAGCACACCAGTGCCACTGCAATCGGATGGGCAACCACATGATCACGCTTTCGCAGCCGGTCGACCGTGCGCATGAGGCCGGACTCGGGCCAAGTTCGCATCACGGCCTGAAGAAAGGCGTCGCCCTGCTGTGTACTGTCCAACGCGCGATGCGCGTCACCAGAAAGACTGACCGCAAAGTCGCAGACGTTCTCCAGCGCCGACAGGTCGGACCGACGCGCCGCCCGCCACGCGGCCGCGAAAACAACCGCATCAAACGACGCAGCGCCATACTCCAGAATGCCGCGGCTCCAAGCCACCAACGTCTCACGGTCCACCAGAACGCCGGACGCGACGGCATCCTCCAACCCCTGATCCATGCGGGCTGTTTCAAGTGGAAACAAAGGTGTGAGCCATGACAGTAATCGGTACAGAGCCCCCGTCTCTGGCATGCTGTCCGGCGTCCTTTTCGATGGATCTATCCCAATAGCAGCGTTGTCATGATGCGCGCGCAATCGTCATCGCCGCCGCCCTGCCACCGAAAAATATCATCCAAGACCGATAGCAAGTTTAGGCATTGGTTTGTGCACCACTAATTGGATTTTTATCGAATATTATGAAAATTTGCAATAGAGAACGAAATCAAGCCCCTACCAAACAAACTTGATTCGCACCCGCAACGAGTCCGTTTGAACCTATGAACTGCAAACGGACCCGTATTTGGCCGGCCACGAGATGGTCGCGGCACGACCGAATTTCGTGTCACGGGGTGCTAACGCCGCGGCACGGGCGCAGCGCGGCGGGACATCAATCAAACGTAACGCGGCGAAGCGGCGGCGGTTGCCGCACCGCCGCTCGGATGTCGCCGCTTTCCGGCGCCTATTCCAACTCCACCGTCAAGCTTCGGCGCGGCCGGAAGAACGTGCGGAAGTACAGTTCGCGCGCCGGCACCAGTCCCGACAACCAAATCGACGTATAGCTGTAGATAATTTCCGCAGCAACCATGCCCTCACCGTCACCAACAGTGAACCCATCGGGCAGATCAGCGGTGCCACCTTCTGTGCCGAGCCGACTTGCTTCGCCGAGCGTGCCGACGCCAGAGCGCTGCCAATCGATAATCGGTGCGCCACCTTGTCCGACAACCGACGACAGGATGGCAATGCCATCGTTGTTGAGTTCAAACGGCTGGGCAACCTGTTCAACAGAGAAGAAGATTTGGTCGACGTCCGTTTCAGTCACAGCTTCGACTCGCGCGGTCAGATCCGCCAGCGTCGCGGCCGCCCGATCCATGCGCTGGTTGATCAAGATGTAGCGCGCGAGATCCAACGTGCCCAAGGTCAGCATGACCAGCACAGGCAGAAAAATCGCCACTTCGATAAAGGCCACGCCGCGCGTGTCGCGCCACAACGCAGCAGGGACCGCGGACCGCTTATGCGGTATCGTTTTCGTGTGAATTGTGTTCATGGTCAACGTCTATCCTCACGCTGTGGCTCATTATTGCTGCGCTGCGCCAAAGGGTTCGTTGCGCACCGCGACCGCGGCTTCCAGCGTAATCTTTTGGTCATCGCCCCCAAACACCGTGCCCAAATAGCCGGTGATCGAAGGCCAGTCATAACTGAGGCGATATAGAACAATGTCGTTCGATCCACCCAGGCCCGGCTCGCCGAAATCTTCATCGAATTGGCCGTTGCCGTTGCTGTCGATAAAGCAAACGCCACCGTCCAAGGTTTCCGGGCAGGGATCTTCGTCGACCCGTTGCTCGCCAGCGCCGACACTGTCGAAGCTGTTGTAGACCAAAGTCTCAAGTTCGACATCGCTCATCTCGACAAGCCCAATCGTGTTGTCTTCGATGATATTCAAAATGTTGGTCAGGCGATCACTGCCTTCGGGTGCGAATCCAGTCGCACCGACACGCGATGCTTCGCGCAAGCCACCTTCCAACAGAGCGGACACGAACAACACCATCGTGAGTTCGATCACGCCCAAGAAAAAGAACATGAAGACAGGGAAAATTAACGAAAACTCAACAATGGTAGCGCCATTGTCATTCACTGCTATGCCATCGGCGCTCGCTGAGCACTTCCGGCGCGAACCAATTCTGACAAATTGCCGAAATATGGAGACGATCTGTGACGTTACGGTTAGCATTGCAAGGTACCCATGATCTTGGCCCCGACCA
The DNA here is from genome assembly GCA_965216755.1 of Alphaproteobacteria bacterium. GTDB lineage: Bacteria > Pseudomonadota > Alphaproteobacteria > UBA7887 > UBA7887 > CBDCGL01. The sequence goes on along the minus strand of CBDCGL010000011.1, from coordinate 4,524,235 downwards.
ATCCGTTCGGGGCGATGCCAATGAGAGAAAGTCGAGCCGCCGTTTCGACCGCCCGATGATCGCGTGCAGTGTCCTGGCTCTCATGCTGGGTGCGTGCACGGACATGTACACAAACCATGTCCAGAAGAACAGCAAGGACGTTTGGCCACCCGCCGAAGCCGCCGAAGATGGCGCCCAGGTGGAAGGCCCGGCCGCGGCCATAGTGCGTGTTGCGGACAACGCGCGCGCCCGCGGTGAATACGCAACGGCCATCAATCTCTATCGCCGTGCGCTTGCTTTTGCCCCGCAAGACCCCGTGCCGCTGATCGGCCTGGGAGAAACGTTGGCGGCGATCGGCCAACCAAACGAAGCCGCCGAAACTTTCCGCGAAGCGTTGGACTTCGTGCCAGATAACAGCCAAGCCTTGCGCGGCCTGGCCAATGCCCTGATTCAGCTTGACCAGACCGAACTTGCGGTCGAAAAGCTGAATGTTGTGTTGGCAAAAAACCCGGCTGATGTGCGCGCCTTGAACAGCATGGGGGTCGCGCGGGATAAAGCCGGCCAGTTTGGCGAAGCGCAAAAGCACTACCGTCAAGCCATGGCCCTGGCGCCCAATGACGAGTCTGTCCGTGGCAATTTGGGCCTGTCCCTGGCGTTGAGCGGTGACTACGACGCCGCCATTGAAACGCTGTCTGAATTGGCCACCGGGCCCGACGCCACGCCCCGCCATCGCCAAAATCTGGCGCTTGCCTACGGGCTTGCCGGCCAACCCGAGAAAGCGGCAGAGGTTGCGCGCCGCGACCTCGCCGAAGACGACGTTCAACAGAACCTCGGCTACTACGAAGTCTTGCGTGGTTCCGGCACGGCGATCAATCAGGCCGACGCGATCGGTGTCGGCATCGGCGATTTCACGGCTGTGGATCCGCTCTAAGCGGGTCCCGGCCAGACGCTGCCTAACTCGATACCGAAACGACATTATCTAGAGTCCACTAAGTCCATCGATCGTTTTCAGAATGCCCGGCCCTATCAGCACAATGAATAGGGCCGGCATGATGAACACCACCATCGGGACCGTCAGAATGGCCGGCAAGCGGGCAGCCTTTTCCTCTGCCCGCATCAGCCGTTCATTGCGCATTTCGTTAGCCAGTACACGCAACGAATTGGCCAGTGGCGTGCCGTATTTTTCCGTCTGGATCAGTGTGTTCATCAAACCCTGAATGCCGGGTAACCCGGTCCGCTCGGCCATGTTCTCCAGCGCCTTTCTGCGTTCCGGTAGAAAGCGCAGCTCCACCGCCGTCAGGCCGAGCTCGTCGGCAAGTTCCGGCGACGGCCCGGCGATCTCGCGCGCCACGCGATCCAACGCGGCATCCAGGCTTAGGCCTGCCTCCGAACAAACGACCAACAGGTCAATCGCATCGGGTAATGATTTGCGCAGCGCCGTACGCCGCTTGTCCGCGCGGTTCTTGACAAAGATATCGGGCGCAAAAACGCCGAACACGACAAGAATGCCTGAGATGATCGTGTTGGCCATCGGCGGCAAGCTGAACAGTTTCAGGCCGCTCAAAAAGACCAATCCACCAATTCCGAACGCAACCGGCAGCACAAACTTCATAAACATGAACAGCATCAGCGCGTCGCGCGAGCGGAACCCCGCGCGCGCCAACGAAATGGTCACGCGTTTCGACGTCTCGCCACCGACCAACTTGAGACTGGTCACCGCTTGCCGGACGAACCCCATCCCTGTATCGCGTCGTTTGCGATGGACCGGTGCCAACACTTGGGATTTCAAGGCTCGGCTGCGTTCAGACATCGCACGGACTCGGGCTGCCGTCGGGTCGCGCGCAATCAGTGCCTGCCAGAGTGACACCAGCGTGATAAACATGGCAATCCCGGCAAGCACCGCGATCACCTCATCCCCGGTTACGCCGGGCGGCAATAAAAGTTCAAAGTTCATACGTCGAACCTAATCATTTTCGCCATCACACCACCGCCAACCGCCATCAGGGTCAATCCGACGGACGCCAAGACCACGCCACGCGGATCGGTGACCAGCATCATGACGTAATCCCGGTTCACCAAATAAAGGATGCCGCTGACAATAAACGGCATAGCACCAATAATCATGGCACTGGCACGTGCTTCCGAGGACATGGCCCGGATTTTCATCTTCATTTGCCGACGTCGGCGCAAGATATCAGACAGATTCTCAAGTGTTTCGGCCAGATTACCGCCCGTTTCCCGTTGAATCGAAAGTGCGATGATGAAAAACTTCATCTCCTGGACGGCGATACGCTGGGCGGCCTCCCACAGGGCTTGCTCCATGGTTTGGCCCAATTGAACTTCGTCCGCCACCCGGCGAAACTCGGTTCCAACAGGATCGGGCATTTCGCGTGCAACCATGCCCATCGTCTCGGTCACAGGCAGGCCCGACTTCAAGCCCCGGACAATCAGGTCGAGCGATTCCGGAAATTGACCCAAGAACTTTTTCTGCCGCTTGGCAATCATGCGCCCAATCATGAAATGGGGCAGGCCGACACCGATCGTAAGACCGACCATGGCCGATAGGATTGGTGACAGCCCGATCCAGAAATGCGCGCCGCCACCGGCGGCAATCAACATTAGGACATTGATGATCGCATAGACGCCGAGCGTAATGTCCTTTCCGGTTTGCTGTAGTCGCGCGCGCAGGCGATCCGGTCGGGGAATGGCCTGGCGCAGCACGCGGTCGATCAACGGGTTGGCGCTGTAGTTGGTATCGCGCTTCACGCTCGATGCCTTAACCGCCATGCGTTGTGCCGCTGCCGACGCGTCCGGCCGCCAGCGATTGCGCAAACCCTCGACTCGTTTGCGGGTGCGCCGCGCGTCGCCAGCCACCAGCTCGATGCCGAACATGCCAAACAATAGGAAGAATATGACGCTACCGCCCATGATAAGCAGCAGAATTGATTGATCTGAACTCATGCCGCCGCCGACTCCCAAGACATCGTCTCTAACAATGCGCGATCCAGACCAAAATACTCGGCTTTGGTCATCAGATGTGGTCGAATGCCACTCGACACGTACTGCCCTTTAAGGCGATTGTCGTCGCCTTCGCCCTCATATTTGAAGGTGAACAGGTCCTGCGTGAGAATGACGTCTTCTTCTTGGCCAACAACTTCTGTGATGTGGGTCACGCGCCGCACACCGTCGCGCATGCGGCTGACTTGCACGATCAGATCGACCGCTTGAACGATCTGCGTGCGGATCGCTTTTGGCGAGAGATTGACACCCGCTAGGCCAACCATGTTTTCAAGCCGCGTCAATCCTTCACGCGGATTGTTGGCGTGAATGGTACACAACGAACCATCGTGGCCAGTGTTCATAGCCTGCAGCATGTCAACCACCTCGGCGCCACGAACCTCGCCCAAGATGATGCGATCCGGGCGCATACGCAGTGTGTTGCGCAGCAAGTCACGCATGGTGATCTCGCCTTTGCCCTCCAGATTTGCCGGTCGTGTTTCCAAACGCACGACATGCGGCTGCTGAAGCTGAAGTTCCGCGGCGTCCTCGATCGTGACAATGCGCTCTCCGGGCTCGATCAGTTGCGAAATCGCGTTCAGCGTTGTCGTCTTACCCGAACCGGTACCGCCGGAAATAATGATGTTGAGGCGACAACGCCCAGCAATCTTGAGAACATTAGCCATCGCCGGCGATAGATTGCGTTGCTTCTCCATCACATCCAGTGTGATTTTTTTCGCCGCAAACTTACGAATCGAGATCGACGGACCGTCGATGGCCAAGGGCGGTATGATGACGTTTACGCGGCTACCGTCTTCCAAGCGCGCATCGCAAAGTGGCGTGGTCTCATCAATGCGCCGGCCGACCGCCGTCACAATGCGCGTGGCAACGTTGAGAACGTGCGTGTTGTCGATAAATGTGACGTCCGTCAAATCCAGCTTGCCGGCGCGTTCGACATAGACGCTGTCGGGGCCGTTGACCATGATGTCGGTAACCGAACGATCAGCCAGCAATGGTTCAAGCGGCCCCAAGCCGATCATATCGTTGATCAACGAGGTGACAAGATTGCGTTGCTCTAGGCTGTTAAGCTGAATCTTGGACTCGTCGGAGATCTCTTGGACGAGTTCGTTGATCTGCTCGGCGAGTTCAGCGCGCGGCAGCTGTGTGGCGATTGTTACATCGATCCGTTCCAGCAAAACCGGCTGAATTGCTTTTTTGGCCGCTTCGACGCTGTTCTTACTGGCCGAAATAATATCGCCGTCGTCGCCGGCCTGCGCCTTGGCGGCGGGCTTCGGCGCTGAACTATTCCTGCGCGCATTTTCGTCGGCGGATTGCACCGCAAGTCCGAGGCTCGCGACCATCGGATCTTCGTCAAGGTCAGGCACGTCATCGGCATCGCCACCATGTTCTTCGACGAAGGAGGCCACCTCCTTCATGATCATGGTCACCAAATAACGCTGTTCAATCGGTTCCAGCTGAACGCCGGTCTCACCCAGCACTTCGCCAGCGACGACACCAACGATGTGCGAGAATTTGCCGCGCGATTGCTTGACCGCATCATCCAGATCAACACGCTCGCCGATTTGGGAGCAGACCAAATCGCAAACCGATTGGATCAAGCCCAATCGGTCATTCCCAATCTTCGGTGCATCCGGCGTCGGCGGCGCGGGCGCCGGCGCTTCAGGGGGCGTTTCGTCGACGACCGGCTCAGCGCCATCCGCTGTCAGCGGCCGTCGTCGTTGTCCCCCATCGCCTGGTCTATCGCGTCGCCGAAACATACCGCTCGCTAGCTAGCTTTCTTGAACGGAAGGATGGTGCGCTTCTTCGGTTGCACGGCGCCCGAGAGCGCCTCGCACATGGCGCGCAGCTCGCGAACCATTTTCGAATTGCGCGCAACATCGACCACCGAACGACCTTGTTTATTCGCCGTGCCCATGGCTTTGGCATCAAACGGCACCAACCAATCGATCTTCGCCGAAATGCCGCGTTCGAACTCGCCCACAGGCAGACCGTCAAACTTGCTCCGACCTGCTTGATTGACCAGCATGCGTACGTCCAGATCAGGCGCCGAATCCTTCGCCAAGGTCAGCACACGCAACGCGTCGCGAACGCCGGGCAAGGACAGATCGGACACAACGACCAATTTCTGGATGGCGTTAAGCAGCTGCGGAAACGCGATCAGTATGTCACGCGGGAGGTCGATTACGATCTGATCGAAATTTTGCTGCAACTCCGCAAGCAGCATTTCGAGCCCATGGCCGTTAAGCTGCGCGCTCTCATGAAGCGATTCTTCGCCACCAAGGATGGACAAATTGTCGCTTTCCTTGACCATGGCACGGGCTACAAACAACGTATCGATACGTTCCGGATGCTCAAGTGCCTCACGCAACCCGCGCCCGGGCAGCAGATCCAACGACAAGGAACAAGTCCCGAAATGCAGGTCTAGATCCACAAGTGCCGTCTGCTGCGCATAGTCGTGAGCCAGCAGCCAAGCCGTGCTGACAGCAATCGTTGTCGTGCCAACGCCGCCGCGCGCACCAACAAATGCCATCAAACGCTTATTGCTGGCGATGGCGGCCCCTGACTGCCGCGGCTCCGCGTCAAAAGCGCGTTCGACCGACTCGGGGGTCAATGGCTTGATCAAATAGTCGACCAATCCGGCGTCCAGAACCTGCCTATAGAGATCGACATCATTGATCTCGCCGATGCCGATGATGCGTGAGCTGCTTGCGCAAAGCTTCGACAACAACTGTACGCGCGTGGCCGGATTGCGCGCCGAGGACACATCGACGATCAATACATCTGGCGATTCGTGGTCGGTCAGAAACTGAACGGCGTCGTCCACTTCGCCGACGCGAAGATCGTTCGACGGCCAAAGTCGCCCGTTAAGGACCTGTTCGATAACCTGACGACTTTGATCATCCTGCAAAAAAGCGGTGACAGTGGACGGCCGCTGAGCGCCGGCTTGCCCCTTGCCGTTTGGACGCGTTGCGAGCGCGGTCATTCTACTTTCGACTCCTCGACGAGGATTTCTTTGGTTTCGTCATTGCGATATCGCTCGACTCCCGCCGCCAACCGGGTGGCGTCGGACTCTGTCATCGGCTGTCCGCCGAGCAAGTCGCGCGGATCGGCGACCATCAATCCCAAATTGGTGACGTTCGCGCAGCCAAAGTTGCTGCCGGGCGTATTCTTGAAATCGCCAACGGCGGACTTCTCCCAATCCGGGCAATCCGGATAGATGATCACATGCCGTTCGACCGTGACCAAGACCGTGGGTCCATCGGTGCGTGCTCCACCGGCGACGCGGCCACCAAAACGCGCGGGAACGCCCCAGCCGCCGAGTTGACTCACAACGGTCGACACACGGTCTTCAGTCAACGGGTCAACCGGACCTAGCCCGCTGACAAAGATCTGATCGCCGCGTTCCAGGCGGATCCGTTGCAGGAACATGTCAAGCTCAGCCAACTCCATTTGGCCGATATCCGTGCTGCCGTTGTTGAAGCGCACCGCGTGATGCATCTTTACCAGATCGACTTGCAGTTCCTTTGGTCTGTCGTTGTCGGAACGATATTGCTCATTGACATTGGCGCATCCGGAAACTGCCGTCAGCGTGGCGAGCGCCACCCCGATAGGCAGAAGAGCGCGCAGTGGTTTGGTTGCTATCGACATAATCTGCCTACTCCCTAGAACAGCGTGTAACCGGCTTGACCGACAATGCCGCCACTGGACCGCGTGGCGGGCCCACCGGACGGGATCGGCATACCCTGGCGATAGCGCCGACCTTCCCAATAGCGTTCAACATCGTTCGGCACGGTGTATCCATCCATCGGCGTTGCCATCTGCTGGCGGACCGGCTGGACGATCAGCGGTGTGACGATGATGACCAGTTCAGTTTCGTTACGAATGAACTGATTTGAACGGAACAGCGCGCCCAGAACCGGCAAATCGCCCAAACCGGGATATTTCTTGATCTCGTTCTGGGTATCGTTCGAAAGCAGGCCGGCAATTGCAAAGCTCTGCCCGCTGCCCAATTCCACTGTGGTTTCGGCACGCCGGGTGGCCAAAGCTGGGACCCGAATGTTGGCCAGCTCGATCGCGCCCTCATCGGACAATCGGCTCACTTCCGGACGCACGTTCAAGCTGATTCGGTTCCGACTCACCATCGTTGGCGTAAACGCCAGTTTGATACCGAATTCCTTGAACACGATTGTGATACGATCTTCACGCTGCGAGATCGGGATGGGGAATTCGCCACCAACCAGGAAACTGGCGGTCTCGCCGGAAATGGCCGTCAGATTCGGTTCGGCCAAGACCGACACCAGGTTCTCGCGGTCCAACAGATCAAAGATCAAATCAATGTCTGTGGCCGCATTGTTGACGAACAAGTTCGCCTGGTTGACCGGGATATTGTCGACCAGATTGCCGATATCCGGCGTAAACAGACCGAAGGCCACGTCTGAGCCAACATCGCGCAGACGTAAAGCATTGTTAAAGTTTATCCCCAGTTTCTTGCCGACATCCCGTCGCATCTCGACGATCTTGACGCGCAGGCTGACTTGGTTTGGCCCGGTGATATTGATTTGATTGATCACATGCTCGCGTTCTTCGACCATGTTGGCGGTGAGCGCGCGAATGGTCTCCGCTTCGGCGGCCGTGGCGACTTGGCCGGTTAGGACGATCGTGCCTTCCACCGATTCAACAGCAACCACGCCATTGGGAACGATCTGTTCAATGGCTTGGCTGAGGCTGCCAAGATTGTGTGTGACATCAATATCGCGGCGCATCAAGACCGTGTCATCGGGCCCGACCGCATAAACAGTGGTTTGACCCGCTTTTTTGCCAAAAATATAGAGTAGCCGTTCCGATTTGACCTGAACGTCGGCAACCTCGGGATTGGCGACAAACACGTGACTAGCCGAGGCCGCCAAGCGAACCACAGTCCCGCGATTGACTTCGACCACGATGGGTTCGCTACGGGTCGCAACGATGCTCTCCGCAGCGGCCGATCCGAGATCGCCGAGAATGGCTGTGGTAAGGGCAACAAGCAGTGCCGCCACAGAGGCTTTAGACATCAATTTCATTTGCTGACCCTGTCGACATTCACTGATTCCGACTCCGAGCCGCGCGCGACCGTAATTGGCGTTTGATGACGGTTGCCGCCAACCGTGCCCGGCGGGGTGATGAGGTTGCTCGCGTCACTGTCCCATGTGTAGCTGGGTTCCGACGGCTGTGGCTCCGGCAGGCTCATGGACCGCTGTTCCGGCGCCGGCCCGGACTCGGGCTGTGTCCCAACCAAGATAAGCTCTTCTTGGCCGCCCAGACTTTCCGGCGTGTCAACCAAACTTTTCAAGCTCATGGTCAGTGTGCCAAGCTCCGCGCTGACGGCGACCACTTCGGCTTGCTTTGGCGTCACTTCTAACGTGGCCGTCTTAGCGACGACCGAATCACCGTCTTGTACGTCCGTGTACTGATCAACAGCGACGACACGCACACCCCGTGCGACGGTTTCACTCGCTTGGTGCTCGACCGACTTGGTCTTCTGCTTGCCGTCTTCCTGGGTCTCGTACTCAACCTCGATGCCATGGGTCAGGATCAAGTCGACCTGGTCGCCCGGAAACACCAACCCGGCGCCGCCAGATGCACGATCGACATGAACCGTAAGCGCACGCATGCCCGGGCGGATCACCGCCGCCAAGAAGCCCTTGTCGCCCGGCTTGACCACCTGATCCGGCAAAATCGGCTCGCCGGTCACGATCCGCGCACGAACAACGGCGCCGACAAGCTCGTCCTTGTCGGTCGTCTCTTTGATCAAATAATTCTCGGGGATGTCTTCGTCCGGCCAAGCTTGCCAACGCAGATCCTGATCACGCACGAACGTGCCCGTGGGCAACGTTTGCGCCGCGACGAGCACATACACGCTCGCCACTTCTTTCGGCTGCTCAACGGGCGTGACGACTTGCGCCCGTTGGGCGTTAAGCCACCCCCGCGCAAGATACGCCGTGCCACCCGCCGCGACAACGGCGAACACAAGCAAAAACAGTGCGCGCGCTCTCATAGTTCACCCTCGCAAATATCGGTCAAACGGCAGCCTGTTTTGCTGCTAACCATTGCTTATAGTCCTACTAGGTTTGGTACGATCCATAGCCCGCCCACCGCGATCGCGAATGCGTAGGGCACGCTCATTTTGAGATTTGCGTGTTCACCGGATGACGGTTCGACGGTGCCGCCGGCGTGGGTACGCGTCCCAATCGGCAAGATCGAGGCAAACAGATATTTGGCCGGCGAAATCATGGCCAGCGCCAAGACGCCCCCGGCAAGCCCTGTGATCAGCAAAACTGGTAAAATGTGCGTCGGCCCGGCCCACAGGGCCACAGCGGTCAGCAGTTTGGCGTCGCCACCGCCAAACCAGTTGCGCACAAACATGACAAACCCAACCGCGAAAACGACTCCGGCCACAGCCAGCGCGCCGAGCCAATCAATCGCCGCGGGCGCTGTCACCACATAAAGGGGATACACCGCCACAATCAGCACGCTGGTGGCATTGAGGACGCGCAAATACAGGAAGTCCGTCACCGTCGCCCAAACCAGCGCCAGCGCGAATGCCCCAATCGCGAGCATGTGGAGGGCATCGCTGATAATCATCCCCTGCGTCCCAAACCAACCGTTGCCGTGGTCACCCGGCGAGTCCGATGAGACATCGCTCAAAACCGCGTTCGACACACACGCTGCCGCGATAGCGACGGCGCGTGCCTGCCCGTGCCCGTCCGCGCGCCAGTTGCGCGGGGGTTCGGTTCCGGCGCGCGGTTGCGCGGGTGAGTCTTCGTGGCGATATTCTCGTCATAGTGGCGTCTCCGTTCGCCGATCGTCATACAGACCCGGCGACCAGCCGAAATGCGGGCCGACCGCGGCGCACTTCGAAGACGAGCGCCGCAGGGCGGTACATTCGCGGCTCATTATCCGTGCCATGCGCTGGTTCCCCTCTGATAACCGGCCGGTCATCACCATGGACGTGATCGCGGCGTAATCGATTTCTCACTACCGCTTTACACGGCAAACAAACTAAGGTTCCGTTAACTTGTCGGAAGTGACTCTAGTCACAGAGGTAAAAGTTCAGACACAAACAAAGCTTCGATTGGTCACAACGCATAGCCTTAATAGAGATTTAGACCAATCAAACACTGATATCGAGCGCACATTGCTAATAAAAAGCAGATCTTACTTTCTTTTATCTTAGATATTTATTTGAATTGTTCAGCAAGTTTGTTCAAATTTTACCGGTCTTGTTTTTGACGGTTTAATCTCGGCGTTTCGCGTGCCAAACCGAGCCGACCACACAAAAAAAGGGCCGCATGAACGATGCGGCCCTGGCATGTGGCAAATGGCATCCGATCGCGCGGACGCCAGTTCTGTTTGGGTCTTAGAAGTCCATGTCGCCCATACCGCCGCCCGGCATGTCCGGCCCAGATTTCTTCTCCGGCAATTCGGCAACCATGGCCTCTGTGGTGATCAACAATCCGGCGACCGAGGCAGCGTCTTGCAGGGCCGTTCGCACCACTTTCGTGGGGTCGATGATGCCGGCCTTGACTAGGTCCTTGTACTCACCTTCCTGGGCATCCATACCCCAATTGGCGTTATCCGACTCGAGTAATTTGCCGACCACGATCGATCCATCCAAACCCGCGTTTTCGGCGATCAGCCGAGCTGGCGATCGGATCGCACGCCGCACGATGTCAATACCCACCTGCTGGTCATGGTTTTCCGGTTTCAGTGAGTCAAGCGCCGCGCCGCTATACAGCAAGGCCACGCCGCCGCCGGCCACGATGCCTTCTTCGACTGCGGCACGGGTTGCGTTCATGGCGTCCTCAACGCGGTCCTTGCGCTCTTTCACCTCGATTTCTGTGGCACCACCAACACGAATGACGGCGACACCACCAGCCAGTTTGGCCAACCGTTCTTGGAGTTTTTCGCGGTCATAGTCCGAAGTTGTCTCTTCGATCTGACCACGAATCTGACCACAGCGGCCCTCAATCCCCGATTTCTCGCCCCCGCCTTCGACGATGGTCGTATCATCCTTCGTAATCGAGACTTTCTTGGCGCGGCCCAACATGTCCAAATTGACATTCTCAAGCTTGATGCCGAGATCTTCCGAGATCACCTGACCACCGGTCAGAATTGCAATGTCTTCCAGCATCGCCTTGCGCCGATCGCCAAATCCGGGCGCTTTGACCGCTGCCACTTTCAGACCGCCGCGCAACTTGTTGACCACCAACGTCGCCAACGCCTCGCCTTCGATGTCTTCGGCGATGACCAGCAGCGGCCGCGATGACTGCACCACCGATTCCAGCAGTGGCAACAGGGCCTGCAGGCTCGACAATTTCTTTTCGTGCAACAGGATGAAAGGATCATCCAATTCGATCAGCATTTTTTCGGCATTGGTGACGAAATAGGGCGAAACGTAGCCACGATCGAACTGCATGCCCTCGACCACCTCGAGTTCGGTCTCGAGCGATTTGGCTTCCTCTACCGTGATGACGCCTTCATTGCCGACTTTCTCCATCGCCTTGGCGATCATATCACCAATCTCGCGCTCGCCATTGGCCGAAATTGTGCCGACCTGGGCCACTTCCTCGTTGGTCTTGACGACCGTCGTGCGATCGCGCACATCCTTGACCACCGCCTCGACAGCCAAATCGACGCCTCGCTTCAGGTCCATCGGATTCATGCCCGCGGCAACGGCCTTGGCCCCCTCGCGTACGATCGACTGCGCCAGCACCGTTGCGGTTGTGGTTCCATCGCCAGCCAAATCGTTGGTCTTCGAGGCCACTTCGCGCACCAGTTGGGCGCCCATATTCTCAAATTTGTCAGAAAGCTCGATCTCTTTCGCGACCGTCACACCGTCTTTCGAGATCCGCGGCGCGCCGAACGACTTATCCAACACCACATTGCGACCTTTTGGCCCCAAGGTCACTTTGACAGCGTCAGCAAGAATATCGACGCCTTTCAACATGCGTTTCCGCGCATCGCCTGAAAACTTTACGTCTTTCGCAGCCATGTATGCTCACTCCTTTCCCAATTTATTCGGCTAAGCGGCTTTTTTGGTGATATCTGCGGCACCCTCGATCACGCCAAGAATGTCCGATTCCTTCATGATCAAGAGCTCCTCACCATCAAGCGTCACCTCTGTTCCCGACCATTTCCCGAACAAGACGCGATCGCCGACTTTGACATCCAGCGCCTGTAGCTTGCCGCTTTCGTCGCGCCCGCCCGGGCCGACGGCCGTGACTTCGCCTTGCATAGGCTTTTCCTTGGCTGTGTCCGGAATAATGATGCCGCCCGCGGAACGCTCATCTTCGTCAATCCGACGTACGACGACCCGATCATGCAAAGGTCGAAATTTCATCCGGCTAAATCCCCTTCGTTGTGCGGTTTTTACCGATCAGTGTCTCAGAACGTTGTTAGCACTCATGATTATTGAGTGCCAACTCAGGGCGTTCAGGTAAGAGGCAATCGCGCAGCTGTCAAGGGGTTTTGCGACGGCTTGTTAGCAGCTTCCTGGGCTTGCTGCTAAAGTATTGTTTTTTATAACCCTTTTGTTGATCCCGGCCGTGTATAGACACAACATTCATGTGCGGCACCGCGTGCCGCCCACAATCTGACGAGGATCACATGGCGATATTGACCAATAATGACAGGCAGGTCCCCGGACAGGAATACCGTCTGGCAACCGCCGAAATTACCTACCGAATGCCGGATCATCCCAACTTATTACAGACCTATGTCTGGCAGGACTACGACATCGCGCCCAGTTTTCCTGAGTTACGACGATTTCTTAAGTTCTGGGATGAAAACCTGGACAGCCCAGTTCATTCGGTGCGCATCGGATCGGTCGGAATTTTGGAACAACGTGAGCTGCGTCACGCTGATATTTGCCTAACGCTGCAATAGCCGTCATATCGGCGTCGGCTATCGTCCATCACAAGGGAATCGGTCTGCGCCCGGGTCAGACCGGCGTACGGGGTCGTTCCTGGGCAAAAACGGCAAACCGCGATAATCCATTAGGAAGCGTCTCCATCGCAGCCAAAGCCGCCGGATCAAGATTTCTCGCCAAAATGCTGTTTTTTATTGTTTAGTTCTCTTCACGTTTCGGCAGCGTGGCAACACCCTTTGGTGAAGGCTCCGGCGCGCAGCCCGCGCGTCATCTCTTGTCCCGTGCCCTTCTGCGCCTTCGGCACCCGCCGGACACCGCGCCGTTCCTGATTTATCACCATGGCACCCAAAGTGGGGGCGCCTTCGCCGCCGAGCAGACCGAACCGAAATTCTGGCGCGGCCTCATTGTGGCGAAAACGGCCTTTGACCCCGGCGATGGCACGGCCCTGAGCAGTGCGGTTGATAACCGCGCTGGGATAGCGTCCAATACCGCATGCGCGACCCGAGCGGGCGGATGGACAAGGCGATCATGGACTCGAACAACGAAGACCAAGATTCGAATTCGCAAAGCGTCAAAATGAACGGCCACAAGCCGAAACGGCTGCTGCGCCAAATCGATCCAGGCCTGGTGCCAGCTACGCCGATCGACCCTGGGCAGGTGCCCTTTCCGCTGCAAGATGTCGCCAGTGCCGTGGTCGGATTACGCACGGAAATCCCCTCGGAAGCCCATACGGCCGAGTTGCTGGGAACGGAACGCGAGGGCAGCGCGGTGGTGATCGACGAAACCGGTTTGGTCGTCACGATCGGCTATTTATTGCTCGAATCGCGCGCCATCGAAATCGAGATGGCGGATGGCGATTGGACGATGGCGACGTTTGTAGGCTACGACTTTGAAACCGGATTTGGGCTCGCGCGGGCGACAGCCAACCTCGGCGTCGATCCGGTGCAAATGGCATCATCAGATTCGATCAAGACCGGGCAGAAAGTTGTATTGGCCGGCAACGGAGGGGTCGAGAACGCCATCCAAGCCGAGGTCAGCGATCGCCGTGAGTTCGCCGGATACTGGGAGTATCTGATAGACGACGCGATATTTACCATGCCGTTTTACCCGAATTGGAGTGGCGCGGCGCTCTTGGATATGGAGGGGCGGTTGGCCGGCATCGGCTCGCTGTTCGTCGAGGATGCGACGGCCGATACAGGCGGCAAATCCGCCCAGGGCAACATGTTCGTGCCCATCGATCTGCTTCGTCCGTTGCTCCAAGACCTCGTTCGCGAAGGTCGGATACCCAGACGACCGCGCCCATGGCTTGGCATGTTTACCATGTCGACGCCGGCCGAGTTGGTAGTCACGCACCTTACGATTGGGGGCCCCGCAGACCGCGCCGGCATCAAGCCAGGCGATGTGATCCTGCGCGTGGGCGGACACAACATCAGCGGCTTGAGTGACCTTTACCGCAAGCTCTGGGCGTTGGGCGATGCGGGCATCGACGTGTCCCTGACCATTATTCGCGAAAGCGCAGGTGTCGAGCTAATCGTCAAATCCGGCAACCGATACGACTACTTTAAGACGCCACGCCCCTAGTTGCGTCCTGGCCATCGCCGCGCCCCGCCAACAGGCGTCGTAACGTTCCCCGCGCGCGCGACAGGCGTGACATGACCGTGCCAAGCGGCGCCCCGAGTTGACGCGACACGTCGCGATAGCTCATGCCCTTCAGTCCGACCATCAGAACGACCTCGCGTTGATCATGCGGCAATTGCGCCATGGCTACTTCCAGGTCGCGCACAGCCAACCGCTCCAATTGTCCGGCGGGGCACGAAACCGTGCGCTCGACGTCCTCCAGGCACACCCCCTCAACCAATTGCCGACGAGCCGTGACATGGTCAACGTGAATGTTGTGAAGAATAGCGTAAATATATGCACGGGCATCCGCCGCACGGGCAACCAAATGGTCCCGTGCCAATGTCCGCGCAAGGCATTCTTGAACCAAGTCCTCGGCATCGTCGGCATTGCCAGTTAGCGCCCGCGCATACCGGCGCAACCCCGGAATATGCGCAATCACCGCGCCCCCCGTCCGATCGTGCGATTTGCCATCTTGAGTGTTCGCAGTTTTTCGTTCACCACGGACTGCACCGCTGACTTGCTTGCGAATTGCCTGTCTCCAGTTGATTTTTATCGTTGTCTAGGTGTCGTGGATTATATCAAGGCGATTGCTAATATTTGCTATAATAGGGTGACATTCATTGGCTTAAAAATGAATAACGCGATGAGTCAAAAAACCCCGCACCGAAGAAACCACATTGCTTCATCGGTGCGGGGAACCCGTGCAACTCGCCATCATCCACCTCTAAGACGGCGCGGCGGACTGACATCGCCCGCCCATGGGGGGAACGGACGGAAGGTGTCGATCGTGACTGCATGCAGCACCGCAATTCCTTGCCGGGACCACGGACCGCTACGCGCACACGGGCTGTCTCATTTGGCCACCGACGGCGCACGTGTCCGCCTGACGTCCAACTCGGTCGGCGGGTTGACCCGCCGCAAGGCGCTATCCGTAGCGATCGTCAATGCGCGAGACAGCGCCAATCCGCCCACTTAGCACTCAATCGATTTATTAAAATGTTATTTCATCTCTGTCGACGAAATTCAACTCGGTCGCTATGCACGAAAAATCGCCACCAACAGCCGATACGGCGCGCCGGGACACGCCGTCGGTTCACGCCCGACGGCTGCCCGGACCGCTTTTCTATTGGCTAGTGGAATCGTCTTCAACAATCGTCGTCGAAGGCGCGACCTCAACGGCAGATTCATCTGCAGCCCCAACGCTGTCTTGCACTGGCGCCGGGGCAGCCGCCGATGTCTCGGTTGAATCGCCGGCGGTTCCTTCAGGAGTCCCCCCCTGATCACACGCAGCTAATCCCAACGCCACGCCCATTGCCACGATGATTGATAGGCTACTCGCATTCATGCTTCCGTCCTTTCAGTGGTTGTCGGGTCGGGATGGCGCGTGCGCCGATCCCGACCCCATCTGGCAACCGAACGCCCTGACCGGGCCGCTTCGGTCGCGGCGGGCATAACGTCGACCAGTGTGTCTAACGCTGCCCTGTCTTACTGCGTCACTGTGTCGGCCATGCGCTCGACCACTTCCATGAGAATCTGGTCGGCTTCGTCGATACGGCCCTCACCACACAATGCCGCGGCTTTGTCGACCTCGCCCTGCAGCGCAGCGTCTTCGGGCTGCTGCTCAAGCTGCCCCTGAACATCCTGGACCTTTAGCGCACATTCCTCGGCGGTTTGCGCGAAGCCCGCGCCCGACAGGGCGAGCACTCCGGCGAACGTGGCGGCGACTGTGCTCGTCAAAAGGGCCTTCCGATAGGGTGTGTCCGTACTCATCTTCATCGTTATCTTCCTTTGTTGGTGGTTTAGGGGATCGTCTCTCCGCATCGTCGGGTCGTACAACAATGGACGGCCGTTCGGCCCGTTTATTCCCCGCTGCGGGACACGCCCGGTGCGCACCAACATCGAAACATTTGCCGGAATCCCCATGGAAAACAACGATTCGTGCTGGATTTGTGCGCCTTGTCACATCCTTCTCACACGGCTGTCACACGGGCGGCCGCTTGGTCTCAAAATCGACCCGCAAGAGCCGATTTTATCCCCTTTATGCAGCGTCTTTTTCCACAAGCTGTTTCGGGGTACTGTGGCGTCGACACGCGGCTGATCCGACAAGTTGGGCTGTTCATGTTCAATCCAAACGCCACCGAGTTCATCGCCAACCCGCATCCAACGCTGCACACGCTGCGTGACGACGATCCAGTTCATTGGTCCGATGCATTGGGCGGTTGGGTGCTAACCCGCTATGACGATGTCAAAGCGGCGCAGATCGACCGTCGCTTCTCGGCGGATCGACTGACACCATTTGCGGAACATGTCGCCAGCGACGTCTGGGCGGGCGAAAACCGCAAAGACGTTCTGGACATGGCCGCACAGCTCAAACTATGGACGGTTTTCAAGGATCCGCCGGATCACACGCGCCTGAGACGGTTGATGGTCGACGCCTTCACCCCCCGCGCTATTGAGGCATTGCGGTTTCATATTCGGGCGATCGTCGACGAACTGCTTGATGGGCTTGCCGGCCGGAATGACATCGATTTGATTCAGGACTTCGCGTATCCGTTACCGGCTCGGGTCATCGCGCATATCCTTGGTGTGCCAACGAATAATATGGACCGCTTCCGGCGATGGTCGGACGACGTGGCCACGGTCGTCGGCAGCGCCCGGTTAACATCGGATCGCTATCGTCGTGGCGCCGAGGCACTAACAGAAATCACGGCATATTTTCGCGAACTCGTGGCACAACGGCGCAAGAGCAACGCGCAGGGCACCCTGATTGATACTTTGATCGCCACATCGAATCACGACCACGATGGCCGCGGCCTCAGCAACGACGAGCTGGTGGCGAATTGCGTGTTCATCTTGTTTGCTGGCCATGAAACAACCACCAACTTGATCGCCAACGGCATAATCGCGCTGCTCGCACATCCGGATCAATTGGCCTTGTTGCGTGCCGATCCCGAACTGATGCCGTCCGCGATCGAGGAAATGCTGCGTTTCGAGAGCCCCGCGCAATCGGCCGTGCGCATCGCGTCCGAAGACATGGTGATTGGTGGAAAAGGAATTCGCGCGGGCGACCGAATTTTTTTGATGTTCATCGGTGCCAATCGTGACCCTGCGCATTTTTCGGATCCTGATCGTTTCGATATCACGCGCAATCCCAATCGCCATCTTGCATTCGGTTATGGGCTCCACTTCTGTATCGGTGCCCAGTTGGCGCGTGTCGAAGGACACGAGGCTCTGACAGCTCTGCTTGCGCGATGTCCCAATATCGCGCATGCCAGCGATGTACTAGAATGGGATGATTCACTGGTGCTGCGCGGCGTCCGAAGACTGCCGCTGCGCTTGAGTCACAATGAATTCGCGGCCTAGGGCCGGATCCAATTGCAGTGAACGTGGCCTACGCCAGCGCCCACCCGAGTGGCAGTCGACTCGATATCATTGCCATACGATTAAAATTGTGTCGAACTGCGCGGCACGACATGGTTTTAACACCAACGAAAGTTTGTTTTGACAACCCGTTTGTGCAGACCTCACCATAGGCGTGCGTCCGTGAGTCGAACGTGACGGCCTTCATGTTTGTTCGATCGATTGCCCGCTGGCTGCGTCACCTCTTGTTCTACGGCGTCATTCCGATCGGCCTGTTGGCCGCGAGTGTGTGGATCGTCATCGGTCCGCAGCTCGCCGAGACCGCTGCCAAGCGCTGGCTGGCCGCGAATAAGGTCTCGGGAATCTCCTTCGACGTGAGCTTTGTTGGCGCCAGCAGCATGCTGCTGGAAAACATCGCCCTGGGCGACGGCGCCGTGACGGCACGGCAAGCCAGTCTGCATTACAAAGCCCTGCCGATCTTGCGCGAGGGCCTCGAATCAAAACTGCTGTTCGATCGGCTGGTGTTGGTGGGCGTGCGCTGGCATGGCCGTATCGTTGATGGCGCGCCCGTGCCCGACCCGCGCACACTTGTGCAAATCGAACGGCCCGCCGGTACGACGAGCCATGGCTTCGTACCGCCGGTGCGCGCGGTGGAGTTGCGCGACGCATTGATAGTATTGGGAACGGACCAAGGCGAAGTGTCGATGCCCATCAACGCAACCGCCGCACTCAGCGATGTCGGTGCGGTGAGCGGCCACGCTGACGTTTCCTTGACCACACCGTTCGGCGCCGCGCGGGTCGCCGTCGAATTCGATGGATCGATCATCGCCCAATCCTTTGATCTGTTCGCTGAAATCTCGGATGCTTGGCTGCGCGCGGACTGGTTCACCGGCCATGGCATTTCCGGTCAGGTGGCGTTTCAGGTCAATGAACGCGCTCTTTACCAAGGCGAAGGCTTGCTGCGCACCGCCGGGATCGACCTTCCGTTCGGCCCCCTGCCGGCCACGATCAGTTTTGCATT
The DNA here is from genome assembly GCA_965216755.1 of Alphaproteobacteria bacterium. Lineage (GTDB taxonomy): Bacteria > Pseudomonadota > Alphaproteobacteria > UBA7887 > UBA7887 > CBDCGL01. The sequence continues at coordinate 4,505,330 of CBDCGL010000011.1, read as the reverse complement.
TGCCGACGACACGATAAACGTCGCCGTCAACGCCGAGTCTACCGATCAAGCATTTGAAGCTGTCGTCGCCGGTGATTTTGCAAACATAAGCAGTGACGCGCCGCAGTTTGAACTGCGCGGTCACATGCGCGTCCCGTCAAGTCTCGCTGCCGAGGCGTATTTGCCGACGGCCTTGCAGTTGTCTCAGATCGGTCCGCGATTGGATTTCTCGGTGGCCGGAACCATGCTTGGCACCAAGCGGGCCCGCGATGCCGTGGTCGCCGGTGACTGGTTTCGCGCCGCCGACACCCAGCTGCGCGTTGCCGTGACGATCCCGGGCGTCACGGTGCCGGGTGTCATTGATAACGCTGGTATTGATGCCACCGCCATGGTTGAAACGACAAACGGTGCATTGGCCATTTTGGATGCCAAAATTGACGCCCGCGCCGCATCCGTTGCGCCAGAGATTGTGGGCATGCCGCGCGCTTCGCCCTTAGGTCGCCTGCTGTTGAATGGCGTTGAATCGAGCATTGAGTCCGACCCCGAGATCCCGTCGGTCGTATCGGTGGACCCATCTGGGCACACGCGCGCGCATTTGTCCGGCAGCGGTATGCTCGTGATTGGTGGTGACAACGGCGTCGCCGTGGACCTATTCGCGCGGGGCATGGAGGTCGTCGGCAGGATCAAGGGCGGTCAAGTCACACTGCGGGCCATCAAGAAAGCAGACCTGACCGCTGTCGCGGCTGTACCACTCACCGACGGCGTATCTTTGCGCGACGGCCATGTCACATTGTCCGCCGCCGACGGCGTCTATGTCGGCAATCTGCGTTTCACGACGCGCGGAACGCCCGCCTTGCCTGAGGCGGTCTCTATGACCGGCAGCACGATGACCGTAAACGCCGATTTCACCTACGACGGTGCCAACCTGCACACGCAACTTCGCGGTACACAGCTTCTAAGACTTGACGGATTGCGTGTCGGCACCGCGCCAACCCTTGATTTCACGCCGGTAACGCTTGCGTTTGATCAACGCGAAACGGCGCCTCTTGTCGAAATTTCCGGTCTGGACAGTGGTCCCGTACGATGGCGCGCGCAACTGCAGCTGCAGCCGAGCACAGTCGATATCGATCGCACGGATGGCAACGCGACACTACAAGCCACCGTGACAACGCCGCCCCTGAAACTCACGGCGGCGGGCGTCTTGCGTCACGACGGCCACAAATTCAGCGCGGAACTTGCGGGCGACGGCGGCCGGGTTGCGATTGACGCAAAAAAACGGGACGAGACGGCGTCGTCCGATGGGTCGATCGGCCTGATCGCTGAATCACTTGCCGTTGCGTTCAATGCCGATCATACCGGGCAAACGAAACTTTCGCTTGAAATGCCGAGCCTGCGGCACGCCGTACCCCGCCCCGCCATTACGCCATTGCAGGGAAATGTCGAAATTGCCACCTCCGGCTCAACAATCACACTTCTGGCCAATATCACCGAGCCCGGCGGCAATTTGGTGATCGCGTTCGATGGCAGACACGACACCGCACGCGACCAGGGCAGTGGCAATTTGCAGCTCTATCCGATCATTTTCTTGGAGGATGGCCTACAACCGACCCGTCTATTGCCATTGCTCGCCAATCGTTTGGGGCCCACTCAAGGGCAATTCCGCATGGCGGGTCCGATCACTTGGTCGGACGGCCGCTTGGCAAGCGCACTTGACCTGACCGTCTCCGATTTCAGCACCAGCTGGGACGGCATTGAAATGCTTGGCGTCAACAGCGTCATTACCTTCGACGCACTTCTGCCACCATCGACCCCGCCGGGACAACTCGTCGCCATCCGTGGCATTGATCTGGGTCTGCCACTGACCGATGGATTGTTGTCTGTGCGCCTTGATCGGGATGGCCAGCCACTGTTGGAAAATGCGGTATTTCAATGGGCTGGCGGCAGCGTCCGGGTGGCCTCGTCGCATCTGCCCGATACCGGTGCGTTACTCCTTAATCTGGACATTGACGGCATTGAGCTCGACCAGCTGCTTGAACTAACACCCGAACGTGCCAATCTCGAAGCCACTGGACGGCTCAATGGGCGGATTCCGGTTGTGATGCGGGATGGCGCGTTCGTCATCACCGAAGGATGGCTTGAATCGACGTTTGATGGCGGCACTTTGACCTATCGTCCCGAAAACCTTGAGTCGGCGTTGCTGGCCGGAGGCCCCGGCGTTAAGTTGCTGCTGGATGCCTTGGACGATTTCGCCTATAGCCGTCTGCGCGTCGACCTGACCGGCCGCGGCGACGGCCAAACGGACTTGCGGTTTCGCATACGCGGCGCCAACCCGGCGGTGTATGGCGGCAGTGAGTTCGAGCTGAATTTGAGCATTACTGGCAAGCTAGAGCAGATTCTGCGAGAAACCTATGAGGCCTACTACGAGATTCCCGAAGAGGTGGCGCGACAATTGGCACCGGCGGGCGATGCGCCATGAGTTGGACCACGCGGTGACAGGATCGTAGACATGGGAATGGTGCGGCTCGTGCATGTCGTTTGTTTGATTTCGGCGGCTACGGTTGCCGCCGGCTGTACGCCGACGGTCAAAGTCGAGGCCCCCGACAAGCCGATCGTCATAAATCTGAATATCAAGATTGAGCAAGAGGTCCGGGTCCAAATTGAACGTGAGCTGGAACAGACGTTCGAAGAGAATCCTGACCTTTTTTGAATGAGGTCGAATGGTACCATCGATCATGTGGGTGCCCGAAGCCGCACCCAAGCGCGAGGATGGATATCTATGACGGTTGCGATCTATGCGTGCCGCGCGGTGCGGCTGTGCGCGCTTATTGTTGTAGCCTGGCTGGCGGTTGATGGCGGCGACGTGTGGGCCCAATCCGCCCGAGATCTCAAGAATACGGGCGCGGTGGGCGAAACAATCCACGGCTATTTGGGGCTCGTGGACGGCGCCGGCGACAGTGATCTCAAAGCGGCTGTGGAAAGCCTCAATGCGCAGCGGCGCAGCGCCTACGAAAAAACAGCGGGCGATACCGGCCGCTCGATGGCGGAGGTCGAAGCCGTCGCCGGCGCGAGATTGCGCGAACGCGCCGGTTCGGGCGATTGGGTCCAGAACGCAGCCGGCCAATGGATCCAAAAGCCGTGATCGTGTGTCACCTGCTTCGCGCGGAGGGACGGCGCGGATAGAACGACTTGATATTTCTACAACCGGTCCGCCGTGGCGGGCGGCCGCAGACTTGAGATGTTGGGGCATTTTTGCCGGCGAACGTTGGGGTGGCCCTGTTGCCGAAGAGAAACGCTTGTCGGCTGTTTCGTGTTTGTTTGCCGCGCAATCTTACATACGTGGTTGAATCGCTTATGTTCGTCTGATATCTGGCGATTAATGGCTCGACGTGGGCCAGTGTCGCGTGTCCGTTACTAAGGATCGTCGCATGCGCGCGAAACTGGATGAACGGCGCCACAGGCTCGAGTCATCGCATTGATCGGGGGATCTCACATATGAAGTCGCTTGCGCTTTGGGTCGTGATGGCGAGTTGTACGGTGCTGGGCGCGTGTGCTTCGTCCAACTATACGGATACCGAGCGTTGGGATCTGGTCGACAGCGGGTGGGAGAAGTTCATACGCCATCTGCATTTCGACTATGTCGAGTTGTCGCGGCGCGAAGGTGCCGAAGATGACTGGTCAGACTCAAAGCTGTTTGGCAACAAGGCAAATCTGACCGGCGGCGGCGAGATCGTCGACCCGGAACGAATTGAAGATTGGGATCTGCCGGCTGAGCATGTCGATGAGTTAACAGACGCTCGCGCCCGCATCGTCCGCGCGCTGGAACGCGGTGGCGCCAAGGTCATGCCGTCGTCCATGGCGCGAGCCCAAGTGATGTTCGATTGCTGGATTCATGAGCAGTCGGAGAACTATCAACCTGAAGACATTGCCTTTTGCCGAACCGGCTATCTGACGGCCATCACCAACGTCGAGACCGCGCTCGATCGGCCCGAGGCGACCACGGAGGCGCCGCCGGCCGCGATGCCGCCACCGGCCGCACCCGCACAGGCGCCCGAAGTGCAGAGAACCTATTTGGTCTTTTTTGACTGGGATAAATCCGAAATCACCGTCGAAGCTCAGTCAATTCTAGAAAGCGCGGCTGCGACCGCGGCGGAGTTTGGCGTCTCCCGCGTCACGATCACGGGTCACGCCGACCGATCTGGCCCGAACGCCTACAATCTCGCCCTGTCGCTGCGGCGTGCGGAGGCCGCGCGCGCGGTGCTGGCGACGCAGGGCGTCGACACCACGATTATCGCGGTCGACGGGCGTGGCGAAGAAGATCCATTAGTACCGACGCCGGACGGTGTGCGCGAACCGCAAAACCGCCGCGCCGAGATCGTGCTCCAGCCGTAAGGGGCCGGAGCCGGGCGGCCGCCCCTCGGCGAAGTCTAGGGGCGGCGCGGTTTAAGGGCGTGCCGGTTCCACGGAGCCAGAGCACAAAATTAGACCCCCGCCTGGCGGGGCCTGCCATGGCGGGGGTCTCACTTTGTCAGGTGATTGGCTTTGACGCCGCCTCACCCATCAAGATCAACGTGCGATATCGTGCCGGTCAGCCGCCACCGCCCGCAACGACCGCGCAACTCGGCCTGGCGCTTGGGCTGGGTGCAATCGCGGCGGCGAAATCACCAAGTTCGCCCGGCTGCGCGCCCAGCACGCGTTGAAACAACGGCTTGGACGCACGACAGAAATTTCCGTCGGACATGCTGTCTTGCGAAACGCCATTTGCGATCCGCGTGATGAACGCGTCCATTTGAGCGTCGCCTGAGCGGCCATGTTCGCGTTCAAAATGTGCGCGCAAGACATGCGCGTGTTGGGCAAGTTCCGAGCCGAACTTGCGAACGAACGAATTGTAGTAAACTGGATATTCTGGATTGAGTTGGGCGCGGCACGCAAGCGCCGCCACCATTAAGCGCGTCTGCAACGCGCGAACCTGCACCGCGACGTCTTCGGCACTGTCGGTGCATACGGAGTGCGCTGGTGCTGTGAAACCCGCGACCAGCAAGCCGGTGGATACAAGCAAGGAAGATAAATAGCGAGCCAAGATAAATCCCTCCCCGAAAGGCTCACAAATTTGGCGCCTCATGGGTTGATGACGCCGACGATTCAAACTCCCCCTAACACAAGCGCGGCAGCCAATCAGCCGAACATTCTGGTGTGTTCCGTGATCCGTCACGCAAAGGATCAAGCTGGGCACAAGCAGCCAAGGCAAAATGCCGATATTTCAAACAATTATATAGGGCACATGTCATCCGCATATCCAGTCGGTCACAAAGTTGTCTCTCAGATGGCCACTTTGTGGACCATCTGTGATGGTTGATACACGGCCCCACCCACGCTTGTCACAGTGCGATTCGTAACGAAAGCGGAACATCATCACGGAAGCAGGTACCAGCGATACTCCCGGTCGCCGATATATTCGAAGAACCGATCCAATTCCGTCTGTTTGGCTTCGCCAAACGCGCGCAGATAGTCCGCGCCCAAATAGTGCCGCAGAACGGTTCCGCGGGTCATGGAGTCAAGGGCGGTCTGCCAGGTCCGCGGTAGCGTGGGATCCGCCTTGACACTGGCATTGCCGTCGGCCGGCGCGCCTGGATCGCAATGTGCTTGCACACCGTGGTGCACGCCGGCGAGCACGGCCGCGAGCACAAGGTAGGGGTTCGCGTCAGCACCGGCAAAGCGGTGCTCGATTCGTCGGCTCGACGCATCGCCGCTCGGTATGCGCAGGCTCACCGATCGATTGTTTGCGCCCCACGACATGTTCACGGGCGTATAAAAATTCTCGCGATATCGTCTAAAAGAATTCACGTTTGGCGCGAATATCGCCATCGATTCGGCAGCAACCGCCTGCAGACCACCGATCGCGTGGCGCAAAGCCGGCGCGCCAAAGGGATCCTTATCGGCGAAAATGTTACGATTGTCGGCGTCGACCAGGCTCAAATGTAAATGCATGCCGTTTCCAGCCCGGTCGATAAATGGTTTGGCCATGAAGCTGGCGTCAAGTTCATGCTTGCGCGCAACACCTTGGACCAACCGCCGAAACAATGCGGCTTGGTCGGCTGCAACGACCGGCGAAGCACCGTGCGCCAGGTTGATCTCAAACTGCCCGGGGGCGTATTCGGCGGAAATGCCGCCGGCCGGGATCCCTTGCACCCGACACGCGGCGACAACGTCGTCGAGAAAATGCGACGCCCGATCCACGTCCGCCATGCTTAGAACCTGGACCTGGCTGGGTCGACGCCCGTCGGCATCGATGAACGGTCGCGGCCGCCCCTTGGCATCGCGCGATCGGTCGAGCAGGTAGAATTCAAGCTCGAATGCGACAACCGGTTTAAGCCCGATGGCATCGAAAGCGCCAACCACTTGAGCCAATACGGCGCGCGGATCATACCTGCATGGTCGCCCGTCGCCCTCGCAAGTCGACATCAATATCTGCGCGGTTGCGCGCCGGCGCCACGGCACCAACGCAAATCCACCCGCCACTGGCCACGCGGTCACGTCTGGGTCGCCATCCGTGAAACCGCTGCCGACCGCATCCGTATTGGCGCCGACCGCGTCGAGCAGGTAGCATGATGCCGGGACCGGCATGCCGCCTGCACAGAGTTTTGCGGCATCGCGCCAGGGCAGACGTTTGCCCCGAAACACGCCGCAAAGGTCGGGAATAATCGCGTCCAAAGACTCGACGCCAGGATGCGCGGTTTCGAAAGCTTGCGCGGCGCCCGGAGCCGCCCGCGGTAACGCGACTGGCGGCGAGGCGTGGCACGGAGAGAGGGATGTATTGTCGCTTTGTTCCATGTCGCGGCAATATCTATCTTTGAATCCCGACGCGGCGCGTTCGTGCGGCTACGGTTTGCCAAGATGGCGGTGCTTAAATAGATCTAGGGTCGATCGCGACGCCGAACAAAAAAGAATGCGCGAAAAGACGTGGCTAACGGATGAGTGACGGCAGCCAAAGCGCCAAGGCCGGGAAAAACAGCACCAGCGCCAAGCCTATGGCCTGCAAGCCGATAAAAGGCCACATGGCGCGAAAAATATCACCTAGCTCAATGCCGTCGGGCGCAACGCCCCGTAAGTAGAACGCCGCGGGACCGAACGGCGGCGTTAAGTAGCTGATTTGCATATTCATACAAAAAAGAATGCCAAACCAAATGGGGTCGTAGCCAAGCGCCACGATTACCGGCACAAAGATCGGCATGGTTAATAGGCAGATGCCGATCCAATCCATGAACAGGCCAAGCACGATCAGAATCGCCATCATGACAACCACAATGCCGAGCGGTCCAAGCGGCAGACCCGTAATCAGATCCTTAACGAAAACATTGCCGCCCAGTAGGTTGTAGACTCCGATCAAGGCAGTCGCGCCAAATGTGATCCAAAGCAGCATGCCACAGGTATTCATGGTCTGATACAGCGCGTCACGCAGCATGGGCCACGTCAACTCGCGGCGGACGGCCGCCGACAAGATCGCGCCCACGGCGCCCATGCCCGCCGCCTCGCTGACCGATGCAATACCCAGATAGATCGACCCCAGAACGCCTGCCGCAACGGCCAACGGTAAGACCAAGCCGCCAATCAGTTTGAATTTCTCCGCGCGCGGCAAATTGCGTTCCTCTGGCGGCGCCGGTGGCCCCAACGCGGGATTGAGCTGACAGCGGATGATGATGTAGCCGATGTAAATGCTTGCCAATAGGACGCCCGGAACAATGGTCGCCACAAACAGCGCCCCGATGTCGACGCCGGCGGTCAGACCATAAATGATCAGTACGATGCTGGGCGGGATCATGGTGCCCAATGAGCCACCGGCGCAAATCGTACCGATCGCCAAGCTACGATCGTATTGCAGACGGAGCATCTGCGGCAGCGCGACCAGGCCAAGCAGGATGATCTCACCGCCGATGATCCCGGTCATGGCGGCCATCAGAACGGCGACAATCATGGTTTGGATGGCCAAACCGCCGCGCAGCCCGCCCGACCAGATATGCATGGCCCGATATAGATCACGAGCGACGCCCGAACGTTCCAAGACAGACGCCATCAAGATGAACATCGGCACCGCGACCAGCACAAATTCGCGAACAAAGCTGAAGATTCGGCTTTCGATCAAGAACAAGCCCGGCATGCCAAAATTGCCGATGGCGAAGGCGAGCGCGACAAAACCGGTGACAAACGCCAGCGGCAGCCCCATCGCCAACAACAAGGCGATCGCGCCAACCATCAACAGCGTGATCAGTTCGATGCCCATGGCCCGTTGACAGCCTACAACGGCTCGTGGCCGCGCAGAGCCTGCAGCGCCCGCCAGGTATGCACCAACGCCAACGCAAACATCAGCACACACGCGACCACCATGGCCGTCTTGATGATCGGCGGCAGCGGCAATTGCGACGCCGTACCGGCGGTTTCCATGATGCGGATCGATTTGGCCGCACTAAACGTCGACTGGTAGCCGAGCAAGCCTAGAAATGTCAGCGTGATGACGCCGTTGAAAACATCGAGCCAACGCTGCACGCGTCTTGGCAACTTCTCATAGATGATCGAAATGCGAATGTGCGCGCGCCGATAAAGCGTGTAGACACCGCTAATGAGAAAGCCGACCGCGCACAACGCCGTGATCAAGTCGTGCGCCCAAACCGTCGGCGCGTTCAACACGTAACGCATGACTACTTCGTAGGCAATTATCAGCATACAAATAAAGAAAATGTAGCTGCAAGTCTCACCGACCCATTTGCAGACACGGCCGATCAAGGCGTGCTCCGCAGGTCAATCGCGCATCTGCGCTGCGGCCGCTCACGGACCACTGATCAGACCAATCCGCTTCAGAAATGACGTCTGCGCGTCATAAGCATCCTTGGCCAGGTCACTGCGCGCGGACCAGTCGGCCCACACGCCGACCGCGACGTCACGCAGCTTCTGCCGTTCCTGGTCCGACCAATCGATCACCTCAGCGCCGTCGGCCTGGGCGTCCGCGACATCGCTTACATCCTGCAATTCCAGCCGTTGGACAATGTCGCGCGCGAAATCCCGTACGGCCACGGCTAGGATCGCCTGCAAATCCGGTGTCAACGCCGCCCAACGTGATTGGTTGACGGAGACATCGATAACAGGCATCGAATGAATGCCTGGGTAGATCGGATAGCGGGCGATCTTATGAAAGCCGAGTTGATGATTCATGGAAAATGTCGCCCAGTCAGCGGCGTCAACGACGCCGCGCTCGACCGCGGTAAAGACTTCCGCCGCCGGCAGGTTCACAGGCGCCGCGCCGATTTCCTCGAAGATGTCCTGGGCCATGCCCTCTGGCGCGCGTACTTTGACGCCGGCGAAATCGGCGACGCCGCGGATCGGGATCGTCGAGACAAACGCCTCCTTACCTGTGGTCGCGCCGCCGATATAGTGCAAACCATATTGCCCATACAGTTGCCGTAACAAGGCATCGCCGCTACCGCGATGCAAAAACAGCAGCATTTCGTTCGGGTGGTTGTAAGCTCCAATCAAATCGCCAAGCAAGGCGAAGGCTGGATCTTTGCCAGAAAAATACACCGATGCCGTGACATGGCCATCCAGCACGCCGGCGGCGACCGCGTCAAGGGTCTCACTATACTGGACGATCGCGCCCACCGGCATCAACCGAACTTCGACGCGACCGTTCGTAAGCGGGCCAATCGACTCGGTGAAATCCTCCATAATCTCAAAGGCAATTTCACCCGCCGAGGTCGCGGCTTGAAAAGTCCAGCTATGGTCCGCGGCCCGAACTGGAACGGCACATAGCATTGCAGAGATCAATGCCAAAACCGTTGTGCCACACGTTACGTGTCCTCGGCTCATGATCCGCCTCCCACCAACCCGCAATGCCGTCATGCCACGGCGCCGTTCAGTCCAACAATCCGAGTCGCCTCAAAAACGCCATGTGGGACTCATAAATGCGTTGGGCCATGGGACTTCGCGCCGCATATTCCGCCCAGACCCCTGCCGCGATTTCTCGAAACGCGCGTCGATCCTCAGACGACCAATTGATCAGTTCGACACCATTGGCAACGGCGCTGGCGGCAACGGTTGAATCTTGCAGCCTGATCTGCTCGACCATGTCGCGCGAAAAATCACGCACCGCCAGTTCCAATAAGGCCTTGAGGTCATCGGGCAACGCCTCCCATCTGGCCATGTTGACGGCAACGTCGGCCATCGGCGCCGAATGAAAACCCGGATAGAGGGGGTATGGCGCGATCTCGTGATAGCCAAGGTCGTCGTTCATGCCCAGCGTCCCCCAGTCGGCGGCATCGATCACACCGCGATCCAGAGCCGTGTAAACCTCGCTACCGGGAATGTTGACCGGCGACGCGCCGATGAGCTCGAAGATCTCTTGGCTCATACCTTCCGGTGCACGAATCTTGACACCCTTGAAATCGGTGATCGAACGGATGGGCAACTTCGATGGAATCGATTCCGCGCCCCACGACACACCGCCAACATAGTACAGGCCGTATTGCGCAAACAGCTCGCGGGCCAGCTCCTTACCACCGCCATATTCAAACCACATCTGCAGCTGACGCACGTCCTCATAGCCGCCGTTCAGGTCGCCCAAAATCGCGAAAGCCGGATCCTTGCCGGCGAAATAGCCCGATCCGCCATGTTGCGCATCAAGGATGCCCGCTGCGACCGCATCGAGTGTCTCGTTGTAGGCTACGATCGTCCCCACCGGCAGAGGTTCTATGATCAAACGGCCGCCAGTGATCTCGCCGACCCGTGTACAGAAATCCTCGAACACGGTCTGGTTGATCGACCCGGCTTGCCAAAGCGATTGCATTTTCCATTGATGGTCGGCTTGTGCCCAGGCGCTCGTCACCGGCGCCAAGGCCGCCAACAGCCAACCGACGGCAAGCACAAGACATGGGCGCGCTGGTCGTGTCATCGGGGCTCCTCCAAATTCAGTTTGCGGCGCCAATCGCCACTATTGGTAACGTTGAGGTCGCTGCGCGCTGTCTTGGAACAGGAGCTGTCCGTGCAAATCGACGGCGCGCCTATGCCAAGCCACCGCATCGGCGTGCATATCCGATGGCGGCCGCGGCTCGTGTTCGAAATTGTTATACCGATCGACGCCGCGCACCAGAGTTGCCGAATCCGCCGGTCCATTGATTTGGCGTATGTGGGGCGGGATGTATCGCACCGCGTAACCGATGCGTCGATCGGCCGACCGGTTAATCTGCGAGCCATGATAAAGACGCACGTGATGCAACGACATCTCGCCGGGCGCGAGCACAATATCGATAGCTTGCGATTCATCCACGTCGACTGCGATTTCTTGACCGCGCGAAAGCATGTTTGTCGTCGCATGGGTATCGATGTGCGCGATCTGGTCTTGGGCATGCGTACCAGGCATCACGCGCATACAACCGGACTCGGGCGTCGACGGACTTAGGGCGATCCACGCCGTCACGACATCGGGGTCGCTGAGCCCCCAATAGGTCGAGTCCTGGTGCCATGACACGAAACCGTTGCTGCCACATTCCTTGGTGAAAAAGCCCGATGCCCAGCACAAAATGTTCGGGCCGATGATGTCTTCCACCGCATCCAGCACCGTCGGCGCACGCACCAAATCTGCCAAAAAAGTATAGAGCAGATGCGGCTTGACATTGCCGGCGCCTGGCAAACCACCATCTGGAGTCTCGATCGATTCCAGCTTGCGCCGGCAGGTCAGGGCGTCATCCACCGACATGACCGGTATCGGGAATACATACCCGTCGCGCCGATAGGCCGCGACCCGCGCCTCGGATAAGATGTTTGGCATGCGTTCCTCCCCTTATGGTTCGGCATTCTAACGCACTTTGACCCGGACCTGACAATTGGCACAGTGCGCCAACGTCGCGGGCTGCCGACACAGTCAGTGTTGCCGAGAATTTATGGGTCCAACGGTCTAGGCGCCTTTGGGGCTCGAAAATGTGTCGCAGCCGAGGCAGAATGTGTCTGCGCCGGCTTCACCGGACGCACACTCACACTAGGGAGGAGCATGCGAGCTCCGAGAGGGGAAACTCATGCGAAGAGTTCAGGAGCATAAATTCATCGATCTGGCCAAGCCGGTAACGGACGCCGATCGCGAAAAACGGTCCATGAACCGCCGCGACTTTTTTGGCGTCGCGACGGCGCTCGCCGCGGTTACGGCGATGGCGCCGGATGCGTTTGCGCGTAACTTTGGTCCAGACGCAGAGCCGGTCCGGTATCCGGAACCAGACGTCGTTGGCCTGGATCCACGGTTCAAATACAAACTCGGCAATACTCCGATCTTGCGTCTCTATAGGGGCACGTTTTGGGCCGAGGGTCCGGCATGGAATGGGGTCGGCCGTTATCTGTTGTGGAGCGATATCCCAAGCAACGAACAGTTGCGCTGGATTGAAGAAGACGGCCACGTGTCGCGTCAGTTCCGCTATCCGTCTGGCAACAGTAACGGCAATACGTTTGACTTCAGCGGCCGCCAAATTGCGTGCGAACACGGCAATCGCCGGGTCGTGCGATATGAATATGACGGCACCCAAACCGTGTTGGCGGATTCCTTCGACGGCAAGGAATTTAACGCACCAAATGATGCCGTGGTCCATCCCGACGACGGCTCGATTTGGTTTACCGATCCCGGTTACGGCAGCCTTATGAACTACGAAGGCAATCGGTTTAACACGGGTTCGCCGCAACCGTTCCAGAAAGAGGCCGTCTATCGGATCGACGCCCAGTCCGGCGCGATCACCAAGGTGGCCGACCAGCCGTTCAAACCGAATGGCCTCTGTTTCTCGAACGATTACAAGCGGCTATACGTGGCCGACACTGGCGCGTCTCACTATCCGGACGCCCAAAAAATCATTTGGGGCTACGACGTCGACGGCGCAACGCTAAGCAACCCGTCGACCTTTGCCAGCATGGAACTTGACGGCAAAGGCGGCTTTGCGGATGGCATTCGCTGCGATGAAGATGGCAATGTGTGGGCCAGCGCCGGCTGGGTCGGCGACGGCTATGACGGCGTTCACATCTTCGCGCCCAACGGCGATCGAATCGGTCAAATTCGTTTGCCGGAAATCTGTTCGAATGTCTGCTTCGGTGGCACCAAACGAAACCGCCTGTTCATGACCGGCAGCCAATCTCTTTATGCCGTGTTCGTGGAGACCAAAGGGGCGCATATCACCTGACGCCACCTGAAAAACTCAGTGACGAAACGGGCCCGCATCAAGACCACGATGTGGGCCTTTTCGTTGCATGATTACCACAAAACCCTTCGAATTATTGTGGTAGTCTTGCAACAGCTGGTTTCGGCGCAAGACTGCCCCTTTAATGTTCGTGCGTCGAGCCCACATGGCTAAGCACATGGCAATTGGAGGCCAAGAATGGCAAAAGCCACATTCGGAGCGGGATGTTTTTGGGGCGTTGAAGCCGCATTCCGCCAAGTCGATGGCGTCACTGCCACTGTCGTCGGCTATGCCGGTGGCACGATGGTCAACCCAACATATGAGGATGTGTGTACGGGTGATACTGGGCATGCCGAAGTCGTGCAGTTGGAGTTCGATCCCTCGCGTGTGACTTTTGAGCAATTGTTGGATGTGTTTTGGGCCGTCCACGACCCGACCACATTGAACCGCCAGGGCCCGGACATGGGCACCCAATATCGCTCCATAATTCTCACCCACGACGATGCGCAAGCGCGGGCAGCGACCACGTCAAAGGACGCCGCCGACAAGTCCGGTCGATTTGGCCGTCCGATAGTCACGGCGATTGCGCCGGTTGGTGATTTCTATCCTGCCGAGGACTATCACCAGCAATATTTGGAAAAGCGCGCGAGCCGCGCCGGCTGGGGCTCAAACTAGGGCTTGTTGAGATTCATCGAGAATTGATGACCGCGGCGCATGCGTGAATCATGGAACAAAAGTTACGATCTGTCTTTTCGCAACGCATGGCGACCGCTTTGAATTCCTTGAGCTTCGCAAAGAAGTTTTCGATCAGGTGGCGCCACTTGTAGATCTCCAGATCAATCTTGAGAGGGGCCAACCTCTGGGGGCGTTGCGAAATGACGATCTGCGCCCCGCGTTCATTCATCTCTTCGATGATCCAGTTGGAATCGAATGCTTTATCGGCCAGCACTGCGTCGAATTCGATGTCTTCGATTAGCGGCGCAACACCGACCGTATCGTAACGGTTTCCCGCCAGCAGGACAAAGCGTACGAGATTTCCCAAGCCATCCGTCAGCGCAAGGATTTTGGTGGTCCAGCCTCCCTTCGACTTGCCGATGGCTTGATTTTGAGTCCCCCTTTTGCGCCGTGTCCGTGGCGGTGGACCGGAACAATGGTGGCGTCGATCATGGCATATTCCATATCAGGGTCATCCGAGACCGCGGCAAAGAGACGTTCGAAAACGCCCGCCTTCGACCAATCGTCAAACCGCTTGAATACCGTGTTCCACTTGCCGAATTCTTCAGGAAGATCGCGCCAAGGACTGCCCGTCCGCGCCTTCCACAAAACCCCTTCGACAAACAACCGGTTGTTATCACCACTGCGGCCCGGATCAGTCCGCTTGCCTAAGCAATGCGGCTCCATCTTGGCCCATTGATCGTCTGAAAGTACTGTACGCGTCATCAAAGCCCCCAAAAGGAAGCTTGAATCACAAATACAACACCATGGGAATCCTAATTCTCAACAAGCCCTAAAGCGTCCAGCCGGCTGATCGCACGTGGCGCGCGACCTACTCCTTCGTCGATGGAGTCAGGTTGGGCCCAAAATCGCCTTCACCGCCACCGATTGGAATGACCGGGACGGTCATGAAATGCGCGGGCATTTTGCCGGTGAGTGCATGGAGGAACGCGACGATGTCGGCAACCTCGTCATCGGGTAATTCGATCGCAAGCATTTTTTGACCCATCACGCGAACCATTGTCCGTAAATCCTTGATCACGCCGGCATGCGTATAGGGTGGCGTCATCGCCACATTCAGCAATGACGGAACCTTGAATCGATATTTGTCGTCGTCCACCTCGGTGACTTTGTAGCGGCCCGGGTGGTGCATGCCGCCCTCAATCTCGAATTTCTGATATGAGAAATTGGAGAAGTACGGCGCGCTGTGGCAGCCGGTGCAGCCGTGATCCACAAACAGCGCCATGCCGCGCTTTTGTTGCGTGGTCATGGCGTCCTCGTCGCCGTTGAGCCAACGGGCAAGCGGATAGTCGGGCGTGATCAATGTCCGCACAAAAGTCGCGATCGCCTTGCCAATGATTTCCTCGCTCAGAGGCGCGCCATAGGCTTGCTCGGAAAGTGCGCGATATCCGGGGATCCGGTTGAGCCGTGCCGCGACCTCTTCAGGCCAACTGCGCGACGCCACGTGCGACTTGATCGCGCCCAGGGCCTGAGCCTCCAATGTCGGCGCCGATCCGTTGAAGAACTGCGCCGGATGAAATGCCGCGTTCAAGACCGTATGCGCGTTGGCGGCATGAACCTCGCCGAACACGCCCAGCGATCGATCCATTGGCTCCGCGCCGTAATAGGCCGGGTGATGGCAAAAGGCGCAGCTGGTTTGTCCAGTCTTCGACGTCCTCCGGTCCCAATAGAGCATCTGACCTAGCTTCAATCGATCGTCGGTGATCGAGTTGTCGGCCGGGATCGGCGGCAACGCCGGAATTGCTTCGAGCTGTTCGCGATAATCGGCATAGTCGTCGGCTACGGCGACCGCGGAGATCGCAACCATAGACGCAACAACGCCGGCGAATAGATCTGAAAGAAACGACTTTCTGGCTGTCATGAACCGCCCCTCCTGGCAAGCTTCCACGGCAAAGCGACGGCTGCGCGCGCCGTCTCCCGTATAAGAGACGTGTCAGCGCCACGATTGATTGCGCACAGAAAGATGACAGATGTTATCGGCGTCCTTGCGCGCGGCCGATCAGGCAGTGCGGTTTCATTTGGTGGGACCGGTCGGCGATGCGGCGCGCGCGCCCGGCTCAATAAACAAGCGCATATCGCGCAGCGTCGATCTTTCGGATTCCGGACAAGGTTCATCGCTTGTCGGTAAGGACAGGACCGGCCAGCAATGCAAGCTGCGCAGCTGCGTATCACTCAAACGAAGTGGCGCTTGCGACCGCGCCGCCAGTTCGGCCTTGAGTCTGCGCGTGGCAACGACGTCGGGCACATCCATGCCCAAATGGTTGACCAGCCACATTGTCACGCGGCCACTGACGGGTAGATCGTTGTCGCTTTGATAGCTGGTTACGGCCTGGCGCGTTTTCCGCCCCATGGTGCCGTCGGCCGGACCGGGGTCATAGCCACGTTTCGCCAAGGCCAATTGGACCGCCCGGATCAACTGCGGTGGCGGCGGCGGCTCAATCCCGAGCCGGCGTAAAACATCCTCCGTGACTATACCGGTCGGGTCCAGGCCAGACGCAGCCTGAAAACTCTTCACGGCGCCGCGCGTGCGCGACCCCAATGCGCCATCACTGGGGCCAGGGTCATAGCCGCGCGCCAGCAATGCGACTTGGACGTGACGAACAGTCTCGGCGCCCAGCGTTTCCGCTGCCGCGGCACCAAAAATCTGGGATGCGAACATCAGCGTGGCCGCCAGGGCAGCCATCAAAAGATAGGGCCACGCCAACGGCGAAAAATTCTTGAAAGGCGAGCGTTTCAATTCCGGTCGTTCCCCATGTGCCACGCCCCTCACACACTTGGGTGACAATATCACATTTTATACAAATTACTTACTCTTCTATGGCCCGATCCTTATTTCATACTTTAATAATGTATCTTTATCGTATTGAAATATCTTTTTGACTGCACATCCTGGCTGGTTGTCACAAAGACTTGCCGGCGGCCGTTTTTGTAAAATTTCGCAAAACCTGGTGGATTGTCGTTCAGGGCCGACGCGTACCAGGCGGATCCCTCGCCAGCATCGTAGACCAAACAATGGTCCAGCAACGCCTCCAAATGCTGAAATTCCGATTTCAACGCTGCTTGATCGGACCATTGGGCATCGGCGCCACGACACTCAAATTCCGGCCCGGTTACGGTCCGCACCAAGCAGCGCTGGGTGCGCGGCAGCAGGAGCGCCGCCGCCCATGAATCCCGCCCCAGCGGCCGGCCACGCAAGGAGACAAAGTCGTCCTCCTGTGCCGCCAGTATTTGATCAAGTGCCCGGCAGAACCGCTCGGATTCAGTCAAAACCTCGGGCTTGACGACCGGCGGCGTTGGTTTGGGCGGAACCACCGCGCGCCCGGCACACCCGGCAAGGATCGGCGCCGCGGCAAGGAAAATGCCGAAAAACATCCATCTCAAGTGCATCGTTGTGCCTTTCCCGGGGTCGGATGATCTCCCTCAGGCGCGCTGATCGATCGCCGCGGCAAGCACTTCCGCGACGTGTTTGGGCGACCGGCCAGTGCCGTCCGCAATCTGATGACGGCAGCTGATTCCATTTGCGACAATGGTCGCCTTCGGACCCGCTGCAGCCACCCTCGGCAAGACGTCAAGCGCGCCGATCCTCATCGACAAATCATAGTGTTCCGCCTCATAGCCAAAGGCCCCCGCCATGCCACAGCAGGTGCCGCCGATCGCCTGCACATCCAAATTTGGGATCACGTCCAAAGCATCGGCAGTTGCGTCGGCTGCTTCAAATGCTTTTTGATGACAGTGGGTGTGTGCGACAGCGGTCCCAGTCGCATGATCACGCAATGGCACATCGAAACGGCCGGCTCGGCGCTCGTTGGCGACAAACTGGTCAAACAGAACCGCATGGTCTGCGAGCGCCTGGGCATGCGGCCCCGGCAACAGAGCGACCAACTCATCGCGCAGGGTGAACAAGCACGACGGTTCCAGGCCAACAATCGGCAGCCCCCGAACCGCATAGGGCGCCAAAGCCGTTATCGACCGACGCATTTCGCGGCGCGCGTCGTCGATCATCCCTGCCGACAGGAAAGTCCGACCACAGCACAGAGGTCGCCGCCCCCGACCACACGCAATCGCGACCCGATAACCGGCCGCGCGCAGGACCTTGACCGCCGCGCGCGCCACATCCGGCGAAAACCAGCAATTGAACGTATCGACAAACAGAACCAGGTCAGGATCGGGGTCGCCGGCGAATGTCGCGCCCTTGAACGGATCAACGTGCCAGCGCGGCAATGGACGCTGGTGGGCGAAGCCGACCAGTCGTCGCAGCCAAGCCAAGCCATTGAGGCGATTGATGATGGGCCCAAACCGACTCGCCCACGACGCATAGCGTGGCAAAAAACCGATCAAGCGGTCGCGCAGACTCGGGCTTCTGACTTGTCGTCGGGCGTGAGCCACTTCGATTTTCATCCGTGCCATGTCGACGCCAGTCGGGCATTCGCGCCGACACCCCTTGCAACTCAGGCACAGATCGAACGCGGCGGCGACGCCATCAGAGCGCAGGGCGTCGGGTCCCAATTGTCCGCTGAGCGCAAGCCGTAACGTATTGGCGCGACCGCGGGTGACATGCTGCTCATCGCCCGTGGCCCGAAATGACGGGCACATCACGCCGGCCGACGCCTTTCGACAAGCGCCGTTGTTGTTGCACATCTCCACCGCCGGCAAGAAGCCGCCCCATTCGGACCAATCCAGCACCGCCTCATGGGGTCGTGGCCGATAGGCAGGGCCGTAACGGAAAAGCGACCGGTCGTCCATGCGTTCCGGACGCACGATTTTGCCGGGATTGAAAAGCCCCGCCGGATCAAATCGATCCTTGACAGTCTCGAACGCGCGCGCCAAACGCGACCCAAACATTTCTTCGTGAAATTCTGAGCGAACGATGCCATCGCCATGCTCGCCGGAATGCGCGCCCTGATATTCGCGCACGATCGCGAAGGCTTCTTCCGCGATGGCACGCATGGTCGACGCGGCCGACGGATCTTTCATATTCAATATCGGGCGCACATGGAGACAACCCACCGACGCGTGCGCATACCACGTGCCCGTTGTCCCGTGTTTCGCAAACAGTTGTGTCAGCCGATCCGTATAGTCTGGCAGATCCTCGAGTGACACGGCGCAGTCTTCGATGAACGAGACCGGTTTGCCATCGCCCTTCATAGACATCATGATGTTCAGCGCGGCCTTGCGAACGTCCCATACCGCTTTTTGGAAGTCCTTGTCATGGGCTTCGACAACCGCGCCGGGAAAACCGAGGTCGGCCATCATGGTGACCAATCGCCGCAGCTGGCGACGCGGCCCCTCCTCCGTCTCTCCGGTAAACTCGACCAGAAGCAGGGCGGCCGGCTCACCGCGCACAAACCGCTCAATTGTGTTCCGATAAAGCGGTCGATCACGCGCCAAATCGATCATGGTGCGATCGGCCAATTCGACCGCGTCGGGATCCAATGTGACAATCTGCCGCGTCGCCGCCATGGCCTGATGGAGGCTGGGAAAATGGCACACGCCCAATGTCGTGTGCGGCGGGATCGGTTTCAGATCGAGCTCGATCTCCGTAAAGAAACCGAGCGTGCCCTCGGAGCCGACTAAAAGGTCGGCCATATTGTGGCCGGTCGACGCGATGCTATCGATGTTATAGCCGCCAACGCGGCGCAGCAGCTTTGGCCATTTGGCAGCGATCTCGTCTGCTTCGCGCGCATGCAGGGCGCGCATGTCTTGAACCAACGCCGCATAACGCGGCGCGTCGGCCAAGCCGTCCAGGTTGCCCGGCACAGACCCAAAGCGGATCTGTGCCCCATCGCTCAATATCGCGTCGATGGCCCGCACATTGTGCACCATGTTGCCGTAACGAATGGAGCGCGCGCCGCATGAGTTGTTGCCGGCCATGCCACCGATCGTGGCCCGATTGGCCGTCGAAACATCAACCGGGAACATCAAGCCGTGCGGCCGCAGCGTCGCGTTGAGCTGATCGAGCACCAATCCCGGCTCGACCGAAACAGTCGCGGCGTCCGGATTGAGCGCGGTCACCTGGTTGAAATGCTTTGACATATCGACGACCAGCGCGCGCCCGACCGTCTGGCCGCATTGCGATGTCCCGCCGCCCCTCGGCAAAACGGCGACGCCTTCGTTGGCGGCGATGTCGATGACCGCGGCTACGTCGTCGCGATGCCGTGGCACGACCACGCCCACAGGTTCAATCTGATAGATCGACGCATCGGTCGCATGGCGCCCGCGGCTGAACCGGTCAAACAAGACGTCGCCGGCGATTGCGCCACGCAGTCGTCGCGCAAGGCGACTATCGCCGAGCTTGATCCGTTCTGCTACATCAGTCGTCATGTCGCTATGCTGCGCACCCTAACAGCTCATCAGTCAAGGCCAATCGAAATCGTGTCACCTCAACGCGGACGCCAGTTCCTTCATACCCCCGGCCCCACCAATATGCCGGACCGGATTCTTCGTGCTATGGACCGCGCCGCCGTCGACCACCGTGGCCCGGAATTCCGTGCGTTGAGTGCCCAGGTGCTCTCTGACATAAAACAAATTTTTCAGACTGAACATCCGGTCTTAATCTATCCGTCGGCCGGGCATGGCGCCTGGGAAGCCGCGCTAACCAACATCTGCGCGGCAGGCGATCGCATCGTGATACCCGAAACCGGCGCATTTTCCGGTTGGTGGAAAGAGATGGCCGAAGCGTTCGGTATCCGCGTCGACTATTTGCCCGGCGATTGGCGCCACGGCGCCGACCCAGCCGCGGTCGAAGCCCATTTGGCCCAAGATAACGACTACGAAATCAAAGCCGTCGCCTTGGTGCACAACGAAACCTCAACCGGCATAGTGAGCCGTTGTGCCGCGGTCCGCGCGGCCATCGACGCGGCCAAACATCCGGCCTTGTTTCTGGTCGATACGATCTCTTCGCTGGCGTCGATGGATTTTCGCATGGACGAATGGCGCGTCGACGTAGCTGTCGGTGGCTCGCAAAAGGGACTGATGTTGCCACCTGGACTGAGTTTTACCGGAGTCAGCCCGAACGCGTTGGCTGCCGCGCAATCGCGACGATTGCCGCGCAGCTATTGGGACTGGCGGACAATGTTGCCCGACGGCAAGACCGTCACCTTTCCTTGTACCCCGGCCATCAACATGATGTTCGGATTGCGCGAGGCACTCGTCATGTTGCTGGAGGAGACGCTTGATGGTGTATTCCAGCGTCACCATCGGTTGGCCGAAGCGACCCGATGCGCGGTCCGCGCCTGGAGCCAAGGCGGAGGCCCGGATCTACTATCGTGCGATCCAGCCGAACATTCAGACTCGGTCACCGCTGTATTGATGCCCGAGGGCCATGACGCCAACCAAGTCAAGGCGCATTGCGCCGACGGATACAATGTCGTGCTCGGCGGTGGCCTGTTGCGGCTCGCCGGC
Organism: Alphaproteobacteria bacterium; assembly: GCA_965216755.1. Classification (GTDB taxonomy): domain Bacteria; phylum Pseudomonadota; class Alphaproteobacteria; order UBA7887; family UBA7887; genus CBDCGL01. Next base: position 4,484,025 of record CBDCGL010000011.1, on the reverse strand, counting down.
CGGGTCTTCCGGATCGGACATTTGGGGGATTTGAACGAACCGATGATCCTGGGCACCCTCGGCTGTATTGAGGCATCATTGCGCGCGTGTGGCGTGCCCCACGGCGCCGGCGGTGTCGACGCCGCTATCGCCCACCTGGCAAGGGCAGAAACATGAGCGGGGTTATGATCGTCACGGGCGCCGGTCGTGGCATCGGCGCGGCCATCGCTAAGCGCGGTGCCACAGACGGTTTTGCGGTTTGCGTCAACTATGCCCGCAACCATTCCCACGCAGAAGCCGTTGTCGCCGACATCAATGCGGCCGGCGGCACGGCCGTCGCGGTGCAAGCCGATGTCGCCCACGAGGATGAGATCCTTCGCCTGTTCGAGACCTGCGACCAACAGCTCGGACCGGTCACGACGCTGATCAACAACGCCGGAATTGTTGGCCGCCGCTGTCTGGTATCAGAAATCAACGCCGCCGATCTCGACGAAGTCTTTCGCATCAATGTATTTGGGTACTTCTTGTGCGCCCGCGAAGCGTTCAAGCGCATGTCGACCCAACGCGGCCACGGCGGCGGCGTCATCGTCAATGTTTCGTCTATCGCCGTCCATCATGGCGGTGCTTTCAATTGGGTTCATTACGCGGCCAGCAAGGCCGCCATCGACACATTTACCTTGGGCCTGGCCAAAGAGGCGATTGATCACGGCATACGCGTCAACGCAGTTCGCGCCGGCATGACCGACACGGATATCAACCCGGCGGACAATGTGGCTTCGATCCCACCCACTATCCCGATCAAACGCATGGCGGAGCCAAATGAAATTGCCGAAGCCGTTGTGTGGATGGCGTCCGACAAAGCATCATATTGCGTCGGCACGGTTATGGACGTTTCCGGCGGCCGCCATTGAGCGAGAGGCATGACACACATGGATGAGCTGATTCGAAAGAGTGCACGCGAAGTGGTTGCCTTGCTTAAGTCCGGCGCGGTATCGCCGCTGGAGCTGATCGATGCTGCTGCCGCACGGATCGAAGCGACCGACAGCGCCGTTAACGCCCTGCCCACACTGTGCTTGGATCGCGCCCGCGATCGGGCCAAGGCGATCATGCAGCAACCGGCGGAAGATGAGCCCGGCCAACTGTACGGACTACCCTTGCCGATCAAGGACCTGAACGAAGTTGAAGGCGTGCGCACCACCTTCGGCTCGCCGATCTATGCCGACCATGTCTCGCCGCACAGCGATTATGCGGTCGAACACCTCGAGAGCCGTGGCGGCGTGGTAATCGGCAAATCCAATACGCCCGAATTCGGCGCCGGTTCGCAAACATTCAACGAAGTATTCGGGCCGACGCGCAACCCTTGGAATACAGCGCTCACGCCAGGCGGATCGTCGGGCGGCGCCGCGGCCGCGCTCGCCGCCGGCCAGGCGTGGCTGGCAAGTGGCAGCGATCTGGGCGGCAGCTTGCGCAATCCGGCCAGCTTCTGTTCCGTGGTTGGCCTACGACCCAGCCCCGGCCGGGTCGCCCATGGCCCAGGTCCATTGCCGTTTCAGAGTTTGGCCGTGGACGGGCCGATGGGCCGTTCGGTCGGCGACGTGGCGCTAATGCTGGATGCCATGGCCGGCCGCGATCGACGCGACCCGCTGTCGATGACCGAACCCGCGACACCCTTCGTGGCCAGTGTCGACGCACCCAAATCGCCGGTGCGGGTCGCGTTCAGCCCTGACTTAGGGATCACGCCCGTCACACCGGAAGTGGCTGACATCTGCCGCCAGGCGGCGGTGAAGTTCCAAGAGCTCGGCGCGGTGGTCGAGGAAGCCTGTCCCGACTTCAGCGAGGCGGCCGAATGCTTCCACCTGTTGCGGGCGGCGCTGTTTGTTGGCACGAAAGGTGACCTTTTGCCCGATCATCGCGACGCTCTAAAGCCCGAAGTGATCTGGAATATTGAAGCCGGCTTGGCGCTGACGGCCGAAGACGTGATCCGCGGCGAACGCCAGAGAGCCGTGATATTTCAACGATCTGTGGCGTTTTTTGAGAAGTATGACCTGCTCCTGTGCCCGGCCGCCGTCGTGCCACCGTTCGACTGTGAAATCCGCTGGCCGAACCGCGTCAACGGCGTCGCCTTACCCAACTACACCGATTGGCTCTTGATCTGCGGCGCCATTACGCTGACCAGTTGCCCGGCGATATCAGTGCCATGTGGCATTACTGCGGACGGGCGACCCGTTGGCCTACAAATGGTTGGTCGACATCATGGCGAAGCGGCGTTGCTATCGGCGGCGGCGGCGTTCGAAGCGACCACGGGCCTCGCCAACCAGGTGCCGATCGACCCGAAACCTGCAAAACCGGTCAACGACTAGCGGATAGCCCCATGTCACGTAGCCAAATCTCAGTCCAAGCCGATGATGGCGGCGCGTTTTCCGCACACATTGCGACGCCGCCAGGCGGCGTGGGCCCCGGACTTTTGGTGTTGCCGGAAATCTTCAACAGCAATGATCATATCCGTTCGGTCGCGGATGGGTTCGCGGCACAGGGCTACGTGACATTGGCGCCGGACGTGTTTTGGCGTCTCGAACCAGATACTTACCTTCCCTACACCGATGACGGCCGGACGAAGGCGCGCGCCCTCAATGCCGAGCTTCACGTTGATCGACTGGTTGAAGATCTCGGCCGCTGCGTGACCGCGCTCAAGGCCCGGCCCGAATGCACCGGGCTGGTCGGCGCCACTGGTTTTTGTCTGGGCGGAAAGCTCGCTTTTTTGTGTGCCGCGCGGTTGGGCGTCGACGCGGCGGTCAGTTACTACGGTGTCAAGATCGACGCCTATTTGGAAGAAGCCGAACAGATCAAGTGCCCGATGATCTTCCATTTTGCCGAAAACGATTCACATGTGCCGCCCGACGCCGTGGCCGCCGTGAAAGACCGGATGGGCGCCAGACCGGATGTTGAGATTTTTGTCTATCCGGGCACCGAGCATGGGTTCAATCGGGCCGGCTACCCACCCCACCACGCGGAATCGGCGGCCCAGGCCATGAGGCGAACCCTCGGATTGTTCAATCGTGTGTTGATGCCTGCGGCGGCAGCGCCTTAATCCACTCGGTAATATCCGCGGCAATTTCGGGCCAACCCGGTTCGACAACCATCAAATGGCCACGGTCTGGATAATCGCGAACCTCGGACTGAGGGTAGCGGGCTGCGATGCGATGAACCAATGACGGCGGTGCGGCGCGGTCGCGACCGCCGGCGCAAGCCAAAATAGGGCACCGCACGGCACTGCGCTCAACATAGGCCGCGCGCAAGGGATCCAACCACCAAAAGCCGATTTCCCAGACAGCGCGGCCGGACTCGTGGGCGCGCTCGGCATAAACCACCTCGTGCCGATCCTCTTCAAGGGCATTCAAGACACCATAGGTCGCCTCGGCCCGCGTCGGCACAAAAGGCTGCATCCATGCCAAGGGGTGGCGCAAATAGCTGGCGAAGGTCATGAATGACGATGGTGACAAGGCGAAAACACCGGTCGGTGGCGCCGGCGCCAGCAGCACCAGCGCCCGCGCCCGGTCTCTGGCCGCCAATTTCTGTGCCAAGAGACCGCCCATGGAATGGCCGATAATGATCGGCTTGGCATCCATATCGGCGATCAGCCCTTCGAGGTCTTCGACATAGTCGCGCAAGCTGACCATGCCCAAACGTGGATCCGGCGACCCCTCGGATAGGCGTTTATGGTGACGTAAAGTGGGCGCGTGGATCCGAAAACCCGCGGCGGCTAGAGAAGCGCCAAAAGGGTCCCAAAAACGCCCGGTCGTACACATGCCATGAATGAGAAGCAGATCGATTGTCATAGGTCGCTCAAAATTATGAATTTTGCGATTGCGGCGCATAGTGCGGTAAATGCCACAATGCAACATTGGACGCTGTTGTAGCTTATGCGGCATGGGATCACGAAATCGTGAAGAAAGCGACCGCTCTCGCAATAAAGCGAGAGCGGTCGCGGCATACGCCTGCTGATTGGGCTAAGGCCGGCTCGCTGACGGCAGCTGCGGCCAAAACATCAACTTGCTTCCCTTGTATGTGTGCCATAAAAGACACACTTAGGAGACATAAGCCTTGCTGGCGTGCTACCCCCCACCCATCAGCGCGCCGGCCCCTAGCCGCCGGACCTCTGCTATCCATGGTTTCGGCGGCTTCTTTATGGGCACGACCCTAACGCCGACATGGTCACCCAAACCAGTGACAACATTGTGCCATTGGCGTTTTGCCATAAGGCCTTTCAAGGCACGTTAAGGACCAGCCCCTAAAGTCTCTGATATGCACATCGGTAGCCAAACTACGGGCCAGCTTCTGAAATGACGGCGCTTTACATTCATCAGTTGGAAGTCGTTGCCAGCCATCGGACCGTACTCAGCATCGAAGGTCTGTATGCCGAAGCTGGCGAAGTCCTCGGCGTCTGCGGCGGCGCAGGCGCCGGCAAAACGGTTCTCTGCCGAGTTTTGACCGAGACCCCAAATGATTCCATGCGGATTGTGTCCGGCCGGATCCTGTGCGGCCGGAGCGATCTCGTGCGCGCACCGGACCACATCACCACCGCCATCATGTCGATCGCTAAACTTGACCGCGACAGCCTGGAAGCGGCCGAGAAGGCCGCGGTTCGACTGGTCGTCGTGGACAGTATGAGCGCCCATCAGAACTCGGGTGCGGCGGTCCCGCTCTCGGGCTTGCAGACCTGGGCGCAAGCGACGGGTATCGCGGCCATCGTCGTAGATCGCCGGCCAGAGCTTTTCGAAACGACCTGCGCCGCGACGGCTGTGTTGTGCGGCGGCCGCCTGGTTGAGCAGTTTCGGCGCGAAACGGCGGCCGACCCATTCGTTCACCCTTACAGGGCCGCCCTGCGCACCGGTGACAGTGCACCAACGCCGCAGATCGCAGTCGGCTGCCCTTTCGGATCACGTTGTCAAAACGCGACGGATGCCTGCACGACCACCGCGCTATCGGTGCAACATATCGACCTGGACCACACCACGACTTGCCACCGTTGGCGCGAAATCGACATGCCGACCGCAACGCGCACCGCGGCGGCCTAACGCCGGTCGCCGCCGCGACCGCACACGCGCGCGCGATCTGATCCATCCAAGCATCGAGGGTTTCGATGGGGCGCGCGTTAAGCGCTGGAAATGTTCCAACAACGCCGGCCTGACAGGCAGCCACAACAATCTCTGGACCGGACACGAGAAACATCGGCGCGGCGATCGCCGAAAGGCTCAAGCGCGTGGCAATTTATGCGGGTATCGGCAGTGGTCAACTCCTAATCACGATCGGGAAAAATGCGGATTGCAGCGATGGTTTCGGCGTTGGTTAGAGACGTCAAGGCTGCGACGCAATTGCCACAGACCCGATCCGCAATTCCCCGCCTGACGAGCTAGATGCTATGGTGACACGCGGCGCGCCGTACATGCGCATATTCATGAAAGGCATAGTATGACCGGCATGACCCATCCGGAAGCGGCGTCCCTATACGGGCCCGACCACGAGCTGTTTCGTGACTCCGTGCGGCGCTTTATCGAGAAAGAGGTCACGCCGCACCACGCCAAGTGGGAGGCTGACGGTATCGTCCCGCGCGAATTCTGGCAAAAAGCCGGCGAAGCCGGGTTTCTGTGCACAAGCGTTCCGGAGGAATATGGCGGCGTGGGTGCGGACTTCCTGTTCGCGGCGATCATTTTGGATGAACTCGCCCGCGCTGGCGCGTCGGGCCCGGGCTTCGCCGTGCATTCCGACATCGTCGCGCCCTACATCGTGCATTTTGGCTCCGAAGCGCAAAAACAAACTTGGCTGCCGCGCATGGTCCGCGGGGACACGATCGGTGCCATCGCGATGACCGAGCCAGGTACGGGCAGCGATCTGCAGGGCGTTAAGACCACCGCGACAGCCGATGGCGACGACTTCATCATCAACGGGCAAAAGACATTCATAACCAATGGCCAAAACGCTGATTTGATCATTGTGGTTGCGAAAACCGACACGTCGCGCGGCGCCCATGGCACCAGCTTGGTCTTGGTCGAAGCCGAACGCGAGGGCTACAGCCGGGGCCGCAATCTGGAGAAGACCGGCTTAAAGGCCCAGGACACGTCCGAGCTGTTCTTCGACAATGTGCGCGTGCCGCGCAGCAATCTGCTGGGTGCAGAAAACCAAGGCTTTGGTTATTTGATGCAGGAGCTAGCGCAAGAACGACTAATTATCGCGGTCGGCGCGATCGCGGCCGCCGAGGCCGCGCTGCAAGGGACCATCGACTATACCCGCGAGCGCACAGCTTTCGGCAAGCCGATCGCCAGCTTCCAAAATACCCGCTTCACCTTGGCCGAGCTCAAGACCGAGGTCGAAGTCGGCCGCGTGTTCGTCGATCATTGCCTTCGTTTGCATCGTGACGGTCGGCTTGACGCCACTATGGGCGCGATGGCCAAACTGTGGTTGTCGGAAATGCAGTGTCGCGTGATCGACAGTTGTGTGCAGCTGCATGGCGGCTACGGCTATATGTGGGAGTATCCGATCGCCCGCGCCTGGGCCGATGCCCGCGTGCAGCGAATCTACGGGGGAACATCTGAGATCATGAAAGAGCTCATCAGCCGAAGCCTGTAAGGCAGTGCAATTGCAATGATACTTGCCGCGCAAGGAGATCCAATATGACCGACGCCTATATCTATGATGCCGTGCGCACACCGCGGGGTCGCGGTAAGGCTGATGGCGCCCTCAACGAGGTCACACCGATTCGGCTGGCCGCAGGGGCGCTGACTGCGTTGCGCGACCGCAATGGTCTGGACACGTCCGCCGTCGACGACGTGGTTCTGGGCGTGGTCGAACCGGTGGCCGAAGAAGGCGCCGACATCGCGCGTCTGGCGGTGCTCTATGCGGATTATGCCGAGTCGGTCGCGGGTGTTCAGATCAATCGGTTTTGCGCGTCCGGCCTGGAAGCCGTCAACATGGCGGCCGGCCAAGTGATGTCGGGTCAATCCGATATGGCCATCGGCGGCGGGGTCGAATCTATGTCGCGAGTGCCGATGTTTTCGACCGGTGGTGCCTGGGGCCTTGACCCGGACGTTGCATTCAAGACGTATTTCGTACCGCAAGGAATCTCGGCCGATCTGATCGCCACGCGCCACGGCTATAGCCGCGACGATCTGGACAGCTATGCCGTCGAGTCTCAAAAACGTGCCGCAAATGCCTGGGATAAAGGCCATTTCGCGACTTCTGTGGTGCCCGTCAAGGATCAAAATGGACTGACCGTGTTGGACCATGACGAGCATATGCGCCCTGACGCCACCATGCAGTCTTTGGCGGCGCTGAACCCGTCATTTGCCACGCAAGGTGAAAGCTTTGGCTTCGACAGTGTCGCCATCCAGCGCTACCCGGATGTCGAGCGCATCACGCATGTTCATCATGCCGGCAATTCTTCCGGTATCGTTGATGGCGCGGCCGCAGTGTTGGTCGGCACCGATGAAGCCGGCGCCGCCCAGGGCCTGAAAGCACGCGCCCGCATTCGCGCTTTTGCGTCGGTCGGCAGCGAGCCGACGATCATGTTGACCGGCCCCAGCGCAGCGACCGAAAAGGCGTTGAAACGCGCCGGCATGTCGGTCGGCGATGTCGATCTGTATGAACTCAATGAGGCCTTCGCGGCGGTCGTGTTGCGCTATATGGAAGCGCTCGGGGTGCCCCACGACAAGATCAATGTCAATGGCGGCGCGATCGCGATGGGCCATCCGCTTGGCGCCACCGGCGCGATGATCTTGGGTACGCTGCTCGACGAAATGGAACGGCGCGACCTGGAAACCGGTCTCGCGACGTTGTGCGTCGGCGCGGGCATGGGCACTGCAACGATCATCGAACGAATTTCCTAGAACCCGGCACGACGGCCGGCGAACCAAGGTGATGACATGATCGACTATGCGCTGGGCAGCGACGGCATCGCTGTCCTCACTATGGACATGCCGGGCCGCAGCGCCAATGTGATCAACGCCGATTTTACGGCCGCGCTGGACCAGGCGGTCGACACAGTGCTTGGCGACCAGTCAGTCGTCGGCGCCGTCATGACATCCGCCAAATCGACCTTCCTGGCCGGCGCCGATTTGGACGCGCTCATGCAAGTCAGAACGGCGGAACAGGCCATGGCCGCCTGCCAGACCTTCCAAACGGTGCTGCGCAAGTTGGAGACGGGCGGCAAACCGTTTGTCGCCGCCATGAATGGCAGTGCCCTGGGCGGCGGACAGGAGCTTGCGCTTGCGTGCCACCGCCGTTTGGCTGCCGACGTGCCCCACGCCCGTTTCGGGCAGCCGGAAGTCACCTTGGGGCTGGTGCCGGGCGGTGGTGCCACCCAACGCTTGCCACGTATGGTCGGTGCGCGCGAGGCACTGCTGCTGCTTGTCGAAGGTAAGAAACTGTCGGCCACGGGCGCGCAAAAGGCAGGCATTGTCGATGACATTGTCGCCCCCGACATGCTGGTCGAAGCCGCCAGAGCGGCAATCGCCGACGACACGATCGACCCGGTCAAAGCATGGGACACCAAGAAATTCAAACTGCCGGGCGGCGGCGTCTGGACCAAGTCAGGGATGGAGTCATTCCTGGCGGGTAATGCCATGCTCCATGAAAAGACGCGCGGCAACTATCCCGCACCCCAAGCGATCATGTCATGTGTCTTCGAAGGTCTACAGGTCACGATCGATGTCGGCCTGCGCATCGAAGCACGCTGGTTCGCACACACTTTGCTGGGCGATGTGGCCCGCAACATGGTTCGGACATTCTTTTTCAACATCGGCGCAGCCAACAAATTGGTGCGGCGGCCGGCCGGTTACGCGCCGGCGGCGTTCAAAAAAATCGGCGTGCTGGGCGCCGGCATGATGGGCGCCGGTATCGGCCATGTCAGTGCCCAATCGGGGCTTGATGTCGTGCTACTGGATTCGACAAAAGACAAGGCCGAAGCGGGAAAGGCCCACGCCGCGGCGCTACAGTCGCGTCAGGTCGAAAAAGGCCGCGCGACCCCGGAAGCACGCGACGCGGTGCTGGCCCGCTTGACACCGACCGATCGCTTTGAAGACCTCGCCGGCTGCGAGTTGGTGATCGAGGCCGTGTTCGAGAACCGTGATATCAAAGCGGACGTGACGCGCAAATCCGAGGCCGTGATCGGACCCGACGCCGTTTTTGCATCCAATACATCGACCCTGCCGATAACTGGTTTGGCGGAAGCGAGCGCCCGGCCAGAGCAATTCATCGGCTTGCACTTTTTCTCGCCAGTCGAACGCATGCCGTTGGTCGAGATTATTCGCGGCGAGAGAACATCCGACGCGTGTCTGGCCGCCGCCATGGACTATGTCAAACAAGTTGGCAAGACACCGATCGTGGTCACCGATAGCCGCGGCTTCTATACGAGTCGCGTTTTCGCGACCTATGTCCAAGAAGGCTTGGCCATGCTGGACGAAGGCATCAAACCGGCCCTGATCGAAAATGCCGGCAAGCTGGCCGGCATGCCGGTGGGACCGTTGGCGGTTGCCGATGAAGTGTCATTGGATCTGATGCACAAAGTTCGCGCGCAAACACGCAGGGACCTTGGCGACGACTACGGGCCCGGACCCGGCGACGGCGTTCTTGACACCATGGTCAGCACGCATGGCCGCCTCGGACGCAAAAGTGCAAAAGGCTTTTACGACTATCCGTCGAACGACGGCAAGCGCCTGTGGCCGGGCCTGAGCGAAGACTTTCCGGCGCGCGGTGACCAGCCTGATGTCGAAGCACTCAAACAACGTCTACTTTTCGTTCAAGCGGTCGAAACAGTGCGTTGCTTACAGGAAGGCGTGCTATTGGATCCGGCCGACGGCGATGTCGGCGCCATCCTTGGCTGGGGTTTCGCGCCCCACACCGGCGGCCCGCTTTCGCTGATCGACACCGTCGGTGCCGAAGCGTTTACCGCCGCCTGTGACTCTTTGGCTCAGCGACATGGCGCGCGATTCACACCGCCCGAAATGCTGCGCGATATGGCTAAGGCTGGCGGTCAATTTCACACAGCCTAGCCCGAGCAGAGTTCCGCCGGGTCGGCGAACTGCGAGGCGTTGACGGCATAGCTGCCACGCCCATGGCCAGCGCTGACGACACCTGTCGTGACACCGACGACCCATGCATGGTCGCCTTCCAAGAGCATCAGCGGTGACCCTGAGTCACCGCGTGTGGCGTCGCAGTCCGTGACCAGAACGTCGGCCTCGGCGCCGCCGGCGGTCACACGGCAACCGGCGTGAACCGACAACAAATGCGGCCTGTCCTGGCTATAGCCGGCGCGTGACAATGGGCGACCGGCGCCGATTTCGTCCGCCGTCAAGGTGCGCACCAGCACCGGTGTGATCGGCATGGGCATCGGCAGACAAAGCAACGCCCAATCATGCGCCAACGTCGACACGTCCGGTTCGCGCAGCAGACGATATTCAGACGGTGCATGGACGGCACGGGCGCGCCCATGGGCCACGTAATCGCCGCGTCGATAACCGGCGACAAAATGCATTTCCGTCGCCGGCAGGCGTCGACCCGTGCGCGCGTGATACAAGCAATGCGCGGCGGTCAACACCACATCGGGGGCGACCAAGATACCCGTACAATGGGCGCCAGTGCCTTGATGCACGCGGCCGATCGCCAGCCACGGCCACGCGCCCGAGTCGAGGGGCTCACGATTATCGTCGCCGATGATTCCCGGTAGCTTCACCTCTCCGGCACCACCCGTCGCGGCCAATGCCGCGGCAAGGCACACCAACAGAGCGGTCACAAGCGTACGTCGGGCCACGTGGCGGGTCACGTCATTCGGCCATGGCGCGTTCCGCCCGCAGCGCGTCCAGCGTGCGTGCCAACGGCACCACCCGGGTGCCGTTGTCGATAACAAAGGGGAGCACGGGCGCGTGAGCCATCCGATCAAACATCATCACGGCGGCAACGATCGAGACGGCCATCAAGGCGTCCTTGATACATCTCATGAATCGGCAGACACCGTTGGCAATTGATAGTCCGAAAATTGTTCGCGTAGTGCTAACTTCGTCACCTTTCCCGTCGCCGTGTGCGGCAATTCGTCAACAATCACGACATCATCCGGCAACCACCATTTGGCGACCTTATCTGATAAATAGCCTAACAAGTCATCTTTATCCGGTGTTTTGCCTTCGGCCGGCACGACAATCAGCAGGGGTCGTTCGTCCCATTTCGGATGACGCACGCCAATGACCGCGGCCTCATGGACATCCGGGTGTCCGGCGGCGGCGTTCTCCAAATCGATCGAGCTGATCCATTCACCACCCGACTTGATCACGTCCTTGGCGCGATCGGTGATTTGCATGTAACCGTGGGGATCGATCGTCGACACGTCGCCGGTCGGGAACCAGCCGTCATCGGTCAAGGGGTCGCCGCCTTCACCCTTGAAATAGCCCGACGCGATCCACGGACCGCGCACCAGCAAATTGCCAAACGCCACGCCGTCGCGCGGCAGTTCACGGCCGTCATCGTCGACGATCTTCATCTCTACACCGTAAATGCCACGTCCCTGCTTTTGCTGCAGGCGGAATTGCTCTTCCGGCGGCAATGCCTTTGCCGAGGCCTTCAAAGTGCCGGTGGTGCCCAAGGGGCTGGTCTCGGTCATGCCCCAGGCATGAATCACGCGGACGTTGTAGCGGTTTTGTAAGGTCTCGATCATCGACGGCGGCGGTGCCGTGCCGCCGATCGCGACCCGTTCCAGCTTGCCGAGATCATTACCTGTACTGTCCAAATATTGCAGCAAACCCAGCCAAACGGTCGGTACCGCCGCGCTGGCGGTAATCCCTTCGGCATGGATCAAGCGGTGCAGCGTCTCGCCATCAAGGTCGGCCCCTGGCAGCACCAGTTTGGCGCCCGACATGGCGGCAGCATACGGCATGCCCCAAGCGCAGGCGTGAAACAGCGGCACGATCACCAAGATCGTGTCATTGCTCGACACGCCCAGTGTGTCTTTGGAGCAGGCGCAGAACGCGTGGATCACCGTGCTGCGATGGCTATACAAAACCCCCTTTGGATTGCCAGTCGTGCCAGACGTGTAGCACAGTGCTGCCGCCGTATTCTCGTCGAACAGCGGCCAATCGAAACTGTCTTTGTGCGGCGCGAGCAGCGTTTCGTAGCAATGCACGTTTGGCAAAGTCGTCTCGGGCATGTGCGCGGGATCGGTCATAATTACGATCGCTTCCAAGCCGGTGAGCGAGTCCACCATCCCCTCCAACAACGGCACGAAGGTGGTATCGACAAACAGAATGCGATCTTCGGCGTGATTGATGATGTAATTGATCTGATCCGGGAACAGCCGCGGGTTGATCGTGTGGCAGACGGCGCCCATGCCGGAAATGCCAAAATAGAGCTCAACATGGCGGTGCGTGTTCCACGCCAGGGTGCCGACCCGATCACCGACGCCGATCCCCATGCCCGTCAACATATTGGCCAGCTTTTGCGCACGACCATGGATTTCGGCGTAATTGGTCCGATGCTGACCGCCGTCTGGCAACACCGACACCATTTCCCGTTCACCGTGATATTCCGCCGCATATCGGATCAAGGACGACACCATCAAAGGCATGTCCATCATCAGTCCACGTAGCATGACCGCTCCCTACATCGTGCTGATAAAATCTCGTATGGCTTTGTACTATAGTGTACGCGGTGTCGGCGACTGCCGACAGATCAGCGGACGCGTGCCGGATTCAGCCAACGCGGCCGGTCGGGTGAACGAAAATAACAAAGGGGGCCGAACCGTCATTCGGGTCCGATTTTGAGCGCCATGAATTTTGTCATCACCGGAACAGGAACTGCGTCGATACGGCGGATTGCCGCGATATTGGCGGTTTCGCTGTCGGTCACCGGTCCGGCATTCGGCCAGGACGCCCAGAGCAGCGGAAGCCTGCACACCTTGATGGAAACGCTGGGTCAAGGTCAGGCCGAAGCCCAGGTCACCGCCGCCGAGGCGCTCGGGAACTATGGTCGCAGCGCCTCTGGCGCGGTTCCACAGCTGGCCGAACTGGTTGGTGGATCAAATAACGATTCCGTCAAAATCGCCGCCGCCGTGGCGCTGGAACGTATCGCCGAAGAACCCGACATCGCTGTTCCGGCACTGCTCGTAGCACTCGACGATCCGTCGCCGGTGGTGCGCGTGGCGGCATGCTTGGCCTTGGGCGCTTTTTCGAGCAAAAAAGAGACGGTCATCCCCGCAATCGGATCAGCCCTGCAAGACTCGGATTCTGCCGTTCGCGACGCCGCCGCGGTTTCATTGGCAAAAATGGGTGCGCACGCAATCCCGGCACTGCGCGCGCGTCTTGCCGACGAAGACCCGGGGGTCCGTATGTTGGCCGCCCAAACGATTGGCGGCATCGGCGCCGGCGCCCGCGCGGGACTGCCCGATTTGGTCGCCGCAATCGCCGACCGCAATGTGCATGTCCGCAAGGCAGTGGTCACGGCGATGGGACGGGTTGGCGCCGACAAATATTGGCCCGCCGGGCTGGCTTGGGACGATGAATTGGCGGCGCTGGTCGACGACGTCCGGCCCCTGACCGCTAGCGTACGAACGCACCACTCGCCGCTTTTGCACCGACTGAACCTGGAAAAAGTGCTGCCCCCACTGGTCGATTCCCTGAATGACCCAGAGCCCGAAATTCGCTTTGCGGCGGCGACGGCCCTCGGTCGCATCGGCCCGCCGGCGCGATCGGGCCTCGATCTGCTGCGCGATACCGCGGGCGATATTGACCCAAGGCAGCGCCGCGCCGCGATCAGCGCGCTTAGTCAAATCGCGCCCGAGGATGAAGTGACGCTATCGGTGCTGCGTGATGGGGTCCTAGACGACGACGAGCATGTCCGATGGTCGAGTGCCCGCGGCTTGGTACGTGCCGGCGCGGCGGCCGTGCCCGCGCTGGTCAATGCCTTGGCAGACGATCGCGCGCACGTGCGGCGCGTCGCCGCTGACACTCTTGGTCAAATTGGCCCTGCCGCAGTCGCTGCTGGTGACGCGCTGCGCCGCGTTTCCCAAGACAGCGACAAAGACGTGGCCGAAGCCGCCCACCATGCCCTCGCCCTCATCGCCGGCGGATAGTGCACTTATGGTTTGGATGGCGGGTATATCTTCGTAATGTCGAAGACGTACGCAGTCGGACCCTTGTCCGGAAACCGCTTGAGCCGGTTCGGGCCCTCGGATGCCGTTGGCGTGGTCTCTTGGCAAATCCACAAGAACAGTTGACTGGGCCAGTTGGGCGGCATGAACCATTGCGCCGTACCGAGTCGCTGGGCCACCCCGGCAATCATCTAGGCCGGCCGCAACGCCATGGTGCAGTCCCCTTACACAGTGCCGACGGCAGGCACGGGCGAGCCGACCGCGCCAGGCAATCGCAAAGGCGGCGCGGTCAACAAGAAGCGGTTGCGGCCGTTGGCACGCAACCAGCGCGCCAAATCTCCCAGATTGAAAAGCTCGCCCAGATGTACGCCCAATTTGAACAGGCAAAGTTCGTGCAACGGCATGGCGGCGTGTCGGCCCGCGCCGGGGCGACCCGGGACATCCTCCACCGCATAATTGTCTGCGATTAGCACGCTCAGATTTGAATCTGTCACCCACTGCAAAAGCCGTTCGTCGCGCCCGTCAAGCGCCGCGCAAGCATTGTGCAGCACATCACCATCCGGTGCGCGATCCATCGACAAGATCAAGTCGGCGAAACCCGTGAACAAACAAACCATGTCGCCGGCCTCAACCACCACCCTGTCGCCATCCATGATCCGCATGAGTTGGTCATAGTCGACCGCGACCCGCTCGCGGCCGATGTGGCGCTCCAAGTCGATCATCACCGCGCGCCCTTGCGCGCAGGCTTCGGCCATTGTGTCAATGCCGAGCGGACCAGCATTCACGCCGTGCAATTGTGGACCGTTGACGCCGCCGCCACCATTGTCCGGCCCGCGCACATGATCGCCACCGCGCCAGCCGTTATAAAAAACCGGTTCGGGCACACCATCGCCGTCGGCATCGAACATTTGGCCAACGTGCGCCAGACTGTCGAACTGCGTCGAGTATTGCAGGGTGATCAACGCCGTGTCGTCACAGACAATGTCGACATGATCGGGGTTCTCTAGGGCAAAGGGGTACAGATAGTTGGCACGCCCTTCGCGCAAAGTTGCGGCAAGCTTCGGCGGATGACGCCGCGGGTTGAGCACATTGCCGCCGGGATAGTCCAGCGGCAAGCTGAGGCAAAATGTTCGCCCTTCACGCACTTCGGCGATGCCCTGGCGGACTTTTTCCGCGGTGATGAGATTCAACCGGCCGCGCCGATCATCGTCACCGAAATCGCCCCAGTTCGAGCCGGGTGGCCGGTTGACCCAACGCTGTGTCATATCAACCCCCTCGAATTCCGGTCACACGAAATTAATGACGACCGGCTGAAGACCATCGATTTGAGCCTCCGCCGAATCGCCAGCTTGCGCCCAGGCCAACGCGCTACAGCAACTGCCCGTTGTCACAATGGATCCGGCCGGCAAATCGCGGCCGCGCCGCGCCAGATCATTCGCCAGCCACACCAGCGAGTTCAATGGATGACCCAGCGCATTGCGGCCGTGACCATCGGAAATCCGTTCCGTGCCGATGGTGATCGAGACTGCCGCGGCGCCGATGTCCCAACCACCCCAGTTAGATTCGCCACGCCCGAGCACCAACGCGCCATGACTGCCATTGTCGGCGATCAGGCTTGGCGCGCCGACCGTTGTCCAGCTCTCAAAGCACGAATCAATGACTTCGATCGCTGGATGCACTGCGCCGACAGCAGCGGCGACCGTGCTCTCGTCAAATGGGCCATCGGCGGACGAAAGCGTGGCGGCGGTCCGAAACGCGAACTCTACTTCAAGCCCGCGCATGAAATAGTTGTTGGTATCGAGATCCGCTGGGCTATCGAACGCGCTGGTCACCAGCACCCGACCCGAAAACGGCTCGGTGAGACCGAGCATTTCCTGGACGGCGTCGTTCGTGGCTCCAACTTTCCAGCCGACAGCCTTGCCAAGCTGGGCAACGAGCTGGTTCTGGATCGCATAGCCGTCATCGACCGACTCCGGCTTCTGCGCGGGCGGCAGGCTCGCCAGGCGCTTGCGTTGGCGGCGCGAGACCATAAGCACGTCGACCGCCCCTTCGATTGCTCTCTGCTCCATCAGAACCTCCCATCCGATCTGCTCACGCCCATTCAATCGCGCGCGCCGACCCCAGGCAAGTCCGGCCATTGTGCGACGTACCGGCAGACCTCCACCAAGGGACTGCGACGACAACAACACAGGCTGTTGCGGATCCGCACGAAAAGGCCATCACTTCCGCTTGATAGTCTAGTATGCGGCTAGGTCATATGGTTATATCTGGGCTGCAAAGAAGGCTAAGGAATCGAGGCCTCTGGGCAGCATCGAATCTCTTGCAGGACCGGTTTGCGCGATGGCCAACATATGCGCGCCTATGTGGGCCATTGGCAACAGCGGTCGACGAAACCAGATAGAGTGGCAGCAGCCAAGACGATAAGGTGCGCTGGCAAGTGCGGCGGGCTGGTGCGCGCGGCAAAATCAAACAATGAGCGATTGGGCTATGGAAGGCAGCGTCGGAGCGTCCACCACGATTGAGACGCAAGAAGGTGATCGCGAAACACGCGAATCGGTCGTCATTCGGTTCGCGGGGGATTCGGGTGACGGCATGCAATTGACGGGCAGCCAATTCACACTGGCGAGCGCGCTCGCCGGCAATGATTTGGCCACGTTTCCCGATTTTCCCGCAGAGATCCGCGCACCGACCGGCACGACGTTCGGGGTGTCCGCGTTTCAAATCCACCTTGGCGCGCGCAAGATTTTGACGGTCGGCGATGCGCCGGATGCGTTGGTCGCCATGAACCCGGCGGCCTTGAAGGTCAATCTGGGTGAGCTCAAAGAGGGCGGCCTGCTGATCGTCGACGAAGACGCCTTCACCGACAAGAACTTGCGCAAGGCCGGATATCAGTCGAATCCGCTGGAAACCGGCGGCGCGGATGTGTTTCGCACGATCCGCATCCCGTTGACATCGATGACGCTGAACGCAGTGAAACCCTTTGGCCTTTCGCAAAAAGAGGCCGTGCGCAGCAAAAACATGTTTGCGCTGGGATTGGTCATGTGGCTTTACGACCGTGACCGCACACCCACCACGGACTGGCTGAAGACGAAGTTTTCCGAACGCGACGACATCGCGAACGCCAACATTGCCGCGCTCAATGCCGGACATGCCTACGGTGAAACCGCCGAAATGGCGCCCGGGCTACACGGCTATATCGTACCGCCAGCTGACATCCCGCCGGGCGAGTATCGCGCGATCACCGGTAGTGAAGCGTTGTCTTGGGGCTTGGCGGCCGGCGCCCATTTTGCCGATTTGAAACTGTTTCTCGGGTCCTATCCGATCACGCCGGCCTCGCCGTTGCTGCATATTTTGGCCAGTCTTAAGAAATACGGCGTTGTCACCTTTCAAGCCGAAGATGAAATCGCGGCGGTTTGCTCGGCCATCGGCGCATCTTATGCCGGCTGCCTGGGGGTAACCTCGAGCTCGGGCCCAGGTATTGCCTTGAAGTCAGAGGCGCTTGGCTTGGCCGTCGCGGCCGAGCTGCCGTTGATCGTGGTCAACTCGCAACGTGCCGGACCGTCGACCGGCATGCCGACCAAGACCGAGCAATCCGACCTGTTCCAAGCGGTGTGGGGCCGAAATGGCGATACGCCCTTGGCCGTGTTGGCCGCGTACACGCCGGCCAGCTGCTTCGACATGGCGATCGAGGCGGCGCGTTTGGCGACCCAGTTCATGACACCGGTCATTCTGCTCACCGACGGCTTTCTCGCCAACGCGGCCGAACCGTGGTTGATTCCGGACATCAACGGTTATGACCGATTCCCGGTTAAGTTCCACACGGATCCGGACGGCTTCCATCCTTTCCTGCGCGATCCGCAGACCCTCGCCCGGGCCTGGGCGGTGCCGGGAACGCCGGGCCTGGAACATCGGATCGGCGGCCTCGAGAAGGACTATGACAGCGGCAACATCTCCTACGACCCCGACAACCACCAGAAAATGACCGATACCCGAGTCGCTAAGATCGCGGGGATTGCTGAGCATATCCCTGAACAGACAGTCGACTGCGGCGAACCCGGTGGTCGTCTGGTCGTGGTCGGATGGGGATCCACCTATGGTCCGATCGATCGGGCCGTGCGTGTGGCGCGCGAGCAAGGCCTCGACGTATCCCATGTGCACCTGCGCTATCTGTGGCCGTTCCCCAGAAATCTCGAGGAATTGTTGCGTGGCTATGAAAAGATCTTGGTGCCCGAACTCAACACCGGACAATTGGTCCGGATGCTGCGCAGCGAATATCTTCTGCCCGCCAAGGGGCTTAGCAAAGTCAACGGACAACCGCTAAAAGTTGCCGAATTGGACGCGGCGATCCGCGCCGAGCTGGAGGTTTGACATGACCATCACCCCCCGGGTCGAGGGCTTAAAACCCGCCGATTTCGCAACCGACCAGGAAGTTCGTTGGTGTCCCGGCTGCGGCGACTATGCCATTTTGCGTGCACTGCAAAAGACGCTGGCCGAGGCCGGCGCACAACGCGAGAAGACTGTGTTCGTCTCGGGCATCGGCTGTTCGTCACGCCTGCCCTATTACATGGAAACCTATGGGTTTCACACCATCCACGGCCGCGCGCCCGCCGTCGCCACGGGTGTCAAGCTCGCCAATCCAGAGCTCGACGTCTGGATTATCACCGGCGATGGCGACGGCTTGAGCATTGGCGGCAATCATTTGATCCATAGCCTCAGGCGCAATATCGACGTGCAGATATTGCTGTTTAACAACGAGATCTATGGCCTGACCAAAGGCCAATATTCGCCGACGTCACGTCAAGGGACGCGCTCTCCGTCGACACCGCTTGGCTCCATCGAAGCGCCGGTGTCGCCGTGCACGTTGGCGCTGGGCGCCGGCGCCCGTTTTGTCGCGCGCGGTATTGATACGGCAATCAAGCCCCTCGGCGAAGTCCTGAAGGCCGCGCGCGCCCATGAAGGCACGTCGTTCGTCGAGATCTTTCAGAATTGCATTGTCTACAACGACAAAGTGTTCGCCAACTTCACCGACCGATCTGTCGCCGCCGACCAACAGATCTTGGTTGAACATGGCAAACCGTTGACCTTCGGCAAAGATCGGAACCGCGGATTGCGGGCGGTGGTCGACCCCAGCCGCCATGCCCTGGAAGTCGTGACACTGGGTGAAAATGGCGTGACCGAGGCTGACTTGTTGGTCCACGACAAGGCCAACCATGCCTTGGCGACCATGTTGGCCCATATGCAGCCGCCCACCTTTCCCATGGCGGTCGGGGTGCTTTACGAAGATCCGGCACAACCGTTTGGCGCCGCGATTCGGCAACAGATCGCCGACGCCGGCGGCGATAGACCGTCGACAGATTTCAATGCGCTTCTGCGTCAGGGCAACACTTGGACCGTTGATAGCTAGGCGACCGTTGATAGCTAGGCGGCTTGCAAGGGAGTGGACCGACAACCGATGTGCGCCCAGCCCGTCGCCCGATTTATCGACTGCCCGCCCTTTATGGCCGGCTTTTACGATGACGAGCTGCGCGCCATCGCACCGTCACTTGAGCTGTTGACCGGCGACCCGACGCCGAAGGAAGCCAAAGCGCTACTCGCTGACTGCACCTTTGCCGTGCTCGACCATACCATGTTGACCGCGGAGATCTTGGCGGCCGCGCCGCAGCTGCGCGTGATCGTCTTCATGGGAACCGGCGCGTCGAGCTACGTCGACTTGGCGGCCGCGGATGGACAAAACATTCGCGTGCGAACAATACGTGGCTATGGCGATCGCACCGTAGCCGAGCATGCCGTCGCGTTGATGTTCGCCGCCGCCCGCCAAGTCGCCACCATGGATCGCGATCTCCGTACAGGCCATTGGCAAACCCTGGACGGACTGGAGCTTGCCGGCAAAACCCTCGGAGTGGTTGGGACAGGTGGCATCGGCCGTGAAATGGTGCGTCTCGGCGCCGCGCTCGGCATGACCGTCTTGGCATGGAACCGCAGCGGCGTCGCAGATGGGTTGCCGTGCCGAGCGGTGCCCTTGGATGACCTGCTGGCAGGCGCGGATGTGGTGTCCTTGCATTTGGCGCTCACGGACGAGACGCAAGGCTTTCTCGATCAGCGGCGCATTGCGACCATGCGGTCCGGCGCGTTGCTGATCAATACCGCGCGAGGTGGACTGATCGATGAAGCGGCCCTTTGCGCCGCACTGCGATCCGGTCACATCGGCCATGCGGGCTTGGATGTGTTCCAGAGTGAACCATTGACCGCCGACCATCCGATGGCCGCCATGCCCAATGTGACGCTAACCGCCCATGCCGGCTTCATGACCGATGCGTCGACCAAACGCCTATTGCGCATGGCCCTCGAGATCCTGCGCGAGGAACAACGCGCCGCCGCCCAAAGCTAAGCCATTTACAGTCGCTTAACCGGAAGCCGGCAACACTGCTTGGGGCACCCGCCCACTTGACCTGACGGCAATGAAGAATGGACGCGAGCCATGGATGACGAGACGTTTCCGAACGGTGTCGTACGCCCGATCAAGGCCTATCGCAATGAAGACTTCATCAATAGCCGCGACGCGCGGCCGCTGCGTATTCTGGCCGAATATCTGGAGCCCGAAGCGCGGTTTCGCGACCAACAAATCGCCGACACGATCGTATTTCAAGGCTCGGCCCGCACCCTGCCTGTGGATGTCGCCACGGCAGCGCTTAAAGACGCCGAAGCCAACGGCGGCGATGTCGAAAAGGCCCGCATGGACGTGACCATGGCGCGCTATTACGAAGATGCGCGCGAGCTGGCGCGACGGTTGACCGAATGGTCGAAGGAATTGAAAGGCAACAACCGACGTTTTGTGATTTGTACCGGCGGCGGCCCGGGCATCATGGAAGCGGCCAACCGCGGCGCGTCCGAGGCCAAGGGGTTAAATGTCGGACTGACAATATCGATCGACACCAATGAGTTTCCTAATGAATATATCACGCGCCAATTGGCATTGGAGTTCCACTATTTCTTCATGCGCAAATACTGGTTCAATTATCTTGCCAAGGCCGTGGTGGTCATGCCCGGGGGCTTCGGTACCTTGGACGAGATCTTCGAGCTGCTCACGCTGATCCAAACCGGCAAAATCAAGAAACCGTTGCCGACCATTTTGTTCGGCACCGAATATTGGGACTCGGTCATCAACTTCGACGCCCTCGCCCGCTACGGCACGATCGACCCGGCCGATTTGGATATTTTTCATCGCACCGATTCGGTCGACGACGCGTTTGAGTATTTGGTTACGGAACTCACCCGCCACGGCTTGGTGGAACCCGGCCCAACCCTATAAGCATTCCGGTGACAGTTTACTAAATATACGATATACGGTGTGATTGGTATTTCGAGCACCATATTTCGTATATTTAGTAAACTGTCACCTTAATACGGAAGGTGTTATCGGCGGGTGCTGTGAAAGAAAAGCCCCGTTCCCTGATTGCTAGGGGGAACGGGGCGAGGTCCCGACGAACGGTATGGGAAGGGACGTGGTGCTGAGGGGTTGCCGAACGTCGGGGATAAGGGTTGTTTTTGGTTATCGGCTGCGCGGTAATCCTTGCGATTGTGTGCTGCGGTTTGGGTGTGGCGGCTAGACGCCCATGGCGTCCTGCAGGGCCCGATCGAGGCCGAAATAGCGGGCCTTTTCGAGGAACTTGGGTTGCAGGCCGGAGGCGACGAAGTTGCCGGTGATACGGCCCGATTCATCGTCACCGTCATATTCGAACTTGAACAGCTCCTGGGCGGTGATGATGTCGCCTTCCATGCCGACGATCTCCAGGATCGAGGTTACGCGGCGGACACCGTCGCGCATGCGCTGGACCTGCACGATCAAGTCGATGGCCTCGGTGATCTGGGTGCGCACGGCGCGCGAGGGCAGATTGAGGCCGGCCATGGCGACCATGTTCTCGAGCCGGGTCAAGGCCTCGCGCGGGCGGTTGGCGTGGATGGTCGACAAGGAGCCGTCATGGCCTGTGTTCATGGCCTGCAGCATGTCGATCGCCTCGCCGCCACGGGTCTCACCCAGGATGATCCGGTCGGGGCGCATACGCAGGGCATTTTTGACCAAGTCCTGCATGGTGATCTCGCCCTGGCCTTCGAGATTGGCGGGCCGGGTCTCCAAGCGCACGGTATGGTCCTGCTGGAGTTTCAATTCGGCGGCGTCCTCGATGGTGACGATGCGCTCGTCATTGTCGATCAGCTGCGACATGGCGTTGAGCAGGGTGGTTTTACCGGAGCCGGTACCGCCTGAGATCAGGATGTTGAGGCGCGAGCGGGCGGCGATTTTCAAGACCACGGCCATGGCCGGGGAGATATTGCCCTGCGACGCCATCTGATCGAGGGTGATGGTGTGCTGGGAGAACTTACGGATCGAGATCGATGGGCCGTCGATGGCGAGCGGCGGAATGATGATATTGACGCGGCTGCCGTCGACGAGGCGGGCATCGACCAAAGGCTGTGAGCGGTCGATGCGGCGGCCGATGGCGGTGGCGATGCGGGTGGCGATCTGCATCAGCTGTTCGTCATCGCGGAAGCTGACATTGGTGCGCTCGAGCTTGCCGCCACGTTCGACGTAAACCCGGTTGCAGCCATTGACCATGATGTCGGTGATGGCCTCGTCGGCGAGCAAGGGCTCGAGCGGGCCCAAGCCGATCATTTCGTCGACCAGCACGTCGACCAGTTGGTCGAGCTCGGAGCCGTTGAGGACGACGCCCATTTCATCGACGATCTCGGCGACCAGATCTGTGATCTGGCGGATCAGGTCGTCGCGCACCAGTGTCAGGGCTTTCTCGGCGTCGATGCGCTCCATGAGGGTGAGCTGGACGCGCTCTTGGAGGTCTTGGACGACGGGTGAGATGCGCTTGGCGCGGGGTTTGGCGGCGGTTACGGGGGCGGCATTGGCGACGGCGGGCAGATTGGTGCTGGTGTCGGCGCCTGTGGCCTCGGCATTGGGGGCCAAGGTGGCGAGCTGGTCGGCGGCGCGGCGGCGCGGATGGGGCTTGTGGGCCGTGTCGGCGGCGGGTGCCGGTGCGGCGGCCTGAGGTGCGGGACCTGTGACCGAGCTGTCGGCGACGGCCATGACCTGGGCCATGAGATCGCGCTCCTGGGCGAGCATGGCGGCGCGAACTTCAAGATCCTCGGCCTCGGCGAGGGAGACGGTGGCGGGCGCGGGCGCGGCGTCTACGGCCGGGGTGTGATCGGCGACCGGCGCTTCTGGGGCCGGCATGGAGACCGGGTTGGCGCCAGAGATGTTGGCGTGGGGCGCGGTCTCGACATTGTGTGTGTCGTGAGACTGGGCTTTGGCGGCCAATTCGGCGCGGGCGACCTGAACGGCATGGGCGCGTTCGGCGAGGCGATTGAGGCGATCATTGACGGCGGCGTCACGGCCCGGATTGTCATCGAAATTCTTTTTGCGCAGAGCGAACATTTTGCGAAGTCCCTTCCGAAAAACCCAACAGCAATCGAGAAGTAATTTGGCGGAAGGTGCGTAATTATTCAATAAAGTTTTATGTAATGGTGGTCACACAATTGAGGGAAAGTGGAGTGTTATTTTATTAAAGTTGTATATAAATATGTAATAGTGATCACATATTGCGATCCCAACTTATTGACTACATTGATTGGCGGTATTTTTATTTACCAACCACACCCACTCCCTTCCCCCAATACACGCTCACCCAGCCAGACCACAATTGGCCTTGGCCGCAGTGGGCCAAAGCCACCATAATGAGCGCGCGAAGGGGGACAGCATGGCAAGTTCACATCTGCCGGACGCCAAACACCGCGAAGACGGGTCGTCGGCCCATGCCGGCGATCGCCGCACCAAGATCTTTGTCGTCGGGTTCGTGGCCGTATTGGTGCTGTTTGGTGGTGCTGTCGGGGTCAGCAAATGGCTCGAGCTGCAGCGCGGATCTGGCGCCACAGAAGCATCGCCCCCGGCCAATCCGCGCTAAAACGACGAGCCGGGCTGCTTCAGGAATTCGATCTCTTCCGGCGTGCTTTCCCGCCCCAAGATCGCATTACGATGGGGAAAACGGCCGAAACGGGCGACGATATCGCGATGCTGTTGGGCATAGCCGTTCCAGCCCTCGTCCCCGAGGGTTTTCATCAGCGCCACTGAACGCTCTTGATCAGCCAAGTCCTCGCTGTGCTCGAAAGGCATAAAGTAAAAGACACGGCGACCGGTCGGCTGCAATTCATGCAAGCCTTTGTCGATGACAGCCTCGGCGACGATGCGTGCCTTTGCGTCGGTGGCAAAAGCCCCCGGCGTCCCGCGGTGGATATTGCGTGGAATCTGGTCGAGCAGGATCACCAGCGCCAAAGCGCCGTCCGCCGTTTCGGCCCAGGCATCCAATGCGCCGGAAGCCGCCCGGCCATGAAGGGCGGCGAAATGTTCGCGACATAAGTCGTCGAACCCCTCTTCCGGTTTCCACCATTGCGCTTTGACGTCCGGCGAAAACCAAAAGTCGAGAACATCGCGGATCTGTGGTTCGTCTGTCATCGTGTCATATGAGCGTAGCTGGCCCATGCCGGTCAAGAGGGCCGCGCCGCGTCCGTACGGCCTTGGTCTTTTGTGCGTCGCAGCATATGCTACCGTCAGACGCTGACGGACTTTCTTCATCGTTGTGGCCACGGCCAAAAAGGAAAGGCGCGATGCCCGCGAAAAGCCCGACCTCCCGGAAACCATCGAACAAGACCAAACAGGATCGCGCCGACACAGCCCCGGCTGAAACGTTGCGAACCGCGCTCAGCACCGCCCTTGACGATTATCACGCTGAGGCGGCTGACAATCCCTATCAGAACCCCGTAGAGCGGCTGGCGCTAGATATTTCACGGCGATTCGAAACCGGCGCGGTCAGTCTCGACGACCTTGATGGCCTGGTTCGCCTGCTCAACCTGCGTGCCTTTCGGTTTCGGGCGACACGATTAGGTGCCTATCTCGGCGAGACCCGGCTGACCCACAACACCCGACAACTACAAAAGTTGTTTGAAGGCTTGACGCGTGACGGCAAAGGGAAATCTTTGTCGTTTCAACAATTTGCACGGCAAGCCTCGCGAGCCGCCTTGGGAATCGTGATCACGGCACATCCGACTTTCGGCATGTCGGAAGGCCTGACGGAGGACTTGGTCCAGCTAGCCACCGACTCTGACGTAAAGGGTAAAGCCCTGAACGACTCCGACCGTGATGCGATTCTGGCGCGGACTGCGGCGCGCCGGCACGGCCGCCGCGCACCGCTCGACTTAGCGACTGAACAAGACTTCGCGCTACGTGCCATAGCCAATATTCAAGATGCGGTGCGCCGCGCATTGGACGTGTTGTTTGGCGTCGCGGCCGACGCCTATCCGGACACGTGGACTGACCTCGTTCCGGCACCGCTTACCGTCGCCAGTTGGGTCGGCTATGACCTGGACGGACGCGCCGATATTCGCTGGACCGACACCTTGCGCGCACGGCTTCGTGTCGCCGTCCTGCAACATCAACATTTTCTCGGCGAAGTGCGCACAATCATTGCCAGCATGGACGGCGATGACGCACTTGATGCGGATATCAGCCCCAACCTGAAGCTGATCGAGAGCCGCCTGGTTCTGGCCCTGCGGATCGTGGAGGAAGACATTGCCGCCCTGCCCGACGACGCCGACGATCCAGAAGAGGTTCAGGCCTTCGCGCGGCAAATGGCGGAAAACAGCGACTCCCGGTTGATCAACGCCCATGAGCTCACGGCGTTACTGTCACGCGTGATCAGCCTCAATCCGCCGCACAGCCATCAACGCCGGTTGGCTGTGTTGCGCGCGGAAATGACCATATACGGCATCGGCGTCGCGCACACCCACGTCCGCCTGAACGCCACTCAAATTGAAAACGCGGTGCGCCGCCACATGCCCGTCGACACGACACCCGACGACCCAGGCAGTCGGCGCCGTGACCTGCGCCACCTCAACGAGCTGCTTGACGGCGTGCAGCCCCAGACCATCAATTTCGGCTCGGTGATGACCGAACGCACGTCGGCCAAGCGTCTGTTCATGCTGGTCGCACAAATGTTGAAATTCGCCGATTCGGAGACTCCAATTCGTTTTCTGATCGCCGAAACCGATTCCGCCTTTGTGCCGCTGGCGGCGCTCTATTTTGCCAAGCTGTTTGGCATTGAAGATCGCATCGACATTTCGCCACTATTTGAAACGCCGCGCGCACTGGAACATGGTCATGACATTGTCGCCGAACTGCTCGGCAACCCACATTATCGGGCCTATGTGCAACAGCGCGGCCGCATCGCGATTCAAACCGGCTTTTCCGATGCTGGGCGCATGTCGGGCCAAATTGCGGCTTCGTTAGCCATTGAACGGTTACGTATCAAAGTAGGCCGGGCACTGACGCAAGCCGACATCCGCGCCGCCGATGGGCAATCGATCGAGTTGGTGATTTTTGACACCCACGGTGAGTCGATCGGTCGAGGCGCCCATCCGGTTTCGTTTCGTGACCGCCTCGACTACGTCGCCACGCCGGCCAGCCGCGCACAATTCGCCCACGACAAGCTGCCCGTCAAACAGGAACTCAGCTTTCAGGGCGGAGATGGCTATGTCTATTTCACGACACCCACGATCGCCTTTGCAACCGTATGTCGCTTGCTTGAACATGGACTGAGCGCGGCACCGCCTGGCGCGCACGATGATGTTTTCTATCGCGACACCGACTATTCGCTGGAGTTCTTTATTACCGCCAAAACGTTCAACGAACGGATGATGGACGATCCGGACTATGCTGTCTTGTTGAATGCCTTTGGCACCAATCTTTTGTATCCGACCGGATCACGCCGGGTGCGGCGCCAGCACGATTCCATCGCCGGAATCGACCACGCCCATCCGACGCAAATGCGGGCAATTCCACACAATTCGATTTTGCAGCAATCGGGACTACTGGCGAACAGTATCGGCGGCGTTGGCCGTGCGATCGCGCGCGACCTGGATCGGTTTGTTGAGGTCCATCAAGGCTCAGACCGTTGCCGACGGATCATGTCCTTGGTCCGTCATGCGGAGCGGCTAAGTAGCCTCGACGTATTGGGCGCCTATGTCGCCCTGCTCAACCCGGTATCTTGGCTACGGCGCGCCTTCACCACCGACGAGCCGCGCCGCGCCCAAGAAATGCGTCGGTTGGCACGGCTCTTGGAGGAAACGCAGCGTCATGAGTGCCTCAATCGCGTCATGCGCACATTCTTTGCCGACATGATTGACTTGCGCGCGGGCTTCGACGCCATCAACGCTGCCAAGACTCTGCCATCGATCGTAGAAGCCTGTCGTGCCGATTTGGCTTTGCTGCACGCGTTACGTATCGCGCTCGTCCAGGAAATATTCCTGTTGGCCGTCCGCATTCCTCGGTTTTCAAGCCAACCCGACGCCACCACCCATGATGTGGTCACCGACTTGTTGCAGCTTGATGTCGATCGTGCACTAGAGGTTCTGCGCCGCGCCTTCCCGGCCGCGGTCGAACCGGTTGCCGGCGATGCCTTCGGTGAGCCGGCGACCTATCGCACCGATGTCGAACAGGGCTACGACAAGGAACATCGTGAATTGTTCGTGCCGCTGTACCGGCTTTATGATCTTGTGCGCCGGGTGTCGACCGGACTGACCCACATCATGGGCGCTGTCGGTTAAGTCTTTTCGTTGGTGCACAAACCTTTACGCCACAAATAACATCCTGTGTACTACGATGGCGCATGAAAATACTTGACGAATCGTTTGGTGATGATCAAAATTACTTAGTTGCGATGAAATAGGGGATGCGTATAGGAAACACTTCTTATTCTGATCTGACGACTTGTTGCAAGGAGGGTGCTTAAAAACCATGCAACCGCCCGACGGAATAGTGTGTCATACGTTCTTATGACCACGTTTGAGTGGTAATGTTCGCTTGAACAAGCGAGCTAATTGGGTGATCGCCCTATTGAAACCCCGCAGCGGCTCTGAATAGCCCGCGGGGTTTTGTGTTTGACGTTAAACGGACGATCCACCTAATCACATCGCCGCTATGTACCATCGGTACCCTGCAGCGAGAGTGATGCGCAGTGAATTGGATATTGTTCCTGTCCCCGTTGACAAGGGGTGCCAGCAGGTTTGTAGTTCCTCGCGAACCCGGTCCTGAGCACCACCGGCAAACTTGCGATAAAAATCATCTGCAATGTAAGGTCGCCGGTTGGTTCGGTTTAGTCATCCATTCATGGCGGCGATTGGCTCAGTCCTTTTACGGTTTTGCCGACCAACTGTCCGGACAGGGATTTGCGGCCGGTTTGAGCGATCTTTTCAGTGGCCGAACCGCTTCACATGATGCGGAAGCTGAGCATTTGCGCCGGATGCCGCGCAAGGTGCCAATGTACAAGTCGCTCATTTCAAACATCGACGAACTACTGACGTTCGGCCGCGGCCAAACGCAGACAGTTAGTAGTGTCGGCTTTAGCTGCCAGTTCGATCAACATTCTGTACTACGCCGCGCGAGCGGGATGTCTTGCGCAAAACAAGGCATCGTTCCTGGCCCACTTTGCTGAAAATGATCCGTGGGTGAGTAAGTCGGCGAGACGAAACATGGAACGTGTATTATTCAAAGCAAAATGCGCGTATACGGCTATTGACTATCGAGAAACTCGCCACTGGTTTGCGGATACTGCCCAGTCCGACCCCTGCAACGCCGCCGCCGCGGAACGCGCATTTGACCGGACGAACGCACATATCAGTTCCTCCCAAACGACCTACTGCAAGTCGCATAACTGCAGCATTTCGACGGCAAGCTATAGGCAGCCAAAGAAGGGTTTCGCGTAATCGTCGTAGCGCGTGGCAAGGCGGCGGGGCGGTATGAGACGGTTGAAAACGCGCTCGATCCGTTTGCGGTTCTCAGGGGCGCAATAGTCGCAATCGGCAGGATTGCGTGCAGAAGAAGTGCCTCGCGGCTGGCATCGCCAGCAGGTCAGGCCGACGCCAAGAACGCCTCCTGAAACGCATACTTCAAGTTGAACCTCGCTGATGAGGGGATGCTTTTTGTCAACAAGCTCTGATTCTATTGTGCTGGGATGCCGGCGTCGCCGAGGGCGGCAATAAGGCGCGTCAAAGTGGCTTCGTCTCGGTATGGCAGTCTTTCCATCCATACGGCCAATGACGCTCGCGGATTGATGCGGAGCAACTCAATGACGGCAGCCTTGGCGCGTTCGGTGTCGCCCAGCTCCGCATATGTCGCTGCGAGCCCCCTATGGGCCGGCATGAAATTGGGGCCGCGCGCAAGTGCGTCTTGGTAGGCCTCAACGGCCTCGTCATGTCGGCCCAAAAGGAAGTACGCATGACCAAGGTCATGGACGATGCTAGAATCGTAGTGCGGATCGAGCCGAATGGCCTTTTGAAGGAAAGCCATGGCCCGTTCCGGCTGGCCGTTAAAGTTCAGGGCTTCCCCCAACATGGCTAGCCCATAAACAAAATTTGGCTCTAACGAGACGGCACGCTCAAGCGCCGCAAGCGCCCGATCATGCTCCTTGTTCCACAGCAATGCCCAGCCGAGCCAGGTGTGGCCCTCGGCCATACCATCGTCAAGGTTAACCGCACGCTGGCCGAATTCGATGGCCTTTTGTAAGAGGTCAGATTCTGAAAGCCACTGAAACTCCCAGGCAACAAAATGGATGATACTGAGTAGTGCAAAGGCGCGCGCGTAATTTGGATCGCGTTCGACGGCCTGTTCCGCCAATCTTCGCGCTTCGCTAATGCCTTGTTGTGAAAAACTGAAAAGATAGGCCCGCGCCCGCAGATAGGCATCGTAGGCCGCCGGACTCTCTGTTTCTTTGTGGGCCAAGCGGGCGATGGCGCCTTCGTCCAAAGTAATGTGTAGAGCATCGACAATCTCTTGGCCGATTTCATCTTGGAGCGCGAAGATGTCGTTGAGCTCACGGTCGTACCGTTCGGCCCAAACGTGACCACCGCTGTCGGCATCGGCCAACTGCGCGTTGATCCTGACCCGACGGTCTGCCTTGCGCACACTGCCTTCGAGCACATAACGCACGCCGAGCTCGCGGGCGATCTGGCGTACGTCGGTAGCGCGATTCTTGTAAGCAAATGCCGAATTGCGCGCGACCACAAACAATCCCGGCAACTTTGACAGATCCGTGATCAGATCTTCCGTGATGCCGTCGGCAAAATAGTCCTGCTCTGGGTCTCCCGAAAGATTATCGAACGGCAGCACGGCGATCGACGGATCGGACCGTGAGCTGACGGTCGGGTCCAACGCCATATCCGTTGCGATGGTTGCCGCATCGCGATGCGACTCGCGCCATTTACTGATCCCGACGGCGCCGGCAAAGGCGACGAGCACAAGGACAAATCCGATGACAAACATCTTGGTGCGTCGATCGCCAGCGCCCGGAGCCGGACCTGAGGCCTGATCGCTAACGCGAAATGCATGCACCGGCTCAGCGATATTCTTCACCGCGTGGCGGCCGGCGTCATGGAAATGAACCGCGAGCTTATCACCGACGGCGCGTCGCGCAATGTCGGCGACCATGACGCCCCCGGGCGGTGCCAGACTCTCGAGCCGCGCCGCAACATTGACCCCATCGCCGTAAACAGTGCCATCAGGTTTGGCAATAACATCGCCCAAGTTGACACCGATACGAAAATGCATTTGGCGTACTTCGGGCAAGCTCTTGTTGCGCGCGGCAAGATCATCTTGTACGGCAAGCGCGCACTGCACTGCCTCGACCACACTGTCGAACGCAGCCAAGACGCTATCACCGGCGTTGTCGACCACCCGGCCGCGATGCCGAACCACATGATCCGCGAAAACCGCCCGATAGTCCGTCAGCGTAGCAACCGTTGCGGCCTCGTCATCCCCCATCAGGCGCGAATAGCCAGCAACATCGGCGGCCATGATTGCCGCAAGGCGTCTGTGAGAATCTTCGCGCATATGCCCTCGAGAATGTCAATTCCACGTGCCTTCCGGCACGCCCGCTTTGCGCAAGCCGTCCAAGGCTCGCCCGATCAGCTCATCGGAAATATTCCAAACGCGATATTCGTCGCGCGCGGCGTCAAGGCTGAAACCGGGATACAGCACGGCCAATTTGTCGACGGCTTCGCGCGCCGCCCCCGTCTCGCCGAGTTGACCATAAATCTGCGCCAACATGATCTGAGTCCAATAGAACTCCGGCGTATCGAGTTTCAACGCATCTGCCAGCGCGGCCTGGTCGTCGCCCTTGCGATAATCATCCAGCAACAGGGGAAAATAATACCAGCTGGGATAAAAATGGATTGAGCGTGCGCGCTTTCTCAACCAACGCGATACCCCGGGCCCAGTCGCCACTATAGGCGAGCTCCATGCCAACATTTGCCAAGACATCGGTATTGTTCGGATTGAGCTTCAATGCGCGCCGATGACGTGCGAAACGCATTCATCTCCCGGCGGATAAAATATGCATGAGCAAGCATATAGTGACCAAGCTGACTGTTCGGATCCAAAGACACGGCCTTGCGGGCTGCGTCGACCGCCCTCGTCAGCGAATCCGCGCGGGGATTGAAGCCGAGAGAATGTTCGTCGACATAGATGGATGCCAGCAAAGACCAAGCTTCGACATAGTCCGGCTCATCTTGAATAGCTTGTTCGAGGCAGTCGCGCGCCCGCCCGTGTTCGTCTTCGGTCAACACATGGTAGTAGGCGTTGGCCCGCAAGACACAATCGAACGCAGCCAGGTTGTCCACGTAGCGTTTTAGCGATTCCTCAAGCTGCACCTTGCGAATCATGCCATGCACATCGGCAACCACGGCGACCACACGCTCGGTGATATCGTCTTGGACGGCGAACAAGTTGGCCGCGGTGAGCGCCCTTTCATAGGTCTCGCCCCACAGAGTCTCGCCACTGGTACCGTCGACCAACGTCACCGTGACCCGCACATCGTCTCGGCTCTTGCGTACGCCGCCTTCCAGTAAAAACCGCGCGCCGATTTGGCTCGCCATATTCCGATCTATGGCCAGCGGCGTGTCAAACTGTGAGCCGGCGCGGCCTGTGATCACGCGCAGTTCCGGATAGCGCGACAAGCGTGTGGTGATATCCACAGCCAGTCCGCTGGCAAAATAGGCCTGGTCGGGATCGCCACTGTGGTTGACGAACGGCAATACGGCGATCGATGGCCCACTCGGCATAGCGAATACGGGATCATCCGCGTCCGCGTGCTCGTTTGTCTGTTGATCGAGCGCCGGCGCCGGTGCGGTTACGTTCACCGCACCCTGCTGGGTCCACCACAGCCATACGCCAGCTGCCGCCAAGAGTGTCATAACGGCAGCGATCGCGCCAAACCCCACGGCCGACATCCGCCGCGACGCATGCGCGCCTGGTGTTGCCGGACGCGCAATACCCGTGGTGATCCGGTAAACATTGACCGGTCTATCAATACCCGCTATGGACAGGGCCGTAAGGAACTCGAAAGTCAGATAGAGATCGCGACGCGATTGGGCGACGAGCGCTTCCGACACACATATCGCTTCGTCCGCGGAAAACGACATCAGTCGGGTGGCGACCGCCAAAGGTGGACCTGCAAGCCCGCCATCGCCGGCCTCGCTGACTTCGCCCAGATCGGCCCCCATGCGCACATGGAGGCGACGGTGACTGGGCAGCGCGGCATTGGATTCCGTTAAATCGGCCTGGATTGCGACTGCCGTGCGCAGGGCGTCGACGGCGCTGGCAAATCGCATGACCATTTCGTCTGCCGCTTTGCGTATAACCGCGCCACCACGGGCCGCCAAACGCCGTTCCACCATGTCGTGGTAACGCGCGATCGTGGCCCCGGTCCGATCGGCGTCATCTTTGTTCAACCGGTCGTAGCCGATGATCTCGGCGCACAAAATGACCGCGAGTTTTGGTTGCACCTTTTCTGGCGACATGGCGGTTCACCTAGATCCATCAGATGGCAACGGCCGGCGGGCCTGCCGCGCATCTCCCCCGCCGACGCGAGAATCCGTAACCAATTATGGCCGAACAGCGATTGACCGCAACCAAGCCGTTCCCCTGCACTGAGGGCCCGGCCCACTTGAATGTACCAATTCCGCTATCACCGGCACAATGGTTCAATATTGTCCGATACTGCTCTAGTCTGCCCGCCCACACGCTCGCGGGCACAATGACGCGGCCTCCATGACGTTAGATCAAGCATTCATATTTGGCATTTTGGGCTGTGCCTTCGGCCTCTTCATATGGGGCCGATGGCGCTACGACCTGGTGGCTCTGGCAGCATTGTTTGCGGCCGTCATTGTCGGCCTGGTCCCTGCCGTGGACGCTTTCGCGGGATTTGGTCACCCTGCCACGATCACGGTGGCCGCGGTATTGGTGATTAGTCGGGCCCTCGCCGACACCGGCGCCACTGATGTCATCGCCAAACGCATCGCCCCCTTCACCGGCAGCGCGGGTGCGCATATCGGTGCGTTGTCGGTGCCGGCAACGGCCATGTCAGGGTTCATGAACAATGTCGGCGCACTGGGATTGCTGATGCCGATTGCGCTGCAAACGGCGGCCAAGGCACAACGCGCCGCGGGCGTCGTCCTGATGCCCCTGGCATTTGCCTCCATATTAGGGGGGCTGGTTACCGTGATCGGCACGCCGCCGAATATCATTGTGGCCGGCATTCGCGGTGAGCGGCTCGGCGAACCGTTTCAAATGTTCGATTTCACGCCGGTCGGGCTTGCCGTGGCATTGGTCGGTGTTTTGTTCGTCGCCCTGATCGGTTGGCGACTCATACCGGTGCGCACGCCGCCGCGTGGATCGGCCGGTGATGTCATCGACATCGAAGGCTATGTCACGGAAGCGCGCGTGGTGAAAGGCGGCAAGGCGGTCGGCAAGACGGCGTCGGAAGTCGAGGCGCTGATGGAAAGCGAGTCGGCCCAATTGATCGGCCTGATCCGAGGCCGCAAACGTTACGCCACCATTCCTCATCAGGAGACTCTGCGTAGCCGCGACATTCTGATCATCGAAGCCGGTCCGGAAGAAATCGACAAAATCGTGTCGGCGCTCAATCTAGAGATCGTTGGCACGAAAAAACCGGACAAAGGCCTGCTGACGACAAATGACACGGGTCTTGTCGAAGCGGTCGTGACTCGCGAATCGCGCTTAGAGGGGCGAACCGTGGAATCGATGCGGTTCGCGCGCCGCTACGATGTAAATCTGCTCGGCGTCGCCCGCCAGGGTCGGCCCTATCGCGGCCGCCTCAAAGCGTTTCGATTTCGCGTCGGCGATGTGATGCTGCTGCACGGCGAAAGCGACGAATTGGCCGACGCGGTCAGTCGGCTTGGTTGTCTGCCGCTCGCCCAACGTGGTCTGGCTTATGGTCGACGCGGCCGCAAGACAATCCTGGCCGTCGCTTTTTTCGCGGCCGCCATCGTGGCCACATCATTTGGGTTTTTGTCTATGGCCGTGGCCCTTGGCTTGGCTGTGTTGGCCATGGTGATCGCCGACGTGATTAATCCCCGCGAGCTTTATGACGGCGTCGATTGGCCGGTGATCGTGCTGCTGGGCGGGCTGATACCGGTCGGTCAAGCGCTGGAAGCGACCGGTGGCACCGAATTGATTGCCGAGGCCATTTTGGCGGCGTCGGCCGGCGCGCCCGCGATTGTCTTAATGGCCCTGATCCTGATTGTTACAATGACCCTCAGCGACATTTTGAACAATGCCGCCACAGCCGTGGTGATGGCGCCGATTTCGCTGCGCATCGCCGAGAATCTCGGCAGCAATCCCGACGCATTTCTGATGGCCGTGGCGGTTGGTGCGTCATGCGCGTTCCTGACCCCCATTGGCCACCAGAACAACGCCCTAATCATGGGCCCCGGCGGCTATCATTTCGGCGACTATTGGCGCATGGGTCTGCCCCTGGAAATACTCATTGTCGCGGTCGCCGTACCGATGATCAGTATCGTCTGGCCGCTGTGACTGAGTGAGAGGACGCATGATCGGTTTGGCAACAACCCCCGAACCGCCGTATTACGCGGTGATTTTTTCCAGCAAAGCCAACGTCGACGACCAAGACGGTTATGCCAACATGGCCGAGGCCATGGTCGCCCTCGCCCAACGTCAAGACGGGTTCCTTGGTATCGAGACCGCCCGCGGCGCGATCGGCATCACGGTTTCCTATTGGCGCGATCTCGACTCCATCGGCGCCTGGCGCGCCAATGCCGAGCACGCCGTGGCGCAAAAGTTGGGCCGCGCGCGCTGGTACCAAGCGTTTGAACTGCGCGTGGCGCGGGTTGAGCGCGCTTATGGCTTTCGCCGCACCACCGATTGACTCGTCGGTGCTTGCCGCACAGCCGACGGAACGGCAAGATAACAAGGCTGGCGCCCACATCTCGCGCCCAGGGAATAGCATATGATCGCAGGCCCGGCCAAACTGGCGCTTGGGTTCTCAAGCGTCGGACACACCTACACGCATCTGTTCACGGCCTTTTACTTCACCGTGGTACTGGCGTTGGATCGCGCCTGGCCGTTGAGCTACGCCGAACTGTTGGCGTTGTGGACACCGGCCGCGATCATTGTAGGCGCCGGCGCCTTGCCGGCCGGCTGGCTGGCTGACCGCATGGGCGCGATCCCGATGATGATCGTGCTGTTTATCGGCATGGGCGCGATGTCGGTGATCGCCGGCTTTTGCAACAACGCCACCAGCCTGCTGGTCGCCTTGGCCGGCATCGGCCTGTTTGCCGCCGTTTATCATCCGGTCGGACTGCCCTGGTTGATTCGCAATGCGCCCCCGCATGTCACCGGCAAACTTTTGGCGCTAAACGGTATTTTCGGCGCGGCCGGAATCGCCAGCGCGGCTTTGGTGGCCGGTGCCTTGATCGATTTAGCCGGCTGGCGTGCGGCGTTTATCGCGCCCGGTCTCATCAGCATTGCAACCGGCCTGATGATGGCCTTCGCCTGGGCGACGGGTCGACTGGCAGAAGGTCCGGCGGTCGCGCGCGAATCCGCCGCGCAAGCTGCTGCCGCGCGCAGCGAACGCTGGCGGGTCCTGTTGGTGCTCATGTTCGCGATGGCCGCGGGGGGATTAATCTATCAGTCAATGCAAACCGCCATGCCGAAGATCTTCGATGAACGGCTTGAAGACTTGTTCGGTACAGGCATCTTCGGGGTCGGCGCGGCGGTCGCGGTCGTCTATGCGATCGCCGGCGCAACCCAATTGATTGGCGGCCATTTGGCCGATCGCTATCCGCTGAAGCAGGTCTATCTGCTTGGTTGGTTGGTCCAGGTTCCGTTCTTGTGGTTGGCAGCCTTATATGGGGGGCCACTTTTGGTCGGCCTGGTCACGACGGTGTTGGCCACCAATGCCACCACGATGGCGGCCGAGAACATGCTGCTGGCACGCAATACGCCCTCACATCGACAAGGCTTGATGTTTGGGGTCAAGTTCGTGATCGCCTTTGGTGCTGCGCCGATTGGTATTTATTTAGTGGCGCTTATGCAAACAAGCTCATACGGATTCTATGGACTGTTCTTGATCCTTGCCGGGCTCGCCGCCGCGATTACGTTGGCCGCCACGCTCTTGCCCGGGCGCCAGCCAAGAACCGCCCCCGCCATGGCGGAATAAGCGCCAGGTTACTTATTACACCGCACGGCCGGGACCGCGTCGGGCGCGGCCTCAATGACTATCGAGACAGCTTGGTCGGACGACTCCTTCAGAGATCGGCGCGCGCTGGTCGAACCTGCCGTCGCAGTCCGTGTCGCTGAGCACATAGCTCTCATCGGATCCGGCGGATTTGAACAACACAGCCCATATGATTCCGCCCAGCGCCGCGTACTCGATCAGCTGGTCGCCGGCACGATTGGTGAAGCCTTGCGCGAAGGTCTCCGGCTCGCCATCGTCGTCGAAGTCGAAGATCCCTTTCTGATTGCGCACGAAGCCTTCCGTCGACGGCCCAACAAAAGCCGCATCGTCTTGCGCCAGCACGGGCGCGCCGCTCAGTGCCGTCACGGCGATCCCGGCGAACAATACCCGTGTCATAGCGACCTGAAAGCCCCTCATGGTTGCTGCGCTCCAACTCCAGCGACATCTTCGCCAAAACACAACACATTACCGTCTAGATCGATCACCTCAAACTCGCGCATGCCATAGACCGTTTCCGAAATGGGTCGGCTAACTTCGACTCCGGCCGCAACAAACTGCGCGTACAGCGCGGCCAGACCCTGCACGTGCATATAGGCGTGCCAACCACGTGGCAGCGCCGGTGGCGCACCTTCCCACCCATTCACAAAAACGATACTGCCGCCACGCTGAAAGATCCCAAAGTGCGGCGGCGAACCGCCTTCCTCGACGATCTCGAATCCCAGTGCGTCATGATAGAAGCCACGCGCGCGCGCATAATCGTTCGTGCGCAAAACCGGCGTTGCCCGCAGGAAAAAGACCGCATCGTCTTTGCCGGAGACATCATCCGACATGACAACAGCGATCTCCACCATAGGCAAACAATGGCGCGGTGGCATCCAAGTGTACCAGAGCGATATCAGCGCCATGGGCCGCGCGTTCGGCCACGATTACGCGATGACATTTGCGCGGATCGCATTCAAAACACATTAAACATGTACCGCCGGCGCGCGCCAAACATCGCAATCGGACCATATCGGCTTGGGCCTCGGCGCAATCAAGATGAGTGAGAAAGACCTGCAGATACCCGGCCATGTCGCCGGCACGGGCTGCGTCGCGTCCGGGCTTCGGATTGCCCAAACCGCGCAGATGAACGTAATCGATTCCCTCCCGTGCGAGGGTCGCGGCAAGCGCCTTTTTCGAGAAACCTTCCTTGCGCGAAATCGGCGCATCACGCACGTCCACCAGAGTCCGCACACCCGCGCTCCGCAGCGCCTCCACAAAGACATCCGCCGTACAGCCTTGATAGCCAATGGTCATCAATACCACACCAGCCTGTTGGCCAAGTGCGGCATCACCGCCCCGTTCGCACATCCGCCCTTCGCAATCTGCGCATTCGCTTCTATCTTGACTCCTATCCTTATAGGCCCCGAAACCCAACGTCGAGTCGCTCGCGCAATGGCACAGCTGTACGGCACCAACGACACTGAGGCGCTGCGGAAACTGGACGCCGATCACCACTTCCACGCCCAAACCGACACCAAAACTATGATAGCCGGCGGCGGCAGCCGGATTATCAACCGCGCCGATGGCTGCTACGTCTGGGATACCGACGGGAATCGGATCCTCGACGGCATGGCGGGGCTGTGGTGCGTCAATGTCGGCTACGGTCGCGCCGAACTTGCCGACGTGGCCCGCGAGCAAATGCTGACTCTTCCCTATTACAATACCTTCTTCAAAACCGCGACTCCGCCCGTCATTCATTTGGCCGCGCGAATCAGTGCACTGCTGCCGGATGGTTTCAACCATGTCTTCTTCAACAACTCAGGGTCCGAGGCCGCCGACACGGCCATGCGTTTGGTGCGCACTTATTGGGACCTGATGGGCAAGCCGACGAAGAAAACTTTCATCAGCCGCTGGAATGGCTATCACGGCTCGACCATGGCCGCGGCCAGTCTGGGCGGCATGAAAGGCATGCACGCCCAAGGCGATTTGCCGATACCGGGGGTCGTGCATATCGACCAGCCCTATTGGTTTGAAGAAGGCGGCGACGAAAATCCAGCCGACTTCGGCCGCCGCGCGGCCCGCGCGCTGGAAGACAAGATATTGGAGCTTGGCGCCGACTCCGTGGCGGCTTTCATCGGCGAGCCGGTACAAGGTGCCGGCGGCGTGGTGATCCCCCCGGGTTCCTATTGGCCCGAGATCAATCGCATTTGCAAACAGTACGACGTGCTGTTGGTCGATGACGAAGTGATTTGCGGTTTCGGCCGCACCGGCAATTGGTTCGCCCTTGAGACGTTTGGCATCGAACCGGATCTGGTCAACATGGCCAAGGGGCTATCGTCTGGCTATGTGCCGATCTCGGCGGTCGCGATCAAAGATCGGGTCGCCGACGTACTGATCGACCAGGGCGGCGAGTTCACCCACGGCTATACCTATTCCGGTCATCCTGTTGCTTGCGCGGTGGCTTTGCGAAACATCGACATCATCGCGCGCGAGGGTCTGGTTGACAGAGTCCGTGACGAAACCGGTCCGTATCTGGCCCAGGCGCTCGGATCTTTAGCCGACCATCCGATTGTTGGCGAGGTCCGGTCAATCGGCCTGCTCGGGGCGATCGAACTGGTGCAAAACAGGGCAACACGCGAACGGTTTTCCGAGGCCGCCGGTCAAATATGCCGCGATCATTGTTTTGCGAATAATCTTGTTATGCGGGCCGTGCGCGACACGATGGTGATGTCGCCCGCGCTGATTATCGAACCGGCACAGATCGACGAATTGGTGCACGTCGCCCGCCACTGTTTGGATC
Organism: Alphaproteobacteria bacterium; assembly: GCA_965216755.1. Lineage (GTDB taxonomy): Bacteria > Pseudomonadota > Alphaproteobacteria > UBA7887 > UBA7887 > CBDCGL01. Next base: position 4,444,535 of record CBDCGL010000011.1, on the reverse strand, counting down.
TAACCGCGCGCGACCTTGGCGTCGCCATCGCCGCATGACCATCGTCACGGTCGCCGCCACGCAGATGGCGTGTGGCTGGGACGTAGAGGCCAATATCGCCGGGGCGGAAAGCCTGGTGCGCGAAGCCGCCGGGCGCGGTGCCACTATCGTTCTGCTCCAGGAACTGTTTGAGACACCCTATTTTTGTCCGGATCAAAAACAGGACGTGTTCAAGTTTGCCCGCCCCATCGATGGCCATCCGACCATAGGGAGATTCTCTGAGCTGGCGCGCACGTTGGGCGTCGTACTGCCGATCAGCGTTTTCGAGCGGGCCCACAACGCCTATTTCAACACCCTGGTCATGATCGACGCCGATGGCACCGTGATGGGCCAATACCGCAAAAGCCACATTCCGGACGGCCCCGGATATCAAGAGAAGTTCTATTTCAGCCCCGGCGACACTGGTTTTCGCGTATGGCCGACGCGCCATGGTCGGGTCGGTGCGGCCGTTTGTTGGGATCAGTGGTTTCCGGAATGCGCCCGCGCCATGGCTCTACAAGGCGCGGACGTGCTGATGTACCCGACGGCGATCGGCAATGAGCCGCAAGATGCCACCCTCGACTCTTCTGGCCATTGGCGGCGCGTGATGCAAGGTCACGCGGCGGCAAACATGGTTCCCGTGGTCGCCGCCAATCGAATTGGCACCGAAGTTTCCGACAGCGCGACGATGACGTTTTACGGCACATCGTTTATTGCCGATGAAACCGGCGCCATTGTTGCGCAAGCATCGAACGACGGCAGCGAAGTCGTCACAGCGGACCTCGATTTCGACCGCATCCGGGCGGCGCGCGCATCGTGGGGGTTATTTCGCGATCGCCGACCCGATCTCTACGCCCCCCTTCTCAGCCTTGATGGCGGTTCCGCATAAGCCGACTATTTCGGTGGGTGCGCGCGCACGACCTCCTCGTTGACATCCGCGCCCCAACCAGGCCCGGTCGGGATCAACAAATGACCATCTTCCACGACCGGCGGTTTGGTGACCAGGTCGTCTTTCCATGGCACATCGTCGATGTCGATCTCCATGATCCGAAAATTCGGCACAGCTGCACAGAAGTGCGCGCTCATCAAGGTCGACAAATGGCCATAAAAATTATGCGGCGCGACATTGACTTCGAAGGCCTCGGCCATGGCCGCGATTTTCAAGGATTCGGCCAGACCGTTCCACGGTACGTCGACTATCGCGACATCCATGGCATGGCCTTCGAGAAATGGCCTGAACGCGCGACGGCCATACAGCGACTCACACGAGGCGATCGGGGTCGGGCTCAAGCGACGGATCAGGCCTAGCGCAGCCGCGTCATAGGAATCGATCTCCAGCCACATGAGGCCGAACCGCTCCAGAGTGCGCGCAATTTTGATATAGCCCTCGGTTTTGAAATTGAAGTTGAGATCCAGCAGGATATCGGTATCTCCGGCACCATCACGTAAAGCGCCAATCTGGCTTTCCAACGCCGACAAGACCCGATTGTCGATATTCAGCTCAGGGCCATCGCCCGAATAGCTGAAGCCGGGCATATAGAGTTCCGGCGCCTCACCATCGAACATGAATATGTTGGTTTTCAGCGCGGTAAACCCCTGCCCGCGCACATGACGCCCCAGTGCCTCAACATCATTCAAGCTACGCAACGGCGGGCAGCCCATGACCGCCGCATGGTGCAGGCGATAGGTGCCGCAATGGGACCAGTAGAGCCGCAAGCGATCGCGCGCCGGCCCGCCGAACAACTCGTAGACGGGCACGCCGAGGGCCTTGCCTTTGACATCCAATAGCGCATTTTCCAACGCGGCGATCGCCTGTTGGTTGACGCCGCCCGGCGCCTGTCGGGTTTGGGCGTAAAGCCGCGACGTGATTCGCTCGATCGGCCGCGGATCTTGCCCGATCAGCCCTTCGGCAAGTCGACGGATAACGGCCGTCAGCCCGCGACTGCCGTAGCTCTCGTTGTATTCGGAATAGCCGACAACGCCGTCGTCGGTGGTGACCTTCAAAAATGAGAAATTACGCCAGCCGGCGTTGCAATGCAGGTCTTCGACAGATGTAATCTTCATCCGCTATATCACTCCCCTAATCTTGTCATTCGCATTGGTCCGCGAACTTTTCCCAGCATGACGCAGTTTCGATGACATCACGACGGCTGGTGGGTCTCGCCATTTGTGCGGCGCTGGGCGTGGCTGCCCTCGTGGGCCTGGCGTACTACTGGTCGGCCGGCGCGCCCAGTATCCATGACGTCGTCGCCTGGTTCGAGCGCATTCGTAGCGTGCCTTATATGCCCCTATTGGTGATCGTGGCTTTTCCTCTGCTGGGCCTGATTTCCTTTCCGGCAACCATCTTGATGGCGGCCGCCGGCCTACTTTTCGGCCCTGTTTTCGGCTTGGTCGTCAGTTCGTTGGGCATCGCGAGCAGTGCCAGCTTGCTGTTTTGGATCGGACGTCTCTCCGGTCAACCATTCGCACGACGGGTCGGCGGCGCGTTTTTCGCCGCCATCAACCGGCAACTTGCCCATCAAGGCATTATCGCGACGGCGATGATCCGGAATATCCCGGCGCCTTTCAGCGTGGTCAGCGTGGTTGCGGGCGCCACCGAGATGCGATTTCGCGACTATCTGGTGGGCACCCTGTGCGGCCTGGCCCCTCTGACAATCGCTCTTGTGGTCCTCGGCGATCGTCTGCAAGCCTTGATCGCCGATCCGAACCCAAAAACGATCACCGTCATCATTGCCGCGGTCGCCGCCACGTTATTGGTGGCCTATGGGCTGCAAGTCTGGGCCAACCGCCGACGCGTCCGATCCGGCGAATCGAACTAGTTTGGGCCCGCGGCTGTTGCCTATTTGGCAACAATCTATTTCCCCGTGCCTTATTGTTTTGCAAAGCGCTAGGATTTACCTGACAGGTCGACAGACGACGCGAAGCCCTTTCAGGAACGTGTCGGACAACAAGGAGGCCGATCATGGAACTGCGTGCAATTGAGCGGATCGTGCCGGCGACACCCACCAGCGACGGGGCTGGCGTCAAGCTGTACCGCACGATCGGTATGCCGGATCTCAGCGATCTGGATCCATTTCTACTGCTCGACGAGTTTGCATCCGAAGACGGCGCTGACTATATCGCCGGATTTCCGGACCATCCGCATCGCGGCTTTGAAACCGTCACCTACATGCTTGCCGGACGCATGCGGCATCAGGACTCGACTGGTGCTGGCGGCAGCCTGAAACCGGGCGGCGCGCAATGGATGACAGCTGGCCGCGGCATCATTCATTCCGAAATGCCCGAACAGCGAGACGGCCTGATGCGCGGCTTTCAGCTTTGGGTCAATTTGCCGGCCAGCGACAAGATGCGCGCGCCCCGATATCAAAACTTGGAGCCGGACGAGATTCCGGAAGTGCATTGCGATGACGGCGTCACGGTACGGGTGATTGCTGGCATGGTCGGCGGGACCAGCGGCGCGGTCACTGGCATCGCGGTGGATCCGCTATACCTGGATATTGCGATCCCGACCGGTGTGACCTTTGAACAGCCTATCCGGCTCGGCCACGCGGGTTTTGTCTATCTCATTGACGGCTCTGCCAGTGTCGTCACCGGCCCGGGCAAGGCAGACACTGCACTCAAACCGAAAGCCCTTGGTATTCTTGGCGTCGGTGATGGGGTCGGCCTGCGCGGCGCGGGCGCCGGCGGCCGCGTGCTGCTGGTCGCGGGCCGGCCGCTGCACGAACCCGTGGCCCGCTACGGGCCATTTGTCATGAACACCCGCCAAGAGATCGAACAGGCCATCGCCGATTTCCGCGCGGGACGTTTTTAGGGGCGCAACGAGTTGGTCTGGGTCGCACAATGCTTGTCCGACCCGGACATCTATCGCCCACGCCCGATCAGCGCATAACAAAGCTCGACAACGTTTCGCGCGTCAATAATCCGTCTGGATGCGCCCGACCGCGATCGACCTTGTTCGCGGCAACCACTTGCTTGCATGGATTGAAGCGTGGTCAAGCCCACGGTGGCATCCCGCAACTGTATCGAGTCGGGCCTTTCGCGTGCCTCAAGAATGTTTTGCTTCGGTCCAGCAATTGGTCACGTATCCGGGGTTATGGGGCCAGCTATGGCAAATCGTTGAGGCCCGAGCCCGAGACTGTTCGGTTTCGCCGTAACCCGCGCAAGCCATGTCCCATCGGCGGGGTCTATAACCAATACCTGCTCGACATTGTTCGTGGCATCGTCGCCGCCGTTGCGAACCGCTGCCTCGCCGGGATTCGTCGGATCCAAGGTCCAAGGTTGCTGGGGTGCGCCCGTGCCTGGTGGGATCAATCGCAAATCCAGATCGTTTCTAAGGTCAGATGCGGCATCTTCCGCAATGCCGGGCAAGTCGCTCCAAGCGAGCGTCACACGCAGGTCAGCTTCACCTGCCGGGACCACGAACGGAAATTCCCACGCGCCCGCGAGCCCTGTATCCGTGACGGTACCCTCGGCAAAACCTGGACCACCTTGCCGACGAACTAGATCGGCGGCGGCTTGGGCGTCGGCGATGCCCCAACCTGTTGCATAGTCAGGGCCGACAGTCGCCTGGTCGGTACCCGCCACATCGCGTGCCGTTTGAATAAGGATAGCCTTTATGGCGGCAGCCGACGGCGGCTCCGTCAGTGCAAGATTGGACAACTCTTCGTTCAGCAGTGAGACGATGCCCGTAACCGCCGGCGCCGACATGGACGTACCCTGAGCCACCCATGTTCCGTCGTCTGTCTGTGGGATATCGTCGGTCGTCGCGCTTGCATCGCCGAGCGACCGGACATTCGTGCCATTGGCCATGATGTCGGGTTTAATCCTGCCATCGTCCGTGGGACCGAAACCCGAAAAGTGCGCGACAGACGCTCCCCCGTTCATCGCCCCAACCGTGATAACATTTTTTGCAGAGGCCACCGGCCCAATACAATCGGCGTCAATACCGAGCCCACCTTGTCGACAATCAGCCGGCTCTGGTCCAAACCCTTGGCCATTCCCTCTGTCATTGCCGGCTGATTTGACGATGACCAGGTCCGTGCCGGCGACGCTCACGCCGTCGCCGGCAACGATCGTGTCAAAGGCGACCGACCGCGCGGTATATCGACCAAATTGATCTTGATTTGGAATGAAGACAGGCCCGGGACGGCGCCACCCGATAGTTGCGCCATAGGAATGATTTGAAGCGACAATGCGATTGGCGCTGCCCGGTGCCGCCGCCACCGCCATTTCGGCCGTGTCGCCGTCCGCATCCCAACTCAGTATGTCGATTTGCGGTGCCATGCCCTCCGCCGCCGGAAAGTTTACGCCGCTGGCACCAATTGTGCCCGACACGTGAAGTGCGTGGCCATCCTGACTTGTGGTTTGATTCGCTTGAACGGTAACCCTTGGTGCCAAGTCCACATGCGTCGCACGCACCGTATCTCCGTGTTCCCAAACACCGACAGTCACACCAATTCCCGATAGGTTGTAGGGTGCATTTTGCACGTCATCGACATTTGAGATGGGTTGTGTATTGGTGAAATTTTGATCGATGTTCGGCGGGGCTTCAGGCTCGACAAACTGAACCACGTCAAGCTGGGTAACCGCGACAAGCTCGTCTGATGTCAGCGTCACCGTCAATGAGCGAACGTACGGAAACGCCGCATTGTCGACGGTATCGAATTGGTCGTCAGTAACCGTAGACAGCGCACCCGCTGCCTCATCCGCGGAAATGCCTTTGTGAAACAATACTGTATAGCCTAGTGCTTCGCTATCCTCGCGCCGCTGCCATTCATAGGGCGACTCCAGTGAAATCGTCTCAGAAACTTTGGCTTGTGGTGGATAGATTGTAGCACCGCGAACGGGCCCGTCACTCACGGCGAAATCAGCGCCAGTAAGATCCATCGCAGCGATCCAAGTGGATTCATCATATTTGTCCAGGATTCGAATACCATTGTCCGCGAGCTCCGCATGCCGCGCCGCGGTCAGCGGTTCATCGAGCGAAAGCAGAACATGTGCGCGTGCCTCCCCACCTAGAGCGGTCCGCGCGGTTGATGTCGCGACAACGGTTTCAGCGAGCTCCGCCGTCGGTGCCACTGATACATCGGCAAACAATTCGGTCAGTTCCGGCGGCGCGGCCATATAAGGCGCGAAGAGATCTTCTTGCGCAAAAGCGCAGATGCTAGCGACAGAGAAACAAGCGCCGAGCAGCAATGCTCGGGTTTTGGCAAAACCAAGCATGACAATTCTCCTTGTCGATCATTCCGCCCCGACGGAGGTATTCTAGCTATAAAATACAACCCATACTAGTCATTAAGTAAGTTTATTCTCGTAAATGGTTCGGGAAGTCGGCTACGTGCTCAGACGTCATGCTCGCGCCCCGATCTCATTCATTTGCAATTGGTTAATGTCTCTGTCGTATCCCCTTGGGATGGGCGTGGCATGACGCCCGCACTGTGTTGGGAATGGGGCATAACGTGACAGGCCGGTCAAAGCGACAAAACGGCAAATCCTGGCGCGACCGCATGATGGGCTGGGCGGCGGAGGATTGCGGTCCGGAGCCCACCCTGGCCATGCCGGAAGCGCGCTGGCGTCTGCTGCTGCTGCCGGGCGAACTGCCGGAATCGCAATGCTACCGAGCGATCGCCGAGGCCGCGGGGCAGGATGTGGTCGGCGCGTCCTGGCAAAGAGGCGATCCGGCGGCCGCCAACTACCGCCGTTGGGCGGATCTGCCGGCACCCAGCCACCCAACCTTCGACGACAATCTGATGGCTCTTTTGGCACGCGAAGACATCGCCACGGTCTTTTGCCCAGTCGAAGCCCTTTGGCATCGTTTGGAGGCCTTGTTCGCGCGCTGTCAGACGGCGACAGAATTGGTGCGACCGAGCCCGGCAGAACGGCAGGCCGCGGCGTTGATCGATCTGGCGCGGCGATCACAGGCGGAAAGCTTTCTGTTCGGCGGCAGCCCGCGGATCAAGCTGCGCCCAAAATCGAGTCAGATCGAACGCATGGCGTTTTTGAAGCGCGTTGCCGAGGTCGACGGTGATGTCGACGAGGCGATGGCCTGGCTGCTGACCGACGTCGCGCGCGCGGCACCCCGTGGCGACTTCGTTGCGGTGGGCGAATTGTGTGGTCGTTTGGCCTTTGTGTTGAGCTGGCTTGCGAGCCAATACGACATTGGCAACGTACTGTGTGTTGATGCCACCCATACGGCGACGCCGGCCAACCAGCCCGGCGCCGGGGCTAAGGCGAACGCGCCGGAAACCGACCACGGCTTGCTCTATTTCATGATCAATCTGATGCCCAGCTTCCAAGGCCGCCTGAACTACACCCGCGCGCCTGCCGAGGCGGCTTTGGCAACCTACGCCAAAAGCCGCACTTTTGAATCGCGGGCGTTCGGGCGCACCGAGTATCGTGGCGAGATTTCGGTGCTGACCCTTGACACCGCGATTTCACCCAGCGACCTGAATCGGATCCTGGCGACATGGGGCGCGCGCGTTGTCCCCCATGGTTGGATCTTGTTTCGTAACTATGATGGCTGCTCCGAAGACGTTGTTCATCAAACCGTCAACAAGTTCGTCAGCCAGCATTGGGAGTCAGTAAGTCTCGCGGTCACGACCGGGCGGACCATGTTCATCCAACTGTCTCAACCATTGAACCGCCCGCCGCAGCCACTATCCCCCGTTCCGGCCCGTCGCGCCGCCGTATCCGCCGCTTAACGATCCCAAACCTAGACTGTTGAGCCTCCATATCTAACTGATATCGATCAATTTACCTTCGTCCAAACGAATCCGTTTGAACGAAGATTGATCTAGACCTCGCCGACAGACGAGTCCTGGCGTTCGCTTTGAATGTGCCAAACCTGGTTGCCGCTCCGGCAGGCCGCGCCGCGATAGACGGCAAACGCTCCACCGCCACGCCACGTCCGCTTATAGGTTCGACATGGCCGCCCTTTGGCGTCGGAGAAAGTCGAGGACGGCACCACTATGCCGTGGTGACCGCTGGACGGGTTGTGCCAAGTTGTCTCGGTGCCCGAACGCGTGGTCTCCAACGCCGTATTAAGAGCCTGAACGATATAGGCCAAATCATCAAACCCTTGATCGTCGACGACCTGGCCCCAAGCCGAAGTTGCCGCCGCCATGCTGGCTGCCATCAAACACGCCCGCACCACATTCGACCCACATCCCGCATATCGTCGAAATTGTCGTTGTTGTTTCGCTGCCATCTCGTCCTCCTGCCGCAATCGTACAGGATTTGAATCCGCGGCGCATCCCCGCCCGGGGTACGGCAAGGGCAAGGGCACGGCGGTGGCCAATGACGCGCGCGTGACTCGTGATCGTGAACGCGATCTCCGCTATGGTCTGTGCCGTCAAATGATTATCATGACATGTGTTGGCGAAAATCCGCAGCACCAGACATGTCCACAAATTGCGCGAAGGGGCAAAGCTTGATGACCAACTTTGATGATATCGCCGCAATGGCAACGACAATGCTATCCGTCTACGGACTAAAGATCATCGGCGCGCTGGTCATCATCGTCGTTGGCTGGATCGTTGCCGGTTGGGTCCGCCGCGCCGTGTACAATGCGCTCGGCAAGACGTCAAAGTTCGATCGGACATTGCGTGGCTTTTTCGCCAGTTTGGCCCGCTATCTGGTGCTGACGGTCGTGCTGCTCGCCGCACTTTCGCAAGTCGGCATCCAAACCGCCAGCCTGATAGCCGTTCTGGGCGCCGCCGGTCTAGCCGTGGGCTTGGCATTGCAGGGGACACTGAGCAACGTTGCCGCCGGTGTCATGCTGCTGGTATTTCGGCCGTTTCGGGTCGGTGATTTCGTTGAGGTGGCCGGCATCGCCGGCACTGTGAAATCGCTCAACTTGTTCGTCACCGAATTCGCCACGCCGGACAATGTCCATGTCGTCGCGCCTAACAAAGAAGTGTGGAATACGCCGGTGCGCAACTACAGTTTCAATCCAACGCGGCGCATCGATCTGGTCGTCGGCATCGGTTACGGCGACGATATCGGCAAGGCCGCAACCACGATCCTCAAGCTGGCCCAAGACGACAAACGCGTCTTGGCCGACCCGGATCCCATGACCGCTGTTACCGAGCTGGCCGACAGTTCGGTCAACATCATGCTCCGCGTATGGTGCAATCGGAGCGACTACTGGAACGTGAAATTCGACCTTACCCGCGCCATGAAGGAAGCGCTCGATTCGGCCGGGGTCAACATCCCCTATCCACAACGCGATATACACATGATCGAAGCGGGCAGTTGACCCCGTTGGTCTATGCTCCAACGGCCAATCGTTACTTTAGAAATTTTCCACCCATGGACGCAATTCGATCTCCCACGTCCATGCGCTGCGATGCTGGCGGTGAATGTCTAAGTAACTTTGGGCGATCGCATCGGGATCAAGAAAACTGTCGTTCTCGTCGATGCGCCCGCGCGCCGCAGATCGAATCGCGCCATCGATAACAAAGTGTGCGACATGGATGTTTTGCGGCGCCAATTCGCGAGCCATGCTTTGTGCAAGCCCACGTAGTCCGAATTTGCCCATGGCAAACGATGCCGATTTGGCATAGCCCTTGACCGACGCCGAGGCACCCGTAAGCAGGATCGAGCCGCGGCCCGCATCACGCATGCGCCGCGCCGCCTGCTGGCCAACCAGGAAACCGCCGAAGCACGTGACCATAAGAGCGTCGCGCACCGCGTCCGCATCGATTTCGGCGATCCCGCCGGGTTGCCGTGCCGACGGGTTATAGACAACGATATCCGGTGTGCCGAAATCCGCTTCAAATGACGTAAACAGGGCGGCCACCGCGTCCGGCGACGTGGCGTCGCACGCGTAAGCCCGGCCGTCGATCTCCGCCACCAATTCCTTAAGTTTTTCAGGCTGACGCGCAGCGACAGCGACGCCCATTTGTTCGCGTGCAAAAAGTCGCGCCAGCGACGCACTGAGCCCCGCTCCCGCGCCGACGATCAAAGCGGTTTCTTGCGACATCTGCCCCCTCAATGCGCAACCCGAGCCCGTCGCACGCGTTATCGATCGAGCGTTGCCATATAGCTCCGGCCCGCAGCATCGTTGCGCCGCATGCCGATATTGTCAACGAGACTGACCCGTACCCGACGATCCGCGCCGTCCACCGTGAACACCGCGTAGGCGTCCGCCGCGCCTTGGTCGGGTATCGGAGGCGATGCATAATACAGAGTCACTTGCGCATCGGTGTCCTGCTTCTTGACCGGATCGCCATACTGTTCGGCCAGCGCATTGGCAATGTTCTGCGCAGATTCCGGCGATGTCAGATCCCAACTCACCTCCAGCGCCACGAGTCTGCGATCACGATCAAAGGTCAGGTCAAATTGGGCGCCGTCATGCTCGGCCTTGGCGTCATAGATGTCGACGATACTGTGGTCACGATCCAGCATTTGCGGACGGGGCTGGAACGGCACGCGACCGGCAACCTTGTACATCGAATCGCGCAACCGAATGCCGCGTACATCCATGGCGTACAAGCCACCCGCCAGACTTCGCGACGGCCGCGGCGTCATCGAGACGACCACCGCGTCGTTCGGCATGTCGTCACCGAACAACGCCAAGACAGACGCCTCTAGTCCGATCAATACATCGCACGCAGCGTCAGTGACGGCTTGCTCGGCGCCGGCGCCGCTTACGGCCTCGACCGATTTAGCCCGCACTTGAGCGCGGTCGATGAAGTCGTAGGTCGCTTGCGCCGCATGGAACCCCTCATCTTCTGCACCAAGCGCACAAAACGCGAGCGTATCCGCCTCTGCCTTCGCCACGCGCGCCACCATCGCCTCTTCGTTGTTCAACACAATATCGTCGCCGCCATCGCCGCGCTTGGCCACATCACCTAGGGCAACCAACAAATAAGACATGCGTGACGGCAGTGTAATCGGCGCGGCGACCGGGATCGTGCCATACGGCAATGGTGGAATCGCCAGCTCCCCGATTCGCAAAGGTTCCTCATCGCTGGCGGCGTCGCCATCCCCTTCAAGGGTTTCCGCCGCCTGTGACGTTGCGTCGAGAATTTCGATGTCAACCGGCAGTGCAAGCGGATCCTTCGGTCGACTCGCCGCAATTGTGATCGGTTCGACGGAGTCCTCCGTTGCCGGGGCGGGGCGGGCGACGTTTTCGGCTGGCGCCCCACCGGTCGGATCTGCGACCCGCCCATCTTTGGGCGCCGGCGAGGCAACAACACGATCGGCAATCGGGGTCGGAGCCGCTGGCGCAACCTGTGATCTGGTCGAATCCGCCGCGTCCGGCTCCGCGTCATCGGGCTCGGCTACCGCGACCGTGGTCGTGTCATCCGGCGAATGCTCTTCGACACTGTCGTCGGACGCCGCATCGGCGTTGGTTACCAAGCTAGCCGTCTCGTCATCTTCCCAAAGCGTGCGCAACAAGCTTTCGCTGATCGCGCCATCGACCGTCAGCGATCGTGCCTGTTGATAGGACTCGATCGCCGCATGGGTCTTTGCGCCGGCAACACCGTCAGCATTGCCGGCATCGTGGCCCAGGGCGGTCAGACGTTCCTGCACTTCCTTCACGACCGCCGGGGTAATCTCAAAAGTCTCTGCCGCGGCGGCGGCGTCCGTTGCATCGGCAACATCCTCATCGTCCTGATCGGTCTCGACAGCGCCATCATCGGCCATTGCCTCAGCGGTACCGTCATCGTCGGCTGCCGCCTCAGCGGCGCTCGCATCGTCGCGCGCATCCGCGGCCATGCTATCCGCCGGCGCTTCCAAGCCTTCGTCCGCCGCGTTCACGACCGCGGCCCGCAGCGACTCAAGCAGAGCGCCATCAACAATACCGGTCGCCGCGTCGTATTGGCTCCGTTGAAAAAGCTGCACGGCGCGCTTTGTTCGTGGGTTGTTTCGGCCATTGATCGGTCCCGGATCGAACGCCAAGACGGTCAGGAGCTCTTGCACCTCAAAAATCACCGGATCGCCATCTGTTTCTGCCGTTTCGGCATCAGCCCAAAGCAAGTCTTCGGCCTCAGACCGATCAACCGCATCGTCCGCCCCCTCTGGCTCCGCCTCCTCGATACCGGAAATCGGCTCATCATCCTGGGCCTCGACCGGTTCTTCACCTTCATCGCGCACTTCGGCTGCGTCGGCCGCGCTGCTTTCCTCGCTTTCGACCCCACGCCGCATGGCCGCCAGAACTTGGGAGTCGAGCTCGCCGGTCACGTCCATTTCATTTTTGCGCTGAAAAGCTTCGACGGCGCGGCCAGTCTTGGGTCCGGCAACACCATCAGCCGGCCCTGGGTCGTAGCCCAGCTGGGCCAACAAGCGCTGTGCCTCGACAATGCCGCCGCGTGACAAGGGACGCGGTTCAACATTGGTTTCGGCGTCGGGCGGCACCCATGCGCCGTCCGCTTGCGCCGCTTGGTGGGCCACCTGTCGCTCGTCGACAATGCGCCACGTGCCATCAAAATTCCGACACCCGGCGCCTTCATAGATAAGTGTCCTGTTACCGTCGTCCCAGGTACGCCGGTACTTACGACATGGCGTTACCGCATCCGCCAGAAAGGTCTCAAGAGGCGTGATTTCACCATGGTGACCTGTGGCTGGGTTGGTCCAGCGCGCGACCGCGTCGGTTTCCGCTTGCTCCAGGGCCGTGTTCAAATCACGTTGTATGACCGCCAGATCAGCGGTTGCGCCCGGCGGTATCAATTGGCCGTAAGCCGGTCCGGTCAAACAGACACACGCCACGGCGAGGCCCAAGACCGTCAATCCGTGTTGAATTTGCATGCGGGTCATTGGCCCCCTCTTAAAGTTCTCCGGCCCCCCCAACGCCGGTTTTCTTCCCCATCAATTCGATAATTTTACAAGAATTGTTGTCAAATTGCATCAATCCGATCGCGGTGAGGAACGGCGAGAACAAAACATGATCAAACCAGGCGCCACGGCCAGGCGGGCATCCTTTTTTGTATCCGGCGCGGCAGCGGCTTTCTTGAGCGCGGTGCGATGGCCGGGGTCGATTGCACGCGCTGATCGTGACGCATCGCGGACCCACACACCAAGCCCGAGTCGGTGACCCCCCATGCGAGAAATCAATTGCCGGTCACGGGCAACAATTCGTAAGGTGCATGAGGACGAATTCACGTATTGGCTACCTCATAGCTGCATTACTTTTTCCGTAACACATTAGGAGATGTGGCTTAGCGTGTCGCGCTTGATTGTTAAGACAAGGAAAACGATGGCGTTTGGCGCTCGTTACAGCGACAAACCGCTGTTACGGGTGGGGTGTGTGGCCGGAGCGATTTGCTACCTCGGATCATTAGCGTGGGCCCAGCCTGCCGACGACATCGCGTGGGAGCTGCGCGGCTTCTATGTTGGCGCCGGTGCAGGTGTGAGCGTGCCACTTGACGCGGATGCCGAAGGTCCCGGGATCAATACAGACATAGAATGGGACAGTGGTCTCGTCGCGATTGCTGCGGCCGGCTACAATTTTGGTCAGGCTGCATTGCCTGGATTCGGACTGCGTACTGAATTGGAACTTGGTTGGCGCGACCACGATGCGGACGCGGTGGGCTCGGTTTCGTCGGGTGGCGCGGTGACCGCCATTTCCATGATGGCCAACGCGGTGATCGACTTGATTCCGAACAGCCGGATCGTGCCCTATGCCGGGCTAGGCGTCGGCGGCGCGCATTTGGACATCGATAACCTGGGGATTGGCGGCACGACCATGCGCGACGAGGCCACGACAGTGGCCTATCAAGGGCTCCTGGGCGCGAGCTACGCGCTCACGCCGGCGCTTTTGCTGTCTCTCGATTATCGGTATTTCCGCACCCATGGGGCCGAGTTCGATACCGCGGCGGGTTTGGATATCGAGACCGACTTCGCCAGCCACAATCTGCTGTTGGGGATACGCTACCAGTTTGGCGCACCCGTGACGCCAGCGGAACCGGTGTCGGGGGTGGCAAGCACGGCGCCGAGGCCCGAACCGAAACCGGAGACCGCGACTGAGTCCGCGCCCGCGCCGGAACCAACACCGGAACCAGAATCACTCCAAGATATCCAAAGGTCCTATTTGGTGTTCTTCGATTGGGACAGCGCGACCGTGACAGCGGAAGCCGAGCAAGTGGTGGTCAGTGCCGCAACGACGGCCTATGCCTATAGCGTCACAGAGATCTTGCTCGCCGGTCACACCGACAGTTCCGGAGCGAAACGATACAATGAGAATCTGTCACGGCGGCGCGCCGACGCGGTCGCAACGATCCTGATGCGCGAAGGCGTGCCGGCCACTTCGATCATGCTGGTGGCCAGGGGTGAAGAAGAGCCGCTGGTTCAAACCGCCAACGATGTGCGCGAACCACAAAACCGTCGCGTCGAAATTATCCTCGAAGACTAACGCATCACGCTCAATCTCCGCATCGATGCCAATGGCGGCGTGCCAAACCTGCATCCGTTGGCTCTGGCACGGTGCGATCGCGCCCTTGTCGAATGGGCGCCCGCACCCCAAAACCTGGACGTTGTTGCCAACCGAGACTAAACAAGTCCCGTCGTCGCTGCGCCCCCGTCCGCCGCAGTTGACGCCTCGACCCATAGTCTCATGTCGCGTGAAAGCCGAACCATGACCGCCGACGCCACGACCGACGCACCCGAAAACGTCGATTTTATTCGCGACATCATTCGCGACGACATCAAGACCGGCCAACACGATCGCATCGTGACGCGGTTCCCCCCGGAACCGAATGGCTATCTTCATATCGGCCACGCCAAATCGATTTGTCTCAATTTCGGAATCGCTCGGGAATTTGGTGGCCGATGTCATTTGCGATTCGACGATACCAACCCAACAAAGGAAGAGCTGGCCTATATCAAAGCAATTGAAGCCGATGTCCGTTGGCTCGGTTTTGACTGGGGCGCGCACACATATCACGCCTCCGATTATTTCGAGCAGCTGTATCAATGGGCCGTCCATTTGATCGAAAATGGACTGGCCTATGTAGATGATCTATCGGCCGACGAAATTCGCACGCATCGCGGCACGCTGACCGAGCCCGGCCGCGA
Organism: Alphaproteobacteria bacterium; assembly: GCA_965216755.1. Classification (GTDB taxonomy): domain Bacteria; phylum Pseudomonadota; class Alphaproteobacteria; order UBA7887; family UBA7887; genus CBDCGL01. The sequence goes on along the minus strand of CBDCGL010000011.1, from coordinate 4,429,499 downwards.
TAGCCCCTTTCGTGACCGGCCGATCGCCGAAAGCCTGGACTTGTTTGCCCGCATGCGCGCCGGTGAATTCGCCGACGGCAGCCGCGCGCTACGGGCGAAGATCGACATGGCATCGGGCAATATCAACCTGCGTGATCCGGTGATCTATCGGATTCTGCACGCCGAACATCCGCGCACCGGGACAGCGTGGAAAATCTATCCCACTTACGATTTCGCCCACGGCCAATCGGATGCCATCGAGGGTATCACCCATTCGTTGTGTACTTTGGAGTTCGAAGATCACCGGCCGCTCTATGACTGGTTTATGGACAATTTGCCGGTGCCGTCACACCCCCGACAGTATGAATTTGCCCGACTGAATCTAACCCATACGGTTTTATCCAAGCGGCGTTTGCTCCAACTTGTGCGGGACGGTCACGTCGCGGGTTGGGATGACCCACGGATGCCGACCTTGTCGGGGCTACGCCGACGGGGTTTCCCGGCTGCGGCCATTCGGGATTTTATTGGGCGGCTGGGCGTCGCCAAAAGCCAGGGTGTGGTCGAATATGCGATGTTGGAGCATTGCGTGCGCGAAAATCTCAACACACGTGCGGCACGTCGCATGGCCGTTTTGCGGCCACTAGAAATTACTATCGACAACTATCCCGACGATCACACGGAATCCTTGGATGCGGTCAACAATCCCAACGATGACACGGCGGGGCGTCGGTCGATCCCATTTGGCCGCGAGCTGTTTATCGAGCGCGATGATTTCATGGAAGATCCGCCAAAAAAATTCTTTCGCTTGGCACCGGGTCGCGAAGTCCGCCTGCGCTATGCGTATTTCATCACGTGCCAAGAAGTGATCAAGGATGCCGACGGGACCGTCATCGGACTCCGCTGTACGTATGATCCCGAAACTCGCGGCGGCAATGCCCCCGATGGCCGTAAAGTCAAGGCGACGTTGCATTGGGTATCAGCAGCACACGCGGTCACCTCTGAGGTCAGGCTGTACGACCACTTGTTTGCGCGACCCGATCCCGGCGCCGACGGCGACGTGCTCGACGACCTCAACCCCAAATCAATCGAGGTCATATCCGACGCGCAATTGGAGCCGGCGCTCGCCGCCGCGCAAGCCGGTGAGACCGTTCAGTTCGAAAGATTGGGCTATTTCACCCCCGATCGCGACGGCACACCCGGCCACCCCGTCTTCAATCGCACGGTAGCGCTGCGCGACAGCTGGGCCAAAACGCAGAAACGATAATCGTTCCTTTTAGGCGAAGACCGGGAAAGTCTCAAATCCCTCGCCCAAGACCTCCGCAGCGTTCGGGTGACCAAGCCAACCTTCGATCACCGTTGCGTAGACCCGGCGAAAGTCGGTCGTGTACGCCAGATTGTCGCCGTCGTCCAGAGTCGTCAGGCGCGGTACATCGCCATAATGTCCGCCCTTGACCGGCTTGCCGACCAGAAACATCATGCCGGCGGCGCCGTGATCCGTACCCAGGCTGGTATTCTCGGGCACCCGACGGCCGAACTCAGAAAACATCAACAGTACGACGTCATCTGCGCGACCAATACGTTCCATGTCCGTCATGAAACCGGCGACCGCATCCGCAACATAGGTCAACAAACGCTGATGCAGCGCGCCTTGATGAACATGGGTATCGAAGGCATTGTTCCGAAACGACGTGTAGTAGAGCCGGGTTGGCAAGTCCGCCGCGATCAGGGCTGCGATCTTGTCCATGTCCAGAGGGACCAGCCCATAGTCGACCGGCGTGCGATACGTGCTCCAAGCTTCGCGCACCAGGGCCGAGGCATCGATGGCGCTGCGCGCGATATCCAGCAGATATCGTCGTGACGGATTGGTCGCGTCATCGCCACGCGCGACATGCTGGAACATGGATTGCTCTTGAAAGAATCCCTGGCGCGCAAACTTCGTCGGATCGTCGAAAACAACCGGAACATGGTCGCGGCTGCGCACCGCAAGCGACTGCGTGGCGTCGATATTAACGATGTAGTTGGGCGCGCCACCCGGCTGCGTGGCGTCCGCCAAACGACCAACCCAGCCATACTCGGCGCCGGAATTTGGCGCACCGGTGTGCCAATAGGCCATCGACGTAAAGTGCGAGAATGAGGGGTTTTCATAGCCGCAGCCGTGGAAAACCGCGAATTGCCCATCCTTGTAGAGCCGTTCAAACCCGACCAAACCGGGATTGAAGCCAAAGTGGTCGTCGATTTTCAGAACCGACTCCGGCTTCACGCTGATGGTCGGTCGCAGCCTGTAATAGGCATCGTCGGCGTAGGGCACCACCGTGTTCAGACCGTCATTGCCGCCAGAGAGCTCGAGCACGACGAGAATGCGATTGCGCGTCGCAGCATCGGCCGCCAAGGCCTTGCGCAATAGTGTCGGCGACAGCACGGTGCCCGCGCCCAAGGCGGCGCCCCCAAGTCCAGCGCGCAACACTTGTCGACGCGAGGCCGCCGCGCCGTGATTGTTTTGCCTTGTCATGGGATCAACCCTCCTCACGCCATCAGCCAAGTTGATATTCCGGCTGGCTCATAATCAAGTGCAGAAGCATCCGTAAAGGATCCTCCAAATAGGTTTCGGCACGCGCGATGTCCGCCGTGCCCAATTCTTCATCCAAAAACGCGATTAGCATATCGCGTTCTTTCGCGCCGATCGGCACCGCCAGAAAACGCGCCAAGAAATAGTCGACGACTTGCTCGCTGGTTTGCAAGCCCGCATCCAGCACCATACCCGACAAGTCAATGCGCGCGGTATCGCGGGGGATCTGCTTAACCCGTTGTATGGCCATCTGCCAGCCACGGTACGATCCAAAGCGCGTGTTAAAGTCCTCGTCGCGGTCAGCCATCATGTTCGATTCAGCCATCATGCCGCCGGAGGCATCCGACTGGGGAATGGTCGCCCTCGTGATGTCTGCACCATCTTTGATGCGTTCATTGACGGCCCGAATCGTGCCATCCGCAGGATAACGATCGTGCGGCAGAAAGTTGATATCAGGAAACAAAACGTTACGTGCGAAGTTGCCACGCTCCAACAACAAGCCGGGCGTGATCCAGCTTCGCCCGTGCGCCCAACCAGCCACAGTCGGCGGCCAAAAAAGAGTTTGCCCCAGACTCGACGTGACTTCGTTGAAATCCGGAATGCCCGGGATCTCGGAAAGGCCAAGCTTTTTGTATGTCGATACTGCAAGCTCGACGGGGCCCTTGAAGCGGGTGCCAATCGTCGCCTCACTGTAAAAATCTCGCGACAGGAAAATAGTCCGCAACAGCGGTTTCAGCTCATAATTACTGTCGCGGAGAATTGCGGCCAGTTGATCACGCAGATCCTCCGACAGCGCATCGCGCACAAAATAGCGATACAACTTGCCTGACACATAAGAGGCCGTGATCGGCTGATCCATGATGATGTCGATAACCTCGACGCCGTCATACGCGCCGGTTCGACCCAAGACAGTTTTCTCGCTTTCGTCGTGCAGGTCGGAATGGATGATGAACGTGAGGTCGTCGGAATTCCATCCCGTAAAGGCCCGCGCCGCTTCGCGAATATCCGTTTCGCTGTAGTTGCCCACGCCCATCGTGAACAGTTCCATGATCTCGCGGGCAAAATTCTCGTTCGGCGCGCCTTTCACATTAACGCCAGCATCGAGGAAATAGAGCATCGCCGGATCTTGCGCGACAGCGACCATCAAAGTGCGAAAATTCCCCGTGGCGTGACGCCGAAACGTCTCGTTTTGCTGCAGCATCTTCCGGTAATCGCGCACCTTGCTTTCGCTATTGGCAAAGTGGCCATGCCAGAACAGGGTCATTTTTTCTTCCAAAGGGCGTTCGCCATTGAGCATGCGGTCGGCCCACCAATAGGCCACGCGGCGGGTCTCCAGCATGCTGGCGCGCAGCCAGTAAAAGAATTTATTAACAACAGGTTGCAGTGGCCGGTTGCCAGACGGCTTAACTTTTATGCCAAGCGCCTCACCGGCTTCTTTGGCGAGCTGCGTCGTCGCCGGCCGGCTCGGCGGAAAATCAATCAGCCCTGGATCATGAACTCCGGAATGATCGAATGCCGGCAAGTGGCTGTTATCAACGGACTCATAATTTACGAGATGTCGTACGGCAGCGTCCGGGCTCATCGCGGCCAGACGATCGATATCCGCCGGCGTACCTCCGAAGCCGGCGCGCTCCAACAGATGCGCCGCGCGGTCTCGGGTCCAGTCTTCAGGCCCAATCGGTGACAGATCGCCCTGCCAGTCCGCCGCCGCGGCGGCGCCCGCCGCAACAGATAGCATCAAAAACCCGCCAAGCAACAAGGCGGCCGCTCTGCCAACCGATCGCGATAACATGAACAAACCTCCTTCACATCGCATGGACGTTTCTCTCGGCGCACCCGGGCGACAGCCGTGCCAGGTGCCCGAGCGCCATGTTCGTGCCAATTCTAACGCCTGGATTTTGCGATATTCAGTGAATAGCTGGCATTCCAAACCCCAATGGGCTGGCGTGATCCCTACGCATGGCCGACGGCGCCAAGTTCAAATCCTTCAATCGAACAGCGAATGCGGCGGTGGTTGGCCTGTCGCAACCTGTGGCATGCGGAGAAGATGGGTCACACAGCTGCGACAGTCGCTGCTGCCAAAGCCCGATATTTCAGGCTGCGCCCCACACCGCTGAACCAGTCGTCGCGCCAAAGCACATTCATCGCCGTCGACGACCGCCAAAACGGCACGAGAAGCGGCGACAGCGGTTAGATCGTCAACGTGCCAGTGGCGCCGCCCGTCTCCGCGCAAATGGCGCCCGCACCGAGCGCGCAGCCCCCCGGGCCCACGGGCGCTGCCGACATAACAATATGAGCCCCGCGCCAGAACGCGCCCAAACCGCGCTAACCAAAGGTCGGGTTGGATCCTCAGCCACAAGACATAAGCGCCTTTTGCCGCCGGCATATTATCGGCGTCAAATGACCAGCCAACGCCATGCACCGCCATGCTCATGGAACCGACAACGAATTTCGTCGAAAATGCAGCATGGCTTCTTCCGACCGATTCCTGACCACCCATATGGGCAGCCTGCCGCGCGGTGAACCGCTCGCCACCTTGTTGCTGGCGACGGAAAACAACGAGACCGTCGACCCCGTGGCCCTCCGTGACGAATGCGCGCGGGCGATGGCCAGCGCAGTGGATAAACAGATCGCATGCGGCATCGACATCATCGGTGATGGAGAGATCCCGCGCATTAGTTTTTCGACCTACGTCGCCCAGCGCATGGCCGGCTTTGGCGGCCAATCGAACCGGCCATTGCCACTGGATGCCAAGCTCTTTCCCGAATGGTTGGCACAAATTCGCGGCAGCGGCGTGCGGCGTGCCCGGGTCTATGACGCGCCAGCTGCCATCGCGCCCGTCCAATATCATGATTTGGGTCCCGCACGCGACGAATGCGCGATGTTTCGTGATTGCTTGCAGGCACGGGGCCGCACCGTCACGGACGCTTTCGTGACCGCCGCGTCACCGGGAATAGTGACCACGACATTGATGAATCAGTATTACGACAGCCACGAGGCATATTTGTTCGCAGTCGCCGACGAAATTGCCAAAGAGTATCGGCTGGTCGTTGAAGCCGGCTTCACATTGCAAGTCGATGCGCCGGACATTGCCATGGAACGGGCCGGCTTCTTTCAAGACAAGAGCCACACTGAATTTCTGTCATGTGTGGAAATGCACATCGCCGCGATCAATCGCGCGCTGGGTGAAATCCCGCCGGATCGGGTGCGCCTGCACGCCTGCTGGGGCAATCGCGATAGCCCGCATGTTCACGATGTCCCCAGTCCAGACATATTGCCGCTGATCTATGAAGCGCATGTCGGCGCGATCTGTTTGCCGTATGCCAACCCGCGCCACCAACACGAGATCGACGCGTTTCGCACGGCGACACTGCCGAACGACGTGACCTTGGTGCCGGGCGTCATCGAGACCACGAACAATTATGTTGAACATCCCCGCGTTGTCGCCGAGCGCATCGGCCGTGCTGTGGCCGCGGTGGGTGACCGCACGCGAATCATCGTCGGCACCGACTGCGGTTTCGGGACCCTGGCTGGAGATTCTTTTGTCGCACCCGACGTGGTTTGGGCAAAGTTAAGAACGTTGCGCGAAGGCGCCGATATCGCCGCCGCAGAATTGTGATCCGGGCGCCTTTGAACTTAAGATACAGCCTAAGACAATAGATGAAACTTACTGACTTACATAAACTTATACACCACCATTTATGACCAGAAAGAGCAAGGAATGGGACCAAGATGATGTGGCGGATCGCCGCGATGTGGGCGGCACTCGGGTGCGCGACGGCGGGATGCGTGGGCACACGGGCGCCCACCGAAGGCTTGGAAGGAGCATGCCAATTTCGCGATTGCGTCTGCATGCCGGTCGCGCGGTCATCCCTGACCGACCCACCACAGCCGGTCGTTTGGACCGAAACCGGCGACGCGACTTGCCCACCGGAATACGTTCTCAGACCCGCCTGTCACGCGCCGGATGGCACACTCAACGAATGCTGACCCCGCCTCGGATGTCATCTTAATCCGCTAATGCATTTTAAGGCCGAGCGGCATACAGCCGCCATGATGCGCGCCATGAACCGCGAAACGCTCGCTGCAAAATACGACCGGCGCCTGCCGCGTTACACCAGCTATCCAACCGCGCCCCATTTCCACGTCGGCGTGACCCGCGAGGTTTATCGCGCGTGGTTGGCCGATTTACCGCGTGATATGTCCCTGTCGCTCTATTTTCACGTGCCGTTTTGTCGCAGCCTGTGCTGGTTCTGCGGCTGCAATATGCGGGTTGTCCGGCGTAACGCACCATTGCGAACCTACTGCGACACCCTAATCCGCGAAGTAGAAACTGTGATCGACGCGCTGGGTTCACATCGCCAGGTCGATCATGTGCATTTTGGCGGCGGCACACCGACCATTTTGCCACCGGAATTGATGCAACGACTGGCCGAGCACGTGCGCGCCGGCTTTGCCGGCCACGACATGACGGAATGGGCGATCGAGATCGACCCGCGAACATTGTCGGATGAAACTGTCGAAACGCTCGCAGCACTTGGCTTCACACGTGCGAGTCTGGGCGTGCAAGACTTGTCGGCGCGTGTCCAACGGGCGATCAACCGCATTCAGCCATACGACGTCACGGCCGATGCCGTGGCGCGCCTACGCGGCGCCGGGATCACCGCAATCAACATCGATCTGATGTATGGCTTGCCGCACCAATCCTTGGATGACGTCGTCGCCACTGTCGACCAGGTGATCGGTTTGGCACCAGCCCGCATCGCCTTGTTCGGCTACGCCCACGTGCCCTGGATGAAACGACACCAGCGTCTGATCGATGATGACGCCTTGCCCGGCAGCCATCAGCGCTTGCGTCAATTTGACGCGGTCTACGATAGACTGCGCGCTGCCGATTACCAGCCGATCGGGTTGGATCATTTCGCCCGCGCCGATGACCCCCTGGCGGTCGCCGCGGCCGCTGGTACGATGCGGCGGAATTTTCAGGGCTATACGACGGATCGTGGCACAGCCTTGCTTGGTTTCGGCGCTTCAGCCATCGGTGCCCTGCCACAAGGATATGTTCAGAGCGAGCCGGACCCGCGTGCGTATGTCGAGGCTATCGATGCGTCCGCGTTGGCGACGGTTCGGGGCCGGTCAATCGATGACGACGACCGCCTTCGGCGTGCGATCATTGAACAATTGATGTGTGCGCTGAACGTCGACGTCGCGGCATTATGTGACGCCTATGACGTACCGACCTCCCACTTCCAATCGAGCTTGGCGCCGCTCGATGCCATGGCCGCGGACGGCCTGGTACGGCGGGATGGCTGGCGTATTCAAGTGACTGAAGCCGGCCGGCCGTTTGTACGCGCCGCCTGCGCCGCGTTCGATGCTTACTTGCGGGACGACGCGGCGCGACATGCGAAGGCCATTTAGCGCGCTTTCCGACAATAAAAAAAGAGTGTGCCGTAGCGTGCGGCACACCCCAAATTTGCGTCGATTGAAGCCCCCTTGAAAGGGATCTGGAACGTTTTCTAACGAATTGTCGGCAGTTCCTCATAGGTGTGGAACGGTGGCGGCGACGACGTTCGCCATTCTAGGGTCGTCGCACCCTCGCCCCACGGATTCTCGCCACAGCGTTCACCGGCGGACAATGTGCGCCAGACAATGAACAGGAACATCAGGGCGCCAAAGGCCGAAAGATAGGAGCCATATGACGAAATCACGTTCCAACCGGTGAAGGCATCGGGATAGTCGACATAGCGCCGCGGCATCCCCGCCAAGCCCAAAAAGTGCATGGGGAAGAAGGTAAGATTCACGCCGACAAACATCACCCAGAAGTGGATCCTACCCAAAGTCTCGGGGTATTGGCGGCCCGACATTTTGCCGATCCAATAGTAAAAACCGGCAAATATCGAGAACAACGCACCCATCGACATGGTGTAGTGGAAATGCCCGACCACGTAATAGGTGTCGTGGAGCGCGATATCGATGCCGGCGTTGGCCAAAACCACTCCCGTAACGCCGCCGACCGTAAATAGAAAGATCATGCCCAATGCGAACAACATCGGTGTCTTGAGTTCGATTGAACCACCCCACATGGTCGCAATCCAACTGAAGATCTTAATGCCCGTTGGCACCGCAATCACCATTGTCGCGGCAACAAAATAGGCACGGGTATCGACATCCATACCCACCGTGTACATGTGATGCGCCCACACAATGAAGCCGACAAAGCCGATCGCCACCATGGCATACGCCATGCCCAGATAGCCGAATACAGGTTTCTTGGAGAATGTCGACACAACCTGACTGATGATGCCAAAGCCAGGCAAGATCAGGATGTAAACCTCAGGATGGCCGAAAAACCAGAACAGGTGCTGGAACAGCAGCGGATCGCCGCCCATCTCCGGCCGGAAAAAGCCGGTCCCGAAATTTCGGTCGGTTAGCAGCATGGTGATAGCGCCGGCCAGGACTGGCAGCGACAGCAGCAGCAGGAAAGCGGTCACGAGGATCGACCACACGAACAAAGGCATCTTATGCAGGGTCATGCCCGGCGCCCGCATGTTGAAGATCGTCGTGATGAAATTGATCGCACCCAGAATCGACGCCGCGCCGGCCAAATGAAGCGAGAATATCGCCAAGTCCACCGATGGCCCACCGTGGAAATCGCCACTGGATAAGGGTGGATAAGCCGTCCACCCAATCCCCGCGCCGGCGCCCGGTCCGCCATCGACGAACACCGATGTGGCCAACAAAACCAACGACGGTACCAACAGCCAAAAGCTCAAATTGTTCATGCGCGGGAAGGCCATGTCGGGCGCGCCGATCATGATCGGCACAAACCAGTTGCCGAAGCCGCCGATCAGCGCCGGCATGACCAGGAAAAACACCATAATCAGGCCGTGACCGGTGACCAAGACGTTGAAGAAGTGATAGTCGCCCGCCAGCAGGCCATCGCCGGGGGCGTGCAACTCCATCCGAATCAGCACTGAAAACAGGGCGCCAACTATGCCCCCGACCACGGCATAGATCAGATACAGCGTCCCAATATCTTTGTGATTCGTGGAGAAAAGCCATCGCACGAGACCGGTGGCATGGCCATGATCATGTGAATGAGCAGTATTGTCTGTCATGACTGAAGCTTCCCAATACTCGTTCGGCTATTCGTTGCTGGCTGATGCGGCGCTCTGCGCGACGATTGGCCCATCCCCGATGCGAGCAAACTCCTCACGTGCGGTCGTAAGCCAAGCGTTATAGTCATCTTCCGACAGCGCGCGCACCGCGATCGGCATGAACGCGTGATTGACGCCACACAGCTCGGAACATTGTCCGTAATACATGCCCGGCTGATCGATATAGAGCCACGTTTCGTTGGCGCGACCCGGAATCGAATCGAGCTTGATTCCCAAAGCTGGGATCGCCCAGGAATGAATAACATCGTCGGCGGTGGTAATCAGTCGAACGACCTTGCCCACCGGCAAAACGACGTCGTAGTCGGTGGCAAGAAGCCGCGGTTGGCCCGGCTCGAGCGAGTCGTCGTCCAACATGAACGCGTCAAACGTGAACCCTTCGTCCGGATATTCGTAGGTCCAATACCATTGATGTCCAATCGCCTTGACCGTCATATCGGCGGGTGGCGACACGCCTTGGTAGTACAGCAATTTGAAGCTGGGCACCGCGATCAGCACCAGGATGGCGATCGGCACCACGGTCCACAGCACTTCGAGCAACGTGTTGTGTGTGGTCTTGGACGGAACCGGGTTGGCCTTGGCATTGAAACGCACCAGCACGTAAACCATCAGTGCCAACACGAACAATGCGATCAAGGTGATGATCACCAGCAGCATGTCATGGAAACCAACCATCTGTTCCATGATCGGGGACGCGGCACCTTGCAGCCCCAATTGCCAATCAAATGGCTGTCCTGTCTCTTGGGCCAAGGCCGCCGCCGGGATGGCCATCCATGCGCTGAGAATTGCGAGGACATGCCGGCATAAGAGACTGCCGGGTAAATTAAATCGAACACCCCGCATGTTGCGGCCCCCCTTTTGAGTTCTGCACCCAGTGCACAGTTGACGTCAACCTCGCAAGATCAGCCGAGGCGAACTGACGCGGCACTGTTGCCTATTCCTCGATCCCGGTGTCTATCTCGGCCTTAACATAGGTTAGGACCAACGACACGCCTTGGCTGTGCGGGCGTTCACCACAATCGCCGACGCCAAGACGGCAACGCCAAAGACCAAAAGGCCTTACGGCGATCGGCAGGCTCGATTCGCGCACCTGCCGGCTGTGGGGCTCACCGCCATTCGTCGTCGGATTGCAGCACGAGACCGCGAAAACTACGAGCTTATGACATATGTGTAGTCAACGACCCTTTGGACGCCGTCGATGGCGCGCGCGACATCGACCACCTTTTGATGTTCCTCGGCGGACTTTGCCCGCCCCAACAAGAAGGCAGTGCCTTGGGGATCGACGCCGACGCGAAAATTCAGGCTTTCAATACCCTCGGTATCGAGCCAGTCGGCCTCAACCTCGGCTTGGATGCGCAAGGTATCGGCGATTCCAAGAATCTGCTCGTCGGCGGCTTCTTTTTCAGCCTCCGTCATATAGACGGCTTCCCAATGCAGAGTCTTGACATCCTCGATCTCGGCCATCTCCGCGCGGACCGTATCGTAGGTTTCGCGATCGGTTTCCAAGCCATAGACCACCAACACCTGTTCATAGACCAGCGTTGACAGTGACAGGGTCTTCTCTCCGGCCATGATCGTATTGGCGGCCGTGAATATTGCCGTATCGGTCGCAATATCTTCACTGCTTCGGTCCTCAAGCGCCCGCTGCGCCAAAGTCACCGGACTAATCGGACTTCCTGTACACGCCGCCAATCCGGCGCCGAACAAAGCCAGTATCACGACGCCACATCGAACTTTCATAAGCTGCCCCCAATGTTGCAATTCTCTAGACAATCAATGCGCTTAGCCTTGTACCGAAAAGCCCCCGTCAACTGGGATCGCGGTGCCGGTGACAAAATCGGATGCCGCGCTGGCCAGAAAGACTGCGACGCCGGCCATGTCCTCACCGACTCCCCAACGCCCGGCCGGTGTGCGCGCAACCACTCTCTCATGCAGGCCCTCGATCTCGCGCCGGCCGATGCGGGTCAGATCGGTGTCGATCCAGCCCGGCAATACCGCGTTCACCTGAATGTTTTCCGCCGCCCAGGCCGAAGCCATGGATTTTGTCATTTGCACAATGCCGCCCTTGCTGGCCGCGTAGGCAGCGGTGAAAGACGCACCGAATATCGACATCATCGAACCAATGTTAATGATCTTGCCCCCGCCGGCGCGGGCCATGACCGGGTACGCTGCTTGAGAACACAAAAATGCACCGGTCAGGTTGATATCCAAGACAGTGCGCCAGTCGGCCAAAGATAATTCTTCCGGTCGTTTGCGAATGTTCGTACCCGCGTTATTGACCAAAATATCGAGCCGGTCGAACCGGGACACCGTCTCATCGATCAAAGCGGCGCAAGAATCCGACGACTGTACATCGAGCGTCACGGACACGGCTTCAACATCCAGGGCTTGGAGTTCGGCAACAGCTTCGGCCGACTTCGTTTCATTGCGTCCGGCTACGACGATGTTCGCGCCGGCCTCGGCGAGCCCACGGGCCATGCCAAGACCTATGCCGCCATTACCGCCAGTCACAACCGCGACCCGGCCGGTCAGATCAAATCGATTCACAGGGTCCTCCTCGGCTTAGGCGTGGTCGGCAGCGCGCGCGGTGCGTTTCTCAAACGGATCAGGACGCCGTGTCGTCATAGGCGAAGCCCATAGTGCGACAATGATAGTAGAGACCACCGTCCTGCACGATCAAGCAAGTCATATGTTCATTGCCCGCATTGTGATGCGAATGGACAAGTTCCGGTGGGGTCACCATAACCGCGTGCGGCTGCCAATTGACCCTGGAGCCGTCGATGACGGAATAACAATTGCTACCCTGCAGCGGCATGGTGATCGCGGCCGAGTTGTGGCGATGAGGACGCTGCGCGCCGCCGGCCGGCAGTTGGTTGACCGCCGACGGGCGATTGTTGCGGTTTTCATTGGTCGACCGGCAAACCACTCGGCACCCTATCGGGGATCAAATGGCCGAGGTTACGACTGGCCGGATCGGTGAGCGCGCGAAGAAACGCCACCAGGTCGGCGATTTCAGCGTCGCTCAACGTGCGGGGTTGAAGCTCGTTGGCAGCCGCGATCGCCGCGCGAAGGCGAGGCGCATTATGGACCCATTCGGCCCGCCGTCGATAGTCGTGCATACGAGTCGGTGCAATAATTTCGAACGATAGGCGATCAATGGCGTTGGCAAAGTCATACAGCCGCGATTCCGCCATAACAAAGTTGTGCAGCGCCGTCACGGGATCAAGGTGGTGACGAACCACAGCTTCAAGCGATCGATACGCCCCGTCATGCCCCCATGGGCCGGTTAGTTCGACGTTGCGCAGACTGGGCGTGCGAAACCGGAACTTATCGTCCGCCTTCTTGGTAAACCCGTAGCGTCCCCAATCCTCCAGGCGCTCCAAAAACCCCGTCCGATTCCAGTAGCCATTGTCTGTGCCGTGGCTTTTGCCCGGGCCAATTTGCGGCATCGCAATGGCATGAAACCCGTGATCAGTTTGGAAGCTGCCGCTGTGGCATTGGTTGCATCCGCCTTTGCCATAGAACACCGCCATGCCACGTCGGGCCGCGGGGTCAAGTGTCGCAGGATCACCGGTTCGGAGGTAGTGATCGAAAGGACTGTTATCGGCGCGAAAGGCAACTGCCTCAAAAGCAGCGATCGCGTTGGCGGCGTCGACCAGGGTGATATTGTCCGGCCGCGCAATTTCAGGGTACGCCGTTTTGAACAAGTCGACATATTCAGGGACCGCCCGTAAGCGCTGGGCAAGCAGATCCCAAACCTTGGTGAATGCGCTTACGCCGCGGATCGCGGCCGCATCAGCGATCGGATTCTCTCCCTCGTGGCCGGCCATTTCGATTTCGGACGCGACTGGAAACATCGCTTGTGCCGCCAGCACATTGTCGAGCCCAGTCGGTAGAACCTGGACCGCTGGCGAGCGGAATCCGCTACGCCAGTACCGATCCGGGTCCAGGGCGACACGGCCATCATGGAACAGGCGTGTAAACTCGCGCGCACCCAGGTTGAACAACGCCTGCGTGTTGCGGGGCACGTGGTCGATCACCGGCTGAGAAGCGCCGACTTCGCGTTCGGTACCGATGCCGCGGCCGCCCTCGCCGAGCGGCAGAGCCAATCCGTCGGCGCTGGCAAATCGTGGATGGTGGCACGTGGCGCACGCGATATTGCGGTTGCCGCTGAGAATTTTATCGAAGAACAACAAACGCCCGAGCGCCAATTTGGCCAGCTGTGGCGCGCCGTTGTCGTAGAAATCCTCATCGTCGACGGGCTCGAGGGCGCGGGCCACGGTGCCACCGCCTTGTGACACAGCGAATATCAGCGCCAATCCGACAAAAAAAAGCCACATGATCGGCGTCCGCATTCGGTCAAACGATGCGCCATTCGCCCGGTTTGACGCTTGTTTCATTCCAGCCCCGCGTCAGGGTTTCGGCGAATGTTCCGTTACCGGTCCTCAATCGGAAAATTCGCAAAAATGTGCACATGCGTGGCAGTCGAAAACGGCCCGGGTTCCGCGCCGTAAGTTGCGCCGTCGCTATGCCAGGCAATCGTCAAAGATGTATCGGTTTGCCGACCCGACATTTGCAAACACGGGCTGAAAACGACGTCGTAGCTGGCCTGGCCATCGGCGTCGGCAACAAACAGCGTGTCGGACCCGTCGCGCGCACCAAGGGGAATATCAAGGGCGACAAACGGTTCGAGTGGGGGACGGGGGATGAAAGAATACCACATGGTATAGACGCCATTCGGCACCAAGTTCTCAAATTCAGCTGTGACCGTGCCGATGTCGTCCGTACACGTGTAAGTCGCCGTCCCGGCCGCCGCCAGCCAATCACCAAGCGTAACGCCCAGTGCCGGTCCGAGCGCGTAGGGGCCAACCTCGCCATGGTCGAACGGCGCGTTCGACACCGCTTCCGCGGCCGCGTAAACCGGTGCCTCGAGATAACGGTGAACGTCGACCGGTGTTACCCTGTACGCAACCCCAGATCCCGGCTCACGCTCGACATAGACGTGCTGTTCGACCAAATCCCAATGAATGTGACCTGCGAACGTCAGCTCGATTGCATCGCCAGCGCAGACTGTGGCACTCCACCCGAGCCCCGACAGCACCATTACCCAGAGTCTCGTCATGCGGCACCCTCCCATATGCCGTCGCGGTGCCCGACCTGTGGCGTCGAGAACTACCGTATTATCTGCCTGTCGGCGCTACAACCGTGACGGAAATCTGCGTTCAAGTTTCCCATACTCACTCTCGGCCCTCGACCCTTGCAACGGTAGCATGAACTAGCACTATCCGGTAAGCTTAAGTGTCTTTCGTCGCGACACAGATACGCGCAATGATCGAAGTTGGTGATCAAAATGAAAGTCTCAATGAAATGGATCGCTTTCGGGGCGGTTGCACTTGTGGCATTAGGCGCGAGTGGCGTTGCGGTTTACGGGTTGATGTCGCCTGCAACGAGCCCAACTGTGCATTGGAACGCGACTGACGAGGGTGTGGCCATCTCCGGCTACGATACGGTGGCTTATTTCACTGTCGGCGAATCGATGAAGGGTTCAGCCGAATTCCAGAGCTCCTGGCAGGATGCGACGTGGTATTTTTCGTCAGCCGCGCATCGCGATTTGTTCGAATCCGATCCTGAACAATACGCACCGCAGTTCGGCGGCTTTTGCGCGGCCGCGATGACGTATGGCACCGTGGTGAAGGCCGACCCGGAAGTCTGGGCGATTGTCGACGAGATGCTTTACCTCAACTATGACAACTACGCCAAGGAGCTGTTTTTCGAGAACTTGGCTGAAAATGTCGGCAAGGCTGACGTCAAATGGGCGCAGTCCCTGGACGAACTCGAACAAGAACGGGCGAAGACCGCCAAGATTGAAGCGCTAAAGGCACAACGGGCGGCGGCGCAATAGCCGCACAGACGTTTGGTCGCGGCCATTCGCGATCCGCACCCGGTTCAAATCCAGTTCTCTGATTGACGGCTTTGAAGCGGGTCGAATTGATTCGTCATTGTTTGTCGCCGGAGAAGCCGATCGGAAACCCCGCTTTTTCAAGGCCTTGCGCCAAATGAGCGACATTCTCCGGCGACGCCGCCACCCAGGTCGTAAACCATTCGATCGAGAAAAACGGACGTAGGCGACGCACTTCGGCAGCCATCTGAGCGGCTTTCTCGTCGTCGCCTGTTTGCGCGTGCGCGGCTGCCAATACCAGGTATCCGAGATAGAGATCCGGCTCTTGCCTGAGGGCGGCTTGAACGGTCGTGATCGCGTCGTCATAGCGACGGTCCAAATAATATGCCAAGGCCAAGTTGTTCCGGCGGCGGGCTTCCATATTCGGATCTAGTCGCAAGGCCGCTTCGTGCCATTCGATCGCGGCCTGCTCATGACCCGAGAATAACATGACATCGCCATAGATTTTGTAGCTTTGGGCATCCGATGGGTTAATCTTTAGCGCCTGGTCTAGTAGTTCGGCCGCCTGGTCATAATGGCCTATATGGACTTTGATGAGTGCCAGCAAGCCGCGACCTTCAACGCTGTCCGGATCGAGTTCCAGCGCTCTTAATGCCAGTGCCTCAGCCTGTTCGAGTGCCTTCGCATAAAATTCCGTATAGCCCTCACCGGCGGCAAGCCGGTAAGTCTCGCCGCGCCCGACATAGGCGGTGGCATAAGCCGGGTCGAGTTCAATCGCGCGTTCGAACAATCTACGTGCCTCCAGGACCGGCGCGCGGTTTTGGCGCCGCACCAGGTTCCAGCCGCGCACCACAAAGTCATAGGCTTCGAGATTGTCGGTGGTCTTTTTTGCCGCCCGGGCGTACTCAACGCGTGCCAACTTGACCGCCAAGGCGCCAGCGACTTCCTCGGTGATGTCGTCCTGAACCGAAAACAAATCGTCAAATTCGTTGTCATAGCGGTTGGACCACAAATGCTGCCCCGTCTTGGCGTCGGTCAGCTGGGCGCTCACCCGGATGCGATCGGCGGCGCGGCGTACGCTGCCGTCGAGCAAATAGCGGACGCCCAATGCGTCGCCGATTTGCCTGGGCGTGGAGTCCTGGCCTTTGAACCGCACAGTCGCATTGCGGGCCAAAACCGAAAATTTCGAAAACCGGCCAAGAACGGCAATGATATCTTCGGTAATCGCATCGCTCAGATAATCCTGTTCCGGATCACCACTGAGGTTGGTGAACGGTAGCACGGCGATCGACGGGCCGGTTGGCAGCGGCGGATGGACTTCATCGGCCGGCACAAAGGAAATTCCGCCGCCGCTTGGGATCCAGCTAAACTGCCATGCCCCGATCCCGCCGATGACGATTACAGCCAAGGCCGCGGCGATGACGAATGGCCGGCGCACAAGGCGCCCTACGACACCGATATGACGGCCCGTTTCGTCAGCGGCAACACGATAGACCCGCACCGGCTGTTCGATGTTTTTAACCGCATGTTCACCGAGATACGCGAACCCGGATCCGATCTTGCCATGCACGCTGTCGTAGACCGCCCCCGATACGTTGATCCCGCACGGCTCGGCCAAACTCTCAAGCCGCGCCGCGATATTGACACCGTCGCCATAGATCGTGCCGTCCGCCTGTTCGATGACATCGCCAAGATTGACGCCGATACGGAACGGCATGCGCCGGTCCTCGTCCAACGGCGCGTTGCGCGCGACCAGCGCGACCTGCACATCCATGGCGCATTGCACCGCCTCGACGACACTGGGAAACTCAGCCAGTACGCTGTCGCCGGCGGTGTCGATCAGACGACCATCGTGCGCTTGAATTCGTTCGCGAAAAATAGTCCGGCTTTCATTCAGCGCCGCCACCGTCGCCGTCTCGTCGGCTGCCATCAAGCGCGAATAGCCGACCGCGTCGGCCGCCAAAATCGCCGCCAGCTTACGCGTGCCCTCAGTCGCAGCCATTACCGGTCACTTGCGACCGCGCCGGAGGTCGGTACGCCCGCCTTGATCAGACCATCGGCAAAATGCGCGATGTCTTCCGCAACTCTAAACGGCACGGTAAGTTGTTCAATTGTGCTGAAGGGTCGGCGACCCAGCAAGTCGTCGGTCGCGCGTTGCGCTTCGGCATGGTTGCCGAGTTGGCCCTGAGCCGCGGCAATTACCGCGAGTCCCATAAAGTCGGATTTGGTTTCTACGGCCCGAGATGCAACTTGGACCGCATCTTGGTAGCGGTGCATTAGGTAGTACGACAGGCCAAGATTCGAAAATACCCAAGATTCAGCTTTGGGATCCAGTCGCAATCCGGCCTCGAACCACTCGGCCGCTCTCGCAGCATCACCAAGATAAACAAGTATGTCACCGTATGCTTTATAACTGTCCGCATCGCTTGAGTTAATCTCCAAGGCGTGCCGCAGCTGCTCTGCGGCAAGATCTAGCTGATTCCTAGCCGTAAGGACCCGAGCCAGCGAGCGTCGCGCAGCGACACTACTCGAGTCGAGCGCCAACGCCTGTTGCGCCAACGCTTCGGCTTGGTCGACAGCCCTTGCAATGAATTCCGTCCAACCATAATCCACTGCTGCGCCGTATGTGTAGCTCATGCCGGCATAGGCGTCGCCATATTGCGGGTCCAGCGCCGCCGCTCGTTTGAACGACTCCCGAGCGTCGAAGTTCGCGGCCCTCGTCCCGCGCCGTACGAGTGCCCACCCCCTCAATACATAGTCATAGGCTTCGAGGTTTTCGGTCGGCTTTTCCAAGGCCCGCTCTCGTTCCAGACGACCGACCGCGATCGCAAGCGCGCCGGCGACATTGCTGGTGATTTCATCTTGAACCGCGAACACGTCCTCATAGGCACGGTCGAAACGGTCTGACCACAGATGCACACCGCTTTCGGCTTCGGTCAGCTGTGCCGTCAC
This sequence comes from Alphaproteobacteria bacterium, assembly GCA_965216755.1. Lineage (GTDB taxonomy): Bacteria > Pseudomonadota > Alphaproteobacteria > UBA7887 > UBA7887 > CBDCGL01. The sequence continues at coordinate 4,410,928 of CBDCGL010000011.1, read as the reverse complement.
CCGGATCCGATCGCCGGCTCGGCGCACGGCCCCGTCAAGCACATAGCGCACGCCGAGTGCTCGGCCGATTTCTTCGGACGCGACAACAGTGTCCTTGTATGGCAAAGTCGTATTGCGGCCCATCACCGACAGATTCGCAAACCGCCCCAGTGCGGCGATGACGTCGGCGGTCAGCCCATCGCTGAGATAGTCCTGTTCCGGATCACCGCTAAGGTTTGCGAAAGGCAGCACAGCGATCGACGGGCCGGTCGGCAACACCGGCCGGAACTGGTCGGCGTGCCCTACCGAAATCTGTTCACCACCGCCGATCCAGCCTTGATGCCATGCGCCAACGCCGGTCATGATCAGCACAGCAACGGTGACCGCCGTCGCAATGGCGAGCGGCCGGCGCGCAAGGCGCCCGGCAACACCGACATCACGGTCTGTTTCGTCAGCGGCGACACGATAGACCCGCACAGGCTGTTCGATGTTTTTGACCGCCTGTTCACCGAGATACGCGAACCCGGATCCGATCTTGCCATGCACGCTGTCGTAGACCGCGCCCGATACGTTGATCCCGCTCGGCTCCGCCAAACTCTCAAGCCGCGCCGCGATATTGACACCGTCGCCATAAATCGTGCCGTCCGCCTGTTCGATGACGTCGCCAAGATTGACGCCGATACGGAACGGCATGCGCCGGTCCTCGTCCAACGGCGCGTTGCGCGCGACCAGCGCGACCTGCACATCCATGGCGCATTGCACCGCCTCGACGACACTGGGAAACTCAGCCAGTACGCTGTCGCCGGCGGTGTCGATCAGACGACCATCGTGCGCTTGAATTCGTTCGCGAAAAATAGTCCGGCTTTCATTCAGCGCCGCCACCGTCGCCGTCTCGTCGGCCGCCATCAAGCGCGAATAGCCGACCGCGTCGGCCGCCAAAATCGCCGCCAGCTTACGCGTGCCTCCAGGCGCATCCATTATCTGTCACCCGCGACCGCACCAGAAGTCGGTACGCCCGCCTTGATCAGACCATCGGCAAAATGTGCGATGTCTTCGGGGTCTTTGAGCGCGACAACGATTAGTTCGACCGTAGAAAAAGGCCTGCGCCGTAACAAATCTCCGACCGCGCGTGCCGCTTCGGTCTGGTTGCCAAGTTTCGCTTGAGCGGCGGCAACGACCGGCAGGCCAATAAAGTCCAATTCCGTTTCCGCCGCCTTTGCCGCGGACTTGGCAGCATCACTGTATCGAGCGTTCAAATAGTAAGACAAACCGAGTTCACCGAATACCCAGGATTCGGACTTCGGGTCCAAGCGCAACGCCGCCTCGAACCACTCGATCGCTGTGTCTGCCTGGCCAAGATAAACCAAGATACGACCATAAATCTTATAGCTATCGGTGTCGCTGGGATTGACTTCCAAAGCACGTCGAAGCTGATCAGATGCCAGATCGTATTCGGACTTGCTCAGCAGAACTGTGGCGAACGCTCTGCGCGCAGCGACATTGTCTGGACCCAAGGCAAGCGCGCGCCGGGCCAATTCCTCGGCCCGGCCCAAATTGCGGCTAGTGAACTCCGTCCAACCATATTCAACCGGTCGCGTGTAAGTCAGGGCAATGCCAGCATGAGCTTCCGAATAATTGGGGTCCAATGCGACGGCGCGTTCAAACATTTCCCGTGCGTCGAAATTTGTGGCCCTTGTCTCGCGTCGCACGAGGGCCCATCCCCGCAACACATAGTCATAGGCTTCGAGGTTTTCGGTCGGCTTTTCTAAGGCCCGGTCTCGTTCCAGGCGACCGACCGCGACCGCAAGCGCGCCAGCGACCTTGCCCGTAATTTCATCTTGAACCGCGAACACGTTTTCGTAGGCACGGTCGAAACGATCCGACCACAGATGCACACCACTGTCGGCTTGGGTCAACTGCGCCGTCACCCGGATCCGATCGCCGGCCCGGCGCACGGCCCCGTCAAGCACATAGCGCACGCCAAGCGCGCGGCCGATTTCTTCGGGCGCGACAGCAGTGTCCTTGTATGGCAGGGTTGTATTGCGCCCCATCACCGACAGATTCGCAAATCGCCCCAGCGCGGCGATGACATCGGCGGTCAGCCCATCGCTGAAATAGTCCTGTTCCGGATCACCGCTAAGATTGGTAAACGGCAGCACGGCGATCGACGGGCCGGTCGGCAACACAGGCCGGAACTGATCGGCGCGGCCGACAGAGGGCGCACCCCAGTCGCTGACCCGACCAGCTTGCCACACGCCAAAACCGGCGACGACAACGAGGATTACCGCGACGACGCCAAACTTGACGGTGCGCCGCACACGATTGCGCTCCGGTGCTTTCTGCGAGGGAACAACACTTTGGTCGCTGCCGACAATGCGGTAGACGCGGATGGGCGTTTGAATGTTCTTGACCGCATGGTCACCCAAAAATTCAAAAAAGGTCTGCACTTTGGCGTGAACATTGTCGTAAACCGCACCGGACAGGTTGATTGAGCCCTCGTCGGCCAGGCTTTCAAGACGTGCCGCGATATTGACCCCGTCGCCATAAATTGTGCCATCCGGTTCGACCAACACATCGCCCAGCTCGACACCGATTCGAACCATCATTCTGCGATCGACCGGACGGTCAGCGTTCATTTCGCCGATAGCGGCCTGTATGTCGATGGCGGCCTCCACGGCTTCGACCGCACTGGGGAACTCGGCGAGCAAAGCGTCGCCGGGTGTGTTGACCACGCGGCCGTCATGGGACTCGATCCAGTGCGACATGGTGGCCCTGAGTGCTTTCAAGGCCGCTAACGTCGCCCTGTCGTCCTGTCCCATCAGCCGCGAGTAGCCTGCCACATCGGCGCTGAGGATCGCGGCAAGTCTCCGTTTCACCTCGGTTGTCATCATCCCCTCACACCTGAAATCGTATGCCGGATACGGGGCCGTCTCAACCGATCGATGCGGAGCCAGCAGCCCCACACACACGTGTCGTGCATTCGCAGGTTGTTTGCGCTCTTGGGTCGACGAACGATGACAAGAACAGAGAGCGGCGAAACGGTTCCGCCGGTCCTGTTTGATTAAATTGAGACGACGCCGCGTCAGGGGCCCGGATCAGCTGGCCACACCCGCCCCCATTCGATCACCTCAGCAAATTGCTGTCGGACCGGCCGACGGGTGCCGAAATCGGTTGCGTCAACGACGCCGCGTTGATTCTCTCTGCCGGTTGGTGAATCTCTCAAACGGATCAGGGCGCCGTGTCATCATAGGCGAAGCCCATAGTGCGGCAATGATAGTAGAGACCACCATCCTGCACGATCAGGCAAGTCATATGTTCATCGCCCGCATTGTGATGCGAATGGACATGTTCCGGCGGTGTCACCATAACCGCGTGCGGCTGCCAATTGACCCTGGAGCCGTCGATGACGGAATAACAATTGCTACCCTGCAGCGGCATGGTGATCGCGGCCGAGTTGTGGCGATGAGGACGCTGCGCGCCGCCGGCCGGCAGTTGGTTGACCGCCAATGACAGGGTCGGCGTCACATTACGCCACGCACTTTGCTTGGTGCTACAAAAAGTCAACGCCAACCCGGCGATACTCTTGCCTTTGAGCCGCTCGCCGACCAGCGCCAACTGATGGTCGATCTCCACGGCGGGATAGTGCACGGCCTCGACGGGGCTGGTGCCGGGCGCCGGCGGCTCCAAGGCCTCAAACGCCAACGCCGGTTCGTTGGTGACCACCCACAACACACAGTCGCGATCGCCGGCTTCGTGACGGGTCGTTCCGCCGCCCGGCAGACACATCACATCGCCCTCACCCCAGGCAATTTCGTCCGCGCCGTTGACGGTGCGGCCTTGACCGGCAAGCACGTAATACACTTCGCCGCTGGCACGCAGTTTGGTCGTCAGTGACTCGCCGGCCCGAATGCGCGCAAAACGAGTCAGGATCAAGGGCGTGGTCGCTGCGAATGGCAGGTCCATTTCAGCGCTGAGGTCCAGCGGAATGAGCGATGTCGCGGTTTCGGGGTCAAACGCCCGATCACGTTCGGCGATGAACTGATGGCAAGGGACCGGTGGCCGTTTGATATTGAAACCAGTTTCCGAATCGAAAAACAGCGCGCGGTCAGTATAGGGTGTATGGACCCGTTCCGCGCGCATGCCGTCCGCGGGGTCGGTATCCTGAACGCGCTCCGCCAGGGTCACATCAACCATTTGCTTTTCCTCCTTGGTCCATTGTCTAGGAAAATAGCATGTCGCACCAGGCACCCACGAGTTGCGCCCACCGCCGAACCCGGAAATGATACGCGATTGTAAAACCAACGGCGGCAAGACGACACGGAGGGTAGTGTGGTCCAAACGGGACAATCGGCGTCCATAGACATACATCCTTTGCTGGCGAGCTTGGCGGCCGAAATTGGTGGCGTCGAACTTGCTCACGTCGATGACGGCTTATTCGCGGCAATCCACGCGGCATGGATGACCTATCCGGTGCTCGTATTCCGTGACCAGCGGCTTGACGACGACACACAGATCGCCTTCACGCGCCGATTTGGCCGCTTGGAAGAGACGGTGGTCAGGGGCGTCGCTTCGAACCGTCATCGCGAAATCTACGAAATTGCCAATGTCGACGAGGCCGGTGTCCCGATTTCCGCCGATCACGCCAATCATCAGGTTCTCAATTACAATATGCATTGGCATTCGGATAGTTCGTTCAAACGATACCCGGCCATGGCGTCCTTGCTATCCGCACGGCACGTTGATCCTGGCGCCGGCGCCACCGAGTTCGCCGATATGCGCGCCGCCTATGACAGCCTGCCCGTTGACCGAAAGGAGGCCTTGGAGAGCCTAAAGGTGATCCACGATATTAGGGTGTCGCAGCCGCGCAACTGGGACAGCATGACGGACGCCGACCGCGCGGCCCATCTGCCGGCCATTCACACGCTCGTTCGTACCCATCCGGTTAGCGGCCGCCGATCTCTATTTATCGGTCGGCACGCGGTCGGTATTGTGGGCATGGACGATCGACAAGCCCAGCTGCTGCTTGACGCATTGCGCGAACACGCGACCCAAGCGGCCCTGATCTACCATCACACATGGCGCGACGGTGACGCTGTTCTTTGGGATAATCGCTGCGTTTTGCACCGTGGCCGACCATACGACATGCACCGCTGCCGGCGCATCCTGCATCGCACCACGGTCGCTGGCGAGGGTCCGGTCGTATAGAGCGCGACAGCGTCCGGACAGACCCGGCGAATGACGGAACCCGTCATAGAAAAGCGCCGCGGCAGGTCGGGGAGGAAAACGCGACCCACCGCGGCGCGGCAGTTGAGGGAGAGAAGGTAGAATGGAGTTCTGACTAAGCTAGAGTTCGTAGGCTAGAAGACCCGCCCTAAGCGCCGTGCCGCCGCCTTAAGAGCACGCTCTGCAACAGTATGGAAAGCCTCGGCGCGTAATGCGCGGCCGCGGGCCAGATACGGGCCCAAATCCGATGGAGTCTCGACAGGCGCCAGTTGGGTCTTGTTTGTGCTGTTTTTGTTCATTTCTCACTCCTTTGCACCGGCGGGGATACCGCTAAAAAAGCTTTTCGTTTCAAGCCGCCGGCGTTTCGTGTTCGGTGAATATTTATATAGAGCCGGCTAATTCATTCTTGAAATGGATTTTTCATATAATGTAAATTGATCTCATGAATTTATCAGCGGTCGACCTCAATCTGCTCGTCGCCTTTGAGGCGCTGTTCGAAACTCGCAACGTGTCGCAAGCTGCCGAGCGCGTCGGCTTGGCCCAGCCGTCGATGAGCAATGCTCTGAGCCGGCTACGCGTCCTTTTTGACGATGAGTTGTTCGTGCGCACGCCTGCGGGCATGCAACCGACCGCGCGTGCCCAGGACGTGGCGCCGCCGATCCGTGACGCATTGAATCAAGTCCGCGCCGCATTGGCGCCGCGCGCCGCGTTCGACCCAGCAACGGCGGAAATGCAATTCCGTATAGGCGTCACCGACTATACGGATTTTGCCGTAATCCCCAGGCTGGCGACCTTTATCCGCGAGCACGCACCCGGCGTCGATCTACAGCTGCGGGCCGCGACGGCCACGAATGCGGTCGCCATGATCGACAGCGGGGATATCGATTTTATGATTGGCATCGTGCCGTCTTTATCGCAATCGCTGTTCGCTGGCGACACCACACCGCAACTGCCAAAACGCATTCAATCGGCGCCCTTGTTCCAAGAGCGTTTCGTTTGCGTGGCGCGAAAGTCCCATCCGGACTTGAACGGCCAGCTCACGCTCGACGCCTACATCGGCCTTTCACATCTCTTGGTGTCCCCCACCGGCAGTCCGGGGGTGGTGGATCAGGCCTTGGCCAGAATTAAGAAACGGCGCCGCGTCGCCGTCACAATTCCCCACTTCTTGGTCGTGCCGTTCATGGTCGAAAAAAGCGATCTGGTTGCGACCATCGCCGAACGCATCGCCAAGCGGTTTTCACTTACGGCAAATATCCAAATTCGCGAGCTTCCGATTGCCTTGCCGCCGTGGCGCCTGCGCCTCTATTGGGGACGCGGGGCCGACACCAATCCCGCAACGGTCTGGTTGCGCGAGGCGATTACCACAGTCTGCGCCGGCGTCTAGGACATGTTAGCCGCCGACAACTCGGGAATCACCCACAGCGGCGGCGCGCCACGGGCGACGCGTTCGACATTGTCGAATGCATTGCGCAACCGGCTCTCGTTGCTTTCCCAGGTTGGCCCGGCCAGGTGACCAGTCAGCGTCACATTGTCGAGTGCGAACAATGGATTGTCGACTGCTGGCGGCTCGGTGTCGTAGACATCAAGCCCAGCACCGGCGATGGCGCCGGAAGCCAATGCCGTGCACAGCGCTGCCTCGTCAATCACCGGGCCGCGGCTGGTATTGATCAGTATCGCCGATGGTTTCATCAGCGCGAGTTCGGCCGCGCCGATAAGATGGTGGGTACGGGCATTCAGCGGCACGTGCAAACTGACAATATCCGCTGTGTGCATCAATTCGTGCAGCAAGCGAAAGCGCACGCCATGCAGATCCTCTTGATCGTCGCTCAGGCGGATAATGTCATAATAGATCAAGTTCATCCCGAACGCGTGGGCAAGCCGCGCCGTTTTCTTCCCGATCGTGCCGAACCCGACGATGCCGAGTGTCTTGCCAACCAGTTCGTGCAACCGCGGAATCGCATTGCCGCGCCAACGCCCACCGGTCACGTTGGCGTGCTGACGAACAAGCTGGCGCGACGTGGCCAACATCAGCATCACCGCATGCTCGGCCACCGCTGTCGCATTGGCGCCACCATTGTTGGCAATCGGCACGCCGGCGCGACGCGCCGCTTCGATATCGGCACGGTCATAACCGGCGCTGATCAGTTGAATCAGCCGCAGGTTCGGTGCGCCTTGAAACAAAGTCTCATTGATCAACCCGTCGACAAATCCGACCAAATATTCGGCGCTTTTGAGAGCGTCCCAATAGTCCGGGCTCTCGCCCTCGGCCACGACCAACTCGAACGCCGCCGGCACCATGTCGCGGGCCGCCAAGACCGAATCCGGAAACCCGCTGGCAAATACGATCCGGGGCCGCATCAGTGACTCCTTCAACGTGAAACGTGGCGGATATTGTCTGTATCGGCGGATGTTGGCAACCACAGCCGTGGCCGTCAAACAGCGACCACGCTCGCCATCGCCGGCCGCGGTTTGTGCTAGACTCTTGAGATGGTGCCTCGTGAGTTAAACGACATCCGCGAATGGCTAAGCCGTTTGGGATTGGCGCAATATGCCGATACCTTCGCGCGAGAAGCCATCGATTTGGATATTTTGCCGTCGCTGACCGAGTCGCATTTGCGTTCGTTGGGGATACCACTCGGCCATAGGCTGAAGATCCTCAAAGCCGCGTCGGCATCGCAGACCAATCGTTCAAAGCCGGCCGAACGTCGGCAAATCACGGTCATGTTTTGTGACTTGGTCGGCTCGACCGCCTTGTCTGCACAGTTGGATCCGGAGGACTTGCGCGACGTCATGCGCAGCTATCAGTCCGCTGCCGGCGCAGTGATAGAAAGCTATGGCGGCTATGTTGCCCAGTATCTCGGCGACGGACTGATGGTCTATTTCGGTTGGCCCCATGCCCATGAAGATGATGCCGAACGGGCGGTGCGCAGCGGACTTGACGTGGTGGAAGCAGTACGCGGCCTGGGCGCGCCGGCAGATCTGGCCGTGCGCGTGGGGATCGCCACCGGGCTGGTCGTAGTCGGTCACACCGCGACCGACACGGCTATGCCCAACACGGCAGTTGGTGAGACACCGAATGCCGCGGCACGTATTCAGAGCCTTGCCGCGGCGCACCAGGTGGCAATCGCGCAGACAACGCATCGTTTGATAGGAAATCGCTTCAGCTGTGCGGACCTCGGCGAGCATGCGCTGAAGGGATGGACACAACCACAGCGCGTATGGCGGGTGCTGGGTGAGCATGCGGACAGCGACAGTGCGATGTCTGGCGGACGCACGATGCCAATGTTTGGGCGCCATCAAGAGCGCACGCTGTTGCGTGATTCATGGCATCAGGCCAAATCCGGCACCGGCCGCGCGGTTATCGTGTCGGGCGAACCTGGCATCGGCAAGACTCGATTGCTCCAAGACCTGAAGGACTCGGTCCAAGGCGAAGCGAACTTGATTTTGCGCTACTACGGGTCGCGCTACCACCAGGACTCACCTTTTTACATGATCAGCCGCGAGATGGCGGCCGCAGCGCAAATTCGACCCGACGATCCGCCGGAGACCAAGCTCAACAAGCTGGACACCTATCTCGATGCAGTGGGCGTGTCCGTGCGAGATGTTGCTCCGCTATTCGCCACGGCGCTATCGGTCCCGACCGGCCAGCGCTATCCACCTTTGGCAATCAGTGCACAGGAACAGCGGCAACGTACGGCTGAGCAATTGGCTGACGGCTTGATGGCTGCAACGACCCATGGCCCGGTGCTATTTCTGCTCGAGGATGCGCAATGGGCCGACCCATCGTCGCTGGATACCTTGAGTCTGATCTTGCGCCGCATGGCGGATGCGCCGATCCTCGTCGTGATCACCCATCGCCCTGAATTTGCGCCACCCTGGCCGGCGCAAGACCATGTCTCACACATCTCTCTGTCGCGGCTGGGCAACGCCGATGATCGTCGCATCATCGAAGCCGTCGCGGGTGGCCGCGCATTGCCCGAGCAATTTGTCGATATCATTTTGGAGAAGACCGACGGCGTACCGCTTTATGTTGAAGAAATGACGCGCACGGTCTTGGACTCCGACCTGTTTCGTGACGTCGGCGACAGCTATGTATGGGATGGACCATTGCCGGCGTTTGCGGTACCGGCATCGCTCCAGGATTCATTCATGGCCCGGCTCGATAGACTCGGGCCGGCAAAGGACGTCGCACAGGTCGGCGCCGTGATCGGCCGAGTTTTTCCTTATCGCATTTTGACCGCCGTCGCCAACGTTGCACCGCGGGAGCTCGACGCGGCCTTGGCGCATTTGCGTGATGCCGGGCTCATTCACCAGCATGGCCCACAATCGGACGTCAGCTATGTCTTCAAGCATGCCTTGCTTCAGGATGCGGCTTACGCCAGTTTACTCAAGGCACGCCGCCAACAGATCCATGCCCGTGTCGCGTACGTCATCGAAAATCAGTTCGGCGCCATTGTGATCAGCGAACCGGAACTCCTCGCGCGCCACTTGACCGAAGCCCGCATGCCTGAACGGGCCGCGCGATACTGGCTGCGCGCCGGTCAAAATGCAGCCGAACGTTCGGCTTTGGTCGAAGCCCGGCGGCATTGCCAAGCCGGCCTTGACGCCATTCGAACAGCGCCGCACGGTGCGGTTCGTCAGCAACTTGAGCAGGACTTATCCGCAACCTTGGCACAAATTCGAGCGCGCACCGCACCCGCCGACAGTCGGGCCTCAACGCTATGACCGAATTCGATTATCGACCTGCGACACGCGCGGACAGCCGCGCCATCGCCGCCTTGTTTCAGATCTCATCCGACGGTGTCGCCGACTACATATGGACCTTGCTGGCAAGACCCGGTGAATCTCTATTGGATGTCGGCGAACGCCGATACGCGCGAGACGGAGTCGATTTTTCGTTTGAAAACTGTTTGGTCGCAACGCACCATGAACGCGTTGTCGGCATGCTACACAGTTTCGCGATGGCATCGCATGACGACGACCAGGACGAAAACCCCGATCCCATCTTGCGACCCTATGCTGAACTTGAAGTGCCGGGCAGCCTTTACATATCGGGTGTGGCGACATTGGACTCCGTCCGCGGCCGTGGCATTGGCACGGTCTTTTTGGAACGCGCCGTCGAACGTGCCCGCACAATGAACCTCGACAAACTCAGCCTGATCGTGTTCGAACAAAACCAAGGCGCGAAACGCCTTTATGAACGCCACGGCTATCATGATTGACCGGCGTGCGATTGCCCCGCACGCACTCATACGGGCGACCGGCGACGCCCTGTTGATGATGCGGCATGTCGCTTAGGCCATGGTTCGCTTGACGCTGAGCGAAGATCGCGTGACCGCCGGCATCACCACTGTGCTATCTGCGACGAATCGCGTCGTCTATGTGGTGAGCGGTCGGGTTGACATCGATGACAACAACTGCGTTGAGGACGAGGCATGGTTCGGCGCCGGCGCAGTCAGGATCGCGGCCAACGAAGACGCCACCCTGTGGCGCTGGGAGCTTCATGGCGAATCCGGTCAACCAGTTGATCTGGGCAACACCCGTCATATGCGTGATGACCAGGTGACGTTGCCACAACAAGACCCTGTCGCACCTTGGCTGATGCGCTGCGATTCGGTTTGGTTTCCGGCTGGCGGGTGCGCGTATACGCATACCCATCAGGGCCCCGGAATCCGCTGCCTGTTGTACGGCTCCATTCGGATAGATACCGGCGGCGTGTCGACGACATACGCACCCGGTCAGGCCTGGTTCGAATCCGGTCCGGAGGAGGTATTTGCACAGGCCGATGCGGCGCGCCCGACACGCTTCATCCGCGTCATGATCCTGCCCAATGCCCTGCTTGGTCAGTCGTCGATCCAATACGTGCGCGTGGAAGACCGAGACAAGCCGAAAGTGCAGCGCTATCACCGATATTGTGATTCGCACATCATCTTGTGATCGGCACGCCGGCGGCTCGACTTGTCACCTGTCTATAGCTATCGTTTCTTCGATTCGGACGGAACACACGCAGTGATCGAGGAGGTATCGCCATGACCCATGGGTTGAAGAACGCCATGTTGGGCTTAGCATTACTCGCAACTGCCGGGCTGTCAGACGCTCAGGCGCAGGACGAGGTGACCCGCGACATCACCAACATCGCGGGCGACGTTTATCGCTTCCAGAACAACTTTCACTACTCGGTTTTTATGGTGACGCCTGACGGCGTCATCGCAACTGACCCGATCAACGCCGATGCCGCCACCTGGCTCGAAGCTGAAATAGACAAGCGCTTCGGACTGCCGATCCGCTATTTGGTGTATAGCCATGACCACGCCGACCATATCGCTGGCGGCGAAGTCTTCGCCGACACCGCCACAGTCGTCGCTCATGAGAACGCGAAAAAGCGAATCATCGAACGGCAGCATCCCACGGCCCTGCCCGACCTCACGTTCAGCGATCGCATGACTTTGTCGCTGGGCGGCAAATCAGTTGAGTTGATTTATCTGGGGCAAAGCCATTCGGACAATTTGATCGTTATGCGCTTTCCCGAGGAACGGATCGTCTTCGCGGTCGACATGGTAACCGTCAACCGCGTGCCCTATCGCAACTTTCCCGATGCCTACATCGAGGGATGGATCGAGGCGCTGAAGAAACTCGAAGCGCTGGAATACGATATTCTGGCACCGGGACATGGCGCGATCGGCACGCCCGACGATGTGGCGCCCCATCGGCAGTATATCGAACAGCTCTATGCTCAAGTCTCCGATCATGTTGGCGCCGGGCGGTCGCTGGACGATACCAAACGGCAGGTCGACATGACCGCCTTCAAGGATTGGGGCCGCTACGATGACTGGGCGCCCTTGAACGTTGAAGGCATGTATGAATATCTTGCAAAATAGACGTACATAGGCACACAACTGTTGGGAGGCGGTCTATTGCTTGGCAAGAAAACTGTGCGGACGGGCATTGTCGGCTCGGGCTTCGCGGCCTCGCTGCATTATGAAGCCATGGAGCGGGTTTTCGGCACCAATGTGGATTTGGTTGGCCTCTATTCGCCGACCACGGCGAACGCGCGCCGCTTTGCCGAACCGCGCGGGATTCCCGTGTGCGAAGATCTAGACAGCCTGCTCGATCAAGTCGACGTGGTCCATGTCTGCGCGCCGCCGGCCGCCCATGAACCCGTCGCGGTCGCCGCCCTGGAACGCAACAAATATGCGGTCGTCGAAAAACCTCTCACCGGTGCGTTCGGCGACGGGCGCGACGACTTCGATGGCCGCACGGCATCGAAAGAAAAAGCGTTGAACGACGCACTGGCCAGCATCGAGCGCATGCTGGCGGCCGAGCGCGCGAGCGACGCCAAGATTCTTTACGCAGAGAACTGGGTCTACGCGCCTGCGATTCAAAAGGAACGCGAAATCATCGAGAAAACCGGTGCGCAAATCCTATGGATGCATGGCGAGGAAGCCCATTCCGGATCACATTCGCAGGCCTATGGCTTTTGGCGGCTCGCCGGCGGTGGGTCCATGATCGGCAAGGCCTGCCATCCGCTGACCGCGGCCCTTTATCTGAAACGCGTCGAGGGCCGGGCCCGCGACGGCCGACCGATACGACCCAAGGCGGTGACCGCCCGCACCCACGAATTGACCCGCTTGCCTAGCTATATCGACCAAGGGCATTTGCGCACCGACTATCACGACATCGAAGATTTCGGGATCATGCATGTGACGTTCGATGATGGCACGATCGCCGATATCTTCGCCTCGGAGATCGTCATGGGCGGTATTCACAATTGGCTGGAGGTCGCCGCCAACAACCATCGCGCGGTGTGCAACATCAATCCCAACACGGCCATGCAGACCTACAATCCGGTCGACGCCAATTTCGACGACATCTATGTGGTCGAGAAAACGGGCACCAAGCAGGGTTGGGCGTTCACCGCGCCGGACGAGGACCATTTCACCGGTTTCCCGCAAGAGGTCGAAGCCTTTTTCCGCACTGTGGCCTACGGCGACCCGGTCGAAAGCGATTCCGGGTTGGCCGCCGATTGCATCGCGGCGATCTACAGCGGTTACTTGTCGGCGGAACGCAAGGGTGCGGAGGTCGCCGTCACCCAACTCTAGCAGGCTGCTGAAAAACGACGCGTCTTAAGCACGGTGTCATGATTCGCTGGTAGAGCAGGATGGGGGGATGCGATGCGTGGTCGGGACGGTCGGAGCGGTGATCTTTTTTGGCTATGCGGATCTCGAGGCACGGGTTGCGAAGAAGCACCCTTTGCGCTTGATCCGGGTGATCGTGAACGATGTGGTTGAGAATTTACCGGCGGAGTTTGGCTCGGTTTATTCGGATATGGGCCGGCCATCGATAGCGCCTGAGAAGCTTTTGCGCCAGCTCAATGCGCCCACTATTTCGCAAACTCAGGATATGAACCAGAATGATCGGAAAATGGCCTAGTACCACGTGCGTCGCTTAGATCGCGAACAAATAGCTACTGGTCGTATGATAAGCTGGGAAACCAATCGCCACGACCGTTGGGCAAGAGATCGAGCATGCTCCAAACTGGCGTCAACAGGTCAAGCCCGCGATAGTGGTCGTCGCCTTGCAGCGCCGAGCCAGTGTAAAAGTGGCGGAGCTGGCCGTCGGCACCTTTTAGAAAGACGCTGACGCCGGGCAACTGGCTGCCGTCATCCATCTCCATGCCAAAATCTTTATTGAAGCTGGTGCCACCGCTGGACAGAACACGCAGGTCATGCCAGCCGCGGCGGTCGGCGTTCGTGCGTAGTGTCTGCGCGTCCTGTTTGGCAATGATCACCATCGGCACGGTGCGTGCCACATGCGGCGCAGCCGCATTGTAGCCATCGGCCCACATGGTGCACATCGGACACGGCTGATCGTTCTCTGGCGCCCACATAAAGTGGATCACCAACAAAGCCTCGCGATCTGGCTCAAACAGCTCAGATAGCCGCACTGGCCGCGTGGCGTCGCCATCGGGTTCGGTGAAAACATAGTCCTGTGCCAGCGGCGTATCGTCGGGAAGTTCTCGGCGCAGGGCGGCGACTTGTTCGCGTTGCTCCTTAAGGGCGATCTCCGCCCGGCGCAGCGCCTCACGTTTCTGCCGATAGCTCTCGCTCGCGGCGTCGAGAACAAACTTATCCATGGCGCGGCTCCCTCGATCGATGTGAACAGCAATTCCAACCACCATCCTACGACAAACGGACTCATAAAGCGATAGCATTTACTTACATAATGTCCGCAGGGATTAATTAGTTAATTTTCAAACACTTGTAGGAAACGACCAGCAGTTGTGACGGCTGTTGGGCATGAAATGTGACCTCATGCGGACTTGCCCGCAGGATGTGATCGCGATCACGGCCGGGGCACGCGGATCACGGCATGGTGGGGATCACTCACGTTCACACGTCCCGCACGGGCCATCACGGCAAGCCACGCGGGCAGGTCGTTCGAAAGAGGGAGTATGATTACGGAGAAAAACGAAATCCTGACACTTGGACGCAAGCTTTCCAGCTTGCGGCGCGAAATGGAGGAGTATCTGAACGATGATTCCATGCTGTCGGCCCTACGCCGACGGCAACTTAACGAAACCCATCCCGGTCTCGCCGCGATCGCGGCAGACGCCGCTCAGCTGGCCGCGCTCCTCACGGCTTGCGGCCCCCAAACAAGGCATAGCTGAGGTAACGCCAATGGCACGCGACGTCGGCAAAGCCGGCGTCGCGCAGCCACGTCAACTGGTCGTCGACCGGCGCCGGCCGATCATCGGCACGGTGCGCCTCGAACCAACTCAGGTCGTCTTGGCCATGCGCGTCGACGAAGCCACGCCATAGCCGTTCGTAAGTGCGGTCTAAGTTTGGCGTTGGCGCAGCGACATAGTCGCGGACCATGACCACGCCGCCACTGTTCATCACCTGAAAAAGGCGCCGAAAGCCGAGCGCCTTGTCGGCATCCTCCAGGTGGTGAATGGCCAGGCTGGAAACCACCAAATCGTAAGGGCCGTCCAGATCGCCCTCAGGAAAGAGCATTTGCCGAAGGCGCACGCGGTCTTGCCACGGCGCCAAGGTCTCAACGCATGTGTCGACCATTTGCGGCGAGGCATCGGTCACAACGACTTGCGCATTCGCATAATGTTCAAGCACCAAACGCGACAGCACGCCAGTCCCGGCGCCGATATCCAACACCTTTAGCACTTGTTTGGATGGGAACGGCAAAAGGTCCAGCAGCAGTCGATTGACCTCATGGTAATAAGGGACAATGCGCGGAATGAAGTTCTCAAAACTATCCGCGCGATCGCCAAAGAATTCCTTGTCCGTGTTGACGGCCGCCATAAGGCCCATCCCGTTTGCAACCAGTTGACACATCGATGGGGCAACAATGGCGTAGCACGACTGCTGGCGTCAACTAGATCCATGTCCGTTCGAACTGAGTCGTTTGAATGGAGTTAATTTGATCGATATCAAATAGATAAAGCCTGTCATGCGAATGCATGTGCGCATGACAGGCTCAGGGCGCCACGACGAAATAGCCCTAGCGCGTCCGACCGATATGTTTACGGATTTTGGAGAAGGCGGTGCCGCCCGGTTGCAGGCTTTCGTGGTCACCGTCTTCGACAATCGGGTCATCGTAGCCATCAACGTCTTCGTCGTCGGCAGCTTGATAGGTCTGGATGTCGATCGCGGGCGCCGAGTCAATCGATTCCGCCAGCTCTTCGAACGGCTGCATCTCGGGTTCTGACACGGCAACCGGCTCACACGGGTGGTCGCCACTATTCGCGACCAGCGTTGACAAGCCGTCCTCAATCGCCGCAACCCGATCATCGAGCTGCGCATCCGAAGATGCGCCGCGCGCCGCGCCAATCAACGATGTCACCATGTCCCGCAACTCTTGGTTTTCAGCTTCCAGAGAATCGATCTGCTGCTGCAATGCCAAGATCTGGGATTTCTGCCTAATCCCGTCATCCACCATCGAGCCGACCTCGGCCAAGCGCCGGCTCAAGTCCTTGCAATGTTCGTCGATGTCGGAAAAGCGCCGACATGCATCGTCCACGTCGGCCCGAAGATCTTCGACTTTACTCATGTCACCACCTGTCGAAGCCATTTCTGAATGTGCCGGAGCAGGCCTGACCGGCCCCGTCCTAACCGTCAGATATACCATGAGTTTCAGCCGCTCGGCGGGCAAATCGCGCAAGCTGTGTTGGCGGTCACACGATCCGCATGCCAGGCCCGGTACGGCGACGGCTGGCCGTGATGGTCGCGCGCCATATTTGTTTTCTTTGCAAGGATCGTGACTGCGGCACATTGCCGCACAACGGTGGGCGGGGTCGAAAGATGCGAAATGTGGGGACAGCATCGATGCTGGGCGAAATCGCGTTGCGGCGCATGGCCGCGCGGGTTCGCGCGTCCCTGGACCCACTGCGCGGTCTCCCTCCCCGGCCACCGCACGCCGACGCTTTGGCCAAGAACAACGCCATCATCGCCGCCGCGGCGCGCGCCTGTGGCGTAACGTCCGAGCCGATCGGCTACGGCACCCTGCGACTGACTTACAATGGTCGCACCACCTTGTGCCGCGGGGCGGAGTTTTCCTTTGAAACGCTGATTGCCCACTCGCTGTGCGCAAACAAGCCGCTCACATCAAGGATTCTAGCCGACAACGGCCTTCCGGTACCGGACTTCGCCTGTTTCACACTCGACCGCTATGCCGAAGCTACCACCCATTTTCAGCGTTTGGGCGAGGCGGTCGTGGTCAAGCCGGCCATCGATGGTACCGGCGGTGCGGGCGTCACTGTCGGTGTTTCCACCCGGCGCGCCTTTCGCAAGGCCTTCATCCGCGCGCGAATGCACAGCCATGAGGTGATGATCGAGCCCGTCGTCCCAGGGTTTGCGCATCGGCTCAGCGTTTTGGACGGTCGCGTTTTGTCGGTGATGCGGGGTGTCCCGGCGCATGTGATCGGCGACGGTCGACGCGCAATCGTGGATCTGATCAACGAGCGCAATCTGGCGCTCAGCGACACCAACGACGCGATCGGCCAATTCTGCCCAATTCCAGTGGACCGGGAAACAAAGGCGATGTTGGCAAAAGCCGGCTGTGACCTCCGCAGTGTGCCGGAACCGGGACGTCACGTCAGCCTGCAATCAACTTCGAACATTGATCGCGGCGGCGTCGCCGAGGATGTCACCGCACAAACCCATCCCGCGTATTTTGCGATGGCGATCCAGGCCGCCCACGTGATGTCGTCGACATTGTGCGGCGTCGATATCATTGTCGAGGACATTGCTCTACCGCCCGACCGGTGCCAACCCGCAATCAATGATGTTAACACGACGCCAGGCCTATATGGCGTTTCCGCGGACGTTGGCGAACAGATCCTGCGGCGCCTACTCGGTACCGACACCGCGCCGGCGCCACATTGGTCAGACCGCCATCGTAACGAAGCCGCGCCGCTCTAAAGTTGGCCGGCCGTGACAGCGGTCACCACACGACACCGCATCGTGAACCGGTGCGTTATTGACCTTTGGCAAACCGACCCCACATCGTATGACACGCGTAATGGCTGAGATCGGGTATCCAGGTATCAACCAACCGAAATCGGCGACGAAACGTGCTGACGGACACATAGCAAGGGTCACGACATGAACAACGGCACTGCCAATTTCGGTCTAAGCACGCTGTGCGCGCTTGGGCTATGGCTGTTGCCGATGGCGGCGCATGCACAATCAAGCGCGCCCTGTGCCCGACATGACGATGCGGTCAGCAAATTGGCCCAAACATATGGCGAGGCGCCAATTGCGTTGGGTCTCAGCCCGCAGGGTCAAACGGTCACGGAAGTCTTTGTCAGCCAAAGCGGCACATGGACGATTCTGGTGACCCGCACCAACGGCATCAGTTGCATTGTCGCCGCCGGTGACAATTGGACCGACATCACCAATTTGGCCGGCGATCCGACATAGCGCTTGCCGCCCCGCAAGTTGCAACGTTACCCGTTGCCAGTGGGTCGCTGAATGAATTCGACCGTGACACCATCGGGATCCCGCGTATAGACGACCCGCCCGCCCCGATTTGGCCCGTGCACCAATGACAACGGCTCGCCAAGCGGCGTGACGCCGGCGGCGCGCACCGCCCGCAAGACCGCATCAATATCATCAACGTCAAATGCGATATGGGCGAATCCGGCATCGCAGGGTCGGCATTCGACCTGGCGGCGATCGGCGGGCGCACGATACTCGATGAGTTCCAGTCGATGCCCCGGCGCCTGAATATAGGCAACTTCGATGTCGGCACCCTGCACCGCAACCACGCGCTCAATGAATTTCGGGTCGCGACCGCCGCGATGAATCAGCTCGAAACCCAAGACATTCGTATAGAAATCGACGGAACGGTCCAAATCCGAGACTGTAAAACTGGTGTGGTTGGTTGCCAGAATCTTGAAATCGGCCATGTCCGCTCGCCTTTCTCCAATATCAAAGACACTGTAGCGGGCCTTGGACAGAACTCAATGGGCGCGTCGCCCTGCGATTGCGTTTGCGGTATTTTTACGGCTTGGCATCACGCTGTTGAGCACGATCTATTGATCGCGGAAGACCGTCTGTCGGCGGTCAGCGAAGGCGGACTTACCACCATGTTTCAGAAGAGAATCTTTGGCGCTGCGCTGGTGCTGGCGGTGGGCGTTGTCCAGATCGGCTGCACAGCCGTCCCGCGTGAGCCCGTGACCGTTGAAATGGGCACTGAGGTTTATCGTATCACTCCGGTAAGCCGAAACCGATTTGTCGCCGAACCCCTCACCTTTTCGTCTCCCAAAGATGTTGACGGCAAGGATGTCCGCTACTTTCGCGACCGCATGATCGCGGCCGTCGAACAAGCCAGCGGTTGCGCCGTCACCGACCACGATTTTCGGCCGATCCGACTCGAAGCCGTGGTCAGCTGCCGTTAGGTCTCGAACCGGAACCGCGTTGGGCGCAACACGGCACACGGCACCCAATGGCCGCGACGGTCGATTTGAAACGATCCGAGATCTCACGTTGTTCGCGATCGTCAATGAGTTTGCGGGCCCAAACCCCAGCGAACTGCAACTTGATTCCAAGGTTGCGTACCAGCAGACCTTGCCGTTTCCAGCCAACGACTTGCTCGATCCCAATGGCCGATTGGTCGCCACTGCGTCACCGGCGGCCAAATGCGGCGAACAGGTTTTTCTTCGGCCATTTGCCGTCGCGCCAGAGAAATCTGGCGCCGCTTGGCTTATCCCGCGGAACCATTTCGCCGACGGCCAGACACACGATGTTGGCACGGGCCGGGCCGGCAAAATCGGCAACGCCTTCGAGACACCGACATTGCTGGAAACCAAGACATCGGCGCCATAGGTTTATGACGGTCGGTTCGATCGTGTGACCGACGTCATCGACTATTTCGATGGATATTTCGCGATTGGTCTGTCACCGTCCGAGAAAGATGATTTGGCCGTTTATCTTGAGGCGATCGACGGCGGCACCCATCAACAACCACCGAAGACCAACGGTCCGATACATCTGGCCAATGCGGTCATGCTCCTGACATCGACGTCGACCCATAAGGACGGTTTTCTGACACGCCCGGTCACGAACCAAGTCCATGTCGAATTGTCATTGTTGCGCCGCGCGCCAGACGCACCATCGGCCGATACACTCACAAACTTGATCCGCGCCCTGCGGGCCGTCGAACCGCATGTGACATTGGGCGCGTGGGACGATGCGCGTGGCGCGCCGGCAAATTTCGCGGACGTGGTCGCGACCAAATCGCCAGGAGCCAGGTGTGCCGACGCCGAGACTTGATGGGAAAGCCGATTGCACGGCAGATCGCACTGGTGGCCGGCGCCATCTCCGACATGATGGCGGGTGGCGGCCCAGTTCGCGCTTGGTAACCAGATCGCGCATGGGCTACGGGGATTGCAGATGGCGACCGAATACAGGCATGGCCCGCTGAGCGGCGATATCCATCTTCGTGTTCCGCATGATTTCGGCATCCGCCACATTGCCCCACTGCTGCCCGCATTTTGTGCTCGCCACCCGGATCTGCGGCTCAAGGTCACCTATGGCCCGCACCCGCCGGCGACGCGGCGAGTGCATACCGACATTCGTATTGAGATCACAACCGACCGGAAACCAGGGCCAAACGCGGCAAGACTCGTCGGCTACCACGAGGTGGTGTGTGCGACACCGGAGTTCTGGCAGCTGTGGGGTCGGCCGCAACATCCGCTGGAACTCGCGCATCGGCCGTGCCTATGTGATGCCGCTGCGGTACCGCCTGGAATGTGGGGATTTCGCGGCAGCGGCGGTGCATTTTCGGTGCGTGCCAGTGGGCCGATGACGTGCGACAGTCTGGAAGCGATTCGTCTTGCGGCACTCGCTGGGTGCGGCATCGCCATACTGCCAAGTTACATGTGTTGGCGTGACCTAACGGGCCATCACTTGACGGCCGTGCTGAGCGAGTATGCCGTCACCGACCGCGCCCTGCACGCTGTGTGGCCACGGGAGCGTCGCACCAACGCCAAAATCGCAACCTTGGTCGCATTCCTGCAAAATCACTTCTCCACAGCGCCAAAATGGGCCGATATCGAACATGTTGCCACGGTCACGACTGAGAAGTCCGAAGTCACCTTACGGCACAAGACAGCTGCGACGAAGACGGCGGCCAACCAAGCGTGAGCCGGTCATGCTTCATTGCCAGACTAATCACACCTCGATATGGCGGCCGATGGCACGCTGCGCGATGTAGTGTCGCAAATAACGGAAATATGTCACGGGTTTGTCACACCTATCGCTTGTCGCGTTTGCTAGGATAATGGTGTCGAAATTGGAGACGCATAGAGCCCGAACTCGACTTGGAGGGAGATCCGTTGGGTCTCCCTTTTTTCTCGTGTGCGTTCAATTGCAACGCATTTCAAGTCTCCAGGACCCATCACGCGGCCGGCAACTCCGCAGAGTTCAATATTACGGCGTGAAAAAACGACAATTTAGTTAGCGTAACATATAATTGCTCTACGAAACATTTTGCGATCCGCATTTCTGATAGCAGGCGCGCGCAGGATCAACCTGCGCGCCATCGTATCGCCATCCGACAATGTGGGCGCCCGCCGGGCCGCAACCAGAATTGATTCAATATTTTCGGACACGGTTCCAGATATTGTGGTGGGCCAATCGTGGCCGTCGCGGCTGCGGGTCAAGGCAAACGCGCCTGGCGCGGAGGCTGAAATGCGCCGGCAGGCTCCGAGACGCATGATTGACAAAAGCAATACGCCGCTAGCGCTTATTGCGATCCTAAATCACAGCCCAAAAGTGCAAGTGGCAGCGCACAGATTTTCGGCTGTAAGGTCCAGAAATAAAACGCGAATCAGCGCAAAATAGCCTTAATGTATTGGCGAAAGTAACTATTCCATCAGCAGCAATCGTTTCAAAGTCGAAAAAAAAGCCGCCGCAAAATCACGCTATTAGCCGCGCATTGCTCGATCCGCGTACCGACGCAAAAATGACGCCTGCGACAAAATCAAGCTTTTGTTGAGTCAGTTTTGTGACAATCAAGAGCGTGATGCTCACTCGCTACAAAAACCGAATCCGGCGCACACTACCCCTTTATACCAGACAAATATCCAATAACGTGCTGATGCGGTCAATCCTCCAAATGGGTGAGCCTCGCAAATATCAATTCTCAATGCCAAATATGACGTACTACGCACGCCGGCAAGCTTCACCGCGGACTTCGGGCAGCCGTCACAGCAACAACGCGATTCTTCACCCCAATAAGTCACACTCCCAACATCTAGTAGGTCGGGCCCGAGTCATCGTCAGGATATGTATGATCGCCTTTACTTGTCGTGGGTCGCGAGGCATGATCGATACACGGTTCAGCGACGGCACAACGCACCTGCGTCGCGGTCCGGGCTCTAGCGTCTCCACCATACACACGGTGCGAACGCAAATTATTTGTAGGTTCAGTATGTCTTATGCGCCGCCAAGTTTCTGCACAGATTCGGGCTGGAACCACTGATCGGTACTTGCGGTCCATAAGGTCAGCGTTCGAGGAAACACCCGATGCCATTCGAAACCCGTCCAATACACCCTGGACACGTTCTTCGCGAGATTCTTGAGGAATTCGAAATGTCGGCGAACGCGCTTGCCAAGGCGTTGTCCGTCCCGACCAATCGCGTGACCGCCATTCTCAATGGCACCCGCGCAATTACCGCCGATACCGCCCTTCGCTTCGCGCGATATTTCGATACGAGCCCAGAGTTCTGGTTGAATCTACAGCAGAATTACGATCTACGACGCGCACAGGTTCATGCCGGTGAACGAATTGAACGTGAAGTGAGACCACGCGCTGCCTAGTCGCTCTGCCAGTCCACTCGCCACGGCGGTAATCGTCCGCCGTGGCGAGCATAATTCGGCGTCTGACTGGGAAGAATCTGGTCATGAGCGACAACCAATCAAGAAATAAATCAGGGAACTACCCTAAAGGCCTATAAGCGACTATCAACTTATAGTTGCAATTCAGGACTTTACGCGTCACACTAGCGGATCATGTTGATGTTCATTGGTTACGTGCGGCGTTATTTGCGCGTAGCCGGTTTGGCGGCTCCGACAAGCAACGCGACGTACCGTTTCGATCCGTAAAACCAGCGGCGTCTAATGACCATGACGCAAGGGAGCCCGAACAGCACAATTGGCGATCGCCTTCGCTGGGCGCGTCGGCGTGCGGGATATGCTACCGCGACAGAAGCCGCCGTTTCGCGTGGTTGGCCGGTTCCCACTTACGCAGCTCATGAGAACGGCAGCCGTGGACTGAAATTGGAAACGGCACGGCGGTACGCTGAGAAGTTCAATGTTTCTCTAATTTGGCTTCTGACGGGAGAGGGAGGTCAGGACGTTGGCAAAAAGGTCGGCTTAGTCGGGCATGCCGGCCTAGGCTGCGAAGTTTTTCCCAGCAACGGAGACGATCCTTGGTTTGCCATCGATGATATCGATCTTCCGGCTTTCGACGCTGACGAACTTGCCGCCATTCGTGTTGTCGGCGACGCCATGTACCCGTTCTACAAAGATGGCGACATCATCTATTTTAAGCGCGAACGTGACCTTGAGGCGGAAGTCGTCGGACGCGAGTGTGTTGTCAGATTGGCCAATGGGCGGATGTATCTGAAGCGGGTCGAACACGGTCGCCATCCGGGCGTATACACGCTGGTTTCAAGTAATGCACCACCATTGTCGGATGTTGCATTGGCTTGGGCCGCGCGTGTCGTTTGGATCTACAGAGCCTGATTTCCATCGGGAATCGCATGGAATGTGACGAATTCAAACACAGCTTTTAGTTGTGTTATGTTGATTTTATGCCACCTTGAGTACATAATGAATTGTTATGATACAATTTGCATTGACTATGGTGGGAACGAATATGTCCGCGCAATCCATCCAAACATGACACGGGCATGAGCTCCGCCAGTAACAGTTCGTACCGCCATCGCAATCCGGCGAGAAAACGTGCCCGTGGACAACGCGTAGACGCACCGCGCCTGGCGTCCATCGCCCGCACTGAGACTGCCGACACGAACCCGGGCGACGACGTGTCTGCGCTGAATCTCGTTAGCCTGATGAGCCTCCATCGCGATGCTAATATTGACGTTCTACGGCACCTCCGCGCACTCCGCGCGGCGCGACATGGGATCAAGCAAGCGCATGACGAGCGCAACTGGCAGCACCGCAAGCACCGGGCGAGGGAAAAAGTCATTTTGGCGATTATCCACGACCTAAGATGCTGCCTGGCGCGGCGCCGGCAAATTCGCCGGATGGTTTCAACGCTATCGTGCGATCCCACTCGCGGCACTGCAAAACTGGCCGCGCCGCGGGTTGAATGTCGCATCCACGCACAAATGCGCTAGTATGGCGGCGATGATTGCGCAACCACATATTGTCGCGTCGGCTTATTGTGAGCGACCATGACCAGTGAGCTTCAGCCATGTTTGCCGGCTGTTGCGGCCGACGGCGACACGGCCGATCCCGAGCGCTTGGGTACAGGGATTCTGCCGTCGCAGGCATTGCGGCGTTTTGTGCAACGACGGGTCCTCCGGGCGATCACACCGATCGACGAATCGCAAATCCAGCCGGCAAGTTTGGACTTGCGACTGGGCGCATCAGCGTATCGGATGCGCGCCAGCTTTCTTCCCGGCGCGGACGCGACAGTTAACGAAAAAATCGCTCAGTATGCCATGCACGAGGTGCAACTTGACGACGGCGCCGTACTCGAGCGTGGTTGCGTTTACGTCGTACGCTTGGAAGAGAGCGTTCATTTGCCGCGCGACTACTATTGTGTCGGCAATCCGAAAAGTTCGGTTGGACGGCTTGATGTTTTCACGCGTCTGATAGCGGACGGCGCGACAGAATTTGACCTTGTTCGGACAGGTTACCAAGGTCCCCTCTACGCTGAAATTTCGCCGTTGACATTTAGCATCGTCGTGCGCCGTGGTTCGCGTCTAAGCCAATTGCGCATAAAGCGTGGATCACCGGTGTTCGGCCGAGATGCGCGCCGGCGACTGCATGAGCAAGTGCTGGAACCATCATCACACGACAATCGCGGCATTGAGCCGACCTTGCGCGGTGCGCTTCCCATCACAATCAACCTGCGTGCCCACGGCGGTTCGAACTTGATTGGCTATCGCGCGCGGCGCCATGCGCCGTTGCTTGATATCGATCGCGTCGGACACTATGCACCAACCGACTATTGGGAAACGATCACCGCGGCCGATGACGGCTCGCTGATCCTCGATCCTGACCACTTTTATGTCTTGGCGTCACGGGAAGCGGTCGCGGTACCGCCCGACCACGCCGCCGAAATGGTGGCATATGACACTCTCTTTGGAGAGTTTCGTGTCCACTATGCGGGATTCTTCGATCCGGGTTTTGGCTATGGGCCATCGCCCGAGCACGGTGCACGAGCCGTTCTCGAGGTGCGATCGCACGACGTTCCGTTCATGGTTGAACATGGCCAGCTCATTGGACGCCTAGCGTTTGAGCCCCTCGCCGCCCAACCAGACAAGACCTATGGGGCCGATATCGGCTCGTCGTATCAGCGTCAGGGGTTGGCGCTCAGCAAACATTTTCGCACCGCGCCATAAGAGCCGCCAAACCCACCGCTGACGTTTACCGCCGACACGGGGCCCAACCAGTCAGCGCTTTGGCCTCGCGTCAGTTGCGGCGAAGAACCAAGCAGTCCTGAGATGCGGCTTTCAGACGCGTACAAATCGCGCTGGCGGCATCTTTTGCGTCGAACGGTCCGGTCTGTATGCGATAGATCGAACCACCATCGCTAAACCGCGCTTCCCTTATGACCAATGTCTTGTCGCCAAGATCCTCGGGGAACGCATCCTGCAGGCGTTGCCACTCCCGCTTGGCCCCATCATTGTTGCGCACCGCCGCAAGCTGTATCGCATATTTGCCAACCGGAATCGGATCAATTGTCGGCGGCGCCGCCGCGACTTGGTTGTCTGACTGTTCGGCCACCGCCTGCCCCGGATTTCCAACCAGTGCCTGGCTCGGCGCCGCATCGGCTGCTTCACTTGCTGGCGCAGCCGCGACGGACCGCGGATCGTCGCCGGCGGCTTCGGCCGATGGCGCCGCCGCCTTTTTGTCAGTGGCTTCCGCTTGTGGGGCCGACCCAACTTCACCAGCATTCGAAGCGCCACGCGGCCGCACTCCGTCCGGCACCGCGTCCGCCGCCGCCACGGTAACACTGTTAGTGCGATCGTCCGCGCCACTCGCTGGTCGTGGCGCAGCGTCCGTTGCAACCAACGGTCGAACCGCGACAGGCTCCAACGGATGTGCGCGCACTGATGGCCCTGGCTGGGTCGGTGCGGTCACCGCAACATTCGGTGTATTGGCAACTTCTGCACGCCCCGAACCTGGTCCAAAATCCGTTGCCATGGCGCGCGACTGTGTTCGCCCCTGTGCGCCCGAAATCGGCGCAAAGGCATTATCGAGGATCTGACCGTTAACAGCGCCAGCACCGGCGGGCGCGGCGCCTTCGCCTGCGCGGTCTTTGGCTGGAGACGCCAATCCTTGCTGCTGCACCGAGTTATCCGCAACATCCACCGGTTCGGTATAGCCGCTCAAACTATCATCGCCGCCGGGGAATGCACCGACCACGGTGCCCGCCCATTCCTGGACTGTCGTGACAAACGCAGTCGCCGCGCTGGACGACGGTATTTTCCAACCCAGAGCGAAATGCGTGTAAGCCACACCTGCCAACAGAACCCCGATCAGCGCACCGCCAATCGCACGCCGCGCAACCCGGCGCCGTTCGCGTTGCGGTCTATCTTCAATGTCGGCAATTTGTGCCAAGGCATCAAATCTGGGTCGATCCGCACTCTCACGTGTCGCACGCAAAACCACACGCGGCGGTCGGTCAGAACCAGCGCTCGCCACAGCGTCAGCCGCTTTATCGCCGTCGGCCTTCGCCTCAACTGCCGCGCGGACTTCAGGGGCAGACATTTCGGGCCCGCGTTCCTGCCGGTCAAATGGCCGTTGCTGCGATCGCTTCGGCGGTTTCACGCGCGTAAAAGACCGCGCCGGATGATTCGGTCGCGTCGAGCTCTTTTCAGGTTCGCACGTCGCGACGGATTCGCTGGCCGCTGTCGTTTGAACAGGCGTCACCGGTTCGGCGGTGTCGCCCTGTGGTTCGAGAATCTCGCCCTGGCGCGGCGCTTCAGGATCGTTCGAAGTGTAAACAAGCGATAGGCTTCCGGCGGAACGGTTTGCGGTTGGCACCTCATCGCTACGGATATTTGGTGTACCGACAGACTTGGCAGACGCCCGATCACGCCGACCTGCGGGACTTGCGCCCCCTTTGCGGGCCAATAGACCACTTGTTAAGGACGCAGGCTTCTTCTTTTCGCTCACAACATTCCCTGAATTGCGTGTGGTTCGGACGGGCATATATACCAGCCGCGCTGGCGGGCGCCCCCTTTCCCGTGCCTACCGATCACGCCGTAACAGCACTTTCCAAAGAACGCATGGGTCGTTGCAACTTGCCATCCAGGCAATCCCGCAAATAGCGCCAAAGTTCGACCACTTCGGACGGCGACCGGCTGCGCCCGTCAAGTTCCATGACCGTACGACCGTCGATCATCGATGCCGCGAAGTCCACCCTCTGATGCACGATCGCCGGTGCCAACGCACCGTGCTGTGACAACGCGATCGCAGCTTCCGCCGTAATACGCGCCCTTTGCGCGGCGCCATTGATCACAAACACCAAAGGTTTATTGGCGTCCTCAACCAATGCCACAGTTGCCCCGGCGGCCCGCAGATCGTGAGGACTTGGCCGCGTCGGAATAACCACCAGATCCGCAACCTCAACCACCATGCCAATCGTGTGCGTGATCGCCGGTGGGGTATCGATAATCAGCAAGTTGACGCCCAAAGCACGAACACGTTCGATGTCTTCTGACAAGCGCTCGACCGAAGTCTGCACGAACACCGGCGTCTCTTGGGATCGTTCGTTCCACCAGTCAGATAGACTGCCCTGCGGATCGGTGTCGATAAGCGCAACTGGGCCATCACCGGCCCGTTCCGCTTGAACCGCAATATGCCCAGCGAGAGTCGTCTTGCCCGAACCCCCTTTCTGGGATGCAAATGCAACTATGCGCATGTGCTTATTCGCCCCATCCCCGACAGCCGCATCACGTTGCCCCGGCGTTCTGTCGGCTGCCTGAATATGGTCGAAATCCATCTTGTTCGAGCAATTCCGTAATCCACTATGTCCTTGCCCTTAGCCAAAGTCTACGACGCCGCATTTCCAATCGGAACTCTGGCCATAAACAAGACATATGTGGGTCGACCCCCAAAAACGTAACATGAACCCTATTGGCCCGATTGGTCAAGACTTTGCGACGAGATTAGGAACCATAATGTGATTTTGTTCTGGCGCCCGCCGATCAGCATTGCCGCGCGCCGAATCAAATGTCACACGACCATCTTCCGCGCAATATTTAGCGACGTGCCGATTAGCGCATGCAAACGCGTACTAAAACCGCGACTGCCACCATGTAATCATGATCAGTGTCTGTGACGACCCTGAACTTCACCGCCACGGTGGCCAAAATCACCAGCCAGACGTGGCGGGAAAACAGCACTTGTGTGGGGTGCTTGAACCTGAACGCTGGATGAACGCCATGCTCAGGTCCCATTCAGTGTCATTCGGCCATTGTATCAACGTTGTCACCTAAGAAACTTGCGGCGTGGCCGCAATGGGGCGAGATCCTTATGCATAGAATATTGACCGCCATGCTCTGCACCGTCCTGGCGCTTCAGTTGACGGCGACCAGCGTCACTGCCACCGTCTTGGTCGACGAAATGCCGTCCGTTATGCGCGACGCTTATATTCGCGCCATACAAGAAGAGCTGACCGCCCACGGCTACTACGCTGGGCCCGCCGACGGCATTGTCGGCCGGCATACGATCAACGCGATTCGCCTTTACCAACGCGACGCCGATTTGCCGATCGATGGCCACGCCACCGATATGCTGCTCAACCATCTAAAATTCGCTATGCCGAAAATCTATGCGGCGGCACCTTTTCATGAACCGACCGCCAGCCCACGCCGCAGGTACTACGCCCCGCGCCTGACCGCCGATACACAGATGATGCTCAATCACCTGGGATATTACACTGGCCCCATCGACGGCATCACCGGACCACGAACCCAGGCCGCCGTGCGTCGTTACCAACGCGACCATGGCTTGCCCCTCACCGGTGAACTGACGGCAAGCTTGACGGACCATTTGCGCCAAACCCGCGCCGAAGGATTCATCGATTGCCAAGATCGCTACCACGAATTGTCTTCGTGCAATGGTCCCCGCGCCCACGCCGCGGCCAAGCCGGAGCCACGAACGCAGCGGCGCGACACGGTGATGATCGAACCGCTTCCCGACGAACTCGAAACCTTGCCTTGGTTGCGCGACGTTAACCGGGGCGCAACAGGCCCCTAGAGGCCGACCGTCCCTCGGGTCACACAGGCCCGAAACAGCGTCCCCACCCGCGTCCCGGGGCGCCGCGCAACCATCCCTCGTCCTCCAGGCGGCCGTGCCTCCCCGGCCGTCGGGAGGGCGTCTCTTTTTCGGCCACACAGGCTGAAGCGGCACACTTTCTTAAGGTTTGCGTCCGTATTGTGCGGCGTTCCGTCGCCTGTGCAAAACGATCACTCATGCGTGCTGATTCTCCCAACACACCGCGAAGCCCACAGGGCCGTCACGACAAATTTATGCCCCGGCAGGGATGGGCATGATGCGTGCGCGCGACAGCCAAGACTGGGGCAAGCGTTGGGTATGAACGCGTTGTATCGAAGGCTGGATCTATCTGACGCCAAACCGCCATCAGTTGCCGCGCGCTTGGCCACAGCCGTGGATGACGCCTTGGTGACCCATGTCGTGGGGCTTGGCTTCGGGCTTGCCGATCAGGAATGCTGGCGCGCGATCGCCGCCGCCATGGGCGATATCAGGCTTTCGGAGACCGTCGCCGCCGGGCGTCCGAGGCGTTGGCCGGTTTTGCCACCCCCCGAACCTACAGACATCGCATCGACGTTCGTGACCACGCCCGCGCTGGGACGAACCTTGGTCGACGAGCCGTTGCACGCCGCCGGCGCCGATGATTCGGCAACGCCCGACCTGGTCCTGATCGGGATGCCGGTCGGCACCATCTTGCGACACGGGATTGTGTTCGCCGACGCGGGATGCATTGCCGCGACTGCCGAAATGTCGGTCCCGCGACTTTGGGCGCAGCTGACGAATTTACCCCTTCGGTTCGCACGCTTGGATGGCGGGGGTCATTTGACACCTGTCTTTCGCGGTGGCCCGGGCGGGTGGACGATCACATGGGACCCATCATACATCGTCGATGGCGGCGACCCGTTGGTACGTCGGCTGATATCCGAGTTTGGCCATTTTCTCGACCACCACATCGTCGCCGCCGGACGTGCCGGCATGGCCGTCATGGCCCCAGGCGATGCCTTGCTGATTCATAATGCACGCGCACTCCATGGCCTGCAAAGTCCCGCCATGGTTGCCGAATCCGGTAGCGGCGTTTGGCGCTGGGCGCTGCGACGCCACGACGTCCCGATTGGCGTCACACCGTGATCCGACCGTTCTCGCTGACGGATCTGGCACGACCGCAATGAAAATCTCGTATCTTTTGCCTTGCGATCGTGGCGACGGCTCGGTGGCGTCGGATGCCGTACACGCCCTGTTAGCGCAAACCTTGCCGCCCACCGAGGTCATCGTGTCCAGCGGGTCCGCGATAGACACGGCGCTATGGACGGCTATCCGCGAGACATCCGGTGGCTCGCCGCAATGGCGGCTGTTGGATGGGCCAGTGGGTGACGACGATTTTGCGCGAATCGCCCGGATCAATGAAATGATGGCGCGAGCGCGCGGCGACTTTGTCATTCTGGGCGGACTCGACAAGCACTTGGCGCCCGACTATATCGCCGGCTTGGTGCATTGCCGGCAACGAACCGGCGCGGCAGTCATCCAAGCACACATTGCGCACCGCGACGACAACCATGTGGTTGGCATAGTGCCACAAGCACCGCTTGATGAACCGCCGACATGCGATACGGTTTTGGCCAACGAGGGGACAACAAGCACGTTTCCTGTTGTGCTGGCCTGGCACCGTTCGATCTTTGACTTATTCGGACCGATCGATCTCATCAGCAACCCGCACGCCATTGAACGCACAATCCAGTTTCGTGGTTCGTTGCTTGGCTCTATCGCAGCACTCCCGCAATCATTTGTGCAGCACCTATTTCAATGTGAATGGCAGAGACTGCGCCGATCGTCACGAACGGTCGATGATCAGGACCGCCACGCAGATATTGCGGGTCGCTTGACGCTGGTCTTGTCGCTTCTGCGCACACTTGCCGATTTCCGAGAATCGTGTGCCGATCATGCCGAAATGGCCGAGATGCATGTCGACCTGATTAACCAAATATTGCGCCAGGCCTTGTCGTGGTATCAGGTGCGGTGCCAGTTGGCCTCGTGTGGGTTGCACAGTTGCTGGCGGCACCCGCCCGTTGGCGACGTCACGCGGTGCGCACCTTGGGCACGGCAGGAATTTGAGCAGCACTATCTCGCCCGAGAAGCGGCACTGGCCGATGCGGCTCAAAGCGCCGTTGAAGCAGTCCAATCACTGATCAAGAACCAAGCGCAGCAGTCGCCCGGCCAAATGCGCCCCAGCTCCCGTGCGGAACTGGCGCAACTGGCCACGACACGCCTCGAAGGGTGGGTCCGCGCCCGCACCACATTGATTCAACTTGGTTACGTGGAGCATTGGACGACGGTCGACCGCAGCTCGCCCCCGACACCGCCGGATCGGCGTGTGCCTGGCTGCCATTCGTCGTGACTGCTTGGGACCAACCGCCGTCGCCTCGGCCAGGTCGCTAGGCCCACACTGCCAACAAACGAAGACGGGTCAGCAGCAACCCGAACCCGGTTCAAGAAATCGGCGCGACCCACGACCTTCGTCACGGGTTGCACTGAATTTTTGGGGCGATTCGGCCCATATATCGGACGTCATCGTCACGTCGCGCGGCAACACACGTATTTAATTGAAGTTTTAGGCAAATTTTATGCTTCCTTATTGGGTTCACTTTATGAAGAATGTCGCTGCGAGTTGTGCGCCCCACAGGCCCCCGATGTTGACCGGGGTTGCACAGTGTTCGCGACCTTCTTTTTGAAGGCCAGGGGAGGCCGGAGCTCAGGTCGGCCTCCCCACTCTTTTGCCCAACCATCACCAAATTCAACAGCTTGCCAATGTGTCTATTTTGGGCGCGCGGTCCGAGGCAGGTCGCGGATATGGGCGCCCCACCATCCACAGACCGGTCGCCGTGACGACCCCATCGACCGGCGTACATAGCCAAGAACCTGCGTACCAAGGCGGCACTCGCAGCACACGGGGCTCTACTGGCGTTGTCAGTCAAACGCGACAAACCGTTTTAAATACCTATGTGTATGACTAATCATTCGCAAAACATATCTGATGCCGAGATCGACTTGTCGCTGGTGCGACCACGCCGCCCCCGCGCCACTCGCGTCGGCCAGCTGTCACCATACATCAACATTTGCTTTTGACCGACATCGGGGCCATCGTTCGGTATGGTAGGATTTTGCAAGATAGACAATTTGAGGACACGGCAATGTTACGATCGGTGATGATCGCCGCCGCGATATGTTTCACTTCGTTCCCGTGCGTCGCAGCACCCTTTGAGTCCGAGCGCGGCGCTGGCCACTGGTTTTACGAAGCCAAGTTCGGCGTTTTGGCGCATGATGTCGACGGACTTTGGAGCGGTTTTCGGCGCGAGAGTGGATTCGATTTCAACGGCGAAGTGGTTTTTGGGTGGAACCGCGCGCTTCTGCCTTATGCCGTCTTGCGGCCAAATCTTGGTGTGTCGATCAACAATGGCGACGATACCAGCAAACTCTATGGCGGATTTGTTATCGAGGTCGACCTTCCTGCGCAGCTCTTTCTCGCGTTTGGGGCTGGTATCACGGTACACGATGGCGAAACGGAAACCCGCGATCCCGACAAAAAGGAGCTGGGATCTCACCTGCTCTTTCGCATTCCTATAGAGATTGGTTTTCAGGCCGGCGATCAACACAGGTTCTCGATTATGTTCGACCACATTTCCAACGCCTACCTTGCAAGCCCCAACGAGGGCCTCGATACGCTCGGCGTCCGTTATGGTTACAGGTTCTAGCAATACCCACGCATTGTGGTCCAACTGCGCAAGCCTGGCTTGCGCCTCTGACGTCCTTTGTGAAGATTGAACGCAACGCGCCACGGCTTGGTGCCACGGCAATTGAGGCTTTCGCTGTTTCGTGAGCCGTACAATCAGTCGGCGCCAGGGCAAAAACATCCTGTGAATTCGTTACGAAATCGAAAAGAACAACAATCCGGCCCAGTTTCCATGTGCTTTGCTTGCATCTCCTACATGAAATGGTAATAAGTGGACCGTGGCAGGCTTGACCGGCCATGCGTTGTCGATAATGTACGTGCGCGGGGGGACGATCATTGCAGGCAACGTCTCACGAGTTCCAAGGGTGCAATTGAACACCCGACAATCGGTACGGCACATATAGAACTTGGGAAGAGGTAACAAATAATGGCTCGGAAACCTTCGGCCAAAACCACTCGGCGCTCCACTGCACGCACAACCACATCGCGCAAAGCGCCGGCTCGAAAGAGCGCGGCGAAGAAAGCGCCAGCAAGACGAACGGTGCAAAAAGCAGCGACATCAACTGCCGTTAAGGCATCGCCGACACCGGAAGGCACGTCAGATAAGAATCACTTGGTCGCTTTAGTTCAACAGGGCACGGGCTCGACAGCGAAGGCGGCGAAAGAAACCATGGATGCCGTGTTCGCGTCGATTACGGCATCACTCAAAAAGAATAAGAAAGTTCAATTGGTCGGCTTTGGCACTTTTGAAGTCACACGGCGACCGGCACGCAAGGGTCGCAATCCGCGGACGGGTGAGCCCATCCGGATCAAGGCCTCCAAGGGCATACGCTTCAAAGCGAGTGCGAAGTTGAAAGAAAGCGTCTGAGTCCGCCGCGTTCCACAAAACAGTTGACGCAGCGCGCCGGATATTCGGCGCAACCCCGGGTTTCTTAAGCGGATTGTCAGGCACAACACGCCGCGCGCACCACAGATGGAGCACGCGGCGTGTTCCGTTTTTCGTTGACGCCGACTATTTGGCGGCAATGTCACCTTCACCATGGTCATTATGCAAAAGGCAACCATCGCACCGGCCATCTGCAATACCGATTTGATCGCGGCGCGGCGCCTATTCCGTGCCTACGCCGGAAACATTGGGCTCGATCTTGGCTTCCAAGACTTCACCGGCGAACTTGCCAAACTCCCTGGGCCCTACGCGCAACCGGATGGCTGCATCCTGCTCGCCCGCATCGCGGACCGCCCGGTCGGCACGGTCGGCCTGCGTCCGCTCTCTCCGGGATATTGCGAGATGAAACGGCTGTATGTGGAACCGGCCTGGCGCGGTCGGGCCCTGGGTCGCGCCCTGATCACGGAAATCCTTGCCGAAGGGCACCGGCGAAAATACCGAGCGATGCGCATGGATACAGTCAGCACGGTGATGTCGGACGCGATCGCGCTGTATCATGAATTGGGCTTCAGTTCGATTCCGGCCTATCGCAACTACGGACCCAAGGCACCAGCGAACCTGATGTTCTTAGAGTATCGTTACCGCTAAATCTGATACCGCCTAGCCTTGTAGCCTCTCGCGGATCAAGGGTAGATGCTCACGCCCCCAAAACAACTCGCCGTCAACGACGAACGTTGGAACCCCAAACACGCCTATCGCTTCGGCCTCGGCACGATAATGATCATGTGCGGCCCGTCCGGAACCAGAAAGAAACGCCGAGAAATCCCTGGAGTCCGCGCTGCATTCGGCCAAAACCCCAGCAATCGCTTCAGGGTTTTCGATGTCCAACTCGCGGCGCCAAAACCGTTCAAACACCGCATCGTGATAGCGCCTAAAAACACCCTGGTTCTGGGCATACAGCATGCCGATCGCGGCCAATGAAGAGTCAAAGATCTTTTTCGGCCCACGGACGATCAGCCCCCTTTGATTGGCGTAACGGCGCACGTCCATGTATGAATAGCGCACGCGGCGCCATTGATGATCTGTGCGGTTTTCTTCAATGACGGCCCCCATCTCGTCAACTCGCGCGTCACCGAGATAATCGGCTATATCCAACGTATAGGGGCGCCAGGTTACAGAAAAACCAAGCTCGTCTTGAAGGTCGTAGACAAGGTCCTTAGCAAGGTAGGCATAGGGGCTCTTATAATCCGAGTAAACAAGCAATACGCGTTCACGAGACATTCAAATCTCCTAGCGATAGTGGCGTCTAGACGGGTTGTGAACCGGCGCGGGACAAGCCAGTTCAGCGCCGACCGAACCCGGCGCCTGGACACGTATGCCCAGGCCGCAGGCAATGAACGGTGCGCTTGCACTACCGCCACGGCCGACACAGACACCACAACCACTCAAGAAGATGCATATCAAAACCGACAGCCATATCCCCAACCACATGCGGGAACATCTCCCCGCTACGCCGTCAGGCCACCATCTTCGACAAATCATTTCGCGGCATGTCTCCGACTGCGCTGTGACCACATTGCATGATCCATTGACCCGCGCCAGAGTACATCCGCGATCCGGGGAAATCGAGTTTGGGCGGCTAGCCGTCGTCAGTGGTTGCGGGTAGGCCGCCTAACCAGCGAAACGTTGCCTGCCGCCAAGACAATGGAAACGTCACCTGCGCGGGCAAACCAATGGGCAAGCCGTCAATTGCTTGGTCCGGCATCACCAAGATCGTGGCGACGCCCGCACGCCCATCGGCACCCGGAGGCAATCCCAAGCGGTCTTCCGGCAAGGCTGTGCGATTAATCGCAACAATCCGTCCACGCATGGGCTGGTCACGATCCGCAAAGGCGATGTGGGCGCGTTGATAAAGTCGCAGCCGATCGACGACAACAATATCGACCAGCGCGCTGACGAGGACTTGCGAATCGCCTGCCTCCGCCAAGATCGTGACATCTTCGCCTTGTGCGACCCAATCGCCATCGACGCTGCGCACATGCTGTACCAAACAGTTACAGGGGCTCACCACCACTTGATCGGACTCGCGCGCCTGCAGCGCCGCAACACGCTCGCGTTGTGCCACAATTTCAGCTTCGACGGCTTGGATCTCCCGCCGGATCTCACCAATCTCACCGCCGTCGCCACGCTTGTTTGTATAGTATTGGCCTTGGTCCGCCAGGCCCTCGTTTGTGCGCGCGCGATCAACCGCGGCGGCGGCCTGCTCCATGGCGGCCTTGGCTTGCGCGTACCGATTAAGGGAATCGTCGAGTGACCGCACTGTCGCATGCCCGGCCTCGCGCAGTTCTTGCGTGCGAAAATACTCCCTTTCAGCCGTTTCAAAACCAATCCGCGCCTGGTGCAATGTCGCCTCGGCCTCAGCCAATTGGGCCGCCGCCAGTTTGCTGTACGCTTTAAAGAAGTTTCGGCGTTCGCGTAGTTGGACCTGCAAGCCCACCAGTTTGGCTTGCTGCTTGGTGATCACTGCCTCGGCTTCTGCAATCAGACTCGCCACATCTGGGTCGCGAATGGCGAACAATCGCGTGCCGATTTCGACATTTCGTCCGACCAGTGACGGATCCACAACCAATCGACCGTCGGCCGGCGCCCGCAACGCAATACGCGGCGCGGTCAACGCAGCCAGCTCAGCATCAACAGTGAAAAATCGATCGTAGAAAGATAGTCCCAGCACCCCCATCACGACCAATCCGGCAACGCCAAGCACCACGTAGCGAACACCTTGGCCCACCAATTGCCGGGCGGTCGGCTTGTCGACACCCGCCACCTTGCCAACCGCACGCGCGCCACCGGAAATTTGCGGCACGCTCAACAAGTTCTCGACCGTGACCAGCTCGCCCGACAGGTAGCTCTGGATTAAATAGCCCAACAGCGCGACTTGCGTCTCCGTAATGTCGACAAATCGAAAACCGATATAAACCTTCTGCCGATCTATATGGGCAACCTCGCAGGTCAGCGTCATTTTGAAGTCGTAGTCACGGAACGGCAGTAACACTGACACAGTGAGGGACTCGCCGACTTGGCGAACCGTGGTCATGCCTTCGATACCAAAGCCACCGATGGAGATGTCGTTGGCGCGATAGCGGGCCCCGTCGAGTTCCAAATCGACGGGCATACGCGCACGGATATGGCGTCGACCGCTGCGACTTTCGCGGGTGACCGGGCCAGAAACCGCGACCGGGGTGAGTTTGTCTTGTTCGTCAAGCATAACGCGATCAATTGCCCTCGCGCTTGCGCGGTGGCGCGGTGACTGCGCGGCCATTGACGAATACTTTGTTGCCCGGTCCATCGGGCGGCGCCCACACGGCATCCGCCGGCGTCCGCGTCACCGCGCCCCATGGATGATTGGCCCGCGGTGACAAACGGGTTGCGTGAACCACATTCTCATGTGTGTAACCGCCATGGAAATTGACATCGCTGTCGCTATCCAAATCAACGATGCGATTGCCGTGGCTCGACCATTGAATGGTGAGGTGGCGCAAGCCGCGCAAGGTCAGCCCATCGAACTGCGAGCGTACGGTCCGAGCCAAGCGGACGTAGCCGTTACCGCCTTTACCTTTGTTGTACGCACCGTGCGCCGCGAGGTCTTGGGCCACCAAGCGGACGACAGTGTCCAAGTGGATCGGATGTCGGCCGGCATTCACAACGACAATGTCGGACAGGCGCACATCCGCGGCGCCGCGCACCGCGACACCGTCGAGCCGATGGTCGGGGCGACTGTTGCTGTAATCTGCCGCGTCGCTGGCGACACCAAGGTCATAGCGCAATGTGAAGCCGCGTAAGCTCACATTCTCCGCCACATCTAGCCGGCATACTTCACCACCCGCGGGCAGTGCCAACCCGACCGGATCCACGAGCCGCGCGGACGCACCCTCCGCGTGACTGACTTGGGCGAGTGTTTGCCGAAGGTGTGGATATCGCCGCTGCCAAACTTCGGCTCCCAACTCGCGCAGAAATGACGGATCGTTGGCAGCACGCAGCGAGACGAAATCGCCACGCTGCAAACCAAAACCTCGGTTCAGCCGAACCATCGTCTGATCGGCTGTGATCGCGACAGACAGCTCGGCACATTGCCCCGCAGCCGCGTCGCGCGGTAGCTCCCCGGCGATCGTAATTAAGGCATCGTCGGTGCCGGCAAAACTCGCAACAAGTCGGGTTTGTTTGCTGCCCGCTCCCTGAAGCGTTATGTCATCACGCGCGATCACGATAGGTCCGCCCAAATGATAATCACCGGCAGGTATGCGCACAACGGCCCCGCGCGGCGCCGCATCGATGGCCGCCTGCAACCATCGCGCATCATCGGTCGCAGCCACGGTTCCATCTTGGCCGGCGAAAACACTATCGATCGCGCCGACGCTTGGTAAAAAAAGCGCGCCTGATGCCAGTGCCATCAGGAACAAAAAGGTCACAAACGATAAGCTATGAATATAAAGCGAGACCCCATTCTGAAGGCGTTGCTTCAGGGTCAAACGTTTGTTGCCCCCAATACCTTGACGTGTCCAACGCTGCC
Source organism: Alphaproteobacteria bacterium (assembly GCA_965216755.1). Classification (GTDB taxonomy): domain Bacteria; phylum Pseudomonadota; class Alphaproteobacteria; order UBA7887; family UBA7887; genus CBDCGL01. Next base: position 4,372,550 of record CBDCGL010000011.1, on the reverse strand, counting down.
GGTTGAGCCGAAAGCTCACATAGATCTTTACAAACGATCCAACGACTTGCGTGTAGTACAGAAGAAACGGCATATATGGACTGAAACGTCGCCGCACACCGCCGGCGATCGCGGCTTGCAAAAAGCGTGTGATCATCACCCAGGTCAGATACACGATAATCAACACCGGGCTGACAACCATTGCCGCAAATGCCGTTGCCACCGGCCCGGTTAAGCTTGTCCACATCGACAAGCGTTGATCAACCAACGACCACCAAATGAATCCGCCCGTGACGCGTGGCCCCAAGGCGATTGCCCGGCCGTTATTGCGCATCATGTTGCCGAACCATCGCACCATCAGCTGAATTGAACTTTTGATCAGCGATGGCGATGGCAGAACTTCGAAGCTGTGAACTTGAACGTCCGGCAGATACAACATGTCCCACCGGTTCTTCAGCACCCAATACCAGGTCGATTTGTCGTCGCCGGTCAGAAACTTTAGATGGCCAAAGCGCCAATGGGCGATGTGGTCTTCCTCGACCGCCTTGATGAATCCGGCGTCGGTGGCGATGTCGGCGCGAAACATGCTGAAACGCCCGGTCAAGACCAGCACCCTCCACGACAAGCTCAACGAGCACATCAGAACATGGCGCTGCGCGAAGCGCATGTCATACCATTCCTTGACCCAATTGCTTCCCGTCGTGATGCCGCGATTGTCTGTCGTCACACCACCGAGGCGGGGCATCAAAGCGAAGAACGGCATTGTCCGTCTCAGCGTGCCCCGCGGCAAGCGCACGTCCCCGTCCATGAACAAGACCAGACTGTCAGCGGGCGGGATGCGCCGCGAAATGGCACGCAAACCCTCGCTCATCGCGGTCCGTTTACCGGTCCCATCTTGGCGCATTATGACCAGTTCAACCCCCGGCGGTGGTGCAAGACGGCAAAACAGAGCTTGCAACTGACGTTCGTCGGCTTCATCGCTTACAGCAGCAACGATTATCGTGCGAATAGCGCATTCAGAAACATCGTCGATCAAACTCGCGTAGACGGCAGCGTTGGTCTCGGCATCAATACGATAAGAGGTGATCAGCACGAAAAGATGGGACGGCAAACCACGCGGGCCCAACCGATCGGCCGCGGCACGCAAACGCGGAAACCGGATGAACGCATAGATCAACGCCCGTCCCGCGTGAATTGTTGCCCAGCTATAACGCCAGGTGCCAATCCAACCGATAATGAGCAGGAATTGCGCACTTTCCGCATTGAGCACCGAGGCTGGCAGCACCATCAGCAGCGCGACAAGGACGGCGACATAAGCCATCGTGCCGAGCCAGCACGCCATGGCCGGCGCGGTCGTTGGCTGCGGCGCATTGGCGGTCAACGTCGTTGCGTGGGCTGCAGGCACCATCTTTGGGCAGGCTCAAACAAGGAACAACCGGCCCCGTCACCGCACTCGTGACGCGCCGGTCGAAACATCTTGTTAATAGTCGGTTAGCGTGAAAAAACCCTTAAACAACCCGTCCAAGGGCCGCCGCAGCACCAACCAACGCCTAACCAATGGGGGCATTTTCGGTTATCTTTGCGATTGTCATGATCGGCCACAGGCAATTACACATTTTCGGCAGCCAGCGCGTGATCCCGGTCATTCGCACAACCACAGCGGCAAGCGCGCGCACCGCCGTCGACTGGCTACACCTGGCCGGATTCAATACTGCCGAAATCACGCTGACGATCCCTGATGCCATCGCGCTCATCGACTCATATCGCGATGACCAGGGTATCATTATCGGGGCTGGCTCGGTGATGTCCGAGGCCGACGCTGAACGCTGTCTGCAGGCCAATGCGCGGTTTATTGTATCTCCGGTCACCGCGCCGAGCCTTGTCGGACTCTGTCATGAGGCGCGGATCCCGTGCTTGTTGGGAGCCTATACACCGACCGAAGTTCACAATGCCGCCACCGCGGGCGCCGATGCGGTGAAGATTTTTCCCGCGTCCAGCGCCGGCGGCCCGGCGCATATCCACGCGCTCAAAGCGGTGTTTCCGTCGGTGCCGTTGGTGCCGACAGGTGGTATTGGCCGCGATGACATTGACGCCTATCTGCAGGCCGGCGCGGCCCTCGTCGGCGTTGGCGGCAACTTGATCAATGAAGAATTGATCCGCGACGGGGCGCGCGATGCATTCGTCGCCAATGCCCGCGGCTATCGTGCCGCGGCGGCACAAGCCTAGGGCCGTGGCAACCACACCGCCTGTCGCTCAGATCGTTTGCTTCGGCGAGCCCATGGTCGAGTTTAATCAGGCCGGGCCTGACCGCGTTCTCGGCGCATTCACCTGGGGTTACGGCGGCGACACGTCGAATTGTGCCATCGCGGCCGCACGCCAGGGCGCGCGTGTCGCCTATGTCACCGCGGTTGGCCGCGACGTCTTCGGCGATGCCTTGGTGGAACTATGGCGGCGCGAAGGAGTGGATCACAGCCACGTCCTTCGTGACCCCGACGCCCCAACCGGCGTTTATTTCGTGACCCACCATGATGATGGCCACGCATTTACCTATTACCGCGCCGGCTCCGCAGCCAGCCGCTTTGGCACGGCGCAAATTCCCGAGACATTGATCGCCCAGGCGCAGATCGTCCACATGTCCGGAATCAGCCAGGCAATTAGCGACGGCGCCTGTGACGCCGCTTTTCGCGCCATCGACATCGCCAAGGCCAATGGCGTGCGCGTGTCCTACGACACAAACTTCAGAGCGCAGTTGTGGCCATTGGCCCGCGCACGCGCGGTCATTCATGGAGCCATCGCGCAAGCTGACATTGCCCTGCCGAGTTTGGACGATGCCGTGCTGCTAACCGGGCTCAGAGAACCGGATGCGATCGTCGATTTTTATTTGGGACTAGGTTGCGACGTGGTCGCGCTGAAAATGGGTGCGAACGGCGCCTTGGTCGCGACGGGCCGGGCGCGGCGCCGCATTGCGCCATACAAAGCGAACGCGGTTGACGCCACGGGCGCGGGCGACACATTCGCTGGTGCGTTTCTGGCGGCATTGATCGCTAAAACGCCGGTCTTTGAGGCCGCGACGACCGCGAATGTTGCGGCCGCGTTGTCGACCTGCGGCTATGGCGCGGTCGCCCCAATCCCCGGTCGCACCGCCGTTGCCGCCGCGTTGAGCGCGGATCGCGACACCGAAAAGCGGTAGTTTGACACTGTGGGACCATCGAAAAAACCAGGACTGCCGTTTCACCATGACTTGACACGCGTTGTAACGACCGAACCGGGCGCCCATATCGCGACCAGTGCGGCATCGAACGACCTTGGCAAGCAGCACCACGGACCCGCGCCGGTGCCTTGAGGGGATGCTTGTGAACGACACGGCACCACATCGCAAATTGGCGGCGCTCATGAGCGCCGACGTGGTTGGATATTCGCGACTCATGCGAGACGACGAGGTGGCCACCATCGCCGCGCTGCGCGCCTGCCGCGACGTGTTTCGTGGCCGCTCGGACGCACATGGTGGGCGGCTGGTCGACGCGACCGGCGACGCAATCTTGGCCGAGTTTCCCAGCGTCGTCGACGCGGTCCGGTGCGCGGCCGACCTTCAAGAGGACCTGGCGGCGCGTAACGCTGAACTACCCGAAGAACGACGCATGCGGTTTCGCATTGGTGTCCATTTGGGCGACGTGGTGGTTCAGCCAGATGGCACGATCTTCGGCGACGGTATCAACGTCGCGGCGCGCTTGCAGGCTCTTGCCGCGCCCGGCGGCGTGGCAGTCTCGGCGAGCGTTTTCGAACAAGTTCGCAAGCGCGTATCCTACGATTTCGACGATCGCGGCACCCACGAAGTCAAAAATATCGATGCCCCGGTGCACGTATTCCATATGCACACCGAGGCCTCGGACCCATCATCGAGCGCGGCCGATACCGCTGTCTCCACACGCCCGCCGGCGCGCGTGAGCATCGCCGTTCTGCCGTTCGACAATATGGGCGGCGGTGACGACCAGGACTACTTCGCCGACGGAATCACCGAGGACATCATCACCGAACTCGCCCGCTTCCAGGAATTGGCGGTCGCCGCGCGAAATTCGGTGTTCACCTATAAGAATCGCCCGGTCAAGGTCCAAACGGTCGCGCGTGAGCTCGGAGTCCGCTATGTGCTGGAGGGCAGCGTGCGCCGTTCAGGCGAACGGGTGCGCATCACGGCGCAATTGGTCGACGGCACGAACGGTCATCATTTGTGGGCGGAACGGTTCGACCGCGATCTTAAAGATGTGTTTGCGGTGCAAGATGAGGTCACCGCGCGAATCGTGGCGTCATTGCCGCAGCAGCTAGAAACCAGCGAACGTCGTCGGGTCCGTGGCGAAGATCGGCCCGAGAATCTGCAGGCCTACGATTTGGTGCTGCAGGGGCGTGAATTCTGGTTTCGGTTCACACCCGAAGACAACCAAAAGGCGCGCGAACTTTACCAGCAGGCGATCGAGTTGGACCCGAGCTATGCGCGCGCCTATGCCAGCCTCGCTTGGACCTATCTGATTGAATACGACAATCAGTGGACCTCCGATCCCAGAGCGACGTTGGCGCAGGCGCGAACGCTCGCCCAACGGGGCGTGGAGATAAACCCCGCGTCCCACACCAATCACCTGACGCTCGGACTGGTCCATCAATGGTCCGGTCACCTTCAGGACGCCATACGTGCCTTTGAACGCGGGCTCCGTCTAAATCCGAATGATGTCGACGCTTACGGCTTCCTGGCCTATGCACATTGCTTCAACGGCGCGTCGGATACGGCCATCGACCTGATGGAAGAAGCGTCCCGCCGCAACCCAAACTTATCACCTTGGGCGCGGGGCGTTGTTGTGGTCGCACATGTGATCGCTGAGCGCTATCAGGCTGCCGTCGATGCCATGGAACGTATGGATAGCTCGCCGGAGCTCTATCTGCGCTGGTATGCGGCCGCCCTCGGCGCATTGGGTCGGGACGAAGACGCACGGCGTGCCATGGACCGATATCGGGCCCGCTATCCGAAACAGACCGTCGCGAATCTTATGGCCACGGCGCCATTCAGCGATGCGGCCGTGCGCGACCGGATTGCCGGGTTGCTGCGGGCGGCCGGCTTAGACTGAGGCGTTTCGGCGTTTGTATGACGCGACTAAGGCCACGCCATCGTGCGGATGGTGTCTCGTCAGACTTCTTAATCGACGTGCCAGATCGACCTTCGTTCAAACGAAACCGTTTGAACGAAGTTGAATTGATCGATATCAGATAGATAGAGCATGACATGCCAACGCATGTGAGCGTGAAATACTCTAGCGGCTCGAAACACCGCGCCCGCGCGCAATCGGGTGCCTTTGTTCCACCGCCGCGCGGAACAAATCCGGGTCAGTGACGGTATCCCATAGTGCCGTGCGCGACCGCGCCAAAGATTCAAATAATGGTGGATCACCGGCTTCCAGGGCAAAGAGCGCCCGCAAATAAAGCCGATCAAAGGCACCCTCAAGGGCGCCCAATGACTGCTCACTTGTGCCATCGTGATAACGCTCGAAGTCTGACACCAAATCAGACAAAGCACTGCGCAACGAAAGTTTGGCGATCAAGCCGATCGCATCAGTCTCGCGCAGGCCCTGTTTCAACCCGTCCAGATCGAGCGAGCCGGCGGACATTTGGTCGACCTGCGGTTCAGCCCCGCCGGACACCAAACTTGCATGTGCCACGCCACAGAAATTCGCGAAAAAACTACCCATCAGCGTCAGCGCAAAAAGCTGACGCAGCCACTTGCCGGTGATACCGCACATAACTCCCCAGCCTTTCGGCCCTAGAACTCTGGTCAATTCTGACCTTAGATCGATCGTCCGGCGCAGGACGTCGGCCTTTTTCGAGCACCTCCTACTACCGTAGATTGGGCGGAATCGCAAGGTTGAAGCGGTTTTACCAGCTATTCGAGAACGTTAGTGATCGCGTCGCGAGGCGCGATCGGCTGAAGAATGGGCCATGATTCCCACGAGCATGCGCGGTTAGAGCGACAGCGACCTCAGTCTCAGCGCGTTGCTGATAACCGATACCGAACTCAGGCTCATGGCCGCGGCCGCGATCATCGGGCTCAGCGTCACACCGAACCAGGGAAACAACACACCGGCCGCCACCGGCACAGCCAGGCCATTGTAGACAAACGCCAAAAACAAATTCTGCCGAATGTTGCGCATGACGCCCAAGCTCAACCATCGGGCCCTTAAAATGCCACGCAAGTCACCATGTATCAGCGTCATATCCGCACTCTCGATGGCAATGTCGGTGCCGGTGCCCACGGCGATGCCAACGTCCGCGGCAGCCAAGCCCGGGGCGTCGTTTATACCGTCTCCCGCCATGGCGACCCGTCGACCATCACCTCTTAACGCCTTGATGGTCGCCCCCTTATCCTCGGGCAATATCTCGGCATGGACGACCTCGATGCCGAGCTGCGCGGCGACCGCCTTGGCGCTGGCCCGATGATCCCCGGTGAGCATGACGATGGACAGTCCGCTGGCGCGCAAGGTCGCCAAAGTCTCAGCAGCACCGTCCTTGATGCGATCCGAAATTACGAGCATGCCCATAACCGCACCGTCGACCGCGACGTATACCACCGTGGCACCGGTCGCGCGCAACGATTGAGAGCGATCTTGCCACGCGCTCAAATCAGCGCCCGCAGCGCGCATCATGCCGTCATTGCCGACGACGACGATTTTCCCGCCAACGATACCGCGGGCGCCCAAGCCCGCCATGGCCGCGAACGATTTGACCGAAGGGACCCGGGTTGCAGCTTCAGCCGCAGCTTCGACGATGGCCGCAGCCAGCGGGTGTTCGCTGGACCTCTCAATGGCAGCGGCCCAAATCAGCACATCTTGTGGGTCGGTGCCCTCGGCACAGATGATGTCGGTCACGGACGGCCGCCCCTCGGTCAGGGTCCCGGTCTTATCGACAACCAACGTGTCGACTTTTTCGAGCCGCTCCAATGCCGCGGCGTTGCGAATCAGCACGCCGGCTTGGGCGCCCCGGCCAGTACCCACCATGATCGACATCGGTGTCGCCAAGCCCAGCGCACACGGACAGGCGATGATCAACACCGACACAGCCGCGACCAGGCCATAGCCCAGGCGCGGCTCAGGGCCAAAAATCGACCAGACCGTGAACGCGGCAATTGCGATGACCAGAACCAGTGGAACAAAAACGCCGGCAACCGAGTCGGCGACGCTCTGGATCGGGGCGCGACTACGCTGTGCATCCGCGACCAAGCGCACGATATTTGCCAGCATGGTCTCGGCACCGACCCGATCGGCGCGCATGACGAAGCCTCCGGTGCCGTTGACCGTGGCACCAATCACAGTATCGCCGACGGACTTCACGACGGCGACCGGCTCGCCCGTCACCATCGACTCGTCAACCGCGCTTTTGCCTTCGATTATCGTCCCGTCAACCGGCACTTTTTCGCCCGGCCGCACGCGCAGAACGTCACCGGGCACCACGTCATCAAGGGCAACATCCTGCTCGTCGCCGTCGCCGGAGACCCGCCGCGCGGTCTTGGGGCTGAGATCGAGCAACGCGCGCACCGCACCACGGGTGCGGTCACGGGCCCGGAGCTCCAAGATCTGACCCAGCAATACCAAAAGCACGATGACGGCGGCAGCCTCGAAATAGACATCAACGGCCCCATCAGGGCGTCGAAACCCATCCGGGAACCAGGCCGGTGCCAAGGTCGCAAGGACGCTATAGACATAGGCAACACCAGAACCCAAAGCGATCAACGTGAACATGTTGAGATGGCGCGTTCTTACCGAAGCCCAGCCACGCTGAAAAAAGGGCCAACCGGCCCACAACACAACCGGCGTCGCCAATATGAACTGCAGCCAAGCCGAAGACTGGCCTGACAAGCCAAAGTCGAAGCCGGTCAGGTGCGGCACCATAGCGAGCACGATCAGTGGCAGCGCGCATGCCGCACCGATCCAAAATCGGCGGCGAAAGTCGATCAATTCAGGTGGCTCACCCTCATCCAAGGATATCGCCGCCGGCTCCAAGGCCATGCCGCACAGCGGGCAATCGCCGGGCCCGAGCCGCACGACTTCGGGGTGCATGGGGCAGGTATGGGTGATCGACTCAGCACCCGGCAAAGGTTCCGGTGGCGCGCCGCCGGCCATAAATTGGGCCGGATCGCCGGCGAAGCGCTCCTGGCAGCGTGCACAGCAGAAATAGTACGTCTGGTCTTCGTGACCATGCGTGAAGCGGGCCGTCGCCGGTGTGACTGTCATCCCGCAAACCGGGTCGATGGTCGTTTCGCCAGTTGTTTCAGCCTCTATCGCCTGGTCCATAGCGCCCCCCGGGCGGTGCGTTTTCACGCCGCAAATATAGCGCCAGTTGCAGAGAAATTCAGGATGGCGCGGAACAGGCGGCGCATGGTCCATTTGGATCATGACCACAATGGCGTCAGAAAACAGACTCCCTGGCAAAAGACAGGGAGCGGACGCACGATGGAACGCGTCGCCAAACGAACAATATGGACCCTGACCGTGGCCGCAGTCGTTGCCTTAGGGCTACAGGTACGGCCCAGCCACGCCGATTTGGACTGTTTGCCCTACGACGACGCGGTCAAAGTGTTGAAAGACCGCTATGGCGTCGAACGCCTGGGCGCCGGCCTCGGCGCCCAAGGACGAACCGTGACCGAACTCTATGTCAATGGTGAGGGCCGCTGGATGGTGCTAAAGACCCGCACCAATCGCACCGCATGCGTGATCGCATCGGGTCATGATTGGGCCGGCCCGCTGCCCGATGCGGTATTTGGGGACAGCCTTTAAGGCCATCGTCGCGGGCGCCAAGCCGCGTCGTGCTGTCAAGAAAAACGAAGGAGTGGCGGCCCAATCGAGGGTCAGTCAGGCGGCCGAAAACTCGCCGATGACATTGTGAGCCACCGACAATGCGTCGTCTCGGCGCGTCCCGGGCCATATCCGATTGTCGTAGTGCACGCGGATCGCGTGTTCATCCCAGGGCGAAAAGCCATTTACGCGGTGGGCCGTGTCACGCCGCGCCAATGCCGAATGGGCTTGTACATTGCCGACCGCGCCCGGCCAGTGATTATCGAAGCCAATGGCGTGCATAAATTCGTGATGCAAACAATCGAGCGCGGTCTCGTCGACTTCGATACGGCCCGCATGAATTTTGCCACGATGCCCCCAAGTGCGCGTAAATCCATAAACCCGCCAACGTCCCGGATAGCGCCGGGCCATTTCGTCGCGCGGCAAGAAATCAACCACGATCTGCTGTCGTTTGGCCGTCGGATCGAAACCACGCACGCGCCTAAACTCTTGCCCGGTCAAAACCGAAAGGCGATGCAGAATAATGTCGATGGTGGCGCCGAACTCTGGTTTGACGCGTCCACGCAACACAACCTCGGCCGGTGCCGCCCATTTGCGCACCCAACCTGGACCGGGCGGACCTTCGTTGCGCGGTCGCATCAAGCCAATTGTACCATAGAAGAAGAGCAGATCCGTCGCACGAAACGCAAAACTGTTTGGCGCTGCAACTATTGGCGTCGCGCCAGTGACCGCACCCGCGGCAATACCCAATCCACCGACCAACATGGTCCGCCTGGAAACGGACATATATTGCCCCCCAAACAGTTCTTTTTCTCAGATTGGCAAATTACGTGGGCAATCGTTAATGACTGGTTGAGGACAGGCGGATTTTGGGAGATTTTCGCGCGGCGAGCTGATACCAACATCAATCGCCATGGCGGCTGGGTCTCTTGCTGGGAGCGCCGATACGATGTCTGCCCTTTTGTGGGCTGCGACCGTTCAATCCCTCGAATCACCCGAGCAAGATGCGCGCCCAGGTGCGGACTATGCCCGCCTGCGCCGCGCTTTCGCAGCCACAGTTGCCCAGCAACGCGGCCAGATCATTGACCAACCAGATGGGCCGCTCGTCGCAGTGTTTGACGAACCGTTACGGGCCATCGTGGCAGGCGCGGCATTGGCGCGTGCCTATGCCGATCGACCGCGGCACATTGAAGCCACGCCGCCGCCCCGCATTGCGGTGGTTCCGCGGAACGACAGCCCAGATCGCCAAACCGCGGCGATCGCCGAAGCCAGGGCATTGGCAAAGTCCGCCGATAGCGGTGATGTGATTGTCGCCGCGTCAATCGTCGATCGCCTTGACGCGGGGCTCCCGTTCACATTTGGCAAGATCAGCGGGTCGAATACTGACGATCAGTCGTTACCGGCCTACCGGCTAGTTGGCGACCGAACGCAGGGCGTGTTCGGATACAAACCGTGGTCCAGCGCGCGCCGACGCCGCCTCGGCCTGGCCATCGCCGGTGTTTTGATCGCCATCCTGATCATCGGCCTGATGCTATCCGATTGAGTCCCCCTGGGGCTGACCGATGACATCGAATCGGTCGCATCGCCGCGCGCATCGTCCTATTCTGACGGACAGATCTTGTCATTCACAATGTATAGGGACGCATCATGAGCGTCGAAGCGGACCTGGCGCGGGGCAAAGCCCTTGTTTTACAACCGGATGACGGCATGTCCTATTGGCAGCCCGTGCCTGCCAACGGATTTGCCCATCCGAAAGCGATACCGGCGGCCACCGGCTGCAACGCCCTTTCCATGGGGTTTCAAACCGTGGCGCCCGGCGGCCGCATACGCGCCCACGCCCACGACCGACAAGTCGAGCTTCAAATATGTTTTCGGGGCCGCGGCACTGTGGTTGTCGATGGTGCGCGCCATAGTTGCGTGCCGGGCACGGTATGCTTTTTGGGCGCAGACGTGCGCCATGAAATCATCAACGATTCAAGCGACGACCTGGTCATGCTGTGGGTGATCGCGCCGCCGGGCCTGGAGGATTTCTTTGCTGCGATCGGCCGCGAACGCCAGCCCGGCACAGCGCCACCCGAACCCTTTCCGCGGCCCGACGATGTGGCCGGTATTGAACGCGATACCGGCTTTACACGAGTCGCTGCGTCGAAGCCGTCGCCGGGCGATTAGAAACGCGCGAATCGAGCGGCCCGTCGGTCAGACTGGCTCATCCCGATACAACATCATCAACGCCGTGCCATCGGCGCGTCCTTTGCCGCGTTTGACCAGCAAACGGTGCAGTTCGGCTGCGATCGCCGTCATCGGCATGGCGGTCGGCCCTTGGCGTGCAACATCTTGCACGGTATCCAAGTCCTTGAGCATCGTGTTCAAGTAGCTTTCCGGTGTGAAGTCGCCGGTGGCCATCTTGGGCAGGAATTGCTGCAAAGGGAGCGAATCGGCACGCCCGCCGGCAAGCGCCTGGGGAATGCGCGTGGCGTCAATACCACAGTCTCGCGCCAACGCCACGGCTTCCGCCAAAACCGCCACGGTGCAACCGACGATCACCTGATTGACCAGTTTGGTCGCCTGGCCGGCACCAACCGGTCCCATAAGTGTAAATCGGCCGGCAAGATGCGCCACAACCGGTTTGACGGCCGCGAAATCGGCTTCGTCGCCACCGGCCATCACAGCCAAGGTGCCCTGTTCGGCGCCGGGAATGCCACCCGAAACCGGCGCGTCCATCCAACGGGCCCCGGTTTGGTCGCGCAAACGGTTGGCCATGTCGCGGGTCGCTTCGGGTCGAATGCTCGACATATCGACTACAATTTTGCTGGCATCCGCGACCGCGGCGATTCCGTTTTCGCCGAACACGACGGTTTCCACGGCCGCGGTGTCAGTCAGGCACAGAAAAATGACGTCGCCGGCCGCCGCAACCTGCGCTGGTGTTTCACCGGCCGTGGCGCCAAGTGCGGTCACTGGCGCCATTTTGTCAGCGCTGCGATTCCACACGGTCAGGGGCAATCCCGCCTTGGCCAGGCGCGCCGCCATCGGCCCACCCATAAAACCGAGACCGATATAGCCAACCCGAACGTTTCCATTGCCCATTTTGCCAATCTCCTCTGACATTGTGTGTTGCGCCACTCGTGTGGTGGATCTGAACTTCCGATGATTATTGTGGCAAACTGGATTAGAAATTTCAGATCCGAAAACCACACTCGTTTCATAAAGTTAGACAGTGCCCTTCCGATTCCGAAGTTCGGAAAGATGCTGCGGATAGATACAACGAGTTCGGAATCGGGACACTAGAGAGAAATCACTTCGCCCCGAGCGACGTCAAAACGTGACCGGTTGGATCGAAAGCCGCGAAACCGGGCACGGCCACCACGCACAAGCGCGCCATCGGGGCGCATCTTTGGAAATCTTGCCAATAGCGCCCCAATCGCGACCCTGCTTTCAATCCGTGCCAGACTATTGCCAAGGCAAATGTGTGGGCCGGCGCCAAACGCCAAATGCCGGTTCGGCGCGCGCCCGATATCCAGCCGCTCTGGATCGTTGAATTCGTCCGGATCTCGATTGGCGGCTCCGATACACATGGTGATGCGCGTCCCGGCCGGCATTTCGACGCCACCAATTTCCGCCGCCGACGCCACCAGGCGATTACCCAGTTGGTTTGAACTTTCATAGCGCAGGAACTCTTCGATCGCCGTGTCGATCAACTCCGGATTGTCCCGCAACCGTCGCAGTTCATCGGGATTTTCGAGCAAGGCATTGATGCCGTTGCCGATCAGGTTGGTGGTCGTCTCATGGCCGGCATTGAGAATGAAAATGCAGTTCTGGAGCAGCTCGTCGTCACTTAACCCAACACCATCAACTTTGCCGACAATAAGAGTACTGAGAATGTCGTCATCGCGCAGGTTCCGTTTGCGCGCCGCCACAAGTCGGCGCAAAAACTCAAGGAAATCCTCGACCGCGCGATTGCCCCGCACGAGCGCCTCCATGCTGATGGTCGGTTCCAGAGCACCCAAAATCGCCAGGGACCAATCGCGCAAGGGTGCCCTTTCATGCCGCGGCACGCCGAGCATTTCGCAAATCACCTCAACCGGCAGCGCAAAAGCAAAATCGCCAATCAGGTCCATGCGGCCGGCGTCTTCGGCCACGTCCAAAAAGCCGTCGACCAAGGCCACGATACGCGGCGTCATGGCCTGCAACGCGCGTGGCGTGAACGCGGCTGCCAGCAACTTGCGCACCCGCGTGTGGAGCGGCGGATCATTGAAAACCAGGCTGGTCGTGTGATGGTCATACAGTGGGCCATCACCGAATTTTTCCTTAAATTCCAACTTTTTATCGGAGCTCATGCGGGGATCGCGGTAGACCGCGGATACGTCCTGGTAGCGCGTCAGGAAGTACGAACCATCGGGGCAAAGATGCACCGGGTCGTGATCGCGAAGGGCACGGTAATAGGGATAGGGATTGTCCAAGAACTCCTGGGTCAACGTCCGCGTGTCGAAGTCTCGCACAAAGGCCGCGTCGTCGAAGTTGGATTCAGCCACGCCCCAAGTCCCATTCCGCGTCGAAACCGTATCCGACAAGTCTATTCGGATCCCAGTCGCGCAAACGTGATCACGCTATGAACCTTCGCCTGTGAACCAGTTAACAGCGTTTTTACGTAAGCATTTATAGGATACGCGCACAAAGAATTCGACGCCAAGGAGTGATGGACATGTTTCCTGTTTCCAAACCCGTCGTAATGCGGCGCCTCGCTGGCGCAATGCTGGCGGGCGCGCTCGTTGTCACGGCGACTGTGGCGCAGGCGTGCGGCCCGGCCTTGGAAGCGGACGCACGTACCGGCGATGTGCGCTCGCCCGCGGATATGGTTATTGCGGCGGCACAATTTGCGGCCATTGAGACACACGCACGCAAGGGCAAATGGTCTCAGCACCGGATGATCGCGCATACCGATCAGCGCCCCGGCGTGCGCACCGCGGCGCGTATGTGGCACCGCGGGACGTCGACTCTATAGGGCGCGATTTCCGAGACAAAATACGACCGTAGGCTAATGCCGTTCTGATGCGGGTAGAGGGCCGCCGTGCCGCTGGTTCTGACCGTGCGGCGCTTCTACTTGGACATCGCATATCCGCCACCAAGCCACTTAGCCGTGCGCCATCGGCCACATGACGGTATGATTGCCGCAACAGTCAGAACAATGGCGGTACCCGGGAGTGGCTGTGGTGGCACCAGTCAGCCGAAGCGAATGGCGGGAGATCCTATCCAAGCACTTCTTGCTGCATCATTTGGATGACAGCGAATGGCAGTCGTTGTTGGCTTTTGCGCATTTGCGGCGCTGCACGCCGCGCGAGATTCTATTCCAAAAGGGTGACGCCGGTAACGCCCTGCTGGCGATTCTGCGCGGGCGCATCAAGATCAGCACGCTTTCGGAAGAAGGCAAGGAAGTCGTTCTGAACATTCTGGGCCCGGGCGAACTGTTCGGCGAAATTGCGCTGATCGACGGCAAGGAACGGACGGCGGACGCCGTGGTTATGGAGCCCAGCGAACTGCTGGTCATCGATGCTGCTGATTTCATGCCCTTTCTGAAGCAGCGGCCTGAGCTTTGTGTACGCCTTTTGGCAGTTTTGTGCGGGCGTATCCGGTGGGTCAGCGACCTTTACGAAGATGTGGTGTTTCTGAATCTCCCAGCCCGCCTTGCGAAACATCTGTTGCGGCTCGCAGAGCATTTCGGACACCAGGTTCCCGACGGGACCCGAATTTCGCTGAAGCTCTCACAACAAGACCTTGGCAACCTCATGGGGACAACCCGCGAGAGCATCAACAAAGTTATGGGGGTCTGGCAATCGGAAGGGCTGCTCACCATGGAAAGGGGCGTAATTACGATCCGCCAACCCGGCGCCTTGGAAAATCTCAGCACATCTTTGTAGACGCAACAATTCACCAGCCATCGCCAGAGTGGCCGAAATTCGGCGTCGACATACCGCTTTTGATCTCGGCCTAACTATCTAGACATTGACATCTAGAACAAAGCTCAGCCCTTGATCGGCATCGGCACGGTCGATCGCCTCTTGATAGTGGGTGGCGTAATCGTCTGGATCGGCAGCAACCAAAGTCCCTTTATCGCAGGTCAAGTTCTGAGCGATCACCTGCGCGAGAAATCGTGGCGAAACGACACCAACGGGCGCGCACTCATGACCGCTAAGGTCGCCGGCTCTTCGGCCATTGCGGTAAGCCGCGTTGGCACGACGCAAGAGCCCTGTGGCATGGCGCGTTTCCGTCCGATCGTCATCCTTATCTGCGGTCGCCGTGCTGCCCGCCGCCGGCGGCAGATGCATAACTGTATAGGAAATCGGAATCAGATCGGACATCCACTAACATCCTGAAATAGCTCTGTATTTAGCCAGTTCGCACGTCGCGTCCGGCGAAATCCCGAGAATGCGTGGGATTTTATGCAATTACCCCAGATACCGCATGAGCCGGATGCACCATGATGGCGACCACGCGCGATACCCCGAGTCCCAAAGTCGTGAACCGCCCTTCCTTGACAAGCCAAGCCCGGTCTGTCGTGCTTGAACGATCGCAAATCACCGAAGGGATATGTCCGATGTTCGGATGTGGCAGGCGAGTTATGGCCGCGGTCCTGTTAGCGCTTGGGGTCGTTGCGCTCTCGGCTCCGGCGATGGCCGGCGGTCTTTGTAGCGGCAAATCGCATGAAGTTTCGTCGGATGCGCTACAAACGGCTGACACCAAGACCAAAACCACCAAGCAATCAACCGGTGACGCCGGCGGCTAAGCAAGAACTCAATTTCGATTGCGATAGGCGACCGTCGCGCGCCATGCGCGGCGGTCGTTCGTTTGTCAGCACATCGTGCATAGCGGTTGTTTTCGCCGCGACATTTCGACAGACTATAAAATGAGCGTTGAGCACGCGATGGGTTTCGCGGTAACGCGGATATGTTGCGGAAACAACTGCAACTGAGAACCGTTTTTACTTGACGCAAGATTTGATCGTGAACTGCGAGATCGATACTCAGCACGTCGAAGGGGAGGTAAACCTCAATGGGAACGTATTTCAGCGACCGTGAGTTTGACCGGGTTAATCCCGCGCAAGCTGCTTTTGATTCGCCGGTACCGACACAAATCATGTCGAACGGCGAATTCAATCCGCTGCCGCAAACCGCGCAACAAAAACAAGTCGAGGGCCGAATCGCCGAATTGGCGGATCTCTATGGCAAAAAGCTTGGCATGGACCGGCGCCAATTTTTGCGCACAAGCTCTGGCATGGCCGCCGCTTTCTTGGCCATGAACCAGGTCTATGGCGATGTTTTCCAGGTTTCAGAAGCCGAAGCCGCGCAGCCGGAACTGGCCGCAGCCCGCGCCGACGCCTTGTCGCACCAATTCATCCTTGATGATCAAACGCACTTTGTGCACGACGACTTCAACCAAGAAGGGCTGTTGGGGCTTGGCATCTTTGCTTCGGACCACTGGAACCCGTCGCTGGACAAGAGCCAACTTACTTTAGCGTACTATAAGTTTGAAAACTATGTACGCCAAATCTATATGAACAGCGACACGAAAGTAGCGTTATTGAGCGGCGCACCGTTCGACGATCCTGAATGGTGGTTGCTGCCAAATGACCAAATCAAAGAAGCCGTCAACATGATCAACGATGTTGCCGGCAGCCGACGCCTGCTGGGCCACTTCGTGATCACGCCGGGCCAAGACGGGTGGATGGACGAAGTCGACCGGGCGCTGGCGGAGGTGTCACCTGATGCGTGGAAGTCCTATACCATTGGCGATCCTTTGTCGTCGGCGACCAAATTCCCGTGGCGGCTCGACGACGAAGAGCTGATGTACCCGTTCTATGAGAAAGCACTCGCGGCGGGTATAAACACGATCGCCATTCACAAGGGCCTGTTGCCGGCGGACTACGAGGAAAGCTGGAAGGGCGTGTGGCAATACAATACCCATTGGGATATTGGCAAGGCGGCACAAGATTGGCCCGACATGAACTTTGTCATCTACCATGGTTGCCTGCGCGCGTTCTTGGAACTGCCAGATGCCGCCTTGGCGAAGTTCGAAGAAAGCGGAGAAATCGAGTGGGCGAGCCACTTGGCGCAAATTCCGCAAGAATATGGTGTCTCAAACGTGTATGCCGAACTCGGCACCTCGTTCGCCAATTCCGCGACGGCCAATCCGCGTTTCGCGGCCGCGTTGCTCGGCACCTACATTAAGGGCATGGGCGCCGACCACGTGGTTTGGGGTACGGATTCGCTGTGGTACGGGTCGCCGCAATGGCAGATTGAAGCCATGCGCCGGCTTGAAATTCCCGAAGATATGCAAGAGAAGCACGGATTTGCACCCATGGGCGGTGCGGACAGCTTCGTCAAGAGTCAGATCTTCGGATTCAACTCCGCACGGCTCTACAACCTTGATTTGCAGGCGGACTATAGTCCGTTCACCGAGGACAAATTCGCGCAGATCAAGACGCAATACCAAGTGGCTGGTGGCCTGCCGGGATTGGTTAACGAAACCTCATGTGGCTTCGTGGCCAAGTCGACCGCCTAGGCGGCCTGACCAGACCCACAAAATTTGGCGGGGCTTTCGGGCCCCGCTTTTTTTTCGACAACGGAAACTGGACGTGCGCCCCTACTTCGCCATTTCGTCGTAGTAGGCGGCCAGCTCATCGCAACGCGCGGCTTCATGGCGGCGACCGACGGCACGGGCCACGTCGGCTGGCGCCAGTCCCTGTGGCGTGGGTTCGCGCAGCATCAAGCGCGATACAGGCATCACCTCGGGCTCGGTCAAAAGTCTTGAAATGCGCATCGCAAACAAGCCATCGGCCACTTGGTTTTCCGCACCCCGCGCGCAGCGGCTGGCAATCACATGGAAGATGTTTCCGTTAGGATTTAGGTAGCCGTTCTTGTTGCGCACCACGATCGGAAAACCTTCAGATCGATATAATCGCGCGAACACCTCGTATTGACGCTGGCGAATGCCCGCTGCCTGGTCTGCCGGCAGGGTACTTGAATAGGTGCCTCCATTTATGGCCTGCCACCACACCGTGGTGCCGCCCTTGGTGACGGTCTTGAGACTCGCGCCGGCTGCCAACAGCGTTTCGACGATTTCTGGCTGCAACCGCCAAACCGCCAGATACAGAAAACTCAGTGCCTGCGCGCCGACGGGCTCGTGGATATCTATGTACGGTGTTTTCAACAGCGCCGCCACACGACCATGATCACCATCGCGTATGGCATCGACCATAAGCTGACGATGCGCATCAAATACATCGGCTTGCGCGCCCGCCATGAACCAAAATAGCGACAGCGCAATTGCCAACGCCCTGGCCGGTCGTCCACTCAGATCACATCGCATGTCTAACGCTACCCTTTTTCGGGCCGTTGCTCCGAACGCGTCTCGCCCTCCGGCGCATGATCGGCGATGCCCGCAGCATGACCTATAAACCCCTTCAAGAATGTTGATCCGGCGCCACGCATCAAGTCTTCAAGCTCTGGCGCCCCATTCTTACCGGGAACAATCTGTCTGTCGCCAATCAGTGTGGCCAGTCCATGTACATAGGCCCAGGCCGCTATGGCGGCCGCCCTACTCGAGTCGCGCACCGCGGCGCGCAAAGACAGCGCCGCGATACCATCGTTTTCAAAAATTTCAATCGACGCCTGCAGCAAGGCCGCGCGCAAATCGCCGTGGTGGTAGGCGCCCAATCTTTTCGCAATGGACTACTCTGATGGCTCCACCGTGCGGTTTTTCGTTGATTTCGTCACGCACGCTCCTTCTCCGCGCCTTCTTCTAGACCAGCTTCGGTCACTACGACAGGTCGATTTCGCAACCATGTTGACATCGTTAACATTTGTTCAAGATTTGTTCGGTGAGAAAAATGCTGATACGGAGACGGTTTTTGATGAACGGCAGCGCGTCGGCCGCCCTGACCGCATTAGCGCCGGCTTGTGTTAAGCCAAATCACGCGACGTTACAGAACAAGAGTTGATCGCGCGCTTGGCTTTCCACCTTGGGCGAATCGCTGACCACCGCGTATGACTATCACGCCGCCAAATCGGGAAAACCGCCACCAACCCTGAATGGCACGTTGTACCGGAATGGTCCCGGATTGTTTGACCGTGACGGCTATCGCAAACGTCATTTGCTGGACGGCGATGGCATGATCCAGGCTTTCGATTTCGCGGATGGCCGGGTCCGAAATCGCAACCGTTTTGTGCGGACCGAGAAGTTTGTCGAGGAATCCCGTGCGGGTGCGTTTCTCTACCCAACTTGGACAACGCTTGCCCTCAGCTGGATGGACAATGTGCCGGCGATTCCGACGGTATCCCAAGCTGGCGTGATGCCGGTCATGTGGCATGGTCTGAATGCATATGACAGCGATGCCGAGATCTTCGCGACCTTTGTCGCCTACGGCGAGCCCGACCACTTTGTCGGTAAGGATCCCATGTTCGCGGCGATCATGACAGGACGCCATGGGGCAAGCGCACTTCAAGGTACTGTGCGTCGATACCGCGTGAACGTGGCCCGTAGAACGGTGACGGAAGAGACGATCTCGGCAGAACAGAGCTATGAATTTCCCATTGTCGACCCGCGGCGCAGCCTGCACGACAACAGCTACGGATATTTCGTCGCGAGCACAGCAGATGATCGTTTGCTGCACCGTGTGGCACGCATTGACCTCGAAAACGGCGGTGTGGTGAGCTGCGATTTTGGCCTGGATCGGCATATCGGCGAACCGAACTTTGTACCGCGTTCGGGTCCGGATGAGGCCGCTGGCTGGCTGCTGACCGCGGGGCTGGACGGCACCACCGGAACGGCATTTTTTGGCCATTTTGCGGGCCGATGACCTGACTGCCGGGCCGGTTGTCGACGCTGCGTTGACCCATCACGTGCCGATCAGCTTCCACGGCACGTTCCGCGCTTCATAGGCAGCCGTGACGCCGGAATTTCTGTCCAAGACCTTGACTCACCGAAATCGGCCGCAATTTCACTCGTGACACTGTCCGAGCAGCCGGGCGTTCGTTGCGCCCGTGCCCTCGGCTGCCATCTCCGGTGGTGAAAGGACCCTAACATGCAGCTCGGCGATATCTTGGTCGCGCAAGGCTTGGTGACCCCCAACGATGTCGAACATGCCATCGCCTACCAAAATGAGAATGGCGGCCGGTTATCTGATTGTTTGCTGGCGCTCAATCTGATCACCGAGGAAAAGTTGTCGGCGGTGCTACATTCCGCACCGTCCGCGCCAAAGACCCTGCAGGAAACCGGAATCAGCCAGGCCGCGCTCCTTAAACTGCTGGTCAAGACCATGTATGTGGGCAGCCTGGAATTGCCGTCGGAAGCCTCCAAGGCGCTGAGATTGCCGCCGGGTATTGTATTACCGCTGCTGAAAGAGGGGATCAGTCGCCGGTTCTTCGAGATATTGGGGGCCAACGGCGCCGCCACCGCGGAACTCCGCTATGTGATGACCGAAACTGGGCGCAGTTTCGCCGTGGAATGTCTGAACCAAAGCCAATATGTCGGACCGGCACCAATTTCGCTCGCCGAATATACCGACCGGGTGCAAATGCAGAGCATTTCCAACGAGCGGATCAGCCCGGAAGAAATCGTGAGCGCCTTTTCGACCGATTTGGTGGTCAGCGAGGAGTTCATCCGCAAGCTGGGCCCGGGCGTGAATTCAGGCCGCGCCATCTTGTTGTACGGTCCACCCGGCAACGGCAAAACATCGGTAGCTGAGAAGGTTGGCAACATCTTCAAAGACGTCATCTATGTGCCCTATTGCATCGATGTCGACGGACAGATCATCAAGATCTTTGACCCGGCAGTGCATATCCCTGCCTCGCGCGCAGAAGGCGAAGCGGTCCTGTCCTCATCGAAGACCGTCCGCAAATCCATGTTTGATCAGCGGTATGTGGCGATTAGGCGGCCGATCATCATTACCGGCGGCGAATTGACGCTCGAAATGCTCGACCTGAAGTTCAACGAACAAGCCATGTTCTACGAGGCGCCTTTGCATATGAAGGCGCTCAACGGCACCTTCATCATCGACGATTTCGGGCGCCAGCTGGTCAACCCGGAAGATCTACTCAATCGCTGGATCGTACCGTTGCAGAACCGCATCGACTATCTGAAGCTGCATACCGGCAAGAGCTTTTCGACGCCTTTTGACGAACTGATCATCTTTTCGACCAACATGTCGCCGGACGATCTGATGGACCCGGCCTTCCTGCGGCGTATTCCCTACAAATTGGAGACCACCGGCCCGTCGAACGACGCTTATTACAGGATTTTCGACAAAGTCGCCGCCGATCGGGGCTTGCAATTGACCCAGGATGTCTTCAACCACGTCATTGCGGCGCTGAACGATCGCAATTTCGACCTGGCCTGCTATCAACCCAAATTCATCATCGATCAGGTGGTTTCGGCCTGCAAGTTCAACGGCGTCGAACCCCATTTCACGAACGAGTTGATCGATGACGCGCTATCCAACCTGTACACCAAGGATGCCGCAAAGAAACGGCTGGCCGAGAAGATGGGCGGCGACGAGGACTTGCTCGGGTCCAGCAACATGGCGGCTTAGCACCCCAATCGGCCGAACGTCCCCGGACTGGGCGCGCGCAACTCGCGCCCAATAGTCCCCTTCCCTAGATACCGTCACCTATCCGTGGCCGGGCCAACGCCCGGCCACAGTTCTTTGAGCGTCGCGTGCCGGGCCATTCGGGTCGGTTGGCGCGCCTGCGTCGAGAGAGTGTGGTCTGGCTGGGTGAGCGTGTATTGGGGGAAGGGAGTGGGTGTGGTTGGTAAATAAAAATACCGCCAATCAATGTAGTCAATAAGTTGGGATCGCAATATGTGATCACTATTACATATTTATATACAACTTTAATAAAATAACACTCCACTTTCCCTCAATTGTGTGACCACCATTACATAAAACTTTATTGAATAATTACGCACCTTCCGCCAAATTACTTCTCGATTGCTGTTGGGTTTTTCGGAAGGGACTTCGCAAAATGTTCGCTCTGCGCAAAAAGAATTTCGATGACAATCCGGGCCGTGACGCCGCCGTCAATGATCGCCTCAATCGCCTCGCCGAACGCGCCCATGCCGTTCAGGTCGCCCGCGCCGAATTGGCCGCCAAAGCCCAGTCTCACGACACACACAATGTCGAGACCGCGCCCCACGCCAACATCTCTGGCGCCAACCCGGTCTCCATGCCGGCCCCAGAAGCGCCGGTCGCCGATCACACCCCGGCCGTAGACGCCGCGCCCGCGCCCGCCACCGTCTCCCTCGCCGAGGCCGAGGATCTTGAAGTTCGCGCCGCCATGCTCGCCCAGGAGCGCGATCTCATGGCCCAGGTCATGGCCGTCGCCGACAGCTCGGTCACAGGTCCCGCACCTCAGGCCGCCGCACCGGCACCCGCCGCCGACACGGCCCACAAGCCCCATCCGCGCCGCCGCGCCGCCGACCAGCTCGCCACCTTGGCCCCCAATGCCGAGGCCACAGGCGCCGACACCAGCACCAATCTGCCCGCCGTCGCCAATGCCGCCCCCGTAACCGCCGCCAAACCCCGCGCCAAGCGCATCTCACCCGTCGTCCAAGACCTCCAAGAGCGCGTCCAGCTCACCCTCATGGAGCGCATCGACGCCGAGAAAGCCCTGACACTGGTACGCGACGACCTGATCCGCCAGATCACAGATCTGGTCGCCGAGATCGTCGATGAAATGGGCGTCGTCCTCAACGGCTCCGAGCTCGACCAACTGGTCGACGTGCTGGTCGACGAAATGATCGGCTTGGGCCCGCTCGAGCCCTTGCTCGCCGACGAGGCCATCACCGACATCATGGTCAATGGCTGCAACCGGGTTTACGTCGAACGTGGCGGCAAGCTCGAGCGCACCAATGTCAGCTTCCGCGATGACGAACAGCTGATGCAGATCGCCACCCGCATCGCCACCGCCATCGGCCGCCGCATCGACCGCTCACAGCCTTTGGTCGATGCCCGCCTCGTCGACGGCAGCCGCGTCAATATCATCATTCCGCCGCTCGCCATCGACGGCCCATCGATCTCGATCCGTAAGTTCTCCCAGCACACCATCACCCTCGATCAGATGGCGTCGCAGGGCAATATCTCCCCGGCCATGGCCGTGGTCTTGAAAATCGCCGCCCGCTCGCGCCTCAACATCCTGATCTCAGGCGGTACCGGCTCCGGTAAAACCACCCTGCTCAACGCCATGTCGCAGCTGATCGACAATGACGAGCGCATCGTCACCATCGAGGACGCCGCCGAATTGAAACTCCAGCAGGACCATACCGTGCGCTTGGAGACCCGGCCCGCCAATCTCGAAGGCCAGGGCGAGATCACCATGCAGGACTTGGTCAAAAATGCCCTGCGTATGCGCCCCGACCGGATCATCCTGGGTGAGACCCGTGGCGGCGAGGCGATCGACATGCTGCAGGCCATGAACACAGGCCATGACGGCTCCTTGTCGACCATCCACGCCAACCGCCCGCGCGAGGCCTTGACCCGGCTCGAGAACATGGTCGCCATGGCCGGCCTCAATCTGCCCTCGCGCGCCGTGCGCACCCAGATCACCGAGGCCATCGACTTGATCGTGCAGGTCCAGCGCATGCGCGACGGTGTCCGCCGCGTAACCTCGATCCTGGAGATCGTCGGCATGGAAGGCGACATCATCACCGCCCAGGAGCTGTTCAAGTTCGAATATGACGGTGACGATGAATCGGGCCGTATCACCGGCAACTTCGTCGCCTCCGGCCTGCAACCCAAGTTCCTCGAAAAGGCCCGCTATTTCGGCCTCGATCGGGCCCTGCAGGACGCCATGGGCGTCTAGCCGCCACACCCAAACCGCAGCACACAATCGCAAGGATTACCGCGCAGCCGATAACCAAAAACAACCCTTATCCCCGACGTTCGGCAACCCCTCAGCACCACGTCCCTTCCCATACCGTTCGTCGGGACCTCGCCCCGTTCCCCCTAGCAATCAGGGAACGGGGCTTTTCTTTCACAGCACCCGCCGATAACACCTTCCGTATTAAGGTGACAGTTTACTAAATATACGAAATATGGTGCTCGAAATACCAATCACACCGCATATCGTATATTTAGTAAACTGTCACCGGAATATCGGGATAGAAAATAGAACTAGAGATCCGTGGGCGGTGGAAGATCAAACCCGACGGAACGTTCGATCGTCCACCGCCTCAACGGAGTCCCCCAATTCGCATGCGACCGGTTCTCGCCAAAGACGGCCGCACACGCCCCAAAGTCAGTTGCTCAGCGCTTTCAGCAAGAGGTTCTCAATGCCGAAATAGCGCGCCTTCTCGACAAATTGCGGTCGCACCCCGGAATAGACGAACCGTCCGACAAATCGGCGTTGGTCGTCCTCGCGATCAAATTCGTAGGTGAAGATTTCGTGGCCGGTGACCACCGGCCCCTCCATGCCGACAACTTCCATGATGTTGGTGACACGCCGCACCCCATCGCGCATGCGTTGGACCTGAACGATCAAGTCGACCGCCTCGGAAATCTGTCCGCGGACCGCATGTGACGGCAATGTGATACCGCTCATCGCCACCATGTTTTCCAGCCGCGTGATGGCCTCGCGCGGCCGGTTGGCGTGGATGGTCGACAAGGAGCCGTCATGACCGGTGTTCATGGCCTGCAGCAGATCGACAGCCTCGGCGCCGCGCACCTCGCCCAAGATGATCCGGTCGGGGCGCATGCGCAGGGCATTGCGCAGCAGATCTTGCATGGTCAATTCGCCGCCGCCCTCGATATTGGCGGGTCGCGTCTCCAGCCTTACAGTATGACTTTGCTGAAGTTGAAGCTCAGCGGCATCTTCGATCGTGACGATCCGTTCGCGTTCATCGATCAATTGCGATAGTGCGTTGAGCAAAGTGGTCTTGCCCGACCCCGTACCGCCGGAGATCAGAACGTTTAGTCGCGACCGCGCAGCCACTTTCAAGAAGGTGGCCATTTGCTGGCTCATATTACCTCGCGCGGCCATGTCATCGAGCGTGATGACCGTGCGCCCAAAGCGACGGATCGACAGGCACGGACCATCGATGGCAAGGGGTGGTACGATGATGTTGACACGGCTGCCGTCGGCAAGTCGGGCGTCAACCATGGGTTGGGTGGCATCGACACGCCGCCCAATCGCCGTCGCAATACGCGTTGCAATATGCATAACGTGCGCGTCGTTACGCAATGTGACATCGGTCAGACTGATTTTGCCGTCACGCTCGATGTAAACCTTGCCGGGCCCATTAACCATGATGTCGGTGATATCTGGGTCCGCGAGCAGCGGCTCCAACGGTCCCAAACCGACCAATTCATCGACCAGCGTGCGAACCAGCTGTTGGTGTTCTGTGGCATTTAGCAATGCGCCGATTTCGGCGACGATTTCCGCGACGACCGGATCGATGCGCTCACCGATCTGGCGGCGGTCAAGACCAACCACTTTGTCGGCCTGGACCCGCTCTAAGAGAACCGGAATGACTCGATCTCTCAGATCCCGCAAGACAGTGGACATGCGCGTGCCGGGGGCACGAAATCGCGCAACATTGTCCTCGGCACGCTCCGGGGCCGGCGCGCTGGTCGAGCGATCCGGCGCCGCGGGGAGACGTGTCGGCGTCGCGCCGCCGTCGAGCGGCATGTGACGGGTATCGGTTGACCGCTGTTGGGCGGCTGAATCCGCCCCACGGTTCTCTTCTTGATGACGCATGCGGTCAGCCAGCCGGCTGACCATATCCGATCCCGCGGGGGTCTTGGCGCCCCCAACGGGATGAACCCGTCGCGTAAACATATCTTGCTCTCCCTGACCTCGCGCCGCCTTATCTGACAACTGCTGAGGTCGTTCCATCGAATTGAGTAAAATTTTATCTATTTTGTATGGAACGGCATGATCCACACGGACTAGGCGCTGGACCGCAGGCTCGCTGGTTTTGTGATCGCTGCGGCGGCACCCCGGATCTCAATCGCCCTAACGAATTGTTAACCAGCGTCACTCATTTTTCAGGTTTCTGCCTGTGGCACGGCTAATTCACGCCACAGCGCCACCCGGATCATCGTAAATGGAGGGCAAGGTGGATCTGGGCTTTTCGGCCCTGGCCCCAGCCTATGGGGTTTTCGCATTCTTTCTTGCCGTGACCGGCAGCACGGTCCGTCGCGCCGCGCCTTTGCATCGTAAACTCACGGTTCGTGCCTGGGCCGCCCTCGCCTTTTTTGGGCTTGCGGTTGCGTTCAGCGTCCTTAATGCGCGGCAAGCCCAACTTGCCGACGCCGAAGCCGCACGCACATTTGCTGCCGCCTTGGAAACGCAGCGGCGCACCATCGAGACCGAACGGCGCGCCGCGCGCGCGGCACGCAAGTCAGCTGCCTTGGCGCACGAAAAGCGGCAAACGCGTGTCTCTGCCGAACGGACGGCACGTGTGACGGCAGACGTGCAGCTCGACGCATCACAGCGCCGTCTCGCCTATCTTCAGACCGTGATGACCGACTACGCCCGGCTTACCCAACAACGCCACGCGGACCTGACCTCACGATTGGCCCAAAGTGAAGCGCAGGCCAAGACCCAATCGGATCAGGCCAATCATCTGCATGAGCAATTGGCGAGCCTCCAGGATGAGGTCGGTGTGCTCAAGAACGTGGCGGCCGACGCGGAAGCTGAGCAAAAACAAGCAAGTTCCCAACTATCGAGCGCCGAACAGCGCGCGGCAAAGCTGGAGCGCGAACTAAGCGCAACCGCCAATCGATTGGAAGCGGCCAAGGCCCTGGTGCTCGCCCGGCCCGTGCGGCCGCAATGGGTCGCCGTCGATTCTGAGTCTGACGACGACCAACCAGATCGTGGCGGTTCTTACGCCACCCAAGCGACCGCAAGCAAAACGCAACCGCTGGCGGCATCAGACGCGCGGCCAGTCGCCGAAACCGCCGCGGCCACCGCGTTGCCGCCTGTCCCCTCTGCGAATATCGTATCACAACCCGCTGTCGAAGCCGCACCGGTGACATCGGTTACTATTTCGGACGTGCCTGCAACAGAAATGGGCATAGAGAATGCCGCGGCGCGGGCCTCGGCAACGCCAAGTGTTGTTACCGACGCCGTGTCGGATATCGCCCGCGCCCATATAAGGTTCGTCATCAATGAGGACGCACGGGCGCGCGGCCGCTACAACGCTGCGCGCGACCTTGGGCGCGATCCGTATGACGCGATCATTGTCGCCTACGCGAACGATCCAAACGCGACGGCAGCGATTACCGCATTCGGCGCCGCGAATACCGAAGCATTTATTGCGGAGCTTGAGCCTTGAGGCGCATTTGCGCACTCATGACGCAGGTTAGGGATATAAAGCGCGTTGTCGGATAAAGCGCCGATTTTCTGTTTGACATACAGCGTCACACTCTGATCCCGTGAGGAGAGCGTAGCGCCGGTTGCGGTCGATGATCACGTTAATAGGCACATTAAGACGACGCGTGGGACAGCTCGATGGCATAATGCCATCGCGTTCGCGGCCATTGCTGCGATTGTGCCGATAAGAGTGACCTGCGACATGGGGCGCCAGAGCACCAATTCGGCTTCGCCGATTCCTGAATTGCGCCGGCCAAATCGGCCGCGCCGAGGGTTGCGCGTCAAACTGTTGTTGCCATTGGTGATGACGGCAATTGCAGCCGCCGCTGCGCGCCATCAGAGCTACGCCCAGGATCCGGTGAACCGCGCCGACGGCACGACACAAGCAGAGGCAGGACAAACGGAGTCGGGCCCAGTCCAAGATGAGCTGGTTCACGCATATCAGCGCGGCCAGCGTTATTATCAACAAGGTAGGTATCGGTTTGCGCTGCCGTTTTGGAAGAAGGCTCTGGAAATCGGGCGGGCGCGATATGGCACAGAAAACGCCACATATGCCGCACTGCTGAGCAATCTCGCGACCCTTCACAAGGCGCTTGGCGACTATAAGAACGCCGATCCGCTCTTGACCGAGGCACTGGGCATCAATGTCCGGATTTTGGACCCCGACGATCGCGCCATTGCGAACAGCTTGTTTGCGCTGGCGGATCTTTACCGGCGCCAAAAGCGATATGCAGAGGCCGAACCGCTCTATGACCGCGCGTTGGCCATGTACCAACGCGGCACAGAGCTACCCGATCCGGCCGCGGCCGGCGTCTTGAATAGCTTGGCAGACATCTACAAGGCGCAAGGACGCTTTGCCGAATCCGAATCTCTCTACGAACGCGCGCTGGCCGTTTTGCGCGAATCCAATGGCGACAACGAACTCGCGATCGCGCGAATCCTGAACAATCTGGGCAGCCTGCACGATGCGCAAGCAAACCATCAAACAGCCATCGACTTTTTCCAGCAATCCCTGGAAATAAAACGTCGGCTGCTCGATGACAAAGATCCGTCGCTGGCCACAAGCCTCAACAATATTGCCGTGGCATATCAGGCCCAAGGTGAATTGCGCAAAGCTGCGCAGCTGTTCGCGCAAGCTTTGGAAATTCGGCTTGAAACGCTCGGAGATCAACATCTGGATGTCGCACAAAGTCGCAACAATCTGGGCGCGGTGTATCTGGAAACACGGGACGCCGACGCCGCAGAACCTCTTTTGGGGGCGGCGCTCGCCACGCGTGAACGCATTCTAGGTCCCGGCCATGTCGACGTGGCCCACAGTCTGGCCAACCTGGGCGCCGTCCATAATGCCCATGACCAGGCGGCCGAAGCGGAACCGTTGCTGGAACGGGCTCTGGCGATTTTTGAAAGCCAGTTGCCGTGGAATCATCCGGCCCTCAGCCGCGCTTTGAGCAACCTGGGGGCGTGCTATTTGGCGCAGGATCGGGCAGCCGAGGCGGTGCCCCTATTGATTCGCGACTTGGTTATTCGCGAGCGGCTTTTCGGACCGGATGATCCGCGTCTGGTCGGAACTCTGAACAGCCTGTCACAGGCCTATGTTGCCCTTGGCAGGGGCTCAGACGCGGTGGACTTGCGCACACGTTTGGCACGCATCCAAGGCACCATTCGTGTTGCAGCGAATCTGGGCGGTGACAGCAACATCGAGCATGAACCATCGCCGCCGGATGACGCAGCAAGTACCGGCAGCGCGCAGAGCTCACTTGCCGCCTTGGCACCCGATGAAACGCTCGACTACGCCGCCGCCACAAACGGCGTGGGTGTAACCACGAGCGAAAGCACGGTTCCGACCCCGGTTATCCACGCCACGCGCGAGAGTATGGATGAACCGGCCCCACATCAGCGCCTGGGCAATGTTGTCGCCGTCGCATTTGGTGACGCAACGCCACCGCCTTTGCGCGTTGGCTTGGCGATCACGCCCATTGGCCTTCAAGAGCCGTCAACGCCGCCAAGCCCCAAGCGTTCGGTCGCCGCGATGCTCGACATTGGTGCGCTGCTGCGGGCACCCCAACAGCACCGAGCGCCGACCCCCAGTCCAACCGAACCACGATACACGTCGCCCGACCCACTCTTGCAAGGTCCCGCGCCACAAGAGCCGTTGGGTCGGGTTGCGGTGCCGGACCAACCCGCGTCGCTTTTCCATCCGATCCAACCGACCCTTGTCGCGTTGCCAACGCCGCCCGAGCGATTGGAACCCAGTCAACTTAACAGCGCCGTGCCGGCCATGGTCGGGTTCGTGCTTTCAGAACCGCCGGTCGGGCGGCGCCCACAGCATCGAAATCGCTCAGACGATCAGGCCGCCTTGGCCACAATGCGCCCGCAGCCGGCGCCACGTCAGGTCAATGTGGCGATGGCCGCGGCCACATCACCACCAGCGATTGCGGGGGTCGATCGTCACCTTGCCGAACCGCTGGAGCCAGCTGAACTGTCGGCCGCGCGATACGCGTTGTCTTGGCCACCTCTATACCAACCGGAATGGGCCGATAGCGCGACGACCGTGGGCACGGGCACGACCATTGATGTGATGCCGCCGGTTGCATTGGCCGCAGCCGGCGAGCTGATGCCGCCGGCCATTCCTGCGCGGCACACCAATGGCGCAACGAGACTGGCTCGTGCGGCGACCCGTTCGATTCAGGTCGGCCAGACGACTGTCACGGACTTGGAAGGCATGGAACAGTCGACGGCGTTGCTCTCCGCCGAACCGGGTGAACAAACCGCGACGACGGAGCCGAGATACATGACTTGGCCGTCGCGAACCGTGGTGGCCATCGCCGACCCCGAGCCCATTCTTCCACAAGAACCACTGCCGCCACGTGCCAATGCAGACCGCGACGCGCGTGCCATTGACACACCCGTACCCCTGCGCGGCACAACCCACCAAGGGACCGCGCCGGTACCGTCACTCGAAGAACCGCAGCCGCCACGGTCATCCCGTTTTCTGGCACGCAATGTGGGCGCGACCGACGACACGAGGCAAGCAAGCCAACAGCCGCGCCTTGGCAACGAACAGGCAGGCCCGATGCGCAATGGGGCGCGCAACCACACCTCCGGCGTAGTAAATGGAACGGCTCATGCGGCACGCGCGGCGGCCCATCAAACCACGCAAGCGGCCGCCACAGGTCAGCGTTTTGTCGATCGGGACGTACCTGCATCACCGACCGCACCGCGCGATGTGCGGCCAAATCGCGAGAATGGCGCAGTGCAAATCAATAATACCGAGCCGCGCTCGAACGTGGCGTCCGCCGAAACGGCGTATTTGATCCAGTTGGCAGCACTTAGTAGCGCGGAATCAGCGGCGGAATCGTGGGATTCGATCCTCTCCGCCCATGGCGATGTGCTGATCGGTCGCGCGCCCATCTTCGAAGACGTCGCGCGCGACGATGGCACCACGATCTATCGATTGCGCACGGGTCTATTCACCGACTTTGATGAGGCTGCCCAGTTGTGCGCCACGCTTAAGGCGCGCGGCCAAGGCTGCCTGGTGGTGACGACTAACGTTCGACCGTAAAATTATCGAAGAAATGCTCGCCAAGGCCCTTGGCGATGATGCCGACCGAACTGCCGCCAAATCCGGGCGCCGGAACCGTCTGCACATGTTTGCCGTTGATATAAAACCAAATCCCATCTGAATATGTCGCCGCCGTCAGGCGATTCATCCGGTCAACAGCGATTGCGGAATCTTGCGCGCTGGCTATCAAAGTAAAGCCGCTCGCGTCCCTTTGGAAAAGGCCGTAACTGTTGCCTTGCATGAGCAAAAACGCGTAGTAGTTGAGCGGATCGTCGCTGAAGCGATAAATCAGCCCCGACCCGGCCCGCTGCCCTTGATACGTACCCCCGACGTCGACGGAAACCACAGCCTCGCCCAATAAACCGGCCGGTTCATTTGGCAGCGCACCGATGAAATACAGGTTGACGGCCTGTTCATCGGATTGATTCCCGAGATAGTAGGTGCCACCACGCAAATCACCCTGCCAAACTTCACCTGCGCCGAAATGCAGAATGCCCATCATGACATCGTTCGGCGCGCCGTCGAAAGTCTCTTGATACCAGGCGCCATGCGCGGGCGGCGCCAGCAATGGCGACGACAGCGCAATTACGGCTGCAATCATCGCGATCGCTTGATGAAATCTCACTTGACACATCAAACCAATCCTCCGACCGAATGGCATTCGGACCTTGTGACTATGCCTCTGGCCGAAACGACATCAACGCCGCAACCGACGAATATCTGCGGCAACCGTGGTGGCATCCGCCCAGGGTACATTTTTTTGGCCACTGTCGCGACGCGCGGGCACACCCGCATGGCGTGTCAGCGCCCTTTTTGATCCGCATCCGGAACATTATCCTATCTCAGATGCTTCACAAATTCAATGCGTTACGGGTCGTTTGCCGCGCCCGAAGTTGGCAGATCATGGCGCGACCATCAAGTCACCGATAGAAACCGGTTCGGCGGCTATGACGCCAACCCCGCACCCCATGCGCCGCATTGCAAACCGGGGCCTCGGTTTTTCTGTGTCTCCATATTTTTTCGTGATACATCTAAATAATACGTCAAATATGAAGCTACCTTCGCCTCTCACAGTTAGGACCGTTACATCCAAAGCTGCGCGGTAAAAAGTTGATGCACGCGATTCGTTGAATTTAGAAGCCTTACGTGTAATTTATATACTTATTATTATCTACCTATTGGATTTAAAGGTCTGCGTCGGCCGGCACTTATTCGGGCGGATCGATCATTTTGGCTGCCCAAGACCTGCATTAATGACGGGCGCTAGAGTTTCATAATTGAAACAGCTGTCAAAAGGTCCTTTGCAAATAGATTTGGGACGTTTCTTTGTACCTTTCCATGACTCATCACAGTCGATCTGAAATTTTTCACTTGCGGCAAGCCCATGAATTGAGTAGGCGTAATTAGCGTGGAATTTTAAGTGCTGCCCTGGGCGGGGCCTGCTCAATGTTGAGGCAGGAAGTTTGAAAGTTCATTCACAATTCAGATGCTGCGTCGGCACACTGGTCATAGGCTGTGCCGCGACGCTACTTGTCGTTGCCCCGGCGCGCGCAATCGATGGCTGCGTGTCCAGGCCAAACCTATTTGGCGATGGCTGCCAAATGCCTCTCGACGAAGCTCGGCTGCGCGCCACGGTCGGGACCGGTCACGCCTCTGGGCCCGCGGACAGCGGTCGGATGGAGACCGACACAGCGGTAATTTTGTGGGATGAGTTTCGCCATCCGCGAACGCCGAATGGACGACAGCCGCCGTCGATCAGCCACACCGAACACGGCGTCAAGATCGTATTTAACATGTAGTGCGGATCTGGAGCCGATCAGGTTGACATACGTTCGCATGATACGCTCTATCTAACTGACATCGATCGATTCAACGTCGTTCAAACGACCCCGTTTGAACGAACAGCGGTGGTGCGCACCTTTCGGCCAATCTGGGGCCATGTTGAAACATTCTGGGTGTGTATTTTCACCACGACCTGGTGACGTTCGGCGCGCCTTCGTCAACACGGCCAAGGACAGCCACGCCGGAATCGGCCGTGGGGCGCCCGTCCATGAGGCCATGTCACGGGCGGCGGCAATGAGATCGCCCGCCGGCTGAGGATGCGCGCGCGTCATTTGTGACCCAAGTGGTGCATATGGGCCAAGGGTTTCGTGCCTGATACATCCTCATCTCCAACCACCCAATTGGACCATACCGGCACCGCTTTACGGTCGCCGCACATGCGCCGGATCGGGCAAAGCCTACCCGTTCGGGCGCCTTGCAGTCCGGCCTATGTTTCAGAAACGAAACATTTGACACGTCACGGCGGAACTGCACCCACGCCAAGGTGCGCGCAACTTCGCACAAATCGACATCAATTTTACGAACAATTTCAAATATTTGACAGACCATTTCGGTCCGCGGCGTCACACCTGCTTAAGCCACCAATAGCAGCCATCGAAAATGGCCCCCGATCGACTGTAACAAGATTGGGACACCTGATAAGCCCCCGCGCTGCGCACCCCCCAACCACGACATTTTCATATTATTTTTCAATTGCTTATGACAAACAAGGCGATGGCATGAGAGTTGCTTATATAGCCCTCGGACGGCGGCTCGCCGGCAACCCGGTGAGCCACACGACGTGAATTGCGACGTGGGCCAACGAAGGGATGCGACGGCAATTCAACCGCGGGTTGGACATTGCGTCGCACGCCGGATTGTCGGGAATGGATCGTTAAGGGGACGCTGGAGGAGATGTCGATGAAGATGAACTCCCATTTGGCTACAGCATCGGTAGTCGCCGTTGGCATGGCCTTGGCCGGCACGGCGTACGCCGGGGGTGGCGCAGGTGGCGGCCTTGGTGTGGCAGAAAGCCAAGCGAATGTGGGCATCGCGGGCGTGGCAGCGGGGAACGCGAACAACAGCAGTATTGCAGACAATGACGTGTTGGATGTCGATCTGGCGGCCGCTGACAACAATTTGGGCGCGGGCAACGCCAGCGGTGGCGCGACAGCTGACAACGACGTCATCGACAACAAAAACGGCAAAGTGGACATCGACGCTTTGGATGTCGATGCCGAGAAGCTGACCTATAGCAACACGACCACCGTCGACAGCAACAACAGCGCACTGTGGCACGTAATGTGGAATTCGGGCAACGCCGTCGCCTACGACCGCAGCATCTACAACAATGTGGCCCAGTTGAGCCATTCGCAGCTCCGTTCGGCGATCGCGAAAGTTCAGATGTTCAATCTTGAAGCCAATGGTGCCGCCACTGGTGGAGCGGGCGCCGCGATTGCGGCGGGCGAAGTGGCAGCGATCGGAATCGGCGTCGCTGCGGCCAGCGCGGACGGTGATTCAACCAGCGGAAATGCGAATTTCTCGGGCTCGGATTCGGCAGCGAGGGCAGCCGCATTGGCTGGCGGCAATGAGGGCGGCGATGCGCGCAATCAAGGCGGCAACAGCCGGGCCGCTGGCGGACGCGCCGCAAACTTCGCGGATGGCATCGCCATCGGCGGCGGCAAGGCAACAAACGCGACCAGCTTGGGCGACAAGGATGGCGACGCGGCCGGGACATCCGGCGAAGGCGGCGGCGCCACAGGCGGCGGCGGCGCGGTCGGCGAAACGTCCGCAACGGCCGGCGCCGGTAGCAACGCAAAGTCTGGAGACGCCACAGCCAAGGCCGAATCCGGACCAGTGTCGAATGCCGCGACCGCTGCAAATGGAATCGCGGCGGATGCCGAGAACACGACCGCGGCAGCTATTGGCGGTGGCCGTCAAACAACCAGCCTGGCATTCAAGTTCAAGACAGGAAGTCTGTTGGAGGGGATCACCGGACTGTCCGGCGTAAATCCGATTATGCAAAACACCGGTTTCGCCCAAAACCAAAACGTCGCGATGAGCGTCAACGCCATTGTTGGCAGCGTCAATGGTGGCGGATCGATCAGGAACTAAGAGGCATCACTGTTCCGGGGCAGGAAATTCTCCCTGCCGCCGGAACGATCTGAGCAGAAAACATCCCAGGGAACGCAAAAAATGAAAATGCTCCATAAGAAACGTAAGGCGGCCGGCAAGAGCCGAGTTTTGGCAGGCGTGATCGCCGTTGGTGTCGTCGCAGCGATGAGCACAACGGCGACCGCCCAATCGGAAGGACTGAATAGTTTGCAGCCCGTGGATAGCGCTGCCCTCAGCAGTGTCGCTATCGGCGTGGCTAACAGCGTCCTCACAACGTCGCAGGTGGATTCGGACGCGACGATCAAAGACAACACAATTAGCCTGGATAACGGCTCCACGAAGACCTCCGGGCAAATCCGTAACAACGTGGTCACTGATACCCACGGCATCACGACGGTCGTCAACAACACGGGCGATATGAACAACTTCAACTATTCGACCATCGTGAACGTTTATCTCGATGGATTGGACGTGAAGTAACGCAGGCAAGTTCAGACCTGTTCAAACCAAAGCGGCTTCACGGGAATCAAAGGGAGAGCAAATGCGCATACGTTCTTTTTTGGTCAGTGTTATTTTGACCAGCGTTGCGGCGTTCACCCCGACCATGGCGGGCGAAGTTTTTATTTCGACGCCAGGGTTTCATGGCATGCGCTACAGCGTCCCCATTATCAGTCTTAAAGAAGGGCGTTTTAAGACCATCCTTGCGCAGCAGTATGACTTCTCGTGTGGCTCGGCCGCATTGGCGAGTTTGCTGACGTATCACTACAAACAAGAGATCACCGAAGCCGAACTTTTCGAGGCCATGTACATAGTCGGCGACAAGGAATCCATTCACCGCTACGGGTTTTCGTTGCTGGATATGAAGCGGTTCTTGGAATCGGTTGGCTGGACCGGCGACGGTTTCAAGATTTCGCTAGACCAACTCGCGGAAGTGGGGGTGCCGGCGATCACATTGATCGATACCAACGGCTACAAGCATTTTGTCGTCGTCAAAGGTATTCGCGGCGATGAGGTCGTACTTGGGGATCCGGCCCGTGGCGTCATGGTCGTACGGCGGGATGAATTTGAACAGATCTGGAATGGGATCGTTTTCGTGATCCGGGACAATGTCGAAGTCGCGAACGCGACATTCAACCAGGATGACGATTGGAATGTCAGGGTGCGAGCCCCTGTGCAGACGGCGATGGTTCGACAAGGCTTGGCATCGTTCACGATGAACTTGCCGGGTCTTGCTGAATTCTAGAGGGATTGGGACGTAATGCAGTCGATACTAAAGAACAACAACAAAACGACATTGGCGCTGGGTGGCTTGATTATCGGGGCAGCGGCGTTTGGGGCAATCGTGTCCTTGGGCAGCGACAAGGTGGATGCGCGCGCGCATTCTGCCGATGTCTTCTCGGCGTTTGCACCGGTCGACAACGATGACCTTGACCAAATGCGTGGCGGCATGGTGATCGGTGGCGTCGTGTTCGACTTCGGGTTGACGGTTCGATCGACGGTTAACGGCGCCATGGAACTGGTGACCCAACTGACGATGAATGACGCCGGGCAATGGCTGCCGGCGACCACGCAAGTCAATCCGTCGAATGCCGGATTGGCCGACGTGGATACCGGCGGCGAGCAAACGGCAACAACCGCTGCGGCGGCTGTACAGCAGTCGAACGGCGGTGGCTACAGTGTGGCACTCGGCGATCCGTCTTCAACACAGATTGTTCATCAGGTGAACAATAATGGCCAAGTATTGGCCATGATCAACAACACGGCCGATCGGCAGATTTTTGAATCTTCAACCGAAGTGAATATTCATGTTCGTAGCCTAACCAGCTACATCATGAACGCTTTGCCGGCCATCAAGGCCCGGAAGATCACAAATCAAATCAATGTCGGGCAATTCTAAGGCCGCGACACGAGAGTGGTCGGCGGATCACGCGTTCGTTAACGCCTAGGACCGGGGGGACCTAACGTAGCCGTCGACCTCAACATCGGCCGCCCATTTGGTGGAGCCATACGGCGTCGATGTCTTAAGAACCAAGTTTTTGGCCGGTGGTACCCTGGATCCACCGGCCCTTTTTTTGCGCCCCCACGCACAACTGTCCCGAAGTCAAAGGGCCAACCGGCGCGGTTGGATTCGATCCAACGTACTTTCAAAAGATCGGTTCGTGCACGTTGCAAACGCGGCCGCTAGATCACTTTCCGACCATATCGAATCAATTCTGTTTCCGACCGGCGGGCGTCCCCCGATGGGAATCCATGTGGACGACCACATTGGTCGGCGGACTTGCCCGATGCGCTCGTGCGGTGGATCGGACGTTCGCTTGATCTCGCATCGAGCCCCAGAGCGAACGTCCGATCCGTGAACCGCGCGAGATCCAAATATTCGACTCGTGTCCTGACGAAACCGCAGTTCGTAAGGTGCCTGGGGTCAGACGTGACGAACTTCGGTTTCGGGACACGAGCATCGCGCTGCGCCGCCCT
Source organism: Alphaproteobacteria bacterium (assembly GCA_965216755.1). Lineage (GTDB taxonomy): Bacteria > Pseudomonadota > Alphaproteobacteria > UBA7887 > UBA7887 > CBDCGL01. The sequence continues at coordinate 4,335,411 of CBDCGL010000011.1, read as the reverse complement.
TCGCGTGGACCGCCGCGCCGGACCGGAAACAGAATTGACTCAATATGGTCGGAAAGTGCTCTAAGTCATCTGGCGTCGTGTCACGGAACCGTGCGGAATTTCTCTACCTGTCGAACAGACCACCGCCATCCGTCCGCGGGCGTTCTTACTGAGGCTGAAAAGACCGAGCACCTGACCGCTGTCCCGGACAAGTGCTCGTTCTACCCGATTACCTGAAACTACTCAGCTTTTCACGCCGGCCAAAAGCGGCCTACCATCGACCCTGGTGTTTAGTTGAAAAGATCGATCGATATCGGCGTACTGATACCAATGCGGACATCTGGTGCGTCTTCCGTCGCCCCAACAGCCACGTTCAAGTTGGTCGAGATCCTGTCGGTCACCGCCAACGACAAACCAAACAGGAAAGATCCCACTTGCGCTGGATCAGACTTCACCGTAACGCCATCAATCTCCGAGTCGGTCTCGAACACATAACTGTGTTCATACCCCAGACTCATCGATACCTGTTGGTTGATGCCGAAACCGATGCCAAAGCTGGTGCGCAAATTGTCGCCCGGGTCGACCTTGCCGAAAAACTGTGACCCAATTGTCTTGTCGACGTCGTCCGGCAAGTTGACTGCATAACCGATATTCCCGAACAGGACCACCGGATCGGTCGGATAGAGCACCGTGACACTGGGTTCGAGCGTGTAAAAGCCAGATCCAGTCGGAAGTTCCCGCTGACGACCTTGAGAGTCGAACGCGACGTCGAACGGTCCGGTTCCCGTTGTTGTCTTGAAACGCAAATTGCCGATGAAATAGGGCCACCCGGCGGTTCCGTCATTGATCTGATAGTGCGCGCCGAATTCGACATCGCCCAGATCGTTCGCACTTAGCTCGCGCGACAGCGGCGATGACGCATCCAACGGATCACTCTCCACGTCATCGCGAATCGAATAAGGAACGCGCGCATCCACCTCAATACGATTGGTGACGCCGTAGCGTGCTCCGATCGACGGCGTGAAACTATCGCGACGGGCATCGGTCGCCTCAATCGCGCCAATCAACACCGCATCGACGATCTGGACACCGCTGAAGAAGAACTTGTTGACCGCCGTGTGACTGAACTCAAAAGAAGGATCGACCACCAACCGACCGCGCGGGGTCAAAACACCGCCGACATCGGACAATACGCTCACTTCAGGCCGTGTCTCGGGTGCCGCCTCACCGACCGGATCCGACACGCCGCCATTGGCTTGCCCACCTCCGGCGCCAGTGCCGGCACCACGAACATCTTCCAACAAGCCAGGGTCGACGATCTGACCGCCGGCACCCCCGATCCGCTCAAACAAACGCTGCTCGAGACGCCGAAGTTGTTCTTGTTGGGCATCCAAGGAATTCTGCTGGCGCTGAATCTCGCCCCGAAGAATCTCAATCTCGGCTTGGAGCGCGGTATCCGGCGCCTCTGCCCCCCAGGCGGATTCAAAAGCACCCAGTGGTAACGTCACCCCAACGATACCCGCAAAGACGGCTACCGTTCCCGCAGTCCTTCGTCCCATCTTCCCACCTATTTTTGGCGGCGCGTCCCTTACGCCGCGATGTGCCGCAGTTTATGTGTTATACCCCGCCCTGTCTGCAAATTTAGTTAATATATTCAATGTCCGGCGTCCAATCCGCGACGCGCTTGCGACCGCGCGGCGTGTAGACGATGGCATGTTTCTCGATCAGTCGATACAGCGTCACGCGCGAGACACAAAGCTCCTTTGCTGCACGATTGATATTGTCGTTATGTTTGTGCAGCGCCCTTTGGATCGCCTCTTGTTCCGCCTGATACCGTGCCTCTTCGATGGTCGGCAACCGACCACCGTCATCGACCGAAACGGGAAGATCCAGATCCGATGCGTCGATGCAACGTGATTCCGCCATGACCACCGCCCGGCGGATGACGCTGATCAGCTCACGCACATTGCCCGGCCAGCCATAATTTCGGATTGCCGCGATCGCGCTCGACTTAAACTCCAGGTCGGGCCGCTCAAGCTCGGAACTAAACCGCTGTAGAAAATAACGCGCGACAAGCTCGATATCATTGCCGCGCTCTCGCAACGGCGGCAAGTGAATCGGCAAGACATTCAGCCTATAAAACAAATCCTTACGGAATTTTCCGGCTTCGACCGCTTCCCACAAGTCTACGTTGGTCGCCGCGATGACCCGAGTCGTCACTTGAATCGTGCGCGTGCCACCAACCCGTTCGATGGTTTTCTCTTGCAAGAAACGAAGCAGATGCCCTTGAAGCTCAAGCGGCAAATCGCCGATTTCGTCCAGGAACAAAGTGCCGTTCGAAGCCGATTCAATCTTGCCCAACTTGCGCTCGCGCGCGTCTGTGAAGGCACCCTTTTCGTGACCAAACAGCTCCGACGCAATCAGCGTCGACGGGATGGCCGCGCAATTGATGGCAACAAATGGGCCCTCGCGAAACGGCGAACGTTCATGCACTGCGTTGGCAACCAGTTCTTTGCCGGTGCCACTCTCACCAGTGACCAAAACAGGCGTGTCGGTTCGCGCCACTTTCCGAATCGTTGAGAAGACACGCAACATTGCCGGATGCGATCCGACCATGAAGGGCTCGGATTCCGCGTTCTCGGTGCCAATTGGCCGCGCCGCTCGATGCTGGCGCTCAACTTCCACCAAACCGCGCACGTGACCGACGACGAACAGCAGGCGGTCGCGATCTAAGGGCAATGTTTGATAGTCGTAGAGAAGGCGCTTGCGCACCAAGTCGGCAAATATTGGCGACCCAACGAGATCCCCGTTGACGAGCGCAACAAAGCGCAAGCTCGGACGAATGTGGTGCAGACTCTCGATTTCAACTGAATCGATGGACTCTTCGCCGGCCGCGAAATCCAACAGCACCAAGGTCGGCGCGTGGGTGGACAGTCGCTGACGCATAGCAGCCGCATTTGTGCACACCGTCACCGACGCGCCGCGCTCTTTGAGCCATTGCACGTCACGCGATTTTTCAATTTCGGCAACGGCCCGTTTGTCGGCCAAGCCGGGCTTGTACAACAATATGTCAGCCCAGGCTTCAACTTTGCGGGTCATGCTTGCTCAAATCCTCTCTTGTGCAACGACATTCTCGGTGGTTCCATCAAAATCGCGCCCTAGAAATCCCCAACCATTTCCAACTCCGGCCACATGCGCACGGCGCAATTTTTTGACAGCGCGGTCGTGCGCGCGTTGGGACGCTGAAATCCAGCAAGCGCTGGCAATATACACGCGCGGTGTTTCGACCGTGTGACTTTCTTGCCACGGAAGATACACAAACCGGTTGCGAGACGTCATGGCTCAAACGCACTAGGATTCCACAAAAACGAAGCAACAGCGTCGACGAAAGTGCCGCTCGGCCTCTGCGGATTTGACGTTAATTTATTGAAATTAAATGACAAATACCGAAACTTTGTTGACGATATCCAGAAACGAAAAGCCCGGCACGGCGCGCGCGAAAAGCCTTGTCGTCGGTTGAGTCCAAGTTCCATTCAGCTTCTTGCGTCCTGGCGCGGCTGAAACAATTCCACCGACACGAGAATGCGGCTACAAAAGCCCCCGGGAATTGCAAATGCGGCTTATTCTCATACACTCTGGTGCCACCAAGCAACAACTATGTGCCATAATTGTCCTCATATTTGAGTGGTGTTTTGAGGGCTACCACGCACCGCTCTCGCGGCGGCGTTTGCTTGAAGTCTCGCAATCGTGTGTACGGTTAGTTTGCGAAAACTGTCAAGCATCCGGATGCAACGCTAAAAACGTCATGCAGTAGAAACGTTTAGGGTGAGCAAAATCACACAGTCAATGCCTTGAAATTCGATATGGTTCGAACAGACCATGACAGAGGATTCGAAAGTGATATAACCGGGTCAAATAACGAAAAGACGGCATCCATAAGGCTAAGACGGCAATGATCCGCGTAGCCGCAAGAAAACGGGAAACAAGATGGCAACGATTCGTATCGTTGACGCTGCCGGCGTCGAAGTTCGGGCATTTGATGTTCCACCAGTCGACCGGATCCAGTTAAGACCGGGCGAACGCGCAGTCTTTGATGATATCGGCACCGACGGTATCACCATCACGAATCAGGGCGACTTCGACACCGTCGTCACTGTTGACAATTTCGATGTCACGATCTCTGGTTTCTATGCGCAGCTCGAAAATGCCGACGATGTCGGGCTGGTCTTTGCGGATTCCCAAATTGCGACGCTCGACGATCTGATCGCGACCGCGGCGGGTGAACAACCGCCAGGCGATGTCGACGAAGACGACGGCCTCGGCAATGACGGCACAGTGACGATTGGCGACCTGTTCCCCGACCATCTGCGCGCGCGCGGTGTCATCGGTGAAATTCCCCAGGATGGCTTCCAGGAGCCCGAGGGCCGCGTTGCCCAAGAAAATCTTGGTCTGGACGGCGGCATTGGTGTTGAGGCGCTGGACGGCCCGCGCGCAACGCTCGGCCTGGGCACGGATGAATCGATCGACCTTGGAGCCGGCTTCGACCCCTTTACCGATCCTTTCCCAACACCGAGCGTGCTGGGGAGCACGTCGGGGGCGCTGATCAGCTCAACAGGCAACCCCATTACCAGCATCGGCTTTGCCGGATTCCCGACCATCGTCACCTCGGGCGGCGATCCAATCGACATCACGACACGGGACGACAGCGGCACGTTGGTGATCGAAGGCAGCGCCGGTGGCCGGCCCGTGTTCGAATTGTCGATTTCACCGACGGGCGACGTCACGTTTGATTTACTCGACGGCCTCGATCACGGCGACCCGAGCGATCCGGACGATCTACAAGATCTGGTGTTTGTCTTGGATATCACCGATTCGACGGGCGCGACCGGATCCGCCACAGTGACCATTTCGGTTTCCGACGATGGCCCGGCCTTGTTCGTTGGCGACAACTCGATGGTGTGCCTGAACGAGGCACCGCCAATTGCCACGGACGATGTCGGTGGCACGATCGATAGCGCCAGCGCCACGGGTCGCATCGTCGTCTACCACGGCTCCGATGGCCCGAATCGAACCGCCGAGTCTGTCGATAACTTGGCGATCGTGCCGGGTTCTGGCGGCATGCGCATCGTGCCCGATGGCCAGCTCGACTGGTTCTCGATTGACGGCATTCGCTACACCGACGACAGCGGCGACGGCAGCACGATTGCCGGTACATCCGATGGCGAACCGATCAGCCATTACTATTTTCTCGACGGCGATACGCTGATCGTTGTCGGCGTCACCGGACGCTTTGAACCGTCCCTTGGCCCGGATAGCGGCAACACGGTCTGGCGTTTGGAGATCGACACGACGACTGGCGATTTTGATTTCGATCTGATCCGCGGCATCGATCACATGGGCGCCGGCGAAAGCGGCGACGATGATGTGGTCGGTCTCGAGTTCGGCGTCACGATCACCGATTTCGACATGGATTCGACCTCGGCGTCGTTCCATGTTTGTGTGCGCGATGGTGTGCCGACGATCGACGAAGGTGGTCAGCCTGGTGGCGACGGCAGCAAGGTGGTCGTAACCGAGGACTCTGTCGGCAAGGGCAATGATCAAGAGTTCGTGCCGGATAGCGCGACAGGCACATTGCTTTTCTCCTACGGCATGGATGGCCCGGCCGCCGATGGCGCCCTCGTTGTCGAATTCACCTCGGTGACCGACGGCGATCCGAATGTGCAAGCAATTCCGTCGGATCCCGCCACGCTCACCTCGAATGGCGTTCCGCTCACTTATAGCCAAGGCACCGACGGCAGCGGCAACACGATCATCACCGGATCGGCCGGTGGCAATACAATCTTTGTCATAACAATTACGCCGACGCCCACTGGCGCCAGCTATGTATTTGAACTGCTTGGACCGCTGGACCACCCGGATGTCGTCCGCACCGGCGATGATGACGTGTTGGACCTGAATTTCACCTACACCATCACGGATTCAGACGGCGATTCCCACAGCAGCACGTTCACCGTTGCTGTTGAGGACGATGCGCCGCGCGCCAAAGCGGAAGTGATTGGTCTGGACGAAGGTCTTGGCAACAGCGTCTCGGGCAACGTCTTTGACAATGACGATCCCGGTGGTGACAACCACATTGTGGTAACGATGTTGTCTGGACGGCCGGTGCCCGAAGACGGCCTTCGGGTCGACGGCAAGTACGGATTTGTCACCATCAAACCCGATGGAAGCTATACCTACACGCTGACCGTCGAATCGGTTCCGCCGCACGGGATGGAAGATTTTTTCTACCACATCGTTGACGCGGACGGTGATACGGCCAAGTCGGTGATCTGGATTCATTTCCACGACACCAATCAACCGGTCGCCGAAATCACCCACGGCATTGTTGAGGAATCGGCGCTTGATAGCGATGACGTGGTGCTCGGAGACGACATCGGCAGCGACCCGGCCGCGATCACGGAAAGCACCAGCGGCACGCTAAATTTCACCAGCACCGATCCAGCCAAAGTCACCGAAGTTAACGGCGTGCCTGTTAGCGACACCGGTAACACCATCATCATTGGCACGCACGGCACGCTGACGATCAACGGCGACGGCCAATATCGCTATGACCTGACCGACAATGGCGATCACAGCGGCGGTCCGGTCGCAGACCAGTTCACCTATGTGGTGACCGACGACGACGGCAGCACGGCCAGCAGCACGCTGCGGATCAACATCACCGACGATCAGCCAATCGCGGAAGACGACAGCAATGCCGCCAATGAAGGCATCGCGAAACTCGTCAACTTGACCATGGTTGTCGATGTGTCCGGCAGCATGGGCGATATCATTCCCGGCACCGGCAAAAGCCGCCTGTCGGCGATGAAGGAAGCCTTGGCCGATTTGATCGACGGTTATGGCGATATTACGGCCGAAGTGACCGTGACGTTCGTGGTCTTCGCATCTGGTGGTGACCTTGATTTCATGGGTGATACGGCTGGCGCCTTCAACACCGTCACCATGAACATCGCCGACGCGGGCGATTTCATCGACAGCCTGGCGCTGGGTATGAACGGCCTCGGCTTAAGCACGGAATATGATGATGCCTTGGTCGTTACCCGCGGCGTTGTCGAAGGCATCGTTTCGGCAACACCGTCAAGCGATGAAGTTTCGAACATTGTCTATTTCGTCTCTGACGGCGAACCGTTTCCGTCGAATAACACGACGCCGGCGGATTGGAAGACCTTCGTGGTGACCAACGGCGTACGCTCAATTGCGGTCCGGATCGGGCCGGAAGTCGTGCCTGGCGATTCGCCACTCAACGATGTCGCCTATCCCGATGACATCGTCGTGGTCGAAGACGGCGCCCTCACCGAAGGGCTTTTGGCAACAATTCCGACCAATGAAGGCTCGGTGGTTGACGGCAACGTCCTCGCCAATGACGTATTTGGCGCCGATGGACCCGCCGGTGGCGACGCCCATGTGGCCTCGCTCAGTTTCACCGACCCGTCGAGCGGTGAAACGCTCACTTTCCAATACGATCCGGTCACCGGAACGATTACCAATCCGGACGGAACGACGACCAGCGGCGATACAGTCACCATCGTGACTCCGTTGGACGGCGTCTTGAGTTTCAACTTTGAAACGGGCGGCTACACTTACGCAGCGCCGCCGGTCGATGGCAACCAGTCTGAAGCGTTTGCCTACACAATCGTCGACGGCGACGGCAGCACGGCAAGCGCCGAGCTCACACTGAACATCACGGACTTGGGCACGAGCAGCTTGAACACGCCGCCGGTGCCGGAATCACGCACGGTTTGGGTACCAGACAATACGGCCATTCGCCCAACCGATCCGGCCGACCCGGCCGCGCTGCCTGGCGTACTCGCCGCCGCGGGTTACGCCCTCATGGTCAATCCGGCCGCCGACCTGGAAGGCGACACCTTGACCTACTCGATCGGCGACGTACCGGGTGCAGGCGATGTCTTTTACCATCCAACCGGCGCATCGGATGGCGTTTTTGTGGCCTTGGTCGGTGGAGAGGCTCTGGACGCCGCTGAGTTCGCCTCACTGCGCTATTTGCCAGACAACAATGGCGTCGCCGACAGCGGCAACCTCTCCTATACCGTGTCGGATGGTGTCGCCGGACCGGTCGCGGCATCCATCGAAATAAAGAGCGTCATTGAGGACGCTGGCAGCGGCATCTCGGTTGCCGCCGACAATGGCACGCCCAATACAATCTGGGGCAGTGCATTGGCTGACGAATTGCTGGGCGGTGACCAAGGCGACATCATCTTTGGCGGCGACGATGACGACAACATCCAAGCTGGCGAAGGTGACGACACGGCCCATGGCGGTGATGGTGATGACATCATTAATGGTGGCGCGGGCAACGACCTTTTGTATGGCGGTAAGGGCAACGACACCCTTTACAGCGGCCTTGATAATGACGCCGGCGACAAGCTCTATGGCGGCCAAGGCGATGATATCCTGGTCCTCCAAGACTTGACGCCTTCGGCCGACTTCAAGGAAATTCGGGACTTTGCGGTGGCTGACGGTGGCAGCGGCTTTGACCGGTTGCATGTCGGCAATGATTTTGGCGCCAATGGTATCGGTAAGCTCTATATGGGCCCCGAGGCTGAGGACAACCAAGTCGCCAAGCTGCACAGCATCGAACTGATCGATATGACCGACGGCGACAGCCATGATCGCGTATCCTTCGACGCTGCGTCCGTCAACACTCTGGGTGCCAGTAACAATCTGGCACCGATGGCAGACGACGACGGCGTGCTTCGGGATATCGATATCTTTGTTGCCGGCAATGAGAATGACTCGATCTCTTTGTGGGAAGACAACCCTGGGGAGTGGTCCCACGTCGGTACGATGAGCAATCCGTTTGGCGAAGGCTCGGTGTATCGGGTTTATGAAAATGGCGACGCTCTGATTGCCGTCGAAGAAGATCTGAGCCGCGATTTCCCCACTTACTAAGGGTAAGCCGTTCAGTCGATTATGACCCGGTCCGCACCCCGTCAAACGTTTGCGGACCGGGTTGACCATTCCCGGCAGCATCTAACGTGATGCGCTGGTCGGGCCATGGCCGGCTCGCTCCAAAACGGCGAAAAAGGCGGTTCATGGCACCCCAATTCGTGCGCAAATATCGACCAGTTCTCTAAGAATATTGGCGTCGTCGAAGGGCATCAAACAACCGATGCCCAGCCTTTTTATTGCCCTTTTTTCTCCGAGCTTTTGCTCACTTGTCGGGTCACCGATTCGAGTTATTTGTTAGCTGTAGGTCTCAACTTCATTCATCGACTTGCCGCGCGACCTGTTGCGCGACGCGTTAACCCCCTGGAAAGGCGAACGATCGCTCATGTCAATTCGTCGCCCAAATTGAGGATACCCAAAGGACAAGTGGGTTGTTAATTAAAGGACGGATGGTCTTAGACAGGGTCGGGTCATGAGCAGTATCGAAGAATTGCGGCAACGCGTGGAAGCCGCCGAACAGAATTTTGGTTTGTTTGATGAGCAGCAAAGAAGATATAGCGAGCGGCTCATCGGTCTTATGGATACGATTGATGAGGGGTTAAGAGTTCAGCAGTCTCGAGAAGGCGAACATCAAGATCAAGTCAATCGTATTGCACATGAAAATGAAGAATTGAAGAGTATGCTTCATTCTTTATTATTAGCTATTGAATCTGGTACGCGGGATACTCTTAGCGAAACTATGCAAATGCTTGAGCACCGGGCCAGCGGATTGGTTGGACAGCAAGACTTGCCGGCGCCCGAGGAGCCAGGCGGCGCGTTGCCGCCACCTGACGAGACAGAGAGTCTAGCGCCCGCGGACCAGACAGAAAGTTTAGCGCTCGTGGACGAGACAGAAAGCTTGGCGCCAGTGGACGAGACTGAGAGTCTGGTGCCAGCGGACGACACCCCCCCACCCCCGCCACCGCCGTTGCCCGAAACACCGTGGGAGACAGAGGCCGAGGGTGCGACCAGCCCGTACGAGGCCACCGAGCAGCCGGCCGACGAGACCTCGGTGAGCGAAGATACCGCGGACACGGACGTTGCAGCAGCCGGCGGCGACACCGCGTCGGACGAAGACGCTGACGACGAAGACAGCGCCGACACCAACGGGCCCGAGACCACCGAACAACAGAAGTCTGGCTGGCCCTACGCCGACAGTGCGGCATCGAACGGCGACACCAGCGACGATAGCGGCGAATCAGCCGATGCGACCAGCGACGAGGCCGAGTCGGATAAGGAGAAATCTTCGGGTGATGTTGAGGAACAGGTCCAGCGGATCATTCGCATGACCGAGGACGCCTCACACGATTACTGATCCGCCTTGGTGATCGCGCCGATATCACGACCGAATTATTGCGAGAACGGGCGCGCCCGGCCATTGGTCGGGCGTTCGGCGTGCTAGGCCAACTGACCCCGTCCAAATGCACATTTGAACGGGGGTTGATCTTCGTCTTCCCGATCAACTGATCCCAGTCCAAATGCGCATTTGAACGGGGGTTGATCTAGTGCGGGCCAAACGCGCGCTGCGACTTGACGTGGGTGCCCGGTCGCTTTCCCGATTCGATTTTGGCGGCGTGAACCAGTCCATCGACCTGCTTCACAAAGTGGTCGACGTCGAAAAACTGATCGGGGCCCATTTGGGCGATTCCGATACTGAATGCGACGTTGCGCGTGTCGCCGCGCTCAAGCGCCTGGACCAAACGATCACACAACACCTGGGCATCACTGATTGCCGCCTTTGGCAAGATGATGCAGAACTGGTCGCCGCCATAGCGGCAGGCAATGTCACCCTCGCGCACGCCGTCCTGAAGCGCGCGTCCAATTGAGGCAAGCAACGTGTCGCCCGCGATATGCCCTTCACGATCGTTGAAGGCCTTAAAACGATTCACATCCAAGTTAAGGAGACACAACGGCTGCCCATGGCGCTCCGCATTGCTCGCCTCTCGGCGCAAGTGCTCATAAAATGCGCGCTGATTGTAGAGATTGGTCAGAATGTCCTTGCGCGCCAATTCCGCCAGTTGCAGCGCTTGTTCGGCGATTGTTTCCTCCAGGCTCTCTGCGTAGTGCTCAACGTCTTGGCGTTCTCTGTCAAGGTCAGACAAGACATTCACGATATACGCGTCAGTGATGATGCTTAGATCGAACATCATAAGGCGCGACACGGCACGCGCTGTATCGTCGACTTGTGTCGACTTGGCGTTTTGGTCCGCCGCGCCGCGCAAAGTATCGTGCAGCAATGATTGCAATGCCTGCATTGCACCAAAACACATAGCGGGCGTTATGTTGTATGTCTTCTGAACAGCGCCCAAAGATAAGCGCTTTTCGACATATTCCGGCCCATAGCTGCCGGAAAACAGATCACGCAGATACGTGCGCACAGCCTGCAACGCGGCGTCCGAATGGTCCGCGTCGCCAAATAGTAGCGCGATCTCTGGGTGACTAATTTGACTCACGTAGAACTGATCTACGATAGCTTCCATCGCGCTGAGAATTGATGGCTGACACGCCGCAATCATGTCCTCGTCCGCACCGGTCAAGCTCAGAAGTCGTTTTCTATGACCGATGTCATCTTGGGACATGTGCATCGTTCTCGGCAGCGACTCTTCCTTAAGTTGGACCATGACCCCGATGTCTGTTTGTTTTTCCCAACGTCAATTTGATTATTGAATATTCGGACTCGCAATACAATAGCGCACTGTTGTTTTCGTACTCAAATAATGATGTTCAGCTCTTTCGATGAACAATTAATGTTTGGGCAGATACTTGTTGGCCCGGTGATGTCGCAGTATTCACGACAGCGGGCCTTGAAACACGGATAAACGCGATTGCTCGACGGCAACGGCTGCGTGGCATCCGAAAGGGCTCTACACCTGCACCAGTCGTGAACCACAAACTACGGTTCTGCGAAAGCCGATCTATTTCAAAATTTCGTAAAATTGGATATATTCGCGTGGTGATTCAAAACAAACCCATGTCCTGTCCAGTAGACGGCATGGCACGGGCAAAGAAACCGAGAAAGAAACATAAATGTCGACGACCTTGCCATTATCGCAAATGCGCCGCATCAACCCTTGGAAAAGCGCGCTCGCCGCGGCGACGCTCGTAACACTGGTGGCGGCGACGCCGTCGGCCGCGCTCAGCGCCGAGACGGTGACCATTGTGCGCGGTTCCGATACAGAAACCGTGCGACCGGGCATCGCCGGTTGGACGTCGGGGGTCGCCATCCAGCGTGGCACCAAACCATCATCAAATGAGATCAGTGGTCGGCACCATCATCGCCATGGCAAAAGGGGATGGTACAAGCCGATCGTGACAGGCGGCGATTATCTATGGCTTGTCGGCGCGGATGGACGCACGGTCACGGCCTGCGCGGTCATGGCGACAGCCACCTACGGACGCAACGTCATCCAGTGCTGGGACCGACGGTTTCGACACAAACTATACGACTAGAACGGGGTGGGCGCCTGGCCCCGCATCAGCGGGGCATCATATCGACGTGACTCGAGTTCATGTTTTGTTCGAAACTTGACCCGGGACTTGGTGCAATTTGCACCATGGCCCGATCGGCGCGTGGATTTCTCGGCTATTTCGTGGTAATATATAGAGAAATTGCCGATTTCCTTCTAGCGCCTTGAAAGGATTGCAAAAATGCGTGGTCACGGCTCACTGTTACGCGCGTTTCTCGGTGCCGCCGCTATCTTGTGCGGGACAGGTGTCGTGGCATTTGCTGAAGATGCGACGACGCCCGAGGCGATCGGCGAGCTTGGTGCGCCATTGGATCTGGGAACCGATCCCGACGCATTTCGCGCCCTCGGCCCAGAGGACCTGGATGGGCTTCTGGTCGATCCAAACACGCTGATGGGCGTCGATCCCGCGGAACTGACCCGCAGTGCACTCAGCGGCACTACCTCAGCTGTAAGCGCAGCCGGCGGCGGCATCAATTCATCGGTGGCGACCGCAGGCGTACCGGCAATCGGCGGACTAATCCCCGCCAAAGCGACCACGCGATCCAGTTCATTCTGATCGGCTCCGCCGACCGGGTCAGCTTATCCGGCGCTGCGGGAACCATGGATCGCGACTTTCGTCGCTTGCGTCACGTCGCGTAACCTGCGATGCAGCATGCACGTTACGCGGATGCGGCAAATGACGACCCTTCCCATTACCAAAGATATTGCGCTCGACAGACGTGAACTGGTTTTCAAGGCGGTGCTGAGCGGCGGTCCCGGCGGTCAAAACGTGAACAAGCTGGCCACGGCCGCGCAACTGCGCTTTGACGCGGCACACTCGCCCTCCTTGTCGGCACCGGTGCGCCGGCGCCTGCTGGCGTTGGCGGGACAACTCGCAACCAAACACGGCGTGATCGTGATCGACGCCCGGCGTCACCGCAGTCTGGCGCGAAACCGCGACGACGCGCTCGAGCGGCTCAGCGATCTAGTCCGCCGGGCGGCGCAACCACCACGCCCGCGACGCCCCACGGCGCCCCCCAGGGCGGCCCGCGAACGGCGTCTATACAGCAAACGCCTCCACGCCCTGACCAAGCGCCGGCGGGGGCGTCCAAGCACCGACGACTGAATTGGACGACAAGTGGCTATCGCGAAAAACGCCCTTCCAGCGGGACGCCGGTGACCAAGGTGTAGAGATGGGCAAGCATCAATATGACGACCAATAAAGCCAGAAATTGGATCGCCCCATAGGGGATCAAGCGGACCGTGCCAATTTCGCGCGGCCGACGCGCGCGCACCGTGGCATAGACAAACACGGCTGCGCCGAGGGCCAACAAGCCCAAGGTCCAGTTTAGAGACAACATGACCGATCGCGCGATGACAGCCGCTCAGCTGGACCGCCTAACGGCACCGAGCGTTCTTCGGACAACAACTCAAATCTCGATCGTCTTCCAATAGGTGTCCTTCTTGACCACCTTATCGCCGCGAAACGTCCAAAGATCGCAACCGAGCAGATTCAGCTTTGGGCCACCGTCATCCGGGGTCCCGCACACGACCCACTCCGAAGCGGCGCGGTCGCCACTGACCCAATGCTGCATGTCTTCCCAACGCATGTCGGGAATGCGCGCGAAACGAGCCTGCAAGACCGCACCGATTTCCTCTTTTCCGGCACAGCGGCGCCCGCTCGGCGCGTCTGGCCCGCGGGCCATCACCCACACGCCATCCTCCGTGAAATGGTCCAGAATGGCATCCACATCATGGCGGTTGAATGCCGCTTGAATGGCATCCAAGAGCCGCAAGCGGGCCTGGTCATCGGCTGCCGACATCGTCCATCAATCCATGTATTGGCCGCCATTGATCGACAGCGTTGAACCAGTGATGAAACCCGCATCATCGTCGGCCAGGAACAAGACCGCACGCGCGATTTCCTCGGCCTGTCCCAGACGACCGACCGGAATGCGCCCGACGATCTTTTCAAGCACGCTGGCGGGGACCGCGGCCACCATATCCGTCTCGATGTAGCCTGGCGCAATGGCATTCACGGTGATGCCTTTGGACGCCCCTTCTTGTGCCAGAGACTTGGTAAACCCAAACATGCCAGACTTGGCGGCGGCATAGTTGGCCTGCCCGAACTGCCCCGCCTGCCCGTTGATCGAGCTTATGTTGACGATGCGTCCAAAATTGCGCGCGCGCATCGATTCAATGACGCAGCGGGCCATGTTGAAACACGAGCCAAGATCGACGTCGATCACGGTCTGCCATGCATCGTGGGCCATCTTGTGCATGGTGGTATCGCGCGTGATGCCGGCATTGTTGACCAATATATCGACGGGGCCCAATGCCTCCGTGACCGCGGCAACGCCCTTTTCGCACCCATCGAAGCTGCCCACATCCCACTTGAACGCGGCAATGCCAGTTTCCTCGTTGAAGGCCTGCGCGGCTTGGTCGTTGCCACCATAATTGGCTGCGACGCTGCACCCCGCGTCGCGCAGAGCGACCGATATCGCTTTGCCGATGCCCCGTGTTCCGCCAGTAACGAGTGCTACTCTGGCCATGATACGACTCCCTGTATTTTGATTGCCCGGCCACACGGCTCGCCCCACCTACGCGCCAATTCGTGACCTGCCCAATCAACCAAATTCAATGGTACGTGTCGAATGGTCAGCCAGGACCGACCTGCCGTCAATGCCATTCGTGGACGCCAGCATCGCCATGGACGAGAATTTCGAACGCGACAAGACGCCTTTTGGTTTTCCCACTTGGTGATTCCGCGGCGGATCGCGGACAATTAAAATCGATGATTGTTTGGTCGGTGGGCTCGACTGGCCCGTCTGAGAAAGGGATTTTGATGAAGACAATTTCGAATTTGGGTCTCGTCGGTATCGCGATCGCAGTGTCTTGCAGTTTCTTGCCGCTGCCGGTGGCCGCGGATAGCCGTCCTGTGGACATTTGGAGCGACAGCACGCGCCTTTCGGGAGATCTTTGGCTGCCCGACGACCTAGCCGCGGATGAAAAGCGCGCGGCCATTGTTCTCGCCCAGGGATGGGGGGGCTTGCGCGCCGAGCTCAACGACAGTTACGCACCGATTTTCGAGTCGTACGGGTTCATTGTGTTGACGTTTGACTATCGGGGCTGGGGCGGCAGCGACGGCCGCTTGACCACCTCCGAGCCGATTCCAACACCCGATCCGGACGGCACGGCGATCGTTCGTGTACGCGAGATCCGCAAGGTTATCGACCCGCAAGAACAAGTCGAAGACTTGCTCAACGCGGTCGCGTTCGTCATGGGCGAACCGCATGTGCGGGCCGACCGAATTGGCCTATGGGGCACAAGTTACGGTGGCGGTCACGTGATCGAGGCCGCCGCCCGCGAGCCACGTGTCGCGGCGGTCGTGGCACAGGTCGGCTTCATGGGTGTCGCCCGCACGACGGAACGGATTGAGTTGGGAAAAAAGCGCATGGTCCAGAAGGCACGCGGTGAAATTGATGGTTCTGCTATGGGTGTCGACGAGCTCGCCGGTGGCTGGCCAGATTTCGCGAAAATGGTGCAGCACCGGCCACTTGAGAACGCCCATCGGGTGATAGCCGCGACATTGATTCTGGATGCGAAGGACGACCAGTATTTCGATAGCGCCGCGAACGGTCGCGCGGTCTATGAAATTATCGGTCAACACGCCCCGGCGGGATACAAATTGTTTCCCGGTGACCACTACACAGTCTATGGGCCCCATCGCGCCGAGGCGATCGAACAGGCAATCGATTGGTTTCGTGCCCATCTCAATTAGGGCGCTAAGACAAATGATGGCATCGGGAACGGTTCAGGCGAAATAGATCGTGGCCAGCGTGGCCTCGGAAAAGGCAAGTTCAGTCCTCTAACGCGGCCGCATAGACGTGGATGCGTCGTACCGCAAAAAGCCAAGCCGTCGCGCACATCGTACCACCGACAATCACCGGCAGGGCGAGCCCAAAATGATCCGCCGCCGTTCCCATTGCCAGGGCGCCGATGGCAATGCCGCCCCGAAACGTCAGCCCATAGAGGCTCAGCACCCGGCCGCGCATGGTGCTGTCGACCGAGAATTGCAACAACGTTTGAATCCCAACCGCACCGACCACCATGGCAAAACCGGCGACGCCAATGCATACCAAAGCTGCGGCGAACAATTCCGTGATGCCGAACAGCGCAATCGCAACGCCAAAAACCAATACGCTGACGACCGCCGCCCGCGTCAGGCCGCGTACCGGGCCACGTTGCGACAGCCAAAATCCAGCCGCCATGGCTCCGAACCCGTTCGCGGCGGTCAACATGGCAAGGCCATCAGCACCGCGATCGAAGACGTCGCCCGCAAATGCCGCCAACAGCTCCATCACCGGGCGGCCAAAGAACGCCGACACACCCAACAAAACCAATAGCGGGCCGATGCCGGGATGGCGACTGGCATAGGTCAATCCCTCGAGCAACCCCGCGATCACGCCAAGGCCCTTGGTAGCACCCCGCTCTTGCGGCGGCAGCCGCAACCGCGCAAGCGCCGCCAGCAAGCCGAGAAAACTCAGCGCGTTGAGCCCAAACGCCCAGGCGACACCAGCCTTGACGATGACGACACCGGCAATGGCCGGTCCGACAAACCGTGCGCTGTTAAAGACCAACGAATTCACCGCAATAGCGGCAGATAAATCTTGCGGCCGGACCAAACTGGGCACCAGCGATAAGCGAACCGGCTGGCTAAAGCCGATGACAGTGCCCAAAAACAAAGTCAGCGCCATAAGCACTTCGATTGTCATCCGATCCAAGGCGGTCAACACACATAAGATGACGGCCTGCGTCATGGCCGCGGCCTGAGCCATCATCAGCAAGTGCAGTCTGTTGCGCCGGTCGGCGATGTAGCCAGCGAATGGCGCAACCAGAATCGATGGCAGTAGGTCGGCAAATGCAATCGCGCCCAGCCAAGCCGGTGACTCGGAGAGCTGCCAGGCGAGCCAAACAACCGCGACTCGCTGCACCCAGCCACCGATCACGGACAGCACGTTGCCGGCGGCGTAGATTCGATAATTTCGGTTCGAGACCGCGCGTCCGATACCGCCAAAGCCGGGTACGCGGGCCCAACCGGTCGGGTGTTTAACCAAAGCCATAACGCCGACGATGCCGCAATTTAGCCGCCGGCGCACCTGCTGTGCCTATGCGTCAGACGCTTGACAGGTTTGGCATTGGCGCCCAAGCATGCCCTGATACAAAAGTTGGAACACGGAGGACGCAGTGCGCGGCGAGCATTGGACGGTAACCAAGCCGGCGGTCAAGTCACAGGGGGGCATGATCGCCAGTCAGCACTATTTGGCCTCGGCGGTCGGCGCCGAGGTGCTGGCGAAAGGCGGCAATGCCGTTGACGCGGCGGTCGCCGCCGCGTTTGCCATCGGCGTCGTCGAGCCCTGGATGAGCGGGATCGGCGGCGGCGGCGTCATGCTGGTCGCCGAGGCCGGCGCGAACACGGTTTCCGCTGTCGATTTCACCATGGTGGCGCCGATCGCCCTCGATCCGAATGCCTATCCTTTGGTCGATGGCAGTGGGGGTGATCTGTTTGGCTGGCCGGCGGTTGTCGAAGATCGCAATGTCATGGGGTCGCTGTCCATGGCGGTGCCTGGCCACGTTGCCGGCATGGCGCTCGCGTTGGAGCGTTTTGGCTCCCGAAGCTGGGCGGAGTCACTCGCACCGGCCGTCGCCCTTGCTGATGGCGGCCTATCGGTCGATTGGTACGCCACCACGCTGATCGCGTCCAATGCCCGCGACCTGAGCCGCTATCCAAGCAGCCGCGCTATCTTCTTGGACGACGGCTTTGTGCCGGTCTGTGACTGGTCGGGCACGAAGCCGACGCGGCCTTTCCCGGCGCTGACCGCAACGCTCAGCGAATTGGCCCGCGGCGGGCCGGATGCGTTTTATCGCGGGCCGGTCGGCGAGCGCATAGTCGCGGACGTCGCCGCGCTGGGCGGCACGCTTTCGGTCGAAGACTTGCGTGCCTATCAAGCGCGCGTCATTGAGGCGCCGGCCGCCGCATATCGCGACGCCAAAGTATTTGCCCCGCCGGGCCTCACCGCGGGGCCAACCTTGCGCGACGCGCTGGCGCGGCTGGAGTCGCGATTGACGCCCCAGGGTACGACGCCGGACGCCGAGGCAGTGATCGCCCAAGCACAGAGCCTGCGCGACGCCTACGAGCAACGTTTGACCAGCTTGGGCGACACGGAATCCAACACCGCGCCGGCGTGCACGACCCACATGTGCGTGGTCGATGGCGACGGCATGGCGGTTTCGCTGACCCAGACCTTGTTGTCATTGTTCGGCAGCAACGTGGTGCTGCCGGAGACCGGGATTCTGATGAACAACGGCATTATGTGGTTCGACCCCCGCCCCGGTCGGCCAAATTCGATTCGGCCCGGCGCCCGGCCGCTGACCAACATGTGCCCGACCATCATTCACCATGACGACGGCACCCGGACCGCTTTGGGCGCGTCGGGCGGCCGCAGAATCATGCCGGCTGTGTTTCAGTTGACGTCGGCGTTGGTTGACTTTCGGATGGACTTGGAAAGCGCGTTTCACCACCCGCGGATCGACGCCAGCGGCGGTGATATTCTTGTTTATGATCCGAACTTGGCGACGGCCACGATCAAGGCGCTCACCGACAGGTTTCCGAGCCAAGCCGCGCAGCCGACGGTTTATCCCGCGTTTTATGCCTGCCCGTCGGCCGTTCAGGACGATCCCACGCACGGCGTCAAACGCGGCTGCGCCCATATCATGTCGCCATGGGCCAGCGCGCGAGGCGCGTAGTCGAGGAAAGGAACGACTATTGGCCAAGCTCGGCCAGCAAGGCGTTTGGATCGAAGAACACACCACCTTTCATAACCCGGTCGATCCGCCGCAAATTGGTGGCGCTAAGGGTGGGATCCGCGTTCAATACCACCAAGTCGGCCAAAAAGCCCGGCGCGATCTGGCCGATCCGATCAGCCATACCCATCACGTGTGCTCCGCTCAGAGTCGCGCTGGCCAAGACCGCCATCGGCGACATACCCACGTCCTCCATGATCTCGAACTCTCGATGCAAGCCGGATCCGTGCAATGTGCCGATATTGCCGGCGTCCGAGCCGGCGGCAATGGTGATGCCAGCGCGCTGAACGCGGATCAGATTGTCGGTCATGATCGGATTTATTGGCTGCGGCTGGCGCCGTTGCGCGCCCCACGGCAACATGTCGGCCGAAATGTCGGCGAGATCATCGAAGCTTGCGATAACAGCTGGATCACCGACCCGGCGGTCGATGTCTGTTAGTCCCACATGTTGCCCCAGTACCTCGCGATATCCTTCATAAACCGCCAAGGCGGGCGTGTAGACGACATTGCCGGCACGCAGCTTGTCGAGCAGCCCATCGTCGATCGGCGCATTGTCGACGCTGTGAACTAGAATATCGGCCCCCGCATCGACGGCCGCGTGAGCGGTTTCCAATTGGGTGGCATGAATCGCGACGGCTAGCCCGGCACCATGGGCCTCAGCAACCGCTGCACGAACCCACGCGATCGCATCTTCGAGGTCTTCGCCGGCGATGCGGACAAACCAAATCTTGATCATCTGGGCGCCTCGCGCCACATGGTCGCGCACCCGCGCACGGGCCTCTTCGGGCGTGGTCACATGGGCGATGGCCCGATCGGCAATATCAAGGGCACGCGGCCAATAGGTCGATATCAGCGGACCGCTGGCGGCGATGCGCGGCGCAGCGTCCAACGAGTCCAATTCGGCAGCGATACGCAGGGTCCAGAATGGGCCGCCGACATCGGCGACAGCTGTGATGCCGCTGGCGATATAGCGCGCTAGGGTCTCGGGGAGCCGGGCCCGTATCGTCGCGATTTCCTGCCCATAAGGCCGAAGCGCACGGAGATCGATGATATCAGGCCGCGTGTAGAGACCACCTGATTGAAAAAAGTGGATATGGGCGTCGATCAGTCCCGGAACGATCCATTTGCCGGTGAGATCGACCACGCGTGCGTCTGCGGGCACCTCCACGTCATCGCGTCCGCCCACCGCCGCGACCCGGTCGTCGCGGATCACGACAGCGCCATCGGCTATCGATCCGGCGCGCGCCGGATCGACCACGGTCGCACCAATGAGAGCAAGGGTCTCCGCGGCGGCGCGCGGGCCCTGAGCCAGGGCCAGTGCCAGGATGGTGCCGACGACAAATGACTTCATGCTGCCTCCACAAAGCGAATTCGGTTTAGTCTAGTGGGGATCTCACGTGAAAGTCAGGAGGCCTGCCATGCCCGACGATGCCAACCCGGGTCCCGGTTACGTCCGCCATCCAGACCATATGGTCGCCTTGGAACCATGCGCGAAACGGATTCGGGCGCGTTTCGCCGGCGCGACCATCGCCGACACGACGCGCGCGTTGCTGATGCGCGAATCACGCCACACGCCGGTTTACTACCTGCCGCGCGCCGACGTCCGCATGGAGTTGCTCGACGCCACCGATCACCAGACCGAATGCCCATTCAAGGGCACGGCACGTTATTGGACGATCACGGTTGGCGCGCGGCGGTCTCAAAACGCGGTCTGGGGCTATGACAATCCCTATGCCGAAGTACGCGAACTCAAGGATTACGTAGCTTTTTATTGGAATCGGCTGGAGTGTTGGTTGGAAGAAGATGAAGAGGTCTTTGTCCACGCCCGCGACCCGCGTGTGCGCATTGACGTTTTGCGCAGTTCGCGCGCGGTTACGATCAAATTGAAGGGCATCACAATCGCGGATTCGCGCACTGCGGTGTTCCTGTTCGAGACCGGTCTTCCACCCCGTTATTACATCCCCCTAATGGATGTACGACGTGATCTTTTGCGGCCTTCGGAGACACGAACATCCTGCCCGTATAAGGGCACGGCCGTTCATTGGTCAATCGAAGTAGAGGGTGACACGATCAGAGACATTGCATGGAGCTATCCGGCACCCTTACCAGAGGTGGCAAAGATGAAAGACCACTTGTGCTTCTATCCGGACAAAGTGGACTCAATCGAAATTGCGCCCTGATTGTCCAAGTCATGCCGGCACTGAGTGCCGTTTTGCTTCTAAATGCGTGACTCACAAACAACAAATTCTGCGGATCAGGCAAAAAGTAAGACTTTTTTAAGCATGTGCGCCTAGATCAACTTGCAGCGGTGGCGATTCGGCCGCCCGATTTCGTTAACGAGTCAAGAGGCAATTCCCATGGCAACTAAGGCAAAGTCGTCGTCCCGAAAGGCTTCGACAGCCCGAAAGGCGGCCACCAGCAAACCGGTCTCTGCCACGCAAGTGCAGGCAATGACGAAACAGCTGCGGGCCATTGAGAAAGAAATCAAAGCCGTCGCGCGTACCGTGACCCAAATGGCCAAAGTTGTTGGCAGGGTCGCCGTCAGTGCAAAGACCGCCGAATCCGCCGCCAAGAAGGCTGCCACTCTCGCCGCGTCGGCGAAGAAAGTAACCGCCCGGGCTTCGAGCACGGCCAAGAAGACCGCGGCGAAGAAAAAGACCACTGCACGTAAGAGCACGGCGCGCAAAGCCACTGCAAAACGTGCCACCACCCGGCGCGCTTCGTCAGCCCGCAAGACCACGGCCCGCCGCACGGCAGCCAAGCGGACAACGGCACGCAAGACGACCGCGCGGAAAGCCACCGCACGCAAAGCCGCGACCCGGCGCGCCAGCGCAGCGCGGCGCACGACCGCGCGCAAGAGCACGGCCCGCAAGAGCACGGCCCGCCGCACCGCAGCCAAGCGGACGACAGCCCGCAAGACGACTGCTCGGAAGGCCACGGCTGCCAAGCGTACCAGCACCCGCAAGGTGTCGGTCCGTAAGGCGAGCCCGCGCCGTAGCGCCAGCGCTCGCAAGACCACGGCCCGCAAGGCCGGCGGTTCCGCGCGCCGGAGCGGCGGTTCGTCGATTACGTCGAGCACCGCGTTCCGGAAAGCCTATTCTGCCCGTCAGAACGGCATCGCGCGCATCTAGTTACGCCGTCAGCCTGAATCGGGCCGTCAGGCCCGGTTCAAGACTGATCAAACCTCGGCCCGATAGTGGCGGCTTATGTCGCCGTTGTCGGGCCGTCGTTTTATGCGGATCGGACTTACGGTGACAGTCAATTACGGTGAATTACGGTGACAGTTTACTTAATTCAGTTGCGGTTCCGTTTTCGTCCACAAGCACTTCGATCGGAATTAAGTAAACTGTCACCGTAATTCACCGTAATTGATTCTAGACGTGAAACGACTCGCCGCAGCCGCAGCGGCCTTTCTCATTCGGATTTGAAAACACGAAGCCCGATTGCAAACGGTCTTCCACATAATCGACCTCACTGCCGATCAAAAACAGCGAAGCGGTCGGCGCAACGATTATGGTGACCCCCTTGTCGTTGATCACTTCGTCGTGCGGCCCGACTTCGTCGGCATAATCGACCGTATACGACATGCCCGAGCAGCCGGCGTTCTTAATACCAATGCGCAGACCAAGCGCCGGCGTATCACGCTTCGCCAATACCTCTTTAACGCGGGTGGCGGCGGCAGCGGTCAAGGTGAGAAGCGGCGGTCTATCGGCCATCTGGCGTCCTTTTGATACAGGTATTCCAACTTGGCAAAGACGACATCAAAACATGCCCAATTCCAGCTTGGCGGCTTCGGTCATGCGATCCTGAGTCCACGGCGGCTCCCAAACCAAGACGACCTCGACCTCGCCGACACCCTCGCTGGCCGCCACGGCCTGGGCGACCATGCCGGGCATCGAGCCTGCCACCGGGCAGCCCGGGGTGGTCAATGTCATTTGGATCGCCACCTGGCCGGTTTCGCTGATCTGAATGTCATAGATCAGCCCCAGATCATAGATATTGACCGGAATCTCTGGGTCGTAAACAGTCTGTAGAGCCGCGACCACCGTTTCTTTGCCGGCCACGGGCGAACCTGTCTCTAAAGGTTCGCCCGCCTGTGCGCTCAATACGGCGCTTTCCATTTCCAGATCTGGCGCCCGGCTACCGAAAAAGCTTCCAAACATCACTGAACCTTTTGCTTGCTCGCTGTCCGCCCCGTCTCTCTATTCGGTCGTCGCGGCATCTTCACCGTGCAAGGCGGCGCTCAGCGTATGCCACGCTAGGGTTGCGCATTTGACGCGCATGGGAAATTCCCGTACCCCCGACAAGACTTCCAACACGTCGCGGTCCTCTTCGTCGGTCGCCGCCACTTCGGACACGTCTTCCCCCGTACACATGCCGCGAAATGTTGCGAACAGAGCCTCGGCCTGGGCCTCGGTCTTGCCCTTGACCAATTCGGTCATCATGGACGCCGACGCGGTCGATATGGCGCAGCCATTGCCCTCAAAACGAATATCTTGGACCGTGCCGTCGTCGACATTCAGGTAAACGGTCAGCCGATCCCCGCATAGCGGGTTATGGCCGTCCGCGTGGCGGCACGGCTCAGCCAATTGGCCGAAATTCCTCGGCCGCCGATTATGATCCAGGATCACTTCCTGATAGAGGTCTCTCAGGTCTGACATTAGCCAAAAATCCGCCGCACTTTTTCCAAACCCGTCACCAGCGCGTCAATATCCTCGCGCGTATTGTAGAGCCCAATCGACGCGCGCACAGTCGCCGGAACGCCAAACCGATCCATGACCGGCTGGGCGCAATGATGCCCGACGCGCACAGCGATGGCTTCACGATCCAGGATCGTGCCGACGTCGTGCGGGTGCACGCCATCGAGCACAAACGACAAGACGCCGGCCTTGTGTTGTGCCGTGCCAATCATGCGCAGCCCCGCCACGGCACTAAGCTGGCGCGCGCCATAGTCCAACACGTCGGCTTCATGCGCCGCCAGGGCCGCGCTGTCGATACCAGCGAGATAGTCGATCGCTGCACCCAAACCTATGGCGCCGACAATATGCGGCGTGCCCGCCTCGAACTTGTGCGGCAAGGCAGCGAATTCGGTCTTCTCGAACGTTACCGAGCTGATCATTTCGCCGCCGCCTTGATAGGGCGGCATCGCATCCAGCAAGTCTTCGCGGCCGTACAAAATGCCAATACCGCTGGGACCATAGAGTTTATGACCCGAATAGACATAGAAGTCGCAGCCCAGCTCTTGCACATCGACCGGCATGTGCGGCACCGCTTGGCACCCGTCAATCAGCACATGAACGCCGCGATCGCGGCCCAACCGGCAAATCGCCTCAACCGGCAGCACGGTGCCCAACGCGTTGGCCACATGGGTGATTGCGATCATTTTGGTGCGCGCGGTGATCAAAGCTTCGAGCGCGCCAAGCTTCAATTCGCCGGCATCGGTAATCGGCACCACCTTCAGCACGATTCCAAACTGATCGCGGGCCATTTGCCAGGGCACGATATTGGAGTGGTGCTCCATCGCGCTGATAATCACTTCGTCACCGGGCTTCATGAACGCCCGGACGTAGCTGCTGGCAACCAGGTTCAGGCCTTCTGTCGCACCGCGCACGAAAACCACCTCGCGGCCACGGGGCGCGTTAATGTGCGCCCGCGCTTTTTCTCGCGCGTCCTCATAGGCCTCGGTCGTCCGCTCGCTGAGCCAATACACGCCCCGATGGACATTGGCATATTGCTTCTCATAGCAACCACTGATGGCGTCAATTACACAACGTGGCTTTTGCGCGCTTGCCGCGCTATCCAGATACACTAACGGTTTGCCATACATCGACTCGCCGAGGATGGGAAAATCGGAGCGCGCCTGGATGGCGTCAAAAACCGGCACCGGCGCCCTGTCCGCCGTCATGGCATTCATGATTGCACCTCGCCCGCCAACCATTGATTGACCGCCCGCCGCATTTGTCCGGCGACCGTTTCATCGCCGGCGCCGTCCAGTACATCGGCGACAAAGCCATTTATCAACAAGGCGCGTGCCGCAGCTTCATCGATTCCCCGCGCGCGCAAATAGAACAATGCATCCAAATCCAGATCCCCAACCGTCGAACCATGCGCACATTTGACATCATCGGCCAGGATCTCAAGCTCCGGCTTGCTGTCGGCTTCGCCGGCGTCGGACACAATCAGATTCTTATTCAGTAGTTTTGCATCTGTTTTCAAAGCATTCGGCGCAACGTGGATTTTGCCCTGAAAAGCACCGCGCGCATTGCCGCCAATCACCCCTTTGTACACCTGATCGCTGATACAATCTTGACCGACATGGTCTAAGCGCGTGAGAAGATCATGCTGCTGCCGGCCGCGCCCCAAATAGAGCCCTTTCAAGTGGCATTGGGCATGATCGCCCGCGAGCCCAACGCGCATTTCGGCGCGATTGGCGCCACCCCCAATCGTGACATCGGTGGCGTCGTAGCGCGCGCCATCGCCCAAATCCACCAATGTCGCGCCAACATGGTTGGCCGCGCCGCATTCAGCCTGTAAACGCCAGTGTTCAACCCGGCCGTTTGAGCCAACAAAAATCTGTGTGACCGCATTGGTCAGATAGCTGGCGTCGCCCACCCCGACATAGCTTTCCACAATCCGGCACTGGGCACCGCTATCGCAGGCAACAACTGTCCGCGGCGTGACCATACCTTGGTCATCCCCGTGCCGATTCAGATGCAGTATGTAGATCCGCGTTTCGCACACAGTATCGGCGGCCACCTTTATGGCCGCGCCATCAGCCATCAACGCCGCATTCAAGGCAATGAGCGCGAATGGTCGACGATCAACCTGCCCCGACAGCCGATGTTCCGCGCGATCGTGGCTCTTGGCCAAAAACGGACGCAGATCTTCGGGCGACTCCGCCAAGACGGTGCTGAGAGGACGGATCGAAATACCCTTTTGCCCCACCGGCACACGACTCAATTGCGGCTGATGGATGCCGTCGACAAACACCAGACTTGGACCATCGTAATCGTCGATTTGGGCGCGTACCATGGCGGCATCGACTGCCGGTGCCGCCGTGCGACGACCTTCACCAGCCGGCGCGTCGCCCGACAGAGCGCGGGCAACGGCACTGTATTTCCATTCCTCGACCTTTGCCCCGGGCACGCCGGCGGCCGTGAACTGCGCCAACGCCTCGGTGCGCAGGTCACCGAGCCATGCCAGGTCTTGACCCGGCAGCGCGCCACGAATGGCATCAAAATGGGCCACAAGCGGCGCCACGCCATCGCTGCGTAAGGTTAGCGCCATCGTTTACGCTGCCGTTCCAAATTCGGCATACCCCTTATCCTCTAACTCGCGCGCCAGCCCTTTGTCGCCAGAGCGCACAATCCGACCATGGGCCAACACATGAATGCGATCCGGCACGATATAGTCGAGCAAACGTTGGTAATGGGTAATGACTAAAATGGCCCGATCCGGGCTGCGCAACTTGTTGACGCCATCGGCAACAATCTTAAGCGCGTCAATATCCAAACCGGAGTCGGTTTCGTCGAGAATGACCAGTGCCGGTTTCAACAGGGCCAACTGTAGAATCTCGTTTCGCTTTTTCTCGCCGCCCGAAAAGCCGACATTGACCGGACGATTCAAAAACGAGTCATCCATCTGCAGGTCCTTGAGCATCGCCCGTGCCTGCTTCAGGAACTTGATCGCGTCAAGTTCGGGTTCACCACGATGCTGACGGACTGCGTTCACCGAAGCCCGCAGGAATGTCGCGTTCGCCACGCCCGGAATTTCGACCGGATATTGAAACGCCAGAAAGATACCTTCACGCGCACGCTCGTCCGGCGCCAAAGCCAACAAATCTTTGCCTTGATAGGTGACGGATCCGGATGTGACTTCGTAGCCACCGCGGCCTGCCAAAACGTGCGCCAATGTACTTTTGCCGGATCCATTTGGCCCCATGATGGCGTGCACTTGGCCTGGGTCCAGTTGCAAGCTCAGGCCAGACAGAATCTGTTTGCCATCGACGCTCGCGCAAAGGTCTTCGATATTCAGCATGGTCTCTAATGCCCCGGTTCAGCCAACGGCACCTTCTAGGCTAATGCCCAAAAGCTTTTGCGCCTCAACGGCAAATTCCATCGGTAGTTTTTGCAGGACTTCCTTGCAGAAGCCGTTGACGATCAGCGACACAGCATCTTCGTCGGACAATCCTCGCTGCCGACAGTAGAACAACTGATCGTCGCTGATTTTTGATGTTGTCGCTTCATGTTCAACCCGCGCCGAGCGGTTCTTGACTTCGACGTAAGGAACGGTATGACCGCCACATTTTTCGCCGATCAACAGTGAGTCGCACTGGGTATAGTTGCGCGCCTTGTCCGCTTTGCCCTGAACCCGGACCAAGCCGCGATAGGTTTGCTGGCCGTGCCCAGCGGATATGCCTTTCGAAATGATCGTGCTTGAGGTATTGCGGCCGATATGAATCATTTTTGTCCCTGTATCGGCTTGCTGGCGATTGTTGGTGATCGCGACCGAATAAAACTCGCCAACCGAATTATCACCCTGCAAAATAACGCTCGGATATTTCCAGGTAATGGCCGAACCGGTCTCTACCTGGGTCCACGATATCTTCGAATTCTTGCCCCGACAGGCGCCTCGTTTTGTGACAAAATTATAGATTCCGCCGCGGCCATCCTTGTCGCCGGGGTACCAATTTTGGACCGTCGCGTACTTGATTTCGGCATTGTCCATGGCCACCAATTCGACCACGGCCGCGTGGAGCTGATGCTCACTGCGCATCGGCGCGGTACAGCCTTCTAAATAGCTCACATAACTGCCTTCGTCTGCAATAATAAGCGTGCGCTCGAATTGTCCAGTTTCGGCTGCATTAATGCGAAAATAGGTACTCAGCTCCATCGGGCAGCGAACCCCGGGCGGCACATAGACGAACGAGCCGTCGCTGAAAACCGCCGAATTCAGCGTTGCATAGAAATTGTCCCCATAAGGAACAACGCTGCCCAAATATTTTCGAACCAAGTCCGGATGATCACGCACGGCTTCCGAAATTGGACAGAAGATGATGCCCAGTTCCTTGAGTTTGCCTTTAAACGTGGTTGCCACGGACACACTATCAAACACCGCATCGACCGCGACACCGGCCAACATTTCTTGCTCACGCAACGGAATGCCGAGTTTCTCGTAGGTCCGCAGCAGTTCCGGATCAACCTCGTCCAAGCTTTTTGGCCGCTCGGTTTGCCGTGGCGCGGCATAATAATACGCGTCTTGAAAATCGATCGGTGCATACCGCACATTGGCCCATTCCGGTTCGTCGGACTTACTTTGCAGCCAGCGCTCGAACGCGGTCAATCGCCAATCAAGCAACCATTTCGGCTCGTCTTTTTTCGCCGAAATGAACCGAACGATGTCGCGGTTCAAACCTTTCGGCGCGAATTCCGCGTCGATATCGGTTGTAAAACCGTATTTGTAATCGCCGCCGGTTACCTCTTCAACGGCGGTAACCGTATCGACCGATGCTGCCATCGTTAGAACCTCTCCACCGTCCGCGTTTCGCGGTTTCTCTTTTGATCGTCATTGCTGGTGCGGATGTGCGACTTACACTTCTGCGCGGTCGCGTCTGTGTTTGCCTTGCTCCACGACCTCAGATGTCACGGCATCTGTTGGCAATGGAAACAATGCTGACGTGGTCGTCAAGTCAGTCAACCGTACCGCGCGCAAGGCATCGCATACAGCATCATTGATCTTGCGCCAATTGGCGCGGGATGGACAAAAAGCCGCGACCTCGCAATTGTCGGGCCCTTGGTCCACGCACACCGTTAGAGCGATCGGACCATCGATCGCGCGAATGATCTGTTCCGCCGAGATTTCTTCCGCCGGCAAAGCGAGATGGTAGCCGCCCTTGCTACCGCGGATCGAATCTAGCAGCCCATCGCGCGATAGGGCCGCCAAGATCTTGCTGACCGTCGCCGCCGGCAGGCCGCATGATGCCGCGACGTCCTGGGCGTTATAGATCGCCGCGCTATCGCGGGCAAAGTGGCTCATCAACAACACGGCGTAGTCTGCCAGGCGACTCAAACGTATCATTGGTACCCCTTCCGCGCGCGCGGACAAATCATGACCAAATCAGTATGATTTATAAATGGCCGGACGGTGTGTTTTGTCAAGCGTACAATTGCTTTGCAGTGGAAGACCGGGCCCGCGCGACGATTGACGGTATCCACATACCGCGACCGCGG
This sequence comes from Alphaproteobacteria bacterium, assembly GCA_965216755.1. Classification (GTDB taxonomy): domain Bacteria; phylum Pseudomonadota; class Alphaproteobacteria; order UBA7887; family UBA7887; genus CBDCGL01. The sequence goes on along the minus strand of CBDCGL010000011.1, from coordinate 4,305,887 downwards.
GCTGTTCCGGTCAGCTCGTTCGAATCGATCGTCCCGTGGCGACGCGCAGTGCCGCCGCGCCGATACGACGCAGCTGCGCCCAGGCGTAGCCAGGATCGCTACGCCACGGCTGGTCGGTGACGGTCAGGCGCCAACCGAAAGACCGCAACCACCGCCACATCGTCAAGCGGCCCATGGCCCGATAGCGCCGCAAAGCGGCCAGATCCAACCCCAGATGCACCCATTGACCGCCAAACCGGCTTGGCCTGGCGGCGTCCGGATATGGCCGATCAAAGGCAGCCGCCGCAGCTTCGTGAGCCAGGTCGACGCCATAGGGCGCGCCCAGCTCGTCCCATTGCCCAAAGCGCGAGTTGACCTCGATCAACTTCGCGATCCCATCACGGGTGTCGATCTTCAACTCGATACCGCACAATCCTTGATAGCCAATCCGCCGCACGAAACGCGCGCATGTGGCCTCGACCTCGGGCATATCAATCAAAGTGACAAACGTCGCAGATCCATAACCTGGCGGCATCGTGCGCAGCTTCCGCCCGACAATGCGGCCTCGAACCCGGTGATCAGCGTCAACGAAACCAGCCCAGTAGATGAGATTTTCATCCGGCCCAACGATGACCTCTTGGGCGATCATGCGCGGACAATATGTGGCGATGTCTTGGTACGCGGCGCACAACGTCTCGACAGAGTCGCCGCGCAATACTTTGGCATCGCCAATTTGCTTGGCGATCTCCGGCCTGTGCCATTCGAAAGTCAAGTCCGGCTTCAGCAAGACCGGCCACGTGGCGCCATGACAAAATTCCGCCAACGCGTCGACATTGTCGATCGGTTGCGCTTTGACAACCGGAAAACCTGACTTATCGGCTAGCGCGTAAGATTGCTCCTTAGATGTCAATCTGGTGCGTAAGTTCGAGCCGAAACCGTGCAGGCGAAAGCTACCAGATAGTTTGTCCGCGTGACGGTCCAGGGCCAGAACAAAACGATCGAGGGTCGGCAAAAGCAGCGGGCGTCGTGTACAGCGCGCGCCCAAGGCATTCATGAATTCGAGCCAGCCATCGGCATCCAAGTTCGGGTTGGGACATAACCCAGTGAAGCAGTAGCGCGAGGCCCGCGCACCGTCACGGAGGTCATCGGTCACGCCGACAACGCGCCAGCCACGTGCCGCGAGACGGCGCATCATGGCAGCACCGTGCAGCCAGATTCCAAGGACGATCACCTCTGTATCAGGATCGACCGTTGCCAATGCAAGATCCCACGCCGGCGCCGCCGACATTGCCGGAGTCAGACGTGTATCGGGCCTTGGCACGACGCGCTGCGCGGACATCTTAGGAAGCCACCTCTGCCATGGCCATGCTTGCCGAAGTGTCGTCGACGTCAGCAACGATTTTGATTCGTCGTGGCAGTTCGAAAGTTGCCAGCTTGTCGCGCAGGAAGCCACGCAGCTCCGACGGCGTCGCCTGAGTCGATGGGTGCAGCGCAACAGTCGCCATCACCACTTCACCACGATGGCGATCAGGCTTGCCGGTGACGACCACGTCCGCCACGGCCGGATGGAGGCGCAAGGCGTCTTCGACCACACCCGGATAGACATTGAAACCGCCAGTGATAATCAGGGGTTTGCAGCGCCCGACAATGTAGACGAAACCGTTCGTATCCATGTAACCCAGGTCGCCCGTGCGCAAGCCAAGAGGGCCAAAGACATCGTCCGATTCTTGATCGCGGCGCCAATAGCCGACCATGACCTGGGGCCCTGATATACAAATCTCTCCGGTCTCTCCGATCTTCAACACCCGACCTGGCCGTTTCACCGAGCCGATCCGGATCTGGGTCGCCGGCAACGGGAGACCGATCGAGCCCGACCGGTCGGATCCATCAAACGGGTTGATCGTGCACACCGGCCCGGCTTCGGTCAGGCCATAGCCCTCCACCAGCCGACAGCCGGTTAATTCTTCGAATTGCGCCTTGATACCGGCACTCAATGCGGCACCGCCCGACGTGCAGAACCGCAGGCTCGTGAGATCATATCGGTCGAGCTCTTTGTAGGCATTCAGTGCCGCGTACATGGTTGGCACGCCCATCATGATCGTCGGTCGCTGTTTATGGATGGTCTTGAGGACGTCACCGACCTTGAACTGGGGCACAAGTATAATCTCAGAGCCCAGGGCCAAGCTGGTGTTCATGACCACGGTCATGCCGAATACGTGACACAGTGGCAAAACTGCCAGCACTTTTTCCGCGCCGGGCGTGGTGTCGGTGGCCCACATGCGGGTCTGATGCGCATTTACATACAGATTGGCGTGGGTGAGTTTTGCACCCATTGGCCGGCCGACTTTGCCGCCGGTATATTGCAGCACCGCCACGTCTTTCTCTGCTGCGATGGGGATGTCGGCGGGCACGCCGTCATTGTCCATGAGCGTGCCATATGTGATGTGTCGGGTATCGTTGGGAATGGTCACCACTTCACGGCGCCGGAATAGGGCAAACAAAGCCTTATTTGCTAATGGCAACGTTTCGCCCATCGGGCACACGACCAGGTATTTCAAGCCAGCATCGAAGCCGGCGGCGGCCTTTGGATACACCCCTTTGAGATTGATGGTGACCAGAATGCGGGTTTCGGAATCAGCGATCTGACTGGCAATTTCGCGGCGCGCATAGAGTGGATTGAAGTTGACAACCGTGCCCCCGGCCAACAGCACGCCGTAGTAGAAAATCACATAATATGGCGAATTCGGCAGCAGCAGCCCGACGCGATCGCCACGTCCGACACCAAGCCCCTGCAGGCCGCGCGCGGCGCGGCGAACCAGTTCCCAAACCTCGGCATAGCTGTAAACCTTGCCATAATGATGCAAGCATGGTTGTGAGCCAAAGGTGGCCGCGGCGTTGCGTAGAATTTCGGGCAAAGGTGCCGGCCCGATGGCCACATCCCACGCCACCCCCTTCGGATAATTGGCCAACCACGGCGCGGGCGTTTGCCCCGCCCCGCCGCCTGGCCACAATCCGACCAACCATCGCCACAACCGAACCGCGGCAAGTGGCGGTATTGGGGTGGCTGATTTATCCGATTCCCTGCTTTGCTGCACGACCTGCTTGGGCTCCGATTCGGGTCGGCCAATCGGCGGCGAATCGCCCCCGAAACCACGATACGACTTACACAAAAGATATAGGGCGAAACGGGATCGAGGCCGCCTCGCGACGATCGCCGATGACCATGCCGCATTGCGTCAACGCCAGCATTCAACCAATACCATGGCCCGCCGCAATTCGCCGATCATGTCTTCATCGGTGGCGTTAAAGTTGAATGGCCGCGAGTCGTAGTCAATGAAGTTATCATCGAGGAAGGTCCGCAGCCGTGTTATTGGGAGCGCCGGTGCATAGCCGACCGGCCAATCCGGGTAGCGCCGCAAGACCGTCGGCCTCTGATGCCCCGAAATCATGAAAGCGACCAAATTGCCGCTAATATCGACGACCGGGCCGGTTACTTCATCCGGCCCGATTCGCGTGCGGATGCCGATATGATCGGCATCCGCAGACAATACCGGATCGATCTCGCCACGCGCCCACAACGGACCGTGATCGATGACGCCAAACAGGGGGAAGCTGCCGACGGCAACGCGTTCGGCCGGCTGCAACGGCCACCGCAAACGCATTCCGATGGCGCGCGGCCACTCTTGGCGTGTCGCCAATATGGCCACGTCGTCGGTCGGAGACGTCGCCATAATGGTCGCCACGACGGTCGTTGATCGATCGCGCACGCGTCTTTGTTTGCAATCATCAACACCCCCAAAATGGGTCAATACTTGACCCGCCCCGCTGATCAAAACGCCCACGTCAATGCTACGCATTTGCAAGACTTCGCGCCCGTCATCGGGGATCGGCGGCAGTGCAAGCGTCGCGTCGGCCGGTAACTGCGGGACCCTGCGCACCGCGCGGATCGCCCGTTCATAGCCAGCCTGCGCATCGACCGTCGCTGCCAGCTCAACCGCCAAGCCGTACCAATAATTGGCGCGGTTCCGGTCCCGCGCCGCGCCGACACCAAGGTCGTTGGCAAGTCCCAATCCGAACATGCCCATGCCGCTCGCCAGGTCGGCGGCTTCACGAAACTGGCGCACCGCGCCGAACACGTTGCGCGATCCGCCAAATCCGTTCATGTCCATGAACCCAAGCCGCGCCAGGGCGTAGCCCCGGATCGGATAGACCGCGCCACCGATAGGCGACACGGCGGCGCGGAAATAGTAGCTGCGCGCGAGGCGAAAGTTCTGGTTGATGCCAGCGCCGAAGAAATAGAGATCGCCGAGGGTTTCCAATGCCGTGCGATCATTGGCGCGTGACGCGCGCAAGAGCCAAATAAGCGCTTGGTCATAAGCGCCGGTTTGGGTCAGCGCGCGCCCGACCAAGGCCTGTGCCTGCGGCGCGCCGGCTTCGGCATAGGGCAAAGCGGCTCGCGCGGCCTCTTGATAGCGGCCAGCCCGATAGTGACCGTTCGGCACCGATAACGGATCGGTCTTATCGTCCGCGGTGCACGCGGCGACGAGAACCGCGATTGCGGCAGCCAGCAAAACCGACCAACCGCGCCAATAAGATCGCGTGTTGCAACAGTGTCTCGATTGCCGCGCCGCACCTGGGCCTTGTTCCCGGCGCACCATGATGCTTCGCCCGTGTCCCCGGCCCCGGCGTTAACCGGAGTCCCGACGCAATGTGTCAAAAATCGCGCCACGAATACGGGCCACGCCATAAAAACCGGCGGCCACACCAACGCCGTCGGCGATAAAATCCGCCGCCGAAGCGAATCGTCCCGGAACCCGCGCCTGGGCTAGTTCGATGGCCAGCCCGACCGTCAACAGCACGGCGGCAGCGAGCGCGATTTCAGCATCGCGCGTGATCGCCAGCCCGGATATGGCAGCCAGACCAGCGAACACCGCGAAATGGACAAGCTTGTCCATATAGTGCAGTCCCGGCTGCGTCCCTTGCGGCAGGATGCCCGCGATGAAAACCGCGACAAGGCACATGACCCAAAAACACAGAACCGCACGCGCGCGGTTAAGTGGTTGTAACCAAGCAAATGTCGCTTGACCAAGCGCACAGAATCCTTGGATGGCATCCGCAATCTTCCGACGCCCCGCCAATATGAAGTTCCACCTTTTGATGTCAATCACGGCGCACCGTCTGCGAGACGGCGATCTTCCGTCAAAGAGATGTGTTTTGCAGATCGGCAGGCCAACCACAAGCGACACGAATTCACGCCCACCGGCGATCCCCGCAATTCGTCGACATCCGCGAGTCGGCCGCCGTCGGTTGTGATGATCCAACAGACGCGGATTGATCCGACCACACCCTTCCAACGGCCGGTCGCAGGGCAAAAGCCGGGCGACATGGCCGCGCTTCGGCGGATCATAATCCGCCTCGCCAAGTCTCTCCACCCGAGCTTTGAGCCAAACGGACTATAGACAAGGGCGTATTCCGAGCCTTTGTTTCGCAAGCTTTACATATTTTGCGGGGCGAATTGCCGGCGCCGCACCGTGACACCGTAAGAAACGCCGCGTTGACGCGGCATCACCCCTTATTGTGCGTTTCATCGTGTTTACAGTCGCTATTCAACGTCGATCTGTGACCACGCCGTCGACGACGGAGAGCGTTATTAAATGAAAAATTTTATGTTTATTTGACAAGCATTTGCTTACACTTGTTGCCATCGTGAAACGAACCGAGAAGACGAGAATTCGGCGTGGTCTGAGATGTGTGTAACAAATCTGGTACATACGCGAGTCAATCATGGCACGCCATCGTTTTATCAAGGTTTTTCAAAGACTTACGAAACGGCGAGACTGGCATGCCCCTTGCTTTCCCACTCCCATGGAACAAGCAATGACGCAATCGAATCTATTTGAGACACCGCTCGACCCAGCGCTGGCGGGTCGTCGTGTTCAGCCAATTTCCACGGCGTTCGTCAGCGGATGCCTTCGGCTCTTTGACCTGAGCGTCATCGGGCTGCTCGGTGCGGGCATCTATTTCGCGTATGGTGTTTATCCAGAGGCGTCCGGTGTGGAGAGCGAATATGTCGTCGCGGTGTTGATCGCGATGACCATGGCAGCCGTCCTGTTCCAATGGTTTGGGGTGTATGCGGAGGAATACATCTTCTCGCGCACGCCACGTTTTGACCGGGTTTTGACGGCGTGGGTCGTGATTTGCGGCGCGCTGTTGGCGACCGCTTTCGCGGTCAAGATTTCGGACATGTATTCGCGTGTCTGGTCGGTTGGCTGGATGGTGAGCGTCTTCATCGTTCTGGGCTTCGGCCGCGGGGCGCTGGCCCATTGGGTTGCAACGCTGGCCCGAGAGGGCCGATTCGCCAGCCGCACGGTCATCGTCGGCGCCGGTGAGAATGGCCAGCGCTTGTCGCAACATTTGCAACAGTATGGCGATGTCTGCACCCAGCTTGTCGGCTTTATCGATGATCGGCGTAACCGGATCGTACCGCCGGCCGACGGCCTTCCGGTCCTTGGCGATACGGATCACTTGATTCGCTTGATTCGCAGCAATCTCGTCGACCAGGTGTTTATCGCCGTGCCGTGGAGCGCCGAGAGCCGGTTGCGGACCTTGGTGCAGCGTTTGGCGTTGACGCCGGTGCGGATCCGACTGGCGCCGGATTTGGCCGGCCTGCATTTCGCCGATCGTTCATTCACGCAGGTTGCCGGCCTGCCAATGCTGCATCTGTTCGACCGACCGATATCCGGATGGTCGCATGTGCTGAAGGCGATCGAAGACCGGACTCTGGCGCTTCTTGCCTTACTGTTTTTTGCGCCCGCTCTGGCAATCATCGCCTTGGCCGTGAAACTCGATTCACCGGGTCCGATATTCTTCAAACAACGTCGTTACGGCTTTAACAACAAGCTGATCGAGGTGTGGAAGTTCCGCACCATGCGCGTCGATATGAACGACGCCAACTGCGAGATCCAAACCACGCGCGGTGACCCGCGAGTCACGCGCGTGGGCGCCTTGTTGCGCAAGACCAGCCTGGACGAGTTTCCACAACTGCTAAACGTCTTACGTGGCGACATGTCGATTGTTGGGCCGCGTCCCCACGCCCTGGCGACCAAAGCCGAAGGGCGGCTATTTGAGGAAGTCGTCGACCGTTATGCCGCCCGACACCGCGTGAAACCCGGCATAACGGGCTGGGCCCAAGTTAACGGTTGGCGTGGCGAAACGGACACCATCGAAAAAATCCAAAAGCGTGTCGAATATGACCTCTACTACATCGACAATTGGTCGGTGTGGCTGGATTTGGTCATCATCGCCAAGACACTGTTCGTTCTGCTTGGCGACGAAAACGCCTACTAGGGCGTCAGGCCAATGTTCTCGCCCGGACTAGATAGCGTCGAACAGTCGCCGGCGACCGGCATCGGACTGGCCCACCAAGTTGGCGCGCCACGGCCCGATTCGCGCCTAGCACGGTTGTTTCCAGGCGGCGTCAGCGTGGCCATGCTCGACCTTGACGGCGTGGCCGAAATTGACGATCGCGTTGGCAATCGCGCTGGTTTGGACTGCGAAAACGAGCTCGTGCGGGCGACGTCGCAGCGACGGCGCGAATATTCGGCTGGTCGGGTCTGCGCGCGACGTGCGCTCGGTTACTTTGGACATGAACAGGCGCCACTGCCGCGTGATGCCGACCGCGTGCCGATATGGCCACACGGCATTGTCGGCAGTCTGTCGCACTGCACGGATCTGTGCGTCGCGGCGGTCGCGCGCGCGCAGGTCTTTCATGGCATCGGCATTGATGTTGAGTGCGCCGGCGAGTTGGGGTGCGATCTCAACGACATGATTTGCACGAATGACGAAATGGCCTTTGCGCGGGTCACGCCGGCACCACGGGCGAGCGGATGGTCAAAGGTAATTTTCAGCGCCAAAGAAAGCGTGTACAAGTGCCTATATCCGGCCCACCGGATCCCCTTCGACTTTTTGGACGTACGCTTGTCGATCGACCCTGAGCGCGGAACCTTTCGCGCCAAAATCGTTTTCGAAGGCAGCCAGGTTGGCCCAAGACAAGGCATTTCTGGGCGCTTTCATTGCACGTCAAGTCATATTCTTACCAGCGCTTTCACGCACGCATAACCCGCGCCCGCTAGCGCAAGGTGAATCCTGTCAGACCTGACCGGACGCTTGGCGCAGTGTCTCAGCGACCGGGCGGTCATTGGTCGCGCCGAACGCGTTCAACATCCAATCCGCGATAATATCGATAACGGCGGCACGGTCTTCGACCAACCCGAACGTATGGTCGCAGTGCGACAGAAAGATGTTCTGCAAACCGGCGTTCGCAGCCAATGGTGCGAATACATCGGCGAACTGGTGCTCATAATTGTAGTAACGTTGATAACCACCGGTGAAGATCAGCAGCAGCGACATGCCGCGTTCGGCCAAATTGTATAACTCACGACCGAATTGCTCACGCGGCGGCAGTTCGCGCACATATGTCGGTTCCTGTTGTTCACCGGCGGTTCGCGATATCCGGGCCAACAGACGCGCGACAAGTCCGGCCCAGCTGCGTGGTCGAAATAGCCGGACGCCGTAGTGGCGCACCAGGAACTTCACGGTTCGATAAGCTGGACCATCCAAATAAACCGCGCCAACAACCCGCGGATCCGATAGCGCAACCTGATGGGCATTGTCGGCGCCAGAGCAAATCCCCATCAGCACGAAAGTCTGGCATTGACCCTGCGCCACCATCAAATCCATCGCCGCGACGATTTCTTCCTGCGCACGTTTTTCAAACGCGACATCGTCGCGCCGGGCCATGCTGTCGCCGATGCCCGATTGGTCGAAACGGAACGCCGGGAATCCCCGTGCGGCCAGGCGACGGGCGATTTCCACGTACAGGCGGCCGGGACCGATGCGATGAACCAACCCGGCATTGATCAGGATGACACCCGGCTGGTGGTCGGATAGTGGCGTGTCAACAGCCTCGGTCAGTGTACCGATCAAGGCCGATCGCGGGCCAAAGGCAAACGCACGTTCCATTGCTTTATCCCGCGGCAAGGTACGCCGTGATCGCCGACAGGGCGTTTGGCGGTACGAGGATAAAATCGTATTTGGAAAATTCGTCCCAATCGTCGTCATCCTCGACCACTTGATAGGACGTCTTGGTACCACGGCGCTCCATGTGATCGACCAGCGTTTTGTAGCTGGGCTTGTCCGATGAACCGACCACAAGGGCGCGGCGCGCCGGGAATTTTTCAACCGACAATAGATCGGCGGCCGAAACATTGGCGGCGACGGGCTCGGGGACCGGGAATCCCAAGAGCTGATGCGCCCCAATACTGGCAAGACCGTTTGGCCGCCGGCGCCGCCAGCTGCACGCCGTCATCACCTTGTCGCGCAAGCCATGCAGTCCATTCATATAATCCGCGCCGACCACCACCGGATCCCAAAGCACCAGTCTGTGGCAGGGAACGCGGTGGCCGCCGACAAGCGCCGCCAGCGTGGCGCCAAACCGTAGCCCGACCAATGACACGCGGCTGACGCCCGCGACGTCCTTGAGCTCGTCGATCGCCGTGGCGATGTTATCGAGGCACGCGGCTATCGTGAGGCCGTCGCTGGATCCGGACGAATCACCGGAGCCAAAATAGTCGAATCGGAAAACGTGGTGTCCCTGGCGCGCGAGCATAACCGCCAAGCGCTGATAGGCGCGATGGGACCGCACATATTCCTGCCATAGGGGATAACACAGCACCACGCCATGGTCATGGTCTGTGCCATGCGTGGGCTCTTGATAAACGCCAAAAAGCCGTTCGTTCTCAGCACCAAAATATTGCGGCATCATTGCCAGTCAATCCCCATCGCGCGATGCGTCACCCGTTCGAGTCGGGATTGGCGTCCTGTTCACTGCGGCCCAAAGAGCGAACTTTTGACGCGCTTTAGCAAAGAGCTATTCGCCGAATCATCGTTCACCGTCTCGGCTTCGGACGGGCCGGCGACAGAACTTGTCACAACACCGATCGGACCGAGATCGGCCGCGATTCTTTCCAGCGAATTCAATATCATAGCACGTGGAGAGAGTTTCTGCCCGGTTTCTTGCCGAATCCGTGCAATGACCTGCATAGCGAGCAACGAGTGACCACCGACCTCGAAGAAATTATCATTCGCGCCAACACGCGTACCACCCAACACATCCTGCCATATGCCCGCCACCAGCTTTTCGGCCGGAGTCCGCGGCGGCACATAATCGTCTTCGACGGCGGCGACATCCTCGAACGGATTCGGCAAAGCTAAACGATCGACTTTGTTGTTCGCCGTTAGCGGCAGCCGGTCCAATTCAACGAATTTCTGCGGGATCATATAGTCCGGCAGTCGTTGTCTGAGGTGTTTTCTAAGATCGCCAACCGTGGGCGGTTGGTCAGCGACCGCATTGACGGTATACGCGATCAATCGCGCATCATTGGGGCTGGCGTGTCGTACCGCGACAGCCGCTTGCGCGAGGCCGTCATGTTCTGACAGGGCCGACTCAATCTCACCCAACTCAATGCGGAATCCGCGTACTTTGACTTGGCTGTCAACCCGGCCCAGATGTTCGATTCGGCCGTCGTCGTGAAGCCGCGCCAGGTCACCGGTATTGTACATGCACGCATCGCCGGCCCGAAACGGATCCGGTACAAAGCGTTCAGCGGTGAGGTCTGGCCGATTGAGATAGCCGCGCGCCACGCCATCGCCGCCAATAAACAACTCGCCGGGAACACCGATGGGTGCAGGTTGCCGATGGGTGTCTAAAACGTATATCTGTGTGTTCGCGATTGGCCGCCCGACCGTGATATCGTCCGAATCGGTGATTTCGGCGCATGTCGACCAAATCGTCGTCTCTGTCGGCCCATACATGTTCCACAGACAACCGACACGGGATTTCAGGCTGCGTGCCAAATCGCGGGTCAACGCCTCACCACCACACAGCGCCTTCAGGCCCATGTCTCCGTTCCATCCGGCAGCGATCAAAAGCTGCCAGGTGGCCGGCGTCGCCTGCATGACCGTGGCCCCGGACTCCATGACGAACTCCGCCAACGCGTCGCCATCGGCGGTGGTGTCTCGGTCTGCCAAGACGACCGTCGCCCCAACAGTCAGGGGCAAAAACAGTTCAAGCACCGATATGTCGAACGACGTGGTCGTCACCGCCAATAGACGATCGTCGGCGTTCAGGCCTGGTGCTTTCGCCATGCTCGTCAAGAAATTGACCACGTTGCGATGGCTAATCTGCACGCCCTTGGGCCGACCGGTGGAGCCCGAGGTGAAGATCACATAGGCCAAGTCGTCCGCGCCTGCCGTCGCTGAGTCAGGCGGTGCGGCGCCGGACGTGGCGATGTCGCACAAATCCACCACTGTCGCCGCCGAATCCGGGACATCCGCAGCCAGCGACGGCTCGCTGACAATCAAAGGCGCGGCGCTGTCTTCCAGCATCATCGACAGGCGCCGTTTCGGAAATCCGGGATCAAGCGGCAAATAGGCCGCGCCAGATTTCAAAACGCCCAGTAAACCGACCAAAAGATCAGTCCGCCGCTCAAGCATGACGCCAACGATCTTGCCGGGTTCGGCCCCATGCCGACACAGATGCGCCGCCAACGCGTTGGCGCGAGCCTCAAGTTCGCCATAAGTCAGTGACGTGGCGTCATCAACAACCGCGACGGCCTCGGGCGTGCGGTCCGCCTGGCGCGCGATCAATCCGTGAAGGGTCGCGGTGCGGTCGTAGTCCTGCGCCGTGTTGTTCCAAGTCTCGAGCTGCAGCCCCCGCTCATCGGCTTCAAGCAGGGCGATATCCGACAAACGCTGCTGCGGATCATCGACCACCGCCTGCAAGAGGGTCTGATAGTGGCCTATCAAACGCGCAATCGTCGCCGGCTCGAACAGGTCAGTGTTGTAATGCAGGGTGCCCACCAACCCGGCGCGCGTATCCTCAAGCATCAGGTCGATATCGAAGCGTGTCGCGCCGGTTTCGATCGGCACCGCTGAGACACGTAGATGAGAGAGCTCTAAATTATCACGCAATGTGTTTTGGTGAAGTAAAAAAGCGACCTGAAACAATGGGTTATACCCGGCGTCGCGCTTCGGATCAACGGCCTCGACAACTTTTTCAAACGGAACGGCCTGATGCGAGAAAGCTTCCAAAGAGGTGTCGGAAACCTGCGCCAGCAGATCGACAAACCGCGGATTGTCAGCACAGTCGGCGTGCAGAACAAGATTGTTGGCAAACGACCCAACAACGGTTTCCAATTCAGGACGTTCACGACTGGATACGGGCGTGCCCACCAAAATCATGTCCTGACGCGCATAACGGTGCAGCAGCGCCTGAAACGCCGCCAGCATGGTCATAAATAGCGTAACGCCTTGTTCAGCACTGAGATCACGCAAGGCAGTCGACCGCTCGTTATCGACCGCAAAACGTTCGGTCGCACCATGAAACGTGAAAGCTGATTGCCGCGGGTGATCCGTGGGCAATGCCAGCAGGTCCGGCGCGTCGCTCAGCACGCGCCGCCAATAGGACAGACTATCGCGCCTCCGCGTTTCGCCCGCCGCGGCACGCTCCCACGCGGCATAGTCAGTGTAGTGCAGCGGCACGTCGGGCAGCGGCGACGGCTGACCTGCGCAAAATGCGGCGTACAGGGCCGACAATTCGCGCATCAGCAGACGCAGCGAGAAGCCATCGGCAATGCCGTGATGCAAAACGATCAGGAGCAAATGATCTTGGTCGTCCAGTTGAAACAGGCGAAATCGGTAAAGAGGCCCAACGGAAAAGTCCATCGGCGCAACGGTCACCGCCGCCGCCCGCGCCTGTGCCTGAGCCAGCCGATTATCTGCCGCGACATCCCGAAGATCTTCGATAGTCAGCGGGTTGTCGGGCACCGGTTCAATGGTCTGCGCGAGTGATGCGCCATCGGTCACAAATCGTACGCGCAGCGCCGAATGCCGTCGTAAAAGGGCCGTCAATGCCTGAGTGAGCGCATCGCGATCCAACGCACCTTGCAAACGCATGGCGATCGGCTCGTTATAGGCCGGGCTGTCCGGCGCCATTTGGTTCAGAAACCAAAAGCGTTCTTGGGTATGGGACAGTGGCGCGTTGGGCGCGTCGTCACCACGCGCCGCGATTGGCAGCTCCTGCGGGTCGAGTCCTTCATAATCCAGCATCAGCGCGAAAAGTTCGCTCTGCTCTGGGCTCAACCCGTCCGTGCCTTGATACAGATCAGTCATTCTCCGAGCCCCGATCGACCTCATTCTTGAGTACGCCGACCATGACCCGCGCTTCATCCGGCGATAGCTGGCGAATACGTTCCAAGAGATTGGCAATCCGCGTGCGGTTTTCCTCATCTCGCGACGTGCGAATCACCGGTTGGCTATCGGGCCCATCGAACAGCGGTCCGCCGAGCAGCGAGTGCATATAGAGGTGATGCGGTTGTAGATCGAACAAATCGCGGATCTGATCAAAGTCGACACCGCCCATTTGGCAAATGCCCAACTTGGCATCGCGGGCAGCTTCTTCCAACACAACCGACATGATGCCCGCCTCCAAGGTCGCGAAGAAGATCGATCGTTCGCCATAGGACGGCGCAATTGCCGACAGATCGACGACCAAGAAAATCGAAAACGCGGCCTCGTCATACACCGGTGTGTTGACAAACGGGACATGAATGCCGCGATCGACCACCGCGCCCTTTTTGAGTGAAACGAGTCGATGCTTCGACGGATGATAGTAGTAGCTGCCGCCGGGGATACCCTCGATCCGCGCCGGCTTAACATGGACATAGGCCTGGGTCGGGTAGAGCCCGCCCGGCGAAGCAAACAAATATTTCGGCCGGCCATTGAGCTCGATCGGATACATGCACGCCAAGAACGAACTAAACTGCTCGAGCGGGATAGGCTGCAGCCCAAATCGACGATTGCTGCGATGATTGGCGTAGTAGGCGCGGAGTTCGTCGGTTATCTCGGGCGCAACGAGCTGGACGAAATCCCGGTCGGCGTCATCGCGGCGAATGCCCGGTTGCGAGTTCTTGAACGCGTCGCGCTCGCACGGATCGATGATGTTCTCGAAGGATGCAATGATTTCTCGAATTTCGTTGGTCAGACCGATTTCGCCGGTATCCTTGGTCTCTTCACTGTCGGCCCCGCCCAGCTCGCGATCGCAAAACGCGGCGATGGCGTTGATCGATTGCAAGCGAAAAATCTGGTCCATGCGCGGCCGAAATCCGAATGCCTTTTCGATTTCGTTGCCGATCTGCACCATATTGATGGAATTCGCGCCCAGCGACAGAAGGTTGGCCGCCGGATCGATGGCGTCGTCGCCCATCACGGTCCCCACCAAGGCGGCAACTTTGGCCGTGGTCGAGGCGCCGCCCGTGGACCGCGCCGCCTCAGGTTTTGCGACCTCGGTCTCCAGCGCGCTGAGTGCTTTTCGGTCGACCTTGCCATTGGCGGTCAAGGGTAATCTGTCAAGGCTAACAAATGCGGTCGGCACCATATAGTCCGGCACCTTATCCATCAGGTAGTTCCGCAGGTCGTCGCTGACAACCGTCTTACCCTCTTGCGGAACCACAAAGCCGGCCAAGCGGCGTGCCTTTTGTGCCGGTCCGATCGCCATGACCACGGCTGTTGAAATATCGGGATGTTTGGCCAGCGCGGCCTCGATCTCTCCCAACTCGATCCTTTGGCCGTTGATCTTGACTTGGAAGTCCGCGCGCCCGACGAACTGAATATTGCCATCCGGCATGTAGCGCCCCAAATCGCCAGTGCGGCACAAGCGTTCACCGGTCCACCCATTTAGTACGAATTTCTCGCCGCTGCGTTTCGGATCGCCGAGATAGCCGTGCGCGACGCCAACACCAGCCACATACATTTCGCCGACCACCCAATCCGGCCGCTCAACGAAATGCTCGTTCATGATGTAATAGCGTGTATTGGCGATCGGTTTGCCATACGGAATGCTGGTCCAATCGGGATCGAATGCCTCAATCGGATTCCAGATGTTCCATAGGGTGGTTTCGGTCGGACCGCCGGTCGTGACCAACAGACATTTCTTGGCGTGCCGCGCAATACGCTGCGGCACGTCAACGGGTACCCAATCGCCGCCCAAGAACGACAACCTGAGTTCGGTCGGCATGGCGTTCTCGTGGCTATCGGCATATTCCAATAGCATCACCATCATGGCCGGCACCGAATTCCACACCGTGACGTTGTGCGCCACCATCAACTCGGACCAATGAGCCGGATCACGCCGTCCCGTCGGGTCAGGCATGACGACCGTGCCCCCCGCCGCCGGCAATCCAAACGTGTCATAGATGGAAAGATCGTGATGCAATGCCGCGATAGCGAAGCCAACATCGTCCGGCCCAACATCGAACCGCTGATTGGTCGCCAGTAACGCGTTAACGACGCCCCGATGGCTCAACACCACGCCCTTCGGCATCCCGGTCGAACCCGAGGTGTAAATCACAAAGGCGGGATCGTCAGCCGTCCGTTCCGGATCTATGGCCGTTGCGTCCCAATCATCGACCGACTCTTTGTCGACTAACAGGATCCGGGCCCCGTCCGGCCAAGTCAGTCGTGCGTCAACCCACGATTGACTGAGAATGCAGGCCGCGCCACAGTTCTCGATCATATAGGTCAGTCGCTCGACAGGTTGCTCGGAATCGATCGGCACATACGCGCCACCGGCTTTGAGCGCAGCGAAAGCCGCGACAAACTGCTCCCAGCCTTTTTCCATGACAATCGCCACGCGATCGCCCGGTGCAACACCCATATCACGCAAGCGTCGCGCCCACCGGTTGGCCAATTGATCAAGCTCGCCGTAGCGCAAGGTGCGGTCGCGAGCGATCACCACTGGCTTATCCGCATGTGCACTGACTTGGGCGGCGAACAGGTCCTGCATCAAGTGATCGGGCACCGGCTGGGCGGTGTCATTCACACTGTCGCGGCGCTCGCGTTGATCAGCCGGCATCAAGGTCGCAGCGATGCTTGGCCAATCCATCTCCCACACCGCGTCGTCGCGCGCCAAGCGGTTCAGCAGATCGAAATAGACGCCAAGCATGTCCGCGGACAGATTCGGTGGGAACAGCTCGTCGACCGAATCCCAATCGCAAATCAGGCCACCATCTTGCTCGGAGATATGGTTATCGATCCAAACTTGAGAGGTCTGGTTGACGGAAAACACCACCTCACCGATTTCGCGTGCAACCAAAGTCGCGTAGCCGTCTTTGCCGTCATCGTCTTGTGGCGCCGCGGTAAAAATCACCGGCGCCAATGACCCCGAGGTCTGGCCCCGTGACCGCGCGACCTCGCGCAGGACTTTGACGCCGCTGAATCCGCTGTGGTCAAGGTCTTCCCACATTTGCCGCTGCAATCGTTGTGCGCGGTCACTAAATCCGTCATTGCCGGTCATATCCACGGCGACAACGCTGAACGACGCGGCCTCACCGATGACGTCGTTTACATGTGGGTGCAAGGGGGCGCGATTAAACTGCGGCACGTTGATCAAAAACCGCTCGTTCTGCGACCACAACGCCACCACGTCGGCATAAGCCGCCAGCAGAATCCCTGTCGGCGTCAGACCATGTGCCTTCGCCCGCGCTCGCAATTGGGTCCATTGTTCCGCCTCAAGGCGGGCGTGACGTCGAACAAACCGTGCCTCGGCCAATTCGGACGGCGGCTTGGCCAGTGGCAAATCCGGCCCATTGGGCAAATCGTCGATGCGCGCCAACCAATAAGCTTGGTCACGTTCAAACTTCGCCGTCTCTTCCAAAGCACGTTCCGCCAGAACATAGTCGCGAAACGTCAGATCGATGTCCGGCAATGCCTTATCCGGCTCTCGGTACGCCTGCGCCCACTCGCGGAACAACACGGCGATACTCCAGCCATCAATCAGAAGCGCGTCGAGGCTGACATAGAGACGTGCGCGCCGGCCGCCCAGTAGTGCGGCATGGATCTCGAAAACCGGCCATTGGTCGCTGGGCCGGACCTGATGCGACATACGACGGCGCAACGCGTCCATCGCGGCCTGCGCCGCGTCCGGCGTCAGAGCGCCAACATCGGTGGTTTCGATTTTATAAAGCGGCGTTTCTTCCAGAACCCGCTGCTGACCGTTCGGTTGAACAATCGTGCGCAAGCTCTCATGCCGGGCGATCACCTTTTGCAGCGCCGCCTCCAAGGCCGGCAGATCGTATTCGCCCTCAACCTCCAAATAGCTGTGACTGGCGACTTGGCCCATCTGGAAAGAGCCACTACGCCCAATCCAATAAGCTTGCTGCAAATCGGTCAGCGGGAACGGCGCGTAGCGGTTCTCGGGATCCGGTTGGATATGATCAGGCTCATCCGCGGCCGATCGTTTTTTGAGGCGCATAACCAAGCGCGCCCGCTCTTCACGCGACAAACGCGATAGCCGGTCTCTATTTTCCCGCACGCTCCGCAACCTCACCTGTCGTTTGTGCGTTTAGTCGTTGCCGACCGCGATGGCGTCTGAGGTATCTTCCATTTCTGCCAAGAGACTCTCAAGCTCATCGCTATCGGCTTGCTCAAGTACCATGGTTTCAACACGCTCCGCCAGTGCCGCAACAGTGGGCGCTTCGAAGAGTGTTTGAAGCGGAAAATCGACCCCGAATTGCTGGCGCATCTGGAACGCGACTCGAACCGCAGACAGTGAATGACCGCCAAGGTCGAAGAAGCTGTCCTGCCGTCCCATCTTCTCGACGCCAAGTACCTCGCACAGAATTTCCGCGATATCGCTTTCCATTTCGCCCACGGGCGGTTCATAGTCGGCGACCGATGCTGGCCGTGGCCGGCTATCCATCGGATCTGGCAGGGCTTTCCGATCAACCTTGCCGTTGGGAGTCAGCGGAAACGCATCAAGTTCAACAAACAACGACGGCACCATGAATTCCGGCAATCGCGCCGCGGTGAAATCGCGCAGTTCTTGCACGGTTGGCGACCAACCCGTGTCCGGGACATAATAACCTACCAAACCACGTCCGCCGGCATCATCGTCTCGGGCGACGACGACCGCCGATCGCACTGCGGGATGACGACCCAGCACCGACTCGATTTCGCCCAACTCGATTCGATAGCCGCGAACCTTGACCTGGTGATCCGCCCGACCGAGGAAATCAATGACGCCGTCTTCGCGATAGCGCACCAAATCACCGGTGCGATACAAGCGACGGGGCGTCTCACCCGGCACGACACTGATGTCGACAAAGCGCTCGGCGGTCAAGTCCGGCCGGTCCTTATAGCCGCGCACGACGCCGTCGCCGCCGATATATAGTTCACCAACCACGTCTACTGGTACCGGGTGCTGGGACTCATCCAATACATAGAGCTGCGTGTTGGCAATCGGACGCCCAATGGGGATTGCCGCGGACGTGTCATCGACCTTGTGCACCGATGACCAAATCGTTGTTTCGGTGGGGCCATACATGTTGGTCACGTCGCCACCGACGGCCGCGCGCAAATCCTCGGCCAACGGTGTCGGGAAGGCCTCGCCACCGACAAACATCTGCTTGACGGAGCGAAGCCCGTCGCGGGTCGCCGTGTCCGCCAACAGCATACTCGCCATCGAGGGCGTGCATTGCAGGTGCGTGACACCGTGACGCGCAATCAAGGCGGCGATCGAATGATCGTCTGTGTCGCCATCATCATTGGCTGCCACGATCGCCTGCCGAACCTTGTTAAGGTGCGGGAGATGTTCAAGAACGATATCGGTCGGCACACCGAAATCGATCAAACACGCAACCTCGTCGACGCCGATCGCGCGAACACGTTCGGCGATTTCGATACAATGCTCCGGCGTTCCGAACAGGCCGCTCTGCTCGTAATAGCGGTCGAACGCGAACTCCAGCAGCGCATCCAGATCGGATTCGGAGGCGTTGGCAAAATAGGCGTCTAGCTCGTCGCCGGACTTCTCGACGAACTTCTTCTGCAAAGTCGGAAAGTTCCACGCGGCGGCCTTGACCAGGCTCATCGCGGTCGACAGATAGCGTTTCATCGGTTCGCGGACGATATCCTTGACGAAGCTGGGATCGTCGCCGACGAACGTGTGCAGCATCAAAGTGACGTGGCCTTCGCCTTCGTGCCCCGCTTCTCGCCACGCTTGCCGATAGATCTCGATCTTTTCCGCGACCTGATCGAGACTTTGGCCAAGAAGATGCGTCAAAACGAAACTCTTGGCCTGTGCGGCCTGCCGATAGGTCTCGGGATTTCCGGCGGTGGTGATCCAAACCGGCAACGAATCTTGGACCGGCTTTGGCATTATCGCGACATCGACATCACCTTTCGGCCCCGGAAACGTGACGCTTTCGCCGGCCCACAGCCTCTGCACTTGTTCCAAGGAATGGAACATGATGTCCTTGGCCTTGGCATGATTTTGCGGACGCAAGACAAAATCATTAGGTTGCCAACCAGATGCAATGCCGATTCCGACGCGGCCGTCGGACAGATTGTCGACCAGGCTCCATTCTTCGGCGACACGAATCGGATGGTGCAAGGGCAAAACACAACTGCCTGACCGAATGCCAACGTTCTTGGTGATCGCGGCGATGGCTGCACCGGCCACCGACGGATTCGGATACAAGCCGCCGAAATCGTGGAAATGGCGCTCCGGGGTCCAGACCGCTTCAAAGCCATGCTCATCGGCAAACTTGGCGCCATCCATTAGCAATCGATACCGCTCTGAACCCTGGCCCTGCTGATCGCTGGCAAAATAAAACAAGCTGAAGTTCACCGGTCGCTTTCGTGCCGCGCCGCTTGTCGCCGCGGCCACTTTACGCTGCGGCGTATCGCCGTGGAGGACAATCTTGAAGCCGCGCGCCAGGGTCCAAAACAGCTCCAACACCGAAATATCGAACGATAGGCTGGTCACCGCCAACCACACGCCAGGCGGATCGTGTGCAATGCAGTCGTCCATGCCGGCAAAGAAATTGACCACGTTGCGATGTTCGACCATGACCCCTTTGGGTCGTCCCGTGGAACCAGACGTGTAAATGACGTAGGCGAGATTGTCGGGTTGAACGGCAACGTCCGGATCATGGTCGCCGGCCGCGTCAGCTTGCACGCCGTCCGCGTCAACGCACAAAACCCGGCCCGCATGATCCGGCAGATCCACCATCAAATGTCGTTGCGTGAGCAGGACCGGCACATTCGAATCCTCGAGCATGAGCCGAACGCGTTCGTGCGGATACGACGGATCGATCGGCACATAGGCGCCGCCCGCCTTCAAGACACCCAAAACAGCAACCATCAAATCGATCGAGCGCTCCACCGCGACGCCGACCAGTTTGTCGGGCCCAATGCCCATATCACGCAATTGGTGCGCGACTCGGTTGGCCCGTGCGTTGAGCGCGCCATAGGTGAGCGATTGATTTTCGAACACCAAGGCAACCGCGTCGGGCGTTTGCGCCGCGCGTTGCGCAAACAGCTGATGGACGCAACGGTCGCGCGGATAATCGCGCACGGTGTCGTTCCAGTCGCGCAGCATGGTCTGCTGTTCGTCCGCGCTCAACATCGGCACATCAGCGAGCGACGCGGTCGACATGCGCGACAGATTTTCCAAGAAAGCGGCGAAGCGCGTTTGGGCCGCGTGCACGGCGGACGCACTGACGGCAGCGGAATCGTAGTGCCAGATACATTCTGTCGCGGCGTCATCAATTGCGATCGTTAGGCCGCCCGCGTTGGCTGGCTCGGTTATGCCACCGACGTTAATTCGGACCGGCAAAACCGGCGCGCCGTTAGCCGTCGCCTGCGCCACCGCCGGGTGCCGCGCCTTCGCATCAATCAGAAATGTCTTGCGTTTGGTCAGTTCTTGGATGGCCGCAGACAGCTGCGCACGTTGGTCGGCGAACGGCGTTGCCAAATCAATCTCAAACCGCAGTGGCACGAAGCGTGAAAAAATCGGATCATCGACCGGGACCAATGCCCGCAGGGCGCCATCGCGGTATGCAACGTCGAAGCTTGTCTTGCCATCCATTCGTGCCACGAACGCACCCAAGGCGACCATAAACGCGAGCGGGTCGCCGCCCAGCAAGGATTGGGCATCAGAGGGCACGACAAACGGCTCGGCGTGCATGCTTGGCTGAGTCGGTGCGGATGCGCCCCCCCCATGTCCGGGCAATCTGACCCCATCCAGGTTCGCCAAACGTCGGACCCAGTAGTCCTCGTGCTTGGCGACATCGCTCTGCCGCGCGCCCAGGCTTTGGGCGCTGGCGTCGTCAATCACTGTCAGTCGATCACCGACCTTGAGGTCATGATGTGCGACAATGTCGGATATCGTGCAACTGGCCCCTGACAATTGGCTGAGACGGCGCAGCGCAACGGCGCCCTGTCCGGCAGCCACGGTGATTGTCTCTTCGCTGATCCCAACAACCTCGCCGGCCGCGTGTTGTGCCGCTGTCCCCACGTTGTCGGCCTCGTGGACGATAACTGCCGTGTCGCCAAGCAACAGTTTGGCCGCGCCCACCGGATTGCGATACGCGCCAAATTCCAGGGCGCGCACCAAACGTGTGATCGCAGCCGCATCTTGATCCCAGCGTATGGCGCAGGCCGCATCCGGCTTTTTGTATTTGCCGAAGTAGCGAATCGCGCTCGGATTCTGCGGGCTGCGCGCAACGTTCTCGCTCTCCAGCGCATCCAGAAGAACGGGAAATGATTGCAGCGCCGCTTCGTAACATTTGGTGTTGAGACTCAGGGCCGTATCGTGGTCCTGGATCGCCACCGGGACACGCATCAAAATATCGCCTTGGTCGACTTTTTCGGCCATCAAGTGCCAGGTGATGCCGTAATCTCGCTCGTCATTGAGCAGCGCCCAAACCGGTGTATTGAGGCCCGCATAGTCCGGCAAGCGCCCATCGTGAAAATTGATCGCGCCATGCCGCGCCGCCGCCAAGAGATCCGTCGGAACAATCGACAAATAGGTGATGCTGAACAAATAGTCGATCGCGCCCTCGGCCATCGAAGCGCGCAAGCTCTCTAAATCCGACACGCACGTTATATCGTTGCTTTTTGCCCAGGTGGCGATTTGCGGATTGGCCGACATAATCGCGCGGATCCGATGGCCGCGTTCACGCAAGATATCACCGCACCCGATGAGCAGTGATTCATCACCGAGAATCACACAGTCGAAGACATTCGCGGTCATCTGCCTGTACCTTTGTTCAGCTCGCTGTTTCGGCTTGTCTCCGGACTCCGCCCTCGTCGAAACGAAGACTTGTCAGTTCCCTCGCATCGCAACGTTTCCGGCCAATCCAGATATTGTCCGTATTCCGACTTTGTGGCCGTAGTTCGCCAAACTCCGCCAGCACAGTTGTAACTTGGGCGAAGCAGCCGAATCCGCGACCCATAACCATTTTTCGCGCACGCCAACGGCAACGCCGGTTCGACCTTTAAGGCCGACATTGGCGCCCGATATCTCCGTCCACTGCTCAAACCTTATCGCGTGCACGCGGTTGCTTGCCAGGTGCGACCGTACTATCCGCCGCCGGTGGCGATGCGGCTCTATTCTCGGTCGGTCAGTCAAGCTCAAACGCATCCTTATAGTCGAGCTTCAACGAAGGATCCTGATCTTCCTTTTTCAGCAGACAATTGCCGACCGCGAGACGTTCGATCTCCGTGCCCATGAAGCAACGGAAAGCATCTTCGGGCGTGCAGACGATCGGCTCGCCGCGAACATTAAACGACGTATTGACCAAGATCGGGCAACCGGTGCGCGCCTTGAATGCCTCGAGTAAGGCGTGGTAACGCGGATTGGTTTCTTCGTGGACAGTCTGAATTCGGGCCGAATAGTCGACGTGGGTCACGGCCGGAATTTCTGACCGGGCAACGTTTAGCTTTTCGATCCCGAACAAGGCATGTTCCTCATTGGTCATCTCGCGCCGCCGCTCCTTGGCAACATCGGCGACCTGCAGCATGTACGGGCTTTCACTGTCCAGTTCGAACCAAGACGACACGTCGCCGGCCAACACCGATGGCGCAAAGGGTCGAAAGCTCTCGCGATACTTGACCTTCAGGTTGAGCGTTTTCTGCATTGTCGGCGAACGCGGATCGCCCAGTATGGAACGACCACCCAAGGCGCGCGGCCCAAACTCCATGCGGCCTTGGAACCAACCGACCGCCTTTTCGTCGACCAAAGCATCGGCCACTGCATTGACCAGATCATCGTCGCTGAGCGTTTCGAATTTGGCACCGACCGCGGTTAAGCGTCCCTCGATATCGTCTTGGGCAAAGGCCGGCCCCAGATAACTGCCGCTCATCGCGTCCATGGCGCCGTTGATGTGCCGTGGCTTTCCTTGGTACAGGTGATACGCGGCCAAGGCCGCCCCCAACGCGCCGCCCGCGTCGCCGGCCGCCGGTTGAATCCACATATGCTCAAACCTACCGTCACGCAGCACCTTGCCATTGGCAACACAGTTCAGTGCCACACCGCCGGCCAAACACAGGTTCCTCGAGCCGGTCTCGTCCGCCAAAGACCGTGTCAATCGCAGGACGATCTCTTCGGTCACCGCTTGGATCGACGCCGCCAGGTCCATCTCGCGCTGGGTCAGCCGCTGTTCCGGTTGTCGCGCCGGCGCGCCAAACAGCGCGTCGAACTTGTCGTTGGTCATGCGAAGGCCGGTGCAGTAGTCGAAATAGTCCAGGTCCAGGCGGAATGTGCCGTCTTTTTTCAGGTCAACCAGATTATCCAGAATCAGCTGCTTGTATTTCGGTTCGCCATAGGGAGCCAATCCCATGACTTTGTACTCGCCCGAGTTCACCTTGAAGCCGGTGTAGTAGGTGAACGCCGAATAGAGTAGCCCGATGGAATGGGGGAAATGGATCTCCTTCGCCATCTCCAAACCGCCGCCATAGCCCATGCCAACCGACGTCGTCGCCCATTCGCCAACACCATCCATTGTCAACACGACAGCAGACTCAAACGGTGAGGCATAAAACGCGCTGGCAGCATGGCTCTGGTGATGCTCGGCGAACACCAGGCGCTTCTCCCAGTCATAGTCGGGCGCGTATTGCTTGAGTTCGTCCTTGAGCAGCTTCTTCTGAAACAGCTTCTCCTTGAGCCAAACCGGGATCGCCATGCGGAACGATTTGAAGCCCCGTGGCGCGAATGCCAGGTACGTCTCAAGCAGTCGTTCGAACTTCAAAAACGGCTTATCGTAGAATGCCACGAAGTCGACATCGCCCAGGCCGATACCCGCTTCTTTCAAACAATATTCGATGGCATGGCTGGGAAAGCCCGAGTCGTGCTTGACCCGGGTAAAGCGCTCTTCCTGCGCCGCCGCGACAATCCCAGTTTCATCCACCAGCGCCGCGGCACTGTCGTGATAGAAGGCCGAAAGACCCAAAATGCGCATCGGAGCCGCCTAAACTAAAAGATTGTGTAGATGAACGGCGCCACGGCACTGCCTTGAGTCAGCACCACCAATCCGCCAAGAAGCAGCATCATCAAAAGAATTGGCATCAGCCAAAACTTCTTGCGCACACGCATGAACTGCCAAAGCTCTTTCAAGAAGTCCATTTCAGCCTCAGAACTGATGTTTCATAGAGTCCGGCGCTGGTCCGGGTGGTTCACGCTCAATCCAATAGGACTGTTGATTTGGCTCAAATCGGAGTCGCAGCAGATCTTTGCCGCCGAGTCGCATCACAAGTCCGATCGGGGTCACGACGATAAAGAACAGAATACCCATAATCAGCGGGTTGACGATGCGGTGAAGCAGCAAGCCGAATTTGGTCCAAATGTAGTTGAGTGGCGCAAGCAACGTTGGGCGCACGAATGACACGGCCAGGAAACCCAACCCGATGATCAAAGACCACCAGCGCAGACCACCCTCGTGGAGCAACGGCCAAATGGCGATAATGCCAAATACGACCGCGAAGACGATCCCAAACGATCGATCCGACGAACCTTGAACGACTTCCGATCGCTGCAATCGTTCGTGTGTACCGGTATCCTTTTTTGCGCCCATTGTCCTCGCCCACATGCCCTTCAAGCATCGTTGCGCGCCGTCAACGCCGGCGACTCCGACCCTCATCCGATCGACGCGCGACGACGGCGCACGACCCTCTGCGGCGCCGACGACACTCCGAATTATCCTCAGGGGGTCTGCCCCTTACGATCGATTTAGGTCGATCCCTTTGCCACGACCACAAAGCCCAGGAAACTTTGATCGGCAGTAGTGATCGGGAATTCGTCTCGGATTTTAGTTCCGCATGCGAATCATTCCAAGCTGACCGTGAACCGAGGCTGAACTTTGATGACACCTGTAGCTTCCTTGTCATGCCGCCGACCCGTGTGCACATTTCCGGATCAACTGCCAGCCCGTGTCCCGCCGCCAAGAATCTCGTTGAAAAGCAATAGGCTAGAAGGCCATCGAAGGCGCCGAATGCGACCCGAGGGGCGGCGCAGGCCGCGGCCGGCCATATCGGCCCGAGATCAAATGCGCAAACACGGCGACAAGTCGGAGACGTTGGCACAGCCGAACCCCCACGGTACATGGATACGCCGGCAGGCACCTTGCGGGCCCCTCTCGCCTGTCCGGAGCAAGCTAATCTGAGATCTTTAAACGGTTATTATTGTATTTGCTCGAACTGAAGGACGCCGAATCATTGGCTCGTGCAGGATCGTTGCCTCGGCCAGCCATCCGAACGTTGATCGCCGATTCTTGCGCTCGTATATAGCTTCAACATGTTCCGGCCATCGCATATCGGGGCGTAGCCAAAACAGCGGACAAGCACCGACCCTGCAGCAATAAGGACGCAATCGTTTATGAGAGCTTTTCTATCGTCATTTGCGTTGGTCGCCATATCGATTTTGGTCGCTTGTCTGCTCGGCGAAGCCTGCCTGCGGCTGTTCATGAAAGACCAGATCTTGATGTATCCGCGCTATCACACCTCGGCAACCTATGGCGACTTCACGCTGCGCCGCTACCGGCCCGACGCGACATTTTGGCACACCAGCGTCGATGGGGCGTGGCGCTATGACATCAATGCCCAAGGGTTTCGCAGCACCAAGGATTTTTCCTATGACAAGCCGAACGGTGTCTTTCGCGTGCTGAGTCTCGGCGATTCGCAAACCGCCGGCGCGGAGGTTCACCAAAACGAAACGTTCTCTGAGGTGATCGCGACGAATTTGAACCACTCCGGCATAAACGCCGAGGTGATCAACGCCGGCGTATCAGGCTTCAGCACGGCCGAACAGCTGGTGCTCTTGGAACAGGAAGGCGTGCGCTATCGGCCTGATGTCGTGGTTGTCGGCTTCTATGCCAACGATCTGAGCGACAACACCAAGGCTGGGATCTTTCGCCTGGAAGATGACGAGCTTGTGGTCGTCAAGAAAAGCCACATACCCGGCGTGGCGATCATGGACGCGATCAACCAGTTTGCCGTGCTCAGATGGCTGAGTGAGAATTCATATCTGTATTCATTTGGGTTCAACTCGCTATGGCAATTGGCCAAAGCGGCTTTGCTGAGCAAAGAACGCGCAAAACTGACCACGGAGTACGCCGTCGCCACCGGCGAGGTCGACAATTATGAAGTTGCACTCGGCCACGCCCTTTTTGAGAGGCTCTATGCATTCACGAAGCAACAGGGCATTTTTTTGATCATCGTCGATATCCCAAGTGTGTCTCGCGACGGCGGCATTCGGCCATCGGCTGCCGCCGACATACGTCAGACCTTGCAAGACAACAGCGATGCGTTCATCGACAGCACGATTTTGTTTGCCTCTGACCAGGTCGCTCCGGACCAAGTCCATGTTGCACACGGCCATCGCCATATTTCGGCGCGAGCTCATCGGATGATCGGCGATGAAGTCACCCGGATATTGGTGGAAGATCAGGCCATGACCCACGTAGCCAGCGACGGCGAAGCAGCTACGACACCCTAGGCGCTAGCCGCGTGGCCGCGCGCGACTGAGTGCCGGGCGCGTCGGCGTGCCTTTTGCGGTCCGGGGCGTGGCAGTCGCTGGCGTGCGCAGGATCAGCGAACGTGCGCGCGATGGCTCGGGCGCCGGCGCTGTTGTCGGTTTCACGATGTCATGAAACCGGGTCACGATGCCGATCAAGAAGAACAAGAAAATTACGATGACCGACGAGGATTCAGCCAAGTCAATGAAAACCACGCCGACCAAGACCAACAGAAGACAGCTTTGTACAAACACGGCCAAGTCGGACACGAACGAGTCCTCATGCGCCCATGATTGCCGAACCGCCGTCAAGACCCGCCAGGCCCGGGATAGGCAAACGAAATAAAGCACCAAGCCGACCAAACCCAACATGACGCCAACATTCAAATATTCATTGTGCGGGATCTTGGGAATCGCCGCATATTGGGCCGGAACGCCGGCCACACTGGCATAGAAATCTGCCTTATATTGCCCGAATGTGGCCCAACCGAATCCAAAGCCGAAAATTGGCTTGTCGATGATCATGTTCACCGCCGTGCCCCACAAGGTCAGGCGATTGTAGATCGGCCCCAAAGACCCAAGTCGGGTTGCGAGATCGCCGAAATCAACAATTAGCGGCAGTGCGACCGGCGCGACAGCGGCGACCGCAACGGCCGCAAACGTGATCATCGGACGCGTGCGCTGCACCCGCAAAAACAGATACGCCAGGACAATCGGTGCGGCCAGCCAAACAGAGCGCGACTTGCTCAACAACACCATCAGCAAGAGAGCGCCAACGAACGCCAACAACACCGACCGCCAGCCAAGTGCCTTGGTGTGCAAGGCCAAGAACAGAGCCATCAGCATCACCATGGCGACCGCCATGCCGTAATAGG
Source organism: Alphaproteobacteria bacterium (assembly GCA_965216755.1). Taxonomy (GTDB): domain Bacteria; phylum Pseudomonadota; class Alphaproteobacteria; order UBA7887; family UBA7887; genus CBDCGL01. Next base: position 4,278,128 of record CBDCGL010000011.1, on the reverse strand, counting down.
TGGAGTTGACGAACGGACCGGTTACGCGATCGGGAAACAGCCGTTCGGGCCCCGCCGGCATGAAGAACGTCCAGCCCAAGGCATATTGCAGCAAGCCCGTAATAATCAGATATGAGCCCATCCAGGCGACCACGATCCAAAGAAAAGTCGTCAGGCGCTCACGTTCCCACGGCAAAAACCGAGCCATGAGATAAGCCACGGTCGGCATCAGGAAACGGTCAAGCAGAAACGCGATGTCGCGATAGACATCGCTCCAGGCGCGGTCCGGCAAGGTGAATGACCAGGACACGAGGACATAAAACAAATAGATGCCAAGTGCGGCGCCAAGCGTGCCGCCCCCCGCGACCATGTTCGAGCGCACCAGGGCATGGGCAATCAAGAAACCGAGCAAGACGAAAAACAGCGCCCGGTCTGCATTCAAGATCGGAATGCTACTCATAACGTTGTTGGCCATGACGAAGATCGTCGGCATTCCGACCAACCACACGACGGTCAGCATATATTGCTGCGTGAGCCCCAGCCAGATCGACACCATGATCGCCATGATGCCAGCCGCGCCAAGCCAAAATCCGGTGCCCACAAAATAGGCGAAGCCGGTGGCCATCACAAAAGCGAAGACCCATTCAATATCGATCTTAAGGCTAAAATTTCTCAGCATTGACCGATGGCGGGTTTTGTTCCGATTTCTCTGCCGCTGCGATCATCGTCAACGGGATGTTATGCAATCATGCATTAATGTATCACGCATCCCGCGAATGCCCGCCTTTTCCAGCGGCAGGGAATGACGGCGCGCGACCGACATGGTCAGACGGTGCCACGATTTCTGCCCGCGAAAAAATGCGCGGGGCGCGGCGGGATTCAATGACGGCGGCACACCACATTATATAGCCGAAACTGGCACGGCCATGTTTGATCGCGGGCCGGGTCGATCAGGGGAACTTTATGAACGACGGCAAGACCTCAGGAAAGTCCGCATTTAGAAGGATTTTTTCGTTTTTGCGGTCGGCGGCGATCATCGCCATCGTCACATTTGCCTTGTTGGAGGTCGCCGTCCGGGTCCTTGGCTTGGCCGATCATTTGTACACAGAAGCCGCCTTCGAGGCCGCCGGCCAAGACAGCTATTGGGTCCTCAAGTCGAACTATCAAGGCCGGCTCAAGGGTCCCACCTGGACGGAAACGGGGCCGTTCGGCAATCGTCTGCACACGCCATATGCGGCCACGATAGACCCGACGGCGCCCAGAACGACGATCGCTGTATTTGGTGATTCGGTCACTTTCGGCCAATCAATCGCGGCCGAAGAAGGATTCCCGGCACAGCTTGAGTATGCCTTGGGGGATGCTGGCCACAATATCGCGGTGCTCAACTTTGGCGTGCCGGGTCACTCCCTGCCCATGGAAGTGGCCCATCTGCAGGACCGTTTGCCAGAGATCGACGCCGATATCGTGTTGCTGGCGTTCATCTCCCATGACCTTAATCCTGAGCGGGCGAACAATCGCGTCGACCGATTCGGCTATTTGACCAAAACCACATTTGGTCCGCCGTCTTGGGCCATGGACGTTTTTCGCGCCGGTCTGCGCAAATCGCATCTGGCCATCGTCGGCAAGGAGACACATCTGCGGCGGTTTCGCTATGTTGGCGCCCGCGCCCAGGTCGGGCGTGCACCAGAGGTTTCCGACGACGATCCACGTCTTCAAACGTTTCGCCAAACAATCGCCAAATTTCGCGACATAGTCGGTGACCGGCCCCATTTGGTGGCCTGTCTCGACCTTTCGGCCAGCCCCATGACCCAGACGCTCGCCCAAATTATGCGCGCCGAGTTTCCTGAGCTTGCATTTATCGAGGTCCATCCAGCCGGCGACCGCGCTTCCGAGCAAAGCCTGCGCGTGCCGAAAGACGGTCACCCCAATGCCCAGGCTCACCAGATGATGACCACCGGTCTGCTGCCCACCGTCGAGGCGTTGGTCAACCAGGCCACCGCAATGGCGGGCGGGTTATCCGCCCAATGAAGCACGCCAATTCGGCGATGGGCGGCCATGTTCGGCCTCTGGGGGCGGCCTAGCCCATGTGTGGGATCGCGGGCTTCATTATGCACGGCGACGCTGCCGGTGGCCCACACGGCGCTCAGGCCGCCGTTACGGCCATGGCCGATGCTATCGCCCATCGTGGCCCGGACGACAGCAGTACTTTTGTGACCCGCACCGCCGATGGTCGACGGGTCGTCGCCTTGGGCCATCGGCGTCTGTCGATCATCGATCTGGACACCGGCCAGCAGCCGATGACCAACGAGGACGGCACAATCCACATCATCTTCAATGGCGAGATCTACAATTTCAAAGCGTTGCGTGATGAGCTAATCACGCGTGGCCATCGGTTCAAAACCGCGTCAGATACGGAGACCATCGTTCACGCCTACGAGGAATTCGGTGAGGCGTGTGTCCAGCGCCTGCGTGGCATGTTCGCCTTCGCAATTTGGGATGCAAAAAGGCAGCGGCTTTTTTTGGCCCGCGATCGCTTTGGCAAAAAACCTTTGTTTGTTTTTGCAAGCGACGACCAGCTGGCCTTTGGATCAGAAATTAAAGCGCTGCTGACTTTGTCGGTGGTGACTGCGCGCGTCGATATGGACGCGGTCTGGGACTATCTCGCCTACCGCTATGTGCCTGGTCCGCGCACCATGTTCAAAGGAATCACCAAGCTCGCGCCGGGTTGCTGGCGGATTTGGGAAAATGGTCGGTTGGGGCCTGACAACCGCTACTACACGCCACCTGACCGGGCGCCGTATGATCGGTCCGCGGTGGATCCGTCGCCGATCGCCAAGATGTCGGCGTTGATCGAGGATTCGGTACAAGCGCGCATGGTCAGCGATGTGCCGTTTGGCGCATTTCTATCCGGCGGCATCGATTCGTCGGCCGTGGTCGCGTTGATGAGCCGCCACAGCAGCCTGCCCATCAAAACCTATTCTGTGGGTTTCTCCGAAGCCGCTTATAGTGAGTTAGCTTATGCGCGCATGGCGGCGGAGCTGTTCAAAACCGACCACCACGAACTGGTGGTGTCGTCCGATCATCTCATGGACGACTTGCCGCGCATGATCTGGCACCGCGACGCGCCGGTCGCCGAGCCGTCGGATATTCCGATCTTCCTGCTTTCCAAGGAAGCGCGCCGCACGGTCAAGATGGTTTTGACCGGCGAAGGCGGCGATGAGTTTTTCGGCGGCTACCCCAAACATGTCTACGAACGTTTCACCCCCTGGTATCAGCTCATCCCGGGTGGTCTGCGCCGTCATCTGGTCGAACCCTTGGTACAGGCCCTGCCCTATCGCTTTCGTCGCGCCAAGACTGCCGCGACCAACCTTGGTTTGGATGATTGGACCGCCCGCATGCCGCGCTGGTTTGGCGCTCTGACACCGCACGCGCGTGCGCACCTGACGGCCTTCGCGCCGCCAGTCGAATCGGCAGAACAGCCTTGGCACTTGTCGCCGCCCTGTACGAGCAGTCCGCTACGCAAAATTCTCTATTTCGATCAGACCAGCTGGCTACCGGACAATCTGCTTGAGCGCGGCGACCGCGTGACGATGGCAGCATCGTTGGAAGCACGAATGCCATTCGTCGATCACGAAATCGCGGGCTATCTTTCGACTCTACCCGATCATTTCCGAGTCCGCGGAATGCAGACCAAATGGCTGTTTCGTCAGACCATGAAACAGATCTTGCCGGCTGCCATACTCGAGCGACCAAAAGTTGGCTTCCGCGTGCCCGTCAATGAATGGTTCCGTGGCACCATGCGCGATTATCTGTACGACCACCTGACCGGTGCCGAGTCGAAAACCCGTGCATTCTATGATTCCGATGCGCTCAACAACATCCTGCGCGCGCATGTCGACGGACGTCAGAACCACGAAAAACTGTTGTGGAGCCTGCTCACGTTGGAATTATGGCATCGTCAGTATCTGGTCGGTTGAGCGGACTTTCTTGGAAATTGAACCGCCTGCGCGCAATGAGCGCGGGCGAAGTCGTGCACCGACTGTGGCGCGCCGTTGATCAGCGCGTGGAACAAACCATGGTCGGGCTTGAACGACAACCGCGACCATCGCGACCTGTCCAACCTGGCCAGTCCATGTTCGATCCGCCGAACGGGTGGCAGGCCAAGAGGTTGGCCGCCTATACAATTGATGCGCCGGGCCTCGCGGATATCGCTGCCGGGCGGATTGATTTTTTCGGCAACGCGCCACTTGAAGTCGGTCATCCGGTAGACTGGCACCGCGATCCGAAAACCGGTCTGCGCGCGCCTCTGAGCTTTGGCAAGACCATCAACTATCGCGATGACCGGCTGGTCGGCGACATCAAGGTGCTGTGGGAGCTGGGCCGCCATCAGCATTTGATACCGCTGGCCGCCGCCTATGCCCATAGCGGTGACTCCCGTTACCGCGACGCGGTCGCCGAACAGATCGATGGCTGGTGCCTGGCCAATCCCTATGGCCTCGGCGTGCATTGGTGCAGCGCTTTGGAACCGGCATTGCGACTGATTGCTTGGTCATTCATCCAAGCGTTGATCGCGGTTCGCGACGGCACCGACGGCATATTTCCGGCGATGCGCAATCAACAGCGTTTTGGAACGGCGATTTACCAACAAACGCATTTTATCAGCCGCTTTTTGTCTCGACATTCATCGGCAAACAACCACCTCATCGGCGAGCTAACCGGTATTTGGGTAGCCACCTGCACCTTCGATATGGGTGCCTGGGGCGCGCGCTGGGCGCGGCGCGCGCAACGCGAATTGGAACGCGAAGCCGCGGCTCAAGTCTTTGCCGACGGCGTCAACAAAGAGCAAGCGGCGTATTATCATCTGTGGGTCTTAGAGTATTTCTTGGTCGCCTGGATCGTCGGTGAATCCTGCGCGAGACCCTTCTCGGCCGCGTTCCGCAATCGCATATTGGCAATGGCAGCATTCCTGCGCGCAATCGCCCCACCTGGAGGTACGCCACCGCAGATTGGCGACGCCGACGACGGCTTCGTCACCCGGTTCGATGCACGTTGGCCGACGGATCCGTACGGCCAAGTCTTGGAAGCGGTCGACGCCGTGTTCGGCGACGACCCACCTGACGATGCGCGGGCAATTGGCGAAAAAGCGTACTGGTATCGCATGGCGGTCCCCGCAGGCGCCAACCGCGATGGCGGGTCGGCATCGGCCGACGTCACATATCCGCGGATCTTTCCTGAGGGCGGCTATGCGGTGCTCGGCGATCCGAAGTTTCACCTCGTGTTTGACGCTGGCCCCCTCGGCTACCCGTCGATCGCCGCCCATGGCCACGCCGACGCCCTTAGCCTGTGCCTGGCCGTGGACGGTGCCTGGTGGTTGGTCGACCCGGGCACCTTCGCCTACCATTCAGACCCGGTCTGGCGATCCTATTTCCGCGGCACGCGCGCCCACAACACGCTCACGGTCGACGATCACGACCAGTCGTTGATCGGCGGTCCGTTTTTGTGGCTGCGTCACGCCAAGGCCCGGCTGCGCGAATGGGCGCTCGAAGACGATGGCAGCCAATGGGCACGCGGCAGCCACGACGGGTACATGGCTCTGGGCGTTGTCCACGACCGAACGGTAGAGATAGATAGCGAGCAGAGGTGCTTGGTCGTTCGCGACCGAATCGACTGTGTACCAGGCAACCAAGCCGCAACGGTGCCCCATGACTGCGCCTTACACTTTCATTTTGCCCCACACCTTGTGCTGTCCGCGCGCGACACGGGCACCGGCGGCGCCAATCATCCGACCTGGTCGGCGGTCGACGCGGATACCGGCTCGCTGATGACCATCACGGTCGATGGTCACTGGCAATGGGACATCGTGCGCGGCGACGAATCGGCGCCATTGGGCTGGTACTCTGGAGCGCTAGGATACCGCGAGCCGGCCACAACCCTGCGTGGCCGCTGTCAGCTCGTGGCGCCGGCGATCTTGGAAACACGCTTCGAAATCAAGTGATGAGCCAAAAGTGGCCTGTGCGTTCATCCACCAACACGGCAATTTCGCGCCGGCTCCCTTGCGTGACGAAGGCAATGGCGCCAGAGTGCGGCGGCGCAGTTGTTTCATTGTGCGGCGCCTCACGCCTTGCCGACGGCAGCGACTACGTTAAATCAGGTAGGGGAAGGCTGTTCTTCTCGCCCGCCATGAACGTGGGTGCCCACCCCATCGTCCGATAAGTCACAGCGAGCCATGCCCGACTCCACAACCCGTATCAGTATTTTTGGCCTCGGCTATGTCGGCAGCGTTTCCGCTGCATGTTTTGCGCGCATGGGCCACAGCGTGATCGGTGTCGACGCACAAGCCGCCAAGGTCGACCTGATTAACGCGCAACGGGCGCCAATCATCGAGAAGGATTTGGAAACGCTGGTCCAAGAAGCCGGTCAGGCCGGCCGCTTGCGCGCCACCCAGTCGGCCGCTGACGCCGTCGCCAATTCGGATGTTTCGATTATTTGCGTCGGCACGCCCAGCCGTCCGAACGGCAGCCTTGACGTCGCCGCCGTCGGCAAGGTGTGCGAAGAGATCGGACAGGCCTTGCGCGACAAATCAGGCCATCACGTCGTTGTCGTACGTTCGACGATTTTGCCGGGCACCATGCGGGATTTGGTCCGTCCCACCTTGGAGGCGCATAGCGGCAAACGCGCCGGAGTGGACTTCGGCGTTGCCAACAACCCTGAGTTTCTGCGCGAAGGCACGGCCGTCTATGATTTCACAAACCCGCCCAAGACGGTCATCGGCGCCAGCGATGAAGAAACCGGCGCGCGCGTCGCCGCGCTTTATCATGGCATCGACGCGCCGGTGTTCATCACTCCGCATGAGGTGGCGGAAATGATCAAATATGCCGACAATGCCTGGCATGCGGTCAAAGTTGGCTTTGGCAACGAAATCGGCAATATCTGCAAGGCGCTGGACATCGACAGCCACCACGTCATGGAAATATTCTGCCAAGACACCAAGCTGAACCTGTCTCCGTATTACCTGAAGCCGGGGTTCGCCTTTGGCGGTTCTTGCCTGCCGAAAGATGTGCGTGCAATCACCTATACCGGTCGCACATTGGACCTGAATTTGCCGTTGTTGAACAGCTTGATGCCCAGCAATCAAGAACAGGTGGCGCGGGCTGTGCGCATGGTCATGGCGGCGGGTAGTCGGGAAATCGGCGTATTGGGTTTCAGTTTCAAGGCCGGTACCGATGATTTGCGCGAAAGCCCGATGGTCGAACTGATCGAACGGCTGATTGGCAAGGGCTACGACCTTCGTCTTTATGACAAGAATGTGAGCCTGGCGCGCTTGGTCGGCTCTAACAAGGCCTACATACTGGAGACCATTCCGCATATCTCGAACTTGATGGTCGATTCGATCGACGACGTGCTCGCGCATGGCAAAGTGATTGTCATTGGCAACAATGACCCGGATTTCCACCAGGCCGCGTCTCGGCTCAACGCCGATCAAAGCCTGATCGATATGGTACGGGTGCCCGACGGCGGCGATTTGGGAGACCGGTATGATGGCATCAACTGGTGACCGTTCGACCGTGCCGCGCCCACGCCGTGTTCTGATCATCGTCGAAAATCTGCCCGTGCCGTTCGATCGGCGGGTCTGGCATGAAGCAACCACTTTGCAGCAGGCCGGCTATAACGTGTCTGTCATTTGCCCGACCGGTAAGGGTCACGAGGCGCGGCGCGAAGTGATCGACGGCATTCACATTTACCGTCACACGCTGCCCTTGGAGGCGCGCGGCGCGCGCGGCTACTTGCTGGAATATACCAGCGCCTTGTTCTGGGAGTTCTATCTGAGCTGGGTGGTGTTGTGGCGGCGTGGATTCGATGTCATCCACGCCTGCAACCCACCAGACCTAATCTTTTTGGTCGGTGGGTTCTTTAAGCTTTTCTTTCGCAAGAAGTTTCTATTCGACCAGCACGACTTGGGGCCGGAGCTCTACGAAGCGAAGTTCGCGCGGCGCGATTTCTTTTATCGCCTGTTGTGTTGGTTCGAACGCTGCACGTTTCGGACAGCCGACGCCGTGATCGCCACCAACAATTCCTATAGAAAGATCGCGACGACGCGCGGCGGCAAACGCGCAGACCAAGTGTTTGTTGTGCGCTCTGGTCCCAACCTGGACCGCATGCGGGTCATGCCGCCCGACCCGACGCTCAAGCACGGACGAACCTTCCTGGTCGGCTATGTCGGTGTGATGGGCCAGCAGGAAGGTATCGATCTCTTGCTCAGCGCGGCAGCACATATCGTCAAGACCCTCGGCCGCGATGATGTGCATTTCACGCTGGTCGGCTCGGGGCCTGAGCTTGATGCCCTGATTGCATTGGCAAATGATTTGAAACTTCAGGATCATGTCAATTTCACCGGCCGTGCGCCGGACGAGGAACTGCTCGCCGTATTGAACACTGCAGATGTTTGCGTCAATCCGGATTCGTTCAACGCCCTCAACGACAAATCCACCATGAACAAGATCATGGAATACATGGCACTGGCCAAGCCGGTTGTGCAATTCGACATGACCGAGGGACGGTTTTCGGCACGCGACGCGTCGCTTTATGCGCGCCATGACGACGCGATCGATTTTGCCGAAAAGATTCTAGAGTTATTGGACGATCCGAACCGGCGCCGGACAATGGGTGAATTTGGACGTGCGCGGGTGGAGAATGAACTGGCGTGGCCGCATGAGGTCCCGCATCTGTTGGCGGCATATGGCTCTTTGTGGCGGTAATAATCCGATCCGACGATGGCCCGTTGATCGGCTTCGGTGGCGTTTTGTTGCCGCCATGCGCTTTATCGCAAGAAAACAGACTGACGCGGGCGCATAATGGGCGGCGTCGACCTTGAGCACGGAGGTCAGAGATGATTTCTGATCGCGACCGACCGTTGCGGGTGCTGTTCCTCATTCGAGAAATCGAGATCGGCGGCGGTCAGGTGGCGGTTCTGAGCCTGTCGAAAGGATTGAAAGGGCTCGGCTGCCAGCCGATCGTATTGCCGTGGCGACGACGCGGCGCACTCGAATCGCGGTTTGTCGACGCGGATATACCACTTCTGAATTTTGGTCCGGTGATCGGGCTGCGCGGACTGACGAGGGTTCCACGACGCGTCCACGAAATCGCCGCCGCGAACGATGTCGACCTGATTCATGCACACATGTCGGACTCGACGTTTTGGGCGGCACGTGCGCACCGCATGGGTGGCCCCCCGATGGTCGCCTCGCATCACTCAACAAACCTGATGGAAGCGGCTGGGGAGGGCCGACCGATATACGGCTGGATCCGGCGGCAGATGTTGCGGCATGGCATCAAGATCGCAGCCAAGAATATCGCTGTCTCCGAGTCCGTACGCGATTCGCTCTATCACAAATTTGGTATCGACAAGGCCGACGTCCGAGTGATCCCCAACGGCGTTGACGTACCCTCGGCCGAAGAGCTTGAAGAGTCACGATCAGCGCGATTGGCGCGCGCGCAAAACAATTATCCGGATGGACCGTCACTGGTGTTTGTCGGACGATTGGACCTGCGCAAAGGCGTCGAGACACTGATCAACGCCATGAAAGCGATCCACGAGTCACATCCGCGCGCGACGCTCGACATTCTCGGGGATGGTGTTGATCGCGCGCGTTTCGAGGCCCAGGCACGGTCACTCGGCCTGACCGATGTCGTTCGCTTTGCCGGTGCCGTCACGAATGTCGGCGAAAGACTGAGCAAGGCCGATGTCATGATTTCGGCGTCGCGCGAGGAAGGTCTGCCGTTTGCGCTCTTGGAAGGCATGGCGTGGGCTTTGCCCATCGTTGCGACCGACATTCCCGGCCACAATGACATCGTCGATGACAGCAAAACGGGTCGATTGTTTCCGCTCGACGACGCCGCCGCAGCCGCGGTGACCTGTACCGAAATGCTGGCCAATCCAGGCTTGGCCGAAGCGTGTGGGGCGCGAGCGTTCGACTTGGTCGACGCACAATACAGCCTCACGGCGATGGCGCGCGCGCATCTAAAGCTGTACCACAGTGTCTTGGCGGGAAATCCCTTGCCGTCGATGGCATCGCGTTACCGCGAGTCAACCAACTCCTTATAGGTGCACATGAGACGATCGATGACAACGTCCGCGGTAAAACTGTCGCGTACGCGCTTTGTGCACAGCTCGGACAGCGCACGCCACTGGTCATGATCCCAAATGTCGATGATCGCGTCGGCATATTGTTCGGCGCTGGCATATTTGTCCATAACCGTCCCGGCATCGGCCACCATTCGTTTGTTGAACCCATGGTCGCTGCAAATCGGCACCACGCCCTCCGCCATACATTCGGTCAGAGCGTTGGATTGTCCCTCGCCATGCCAACGCGTTGGAAACACGAAGAAATGCGACCCGCCAACGGCATCTCGGACACGGTCGTGGTCGATCGCCCCCAGCCATTCGATGCTGGCTTCGTCGTAACGCTCCCTGAGACCGGCCACATACGCGTCATCGCCGGCGCCGATCAAACGCACGGTTGCAGTTTTGCCGGACAACTCCAATTGTCGCCGTGTTTGCAGCACGACCTCGACACCTTTTTCTTCCCGTAAGGCGCCGAGATAAACCAACTTTATGGTGTCGCCCAGATGCTCAAGGCGGGGGTTGAAACGGGGCGGCACCGTGACGAAATTTGGAAAATAAAATGACTTTGCTTCTCTTTCTTCAACAAACGGTACTATTTCCTTGCCTTGAACGGCAACATAGTGACTGTACTTCAGGGCACGTTCACACGCCCACCGGTAGATTCCGGTTCGTCTCCCATATTGTTCCAGCCAGTCGCCGCCTCGAATGTGAAAGAAAACCGGTTTCCCGAGAACGCGCCCGATACAAACATAAGCAAGCTCCGGATAGATGAAATGGCGATAAAGACTGGTCACATGCAACAACTGCGAACGTGGCGCGGTCACAATCTCGCGCCATGCGACGGCAAGCAGGCCAAAACCATAAGCCACCAGCTTTGCGCCCATGCCGCCATGACGATCGGGGGTTGGGTAGCGCAATTCGGTGACCGATACACCACGGTGGACCAATGCGTCGATAATCGCGCGATTGCTCGCCTCGACGCCACCAACAGCGGGCTGGCCCGGCCGGGCTATGGCCCCCGTGAAGACAATCTTCATATCGGCCAACCTATTGTTCATCCTCACACTCCAAGGCGTGTCGAAAATCCAACGAGGTCATCGCCACGTACGCGTGCCTTGGCTGCGCCGCCATATGCCCCGCTTGGCCGCGTCGCGCCGCCGGGCACTGGGCCGCGAACAAATCGCCCTCAACAGTCGGCCGTCGACAGCCGCAATATGACAGTGTCTCGCGTGAACCGAAACGACGATCCGCTCGCAATTTCATCAATCTTGTCGCGCCACTCGATGTTCGGGGCTGGCCTCGACGGAGCGGCAAAGAGGTAGGCGCGGGCCCATGTGCGGGTTTGTCTTCACTCATGAAAAGCACCATGTCAGCGGCAACGTTGGCTGGATTGCGCGCGAGCGCGCGCGCGTGCGGGATATGGCGGCCGCGATCGTTCATCGCGGGCCCGACGAATATGGCGAGTTGCAACTAGGGTCCGCACTTATGGCGCATAGGCGGCTGAGTGTCATTGACCTGGTAGGTGGTCAACAGCCGATGACAACACCCGACGGCACGTTCGCCGTGGTCTATAATGGTGAGATATACAACTATAAAGAGGTGGCTCGTATCCTACGTGGGCGCGGCCACAATCTCACCGGGAAATCCGATACCGAAGTATTGCTGGCCGCCTATGTCGAGTGGGGTGAAGGCTGCCTTGACCATCTGAACGGCATGTTTGCGTTTGTCATTTACGACAAGCGAAAAAATCGGGTCTTCGCGGCACGTGATCGGTTTGGCGAAAAACCCCTTTACTATTGCGAGACCGACGATGCTTTCTATTTCGCGTCGGAACTGAAGGCGCTTTTCGTTGGCGGGGTCTTTGAACCCAAGATCGACCCGCTGGGTCTCTATTGGTATTTCGTCTACAATTACGTACGTGGTCCCGGCACGATATTTCGCGGCGTACATAAATTATTGCCAGGACATGCATTACGAATTGAGGCTGGCTCCTGCAAGGTCTGGCCCTATTGGACGCCGCAACGGGGTTCGCCGGAAATCACCGATGAACGCGAAGGCGTCCGTCTGACCCACGAATTGCTGAGGGATTCGGTCGAGAAGCGCATGATCAGCGACGTGCCGTTGGGGTTTTTCCTCAGTGGCGGCGTCGATTCGAGCGCCATCGTCGCGCTCGCGCAAGATGTCAGCGATACACGGCTGGAAACGTTCGGCATCGGCTTCGAAGAAACGATCTACGACGAACGCCCCTATCAGCGTTTTGTGGCGAAGCGGTTCGGCATCAATCACCACGAAATCGTTCTAACGCCGCAGTCTTTGGACGTGATCGAAGAGCTCGCTTGGCATTTGGACGAACCGTTCGCGGATCCCGCGGCTTTGCCGGTTTGGTATCTGGCCGAACACGCGCGCGAGTCGGTCACCGTCGCGCTTACCGGTGACGGCGGCGATGAAATGTTCGCCGGTTATGACAGTTATCGTGGCCATATTCTCAGCGAACGTTTGCGCTATGTTCCGAGTTTTATTCGCAACGCTGCGATCTCCGCATTGCGCCGCCTCCCCGCCACAGATGCCGCGCGACGGGAACGCTTCGACAGGCTGGCGCAGAATATCGCCGACGTCGAGTTGCCGGCGCGCATAAGGCTAAACTCTAAGCATCAACAGGGTTTTCGGCGCGAACGTCTGGCGCTTATGTCGGACTATCTTTCGCAACTCTGCGTCAATACCAATGACCGCGCCCAATTGCGCGTGCTCTACGATGATACGCTGTCGCCGTTGGAAGCGTTCGCCCTATTCCACCAACACGCCAGTTTGACCGACCAAATGCTGGTCAAGACAGACCGTACGAGTATGGCGCACAGTTTGGAATTACGGACGCCGTTCCTGGATCACCGCTTGGCCGAACTTGCCAACCGCATCGCGCTGCGCACGCATATGTGTGGTGGCAAGACCAAATACATCTTGAAACGGGTCATGGAAAATTACTTCCCCAAGGGATTTTTGTGGCGGCGTAAGCAGGGCTTCGTGATCCCCATGACTTATTGGTTCAAGGAAGACTTGGGTCGCTTTGCCCAAGACCGGATCCTGGCCTCGGACTCCGTGGTGACACGGATCATCGATCGTGATTCGGTCGCCGCTTTGCTGGCCGAACATCGCTCGCTCGCACGGGATCACAGTCGTGCCGTATGGACGTTGCTCATGTTTGAGGTATGGTGCAGAAAATATGGCTTGACGGCAGATGCGCTGGCAGAAGAACAAACGCGCACGCCCGAATTGGTCTGAACCTGGCGCGCGGTTTCACCGTCCTCCGAAATTCAAACCCAGCCGCTGGGCGAAGCCATTGGCCATGCCGATCGCCGCGCGCCGTTCATCACGATCGAAGGCCGGGCTGTAGAACGCGATCGTGCCACCGATCGCCAGCAAAGCAAGCTTTCCGGCAATCCCGGCCAGACTGACCGTGTCGCCGATCAGCCATAGCGACACGCCATAGGTGATGATCGCCAACAAGATATAGGTCGCGACGCCTCCCCAAGGAAACAGCCTATGGACGTCGGAACACCGCGCGACGAAAAACACCGTCAGTGACAGCTTAAAAAGAAATACCATCAGACCGGCACACGCGGTGCCCCAAAGTGGGTGAATCGGTATCATGATAAAGAATATGCCAATACTGAACGCGACCACGCTCCAGTTGATGATCGGCATGTAGACTGTCTGCTTTTTCTGAAGCAAACACCTCTCGAAATGATAGATCGGCACACCAACAATACCAGTCAGTGCCATGATCGGGATGACCGGCGCCACGTCCCAAAATTCGGGCGCCGCGATGATCTGCAAAATCTCCAAGCAAAACAGGGACAATGTAAGCGACGCGCCGGTCAGCACGAACATGACCAAATTGAGTACCCGATTCAGCTCTTTCGCGCGTTCCACCGAATCGCCGACTTCAAGCAAATGGACGCCCCAGACATGGGCGAAGGGCAGCGTCAGTAAATTGTCGAATTGCTCCGTCAGTCGCCGACCGACCGCGTAGACGCCAACCGTCGCCGTCGTCGTCAATTGATTGAGCATCGTGCGCTCAATCAAATTGAACGAGCTACGCACGAACCAGGCGGGAACCATCGGTACCGCCAAGCGGGTCATCTCGCGCGCCACCGGTCGCCGGTAATGAAGGCCGGTATGCCGCAGCATCATCGCAGCCGCCGGAATCGAAAGCAGCGTGATCGCGGCGAAATTCCCAATCACCACACCCATGACGCCCATACCCAGATAGGCGACCAACACGATGCTTAGACTGAGTTGAATAAGCGACCGGGCAAGACTGATCGAGACAAAAATGAGCGGGCGGCGGCGCAACCGCACATAGATCAGCAACATGCCCAGCAGTAACTCGAAAATGACACCGAAGTTCGCCAACAACACCGCGTTGAAATAGCGATCATGGTCGAACAGAAATCCATTTATGGCGATGGCCAAGGGGTAAGCCAGAACACCCAGAAGCGCCGCGGCCATCAGGAACAAAACGAATGCCGTGCCGACCACCTGGCAACGTTTCGTTTCTTCCTCATAGTCGTAATAGATACGTGCCATGGAGTCGTTGATCACCGACGCCCCCATGGACAGCGCTTGACTGAATATCAGGATCAGCGCGTAGGCGCCCCATTCCTCGGCCGACAGCGAATGGAGAAGAACCGGAATCAGCAGGAGGGCTGCGACTCGATTGAGCGCGTTGCCCAGTCCATAAACGCGCCCTTGTCGCCATACCGCGCGAAATTCGCTTTCCTTGCGGGTCATCCCACGAACCACCGCGCAATCATCGTCTGGCTATCCCGATCGTCGACTATTGCATGCCTTGATGCGCGCGGCGCAGCCGACGCACTCGGCGCACAGTGTTAAGGATCTGGATGTCGCTGCGACAAGCGCGGCATTGCTGCTCGAGACTCGGCCCACCTTCTATGGGATCGATAACGTAACGATCGAGCATCATCATTTCAGAGTCGGCGAGCGGCAGCCGCGTTTTTCGTGGGCCGACGATCATGCCAAGCTTGAGCCCCGCCGCGCGCGCCGCCGCAATAACGGCGTCGTCAAAATTGCCATTCGGATAGGCAATGATGTCCGGCGGAGACCCCAAAGCACGGCCGAAGTACGCCTGGCTATCGCGCAACTGGCGGTCACGCGCCTCCGCATCACACATGGTCAAGATCGCGTGGTCGGCCGTGTGGTTGCCGATCGTCACCAAAGGATCAGCCGCGAACGCCTTAAGTTCATCTTCGGTCATGGGTCGATCGGTTTCGCCACGTGGCGCAAACGCGCCGTCGCCAAAAGCTTCCCGGGTCCGACTTTCGATCTCGTTAAACGGCGCCCGCTTCCACGCCTCCTGTTCTTCGATCACGGCTCCTTTTCCCATGCCCTGGGCGGTACGTTCGCGGTAATGCACGTCCCACCAAAAGCACCGGCTGCGCGCAACGTTATTCGTCGTCACAAAAAAGGTCGCCGGAGCATTGTGTTCCCGCAACACAGGCAGAGCGCGCAGATTGTTGGCGTAGCCATCGTCAAACGTCATCAGCGCATAGTGGCCATCGGCGTCAAGCCCGGAGAGAAGCTCGGCAGGGCTGATGAAGCGATAGCCGGCGTTTTTGAAATGGCCAATGAAAAAGTGCAAATCGTCGATGGTCACCATTTGGTGCGGATAGATCGTCCCGTCGCGCGCTTCATCGCGTGTCTCGAACAAGCCGTGAAAGGTGAAGCTCAACAAGGCTGGACGTTCCTTGGCGACAGCCAAAGACGCCGAAACGACACCGCGGTCGACCGCTTTCGCGGCGGCCTTGATCACCTGTTTCATGTGCACCGTCTCCTGACCACACGCAAACATCGACGCGTCGATCGCCAGATCACGCAAAATCCGGCGCACCAACCCAGCTCCGCCGCCGAATCTCGCAGCGTATTGGGGCCCCGTGTTGAGCCGGCCACATACATGCCCAGCCTTGCTCTGTCCGCTGGCGACGGTGCCGGCGGCCACGCCGGTGCCGATACCGCTAGCAATAAAATAGGCGCTGTGCCGACGTCAATCGAGCCGACCGTAGGCCTTTCGGTCAGATTCGGCAAAGGATCTGGCTCAAACAGAATTTTCTTTTTGTATTAATGACTTATGTATGAACGGCGCGGCACCATGCATCGCGTTCGGCAAGGGCCGCGCATAGCGCGCGTGCCGAAGATTCGGACAGCGGGCCGGCTTGGATCTGATAAAAGACGCCCTTGTCCGGCCCCAAATCGGCAGATACAACGGATAAATCGAGTCCGCGAAGTAAGTCCGGGTACAGCTTTTTCAACCGCTCCCACTCATAGTGCGTGCCTTCGACATCCTTGACTGAGGCAAGGTGAACCCGGAAATCGCGCGATGCCGCCGCCAAACTTGGCGGCACTGAAGGTAGCGATGGCGCGACGGCGTCCCCTGCCGTACCCACCGCGACCACTGTGGCGGTGTCATTCACTGGCGCCGGCTCCGTGCCAACACCGGCTCCGGCCGCATCGCCATCGCCCGCTGAATTGCTAGCGGATTGTTGGCCGATGCCCCCCAAACCGGCATCGGTGATCAAACCGCCCACAACAGCATCAGCCGCCGCCGCTTGTGCTTGCTCCTCCGTTAGCTCCACGACATTTTCCGCGGCGACCATCGGCCGCGCCGGGGGCGGTCGATCCAACCCAGCCAGCCGCTCTTTTGCGGTCGTCAGAATCGCTTCTTGCGTGTCGGTTGCCGCCTGCCATATCTCGACCGCGCGCGTGTACAGGACCCGGGCCTCATTCAATCGGCCGTGATATTCATAGGCCGTGGCCAAATTGAAGGCCGCCATGCCGATCCGCCGATTGTCGCGCGATTTCTCGGTTTCCAGAATTGAGACGCAACGCACATAGGCGCGCTGCGCCTCGGCAAATCGACCTTGGGTTCCCAGCAACACGCTCAAATAGCTTAGGGGCTGTGCCAAGCCACCGTTCTTGGTGCCATAGTCGCGTTCGATCAGGGCGATCCAATTGCGATACAGGACCTCGGCAAGATCGAAGTGGCGAGCGTTCCAGTAGCGGTCGCTAATATCGCCGAGCAGCACGGTAATCGCCGCGCTGTTAGCGCCAAAGGCGGCCGCGCTCTGTCCCAAAGCGGTCGCATAAAATGTTAGCGCTTCGCGTGACTGGCCAGCATCAAACAGCTCATGGGCTCGAGAGATGTTGTATTCGATTTCAGCTGGCGGTTCCTGCGCAGAGCCTCCGCCCGCCCACCAGAGAGTAAGAAACAGTGCCAATCCAGCGAGCCATCGGCTCTTTGCATTCACGGAATCCGTCCACCCCGCGTCTCTTGGTTAGATCCCAGAGATTACACTAGCAGACTTTTCGCCGAAATTAATTCAGATTTTGAAACGCACTCGGCGCACCGATTGGGCGGCGCCCGACGTCGGCGCCCGCCAACATACGTACGCGCTCCAGATGAAGGCATTGCCTCACTCAAGTGGGCAACCCGATATGGCTCGCTGCCAAGTTCTACGCCGTCGCGGCAGCGTGCCGCCCTAGATCATCGACGTCCAACTGCCATTCATCTGGCGGCAAGCGCTTTGATAAACGGCTTGTGAGTCGGCGCTAGTGGTGGCTTGTATCGCGAAGACGCGGCACACCAATCCGGTGACACGCTCGAACGTTTTCACGGGGACAACGCGATACGCGGTATCCGAGGTTTGATTGTGCCAAACCACGGCTTCATGGTCAGCGCCAAGTTCCAAGACGCGGCCAACGCAACGCTGGTCATATGCGTCCATCGCCGCACCGATGGTACCGCCGACCAACGCGCCATTGACAACGTCCGCCGCGGACAAGTCCGTACCGCCACCGACCGCCACCAAAGTCAATTCGTCGCCGCCGGCCCGCAAAGTTGCCGGCGCTGAGCCACATAGGCCCAGATCCACATAGCGGCCGCCACCATCGCTAATTTCACCGGAGATCCAGGGCAGCTCGCCAATCGACGGCATACCAAAAAACTCCGGCTCGGCGGTCGCGACACCCGGCGATGCCAAAAGGCAGATAGCCCCCAGCGCCGCTGCCCAGCGCGTTATGCGCGGCATTATATTCCCTTTATCCACCCAAATAGTCCCCGGCAGCATCTAAGCCTCACAACATGTTCCGCTGGCTGAGACCGAACTCGGCGCCGATTCACTCGGCGTCATAATCTTGTTTTATTTGGCGCACACTCTAGGTGCGCGACTCGCCGCAGACAAAGGAATTCCGCGCCCTTTCAGTGTGGATCTCTTATTCTTGCAACGTATAGTGGCAGATGAGCAACAGGCCGATCGCCTTCCATCTCGGCCCGCCGTCACCATATGCGTGGCGCCAAGCGTTACACTGATCGTCACGCACGCTTTGTGTGCAATCCACAAAATGAACCGGATCGAAAGTCATTCGACATGATGTCCAAGTTGCGGCGCGCATTTGGTCTCAGTTTGACGGGCGGCATGCTGACCTCGTGCGCGCTTTTGGCGCCGCCCCCACAGAGCCTCAGCTTGGCCGAACGTCTCGACACGCTGCCGCGCGACGCCATGCCGCTGGAAGAGCCGGTTACAATCTTTTGGAACGACAATCTGGTCCCGTTCATTGCCGCAGATACCGACCACGACCTCGCCGTGACCCTCGGGGTGGTTCACGCTCACCTGCGCCTCGGACAGATGGAGATTTTGCGCCGTATCGCGCAGGGTCGTTTGGCGGAGATCGCCGGTCCCGTCGCCGTCGACATCGACAAGTCGCTGCGCATTCTGGGATTTGGGCGCGCCGCGCCCGACATGATGGCCATGATGCCCGACGAAACCCGCCAGTGGGTCGAGGCGTTTGTCGCCGGGGTCAACCACTATGTCGCCAATGTGGACACTCTGCCGCACGAGTTCGATATCTTCGCTATGGACCGCGAACCGTGGCATGGCAATGATTTGATGGCGATTGGACGGCTCGCTTCAACCGATGTGAATTGGCTGATTTGGTTCCGCTTGCTAGCAAAACTCAACGCGCCCGATTGGCCGCAGCGTTGGCGCCAGCTGCTTGCCGCCGGCACCCGGTCGATCCCCAGTTTCGGCGCCGACGCGTCGGACGAGCTGGCGACCCTGGACGCCATGCTGGCCAGCGTCAGCCGGTCCGGCAGCAATTCCGTTGTTATATCTGGCGCAAACAGCGTCAACGGTGCGGCAATGATCGCCAGCGACCCGCATCTGGGCATTTTCCTGCCCAATCTGTGGCTGATCGCCGGCTACAAGTCGCCGTCTCACCACGCTGCGGGATTGATGATTCCCGGGCTGCCGTTTGTCGCGCTCGGTCGCAACCCGCACATTGCCTGGGGCGGCACCAACATGCGTTCGGCCAGTAGCGACTTGTTCGACATATCGTCGCTGTCGGATGATGCGATCCGCACGCGCACGGAAACGATTCGCACGCGCTGGTGGCTGGACAGCAAAGTAACCATCCGCGAGACCGACTATGGGCCGGTGATAACTGATGCGCCGCTCCTCAACGCCGACGCGGCCGAACTGGCCCTGCGGTGGACCGGGCACATGGCCAGCGACGAAATCACGGCCATGCTGGCAGCCAATCGCGCCCGTGATTGGGACCAATTCGTGGCGGCGATGGACGGGTTTTGGGTCTCTGGACAAAACATGCTCTATGCCGACGCGCAGGGCCACATCGGCCATGTGCTGGCAACGCGGCTGCCACGACGGCCGTTGACACTACCCGACGACTTGGCCTTGCCGTTGGAAGCCGCCGCGGCCTGGCAAGACTTTGCGACCGCCGCGACGCTGCCGCAGGCCTATGATCCGGAAAACGGCATTTTGGTCTCCGCCAACAACAAGCCCGCCTCGGCCCACATTCCGGTCGGGTATTTCTTCTCACCGGACGATCGCGTGGTTCGTCTGACCGCTATCTTGACCAACCGCCGAGACTTATCTTTGACCGATTTGAAGGCGCTGCAGCGGGATGTGGTCATGCCTTCGGCGCTCGCTTTGCGGGACGCCTTGTTCGCCCGTCTGGACAAGTTGACTGTCGCGGCCGCCACGGAACCCGATGGCAGGGCCGTTGTCGCACGCCTGCGAAACTGGTCCGGCGACTACGACGCGGACAAGCCTGAACCGCTCTTGTTTGAGGTTTTTCTCGATCGCTTCATTGCCGAACTCGATACCAACGACACCCTGAACGCAACCACCGGTGTCGGTCGCGGACGGTTCTCCCTCGTCGCCCACGTCGCCGAAATCACCGATGATCGCCTTGCCGCCGCCTGCGACACGGCGCTGCGGGCCGCCGCGCAAATGCTTGAAACCTATCCGACATGGGGTGACATGCATCGGTTGTCTCTCGCCCATCCGTTGCAGTTTGCGCCATTGCTCGGCGGCCGTTATCAATTTATCGACTATCCCGCCAGCGGCGGCTCGACAACGGTGATGAAAACCGCCCACGCCGACGCAAAAAAGCGACACCGCACGCAATATGGTTCACAAGCCCGGCACGTGGCGGATCTTGCCGATCCGGACAGCAATTACTTCGCATTGTTGGGCGGGCAAGACGGCTGGTTCGGTAGCCCCGCATTTGTCGACCAAGTGCCAATGTGGCGCAAAGGCGACTATGTCCAGGTTCCCTTGCAAATGGCGACGGTCCGGGCGACCTACAAACATGTCATGCGTCTGACCCCACGGAGATGATTCCGGGTTCGACAACGGCCCTTCGCGCCTTTGCGCGCTGGCGCGTGGCGCGTATCGCCGCGGCGGATCCCGTTGCCACCCAACGGCGACAATTGGACCAGCTGGTCCGGCGCGCGGCGCGGACCCAGTTCGGACGGGACCACGGTTTCGACCGAATCGAATCCGTCGAGGCGTTCCAAGACAGCGTCGCCTTGAAACGCTACGAGGATTTCTGGTCGGCCTATTGGCAACAGGGCTTTCCCAACCTGCGCGACAAGACCTGGCCCGGCACAATTCCCTATTTCGCGGTCACGTCCGGCACGACAACCGGCCGCACCAAATACATCCCCTGTTCCCGTGAAATGGTGCGGGCGAACGCGCGCGCGGCCCTGGATGTGCTCGCCTGGCATGTGGTCAATAGGCCCTCAAGTCGCGTCCTGCGCGGGCGCATGTTGATGCTCGGCGGATCAACGGATCTTAAACACCTCGCCCCGGGGGTCAAAAGCGGCGACCTGAGCGGCATCGCGGTTGAGGAAACGCCTTGGTTCGCCAAACCATGGCGCTATCCGCCGCCGGAGATCGCGTTGCTCACGGATTGGGACGCCAAGATCGAGGCCATAGCGCGCGGCACCAAACACCAGCGGATCGGGGTCGTTTCGGGGACACCGAGTTGGCTCGTCTCGCTGTTCGCGCGGCTTGCAACCGAAGACATTGGTGCGACGTGCGCCGCGGATTTGTGGCCGGATCTTTCGCTGGTGGTCCACGGCGGTGTTCACTTCGCGCCCTATCGGACGCGATTTCAGGAATGGCTGCGTGGCACGCCGGCCGAGACACGCGAGGTGTATCCGGCCAGCGAAGGTTTTTTCGCCGTCGCGGATCGTGGCGATGGAGACGGACTCAGACTGAACGTCGACAATGGCTTGTTCTACGAGTTTGTCCCGATCGAAGATCTGGATCGGCCGGCCCCGACCCGACATTGGGTCGCAACCATCGAGCCGGGAATCGACTACGCCCTGGTCGTCAGTTCCTGCGCCGGCGTCTGGAGCTATGTGGTCGGCGACACCGTGCGCTTTGTCGATGTGCACCCACCGCGACTCCTAATCACCGGGCGCACGTCCTACATGTTGTCGGCCTTTGGCGAGCATGTCATCGAGGCCGAGATCGAGCAGGCGGTCGCGGATGCGGCCGCCGCGATCAACGCACAGGTGACCAACTTCGCCGTCGGGCCACAGTTCACCACGCTCGGCGGTAAGCATGGCAGCCACCTTTATGTGGTCGAGTTTTCGCACGCGATTGACGACCCAACGGCGCTGAAAGTCTTTGTCGAGAGCATCGACCGAAGCCTGTGCGCCACCAACGAAGACTATGAAGTGCACCGCATGGCCGAATCCGGGCTGGCGCCGCCGTCCGTCGTCTGCCTGCCCCCGGGCGGATTCGCCGAATGGATGCGCAAGCGCGGTCAGCTTGGCGGCCAACACAAGGTGCCGCGCGTGGTCACGGATGCAGCGCTGTTCGCAGACCTTCGGCAACATGTGAACAACGCCAGTCGCGACAATCCCCGCGCGACGTGACCGCGTGGGCACGTCGGCGTGGTAACATGGCCGTCCACGAGACTCATGGTACCCACATGTCCGCACAAAACGCCGTTGCCATCGCCCTGCTCGTCGTCTTTTGCTTGCCCGTCGGCGCGTGGCAAAGCCGCGCGGCCGACCCGCTCAATCCCATTGAGATCACGGAATGGGATGTCCCCTATGGTGGACGCACGCGCGATCCCTTTGCGGCTGGCGCAGATGAAGTGTGGTTCGTCGGCCAGGCAGGCCACTATCTGGCCCGCTTCACGCCAACAACCGGCGCGTTTTTCAAACGCGATTTGCCGGACTCCGCGGGGCCACACAATTTGATCGTCGGCCGCGACGGTATCGTCTGGTATGCGGGCAATCGCAAGGGTTACATCGGGCGCTATGACCCCGCGACGGATGTCATCGACAAGATCGCCATGCCAAATCCGCAAGCCAGCGATCCGCATACCTTGGTCTTTGACCGAGACGAGCGACGGATCTGGTTTACGGTACAAGGCGGCAATTTCGTTGGCCGCCTGACCATTGCCGATTCGGCCGTCGACCTTGTTCCGGTTCCGACGCCCCGCGCCCGGCCCTATGGCATCAAAATCGCGCCCGATGGAACGCCCTGGGTGGTTCTTTTGGGCAGCAACAAGTTGGCGGCGGTGAACCCAGATACCTTGGCATTGACCGAGTATGAGATTCCGGCCGCCGGGGCGCGACCGCGACGCTTGGACATCACCAGCGACGGTCGTGTCTGGTATGCCGACTACAATCGCGGCTATCTGGGCTTATACGATCCGCACGCCCAAGAATTTGCCGAATGGCAATTGCCATCCGGCGATGCCGCGTTGCCCTATGGTATGGCCGCCGATGACCACGACCGAGTTTGGGTGGTCGAAACGGGCGTCTCGCCGAACCTGTTTGTCGGCTTCGACACCCGTTCAGCCGAGTTCATATCGATCACACCGGTACCCTCCGGCGCCGGCTCGATTCGCCACATGCATTATCGCGTCGGGACGGGGAGTGTTTGGTTCGGCACTGACAAGAACACGCTCGGGCGCGCGCGCGTTGTTGGCCCATAGCGCGACCGGCGCGTCAAATGGCATTCACCGGGATCTTAAGATAGCTGACGCCATTCGCTTCCGGAGGCGGAAAGTGACCGGCGCGGATATTGACTTGCACGGCAGGCAAGATCAGGCGCGGCATGTCCAGGGTCGCGTCGCGCGCGGTGCGGGTCGCGACAAAGTCATCCTCGGTGACGCCATCGTGTACATGGACATTGTCGGCACGTTCGGCGGCGACCGTGGTCTCCCAACTGAAGTCATCGCGGCCGGGGGCCTTGTAATCATGACACATGAACAGCCGGGTCTCCGCCGGCAGCGCGAATAGCTTGCGGATAGAGCGATAAAGGACCCGCGCGTCGCCACCCGGAAAGTCGCAGCGCGCGGTGCCATAGTCGGGCATGAAAATCGTATCGCCAACAAATGCGGCATCGCCGACAACGTAGGTGACGCACGCCGGTGTGTGGCCCGGCGTGTGCAAGACCCGACCGGCCAAGGTCCCAATCGTGAAGCAACCGTCGTCATTGAACAAATGGTCAAACTGTGAACCGTCGGCACGAAACTCCGGACCCAGATTGAACACCTTGGCCAACCCCGCCTGGGCCGCACTGATGTGGGCGCCGATTCCGGTCTTACCGCCAAGTTCCGCCTTCAGATATTGCGCGGCTGTCAAATGATCGGCATGGGCATGGGTCTCCATGATCCAGTGCACATCCAGGCCGCGTTCACGCACATCGGCAACAATCGCGTCGGCCGAGTCGGTGCGCGTGCGTCCAGAGTGCGGATCGTAATCAAGTACCGAATCAACAATCGCCGCGGCTCTTGTCGCCGGATCACTGACAATGTAGGAAACCGTGAATGTGGCTTTGTCGAAAAACGCTTTGACGTCCGGCCTGTTCATGACACCCCCTAATACAACACACATTGGCATCTTCGAAATATCACGCAGCTTGACATATATGCGTATCTGCATATCAATGCAAACATGGTCGTCAACGAAATGCGTGCACGTGCTGAGGATGTGAGCGGCTTGATGAAAGTGCTATCGCACCCGACGCGGCTGCTTATCCTGTGCCTTCTTGTCGAGAACGAGCAATCGGTCGGCGAACTCGCGGCGGCAGTCGGCGTGCGTGAACCCGCCATGTCGCAGCAGCTGGCCATGTTGCGCCAGATGGGATTGGTGGCAACACGGCGTGAGGCGCAAACGATCTACTACCAGATCGCCCGCAAGGACGTGCGCGAAGTGATGAATTTTCTGTACCAAACCTACTGCGCGCCGTCGGCCGCACGATCCAGAAAGGCTCGTAAATGAACAGCACCCCCATCAAAGCCATCGATGCCAGAACAGCCAAGAACTGGGTCGAACAAGGGCGCGCCGTGTTGGTCGATGTTCGCGAGCCCGAGGAGTGGCGGCAAGGACATATTGCCGGCGCATTCCACGTCCCACTGTCCGATGTGACCGCGGCATCGATGCCCCAGACGAACGGCAAGACGGTTGTTTTTTATTGTCGCAGCGGCACCCGAACAGCCCTGTCCGGGCCGTTTTTGATCGACGCGGCCGGGCCGAACGCCGTTCATCTGGATGGCGGTATATTGGATTGGATCAACGACGGTCTACCGATCGAGTACCCCTGACATACGCCATCGGCCGACTAGTTCGGTGTGCACGCGTCGTCGGGCAGAATCGCAACCGATGGGGCGGCCCGCCCCCTCACCCAGCCGCGCAACATATGCGCAGTGGTAAACGGCATCGCAATTTGACCATCGGCGTCAATGATAATACAGCCGCCCACCCCACCAATCTGCTTCACATCCCCCAGCGCGCGCTGCGCCGCCAAATCCGTCGGCATTTTGGCCAATTCGATAAGATCAGCGACGCGACGTGCGAAACTCACTCGGGCAAAGGTATCGCCCTGGCCCGTCGCGCTAACGGCACACACGCCGTTGGCCGCCCAGGTCCCGGCGCCAACCACAGGCGTATCTCCGACCCGACCCGGCAGCTGATTGACCAAACCGCCCGTCGATGTCGCGGCCGCCAAATTACCGCGTCGGTCGCGCGCCACCGCGCCAACGGTTCCCATGGCACCGGCATTGCCGCCATCGCTATGGTCCAGACTAAGACGGCCATGCCTTTTTGCCCTTTGCCACTGGCGCCGTCGAAACGGAACAACAAGCGTCTCGGCCGCCACCGCGGCGAGACCTTGAGATTCGGCATAGGCATCCGCGTGGGTACCGAACAACAAACCGTGTTGATGGCGCATTAGCGCTTGCGCGGCCCGGACCGGGTTTTTCGTCCGCGTCATCCCAACCATCGCACCAACTCTCAGGTCGCGGCCGTTCATAATCGATGCACTGAGTTCAATCGTGCCGTCGGCACAGAGGACCGCCCCGGTGCCGGCATTGAACCGCGAATTATCCTCAAGCACGGTCACCGCAGCCGCGACCGCGCGCACCGCCGAGCCGCCACGCAAAAGCACGTCCTGCCCGGTCCGAAGCGCGCACGCCAGGCCGTTTTGGTATTCTGTGCGCCTCCGACGCGCGATCCTTCGCCTGCTGAGCCGTCCGGCGCCGCCGTGAACAACAAGAACGACCTCGCTCAAGATATCGCCTCACCCCGCCGCCGCAACGGGTAGCGTGAGCACGGCGCGCAAGCCACCAGCCGGCGCCTGCTGCAAATCCAATCCGCCCGCGTAAAGCCCGGCGATATCGGCGACAATGGCCAAGCCCAAGCCACTGCCCATCACGGTTTCATCCAGGCGCTTGCCTCTGGTCAGAGCTTCCTGGCGTTGGTCGGTGGGCATGCCCGGCCCGTCATCGTCGACTCGTATCTGCAACATGCCGTCCGACGCGGCAACCCCAACATGAACCGAGGTCGCCGCCCATTTGCACGCATTGTCCATCAAATTGCCGAGCATTTCCTCGAGATCCTGCCGATCGCCCTGGAACGCCAGACCGTCGGCACTGTCCCAGGTGAATTGTAGACCGCGATCTCGGTAGAGTTTGCGCAATGTTCGTGTCAGATCACCGACAACCGCGTCGACATCCGTGCGCGCGCCCAACACGCCGCGTGTCGCGGCCGCCCGCGCGCGCGCCAAATAGTGGTCCACCCAACGACGCATGACATCGACTTGGCGTCGCACAACCTCGCCAAGTTTGCCGCCGTCGCGGCCGGCCTCGTTGTTGAGCAGGGTCAGCGGGGTCTTCAATGCGTGGGCCAAATTGCCAACATGGGTGCGCGACCGTTCGACCACCGCTTCATTTTGCGCGATCAGCGCATTGAGTTCGTCAGCGAGTGGGCTGATTTCCGACGGAAATTGCCCTTCGAGCCGGGTGGCCTGTCCCGTACGGATCGCCGCCAAGGCCTGGCCGATGCGTCGCAGCGGCTTAAGCCCATAGCGCACCTGAACCATCACCGCGCCGATAAGACCGATCCACAATACCGCCAGCGACCATGACAGCGTGTCGACGAACGGCTTGAGCGCGGAATCAATGATCGCGTTGTCGGCCGCGACCGCGAATCGGAACGGCCCGGCGCCGCCGGGCAAGATGATGGCGCGTTCATGTATACGCAACCGTTGCCCCTGCGGTCCACTGACATCGTCGCGCCACTGTCCTCCAGCATCATCGTTTGTGGCCAAGCTTTGATCCCACAAAGACCGCGATGTGAGATGAACGCGGTGGCCATCATCAATCTGCCAATACCAGCCCGAGAAGGGCCTTTCGAACGCCGGCTCGCCGAGCAGACGAATCAACACCACTTCGCCGGCGGCGTTGATCTCGGCGGCCGCCACCAAACCTTTGAGCAGAAAGGCCAGGCGATCGTCGAAGCTGCGATCGATATGATCGGCAAACAGGCCCGCGATCAAGAAACCACCGCCGGCCAGCGCCGCCGCGATCCACAGCGCCGCACCCAGCACCAACCGGAGCGCGATTGATCTAGGGCGCATTTCGGCACGCTGCGTCGCGTTGAACAGAATTCGCCTTAGGAGACGTCATCCTCGGTCGCCACCAAATAGCCGAGGCCGCGCACGGTGTGAATAATTTCCGCCCCCAGCTTGCGGCGCAGGCGCGCGACGAACACTTCGATCGTGTTCGAATCTTTATCGAATTCCTGGTTGTAGATATGTTCAGTCAGTTCGGTCCGAGAAACAACACGTCCTTGGTGATGCATCAAATAGGCCAGCAATTTATATTCGTGCGCGGTCAACTTCACGGCGTTGCCATCAACCACCGCACGACCAAGATTGGTGTCAAGCTCGACCGGCCCGCAACGGAGCACGGCAGAGGCATGCCCGGCCGATCGCCGCATCAGCGCACGGACGCGGGCGAGCAATTCCTCCATCTGAAATGGCTTGACCACATAGTCGTCGGCGCCGGCATCAAAGCCAGCAACCTTCTCGCTCCAACGCTCGCGCGCGGTAAGGATCAACACCGGCATGTCGCGACCGTCGGCGCGCCAGCGGCCAAGCACCGTGATACCGTCCATCTGCGGCAAGCCGAGATCGAGAATGACCACGTCGTAAGACTCGGTATCCCCCAAAAAATGCCCCTCCTCGCCGTCATGGGCAACGTCGACAGCGTAACCGGCGTCGCTCAAGGCATCGCGCAATTGGCCGGCCAGCGTGGATTCGTCCTCAACGACCAAAACCCGCATCAGCGCCGCCTCCTCAAGATGCGCCCGGTTTGGGCGTCGGCCGGGACCACTTCGACGCGACCGTCCGGGGTCAGGATCTTGACTCGATAAATCCAACCGCGCTGGCCCTGGTGCAACTCCGCATCGAGCACTTCACCCCCGGTTTGCCCCATGACCCGCGAGATAATCTCGCCCAGCGGCCGAATCTGCCCCGCCTGTAACGCATCGCGGGCGCGCTCATGACTTTGCGCGAACGCACCGGCGGCGCTGAAAAATACCGCGAAAATGACACCGAAAATGAGGCTGCGCATGGCCGGAACCCTATGCGCGAACAGATGAACGGTCGATGAACGCGGTCTTCAGGATCAATTCAGCCGCCATTTGCCAAGATCGCCGCAACATCTGATCAAAGTCCATTGGAGACTGGAAGCATGTTCAAGACCTCGTTCATGGTGGGAACGCTGATCACCGGCCTGCTGGCGGCAACACCGGCGCTGGCACACGATCGCGGGCATGACGGGTGGTACAACCACCAGCAGCCGCCGCCGCGGGCGTACGATCACCGGGCCCACAGGAGCCATCATGTGATCAAACGTCATAAGCGCCATCACGTAAAGCACCGGCGACGGCACCACGCCGATGATTGGTACTACGACGAGCGTCCGCGCCGGCATCGCCACGCCCACAAGCGGTATTGGTACGACCTGCCGCCCGCCTATTGCCCGCCCAAATACTATCGCCATTTCCGGGGTTATTAGCCCAGCCCACAAACCGGCCACCGGCATTTACGTTGATACCGGTGGCCACCCCCGCGTGACGCGGTTCTGAAAGGAGGTCGGTTATGACCCGCACAAAATTGAGCATCGTTTTTGCCGTCGCGGCGGCGCTTGCCCTCTCAGGCTGCACCACCGCATACGGACCCAAACAAACTGGCGGCGCGCTGATCGGTGGCGGCCTCGGCGCCCTGGCCGGCTCGCAAATCGGCAAGGGTACCGGCAAACTTGCCGCGGTTGGCGCCGGCACCCTGATCGGTGCCTTGATCGGCAGCGAAGTCGGTGTGTCCCTGGACCGGGCCGACTTGATGTATGCCAACCAAACAGCCGGCTACGGATTGGAATCCGTGCCCAGCGGTAGCACCGTTTCATGGAGCAATCCCGATAGCGGCCATCACGGCACGTTCACGCCGCAAAGTACCTATCAGGCCCATGGCGGTCAGTATTGCCGCGAGTTTCAGCAGTCGGTGGTGGTCGGCGGACGCGTGCAGAACAGCTATGGCACGGCCTGCCGCAGACCCGACGGTAGTTGGGAGATTGTCAGTCAGTAAGGCAATCGCGGATGACCATTTGGCGTCTGCCACAATGTGAAGTCGAGATAGTGAGGACAAGACTTATGACCCAGTACCGCAATCCATCGAAACGCGCGCGCCGCGCGCCAATCGCGATCGCCGCGGCCGTGGCCGTGGCCGGTGCTTCGATCGCCATGCCGACAGTGGCGGTGGCCGACGACTATCGCACCCAGGCCGCGCACCAACCTTCGGGTTTCGGATTTTTGGACCAATGCTACGCCGGCTTCCGCGGCCGTGACCTGCTCGGCGGAGCCTTGGGCGCTGTCGTCGGTGGTTTGCTTGGCGCGCAAATCGGTGACGGCTCCGGTCAGTTGGCGGCCACCGCCACCGGCACGTTGTTGGGCGCCGTGCTTGGCGGTTCCTTGTCGCAATATATGGATCCGGCCGACGGCAACTGTGTCTCGCAGTCGCTCGAATACGCCTCGCCCGGACAGACTGTACGCTGGACCAACCCCAACACGCGTGCCGACTACGCGGTCACACCGTCACGGGTCACTTATGACGAAGGGCGCTATTGTCGCGAGTATACGACCACCGTCGTCGTCGGCGGCAAGGTCGAAGACGGCTATGGTCGGGCCTGCCGGCAGCCGGACGGATCTTGGGAGTTGGTCAGCTGACGGGGCACCATAGCGCCTCGCTCAGCCGCGTCCGAAGACCCGTTCCAAGATCTCTGTTGTTCGTTTGGCCGGGTCTTCGCGGATCGCGGCCTCTTCCTCGGCGAGTTTGAAGAACATACCGCCGAGCGCCTGCTCGACAGCATAGGTCTGCAGATCGCCTTTGACATCCGGGACCAGTGGCAGGGCTTGATAGGGCGCCATCATCTGATCATAGGCCTGGAGCGCGCCCACATCGGCCAAGGTGTTGTCGATGATCGGGCGCATCAGGGTGACCAATTGCGGAGTCATGGTGCGCTCGAAATAGCGTGTGGCGGCATCGTTGGGGCCGTTGAATATGCCCAGCGCGTCATCCATGGTCATTTGATCGATCGAATTCCAGAATACGTCGCGAGCCAACGGTGCAGCGGCTTCGGCGGCACGGTTCAGTTTCAACTCCAAATCATCACCCAAACTTGACAATCCCACCGTCGCCAAGATTTCCTGCACCTTGTGCAAGTTCTCCGGTAGCGGAATATGGATGGCGTCGTCGAGATTGTAGCCGTCGACCGCGCTGACCGACGCAACCACCCGTTCGGTGCCCACCCGCAGCGCTTCCAGCAAGCCGGACGTGATGTCGGCGTCGGTGAGTCCCGCCGTAGTCCCCTCCTCGCCGGTCACCAGCTCTTCAATCGCACCCAACAGATCGTTCAGAAGGTCCTGGCTCTGCGCGCTACCGGCACCGAACATCAGGACAACGACGGCGACGACGAAAAAATGAGATTTGGTCTTGGTCATGGGTGGGCTCTCCTTGGGGGCCAGCGTGTCACGACTACGACCGCCCCGCCGTGATGGCGTCGCCGGCAAATGCATACACGCCGCGTCGACCCAATATGTAGGCAGTGAATCCATCGACAAACAGGTCTGCGATCGCCGGCGCGCTGACATCCAATCCACCGGCATAAGCGCCGAACGCTGGCAGGATCACCCGCGATCGATCACCGACGAAGCAACGGTTCGCCAGGCGTCGGCCACGTACGGTGACCGCCGCGCGGGGATGGAAGTGTCCTGAAACCTCGCCATTGACGTCACCATCATGATGGGCTTCATGGCGAAATTTTAGCGGCCCATCCTCAAACCAGCTAACCACGCGGCCACCCAGACCGCCGGGCGGCGCGGGATCGTGATTTCCAGCCACCCATACCCAATCATGGGCCGCCGTCATTGTCATCAGCCGACCGACGTCCGCCTTGGACAGCCGGTCCGGTGCGTCCGCATCGTGGAAGCTATCGCCCAGACAGATAACGCGGCGCGGCCGGAACCGCGCCAGCACGCCAGCCAAGGTTGTCAACGTGGCACGGCTGTCATACGGCGGCAGAAGATTGCCGAACTGCGCGAATCGGGAGCCCTTTTCAAGATGCAAGTCGGCGACGACCACCGTCTCCGCGTTCGGCCAATACAACGCGCCACTGACATCGGCGACAAGCGTCGCCCCGTTGAGCGCCAGCGACCGCCCGGTCACGCGGATGCCCGTGCCCGGCCCGGCAATGCCAATGCTTCGTCAATCAGTTGTTGCTCGCCCTCGTCGAGCAAATGATCAAATGCGGCGCCATACACGGTTTCCTTGCCGATTTCCAACAACACAGGAACCGCCAACGGCGAAACTTTGTCCAATTCGCGATGCACGATACGCCCCCGAATGCGTGACAGCATGCCGGCCACGCGGCGGATATCGGTCAATCCGCTGCCGGCATCCGCGCGCGTGGCGCGCAGCAGTATGTGATTGGGGTCGTAGCGCCGCAAGACATCGTAGATCAGATCGGCGTTGAAGGTCACCTGACGCCGGGTTTTCCGCTCCCCCGGATGCTGGCGCTCGATAAGTCCGGCGATCACGGCGACATTGCGAAACGTGCGACGGAGCATCGATGATTCGTCCATCCATTCCTCCAGATCATCACCGAGCATCGATTCGTCGAACAAAGACTCGATCTCGGTCGCCGGATGAACGCTCCAAATCGCCAACACATAGTCGGTCGCGACAAAGCCTAGCGGTGCCAATCCGGCGCGCTCCATGCGACGGGTGAGCAGCATGCCGAGTGTTTGATGCGCGTTACGGCCTTCGAAGCAATAGGCGACCAGATACGCCTTGTCCGCACGCGGAAAGGTCTCAACCAGCAATCCCTTGGCCTTGGGCAAGGTCGACCGCGCGCGCTGCAACCGCAGCCACTCATTGACCGGTTCTGGAAGATCGGACCAGTTCTTGGGGGAGGCCAGCATCGCCCGCACCCGATCCGCCAAGTGGGTGGTCAACGGCAAACGTCCACCCTGATAGGCCGGCACTTTCGGATCGCCACCGGTGGCTCGCTCGACCAATGCGTGGGTTTCCTGCAAGCCGACAAAGCGCAAGACCTGGCCGGAAAACACGAAGGTATCGCCGGGCACCAGGCCGAGAATAAAATATTCCTCGATCTCGCCGAGGAACCGGCCCTTTTTGAGCTTCACTTTCATCGTCACCGCCTCGACGATCGTGCCGACATTCATGCGATAGAGACGCGCGACGCGCGCCGAGGTAATCCGGTAACGACCATCCTTGCCTTTGCGGATCCGTCGATAGCGTTCGTAGGCTTTCAACGCGTATCCACCATTTTCGACAAATGCCAGTGTGTCATCGAAATCCGTGCGGCTGAGAGCGGCATAGGGCGCGGCCTGGGTCACGTCGCGATACAACGCATCGGCATCGAAGGGCACCGAGCACGCGGTGCCCAATATGTGCTGTGCCAACACGTCCAATCCGCCCGGCCGCGGCGGATCGCCGTCCAGGGTGCGCGCGGCCACGGCATCGACCGCGGCGCGGCACTCCAGGACTTCAAAGCGATTGGCTGGAACCAATACCGCGCGGCTCGGACAGTCCAGGCGATGGCCAGCGCGACCGACCCGCTGAATAAGCCGGCTGACGCCCTTGGGTGCGCCGACTTGGATCACCAAATCCACCGCGGCCCAATCGACGCCCAAATCCAATGACGAAGTCGCCACCACGGCGCGGAGTTTGCCGGCTGCCATCGCAGCCTCAATGCGACGTCGTTGTTCGACCGCCAAACTGCCGTGATGTAGGCCGATCGGCAGGTTTTGGTCATTGAGTGCCCACAAATGCCGAAACACGATCTCGGCCTGGGCCCGCGTGTTGACGAAAACGATGGTCGTCGCGGCACCCTGGATCTGCTTGTACACGGCTTCCATCGCATGGGCCCCCATGTGGCCGCGCCAGGGAATACGTGTATCGGGTGTGAGAATCGAGATCTCGGGTGGCACACTGTCGTCATGGCTGATCATGTGGACGTCGCCGCCGTCGCCATCGCGGGCCAGCCAAGCGCGCAAATCGTCGGGCCAGGCGACGGTCGCCGACAAGCCTATCCGCCTATGCTCCGGGGCCAAACCGTTGAGGCGCGATAACCCCAAGGCCAGAAGATCACCGCGTTTGGTGCCTGCAATCGCGTGCAACTCGTCGACGACAACCTGTCGCAGCCCCTGGAAGATCTCTGGGGCCTCGACATAAGACAACATCAACGCCAAGGATTCGGGCGTGGTGAGGAGAATGTGCGGTGGATGGCGCCGTTGCCGCTGCCGGCGGGCCTGCGGTGTGTCGCCGGTGCGCGTCTCGGCGTTTATCGGCAACGCCATATCCGCAATCGGTTGCAGCAGATTGCGATGCACGTCTACGGTCAGTGCCTTTAGCGGTGACACATAGAGCGTATGCAGACCAGTGTCGGAAGCATCGGCGAGCGTCAGCAAGCTTGGTAGGAAGCCGGCCAAAGTCTTGCCGCCACCGGTCGGCGCGACCAGCAACACGTCACCCCTGGATTGGGCGGTCGCAGCAACCGCCAATTGATGGGCGTGGGGTTTCCAGCCCTGGCCGGCGAACCAGCGACGAAATGGCTCGGGCAGCTTAGCTGTCACGACCACACCCCAAAGCGCCCCCCGCGGCGACCGCCTATACTGTGCGCAATGTTCGACACGTCATCCGATCCCAAGGCTTGGCTGATCAACACCAAAGCAGGGCTTTGGTGCGCGCCGGGTCAATTCTATATCGACCCGCAACCGGCCGTCGCGCGCGCCGTGGTCACCCATGGCCATGGCGATCACGCGCGACGTGGCCATCGGGCCGTGCTGTGCACCGCCGAGACCGCCGCCATCATGCGGGTCCGCTATGGCGACGATGCCGCCCACCAATTCGAGACCTGCGCTTATGGCAAGCCGCAGAAAGTCGGCGATGTGACGGTGACACTCGAACCGGCTGGCCACATATTGGGCAGCGCACAGGTTGTTCTGGACTATCGCGGCTTTCGGGTGGTGGTCTCTGGCGATTACAAACGGCGCCCCGATCCGACATGCGCGCCGTTCGAGCCGGTCACATGCGACCTGTTTGTCACCGAAGCCACGTTCGCCCTGCCCGTGTTTCGCCATCCACCCGACCGCGGGGAGATCGGCAAGCTGTTGGACTCGGTTCGGAACCAACCGGACCGCTGCCATTTGGTCGGCGTCTACGCTTTGGGTAAATGCCAACGGGTGATCGCGTTGTTGCGCCAAGCCGGCTATGACCGACCAATTTGGTTACACGGGGCACTTGTCTCATTGTGCGAGCTCTACCACAGGCAGGGGATTGGGCTGGGCGCTTTGAAGCCCGTCACCGCCGCCAACAAGCACGATCTGGCCGGTGCGATCGTGCTGAGCCCACCGTCGGCGACCGCGGATCGCTGGGCGCGCGACTTGCCCGATCCGGTCATCGCCGCCGCATCTGGTTGGTTGCGTGTCCGCCAACGCGCCCGCCAACGCGGCGTCGAATTGCCGATGGTGATCTCAGATCATGCCGATTGGGATGAATTGACCGCGACGCTCGACGATGTTGCCGCGCCACGTGTTTGGGTCACCCATGGCCGTGAGGATGCGCTGGTCTTTCACGCGCGATCCCGTGGTCTCGATGCGGAAGCGCTGTCGCTGATTGGCTTTGACGAAGACAGCGCATGAAGCCATTCGCCGCATTGCTGGAACGCTTGGTTTTTACGCCGGGACGCAACGCCAAACTCGGCTTGCTCAGGAGGTATTTCGCGGACACACCCGACCCGGACCGTGGCTATGGACTGGCGATTTTGACCCGCGAGCTGAGATTGGGCCATGCGACGCCACGCGTCATCCGAGAGCTTGTCAGTACCCGCGTTGCGGCCGAGCTATTTGCGCTGTCTTACGATTTCGTCGGAGACTTGGCGGAAACAGCCGCATTGATATGGCCACCTGGCGCGACAACGCGAAATCCACCCAGCTTGGCGACCGTGGTTGAGGCCTTGCAGGGCGCCAAACGAACCGAGGTCGCGGCTCTCATTGAAGGCTGGCTCGATGAGCTTGACGCAAGTGGCCGATTTGCCTTGTTGAAACTGATGACCGGCGGCTTGCGCGTCGGCATTTCCTCACGCCTGGCCAAGACCAGCCTGGCCATGTTTGGCAATAAGCCGGTTGCCGACATCGAAGAAATTTGGCACGGCCTGGCGCCCCCCTACACGCCACTGTTTGCCTGGCTGGAGGGGCGCGGCGGCCGGCCCGACATCGCAGATCACGCGGTGTTTCGGCCGTTGATGTTGGCCAATCCATTGGCTGAAAAAGATCTCGCCAATCTTGATCCCGCCGACTATCTGGCCGAGTGGAAGTGGGACGGCATCCGCGTACAGCTGGTGGGGCGGGCCGACGCCGCGCGCGTCTTTTCGCGGGCGGGCGACGATATCAGCAACGCGTTCCCCGATATTGTCGAAGTGCTGTGTTTCGATGCCGTTCTGGACGGCGAACTTCTGGTCGCCCATGACGGCACCCCTGCACCGTTCAACGATCTCCAACAACGGCTTGGCCGCAAGCGCGTGTCGGCGCGCATGCGCGATGAATTGCCCGCCCATGTGCGACTCTACGACATACTGTTTTGGGGTGATGCAGACCTGCGCGGCCAGTCATTTGAACAACGGCGCGCGCAACTGGAACAGTGGTATGCCCAAATGCAACCGTCGCGAATGGATATTTCGCCATTGGTTCCCTTTGACAACTGGCATGCGTTGGCCGGATTGCGCGCAGAGACACGGGTCAACGGCATCGAGGGCTTGATGCTGAAACACCGCCAGAGCCCGTACGTGACGGGACGCCCGAAAGGTCCGTGGTTTAAATGGAAGCGCGATGCGCTCACCGCTGATTGCGTGTTGATGTACGCCCAACGCGGCCATGGCAAACGATCATCATTCTATTCGGACTACACGTTTGGTTGCTGGCGGACGGCCGCAGACGGCGGCAAGGAACTGGTGCCGGTCGGCAAAGCTTATTTCGGCTTCACTGACGAAGAACTACGCCAATTGGATAAATGGGTGCGTCAGCACACAGTCGAGAGATTTGGCCCGGTCCGCGCCGTTACGGCCGAACTTGTTCTGGAGGTCGCGTTTGATTCGGTTCACCAATCGAAACGGCACAAGTCCGGCCTGGCGCTGCGTTTCCCCCGCATTCACCGAATCCGGTGGGACAAACCCGCGGACCAAGCCGATCATACCCAGACTCTGGCGGCTCTTGTAACATGACGAACGGCGCAGCCCAGAGCTACGGTTTCGCCGATTTTCGTTTCGATTTTGGTTTCGACGCCTTATTTGGCTTGGCCGCTTTCGCCGCCCGCGCCGCCGCCACGGCCAGCTGCGCCCAAGGCTCAATATCGACCGCGTTGTCCAGCGTGCCGTCCGGTGCGCTCCAATAGGACATGGTGACTGGCTTACCTTTGCCCGTATAAACAAAGGGCTCGGCCCCCGCCGATTCAAATGCCGCCGCCGTTTGTCCGTTCGCTTTTAGATATAAAACATCGTCGGCAATTAGTGCAAACATCATGTCATCGAGAAAAATGCCATGGCCGCCAAACATCCGCTTGGCGCGGACATTGCCGACCACCGACAGTAGCTCCACGATATGCGCGACAAATGCGCCGCTTTCCGTGTCATTTTTGACCATATCGATCTCGCAAAAATGAACTTGTACACGTTGGATAATGCTTGACAAACCAATTCTGTCAGAACTTGAAAGATCAATTTGAGAATTTGTAAGATACTGAGAATAACGACTTTTGCTGTTGCGAAAATACGACACTGATACAGAAAAGCCCCAGACCGAAAGACTGGAGCTTGTATTAATCAGTATATCGTCGATATTTATTTCGTTAGTAGCATGCTTGCCCAATCGGGCTTTTCCTCCCTCCCTCGGGCCGCGCCGCACCTTCGTGGCGCGGCTTTTTTTTGCAGGTTTTTCTTACCAATAATCCGACAAAGTCGCAATGACTTCGGACGCATGGCATTACGTCCCGACCGCCACCACCGATTCGGCTGATGACAGCACCAAGAACTATTTGCTGCGTGTGCAAATGGTTGCGCTTGCCAAGGACAGCAATCCGCCACAAAGTGCGCCGGGCGCCCTGAAGCAACAGTGCGAATGATTCGGTACGGCATCTTTCTGTGGGTAATCATACTGACGATTTCGGCGGCGCGAGCCGGCCCGTTGCATGATGCCGCCCGCGCCGGCGATGCCGACCGGGTGCGCGAACTTATCAGCGCTGGGCTCCCGGTCGACTCACGGAGCCACGACGGCAACACGCCCTTGCACGTCGCAGCGTCCAGTGGCTTTACCGAAATTGTCGGCATCTTGATTGCCCATGGCGCCGAAGTCGAAGCGACCAACCAATTTGGTGAGACACCTGCCACGATGGCCGCCGTGTGGGGCCATCGCAACGTCCTTGACTTGCTCCAACGGACGCGTATCCGCAAGAACTCGATCGCCGCGCCGCCCGCGATCCCGACGCCAGGAAATTTGCCACAGCACGCCCGGCAAATGCCGACGATTGCCCGGTCCAGTTCTGTCCCGGCCGAACGACCAAGCCTGAAAGAACCGCCGCCGCAGCCGCGTGCGGCACCGCGCTACGAAATCCAATTGGGCGCATTCAGATCAGGTCGCGCGCCAGCAGAAAATCTGCGACGCGGATTGGTGGAAAAGCACGCCGACCTGTTCGCCGGAATCGAGACATTCGTGCGTGACGGGATCTCGAATAATTTCCAGATTCACAGGGTTCGCGCCGGGCCGCTCGATGAGCGGCGCGCACGCCATATTTGCGCACAACTCAAGACGCGCGGCGCCGCGTGCGTGCTGGCTTTACCGGACAACGCCGTCGCCGTCACGGCAACGCACGGCGCTACGACGTCTTCGTCGCCTTTGCCTGCGACTGGGGCAGCGGTCGCTGGACCTGGGCCGGGCCGGGGCGCAAAGGGCAAAGAGGACCGGGACAAGGGCCTTGACGATGCTTTCGCGGCCTATCATTCCCAAGACCATGGCCGCGCGATCCGCGCTTTTGAGTTGCTCGCGCAGGACGGTGATCCGACCGCGCAAAACTTTCTCGGCGTCATGCATGCGTTGGGACATGGCGTCGACCGGGACCTCGCCGCGGCGGCGTTTTGGTATCGCCAAGCCGCCGAACAAGGATCGGCTATCGCCCAATACAATCTCGGCGGGCTCTATGAAAATGGCCAGGGTGTTCCAGCCGATCCAAGTGTCGCCGCGCAATGGTTCCAACGCGCCGCGAACGTGGGCCTTCCGCAGGCCGAGCACGCGCTCGCCACACTCTACTATCTTGGTCAAGGCGTTGGCCAAGACTATCGGGCCGCTGCCCGACTGTATCGTCGTGCCGCCGAGCAAGGTCATGTCGAATCGCAGCATAATCTTGGCGTCTTGTACTTGAAGGGCCATGGCGTCGCACAAGACACCGTGCGCGCGAACAAATGGTGGCATATCGCCGCCGCGCTGGCTGACGACCTCAGCGCGGTGCGCAACCGCGCCACTCGGAATATCGCCAAGAGCGCACCGCTGTTGTCGGCCGCCCAGCGCGACAGTGCCCAAAGCCAAGCCCGCACTTGGCTCGCCACGCACAAGAGCGCACCCAGTGACGGTGACCGAAATCCGCCGAACGGCTAAACGATTTGCGGTAGACTGTGCGCCGACATTGTGCGCCCGCTCTTTGGCGCATTCTACACGGCTGCCGGATCGCGATCTTCAGACGCGCCGCGCCCACGCAAGCTCGTTCGCGAAGCCGGATAAATGACTGCTTCGCTTCGGCGAACAGACTCTCAAGCGGTACGTTTCAACGTCGGCAATTGCGTTAGAAAATGATCGCGCCAATCACGACCAGGGCCGACCAAATCGCAGCGCTTGCCACGACCATCAGAACAATCGTCGTGGACGCTTTCACTTGCTCGCTGCACAAGCGGCCAGGAATTTCGAAAGTCACAGGATTTCTCTCAAATCAACCAGCAATCACGCTTGCCACGACCTAAACACCGCCTATGGGCATTCGCGACCGGCCTACCCCTTTCGGTCTTTCGCGCCCGCTGCTCGTGTCGCCCCTCATGAGCGACTGTGTTTCGAATCGCTACCCGCGTCTAACAAAATGATTCGCCTGCTTGCGTCGCTCGTGTTGTGATAATTGCGTGACAAAATGATCGGCGAGGATGGGAGGAGACGGCGCAGAGTGCGGCGCGAATGGCACAGTTGAACCGACAGCCGGCATGCGCGCGATGTCGTCATCGGCACCATAGCTAATCCTGCGATTCACCAATTGTCCGTACCGGGATCCGGTGCGCGGCATCGACGAACCCTTGATAAGGACCCGGCGACATTGGACAAGGGTGACACAAAAGCTTGTTAATGTTAAGTTATCTGTGATCTAGCCGAAACAAGGCTGGACACGGTGATTGTCTAGGGAATCGCTGCAAGCGATCGGACGGCGCCGTTGATACAAAAGAGGGGTAGGTTGGCCACTTACGGCGAACAGGGAAGGTATGCGGGAATTTCCGTCTATATTGGCTGCGGCATTCGCGTCACACCCTAGCATCGCGTGCAAAGAACGCGACAGGGCTTGGCCGCGGGCGCGTTGCGTGCCTACACTCACCCTTCACGGTATCGTTCTTTCTTGGGGACCATGTTTCCGGTTAGCGCAAAGTGCTTTCGTCAACGGTGTTGCCGTTGCGGCGAGTCTGCCGGAATTTGACGCAGTTACGTAGTCGGAACGGACGGAGTATCCATGCATTCCTTTACAATCAAGGCGATAGCCTTATGTTCAGCCTTGCTATTAGGGGCTTGCGCCACTAAGGCTTATCCGCCGGCGCCACGCGGCGCGGCGAGCTCTCCGGAATCAGCCATGGCGGCCAATGATGCTGCCGCACAGTCGCTTAATCTCAGACCCGGCGACCGGCTGGAAGTGCGCTATTACCGCAACACCGAGGTCGAGACTCAGCGCTATCTCATCAACGTATATGACGTGCTCGCGGTCAGCGTCGCGGAGCACGACAATCTGACTACCACGGGCATCGTTGTCCTGCCAGACGGGCACATATCACTGCCGGTTGTCGGCAGCGTGCGGGCGGCCGGCAAATCGGTCGATGCGCTTGGCCGAGACCTGGCCAGCGCCTACCGGAGCCGGGGGATTCGCACGTCACAGGTCGCAGTTGTCGTGGAACAGGGCGATCGCCGGCTTGAGCGTTTGATGGGCTTGGATTCGGGATTTGGCAATTTGCCGCTTAGCGTTGTGGTCTCCGATTCGGGCATGTTGTCCCTGCCCTATATCGACCCGATTATGGCCAACAGGGCGCTCGTCGACGTTCAGACCGACGTGCGAAGCGCCTATGAACGTGAATTTGGCGGCCGGGTCGAGGCGACAGTCAATCTCACCGAGCGCGCCATTCCTCTGGTCTACGTGGTTGGCGAAGTGGTCAACCCGATTGGCGTCGAATATACGCGCCCCTTCAATCCGTTTATGGCCATCGCTGCCGCCGGGGGCTATTTGCCAACGGCGTCGCCCCGCGATGTACGGGTAATACGTTTCAACAACGACGGCACGCACAGCCACTGGCGTTTCAATTTGCGCAAGTCGCCGGACGGCGGCACGCCGAACGGCGCCAGTTTTCAGTTGATACCGCAAGATATCGTTGTGGTTCCGCCGTCCGGCATCGCCGAGGCGAATCTGTGGATCGAGCAGTACATCAAGAACATGCTGCCGTTCAGCCTCAACGCCGGCTTCGGCTTGACCTATGACTTAAACGACTAGACCGAACAAACGGCTTCATCATATGGGTCCGGCACAGCAACTGTGCCGGACCTTATTTTTCGGTCAAATCGCAATCATTTCAAAAAGTTAACTGACACCGCACGCGGCCATCCAAGGCCAAGTCGCAAACTGCGGTCGGGGCCTGGCTCAGCACACCACGCCGCCCAAAATGGCCCATAACGGGCGCGTTCGTGGCAAGGGCTCTTGCCATATTACGTCACTCGTCAGACACTGACCCCGTTGGGGACTAACAACATCAGGTATTCCAAGCACCGCGGCGGCTCGTCCGCGCCAAGCGGCGACCCCATTATCTAATATGATGGTTTCGAATACGAACACAGTTCTAAGAGATACCACCCAAGCGGATAGCAGGCCGGCCACTATTGCGCTGGATGAGCTGCATGCTGAGCTGATGCCGCTGACGGATGTTGGCGACTTGGCCAATTCTTGGCAGAACTTGCAATGCCAGGGCCAACCCAGCTTTTTCCAGTCCTGGAGTTGGATCGAATGCTGGCTGGCACACATTCCGGCCGCGTTGCGACTGCTGGTTTTGCGTGTGCATCACCGGGACCGGACCGTCGGTCTGGGAATCCTTGTTGAAAAACGCCTGCGGCGCCGCAGTTTGATCTCGTCTCGTCGCCTCCATCTTCATGAGACGGGGACGATGCCGTACGACCGTCTAACCATCGAGCATAACGGCTTTCTGACCCAAGACGTCGGCGCTCTGACGATTGAGCGGGCCGCCATTACGCGGCTGGTGGCAGGCCTACAACAAGGCGAATGGGACGAGATCCAGTTGTCAGGCGTGGCGCCCCACTATGTCCAACACGCCGCAGCGTTGCAGGCGCCTGGCCTGGTATCCCGCGACCTGACGAGCCACATCGTCGACCTCGACAAAGTGCGCGCGTCGGGTGGCGATTTTGAGGCGCTTTTGGGCAAGAAGACGCGCCGTCATCTGCGCAAATCGCGGAAGATGGTCGAACAGAATGGCGCCCTCAGCATCGACACGGCCGCGACCTTGCCCGAGGCGCAGACCTATCTGTCGGAACTTGCGAACCTTCATTTGGCGGATTGGCAAGATCGGGGCTTTTCGACGTCGCTCGAATCCCCCTGGTTTCGCCAATTCCACGCTGATCTCGTCAATCGGCGCTTCGCGGCAGGTGAGATTCAGCTTTTGCGTGTACGTGCCGGGCCCAAACCCATTGGTTACATTTACAATTTCGTCTTTGACCGTCGCATTTACTGTTACCAGTGGGGGCTTATGCGAAGCCCGCACAAGGATGTCAGCATCGGCTTGCTATGCGACTATTTGGGTATTGTGCATGGCTTACACACGGGCGCAGCGGTTGTCGATTTTCTGCACGGAGACACGTTTCATAAACGGCGGTTGGCCACCGACCAGGAATACCGATCGGCGCTCACTTTACAGCGATCGAAATTGGCGTTTCGAATGGAAAACGCTGCGCGCGATCTGATCGCCGCTTGGCGCACGCGCTAAGTCAAACAGGGCCGAAAGAAGTCTTCGGAGAATAGCGACATGCGTATTTTGGTGACCGGCGGCGCGGGCTATATCGGCAGCCACATTCTCATTCGTCTGGCAGAGGCCGGGCATGAAGTCGTCACTTATGACAATCTTTCGACCGGGCACGCTTGGGCGGTGACCCAAGGCACCCTGGTGGAGGGTGACATTGCCGATGCGACCCGCCTTGGGAAGCTGCTGGACGCGCAGAGTTTCGATGCCGTCTGCCACATGGCGGCCCATATCGTCGTGCCGGAATCGGTTCGCGATCCACTGAAATATTACAACAACAATACGGCCAATACTTTGGCTCTGCTGCGCCTGTGCGACCGATTTGGGATCGGCAAGATCGTGTTCTCGTCGACCGCAGCCGTCTACGGCATACCCGAGGCCTCACTGATCGATGAAGATACCCTGCTACAGCCGATCAACCCATATGGCGCCTCGAAAATGATGAGCGAACGGATGATCATGGATCTGGCTGCGGCGACCGCGCTGCGCTTCATCAGTTTGCGCTATTTCAACGTGGCCGGCGCGGATGCCATGGGCCGAGTTGGGCAAGCAACCGCCGACGCGACCCATCTGATCAAAGTGGCGTGCGAGGTGGCTGTCGGAAAACGACCGAACATGGCTATTTTTGGCACCGATTATGATACGCCCGACGGCACTTGTATTCGCGACTATATTCATGTCGACGACTTGGCGCAGGCCCATGTTGATGCTTTGGAATATTTGGACCGGGGCGGTGATTCGGCAGTTTTAAACTGTGGCTACGGCCATGGTGCCAGCGTGCGTGAGGTAATTGCGGCAGTGAAACGGGTAGCCGGGATCGATTTTCCGGTGCACGAACACGCGCGGCGCGCCGGCGATGCACCAGCGCTTATCGCTGATAATAGCCGCATAAGGAAAACGCTGGGTTGGCAGCCACAATATGATGATTTGGGACATATCGTGCGCACGGCGCTGGAATGGGAAAGGCATCTGGCGACATCATCACGGCCCCCACAAACACAGGTTTTGGACCGCCCAATCGCGCCGTCGGCGTCATAGTCTGGTCGGACTATTGCGGATTAGTTTCATTGTGCGGCGTAGCAGGGTGTGCGATAAGAACAAGCAAATTGCTGGTAGCATCCAACCTGGGCGATACTCTGGATGCTGTTGCAAGAAGGCACGGGCCGGCTTGTCATCGTTGGGCCGATTGGATGACAGACTGGGAGTGCCCAGAGTTATGCCGTGGCGACCGAAGCTGAGCTTCTGATATGCAGAAGCAAACATGCCGGTGTTAGCGGTCTTCGAGCCCTTACGGCCGAAGGTGGTGGGGTATCGCTGTCGCCGAGACGAAATTGAATTGGGGCGTCCGCGCCTGGCGCTTTGTGCACGCCGCAACGATGGCGGCATGAGGCGACAAGCTGCGGCGTGGAACACACAAACGCTCAAAAAAGACGGCAAGAGCGTGGACTAAGGGCGACAGATGGGATCTCAGTACCTAAAAGGCCTTTCTGGATCTGAGCGCAAAGACCTTGTTCAAGGGCTAGCGAATCGCCAAAACGGCACCTGTTATTTGTGCGGCAAGCCGATCGATGTTGCCGAGGCGACCGATAACGACGACGCGTCGCTGCATATCGAGCATGTTGAACCAATTCGCGAGGGCGGTAAGGACGAACCTGCCAACTTCGCGCTCGTCCACGCCAATTGCAACAAATCGCGCCAAGCCGGCGATCTGCGCGTTGCCCGCATTCTCGCGCAATTCGATAGTTCCCAAACGAAACCTGAAAAAAAACAGCGTAGCGATGCACCGACACCACTGATTGCCGAGCGCCCTGAGTTGAAGACGACTGCGGCGTCGGGCGATGAAAAAC
Organism: Alphaproteobacteria bacterium; assembly: GCA_965216755.1. GTDB lineage: Bacteria > Pseudomonadota > Alphaproteobacteria > UBA7887 > UBA7887 > CBDCGL01. The sequence continues at coordinate 4,233,617 of CBDCGL010000011.1, read as the reverse complement.
CCAATGGCCGCGCGACCAAGCCGTTGGTGGCAGAACGTCCGACGATCAAACCGTTCGCGACCGAACCCGGCAGCGGTCAGGGACTCGTGGCCGAGGTGCCTTCGACACCGACAAGGAGCCGCGACACCGAAGCGGCAGCGGGAATTGACCTGCGGACCAAGAAGATTGCGCCCAGCCGTCGGGAGCGGTCGCGCCCGCGTCGCGTCAGCCGACGCGTTCAGCGGATCGAGAAAGTTTTTGATTCAATTCGGCTACGGATAATTGCTGCGGCAAATGATTACAGCGAGCGGCGTGGCGCGATTGTGATCGTGCTGACATCCCGCACGCCCGGCGAAGGCGTGTCAACGGTCGCCGGTGGGCTGGCTCGCTCGTTTGCACGCAACGGCGACGACCGAATCTTGTTGGTGGATGCGGCCGAAAACGGCAATCGGCTGACCCAGCGTTTGCCGGGTAGTGGACCGACGCCGATCAAAGATCCGGCGAATCTCGTCGATGACGATAACGTCATTAAAATCGACAATTGGGGCGTCGACGCGATGGCGTTGGCCAATGGCGCGGACGGCCGCTTTCCTTATGAAAACGGTTGGTCGGATACATTTGAGAACTTACGCAATCGCTATGACGTTGTTGTTGTGGATGCAGGCGCCCTAAGCACGGACACGCCTTATCGTTGGGCCAGTGTTTCAACACAGGTGATTTTGGTGATCGATACCCAACGCACGACCGTCCAAGCGATCGAGCGGCTACGCGACGAGCTGAGCAACGCCACGCTGACGTTGAGCAGTGTGGTTTTGAACAAGAGAGATTTCCCAATTCCGAGTTTTTTCTATTGATGGCCAAATAGAACGCCGCGCCGAGCGAGACGACGGAATTGGCGATGCCGTAAATTCGATTTAGGCAAGCACAAACAGCCAGAGCTGACACGATGACCAAACGCGACATTCTATGGTTTCTGTTTCGCTATAAGAGCAGCATCCTCGGCTGGTGGGTGTTTGTGGTCGCGATCGTAACCGTACTGACCTATTTCAGGCCGCCCGCCTATATCGCCAGCGGCACGGTTTTGGTTGAACGGACCAAAGCACCGATTATCACCGGGCCACTGACGACCGTTCCGGAAATGGCTGAAGCCATGAACACCGAGATCGAGATTGTTCGGTCGCGACCGGTGATCGAAGCCGTTGTCGATGAATTCATTCCACAGAATGCCGGTGACAGCGGCAACCCGTTGGGCGCCGAGAAGCCGTCACTCATGGAACGCTTGGGCTTGCGTACGGCCGTGCCGCCGCGCGAAGCCTGGATTGAGAATCTCACCGACGATATCAAGATCAAACCCATCGTCGATTCGAACATCATGACAATTTCTTATGGCAGTCGTGATCCGAACTTGGCCATGCTAATCGTCAATGCGGTGACGGAGTCGTATATCGCTTATCGCAGCTCGTTGGTGAACTCGCGCGGCGCAAGCAAATATTTCGAGACCAAGCTGGAGGAGGCCTCGATCGAATTGGATCGGCTGCGGCAGTTGCTGTCGGATTATATGGCCGAACATTCGGTGACCTCGCCCGAAGAAGCCAAGGCCGAACTGCTTCGGGAAGTGGGCCGCATTCGTGATCGCATTGCAACGCTCAACACCGAACGATCGGAGCTTTTGTCGCTTTATTCCAATGACCATCCGCGTGTGACGGCCATCACTGATTCGATCACCGCGCAGGAAACCGAACTGACTGCGCGCAACCGCGATTTGCGCGGGCTTGAGTCACGGCAATCAACCATCAACGATCTGAACGTCCGGATCAGTGCTCAAGAGACGATCTTTTTGGACTATCGAGACCGCTACGAGCAAGAGCGTGCCCGCGAGGCAGTACCCGAAAATCTCATCAACGTGCAGATCATCGAATATGCCTCGGCGCCTGCACGGCCCAATCACTCGCGCATCTTTTACATAAAGATTGCCATGATCGGCGGCTTCGTCCTATCGCTACTGATCGCCTTTTTGCGGCAGTATTTCAATCACCGCGTGGAGCGACCGGAAGTCGCCGAAGCTGTGCTCGGCGTCCCCGTGATTGGTTCATTGGAAAACAAAGGGGCAGTTCGAAGGTACTAAGGTCAACCATCGCCCGAACGGGCGATGATCCGTTGACCGCCCTCACAGTCGTCAACCATCGCCCGAACGGGCGATGATCCGTTGACCGCCCTCACAGTCGTCAACCATCGCCCGAACGGGCGATGATCCGTTGACCGCCCTCACAGTCGTCAACCATCGCCCGAACGGGCGATGATCCGTTGACCGCCCTCACAGTCGTCAACCATCGCCCGAACGGGCGATGATCCGTTGACCGCCCCCACAGTCGTCAGCCATCGCCCGAACGGGCGATGCGCGGTTGACCACGGTGTCCCACAGCTGAAGTTGGCCAACCGGCCCTAGACGCGCTTTCTTGGCCGCCTGACATGCGCGTTTGACTTCACCATTTCGTAATCCGATTGACGGACATCGTGTTCTGATGAATCATACCGACAGGTATGAATGTATACGCTTTGGTTCCATGCCCGCTGCCTACAATCCACAAGCCACCCGACAAGCCCTGTTGGATGCGGCGTTCCACGAGATCCATCGAAAGGGATTTCAGGCCGCGAGCATGACCGAGATCTTGGCGCGGACGGGGGTGACAAAGGGAGCCCTTTATCATCATTTTCCGACCAAGCGACATCTCGGATTGGCGGTCATAGACGAGGTGATCGCCGACCGCGTGCTCGCCGACTGGCTGGAGGCGCCGTCGACCGGTGGCGGTGTCATCGATTCCCTCATCGCACGGGTCAAGGCGGCTGCGGCAGAAGCAACACCGGAAACCGTGGCGCTCGGCTGTCCGTTGAACAATTTGGCCCAAGAGATGTCGCCGATTGACGACGAGTTTCGGGCGCATCTTTGTGATGTATTCACGATCTGGCAGAGACGCCTAGCCGAAGCCATCGCGGAAGGCCAGAACGCCGGAGAGGTGCGCCCAGACATCGATCCGACACAAACCGCTACCTTTTTCATTGCCGCTGTGGAGGGCAGCATCGGCGCCATCAAGGCGTCACGGCGGCCAGACGTTATCGAGGCTTGCGTCGCCGGTTTGATCCACTATTTGGGAAGCTTGAAAGCGAGATAGCCATGGCTAAAAGCGAACTATCGCGCGCCGACCGACTGACCGTTTCTTACGCCCAAACCATTTTGCGATGGCGATGGATCGTCTTAGCGCTAACTTTGGTAATGGTTGTCGCCACATTCATGGGCGCGCAGCGGCTGATTTTCGTCAACAATTACCGGGTTTTCTTCAGCGACGAAAACCCACAATTGCAGGCCTTCGAGGCCTTGCAGGCACGCTACACCAAGAATGACAACATTCTTTTCGTGATTGCACCGCGCGACGAAGACGTCTTCACGCCGCAAACTTTGGCGGCAGTGGAAACGCTGACCGAAGAGGCATGGCAAGTCCCATACTCGATCCGGGTTGATTCGCTCACCAACTACCAACACACCGCCGCTGACGGCGACGACTTGGTGGTCGCCGATCTTGTTCAAAACGCGGGGGCGCGGACGCCGGACGAAATCGCGGCTGCACGCGACATCGCATTGGCCGAACCTTTGCTGCGCGATCGCCTCATTCGCGAGACAACCGACGTGACGGCGGTCAACGTCACCCTGCAATTGCCCGGCAAAGAAATCGCCGAGGTGCCCAAGGCCGCCCATTTCGCCCGCGAGCTTGCCGCCAAGATTGAAGCACAATATCCCGAAGTCCGGATTTACTTGACCGGGATCGTCATGCTCAACAATGCCTTCCCGGAGTCGAGCCAACGCGATTCAGCAACCCTGATCCCGATTATGTTTGGCATTATCGTGCTGGCGATCGCGCTGTTGTTCCGCTCGACGGCCGGCACGCTCGGCACGGTGTTGATCATCATCTTTTCCGCCGGCTCGGCGATGGGGCTGGCCGGGTGGCTCAACATCCCGCTCACGGCGCCCAGTGCCAGCGCGCCGATCATCATCATGACGCTGGCGATTGCCGACAGTGTGCACATTTTGGTGACCATGCTGGCGGAAATGCGTGGCGGCGCGACCAAACGCGATGCGATTGTTGAATCGCTGCGCCTCAATATGCAGCCGGTGTTCCTGACAAGCTTGACCACCGTGATCGGCTTTCTGAGCATGAACGCCAGCGACGCCCCACCATTCGCGCATCTGGGCAATATCACGGCAATGGGGGTCGTAGCGGCCTACGTTTATTCGGTCTTCTTTCTGCCTGTGTTCCTGGACATCATGCCAATGCGGGTGCGGGTGCGCAAAGGCGCGCAAACGACAGCCATGGATCGCTTAGCGGAATTTGTCGTCGCCCGTCGGACGCCGTTAATCGTCGTCATCGGACTTTTGATTATTGGCCTTGCGGCGTTTATCCCGCGTATCGATCTCAACGACCGGTTTGTTCAGTATTTCGATCCGGCCATCGAATTTCGCGCGGATACCGATTTTGCAGCTGAGAAGCTGTCGGGGATCTATGCGGTGGAATACTCGCTGGCGGCCAAAGACAGCGGCGGCGTCGCGGATCCGGAATATCTCGCGGTGCTGGAGGCGTTCGCCAATTGGTATCGAGAGCAACCGGGTGTCGTGCACGTCAACAGCTTGACCGATATCATGAAGCGTCTGAACAAGAGCATGCATGGCGACGATCAAGATTGGTATCGCTTGCCCGATGATCGTCAATTGGCCGCGCAATATTTATTGCTCTATGAGATGTCCCTGCCCTATGGGCTGGACTTGAACAACCAGGTCAATGTCGATAAGTCGGCGGCTAGGTTGGTGATCACCACGGACGCCATCAGCACGCGCGAAGTGCGCGCGTTAACGGGGCGCGCGGATGCGTGGCTGGCTGCCAATGCGCCCGAACATATGCGCAGTTCGGCAACCGGCTCCTTCGTCATGTTCGCCTACATCTCGAAACGAAACATCGAGAGCATGCTGTTCGGGACCACCGCGGCGCTTATTCTTATTTCGCTGTCGCTCATCCTGGCGTTGCGATCGGTCAAATTTGGCGTGATCAGCCTATTCCCCAATCTAGTGCCGGCGTTGATGGCGTTCGGTTTGTGGGGCTTGATCGTCGGCGAAGCCAATGTTGCCATTTCGATTGTGACGGCGATGAGCCTGGGCATTGTTGTCGACTTCACCATTCACTTCTTGAGCAAGTATTTGCGCGCACGTCGCGAACGCGACGCCAGCCCGTCGGACTCGGTCCGCTACGCCTTCCACACGGTGGGGACGGCCTTGTGGGTGACGTCGGTCGTGCTAATAGCCGGGTTCTTGGTGTTGTCGCAATCCACCTTCATGCTCAACGCCTGGATGGGCTTGCTGACCGCGATCACCATCGGCTTCGCGCTGTTGGCCGATTTCCTTTTCCTACCGCCTGTTTTGATCACCATGGAGAGAGAACAGCATGTACCTCAAGAAAAACCCGATTCCGTCACAGCGCCTGTTTAGGCAAGCGCGCGTCGCCATTGGCGCCGTGGCCCTGGCGTTGGGCGGGGCACATATTGCCAGCGCACAAACGCCGGAGGAAAAAGGGCTGGCAATTGCGGAGGAAGCCGACTTGCGCGACGCCGGTTTTGGCGATTCCGAAGTGACGCTGCGAATGGTCTTGCACAACCGTCAAGGGGAAACCAGCACCCGCGAACTGCGCATCAAGACTCTGGAAGTGCCGGACCGCGCCCAAGGTGACAAGAGCCTGACCGTGTTTGATCGTCCGGCGGATGTCAAAGGTACGGCCTTCCTGAGCTTCACCCATATAACCGACCCTGACGACCAATGGCTCTATTTGCCGGCCCTAAAGCGCGTCAAAAGAATATCATCCGCCAACAAATCTGGGCCGTTTGTCGGCAGCGAGTTCGCCTATGAAGATCTGTCATCTCAAGAGGTTGGCAAATACACGTATAAATGGTTGCGCGACGAACCTTGTGGCGACTTCAACTGCTTCGTGGTCGAACAATATCCGCTTTACGAACATTCAGGGTATACCCGGCGGGTCGCCTGGATCGATCAAGCAGAGTATCGAATCATCAAAGTCGATTTCTATGACCGCAAGGACGATCTGCTGAAAACACTGACCTTCGAAGATTACGTGCAGTATCTCGATCAGTATTGGCGCCCAAACCGAATGGAAATGATCAATCATCAAACCGGCAAGCGCACCGAACTCGCCTATGACGGCTATGAGTTCCGTACCGGCATCTCGGAAAATGACTTGTCGACGGCAGCCCTGAAGCGCGCCCGCTGACGAGGGATATCCCGCATGCTCGGCGGGTGGGCTTTCGGATCCACCGCCGAACATGCGATTTCACGTACCCGCATCCCTGCGATCATGGTACGGTACCGGTCCTAAAATCCTAGACGAATCCTTGGTTTTTCCGGGTCTGCAATTTGACCCAGCTGCGGCGGATCTGTATATCCTTACGATTGGCTCGGCTAATCGATCGGCGTCACGGTGATCAGCGTTGCGGAATAGCGCCCACGCGGTCATTGCCGCGGCAGACCTGTATTGAGGGTGACACTTATGCGCAGACATTTACGATGGTTGATGTGCGGTATCTTGGTGCCGGCAACATTTGGCAGCGTGGCCAATGCGCAAAATTTCTTGGTTGACCCGCTGGACACACCGGTTTGGCCGGACGTGCGCGAGACGTTTTACGCGGATGGCGATGTCATTTTCGACGATGGCGTTGAGGTGATTTTGCCGCAAGACGTCGAAGACAGCGCGGATGTACCGCTGGCCATTTATTTGTCGCCTGAGCTTGGCACCGTCACCGAAATCATGGTTGTGGCGGAAAATAACCCGATCCAGCATATCGCCCGACTGATGCCACATCGGTCGATCGAATCGCTCGGCCTTAAGATTCGCCTGGAAATGTCGACCGCCGTTCGTGCCGGCGTAAAAACCGATGACGGCGTGTGGCATATCGGCTCTCAGTGGGTGAACGTGTTGACCCCGGGCGGCTGTTCGGTACCCGGCGATTGGACCGTCGACTCCGAAGGCAACCGGATGCTCGGTGACATTGCGGTGCGCAAATATGACCGCGACGGGCAAGAGCGGCTGAAATTTCGTATTGTGCACCCGATGGATACCGGATTTGCCGTCGGCGACGATGGTGACCTGATAGAAGCGTATTACGTCGAAAAGGTCGAAGTCACGGATAGCGACGGTGTCGTGATGGAAGTTGTAACGCGGGCGGCCATGGCCTCTGACCCGATCATCACGGTCGACATGCCGGAGCTAAAGCAGAACGTCCAAGTGCGCGCACGCGACAACAAAGGCCTGGAGTTCGAGTCGCCAGCGTTCGAGTGGTAAATTGACCATCGGGTGCGTCTGACCAAGAAAGAAAGCGCGGTGGTATGAAACAACCGCTACGTTTTGCCGTGGCACAATTGCTTGTCGTTGGGCTGTTCATTTACACCGCCTTTATGGGCGCAGCCTGGGCGCGCGGTTCAACCTACGGTCTATCGCCGGATGAAGTCGCCCCAGGCGTTTACGTTTTGTGGGGCTTGCAAGAACAACTGACCCCGCGCAACGGCGGCAACGTCGTCAATATTGCTTTCATCGTCGGCGACGACGCGGTGCTGGTGGTCGATACCGGACCCACCCAGTATTACGCCGAGGAGCTCATCCGGGTGATCCGATCGATCACCGACAAACCCATCCGTCAGGCCGTGGTGACGCACCACCACTTCGATCATTCCTATGGCATGGCCGCGTTCAAGAAGATCAATACGCCGGTGTTGATGCATCGCAATGCCGCGCCGTTGTTGGCCCGCGATGGCGAAGCGGTGCTGAACTTCATGACCGTGGTGATCGGCAATCAGTGGACCTCGCGCCTGAAGATTGTGCGCCCAACCCAGACCACGTGGCGGGAAAAGACGTTTAACTTGGGCAACCGCATCGTCCGCGTGACGCCGTTCGAATTCGGTCATACACCTGGCGATTTGGTCGTCTTCGACCAGGCCACGGAAACCCTTTTTGCCAGCGACCTGGTGTTTCGCAATCGCGCGCCATCCGTGCCGCATGCCAATATCGATGTGTGGCTACAGCATCTGGACAGGATTGCCACCATGCGGTGGCGACGCCTGGTTCCCGGTCATGGCCCGATGGTGAACGATCCCGATGAGCTCGCCGATCTGCGCGACTATCTGGGATTCCTGCGCGACTATGCGCAGGCCGCGGCGCGGCGCGGCGACACGCTGGCCGAGAGCATCGGCGAGGCGAACTTGGACCAATACAAGCAACTGGAAACCGTGCAGATTGAGTTCCAACGGTCCATGTTTACGCTGTTTCGCCAGTATGAGGCCGAGGATTTGGATTCCGCGACGCCGGCCTATTGACCAAGCCTGTTGGCGGGCAAGCGACTTGAAATTGCCAAACACAATGGGCACGTCAGGCATGGGATCAGACAACGGACAGGCGAAGCAATGGTGAGCAAGCCTCTGCACACCCTACGGAGATACCGCATTGTGGCGGCATTGTGCGCCGGTCTGGCGCTGCCCACCGCGGCCATGGCTGATTTCGACGCCGGCCAGGAAGCCTATGATGCACGGGATTACCCGGCCGCGCACCAGCATTGGCGCGAAGCCGCTTTGGCCGGTGATGCCAAGGCGCAATACCAACTTGGTTTGATGCTGGCCAACGGCACCGGCGTACAAAAAGACGTGATATCGGCGTATGTCTGGCTGATGTTGGCTGACCAAGCGGGAATACGCGCTGCGAAACAGCATCATCAGAAGCTGCAGCGCGATCACATCCCCCGCCATTGCCACTACGAAGCGCTAAAACTCGTCCGCGATTTCCAGACCGGCACAACCGGCTCGCTGGCCGCTGGCCAACGTCAAGGATCGCGCTGCTGGGATTTCAACGCTCCGAATATGGATTGACGTCACATGCCGGCCTGGCCTCAGGGTCGGCTTGATGCCCACGCGCAGCTGTAATAGCCTCTGGCGCTGCGCGCCGCCCAGGTCGTTTGCGAACGGTTTGGGCCACGCGCAGTCTGCATTGCTTTGTCTGGAAGCCACTGGCCGATTAAGCGGTCACGGCGTTGGAGTGAGATCGTGGCAGTACAGCCGTTCAGCCTGTGGCGCTTGTTTGGTATTGAAAAGCACCATCAACTGCTTCTCAAATGGATGATCTTGACCGGCGTCGCCCTGTTCGCGTTCGTGATCGCGTGGACCTACGGCTTGGTCGGCAAGGTCTTTGAAAGCGACAAGAGCTACATCTCCATTGCCATTACCTTGCTGTATGTGATCACGTCGATCCATTGCATGGTCCAAATTCTGTTTATTTCGCGACAGCTCAATTTGACCGGTTTGGGCGCCGATCAAATCGCCAAAAACGCACCGGCCTACAGCGTTGCGGGCGATCGCGTCACGGTCGGGGACAAAACCGATTTGCGCGCCTGCGCGTTCACTGAACATGTTCGAGATTTGATCGTGAAAGCCGGCATCGGGGTCGGCAAGCTCGACCAGACTTTGCTGTTGAAGGCATTTGAGGACCGACTTAAAGGCCCTCAGGAAATTGGTTTTTTCATATCCGACATGATGCTGCGTTTGGGCCTGCTCGGCACAGTGGTAGGGTTCATCTTGATGCTCGGCCCGCTGGCCGCGGTCGAGGCCATTGACGTGGCGTCGATGCGCCAAGTGTTGTCGTCCATGTCGTCGGGCATGGCCGTCGCGCTGTACACGACCTTGTGCGGTCTGATCGGCGGAATGCTATTGAAATTACAGTACTTTTTTCTTGAAGGCAGCACGGATGAGGTGATCTCTATGACCACCGAGATCACCGAGGTCTATGTGGTACCGGCGCTCGAGCAGACAGATTCGACCGAGACACGCCATGCGGCGTAGAGAGCACCGGCGCGAAAACGCGGACGCGTTCACCGATCTGCTATTCAATGCGCTCATCGGCTTCGTGTTTATGTTTGCTGTTGCTCTGATCTTCATGAACCCGATTGCCAAGACCGGGACGATTGAAACCAAGGCCGAGGTTCTGATCACCGTGACCTGGCCGGACGGCAATCCGTCGGATGTTGACACCTGGATACAGGATCCCGGCGGCAATTTGATTTGGTACGCCGCGAAAGAAGCCGGGCTGATGCATTTGGATCGTGATGATACGGGCACCACGCGTGATGTGATTACCGTCAACGGCGCCACAGTGCTCAATCCGCTCAATCAAGAGGTTGCGACAATCCGCGGCATCGTTCCGGGTGAATTTGTCGTCAACGTACACATGTATGCCTACGACCCCGGGGACCTGGAGAACAGCAGTGTCCGCAATCCGCCGATTCCCGTCACGGTCAAAGTGGAAAAAGTCAACCCGATCGTCAAAGTGGTCTTTTACGAAACAGTGGAGCTCCGCGGTCAGGGTGACGAGATCACGGCCGTCCGTTTCACCCTGACGCCGACCGGCGACCTGACCAACATCAACACCCTGCCCAAAGATCTTTACGGGAATACGTAGCCGTGAGTTTTTTCGACCGCCTACAGCCATATGCCCTGGGCGAGCTGGAACTGGTCGCCGCCTACGTCTTATTGGCGGTCATTCTGCTTGCGATCTTGATTTGGGCGCGGCTCCGCTGGTGGATCAAAGCGGCCGCGATCGTGCTCACGATCGGCTTTTTTTTCGTCGAGTTTGCATCTATCCGCCAGATCAGCGGCTGGCCGACCAACGCCGGCCTGCCTGATCGTTTTGAGTTGGTTTATGCCGTCATCAACGAACCGAACGAAGCCGCGCAGACCTCGGGCGCGATCATTCTGTGGGTTATGGAATTGCCGGGTGGGCCGGTCGAGGAAAGCGACGTCTACACGCCCGGTGCCGTCGACACGCGGTTGCAGCCCGATCAAGAACCGCGCGCATACCGGCTGCCTTATTCCCGCGAGACTCATCGCGAGGTAGAGGAAGCCAAGGTCCGGGTCGTCGAGGGCGCGCGACAAATCGGAGTTAGCGAGCGACGGCCGAGAAAGCCGGGTGAACATGCACCACAGTCCAAATACACGTTTTTCGATCGGCCCGATCCGATTCTGGCGCCAAAAGACCCGCCGCCAGAAAGTTGAGGGCGGGATGAAAGCGTTGAATTCCCCACATAGAAAGCCCAGCGTGGTCTTCCCACGCATCGGCAAATTCACACATGCTGCGTTGGTATTGGCGCTTCTGACCCTGGTGTCCGCGCTTGCGCCTGCCGTACGCGCCGAAACCCTGAAAATCGGGGTCGTTACCTTTCTTTCAGGCCCTGCGGCAGGCCCGTTTGGTGTGCCGGCGGCGAATGCCGCTAGCATGATCGTCGAGGCACTCAATGTGGGCACCGTGCCGGCGCCGTATGACACGCCGGGGATCAAGGGGGCCAACCTTGAGATGATCCTGATTGACGAAGCCGGCGGGACGACCAAACAGGTGACCGAGTTTCGCAACCTCGTCCAGCGGCGCGGTGTCGATGCCGTGGTCGGCTATATCTCCAGTGGCAGCTGCCTGGGCGTCGCGCCCATCGCCGAGGAACTGAAGACGCTCACCGTGTTTTTCGATTGTGGGACGCCGCGCATCTTCGAAGAGCGCGACTATCGCTATGTCTTTCGCACAGCGGCACACGCGGCCATGGATGGCATCGCGGCGGCGCGCTATGTGCTTGACCGCGCACCGGACATCAAACGCCATGCCGGTATCAATCAAAACTACGCCTGGGGCCAGGATTCCTGGCGCGATTACGCGCTGACCATGGACGCCCTTAATCCCGGCATGGAGGTCGCCACCGAACAATGGCCGAAACTGTTTGCCGGGCAATACAATGCAGAGATCTCGGCACTGCTGATCAGTGGTGCTGAGGCCATCCATACCAGTCTTTGGGGCGGCGACCTGGAGGCGTTCATCAACCAAGCCGGCGCTCGCGGGTTGCACGATACCGCCACTTTGGTGCTGAGCACGGGCGAGACGATGATGTATTTGCTCGGTGACCGCATGCCCGAAGGTGTGGTGATCGGCGGCCGCGGCCCCTATGGCGTCTTTGCCGACGACACACCGCTGAACCAATGGTTCCGTGAGGGCTTTGATGCGGCATATGGCACACCGCCGACCTATCCAGCCTATCAGATGGCGCAAGCGTTGCTTGGCCTTAAGGCGGCCTATGAAAAGGCCGCAGGCGGCGACAGCCTGCCGACCACAGACGCGGTTATTGATGCCTTTGAGTATCTCACTTTCGAGGGCTTGGGTACGACAGTCGATATGGCCATCGGCGGTGGCCATCAGGCGATCACAAGCACGGCCTATGGCACGTTCATGCGCAATCCTGAAACCGGCGCACCAACCATTGTAGATGTCATTCGCTACCCGGCCGCCTGCGTGAACCCGCCCGACGGCACAGACAGTGTCGCGTGGATTTCGGACGGTATGGCCGGCGCCACGTGCGATTGATTGGGCCGGCAGCATCGTTGCCGAAGGCCTTGAATCTTGCGAACCGCGGTGCCACCAGTAATATTGCAGCCAGAATCCGACCCTGGACGCGAACGCGCGGGGGTTAGACGTAATGGGGCCTTATTTCGGCTGCGTCACGACCTGTGGTATGACGTTTCGGCACAGGTCGTGGGCTCTATCAGGGCTTAAGATAATAAAAAGAGCTTGGAGGGAGAAGAAACGTGAATAATGGAAAGTGGCCAAGAACGCGGCCAACTTGGCATTTACTATCCCTGAGCGTCGCAGCATTTGTAACATTGTCGGTCGGATTGAGTCATTTGGCATTTGCGCAACCGCAAGCGGGACATCCAGGCGCATCGGTATACAAAAAGTCGGGATGCATTGTATGCCACAAATGGCACGGTATGGGTGGCCCCGGATACGGCGGCACACCAATCAACTTCCGCGAAAATTTCCTGACAAAAAAGCAACTGATTGAGGTCATCGCCTGCGGCCGGCCCGCGACCGGCATGCCATACCATCGCAAGGAAGCGTACGAAGCTTACGAATGCTACGAAGGCCTCACCAAGGAAGATTTAGGCGCGGATGATATGCCTGGGAAGTCTCGGAACCTATTATCGGCCCGGCAGATTTCCAACGTCGCCTCGTTTATTATCGATCATTTCGAGGGTCGGGATAACGCGCTGTTACAAAGCGATTGTGCGATCTTCTTTGGCAAATCCCGCATGTGCCGCGACCTTGAATCCGCTGGTGGTGGTGGCGGCGGTGGCGGCCACTGAGTCGTGAGAGGAAGGATGATCATTCTGACCATGAAGCTTGTCCATTGGATTGCCGGGCCAGCAATAAACGTGGCGATCGGAATCGTGCTGCTTAGCACGCCGACCTGGGCAGCCGGCGAATTCGAGGCCGGCAACGAAGCCTACGCCAAGCGCGACTATGAAACGGCTTTCAACGCTTGGCTGCCGCTGGCGAAGGCCGGCGATCCGCAAGCGCAAAACAACATCGGGTTCATGTACCGCAAGGGCCGCGGGGTTCCCGCGAGTCACGTCGAAGCTGTCAAATGGTATCGGCGCGCCGCCGAACAGGGCTTTGCAGAGGCGATGACAAATCTTGGCTTCATGCTGGATGAGGGGTTTGGCGTCAAACAGGACTTTGTCGAATCCTACAAATGGTTCTTGATTGCCAGCCGGCAGGGTCGAACCGGCGCGGAAGGACATCTAGAGGTATTGCGTGAGTTTCTAACTGCGGAGGAAATCGCCAAAGCAGAACAACGGGCTGATTCGTGGACGCCCGAGCCCGAAAACTGATGGCGGAACAGTGCGCCACGGCCCTTGTTTCCACGGCCAGTCGCGCCCATGTCCAGCGGTGTCGTGGCGATGGTCGATGCCGCGTCAAGAAAACCAACAGGAGGCCGACATGCCGCGGGTGTTGATTGGCGGATGGGGCTGCCTTATGTTGTGCACGTCGAGCGTCATGGCGTTCATGTCGGCCGATATCGACGCCGCCAAGGGTTTGGTGGCGGAACGCTGTATTTCCTGCCACGAAGCCCCGGGCATCAAACCGGCTAGACAAACTGCGGCAAGCGACACAGCAACGCCGGCCCTTTCTCTCGTGATGATTGCTGGGGACCCGGCTTTGCAAGCTTTGGAACCCTTGAAAGCGGCGTTGGCGGTGCCGCACTGGCCGGACGAGTCCTTTGAATTGAAAGGGACGGATCTCGATAATGTCGTCGGCTACATACTCAGTCTGAGCAAAGAATAACGCCAAGATTTCGGAGCCGGCACAAACCAAAAAGAAATAGAGCCATCGACAGGAGAAGCAGGCATGGCGAAAATATGGGGCAGACGCGCCGGGATAGCCTGTGCAGCGGCGCTGATGGCGACCACCGCGGACATCGGCGAAGCCCCGGCACAGGGCGATATTCGCATGTTTACAACTGGACTAACAGTTGCGGAGCTACCTAAAGAAGGATATCTGAATTTCGCCTGTGGCAACAATGGCAGCGCGCCCGGCGAACCGATCGCCGGATGGGCGGATTTCGCCGCCTGCCCCAAAGACCAACACGGGCTTCACGAAGTGGCGTTCCAGTATGATGACTCGGAGGTCGTATACGAAGACCTCGAAGGAACGGCGGTCGCAGGCCATCCGATTATCTTGTCTTTGCTGTTTACTGATGGTGGCGTCGTCGAGGCTCTGCGCGCGGTGACCGATCCAGGCGAGCGGGAGTATCACAAGCGCCGCGCCCGGCAGCTGGGCCGCATCGTCAAGTTTCGATTTGGACAAGGCGGTTGGACATGCGAAACCGAGCCGCCATCGGGCGAGGCGCAACCGATCGGCGGCGTCTACATGAACGACCATTGCCGCAAGGATCTGGGCAATCGCACCGTCGAACTGTGGACAAATTTCTATCGCACGTTTGGTGAAGATGGCCCCGAAATGGTCAGCGCGACGCGCTTCGAGGTGTGGCGAAAGGCCGACAGCAGTTAGGGCCGTTTCCAATTACGGTGACAGTTTACTAAATACACCATATGTTGCGCCATGTCGCACAAACACACAACAAATAGTACATTTAGTAAACCGTCACCATAACTCCGGACAACGAACAAAAAAGTAGGGCGGCCCCGATTGAGACCGCCCCTTTTTGTTGACCGTCGTGACCCGCTACGCCGCTTTCGCGCGACGCCGCGAGTCAAGTCCGTTCCTTAGAGCGCGAATACCCACAGGATGTTGCCAGGCTTGACCTTCTCAAGACCCGGAACCGACGGGGCAAAGTAAGTCGGAACGGTGCCCCAGCCGCCGGACGCAACGGCGATATATTGCTTGCCGTCAACGCCGAAGCTCATGGTCGGCGCGTCCATCAGCGTATTGGTGTGGAAGCACCACAGTTCATCGAGTGACTCGTCGTCAAAGGCGCAGAATTTGCCTTCGTGCTGTGCGACAAACACCAAACCACCACCGGTCGACAGAACGCCGGCCATCAGCGGATAACGGGTGTCGACTTTGCGCACGATACGGCCATTGGCGATATCGATCGCGGTCAGGCTACCGGCCAGATCACTGCCATCGGAACCTTGGGCAGTGGTCACATCCGGCATGCCGCCCGAGAACCACTCACGCAACACGTAGGAGCCGTCCGGACCCGGAACTTCTTCCTCGTTATTGACCGTGATGCAACTTTCAATGGTCGGCACATAGGCCATGTTGGTCTTCGGACTGTAGGAAATCGGCATCCAGTTCTTGCCACCCATCAGGTTCGGGCAGAACGTGGCCGACTTGTTGGTCCGATTCGGCGTCCGTTCGGCGATGTAAACCTGAACGTCGCGGCTGGCGTCATAGTCGAGCGGCAAGCCGGTGACCTTGTCCAGACCACGGGTCCAGTTGACCTCTTTCACGAACGGCAGACCGTAGATAAATTTGCCGTCACTGCGATCGATGGCATAGAAGAAGCCATTACGGTCGGCGTGGATGATCGCTTTACGCTCTTCACCGCCAACAACCGCGTCAACCAGAACCTGCTCATTGATGCCGTCATAGTCATACGGATCGTTGGGCGTGTACTGGAAGTGGAACTCGATCTCACCGGTGTCGGCGTTAACCGCAATCATGCCGCTGGTGTAGAGGTTATCGCCGGGACGATAGTCATTGTCCCAGTCGGGGCCCGGATTGCCGACGCCCCAATAGACCAAATTGAGATCTGGATCGTACGAACCGGTCTGCCAGGATGAACCACCGCCGGTCATCCAGGCGTCGTAGTCGTCTTTCCAGGTGTCAAAGCCAGCTTCGCCCGGCCCAGGTACCGTGTAACGGCGCCACTTTTCTTTGCCGGAGTCCAAATCAACGGCGGCGATCCAACCACGAATGCCGTATTCAGCGCCCGAAACACCAGTAATGCCCATATTCTTGACGATCAGCGGGGCGACCGTGACGGTTTCGGCAATCGCCGGATCTGCCAATTGCGTTTCCCAAACAGCCTCACCGGTGTCCTTGGAAACGCGGATCATCCGGCCATCCAGAGTGCTGATGATGACGCCGTCTTGATATAAGCCGACACCGCGATTGTTGATCGCGCAGCAGGTCACGTTGCCCGCCCAGTCCTTATCGACCGCCGGATCAAAGATCCATTCGACCATGTCCGGGCCTTGACCGGCTTTACGCAAGTCGATCTTGAACAGCTCGCTCCAGCCGTTGGGCATATACATAATGCCGTCTTCGACCAGCGGCGTGCCTTCGATATTGCCATATTGCCAGAAACCGCCGCCGTCGGATCCACCAAGTGACAGCGCATAGGCCAGTTTCAAGTCACCAACGTTATCCTTGTTGATTTCATCGAGAGCCGAATAACGATGCGATTTGTAATTCTGCGCGACGGTCACCCAGTTCGCCGGGTTCGCATCGGCATTCAACAAAGCGTCGTCTGTCGTGACCGTTTGTGCGGTCGCGGGCAGAGCCATGGCCAAGGTCAGCAAGCTCGCGCCTGCGAGACCGTAGGCGATGCCCCGTGTCTTACGCCCAATCATAAATTATCCTCCCTAACAAGCCTCACTTACGCGACCCAAAAACCATCTCAGCCGAACGACCGACATTGCTTCTTTAACGCCAAGACAGCGACAACAAGATCGCATTTGCACCGCCGCCGCACCAGTACACGTGACTTCCCATATCCCACTGACGCGGCAGGATATGGCAAGTTTGTAAGCGTGGCCCAACCATGTCAATGGTCCATATCAGCCAATCGGCGCCAGAATAAGAAGGCATGACACGGCGCGGCTGGTCAGTGCGCGCGGTTCTCCACCTGAAGCTGCGCCGGGATTTCAAAAATCGTCATGCACACGATCGCTTATGGTGTTATGTCGACCAGAACAGCCACATAACGCGCAGACACCCGACGATGACAGATGCCCTGCCCGACACACTGAAATCCGAAGTGGAACTGGATCGGGTTCTGTCCCGGCCATCGTCGACCTTGACCGCCGAGCTAGACGCGATCGACGGCGACATTCTGATCCTCGGCGTCGGCGGCAAAATCGGACCGACATTGGCGCAATTGGCAAAGCAGGCGGCGCCGCGCAAGCATGTGTTGGGCGTTGCCCGGTTCACGGACGGACGAACCCGGAGCGCCCTGGAGGAGTCCGGAATCGAGACTATCGTGTGCGATCTTGCCGATGGCGAACAATTGCGATCGCTGCCGAAAGTGGCAAACGTCATCTTCATGGCGGGGCGGAAATTCGGTTCGGCTCAAGGCCCTGGCGAAACATGGGCGACAAACGCGCGGGTTGCCGCAATGGTCGCCAACGCATTCCGCGAATCGCGCATCGTCGCCTTTTCAACCGGTTGCGTTTATCCGTATGTTGATGTTGGGAGTGGCGGTGCGACCGAAGCCACAGCACTCGAACCGCCACCCGGCGACTATGGATGGTCGTGCGTCGCCCGCGAGCGACTCTTCCAATTTCACTCGGCACGCCATGGAACGTCGGGGCGGTTGCTGCGTTTGAACTACGCCATCGACATGCGGTATGGCGTGCTGCACGACGTGGCCAAGGCGGTCTTCGAAGGTCGACCGGTGGACCTCACCACGGGCCATGTCAATGTCATCTGGCAAGGCGATGCGGCGAGCCAAGCCTTGCGCGCGCTCGGTCACTGCACAACGCCGATCGCGCCGCTGAACATCAGCGGCCCGGAAACGGTGTCGGTGCGTTGGCTGGCGCATGTATTTGGCGCGGCCTTTGACAAAGAGCCGGTCTTGAGCGGCCGCGAAGCCACCGATGCATGGTTGGTAAACACCAGCCAAGCCGCGCGGTTATTCGGCTATCCATCCGTGCCGCTGCGGCGCATGATCGATTGGACCGCCGATTGGATCGCGCGCGGCGGCGCGACCATCGACAAACCAACACATTTCGCCGTGCGCGACGGCGTGTTTTGACCATGTTGCTTTCTGCCGAAACGCTACCGGACCGAATCGAAAGCGTCGATGCGCTGGAAGAGTTGCTGTCGCGGCCGAGCCAGGCCTTGATCGACGACCTGGCGACGTTGGATGGCGATCTGCTTATTCTCGGCGTCGCCGGCAAGGTCGGCCCGACACTGGCGCGTCTGGCCAAGCGCGCCGCACCCGACAAGCGGGTTGTTGGCGTCGCGCGCTTCACGGATCCGCAGCTGCGCTCGCGGTTGGAATCGTGGAACATTGAGACGATCGCCTGCGATTTGCTGGACCAAGATCAGCTCGCCGCCTTACCGCGCCTTGCCAACGTCATTTTCATGGCGGGCCGCAAGTTTGGGACCACCGGTGACGAGCCGTTCAGCTGGGCCATGAATGTGCTTGTGCCGGCAATGGTGGCGGAAATATTTCGCGGGTCGCGGGTCGTCGCGTTTTCAACGCTCTGCGTTTATCCGTTTTCTCCGGTGGCCGGCGGCGGCGCAACCGAAGATCTTGTGCCGGCACCGCCCGGCGAATATGCCAATGGCTGCCTTGGCCGCGAACGCATGTTCCAACATGCCTCGGCGCGCTACGGCAATGCCGGTCGGCTCATTCGTTTGGCCTACGCCATCGACATGCGGTATGGCGTGTTCCACGAAATCGCGTGCAAAGTGCGCGATCGGCAACCTATCGACTTGACCACCGGCCATGTATCGATCATCTGGCAAGGCGATGCGAGCAGCCAGATCTTACGGGCATTGAACCACTGCACGCAGCCGACCGCGCCGCTCAATATCACGTCTCCTGAAATCGTCAGTATCCGCGCCCTGGCCCAAGCTTTCGGCGCCCTAATCGGCAACGCACCGATTTTTGCCTATGCCGAAGCCGACAGCGCCTGGGTGATGAACGGCGATCGCGCGGCGCGCATGTTCGGCAATCCGATTGTTGCCACCGCGCGTCTGATTGAATGGACCGCCGACTGGGTCACCCATGACCGACCCAGCTATGGCAAGCCGACGGCGTATGAGTCGCGTGACGGCCGATTCTGATCTGCCGGCCTCTTTTGTTCACCGGCCTCTCTCAGGCGCCGACGCCGCCAGTCTGATCGCACTGTCCGACGAAGCCGGCTGGAACCAGACCGTATCAGATTGGCGTCTGATGCTGGGGCTTGGCGGCGGATTCGGCATTTTCGCAACCGACGGTACAGCAATCGCCAGCGCCCTGGTGGTGCCCTACGGTAGCGATTTTGCATGGATCAGCATGGTGCTGGTGAGCGCCCGTTGGCGCCGGCGCGGCATTGCAACACGGCTTGTCTTACAGTGCCTCGAATGCTTGACGCGCTGGCGCCGCAAAGCGGTGCTGGACGCGACGTCTCTGGGACAACCAACCTATCGGCCGCTTGGGTTTCGCGAGATGTGGACGTTCACTCGTATGCGCGCAAACAGCGAGGCGTTGGACTTCGCGCCTTTGCCGACCGGCATGGCGGAAATCGTGGCGCCGATGTCGGAAAGTCATTTGGCTCAAGCCGTGGCTGTCGACGGCTTGGCCTTTGGTGCACCGCGCCGGCGCGTCATCGCGGATTTCTGTCGGCGCCGCCCTGCCCAAGCCATGGTCGCCACGCGCGACGGAAAAGTGGTCGCGTTGGCCTGCGCGCGCGACGGTCGCCGGGCCATGCACATCGGACCGCTGATCGCCGAGTCGGCACCGGTCGCTCAAGCGCTTATGAGAGAGGCTGCGGCCCGGTGCGATGGCTCGGTTGTCATCGATGTTTGCGATCAACAAACCGTGTTGCACACCGATTTGGCCGGCGCGGGTTTCGAGCCAGTGCGACAGTTCGCGCGCATGACCAATTCCGATTTGGTTCCCGGTCGGCCCGAATTGACCTTTGCCGTCGCCGGACCAGAATTTGGCTAGTTGATTCGATATCGCTGGAGCTAAGCTTGACGACACGATACACGCACACTAAAGTAACCAATCAGTTACTTCGTAATATCGATGATCCATGCCACTCAATATAGATAACATCCCAGCGTCGGTGCGCGTGCTGCTGCGTGCCGGCACGGTCATTCCCGCGCATCCCTTGGCACTGACGGCTGACCGCAAATTGGATGAAAGGCGGCAACGGGCGCTGACACGCTATTACTTGGATGCCGGCGCCGGTGGCTTGGCGGTCGGCGTGCACGCCACACAGTTCGCGATCCGGGAAGCCGGTCTCTACGAGACGGTCTTGCGCCACGCTGCTGAAACCGCGACGGCGTGGACCGATCGCCCGCTGCTGATGATCGCCGGTTTGGCTGGACGCACCGCGCAGGCGCTGGCCGAAGCCGAGATCGCGCGTGCACACGGCTACCATGCCGGCATGGTCAGCATGGCAGCGTTCCATGGCGCAAGCGAGGATGACATGATCGATCATTGCGCGCGCCTTGCGGCGGCAATGCCGTTGGTGGGTTTCTATTTGCAGCCGGCGGTGGGCGGCGTTGTATTGGCGGTTTCGTTTTGGCGTCGCTTCGCCTCTATTGACAATGTGATTGCCATCAAGATCGCGCCATTCAATCGCTATCGGACAGTCGATGTCGTGCGCGGGGTCATCGAGGCGGGCGCCGAGGATCGCATCAGTCTCTATACCGGCAATGACGACCATATTGTACTGGACTTGCTGACGCCGTTTGTCACGATGCGGAATCAGCGGCCCGTCAGTGTCCGCATACGCGGTGGCCTGCTTGGCCAGTGGGGTGTCTGGACCCACAGCGCCGTCGCACTGCTGGAACGCCTGCACGGCGCCGTTGACACGGGTCGGATCGATGGCGACCTGCTCGCTCTGGACAGCCGCTGGACCGATGCCAACGGCGCGATTTTCGATGTCCGCAACAATTTTCGCGGCTGTATCGCAGGATGCCATGAGATACTGCGCCGACAAGGGCTGTTGGATGGCATTTGGTGCTTGGACCCTGATGAAACACTCAGTCCAGGTCAGGGCGAGGAAATCACTCGGGTCTGCGGGGCTTATCCCGACCTGAACGACGACGCCTTTGTCGCCGACAACTTGGGTCGTTGGCTAAACTAATACGCAGCGCGCTTTAGGGAGACACCATGACCGCCAAGAAACTCGGCATCATCATGCACGGCGTGACCGGGCGCATGGGCATGAATCAGCATTTGGTGCGTTCAATCCTGGCCCTTCGGGATAGCGGCGGCGTACCGCTTGCCGACGGTTCGCGGGTCATTCCCGACCCCCTGCTGGTGGGGCGTAACGAAACCAAGCTGGCGGCACTCGCCAAGGCCCACAACATCAGGCGCTGGACGACCGATTTGGACGCCGCGCTGAGCGAACCCGATTTCGGCGTCTTTTTCGACGCCGCGGCGACTCTCATGCGCGCCGAGCTGCTGCGCCGGGCGATCGCCGCCGGCAAGCACATCTACTGCGAGAAGCCGGTTGCGGCCACTCTTGCCGATGCGCTCGACGTTTATCGCGCCGCGCACGACGCGGGCGTCAAACATGGTGTCGTGCAAGATAAACTGTGGTTGCCGGGCTTACGAAAATTGAAGCTGGTTCGCGATTCCGGTTTGCTTGGCCAAATCCTGTCGGTGCGCGGTGAATTCGGCTACTGGGTGTTTGAGGGCGATTTACAGCCAGCCCAACGGCCGTCGTGGAATTATCGGGCCGAAGATGGCGGCGGCATCATTTTGGATATGGCGCCCCATTGGCGCTATGTGCTCGACAACACGATTGGCCCTGTCGAAGCGGTGAGTTGTTTGGGCGCGACCCACATCGCCGAACGGTGGGACGAAAATGGCGTGCCCTATCACACCACCGCCGATGACGCCGCCTATATGACGTTTCAACTTGCCGACGGCGTGATCGCCCATTTCAACTGTTCCTGGGCAGTACGCGTGCGCCGCGACGATTTGCTGACGATCCAAGTCGACGGGACACATGGGACGGCCGTTGCAGGCTTACGCGACTGTCGTGTTCAGCCACGCGCGACCACGCCCAAGCCGGTTTGGAACCCGGACGTGCCATCGACAATTGACCACTTTGCCGGCTGGCAGGTTGTGCCGGATACGCTCGATGACGATAACGCGTTCAAGGCGCAATGGGCACAGTTCTTGCGCCATGTGTGTGATGACACGCCGTTTCCCTGGGATTTACGCGCCGGTGCCAAGGGCGTGCAGTTGGCGGAGGCCGCCTTGCAAAGTTGGCGCGAGCGGCGCTGGATCGATTTGCCCGAACTGGAGAGATAGGGATAACCGATGACAACGATTAATCTGCCGACTGAAAATGGCGATTTGGCGCCGTTCACCTTGCGCCAGCCGCGCGCCTTTCCGGTCCGCTCCAACCGTCCTTTTAACCGCGTGGCGTATTCGGCGGCGCATGTGGTCGCGGATTCACGCGCCGACGTCGATCCATGGCTTGAACCCGCATTGGATTGGGACACGACGATCGCCTATCGCCACCAGCTCTGGGATTTGGGTTTAGGCGTGGCGGAAGCCATGGATACGGCCCAGCGCGGCATGGGGCTCGATTGGCAAACCAGCCGTGAGCTGATCCGGCGGAGTCTTGAAGCGGCCAAGACCGTCCCTGGCGCGCGCATTGCTTCGGGCGCCGGAACCGACCATGTCCAGCCAAACGGCGACCTGACGCTCGACGCGGTTGTGGCGGCATACGAGGAACAAGTCGCGTTCATCGAATCGCTGGGCGGCGATATCATTTTGATGGCAAGCCGTGCATTGGCCGCCTGTGCTCAAGGGCCCGATGACTATGTCCAGGTCTATGACCGGATCTTGGGCCAAGTCGCAAGACCCGTTATTATCCATTGGTTGGGCGAAATGTTCGACCCCGCTCTTGAAGGCTATTGGGGCCACGCCGATCACATGGACGCCATGAACGTTTGCCTGGATGTGATCGGGGCCCACGCCGACAAAGTCGACGGCATCAAGGTTTCGCTGCTGGACAAAGACAAAGAAATCGCCATGCGTCGCCGACTGCCCGAAGGTGTTCGCATGTATACGGGCGATGATTTCAATTATGCCGAGCTGATTGATGGCGATACGGTTGGCTATAGCGATGCCTTGCTGGGAATCTTTGATCCCATCGCGCCGGCGGCGTCCGCCGCACTCGATGCGCTTGCGAATAATGAACGTGGCAGTTTTCACGCGTTGCTGGCGCCGACCGTACCCCTGTCGCGCCACATATTCAAAGCGCCGACGCGTTTCTACAAAACGGGCGTTGTCTTCATGGCTTGGCTCAACGGCCATCAAGATCATTTCGTCATGGTCGGGGGTCAACAAAGTGCCCGGTCGCTGCTGCACCTGGCCGAGTTGTTTCGTCTGGCCGATGCCGCAAATCTCTTGCGCGATCCAGAACTGGCGAGCGATCGCATGAAATCGATGCTCGCCGTCCACGGCGTGGCGCAATAAGCTTTGAGCGCCGCGCCGCGCATCACGGTCGACGACGTCGCCTTTGCCGAACGCGACGTGCGGCTGAGGATTCCGTTTCGATTTGGCGTGATCATTCTCACCGAAGCGAAGCAGGCGTTTGTGCGCGTTCGGGTACGCGATGAACAGAACCGCGAATCAAGCGGCGTGGCCGCCGAGTTGCTGGTGCCGAAATGGTTCGACAAAAACCCGGCCCTGACCGACGCCGACAACGAACGCCAGTTGCGCACCGCACTGCGGCTGGCGACCGACGCCTATCAAAGCGCCGGTTGGCAGACGCCCTTTGGCCTTTATCAAGCTTGCTATCGCGACCAGATCGCAGCCGGTGCGGCGCGTGGTTTGAACCCGTTGGTGTCTTGCTATGGCCCGGCGGTCCTTGACAGGGCCATCCTGGACGCGGTGTGTCGTCTCGCCGATGTGTCTGTTTTTGAGGGCATGGCCGCCAACATCGCTGGGCTGTCGGTCGGCGCGCTGAGCACGGATTTGGCTGGATTCGATATTGATGGCCTGCTTGGAACGATACACCCGCCGGCGACCATAATTCCCCGACACACGGTCGGCCTTGTCGACCCATTGTCGGCCAGCGAGTCGTCAGTCAATGATGGCTTGCCGGAAACCCTGGATCAGGTGGTCAGCGCATACGGCCAGAGATTTTTCAAGATCAAGGTTGGCGGTGATTTTAAAGCAGACGTCGAACGGCTGACACAAATCGCCGAGGTGTTGGACCAAAGCGGGGAGACGTATCACTCAACACTCGACGGTAATGAGCAATATAATGATCTGTCTGGCATTGAAGAATTGATGGCTGTGATGCGCGCCACGCCGGCGTTGCGCCGTTTGTACGATTCGATTCTATTTGTTGAGCAACCGGTTTCCCGCAATGTCGCGTTGGAAATTGATATTTCCGATCTCACTATCGGCAAGCCGGTGATTATTGACGAGTCCGATGAATCCTTGGATATATTTCCTCGCGCCCGCGCGCTCGGCTATCACGGCGTGTCGTCGAAGGGCTGTAAGGGTCTCTACAAATCGTTCTTGAACCGCGCCCGTTGCGCCCATTGGAATAGCGAGTCCGGCCGCGACACCTATTTCATGTCGGCCGAGGATTTGTCGACCCAAGCCGGTATTTGCGTACAGCAGGATTTGGCCTTGGCGGCGATGATCGGTTGCCGTCATGTCGAGCGCAATGGTCATCACTATGCGAACGGAATGGGCGCCGCGCCGGAACACGAACAACAGCAATTTTTGGCCGCGCACGGCGACCTCTATCATCAGCAGGATGGACCAGTGCGCATAAACATTCGCCACGGCGAATTGGCGATCGGCTCGCTCGCATGTCCCGGATTCGCAACCGCAGCGTTGCCGGATTGGTCGAGCTTGCGACCGATGTTATCGGAAGAGGTTTGAACGATGGCCAACAGCACGCGGCTGTCATGGAATTTTGCCACCACACGTATGAAGTGGGATGCCCCGGCGGCTATCGACGGTTGTGCCACCGCGGGCATTCGATGGGTCGCACCATGGCGCGATCAGCTGGCCGCGTGCGGCGTTGACCAAGCGGGGATGCGCATTCGCGATGCCGGCCTTTCGGCCTCAAGCGTCTGCCGGGGCGGCATGTTCCCGGCTGCCGACGCGGCGGGACGCCAAGCCGTGATTGATGACAATAAGCGTGCAATTGATGAGGCCGCCACAATCGGCGCGCGGTGTTTGGTGATTTTGGGCGGCGGCTTGCCCAAGGGCTCCAAGGATCTACCCGGTGCCCACGCCATGATCGCCGACGGACTGGCGGCGATCCTGCCCCATGCCCGCGCGTCCGGCGTGCCACTGGCCATCGAGCCGCTGCATCCGATGTATGCCGCCGACCGCACCTGTATCAACACGCTGTCGCACGCCTTGGACCTTTGCGACGCGTTGGGCGATGGCGTGGGCGTCGCGGTCGATGTTTATCACGTCTGGTGGGATCCCACCTTGGAACGCCAGATCGCCCGCGCCGGCAAAGACCGCATTCTCGGTTTTCACGTTTGCGACTGGCTGGTGCCGACGACCGATTTCTTGTTGGATCGCGGCATGATGGGTGACGGCGTCATCGATATCGCGCGCATTCGGTCTTGGATCGACGCGGCCGGTTATGACGGACCGATCGAAGTGGAGATCTTCTCTCAGAACAACTGGTGGCAGCGCGATCCCGAAGAGGTTGTCCGCATTGCCAAGGAACGCTTCGCCGCGCTGGTTTAGCGCACTTTCTGCCCCACGGAGCGCGTCCGCGGGTGACCCGTGGGTGTGAAGGCACGGTCTATACACCCACCAAAGCTGGTCATGGCCAGCGACATCTCCGCCCCGTAAGTGACCAACAGGCGGCGACGATGGCGATACATTCGACGCGTTTCAGTTTCATGCGTGTCGTCCTTCATACACGTCGCGGCCCTTGACGAGCGCTCTGATTTTGGCGTCGGCGATTGGGCGTTTGAGCATCCAAAAGCCACAATCCGGGTGGATATAGCGCACCCGTCCGGCGCCAATCACAGTATCGGCGCGCTCGATCGCGCGGGCCACGTCGTCGGCGCTTTCGATCTCGGTCTGTTTGATATCGATCACGCCAAGCCCCATGCCAATTTCTGGTTTGAGGTCCCGAAAAACAGCCAATTCTTCAGCCGGCCGACGCGCATTTTCCATAACGATGTGGTCAGTATGCAGACTGTTTAGATAGTCGAGCAACGGCCCCCAGGTACCGTCTTGTATTGTCTGCCCCCCATAGTTGCCAAAGCACAAATGCACCGCTGACACGCTCGGGATGGCATCGAGCACCTTGTTGATCGCCCGCGACGCCATCGGCCATTCCGTCGGGTGGCCCGGCAGATTGGCTTCGTCGACCTGGATGACGTCGGCATCGCACTGAGCCACTTGGGCGGCCAACACATCGGCGATGGCGTCGACCAACGCGTCACGGTCGTTGTAGTAGTTGTCCACCAACGTCTTCGCCAGCATATGCGGCCCGGTCAGCGTGAACTTCAATGGGGCTTGGGCAAGGGCGCGCGCCCGGGCACAGGCCGCCGGCAAATCGAGCGTGCCGGCCTCAATCGGCCCGTCAACGACGCCAGGCGGGCGGCTGCGAAACGCCATGTCGCTGCGCGCCCGATACGCGACCGCTTCGTCGAACCGAATCGCCGTCCGCACCCCGGCCATAGGCCGCAAGAAATATTCGATCATGCCGTTGGTAGCCGGGTGGTTGACATCGAACCGATATAGTTCGCCGTCACAAACCAGATCGATACCGGCATGTTCTTGGGTGTGGATGACGACGCGCGCGGCATCGTCCAAGGCTTGCTCGGTTGGATTAGCCGCCAACCAATCGGGCAGCGGGTAGGATCCGACCACCGTCGTCTGAATTCTCGGCATGTTCGACGTCACGGCCGAGCCCTCCTTTGTTTTCTCATTGCCATGATATGCGCGACCAAGCGCGGTCGGCTAGCCGCTTGACGGCACGGCGTCGCGCTCGGCATGCTTCGCATTGACGGGCGCGTGTGAATTAGAGGGAGAATCGGCTATGCACGGATTCAAAGTTGTTTGCGCCGCGTTGGCGGTCGTCATCCTCGGCGGTGCCGCTTTGGCCGATGATCTGCCATGGCAGCCGACCAAACCAATCACGATAATCGTGCCCTGGGCCGCCGGCGGCTCGACCGACCAGGTGACCCGCGTCCTGGCGGGCGAGCTTGAAACCGCCCTCGGTCAGAAAATTGTCGTGGTCAATCAGCCCGGTGCGTCCGGTTCGATCGGCAAAAAGAACACCTGGCAGGCGCCCCATGACGGTTACACCTGGACCGCGGGCGGCGCCAAAATGCTCGGCACCTATAAGCTGACCGGGCTGTTCGATACGAACATTGAAGATTGGCTCCTTTACCTGGATGTGGTCACGCCAAGCTTGGTCGGTGTCAATCCCGACACGCCCTACCAGACCATGGCCGACTTGGTCGACGCCATGCGCGCACGGCCCGGCGAGATCTCGGTCGCCACCGCGGGCGTGGGATCTTCCGGCCATTCCACCATGGAAGCCATCGCCCAAGCCGCTGACCTGCAATATCGCCACGTCAGCTATGATGGCGGCAATCCTGCCGTAATCGCCACGGTGGCAGGGGAAACTGAGGTCACGACCCAACTTTCGACCGAACAGATCGAAATGGCGCGCGCCGGCCGCCTGCGCATATTGGCCGTTGCCGCCAACGAGCCGGTCGCGATGGAGGGCCTGGGAACCTTGCCACCAGTCAGCGACTGGGTCGGTGAAATTCCCAACACCTTGACCCATTTCGGCATCTTCGTGCCGCACGATATCCCACCGGACGTCATCGCCACGTTCGATACGATCTGGCAGGACAAGATCGCCAATTCAGCGGCGCTGCAGGCATATGCCAAGCAACGGGGCACGGTGTTTGCGCCGTTCTATGGTGAAAAGGCCCACGATGAAGTCTATCCGACTGTACAAGCCGACGCCTGGATGTTGCATGCTGCCGGCCGCACTGTGATGTCGCCCGAGGACGCGGGCATACCGAAGCCTTAAAGCATGGCCCGCGCGGATTTCGTCACCGGCCTCCTGTTTTTCGGGCTCGGCCTGTTTGCGCTATTCGAATCCTTGCGCATGCCGCGCTTCGCGCATCTGTCCGTCAATCCCTACACGGTGCCGGGGATCGTGCCGGGCCTGCTTGGCGTCATGATTCTGGCGTTGGGATTGCTGCTCACCCTACGCGCTGCACGGCGCGGCGGTTGGCGCATTGGCAATCCCTGGGCCGGGACCGGTACATTGGTCCGCACGCCGGCCGCGCAGCGGGTGCTTATCACGCTCGGCCTGACCATCGGCTACGCGGCCGGGCTGGTCGGAACGCTGCCGTTTTGGTTGGCAACCGGCCTGTTCGTCTTTGCCTTCATCGTCGTTTTCGCGTATCGGCGCGGCGCCTCGCGCCGCGATTTGACTCGACTCACGACGACCGCCCTGGTCCAGGCCGTCATCGTCGCCGTCATCGTCACGCTGGTCTTTCGCTACGTGTTTCTGGTTCGATTGCCCTAGCCTGCCATGGAAGGGCTGGGACAATTGATCGCGGCGCTGGCGGCCCTTATGCATTGGTCGCCGCTGTTCAGCGTGCTGTGGGCAACTTTGCTGGGCATTACCGTCGGCATGATGCCCGGCTTGACCGCGACGCTTGGCGTCGCGCTGATGACCACGCTGACCTTCCGCATGGAAGCCGGCGATGCGATTCTGATCCTGATCTGCATGTATGTCGGTGCCATCTATGGCGGCAGCCGCAGCGCGATTTTGCTCAACATCCCGGGCACGCCCGCGAGCGCCGCCGCAACATTGGATGGTTTCCCGCTGGCGCGCAGTGGGCGCGCCGGGCGCGCAATGGGTATCGCGACCTCAGGATCCGTCATCGGCACGCTGATCGGCATGGTATTTCTGGCGGTGTTGGCGCCGATCTTGGCCGACTTCGCGCTCGCCTTCGGCGCTTACGAATTCTTTTGGCTGGCGCTGTTCGGCATTGTGATTTCCGGCCACTTGACCGCGCTTGGAGATCCTCTCAAGGGGTGGTTGGCGGGTTTCTTGGGTCTGCTTCTGGCAACCGTGGGCATGGAAGGCATTCATGCCTATGAACGTTTTAGTTTCGGGGTCACGGATCTGGCGGGTGGTTTCGGTCTGCTGCCCGCCCTGGTGGGCGCGTTTGGCTTTGCTGAAATCCTCGTGGTCATGCAAAGCCGCGCCTATGAAACGGTGCGCGGCAAGATGGATTCCGTTCTGCCCCGTCTCGGCGAAGTGCTGCACTATCGTTGGACGATCCTGCGGTCCGGCGTGATCGGCACCATGATGGGCCTGATCCCCGGCGTCGGGGAGGACATGGGCGCCTGGGCGTCCTACGCGGCGGCGCGGCGCACCAGCAAGGAACGCGACCAATTCGGCAGCGGTTCCGTGGATGGTTTGATGGCCGCGGAAACCGGCAACAGCGCCGCCGTGCCGGGCGCGATCATTCCGGTACTGACCCTGGCCGTGCCGGGCTCGGCGCCCGCGGCGGTGTTGCTGGCCGCCATGTTCATTCACGGGGTGCGGCCCGGCCCGTTGATCATGATCGAATCGCCCACATTCGTGTACGAAGTGGTGGCTATGATCTTTCTCGCCAGTTTGGCGATCCTGTTCTACGGGCTAATCTTGACGCGCCTGCTGTTGATGGTCCTGCAAGTGTCGCGGGCCCACCTGATGTCGGTCATTTTCGTGCTATGCACGATTGGGTCGTTCGCCATCGCCAGCCGTATCTTCGACATTTGGGTCATGCTGGGCTTCGGCTTGCTCGGCTTTGCATTACGCCAAATGAACTATCCCATGGCGCCCCTTGTGCTGGGCATTGTGCTGGGCGAAATCCTGGACAAAAGCTTGCGCCGCGGCCTGGTCCTGACCGACGGCGACATCACGCCCTTTCTCACCCGACCCATCTGTGCGGTCTTGGCAACCGTCACGTTGTTGACCATCTTGCTCAGTTTCCCAGCACTGCGCCGCAACATCGGCCGCTGGCTGATACCGTTGCGCCGCACCCGGGATTCGAACTGATGAAATACGCGCTTTGCAACGAAGTGATCCGCGATCTGCCGTTCGCCGACCAGTGCGCGTTTGCGGCGGCGGTCGGCTATGACGCAATCGAGTTGGCCCCCTTCACATTGGGCGAGACGCCGCACCTGATGCCCGCCAGTGAACGTGCGACGATCCGCCGGGCGGCCTCGGACGTGGGTCTTGAGATTGTCAGTTTGCACTGGCTGTTGGTAACGCCTCCGGGCCTGTCGATCCATAGCACCGACGATGATTTGCGCGCGCGAACCATCGCGGTCCTGCAAAGGCTAATCGGATTGAGCGCCGACCTAGGGGCCAAAATCATGGTTCATGGCTCGCCGCCGGCACGTCATGTCCCATCCGACGGCGACCCGCAGGCCTATTGGGCGCGCGCACGAGATACATTCGCGGCGATCGCCGACAGTGCGGCGCAAGCCGGCATCACCTATTGCATTGAGGCATTGGCGTCACGCGAAACCAACTTTATCAACACAATCGCTGATGCCGTCGCCATGGTCGAGGCGGTCGACAGCCCGGCTATGGCAACCATGATCGACACCTGTTCCAGCGGTATCGCCGAAACCGACCCGCTGCCGACAGTGATCGATCGTTGGTTGCCAACCGGCCACATTCGCCACATCCAAGTCAACGACACCAACAAAAAAGCGCCCGGACAGGGTTGCGACGATTTCGCCGCCATATTGAGCGCACTGCGGCGCAATGGCTACGACGGCGTCATCGCGGTCGAGCCGTTTATTTACGAGCCGGACGGCGCCGCGCGCGCGGCACGCGCGATCGGCTATTTGCGCGGCCTCGACGCCGCGCTAGATGAAACCGCAGCGAACTAGAACAAGCCCTTGGCGGCGTCGACAATGTCCTGCTGGGTTGGGATCACCGACCGTTCCAGCTCGTCATTGTAAGGCATCGGCACAGCACGGGCGCCAACCCGGACAATCGGCGCGTCCAAATAATCAAAGGCGTTCTCGGTGATCTGCGCCGAGATCTCCGCGCCATAGCCGCCGCGTTTAACCGCCTCATGCGCAATCACGACCCGATTGGTCTTGCGCACCGAGGCCACGATGGTGTCAAGATCCAGGGGTACCAAAGTACGCGGATCGATCACCTCCGCGCTGATCCCGGCGCGGGCCAGATCGTTGGCGGCCGCCAAGGCACGATGCACCATCATTTGGGTCGCAACAATGGTGACGTCGGTGCCCTCTTGTTTGACGTCAGCCTTGCCCAGCGGAATCGCGTAGGGATCTTCCGGGACCGGGCCGGTTTGGCCGAGATAGAGCAGCTTGTGCTCCAAGAAAATCACCGGGTTGTCGTCACGGATTGCGGCGGTCAGCAAGCCCTTGGCGTCGTAGGGCGTCGATGGTGCCACCACCACCAAGCCCGGCACATGGGTAAACCAGGCTTCCAGGCTTTGCGAATGCTGCGCGGCAAGGCGTATGCCGCCACCTTGCGGGCCGCGGATGACCAATGGCACGGTCGGCTTACCGCCCAGCATGTAGCGGAACTTGGCCGCCTGGTTGACGATCATGTCCATCATCAGGCTGACGAAGTCGAAGATCTGGACTTCGACGACCGGGCGCATGCCGGCGATCGCGGCGCCCACGCCGGCGCCCGAGAAGGTCGCCTCGGCAATCGGTGTGTCGCGCACGCGCTCGGGCCCGAATTCGTCGAGCAAGCCCTTCGACACGGTGAAGATACCGCCGGTTTTTCCCACATCCTCGCCCATCAAAAAGACACTCTCGTCGCGCGCCATCTCCTGGCGCATGGCTTCATTCAGGGCGTCGGGAAAGCTCAAGCTGCGGCCTTCGGCCGGCGGTGCATTGTGCAGCACATGGGGCGCGTACACGGCCTGTTCCATCATCGCGACCGTCGGCTCCGGGCTTTTCTCACCAAACGCAACGGCCGAGTCCATAGCGACTTCTGCCTCGGCCTTGATCTCATCCATGCGCGCGCGGCTTAAGATCTTGCGCTCTTCGAGCACATCCTCGAAGCGCGGGATCGGATCACGGGCCATCCATTGCTCGATTTCCTTGTCCGCACGCGGATCGGGCAGGTTTGCGCGCATGCTGTGTTGGCCCCAGCGATAGGTCAGCGCTTCGATCAAACTCGGCCCCTCACCCGAACGGGCCCGCACCACGGCAGCGCTGACAGCTTCGTGCACGGCCAATACATCATTGCCATCAACGGTCGTTCCCGGCACGTCGTAGGCGGTCGACCGCGTCGAGACCCGATCCACCGCGGATATATTCTTGAACGCGGTCGACAAGCCGTATTGGTTGTTTTCACAAATAAAAATAACCGGCAGTTTCCAGACCTTGGCCAAGTTCAGCGATTCGTGGAAAACCCCTTGGCTGCTGGCGCCATCGCCGAAAAAGGCGATCGACACCTGGTCCGAGTCGCGAATGCGCGCCGCCAATCCGGCGCCCGTCGCCAGCGGCATACCGGCGCCGACGATGCCATTGGCGCCGAGAATATTGAGCTTAAGGTCGG
This sequence comes from Alphaproteobacteria bacterium, assembly GCA_965216755.1. Taxonomy (GTDB): domain Bacteria; phylum Pseudomonadota; class Alphaproteobacteria; order UBA7887; family UBA7887; genus CBDCGL01. Next base: position 4,200,718 of record CBDCGL010000011.1, on the reverse strand, counting down.
CGATGTGCATCGAGCCACCAAGACCCCGGCAATAGCCGGTGTCGCGGCCCATGAGTTCCGCCATCATCAGATTGAGATCGGCGCCCTTGGCGATGCAATGGCCATGGCCGCGGTGATAGCTGGCGATATAATCGTCCTCACGCAATGCGGCGCACGCGCCGGCCGCCACCGCTTCCTCGCCCATATAACTGTGGGCCGTGCCTTTGACGAAACCGTCATTGAACAATTTGGTCGTACGGTCCTCAAAGGCGCGAATTTGCACCATTGTGCGATAGAGTTTTTCGTGCAGCGCGGTCGTGGCTTCCATGGCGCGTGCGTCCTCCCCATGATTCATCGGGCCGAATTGTCGAGAGCCCCAATTTTTGCTGATCAGCGCCATAGGTGCCGGTACCAGCGTCCGTCATTCGAGCGGGCGGCGGCAGGATAGCGCGAACAGCTATATCTGTGATCTTGACCAATGCGTCGCCGCCACGCAAGCAAGCCAGCATGGACCACTTGCCCAACGAAAAACGCCGCCTGGGCACTCACACCCAGGCGGCTTTGTCGATAGGAGACGCACACTCCGAAAAAACGAGCGTCCTAGAACCAATAGACCACCAGCCAGACCTTATTGGGCGAAAGCCCGATCAGCGATCATTGATATCCATTTTATGACACCGATTTGAGTGAGTCGACTCCTCATTGATCCAGGTGACAAGAAAATTTGCCGCAAGTGGCAGACCTTTTTTAGCTCCCTTACTTTGTGCATAACGCACAATCTCAACGCCCGTGTCTCCGCTAACCCCTAGAAATAATGGCCAAAATGGAAGCCGAATGTCGCACCGTGCCTGTTATGATAGCGACGGTGGTGACCAAACCATAAATGATGCCGATAAAATATATCCGGCGGCCAATAGTCGTAAGGAGGGTACCAGTAGTACGGATAACCATATGGATCGTAATGGTCGCCGCGGCGGGCATAGCGCAGATCAATGGTTTCCCAGACCCCGTTGGCCGTGCGGCAAGCAATGCCATCGCCACGTTGGGTCTCACCGTCGATCGTGAAAGTTTCTTGATAGCCACGGCAATCCTCACCGGCCGAGGACTTGCGCGTCGCGGTTGGTGTGATCGTGCCCAAATGGCCGGTTTCGTCATTGGACCAGTTGGTGCTTTCGCCAGTCCGATTGTTATCTAAGGCCTGCTGCGTCGCGTCAGCCATGATCAACCGATCGCTCTCTGTCAAGCCGGCATAGACGCCCATCTGAATCTGACAGCCGCCAATCGTTAGAGTTGTCACCAGCATGACGGCCACATGGCCACGACGGCCAACGCGCAGCGCCTTCGTCCAGGCGCCAGCAAAGGCTGCAATATCGCATATGATCTGAGTTCTCATTCCGCGGACTCCGGCATCTACCTGCACCGCCACAAGCGCGGCGCACGTTCGTTAACGCGCCAGGCCTCTTGTCCGCGTCCAGAAGTCCCCACGGGCTCGACGCAATTATGACCGATCGTCGCGCCAATGCCAATCGACAGGTCGGGTCCACGGCTATTCGATCATCGACGACCCGTTTCAAAGGCAAGGGCCCGCGCCCGCTGGCCGGCGCGCCGACCAAAATCGGTCTTTGGAAACCGGTCACTCAGGGCCTGATATTGATCGGCGATCACCGGTAACCCATTTCCACGCAGCCCCTGCTCTCCTATCAAGAGCCGATAATATGATTGCGCCGCGCGATCAGCCGCGGTCCGACGATCGGCCGCCGACCTCAACATGCCGGCGATAGATGGATCCAAGTCAAGACGGCGATGGGCGGCAAACCGGAGCAACCGGTCGGCCATGGTCGCCACCGCCAGGGTCGGGTCGTTGGCAAGGCGTTCGAAAGCGGCCAGCCGATTGTCGAGGTACCAGCGGTCCAGATCACGATGGTCGGCGCGCAGACCGCCGCGCAAAAAGACAGCGTCTTCGACCCAATCCATGGCGCGATCAAATACTTCGGGCGGCGCCCAAGCGTGGCCGCCATCCCAGACCTCGGCCAGCCCGCGCGCACCGGGCGGGATCGCGCGCCGCACTTGGCGGGCAAATTTGAGATTGAAATCGAAGGCACCGAACGTGCCGTAGATGACCAAATCCCGGTTGGCGCCATCGGCAAAAATGCGCGGGCTCCACAAGCCCGCAGCCTGTAGGACCAGGCCGCGAAACCCGCTGCGCATTCCGGGATAGACGCTGCATACGCGCGCGCCGCCGGACAATCCGGTACAGAACTTCATGTCAGGATGAACGCGCACACGGCCCATCACGTCATCATGGGCGGCCAGGAAATTGGGCATCCAATCGTTCGAACCGTTGCGCGACTCGACCAACATAACGACCACCCAGCGGTCACGCCGCAAACGCGCCGCCATGGCGCCCATGGACGCATGGCCACTTGGCGAGGCGATGAACATCACCGGATAGCGCGCTGGCGCCGCGGCGTGGTAGTCGGCCGGCAGGTACAATCGGTAGTGAAACAGGCGGGCAAACGAACCGGCGATTTCTTCCGGGGGCCCCACGGCGATCAAGCTGACATGGCCGGCGGGGAGCCGGACATCCGGCGGCGTCGGTGAATCCGCGCGCGCGGCAACCGGCGATAAAAGCAACGTCAACAGTACAAGGCCGGACAATTTGAGCGGGCATCCCATCGGCGATATCCTTGGGCCAAACCACATGACTCTAGCGCAATTCACCATACGCCGGGCGACCACGGCCGACGCCGGGCCTCTGACGACCCTCGGTTTGGCATCAAAGGCCCATTGGGGCTATGACGCCGACTTCATGGCAAGATCCCGCGCGGAATTGACGATCACGCCCGCCCGCCTGGCGACAGAAACCGTTTTCGTAGCCGAGCGGGACGGCCGCCCCATAGGCTACTACAGCCTGGACCTGACCGCGCCGGATATGGCCGAGGTTGCCGCCCTGTTTGTGGAACCGAGTCAAATTGGCCGGGGCGTCGGGGCCGCCCTTTTCCGGCATTTGACAAACCAGGCCCACCGCGCCGGCGTCAAACAACTGACGATCGATTCGGATCCCAACGCGGCCGGGTTTTACGCGCGCATGGGCTGCGTGCGCGCCGGCGAGTCGCCATCGGCGTCCATTCCCGGCCGCCGCCTGCCTCGTTTCGTCATCGCGCTCGCCGACGCGTAGGCGCTCGCCCAGCTGGTCTTCAACACCAACTCGCCTGCGCCGCGTCGGGCGCGCTGAGCAGTTCACGCAAATTGGCTTCGATGACACGATAACCAACGTTGCCATAGAGCTTTTGGCGGCCGTCATTGAGCAAGAATGTCGGGCTGCCTTCGATTCGAAAGTGCTCGGCGGCTTGATGGTCATGCCACAAGGCCGCCATCGCCCCGCCGTTGTCGATAAACACATTGATTGCATCAACGGGCAATTCGAGCTCGTCTGCGATAGCGTTTTGCGTGGTGCGGGTCGCGATATCGCGCCCATCGCGGAAGAAAGCAAGCCGCACGGCCCACGCAGCCTGCTCCAACACCCCGGGTGTAGGAGCAGGCGCCTTCGTCGCCTGCCATAAACCGATCGCCTTCAGAAACATATGGGCACTGGCCGACGATGCCGGCCGCACCTTGATCCACAGCTCCGGATGGACGGTCACATGGCCAAATTTGGCCGCCACTTCATGCACATGGGCGCCAAATGCGTCATATCCGCCACGCGCCTCCCAGCCTTGGCCGACGCGCGTGGCGGTGTCAGCGAAGATCTCGCAAAACCGATAGTCAATGGCAACGTTGTCGCCGAATTGTGCCTTCACTTCCGCGACGCGGGCCTCGGCGCAATACGCCCAAATACACAAGACATCAGAAAAATAGGTCATTTTGACGGGCGTCGCGCCCGGATCACGCGCCGTCATGACGCGACCTCACCCAAATCATAGGCCGGTTGCGCGACGCCGGCATCGTCGACCCACCATGGCAACCACACCAAATGCAGCGCCTCAATCGTGATGTCCGCTTTACGTGGTCGCACGGCTCGCTCCCGAATATCGAGGTTGTCGGGGTCAAATTTCTCGCGTAGCGCGCGTGCGTCTTCGTCGAAACGATCAGACAAGTCGGCGAGTTGCCGCTCCAGCGCATCGCGATCTTCGCGCGCGCGTGCAACGTCGCGGCGTTCGCGCGCCGCCCGGCTGGCCCCGCGTGCCGCGGTTGTCGCCCGGCCCACCGTCGACGCACTGCCCAGTTTGCGGCCAAACAAGGCGCCCAAAACAGTGGCTCCGATCGAAATCGCGGTTTGGACCTTCTGCTGCGAGTATTGCGATGCTTCGCGGGCGATCCGCGCCTCGGCTTTGCGGATGCGTTCCTCAAGCCGCGCCAGTTTCGGCGCGTATTTGTTGCGCAACTTTTCGATCGCCAAGTCACGCGTTTCGTGGGCCGCGTCACGGACGCGAACGCGGAATGCGCGCTCGTTCTCGTCTGGCGTTGAAGTTAATTTCAACACCTTGCAGTTCCATGAAGTCAATGCGCAGTCGCGATAAATGGCCAGACGCAGCGCATTCTGCCACGACGGATACACTTTCTCGCGACCGGCACGTGCCGGCAATGTCGCAAATCGCGCACCGTCGCGCGGCGCCTCTTCGAGACGCAGGGCATCGGGCGCAACGGAAAGCGCATCGCCCCAAACATTGTGCGCCGCCCCACGCAAATGGGCAAGGCGCACCACCTTGCGCCATGTATCGACCTTCGCCCGTGCATTGACATAGTGCACATCGGCAAAGCCCAAAAGCGCCGGGCGATACAATAAATTCGCATCGGCCGGCGCGGCCAAATCAGCCGCGGCAAAACGTTCGGCGGCCACGGAGGGAACGATAGGCAACGTGCCACTGCCGCGGTCTTGCCGACCCGCCGGTTCGGGTTCGGCGACGGTCGTTGGATGTGCTGATGCTTTAGCCCGGCCCGCCATCAGCGCTTTGATCTGATCGCGGATCAGCGGTCCGCGCAAATAGGACATTGCCCAGCGCGTGTGAAAAAGGATCGGCGCGTCTTCATGGACGTTGTTCATCAAGAAAACACGGCTGGCCAATCCTGACAAAATCGTCTCCACCCGCGCGCGATCGAACGTCGCACCGGACGCGGCCGACGCGCCTTCCAGCCCGTCGAGAACGCGCAACTTATCGCGTTCGGTTTGCAAACGCCCAAGGAACCAAGTGCCCGCGTTTGACAAGCCTTTGTAGTCCAAATCAACCGGGTTCTGTGTCGCCAGGACAACGCCGACACCGTAGGCTCGGGCCTGTTTCATGAGCGTCAACATGGGTGTTTTCGACGGCGGGTTCGCCGTTGGCGGCATATAGCCGAACACCTCATCCATGTACAGCAGCGCCCGCAGACTGGTGGTGCCACTTTGGCTGCGCATCCACGACACCATTTCGTTGAGAAGCATGGTGACGATAAACATGCGCTCAGCATCATTCAGATGCGCAATCGATATGATTGCAATGCGGGGGCGCCCGTCTTGCGTCCACAATAGGCTTTGCATGTCCAGCGGCACGCCATCGCGCCAAGCGCTGAAACCGGGCGACGCCAATAGATTGTTGATGGCCATGACCAGACCCATGCGATCTTTCGACGGGTAAACCGTTTCAAGATCCAACATCCCCACTTTGTCGAACGGCGGCGCCTGTACATCCCGAATCAGCGATTCGATGGTCAGATCACGGCCCGCGTGCCAGGCGTGATCAAGGATGTTCGCCAACAGCACATGTTCGCGGCTTTGCACAGGATCGGCGTCAATACCGAGCATGGCCAGGAGGCCGGCGACCGTCGCCCCGACCCGTTCGCGAAACACATCACCGTCGTCGCGCACGGCAACCGGCGGTGCGGCAAACGAACGCAAGACCGAAACCGGAATGCCGGCATCACTGCCGGGCGTATAGATGGCGAAATCAGCTGCGTCGCGCAATTTCCCAATCCGCGCGCCGTCTTGGCCCCAGGCGGCCAGACCTTTTTTCCAAAGCGCGGCGACGGCGGCCGCGCGCTCGGCCACGGTCATGCCCTTGCGCACGGCTTCGTCGGGATCGATCCACGGCGCGAAATCTTGGGCGGTCAACTTTGGAAAGGTCAGTAAGAGATTGCCGAGATCACCTTTCGGGTCGATGGCGAGGGTCGGAATTCCATCGAGGGCAGCTTCCTCGAGCAACGAGACGCAGAGGCCGGTTTTGCCGCTGCCGGTCATGCCAACACACACGGCGTGTGTTGTCAGATCCTTAGAGTCATATAAGAGCGGACCGCCGGCGACCTGTCCGGTCCCAAGATCATACGGCCGCCCAAGGTAGAACGCCCCAAGCTGCTCAAACTGCTCGGGTCGCGGTGTCTGTGCTGCTGGCATGACGGCCCCCTGCGCCGATTGCGGGAGCCCCCATATTAGGGCTGTTTGGCCGCTTTCTTAAGTCATAAGGGGGATGTGTTGTCGGCCCGGGACAGCGGATGCCAACGCATCACCAGTCCGGACAGCTTCCAGATCACAAAAACGGCAATCAAGGAAACATAACCATCGATGGCATAGTGCCAACCCAGATGCACGGAGCCGACCATGATCACGAGCAGATAAATGGTCAAGATCGCGCACATGCGGCGGCTGACATGACGGGCGGCGAGCGCCTGCAACGCGGCGACGGCAACATGCAAGCTGGGCATGGCCGATATACCCCCGCCGAAATCGAGCAGTTCGTGCTTGTGGATTAGCCACAGATAGTTTTGCGCTTCTAGAGACCAATTGCGGTAGGCCTCTCCGGCGTCGAGCAAATAGCTCATCAAAGGCGCAAAGGGATCGGGGGGGCCGACAAAATGACCGTAGTAGACGGGCCCGCCGGACGCGAAGAAAACTGCCGCCAGGCTACCCAAGAGCGACCAGGTCAGCACAAAGCTGAGCAAATAGCGCATCCGCAGGACGCGGTTCTGCAATGAGAAAACGAACCAGTAGACGATCAGAAACATCAGCCCAAACCAGAAATTATAGAGATAGCTGATGGCCGACGTGATCAGCGGCGAACCAAGCAACGGCTGCAGCAATTCCCACGGGTGCACGCCGAAATGCAGCCACTGATCCCATGCCGCCAGTTGCGGATCCCAATCGTATGGCTGGAATTGGCCAAGCAAGGTCTTGAAGGTCGAATAGGCTTTATTAAAAAAAGGGATAACGACCAAAGGAACGGCGCAATAAATGGCCCGCTCCAATGTCAACCGCTCATCGTCGCGCACCGCGCGCCAAACCGCGCCAAGCTGGAACGGCCGGACATGGGCCACGTGATGGACGACATGCCCCAGCGCCAGGGCGGCAACCGCGAAAACCACGGGGACCAAGGCCATGCCGGCATAGTCCAACGACATGATCGGCACCTGGTGACCTTTGCCCCAGACCAAGGCGTAGACGATCAAAACATAAATGCTGGCATAGGCGACGACCCAACCATGGTCGCGCATGCTGATCCGCATGTGGCGGCGCGACCGATCCGCAATTCGGTCTTGAAGGCTGTCGGTGAGCACTTTGGCCATGGCGCATTCCGTGTTTCGCTCGCGACCGCTGCGTGCGGTCCCGCAGTTAGGCTGCCAGCGCCAGATGAATAAAGAATTGAGGCGCAATCGGCTTGCTCACCCCGCACGGCATCCGGCAGACTGGCGGGCGGAAAACATATGCGATCGATGGGGCGACCATGGGCAGGCATGACGGGCGATATCTGCGAAGCGGAGCCGCGACAATCGGCCATAATCGGCGCGCGGTTCTGCGGGGGCTCGGCGCGGCATGCGTCTCTGGCATTGCGGCACCGGCTTTGGCGCTACCGGGACCACTCCGGATCGGTGCCCTGCTGCCTCTGACCGGCGACGCGGAGGCCTATGCCGCGCAGATGCGCATGGGCATCGAAACCGCGATTGCCGAGATCAATGGGGCCGGCGGTGCCCTAGGCCGCGAGTTGCAGGTGATTTATGGCGACTCCGCCACCAGCCCGGCGGTTTTGCCAAAAGTCTGCCATGACATGATCGACAACCAGGGTGTCGCGGCGTTTGTCGGCCCCTGGGTCTCGGCCGGCCGACGCTATGCGGCGCGTTATTTGGGCCGCCGCAAAGTACCGCTGGTCAATGCCTCCAACCATGAGGGCCGGTTTTGCCACCCGACCCTGTTTTCCGTCGGCCCGACCGTCAATCACGATGGTCATAGCCTGGTAAAGTTTCTGGACGACGGCGGCGCCGGTAAGCGCTATTTCATGGTCGGGTCGTATCCCAGTTGGCAAACCTCGATGTTTCGCCAGATCCGGTTTCCCATGGCCGAGCGTGATATCGAAGTGTTGGGCCAAGCCCAAACCAACGTTGGCGAGCGCGACTTCACCCCGATCCTGAAATGGATTGACAAAGTCGGCGCCGAGGTCGTGCTGTTCTGCGTGATGCGCCGCCATGGGTGCGAGTTTGTCCGCCAGGCCGACGAAATGGCGCTGCTTGAGCGGCTGCAGATCGGTTGGATCGGATATAACGAGACCTTGAATGCGCGCCTGACACCGGCGCAGGCTGAGCGGATCCACACCACAACGCCGTTTGCCGTCACGGACCCAGAAAAGGGTGTTCCCGGTTTCGTCCAGCGCGTGCGGCGGTTGTTCGGCGCGGACACGCCGATCGGCTACTTGGCGATGACCCACTACAATGCGGTGATGGCCCTGCGTGCGGCCTGGCGACGGATCGGCGATGCCGCGCCAGAGCCAACGATCGCGGGGCTGCGCGGCCTGACATTTGACACGCCAACGGGACCGGCAACGATCGACTCAGCCTCCCAACATGTGACCATGAACGTGGTGGCCGCCCGGGGTGGTGTCGATGGTTTAGAGATTGTCGAGCGATTGGGCCAGATCGCACCCGAACCGAACTGCCGCGTCGAGGACACTGTCGGCGAGCCAGCCTAGGTGAGACATAATTAGCTGTGCATCAACAATTTGGTGGTCGACGCAACCGCCATGGTGTGACCCGGCTCGCTGAAACCACGTGCCTCCGTCGCTGCCATAAACTGTTCGGCCGGCGCCGGCCGTCCGGTGAAATATCCTTGCACCATGTCGCAGCCGATGGCTTCCAAAACCACGTATTGCTCAAGCGTCTCAACGCCTTCTGTCAAGACGCGCAAGCCCAGACTGTGGCCCAAATCGATCATCGCGCGCAAAATGGCGTGGCTTTCCTCGTTCTGCACCACATCGCTGACGAACGTTCGATCGATCTTGATGACCGACACCGGCATGGAACGCAGATAGCCAAATGAAGAATATCCAACGCCAAAGTCATCGATCGACAATTTGAACCCGATGCCGACCAAAGCCTCCATGGTTTCCAACGCCTGCGCCATATCGGTCATTAGCGCGGTTTCGGTGATTTCGAATTCGATGATGTGTGGCGCGACCTGATAATCCGAAAGCGCATCATTTACTTTACTAAGTAATTTTTGGTCCGAAAACTGAACGGCCGAGAGATTTACGGAGACTGGCAACAAAGGATGGCCCGCGTCGCGCCACGCGGCCAGTTGCCGACACACATTGCGCACAACCCAATCGCCAATCGGAACGCTGAGCCCGGCGGTCTCCGCGATCGGAATGAACTCGGCAGGCGAAATCGGCCCTTCGATTTTGTCTGTCCAGCGGACCAGCGCTTCGCTGCCGACGACCTTACCATCTTCGATCCGTATCTTCGGTTGAAAGGCTAGGTCGAGCGCGTCACTTTCCAGCGCGTGGCGCAAGCCTGTAATGATGCGGATGCGGCGCTCGGCTTCCATGGCCAAATCGCTGGAGTAGAAAACGTATGTGGCCCGGCCCCGTTCTTTTGCCCGATTCAAAGACAAATCAGCATTCTTGATCAGTTGGTCGGGCAGCGTCGCGTCACCGGGATACATGGCGATGCCGGCGCTGGCGCCAACGCGGACCCAATGTCCTTCGATCTCGATCGGCATCTCTAGTTGTTGAATAATACGCTCAACAATGATAGCTACAGCATCGTCGGATTCAACGTTGCGCATGATCACGCCGAATTCGTCGCCGCCAAGTCGCGACACCGTCGCATCGGTGCCGCAATAGTTTTGAATGCGGCTGGCGGCCTGGCACAGCAAGACGTCGCCATTGACGTGTCCGAGCGAGTCGTTGATCTCCTTGAAACCGTCCAGATCGAGCATGACAACGGCGGCCTGGCCGTGGCTGTCTGCACCGGTCGCTTGTTCAAGACGCTCGCGGAACAGGTGACGATTGGGCAGGCCGGTCAGCGCGTCGTGATGAGCAATGAAGGCGATGTGGCGTTCGGCTTCCTTGCGTTCGGTGATGTCGATCGCGACGCCTTGGCACTCGACCGCCGTGCCGTTGTCGTTAAACAGCCCCTTGAGCGTCCACAACAACCAACGCGTGCGGCCATCAGCGCTCGGACCGTGGGATTCGGTGGTCGCCGCCGGCGTCGCTTGCGTTAGGTTTTGGGCCATTTCCCTCAGCTGTGATGCGGTATTGGCTGCCAGAACACCGGCCGTGCCGTCGGGACCGAGGCTGGATTCGGCAATCGCTGCCGCCGGAATACCGAAAAAGCGACAAAACGCCTCATTGGCGAAGGTCAGGTTGCCGGCTGGCGTGAAGCGAAACAGAAGCTCGCTTTGAACCTCAACCACGGCGCGATAGAGCGCCTCGCGTTTCGAGAGTTCCTGGTTCAGATCGCTCAGTTGGTGGGTACGTTCCTGGACACGCTCTTCCAGGAAATCCCTGCTTTGCTTGAGTTCCGCTTCGCTTTCCTGCAGTTCGAATTGAAGTCGGAGACTTGTAATAATGTTCTTATTAAATCTTGTCCCAAGATTAAACATAATAAACCAATAAACTAACGATAGCGGGGCCAAGACAACAAATATTAGATTCCCAGAAAACAATAATGTTATACCTACCATCAATACAGCAATAGTATTGAAAATAATGAACATTTGCCGAAATGTAACAAACGAGGTCGTTGCACCGGCCACATTTGCGAGCAGATTTATAATCAGAAAAGATGCACGAATGGGGTCATCGACATTTATGAAGATGAATGCTGAGAGACCCCACATAATCGCGTCAAGCGCGACATAGACCGAGAACACATCGACCCATTGCCGCAATTCGAGCAGATGTTGCCGACGGTGAAAGGCGATCACGACAAGGGCACCCGTGGCATTAATGACCTGGGACAAGGCAAACCACGCGACCAGGGAATGACTCGGGGTCGTTTTCCAGAAAACAGCCGCGATAACGCCAGCGCTCAGGAAATTGGCGAAGAAATTGCCGGCAACGTCGCTGAACAGCCGCTGGGTCAGCGCTTGTCGGATCTCGCTGTCAAACCCCGAGCCGTCCGCGCCCGCGCGCCGTTTGCCTTGCCTCTCGAAGATTTTCGCCACCGCGGGCAAACGCATCATCAACCCCAGTAACACGCCATTCGCGATCGGGAATTTGTCAAGAATTGCACCAGCCTCAGCACCCCATGGCCCGGCTTGATCAATCGCCCGTGCTCAAACGGAATGGGCGGGTTCCGCTTCAGCAGGCTATTGGCCTTGGCGTTTTGATCGCCCCACGATGAATATGTCCGTCATTGGCAGCCCGACTCACAATGGCGCACCAAAAGTGGTGCACCTCACAGCCGCATCCGCGGCTATGCGGCTATCGCAGAAAGCTAGAGAAAAGTGGTGAATAAGAGCTAAAGGCCGTTCGTGCCGGCGAAAAATATGACGGCGCGCAAGTCATTCGAATTTTGGATAAATGCGACGAAGTGTGGACGACCAACACAGGCGCGATGTGGTCTATGTACAGACCGCATCCGCCAAGTGTCGGCTAAAAAGTCGGCGCGTATCGTCCGGGCGAGAAGATGCCCTCCGGATCAAGAGCGGCTTTAAGCTCTTGTACCGTATGCCAATATGTCGACTCTCGATTGCCGGTATATAAGGGCATCGAGCCCGCATTCATCCGATAGGGCAGATATCCGTGCTTTTGACATGCTGAAAACAAGTCTTCATAGCAGCGGCGCGCTGTTTCGCCCCCATCGTCGCCTTGAAACAAAATCGGAATCGTACTGTCGAAACACTGGTTCGAAACAGTTGTCAGGGTAATTAGCGGCTCGACCCCGTAGCCCCGACACACATCGCCGACCAACGCGACGTACTTGCGGACGTCCCGCGACCGCATCGGCACCAGTGGCGCAAACCAAACAATGCCACATCCGTCTCGCGCGGGATCCAACGATCCCATGGTTGGAATCGGCGTCGCCGATTTCCAGTATGCAAGCCGAAGTGGTGTTTCACTCGGGACGCCGGACGCAATGCCCAAAATTTCCGACGCCATGAGAAAGCGTTGGCGCAGGATCCGCCCGAACCTACCTGGAACGCGGCCGCCAATCCATCGGGTCAATTGGAGGCTGCGCCGGGAAACAAACCTGACGTCTTTCGAGAGCCCGCGGAACCGCCGCCGCATTGCTTGGCGAAGCCCCGCAACCACCTCGTGATCGCCGTAAATAGCCCCAAGCCCCATCCAAGCGGGCAACCGCGCTTCGCGGCCAAGGCGTTCGGCCAACCTGTCTGAGATGACGCCCCCAGGCGGCACATGTTGCCAGGGATAGGGCTGAAGCATCGACAGGAGCCTTAAACGGTTCATCAGGTTGATGCCACCGATGGCGCCGCCCGACCTTTGCAGCAAGTCGCGAACGGCATCGACAATCTCGCCCAAGTCATCGTCGTTCTCTATCGCCATCGTGAACACATCGACACGTTCGGGAACCGATGCCAATGCAATGGTCATCTCCGTGACCACACCAAAACCGCCCTGGCTGTACAATCCGTCGAGATAAGGTCCAACACCCCACTTGTGGGCGCCATCAACCAGGGCACCGCCCGCTTCGGTCAGTGCCGACTGGTACACGCGGCCATCGGGTAAGACCGCACGCAATGACCGAACCGCCAGAAAATGATCGGTGTGCGGTGTAATCCCATAGCCGCGCTCAAGCGCATTCCCAACCAAGCTGCAGGACGGCCCCGCACCGGTCACGGGAACCATAAACGGCAAGTTGTGCCTATCCAAATATTGCCGCAAGTCGCCTTGCGTCACTCCGGGTTGAACAGTCACCAAACCAAGCTCGGGCTCCATCGCCTTTATCCGGCGCATCCGCGACAAATCGACCACGACCGAGCGCTCGGCCGTCGGCAAGGCCGCCCCATAGCCCCAATTCTTTCCGGTGCTGATCGGGTAAATCGAAACCTTGCATTGCTTGGCAATTCGGACAACGTCGCGAACTTGCGTTTCATCACGCGGCCGCAGAACAACGGGTATCGAGCGCCGCAAGCCTATGCAATTGGCCTCATACGGACGGCAGGCCGATTCAACGAGAACCGCGTCGTCACCCAAACGGCGCCGCCAATGCGCGATGGCACGAGCCAAGTCGACAAACCGTGGACTTTCCGGCAAGGCGGCAGCAGGGATGGGATCACTCACTGGATTTCCACAGTGGTTTCGACTGGCGAAGTTACCAACTGACAAACCTGCGTTTTACAGTACAGACTTACCGAAAAGCTTCTCACACGAAACATTGCCAGAGTCACAGCCGTGATGTCTTACCGATGCAAGACATTCCGTAACGTGCCATCGCACGACATAAGGCGCCAAACGTCCGGTTGTAGGCGCGCGGTCTCATCCAAGAGCTTGGCCACATTCGTCATGGTCGGATACCGCAAACCATGATGATCGACCTCCGGCCCAATGGTGTCAAACTTGATCCCCAGGGCTCCCATGCGCCGGAGAACACCGCGACTGCTCAAACCGCAAACGTAATGAACATTGTTCTCCACGCAAAGCCGAACGACCGCGCTCGCCAACCCGACGGTCGGCGCAATTCGACCATCCGTCCGCAGACGCCCCAACGGATCCAGCGCGACCCGCTCTTGCTCGTTTGAGGCCGGCATGGACAATCGTCGCGCAGCCTTGCCGATTGCGAACCGCGACATCTCTCCGAGTTCGCCCGCCGCGATACAAAAATCTTCAAATCGCAGGTGATCGCACACGTCAAAAAAGGGCAATGTCCGATTATCCGCAGCAACCGGCAGGATAAGCCTTATGGTCGCGACTGGAATGCCAGTCTTGACATGAATAACCAGCGCGTGAACCGCTTGCTCGTCATAAATATCGGATTCCAACCCAGCAACGTTTACGGTCGGATCCTCAAACTGGTTCTCAATACAATAGACCTGATATCGGAGCGCGAAACATTGCCGCAACAGGTCTTCCGTGTCGGCCCGGGCAACAAAATATTCTGGCAACAATCCCGGCACCAGAGATTGCTGTCGATCATACGCTTCCCGGGCGGGCGCTGCGTCCCAACCGAGCGGGTGAACATACATAGGTGTAAAGCTTTCCTGACCTTCTTTTCTCGGCGATCGAGCTATTCTCGGCAATCGAGCGAGCGACGCCCCGAATCTTCATCGCCAGCATTGTTCACGCGTGGACAGGCCCTTTGCCACTGCAAATCGTGGTCGCCCCAAAATTGTCACGGCACCGTTTTGGACTCAATTGGCGCGCCCACCAAGCCAATTTAGAAATGTTATAACGATCATGTCTATGTTATACAGTATCTAGTTACCGCTCCATCAATATTATAGGTATTTTTCGAAAATTCTCGCCAATTGCCATTCAGGGGTAGCAGCCGCTGGGTCAACGTTCCGTCGCCGCGCGATGCCCCCCTTGCACCGCATGCATACTGAAACCAGACTAACGAAATGCCAGATCGTATGGAGCACTGGTTGTGCTTGCCGCCCGGCTCCTACAATCATACGCGTGCTGGGTCGCCCCAGGTACCGCGTCCTAGCGGCGTACGATTTCGGCGCACCAACCGGCGCCGGGCACTCGTGCGCTGCGACATAGACTCGCGTCCGCCCAGGCCGGCGCGCGACCAGATGTTTCGTCAGCGTGCCGACATCAAAACGGTTTTGACCGTTGGCGATATGGCACGGCGGGCGTTTTCGCGGGCCGCTGAGCGCTTGCCGCGCCATGTTCGGCTTGCCGTCCGTGGCGGGCAGGTGACTGGCGAAATGCGAACCCGGATTGCGCGAACCGGCAAGCGGAATGGCACTGGCAACGGTTTCTGCCTTACAACAGGTAAGCCCAAACCCCGTATACGACGAATCCCGCGCTGACAATGCTGCCCAGAACCGGCACCCAAATCGGCACCGTGAAGCGCGGCCGGGCGGTTGCGGCGTCCGCCGGCACAGCCTGGCGCTTGAGTCGCCAAAGTGCCAGATTGACGAGCGTGAAAATTATCAACGTCGCGATCGACGTCAATTCAGCCAACCGTACCAGCGGCAACCACAGCGCGAGCACTGTCATAACGCCGACAACAAACACTGTCGCAACGACAGGCGTACGGGTGCGCGGGTAAATCCGACCGAACGGCCCCGGTAACCAACCCAAAGCCGACAGCCCATAAAGCACACGCGACGCCATGATCATTTGGATCAGCGCCCCATTGACCACCGCAAACAGCCCGATCGCAACGATCACCGCGCCGGAACGCCCGCTGGCCATGACAAATACGTAGGCAAGCGGGGCCTCACTGGCGCGCAATCCATCGATCGGCGCCACCGCGACAGCCACCAACGCGACAGCGACATACAGGACCAGGGTCGCCGCCAGCGTCCAGAGGATGGCCCGTGGCATGGCGTGTTCCACGTCGCGAACCTCTTCGGCAACGTTGACCAGATCCTCGAACCCAATAAACGCGTAAAACGCCAAAACGGCGGCACTGCCAATGCCCAGCCCCGCCGCGCCTAAGGAGCTGAATGTCTCGGTCTGGACAACCGGCCCGTGAGTACTCACCGCCCACGCGCCGGCGCCAATCACCAGCACCAATCCGGCGATTTCGAATGCCGTCAGGATCGCCGCCAAAGAAACAGACTCTCGTATACCCCACACGGTCACGGCGCCCAGCGCGATTATAGCCGCGACAACGATGGGGTCGCGGGGAAGGTCGACCACCTCACGCGCATAACCGGCAAACCCGTGGACGATGGCCGCCGACGACACCGAGCCGGCAAAGACCACCATCAGCCCAACCACCAATGCCAATGTCCGCGAATTTAGGCCATGACGCACGTAGAGCGCTTCGCCCGCACTGCGCGGAAAACGCGCTGACAGCTCCGCGAAACTGAAACCGCTGATTCCGGCGAGTACCGATGCAACCAAAAACGCTACCGCGGCGAAGACCCCAGCGCGCCCGACGACCTCGCCCAGCAACACATAAATACCGGCTCCGATGGTCGTGCCCAGTCCAAACAGGACGAGCAGCGGCAAAGACAGGCTGCGCCGCAGAGTCGGTTTGTCAGCAGAACCGGTTGGTGGCTGCGCGCCGTCCATCGCAATTCACACGCTCACGACCGCTGCGGACCACATTCCTGCGCCGTCAACGGTCTGCCGGAGGCAATTCGGCTGAATCACACGTTTCAATCTTCATCGTCCGGCGATTTGCGAATAAAAGTTGCAGCGAAATACTCTTCGCCGCCAAGCAACGGGGTCGGCTCGCCCGGCCCTTCAATAACAAAAACCTTGTGGGCTGTAATCGGCGCCGCCAATGAATAGCCTTGATTGCCCATGCGCCGGCGATGGTACTCCATTGCAGCAGGCGTAAATTCCTTGGCCAGAACTGTAATCCGTTCACGACCGTCGTCATTTTTTGTGTCATCTGCCATAAAGATTGCTCCGTTGCGCGTTCTACTTCGCCGACCCGACGGCGCCGACGGTTCTAGCGGGTACACCGTTTCGGTCGCTTCGGCAATGCTGTCACGCGCGACCGATCGCTTGGCCAAGCCCTCAATATTGCACACGATGGGTCAGACCGCCGTCGACCACCAAGTTCGCGCCGGTGATGAAACTCGCGGCGGGACTGGCCAAAAATACGGCGGCCCGCGCGATTTCTTCCGGCCCGGCCATTCGGCCAAGGGCAGCGCGACCGACCAACGCCTGGTACGCGTCCGGGTTCTCGGTCTCGGCCCGCGCCCAGACGCCGCCCGGGAAATAGGTCGCGCCGGGGCAAACGCTATTGGCACGAATATGATCTTGCCCAAGCGTCGCGCTCAGACCGGCGACATAGTTGATCAGTGCCGCTTTCACCGCGCTATACGGGCGCGAGCCGGAATAGATTTCCAACGCGGCCGTGCTGGCGATCGCGACGATGGCGCCGCCATCGCCGCGCTTCAGAAAAGGCAGCGCCGCCTCGACCGCGTGCACGGTGCCCATAATGTCGGTCGCGAAACCCTTTTGCCACGCGGCATCGGTTTGTGCGGTGGCCAAGGCGCTGGCATTGCAGACGAGTACGTCAAGACCGCCCAGACTCTCCGCGGTTTCTGCGATCCAGCCTTGCAGCGCCGCACCATCGGCGACATTCACGGCAGCGCCAAGGGCATGCTGGCCAAGGGCTTCACATGCACGGACGGCGTCTTCGACGCCGTCCGCGCCGCGTGCACAAAGGCCGACCGCGCAGCCTTCGCGCGCCAATGTTTCGGCGATCGCGCGGCCGATGCCCCGCGATCCACCTGTCACGATCGCGCGTTTGCCGTTGAGTCCAAGATCCATGGCGTGGTCCTATTGGCTACGATCGATCATACTCTGGCGTGCGAACATCGGGCTAAATCCAAATCTAGTTTGCCATGACCCACAGCATTGACGACCTTCCGATCCTGTCGCGGCGCCGTATCGAGGCCAATGTTATTCGGCCGATCTACGAGGAAATGTCCGCCGCATTGGGACCCGAACAGGCTCAGGCCATTTTGCAAAGGGCGATCGTCCGCAATGCGGTCGATCATGGCCGCGCGCATGCGGCACGACAAACGGTCGCCAACGATCTGGCGGGCTTTGCCGCCCTTTTGCCCCAATGGCAGGCCGATGATGCACTTAACATCGACATCCTCGAACAAGACGACGAGCACTTCGCCTTTAACGTGACGCGGTGCCGCTACGCCGAGATGTATCGTGACATGGGCCTCGAAGATATCGGCGCCATTCTATCCTGCGGCCGCGATGGCGCCTTTTGTACAGGCTACAATCCCCGCATTAAGCTGACCCGAACACAAACCATCATGTCCGGCGCCGACCATTGCGATTTTCGCTATCGGCTAACGCCGGACGAACACGACTAAAATCGGCCTATTCGGCGGCGACACTGCCCGCGTCTTCGACCTCGACCGCAATCGGCACATAGGTGTAGGTCTTTGATATGATTTGCCAACGACCACCGATCTTCAACATCGTCAAATAGTCGGTGAACAGCTTCTCGCCGATGGCGATCTGTACTTTCGCGAGTGCCGATTCCGGACCCGAATGATCGACTGACAAGATCCGGTCCAACCGTTTCTGGCGATTTGCAGCCGGCGCCGTACGCCCGGCGACGCGGGCATAGACCGCGTCCATGTCATCATCCTGCAACGGCCCGTCGGTCGCCGTGTAAAGGTGGCAAGCCGGATGAAAGATGGTTTTCAGTTGCGCCACGTCGCTGTAGTAAAACCCATCAAAATAAGCCCGTAACGATTCGACAATGTCGGGATACGCGTCGTCCATTTCAAAAACCCGTCCTCGGCTGGATCCGATAGGATCGTTGTCGGCATATGCACGATGCCCAGACTATCGCTTTATCCGTCGCCACCCAAGGCCTGCCGCCACGACCGGAAAGGACACCGCGATGAACCCCGAAGCTGTTGCACGCAGCGCCGATGCGCTGGGTTGGCGGGCCAAAATCGCGGTCGTCGCGCCGTCAACCAATACGGTAGTTCAACCGGACTTCGACGACATGCGGCCACGTGGTGTGGCCAACCATTTCGGCCGCATCATGGTCGCGAACATGCCGATTCGAAACGACGATGATTTCAAAGCACTGATGGATACCATTGGCCGAGAGCTTCTGGGTGCTGTCGACCGGTGCCTCACCTGCGCACCCGACTATCTGATGATGGGCATGTCGTCCCACATGTTTTGGGGCGGACTTGACGCGTCAGCAAAGCGGCGACAAGAGCTTGCCGACCACGCCGGCGTGCCGGTCACGGCCGGTTCATTTGCGGCCGCCGCCGCGCTCCGACTCTATGGGGCGACGCGTATCGCCGTGATTTCGCCGTACCAACCGATCGCCGATGCGCAAGTGACTCGTTTCTTTTCCGATTGTGGATTCAATGTGGTTCGCCTCATCGGCCTGCGCTGTCCAAGCCCCGTGGCCATCGCCGAAGTTTCCGAGGATGACTTGCGCGAGACCATGCGGAACATAGACTCAGATGACGTCGATGCCCTGGTTCAAGTCGGCACCAACCTTTCGGCGATGCGCCTTGCGGCGGAGGCCGAGAAATGGTTGGCCAAACCGGTGATCGCGATCAATGCCGCGACCTATTGGCACCGCCTGCGCGAACTTGGCATCGCCGACAAAATTGTCGGATTTGGATCACTTCTTGAGGATCACTAACGCCGGCTAATAGTGGCGAAAGCGGCGCCAGCGGTGGGGCCATGGCTTATGCCAAGGCCGAAAGTGACGACGATGCCAGCGTGGTGAGGGCCCGGGCCACCGCTTGAAGCGATGGTGGGGGCGGGGTGGCGCATGCCACCGCCGCGGCGGGTCGTAGTAGGTCGCTGGCGGCCCGTAGCCATGGCGGGGCCATGGCGGTTGATACAACCAAAGTCCCAGCCCTGGCGTATACCACTTCAATGCCAGGCCGCTGTGCCAATCGTGGGCGGACGCGGGCTGCGCCACGGCGGTGATCGTCAGCACCGTCATGACGATGCCGAAAGCCAGGCGGACTGCTCCCTTCATAGCCGTTCTCCTTGACCAATGGCCAAGTTGGCCACGGACAAGCTGAATCAGCGCTGAACAGGGCGTTCATCCGAGGTTCAGATTTGGAGCGATTGAGCTGATACGCGCAACCGGCGCGGCGTATTCAAACGATCTATCGTATTCGCACGAATACGACAGATACCAATCATAACAACCCAATAACTTTGGCCCTAACGCCCTATTAACCGGCCGGATGCTAAACACGATCAGGTAATTGGCCTTCGGCCCAAACTAAAAAACATAAGAGATGTCGCCGCGCGAGGCCCCAATGCGACAGACGAAATCGGCGGAAGGACTGCCAGAGAGCATGAGGCTCGTTGATGACCGGCGCATCAATGGCACGCTCGCCGACATCGTTTTTCGCCAGAACGCCACCGGCGTTCTGGCCGTGCCGCTGATTATCAGCGCCGTCTTGTACGTACTCTGGCACGAGGTGCCGCTGGAGACTTTGGTCTCGTGGGCGGTCGCATATCTGTTGGTCAGCGGCGTGCCCTTGTTACTTGTTCATGCGTTTCGTGGCGCCTCGCCGGCGGACCAGGGTGCCGCGAAGTGGCGACGATTCCACCTGGTCGCCGCAATCTGCCAAGCACTTCCGACCGCGCTGTTGGCGGCGACCTGTTTTCATCACGTCGGGCCCGAACATCAGGCGTTTCTCGTCATGACATGTAACGGGGTCGCGGCCGGCGCCCTGGTGCTATTCACCGGCTTTCTGGCATCGTCGATTTGGTTCGGCATTACAATGTTGGGGCCATTGGCCGTGACCATGCTGTCCAGCGGTCAAGAGATGGCGATCGTACTCGGGGTCTTGGTGCTGGCGTATTTGGGATTCCTGATCAATGCATCAAATGAGTTCCATGTCGCGCTTAAGCGGTCGATTGCCTATCGCATTTCTTCCGAAGATTTGGCGATGCAGCTACGCGACGCGCTCGAGAACGCAAATGACGCGGTCAAAGCTAAAGAGCGATTTCTCGCAACAATGACCCACGAGATGCGCTCGCCCATGAACAGCATCATTGGCATGAACGAATTGCTCGCCAACACGGACCTGGATCCAACGCAAAAAAGCTACTGCGTAAACATGAAAGACGCATCCCACGACCTTTTGGGTGTGATCAACGATATTCTCGATTTTTCACGTTTGTCCGCGGGGTTGATGCAACTGGAAAGAATTGATTTCAGCGTCGATGATATCGTGAATCGGGTGCTGCGCATGTTTGAACCGCTTGCGCAAGAAAAGAAGGTGCGGCTGTCTGCTGAAGTCGCGCCCGATGTGCCGGCTATCGTAAATGGCGACCCGACGAGAATCCGCCAGGTGCTCAATAATTTGGTGGGAAATGCCATCAAATTCACCGACGTGGGAGAGGTCGAACTGCGCATCTCCTATGGCGCACTGCACGGAAAGCAACCGGCACTTTTCTGCGAAGTACGCGATACCGGCGAGGGCATTGCACCCGACGTTCAGGAATCTCTATTTCAAGCTTTCACCCAAGCAGACGCGTCCATCAGCCGTCGACATGGCGGCTCAGGGCTCGGGCTGGCTATTTGCCAAGAGATCATCAAATTGATGGACGGTGAGATGGATTTGACCAGCGCCCTTGGTCAAGGCAGCACCTTCCGCGCGCGGCTCCCCGTATCTTTACCCGCTGACGCAACCGCCGCGGCCACGGAAGATAGCAAGGCACTGGTCATGGCCGAATAGGCGCGTCGCTGGCGCTACCGTCCATAGACAGTGCACAATCAGGCAATGCGTCGCTCGGTATCGCGATCAAAGAATACGGCCTTGTCTAGATTGAATGCCAGCGGTGCGCGATCCCCCGCCACAACGGCACTGTCGGCGCGCATGCGCGCAATGACTTCCTTACCGCCCAGTCGCGTCACGATGAAGGTGTCGGATCCGGCGGGCTCAACGACATCGACAAGGCAATCGGCCTGTGCGACATGTTGGCTATTGCGATCCGCGCCGTCTGGATCGGTAATGGCTTCCGGCCGTATGCCGAAGATAATTTCCCGCCCGTTGATCTGATGCAATCCATCCTTTTCGGCCCCCATCGACAAAGCCAACGGCCCATCACCTTCACGCTCCATGGCCAAAATCGCTTGATCGCCCCGAATTTCGACGCGTGCCGGTATCAGATTCATGGCCGGCGATCCCATGAAATCAGCGACGAAAATGTTTGCAGGATCATTGTAGATCTCGGCGGGCGTCCCAAGCTGTTGCACTTTGCCATCTTTGAGAACAGCAATTTGAGTTGCCAACGTCATGGCCTCAATCTGGTCGTGCGTGACATAGACGATCGTCGTCGCCATGTTTTGATGCAGCCGCTTGATTTCCGTACGCATATCAACCCGTAGCTTGGCATCAAGATTCGACAAGGGTTCGTCGAACAAAAAGACCAATGGTTCGCGAACCAACGCACGCCCCATGGCAACGCGCTGACGTTGGCCACCCGACAATTGGCTGGGCCGACGATTGAGCAACGGCTCAATCTGCAGCAGGCGCGCGACTTTTTGAATCGCAACCGTCCGCTCAGCTTTCGGCACACCGCGCATTTCCATGCCGAAAGCAATGTTCTGCGCCACGGTCATGTTCGGATAAAGGGCATAGGATTGGAAAACCATCGCGATATCGCGCTCCGACGGGTGCAGTTCGTTGACTCGTCGGCCGGCGATACGAACTTCGCCTGCGCTGACCGCTTCCAGTCCGGCGATGGTGTTCAACAAGGTCGACTTGCCGCAACCCGACGGGCCCACCAATACCAAAAAAGCCCCTTCTTCGACCGCGATATTGATGTCTTTGAGAACCGCGACCGACCCAAATTGTTTGTCCAGATTATCGATCTCAAGAAACGGCATGTGGTCATCCCTTTACGGCGCCGGCCATCAGGCCACGCACGAAATAGCGGCCGGAAACGATATACACAATCAAAGTCGGCAGTGCCGCCAAGATCGCACCGGCGAAATGGACATTGTATTCCTTCACGCCGGTCGACGAACTGACCAGATTGTTGAGCGCTGCCGTCATCGGCATAGAGTCGAAATCGGCGAACGACGCGCCAAACAGAAAGTCGTTCCACACATTGGTGAATTGCCAGATCACTGTGACCACAATGATCGGCCCCGAACTGGGCAGCAATATGCGCCAAAAAATCTGAAAAAACCGCGCACCATCGATTTGCGCCGCGCGCACCAGCTCTGTTGGAAATGCCGCGTAATAGTTACGGAAAAACAGCGTTGTGAAGCCCAAGCCATAGACCACGTGAACAAGCACCAGGCCCCAAGTGGTGCCCGCCAAGCCAATCATGCCCAAAATCCGCGCCATCGGAATCAAGACGATCTGAAACGGTATAAAGCAGGCAAACAGCATCAAACCGAACAACAGCGTGTCGCCGCGAAACCGCCACTTGGTCAGCACATAGCCGTTGAGCGCGCCGAGGAGCGTTGAAATTGCGACTGCGGGCACGACCATCTTGATCGAATTCCAAAAATACGGCTTAAGGCCCGTCGGTGCGACGCCGATTTGCGCCGTGTGCCATGCGTTCAGCCAAGGCTCGACGGTGAACACAACCGGCAACGCCAGCATCGAACCGCCGCGAATCTCGTCGAGCGGTTTGACTGAATTGACCACCATCACAAAAAGCGGCAGCAGGTAAAAGACGAGCAATACCAGCAGGACCGCATAGATCACGGCGCGCGTCAGACGTGCGGTGCGAATGGCCGTTTGCTGCGCCTCAGCGCTCACGGTCACCGCCACGCAACTCCGCGTACAAATAGGGGACGATGATCGCGGCAACCATCATCAGCATAATTACCGCTGAGCTGGCACCGACGCCCATTTGATTGCGGGTGAATGTATAGGAGTACATGAATGTCGCCGGCATTTCGGTCGCCCGCCCGGGGCCGCCATTGGTCAGCGCAATGACCAAATCGTAGGACTTGATCGCCATATGGGCCAAGATCACAAATGCCGATAGAAAGGCTGGCCGCAGCATGGGAATGATAATGCGGCGATAGAGCTTGAAGCTGCTGGCACCGTCGATCTGCGCGGCTTTGATGATTTCATTATCGATACCACGCAGACCGGCCAGAAACATGGCCATGACGAAGCCCGAAGTTTGCCAAACCGCCGCAATGACAATGCAATAGATCGCCATTGTGCGGTCCTTGATCCAATCGAAGTCGAAGCTTTCCCAGCCCCAACCCCGCACGGTGTTCTCCAGTCCGATGCCGGGATCCAAAAACCACTTCCACGCGGTGCCGGTCACGATGAACGACAACGCCATCGGATACAGATAGATGGGGCGCAGCACCCCTTCACCGCGGATCTTCTGGTCCAGCAAGATCGCCAGACCAAGGCCGATTACGGTGCAAATACCGATGTACAACCCACCAAAAATGGCCAAGTTCTGGAGCGCGGTCGACCAATGTCGGAGCTTCCAAAGCTTGACATAGTTGGCAAGCCCGACCCAGTCGAAGCTCGGCAGGATTTTGGAATCGGTAAACGACAAGATCCCGGTGAAAGCGATAAAGCCATAAACGAAAATGACCACCAGCGCGAAACTGGGCGCCAAAACCAGGCGCGGCAGCGCCGCCTGCAACCAAGCACGCCCAACATTTACCCCGGGGGCCGGTGTCTCAGCCATGGCGGATGGGCTCATTTCAGTCGCCCACCGGCCAAATCAATCCGCGTGCGGCGACGCGAACATCCGACGCGCACCCGAATGCATCGCGCCGCCGCGGCTTGCTACCAAGCCTTTCAATGCCCATGCCCTATTGGGCGGACTCAATCGCGAGAACCAGTTCCTCGACCGCTTCGGACGAATCGAATTCGCCGTTGAAATGGGCCGTCACGACGTCATAGAAGGCGTTCTTAACCGCCGCGGGCGCCGCGTGACCGTGGGCCAACGATCCAAACAATGTGCCGTTGGCACTGGCTTCCGCAAGGTCCTTCATGCCCTTTTTTCCGCAGGCTTCAAAGGCTTCGTCGGACACGTCGGTACGCGCCGGAACCGACCCTTTGACGACGTTAAACGCGGATTGGAAGCTCGGGCTCATGATCGCGCTCGCAAGTTCAACTTGCGCCGCTTGGCGATCCGAGCCGACCGCAAACATGGCGAACTGATCGGAATTGAACGTCACCGTGCCTTGGGTGCCCGGAAAGCGGAAGCACAAGAAATCCTGATCCGGCGTCTGACCGGCATTCAGAAATTCGCCCTTGGCCCAATCGCCCATCATTTGCATGCCGGCTTGGCCCTCGATCACCATCGCGGTCGCCAGATTCCAATCACGGCCTGAGAAATTATCGTCGACATAACTGCGCAAAACAGCCATCCGGTCAAACACAGTTTTCATCGTGTCCGAACCCAACGCCGCGGGATCCAATTCAATTGCCGCTTGCTGGTAGAATTCTGGCCCGCCCGTTGCCATCAAGACAGCATCAAAGATCGTCGCGTCTTGCCATGCTTGGCCACCATGGGCCAAAGCCGTATAGCCAGCGCCCTGGATCGCATCCAGTGCGGCGACCAACTCGTCCCAATTGGTCGGTACCGACAAACCAAGCTCATCGAAGATTTTCTTGTTCGCCCACACCCAGTTGGTCGAGTGAACGTTAACCGGCGCCGCGATCCACTGACCGTCGAACTTTGAGAAGCCTTGCAAAGCGCCGGGCACGACAGCGCCCCAATCTTCATTCGCAGCAACGTCGTTCAGGTCGGCGAGAGCGCCCTGATCCGCCCAATCCAAAATATCAAACCCAAGCATCTGCACGGCTGTTGGCGGATTGCCTGCGGTGACCCGCGCGCGCAAAACCGTCATCGCCTGCTCACCGCCGCCACCGGCGACCGGCATATCCTGCCAAGTGACGCCCTTTGACTCCAGGTCTTCTTTCAAAACGTTCAGAGCCGCGGCCTCACCGCCCGATGTCCACCAATGCAGCACTTCAACTTCGTCTGCGGCCATTGCCGCGTGCGCCGCAAATCCGGCCAACACCATTCCAAAAACCAATTCTCGCGAGTTCATCTCCATTGTCCCTATTTTTTGCTCTTTCATTCGACTCGGCGCCAATTGCGCCGTGCCCCGCGACAGCCGCGTATTTTGTTCCATTCGCCAAAAGAATTCACCCGTTACCTACGTTGCCCGTCCAAGGGGGCATCAACGGAGATCTCTGGGTCACAACAATTTGCGCATTCAGCTTTTGCCAAAGGGCCGTACGCGCTACGCTTTGCCAATCAACTCATACCAGGCTCGGGAGTGGCGCGATGGAGCTGTCCTATTTCATGATGCCCATTCATCATAAGGACAAGGACTATCACACCTCTTTGGCAGAAGATATTGAGGCCATCGAGTTTGCCGACAAGCTGGGTTTTGCTGAGGCCTGGGTCGGCGAGCACCACTGCTCCGCTGTCGAGCCGATTACGTCGCCGCTGATGTTCATGGCCAACCTGATCGCGCGCACCCGGCAAATCAAACTGGCGACCGGCGTGATCTGCATGTCGCAATACCATCCGGCATTGATCGCGGGGCACGCGGCGATGTTCGACCATCTGGCCCAAGGTCGCTTCGTCATGGGCATCGGACCAGGTGGCCTGCCGCCGGATTTTGAACTGTTCGGTGTGATGGACAATGATCGCGGCGAGATGATGGTCGAGTCCATCGATATGATCCTGAAGATCTGGCAGTCCGACCCGCCTTACGACATCAAAGGCAAATATTGGTCGACCAAAATCAAGGATTGGGTTCACGACGACATTGGCCTGGGGCACATGGTCAAACCGTATCAAAAACCCCATCCACCGATCGCGGTCTCGGCGATGAGTCCCTATTCGGGCATGATGCGCCTGGCGGCTGTGCGCGACTTTGAGCCGATTTCAGCAAACTTCATCGCAAACTGGTCAGTCAAGTCGCATTGGGAGACTTATCTGGACGAATGCGACAAACAGAACAAGCATCCGGACCCGGCACGATGGCGGGTGGCGCGAAGCATATTTGTTGCCGACACCAACGACGACGCCGAAGCGTTCGTCAAGCAACCAGGCGGGACGTTCGATTACTACTACAAATACCTTTTCACGATCTTCGAACGCGCCGAGATGAAGGCGGCATTTGTCACCAACCCCGGCGATGACCCGCACGCGCTCAGCCATGGCGAATTGGTCGACCGTTTGGTGATACGCGGCAGCCCCAAATCAGTCACCGAACAATTGCTGGCGTTTCGCGATGACGTCGGCCCCTTTGGCCACCTGGTCATGACCGCCCACGATTGGACCGACAAAGCCAAGATGCGACGCTCTATGGAGCTTATGGCAACCCAGGTGCTGCCGGCGGTGACCCGCGCCATTACCGGTTCCAACGACGCCACTGCCTAAACCAACCGGGTACGACTGACTCCGGCACGCGCCGACCAGTCCTGATCCATTTCCTCACTCCACGCGAATCGACGTGGGATCGAAATCAGGCTCCGGATATCGCGGATCCATGCGCTCCAGTGCCGTGCGAATAATACGCGCGACAACGGCGTTGCGATACCAGTTGCGATCGGCGGGCACGACATACCATGGCGCATGGGGCGCCGCACAGCGATTGACGGCGATTTCATAGGCCTCCATATAAGCGTCCCAGAATTTTCGTTCCTCCAAATCGCCGGCATTGAATTTCCAACGCTTGTGCGGCATGTCGACCCGTTCCTGCAAACGCTCGCGCTGTTCTTCTTTGGATATATGCAGGAATATCTTGACAATCGTGACTTTGTTGTCGGCCAACAGCTGCTCAAAGGCATTGATGTGCGCATAGCGCTTTTCGACAACCGCGGGCGGCGCCAATTCGCGCACACGTACGACCAGAACGTCTTCATAGTGCGAGCGATTAAACAACCCGATTTCACCATGGGCTGGCACCTTTTGGTGCACACGCCACAGGAAATCGTGTGACAGCTCCAGCGTTGTCGGCCGGCGAAAATTGACCGTGTGGACACCAAGCGGATCGACCGGGCCAAAAATGCGGCGCACGGTGCCGTCCTTGCCGCCGGCATCCATCGCTTGCAGCACGACCAACAAGGCCTGATCGCTTTCCGCGTAGAGACGATCCTGTAGGCTGTCGATGGCTTCGATATCCTCGGCCGTTTGCCGTTCGGCGTCCTTACGGCTGTCAAATCCCGTTTTTTGGCGCGGATCAATGTCCGCCAAACGCACCTTGCGCGCGCCGTCAACGCGATAAAGCTGCTCGATATCCATGTCCTGTTCCATCCGTCGCCGTGCATCGGTTATGCGGCACGCGTTTCGTTTTGACGCCATTGGCATGCCGTACCTCTTCGGTCGCAGCATGCACACGCCGGACTGCCAAGACAAACCGGCCAGAGTCACGATAGCTTACGGCCAGTTTTCCCGGCTTTGAAGTGTGGTCCCTATGCCAACGCCTGATCCACTATCCGCCATCGAGGCCTTTGATCGTCTCACCGCGGACATCCGCGACCGGCTCGCCGCGCGTTTGCAAACGCGCCGCATTGCGCGCGGCGATATTTTAATTCAGAAGGGCGAAAGCGCCGAGACGCTGTATTTGGTCGCCAGCGGTCTGTTTGACGTGAGCTTCGACAGTGACGCACCGATGGGGATCGAGATTGGCCGCGGCCAACCCATCGGCGAAATCGGCTTTTTCTCAGGCACACCGCGCAGCGCCCAAGTCACGGCCAAACGCGACAGTGTGGTGTTGGCCCTGACGCGCGACGATTTTGAGCAAGTCGCGCACGACGTGCCGGACATTAAAGACGCCATCATACGTTTCTTGTCCGAGCGACTGGTCAAGACCTCGGACCGGCTGGGACAAGAAGCATCGTTCGCGCCCTCGCACACGCTCGCCATTGTGCAAGCCGGCAGCGGCCCCATTCCCGATACCTTCAAGAACCGACTCGTCAAGGCGTTGCGACGGCACGGCACGCTACGCGATATTGATATCAATACGCCGGACCGCGAATTCAGCCGCGGCCTTTCGCCGGACTCCCTCGACGCGGCACTTTGGCTAGAGGCTTTAGGCCGAGACACTGACCACCTTGTGTTCTGGACGGACCCAAATTCGCCAGCGTGGACACAGAAATACATCCGTCAGGCCGATGAGCTGCTGCTGGTGGCCCGTGTCGGGTCGCAAATTGTGTTGACCGAATTGGAGCAAATGGCGCTGGCGTTGCACGGCCGCGAACGCACACGACTAGTCCTGGTTCATGATCAAGCAGCGCCGCTATATCCGGGGACATCGGATTGGCTGAAGCAGCGCGCAGTCGTCATGCACCATCATGTCGGCCTTGACGCGACGGATGACTACACCCGCCTCGCACGTTTTCTGACGGGTAGAGCGGCGGGTTTTGTGGCCGGCGGCGGCGGTGCATTTTGCGCCGCGCACATCGGCGTCTATAAGGCTTTCTATGACCGTGACATCCGGTTTGACTTCTATGGTGGAACCAGTGGTGGCGGCGCCATGGCGGCGGCGTTCGCTGCTCAGATGACGCCCCAAGAAATCGACGCGCGCACGCACGATATTTTCATCACACGCGGCGCATTGCAGCATGTCACGATCCCTAGATACAGCCTCCTTGATCACACCTATTTCGACCGCGCTCTCAATGCCCACTATGGCAACACCTGTATCGAAGACCTTGCCATCCCATTCTTCGCTCTGTCGACCGACCTCGCCACCGGCCAGGAACGTTGTCATCGGCACGGATTGGTGTGGCAAGCGGTTCGTGCGACCGGCTCAATTCCAGCGCTTCTGCCTCCCTTTCTGACCGACGAAGGCGACGTGCTTGTTGACGGCAGTTTGGCAGACAACGTCCCGCTCGCGACCATGCATCGCCTCAAAACGGGTCCCAACATTGTCGTCGACCTGCCTATCCCGAAATTGAACAGACCGCAGGTTACTTATGACAGCTTACCTGGACGTTGGCACATCGCGCGCGCCATGTGCTCACCTTTTGCGGCCTTACCTCGCGCACCCAACTTGGCCAACGTGATCGTACGCAGCATGATGATGAGCCGCCAAGCCGGCGCGCGGCCCGGTCCGCATGATCGCGTCATTTCGCCACCCCTGCCGACCGACATGAACATCCTTGATTGGCGCCGCCACACGGCGTTGATGCATGCGGCCGCTGCCCACACCGACGCCGAGATCGAACAACGGATCAACGGCCAAGACAGCATCTATCGATTTATCGTCGAAGAGTTATAAATCGTATACCAATTATTGTCTTTCCGCCCAAGGACGGTTAAGGCGCAAACACCATCGTCATCGCGGACTTTGTCATCCGCGACACGGCCATGGGGTTTAAAGAATCCGCGGCAGCACGTTGTTCTCCGGTTTATCAAACAGGCGATGCTTTAGGGCACCGGCAATATGCAGCAGCGTGACCAAAATCAAAATGTTGGCAACCAAGCCATGGGCCCCAGCGATGGCCTCGTGGAGCACCTTATCGCGCCCCAGTACGGACGGCAACGGTAGCCCCCAAAGGGTGGCGCCCTCCGCACGCGTGGTCGCTGCCAAAAAACCAAGCGCAGGCATCATCACCAAGGTGCCATAGAGGGCCATATGTGCGGCGTGCGCCACCCGCGCCTCCCATGCCGCGAGCCCATCAGGGAACGGCGGTACGGTCGAACCGAGGCGCGCCCAAATACGCAATAGGATGAGCAACGCGATCGAAATCCCGAGCCCGAAATGAAGCGACGTCACCCGGTTGCCCGGCTCTTCCAACTGCCAGCCGGTATAGACCGAACCAACCAGGACGGCTGCCATCAGCCAATGCAAAAACCGCACACCTTTGGAATACTTTTCCGGTGCCGTCATGACCATTGCTCCGCGCGTAGACAACGCTGGCAACGACAGCATGCGCACATGCCTGCGGTGGCCCGGCCCACCCGCCGGATGCGGCACCTTGGCGCAGCGCCGACAGTTCAACTGCGGGCGAAAGAGTACGCGTCGCCGTGCGGCGACACAACATGTGGTTTAGCGCGCTTTATAGTGCGCGTCTTACGCTATACGGTGATTAGCCGTAGGCGATGCACTGCTCGCATGGCGTGCCGGTGACATCCTGCGCCAAATTGGCCTCTCGGAGCGCTTGGAATGTTCCGCTATGCCACGCCTCCATAAAAGACATGGTGTTGAGATCGCCCATGTTGAACCGCCCATCATGGTCGAAACAACATGCTGACAAATGGCCGTCAAAGGTGATGTGACCTTCGGTGAACACCGCCCAACACGGCAGCGGATCACGCAAGGCACCGACCCGACCGACATTGCCGGCCACGGGAGTCGTGCCGTTGGCGCCCGCCGTCAATCCAGCTTGGCCGTAGAGCGGCAACCAATAATGTTCATCGACGTAAGGCTCGATCTCTTGCACGGCCCGCGCCATGCGCTCTTGTTGCGCGCCGTCATATTGGATCGACGAGGCGTACAGACCGCAGCGATGGCCGCTCGCCTTTTCAACGTCGTCGCGGACCTCTCGCGCAGCTTTGATGTTGGCAACAACGGTCTCGAAGGCGTCGACCCGGGTGATGTCTTTGCATTGGGCCTGGTCCGCCCAATTAAACGAAAATTTGAGGCTGTCGAGGCCGGCCGCCATACAGGCGCGGACCCGCTCGGGTTTTGCGAGCCTGCCGTTGGTCGTCAGGAAGATGTATGGGTAGCCAAGCTTGCGCGCGTAAGCGATCGCGTCGGGAAGCTTGCTGTAGAGAAACGACTCACCGAGGTAGAACAAGCCGATCTCTTCGACGCCGGCGTCACGCATTTCCGTCAGCAATCGGCGCAGCAAGTCCCAATCCATATCGCCGGTTTTTCGCAGTTTGGCGCCGGTGGCACAAAAGAAACACTTGAAGTCACAACGAGCTGTTAGCTCGATCTTGACGCTTTTGGGGCACGGCGGACAAGCTGACTTATAGTCCTGGGGAATGCGGGTGATGTGGTCAATACGTTCAGTAATCACAGCCAGCTCCTGATGCTTTTAGGGCCAGGAACCGGCATACATCGAGAAGATTACAATTCCCTAAATTCGTTGTAGCTAATGAGGCGGAGGCGGGCCGTAGATATCAGGCCGCGGCCGTCAACCGTACCGGCGTTCGAACTCGACCATAAAATCCATCAGCGCCTTGACGCCCGCTTCCGGCATCGCGTTGTAGAGGCTGGCGCGGATACCACCGACCGCGGTATGGCCCTTTAGATTGCACAACCCCTCTGTCTCGGCTTCGGCCAAAAACCGGCCTTCCAGCTGTTGGTCGGCCAGCCCGAAGCAAACATTCATGTGCGATCGGTCCGCCGGGGCATTGGGGCACTGGTAGAAAGCCGTGCTGTCGATAGCCGCATAGAGGCGCGCACTCTTCCGACGATTGATCGTCGCCATCGCCGTTACACCGCCTTGCTCAGCCAGCCACGCAAACACCAGTCCCGCCAAATATATCGCGTATGTCAACGGCGTATTGACCATACAATCGCTGTCGGCCTGAACTTGATAATTGAGCACTGTCGGTGTTTCGGCACGTGCCGCTCCAAGCAGGTCGCGATGGACGATGACAATGGTCAGCCCGGCGGGGCCGATATTCTTTTGCGCCCCGGCGTAGACAAGCCCGAATTTCCCAACATCGAGTGGTCGCGCCAAGAAATCGGACGTCGCATCAGCCACCAGGGGCGTGCTGCCGGCATCAAGCGTGTGATGAAACTGGAGGCCATTTGCCGTTTCGTTGGTGGTGACGTGGCAATAAGCCGCACCCTTTGTCAGTTGCCAAGTCTCAGGCGCAGGCATGCACGTGAACCCTTGGCCAGCGTTGCTCGCGACAACGTTGACATGGGCATAACGTCGGCCTTCACGAATCGCCTTCCGCGCCCAATGACCGGTTTCGACATAGTCGACCGGTGCGTCGCGCGCCAAGTTCAATGGCACCAACGAAAATTGTGCCGACGCACCACCATGCATAAACAGAATGCGATAATTCTCAGGCACATCGAGAAGTTCACGAAGGCGCTGCCGTGCCACGGCCGCCAGGTGGCGAAACGGCGCTCCGGTGAACGGCAATTCCCAAACCGACATACCGGTGCCGTGCCAATTCAGTAGTTCGTCGCGTGCCCGCGCCAGCACCTGATGCGGCATCATCGTCGGGCCAGCCGCGAAGTTATAGACTGACGACACGCCGTGTGGCCGCTTTGGACCCATTGACGCGGACATATCGTGGGCGCAGTTTCGTTGTGTCAGCCGCGTCTTTGCATCTTCCATCATCGCTGTCAGCTAAACAAATTCGGCGCGTGTGCGCTGGCTGCCATCAAAAACAACAAGGGAATCGATAGCATACTGTTTATTCGTGCGGAGAGAAAAGTCACACGCGAGCAACGAACGCGTTCTTCGACCGGCGCCGGCACAAACCCGAGCACCTTCTTTTGATGTGGCCACATCACTAGCCACAGATTGAGCAACATAATCGTTCCGATCCAAGTGCCAACGCCGATGGGCGCGTCATAAGCCCTGAGCATGAGCGCGTCGACCAGTCGCTCTTGTTGCCACAGCAGCGCGACCCCTGCGCCCCAAGTGACGATGGCGCTGTAGCGAAAAACGGCGTGTTCACGTGATTGCCGCCCCATGTAAGACGATGTCAACACTTCGGCCGCGTCTTGAGCCGGATCGTAGGGGCGAAATCGCGGCACTAACACCATGCCGGCGTAGTTGTGGCCAATCCAGATAATCCCTGCGAGGAAATGTATCCAACGCAAAACGGAGTCAATGATGGCCGTTTCCACGCCTACGTCATCCTTTTGAGCCTGGAATCAGCGATACCTCATCCACCCGTGACTTGCACGATCAGCCGCACCAGCATGATTAGAATCACAGTTAAGGCGACGCCGGAGATGATCGTGCCAGCGGGCGTGTCCAGGGGCGTCTTCATACTGCATTGCCAGCAAATGCCGTGGTCACCGCGCTCGCATGGCGCCGGACCAACGGCAGGCGAAACGGTCGTGGCTTCGCGGCATCGGCAATGGCAGCCTCGATCAAGTCATGTTGCGGCGACTTGGCGCACGCCGGATCGGTGTTCGCCGGGTCGCCCGTTAACAGGAATGCCTGGCACCGACAACCGCCAAAATCCTTGGCCTTTTCATTGCATCCGCGACATGGTTCGGTCATCCACGCGTCGCCGCGAAATCTGTTGAATGCCAAAGAATCGTGCCAAATCTCAGCCAAGCCCTGGTCGCGAACCGACGGGTAATTCATGCCCGGAATGACCCGTGCTTCTTGGCATGGCAGGGCGGTGCCGTCCGGTGCAATCGTCAAATGAATGCTGCCCCACCCGTTCATGCACGCCTTTGGGCGGCCATCATAGTAGTCGGGGATAACGAAGTAGATCGTCATCCGATCTCCAAGCCGATCGCGGGCTTCGTTCACGGCAGCTTCCGCCGATTCCAGTTCCGCGCGGTTCGGCAACAGTTCACTCCGATTGAGCAGCGCCCAGTTGTAATACTGAATATTGGCAAATTCGAGATAGTCGACGCCGATGCGCTCGGCCAACGTCAAAATGTCCGCGGTGTCGCCAATATTCTGGCGGCATACCGGAACGTTGAGGACCATCGGGAACCCCGCCGCCTTGATCGCCTCGGCGATCTCTATTTTCTTGTCAAAGGCGCGCGCGCCGACCAAGGCGTCGGTGATATCCCGCCGCGACGATTGCAGACTGAGTTGGATTTGATGCAGGCCGCAGTTCTTCAGGTCCTGTAGCCGTTCGGCGCTGAGCCCGATACCCGAAGTGATGAGATTGGTGTAATACCCTAGAGACTCCGCTTCCGCGACCAGTTCCTCCAGATCATCGCGCATGGCGGGTTCACCGCCGGTAAAGCCCAGTTGCAGCGACCCCAATGCCCGCCCTTCGCGCAACACGCGCTTCCACTCATCGGTGTCAAGTTCGTCGCGGTACTCGTCAAAATCGACCGGGTTGTTGCACCACGGGCATTTCAGCGGGCACCGATAGGTCAGCTCAAGGCATAACCAAAGCGGTTTACCGAGCCCGTCGAGACCAACTTCACTTGCGTCTGATCCAGCCTTTGGCATTGGACGCCTCCAAGAACTTCAGTACGCCAGAGGCAACATCGCCATCGACGAATACCTCTTCCAACTCGTCGATGATTTCACCAACCGACTTCTGGCCGGTACAGCGCTTCAGGATCTCCCCGGCGGTTTGATTGAGTTTGACGATACCTTCGGGATAAAGCAGCACGTGTGCTTGTTGCGATTCTTCCCATCGAAACAGATACATGGGATCAATCTCGATGTGATCGAGCCGTGTCAGCTTGTCAGGATCAGCCATGCGCGCCGCCTTCATCACCATCATGCACCACGTTAAGCAAACGGGGGGACGCATGACACGTCCCCCCTAATTTGCCTACTAACGAACGTAGACATATGCGGTGACTTCAAAGCCCAACCGCAAATCACAATAGGCAGGATCAACCCATTTCATGGCTTATCTCCTCTATCTCCCGCGATAAGGTGCGGGACCGTGCTCGGCTTGAGCTTGAGGTGGCGAGTGCCGTCATGAGTGTGAACGACCCATCTGGACACAGCGGTTGACGCCATCCCGCCCGGGCAAATCCGGTCCTCAAGCTCTGCGAACTAGTTTCGTTTGTTACTAATTTGCTGTAGCAGATGCAATCAATGACCAATATTCAAAGCCCTTATAATTAGAACGGATATAGACTGGGGCGGATTCGCGCTGTCTCAGTCGCCGAAGGACGCCGCTGCGACGATGAACAATTTCGGGATCCTCTTCGTCGGCATTGTTTGCCTCAGCTATGGCGCGTTCACCTGGTTGGGCGCGCGCAACAGCGCCCATGTGCGCGCCAATCACGCACGCCTCCCGGCAATCCTCCGTGAAAACATCCAGCTCACGGCACACCAACGGGGCGCACAATACACGCTGGCGCGCCAACACCTCACGCACGCGACCGCTGTCTTGGACACGTGTTTGCTGCTCGCGTGGACCGTGGGCGGTGGCTTTCGCGCGGTCGACGGTGCGTGGTCGGAATTGGCGCTGACGCCGCTGGTCAAGGGATTGGCCGTGATCGGTACCATGATGGTGGCGACCTATCTCCTCCGCCTGCCGCTTCACATGTGGGAAACATTTGGCATTGGCCAAGCTTTCGGCCTCAACCGAATGACCCTGGGCTCATTTGCCGCCGACCGTCTGAAACGCGCGACGGTGCGCGGAACACTGAATCTGTGCGGGGCGGCGGTCGCGATAGCGATCATCAACGCCAGCGGGCCGCATTGGTGGATCATGCTTTGGGGTGCGTGGACGATCTGTGACCTTGCTTTGTTGTGGCTGCATCCGATCGCGATTTCGCCGTGGCTCGACTCGCGTTACACACCGATGGATTCGACATTGTCGGGCCGTCTGTTTGATCTCGCCAAACGCGCCGGACTCCCCGTCGACACGGTTCTGGTCGCCGAGACGTCCGGGCGCTCGCTTCACGCCAATGCACGGGTCCAGGGCATTGGCACACACCGCCAGATTGTTCTCAATGATACCTTGACGACACTATTGACGGCGTCAGAGGTGGAAGCCGTGGTCGCACATGAACTTGGCCATCTCCGCCATCGTCATGTCATCACCTATTTCGCGATCACGGCGGCGGCACGACTCATTTTATTACTATTCGTTATGTTACTTTCCATAAATCCCTGGTTCTTGTCCGGATTGGCGCTGAGCCCACCGAGCGCGCATGCGATGCTGATCGCGATTGTCGCGCTATACATTGCCGGCAAGCAAATCACCAGACCGATAGACGCCCATATCCGACGGGCATTCGAATACGACGCCGACGCGTTTGCCTCAGGCCTCGGAACAGGCGCCACGCTGTCGCGTGCCCTGGTGAAACTGCATCGCAATAATCTAACCAGCCTAACACCCGACCCACTGTATGCGGCGTTGCTTTTGGCCCACCCACCTTTACGCGACCGCATGGATCGTTTGTCGCGATCCGGCTCTTGAGACCACGGCACCGCGCCGCGACCGCGGAGCCGCGACCCTGTCAAACAGGCTCAGGAATCACGGTGCGACGTTGCTCAAAATGACCGTGCCGCTGGCGGCAAACATGCCGCCAACGCCATGCACTACGGAAACTTCGGCACCGGCAATTTGCGCCGGCGACGTGCCGCGCATCTGACGCATCCCTTCTTGAAGCGCGTACATGCCGTACATTCCGGAATGCATATAGCTGAGCCCACCACCGTTGGTGTTCAGCGGCAATTTACCACCTGGGGCGGTATGTCGTTCGGCAATGAAATCCGCCGCCTCGCCTTTGCTGACAAATCCCAAGTCCTCAAGGCCGTAAAGTGGCAGGTGCGCAAATGCGTCATAGACCATCAGGTGATCCACGTCGGCGTGGCCGATACCCGCTTCCTCGAACGCCTTTTTGCCGGAAACGCGAAACGCGGCGGAACTGGTCAGATCCTTCATTTGACTAACCAAGGGCGTCTCCACGCTTTCACCGGTTCCCAGAACATAGACCGGCTTGGTCGGAAAATCGTTGGCGCGGTCCGCTCGGGTCAAGATCAACGCGCCGCCGCCATCGGTGACCAAGCAGCACATGAGCAGGCGAAACGGATAACAGATCATTTTCGAGCCGAGAA
Source organism: Alphaproteobacteria bacterium (assembly GCA_965216755.1). Taxonomy (GTDB): domain Bacteria; phylum Pseudomonadota; class Alphaproteobacteria; order UBA7887; family UBA7887; genus CBDCGL01. Next base: position 4,163,262 of record CBDCGL010000011.1, on the reverse strand, counting down.
CATCGGCCGTGGTTATCGGTTCGCGAAATGTGGCGCGTGGGTGATGCGCAGCCCACTCGCGTTGGACAACCGCGACATAGGCCAACTGTTCCTCTGTAACGCCATAGGTTTTCATATAGCGGAGCACGGGAATCGTGAACATGGTCGGCGGGCGTGTGACGCCGTAGGGTTGCTCAAATTGCATTTGAAACTGAGACGGAAAAACCGACGCGCCGGAACGGCCGACCCAATGGCGGCCGCTTTCCCCATGGGTGTTCAACACGGTGCTGCACAGCCCAGCATCAATGGCCGCTGCGGCGTGGCGGACATGGATCATAAAGGAACAGCCACCGACCGATGTCCCATCGACCCATGTCGGCGTGATCCCCAAATAGTGCGCGACTTCCGTGGGATTGTGTCCGGCGGTCGCGACACCGTCGATGTCTTTGTTCGTCAATCCGGCATCGGCCAAGGCGTTCAACGCCGCGTCCGCGTGCAGCTGGATCTGCGAAACATCGGGTATCTTGCCCATTTCCGTGGTCTCGGCGGCGCCGACAATGGCAACGGATTTCGGTTTCATGTCTGTCGCCCCTGGCCGCTATTTTGCCGGCCGGAATTGCGGCAAGGCGATGTCGTCGGAAAGCCACTCGAACGTCACTTCCAACAGCATGTCCAGGCGCAGGGCCTCAGGAGTCTGGTCGCATTCGAGGATGTTCGACATCATATGCGGCCCCTCCTCCAGTTCGACCACCGCAATCGCAAACGGGCCGTCGTCAAAACCGGGCGACGGCAAATGGTTGATGACATAGCTCAGCAACTTCGCGCGACCGGATGCCTTGACCACCTTCACTTTGCGCGATCCGCAATCCGGACAAAATGGCCGCGGCGGGAAATAGGTATGATCGCAGGCTTCGCATCGCTGCAGGCGCAGTTCGCCGACGCGGGCGCCATCCCAGTAATGTTGGGTTTCCGGCGTCGGCTTGGGTATCACGCGATCTCGGCTCACCGATCATGCCTCCCTTATTTGGATCTTTCAGCGATGTGACGTGGACCTACAAGGCGCCGGCTTGGTTCAGTGCCTCAATCTCATCAGCAGAGAAGCCCCAATCGGCCAGCGCCTGATGATTGTCGTGACCGGGGTCAACCGGCGCAGTCGGAATCCCAGGTGGCGTACGTGAAAACCGTGGCGCCGGCGCCGGCTGCGGCACGCCGTCGATTTCAACAAAAGTGCCGCGCGCCTTGTTGTGTGGATGTGCCCAGGCCTCGGGTAGCGACAAGACAGGCGCGAAACACACATCCGAACCTTCCATGATCTCGCACCATTCGGCGCGCGTCTTGGATCGGAAAATCTCGGCCAATCGAGCTTTCTGCGTAGGCCACGCGCTACGCTGCATCTGATCATCGAACCCCGGATCGGCGGCCACACCGGTTTTCTCCCGCAACAAGGCATAAAACTGCGGTTCGAGCGAGCCGATACAAATCCAATTGCCGTCGGCGCACTGGTAAGCCCCGTAATACGGCGCAGCACCGTCAAGCCAATTGCTCTCGCGCTCGTCCTTCCAGAAATCCCAAGCGCGCAGCCCGTGGATAATCGCCATCAGCGCGGCGGTCCCGTCGGTCATGGCCGCGTCGACAACCTGCCCCTTCCCGGAGGATCGCGCTTCCAGGATCCCGCAAACCAGGCCAAAGGCGAGGAACATGCCACCGCCGCCAAAATCGCCGACCAGATTGAGCGGCGGCACCGGCCCGCCGGCTCTTGTTCCAATCGCGTGAAGGGCGCCGGCCAGCGCGATATAGTTAATGTCGTGCCCCGCAGCATCCTTTAGCGGGCCATCTTGGCCCCAGCCTGTCATACGGCCATAAACCAGTTTGGCGTTCCGCCGGTGCGCCACATCGGGGCCAAGACCCAGCCGTTCCATCACACCGGGTCGGAACCCTTCGATCAACGCGTCGGCCTTTTCAATCAGGCCCAGGGCGGCCTCTGCGCCCGCTGGGGACTTTAGATCCAGGGCGACGGACCGCCGTCCACGGTTCATCACTTCATACTTCGGCTCGCGCCGCATCGTCGTGCCTTTGCGGTCGATGCGAAGAACTTCGGCACCCATGTCTGAGAGCATCATGGCGCAGAATGGCCCCGGTCCGAGCCCGGAAAATTCCACGACACGCACGCCCGCTAACGGACCTGTTCTCGACTGATTCGTCATTGCACAACCTCTGCCCGACCGTTGTTAAGCACGACCACATCGCGTTCGACCGCCAACGAACGGAACGACACGATCGCGCCGTCTCGCCACATTTGGGTCCGGATCGTTTCGCCCGGATAGACCGGGGCTGAAAACCTCAAGTCCAACGACTTGAATTGATTGACATCATAGTTGCACATGGTCCGCAGGATTGCGTGGCCAGCAATACCCAAGGTGCACAAACCGTGCAGGATCGGTGCCTTGAAGTTGGCGGCCCGCGCCACTTTGGGGCTGACGTGGAGTGGGTTAGGGTCGCCGGAAAGGCGATAGATCAGAGCGGCTTGGGGAATCGTCGAAAGATCGCAAACCTCGTCCGCGTCTCGATCCGGAATTGAATGCACCGGTTTCACCGGGCCGGTCGGCCCGTCGAAGCCGCCATCACCACGCGCGAAGCTGGTCGATGTGAGAGTCGCCAACGCCACGCCTGTCGTTTTGTCCGCCAAAGTCCGCTCGAGATAAATCAACGCGCCCTTCTCGGCACCCTTGTCGATCAGGCCCGTCACCTTGGTCGTCGCAACGACGGTCGCTGCAACCGGCAACGGTCTGTGGATGCGCAGACCCTGTTCACCGTGCAGGATCTTGATCCAATCGAGACCACTGTTCGGATCGCGGGCCCAAAAACCGGGTCCGGCCAGAACCGCCGCCATCGTGGGTAGGGCCTTGAACTCCGCCTCTTCGAAGACGAAGTCGAGCTGACTCTCATCCAAAGGGTCGGCACCCAACCCAACGCCCAAGGCATAGAGGATCGTGTCCTTGGCCGTATAGGACTGTTCAACCGCTTTGAACGGCCAATCCATGATCTTCTGCGGGTCGATGGCCATCAGATGGGTATCCTTTCCTGATTTGCACGAAATCGATCGTTCGCGATGCGGCCCTAGGGCTCATACCCGACACGTGTATCATCGCAGCGAACGCCGTGCGCTTGTCCACGCCAACCGAATTTGCCCGGTTATACGATCACGCGATACTGGTTAACTTGGCCCGTATGCTAAAGCGAATTACGCAACGCACCTCTCGCAGCGGCACGGCTAAGAGCATGGTCCCGACCCGGCGGGAACCTCTCTAGTCTGCCGAATCTGCTGTGAAAGGACGAGAGACTTCATAGCATACGACGTCCAACGTTAGATGAGGTGGGAGAAATGCCAACCAAAGAACAGGCGGTTTGTGTTGCCGGCGTCAGTGGGCTTGTTGGCTCCAATATCGCTAGAGCGGCCCTGGACCGTGGCTATGTCGTTCACGGCACGCTGCGCGGCACAGATACCGCCGACAAAATCGCCCATTTGCAAAGGCCGCCGGGCGCCTCGGACCGACTGCGGTTGTTCCGCGCCGACATGGCCGAAAACCGGGCGTTCGACGCCGCTATAACCGGCACCGCCTGTGTTTTCATTGCCTGCCTGATCCCAACCTACTTCGGTGTTTCGGGCAAACCGGCCCGCGAGATGGATGACAAGCAGGGGTACGAAGAAATTGTCAAGCCAACCGTTGATGGGTGCATGAATATCCTGCGCGCGGCGGTGCGCCAGGACGTCAAGAACGTCGTGATCTGCAGCAGCACCAGCAGTACCAATCCGGTTCCGCCCGTGCCGATCAAGAACGAAGTCGACCACTGGTCTGACGAGAACGAACAACATCGCGCCAAGAAATACACGTCCGCCGCAAAGACCGTCATGGAAAAAGCCGCGATCGCGTTTGCCGCGGAAAACGATTTGCGGCTTGCCATCATCATGCCAACGGGCATGTACGGTCCCGTTCTGTTGCCGCACCATATGCAGCACAACCCACATGCCTGGTTGCAGTGTTTGATAAACGGTGAGGAAGGGCGTCATCGCAAGATCCCAAACGACTCGACATCGATGATTCATGTGCACGATCTTGCGCAACTTTTTCTCGCTGCTTTTGAGAATCCAATCGCGACGGGCCGCTATTTCGGAGTGTGCGAAAGCTGGCACTGGCAGGATATTTACGCGGCGCTTCACAAACTATTGCCGGGTATGAAGATGCCCGAGCCGCTAACGGAACCGCCGGTTGCGGCGACCGGGTTTGATTTCACCCGAAGGGATAGTTTGGGTGTCGCGATCCGCGATGTTCCGACCATGCTGCGCGAGACCGTCGAATGGATCAGCGCCGATCCGTTCGCCAACCCATAGAACTTACGCCGTTCACCCCGCGCCCCCTGTGGGCCGGCCCGGGCAAAAAATCAGTGAGGAACAGAAAAGATGAAAGAAGTCTGTCGTGGCCTCCAATTTCCAGAAGGGCCTATCGCCCTGAACGACGGTTCGATTGTGTTGGTCGAAATTGAGGCCGGCACGTTGACCCGCATCGACCCGCACGGCAAGCGTGAGGTTGTCGCCACCTGTGGCGGCGGGCCGAATGGCGCGGCCGTGGGCCCGGATGGGCGCATTTATGTGTGCAACAATGGCGGTTTCGTGTGGATGCAGGATGGACCGTTCCGGCGCCCTGGCGATGTGCCGCCCGATAGCTATACCGGCGGCAGCATTCAGGCCGTGGATCTCGGCAGCGGCGCTGTGGAGACGCTGTACACCCACTGCGACGGAGAACCGCTGAAAGGCCCCAACGACATCGTCTTCGACGCCACGGGCGGGTTTTACTTCACGGATCTCGGCAAGCGCCGGGGGCGGCAGATCGATCGCGGCGCGGTTTACTACGCGCGGCCGGACGGCAGTCACATTGCGGAGATCGTGTTTCCGATTGACACACCAAACGGCATCGGCCTGTCAGCCGATGAGAAAACCCTTTATGTCGCGGAGACGGCCGGTGCCCGAATCTGGGCGTGGGACATCGTAGCGCCAAGCAAACTGGGCCCGGCGCCGCATCCACTGTTCCCGGGACGCCTGCATTATCGTTGCCCGGGTTATGAGCGTTTGGACTCGCTGGCGCTGGACAGCGAAGGAAATATCGTCGTTGCGACTTTGGGCACTGGGTGCGTCACGGCAATCTCGCCGAACGGCGACGTGCGAGCGGTCGTCCCCGTGTCCGAGTTTGATATGATGGTCACCAACATTTGTTTCGGCGGACCCCACCTCCGCCAGGCTTACATCACCTCTTCAGGTCTTGGCATTCTTTACGAAATGGACTGGCACTGTGCCGGCCAACCGCTGAATTTCTTGAATCGCTGACGCCGGCAGGAGACGCCAATGGCTCGGCCGGCGACCTGAAGCGCATCGACGTCGCTTTAGGGTTCCGGCCGCGCGGCATTGCGGGTCCCTTCACCTGGCGTGACGAACAGCATACGGCTCGGCCTTTGCGGTCGTAGCGTGTGCCAGTTCCCTTTCGGCACCACCACATACTGCCCCGGCTGGTGTAAGCGGACCTTATTTTCGGCACCGTCAGTCCACAGAACGAATTCCGCATCACCCTCCAACAAATAGACGAACTCATCGCCCTTTGGGTGCATTTCCCAGGTGGACCAGGCAGCTTGGAAACTATGCTCAGCGACCAGCATATGGCCGACAAATCCATCGAACGCGGCATCGAGGTCTTGGTAGAAAGTTGAAGACACCGTCCGCGGCGTCGCAACGCCTTCGGGACCAAGCACAAGGCGGGTGTCAACAAGACTGAATGGGCCCGGATGTGATGACACTGTCGCTTCTCCATCCATGAAGACAAAACGACGCACCGGTGCACGCGCCCTAGACAATCGACGCCGCGCCTTGCGGCCGGCGCAAACGACCTGCCCTGAGTCAGCGCATCAACACCAATGCCATTGTCGTTCCATGTAGTATGCTGCGCAAATGGCCGATTCGAGAAGGAGATTGGCCGCGATCTTGGCGGCCGACGTGGTTGGGTACAGCCGTCTCATGGGTTCCGACGAACAGGGAACCATCAATGCGCTCGACGCCAGTCGCACTGTGTTTCGCGAAACGATCGAACGCCATCACGGTCGCGTCGTCGATACCGCGGGCGATAGCATTCTGGCGGTTTTCGAAAGCGTTGTGGAAGCAACCCAATGCGCGATTGTCGTGCAGAAAGCTTTGAGGGAGCGCGCAAACCCCACGCCCGAACGGCAATACCTTCAGTTTCGTATTGGCATCAATCTTGGTGACGTGATTGAGAAAGACGATGGCACTGTCTACGGCGATGGCGTCAATGTGACGGCGCGCCTGGAAGCGTTGGCCGCGCCTGGTCGTATTGCCATTTCGGATTCGGTCTACGCGCAGGTCCACAACAAGTTGGACCTTAATTTCGCCGACCTTGGCACGCACCAAGTCAAAAACATTTCCGCGCCATTGCATGCCTACGCCGTGGGTGACGGGGAACCAGCCGCAAAAGATGCCGCGGTCGGCGAAATGTGGACTCAGCCGGGCGTGGTGGTCTTGCCGTTCGCCAACTTGGGCAACGACCCAGAGCACGAACACTTCGCTGATGGCTTGACGGACGACATCATCACGGCGTTGGCGGCTTGTCGGAGCTTTCCCGTCATCGCGCGGAATTCGGCATTTGCCTTTAAAGGCGAAGCCCCAGATTTTCGTCGCCTCGCCCGGGACCTAGACGTTGGCTATATAGTCGAAGGCAGCATTCGGCGGGCGGGTCCGCGCGTACGGGTCACGGCGCAACTGATCTCTTGCGCCACGGGCCGGGCCGATTGGGCACAGCGCTATGATCGTCGGCTTGAAGACATATTCGATCTGCAAGATGAACTGACCGAAACTATCGTCGCCGCGCTTGAGCCCGCGATTGGTAAAGCCGAACGCCAAAAAACGGCCATCAATAGGCCACAAGACCTGGACGCCTGGCAGCTCTACCAGCAAGCCCTGTCAGCGTTGTTCCAAAGGACCCGCGAAAGCCACCAGGACGCGAAGGCGTTGCTTGGCCGCGTCGTCGACGCCGCGCCAAACTTTCCGGCCGCCCATGCCGCCTTGGTCGATGCCTATTACTACGACGTCACCATGGGGCTGGGCGACGATGTACAGCATTGTCGTGATCAAGCTTTGGACTGCGCGCGGCGGGCGGTCGCCATTGATCCGCAGGATCCCGCGGCACGGTGTGCCCTTGGCAAGGCTCTTATGGTGCGTCTGGATCACAACGCCGCCATTCCGGAACTTGAGGCTGCGCTGGCGCTCAATCCGAGCATGGCTTGGGCGCATTACGGGCTTGGCGCGTCCTTAAGCTTCATCGGACGGCCGGCGGAAGCGGTACCGCATCTGGAGAAGGCGATCCGTTTGAGCCCATACGATACCCACATAGGTTCGTTCATGGTGCGTTTGTCGGACGCCTATCTGTTCCAAGAGAATTTCGAAGCCGCCGCCGAATGGGCGCGAAAGGCCATCCGCCAACCCAACTTTCAGTGGTCGCGCCATGCCAATTTGTTGGTTGCCTTGGGGTATCTGGAACGGCTTGACGAAGTGCCGCGAATCCTGGAGGAAATCCGCAAGCACTTTCCAGCGTTCTCGATCGAGTTTGTTCGCAAGCACCACTTGATCACGGATCAACAATGTATGGCGCTATACCTGGAAGGACTGCGACGGAGTGGTGTTGGACCCTAGACCAACGCGCAATTTTACAATGCGGTGCGCGCAGAGTGTTACTGCGCTAGATAATATACTTCTTTACATAATATAGTTGGCTAATTATATGGTCAAAACTCGGCCGGTGGCGAGCCTGGCTCAGCGGCGACTTTGGTTTCGACAAGCGCCGCCTGTGATCCGAACAGTCGATAAAACAGCTTAATCCAAAACGGCGAAAACAAAGTCGTGTAGGCGATGACCAGGACCATCGCGGCATAAGTCGGGCCGTCGAAAACACCCGCCGAACGACCAAGCTCGGCGAAAATCAGGCCCACTTCGCCGCGTGGCACCATGGCCATGCCGATCGCACTGCGCATCAACCAATGCTCGCGCACCAGCAAAAAGCCGCCGGCGATCTTTCCCACAATGGCCACGAAGCCGACCGACAGCGAAAAGACCCAGATAAAGGCGGAGGTCCATTCCACCTCGCGCAGGTCCAGCGAAAGGCCGACTGTGACGAAGAAAATCGGCGTAAACAGCTGCACGATTGGCTTCATATCGCGTTCGACCTCGTCAGCAAGCTGATGATCGCGCGCGAGCGAGGCGCCAAACGGCAAGAAGAAGCGCCGCGAGAGGGCCAGTCCCGCGGTAAAGCCACCCAACAGCTCCGGCGCGCCGACAGCATGCGCGAGCCAAGCAAACACCATCACCAACGACACGATCAGAGTCGCAACCAAGCCGGGCATTTGGGTGGCACGGTGATAGTGGCCGATAAGCGTCGAGATCAGCTTCGCGGCAAGCGGCGCGATGGCGAAAAAAATTCCGATGAACAGCGCCAACCGCACCAGGTTCGCGGCGCTGAGATCGCCGGTTTGCGAAAACTCATAAAGCAATGCCAGAAGTAGAACGCCCAGAATATCGTCGATGACCGCCGCCCCCAGAACAATCTGGCCTTCGCGGCTGTTTTGCCGGTTCACGTCGCGCAGGATGCGCACCGTTACGCCGATGCTGGTGGCCGTGAGCGTGCCGCCCACGAACAGCGCCAGCAGTGTGTCAAACCCGAACAATATCCGGCCGGCGGCATAGCCCATCAGAAACGGGATGACGAAACCGCCCAGCGCGACCGTCACGGAACGGCCGCCGGTCTTGGCCAAGCGCCCGATATCGGTCTCGAGGCCGACTTCAAACAGAAGCAGGATGATGCCGATCTCGGCCAGCAAGCGTATGACCTCGGTCGGTTCCAGCCAGCCGAGCACGCTGGGGCCCAATATGATCCCCGCCACCAGTTCGCCAATTACCGAGGGGGCGCCGAACCGCGCGGCAATTTCGCCAGCGGCACGCGCGGCGATCAAAATGGCGGCCAGTTGAATGAAAAACGTTGCGGCTTCCATGGGCGATGGGATTGTTGCGTCTGCCGGCCGTCGTCGCCTTGACTTCGGGCAAAGTGCGGGGCCACCGGCAGGCGAAGCCAGCGCTGCCCGTAAGAAACGCTAACCGGTCTTTGGAAAACCGGTCGGCGCACCAGGATCGGCGCCCGGATCAGCGTAGTAGATAGTCATGTCGAAGATCTTCCCGTCTCGGCAGTGAAAGAAATTGCAATTCTTCAAATGCCGCGTACCGGCGCGCTGATAAGGCGAACCGGGTTTGGGAGAGAGTTCGACATCGAAATAGGCAGCACAGCGCTGCTGCGGCGGGTCGACGAAATGGCGAAATCCGCTGAAATTTGGCGCATAGTTGGCTAAGAGGTGATCGTAGAATTCTCTGAGCGGGCTTTCGCCGGTTTGCGGCTCGGCGGCGAAGCGGCGCGCCGGCGCATCGCCATGATAGATCGTGACATGGGCGTCAGGCGTGAAGCAGCGTAGCGCGCCTTCAACATCTTCTCGGGCGACACTTCCGAAATAGTCGTCCTCGACCAATCTGACATAGTCGTCGTGGGAAAAACTTGACACTTTGGCCCTCGTTGCTGCGCCAATCCGACGGGTGATATTTAAACCACGCCACCCGCATCATCGTAAACAGTGCGTCCATAGCCAAAGGTCCGTTCATCGACCACAAACTGACACCGCCCCTCATCCCCACGGTGGTCGATCGGATAAAGTGACACGGCTGCACCGTGTTCATGCGGCATCAACGTTGCCCAACGTGTACAATGCGCGGTGGAGTTTTGGGGCATGTTTCGAATCCGAATCTGGCTGAGTTTGGCGATGTTCGCGTTTTGGTTGGCGGTTGTGCCCGTCTTAGCGGAAACGCAAGTTTCAGGCGTAACGTGGCAGGACAAGGTCGCGGTGGCCTCCGGCAACGGAGTCCAAGGCCCCTGGCGCATGAACAAGTCAGAATATGACTATGTCGACGATCCGACCGTGGCCATCAATGAACAGGGTTTCATTGGCGTCAGCTGGGTCGATCAGGCCCGGAAGGATGTTTTCTTCCAGCTCTACCAGCCCGATGGCACAACGCGCCTCGACACGCCCGTCAACGTGTCGCGCAGCCCGACCATCCTTTCGTGGCTGCCGCGTGCGCTGATTGGCCCCAGCGATGTGCGCAATGTGCATATCCTCTGGCAAGAGATCGTCTTTTCCGGCGGTTCACATGGTGGCGAGATTTTGTTCGCGCGGTCGATCGATGGCGGCGCGACATTCGCCGCACCGATCAACCTTTCCAACTCTCTCGGCGGCGACGGCAAAGGACGTTTGACCGCCCGTTCTTGGCATAATGGCAGCTTGGACCTCGCCATCGATCCCGAGGGGAACTTCTACGCGGTGTGGACCGAGTATGAAGGCACCCTGTGGTTGGCCGAGTCCATCGACTCAGGCGCCAGTTTCTCGCCGCCAAAACGCCTTGTCGACGGCGATGTTTCCGGCCCGGCACGCGGTCCGTCTATCGCGATCGACGTCCGCGGCACGATATATATCGCCTGGACTGTCGGCGAAAATCGTGCGGCCAATATCCAAATCGCAAGATCGGACGATCAAGGGCATTCTTTCAGCCCACCACAGGCCGCATTCAGCACTAACGGGCACGCCGACGCACCCAAGATCGCAGTAGATCGCCAGGGAACCATACATCTCGTTTATGCCGAAAGTCCGGATGGCCCCTTTGAGCGCTACCACATTGTGTACAGCCGCTCCGGTGACGGTGGACGTTCATTTGACGTGCCACGAGAAATTTCTGCCCCTCGTATCGGGAAAACCAAAAGCGCCCATCATCCCGCCCTTCGCCTGGACGGCGATGACAATCTATTCGTCATCTGGGAACTGGTCGCGGACCGAAGAACGCGTTCGTCAGGTCTGGGGTTCGCCGTATCGAACGATCGCGGATCGACATTTACACCGCCGGCGCTGGTTCCCGGCAGCATGGATCCGGCCCTTGGCGTCAATGGCAGTCTGCAAGGTCTATTGATGAACAAACTCGCCGTCAATCAGAGCGGCGCGCTGGCGGTCGTTAACAGCACCTTTAAAAGAGACGAGCACAGTGGCATTTGGCTGTTTCGCGCCCAGGCCGGCAACGACGAGGCCAATTAAGATCCATATGACCGGTGCAAACCGGCGCGACGAACGCCAGATCTGTCGTGGTGGCGTCATGTCCACGACTTCGTTGCGACCCATATTCGAGTTGACCAAGATGATCGGTGCAGACGAGGCCTGGCTAAACAAGGGCGACACATGGCCGAAAGATTGCCGGCGTGTGTATCTGGTTTGCGATTAGCAGGGCCTGACAACGAAATGCCCTGTGATCTTGGTGTTGGGTAACGAGCCAGCGGGGACAGTGCCGAAGGCAATCGGAGAAACTCATGCATGTCGATACGCTCGATCTACGCGAAGCGATGGTGTTTTTCTTTGCCGCCGGGATCATTGTGCCGCTGGCCCGTCGCTTTGGGATCAGTCCCGTATTCGGCTTTCTGGTCGTGGGTCTGGTGATCGGACCGCATGGCGTCGCACGCTTCGCCGACGCCTTACCGTGGTTGCACTATGTTTTGATCACCGACTTGGATGGCGTTCGTCCGCTCGCAGAATTGGGCGTCGTATTCCTTTTGTTCATGATCGGGCTGGAGCTTTCGCTCAACCGGCTTTGGGCGATGCGACGCAGGGTTTTTGGGCTCGGCGGCGCGCAAATTCTGATAACCGGCGCCGTGATCGCGTTCATCGCCTGGTTGTTCGAAAATCCCCTTGCCGTTGCGGTCGTGCTCGGCGCCGGCTTCGCGCTGTCCTCGACCGCTGTCGTCATGCAATTGCTCGCCGAGAACCGCCGGCTGGGTACGGCCACGGGCCGTGCCAGCTTTGCCATCCTGTTATGCCAGGACCTGGCGGTGTTGCCGATCCTCTTCCTGGTTGGCGTCTTCGGCGCGCAAAGCGACGCGCCCGTGTTGACCGCGTTTGCATGGGCGATCGCCGAGGCAATGATCGCGGTCGCTGCAATTCTGGCCATCGGGCGCCTGGTGGTCCGACCGGTGTTCCGCTTCGTTGGCAGCACGGCCAGCCGGGAGATGTTCTTGGCCCTCGTCTTGCTGGTCATCGTCGGCACGGCATTGGCCACCAAACAGTTCGGCTTATCGATGGCCTTGGGCGCCTTTCTCGCAGGGCTGCTATTGGCTGAGACGGAATATCGTCACGAAATCGAGGTCGACATCGAGCCGTTCAAAGGCCTGTTGCTCGGCCTTTTCTTCGTCTCTGTCGGCATGAGTATCGACGTCAGCCAGGCGGCTGCCGAACCTTTCTGGCTGATCGCATCGGTATTCGGGCTGTACCTGATCAAAAGCCCAATCGTGTACGCCCTGGCGCGATGGTTCGGCGAGCCCCGCCCGGTGGCCCTGGAGACCGGCCTGCTGCTCGGCCAGGGCGGCGAGTTCGCGCTGCTTGTTGTCGGTATGGCCTATGGACTTGGTCTCATGCCAAACGCCACCGCGCAGTTCATGCTCATTGTCGCCGGCATGACGATGGTCGCAACACCGCCGGTGGCCCATGTCGCTCGCAAAATTGCCCGTGCGGTTGAAGCGCGCGAAGCAGGCCGTGATCAGCGCGACACGGATATCGCCGTCGGCCTTTCCGGCCATGTGATTGTTGTCGGCTATGGCCGCGTCGGCCAAATGTTGGGTTCGGTGCTGGACAGCCAAGCGTTGCCACATGTCGGAATCGACAGCGATGCGACCCTCGTCGCGCGCTATCGTTCCGCCGGCGCCGGCGTTTTTTATGGCGACGCCAGCCGTCCGGACATGTTGCGCAAGTTCGGCGTCGACCGTGCCGCGGCCTTGGTTGTGACCATAGACAATACGCAAACCGCAGAGCGGGTGGTCGCGACCGCGCGCCGGCACTGGCCGGACCTCCTCTTGCTCGCGCGAGCCCGCGACCGCAGCCATGCGGAACGGCTCATCGACCGGGGCGCCAGCCGCGTCATCCCCGAGACAGTCGAGACCAGCTTGCAGCTCAGCGAAATGGTGCTCACAGGTATCGGTATCCCGGATCAATCCGCGCGCCGCATCATCGAGACGCACCGCCAAGCCGAGCAAACCATCGCGGGCGAGGATTGGCACGAAAAGGCGGACTGATTTAGAGCAGCTGCCCAAGCGTCAACCACAGGATTGCACCGGCTCTAGAGCAGTGTCCGATATCGGCGAATTCCGGGCAATCGCCGATATCAATATCGATGCTCAGCGAATTCCTGAAATCGGTCTGTCGATCCGCTGACATGACCTTGTTCCTGTTCGGAGTTAGTCCATCGCGCAGGCGTGGCCCATACCAATCGCGTATACTGGCCAAAAAAGAGGTCCGAACATGCCCAGTCAGTCGGATGAATTCGTCGCACGGGTTGCCGCGCTCATACCGATGTTGCAACAGCAAGCGTCGGTTGCCGATCACGATAGAAAAATTGGTGACGCCACCATCGCCGCCATCCGCCAGGCCGGCTTTCTTCGCATATTGCAACCGCGCGCGAACGGTGGCTGCGAGCTATCGCCCGAGGTGCTTTGGCGCGTCACGGTCGAAATGGCGCGCGGCTGCGCGTCAACGGCTTGGTTGGTCGGCCTGAGCGGTGCCAATGTTTGGCTCATGGGGCTGTTCGATGCCACCGGTCGGGCCGAAATCTTCGCCGACGGTTGCGACGTGCTCGTCCCGGTGCTCACGGGCGGTGTCGGTCGCAACATCGAAGTGCGCGAAACCGCCGGCGGCTACCAGGTGTCGGGACACTGGCGGTACGCGTCTGGCATCGACCACGCCGACTGGGTGGCCGCACTGGTGCCGCTACGCGAAGGTCCGACACTGGCGGTGTTCGAAGCAGCCGCGTTCAAGATTGATAACGACAGTTGGCACGTTCTCGGAATGCGCGGCACGGGCAGCAAAGATGTCTCTCTGGTTAATGGATTCGTGCCGTACCGCCGCACGCTGGCCTGGTCGTCAATTGAAAGTGGGCGCAAGGGCGCGACGCCCCTCTATCGGCTGCCCGCCAACCCCCTGCTCGCGATGTCGGTGACGGCGCCGCTGATCGGCACGGCGCGGGCCATTGTCGACGCACTGGTCGACGCCATTGGGCGCCGTGTCGCTGCCGGTACGGGACAGGCCCAGATCGAGAGCCAGCACGCCCACATCGTTCTCGGACAATGTGCGGCCGAAGTCGGACTTGCTGAAATGGGCCTCTACGAAAATGCGGCGCGCCTCTATGCTGGCGGCGACATCGACTTGAATGAGCGCGCTCGCATCCGTGTGCAAACGGTCACGGCGGCGCGAACCGCGCTTTCGGCCGCCAACAGAGCCATCGGCGCCGTCGGCGGCAGTCTGTTGCCGCAAGGTGGCCCGTTGGAACGCGGCTTTCGAGACATCCACGCCATGGCAAGCCATTTCCTCTTGCAACTGGACCCCAGCGCGGAGGCATACGGTCGCTTGCTTCTCGGCTTGCCGCCGCCGGCCGGGGCACGGCTATGAAGTGACACAAGGAGAAAACGATGAACGTCAAGACAGTCGTCACGCCCAGCGAAGGACCGTTTTCGGCAGGCGGCGCCCAGGTTTTTGATCGCTTTGGTTATTCGGCAGCGGTCCGCGCCAACGACACACTTTATGTCTCCGGCCAGATCGGGCTTAATCCCGACGGCTCCATGCCAGACCACGACACGGCGCAATTCGTCAACGCCTTCGAGCGGCTCGGCGCGATCCTGAATGCCGGCGGCGCGCACTTTACCGACATCGTCGATTTGGTGACTTACCATGTGGGCATCCAAGATCACTTCAGCGATTTCGTAGCGGTCAAGGCACGGTTCATCCCGGATCCGTTCCCCGCATGGACGGCCATCGGTGTCGAAGCGCTCGCACGTCCCGGCCTGATCATCGAAATCAAGGCCGTCGCCTTGATGCCTTAGCGCGGCGTCCCGCTGGCAATTGACCAACTCGGACACTGCGCGCGCGGCGTTTTCACGCGGCCACGCAAGAAATACTTGATACCGACAGCGAGTTTGCTCGACCATCTCAGGGCAGCCGAACTTTGGATCTACCAAAACCCGACGGCCGATAAATAGGCACGCCAATGGCGAGGTCCGCAGTCTAGGGCACGCAGGAAAATGATGGACAGTTGGAGACGTCGTACGGTCTTGCTCACCAAGCTTGCGATTTTCTTTGCCGTCTCACTAAGCGCAGTGGAAGCACGGGCGGAACGTCGGGTGGCCCTGGTGGTCGGCAATGAAACATATGCGGAGATCGGCATCCTCAAAAATCCGATCAATGACGCGCGCCTGGTTGGAAAATCACTTCAATCGCTTGACTTCGAACTGATCGCCGCCGAACCGTTGCTGGACCTCGACAAAGTTCGCTTGGAGGCGGCTATTCGGGACTTCGCCCGTGCGCTCAATGGTCCTGAAACCATCGGACTTTTCTACTACGCCGGTCATGCGATCGAGTATCGTGGCCGCAACTATTTGATACCGATCGACGCTGGTCTGGAGACTGAAGCAGACGTCGAGTTCGAACTTGTCGATGTCAATCTGGTCCTTAGACAAATGGGATTGGCCGGCAACCCGTTGAACATGCTGATCCTTGATGCATGCCGCAATAATCCGTTCTCCGGTCGCGGCCTGCGTGCCGTCGGCCGCGGCCTCGCCCGAATCGATGCGCCGAAAGGCACGTTGATTAGCTACGCGACCCGGCCGGGCGACGTTGCCGCAGACGGGACCGGCGCAAACAGTCCGTATACCTCGGCGTTGGTCGAGGCAATCCAAACGCCCAATCTGGATGTGCTGCGGGTTTTCAACAAAGTTGGCTTACTGGTCGCAGAGGCAACGGGCGGCCAGCAGGAACCGTGGTTGTCATCCTCGCCCATCGAAGGTGCATTCTATTTCAAGCTCGATGGCACGCTAACCGTGACCGCGACAGAGCTGGCCGCGGCGCCCGCGACAGACGATCGGGCCTTTGAGTTGTCTTATTGGAACGCGATCGAGGACAGCGAAAACCCGGCGATGTTTGAGGAATATCTGAAGCAATATCCGAATGGCACGTTTGCCGGCCTCGCCAAACTGAAAATAGATACGTTGGCGCCGGCGAAGGGCCAAGAGGAGACTGCCATCGCGCCGCAGGCGCCGCCGATCGCATTGGATCCCATAGAGGCCACCTATGTTGCGGTCAGAAATGCCAATGTCCGCCAGGAGCCGCAAGTTCGCGCCGCCAAATTGGCTGTGTTGCCAATCGGCACGGAAGTGTATGTGGCGGGGCAGGTGAAAGGACAGAACTGGTACCTGGTCGAGCAACATGACCAAGTGTTGGGTTATGTTTTTGCGGATTTGTTGGTCGCACGCGAAACGGCCGAACAGCAGAGCGACGGCGCCCAGAAGCCCATTGAACAACCAAGTCCACCAGATGACACGTTAGCTCTCGTGCAGCCACCAAGGCAGAACGCGCTCCACGTCCCGCGCGATACAGATGGACGTTTCATCGCCAACAGCGACGTGACCGTCATCGACCTAACCACCGACTTGATGTGGCAAAATGAACCGTACACGGTACGGGAATTTGAGATGGTCGATGACTACTGGGGCACCACCAATCTTGGCAAAGCGCGCCAAGGCCATCGGATCGGGGACTATTGCAGGAACCTCACCCTCGCCGGTCTTAACGACTGGCGTGCACCGACTATCGAGGAACTTAAGGGTCTCGTGGATCGCGGTCAGGCGATGAAAATCAATGCGGTCTTTCGCATGCCTTCGGGCGACGATTATTTCCCGTTCTGGAGCGGAAGCGACAATCCCAATAAAGAGAAGCACGTCTTTTATGTCGGTTTCGGCAGCGCCCGCGGATCCGGTGTCGTATATGGGAATCACAATTCGCACGTGTATTTTGTGCGCTGTGTTCGCCGGCAAAACTAATCGTCTTTGACTTTATTTCGGTGACAGTTTACTAAATACACAAAATATTGCACCTGATAGACATCATTCACAACATATAGTGTATTTAGTAAACTGTCACCGAAACCACCGAAACCTACGGGCGCAGCAGAAGCTTCGACAAGGCCGCGTACAAATCGACGGCGGCGGCCTGAATATCCTGTTTTTCCGGTGGTTCGGCCTGCTTGTCGGTGGATTGCCGAATGAACCGCTCAGCGCGCCGGATTGCCCGATTGAGGTCTTCCTGGTTCATCTCTTCGGTTCTACTGGTCACGTGTCAGGGCGTGTGAAATGTTTCGATTGGGATGCAGCGCGCGAAGTTCCAGGGTGGTTCGGAAGGCCTTGGCACAGTTGAAGGAATCGTGCGCACCATGGTCGACGCGCACGCCGTCGGACCGGCATTCCTCCAGGCGCCAGCTATTTCGGTCCTTCTTGATGTTGTATACCGTCATCGCTCCGCATCCAGGTGTACCCACCTTTTGACACGGAAGTGTCATCCTTTAGGGGTCAAAACGATGCGCTGCGCCCCGCGTCGATCAGGCCTTGCGCCGGCCGCTGGCGGGCAGTTTCGGCGGTTTCTCCGGACGCTCGGCGCCCCAGACCTTGCTGTAGTAGGTGTCGGCCAGATTGAGCGCGCCGACGGGGTTATGCGCCAGCACGCGGTCCTTTGCGACGAGCACGGTGGTCAGGCCGTCGGCATGCTTGAAGAACAAGCTGTCATGGCCGACACACAGCCCCAGGATGATGTTGAACTGACAGCCGGCCTGATTGAGGAACGCCGCCTGGCCAATCGGGTTACACATCGATTCATGGCCGCCGGGGCGGATTTTCTGCTCCTCCCGCAGGCCGAGCGCCTGCTTGTCAACACCGCCGTTCTTGCAGGCGACAGAAGCCACCTCAAACCCGTGACTTTCCAGGATGCTGCTTAAAGTCTTGGCGTGATCAACAAAGCTGATGCAAGTGGCAATACCGATGCGCGTGAAGCCCATCTTGTGCGCGAAATGGCAGATCTCCTCGACCCGTGTCCATTTGCAGTATCCCTCCGCCTCAACCTCGGCCGAGACCTGTGCGACCCGCATCACCTCGGGGTCTCGGTAGGCCGCCCAAGCATCGTCTTGCGTGTCCGCGTCGACTTTGCTTGGGCAGAAGCCGGGCCCCCGGGCATCCGATTCACCCACGCGGCAAGCACGAACGTTGGGTGGGCAATACGCGCATCCCGGTTCTTGGTACTTCATCGCCACATCCTCCGGCCAAGCCGAGCTGAATCCTGGACATTGGCACCAAACGAGCTTTAACCCAGGTCAGTCCGACCAAATGGAGGTGACGTGGTGGCTACGCCACGGAACTGGCAGTTCCAGCCTCAAAGCGAGCGCAGAAAGGCGAGCAAGGCGTCACGATCCTCCTTGGCCATGGCAACCACCGCTTGGCGCGCCGCCTCGGCTTCGCCGCCATGCCAAAGGATCGCCTCCATGAAGCCGCGTGCGCGGCCGTCATGCAGGAACTGGCGATGTAGATTCACCCGCTGAACCAGGCCGATGCCCCAAAGGGGCGGCGTTCGCCACTCCCGGCCCGAGGCCGCGAAGTCGGAGCGACCGTCGGCGAGCCCCTCGCCCATGTCGTGCAGCAGCATGTCCGTGTAGGGGCGAATCTCCAGCCCGGCGAGCTGCGGCAAGGCAGCGTCCTGAGCGGTGGACAGGCTCGGCGTGTGACAGGCGGCGCAGCCTGCGGCCTCGAACAAGTCCTCACCCCTCTCGACCGCTGGGTTGTGCGGGTCACGGCGCGCCGGCACCGAAAGCGCACGCACATAAATGGTCAGCATATCCAGGCTCGCATCATCCATCTCGGGCAAGCCGCCGTCTGGCGCCGCCTCGCAATCGCCTTGCGCGGCGGGGCAGTTGTTGTCCGGAAACAGACTTGTGGTGATGCCCATGTCGCCATGGGCCGCGGCAGCAACCTGGACATAGAGGCTGGCGGTATTGGCCTTCCAACCGAAGCGGCCCAGCTCGGTCTTACCAGTCGCCGGGTTCCAAACGTAATTTGCCCTGCCCGAGATGCCGTCGCCATCGGCGTCATCGGGATCGGCCGCCGCGACAACGACCGAGTCCGGTACCGCCTCGAGCAAGCCGAGTCCGTAGGTTACTGGCGCCACCCGCGGGGAGAACAGCGCCTCCGCCCCCAGCGCACCATGGGCCATGTCGGAAAATGTGTAGACCGGCTCACTCAGCGTATAGGGCATGCCATCGGCGAAGTTGCCCTCGATGACGCGTTGGCGCACCGAGACATGTCCCTCGGCAGGAACGCCGTCGATGCTCTTGTCCTGCAATTGCAGGCCATACACCGGGTGCGGCACGGGCCCGCCGTTGTCAGCCACGCCAGGAACGCTAAGTCGAACGAGCATCGAACGCATAGGCTCATCCGGCTTGCCAGGCGGGCGACCGCGACCATCATTGAAGTGACAGCCGTCGCAAGAGACGCGGTTGAAAGTCGGGCCAAGGCCGTCGAAGGTTGCCGCCTCGGCGGGGGCCGCGACCCACTGCCGGCGGAACAGGTGACGACCGAACGCGAACGCGCGCAACGCCACCGGATCGAGGGTAAACAGCGGCGCGGAGAAGGCCTGGTCGGTGTTGGAGAACACCGTGGCTGTTTCGGCGGCAAACGCCGCCGGTACCACCTTACCTTGGTCAACGGGGGTCCCGAAATTGGTCCACGCCCACATATTGTACTCGGCGACAAAGTTAACCTCGCCGGTCTCCCAGGCGTCCTCGGCTTCCAGATCCAGCAAAGGGATCAGCGCTTTAGTGGGCGGTTCGGCAAACGCCGGACCAACCCCAATGGCGGCAACTAGGACCAGAGAAACAGCCATGGCGCGCATGGAACGTTTTCCTTCTACATGTCTTAAGACGCAACGCAGCCGTTAATACAGCTGACCTGATTAAGCAATCAAATAGATCGATCGAACAAGATGCTTGTGTTCGCTGCACCTGTTGCCCGGCGCACGTTTCCAGGCTTGCTCTGGCGCGGCGTAGAAAGCTGTTGCGGCTGAAAAACACCTTCGTGCCGGCGGTCGTGCTTAGGCTGACTGCGGCGTGCCGAACCTGCCGGTCGACGCCACGTAGCCCTTGGATACAAGTCGCCCATCAATTACGAAAAGAGCGTCACCAAACGGCTAGTGTCTGCAAGCCCGCACCTGTCCACGAATACGGGGAAATTCCAACTCCAGTCCGACATCGCTGTACTCCCGTGGACAGCTTACATGGCGGGATTGAACCTTTCAGGCCTCGCGATTGACTTGGCCTAGCATGGCCGCTCATGGCCAAACCTTCGGCTCATACCGATCCATGGATTTCGTCGGGAGTCAGGAGTCAATCGGACTTCCTAGGCCGAACCCACCGCTGCGTCGTCGATAGCGGATCGGAAACCGCTGCGGCCGCGACGCCACGAGATGTGCCAATGTGGTGTCAATGGCGCTATTCCCTGATGGTCTTAGCGACGCCAGCAGTACATCTCGTTGTTGCGCGATGTGACCGTGGATTGTTCATGCGGCTGTCAGGACCGGGCCGGGCGGTGGTCGCGAGTCGGGCGTTTCCGACCGGGCTGCCTTGGGATATGCTGATTGTCGGCGACCGGGCTGTGTTGGCGGGGATGATGAACGGGAAACAGACGCTTGCGCTGTTGCGCGACGATCCGGGAGCGGTCACGGGGCTTGTCGGGCCGGCGGTGAAAGAGCTGTTCGCAAACGCCGAGTGGGGCGCGTTGCTCGACGCCGCGGCAGCGCTGCGCGACCAAGGGCACGGTCGGCTGGTGTCCTATTCCCGCAAGGTATTCGTGCCGCTCACTCACCTATGCCGGAATGTCTGCCACTACTGCACCTTCGCGCGGCCGTCGCGCCGGGGCGAGAGCGCCTATCTGTCGCCTGACGAGGTCCTGGCGATCGCCCGCGCCGGCGAGCTGCGGGGCTGCAAGGAAGTTCTGTTTACACTCGGTGACAAGCCGGAGCTGCGCTATGCCGCGGCGCGCCAGGCACTGGCAGAGCTCGGCCACCACACGACGGTCGACTATCTCGTCGAAATGTGCGCCCTGGTGCTGCGCGAGACCTCGCTGCTGCCGCACGTCAATCCGGGGGTGCTCGACAGCGACCAGCTCGGCGCCTTGCGCGAAGTCGCGGTCTCGCAAGGCATCATGCTCGAAAGCGCCAGCGAACGGCTGTGCCGGCGTGGCGGGCCGCATTTCGGCTCGCCCGACAAACATCCCGCAGCGCGTCTCGAAACCATACGCCGGGCCGGCGAGGCACGCGTGCCACTGACCTCCGGGCTGCTGATCGGCATTGGCGAGACCCGCTCCGAGCGCGTCGACGCCCTATTGGCGCTGCGCGAGCTGCATCGTCAATATGGTCACATCCAGGAAATCATCGTGCAGAATTTCCGGGCCAAGCCAGACTCGCCCATGGCGGAGGCCCCCGAGCCCGACCATGACGAGCTTGCCTGGAGCATCGCCGCGGCGCGTCTCGTCTTCGGCGCCGACGCGAACATTCAGGCGCCGCCCAATTTGAGCGCCGACGACTATCCGCGCCTGCTCGCGGCCGGACTCAATGACTGGGGTGGGATTTCCCCTGTCACCCCAGACCACGTCAATCCCGAGGCGCCGTGGCCCCATCTCGACGCGCTGGGGGCGCGAACCGAGGCCGCTGGGCATCGCTTGATCGAGCGGCTGGCGATCTATCCGGCCTACGTCGCCACGGCAAAGCGATGGGTTGATCCGGCGCTCGCCGCACAACTGCTACGCGTCACCGAGACCAGCGGCTTCGCGCGCGCGCACCCGTGGTCGCCCGGCGGCTCCGCGCCACCGCCGCTCGCGGACATGCCGCGCGCGCCGGCGCCTGGCCGCCTCGATTCCGACATAGGCCGGCTGATCGACAAGGCCAGCGCCGGAGAGCCCTTGAGCGAGGACGAAATCGTTCGTCTGTTCAGGGTTCGCGGCCCGGACTATGACGCCGTCTGCGCGGCCGCCGATACGCTTCGCAAGGCGGTTGTCGGCGACGCCGTGAGCTACGTCGTCAACCGCAACATCAACTACACCAATATTTGTGCGTTCAAGTGCCGCTTCTGCGCCTTTGCCAAGAGTGCCGGCGCCACCAGCTTGCGCGGCCCGCCTTACAATTTGACCGTCGAGGAGGTGGTGCGTCGCGCGAATGAGGCATGGCAGCGGGGCGCAACGGAAGTTTGCATGCAGGGCGGCATCCATCCGGACTATACGGGCGAGACCTACCTCGCCCTCTGTCGCGCGATCAAGGCCGCGTTGCCGGAGCTGCACATTCACGCCTTTTCGCCGCTCGAAGTGTGGCAAGGCGCCGACAGCCTGTGCGAAACCGTGCCAGATTTCCTTGCCAGGCTGAAAGATGCAGGACTAGGGTCACTGCCGGGCACAGCGGCGGAGAGCCTCGACGACGAGGTTCGCGCCGAACTCTGCCCCGACAAGATCCGCACCGGCCAATGGCTCGAGGTGATGGAGGCGGCGCACGAGCTTGGGCTGCGCTCAACCGCGACCATCATGTTCGGCCACATGGAACCGATGCGCGCATGGGCGCGCCATCTCGTTCATATCCGTACCCTGCAAGCGCGCACCGGGGGCTTTACCGAATTCGTGCCGCTGCCTTTCATCCACATGGAGGCGCCGATCTATCGCGCCGGTCGGGCGCGTAAGGGCCCAACCTTCCGCGAAGTCGCGCTGATGCATGCGGTGTCGCGACTGGTGTTGCATCCGCACATCGCGAACATCCAGGCCTCTTGGGTCAAGCTCGGCGAGGACGGCGCGCGCGCCTGCCTCCGCGCCGGTGCCAACGATCTCGGTGGTACGCTGATGGACGAGAGCATCTCGCGTGCGGCAGGCTCGGTGCATGGCCAGGAAATGACACCGGCCCGCCTGGACGCACTGATCGAGTCGTGTGGCCGCGTGCCCGCCCGGCGCACCACGCTCTACCAGCCGATCGCGGCCGATCGTCGCGAACCGTCGACCGTCTTGGTCGGGCAGCCAGCACAATGAGCGATATCGCGCAGCCACTTTCGGGCGTCGGCGTGCTGGGCGGGACTGGTGCCGAGGGCGGCGGGCTGGCGCTCAGGCTGGCCCATGCCGGATACCCGGTCAGCATCGGCTCGCGCTCGGCGGCGCGGGCAAGCGCCGCGGCGGCAGCGCTCAACACAAAGCTTGGCGGCAACCGCATCGGTCACGGCAGCAACAGCGAGGTCGCCGAGCGCGCGGACATCGTGCTGCTGACCGTGCCCTACGCGGCTCAAGCTCAAACTGCCCGCCACGTGGCGCCGGCTCTCGATGGCAAGATACTGATCGATGCGACAGTGCCGCTGGTGCCGCCCAAGGTCGCGCGCGTGCAGCTCCCCAAGGGTGGCTCGGCGGTCGTCGCACTGCAACAAGCGCTGGGTCCGCAGGTGCGCGTGGTCTCAGCGTTCCAGAATGTGGCCGCGCACCTCTTGGCCGAGCTCGACCGCGAGATCGACTGCGACGTGCTGGTCTGCGGCGACGACCAGGATGCGCGCGAGACCGTGGTCGGGCTCGCGACCGCGATCGGCCTGCGCGCCTGGCAAGCCGGCCCGCTCGCCAACTCGGTGGTCGCTGAGGCGCTGACCTCGGTGCTGATTTCGATCAACAGGCGCTACAAGGCCGCGGCTGCCGGCATTCGCATCAGCGGCGTCCCGCGGCCGCCGGAGCCGTGAGGACGCTGGTGTCGCCGCCGTCGTCGCTAACGTTGCAGCCGCTGGATGGCGTGCCTGAGGTGCGAGCGGGCGACGATCTTGCCGCGGTCGTGCTGAACGCGGCGCAGGCAAGCGGCTGTGCGTTACGCGACCAGGATGTGCTGGTGGTGGCCCAGAAAATCGTCTCCAAGTCGGAAGCGCGCATGGTATTTCTCGACGAGATCATGCCCTCTGCCGAGGCGCGGGCGCTCGCCGCCAAGGTCGGGAAGGATGCGCGCCAGGTCGAGCTCATTCTTTCGGAGTCAATCCGGGTACTGCGTTACCGTCCGGGCGTGCTGATCGTTGAGCATCGGCTCGGCTTCGTGCTCGCCAACGCCGGCATCGACCTCTCGAACGTGCCGCCCGACGGCGAGCGCGAGCGCGTCTTGTTGCTGCCCTTAGATCCGGACCGATCCTGCGCCGCGTTGCGCCACGCGCTGGCAACGCGCGCCGGCGTCGATGTCGGCGTAATCATCAACGACAGCGTCGGCCGTGCCTGGCGACTCGGCACCAGCGGCATCGCGCTCGGCGTCAGCGGCCTGCCGGCATTGGTCGACCTGCGCGGCCGGCCCGACCGGCAGGGGCGCCCACTGCGGGTCAGCGAGGTGGCCGTGGCCGACGAACTTGCCGCCGCGGCATCGCTGATGATGGGGCAAGGCGACGAGGGCCGGCCGGTCGTGCTCGCCCGCGGCGTTCCCTACGGGCGCGCCGACGGCAGCGCCAGCGATCTGCTGCGCCCGGCCGAGATCGACCTATTCCGATGAGCGCGGGGATGGTTCTCGCCCTTGCCGGCGGTGTCGGCGGCGCCAAACTCGCGCGCGGCCTGGCCTTCAAGCTGGCGCCCGAGACACTGACCGTGGCGGTCAACACCGGAGACGATTTCGCGCATTTCGGCCTCCATGTTTCACCCGACCTCGATACTGTCATGTACACCCTCGCCGGGCGCGACAATCCGCAGACCGGCTGGGGGCTTGCCGGCGAGACCTGGCGCTTCATGGAGGCGCTTGAGGCGCTGGGCAGTGAGACCTGGTTTCGGCTCGGCGATCAGGATCTCGCGACCCATGTCGAACGCACGCGCCTGTTGGCGCAAGGGATGAGCTTGAGCGCGGTGACCGAGGCGCTGACGGCGCGTTTCGGGGTCCGCCATGCGATCGTGCCGATGAGCGACGACCCGGTGCGTACGATGCTCGACACCGACCAAGGCCGTCTGGAATTTCAGGACTATTTCGTCCGCCGCCGCGCGGCACCCGTGGTCAGCGGCATAGACTTCGCCGGTCTCGATGGCGCGAGGCCGAGCGCCGCGTTCGCCGCGGCACTGGCCGACGACACGCTGGCCGCGATCATCCTTTGCCCGTCGAACCCGATCCTCAGCATCCAGCCGATCCTCGATATACCGGGCGTTCGTGCCAGCATCGCAGAGCGCCGCGCGCCCTTGGTCGCAGTATCGCCGATCATCGGCGGCAAGGCCGTCAAGGGACCGGCGGCGGCGGTGATGCGCAGCCTCGGCCACGAGCCCTCGGCGGCAGGCGTCGCCGGCTTCTACCGCGACCTCGCGCTCGACGGCCTGGTGATCGACAACACCGACACCGAGGCGGCGCAAACGATTGAAGCCGCCGGCACCGTAGTGCTTGTTACCGACGTGATGATGCGCGATGCCCAAGACAGCGCCAGGCTGGCGGGCGAAGTGCTGTCGTTCGCCACCGACCTTGCCCGGAGCGCGACATGTCGGACTGGCTGATCATTCCGGTCAAATCGCTCGTCGAGGGCAAGTCGCGGCTTGCCGGGGTACTGTCGCCGACGCGGCGCCGGCAGCTCAACGAGGCGCTTCTTGTCCATGTCCTCGAGGCAGCGCGCGACATTGCCGAAGGCGGACGGCTGCTGGTCGTCAGCGGCTGCGAGCAAACTCAGAGCTTTGCCCGTGCGCTCGGCGCGACGGCGATGTGCGAACCGCAGGGCGGCGGGCTCAACCAAGCGCTTGCGGCCGCGCGCGACCATGCTCTGGGGCGGGGCGGCGGACCGCTCCTGGTCGTCTCCGCCGACTTGCCATTGGTCACCGCCGAGGAGCTTCGCCAGGTTCGCGAGTGCGCGCGCGGCGATGCTGAAGCCGTGATCTGCCGCGACCGCCATGGCAGAGGTACCAACGCCCTGTATCTCACGCGCCCACGCGGCTTCCGCTTCGCCTTCGGCGAGTGTAGCGCTGAAGCAAATCGCGAAGAGGCGCTGCGCTGCGGGCTTAGGGCGGCGATGCTGGATCTTGCCGGTATCGGCTTCGATATCGATACGCCGGCCGACTTCGCTGCGCTGTCAAACCGGTTCCCAAGCATTGGCAACTGCAATACCCTTGACCGTGCGACGGATGCGAGCGAGTGACAACCGAGGAGGAAGCACAATGAACTATGGTTTCGTCGTGCCAACCAGAGGCGTCTTCAGCAACCGCGACACCATCCTTGCCGTCGCCCGCCGTGCCGAAGAGCTGGGTTACGGCTACGCCGCGGCGACCGACCACATCGTCGTGCCGAGCGACATCGAGACGCGCTACCCGTACACAGAATCCGGCATCTTTCCGGGTAGTGCCACAGGCGATTATATGGAGCCGCTCAGCCTGATGGCGTTTCTGGCCGCAGCAACAACGAAGATACGCTTTCTCACATCGGTCATGGTGGTACCGCATCGACCGGCGATCCTGACCGCGAAAATTCTGGCGACCATCGACCTATTGTCAAACGGGCGCATGACCGTCGGCTGTGGCGCCGGCTGGTTGCGCGAGGAGTTCGAGGCCATCGACGCGCCGCCGTTCGACAGGCGCGGCAAGGTGACCAACGAGTATCTGGCAGCGTTTCGTGAGCTGTGGACGAAAGACGATCCATCGTTCGACGGCGAATTCGTGAAGTTCAAAGACATCATCTTCCTGCCCAAGCCGGTCCAAAAGCCGCATCCGCCGATCTGGATCGGTGGCGAAAGCAAGCCAGCCATGCGTCGCGCCGCCAAGCTCGGCGATGGTTGGTATCCGGTCGGCGCCAACAAGGCCGAGCCGCTCGACACCGCCGCGCGCTACGCCGCCAAGGCAAAAGAGTTGGGGGCTCTCGCCGAAGGCTATGGGCGCGATCCGTCGGCGATCGATCTGGCCTTCTGGGCGCTTTGGTACCCCTCGCCCGAGCCGCGTACCACGGACGACGGCAATCGCATGCTGTTTACCGGTAGCGACGACGACGTGGCGAGCGATATCGCGGCGCTGCGCGATGTCGGCGTGACCACAATCATGCTCGGCTACGCCAGCCCGACAGTGCAGGAGCAGATCGAGAAGATGGAGCGGTTCATGTCCGAGGTGGCTCCACTGGTCGGCGGCTGAGCCGGTACCCACATCGGAGCCACAGCGACAACGGGACCCGCCTCATGACCGCCATGCTCGACGGAATTCGCGTGCTGAGCTTCAACCACTTCCTGCTTGGTCCCGTCGGCACCCAGGTCTTGGCCGACCTCGGCGCCGACGTGATCGGCATCGAGCTGACCGACGGCGCCTTCCAGCGCAAATGGGGCGGGGCCAATCGCCGGATCGACGGGGAAACCATGCTGCACCTTTGCGGTAACCGCAACAAGCGCTCCCTGGCGGTGGACCTGAAAGCTCCAGAGGGTCGCGCGCTGATCGAGAAATTGATCGCCACGGCCGACGTGATCGGCGAAAACTTCCGCCCCGGCGTCATGGACAAGCTCGGCTTCGGCTACCAGGCGGCGCGCGCAATCAATCCGAGCATCGTCTATGCGGCGGCGTCCGGCTTCGGCTCCGACGGGCCCTATCGCGACCGACCTGGCCAAGATCTGGTGATCCAGGCACTGTCGGGATTGGCCAACATCACCGGCTCTTCCGACCAGCCACCGACTCCGGTCGGTGTCTCGGCGGCCGATCATCACGGCGCCCAGATTCTGGCGATGGCGATCCTGGCGGCGCTGCTGCGGCGCGAGCGCAGCGGCCAAGGCTGCCGCATCGATGTCGATCTGCTGTCGGCAGCGCTCGACATGCAAATGGAATCGTTGGTTTGCTATTTGAATGGCGAACCGGTATCGCAGCGTTCGCCACGCAATATCGCGGGTTGGTATTTTTCGGCGCCCTACGGCATTTACGAAGCTCGTGACGGCTACCTGGCGATCTCGTTGGGATCGCTCGCGGCGCTGGGCCAGGCGCTCGACCGGCCGGCGCTGGCCGATTTCGACACGGACGATGCCTATGCGCGCAACGGCGAGATAGCGGCGCTGGTGCAGGATGCGGTGCGCGAGATGTGCGTGGCCGAGCTCGAGTCCAAGCTCGAATCGCAGAAGCTGTGGTACGGCCGAGTCAACGATTACGCCGGTGTCCTGGAAGACCCGCAAGTGAAGCACAATGGCTCGTTCGTCAAGACCCATGGGCCCGACGGCACGCCGATCACACTGCTTGCCCATCCGGCGCGCTATGACGGTGAGCGGCCCGGCATCTGCCGTCCGCCGCAACCGCTCGGCGCTCAGACCGAGGAGATACTTGCCGAGCTAGGCTATGACGCGACCGAGATCGCCGCCCTCACGGACGCGGGCGTGGTCCGGGTCGGCGGCGAACGGCGATAACGACGGGAGGGGCTCAGATCATGGCATCCATGACTGGCCGAGAGCGGGTATTGGCAGCCTTGCGCCACGAGGAAACCGACCGCGTGCCGATCGACTTCGGCGGCTGTCACTCGACCGGCATCTACTTCACCGCCTACGACAAGCTCAAGCAATTCCTGGGGCTCGAGCATGGGACCGTGATCGGACGGCGAATGACGCGCGCGGCCAAAATTCACGAAAGCGTCTTGCGGCGCTTCGATGTCGATACGCGCATCCTCACCCTGGGCGCCTATGAAGGCGAGGGCCATCAGCGCGAGATCGACGAAGACACCTATGCCGATGAATTGGGGGCGGTGTGGCGCAAGACCGGCGACGGGCCCTATCTTAACATCGACGGCCCCTTCTATGGCGATGACGTGTCGATCCGCGAACTCGAGAGTCATGTCTGGCCAGACCCTGACGATCCCGGCTATTACCGCGGCTTGCGCGAGAGAGCGCGGGCGCTGAGAGAGACGACCGACTACGCAATCATCCTCAACATCCCGTCAGGCGTAGTTCACACTGCGCAATGGTTGCGTGGCTATGAGACCTGGCTCATTGACCTCTACAAGAACCGCGACTTTGCCTGCCGCTTGATGGAGCTGATCACCGATTGGTGGGTCCGCGTGGTCGAGAACGCGCTCGATGACGCCGGCGAGTATATCGACGTCGCGAATTTCGGCGACGACCTCGGGACCCAGCAATCGACAATATTCGACCCGCGCCTCTATCGCGAGCTGGTCAAGCCGCATCATGCGCGCATGTTCACCACGATAAAGGACCGCAGCGGCGCCAAGGCCCTACTCCACAGCTGTGGCGCGGTCTCGGCACTGTTCGACGACTTCATCGAAGTCGGCATCGACGCGGTGAACCCGGTCCAGGTGCGCGCCAAAGGCATGGCGCCGGAGCGGCTCAAGGCCGAATATGGCGACCATCTCACGTTCTGGGGCGCGATCGATACCCAGCGAGTTCTGCCCTTCGGCACGCCGGACGAGGTGCGCGCCGAGGTGCGCCGGGTCATTGATATCCTCGGTCGCGGCGGGGGCTACGTTCTGAACTCCGTTCACAACATCCAGGCCGACGTGCCGCCGGAAAATATCGCGGCGATGTTCGACGAGGCGTGCATCTACAGGCCCAATTAGCTCTGCGTCAAACGGGCTCAGCGAAGAAAACCGGGATCTTGCGCGACGTTCTTGCCTGATAGTCGTCGTAGGGCGGATAGCCCTTCGCGCTGGCATCCCACAGGCGTTGGCGTTCCGGATCGGCCGTCACCTCGTGCACCCGCATCTTGAAAACCTCCGTCCCGTCACGGATTTCGACATCCGCATTGGCCCTGAGATTATAGACCCACACAGGGTTCTTCTCGCGCCCGCCATAGGAGCCGACGAGAACGTAACCGTCGTCGACCTTGACCCGCATGACCGGAATCTTGCGGATCGCCCCGGTCTTGTTGCCCTTGTGGGTGACAATGATGCAGCGCAGGCCCGAGTCCCGCAACGTCGTGCCTTCGGTGCCGCCGCTGCTCTCGTACAGCTCGACCTGCTGACGTACCCAATCGAGCGCCGGTGGGATGTACTCCGTCAATGCTGCCTCCCGTGGATCACTGACATCGCAGCCAGCTTACCACGTCGCTGGCGGAAACCGACCGCACCACGGTTGACAACAGCATGATCGATATAGAGGCGCGCCTAAGCAGGCAAATCATGTTGCTGCGAAGGCAGATTAACCAGCTTGCGCGCCGTATCGAGGATTAGAACAAGGCTCCGCAGAATAACGCGCCAATCGTCCTTGCGGACACGGGATTCGTGCGGCCGCTCATGGTCGGCCGCTGGCTACTTTGACACTAGAGCAGTGTCCAACAATATTGAACCATTCTGCCGGCGCGCATTTTCGCCAAGATCAAGTCGCTGTGCTGTCCCCGGGACGTATCGGGAATACGGCCAAGGACAGGGACGCCGAGAACGGACCACGTCGGCGGGCGATAACCCGAAACTGCCTGACATCCTGCATCTGATCTCTCCTTAAGGTGGATCATGGCCCTTTCTTGGCACGGGAACGCCGAGCCAATCTCAAAAGTTGGACTGAGCCGAATTGGTATTCATTTCCATTGTCGTTGGGCCCATCGTTTCGTCGAATTTGAGCCACTTACCGGTTCGCCGTTCCCGGTTTCTTGCGCGGCCATTCAAGCCAATCGGTCCGACGATGCTCCAGCGGTGGGATTGCCGTGGCGAAGCGACGCAGGCTTTGCTTCACGACGATCTACAGATCTTCATCGCGGGTGCCGGTCACCGCCAGCGCCTGACAATCCGAAGAGCGAGGAATTCCGCCTCAACATGGTCCAGCGCATGGGACAAGTGCGAAGTCTCCTAGGATCCGCGCCTCGTCTGGACCAACTTGCAGTTTCAGAAATGGGCAAATAGCCCAAAGTGTTCTCAATATGAGAACGCCGTCGCTTCATTTTTGCGCTTTACTCGACCTCACGCGCGGTTACTAAATCATTCTAAGTGCTGCTCCCTGCGTAGTGGGACGGCTGAGCTGGAGGTGATGTCAGCGTCCGACTTCAAGCGGGAGGGGCGAACATAGTCCTGGGGCTTACGAGGCAATGCATGAGGGAGGAGCTGCTATCATGAGAACAACGAAAAGTGCGCTTTGCGCGTTATTGGCTGGCGCGGCATTGTTGGCTGCGCCTGCTCTCCAGGCCCAGGAGATCGTCACTGATGAGATGCTGCGCTCTGCGGCAGGCGATCCGAACAATTGGCTGATGGCGCCCGGCAACTACACGGGCAACCGCTACAGCACTTTGGGACAGATCAATACGGACAATGTCGGCAGTCTGGTGCCGAAATGGATATTCTCGCTCGGCACGCTCGACGCGCAGAACACCACGCCAGTGGTGCATAACGGCGTCATGTACGCCACCGCGTCTCATGGCCGGACCTATGCGCTCGATGCGGAAAGCGGCGACGAGATCTGGGGCTATGCTCACCAGTTGCCGGAAGGTGTTGCCGGCAATATGTGCTGCGATATCGGCAATCGCGGCGTCGCCCTTTACGGCGACAAGGTCTATGTGGCCACCCCCGATAGCCATGTCGTCGCCCTCGACAAGGCGACCGGCGAAGTGGTTTGGGACGTCACGGTGGGCGACTGGGAGCAGGCGATCACCATGACGGTGGCGCCGTTGGTGGTCAAAGGCAAGGTCATCGTCGGCATGTCGGGCGCCGAATATCCGACGCGCCTTTATATCGACGCTCTCGACTCCGAGACCGGCGAGCAGGTCTGGCGCACCTATACGATTCCCGGCCCAGGCGAGCCCGGTCACGATACCTGGGGCTCGACGGATGCTGCCATGCATGGCGGTGCCTCGACCTGGATAACGGGTTCCTACGACCCCGAGCTCGATTTGCTATATTGGGGCGTTGGCAATCCCAATCCAGATTGGGACGGCGCCGTCCGGCCTGGCGACAACCTCTACTCCAATTCCACGCTGGCCCTGAACGCGGACACCGGTGAGATTCAGTTCTACTTCCAGTACACGCCTGCCGATGTCTGGGATTACGATGGCAATAATGAGCCGATCCTTGTCGACTACGGAGACGAGAAAGTGTGGCTGCATGGGGATCGCAACGGCTTCCTCTACAAGATCGACCGCACCAACGGGAAGTTCAAATACGGCGTGCCGATCTCGCTCGTGAATTGGGCCACCGGCTTCACGCCCGAGGGCCGGCCGATCTGGAACATGGAGAAGGTTCCGACCTACGACCACGAGGCCAAGAACATCTGCCCGGCCTCGGAGGGCGGCAAGTGGTGGAACCCGATGACCGTGAATCCGGACACCGGCTGGGTCTTCGTGCCGAGCCGCGAGATCTGCGTCGATATCCAGAGCGCGCCGATCGGCGCCGGGCTGAACCCGCCCGAGCGCACCATCGGCAAGCCCTATTGGGGCATCGGCACGATCGGCTGGAAAACCGGTCATGGCCAGCTCGTCGCCTTCGACGGCAATACGGGTGAGAAGAAGTGGGTGGTCAAGGACCGCTCGCCATTTACCAGCGGCCTGCTGTCGACGCGCGGCGGCCTGGTGTTCGCGGGCACGCCGGAGGGTGAGTTCCGGGCCTATCATCAGGACACCGGCGAAGAGCTCTGGTCGTTTCAGACGGGCTCGGGCATCTTCGGCAGTCCGTCCACCTACACGGTCGACGGTACCCAGTATGTTGCCGTGCCGTCGGGCTTCGGCGGCTGGGTCGGCTGGGCTCATTTCGGCGAGGGCGGCGCGCCATGGCTGAAGGATAGCCGCAAGGGCGGCATTATCATCGGCTTCGCGCTACAGTAGGCCTATCGAGCACCCCCCGGGGCCTCGTGCCCCGGGGCGGTACTTCCGCCGAAGGGACGAGCATGCGACTAACACTCCTTTCGGCTGCCGCCTTGGCAGCCGTCCTGGTTTTTGACAACACCATACTCCGGGCGGGGGCCGGCGGTAACAGCGAGGACGCCAGCAGCGAGACGGTGGTGGATAAGAACCCCTACACGGTGGACGACGCGGAGGCCATCGCCGAAGGCAAGGCGCTTTGGAGCAGCACCGGATGCTATGCCTGCCACGGCGGCAAGGCCGAGGGCGGCGTCGGCCCCAGCTTGACCGACGACGAATGGGTCTACAAACCGACCGACAAGGCATTGTACAAGGCCATTGCCCAAGGGCGGCCGGGCACCAACATGGTCGGCTGGTCGAAAGACCTCAACAACGACCAGATCTGGCAGCTGATCGCCTTTATCCGCTCGCTCTACGAAGGCGATCCGGCAAAAATCATCTGGTAGCAGTTGCGCTCAGGCGATTGCCACCAAAGCACGGGCCGCGCTCGAAGGCCGCCGGCCGCGCGCCGCAAACCAGAAACGCGGGCGTTTGCAGCGGGGTCAGCCGGCGGTGGTCGCTCGCGATGCCATGGGACGAAGATCATGACACGAACCATTTCGGCAATTGTGGTTGCTACGTTTGCAACGCTCTTTGCGCAATCGACAACGGTGTCGGCGAAGGAGCTTGTTCAGGTCGGTTTCATAGGGCCGCTAACCGGCGGGGTATCCGTGAACGGGCTCGGTGGACGCAACTCCGCCGACCTCGCGGTAAGGCTGCGTAACGCGGATTCGGAGGCCAAGTACGAATACGAACTCGTCGTTTTGGACGACGAGTGCAAGACCAATATCGGTGTCCAGGTGGCGACCAAAATGGCATCTGATCGCTCGGTGATCGCTGCGGTGACTCATTATTGCTCGGCCGTCGCGATAAGCACTGTCGATGTCTATCATCGCTTTCGACTGCCGGTGGTGGTGTGGGGCGCGGTGCTGCCGGACATCACCTACGGCAACGAGCACAAGGAGGTTCACCGGGTCAACGGCACGATGATCAACCAGAACCAAGTCGCAGCCGAGTTCATGCGCAAGCTCAGTTACAAGACTTGGGTAATCATTCATGACACGACGGATTACGGAAAAGGCCACAAGGACTATTTCAGCCAGTTTCTTACCGAGAACGGGGGCGAAATTCTCGAAGTTTTCGGGGTGACCGCCGATCAGCAAGACTTCACCGCTGAACTTACTAGCGCCAAGGCTCTCGGTCCGGATGTGATCTATTTTGGCGGCCTGACGCCAATCGGTGTGCGCCTGCGCGCGCAGATGGACAAGCTTGGCGTCGACGCCCAGTTCGAAGGCACGTCAGGCATCGTATCGGATGCGTTTATCGACGGTCTCGGGCCGCTTGCCGAAGGCGCGCTGGCATTCCGCGAGGGCGCAGCAATCGAAACCCTGCCCGGCGGCCAATACTTCATGGAGCAGTACGAGAGCCAGGGTTACGACCAGGCTCCGGAGGCTTACGGCCCCTTCGCCTTCGCCGCAATGAACCTGGTGCTTGATGCGATCGAGGCGGTTGGGCCCGATCGGCGTGACGTCCGCGACTATTTGAACGCCGTGCGCGATCGTGACACAATAATCGGCCGCATTTCCTTCGATGACCACGGCCAAAACACGGTGTCGCTGATCACCACATATGTCGTTCAGGACGGGGCCTGGACGTTGTGGCAGGACAGCGATTACGCGACTGGCGCCAGGCAGCTGATCGGACGTTGACTGACTTGGCTCGCGTGGACGTCTAATCATGGACATCGGATTGCTGGCGCAACATCTCGTCAACGGGCTCATGCTCGGCATGATGTATGCGCTTGTCGCGGTCGGCTTCACCCTGTTTTTCGGCGTGCTCGACGTGATAAAATTCTCGCACGGCGACGTGCTTATGGTCGGCGCATTCGCCGGCCTGGCGACATATCTGGGTCTCGAGCAACTGGGCACCGATGCGCGCTGGCTGCAGGTTGTGCTGGTGTTCCTGGCGGCAATCACGGCAATGGCGTTGCTGGGCGCTCTAATCGCCAAGTTTCTCGTTCTACCGCTGAAGGGTGCGCCGCCCCTCAATACCCTGCTCATCACGCTGATGCTCGGCACGGTGCTGCGCGAATGCGTGCGTCTGTTCTATCCTGACGGGTCGAACCCGAAGAACTTTCCTGCCTTGCTACCCGACACGGCGCACGAGGTCGGAAACTTTACCCTGCGCCATGACAGCGTTCTCTTGTTCGCGGGTGGCGCGGCAGTGATTGCGGCGATCCACTACGTCATCAACCGAACCAAGCTCGGGCTCGCGATCCGCGCTGTCGCGCAAGATGAGGAAACCGCGCGCACGATGGGCATCGACTTCACCGCCATCGTTCTCGTGACCTTCGCGATCGGATCGGGCGCGGCGGCATTCGCGGGCGTCATGAACGGCCTCTATTACGCCGAGATCAATTTCTCTATGGGGCTCTTGCTCGGCGTGATCGGGTTCTCATCGGCCATCATCGGTGGTCTGGGCAACATTTACGGCGCTATTCTCGGCGGCTTCCTGTTTGCAGCGCTGCAGACGATCGGTGCGATCGCGCTACCATTCGCGAGCGCTTACAAGGATGTCTTCGCATTTGGCGTGGTGATCCTTCTCATCGCCTGGAGGCCGACCGGGCTGGTCGCCGAAAAAGAAAGCGAGAGAGTCTGAGATCCGATGCCGGAATCCAGCACACTCGCCGATCGTCTCTGGGTGCTTGCCTTCGGCGTCGTCGCGACCGCCTACGCTATCGTCTTCATGTTGATCGAATCCGAGACTTGGGTCTTGATCATGCTGGGCGGTGCGGGACTGGTCGCGCTCGCCGTTGGGTTGTCGCCACTTGGTGCGCGGCTCACCGAGGCAAGCAAGAGGGCAGGCGGTGTGGTCGACACGGTCGCGTTCTTCGCGGTGATCGTCATGACGGGCGTGTTCTATGAGGAAGACTTCGTTCTGCTATTGATCGCGACCGTATTGATCTATCTCGTAGCCTGTCTGGGCTTGAGCATTCAGCTCGGTTTCGCGGGCTTGCTCAATTTCGCCGGCGCCGCATTCTTCGGTACCGGTTGTTATACCGCCGCCATTCTCACACAGCACGGCGCGCTGGCGCCGATCCTTATTGTTCTGGCCGGCGGGCTTTTCGCCGCCGCGATCGGCGCGCTGATCATCTGGCCCGTGCTCAGAACACGTGGCCATTATGCGGCCCTGGTGACAATCGCGTTCGTGCTCCTGTTCAAGACGTTTCTCGAGGTCAACGACGCGCTCGGCGGGCCCCAGGGGTTGCCCGTCGGGGGGATGTCGATTCTC
The DNA here is from genome assembly GCA_965216755.1 of Alphaproteobacteria bacterium. Classification (GTDB taxonomy): domain Bacteria; phylum Pseudomonadota; class Alphaproteobacteria; order UBA7887; family UBA7887; genus CBDCGL01. Next base: position 4,127,176 of record CBDCGL010000011.1, on the reverse strand, counting down.
GGATGGGAGTTCAACGAATGGATCGAGCTGTCGGACGACATCGAGCTGTCATTCTACATCAACTACGTTCTCGGTGCCCTTGTCCTGCTGATCGTCGCCTTTGGGATTACCCGGCGAATTGACCGGTCGTGGATCGGCCTCAACCTGGATGCATTGCGGCTCGACGAAGTCGCCGCCCGGTGTTTCGGCGTCAATATCGTGCGCTGGAAGATCATCGCATTTACCACTGGTAACATTCTGATTGGGATGGCAGGCGCCCTTTTCGGCATGATGATCGGGTATATCGCGCCGGATAACTTTACGTTCGGCGATTCCCTGATATTCGTTTCGATCGTGGTGCTCGGCGGGCTCGGCAGTATTTGGGGCGCCGCGCTCGCCTGTGCCATCGTTATCGTGCTTCCCGAGAAGCTGCAGGCCATTCAGGAATACCGTTACCTGCTGTTTGCGGCGCTTGTGATTTTGATTCTGTTATTCCGGCCGGGCGGATTGATACCTCGCCAGCTAAGGGAATATTTCCCTGCGCTCGGGCGCCGATGACAGGCTTGCTCGAACTGAACGACCTGACCATGCGTTTCGGCGGCGTTGTCGCCTTGGATGGATTGATGCTCAGCATCGGTGAATCCGAGATTGTCGGACTGATCGGTCCAAACGGGTCCGGCAAGACGACTTGCTTCAATGTCGTTACCGGAATCTATCGCGCGAGCGGCGGTGGCATCGTTTTCGACGGTCACGACATTTCACGTCATTCGCCGCAACGCATATACCGCGCCGGGATTGCGCGCACGTTTCAACGTTCGCGCCTTTGCCTGCCGCTCTCGATCTTCGACAATCTGATGATCGGGAACCACGCGCGTCTGAACCACGGCCTTGTTTTCAATCTATTGCGCCGAGGCGCGTTCCGGCGCGAAGCCGAATTATGGGTCGAGAAGGCCCGGGAGCTGGCGGGAACGTTCAGTGCGACATTAGGCGACCGTCTGTTCGAACCGGCAGGGGGATTTCCCATGATCGACCGGCGCCGGATAGAAATCTGCCGCGCACTGATCAACGAGCCCCGCCTGTTGTTGTTGGACGAGCCGTCGGCCGGAATGACGCACGAGGAAACCCGCGAATTGATGGACGACATCCTCGCCGTTCGTGAGCGTATCGCGGGCATATCGATTGTCATCGTAGAGCATGAGATGGGCGTGATCGAACGCGTCACCGACCGCTGCGCAGTTCTCAACTATGGCCGACTCATTGCCGAGGGGACGTATAGCGAGATCGCCGCCGCCGCCGACGTGCGCACGGCTTATTTGGGCGAGGCATAACATGACAGCCGACCTGACCGTCGAGGGCGTCTATGCCGGCTACGACAGAGCCGATGTGCTCGAAGGCGTGTCGCTGACCGTCGAGGCCGGTGCGATCACCTGTCTGCTGGGATCGAACGGGTCGGGCAAGACCACGCTGATCCGCACCATCTTGGGTCTGACCCGTGCCCGACGCGGCCGCACGACATTCGGTGGCCGAGACATTACGCGCTTGCCGACTCACCGCATTGTCCGGACCGGCATCTCCTGCATCCCCGAAGGCCGCAAGATGTTTCCCAAGCTCAGCGTGGAAGAAAACCTCATTATCGGCGGCTACAAGGAAACGCAGCGCCAGGTGGTCGGCGCGCGAATGGTCGAGGTCTTCGATGTGTTTCCACGTTTGCGCGAACGTCGATGGCAGTTAGCTGGTACATTGTCGGGTGGCGAACAAGCGATGGTGTCGATTGGTAGGGGGCTCATGGCGGCGCCGTCGCTGTTGTTGATCGATGAGCCTTCTCTCGGACTGTCGCCACTTCTGGTCGAAGAGAATTTCGCCACCATCCAGCGCATCAAAGAGCGCGGCGTGACCATATTCCTTGTCGAGCAAAATGTACGGCAAACACTGGATATTGCAGACCGCGGTTACGTCCTGTCCAAGGGTCGCATCGTCGCGTCGGGTTCTGCGGCTGAGCTTTTGGATAGCGATGCCGTGCATGCGGCCTATTTCGGACAACGGACCACGACAGGCCACTCGCCGCCGCCCTCGCCGCGGAAGCCGCGCGCCAGGCCGAGGCCGCGAAGCCAAAGATGATAATTGCGGGCGCATCGGCCTATTCGCGGGTGATTGATTTCGGCAAGTTTCGGCAAATCGCCGACGGCGTAGACGCGTGGTTGCTGGTTGACATGGCGCGCATCGCCGGTCTCGTGGCGACGGGCATCATCCCTCGCCGCTACCGCACGCACATGTGGTGACGTCGGCTACGCACAAGACACTGCGTGGTCCGCGCTGCGGGTTGATTCTGACCAATGACGGGGCGCTGGAGAAGATCAACTCTGCTGTTTTCCCTGGTCTTCAGAGCGGCCCGTTGATGCACGTGATTGCCGCCAAGGCCGTGGCCTTTGGCGAAGCACTGACGCCGCGGCTTCGTATTGACTGAGCAAGGGATGGAACGGCTTCGTGCCGATAAGCCGCCGGCACCTAAAACAAATTGCCCCATCCCTTCTCCAACGCTGCCCAGATGAAGCACCTTGGTGATACTTTCGGCAAGACCGTCGCCGAGATGAAGCGGGCGAACGAACTGTGCGTGCGGTCGGCCGACGAACTGGACGGCAGGCTTAAAACGATTTGGAGGGTGATGCGCGATTCCATCGAGCGCGGACTGAACCGCCAAGGCGAGTTGCCAGGTGGATTGAAAGTGCGCCGCAGGACCGCCGCAATGCGCGCCCAACTGGCCGCTGAAGTGGGACGCAACGAAACCAATCCCCATGCGGTGAATGACTGGATTTCGGTCTACGCCATGGTGGTTAACGAGGAAAATGCCGCCGGTAGTCGCATTGTAACAGCGCCCACAAACGGAGCCGCAGGCGCGACCCCCGCCGTGCTGCGCTACTATTTTGACCATTGCGCGGATGCCGCGCCGGTGAAGATCGGTGAATTCCTGCTGACCGCCGCGGCCATCGGCGGACTTATCAAGCACAACGCCTCTATCTCAAGCGCCGAGGTTGGCTGCCAAGGCGAGATCGGATCCGCCTCGGCGATGGCCGCCGCCGGTCTTTGCGCCGTCCTTGGCGGGACCAATGCGCAAATCGAGAACGCCGCCGAAATCGCGCTTGCGCATCATCTCGGCTTGACCTGTGACCCGGTGAACGGGCTCGTTCAGGTACCTTGCATCGAGCGCAACGGGCTGGGTGCGATCAAGGCGGTTGCGGCTGCCTCGCTCGCGCTACGGGGTGATGGAACACACTTCATGCCGCTTGATAACTGCATCGAGAGCATGCGCCGGACCGGCGTGGATATGAGCGAGAAATACAAAGAGACCAGCCTTGGTGGCCTGGCTGTCAATCTGCCGGAGTGCTGACAAAATACGCGGGAGCACGGGACAGCGTTAGATCGTTTGACGCTTAGTTGGCATCGGTTTGACCGGCCAGACCGATGCCAATCTGAATCCTCGATTTGCTTACACCCTACTTCCCGCCCCCTACAGGCGTAAACGCATTCTGGCTAGCTTTCGCGAAACGCCGGAGCAACTCGGACGTGGCGATAGGAAGTCGCCGATTTTGCCGTATGCAGATTTTCACACCAGTTTCCCGCAATTCTTGCTCGCGAAAGGGGACTGCAGCAAGACGCTGCATTTCCAAGTCTTGCTTCACCCATAGTTTCGTCAGGATCGTAACCCCTGTGCCAAGCCGGGCGAATTCCCGCAACGCCTCGATCGAGTTTGTGACAAGCGCCGGCCTCAAATCCAGGTTCAGTGCAGCGGCTACCGCGTCTACGGCGTGGCGGATTCCAAATGATTTCTCTGCCAAGGCAATCGGCCAATCGACCAAGTCATGAAGCGAGAGCTTAGATTTCTTCGCATTATCATGGTCTGGGTGCATGACAACGAATAATGGATCCGCGATTTCGGCTTTTGCGGTTACTCCTTGAGCGACGGGCGCATTAAAAGAAATCCCGATATCGGCATCATCGCGCAAAAGCGCTTCGTCAACTCTGTCGGAACTTGCGATAATAAGCTCGGCGGTGACTCCAGGAAATTCGGACTGGAATTCTGCAAGAACCGGAGCGACGAAATCCTTCACCATCCCCTCCATGCTCCACACACAGACATGTCCGCGCCTCAATTTACCAAGATCGTCGATTGAGGATCTTGCTTGGTTATGCGCGTCAAGAATGTTGCAGGCTTGTCGGAGAAGAACCTCTCCACTGGATGTCAAGCGCACTCCGCGCGTGCCACGTTCAAGCAGTTCGGTTCCGAACTCATCTTCAAGAAGGCCGATCTGGCGGCTGATTGCCGATGGGGCAACGTGGAGAACTTCAGCAGCCCTACGGATCGAACCAAGTCGTGCGACTTTCTCAAAGTATCTGTAGCGCGCGAGTGACATAGCGGCCTTTGTGTTGTCCTGATCTTCCCAGTTTTCAACACACGCTTACCTGGAGAAGCCTCACCATGGTGCTTCAGATACTGGGGGCATTGTAGCGATTATCCAGCTGTGACGACCCCGCTTCGGGCGCACAATATCGAGAATGAACATAATGTCAGTTGTCAGACTCATTATGACACCGTATCCCGTTCGATGACGGCGCGTCAGGTTCATCTGGCTCTTCGGTTAGGTGGCGGCTTTGACGTAACGAACGCGCCATACTCAAACGGCTTGCCATTCGATTCCCTTCCGTGCCAGGAGTGGAGTCATTCCCCGCCCGCAATAGACACCGACAGGTGCTAGATGTCGAGGCTCTCATGATATCGCCATTGATGGTCGTCGCCGACGAACACTTGAATCTGGGCCTGGGGTCGTATGGCGGAAAACCGGCCTCTGACAGTAGCCGGTCCTTGGCGACCCGGTACCATCGTTCGAATGCCTCCCGTGTTTGCGGATGATTGGGGCACCGTGGAATAGGCCCATTCCGCATGGGTAGGCAACTGACTTGGGTGACAAATGTCGCGTTAGGGTCATTGAACACTTCACAACAGCACGCATCGGAGGCAGATGGAGCCCAGCTCCGGTTTGTGGGGCAAAGCAGTCCAAGCTTAGGGACTTTCCAGTCACGGTGCCCTGAAGGCGATTGAACTGGCCGGTAGCGAACTGGGTATGTTTCGGGAGACAAAGCCCGCCGACGTGCCAGGCGATAGTTTTCACAGCCACGGGAATTGGATCGTGGCGATGCACGACAGGGTCTTCCGTGGCGGTGAGCCCGAGTAGTGTGAGGACGTCGGGCAGGTTTCAGCATACTCCAACCCGCTGGTCGCTTCTTGGTCACTCGACCAGATCCATCAGGAATTAAATCTGCCACAAGACATTGTGACCGACCTGAGAGATAGGTGACGTTTTGTACCGGACACATCGGTAACACTTTTGGCCAAATTCGTGGGGCCGGAGGTGTTGATGCCGTGGAAAGAGAGTTCGGTCATGGAAGAACGTCGACGATTTGTCGCCCGCCTGATCGAATTGGACGCCCCATCCGAGGCCTGGCCGCGTGGCCGGACAGCGCTGGAACGCTATCGGATCGGCAAGAAAGTCGACGCGGCGTTGGGGGCGGTTGAGGCCAGAAAGTAGATCGATCGTCCGGTGTGGGTGCCTTGGCTGACATATTTTCCAACCAGGTCAGACGGTTAGAACTAGCCAAGAGCTGCCCTAAGCGGTCCTGTGACGACAGCGTGATTTTGCGCATTGTGATGACGCTTGAGGTTACACATGGGCGCAAGACATAGGCCTGCGAATTACCAGAACCCTGTAATGGAACCTTCCATCTTGCATTTCGGATCGCCTACAAAAAGAATGTCCGTGTCATTTGTGCGGCTAACCCTTCTTTGGCACGAGGAATGGTGAGATGAGCGAGCCCGCGTTCGCAAACGAAGACACTGAATTTGTTAGGTTTTGGAATGAGGTTTTGGCGCCGAAATTCATTCGGTTTAAGCACGTCTTGGTCGATGGTTTGACACATCACAGTGAAGCGATATTTCCGACGCTTCCCGTCCAGGAAGGCGACAGGGTGTTGGATGTTGGTTGCGGTTTTGGCGATACCGCGATCAAACTAGCCAAGTTGGTCGGACCTACCGGTCATGTGGTCGGGATTGATTGCTGCGATGCTTTCTTGGACTTCGCGAAAGAGGATGCCAGCGAGAAGGAAATTTCCAACGTCAGCTTTCAAAGAGGCGATGCGGAGATTGCGTTGCCAATAAATGAATTCGATTTTGTGTTCTCTCGTTTCGGCACCATGTTTTTCACCAATCCCGTGGTGGCGATGCGGAATATGCGGCTTGCCTTAAGGCCGGGTGGCCGGATGGTGCATATCGTCTGGCGCGACCGAGAAGACAATCCGTGGCTATCAATGGCGAAGGACGTAGTCCTGAGGTTTCTGCCGCCGCCGGGAGAAGATGCTCAAACTTGCGGTCCAGGCCCGTTTTCTATGTCAAACGAGCAAACGGTTCGCGGAATGATGCGGTCGGCCGGCTACGAGGACATCGAGTTTCGCCGGGTGGACGCGCAGGTGTTGATTGGCAACGACGTGGAGGACGCCGTTGCTTTTCAACTGGCAATTGGCCCTGCTGGCGAGGTTTTCAGAGAGGCTGGAAGAGAGGCCGAGCACAGGCGCGCCGAGATAGAAGCAGCGCTCGCCGAAGCGATCGATCTACAGAAGGTCTCCGATGAAGGAATTGTCATGGATAGCTCATCTTGGGTAATCAGCGCTGCAAATCCTCTCAATTGAACTCGAAAAAGTCATAAGTCCAGAGTCGCCGGCCGAGTGCGTGCGCTTAGGCCCGCGATCGGGGGTATTGCGGCTGTCGGCGGACCGGCAAAGCACGCGGGCTCATAGCGACAAAAGTCATAGCCACAAAAGGGCGCAGAACGCTGCTCCGGTGTATGGCTGAGAAGGAGGCGCAGCGTTCTTGTAGACTTGATGACCAACGAGAACGGCCGCAATGAGGCAGGTGAAAACTCGTTAGATTATCGGTAGACCAGCGTTGGCAGAAAAAGTGCGATCTGCGGGAACGCGATCAGCAAGGCCACCATCACGATCATCATGATGACGAACGGTAACGCGCCGAAGGCCACGTCATTGAACCGGCCACCACGCGACCGAATACCGTGGACCACGTAAAGGTTCACCCCGATTGGCGGTGTGATCAGCGCCGCCTCCATCAACACCGTTATCATTATCCCGAACCAGACGCCATCGAAACCGAGCTGTGTAATGAGGGGAAAAATGATCGGCACCGTCGTCAGCAACATCGACAGCGTCTCCATGAACATGCCGAGAATCAAATAGAAGATCACGATCAGGATCATCGTCTGCAGCGGCGTCAACCCGAGTTCCTCGATGAAGCCGATCAGCGCTTGGGTCACGCCCATGAAGCCGAGGATGAAGTTCAGGAACACTGCCACAAGTATGATGAGCATGATCATCGCCGTGGTCCGCATGGTGCCCTCGAATGCTTCGCGTAGCATCGAAAACGTGAGCGTTCGATTCCAGGCTGCCAGCAGCAGCGCGAAACAAACACCCACCGAAGCCGCTTCGGTCGGTGTCGCGACGCCGGCGTAGATCGAGCCGACCACGACGCCGAACAATAAGATCGGGGGGAGCAGGTCCGGCAGTGCGCGGATGCGGTCCCGCCAACTTGACTCGACCGGTTTGCCCCCCCAGTCGCGGCGAGCGAGGCACGCGACCAAGATGATGAAAATGAACAGGCTGGACAGGATCAAACCCGGGACGATGCCGGCGAGATAGAGCTCGGGTACCGAGGTATCGGTAATCAGGCCGTAGATAATGAGGTTGATCGACGGCGGAATGAGGATTCCGAGCGTGCCGCCGGCCGCGAGCGAACCGAGAAAGAGCGACTCGTTGTAATGGCGTTTGGTGATCTCGGGATAGGCAACGGTTCCGACCGTGGCGGCGGTGGCCACGCTTGAACCGGAGGACGCGGCGAAGATCGCACAGGATCCGATATTGGCGTGCATCAGACCGCCCGGCAGCCACGACAGCCAATGCGCCACCGCGTTGTACATGCGCCGCGCGATCCCAGCCCGCAGCATGATCTCGCCGAGCAGAATGAACATTGGGATCGCGACAAGGATGAACTCCTTGCTTTTGTCCCAGGTGAATTCGCCGATTGCCACCGACAGGCGGCCGTCCATATAGACGTGGTCGAGACCTATCGCGAGGATACCGAGAACCGCCGCGACCGGGACTGCGGCGACAACGAGGACCAGGAGCGCGACGACGATCCAACCGGCCACGTCAGTCGCTCCCGACCTTACGCGTGTCTTTGAGCTCCTCGATGCCGTGTGTCTCTTCCGCGATCTCTTCCCGAACGGTCAACGTGCCGGCGACGGCTTGCACCGTGCCCAGCTGCCCCCTGATGAGGGCAAGGCCGGAATAAAGGATCAGGAACCCCAGCGTGATGAGGAATAGGGAAAGCCCTGTGATCCAGAACAATTGTGGGATCCAGAGCGGCGTCGCCAGCGTCGAAATGGCGACGGAGTTTTGCTCATATGAGGTCGCGAACACCTGCCAACCGCGCACGGTCAGCAGCGCTATATAGGCAAACAGCAAACTGAGCCCGACGACATCGAGGATGGCGCGCACGGCCCTGGGCAGCAGATTGTAGAGCGCGTCAATGCGAATGTTCGACCTGTGGATAGCGCAGTACGAGTAGGCCCAGGTTGTGCCGCCGGCGAAGATGTACCCCGAGATCTCGTCCGAGCCGCTCATGGTGATGCCGAAGAACTTACGCGACAGCACGTCGCCCGTGACCATGATCGCGGCCGCCAACAGGGCTGAGCCGCCGACCCAGACGGCGAAGCGGGATATCTTTTCGAGCCCGCCGTGTATCGTCTCAAAGGCGTACAACGGAAGTTCCCCTGGACGAAAATATCACGGCCGACTGTGGGCCCCGAAGGCCAAATGCCTGGCCGTTAGTCGATCGGCGCGTGGATGCCGGCGACTTCGCCAACCGTCGCGTTCCACGTCTCAGCGCAGGCCTTACCGCACCGTTTTGCGAAACGTTTCAGCACGAAATTCGTGACGATGTCCTTCAGCTGCGCCTTGTCGGCATCGGATGGTTCGACCGGCGTCATGCCGCCGGGATCGCCCATCGGGCAGGGCCCGCTTGCGTTGCAGTTCATGCCGATCAAGTCGAGCTCCGCAATACGGGTCCACATCTCGTCCTCAAGCTTTTGGGCCGCCTCCATGATCGTGTCCCGGGACTCTTGCGAAAGCCCCTGCCAGACCGACATGTTCATCGCACCGAAAGTGGCGGCATAGCCGAGCCGAATACGGATATTGGTGTTTGCGACCTGCCACCACTTGGCATTGTAGGCCGGTGTTGTACCGGTGATGCCGCAGTCCGCAACGCCCTTCTGCAGGGCGGGCACAACTTCGGCGAACGCAATCGTCACGGCGCTTGCGCCGAGCCCTTCGATGAAGTCGCCGAGCGTCGACGAGTAGGTCCGGATCTTCATGCCTTCAAGGTCTTTAAGCGACGCGCCCGAACCCGCTTGCAAATTGCACCAAAGCTGCTGGCTTGGGAACGCATACATCATCAGGAGCTTGGCGTTGTACTTCGACGCCAGCGCCTCTTCGATCACGGGTCGATAGGCGTTGATGGCCTTGCGATAAGTTGGGAAGTCCTGGAACACGCCGGCTAGATCGATGCCTTCAAGTTCAGGCGCATCCTGCGCGGCATAGGTGGTCACCGCGTGCGCGGCGTCGTACGCGCCAAGTTTCAGGAGACGAACGACTTCGAAACCCGACAGGCCAAGTTCCGTATATGGCTTGGCATTCGCGGTCAGTTTGCCACCTGACGCGTTCGGCAAGTCTTCGGTCCAAAATCGATTTTCAAATTCCTTCCAGGCGAACAGATTTCCCCAGGTCCCGACGATCCTGAACTCCTTCTCGTCGATGGCCAAAGCTGGGCCGACAAACGGCACCGCCGCAACCGTCAGCGCGAGAGCCAGGCCAGAGACCGCAAATGCATGCGTCATGAAATTTCTCCCACTTTGGTCTTTGCATGAACTTAACCTAACTTCCTACGGTATTCTCGCATAACCGTAAGGACGCAGCGCCGGCCGCTGACGACAAGCAGACAAACTCGCCGCGGGTTATTCGCTAATAATGGCGAGCGATGCGTGGGCGACCGTTCGCAGCGTCTTGGATCGCTTCCGTTCGCGACAACCCAAACTCCGCACATTGCGCGTCAAGCTCTTCGAGCAAGTCGGGCGGCAACGTGACATTCATCATCTCCGGGTTCCCCCGGTTATCGTTATTGTTATTCATTGTCTAATTATCAGAGCAATGAGCGAAAGTTGGTGACGACGTGACCTGCCGGAGCCGCACCCGTGTGTGATCGTGGTCGCGAACTGTCGTCAGGCGAAAGAAGGGTTCATGGCCCGGCACCGGTGTTTGGCAAGGTTGCTGAGGATCGGCGCTTAATCAAAGCGACGTAGGGTTTTGGCCGCACATGCTCAACAAGCGGACATTTGCAGTTTGAACTACATAGTCTCAGAATTACCCCAAGCTGAACCCAAACGATCCAGTCGGAGCTGGTCTGATGGAGTTGCCCCCGTTTGATCGGACACCTGGCTATGTGTTTTGGGCTCTTCGGAGGGTCGGCGAACAGTTTGCGTTGAGTGGCGACTAGCCAGGGAGATCGCCGCGAACAACTTGAAGGCGTCCATCAACGCCGCGTGAAACCATAACCGGCCCGTCATCAACCAACTCGCCCGATGTTTGGCCAGGCGCCGGCAGTTCTATTACGTAGACTTGTCCAGCAATCACAGTGTCCGCAATGACCGAGGTTCCGCTAGCCGAGGTAGCTGTCTGCGCTAGACCGCTGGCCACATCGTTGGCTGCCTCGCCAAACTCTTCCGATTGTGTGCCGACTAACGCGCCCCCGACGACGATTGCACCGATGCCGACCGTCGCTTTAACCCAGGGCCACACCGATTGGTCAAATACGGGCGGGGTCTCTTCGTCAACAGACGCTGCGAACGCGAGCGTGTCAACAGAAACAACAACTGTGCTTGTGCTGTCCATGGTTGATATTTAAAGCATTGAGAAACCAGATACAAGACCCTGTTGTTCTCTTTATGTTCTTATGATATTTTCGCTGCCATGACCTACGATGAAGACGTCGCCTTAGCGATATCGACGGCCCTGAAGCAGAACGGCAAAGTTATCCGCTCGCTGGCCCGAGAAAAGAATCCAGAACATCGAGACAGAGACTTCATGTTCCTGGCGAAGGCCGCCGTTAATGCGTTGCGTTTGAGTCTTTTGTTGCCGGACGACGACCCAAGGGTGAGTCGGTGGCGGAGTCGCTAATCGCCTCGTCCGAACTTTTGGCGGACCACAATTCTTCAACCCTGTATTTGGAAGTCATAAGGCCTTCGTACCGACGCCAACGGATAGTCGCAGCGCGCTTCGGTTCGACGGTTAGTTCCTCGGGCTTCTGGAGGCCCATGACCTTCATGAAGTTTATCTGATAGTGTTTCCAATATTCACGCGGTATCTCCTCTTGGAGACCAGACAGTCCTATACGTCCCCAGATAGGTAGTTTCCCGTCGAGGGCGTTTTGCATGACATCCGTACAAGCATTCGCGAGTGCATTGGCTTGATCCGGATTTTCTAACCATTCGAGCTTTTTGCCCCACTCACCGGTGACGATGTAACAAAGCGCGTCATACAGATGAGCATCCCTGGTTGTACGTACGTTCTCTGCAAACTGGACCAGTTGAGGCTTAAACGCCGCCGGGTCGTCTTTGCGCGTGGAAATCTGCGCGTTGATCTTCCGAAAATACATTCCGGCCACGAAACCGAGGGCGAAAGTTGCCAGAGCGGTGATGTAGATTGTGTTGTCCGCGACCCAATCAGCGGCAGACTGCAAGCCTGTGTATTCTGTCCAAAGCGCGAGCCCACGCTCAAATTTCCCCGGGGTCACCTCCGACACAAAACCGCCAACAGCGACCGCAAGACTAACGAATGCTACCAGCGCCAGCACCCTTGATTCCCACTTCACTGCTTCAGGCTCTTCTCCGATTCAGGACGGGCAATATCTCCTCAAGAAAAATTTCTGCGACCAGTATGCGACCAACGGATTAAACTGCCGGGTCATCACCCTCACTAACCTATTGATTTAATTGGTGGGCGCACTAGGACTCGAACCTAGGACCCGCTGATTAAGAGTCAGCTGCTCTGCCAACTGAGCTATGCGCCCCACCACCTGCGCATATATCAAACCGGCTAGACATTGTCGAGATCCGGGCATCGGCCGGCAGCGCACTTAATCGAAGGACCGTTCCGGGCGCCGGCTGATCTCGATATCGCGATGAACATAGACACACATCAACAGACCGATCGCGATCATGATCGTGAGCATCGCCGTGCCGCCATAGGACACCAGCGGCAGCGGCACGCCGACCACCGGAATCAAGCCCATCACCATGGCCACATTGATGAACACATACAGCGAGAACGTCACCGACATGCCCATCCCCACCAAGCGCCCGAACTGCGACCGACAGCGCAGGCTGATCGCCAAGGCATACGCCAATACCAAGCCATAAAACGCCAACAGCACCAGGCCGCCGATCAGACCCAGCTCTTCAGCCAGCATGGTGAAAATGAAATCGGTTTGTTTCTCCGGCAAAAAGCTCAAATGGCTCTGGGTGCCCTGCATGAACCCCTTGCCAAACACACCGCCGGAGCCAAGGGCGATTTTCGACTGCTGGATGTGATAGCCAGCGCCCAGGGGGTCGCGCTCCGGATTCAAAAAGGTCAGCACACGGCCTTTTTGATACTCACGCAAGAATTGCCAGGCAATTGGGATCGCCGCCAACCCGGCAATGCCCGTAGCGGCGAATTTCCACAACCGCACGCCGCTGAGAAACAATACGGCGCTGGCACCCGCCGCCAGCATCACCGCCGTGCCGAGGTCCGGCTGGCGCAAGACCAAAATAATCGGCGCCGCCATCATCAGGAGCGGCGCGGCCAAGGGCACGATACGCCGCGCGTCGTCCAATGTGCGGCCGTGAAAGTAGCGCGCCAGCGCCAAAACCAAACCGATTTTGGCGAGTTCCGACGGTTGCAGCTGAATCACACCAAGGTCGACCCAGCGCTGGGCGCCCATCCCAACGCGGCCCGATATCTCGACCGCCACCAACATCGCCAAGGCCGCGAAATAGATCGGGTAGGCCCAGCGCATCCACAACCGAATGTCGACCAGCGCAACGACGGTCATAACGACCAACCCGAACCCAAAGCGCACCATGTGGCGCGATGACCATGGCGACAAGCTGCCATTGGCCGCGGAATAGAGCATGGCCACGCCGAAGCAAGCCAGGATGGTCACCAACAACACCAGCGGCCAATTGAACTCCGCCAATTTCTCCAGCAACGAGCGCTCGTGACGGCGCAGGGAAAACGCTGAACCTGCCAACGCGCTAACCCTTGTCCTTGGCCGGCGGCGTCCGATCAGACACACGGCCACCGCTCAGGGCGCCGATAGGGTCACGCCGTTGTGCCTCGCGCAAAATATCGCGCGCGATCGGTGCCGCGGCTCTTGAGCCACCACCGCCATGCTCCACCACCACCGCAACCGCGTAGCGCGGCTGGTGCACCGGCGCATAACCGATAAACAGCGCGTGGTCGCGCTCTTTCCAGGGGCGGTCTTCATTTTTGATGACGCCGCTTTCGCGTTCGGCCCGACTGATGCGCCGCACCTGGCTGGTACCGGTCTTGCCGGCCATCGCGAAACCTTCTTCCTCGATCCGCGACCGAAAGGCTGTGCCGCGCGGGTGATTGACGACCCGTTCCATACCCCGACGCACGACGTCAAGAGCGGCGTCCGATAGGCCAATGGGCACCATTTGCGCGGTCAGTGGCCGCGTGAAGCCGTCGCCAATCCGACGCGTGATATGCGGCAAAACCTCATAGCCGCCATTGGCGATCCGCGCGGTCATCGCGGCCAGTTGAAGCGGCGTCGACAGCATGTAACCCTGGCCAATTCCGACAACCAAAGTTTCGCCTTTTTGCCAGCGCTCTCCAATCGTGGCTTCCTTCCACGCCCGCGTCGGCACCAAACCGGCGCGTTCGCCCGGCAAATCAAATCCGGTCGCCGGACCCAAGCCCAGTCGCGCGGCCATCGCCGCGATTCGATCGATGCCGGTTTTCAAAGCAACGTCGTAGAAATAGACGTCGCAGGAATGGGCCAGCGCCTCAACCATTTTCAGTTCGCCATGACCGCCTCGTTTCCAGCAGTGAAAGCGGCGATTGCCCAATGTCATGTGACCCGGACAGAAAACCGTGTGATCCGGTCCCATGACGCCGGCTTCAAGTGCGGCCAACGCAACCACGGGCTTGAACGTCGAGCCCGGTGGATAGCGGCCGGCAATGGTTTTGTTGATCAGCGGCGACCGCGGATTGTCGACCAAGCGCCGCCAGTTTTCCTGACTTAGGCCGCGGTTAAAGGCGTTGGGATCAAATCCGGGCGTCGCCGCCAGAGCCAGGGTCTCGCCGGAATGCACGTCCAGCAATACGGCCGCGGCGCTCTCATCGCCCAAACGGCGGTTGACGAAGCCCTGTAGCGCCAAATCGAGCGTCAGCGTTACATCCTGGCCACGCGCACCCTCATGACGATCAAGCTCGCGGATGACCCGGCCATGGGCATTGACTTCCACATGCAGCCGCCCGGCCGCGCCGCGCAGGGCCTGATCATGCACTTTCTCGATGCCATTCTTGCCAATCCGAAAGTCGGGCAGCTCAAGCAGCGGATCGCCGGTCAGATCGTCCTCTGACGCCGCCGCCACATAGCCGATGACATGGGCGATCGCCGCACCGTTGGGGTAATGCCGCAATTGTCCGACCTCAATCGCGACGCCAGGCAAATCAGGGCCATTAATTTCAATCTGCGACACCTGACGCCAGGTCAGGTGTTGGCGAATCATCACCGGCACAAAGCCGCGTCGACGCTTGGCTTCGCGTAGCACCCGCGCCCGATCTTCCTCCGATACGGGGATAATCTGGCCCAACGCCGCAAGCGTCACGTCAATATCGTCGGTTTGCTCCGGCACCAGAACAACGCGATAGTTGTGCCGGTTTTGAGCAAGCATTTGCCCAAACCGATCGAACACGCGGCCACGTGGCGGCGCCAACAGGCGCAAATTGACGCGATTTTCTTCGGCCAGCATCCGATAGCGTTCGGATTCGACCGCTTGCAAATAGTAGAGCCGCCCCGCCAGCACCGTCATGACCGCCAATTGGCTGCCGCCGACCACCAGCGCCCGGCGGTTGAAGGTCTTGATACGGCTGAGCTCTTGCTGGTTCATGATTGTGTCGCGCGTTCAGAGTGGCGGCAGCACGTCGCGCCGGACGATGCCGAAAAACCAGGCTGCGGCCGGGTACAAAGCCACGGTCAAGAACAGTTGGATCGCCGCTGGACTGGCCGCGACGAACGCGCCGAAATAGAACGATACCAAAATCCAGGCCAACATCGTCGCCCCGAGGGCGATGAGTGAAAAGCCAAACCACAGCACAGCAAACGACCGGCCGCGAAACAAGCCGTTGCGCGCCGCGACCACGCCATGGGCCGCCAACAATAACAGCGCCGAAAGCCCCATCGGTGTACCCGACACGATGTCTTGCAAGAGCCCAACCGCGCCGGTTGCCGCAAACGGCACTAGTTCGGGTCGGTGGACCGCCCAATAGTAAACCGACATCAACGGCAACAGGGGCATCACCGGCCCCAACGCCAATACCCCAATCGGTAGCACGCAAATTATCACCAGCACGATACTGATCGCAAAGGGAATCAGTCCCCACAAACCGGTTTCCACGCGTTGTAAGAGGGTGCGATCGTCGGTCATTGCCGCGCGCTATTGGTAATGATTGGGAACGGCGTGGTTGTCGGGCCAACAATGCCACGCCCCGATGGCAACGGTTGAAATCGCAAGCTGGCGCGATCGATAACGCGCACATATTCAAGCCGGCTAAACGGCACCAGTGGCTGCACTTTCACGCCAGCATCGCCCACCGCGCTGACCACGCCAACCGGTAGGCCCGACGGCAAAAGGCCGCCATGACCCGAGGTGACGATACGGGCCCCGACCGGTATGTAAACGTTATTCGGCATCAAATCGAGATAGAGAAGATCGGTGTTGTCGCCGGCCAAAATAGCCCGTTGGCGGCTGTTCTCGACCACGACCGGAATGCGCGAGTTAAGGTCTGTGATCAACAAGATCCGTGACGTATTGTGGCCAACCGCCACCAACCGGCCAACCAAACCGGTGCTATCGATCACGGCCTGGCCCTTCGCGACACCGTCGTCAGCACCGACATTGATCAGCATGGTGCGCACAAAAGCGCTGCCCGAATCCGCCAATACACGCGCGGAAACAAAGGGACCGGTGATTTCAGGTTGAAAGTGCAGCAGCGAGCGCAGAGACGCGTTTTCACGCTCCAGCCGCCGGGCAACCATTTCCCAACGCTGCAAGCGCTCATTCGCCAGGCTCAGCCGCTGATTGTCTTGGCGCAGGGTGAACAGTCCGCGCACCTCGGCGGCCACTTCGTGGACCGATTCGACCGGGCGCGAAACAGCATCCAAGAGCGGAGACATGAAATCAGCAACAGCCATGCGCGCACGCTCGATGATGACCACGTCGGCCTTGCCAAGCACCATCAGCGTTATCGCGAATGTCACCGTCGCCAGCAGGCCGAAGCGCTGCAGAGCCGCGCGCACCGGGGTCGCCACACGTGAAACGGAACCGCTGCCCCAACGCCGCATGGAGGCCTACTCCGTGCGGCCGCTTCGAACCAAGTGAGTCATCCCCAGAATCATACAGTAAAGGGCCATTTGGCGGCGTTGGCCGCCGTCACAGACCACCCTCCAAAACCACCGTACGGCGCCTGCCGCCAGCGACCTCGTCTGGCACTCCCGCACCACTCCTTGGGCGGCCAAAGCGAATACGCGGCGCGGCCCCATCAGGGCCTAGTACGCGCTATGCAGGACGTGTTTCAGGGTCCGCATTTCTTCCAGGGTGCGGCCGGTGCCCATGGCGACGCAGGTCAAGGGTTCTTCGGCAATTGATACAGGCAAGCCGGTTGCGTGGCGAAGAACAACGTCGAGATTGTTCAACAGAGCACCGCCACCGGTCAGCATGATTCCTTTGTCGACAATATCAGCGGCCAGTTCCGGCGCCGTGTTTTCCAGCGCAACTTTGACAGCTTCGATAATCGCACCGACCGGTTCGGCCAAACTCTCGGCAACTTGACGCTGGCTGATGACGATTTCCTTGGGCACACCGTTCATCAAATCGCGGCCCTTGATCTCCATGACTTCGCCATTTCCATCTTCCGGCGGGCAGGCGCTGCCGATCTTGTGTTTGATCCGTTCGGCAGACGCTTCGCCGACCAATAGATTGTGATTGCGGCGGATGTAGCCGATGATCGCTTCGTCCATCTTGTCACCACCCACCCGCACCGATCGCGAATAGACGATCCCGCCGAGCGACAGGACGGCGACCTCGGTCGTACCACCGCCAATGTCGACGACCATGGAACCGGTCGGCTCGGTAACCGGGAGACCTGCGCCGATCGCGGCCGCCATGGGCTCTTCGATCAAGAATACCCGGCGGGCGCCGGCGCTTTCCGCCGATTCTTGAATCGCACGCCGTTCAACGGCCGTGGAACCAGACGGCACACAGACAATGATCTGGGGGCTGGCAAAGCTGCGTCGATTGTGGACCATGCGAATGAAATGCTTGATCATTTCTTCCGCAACCTCGAAGTCCGCGATCACGCCATCACGTAACGGGCGAATCGCCTCGATATTGCCGGGCGTGCGACCCAGCATTTCTTTGGCCTCGTGACCAACCGCCAGCACTTGCTTGCGGCCACGTGTATCGATGATCGCGACCACCGACGGTTCATTCAGAACAACACCACGCCCCTTGACATAAACCAAGGTGTTGGCGGTGCCCAAGTCGATAGCCATATCGGCCGACATCATGCCGAGGAGTCGGGAGAACATTGCGCTATATTGATCCCACGCGGGTTGCGAAGTGGTTAATTACAAATTGTTTCGGTGTGGCGCGCGGGTCAAGTCCGGCGCCACACCAAAATTTGTTTGCTACGCACCCTGTGGCACAGATCACGCTTGCGCGGCAAGCGCTTGCGGCGCTGATTTTTCCCTTTTCACAAGCAATTTGTTCAATGCGTTCACATAGGCGCGGGCGCTGGCAACCATGGTGTCGGTGTCAGCGCCATTACCATTAACCGAACGGCCATTTTCTTCAAGTCGAACCGTAACCTCGGCCTGCGCATCCGTACCCGCCGTAACAGCGTGTATTTGAAACAGCTGAAGGTTGGCTTGGTGTGGGAACAGCTGGCCAATCGCCTTGAATATGGCGTCGACCGGACCGTCGCCCGCCGCAGTGGTCGTGTTCGGCGTGCCATCAACTTCCAGCGACAAGGTCGCCGTCGGCTGTACATCGGTACCACAATCGACATGCAAGGACGTGACGCGGATGCGCTCATGCCGGCGCGCCATGGCATCATCAACCAGGGCTATGATATCTTCGTCATAGACGTCTTTTTTCTTATCGGCCAGATCCTTGAACCGATCGAAAGCGTCATTGACCGCGTTGTCGCCGAGCTCGTAACCCAACTCGCGCAGCTTGGTCCGAAAGGCGTGGCGGCCCGAATGCTTGCCCATAACAAGGGTTGACTGGCTAAGTCCCACCGATTCGGGCGTCATGATTTCATAGGTCCCGGCGTGCTTCAGCATGCCGTCCTGATGGATGCCCGACTCGTGGGCGAACGCATTGGCGCCGACTATCGCTTTGTTCGGCTGCACGACAAAACCGGTGACAGCCGAGACCAACCGAGACGCGCGCATGATGTGCTCGGTTCGCACACCGGTATCGAACGGCATCAAATCGTGGCGGGTGCGCATCGCCATGACGATCTCTTCCATGGCGGCATTGCCAGCGCGCTCGCCGAGACCATTGACCGTGCATTCGATTTGCCGGGCGCCGGCTTTGACCGCGGCCAACGAGTTGGCCACCGCCAATCCCAAATCATTGTGGCAGTGGACCGAGATCACGGCTTTGTCGATATTGGGCACGCGGTTGCGCAGCATTTCGATCAGCGCCGTAAACTCGTCCGGCATGGTGTAGCCGACCGTATCGGGAATGTTGATCGTGCGGGCCCCGGCCTTGATCGCGCTTTCCACCGTACGGCACAGGAAATCATGCTCCGTCCGGGTGCCGTCTTCGGGGCTCCATTCCACATCATCGCACAGATTGCGCGCCTGCGTGACGCTGGCGACCACCGCTTCATGAACCGCCTCCGGGCTCATCTGCAATTTATGCTTCATATGCAGCGGGCTAGTCGAGATGAAGGTGTGGATGCGTTTGCGACGGGCATCCTTGAGCGCCGCGGCGGCACGGTCGATATCCTTCGCGCCGGCACGGGCCAAACTACACACCACCGATTCGGTGACCACCTTGGCGATCTCGCTGATCGCTTCGAAATCGCCCTTGGACGCGATGGCAAAGCCCGCCTCGATGACGTCAACGCCCATCTCCTCAAGGACTTTCGCGATCTCGATTTTCTCTTCGAGGGTCATCGACGCACCCGGCGATTGCTCGCCGTCGCGCATGGTCGTGTCAAAGATCGTGACGCGCTCCGTCGGTGCGGAACCCGCCGAGCGCTTTGGCGCGGTATTTGATTGGCTCATGGTACTTTTCAATTCAACGATGGTTGCAACACGTCGGTGCGGGCAAATCCCCTGAGCGCAAGCCCTATTCTGGTCGCTCAGGGGCCAATAAGCCGCAGGCCATCGTTGTCGGTTGCGAGGAGACGCGCGAGGTGGCGCGAAGCGCGCATCACCACCGGGCGATTCAAGACCGCCCGCCGGGTCCCATATTTCGAAGGCATCGCCTCGTACATCACAAACCGATTCTTTCGCGGTCTCGGTTAACGGACCGTTAGCCGCAATTGCGCCGGCCAAGCCATGTCGCGACCTGCGCACACCATCTTTAAGCCCATTCGCCTGGTTCGATCAAGACTCTCGTTCCGCCGGCTGGCGCTGTGAGACTAATTTTTTGACTTATCGACCAGCGCTTGCTCCTTGATCCACGGCATCATGGCGCGCAGTTTTTCCCCAACTTCTTCGATTTGGTGTTTGCCACTGCGCCGGCGCAAAGCCTTAAAACTGGGCTGATTGGCCTGACATTCGAGCATCCAATCGCGCGTGAAACGACCGCTTTGAATGTCGTCCAAAATGCGTTTCATCTCAGCCCGGACATGATCGTCGATCACCCGCGGACCACTGCAATAGTCGCCATATTCCGCCGTGTTGGAGATGGAATAGCGCATATTGGCGATACCCCCCTCATAGATCAGATCGACAATCAATTTCACTTCGTGCAGGCACTCGAAGTACGCCATTTCGGGTGCGTAGCCGGCCTCCACCAAAGTTTCGAAGCCGGCCTGGATCAATGACGTGAGGCCACCGCACAGCACAACCTGTTCGCCAAACAAGTCGGTCTCGCATTCTTCCTTGAACGTCGTTTCAATGATCCCGGCGCGGCCGCCACCGATCGCCGACGCATAGGACAATCCAATTTCCTGCGCATTGCCCGATGAATTTTGATGAACCGCGATCAGGCACGGCACGCCGCCGCCACGCACATATTCACTGCGCACCGTGTGGCCCGGACCTTTGGGTGCAACCATGAACACATCCAAGTCGGATCGCGGTTCGATCAAACCAAAATGAATATTCAGGCCATGAGCAAACGCGATCGCCGCGCCGTCTTTCAGATTGCCGCGCAACTCATCGCGATAAAGCTGGCCTTGAATCTCGTCCGGCGTGGCCATCATCACAACATCCGCCCAGCGCGCGACCTCCGGTACGCTCATGACCTTGAAGTTGGCAGCGTCGGCCTTGGCGGCGCTACCGGATCCTTCGCGCAGCCCGATCGCAAGGTCGCCGACGCCGCTGTCGCGCATGTTGGCGGCGTGGGCATGTCCTTGACTGCCATAGCCGACCACCGCGACTTTTTTTGATTTGATCAGATTCACGTCCGCGTCGCGATCATAGTAAACACGCATTTGCTATCCCCTCCTCACCCAGGCTCGGCCATGCGAACCGGCTTTTTTGATTTTTGATCCGTTACTGCCGCCGCGTCGCCAATGGTGCCGGTCACAGACCTTGCGCGCCGCGCGCCATCGCCGCCACGCCGGTCCGCGCGACCTCGGTCAGACCCAACGGTTCCATCAACCGAATAAAGGCGTCCAACTTGTCTGTCGTGCCCGTAATCTCAAAGACAAAAGACTCATTGGTGCTATCCACCACGCGCGCCCGAAACACATCGGCGATACGCAGACTCTCGACACGTTTTTCGCCAACCGCAGCGACTTTGATCAGTGCCAATTCGCGTGAGACATGGGGTCCCGCCTCGGTCAAATCGACAACTTCACGCACGGGCACCAATCGATCCAGCTGCGCCTTGATTTGCTCGATCACCATCGGCGTGCCAGACGTCACCAAGTTGATCCGCGACAAGCGGTTGGTCGCGTCAACCTCGGCGACGGTCAGGCTCTCGATATTGTAACCCCGTCCAGAGAACAGTCCGACCACGCGTGCGAGAACACCGAACTCATTGTCGACCAAACACGCGATCGTATGGGTTTGGACTTCGCTCACACTCGTCCTCAGCTGATCTTTGTGCCAACACGGCAAATAATTCTCGCGCGCGACGGCTCCGCACACACGGCCGTCTTATTGCGGCGCGGCACTGTCCCCCAAATGTGTTCGCTTGTAAAGCAATCGGCCGCCGGCGTGCACTTCCCGCGCGCCGTGTGCTACCGTGGTCGATATGGAGTTCTAACCCATGCGTAATTTGGACCGTGCCGTCGCGATCATAGCGTTCGGTCTAGTGTTGGTTGGGCCGGGGCCGGGTGGCGGCGAAATTCGGGCCCAAGAGCAGACCCAGACCGCGCCTCAAGAGCAAGTCACCGCCCAGGACCAAGCAGCTGCGGCGGAGAAGCGGAATGTTGCGGTCCAAGAGATGATCGCAACCGGCGATCTGGAAACGGCGCTGCAAATGGCGCGCGAAGCGGCCATCGCCAATGAAGCGGCGCTCGGCAGTCAGCATTTGGCCGTCGCCAGCAGCCACCATGCTTTGGCCGACATTCTGGCCTTGCGTGGCGCCTACGATGATGCCGTTTCGGCGATGGGCACGGCGCTTGTCATCCGGGAAGACACGCTCGGGCAAAACCATGCCATGGTCGCCGATACACTGGTCGCTTTAGGCGGCATCCAGCGCAATCGCGGTTGGTACGATCAGGCCGAAGTGCGGCTGAAGCGCGCGGTCAAAATCCGTAGAGATGCGGAGTCCACGCGATCGGCGGGTCAAGTCCTGGCATTGACCGAGCTGGGCCGCCTTTACCGCGTGCTCGACCGCTACGCCGAGGCGGAACCGCTGCTGCGCGAGGCGCTGTCACTGCAACAGCAAGAAGCGGGCGCAAACAACGAGCAGGTCGCGGATTTGCTCAACGAACTCGCCATATTGCTGCACAATCAGCGGCGGTTTGACGAGGCCGAGCCGTACTATCTGCGCGCGTTGTTCATTCTGCGCCGCCACGATTCGACCGAAACACCGACCACCGCGCGGATCTTGGGCAGTCTGGCCAGCCTGTATCACAACAAACGCGATTTCGATCGGGCCGAAGCGTTTTATCAAAGGTCGCTTGAGGCCAAGCGGGCAGCTCTGGGCAATGACCATCCCGATGTTGCCATGACCTTGCGCAATTTGGGCTTGCTCTATCGCGACGCAGGCGACCTTGAAGCGGCTGAACAAATGCACGGCCAGGCGATTGCCGTTTTGGAAACGACGTTTGGGCCAGAAGCTCCCGCAATTGCTGGCACCTTGAGCAGCTTGGCTGAGCTTTATATGTCACAGGAACGGTTGGAGGATGCCGAGATCTTGTTGATGCGCGCGGTCGCGATTTGGGAATCTTCGTTGGATTCACGCCACCCGGCGATCGCCCGCTCGTTGAGCAATCTGGCGCTGATCTACGCCCATGAAGGGGTCTTCGAAGACGCCGTACCGCTGCAGCGCCGGGCGCTTAAGATCCTGGAGAACGCGCTCGGCAAGAGACACCCCGATGTCGCGACCGCGCTCGGTAATCTCGCCTTTCTATATGAAAGCCAACAAAAACTGGATGACGCTGAGCCATTGCGGCTACGCGTTATCCGGATCCGCGAGGCCGCGTTCGGCCCCAACCATCCATTGGTCGCCCGGGCACTCGACAACTACGCCGCCGTGCTCGCGCGGATCGGCCGCAAATCAGAAGGCGCCACCCACGCCGAGCGAGCGCGGGCTATCCGCAGCCTGAACCAGTAGCGTCGCGCTTCAAGCCCCTAGAGCAGTATCCGACGATATTGGACCATTCTGCCGGCGCGAATTTTTGCCAAGATCAAGTCGCTGTGCGCGGGGCGTATCGGGAATACGGCCAAGGACAGGGACGCCAAGATTGGCGAAAAGGCGCCCGGCCCTGCGGGTTCGCGACCGGCGGGCGCCTACATTGTCGGACACGGCTCTAGACAAGCACCATGCCTTCCTCGGTGCGGGTCGGCACATGGTCGTCGGAGTTGAGCTTCATTTCGTGGTGCGCCGCGCCGGCCGGGATCATCGGATACACGTTCTCTTGTTTCTCGACCATGATGTCGGCGATCACCGGGCCCGGATGGTCAATCATCTGCTGGATAACCGAGCCGATGTCATCGGGCTTCGTGGCACGCAACCCCAGCATGCCGTAGCATTCGGCCAACTTCACGAAGTCCGGCAATGAATCCGTGTAGCTCTCCGCATAGCGACCGCCATGGAAAAACTCCTGCCACTGACGGACCATGCCCATATATTCGTTGTTGAGAATGAACACTTTGACTGGCAGGCGATACTGCGCGACGGTCGACAATTCCTGCATGTTCATAAGAAACGACGCCTCGCCCGAGATATCGATCACCAGGCTGTCCGGGTGCGCTGTCTGCACGCCAACGGCGGCCGGAAACCCATAGCCCATGGTGCCGAGCCCGCCCGAGGTCATCCAGCGCCGCGGCCGATCCATGGTTAAGAATTGGGCTGCCCACATTTGATGCTGCCCCACTTCGGTGGTGAAAAACACATCACGGTCGCGGGTCAACGCATTCAGCCGTTGCAACGCTTGTTGTGGCTTGATCACGCCATTCGATGGCTTGAACGCCAAACTGTCGACGCTGCGCCATTCATCAATTTGGCGCCACCAGTCGGTGATCGCCTCGCGATCGAGGTTCGATTTGACGTCCTTCCAAGCCGCGAGCAAGTCCTTCAGCACCGTTGCGACGTCGCCGATCAACGGCAAATCAACGCGAACATTCTTGTTCACGGACGACGGATCGATGTCGATCTGAATCTTTTTTGAATTGGGCGAAAAGTCGCTCAGCCGCCCCGTTACCCGGTCGTCGAAACGCGCCCCAACGGCCAGCATCACGTCGCATTGGTGCATGCACATATTGGCTTCATACGTGCCGTGCATGCCCAGCATGCCCAAAAACTGACTGTCGCTGCCAGGGAAACAACCCAGGCCCATCAATGTGTTTGTGACCGGAAATCCGGTCGCCTTGGCCAGCGACGCCAAAGCCTCGGATGCGGCGTCGCCCGAGTTGATCACACCACCGCCGGCATAAATGATCGGCTTGCGTGCGCCGGCCAAAAGGCGCATGGCAGTCGCGATATCAGCTTCGGGCGCACGGGTTATCGGGCGGTAGGACTTGTGTGCCACCTCGCTGGCTGGTGTGTAATCGATCGCTGCATTCAAGACGTCTTTGGGCAGGTCCACAACCACCGGACCGGGCCGGCCACTGCGCGCCACATAAAAGGCTTCGGCCATGATCGAAGCCAAGTCGGCGACGTCCTTGACCAAGTAATTGTGCTTTGTACATGGCCGCGTAATGCCGACGGTGTCGGCTTCTTGAAAAGCATCATTGCCGATCAGGTGGGTCGGCACCTGCCCCGTCAAACAAACAATCGGTACGGAATCCATCAACGCGTCGGCCAGCCCCGTCACGGCGTTGGTCGCGCCCGGCCCCGACGTGACCAACACCGCGCCGACTCTTCCAGTCGATCGCGCATAGCCCTCAGCGGCATGCACCGCCGCTTGTTCGTGCCGCACCAAGACATGTCGCAGCGCATTTTGCCGAAAAATGGCGTCATAGATCGGCAAGACCGCGCCGCCCGGATAGCCGAAAACCACGTCGACACCCAAGTCGGTCAGGGCCTTCACCACAATTTCGCCGCCGCTAAGCTGCATCACCGCCTCCGCCAGCACAATCTGCCCCGCCGCCGGGGCGCAGCGGGGCGATCGCGTATTCCATAGTACGTCTCTTATAACGCTTGCGGCGGTCGAGTCGAACCAGTCATTTCGCCGTGCGCTCACGAGCCAGAAAGCTCCGGCTTGCGTCAACCGCCACATGGACATTGTCGTCGTCTATATCTGACAGCACCAACTCCGCATTCATTTGATGACGAAACCATGTGGTTTGCCGTTTGGCATAATGCCGGGTGGCGCGTTTGGCGCGGTTGACGGCCGTTTCCAGATCAATGGCGCCGTGCAAATGCCGGCGCAAGGACGGCACGCCCAGTGCCTTCATCGCGGGCAATCGCGGATCCAAGCCGCGGCGCTCCAGCGCACGCACTTCATCCAAGGCGCCGGCCGCCATCATCGTTTCAAATCGTCGATCGCAGGCTTCGTAAAGCGCCGTCCGCTCGAGGCGCAAAACGATTTTGAAATGTGGTGCCGGATAAGGCGGTGAATGTGGCAGTGTTTGCCAATCCGCCAATGACCGACCGGTCGCGGTTACAACTTCCCAGGCCCGGATCAAACGTTGCCGGTCGCGTGGCTTCAGCCGTCCGGCCATTTTTGGATCGCGACTTCGAAGCTGGTCGTGAAATGCGGTCGCGCCGATGGTGTCGAACAATCGTTCAGCCTCGACACGGGTCGACCTCGGCACGTCTGGAACCGGGGCCAACCCGTCCAGCAAGGCGCGCAAATACAATCCGGTACCGCCAACCAATATGGGCACTTGTCCCCGGTCGATGCAGCTTGCCAGCTGACCTTCGGCCAGATCGCGCCATCGGGCGGCCGAACATGGTTCGGTCGCCGACAAAATGCCGTAAAGATGGTGCGGCACACCCGCCATTTCGGTCCTGCTGGGCCGTGCCGTCAGCACTCTCAGATCGCGATAGACCTGCATGCTGTCGGCGTTTATAACCGCGCCATTGATGCGCAGAGCGAGGTCCATGGCGAGCTTCGACTTGCCGGTCGCCGTCGGCCCGGCGACCACAATGATGGCTTTGCACCCGCTCATCCCACAAACCTCGACGGCGAATTGATTTTCATGAGCGTCATTGTCACGCTGATCTCGGATCCGATGTTGGCCGCACTCGGCACCGCTATCGTCGATCGATTGGGAAACGTGCTCCGCGACCGGGGCGCGCAACCCGGCCTGCCCACATGGCTAGCCGACGACATCGCCTGCGACATTCCCGTGGATCGTCCGATCCCGGCTGATCTGGGCACCGAGTTGCGGACGACACTGGGCGACGCGCCGATCGACCTGGTGATACAACCTGAGCGGGGTCGACGCAAACGGCTGCTGGTTGCGGATATGGATTCGACCGTGATCAGTATCGAAACGGTCGACGCGTTGGCGGCGCTCGCCGGTGTCAAGGACGAAGTCGGTCGAATTACCGATCGCGCCATGAACGGTGAAATCGGTTTTGCGGAAGCTCTTCGCGCCCGCGCCGCGATGCTCTATGGATTGCCGGAGACCGCGTTGCGGCGGGTGATCGAAACCGAGATCCATCTGAATCCCGGCGCTGCCACATTGGTCCGGACCATGCGCGCCGATGGCGCCTACACGGCGTTGATTTCAGGCGGCTTTACCGCATTTACCGACGCCGTTCGGCAAATGGCCGGCTTTCACCATGCCCAGGGCAATCAGTTGGAAATCCGCGGTGGCCAGCTGACCGGGCGTGTCATGGAACCAATCATCAACCGCGACGGCAAGCAGGTGGCGCTGGAAAAACTGGCCATTGCCCAGCGTGTGCCCCTTTCAGCCACCCTGGCGGTCGGCGATGGCGCCAATGATCTTGGCATGCTCCAAGTCGCGGGCCTCGGCGTCGCGTATCATGCCAAACCCGTGGTTACCGCGCAGGCGCCGGTGACCATCGATCACGGGGACCTGACCGGATTGCTATATATCCAAGGCTATCGCCGCGATGAGTTCGTGCTTTGATCCCGCGTCAGTGGCATCGGGATCCGGTGTGAATCGCACCGATGCCATCTGGCCGGCGATGCCAACTGTGAGCATCGCGGCCAGTTGTCTCCGCATATGTCGAAGACGCGCTTAGCTATCGGACAAGCGCACCGCGACAAATTGTAAATCGCCTTTGCGGTCGAGCAGCAACAAAACTGTGGACTTACTCTCGGCCTGCTGCGCCTTGATCTTGGCGGCGACGTCCGACGGGTCCTGGACTTCTTCCTGGCCAACCTCGACGATCAAATCGCCCGGCCGTATTCCTTTTTCGGCGGCCAAGCTGGCGCCGTCGACTTTCACGACCATCACGCCATGCGCCTCAGGCGCCAACTCATACTGCTCGCGCAGTTCCGAGGTGATCGTTGACAGCGTTAGACCCAGCGACGGGATCTCTTCGGTCAGCGGCTCGTCCGGACGGGTTCGCGCCGACGCCAGGACCGGCTCCGACTCATCGAGCTTGCCGACCACAACCGATTTGGTGATCGTGCGACCGTCGCGCCAAACCTCGACAGCGACGCTCTTGCCGATTCGTGTCTCGGCAACAATTCGCGGCAAGCGCCGCATCGCCGCCACATCTTTGCCGTCGAACGACAACACCACGTCGCCAACCATCAATCCGGCGTCCTCCGCGGGGCTGCCTTCGGTGATACTGGCGACCAACGCGCCGCGCGCCGCGTTGAGCCCGAGGCTTTCGGCCAGATCTTCGGTAACCGTTTGAATACGCACGCCGAGCCAACCGCGCCGGGTCTCGCCGAATTCGCGCAGTTGATAGGCGACATTGGCGGCCAGATTCGAAGGAACCGAAAATCCCACCCCGACACTGCCGCCCGACGGCGAGTAGATCGCGGTGTTAATGCCGATCACTTTGCCATCCATATCGAACAGGGGGCCACCGGAATTGCCGCGATTAATGGCCGCGTCGGTCTGCAAGAAATCGTCAAAGGGCCCGGCGTTGATATCCCGGGCCAGCGCCGAGATGATACCCGCAGTCACTGTGTTGCCAAGCCCGAACGGATTCCCAATGGCAAGCACCCAGTGCCCGACCCGCGCCGAATCCGAATCGCCCCATTCAACCGCTGTGAGCGGTTGTTCGCTTTCAACCTTCAGTATGGCCACGTCGGTCTTCGGATCGCGACCGACCACATCAGCGTCCAGCGTGGTGTCATCGGAGAATGTCACGGTGATCGCGTCCGCATCGGCGATTACGTGGTTGTTTGTAACGATGAAGCCCGAGGCATCGATCACGAAGCCGGAACCGAGCGACGTCGAGCGCGGCGAAGGTCGCTCTTCCTCTTCATCTTCCGGTGCTTCACCCTGTCGGTCAAAGAAGTCTTTGAAGAACTCTTCAAACGGCGAGCCGGGGGGAAATTGCGGGAACGGTGCGCCACGCCCGCCGCGCGCCTGCGACGTTGATATATTGACCACTGCCGGGTTAAGCCGTTCGGCCAACTCCGCAAAATCGGGCGGCCCCGATTGCTGTGCAGCCGCCGACAGCGACAATATCGTCGCGGCAAACGTCACCGCAGCCGCCGCGCCTACAGTTCGTCGGCTCGCCCGAATAGTCATGCTGACCAGACTCGCCCGTTCGACGCGTGCAGCGTCAGTCGCCGATGTCATCGTGGAAACATCCTCAATTTTTCGCGCCGGCCCTTTCGCCGGCTAAACCCGCTTTACGCACCAGACCCTGGAACGCATGGAAGTCGCATATCGCCTGACCGATTGGTCTCACTCCGTGAAACGGCGCCTCTCCGCCGACGGCGCCGCGGCGTCTGGCCAGTCCGCCTAAAGGTAGATCGGTCCCATGGCCATTTCAAGCAGGCCCAGAGCGCAACTTACTGGGGGCGTCCGACCTCTCGATGGACATGCGACCGGCCCGACATGGTCATCAAAGCGCCACGCTGTCGCCGATCAGCCACGAATCAGCCACACCAAAGCGACGCCGGTAATCGCCGCACCGAGACCGGCGTTGCGCAACGAGGCCGGCGGCAACGCCCGCGCCATCTCCATCATGCGCTGCATTTGGGTCGGAAATACGGCGTAGACCAAGCCCTCGATGACCAAAACCATGGCCAACCCGGTCAACAGATCACTCACGCTGCGGTCCCTGTCTCGACGCACACGGCCTGGCGACCCGGCCGGGCGGGATCATGGGCCAGTGACGACATACACGATCACGGGGTCTCGCGATCTGGCAATGTGGTACCAAAGTACCTGAAAAACTGACTGTCCGGCGACAGGACCATTGTGGTGTCGTCGCTGCCAAGCGCCTCCTGATAGGCCTGCATGGATCGGTAAAATGCGAAAAAGTCCGGATCCTTGCCGAATGATTCGGCGAAGATTCGGTTCATTTCCGATTCGCCTTCGCCACGCAAGATATGTGCGTCACGCTCAGCCTCGGCGATGATGACGACCTTGTCCTTATCGGCCTCGGCTCGAATCTTGGCGGCCTCCTCGGCGCCCTTGGCGCGCAGTTCGGCGGCTTCCTGTTTCCGTTCCGCTTGCATGCGACCATAGATCGCCTCGGAGTTTTCAGGCGGCAAATCGGCACGCTTGATGCGCACATCCTTGACCGCGATGCCGAATCTTTGAGCTTGCAGGCTTACATTCTCGGTAATGCGCCGCATCAAGTTGGCCCGTTCGTCCGACACCAAGGCACGCAGCGGCACTGTACCCAGGACTTCGCGCAAATTGGCATCCATGATCGAACCGAGACGGTCGCGCAAGCCAATCTCGTTGCGCACGGTTTGATAGTAGCGCAACGGATCAACGATGTTGTAGCGCGAAAACGCGTCGACGACCAAGCGCTTGCGGTCGGCGGCGATGACTTCCTCGGCGGGGTTGTCATAGTCAAGCAAACGTTTGTCAAACCGCAAAACGTCTTGAATAAATGGGACCTTGAAATTTAGTCCCGGTTCTTGGACCACGCGCCGCGGTTGCCCAAATTGGATGACCAACGCTTGTTCGCGCTGATCGACATAGAAAATGGAACTGAGGACCAGGATCACGCCGACAACGCCCGCGACGCCCAGAATCACGCTGATGCGACGGTTCATTGGACACCCGCCTCAGCACCCTGGCTCTGTGACGATTGCCGAACACGCTTCTGAAGCTCGGGCAAGGGCAGATAGGGCACCACACCCGAAGAGCCGTCGCTCGAATCGATGATCACCTTTTCCATGTCTCGGAACACGCCTTCCATCGTTTCCAAATAGATGCGTTGCCGGGTTACATCCTTGGCATTGCGATATTGCGCATAGACGGAATCGAAACGTTGCGCAGCACCATCGGCGCGCGCGACCACTTGTTCTTTATAGGCTTGAGCCTCTTGTCGAAGTTGGGCGGCTCGACCGTTGGCCTCGGGAACGACCCGATTTTGATACGCCTTTGCTTCGTTGATCAGGCGCTCCATATCCGCGCGCGCGCGCTGTACGTCGCGGTAGTCATCGATCACCGCCTGTGGTGGATCGGCGCGTTGTAGATTGACTTGGGTAATGTGTATGCCGGTACTGTATTCGTCCAATACAGCCTGCAACAGCTCTTCGGTTTGACTGGCCACCTCTCGGCGGCCTTCGGCAAGAGCTTCGGCAATGCGTGTATGACCGATCACTTCGCGCATCGCGCTCATCGCGGCATCCATGACCGTTTGCTCGGGATTCCGCACATTGAACGCGTAGGCCGCCGCATCTTTCACGTTCCACTGCGCGACAAAGTTGATATCGATGATGTTTTCGTCGCCGGTCAGCATCAAACTTTCGTTATCGATATTTTGAACGGCACGCCCTGAGCCCTGGCCGCCGCTGCGAAAGCCAATTTCGACGCGACGAATCGCTTCGACCAACACGTTCTCGTTGCGCTCTATCGGCCACGGCAAATGATAATTGAGGCCAGGCTGGGTGGTCTTGACATATTCGCCGAATCGCAACACGACGCCTTGCTCGTTGGCCGCGACCGTATAGAACCCGCTGGACAGCCAGATCGCCACAATCGCCAAGATCGCCAAGAACAACCGACGCCCCCCCATATTGCCGGGCAGAATTGTGCGCATCCGATCTTGGCCGCGGCGCAGGATGTCCTCAAGATCCGGTCCCTGTGACCCGCCACCGCTCGGTCCTCGTCCCCACGGGCCATTGCTGCCACCGCGTGGCCCCCATGGTCCGCCGCCCTGATTGCTCCAAGGCATGACTTCGTTACCTCCAACTGGTTGTGGTCACATGACCCCAGAAACGCCGCCAATCCGGCCGGGACATGCGCCGTCGGACGCAGCACCCGACGCCGCCCGACCCATGGCGCTTGTCTCAAATTGTGGCCTTTCGAAACGACGACCCGTAAAGTGCCGTCGGGCAGTCATCCGTTTGCCCAACATCGACGCATGTCCTATACCACCGACCACCCCGTTGTCGACCGCCTCCACAGGCTGCGTCGTTACGGCACGATATTGGCACAAGGCGGTTGGATTCAAGCATGGCAGGAATCACCGAAAATCAAGTCCTCGATGCGCTCAGCGAAGTCAAGGACCCCACCCGGAACCATGACGTGGTCACCCTCGGCATGATTTCGGAAATTGTCATCAAGGATGGCAACGTCGGATTTGCAATCGAAATCGAACCGGCCTTGGCCGAAAAAATGGAACCCCTTCGCCAAGCTTGCGAACGAGCCGTGTTTGAGCTGCGTGGGGTGACATCCGTGACGGCCGTGCTGACCGCGGAGCGAACCGCCGGCGACGCACATGCCGACGCGGGCCATGCGGGGCATAGCCATGCTGAGCATGGAGACACGGGCCACCATGAACGGCCAATTCTGCCCGATGTCGGCGCGATTATTGCCGTTGCCAGTGGCAAGGGCGGCGTCGGCAAATCGACAGTGGCGGTCAACCTGGCGCTGGGGCTGGCCGCCAACGGCGCCGCAGTGGGCCTCTTGGACGCAGACATTTATGGGCCGTCCTTGCCGCGCATGATGGGCATCGGCGGCCGACCACATTCGGCCGACGGCAAAATTGTTGAACCAATGGAAGGCTACGGCATCAAGTGCATGTCGATGGGTTTCCTGATCGATGAAGAAACCCCGATGATCTGGCGCGGACCTATGGTTCAAGGCGCGCTGGAACAGATGATGCGCGATGTGCGTTGGGGGGCCTTGGATATCTTGGTGGTCGACATGCCGCCGGGCACCGGCGACGCGCAGTTGACCATGGCACAGCGCGTGCCTCTGGCCGGCGCGGTGATCGTGTCGACACCACAGGACATTGCCCTGTTGGATGCGCGCAAGGGTCTGAACATGTTTCGCCGTGTCGACGTGCCGGTGCTCGGCATCATCGAGAATATGAGCTACTTCGTTTGCCCCCACTGCGCCGGTCGTTCGGATATTTTTGGCCACGGTGGAGCCCGTGATACCGCGATGAAACTCGGTGTCGATTTCCTTGGCGAAGTGCCCCTGCATATCGACATCCGGGAGGCGTCGGACGGCGGCCGACCCATCGTGGTTTCGGCACCTGAAAGTGCAGAGGCCAAGGCCTTTCACGAGATTGCCGCGACCGTGGCAAAAAAAATCGGCGGCGGCACGCGGCCGCCGCCAAAGATCGTCGTTGAATAGCCGCGACGGCAGCCTCGGCCCGTCTATTGTCGCTCAGCCAGCGTTGCCTTGATGGCGTCGACCTCGTCGACCAATCTGTCGATCTGATCCTGCAGCACCAAAAGCTGCTGGCTTAGGCGCATTTCCATTTCCGTCGCATTGTCCAGGATCTCTTGAATATCCAGGCGTCCGTCGGCGGTAACGCCAGGTGCGGAGTAGTAATTCTGTTCCAGGGGCATGGCCGCACCCGCCCCCGCAAATAAGGTGACCAACGGCACCACCAAGCCCAATCGGGATACAGTCTTTAAGTTCATCTCACGGCACCTCGTCCTCAAATTGCCCATCTTTTCTTGAACCTGTCGCCGTAGGTGCCACCCCGTGGACAATCAAGACGGCGGCCGCGCCCGCCCGAACGCGCGCGCAATGCACTCGGCAACAAGTCAATTTCCCAATGTGTGGACAAGCTGGCGCGGATGCAACCGCGTTCGCGGACTGCGCCTGGCGTGATCGCCGTATTGTGAAACCAACCGGCGCGCCGCGTTAACGGTCGCACCGACTTGGTCCCACCAAGTTCCCGCCTCGAGCCGACCGACCTATTTGTCTTTCTTTGTGCCTTTGGGGGTTGGCGCCCGCGCACCACCGGAGTCCTTCAGCAGTGTGTCGCAAATGGCGTCGACAACCATTTCCCGTTCCTGAACCGGTCCGTTCGACAAAGTAAAACTGAACATCGGGCCCAACAACTCCGACAATGTGCGGCGCGGCATCAGTTTGAGGTCTTGAAGCGTAATCATAAATGCGTCCCCGACAATGATGGCATGCGGCGACAGCGCCGCACTTCCTGACAAGCAAGAGACGTACCAACCTTTTCGTCTATTAAATTATTGAAAAACCACGATTTATCAGATAAGCCGGCAAAAAATCCGCATCCCCCGGCAATTACGACCGACCCAACACGGCCATGAGCTCGCGCCATTCGCGGGGACTCAAGCCGCTGTCCGCTTGGCGGACCACGTCGCCGTCCAGCATGCGTCGCACAACCTTGATGGCCGTCGCCGACAGGTTGGCAGAATTGGCTCGATACTCGACAAACGCGGCGTGTCCGGCTGGAACCCAACGTTTGACCGTGTCCAGCATCACTTCGGCATAAGCACGGATCTCGTATTGGGCATGGCTGTCCGCGCGCAAGCTCAAAAAATGCAACAGGTTGAGCAAATCGATTTTCCAATACCACTGCGTGTAGAAATTGAGCGATAGGTTCATCCGCGCCAACTCACGCGCCAAACCGCGACGCTGCGGATCCAACTGGGTGCCAGAATCATCCGCGTTCAGCATTTCCACATAGTGGTCGTGGGCCCGCTCGGCGTCGCTGGTCAGCAAGGTCAGCACACGTTCCGCCTCGGCGCCTTCCAAGACATCCCCACGACCCTGTCGGTTGGTTTGCGATTGCGCCGCAAGATGCGCCGGGGCCGGTACATAGAACTCCTTGTCGAGCACCGAATAGCGTGCCGAATATTCGTTGACGTTGGCCGTGCGGTGGCGAATCCACTGGCGCGCGACAAAGATCGGGAGTTTGACGTGGTACTTGATCTCACACATCTCAAACGGCGTCGTGTGCCGGTGGCGCATCAAGTAATTGATCAGACCCCGATCATCACGCACTGCGCGCGTTCCTCGGCCATAGGAGACCCGCGCCGCCTGCACGATCGATCCGTCATCGCCCATATAATCGACCACACGAACAAATCCGTGGTCGAGTACCGGCAACGGCTCATAAAGAACCTCTTCCAAAGCAGGCACGGTGACGCGCCGGGTCCGATGACTCTGCGCACGCTGGTCGGCAATTTCCGCCTGCTGCGCCGGCGCCAGGCGATCCGAATTTGATCGTGAGTTGGGCATGGGGGCTAGAATATCGCGACCGGGTGCCGCAAACCAGGCCCAATGGGGTCACCATCACCATGCCCGCAAATCGTGTATGAACCAATAAGTTTCAATATTTTAGATTGATTTTGGCGGTCTTCATTGAGCGCTGTGCGCGGGCCCCATCCGTCGGCACTTTCACCACCCGGTCTTGGCGCCTATATTGAGAATGTCGGGCAACCGACTATGGCGATAAACGCTGCGCGGAATAAGCGTTATGGACCCGGGGGCGGTACCCGGCGCCTCCACCAAAATTGCCGGCTGCGACGATCCGGTCGAGGTCAGACTTAAGGGGGCGAAATAGGATCGACATGCGTGATAAAGGTGCAGTTTTCGTTCGGCATGATACCACCGTTATCGGGTCGCTTTTAGAACTGCCAATGATAACGAATTGGCTCTTGCTGCTTAACTTTGTTAGGTAAGCGCGGTTTCGGGGGGCACCGGGCAACAGAAGCCCCCCACCGACTCGTCCCACGTCGATCGGCTTCACTTATCCAGGGCGCGAGCGCCGCGATCATGGCCACAGACCAAATCGGATACGAACAACTGCTTCAATCGGCGCTTCGTAGTGTTGTCCGCGAAGCCTTACTTAAGGTGCAAAACAAAGGCTTGTTGCCGCCGCATCACTTTTACGTCTCTTTCAAAACCGACCATCCGGGTGTGTCGCTGCCGGATTCGGTACGCGAGCAATATCCGGAAGAGATGACGATCGTCTTGCAACACCAGTTTTGGGATCTCAAAGTCGAGCCGGGCCATTTTTCGGTCATGCTGAGTTTTAAGAAGGTGCCCGCGCACATTGTCATCCCCTACGAGGCCCTCACCGCCTTTGTCGATCCGGGAATCAACTTCGGGCTGCAGTTTCAAACACGTGCCAGCGGCGGCGATGCGATGCGGCGTATCGACGTCGACGCAGCCGGGCCGGAATTGTCGCCGTCAGGCTCGACCGGGCAAACCGACGCCGCACGGGATTCAAACGTCGTGACCCTAGACACGTTTCGCCGACGCTAGAGCAGTGGGCCAGGGAATCGCGGAGAGGCGGCATCGCCAATGACCGACTTTGTCTTTCAGGACATGTTTCCGCTGGGCGACGACGAAACCACCTATCGCTTGCTCACGTCCGACCATATCGGTATGGCGCGGTTTGATGGCCAGCCGATCCTGACTGTCGCGCCGCAAGCGCTGACAGATCTGACCTTTGCAGCCTTCAAAGACATTTCGCACCTGCTCCGGCCCGGCCATCTGAAACAATTGCGCGCCATTTGGGATGATCCGGAAGCTTCTGACAACGACCGGTTCGTCGCCTATGAGATGCTCAAGAATGCAAATATCGCCGCCGGCGGCGTGCTGCCGATGTGTCAGGACACGGGTACCGCGATCGTGGTCGGCAAAAAAGGACAGCGCGTGTGGACTGGGGGCACCGACGAAGCGGCCATTGCGCGTGGTGTCTATCGCACGTTCACCGAAACAAACCTGCGCTATAGCCAGCTGGCGCCGCTCGATATGTATCGCGAGGTCAACACCAAAACGAACTTGCCGGCCCAAATTGAACTCTACGCCGACGACGGCGACAGCTATCGGTTCTTGTTCATTGCTAAGGGCGGCGGTTCGGCCAACAAGACTTTCTTGTTTCAAGAGACGCCGGCGCGCTTGAACCCGGAGTCATTGCTCGGTTTCTTCGACCAGACCTTGCGGACGCTCGGCACCGCGGCCTGCCCGCCATATCATCTGTCGGTGGTCATTGGTGGCACCTCGGCCGAACTCAATCTCAAGGCGGTCAAGCTGGCGAGTTGCCGCTATTTGGATGGCCTGCCACGATCGGGGAACGCACATGGCCACGCGATCCGCGATACAGAGTTGGAATCACAAATCCTGGAACTGACCCGACATTTCGGCATCGGGGCCCAGTTTGGCGGTAAGTATTTCTGCCATGACATACGCGCCATTCGTTTGCCACGCCATGGCGCCAGCCTGCCGATTGGGATCGGTGTGTCATGTGCCGCGGATCGACAGGCCAAGGGCAAAATCACACCCGAAGGCGTCTTCTTGGAACAACTGGAAGCCAATCCCGCACAATATCTGCCGGATGTGGAGCCAGAGCAGCTTGCACACGATGTCGTCAAGATTGACTTGAGCCAACCCATGGACGAAATCCGAGCCAACCTGAGCCGCTATCCGATCAAGACGAGACTGTCGGTTTCCGGACCGATGATCGTGGCCCGCGACGCGGCCCATGCCCGGCTGAAGGCGCGCTTGGACAACGGTGAAGGTCTGCCGCAATATTTCAAGGATCATTGCATCTACTACGCCGGCCCCGCCAAAACGCCGGACGGTTATGCAACCGGGTCGTTTGGGCCGACTACGGCCGGCCGCATGGATTCGTACGTCGACCAGTTCCAAGCCGCCGGCGGCTCGATGGTGATGTTGGCCAAAGGCAATCGGTCGCGCCAAGTCACGGACGCTTGCCGGGTCCATGGCGGCTTTTATCTTGGCTCGATCGGTGGTCCCGGTGCCCGGCTCGCTCAAGATTGCATCAAAAATGTCGAATGTATCGAGTACCCAGAGCTGGGCATGGAGGCAATCTGGCGCATCGAGGTCGAAGACTTTCCGGCTTTTGTCGTCGTCGACGACAAAGGGAACGACTTCTTCACCGGGGTCTAATGCGACGCGCCGGTTCGTTCACTCGGCCAAACGGGCGTTGAACTCTTCTGTCTGCGTATTCCACTGCTCAACCACAGCGTTGCGTGTGTCGATCGCGTCCTGTGCCGCGGCAATCAAGCAATCGGCGTAGGCGTTCATCTTCTCGGCGTATTCTTCGATCGCCTTTGCTGCCTCTTTCATGTCCTCGATTTGCGCGGTTCCACCGGGTGGGACGTCCGGCACCGCCGGGGCCGGCCCACACTGTGCCCACGCCGGGGCGGACAGCGCCACCAAAACCGACACGCCCAGAAACAATGTTCGCAATTGGGTCATCCACCCTCCTCAAACGGCGCGCACCATAACATGGTCTATACAATTTTGTGCAAATGTTTCAATCCTCTCGTAACCTCGGCGACACCGTCCGGCAGGTCTCGGCCACTACGATTTCCATGCGATTTACTGATCCCTGTCACAGTGATTTGGCACAGGTTGGACTATGACTTAGCCCGTGCACGCACGAGCCGTGGCCGGCGACCGCCCGCTCCCGTTGCCGGGAGTTCTCTTTGATCTCGGACGGCATGGCGTTTGACAGAGCCACGATGGGCACCAATGTTTGCTCAATGGCCTTTGGTATTTGGACCCCGATTCCAAGCGACCAGGTTCAGACCAATGTCGGGTGCTCAGTCTTGTTGCGGGTACGTGGCGTTTAGGGTCATTTGACCAGTTAAGGAGGGCCAGTTTTGAGCGGATCACAGGGACACGATTGGACTGCGATTGCCGGCCGCGACGCGAGCGACCCGGCCCCCAGTCCAGCGCCCCAAACGCGCCCGGCCAGCACCGCGGCACGGCGCTCGGTATCAAAAATATCCGTGTCGATTCAAGGTCATAGGACCAGCATTTCGCTTGAGCCAGCGTTTTGGGACGCGTTTCGCGCGCTGTGCAAGACAAATGGCCTGCGCACCACGCAAGTCCTGGCGACGATCGACCACGATCGTACCGGCAATTTGTCGAGCGCGATCAGACTGTGGGTCTTGGATCGCCTTTTGGAAAACGTCAACACGCCGACGGCGACGACGCCGGATCCACCGGCGACGCCGCCGATGTCAAATAGCTTTATTGACTGAGCAGATTGTCGAGGATGCTGCGGAAGGCCTCTTCGGGTTCGGGTAGCGTCGGCGCAGGCGCTTCGGCCGTCTCCGGTGGTTGCTCCGGCTCGGCCTGCGGCGCGGCCGGCTGTGCCGCATTGTCGGCCGGTGGCACCGGTGCGGGTTGCGCCTGACCCGAAACGCCGCCGCCAATTAATTCTTCGATTAATGCGCCGGCACCGCCAAGGTCCTCATCTTCGCCAAGGTTGCGCAGCACGCTGCCGACGCCCCGGGCAACAAGATATTGCTCCATTTCTGCAGTCTTCACATCGCGATTGGGCTGATTGATCGGCCCCGTGAGCTGGACCCCTATCGGCGGTGCCTCAGGATGATCCGGCAACTGAAACATTGCCCCCAGGTCTAACGTCCAGCGCGGCAAATTGACCAATCCTTGAACGGTGCCGTTGCCGCCATCGGCCACCAACTGCATGTCGTCCGCATTGAGCACGCCATCTTGCATGGCAAACGTGCCGCTGAGCTGACTGTAGGCTGTTTCGCCACCGTCGAAACTGATCTTGGCGAGATTCAGAAAATCGCCGACTTTGTCCAGATCGTCCAACTGATCGGACAACGCACGCAGGTCAAGACCGCGAATGATGCCGGGAACGGTGTTGCCGAGGCGCCCGCCACCGGTCAACGACGACACTAGCTCATATTGGCTGCGGCCGCTGCCTTCGACATTGGCGTTTAGATCGACGATCCCGGTGATATTGTCGACCTGGGCGGCCTGTTGGAGCAGAGCTTCGATATTGGCACCTTGGACATCGAAGGCCAAAGACATGGCAGGCACAGCGCGGCCATCCAACTTGGCGCGCAAATCGATATCACCGTCAAAAGCTTGCCCCGTCAGACGACTGACATCGAGCAGGCCGTCGACCAATGTCAGCGCCAAGTTGGCGTTTTCGAACCGGTAGCCAGACACCGACAGCGCATCCGCGGAAAGTTTTATGTCCGCGTCATAAGCGCGCATGGCGGCCAAGTCGATTGGGTCGCGTGACCACCGTTCCTGCGTTTCGGTCGCAGCCTCGGCCGTGGGTGCGGTCGCGGTGTCGACCGACGGTGCCGTCGACGTCCCTTCGGTTCCGGCGGCAGCTGGGGCCATGAAATGCTCGGCGACGATTTCACCAGCGATAAAATCGGCCGAGAATTTGGGGCGCGCGCCATCGGTGGCAAATGATGCACTGCCGACAATCGACGACTGGCCAAGCGCGACAGTCAAATTCGGAACCGAAGTGAGTGTCGGGTTGCCGTCGACGCGCCCGGTGACACGCAGCGGCCCCTGAAACGCTGCGCCACTCTCTGCGACGCCAAAGCTGGCCAGCAATTCGGTCAATCGGGGGTGATCGATCTCGGCGTCCATCGTGTATGTTGCCGCCTCCGGCAGCCCATCAATGCGCCCCTTGAAGTCGCCAGACAGATCCGCCAAAGCCATATCGGCCGAAAAGTCGAAGCCACGCAGCGCCCCTTTTGCGACCAACGAGACGTTCATGGGGTCCTGTAATCCGGCCGCCGCGTCGGGTGCCGCCAGCGCTGAAAACGACGCCAACAGGTTTGCCAGATTCGGGTGCGCTAACTTGGCCGTCAAATCGAAGTTAGCCGCGCTCATAATCTCATCGAAGCGCCCGCCGACGCTAAGGTCGGCGTCCGCGAGGCCAAGCGAGGCATTGAGATCAA
Source organism: Alphaproteobacteria bacterium (assembly GCA_965216755.1). GTDB lineage: Bacteria > Pseudomonadota > Alphaproteobacteria > UBA7887 > UBA7887 > CBDCGL01. The sequence goes on along the minus strand of CBDCGL010000011.1, from coordinate 4,086,871 downwards.
AACCGGCAACCTCACCAACCGCGCCGAGCGCTAAGTTAACTGGTCCGGCCAAAGCCGGCGGCGCCGCATCGGCGTCAAAATCGGACACTGCCGCCAGCAACCTCGCCAAATTTGGATTTTCGAACTCCGCTTCCAAATCGAAGCCCCGGGTGGCCATGGGGTCCGACACCGTGCCGGCCAAGCTGAGGGCGCTCTCCAGCGCTTCCAAGGTGCCGTCAACAGCGATCGAGTCGAACCCCCCTTTGGCGGCAAAATCGAGCCCAACCGCGCCGGTCAGTGCCGGCGGCAATGCGCCCAACTCCGGAAAAGCGCGTGCAAATCCAGCGATATCGTCAGTCGCGAAACGGACCGTGCCGTCGACATGCGGCGTCGCCGCAAGATCGGTCAACGATCCAGCCACGGACAGGCCCGCCCCGGCAATATCGGCCACGCCAACTTCGCGCAAATTCAATGCACCATTTTGGAGCAAACCATCGACGACCAGATCGCGCATGGGTAAGCCGCGATAGGTCAGCTGGTCGATCCGCATCACAATGTCCGCATCAACTGCCGCCAACGCGCCCAGTGCGCCATTGCGTGACGCTGCCCCCGGCGGCGGCGGGGCAGCGCCACCATCGTCGACCTCGCCATCGGTTTGATCACCGGCAGGTGGGCCCGCTTGATCCGTCGGCGGCGCGGCGGCGATCGGCGGCAAATAGGCATCAGCGTTGAGTTGATCGATACGGAGGTTCATGCCGACGCCGGGTCGCTCGCGTAGGGCATAGGCCATCCCGCCAACAACACGCGTCGCATCAAATTGCAGATCCAGGTCGGTCACTTGGCCGGCGCGGGATGATCCATCGATTTGCGCGGTCAGATCGATTTTGCGTAACCGATCCGCGGGCACCGCCGCCACATTGACATCAACCCATTCGAGCAAACCGCGTAGATTGTCGGACGCGGCGTCGACTTGGCCGGTGAAATGGGGCACGCCATCTTTGGCGGCGATTGTCCCAAAAACAGTCACGTCAGACCCGCCGGGGAGCAGCGCGGACATGCGCTGCACGTTGACCGTGCCGCCGACCAGACCGATGTTGACGACAGCTTGGCGGATGATCTGACCACGATAAACGATTGCGTCGGCGGCGAGATCGATACTGCCGCGAATATCGACCGGCACCAAAGGTGCCTCGCCGGATGGATCGGCCGGGTCGATCACTGGATTGTCTGGGTCGGTCGTCACTGTCTGCGATGGCGCCTCTGGCGCCACGGATTCCGCCGCACCGGGATCGGGAACCAGCAACGCGTCCAGATCCAAGCGATTGACCGTCAATGCCGCATCGACGCGCCGGTCATCGTCCAAACCAACGCCGACACGACCGCCGGCGACCGCGTCGCCGATGCGCAGCTCGATATCCTCGGCGGCGGCCAGCGTCGGCGCGTAGTCGACCTGGGCGCGCAGGCTGAATGGCGCCTGGGCTTGAAATGGTGCTTCGAGCGGCTGTTGCGTCGCGGTACCGGCCATGGCGAACAAGGCGCCGACCGAGTCGGCATCAAGACGCACCGTGCCGACAAAGGTCGGCGCGTCGCCCATCTGCAGATTGCCGGCGCCACTCGCCTTGACCCCTTCGCCACCGACATCGAGCTTCAACGGTACGGCCTGGCCGCCGCGAAGCTCGCCGATGGACGCGCTGAGACGAAGCGGCAACTCACGGACCGTGACGGAACCATCGATACTAAACGGCCCTTGCAACGACAACGCGGAAACCACGGCGTTAATGTCCGATACAGTCTCGACAACCCCACCGACGCCATCGCGGTAAACGACCAATCCGTCTTCAATTTCGAACCGATCCAGGGCGATTGGTATGCCTCCGGTCTCTGCGCTCGCAGCCGACGCGGCAGGTGCTTCCGGCGCCGGCGACGCCGGATCAGCGCCGCTTTCAGCGGCCAATGTCCAGTTGACCCGGCCGTCAGGCAGCCTTTCCAACTCAATCACGGGCTGGACAATGGTCACGCTTTCAACCTGCACTTCGCCGGTCAACAAGGGCATCAGCGCAACGCGCACATCCAGCGCGTTCAAGGTCACCATGTCGGCGCTGCTGGCGCCGGCGATATTGCTTAGCCGCACATCCCGCACTGACAAAGTCGGCGATGGCAATACGCCCAGATTGATGGACCCATCGATGGCCAAAGTCCGCCCGGTGGCCTTGGCAACTTGCGCAATGATCTCCGGCTTGTATTTGTTCCAATCAATAAAGCCGGGAACGATCAAGGCGGCACCGATCGCAACAACGACGACAGCAATCAAACCGTAGAGAAGTTTTTTCAAAGCGTTTTTCCTGGCAAAAGAACGACAAGCGGCCCATTCCCGACCGAGCGCTTAGACTGAGACAGTCGCCCCGCCGTTCGCTTGGCGCCGGTTGCACGCTTGGTCCCAGTTGCACACCGCGCCAGTTCGGCTAATCTACCCTGGCAAATGCCGTTGTCGAACGCGGGCGGCACCAGCGACAGTCGACGCGACCGGCCGCAAATAGCACTCAACGTGGAACCAATCATGGCAGATGTGGTCAATCTCAATGACTATCGCAAGCGGTGTGAAAAAGGGCGCAAGGCCCAAGGCGCGTCGCAAAGCCGGATACGTCACGGCCGCACCAAAGCCGAGCGCAATCAAACCGCGCAAGAGTTGGAACGCGCCAGGGCCGAGCTTGACGGCAAGCGGCGGCCTGCGCGGGATGGAAGCACAACCCTCGATGGCCCAACCGACGTCGGCTAGGGTCTCGCGCGTCTCGGCGACCGACTACGGGTCGCGCGGCCACAACCTTGCGTATCACTGCCATCCTATGTGCCTGCGCAAATGGCCCTCCGAAACATCGCCATCCACCCGCGTACGCCCAAGAGCGCTCAATGGCCGGCCTATGCCCCCAACCCCGCGGCCGATAACGGGCCCGACCGTCGCCCCCCTTATACAAACAATTGCATGACGATGTCTTGCCCAGATGAACGATTTATCGCGGTCGCTGTCAAACCACGCGCGCGGCGTGTTCGGAGGGTCGCATGAAAGCCTCCGATCTTTTTGTTCGCGCGCTTGAAGCCGAAGGCGTCACACATATTTTCGGCGTCCCGGGCGAAGAAAACGCCGATCTCATGATGTCGTTGGAGGACAGCCCGATCACATTTGTCCTGTGTCGCCACGAACAGGGCGCAGCGTTTATTGCCGACGCCTATGGCCGGCTGACCGGCAAGGCTGGCGTCTGCCTCGCCACGTTGGGACCGGGGGCGACGAACCTGGTGACTGGCATCGCCGATGCCAATATGGACCGCGCGCCGGTTGTTGCCATTACGGGTCAAGCCGGAACGTTTCGCACACATAAAGAAAGCCACCAACATATGGACGTGGTGGCGATGTTCGATCCGATCACGAAATGGGCACAATCGGTCCGACACCCGGGCGCCATCCCAGAGATCGTGCGCAAGGCGTTCAAATTGGCCGAAGCCGAAAAGCCGGGCGCGGTCTTGGTCGAGTTGCCCGAAGACCTCGCCGAAGCAGAGGTTTCATTGCAACCGCTGCCGGTCTCGCGCACCCGACGGGCGGCCGCCGATCACAAGGTGGTTGAGCAGGCTGTCAAGGCGATCACAAACGCCACGAAGCCGATCATCCTGGCCGGCAACGGCGCGATCCGAAAACGCGCCGCGCACCAGTTGCAGCGTTTGGCAAAACGCACCGGCATCGGGGTCGTGAACACTTTCATGGGCAAAGGTGCGGTGCCCCGCAACGATCCGCATTGCTTGTATACGATCGGCCTGCAAAGCGGCGATCTGGTTAACCTGGCGATCGACGACGCCGATCTGGTGATCGCGGTCGGCTACGATATTGTTGAGTATGGCCCGTCCTATTGGAATCGCCAGTCGCACAAGCCGGTGATCCACATCGATTTCACGCCTGCTGAAATTGATGAAGCCTACCCGGTCGCGGTTGAGGTCGTCGCCGACATTGCCGATGCGCTGTGGCAAATCAACACGGCCTTAGAGCGCGATCATGGCGACCGCCTGCCCTTGTTCGACATCGACATTCACGGCCCCCTACGCGATGCGATGCGCGCCGATTTCGATGCCGAAATGCACGACGATTCATTTCCGATCAAGCCGCAGAAAATCATCTACGACGTTCGTCGGGCGATGGGCCCCAACGACATTTTGCTATCCGATGTCGGCGCCCACAAGATGTGGGTGGCCCGCTATTACCAATGCGACATGCCAAACACCTGTTTGATATCAAATGGATTTGCTTCGATGGGCTTCGCTTTGCCAGGCGCCATAGGTGCCAAAATGGCGTTCCCTGAGCGGCGGGTCTTGGCGCTGTGCGGCGACGGCGGTTTTCTCATGAATGTGCAGGAACTGGAAACCGCGGCCAGGCTTTCGCTCAACATTGTGGTCATGGTGTGGGTCGATCGCGAATATGGCTTGATCAAATGGAAACAGCAGAACCAATTCGAGGGTCGTCATTCGCCATTGGCGTTCACAAATCCGGATTTCGATGTGCTCGCAAAAGCGTTCGGTATTTGGGGGCGAACGATCGATGGCGTCGGACAAATTCCGGATGCCCTGGAACAAGCTTTCAAACAAACAGGTCCGGCTTTGATCGCGGTGCCAGTCGACTATGGTGAGAACGTAAAATTGAGCGAGCGTTTGGGCGGCCTGGTGTGTCCCATCGGATAGTTTGATTTCGGTATGGGCAGACTGGTTCGCATTGAGCCCAATTGATCGATTGAAGAAGACCTGATCAAGCATCTGGGTCGTGCGGTTGTACGCGTCAAATACGGGAGTGTAGACATGGTTGCCGCTTCAGCCGGTTCCGTTGGGACAACGGAACCTCTTCCGACGCCGCGTGCCACGCTCGATAGTCCGTGGGAATGGCTCGCCAAGGGCTGGCAAGACTATCGGCGCGCGCCGACCGTCAGCGTCACCTATGGCGCCATGTATTCCGTGATCAGCGTGCTACTCACAGTGGTTTTGTTCAGGCAGGGCTGGGGCTATTTGTTTCTGCCACTGCTGGCCGGTTTTTTGTTAATCGGGCCATTTCTGGCTGTCGGCCTGTACGATGTCAGCCGCAGTCTCGCACAAGGTGAACCGGTTTCATTGTCCTTGGCGCTCTTTGCCTGGCGTCGTCACGGGACGCAAATCGGCATCGTCGCGATGATTTTGATGCTGTTTTTGCTCGTGTGGTTACGTGTTGGCACGCTGATATTCGCCCTGATGTTCGGCAGCCTGGCGATTTCGACCGACAGTTTTCAGCTTGATACGTTCTGGTCGTTCCAGACGATCGCGCTGTTGGTCGTGGGCACGGCTGCTGGTGCGCTTTTCGCGACTATCGTTTTTGCGGTCGGTGCCATTTCTTTGCCATTGATACTGGATCGCGGCACGCCGGCGTTCTCCGCTATCGCCAACAGCGTGCAAACACTGCGCGCCAACGTTCAGCCCATGGTGCTGTGGGCCGGGCTGATCGTGGTATTTACCGTTGTTGGTTTAGTGACGTTTTTCGTCGGATTAATTATCACACTACCCTTGATCGGCTACGCGACGTGGCATGCCTACGTCGACTTGTCCAGAGAGCGAGCGACCTTATAGCCTGACGATCTTGCCGGGATTCATGATGTTGTCGGGGTCGAGCGCCTGCTTGATCGCCCGCATGACACTGACGCCCTCGCCGAACTCGGCAATGAGGAAATCGATCTTGCCATAGCCAACACCATGTTCGCCGGTGCAGGTGCCGTCCATGGCGAGTGCCCTGGCAACCAACCGGTCGTGCAGCGCCGCGGCCTCGGCAATTTCATTCTCGCTGTCCGGGTCGATCAAATAGCCAACGTGAAAATTTCCATCGCCGACGTGGCCGGCGATCGGCGCCGGGAATGATGCTTTGGCGTTGTCCGCCTCGGTCTCGCGAATGCATTCGGCCAACCGGGAAATCGGCACACAGACATCGGTTACCATGCCCTTGCTGCCTGGTCGAATGGCCATCATGGCATAGTAGACGTCGTGGCGGGCTTGCCACAACCGCGTGCGGTCCTCGGGCAGGGTCGCCCAAGCAAAGTCGCCGCCGCCAAATTCTTGAGACAGCGCTTGTACGGTTTCCGACTGTTCCTCAACGCCCGCTACCGAGCCGTGAAATTCAAAGAACAGGGTCGGTGCGACCTGATGGTCCATTTTGGAGAACTTATTGATGCCATCCATTGAAATGGCATCGAGCAACTCTATCCGCGCGACCGGAATGCCCATCTGTATGGTGGCGATCACGCAATTGACGGCATCGTCAATGGACGGATAGGAACATACGGCGGAACTGATCGCCTCGGGAATCCCATAAAGGCGCAACGTAATCTCGGTGATCACACCCAGCGTGCCCTCGGAGCCGACGAAAAGCCGCGTTAAATCATAGCCCGCCGCCGATTTTCGACTGCGGCGCGCGGTTCGGATTACGCGCCCATCGGCCATCACGACAGTTAACGACAGAACATTCTCGCGCATGGTGCCGTAGCGGACCGCGTTGGTGCCGCTGGCGCGGGTGGCCGTCATGCCCCCAATCGAGGCATCGGCACCGGGATCAACCGGAAAGAACAGGCCCGTGTCGCGCAAATATTCGTTCAATTGCTTGCGGGTCACGCCGGCTTGCACCGTGCAGTCCAAATCCTCCGGATTAACCGCCAAGACTTCGGTCATTTGGCTGACGTCAATCGAGATGCCACCATGAAGCGCGGCGACATGACCTTCCAGTGACGTGCCCGTGCCGTAAGGAATGACGGGCACGCCGAATTTTGCACACAATTTGACGATGGCGCTGACTTCGTCGGTCGCGCGCGCAAAGGCGACCGCGTCGGGGCTGAAGGGCTTGTGAAAGGACTCGTCCTTGCCATGATGTTCGCGAATGGCCGCCGAGGTCGAAAGGCGATCGCCCAACAGAGCTCTCAGTTCGCCGATCAGGGGACTTTCCGGATCCAGGCGTGACCGCCGTTCGGGCGCGGCATGTGGCATGATATGGGCTCCAATTTGCTGGGCTTGCGGCGGACCGTTGGCCGTGCACCGGGCAGTCCGATTTCTCAAAGCAGCTGACTTCAGGCACCGGCCCGTTATGATGCCGGCCCATGACGCAAAGCACAATCGCCATCCTTGGCCCGGACGATCCCGTCGGGGCGCCCCTCAAACTCCACCGCGAACGCGTCCACCGGGATTGGATCGATGTCAATCGGCACATGAACGTGGCCTATTACGTGCTCGCGTTCGACCACGCCACCGACGCTTTGGTCGACCATATCGACCTGGGCAACGACCATGTTGCGCGCGGCGGCGGAATGATTTTTATCGTCGAAGCCCACGTCACCTATAGCCGCGAGCTGTTGTGCGACGATCCGATGGTTTTTCATAGTTATATTCTCGATTTTGATGAGAAACGTATCCATTACGCTCATCAAATGTACCATGCTGACCAAGGCTATTTGGCGGCAACCAAGGAAGCGGTTTTGCTTCACGTCGGCGCCGAGAGCCGGCGATCCGCGCCGATGCCGGCTCTGGTTTTGGCGCGGTTGGCGCGCATCAAAGCGGCCCACGAACAGCTGCCGCGACCACGCGATTTGAGTAGGAAAATGGGCCTGACTCCGCAAAAGCGCAGCGCCTCGTGACCGCCGTCACGGTGGCCGGCAGCGCGATCCGGTAAAACGGGTGCCGGTAAAGGAGCGCGCACCGATTATGGCAGTTTCCGGTATTCACGGCGCCCTGACCAACGCGGTCCAGGGCATGAACAGAGCGGGCCAAGAAACGGCCCGGATCGCCCAATCCGTGGCCGAAAACGGCATCGATGGGCTCGACCGCAACTTGGTCGACCTGACGCTGCAAAAGGTCGCCTTCAAGGCCAATGTCGCCGTCGCCCGCACTGCCGACGAAATGAGCGACGCGCTCCTCGACATCATCGTCTAGCGGCGCGCTACCCCGCATCCTCAACCCCTGGAGGGCAAGCAACCGCGAATTTTCGCGGATGCACAATTGCCACCGGCTTGCAACCGACCGCCAACGCCCCCATTCTCTTTAACTGGTTACCGTCCAAAATTGGTTTCACGCGCACGGGCCGCGTCGCGGGGGCAAGGCCATGACCGACACAAATTCCAATGAGTCCACCAAGGCGCCGAGCGGCGCCATGACCATCGATCGCGAGTCGCGCTGGATGCGGCTGCTGTTCATGGTGATTTTTGTCATCGTCGCGGATTTGACGCTGTGGATCATCGCGGCGATCGCTGTCGTCCAGTTCATACTCCATTGGATCAGTGGCGAGCTGAACGCCAATGTGCACGCCTTCGCCAAGCGGGCGAACGCGTTTTTTGGGCAAATTGTGGCGTTTGTCAGCTATGCCAGCGATGTGGTGCCATTCCCATTTTCGCCATTGCCGCCCGAAAAGAAACCCGCCAAGCCGCGTGCGAAAGCCGCGCGCAGCACGACCAAGCGGCGCACGCGCGCAACCAAGCCCAAGGGCACACCCAACTCGACCGCTGCTGGCGACCAAATAAAATCGGATGACGAGTCCGCCAAGACATCCGCGGACTGATCGTCCCGGTAGGGCTTGATGGCGGGCGCGGCGCCACCCAAGAGTCCGCCGCCCGCGGCGCCCCGCCCCAACAAACCGATCGCCCACGCCTGGCAGCAGTTCGTTCGCCACGATCAATGGGCGCTGTCGGTCTTGGCCCTATTGATCGGTGCCATTGCTGCTTATGGTGCGATTGGGTTTCGGCTGGCCATTGACGCCACCCAGTATTTTTTCTACGGCTCCGGTTCCGAGATGGTCATTGCCATGGCCCAAGACCTGGCCTGGTGGCACCGCCTGCTGGCGCCGGCCGCCGGCGGTTTGCTGATTGGTATCGCGGTCTATCGCCTTTTGCCCGAGCAGCGCCCGCAAGGCGTCGCCGAAGTCATCGAAGCCTGCGCGATTAAGAACGGCCGCATGCGCCTGCGCGACGGCATCGCGGCCGCGGCGGTCAGCGCGACATCGATCGGCGCGGGCGCCTCTGTCGGTCGCGAAGGCCCGGTTGTCCATCTGGCAGCAACCATGGCCAGCAGCGTTGCGGGTCGGCTTGGATTGGGCCGCGCCCATACGCTTACGCTGGTCGGATGCGGTGTGGCCAGTGGCGTTGCGGCATCATTCAACGCGCCCATTGCCGGCGTGTTTTTCGCACTCGAGGTCGTGGTCGGCCATTACGCACTTGGCACCTTCGCGCCGGTGGTCATCGCCGGCGTCATCGGTACCATCGTCGCCCGCATCCATCTGGGCAATTTCCCGGCGTTCATCGTTCCGGGCGCCGAAATCGTGACATTTGCTGAATTGCCCGCCTATTTCTTGCTCGGCGTGCTGTGCGCGGCGGTCGCCGCCAGCATGATGGCGGGTATCGTATTGGTGGGCGAGACCGTCAAACGCGTGCGTGTGCCGGCCTATTTTTACCCGGCCGCCGGCGGCTTATTGGTCGGCGCCATCGCGGCTTTTGTACCCGAGGTGATTGGCGTCGGCTACGAGACAACCGACCAGGCGCTCAGCGGCGGCTACGGCTTATGGCTGTTGGTTGGATTGGTGATCGCAAAAACCGCGGCCACATGCATCAGCCTCGGCTCCGGCTTTGGTGGCGGTGTGTTTTCACCTTCGTTGTGCATCGGTGCGCTCACCGGCGCCGCCTTCGGGCTGGTCGCCGCGGCGATCGTGCCCGAGACCGGAGTCAGCGTGAACAGCTACAGCATCGTCGGTATGGGCGCAGTGGCAGGCGCGGTTTTGGGGGCGCCGATATCGACGATCCTGATCATATTCGAGCTAACCGGCGACTACACGTTGACAATTGCCGTCATGGCCGCCGTGACCGTGTCGTCATTAATTGTTCGACAAACATTGTATCACTCTTTTTTCACGTGGCAGCTGGCACGACGGGGCGTCGATCTGGCACGCGGTCAGGAGCGCGCCATCTGTCGTTCAATTCCAATAGGCACGCTGGTTAGCGATCAGTTTCATGCCCTCGATGAATCAGCCTCGCTCAAGCAAATTCGCGATCTGGTTCGGACCGCACCGCAGACCGACTTCTATGTCATCGACTCGGACAATCGGCTGCAGGGCGTGTTGCTGTTTCGGTCCATGCGCGGCGCCTTGTTCGATCCGGCGGCATCCGCCGATCTGACCGCAAAAGACTTGCGCGCAACGGTGGACGCCGTGCTTGACATCAGCGACGATCTGGACCGCGCGCTGGCCCACTTCGGCGGTACCGAACACCAGCATTTGCCGGTCGTCGACCGACAAAACGACGATCGCCTTGTCGGCGTTCTCTATCACCGCGCGGTGATCGAAGCCTATAACAAGGTCCTACAACAACTGCGCGCCGAAGAACGGGGCCAGCGTTGAGCCGGCGTCGCTACCGGTCTTACCGCAGAACGGTTATGCTTTTCACCGAGACGTACGGCAGGGAGGCGCGCAATGCGACGCAGGCGGTTGGGCCGCACCAATTTCGAGGTCTCGGAACTGGTCCTGGGTGGCGGTTGGGTTGGCGGCATACTGATCCACCAGGACGACGCGACGAAGCGTGAGGCTATTCGCCGCGCGCTTGACGGTGGCATCAATTTCATCGACACCGCGCCTTCTTACGGCGACGGCAGGTCGGAAACGGCGCTTGGCTGGCTGCTCAAAGAGGTGGACAATCAACCATTGCTCGCCACCAAGGTACGCCTGGATGTCACGCGCATGGGCGACATTGCCGGACAGATCGAGCGGAGCCTGAGCGCGAGCCTGCGGCGGCTCCAACGCGATTCTGTCGATCTGCTGCAATTGCACAATGTCATCGAGGCCGAGACCGGCCATGATGCGATCAGCGTTGGCGATGTGCTGGGTCCCGGTGGCGCCGCTGACGGGCTAGACCGGATGCGCGACCAGGGCCTGACGCGCCATATCGGCATCACGGCGCTGGGCGCCGTGGCCAGCTGTCGGGCGGTGATCGACAGCGGTCGTTTCGATACCGCCCAGGTTTATCACAATATGCTGAATCCGAGTGCCGCGCGGGCCATGCCAGCGGCGTGGACCGGCCACGATCTCGGCGGCATCATCGCCGCGTGTCACGCCCACGATATGGGCGTCATGAACATTCGTGTGTTCGCGGCCAGCGTGCTCGCGGGTGACCAACTCACCGGTCGCGAAGTGGTGATCACCAAAGACACGACCTTGGCCGAAGACGCGCGCAAGGCGCGCGCGGTGTTCGCCGCGCTTGGCGACCGCTACGGCAACCGCGCACAAACCGCTGTTCGCTTCGCCCTCGCCAATGCGAATATCGCCTGCGTGGTCATCGGGCTCGCCGAATTGCGCCATCTCGATGAAGCATTGGCCGCCGCCGATATGGGCCCGCTTCCCGCCGAGGCGCTCGCAGCGCTTGACGAACTTTACCAAACCGATTTCCGCGCCGACTGAAACCGACTGAATTTGACCAGCGGCCCTATGCGGCCGGGCACAAATGCGTGGCCAAGCGTAGCGCCAGCCGGACGATGGTCAGCGTCGGGTTGGCGTGTCCGTATGTCGGAAATACGCTGCTGCCGGCGATGTACAAATTGCCGATGCCAAAGACCGTCAGGTTTTCGCCGATCACACCATCGGTGTCGTTCGAAGCCATGCGGCAGGCACCCATATGGAGGTAGCCGCCGAACTGAATATCGTTGTTGCCGGCGTGGAAATGCGCGGGGTCGCCGGCAGCGACTCAATCGGCAAGTCGCATGCATGCCGAACGCAGTGTCTCCGCCGCATGGCGAAAACGGTTCGATGGAGACGAGAAAGTTCATGATCTGGTGGCTCTCGACAAAAGCGCGCGCCGGCGTCAAGAACACGCGCGACTCCGCCGCATCCGTTGGGCCGTTTTCGTTCCATTTCGCCAGTCTGCGGAACTGAGTCCGCGCCCGATTCAATTTAGGATGTAGCGCTCGACGCCTTCAATTGACCGCCGTCGAAACGCGCCACCAAGCAAAAGCGCGACGCAACAATACCCGAACCCCAAAAAACGTGGCGACGCGTGGCAGTCACGGCACTCCGTTGAGGATTCGGTGGATTCGGTGGGATTCGGTGACAGTTTACTAAATACACTACTTTTTGCGCACCTATGTGTTTTGCGCACGTTATTGTGTGTATTTGGTAAACTGTCACCGAATCCACCGAATCCCGGTTTCAATCGGCCGCCGCGGCCTGCGCCAAGTTGATTCGCTCCAGCGTATGGATGTAATCCCGTAAAGCTAGAAATCGGGCTTGGACGTTTTTTGCGAAAGCGGGTTCCGCCCGCACCAAGGCACGCGCGTCGACATCGGCCCAATCCTGGTCACTTAGCTTCTCGCGCGCCGCCGGAAAAAGAAGTGTGTCCTCAAGTTCCATATGGCGACGATAAACTTTGAGAAAACGGTTAGCTCTCGTCGCTAAATTATCACCTGCGGAAACGGAGCCGCGCGAGACATCGGCAACCGCGTTATGCAACTCTTGAGTCAGACGCGACAAATCCGCATGATCGGCGCGGAGATCACGTATATATTCGCCAATCACAACCCGCCGTTCGGTCAAGGCTTCATAGATCAGATCTTCCGTCGGATGATGACATTGATCTGCGTAGCGTTCCAAATAGCCGAGAATCAGGTCAACGACTTCCCAATCAACCACGTCCGCCCGGCTGATGTTGCCAAACTGGCGGTCAAGCACATTGAGTAAAGCCGCCATGTTGATGTGATCGCGCTGTAATGCCGCCAGAACTTCAGACATGTTGCTCTTGAGTTTGTCAACCCCAATAATAGTTGGCGTGACTATTTCAGTTTTTCTTGTAAATGGCAATGTTCTAGGATGGATATCCTTCCGGCGGGACCTCGAAAGCGGAAGCGGGGTGGCGAAAGTTCGCACCCTTGTCGTCTGATGCGGTACGATTATGCGGCGCACAGAAACCTTGCCGCGCGGAACGGAGATGACCATGACGATCCTTGCGGGAACCAGCGAAGGCGTCTACGCGGTGGATGCTCAAGGCACGCGCCGCGTATTGGAAAGCCGCTGCGTGCGCGATCTTGTTCGTTCCGACGGCCGGATTTTCGCCGGCACTGACACGGGTCTCTTTATCACGGATGACAGCGGCGATAACTGGTCCACGGCGGGCCTGGACGATCGAGAAGTGTGGCAGATCCGGGGCGGACGCGACGGCACCCTCTACGCCGCGACCCAGCCCGCCGGCCTGTTCCAAAGCACCGATTTTGCACCAGCTGGCGCGAAGTCACTTCGTTCAGCCAATACCCCGCGGCGACGGACTGGTGTCTGCCGGTTACACCCCGCCGCGAAGCGCGCGCGCGTGCCCTGATTATCGACCGCGACGACCCGCGCCGCCTTTGGGTTGGCGTCGAAGTGGGCGGGATCATGCAATCAATCGACGCCGGCAATTCCTGGCAGCTCGACGTACCGGGCGGCAACCCGGATTTGCATATGATGTTCGCCCATCCATCACGACCGGAGATCTTGTACGCCTCGACTGGCTATGGCCGTCTGTTCGGCGAGGCCGAACGGACCGAGGGTAATGCCGGCCTCTATCGATCGGGCGATCACGGCAAAACCTGGTCATATGTGTGGACAGGGATAACGCCGCGTTACACGCGACCACTATGTGTCGATCCACGCCCGCCGCACGGCGTCACGGTGGCGAGCGCACCGTCGGCGTTCGCAAAGTTTGATGACGAAAGTGGCGCGCAAGCGATGCTGTTCCGATCCAATGACGATTGCGCCACCTGGCATTCGCTCTGCGATCCCGCGCACACGCCGTCGCGGGCCAATTTCCATGGACTCGCGCCTGATCCCGATATTCCGGGCGGTGTTATCGTCGGGACCGACACCGGCGAGTTGTGGCGGGTCGGTGCCAACGCCGAGTGGAACGCGCTCGGTTCCGGCATGCCGCTGGTGGCTTCGGTTCTGGCCCTTTGATGCCGCCAACCCTAACCCGATCTTAGCAAATTCCTGCCAGCATATCTGCTTGAAAAAACCGAGCAGTTTGTTGGAGTGATCGGGTCGTGGCTGAATCGCCGACGCCAATCAAACAGCCGCCTCTAAGCGGACTTACTATTAAGATCATTATGGTCGCCGCATTGGCGATCCTACTAACTGGTGCGAGTGTTGGCCTCGGCGTCTACACCAACAGCTCTCGCATTGTCGATCAATATGTCCATGCCGGATCGCAAAGCGTGTTGCGCGAACAATTTGCGTTTCAGTCGAGCATGACCGAACTTCGTCGCGATCTGAATTTTCTCGCCAGCCTGCCGGCTCTCACAGGTTTTGAGGCGGAGGATGGCGCGGACAATGACGCCCCGCATGCGCAGTTTGACGTACAATCGCAACCGCAGCTGACTCAGATCTTTCGCCGGTTTCTAGAGACCAAACCATCCTATCTGCAAGTACGCTTGATCAGCGCCCGAGACGGCGGTCGCGAGTTGGTACGGGTCGAAAGGTCACACGAGAATGGGCCCGTCCGGATCCAGCCGCACAAGCTTCTGCAGAGAAAGGCGAACCGACCCTATTTCAAAGAAACGGTGCGGCTGCATCCGGGACAGATCTATTTTTCTGAAATCAACCTCAACCGCGAGTTTGGCCAAATCGCACTGCCACACCAGCCAGTGCTGCGGGGTGGCATCCCGATCTTTGCCGACACGGGCAAAGTCGAAGGAATTGTGGTCATCAATGTCGGCATGGCCGAGACCCTGGAGCGGCTGGGGCAATCGTCACTCGGGCGCGGCAAAGTTTATGTGACCAACAGTAACGGCGATTTTCTGTATCACAGCAACAAAAGCCTACGGTTTGCCTTCGAATACGGCCAAAAAATTCGCATCCAAGATCGGTTTCCATCTCTTAACACGTTCGTAAGGCAAAATGCTCTCGACGTGTTCGGGATTGGCGGCAGCGACAGCGCCACCCTCCAGCAAGAGAACAATTTCCTGGAAGCTTGGCGCATCCGCTATGACCCCGAACAGCCGCAAAGCCACTTGAACGTCATTCACGCGACGACAAAAAAGGAAGCGTTCGCAGCGCTCTACGAATTGCGCAACGCCGCGTTCGCGATCACCGCCGCCCTGACCTCGCTCGGCATCGCATTGGCAATTGTTGTCGCCCTCCTGCTCACGCGGCCCCTGAATTTGATCATCGGCGCCGTCACGGGCTTCGGCGACGGCGAAATCAGTCCGATGCTACCGACAAAACGCAGAGATGAGATCGGCGCCCTGGCGCGCGCACTGCGCCGCATGATGACAACTATCAAAGAGCATGAACGCGAGCTGACACGCGAGCGCGATCGGGCACGGCAGGCGTCACGGGCCAAAGACTCATTTTTGGCCAATATGAGCCACGAAATCCGAACGCCTTTGAATGGCATCATTGGCACGGCGCATTTGATACGCAAGACTGACCTTGACACGAAGCAACAAGGCTATGTCGCGACAATGAAAGAGTCGGGCGAAAACCTTCTGGTCCTACTCAACGACATTCTGGATATTTCGCGAATCGAGGCGGGCAAGTTCAAAACCACCGCCACGCCATTCCCATTGTTCGAACTATTCGATCGTGTATACAACCTCCATCACGCACAGGCGGCGCACAAAAATCTGGATCTAACGATCGATTTGGATAAACAGCTGCCCGCCTATGTTTGTGGCGACCGCAACCGAATTCGGCAAGTCACCAGCAATCTCGTCGCCAACGCCATAAAGTTCACCGAACACGGCACGGTCGCGGTGTCGGTAACGGCGAATCCTAGGGACAAGAATAACGTCACCCTGATCTGCCGCGTTGCCGATACCGGCATCGGCATCCCGACCGACCAGCACGGCATCGTGTTCCAAGAATTCATGCAGGCCAATACCAATACGCTGCACGCCGACGGTGGCAGCGGTTTGGGCCTCGCCATCTGCAAATCGCTCGTCGAGTCCATGGGCGGCCGGATCGACTTTTGCAGTTCGCCCGGCGAAGGTAGTACGTTCTGGTATACGTTAACGCTGCCTATTGTCAGCGAAACCGACTATGCGGCCACGGTGCCAACACCAAATGAAACGCGCGCCGACGGATCATTTTCAGGCCGTGTCTTGGTCGTGGAAGACATCGAAGTCAACCGGTTCATTATCACGGACATGTTGGAGCGCATGGGCTGTTCGGTTGTCCAGGCAAGCAACGGTGCGGAAGCCTGCGACATGGTCTTGTCCACCAGCTTTGATTTGGTGCTTATGGATATGCGCATGCCCGTGATGGATGGCCTCGCGGCAACCCGCAAGATTCGCGCGTCCGACCCGACGACACCGATCGTCGCACTGACGGCTAACGCATCCGAAACAGACAGGCACAATTGCTTGGCCGCCGGCATGAATGACTTTGCCGCCAAACCGGTCGACCCAATCGCTCTACAGACAATCCTACGCAAACATCTGACAGCTGGTTCTCCGCGTAGCAAACCATGCGCGCCCGAAACACCAATCGCGTCTGGTGCGCCGACAAACGCTGTCGACACAGCATTCCTAGACGGTCTTAAAGAGAATGCTCCCGACAAAGCACAAAAATTTGCCGCATTGACATTGGCAAACATGGACGAGTTCTTCGCGGGCATAGAAGCATCCATGGCCGACGACGACCTCGAATCTCTGGCCGAGCATGCCCACGCACTCAAATCAGTGGCTGCACAAGCCGGTGCCGAGGCATTATCTGCCATGGCAAAAGAGATGGAGCATGCCGGCAAAACACAAGATTCGGCCACAGCGAGAAAAGTTTACGCGTCGTTCCCCGACGCGTATGACGCCGTCAAAGATGTCTTACAAAAATACGCCGCCTAATGGCGGCGCTTGCTGTCGCGAATAGTTCGTGCGCTCGGGCCCAGGCGCACATGACCCGGACCCGTTCCAAGCGGCCGACGTCAGCCGTTGAGCTGCTGCACAAGCTTTTCCTTCGTCGTCGGTTTTGACAGAAAACCGTCGGCGCCCAGGCGTTTTATCTCAGCGATGGCCTCGCCTTCCTCGACACCGGAAAACACGATGACGCGGGTCCCGGCACCGTGACTGGATGTCTTAAGCTCTTCCAAAAGGCCGTCGCTTTTTCGTTTTTTGAGATTCCAGTCCAACAAGACAACATCATATGTGTTGCGCGACCACATCGCGCGGGCGCCGGCGCCGTCTGACGCCTCGTCGACCGCGTAACCGAGTTCTTCAAGATACATGCGGCCCGTGAAGCGGCTCACTTCCACATCGTCGACTATCAGGCATCGCTTGGTCATAAGCCAGCTCCCTTATTTACATTGTTTTGGCGTTTGCCAAGAAAGTTTCAACCTCGCCGCGCATTTGCAAATTCTTACCGGCCAAGTCTTGCGCTGCCGTACGAACGATTTCGGATGTCGACTGCGTTGTGTTCGAGTTTTCAGACATCGCTGTTGCCGTCGACGAAACCTCATTGGCGCTTTGTGCGGCGTTATGGGTACTGCTGACGATTTCCTGGATCGCGGCCCCTTGCTCTTCCATCGCCGATGAGATCGTCAAAGACGCCTCTTCGATGTTCTTAATGGTACTACGGACATCGGCAATGATTTCAACCGACGACAATATGGCGTCGCGTGTTGCGTTGATCTGACCGGAAATATCAGACGTTGCATTGCGCGCCTGCGATGCAAGGTTCTTCACTTCCTGCGCGACGACGGCAAAACCTTTACCGGCTTCACCAGCGCGTGCCGCCTCGATCGTTGCGTTCAGGGCGAGAAGATTGGTCTGCTCGGAGATCGTTTGAATGAGGGTTATGACTTCGTCGATCTTTTCCGCGTTATCTTGCAGGTTCGAAATGGCCTCTGACGCCATCTCTGACTTATCCACCGCATCGCGCGCAATTTCGTTCGATTTCGTGACTTGAACGTTGATCTCGTTCATCGAAGCCGACATTTCTTCGGCCGCCGACGCGACCGCATTTACGTTCGTCGCGGCTGTTTCGGCAGCACCCGCCAGCGTCTCGGCCTGATCCAAGCCGGTTTGTGCCAGCCCGGCCAAGCTTTCACTTGTTGTGCTCAGCGATTCTGACGCGCCGCCGACGTCCTTGATGAACTCGGATATGTTGGCATCAAAATGATCCGTCAGACGTTCCATTTTTCCGGCAAATTCAACTTTCTCGTCGGCCAAGTAAGTGGAAATTGCCAGATCCATGTCCAGAAACACGGCTTTGACAAGCGCCCCAATCGTGCCCTTATAGGCCGCCAGCTGTTCCGGGTCGATCGCCGCGTCGTCCAGCATGCGATCCGCAAGGGCCGACAGCAAATCGGCGGTGATATGGGCGTAGCCACCTATGTACCAGCGGGGTTCAAGCTTGATCCGATTGTGCGTTTTGCCGATCGCCAACACCGACGATTCGTATTGGCTGTCGAAGGCGCCGGCGGCAATACGCGACCAATGCGTGATCTGCGCCTGCTTCGCCGACGCCATATGCCCGGAATCATCAAAGAAGGACGACGTATGGGCATATCGCGAGATATGTTGATAGAATTTTTCCAGAACGCCCGGAAGCGCCGCGGCAACTTCTGATTGCACGGCCCGGATATGTTGGATTTGTTTTTCGTCGAGCGCGAGAAAATCTAGGCGTTCCGCCAAGCTTGTATCGTTTGTCATGGAGACCAGTTCACCGCTGCATTGGGAGCGCATCGCCGCCCCTGGATTGCCACATACGATATGGGGTTACGCTTAACGCAGAGTGAATAGTCCTATTCATACAAATGGCAGAGATAAGCGCGTTTCAGGGACGTGCACTATGCGTCGGCGCGTTGGCGAGCCTGCATAAACCCGTAGTCGGCATAGGGCGCAAGCGCCATGGCCCGCTGTCGATACTGGGACCAGCTGTCAAAAATGCGCTTGGCCAGATCATCCTGTTCGGCTGCTTCCGCGACAACTTCGGCGCTTTTTTCGAACCAAGCATTCAGCACATCATCAGGGAAAACTGCGGGCGAAATACCATATTCGCTGCCAAGTGTTTCCAAGGACGACGCGTTAAAGGCGTTGAATTCGCCAAGCGTATCCATGACCTGGACCTCGGCCGCATGCTGGACGATCCGTTGCAAGTGCTTCGGCAGTTCATCATAGGCTTCTCGGTTGACCACAAGCGAAAGCGTCGCGCCGGGTTCATGGGCGCTGGGGCCATAGCAATGCCTGACAATCTTGTGGATGCCGAATGCGACATCCATCCATGGTCCACCCCATTCGGCGGCGTCGATAACGCCGGTTTGAAGCGCCGGCACCACTTCACCGCCGGGAAGATTGATCGTCGTGGCACCGAGCCGGTTAAAGACCTCTGCGTGCAAACCAGCCATCCGGATCTTTAGCCCTTGCAGATCGGCTAGTGAGTTGATCTGGTTCTTGAACCAACCCATGAACTGCATGCCGGCATTGCCGGCCATCCAAGCGCGCAAACCGAACCGGCCGTAAAGCTCGTCCCACAAAGCCTGTCCACCACCATGTTGGATCCAGCCGATCTGCTCGGTTGGCGTCAGACCGCCCGGCACGGTGCAAAAAAATGCCGCCGCCTTGTGCTTCGCCACCCAATAATAGGGTGCGTCATGTCCACATTGGGCGATACCGTCGCGGACCGCGTCAAACAGCTCGAAAGCGGGAACCAATTCGCCCGCGGCGAACAGCTTCACCTCCAATTGACCGTCTGACATCGCGGTAATGCGATCGGCGATACGCTGCGCGGCAATCCCGACGCCAGGAAAGTTCTTTGGCCAGGTGGTGATCAACTTCCAGCTAATCTTATCGGCGGCGATCGCCGGCGCCGCCAGCGTGCTGGCCGCCGCGGTACCGGCAACGGCACCTTTGAGAAATCCGCGCCGCGATTTGGCTGTCGGCGAGGCTTTAGACATACCTGTGGAACGGCTCATGGCATCCTCCCTGTCATTCCCGCCCTGAGCCCGCACAGCAATGGTGACCGGAACCGACCGCGGCGTGGTTTGCGCTTCACCGTAAGCGAGGACGGCCGTGGGTTTCCATCGTCAGATCATGTCCACGATCGCCACAGCCGACTGCCAGGCGCCCCAAACCGATAAAAGGAACAGCCCAGCCATAACCGCATTATCCCACATTGTGTTGCGGTAGTCGCGGCCGATAAAAGCCGCGCGCGAGGTCAAAAGCCACAAGCTCACGCACAGGATCGGCAACACGATCACAGCGGCAGCGTTGGCAACCACCGTCAAAGTAATGAACCCAGGCATGCCGGGCAGGCTCCAAACCAGCGGCGAGAACAAACACCACGCGGCAACAGCGCGATATACGCGTGAGTTGCCAACATTCAGCCGCTCGGCACGCACCGCCGCGGGTGCGCGATGCACCGCGACCACATCCGTACACAGATAACCGTAGCCGATTGCCGCCCCAATCACCGAGCTATAGAGCGCGGCAAACACGCCCAGATAGAATATGGGTCCACCCCAATCGCCCAATGTCAGAGTCAATAGGCTGGTGAGGTCATCCAAGCTGGCGATGACGACGCCACGCGGGTGAAGGATTTCGGCGCCGATTGTCCACACCGACAAATTGAGAAACACGAGAACAATCGTGCCGAGCGCCAAGTCAAGCAGTTGTAATCGGCGGAACCGGGGGCCCTGCCAGCCCTTTTGCTGCAGGAAATACGGATAGAGTAGGTTGGCGATCGAACCGCCAACCGCGCCGATCAGCGACACGACGACGAGCACAGCCGTGTACGGACCGTTTTGCTCGGGAACGTCGAAAAATAAGACACCCCGACCAATAGCAACGGGATCGGTCCCGGCCCAAATCGCCACGCCCACCAGCGATGCGACCAGGATTGCCAAGAAGACGTGAAACAGTCGCTCGATGGGCCGAAACGCGCCACGAAAAAGCAGGGCGGCTGCCACAATGACCCAAACAGTCGACCATAGCAGCGGTGCACCGAAACCAAGCAACTTGGTTGTCGCCTCACCGACACCCTTGACCATATATGAGCCATAGAAATGGCCGAAGAATAGCGCCACCGCGCCGACAAAAATCGGCAGCCATGGATGTAGACGCTTAAGACCCGACAGAATGCTTTCGCCATGCTGGTTGCACAGCTGATATTTAGCAATGATCGAGACGAAGAAAAACCGGACAACCAAGGCGGCGACCATTGCCCACATTAGGCTATAGCCGTAGTTGCCGCCGGCAACCGCGGAATCGACCAAGTCGCCCGCGCCCAGCCAAGTCAGTGCGACGACCAGGCCCGGCCCCAGCGCGCGCAAGGTCGGCCACAAGCCGACAGGTGCTACAATTTCAGCCCGAGCCCCCATTTCGACCTTCCATTGCATGAATTTTGGGCCAACGCCCGGCGAACCTCGCGCCCAAATGATAGCGGTTTAGGTGTCAGCGCGCCAATTTGAGACCTGTGCGAGGGCGGGGGCGCGCGACTTGTTTCGTGGCAATGCTTTTGATTGATGCACCATGCTGTTTGCCGCAACGAGGCGGAGATCGGTGGCGGAGCGAACACAGCGAGATTTGTCCAATCTTCACGAAAGAGCCGAGCGCCAGAAAGCTCGCTCGGATGCGTCGTGCTATCTTTGCGTGAGCGATTTGGCCGTGAGATCCGACCTGCGGTCAACATCTATGGGCGATCTCTCGCCTTGGTCAAGCAGCAAGACACCATGCCGACATTTGGCCGTGTGAGGAATTGCAGATGGCTAGCTTGGAAATTTCTTTTTCGTCGGGACGAAACCCCGTTGTGTTTTGGTGATTCATTGGTGGGGTCTCACGAATTCCTTCAGATCCTACGCGGCGTCCCTAGCCGAGGCTGGGTTTGCTGTGGGGCTAGCTGATCTCTTCCACGGCAAGACGGCATCTGATGAACATGAAGCCAAAACGCTGCGCCGGGCGCCGCGTCGAGAACCAATGTATAGGTCGCTCATCCGCAATATTCGCGAGCTGCAAGAACAGTCATTCAGCGAGAACGACGTCGGCGCGGTCCGATTTTCCATGGGCGGCCATGAACCGCTTAGCAGGCGCGGCCTGGGCCACCATTCGAAACCGCGGCGATTTCCAAGCGGCGGCGCGTCAACACTTTGCCGATCTGCGTGATAAGCCCCTTCCGGGAACCAAGGCGCTATTTCTCTTGCCTCTCGCGGCTGGTGCTTTTGCGGGGTCTTGACAGCCCTTGTCGCAACAACAATGCCTGCACTATCCGTTTTTTTACTTTGGACCGTG
Source organism: Alphaproteobacteria bacterium (assembly GCA_965216755.1). Lineage (GTDB taxonomy): Bacteria > Pseudomonadota > Alphaproteobacteria > UBA7887 > UBA7887 > CBDCGL01. The sequence continues at coordinate 4,064,644 of CBDCGL010000011.1, read as the reverse complement.
ATGGGCAGTGCCTTTGGGATCTTTTTGCGGCGGCCGGTGCGTGCCGGCCGATTGGCGCCGCCGGACAGCGCTTGACCAACGGCCACAGGGCCCCACGGGCAGACAGCACTTCGCATGCGGACACCAGCCGTCTTGGCCATGCAGGTTCTACGAAATCAAGCGCTCCATAAACCTCAAACGAAGCCGTCAGCCCAACATCGCCTTGGCCTGCGCCACGACAGCATCGCGCACCGCCCGATCCGTGCCCGAGCGGGCAAGCACGCGCAGGCCGAGAAACAATCCGAGCAGTGCGCGCGCCATGGCTCGCGGTTCGCAAACTGTCTGCAGCGTCCCCGCCCCGCGGGCAGCCCCAATCATGTCAAAGAAAAAACCCTCGACCTCTTGCAGTGCCCGCTTCACAAGATCGCGCACTTCGCGATCGTGCGACGACACCTCCAACGCCGTATTGACGAGCAAACACCCCGATGGGGTATCGGCCAATTCCGTTTGTTGGGCCGCGGCTTCGAACGCGGCCACAATCGCCGCTTTCGGCGGCAACGTGGTCGCCAGGTCAGCAAGATATCGATCGCGATGTTGCTGGTCATAGTACCGCAACGCGGCGAGAAACAAATCCCGTTTGCCGGAGAATGCCGCATACAAGCTGCCGCGATTAACGCCGGTCTCGCGCACCAGGTCGTTTACCGACGTCGCCCCGTAACCGTGCGCCCAAAAGGCATGCATGGCTTTCACGACAACGTCGGTCTCGTCGTATTTTTTTTCCCAGGGCACGCAATCCGCCAATGACTGTATCGAAATGAGTTGGGAAGGACTTGCTGGTTCAAGCCACAGCTTAAGTACGGCGCGGATCACGCTATCCGAGCGGCCACATCCACGCAACAGATCGGTGCCGCCGATCACAATCTGTTCAACGGACGAAAACCATAGGAACTTTATGGTTTTACCGACCTAGCGTCGCGGGGGGGGGGCCTCAAAGGAAAGTGCCAACAATATCGGTACTGGATCGGACGCCGATATTGCCAAAATTCTCGTTGAGCCAATTTGCCGCCACCGTGCGGCCTTTATCGCGTAGATGGCACAGGAAATCCCAATCCGGACTCATTTTGCTGGCGGCGCTCAGGTCCGCCATGTCGTCGTCACCAATCAGCGAGTGGATCAGCATACTCTTGTAGTTGTCACCATCCAGCCGCCCATCATCGATCAATTTGGAGACGAAGGCGATCGCGCGCATTTCGCGCATCAGTGACGAATTGAACGTGATCTCATTTAAGCGATCGTGGATTTCGGCCGCGCTCTTCGGCACGCTCTCGCGCCGCTGTGGATTGATGTGAACGATAATGACGTCCTTTGACGTGGACTTGTAGATCAGTGGAAAAATCGCCGGGTTGCCCATGAAGCCACCGTCCCAATAAAACTCACCCTTGATCTCGACCGCCTGAAATCGGAACGGCAAGCACGCCGATGCCAGGACCACGTCGGCGCTCATATCGGCATTCTCGAATACCTTGATTTTGCCGGTGCGAACATTGGTAGCGCTGATATGGAGCCGTGGGGGCGTGTCGCAACGACAGAGCGCATCGATATCGACGATATGCTCCAAGACCTGGTCCAAGACGCCCCAGGCAAAGGCGCCATGAGCCCCGCCACCCTGGAGCGCGAAGTTGACGGGTTTCACATCCGAAGCCGCCGTCATGGTTATTGGGCCGTAAAGCCACCATCAATGGGGATTGCCGCCCCGGTGATAGATGCCGCCATGTCGCTGCAAAGAAATACGGCGAGCGCGCCGATTTGTTCGGTGGTGACGAACTGTTTGGTCGGCTGGGCCGACAATATTACGTTTTTGATGACCTCTTCTTCACTAATCCCGCGCGCCTTGGCGGTATCCGGAATCTGTTTCTCGACCAACGGTGTCCAGACATAGCCCGGACAAATGGCGTTGACCGTGATGTCGTCTTGCGCGGTTTCCAACGCCACCGTCTTGGTCAGGCCCAACATGCCGTGTTTCGCGGCAACGTAGGCTGCCTTGAACGGCGAGGCGACCAGCCCATGTGCGGACGCCACATTGATCACACGCCCCCATCCACGCGTCTTCATCCCGGGCACCACGGCGCGCGTGGCATGAAAGGCGGCAGCCAGATTGATTGCCGCAATGGCGTCCCATCTTTCCGGCGGAAACTCTTCGATCGGTGCGACATGCTGGATGCCGGCATTGTTGACCAACACGTCCACGCCGCCGCGTTCAGCGCTCACTCGCGTGATCATCGCCGCAATGTCGTCGGGCTGCGCCATGTTGGCCGGCGAATAGTCCGGACGCGTGCCAAATTCGCGTTCGAATTGGTCACACAAACCTTGAGCTTCGTCCACCGTCTCCAGGCCGTTCAAGACAATCCCCATGCCGACGCGCGCAAAGGACTGGGCGATCCCCAAGCCGATGCCGCTGGTCGAGCCCGTCACCACGGCCGTCCGGCCCGCCAACCTCGCCAAGGCAAACAGATCGGCGTGGCCCGGCTCGCCTTCGCTTGCGCTCGCCATCATTCGTGCACTCCACAAACTTTGTAAGACCCGCCCGTGCGCGGGCACCAACAGACTCGAACCGGGCCGGCGACGAGAAAAAAGCAACTGCCCTAAGGACACAGTCAGTAGCATAGGAACAGCGGCAGTCACTATGATGAAACGGCAAATCCTGTAACCTGTGGTTGCGGTTCAGGACTTGGAGGCACGCCGATGGCTCGCCTGATGACATACAATATCAAATGGTTCACTGACGCTTTCGAGCCGGACAACAGCTTGGGGTCAAGCCCCGACGCGACAAAGCAAATTGATGCCGTGGCCGCGGTCATTGCGGCCGTGGATCCCGATCTCATCGGCATCACCGAGGCGCCCAATACCACCACCACAACCGGCAACACGCCGGCCCAAGTGTGGAACCCATACCAAAACGCGGCAGCGAAACCATTGAAGGCAGACCTTTTTGAAGCCTCGGTCCACTTTCCCGTGACCGTCGATATCGCCTAACCAGCCACGTTCTTGTGGAGGCCGCATCCCGCCCGCGCCAGTGTTTGCGGTGAAAGCCAGAAGCCCTCTGATGCGCGCGGCCACGCGCTCCTATATAGTCGGCGCAGCCATGTCCGATCCCTTTGACCTGAACGGCTTTGCGGCACCCGCACCAGCCGCGACGCCGCCCTACATCGAATCACTCAACGACGAGCAGCGCGCCGCCGTCGAAGCCACCGACGGCCCGGTTTTGATTCTGGCGGGCGCCGGTACCGGCAAGACCCGCGTACTGACCACGCGGCTTAGCCATATCCTCAATCAAAATCTCGCATATCCCGCGGAAACACTGACCGTCACCTTTACCAACAAGGCGGCGCGGGAAATGAAATACAGGGTGGAGCAACTTATCGGGCGCTCGGTCGAGGGTTGGTTCCTGGGCACGTTCCACGCCATGGCGGCGCGCATTTTGCGGCGCCACGCCGAGATTGTCGGCCTCAAATCCACGTTCACCATTCTTGATACGGACGATCAGATTCGGCTGTTGAAGCAGATTTTGGCCGCCCACGACATCGACGACAAGAAATGGCCGGCCCGGGTGCTGAACAGCATCATTGATCGTTGGAAGGATCGCGGTCTGACGCCCGAGAAACTCGCCAATGCCGATGGGGTCGACTATGCAGACGGTCGCGCGGCCAAACTATATGCCGAATATCAAGAGCGGCTGGTCACATTGAATGCCGCTGATTTCGGTGATCTGCTGTTGCACAATCTGACTGTCTTTCAGAACCAACCCGACGTCTTGCGCGACTATCAGCAGCGCTTCAAATACATTCTGGTCGACGAATACCAAGACACCAACGTCGCGCAATATCTGTGGCTGCGTCTGCTTGCCCAGAGCCATCGCAATATTTGTTGCGTCGGCGATGATGACCAATCCATCTATGCGTGGCGCGGCGCCGAAGTCGGCAATATCTTGAAGTTTGAGCAAGACTTTCCCGGCGCCCAGGTGATTCGCTTGGAGCGGAATTACCGTTCGACGCCACATATTCTAGGCGCCGCATCTGGATTGATTGCCCACAATCAGGGCCGTCTCGGCAAGACTCTATGGACCGACAGCAATGCCCATGGCGAAAAGGTCTCGGTCCGCGGCGTGTGGGACGGCGAGGAGGAAGCGCGTGTCGTCGGCGACGAGATCGAAGCGTTGCAAAGGGCGCGCGAGGCGCTGTCGAAGTGCGCGGTGTTGGTGCGCGCTGGCTTTCAGACCCGCGCATTCGAGGAACGGTTTCTGCAGATTGGTTTGCCCTATCGGGTGATCGGCGGACTTCGGTTCTACGAGCGCTTGGAGATCCGCGACGCGATCGCCTATTTGCGTGTCGTCAGCCAGCCGGCGGACGATTTGGCTTTTGAGCGAATCATCAACAAGCCGAAGCGCGGTATCGGCGAGGCCAGCTTGCAAACGGTCAATCGACTGGCCCGTGCACAACAGATTCCGTTGACCCGGGCCGCCGCAGAATTGGTCGGTTCGGACGAGCTGCGTGGCAAAGCGCGCCGCGCCCTGACCGACCTTTTGGTGTCGTTCGATCGCTGGCGTTCATTGGCCGACGCAACCCCGGTCGCTGATTTGGCCCGCCAGGTCTTGGACGAATCCGGCTATACCGAAATGTGGCAGCAAGACCGGTCAGTGGAAGCGCCGGGACGGCTGGAAAACCTCAAGGAGCTGGCCGCAGCTTTGGAGGAGTTCGAATCTCTCGAGGAATTCTTGGAGCATGTCAGCCTGGTCATGGACAACGCCGACAATGTCGACGGCGATATGGCCAATATCATGACTTTGCATGCCGCCAAGGGCCTGGAGTTCGACAATGTCTTTTTGCCGGGCTGGGAGGAAGGCCTGTTTCCTCATCAACGGGCCCTTGATGACGGCGGCTTGAAGGCGCTGGAGGAAGAACGACGGCTGGCGTATGTCGGTATCACCCGGGCACGCAAGCGTGTGACCATTTTGTACGCCGCCAATCGCAGTATGTATGGTCAATGGATGTCGCAACTGCCATCGCGATTCGTTAAGGAGCTGCCGCCCGACCACGTCACACAAGAATCGGACCTCGGCGCCTACGCAGCCGCCGTGCCAGAGCCCATTCTCAGCGCTGGCTTGGATGGCGTTGTGCGCCCGAATATGGGGCCCCGGCGCAGCAATTTTCATCGCTACGCAAAAACCATGGGCAGCCAATCGGTGGTCGCCGAAACACGAAGCCATCCGCCGGGCGCGATTCAGGTCGGGGTCCGTGTATTTCATCAAAAATTTGGTTATGGGCGCGTTCAAGCGGTCGACGGCAACAAACTGGAAATCGCGTTCGACAAAGCTGGCACCAAGAAAGTTATCGACAGCTTTGTCGAACTGACGTGAACCAGGGTGAGTGAACCACCATGAGACGACTGCTGCGCCTTCTTGTTGTTCCCGTCGCAATTCACGCTGGTCCGCTTTGTGCACTGGCTGAAGATATCGACCGCGTCGAGACGGGTCGCGATTTGTATGGGCGCGAATGTAACCACTGCCATTTCGGCATAGAGAACGAAACATCGGGCCGCATGGCGCCGATTCCGGTCATGATGGTTGTTTGGGGGCCACCGTTACGCGGTATCGTCGGTCGACCGGCGGCGGCGGTCAGCGCGTTTCTTTACTCGGAGTCATTTCTTGAGGCGACGCGAGGAATCATTTGGGACGAAGCCAATCTCGATCGAATGATCGAAGACACGCAAGCCGCGATCCCGGGTAGTTTCATGATCTACAGGCAACCGGACGCGGCCAAGCGCCAGGCGATTATCGCTTACCTCAAGACAGCGGGTTAAGCCCGACACCTGGCGCGATATTCGGCCGGGCTGGCGGCAAACATCTCTTTGAAATTGCGGCCAAACGCACTGCGGCTCGCATAGCCGACACCTAGATCAACCTTCGTTCAAACGGAAATGTTTGAACGAAGATAAGTTGATCGATATCAAAAAGATAGAGCATGGCGCGCAATCACATATGAGCGTGAAATGCGCTCGATCCCGGTACCGGACGTTCGCGTTGACGTGAAACATACAATCAAACGAGCTCCGTGACCCGACCCCGCCTTTACAAGATTGTCTCGATTGCATCTCGCAAATGCGAGACCGATCCAACCCCTATCACTTAACGCTCAAGATACAGGGACTTGCTTCGTCAAATCGCAAAGGTCGATACGTATCGCGCGATTTGGTATTGGACCCAAATCTACTTTGTCCCAAAATGGCCTGTATTTACACGCATTAGCAAAAACGAATACGCTTTAACACTCAAACTTCGAGGAACATTACGTACAATGCAATCTCTACGCGATTATGAGAGCACGCAAACAAAGTCATCGATATGAATACGTCAAATTGAAAGAGGAACAGAGAATGAAACCATACGCCTTACGTTCCCTGGCTGTGTCGTTTCTGGTTCTTTCCGGACTTGGCGTCAGCGCAGTCCTAGCGGCCTCAGCTGCAATGGCCGACGAATGCGTCGGCTTCGAAGGCGAGGTGACCGACCCAATGAAGTATCCGGCCAAGGTGCCGATTGTCGCAGGCATGCGGCAGGTCTTCTTCGATCAAGACCCGAATGTCACGTTTCGCGCGTTCCCGTTCGGCGAAATCGACTCATACGTCCCGGGCATGTGCGGCATTGAGTTGCAGCTCGGTGTCTTTGGCAACGGAACAGTGATCATCGACATGGCAGATAGTCATGGTCAAGTTAGCCTTAGAGCGGTCAACATGGGCGGGGCTGACGCGCAAGTCGATTTCTACAAATACCCAGTGGGTCACTTAGGAACGCAAACAATCCCCGCGACAAATCAAATTGAAACGGTTCAGTGGACTGCGGACGAGATCGACCAAGTTGTTGTCACGGTTGCCAGCGCGGAATTCGTGCTCTGCCAGTTCTGTTACAACGACTAGAACAACAACGCTTTGGCGCGCCGCCTGACCGAACAGCCGCCATGGTGGCGACGTCTCAGTCGTCGAGAACCTCCCGGTTCACGACCATGCGCGTATCGAGCGTGCCGGCGAACGCATCGAGCACATTGCGGGCGCATTGCACGCTCATGCGCGCGATCGATTCCGATGTCAGGCCGGCATTGTGCGGGCTGAGAACGACATTATCGAGGTGGAATAATGGATTGTCGGCGTGCGGTGGTTCCTGATCAAACACGTCCAGGCCGGCGCCACGAATGACGCCACCGCGCAGCGCGGCGACCAGCGCCGCTTCATCAATCAAGCCGCCACGCGCCGTGTTGATCAACAGCGCCGTCGGCTTCATGGCCGCCAAGGACTCACGATTGACCAGATGCTTGGTTTGATCGCTCAGCGGCAGATGCAGCGATATGATGTCGGCCGCGGGCAATGCCGTGTCCAATGCCCCGGCGGGTGTGAACCCGGCCGCTTCGATGTCGGCCGCGGGCACGAACGGATCGTAAACCGTGACGCGTGCCCCGAACGCAACGCACAGTTGGGCAACGCGCATACCGATACGGCCGAGGCCGACCAACAGCACGTCCTTATCCAGTAGTTCGGTGGGCAGCACGGTATCGCGCGCCTTCCAGTCGTCGGTGCGGGTCGCGCGATCCAGAACGACGCATTGCTTGGCGACCGCCAGCATCAAGAACAGCGCATGTTCCGCCACCGCCGGCGAATTTGCTGCCCCAACGGTTGCCAGGGGTATTTTTCGTGCTGTCAATGCCGGTACGTCGACCGTGTCGAAGCCGACGCCATATCGGGCAACAATTTGCAGACGCGGCGCCGCGGCAATCGCAGCGGCGTCGATCAACCTGGTCCGCACAATCAGTGCATCGGCGCGCGCCAATGGCGCCGCGATGTCCGGCGTATTCTGATGCAAGTCCTCGACGACAATATCGTCGTGTTCCGCCAGCAAGGCCGGGCCGGCCGGATGGACCGGCCCCAAAATCAGCACATTACGTTTGTTGGGTGTCATCACAATCGTCCACCTGAATGCAATGTCGCGGCGAAGGCTTCTTCAAGTTCGCGGACCAACGTTGTGACCAACTCAGCTGCCGGCAAATCGCGCGCCAGGGCCACGCCTTGCCCCGCCCACATCGACAAATATTCGGGGCGATCCTGTTCGGCCGCCGCATCGCGAATATCACGGGTCAGCGCGTTCTGATGGGGAAACGGTAAAATGGCGCCCTCGGGACCATCGACGATGTCCATGAAGTCGTTGCCGATACCGCGCGCCGGCCGACCGCTGAACGCCCGCGTCAGGCGTGTCGTGTCGCTGGTCGCATTGGTCAGAATCTGTTTTTGACTGGGATGCGCCGCGCTTTCCGGGCCGGCAAGAAACGCCGTGCCCATTTGCGCCGCGCACGCCCCCAGGCATAAAGCCGCAGCGATACCGCGCCCATCCATGATACCGCCGGCGGCAATTACAGGAACCGTTACCGCGTCGACCACTTGCGGCAACAGCGCCATCAGCCCGGTCATCGGCGGGTCGTCGGCAACATCAAACGTGCCCTGATGCCCGCCCGCTTCGGCGCCCTGGGCCACGACATAGTCAGCGCCCGCGGCCGCCACGGCCTCCGCATCCGCCGCCGATGTCGCCGAACCAATGACAACGATGCCCGCATCCTTGAGCCGCCCCATCGCCTCGGACGATGGAACGCCCAGGTGAAAACTGAATACGGGAACGCGTTCCTCGACAATCACATCGACCTGTTCGGAAAACATGTCGGGCGGCGCCGGTGGGGTCTCGGGCGTTGACAGGCCCAAGGCGTCGCGCACCGGCTGCAACGCGCGATTGGCCGCCGCCAGTTCGACCTCTGAGAACACGGTCTGGTCGGGCACAAACAAATTGACAGCGAATGATTGGTCGGTGCCGGCGCGAATGGCGCGAATTGCGGCCTGAATACGCTCCGGCCGCAGATAGGCCGCGCCCAAAGATCCAAGACCACCCGCGTTGGACACACGGATTACCATCCCGGGCGAAGACGCGCTGGCCATCGGCGCCTGGATGATCGGAATTCGAATGCCCAGCCGCTGCAATGCGCTGTCATCGAACGCCGTTCGTGTCGCTTCCCCCAGATCGGCCGCCATCACTCAAATCTCCCCACACCCGCTATCATTGTCGGCCACCAGTTTAAAGGCAATGGCGACCAGACCGAAGCAACAAACATTTTGCAATCGTACTGCGGCGCCATCATGGTCCGGTCATGTGGCAAGCGATTGTCGATGTGCCGGCCGATACGGCAGAAGCATTTTCACGGGCCCTGGAGCATGCCGCCCAGGCAATTTCGATCCATATGGGCGGCTCAACGCGGCGTATTACGGCTCTGTTCGGCGCGTCCGCGCACAAGGCCGACGTCAGAGCCAAAATCGAAATCGCCGCCCGCGCAGCAGACTGCTGGCCTGTGGCCACGACCATAAACCGGCTGGCCCAGCGCGACTGGATCGCCAACGGTCTCGTTGGGCTCGACGAAGTCTCGGTCGGCGGACTGCGCATCCGCGGCGCGCATTTGCCGGCGCGGGTCGGCGCGGGTCGCCGAAACTTGCTTGTCAACGCCGGTCGCGCGTTCGGCACGGGCCATCATGAAACCACGCGCGGCTGCCTAATCGCATTAACCCGGCTGGCGCGCCATCATCGGGTGCGACGCGCGCTCGACATGGGCACCGGCACCGGAATTCTAGCGATGGCCATAGCCAGATTGTGGCCCGCGCGGGTTCTCGCGGTCGACAATGATCGGGCCGCGGTTGACGTCGCCCGACAAACTATCATCGCCAATCGCCTTGGCGCGCAGGTTCGTGTCTTGTACGGCATGGGTTTTCGCGCGCACGCGATCGCGTCAACCGGCCCATTCGAATTGATCACCGCCAATATCCTTGCCAGTCCGTTGGTCGACATGGCGCCGCAGATCGCCCGCGCCCTGGCACCCGGCGGTATCGTGGTACTAGCGGGACTTCTGCGTAGTCAAGAATACTGGGTGCGCAACGCCCAACGCGCCGCCGGACTGCGACTCGTCGCCCATTGTCGCGACAGTGATTGGCCCACGCTGGTGATGACCAGACCCCGCGGGCGCTGGCGTTACTTGTCCTCCGCCGGCGCCTCATCGGCCGGCGAAAGGCGGTCGCCAACTAGCGACGAAAGCACTTTCAAAATGTCGGCCATGGCGCGCGCATGCAGACTGCGACCATAGCGTTCAAGAACCGCTGCATGGTCGCCGTTTTTGATGGCGGAATCGGCGTCAGGGATCGCAACTGCCATCGGAATGGCTCCACTGCTGTCGTTGGCGCAAATTGCACTTCATTAGGGATCTAGACTGGCGGATCCGGCTTTCAAACCGCCCTCTACTTGTTTTCGCGTGGGCAACCGCCTAGCTTGGCGACGTCTCGCCAACCCACGAAAATACTGAAACAAAGAGTGAGCAAACCCTCGAGAGCCTCGGCCAAAAAAAGCGTCACGGCGGCACGCGTTGTCGACCTCCGTGCGGCCCTGGCGCAACAGGGCTGCGACGGTCTGATCGTGCCGCGCGCCGACGAGTATCTGGGTGAATATGTGCCGTCGTGCGCCGAACGCTTGGCCTGGCTGACCGGCTTTACGGGCTCGGCCGGGCTTGCTGTCGTCCTCGCGGAACAGGCGGTTCTGTTCGTCGACGGCCGCTATACGCTACAAGCTGGCGACGAGGTCGATTCCGCGACGTTCTCCGTCTTGTCGATCACAGACCAGCCCCCTGATCGCTGGATCGCGGCCAATTTGCCTAAGGGCGCGGCACTCGGTTTTGATCCGCGCTTGCATAGCCACACCGCGGCCGACCGCTTTGAGAGCGCGACAAGGAAGGCCGGCGGCAATATGGTCGCGCTGGCCGAAAATCCGATCGACCGTCTATGGCACGACCGTCCGCCGCCGCCAACGGCGCCCGCCGTGGCGCACCTGCTTGCCTTCACGGGTCGCGATGCCGCCGACAAGCGCGCGGACTTGGCCAACGAACTCGCCAAATCACAGATCGATGCCGCGGTCATTACAGCCACGGATTCCGTCGCCTGGCTTTTGAACATGAGAGGCGGCGATCTGCCCTATACGCCTGTCGCGCTGGCGACCGCTATTTTGCACAAGAACGGGCACGCCGATCTTTTCATCGACGACCAAAAAGTCGACGCAGAGCTGCGCGCCCATCTCGGCAACGCGGTCTCGATTGCACCACCAGAGGCTTTTGGCGCCGCACTCGACGCGCTGGTGAAGACGCGCGTACGCGTCGACCCACACACGACGCCCGACGTTGTTTTTCGGCGCCTCGCGGCGGCAGGTGCCAAAATCGATGAACGGGCCGACCCGTGCTTGACGCCCAAGTCGATAAAAAACGACGTTGAACTGAATGGCATGCGCGCCGCCCACCGTCGCGATGGCGTGGCAGTGACACGGTTCCTCCATTGGCTCGATCGGGAAGCGATCGACGGCGCGATCACGGAAATCGACGCCGCCGACCGTCTCGAAGCCTTTCGCCGCGACGGCGAACATCTCACCGGCCTCAGTTTCCCGACCATCTCCGGCGCAGGTGCCAACGGCGCCATCGTACATTATCGCGTCACACCCGAAAGCAACCGGCCACTTGTTCCCGGTGCGCTGTATTTGGTCGATTCCGGTGGTCAATATCGTGATGGCACCACCGACATCACGCGCACCGTCGTGATTGGCGACCCCAGCGATGAAATGCGCGATCGTTTTACGCGCGTGTTAAAGGGGCATATCGCGATTGCGACGGCGTGTTTTCCGGTCGGCACCACGGGCGGTCAGCTGGATGTATTGGCGCGGCAGGCCCTGTGGCAAGCGGGGCTCGACTACGATCATGGCACCGGCCATGGCGTCGGCAGCTATCTGAATGTTCACGAGGGACCGCATCGAATCAGCAAACGGGCCGGCGACGCGCCGCTGCAACCAGGCATGATCGTATCGAACGAACCCGGCTACTACAAGACCGGCGCGTATGGCATTCGGATCGAGAATCTGGTGGCGGTGACTCGCCGCGACGCGCCGAAGGGTGCCGAACGAGAGCTTTTGGGTTTTGAAACGTTGACTTTGGCGCCAATCGACCGCCGGCTTATTGATCGTGGCCTACTCAACGATCGAGAAATTGCGTGGCTGAACAGCTATCATGCCAACGTCGCCGCGACGCTTTCACCGCTCATGGAGTCCGATTGTGACGCCTGGCTCCATCAGGCCACACAGCCGCTATCGTAATCAGCGGGCGCTGAACGATGACTCCAGCGCCGCCATATATAGCCGAATCCGCGCCGCGTTCTTGCCCACATCGCTGCGCCCAACACGGCTTAGGCTGCGCATGTCAATGCGGCTACCAAATTCCGGACCGTCGCCGGCCGGCGATACACGGATCACAATATCGTCTTTGAAACCGTACCACATGGTCGTGTCGGTGGCTTCGATGCGCCCTGTCGCCTTGTCAGCGGCGACAATTTCCCAATCCATACTTTCCGCGACCGTCCGGGCGCGCTCAAAAGCTTCGTCTTGGTCGACTTCGACCATAAACGGCACGATGTCTGGATAGCCATATTGCTGTTTGGCGGCCAATTCCGGCCCAGCATATTCGTGGGCGTTTGCACCCTCAGCCTGGCGCGCCGTGAGTACGGCCTCAAACGTGGGCGGCGTCGCGGTGTCGGTGGTGATGTCGTGAATAAACGGGACAGTTCTGACCGTGTACCATTGCTGCGCGATTTGATAGAACGCGCCGGCACCAACGACGACGCCAACAATGGCACTAACCAAGCCGCGGCGCGGACCACCCGGCAAGGTGCGGCCAATGGCAATCAGTGACACAATCACGCCAATTCCGGCGCCATAGGTGGCAAATTTGGTCAGCGTGAGCAGCGCAAACGGAACATCCCAAATGCCAGCGCGATAGCCCAGCGCCGCCCCAACCAAAACGACCACCGACAGGATCGCAAGCGCGAGGCCAATCAGGGCCAGACGGGATATCTGACCACCGCCCGTGGCGGAGTCCTCAATATCTCTGGTTGCGGTCATTGCACCCTATCCCTTTGTCGATTATCCAACCCATAGCGTTCGCCGCTTGCGTCGCAAATCAAAGCATTATGAGGGGGGTTCCAGCTTACATTTCAAGCATTGTCGGTCATTGCGCGCCACTCTTGTTCGGTCATGACCTCGACCCCCAACGCGGTCGCCTTGGCCAGTTTTGAACCGGCCGCGGCACCAGCGATCACGAAATCCGTCTTCGCCGACACGGATCCCGCCACCTTGGCGCCCAGCGCCTGGGCACGCGCCTTGGCTTCCGCCCGGGTCATTGTTTCCAGCGAGCCCGTGAACACGACCGTCTTGCCAGCGACCGGCGACGTCGTCGTGGGTGCTTGGAATGGCGCCACAGTCAATTCGCGTTGCAGGTCGTCCAAGACCTCCTGATTGTGGAGTTCGCTGAAAAAACCGATGATATCTGCGGCGACCTTGGGTCCGATGCCATCGATCGCAACCAATTGCTCGTAGGCAGGGGATGGCGCGCCGTCGGCATCATTCCCCGCGGCAGCGCCCTCTGCGGCGGCCGCCATCGCCGTCCGCATACCGTCCAATGTTCGGTAATTCTGCGCGAGCAATCGGGCCGTGGTTTGGCCAACTTGGGGGATGCCCAGCCCATAGATGAATCGGTCGAGTCCGATCTGGCGCCGCGATTCGATGGCGCGCATCAACTTATCGACCGACGTTGGCCCCCATCCCTCGCGTGCCGCAATCTCGTCGGCGCGTTCATGTAGGCGAAAAATATCGCCGGGCCGCGCGATATAGCCGTCGGACCAAAACCCGGCAACCTGCTTCTCTCCCAACCCCTCGATATCAAAAGCGTCGCGGCTGACGAAATGTCGCAGACGTTCGACGATTTGTGCCGCACATATTAGCCCACCGGTACATCTTTTGACCACCTCGCCGGGCTCACGTACGGCGGCGCTGTCACACACCGGGCAGGCGTTAGGGAAGGCATAGGCAACCGAACCGGCTGGCCGTTTGTCAAGATCGACCGCGACCACCTGTGGGATCACGTCGCCGGCGCGCTGGACGACCACCGTGTCGCCTTCACGGAGGTCTTTTCGCAGGATTTCGTCTTCATTGTGCAGCGTCGCCCGCGACACGACGACGCCGCCGACGGTGACCGGTCTCAGATTGGCCACCGGCGTTAGGGCACCGGTGCGACCGACCTGGATAGTGATCTTCTCCAGTACCGTCTTGGCCTGCTCCGCCGGGAACTTGTGCGCGACGGCCCATCTGGGACTGCGGCTGACCGCGCCCAGCCGCTGTTGCCAATCCAGTCGGTCAACTTTGTAGACAACGCCATCTATATCGAAGTCGAATTCGGCGCGCCTATCGCTGATATCGTCATAGTAGGCGAGCGCCGCGTCCACGGTGGCGCACAATACGGTCGGTTCGTTGAGCACAAATCCGTAATCGTGAAGGCGTTGCCGCGCGTCTGAGAGCGTCGTTCCAAGGGCGAACGGCGCGCCTTTCTCGTCTCGGGCCTCGCCCCAGGCATAGCCGAAAAACTGCAACGGGCGCGATTCCGTGACTGTCGGGTCAAGTTGCCTAACGCTGCCGGCCGCGGCATTGCGGGGATTGGCAAACTGACTTTCATCGGCCGCGGCACGGGCGTCGTTGAGCGCAGCGAACTGTGGCTTGCTCATATAGACCTCGCCACGCACATCAAGCACCGCCGGAACATCGCTGCCATGCAAACGCTTGGGGATATCGTCAAGGGTGCGCAAATTGGCGGTAATGTCTTCACCGGTGGTGCCATCGCCGCGCGTGGCACCCAACACCAGTTCGCCATCCAAATAGCGCAATGTGGCCGACAGACCATCGATTTTCGGCTCCGCGACCAGCGCCACGGTGGTGTCATCGTCCAACCCAAGGAAGCGCCTGATACGGGCCACGAAATCGCGCACATCGTCGGCATTGAACGCATTGTCGAGCGACAGCATGGCAACCGCGTGGCCGACTTTGCGAAAGCCGCCGGTGACCGGCGCACCGACCCTGTCACTGGGGCTATCGTCCCGTTTGAGCTCCGGAAAACGTTCTTCAATGGCCTGATTGCGCAGCCGCAAATCATCGTAGGCGGCATCTGATATCTGCGGCACCGCGCGATTGTAATAAAGATCGTCGTGGTACCCGATCTCAGCCGCCAAACGCGCCAACTCGCGACCCGCCTCCGATACCGTCAGTTGCGACACCGCTTTCGATCGCGGATCTCTCATGATGTCGCGTGGACAGGTTGGCCGGCGGCGATCAAGCGCGCCGCTGCCGCGCGTGCCTCGTCGGTGACTTCGGCGCCGGCGAGCATGCGCGCAATCTCTTCGCGCCGCGCTTTTCTGTCCAAAATGGACATGTCGGTGACGGTGGTGCCGCCGCGCACGGATTTGACCACTCGCATATGCTGATTGGCGCGCGCGGCGACCTGTGGCTGGTGGGTAACAACCAGCACCTGATAGCTTTGCGCCAACTTTGCCAAACGCACGCCGACCGCATCGGCCGCCGCGCCGCCGATTCCGGTGTCGATCTCGTCAAAAATAAGCGTATTGGCGCCGCCGATGCCGGCCAAGACGACCCGCAGGACAAGCATGAAGCGCGACAATTCGCCACCCGAAGCGACGCGGTGGATCGGCCCCGGCGCACTGTCGGGGTTGGTTGCCACGGTAAAGCTGATCCGCTCGGCGCCGCCCGCGCCCCACGCCTCTTGGTCTAGGGGCACCAGGTCGGTTTGAAATTGCGCCCCGGTCAAGCGCACGCTGTCGAGTTCCACATTGATTGCTTGGTCTAGCCGCTTGGCCGCCTGCCGGCGCTTGCGGGATAAGGCGCGCGCCGCCGACCGGAAGGCGGCCAGCGCTTGATCTGTCGCGCTTTGCAATGCGTCCAGCTGATCGCTCACACCCTCAATTGCCTGAAGGCGCGTCGCGAGAGACTCGGCGAAGTCAGCTAGATCGTCGACCGCTATATTATGCTTGCGCGCCGCCGCACGTAGGCCGAACAAGCGCGATTCGACGGCCTCAAGCTGCTCCGGCTGCGCCACCAAGTCGCGATCAAGATCTGCCATGTGCGAAATCGCCTCGGCAAGTTCGACCGAGACCCGGTCAAGCGCGGCCAGCGCATCTGTCACGCGGGGATCAATCCCCGCGCCGATACCCGCCAACAATCGGCGGGCGCGCTGGACGGCATCATCGACCGGGTGTTCGCCGTATAGCGCGTCGGCCGCGTCATGTACGGCCCTAGCGATTTTCTCCGCACTAATCAGAAAGCGACGCTTGGCGGTCAACTCCGCTTCCTCGCCGGGCACCGGCTGCAGGGTCGACAGCGCCTCGGCAGCAGCCCGCAATTCGGCGAGATCTTCGGCTCGCGCGGCGGCATCGGCCCGGGCCTGGCTCCAAACGTCATGGGCGTGCTGCCAGGCGTGATAGGCCTCGCGCGTCCGTGCCGCCGCCGCACCTAATTTGCCGAAACCGTCGAGCGCGGCGCCGTGCGATTGCGGATCCATCAGTCCACCACGATCGCCTTGTCCGTATACGGTCACCAGGGCCTGGCCAATTTGACCCAAAAAGCCGACCGTGACCGCCGCATCATTGACGAATGCACGACTGCGACCATCGTCACCAACAACGCGGCGCAAGGCAATGCTGCATCCATCATCGATGCCGCGCTCACGCAAAGGAATCAAAACCGGGTGGTCATCAAAGACGGCAAATTCCGCGACCGCGACCGCTTGTCGCGCCCCCTGGCGCACCAGGGCCGCATCGGCGCGCCCGCCAAGAGCCAAGCCGAGCGCATCAAGAAGAATCGACTTGCCCGCGCCGGTTTCACCGGTGAGGGCACAAAAACCTTGATCGAACGTGACGTCCAGACGGTCGATCACGACGATGTCACGCACGGACAAACCGACCAGCATGGGGCTCCGTTGCCTCGCCTTGCGCTCAGGGGCCAGAAACTTGGCTATCGGCTCAAAACATCCGCGCCAACCACGAATCGGAACTTTGCCGTGGCTCAAGTTCCTGTTCGCGCAATAGCCTGTAGGAATCCTGATACCAATCGCTGCCAGGAAAGTTGTGTCCCAGCACGGCGGCGGTCGCCTGCGCCTCACCCACAATACCCAGCGCCAAGTAGCATTCCGTCAGGCGATGCAGGGCTTCCGCCACGTGGCTGGTGGTTTGGTATCTCTCCACAACTGTCCGGAAGCGATTAATGGCGGCAAGATAGTATTCCAAATCTTGATAGGTGCGACCGATTTCCATTTCCTTGCCGGCCAAGTGGTCGCGGGCAAGGTCGAGTTTCAGTTGCGAATCGCGCGCATATCGAGAGTCCGGATAGCGGCGCGTCACTTCCTCGAATGACTCGACCGCCAATGCCGTGTTCTTCTGGTCGCGGCCCACGTCGGTGATCTGTTCGTAATAGCTGATGCCGATCAGGTAGCGCGCGTAGGGCACATCGCTGTTGCCCGGATGCAGTTCAATAAAGCGCTCCGAGGCGATGACCGCTTCATCATAGTCGTTGTTCTGGTAATAGGCATAGGCGGCCATTAATTGGGCCTTGGTCGCCCACACCGAGTAGGGGTGCTGACGTTCCACCTCTTCAAACGCGACAGCGGCCGGCTTGTAGTCACCACCCAGCAACAGATCCATCGCTTCGTTGTAGAGGTCGTCGACCGGACGCTCGACATATTCGTCCTCGGTCGTGCCGCAGGCTCCCACCACCAGCGCGACCAAGGCGACCACGAACCAGCGCCAACAAGTTCTTGTCGCAGCACAATCGTGTAATTCCATATGTTTTTCCCGCCCGTTTTGGCCCACTCCACCAGCCAAACTATACCATGCTGGCGCCGGTGCTGCACATCACCCCGTGGTGGCGCCCAATGCCCAGCAAAGGTCGTCATCCTTGCAATAAATACAACAGTCTTCGTAGAATAAATGATCATACGTCTCTAGGGAGGAAACCTGATGACAGCGTTACGAACGTTGGCCATCGCGGGTGCGGTGGGTGCCGCCATGGCGATGACGACAACGACCGCATTTGCCGAATGCTCAGCCGAAAACTGGCAAGAATGTGCCGGCAAACCATGGGTCGATGGCGACGTGATGGATACACCGCTGGGCTCGAAATGGTGGCCCAACCCGCTGTGGGGCGAAGGTGATCAAGCTGGCTCGACCAACTGGTACAAACAAACCGAAGTCGTGATGCGCGCGATTGCGCAGATCCAGACTGGCAATACCATGAAGCTCGGCCACAATTACACGGCCGAAATGCCTCTGTTTGGCGCCCGCAAGTTTAGCCTGCGGATTCCGGGCACCCCGACCGGTGGCCCATTCGGCGCCAACCAAATCATGTGGAACGACGAATTCCTGTCCACGGAAATTGGGCAAGTCGGCACCCAGTTTGACGGCTTGGGCCACATCGGCGTGCGGGTCGGCGCACCGGGCGATAAGAACGATATGCGTTGGTACAACGGTGCCACGGCGGCCGAAATGGGCTCACCATACGGCCTCAACAAGAACGGCACTGAAATGCTGAACCCGATCGTTGCCCGCGGCGTTTTGATTGACGTCGCCGGCGCGCGCGGCGTCGACTCCATGGCGAAAGGTGAGGTCGTAACCATGGCCGATGTCAATGCCGCGCTCGAACGCCAGGGTATGGCCGGCTTTGAGTTTATGCCTGGTGACGCCGTGATCATTCGCACCGGTTGGGAAATGCATTGGGGAGATCCAGCGACCTACAATGACGGTTGCCCCGGCATCGGCATGGAAGTCGCGCGTTGGATCGCGGAAGACGTCAAAGCCGGCGTCACGGGTTTCGACACCTGGCCGGGTGACGCGGTTCCAAACCCGGATCCTGCCTGTGCGTTCTGCGTCCATACGTTCTTGCAAGCGCGTCACGGCATCGTCAATCAAGAGAATATGAGATTGAAAGAACTCGCCGACGCGGGTGTCTACGTCTTTGCGTACTTCTATTCGCCGGTTCCCGTGAAGGGTGCAACCGGTTCCATCGGCGCACCGGTGGCAATCTGGTAGGCGGATTTCCGCTTTGCAAACAAAAGGGCGTGCCTTCGGGCGCGCCCTTTTTTTCTCGCCCCATGGCCAATTGGATCGACTAATGGTCGAGCATGAATCTCAAGCAGTCAGGATGGGAAATTGCCATGCCAACCGAGTCGCTGAGCGATCCTGTCGTTGCGCAAATGACGGCCTTGGCCGAGCGTTTGGCCGACGCCGCGCGCGCAATAATTGCACCGTTGTTTCGCGCCGAACTGGGCATCGACGACAAACCCTCGACATCCGAGATGGGTCAGCCCGTGACCCGCGCCGATCGCGAGGCGGAGGCCGCGATGCGCGACATCCTGCGCGCGACACACCCGGACCACGGCATAGTCGGCGAGGAACACGGTGCCGACCAGGCCGATGCCGAATGGTGTTGGGTGATCGACCCGATTGATGGAACCCGCGCCTTCATTTCCGGCTTGCCGCTATTTGGTACCCTGATCGGGCTCATGCATCAGGGCCGCCCCCTGATCGGCGTGATCGACCAACCGATTGTCAAAGACCGCTTCGTGGGAACACCCGCCGGCACCACTTTGAACGGCGACAAGGTCACCACCCGTTCATGCCCGGACCTCGATGCTGCGGTCTATGCCCTGACCGACCCGCGCATGATGAAGACCCCAGCCCAAAAGGCCACCTTTGCGCGGCTTTTGGACGGCACCCATGTGTGCCAATTCGGCGGCAATTGTTACGCCTATGGCATGTTGGCCGCCGGCAGCATTGACCTTATCACCGAAGCGGACTTGAAGCTGTGGGATATCTGCGCGCTGGTCCCCGTGATCGAGGGCGCGGGCGGAATCGTCACCGGCTGGGACGGTGGCGCGGCAGTCGACAACACCGCCATTGTCGCGGCCGGCGATCCCACCCTGCACGCGCAGGTGCTACCATGGCTGCAGGCAGCAATTTAGCGGGAACGGCAACATTTATCCGTGCCGGGCGATCACTTATAAACGGCAACCGCGAAGAGTTGACGGTAGCATGGCGTCCGAGGTCGAGCGATGGAACGTGAATCAATGGATTATGACGTCGTTGTCGTCGGCGCAGGCCCGAGTGGTCTTGCAGCCGCGATACGGCTGAAGCAATTATGCGCCGAGAACGATGTCGAACTAGGCGTTTGCGTTGTCGAAAAAGGCTCGGAAGTCGGTGCCCATATCCTCTCAGGCGCCGTTCTGGAAACCCGCGCGCTTGACGAACTCCTGCCCAACTGGAAGCAAGACGGGGCGCCGGTCAACACCCCTGTCAGCGCCGAACGTTTCATGTTTTTGTCCGAAACGGGCAGCCTATCCTGGCCGACCTGGACACTGCCACCGGCCATGCACAATCGTGGCAACTACATCATCAGCTTGGGCAACTTGGTGCGTTGGCTCGGTGAACAGGCCGAGGCCCTGGGTGTCGAGATTTATCCAGGATTTGCCGCCGCTGAGATTCTGTACGATGACGGCGGCGCGGTGGTCGGTGTTGCCACCGGTGATATGGGAATCACCAAAACCGGCGAGCGAGGGCCAAATTTCCAACGTGGCGTCGAGCTGCGCGCCAAAGTGACGCTGTTTGCCGAAGGCTGCCGGGGCAGTCTTGGCAAGCAAATCATCGATCGATTTGATTTGCGTGCCGGCGCACAGGAACAAACGTATGGCATTGGCCTGAAGGAGCTATGGGAAATCGCGCCGGACAAGCATCAACCGGGGCTGGTTGTTCATACCGCTGGCTGGCCGCTTGACCGCGGCACCTATGGCGGCTCGTTTCTCTACCATTTGGAAAACAATCAGGTCGCGATCGGTTTTGTTATCGGACTGGATTACAGGAATCCGTATCTCAGCCCTTTTGAGGAATTTCAGCGCTTTAAGACCCATCCGGCGATTCGACCAACACTAGAGGGCGGGCGCCGCACCGCATACGGTGCTCGCGCGCTGAATGAGGGCGGATTGCAGTGTTTGCCGAAATTGTCTTTTCCCGGAGGCGCCTTAATTGGCTGCGAAGCCGGCACGCTCAATATGCCGAAGATTAAAGGCACCCATACCGCCATGAAATCTGGCATGCTCGCCGCCGAAACCGCGTTCGGGGCGTTGAGATCGGCGGCGGCGACACCGGACCTTGCCGGCTACGAAGACGCCTTTCGGAAATCGTGGGTCCACGATGAACTTCATCGGGCGCGCAATGTCCGGCCCGCGTTCAAATGGGGTTTGATTGGCGGCACGCTTTATACCGGCGTCGATCAAACTGTGTTGCGCGGCAAGGCGCCGTGGACACTGCGCCACGCGCATGCCGATCATGAATCGCTGCAGACGGCGGCCAGCGCGACGCCGATCGAATATCCGAAGGCGGATGGTGTCGTCAGTTTCGATCGCCTGACCAACGTCGCCTATTCCGCCACCAACCATGAAGAAGATCAGCCGGCGCATTTGACTCTCAAAGACGACACTGTGCCGATCACAACGAATCTGGCCGAATATGACGCGCCGGAACAGCGCTATTGCCCGGCCGGCGTCTATGAAATCGTGACCGACGACGCGGGCGGCGCGCCGCGGCTGCAAATTAACGCGCAGAATTGCGTCCATTGCAAAACCTGCGACATCAAGGATCCAACGCAAAACATCGTTTGGGTCGTGCCCGAAGGTGGCGGCGGCCCAAACTATCCCAATATGTAGAGGAGCTCTGGCCGCTCATTGCGGATCAGAAATACGTGTGAAAGATGAATGGCAATGCGCAAGAGTGAATGGAACGTCGGAGGTATGTTGGCGGCCGCTAGCGCCGTCATGGCGATCGCTTTGCCGGCCTGCGGCCAAGATCGTCTCGATGACATCAAGTTGCCCGATGGCTTCTCGATTGAGGTCTACGCGGATGCCGTGCCCAACGCCCGGGAAATGGCGCTGGGTGACCAAGGTACCCTGTTCGTCGGGTCGCGCAGCGCCGGCAACGTGTACGCGGTTGTCGACACCGACGGAGACGGCCGTGCCGATGTCACCCACGTCATTGCGCGTAAATTGAACTTTCCGAGCGGCGTCGCGTTTCACGATGGTGCGCTCTATGTCGGCGAAATCGACCGCGTGTTGCGCTACGACAAAATCGAGTCGCAGCTCGATGCGCCGCCGACCCCGGTCACGGTCGGTGACCCGTTTCCGTCCGATCGCCATCACGGCTGGAAATTTATCGACTTCGGACCCGACGGCAAGTTGTACGTTCCGGTCGGCGCGCCCTGCAATGTCTGCGAGCCGGGCGATCCCTACGGCACGATCCTGCGCATGAATCCCGATGGCAGTGCACGTGAGGTGTTCGCGCGCGGCGTTCGCAACTCTGTCGGCTTCGCCTGGCACCCGGATACCGGCGAACTGTGGTTCACCGACAATGGTCGCGACAATCTGGGCGACGATGTACCGCCTTGCGAACTCAACCACGCCCCGGCGGCAGATATGCATTTCGGATTCCCTTATTGCCACGGCGGCGACATCGCCGATCCGTCCTATGGCAACCGCTACCCATGCAGCGATTTTCGGGCGCCGGCTCAACCCTTGGGGCCACATGTGGCGCCCCTGGGCCTGACGTTCTACGACGGCGACCAATTTCCGGAATCGTACCGTAACCAAATATTCATTGCCGAACACGGTTCCTGGAACCGGAGCGAAAAGATCGGGTATCGCGTCACGCTGGTTCGGCTTGATGACGCCGGCAAAGCGATAGCCTACGAAGTTTTTGCCGAGGGTTGGCTACAGGGCCAATCCGCATGGGGTCGACCGACGGATGTGCTGGTCATGCCCGACGGTGCATTATTGGTTGCCGATGATCACGCCGGTGTCATCTACCGCATCACATACGCGGGCTGACACCGCCGATAACCAAGCCGCGCCCGTTATGTACGGGCATGTCGAATCGCGAGGAGGCCGGGCTGGAAACAATCGGATTTGTGGGCTTGGGCAATATGGGCCTGCCCATGGCGCTGAATTTACAGCGTGCGAACGTGCCGTTGGTCGTTCACGACGTGCAGCCGGTCAAGGCGGGGGCCCTACGCGCCGCCGGGGCCGAAGCCGTCGACGACATCGCCGGTATGGCCCAGCGTGCCGATGTCGTGCTGACCATGCTGCCAGATGCCCCCGACGTGGTCGCCTGCGTGCTCGGTGACCAAGGTTTGCGCCATCATGCCCGGCCGGGTGCTTTGGTCGTCGATATGAGCACGATCGCACCTTCGATCACCGATCGTCTGGCGCGCGAATTGGCCGCTGACGGTATTGGATTTGTCGATGCCGCGGTCGGCGGCACGGTGGCCGACGCGGCGCGTGGCGAATCCTTGTTCATGGTCGGCGGCGCCGCCGCGGATGTCTCTCGACTACGCCCGCTGCTCGAGATCATGGGTGGTTCGGTTCACCATTGCGGACCCGTTGGCACCGGTATCCGCACAAAACTGATCAATGCCTATCTGGCGGTGGCGACGGGACAGCTTTGTGCGGAGGCCTTGGCGTTCGCCGCGGGCCTGGGCTTGTCCATGACGACCCTGCTTCGCGTGCTGACGCAGACCACGGCCAACAACGGACATTTGACCGAGACCTGGCCGACCAAGACCTTGGCCGGCGACCTATCGCCCGGCTTCACCCTGGCCATGGCCGCCAAGGACCTCTCGTTGGCGGTCGAAGAGGGAAACGCCCACACCGTACCTTTGGCGACCGGACAGGCCGCGCTCGCCGCAATCGATGCCGTTTGCGGGCACCCGGAATTCGACAACAAAGATATGTCGGTCTTGCTCGACGCGGCGTGCGATGCCATCGGCGTGGAAACGCCGCGCCTATGAGCAAATCGCAGCATGGGACCGTCGCGGATACCCTCGCGGCCACTCTTCATAGCTACGGGGTCCGCCGCATTTTCGGCGTGCCCGGTGGTGGTTCCAGCCTGGAACTGATCGATGCTTGCGCCGCGCGGGACATCGCTTTTGTTTTGACCCACACGGAAACCGCGGCCGCGATCATGGCGGCGGTCACCGGCGAACTGAGCAACGCACCCGGTGTCGTCTCAACCGGACTTGGGCCCGGCACGGCAAGCGCGGTCAATGGCGTCGCCTATGGATACTTGGATCGCGCACCGATGCTGGTGCTGACCGACGGTTATCACCGACCCGACGCCGATTTTGTCAGCCACCAACGTTTTGACCAGGCGGCGCTGATGCGGCCGGTGACGAAAGCGCAAACGTGTATGACCGTCCAGTCGTCGGCTGATCGCCTAGCACAAATGCTCGACACGGCACTCGCGGCACCGTCCGGCCCGGTCCACGTCGAAATGTCGGCCGCCGTTGCGAGCGCAGCAGCCGATGGTGGCGCTGTCGCGCGCCCGGCGCCAACCGACGGCCAACCAGGCGGCGAGATCGCGCACGCCCGGCGATTGCTTGCCGGTGCGCGCAGGCCGGCGATGGTCGTGGGCTTGCAGGCACGTAACTCGGCATGCGCGGGGGCCATCGCGGCGTTCACGCGCGCGCTCGCCTGTCCTGTCATGACCACCTACAAAGCGAAGGGCGTTTTCGCCGATGGCGATCCCCTGCATGCGGGATTGTTCACCGGCGGGCAACGCGAAGCGCCGTGGCTCGCCGACGCGGATTTGTTGCTGCTTTGCGGGGTCGACCCGGTGGAGCTGATTGCGTCGCCTTGGCCCTATGACATGAAGGTGCTGAATATCACCGAGGTCGCCGAACAGCCGCACTACTGCACACCAACGGCCACGGTGATTGGCCCACTTGCCGAAAGCCTGGCCACTCTTCAGAACGCCGGTCACGCGGCGAATTGGGACGACCGTCCCGGGCCGATGGCGTTGCCCGACAGCGACGGTGCTGCTGTGGGCTTGGCGCCTCAAGCCATCGTCCGGCTGGCGGCTGCGTGTGCACCCCGCGAAACACGACTCGCGGTTGACGCGGGCGCGCACATGTTGGCGCCGATGGCGATGTGGCCGGCGCGTGCGCCAAACGATGTCCTGATTTCCAATGGTTTGTCGACCATGGGCTTTGCACTTCCCGCGGCGATTGCCGCGGCGTTGGAAACGCCGGCCCGGCCGACCCTGGCGATAACCGGCGATGGCGGATTGACAATGTGCGTCGGCGAATTGGCAACGGCGGCGCGCGAAAAAGCCCGCATCGTGGTCGTGGTATTCAACGATGCGGCATTGTCATTGATCGACCTGAAGCAACAGCAACGTGGCTTCCCGACACGTGGGGTACGCTATCCGCGATCTGATTTTGCCCAGATCGCCAAAGGGTTTGGTTGTCGCGCCCGGCGGGTAGACAATGAAAGTGCGCTCGAAGCCGCACTGACACAGGCCTTTGCCGAAGATGGCCCGGCGCTGATCGACGCCACGGTTGATCCGACGGGCTATCGGCGCCAAGTCGAAGCGTTGCGCGGTGTTCCTGCCGCCGGCGTCGGCCGTTCATAGCGACGCAGATAGAACCTATTTCGTTATCAAGATCCAACCGCTGAGGGCTAAGTTCATCGATATGAGCACATTGTTTCCCGTTCTTCTCGCGGGCGGCTTGGGCACGCGTCTGTGGCCATTGAGCCGCGAAATCTATCCCAAGCAACTGCTAAACTTGGTTGGTGGCCGATCGCTGCTCCAACAGGCCGCCGATCGGGCCTGCACGGCCGGCGCGCCATCGAACGTGATCACGGTAACCACCGAAGTACACTACTTCCCGGTCCGCGATCAGTTGGCGGAGATTGATGGCAGCCTGACCCACCACATTTTGCTGGAACCGGAAGGGCGCAATACGGCGGCGGCGATCGCTGTGGCCGCGCTTTATGCATTGGAGCAAGACGCCGACGCCATGCTGTTTGTCGCGCCGGCCGACCACGTCGTCGGCGACGTGCCGGCCCTGCTGGCCGCGCTGAAGACCGCCGCCAAAGCGGCTGCGGCCGGGGCGCTGGTCACGTTCGGCATCGCCCCGTCACGGCCGGAAACCGGCTATGGCTATATCGAGCAAGGCAAACCCTTCAAGGGCGTCAAAGGCGCCATGACCGTGGGCCGCTTTATTGAAAAGCCGGATCAGGCCACGGCCGAGGCATTGATCGCCACGGACAAAGTGCTGTGGAACAGCGGCATGTTCGTGTTTCGCGCCGACCGCCTGATCGAGGAGTTGCATCGCCACCGTGCCGATATCCACGACAGTGCCCAAGACACGTTCCAAGCCCGCCGCCTCGACGCCGGCGCCGTGCGGTTCGACACCAAGGCCTATGGCAAAATTCCCAAGGCGCCGGTTGATACCGCGGTGATGGAACAATCCGATCGCGTCGCGGTGGTGCCAGTGGATCCCCGCTGGTCGGATGTCGGCACATGGTTGAAGATTTGGGAAGTCGAGCAAAAAGACGAAGCCGGTAATGTTGCATTTGGCGATGTGGTCTTGGCCGGCAGCCACAATTGTCTGGTTCACGGCGATAGCCGTCTGGTCGCCTGCGCCGGGCTTGATAATGTGGTGGTGACGGAAACTGCCGATGCGGTTTTGGTCGCCGGCATGAACGCCGACAACGATATTCGCGCCGTCGTCGACCGCCTGCGCAACGACAAACGCCAAGAAGCGGTACGCCATCTGGCGGAAACGCGCCCCTGGGGTTCGTTTCAGGTGTTGCTCGAAGGTCCGCGCTTCAAAATCAAGGAAATCGCCGTCAAACCGGGCGCCACGTTGAGCCTGCAAATGCATAATCACCGTAGTGAGCATTGGATCGTCGTCGAAGGAACCGCGCGCACAACCTGTGACGACGACATCCGCTATTTGGAGTCCAATCAATCGACATTTATTCCGGTCGGCGCCAAGCACCGCTTGGAAAATCCGGGAGAAGGCATGCTCCGAATCATCGAAGTCCAGTGCGGCAACTATGTCGGCGAAGACGACATCGTGCGGTTTGACGACAAATATGGGCGCGCCTCGCCGGCGGCGTGAACGATCATGACAACAACACAAGAATTGGATTGGCCGGCGGCCATACACGATGCGCTGAAACGACACGGCGTTAGCCAAGTCGCCTACGTCCCGGACGCCGGCCACAGCCGTCTTCTGATCCTGTGCGACGAGGACGCCGACATGGAGATGGTGTCGCTGACCACCGAGGAAGAGGGCATCGGTGTCTCGGCGGGCGCCTGGCTCGGCGGTGCGCGCGCCGTCCTGCTGATGCAGTCGAGTGGCGTCGGCAATTGCATTAACGCCATCGCGTCCATCGCCAGCGCCTGCCAGTTCCCGCTGCTGATGTTGGTGACCATGCGCGGCGAGTGGGGCGAAGGCAATCCATGGCAGGTTCCGATGGGCCGCGCCACGGAAGACGTCTTGGCGGCGCTTCAGGTCCGCTGCGTGCGTGTTGATGCGGCGGGTGATGTCGCGCGGGCGGTCGACGCCATGGCCGGACTGGCGTTCAAAGCGGGGCAACCGACCGCCATCTTGCTGTCGCAACGGTTAATCGGCGCCAAGAGCTTTCAGGACTAATCGTCGCCATGACAGACAATCGCATTGACCGACGCCAAGCGGTCGCACAACTTCTTCGTGATCGTGGCGACCTGCTGGTCATCGCCGGGCTCGGTGGCACCGCCTGGGATACGACCGCGGCGGGTGACAACGACCTGACATTCCCCTTGTGGGGTGGCATGGGCAACGCCGCCATGATCGGCCTTGGCCTAGCACTCGCCCGGCCGGAGCGCCGGGTTTTGGTGGTCACCGGCGATGGGGAAATGCTGATGGGCCTCGGCGGCTTGGCCACCATCGCCGTGCGTCAACCCGAGAACCTCGCGGTGGTTCTCTGCAACAATGGCCTTTACGGCGAAACCGGCCGCCAGAAAACACATGTCGCCGCGGGCGTTGATCTGGTCGCCATGGCGCGCGGCGCCGGTATTCATGACAGCCGATTTATCACCGATATGGCTGGCGTTGACTCTCTCCGCGATGCCGTCCACAACGCGCCTGGTCCGCTGTTTGCAGATATGCTGGTCAGCCAGGATCTGGCGCCAATGGTCTTGCCGCCGCGTGACGGCGTCTGGCTGAAACACCGATTTCGGCGCGCCCTATTGGGCGATGACGGCGGTTGACACAGCAACCGGCGATCACGGTTCCGGCCAGTAGCTGATAAACCCGTCGCGGTTGGGCATCGCCACATTGGGCAACGAGTCAGCCGTCATCACCGCATCGGCGTCGATAATTTCATTTTCATGCAAAATATATGCACACAAAGCATAGACCTGGTCGTCGGTCAGCGACATCGGTTCGTTGTATGGCATGGCCCGCCGGATATAGTCGAACAGGGTCGTCGCATGGGGCCAAAAGCTGCCGACGGTCTTGGTCGGCGAATCGGTTGTGAGCGACCCCGCGCCACCGACCAACGGATCCGCTAGCCCCTCGCCACCAACCGCGCCCTTGCCGTGACAGGTTTCACATTTCCGTTCATAGACGACCCGACCTTCGCCGACTGTACCACTGCCCGGCGGTAGATCGGCGCCGTCCGGCGCAACACTGATGTCCCACGCGGCGACCTCTTCCGGTGTCGCCTCGCGACCCAGATCGGCGCCAGCCAAAGCGATACTGCTGGCGCCAATCGAGACCGCGGCAACGAGCGCGATTTTATGCGTAAACATTTTCGATACTGCCGTCAGGTTGTACATGCCAACTTTGAATTGCGTTGCAATGATAGAGATGCCCGCTCGCATATTGCTGCGACCACACGTCTCGCGGTACTTGCACATTGCCTTTTTCGTCGGTCGCCCGGCTTTGCAGTATGGCACCCGCGCCATCCCACGACCACGGAACCCGAAACCGCGTCAACGCCTTGGGTAGCACCGGCGCGTCAAGATGTGCGTCGACCCATTGCTGCCCGCCGTCCGTGGACACTTCGACGCGTTTGATACGGCCATGCCCCGACCACGCCAAACCGGCGATTTCGTAGAAGCCGGCTCCGGTCATCGTCAAGCCACCCGCCGGACGGGTAATCGTTGATTTCACGTCCATCGTATAGGTGAACTGGCGTGACATGCCGTCGGGCATCAGGTCGGTATATTTCGAAGTTTCATCTTTCGTGTGGGTCGGTCCGGCCGTGACCTTTATCCGCCGCAGCCATTTGACGCTCATATTGCCTTCCCAACCAGGCAAAAGCAGGCGCATGGGATAACCTTGTTCGGGCCGCAGGCGCTCACCATTCTGATAGAATGCAATCAATGCGTCATCTAAGCATTTTTCGATCGGCACGCTGCGGCTCATGCCCGCCGCATCGGCACCTTCCGCCAGAATCCATTTTCCGTTCGCTTCCACACCGGCTTCGTCCAGCAGCACCGCCAATGGCACGCCGGTCCATTCGGCACCGGAAACCAAGCCGTGGATCATGCCCACCGGCACCTGCATCGGCTCAGGAAACAGATTGCTGTTAAAGAAACTATTGCCTGAACACTCAATAAAATAAAGACTGGACTGCATGGCATAGCGGACAAGATCCTCGACCCGGAATTTGAGCGCCCGACGCACCAGACCATGGATCAGAAATTCGTGCTCATCCGGATCGATTTGTGGAATGCCATTGTGGCTACGTTCAAAATGCAGACCATTGGGCGTGATGATGCCGTTCAAAGATTGAAGGGGAGTCATCGCAACGCCGGCGCCGGGCGCCAGCGCGCCATATGGCTGAAGGACCGTACGAACAACGGCATCTTCGTGGACGGACGGTTTGCCGTATATACGAAACGATTCCCCTGGCGTTGTCATCCAAGGTGGCTGGTTCTCGCCGATCGCCTCTGCCGCGGTGGCCGGCATGGCGCGGCTCGCGGCCAAAAGCCCGGCCGCCCCCGCCGCCGCGACACTCCCGGTCAACAAACGCCGTCGGTCGACCCCTTCGGCAGTCGGATCATGCTCTGCGGTAACGGATCCGCGTGGTGTTTTGGCCATGGCCGGCTCCGAAATGTTATGCCGTTGCGGGCTCGGACTATAGCGATCGTCCCCCACCTCGGTCCAGAAGGTTGCGGATTAGGGAGCCCGACCAGCATCCATTGGTTTTGGCACAGGTCGCCTGACAGGCCTCGTGATCGTCGAAACAGCGCGCGTCGATGCTTTCACAGCCCTGACAAAATGCGCGCCATGGCGGCCGGCGCGACACGTTTTTCCGAACTGCGCCGGGGCGTGCCACTGATGTCACCGACGCTGTTGTCGCGCCGCTTGAAGCAGCTCGAAGCCGAAGGCGTAATCGATCGGCGCAATAGCAAGAATCAAGGGAAAGCCACCTATCATCTGACGCAAAACGGGCGCGAGTTCGTCCCGCTGGTCGAAGCTTTGGGCGTTTGGGGCCAGCGCTGGTCGCGGCGCGAGTTGGCCGACAATGAAATAGACCTTGGATTGCTGATTTGGAGCTTGGAGCGGAACGTCAAAGCCGACGCATTCGGTCCTGCGCGGGCGGTCGTGCAGCTTGTAATCGTCGACCAACCGGCTGAAAAGTCCATGTGGTGGTTCGTCAATGAAAACGGCGGCTGCGAGCTCTGTTTGCAAGACCCGGGATATGATGTCGATCTCTACCTATCGTGCACGTTGCCCGACATGATTCATATCGTGCGAGGGGATTCGTCGCTGACACGCGCGATCGGGGATGATCATTTGGAAGTCATTGGCGCCGCCGCCGCCGGGCGCAAACGCCGCGCTTGGCTCAATCTCGGGCCATTGACCAAGATCCGATCACAGCGTCCTTGAACGACAGTGCCGTTGGGCCGTTGGCCGGCTTACGAATCCAACACCACGTCGCGGGCTCGCCCGCGCTGCTTTTGTTCGTACATGGCCGTATCCGAACGGTTGAGAAGCTCGCTCACCGATGCCGGCTTTTCGGGATCATAGCGGGCAACGCCGATGCTTGCCGAGAGCACATAGGGCCGCTCCCGGCGGCTGTTGAAACGATCGATCTGATCCTGCAAACGGTCAATCACCAGGTCGCCGCCGTGTAGCGTGCGTTCGGCAAGCAATGCCACAAACTCGTCGCCGCCCAAGCGACCTGTAATGTCAGACGTGCGAAATGTCGCGCGCATGAGATCGGCCAAGTCTGTTAGTGCCCGATCACCTTCGGCATGGCCGAGGCGATCATTGATCGTCTTGAGACCATCAACATCGATAAACACCATCAACATCGATGTCTTTTCACGCGCCGCCAACCGCAATTGCTGTTCGGCCACGGCCATGAAGCCACGCCGATTGTTGAGTCCGGTGAGCTCGTCACGAACTGCCATCAGGCGCAGTTCCTCGCGCAAGCGCACCCGTTCGGTAACATCAAGGCCAATGCACAGAACATTTTCCAATCCGCCATCACGCCCGTAACGGTTGGCAGATTTCCATTCAATGGTCAGGTCCTGGCCATCCTTGCCCCGCATGGTCATTTCAAACGCATCGATATCGTTGGCGCGAAGAGCCGCGTGGACCCGCGGCACCTGCGTGCCGCTATCATCGCGTGTCAGTGTCTGCCACCAATCGCGTCCGACCAAGTCTTCCGGCGCGTAGCCGGTCACATCGGTGATCGTTTCGTTGACGAACAAGGTTTCGCCATCGGCCGACAATTCACACACAATGACGGGCACACGCTCGACCAAGTCGCGATAGCGCGCTTCCGAGGTCCGCAAGGCGAGTTCCGCCAACCGCCGGCGTTCGGCTTCACTGTTCAAGTGCACGGCGTGACGAATAGCGGCTTCCAAACGATCGGCGGTGAGCCCACGTTTCACCAGGTAATCATTGGCGCCCGACTTCATGGCATCGACCGCGACGGCTTCGTCGCCATGGCCGGTGAGCATGATCACCGGACGCGAATAGCCTTCCTCCCTGATCATGCGCAGAAGCTCAAGGCCGGTTTCAGCGCCAATCTGGTAGTCAAAAAAGCACATATCGTAGCGCCGCGCGCGGATCAGTTCGCGGGCGCTCGCGATAGTATCGGCATGCTGCCAATCATGATGGCCCTGTGAATCAATTGTGCGCAGAAGGGATTCGAAAATAACCACATCATCCGGATCATCTTCGACCAAGAGGATGCTAATCGGCTCGGACGCCATCGCCGTGATTTCGACCATCGCGTCAACCATGGGCGGCGACAGGCTCCCGATCACTTTCACGATCCGCGCGCGGCTGAGTCAGTGGCAGCGTCACCAAGAAGCGACTTCCTTTGCCCGGCACGCTTCTGACTTGAATGCCACCACCATGACGCACCGCGATTTTCTGACAGATCGCAAGGCCCATGCCGGTGCCTTCGTAGGCACCCATGCCGCGCAGCCGACGAAATGGCTGAAAGATGCGATCGGCATATTTCTCGTCGAATCCGATCCCGTTGTCAGAAACCAGAATGTTGGCGAAACCTGGCGGATCGATCTTATTGGCCACCGTGACCACGGGGGCCCGATCCGGCGCGTGGAATTTCAATCCGTTACCAATTAAGTTCATCAGCAACTGATGCATTTGAATGGGATCGGCCTCGACAACAGGCAAATCGTTCAAATCGACCCGGCCATTTTCGTCGCGAATACGCTCTTCCAAGTCAGATAAGACCTCGGCCACCACCGCATTTAGGTCGGTGGGTTCAAATGGCTGCGCCTGGCTGGTCACCCGGGCAAAGCTGAGCAGATCGCTGATCAGGTGAACCATGCGCTGCGAGGCGTTTTGCATGCGCTCGATGTAGTCGTGGGCGCGCGCATCCAGGCCGTCCGAATACTCCGCGCCAAGCCGTTCGCCGAACGCAATCACTTTGCGCAAAGGTTCTTGTAAATCGTGGCTGGCAATCATGGCAAACTGGTCGAGTTCGTTATTCGACCGTTCCAGTTCGGCATTCTTGTCGTCGAGCTCTTTATAAAGAGCCCACATGGCTTGGTTGGTTTCTTCGAGTTGCCGCCTCAGTTCCTTATTTGTCGCGTCTAATTCCGCCAACACGTCCTGTCGTTGGTCCACGTCGCTGCCCCCCTCGACCCGCGACCGCGGTCGGTGTTGATCGTCAGAACTCCCCTTCGACCCGATCGCCATTGGGATAAATCAGCACTCCATGACCGCTGCGCGCACCGTTGACATAGGTTCCCTCAAAACGGATCCCATCTGCATAAATGTAGGTCCCCTCGCCATCTTGCACACCGTTGCTGAATCCGCCTTCGTACACGTCGCCATTTGAAAGGGTCAGTTTGCCTTGGCCGTGTATCTGGCCTTCGTTGAACGCGCCCTCATAAAGATTGCCGTTTTCGAACTTATAGATGCCCTGGCCGTGACGACGGCCATTGACAAAGTCACCTTCGTAAATGTCGCCATTTTCGAACGTGAAGGCGCCAGTGCCGTGCATCTCGCCAGCGGAAAAGCCGCCATCATATGTGCCACCGCGCGCAAAGGTGAGTTTGCCTTGGCCCTCGCGCAGCCCTTCGGCAAACGATCCGACATAGACATCGCCATTGGCGAACGTGAACGTCCCTTCGCCATGCATTTGGCCGTCTTCAAAACTACCCTCGTACACGTCGCCGGTGGCAAACGTTAACGTGCCCTGGCCCTGCCGGCGGCCGGCAACAAATTGCCCTTCGTAGACATCGCCATTGGCGAAGGTCAATTTTGCATCGCCTTCCATTTCGCCCTCGACGAAGCCGCCCTCGTAGACGTCGCCATTGGCGTAAGCAAAGGTCCCTTGACCGTGCATCTTGCCGTTTTGCAGTTCGCCTTCATATCGACTGCCACTGGCAAAAGTTATGACGCCGCTCTTCAGCGTCAGTGCACCTTCGTCGCCAGCCGGATCCGCGACCGCCTCGGCGGCGGCTTCGGTGTCGGCCTCAACCGCGGTTTCGGCTGAATCATCGCCCGCTTGGCCTTGGTCGGTCTCCTGGGCGGCAACGGCGGTCGCCAGAAGTGTGGCACAGCAGCCTACGCAAAAAAGGCGTAAGGCCCGCAAGACGTACCAGCTTGTTGTTTTCCCTTTGGGTGCGCATGCACGCGTTACTTGGACGTCATCCACGGTTTCCTCCTTCGATTGCCCTATAACCGCCACAACTGGGTCTCCGGCGAGAACACGTGATCCTGCCACACGCCGCGTACATCCGCTACTACCCCTCCGGGCTCCAGCAGGGTCTCAATCTTTTCAACATCCCAAGCTTGGAATTCCTGGTGGCCGACCGTTAACACAACCGCGCCATAGGCAGCTTCGCCCGGCGGCACCAAAGCCAAATCATACTCATCGGCGACCTCTTGCGGATCCGCCAGGGGATCATGCACGTCGACAGCGATGCCATATTCCTGCAATTCTCGAACAACGCCAACGGCCCCTGAATTGCGCACGTCGCGCACATTCTCCTTAAAAGCGATGCCTAACACCAGCGCGCGCCGGCGCAAACCGTTGCGCACCATCACGCGTGCGATCTCGCCACCCACATACTTTCCCATGTTGTCGTTGATCTTGCGGCCGGCAAGAATGACTTCCGGATGATAGCCAGCACGCTGGGCGGCGAATGTCAGGTAATAGGGATCAACGCCAATACAATGGCCACCGACCAGACCCGGCGCATAGGGCGCGAAATTCCACTTGCTACGTGCCGCCCGCAATACGGCCGTCGTATCAATTCCAAGTTTATGAAAAATAAGCGAAAGTTCATTCACAAAGGCAATATTGATGTCGCGCTGAGCATTCTCGATGACTTTGGCCGCCTCCGCCACACGGAGCGACTCGGCCTCGTGGACAGGACCGATTTTCCGGTAAAGCGCGGTCAGCGCCCGCAGGACATCCGCGGTTTGGCCCGCGACCACTTTGGTGACCGTGCCCAATCCATGGTTCGGATCGCCGGGATTGATCCGCTCGGGCGAGTAGCCAAGATAGAAATCAGAGCCCAAAGCCAGCCCAGATGCGCGCGCAAGAATGGGTCCGCAAAATTCTTCGGTCGTGCCCGGGTAAACCGTCGACTCCAACACCACGATGGCGCCCGGCGCCATGGCGCGGCCGACATATTCGCAGGCCATGGCGACAGCGGACAGGTCCGGCTGGCAGGCACTGTCAACCGGTGTGGGCACCGTAATCAGATAGGCATCGTAGCCGGAAATCGCCGCTGGATCGTTGGTATATGCGATTTCGACCTGGTCCAGGGCAGCGCGGTCGACCTCGCCAGATCGATCGAAACCAGACGACAATTCTTTGATCCGCCGGGCAGCAATATCGTAACCGGC
This sequence comes from Alphaproteobacteria bacterium, assembly GCA_965216755.1. Lineage (GTDB taxonomy): Bacteria > Pseudomonadota > Alphaproteobacteria > UBA7887 > UBA7887 > CBDCGL01. The sequence goes on along the minus strand of CBDCGL010000011.1, from coordinate 4,029,450 downwards.
AACGGTCACGTGGCGCGCCAGGGCCACTGCCAATGGCAGTCCGACATAGCCCAAACCGACGACCGCTACGCGTCGGATATTCATAGACGTCTACCGGTCATGGTTATGGGCGGCTCCTGTTCGGGGTACCGCGGCGACAGGACCGCGCGCAATAGCCGGCTGTCGTCCGTGTGGCCGCCATAACTCGACTGGCCGGCTTGGCGGACGGCGGCTATTCTATGCGCGGAATTGCCCGCGTCCAAGCGTTCCTGAGACGGAGCATAGACCATGACCAAGACACCGCCTGCGCCAAATAGCCAAGCGCTTCGGCAGAGGATTCGAACGATCCCGGACTATCCCAAGCCCGGCATCATGTTTCGCGACATCACCACATTGATTGGCGATGCCCAGGGATTGCGGACGATGGTCAATGATATCGTCAATCGCTATACGGGCGGACAGATCGACAAAATTGCAGGCATCGAAGCGCGCGGCTTCATTATTGGGGCGCCAGTCGCCCATCAGCTTGGTCTTGGCTTCATCCCCATTCGAAAACACGGCAAGTTGCCGGGCGATACGCTCGAGCACCACTATGATCTGGAATACGGTACCGACGCCGTCGAGGTGCACAAAGACGCGATCCTCGCCGGCGAACGCGTGTTGGTGATCGACGATCTGATCGCGACCGGTGGAACCGCGCTGGCCGCCGCCCATCTGATTGAGCAATCAGGCGGCGAAGTCGTCGAGTTTTGTTTTGTTGTCGACCTGCCCGATATCGGCGGGCGGGCACGCCTGGAGTCGGCCGGCTACGCGGTGTTCACACTGTGCGAGTTCGAAGGTGAATAGGCACAGGCCGTTACCGGGCTACGCCGCCAACCGGCGCTCGATATTCTCGCACATATAGTGATAGAGGACCGTGTGCAGTTCCTGAACACGTGCGGTTTCGTCCGCCGGCACGGCGATCAGGATGTCTGCCAGCGGCGCCAAGCGGCCGCCACCCGCGCCTGTCAAAGCGATCGTGGTCATGTCGTTGTGACGTGCGACGTCCAGAGCTCGGACGACGTTTTCGGAATTACCGCTGGTGCTCAACCCCATGACGACGCCGCCCGGCGCGCCCAAAGCTTCGACTTGCCGGGCAAATACACCGTCGAAACCATAATCGTTGCTCCACGCGGTTATGACAGCCGGATCCGCGGTCAAGGCAATCGCCTTGAGGCCGCGCCGCTCGCGCCGGTAGCGCCCCACCAGTTCGCCGGCGATATGGTTGGCATCGGTTGCGGATCCGCCGTTGCCACAGATCAACAGCGGGTGACCGGCCGCCAACGCCGCCACGACGACGTCGATCGCGGCGCTGGTCGGCGCGTCAAGACCGGCATCGAGACACGCAGTCAAGCTGCCGATGGTCGACTGGAAATATGCGTGCAATGACATGCCGGCGGACCTACCATCTGAGCCTGCGATTGTGACAGACGCAAGATATCTCGACCCGTTATCAAGCGCACGCGTGTCGTGGCCGTGCTGACGTCATCACCGAGCGGAACCCACATCCCCGAATGGATCGGCCAGCATAGGAGAATCTGGGACGAAAAGGCCGGTCTTCGATGGTATTACCGCACACAAATCTTCGCACGTATCCGCAAGCATATGACAGCAGGGCCGACCTTGGAGCTTGGCGCGGGGCCGGGTCTGATGACAAGTGACGACCCGCACTGGATCGCCGTCGACCTGACGGCGGCGCCGAAAATTACGGTTCAAGCCGATGCGCACGCGCTGCCCTTCGCCGGCGGCCATTTCACGAACATCGTCGCTGTGGATGTTCTGCACCATTTGGCGCGACCGGAATCGGCACTGACCGAAGCCACGCGTATCCTCGCGCGTTCCGGTCGACTTATTTTGATCGAGCCCTGGGCCGGCACGTTGGGATGGCTGTTCTATCGCCATGTCCACCACGAGAGCTGCGCGCGGGTTGACGACCCGTGGCGGCAGGCGCTGCCGCCCGACAAGGATCCCATGGCTGGCAATGCATGGATTCCGAAGGCCGTTTTGGCGGATCAAGCCAACCGATGGCCTGACCACGCCGTGGGCTTCAAGCTAATCCACTGCGAGGTCTTTGGCGCCCTAGCCTATCTCGCAACAGGCGGATTTCAGCGTTGGGGCGCTCCCAGAGCCATAATTAAAGCGCTGATCTACATGGAAAAGTGTCTGCCGCAGTGGCTCATGCGCCATGTCGGTTTGCGCGCATTGTTCGTGCTTGAGACGCCGCCGGCTAAAGGTCTGCGCCGGCGAGAGCGGGCATAAGGTCCATTATGGCGGCCACGTCCGCGCCGAACCGGACATTGAAGCCCGCGGTCCCCACCGCCTTGGCGGCCGACACATCGTGGCGGCCATGGCCCGTGCGGACGTGCAATCCGCCGGCCAGCCCGGCCGCCCGGCCGGCTTCCATGTCGGTGCCGCGATCGCCGACAATCCACGACCGGGGCAGGTCGATCTTCAAGGTTTCCGCGGCTTCCAGCAGCATGCCCGGCGCCGGCTTGCGCCAACTGTGGGCGCCGATATTCAATGGCGGCAAGGCCACGTCGTGGTAGCCGCAGGCCAACACCATGTCGACGTGGGCGGCATGCGCCGCCAGGGTCGCCACGATCCAATTCTGCACGGCCGCAAAGTCACGCCAGTCGAATAGCCCTCGGCCAACGCCCGATTGATTTGTAACCACAACCACCGGCACCTCGCGCTGATTGCACCGCCGGATCACGTTCATTATTGGTTCGATCAAGCGCGCGTCGGCGACTCGGTGGAGATGGCCGACCTCTTCGACGATCACCCCATCACGATCCAGAAACAACGCCGGCACCGGATCGGTGCGCGCCGGCCGCACACCAACTTGTCGCCATAGGCCGACACCGTCGGCAAGATGACCTGAGAAACCGTCGAGATCCGCCTGCCCGACGGCGGCGGCCGCGATCACGGCGGCAACACCTCCACCGCCGCACCCGAATGGGCGCCCGTCGCCACATGCGCCAGGAACCAGGCATAAGTCGACTGCAAGCCATCAGCCAAGCCGATCCGCGCCCGCCAACCAAGTTCGTGCAAGCGCGTCACGTCGGTCAATTTTCGCGGTGTGCCATCTGGTTTGCCGGTATCAAAGGCCAATGTCCCCTCAAACCCAACGGTCGCCGCCACCTGTTCCGCCAAGGCGCGAATTGAGACCTCCTCGCCACTGCCGACATTGATCGGGCCTTCATTGCTGAAATTCTTGGCCAGAAAAACCAATGCATCCGCCAAATCATCCACATGCAGAAATTCGCGCAAGGGCTTGCCGCTGCCCCAAACAACCATGTCCTTGGCCCCGGCCACCTTCGCCTCATGCGCTTTGCGCATCAGCGCCGGCAAGACATGGCTGCCCTGGAGATCGAAATTGTCGTGGGGACCGTAAAGATTGGTTGGCTGAGCCGAAATGAAATCGCAGCCATATTGGCGTCGGTACGCGTCGCATAGCTTGATGCCGGCGATTTTGGCGATGGCATACCATTGATTGGTCGGCTCTAAGGGCCCGGTGAGTAAACTGTCTTCGGCAATCGGCTGGGGCGCCAAGCGCGGGTAAATGCACGTTGACCCTAAAAAAACTAGCTTTCGCACGTTGGCCCGCCAGGCACCGTGGATGACATTGGTCTCAATCGCAAGGTTGTCATAAAGGAATTCTGCCGGCCGCGTATCGTTGGCCAAAATACCGCCGACAGTGGCCGCCGCCATGAAAATCACATCGGGCCGCTCATTTTCGAGCCATGCACGCACATCAGCTTGATTGCGCAAGTCGACACTCTCGCGCCCGACCGTGACAATTTCGCACGATTCTGTAGCCAAGCGACGTGCGATGGCCGCGCCGACCATGCCCCGATGACCGGCGACCCAAACCCGTCGCCCGCGTAGCTCAAACCGATCCGTACTAGACACGTCGCCCGCCGTTTCTCACTGAAATCAATATGGGTTCCGGAAAGACCCGTCGGGCCAACGACAAACCACGTCGACCCCATCTCAAGATTACAATAACGCGCCGGCAAAGTAAGTGCGCAACCGCACGGACACCGGTTCAGCGGGCGCGACGCCTTACTTGAGAAATGAGGTCTCGATCGGGGATCTTTTCAGCCCGCGACTTTAGCCTATGGCGCTTACCGCTTCGCTAGACCGCGGCACGGTCCGGCGCGGCACGCCAAATCCGTGACGAAAATTTGTCTCATCGGCGAATAGCGCGTGCAAGAGCTGGTTGTTGAGATCATGACCCGATCGGACCGCGGTTACGTGACCCATAATCATGGCGCCGGACAAATAAAGGTCGCCGATGCAGTCCAGCACCTTGTGGCGCACAAACTCGTTTGCATAGCGAAGTCCCTCTTCGTTCAGGACCTGGTCGCGATGCACGACCACCGCGTTGTCCAATGAACCGCCAAGCGCCAATCCGGCCGCCTGCAACGCGGATACATCCTCAAAAAAGCCGAAGGTTCGGGCGCGACTGAGATCGGCTTTAAACGCGCCATCGCGGTCGCCGAACCAAAACGTTTGGCTGGCGACGGCACTTTGGGGAAACTCGATCTCGAAGGACACCGAAAATCCGTCCGCAGGCTGGATCGAGAGACGGCCGCCTTGGCCTTCGACACTGACGGTCTTGCGCACACGCAGCGCGTGGCGCGGCGAGTCTTGTTCAATCTGTCCAGCGCACTCGACCAGAAACACGAATGGCGCTGCGCTACCGTCCATCACCGGCACTTCGGGTCCATCGAGCTCGACATAGAGATTGTCGATGCCGCACCCCCACAGCGCGGCCATCAGATGCTCAACGGTGGCGACACTGACTCCATTGTCACCGCGAACGGTGGTCCCCAGCCGGGTGTCGCAGACCCGGTCATAGTTTGCCGGGATACTCGCGCCACCCAGATCGGTGCGAACAAAAACAATTCCCGTATCGGCAGCGGCCGGCCGCAATGTCATGGCGACGCGCACACCGCTGTGTAACCCAATACCGATACAATTGACTGCGTTTTTCAGCGTGCGTTGCCGCGCAACTTTCGTCGGCCGAAGCACCGCTTTTCGGGTGGCGCCCCCGTCGGTCACCGCGTTCAAAACGATCTTGCTTCCCCCACTATGGAGCGAGAGCTACAAGCAGCCCCCTGCCCAACGATCCTGTTCCCGTCACGAACCCAGAGCCGGCATCATGCCGCTCTGAGATTGCCCCTGTTACGGATACGCATAAAGAACGCTCCGGGGGCATTTAGCAAAGCCCTCCGGAGCTTACAAATCACGCTTTGTTACAGAATGTTACAGCGGCCGTACCGGCGGTCCGCAATGACAGGACTCAGTTTGATTGACGGCGCAAGAAAGCGGGGATGTCGATCAAATCTGCTTCGGTCTCCGGCTTCCCTTGAGACGAATTCGTCGTCCCTTCGACCATTTCCAATACCGGTTCCGGACGACGATCCGTACGGCTCTCGGTACGCGCCAACCCGCCGCGGGTCATGCGTTCAAACAATCCCAGCCGGGCTCCCGATTGCCCTGACCGCGGTTCGAGTTCCTGGTGGTCTTGCACCGTCGGAACCGGCGCGGAAGGGCTTTCAGTCGCCGGTGTCTCCGTCTTGGCCACCGATGCCGCCGGTTTGGCAGGCTCTATCGGACGCGGCGGAATGAAACTTCCGTCCATCGAACCGGCACGTCCTTCGACCACCGGCTCAATGCGCAAAGGGTTGCGTTTCGCGGGCGCATCGGCACGGGCAACGGCCGGTGCAGCAACCGGCCGGCCTGAATCCGCAGCCGCAGCCGCGTCATCTGCCGGCACCGTCGGCGCTTCGACGATCTTTGGCGCGGTTGGCTTCGCGCGCGGCAATTCGTCAATGACCCCGGTCTTTGCTTGGTCCGCAGGCGCGGTCATGGGCAGCACGATATTCTGGGCGCGCTGGATATTCGCGACCGGCTCGCTGATGTCGCCCACGGTCGCAACGTCCGCTTCAATGCCAGTCGCCACCACGGATACCCGGACCCGGCCAGCCAATTGTTCGTCGAATGTTGAGCCAAAAATAATACTGGCGTCCGAATCAACCTGATCGCGGATGTGGTTACAACTCTCGTCAACCTCATACAGGGTCATGTCGGGGCCGCCCGTAATATTGACCAGAACACCCCGCGCGCCTTTTAGCGAGACATCATCCAACAGCGGATTGTTGATCGCCGCCTCGGCCGCATCCAAGGCCCGCCTTTCGCCCTCGGCCTCGCCGGTACCCATCATCGCCTTGCCCATTTCCATCATCACTGAACGGACATCGGCAAAATCGAGATTGATCAGACCGGGCATGACCATCAAATCGGTAACGCCGCGGACGCCCGAATAAAGAACATCGTCGGCCATCTTGAAGGCCTCGCCGAACGTGGTCTTTTCGTTGGCGATACGGAACAGGTTTTGGTTTGGAATCACGATCAGCGTATCAACACAGCGCTGTAGTTCGTCGATTCCCTCTTCCGCAATGCGCATGCGCTGCTGGCCTTCGAAGTGAAATGGCTTGGTCACCACCCCCACCGTCAAAACGCCTTGATCGCGCGCCGACTGAGCGATGACCGGCGCACCGCCCGTGCCGGTTCCGCCGCCCATACCGGCGGTGATGAACACCATGTTGGCGCCTTGAATATGGTCCATCAATGTATCGAGACCTTCTTCAGCCGCGGCGCGACCAACCTCGGGCCGGGCGCCGGCGCCCAAACCTTGGGTAAGCATGGCACCCAATTGAACGCGTCGTTCGGTCAAGGACTGGGCCAAAGCTTGGGCATCGGTATTGGCGACGACAAATTCGACGCCCTCAAGATGCGCCGTAATCATATTATTTACGGCATTCCCACCGGCGCCGCCGACACCGATAACCGTAATTTTAGGTTTGAGTTCGTGGGTCACCGGAACGCTCAGGTTGATTGTCATACATGCCTCCAAGAATTGCCCCGATAACATCCCCCGACGCGAACGCAGCTCGGCGGCTGACTGCCATTCGTGCCCCAACCATCAAAAGTTCTCCCGAAGCCATTGGCCAAATCGGCTAAACCGACCGCTGGCGCTACGCGCCACCCGATGCGCCCGATCTGGCTTCGGCATATCTTGTTTCGCCGCGTAGACCAAAAGCCCCGCACAAGCGGCGAAGGCCGGGCCGCGCGCGGCCTCGGTCAAGCCAGGTAAGACCGTTGGCCGCGCCAACCGCACCTGCTTGTTGAGAATTTGCGCCGCCGCTTCGCGAATGCCGCTAAGCTGGCTGCCGCCGCCGGTCAACACCACGCGGCGACCAGCGGCACGTGCCACACCGGCACCGTCAAGTCGCGAGCGCACGAGCTCAAACGTTTCTTCGATTCGCGCGCGGACGATGCGAACCAACGATGACCGCGGCAAATGATTGCCTGTCCCATTGTCACTTTCGCCGACTTGAGGGATTTCGATCAGCTCGCGGAAATCGGCTGACGCCGCGATGGGGCTGCCAAAAAGCGTCTTCAATCGCTCCGCCGCAACCACCGGTGTCGACAATCCGCGGGCGATATCATTGGTGATGTGCTGGCCGCCGATCGGCAGCGCGTCCAAATGCACCATTTCACCGTCAACGAAAACCGCAAATGTTGTTGTACCCGCCCCCAAATCGATACAGGTCACGCCGAGCCGCATTTCGTCTTCGACCAAGCATGCTAGACTTGACGCATAAGGCGCGGCAACCAACATATCCACGTCCAAATGACAATGCCCGACACAAGCCACCAGATTTCGCGCAGGCCCGCGCGCCGTCGTCACAACGTTCAGCCGGACACCCAGCTTTTCGCCACTCATACCGCGCGGATCGCGAATGCCATTCACACCATCAATGGCGTAACCAACCGGTAGGGTATGAATAACCGCCTGGTCGCGACGATCATTGGCGCCCCGCCCTTCATCGAGCACGCGCTGGACATCGCCATCGCTGACTTCGTGGCCACCGATTGCCATTTCGACATTCACGGCATGCGAGGTGAGCTGGCCACCGCCGACATTCAGGGCCACGCCATTAATGGTATCGCCCGCCATCTCTTCGGCGGCGTGAACCGCGGCCCGAACAGACTCTTCGGCGGCTTCCATGTCGACGATGGCACCACTGCGCAGACCGCGCGCGAGTTGGTGTCCGATACCAACAACGCGCACGTCGCCATCACCATCCGTCGCCGCAATAAGGCAACAGACTTTCGATGTGCCAACGTCCAGTGCGGCAATCAAATCATTTCGCACCCTATGCCCACCCAACAAGCGCCTTCATCAAACCATGCTTACGCGTCACTACCGCGTTGCGTCTCGGTCTCTGGCCCGGAGTCTTCGCCAGACACGCGAACAATAATTCGATCCGGGAATCGCAAATCAATAACCGTAATATCGCGATCCAGCAACCTATCTGAACGTCGCAAGTCAACTAATTTTCCCCAGGCTGCGGCGATGTCGGACTCTGGCAAACGAACATCGATGCCATTGTCCAAGCGCAGATTCCATCGGCGATCGCCGACGCGCACGGCAGCCGCCACTTTGTCGCGCAAACCCGGGTCCGTTGCCATGATATCGATCAAATCGGAAGCCGTGGTCTGTGCATCCATACCCACAACCAGGGGCAGATCCCGATGCTTGTCAACGATCGCGCCGGCAATCACTTGTCCACCACGGTCAACCACCGTCACATGCCCTTCATGCTGCCAAAGCGCCATGGGTTGGCGCTCGACCAAGCGTACATAAACCAGGTTTGGTGGTCGTCGTTCGACAGCGGCGGATTCGATCCAACCAATATCTTCAAGCCGCGTTCGTGCTGCAGCAGGATCCAATAACATCAACGGATCGCCATGATCGACCGCAAGCGCCTCGCGCAATGCAGTCATTGGGGTCCGCGTACGTCCTTCGACCAAAATCTCATCAACGGTGAAACCGGCGCCCGCGGTAAGCCTGACCACTGTTTCCTGAATCGTCTCATGGGCAGATGCGATCGCGCCTGACCGCCACATACCAATCACGCCGCCGACGACAATGGCGGTCGCGCCAATCACGCACACGCGACGCCATGCTATGGCCCGCCAAAACGGAACTTGACGTCGGTTGGTTCGTCGCGTGGCGCGCCGCCGCCCCGATCCGGCGCGCCGTGACGAAGCCGGACGCCAGCGCAGTTTCTCGGTGCTGGCGCGAAACCACGTGATGCCGAACCAGGACTTCGTTCCGCGTTTTTGACGGCGGCGCCGGCGTGCGGGTCGCACCAAGCGCCAGTCAAAGATTTCTGCGACGACTTTTTCGGCTCTGTTCTTGCGCGCGGTCATGCCATGTCCGTCAACGTTGGTTGTCTATTCGGCGCACTGCGCATGATCCAGTATCCACCCCACAAGCGCGTCGAAATCCACGCCAGCATGAGCCGCGATCTCGGGCACCAACGACAACGGAGTCATGCCGGGCTGCGTGTTGATCTCCAACAGACGCAAACCCAAGCCCTGTTCACTGTCGTCATAACGCAAATCGGCGCGGGTCACACTGCGGCAGCCAAGTACCCGATGGGCCTGCAAAGCAATATCCATTGCCTGCTCATAAATCGGCTGGGGCACCGGCGCCGGCATCAAATGTTCAGCCCGGCCCTCAGTATATTTGGCGTCGTAATCATAAAAACCGCCCTGAGGCCGGATTTCCAAGACACCGAGTGGTCGCTCCCCCATCATCGCGACGGTCAACTCACGCCCCGGAACGTAGCGTTCAACCATGACATTTTCGCCATAGTGCCAGGGTTCCGTCGTGACTGGGGTGCTTTGATTTGGATAAACAAATGACACGCCGACACTTGATCCGTCGTTGATTGGTTTGATCACGTAAGGTCGCGGCAACGGGTCGCCCGCTAACAACTGATCTCTGGTGACAACCGCGCTGTCAACAATTGGTATGTTTACCATGTTAAACAGCATCTTTGCCATGGGCTTATTCATAGCCAGCGCAGATGCCAAGACATCTGAATGGGTATATGGCAGGCGCAGAAGTTCGCACAGCCCCTGCACACACCCATCCTCGCCATAGCGACCGTGCAACGCGTTGAACACGACATCCGTATAAGGGCGCAAATCCGTAAGCTTGTCGGCAACGTCGCGACCAATGTCGATCGCCGTTGGCTTATGCCCGAGCCGTTGCAGTGCGCCAATCACTGCCGCGCCGCTGACCAACGAAACTTCCCGTTCCGCCGACATCCCACCCATCAAAACCGCTACGCGCAAGCTCATGAGCCGGCCATCCCGTGCTTCACCGCGTCAGGCGTCGGCAAAGCACGCCCGACACGCCGAATTTCCCATTCAAGTGTGACGCCGGTTTCATCGCGCACGCGCCGGCGCACGTCTTCGCCGAGATCTTCCAGATCCGTCGCGGTGGCCCCTCCCGTGTTGACCAAGAAGTTGCAGTGCATTTCAGAGACTTGTGCGGCGCCACGGCGCAGGCCGCGGCACCCGGCCGCGTCGATCAAGCGCCATGCCTTGTCGCCGGGCGGATTTGCGAATGTGCTGCCACCGGTCCGCGTGCGCACCGGCTGCGTCCCTTGACGGGCATTGTCGATTTCCGCCATGCGCGCGGTGATCTCCGCCACGTTGCCACGCACACCGGAAAGAACGGCCTCAGTAAAGACGAGATCATCAGACGCCGCGCAACGCCGATAGCTCAAACCGAGATCAGCTTTATCCAAACGGTGAACGCGACCGGCACTGTCGACCGCTTCGGCCGCAGTGACGACATCGACCAACTCGCGCCCATAAGCACCCGCGTTCATGCGCAAGGCACCACCAATCGTGCCCGGCACGCCGGACAAGAATTCCAACCCCGCAATGCCGGCGGCGGCAGACCGTCGTGCGACCTGAATATCAAGCGCGCCACCCCCGCAGACCAACGTTGTGCCATCCACGATGATGTCCATAAAGCCGCGACCCAGCATGATGACGACACCGTCGACACCGCCGTCGCGCACCAGAACGTTCGAGCACACGCCCAGCACCGTCACCCGCACGTCAGCCGGCTTGGCGGCCAAAAAAGCACACAAATCATCGCGATCGGCTGGCACGAACAACACTTCGGCCGGGCCTCCGACACGAAACCAAGTGCGTTTGCCGAGCGGTGCACCGGACTGCAATCGCCCGCGCACAGGCGGCAAGCGTGCAATCAAGCCACGGTTTGTGTGCGCGTTCATGCGCGGCCACCGCCGACCGCACCGGCGGTATCGATTTCTTCCAGCGCGGCCGGTAGAGCCTGCGCCCATTGGGTGATATTGCCGGCGCCGAGACAGATCACCATGTCGCCCGGCGCAGATTGCCCGGCAATCACCGCGGCAAGATCATCGGGCGATCGCAGAGCGACGACATGGCGATGGCCATGAGCACGCAAACTATCGACCAGGGCATCACGATCAATGCCGGCAATGGGCGGTTCACCGGCCGCATAGACATCAGCGACGACAACCACATCAGCATCGTTAAAACAGGATGAGAATTCTTCAAACAAATCCTGCAAGCGTGAATAGCGATGCGGTTGCACAACGGCGATCAGTGTGCCGCGGCAGCGCTCGCGCCCGGCACGTAACACAGCGGCTATTTCGACCGGATGATGACCATAGTCATCGACAACGGTCACGCCACGCGCCTGGCCAACCGTGGTAAATCGTCTTTTGACACCGCTGAAGTTCGCCAGCGCCTGGCGAATCCTGTCGTCTTCGATGCCCAACTCGACGGCGATCGTAATCGCCGCCAGCGCATTTAGCACATTGTGCTGACCAGGCATGGTCAATCGCAATCCTTCGATGACGCGCGCCGTTCCCAGACCGCGCGCCCCAATCGCCACGTCGAACCGTGTGCCTAGGCTGTCGGTTCCCAGATTGACGGCCTGTATGTCGGCCTGTGGACTCAAGCCATAGGTGACAATGCGCCGGTCGATAATGCGCCCCAACATGGCCTGCACTTCAGGATGGTCCAGGCACAGAACAGCAAATCCGTAGAACGGAATATTCTCAACGAACGATTGGAACGCCACGCGCAGCGCATCAAAGTCGCCGAAATGCTCCAGATGTTCAGGGTCGATGTTCGTGACCACGGCTATGGTCGACGGCAAGCGCACAAAGCTGCCATCCGATTCATCGGCTTCGACAACCATCCACTCGCCGCCACCCAGCCGAGCATTCGTGCCGTAAGCGTTAATTATGCCGCCGTTGATCACGGTCGGGTCCATGCCAGCCCCATCCAATAGCGCCGCAATTAACGAGGTCGTCGTGGTTTTGCCATGGGTGCCGCCCACCGCAATCGACGATTTGAGCCGCATCAATTCAGCCAACATCTCGGCGCGGCGGACCACCGGCAGCCCCCGCTTGCGGGCGGCCGCGACTTCAGGGTTGTCGCCTTTAACCGCCGACGAAATGACGACCACGCTGGCGTCGCCAATATTCTCCGCGCTATGGCCCACGGCAATTGGCACACCAAGCGCACGCAAGCGCTGCACATTGGCATTCTCAGACAAATCGCTGCCTTGGACCGCATAGCCGAGATTGCACATCACTTCGGCGATGCCGCTCATGCCGATGCCACCGATGCCGACGAAGTGAATGACACCGATGTCGAGGGGAAGCTTGGTCATGCCGCCTCCTGATAGCCACCACGATCATTGCCGTTATCGGCAAGACCGGCGACCATGGCCGCCAGCCGTGTGGCGGCGTCTGTTCGACCGATTGCGCGCGCATGTTGCGCGGCCGTGACAAGGGATTGTGAGTCGCCCAAGACGCGCCCGAGTTGATCGGCCAGCCCATCCGGCATGAGGTCTGCCTCGGGCGTCAACCAACCGGCGCCCGCGTCGGCGAAAACGCGTGCATTGGCTGTTTGATGATCATCGATTGCGCGCGCGAAAGGCACCAGCAGGGCCGGCCGACCGACCACGCACAATTCGGCCATGGTCGACGCGCCCGAACGGCTCACCACCAATTGGGCTGTCGTCAGTCGATCCGCAATATCATCGAAAAATGGCGCCACGTCACAAGCAATGCCGGCGCTCCGATAGGTTTCGCGCGCCGGCTCCAGGTCTTCGCCCCGACATTGTTGCGACACAAACAGACGCCGCCGCAATTGTTCGTCGAGCCGCGCCAGCGCCGCGGGAACGGTCCGACCGAGAATTGTCGCGCCCTGGCTACCACCGGTGACCAATATACGCATGCGCCCGTCGTTGTCGGCCGGTGTATAGGGCACGTCGCGCGCCGCAATGATCTCCGCGCGGACAGGATTGCCGACCGCGCACAATTTGTGCCGTTGACGCGCCGGCACGGCAGCCGTCGTCTCAAATGCCGTGGCAATCTGGTCGACCGTATGAGCCAAAAGACGGTTGGCGCGTCCCAATATGGCGTTGGCCTCGTGAATCACCGTTGGGACACCCAACCGGCCTGCCGCGATCAATGGCGGCACCGACGCGTAGCTGCCAAATCCCACAACCACATCCGGCGCCAATCGACGCATCAGAAACCAAGCCTGCACGGTGCCGCGCGCGATACTCAGTGCACCGCCGGCCATACCACGCAAGCCGCGCCCGGCGATGCCACGCGATGCAACCATATGGCACGCAACATCCGCCAAATCATCGCCAAAGTGGGCGCCGCGCCGATCAGTCACAAACGCTAACGCAAAACCGTCCTCACGAAGCTGACGCGCCAAGGCCCGCGCGGGGAAGACATGGCCGCCCGTCCCGCCGGCGGCGATCACCACGCGCCCCGGTGATGGCTGTCGGCGCGCGCTCATAACGGCCCCCGCACCGTGGGGCGGCGGCGCGTCAATGCCAAAAGCATGCCCATACCCAGTGCCAGAGCCAACAAAGACGACCCGCCGTAAGAGATAAATGGCAACGTCATGCCCTTGGTCGGCACCAAGTGCAGCGTCACGGCCATATTGATCATGGCTTGCAAGCCAAATTGGGCGACCAAGCCACCAGCGCCAAGCAGAATAAACAGGTCGCTCTCGTCACTGAGCTTGGCCAAACCACGAACAACGATGAAGGCGAACAGACCCACCACCGCCAAGCACGCGATTAGTCCAAATTCTTCGCCAACCACCGCAAAAATGAAGTCGGCGTGGGCGTCGGGCAACATATCCTTGACCACGCCTTCGCCCGGCCCACGACCGAACAAGCCGCCATTGGAGAACGCCCTTAACGACGTATCGACTTGATAACTGTCGCCGGATGCCGGATCGAAAAACCGATCGATGCGGCTTTTCACATGAGGCAACAAATTGTACCCCAACACAACGGAGCCCACCCCTATGGCGACCAACAAAACCACCCACAGCAAGGGCAGGCCGGCCATGAAATATTGCGCCCCCCAAATCGCGCACACCGTGACCGCCATGCCGAAATCTGGCTGCAAAGCCAACAAACCAACCACACATACCAGGAGAGCGACCGCAACCAAATCACCGGGAAACAGGCCATAGCGGCGTTGCATCGTGAACAGCCAGGCACTCAAAACAATAAACGCCGGCTTGACAAATTCAGAGGGCTGCACCGAAAACCCGGCGATCGTCAACCATCGCCTTGCGCCTTTGATCTCTATGCCGACGATCAGCGTCATCGCCAAAAGCACAAGCCCAACCGCCAGGACCAGCACCGCCAACCGGCGAACACCGGTCTGTGACAACATCGAAACCCCGAAGATGATCGCCGCCGCCGGTACCAACATGACAAGATGGCGCCTAAAGAAATGAAATGGCGGCAGCTCAAGCCGTTCCGCGACCGGTGGGCTCGCGGCCAAAACCATCAACGCGCCAATGCACGCGACCGCGATCACCGCTGACAAAAGCCATCGGTCGACGGTCCACCACCATCGCCCAACCAGACTGTTATCTGTGCGCGGGACTGGGCTCATACAGCGATCCGAGTCAAACCACGACCAATAGCCTGCTTCGCTTTGGACGGCGCGCGCCGCGGTAGCGCTTTGACCAAGTCCCTAAAGGCATCGCCGCGCGCTTCGAAATTCTTGAACTGGTCGAACGATGCACAGGCTGGCGACAGCAATATGACCGCGTTGGACTCACCTTGGGCCTGAGCACAGGCCGTGGCCTGGGCAACCGCGGTCGCCAGGTCGCCACTGATCGTCGTGGCCACGTCGCCGGCCAATCGGGCGGCAAAGTGGGGCGCAGATTCGCCGATCAAAAACGCCTGGACAACGCGGTCGAGGTGCGGCCGCAGTTGATCAAACGGTTCATCCTTGGCCTGCCCGCCCGCGATCCAATAAATGTTCTCGTAGCAACCGAGAGCCTGCGCGGCCGCGACGACATTGGTCGCCTTGCTATCATTTACGTAACGAATACCATTGATCGCGGCGACCGCTTCCTGGCGATGGGCAAGACCGGCAAACGAGCCGATCAGTTTGACGATGCGGTCCGCTGGCACGTCAAGGGCACGCGCGGCGGCATAGGCGGCCGCAGCGTTTTGCCAGTTGTGGCGGCCAGGCAACGCGCCATGCCTTGTCAAATCCGCAACCGACCGCACGCGCTCGCCACGGGCGTCGAATAAGATGCCGTCGATGACATAAACGCCACCGTCAACGGCGCGCGTCGCCGAGATCGGCACAACGCGCTGGCGACCCAGCCCCACCAAATCATCGTAAACCGCGCGGGAATAAGCGTCGTCGACGCCGACGATGGCGATGTCGCCGGTATCTTGATGACCAAATATTTTGCGCTTGGCGGAAACATATCCATCCATCCCGCCATGACGGTCCAAATGGTCCGGACTGATGTTCAGCAGCACCGCGACATCAAGTTCGATCAGATCGATCAGGTCCAATTGATAGGACGACAATTCCAAAACGTAATAGCCGCCAATCCGCACCGGAGCCAATTGCAACGCGGGAACGCCGAGATTGCCGCCAACACCGATCTGCAGCCCGGCATCATCCAAGATGTGCGCCAGCAAGGCCGTGGTCGTCGATTTGCCATTGGTACCGGTGACGCCGACAAAACCGGCGTTGCGCATTGACCGCGCCAGCAGCTCAACATCGCCCAACACGTCGACGCCTGCGGCACATGCCGCGGCGATCACCGGATGGGGTGTTGGATGCGTGCGCGGCACACCCGGGCTCGGCACCAAAGCAGCCACCGCCTGCCAGTCAATCGTCGCCGGGTCGCGCACGACCAATCCTTGATCTGCCGCCCGTTGCCGCATCTCGTGCGAATCATCCCACGTCACAACGTCGGCGCCACCGGCCGCCAAAGCACGCGCGGTGGCCAGACCGCTGACACCCAAACCCAACACGACCACACGCGCGTCCTGATACCCCCTGACACGAATCATAACGTTGTCACCTCAGTTTCAGCGTCGCCAAGCCCGCCAGGGCCAAGATTGACGCGATTATCCAAAAACGAATCACAATCGTCGGCTCTTGCCAGCCCTTTTGTTCGAAATGGTGATGAAGAGGTGCCATGCGAAACACGCGGCGGCCGGTGAGCTTGAACGATGCGACCTGCACGATGACGGACACCGCCTCCAACACGAACAGGCCGCCGACGATCGCCAGCACCAGTTCGTGCTTGGTGATAACACTGATCGTGCCCAACGCACCGCCGGTTGAGAGGCTGCCGGTATCGCCCATGAACACCATCGCCGGCGGCGCGTTGAACCACAAGAACCCCAGACTGGCACCGACCAAGGCGCCGCAAAACACCGCCAACTCGCCAGTGCCCGGAACAAAGTGGATCTGCAGGTAGTTGGCAAAAACCGCGTTGCCGACCAGGTAGCATATGAAACCGAAGCAAGCCGCCGCGATCATGATCGGCATGATCGCCAACCCATCCAAACCATCGGTCAGATTGACGGCGTTCGATGCCCCGACCATGACCAGCATGGCAAACACAATGAATACCCAACCGAGATCGATCAGCACGTTCTTTAGAAACGGCACGGCCAAGCTTTGCGACAGATCCGCCGGCAGCAAATGGCTGGTGATCAGAACCGCGATCAAGGCAACCGCGAACTGCACGACCAGCTTGGCTTTGCCCGGCAAGCCACCGTGATGTTGGCGAGTCACCTTCAAATAGTCGTCGAGAAAACCAACACCACCGAAGCCGAAGGTCACCAACAACACCACCCAAACGAACGGGCTGGTCAGGTCTGCCCACAGCAAGGTTCCCACCGAAAGCGCCAACAAGATAAGAAACCCACCCATTGTTGGGGTGCCACGCTTGGTTTCCAAATGGCCTTCGGGGCCGTCGTCGCGGATCGGTTGACCGGTGCCCTGTCGGCTGCGCAGCCAATTGATCAGTGTCGGCCCGGCGATAAAGCTCACCAATAGCGCCGTGATAATGGCGCCGCCCGTGCGAAATGTCAGATAGCGAAACAAATTGAACAGTACAAACTCGTCGGCGAGTGGCACCAACACATTGTAAAGCACGCGCGCGATCCTCTTTGCTCATGGCGGGTTCACTGCCGTTTTGGCGGGCGCCGCAGAAGTCTGTTGCGGCGCGTGTGATTTCGCGGCGTCGGTCGCACCACTATCTCGCGCGTTCGGGCTGGATAACAGCGCTTCGACGATCACACCCATGCGGCTGCCGGCCGAGCCCTTGATCATGACCACATCGCCCGGCCGCAATGACTCGCGCACAACAGAAATCAAATCCTCGCTGCGCGTCGCATGTTCACCACGTTTGGCTGGATCAATTGTGTTGCGTAACGCGCACATGTCCGCGCCAACCGTAAACAAGACGTCGACATTCGCCGCAGACACGTCGTCGGCAAGCGCCGCGTGCAGGGCGCGACTATCATTCCCGAGTTCCAGCATGTCGCCCAGCACGGCGATCCGTCGCCCGCTTGTGCTTGGCTGAGTTGAAGCCAATACCATCAACGCAGCGCGCATTGATGCCGGACTGGCATTATAGCTTTCGTCGACCACTGTCACATCTCCCTCGCCGACGGGTACCAGATGGCGGGCACCGCGCCCGCTCGGTGCCGTCATCGCCGCCAGCGCCGACGCCGCCTGATCAACGTCGCCGTCCAAAACCGCGACGCACGCCAAAACGGCTAGACTGTTGATCGCCCAATGCCGACCATCAACCGCCAAGCGGTACCGCACCGGTCGTCCAAATATATGTGCAGACACAGAATTTGCGCCGGCTTGAGGCTGATAGTCATCGAGCCGAACCGCGCACGCACGATCGCTGCCAAAGCCGACAATGCGTTCGATTCCGGCGCTGGCAGCTGCCGCGCGCAAGCGTTCAAAATAGTGATTGTCCTGATTGAGAATCGCAGTGCCGTTCGGCAACACGCCATCAAAAATTTCAGCCTTGGCGTCGCAAATCGCGTCAACGTTGGCAAAATGGCCGAGGTGAGTCGCGGCAATTGTGGTAATCACCGCGATATGTGGACGAACTTGGCGCGTCAACTGCGCCAACTCGCCAGCGTGATTCATGCCAAGCTCAAAAACACCATAGTCCGCCGCCAACGGCATACGGGCCAGGGTCAGCGGTACCCCGATATCGTTGTTAAAGCTCGCCCGGCTTGCGTGACAGTGCCCGCGCGTGCCCAGCGCCAGCGCCATCATCTCCTTGGTGCCCGTCTTCCCGACGCTGCCCGTAACAGCGATCATCGGTGCTTGTGTTTGTCGGCGCCGCGCGCGCCCCAAATCCTGCAAGGCCGCGTGCGTGTCCTTCACAATCAACACCGGTGCTTCAGCGGCCATGTCAGCCGGTCGCCGGGTCGCCATCGCCGCTGCCGCACCCTGCGCAAACGCCGCCGCGACGTAATCGTGACCGTCAAAATTTGGCCCTGGCAAGGCCACGAACAGATCACCCTTATTAATTGTACGGCTATCGATCGAAATACCGGTCGCGCACCATCGCGCGCTGGTTGAACCACCAGTGGCTTTTACCGCATCGTCGGCTGTCCATAACGGCGCCGTCGTTATCACCTTCCCGCTCGTTTTCCGTCGCCAATCGCCGCCACCGCGTCACGCGCAACGGCCGCGTCGTCAAAAGGTAAAACTTGATCACCGACAAGCTGATCGGTCTCATGCCCCTTACCCGCGATCAACAAAAGATCGCCACCGGTCAGGTCGGCGATCGCCGTCCTGATCGCTTTGCCCCGATCGCCAATCTCGGTGGCGTTCGAGCACGTGGCCAAGATTTCGGCCCGGATTGCGCTGGGATCTTCGAATCGTGGATTGTCGTCGGTCACGAAAACCCGATCGGCCAAACGCGCCGCGATCTCACCCATCACCGGTCGCTTGCCGCGATCACGATCACCGCCACACCCAAACACCAGATGTAGTTGGCCGCGAACATGTGGCCTGAGCGCGGTCAACACGGTTTGCAGAGCATCCGGCGTGTGCGCGTAATCGACATAGACTGCGGCGCCATTGGGATGCACCGTGACACATTGCATGCGACCGGTCGGCCCGCTGACCCCAGCCGCCGCGCGCACCGCTGCCCCAACATCTTCGCCACTGCCGATGATAAGCCCCACAGCACACAGCAAATTCATAACTTGGAAATCGCCAACCAGACTGGTGTCAATAACGTGCTGGCTACCGCCGATGCGGACCGACAGCACTTGGCCGCGTGCGCTCGTCTCGCGACGCACGATTCGCAAATCGCGCCGCGTCCCGTCGCCATATTTAGCCCCGTAGGCGATAATCCGATGGCCCCGGGCATAGCAACTCTCGGCCAGAGATTGATATTGCGGGACATCGGCATTCAGCACCGCAACACCGCCCGGCGCCATCACCGTTTCGAACAAGCGTGCTTTCGCCGCCAGGTAACGGGCTTCATTGCCGTGATAATCAAGATGATCACGGCTCAAATTGGTAAACCCGGCAGCTGTCAAACGTACGCCGTCCATACGGTGCTGGTCCAGACCATGGCTCGAGGCCTCGATCGCCAGGTGGTCGACACGATTTTCCGCCAGCCGAACCAGGTTTTGGTGTAACTGAGCGGGATCCGGCGTGGTCAGAGAGCCGGGATTGGTCATGCCCGGACCGTGAATCCCCAGGGTGCCAATGCTTGCCGCCCGACGGCCGAGCGTCGACCAAATCTGGCGCGCGAAGGTTGCCACAGAAGTCTTCCCATTGGTGCCCGTGACCGCAACAATTGTCTTCGGTTGCGCGCGATAAAAACGTGCCGCCATCAGGGCGTAGGCGCGCCGCGGATTGCGATCTGCGATGACGGCGATTTGGCGGGCGCGATAAGCATGCACCGCGTCCGGCACGCCGAGCACGGCGGTGGCGCCGCGCGCAATGGCGTCGTCGATGTAGGCCGCGCCATCCTCGCGCACGCCCTTCAGGGCGGCAAACAGATATCCGGGCCGCACTTGGCGGCTGTCGGCCGTCAAGCCGACAATGTCTGCATGCCGTACTCCTGAAGTCATTGCCATCGCGTTACTCTGCACAAGGTCAGTAAGCTGCAAGCTGTATCCCGTCGCGCTGCGGGCGCGGCAGTAGGGCGTTGGCCTCTACCGCCTCTGGCGCCGTCGGTGGCAGTGGCAAAATCCCAGCCATCGGCGCAACCCGCGCGATAATGCGCCCGACGACCGGCGCCGCCGTCCAGCCGCCGGTCGCGTAGTTGTGCGTGGCTGCGGTTCCCTGCGGTTCATCGAGCACGGCCAGGACGACATACCGCGGCTGGCTCATCGGAAACGCCGCGACAAACGATGACAGAAGACGACGGCGATCATAACCGCGTTCGCCGGCTTTTTCAGCCGTGCCAGTTTTGCCACCGACCAGATAGCCAGCAATATCGGCTTGACGGCCCGTGCCTTCAGCCACAACCAACCGCAACATACGTCGCATTTGCCGCGATGTTTGAGGAGTCACAACGCGCACCGGCGCCGGCATTGGCCCGACGGTCGACGCCAAAACCGTCGTTGTGTGCAGTACGCCGCCATTAACCAGGGCGGCGAAAGCACGCGCAAGATGCAAGGGGCTGACCGCAACGCCGTGGCCGAAGGAAACCGTGGCCGTGGTCACATCGCCCCAACCATCGGGCATGATTGGGCGCGCCGCTTCTTCGAGTTCAATGCCGAGCGGCGCCAGCAATCCGAGTTTGTCTAAAAAAGCGCGCTGGCCCGCGGCGCCAACATCCAAGGCCATTTTTGCGGCGCCGATATTGGACGAATACATCAGGATCTCCGGCACCGAAAGCCACCGATTCTTGGCGTGGTAGTCGCGAATCGTATAGCGCGCTAACCGCAACGGTGTCGACGCATCATAGCCATCGTGGATTGTTGCAACACCGGACTCCAGCGCCATCGCGATTGTAATTGCCTTGAAGGTCGATCCCATCTCGTAAACGCCGAGAGTCGCCCGATTGAACAAGTTTGCCTTGTCCGACGCACCCGGATCTTGGGGATCAAAATCGGGCAAACTTGCCATGGCAACAACTTCACCGGTGGTCGCCTCGACAATCAAACCGGCCGCCCCAGCAGCGCGGAATTCATCCATCGCGCGCGACAACTCGTCGTGCAAGACATGCTGGAATCGCACGTCGAGCGACAAACGCAGTGGCGAAGTGGGCGCCCCCTGTAATTCGTCATCAAAAGCGCCTTCGACGCCGCCCAGCCCGTGATTGTCGACATCGGTATAACCGACCACATGCGACAGCAACCGGCCTTGCGGATAGACGCGCCGCTTTTCGCTCTTGAAGGCCAATGCCGGCTGGCCAAGGCTGTTCACCGCGAATACTTGGCGCGGCGTCAGATTTCGCTTGAGCCAAACGAAACTGAGGCCTGATGCCAACTTGTTACGGAGGCGGGCAACATCAAGTTCCGGGAACTCCGCCGCCAAGGCTGTCGCCAAACGCGCTGGGTCGCGCACCAAACGCGCGTCTGCGAACAATGATTGTGTTTCGAGATCGGTTGCGAGAACGATGCCGTTGCGATCGAGGATCTCGGCTCGTGCTATCATTGTCGGCGACTGTGCGACCGCCGGCGGCGTACTTTGTGTGCCACCACTATCCAGCAGGGTCACCATGACCAGTCTTCCCGACAGTACCGAAAACCCGATCGCGTAAAGCAATGCCATGATCATTACACGGCTTCGGCTGACACTTTCGGGTGCGTTGTTCGTCGTTTCTAGACCCAGCAGCGCGCGCGGACGGCGCCGCCGTTCCCACGCCACGCGCCGCGCAGCAAGTTGATCGTTAATTATCGGACCAATCATTGCCTGCCCCCCACCTTGGCAAACATGTCACCGTCATTTGTCGCGGCCACGTCAGGTTGTTTCGGCGACAATGTCAGTACCTGATCGACTTGACCGTCGCGCGTGTCGCGTAACGGCAGACCGTCGATCGCGACAAACTGGTTGGCTTCGATCGCCGACCACTGCAAGTAACGCGCAACCAGGACACTCAACCGTTCCGGTTGATTGAGATGTGCCCATTCGGCGTCCAGAACATGGATCGCTTCTTGCTCCTCGGCGACCTGTCGTTCCAAGTCGGCGAAAGCGATTTCGAGCCCCTGGACGCTATATTTCAGCCGGTACAAACCCAGGCTGGCCATGACCAGAACCAACAGCAAAATGATCGTCGAACGCCGGATCACGATCGTCCCCCCTCCGACGTGCCCGAATCCGACCATGGGCCAGCGCCGGTTCTTTCCGCGCCGCGCAATTTGGCGGATCGGGCACGCGGATTGCGGCGCACCTCCTCCGCGCTTGGTCGTATCGGCCGTCGATTGAGCAGCTGAAATGATGGCGGCCGCGTCACGGCAGGCGCCGGCATGTGGCGCGACGGCCGCGCCGATGCATCGCTGCGCACCCGCAAAAACCTTTTGACCGCACCGTCTTCCAATGAATGAAACGAGACCACCGCCAAGCGTCCGCCCGGCCGCAGCAACTGTTCTGCGGCCGTGAGACCACGACCGAGCTCGCCAAGCTCATCGTTGACGTGTATTCGCAGGGCCTGGAATGTGCGCGTCGCCGGATCGATCCCGTCGGCCGCGCGCGGCACTGCCGCGCGCACCACGTCGGCCAATTCCGCAGTGCGCGCAAAGGGCCGCTTTTGCCGCGCGCGAACGATCGCGCCGGCAACGCGCCGGGCGCGACGTTCCTCGCCAAGACGACGAAGAATGTGCGCCAGCTCACGTTCTTCGTAACTATTGACGACTTCCGCCGCGCTCAGCCCGGCATCCCCCATACGCATGTCAAGGGGGCCATCATGACGAAACGAAAAACCGCGTGCCTTCTCGTCGATTTGCATTGACGAGACGCCCAGATCAAACATGACGCCACCATCGACGGCGTCAACGCCATGCCCGGCCAGCAACCGTCGCGCGTCACCGAAACGTCCCTCGATCCAGGTCAGTCGATCGCCAAATTCCGCCATCAACGCCTGCGCATAAGCGTGCGTGGTGCGATCGCGATCGATCGCCCAAACACGCGTCGCCGCAGCCGCCAATATGGCGCGGCTATAGCCCCCCGCTCCAAATGTCATATCCACAAACGACGCCCCGTCACGGGGTGCCATGGCAGCAACGACCGCGTCCAAAAGAACGGGCACGTGACCGACGCGATGGGAGGGTAACTCATCGGTCACGTGCCACTCTCCACGGGCCCAACTCTGCCCAGATTATCGGCCCGGGGGCGCCGACGTAGCGCCTGACGGTCGGCAGGGGCACGTTCCCGCGTTGCTTTCTGGTAAGCTTCATGTGCGGCAGGCTCCCAGATTTGGAACGCCTTCCCCTTGCCAACAAAAATCACTTCGCCGTCAATGCCGGCGTGATCAAGGATCTCTTTAGGAATCACCACCCGCCCTTCGCGATCGAAGGTCATTAAATGGCTGCGGGCGAACGTCTGCTCGGCGAGCGTATCTTGCTCGTCCGAAAACAAGTCCAAAGAATCGACGCGCTCACTCAGCATTTCCATGAACGCTTCGGTTTTGCATTCAACACCGTCATGGGCAAAAGACGGAAACGCATAGAATGAACTCTCGACGCCCAGAACCGTGCGAAACGCAGCCGGAATCGACACGCGCCCTTTTCGGTCGACTTTGTTCCTGTGCGTTCCGACGAAAAATTTCACTGGTCTCCCCGTCGTCCGGACCCAACCGGACTGTGCCCTCGACCCTATTTGACCCGGCCATGGCGGTCGCGTCCGTCGCACCGGACCGCCCCGTCACAGCCACTCTATGGTGCGAATTTGGGAGAGCATGGGATATCATGGGGCCAATCGGGCTTCAACAGTAAATTTGAAAAGCAGACCAAATGATTCTTCGCGAATCTCTTAGATTGTCAGACCGTTCAATTTGCAGCTTTCTAGGTTTAGTATGAATTCGTCGCGTCATACGCTAGCTGTCGAATAGGGCGCATTTGTGTTCGATGTATGTTCGCAATTGGAAGAATGTTGACCGGCTTGTGGCCGCCAATCGGCCGCTCGTCCGACATCGACCCTGGAACACGGACCAGCATGGGATGTCATGGGACAGGGAATGCGTCAGATGGCCTATAAGCCGGGTTCTGTCCTCACCCTTGGGTGATGGATGACCATTCATCTGGGACGTTCGTTACCGAACGCCTCACGCGACCGACCCGAGTGGCATTGCGAAAACCCAATCCGCCCTTCGACCGCAGCCGTCAGGCGTCGCCACTCCTACTTGGTCTTGCTCCCGGTGGGGTTTACCTTGCCGCCGCCGTTACCGACGGCGCGGTGCGCTCTTACCGCACCCTTTCACCCTTACCGCCGGATCGCTGGCCAAAGCCACCGACGCGACGGCGGTTTGCTTTCTGTGGCACTTTCCCTAGAGTCGCCCCCGCCGGGTGTTACCCGGCACCGTGTTTCCGTGGAGCCCGGACTTTCCTCCCCTCCGCCGCGGCGGAAAGGCAGCCATCCAGCCATCTGACGCCAGCTCATAGCTAAGCGCCGAAGTGGTCCAGGTCAACGGGAGACATCCGCCTTGGCGGCATCTGCCAATTGCTCTCGTTTTTCCTCTAGGTCCAGCCAACGCGCCTCGGCCGCATCCAGCGCCGCCCGCCGTGCCGCCAATGACGCCGTCACCGCGGCGAAACAGTCTCCGTCCCTGGCAAACAGATCAGGATCTGAAAGCTGTGCCTCAAGATCTCGGATATGACCTTGATGCGCCTCGATCAGGGCAGGCAAGGCATCGAGCTCTCGTTGTTCCTTGTAACTCAGGCGGGTTCGCGGACGCGGGCCCTTGCGAGCTTTTTTGCCCGGGTTAGGTGCCACATCGGGCTTAGCCGCGGGTCCGCCGGGCCGAACCGCGGCCGGCAAATCGGTGAAGCCGCCAACGAAACTCTCCGCGCGCCCGTCCTCCGAAAGAACGATCGTGCTGGTGGCGAATCCGTCGATAAAGTCGCGGTCGTGACTGACTACCAATACAGTGCCGTCAAATCCGGCAATTACCTCTTGCAACAGATCCAGGGTTTCCATGTCCAAATCGTTGGTCGGCTCATCCAGGACCAACAGATTCGCCGGGCGCGCGAACAATTGTGCCAACAAGAGACGACTGCGTTCACCGCCAGATAAAGCTTCGATCGGCATCCGCGCTTGCGCCTCGTCAAACAAGAAATCGCGCAAATAGCCGATCACGTGGCGCGACCGGCCCCGGACTTCGACGTGATCGCCGCCGCGCGGACACAGGAATGCCCACGGTGTCTGCGCCTCGTCCAGCGCCTCCCGCCGCTGATCGAAGTAGGCCGTTTGCAGCCGCGTGCCGTGGCGAACACGGCCGGTGTCAGGCGACATGTCACCGACCAACAAACGCACCAGGGTCGTCTTACCGGCGCCATTCGGGCCGATGAGGGCGATGCGGTCACCGCGCATCACGCGGATTGAGAAGGGCTTGACGACAGCCTTGTCACCGAACCACTTGGTGATTGCCTCGGCCTCGATCGCGACATCACCAGATGGCGGCGCCGCGGCCAGTGAAAGCTTTGCGGACCCGCGACGCGGCCATGTTGCCTGTCGCTCTCGACGCAGGGCCTGCAGCGATCGCAACCGCCCTTGATTGCGCCGTCGGCGCGCCGTGACCCCCTTGTGCAACCAGGCAAGTTCGCGCGCCAGCTTGCGATCGCGTTGGTGCTCGGCGCGGACCTGCTCGGCAATGATGCCTTCCATCCACCCATCGAATTGGTCGAATCCGGCCTGCAGTCGGTGCGATTGACCCCGATCGAGCCAGACAACGTTGGTCGCCACGCGCCGCAACAAACTGCGGTCATGGCTGATCATGACAATGGCGCCGGGATAGGCCGCCAGGGTGTGTTCCAACCATATGATCGCGGTGAGATCCAGATGGTTGGTCGGCTCGTCCAACAGCAGCAGATCGGGTTTGCCAACCAACGCATTCGCCAGTGCCGCCCGCCGCGTTTCGCCGCCCGAAAGGTTCGCGAACGGTTGATCCGGCGATAAGCCCAATGCCGCCAGGCTCGCTTCAATCTCATGCCGCGGCGGTTGCTGCGACCCGGCCAGCGCGGGCGTCGCCAAATAGTCCGCCAGCGTCCGCGCGCGACCAAAATCAACATCCTGCGCAAGCATGCCAATTTGCACGCCGGCGGCCAAGCTGCGCCGGCCACGGTCGGGTTCCACCAAGCCAGCCAAGAGCTTGAGCATGGTGGTCTTGCCGCTGCCGTTGCGCCCAACCAGCGCCAAACGGTCGCCTCGCACCACGTGCAAATCGATGCCCGCAAATAATGGCGCGCCGCCAAACGTAACAGCAACATCACGAAGTTCGATCAGCGGGGACACAATTCAACGCGTTCAATACTGTTGGAGACGATTTTACAGCCGTAGCCGTTTGAAAATGGGCTCGGGAACGGCCCGTATGATCCACATGATCAGACGCCATATCGGCAGCACATAAACGACGTCCTGGCGGCGATCAATAGCCGCGACAACCGCTGCCGCGACTCTTTCGGGTGTTGCGGTCAGCGCATTCGGCAAGCTCTTGCCGGCGGTCATGCGCGTTCGCACGAAGCCAGGTTTCACCGTCACCACCTGCACGCCCTGCCGCCCCAAGCGATTGCGCAGTCCAGACAAGAACGCGCTGAACCCGGCTTTGGCCGAACCATAAATGTAGTTGCTGGCTCGGCCCCGGTCACCGGCGACAGAGCTGACACCAACCAACGTGCCCGAACCACGTGCGGCGAACCGGTTGGCGAAGTCAGCCATCAGTCGTGCCGGCGCCAGATAGTTGGTGATCATGGTCCGCTCGGCCGCATCCAAGTCATGCTGATCTTCGGCATGAACACCGAGCAAGCCAATAACACAGACCACGATCTCTGGTAACGGATCGAGTGCCGCCCAGACATCGACGTCGGCAGGCACTGTTAATGCGTCATAAGAATGGCAACTGACCCGCACCCGATAACGCGTTTCCAAATCGCTGGCTTCGCGCGACAAGAGTTCGATGTTACGCCCGGCCAGTTGCAACGCATAGCCCTGCGCGGCCAACGCGCGGCTTATGGCGCGACCAATATCCGACGTCGCGCCCACGATCAGCGCCGGTCCCGCCGGATCACTCATAGCGCCAGCCGGCGCGACATGTCGGACGCGAATTTCTCAGCGGCGCCAACGGCGTGGCGTAGCTCGTCAAAAGCGCCGCGCCGCGGATAGCCAACCCGTAGACCATCGGGCGATCCGCACGCATCCTTGGCCAAGTAAATACGCCCGCCGTGGGCGCAAACAATTTTCTCCAACGTCGCAAGTAACGCCAAAGTTCCGGACCGAAGCGGAAAATCGAGCGCCAAAGTATATCCCTCCATCGGAAATGACATCGCGCCTTCGCCTTCGGGCCCCAACAATTTCAGCACCGCCAAAAACGACCCGCGCCTCGCCGCCGCGATCTGCTCTAGCAGGACGGCCAGCCCCCGCGCGCTCTCAGCCTTCGGCAGCACACACTGAAACTGCACGAAACCCCGCCGCCCGTAGAGTCGGTTCCACTCCAACAGCCGATCCAGAGGAAAAAAAAACGGGTCATAGTGGACAATCCGTTCGCCGGCGAGAACCGTACCTTTCGTGTAGTACGCCCAATTGAAAAGTCGCACGGTCGGCCCGCTCAGCACCGCGCCCGGCGCATCAAACGGAATCCGACGACCGCCTTGGCGGTGGCACCGCAGTGGCGCAGCTTGCAGCGGCGGCGGCAGTTGATCGCGTCTTAACGGACGTGCACGCGATACCAAAGCGCGGCCACTTTTGCGGCCGCGCGCCAGGCAATCGATCCAGGCGACGCTATACGGCCAGTCACGTGACTCTTCGAATAGCGCCATGGCTTGGTCCAAATCCGCAGCCGCGTGGGTTTCTTCTTGCAAATAGGCGGTTTCAATTGGCATCAGCCGAAATCGCGCCGACCTGATGACGCCGGTGAGCCCCATGGCGCCAAGTGTCGCGCGGAAAATCTCAGAGTGCGAGTCGCGCGAACACGCCAGAACCGCACCATCGGCGGCGACCAATTCAATGTCCTCTACATGACGGCCGAAGGTGCCGCTGTGATGGTGGTTCTTGCCATGGACGTCGGCCGCGATCATCCCGCCGACCGAGACAAATTTGGTCCCCGGCATCACCGCCGGCAGCCACCCACGCGGGACAAACACGGTCAGAATATCATCGAGCAGGACGCCCGCCTCACAAGTCAGCAACCCGGTCTGTGGATCGAAATGGCGCAGCTTGTTGTGGCCCAACATAGACAACGTCAAAGCCGGATTGATCGCGGCATCACCATAGGCCCGCCCATTGCCGCGCGCGATGACCGTATCCGCGACGTCAAACCATTTGGACGGATCCGTCCCAGGGCTGGCATCGCGCAACGTGCACGAAACCACCGGATAGCGCCCCCACCCCGATAGTCTCGTCGGATTGGCGCTCACAAGCGAACGCCGCGTTGTGATTTGTATCGCGCAGCAGGGACGACCGTGAGCGTCAAGGTTGAACCGATGTCACGAATTCGACGAGTTCATTATTGAATCGCGATGTCGCCTCGATAAAGGGCGCGTGACCGATACCCTCATAATATGACTCGGTCGCGTGCGGCACGAGTTTCGCCGTATGTTGGCCTGCGGCTTGCAAAACGATGCGATCAGCGGTGCCGTGGCTGACCAAAACCGGCACGGTTATCTGCGCCAAAACATCGTCATTGTCGACTTCACGCAACACCAAACCCAGACGCACGGCCGGCGGCGTCATCATATTGATGCCGATGGCTTCAAGAAACCGATCATGCGGTAAGGGTTCGGCGGTCAGCACCTGCACAAAGCCGACTGTCGCATTGAATTGGGTTCGGTAGTCGGGCGACAACATGCCCGGCAGGATCTCGAGGACCCCATCGCCCAGAAAACGCGGCGCATCGTCGGTGCCGATCTTCGTGGCCGCAGCCACCATGACAACGCCGCCAATGTCATCGTCACTATAGAACCGCAGGTAATCGGAAACGATGAAGCCGCCATATGACCAGACCACCAACACAGGCTTTTTAAGTGCCAGTGTGGTGATGACGGCGTTGACGTCATCTGCCCACAAGCGACTATCACCATAATGCTCGGGCGCCAGCGGCTTTGCCGAATTGCCGTGGCCACGAATATCGAAGGAAACCATGTGAAAGCGATCAGCCAAGCCGCTTTCCAATTGATTGACCCACGACATGTGATTCTGGGAAAAGCCGTGGATGAACAAGATGTCGGGACCGGTCTTGTCGCCCCATTCCTGAACCGCAAGCGCCAGGCCATCGCCACCGGCGACCGTATGCGCAACATGAGGCAGGCTTGGCTCATCTTGGGCGAAAACGCTTGGTGCGTATCCGCCGCCAATCGCCAGCAGAAGAACCGCCGTCACGCTTCGTCCGATTTTATCGATCATTGTCTAACTCCTTGAAAAATAATTGATCTGTAATAGAGCCGCGGGGTCGTCACCTGGATAGGCCTGCCTTCACTTTGTCAACGCGTGGATTGGCGCATGAGAATCTTGCCCACGTCGAACGCGTGCAACGCGAGATACCGGCCGATGACCGGACCGAGCGGCGTCGATTGCGGCGGATTGCCGTCGCCTTCGCGGATCCGAACAGTCGATGCCGGACCAACGAGAAGAGGGCTGCCTTTGTCGTCCAGTACAAATAACCCGCCGCCCGAGTCGCCATGGCCGATCCGTGCCGACAAATGGACAAAGGTCGGCCTCGATACCGAAACCACACCGGAATTCAACACCATGGGCGCCGACAGATCTCGCGACATTGTGGCGTCAGGCTCGGCGGCCGTCGCAAAGGCCGGGCGGCGCCCCTCGCGTCTTGCGGCGGCCGGATCCTGCCAGGTTTTCGGGAATCCGATGTGAAATCCGAAATCGCCCGCGGCAACTTGCGATGGGGCCAAGGTGACGCCGGAAAACCGCGCCGCCACGTCATGTTCAATGTCCTGATCGCCAAACGTCAGGATGGCCACGTCATAACGCCGGCCGCCATGTAAGATCAGTCGCATCGAATAGTTTTGTCCGTCAACGGTCACGACGCTGATGCCGCCCCGGCGATCCATCGGCGGCACCACGTGCGCCGCCGTCACAACAACCAGTCGCTCGCGAACCCGAACGATCGTGCCACCGCCAACGATCACCGCACGGCGGTCATCGGCGCGCACGATGGCGCCGTTTCTGCGGCGTGCATAGGCGCTGCCGTGGACGACGACCGCGACGCTATTGCGGGCTGCCACGGCCCAACCGGCGCCATCCGCGTGATCGCGCGCCAAACTGCCAACCTCGACCCCGCGCGCGCCCGCCCCGGTCAAGTCTTCGATCCTGCCGATAGCCTGTTGGCGCGCATGCGTAACCGGCAATG
The DNA here is from genome assembly GCA_965216755.1 of Alphaproteobacteria bacterium. Lineage (GTDB taxonomy): Bacteria > Pseudomonadota > Alphaproteobacteria > UBA7887 > UBA7887 > CBDCGL01. The sequence goes on along the minus strand of CBDCGL010000011.1, from coordinate 3,998,670 downwards.
CGTCGCTCAAATGCACATAGCCAATGCCAAGACTGCGAGCCACGTGGCCCGGGTCCAAGCCAGCGATGGTAATCCGATCGTCGCGTTCCAAACCGCGGAATTCGGCACAGCGGCAAAAGCCATAGGTGAAGACACCTTCGGGCATGACAAACGCGGCCACGCCGGCATCACGCCACGAGAGCGAGACCACCCCCGGCTCATCCAGCGCGACCACCAGGGTATCCGATCGGCCATTGGCGAACCCGACCCCGAACCGACCTGTGGCCCCAATATCATCCGAATATCCGGGCATCGCCGCTGCATTTGACCATTGAACGACATTGGCACAGGGCAGGCTTTCCGCCGGGTTGGGCTTTTTCGCCACTCTTGCCGCCGTGGCGGGGACGGCCGACCCGACCGCGGCGCCCAGCACCATGACAAACAACGTTAGCCACGGCGCGCTCCATCGATCCATTCTATCTCCCGCCAAATTGCCGCATCACGCCTTGAGGGTATCATGCCGCGCTGACCCGGGTCACCAGACGGCGGGACCAATGGCGGCGAGATTTGCTAAACCTTATCGCGCCGCGGTGGCCAAACACCCAAAAACGAGTGCGACCATGACCCAAAATGCCGATACCGTTTCGCCCCAATGGCAATTCTGGATCGATCGCGGTGGCACGTTTACCGATATTGTCGCCAAGCGCCCCGATGGCCGGCTGCTGTCCCACAAGCTGTTGTCGGATAACCCCGAGCAATATGACGACGCCGCGCTGGAGGGTATTCGCTGCCTGCTCGATTTGGATAGCAGACAGGCGATTCCGGCCGCGGCGATCGCCGCCGTCAAAATGGGCACAACGGTCGCGACCAACGCGCTGCTCGAGCGCAAAGGCGATCGCACCGGCTTGGTCACCACGCGCGGTTTCGCCGATGCCCTACGCATCGGATACCAAAATCGGCCGCGCCTGTTCGATCGCAACATTCGTATTCCGGACATGCTGTACGAACGGGTGGTCGAAATCGATGAGCGGCTCACCGCCGACGGCGCGGTGCTGACGGCGCTCGATGAACAAGCTGCCCGTGACGCGCTCAGCGCAGCGTTCGCCACAGGACTCCGCGCGTGTGCGATCGTGTTCATGCACGGCTATCGCTATCCTGAACACGAGCGGCGCGTCGCCGATATTGCGCGCGAGCTTGGCTTTACCCAAGTCTCGGCGTCCCACGCCGTAACGCCTTTGATGAAGTTGGTCAGCCGCGGCGACACGACGGTCGCCGACGCCTATCTGTCGCCGATTTTGGCGCGCTATATCGATCGCCTCGCTGGCGCGCTGGGCGATACCCGGTTGATGTTCATGCAATCCAATGGCGGATTGGCCGAGGCCGGCCGATTTCAGGGCAAGGACGCCATTTTGTCCGGCCCCGCCGGAGGCGTTGTCGGCGTCGTTCGCACGGCGGCCATGGCCGGCTTTGATAAGATTATCGGTTTCGACATGGGTGGCACGTCGACCGATGTGTCCCATTTCGACGGCCACTTTGAGCGGACCTTTGACAGCATGGTCGCCGGTGTGCGGGTGCGCGCGCCGATGATGCGGATCCATACCGTTGCCGCCGGCGGCGGTTCGGTGGTCCATTTCGACGGCGCCCGCTACCGGGTCGGGCCGGATTCAGCCAGCGCCAATCCGGGTCCCGCCTGTTATCGCCGCGGCGGTCCACTGACAGTCACCGACTGCAACGTTATGCTTGGCAAGATTCAACCGGCATTTTTTCCCAAAGTGTTCGGTCCGAACGGCGATCAGGGCTTAGATGTCGAGATTGTGCGTCGCCGTTTCGACAAACTGGCGGCAGATATCGCGGCCGCGACCGGCGACAAGCGCGACGCCGCCGCGGTTGCCGAAGGCTTTCGACGTATAGCCGTCGATAATATGGCCAATGCCATCAAGGTCATTTCGATTCAGCGCGGCTATGACGTCACCGAATACACATTGTGCGGGTTTGGCGCCGCCGCCGGCCAACATGTCTGCGCCGTTGCCGACACCCTGGGCATGAGCAGGATTCTGATTCACCCGTTTGCCGGCGTCTTGTCCGCCTATGGTATGGGCCTTGCCGACATCCGCGTGCTGCGCGAGAAGGCGGTCGAGGCGCCGCTCGAAAGCGGATTGGTACGCGTCTTGGAAGACGGCCTTAATCAATTGGCGGCTGCCGCGCGCGTCGAAATTCTGCGCCAAGGCGTAACGGCCGACCAGATCACGGTGTTGCGCAAGCTCCACGTCCGCTACGACGGCACCGACGCGCCGTTGACCGTCGATTTCGGTGATATCGCGACGATCATCACGGCGTTTGAGGCCGCCCATCGGCAAAGATACGGGTTCGTCGCGCCGGATAAACGTCTGATCGTCGAGGCGATCGCGGTCGAATTGATCGGCGCCACCGAAACCGAAACTGACGCCCGTCACGACACGACCGTAGGGCCCCTGCCGTCGCCGCGCCTGACAACACCCATGATCACCGACGGGGTCCGCCACGATGCCGCCATCTATGAACGTGACGATTTGGGTCCTGGCAATCGCGTCGCCGGCCCCGCCATCATTGTCGAGCGCACGGGAACCACGGTGATCGAGCCGGGCTGGACGGCCGCGATCAGCGACTGCAATCACGTGGTAATGGACCGCACCACGCCCCGCGCCGTACGCGCCGCAATTGGCACCACTGTCGATCCGGTCATGCTGGAAGTGTTCAACAACCTGTTCATGTCGATTGCCGAACAAATGGGCAGCGTGCTTGAAAACACCAGTCACTCCGTGAACATGAAAGAGCGCCTGGATTTCTCCTGTGCGGTGTTCGACCGCGACGGCGATCTGGTCGCCAACGCCCCGCACATGCCGGTCCATTTGGGGTCGATGGGCGAAAGCGTGCGCACAATTATTCGCGCCCGCGCCGGTTCGGTTAAAGCGGGCGAAGTCTATGTGCTCAATGCGCCATATGCCGGTGGCACACATTTGCCTGACGTAACCGTGATTACGCCCGTGTTCGACGCGGACCAAACGCGCGTGCTGTTTTACGTCGCGAGCCGAGGCCATCACGCCGATATTGGCGGCCTGACCCCGGGCTCCATGCCCCCCAACAGCCATACCGTCGAAGAAGAAGGCGTATTGCTCGACAATGTCTTGTTGGTGGCCAAGGGACGCCTGCAGGAAGACGCCCTGCGTGCGATCCTCGGGTCCGGCCCGTATCCGGCGCGCAACATCGATCAAAACATCGCGGATCTAAAGGCGCAAATCGCCGCCAATCAGAAAGGCGTCATCGAACTCGGCCGCATGATCGCCCATTTCGGCCTGGACGTGGTCGAGGCCTATATGGGCCACGTACAGGACAATGCGGCTGAGTCGGTGCGACGAGTTCTCGACGTCCTGACCAACGGCTCCTTTGCCTATGCGCTCGACGACGGCAGCGTCATCCAAGTGGCGATCACGATCGACAAAACGGCGCGCCGGGCACGGATTGATTTCACCGGCACGTCACCCCAGCAAAACAGCAACTTCAACGCGCCGACGGCTGTTTGTCGGGCGGCGGTCTTGTATGTGTTCCGGTCGTTGGTCGACGACGACATTCCCATGAACGAAGGCTGTCTGGAGCCCTTGGACCTGGTCATTCCGGAAAAAAGCTTGCTGAGTCCCAGCTATCCGGCCGCAGTCGTCGCGGGCAATGTGGAAACCAGCCAAAATATTGTCGATACATTGTATGGTGCGCTTGGCGTCTTGGCGGCATCGCAGGGCACCATGAACAATTTCACGTTCGGCGATGAGCGCTGGCAGTATTACGAGACGATTTGTGGCGGGGCCGGCGCCGGGCCGGATTTCGACGGCACCAGCGCCATCCACACGCACATGACCAATTCACGCCTGACCGATCCGGAAGTTCTGGAATGGCGCTTTCCGGTGCTGTTGGAAAAGTTCGCCATACGCGCCGGCTCCGGCGGCGACGGCCGCCATCGCGGCGGTGACGGCACCGTGCGCAGGGTGCGTTTTTTGAAGCCCATGACCGCGGCGATTTTGTCCAGCCATCGGCGCGTCGCACCGTTTGGTGTTGCCGGCGGTGCGCCCGGTCAATGCGGTCACAATTACGTGGAACGTGCCGATGGCGGGGTCGAGGAATTGAGCGGTGCGGCAGAAATCGCGGTCAACACCGGCGATGTATTTGTCATCAAGACGCCGGGTGCCGGCGGATTCGGCGCGGTAAAGCCGGCTAAATCGTGAAATAGCAAGCCTGGGGATGGTGGAGCACGATCGCCGACGTTGACTGCTCGGGATGGAGTTGGTCTTCGTCGCCGAGCACCAGGCCGACGCGGTCGGCGCCCAACAATGCCAAAAGCTGTTCCTGATCGTGCAAATTGGGACACGCCGGGTAGCCGAACGAATAGCGCGCGCCACGATAACCCTGCTTGAGCAGTTTCTCCATATCGCGGTCGTCTTCGTGCCCAAAGCCGAGTTCGTCGCGGATTCGCTTGTGGGTGAATTCGGCCATCGCTTCCGCCATTTCCACACCGAGTCCGTGCAAATAAAGGTAATCCTGATAGCGATCGTCAGCGAACCATTGCCGCGCCACATCTGACGCCCGCTGGCCAACGGTGACCACTTGCAGCCCGATCACGTCGCGTACCCCATTGCCGACCGGATGCAAAAAGTCGGCAAGACACAGACCACCCGGCCGCTGTTGACGCGGCATGGCGAAGCGCGCGACTTCGGCGCCCGGACCCGCGCCGTTCGGCGGCGTGTATAGCACGATATCGTCGCCGTCGGCCGCGGCGGGCCAGTAGCCGTAGGCCGCGGTCGGTTTCAAAACATGATCCTGCTCGCACAGATTGATGACCCGTTCCAAGATCGGCCGCAGCTCGCGCTTGGCCCACGCTTTGAACTCGTGAAAACGGCGCCCCTGCTTTTTGAAACCCCAGTGAAACTGGTACAGCATGTGGGTGTTGAGATAGGGCAATAAGGCCCGAATGGGCACTTCCTCGATGATTCGGGCGCCCCAGAAGGGCGGCGCCGGAATGTCGGCGACGGCCGCCAGATCGCCATTGTGCAGAATGTGGCGTTTGCCCTCAACCGGCCTCAGGGGAACGACGTGGTCATCGGCGCCCGGCCTGCGCGCTTGCCCGCTATGTTCCGTGCGGCGCGGCTTGGCGCGAGTCTGTGGCCCCCCTTTTAGCGCCACGGCGACAGCAACCGCGCCTTCCTCGGACGCGGCCGCGGCGGGCGCGGCCAAAAATTCAGCGTCGCGCACCACTGTTTTTGAACGCTTTTGCGCGATGTCGGCAAGGCGCGAATCAAACGTGCCGTCGACGATCGCATCCATCAGTTTTAAACCGTCAAAGGCGTCACGGGCATAGGCGACGCGGCCGGCTTGATAGGCACGGACACAATCATCTTCCACATAACGCCGGGTCAAGGCAGCGCCGCCCAGCAACACCGGCACCTCCAGACTCTGGCGTGTCATTTCCTGGAGATTCTCGCGCATGATTGCCGTCGACTTGACCAACAAGCCAGACATACCGATGGCGTCCGCCTGATGCACTTTCGACGCGGAAAGAATATCCCCGATCGGCTGCTTGATCCCCAGATTGATCACCCGATAACCATTATTGGACAAAATAATATCGGTCAAATTCTTGCCGATATCGTGGACGTCGCCCTTGACCGTGGCCAAAACGATCGTCCCCTTGTGCTCACCGTCGACGCGATCCATGAAGGATTCCAAATAGGACACCGCCGCCTTCATCGTCTCGGCGGACTGCAAAACGAAAGGCAGTTGCATTTTGCCTGAGCCGAACAGCTCGCCGACAGTTTTCATCCCATCAAGCAGAAACTTGTTGATGATCGTCAACGGCGGATGTTGTTTCAGCGCGCGATCAAGATCCGCGTCCAACCCTTCGCGATCGCCATCGACGATGCGTTCAGCCAACCGCGCTTCGATCTTGTGTGCGCGTTTCTTGGTCTTGGCGGTCGCGGCCTTGCGATCGGTGAACAATGCGATAAAGGCGTGCAAGGGATCAAAACCGGGTGCGCGCCGATCGAAGATCAGATCTTCCGCTGCTTTAACTTCGTTTGGTGGAATCTTGTGCAAGGATACGATCTTGCCGACATGGACAATCGCCGCGTTCATGCCGCGTTTCACCGCGTGATCCAAGAAAACCGAATTCAGGACATGGCGTGCCGCCGGCTTCAAACCGAACGAGATGTTCGACAAGCCGAGCACGATCTGGCAATCGGGCAGTGCGCGCGCGATCTGCTCGATGCCGTCGAGCGTCTCGATCCCCAACTTGCGATCATCTTCATTGCCGGTGCAAATTGTGAACGTCAGCGGATCGATCAAAATGTCGGATGACGCCAAACCGTGTTCACGTGTCGCAAAGTCATGCAGCCGCTTGGCGATCCGCAGTTTGCCGGCCGCATCCTTGGCCATGCCCTGCTCGTCAATGGTCAAGGCGATGACCGCCGCGCCAAATCGGCGTGCCAGAGCCAAGCGCTCTGCCGCCGGGCCTTCGCCATCTTCGAAATTGATCGAATTCAAGATGGCTTTGCCACCGTAGAGCTTGAACGCGGCCTCAAGCACATCGCGTTCGGTTGAATCAAACACCAGTGGCAACGCCACGGCGCCACGCACGTGCTCAATCAACGTCGACATATCGTGCGTTTCATTACGCCCGACATAGGCAGTACACAAATCAATACAGTGCGAACCTTCGGCCTGTTGATCGCGCGCCATGGCCACGCAGCCGTCCCACGATTCAGCGGCCTGCAATTCGCGGAATTTGCGGCTGCCGTTGGCGTTGCAGCGCTCGCCGATCATCAAAATGGCGTTCTCTTGGCGCAGCGGCACTTGCTGATAAATCGAGGCCACCGATGGCACCCAATGCACCTGACGCTTGACCGGAGCCGGTCGCGCCGCGCCGCCCGCACGGGCCATCAACATGGCGTTTAGCGCCTCGATATGTGTCGCCGTGGTACCACAACAACCACCGATCAGCGAGACACCGTCTTCCTCGACGAAGCGCTCCAACCACGCCGCCATTTCCTGTGGGCTGAGTGGATAGTGCGGCTTGCCTTCGACCAACTCGGGAAGCCCGGCGTTCGGTTGCACGGCGATCGGCCCCGGCCAGTTGGACGACAGCCAACGCAGATGCTCTGCCATTTCCTGCGGTCCGGTGGCACAGTTCAGACCCGCAGCAGACACACGCATGGCATGTAACGCGGTGATCGCGGCCGCAATATCGGCGCCCATCAACAAGGCGCCGTTGGTTTCCACGGTAACCTGTACGATCAAGGGCAATTCGCGCCCAACCTCGGCCATGGCGCGGCGCGCTCCGTTTACCGCGGCTTTTGCCTGCAAGACGTCCTGCACGGTCTCGATAATGAATCCGTCCACGCCTCCGGCGATCAGGCCGGCCGCCTGCGTGGCTATGGCGTCTTCGACGTCTTGGTAAGCGACATGGCCAAGGCTCGGCAATTTCGTGCCGGGCCCGATCGACCCCAAAACGCCGCGCACCCGACCATCGCCGGAAAACTGTTCCACCGCCTCGCAGGCGAGTTCTGCGGCCCCCTTGTTGAGAACAAACGCCTGATCGGCCAAGCCAAATTCAGCCAGGGTCATCGGTGATCCGCCAAAGCTGTTGGTCTGGACCAGATCCGACCCTGCGGCCAAGCTCGTTTCGTGAATCCCGCGGATCAGATCGGGGCGGCTCTGGTTGAGGATTTCCGTACAGTTCTCGCAGCCCCGAAAATCGCGATCGATGTCAAGATCGAGCAACTGCGTCTGACTGCCCATGGCGGCGTCGGCCAGCAAAACCCGCTCGCGCAGCAATGCCCACAGATCGATCATCTTGTTGCAGTCCTATTCCGCCGCGCGCGGCATCGCCGCGACAGCGGGCGCCGGCCGCAAGCCAAGCATGTGGCAGATCGCGTAGACCAGATCCGCCCGGTTGAGGGTGTAAAAATGAAAGTGATCAACGCCCGATTCGTGCAACGCCAGACATTGCTCGGCGGCCGTTGCCGCGGCAACCAACGTCCTTGTGCCCGGATCATCGTCCAAGGTTTCAAAACGCGCTGCCAACCAATCCGGCACCGTGGCGCCACACTGGGCGCTGAAACGCGCGACTTGTTTGAAATTGGTCACCGGCAAGATACCGGGAACGATGGGCACCGCGATACCGGCAGCGTGGACCCGGTCTAGAAAACGCAGGAAGACTTCGTTGTCAAAGAAGAACTGCGTGATCAGCCGACCGGCACCGGAATCGATCTTTCGTTTGAGCAGCTCGATGTCCCGCACGGGCCCGTGCGAGTCAGGATGGGGTTCCGGATAGGCGCCGGCGCTGATCTCGAAATCCCCGAGCTGCCGCAATCCGGCGATAAGGTCGACCGAGCCGGCATAACCATCGGCGTGCGGCGTGAACCCGCCACCGCCGTCCGGCGGATCGCCACGCAGCGCGACGATGTGATGCACGCCGGCATGGCGGTATCGCTTGGCAACCTCGTCGACTTGTGCGCGACTCGCGCCGACACATGTCAAATGGGCCGCTGGTTCAAGCGCTGTGGTCTCCCGAATTCTCTCGACCACGGCGTGGGTGCGCTCGCGGGTGCCGCCACCCGCACCGTACGTAACCGAAACAAATTGCGGATTCAGCGGCGCCAAGCGCTCGATCGATCGCCATAAAGCCTGGGCCATCTTGTCGGTCTTTGGCGGGAAGAACTCAAATGACACTGTTGGCGCCACGCGGCGCGATGGCGACCCATTTCCAGAACGCGCGGCCGTCACAATGAGGCGCTCCGCGCTATGGCCGTCTGCGAGTCATCCAAGCGCACGATGTTGTCACGCACGCCATGCCAAATCAGCACAGTCAGCGGATCCCCCGGCAGTCGGACCGTCGCGCCGGGACGCACGCCGGCTGTTCTAAGCCATCCGTCGACCTCGGACTCTGCAAAGCCCAGGCGCCGATGCGCAAAGTTTTCACGCAAAGCCTCAACGTCGTGGGGTGCAAAGTCGATCACGGCCAGTCGCCCCCCGGGCCGCAAGACCCGCGCCGCCTCGGCCAAGGCCTGGGCCGGGCGATCGGCGAAATGAAGCACCATGTGGATCGACACCGCATCAAAGGTCTGCGACGCGAACGGCAGTTGGTACATGTTGCCATGCCGAACCTGACAATGATGCTGCCCCGCTTCTTCCAGATTGACCCGCGCCACATCAAGCATGGCGTGCGACAGATCGATGCCGACGCCACGCGCCGCATAGGGCGCCATCAGCTGCAGAATTCGGCCCGTTCCCGTGCCGATGTCGAGGAACTCCGCCATCGGCGCGGTCCCGAGTATCTTCAACAGCGCCTTTTCAACTTCCTCCTCGGATACATATAGGGCGCGAATTTCGTTCCACCGCGCGGCGTTCTCGCGAAAAAAGCGCGCGGCGCGCTCGGCCCGCAGGCGTTTGACCGCATCCAATCGTTCCCGGTCCAAGGCTAAAGTCGGGTCGTCCCGCGGCAACAAAGCGTGCAAGCGACGCGCAAGCTCGGCGCCCTCGGTGCGTTCGGCGAGGCGATAGAATGCCCATGTCCGTTCTTGATAGCGTTCCAGCAACCCAGCCTCGCACAGCAGTTTCAGGTGGCGTGAGACGCGCGGCTGGCTCTGGCCGAGAATCTCCGTCAGCTCGGTCACCGTCAGTTCGCCCTCGGCGCACAAGGCCAGCAGCCGAAGACGAGTCGATTCGGCCGCAGCTCTGAGCGCATTCAGGAAGTAGTCGACAGACGACATCTCCACTCAATAACTATATAAAGATATTCTTATATAGTTATGATTAACGACAATCCGTGTCCAGCGAATTCTTGATGTCATTGACAAATCCACATAATTGCTCCCGGTCGACGGGAAATTCGTCGAATTGGGCCGCGACGGCTGGAAAACTGGCCAACAGAACGACTATATTTTCGTATCGGCGTATGCGATTCTCTCTTAATCGGGGTTATACGCGCCCTGACTCATGCGACGCCAAGTTGTTCAGGGATGGCTCAATCGGGGGGCCGGAGTGATTAGCGCACTTCGCGGTCAATGACTTTCATGCCAGAACGCCTGGGACCCGCTCGTGGCGCGAACCACGAGCATGGCGCAAGCCGCGCACCGTTGTTGTTGGTTGCGGTCGTGTCTTATTTCGTCGCCGCCTGCGCAACGCCGCCGCCGGCCGATGACCTTGAGGCCGTCGCCGAATTCGAAGCGACGAACGATCCGCTCGAGCCCATGAACCGGGCCATTTTCGATTTCAATCTCTTTTTTGCCAGGGTTGCGCTACGCCCGGCCGCAAATGCGTATACCGCTGTTTTGCCACAAGAAATTCGCGATGCGATCCGTGGCGTCTTGGACAATGCGGGCGAACCGGTCAACTTTTTTAACGCCACCCTGCAGGGCGATTTTCGACGGGCTACCCACATCCTGGGCCGCATCGTGATCAATACCACATTGGGCATTGGCGGCATGATTGACGTGGCAAAAGAAGATTTCGGGCTGGAGCCCCTGGACGAAGATTTCGGCCAAACATTGGCGGTGTGGGGGTCAAAAGATGGCGCCTATCTTGTTTTTCCACTTTTTGGTCCGTCAAGTGTTCGCGATGGTATAGGCCGAGGTGTTGATATCTTCCTCGATCCACTTACTTACGTCTTTGCAGATCATAACGTTGAGTTCATAGGGCCCATTATGGGAGCCGTAAGTGGCGTCGACCAATATGCGCGCAATGTCGATGTGCTCGATGAGATTGAACGCACGTCGATCGATTTCTACGCGGCCCTCAGAAGTGCCTATCGTCAACGTCGTAAGGATCTGATTGACAACGGCAAGCCGCAAGAGGTTGACCCGTTCTTGGGGAGCCCGGCAGACCCGTTTGACAATGACCTGAGTTATGCGGAATGAGTCAGATGATGATGCGACGGACATTCATGGCAGGGGTGGGGGCGATCCTGGCGGGCGCCGCCTTGCTGGCGCCGCCGGCACAGGCGGGTCAACAAGACGCGGAGATGGGCGCCTTCGTCGAGCAGATGATTGCCGAGGCGATCGCCGTCCTGCAGGTGCCGGTTGATGACACCACCGCCCGCCGCGCCGGGTTTGAACATCTTATCGACGCAAATTTCGACTTGCCCTTGATCACCAAGCTGGTGATCGGGCGTTACTGGCGCCGCGCCGACGACAACCAGCGGGAAGTGTTCGCCCGTGTCTTCCGCGAGCATATTTTGAACGTCTACGTCTCGCAGCTTGGCGCTTACAACAACGAAAAAGTGGTGATCAAGCAGATTGTCGCGCGCAACAATGGTGACACCATCGTGTTTACGGAAATCGAACGTGGCGCGGATCCGGCGCTGCGTTTGGACTGGCTTGTGCGTTCAACCGATAACGGACATCGCATCATCGACGTGGCCGCCGAGGGGGTCAGCATGATGACCACCAAAAGGTCCGAGTTCACATCGGTCATCGCCCGCGACGGGCTCGACGGCTTGATCGGTTTGCTGAGCACCATGAACCAATCGGGCCGCGCCGAATCCTAAACCGGCCCAATCGCCCGGTCTGGGCGAGCCACCTAACGCGAAATCGGCTTATAGCGAATCCGATGTGGCTGATCGGCGTCGTCGCCCATGCGGTGGCGGCGGTCGGCTTCGTAGTCAGCGTAGTTGCCCTCAAACCACTCGACATGGCTATCGCCTTCAAACGCCAGAATATGGGTCGCGATCCGATCCAAGAACCAACGGTCATGGCTGATCACCACGACGCAACCGGCAAAGGACTCCAACCCCTCCTCTAGCGCGCGCAGGGTTTCGACATCAAGATCATTGGTCGGCTCATCCAAAAGCAACACATTGGCGCCGGACCTGAGCATCTTCGCCAAATGGACGCGATTTCGTTCGCCGCCCGACAACACCCCCACAGGCTTCTGCTGGTCGGCGCCCTTGAAGTTAAACCAGGACACGTAAGCGCGGCTGTTGACCTCGCGTTTGCCCAGCGCGATTGTATCCAGACCGTCAGAGATCTCCTCCCAGACCGAGCGTTTGGGATCCAGGCTTTCGCGCGACTGGTCGACATATCCCAGTTGGACGGTATCACCAAGACGCAATGTCCCGGAATCAGGCGTTTCCTGCCGCACAATCATGCGAAACAGGGTCGTCTTGCCAGCACCGTTCGGGCCAATCACGCCAACAATGGCACCGGGCGGCAACTGGAACGAAAGCCCGTCGATAAGGAACTTGTCGGCAAACGCCTTGGAGACCTTGTCGGCCTCGATAACGACATCGCCAAGGCGCGGGCCTGGCGGGATCGTGATCTGCGCCGGGCCAGCGCGGGACTCACGGGCATCGGCTTCGGCGAGCAGCGATTCATAGGCCGTAATGCGCGCTTTCGCCTTGGCTTGGCGGGCACGCGGACTGGCCTGAATCCACTCCAGCTCACCTTTCAGCGTGCGTCGGCGTGCCACGTCCTCGCGCGCTTCCTGAGCCAGCCGCTTTTCCTTTTGGTCCAGCCACGACGAGTAGTTGCCCTGCCAGGGAATGCAGTGACCGCGGTCGATCTCCAGGATCCAGCCGGCGACGTTGTCCAGAAAATAGCGATCATGGGTGACCGCCACCACGGTGCCCTCATAATCGTCCAGAAAGCGTTCCAACCAGGCGACCGACTCGGCATCCAAATGGTTGGTGGGTTCGTCGAGCAGTAGCATGTCCGGGCGCGACAGCAACAGGCGGCACAAGGCCACGCGCCGCCGCTCACCGCCGGACAGACTGTCAACCGGCGACCCGCTCGGCGGACAGCGCAATGCGTCCAGCGCAATATCGATCTGCCGGTCAAGTTCCCAAGCATCAGCGGCGTCAATGCGTTCCTGCAACGTCGCTTGTTCGTCCAGCAACGCCGCCATTTCGTCGTCGTCGCTCACTTCGGCGAATTTGGCGCTGACCGCCTCGAATTGGTCCAACAGCCCCTTGGTCTCCGCGACCCCCTCGGTCACGTTCTCAAGCACTGTTTTGGTATCGTCCAAAACCGGTTCCTGGGGCAGAAAACCGACCCGCAAGCCTTCCGCCGCCCACGCCTCACCGTCAAAGTCGGTGTCCGTGCCGGCCATGATCCGCAACAAAGTCGACTTTCCAGCCCCGTTTGCCCCCAGAACACCTATTTTGGCGCCCGGCAGAAACGACAGGCGCACATCTTTCAGCACCTGGCGACCGCCCGAATACACTTTGTTCAGGCCGTTCATCACAAAGACATATTGATGGCTCGCCAAGCGTGTCCCCTATTCCGCCGCGTTTCGTGGATTCAACTCTAGCCGTCCTGCAAGGCCGCCCACATTTCCCGATCGCGCTGATCGGTCCAAATGCGTGGATCGACAATGCCTTTGGCCTCGTCATAGGCACGACTGATGTCGAACGGCAGGCAATGTTCAAAAATCACCCAGTCGCCGAAACGTGGCTTCAGGACATCGCGGGTGGCGTCGAACACGGTCTTAAGGTCATGTCCGGCGGCGACACCATCGCGGACGCTATCGTGCAGAGCTTTGACAAACGCTTGCGTTTGATCGATGGCCTCGTTGACGGTCGACGGGGTCACCAGGGCGTCGCCGCGCCCCGGAACCATCTTTTCAGCACCCAATGCGCGCACGCGCTCCAACGTGTCCGGCCATTCGCTGGGATAGGCATCGCCGGCATAAGGTGTCGCGCCATATTCGACCAAGTCGCCACTGAAGCAGACTTTTTCCTTCGGCAACCAGGCAACAATGTCGCCCTTGGTATGGCCCTTGCCCAGATGCATAAGCTGGACTTCGCGCGCGCCTAGATAGAGGGTCATCTTGTCCGGAAATGTCATGGTCGGCCAAGTCAGGCCGGGAACCGATTCGACCGCTTTGAACAGCCGCGGAAAGCGACCGACTTCCGAATCGAAATCCTGCTGGCCCCGTTCGGCAACCAGATCGCGGGTCATTTCGCTGGCGATAATATGGCGCGCCCCATACGCCGACGCACCGAGCACGCGGACGGCGTGATAATGGCTGAGCACGACATAGTCGATCGGTTTATCGGTCACTGTGCGAATAACGTCGATTAACTCTTGCGCCTGGACCGGCGTCGCACGTGCGTCCATGACCAGGACCGACTCGTCACCGATGACCACGCCGGTATTGGGGTCGCCCTCAGTCGTATAGGCATAAACGCCATCGGCCAGTTCGCTAAATGTGCCGACTTTGTCTTCCATGTCGCCACGCGAGGCAAATTCCTTAGCCATCAATCATCCCTTTGTCGGAGGCGGCCCGGCGCATCCCGGTTCGGACCCCATACTCCCTATCGCGCAAGACCGGCCGGCGCAAGTGACAGCGCCGAGCCCAACCTGGAGATCTTTGCACCGTTGCAGGGCTCTGCTATAAGGCGCTTGGTTTCATTTGCAACTAGTTTTGCGACCCTCACGCCTGTGGCGACATACGAATATCCCACTTACGCGTTCACGCCGCCGCCTGAATTGACGGACAATCAAAAACGCCAGGTATCCGTCGTGATCGTCGGTGCCGGCCCCATTGGCTTGTGCGCGGCGATCGATTTGGCACAACGCGGCGTGCCGTCCGTGGTTTTGGACGACGACAACACTGTCAGCGTCGGCAGCCGGGCAATCTGTTGGGCCAAGCGCACACTCGAAATCTTTGATCGGTTGGGCGTCGGCGGTCCGATCCTAGAAAAAGGCGTCACCTGGAACACCGGCAAGCTGTTCTTCGACGAAGAGCCGCTCTATACGTTCAATTTGGCCGACCAAGGCACCCAGAAACATCCCGCCTTTATCAATCTCCAACAATACTACGTCGAAGAAGACTTGGTCGACCGCGCCCAAACCATGCCCCAGATTGACTTGCGGTGGCAAAGCCAGGTGGTCGCCGTCAGCCAGGATGCCGGGGCGGCTCACCTGGCGGTCGAGACGCCGGCCGGTCGATACGAAATCGACGCCGACTATGTGATTGCCGCCGACGGCGCCAAGAGCACTGTGCGGCGCGCGCTGGGATTAAGTTTTGAAGGGCGCGTGTTCGAGGATCATTTCCTGATTGCGGATGTGCGGATGAAGGCACCGTTTCCGTCGCAGCGCTGGTTCTGGTTCGACCCGCCGTTCAATCGCGGTCAATCGGCGCTTTTGCATATGCAAGCCGATGACATATGGCGGATTGACCTGCAACTGGGCTGGGACGCCGATGCTGACGCCGAGCGCAAGCCAGAGAATGTCATTCCGCGGCTCGAACGCATGTTGGGCCCGGACATCCCCTTTGAGCTGCAATGGACCAGCGTCTACACCTTTCAATGCCGGCGGCTGGCGCGGTTTCGCCACGACCGCGTGATCTTTGCCGGCGACGCGGCCCATCAGGTCTCGCCGTTCGGGGCGCGTGGCGCCAATAGCGGCATTCAAGACGTCGACAATTTGGTCTGGAAACTGGCCTTGGTGTTAGCGGGCGACGCACCTGCCGCCTTGCTGGATAGCTACGACCGCGAGCGCATCCGCGCCGCCGACGAGAACATCCTCAATTCGACCCGCAGCACCGACTTCATCACCCCGAAAAGCACCGCCAGTCAGGCCTTGCGCGACGCCACCTTGGCGCTCGCCCGCGATTGGCCTTTTGCCCGCGATCTGGTGAACAGCGGTCGTTTGTCGCGACCACACGATTACGCCGGCCTGGCGCCTTTGTTGGGCGACGACGACGGTTCCCCCGGCGGCGCCGGTGTTGGTGCGGTGGCGCCGAATATCAGGCTTGATCGGGACGGCGACGGCAAAGGTGAATGGCTGCTCGACCGGCTGGGCGATCGATTTTGCGGCTTGTGGCGGGTGCCGCGCGATGCTGCCGATGGCGAGATCCAAACCACGGCGGCACGCCTGTCTGCGGCGCCAGTGCCGGTCGCCTGCCTTGCGGTCGACGCGCGCGCTGCGAACTCAGATCACACAGAGACCATCCGAGATCCCGGCGGCCACCTCGCCGCACTGTATGGCCTGAATCCCGGTGGCTTCGTTCTGGTGCGTCCCGATCAGCATATTTGTGGTCGATGGCGGGCACTGGACGTGGATCGGGTGATGGCGGCGGTCGACCGCATCGTAGATCGCGACCCCACCATGCCGACCGGGGCACGCCACCATGACTGAAGCGCGGCAACCGGGCACTGGCGCGCTGCGGGCGACGCTGGGATTTGCCGACGGCGACGCCTTTTATGAAATGTTGGTGGAAATGACCGCCGATCTCGATGACGAGCAAGCGCAATTGGTGACCGCCAAATTGGTCTTGCTACTCGCCAATCACATCGGCGATATCGCGGTCTTGTCCGAAGCCATCGCCGCGGCGCGCAAAGACATCGCGAATTCGAAATAACCGGCGCACAAGCCACGCCATACGACGATCGCGACGGGTCAGTGCGTAGCGCCGGAGTCCTTATGCCCCGTTTCGGCTGCGGCAATCTCCATGTCGACGAGCTCCAGTGGCTGCCAATCGCGAGCAAGGATTTTGGCCTCGGCCAGCTGCTCCGGTCGCATGGTTGCGGCCAGTTGGTCGCGTGCCGCCGCCGCCAAGCTAGAGCGCTGCCACGCCGCCAATTGAAACCATTTGAACGCGTGGATCGGATCGCGGCGCACTGCTTTGCCTTTGGCCAGCAAGTGGCCGAGGTAGAGCTGGGCTTGTGCATGGCCATATTCCGCGGCCCGCGCGAAATGGGTGACCGCAACGCGCTCTAGCGCTCGGGCGCTGGCCGGAACGCCCGGTGCCAAGGCCTCATGGTAGAGATACATCAACCCCAGATTGTAATGTGCTTCAGGATAATCGTGTTCGGCGGCACGCTCGAACCAACGGGCCGCCATGGGCATGTCGGACTGGCCCAGAACACCGCTGCGGTACATCGTGCCCAGGCGAGTCTGCGCGATCGGGTTGCCTTGCTCGGCCAAGGGCAAAAATGCCCGATAGGCCTCGTCATACTGGCGATTGTCAAACGCATGAACACCTTCGGCGAGGTCGGCGCGTGTCACCCCAGGCATGGCGAAAAGTGTGACGACCGTCACAAAAACCGCCCAGCCGGCTTTAAAGCTTGTTTCGATCATGGCCGCACCTTGGCTTGTCCTCATCCACCTGGATCGCGCGGCAAACGCCAGACAACGACCCCAACGGAAAGTAAGCTCGGCCGGTGCCATAGGCCATGGTGATCTGACCGGCTTGTGACGACCATCAAATGACCACCAGCGGCCGTGACCGCATCGCCGCGGTGAGTTACAACCGGCCGCACCGGCGAGGCCCGACGGCTGTTCTGGGTGGAGAGAGGGGCATGAGTGACGGCACGGATCCGACATATGCCGCACACAATCGTGTGGGCGCCGTCTTGGGCGCGGCCCTGTTTGTCGGCATTTTGCTGACACCAGCACCGGCCGGGCTCGACCCCACCGCTTGGCGGACCGCGGGTGTTACCCTGTTGATGGCAACCTGGTGGATCACCGAAGCCATGCCAATCCCGGCCACGGCTTTGCTACCTCTGGTTTTGTTTCCGCTTCTCGGAATCAGCGGCATTCGCGAAACAGCCGCGCCCTATGCCCACCCGCTGATTTTCTTGTTCGCCGGCGGTTTTCTGATCGCGTTGGCGATGCAGCGCTGGAACCTGCACCGGCGGATCGCGCTCAGCTTGATACTGTTGACCGGCGATCACCCCCACGGCCTGGTGTTCGGCTTTATGTTGGCGACCGCGTTCCTCAGCATGTGGGTCAGCAACACCGCGACGACCCTGATGATGTTACCGATCGCGTTATCGGTGGTGCAGCTGCTCCAAGCCAACAGTAGAAACGACGGCGACGGGCCGGAAGGCAGCGAAACGGCCTTTGCAACGTCGCTGATGCTGGCGATCGCCTATGCCGCGTCAATCGGCGGCGTCGGCACCTTGGTTGGCACGCCGCCGAACGCGTTCATGGCCAGTTTTGTTTCCGATAGTTACGGGCTCGATATCGGTTTCGGCCGCTGGATGTTGGTCGGCCTACCCTTGGTTGCCATCATGCTGCCCATCGCCTGGCTATTGTTGGTGCGTGTCTTGTTCTCTTTCCGGCTCCCCCACGGCCATGACTTCACCGGCGTGATACGGGGTGAGCTCGACAAAATGGGGCCCATGCAGCGTGGCGAACGGATCGTACTTTGCGTTTTCGCCACCACCGCGATTTTGTGGATCGGCCGCTCATTGTTTGCCGACGCGGCGAAGACGATCGGCCTGAATGATTCGACCATCGCCATGATCGGCGCCTTGTCGCTGTTTCTGCTCCCCGTCGATTTTCGGCGCGGTGTGTTTGCGCTGAACTGGGCGTGGGCGAACCGTTTGCCGTGGGGGGTCTTGATCCTGTTTGGCGGTGGTCTCAGCCTGGCGGGCGCGATCAAGAATACCGGGTTGGCCGCGTGGATCGGCAGCGCGACCACAGCGTTGGGTGGTCTGCCGATCGTGTTGGTGATTTTGGCCGTGGTTGCACTGATCATTTTCCTCACCGAGTTGACCAGCAACACCGCAACCGCCGCGACCTTCGTGCCGATCGTCGCCTCGATCGCCATAGGCCTTGGTGAAAACCCGCTGCTCATGGTGATCCCCGCAGCCTTGGCGGCCAGCTATGCCTTCATGATGCCGGTGGCGACGCCGCCCAACGCCATCGTCTTCGGCAGTGGCCATATCCAGATCGGCCAGATGATCCGTGCCGGCATTTGGTTGAACATTTTGGGCGTCACCCTGATCACGGCGATTAGTTATTCGATTGTCTTGGTCGTGTTCGGCATCGAACCCGGCTTGGTTCCCGACTGGGCCGCGGGCCAAGGATAGGCCGCACGACACCGTATCAATTCCAGGCACCAGAGGAGATGTAGCGTGTCCGTTGACTATGACATCATTGTGCACGGCAACAACCTCAAGACAAAAGATGGGTTTTTGGGCCTCGCCAATGCCACCCTGATCACCTGCGCCGATGGACCGGTTCTGTTTGACGTCGGCCATTTCTGTAACCGGCTGGCTTTGCTGCAAGGTCTGGCCGGCAAGGGCATGACGCCGGGCGATGTGAAAGCTGTGTTTCTTTCCCATTTGCATTTCGACCATGCCAACAATATCGATCTGTTTACCAACGCCAAAGTGCTGGTAAGCCGCCGCGAATGGGACTACGCAGCCAACCCGCATAAGGACGATCTTTTCATTCCATGGATGGTGCGCGAACAATTGCAGAAGCATGATCTGGAACTGATCGACGGCGAGGGCCGGGTAAGCGACGGCGTAACCTACTTCCCTGCACCGGGGCATACGCCTGGTTCATTCGCGCTCAAACTCACGACCGACCCGGCGGGCTGTGTGGTGGTGGCTGGCGACGCGATCAAATACGCCAAGGAAGCGCTGACCCGGTGCTGTGATTTGGCCTTTGACACGGTCGAAGCCGGCACGGCCTCCATCGAACGCATTTTAGCCATGGCCGATCGGATTGTACCCGGCCATTTTCCCGAACTCATAAAACGCGACGGCGTGTTTTTGTGGGAAGGGACCGCCGAGTTGCCATTGGTCGTGCGGTGACAATGGCTGTGCTGATGCGGCGCACCGATCTGCTTGCGCTCGATCCCGCCCTGAGTGACATGACGCGCGCCCGCGCTGCGCGGCCGTATCGTTTTCTCTGCGTGATTTGGGCTGTATTTACTTCCATTCTGATGGGAGTGATAACCGCGGCGGGGGCAGCGCCGGCGTTGGTCACGACCAGGGAGACGACTCAGCCATGAACGGCACTTGGCAATAAGATGTCGCTGCGGCAATCCCAACAAACAGCCAGTGAAGGCGTTCGGTCCGGCGGCACTTGGCTGGTCTTACGGCGGCTGCTGCCGTGGGCAGTGATTGCCCTGGCTCTTCTGGCGCTGGCTTATCGGAGCTGGCGCTTTGGCGGACATTTTCCCGACGATGCCTTCATCACCTTTCGTTTCGCCGAAAACTTGGTGCGGGGTTTCGGTATCGTCTGGAACATCGATGGCCCACCAACCGAAGGATCGACATCGATATTGCAGACGATATTGGTGGCGACGACCATGCGGCTTGGTCTGCCGTTGCTGACCGGGGCCTATCTGATCAGCACGGTCAGCGTCCTCGTTCTGGTGTTGGTATTGGTCCGAATCGCGGCCCGGTTGAACGGTCGGTTGACCCTGGCGGCCGCGCTCCCACTGGCCTTGTATCTAGGAAGCGCGCGGTTTTCGGTCCACGTGAATTCGGGCATGGACACAATCGTTGCGGCCGCCCTGCTGAGCACAAGTTTCTTGGTGAGCCTGCACGTTTTATCGCACCCGCGCCGATCGCTCGCGGTTGCGCTGGCCTTGGTCAGCCTGCTTTGCCTTTGGTCACGCCCGGACACGGCGCCGTTTCTGGCGGGACAGGGTGTCGTTCTTGGGCTCGTGGCGATCATGCGCCGGCGCCACGGTGATAGCGGCATGCTCGGCGCCTTATTTCTAGCATATGGAATTGTTGGCGCGATCGGTACGGCCTACCTGGCTTGGAAATATGCCTACTTCGGCTACCTGTTGCCGAATTCGTTTTATGTAAAGACCACGGAAAACCTAGCATTCGGCGGGCTGGCGGATGTGCTTCGCTTTACGCTCAACCTGGCAAAAAAGGCGGTCTACCTTGCGCCCCTGATTCTGTTTCTGGACTGGCGTGCCCTCGCGACCGCGGGGTCCAGAACCTCATGGTCGCAGGTGGCGCTTCTGTGCGTCCCGATGGCGCTGGTGCTATTTTACAATTCAACGACATTGCACGTGGTCAACTACCACCATCGCTTGGAGTTTCCTGTCGAAGCGCTGTTTTGGGTTGCGGTGGGATGGCTTTTGGCTTCGGGTAAGGCCTTTGAGCGGTTGCAAGTTTTGATTGGTCGGTTCAGCGGCCCGACCGTCGCGGTGATGACGACCGCCGGATTTGCCGTGGTGGTCTTGGCGATCACCATGCATCTGGACCGCCGACATCATCGACCGTGGTTTGCCCGGGTTCAGTGGCACCACTACGAGCCGATGGCGGCCGCATTGATCCGCGCCGGCGGCGGACCAGAGGTGACGTTGGTCTATGACGCGGCCGGCTACATCCCGTTTACCAGTCGCGTGTCTTTCATTGATCCGGTTGGTTTGGTGGACAACGTTCTTTCCGGCCGTGAACCGATTACACCGATCGAACGCGAGCAATATATATGGGGCAGTAGACCAGATGCCTATCTCGGTCCGGTGCCGCCTGCCTCGACCGGCGCGACTTCGGCCGCGGAGGAACCGCTGTGGCAAACAGCTTATGCCGAAAACGTACTGCTATCGCGGAAGACCCTGGCCGATTATGGGCGGGCCGCGGCCACAATGAGCGATGGCGCGTTGGCCACCGCACTCCACTACCGAATGCGCGAGCTGCGCGACAATTGGATATCGGTTGGCGAGTTTCCCTATCCTTGGGGAATCAGCCGTGACTACACGCATTTCCTCTACGTGCGGAAAGGCTCACCATATGAAGCGCGACTGGTTGAAGAGTTTTCTCGGCTCACAACGCGAACGCTTGAGGATGTGGACTTTGACGATGTCACCGACGGGCAGGTGCTGATCACGCGCGAAGACGCCCGCCGCCTGTCGGCTCTACCTTAGCGCGGCAACCTTTTGTCGATTTCCTTTGCGGCGCGGGTACCTTCGCGAACAGCGTAGTTGGTCCCACGATCCTCGGGGTAAATTTGGGCCATGGTCGCCAAGAACACGCCAGGCACGGACAGCTCGAATTCAGGGATCAGTCGCGAATAATGTCGCACAACGATAGGCTGCGCGTATTCGGCTTTCCACAAATGATAGCCGTCGACCCAAGAGCACCTGAACTCCGGAAACATCCTTTGTATGTGCGGCACAGCGAATTCGAACATTTGATGGGAATCCTTGTCAAAGAGCGAGTCGTCGGTTGCGAGATATTTCGACAGATACACGATATGGCGCCCGCCGTAAGAGGCCATGGGTTCGAAATTCGTGTGTTCGATGATGCCGACGAATGGGAAATTCGGATCGTTGATATTGGTCCAATAGAATTGAGACAAACTGCGGTTCATTTCCAGTATTAGGCAAACATTGCCAAGGTATTCGATTTTGCGAAACGCCTTCAGCTCCGCCGCCGTCGCGCTCTCGGCCAACAGTCTCGCCGCAACGGGCAAATGCGTCGTAACAAGCGCCGTCCGCGCGTGAATGGGTTCACGGGCGGTTTCAACAGCGACGCCAGATTCCGATCTTCGGATGGTTTTGGCTTCAAGGCCGGATTCGATATGTCCGCCCTTGGCGGTGACATAGGCGGCCACGTCACGGGCAAGTTGCGCAAACCCGCCACGAAAATAGGCCAGTTGCTCGGCGCCCCTTTTGCCGCGGCTGCCACCGCGGAGCGCAAGCTTGTTCCAAAACCAAACGGCGGAAATGCGATCGGCGTGTTTACCGAACTTTCCGACCAGCAGAGGTTCCCAAATGACACTGAACGCATTCGCGCCAAAAAGCTTAATAAGCCAGTCCTTTGCCGTAACGCCTTCGAGATCGCGCCATTCCTTGACGCGGCGAGCGCGCAGTGCGGCGACACCGGTGCGAACGCGATCGTGGAATGGCAGGGCCGTGAAGCCGAGTAGGTCAAGCGGCGTCGACAGGCGGAAGTTCTTGCCAGCGAAATACATACCGGTGACGGAATCACGCACAACCACCCGGTCCGATACGCCGATCTGCTGGGCGAGATCGAAAATGTGACGATCACTCGTGAACCAGTGATGATAAAACCGTTCCAGCTCGTATTCGCCAACGTTGAAGCCTGCGGCAAGACCGCCGAGTTCATGTTCCTTCTCGATCAAAATTACCGAACGACCGGTACGCGAGAGTTCAGCCGCTGCCGCAAGGCCGGTGAAACCGCCGCCGATGATCGCGCAGTCGTACACATCTGTCGCCGTCATTGTTGTCCCCGGACTACTTCGCCCTTCGGAAGGTGAAACGTGCGTTCAGTGTATATTGCACAACCACGACGACAATAATGGCGCAAATTTTTGACGCGATTTCGTTGACCGAATACCGGTCGATCATGACCCAAAGAACCGCGGCGGAGCAGACATAGCCAATGCCGGCGACGGTTAGAAATCCCGCGAAACGCAGCAACGGCGCGTCGAGCACGCCGAATGTGATCACCCGATTAAGAAGGAAGCTAAGGATCGTGCCTCCCGCGTAACCGAGGAGATTGGCGAATTGGTAGCCCACGCCCGACGTGACGAGAGCAACATACAATAGAAAGTCGAAGGTGACACCACTGCCGCCACACAGCGCGTAAAGGAAGAATTGACGGAAACGCTCCGGCACCAAAGACAAGATTCTCTGGGGGATCACGCCTGGTTTGCCTTTTGCGTCCTTTCGGTGCATCGCCGCCGGAATTCATCCGTGCCGAGTGTTTCCATGACGATGAATAGAGGCCGTTGTTTGACCTCGCCATAGATGCGACCGACATATTCACCGATCACGCCTAGAAACACGAGCTGCAGTCCGCCGAGCATCAGCGACGAGATGAACAGCAACGTCCAGCCAGGCACCCAAATGTCGGTGAGCAGGCGCGAAACCAATGCGTATATGATACCCACGACCGACAGTACCGACAGAACGAGGCCGATGAAAGTGACGACGCGCAATGGCACGGTCGAGAACGACACGATGCCGTCGAGGGCAAGCAAGATCATTTTGCGGAGGGGATATTTTGTGACACCAGCGAAGCGTTTTTCCCGTTCATATGGGATCGCTGTTTGTTTGAAACCGACCCACGACGTCATCGCACGCAACAAGCGGTGGCGTTCTTGCATCTGCCGCAACGCGGCGGCGGCAGCGCGGTCGATGAGTCGGAAATCACCCGCGTCGAGGGGCAGCGGCACCTCGGAAAGCGCATTGATGATCCGATAAAACAGTTTGGCCGACCAGAGCTTGAACGACGTTTCGCCTTCACGTGAATTGCGTACGCCGTAGACGATGTCGAAGCCTTTGCGCCACGCGGCAACCATCTCCGGGATCACTTCGGGCGGATCCTGAAGATCGGCGTCTATAATGACAATCGCATCCCCTTTCGCATATTCGATGCCGGCGGTCACGGCCACCTGATGGCCAAAATTCCGCGACAAGCGCACCACGCCAACACGCGCATCCACCGCCTGGATCTCCCGCAGCAAAAGAGCGGTTTGATCGGAGCTGCCATCGTCCACATAAATGATCTCGTGATCCGGCGCGTGGGCGGACAGTACGCCGGCGAGCCGCTCATGGGTGTGGCGCACGACCTCTTCTTCGTTGTAGCAAGGGACCACGACGGAAATCAGCTGTCGGCCCTCTCGCACGAATTCCTCTTGCGCCGTCATTGATGTCATCGTGTCTCTTTCAAATCGTCCCGTAGTTTCACGAATAATCGCGCTCACCGTAGGCGCTCCGCCGACAATTATGGACCAATACGCCCAGGGTTTGATCCCGTGATGACTTCAATGCGCCGAAACCGGTCAAAAATAAGCACATGTTTAAAGTTAGTCCCCGTCTGCCCCGCTGACACCAAACACGCAATTTGCCGATATCGTGCCAGTCTGCACCCGACCCGGTGCGGGCTGTCCTGTCGGCCTTATGTGATACGGCATGCGGCGCACGCAGGCGCCGCCGCATGTGGACCGCACCGCCACCGACCAGACAGCCTGTGGCGCCGTCTCACGCAACCGCACCGATTCCGTTTCCCACCACCGTTGACACTCTTGGGGCGGTAACTGCAACATGCCGCGAGTTTCCATTGTCGCGGCGCTCTTGTCCGATGGAAATTCGCCATTCTGGCATATTTGGTTCGGTGTCGGCATTTCCATAAGGCTCTTTGCGAGCACGGTTTTCCGGTTGCGGTCTAAGCAATTGTCAGCCACGGCGCGCTGTGATTGAACGGCGCGCGAAGTCCAGGTAAGCGCGGCCCGCGTCCGGGAGCTCATAGCGACCATGATTCGATCTCCGATAGCAGCAATGATCGCGGCAATGGCCGGATTTCTCGTGCTTATGCCGTGGGTCCCACACCTGATTCCAATTCCGAGCGACACCCGGGCGATCAGCGCCGCCGCCGCACGCGGTTACAATGCGCCGGTTGCCTATTGGGTGGCGGTTCTCTGGTCGGTGTTTGTGTTGGGCCTGGCGGCGATTTTGAGCCGCCGCTGGGCTTCGGCCACACCGGTTCGGGCCGCCGGCGCGCCGGCCGTGCGTCTCTACCCAACAGAAATTGTCGGTATTTTTGTGGTGTTCTTCCTGGCCTATTTCCCGCTCATCGTGGCGCGGTACGGCCCGATGATGGAAGATCACGGTTTTATCGTATCGCTCTTTCGGATGGCCTGTGGGCAAGTTCCATACAGGGATTTTGAGTTTTTTTATGGCCCATCCATGATCTACGGACTGTGGGGTTGGGCGCAGGTTTTTGGTCCATCGCTCAAGTCGTATTACAGCTTTCTGGCCACACAAGAGGCCGTGCAATTTGCGATTTTGACGGTTGCCTTGCAGCTAACGATCACGGATCGGCGCTGGCGTATTCTGGTTTTCATCATACTTGCGCCGATTCTGGTCGACACCATGTTGGGTTTGAATTGGAGCGCGGGGCGACGTCTGATCGCAGTTTTTGCACTCTTGTTGGCCGCGGCCCGGCCATTTGATTTGCGTGCCAACATTGCCGTGGGCGTGATCGTCGGGCTTTATGCCACTTACTCGCACGAATATGCGGCGGCAACGCTGGTCGGTATCGGCGCCATGTACGGGGCCGCGCTGCTTGGGCCTGACCGGCTGAGATCCCTGCGCTCAGGCCCGGTAGTGGCGGCAACCACTCTGTTGACTTATGCAATCGGCATCTATGCGTTGTTGGGCACCGGGTGGCGGGACTATCTCGCCGCGGTCCGGCGCGTTGTCGGCGTGATGTCGCAGGGGCATTTGAGCTTTGAGTTCTACTGGACCGTGAACTCAATCGCGCTTTTTGCCGTGCTGGCGATTGCGATTGTTGGGCTGGGCGCTGCGCTGCCGCGTTTTCGCGAACGCGCATTTTCGGGTGATTTGTTGCTCGTGGGCGCGGTCGGTTTTGCATTGGTGACACTGAAAAGCGGGCTGAACCGCGCGGACCACTGGCATCTGGGCGCCGCGTTTCTGCCGCTTTTCTTTGTATTTCTCACCGACATGCCGCGGCGCGCCGTGCACCTGAGCAAAGGTGTCGATCGCGCCGCAGTGGTTTTGATCGCCGTGGCCTCGGCGACCTATCTGGTTGGGATCTACCCAACCGGGCGCTACTACGCCGATTCCTTTTATCTGGGTGCGCGGGATATCAAAAGGGGCGTGCCGACAGCGGCGGTGGACCAGGCTGATTTTCGGGATATCAGCACCGAGCCGGAACGTTCCTATGCTGACCCGACCTTCTCTGCGATCGGCCGCTATTTGGGCGCGCCGGAACGCGCGCACAGACCGGTTCTTTATTACGGGCGTGCTTGGGCGGCCTCGCCACGGATCGGCGTGTGCCCACAGGATTATAAGATGGACGCGCTTATGTATTCTGCTAACGAATTTCCCGAATGGGCGTTTCTACAGCAGAATCCGGAGAGCTATGTGGTGATGGTGCAACGTGATTATGCGCGGGTGTTTGGGCTAAAAGATCCCGAATCGACACGCGAACGTCCGTTTTCGATGCCGAAATGGCTGGCCAGTTGGCTGGCGACCGTGCATTTCCGACAAGGCCCCTTGGAGCACAAACTGTTGAATGCAGTGAGAGATAGTGCAACCGGAACGTATGTCCGCGAACACTACGAATTGGTCGACGTTTCCGATCCAATTGCACGCGTGGTGCTCTTACAGCCGAAATCAGCGCCGTGAGGCCCAATCGACTCGCCTTAGTTACTGCGTGCCAATCGGCTCCGAAACTCTTTCAGCCAACCGCTGCGGCCCGTGTCTGACCTTGTGGTTCGCAAAGCCTGCTCGCAGTGGCGAACCTACAACCGGAAAACGCGTTCGGCGTTTTTGCCCAGAAAAAGCGCTTTCGTTTGCTCGGACAAGCCTAGAGCCCTTTCGGACAATGTGGAGTCGATTCTGTTTGCTATCCGGGGCGGCGGGCCGTGTAAGCCGGCGTGCCGATGAAAACGTTTTCATGTTTGGTCGCCACAGCGATCGCTTCTTGAGTCCGGGGATAGCCGATATGGCCGCCAACAATCGTCAATTCGGGAAAATCGAGTGCGACATGGCACAAATAGATCGGGCGCCCGACTTCCGACGGCATCAACGGCCCGGTATGGCCAATCTGGGTGCAAAACGGCACCCGCTCTTCGACGCATGCCGTGTATACCGGATAGAATAGACTGTCGGTCGGCGGCACCTCCCAGGCACCAATCAGCATTCTATCGACGCCGCCATCATCCATCGTCCGAATGGTTGCGAACACCGGGATCTGTTTCTCGGGCGCCCACGTCTTGGTCCAACGGCGCAACGACTTAAGAATCGGATCCTGACTGTGTCTCAGGGTGGGATGTTGCCCCCACGCATCAACAATCATGTCGCCGTCTCTGACGAATTCACATTGAGCAAAGAATCGGTAGCATATCGATGCGGCGACAAGCCGGTCAATTGCGCCGAAGGTCTGGCCGCGACCAAACGCGCAGGCGCAATGTAACGCGCCCGACCTACGATCCCGTTGAGAGCGCCGCCAGCTAGGCAGCAGAAACCTTCCCGTTGTTGTCGTCCGCGGACGTTCGATGGGCCTCAAAAACAAATCACGCCATTTGTCAGCGTGCGACAGGATCAAGGGACGACGAAGACGAAACAGGCGCTACGCATCTGGGCGATCTGCGAATCGGACGAACTATTCTATACGATGGGGGGGGTTGGCCGTGTGCGAAAAGCCATCGTTGTACCGTTCAGGATATCATACATGGGGACGCGCAAATTCTTTGGCGCGGCCCCAGCGCGGACGCGGCCTGAAGTGTCGAAATGGCTGGCACAGCAGACACAAAACCAGCCACCGTAATCGCCTCTGTGTTCCACCACCTCCTGACCATGCAGGACACAACCCAATCGGGTGCATACGCCGACCACGGCCAACCATTCCGGCGAGTGAACACGGTCCGAGTCTGTTTCTGGATCACGCAAGTCGGAGATATCGCCACGTCTCGCCGCCTCAATTTCGGTCTGTGTCCGATGACGGATAAAGATCGGCTCGTTCCTCCAAACGACAGTTTTGCTTCCCCCATCATGAATCACAGTTAGATCAACCTCCATTTCGTACAACTTCGGAAGATCGGCCCCCGGATTCATGCTATCGATAATCGGCCAAGCGGAAATAACCGCACCGCAAGTGCCTACAGCAGCAGTGGCCGAATACAAGAAACGGCGCCTTTCCCTGTCTTCGATTTCGCACATAGAATTGAGTAAACAAAATTTCTACATATGATTGTAATAGGACATATATTGCATCTTAATGCGCGACTAGACAATGCAATTATTTAGAGCACTTTTGCGTGTTGATAAAACCCAAGAGTATTTCGTATTAGAAAACCTATTCAAAAGCGATTCGAACTCACGCCCGTTTGACAAGAATCCCAAAACACACAGCCGGGCGTCCTCGTGAAGATGCCGGTAGACATACGGACCAATCGCCGGACGAGGCCCAAGGCGTCCTCGCCGCCGCGAAATCTCTCGGCCAACGTCAAGGCGCACAGGGCGCAGCGTGAAGTAGCTGCTCGCTAGTGAGAGCAGCTCAACAAGTTCGTTTCTATGAACTCGCCAACATTGCTCTGAACTTTGGGTGATCGATAATGTTCTTGGTCAAGTCTTGGACCGCGTACTCGAAATTGTCTGCCGCATTCTCGCACTCTTGGGCAGCCGCGAATGTGGCATCATGGTCGTGAAAGCCGATCGCCTCAAATAGCTGGTCACCGTTGGCAAGTACATCGACCACGAGCTGCCACGTTCCTTCCCATGACGAGAAATTCAGTTCCTTGAGTTTGATCGCCAGGATGATATTGCCGTTTGAGTCCATCAAATCGCCGAGCTTGATCTCGTCCTCAAGCGCCTTCGCAATATATGCATGGAACATCTGATCGTTTGGCAGGCCGACGGAAATTCGTAAGCGGTGTTTCGTTGCCACCTTTGTGACGATGTTTTGAGCTGACATGTTGGCGGTCTGAGGGAGGATTGCGAGATGTCGAGTTTTGACCATACGTTTGACAGCGAGGTCCATGAGGTTCGGTGTATCGAGGTAATGACGGGCGATGTTCGCCGGCGCAATTGGACGGCTGGTGAGAAAGGCCGAATTGTAGCAGAGAGTCTGGTGCCGGGGGTTGTGGTCTCGGAGGTTGCGCGGCGGCATGGTTTGCGTCCGCAGCAATTGTTCGCCTGGCGTCATGAGGCCAAGCGGGGGCGGCTGGCCTTGCCTGAAGAGATGATGAGCGTGCTGGCGCGTGGGTCGATGGATCATCGGTCAGATGACGCTGTCGGGTTTGTACCGGTAAAGGCGGTCGCGGATGATGCATCAAATGTTGCCGATGTGCGCGCGCCATCACCGTCACTGTCCTGCTCCTGCGCTGTCCGGTCAGCGAGTGGCGGTGCAGAATGGATCGAGGTCGCCTTTGGTGATGCGGTTGTCCGCGTGCGATCGGGCAGCGATGCGAAGCTGTTGGCGCTGGTGCTGGCTGCGGTGAAGGCGGTGGCATGATCTTGCCGGGTGGTCCGGCGCGGGTATTTGTGTCCACCCGGCCGGTGGATTTCCGAAAGGGATTAGACGGGTTGGCGGCGGTGGTCCAAAGCCAACTTCGGCTTGATCCGTTCTGTGGCGCGATTTTTGTGTTCCGGGCCAAACGTGCGGATCGTGTCAAGCTTCTGGTGTGGGATGGTGGAGGCCTGACGATGATCTATAAACGATTGGAGCGCGGCGCCTTTCGCTGGCCGCGGATCGAGGACGGTGTCATGCGGCTGTCAATGGCGCAATTGGGCGCGTTGTTCGAAGGGCTCGATTGGCGCCGTGTTCATGCCCTCAAATGTGCGCGTCCGCAAGCGGTTCAATAACCGGCCTAATTGTTAGCCTTAGCGGAGCGAGCATCGTATAGTCCGGTGATGGGCACCATGGCTGATCTGCCGGATGAACCGTCTGTTCTCAAGGCGATGTTGGTGGCGTTGGCGCAGCGCAACGATCGGCTTGAGCGCCTGGTCAAAGAGCTCAAGCGGGCGCTATTTGGGCGCAAATCGGAACGGCTGCATCCAGACCAGCTGGCTTTGGTGTTTGAAGACATCGAAAGCGCAATTGCGGCTGTCGAAGCGGAAGCAGACAGTCGGCCTGTCACCGCGGCAGCGCGTAATCGGACGCAATCCGTCACACGTGGTGCCCTACCGAAACATTTGCCGCGCGTCGAAACGGTGATCGAACCGAACAGCACGACCTGCACGTGCGGTCATGCGCTGCATGTGATCGGTGAAGATGTTTCTGAGCGGCTGGATATCGTACCGGCGCAATTCCGGGTCCTGGTAACGCGCCGGCCCAAATATGCCTGCCGGGCGTGTGAGACCGGGATTATGCAGGCGCCAGCGCCGACACGCCTGATCGAAGGCGGCTTGCCGACCGAGGCGGCCATAGCCCATGTGTTGGTGGGTAAATACGCGGATCATCTGCCGCTTTATCGACAAGCACAGATATATGGCCGCCAAGGCGTTGAGCTGGACCGTTCAACGCTGGCCCATTGGGTCGGCTGTGCGGCGTTTGCACTGCGACCGGTATTCGAACATTTGGTCTTTGATCTCAAGCGGTCGACCAAGCTGTTTATGGACGAGACCCGGGCGCCGGTGCTTGATCCGGGGCGGGGCAGAACCAAGACCGGCTATTTGTGGGCGCTCGCTCGGGACGACCGGTCGTGGAGTAGCACCGATCCGTCGGCGGTCGCCTATTTCTATGCCCCCGGTCGTGGCGGCGCCCATGCCGCGCATTTCCTGTCAGGATTCTCCGGCCTTCTGCAGGTGGATGGCTATGCCGGCTACAATCGTCTGACCAAAACGTCAGGGACCAATGGGACCGTGCAGCTGGCTTATTGCTGGGCGCATGCGCGGCGCAGGCTCTATGACATTGCCCAGGCCGGTGATGCGCCGATCGCGGTTGAAGGTCTGAACCGGATAGCCAAGTTT
>CBDCGL010000011.1:7500-3957500 GCA_965216755.1 Alphaproteobacteria bacterium | reverse complement strand
GCCTCAGCCTAGATGCAGGTGATGGCGACTTGGTTCGCGTCGGGCGCCAGGCAAACGACCGCTTTAAGGCTGGATTGCCCGACCTGACCGCCTTGACCAGCGCACACGCGTCGCAATTGGCGCTGGCCGAGAGCCGGCGCGAGAAGGCGGATATCGCGCCACGATGGATTGAATCCCCGCAAAGCAGCCGCGAACCGATCGTATTGACGATCAAGAACGGCGACACCCTCGGCGAAGCCCTCACTGCCGCCGGCAGCACCGATTCAGATGCGGCGTTGGCGATTCGCGCGATCAAGAAGATCCGTAATCCGAACCTGGTACGGGCCGGTCAACGCCTGGTTGCCGAGTTTGAAGTCACCGCGGATGAGAAGCGGCTTCGGTCGCTGGTTTGGGAAGCCGGATCGCGGACCGTAGTCACCGTCAAGCGATTGGACAAACAACGCTTTGTCGCGGACCGCGCAACGTCTGCCGCGCTCGACCACGCCATCGCCACCGCGGCCGCGGCGCCCTTGCCCGCACATATTGTCGCGGCCCGACAATCGGCAAGGCTGCGAAAACCAAGCGCACCGCCGGCCATGGTCGAATCTGTCGCACCAAAGACGAGATCGCTGACAAGCGCCCGGCCCGTGGCTGCGCCGGGCACCTCGGGCGATGCGATCAGCGGACAAAATGGCTACGAGCATTTGACCCTGGCCAAAGGCAGCACGCTGATGGAGGCGCTTGTCCAGGCCGGCGCGTCAGCCAACGACGCCGATTCGGTTGTGCGCGCCGTACGTAAGCACTTCGATCCGCGCAAGTTGCGCGCGGGGCAGGGTCTGTCGGTGCGATTTGCGCCCAATCCGGCGGTACCAGCCGCGCGCGGCGCCAATGGGCGGCGCCCGCTCGCGGCGGTGGCGTTCGATGTCAGCGGCGAATCGCGCCTGCAAGTGGCCAGCACAGGCAACGGGTCGTTTTCCGCTGCGGTTGTCGCCAAACAAGTCCATGCGATTCATCGTCGCGTCGAGGGCACGATTTCCAACAGCCTGTACAATGCCGCCATCGACTCCGGTCTTTCCGATCCGGTGCTGATGGAACTAATTCGCTTATTTAGCTTTAGCGTCGACTTCCAGCGCGATATCCGCAAGGGCGACGGCTTCGAAGTGATGTTCGAACAGTTTGTCGATGACGACGGGCGACCGGTGCGCAGCGGAAGTATCCTGCTGGGCGCCATGACCCTCAGTGGCAAGCGTTTGGCTCTGTACCGCCATCAGACCACCGACGGATCGATCGATTATTTCGATGATCATGGCCGTAGCGTGCGCAAAGCCTTGATGCGCACCCCAATTGATGGTGCACGGCTGAGCTCACGCTTCGGCAAACGACGTCATCCGGTTCTCGGCTACAAAAAAATGCATCGCGGCGTCGATTTTGCGGCGCCGATCGGAACACCGATATATGCAGCCGGCAACGGCGTGGTCGAAAAAGCTGGTTGGTGGGGCAGCTATGGCAACTATGTGCGAATCCGTCATACCGGTGAATACAAGACCGCCTATGCGCACATGAAAGCCATTGCCGATAACATCGTCCCGGGCACCAAGGTGCGCCAGGGACAGGTCATTGGTTATTTGGGCTCAACTGGACGATCGACAGGTCCGCATTTGCACTATGAGGTGTTGCGCAACGACCGTCAGATCAATCCCATGGGTGTCGAATTGCCGATCGGCGTGCAGTTGGCTGGCGACTCTCTGAGGCAGTTTGAAGCGGTCCGTGACCAAATCCGCGTGCTATACGCCAATTTGCCGAGCCGAAGCACGGTTGCCCAGTCGACAGCCGGCGGCCGCGCCGAATAGCACACCTATCGGGCACAAGCAGCCACAACCGCCGCTCGTGATCGCTTGTGGCCGGGCGCTTTTGTGACAAACTCGACGGCGATATCCTTAGCCGTATGCCCGATACGCCATGCGGACATCGACTTGATCTTGTCACAAAATCGCTCCGGCAGAATGGTTCAATATGGTCGGAAAGTGCTCTAGGCGGCCGCGCGCGCTTGTTCCTGCACAATCAAACCGGTCTCGCCGACGGTGACGGCCACGCGGGCGCCATCGCTAATCTCACCCTCCAATAGCGCCTTGGCAAGCGGGTTCTGCAATTCCCGCTGAATCACCCGCTTTAGCGGGCGGGCGCCATAGACCGGATCATAGCCGGCATCCGCCAGCCATCGCACCGCACCCGCATCGAGCGATATCTCGATATTCCGGTCTTGCAGCAAAGCCCCAAGCCGCTTGATCTGGATATCCACGATGCCGCTCATATGCGCGCGGCTGAGGCGATGGAACAGCACGATCTCGTCGACTCGATTCAGAAACTCCGGCCGGAAATGACCACGGACAACCGCCATGACCTGGTCCTGGGCCTCGGTCGTGTCTATGTCGGCGGACAGTTCCGCCAATATGTCGCCACCCAAATTCGAGGTCATGATGATCAATGTGTTGCGGAAATCGACCGTGCGGCCATGGCCATCAGTCAGCCGCCCGTCGTCCAGCACTTGCAGCAAGACGTTGAAAACGTCGGCATGTGCCTTCTCGATTTCATCGAACAACACAACCTGATAAGGCCGCCGCCGCACAGCCTCGGTCAAGGCACCGCCTTCTTCATAGCCGACATAGCCGGGCGGCGCGCCGATCAGCCGCGCGACGGAGTGCTTTTCCATATATTCCGACATGTCAACGCGCAGCAGCGCCGTCTCGTCGTCAAACAGAAACGCCGCCAGGGCCTTGGTCAATTCCGTCTTACCAACCCCGGTCGGCCCCAAAAACATGAACGAGCCAATCGGCCGATTGGGATCTTGCAACCCGGCGCGCGCGCGCCGCACAGCTTCCGACACCGCCTGGATGGCGTCATCCTGGCCGACCACACGTTGGGACAGGCTGGCTTCCATGTGTAAAAGCTTGTCGCGCTCACCTTCCAGCATTTTTTCGACCGGAATCCCGGTCCATCGAGAGACGACGCTGGCGATATCGTCCGCCGTAACCTTTTCGCTGACCATGATGGTCGCGCCGCCGTCATCATTCGAGGCAACCGACAAATGTGCCTCGAGGCTCGGAATGATGCCGTGGGCCAATTCGCCGGCGCGTTCAAAATCACCGGCGCGCTTGGCTTGATCGAGTTCGATTCGCGCCGCTTCCAAGTTTTCTTTTACGTTCTGCGCGCCGTGCAGCAGTTCCTTTTCCGCCTGCCACTTGGCACTCAGGGCATTGGCGCTGGCCTCAAGCTCGGCCAGATCGGCTTCGAGCTTCTCCAGCCGCGTTTTCGACGCCTCATCGCTTTCCTTGCGCAACGCCTCGCGCTCGATCTTCAGTTGGATGACGCGACGATCGAGTTCATCGAGCTCTTCCGGCTTGCTGTCCACAGCCATGCGCTTGCGGCTTGCCGCCTCGTCGACCAAATCGATGGCTTTATCGGGCAGAAAACGATCTGAAATATAACGTGCCGACAATGTTGCGGCGGCAACCAGCGCCGCATCCAAAATCTCGACACCGTGATGGAGCTCGTACTTCTCCTTAATGCCGCGCAAAATCGAGATCGAGTCCTCCACCGTCGGCTCGCCAATAAAGATGGATTGAAAGCGCCGCGCCAAGGCGGCGTCTTTTTCGATATGCTTGCGGTATTCATCGAGCGTGGTGGCGCCGACACAGTGCAGCTCACCGCGCGCCAATGCTGGCTTCAGCAGATTCGATGCGTCCATCGCGCCCTCGGCGGCGCCCGCGCCCACCAAGGTGTGCAATTCATCGATGAACAGAACGATTTCGCCGCCAGCCCCGGTCACCTCCGCGAGCACGGCTTTCAATCGCTCTTCGAATTCACCGCGGAACTTTGCTCCAGCAATCATCGCGCCCAAATCGAGCGCCAACAATCGTTTGTCGCGCAACGATTCGGGCACGTCCCCATTGACGATGCGTGTTGCCAGCCCTTCGACAATGGCTGTCTTGCCAACACCGGGTTCGCCGATAATGACCGGATTGTTCTTGGTTCGCCGTGACAAAACCTGGATCGTGCGCCGAATTTCTTCGTCGCGGCCAATAACCGGATCAAGCTTGCCGTCGCGCGCATCCTGGGTGATGTCGCGCGCATAGCGTTTCAGTGCCTCGTAGCTGTCTTCGGCGCTGGCAGAATCCGCGGTGCGCCCCTTGCGCACCTCATTGATGGCATTGTTGAGCGCCTGCGCTGTCAATCCGGCATCGGCCAAAATCTGTGCCGCTGTCGCACCCTTGGCCAACGAAAGCGCCAACAACAACCGCTCGGCAGTGACGAAATCATCCCCGGCCTCCTTTGCCAGGGTCTCGACAGATTCGAACAGCCGTGCGGTCTCTGGCGCCAGATAAAGTTGGCCGGCCCCACTGCCTTCGACCTTGGGCAACTTGGCCAACGCCGCATCAACCGCGCCGAGAGCGTCCTCGGGACGGGCCCCGGCGGCGCGCATTAAATTGGCGGCCAAACCATCCGGGTCTTCGAGCAGTTCTTTAAGCAGATGCTCGGGCGTGAATCTCTGATGTCCGGCAGATATGGCCCGCCCTTGAGCGGACTGGACCAGACCGCGGCTGCGGTCAGTAAAGCGATCGAAGTTCATTTTTGGCCTTTCCAACAAAAAACGACCAGATCGCGCGGATCCACACGATTGCCAGCCCGCATTCGGCCAACAGACCATGTGCGCACCGTCCTCATTAGGCCCGGTCACACCCGCGAATTCACGATCAGAAGCTAAATGTGGGCTTTTTGGGCCTGATTCGCCAGCCCCAAAAATGCTCTTGAAGGCAAAAAAACTACCGTTTTCCAAGCATAGTCTGCGCACGCCACGGCATCAACCGCGATCGCCAGGTCGCAACCGCCGCGCGCGCAATTTGGCCGCCCGGCGGTAGACTCTACCGTTCGGCCGATCGATTACATCGCGGCCGGTTCGGTATCCGCTTTTTGCTTGTCTTGTTTGTCGCGCTTCTCGGCGCTGGCGACTTTGTCGCCTTTCTCGACCCGCTCAGCACCACTGCCGCGCTCGGCCTTTCTAGTGCGATCCGACCGTTCCCCGCGCTCGGCTTTGTCACCGCGCTCGGCCTTGTCACCGCGCTCTGCTTTGTCACCGCGCTCATTCGCCGCGCGCACGCCATCGTTCTGCTCTGGACCACGCCCGTCCTGAGCTGCACGCGGCCCGTTTTGGCCTGCGCCAGGCTGACGCCCCGTTCCAGCCACCTCACCCTGGCCAGCGCTCGGCACGTTGGCATTCAAAATTCGGTAATAGTGCTCCGCATGCTGAAGATAGCTCTCCGCCGCGATGCGGTCGCCCGACGCCACAGCGTCCCGAGCTAATGATTGATATTTTTCGAGAACTTGACTGGCATTGCCCCGAATTTTGACATCCGGACCATTGCTCTCGAACGTCTGGCCATGTCCAAAGTGAGGCCTTCTGCCATTCGTTCGCCCGCGTTGGCGCTTCGAGCTGGGACCGTGCTTCATGCCCTTCGTCGTACCATCCTGGGTTGTGTGTTCGCGACCGGTCGACGGCGACCACGGTCGATCTGAACTAACCAGACTTTCTCGTGGCAACTCAATCTGCCAAATCACCGAGAAAGCATCGGCACCGCACCATTATTCGCCGTCTCTTCATCTGTGGCCCGCGGCTAGCTTCCTTCAGAACCTAGCCCCTATAGGCCGAACTTCCAAGCCTTTTATCACATCACGAAAGTATTCCGGGACTTGTGTGGCCAAACACAACGCAGCGATCAATGCCTGCCAGATCCTGCTTGCGGTGGCCGGCCGCGAGACCGTGGGTTTCAAAGATGCGCGTCACGGCGTCGGCTTGGCCGGCGCCAACCTCGAACACAGCCACGCCAGTTGGCCTTAGCATGCCGTATACGGCCGGCGCCAACCGACGATAGGCAACAAGACCGTCGGCACCACCGTCGAGCGCCGCACGCGATTCATATTGTGCCACTTCCGGTGCCAGCTGTTCGATCGCCATTGTCGGAATATAGGGCGGGTTGGCGACAATCACGTCGAAGCGGGCGGCCAAACCGTCCCCCCAATCCGCCACAACAAAATCCGCCCGGTCGGCCACACCCAACGCAATCGCGTTGTCATGCGCGAGATCAAGCGCGGCTTTTTGCACGTCGATGCCAACCCCTACGGCATGGTGATATTCGCGCAACAAGGCCAATAGCAGACAGCCGGATCCGGTACCGAAATCAGCAATCCGTAGAGGCATTTGGCGATCTGGCCGTAGCGCCAAGACCGCTTCGATCAGCGTTTCCGTTTCGGGGCGCGGGATCAGGGTTGCACGGCCAATCGCGAACGGCAAACTCCAAAACTCGCGTTCGCCCAATATCAGGGCCACCGGTTCGCGAGCGGCGCGGCGCGCAATCACGCGGCAAACGTGGCGGCTTTGTTCGCGACTGATCCTTCGCGCGCCATCACGCATTGTCTCTTCGCGTGACAAGCCGAGGGTCGTCGCAACCAACAAGCGCGCGTCACGCCTGGCCCCCGGTACACCTTTGCAGTGCAACTGATGGTATGCCCACGTTATCGCCTCGGCCACGGTCGAACCGACGGGCATGGGCGCCAGACTCTGACCAGACATATACGTCGCGCGCCCCGCGCCGCGTTATTGCGCGCTCATGTCAGCGAGGCGCCGCGCTTGGTCTTCGGCGGTCAATGCGTCAGCAAACTCACCCAGCAAGGCCCCGTCCAACATGGCCGACATATCATAAGCGCTGTAATTGATGCGGTGATCGGTAATTCGACCCTGTGGAAAATTATAGGTTCGAATGCGTTCCGAACGATCACCGCTGCCGACTTGCGATTTCCGATCGGCAGCCCGTGCCGCAGCCTGTTCAGCGCGCTCTTTTTCGAATAGCCGGGCGCGCAGAATTTTCATCGCCTTGGCTTTGTTCTTATGCTGCGATTTCTCATCTTGCTGGCTGACCACAATGCCCGTCGGGATATGCGTGATACGTACCGCGCTATCGGTTGTGTTGACAGACTGCCCACCGGGCCCGCTGGCGCGGAAAACGTCGACCCGCAGATCTTTGTCATCGACCTGCACGTCGACAGCCTCAGCCTCCGGTAACACCGCAACGGTCGCCGCCGAGGTATGAATCCGGCCCGATGCCTCGGTTTTCGGGACACGTTGCACCCGGTGCACGCCGGATTCGAACTTCAGCCGGGCAAATGCGCCATGTCCAGTAATCGAGGCGGTCGCTTCCTTCAGGCCACCGATGCCAGTTTCCGACATGTGCATGACCTCAAACCGCCACTTTTGGGCCTCAGCAAAGCGCTGATACATGCGGAACAAATCGGCCCCGAACAATGCCGCCTCGTCGCCACCGGTTCCGGCACGCACCTCTAGAATCACGTTACGCTCGTCGGCCTGATCACGGGGCAGCAAGGCGATTTGGAGTTCGTGTTCAAGCACGGGTACACGTTCGCGCAAATCAGCCAGCTCTTCTTCCGCCAGTGTCCGCATTTCGGCATCACTGTCGGGATCGGTAATCAATTCAGCCAAGTCGTGCGCTTCGTCTTTCAACCGAGCCAATTCGTCGATTCGGTCCACCACCGGCGACAAATCCGCATATTCCTTGGCCAACCGCACGCGATCGTCGCTGGAAAGCGATTCCGACGCCATTTCGCGGCTCAAGTCGCGATGACGCGCGACGATCTTCTCGAGTTGTGCTTCTAGACTCATGATGCGGTTCTCGTCTGGTCGCGGTTCGGCGCTGTCGGCCAGTGGCGCTTGTTTAGCGCGCTATTCAGCGGCTTGGTTCACGTCCATCTCAGCAGCTTTTTGTTCGACCAAGGCAACGATGTGATCCACCAAGCCATCATCGTGAATGCGATGATCGGTCACGCCGCCGAGATAAACCTGATGCGTGCCACGGCCGCCGCCAGTCAGGCCGATATCGGTCTCTCGCGCCTCGCCGGGTCCGTTGACCACACAACCGATGACCGAGAGCGTCAGCGGCGTCGTAATGTGCGCCAGCCGCTTTTCCAATATGGCCACCGTTTCGACGACCGGGAACTGCTGCCGCGCGCATGACGGACAAGATATGATATTGACGCCCCGATGACGCAAGTTGAGCGCTTTGAGAAGCTCGAAACCAACCCGCACCTCCTCAACCGGGTCCGCCGAGAGCGACACACGTAACGTATCACCAATGCCCATCCACAAGAGATTGCCGAGGCCAATCGCCGACTTGACCGTGCCGGTCAGCAGCCCACCGGCTTCGGTAATGCCAATGTGCAATGGGTAGTCACACGCCTCCGCCAGGCCTTGATACGCGGCCGCCGCCAAGAACACGTCGGACGCTTTGACGCTGATCTTGAACTGTTCAAAACCGTTGTCCTCCAGGATGCGGGCGTGGTCGAGGGCACTCTCAACCAAGGCTTCCGGACAGGGTTCGCCATATTTCTCCAGGAGATGGCGCTCCAGCGATCCCGCATTGACCCCAATACGCATCGAACAGCCATGATCCTTGGCGGCCTGGATCACTTCGCGCACGCGCGCCGCGGAACCGATATTGCCGGGGTTGATCCGCAGACATGCCGCGCCGGCCTCGGCCGCCTCAATCGCGCGCTTATAATGGAAATGAATGTCAGCGACGATCGGCACCGACACCTGCCGGATAATGTCTTTGAGCGCCGCCGATGATTCCGCATCCGGACACGACACGCGCACGATGTCCGCGCCGGCCGCCTCCAAAGCATGGATCTGTGCGACGGTGGCGGCGACATCGGTGGTCAGCGTGTTGGTCATCGATTGCACCGATATGGGCGCATCGCCGCCGACCGCGACGCTGCCGACATGGATTTGCCGGCACGCACGCCGATGGATATCGCGATAAGGACGCACACTCATTCTTGCGCCTCTTTTGTTGACCCAGGAGCTGCGGATAGCCGAGCCGCACTATAGGGGATCGGCGGATACAAGAAAAACGCCGCTCTACGCGGCGACGCGATTTTTCCGCGAATTTAACACCCTGTGTCCGCCATGGCGGGCGTTCGGCCGGTCCATCACCCGGCGATCTTGTTCGCCACCTGTCCCAGAAATGGTCGCCGCTCTCGGCGACCGCCGGCCCAGGTTGCGGCTAATTGCTGTCGACCAGCGCGCGCAGCGCGTCGGGCGACAGACGGACATCGCGGCGCACCGCGCCGGTCGGGCCCAGGGCAGGTAAGACGCGACCATCAACGATCACTTCGATGCCGCCGGCATTGCCGGTGACCAAGGTCAAATCGCGACGATTGGGGACCAAGTAACGGTCGCCGGCGCGCATAATGCGGGTCAGAAGCAATTCGTTGCTGTCGCTTTGGACCTGGACCCAACTGTCCTGGCGGGCGTGCACGACCACGCGCGCACCAGCATTTTCTTGCCCATAAATTCGCGGTTTTTGGGACCCACTCTGGGCCACGGGCGCACGTGGTGGCGCGGATAGGGCGGCAAACTCAGATCGCGGTTCGACGCGGTCCACCGGTCCGGCCGCGTCCGTTGGCAAGCGCGGCGCCGACGTCGACGTGCCGTTCAACCAGGCCGATTCCAAACGTGCTGGTGCCGTCGGTGCAGGCGCGGTGGTGGCACGCAAACCCGTACCGATGGGGTTGGCAAGCGTCGCCGCGCGATTGCCCGAAACCGTCGTCGAAGCGGCATTCGCCGCCAGCGGGCTAGCGTCGACCGGTTCTGGAAAGCGTGGCTTGGCGGGCGCGAGTCGCGGCGCCGCCAGCGCGGCATCCAGGGCCGCCGTGCGTGTCTGTACGGCAAAAGTGGGCAAACGCTGTTCCGCGACCGAGGGTTTGGTCGGCGCGCTGCGGAGCGCAGCCGTTTGCGCCCGGGGCGGCGACGACACCGGTCCCGGTTCGGCGGCGGCGAGGATCTCTTCCGGAA
Organism: Alphaproteobacteria bacterium; assembly: GCA_965216755.1. Classification (GTDB taxonomy): domain Bacteria; phylum Pseudomonadota; class Alphaproteobacteria; order UBA7887; family UBA7887; genus CBDCGL01. Next base: position 3,947,602 of record CBDCGL010000011.1, on the reverse strand, counting down.
CCTCGGTCACTTGATCGACGACAACCTGTCGATCATCACCCAGATAATACCAGCCGCCGAACGCTGCCGCCGCGATCATTACCGATGCCAGAACCAAGATGGTTTTCGGCATCCACGACTCGCTTGGCGGTTCGGGGAAGTGCAGGTCCTGATCGTCCCGCTCTCCGCCTTGTTCCGCCCGATAGCGTTCCACGACAGTGTCGCCGTCCAGCCCGACATGGCCGGTATAGGCACGCAAGAAGCCAGCGACATAGGCCGGCCCGGGCAAATCCTCAAAGCGGCCGGCTTCGATAGCTTCCAAATGGCTGAGTTTGATTCGCAGGGTCTCGGCCATTGAATCCAACGACACGCCCTTGTTCAGACGCGCGCCGCGGAGTTCATCGCCGATACCCTGGTATCGCTCTTTTCGATGCTCGTTCAAATCATAGATTTGAAATTCTTCCGCCTGTGCCATACCTGAATTTCCACGGGATCTCGACGAGATCCGTCACAGCATTGCGCCACGACCAGGAAAGGACATGGTTTGCGTGACAGGCATCACGTTTCAGAGCTGATCAAATGTTGCCTGACACATCGAACCACGCCGATTCCACACTAAACCATAATTCTAAATAGGTCACAGACGCAGCCCATCTAGATGCTAATGCCATGATCGCGTGCGAAGTTGCCCAACGGCACGCGTAAGCTGGCAACTTGCCATCGCCGAATCACCGCCAAATAGGCCTCAAGCTCGCCTAATCGCAGGCTCCGGATCATCAACTTGACCGCGCCGATGCGTGACGGCGGCATGGACAGACGACGCACACCGACGCCGATCAACCCCAGCGCCTGGACCGTTTCACCGGCCGCTTCGCCACACACCGCCAATTCCACTTGGTGACGGGCGCACTGTGCAACAAGGCCTTCGACCAAGGCCAGCATTGCCGGCGACAAAATGTCATAGCGGCCAGCCATGCGCGGGTTACCGCGATCGCTGGCGTACAAGAATTGCATCAGATCGTTGGTCCCAACCGACAGGAATGCGATTTGTGGCAGCAGGTCGTCCAACTGCCACAGAAGCGCCGGCACCTCCAGCATCACGCCGACATGGACCGCCGCGGGCACCGGTTCACCACCGGCCCGCGCCTGGTCCAGTGCGTGATCCAGCATGGCCCGCGCCGCCACCAACTCGCTCACGTCCGAGACCATCGGGAACATCACCCGCAACGCGCCGTCGCCCGCCGCCCGTATCAATGCGCGGAGTTGATTGCGCAGAATCTGTGGCCGATCCAAGCCGATCCGGATCGCACGCCAACCCAAGGCGGGATTATCTTCCTCCATTTGCGGTAAATAAGGCAGGCGCTTGTCGCCACCGATATCGAGCGTGCGGAATACCACCGGGCGGTTGTCGGCCTTGGTCAGAATGCGTCGATAGAGCTCGGTCTGCGACGGCACGTCGGGAAAACGCGCCGAGATCATGAATGGGATCTCGGTGCGAAACAGACCGACACCCTCAGCGCCGGTGGCGTCCAAATGATCGACATCGACTTCCAGACCAACATTGATATTCAGCGATATGTCGGTGCCGTCCAGCGTGCGCGCCGGGCTGTCGCGCAGGCGTTCGTAAGTCGCGCGACGGGCCGCGCGGGCAACCGTCTCTTCGCGATAGTGATCAATCAGGTCGTCGCCCGGTTGCACCACGACCTCGCCACGGACACCGTCGACAATGGCGGTTTCGTCAGCGCTGATTCGTTGCAGGGCGTCGCGAACACGACCGACCACCGGCACGGAAAATGCCCGCGCCATAATCGTGACATGCATGGTCGGCGAGCCTTCTTCCAATATCAGACCGCGCAAGCGGTCACGATCATAGTCGAGGAATTCGGCCGGCCCCATCGATCGGGCGACGACGATAAACTCGCCTTCCTGCGGTACCGGCACGCGCTGCTCATTGGTACCAGAAAGATAATGCAGCAAACGATTCGCCAAATCGTCCAGGTCGTGGAGACGCTCGCGGAACAGCGCGCTGGGTACTTTGGACATGCGCGCCCGCATATCGGCCTGGACGTGACTGACGGCGGCCTCAGCGGTCAGGCCAGAGGCAATCGCCTCGGTGATTCGTGCCAGCCAGCCGCTGTCGCGCGCAAACATGCGGTAGGTCTCAAGGACGTCGCGATGCGCCCCGCTGCCGACCATGTCGGGCGCGTCAAGTTTGCGATCGACGTCGGCTTGCATCCGCTGGGCCGCCTGAAACAAGCGCGCGCGTTCCCGACCCGGGTCTTCCGCGACCACATCGATGATGTGCACGCTGGGACGGTGAATGACAACCGTGCCCATGCCCAAGCCGCCGACCAGGGGCATGCCGTCCAACATCTGTGTGCGGGTGACCGCCCCCTCTGGCCCGCTGAGTTCGTGCGGGTTGACCAGCTCGCCGCCGGCGGCGAGTTCCGCCAGCACCATGGCGACGATCTCCAGTGCCTCAACTTCCTCCTCGTCATAGTGGCGGCGGGTCTTGTTCTGCACGACCAGGACACCTATGACCTTGCCGCCGTGAGAAATTGGCACGCCCATCAGTGACTGATAGATCTCTTCGCCAGTCTCCGGACGATAGGCAAATGCGGGATGTGACTGCGCGTCGGACAACGTCAGTGGCTGAGCGGTTACGGCGATAGTCCCCACCAGACCCTCGCCGTAGCCGAGCCGTGTGCGATGGACGGCTTCGGGCTTTAGGCCTTCGGTCGCGAACAGCTCCAGCACCTCGCCGGCGCGGGTCAGATAACAAGAGCAAACCTCAGCGACCATGTCGGCGGCGATCAGCCGCACGACTTGATTGAGCTTGTCCTGACCCGAGCGTGGTTCACGCATGACTGCGCGCAACCGCGTCAACAAGCGCCGCGGTCCGGTGACGCCGGTTGATTGTGCCATCAGACGATTGCCTCGGCGGGCGTTTCTATCGCCTCGCCGCGCGCCGCCAAGGCGGCTGCGGCTTGGTTCACCAACTCGCCGATAATCTCCGCGGTTGACTGCGGCTTGGTGACAAATGCGACGCTTTGACCGGCCATCATCGAGCCATGTTCCAAATCACCGTCGATCACCGCGCGACGCAATGCGCCGACCCAGAAATGCTCGATCTCCAACTGCGCCGCATTTTGATTGATTTGTCCGGCGCGATAACGATCGATCACGTCCTTTTGCAGCGCGACAAATGCGCGCGTCGCGTCATTGGTCAAGGCGCGCACCGGGATAACCGGAAACTTCGGGTCCAGCTGAACACTGGTTTGGGCATCACGCGCATTGGCCCGAATCATCGCTTTCTTAAAATCCGGATGAGCGATCGATTCATCCGCGCACACAAACCGTGTACCAAGCTGGCAACCGGCGGCCCCCATTTCCAGATAAGACGCAATGGCCTCGCCGCGGCCGATGCCGCCGGCGACGAAAATCGGCACGTCGCTGATATGGGGCAGAATTTCCTGGGCGAGCACACTGGTCGCGACCGGCCCAATATGGCCGCCGGCCTCCATGCCCTCGATGATCAGGGCGTCGACCCCCATGCGGATCAGCTTTTTCGCCAAGACCAACGCCGGAGCAAAGCACAAGACACGCGCGCCCCGATCCTTGATACGGTTGATCGCGGCCGACGGCGGCAGGCCGCCCGCCAACACCACATGGCTCACGTTCTGAGCGCCGCACACATCGATCAGATCCAGAAGCTCAGGGTGCATCGTGATCAAATTGACGCCGAAAGGTCGATCCGTCAGACCCCGCGTCGCTTCGATTTCCGCCGCCAAGAGATCTGGCCCCATCGAACCGCATGCGATGACACCAAAGCCGCCCGCGTTGGATATGGCGGCCACCAATTGATGGTTCGAGATCCACGACATGGCGCCGCCCAGCACTCCATATTCGGCGCCGAGCAACGCGCAGCCGCGCCGCCAGAGCCGTTCCAGGCGCCGGTAACCGGGCATCTCTTGGTTAATATCAGCGCGCATAGCGGACCATTGACAGAGCGGGGCATCGGATCGATTCAAGGCAATCGGCCGCGACAGAGACGATCAGGCTAGGCGGCGTCCAAACCATAGGCAGTGTGCAATGAACGCAGGGCAAGTTCGGTATATTCTTCGCTGATCAGCACGCTGACCTTGATCTCCGATGTTGAGATAACTTGGATGTTGATGCCGCGGTCGGCCAGTGTCTGAAACATCTTTTGGGCGACACCGGCATGACTACGCATGCCGACTCCGATCACCGACACTTTGACCACGTCCGCGTCAAACAGCAGCTCTCGAAAACCGAGTTCTTCACGCAGTGGTTCCAGCGTCGCCACCGCCCGCTCCAGATCGCCCTTGGTCACGGTAAACGTGATATCCGCAGATCGACCATCGTCCGAAGCGTTTTGCACAATCATATCGACATTGACGTTGGCTTCGGCGAGCGGCCCAAAGATCCGCGCCGCAATACCCGGCCGATCGGCCATGCCGATCAAATTGACCTTGGCTTCGTCCCGGCTGTAGGCGATGCCGCTGACAACCTCTTGCTCCATGGTATCATCCTCATCGACCAGAAGTGTCCCCGGAACATCGTCGAAACTTGACCGCACCTGCACCACCACACCGTGGCGCATGGCCAACGCCACCGACCGGGTCTGCAGCACCTTTGCGCCTTGCGAGGCAAGCTCAAGCATTTCCTCGTAGGCGATCTTATCAAGCTTCCGCGCCTTGGCAACGAGCCGCGGATCGCATGTATAGACGCCATCGACATCGGTAAAAATGTCGCAGCGATCAGCGCCAAGAGCGGCCGCCAGCGCCACCGCCGAGGCGTCGGAACCACCCCGCCCCAGGGTGGTCAAGCGGTCGCGTGGGCCCAATCCCTGAAACCCGGCGACCACGGCAATCTCGCCCGCCGCCAGCCGCGTATCCAGTTGATCGACACCGATTTCGCCGATTCGCGCCTTACCATGCATGCCGTCGGTTCTGAATGGCAGCTGCCAAGCCAGCCACGAGCGCGCCACCAGCCCCATATCTTGCAAAGCGATTGCCAGCAGGCCCGCGGTGATTTGTTCGCCTGCCGCAACGACCACATCATATTCACGCGTGTCGGCGAGCGGTGCGATTTCCAGAGCCCAATCGGCAAGCTGATTGGTCGTGCCGGCCATCGCCGAGACCACCACGGCAATCTGGTCACCGGCCATCGCGGCCCGCTGCACCGTCCGCGCCACATTGCGAATACGTTCGATATCACCGACCGATGTGCCGCCGAACTTCTGAACAATACGCGCCATGGCTTACATTTTCGCGCCGCTGTTTCGCAAAGACGCACGCACCACGAACCGTGAATGCGCGGGTGCCGTTGTCGTCAACCGTGCTCTTATAGATACTTGCGGCCCGTTAACCGCGCAAGTCGGGCACTTGGCCAATTGGAGGATGCAGAGCGATGAAGGATGACATCTCGGCCCAACCGAAAGGCCATGTTGGGTCATCAACAGTGGACCCACGGGAAATAGCCCAATTCGATGCAATGGCGGCAACCTGGTGGGATACCGACGGACCGATGGCGCCGTTGCATCGCATGAATCCGCTTCGCCTGCGCTATATCCGAGACCATATCGCCGCGCGATTCGCGCGCGATGTCGAAGCACCGCGCGCGCTTGACGGCTTAACCGTGCTCGACATCGGCTGTGGCGGCGGTTTGCTCTGCGAACCCGTGGCGCGCCTTGGCGCGGCAGTGACCGGCATCGACGCGTCGACGCGCAATATCGCCGTGGCCCGTGCCCATGCCGCCAAGACCGGCCTCGATATCGCCTACCATAATGTAACGGTCGACGATATCGTCGCCGCCGGGGAAAATTTCGATGCCGTTCTTTGCCTGGAGATCGTCGAACATGTCGCCGATTTTTCGGCCTTCGCGCGCGCGGCGGCGGCCTGTGTCGCGCCCGGCGGGATCGCGATCGCCTCAACGCTCAATCGCACAGCAAAAGCCTTTGGAATGGCCATCGTGGGCGCGGAATATGTGCTGCGCTGGCTGCCGCGCGGCACCCACAAATGGTCAAAGTTCGTCAAACCAGCTGAGTTCGCCGGCGCCCTGACTCGGGCTGGTCTGTTGGTCGACGAGATCCAGGGAATGGCATTCAATCCGCTGGCCAATCATTGGCACCTCAGCGCCGATGTCGGCGTCAATTACTTGATCGCGGCGTCCAGGCCCTCGCTGAGCCGGGTGTAGATTTCCCCAATATTCAGCTGTCGCCGCGCGAAATCCATGGCACCACAACAAACGGAATGCCCTCGTCCGACATTTCACGCGCCTCTTCGTTGCTGGCCTCGCCGTGAATATTGCGGTGGTCGACTTCGCCGTAATGGATCTTGCGCGCTTCCTCGGCGAACTTGGGGCCGACATAGTGCGAATTCTTTTCAATCTCCTTCCGCAGCGCCGTGAGACGCTCACGAAATTCGCCAAGATGACGCTTGGCTTCAGGCGGCAAAGTCTGCAACGCCTGTTCCGCGGATCCCGACCCGCCGCCCTTGGCCCGGGCGATATTCGGCGCCATCGGCGCTTTCTCGACCGATGTGTCGGCGCAAAGCGGGCACGCGATTTCACCTTGCGCGGCCTGGGCCTCGAATGTGGCGCCGTCGCGAAACCACGCTTCAAATGTATGGTCGTTGCCACATTTCAGATCGAATAAGATCATGCGCCCTTTTCAGACCTCACGCGCTGCGCGCAATTCAACAGATCTTCTTGTCGCCCAAATGACCACAACCTGTCAAACCTGCAAGACGCCATGGCCGCCGATCGGCATTTAGCCCGGGCGCCACATGGCGCCGTGGCACCTTCCCCCTGGGTCACCCGTTTCGCGCAACTTGTACCACCAACAGGCCCGGTCCTTGACGTTGCCTGCGGCGCCGGTCGTCATAGCCGCTTTTTCCGTGATCGCGGCCACCCGGTGACCGCTGTCGACCGTGACCTGACCGGATTTGAGGAACTCGACGACGCGCGGTTCAACGCCGTGACCGTCGATCTGGAGGATGGTCGACCCTGGCCGCTCGGCGACGCTATCTTTGCCGGCGTTGTGGTCTGCAACTATCTGTACCGCCCCATATTGTCTGACATAGTCGCGGCCGTCGCGCAGGGCGGTGTTCTCTTCTACGAGACATTTGCGCGCGGCAATGAGCGCTTCGGGCGGCCGCGCAACCCGGACCACCTGCTGCTTCCGGGCGAATTGCTGGACGTCGTGCGCGGACAGTTGCGCGTCGTCGCCTACGAAGACGTCACCACCGGCGCACCGCGGCCAAGCTGCGTGCAACGCATCGTCGCCGTACGCGCGGCGACCGCGCCAGAGGTGCAACCTATTCCGCAGCCTTAAGTGGCGAATGATTGGGCGGCGTAAACGGTCGGTCGTGATCGAGGCTCGCCACCATGGCCCGCGCCGCACCGATTCGGGTGAGATCGAGCGTCGTCACCAACAACTCTGGCGTCTCGCCGGCTTCCGCGACGATCTCGCCCCAAGGATCGACGACCAGAGAATGACCATAGGTCTCGCGGCGTCCATAGTGACGACCGCATTGGGCGGGCGCCAATATGAAACAACCGGTTTCGATCGCCCGCGCGCGCAGCAAAACGTGCCAGTGGGCGGCCCCGGTTGGTCGGGTGAACGCCGATGGCACGCTGATCAGCGCCGCACCGGCTTGCGCCAAGGCTCGAAACAGATGGGGAAAGCGCAAATCGTAGCACACGGTCATGCCCAGACGCCCCCACGGCGTCTGTGCCATGCAAGCCGCGCCGCCCGGCGCGAAATTGGCGGACTCGCGATAGCGTTCGCCGTTTGCCAGATCGACGTCGAACATGTGGATCTTGTCGTAATGGGCGACCCGCCGGCCGTGTTCGTCGAACAGGATCGACCGATTATGGAGGCGGCCGTCGCCCGCGGGCACGGCAACCGAGCCCGCCAAAAGCCAAACGCCAGCGTCCGTCGCCGCCGCGCGAAACGCGGCCAACGCCGGATGATCCGCCTCGTTTGCGGCGGCGGCGCGCACCTCCCGTTCGCGCCCCATCATCGCCGCGTTTTCCGGCAATAGCACCAACTGCGCCCCTGCGACAGCGGCGTCTTGGATGCATCCGCAGGCATGGGCCACCGTGGCCGCCAAATCCGGTGTGCTGGTCAGCTGTACCAAACCAACGGTCAATGACGCACCCACGCCCTCGCCCCCTTAGTCCAGGCCCAACAGGCCGTCCAGCCGCCCGGCGCGGTCCAACGCGACCAGTTCGTCCGATCCGCCGATATGCTGATCGTCAATAAAGATTTGCGGCACCGAGGTGCGGCCGCCGGCGCGTTCCAGCATCTCTTGCCGTCGGCGCGGTTGCGCCAAGATATCGATCTCCTCAAAGGCCACGCCTTTTGCCTTGAACAATTGCCGCGCGCGCATGCAGAAGGGGCAGAAGGCATTGCTATACATTACAATATCGGCCATGCACGTACCCGTTGTCGATCGTCGCCATCATGTTATTCTTTAGACTGATTTTACAATGCAATTCCAGCATTGCTATGCCGCGCTCAAAACACGGGCCAGCACCAGAACATTCACGGCCTCCGCACCGGAACCGCGCAACGCCGCGGCACACGCCGCGACAGTGGCGCCCGTGGTCATGACGTCATCGATCAGCAGCACGCGGCGGCCGGCAATTGCCGACTCATGGCGCGACGCCACCGAAAACGCGCCGCGGACATTTTCAAACCGCTTGCCGCGCCCCAGCCCGCCCTGAGAGCGGGTCGCACGATCGCGCCGCAACGCGTCAGGCACGACGCGAATGCCACGGCCATCGCGGCGCGCGCAGCGGGCCAACGCAAAGGCCAACAACGCCGACTGATTGTAGCGGCGTGCCCACAGGCGCCGCCGATGCAAGGGGACCGGGACAACAATGTCCGATTCACCGATCAACGGGCCACCTGCCCGCGCCAACCACATCGCCAGGGTGGGCGCCAAATCAGTGCGATCACGATGCTTGAGGCCGATGACAAGTGCCGCCGGGATGTCGTCATAGCGCATCACCGCGCGCGCGGAGTCAAAAACGGGTGGCTCCGCGGCACAGGACCCACAGAGAGCAACACCACCAGGGTCGTGGTCGAAGGGCAATCCACAGCGGACACACATGGGCGCGCCAATGAAGTCGATGGTCGACCAACACGTGCCGCACAGACCACGTTCACCGGTAATCTGACGGCCACATGCGATGCAATGAGGCGGCAGCAGAAGGTCCAGAAACCCGGTCACGGCACGATGGCCCCAGGTTCGGGCCAAACCACCCAATTGATCGTTCATCCGGGTCCCCATGGTGCGTTTGTCGATGATGGGCGATAAATATGCCATGGCTGAGCGCGCTGTGATCTTTGATCGTCGGGCGGTCCGGCGCCATCGCGATCGCGCCGCCGCGGATTTTGCCAACCATGATTTCCTCGTCGCCGAGGTCGCTGATCGCGTCGCGGATCGCCTCAACGATATCGACCGACGGTTTCCGCGCGTCCTAGACCTTGGCTGTCACACAGGCCTGTTGCGCGCGCGCCTGAACGGCCAGCATGGCATAACCCATATTGTGCAGTGCGATCTGTCGGAAGCCATGGTCGGGTGCGCATATGGCGTTCGGTTGGTCGTCGACGAGGAACGATTGCCCTTTCGGTCGGCGGCGTTTGATCTCGTCCTGAGTGTGTTGAACTTGCATTGGGTCAACGATCTGCCTGGCACGCTGATACAGATCCGGCGCTGCCTGAAGCCCGACGGTTTGATGATCGCCGCCCTTCTCGGTGGCGACAGCCTGGCCGACTTGCGCGCCGCCTTCATCGATGCCGACGCAACGCTGGGGGCCGGCGTGCCGCCGCGAATCGCACCCTTCGCCACCGTGCAGACCCTTGGCATGCTGCTACAGCGCGCCGGATTTGCGCTCCCGGTCGTCGATTCCGACAGCATCAGCGCCAGCTATCCAGACGCCTTGGCAGTGATGCGCGACTTGCGCGGCATGGGCCAGGCCAATGCCCTGGTTGACCGACCACGCCGATTCGCGCGTCGCGACGCCATGCTGGGGGCCGCCGGTCTTTACCAAAGCCGTCACAGTGACCGAAGCGGCCGGGTCCCGGTTACGTTCGAGATCATCACCTTAACCGGGTGGGCGCCGCACCCGTCGCAACCACAGGCGCTACAACCGGGCACGGCCACGGCGCGCTTGACAGACGCCTTGGCCAAGGACCCACCGACGCGCGCGCCGCGCGACTCACCCACAGAGGGCGGTGCCTAAGGTTGCAACCAGCGGCGCATCAGCGGCCGGCATCGACAGCGATGACAATTTGTCGATCGACACCCATGACAACTTCTGCCCCTCACGTGGCGCCGGCATGCCGCCCCAGATACGGCACACAAAAAGCGGCATCAACAGGTGGAAGTGGTCATAGCGGTGCGATGCGATAGTCAACGGAATCAACGAATCCACGGTCAATTCGACCGCCAACTCTTCGCGAATCTCGCGGACCAGGGCGCGCCGCGCGGTCTCGCCCACATGAACTTTGCCGCCCGGAAACTCCCATAGCCCCGCCATAGCTTTGCCCGCCGGGCGTTCCGCCACCAACACCCTATCTTCGCCGTCAATCATGGCCAGCGCGCTGACGAAGACAACCGACCGATGTGGCGGCCGGCTGGCAACCGCTGCATCGCGGGTCAGTTGGTAGATCCGCACCGCTGCGGTCTCGCCAGAGGCTTGAAAAGCGAGTCTGCCGCTGCCGATAGTGGTCATCCCAGCGGTCTCCAACACTCTGTGAGAGGCGGCATTGTCGCAATGGGCCGCAGCCCACACCCGCCGCAACCCAAAACTGCGGAACGCCAAACCGACCAAATACGACACTGCTTCTGACGCATAACCATGGCCCCAATGTGCCGGATCGAGCCAATAGCCGAGCTCTCCGCTCAAATCACCCGACGCAATGGTCAGCGACGCACAGCCCAGAAACGTGCCGTCCGCGCGCCGCCAACAGGCAAACGTGAAGCCGGCGCCAGCGGCCATCTCCTTGTGACTGCCCTCGATCCAGCGATGCACCGCCGACCGGGCGAGCGGATAGGGCATGCGAGCCAAGAACCGCGCCACGCGTACGTCACCGGCTATCCTGTGGACCGTATCGATGTCCGCCAATTCCAGGCGCCGCAGGTCCAATCGCGCGGTCTGCAACGGCGCGAAAGAAGCGCCGCCTGAATCCGTTGTCACGGGCGCGTCGTCACGCAATGCGGGCGCCTATGACCGGTAATCGGCGTTAATACTGATGTAGCCGTGGGTCAAATCGCAGGTCCACACGGTGGCGTGTCCGTCGCCGACCCCAACCGCGACATCAATGGCAATTTCGCGGCCTTTCATATGCGCCGCGACAGGCCGTTCGTCATAGTCGGGCCGGGCCGCGCCTTGTTCGGTGATCAGTGTGCCGCCGATGCGGATTTCGATGCTGTCTCGGCGCGCCGGTTCACCGGCCTTGCCCACGGCCATGACGATCCGTCCCCAATTGGCATCCTCGCCGGCGATTGCGGTCTTCACAAGCGGCGAATTGGCGATCGCCAAGGCGATCTTGTGGGCGGACTCGTCTGATTCGGCGCGTGTGACCGTGATCGTGATAAATTTCGACGCGCCTTCGCCATCGCGCACGATTTGTTGGGCGAGGTCGATCATCGTTTCTTCCAGCGCGGCACGAAAAGCCTGAAGTTCGGGCGCGGTCATCGACCCGGGCGCGGGCGCATTCTCGGCCGCACCCGTGGCGAACAACAACACGGTATCGCTCGTCGATGTATCACTGTCGACAGTAATCGCGTTGAAAGACCGGCTATTGGCGTCCAACAGAAGGTCCCGCAACACTTCCGCCGGTAGGTGCGCGTCGGTAAACAAAAACGCCAGCATCGTCGCCATGTTCGGCGCGATCATGCCTGACCCCTTGGCAACACCGCTGATGGTCACCGTGCGGTCGCCCAACAGCGCGCTGCGGCTGGCGCCCTTGGGAAACGTATCGGTGGTCATGATCGCGGCCGCCGCCTCGCGCCACGCGTCTTCGCGCTGCGATTTCTTTAGATCGTGCAGCGAATCGACGATCTTCGCGGCATCTAGCGGTTCACCGATCACGCCAGTCGACGCCACGTACACCTCTTGCCCGGCACATCCGACCAGCGCCGCGGTGGCATCTACCGTTTGCCGCACCGATAGCGCGCCCGCCGCGCCAGTGAACGCGTTGGCGTTTCCGGAATTGACGACCAATGCGCGCGCCCGACCCTGATCGATAATTTCGCGGCACCAATCGACGGGCGCGGACGCCGTGGTCGAACGCGTGAACACGCCGGCGACAGCGGTACCAGGATCGAATGTCGCCAGCATCAAGTCGGTGCGGTCGCGATAGCGCAATCCGCAGGCCGTTGCCGCCATGCGCACGCCGCGCACGGGAGCCATCTCGGGAAATTGCGCAGATGCAAGGGGAGAGCGCTCAGTCATCGCCGGTCCAGTTTCCGAATCGCCGCACAAAGTCTTGTCGCATTGGAAAAAACGCCGGCCACGTCGGCGCCAGGGGCGGCATCATGCCGAAACAGATTTGGTCGGACAAGAGCGGTGACTCCAGGGCCGCCAGCACGCAACAACGAGAAAGCCTGAGCGCTTGTTCGCGCCACGCGTTGACACATATCGGGCAGACGCTTATGTGAAACGCAGCGACGCTGTTCTATTGTTCGCGTACGTGCGTCCCAGCCCCGAGGATCCTCGATGCTAAACCGCCTGTCCCGGCGCTTCTTCGGCTCGGTCAATGATCGGATCATCAAAGAACATCAGAAGACCGTCGAAAAAATCAATGCGCTCGAAAATGACCTAGAGGGCCTGTCCGACGACGCGCTCAAGGCCAAAACGACCGAGTTTCGCGACCGGCTGCGTGACGGCGCGGCGCTCGACAAATTGCTGCCCGAAGCGTTCGCCGTGGTCCGCGAGGGCGCCAAACGAACGCTCGGCCAGCGCCATTTCGACGTGCAGCTGATCGGTGGCATGGTTTTGCACGAAGGCAAGATCTCTGAAATGAAGACCGGCGAGGGCAAGACCCTTGTCGCGACCCTCGCTGTGTATTTGAACGCGCTCGAAGGCAAGGGCGTCCATGTGGTCACCGTCAATGACTATTTGGCCCAGCGCGATGCCGGCTGGATGGGCCAGATCTATAACTTCCTTGGCCTCACCGTCGGCTGCATCGTGCACGGCTTGTCCGATCAACAGCGGCGCGATGCCTATGCCGCCGACGTCACATACGGCACCAACAACGAATTCGGTTTTGATTACCTGCGCGACAATATGAAATTCACGCTGGAGACCATGGTCCAGCGGCCCTTCAATTTCGCCATTGTCGACGAGGTCGACAGTATCCTGGTTGACGAGGCCCGCACCCCGCTGATCATCTCCGGTCCGACCGAAGACAATTCTGCGCTTTATGTGGCCGTCAACACGTTAATCCCGCAACTGGGCGAAGACGACTTCGAAAAGGACGAAAAAGCGCGCGCCGTGACCCTGACTGAAGTCGGCAGCGAGCGCATCGAGGCGCTGCTGCGCGACGCCAGCATGCTGCAAAGCCCGGGGCTGTACGACTTCGAGAACGTCAGCATCGTTCATCACGTCAACCAAGCCCTGCGCGCGCACAAGCTGTTTGCGCGCGATACCGATTACATCGTCAAGGACGACAAGGTCATCATTATCGACGAGTTCACCGGCCGCATGATGGAGGGCCGACGCTATTCAGACGGCTTGCATCAGGCGTTGGAAGCCAAGGAAGATGTGATCATCCAAAACGAAAACCAGACCCTGGCATCGATCACGTTTCAAAACTATTTCCGTATGTATCCGAAACTCGGCGGCATGACTGGAACCGCGGCCACGGAAGCCGCCGAATTCGGCGAGATCTACGGCCTGGAAGTGGTCGAGGTGCCGACACACAAAGAGATGATCCGCATCGATAATGATGACGAGATCTATCGTACGGCGGAGGAAAAATGGACCGCCGTCGTGGCCCAGATCGCGGAGTGCCGCAAACGCCAGCAACCGGTCTTGGTTGGCACCACGAGCATCGAAAAATCCGAGGACCTGGCAAAGCGGCTGAAGAAAAGCAAAGTGCCGCACAATGTGCTCAACGCGCGCTATCACGAGCAGGAAGCCCACATCATCGCGCAGGCCGGCCGACCCGGCGCCGTGACCATCGCCACCAACATGGCCGGCCGCGGCACCGACATCCAATTGGGCGGCAATCTGGACATGCGCCTGGAAGATGAGCTGGACAACATATCCGACGACGCCAAGCAGCATACCTTGACTGAAAAGATCCGCGCGGAAATCACCACCGCCCACAATGAGGTCTTGGACGCCGGCGGACTTTATGTGATTGGCACCGAACGCCATGAGAGCCGGCGCATCGACAATCAGTTGCGCGGACGCTCTGGGCGGCAGGGTGATCCCGGTGAGTCGAAATTTTATCTGTCGTTGGAAGACGACCTGATGCGCATTTTCGGCTCGGAGCGCATGGACGGCATGCTGCGCAAGTTGGGCCTGCAAGAAGGCGAGGCGATTTTTCATCCGTGGATCAACAAAGCCCTGGAGAAAGCCCAACAAAAGGTCGAGGCGCGCAACTTCGAGATTCGCAAGAACCTGCTGCGCTTCGACGACGTGATGAACGACCAGCGCAAAGTGATTTACCAAGAGCGCATTGAACTGATGCGCGCAAACGACGTGGCCGATACCGTCACCGACATGCGCCATGAGTTGGCCGAAGACATCGTGGCCCGGTTTATCCCGGAAAAGGCGTATCCCGAGCAATGGGAAACCGCCGCCATGCACGAAGAGGTGCGTCGGATATTTGGCCTCGACCTGCCGATCGGCGATTGGGCGCAAGAGGAAGGCATCGCCGACGATGAGATTCGTAGCCGTCTGATCGATGCCGTCGACCGCAAATACGCCGAGAAAGTGGTGCACTACAGCCCCGAGGTCATGCGGGTCGCCGAAAAGAGCCTGGTTCTGCAAATTCTCGATCAGCAATGGAAAGACCATTTGCTGTCGTTGGATCACCTGCGCCAGGGTATTTCATTGCGCGCCTACGCCCAGCGCGACCCGCTCAACGAATACAAGACAGAAGCGTTTTCTCTGTTTGAATCGATGTTGAGCCGCTTCCGCGAGACGGTAACATCGGTGTTGTCGCATTTGGAACTGCGGGTCGCGCCGCCTGAAGAGCAAATGGCCACGGCCAGTGCGCAACCGGCCATGGCGGCCGCTGGTGGAGGTGCCGCCCCGAGCGGTGGCCGCGCCGCGGCCATGGCCACCGCCCAAAGAACACGCGCGGGTAGCACGGCGCCAGAGCGCAATCCGGCCGATCCGTCAAGCTGGGGTAAGGTCGGCCGCAATGAGGCCTGCCCATGCGGGTCCGGAAAAAAATATAAGCACTGCCACGGCCGGGTCGCCTGAGCGACAATCGCCAGCCGGACGTGGAGGCACATAATGTCAGAGTTCTCCGGCTTCTCGAATCAGACCGTTACATTTCTTGACGGTCTCGGGCGCAACAACAACAAAGCGTGGTTCGAGGCGCACCGCGCTGATTATAACGACCACTACATTGCGCCCGCAAAGGCCTTTATCGAGGCCCTCACCGCACCGCTCGGTGACCTCGCCCCCAATATCGTCGCCGCGCCACGCGTCAACGGTTCGATCTTTCGCATCAACCGTGACATCCGCTTTTCCAAAGACAAAACGCCCTACAAGGACCATCTCGACCTATGGTTTTGGGAAGGCGAACGCAAGAGCGCGGTTTCGAGTTTCTTTTTTCGCCTGACCGCAACGCATCTGATCTTGGGCGTCGGTGCCCATCAGTTCGTTCGCCAACAACTGCACGCCTATCGCGATGCGGTGGTCGACCCGCATGACGGCCCGGCTCTGATCAAAACAGTCAACCGCTTGGAAAAGACCGGCCATCCGGTGCGCGGCCTTCATTACAGCAAGCTGCCGCGCGGCTATGCGGCGGCCTCAACCGAACAGGACCGGCTGCTGCGCCACAACGCTTTGTTTGCATCGGTGGAAGCACGGCATCCCACTGAGCTGCGTTCGGCCGCGCTGGTGTCCCATTGTATCGACATTTGGCGGCCGCTGGCGCCACTGCATCACTGGCTTATCGCTGCACTGGAATGAAGATATGACGTCAGGCCGGGGTCATGTTCGAAGGAGGTCGTAAATGGCTGAAGCGCCTGCCGCAGGCAAGACCTACATCATTCCGGCCCTACGATACCGCGATGCCCGCGCCGCCGTGGCATGGCTGTGTGGGGCGTTTGGGTTCACGGAACATCGGGTTGTCCCCGATGCCGACGGCAGCATCGCCCACGCACAGCTCACCCTGGGCAACAGTATGGTGATGCTCGGCGCGGTAGATGATTGCGACACCAGTGACCTGACCTGCCAACCTGACGAGGCCGGCGGACGCAGTACGCAATCGTCTTATGTGGTCATCAAAGATATCGACCGCCATTACGACCGAGCGGTTGCAGCCGGTGCAACCATCGTTATGCCAATCGCGGACCAGGACTATGGCAGCCGGCTCTATATGTGTCGCGATTTGGAAGGCCACTTATGGAGTTTCGGCAGTTACGATCCGTGGGCGCCCCCGAACAGCTCCGCGTAGCGATCGCGAAAACGCGGCAACACAGCGGGATTAAGGACCCGCGGCGGTTCACGACCTTGGAAAATATCGCGCCATTGCTCGGCGGCACATAACGACGCTTGCCGCCGCGACTCGTCGGTCACGCCGGCCGTGTGTGGACTCAGAATGACATTGTCATGACGCAACAGCGGATGGCCGAGTGGCGGCGGTTCCATATCCCACACGTCGAGGCCGGCACCGCGAATGGCGCCCGCACCGAGCGCTTCGTCGAGCGCCGCTTCATCATGAATGCCGCCGCGCGCGGTGGTGACCAAATAGGCCGACGGCTTCATGCGCGCCAAGGCGTCAGCATCGATCATGTGGCAGGTCTCATCGCTCAACGGGCAATGAAGGGTGACAAAATCGGATTCGGTCAACAGAGTCTCTAACGCCACCGACTCAGCTGCGCGCTCGGCAAACTGCTTTTCGGTCAGATATGGATCATAAGCCAAAACGCGCATGTCAAAAGCGACCCGACACAATGTCGCAAGCCGACTGCCAATATGCCCCAAGCCAATTATGCCGACCGTTTTATCTACCAAATTATTGCCGATAAAATCGTTTCTATGCCAATCACGGTCGCGGCGCATCGCGCGGTCGGTTTCGATCAACCGCTTGGACAGCGCCAGCATCATGCCCAGCGTGTGTTCGGCAACAGCTTCCTTGTTCGCGCCGGCCTGATTGGCGACCAGCACGCCCGCCGCCGTGCAGGCATCGAGGTCGAGCGTGTCATAGCCGGCACCGTCGGTGCAAATGGCCAACAGCTCCTGGCAGCGCGCCAGCAACGGCGCGTCGCCACGATAGGCCGTCGGCAGTTCGTGGCGCGCCGATGAAATCTGATAACCGTGCGCCCGTTTCAGCACGGGCCAAATGTCGTCTTCGCGCGCATGCCAATCGAGCTTGATCACTTTGCGGCCGTTTTCGGCGGTGACCGCATTCAGGCCGTCAGCATGTGTCCAACGATTGAAATAAACCAGTGTTTTCACGCGGCCACTCGTTCGCATACCCCTGCATGCGCGCAAAGATGACCGAAATCGCATCGGGGTGCCAGGGCGACCGTGGCATGGCTGCTTATCGCCGACGGGTGCAGTCGTCGACCAGCACGGCGATGGTTGTTGGCAAACACATCCCCATCGGTCATGTGTGAATACAGCCGGACATCGTCCCGCTGCGTAACCAGTCGCTCACAAAAGCGTGAACACACGACAAGATGTTGCGATATCGTAACAAATCTGTGCAACACTTACACATTCGACCACCCAGCGCGGGCCATCTTGTCGCCCCCCCGAAACGACGTCGGATGGCCCGCGTTCTTTTTCGTCAGACCGCGATCCCGCCGCGCCTCATTCCGCCGATATGACGCCGCACGCGGTCAGATCGCCAGAATGCATGTCGACTAGGGCCAGGGCCTGTTGCGCGGCACAGTGTACAGCGATAGCAAGCGCGGCGGGGAGCCCGCATCGCCGGCGATTGTGATTACTTATGGCCGGGTCGGGGCCCGGCCATGACCAGCTTTTGGGGGCGGACGCTTTTCACACCCCCGTCACCCGCGGACTTGCTCTGTGGGCAAGTAAACACGAACCACGGGGAGCAGCGCACATCGCCAACGGCTGTGTCTACTTGTGGCCGGGTCGGGGCCCGGCCATGACCAGCTTTGGGGGCGAACGATTTTCGCTCCCCCGTCGCCCACGGGCTTGACCCGTGGGCAAGTAAACACCAACCAAGGCGCGTATGAGAAGCCGCCCGATGCGAAAAATGGGCCGCCGGTTTCCCGGCGGCCCCATAGCCGGCACATCAATCGCAGACAGCGGCTATTCGCATTCAACAGCCCACCGTGTCGCGCCGAGAACGCCGTTCTCCATCGCCGTTTCAAACCAGCCGCCCTGACCGACCAATGATGCGAGCTTGCCGGTGCCACGAACCCACTCCCAGGTTCCCCTCTCATCTCCGGGGTTTTGCCACCAGTGATCAACCAGCATGTCGCCGTCCGTGTTGGTTCTAGAGCAATAACCATCCATTTTTAGACCGCCGTCGGGGAGGACCTCTATCCACCCAGAACACGGCCCCCCAGCTAAGTAGTCAGGTGCATTTGGGTCATCTGGAACCCCGATATTGTTTGCCTTCCAGAGCGTCACTGAGTGGCCTTCACCCAGATCGAGTGTGTCTGCCAGCTCTATAGTCCAATAATCGGTACCCACGCACTCGGCCGCGTGGCCCACGGGCGCGAAAGCCAATGCCGCGACGGTCAACGTGGCCACCGCAGCGACTGCAATCGAAATACTGTGCCTTGTCATCATCATTCCCCCTTTACCTGATTTTCATTGCCGGCAGCCGCACTCAACGATTCCAGATCGCGTAGCCCGAGGCGGTACCATCCGCGTGGTTTACGGTCGTCACGCCGGTGAATGTGTTGGTGCCGGTGATCCCGTCATATTTTCCCGTGCCGCCGGTCCATTCGAACGTGCCATCACCGGTAACCGTTCCTTCGCTCCACGGGATCTGCCAACTGAGGTAGGCGATGTCACCGTCGCCATCGGTGACGATGCAATAGCCGCCGGCGCCGCTTTCGTTTTTGTTGAAATCAAGATCGTTGAAGGCGGGACATTTCACCGCCGCGCGGTGCATCGGGCTGGCATCGCCATCATCGGCAAAGAACGTGCCCGAAAACTCGCCAACCCAGTAGACGTGTCCCTCCTCGATAACATGGGCCGTACCGACGCCGAACCAGCCGAACTCGCCGGTGGGCTTCATCTCTTCGGCCCAACTGCTCGTTGCTATGGCGACGCCCAATCCGAACACCGCGCCGATTGCGAGCGCGCGAAGCTGTACTGTCATGGAATCCTCCCTGTGTGATCGGCCCGTCCTTAGCGCACGGGCCCTGCCCAATCGTCGGCCCCCGATCAATAGAGTTCCCAGATGGTTTAGAGTGAAGATTCCCGACGTGGCTGGCAAGGATTTCTCGCCATTTGCGAGTTTGCTGACTCAACGATTCCAAATAGAAGCAAAAAGCACCCATGCACCCGTCATGGTTTTGCTCGCGCCGATATCAGCTTCTGCATGCGATTTCCCATGCATTGAAGGAGCGAAATAGGACAAGAATTGGGAGGATTTCTGCGATAATTGTCGTTGCAACAATTTTGACGGCGTTCGTCACAGGCCATAACAACCAACGCGATCCCGTACCGTTTTTCGCCGGCCGCAGCCATGACGCCGACGCGACGATGAGCGCGCCACGGCACAGTGGCGGCCTCGACCGGTATGACGGCCAGACGCCTCCGTGCCCTATCACCGTCATCAAATCAATCTTCGCTCAAACGGGGTCGTTTGAACGAAGATAAGTTGATCAATATCAGATAAATAGAGCATGACACGCCATCGTATGGGAGGGTGAAATGCATTAGCGGGCTGCTAAAGAAGTCTGTGCAGTGATTGTTTTATCTGGTTTCGGAGGATGAAGAGCGCTTGTTCCTGCTTGTCGGTTTGTCATCGTTTGTCGCTTGCTCAGGGCCGTGGTCGTCAGAGCGGCATCGCGATGAGTTTCGGTAGACGGATAAGGTTGAAAGCCGCCAGCGCCAAGGTGAATTTGACATTAACGCGTTTGCGGCCGCGGAATTTGCTCTGCCGCAGACCGGCGCTCTGTTTGATCCAACCACAGCTGACTGCTATCCCTAGAAATTGACGCGATTCTAGGCCTCGTCCGGGTACTCTTCGAGATCCGCCAGTAAAGCAGACAAATCTTCATCGCTGGCGGATTCGATGATGGTCTGTTCGACGACTTCGGCGAGCTTGCTCACCGTCATGGCTTCGAACAGTTCATTCAACGGAACGTCCACCTGAAACGCTTCGCGAATCGCGAACACCATATTAACGGCCATCAGCGAATCGCCGCCCAGATCAAGAAAGCTGTCGTGGATGCTCAAATCATTGCGGTTGAATGCCTTCTTCCAGATATTGAAAAGCGTTTGTTCGACTTCGGTCTGCGGTTCCGTTCCGCCCGCACCCGATGCCGCGCCCGTTGAGGCAACGGTGTGAGAGTCTCGCGGGCCCTCAACATTGGTTGCGAATAGGGGAATGGCGGGAACGCCCATAACCGTCGTGCCCGCCGGCACGTCCTGAAGCACGACGGAGCCAGCACCGATCGTCGCCCACGGGCCGATCGTGATTTCCGGCAAGATCGACGCGTTGGTGCCAACATAGACGCCATCGCCGAGCTCCACGCGGGCATTCAATACAGCGTTGGCGGCCACGACGCAGCATTGTCCGACCTGGCTTTCATGGCCGACAACGGCGCCCATGAATACCACCGACGCCTCGCCCAGTGAAACCTCCGGACCCAGGGTGGCGTTCTGATACGCTAAAATATCCTGGCCATAGGCAACACCTTCCGTGTCGACGTCCGGATTGATGAGCGGGGCAAATGGTATGCCGTAGTCGGCGATCTTGCTTCGCGCGCCCCATCGTCCGGTACAGGTTCTGGCGACCAGGTTGCAGACCTCTGTTGCGCCGGGATCGCAGTCCTTCAACGTGGAAAACGGACCCACGATTTCGACGCCGAGCCTCGACTGCCCGACCTTCGACACGTCGTCGTCTAAAACATAAATGTGGTCCCAGCGCTTATATTTGCGGTTGATCGTGAGGGCGAGACGAACACCCTCGGAATTGCCGGCGCCACAAAGGTACAGCGTTTTCATCGGTTCGCCCGCGCATCAAGCCGGCTTGCCGACTGACTCCGCCCCCGGTTGGATCCGATCCGCCGAACCGGTCATCCAATCTTTGCAGGTATGACAGCGTTCGGGCAGATCATCGAATCGATGCGCCAAATGGAGTTCTCGGAAGACGCCCAATTGGCCCCACAAGTCGGTTAGCGAGTCATCCCATGCGTTACCGAGAAAATCCTCTCCCTCTGTATCGCCGGGGCAGCGCGGCACCCGTCCATCCCAGAACACATGCATCATCGTCATCGCCCAAGGACAGGCGATACGTGAGTCGTCCGAGATTTCCAACGGTGTATTGAACTTTCCGCCCCAGCTGAGCTTGTTACGGACTTTCAGGGTCGCGCCGCGTTCCAGCCAATAGGCCTTGAACGGTTCGAGCTCATGCTCATTCTCGTCCATTTCGATAAACTGTACCTGAACCTCGGCGCCAGTTTCGCGCGCGTGCCGGGCAGCGAGCAGATGTTCGACGTTTGCGTAGAGCTCGTCGCGACTGCCATTGACGCGAATGCGTTCGTAGGTCTCGGTCGAAAAACCGTCGATGCCGATGACCACCAAATCGACGCCCGAATCCAACAACGGCTCGGCCAACTCGGGCTTCAGCAACATTCCGTTTGTGTTGACGTTTAGCGATTCGAGGCCGACGGACTTTCCGTAACGCAACATGCGAAACAAAAGCTCCGGCTCGCGCAATGGTTCGCCACAAAACGAGAACCAGCATTGCGTCCGCGGTGAAACGGCGGCGATCTCGTCAGCACATTTTGTCCACAGAGGGAAAGGCATCCTGCCCTTCGGCCTGACCATCGATGGGTGATGACACATCGCGCAGGCAAGGTTGCAGTCAGCGGTGACTTCCACCGCGAAGCGGGTCGGAAACGACAGTCGTTTCAGCGTTCGCCCAATTTTCTCAAGATCTGGTTGTTTCATGGTGTTGCCTTTTAGCTGGGGGCTGGCTCGTTACGGGCAAAGGTCACGGCAAACCTGAATGTGGTCCTAATTCGCGTGTTCGTCACGTCGGCACCGATCTCATCTGTTCGCCTCCGGCCGGCGCCGTTCGGCCGTCGGACATACTGCGGCCTGGTGCCACTCTGTTGGCGACACGGACACCCGATGCGGCCTGTTCTCGCTGCGCCTGCCGAACCGTTTGGGCCAGTTCGCGCACGGTCGGCGCCTGATACAGGCTGATCAAGGGCAAGTCGATGTCGAACGATTCGCGGATGGCGAGGATCACTTGGATGGCCAGTAATGAATGACCGCCAACGGCAAAGAAATTATCTCGCCGGCCAATGTGTTCCCGCTTTAGGCGCTGCTGCCAAATCCCGATCAAGATGCGCTCGGCATCAGCCTTTGGCGGTTCGATTGCGATGCCCTTGTCCGCCGAAACCTCGACCGGCGCTGGAAATGCCTTGCGATCGATCTTACCGTTGGGCGTGAGCGGGAACGCGTCGAGTTGGACGAAATCTGTCGGGATCATATAGTTTGGCAAGTCTCGTTCCAGGAACTGGCGCAATTCATCCGAAATACGCGCCGTGTTCCGCTTCAAGACGAGATAGGCAACCAAGCGCACGTCATCTGAGCCCTGGTCACGGGCCATGACAACGGCTTCTTTGACGTTCGGGTGCGCGCCAAGCGCTGCTTCGATTTCACCAAGTTCTATGCGATAGCCGCGAATCTTCACTTGATGATCGAACCGACCCAGGAATGCGATCGTCCCGTCCGGACCGTAGCGGGCGCGATCGCCGGTTCGATAGAGACGACTCTCCGGATCATCGGAGAACGGATTCGCGACAAACTTTTCGGCGGTTAGGTCGTGCCGCCCCAGATATCCGGCGGTGACACCATCGCCACCGATGACCAATTCACCGGCCACACCGATCGGGACCAGGTGCAGGTTGTGGTCCAAGATGTAAACTTGCTGGTTGGCGAGCGGCCGCCCGATCGGCACATCGCGCTCTTGCGCGTCCAGTTCATGGGACGTCGACCAGACCGTCGTCTCGGTCGGACCGTACATATTGATGACACGGCCCTGAACGCTTTGCTTGACCTGATCCGCAAGCGCCGGCGGGAGTGCCTCGCCACCGACGACGAACGTTCTAAGCCTGGCCATCGCTGCGCGCACCTTGTGATCTTGGATCATGATGCTGGCCATCGACGGCGTACACTGCATATGCGTGACCTGATGGCGTTTGATCGGATCCGCGAACGCACACGCCCTATCTTCACCATGAAGCACGACCGAGAAACCACGCCCCAGAGTCCAGAACAGCTCCAGGACGGAAATGTCAAAGGCATGGCTGGTCACGGCCAACCACACACCCGGTGGCTCCGCACCGACGGTCTGGTCCATGCCCACGAAGAAGTTCATCACATTGCGATGCCGGACCATGACGCCCTTGGGTTTGCCCGTGGAGCCAGAGGTATAAATAAGGTAGCTAAGGTTATTCGGACCCGCGCCGCTATCCACGTTCTCGGAGCCCTGTTCCGCAACTACGTCGCCAGCCTTGTCCAACAACACATGACGCACGCCATCGGCGGACACGTCCTTGGCGAGCGCGGCGGTCGTCAACACCACAGGTACGCTTGCGTCATTGAGTACAAACGCGATTCGATGCGACGGAAAGGCTGGATCCAACGGCACATACGCGCCGCCCGCCTTTAACACGCCAAGCAAGCCCACCACCAAATCAGCGTCGCGTTCAAGATACACGCCCACCGCAACATCGGGCCCGACTCCCAATGCCATTAAATAGCGAGCTAATTGATTAGACCGTCGGTTAAGTTGCCGATATGTCAAACGCTCTTGTCCGCAGATGAGCGCGACGGCATCGGGTGTTTTTGCGACTTGATCTTCAAAGACGCTGTGGATGCATCTGTTTCGATCATATGCCACCGCGGTCGCATTCCAGCCTACGACAAGCTGGTGTCGTTCGGAATCGGACAAGAGCGGCAAATGCGTCAACGGTTGATCCGGATCTGCCGCGATACCCTTTAGCAGGGTCGTTAGATGCTCCAGAATCCGTTCTGCCGTGGCGTCATCGAGTCTGGCTCGATCGTAGGCGACATGCAACAGGAGTTGCGCGCCTTGGTAGGCCGTAATCGTTATTGGGTAGCCACTCTGTCTCAAGAGATGAAACGAACGCTGTTCACCTGGGCTGCCGGCATTCCGCAGTGCCGCGTTGGGGGTGCGATCCTCAACCGCAACCACACTTTTGAACAACGGCACATCTGCCTCGATGTTATTTATCTCGCGAAGCATCGCCAACGAAACATGGCCATGTTCGACAATCGCCAAACTGTCCGCGTGCAGCTTCTTCAGACATGGAACAAGTGACGCGCCGGGTACAAAGCGAACGCGAAGCGGCAGCGTATTCGTGAAGGTGCCGATAGCTGGGTTGGACGTAACGACAGCAGCGGGGCCTATCGTTCGGGTGACACCAAAAACGATATCTTCCTCACCCGCGTAGCGACCCAAGAAAATCGCCCAGCAACCTTCAACAATCGTGCGTAATTCGATGTCCTCGCGTTGCGCCAGGCTTAGCAACTTCGCGGTCGTTTCCTGGTCGACCCAACACTCTTTGCTGCCGTGCTGTCCGCCATCCCCTCCTGCGGGATTCGCTGGGCGATCAACCATGAAACCGCTCGACGGGGCGAGGGCTTCTAGGCGATTGCACCAAAAACTCTTCGCTTTGGCTGTGTCCTGTCGCCGCTGCCAGGTGGCGTATTGTTCCATAGCCTCGCGTTGTTCGACGATCGGCTCTTGGTTACGCCGCAACGCTTCGTAGGTCGCAAAGACATCTTTTAGGACAAGTGTGGCGGAGCGACTATCCAAAAGAATATTGTGATAGGTCCAAATGCAAACGAATTGTTTGGTGGCCTGACGGATCAGCGCGACCCGATAGAGCGGTCCGCTGGTTAAGTCGAACCCTTTTTTCCGGTCAGCCCGTAAATACGTCTTAAGCTTGT
This sequence comes from Alphaproteobacteria bacterium, assembly GCA_965216755.1. Lineage (GTDB taxonomy): Bacteria > Pseudomonadota > Alphaproteobacteria > UBA7887 > UBA7887 > CBDCGL01. The sequence goes on along the minus strand of CBDCGL010000011.1, from coordinate 3,922,246 downwards.
GCGAACGTTCCCGCTTTGAATGCGCGCCCCAATCATCGTGCACAAAAGCGGTCGCAACGGATTCGGCGACACGGAGACTCGGCGCGTCGACGCCATTCTCGGATATGTAGGCTCGGAGGCTGCGGTGAGTCGCGGCGACCAAGGACCAAGCCTTTTCGAACACCGAGATCTCAATGGCTTCGCGCAAGATGCAAACGAACTGCTCGATCGATCGATCAGTGCCGCCGTGACCGTCACGCGCAAGGATGTCTTGCTGGATAGGGGATAGCGCATAGTTCCGGTAATCAGTGGCCATGAAGCACTTTGTCCCTATCAGGCTCTCGACTTCTCTGCTTCGCTTCGGCCCACCGTGAACGATCGCATTTGTGTGTCGCGCCACGAGCAACCAACGTCGAAAAAGCCTTAGTTGGCTCGGGCGCGCACAGTGTTATGTTCATATTCTTTACAGTATCAACAACAGTTCCCAATAAGATCAACTTCGAGAACAACGATCCGCAACGCTACCTGGAAAATAGCATAAATAAGAAACCAAGTTATTTATTTAGAACAAATCTAAAGTGCCATCGTAACTTGATGACATCATAGAATACCGTTAAGAAATCGCATGAAACAAGCAGACCTGCCTTTACCCATGACATTGACAACTCGCTCTTAACATGCGTTTGGATAACGGCTGTGATTCGTATCGCCTTGAGGAAGAGCCCACTAGATGAAGCGTTGCGAGGGCACCTCGGCGCCAATGAGATAGATTCTGTTCGTTTGGCGACGGAGGATTTCCGCTTCATCGTGGCCCCTAGAGAGCAAGGATGCGTTAGAGATCGGGGCCGCCGAACACGGCGTCCAAGCACTTAGTTGATAAGGTCACACGTCGGGTCACAGAGAAGTATTGTTTCGCTGAAGATAGGATCAGAACTGTGTCAGTGAAGTGTGACGTGAGTCCCTTGTTACCTTCAATCAGAAGCAGAGACCTTGGTTGATGTGGGCTGCTCCCCAAAACTGGATCGAATTTGGTTAGAGTTTTCGGTGACAGTATTCTCGGGCTGGGGGAGCTGAAAGCGATGAAAGCATCGAGATTTTCGGACGCGTAGAACGCCCAATCACTATTCGAACAGCAGGGCGTCCGTAAAAAACGGCGCCTTCTGAATTTCTTGCTATCGAACTGTTCTTGGGAAGATGGCGAGGTGGCTGTCGCCTTCCACCAACCTTTTGAATTGTTGGCCAAGACAGCGCTCTCGGCCGCTCAGAATGAGCCCAAAAAACACGCGGATGACAGCAAAACCGATATCTGGCTGGGGCGCCTGGATTCGAACCAGGGATCACGGGATCAAAACCCGTTGCCTTACCGCTTGGCTACGCCCCATCGACACACCCCCACGGCGCGCGGGTAGCTATAGGTAGCGCAAGCGCCACCCGCCGTGCAAGCGTGGCGCGGCGTTCCTTGCGTGGGGTTCCGCGGCCCGCCGGGGCGGCTATTCGTGCGGATGCTCGGCGGCGAATTTATCCAGGCGGTCCTGGGGCTGCGTGGTCTGGTGTTGCGCTTTCCATTGCGTATACGGCATGCCGTAAATGACCTCGCGCGCTTCCTCGTAACTCATGGTTTCGCCCCGTTCCTCAGCTGCGGCGCGGTACCATTTCGACAAGCAATTGCGGCAGAAGCCGGCAAGATCCATCAGATCGATATTTTGCACCTGGGGATTGTCCCTGAAATGCTCCACCAGCTGGCGAAACGCGGCCGCCTCCAGCTCGGTCCGTTTGGCATCATCCATGGTTCGTCCTCTCATCGCCATCGGTCGGCGCGGCGCGCCGACACATTTTATCAAACATCGCACGCCGGGCTCGTGTCAGCCAAGGTTTCCTCGATCAGCATATCAACCACAGCGCGCAGCGCCTCTTGCGGGTCGGCACCAGCATCGCACGCCGCCTGCCAGCAGGCCACCTGGCGGTGCGCCGAGGTGCCATGGCGGACGATGTCGCGCACCCGTTCCACTTCTGTCAAACAACCGAGCGCGCGCGCATCGTCGCGCAGCAAATCGACCAGCTCCTCGGCCAACACCGCCATCGGCTTGAGCACGGATTCGCCAAAATCGATGAAGCCCTCGTCCAAGCCGTAGCGCATCGCCCGCCACCGGTTTTCCGCGATCAGAGGCGTCGCGTAGATGCGCGCCTGGCGATTCTCGCGACGCAGGCGGCACAACATGGCAAATATCGACTGGGTAAGGGCCGCGATCGTCACCGCGTCCTCCAAGCGGGTGCAGATATCGGTGACGCGCATTTCCAAGGTCGGAAATCGCGCGCTAGGGCGCATATCCCACCACAATTTGGTGGCGTCTTGCAGGGCACCAGTGCCAACCAGCTGGGTCACCAGATCGTGATACTCATGCCAACTGGCCAGCCGCGGCGGCAAGCCGGTGCGTGGCAGGCCATCGAACACCGTCAGCCGATAAGACTTGAGCCCCGTGTGCTCGCCCTCCCAGAAAGGCGAAGAGGTACTAAGCGCCAGCAGATGCGGCAAGAAATAGGCGAACTGATTCATCAAATCAATGCGCAGGCCGTCATCGTCGATGCCGATATGCACGTGCATGCCGCACACCAGCAGCCGCCGGGCCGCCGCTTGATATTCGATCTCGATTTCGTCGTAGCGCGCTTTCGGCGTATGGCGCTGGCCGTGCCAACTGGAGAACGGATGGGTCGATGCGGCGATCAGGCCCAGGCCATGCTCGCCGGCCACGGCCGCCACGGTCCGCCGCAAGCGGCACAGTTCGACGCGCACTTCGGCGATGGTCTCGCAAACAACCGTGCCAACTTCGATTTGCGATTGCAGAAATTCGGGCGTGACTTGCTTGCTCAACGCCTGTTCGCATTGGCTGATCAGTTCGGCCGGTGCCTCGGAAATCAGGTCACGTGTATTCCTGTCGACGAGCAAATATTCCTCTTCAACGCCCAGCGTCAGCGGTGGTGTGCTATGGACCATCACCTATCCTTCGCCCAACAGCTGACGCACGGCCGGGTCTGCCAAAGGCGCGGCCAAGACGGTCGCCAAGAGCTCCGCCCACAGCGCGGCACCGCGCGGGCTGTCGATCAGATCTTGTCGAATCTCAAAAGTAATATTGGGCAGTCCGTTGCGCTCCGCGTGATACAAGACCGAATAGGATTCGTGGCTATAGCCCGTGTAGGGCTCATTGTCGCCGACCACTAGAGCCGGATGGCGGTCCGCAAATGCGGTCAACACCGGACCAACCAAGCGATCGTCGTCACCATGGAGGATCGCCGCGTGCCACGGTCGCGCCCGGCCGTTCATGATCGGCGTGAAACTGTGGATTGAAATGAGCACCGGGACGGTGCGCGCCCGCAACGCGGCGATGCGTCGTTCGATTTCACGGTGATAGGGCACGAAAAAGGTCTTGGCGCGCTGCGCCGCGTCGGCGCGCCCAATCGATTGGTTGCCGGGCACGGTAATCTCGTCGCTGACCGTGCGCATGGAATGCTCATGGTCGAGCGGCCGATTGGGATCAACGATCAAGCGTGAAAAGCCAGACAATACCGCGCACGCATCGAGCCTGTCGGCCAATGCGCGGGTCACCAATGCCGCACCGATATCCCAAGCGATATGACGGCTCAGGGCCCATGGCGCCAATCCCAATCGATTCATCTCCGCCGGCATTGCGTTGCTGGCGTGATCACAAATCAGCAACGCGTCGGTGGTGCCGTCGTCGTTGAAGACATCAAACGCATGCGCATCGGTATTTGTCATGGCGGCGGACTATACATGACCATTTCGCGCCCCGGGGAAACGATGATCGGCCCAGTGATCCAGCGGGAAACGGGCGCAATATCCTTTCGACCTCCGTAACATGAACCTATAAATCAGACTTATGGCGCGGCGGCCGCCGCGCCACCCATTTGCCCACTTCGCAAAGCACACAGACCGTGCACACCGAACCACGCGCCGCCTCGAACATCGCCAGCACGCACAGTGCGCCTATGCGGTATGCGCTCATATGGCTGTTCCTGGGCGCGTTTGCCATTGGTTTTTCGCCCACTCTCGTGCGCTTGAGTGAGCTCGGACCGCTCGCGACCGGTGTGCATCGGGCCGGTCTGGCGGTGCCGATTCTATTTCTTTGGCTTGGCCTACGCGCCGCGCCGCGCCAGCGATCCCGGCAATCCGCGCGTGGCTACGGCTTGCTGTTTCTGGCCGGGCTGTTTTTCGCCGGCGACTTGGCGTTCTGGCATTGGTCGATTGCTCTGACCAGTGTCGCCAACGCGACCCTGTTCGCCACGTCGACACCACTCTTTGTTACCGCAGGCGCCTGGCTTTGGCTCGGCGAACGACCGACGCCGACCTTTGTCTTGGCGCTGACGATGGGAATCGGCGGCGGCGCGTTGTTGGTCGCAGACAGTTTGGGCTTCAGCGGAGCTCGGGTGTGGGGCGACATTTTCGGTGTCGTCACAGCGCTGTTCTTTTCCGCCTATTTGGTGACCATCAAGCGCTTGCGAACACGGTTCACCGCGGTCGAAATCATGGCCTGGACGAGTTTGGTGACCGCCGCCACCTTGGCCCCCATCAGCCTGATCGCAGGCGAGCCTTTGCTCGGCGTGTCGGCGACCGGTTGGTTGACGCTGTTCGCTTTGGCCTTGATCAGCCATGCCCTGGGGCAAGGCCTGGTTGCCCATGCCCTTGACCGTCTGCCGGCGTCTCTATCGGCGCTTGGGCTGTTGTCCGAGCCACTGTTTGCAGCGGCGATCGCCTGGATCATCCTGGCCGAGGCGCTAGCGCCCTTGCAAGCGGTCGGCGCCGTGCTGGTACTGGCCGCCGTGTTTATCGCCTATCGCGGCAACCGCGCGGCACAATGATGCAAAGCGGCGCCAAAATGTCTAACGTGCGGTCATGATTTCATTATCCGATACATTGCTGCGCAGCATGTTCCAAGCAGCGGTCGACGCCGCCATGCCGGCCAAATGTCTGGCACCGTTTCTGCCACGCGCGCCCAAGGGCCGCGTGGTGGTGGTCGGGGCGGGCAAGGCCGGGGGCGCCATGGCCCAGGCGGTTGAGCACGCGTGGCGCGACGCGGATCACGACCCGGCCCTGTTGCACGGTTTGGTCATCACCCGCTACGACCATGCGGCGCCGACCGAACATATCCGCGTGGTCGAAGCCGCCCATCCGGTGCCGGATGCCGCCGGCAACCGGGCCGCCGCGGACATTTTGGCGATGGTTTCCGATCTCACCGCGGACGACTTGGTCTTGTGCCTGATTTCGGGTGGCGGCTCCGCCCTTTTGTCGCTGCCGGCGCCCGGCTTGACTTTGGACGACAAGCGTGCCGTGACCGGCGCATTATTGCGCTGCGGCGCAACCATCTCTGAAATTAATTGCGTCCGCAAACATTTGTCGGCGATCAAAGGCGGTCGACTGGCCGCCGCCGCGGCGCCCGCGCCCGTGGTCAGTCTGCTGATTTCAGACGTCCCGGGCGACGACCCGGCGGTGATTGCATCGGGCCCGACGGTGCCGGATCCGACCAGCTTCGCCGATGCCGTCGCTGTCTTGGAGAAATACGCGTTGACCCCGCCCGCGCCCGTCGCGGCACACCTACGCGCGGCCGCGGACGAGACGCCGAAACCGGGCGACGCGCGTTTGACCCGATCGCGCATCGAGATGATCGCGACGCCACAAACTTCGCTTGAGGCGGCGGCGGCGGTGGCCACGAAAGCAGGTTACGCACCGTTGATACTGGGCGATTCGATCGAAGGCGAGGCGCGCGACGTCGCCCTGGTCCACGCCGGCATCGCCCAACAGGTGGTTCGTCACGACCAACCGATCCCGGCACCATGCGCCCTGATCACCGGCGGCGAGACCACCGTGTCGGTGCGCGGCAAGGGTCGCGGCGGCCGCAATGCGGAGTTTCTGTTGGCGCTGGCGGTGGCGCTCGACGGCTTGGCAAACGTGTCCGCCATTGCCTGCGATACCGACGGCATCGACGGTACCGAGGATAATGCCGGCGCCGTGGTCACGCCGGATACGCTGGCCCGCGCCGCGGCCGCCGGTCGCGATGCCCGTGCCATGCTCGCCGACAACGACGCCTATACCCTGTTCCGGACCCTCGACGACTTGGTCATGACCGGGCCAACGCTTACCAATGTCAATGATTTTCGCACTATATTGATTGGCGAAGCTCACGTTTAGGGCATGCCGTGCAAGAAGCCAATGTCAAAATCCTGGCGACGCTAGGCCCCAGCAGCGCGACGCCAGAGATGATCGGGGCGTTGCATGCGGCCGGGGCGAGCGCGTTTCGGCTGAATTTCAGCCATGGCGATCATGCGTTTCACGCGCGCCAACATGCCATGATCCGCGCCGTTGAGGACAAGGCGGCCCACCCCATCGGCATCGTCGCCGACTTGCAAGGCCCGAAATTGCGGGTCGGCAGTTTCGAGGGTGGCAGCGTATCACTTGAACCAGGAGCGCGCTTTCGCCTTGATTTGGACGACGCGCTCGGTTCGCCGGCACGTGTGCAGTTGCCCCATCGCGAAGTTTTTGCCGCGCTGAAGCCGGGTCTCAACTTGTTGCTCGATGATGGACGCATCCGTCTTGCGATCGATCGCTGCGGGCCCGAATTTGCCGAAACCACCGTTGCCATTGGTGGCACACTCTCGGATCACAAAGGCTTGAACGTGCCGGGCGCGGTGTTGCCGCTGAACGCGTTGACCAACAAGGATCGGCGCGATTTGGAGTTCGCCGTGAATTTGGGTGTCGACTGGCTGGCGCTCAGCTTCGTCCAACGGCCAGAGGACATTGCCGAAGCCCGCCGCCTGGCGGGCGGACGCGCCGCGATCATGGCCAAGATTGAAAAGCCGGCGGCGGTCGACCGTTTTGCGGAGATCCTCGAACAGGCCGACGGCATCATGGTGGCGCGTGGCGATTTGGGTGTCGAAATGGCCCCGGAAGACGTGCCAAGCGTCCAAAAGGCCATCGTGCGCGCGGCCCGCCAGGCCGGCAAACCCGTTGTGGTTGCCACGCAAATGCTCGATTCCATGGTGCATGCGCCAGAGCCGACCCGCGCCGAGGCATCGGACGTCGCCACGGCGGTCTACGACGGCGGTGACGCGGTGATGTTGTCGGCGGAAACGGCGGTCGGCGATTACCCACAAGAAACCGTCGCCATGATGCAGCGGATCATTTGCCGAGTCGAACGCGACCCTCTACACCGCCAGTTCCTGGATGCGAGCGCGGCGCCGCCAACAGGCACCGAGGCCGACGCGATCAGTACCGCGGCGCGCCAGGTCGCGCGCACCATCGGCGCCGCCGCCATTGTCACCTATTCGCAATCAGGCGCGACCGCGCTGCGGGTCGCCCGTGAGCGACCGGAAACGCCCCTGCTCGCCCTGATCCCCGATCCACGTGTCGCGCGCCGGCTCAGTTTGGCTTGGGGGGTCCGGTGCGTGCGCGGCGACGACGCCAGCAATTTCGACGAAATGGTCGAACGCGCCGCTCGTGCGACTTATTTCCGCGGTTACGCCGATGCCGGCAAGCGCATCGTGATCACCGCCGGCGTGCCGTTCGGCACGCCGGGCGCGACCAATCTGCTACACATTTCCTGGGTCAAGGCCTTTGAGGACCGTCGTGAAGCGCCGCGGCCCGATGGCGTTATTGAAACCTAACCCAATTTCGATGATTTCGGTGACAGTTTACTAAATACACTATATTTTGCGTGTCTTCTGTTTTCGCCACAATATGTGGTGTATTTAGTAAACTGTCACCGAAAGTTTAGGCCGGTGCGCCAAGCTTTTCGTCGAGCGATCTCAGCCGCTGCTTGCCATTAACCATGTGCGGATGCACGGCGATGGCTTTTCTTAGCGCATCGATCGCCTCGTCAATGCGCCCTTGCGCTTCGCGAATCATGGCCAACCCAGACAGGGCGCCAAAGTGGCGCGGCTCAAGAGCCAGCGTCTTGTCGATATCGGCCACCGATTCTTCGAACTCGCCCATCATCCAATACAGTGTCGCCCGCTTGTTCCAACCTTCGGCGAATTCGGGCGCCATGTCCACGACGGCGTCGAACGCGAACAGGGCCGCGCCCAGGCGACCGCTGCGCATTGCGCCAACCCCCATGGCCATCAAATTTTCAACCTCGCTGTTATCAGCAGCGATCCAAATTTGCCAGATCTCGGCTTCGATCGACGCCGCCTGCGCATGCCCATTGACCTGTTGCAATTGCGCGAACAAGCCGTCAAGGCGTGGATCTTCCTGACCGGCCAGGGCAACACCACTGCACAAGCCGGCCCAGATCAACAAAGTCAACATGGTTCGCATGAGCGCAAGTATGACGCCAACGGCGTCAGGATCCAAGCGCGCGCGGCTTTGGCCCACCGGTGGCCCAATCCAACAATGCCGCGGTGTGGACAACCGGCACGTCGATGGCCGGCGCGATTTGGGTCATGCAGCCAATATTGCCAGCGGCGACAACGTCCGGTGACAACTTGCGTATATTGCCGATCTTCCGTTCCAACAGGCGCGCGGCAATCGCGGGCTGCAAAAGATTGTAGGTGCCAGCCGAGCCGCAACACAAATGCCCCTCAGGCACATCGCGCACAGTGAAACCCACCTGCCGTAGCAAGGCCTTGGGTGGCTCAGTGATCTTTTGACCATGTTGCAACGAGCAGGCTGAATGATAGGCAACGACGAGATTTCCGACATCGCGCCGCGCGGCGAGGTCAAGGGTGGCGAGCAACTCGCTGATGTCGCGGGTCCGTTCCGAAATCGCCGCCGCTGGCGCCGCCCAGTTCGGATCGTCGCGCAACATGTGGCCATAGCCCTTGACCACTGTGCCACAGCCCGAGGCGTTGATGACGATGGCGTCAAGGCCTTCGCCTTCGATCTCGCGCCACCACGCGCCAATGTTGGTGCGCGCGGCGTCGAGCGCATTCGCCTCCTGTCCCAGATGGTGGGTCAATGCACCGCAGCAACCGACCATCGGCGGCATCACCACCTCGCAACCATGGCGGTTTAGTATTCGGATGGTCGCGTCATTGATTTCCGGGTCCAGCACTCTTTGCGCGCAGCCCGTGAGCAACGCCACGCGCTGTCGCCGCGACGCCTCGGCAGCGACCACGTGCCGACGATCCAGGGCGGACGGTCGCGGCACACGCGCCGGCGCCATGGCAACCAAACCGGCCAGCCGGCCGGGCATCAAGGGGCCCAGCGGCCGGACCAAGCGCGCGCCCCGCAATGCCCATCGGAACAAACCGGGACGCGGCAGCACCAGCGCCAGCAGCCAGCGCAACCAGCGTTCGGCGCGGGGCCGTCGAAACCGACGTTCGATGTGGGTCCGGGCCTGGTCAACCAGGTGCATATAGTTGACGCCCGAAGGACAGGTGGTCATGCATGACAGGCACGACAGGCATCGATCGATGTGGGTGACCACCTCGGCGGTCGGCGTCTTGTCGTTTTCCAGCAGATCCTTGATCAAATAGATCCGCCCACGCGGCGAATCGAGCTCGTTGCCCAACAATACATATGTCGGACATGTCGCCGTGCAAAAACCGCAATGGACGCACGATCGCAACACGCGCTCGGCTTCTTGCACATTCGGGTCTTGCCGTTGGATATCGGTAAAATGGGTTTGCACTGCCTGTGGACCCCGCCGTCACAGACCGGCATACATGCGGCCGCGATTCAATACGGCACGGGGATCAAACTGCTTTTTAACCCGAGTCGACAAGGCCGCGAGGACCCCGTCCTGCGGCTGGAACACCGCCACCGCGTTGCGCATCGCCACCGGCGCGCGGATCAGCGTCGCGTGGCCGCCATCACGGGCGAGCGCCGCCCGGATTACAGCCGCGCCGCCGTCGCCATGGGGGGCGGTCGCAAGCCAAACCAAGCCACCGGCCCAATCATAGGCACAGCCGACTATGTCCGAACCCGTGCGGCACGCCGCGACAACGCCCGCCGCCGCCGCCGGCGGCAGGGAAATGCGCCAAATACAATCCGCCGCGCTCTCGGTCAGCAAGCGCGCCTCCCCGACCTCGCGCCACAGCTGCGATGAATTGTGACCGTGCAGTTCCTCGATCGCGCCGTGGGGCGCGCAGGAATTCTTCAGCGCGGCACAGCGCGCCAGCACCGACGGCGCCGGACCCTCTAGGCGGATGGCGGTCACGGCGCGGCCGGCGCCGCGGAGATAACTGACCTGGGAGCGCGCAACGCTGTTTTCTGGCAGATGCGCGAGGCCACTCGCTTCGTGGCGACCGCTGGCGATGTCGCCCAGCAACCGCACCGCCGTCGCGTCATCAAGGCCACTGATCAGGACCGTGCGGGTCTTCTCGGGCTGTGGCAGCACCTTCACCGTGATTTCGGCCATCACCGCCAAGGTGCCATACGACCCAGCGAGCAACTTGCACAAATCATAGCCGGTGACGTTCTTGACCACCCGGCCGCCGGATTTAAAGATCTCGCCGCGACCGTTGACCGCGCTGACGCCGAGAAAATGATCGCGCGCGGCGCCGACCTTGAATCGGCGCGGCCCGGACAGATTGCAGGCGATGGAGCCGCCCAGCGAACCGCCCGCGTCATGGCCCAACATGGGCCCGTATGACGGTGGCTCGAACGCAAGCGCTTGTTTCTCGGCGGCAAGGATTTCCGTGATTTCGGACATGGGCGTGCCTGCCTTCGCCGTCAGAACCAATTCGTCCGGTTCATAGGAGACAATGCCCGCCAGCCCTGACATATCCAGGGTCACTTCGCTATTGGTTGTGCGGCCAAAATCTTGCTTGGTGCCGTGGCAGACGATTTCGGCCGGCTTTTCCTCCGCGACCACCCAGGCAACCGCGTCACGCAATTGGTCGAGGTCCGCGGGCTTTAACCGTGTCGTCATTAGAACCGGGGCAAATCCGGAAACGGTATGGCGCCGCGATGAATGTGCATGCGCCCCAGTTCCGCACACCGGTGCAGAGTCGGGAACACCTTGCCGGGATTGAGCAGCCCGTCGGGATCAAACGCGCATTTCACCCGTTGTTGTTGGTTCAAATCATCGTCGCCAAACATCGTACCCATCAGGTCCCGTTTTTCGACGCCGACGCCATGTTCGCCGGTGAGCACACCCCCAACTTCGACGCACAATTTGAGGATGTCGGCCCCGAACGCCTCGGTCTTTTCAAGATCACCGGGGATATTGGCGTCATACATGATTAAGGGGTGCAAATTGCCGTCGCCAGCATGGAACACGTTGGCGACGCGCAAGCCATAGGAGTCCGACAGTGCGCTCATCCGTGCCAAGACCTCGGACAAGCGACCACGCGGTATGGTCCCATCCATGCAGTAGTAGTCTGGCGTCAGACGACCGATCGCCGGAAAGGCGGCCTTGCGTCCGGCCCAGAAACGTAGGCGCTGTTCCTCGTTCTGGCTGGCGCGGATCGATGTGGCGCCATTGGCGCCCGCCAAACCATGGACGTGCTCAAGCAAGTGATCAACCTCGACCTGGGACCCATCGAGTTCGACGATCAACAAGGCCGCCGCGTCCAGCGGATAGCCCGCCTGACAAAATGCTTCGGCGGCTTCGATGGCCAACTTATCCATCATTTCCATGCCGGCGGGAATGATGCCGCCGCCGATTATGTCGGCGACCGTTTGGCCGGCGGCCTCGGTGGTCGGAAACCCAATCAGCAAGGCGCGCGCGGTCTCCGGTGTCGGCAAGATTCGGACGGTAACTTCGGTGATAACGCCCAGCAACCCTTCGGACCCGGTCAGCAACCCGAGCAGATCATAGCCCTCGCTATCCAAATGGCGACCACCGAGGCGCACCACTTCGCCGTCGACCAACACCATTTCGATGCCAAGAATATTATTGGTGGTCACACCATATTTGAGACAATGCACGCCGCCGGAATTCTCGGCGACATTGCCACCGATCGTGCAGGCGATTTGGCTGGATGGGTCGGGTGCATAATAGAACCCGGCATCGGCGACCGCCTGACTGATCGCCAAATTGGTCACGCCGGGCTGGACCACCACGCAGCGGTTCGCATAATCGATGTCCAGGATCTGGTTAAACCGGCTCAGTCCAAGCGTCACGCCGTCGGCCAACGGTAGCGCACCACCGGACAGGCCCGTACCGGCCCCGCGCGGCACGACCTTGATGCCCATTTCCGAGCAAACCCTGAGGATGCGCGAGACCTGGGCGGTGGTTTCGGGCAGAACGACGACCATCGGGACCTGGCGATACGCGGTCAGTCCGTCGCTCTCGAACGGCCGCAGCGCATCCGCTTCCGTGATCAAGCTCTCGCCAGGAACAATATCAGCCAACCGCGCGATCAACGTGTCACGCGCGGCCAAGCTTTCTCTATCGGGTTCCGGCATCATCATGGCCGCATCTCTCCGCATGCACCGGCAACGCCAATATGCGCACCGAACATGGCCATTGTCGTCGCGGACACGGCAGCCGTCAAACACGCGCGCCCATACGGGCGGCGCCCCAATTCAGAGGGGCTGTTGGCGCCTAACCTTGCCGAGCTTTAAAGCGCGGGTTGGTCTTGTTAATGACGTAGATCCGGCCACGACGCCGAATAACCCGGCAATCCTTATGGCGATTCTTGGCCGATTTCAGTGAGCGCAAAACTTTCATCGTGGCACCACCTGTGTACTTTCGGCGGTCAGGTCCCGCCGTCTCGACGCCTCGGCCTGATCGCGAAGGCGCGCGACGATAAAAAAGTGGGGCCCGGGTGTCAATCACCCGACGGATGTGACGTGTCGGTCAGAGGCCGAATAGGGAGAGGCTGCTAACCCAAGCCGAGCCGCCGTTTTTTGTCCTTGATATTGTTGATCGCCAGAATTCGGTACGCGCGCAGTGCGCCGGAATCAAACGCCGAAAGCAGATTGGTCCACCGTTCAACCTCGGCAATGACCGCTGCCGCATCAGCCGGCGACAGCGCTCCGGGGTGCAAAGTACGCACATAGGCGCGCCATCCGGCCAACACCATGCCTTTGATGCGATCCGAAATATCTTCGGAAACGCGGATCATCAGGTTGAGGTTTTGTAGATGCGCCACGGTGCGCTGATGCGACCAAAGTTCGACCTGGTCGGGAACCGTCGCGTGCCAGGGGGCCACCGGGTCGGTCACGGTTTCGGAATCGGCCAGCAGGTAGTCGGTCATCAAAAATTGGCCCTGGGGCTTGAGCGCGGCGGCGATGGCGGCAAACATGGCCTCTTTATCCGCAAACTCGTGCATCGCCTCCTTGCAAAATACCGCGTCCATCGAGCGATCGCGCACCATCAGGTTGGGCGGCGTGAAGTGCTTGATCGGGGCTTTTCGCCCCAGCCCAGCGAGCTTTGAGCGCTTCATCGCCGCGCGGCGCAAGTCAGAGTCAACCTCCAGGCCCGCGACCCAAGCATCTGTGCCGGTGGCGATCGTGCGGGTTGAGCCGCCGAGCCCAACCCCAATGTCCAGCGCGCTCAGTTTATTGTGCAACGCCAATGGCTTGACCAACTCAAGGACGTAATCTTTCTCGCCCGGTGTGGAGAAACCTTCGCCCCACAGACGTTCGGCAACATCGATCCGTGCCTCGCTCCAGCCTGTGACCGGCGTCTCAGGTGTCGACAGCCCGCGCGCCGGCACTGCCGTGACAACGTCGGGTGGTACATATTCCTCGCCTTCCCACCACGCATTGAATCGCGCAATCAGCGGGGCGAGCCGGCTCGGCACCACCTCGGCCGCGGGTTCTTGATCAATTTCCTGTGCAGATGTGATTGTTTCAGCCATGACCAGAACGACGGATTTGTTGAATTTCGTCCGCCTTTATGGCGCGACCAGCGCCGCCTGGTTGAAAGGTCCCCGTACCAGCAGCACCACCGCCTAGTCGGCTCATCCGGAGTTCGCCGTTGGTATTATGAATATGTGTTACGAAATCGGTTTAGATCAACCACGCGAGCGGAACCCGGTTCACGGTTTGCGAACCGTAACCTCTCCGGACAATACCTTGTCAACATAATCAAATCCGTCTCGATACATGCCTTCGATAACCGCGATGGCCTCGTCGGCCGGCAAATCCTTGGGCTCGAATTGAGACGACCAGATCAGCACAGATTCGTCCGCCTTTGAACCCGGTTGTACGGTCAGCGCGGCCGTGTAGTTGTCAACCGGTAGAGGGCTGCGCAGGATCGTGTAGCCGTAAAACCTCTCCCGATACGAATAGCCGAGAAACAGTTCATGAATCTCGCCGCCATCCTCCAGACCGAGAATCCGATAAAGACCGCGGCCACCGTCACCCTTCAGCGTTGTCGACTTGATGGCCGGATGCCACACATGGATCCGCCCAAACTCACCGATCAAACCCCACACCAGTTTGGGCGGATACGGAACGACCCGGCTAACTTCGGCCTGCACCGGCTCGGCGGCTGACAGCGGCCGGGCGGCAACCAGCGCGATTGCCCACAAGCACAGGGCGGCCGCCATCGCGGCGCGCCACCTTCGGCCAAACAATTGAGAGAAATCTGGGGTCACACGCGGGGTTGAGCCTGTCTCTCGTCATTCTAAGAAAATGGTGGGCGCGGCTGGGATTGAACCAGCGACCCCCACGATGTCAACGTGGTGCTCTCCCGCTGAGCTACGCGCCCCTTCGTCGGCACAAAACTGCCGCTAAGCGGCGCATCATAATCGAAGCGCCGGCCTTTGCAATCTGGACCTTGCGCCGTTGATCGCTGAATTTTGTGCCAACGGCCACATATAGACACTGGTGAACGCGCCGGCAGATCCGCTAGACTTTGATCGCCGACAAACCAAAGGCCGTACCCCAATCATCGCAACCGTGCCTGACACTCACCTTAATCCCTGGCAGGACATCGCGTTCGAAGTCCTGTTGCCGGTCCGCCAGCGCTTGCCTTTGGTGGTCGCGTCACCGCATAGTGGCCGTTTCTATAGCGATCATTTCTTGCGGCAATCCAGGCTCCGTCTGGCCGCGCTGCGTCGTTCGGAAGACAGTTTTGTCGACCACCTGGTTGCGGCTGCGCCGTCGCTCGGCATACCGATGATCCGGGCGCTATTCCCACGGACCGTTGTGGACGTCAATCGCGAGCCGTTTGAACTTGATCCAGACATGTTCGTCGGCGCCCTACCAGGCTATGTCAACAGCGCATCGCCCCGCGTCAGGTCGGGGCTCGGAACGATTCCGCGGGTTGCCGCGAGCGGCGCGGAAATATATGGCGTGCCGCTGTCCGTTGACGAAGGCCGCAGGCGCATCAAGTCGCTTTATCTGCCCTACCACCGCGCCCTTAAACGCTTGATCAAGGAAACCAAAGCCCGTTTCGGCGTGGCTATATTGATCGATTGTCATTCCATGCCTTCACAGGCGGCGTTGGCCGGCCATGGCGGCAATGTCGATCGCCGACCTCGGCGCCATGGCGGCACCGGTTTCGACATCGTCTTGGGCGACCGCCATGGGGCCGCATGTGCGCCGGACCTGTCGATCCGCGCGGAAGAAGTGCTTTCTGACCTGGGCTACGTTGTCAGTAAGAACTACCCCTATGCTGGCGGCTTTACGACCAAGCGATACGGGCGCCCAGTGGCGAGCGTCCACGCCCTGCAAATCGAGATCAACCGGGCCCTTTATCTGGATGAAGGCCGCCTGGACTTGCTACCCACCTACGATGGCCTGGCTGCGGATCTAAACCAGTTTTTCCTTGCGCTGGCCGATATGGGCACCGCGAAGCTCGCCGCGGAGTGATCGATTGGCGCGCATCGCGGCAACATCGGCGCCGGTGCGAACGATCCGTGTGCAACGCAAAAAAAGGGGCTGCCTGTTGGCAGCCCGAGTTCAGGGAGGAAACGCCCAAAAGGGCAAGCACAACAATTCAATACAGAATTGGTCGTGCTGCGTTGCAGTATAAACACCTTCGCACTTGCAAAAAAGAGGTTTTGTGCACGTCGCCACCGATTTGATGTGCGTAAGGGTTTTGGCCGGATTGCACTATTCGGCCGCCTGCTGCCGCGCCG
Source organism: Alphaproteobacteria bacterium (assembly GCA_965216755.1). Taxonomy (GTDB): domain Bacteria; phylum Pseudomonadota; class Alphaproteobacteria; order UBA7887; family UBA7887; genus CBDCGL01. The sequence goes on along the minus strand of CBDCGL010000011.1, from coordinate 3,906,277 downwards.
CCGGCGTTTGGAAACGGCGCATCAGCTCCGCTTCAGCGGCTCGCGCGGAGTCCAAATGGCGCGCCTTGACATGTCCGAAGCCTCTGATCTGCTCAGGGATCTCGGCGATTTGCACGGCCAGGGCATGGTTGTCATGGTCGAGATCGGCGATCAATGCGCGAATGGTGTCGAAGTAAGAGGCGATCAACTGCCGTTCGGTACGCCGTTCTTTGGTGTAGCCAAAAACATCGAACGGCGTCCCACGCAGTATCTTGAGCTTCGCCAAGAAACGAAACACAGTCATTACATAAGGGCCAAACGTTATCTTGCGTGCCACGCCGGTGGCTGGATCACGACGCGCCAGCAATGGCGGCGCCAAGTGAAAGCGCAAGGTGTAATCGCCTTCGAACATTGACGCGATTTTGTTTTTGAGGGCGCCGTCGCTGTGCAAACGTGCCACCTCATACTCGTCCTTGTAGGCCATGAGCTTGAACGCGTAACGGGCAACCGCTTCGGCGAAGCCCGTCACCCCGGCGCTACGCGTTGCTTCAGCCGCACGAGCTTCCTCGACCAGGGCGCGGTAGCGCGCGGCGTAGGAGCTGTCTTGATAAGCGGTCAGGTTCGCGCTGCGTTGCGCGATCAAAGCGTCGAGATCCGGTTCCGCGACACTGCCGGGCAATGCCGACGTTTGCGTACCGGCGGCGCGTTCCAATGCCGCCGGATCGTGCACGGCGAGCCGCCCCATGGCGAAAGCATTGGTGTTCACATCGACGGCCACACCGTTCAGCTTAATGGCCCGGATCAGGGCATCGGCCGAAACCGGTATCAAACCCTTTTGGAAGGCGACCCCTAACATGAACACGTTGCTGGCGATTGAGTCTCCGAACAGCGCCGTCGCCAAATGGGTCCCTTCAACGAAAAATGCATTGTCGCGACCGACCGCGGTTTCGATCGCGGCCATGTTGGCTGCCGCACCGAAGTCAAAATTCGGATCGCGCACGAACTGCGCCACGGGTGTGGCATGACTGTTAATGACCGCCTGAGTCTTGTCGGGCATAGTTTTGACCAACGCGTCGCGACCGGCCGCAACGACCAGATCGCAGCCAAGCAGGGCGTCGGCGCCGCCACTGCCGATACTGACCGCGTGTAACGCATCGGGCGCCGCCGCCACTTTGATATGGCTGAGGACCGGACCGCCTTTTTGGGCGATGCCGACCATATCCAACACACTGCAGCCTTTGCCCTCCAGATGGGCGGCCATACCGACCAGCGCCCCGATCGTAACCACGCCAGTGCCGCCAATACCCGTTACGAGAATATGGAATGGCTTGGTGAGTGGATCTTCGGGCGGCGTCGGCAACGCGGACACCGCCGACGCCAACTGGATAATGCCCGCGCCTTTTCGGCGCCGCAAGCGGCCACCTTCGACCGTGACAAAGCTCGGGCAGAAGCCCTTCAAGCACGAGAAATCTTTGTTGCATGTCGACTGGTTGATCTGCCGCTTGCGCCCATACGGCGTTTCCAAGGGCTCGACCGAAACACAGTTCGAGGCGACCGAGCAGTCGCCACACCCTTCGCACACCGACTCATTGATGATCACACGGCGCGCGGGGTCGGCCATCGCCCCACGTTTGCGGCGGCGGCGTTTTTCGGTCGCGCAGGTTTGATCGTAAATCAACACCGTCACGCCGGGGGTGTCGCGCAAAGTGCGCTGCACAGCATCCAGGTCGTCGCGCTGATGGATCGTCGTGCCGGGCCCAAAATCCATGCCCAGCGGGTATTTGGCCGGATTGTCGACGACCACGGCGACTTTCTTGACCCCTTCGGCCTGCAACTGCCGGCCGATCTGGGCCACGGTGAGCTGGCCATCGACCGGCTGTCCACCGGTCATGGCGACAGCGTCGTTATAGAGGATCTTATAGGTCATGTTGGCGCCCGACGCGCGGGCCGCCCTTATGGCCAAGAAGCCGGAATGAAAATATGTGCCGTCACCCAAGTTGACGAAGACATGCTGGTTGCCGTTAAACGGCGCCTGGCCAACCCAAGTCACGCCTTCCCCACCCATATGGGTAAAGGTCGCGGTGCTGCGATCCATCGACTGGGCCATGAAGTGACAGCCGATGCCCGCCAAGGCGCGGCTGCCCTCGGGCACTTTGGTTGAACTATTGTGCGGACAGCCCGAGCAGAAATAGGGTGTGCGCGTGACGCGGGCGCCGTCAACCACGGCCAAACTGACCTTGCGTAGACGCTTGAGTCGCGCGTCAAATTCGTCGCTGCGCCAAAACCGGCCAATGCGCTCGCCAAGAGCGATGGCGATGCGCTCGGCACTGACCTCGCCGTGCGAGGGAAACAAGGGCTGGCCGTTCTCGGCGAACTTACCGACAATCCGTTGTGGCCGCACATGGTCGCCAAACATCAAGGCCTTCAGCTGATCTTCGATCAAGGGGCGCTTCTCCTCGACGACGACGACCTCGTCGACGCCATCGACAAAGCGGCGCAGACTTTGTCCGTCGAGCGGCCATACCAAGGCTACTTTGTATAGTTTGATACCGATCTCGGCCGCCAGCGCTTCGTCGATGCCCAAATCATCCAGCGCTTGGCGAACATCCAGGTAAGACTTGCCAGTGGTAACAATGACCAAACGCGGCGTGCGGCTGTCGATCACCACGCGATCCAAATGGTTGGCGCGCGCATAGGCCTGCGCGGCCGCCATTTTGTACGTGTGCAAGCGTTCTTCTTGCGCCAATATGTCGTCCGGCCAGCGAATGTTCAGCCCACCATCGGGCCTGGTAAAATCACTTGGCGTTACAATGTTGACCCGCTGCGGATCGATATAGACGGATGCCGAGGAATCGACCGTCATGGTGACGCACTTGAACCCCGTCCACGTGCCGGCAAAGCGCGACAACGCCCATCCGTGCAAACCCAGGTCCAAGAATTCCTGCACCCCGGCCGGATTCAGAACCGGGATCATCATGTCGGCCATGGCGAACTCGGTTTGATGGGCGGTGGTCGAGGATTTGGCCGTATGATCGTCGCCCAACAGGGCCAGAACCCCGCCATGCGCCGCCGAGCCCGCCAAATTGGCATGCCGGAACACATCGCCACACCGATCCACACCGGGACCCTTGCCGTACCAAATACCAAAGACCCCGTCATAGTCGGTCTTTTGCAACAAGTTCAGTTGTTGCGACCCCCACAAGGCGGTCGCCGCAAGGTCTTCGTTGACTCCCGGCTGAAAACGAATGTGGTTGCGCTGCAAGAACGACCGCGCTTGCCAAAGCGCCATGTCATACGCGCCGAGCGGCGAGCCACGATAGCCGGATATGAACGCGCCGGTGTGCAAACCCGCCGCAGCGTCACGTTGGCGCTGCATCATTGGCAAACGAACCAAGGCTTGGGTGCCGGTCAAATATACCCGCCCCGACTCGAGTGCGTATTTGTCATCCAGGGAAACGGCGGCGATAGTCATAAGTGCTGTCCTTTGAGAACGGGTGCACGGCGATGAATCAGGCAAACATTCGGGTTCGGCGCATGCGATCCACCAAATAAAGGTAATAAGGGCTGACCTATTTGACCAATGCGCTTTGGTTCACGGTCCTTTGACGAATTTGACCCTTTAATGATGACCGCACCACGCGCAAGACCACATGTCCATGCGCCGCCCGGGGCCTGGACCACCGCCAACCGAAGCGAGGGCTTATGACCGTCCTGGTTACCGGCGCCGCCGGCTTCATCGGCTATCATGTATGTGCCGCGCTGCGTCGCCGCGGCGAAACCGTTATCGCGGTCGACGATCTGAACGACTATTACGACGTCGGTCTGAAACGCGCGCGCCTGGCGCAACTCGACGATCAGAACGGGTTTACGTTCTATCATCAAGATATCGCCGACGCCGCTGGCATGGAAGACGTGTGCCGCCGCCACGCGCCAATCCGCCGCGTTGTCCATTTGGCGGCGCAGGCTGGCGTCCGCTATTCGTTGACCAATCCGATGGCCTACATACAGGCCAACCTGGCCGGCCAAGCTGTGATCTTGGAGGCGTGCCGGCACAGCGACGGCTTCGAGCACTTGGTTTATGCCAGTTCGAGCTCGGTCTATGGCGGCAATACCAAATTGCCGTTCGCGGAAAGCGATCGCGTCGACCGACCAGTGTCGCTCTATGCCGCAACCAAACGCGCCGACGAATTGCTCGGTCATTGCTATAGCCATCTCTATGATCTGCCCATGACCGGACTGAGATTTTTCACCGTGTATGGCCCTTGGGGCCGACCTGACATGGCCGCTTTTCTGTTCACCAAGGCGATTTTCGATGATCAACCGATAACGGTCTTCAACAATGGCGACATGAAGCGCGACTTCACCTACATCGACGATATTGTCGCCGGCGTTATCGCCGCGCTCGATCGCCCACCGCCGGCCGATGATGGCGGCGTCCGCCACTGTTTGTACAATATCGGCAATCATCGACCAGAGCCGCTCTTGCGTTTCATCGAAGTCATCGAAGAGGCGGTCGGGCGAACAGCCGAAAAGATCCTAGCGCCGATGCAACCTGGTGATGTTCCCGCCACTTATGCCGACATCACCGCCATACAAAACGACTTGGGATTTGCGCCATCGACGCCAATTGAAGTCGGTATTCCTCGTTTTGTCGCCTGGTTCCGTGACTATCACGGGCTGTGACGCCTGGTCGCCTGCTTGTCGGCGTGACGGCACATGCCTACACTTTTGACCATGAACAGCGTCCTCACGACATGACCATGGCCCACAGTTGCCCGCCAGAGAGCGCGGACGCACCCGAGAAACCGGCAACCGATAAACCACAAGGCGGTTGGCTAACGCGGCCCGGTGCCCGCCACGCATTATTTGCGTTTGCTTGGCTGAATGTCGGGGCTGGCGCGGTTGGCGTTGTCGTGCCTGGTTTGCCGACCACGGTTTTTCTGATTATCGCCCTGTGGGCGTTTTCCAAAAGCTCCGACCGCTTCCATAACTGGCTCTACACGCACCCACGATTTGGTCCGCCGCTGCGCGATTGGACCCGCCACGGTGTCATCTCGTCGCGCGCCAAACTGCTCGCCATCAGCGTCATGACGCTCAGCCTAGTAATCCTCGCTGTTGTCGCTGAAAACTGGATTCTGCCGTTGGTCGTTGCCGCCGTCGTCGCGCCTATCGCCGTGTTTATTCTGACACGTCCTGGACAGCGCCAAGACCATTAAGGCGCGTTGCGACCACCCACCAATCGGGTTGCGTGCGCGCCAGATGTTGGGCACCGCGGCGCGCGGCCGCAGCCGATTCGAACAACGCAAAACATGTCGCACCGCTGCCCGACATGCGTGCGAATGCGCATTGTGGCAGCCCATTGAGTGCCGCCAACACAGCATCGATCTGGGGCGCGATGCGGCGCGCCGGCGGTTCCAAGTCATTGCGACAAGCGGCCAGAGCACGTAGCAGGCTCGGTGCGGTCGTTGACGCCAATACCGGTATGGGCGCGCCGAACCGGTCGTCAAGTCGGTCGAACACGGCCCCTGTCGGCACGGCGACACCCGGATTCGCGAGCACGATATGAAGGTCGGCACATGGACCATCGAACGACACGAGACGGTCGCCAATACCGGTGACGCGGGTCGGCCTGGCCGCCATGCACACAGGCAAATCGGCCCCCAAGGGCAGCAGCAATTGGTCACACGATCGGCGTGTGAGCGAAATGCGCCACAACCGGCTCAATGCCCGCGCGGCGGCGGCCGCGTCACTTGATCCACCACCCAAGCCTGCTGCCACGGGGAGGTTTTTCGTCAACCGGATGTGCGCACCGACGGTCGTGCCGACCAAGCGCCGCAGCGCGGCGGCGGCACGCAGCACCAGGTTCTCACCTGGATCTCTCTGCAATACCGGTCCGAACGGCCCGTCGACGGACAAAGTCAGCGCATCAGCAGGCGCGACCGTCACCACATCACCAACGGCAGCGAATGCCACAATGCTATCGATCAGGTGATAGCCGTCGGGCCGCCGGCCCGTGACATGCAAACAAAGGTTGATTTTTGCCGGCGCGGCGGCGCGAACCGTCGGCATGGTGGTGATCTATTTGGCGAAAGACCAAAAACCTTTAGAGGTCGTCCGACTCGGTCATGTCGCTTTTCATCAGGGCCTCGGTGAGGCCACCATCGAGTTTTAACTCGATAAGTTCGACCAAATCGGGTTCGGGTTCGAAGGACAATGCCCGGCGCCACTGGAAGCGCGCCTCCTCGTGACGACCGACCTGCCACAATGCATCACCAAAATGATCGATAATGACCGGATCGCTTGGCCGAATTTCGACCGCGCGCTCCAAATGCGGCAAGGCATCGGCGTATTCGCCCATACGGTAGAGAACCCAGCCCAGACTATCGACGATATATCCGTCGTTGGGCCGCTGTTCGACCGCGCGTTCGATCATGTCGCGCGCCTCGTCGAGATTGAGCCCCAGCTCCACCCACGAATAACCCAAATAGTTCAAGACCAATGGCTGGTCCGGTTCCAGTTCAAGGGCGTGCAAAAGGTCCTTTTCCGCGCGCGGCCATTGTTTGGTCCGCTCCAGCGACATGCCGCGGGCATAAAGCCAAGTCCAATGCCGCGGTTCGATTGTTGGCACCCGCGTAAACGCCTGATCGTACACATCGACCGCTTCCGCATAGCGCTCCTTCATACGATAGAGTTCGCCAAGCGAGATCAGGGCATCGGCACGTTCAGGTCGCTCCAACGCCATTGCTTCCAAGACACCCACCGCCTCTTCGGTCTGCTCAGCGGCATCGAGGCTGCTTGCCCATCTCAGCCTGGCCGCCCAGCTGAGCGGCGAATCGTCGCCGATCGCACCAAACGATTCGGCGGCCATCGCGTTATTCCCAAGGGTCGTGTAAATGTCACCCAACAGCATATGCGCGACGTCCAGATCCGGCCGAATATGAAGCGCCAGTGCCGCATAGACCTGTGACAATTGGAATGCGTTGTCCTGGAAGAACGCCGTCGCGGCACCATGCAGCGCCTCGGCAAATCCGGCTCGCGCGTCCGACACCAAACGATCGGGTGTGGCGCCCGTCGCAAGCCGCCGCAGCGCCGTTTCAAGAAACAGTGTTTCCGGATTCTCGTCCTGGAACACGTCGTACAAAGCGCGCGCCTCGTCCGCACGATCGGCACGCTCGTAAAAACGCCCGGCGGCCAAAACCGAACGCAATGCCCCGCCTTGGCGCGCGCCGACCGCGCTCGCATAACCGGTCTCGGCCTGCACCGGATCATCCAGCAAATCCGAAATCAAGCCGACATGGTAGGCATGCTGGGTGGCGGCCGCGGAAAACTCCTCAAGAGATTCAAGCCGTTCGGCAACAAGCTCCGGCCGTTTTTGTCCGGTCAGCACCCATGCTTCCAACAGCGGCACGAAATAGCGGTTGTAGCCGTTCTTTTCGGTCGCCTCCAACCAACTCATGGCACCGATAAATTCGGACTGTGCGACATCGCGCGACGCCAACGCCAAGGTCGCGATGGGCGCGTTCTTTTCAATGTCATAGTAGCGGGACGCGTATTTGAGCCCTTTATCGATCTGGCCAGATGCCAAAGCAGACACCATAGCGTTGCGCAGGAGCTCCAGATTTCCCGGATCCTCAATTAGCGCGCGGGCAAAAAACTCGGCGGCCGCATCGGCATCATTGTTCTTTTGGGCATGGCGCGCGGCCAGGTAGCTGCCCAATGCCGATGGTGATTCGTCGCTGGTCGCGAGAAGTTCCGCACCAGCACCTACCGCGATGTCGGAGGCGCTGGCGATTGACTGAACCTCTGGCCGGGTCGGCGCACCACTGCAAGCACCGACAATGATGGCAATGCCCAGACAAAAGGTCGTTTGCCGCCGTCGTCGTCCCTGTTTGCGACGGGCATCGTCTGATCGTTGTGATGCGACAGGACTATCGTCTCGAACCAACACCATTGCCTCACGCTGCACTACACTGATCGCCACGACGACTGCGGTATCCCTGTTGACGTATGCGATCCGATGTCACAAAACGTCACGGTACAAGAAGTTGCAATCGTCGGTGCGCAAACTCCCTTGTCCTCATATATAGGACGCATCGCCGCCGATTGAGGACCCAATCTGCACTTGGTGTCGCGCACGTGGCCCGGCGCCCACGACCCGTCCACACCCCGCCGCCGAGGGGTAGCAATATCGCCTAGAAGCAGGAGCATTTGACCATGGCAAGCAAGAACAATCCAGCGCGACGGTCGCGGCAATCACAGGAAAAGACCCATAATGGCAAAAAAGTGAAACCGGTGTTGTATGTCGGATCGCATGTTGGCCATGGCCGTTACATCGCCGCCCAAGATGAGTCCGGCGCTTTGGTCAAGGACGCCGGCGGGCGCCCAATCCCATACCGACAAATCTAGATACAACCCGGCGACATGAGTCGCGCGCACCCACGTGCCCTGTCGTGACCGACCAAGCCAGTCGGTCGGCGCTGCGCGCCACCTTGAAATGGCAGCTTGACGCCGGCGCCGACGAAGCCACTGGACGACATCCCCGCAACCGGTTCGCGACCGCGCCGCAAGCGCTTGCCGACGGCGCGCCGCAAGCACCAAAACCGGGCCCAGCGCCACCACAAGACCGTGCGTCGCCAGCGCCCGTACATCGATCCGGCACGCCCCGCGACAGGCCAACACCCCGCCCACAACCCCTTGTCGCCGATGCCCACGGTCTCGCCGCGGCTTGTCATTCGCTTGATGCATTGTTGCAGGCGATTCGCGATTACGATGGCTGTGCGCTGAAAAGCACAGCCGCCAACACGGTGATCGCTGATGGCAATCCGAATTCGGACTTGATGCTCGTCGGCGAAGCGCCGGGGGCCGAAGAAGATCGTCGCGGCCTGCCCTTCGTCGGCGCCGCCGGACGCCTGCTTGACCTGATGCTGGGCACGATCGAGCGTGACCGCACAACAGCCTACATCACCAACATGTTGTTTTGGCGACCACCGGGAAATCGCAATCCGACGCCGGAGGAGATCACCCTGTGCCTGCCCTTTGTGCGCCGCCATGTTGCATTGATCAAGCCGCGCGTGCTCGTCTTCGTCGGCGGGATCGCCGCGAAAACCTTGCTCAAAAGAAAAGAAGGCATAACGCGCTTGCGTGGCCGTTGGCACAATTTCACGGCCGACGAAGACGGCCCAGATGGCGCCGCGCCAATTCCCGCGATCGCCATCTACCACCCGGCCTATTTGCTGCGACAGCCGGGACAAAAAAGAGACGCGTGGCGTGATTTGCTGGCGATCAAGAGCCGACTTGACGTGCCTTAACAATATGAAAACTTTAGTATTTATACTTTTTGTGGGCAGATCAGAGGGCGCCGGGCCTGGCCCACCATATGTTTCTGAGATATTCACGGGATTTCCTTTTTCCGCGCCATTTGTATGATTGCCCGGTCAAAATGTATCCTGCCCGGCGCGTTGGCCCACATATCGCCAGCATATCGCCAAGAGTGACGTGCAAGTCTGCCGTATATGTCGAAAAGTCGCCGAAAATTACTGAATTTGTCACAGATGGCAGCCGTGCTGCCTTTGGTGATTCTGGCCCACGGGTCGGCGCTTGCGGAAAACACGATTGCTCCGTCTTGGCTCACCGCGTCGGACGCTGTTGGCGCCGCGGCTGCGCGCGTTGGCGCCCAAGATTTGATGGTCGACTGGCAAGTGCCGGACGCGTCGACCACCGGTAACGAGAAATTACGCGGCGTTCTCAATCTTCAAGACCGGCGTTTGTACGAGGCCTTGTTCGCGCTGCAGCATGATGGTCGATGGCGGGCCGCGGATCAGTTGATCGACCAAATATCCGACCCGGTGCTGATGGGGCATGTTGCCTTTCAACGCTATATGCACCCAACCGCCTACCGTTCGTCGTTTGCGGAACTTGCCGGCTGGCTCGACAAATACAGCGATTTGCCCGGCGCGCGCCGCGTCTACAGGTTGGCGCTGAAACGCAAGCCGAGCGAATCGCCAGCACCGCAAAAGCCCAATTCGGGCTATCTTGGCGGCATCGGCGACAATCATGGGCCGTCGCTTGCGGCATTGGCGCCGCGCGACTTGGAGCCACGACGCCGCGAAATCATTCGCACACTGGCCCGTGAAATCCGCGCCTGCGTGCGCCGCGGTACACTCGACGCGGCGGTCGAGATTCTGAGACGTCCCGAATTTCGCCGGCACGCCACACCTCTGGCGCGGTCTGTCTTGCAGGCCGAAGTCAGCCACGGTTTCTTGGCCGCCGGTCAGCCAAACAGGGCCCGACATCTGGCCGAGGGTGCGATTTCCCGCGACGGACCCGTGGCTGCATATGGTCATTGGACCGCCGGCCTGGCGACATGGCGTTTGGGCGACATCGACGGTGCCGCGCGCCATTTCCAGGCCGCCGCACGATCCGGCGCCGACAATGCCTGGCTGGTAAGTGGCGCCGCCTATTGGGCTGCGCGCGCCGCCGCGGTCCGTGGCCAGCCGGCCTTGGCCAGCGACATGCTGGAAGTCGCCGCCGGCCATACCCGCACTTTCTACGGCATGATCGCGCGGCGGGCACTGGGCAAGACGACCGCGTTCGATTGGGCGCCGACCCTGCACGCCAGTGATCCTTTGGCTGCGGTGCGCGATCTGGATGCGACCCGACGCGCGGTCGCGCTCAGCGAAATCGGCAGGCACGGTTTGGCAGCACAAGAATTGCGGCGCCTTTATCCGCAGCTTGGCCGCGAACACGGCCCCGCCTTGCTGAAGCTTGCCGAGCTTCTACAACTGCCGGCGGTCGAAATTCGTATCGGCAGCATGCTGCCAGCACACACACCCGTCGGTCGCGACCAAGCCTTGTATCCGGTACCGCAGTGGACACCGGAGAAAGGTTTCGACGTCGACAAGGCATTGGTTTTGGCGGTGATCCGGCAGGAATCGGGCTTTGATCCGGACGCCAAAAGTCGTCGCGGCGCGCGTGGTCTGATGCAGATTATGCCGCGTACCGCAAGCTATATCGACGATGGCGGTGACTATCGCGGTGCACAGGCCGACAAGCTTTTTGCGCCGGAGCTCAATCTGAGTCTCGGCCAAAAATACGTCCGCTATCTTCTCGATCATCCGGAAATTGGCGACAATCTGATCTATCTGCTGGCCGCCTATAATGGCGGACCCGGAACCCTCGGCAAATGGCGCGCAACGATTGCTGATGGGGGCGATCCGCTGATGTTCTTGGAAAGCATCCCACTGGCCGAAACGCGGCGATATGTGCGTCGGGTCTTGACCAATTTGTGGGCCTATCGTGATCGTTTCGGGCAGTCGACGGTATCACTGGATGCTTTGGCGGGCGGCGGCTGGCCACGCTACAGCAGCCTCGATAACCGGACGACGATGGCGCAAAATGGCGGGAATTGACGAATCACGGCGGTTTCTGCCGATTCATATCGCGGTCCTGACTGTTTCGGATACGCGCACGTCGGGCGATGACAAATCTGGCGATCTGCTTGCCAAAAGGGTCGTTGCCGCCGGTCACAAGCTGGCTGACCGTGCCATTGTCCGTGACGAACAGGCGGCAATCTGTGCGCAGCTCAAAAATTGGATCGAGAATCAGGCGGTCGACGTGGTGATTGCCACCGGTGGCACGGGCGTGACGGGGCGCGATGTGACACCCGAAGCGTTTGAGAGCATGTACGAGAAATCCATTGAAGGTTTCGGTGAGTTATTTCGCATGCTCTCATTTCAGAAGATTGGCACGTCAACCATCCAATCGCGTGCCACCGCCGGTGTTGCCGGCGGCACATATCTGTTTGCCCTGCCCGGCTCCCCGGGCGCGTGTCGCGATGGCTGGGACGAGATTCTGGTGCATCAGCTAGACAGCCGCTACCGGCCATGCAATTTCGTCGAGCTGATGCCGCGCTTGCAGGAACAGCTAACCTAGACTGCAGTGCCAATCGGTGCCGTCGTCAACATCGTGCAGCGTGGCAACATACCGAATCCGGCAATCTGCGCCGAGATTGTCGATGACGTTGGTCAACACGCGGGCGTGAGACCAACGGACATTTTGAAACGGCCGCACCGTCAACGCACGCGGCCGCAAACCGACCAGCCAAAATCCGCCGTCGCGCGCCGGGCCAAAAACCGCGTCGGCATCGTCAAGCGCCCGGAACGCCACCATGATGTGGCTTCGCGTTATGCCCGGAATGTCGCCGCCGATCAGAACCACGCGCGTGCCCCGACAACCAGCGAATATGCGCCAAAACGGGCGCGCCATTCGCGCGCCCAAATCGCCGGCCCCCTGCCCAACACGCGCCAGCCCACCGGGCCAGAAACGGCCGCGTCGCGCGAACCGGTCCGGTGTCACGGCCAAGATGCTCCGCCATCGCGGGTCCCTGGCAAGCCGATGCACTGTCCGGGCACTGTTGTTTCGGTACCAACGCCACGCCGCGGTGCGACCGATGTCCCGCGCAAGCCGCGTTTTCACCGCGCCCATGCGTGGCGCTTTCAAGAAGATGACCAACACGCGACGCGTCATGACCCGTAGAGCCGCGCCAGAGCGGTTGTTGGCACACCCAAGAAATAACCGATGAGACAGGCCAAATTTCGCGCGCCACGGGCGCAGACACCGGCTTTCTGGTAACGCCGGCCTGAGGTCACGGCGGCCGCCGACAGCATTTGCAGACGGCGCTTGCCGATTCTTCGAACCAAATCGACGTCCTCCATGATCGGCATCGGCGCGTAGCCACCAAGCTGATTGTAAAACTCTCTGTGAATCAGCAAGCCTTGATCACCGTAAGCGAGCCCAAAAAAGCCACACCGCCACGCGACATAACGCTCGAGCCAGCGCGCGCCGGCACCTGACAGGTCGGTGGCAAAGCGAAACGCGGCGGCGCGGGTTTGATTTTCCTGTTGCCGACAAAACTGATGCGCGCTGTGCACCCAATCCGGCTCCAGCACCGTGTCGGCGTGGATGAACAACAACCAATCGCCGGCTACGGCGGCCGCCCCGGCGCCAAGCTGGCGACCACGGCCGCGCGCCGCGGCGACCACGCGAACACCTTGCCGCGCGGCTATCTCTGGCGTCCCGTCGTCTGACCCGCCGTCAACGACGACCATATCTGTCACGCCGCCACGCAGCGCTTCAAGGGTCGCGACAATTGCGGTCGCCGCCTGCCATGTCGGGATAACCGCACCGATGGATGGCGCGGTCGATTTTGCCGAATGTTCTTGATTTGTTCGTTCCATCATGTAGCATAATTTTATGGAAAGAATTCCATCCGTACAGCCGACCAAAGGTCGCGGCGCAACGAGCAACCGATCCGGCCGGTTTGAACGCGAACAAAGGCAGGCGTTTGACGATGGCTGGCGGCCGCCTGAGGAATTGGCGCCACGGCCCCGCACCACCGTGCAAACGGATCACAGCCGCCGCGTCATTACCCGCAATGATTCCCCTGACGTGGGTTTCGACCAATCGATCAATCCCTATCGGGGCTGCGAGCATGGCTGCGCCTATTGTTTCGCGCGGCCGACCCATGCCTATCTGGGACTGTCGCCCGGTTTGGACTTCGAAACCCGCCTGTTCGCCAAACGCGACGCCGCGGCAATATTGCGCCGAGAGCTGGCGCACCACAAATATCGCTGCGCTGTCATCGCGTTGGGGGTCAATACGGACGCCTATCAACCGATCGAGCGCGAGGAACAAGTGACGCGCCGCATTTTGGAAGTGCTGGCGGCGCACAATCACCCCGTCGCGATTATCACCAAATCGGCATTGGTGACCCGCGACATTGACATATTGGCGCCCATGGCCGCGCAAAATCTGGTCAAAGTCATGCTTTCGGTGACCACAGTGGATCGCGGCTTGGCGCGCCGTTTGGAGCCACGCGCGGCGACCCCGGCCAAACGGCTGAAAACGCTGGCGGCGCTGCACAAGTCTGGTATTCCAACCGGGGTCATGATGGCGCCGATTATTCCGGGCCTGAACGACCCCGAGATAGAAACTGTGGTCGCGGCGGCGGCCGAGGCCGGCGCATCGGAAGCCAACTATGTTTTGTTGCGTTTGCCACTCGAATTGAAGACTTTGTTCACTGAATGGCTCGCGGCCCACACGCCAGACCGCGCCCGGCGGGTTTTGGCATTGATGCGGGACAGCCACCAAGGCCAACTTTACGATTCCCGCTTCGGGCTTCGGCAAACCGGTCAGGGCCCCTATGCTGAGATGATCCGCAAGCGTTTCGCGGCCGCGGCACGGCGCCATGGCATGGACCGCCGCGATTTCGCCCTGGAAACCGGATTGTTTAAGGTGCCGGGTCCACAGCTATCGCTGTTTTGAACATCGAATAAAAACTTGGCACAATAATTATGTCTCTGACAGGGGTCAGAGATAGGGCTATACTGCACCACATTGTGACCAGCGATCGAGACGCGCCAACCTATAGCTTGGAATCCGCGATCGGCGGCCGGGTGTGCGGTGTCGACGAAGCCGGACGCGGACCATTGGCGGGGCCGGTTATTGCCGCCGCGGTGGTGCTGGCCGAGCACGACTGGCCGGCCGGATTGAATGATTCCAAACAGCTGTCAGCGGCGCAACGGCGCGTTCTATACAGCCGAATCCGGGCCACCGCCGACGTCGGAATCGGGCTCGCGACAGTGACCGAAATCGACCAGGCGAACATTTTGCGTGCGACACTGTTGGCCATGGAACGAGCTGTTGCGCGCCTTCGTCGGCGGCCAGATCACGTCTTGGTTGATGGCAATCGGGCGCCGACATTGCTGGTGCCGGTGACAACCATCGTAGGCGGCGACGGCCGCTCGCTGTCAATCGCTGCGGCTTCGATCATCGCCAAAGTAACGCGCGACCGTATCATGACGGAACTTTCCCAGGCGTTTCCGGGCTACGGCTGGGAACACAATGCCGGCTATGGCACGCGCGAGCATATCGCCGCGCTTAGGGCCCAGGGCGCCACCCCCCATCATCGGCAGAGCTTTCGGCCGGTCCGCGCTTTGCGCGAGGGCGAACCGTAAAGCGCCAACCGCTCAATCCGGTTTGCGAGCTTGAAATCTGCCGTTGAGAAGCGCGCCGCTTTCGAACGCCGTGACGGTCAGTTGCCAAAGATGACACTCGTGGCGATAGCGTTCCGGCCCCAGCAGACCAACCAATGCCGACCGCAACGGCCCGGTCATTTGCGCGTGCTCGCGTCGCGCGACACCCGCCGCGTGGGGATCGACCCAAAACGTGACATCGGTAAATCCGGCCGCGACCAAGTCCCGATGCCGATCGGCGGCCGTGCGCAGCGCGACCGGACCACCAAAAGCCGCCCGCAAAGCCAACATTTCCGGGCTATCGCCACCGGTATCGCCATCCGTCCAATCCGAAGCCAAATATCGACCCCCGGGGCACAAGGCTCGAAGCGCCTCAGTGAAGAACGCCGTTTCGTCGGCTATGTGGATCAGAACACCCTTGCTAAACGCGACATCAAAGCTCTGATCCGGTAGCGGTAACGGTCCGGGCGACACTAGCCGATAAGTTATTCTGTCCGCCACGCCCGCGGCATCCGCCAGGGCTGTCGCGCGCGCAATCAATGCCGAGTTGACCTCAAGCCCAGTGACATGCCGCGCAGCCACACTCGCGAATCAACATGATATCGGCGCCGCCGAGCCCACAACCGATATCCAGGATTCGACAACCGCGCGTTGCCACGCCGTCAAACAAGCGCCGGTAAGTCGCCGCCGCGCCCGACAGAAGTCCCGGCCCCCAAACCAGTTCGGCCATCGCCGCAAAGCGATCGTCATAGGCGTAATCATGTTCGGTCTCAGCCATCTCTCCGATCTGCCCGGGTGTGGTCGGCGGGTTATCCGCCGGCGGTCGGCCGGTTGGCCGCGCACGCGCGACGCAGCCCCGCTGTGCCCGTCCTTGCGAGCCCTTGCGTTAGTTCCATATTGATTTATGATTCAAGCAATTACCCGCCCACTCTCGAGGCCTTGGTTTGACCAAGCGCAGCAACTCCATGACAACCAAGAACGCTGCCCGACGCTTGCGCGCCCCAACGCGCGATGAAACGCCCCGCGATCGCATCCTAGTCGGCGACTGCATCGAACAGATGGCAACGCTGCCGCCATGTTCGGTTGACCTGATTTTCGCTGATCCGCCGTATAATTTGCAATTGCGCCAAGACCTGCGGCGCCCGAACAATTCGGTGGTCGACGGTGTCAACGACGCGTGGGACAAGTTTGCCAGCTTTGATGACTATGACGCATTCACGCGCGCCTGGTTGGGCGCCGCGCGGCGCGTGCTGAAGGACACCGGCGCGCTGTGGGTTATCGGCAGCTACCACAACATCTACCGAATCGGTGCCGTTTTGCAGGACCTCGGCTATTGGATCCTGAATGACGTGATCTGGCGCAAAACCAATCCGATGCCAAATTTTCGCGGTCGCCGTTTCACCAATGCCCACGAGACCTTGATCTGGTGCGCCAAGAACGAAGGCCAGTCTCGCTACACCTTCAACTACGACGCCATGAAGGCGCTCAACGAAGGCGTGCAGATGCGATCCGACTGGTTGGTGCCGATCTGCTCAGGCGGTGAGCGTTTGCGCGAAAACGGCAAAAAGGTGCACGCCACCCAAAAGCCGGAGGCACTGTTGTTCCGGGTTCTATTGTCGACCAGCAATGTCGGCGACGTGGTTCTGGACCCGTTCTTCGGCACCGGCACCACCGGCGCCGTGGCCAAGCGCTTGGGGCGCCACTATGTCGGTATCGAACGCGATCCCGAATACGCGCGCCAAGCCGCGACGCGCATTACCGTCGTACAGCCCGGCAGCGATGGCGAGGTCGCGGTCACACCGTCAAAGCGTCAACTGCCACGGGTGCCTTTCGGCACGCTGGTTGAGCGCGGCATGCTCAAACCGGGTACCGTGCTGTTTGACCAAACGCGGCGTTTCACCGCCCGGGTGCGCGCCGACGGCTCGCTGGTTTCCGGCGACCATAGCGGCTCGATCCACAGTGTCGCCGCCCAATTACAGGGTGCGCCGACCTGCAACGGCTGGTCGTTTTGGATGTTCGACGGCCACGCCGGGCCCGCCCCGATCGACCATTTGCGCCAGCAGGTGCGCGCAGAGATGCGCTAGTCGCGCGACATCTCCGCCAAGCCGTGCGCAATCACCTTGCGCATGACACTCGGCAGTGCCTGAGAGCCGAACTGATCGGGCAAGCACCAGACCCCATCGAGGTCACCCCGCTTCGTGGTCGCCGCGACCATTGAAAGTTCGAGCGCGAAATGGGTGAAACCGTGGCGCACCAGCCCGTCCACCGCCCGCCAGCTTGCCCGGGTCGGTGCCAGCGAACGTGCCGCCGCAAACGACCACGGGGTTTCCCGCCACGGCGTTGACGGCACCTCCATCATGGCGCCCAACAGGCCATCGGCGGGGCGGCGGCGCAGACATACGGCACCGTCGCCCCGGGTCAACCAAAACACCACGCCATAACGCGTCGGGCGCGCGGCTTTCGGGCGCCGCTTCGGCAAGTCGGTGGCATCGCCGCGCCGGGCCGCAACGCAGCCGGGTCGCCACGGACACAGATCGCATTTTGGATTGCGCGGCGTGCAAATCGTCGCGCCCAAGTCCATCACCGCTTGGGCGTAGTCGCCGGGACGCGCTTCCGGCGTCAACATGGCCGCATAGTCACGCAGCATGCGCTTGGCATCCGGCAATGGAGTCTCGACATGGTGCAGGCGCGCCATCACCCGTTCGACATTGCCGTCGACCACCACGGCCCACTGATCGAAAGCGATGGCCGCAATCGCCGCCGCCGTGTAGGGGCCGATCCCCGGCAACGCGCGCAATGCCGCCTCATCGCGCGGAAACCGGCCTTTGTGTTGCTCGGCAACAACCTGCGCGCAACGGTGCAAGTTGCGCGCCCGCGCGTAGTAGCCGAGCCCGGCCCACGCGGCGAGAACCGAATCGAGGTCTGCGGCGGCAAGCGCCGCAACGGTCGGCCACCGGTTCAAGAAAACTCTGTAATAGGGTTGGACCGCGGCAACAGTTGTTTGCTGCAGCATAATTTCGCTGAGCCAGACATGATATGGCTGGGCCCTTCGGCCGGGCGGCGCCCGCCAGGGCAGCTTGCGGTGCGCACGGTCGTACCATGCCAAAATCATGGTCGCCTCTGGTCCCACTGCGGAAGTTATCGACATGGCATGTTACCGTTCGCGCGCGGTGCGCCACTCTGGCAGTATCAGCTGCGCGCGACAATCAGTTCGACGCGCAAGCAGAATATATTGGTGATATGCGGCCCATGGCGATAGGACGGTCCAAGCGCGGTAAGATCAAACCGCTAGGCGCAATGGTCAGCGATATCGCCCAATCCGCATTCGATTCGCGGGGGTTCTACGAGGCGGCGATCCTGACCGACTGGCCACAGATCGTCGGCCCTTTGCTTGCCCGCCAAAGCTGCCCCGAACGCCTGCGGCGCAACGGCACGTTGGCGATTCGCGTCAATAGTGGTTTCGCGCTCGAGCTTCAGCATTTGGAACCGGTCTTGCTGGACCGTATTGCCACATATTTCGGATTCCGCGCGGTCAAGAAGTTGGCATTGCGTCAGGGCCCGATCATTCGCCCCACCGCCAAGCCGGCGGCGACCGAGGCGCCCGCACGGTATGATTCCGCGCGTTTGCGCGCAACACTGGCCGATATGGACGACGGCCCCCTCAAGGACGCGTTGACCGATCTGGGCAAGGCCGTTCTGGCGCGGCCGAAAGGCGACCGCCGTCACTGACAGGGCGCTTTATCTCTGCCGTAAACAACAACCCTTGCGCCGTCGCCGCTTATTCCCTAGCTATCAAGGGAAAGTTCGCCAAAATCACGCGCCAACGCATCGGTCGCGCGCAGAAAGGAAACGCCATGATCTCAGCTCTGGACAAGAATGGGGCAAAGCACCACGCGACCCGGTATCTCGCGGCGTTGTGCATTGGCGTATTGCTGACAGCGGGCTTGGGCTGGTCGGCGACGGCGGAAGACCAGGTGACGGCCGATGTCGCCGTGCGGACCACCGCACACCAGGACCCTATGCTGGGCGACCCCAATGCACCGGTCACAATCATCGAATATGCATCGCTCAGTTGCCCCCATTGTGCCGATTTCCACAATGACATGATGCCGTGGGTGAAAGAGACTTTCATCGACACCGGCGAGGCCAATTTGATCTATCGTGACTTTCCGCTCAATGCACCGGCCCTTTGGGGGGCGCAATTGGCGCACTGCACCGATCGTGACAAATATTTCCCGTTCCTTGAGTTGATGTTCAAGCGCCAGCGCAAATGGGCTTTTGCTGATGATCCGAAAGCCGAATTGGCGAAAATCGCCAACATGGGCGGGGTGAGCAAAGAGGCTTTCGAAGCCTGCATGGCCAATGAATCCCTGCAGGACGAGATCCTGAAAATTCGGCTCGACGGTCAGAACGCGCATGACATCAAGTCGACACCGAGCTTCGTCATCAACGACGAAACCATCAGTGGCATTCCGTCAAAAGACGATTTAACCGAGCGGATCGAAGCGGCGGCTCAATAGGGGGCCGCCCCTTGGCCACTACATATCGTGGTTCCCGTGCCGCTGTGGCTTGGTCGCAATGTCAAGTACGAAGCGCGGGATCCGCCCTTATTTTGTGGTTTGACCTGGGCTCACATCCATATATAGATGAGCCTCGGTCGATCCACGGGGGAAGGGCGGCGTGCGTAACAAAGCAGATATGGGGCCGAACAAGACCAATCTGAGGCCCACGCGGTCTTTCGCAGACAAGCCGCCGGCACGGGCTCGGCGCGCGCCTGGTGGGGTCGTTTAGGGAACCCATCCGTGCAATTCACCCGCCTCCGGCTGACCGGGTTCAAATCTTTCGTCGACCCCACTGAGCTGCTGATCCTGCCTGGCTTGACCGGCGTTGTCGGACCGAATGGCTGCGGCAAGTCCAATTTGGTCGAAGCGCTGCGCTGGGTCATGGGAGAGAACTCCGCCAAGCAAATGCGTGGCGGCGAAATGGACGATGTCATATTTGGCGGCACCGCGTTTCGTCCGGCACGCAATGTCGCCGAAGTCGCGCTGAGTTTGCGCAACGATAAGCTTGATGCCAGCGGGCCATACAATACCGCGGAAGACATCGATGTCTCGCGCCGGATTGAACGGCACTCGGGATCCGTGTACCGCATCAATGGCAAGGACGCGCGCGCCCGCGATGTCCAGTTGCTGTTTGCGGACGCCCAGTCGGGGGCGCGCTCGACCAGCTTGGTCAGCCAGGGCCAAATCGGCGCCATTATCGGCGCCAAGCCCACCCAACGTCGGCATCTGTTGGAAGAAGCCGCCGGCATCACGGGCCTACACACCCGCCGTCACGAAGCCGAACTGCGCATGAATGCCGCCGAAGGCAATTTGCAGCGGCTGGAAGACTTGATCGGCACCTTGCAATCGCAACTTCAGGGGTTGAAAAAACAGGCCCGGCAGGCCGCGCGTTATCGCTCGATCAATGACCGTATTCGCAAAGCCGAAGCGGCCAAGTTGTTCCATCAATGGCAAGAAACGGAGTCCGCGGTCGAAATCGCCAGCGCCGAGTCGGAATCGGCCACCGAGGCGTTGACGGACTGCACGCGCCGGGCCGCGGGCTGCGCCGCAGCCCAGGCTGAGGCCGCGGCCGCGTTGCCGGGTTTGCGCCAGGCCGAGGCGGAGGCCGGCGCGGCCGTGCATCATCTAAACCTGGCCCGTGAACGGCTGGACGATCGCATTCAACGCGTGCAGCAGGAAATTGACTCGATCAAACGGCAGTCGGCACAAATCGACGGCGACATCGCCCGCGAAGAAAGCCTGCGCGAAGACGCGATCGAAGCAACGGCGCGGATGGACGGTGAAGCACGGGCCTTGCGTCAGGACCAAGACGGCGAGGCCGCCAGCTTGGCGGATAGCGCGGCGGCACTACAAACCGCCAACCACAATATCGAAACGCTGGAACACGAGGCCGCGCGTCATACCGATATCGTCTCAAAGACGGAAGCCGAGCGCGCCGCAAGTGCGCGCCGCGTGGAAGACTTGTCGCGCCGCGCTGCGGCAATACGTTCGCGGTTGGCCGAATTGGAACAGCAATGTGCACAATTGCGCGCGCTTACCGATACGCCAAATGACGAGGCGCAACAGGCGCTGCAAGACCAGGAAGACGCGCGTGCCGCCGTTGCCGCGGCGCGCGCGTACTTTGATCAGGCGCAAGCCGACAGCAGCACGGCCGAACATGGTCGCGACCACGCCGAAACGGCGCAGCGACTGGCGCGGGACCAGTTCGATGACGCCCAGGCGCGGCACGCGCGACTCGCCGCCGAAGTCGCGGCGTTAGAGGATTTGCTGGCGTCAGCTGAGCAAATTGGCACGGATGTCGCGCCGATACTGGACCAACTGACCGTCGCCGCCGGTTACGAGACCGCGCTCGGTACGGCGCTCGGCGACGACCTCGCCGCGGCCGACGACGACGGTAACATGCCGATCTTTTGGCGCGACCTGGGTGCGGCGGAAACGCTACCGCCCTTGCCGGCAGGCACCACGCCAATGACGAAATTTGTGAATGGCCCGGCATCATTGCAGCGCCGGCTTTCGCAAATTGGCGTAATCGCCGCCGACGATGGCTTCGCGCTGCAACGTGACCTTCACCAGGGCCAACGCTTGGTCAGCGGGGACGGTCGGCTGTGGCGTTGGGATGGCCTGGTGGTTCAGGGAGACGTGCCCAGCGCCGCCGCCGCGCGACTCAAACAGCGCAATCGACTGGCTGATCTCAAAGACATGGTGACGGAAAGCGACGCCGCGTTGGCCACCGCCGAAGCGGATTTGACGGCGCGCAATGGCGCGCTGACCGACGCCCGACAAGCATGTGAGGGCGCACGCGCGGCGGAAGCGGCCGCCCGCAAACGCTATGCCGAAGCGCAGCGAGCCTTGGATCATGCCACGGAGCGACACAGTGCCGCGGCGGAAACTCACGCCAAGAACCAATCACGCCTCGACACATTGACGGACTCACTGGTGCAGTTGCGGGCCGACCAGCATGAGCACGTCGAACAGTTGGATGCGGCCGAGCACGCGCTCGCCTCTCTTCCCGACCCGGATCATGTCCGCGAGCCGCGTGATGCCGCGCGTGCGCGCCTGGCTGCCGCCCGCGCCACCCGGGACGAGTTGGCGCGCAACCATGATCGCCTTACTGGCGAGGCCAACACCCGACGGCACCGACTCGACGATATCGCGCGCGAGACCAGTGACTGGGCGCGACGCCGCGATGGCGCCGGCAACCGCCTTACGGCGCTGGGTGAGCGCCGTGACAACATGGCGGTTGAGCTGGCGCGCTTGAGCGCCGAGCCGACCAAGATCGACGCCGAACGGCAAGTCTTGTTCGACAAGATGGAACAAGTCGAAGATCTGCACGGCAAGGCGGCCGATGTTTTGGCGCGGGCCGAGGCGCACGCGGCCGAGTGTGATCGCGCGCTAAGGTCGGCAAACGAAGCTTTGGCCGCCGGCCGTGAAACAAAAGCGCGCACCGACGGTCGGCTGGAACAGGCGACAAGCTTGCGTGATGTCGAGGTCCAACGGCTCCGCGAGCGACTCGACTGTGCGCCGGACCAAGCCTTGGCCATTGCGGAAATTGCCGCAGCCGAGGATTTGCCATCGATCGAAGATATTGATCGGCGGCTAAGTCGGCTCATGGCGGAGCGTGACGGCATGGGCGCCGTGAACTTGCGCGCCGAAGAAGAAGCCCGCGAGCTGGGCGAACGCATCGACGGCTTGGAAACGGAACGCGCCGACCTGATCGCGGCGATTACACGATTGCGCGCCGCCATCGGCTCATTGAACCGTGAAGGCCGTCAGCGTTTGCTGGATGCCTTTGACAAAGTCAATGCCCATTTCCAGCCACTGTTCGTGCGCTTGTTCGGCGGCGGCCGCGCCCACTTGTCGCTGGTCGGCGACGAGGATCCTTTGCAGGCCGGATTGGAAATCCTTGCCAGCCCACCCGGCAAGCGACTGCAGAACCTGTCGCTGCTATCGGGCGGTGAAAAAGCCTTGGCGGCCCTGTCTTTGTTGTTTGCCGTATTTCTAACCAAGCCGGCCCCGATCTGCGTGTTGGACGAGGTTGACGCACCGCTTGACGATTCAAACGTCGATCGGTTTTGCGACCTTTTGACCGAAATCGCCCACAGCGCCCAGACCCGTTTTTTGGTGATCACACATCATCGGCTGACCATGGCCCGGGTTGATCGCCTGTTCGGGGTGACCATGAGCGAGCGCGGCATCTCCAAATTGGTTTCGGTTGATTTGGGCGATGCCGAGCATTTGCAAGCTGCGGAATAGAACCGGTCCGCACGAATTTCGAAAAACCCTTACATAACATATATTTAATTGTTAAGCCGCGGTCTTGACAGGGTTTCCTGCAATGCGTATCGTGCGGCCGCCTTTCGATGGTACCCATCGTGGCCCAATGGTGCGCGGCCTTCATGCCGGATAGCCGACCTCGGCCAGACAGTCCAGACCCTTCGGATCCAAGGAATTCCGAGTCGGATAAGCTTGCCACACTCGGCGAACGGCTGAAACGTTTGCGCACCGCGACGGCACCGCCCCCATCGCGGGGGCCGGCGGTCGGCCGGAGCGCAACGCCTTTGAGCATGGCATTGCGAGTCGGTGTCGAAATGGTCGCGGGAGTCGCTGTCGGGCTGGGTTTCGGTTATGTGCTCGACCATTGGTTGGGGACAAAACCGTTCATGTTCATTGTGTTTTTCTTTTTGGGCGCCGGCGCGGGCGCCCTTAATACGTATCGGGCGATCATGCGGGCGGGATTCGGTCAACCGGCGGAAAGCCAGTCGGGCACGCAAGACGAAGACTCAGACCGCAGATAATGCGTCGGACGAAGGAAGCAACAGCGCGTGGCAGACGAACAGCAAAACGAGCATCCGGAGTCAGGCGCTGCAGCGACTGACGGTGACCACGCGCCCGCCGACGGCCACGGTGTGGCGGATGGTCACGGCGGTGAAGCGCACGGCCCGCTGGAGCAGTTCGAAATCAAGGAATTGATCAGCCTTCATTTCGGCGATCTAAATTTGTCTTTCACCAATTCCGCGTTGTGGATGGTGATCGGCATTGTTGTCGCCACGCTGCTGTTTACCTTCAGTGTGCGTAGCCGCGCCCTGGTACCGGGGCGTTGGCAATCGATCGCCGAGCTGTCCTACGAATTTATCGCCAACATGATTCGCGATAATGTGGGCAGCGAGGGCCGCCGCTATTTCCCGTTCATCTTTACACTATTCGTGTTCATTTTGATGGGCAACATGCTTGGCATGATTCCCTACAGCTTCACTTATACCAGCCATATCATCGTGACCTTCACGATGGCGGCAGTGGTATTCGTCGGTGTCACGCTAATCGGCTTCGCCCGACACGGCGGGAAATTCCTGTCGTTTTTCGTACCCGAAGGCGTGCCCATACCGCTGTTGGCGATTTTGGTGCCGATCGAGGTGATGTCCTATTTCGTCCGCCCGGTCAGCCTCAGCCTGAGGCTTTTCGCCAACATGATGGCCGGCCACACAATGCTCAAGGTGTTCGGCGGCTTCGTCATCGCGCTGGGGCTGGTCGGGGGCATCGCGCCACTCTTGCTGATCGTCGCCTTGACCGGCTTGGAAATGGGTATCGCGTTCTTGCAGGCCTATGTGTTCGCGGTGTTGAGCTGCCTCTATCTAAACGACGCCATCCATTTGCATCACTAGTTCAGATCATCGAAACCGAAAGTGAGACCAGAAAGGATCCCTTGCCATGGAACTTGACGCCGCCAAAATGATCGGCGCGGGCCTCGCCACCATAGCGCTTGCTGGCGTGGGGGTGGGTATCGGCACAATCTTCGGCAGCTTCGTATCCGCCGTCGCCCGTAACCCGGCCGCACAGTCACGCGTGTTTGGCAATGTGTTGCTGGGCTTCGCGCTGACCGAAGCGATCGCGTTGTTCGCGCTGCTGATCGCATTCCTCATTCTGTTCACCTGATTGGCCGTCGGCGTTTTTGAACGCCTTGGTCGTTGGGCTAAGGTTCGACTTGTAGGAGGCGCGCGTGCCGCAACTCGATAGCGCGACATTTCTGCCGCAAATCTTTTGGTTGGTCGTATGTTTCGTGGTGCTTTATGTGCTGATGGCGCGCACCGCGTTGCCGCGCATCCAAGAGGTTATGCAGGCGCGACGCCAACGCTTGGAAAACGATTTGCAGCGTGCCGAGGCCCTAAAAGCAGAAGCTGAATCAGTGCTGGCCGCCTACGAGGCGTCGCTCGCCCGGGCGCGCGCCGAAGCGCATGACGTGACCGTGGGCGCAACACAAGAGGTGGCGGCCCTGTCGACCCAACGCAACGACGAACTGACCGCGCGCCTCAATGTGATGGTCGCGGACGCGGAGGGCCGTATCGCCGACGCGAAAACCAAGGCCATGGCTGAAATCCGTGGCGTCGCGGCTGAATTGGTAACGGACGCCACCAAGAAACTGATTGGCGCGAAACCAACCGCCGCGACAGTAAAGGCCGCCCTGGCCAAGGTTCAAGAGTAAGCATGATGATGGCCATGGCGGCGCGAAAAAAGGAAAGGTGACCATGCTGAGCAGTCCGGAATTCTGGGTCGCGGTCGCGTTTGTCCTGTTTTTCGTTTTCTTCGGTGCCAAGATCTATCGGGCGCTGACTGGCCAATTGGATGCCCGCAGCGAACGCATTCGCCAAGAACTCGAGGAAGCGGTGCGCTTGCGCGAGGAAGCGCAGAACCTGCTTGCGCAGTATCAGCGTAAACAACGCGAGGCGGCCGCCGAGGCAGAGGCGATCATCACCCATGCGCGCGAGGAAGCAGCACGCATATCAGAGGAAGCCAAGACCCATATCGCCGACCAACTCGCGCGCCGGGAGCAGCTGGCCAAAGACAAGATTGGCCAAGCCGAAGCACGCGCGCTGGATGAAATTCAGTCCTTAACCGTAGACATCGCCATGTCGGCGACGGCACATGCGATCGAGAACACCGTCGACGAAAAACGTGGCGCCAGGTTGATTAACGATGCCATCAAGGGTCTCGGCAAACAGCTGAACTAGGGCTTGTTGAGAATTAGGATTCCCATGGTGTTGTATTTGTGATTCAAGCTTCCTTTTGGGGGCTTTGATGACGCGTACAGTACTTTCAGACGATCAATGGGCCAAGATGGAGCCGCATTGCTTAGGCAAGCGGACTGATCCGGGCCGCAGTGGTGATAACAACCGGTTGTTTGTCGAAGGGGTTTTGTGGAAGGCGCGGACGGGCAGTCCTTGGCGCGATCTTCCTGAAGAATTCGGCAAGTGGAACACGGTATTCAAGCGGTTTGACGATTGGTCGAAGGCGGGCGTTTTCGAACGCCTCTTTGCCGCGGTCTCGGATGACCCTGATATGGAATATGCCATGATCGACGCCACCATTGTTCCGGTCCACCGCCACGGACACGGCGCAAAAGGGGGACTCAAAATCAAGCCATCGGCAAGTCGAAGGGAGGCTGGACCACCAAAATCCTTGCGCTGACGGATGGCTTGGGAAATCTCGTACGCTTTGTCCTGCTGGCGGGAAACCGTTACGATACGGTCGGTGTTGCGCCGCTAATCGAAGACATCGAATTCGACGCAGTGCTGGCCGATAAAGCATTCGATTCCAACTGGATCATCGAAGAGATGAATGAACGCGGGGCGCAGATCGTCATTTCGCAACGCCCCCAGAGGTTGGCCCCTCTCAAGATTGATCTGGAGATCTACAAGTGGCGCCACCTGATCGAAAACTTCTTTGCGAAGCTCAAGGAATTCAAAGCGGTCGCCATGCGTTGCGAAAAGACAGATCGTAACTTTTGTTCCATGATTCACGCATGCGCCGCGGTCATCAATTCTCGATGAATCTCAACAAGCCCTAGAGCAGTGTTGCGGTCTGAAGCTGACCTGCGGTGCGCGCGTTGAACGCACTCATCCCCAAAAGAGCTCGTTCCTAAAGAGAAGTGGTCGTGGCCGGGCTTGATCCGGCCACAAGTGAACACAATCACCGACAATGCGTTTTGCGCCCAACCGCCCGTGTGACCTGGCCTGCGGAATGCCAACAAGGGAGCGGCGCGGACCGCGCAGGCAAAAACGCCCTCCGCGGCAAGCGCGAAGGGCGTGGTCGCTGGTGGTGTGAGTGGTAGCGGCAATTAGCCGGTGGGCGTGTTCACACTGATGTTGCGGATCTCGACACGACGGTTGATCGCGGCATACGGATCCGTGGGATTGTAAAGCTCGCTCTCGCCTTTGCCCATGTAGGCCAAGCGCGAGAAGTCAACGCCGTGAG
The DNA here is from genome assembly GCA_965216755.1 of Alphaproteobacteria bacterium. GTDB lineage: Bacteria > Pseudomonadota > Alphaproteobacteria > UBA7887 > UBA7887 > CBDCGL01. The sequence continues at coordinate 3,878,958 of CBDCGL010000011.1, read as the reverse complement.
CCTGGGCCAGATACTGACGCACGCTCTGTGCACGCCGCTCTGACAAGGTCACGTTGTAAGCGTCGGGGCCGGCGGCATCGGTGTGTCCCTCGATCAGGAACATGCTGTCGCGCAGCAAGGGATCGTTGAGCACCGCGGCGACACGATCCAGGACCTGAAGAGCTTCACCGGTCAATCGGTACGAGTCGTACTCGAACTCGACGCGCAGCGCGACACCCAATTCCTCTGGGTCCTTGTCCTGTTGGACGACGGCAGCCGGCACGGGCGTGGCGTCGGCGACGATCGCCTCTTCGGCAACCGGGGTCACTTCGACCGCCACCACCGGCGCCGGTGCGGCGACCGCGACCGCGTCCTCGATCTGCACGTCATCCCACTCCGGCGTTTCGACCGCCGCCACGGGCGCCGGGGCCGGGGCCGACGGCACGGTCGCCTGGACCACCGGCGTCGGGGTACCACCGGGCGTATCGTAGCGCACGATGCCACGGGTGCGCGGCGCCAAACCGGTAGCCGGGTTGGCCGCCGGCGCATCGAGACCGAGGGCACAGTCGCCCGGGATCACCATGCTGATCGACGAGAAAATTTCACAATGGGTGGCATTCTCATCAAGATAATTCACATCTTGGGCTTGAGCCTGGGCCGCGGCGAAAACCACGCTCGCGCTCCACACCGTCGCCATCAAAGTTGTTTTGAGCCTAGTCATAATCCGCTCCCTTTAAGGTGTCGGCTCTCAAACCAAGGACCGACCGCCAAACCTGTTGTCTAACCTGTTACACGGGCGCCCCGCCGCCAGGGCCGGGGCACGTCTCACCTATAGTCACGGGAGAGCGCGTCGATCGGGGTTGGTGCCGACAAAAAAATGTGTGATGTGTGACCCGGTCATAAGGCGCACTTGGGCGGCGGGGCGCATTTGGGCGGCAGGGCGCATTTGGGCGGCAGGAGTTATGTGCGCCCCATGCGGTTGTCTGTCACTTGGTGATCCGCGGACATTGTCGACGGCCAAAAAAGAAATATGCGCCGCAAGACGCGGCGCGTTTTATCGACAGTGTGATGTGATGCCGGGGACCGACTAGGCGGCGCAGGCCTGAACGCGGTCTTCGGCTTGGGCGCGCAGGCAATGGGCCAAAACGCCGTCCCAATGATGCTGCTGGGCAATATAGATAGCGCCGTCGACGCCCATGGAATTAATCAACTCGCGGGCAAAAGCACGCTGATAGTCTGAATTGTTGGCCATTTCTGCCTCCCATTGTCCGCTAAGTCTTCGGCCTGGCGTTTCGACCGGCCGACCGCGCGATCCGTGCCCGCGCACTTCTTTAAACGTCGGTTGAAATGGATGAGGGTCACCGGACGGCAAAAAAATCGCCGCGACGGCGGCGCGAATTTGCGGTTTGCAAATAAATTTAAGAAAAATCAATGCATTATCGAAACGACATCGCGCGCCGGATTTTTGTCGTTAACGCATCGCCAACGGTCACCCCTTCTTGCCGCGGCACGCGTGTTATGGAAGTGTAATGGCCGTTTTGATCACTAGACAGCCAGGCGCGGAGATGACCGTAGCGGACATATCTCTGACCGACGAAGATCTGATGAAACAGTACTTGTCGGGCGATGATGGTGCTTTCGAGGCGGTATACCGCCGACGAAGAGAAGGCTTACGGCGCTTTTTCGCGCGCCAGTGCGGATCTCCCGCAGTTGGCGACGAGCTGGCCCACGAAACGTGGTTCAAGCTGGTTCGGGCGTGTCGATCGGGCCAATACACAGCGGAGGCAAAGTTCACGACCTACTTGTACAAACTGGCGAAGAATCAACTCATTGACTGGTATCGGAAGAACAAAAACTACGAAACCGTAGATTTCGACGAGACCGTGGTCGGCGATGAAGAAGTCCTGGACACGTTCAACATCGATATTGCCAACCCCGAAGAGATCTACGGCGACAAGCAAAAGGCCCAAATTCTGATGAGAGCCATCGACGAACTCTCGGACGTGCAAAAGGCCACGCTTCTGATGCATCTGGAAGGTGACATGAGCTACGAGGAAATCGCCGAGGTCATGAACACGAATAGAGAAACGGTGAAAACGCGATTGCGCTACGCCCGCCAGCACCTGAAGAACAAGGTCTTGGGCACGCAATAGAAAGTATTGGAAACGGTCCGATTTGCGTCGGGCTTCCTAAATGGTCAAGACATGGCACAGGACAAAACAAAACGCGACGACGAGGATTTGACAGCGGCAGACCGCGTCATCCTGCGTCTTTATGAAAGCACACAGGACCCGATTGACTGGGACGAGTCTGACGATGCCATTCTGGGCTTCGCCAAGGAATCCCAGGACGCGGCGCGTGATAGTCACGCCGATGTCGATGAAGCCGAGGCCGTTGTTTTGGAATTGTATGACCGCGGCCGCGACACGATCCCGTGGGATGCCTGGGATGAGTCGATTCTGACGTATGCCCGCAGCGGCGAAGTGCATGCCCGACCCAGCGCGAACCAGAGCCCCGCTATCGGCGACGACGACATGTCGGAAGCCGATCGGGCGATTTACGGCCTTTATGAACAGACCAAGCAACCGATTGCCTGGGACGGCCATGATGACGCCATCTTGGCTTACGCCAAGAATGGCGTCGGACAAGACATGGGCCGGGACGCGTCGGTCGAAACCGTTGATGCGCCGACACCGAAGATAACCGATGAAGCAACCGATCCATCCGATGACACGGTGGTGCGGTTCCAGCCGCGGCGGCGGTCTATGGTAGGTCGCATTGTCCATTCGCCGGTCGCCGGTTTCGCGATGGCCGCCAGTTTGCTGATCGGCATGTTTGTCGGCCAAGGCGTGACCCCATACCTGCATTTGGGCGTTTCACCCGACTATAACGAGTTGGCCGCGGAAAACGCCGGGTTGGCGCAATCGAATGCCGGATTGGCCGAGGAAAACGCGCGCTTGGCGCAACAGAATCAACAGCTCAGCCAACCGCGCACACGGGCCTTGGAAGGCCCGGTCGGTTTGGCTGGTTTCCCGCTGAAAAAACTGACGTCGATCATGGACGACTTTGATTGCGCCCGGCTCGGCGCACATGTCGAGGGCGCCGACGCGCTGAACATCACCGGCTATGTTTCGCGCAAAAGCGATGTCGCGTTGCTGCGTCGAGAAGTCTCGGATCTTTCCGAACAGGTTGCCGTCAATACGGACAAGGTCCTCGTGCGCGACTGGCCATTTTGCGAGACGCTGCAAATCCTGCACCGCTTCACGGTCACCGACGCCAGCGTCGGCGCCGCACCCATGATCCGGCCGGTTGCCCACACCTTAAGCTATGTCGAGGGCGAGACCTTGCTCTTGGAAGCGACGGCGACGAGCCTGTTTGACAGCTACGTTTATGTCGATTTCATTCAGGGCGACGGGTCCGTCCGCCATCTGACGCTGGCCGGACGGGATCCGACCCAGGCCGTGCCGCGCGGGCAGGCCATGCGCATTGGCGACGGCCCGAAACCGTATGAAGTGGTGGCACCGTTTGGCACGGAAATGATCACGATCATTTCATCGTCACACCCTTTGTTTGCCGAGCCCCGGCCCGAAGTGGAAAACGCGCAGAGCTACTTTGCCCATCTGCGTCGTGCCTTGGTCGAGCTGGAAAAGGGTGGTGAGGCGCAAGTGTTGAGCGATCACATCTTTCTTGAGTTCGGGCCAGGCGACGCGGGCTAGAGGCTGAACAATCGACGTCGTGCGGGGGCGCTGACCAATCGGGACAGCGCCCCTTTTTGTTGTACTACGACTGTGGTTATAGGTCGGCCCGCGCCGACAAATCCCAGAATGAATGTTTCGCGACAGAGCCGAATTGTAGGTGCGAAATTCGACTGCCACGCTATAGTATTTGCTGTTGGAAGACATCGGAGGCGAACGAAGCGAAAGATTCCGTACTTTTGACCGAACATTCCGATGGGGGATCGTGAGATGAGCGCTTTTGGTAAAGTTCTGATGGCAACGAGTGCAATTGCGGTGTTGTTGTTTTCGACAGCTGTCGCACAAGAAGTCGACATCAATAAGGTCAAACAAAAAGCGGCCGTTACCAACGTCTTGTCAAACAACGACGCCGACGGCAAGGGTGCCAAATCCGGTGGTGTTGAGATCAATGGCGTTGTGCAGGATGCTGTCATCGCTGACGGCAATGCCACAGTCGCGGTTGGCAACAATTCCGAAGCCAATACACGCATCGGTACGATTGAGAGTGGCGAAATCAACGGCGTCGTGCAACGCGCCGTGATCGCCGAAGACAATGTCAATGTCGCGGCCGGCAACAATGCCGAAAGCACATTGCATATTGGCACGATGCGCGACGTAGAAGTGAACGGCGTGGTTCAGCAAGCGGTTATTGCCAAGGATAATGCAGTGGTCTCTTCGGGCAACAACACCGACGCCTGCATGGAAATTGGCACGGTTGGCACACCGACGTGTGAATAAGCTGCACATGACCTATCGCCGAGCGGTGTTGCATTGAAAGACCGCATGGCATTGGCATTGCTATTTGGCCAGTTAGGGGGCGCCGGTAGACATATACGCGGCTTCGACGTGGTTTTCTCGCCAAGGCCGGGTTACTCTATCGGCACCGTCCTTAGACACGGAGACGGATCATGAGACTTCCTGCCCCTTTGATCGCCATGGCTTTCGCCTTCAGCGTGACGGCATTGACCGGCGCAGCGCAAGCCGGCGAGTTTAACCAACGGCCGCATCTGGACTCCGGTTCGCAATCGCGCGTGAACAGCGCTTTGGCGAAGAACTTTCAAAAACGTGGAGAAGTGCGACGGCTTGAAAAGCGCACGGGTGATTGCGGCAATGTCAGTATCGGCAACGTCGATCCTGGCAATGGCCAGGCACCACGCGAGATCATTGTGGTCGCCAAAAACGTTGTTAATGTGGTCGGCCCAGGCGGTTGCCAATAGAACGTGATCAAGACGTTTGGCGCCAAATAGGCTGGTGCCACTGAAGATGCAAGGGCCGCCCCATCGGGCGGCCTTTTTCTATTGACTGGCGTGCCCCGACATTTTTTTGGCGTCCCTAACCCCCCTTTCGGAAGCGCTGCGTGTTTAAGGGCAGACCGGCAAGACACGGTCACGCCATCACCAACAACGCAACGTCACCAGCAACACATCAACGCTTCTTAGGGGACTTGACCAATGAACGCACTTCTGAAGATTTCCGCCGCCGTCGCCGCTTTGACTGTGGTTTCCGTTTCGGCCGCCTCGGCTGACGACATCAACTTCGACTTCACCAAAGTTAAGCAAAAAGCCGCCGTCGTGAACGTTCTGTCGAACAACGACTTCGGCCCCGGTACCGGCGCCAAGAAGGGCGGTTTGACGGTCAACGGTGTGGTCCAGGACGCGGTCATCGCCGAAGGCAATGCCACGGTCGCGGTCGGTAACTACGCCGAGGCCTACACCCGCATCGGTACGCTCGAGAACGGTGAGGTCAACGGTGTTCTGCAACGTGCCGTGATCGCCAAGAACAACGTCAACGTCGCCGCCGGCAACTATGCCTACAGCCGCTTGCACATCGGCACGGCGCGTGACTTCGAGATCAACGGTGTCGTCCAGCAGGCCGTGATCGCCAAGGACAACGCGGTCGTTTCCGTCGGTAACCACACCACCGCTTGCATGGAAATCGGCACGCTCGGCACCCCCACCTGCTAAGCAACGCCAAATCCACCGCTTACACGGCGGAACCCGCGGCAAAGTCCCGGGTTCCGCCAAAGCCTTTCACCGGGACATAGGAGATCACCAATGACCAAAACAGCTTTCGTGATCGCGTTGGCCGGTTCGTTGACCCTGGCCGCAGCCAGCGTCAGCGCCAAAGAGTTCAATCAGCGGCCGCATTTGGATTCCGGATCACAGTCGCGCGTCAACAGCGCTTTCGCCAAGACGTTCCTGACGCGTGGCGAGGCCCGGCGTCTGGAGCAACGTTCCAGCGACTGCGGCAATGTCAGCATCGGCAATGTCGATCCCGGCAACGGCCAGGCGCCACGTGAGATCATCGTCGTCGCCAAGAACGTGATCAACGTGGTCGGCGCCGGCGGATGCAGGTAATTCTGGCTGTTTGGGAGTCGCCAACCTGGCGACGTGTATGCCCCACGATCCGACACCGCCGCAGTGCTTAAAATGCTGCGGCGGTTTATTTTTTTGTTTTTTCGCAGTATTCGCGCCGGCGCCAAACAGACATGAAACAAAAAAATTCAAGCTGATCACCCCTCTGTGCCGCGGGCAGCGTGTTTACAGGCAGGCCGGGCGACACGGTTAGAGCCAAACGACCCGGTCGTCACGCGACTAGATCAAACCCACCCTAATTTGAGGATTCAACAATGAACGCACTTCTGAAGATTTCGGCGGCTGTTGCGGCTCTGACCGTGGTTTCCGTTTCGGCCGCTTCGGCTGACGACATCAACTTCGACTTCACCAAGGTTAAGCAAAAAGCCGCCGTCGTGAACGTTCTGTCGAACAACGACTTCGGCAAGGAAAGTGGCGCCAAGAAGGGTGGCCTGACGGTGAATGGTGTGCTGCAGGATGCGGTGATCGCCGAGGGCAACGCCACGGTCGCGGTTGGCAACTACGCCGACGCCCGTACCCGGATCGGCACGGTCGAGAATGGTGAGATCAATGGTGTGATGCAGCGCGCCGTGATCGCCAAGGACAACGCCAACGTCGCCTACGGCAACTACGCCTACAGCCGCCAGCACATCGGCACGGCGCGTGACATCGAGGTCAACGGTGTCGTGCAGCAGGCCGTGATCGCGAAGCGCAACGCGGCGGTGTCTGTCGGCAACCACACCACCACCTGCATGGAGATCGGCACGCTCGGCACCCCCACTTGCTAAGCAATGCCAAATCCACTCGTCACTCGATGACGATTGGGGGCAGGGATCGGGGCCGCGCGACGCGGCGCCGCCCTGCCCTCGACCTGTCACGTTGTTGTCGCCGACCAACGCATTGACTTGAATGCGGCAAACGACGAAGGCATTCGGCGACCGCGGCGAAGGCGGGTGCACGGGCACGTCGCGCAGTTGACCCACCGGCTGCGCCATGCCGGTCCGATCCAGCGGTTGCATGGGCGTCTTCGACCTTGTTGTGGTAACGTCGGTGCCGACGACGTCGAACCGGTTTGCGCCGGCGAAGACGCCAAATGATCGTCGTTGTGGAACGAGGTATCAATGGAGCCCGAGCGGGAGAACAACAACCGGCAGCGTGGCTTTCGGTCCGCCCCTCGGCCAGGAAAGGGTCTAGAATTATGAGACGGTCAATCAAATCGGCGATTGCCGTGTGCGTCGCGGCCGCCACATCGGCATGTGCTTTTTCCGATCCGCAGACAGCGCCGGTTGCAGCACAGCCTAAATCGACGGCGGTCCGGAATATCACCAGTTTCAGCGAATCGCTGAAATGCATGGACAATTTGTACGCGTCCTTTGGCGTCAACAATATTGTCATTACCAGCGCTGGTCTTCCCGACGAGACAGGCAATGTGCGTGCCGGCACAAAGGACATGTTGATTTCCGCAATTTCGCGGATGTCGGTCCGCAGTAAGGCGTTCACGTTTGTTGATTTCGACGTCACCCAAGCGGATGTGCTGCAGTTGCACAGCCTGGTCGGTTTCACCGACGAGTTCAGCGTGCCGCGCTACTATATCCGCGGCGCCATCACGCAATTGGACGAGGGCGTCATCGCCGAGTCGGCTGGTGGCGGACTTGCGTTCCCGCAAGCCGAACTGGGTATCAACAAGGACCAGGTTGTTTCGGTCGTTACCCTGGATATGAACATTGGCGAACTGGCCAAGTTGCAAATCATGCCGGGCATTGGCGCCAGCAACTCGATCTCGGTAACCCGCACCGGCACCGGTGGCGATGCCGGCGGCACGATCGGCAACGCCGGTATCTTCTTCAATATTTCGCTCAATGCGGCCGAGGGCATGGCCCAATCGGTGCGCACGTTGATCGAACTCACCGCTATCGAAACGTTGGGCAAGCTCACCCGCGTTCCGTATTGGCGTTGCCTGCAGATCGAGCACACCAACCCGAAAATGATCGCGCAAGCGCGTGACTGGTTTGACTCGATGACCCAGGACGAACAGATCCGCTTCACCCAGCAAGCGCTCGCCAGCCAAGGCTATTACGCCGGCGAGGAAAACGGACAACTCGATACCACCACCGTTGGTGCGATCTCGCGTTATCAGGCCGATGCCGGGTTGATCGCCAATGGGCGCATCGATTTCGATCTGTATCAATCGCTGATGACTCAAGACCTGGCGTTGGGCGTACAACCGGCGAAACCGGAAATTATAGCGGCCAGCAACATTGTGCCGCCGCTGTCGATCGACTTGTCGACGGCCAACGGTCCGTCACCGACCTATCAGGTCGGTCAGAAGCTCAAGATGCGGGTCGCCGTTTCGCAGGATTCGTATCTCTATTGCTACTACCAGGATGCGCGCGGTTCGATCGCCCGGATCTATCCGAACCAATTCCGGCCGGATCCCTATGTGGTCGGTCGCCAAGCCTTCGATCTGCCGAGCGAAGTCGCGCTCTACGACATCGTTTTCGACCAACCAGGCGCGCAAGAAGAGGTTGCCTGCGTGGCCTCGTACAAAGAAGTCGGCATGAGTGTGCCTGAGAACCTGAAAATCGCGGATCTGACGCCGGTTCCCGTCAATACGCTAGATGAGGTCGTGAACATCTACCGCCGTCTCGATCCGGCCGGCGCCGTCGACGCGCGGTTGAAGATCCGTGTCGAATAGCGTCTGAGCAACAGGAGAAAAACCATGGCCCTTTCCCCCCTTAAGGTCCGCCCTTTGACCCTGGGTGCCTTGTTCGCCGTGGCTCTGGCGGGCGGCATCCTCACGCAAGCCGGGCAAGGTCGTAGCGCGATCGATGGTGAAGTCGATTCGAATGCGGCGTCCGGCCCGATCACGGCAACGCGCCAGTACTATTTGGCCGATCGTCCGGTCCGTGCCGAATGCTGGCAAGAAGGCAAGAAAGTGATCGACGAGGCTGAATTGGCCGGCTTCACCTTCAATACGCTGATTGACGAACAATCGGTGTCGTTCCGACGCCAAGGCGAGGTCAATCCATCGGTGTTCATATTGGCCTTCCGTGAATCACTTTGTTTGGTCCAAGCCGTGCGCTGAAACGCACCACGATAGACAACCAAGGGCCGGTCGGAGTGGGGCGTCACCCCGTTCCGGCCGGTTTTTTTGTTTGGCCAATGGCGGCTGCCTCGGTCGCAATCGGTTGACGTTGTGCGCGGACGCAGCAATCACCCATTCGTTGGTTATCGTCCAAGCATATGGCATTGACGCCACACATTTTGTCAAAACGCACACACGTGACCTTTCTGCAACTGCTGGTTTGACAGTACCCGACTGGGGCGCTTACCATTTTCTTGGACGGGTTAGATAAAGGCAGGGGGTTTCACCGTGCTGTGTGAAGCAAGAATTGACGATGCGATCCCAGTCAGGGCGTCGCAGTTCGTTGTTTATGCCGGTGTGGCAATCGCGCTTGCGTTGACTTCGTTTGGTGCGAGCCAGACGCAGGCGCAAACGCGGCTGCAGTCCAGTGTGTCAAATGCCGTGGCATCGTCGTGCCCCTTGTTGGGCGGCGCGGGGGCAGTCGATCCCGGCCGCGGCGTGGACGGCGGCAGTGCATTGGACGATCTCGCCGGAAGGTGCACGGACTATGTCGTCGATGGACTGGCGACCGGGCCCGTATTGGGCGCCTTGGAAGAAGTATCACCGGCAGATTTCCCTGCAGGCGGTATCAATGCGACAGACATATCGAGTCCACAGCGCGAGGCGGTCGGCGACAGACTGGGCAGCTTGCGCGCTGGTGGTCCGCGGGTCGACCTGCGTGGACTGTCGACCGCCTTCAATATGGCCCACGACTACGTGGTTTCACCAAACCTGACCGGGTTACAACCCAGCGACAGTGGTCTGAGTGCCGGCGATGGTGATTTCAGCCAGCTTGGTTTGTTTGGCTCGGGTTCCTTCAGTTTTGGTGACGTCGACGGCACGTCAGAGCGGCAAGGCTTTGACTTCTACGCCTTGGACTTCACGATTGGCGCCGACTACCTAGTCTCTGACCAGTTCCTGGTCGGCGCGGCCGCGGGCTATACCTTCAGCGACAATGACTTCGACGGCAGTGGCGGCAGCCTGGAATCCAACGCCTACAATCTCACCGGTTTCGCGACCTATTTCGTCGACAATTGGTATGTCGAAGGTGTGCTGGAGATCAGTTTCCTGGACATGGATACCGAGCGGCGGATCGTCTATTCAATCCCCAGTGACACGCTCAGCCGCACGGCCAGTGGCAATTCGGATGGCTTTGAAATCGCGGGCACGATCGGCGCCGGCTACAATATCCAGCTGGAACAAGCAACGGTCACGCCGTTTGCCCAGCTGACCGAGCTGCGGGTTGACATCGACGGCTTTACCGAAACCGGCGCCAACGGTCTCAATTTGCGTGTCGATGAGCAGGATATTACCTCGCGACGCAGCCGATTGGGTGTGATCGCGGTGTATCCGGTATCGATGGATTTCGGCATTCTTAGCCCCCAAGCTCGCTTGGAATGGGAGCATGAGTTCGAAAACGACAGCCGCGCTATCACGTCTCGCTTCGCGTCCGATCCATTCGGATCTCCGTTCCAAGTGCTGACCGAAGATCCGGAGCGCGACACCTTCAACTTCTCGCTCGGCGCAGCCGCACAGTTGGCGGGCGGCAAGGCCGGGTTCATCGAATACGAAACAGTTCTTGGCAATTCCGACCTGACCGAGCATATCATCACCATTGGCGGCCGGCTGGAGCTGTAGCCGACCAAAGAGGCGCAAAAGCGCACCACAAGTCGAACCAATCCATGGGACGTGATCTCGCTCTGATCCGTCCCTTTTCTTTTTTTGCCCGCATGGGAATGGTCTTATGTCCGCAGCCCAACTCGATAAACTGATCACCGTATTGCGTGAGCGTGCCGTCGATCGCCCGAATCCCTTGGACGTGGCGCCGATGCGCGCGCGCATGGAAGAGTTGGGCGATAAATTCCTGGCGCCCGCCGACGCCGTGGTGGCCAAGCAGCAAGTCGGCGCATGTTCGGCCGAATGGGTCGCGGCGCCGGGTACCGATGCCGATCGCCACGTGCTCTATTTGCACGGCGGTGGTTACGTCATGGGCTCACCCGATATCTATCGCGCGCTCGCTTATACATTGTCGCAACACGCAAACGCCCAAGTTTTGGTACTCGACTATCGACTGGCACCCGAACACCGGTTTCCAACCGCGCGAGACGATGCGGTCGCCGCCTACACCTGGATGTTGGCCGGCGGTTCGACACCCGAGAAAATTGCCATCGCCGGCGACTCCGCCGGTGGCGGCTTGACCATCGCAAGCTTGTGCGCGTTACGCGACCAGCACCAACCCCTGCCCGCGGCCGCTGTCAGTATCTCACCATGGACAGATCTGTCGGGCACCAGCGACAGCATCACAGCTCGGGCCGAACGCGATCCGGTCGTCGATGAAGCCGCGCTACATTGGTTTGCCGGTCTCTATTTAGACGGCGCCGACGTCGCGCACCCGGCGGCCTCGCCGGTCCACGCCGATCTGCACGGTTTGCCGCCTCTTTTGGTTCAGGTGGGCGGCGCTGAAATTCTCTTCGACGACGCAACGCGCCTGACGGAAAATGCCCGCGCGGCTGGTGTCGATGTCACATTGCGCATTTGGGAAGACATGATCCATGTCTGGCATTTGTTTGCGCCAATGCTCGACGAGGGGCACGAAGGTCTTCGCGAAGCAGGCACGTTCATACAAGAGCATTGCTCATAGCGGCTGGACGATGGTCATATTGGCACCGCGCTGTTTGTTCGCGCTGCCAATCTTGCAACCATGCCCCCGCTACCTTGCGGGCCGTCCGGGTCGGGGGTCACGTCACCCACAGGCCGGCGCGCGATCCCTCGGCCATTCCCGCCAATTGCCAGTGCGTCAACTTTATTGAGATCGAAGCACAGCACATAGGCCCCCCAAAGGCGGGTCATGTTGAAGCTTTATGATTAAAAGTTTATATCTAAAATATCAAACCTTTGAAAATTCCGTTACACAACACATTGCCGGTGGAGAACATCATGCGTATCGCTTGTCTTGGTGGTGGCCCCGCGGGTCTTTATTTCGCGATCTGCATGAAGCGGCGCGATCCCACCCACGAGGTAGTGGTTATCGAGCGCAACCGCCCGGATGATACCTTTGGCTGGGGCGTCGTGCTCTCAGATGAAACGCTGGACAATCTAGCCGCGAACGACCTGGAAAGCGCCGAAACGATTCGCCGCAACTTTGCCTATTGGGACGACATCGCGGTGTACCACAAGGGCGACAAGACCGTGTCCACGGGCCACGGGTTTTGTGGTATCGGCCGCAAACAGATGTTGCTTTTGTTGCAGCAGCGCGCCCGCGACTTGGGCGTCACGTTGCGTTTCGAGACCGAGGTCGACAGCGTCGCGGACTATGCGCGCGACTATGACTTGGTGATCGCCGCCGATGGCTTGAACTCAAAGACGCGCGACGCGTACGCCGACCATTTCAGACCCCAGATCGACGTCCGCAAATGCAAGTTTGTCTGGCTCGGCACCCATCAGAAGTTCGACGACGCGTTTACCTTCATTTTCAAGCAGACCGAACATGGTTGGATCTGGGCGCACGCCTACCAATTTGACGACGACACCGCGACATTCATCGTCGAGTGCGCGCAGGCGACATTTGAAAAATTCGGCTTTGATTCTATGAGCCAGTCGGAGTCGATCGCGGTTTGCGAGCGGATATTCGCCGACCATCTCGGCGGTCATAGATTGATGACCAACGCCAACCATATCCGCGGCTCGGCTTGGCTGAGCTTTCCACGGGTCCTGTGCGAAAAGTGGTACCACAAAAACATCGTGTTGATGGGTGATGCGGCGGCCACGGCACATTTTTCGATTGGCTCGGGTTCGAAATTGGCGATGGAAAGCGCGATCGCCTTGGCGGACTATTTGCACAGCGAACCAACGATGGCGGCGGCGCTGGCGAAATATCAGGAAACGCGGCGATTAGAGGTGTTGCGGCTACAGTCCGCGGCGCGCAATTCGCTGGAGTGGTTTGAGGACGTTCAGCGTTACCTGGACTTGGACCCGGTTCAGTTCAACTACGCGTTGCTGACCCGATCGCAACGGATTAGCCATGAGAACCTGCGCGTGCGCGACCAGACCTGGCTGGAAAGCGCCGAACAGTGGTTTCAGCGGCAGGCCGGCGCGGCGCCCGCAAACAGCATCCGTCGGCCGATGTTTGCCCCCTTCAAACTGCGCAGCATGGCCCTGAAAAACCGGGTCGTGGTGTCGCCGATGGCCCAATATAAGGCGGTCGATGGCCGCCCCACCGACTGGCACTTGGTTCACTATGCGGAACGGGCAAAGGGCGGCGCCGGCCTGGTCATCTCTGAAATGACCTGTGTCAGCCCTGAAGCGCGCATAACGCCCGGATGCACGGGTCTTTATGCGCCGGAACATGAAGCCGCATGGCGGCGCCTAACCGATTTTGTCCACACCGAGACCGACAGCAAGATCGCGTGTCAGCTAGGCCATTCGGGGGCTAAAGGTTCCACCCAACTGGGCTGGCAAGAAATGGACGCACCGTTGCAAGATGGCAACTGGCCCCTGATCAGCGCCTCCGCCGTTCCTTGGTCAGAGCGCAATCAAGTTCCCAAAGCCATGGATCGAGCAGACATGGATCGGGTGCGCGACCAGTTCGTCGCGGCCGCCCAAATGGCCGACCGCGCCGGCTTCGACATGCTGGAGCTGCATTGCGCCCACGGTTATTTGCTCTCGTCGTTCATTACTCCGCTCACCAATAAGCGCACCGACGGTTATGGCGGCGGGCTCGAGAACCGGATGCGCTATCCGCTGGAGGTATTTCACGCCATACGGGCCGTGTGGCCGGCTGACAAGCCGATCTCGGTTCGGATTTCGGCCAACGACTGGGTCGGCGACGATGGCATCACACCGGAAGGCTCGGTTGCGATCGCCCAGCTCTTACAAACCGCCGGCGTTGATGTCTGCGATGTTTCGGCCGGTCAAACCTCGACCCGCGCGCGACCGCTTTACGGCCGTATGTTCCAAACGCCGCTGTCCGATCGGATTCGCAATGAGACCGGTATGGCTACGATGGCCGTCGGCAACATCTATGAACCCGACCACGTCAATTCGATCCTGATGGCCGGCCGCGCGGATCTGGTGTGCCTGGCGCGGCCTCACTTGGCCAACCCCTACTGGACTTTGCACGCCGCCGCAGCCTTGGGCGATGATCAGGAAACCTGGCCGGAACCGTATTACGCCGGGCGCGATCAGCTGCGCCGGCTGGTCGATCGTGGTGACGCACCAACCATGCGCGTTTGAGCGATGACCGGGTTGACCGGCAAGCATGCCCTGGTGACCGGCGGCGGTACCGGCATCGGCGCAGCGATTGCAATCGCCTTGGCCGACAATGGTGCGGCCGTCACGATCGCCGGGCGTCGCGACGCCCCGTTGCGCGAGATCGCGCAAACCAACGCTAACATCGCGCCGGTTTGCGCCGACGTCACCGATGAAGACGCGGTCGTAACGATGTTCACGGGCGCGCGCGCGCAGCATGGACCGGTCGATATTGTTGTCGCCAATGCCGGCAACGCGGAAAGTGCGCCCATCGCCAAAACATCCTTGGACAACTGGCAGGCAAGCTTGTCGGTCAATCTGACCGGCGCGTTCTTGACCGCGCGCGCAGCGTTGGCCGACATGCGGAGCGCGGGCTGGGGCCGCATCCTGTTCATCGCCTCGACCGCTGGTCTTAAGGGATATGCGTATGTCGCACCCTATTGCGCGGCCAAACATGGCGTGATCGGGCTGATGCGCGCCTTGGCCTTGGAACTGGCGCCCCAGAACATCACCGTCAATGCGGTGTGTCCCGGCTACACCGATACGCCGATGCTGGACCGCGCACTTGCCAACATCGCGGCCAAGACCGGCCAAACCGAAGACGCGGCGCGCGCTGCGCTCACCGCAAACAATCCACGCGGCCGCCTGATTCAACCGGCCGAGGTCGCGGACGCGGTCATTTGGTTATGTGGCGACGGCGCCGCAGCGATGACCGGCCAGGCCTTGTCATTGTCCGGGGGTGAGGTCTGATGCCGGAAGACGACCAGCCCCCGGCACACGTCGACCACGCGGATAGCAAGGACCGTTTGCGCCTGTGGCTTCGGTTGCTGCGCACAACCCGCCGCATCGAGCATGTGCTGCGCGACCGATTGCGCACGGAATTCGACACCACCCTGCCCCGGTTCGATGTTATGGCCGCGCTTTATCGCGTGCCAGAGGGTATGATCATGTCGGATCTGTCGCGTTTTCTCATGGTGTCGAACGGCAACGTCACGGGTATCGTCGATCGCTTGGTGGATGATGGACTTGTCATACGCGCCCTGCGCGAAGGGGATCGAAGAACGTCGTCCGTGCGTCTCACGGACGCGGGGCGGACGCGATTCGGTGTCATGGCGGCGACATTGGAAGGTTGGGTCAACGACCAGCTAAGCGGGCTCAGCGCCGCCGATGCGCGCATCGTCGCGGGAACCTTGGCGCATGCGACAGCCGGAAGCGAGAGCAAGCGGGAGACGCGCGCATGACCACCATGGCACACCTGTCACCATTCACGTTTCGGTGGCGTATGGATGAGACCGTCGCGGTCATCGCATTGGACCGGCCGGAACGCAAAAATCCACTGACTTTTGAAAGCTATGCGGAGCTCGGCGCGACATTTCGCAGCCTGCGCGATGCCGACGACGTGCACGCGGTGGTATTTGCCTCCAATGGCGGCAACTTCTGTTCGGGTGGCGACGTACACGACATCATCGGGCCGTTGGTCGATAAGGACATGAAGGGCCTGCTGGCCTTCACACGCATGACCGGCGATCTTGTCAAGGCCATGATCGGTTGCGGCAAACCTATCATCGCGGCGGTCGATGGCATATGTGTTGGCGCCGGCGCCATCATCGCCATGGCGTCCGACATGCGCTTGGCGACACCGGAAGCGCGAACCGCATTCTTGTTCACGCGTGTCGGGCTGGCCGGCTGCGATATGGGCGCGTGCGCCATTCTGCCGCGTATCATCGGCCAGGGCCGCGCCGCCGAGCTTCTTTATAGCGGCCGCACGATGACCGCCGAGGAAGGCGCCGCTTGGGGTTTCTTCAACCGCCTTGTGCCCGCGGACGCGCTCGAGTCGGATGCGATTGCCCTCGCCCACACAATTGCCGCGGGGCCGACCTTTGCCCACGGCATTACCAAGACCCAGTTGAACCAAGAGTGGTCGATGAGCCTGGAGCAGGCGATCGAGGCCGAAGCACAGGCGCAGGCAATTTGCATGCAAACGCGCGATTTCGAACGGGCCTACAAGGCGTTTGCCACCAAACAAAAACCAGTGTTTGAGGGTAATTGATGGCCGACCGAAGCTTTCTGGCTTGGCCGTTCTTTGAAGACCGCCACCGCCAATTGGCGGCCGCGTGCGAAGTGTGGACGGACACGCATTTGCCCGTGGTTGAGGGCGATGTCGACCAAGCCTGCCGAGATTTGGTGGCGCAACTGGGCCGCGACGGATGGCTGACTCATACCGCACCGGATCCCGATCACCCGACACATCTTGATGTGCGCAGCTTGTGCTTGATCCGCGAGATACTGGCCCGCCATGACGGCCTGGCCGATTTCGCCTTCACCATGCAGGGGCTCGGCGCCGCCGCCATATGGATGTTCGGCACTGACGCTCACAAAGCGTGGCTGGCGAAGACACGCGCCGGCGCGGCGATCGCCGCCTTTGCCTTGTCGGAGCCGAAGTCGGGGTCCGATGTCGCCAACATCGACACAGCGGCGCAGCGAAATAACGATGAATATGTGTTGAGCGGCGAAAAGACCTGGATCTCTAACGGCGGTATCGCTGATTTCTATGTGCTGTTCGCGCGCACTGGTGAAGCGCCCGGCGCGCGTGGTTTGTCTGCATTTTTGGTGCCGGCGACCACGCCCGGTTTGCAAATCGCCGAGCGCTTGCACGTCATCGCGCCGCATCCGCTGGCGCGCTTGAAACTGGATCAGGTGCGACTACCGGCCAACGCCATGGTTGGAGCGCCCGGCGATGGCTTTAAAATCGCCATGTCCGTGCTTGATATTTTTCGGCCCACCGTCGGCGCGGCGGCGCTGGGCTTCGCGCGCCGGGCGCTCGACGAGTCGTTGACCCGCGCCGGCCAGCGCGAATTGTTCGGTGCACCGATGGCCGAATTACAAATGGTCCAAAATCACATTGCCGACAGTGCCGTCGACGTCGATGCGGCAGCGTTGCTGGTTTATCGCGCCGCCTGGGCCAAAGACCGAGGCGCGCCCCGCGTGACCCGCGAGGCGTCGATCGCCAAACTGTTCGCGACCGAACACGCGCAAAAGGTGATCGACCGCGCCGTCCAGATCCATGGCGGCGACGGCGTTCGCGCAGGCCATATTGTCGAACGATTGTATCGGGAAATCCGCGCCCTGCGCATCTATGAAGGGGCGTCCGAAGTCCAGAAAGTGGTGATTGCGCGGCAGTCGTTGGCCGCACACGGAACCTGACATGTTGGGACCCTCCGCACATATCGACACGTTTGCCCGCGACAATTTGCCGCCGACCAAGCAGCAGCCTGATTTCCTTATGGACCGCTTCGCTTATCCCGATCATCTCAACGCCGCCGTCGAACTGACCGATCGCATGGTGGCACAGGGCCTCGGTGATCATGTCGCGCTGATCGGCAATGGGCGGCGCCGCACTTACAAGGAACTGACTGACTGGACCAACCGACTGGCTCACGCCCTGGTCGAAGACTACGGCATCGTGCCCGGCCATCGCGTGCTGATCCGGTCCGGTAACAATCCCGCCATGGTCGCGTGCTGGCTGGCGGCGACCAAAGCCGGCGCGGTTGTGGTCAATACGATGCCCCTGTTGCGCGCGGGCGAACTGGCACAGATCGTTGACAAGGCCGAAGTGGCGCTGGCGCTGTGCGACACGCGCATGATGGACGAACTGGTGGCGTGCGCCAAAGACAGCCGCTATCTCGAAAAAGTGGTCGGTTTCGACGGCACCTCGAACCATGACGCGGAATTGGACCGGATCGCACTTGACAAGCCGGTGCGTTTCGATGCCGTGCAAACGGGTCGCGATGACGTCGCACTGTTGGGTTTTACCTCGGGCACGACCGGTGCGCCCAAAGCGACCATGCATTTTCATCGCGATTTGCTGATCATCGCCGACGGATATGCCAAAGAGGTGCTTGGCGTGACACCGGACGACGTTTTCGTCGGATCGCCGCCTTTGGCATTCACGTTCGGTTTGGGTGGCTTGGCGATCTTTCCGCTGCGGTTTGGCGCCACAGCAACTTTGTTGGAAAACGCCGCACCGCCAAACATGATTGAGATCATCGAAACCTATAAGGCGACGATCTGCTTCACGGCACCGACGGCCTATCGGGCGATGATGGCGGCCATGGACGATGGCGCCGATCTGTCGTCACTGCGGTTGGCGGTTTCGGCCGGCGAGACCTTGCCAGCCCCCGTGTTTGAAAATTGGACGACGAAAACCGGCACGCCGATCCTCGACGGCATCGGCGCCACCGAACTTTTGCATATCTTTATTACTAACCGGCTTGGCGACGCGCAGCCGGCCGCCACGGGGCGTCCGGTCACCGGCTACGAGGCCAAGGTGGTCGATGACGACATGAACGAAAAACCCCGTGGCGAAGTTGGCAAGCTCGCCGTGCGCGGTCCGACCGGCTGCCGCTATCTTGCCGATGATCGTCAAGAAAACTATGTCCGCAATGGCTGGAATCTGACCGGAGACGCATTTTCGCAAGATGACGACGGTGTCTTTCACTTCGCCGCCCGCGCCGACGATATGATCATCTCGTCCGGTTACAACATTGCCGGGCCCGAGGTTGAAGCGACTTTGCTTGCGCATCCGGATGTCGCCGAGTGCGGCGTTATCGGCGTAGCGGATGCCGAACGCGGCCAGATTGTCGAAGCGCATATTGTTCTGGCCGACGGTGTCACGGGCGATGCGGCGTGCGCCCAACGATTGCAAGAGCATGTCAAAGCGACAATCGCGCCGTACAAATATCCGCGGTCGGTAAGATTCATCGCCGCTCTGCCGAAAACGCAGACGGGTAAAGTGCAACGATTTCGTCTGCGGCAAGGCCAATCATAAGTATTTGTGGGGAGGAAAAAGGTGTGGTCCGCAAGTTAACAGCGCTATTCGCTGTCGCGTGCCTGGTCGCCAACGGTCCAGCCGAGGCCCAAACCGATGCGCAGCCGATCAAAATCGGCATGATCACCACACTATCCGGCGGCGGATCACATCTGGGCATTGACGTGCGTGATGGTTTCATGCTGGCGATGGCCCAGTGCGGTCGATCCGATATCGAAGTGATCGTCAAAGACGATGCCCGCAAGCCCGATATTGCCAAACAATTAGCTGACCAACTGATTCAAAAAGATCGGGTCGACATCATGACCGGCATTATCTGGTCAAATCTGGCGATGGCCGTGGTGCCGTCGACGGTGCGTCAAGACGTCTTTTACCTGTCGCCGAATGCCGGTCCATCCGCCTTGGCAGGCAAAGCGTGCCACCCGAACTATTTCAATGTTGCGTGGCAGAACAACAATCTTCACGAAGCCATGGGCGCGCATATGAAATCGGCCGGGCTGGCCAATCCGTTCATTTTGGCGCCAAACTACCCGGCGGGCACCGATGCCCTGACCGGCTTCAAGAGCTTTTTCGGCGATAACATCGCCGGTGAAATCTATACCAAGCTTGGCCAAACTGATTATGCCGCGGAGATCGCGCAAATCCGCGCCGCCCGACCGGATTCGGTATTCTTTTTTCTGCCGGGCGGCATGGGAATCGCATTCATGAAACAATATGCGGCGGCCGACGTAGGGATCCCGGTCTATGGCCCTGCGTTTTCATTTGATGAGATCATTCTAGGCGCGGTCGGCGATTCGGCGGTGGGTGTCAAGAATACATCGCAGTGGGCCCATGATTTGGATACGGCCGTCAACCGCGCCTTTGTCAGTTCGTTCAAGGCTGCCTATGGGCGCATGCCGACGCTTTACGCGTCTCAAGGGTTTGACACAGCAAACTTGATCGTGTCTGCGTTGGAGCGCGCCCATCCATCCGACAGAGACTCGTTTCGCGCGGCTTTGCGGGCCGCCGATTTTCAATCGGTACGTGGGGCGTTCGCGTTCGGCCCCAATCATCACCCGATTCAAACCATCTATGTGCGCGAGGTCGTCGCCGGACCCGAACGGCCGACCAACAAGCTGATCGGGGTGGCACTGGAGAATCATGCCGACGCCTTTGCCGAGATGTGCAAAATGCCGTAACACAGCGGCATGACATCCGCGTTTCTGATTGAGCAACTGCTTAACGGGCTGCAGCTCGGCGTCACTTTATTTCTCATGGCCGCCGGCCTGACCCTGGTGTTCGGCGTTATGGGGTTGATCAATTTGGCCCATGGCTCGCTCTACATGGTCGGCGCGTTCGTTTGCGCTTGGGTCACCGGCGCGATCGGCTCGTTTTGGGTGGGCGTGGCCGCGGGCGTTTTGGCAGCAGCAGCCGCCGGCGCGGTGATTGAACTGGTCGTCATGCGTCGCCTGTATGATCGCGATCATCTCGATCAGGTCTTGGCCACCTTTGCCTTGATCCTCATCTTTACTGAGGGAACGCGCTGGGTATTTGGCGCCCAGCCCCTGTGGTTGGACATCCCAGTGGCCCTCGATGGTTCGGTGACCCTACCTGGCGGCGGCCGCTATCCGATTTATCGCTTGGCAATCATTGGGGTCGGCATTGTCTTGGCGTTCGGGTTGTATGGCTTGATCGTCCATACGCGCCTGGGCATGCGGATTCGAGCGGGCGAGGCCGACCGTGAAATGATCGGCGCGCTCGGCGTCAATATCGGGATCTTGTTCACGATTGTATTCGCGCTCGGGGCCGCCCTGGCGGGCCTGGCGGGCGCGCTGGTCGGGGCCCTGCAATCGGTACAGATCGGCATGGGCGAACCGGTCTTGATCTTGGCGTTCGTGGTTATCGTGATCGGCGGCATCGGCTCGATCAAGGGCGCGCTGGTCGGCGCCATTCTCGTAGGCGTCGTCGACACGCTCGGCCGGGTCTTTCTGCCCGCCCTGTTCCGGACTTTCATGGAGTCAGCCGACGCCACCGCAATTGGCGCCGCGCTCGCCTCTATGCTGATCTATGCGTTTATGGCCTTGGTTCTCGCCCTGCGGCCAAAAGGGCTGTTCCCCGTTCATGGCTAGGCTGTCGCCAGAGACTCTATGCAACGGCGTGTTGGCTTTGGGTCTGGTGGCGGCGCCGCTTATCGCCGCGGCCGCCGGTGAGCCTTATTACGTGAACCTTGCCACCCGTGTCGCGATATTGGCGCTCGCCGCCGTGGGCCTGAATCTGGCGTTGGGCTATGGCGGCATGATCAGTTTGGGCCATGCCGCATTTTTCGGACTTGGCGGCTATTGTGCCGCGATTCTGGCCAGCCACGCTTTTGACGGTTCGATGTTGGCCACCTGGCCGCTCGCGATTCCGGGATCCAACCAATTGCTTATCGTCTGGCTGGTCGCCATCCTTGTTTCCGGGCTCGCCGGATTGCTGATCGGTGCCATATCGTTGCGCACTACGGGCGTGACATTCATCATGATCACCCTGGCCTTCGCGCAAATGATCTTCTACTTCGCCGTTTCTTGGCCGACTTATGGTGGGGAAGACGGTTTGCCAATTTATCTGCGCAACACTGTGCCCGTCGTCGACTCCAATGACCCCTTGGCCTTTTCAATGGTATGCTATTCGTTTTTGGGATTGGCCTTGCTGCTCACGTGGCGGTTGATGGGCGCGCGCTTCGGCGTCGCCTTGCAAGCCGGGCGCATGAACGAGATGCGCTTGGCAACCGTGGGGATCGCGCCCTATCCCATTAAACTGGCGGCCTTCGTGGTTTCGGCCATGATCACCGGTCTCGCCGGTGCGCTGTTTGCCGATCTCAATGGCTTTGCCGGACCATCGATGCTCAGTTGGCACAGGTCCGGCGAAATCATGGTGTTCGTGATACTGGGCGGTGTGGGCCGTTTGTTTGGGCCGGTCGCTGGAGCGACGGTGTTTGTCGGACTGGAGACGTTTGTCGGCGGCGTCACCCCACATTGGCAATTGATTTTGGGTTTGGTGCTGCTGGCGATCGTGTTGTTCGCGCGTGGTGGCGTGCTGGGCCTGATCGCGGGCCCACCGCGTTATGCCTGAGCCGATTCTGACCGTCTCCGGCCTGCGCAAGGCGTTTGGCGCGCTGCACGCCATCGACGATGTCAGTATGGCGTTGCACCCTGGCGAGATCCACGCGCTGATCGGCCCTAACGGCGCCGGCAAGTCGACGTTGATCAGCTTGGTCACCGGCTGGGTGCGGCCTGACCGTGGCACGGTGACTTTGGCCGGGCGCGATATCACCAAACTGTCTGTTGCGCGGCGCGCCCAACTTGGCCTCGGCCGGACGTTTCAGGTGTCGTCGCTGGCCATGGCGCTGTCGGCGCGCGCCAATGTCATGCTGGCCGTGCAAGGGCGCCAACAGCGGCCATTCAACATTTGGCGACGGGTTCATGACGACCCGACATTGATCAACCCCGCCCTGGCGTGCCTACGTCAGGTGGGGCTGGAAAGTCGCGCGCCGGTGCCGGCGGCCGCCCTGTCCCACGGCGAACGGCGTCAATTGGAACTTGCCTGCGCCCTGGCGCTGCAGCCGAAAGCCTTCTTGCTCGATGAACCGATGGCCGGGCTTGATGCCGCGGATACGACCAAACTGGTCGAACTGCTATCGACCATGAAGACAACCGCGCCGATCCTACTGGTCGAACACGACATGGCGGCCGTATTCGCACTGGCTGACCGCGTCTCCGTATTGGTCCAGGGACAACTTCTGACCACCGGCAGCGTCGCCGACATCCGGGCTGACCCGCGCGTGCGCGACGCCTATTTGGGCACGGCGACGTGATGCTGGTGGTCGACAAAATGGAAACGTTCTATGGCCCGGCCCAGGCGCTGTTTGGGGTCGACCTGACCGTGTCCGCCGGTGAGGTCGTCGCACTGATGGGCCGCAACGGCATGGGCAAGACCACGACCATACAATCCATATGCCGGCTGTTGGTGCCAGCCCGGGGCCGTGTGACGTTTCGCGGCCACGATCTGGCTCACACGCCGCCCCATCGCGCGGCACGCCTCGGCCTTGGCCTGGTGCCGGAAGGACGTCGCTGTTTCGCCAACCTCAGCGTGCGCGAAAATCTGATGGCGGTGGCACGGCGGGGCCCGTGGACCTTGGATCGGATTTTTGCGCTGTTTCCACGCCTCGACGAACGACGCCATCAAATGGCGCGAACATTGTCGGGCGGCGAACAACAAATGCTTGCCCTGGGCCGGGCCTTGATGACCAACCCGCAACTTCTGCTTCTTGACGAGGCCACCGAAGGTCTGGCGCCGCTGGTGCGCACCGAAATATGGACCGCGCTGACGACACTCAAGGCACGGGGCCAGGCGGCTGTGATTGTCGATCGGTCGGTCGACGCGCTCTTGGCCCTGGCCGACCGATGTGTGATCCTGGAAAAGGGACGTTCGGTGTGGTCCGGTGTCCCAAGCATGCTGACGCCCGAGGTCAGTGATCGCTATCTTGGCATCTAAAGAACGGAGTGATTGCGTATGACGACGGCGTCGATCCACCAAGTGCTCCAACCCGCGGGTTGGGAACGGCCCAAGGGCTACGCCAACGGCATTGCCGCGGCGGGGCAAGCCGTGTTCGTTGCCGGCCAGATTGGCTGGAACGCCGCCCAGATCTTTGAAACCGACGACTTCGCTAGCCAAGTTGAACAGACCCTGCGCAACATTGTCGCCATTTTGGCCGAAGCTGGCGCAAGACCCGAACATCTCACCAGGCTGACCTGGTACATCACCGACAAACAAGAATATTTGGCCAGCGGCCGTGGCTTGGCCGACGCCTATCGGCGTGTCATCGGTCGGCATTTCCCGGCGATGACATTGGTCCAAGTGGTCGCATTGCTCGAAGATCGTGCCAAGGTCGAAATCGAAGCGGTCGCGGTCATTCCCGACGGTTGACGCCGGCGCGTCGCCGGGCGATGTAAGCTCATGGTTGACACACCCCCATCGCGTCGTCGGATCGGGCTGAGTGCGGCAATGGCGTTTGCGGTGCTCGTGCTCGGGTGGTTCTTGTGGCGACAGTTCGCGCCGACGGAAAGCGGCGAAGATTTGTCGCAAGTGATCGTTATCCCGCAAACCGACGCAGATGTGGGCGAAGTCGGCCTTTATTTGGAAAATCGTGGCACGACGCCGGCCGAGATCACGGCGTTCGTGATCGTGCTCGACGATCTGACCATGGATAGCTGGGCCGCCGTCACGGCCAAGCTGGCGGAAAACAGGATCCAACTGTTTCCGAATTTCGAGCCGCCGAGCCGGGTGCCCGTCGATGAAACATTGGCGCCTGGACAACGTATCGGGCTCTATACTGTTCCGATCGAAAGCTTGAATGTGTTCGATTTCAGCGCCGTCAAGCGCCTATTCCACGAACGCTTGGGCATCGCGGTCACCTATTGCCCGGCTGATAGCGACTGTTTGGTGCATTGTCGAAATGTGTTGGGCTGCACCAGCGGCCCCGCTGATCGACAGCCCGCCTATTGAGCGCCCAGGAGGTGCCGTTTCATGACCCAGATCAACATTCAGTTTTCGCGTTTCTCGGCGTTTTACACGCCGTTGATCGCGACCATCTCAGGCGGATTTCTGGCGGCCGAGGGCCTGGACGGACGCCATAGCGTCGCAACCGCCAGCAAATCGGCGATCGCCTCGTTGTTGGATGGCAGTGTCCATGTCGTGCAATCCGCGCCATCGCAAGGCTTCGCGCCGCGCCCCGATGGCCAAGCGCCAGCGGTCGTGCATTTCGCCCAGATCAACGAAACCGACGGATTTTTTGTCGCCGGCCGCGTGCCCGATAGCGCCTTTACATGGTCGCGACTGGCGGGCAAAAAGGTGCTGGTCGACCACGCCGCGCAGCCCAAGGCCATGTTTCAATTCGGATGTCACCGGATGGGACTGGACTACGACAACATAGAAGCCATCGACGCGGGCGGCCCCGATGAGATGGAGGCCGCGTTTCGAGCCGGAACCGGCGACTATGTGCAGCTGCAAGGCCCCGCGCCACAGCAATTGCAGCATGACGGCGTTGGCCACGTCGTCGCCTCGGTTGGTAAAACGGTCGGATTGTGCGCGTTCTCAAGTCTGGCGGCGACACCCGCCTGGCTGGAAACCGACATGGCGGCAGCATTCACGCGTGCCTATCGCAAGGCGCGGGCGTACACGATCGAAACACCGGCGGCCGACATTGCCCGCGCCGCGGAGTCGTTTTTTCCCAATATCGCGCATTCGATCCTGACCGAAACAATCGCCACATACCAGGCGATGGACTGTTGGACCTCGCATTTGGACATCACCCGCGCGGCCTTCGACGCCAGCGTCGAGATCTTCACCCATGCCGGTCTCGTAACGGCGCCGCCAACCTATGAAGATATCGTCGTGCCGGTACCGGGTGCCTGACACACTTTCGGTGACAGTTTACTAAATACGCAAAATATTGTGGGTCAATACATAGGCACACAAGATAGTGTGTATTTAGTAAACTGTCACCGAAATACCTGGATCAGGATACTAGGTTTTCGCGTTCTCGGTCAGGTCGCACATGGAGATGTCGCGATCGTCGACCAGGTCGGCGATGCCATCGCGAAACGCCTTCAAATGCGGGGTCTCCAAATGGGCATCGAACGCCGCCTTGTTCTCATAGATCTCATAAAGCATCACCCGATCGGGTGCGTCATGGGGCACAAGCACATCGAACCGATGGCAACCGGGCTCATTGGCGACAGACGCTTGGGCATCGATTTTGGCGATGTCGACAAACTGATCGCGGGTTCCAGGTTTGACGCGAAACTGCGCCAGTACGACAAATCGTGACACGGTGCTCCTCCTCTATTCTTGGCTTTGATCACCATCCGCCGCCTGCTGGCGGGCGCGCCGTTTGAGCATTTTCGTCATCAGCCGGTCGGCGGTACCTGGTTTCGACCACGGACAGCGCGCCAAACAGATGCCGCATGACAAGGTCTCGCCAAAGTAGGGAATGCATTTGTCGAAATCCACGTACCACTTCTCGACACCACGCACCATCCGCTTGTCGTTGGCGATCGCACCCGGTGGACAGGCCTTGACGCAAACCTGGCAGTTCACGCAAAAGTCTTCCGAGCCGACATCCTCAGGCGCATCCGCCACCAAGGGCATGCTGGTGGTGACTGCGGCCAAGCGAAACGACGACCCATAGCGCTTGTTGATCAATGAGCCATGCTTGCCAAGCTGACCGAGCCCCGCCGCGATGGCGGCCGGCATCATCGACAGTGCCGAGGCGAACGGCCCAGGCCAGGCTTTAGCATGGTAGCCTTGCTCTAGGATATAATTGGCAAGGTTTCTGGACACCCGCGACGCGCGATTATATTCACGGGCCACGACCACACCGGCCGTGGGGTTGTCAAACGATGCCGGCGCCTGTGCCAATTCATCGTAAGGCATGCTGACACCGATCAGAATGATCCACGGATCGTCCAGCTCATACCCTTCATAGACATAGAGCGGATCCATGGCCGCGATGCCAACCAAATCGCCCTCGTGATCCAGCGCAAAGCGCTTGACCAAACTCGCCCATGCCTGCGGTGACCGTTCGACCCTTGTCGGCGCCTGGAGCTCCGGCTTCGGCCCGCGGCCGCCCGGTGGCGTTGACGAAAAATGCACGCGCATTTCCGCCGATTGTCGGTGATAACGGATCACCTCTCGCTGCAGGGCGCCATGAGTTTGCTGGTCCGGCGGATGCCAGAAAAATGGCGACGGCCGGCGCACGTCTTGTTCACCCAAACCATTGATCGCGTTCCCCGAAATCTCCGGAAACAAATCGGTGAAATTTGTCGGTGGCTGATAGCTTTTGTTGTCTGGCATGAATGTGTTGTGCGTGCGCCCGGCGCGACCTCTTGTTAACCTCATCGATGGTCAGTTTGCGGCAAGATGGTCGCGAAGTCTCCCGCAAATCACAAGCCATCCTGGGCACA
The DNA here is from genome assembly GCA_965216755.1 of Alphaproteobacteria bacterium. Classification (GTDB taxonomy): domain Bacteria; phylum Pseudomonadota; class Alphaproteobacteria; order UBA7887; family UBA7887; genus CBDCGL01. The sequence goes on along the minus strand of CBDCGL010000011.1, from coordinate 3,851,710 downwards.
TGTCGAACCCGCCGACGTCCTCGCTGGCGCGATGACTTCAAACACATCATAGCGTTCCCGCATTGAGTCACGAAACGATGCGATCTTGACGGTAGCGTCGAAAAATCGACGCCGCGCGGCAGCCGACCATGTCACGGCGCTGCCATAAGAGAACGTCTTTTCGTACTGCGCGTGGTCGTCAATTTCCGGATGCCCAAAGACAATCAACACAGTCCGGCTCTCGCACAATGCCAATCGCTGCGCGCGATCAAGCAGCGACGTTAGGCGCAACACATGCGCCTGGTCACCAAATCGCACTGTGGTTCCAAACCGGCGTTCGCGTGGTAAATAGATCGTCATATCCAAATAGTATGGCAAGGATTCCAATTGATATGCAGGTTCGCCAACCAGGATCGCCTCGGCATATTCGGGATGGTCGCGCAAGAAATCGCCGAATGCCGCGCTGGAACTCAGCGCCTTGGTCAAGTCTGCCAAAACAAAGTCACCCGTGTCTTTGACCAGTGGGATCAACAGCAACGGCAATGCGACCAGCTGCCCAACGCCCAAGACCCTGAGCCGACGACCGCCGGTGCCGAGCGCGACGGCACGCTGAGCGGCTATCCAATACAGGCTCAGGAACAATGGCACGATCAAGGCTTGATGGCGATAATAGCCGGGCGCGACGATCTCAAAGAAGATTGCCAGGCCAACAACAGCGATAACCGCGCCAAGCGCGCACGCGAGATCGACAACAAGCCCCACGCACAGCGCTAGCAATATGATGGATTGCCAGATCGGAAACGGCGGCCGGACGATGTCGACGAACTTCTCGGCCGGAAACAGCAACATAGCCAAAATATCAAAAGGACGTTCTTCGACCGCCCGCCCGGAGACTTTGGAGATCACGTCGCTGTCCGCGTCGGGCCACACGGTATAGGCCGATAGCGCCAACCCCAAGGCCAGCAGGCTTAGCGCGGCCCACTCCTTTTTCGGCAGGCCGCGCACACGCCCGTGCCACCGGTCCTGTATCTCGTGCAAGAACCAAATGCCAGCGAACACCAAGGCCAGGCAGGCGGAATGAATATTGCTGTTCGCCAAAAGGGCCAGCACGAGCCCCAGCCAAAGTGCGTTGCGGCTGCGGTCGCGATAGAGCCATGCGAAAACAAACATCAGAAGCATGCTGATGCCGTAGTTCCGCGCCATCACCGCATATTCGTACAGCAGCACGCTGGAGAAGATCGCCAAGCCCTTGACCCAAAGCGGCAAAGGCGCCTTCCACACCAGCAAACATGCGGCCAAAAACCCGATCCCGCTGCTGGCCAGACCAAGCACCGCGTTGGACTGAAATATGCCGTGCAAAAAATACAGAATCGCCGGCCACAACGCCGGATGGCCGTCGCCACCGATCAGGTCCCACAGGCCCAGAAATGATACCGCTTCGCGCGCAAAGGTCAGAGGCCGGACTTCATCGCGCCAAAACTCGTGGTGAAACCCGGTCACAGCGACGCACACGGTCCAAACGACGATCGTCACAAGTGCGAGAGACAAGACCAAGCGGTTTTCCCGAGGGTAGCGCGCATTCAGCGCCCGTATTAGGTCCTGGACCAATCGGATCATGCCCTGCGTCCGTGTGTCCGTATCGGTTATGCCGATCGTTGAGGCTTCGCCGGCCGCGCCGGGCTCCCACGGGCGGTCTTGTCGTGTTGTTGGGCTCATCCGGCGGCAACACGGGCCGGCCGCCGCGTGCTCAGCCACGCCCAAACATAGCTGGCTATGCTATATGTATAGTAGAGCTGATGAAACAAGAACCCGCCCATTGCAAACAGCACACCCCGCCGTCGCAAGAATAGGCCGAACAATCGGCGATTGACCGCCCATGCCAGAGCCAAGACGCCAAGCGCGGCCCACCACGGGATGACCCCAACCATCGTGAAAAACAGTGCCGCCCAGCACGCTAACGCGAGTACCGCCTTTGGTCGCTCGCCAGCGCTGATGTTCAGATCGGCTGGCACCGAAGGCCGACTGATCAAAAGACGTGACCACGGGATGGCGCGTTGAAATACGTCTACCCGTATGACTTCCCACAGTTTCCAAGCTTTCAAGTGGGTGCATTGAATATCGGGGTGTAACTCGATGCGGCCGCCGGCATCGATCAATCTATAGCCGAGCTCGATATCCTCTATCGCCGGGCGCCGATAGAGCTGGCCGTCAAAACCGCCGACCGCCAAGTAAGCGGCCTTTCGGACCGCACCGCAACCAGCCCAGAATGTCGATGCATTGCGGCGGCCGCGCTGATGATAGAAATGATGGACCAGATTCTTATATTGCGCGGCAAACGTCTGTACCGGCGGATTGTCGTCATACGATCCAAAGACTGCGGTCACATCTTGATCAGCAAAGGCCGACAGGAATTTCTTGGCCGCATCATCGTGCACCACGACGTCAGCATCGACGAACCAGAGTATTGTGCCCCGCGCCTGTTGCGCCGCGACGTTGCGCGCGGCGCCGGGCCCCAGGCGCCCACCCGAGGGCAGAACCGTGGCACCAAGTTGGGCGGCGATCGCCGCCGATGCATCGGTCGAACTGTCGTCGACCACAATGACTTCCACGACATCGCCCTGCGTCCGCAGGCGCAAGAGCGGCGGCAGGCTCTTGGTGATAAAGTCGGCGCCATTGTAGACAGGCATGATCGCCGAAATCGTGGCGTCGTGCGCGGGCGTCGTCATAACCGTCGCGATCCGTAAACGCTCTTACGGGCGACGCCACATTTGCATCGTCGCTTGCCGGTTCACTCGGCCTCGCGCGCGCATCGCAGGGTCACCGAGCTGGGAAAATAGGTGTAAAGATCCGCGCGCGTTTCGTCGCCTTCGCGGACTTCTTCGTGATAGGCATGCTCCGTATTCACCGACATAAAATCGATCGATTCGCCCAGAATGCGGCGCGCCACCAAAAGACCCATCTCAATGGAGTGATCGGCGTTGTTGTAGCGAAACGTACCGCCGCGCCCGACCGTGTAGAGGCCATTAAAGCTCTGCAAGAAATCCTGAATCACATCGATACGTTGTTTGTACTGCAAATCGTACACAGGATAGGCCTGCGTCACGCGCGCGACATTTGTATCGACGACATCGTCGCGATCAATGAATTCAAGCTTGGTCACCAAATCGTCAATGCAGCGGGCGGCAACGTCTTCGTCAGACATCGACCAAATGTCGTCGCCGCGTGAGCAAAAGCACTCCAATACGAGAGACGTGACGCCGTCATCCGGCACCATGGCCGGGCTCCAGTTCTTCGGCTCGTGAATTCGCCCAAACAGGATGTCGTGGTCCTGGACATAGAGCCAGGTGTCGCCGGTCACTTGCGGTCGGTTGATCATGACGTTGACGGTAATCAAATCCCGAAACACCAAGGCTTGCGCGGCATTCGTCACCGCATCATCGCATTGCGGTTCGAAAATGCGTGCCAGCAAACCCAGTGGAATGGTGGAGACCACGGCGTCGGCCTTGGTCGTCTTCTCAACGCCATCTTGGCTGTAGGTGATGACAAAATCGCGCGGTCCATTGTACGTGATGCGCGTGACCGTGCTGCCCAAGACAACCTCGCTACCGGCAGCGGTGATATCTTCGGCCATGCGCTCGGGAATACGCATATAGCCGTCGCGCGGATACATGAACTGCTCGATTAGGCTCACCACCTTGCCGCCACTGCCAGCAAGCGCATCTCTAATCACTGTCCAAATCGATAGGCCTTTGCTGCGCTGTGTCACCCAATCCGCAGACAACTGATCGCACGGCAGCCCCCAGACCTTCTCGCTGTAAAGGCGAAAAAACATGTCATAGAGCTTGTAGCCAAATTGCCGCACATAAGCATCGCGCATGGTTACGGGCGGTTTGCTGCCGAGTGCGTTCTTGACCACAGCCCACAAAAACGACAACCCGGCATGCAGGATCGTCAACGGGCCCGATTTGCGCACGACGTCACCAAACCGGACCGGATAGTTGAAGTATTTGCCGCCGTAATAGATGCGGCTAATGCGGTCGACCCAGACGATCTCGCCTTCCATCAACTCGCGAAACCATCGGTTCAAATCCTCGTTCTTGGTAAACCAACGATGGCCGCCAAGATCGAATTTATAGCCGTTATGGTGAATTGTGCGGCACAGGCCGCCGACATAACCATTGCGTTCCAGCACCATCACGCGCATGCCGCGCGCGACGAGCTCATGTCCCGCGGCCAGCCCGCCCGGTCCGCCACCGAGGATGACGACTTTCCCCTGAGGTGCTTCCACCAATCCCCCTCTCACAGCGCATTTTCGCGACCCTGTTGTAAATAAACGCGAAGATGGTTGTGAAAACGTAAGTTGCAAGGAATATGTCCGCCGCCCCGATCAGCGCCCCGCCAACATCGACGGAGTACCCCGGCAAGTAGTTGCTCAAAAGCGCGGCATGGACACTTTCATGCGCCGTACCGCGAATAACCAGCCACAGCGTGCCCATGGCCAAAAGGGCCGCCATCAATGCGCCGACAGCGATACCCAAGTGATGTCCTGACAAAAGCATGACCGGTGGTTGCCAGGATTCGGCATCATCGGCCTGGCTGGATATGTGGGCCATCGGTGTGCCACTGCGCAGCGCGTCGGCCGCGTAGATACGGTAAAACGCGGCGCCGATGAAACCGCCGACCAAGACGCCCCACAGCAAGCCGATCCAAGCACCGCTGGGACTGGCGTGATAGCCCGGTAAGAAAACGCCCAACAGGTTCAGATAGCCACCCGCGTGCTTGCCGAAAATAGCCAGCGATGCATGCGTGATGACAAACAGCGCGGCGGCCAACGCGAGTCCGGCCAGAATCGCCATAATACCGGTGTTGAACCAAACGCTGGCCTTGACCACAGCACGGCTATCTGGCGACCGCTGATGCATATCAACACCCATGTGCGACGCCCTGATGGATCTGTTCGTCGGTTAAAGCTGTCATAAGCAATCCGCTCATAGCACGTCGCTGCCAAGCAAAACGACACTCAAAATCAGCAAATGGGCGACATTCCATAAAAACGCGAAGCCGACACCCAGCGCACCACCGATCAGCCCGCCATAGGCAATACCAATCAGGCTGCCGATCCACGTGACTTCGTACCCGATCAAAAGATGGCCAATATTCGCCAGATTTGGTCCGACTTCCTGGCCCGGCGGGGCACCCTTTAACAACAAAATGACCGTCCCCAAACACAGCGCGGCCGCGCACACGACACCCAAGGCCACCCCCATCGCAACCGGGTCCAACCGGGCGAATGTGCTGCGGACAAATTGCTCGTCACGGGACACTGTGCTCATGCAATCTATCTCCCGTCATCAACGCGTTGTCAGGCAATGCGCATCCAGTCTACATCGGAACGCGCAATTCTGCTCAAAACGATCCTGATCTGAGTGAAACGCGTCTCTAACAAACCGCCAAAGATCCGTCAACTCGCCTCAGAATTATTGCCGAATATTTAACGAAAACAATAACTCATACACCCTCAACATCTGATTAAAGTTGATTTGCTATGAGCGCTCAATTGCCCCGTCACGGCCCGCGTTTGTCCGTTCATGCCGCGTGCGCTATGTGCAACAAGAGGCCTTGTTGTCAAGATTTGCATACAATACCGTGGACAAGCGCCAGGATGATCGATGCTAAGGGGTCATGGCGACCAACAAACCACAGAATAGGAACCCAAGATCCAAAATGACCAGACATCGAGGACGGCGCAAGATGACGCGGCCGCCGCGCAAGGCACGCCCACGCCATCCATGACGTCAGTGCGCGAAATGCCCGTGCCACAAACCCGCGCCGCGCCCGACTCAGCGCGTGAATTCGTCACGTTGAGCGTTGTGATCCCGGCTTACAACGAAGAAAAGGCGATTTTCCAAACAGTCGCTGCGGTGCGCGACGCGATGGCCAAGAGCGGCATAGATTTCGATATTATTGTCGTTGACGATGGATCGCGCGATGACACACGCGCCGAGGCTGAGCGCAGCGACGCGCACGTCATCTCGCTGGCACAGAATTCCGGCTACGGCGCGGCGCTGAAACGGGGCATATTGGCAGGCAATTCGAACTATGTGGCGATCATTGATGCAGACGGCACCTACCCGGCTGCGTGTCTGCCCGACATGCTGGCGCAAGCCGAAACAGCGGACATGGTGGTCGGCGCCCGGCAAGTTGGCGCCAACAATGTGCCGCTGGTGCGCCGGCCCGCCAAGTTCATCCTGAACGGCTTGGCGAACTATCTGGCGCGGCGCAAAATTCCCGACTTGAACTCGGGCTTGCGCATATTCCGCCGCGCCGCCTTGACGCAATTTCTACCGCTGCTGCCGCTTGGCTTTTCGTTTACCACCACAATCACGCTTTGCATGATCTGCTCTGATCATGCCGTCACCTATTACCCGATCAGTTATGGTCGTCGAATCGGACGATCGAAAATCAGGCCTTCCGATTTTTTCAGTTTCATTTTGTTGGTCCTGCGCGCGATCGTCTTATTTAGCCCACTACGTATTTTTTTGCCACTCGGTGCGGTGTTGTTTGGGCTTGGTGTCCTCAAGCTGGTCTACGACATCTTCATCGGCGACCTGTCGGAGAGCGCCGTCCTTGGCCTATTGGGTGGGATCATGGTCTGGTCATTGGGCTTGCTGGCCGACATGATTTCGCGTCTCCATTTACGTCCGTGAGTTCGGCGCACGGACAAAGCCGACGATGCGTTGAGCCATGACAACACCGTTCAAGCGGATTCCGCGGTCATGGGTGATCCGGGTCGTTGGGTCAGCGCTCGTTCTTACGGCGACGTTTGCCATATTGCCCATTGGCGAGGTTTGGCAAACTATGTCCAGTATCCCACCGTTGCTGTGGACCGGCGTTCTTCTTGCATTTTTGGGTGGGCATGTGATCGCCGCCACCAAATGGTGGCTTCTGACCAGCCGCCACGCCGACATTCCCTTTGCCACCGCCATCAGGGCGCACTTTGCCGGACTGGCGGCGAATTTGTGCTTGCCGGGGATCGCGGGTGGCGACGTGGTCCGGGCCGGATTGGTGCTACAACCCGCCAGCAACAAGGCACGGGTCGCTATCGGATCGCTCGCCGACCGGTTCTTGGACAGCTTTGCTTTGCTTGCTTTGTCGGCAGCCGGCGCCTTGACGGCTCTGGGACCCGCCATTGTGTGGCGTGGTCCGTTGTTGGCGATTGGCAGTGTTCTTTTCGTTGCGGCCGCGGCGATCATTCTCGCACTCATTATTGTTCCACGGCTCAGTCAAAGCGGGATTGTGGAGAAGATCACAAGCGTTATGACAGAATTCCGACGCATGCCGGGCCGTCTGTTATTTTGTTTTGGCTTATCGATCAGCGTGCAAGCCGTGTTCGTTGGATTGAACGTTGCGTTGGGCGCGGCCAGCGCGGTCGATGCACAAGCTGCGCACTGGTTTTTTGCATGGCCGTTGGCCAAACTCGTTGCCATTGTGCCGATCAGCATCTCCGGCCTGGGCGTGCGCGAGGCGAGCTTGGCGACGATGCTCACGCCCTTCGGCGCCGACGCGGCAAAGGTCGTGGCGGTCGGCCTGGTTTGGCAAACGATCCTTTTTGCGTCGGGTCTTCTAGGTGGCATTGCGTTTGCGCTGTCGATGCGCCGTGAGCGCGCGCGCCAGGCGGGTCCCGTATGAACGGGACGCCAATCGATGCCCGCGCGCACCGTGCATCGCCGTTGCCGCGCGTCGCCGTGCTGGGCGCCGGTCCAGCGGGCGTGGCGGCCGGCTATGCCCTTGCACGGGATCGCAAAGCCGATGTCACGGTGGTCGAGAAACGGGGCGACGTCGGCGGCAACGCAGCAAGTTTTATGGTCGACGGTGTCTGGTGCGACTTCGGCAGCCATCGCCTGCATCCCGTCGCCGAACCGCGGGTGCTCGACGACCTGCGCTCTTTATTGGGCGACGACCTGCTGTGGCGCCCCCGCCATGGTCGGATTCGCCTGAAAGGGCGCTGGATCCATTTTCCACTCAAACCATTCGACCTGCTGTTGCGCTTGCCTAAGAGCTTTGCTCTGACATTGGCTCTTGGCGCTCTACGCAATGCATTGCCACGGGCCCCAGTCGCTAACCCGAACTTCGCCACCACTTTGCAGCACGGCCTGGGCACCGCGATGTGTGAGTCGTTCTACTTTCCTTACGTGCGCAAGCTTTGGGGGGTGGCACCGGAGGACTTGGTGGTCACCCTTGCCGAACGGCGTGTTTCGGGAAGCTCCATCGGAAAGATCCTTGCCAAAGTCGCGCGTCAACTGCCCGGCCTGCGTACGGCGCAGGCGGGCGGATTCTATTATCCGCGTGACGGATTCGGCCAGATCTCGCAGAGCCTGCACACGGCGGCGACGGCCTTTGGCGTCGAGTTTGCGTTCGATGCCACTGTCAACGGTATCGACATCGAAGATGGACGCGTCACCGCCGTGCGTTATCGCCAGAATGGACAGGACACGTCACTGCGCAGCGACATTGTCTGGTCAACCCTACCGATTAGCTTACTCATACATATGATTGACCCGCCGGCGCCGCCGGCGGTCCGCGCGGCCGCCGACAGTATCCGTTTCCGCGGCATGATCCTGATCTATTTGGTGCTCGAACAACCTCAGTTCAGTGCCTACGACGCCCATTACTTCCCAGAGAGCACGATTCCCATATCGCGCATGTCCGAGCCCAAGAATTACCGAGCCGCTGCGCATCCCGCTGGCCAGACCGTGCTATGTGCGGAATTGCCGTCCGACCCCGGTCAACCGGAATGGGCCTTGACCGATCAAGATCTGGGTGCACGCCTTTGTGGATGGTTGGCAAGCGTCGACCTGCCCGTCGACGCGCCCGTCAAGACGGTCGTCACGCGCCGCCTCGCCCACGCCTATCCGGTCTATGACCGCGACTATGAGCGGCATTTCGAGGTCATGGACTCTTGGCTTTCCGAAATCGGTGGCCTGTTGACATTCGGTCGCCAGGGGTTGTTCGCCCATGACAATACGCATCATGCCATGGCCATGGCCTACGCCGCCGCCGATTGCTTGCGGCCCGACGGCACCTTCGACCGCAATCGATGGTCCGACTATCGCGTGGACTTCAAATCGCATGTGGTCGAAGACTAACGGGAACGCCGCGCATCCTCGTAGCAGCGCCGAAAACTCTCCGCGGCGCGCGCGGCCGCCTTGTCCCAGCTAAACATCTGAGCCCGAGCCAAGGCCCGTTCTCTGAGCGTGTGTCGCGCATCCGCATCAGCTAGAAATGACAGGACACACCGGGTGATATCGACCGGGTCTTCCGGGTCAAAAAACAGTCCGGCATCGCCGATCACCTCAGGCAAACTGCCCCGGTCACTCGCCAGCACGGGCACACCGCACGACATCGCTTCGACCGCCGGCAGACCAAAACCCTCCCATAGCGACGGAAACACCAAAGCGGCGCACCCGCTGAGCAGCTCGACCAGTTCGGCATCGGCAACATACCCGGTAAAGTGGACCCGCGATCGAAGACCTGGATGGTTCTGCGCAAAATCCATCAAGACAGGAACATTGTCCCAAAATCCCTTGCCGGAAAGATCACCAACAATGGCCAAATGTACCTGCGGCTGTCGCGCAACAACGTCGGGCATGGCCTTCAGTAAACCAAGAATGTTCTTGTGGGCATTCATGCCACCAACGTGCACCAACAATTCGGCATCTTCGGGGATATCATAGCGCTTTCTTGCCGTGGCAGTTATTTGTCGATCATCGATTGCCCGAAAAACCGGATCGGCCGCTTCCGAGACAACGTCGATCTTGTCTCGCGGGATTCGCAAGATCGTCTCGACATCGTGCGCCGAGGTCAGCGAAACAGTCATCGCACGGGTCGTCTGCAGGCGCGCCAGCTCTGTTTTCGCGCGCCAGAGCCACCAATTCAATCGGTTCGCGAACAACAAATGTGGCAGCCGTTCGGCCGTCGCGTCATGGTAACAGACGACACAAGGCACGCGCGCTAACAAGGGAAAATAGGAATAGACAGCCGGAAAGAAGAACAGATCGAAGCGGCCCGCGCGCACAAGGCGGCCCATTTGCCAGAGATATGTGAGCGAGCGCGACGACGTACCCACGGCGGAGTTACCGAGGGTGCGGCGGGTCTTGGCGCTCGCGACCGCCACGCCCGCGGGCACCGTGCCTGGCGGCGGCGGTTGATCGAACACAAGCGTATAGCTGAAACCGTCGTTGCGGACGGCGAGCGCGGTGAGCAGTTCACGGGTGAATCGGCCGAAACCTCGGTCATTGGTCCAACATGTCGCGTCGACGCCGATTCGGATCGGCGCCCCCGACACATCGACATGCCCCGTCATGGCAATGCCCAAATCGGCGTCACGAGGGCCTTCTCCCTGGCCATTCAGATCCGTGCGGCCTTACATCCCCTGGTTCGACAGCCACACGAGCGAACGCGTTACCCGTTCTCATGCGTGCATTATATGTATTCGCTTAACAAAATCCGACGACAATCAAATCGGCGCCGGCCGACAAAAGACGCACCGTCGTGACGAGACGCATAACACCGTGTATAGAGCCGCACACGGTCGCACAATACAGGAAGCGAACCCGATGAAATGTGTCATCTTGGCTGGCGGCTTGGGAACCCGCCTCAGCGAGGAAACCCAGCGCATCCCAAAACCGATGGTCGAGATCGGCGGCCGGCCGATGCTGTGGCACATCATGAAGATTTACAGCCACTGGGGCATCGATGACTTCATCGTTTGCCTGGGCTACAAGGGCTACGTCGTCAAAGAGTATTTCGCCAATTACCACTTGCATATGAGTGACGTATCGTTCGACCTGGGCCGCGGCGCCATGGAGGTGATCCACAACCAGGCCGAACCGTGGCGCGTGACGTTGATTGACACGGGCATGGAAACCATGACGGGCGGACGGATCAAACGGATATTGCCGATGCTGAAACAAGACGAGGCATTTTGTTTGACCTATGGCGACGGCGTCGCCGACATCGATATCGCCGCGCTCGCCACCTTTCACCGCAAACATAAGGGGCTGGCCACGATCACGGCGGTGCCGCCGCCGAAGCGATTTGGTCAGTTGGCCATCAGCAAATCGAAAGTAGTCGATTTTGCCGAAAAACCCGACGGTGAAGGTGGCTGGATCAATGGCGGATTTTTCGTGCTGTCGCCAAAGGTCGGGGCTTATCTGGACGACGACAAGACCGTTTGGGAACGCGCGCCATTGGAACGCCTGGCCAGCGAAGGTCAGCTTCATGCGTACAGACATCGCGGCTTTTGGCAGCCCATGGATACGCTGCGCGACAAGACATTGCTGGAAAACCTTTGGGTAGAGGAAAAGGCGCCGTGGAAGGTCTGGCCATAGATCCTGGATTTTGGGCCGGGCGCAAGGTTCTGGTCACCGGGCACACGGGCTTCAAGGGTAGCTGGCTGTGCGCCTGGTTGCATCGTCTCGGTGCGCGTCTGGAAGGCGTCGCGCTCAGCCCGCAATCCGCGCCCAACATGTTCGAACTCTTGGCGTTGGCGCAAGACATGCGCTCGCATTTGTTCGATATCAACGACCGCGCCAAACTTGCCAATGTGCTGAGGGCCTACCAGCCAGAGATCGTCTTCCATATGGCGGCCCAGTCACTGGTTCGATATTCCTATTGTGAGCCTATCGAGACCTTCATGACCAACGTGGTTGGAACCGTCACGCTTTTGGATGTCATTCGCACGATCCCGTCGGTCACGGCGGTCGTCGTGGTGACCAGCGACAAATGTTATGAAAATCAAGAGTGGGTTTGGGGCTACCGAGAAAGCGATAGACTTGGCGGCCACGACCCCTATAGCGCCAGCAAGGGCTGTACCGAAATCGCCGCGCAATCGATGCAGAAGAGCTTTTTTGCGCCCTTCGCCAATGAAGGTCACGGCGCCAAGATCGCGACCGCGCGGGCCGGCAATGTGATCGGCGGCGGCGATTGGGCCGACGACCGACTGATCCCCGATATTGTCCGCGGTTGCCTCGGCGCCAGTGGCGCGATCCACTTGCGCAATCCGGCAGCGATTCGGCCTTGGCAACATGTCTTGGAGCCACTGCGGGGCTACATGCGCCTGGCGGAAGCCTTGACAAACGGCACCGACGGCGCCGACACGGCTTGGAACTTTGGGCCCGAACCACGTGATGAACAGTCGGTTCAGTATGTTGCTGAAACAATGATCAGTGCACTCGGCAAAGGCCGGGTCACCATGGATGCAAGTGACGGCAACGCGCCGCACGAAGCCGGGCGCCTGCGGCTTGATTGTGCAAAGGCCAAGGAACGGCTGGGATGGCAGCCGTTGCTCAGCCTTGACCAGGCAGTGCGTTTGACCGCGGATTGGTATGTCGCTTGGTCGCGTGGCGATGACCTGCGCGCGTTGACCAACCGACAGATCAATGCCCACATGCACCGCTGCACAGCCACGCCGACAAAAGCAACCCCATGACGGTGGCGCACGGGCCACATTGCCAGAATTGCGGCGCATTATTGCGACAAACCTTGATCAATTTGGGCATGTCGCCTTTGGCCAATTCCTATGTTGCGCCAGAGGACGCAGCGCACGCGGATCCTTTCTACCCGTTGCATGTGCGCGTGTGCCATCAGTGCTGGCTCGTGCAAGTCGACAATGTCGTGCCGGCAACAGAGATTTTTGGCCATTACGCCTATTTCTCGTCGTTCTCCGAAACCTGGCTCACACACGCGCGGCACTACGCACATTTGATGATCGACCGGTTCGACTTGGATCGCGATACCGAAGTGATCGAGATCGCCAGCAATGATGGCTATTTGTTGCAATATTTTGTTGAGCAAGGAATTCCCGTACTGGGAATCGAACCGGCGCAGAATGTCGCGGACGCCGCGTGCGCAAAGAGCGTGCCGACCTTGGTCGCTTTTTTTGGCGAGTCGTTGGCCGCCGATTTACAAGCGAAAGGTCACAAGCCGCGGCTGATCGCGTCGAAGAATGTTCTCGCCCATGTGCCCGACATCAACGATTTTGTCGCAGGGGTCGCACGATTGCTTACTGGCGACGCGGTCTATACCGTCGAATTCCCGCACCTTCTCAATCTGATCGCCGAGGTCCAATTCGATACCATCTATCACGAACACTTCGCCTATTTGTCGCTGCTGACGGTGACCAAAATTTTCTCTAAGCACGGTCTGCGTGTTTTCGACGTCATGGAGATTCCGACCCATGGCGGTTCGTTGCGTGTGTTCGCATGCCGCGATGACGCTGACCATGCCACGACGGACAATGTCGAAGCCATCCGCCGCAAGGAACGTGGGGCCCATTTGGACGACCGGCGCGGCTATGAAGGTTTCGACGCGAAGGTCGGAACCATCAAGGACGATCTATTGTCGTTTCTTCACCGGGCCAAGGACCGCGGCGCCAAGACCGCCGGCTACGGCGCCGCTGCAAAAGGCAATACGCTTTTGAACTATTGCCACATTGGACCTGATCTCGTCGGCTACGTTGTTGATCGCAACCCGGCGAAGCAAAATACATTTTTGCCGGGCAGCCGAATTCCGGTCTTCCCCGTTGACAAACTTATCGCCGACGCGCCGGACTACGTCTTGATCCTGCCCTGGAACATCCGCGACGAGGTCATCGGCCAACTGAAAGAATTGCGCGATCGCGGTTGCCAATTCGTCACCGCAATTCCGAAACTGACGGTCACGCCCTAGGCCGAGGCGCGCGCAAATGGCCGCACACTGCATTGCCGTCACCGGCGCCAGCGGATTTATCGGACGACACGCGATCGCACCGTTGTTGGCGCTGGGCTACACGCCACATCTCTTCAGCCACCGGCGATCGGCCCGCGATGGCTTAGCGGAAGAGCTGCGCGCGAGATGTCACGAGCACCAGGTGGATTTGCTCGATGAACGCGCCGTCGGCGATTTACTCGCCCGGCTGAGTCCCTCCCATTTGCTGCATTTCGCTTGGCATGGCGACACGCGGACACGCTGGACGTCACCAGCCAATGACAAATGGGCCGCAGCAACGATCGCGTTGGCACGTGCTTTCGCCGCCGCCGGCGGCCAACGCATGGTGGTCAGTGGTAGCTGCGCGGAATATGACTGGAATCATGAGACATTGCGCGAAGACCGCACGCCGCTTGCCCCGGCGACATCCTACGGCCGCGCAAAAGTCCAGGCGCACGCCGCACTGAGGGGCCTGTGCGCCGACCACGGCGTGTCGTTGGCGTGGGGGCGAATCTTTTTTTGCTATGGGCCCGCCGAACCGGGCGGCCGGTTGATCCATCAAGTCATTACAGCGCTGCTCAACGAACAACCGGTTGACTGCACGCCCGGCACGCAAGTCCGGGACTATCTCTATAGCGAAGACATCGGGCGCGCGTTTGCAATGCTGGTCGCGCAGAACTTTGACGGCGCCATCAATGTGGCGAGCGGCCACGGCATAGCGGTGCGCGAACTGGTCGAAACGGCGGCGGAAAAGATCGGCCGCCCCGAGCTTGTTCGCTTCGGCGCCAAGCCCTTGGCCGAATCCGAGCCAGCGCGGCTGGTCGCCGACGTCACGCGGCTCAGGGACGCGATCGGTTTTCGCCCCCGGTTTGATCTTGATCGTGGGATCGACCGGACCATCGCTTGGTTTCGTGCTCATGGCGGCTAAGCCGGCTGCGCGGTTTCGCCTGCCCGACGCCGAAACCCGCCGTCGGTTCGCAAAATTCGTGGTCTTGGGCGCCGTCAATACGGTCTTTGGCTATGCCGTCTATGCGGCTTTGGTCCTGGGCGGGCTCGGTGCCCAAATGGCGCTACTCTTGTCATTTTCGATCGGCGTGATGTTCAACTATATCCTGTCCGCACGCTTCATTTTCGCAACGCGCGGTTTCAAACGCCTCCCGGCATACGCATTCACCTATGCCGGCGTCTACGCCCTCAATGCGATCAGTCTGGCGCAGCTGACCCGGTGGGGCACCGCCCCCTTGTTGGCACAGGCGATCCTGACACCAATCGCGGCTGTTTTGACTTTTGTCTTGGTCTCTCGTGTCATGCGCACGTCATGACAACTAAAAATTCAATCCCATCAAATAAAACTGGCAATATTGATTTTCAAATTGCGGCGAAATACCAAAAAAACACAAATATTTACTTTTTATGTATAGCATAAAATTTAAACAACGCGAGATATATTTGATTAATATTTTGTTTAATAGCTGATGCATTGGATGGAATGCGCATCAAATAACGTGAGCACAAGGCCTTGCGTTTGTTAGATGACAAAACATGTTCATTCCTGCTGTTCTCCCGGCTACACTGCCGCCATAATTGAGTGTGAAAATGACCCCTAATTGTCCACGGCTATACACAATAATCCGCGCACACTGAGTTTTCGGTTTTGTAATATCTTCGAACTAATCTGCGATCCGCGGCAGCGATCTTTTGGGACCTCTCTGATGTTGATTTATCTGGCAGACCTTGGTCACAACGTCATCACGGCCACTTCGGACGTGTATCCCCTTGGCGTCGCCAATCTCGCGACCTATGCCGGTGCCCATGTGCGCGCCCGCGACCCGCTGAAATTCAGGATATTTCGCGAACCCGAGGACCTAAAAACCGCCTTGGACACCCAGGCGCCCGCCGCATTGGGACTCAGCAGCTATTCATGGAATCACCACCTGGCACTGAGTTTCGCGCGCTATGCCAAAGCCAAGAACAACCGCACCTTGACCTTCATGGGCGGGCCGAACTTCCCGCTCACAGCCGAGGAGCAAGACACCTGGCTGCGCACCATGCCGGAAATCGATGTCGCCGTGCGTGGCCCAACTTATGAGGGCGAGCGTGCCTTTCTTCACCTCGTCCAACGCTTTGTCGATGTCGGCCAATCGATCCCCGGCCTGTTCGATGAGGCCATTCCGGGCAATCTGTGGATCGACCCGCGATCCGGCGGCCTTGTCCGCGGCGACGAACTTGAGCGGATCAAGGATTTGGACGAAATCCCTTCGCCCTACCTTGCCGGCTATATGGATAAGTTCTTCCGCACCGGTTATTTCGCAATGATGCAAATTGCGCGCGGCTGCCCCTTCACGTGCCAGTTTTGCAACTCGTCGCCACGTGAAAACAGCAAAGCATTTCGTCATTCGTTCGATTATGTCAAAGCGGACCTTGACTATGTGGTGCCCCGAATCAGACCCGAAAGCCCGTTGTGTTTCGCCGATGACAATTTCGGCATGTACGAACAAGACGAGGAGATTGCGGACTATCTAGGCCACTTGATGGCGAAACATGATTGGCCCCGCTATATCCGCACCACGACCGGCAAGAACCGCGGCGATCGCATCATTCGCGTCTTGCGCAAAGCCAAAGGCCGGTTGCCGATGACGTCGGCCGTGCAGTCGCTCAATCCGGACGTGTTGGCCAATATCAAACGGTCAAACATCAAGCTCGACACTTATGCCGAGATCCAAGAAGAACTGCACCGGCTGGGTATGCAATCCTATGGCGAGCTCATCTTGTCGATGCCGGGTGAAACCAAAGAATCTTTCATGCGCTCGGTCGACACGTTAATC
The DNA here is from genome assembly GCA_965216755.1 of Alphaproteobacteria bacterium. Taxonomy (GTDB): domain Bacteria; phylum Pseudomonadota; class Alphaproteobacteria; order UBA7887; family UBA7887; genus CBDCGL01. The sequence goes on along the minus strand of CBDCGL010000011.1, from coordinate 3,835,160 downwards.
GAAACCGGCGTCAATCGCATCTCCGCCCACCAATTGATGCTGTTGCATGGTGCGCCGCTCAGCAATCCGGACGCGCGCAAACGGTTCGGCATGAAGACACGCTTTCGTGTGGTCGCCCGTTGCCTGGGCGACTATACCGGCGAACTGATCACCGAAACCGAAGAAATGGTCGTGGAAACACCTACGTTCAGCTTCCAGGAATATCTGGAAACGCGGGTGTTCCATTTGTTGCTGACGATTTTCTATTACGAAGACAATTTTGAAGAGGTGTTCCAATTCGCACGTTCACAGGGCCTGCGCCCATTCCAGGTGATTGTGCATCTGCAAGAGCGGCTCGATCAGGCGCCCCTGGCCTTTCAGAAACTGATTCAGGACTACATCAAAGAAAATGAGGGGGAACTGTTTGAGTCACGCGAAGCCTGCATCGCATGGGCCGAACAGCACAAGGATGGCCTGTTGGACGGCAGCGTGGGCGGCAATTTGCTCAGCAAATACTCCATGATGGGCCGGTTTACGGTCATTCACGAAGCCTTGGACTTCCTGCAGTCTGGCGTCGCCGACCTGATTGACGCCCAGGACGACCATCGAAAGTCCGCCATGCTCGACGACATCATCACCTATTATCGGTGCATTATGTTGCATGTGCCGTTTAAGCAAAGTCTCAGCGAGACGCCAAGCTGGCGGCCCACCTACAACATTCTCAAATGGCGGAGAGACCGCTACGCCAAGCCGCTGGATTCTTACCGGTACCGGCGCCGACGTGGGTTTTCGACATCGATTGATCCGCGCACCAAGTCGATGATTGAATCCCGCATTGAGACGTTTGGCGAGCATCCCACCGGGCTTGGACGGTTTACCCGAACGCTGTTCGCCAAGGATCTGCGTCGCAAAGTCGTATCGAATTAGATCCATCTGCGTTCGAACATAGTCGTTTGAACGAAGTTAAATTGATCAATATCAAGTAGATAGAGCATACAATGCGAACACGCGCGCGTGAAATGCGCGACACCTTCGCCGTGGCGGCCGCCGCAAGAAATTAGAGCATTGTCATAGAGATCGCCGCTAGAATGCCGCAAACACGCGGGAATGCGGCGCGTGGCGGCGCATGCGCGACGCCCCGTGTCGGCGTCGGGTCGGAGAGCGGCATGAAGACGATTACGGTTGTCTCCCCATGTTACAATGAGGAAGACAATGTCGAACACTGCTATCAGACGGTGAAATCGATATTTGAATCGGAACTGCCCGGCTATCGGCGCGAGCATGTATTCGTCGACAATGCCTCGTCGGACCGCACCGTCGAGATTCTGCGTGAGATCGCCGCCCACGACGACACCGTAAAGGTCGTGGTGAATGCCAGAAATTTTGGTCCCTTTCGCTCGACGTTCAACGGCCTCCAATATGCGTCGGGCGACGCTATTCTGGTGATGTTACCGGTCGACCTTCAGGATCCGCCCGAGCTGATTCCGGAGTTCGTTCGCCACTGGGAAGATGGTCACGAAGTGGTGGCCGGCGCGCGATCAAGCCGCGAAGAAAGCTTCATCATGCGCACATTGCGGCGCTTTTTCTATCGCGCCGTCAACAGTTTGTCCGACTTTGAAATCCCGCCGGATGTCGGCGAATTTCAGTTGATCGACCGCAAGGTGCTGGCGGCCGTGCTCGCCTACCGTGATCACTATCCCTATATTCGCGGCATCATTGCCAGTTGCGGTTTCAAACGCAAAGTTGTCCCTTATCGCTGGCGTCGACGCAAACGCGGTCTATCCAAAGCGAGTTTGCCGATTTTGATCGACCAGGCGCTCAACGGCATTTTCTCCTTCACCAAAGTACCGATGCGGATATGCACGTTCGTCGGCTTCGGGATCGCCTTGTTCTGTATTTTGTTCTCGTTGATATCCGTAGCCACCTATTTTGTTGATCCCGACCTGGCCCCGCGCGGCACGATGACAATCATCGTGGCGCTGTTTTTTCTTTCCGGGATTCAGCTGATATTCATCGGCATGCTCGGTGAATATGTCACCAGCCTGCATTCGCAATTACGCGGCGGACCGTTGGTGATTGAACGCGAGAAAATCAACTTGCCTGACAGGCCCGTGTCAACCGATCGGCCGTGACGCACAATTTTGATATCGTCATTTGCGGTGCCGGCCCGGCGGGCGCGCTGACCGCCATCCTTCTTGCACGTCAAGGCTATCGCGTCGCCGTCATATCGGCGCCACGCGGCCGTGGACGAATTGAAGGGTTTTCACAACGAACCGTTGATATTTTGCATGCGCACGGCCTGCGCCACGCCCACCAAGCGATCGGACCATTGGTCGCCCGAATCGCATCCTGGGCCGGCGATCACGGCGCCCGCAATCAGGAATATGTTACAGACCGGCACAATTTTGACGCCGCATTGCTCAACGACCTGGCGGCGCACGACGTGACCGTATCGCACACGCGTCACGTGATCGTTTCGCTGGCCGACGACGCCGTCGTCGTGCGTGCGCATATTGACGATAGCGCACATGATTACCATGCGAAATTTTTTGTCGAAGCCCGTGGCCGTGCCGCGCCGGCCGGGCGAGCCAAGGTCTTGCGCGGCCCGACGACCACAGCGATTGTCCGCCAAATCGACGCCACAGACATCGCGGCACAAACCGCTGTCGCCAGTTTTGCCGATGGCTGGGCATGGTTTGTTGCCGACGGCGCCGGCCCGGCCTATTTGCAGATCTTTGTCGATAGCCAAGCCGGCCTGCCGAAGCGCGAACGCCTCACGGCATTTTTCGACGCCCATGTCGATCGGATCAACGAGAGCGCGGCGTGGCTCCGCGACGGCCGCCTGACCGGCCCGGTCGCCGCCCACAATGCCTCGCCACAGATGGCCGCCGCGCCGCTAGACCGCTGCGTGATCCGTGTCGGCGATGCCGCCTGCGCCCCCGATCCGCTGTCCGGCAACGGTATGTTTGCCGCCCTCGGCAGTGCTTTGGCGGCAAGCCCGGTGATCCGCACGTTGATCGAACTGCCCGGCAACCGCGCGCTTGCCGAGTCGTTCTACCGCGAGCGGACGCAAGATATCTTCCGGCGCTATGGTCGCACCGGCCGCGATTTCTATCGCCTCGAAACACGTTGGCCGCATCGGCCGTTCTGGAAAGCGCGCCGAGACTGGCCCGATGATCAAGCCGCCCACGAATTGCCGCTGTCAGCCCCCGTGGTTTTGGCCAGCCGGCCGGTCGTTGATCAAGGTTTGATCGTCGAGCGCGAGGTGTGCATCACACCCGACTTCCCGCGCGGCATTTGGCAGGTCGATCGTGTGCCGGTACCACCCCTGATTCAGATGTTGGCGTCACGCCGGGGCGGCTCGCTGGACGATGTCCTTGCCGACATGTCAGCCCGTTTCGGCGCCACGCCCGCCCAACTCGCCACCGCGCTCGATTGGTTGCGCTATCGGAGAGTTCTAATCTGCGATGACCCAATCGAACTGCGCACGATGCCAGGCATCGATCCCTAAAGCAGCTGCACCCATTCCTTGGCCCAATCAAGCGCCTCCTCGTCGGGCAGCGGCTGGGTGCAGGCGTCGATCTCTAACCTTTCGCCGATGCGTGTGGCACCGCGGGCGCTGAATGCGCTGTCCATGATCTTGCCGCCGTTGCAAAACGTCTCCGCGTAGGTCTGGTCACCGAGGGCGATCACGCCATAGCGCAAATGCGACAGGTCCGGCTGGCCGGCGTTTAGGCTGTCGTGCAAGGGTACCAGATTATCCGGCAACTCACCGTCGCCGTGGGTCGAGGTACAGATCAACGCCGTGTCGCGCTCGGCCAAGCGGGCGTTATCTGGTGGGCCGTCGCTGAAGATCTCAACATTGTGGCCGCTACCGCCAAGCTCTTCCTCCAAATATTCGGCAACCATTTGGGCGTTGCCCGATTCGGTCCCGACGATGATCAAGATTTCGGCCATGCTTGTGTGACGCGACGGTTGAACGAGACCCGAAGTCTAGACGATCGGCCCCGGCAAATCACCGACCGAGGTTGCTTGCGCCACTGCCCCCGCGCGGCTACGCTCAGCACCGAAAATGACCAACGTCATGAGCCCGTTGAGATCGTGAACAAGCCAGACAGCGCCCTTATCGCCCGGGTCACGGCCGGCGAATCGATCACCGATGCCGCGCAAATGACACCGCGTTATCGAGCAGAAGTGATGCGCCTGCTGGCGATATTGATCGATTCGGAGCTGGCCGGCGCGGCCGGCTTCGTCAACAGCCTGAACACCGCGCCGACCCTTGATGACCGGGTCAACGTCGCCCGCATCATCAGCGAGAAATTCGATCATGCGCGCCAAGTCTTGGCGCTGTTGGGCGCCTTCGGCGTCGACCCCTATTTGTATGTCAACGAACACGCCTGGGACGCGCGGTTGGGCCGGCCGAGCAATTTGGGGACACGCCGCGTTGGCGGTGACAAGCGACTCAACGTTTTCCACTACCCAATCGAGAGCTGGACCGACGCGGCCACGCTGATGTTGCTGATGGGCACGGCGTCGACCATCCAACTTGGCGACCAAGCCCATTCGTCCTATCAGCCGTTCGCTGAGGTGATCGGGCCGATCATCAAACGTGAATCCGCCCATTCCGATGAGGGCGCGGCGTCGCTTGGCCGCGCCATCGCCGCCTATGGCGTGCCGGACAAGGCGCAAATGGCAGTCGGCTATTGGTATCCGCGCGTTGTCGACACGTTTGGCCGGCTCGAGTCCGAGCGACTTGAGACCTATCGCGCCTATGGCTTGCGCCGTCAATCGAATGCCGACTTGCTGGACGCGTGGCGCGACGTGATCGCCCCGCGACTGCAAACATTGGGGCTCTCGGCGCCGGCCTAATGTAGCTTCGGACATGACAGAAACCGCCGCTTTCGGGCCACTTCAAGGCATCCGGGTTATCGATCTGACAACAATCATCTTGGGGCCGCTGGCCGGGCAAATGCTTGGCGACATGGGTGCCGACGTGATCAAGGTCGAGTCACCGGATGGCGATGCCGCGCGGCCGACCGGCCCGGCACCGACGCAGGGCCGGGGTGCCCTGTTCCTGGGCGCCAACCGCAACAAACGATCCTTGGTGCTCAATCTCAAACAGGACCAAGGGCGGGCGGCATTGTTGCGCCTGGCGGCAACCTGCGACGTGTTCTTGCACAATATGCGGCCGCAGGCGATCGAACGCTTGGGCCTGACCTATGACGCTGTGAAAGCAGCCAGGCCCGACATCGTCTATTGCGCGAGCTACGGCTACCGCGCCGGCGGGCCTTATAGTCACAAACCGGCCTTTGACGACATGATCCAAGCGGCCTCTGGCTTGGCGGCGTTGCAAGGCTGGAATCATGGCGCGCCCGCTTACGCGACATCGATTATCGCCGACAAAGTGGTGGCCATGGCGGCGACCCAAGCGATTCTGATGGCGCTGTTTCACCGCCTGCGCAGTGGCCAAGGCCAAGCCGTCGAAGTGCCGATGTTCGAAACCCTGGTCGCGTTCAATATGGTCGAACATCTCTATGGCCGCAGTTTCGAACCGCCGCGCGGCGAAGCCGGCTATCCGCGGGTGTTGTCAGCAAATCGAAGGCCCTACCGCACCACCGACGGTTATATTGGCGTGCTGCCCTATACTGAACGGCAATGGCGCGCATTTTTCACACTCGCCGGACGACCGCATCTGATCGACGACCCGCGGTTCGCGACCTATGCGGCGCGGCTCGCCAACGTCGATGCCCTCTATGGAGCGCTGGCGGAATGTATCGCCGAGCGACCCAGCGCCGAATGGCTCGACGCGTTGGACAAAGCGCACGTGCCATGCACCGTGGTCAACGGGCCCAACGATTTGCCCGATGATCCGCATTTGGCCGCGGTTGATTTCTGGGAACTGCGCGACGACCCTGAGCTCGGCACCTTGCGCATGCCGGGTATTGCGACGCGCTTTTCCGAGACCCCGGGGGCAATTCGGCGCATGGCCCCGCGGCTCGGTGAACACAGCGCCGAAATTCTGCGCGAAGCGGGGCTGACCGACGATGAAATCACGGCCCTGCGCGACCATCAGATCACACACCAGGCGCCACCCTTGCGCTCTGACTCCTCTGAGGAGCCGGCACCATGATCGATTCCCACCCGTTGATTGAACATCGCGATGAACTCGCCCGCTATGGGCCGCCGGGTCATGCCGGCACCGTCAACGTCCGTTTGGTCGACGCGGCCTTTGGCGGCGGTTTTGAATTGATTCACGGCACGGTGGCGCCCGGCGGACAAGCCGACCGCCACCACCACATTGACGAGCACCAGACCATCTACGTGTTGGCGGGCGAGGGTCAAGTGGCGCTGGGCGACAAGCCGGCCGTAGCCTGTGGCCCTGGAACAATTATCCGGATTCCGCCTGGGCTTGACCATGAAGTGGTCAACGCTGGCGACGTACCCCTGAAAGTTCTGATTGTTTACAGCCCACCTCTGCCGCCGCGAAACGATACCGCCCTGGATTGAATCGTGACCGGGTCTCGTCTTTAGAACAGGGCGTCGATTTCGTCACCATAGCGGCGAAACACGGCGTGCCGGCGCACTTTCATCGTCGGCGTCATTAAGGCGTTATCGGTGGTAAAGGCTTCGTCGGCGATCATGAAGCGCTTCACTTTCTCGATAACGCTCAGGCCGTCGTTGGCCCGCGCCACCGCCTCGCCAATAGCGTCGCGAAACGCGGCGTCAGTCTTCAAATCGGTGAGGTCCTTATGGCCGCCGGCCTTGCGACACCACTCGTGTACGAAGCTTTCGTCGGGGACAATGATCGAGACCAAATGCGGCTTGCCATCGCCGGCAACCATCGCCTGACCGATCTCGGGCTCCAAGCACAGGATCCCTTCGATCCGTTGGGGTGAAATATTGTCGCCGCCGGACATGACGATGATGTCCTTTTTGCGATCGGTGATCTTGATGTAGCCGTCGCGGTCAAATTCGCCGATATCGCCGGTATGCAGCCAGCCATCGCGCAATGTCTCTTCGGTAATCTTCTGCTGGTTCCAATAGCCATCCATCAGCAGCGTGCCGCGCACCAAAATCTCGCCGTCGTCGGCGATCTTGACCTCGACGTCTTTGAGCGGTGGCCCCACCGTCTCCAGCTTAATCTTGCGCGGCGGATTGCAACTGACCACGGGCGCTGCTTCAGTTTGGCCGTAACCTTGCAGCAAACGTAGGCCCAGCGCACTGAAGAACACGCCGACATCGTAGTTGAGCGGCGCCCCGCCGGACACCATTGCCTTCAGTTGACCACCGAAACGGCCGCGCACCTTATCGCGCACCAGTTTGTCCAACAGCGCATCAACAAGGCGTTCGCCAACGCCCAGCGATTTGCCTTCCAGACGCTTGCGGCCCAGCGCGACTGCCTTATGAAACATTGTTGCCTTCAGTCCGCCGGCGCGTTTGACGCCCTGCAAGATGCGTTGGCGCATCACCTCGTACAAGCGCGGCACGCTGGTCATGATCGTCGGCCGCACCTCAACCAAGTTGGCGGCCAAGGTCTCGACGCCCTCCGCATAATAGATCTGCGCGCCGATCGAGACCGGAAACATCAAACCGCAGCTGTGCTCGTAGGAATGGGAGAGCGGCAGGAACGACAAGAACACTTCGTCACCCAGGCCAACCTCCAGCAGCAGATTATAGGCGCCGACGCAATTGGTCATGATCGCGCGATGGCTGAGCATGACCCCTTTCGGCGCGCCGCCGGTACCGGAGGTATAGATCAGGCAGGCGAGCGCGGTCGGCGCGATCTCGGCCGCCCGCGCTTTGATCTCATCGGGGTCCTTGGGCGGTGACGCCATCGCATCCCGCCAAAGGCTCAATGTGATGGCCGCCGGCACATCTGCGTCCGGCGGATCGATGGCGATCACGTGCTTCAAATCCAACGCGTCGGCCGCGGCCTCCAACAGCGGCCGTGCCAGCGCCGCCGTCGACACGATCGCTACGGAGGCACCGCTGTCGGTCAGCAAATGATGGTGATCGCGGGCGGTGTTCGTGGTGTATGCCGGAACGGTGATGCCGCCCGCCGCCAAGATAGCGAAATCGGCGATGGCCCATTCGGGGCCGTTGTCGGCGACCAGTAAGACCCGGTTTCCGGATGTGACGCCGATCGCAGTCAGGGCGTCGGCAAGCCGCATCGCTTGATCCGCAGCCTGGTCCCACGACACCGATTGCCAGGCATCGTGGCGCTTCGCCCACACAAACGGCTGGCCGCCCAGCCGCTCGGCTTGGTCGAAAAACATCGCAATCAAATTTGGCCAGCGATCAAGATCCATGCATGCCCCCCTATGAACGCGCCGACATCTTGCAAACGCGCCTGGCGCCGGCGGCCCTATTCGCGCGGTCCTCACGATAGACGTTTTTTGACATAAACTGAATCCGCGTTGCCACAATCAAAGACTTGGCAGGCCTTCAAACTGCGGCCATATGCGTGATCACATGCGAGGAACGAGGAGCACCCCATGAGCGTTGCGGACGTTCGCGAACCATCACAAGGCCCAGCGCTGGGCACCTTGCCGGAATGGGACTTGAATGATCTGTTTCCAGGTCCGGATTCGCCCGAATTGGCGGATGCACTGACCGCCGCCGAAGCCGAGGCCCGCGCCTTGGCAAAATCCTATGCCGGGCGCCTGGCCGCGTTGATGGGCGACGAACTTGCCGAAGCGATCCGCCGCTATGAGGGCCTCAGCGAGATCCTGGGGCGCATTATGAGCTTCGCCTATCTGACCTATGCCACAGATATCGCCGACCCCGAAGTCGGCCGGTTCTTCCAAACCATACAGGAGCGCTGCAACGACATTGCCACGCACACGCTGTTTCTCACCCTCGAACTCAACCGTATTGATGACGCGGTCTTGGCCCGCCAACTCGAATCGCCAGCCCTGGCCCACTACACACCCTGGATCCGAGATTGCCGCGTGTTTCGTCCACACCAATTGGACGACAATCTGGAAAAACTGCTTCATGAAAAGGCGGTCGCCGGCCGTGCCGCCTGGATCCGGCTGTTCGACGAAACCATGGCGGGGCTGCGTTTTCCCGTGCGCGGCGACGACCTGACCAGCGCGCAAGCTTTTGACAAACTCCAGTCGCCCGACGGCGCACTGCGTCGCGAGGCGGCCACGGCCATCGCCGATGTGCTGGGCCGCCACGTCCAGACCTTCGCGCTGATCACCAATACCTTGGCCAAGGACAAAGAAGTCGAAGACCGATGGCGGCAGTATGCGCGGCCGATCTCCCACCGGAACTTGGAAAATATGGTCGAGGATGACGTCGTTGACGCCCTGATCAGCGCCGTCAGAAACAGCTTTCCGCGCCTGTCGCATCGCTACTATCAGATCAAAGCGCGCTGGATGGGGGTCGACGCGCTCGATTATTGGGATCGCAACGCGCCACTGCCAGAGCAAGACGACCGGGTCATCCCCTGGGATGAAGCCCGCGCAACCGTGCTGGCGGCCTACGCTGCCTTTTCGCCGGAGCTCGCTGATATCGGCCAGCGCTTTTTCGACTCGGCCTGGATTGACGCCCCGGTGCGCCCCGCCAAGGCCCCGGGCGCATTTGCCCATCCGACCGTGCCATCGGCGCACCCCTACCTGTTGCTCAACTATCAGGGCAAGACCCACGATGTCATGACGCTGGCCCACGAATTGGGCCACGGCGTGCATCAGGTGCTGGCGGGTGACCAAGGGCAATTGATGGCCGATACGCCGCTCACCCTGGCTGAGACCGCCAGCGTGTTCGGCGAACAGCTGACCTTTCAGGCCTTACTCGCCGGCGAGCCGGATCAGAGCCGGCGGCGAGTGATGTTAGCCAACAAGGTTGAAGACATGCTCAATACGGTGGTGCGCCAGGTGGCGTTCGCCGGATTCGAAACGCGGGTCCATGACGAACGCCGCAGCGGCGAGCTAACCGCCGACCGTTTGGGCGAAATTTGGATGGATGTGCAGAGCGAAAGCCTGGGTCCCGCCATTCGCCTGACCGATCCGTATCGGGTTTATTGGTCCTACATCCCGCATTTCATCCATTCGCCGTTCTATGTCTACGCTTATGCCTTCGGCGATTGCCTGGTCAACGCCCTTTACGCCGTCTATCGAGACACGCCGGAAGGTTTTCAAAGCAAGTATCTCGACATGTTGCGCGCGGGCGGGAGCAAGCGTCACAAAGAACTTCTGGCACCGTTCGGGTTGGATGCCAGCGATCCGGCATTCTGGCAGCGCGGATTGCATGTGATCGAGAACGTCGTCGATCAGCTCGACGCTGAAGTCTAGTTCGGTGTCCGCGGACGACCAGAGCATAGGCCGACGGGTTCGGCGCTACGCCCAGGTCTCGACTCGTGTTGGCGGCCTGGCCGCCCGGCTTGCGGGCGAGCGCTATTTGGGCATGCCGTTGGACCGGCGCCGCCACGCCGAGGATTTGCGCGCGGCCTTGGGCGGACTCAAAGGTCCGCTGATGAAGGTTGCCCAGTTGCTGTCGACCATCCCGGATGCGCTGCCGTCGGAATATGCCGGTGAGCTCGCGCAATTGCAGGCCGACGCGCCGTCTATGGGCTGGCCGTTCGTGCGCCGACGTATGACCACGGAACTTGGGCCAGATTGGCAAGATAAGTTCGCCCGTTTTGAACAGAAGGCGGCGCGCGCCGCGTCGTTGGGCCAGGTGCATCGCGCCGTCGGCTTGGATGGGCGGGATTTGGCGTGCAAACTGCAGTATCCCGACATGGCCGCGGCGGTCGAAGCCGATCTCAACCAACTTAAGCTGATTTTCGGTATCTATCGGCGCTACGACAAAAGCATCGATCCGCGCGAGATCCACCAGGAAATCGGCGACCGGCTGCGCGAAGAGCTCGACTATGAACGCGAAGCGCGGCACATCCGCCTTTATCGCCGCATTCTGAAACACGAACCAGACATCCACGTGCCGGAAGTCATCGACGACCTCTCCACGCGTCGGCTGCTCACCATGGTGTGGCTTGAAGGGGGGCCCCTGATGGACTTTAAGAGCGCGCCGATCGAGGTGCGCAACCAGTTGGCGCACAATATGTTCCGCGCCTGGTATGTGCCGTTCTACGACTATGGCGTGATCCACGGTGACCCACATCTCGGCAACTACACCGTGCGTGACGATTACGCCATAAACCTGCTCGACTTTGGCTGCGTCCGCATCTTCGACGGCCGCTTTATTCAGGGTGTCATCGATCTGTACCGCGCGCTCCAAACCGATGACGAAGAGCTGGCCGTCCACGCCTATGAGAGCTGGGGTTTCAAGAATGTCAGTCGCGAGGTGATCGATGTTCTCAACCGCTGGGCCGAATATGTCTATGCACCGCTGTTAGAGGATCGGGACCGGCGCATCCAGGACGGTTCGTCCGGCCACTATGGCCACGAGGTTGCCCAGCAGGTCCACGCCGACCTGAAACGGCTTGGTGGCGTTAAGCCGCCACGCGAGTTTGTCTTTGTGGATCGCGCGGCGGTCGGGCTCGGTTCGGTGTTTCTGCATCTGCGCGCGGAAATCAACTGGCACCGCATGTTCGAGGGCCTGATCGAAGGATTCGACGTCGCCAAGATCAACCGGCGCCAGGCGCGTGCGCTCAAATCCCTTGGTCTGGAAAGGCCCAGTTAGCCGTTACTTTAGACGCGCGCAAAACGCGGCCAACGTCGTGACCGCCTCCTCCAAATTTTGCGCTTCCGTGCGGCCCGACGGCTTGCGCGGCTTGAACGAATGGTCGCCATCGGCCAGCCAGTGCATTGTGATGGCCGGCGAAAGCGCGTAGCCCGCCACGTCATCGCGATTGCCGAGCGCGTCGCGCTCGCCCTGTAAGAACAAACTCGGCGTTCGCAACGCCGCCAAATGCTCGGTCCGCACGCGCTCTGGTTTTCCGGGCGGGTGGAACGGGTAGCCGAGGCAGGCCAGGCCCGCGACATCACTTTCGTCGGCAACCAGACTGGCGATCCGCCCCCCCATGGATTTGCCGCCGATCACGAGCCTGTCGGCCGGTACCAAAGCCGCGATGACTTTTCGCCAACAATCCGAAAGCACCGGCGCCCGATCGGGCGGTCTTCTGCCGCCCGTGTCCCGCCGCGCCGCCATATAGGGGAACTCAAATCGCACCACGCGCAGACCGCGTTCGGCCAAACCGCGCGCCACGGTCTCCATGAACGGGCTGTCCATCGGCGCGCCGGCCCCATGGGCCAGGATCACGGTGCGCTTGGCGCGTGCGGGCCCATCGACCAAGAACGTTTTCGGATCAATCACCGACATCGTCGTCACGGGGTCAGCCCTGTCAACAACAGGCCGAGGCCATAGACAATTGCGTAGGCCCCAAGACCGAAAACGGTGGCAATCGCCACGACTTTCAAATGGGTCATCATAGCGGGTCGACCCTAGCGCACTTTGCAGAACGGGTCGATTGCGCTAGACCAGCGGTGGAACAAGGAGGAGCCATGGCCGAAACCCAAGACATTGCTCTCACAACGCCGCGCCCGCACGTGCTTTTGCTGCGACTCAACCGGCCCAAACAGCTCAACGCGCTGCGCGCCCAATTGATGGGCGAGGTGGCCACCGCGCTGCGCGACGCCGCGACCAACGACGACGTCCGTTGTGTGGTCATGACCGGGGACGGCCGCGCGTTCGCCGCCGGTGCCGACATCAACGAACTCAATGCCCATGATCTGGTGTCGATCGTTTCCGATACACGCCTGACCAATTGGCAAACGGTGCGCGATTTTCCCAAGCCTTTGATCGCGGCTGTCAACGGCTTTTGTCTGGGCGGTGGCTGTGAGTTGGCCATGCACAGCGATATCGTCATCGCCGGCGACAACGCCCAATTCGGTCAACCGGAGATCAATTTGGGCCTGATCCCAGGCGCCGGCGGCACCCAGCGTCTGCCCCGCACCATCGGCAAATCATTAGCCATGAAAATGGTTTTGTCGGGCGAGTTTATCGACGCCGCGGAAGCCATGCGGGCCGGATTGGTGGCCGAGGTCGTGCCGGCGGAGCTGACTGTTGAGCGGGCCCTGGACTTGGCGGAAAAAATCGCAAGCAAGGGCCCAATCGCCTTGCGTATGGCCAAAGACGCGGTGCTGCGTGCTTATGATACGCCCTTGTCCGCCGGGCTCGACTATGAACGGCGCGCGTTCAACGTCACATTTGCGACCGAAGACAAGGACGAAGGCACGGCTGCCTTCATCGAAAAACGACCAGCCACATTCAAGGGCCGTTGACCATGACTTTCGAGACCATCCTGTTGGACTGCGCCGACAACGTCGCCACCATCACCCTCAATCGGCCCGACAAGCTAAATGCCTTTACTGCCACCATGCATGTCGAACTGCGCCAGGCGCTGAAACAGGTGAAGTCGGACGGCGCGCGGGCGTTGGTGTTGACCGGCGCCGGCCGCGCCTTTTGTGCCGGTCAGGACCTTGGCGAGCGCAAGTTTCCGGCGGACGAGACCGTCGATCTCGGGGCCGGGCTGGACAAAAACTACAACCCCTTTGTGCGTGCCTTGCGACGCTTGCCCATGCCCGTGATCGCCGCTGTCAACGGCGTCGCGGCCGGTGCCGGTGCCAATATCGCGCTCGGTTGCGATCTGGTTCTGGCCGCCCGGTCGGCCAGCTTCATCCAAGCATTCGTCAAGATCGGTCTGGTGCCGGATGCCGGCGGGACGTTTTTGCTGCCGCGTCTGGTTGGCCTGCAACGCGCCATGGCTCTGGCCATGACCGGCGCGCCCCTCGACGCCGAGACCGCGGCCGCGTGGGGCCTGATCTGGCGCTGTGTCGACGACGACGCCTTGCAAGACGAAGTTGCCAACCTGGCACGCACCTTGGCCACGCAACCGACACGCACAATCGGCCTGATCAAACGTGCGCTTTATGCCTCGCTGGCGAATGATTTGGATACACAACTAGATCTGGAGCGTGACTTGCAACGGGTCGCTGGGATGGGGAATGACTATCGCGAGGGCATCCAGGCATTCCTGGAGAAACGACCGCCGAACTTTTCGGGCACATGACCGGTATGGTCGAGCCCCCCAAGAATCCGCAGGCACTGGCCCAGGCGGTCGCCGACGACATGATGCCGCGGGACCATGTTTTCCAAGCCCACGGCATGGAACTTCTGACCGTCGGGCCCGGACAAGCCACGATCACCATGACCGTGCGCGATGACATGGTCAATGGTCACGACCTGTGTCATGGCGGCGTTTTGTTTACCATTGCCGACGCGGCCATGGCCTATGCCTCGAACGCCTACAACCAGGTTGCCGTGGCGGTCGGCGCGACCATAACGTTTGTTGCTAGCGCCACAATAGGTGAGCGCCTTACCGCGGCGGCCGAAGAACAAACCGTCTTCGGCCGTAACGCCGTCTACGACATTCGAATCACCGCGGGCAATGGCCGCCTTGTTGCCATGGTGCGCGGCCAAACGCGCCGCGTCGCCGGCACGGTCATTCAAGGCCGCGCAGACACCAACCAAACACCCTGACGCCTAATCGGCGTCCACCGGCGGATGGTCGAAGGTCTTGTGACCGGTAAACATTGCCGAGACAATGGCGCCACCTTCGCGCAATTCGGTTACCAACACGCCGACTATGTGCACAACCACCGCGGCCAACAATCCATAGAAAACCCAATAGTGGACGCTGATGAACGGTGTGCGAAACCCGCGCATCGCTTCCCATGCGGCCTCATCGATTCCGGTTTTGTCATACGGCACCAAAGACGCCGGATCGACGCCGGCGGCCGCCACCCAATTGGCGATCCACGAACCGAGTGGCGGGTAGTAAATATCGGTTCCGGCCAACACGATCCCGGTCACCGCCTGCGCAATGAGTAGCAAAAGCAGAACCGCCACCATCATGCGCCCGATCGGATTGTGGCCGAGATACCGTGGTCCGTCGGCACGCCCCAGCCCGTCCCGATAGGCCGACAAAGCCTGTCCGAATCCGGGGCCAAATGGCAACAGCGATCGCCAGCGCGCATACCGATTGCCGATGAACGCCCATATCACGCGCCACAGCAGGTTGATCACAAAGACATAGCCGAACCAGACGTGGACGGTCTTGAGCAAGATTTTACCGTCGTTGGTCACGCCGAGTTCCTTGGCGTAAAGGATTGCCGTGCCAACCGTGGCCAGCGCCACCACGGTAACAAAATTGACCCAATGAAATAGTCGTGTCGGCCGATCCCACACGGCATACGACGTCAAAGAACGGTCTGTCATTCGGAAAACCCCTGAGAAAAGCAGGGCGGCGCGGCCCGGCGATCGTCGCCAAGACAATCGCAAGGGCCGGTCGCCTTAATGCCGTCGGTTATCGGCGAATCAGCCGAATGCGTTGCCCGATCTTATACCAAGCCATTTGAAGAAACTGGCGGCCGGGCAAAAGCGTGTAAACGCCGATTGGATCAAGTTGACCCCGACAAACACGGTCAACAATATCCATGCCGGATGAACGAAATAAGACAACGCGGCGCTTGCCAACACCATAAATCCGGCGAACGCCAGAACGGCCCGGTCTAATGTGAAAGTCATGACTCAATCCTTCGATTTCGACAAGATTTCGCGCCCATTCCGATCACCGCGTCGCGCCGACCGACCGGGCACTTGTCAATATAATCGTAAATCCGTATATTCGCAACTATGAATATACAAATTCCACACATGGCCAGCGCCGCCAACCAAGCCACTGAGCTGCTCAAGGCCCTGTCCAACCGCCATCGACTGATGATCGTTTGCCTGTTGTCCGACGGCGAATGTTCGGTGACCGAGCTTGCGGCCCTGCTTGGCATTCGGCCGTCAAGCGCGTCTCAGCATTTGGCGCTCATGCGCAAAGACGGCATTGTCGCCGCCCGGCGTGAGGGTCAAACCATCTATTACCGGATCGGCAGCGCCCCCGCCCGAGCTCTCGTGGAAACGCTTTATCGCAGTTTCTGCGCGCCCGCCCATGCCGCCAATCTTTGCACCGACAACGGAAGAGAGGATCGAGATGCTTAACGTCCGGGCCCTTTCTCGCGTTTTGGTAGCTCCGCTCATCGCCAGCACGTTTGTGGCGGTGGGCGCAGCCAGCGCCGAATCGTTCCATGTTTCGCCGCGCCAAGTCGCGGACAGGAAGGCGGTGTTCGCCACCGTCGAAAGCGCAAACGTCATCGCCGCGCGCGCACGCATTGGCGGCACGATAGCTAGCCTTTTGATCGATGAAGGCGCCGCTGTGCGCGCCGGCGAGGTGATTGCCGTGGTCGGCGACGCAAAACTGGCGCTGCAACTGCAATCGATCGACGCGCAGATCGCCGGCCTCAGCGCGCAGCGCGATCAGGCAGAAACCGATTTGGCCAGGGCCGAAGACCTGTTCGGGCGTGGGACGATTCCGCGCGCGCGCTTGGACGATGCCCAAACCGCTGTCGACGTCGCGCGCAACGCCTTGGCGGCGCGACAGGCGGAACGCCGGGTCATCACCCAACAACGCGCCGAAGGCGAAGTGATCGCACCCACGGCCGGACGTGTGTTGTCGGTACCGGTCATCGCCGGGGCGGTCATCATGGCCGGCGAACCGATCGCCATGATTGCGGAGGCCGACTATGTGCTGAGGCTGCGCCTGCCCGAACGCCACGCGCGGTTTCTTGCGGTCGGCGATCCGATCGAAACAGACATCGATGTCGAAAGCGGCACACCCGCTCGGTTCGGCCAAATTGTCACAGTTTACCCCGAACTGGTTGATGGCCGCGTGATCGCCGACGCCACGGTCGAAAATCTCGGCGACTACTTCGTTGGCGAACGGATCCGCGTCTGGGTGACGACCGGGTCCCGCACAACGATCGTCGTGCCCGCCGCCTATCTCAGCACGCGCTTCGGCGTCGATTATGCGACCGTCACCACCGACGGCACTACCCTGGACGTACCCGTGCAGCGGGGACAGGTGCTCGCGCTTCCCGATATGCCCGATGGCGTCGAAGTCCTTTCCGGTCTTCGCGCCGACGATTCACTGGTGCTGCCATGAAGCTTGGCCTTTCCGGGTATCTGACCCGCGCCTCGATCCGCGCGC
This sequence comes from Alphaproteobacteria bacterium, assembly GCA_965216755.1. GTDB lineage: Bacteria > Pseudomonadota > Alphaproteobacteria > UBA7887 > UBA7887 > CBDCGL01. Next base: position 3,818,122 of record CBDCGL010000011.1, on the reverse strand, counting down.
CGTTGACGCCCCTGTTCCTTTTCGCCGCCCTCGCCCTGGGCCTTCTGGCGCTGCTGACAATCTCGCGCGAAGAGGAGCCGCAAATCAGCGTGCCCATGGTCGACATATTGGTCGCCGCCGACGGTCTACTGGCCGCCGACGCCGTCGAGCTGGTGACCAAACCTCTCGAAGCCATTGTGACGGGGATCGACGGTGTCGAGCATATCTACAGCCAAAGCTTGGACGATCGCGTCATCGTCACGGCCCGCTTTTTGGTCGGTACCGACGCCGACGACGCGATTCTGCGCGTCCACGAGAAAATTCGCGCCAACTACGACCAAATCCCCATCGGCATCGCCGAGCCGCTGGTCATCGGTCGCGGCATCAATGACGTCGCCGTCGTGGTCATCACCTTGACGCCACAGCCGGCCGCGGCCGCGCGCTGGACCGACAAGGATCTCTATCAACTCGCCGACGAACTGCGCGCTGAGCTGACCAAAGTGCCCGAGACCGGGCTGAGTTACGTCGTCGGCGGCACGCCGGAACAGATCCGCATTGAGCCCGACCCGGAGCGGCTGACCCAATATGGTGTCACCTTGCAGCAACTGATCGCCAAAGTGCGCGGCGCCAACCGTTCCTTTGTCGCCGGTGAAGTGCGCAAAGGGGGCCAGATGCGCACGGTAGCCGCGGGCCAAACCCTTAGCGGCGTTCCCGATATCGGCCTTTTGATGCTGACCACCCGCGATGGACGTCCTGTCTATGTCAACGACGTCGCGGCGGTCGTTGTCGGCCCCAGCGTTGCCGAGCATCGGGTATGGCACATGGTGCCGCGCCCCAACGGCCAGCCCTTGGCCACGCCCGCCGCCAGCCTGGCCGTGGCCAAGCGCGCCGGCGCCAACGCGGTGGACATCGCCGAGGAACTGCGCGCCGCGATCGACCGGCTGCGCGGACCGCTGATTCCGCCCGAGATCGACGTCCACATTACACGCGACTATGGCGAAACCGCCGATGAAAAAGCCAACGAGCTGTTGTTTCACCTGGCACTCGCCACCATCTCGATCGTGTTCTTGATCGCCGTGGCGATCGGGCGGCGCGAGGCGCTGGTGACCCTGGTGGTGATCCCGACCACGATCTTGTTGACCTTATTCGCCGCCAATCTGATGGGCTACACGATCAATCGCGTCAGCCTGTTTGCACTGATTTTCGCGATTGGCATCCTGGTCGACGATGCCATCGTTCTGATCGAGAATATCGCCCGCCATTGGCAAATGGCGGATGGCCGGAGCCGCGCGCAAGCCGCCATAGAAGCCGTCGCCGAGGTTGGCAACCCGACCATCATCGCCACATTGACCGTGATCGCGGCCTTGCTGCCGATGCTGTTCGTGTCCGGCCTGATGGGGCCATACATGGCGCCAATACCTGTCAACGCGTCGGCGGCGATGCTGTTTTCATTTTTTGTCGCGGTCACGATCGCGCCCTGGCTGATGCTAAAATTGGCGCCGCGCGCGACCGCTACGTCGTCCGGGCACCACGGCCATGATCACGTTGGCGCGCTCGGCCGCATCTATCGGGTGGTCGCCCGGCCGATCATCGGCACGCGCCTCGGCGCTCTCGCTTTCTTGGTGCTGGTCGGACTTGGCACCCTGGCCGCTGCGTTTTTGTTCGCCACCAAATCGGTGACGGTCAAACTACTGCCGTTCGACAACAAGTCGGAACTACAGGTGGTTGTCGATTTGCCGGAAGGCGCCAGCCTTGAGGACACCGAGCGGGTTCTTTTTGCCGCCGGTCGTCGTCTCGCCTCTGTGCCCGAAGTGGTTTCCATGCAGGTCTACGCAGGTACGGCGGCGCCGTTTAATTTCAATGGCCTGGTGCGCCATTCCTATTTGCGCCGGTCGCCGGAACTGGGTGATTTACAGATAAATCTGGTGCCCAAGGGCGAACGCGATCGGGCCAGCCATGCGATTGCTCTGGACGTCCGTGCGCGGTTGGCTGACCTGCCGGTCCCCGCCGGCACCGTGGTCAAGGTTGTCGAAGTCCCACCGGGCCCGCCAGTCCTCGCCACACTGCTTGCCGAGATCTATGGCCCCGACGCCGAAACCCGCCGCACGGTTGCCGGCGAAATCCGCAAGATTTTCGCCGAAGTGCCGTTTATCGTCGACCATGACGATTCGATCGGCGCGCCACGGCCCCGTTTGCGACTGGCCATCGACCAAGACCAGCTTGAGCACTTCGGCGTCGAGCAGCGCGACGTGTACGATACAGTCCGCGCCTTGCTAAGCGGTGTGCCGGTTGGCTATTCGCACCGTGGCGCGGGTCGCAACCCCGTAGAAATCGCGGTGCGCTTGCCAAAACGCGACCTCACATGGCACGAACGGCTGGCATCGACCCCGGTGCCCGCCAACGCCATGCCCGGCCATCGCGGCATTGTCGAACTCGGCGATGTCGTCACGGTCAGCGAAGAAACCGGATCGCTGCCGTTGTTCCGCCGCAACGGGCGCTTCACCGAAATGGTCATGGGCGAACTTGCCGGCGCATATGAAGCGCCGATCTACGGCATGATCGACGTGGCGGAACGGATCGACAGTCACCCGTGGGGCGATCTGCCCAAACCGGACATCCAGCTCTACGGCCAGCCTGGCGACGAATCGAAGGTGACATTGCTATGGGACGGCGAGTGGGAGATCACTTACGTCACGTTCCGCGACATGGGCGCGGCCTTCGCGGTTGCGATCCTGGCCATTTACGTGCTGGTCGTCGGCCAATTCGGGTCATTTCGCCTGCCGCTCGTTGTTTTGACACCGATACCCCTGACATTGATCGGCATCGTCCCGGGTCATTGGCTGTTCGGTGCGCCGTTCACAGCCACCTCGATGATCGGCTTCATCGCCCTTGCCGGCATCATCGTGCGCAACTCGATTTTGCTGGTCGACTTCATCCGCCACGACCAAAACCACGGCAAACCGCTGCGCGCCGTTTTGCTGGATGCCGGCGCGATCCGCTTCAAGCCGATCATGCTGACCGCGCTGGCGGCGATGATCGGCGCCGCCGTGATCCTGTTCGACCCGATCTTCCAGGGCCTGGCGATTTCGTTGCTGTTTGGCCTGGCCTCTTCGACCGTGCTGACCGTGCTGGTTATCCCCGCGATCTACGTTGTGCTGCGCGATGACCGCGAGGCCATGACGTGACATCAATGCAGAATGACCAGATCAATGGGTTCGGCGACGCCGTCCACGTGGCGCGCCGGCGCGTGGCGATGGCCCGTTTGGGGCGCATAGCCCTGGGCGAGCGCGGCCTCATAGGCGTCCTTGGTGCACAACGCCCGTGAGCCCTCGACCTTATTGTGCTTTTCCAGTTTGGCGGCGAGGTTGACCGCGTGGCCCACGACGGCGAACTCCAACCGGTCTTCGCCACCGACCGCGCCAGCGACCACCGGTCCGAACGTCACAGCGATACCGATATCCACGGGCGCCAATCCGACCCGACGACGTTCCCTATTCCACTCATCAAGCATGGCGACGATGCCGTCGGCCGCGCACAGCGCATTGGCCGCGCAATGTTCGTCCGCGCGCGCGGCCCCGAACGACGCCATCATGCCGTCGCCCAGGAACTTTTCCGATATGCCATTGTTGTTGGTCACGGCGGGCACCAGGCGCGCCTGATACTCGCCCAGAAACGAAATCAGCGAGTCGGGCGCCATGTCGGTGGCCATCCGGGTGAAACCACGAATGTCCAAATTCAGGATTCCGGCATATCGAGAGTCGCCCCGTCCGGCGGTCATTTCCGCTTCAGAACCGGTGATTTTGCGTGCCACCTCGGGCGCAAAAAAACGTGCCAGGTCCGATGCCCGCGCGCCTTCCGCAACCGCCCGCACCAGCAAATTGCGGGCCCGCCACATGGCTGCCGCGATCAACACGGTGACCACCATAATCGAAATGACTTTGTCGAACTCCGCACCCAAGAGCACGCTGTTCGAGGTCAGATACTCGACATAGTCGCGGGTGATAACCATTTGGCCGGAGTCAGAAAAAGCCACAAAACCGACGATCGCCAGCCAGCCAAACACCGCAACCGCGCCGGTCACGAGCACATAACCAGGCTCCAGAAGCAATGCGCGCAGCGCGATGAAGATAAACACGTAAAGCAGGGTCGGCGATTTCAAAATGAACGCCGGTGGTTGCTGATACTGAATGTGGAAGCTGAAGATCAGCCCCATAAGCAAGGCGATATCAACGACCGCCGATGCAAAGCGCATCCATCGCGGCAGTTCGCCCCGATAGCCTTGTACCAACCGAAGAACCGTGAACAACAAATAGGCCGCCAGCGCCCATGGCACGGGCTCAATCATGGCATCGGCACTAAACGTCTTTGGCGAAATCAGGTAAAGCAGCGCGAACACACTCACGATCGCAAGCTGCGTCCAGGCAACCAACAGCTCACTGGCCGCCTGTTGCGCGGTGATGCTGCGACGTACGCGCTCTGGCATCGCGTCATAACGCGGATCGGCGAACAAGTCGCGAAACCGGCCAACAACCATAGGACTCCACTCCCGCCCGTTTGACCGGGCCTTTTGTCATGGAATCCATGATCTGGGATCGGCCGTCTCACGCTCAAGTGGTTTCGCACGCACTCGTGACTCAATGTGCGCGTCGCCCGCGCGATGGGCGCTATGCGGTCAAGAGAGCGGCCAGCGCGTCACGCGCCGCGCCAAAGGCCTCCACCTTATCCTCATAGGCATCACGAACGATGGCGTAGGATTCGATCCGATCCGTGGTGATCCCGGCGGCCAAGATTTCGCCGTGTGCCGCCCGGCAACGATCGAGCAGCGCGTCGGCTTCTATGCGCAGAGTCATATAGCGCCGTGCCGCCGCGGCTTGGTCCGGGCTCAAGCGCGCATAAGCGGGTACGGCTTCGACGCCCGCGAAATCCCCGGCAAGGTCTGCCCACTGTGCGGACCAGTGCGCCGCAGACTCGGACGCCGCGGCCGGCACGGCCGCAATCCGGCCCGTGCCATAGCCAAACCGCGCCAGCGCTTGCAAGCCCCGATCGAGTACCGGATTGGCGGGCGCTGGTTGTTGCGCTGTTGTCAAGCGACGGCCGTCGATTCAGGTGCCGAAACGTCGTAGCCGACACGCATATCGTAGTCGGCTTCGATTCCCTTCGGCATCTCCAACCCAACGTCCGCCAAGCGGCTTTCCAGCAATTCCAGATATTCGGCCTGCAATTCCTCGGGCCGTTTCACCTTGATGCCGTACTCGTAATAGATGTCGAACATCTCTGACTTCTTGTTACCGCGCGACGGCCGGCCGTAGAAACCCAATCCCATGCGCATGAATTTCGGCACCCGCTGCTGCATGTTTTCGCGTGCCGCTTTGCCACCAAATTCGATACAGCGCTTTGATGCCCAAACGCCAAACGCCAAATGACCATGCTCTTCCTTATGAATGCGCACATTTACGCGCGCCCATGGTTTGTAAGAGCATTCGCGATACTGCCCCAAAAAGGCGACAGCAGCCGGCGTCACCACCGTCGAAAACAGCGCCACATCTTCCCAGCAGTCGAACATGGGCGACCAGTTTTCCTTACGGAAGCCATTGATCACATTGACCTTCGAGCGATCCGGATTGTCCGGATGGGTGACCAGCTCCTGCAAGCGGGTGTCGACATCGATGCCGAGGTCGGCCAGCAAGCCCCAGACGTAGTAAGCGTGGCCAAACTCCTCCATAACTTTCTTTGACAACCGATAGGCTTCCTCCGGGCGCGGCGCAAAGCGCATGTTCTCGGCCACGCGTTGCCCCCCGGCATACTCCGAATCGGCTTGAAAGGTCATGAGGTTGATCAAGGCCTCGCGGTAGTCCGGCGGCAAGGCGTCGCCTTTGTCGTAGACTTTCATGTCCACCTCCGGCTCATGAATTTAGATCATGATACGTATTTTTTTCCATTTGACAAATTATTGTGTCATAATAGGCTGCGCCTCATAAACATTTGAAACTAATCTTGTTTTTTAGAAGGTATGGGTCGAAACTCGGCAAGGGTGACAAATTTGTAACAAGACAATCGCGGAACTGAGTGGACTTTTGCAGCACAAAATGAAGGACCATATGAAAATCCAGACCGCGCCCGCCGGGTCAAGCCGACCGACCGCCGACTCGGCGACATTGTCAGCGACCCGCTTGGTACGCGGGATCGATCGGAGAACGAAATCCCTGATCGTCACCATATTTGGTGACACCATCGCACCCCATGGCGGATCAGTATGGCTGGGTAGCTTGGTTACCGCGATGACCGGGTTCGGCGTTCACGAACGGGCGGTCCGCACGGCGGTCTCACGTCTTGTCAATGACGGTTGGCTCGACCGGACCGGCATCGGCCGACGCAGCTACTACCGCCTCACCGACGACGGTCTACAACAGTTTGATCACGCCACCCAACGAATCTATGGCACACCGACACGCACTTGGCATGGAGATTGGCACATGGTCGTGGCCATGGGCGCAGCATCCGATGTCCGTGACCGATTGCGTCGCGAACTGGGTTGGCAAGGATTTGCCGCGATGGCGCCTGGTATCTTTGCCCGTCCGGCTGCCGATCGCGCCCTGCTCGATGCGACATTGCGCAGGTTGGGTCTCGACAATGACGTGGTCATTTTTGAAAGCCGTCACGGCCGCGATGTGGCCGCCGATGCCCTCACCACCATGGTCACGCAGTTGTGGCCCATTAACACCTTGGCGGTAGACTACACTCAGTTTTTGCAGCGGTTTCAGCCGCTATGGCGGGTGCTCGCCTCAGAGCCACAGCCGGATGCGAAAACAGCCTTTGTCATTCGCACTTTGCTGATTCATGATTACCGGCGCGTGATGCTGAGAGACCCTTTGCTGCCCGTGGAACTGCTGCCTAGTGGATGGCCGGGAATGGTGGCGTGGTCATTGTCGCGCCACATTTATGATCGGATTTGGCGGGCCGCCGAAGGCTACGCCGAAGCTGCGTTTGAATCGTTGGAAGGCCCGTTGCCTAAAGTGGACGCTTCATTTTTTCGCCGATTCGGCGGTCTGACACCGCGATCGGAGACAAACGCCGCATGAGTGTCGCGATCGCCGTCGTTGGCAGTGGCCCGGCCGGCCTCTACGCCGCCGATGCCCTGATTAAGAAATGCCCGGGCTGCCGCATCGATATTATCGATCGTCTGCCGACACCGTTTGGCCTGGTCCGCGCGGGGGTCGCGCCCGACCACCAGAGCACCAAGAACGTTATTCGCGTGTTCGAAAAGACCCTCGACAAGGACGGGGTTCGGTTTTGCGGCAATGTCGGCGTCGGCCGCGATATCAGCTATGACGAATTGAAGGCGCTCTATGATGTCGTGGTGCTGGCCGTTGGCGCGCAAGAACCGCGCCGGTTAGGGGTGCCGGGCGAGGATTTGGCCGGCGTGATCAGCGCCACGGACTTTGTCGGCTGGTACAACGGCGTGCCCGGCGCGCCGGATTGTACCGACGACGTTCAAACCGACACCGCCGTGGTGGTCGGCAACGGCAACGTCGCGATGGACGTAGCGCGTTTGCTCGCCAAGACGGCCGATGAATTGGCCGCCAGCGACATTGTGCCCGCCGCGGCGGCGGCAATCGCAAGGGCACCCCTGAAAGATATTTATGTGATTGGCCGACGCGGTCCGATGGACGCCAGTTTCACCTTTCCGGAATTGTCGGAGTTGGGCAAGCTGACGGAAGCCATACCTTTGATCGCGGGCGCGCCGTTGCCGGATGATGTGCCCGAAGATGGCGATGCCGATACCATCAAGCGACAAGAACGCAATTTGCGGGTCCTCAAGAACTACGTGGCCAATGACAGCGCCGCCGCCGCTGTGCGGGTTCACTTGCTGTTTTGCGCCTCACCAACCGCGGTGCGTGGGGTGGATCGGGTTGAAGGCCTGGAGCTTGTCCGCAACCGGATCGAAGACGGCCGTGCCGTGCCCACCGGAGAGACATTTTCGCTCGACTGCGGCCTGGTGATTCCTGCCATCGGTTACCGCGTGACGCCGTTTCCCGGACTACCCGTCGACGACCGGCGCGGCATCGTATCCAACCAGGATGGCCGCGTGGAACCGGGCGTCTACGTGGTCGGCTGGGCCAAACGCGGGCCCACTGGCGTGATCGGCACCAACCGGGTCGATGCCCGCACCGTGGTCGAAGAAATTGCCGACGATAATCCGAAGCCGGCCGGCAAGCCGGGCCCCGACGGATTGGACAAGATGCTCGCGGCGCGCGGTGTCACCGTGGTTTCGACGGCGGATTGGCGGCAAATCGACGCAGCCGAAATCGCCCGTGCCAGCGGCGCAAGGCCGCGTGTCAAGTTCACCGACATAGCCGAGATGGTGCGCATCGCCACCGATCGCGCCGCTTAGGACGCTTAGATCAGTCTTCTACATTATTGATTCTGCTCACCAGCCCGACGCCTTTTGCTGGCGAATGATCACCTTGGCACGGGCTGCGAACGCCTTCGCCGCACCAAATGTCGTGACATCGTGGTCCGCCAGGCGTGGAATCAATCGGCGCCAGATTTCGGCGGCCACCAATGCGTCGCCCAATGCGGTGTGACGCCCCGTGACGGCAACGCCCAATTGGTTGGCAAGTCCGTCCAGGCTGGGCGGAAATGTTCGTGGCTCCAGTGCCGCGATCAGGTGCAACAGATCCAAGCTCGGCGGCGCCGACCAGGCCAACCCGGCACGCTGTGCCTCTTGCGACAATATCGCCACGTCGAAGCCGATATTATGACCCAGCACAACCCGGTCCACCATCAGCGCCGACACGGCCGGCCAATGGTCCACGAATGGTGACGCGTTCGCGACCATGCCATCGATGATGCCGTGAATGCGCGTCGACCGGGCCGGAATCGGACGCGGCGGCTTGACCAACAGGTCGATCACGTCGGCCCGAAAAATATCCGGCCCAACCATGCATACCGCACCAATCGCCACCACCGAATCGCCGCTGACGTCAAGACCGGTGGTTTCGGTATCGAGCGCCAATATCGGTAGATCGCGCAGCGACATGGCATCGGTCGGCGGCGGCCGTCGTGGCGCCCGGTCGTGGAGATCGAGCGCATGGTCGAGCTCGCCGACGCCGTCAATCGCCGACGCCGTAAAGGCAAACACGGCACCGTCATGGCCGCCCAAGTCGATGACATGAGCGGCAAGCCGGCGCGCGTCGACAGTCGCGAGGTCGATCGCCAGCGGACCCTGATGATCGCGTGCGCGCGCCATGGCCTCGGTCACCTCAGAACGGTGCAACGCGGCGAAGATGCTGGTCCCGGCCGTGACGCGCGCAGCGCCCAGCAAAGTCTTTGCGGCGCCGTTCACCAAGCTCACTTGGCCGCTGTTGGTCACCACGACCACGGCACTTGGCAAGGCCGCGACCACGGCTGCCAAGCGCCGATCCGGCCGCGCCGCCGTTTCTGCCAATGAGTCGCCGAGCGACGCGACCAAGCGCGCCAGCCCTTCCGCCGTGCGATCGCGCCCGGCGTCAGCGCGCGGCAATCCCGGCGGCGCACGGTGCGCCGTGACCATGAGCAAGTCACCGCGCACACGATCCAAGCCGTCGTAGAGCCGCTCGACATGGCGGCTGAGCCGCCACAATCCGAAACCGGACAGCACCATGGCAGCGACGAGCGCAATCACAGTCGACCATAACGGCATGGCGAGGCGCGGCCCGAGCACGCTCAACGCACACGCGATGACAAAGACCACCCAGCCGACCAGCGTTATCGCCAGCCAAGTTCGGGCGCGCGCCCGCCCGCCACCGCCTGGCGCCCGCGCCATCAGAACACGTCGCCGGTAAATGTGCTGCGCACTTGGCTGCGCAGCCTTTCGACCGCACGCAGCGCCGCCTTTAGTCGGCGTCGTTCGCGGGCGCTTACGCGGCGCGGGCGCAGCCAATAGGTCAATGGACGACCGGCGGCGTAATCTGCCAATTGGTGGCGCAGGGTCGCGGCGGTGATCACGCTGAATGCTTCGGTCAAGTCGTCGCCCAGTCCGGGCGCCAACTCGCCGGCCTCGACCAAGGTCGCAATTCGGATGCGCGTGCCCGTCTCACGGATCCCAGCGCGCAAGGCCAACAAACGGACCGCTTCCACCAAGGGCAGCGAGCCGCCGTATTTTAGGCTGATCATGCCTTTGTGCGGCCCCTCGGCCTCGCGCCGAAACCAACCGAATAAGCCCAGCGCCGTGCGGTGGTTCTGTTGCGCGCCATACATGGTCTGCAAAAATGGGTAGGCGCCAGGCAGCGTCTCGGCGATATGGGCGCGCACCCGCTCGGCCAAATCATGCGCCCCAGCGGCCGCTTGAAAATCGAAAAATACGTCACCCAACCGCAAGATCGCCGCGTTACGCTTACGCAGCCAATAGTCCACTTGCGCACACCATTGGCTCGCTGTTTTGCGCCACAGCGGATTGGACGCCATAACATCACCCGAACACAGCGGTAATCCCACTTCGTCCAACATCGCGGTCATGCGTGTCGCCAATTGGCGAAAATACCCATCGATGCGATCATGCTCGGCGTCTGGATAGTCGGCGACAATAAACCCATTGTCTTGGTCTGCGCTCAGGCCGCTTTCACCGCGCCCGCCCGATCCCATGACAATCACGGCAAATGGCAGCGGCGGCAGCTCGCCCTCGGCCGTGCGCACGTCCTCGCAGGCCAGGTCGACCACGCGTCGATAGAGATCACAATTGATGTCGGAAATCAGCCGCAATACGTCCGGCGCCGGAACATTGTCGGCTAGCAACTGGCTGGCCACGGCCGCCTGCTCCCGTTTAACCCGACGCAACCCTTCAAGGCTGCCTTCATGGGTCAGGCGATCGATCTGGTCGACCATTTGCCCGGCTCCAACCGCCAGCGCGTCGTGCAGCTCTAGAATTCCGACCGCACGGCCGCCGCGATCGACCACCGGCATATGGCGCAACCGGGATCGTCGCATGCGACCGATCGCGTGATAGAGCAAATCCGTATCGCGTATCACGGCCACAGGTGCGGTCATCACCGTCCCGATTTCGGTCTCGGCCGGCGGCCCGAACGCCATGCGCCGCGCGATGTCTTGCTCGGTGACAATGCCGACGATGGCACCAGCATCATCGGTAACCATCACCGCGCTGGCGCGGGCCGCGGCCATTTTGGTTACCGCGTCTTTGAGCGGTGTTGTGGCTGGCACATGGACCGGGGCGGCGCGCATATGATCGCGGACCAGTCGCGTGAAGACGGCCGTTTGCGATGGCGTTGCCGACGCGCCACTCTGACCCCGACGCGTGACGTCCGCTCTTTGATTCCCGGCTAAGCGAGCCAAAATAAGGTCTAGGGGTACATCGTCGTAAGAACGACAGCCGTTGGATGCATCGACAACGCGACCGAAACGCAAGATTTGCTAAGCCTGCGGCACGGCGCGTACCATATCAGCAACCCGGGGGCGCGGGATATGAAACTTGATCCGGATTTGCCAGTAGACATCCAAACCGTGTTGGATGCCGCCGCTTTACTCGATGTTCCGGAGTTCCAGGTTTTTGAATTGGCTTTTTTGGCGTGGTACGGACGCAAATCGGGCCCGCAGCTGGAAGCGGCCTTTACGGCCTATATGTACCGTGACCGTGTGCCGATGTGGGTGCGCGCCTTTACCCGCGAGATTGTGCGCAAGGCGGGCGACGGCCGCCTGGACCCGGCCGAATATGGCATAGTCCACGAGCCGCCGACGCCAACCATGATCTATCTCGGCATCCGCTATGCGGTATGGACCAGCCTAACGCTGGCGGTTTTGGTTATCGGCTCCCATTATATGAGTGGACCGACCGGCTGCTATTTTCCGCCCTGTTACTGAGGCACGAACCAGTTAGCGACGGGATGCCCGAACCGCTTGATGTCATTTTCGTTCTCGTCACGGCGGGCGTCGCCTGGCATGGCTTGACCTATCGCGATGCAAACGGTGAACGACCAGTGGTCCATCAGTTGTTTGGCGCCATCGCGCTGCTGTTTTGCGTCCGGGTTCTATTCGTCGACATTTTCGGCCTCTTCGACTGAAGCATCGCGGTGCTTTTTGTACGGGCGCTGCGCCGCGTCCGTGTCCGGCTGATGCAGCAAACGCTCCGCCGCCGGTTTAGCCAGCTCAATCCGCAAATAATCCAACCGATCGGCGATCGATGGCGGCCGCTCGGCCTGATTGCGCAGGAAACGCGTCAGCCACCCCGGCCCATCAGCCAAGCTTGGGTCCAGCGATAGCGCCCGTTCATAGTCATGCATCGCGGCTTGGTGGTCGCCCATGCGATCCAGCAATATGCCACGGTTCGCATAGTTGCCGGCGTGCGTCGGATCCAGGGCGATCGCATGGGCAAACGCCGCCAACGCCTGTTCGCGACGATCGAGCTGCATCAGGCTGATGGCGATGCCATGCGCGGGATCGGGCAGCTCGGGCGCGGCCAGCGCCGCTTTGCGATAGGTTTCCAGCGCCGCCTCATAGGCACCGTCCTGGAACAAGCGATCCGCCGCTTGGCCGGCTTGCCCGGCGGCATCTTGGCGCGCCAAAAATCCGTCGTAAACCAACCAACCGGCGCAAACCACCGCGAGCGCAATGGCGGCGATCTTGAGAAATCGGTATAGGCGTTCATCCACCGCCGGAAAAATCCAACAAACGCATATTGAATAGCGCAGCGAACGCAAGACAGACAGGAACCGCGATGAAATAGGCGCGCCGCCGTTGGCCCGCGATTTCCTCCTCGCGCAGCGCGCGGCCCAATCGCCGCTGCAATCGGCGCACGCTAAACACCCATATCAAACGGCCGACCGGGTACAGCAAGGCCGCCGCCAGAGCGACGACCCATGCCCAGTAACTCAGCGGCATGTCGCCGCCCTCATCCTTCGCCACGATGGCGGGGCCGGCGTCTTCGCCGCCCCGATACCATCGCTTCCACTTACGGCTTGTCGATCGCCAGTTGCACGTCGCCGATATCTTCGTGCAGCGCCTCCACTTCCATCGCCGGCACCGTGGCCATTTCCATCTTGTAGGCCAGGAACCACATCATGAACACGCCCGCAGCCCACCAGATGACTTGCCAAGTCCAAATCGACGGCACACCGAACAGCCACGTCGTGGCGTCATTCGGATCCCCAAACAGGGTATTGCCGATCACCGCGCCCGGTCCAATGGCGAAGAAAAACCAAATCAAGGTGATGATCCATGCGGTCGGTACCAATCCCCGCTTATGGGCGGGCAATCTCGCATGTTCGCGCAGGAAATCATGAACCTTCATCTTGTGGGCCATATCGGCACTGTTTTGCGTGAACATCGAGACGATAACCGCAATGCCGAAATTGAAGAAGATGCCCCAGCCGGCAGAATGAATGGTCAGCGGCCAACGACCCCACGCGGTGATACCGAACCAATCACGCGCGATACTCTCGGTTAGCGTCACCGCGATCAATCCCGCGATCAATCCAAGGGTCACGCCGGCACGGGTCAACCATGGCCACCAGCAGACCGCGATCAACGACGGCCACATCTGGAAGCCATAGGCCACGGCCAAACCGCCCAACAGCACCAACGCATCCGACGACGTCGAGGCAACGATCAGCGCGGCAAAGACGATGATGGCGACACCGATGCGACCGAAAAGTTTCTGCGTGCCATGGCCGGCATCCGGCATCAGGTAATGCTTGATCAGATCGCGGGTCAGCATGCCACCGGCGGTCGACATGTACGCCGCCCCGGTCGATTGCATCGCGGCCAAGGCGCACACTGATAACAAGCCAACCAACCAGGGCGCCGAATCGGCCATCAGATTAATCAGCTGCGGCACCAACATGCCTTGTTTGCCTTTTGCCTCCATCAGGTCGACGCCGCCAAGGCCTTCGCCCATGACATTGTTGACCACTTCCGGATGGGCGGCCAGCAGGGCCGTGTCGGCGCCCAGCAAATGAGCGCCGATCCCCTGGATGGCCGTGAATGCGAACAGAATAGCGCCGATGCCGAACGACGACGCCCACACTTGCTGGGGCGCGAACGGTTCGGGGCTTTTGTTCGAGAACGCCCACATGGAGAACGCCGGCGCCGATTGAATGCCCATCAGCGCGAACATGTAGGTCAGAATCATGATACCGGTCCAGGCGCCGCCCACGGCCGCCGGCCCGGTTGACACAAACTGGATCACACCGGGAATTGCCACATAGTGACTGTGCCCGGCAGGCGTCAGTTTCTCGTCAATCGCGCTCAGTTGCGCGATACCGTCGGACAATGCCCCCATGCCGCCAACAAACGACAGAGTGATAATGCCGATCGCGATGATGCCGCCGGCCAGCAAAATGCACTGCATGGTGTCCACATAGGCCACCGCGCGCAGGCCACCCGACGCGACATAGATCAGCACCACGGCCGACAACAGCCACATGCCGACCTCGACCCCCAAAAGGCCGTCGGTCAAAACATTGAAAAGAAAACCGGACGCGCGCAGCTGCACGCCCAGATACGGTACCGAAAAGACCAGCGCGACGATCACCACCAGAATGCGAATCGCGTCCGATCGAAAATAGTCCGACAGCATTTCGCCCGGCGTCACAAACCCAAAGCGCTTGCCGATCATCCACTGGCGTTTCAGGAACATGACCCCGGTAAATGGGATCGTGATCGCGTAAAACGACGCGTAGGCATACGGAAAGCCATCACGATAAATCAGCCCGGGATGGCCCATGAACGTCCAGCCGGAAAACGACGTGGCAGTGGCGGCCAGCACAAAGACCCAAATCGAAATACCTCGCCCGGCAATGAAGTAATCACTGGCGGTCCGCGCGGTCAGCGCACCCTTGATACCCCAGAAAATGCAGTACGCCCAATACAGGGCCACGAATACGAAAAGCCAAATGGTTTTGGCATCCATGGAGTCCATATGTCTTGTCCTCCCCCAAACCTCATTGCCGGTTCGGCCTTTGTCGTGACCGTTTCGGCTCAATATTGACGCCACAATGGCAGCACAAACACGGCTCAGGCGCGCCGCGTGGCAGGTCAACGCATAAGCGGTGAACTATCTACGAGGCAGTTGGCAAAATCAATGGGCGAGCAGTTTGCTCAACGTTTCCGCTGGTCACCGGGCGAACCGCCCGCCATCGTCGCCGATCGATGCGGCCCACGGCTGTTGACGTAGCTTCCGAACATGATCACCGCCGCCCCAACAAGAACCATGATTTCAATGGGTTCCCCATATAACCCGGCACCGACCAGTGCGATCAAAGGCAAGCGCAAAAAGTCCAGCGGGACAATGAACGCGGCATCGGCCAGGGCCAACGCCCGCGCCAAACAATAATGGGCCAAAAGCCCCGCCACCGCGACGACCACCGCCCACGGCCACATTGCCGGCGATGGCGTCACCCACACGGGCAGTGACGGCAGCAAGGCCATCGGCAACTGGAACAAGTTCATGTAAAACAAAATCGCCAGCGGCGACTCGGTCGCGGTCAGCTTCTTGGTCAAGATGTACGATACGGCATAGGCAAAGGCCGCGCCTAAGACCGCCAGGGCCGCGATGTTCCATCCCGCCGCTCCCGGCCGCAAAATGATGGCGATGCCGACAATTCCCAATATAACCGCCCAGATCCGTGCGCCGGTCAGGCGCTCGCCCAATAACCAGGCCGCCAGCAAAATAGTCCAAATCGGCGTCGTGAATTCGATGGCAAAAACTTGCGCCAATGGAATCATAGCAACGCCCAGAAACCAGCCGTATTGGCCACCGAAATGGGCAATGTTGCGCAGCAAATGCAGCCCAAGACGCTTGGTATGCAACAGGCGCCAACCGCGCCGTGGCACGAACAGCGCAACAATCACCAGGGCGATGGCACTGCGCACAAAGATGATTTGGACGACAGACATTTCGGTCGCCAAGGCGCGGCCCGAAATCGCCATGAATGTGAACCCGGTCAGCGTGCCGGCCATCCATGCAAGCGCTTGCAGCCGCGGCCTGGCAACCAGACCGGATGAAGCGCGGCAAAGCGTCGATCGCAAGGAGATCATGGCTGTGTCTTATACCAAGGGTCGATCGAGATGACGTTCGCGCGCGCACTGCCATAAATCATGAGTGCACAGGTCTTTGATGCCGCGCTGCCGCGGGCGGCTGACGTCGTGGTGATCGGCGGTGGCATCGTCGGTGCCTCGACCACGCTGTTTCTCGCCCATCGCGAAATACCCACTCTGCTGTGCGAAAAGGGTCGGATCGGCGCCGAGCAATCGAGCCGCAATTGGGGCTGGGTGCGCAAAATGGGGCGCGATCCGCGCGAATTGCCCCTAATGCTGGAAAGCGAGCGCCTGTGGCAACGCATGAATGGGCGCATCGAAGCCAATACAGGCTATGTCGCGTCGGGCATCACCTATTTGTGCCGAACCGAAAAGGATCTTTCGGAACGACAACAATGGTTGGCGGCGGCGCGCCCCTACCAAATCGATTCACGGATTGTCAGGGGCGTCGAATTGGAGCGCATTTTGCCGGGCCTTGTGGGCCGTTGGACCGGGGCGCTGCATACCGCCAGCGACGGCCGCGCCGAACCGGGCCGGGCGACCCTACTCATCGCGGCGGCCGCAAGCCGGCGCGGCGCCGTCGTCAAGGGGCAGTGCGCGGTACGTGGCCTTGACGTGGCGGCGGGTCGTGTCGCGGCGGTGGTAACCGAACATGGTCGCGTGGCGTGTAACGCGGTGGTCCTGGCCGCCGGCGCCTGGTCCAGCCTCTTTTGCCGGAATCTGGGCGTAAAGCTTCCCCAGTTGAAGGTGCGCGCGTCCGCCATGCGCCTAGCGCCATTTGAAGGTGGCCCTGAGGGAGCCGCGTCCGGCCCAGGCTTCGCCTTTCGCAAACGGCGCGATGGCGGCTACACGGTCGCCAACGGTAATGCCAACCGGGTTGATCTCGTGCCCGACAGTTTTCGCTATTTCTTCGATTTTTTGCCGGCGCTCCGGACGACGGGACGAAATCTGCGGCCGCGGATCGGCAAGTCGTTCCTTGACGAAGCGCGTGTGCCAAAACGCTGGCCTCTGGACCAAACATCGCCCTTTGAGCACACGCGGATTCTGGATCCAGCACCGGATCTGTCCGCACTGGCCATCGCCGAGCGCCGAATACGGCGCCATTTCCCCGCATTTCGCGCTGCCCGCGTGGAAACCCGCTGGGCCGGGTGCATCGATGTGACGCCCGATTCCCTGCCCGTCATTTCCGCGGTCGACGCGATACCCGGCCTGTTCATCGCCACCGGTTTTTCCGGACACGGCTTTGGGATCGGCCCCGGCGCCGGCCAACTTGCGGCGGATCTGGTAACTGGGAAACGCCCGTGCACGGATCCACGGCCGTTTCGACTGGCGCGCTTCCGGCGCTGAGGTCAAATCCAAATCATGGCGCATGGCCGCCATATTTGGTGCTCGTTGTCTAGGTCAGTGTCTGGCCGTGCGATTGCCGCGGATCATGTCGCTGGCCTTTTCGCCGATCATGATCGCTGTCGCGTTGGTGTTTGAACCGATCAGGCGCGGCATGATGGAACTGTCGGCGACACGCAGGCCGTCGATACCGTACACACGGCATTGTGGGTCGACCACGGCGAGCTCATCCACGCCCATCTTGCACGTCCCGACCGGGTGATAGTCGGTCTTGCCAAAGCGTTTGGCGTAAGCCTCGATGTCGGCGCGGTTCATAGCACCGAGCCCCGGCAGATGTTCTTTTCGAATGAATTTGGCAAGGGCCGGCTGGCTGGCAATCTCGCGCGTCTTGTCAAAGCCGCGCAGCGACATTTCCAGATCGTGGGGTTCCGCCCAGTAGTTCGGATCGATGATCGGCGCGGCAATCGGGTCGGCACTCGGCAACGACACGCTACCCCGCGATCGAGGTCTGAGGTAGCAAGAGTTGATCGTGCAGCCATATCCGCTCGGCACCGGCGGCACACCGGCTTCCAAACCGGCGCCCGGCAGGAAATGAAACTGGATATCGGGGGCCGACGCGCGTTCGTCGGCGCGCCAAAAACCGCCCGCCTCGGCGAGGTTCGAGGTCACCGGACCGGTTCGGAACATCAGATATTGGAGCCCGGCCCAGAACATGTTCCGTGGTCGCGTGTGGCGATCATAGCTGTACGGTCCGTTAAGCTCGTGGATGCTGTAAACGTCGATGTGGTCCTGAAGATTCTTGCCCACCCCGGGCAAGTCGTGGATCACGTCGATACCTAAGGGTTTGAGTTCATCCGCCGGCCCGATACCCGATAGCAACAGCAGTTTCGGTGAACCGATCGCACCGGACGCAACGATCACCTCCTGTTCCGCGTGCGCCACGCGAGCACGACCATGGGAAAAATATTCGACGCCGGTCGCACGCCCATGCTTGACGACGATTCGGGTGGCGAGCGCGTCGGTTACCAAGTCAATATTGCCGCGCTTCATGGCCGGGTGCAGATAGCCGACCGCGGCGCTGCACCGCCGGGCGCCACGCTGGGTGACCTGATAGAGCCCGACCCCATCTTGCGCGGCGCCATTGAAATCGGGGTTGTGCGCCAAGCCCGCCTGCTGTGCGGCGCGGACAAACGCGTGGCTCAACAGATGCGGATTGATTTGATCGGACGCACCAAGCGGGCCGCCGATACCATGGTATTCATTCGCCAGGCGGTTATTGTCTTCGGAACGACGAAAATAGGGCAAGACATCTTGGTACGCCCAACCATCGCACTGTTCTTCCCGAGCCCAGGCGTCAAAGTCGGCCGCATGGCCGCGCGTAAAGACCATGGCATTGATGGAACTGCCGCCGCCCAATACGCGCGCCTGGGCAAACCGCATGACGTGACCATCGCGCTGCGGCGACGGCGCAGTCTCGTAGCCCCAGGTCAAATCACCGTCGGTCATTTTGTAGAAACAAACGGGGTAGTGGATTTTGCGGTCGCGATCAGCCGGCCCGGCCTCGACCAACAGCAATCTGGCATCCGCGATTTCGCCAAGCCGCGCGGCGATGGCGCAACCGGCGGAGCCGCCGCCAACGATCACATAGTCGTACATACGCCCCTCTGTGACGTCGCCGCACGCGCGCCATCTTGCCTTGGTCTTGGTGTATGGCGGTCCGGCCCAAGGCGACTACCGATTCTTGGGTTAGATTGTCACGTTCCGTGACCTCTGTCTCCGGTTTGGGCAATTCGCCGGCCGGCGGTCACGCAATCACTAGCCAAGCCGTCTCCGCTCATTTGCCTGCAATATGGGAAATTTCATTGATGTGGCCAATTGGATTGGGGGTCCCACTAATTTTGACCACCACGTCCATGACTTGGCCGCGGCGTTCCCAAACACCCATAGCGCGCATCTGTACTCCGGAATCAGGGAACATGCGCGCCGGCACAGGGCGCTTCAAACGAGTCTTAAGGCTTCCGGAATTCTGAGTCGTGGGTTCATGTTAAATTTGGAGATATCGTTTCGACGGCGCGCAAGGAATTGGCAGGCATGCACGATCTGGTCATCAAGAACGCGATTATCCTCGACGGCCTCGGAAATCCTGGTTTCGAGGGCGCGCTCGCCGTCAAGGGTGGGCGTATCGCCGACGTCGGCCATGCGGTTGGCGACGGCCACGAAGTGGTGGACGCGGGCGGACTAAGCCTCTCACCCGGTATCATCGATCTGCATACCCATTTCGATGCCCAACTTACCTGGGATCCCTATGCGACCCCGTCGAACAGGCTCGGCGTGACCACCGTGGTCATCGGCAATTGTGGTTTCACCATCGCGCCCTGCAAACCGGAACATCGCGAGAGGACGTTGAAGAACCTGACCCATGTCGAAGGCATGTCGTTGGAAGCAATGCAGGCTGGGATCGACTGGGACTTCGTAACCTTTCCGGATTACTTGCGGTCACTGGAACGCCGGGGGATGGTGCCGAATGTCGCCGCGTTCTGTGGCCACTCGTCGGTTCGCACGTGGGTGCTTGGCGACGACGCATCGAACCGCGCCGCAACCGCGACGGAAGTCGCGGAAATGAAGGCTCTCGTGTTGGAAGCGCTTGAATCGGGAGCCTGCGGTTTCGCAACGTCTACCTTAGAGCAGCACAATGGCGATGCGGGGATTCCCATGCCATCGCGCCTTGCCGACGAACATGAAATGCAGGAACTGACCGGCGCGTTGGGTGAGGCAGAAAAGGGCGTTTTCATGCTCACCAAAGGCATGACAACAACCGTGCCTTGGCTCGAAGAGATCGCCGAAAGGAACGGCCGTCCCGTCATGATCGCGGCGATGTTTGTCGATCCGGGTGATCCCGACCGCGTGTTCCGCGAAATTGGTCAAATTGAGGCCGCCCGCACGCGCGGACGCGAACTTTGGTCTCAGGTCGGCTGTTTCCCTCTCGGGATGGAATTCACTTTGGAACATCCCTATCCGTTGGAGGCACTGATGAGCTGGCGTCCGGCGATAAAGGCGGAGGGGACCGAAACCTATAGGGCGATTCTCGCCGATGGCTCTTTCCGTCAGAACCTTAAGGACGAGATGAAGACGACGGGTGTGCCGAATCGCTTCTCTTCGCACAACTGGGACCATATGACGATCATGTCGGCGCATAAGCCGGTCCACCGTGACTTTGTCGGCAAAAAGGTCGGCCCTCTGGCGCGCGAGGCCGGCAAGGATCCATGGGATTGGTTTCTCGATTTCGGTCTCGCCGACGACCTCAAGACCATGTTCGATTGCCGCCTTTTCAATGTAGATGAGGACCAGGTCGTACAGTTGCTGCGCAACCCCGCCGCCGCGATAACTTTGTCCGACGCTGGGGCTCATCTTTCGTTTCTGTGCGATGCCGGGTTCGGCCTGCACCTGTTGGGGCATTGGGCGCGCGACCGCGGTGACATGTCGGTGGAATACGCCGTGCAGGCGTTGACCTCACGCGCGGCAGATATCTACCGCATCAAAGACCGCGGCCGCTTGATGCCGGGCGCCTGGGCCGATCTGATGTTGTTCGATCCGAACACCGTGGCACGCGGCGAGAAACGCCGGGTCTATGACTTGCCGACCGGCGCTGACCGCATCGATACGCCGGCTGTCGGGTTGCATGGCGTCTGGGTGAATGGCGTGCGGACGGTAGACAGCCGGGGTGACAACCTTGACGACTGTGGCACACCGGGACAATTGTTACGGGACTTCGCCGACGCCGCATGAACGCGAATCGGGTTTGCGCGCGATATCAGTCTCCGGCCGAGCTGAGGGCAACCGCCGCGCGGGCACATACGATTTTACCCATGCGCGGATACCTGACACACCCTAGGCGAAGCCGGCGCGATTACTGGCGCAGCTTCTCGTAGGCCACGGATGCGCGCAGCCGATCTTCCGGGATGCGGTAATAGGCGCGCAACACCGCGTCGCTGTCCGCGCATTCGCGATAGCCGAGTTTCGCAAGTGCGCCGCGTGCCTTGTAGTTGGCGCGATAGGTGCCAACCACGATGCGCACGCCGCACGCGACCTGCCCCTCCAGCGCCTGTGTCAGAAGGCTGCCGGTACCCTGGCGCTGCCACGCAGGCAAAATGTACGCATGTCGCAGCAGCGCAACGTCTTTGATGTACTCCAGCGCCGCGACTCCGACCAGCGACTGCGCATCGAACGCCCCGTACCAGGTCATCCGTTGAGATTCCCGATCCCAGTCGGCCGCGGTCATCTCCGGGTCATGGACTTCGCCGTCGTCGAGGAACTCTCGATACCACCGCGCTGAGGTGTTGATGACGTGCAGCGCGGCGCTACGGTCGGTCGATGTCAACGCCCGGATCATGGCATGATATTACGGTGTATTACGGTGACAGTTTACTAAATATACCATATCTAGCGCACCATGGGACTGATATACAAAATATGGCATAATTAGTAAACTGTCACCGTAATACCACCGTAATTTGCGGGATTGGATGGTGGGCCCGGCAGGACTCGAACCTGCGACAACACCGTTATGAGCGGCGCGTTCTGACCAACTGAACTACGGGCCCGGTTTCGAGGTCAGATAGCAGATGTTCCGACCGTCGTGAAGCGCGGTATCGCGACCGGGCACCGGACAGCGATCGGCCTCGCCGCTTGGCGCAGCGCGTGCCGTGAGCTCTAAGTGTCGAGGAAACTGCGCAGTTTGCGCGATCGCGACGGATGCTTGAGCTTGCGCAACGCCTTGGCTTCAATCTGACGAATGCGTTCTCGGGTCACCGAAAACTGCTGACCGACTTCCTCCAGCGTATGGTCGGTATTCATGCCAATGCCGAAGCGCATGCGCAGCACCCGCTCTTCGCGTGGTGTCAAACTGGCCAGCACCCGCGTTGTCGTCTCGCGCAAATTGCTTTGGATCGCCGCGTCCAGCGGTTGAACGGCGTTCTTATCTTCGATGAAATCGCCCAGATGGCTGTCTTCCTCGTCACCAATCGGCGTTTCCAAGCTGATCGGTTCCTTGGCGATCTTCAGAACCTTGCGCACTTTCTCCAGCGGCATTGACAGCTTCTCAGCCAGTTCTTCGGGGGTGGGTTCCCGGCCAATCTCATGCAGCATCTGGCGCGACGTACGCACCAGTTTATTGATGGTCTCGATCATGTGGACGGGAATACGGATCGTCCGTGCCTGGTCGGCGATCGACCGGGTGATGGCTTGGCGAATCCACCATGTTGCATAGGTCGAAAACTTGTAGCCACGCCGGTACTCAAACTTGTCGACCGCCTTCATCAGACCGATATTGCCTTCCTGGATCAAATCAAGAAATTGCAAGCCACGGTTGGTGTACTTCTTGGCGATCGAGATCACCAGGCGCAAATTCGCCTCGATCATCTCGCGCTTGGCTTGCGTCGCCTCGCGCTCGCCTTTCTGTACAGTCGAAACAATGCGCCGGAATTCGGCAATATCGAGATTGGTCGCCGCCGCGGTGGCGGCGATGTCTTCGCGGATTTCACGAACTTCGTCGGCATGCCTTTCCGCGAACGTCTTCCAACCCGGATCACGTTGGCGGCGCATACGCTTCAGCCACTCCGCCTCAAGCTCTGAGCCGTAATAGCTGCTCAGAAACGCCTCACGCGAAACCTTGCAGCCCATCGCCATGCGCAACAGCCGCCCCTCGCGCCCGACCAGTCGCCGGTTGCGTCCATACAACTCGTCGATCAAGGCTTCAACGCGGCCATTATGCAGACGCACGCTGCGCATCAGCGACTGCACTTCGGTCTTCAACTTGGCGTAGCGCTTTTCTGTGGCCGGCTTCAAAGTCTCGCCATTGGCGGCGGCCTTCAATCGCTGATCCTGAATCCGACGAATTTTCTGATAAGCCGCCGTGATGGCGGCGAAGGTATCCAAAACCGAGGGCTTCAGTGCCTCTTCCATGGCCGACATTGACAAACTGACTTCTTCGCCATCGCCATCGCCGTCGCTGTCCCCATCGGAGTCGGCTTCATTGTCCGCATCAAATGCGCCATTGGCACCAAGATCCGTATCGCCGTCCTCCGATCCCGACTCGGGCCGCTCCGCGCCATTGGCACCGGACACGGCTGTGGTGTTGCCCGCCGAGTCGGCCGCGCCGTCGGCCCCGTCCGCCTTGGGCTCGGCCAAAGCCTGAGCCTGCGCCTGCGCTTGTGCCTGTACCTGCGCCGTGCCTTCCGGCGTTCCGCCGAATGTTGCTTCCAGATCAATCGCATCGCGCAACAGCATGCGGCCGTCTTCAATCGCCTCGCGCCATGCGACGATTGCGCGCAAGGTCAACGGACTTTCACAAATCGCACCGATCATCATTTCGCGACCGGCCTCGATACGCTTGGCGATGGCAATCTCGCCCTCGCGCGAAAGCAACTCGACGCTGCCCATTTCGCGCAAATACATGCGCACAGGGTCATCGGTGCGCCCCAGATCGACGTCGTCCTGCGGGGCCGGTGTCGTCTCCTGCTCGGTTTCGGTATTGGCGTTGTCGTCGCTCTCTTCCGCCTCGACCAAATTGATGCCAAGTTCCGAAATCATCGCCATCGTGTCTTCGATCTGTTCCGATGACACCTGTTCGGACGGCAAAACCGTATTGAGTTCGTCGTAGGTGATGTATCCCCGTTCGCGACCCTTTTGAATCAGGCGCTTAACCGCCGCCACGGTGGAGTCGATCAACAAAGTTTCGTTGGATTCGTCGCGCGAATCGACCTCTTCCGTCGCTGTCGCTTGTTTTGCCATCAGTTTGCGATACTCCCGTCCCGGACACGCGCAAACGTCGCGAACATTTCCTTTCGCGCCGCGTTTCCATCCAATATGCGCTCGTCGCAGATGGAAGCCATCATCCATCCGCACCGCGCGCTTTTGGCCCTACGCCCTTCAATTCGTCGCCCAACCGCTTTGAATGCCGCAAGCAACCGGAATGAGCAACCTTTTCATGCTCTTTTCGTCATCACGTGTGCGAAATCGCCACACACGCACCTAACCTTAACGCTTCCAGGCGCCGTTCACGACAGCCCCCGCGGCAACCGCCTTCGCCTGCTGCTGGTGGCGCTCCACAGCCTCGAGCCAGCTCTCGCGCTCGCGAATCGCATCGTCTTCCCGCCACACACGCCGCACCGAAAATCCCGGGCCCGCGGGCGCCCGCCGCAAAGCTGATACAGCATCCGCGTGACCAGCAGCCGCCAATCTCCGCTTCATGCCATCACCATCGATGTGGGGGTCGGTTGCATAAATGTCCAGAATTGAAATACGCAGCTGTTCATAGACCGCATTCTGCAGCGACAACGCCGCGAACGCATCCTCGCCTCGTTCCAAAACGGAGGGATTTTCTATAGCGTTTTCAATTATATAGCGTTCCAGATGCAACCATTGACCGACGCTGTCATGGCCCAAAGTGTGGCCCCGCAACAAGCCGGCACCAGCGGAGTCCGCCGGCCAGCTGCGGCCATGCCCGGCTGGAGTCCAGGTCGACGGACGCCCCGGCACGCCCGAGCCGGCCGCGCGTGCCCGAAGACCTGGTTGAGGAAAGGCGGCGGCAAACCGCTCGCCGAAATAGTTCCGATAGGCATCGCGGACACCCCGGTCGGCAATTCGTCCGGCAATCTGATCGAGGCGTTGACGAAAGCCAGCCCGCCTTTCCGGTGTATCCAGCGGCACTTCCGCACACGCCCGTTCCCAAAGGAAGGCGGCCAAGGGCTGTGCCGCGTCGATAAGCGCGGCCAGAGATTTTGCCGCACCGGCGGCAATCAAGCTGTCGGGATCTTCGCCGGCCGGCAAAAACGCGACCCGCAACGATTGCCCCGGCGCCAGCAAAGGCAGGGCCCGTGTTGCGGCCCGCGCCGCGGCCCGGCGCCCGGCGGCATCACCATCCAGACACAGCACCGGTTCGGGCGCCATGCGCCACAACAGCCTCAATTGATCTTCGGTCACGGCCGTGCCGAGCGGTGCCACGGCGTGCTCAAAGCCGCCGCGACATAACGCGATCACGTCCATATAGCCTTCCGCCACGATAACTGTGCCGGCCTTCGCCGCATCGCGGCGCGCGCGGGCCAAGTTGTACAGGGCACGCCCTTTGTGAAACGCCAGCGTGTCGGGTGAGTTCAGGTATTTGGGCTGTCCATCGCCGAGCGCTCGGCCGCCGAACCCGATCACGCGATCGCGCCCATCGCAGATCGGAAACGTGATTCGGCCGCGCAGGAAATCATGCGTCGGCCGACCATCGTCTGGCTGCCGAATCAGCCCAGCTTCGATCAACACCGATTCGTCGAAACCGGCCCGGGTCAAACGCATTTTTAGCGCATCGCGATGTTCCGGCGCATAGCCGAGCCGAAACGCGTCGATGGTGGCGTCATCAAGACCACGGCCACGCAAATAGCCGCACGCGGCCGCGCCATCGCGCCCCGCCAATCGTTTTTGATACCATCCGGCCGCCGCTTCCAGCGCTTCCAGAATTCCGGCTCGTCGGGCGCTGGCGACACGGGCCTCGGCGCTGCGCACCGGCATGGCCAATCCACATTGGCTGGCCAGCTGCTCAACTGCCTCGGGAAACGGAATGCCTTCCGTTTGCATGACAAAACCGATCACGTCGCCATGGGCGCCGCACCCGAAGCAGTGATAAAATGCCTTGTCATCACTGACCGTGAACGACGGTGTCTTTTCGTTATGAAACGGGCACAGGCCTTTATGTTCGCGGCCATGCTTGGTGAGCTTCACCTTACGCCCGACAATGCTGCTGAGCGCCAATCGCGCGCGAATTTCATCGAGAAATTCGGGTGGTACGCTCATACCGCGCGCACTGGTGCGTGACCTAACCAGACCCTGGCGGCCGGCCCGCCGCGCTTCAATGTGGTTTGCTCAAAAAGGTCTTGGCGATTGTGCTGGCTTGGCCAAAATCCATGGTTCCGGCATAGACTTTTTTCAGCGCCGCCATCGTCCGCCCCATGTCTTTGATGCTTGAGGCACCGATTTCCGCAATCATGTTACGGACGGCTTCCTCAATCTCTTCGCCGCCCAGCTGCTTGGGCAGGTAGGATTCGATTATCTCGATTTCGCGAGCTTCACGCTCGGCCAGTTCGAGGCGCGCGGCTTCTTCGTAAGTCTTGATCGCATCGCGCCGCTGGCGAACCATTTTTGCCAACATGTCCATGATAACGGCGTCGCTGGGTTCCTCGCCCTGGCCCTCGGTTCGGGCCGCGATGTCGCGGTCTTTGAGCGCTGTCAGGATCAGCCGCAACGTCGAAACGCGGCATTCGTCCTTGGCTTTCATGGCCGCCTTGAGATCGTCCGCAAAGCGTTCACGCATGAGCTTACGTCCCTGTCCATAGGGTATTGCATATCGTCAATCCGGGCGCGATTCGACCACCCTGATGACACACCAATGAAGCAATGATCGGCGCTACATAAACCACATTTGCATTCGTGGCGATTGGAAACTCCGGCCAATCCACATCAAATGCGATAAGGTTTTGTAAAAGCACATCATTTTGGTCTGGCCGCATGCTTGACTAGGGGGTACCGTCAGCGTATGTTGACGCCGTTCGGCTGTCGTTAAGCCCACTGGGATGCGGGCCGTTTCCCGCCAGAGATCGATCGACCATATGAAAAACGCCGATTCGCTTCGCCAATCGGAGGCGCGTTTTGACGCGACTGCTGTATTGGTTCTCGCCGACGGATCGGTGCTATGGGGCCACGGCCTGGGAGCCCATGGAATCGCCGTCGGCGAAGTGTGCTTCAACACCTCGATCACCGGATACCAAGAGATCCTCACGGATCCGTCCTATGCCGGGCAAATCATCACATTCACGTTCCCGCATATCGGCAATGTCGGCACAAATGTCGAGGATATCGAATCGACCACACCGGCAACGCGTGGCCTGATCCTGCGGGCCAACATCACGGATCCGTCGAACTATCGCAGCGCCGCGCATTTGGACAAGTGGCTCAAGTCGCATGATCTAATAGGCATCAGTGGCCTCGATACGCGTGGATTGACCGCGAGAATCCGGGTTGAGGGCGCACCGAGCGGTGTCGTCGCCCACGATCCCGCGGGTGCGTTTGATCTCGACGCGCTCCACGACCGGGCGCTGAAATGGCCGGGCTTAAAGGGCATGGACCTGGCCAAGACAGTCAGTTGTACGCAGTCTTATGCGTGGCGAGAGACAACCTGGCGCATGGGCGATGGTTTCGGCGCCGTGGCGCCTGATGTCGGCGGCGGCGCACCGACGCGACATGTTGTGGCCATCGACTATGGCGCCAAGCGCAATATTCTACGCTGTCTGGCTGCCGCCGGTTGTCGTGTCACGGTGATGCCCGCAACCGCCAGCGCCGATGACGTACTGCGCCACGATCCGGACGGCATTTTCTTGTCGAACGGGCCGGGCGATCCGGCGGCGACGGGCGTCTATGCCGTGCCCGTCATTCGAACCCTGATCGACAGTGGGAAACCATTGTTCGGCATATGCTTGGGCCATCAAATGCTGGCCCTCGCGCTTGGTGCACAGACCGAAAAGATGCACCAAGGACATCGCGGCGCCAACCATCCGGTGCAGGACTTGAGCACAGGCAAAGTGGAAATCACCAGCCAAAATCATGGTTTTGTGGTCGTTGGCGACAGCTTGCCGGCGGGCATTTCGGCGAGCCACATCTCGCTGTTCGATGGCTCTCTTGAAGGTTTGCGCGTCGGCGACAGGCCGATCTTCAGCGTCCAGTATCACCCCGAAGCATCGCCCGGCCCACAGGACAGCCACTATCTTTTTGACCGCTTTGTGACTTTGATCGACGACCATGCCCAAACGGACTGACATCGAATCGATCCTGATCATCGGCGCCGGCCCGATCGTCATTGGACAAGCGTGTGAGTTCGATTATTCAGGCACACAGGCTTGCAAGGCCTTACGCGACGAAGGCTATCGGGTCATTTTGGTCAATTCAAATCCGGCGACCATCATGACCGATCCCGGGCTCGCCGACGTGACTTACGTCGAGCCGATCACGCCGGAGGTCGTCGCCAAGATCATCGCCAAGGAGTGCCCGGATGCGCTGCTGCCGACCATGGGCGGCCAAACCGGCCTGAATACAGCCTTTGCATTGGCCGAAACGGGTGTTCTGGACGCCCACGGCGTCAAGATGATCGGCGCCAGTCGTGATGCCATCGCCAAGGCCGAAGATCGCGACCTGTTCAAAAAGGCGATGGCCAATATTGGTTTGGAAACACCGAAAAGTGTCGTCGCGCATAGTTTGGACGAAGCCCGACAGTTGCTCGATGTGGTCGGTCTGCCAGC
This sequence comes from Alphaproteobacteria bacterium, assembly GCA_965216755.1. Classification (GTDB taxonomy): domain Bacteria; phylum Pseudomonadota; class Alphaproteobacteria; order UBA7887; family UBA7887; genus CBDCGL01. The sequence continues at coordinate 3,789,443 of CBDCGL010000011.1, read as the reverse complement.
GATCATGCGGCCATCATTCACGCTTGGCGGCACCGGCGGCGGCATCGCCTACAACCGCGACGACTATGAGCGGATCATAGCCGCCGGCCTGGATGCCTCACCGGCCGACGAAGTGCTGATCGAAGAATCGGTGCTGGGTTGGAAAGAGTTTGAGATGGAGGTGATTCGCGATCGTGTCGACAATTGCATCATTGTCTGCTCGATCGAGAATGTCGAACCTATGGGCGTGCACACCGGTGATAGCATCACCGTGGCGCCAGCATTGACCCTGACCGACAAAGAATTTCAGATCATGCGCAATGCATCTATCGCGGTGCTGCGCGAAATTGGCGTCGAGACCGGTGGCTCAAACGTGCAATTTGCGGTCGACCCGGCGACGGGCCGGCAGGTCATTATCGAAATGAACCCGCGGGTTTCGCGTTCGTCCGCGCTGGCATCGAAAGCGACGGGATTTCCCATCGCCAAGGTCGCCGCCAAGCTGGCGATCGGCTACACGCTCGATGAAATTCAGAACGACATTACCGGCGTCACGCCGGCGTCGTTCGAGCCGACCATCGACTATATCGTCACCAAGATGCCTCGATTCACCTTCGAGAAGTTCCCGGGTACAGAACCACTTTTGACCACGTCGATGAAGTCGGTCGGCGAAGCCATGTCCATGGGCCGAACGTTTGCCGAATCGCTGCAAAAGGCATTGCGCTCTATGGAAACCGGTTTGACCGGCTTGAACGACGTCGAAATCCCCGGCGCGGAGGCCGATCGCGACGCGGTTCGCGCGGCGCTGGCGCAACCGTCGCCGGATCGTATTCTGGTCGTCGCGCAAGCGTTTCGCGCCGGCTTGAGCATCGACGAAATCCACGATGCGTGCCGATTCGATCCCTGGTTTTTGGCGCAGATCGAACAGATTGTCGCCGTCGAGCGGCGGCTGCGCGAAGATGGCTTGCCAACCACCGCGCACGCGCTGCTGGCGCTCAAGCAACTTGGCTTTTCTGATGCGCGCCTGGGCGAACTGACCGGCATGTCCGAGGCCGACGTCGCGGCGCGCCGTCGGGACGATGGCCTGTTGCCGATGTTCAAGCGCGTCGATACATGTGCCGCCGAATTCGAAGCTCGCACACCGTACATGTATTCCACCTACGAAGCGCCGCTCAACGGCGCCGCCCTGTGCGAAGCGCAGCCAAATGCTTGTGACAAAGTCATTATTTTGGGCGGCGGCCCAAATCGCATCGGCCAAGGCATCGAGTTCGACTATTGCTGCGTTCACGCGGCCTATAGCCTGCGCGAAGCCGGCATCGAAGCCATTATGGTCAACTGTAATCCTGAAACGGTGTCGACCGATTATGACACCTCAGACCGGCTCTATTTTGAGCCGCTGACCGCCGAAGACGTCATCGAACTGGCCCGTCGCGAACAAGCCGCCGGAACGTTGCTGGGCGCGGTCGTGCAGTTCGGCGGCCAAACGCCGTTGAAACTGTCGCGCAGCCTGGAAGCCGCGGGCATCCCGATCATTGGCACGTCGCCCGACGCCATCGACCTGGCCGAAGACCGCAAGCGCTTTCAACAGCTGCTTGCCGAACTCGACCTGAGCCAACCGCCAAATGGAACTTGCCAGTCGGTCGACGAAGCGATCGCGGTCGCCGAGAATATCGGTTATCCGGTGTTGGTGCGCCCGTCCTATGTGCTCGGCGGTCGCGCCATGCAAATCGTCCATGATCGTGACGCCCTAACCTCCTACGTGGCGACGGCGGTCGCGGTTTCCGGTGACAACCCGGTCCTGATCGACGGCTTTCTGGCCGACGCCATCGAGGTCGATGTCGATGCCCTCGCCGATGGCGCCGATGTTTATGTGGCCGGCATCATGGAACATATCGAAGAGGCCGGCATCCATTCTGGCGATTCCGCGTGCTCGTTGCCACCGCATTCATTATCTGACGATGTCATCGCCGAGATTCGCCGCCAGACCGTGGCTTTGGCGAAAAAACTAAACGTCATCGGGCTAATGAACATTCAGTTTGCGGTCAAGACCGATGGTGACGGCGTCGAAACGGTCTATGTGATTGAAGTCAATCCGCGGGCGAGTCGAACCGTCCCCTTTGTTGCCAAGGCGACCGGCGTAGCGATCGCCAAGATCGCCGCCCGACTGATGATTGGCGAGCGCTTGGCCGACTTTGAGCTGACCGAGCGGGCGATCGAACATGTCGCGGTGAAAGAGGCGGTGTTTCCGTTTGCGCGTTTCCCAGGCGTCGACACGCTTTTGGGCCCGGAGATGAAGTCGACGGGCGAAGTCATGGGGCTCGACCAGGATTTCGCCCGGGCTTTCGCAAAATCACAAATTGCCAGTGGCACGCAACTGCCACAGTCGGGAACCGTTTTTATTTCGGTGCGGGATCGCGACAAACCGGCGATGGTCGTGTTGGGCCACAGCCTGGTCAACATGGGTTTCCGAATCATCGCGACCCGCGGCACCGGTGATTTCCTTGAAAACGCGGGGCTACCGGTTGATGTGATAAACAAGGTGCGCGAAGGTCGGCCGCATCTGGTGGACGCGATCAAGGATGGCCAAGTGGATTTGATATTCAATACGACCGAAGGGGCCCAGGCGATTGCCGATAGTTTCAGCCTGCGCCGGGCGGCGTTGATGGGCAATGTGCCGTACTATACGACGGTCGCCGGCAGCCGTGCCGCGGTCAATGCCATCGCCGCTTTGCGACGGGGCAACCTTGAAGTAGCAAGTCTTCAATCCTACACTTAGTCATTCGAAAAACTTTTGAAATGCGATCGGGGCCATCGACCCCAAGCGCGACGACCCACATCTTGGGAATGTGGCTGAGAAAGGTCGATCATGGACAGGATACCGATGACCGCCGAAGGCTACGGGCGGCTCGAGGCGGAGTTGAAGCGCCTGAAAAGCATCGAACGGCCGGCGGTCATTCGTCAGCTTGCCGAAGCGCGTGAGCATGGCGATTTGAGTGAAAATGCCGAATATCACGCGGCCCGTGAGCGGCAGAGCTTTATCGAGGGGCGGGTGCGCGAACTGGAAGACAAAATGGGTCGCGCCGACGTGATCGATGTCAGTAAATTGTCTGGGGAGCACGTCAAGTTTGGCGCGACAGTCACGGTCGCCGATGAAGATACCGGCGACGAAACAACCTATCAGATCGTTGGCGCCGATGAATCGGATGTGAACAAAGGGCGGCTATCGGTCACCTCGCCCCTGGCCCGTGCCTTAATCGGCAAAGAGCTTGGCGACACTGCGCATGTAACCACGCCGGGCGGTCAGAAATCCTACGAAATCATCGCCCTCGATTTCAAATAGGTCCGCGATCTCGGCGCGGTCGTCTGGCACGGCCCTCACGAATGAACAGACAAAAACTTGAAACGGTTGTGCGACACATATTTGGCCTCTGACGACCGCTGGCCAGCATGCGCATGACGGCTACGGCCTATAAGTTTGTCTCCTAACAATGACGTTGCCGATTATTTGGGCCCTCGTTGACGACCGTGCCGGAAATGTCAGCCAGTGCTTGGCCGTGGCCGACGCACTGGCCCTGCCCTACACCATCAAGACGCTTCGTTACAATCGCGCGGCCGGATTGCCCAATCTGCTGTTGGGTGCGCGCCTGGGCCATCTGACCGCATCCAGTGCCGCCCGTATTGCGCCACCTTGGCCCGATATCGTGATCGGGGCCGGTCGGCGAACAGTACCGGTCAATCGCCATATCAAAAGTCAAAGCCGAAATGCCACCATGACCGTGCAGCTGATGTGGCCAGGCCGCCCGACGACTGGACTCGACCTGATCGCGGTACCCGTCCACGACCGCGTGTCAAAACGTGCCGGGCTCATCGAAACGGTCGGCGCGCCGCACGGCGTCACGATCGCCACGCTGGCCGCCGCCAAGCAAGAATGGCAGACGTCTTTCGCGCCCGGTCCAGGCCCGCGTCTGGCCCTGATTGTCGGCGGCGACGCGGGCCGTCATCGCTTCACGTCGAAACACGCAACGGATTTGGGGCACCAGGTGACGGCATTCGCGCAACGCCTCGGCGCCCATATCATGGCCACAACCAGCCGCCGCACGTCTGCGACCGCTACAGTCGCGCTGTTCGCGGCATTGCCCGACTCGGCGGAGAAATACGGGTGGCGGCCGCCACCGGCCGCTAATCCCTATCTCGGCATGCTCGGTCATGCCGACGCGATCGTCGTGACTGGCGATTCCATGTCCATGTGCGCCGAGGCTTGCGCAACCGGCAAACCGGTCTTCATTTTTGCGCCACCAGGCGCGACCGGCCATCGCCACAGACGCTTCCACCAAATCCTATATCAATCCGGCTTCGCGCAGCCGTTCAACTTGACCGCCCGCCTCGACCGTCGTCGCGCCACCGATCAACGCCCACTCGACGACGCCGGCACCGTGGCTCAGGCGATCTTGTCGCAGGGCAATTGGAACGAGACCGCGCGATAAAAAAATGGGGCCGGCCCCCGTGACAGAACCGACCCACCCAGTCGAAGGAGAGGCTCCTTCGACAAAGCCCATTTGCGGCCGCGTCGAAGTCGTCAGTTATGATTTATCGCGAATGAGAACCATTCGCAACACAAAACATCGGAAAAAGGGTAGAATTTTGACTGAGGCAGAGGCTGCGGCACCGCCACCATAGTGCCAAGGTCGGCTTTGACATCAAGCGGTTGACAGATTCTTCGGCACCGCCATCTTTGATCGGCGGCCCGAAACCGGGCAGGTCCGGTGATCGGTTGGCGCGCCGCATGCCGCAATGCCGCAATGCCGCGCGCAAGGGAGAACGAGAACGGCGAAATGGCTGAACAACACCACACCAAGGTCTTGATTCTGGGATCCGGCCCGGCCGGCTACACCGCCGCCATATATGCAGCGCGCGGGAATTTATCGCCCATCCTGGTTTACGGCCTGCAGCCGGGCGGACAGATGACGATTACGACCGACGTCGAAAACTATCCTGGTTTTGCCGAGGTGATCCAAGGCCCCTGGTTGATGGAACAAATGGAGGCCCAGGCGAAAGGGGTCGGCACGGCGATGTTTGCCGACACGATTGTCGAGGTTGACTTGAGCGCGCGGCCGTTCCGCTGTGTTGGCGATTCCGGCGCCATCTATTCCGGCGACACGGTGCTTTTATGTACAGGTGCTCAGGCGCGTTGGCTGGGCCTGGACAGCGAGGAGAAGTTCAAAGGGTTCGGCGTCTCGGCTTGCGCGACGTGTGATGGCTTCTTTTTCCGCGACAAGGCTGTCATCGTGGTCGGCGGCGGCAATACTGCGGTCGAAGAAGCGCTGTTTCTGACCAACTTTGCCAGTCGGGTCACAGTGGTCCACCGCAGGGATGAATTGCGTGCCGAAAAGATCCTGCAGGATCGACTGTTTGCCCATCCCAAGATCGACATCCTTTGGGATACGGTGGTTGACGAAATCCTGGGTGACGGGACCCCGCCGGCCGTAACCGGCGCGCGCGTTCGCAACGTCAAAACCGGCGTGACGCGGGATCAGGCTGCCGACGGTGTTTTTGTCGCAATTGGCCACACACCGAACACGGCCCTGTTCCGTGGTCAAATAGAGATCGACCGAGACGGCTACGTTGTCACCGCCCCGGATAGCACGCGTACCAACGTCGCAGGCGTGTTCGCAGCCGGCGATGTCCAGGATAAGACGTATCGCCAGGCGGTCACCGCGGCCGGCACCGGGTGCATGGCGGCGCTTGAAGCCGAACGCTTTTTGGCGAGCCAAGAGAACGCGCAAACGGTGCGGGCTGCGATGCCGGAATCGGATCGCGAGCCAATTGATGCGTAGCTCGAAATGATGGCGCAGCGATGATGGATTGGGACAAGCTACGGGTTTTTCGCGTTGTGGCCGATTGTGGTAGCTTCACGCATGCGGCGGACACCCTTCACCTTAGTCAATCCGCCGTCAGTCGGCAGATTCGAAGTCTGGAAGATTCACTCAACCTGCCTTTGTTTCATCGCCATGCGCGCGGCTTGATTCTCACCGAGCAAGGCGAGACGCTGTACTCAACCGCGCGCGAAGTATTCGCCAAATTGGCGATGACCGAAGCAACACTCAAGGAAAGCAAGGCCGAAGCCAAGGGCCCGCTGCGCGTATCGACGACAATTGGCTTCGGCTCACTGTGGCTGACCAGCTATATCGGTGAATTCATCGACCATTATCGCGATATTTCCGTACAGCTGTTGGTCCTCGATGTCGAACTCGATCTGGCCATGCGCCAGGCCGACGTGGCGGTCAGGTTGACGCCGCCGCGGCAACCAACCCTGATCCAGCGCCATCTGTTCACGGCCCATTTTGGTATTTATGCCGCACCGGCCTACATCAATCGCTTCGGGACCCCACGCAGCTTGGCCGATCTTGCCCATGATCATCGTGTCATCGGCTTTGGTGAAGGCGCGCCGTCACCCTATGATGATGTCGACTGGCTGGTCGAGAAACTCCGCAGTCAAGACGCCGATTTTAAGCCGGCGCTGACGGTCAACAATGTTTACGGGATTTTCCGGGCGGTGCAGACCGGCATCGGCGTTGCGACGTTGCCGGCCTACTTGGCGGATAAATCCTCGCAATTTGTCCGCGTGCTGCCCGACGTGCAAACGCCCAATGTCGAAGGTTATTTCGTATATCCTGAAGAGTTGCGCAACTCGCGGCGTGTCGGCGTGTTTCGCGACTTTTTGTTACGCAAGGTCGCGGATACGCCGCTTTAGTCGAATAACGATATCATGAGCCGGACAACAGCCGGGGCAAATCGGCCATCCGGGCGAACACCTCCGCGCCGTGGGCCGCCAGGCGATCGCCATGGTTCGGGCCAACGTGATCGCCACCGCGATATCCAAGCACGCGCATGCCGGCGGCGCGCGCGGCCTGAACCCCTGGTGTGCTGTCTTCCACAACCACGCAAGCGGCCGCCGGCGTGTCCATCGACCGGGCCGCAAACAAGAACAAGTCTGGGTGCGGTTTGCCCCTTGATACTTGCAAGGCGGAAAACAAACTGTTGCCGAATTGACTATCCAATCCCGTCAGTGACAGCGACAGGCGTATCTTTTCCGGCGCACCGCTCGAGGCAACGCATTTACGTAGGGTGATCCGGTCTAGTGCCGCCGCGACCCCGGGCACCGGTTTGAGCTCGCGCCGAAAAGCATCAAATGTGTCGGCCTGCAAACTCTCTGCGAAATGCGCGGGCAACAACCGTCCCAACTCCGTTTCCACATCGGTGATGATATTCGGCAAGCTGCGGCCCACGAATTTCTCGACCGCCTGCGCCACGGTGCATGCGTAACCAGCGTTGGTCAGCGCCGCGGCAAGAATGCGGTTGGCGATCGGTTCGCTGTCAACCAGGACCCCATCGCAATCAAAAATGACCAGCCGCGGGGCAATTGATGACTTGCCCGTCACATATAGAGTTTCTGGTCGTTCATGCCGTCATATAAGTGCGCAACGAATTCTTCGTAGCCATTATACAGCAACGTCGGCACTTTCTTGCTGGCGCCGAGCACACGTTCCTTGGCTTGGCTCCAACGCGCATGGTCGACTTTCGGATTCACGTTCGCCCAAAAGCCGTACTCGTTCGGGCCAACCTCTTCCCAAAAAGTACGCGGGCGTTCCTCGGCAAAGGTAAATCGGGTGATCGACTTGATGTGCTTAAAGCCATATTTCCACGGTACGGCCAACCGCAACGGCGCACCATTCTGTTTGCGCATGGGTTTGCCATAGGCGCCGGTCACGATGAACGCCAGTTCGTTTCTCGCCTCGTCCAGGGTCAAGCCCTCGACATAGGGCCAGGGATACCAGTTCTGATGTTGCCCTGGCGCCACGTCTGGATCAAAGAAACTCTCCATGCGCACATATTTGGCGCTGGCCAAAGGACGCGCCTTATCGACCAAAGCCGCCAACGGAAAACCACTCCACGGCACGGCCATCGACCAGGCTTCGACGCAGCGATGCCGATAGAGCCGCTCCTCTAGGGGCATCTCACGAATCAAGTCATCGGCTTCGATCTTGAACGGCTTCTCAACCATGCCGTCGATTGCCACTTCCCAGGGGCGCGGCTGGAACTTGCCGACACTTTTCCAGATCTTCTTATGCGACCCGAATTCATAGAAATTGTTGTAGGTCGTGACCCATTTCTCCTCGGTCAGATCACGATCAACGGCGTAGCGCGTATTGCGCGCCACCGGATACAGATCGGCGGTCGGGTCATCGGTGACAACCACGGCAGCCTCGGCCGCGGTCTCTGACCCGGCACCATCGCACGCGCCAAGCAAGGGCGCCGCCGTCGCCAGAATACTGCCGGCCGCGATGCCTTTGACCAGCGAACGCCGCCGCCAAAAAACGTCCTCTGGCGTCGCGGCGCGTTCGGGAAGACCCCAACCGGGAATGGATTTGATCAGCATGCGGCACGATCCTCGCAGGGCGATGTGGAGTTTATGCGCCGCTTCTTTCGGCGGACACCTGTGCCTCGATAAATGGGGCTGGGCGCCGCAACGTCAACGGCTTTTCACGCGCCCTCACAAGGGCTTGATCGATAGCCGTTAGCCCGATGGATCCGCGCGCACCCACACCGCGGTGTCGTGAAAGACGGCGCCACCGGCCGGCGGTCCAGCATCAGCGCCAACCAAGGTATTGATCCCACGTCCCTCTTCGAAGGCCCGGTTTGGCCAAATGCTCTCCACCACGATCACGCCGGGCTGGAGCCCATCGAAAAGTTCGGCGTGCACCAGCACGTCGCCGCGCCGATTGCCAAGCCGTACGCGGTCGCCGTACGCGATACCCAAGTTGCCGGCATCATCGGGATGAATCTTGGCCATGGGCCGCGATTCCTTGTCGATCGAGGTATCGGTCTCCGTGAAGCTTGTGTTCAGATAGTTGTGGGCGGGCGCCGTCACCATGCGAAACGGATGTTCGGCATCTGCTCCCTCGATCAACGGCACATGGTCGGGCAATTCCGGCATGGCCTGGTGATTGGGCCCCAAGGCCGGCCAATCCGGAGCAAATTTGAACCGACCGTCGGCATGGCCGAACCCATTCAGAAAATGCGCGTTTTCGAATTCGGGTTGGCAATCGCGCCAGCGATTGGCCTGCAATGTCTCCACGTTGCCCCAACCGGACGCACTCAAGGTTTGGTCGATGATGTCCCAGGCGGTCATCTTAAAGCCGCGATGACCGGCGCCCAGGCGTGCCGCCAAACCGCACAACACGTCGTGGTTGGATCGCGATTCGGCATAGGGTTCGATGATTTTCGGCCCCAGAATGATGTGTTGGTGGCCGCCGCCCTGATAGATGTCGTCATGCTCCACAAACATGGTCGCTGGCAACACGATATCGGCGTAAACGGCGGTATCGGTCATGAACTGTTCATGTACGCACAGAAACAGGTCTTCGCGCGCGAGGCCACGATTGACCAACCCGGACTCCGGTGCCACCACCGCCGGATTGGTATTTTGCGTGATCATGGCGGTGACCGGAGGGCCATCGCCAAGGTCTCGCTTGTCGCCGGCCAGCACCGGCCCAATGCGCGACATATCGAGCATGCGAATGCTGGGGTCGCGCACATCCAAGCCTTCGATCAGGGTCTTGTCCCAATGATAGATGTCACCGTTGGAATAGAACGCGCCGCCGCCCACATGACGCCAGGCGCCGGTGACCGTCGGCAGGCACGATACGGCGTGCATATTGACCGTGCCATTGCGTGATCGGGAAAACCCGTAACCGACGCGGATGTAGCTGCGCTGTGTGCGCCCGTAAAGGGCGCCAAATTGCTCAATTTCGTCGACCGACAACCCCGTGATGTCGGCCGCCCAGGCCGGGGTCCGAGTCGCCAAATGGGCTTCAAGACGTTCCGGACAATCGGCGTATTTGGCCATGTAGGCGGGGTCCGCATAACCATCCCGAAATGCGACGTGCATCACCGCACAGGCCAGCGCGCCGTCGGTACCCGGCCGCAACGCCAAGTGCATGTCGGCAACCTTGGCCGTCCGATTTCGATAGGGGTCGATCGCCACCAGCTTGGCGCCGCGCGCCTTGCGCGCCTTTTGAATGTGGCTCATGACGTTGACTTGGGTCGACGCCGGATTGCCGCCCCACGACACGATCAGGTCGGCCTCTTCCATTTCGCGCGGGTCGGGTCCGACCAATTTTCCGGCACCAGCCATCCAGCCGGTCCGCGCCAAGGTCGTGCAGATCGTGCTGTACTGACCGGAATAGCGCATGTCGTGGCGCAATCGTTCAATGCCGTCGCGCTGTACCAAGCCCATAGTGCCGGCGTAGAAATATGGCCACACCGCCTCAGAGCCATGGGCCTGGGCCGCCTTGACAAAGGCTTCCGCGACGATGTCCAACGCGTCGTCCCAACTGATCGGTTCGAAACGACCTGCCCCTTTTTGGCCGGTGCGGCGAAGCGGTTCTTTCAGGCGATCCGGATGGTGGACCCGCTCCGCATAGCGCGCCACTTTGGCGCAGACAACACCAGAGGTATAGCTGTTGTCCCGCGCGCCGTGGACGCGGCCGATGGTGAAGTCGTCGATCCGCTCGACCTCTAGCGCGCAAGTCGACGGGCAATCGTGGGGACACGCCGAATAGGCGATATCGATCGGGCTGTCTCGGTCCATGGCCTTAATCCAGCGCGCGACAGGCTTCTTGAATGCGTGCGCACGCCTCTTTCAATGTTTCGTCAGCGGCAGCATAGGAGATTCGGAAATAGGGATCGAGCCCGAACGCCGCCCCGAACACCACCGCGACGCCGACGCTGTCCAGCAAATAACCGGCAAAATCCGCACTTGTCGCGATGGTTTTGCCGTCGCTGGTCTTGCGGCCGATGACCCCGGCGCAGCTCGGATATACGTAAAACGCGCCTTCCGGCCTCATGCATGTAAGGCCGTCGGCCGCGTTGAGCATGTCGACCACCATGTCGCGCCGCGCCTTAAAGGCGGCGTTGCGCGGCGCCAAGAAATCCTGCGGCCCGTCAAGCGCGGCAAGCGCCGCGGCTTGCGAGATCGAGGACGGATTGGTCGTGCTTTGCGATTGGATGGTCGCCATCGCTTTGATCAGCGGCTGCGGGCCGCCGGCATAACCAATCCGCCAGCCCGTCATGGCATAGGCCTTAGAGACCCCGTTCACGGTCAAAGTGCGGTCATAGAGCGACGGTTCGACCTGCGCCGGCGTGGTAAATACGAAGTTGTCGTAGACGACCTTTTCGTACATGTCGTCGGTCATGACCCAAACATGCGGGTGCTTGACCAACACGTCGGTCAACGCCTTGAGCTCGTCGCGATTGTAGGCGGCGCCGGACGGATTTGATGGTGAGTTCAGGATCAACCACTTGGTTTTTGGCGTGATCGCCGCGTCGAGATCGGCGGGTTGGATCTTAAACCGGCTGGCATCGTTGGAGCCGACAAATACCGGTGTTCCCCCGGCCAGCGACACCATGTCGGGATATGACACCCAATACGGCGCCGGGATCACCACTTCGTCGCCCTCGTCGACAGTCGCCAAAATCGCGTTAAACAGCACTTGCTTGCCGCCGGCACCGACCGAGATCTGGCTCGGTTCGTAGTCCAATCCGTTGTCGCGCTTGAATTTGGCGCAGATCGCCTGTTTCAGCTCGGGCGTGCCATCGACAGTGGTGTATTTGGTCATGCCGGCCGCGATGGCCTCGACCGCAGCCTGTTTGGCAAAATCGGGCGTATCGAAATCCGGTTCGCCGGCACCCAAGCCAATGACGTCATGGCCGGCGGCGCGCAGCTCGCGGGCGCGGTTGGTCACGGCGATGGTCGGCGACGGGGCAATGCGCCCCATGCGCGCGGCAAGAAAAGACATCTCGCGTCTCCTGTGGCGGACATGTTCGATGCGGGTGCGGCAGCGCCGCGAAGCTACGCCTGAGGGCCACCCCTTGCAACCGGAACCGAACCGACTGCTGGAGTGATGCGTCAATACTCGCACATCTAGGGCGCCGCGCGTATTGTGGCGCCGTCAAAAGGGTTGGCCGTCGGCGCCAAATGGCCCAAGCGAGGAGACCACAAATATGCAACTTGCCGCACATATGAGCCGGCTCGGCACCGAAAGCGCGTTTGAAGTTTTGGCGCGGGCCAAGGCGCTTGAATTGCAGGGCCGCGACATTATCAATCTCGGTATCGGCCAACCTGATTTTCGCACCCCCGATCATATCGTTGAAGCGGCACAAAAGGCCTTGGCCGACGGACATCACGGCTATACGCCGGGCAACGGCATCCTGCCCTTGCGCGCGGCCGTCGCCGCCGATTGCGCGTCGTTTCGGGGCATCGAGGTCAATCCCGATGATGTCGTCATCGTCCCCGGCGGCAAGGTCACGATGTGGTACGCCATTCTGATGTTCGGCGAACCGGGCGCGGAGATTATGTACCCCAATCCCGGTTTCCCGATTTACGAGTCGGTGATCAACTTCTCCGGCGCCAAAGCCGTGCCAATTCCGCTGCGCGAGGCCAATGGCTTTGCCTTCGACGCGGACGAAGTGCTGGACAAGATTACCCCACAGACCCGCTTGCTGATCATCAACAGTCCCGCCAATCCGACCGGCGGCGTCGTCCCGCGCGCACAATTTGACCGATTGGTAGAAGGGCTCGCGCGTCACCCGCAGGTGGTCGTCATGTCTGACGAGATCTATTCGCGGCTGCTCTATGACGACACCGAATTCGTCACCCTGCTCAGCTATGAGTCGCTGCGCGACCGCCTGATCCTGTTGGATGGCTGGTCGAAAACCTATGCCATGACCGGCTGGCGGATCGGCTATGCGGTGTGGCCGTCGCCGCTGGTCGACCATGCGACCCGGCTCAACATCAATTCGGTCTCGTGCACCAACGCGGCCACGCAATATGCCGCACTGGCGGCGCTGACCGGCCCGCAGGATTCAGTCGAAACCATGCGCCAGGCATTCGACGAACGGCGCAAAATCATCGTCGAAGAGACCAACAACATTCCCGGTTGCTCATCGATCTTGCCGACCGGTGCCTTTTACACGATGCCGAACATCGCCGGCACCGGCATGACCTCTAAGCAAATGGAAACCCTGTTGTTGGAGGAACTCGGGGTGGCCGCCATTGCGGGGACCAGCTTCGGCGCGTTCGGCGAAGGCTACATCCGCTTTTCCTATGCCAACAGCATCGACAACATCCGCCGCGCCTTGGCCCGCATCCGTGACTATGCCAGCGGTGCGGGATGGAGCCAGGCGGCGTAGTCGGGGTCTTGAACAGGGCCAGACAGATGACAAGATGGCGGCGATGACAGAGCAAGCCGTGGCCAACGCCCCGCCATCGACGCGCCGGAATACGCGCGTCCGGCCATTCGAGATTGAGTCAGACTTCGCGCCGGCCGGCGATCAGCCGCAAGCGATCGAAGCGTTACTCGACGGGCTCGGCGTCGGCGAACGCGACCAAGTTTTGCTCGGCGTCACCGGTTCGGGCAAGACTTTCACCATGGCCCACGTCATCCAGGCGCTGCGCCGACCGACATTGGTGTTGGCCCCCAACAAGACATTGGCGGCCCAGCTCTACGGCGAAATGCGCGGTTTCTTCCCGAACAATTCGGTCGAGTATTTCGTCTCCTATTATGACTATTACCAACCCGAAGCCTATGTGCCGCGGTCGGACACCTATATCGAGAAAGACGCCTCGATCAATGAGCAGATCGACCGCATGCGCCATTCCGCAACGCGGGCCCTATTGGAACGCGACGATGTCGTCATCGTTGCCAGCGTATCGTGCATTTATGGCATCGGTGCGGTCGAGACCTACGCGCAAATGGTCGTCGACCTCGCCGCCGGTGACTTCATCGATCGCAGTCAGCTGCTGCGCAATCTGGTCGAGATTCAGTATAAGCGTAACGATGCAAACTTTGTCCGTGGCACCTTTCGTGTGCGCGGCGATTCCATCGAAATTTTCCCGGCCCACTACGAAGACCGCGCCTGGCGGCTGTCGCTGTTCGGCGACGAGATTGAGTCGATCGTCGAATTCGACCCACTGACCGGCGAGAAAACCGATGTGCTTGACGCGATTCGGATCTACGCCAACAGCCACTATGTGACACCCCGGCCGACCTTGCAGCAGGCGGCCAAGGGCATCAAGATTGAGCTCAAGCAACGGCTGGACGAGTTGATCGGACAAAACAAGCTGCTCGAAGCGCAGCGGTTGGAACAGCGCACGAATTTCGATCTGGAAATGATGGAGACGACCGGCTCGTGCCCGGGGATTGAGAATTACTCGCGCTATCTGACCGGCCGCAGGCCGGGTGAGCCGCCGCCGACCTTGTTCGAATATTTGCCCGAGAATGCCTTGTTGATCGTCGATGAAAGCCACGTCACGGTGCCGCAACTGGGCGGCATGTTTCGCGGCGACTTCAACCGCAAATCGACCTTGGCCCAATATGGGTTTCGGCTGCCATCGTGCGTCGACAATCGGCCGCTCAAGTTCGAGGAATGGGATGGCATGCGGCCGCAGACAATCTATGTGTCCGCGACGCCGGGGCCCTGGGAAATGCAGCGCACGGGCGGTAGCTTCGTCGAACAGGTCATCCGCCCGACCGGGCTGATCGATCCGGTCTGCCTGGTGCGTCCCGTCACCAGCCAGGTCGATGATCTGCTGGCCGAATGCCGCGTGGTGGCGCGCAAGGGCCAGCGCGCTTTGGTGACCACGCTGACCAAACGCATGGCCGAGGACCTGACCGAGTATCTCAACGAGGCAGGCCTGAAAACACGCTATTTGCACTCGGATGTCGACACTTTGGAGCGCATCGAGATTATCCGCGATTTGCGTTTGGGCGTATTCGACGTTTTGGTCGGGATCAATCTTTTGCGCGAGGGGTTGGACATCCCCGAATGCACGTTGGTGGCCATATTGGACGCCGACAAAGAAGGTTTTTTGCGATCCCAAACCTCGTTGATCCAAACCATCGGGCGGGCCGCGCGCAATGTCGACGGCCGTTGCATTTGTACGCCGACACTCTGACCGATTCGCTCAAGACCGCCATGGAAGAAACCAATCGGCGGCGGGAAAAACAGCAAAGCTACAATGCCGCCCACGGCATCACCCCCGAATCCGTGCGCAAGGCGATCGGCGACATCTTGGATGGGGTTTACGAAAGTGATTATGTCACAATCGGTACCGGCGATGACGACGTTGCCCATATGGTCGGTCGCGATCTGAAAACGCACTTGGCCGATTTGGATAAACGCATGCAGGATGCCGCG
Source organism: Alphaproteobacteria bacterium (assembly GCA_965216755.1). GTDB lineage: Bacteria > Pseudomonadota > Alphaproteobacteria > UBA7887 > UBA7887 > CBDCGL01. Next base: position 3,774,209 of record CBDCGL010000011.1, on the reverse strand, counting down.
GCCGACCTAGAGTTCGAAGAAGCCGCGCGCCTGCGCGACGAGATCCGCCGCCTGGAGGCCTCTGATCTAGGGTTGGTCTCGACGACACAACCGGCCAAAGGTCGCGGCCGCAGCGCGAGCAACCAAAAGGCGCGCGCGCCGCGGGGCAAAAAGCACCGACGCAGATAATAGCCGGGCAAGCCGTGACAGACTGAATTGCCGCGCCTATGCTCGCCGCAAATTCGGCGCCCAGCGCCGCAAAATGACGGCTCACGTAACCAACCGGAACCAGAATGACGACAGACACGCGCGACGGCGCCGTGGCGGCCATTGGCTCGACGGCGCGGCCATTGGCCGTGCATGTTCTGGCGGTGTCACTGTTCATGATCCTGCCGACTGCCGTGATTGCCCACAAGGCGTTGACAATTTTGGCCGTCATTGCGGCCTGCGCATCGCTCGACCTGCTGCGACAACGACAGTTCACGTGGCGGTTGCTGCCCCGGGTCTACGTCAACGCGTTTACGATTTTTCTTTTATGGGCAACGTTTTCGGCGGCGTGGTCGGGGGATCCTGAACGTTCGATTCGTCAGGCAATCGAACTGATCGCCATCGTTGGCGGCGGCTTTGTCTTGATCGGTGGGCTGCCGCGCCTAAACCCCAGCGAGGTCCGCTATATCGGCACCATGGCCGCCTGGGGCGCGGCACTGGGCCTGGCTTTGTTTGCCATCGACATCGGCAGCAATCAAGCGATCCGCCGCCTGTTGTTCGACGAACCGGCACGCTACGGACGCGCCATCCTCAATCCGGCCGCGACCGTCGCCGCGTTGATCATTTGGCCGGTTTGTTACTATTTATTGCAGCGCTCATGGCTGATCGCGATCGCGGCGCTCGCCGTCTGCGTCGGCCTGCTGGTGGTCGCGGAGAGCGGCTCTGCCCTAACCGGTTTGTTTACCGGCACCCTGACCATGATCTTGATCACCATTGCCCCCTACATCATGACGCGGGTGTTGGCGATCAGCCAATGTCTGATGACTTTGTTTGCGCCGGTACTGATCACATTCTTGTCGGGCCGCATGCTCGCCCAGCCGGACCATGCCACATGGCCGTCGACGGGGGTTCACCGCCTGTATATCTGGCAATTCACCGGCGAAAAAATCTATGAACGACCATTGACCGGCTGGGGGCTCGATTCGGCGCGGGCGATTCCAGGTGGCGGCCAGCGGTTGGTCGACGTTAATCCGGGTTTGCCCGCCGAGACCTATGGCGGCATGACCGTGATGCCCTTGCACCCGCACAATGCGGGCCTGCAGATTTGGTTGGAACTGGGCCTACCGGGCGCCATGACGTTGGCCGCCCTGACCGTCGCCCTGTTATTTTCCGTGCCGCGCGTTGGGCCCGATCGGCTGGGCAAGGGCGCAGTGGCGGCGACTTTGATCGCCGGATTGACGCTGTGCAGCCTGTCCTATGGCGTCTGGCAAGCCTGGTGGCTGTGCGCTCTGTGGCTGGGTGTCGCTTTGGTGCGCATCACCATGGCGAGTTCCACAGACGCTTAGACCGTCACAACGACCTTGCCGATAGCTGCGCCCGATTCCAGGCGTCGCATGGCGTCTGGCAATTGCGCCAGCGTGAAGTCCAGCTCGTCGAGCAGCGGCTTGACCTTGCCGGCGTCGACCAAGGCGGCGAGTTCGGTCAAAATCGCGCCATGGCGGGCGCGACCAACATCGTGAATCATCGGGATCAGCATGAAGACGGCGTGCAACGAGAGCCCTTTGACATGCATCGCGCCAAGATCAAGGTTGGCGCGCGCCATGATCGTCACGACCGTGCCGTTGAGCCGCGCGGCATCCAACGATGGCGCGATATTGTCGCCGCCGACCGTGTCTAAGACGATGTCAAAGCCCTGCCCGTCGGTCAGGCGTGCGACATAGTCGGCCGGCGCTTCGGTTCGGTAGTTGATTGTTTCGTCGGCGCCCAGTTGCCGGGAAATGCGCGCCTTATCGTCGTTGGATACCGTGGCGCAGACCCATGCGCCCGCGGCCTTCGCCAATTGAATTCCAATATGGCCGACACCGCCGGTTCCGGCATGGACCAGCACTTTGTCGCCTGATTTGACATGGGCGCGATCATGTAGGGCTTCCCAAGCGGTGATCGACACCAGCGGCAACGCCGCAACCTCGCGGATGGAGAGGCTTGTTGGCGCTTTAGCGAGCAATCGATGATCGGTGGCGATCAGCTCGGCATAAGTGCCGCCCAGGCCGCGGATGCCGCCGGCGCAGCCATACACCTTGTCGCCCGGTTGAAATTCGGTCACGCCGTCACCGACCCTTTCGACGGTACCAGCCAAGTCCATGCCCATCACCGCCGGCGGTTGCGGTGCGAATGGCGGCCCCGCCTGGCGCGATTTATAGTCGACGGGATTGATGCTGGCGGCGCCAATGCGCACCAACACTTCACCTGCGCGGCAGTCCGGATCCGGCCAATCGGTCAGTTCAAGCTGGTCCGCGTCGCCAAAAGCGCGCAAAATCTGTGCCTTCATCTCATAATTCCTTAGTCCGCAACCGCCTGATCGCGGGTACTTGCCGTCGCCCCCCGCATACGCCACTCTCCCGCCTATGTCACGAGGAACCGCATTGGTGACAGGCGGCGGCGCGCGCATCGGAGAGGCGATCGCGCTCGCCCTCGGCCGCGCCGACTATGCGGTCGCCGTGCATTATCACACCGGCCAGGCGGCCGCCGAGACGGCGGTGGCAACCATCGAATCCGAGGGCGGCCGCGCGGTTGCCCTTGCCGCTGACTTGACCGACGAAGGGGAGACGGCAGCGCTGATCGGCAGCGCGGAGACCACCCTTGGCCCCATCAGTGTCTTGATCAACAACGCCGCGTTATTTGAAGCCGACGATGTCGCAACGGCAACCAGAGCCAGTTGGGACCGCCACATGGCGGTCAATCTGCGTGCGCCCTTTGTGCTGATGCAAGAATTCGCCAAGGCTCTCGGCGCAAACCGCCAAGGCACAATCGTCAATATTATCGACGAACGGGTGTGGAATCTGACCCCCTATTTCGTGTCATACACCGTCTCTAAGACAGGCCTGTGGACCCTAACTCAAACCATGGCCCTCGCATTGGCGCCCAACATTCGCGTCAACGCCATCGGTCCGGGGCCGACATTGCCGAGCCCGCGGCAGACACCCGAGCAATTCGCCGCCCAATGTCGCTCGATGCCTTTGGGACGTGGCACAAGTCCAGGCGAGATTGCCGCGGCCGTGCTTTTTATTCTGGACGCGCCGGCCATGACCGGGCAAATGATCGCCCTGGATGGCGGTCAGCATTTGGGTTGGGCGCCGTCGGCGCAACAGGCGCCGCCTCCTGAATAGGCTTTTGTTTATGGCCAAACGCTTGCCGGGGCACGGTACCATTGAACCCCTGCGCCTAAGTACGCGCACAACCGTCGCGCGGCGCTTGTTCGTACGCGATCTTGTGTTGCCATGTGAGATCGGCGTTTATGCCCATGAACGCGGTAAACGCCAGCGCGTGCGAATCAATGTGCGCCTGGATATCAGGGACGCGGCCGCACCGTTTGGTGACCATATCAGCGATGTGGTCAGCTATGAACATGTCGTCGACCAGATCCGCACCATTGTTGATTCTGGACATCTCAATTTGGTCGAGACTTTGGCCCAGCGAATCGCTGACCTGTGTTTGGACGATCGCCGCGTCGATCGTGCCTGGGTCCGCGTGGAGAAACTGGATGTTATCGCCGATGCCGGCGGAGTCGGCGTCGAAATCGAGCGCGTAGCCGAAAACTGAATTGGCTGCAAGCGCGATTCGCTACCCGATACTCGGCCGACTGCGCCGCCCCATTCGGCCATTTGTACACAACGTCGAAAACTTGACCGTCGCGCAAGGAGTCAAATGACAATTATCCGCCCGGCTGTCCGCCCGAAATCATTTGACAAGGGATATTATAAAAAAATCAATAACTTATAATTTCTTGGATATTTCATGGATTTGCCAACAAATCCTTGAAACACAGACCGATACCTTATGTCGGACGACGGTTTTACACAGAATTTTCCACAGGCCAATTCAAGTCGCATGACCGTTTGATTCGGCGGGACGACAATTACGATCAGGCGTCATGCGTCTGCGCGTTGACCGCGACCGATCCCACCACGATATTCGTGCCATGATCGGCACCGACACCGACCAAGACCACCCGTCATCGCCACAAGGCGAAGCGGCCCAGTTGCGCGGCGTCGCCGTAATTCAGGCCAGCCTGAAAACCATGCCGGCGGTCCCCGGAGTCTATCGCATGATCGGCGCCGACGGTCAGCCGTTGTATGTCGGCAAGGCACGCAATCTCAAAAAGCGCGTCACCAGTTACGCCAATTTGGTTCGCCATGGCCAACGCATCGCGCGCATGATCAGCGAGACGACAGCGCTTGAGATCGTCACCACGCATACCGAAGCCGAAGCGCTGCTGCTGGAAGCCAATCTGATCAAGCGCCTTAAACCGCGCTACAATATCGTTCTGCGCGACGATAAATCGCACCCTTACATTCTACTGACCGGCGATCACGACTGGCCGCAGCTGGTCAAGCATCGTGGCGCCCGCGACCGCAAAGGCGAGTATTTCGGCCCATTTGCATCCGCCGGTGCCGTCAATCGGACCTTGAACGCGTTGCAACGTGCGTTTCCGATCCGATCTTGTTCGGATTCGGTTTTCGCGACTCGTTCACGGCCGTGTCTCCAATACCAGATCAAACGTTGCACGGCGCCGTGCGTCGGCCTTATCGGCCGCGTCGATTATGCCGAACTGGTCGGCCAGGCACGGGATTTCCTGTCGGGCAAGAGCCAAGACGTGCAAGGTCGGCTGTCGGGGCAAATGCAGACGGCCAGCGACCGCTTGGAGTTCGAATCGGCGGCGGTGTTGCGCGACCGTCTCCGTGCGCTGGCCCATATCCAGTCGCAGCAAGACATCAATGTGCGCAGCATCGACGAAGCCGATGTGATCGCGGCCCATCAAGAGGGCGGCCACACCTGCATACAGGTGTTTTTCTATCGCGGCGGCAGTCACTACGGCAATCGCGCATACTTTCCCAGCCACCACCGTAGCGAGCCTGTCGAGGCCGTCGTCGCCGCGTTCATCGCCCAATATTACGAGAATCGCACCCCACCGAAACTCGTTTTGTTGAGCCACGCGATCGATGCAGAGGAGTTGATTGCCCAGGCCCTGGGTGTGCGCGCGGGACGGCGGGTCACGGTGACGGCGCCTTTGCGCGGCGACAAGCAGAAATTGGTCGCCTACGCGCGCGACAACGCCCGTGAAGCCTTGGCGCGGCGTCTGTCGGAAAGTGCGGCGCAGCGTAGACTGCTGGACGGTGTCGCCGAGGTGCTTGGGCTCGACAGCACACCCCGACGGATCGAAGTCTATGACAACAGTCACATTTCAGGTCACCAAGCCGTGGGCGCGATGATCGTCGCCGGCGCCGACGGGCTGCAAAAAAACGCCTACCGGAAATTCAATATACGCACCGCCGGGGCCAGCGATGGCGCCGCGTTGGCCGCGCCCGGCGACGACTACGCCATGATGCGCGAGGTCCTTGGCCGCCGTTTCGCGCGCCTGCGTCGCGAAGATCCCGATCGCGACAAAGGCCAATGGCCGGACTTGGTTCTGATCGACGGGGGCGCCGGACAGCTGTCTAGCGTGCAGCAGGTTTTCGCCGACCTCGGCGTCGCCGATGTTCCGGTGGCGGCGATCGCCAAAGGGCCCGACCGTGACGCCGGCCGCGAACGCTTTCATGTGCCGGGTCGGGCACCGTTCATGCTGCAACCCGACAATCCGGTGCTGTATTTTCTGCAGCGCCTGCGCGACGAGGCGCATCGTTTCGCCATCTCTAGCCATCGTGCGCGTCGATCGAAATCGTTGGGCCGGTCAGAAATCGATTCGATCGAGGGAATCGGATCAAAACGCAAGCGCGCGCTGTTGCATCGCTTTGGCTCGGCGCGCGCGGTCGCCGATGCCGCGCTGGCCGACCTGGAAACGGTCGATGGTATCAGCAGAACTGTCGCAAAGCGCATCTATGATCACTTTCATGGCGACGGCTAAGCGCGCCCGACTTGGCGCGGTGGGCGCGGTGGACGCCATTTGCGCCGGCGCCCCGGCCGAAACCGGCTCGTGCCAACCACGTACCGGACCGAGAATGGCCACACCAAGACAAGCTTGCTATGGTGCCCACACGCACAAGGACGGTGCGAGATGCTGACGTCGCTGCCCAATTTACTGACGCTGTCGCGGATTGTGGTCATTCCACTATTCGTTGCCGCTTTCTATTTGCCCTATCCGGGCGCCAACTGGTGCGCGTTCGGGCTGTTCTTGCTCGCGGGCATTACCGACTATTTCGACGGCTATTTGGCGCGTCGCTGGCAAATGACGTCGGCGCTTGGCCGTTTCTTGGACCCGATCGCCGACAAGCTGCTGGTGAGTGCCGCGATTGTCATGCTGGTTTGGGCGGAACACGCGCCGATCCTGCCCTGCTTGGTCATTCTCTGCCGCGAAATCCTGGTCTCCGGCTTACGCGAATTCTTGGCCGAATTGAATGTCAGCGTGCCGGTCAGCCGGCTCGCCAAATGGAAAACCGGCGTGCAAATCGTCGCGCTATGCTTTCTGCTGGTCGGCGATGCTGGGCCGGTGTTGATTCCACCCAGTTCCGACCCGCTGTTTATCGGTACGATTTTGCTATGGATCGCCGCCGTGCTGACACTGGTAACCGGTTACAGTTATTTGCGCGTCGGCTTGCGCCACATGCTTGCTGAACCGACCACGCCTGGCGCCAAGTCACCAACCGGTGCCTCCGGCGGTGTCGGCGAGGTTCGCTAGATCGACCTGGGCCCTCGATGCGCGTTCTTGGCATATCCGGGTGGAGTGGCAGCGGCAAGACTACCCTCATTACGCGGCTACTGCCCGTGCTCGTGGCGCGCGGCCTGACGGTTTCGACCATCAAACATGCACATCACGGCTTCGACATTGACCAGCCGGGAAAAGATTCGTTTCACCATCGAAACGCCGGCGCGAATGAAGTCTTGATCAGCTCAGCGACCCGTTGGGCGCATATGGGCGAACTGCGCGGCGCCTGCGAACCGGATTTGGACCAATTGATCGCACGGCTGAGTCCGGTCGATTTGGTTCTGGTCGAGGGGTATCGCTCGGAAGCTCATGAAAAGATCGAAGTCTGTCGTACCGGCAGCGACAATCCACTGCTCTATCCGGACAATGACAGTGTTATCGCCGTCGCGACCGATGCACCATTGCCGAAGGATCCGGGCGCGCGAACGGTGTTAAATCTTGACGATATTGACGCCATTGCCGATTTCGTCGTCGGCCTGTGCACGCCGCCGGCCGGGAATCCATGACACAGCTCAGCGACGATTGCTTTCGGCATGGCGATGCATTGATGCCGCTGGACGACGCGCTGACCCTGCTGGAGCAGCGCATTGCACCGGTGGCCGCGATCGAATCCGTGCCGCTGGGCGACACCGTCGGACGCATTCTCGGGGAAGATCTGGTGGCCACCCTGGACGTGCCGCCATTCGACAACTCGGCCGTCGATGGTTACGCGGTCTATTATGACGACCTAGCGCCAGGCGCGACGACCCTGTTGCCCGTCACCGGCCGCGTCACCGCAGGCCACGCGCTGAACCGCCCGGCGCGGCGTGGGGAAGCATTGCGCGTGTTTACCGGGGCCGCCATGCCGCGCGGCACGCGCGACGCCGGTCCCGACACGATCTTCATGCAAGAGGACTGCGAGATGCGCGGCGACCAGGTGCGCCTACCGCCGGGCATTGCGCGCCACGCCAATCGCCGGCGGGCTGGTGAAGATGTCACCGCCGGCGGCACCGTCCTTCGCCGCGGGCGTCGCTTGCGACCAGAGGATCTGGGTCTTGCCGCCGCACTTGGCCGGGCTTCTCTCGTCGTATATCGACGCCTACGTGTCGCGGTTTTTTCGACCGGAGATGAGGTCCGTGAGCCCGGCGCCACGCTGGAAGCCGGCACTATTTACGATTCCAACCGCTATGTGCTGACGTCGCTGCTGACACGCCTGGGCTGCGAGGTCGATGATTTGGGTATCATCGCCGATGACTTGGTGGCCGTCCGCGATGCGCTGGCGGACGCCGCGCCGGATCACGACGCGTTGATCACCTCTGGCGGCGCATCGGTCGGCGAGGAAGATCATGTCAAGACCGCGCTCGAAGCGCTCGGTCGTCTCACATTTTGGCGACTGGCGATCAAGCCGGGCCGGCCATTGGCGCTGGGCGAACTGCGCCGCACGCCGCAAAGCGCGGATTTCGTCCCGTTTGTCGGCCTGCCCGGCAATCCTGTCGCGGTGATGGTGACGTTCCTGCGCTTTGTCCGTCCACTCATCTTGCGGCTAGCCGGCTGCGAAAATGTGCGGCCACTGCTGTTTCCAGTGTTGTTGGGCTTTGACCACAAGAAAAAGTTGGGGCGCCGTGAATTTGTCCGTTGCCGCTTGACCGGCAGGCGCGATCATTTGCCGCTGGCCGAGCGGGCGGGTGGCCAAGGCGCCGCGATCTTGACCTCGGTGTCAGCCGCAGACGGTTTTGTCGAATTGGCGGAGGATTTGTCGTATGTTGCGGCCGGCAGCGTCGTTGATTTCCTGCCGTTTGGTGAAGTTGCGTGATGAAGTTGTTGTATTTTGCATGGATCCGCGAGAAAGCGGGCCTCGCCGAAGAAACGGTCACATTGCCTGATGGCGTGGCCACCGTCGGCGACTTGCTTGGCTGGCTGCAGACCCGTGGTGATGGATACGCGGCCGCGTTGGCCGACCTGTCCGTCGTGCGTGTCGCCGTGAACGAGGAATATGTCAGGGACGACCATCCGATCGCTGCCGATGACGAGGTCGCGCTGTTTCCGCCGGTGACCGGAGGTTAGAGCCATGATCCGCGTCCAGACTGAAGATTTTGACATCGGCGCCGAGATTGAAGCGCTCAGCCGCGGTCGCCATGACATTGGCGGTGTTGCCAGTTTTGTCGGTTTGGTACGCGACATGGCCGGCGACGACAAAATCGGTGCGATGACCCTGGAACACTATCCAGGCATGACCGAAAAACAGCTTGCCGCATTGGAAGCCGATGCCCGCGCGCGTTGGCCGTTGGACGATGTGCTGATTATCCATCGTTACGGCCGGCTTGAGCCGGGCGCGCGAATCGTGCTGGTGGTCACGGCATCGGCCCACCGCCAGGCGGCACTCGAATCGTGTCAATTTCTGATCGACTGGCTCAAAACCAAAGCGCCGTTCTGGAAATGTGAGGATACGGCGACGGGAAAACGTTGGGTTGACGCCCGCGAAAGCGACGACGAAGCCGCCGCCAAATGGGGCACCGACGACCGACGCATGGCCGACGCGGCGGAATAATCTCAAGCGATATTAAAGCTCATTCTGCCGCACCGACACGCGCCGGGCGATGTTCGCCGACATTGTTGGTGAGAGCCGTAAAATCGTCCATCAATTGCCGGGTGATCGAACCGACCTGGAAATGCAGATCTCCAATTTGGCCGACCGGTGTCACTTCTGCGGCGGTGCCGGTCAAAAACACCTCGTCCGCCTTAGCCAATTCGTCGGGCATGATCGTGCGTTCGATCACGTCGACGTTGCGGGCGCGCGCCAATTCAATCACCGCCCGCCGGGTTATCCCGTCTAGAAAACAATCCGGCGTCGGTGTGTGTAAGGCACCGTCGATCACCAAAAAAATATTGGCGCCGGTGGCTTCGGCCAGACGCCCGCGCCAGTCAACCATGAGTGCGTCATCGAAGCCTTCCGCCTCGGCCTGGTGCTTGCTCAATGTGCAGATCATGTACAGCCCGGCGGCCTTGGTCTTGGCTGGAATCGTTTCCGGCGACGGCCGTTTCCACTCTGACCACTGCAGCTTGATGCCCTTCAACCGCGCTTCCGGCGAAAAATAGGACGGCCATTCCCATGCGGCAATCGCAACATGGATGGTGTTTTTTTGTGCCGAGACTCCCATCATCTCGCTACCGCGCCACGCCACAGGGCGCACATAGCCGTCGCCAATACCGTTGGCTTCCAAGACCTCGTAATTGGCCGCATTGATCGCATCGACTGAGTATGGAATCTCAAAACCCAATCCGCGGGCCGATTCAAACAAGCGCTCGGTATGTTCCTGCAACTTGAAAATTGTGCCGCCATAGACGCGCTCACCCTCGAACACACAGCTCGCATAATGCAAACCGTGCGAACAAACGTGAAGGCTGGCCTGGCGCCATGGCACCAAAGCGCCATCCATCCAAATGAACCCGTCCCTATCTTCGTAAGAAAGCATGATCAGTCCGATCTTCTCGCGGAAACTCGACACCCAATTGTGCAAGAGAAAGGTTGCGTTGACTAGCATCGGCGTTCATATATGTCAACATGACTGACATAAAATCGGGAATCAGCCCTTTGTTCCTCCGCGAAGAGGAACTCAATCAGGGTATTGAGATGCTGTATTTCGCTTATCGCGACTTCACCGGCGAATGCGATGCCATGCTGGCACCTCTCGGACTCGGCCGGGCCCACCACCGAGTCATCTACTTTGTCGGCCGCAATCCGGGCATTTCAGTGGCGGCACTGCTGGACATATTGAAGATCACCAAGCAAAGCCTGAGCCGCGTGTTGGGACAACTTGTCGAACAGGAATATGTCGCCCAAGAAAAGGGCACGCGCGACCGCCGACAACGCCTACTGCACCTAACGGAAAAGGGGCGCGCTTTGGAACGACGCCTTTCGGCCGCGCAGCGAACGCGAATCGCCCGCGCCTACGGCGCCGCCGGTGGCGATGCGGTCAACGGCTTTCGTGCCGTCATGCTGAGCCTAATGGAGGACAGCGACCGACGTCGCCTTTAATTTCATGACGGCTTCGGGCGCGGCACACGCATCCGCCCGAGCATCCGGGTCATTTGCGCGCCGGCGCTTGGCCAGTTCATGGTCACCCACGATATACTGTTGGTTATGGTCCGAACCGTGGACATGACCAACGAAGGCGAGGCGCCGCATGTGCTGGTGGTCGACGACGACAAGCGCTTGCGCGAGCTGTTGCGCCGATTTCTGGCCGACCATGGATTTTTGGTGACCACGGCCGCCAACTCCGGTGACGCGCGCGCCAAACTGGCCAATTTGCATTTCGACGCTTTGGTGCTGGACGTCATGATGCCGGGCGAGGATGGGTTGCAACTCACCGCCGCGATCAAAGAAACAGGCGCCGTGCCGATCTTGCTGTTGACCGCGATGGACGAGGCAGAGCATCGCGTCGCCGGGTTGGAACAGGGTGCCGACGACTATCTCGGCAAACCTTTCGAGCCGCGCGAGCTGGTGCTGCGTCTGAATAACATTATGCGGCGCCATGCCAGTCCACCGGTCGTCGACATTGTCCGCTTCGGTGCATTTGAATTCGACCGCGCACGTGGCGAACTGCGCCAGGGCGGCGCGCCTGTCAACCTGACCGCCAGTGAAACAACTTTGTTGAGCATGCTCACCCGGGCACCGGGGGCCGTGCTCAGCCGCGAACAGCTCGGCGCCCAGCCACAAGTCGCTGCACGAGCGGTCGACGTACAAATCACCCGCTTGCGCCGGAAGATCGAGCGCGATCCGAAAGATCCCCGCTATTTGATCACCGTCCGCGGCGCCGGCTACGCCCTGCGCACGACATGACCGCCCAGCGGCCACACGCTACCAGCCTGACCGACGGCCCCACGGCCGCACCGCAGCGCCGATTGTTGCCAACCTCTTTATTCGGTCGCTCACTCCTGATCGTGATGGTACCGATCATCCTATTGCAGGCCATATCGGCGTACGTGTTCTACAATCGCCATTGGGCCGATGTTGGTCGGCGGCTGGCGCTGGGTTTCGCCAGCGACGTGGCAGTCGTTATCGAAGCGCTAGAGGAGTTCGGTACCGGACCCGAGTTCTACTGGCTGCTCGAACAAGTGCGTGAGAATCAACAATTGTCGGCGATGTTCCAATCGAACCACCAGATGGCCGAGACACCGCCGCACGCGCCGTCTGGATCGGTCGATAAAACGTTGTTGCGCGTGCTGCCGGAACGTATTCCCTACCCCTTCTATTTCGATACCCAGTCCGAGCCCACATTGGTTAAGGTATGGATCGAACTACCGGGTGGCGTGCTGTTCGCGTCGGTGCCGCGCAAGCGATTGTTCAGCTCCACAATTCACGTTTTCATATTGTGGATGGTCGGCACTTCCGTGATTTTGTTGGCGACCGCAATTTATTTTCTCAGCCGCCAAGTCCAACCGATTCGTCGCCTGGCCGACGCCGCCGAAAGCTTTGGCAAGGGCATCCAGGTGGTCGACTTCAAACCATCCGGCGCGCGCGAAGTGCGTCAGGCCGCGAACGCGTTCTTGCGTATGCGCGAACGGATTCAGCGACAGATTTCGCAGCGCACGGAAATGCTGGCCGGTGTCAGCCATGACCTGCGCACGCCCTTAACGCGAATGAAGCTGCAACTCGCCATGTTGCCCGACAGCGACGCGGTGCGCGACCTGAAAGCCGATGCCGCTGAAATGCAGAAAATGGTCGATGGTTATCTGGCGTTCGCGCGCGGCGAAGGCACCGAATTGCCGGTCGCGGTAAAGATTGCCGACGTCGTCGACGAAGTCGTGGTGGGCGCGCGCCGCAATGGCGCCCTTGTCGACGTGGCGGGGTGCGACCGCGCCACGGTGACTGTACGCCGCAATGCGGTAAAGCGGGCATTGACAAACTTGGTCGAGAACGCCACCCGCCATGGCACACATGTGCGCGTTGGCGCCGAGCAACAAAATGGCTTCGTGACGATCTCAGTGGACGATGATGGGCCCGGTATTCCCGTCAACCAACGCGAGTCGGTGTTCAAACCATTTTACCGCCTGGACGCCTCGCGCAATGTGGAAACCGGCGGAATCGGCTTGGGTCTAAGCATCGCCCGCGATGTGGTCCGCAATCATGGTGGTGACCTGATATTGGGTGACTCGCCCATGGGTGGCTTGCGCGCGGCGCTAAAACTGCCGATCTGACGCACTTGCCGACCATATTGAACCATTCCGCTGGCAAGGTGCGTGGCAAACGCGTCCCTTTGCGTGGCCGGTTTCGATATGATGCGGACATCGTCTTGGTCAGAAACGGAAGGTCGGCATGCGGCATCAGGACATTGCCAAGCTTATCCATGACGCCTACAGACGCGGCGCCATGTTTCCGGACGCGGCGCACGGCCAGCTCGACTTGCCGAACGCCTACCGCGCGCAATTTGAGCTGCTGGCCTTGCGCGAAGCGGATGGCGAATGTGCGGTTGGCTGGAAAGTTGGCCTCACGTCACAAGCCATGCAGGCGCAACAAGGCGTTCATGAACCGTGTTTCGGTCATCTGCTGGCATCGGGGCAGCGCGAGTCACCGGCCCAACTTCACTTCGAGGAAATGATCGCGCCGGGATTTGAGAACGAATTGTGCCTGCGTCTTGGCCACGATCTCGACGGCGCCGCGATCAATTTCGACCAAGCCCGCGCGGCCATCGCCGGCGTCGCACCGGCGTTGGAAATCGTCGAAAAGCGTGGTGTGTTCGGACAGGATTTTCCGCTCGCCATGGCCGGCAATGCCCAACAACGTCATTTTGTGGTCGGCGAATTCTCGCTACTGGACGCCGACGTCGATCTGGCTGAAACGACCGTGTGCGTGGAGGTCAATGGCGTCGCGCAGGAACGCGCCACCGGCGCCGAAGTGTTGGGCAACCCGATCAACGCGGTGGTTTGGCTGGCCGGTGCACTCAACGCCCATGACCACGCGCTGCGCGCCGGCGATCTCATCATGTCTGGATCTTTTACCAAACAGTACGCGCTCGCGCGCGGCGATCACGTGCACACGGTCTTTGACCCGTTTGGTGCGGTGGAGCTGCGCTGCGATTAACGTCGCGGCCCTGGGCCGGCCGCTTTCACATCGGAGACGTCAAATGATCGATCTGCATTATTGGCCGACCCCCAACGGCAAGAAGGTCACCATATTGCTGGAAGAATGCAACCTTCCCTATCGAGTGATCCCGTGCAACATCGGTCGTGGCGACCAATTCGCGGACGACTTTCTAAAAATTTGTCCAAACAACCGTATGCCGGCTATCGTTGATCACGATCCGCCCGGCGGCGGCGACCCAATCAGCGTATTCGAATCCGGCGCCATCATGATGTACATCGCCGAAAAGGCTGGGCAATTCTATCCCCAAGACATGCGTGGCCGTTATGAAGTCAATCAGTGGCTGATGTGGCAAATGGCCAACCAAGGCCCGAAAACCGGCGAACGCGGCCACTTCAAGCGATTGGGCGATGAACAGGGCGATCAGTCCTATGCCTTGCGCCGATTTACCGACGAGGTCAATCGGCTTTATGGCGTGCTCAATATCCGGCTTTATGATCGGCCCTATGTGGCCGGTGACAGCTACACGATCGCCGACATGATTTGCTATCCCTGGACCGTCGCTTGGCAGGCCCAGGACCAAGACATCGAAGAGTTCAAATATTTCAAGCGTTGGTTCGAAGAACTGTCGGCGCGTCCGGCCGTGCAGAAAGGCTTAGCGGTCGGCCGCGACTTTGGCGAAGACCCGGCGACATTGTCGGACGAAGAAAAGGCGCGCCGGCGCAAGCTGCTTTATAATCAACGCGCCCGACCGGCGCCTGCGTAAAGCATATTAATCACCGCCATCGCAACCGCCGCCGTCAAATCCGCCGTCGCCGCCATCACCGATGGTGCAAGCCATCATGCCGCCGAACAAAACCGCCAGGACCAAGAACCCGATCGCCTCGAACGCCATCGGCTGGGCGCGAAACACGGCGCTGAGATCTTCTCCCAGAACCGTTTGCAAAAGCCCGATCGCATCCGCGGCAAACTGCGGGCACATCAACAACGTATCGGTGCCGAGACCGCCATCTGAAACGGGTTTACACGCCATGACGGCACTTTCGCCGACGGGCGCTGCCAAATTCTTAACCGGATGGGCCGCACCGCAGGTCGCACGTGGCCGTCGCACTCAATACGATCGACCACCATGTTCCGGCGGCTCTCCTGGTCGCGGCTACGTACCGCCGCTCTGCGACAGTTCTTCCAGGCTTTCCAGCAAGCGTTGCTGAATGGTTTCCACAGCTTGCCGATTGACCTCACCCGTCTGCTGTGCCAGCGCGGTCATATTCGTCAAGGCTTCCTGAAAGGCTTGTGTCGACAATTCCATCTGCTTGGCGGCGGCCTCTTGGGGCGTGACACTGCTTGTCATCGCCGCCTGCGCGTCCTTGAGCGCGCCAAGCACAGCGTTGAGCATATCGACCTGGCGCAACGCCACATTGCCGTAACCGCCGGTCATCTGTTGGCCGGCCTCGATCATGCCTTCCACGGCGCGGCGCTGTGCGCTGACAAACATCTGTGGGTCAAGCTTCGGCCACGCCATTTCGCCGAACATCTTGCTAAAATCGAAATTTGACGGGTCAAAAGGTGATTCGGTCACATCCTACTCCTCCACGTAAATTCTGCCGTCGGCCATGGGCAATGACCGACGCCGCGCTACCCCGCTTGCGGCGCCTCTTCCGCGTCGGCGGGCGCGGCCGAGGACCGCCGGCGACCAATCCGGCACAATACGGCCATGACTTGGTCGGCACGCCGCAGCCTTTTGTCGAGCGCGGCCATGGTCCGCGATGAGTCCTCGCTGTCATCACCCATCCAAACCCGCAGCGTCCCAACATATATTGCCGCCAAGCCTTTGGCCTGCACCATGCCGGCAACGCCATCAGAGGCCAGACCGGCACCAGCCAACAACGCCCGCATTGAGCGGCCTAATGTTTTGCTGGCGCAACAGAGGCCAATCGGGTCGCGCGGTACATCGCGCGCGATGCTGCGCACGGCCTCTTTGTGTTCAGCCATGGCATCGAGTCGGCGCATGATCAGATCAAACAAGCGATCACGAACAGGCTGCTCGGCAAGATCCTTGGGCGCCGCTGCAAGCGTCGTTTGGTCCAGGCGCGCCGCATAGGCGGCCAGAATATCGGACTTCGATGAATAGGTCTGCCAGACATCCGCCACAGAGACTCCCGCAGCGTCGGCGAGCACGCTCAATCGAAGCCCCCCCCAACCGTCGCGCGCCGCCAATTCTAGTGCTTTGTCAATAATATGATCGGGCAAATCGGCTTTGCGTACCATAGTTCCTCCGTCCCCGGCCAACGCCGGCATTGACAGGTCGGCTTCGCCTGCAATGCTATCGTGATACGATGCTTGATGACGACACAACCGTTTTTTAGACCATGCACATTCTCGGCTCAGATAGTGCGTTCCGTCGCTTTGCCGTACGACAACCGATGTTGTCGCGCGACGAAGAGCGCGATTTGGCCCGCTTGGCCCATTCGGGCGACAAGGAGGCGCTGTCGCGGCTCGTGGTCAGCCATCTGCGCCTGGTGATCAAAATCGCCGAGCGTTACCAAAGCGCGGGCCTGACCATGCCCGACCTCGTGCAAGAGGGCTGCGTCGGACTTCTGCAAGCATTACAACGCTTTAACCCAGATCGCGACGCACGCCTTTCGACCTATGCGATGTGGTGGATCAAAGCAGCAATTCAAGATCATGTGATGCGATCCTGGTCTCTGGTGCGCATCGGGACCAGTGCGGCACAGAAATCCTTGTTCTTCAATTTGCGCCGGTTGCGTAGCGCGCTCAATGAAACCGGAGAATCGATGAGTGATGCGGCGGTGGCCCACATCGCGCGCGTGCTCAGCGTACCGGAAAAAGAGGTGCGCAGCATGGAGCAACGCCTGGCCGGACCGGACGGCAGTTTGAGTAATCGCAACGGCGCGGACGATTCCGGCGACGCCGAATGTGATGGCGGTGCGATGTCGACTCCCCACACCGACCTTGCCAATCCCGAAGAAAGCCTGATTTGGCGTGACGAGCGGCGCCGGCGGCGTGGCGCCGCGGCTGCTGCCTTGGCCGCGCTGTCGCACCGCGAATTGTTGATCATTCGTCGACGCTATTTATCGGACGTCTCGCAAACATTGGAAAGCCTGGGGCGTGAACTCGGCATTTCCAAGGAACGGGTGCGACAGATTGAAGCGCGCGCAATGGACAAGATGCGCGCTTTGGCGGTGCCGCAAGTCACTGGTCGCGCGGCCATCTAAATCCATTTCGAATCATAGGACCGCGCCACAAGCCAGGGACAAGCGGTGGTCATCCGGCCGCCAGCTCGCGGCTGCGCGCCGCCGCCGCTTTCACCGCACGCACCATGAGCGGTGCCAGTCCGTCTTTTGCCATCAAAGTCTCGAGTGCGGCGGCTGTGGTGCCGCCCGGACTGGTGACATTCTCGCGCAACTGCGCCGCCGATAGCTCGGATTGATGCGCCAGTTCGCCAGATCCGATCACCGTAGCGCGTGCCAGCCGCGCCGCAAGGTCCGGTGCCAGGCCCGCCGCAACGCCAGCCTCAGCTAAGCACTCAATGAGCAAGAATACGTACGCGGGGCCGCTGCCGGATACGGCGGTCACCGCATCTAGATCCGCCTCGTTATCCAACCAAGCTGCCTCACCGACCGATTCCAGAAGTTGCTGGCACAAGGCCCGCTGGTCGGCACGGACCGCGCCATTGGGGCATGCGACCGAGATGCCACGACCGACCGCAGCCGGTGTGTTTGGCATGCTGCGCACGATCGCGGCATTGGTGGCCAGCCGCTGCTGTAGAAAGTCGATGGTTATTCCGGCGGCGATCGACAGAAAAACGCGCGACGGCCGGACCCAGTCCCGATAGTCAGGCACCACGGTCGCCATGACTTGCGGCTTGACGGCGAAAACGACGATTGCCGGGTCGAAATCTTCCGCCACGTCGGCCGCGCCATTGACCACCACAACAGCCTGCCGCGAACGCAACGCCGCCGCCGCATCTGATTGTGGTTCCACCACGATGATCGAATTGGCGCCGACAATGCCGCGCGACAGCCACCCTGCAAGCATAGCGCTGCCCATGCGGCCGCCGCCAACCAGCAAGACATTCACGGCCATGATTCTATGCCTCGCCGACCGTATCCAGTAGCGCGGCTTCGATCGCCTCATCGGCGCTCCGCCCACCCCAAATGACAAACTGAAATGCCGGGTAAAAGCGTTCGCATTCAGCCAACCCGCAGTCGATCAGATCCTCGACAATTCGAATCGTCACCGAGTGGACGTCGCGCACCAAGATTGTATGGCGAAAGGTTGGCCATCCTTCATCGGACCAGATCTCAAAATGACCGAGCCAAAGTCGTTCATTGAGCTTCGCCAGCAAGGGGTAAAGAGCCTCGCGCCGCTCCTTGGGCACCCGCATGTCCAGCCCACATGAGAAATAGAGCGCACCGATTTCCGAACGCCAGACGAACCAAAGATGGTACTCGCACCACGCGCCTGTGACACGCAACGCCAGTTCTTCATCGCTTTGCCGTTCGTGCGCCCAATCGTTGTGCGCGGCAATTTCTTCTATGACATCGATCGGGTTGAACGACGTCGTTTCGGTGCTTGTCATTGTGGTTGCCATGCTCTTATCCTCCTGCGGCGCTGAAGTCCTCGGCCGCCCCTTTCGGCATTCGTCGCATGGCTTGCTCAAACCATGGATTTAGTATTCGCACGACAGCTGGCACACAATACGCTGTAGTGTCCGAAAAGGAAATGACACGATCCGCGTCAATCCGAATGACCCGCGATGCCCTCGCATCTGGCAGAAATGGCACGGTTTTTCGCCACCGATGCCGCTCTTTGGCAAGGCCGCTAGCCGTTGTGCGACGAGCTATCAGGTGACGCCCGCGATCCTTCGCCTGAGTCCGATTCGCTAGCGCCCGCCGCGCGCAGCGCGGTTTCAAGCGCGGCAATACGGCCCGACAGCGCCTCGTTCTCTGCCCGCGCCTTGACCGCCATTTCGCGGACCGCCTCAAATTCATCGCGCCGCACCATGTCCATGCCTTCCAAGAAGCGCTCAACTTGGCCGCGCATCCGTACTTCGGCCTCATCGCGCAGGGCCGATAAAGACGACATGGCTCCCTCTGCGACTTTGGCGAAGTCATCAAAAAAACGATTGTCTCGATCCATCTTTCCCGGCCTCGTTTGGCGCGCATCCGCGCGCGTTAGCATGTTCTCGGAGGCACCTGGCTCTGCCTCGGGGTAACTTCCCCCATAGGTGGTGATCGGCACACTTCGGCGCAATTGCTTGCCGCGGTTGGGACACCGCTTTATACCCCTGACCATGATATTGGTCACCGGCGGAGCCGGATTTATTGGTTCCAACCTGGTCGCGGCGCTGTGTGCGCGGGCGGACGAACCGGTGGTCGTCTGCGATAACTTCGGTCGCAGCGACAAATGGCGAAATGTCGCCAAACATGCAATTGCCGATATTGTCCCACCGGATGGCGTCATTTCGTATTTGCGCGAGCATGTCCGCGCCGATAGTCGCTGGGGCCGACTGTCGGCGGTATTTCATTTAGGTGCCAACTCGGCCACCACTGAAACCGACGTTGATCTTGTTGTCGGCCAAAACTTCGCTGCCAGCGTCGCCTTGTGGCGCATATGCACGGAGTTCGGCGTCCGCCTGATCTACGCATCCAGTGCCGCGACCTATGGCGACGGCGGCCGCGGCTTCGACGATAATGGGTCGCCGGCCGCATTGGCGCGGTTGCGGCCGCGCAACCCCTATGGCTGGACCAAGCATGCGTTCGACCAGCAGGCGGCCCGTTGGGCGATGCATGAAAACACCCGGCCGCCACAATGGGCGGGGCTGAAATTCTTCAACGTTTACGGCCCGAACGAATACCACAAAGGCCAGATGAAAAGCGTCGTCGCGCACAAGTTCCCACTGGCCCGCGACGGCCAGCCGATCACATTGTTCAAATCATATCGGGATGGCGTCAATGACGGCGCCCAGCAGCGCGACTTTGTCTATGTGGACGATTGCGTCGACGTCATGCTGTGGCTGTACGAACACCCTGATGTGTCCGGATTGTTTAACGTCGGCACGGGCGCGGCGCGCAGCTTCAACGACCTGGCGCGCGCTTTGTCAGCTGCCATCGGACAGCCGTCCCAAATCGCCTATATCCCCATGCCCGAACAGATTCGAGAACATTATCAATATTTTACGGAAGCAAGCCTGAAGCGCCTGCGGGCCGCCGGCTATGCACGCCCCTTTACCAGCCTTGAAGACGGTGTCGCCAAATATGTCGGTGATTATTTGGCCACCGATGACCCCTACCGGTAGCCGATGAACGATCCTTTGGTCTTTCCCGGCTTCGATCCGATCGCCATTCAGATCGGCCCGTTGGCGATTCGCTGGTATGCGCTCGCCTATGTGGTGAGCTTGTTGCTCGGCTGGCGCTACGTTCACTACTTGTCGCGGCGCGGCGTCACCCGCCTCGGCGGGGTCGCCATCGATGATTTGCTCCTGTGGGCAACCTTGGGCGTCGTGTTGGGCGGGCGACTCGGTTATGTGTTGTTTTATCGGCTCGGTCACTATCTCGCCAATCCGTTGGAAGCGTTGGCGATATGGCAAGGCGGCATGTCGTTCCACGGTGGCCTGATCGGCGTGATTATTGCCATGGTGGTATTTGCCCGGCGACAAAAGGTGTCGGTTTTTGAAGTCTCCGATCCGGTTGCCGCCGCCGTGCCGATCGGCTTGTTCTTTGGTCGCCTGTCGAATTTCATCAATGGCGAACTATTTGGCCGTGCCGGCGATGTGCCATGGGCCATGGTGTTTCCGATGGCCGGGCCAGAACCGCGCCACCCCAGCCAGCTCTATCAGGCGGCATTAGAGGGCGCGTTGCTGTTTGTGGTTTTGGCTTGGTTGGCGCATAACGCGGCCCTCGCCGGTCGACGCGGGCTGTTGACCGGGGTGTTCCTGGCGGGCTATGCGCTGGCACGTATGATCGGTGAGCTATTTCGGCAGCCCGACGCGCATATCGGTTTTCTAGCCGGCGGCATCACCATGGGCCAGCTGCTATCGCTGCCGATGCTGTTGGCTGGTTTGTGGCTGATCTGGCGCGCCCGCGCGTCACCATGACACCACTGACCGCCCGCTTGGCGCGTCTGATCGAGATCGGCGGTCCGATCCCCATGGCCCAGTTCATGGCCGAAGCCTTAAGCGCCCCCGATTATGGCTATTACGCAACCCGCGACCCATTTGGCGTCAGCGGCGATTTCATCACGGCGCCAGAAATCAGTCAGATGTTTGGCGAGCTGATCGGTTTGTGGTGTGCCCAAACTTGGCAGGCCATGGGCCGCCCGTTGCCGGTCAATTTGATCGAGTTGGGCCCCGGTCGCGGCACGCTGATGGTCGACCTGATCCGTGCCGCAGCGACTGTGCCAGATTTTCGCGAGGCGCTGCACATCCATTTTGTGGAGACCAGCCCATCCCTGCGCGCCCGCCAAGAAAGTGCGGTATCCGCCAGCGCGAATTTCCCACCAGTGTCCTGGCATGGCCGACTGACGGCCGTCCCGACCGGTGCTTTCCTATTGATCGCAAACGAATTCTTTGACGCGCTGCCGGTGCACCAATTTGTCATGACCGAGGCCGGCTGGCGCGAGCGCTTGGTCAGCTGGGATCATGACCGGGCGCGGTTCGCCGTCGTCACCGCAACCGCGCCGACCCCCGCATGCGCCTTGGCGACAAAGCGCTGGTCGGCGGCAAAACCCGGACAAATCCAAGAGATTTCCGCCGCGGGCGCGACCTTATCGGCTGAAATTGGCGCGCGGCTGACCCGCGATGCCGGCGCGGCGCTGATCATCGACTTTGTCCGCGCCGACCATCACGGAGCGACGGTTCAAGCGGTGCGCAATCATCAATCGGTCGACCCGTTCGAGGCCGTCGGGTGCAGCGATATCGCCGCGGCAGTCGATTTTGGTGGCCTGGCCACAGCGGCGCGCGCCAGCGGCGCCCGGTGTCACGGACCGGTCAGCCAATCCGTAATTTTGACAGCCCTCGGACTTGAAACCCGTGCCGCCATGTTGCGCCAGCGCGCCAGCGCAGGCCAGCGCTCAGCCATCGACCAGGCCGTGCACCGTCTGACCGCACCCGATCAAATGGGTGCGCTTTTTCAGGCATTGGCAATCACCAGCCCAGATTTGGCGACCCCGGCCGGCTTTGAAAGCGGAGCAAACACGCCATGCTAACCAGCGAGATTTTGACCGCCGCCCACTGTCGGCACGGTTTTTTTACGCGCCAAGGCGGCGTTTCCAGGGGTGTGTACCAAAGTCTCAATTGCGGCCTCGGCTCCGGCGACGATCTCGACGCGGTGCATGAAAACAGGTCGCGCGTCTTGCACCAGATTTTGCCCGAACAAGGCGGCTTGGTGACCTGTTTTCAGATCCACAGCGCAACCGTGGTGCCGGTGCAATCGCCCTGGGCGCCGATGGCGGCGCCCGAAGCCGACGCCATGGTCACCGACGTGCCGGGCATCGCCCTGGGCGTATTAACCGCGGACTGCGCACCGGTCTTGTTTGTCGCCCCCGGGGTGGTCGGCGCGGCCCACGCGGGATGGCGCGGCGCCATCGCTGGCATCTTAGAAGCGACTATTGACGCCATGGTTGCACTGGGTTCGGCGAAGCCCGAAATTCGCGCCGCGATTGGGCCAACGATCAATCAGGACTCGTACCAGGTTGGCCCCGACTTTCCCGCCGCGTTTGTCAATCAAGACCCGGCCAATGCCGGGT
Source organism: Alphaproteobacteria bacterium (assembly GCA_965216755.1). Taxonomy (GTDB): domain Bacteria; phylum Pseudomonadota; class Alphaproteobacteria; order UBA7887; family UBA7887; genus CBDCGL01. The sequence continues at coordinate 3,751,494 of CBDCGL010000011.1, read as the reverse complement.
TTTTTGCACCCTCCGCCCAGGCGGGTTACCATCAGTTCGATTTGCCCGGCTATGTGGCGCAGCGTTTGCGCCGGTCGGGATTGGCAGAAGTGGATGAATGCACCGCCGATACCTATGCGAATGCCGACCTGTTTTTCAGCTACCGTCGCAGCGTTCATCGGTGTGAAGCGGGCTATGGACGTGCGCTGTCCGTGGTTGCCTTGACCCCCTGATCCGGGCGACACGATGCCCCATATGGTCTTGTCCGCGATCTTCTGTCTACTGGGCATGTTGGCCAGCTGTGCGCTGTTGTAGTTGGACGTGGCCCTGGCGGGCGACGTGGTTGGCGGCGATGTGCGTCGTCGTGGCCGCGTGCCAGCCGGTGCCGAAGCCGTTTCTGCCCAGCGCAAAGGCCACGCAAGACGTCACCAATTTGCCCTATGAGGACAAGATCGGCATTTTCGTCGCCGCGACCGACGAGATGCCGCGCGATCTGGGTACAGCCACCGCAGATGCCTTGACCGAGGCGTTGCACGCGGTTGGCGTCGCTGCCAGCCGCTTATCCGCCAACCGCGCGAGCTATCTGTTGACCAGCACGGCGCGCTATCCGACGGCCGATGGCCGCCTTCGCCTCAGTTGGCAATTGATCGATGCGGACGGCGATGTTGTCGGCCTGTTCGAGCAAGACGAGAGTGTGGCGCCAGACCATTGGCGACGCGCCGATCCGCAACTCGCCGGAATCATTGCGCGCCACGCCGCCCCGCGGGTCGCCAGTTTGATGCAGGATTTGGCGCCATCGGCGGGCACGCGCAGCGCGCCACCAATGGTTGCCGTGATGTCGGTCGATGGCGCGCCGGGCGACGGCAACCGTTCATTGACACAGGCGCTGCGTTTGGCCCTCAACCAGCACGGCATTGCGCTGGCCGAAGGTCTCGAAGACGACACGCTTGTTATTCTGGGCACTGTTCACATGACACCACGCGGCGCCCATGAAGATGTCGCCATCCACTGGTCGCTGATCGCGCCGGACGGTGAGGAGCTCGGATCGATCAGCCAAGAAAACCGCCTCGCCGCGGGCACCCTGGACGGCCCATGGGGAGAAATCGCCGGCGCGATTGCGATCGCCGCGGCCGATGGTTTACGCGACCTACTCGACGCACTGAACCAACAGCGCGTCGCGCGGCCGAACGGTCCGGCGCCCCGGTGACCGCGTCGTGTCGCCGTCGATTTACACTGTGTGACAGCACTGTTAAAGTCCGCGCGCGGCGCACCGGCCGCGCTGTCTGCGTGCGGTATTTCGTGACGCAACTCAACGTCGGATTCGGGCGGCCATGAAGATCATCGCGGGAAACAGCAATCGGCAGTTGGCCGAAGCCGTCGCGGCCTATTGCAACATGCCGCTCACCGATGCCGGCATTCGGCGCTTCTCTGATCAAGAAGTGTTTGTTGAGATTCTGGAAAATGTCCGCGGCGAGGACATGTTCTTGGTGCAGTCAACGTCGTTTCCCGCCAACGACAATCTGATGGAACTGCTGGTCACGGTTGATGCCTTGAAGCGTGCGTCGGCGCGACGCATTACCACCGTGATCCCTTATTTCGGCTATGCCCGGCAGGACCGCAAACCCGGACCACGGACGCCGATCTCGGCGAAGTTGGTCGCCAACCTGATCACTGTGGCGGGCGCCGACCGGGTGCTGACCATGGACCTGCACGCGGGCCAAATCCAAGGCTTTTTCGATATCCCCGTGGACAATTTGTTCGCCGCGCCGGTAATGGTCGCAGACATCAAGTCGCGCCACGCCGGCAATGATCTGGTGGTGGTCTCGCCCGATGTTGGCGGCGTGGTCCGCGCGCGCGCGATCGCAAAGCGGATTGACGCCGGCTTGGCCATTGTGGATAAGAGGCGCGAACGTGCCGGCGTTTCCGAAGTGATGAACATCATCGGTGAGGTTGAAGGGCGGCGCTGTATTCTGGTAGATGACATCGTCGATAGCGCGGGCACGTTGTGCAACGCGGCCGAGGCATTGGTCGAGGCGGGCGCGACAAAGGTAATCTCTTATGTCGCCCATGGCGTGTTATCGGGCGGGGCCGTGGCGCGGGTTAGCGCGTCGGTGATCAGCGAGTTGGTGATCACAGACACGATCCAAGCAACCGAGGCCGTGCGCGTGGCAAACAATATTCGCGTTTTGTCGATCGCCCAGCTGTTGGCCGAGGCGATGCGACGGATCAGCGAGGAAAGCTCGGTTTCAAGTCTTTTCGATTGAAATCGAAAGGTCCCGGCAAAGATCCGCTGAAGTGAAAACGGCGGCGCAAATTGGCCTTTGAGGAGTGGATGACATGGCAGAAATTGCGGGCATGGCCGCACAACGGCGTACGGCAATCGGCACCGGCGCGGCGCGCGCATGCCGCCGGACCGGAAATGTGCCGGGCATCGTCTATGGCACGTCGGAAGCGCCAATGGCGATCGCCATCGATCAAAAGACCTTCTCGCTTGCGTTTCGCGACCCAGGTTTTTTTAGCCGTCTCTATGACCTTGATGTGGACGGCACCAAGGTCCGCGCATTGCCGCGTGATGTGCAAGTTCACCCGGTCAAGGACACACCGCTGCATGTCGACTTTTTGCGCCTGACCGCTGATTCCCGGGTCAATGTGGAAGTTGCGGTTCACTTCGCCAATGAAGAAGCGGCGCCTGGCTTGAAACGCGGTGGCGTGCTCAACATTGTGCGGCACACAGTGGAACTGAATTGCCGGGCCGATTCGATCCCCGAAGCGATTGAGATCGACCTGACCGGCCACGATATCGGCGACTCGATACATATCAGCGCGGTGGCTTTGCCCGACGGCGTGCAGCCGACCATCACGGATCGCGACTTCACGATCGCGACCGTAGCCGCGCCAACAGTTGTCCACGAGGCTGAGGAAACCGCCGAGGAAGAGGAAGGCATCGAAACTGAAGCTGAAGCCGAGGCCGACGGCGCGGCGACCGAAGATGAAAGCGAATAGGCATCAGCGGTGACCTGTTGTGTTGTTGTTCGTCGGTCTTGGCAATCCGGGCGCAAAACACGTCTGGAATCGTCACAATGTCGGTTACATGGCCCTTGACGCCATCGCGCAGCGTTACCGCTTTGGCTCTTATCGACGTCGTTTCCAGGGTGAAATTGCCGAAGGCCATATCGCCGGCACGCGCGTGCTGGGCCTGAAGCCAACGACATTCATGAACGAGTCCGGACGCGCGGTCGGTGAAGTCACGCGCTTTTACAAGCTGCAGCTCGATTCGATCGTGGTGCTTTACGACGAACTTGACCTGGCGCCAGGCAAACTCAGGGTCAAGACGGGCGGCGGCGCCGGCGGCCATAACGGCATTCGCAGCATCGACGCCCATATCGGCAAGGCTTACCGGCGCGTGCGCATCGGCATTGGCCATCCGGGCCAGCGCGACATGGTGCACGGGTACGTGCTGAAAGACTTTGCCAAGGCCGATCAAGAATGGCTTGACCGGATGCTGCCGGCAATCGCCGATGCGGCGCCGGAGCTGGTACGGGGCGATGACGCCAACTTCATGAACAAAGTCGCCCTGGTCATGAACCCGCGGCCGCCCAAGTCAGACACCCCGTCCACCGACCGCCAAGCCAGCGACTAGAGCCGTGTCCGACAAAATTGGATCAATTCTGCTCGCGGCTCGGCGGCGTCGCGATCCACGCGAATGCCGCCGCAGCGCGATGCTCGTGTCCCGAAACCGCAGTTCGTCACGTCTGACCCCAGGCACCTTACGAACTTCTGTTTCGTCAGGACACGAGCCGAATATTTGGATCTCGTGCGGTTCACGGATCGGACGTTCGCTCTGGTGCTCGATGCGAGATCAAGCGTACGTCCGATCCACCGCACGCGCGCATCGGGCAAGTCATACGACAAAGTGGCGGCCCGCCAGCCACAAACCTGCGGGGCCGGGCGATTTTACGTCAATCCCTGCGCCGCTATCCTTGGCCGTATGCCGGATACGCCTTGCGGACAGCGACTTGATATTGGCGAAAATGTGCGCCGGCAGGATCGTTCAATTTTGTCGGATATCGCGCTAGGCGCCATATGGGATTTAACTGTGGCATTGTCGGCCTGCCCAATGTCGGCAAATCGACGCTGTTTAACGCACTGACCAGCACGGCGGCGGCCGAAGCCGCCAACTATCCATTCTGCACGATCGAGCCCAATGTCGGCCGGGTCGCGGTGCCCGATGACCGTCTTGACCAAGTCGCCAAACTGGCCGGTTCGCCAAGCGTTGTCCCAACCCATCTCGAATTCGTCGATATCGCCGGGCTGGTCCGTGGGGCCAGCCAAGGGGAAGGGCTGGGCAACCAGTTTCTCGGCCAAATTCGCGGCGTCGATGCGATCGCCCATGTTTTGCGTTGTTTCGAAGATAACAACATTGCCCATGTTGGCGGCCGCGTCGACCCGATCGGCGATGCTGAGACTGTATCCACCGAATTGCTGCTGGCCGATTTAGACAGCATGGAGCGACGCGTGGAAGCGAGCGCCAAACGCGCGCGTGGCGGCGACAAGGAAACCCGCGCAACGTTGTCGGTTATGGAGCAGGTGTTGGCCGCGCTGCGCGACGGCATCCCGGCGCGCAAGCTGGCTTTCGACGGTGCCGATCGCACCCGTTGTCAGGCCCTGCAATTGCTTACCGCAAAACCAGTCCTCTATGTTTGCAATGTCGACGAAGGCGATGTCGCCACGGGCAACGGCCATAGCACCAAGGTTGCCGAGATGGCGGCGGCGGAGGGCGCGCAAGCTGTGGTGATTTCCGCGGCAATCGAAGCGGAGATCGCACAGCTCGACGACGCGGCCGAGCGCACCGGATTTTTGAATGATCTGGGATTGGAGGAGAGCGGCCTGTCGCGCCTGATCAGAGCCGGTTATGCCCTGCTCGACTTGATCACTTTCTTTACCGCCGGTCCGAAAGAATCCCGGGCTTGGACAGTGCCCCGCGGCGCGCCGGCGGCCGAAGCCGCAGGAAACATCCACAGCGATTTCGAACGTGGCTTCATTTGCGCCGAAACGATCAGTTTTGACGACTATATTGCTTGTGGAGGAGAACAAGACGCGAAGGATGCGGGCAAGATGCGCCAAGAAGGCCGTGATTATGTGATTGCTGACGGGGACGTTCTGCTGTTTCGGTTTAACGTCTAAGGATTCCTAGACATTGGCGGGAAATCCTTGCCACTGGGATTCATTTTCCTTGCGTGGCTGAGAATTGTTGGCCTTCACGGAATTTTCAAAGCGCCACCGCATCATTCTTGGACTGATATAAGAATCCCTATATCCACGCAATATGTGACGAAATCTTCTTAGAATATCCAGTCGTTGGATAACAATTTAGTTTGTTATGCTTAATCGCAATGAAGGCCAAAGACCGTCGTTTTCGTTTAATCAGAACATATTCTTTCTATTACAATAGAAAATCAATTTTGCCACCAAGATATTCCAAATATCGTCATAGAGACTCTACGATACGCACAGAGATTTCATCCCTGATACCGGTGATTTATCAAGGGCATTTCACAATCTAGACGGATCAGAGCACCCTACACGGAAAGAAGGATATCGTATCGTCACACAGTGATCTTCGCCCAAACTGACGAATTTTGTTTGCGTCGAAGGTATCAACAAATTCAGATGAAGATTTCTTAGCGTCCCAAGAAATTATTGACCAATGCCGATAGTTGGACCTCCATCGGTTGCCGATCCCATTGGCTGATTTCTTCTTCGGTTGCGCCGTCGGCGAAATGGAACGCGCGCAAGGGGTCGTTGTCGCGCACCCCAACCAGTACCTTGAAGTCGCGCTGTTCGTTCACCGTCATGACATCTTCAAACTGCGCGCCCCGCCTTCGATCAATGATCGTGTAGACCAGCGTGACGCGCTTGTCGCCGGTGAAACGGCTCTGCCGGAAGGCATATTCGCGATACTGCAAGTGCGACAGCAGCGCGCCAGCACCGTCCACGGCCATTACGGATACGACCGAGTCGGCGGCCGCGCTGGCCGGGCCCTGCGCGGACACCAAGCGATAAACCTCCGCCGGATCGCCTTTGGCCACGTCGACGGCCTGACGCCACGCAGCCACGAATGTCGGCGCGAACGCCAAGCGCGACGCCTCCAGAGCGGTCGATGGGATCATCGCCGTCGATACCTGTGCCAAGTTTGCGCGGGACGACGCCGTCGCCAAACCAATAAAAATATCGGCCGCCTGGGCGTCGGGCGTGGCCAATGGATTGGCGCGGTTGCCGAGCCATGTAATGCCGGCAAGATCGGGCGCGATTGCGGCCCGGAACGGGCGCGCACTGGCCGCCGCCGGTACACCTTCGGAAACATCTGCCGCGGCTATCGTCAGGCCGGACGCCTGTGTCGGTGAAAAGCCCTGCGCATTGGCGGCAATCAACGCTTCAAGCAACGGCTTGACGTCGGCCACGGGACCGCCGAAATCGGCCAATATGGCAGTAACGTAGAGATTGGCGATATTCTCGGCCGCGCGCCCGACAACCACCTCGTCTTGCGGATAAAGGTCCCTGAATCGCAACAATTGCGCGGGCGTCGCCTGACTCAGTTGGTTTTCGATGTTGCCGAAATGGGCTGACATGAAAGCCCGCCGATCAAGGTCCGTGGGCCATACATCAAAAAACGACTGCCGGCCGAAATGGTCAAACAGCACGAAGCTTTCCGGCGCGAAACGATCCAGCCGCGCTTTGTCTTGGGCGAGGCGCAACGCGACCTCATCCGCCAGGTCCGAACGAAATGTCCGATCTTGGAACAACGGCACGGCGTCATACTCATCCATGACGCGTTGCGCGGCTGCGAATGCCTGCCGAAAGGCCGGCCAATCCTGTTGCGGCGCCGGCCAACGCACCGTCGCCAAACCACCACGGGCCGCTTCCAAACGGCCGGCGAATTGCGCATTGAGGCCATCGGCGACTCTGGCGACGGTGTCGCGGTGCGTGTCCCAATCCGCAGCAAAATAGGCGCGCTCGCTGGCAATCAGCGCAGCCGCGGCATCAAAGCGCTGTGCGGCGACAAGCTGCCGCAAATGATCGCCCTGGTCCCAGCGATCGGTGTAGGGTGCGGCGGCTGACGGCCGGGCACCCTGGGTATCCGATTCAGCACCGCCACAACCAGCCAATCCGCTCGCAATGATGGCGCAAATGGCAAGGCCCCGGCTCAGAACTGTCGGTTGTCGCCGATCATTCGGCACGCACGAACCTATTTTTCGCGACATCGTCCACCGGCCCCCGAAACCGTCAACGTGTCAAATTAATCGGCCCCATAATCATCCGATTGGGTCAAAAAACCAAGCCCCGCCGCCGCGCGTAACAGCCACCATCGCATCGCGTGGCGCAAAGTCGATACCTTCAGTTAGAGGAATCGCGTAATCTCAACGGCAAATCTGAGGGTCAAAATCGAGAATGGGCGACACGATGGGTGAATCCGTCATAGTGACCGCCGCCGACAACCACATGTTCGACGCCTATACGCGTCGATGCGCGCCGCAATGGCGGACGCCGGGGAGGCCCGGCAGTCGGACAATAGATCTTTGCTGTCAAGGAACATATTTGCACGGCGCGCGGACCACGGCGTTCCTGGCCGACCATGTCGGATGAGCTATGCGCCAATTGAGACAAAGAACGGCGCTACCTGGACGATGATGGCGTCAGATGCAACACTGCGCGCCCTCGGCAACCCCCAACCCGGGACAACAAGGAAGACAATGCATGCGACGGATCTTCATCACATTGGTGATGCTCATTGTACCGGTGGTGGCCATGGCCGCCTCGATTGAAATGGAAGATATCGAGACGGGCGACGGCGCGGTTGCCAGCCCCGGCGATAAGGTATCGGTCCACTATACCGGCTGGCTAACCGACGGCACCAAGTTCGACAGCTCGCTCGACCGCGGCCAACCATTCACATTTCAACTCGGCGCTGGTGAAGTTATTCAAGGTTGGGATCGTGGCGTTGCCGGGATGGCGATCGGTGGCGTACGCCGGTTGACCATCCCGCCCGAATTGGCGTATGGCGATCGCAGTGTCGGCAATGGCTTGATTCCAGCGCATTCAACGCTGGTGTTCGAAGTCCAGCTGCTCGGTATCGAGTAATAATAACGGAAACGTGGCTATTATGAGCGAACCGGTTGTCGGCGTCATCGGCGGCAGCGGCGTTTATGATTTGGAGGGTTTGACGGAAACCGAATGGCGCCACGTGGAGACGCCGTTCGGTGCACCGTCCGATGCGTTTTTGTTCGGCCGCCTTGACGGGCAAAAGGTGGTATTTGTGCCCCGCCATGGTCGCGGCCACAAATTGTCGCCGAGCCACATCAATTATCACGCCAACATCGATGCCCTGAAGCGGGTCGGCTGCACACAAATCCTATCAGTCAGCGCGGTTGGCTCGTTCAAGGAGGCATTGACCCCGGGCACGTTCGTGCTGGTCGACCAGTTCATCGATCGGACCTTTGCCCGCGACAAGAGCTTCTTTGGCCCCGGGCTGGTCGGCCATGTGTCGATGGCCCATCCCGTCTGCGCCCGTTTGGGCGATGAACTGGCGGCGGCGGCCACGGACAGTGACATCGCCATGGTGCGTGGCGGCACCTATTTGGCCATGGAAGGGCCGCAATTCTCCACTTTGGCCGAGTCCGAGCTTTATCATGGTTGGGGCTGCGACGTGATCGGCATGACCAACATGCCGGAAGCCAAACTCGCCCGCGAGGCCGAGATTTGTTACGCCACCGTGGCCATGGTAACGGACTACGATTGCTGGCATCCGGACCATGACAACGTCACGGTGGACGCGATCCTACACGTGTTGTTCAGCAACGCGGATAAGGCGCGGGCCTTGGTCAAGGCGACCGTGCCGCGGCTGGCCAATGCGCCGACGCCCTGCCCCCATGGTTGCCAAACGGCGCTCGACACGGCGCTGGTCACGGCGCCGGACGCGCGCGATCCCGCCTTGATGGCGAAACTCGACGCGATCGCCGGGCGCGTGTTGAAGCCGACGCCTTAACACCGACCCGGTTTGCGTCAATGCACGTCGCGCCAGACTTTGCGTTTGGTGGCATAGAGCAGCGCGGTCAGTACGATCAGGAAAATCATCACGCGTAGACCCATCTGCTTGCGAGCTTCCAGGTTCGGCTCCGCCGCCCATTCCAGAAATGCCGCGACGTCGGTAGCTTCCTGCTCGATCGTCGCGGGCGTTCCATCGGCATATTCAACATCATCGCCATAGAGGGGCTGCGGCATGGCCAACGCGCCACCGGGGAAATAGGGGTTGTAGTTCAAGCCCTCTTGGACTTCGTGATCCCCTGGGTCGGTCTCGTACCCCATCAGCAAGGCGCGGACATAATCGGCACCGCCGAGCCGCGCTTTGTTTATCAGGGATAGATCCGGCGGCACCGCGCCGCTGTTCATGAATGCGGCGGCCTTTTTGTTGGCATAAGGTGAGGGGAAATAATCGCTCGGCCGCGCCGGCCGTTCAAACATGTCGCCCTCTTCGTTCGGGCCGTCCTCAACCGTGAATTCGGCCGCGTAGGCCTTAATCTGATCTTCGTTGTAGCCGATCTCGGCCAAGTTGCGGTAGGCGATCCGCTTTAGACCGTGACAGCCGGAACACATCTCTTGATAAACGTGCAGCCCGCGCTGTACTTGCGCACGATCGAATTTACCGAACAGTCCGCCGAACGACCAATCATGGGCCGGCGGCGCTTCCGCCTCGGTCGCCGCCATGCTCTGCGTCGCAGCCAACAGCCATGCGGCGATCAACGCGCCGCCCGCGATCCAGCGATGCGCCATCATGCTTTCTCCACGGCGTCGGTTCGCCCGCCCAAGACGGGCTCGGCGATGCTGGTCGGCAAGGGCCGTGGCCGTTCCAACACGCCGATCAGGGGCATCAAAATCAAAAAGTGTATGAAGTAGTAGGCGGTTGCCGCGCGCCCGATCAACAACGGCACGCCTTCGGCCGCCTGCGCGCCCGCCCAACCCAGCACGATCGCATCGACCACCAACAGCCACGAAACTTGCTTGTAAATCGGCCGGAAGCGGGCACTGCGCACCTTGGACGTATCGAGCCATGGCAGCAAAAACAGCACGAAGATCGACGCAAACATCAACACAACGCCGCCCAACTTGTCGGGTACTGAACGCAAGATCGCGTAGAACGGCAAGAAGTACCATTCAGGCACGATATGCGCCGGTGTCACCAGAGGATCGGCGGGAATGTAGTTGTCTGGGTGGCTGAGATAGTTGGGCGCATAAAACACGAATGCGCACAGCACGATCAAAAACACGCCCATGCCAAACAAATCTTTGACCGTGTAGTAGGGATGGAACGGGATCTGGTCCTGCGGTCCTTTGGTATCTATGCCCAACGGGTTGTTTGAGCCAAACCGATGTAGCGCCCACAGGTGCAAGAAAACCAAGGCGACGATGACGAACGGCAACAGGTAATGCAGTGAGTAGAACCGGTTGAGCGTTGCGTTACCGACCGAGAATCCGCCCCACAGCCAGGTGACGATCGATTCGCCGATCAACGGCACGGCGGAAAACAGATTGGTGATCACTGTGGCCGCCCAAAAACTCATCTGCCCCCAGGGCAGCACATAGCCCATGAAGGCCGTCGCCATCATGGCAATCAAGATGAAAACACCGAGCCACCACAGCACTTCGCGCGGGTTCTTGTAGGAGCCGTAATAGAGCCCGCGGAAAATGTGAATGTAGACCACCGCGAAAAACGCCGACCCGCCATTGGCGTGAATGTAACGGAGCAGCCAACCGAAGTTCACGTCGCGCATGATGTGTTCAACGCTGTCGAACGCGTAATCGACATGCGGGGTATAGTGCATCGCCAAAACGATTCCGGTCGCGATTTGAATGACCAAGGCGATACCGGCCAGCGAGCCGAAATTCCACCAATAGCTCAAATTGCGCGGCGTTGGGTATTCAACCAACGAATGATTGGCGAAAGTAAATATGGGCAGGCGATAGTCCAGCCACTGTACGATCCGACGGCCTGCTGAAACGTCGCTCATGTCGCCCCGCCCCTATTCCGGTATACGGTAACCATGACCCCGATAACGGTCCTGCGCGTCATCCGATGCGAACCGTCGAGTCGTCCAAAAACACATACTCGGGCACCGGCAAGTTGGTCGGCGCCGGCCCTTCGCGGATGCGGCCGGAAATGTCGTAATGGGAGCCATGGCAGGGGCAAAACCACCCGTCATAGTCGCCCTGCTGGCCCAATGGCACACAGCCCAAATGCGTACAGACGCCGACCAGAATAAGCCATTCCGGACGCTCCGCGCGCTCTTCATCGGCTTGTGGATCGGGCAGTTCCTCAAGCGTGACATCGCGCGCCTCGGCAATTTCATCACCTGTACGATGGCGAATGAATACCGGTTTGCCACGCCATTCGACCGTCACCTCTTGCCCCGGTTCGATCGCCGACAAGTCGACCTCGATACTGGCCAACGCCAAAACTTCGGCCGATGGGTTCATCTGATGGAGCAACGGCCAAATCGTGGCGACGGTGCCGACCGTGCCGACAGCTCCGGTCGCGACATATAGAAAGTCGCGCCGCGTTTCACCCTCGGTGATTGTGTCGCCGGCAGTCGGAGCGGGCGTTTTCGCCATGGATATATGTCCTTGAATGGTCCGTGAAAGGGCGCGCATGGCCGCGTTGGACGCCGGTGTTTTGCCCTAAACCGCAAATAATGTCTAGGGTGGGTTTTGTCAGTTCGAACCGCTCTCCGAGACCACCCGCCTGGCCGCCCTGTTTGGCGTGCCCGGCGCGCCGTGGCAGGCAGCAAAGATATGCGTTTGGCACTTTATCAACCCGATATCGCCGGTAACACAGGGGCCATATTCAGGCTTGCGGCTTGTTTTGCGGTCGCGGTCGATATCATCGAACCGGCCGGTTTTGTGCTCAACGACAGCAAGCTAAAACGCGCCGCGATGGACTATGTCGACCACGTCACCTGGGTCCGCCATCCGTCGTGGCGGCAGTTTCTCGACCGCCGCGCCGATGGGCGCCTGATCCTGTTGACGACCCGCGCGGTCACCACCTTCACGGACTTTGCCTTCCAACCGACGGATACACTATTGTTGGGTCGCGAAAGCGCGGGCGCGCCCGATACTGTTCACGACACGGTTGACGACCGCATTGCGATCCCCACGGCGCCCGGCATGCGTTCGCACAATGTCGCCGTTGCCGCGGCGATCGTGCTTTCCGAGGCGCTGCGCCAAACCGGCTGGTTCGGCGACACCGCGACAAACACCGCCAAGTGCTGAAACGGGAATCGGCCATCCATGTATGACCAAGCCAATACCGCGCATCGCAAAGAAAAAGCCAGGACCTGGTTTGCCGAGCTGCGCGATCAAATCTGCGCCGCGTTCGAGGCTCTAGAAGATGATCTGCGCGACGGTCCGATGGCGGCGCGCACGCCCGGACGCTTCGAGCGTACGTCGTGGCAACGACCTGACGGCGGCGGCGGTGAAATGGCGATCATGCATGGCCGCGTGTTCGAAAAGGTGGGGGTTAACGTTTCCACGGTCCACGGCACGTTTTCTAAAGAGTTCCGCCAGCAGATTCCCGGCGCCGACAAGGATCCGTCGTTCTGGGCGTCGGGCATTTCGCTGGTCGCGCATATGTGCTCGCCGCTGGTTCCGGCCGTACACATGAACACCCGCCATATTGTTACGACGCAAAGCTGGTTTGGCGGCGGTGCCGATTTGACCCCCATGTGTCCGGACGACGACGACCGCGTGACGTTCCATGACGCGCTGCGTGCGGCGTGCGACCGACACAACCCCGAACACTATCCGCGCTTCAAAAAATGGTGCGACGAGTATTTCTATCTCCCCCATCGCGGCGAAGCACGCGGCGTCGGCGGCATTTTTTACGACTATCTCAAAGACGACTGGAACAAGGATTTCGCCTTCACCCGCGATGTCGGTCTGGCCTTTCTGGATGTCTATCCGCGCATTGTCCGGCGCCATTTCAACGACGGCTGGACCGAAGAGCAGCGCGCGCACCAGTTGGCACGACGCGGCCGTTATGTGGAGTTCAATTTGCTCTATGACCGCGGCACAAAATTCGGCCTCCAGACCGGCGGCAATACCGATGCCATTCTGATGTCGATGCCACCGATGGCAACTTGGCCCTAACCACCGTCGTCACCCGATCGGCATAGGTCGCGGGCGCGCGCCAGCAGGGCATCGTGGTCGGCGACGAAATCACCGTCAATCCACCACTGCTCCAATTCACCGAGCACCCGGCCCACATGGGGGCCGGGACGAAGACCAAGCCTGAGCATGTCGCGACCGGCAATTGGCAGCGCCGGCGGCAACCACGACAGTCCCCGCGCCAACAGTGGACCATAGCCATGATCGTCACGATCAGCAGCCCAGGCAGTGAAGGTCAAATCGCGAAACAGATCCGGCCCCATGCGATAGATCGCCACGCGTACTTGGTGGGCGGTCAGGCCGGGTTGCGGCTCTGTCGCCGGCCGCGCGACGGCAGCCAATCGATCACGATCGACGTTCGACAGGCGCAGCCGCTCAGCGATACTTACGACGTCGCCCACGGAGTCACGGGCCAGGGCCGCCAGCCGCCGAATCGAATCGACGTGATTGAGCCGTTGCTCAATCGCGACCAAGCCAGCAAGCCGATCCATCGCCCGCTCAAAGTCGACCTTCACGTCTGGAAACAGGGGCGCAAGTGCGCCAATTCCCGCCATGTCGCAAAGCGTCGGGACCGGATCGCGGGCACCAAGCAAGCGAAGAAGTTCGTCGCGCAACCGCTCACCGGACAGATCACCTATCCGGTCGACAAAACCCTGGCATGCCGACAAACCCTCCGAATCCGGCGCACCAGTACCGTAATGAGCGTGAAATCGAAAAAAGCGCAGCAGGCGCAGCACGTCTTCGGCGATCCGTTGGCGCGCGTCGCCGACGAAACGCACCCGCCCCGAAAACAAGTCGATGGCGCCTTGAAACGGGTCGTAAAGAACGCCGTCGCTATCGGCAAACATAGCGTTGAACGTGAAATCTCGCCGCGCGGCGTCGGCGACCCAATCATCGGTGAAGGCGACCTTGGCGTGGCGACCGTAGGTCTCGACATCCTCGCGCAGGGTCGTAATCTCGAAACTTTGCCGGCCCGACAACGCGGTCACCGTGCCGTGGGCGAGTCCGGTTGGAATCGCCTTTAACCCGGCACCCTCGATTCGGGCGACGATCTCACCCGGCGCCAAAGGCGTCGCCACGTCAATGTCTTTGACAGGGCGCCCCAATAGAGCGTCGCGCACGCTGCCGCCAACAAAGCGCGCCGGCGTGCCATCCGTGGTCAGGGCCGTCATCACCGCGCGTGTCGCCTTGGCGGCCATCCAAGGCTGAATCGCTATTTGACCCGTCGCTTGCATCAGCGGCAGCCGGCCCTAGCCCACTCTCGAGCAAAATGAAGTCAATTCTGTTTGCGGTTTGGCGCGGCGAACCAACCGATGGGCCGGGCGCCCTTGTGCCACACTCCGCGCCGCTGTCCTTGGCCGTGTGTCCAATATGTCCGGCGGACAGCGACTTGACCTCAACGCAAAACTGGTCCGGCAGAATGGCTTCATATTTTCTGGAAGTGTTCTAACGTTCGATATGGCCGGGCACGATCTTGCCGTCTTCCATATAGGGCGGCACATAGACACCACCCGGCTCGTCGCCCGTAAAAAGACCGAGTCCAACCAACGCCAAGATCATGACCGTAAGACCGGCCGCGACAATCCACGTCCACGGCGCGTCGCGCACGCTCGGTGCCGTGATGCCACTGGCCAGCGCCTTGCGTCGGGCGTGAAAATGCCACGCCAAATAGATCGCAACGGGCAGCAACAAGGGCAATATTTTGGTCAAGAATAAACGCATTGCTCAGGCGGTTACCAAATCATGCAGATTGACCAACATCCGTGCCGTCGCTCCCCAAATATATCGATCCTCGTAGGGTAGAACGTAAAACTCGCGACGAACACCACGAAAGCGCGCGGCGCGCCGCTGATGGTTGCTGGCATCGAGCACGAACGCAAGCGGTACTTCGAACACCTCTGCAACTTCAAAACTGTCAAGCGTGAGAGAGAACGGTGGTGTCACCACACCGACAACGGGCGTAACCCGAAAACCGGTGCCGGTAATGCATGTGTCCAAATGCCCCACAATGTCCACATGGCCACGATCAAGACCAATTTCTTCTTCGGTCTCGCGGAGCGCGGTCGCGACATCGTCGGCATCGCCGGCTTCGACCCGACCACCTGGAAAGCTGACCTGCCCGGCATGGTCGGACAAATGCTCGGTGCGTTGCGTCAACAGTACGGTCATGCCGTCAGGATGGTCGACCAAGGGCACCAACACCGCCGCCGCACGCATGTCATTGGCATCATTCAACAAGGGATCTTGGTTCGAAACGCCTGCCAGAATCGTGTCGACCGCCACCCGCCCCGCCAACCGCTGTTTCAGCAGTTGCCGCATTCGCCCGTCGACGCCGTCGTGCCAAGCACAAATCTCATTCCGTCGCTGTTTACAAACATGGTCTTGGTTCGTGGATCTTCCTCGGCCAGCTCAACGAGCTGATAAAAGACGCTGCGCGTTATCAACGCCTCGAGGCCATCGCAGATTGTGATATAGGGCCGCGGCGCGCCGCTCTCGGCATCGTGTTCGACGCGAATGGGGTGATCCGGTCCGGCGACGACCTGCGCGTCCAAGTTTGTCGTGAAATGTAATCGCGGGCCAGACGGGCCGTCGACACGGTCCAGCGACACCGCCAAAAAGGGCGCATCGTCAACAGTGATCCGCGCCTGTTCGACCGGCGTCATCAACCAATAGTCGCCATGTTCGTCGCGTTTCAAGACCGACGCAAACAACTTGACCAGCGCTTTGCGTCCGATCGGAGAGCCGTGATAAAACCAGGTGCCGTCGCGATCGATGCGGATATCTACGTCACCGCACAAGTACTGTTGCGCCTGGGCCGTGTCATCCGACTTGGCTTGTAATCCCCGCGGCCGCGCGCCATCATCCGGGCCAGACTTCGCCCCCCGCGCCGACACCGACTGGGTGGCGCCATTCCGAAGCTTATCAATAGTTCTGTTTTTCATTGTCGCGGACAAACCTAGCACATGGGACCGAGATCAGCATGACAAGCCACGCCGCAGCGGCCAGTCACGAAACCGACAGCCTAGTCACCGAGATTGAATCTTTGGGCGCCAAAATGTCCAGCGTGCGTGAGGCGGTCGGCGAGATGATATTTGGGCAGCGCGAGGTCGTGGATCAAACACTGGTCACATTGCTGGCCGGCGGCCACGCGCTGCTGGTCGGCGTGCCGGGCCTAGCGAAAACCAGATTGACGGAAACCTTGGGCGTCGTCCTGGGTTTATCCGAAAAACGGGTGCAATTCACGCCCGACTTAATGCCAGCCGATATTTTGGGATCAGAGGTGCTTGAAGAAGGCGAAAGTGGCCGTCGCTCATTTCGTTTTATCCAGGGCCCGATTTTCTGCCAATTGTTGATGGCCGACGAAATCAACCGGGCCAGCCCGCGCACCCAATCAGCCCTGTTGCAAGCCATGCAGGAGCAGGAAGTTTCGATCGCTGGACATCGTCATAAGCTGCCCCAGCCGTTCCACGTGATCGCCACCCAAAACCCGATCGAACAAGAAGGGACCTATCCGCTGCCTGAGGCGCAGTTGGACCGCTTTATGATGCAGATCGACATCTATCATCCGGAGCTGGCCGCCGAACGCGAGATGATATTGGCAACCACCGGCGCGACCGATCGGGCCGCGCGCGCCGCCATGACCGCGGACGAGCTTCGCGCAGCGCAAGACCTGCTGCGTAAGATTCCCGTGGGCGAGAGCGTGGTCGATGCAATTCTAAGGTTGGTGCGCAGCGGCCGCCCCGAGACATCGGACATCGATTTGGTCAAACGCACCGTGTCCTGGGGGCCCGGCCCGCGCGCCAGCCAGGCTCTAATGTTGGTCGCCAGGGCGCGCGCGGTGATGGATGGGCGCCTATCGCCATCGGTGGACGATGTTCTTGCCTTGGCCGCGCCGGTGTTGAAACACCGCATGAATTTGGGCTTCGCCGCGCGTACCGAGGGCGTGACGATCAGCCAGGTCATCGCGCGCATGTGTGAACCACTCCAGTAGTCACGGTCAACGGATACGCAACAGGCTGTCGACGCATGGTTGCTGAAATCATGAACACGCGACATCGCGCCGAACAGATCGCGGCCAGCTTGCCACCCTTGTTGTTGGCCGCCCAACGCGTGGCCGCAACGGTCATGCAAGGGTTGCACGGCCGCCGACGCGCCGGCACAGGCGAAACCTTTTGGCAATTTCGCCGCTATGAATCCGGCGATTCCGCGACGCTCATCGATTGGCGCCAATCGGCCAAATCGGATCATTTATTCGTGCGCGAACAAGAATGGGAAGCCGCCGCAAGCATATGGCTGTGGTGTGACAGCTCGCCATCGATGCGCTATCGCCAGCGCGGCCTTGACGACAATAAAGGCCGCCGCGCGCAACTGCTGATGCTGGCGATGGCGACGCTGTTGCTGCAAGCCGGCGAACAGATCGCGCTGCTCGGCGACGGACGGCGGCCGATGCGCGGCATCAGCAGTCTGGGGCGCTTTGCACAGCTTTTGGGCGTCGACGCCGACACGCCAGATGCCGACGTGAACGCGGGTGCCGCGTCGGCCAGCATACCACCACAGGTGCTGTTGCCCGGCCACGGACAGGTGGCATTGATCGGCGATTTCCTTTCACCCTTGAAACAAGTCGACGACATCGTCACTTGGTACGCGCGGGCCGGCATCCATGGGCATATCATGCAGATCCTCGATCCCGACGAAGAGACATTGCCGTTTAGCGGACGTATCCGATTCGAAGGGCTGGAAGACGAGGGCTCATTGACAATTGGGCGCGTCGAGTCGGTGCGCGCCGCCTATCAAGATCGGGTGCGGACGCACCGCGAGGGCTTGGCGGATATTGCCCGTAAGGTCGGCTGGACATTCACCACCCACAGCACCGATCGGCCTCCGGAATTGGCCCTCATGACGATTTATCTGGCGCTGGCCGCACGTTCGGAAAGCGGGCGCCGCGGCTGATGACCGATTTGCCCACAGCGCGTTGGGTCGGCCCATGCTAAGCCTCGGCGCGCTGTCGTTTGCGACACCTTGGGCGCTGGCGGCGTTGGCCGCATTGCCGGTGATCTGGTGGCTTCTGCGCGTCTATCCACCGGCACCCAAGCGACTGGCCTTCACCCTGTTTCATCTACTCGGCTTGAAACCGAGCGAAGAGACACCCGTGCGCACGCCGCCATGGTTGTTGCTGTTGCGCCTGACCCTTGCCGCGCTCATCATCTTGGCCATCGCCCAGCCGATTCTGAACCCGTCGCCCGGGTTGCCGGGCAATGGCCCCATGATTCTGGTGATCGATGATGATTGGTCCGTGGCCCATAACTGGCGCCAACATGTTGATGCCGCCAACCAGATTTTGGATGCCGCCGCGCGCGAACGGCGCGCCGTTATTGTCGCCACGACGACACCGGCGCCATCGGCGGGCGACGATGGCATTGCCAAACCACGGCTTTCCGACTTGTCGACGCCGGCTGAGGCCAAGGAGATTGTCGCCGCCCTGCAGCCGCACCCCTGGCACCCGGATTATCTGGCGTTGAGCGAGGCAATTGCCGACGCCGATCTCGAAAACATCATCGACGGTCCCGCTGGAATCACCTGGCTGGGTAATGATCTGGTCGTCAATGGTGATTCGCAGGCGGCGACCCTGATGGCCCGGCTGCAACGCCTGGGACCTGTGCGCTACTACGCCGCCGACAGAGACGATCCGGCACTGGCATTGCTGCCGCCAGATGCAGAAAGCGCGCGGTTGAAGGCGCAAGTCATACGCCCGAATCCGGGGCCCGCCGCGGCAATGTGGATCCGCGCGACCGCCGCTGACGGGCGCCTGATGACCCGCGAACGGATCAGCTTCGCCGATGATGCTGCCATGGCCGACATAGCTTTGTCCGTGCCGATCGAGGTCCAGAACGAGGTCGTGCGCATCGAAATCGAAGGCCACGCCAGCGCCGGCGCGGTGGTGTTGATGGACGAGCGTTGGCGACGTCGGCCGGTCGGCCTGATTTCGGGCGGTAGTTTTGAATCCGGCCAGCCACTGCTGTCAGATCTCTACTATCTCGAACGCGCGCTTAGTCCCTTTCATGAGATCCGCCGCGGTTCGGTCAGCAGCTTGCTGGAAAGCGGCCTTGCCGTTCTGATCTTGGCGGATTTCGGACGGGTGGTCGGCGATGACCGCGCCGCCTTGGAAAATTGGGTGGAACGCGGCGGCGTGTTGGTCCGCTTCGCCGGTCCGAGACTTGCCGAAGGCGTCGATGACTTCGTGCCGGTCAAGCTGCGCGTCGGCGGCGGCCGCGCGCTCGGTGGCGCGCTGTCGTGGGATCAACCGATGCCGCTGCGGCCGTTCGCGGACGATTCGCCGTTTGCCGGCCTGGCAATTCCCGACGACGTACTCGTCGAACGCCAAGTTTTGGCGGAACCGGCTTTGGATTTGGACGAGAGAACCTGGGCACGGCTCGGTGACGGCACGCCGCTGGTCACCGCTGTCAGACGCGGTCAGGGCCAGTTGATTTTGTTTCACATCACGGCCAACACGGATTGGTCGAACCTGGCGATTTCAGGCCTTTTCGTCGACATGCTGAAACGGATCGTCGATCTTTCAGTCGGCGTCGCGGGCGCCAGCGCGCGCGGGCCGATGGCGGCGCTGGAAGCGCTGGACGGATTTGGCGTCTTGGAAGCTGCCCCGGCGACGGCGCGACCGCTGGAAACAACCGCCGCGCAGACGCGGGTGGGGCCAACGCACCCACCTGGGTTCTATGGCCACGGCGACGACCGTCAGGCCGTCAATCTGAGCGCCGGCATCGAGACAATGGCGGCGCACGCGACACTGCCGTCCGGGGTCGCGCGCACGGTCTATGGCCGCAGCGGGGAAATCCGTATCGGACGTTGGCTGCTGGTGGCCGCGTTTGTTTTGGCTTTGATCGACATGGGTGTCGCCTTTTTGCTGCGCGGTGAAATAGGCCTGCCGCGACCTGAGGCGCGCCAGGCCGCGAGTTCACTTTTGGTTGGTGGCGTGCTCGTCGGCATGATGGGGTGGCCGACGCCGACGCTGGCACAAGCGGAGCTTGACGAACAGGCTGCGGTCAGTGTGACGCAACAGACCCGGCTGGCCTACGTCGTGACCGGCGATCCGACCACCGATCAATTGAGCCAAGATGGTTTGGTTGGCCTGTCGGCCGTATTGCGCCAACGCACCGCGGTGGAGCCAGGAGACCCGGTCGCACTGGATATCGAAACCGATGATTTGGCCTTCTATCCACTGCTTTATTGGCCGGTCATCGAAGATGCGGAGAGCCTGACACCACAGGTGTTACGAAGGGTCGACGACTACCTTCGGACCGGCGGTATGATTGTGTTTGATACCCGGGATCAGTCGCCGATCGACCGAATGGCCTCGACGACGCCGCAAAGTGGCCCACTCAGCCGTTTGTTGAACGGCCTGAATATTCCGCCGCTGACCGTGATCCCCAGCGGCCATGCGCTCACCCAAGCGTTCTACTTGCTCGACTCGTTTCCTGGTCGTTGGAACAGCAACCAGGTATGGGTTGAACGCTACGAGGGCGACATTAATGATGGTGTTTCTTCGGTGATCATCGGCGGCAACGATTGGGCCGGTGCCTGGGCAGTAAACCGCTATGGTGAGCCTTTGATGCCGGTGGTACCCGGTGGTGAGCGTCAGCGCGAATTCGCCTATCGGGTCGGGGTGAATTTGGCAATGTACGCCCTGACCGGCAATTACAAGGCCGACCAAGTCCACATTCCGTCGATACTGCGCCGCTTGGGCCAGGACGACGACGACACGGCGTTCGAAGATTAGATGAGCGGAATCGAATTCGCCCCTCTCGTTCCGCTGGCGCTCATTGGCATGCTGGCGGCCGCGGCCGCTGTATTGATTTTGTTCGGCCTGACCAAGCGCGTGCCCGGCACAATATGGCGAACAGTGGTCATGGCCGCACTGACCCTGGCGCTCCTCAATCCAACGTTCTTTAACGAACGTCGCACGCCATTGTCCGATGTCGCGGTCATGGTGATCGACGAAAGCACCAGCCAGTCGATTGGCGCACGCAGGCAACGGACCCAAGCGGCCGCGACGCAAGTCGCAGAGCGCCTGGGACGCGAACGCGAACTAGAGCTGCGGACGGTGCGCGTCGCGGATTCAGGTGTCGGCGACGGAACCCGGCTGATCGAAGCGCTAACAAACACCCTTTCCGACGTTCCGACCGAACGGTTTGCCGGTGCGATTGTCATCACCGATGGCCAAGTGCACGACATCCCCGATGATGGCAAGTTGCCCCTTAGTGGGCCGCTGCATGTGCTGCTGACCGGGGCGCGCGACGAGATTGATCGACGCCTACTCATCGAAAAGGCACCGAGCTACGGAATTGTTGGTGATCGCGTCGGCATCGCCGTGCGCGTCGACGACCCGGCCAACCATGGCCAACCGGTCGAGATCACGGTGCGCGCGGACAATGGCACGACCTCCTCGACCCGCGTGGCGGTCGGTGAGACCGCGGAATTGTCGTACGTCATTGAACACGCTGGTACCACCGCCTTGGAGTTTTCCGTTGAAGGCGGCAGCGACGAACTGACGCTGGATAATAACCGGGTCGCCGCGGTCATTAACGGGGTCCGCGACCGATTGCGCGTCATGCTGGTCTCTGGCGAACCGAGCCCGGGCCTGAGGACCTGGCGCAATTTGCTGAAAGCCGATCCGTCCGTGGATTTGATCCATTTCACGATTTTGCGGCCGCCGGACAAGCAAGATCTGACGCCGGTGCGCGAGCTGTCTCTGATTCCCTTTCCCACCACTGAGCTGTTTGCCGCCAACCTCAACGAGTTCGACCTGATCATCTTCGATCGCTATCACCGGCGCGGCATCTTGCCGATGTTGTATCTGGGCAATGTGGTCGATTATGTGCTCAACGGCGGCGCCGTCCTCGATACCGCCGGGGTGGCTTTTTCCGGCGAACTTAGCCTGGCCACGACACCTTTACGGGCCATTCTGCCGGGCCAACCGACGGGGCGGGTCCTTGAGCGAGGGTTCCGGCCAGCCCTGACGGTCGAGGGCCGACGACATCCGGTGACCGGCGACCTGGATGGCGGCCGCAGCGGCGACGGCGACCAACCGGGTTGGGGCCGCTGGTTCCGCCTGATCGAGGCCCGCGTCGTCGACGGCACGGTCTTGCTACAGGATCCGGAAGAGCGGCCGATCTTGGCGCTCAATCGTGTCGGCGAGGGGCGCATCGCCCAGCTGTTGTCGGACCAGTCTTGGCTGTGGGCGCGTGGCGTTGACGGTGGCGGGCCACAAGCCGACTTGCTGCGTCGCCTGGTGCACTGGTTAATGAAGGAACCCGATCTCGAAGAAGAGGCGCTCGTGGCGCGAGTCGACGGCGAAACGCTGCGGATTGATCGACGCAGTCTGGCCGCGGTCTCTGGACCGGTGACAGTGACCGCGCCCGACGGCAGCAGCCAAGAAGTCACGCTGTCTGCCACCGACGACGGCGCCGCCACGGCGTCCATCACAGTCGATCGGCCGGGTCTCTATCGATTGGACCATGGCGATCAATCTGAAACCGTGGTGGTCGGCGCCGCAAATCCGGCCGAGGTGGCAGATGTGCGTACAACCGACGCGCATTTGGCCCCGCTTGCCAGCGCCAATGGGGGCGCGGTGACCTGGCTGAGCGAGCAATCGACGCCGGATATCCGTCGCGTCGCGACCGATCGCGCGACGACCGGCCGCGGCTGGATTGGTTTGCTGGCCAACAAACATTATTTGGTCTCAGGTCTGCGCCAAGTTACACTGATGCCCGCCTGGTTGCTGTTGATACTGCTGCTGGGTGGCTTGATGTTGGCCTGGCGTGCGGAAGGCAGCTGACCGCGCCAACAACGGACTCCGGGATTTACGAAACATCGTGGCCGAGAGAAAAGGGCCCCGCGCGTACGGGGCCCAAAGGTGGAGGTCGCATGAGCGGCGGCGAGAGGCGCCGCTCAAGTGCGCGGGGACGGTCGCAACGCCCCCGCAACCACGCGCCGAGGGAGGTGCCTGCGGCGTCGGGCCGGCAGCCGGTCAATAGAGAAACACACCGGTTGCCTGTATTTGGTACGCCTCGCCGTTGCGGCCGTTGTTCTGCTTAAATTCGCCATATTGACCCTCGATGCCCAAGTTGACCCGGGGCCAAGGGCTCCAAAACACGTTGCCGACCAGATATTGGCTGCGCTTGAAATGATTCGCCGGCTGAAACGGCAGCGGGTCGGTTTCGACCAAGCCATAGACGACCGTTGAGCGAATTGTGTTGGTCCACCAATGTTGATACCAGGCCATGGCGGCAAACTGCTCTTCCGTTTCCAGTTCGCCCGTGGCCGGATTGATGCCGCCGTCGGTGCCCTTGGCCAGAAGACCGGTGTCGATGATGTAGCGGATGCCGTCGCCATAGGCGCCCAGCAGGGTCAGCTTGTCGTTCGGGTGCAGGCCGATCGGATCCAAGAACTGCAGATAGGCCGCCAAGCCCCAGCCGACGGCGCTGTCGCTGCGTTGATTGAGGAACGCGAAACTGCTGTTGGTGCCAACGGTGGTATCGATGTCATAGGCAATTTCACGCAATTGGCCTGACAGTTGAAAATGTCCCCAATCGCCCTCGGTTCGGACATTGCCAACCAGGGTCGGGAAAGTCGTGTCCTCGATGTCTGCCAGGGGAATCGTGGCGCCGGCCGCGTTGGTCAGGTTGGTTTCGAAATTGCCCGACGGATTGTCGAGGCCAACTTCATAGCTCCACCCCTTGGTCAGGGTGTCGGACCACTTGATCTGAGGCACACGCGAGAAAATCTCCGCATTCGGCCCTTCGAAATCAGCCGTCTCCGGATAACTGGCCAGGTTCATGAACGCGGTCCAATCCTGACCGATGGTCAAATTGCCGATTTTGCCATAGGCCAGGCGCAAGCCGGCAATCAGTTCGTTGGCCGAGTTTTCCTCGCCGCCGCCGGCCGATTGGTCGCTGTTGAAGAAGTCGAACTGGAAATGGGTCTTTAACTCGCCAAGCTCTGTCGGTGTCCGGGTCTCGATATTGATCTGCGACGCGTTGACGCGAAAATTGGTGTCGCCCGTGCGCCCTGAGCCCGCCGATCCGTCAACCGGAATGGTCGAGGTGAACAGAAGGCTGGGGAAGTTCCGCCGCGCCGAGAAATTGTGGACGAAGTCGCCTTTCACGAAACCATAGATGGCCAAGGACGTGTCGGTGCCGGGCAATTTGTAGGAGCCCGGAAAATCACCGCCGGTGACATAATTTTGTTGGGTCGTCACGCGGCTCACCGGCGTCGCAGGCGCACGCACGGCCGGCTCGTAGTCCAAGAACTGGCTCAACACCCGGTCTTCGATGTCGATGCGACTGTCGGTCATCATCCGCTTGCGCCGCACGTCATCGATTGAATCGGCCCGCTGCGGTGGCGGCAATTCGACGTCCTGCACGCGCTTGCGGGTTTCATTCACGCGTTCCTGGGTTTCGCGCACATCGTCCGTGGTTTGCGACTGCTGTCTCTCCAAAGTCTCGATGCGCTCCAGCGCTTGCTCGAGTTGGCGCCGCAAATCGTCAAGTTCTTCCGCGGCGGCGGGCAGCGCCGCCAGGCATGTCGCCATTGCCGTCCCGCACATCAACGCGCGCATCCATCCGCGATATCCGACCCCCCGACAAACGTCCCTGTCCATTTGGTCCCCCATAGATCATTGTTATTCATTTCTGATCACAAATATCAACAAAGGTGATTCAGGATCATCAATGATGATCCATGGGCAGGGGAGTCTGGCAAATAACGACCGGTCACCCTGGGTCACTATGTCGTGACGCGCCGTGACCGCGATCCGCGACCAAGTCCGCCAGACATCGCCGGCAAACAAATGCCGACAAGGGCAAGCTTCGGATTTGTCCTGTCACGGGCTTGTGACTAATATCGATAATCAAAGACAAATAAATGGCGGTTCTAAACCGCCCATGACATGGAAGACGAACTGCTCAACATCAAACAGGCTGCGGCCTTTTTGAAAGTCAGCGAAGTGTCGTTGCGCCGCTGGACCAACGCCGGTGCGTTGAATTGCTTGCGCGTCGGCGCCAAGCGCGAACGCCGTTTTCGGCGGCAGGACCTGATTGCCTTCATGACCCAAGAGGGTGGCGGCGCGGTTAATGGCCAACACCATGCGAACATGCGCACGCTGATGGTCGACCTGGAGGGGTTGCAGCTCACCCCGGGTAGCCATTTGGGCTCGGTCTACAGAAGCGATTTCGGTCGTCTCAAACTCTCGGTGCCATTTCTGGTTGGCGGGCTGGCCGCGCGCCAGCATTGCTTGCTGATCGCCAACGAACCGGCACAACAGAGCATACTTGACTCCTGCCGAGCAACGCGCCCGGAGCTTGAGACCGACCTGGCCGATCGCCTTTTGATGGTCGAAAGCGGCACCGATGATCTCGACGCGTTATACGAATTCCTGGAACGCCGGTTTCACGAGATCTTCACAGGCGGCGCGTCGCTGCTGCGCGTTTTGGGCGATATGGCCTGGGCGCCGGATTTGGGAATCGCGGAAGCGGATCTGATGGCGTTCGAAGCGCGCTATGAACGGCGCCTCGGCCGCCGCTATCCGGTGGTCGCGCTATGCCAATATGATTCTCGGCGATTCACCGGCACCGGTGTGCTTGACGCGATTTTGCACCATCAGGACACGTTCCAGCATCCGATCAATCGTTTTCTCGGTTAGCGGTGCTTAGGGCCGCGCGGACGAACGCGGCTGGTGTCGACACACCCTGAAATCCGGCGCGTTGCCAATCTTCCGCGATGACGCGCGCCGTGTAGAGCCCGGCGATTTGGCCGTCGCAGGTAATCACCGGCGCCCCCGACGCGCCAAACGGCAAAGCCAAATCAAGCCGATCAAAATCGCCGGCGCCGCGCCATTGGCGACCGCGCGATACCGTATAGCGACGATCACCGTAGTGGGGCACGACGACCGGGCCCTGGTAGCCGCCATCAGGCAATAAGGACAACGGCGCCAACGCGGCAATGTCGGTGACTTCCAATACGGCGAAATCGGTTGCCGGGCCCAAACCGTCGACCTGACCATAATCGACCCCGGCCGCCACAATGCGCCGCACAGGCAAGAGGCGCAGCGCGGCTGTCTTGACCGTGATCTGCGCCAAATCCGGTGTCGCGGGCAGGTTGTGCCGATTGGTCAACACATAGGCCGTGCCGCCCACCATCGTCGCCGCCGCGCTCGCCGAGGTATAACTTGGCACGTCAATGCGCAGCAGATGGCGCAAAATCTCGTCGTCCGACAAGACGCAAAAACCAGGTTCCGGCGGACGCACGCGCGGCGTCGATGGCCGGCTATCGGCGCACCCCATGGCCAGCGCGGCCACGACCAGAAGCCATGTGCGCGGTGTCAATTGCGAGCGCCGCCGCCTTCGCTTATCGTCGCCCCGTCTCATCATGTGGAGCAAATTGTGACCGATTCGAACAACACAGCGCCTCAGGCCGGGACCGGCGCGCAGATTTTGCATTTGGCCAGCGAAGACAATATCGGCGTCGCCACCGGCGCCCTGCCGGCCGGCACTGTTGTCACCGTCGGGGCCTACACCATCACCACGGCTACCGACATCGCGCTGGGTCACAAGATTGCTCTACATGCCATCGCGACCGGCGCAAAGATCTTGAAGTACGGTGCACCGATCGGCTCAGCTGCGCAGCCTATCGCTGCCGGCGAGCATGTGCACAGTCACAATCTCAAGAGCGACTACTTGGACGGTGCCGTGCACGAACATGAGGACGCGCGTTCATGACCCAGGGCATCTGGACTTTCGACGCCTATCAGCGCCAAGACGGCGGCAAAGGAATTCGAAACGTGGTTGCGATCGTCTATTTGGTCGAATGTGCGCATCACGTGGCGCGCGCGATCGCCGCGCGATTTGCCGACCAAGACGTACACGTCATCGGCTTTCCGGGCTGCTATCCCAACGAATACGCGTTTCGCATGCTGCAGAAACTGTGTACCCATCCCAATGTTGGCGCGGCGTTGATGGTCTCACTCGGCTGCGAAGGCTTTAATCGCTTTGGCTTGGCCGAAACAGTGCGGCGCACCGGCCGCCCGGTCGAAACGGTCGTGATACAGGACAGCGGCGGCACGCGGCGCACCATCGACGAAGGCGCGGCCTGGGTCGCGGCAACCCTGCGCGATTTTGCCGAAACCCCGCGCGTGGCGGCGACCGTCAGCGATTTGGTCGTCGGGACGATCTGTGGCGGCTCTGACGCCACCAGTGGTCTAACCGCCAACCCCGCCATGGGCCGCGCATTCGACCTGCTGATCGCCGCAGGCGGCGCGGGCATATTCGAGGAAACCGGCGAACTGTTGGGTTGCGAAGGGTATATGGCGGAGCGCGCGGCAACCCCGGACCTTGCGCGCGAGATACTGCGCTGCATGGAAAAGACCGCCGCCTATTACCGCACCATGGGATATCCGAGCTTTTCGCCCGGCAACGAAGAAGGCGGCCTGACCACCATCGAGGAAAAATCCCTTGGCGCCTATGCCAAGAGCGGCCGCGGCCGGATCAGCGGTTTGCTCAAACCCGGCGACGCGCCGCCGGCCAGCGGCCTGTATCTGCTCGACGTGATCCCCGACGGCGAACCCCGTTACGGTTTTCCGAACATCAACGACAACGCGGAAATCGCCGAACTAATCGCATGCGGCGCCCAGGTGATTTTGTTTTCCACCGGCCGCGGTTCCGTCGTCGGCTCCGCGATCGCGCCGGTGATTAAGGTGTGCGCCAATCCAGACACCTATCAGCGCATGGCCGATGACATGGATGTGGACGCCGGCCGCATTCTGAACGGCGCCGCGACCCTGGACGAGGTCGGCGAAGAGGTCTTCGACCGCATCAAAGACGTGGTCGCCGGCGCGCAAACCTGTTCGGAGTCACTCGGCCACCAGGAATTCATCCTGACCTATAAGCATTTCGAACCAATCGGCCCGGCCTGCCTACCGCTCGCGTCATAAGGCGGGATGCCCTGGGTCGTACCGCCGACGACTGGCGCCACCGGTCAGGACGATAAGCGCCGGCCGTATTGATGGGCTGACGAATCACCCGACGATCGCTAAACTTTATTTTCGCTGGCGATATGATTGGCGGCGGGAGGGCGCATGGATCGGCTTTGCTCCTATCACAAAGGTCCTTGTTTTTTGGTGCTGGTGCTGTGCCTGGCGTTGTCGACCTTGGCTTGGCAAACATCGTCCCAAGCCGCGGTCACGCGCGTGGTCGTGGACTCATCAGGGACCATGGGGACGTTCGGCGGCCGCGAATATGTCTGGGTCACTGCCGACATGGAAGGGACGGTCACCCGCGCCGACGGCACCGCGGGGCACTATCGCGTGCCCATCACACTGATGTATCCGGATCGTGACCCCAATCGTGTCGGATTTGTCGACGTGGTCAATTCCGCGGATTTCTGGGTCCACACAGAAGAGACGGCGCCCTTCGGTGGCCGGAAGATCTACTATGTCGGCGACACCCTGTTCAGCGATTATCTCAGGCGCGAAGGATATATTTATTTAGCCGTGCAATGGTCGCGCATGGTGACCGAGGTATTGGGCGCCGATTACGGTGTGATCGAAGACGGCCGCGACGGATACGCGATCATTCAAGACGCGGCGAGCCTGCTACGGAATTTGGATGAATTCGAGACCGGCTTGCCAACCGCGCCCATGGCCGTTGGCAATGTTGTCGGCTTTGGGCTTTCGCAAACCGCGTCGTTCCTAATGGAATTTCTGCGCGAAGGTCACAATCGACGCGCCGATCGGTCGCTTGTCTTCGATGGCATCTTGGTTGTCGGTCAGGAAGGCTGCCTGGTGCTCAACAACAATGCGACGCCTCGGGTCGGACCCGGGCCCGAAAACCCGACATTCCACGAAATGGCCCTGTGCGACGGGCCGTTTCCCACCGATGGCAAACTCATTTCGATTCTTACGGAATCAGAAGTGGCGCACCTCGCGCGCGCGGTTCGCCACGATCGAACGCCGGACAGTTTTCGCCAATATGAGCTGGCCGGCGTCGCGCATATTCCGCCAGACCTCGTTGGCCTAGGGCAAACCGGCGCGAAACGACAAAACCCGATCAGTTTCAGGCCGGTTTGCAAAGCGATGCTGCGCAACCTCGTGGATTGGATTGATACGGGCATGGCCCCGCCGGACCCACGGCGCATCGATGGGAAGGTCGAGAACGACGGCCAGTTCACGTTTGCAGCGGACGACGATGGCAATGTCTCTGGTGGCGTGCGTCTGCCGCACATGCCGACCGTCTTACCGAGCGGCGAGAACGTTGGCGCACCCCTTGGCGTCTATGCGGGCATAGACTGGGATTTCCTGGGGCATCAAAATGTCTACGCGTTGATCGGCGGCACGTTCGAACCCTTCTCGCCGGAAGATCTGGCGCGGCGCTACCCCGGCCGCGAAGACTATGTCCGGCGCGTGGAAGGTGCCGCCGCGGCCCTGCTCGCCGATCGATTCATCTTGGAAGAAGACTACCAGGCCTACGTCGCCGCCGCGCAGCGCGTGCTGGTAGGGCCGGACAATTGAAAAGGCTTCGCATCGTGACACACCGGCAGAGGACCAACGGCTTTGTGAACGCCCTGTCAATCGCATGCGCGACGGTCATTTTGGTGTGGTCACTACACGCACAATCTGCGGTCACGCGCGTGGTCGTGGAGTCATCGGGCACCATGGGGACGTTCGGCGGCCGCGAATATGTCTGGGCCACGGGTGACATGGAGGGAACGGTCACACGCGCCGACGGCACAACCGGTCGCTATCGCGTGCCGATCACACTGATGTATCCGGATCGCGACCCCAACGGCTTCGGATTTGTCGATGTCGTCAATTCCGCAGACTTCCACGCATATACGGAACAAACGGCGCCCTTCGGCGGGAGAAAGATCTATTATGTCGGCGACATAATTTTCAGCGATTATCTCAGGCGCGAAGGCTATGTTTATTTAGCTGTCCAATGGTCGCGCATGGTGACCGAAGAGTTGGGCGCCGAGTACGGCATGATCGAAGACGGCCGCGATGGCTACGAGATCATCAAAGACGCCGCGCGTTTTTTGCGTGACCCAAGCGTGTTGCATAGCGATTTGTCGTTTGCGCCAGAGCCGGTGGCATGGACGATCGCTTTCGGTCAGTCACAAACCGGCTCGCTGTTGCTTGAGTTCATGCGCCGCGGCGACAATCGCGAAGCGAACGATGAGGCCATCTATGATGGCATTTTTGCCGGCGTCCATGTCGGCTGTTTGGTGCTCAATAACGACAGCACGCCGCGTCCACCGCCCGGCCCCACCATTCCAAGGTTTTCGGCACTCGAGCTCTGCGATGATCCGCTGCCGAGTGATGGCAAATTTATTTCACTTTTGACCGAATCAGACGTGGCGGGATTCCAGAGCCACCTGACCCGCCACGATTCGCCCAATTTCAGGCAATATGAGATGGCCGGCGTCGCCCACATTTCGCCCGAAATCGCCAGCTTGCGACAAATGGGTGCAAGGCGCCAAAATCCGGTCGGTTTTCGGCCCGTTTTTAAGGCAAAGTTGCACAATCTGGCGGAATGGATCAAATCGGACAAGTTGCCACCGGCGCCCAAATACCTTGAAGGTGCGATCGATCCCGACGGCAGCATGGCCTATGCCACGGATGCCGATGGCAACGTCAAAGGTGGCATTCGCTTGCCCCACATGCCGACGGAATTGCCGAACGGCCAAACCGTCGGCGCGCCCCTGGGCGTCTATGCCGGGCTCGATCCAGACTACGATTATTCAAATCCGTATCCGTGGATCGGCGGCACGTTCGAACCGTTCTCGCCGGAGGAGCTGGCGCGGCGCTACCCCGGCCGCGAAGACTATGTGCGGCGCGTGGAAGGTGCGGCCGCGGCCCTGCTCGCCGATCGATTCATCTTGGAAGAAGACTACCAGGCCTACGTCGCCGCCGCGCAGCGCGGCTGGTAGCCGGAACAATGCGTCGGCATTGGCCCATCTTGTTGATCGCTTTGCTGTTGCCGGCGCCGGCGCAGGTCGGCGCCCAAACCAGCGGAACGCCGTATCGCATCGGCGTCCTTACCGCGTCGTGGGGCGCGACGCCGGCAGTCGTGGGGCTGATTGAGGGCTTGGAACGCCTGGGCTACAAGGAAAACGAAGACTTCGTCGTGGGGGTGCGTTTTACCCAGGGCGACATAGCTGAATTGCCCGCGGCGGCCCGTCAAATGGTCGATCGTGGCGTCGACATGCTGTTCACCATCGGTGAACCCGAGACCAAGGCCGCGCAGCAGGCAACGTCGACCCATCCAATCGTTTTTGAAGGCGTCGGTGATCCGGTCGGCCAAGGCGTAGTCGATTCCTACGCCCGGCCCGGGCGCAACACCACGGGCGTCGCGGATCTGAACAATGTGGTGGGCGGCAAACGCTTGCAGCTGTTCGCCGAAATGGTTCCGGGATTGAAGCGGATTCTATTTCCATACAACAAGAACAATCCCTACCACGTCGACAAAGCAGCAAGCTATCAGGAAGAGGCGCGGCGGCTGGATCTGGTGTTTGTTGGCATGCCGCTGACCGCATTGGACGAGGCGCGCGACCGGATCGCCAAGATCAGCAGCAACGATATTGATGGCGTCGTGGCACCGCGCGATGTCGACTTGAATATTCCGGGATTCGTCCTCGAGGCGGGCACACAACGGGGCATCCCGACCATGTTCGATACCGCGTTCTATGTCGAGGAGGGCGGCGTCGCCAGCTATGGCGGCGATGGCACCGCCGCGGGCCGGCAAGCGGCGCGCTTGGTTGACAAGATCATGCATGGCGCGGATGCCGGGTTGCTGCCGGTCGAAGTCGATCAGGCCTTGTCGTTTGTATTGAACCTTAAGGCCGCCGCGACCATTGGCGTCGAGATCCCGCGCGAAGTGATTTACCAAGCGGATGAAATCATGCGTTGAAAACGCTATGATTGAGAAATCAGATCGAGGACGGACCCATGCCAATTTGGAAACAGTGGGCCAGACGTGTCGGTTGCGCCGTCTTCGCCGTCGTTGTTGCCCTTACGGCCGCACAGGCGGAACCGATCAAGGTTGGCGAACCCGCACCAGAGCTCAAACTGCCGGCGACGACTGGCGGTGAAATCGCGCTCAGCGATTTTCGCGGCAAGAAGTTGGTGTTGATCGAGTTTTACCACACCGACTGGGGCCCAACCTGCACCGCAAATCTGGAAGCCCGCCGCGACGATTTTGAAAAGTTTGAAGCCCTGGAAATTCAGATTGTCGGCATTTCGATGGATCACGCCTATTCCCAGGCGGCGTTCGCGGATTCATTGCGGTTGCCCTATCCGCTTTTGAGCGACTACCCGGATGGCGACACCGTTCAGGCATTTGGTGTCGGCTATTACGAGGGAAAATCGAAGCGCTTGTTTGCGCGGCCGTCGTTTTTTCTGGTCGATAAAGCGGGCATTGTTCGCGGCTATTGGGGACAGCGCCCAATGAACCCTGACGAGGTGTTGGCGCCAGACCCGTTGGTCTCGAGCGCGCCGATCATTGCCGCCGCTGAGGAGATTGTGGCGCACGAATAGAATGCGCCAAGCGCAATCTGACGCGCAACCGCGCGGGCGGCTACTACGCCGCACATTTGTTTTGGCGTTTCTGCTGGTCGCCAGTGGGCTTGCCGTGAGCGCGGCGGTCGAGCTGTATTTCAGCTATCGCGAGAATGTCGCCAACATTGCCGCCCTGCAAACCGAGACCTCGCGCGCCGCGGCATTCAAAATTCGCCAGTTTGTAAGCGATATCGAAAAGGCGATGGCGGCGACGGCACAAAGCGCGGACGCCGTCGCCAACGGGTTTACGCCCACCTTTCGCTTTCAGCTGCTCAAACTCCTCAAAATTGCCCCGGCGGTGACAAACGTGGTCGCCGCCGACCGAAACGGGCACGAGATCGCGCGCGTGTCACGGGTCGATCTGGTCAACCCGCAAGACAGTCTTAATCACGCGGCCGACGGGGCCTTCGCGACGGCCAATCAGGGCGCGCATTTCCATGGCCCGGTCTATTTCGTCCGCGATTCGGAACCCTATATGCGCATTGCCGTGCCCATTGAATGGTTTGTCGGGCAAATAGAAGGCGTGCTGATCGCGGAAGTAAGCCTCAAATACATTCGCGATGTGGTTGTCGATATATCGGTCGGTCGGAACGGCTATGCCTATGTGGTCTCCAACAAAGGCGATTTGATCGCGCACCCCGACCTCAGTCTGGTTTTGCAAAAGCGCAATCTCGCCGACCTTGGTCAGATCAAAGCCGCCTTGGCGGGCGTGACCATCCAACCTGCGATTCAAAAGAACTTGGTCGGCGAACGCATCTTTGCGGCTTTTGCGCCGGTACCTGATCTCGATTGGGCTGTCCTGGTCGAGCAGCCCATTGCTGAAGCCTATGCGCCGCTCCTCCGGTCGGTATTCCGCACATTTCTGTTGCTGCTTGCCGGCATGGCGCCGGCACTCTTGGCGAGCCATCTCATCACGCGCAAAGTGCTGCGTCCGCTTGAGATTTTGCGGCACGGGGCGACGCGACTTGGCGCCGGTGCGCTGAATCAGCGGATCGCGGTGAAGACCGGTGACGAATTGGAGATTGTCGCCAACGCCTTCAACGACATGGCTACACGCCTGGAAAGTGTCTACGCCGGCCTTGAACGGACTGTCGAGGACCGCACGCGAGAGTTGCAACAGGCCAACACAAAGCTCGAAGCGGCGTCCGCCAAGCTCGCCGAATGGAACCAAACGCTGGAACAACGCGTCGACGCGCAGGTCGTTGAGATAGAGCGGATCGGTCGTCTGAAACGCTTTATCGCGCCGCAGCTGGCCAACTTGATCGTTTCGACAGGCGATGACCAGTTCCTTGAGAGCCATCGCCGCGAAATCACCGTTGTGTTTGCCGATTTACGCGGCTTTACCAAGTTCTCGGATTCGGTTGAACCGGAGCGGCTGATGGCGGTGCTGAAAGAATATCACCATGCGATCGGCGCGCTGATTTTCGAGTATGAAGCAACGTTGGAGCGGTTTGCGGGCGACGGCGTCATGGTCTATTTCAACGACCCGTTGCCATGCCCCGATCCGCCGGCGCGCGCCGTCCGCCTGTCCAACGCCATGCGCACGCGTGTTCACGACCTCACCGAGCGATGGCGCGCGCAGGGCGACGATCTCGGCTTCGGCGTCGGTGTCGCCGCGGGCTATGCGACGCTCGGTCAGATCGGGTTTGAGGGTCGTGTGGACTACGCCGCCATTGGTCCGGTGACAAATCTGGCATCGCGACTGTGCGACGAGGCCAAGGCTGGCCAAATCTTGATCAGTCAACGGGTCCAGGTGGCGGTTTCCGATATCGCGGAAACCGAACCCATCGGCGCGCTTTCACTAAAAGGATTCCGGCAACCCGTACCGGCATTCAACGTCATTGCATTGCGTTGCCTGGAAGATGGCGCGAAACGCGGTATTGAGTAGGTGCGACAACACGGTCGACACGGCCCACGTGTCAGTCGAACATCTTGTCGATATCGTCTTGGCTTACGCCCTTGCCCGCCAGGGCCGGGCCCTCTAGCCGCTCGCCTTCCGGGCGATCGTCGGTTTGTTCGTGAACCGGTTCCGCCAGCATGCTGGCGCGACCCCAAAGATCGACCAAGTCGTTGAGCTTGGTATCAACAAACTTCAAGGAATTCACAACCTTGGTAATACGTTGACCGGTCAAATCCTGGAACGCGCAGGCCTGGAAGATATCGTTCGATAGATCGTCAAACTTATTGAGCCACTCCGACTCCGCAATTTGCTCCAAGTCGGCGCGTTTCTCGTCGATCAAGCCGCATATATTTTCAACCGATTGCAGAATAGTCTCGGTGGCTTCCTCGGTGCCCTGCACTATGGCGTCCAGCTGCTCGGCCATGGTCCGAAAACGATCGTCGTCGGTTGCCGGATGACGGATCGCCGCCAACTCGCGCCGGAAGCCTTGCATGGCGTCATGCAATTGCATGATTTCGGTCCGGATTGAGGCCAGCGAGTCCTTGTCCATAGCCTGTTCCAACCTCCCAATAAACCCACAATGCCGCCGGCGTCAGCCGACGTTGCCGCCTATTCGCGCTCAATTCCGCCGCAATCGATCGGACCGCGGGCCAAGGGCAGCATAAACATTGATATATGCAGGCAATCGGCGCCGGCCAGCCCTAGAAATGGGACAATACGCGGCCTTTGTGGTCAGTTCGATGGCCCAGCGCGCACATTTCCCCGGGACGCGTTCGGTGGCGGTGTGTCACGCCGATTTCACACCGCCGCCGCGATTGATCAACTTCTTCTATTGATCTTTCAGCTCGGGCCATTTCTTGTCGGCCAAGGCGATATAGGTGTCGATATCCATCTCCCAGCGCTTTTGCACGTCCTTGGTAATGTTCAAATACAGGGTGCCATCGACGATGCGCCACGCTTCGGGATCGAAGTCGACCTTCACGCCCTGCGACACGCCATAGGCACAATAGCCGCCATAGGCGGGGGCATATTTTTGCGGGTCCCCAGCGAACAGATCGCGGTTTTCCGCGCTGGCGAAGCGCCAATTCGCGTCCATCCATTCGAGCGTAATGTCGGAACTGCCCTCAACAGGGCGTCCATCCACGTGATAGGCAACCGGATCGTAGCCATCGATCGCCGTCCCAAAAAAGGTTTCGTTGACCGGTCCACCGGCCCAGGCCGGGCCTATGAAAAAGCATGCTGCAAGAACGCCAAAGATCAGGCGGTGCATGGTTTGGGCTCCCTTTCGTTGATCTCTCTCGCATGTTGTCGGTCGCTGATGACACGCCGATTTCAATGACGGACAATTAGGGCCGACCCGCCCACCCGACAAGCCGGGATCACGGTTTCGTGCGCGTACGTCAACGCCATGACAATAGCGGCAAGAAACCGCCCGTGGTCCTCACAATGAGTCGAGGAACCACAACAAATCATCGCGCTCGGTGGCCGTCATCGCACGGACGGCGTCGCGCGCCCCGCGTGCCTCGCCATCGTGCCACAGGATCGCTTCGAGGACGGACCGGGCACGGCCATCGTGCAGGTAATAGCTGTGACCATTGACCCGCGGCACCGCGCCAAGCCCCCATAGCGGCGCTGTCCGCCACTCGCGCCCGCCGGCTTGGTGCATCTGCTGTCCATCCGCCAGACCGGCGCCCATATCGTGCAACAGTAGATCGGTATAGGGCGCGATGTACCGTCCGCCACGCGGGCCAAGGGTAACATCGGCCGCAACCCGGAGAGTCGGCCGGTGACAGGCCGCGCACCCCGCGCGGCGAAACAAGTCCGCGCCCGATCGCACCGCCGGCAC
Source organism: Alphaproteobacteria bacterium (assembly GCA_965216755.1). Classification (GTDB taxonomy): domain Bacteria; phylum Pseudomonadota; class Alphaproteobacteria; order UBA7887; family UBA7887; genus CBDCGL01. The sequence continues at coordinate 3,714,933 of CBDCGL010000011.1, read as the reverse complement.
GGTTTGGTGGCGGCGTGGCGGCGGCGCCAAATGACGCAAATAAGCGAGGACGTCCGCCAATTGCCGATCGCTCAGCTCGGGCGGACCATTGCCCGCCGCTTTGCGGCACGCGCTTTGCGCCGGGGTACACATATGTCGCGGCAACAGTGATGACGTGATCCCCATGTCCAGGTTGAAAGCAGCCGCGACTTGCGCCGGCAGCACGCTCCCTTGCGCCTTCCAGCCGAACCTGCCAAGGGTTCGGCGTCCCGTCGCCGGCTCCGGCACCCAATTTGGGCGCCCCGAAATACCGTCGCCATCGGCATCATCCGGATCCGCCCAGGCGATTACGATCGCCTCATCGACGGCTTCCAAAAGGCCGAGCCCGGCGACGGCCGGCGCCACCCGACCTGACAGCCGCGTCGGCACGCCGAGCGGCCCATGGGCGAGATGAGTCACCCCATAGCGCGGCATACGTAATCGATAACCAATGCCATCCGGAAAACGGCCGGACAATTCATCATAGTGGATCGTAATCCTGCCTTCCTGGGGCACACCCAGGATGCCCTTGTCCTGGATTTGGGCGCCATAGATTGGGTGGCCGCGGCGAGCCTGGCCCGCGTCCGGTTGGCTCAGGCGCACAACCATGGATTTTAGTCGTACCTCGCCCGCAACCGGCGGGCGACCGCGACCGCCTCGGACATGGCAACCGGCACAGGATTCGCGGTTGTAGAGTGGCCCAAGACCCGCCATACGGGCGCGCGACGCGGGTGCGACGGCAAAGTTGAGACGAAACAAGCGGCGACCGCGGGCGAACTGCGCCCTGTTTAGATCGGTCAACCCGGGCAACGCAGTAGCAAATGAACCGCCGCCGATCGGCGCCTGCAAGACATCACTCTGGGCACGCGCCCCGGCAACCGAAGGAGACAGCGTCACCCCGGCCGCGACCACGGCCAGTACCAGTCGGCGACGCCAATTCCGATCTGCCCTGCGCATTATGGACGCCACATTAGCACGCCGCCCCAGTCACCGCGCCGTTCGGCCTTGCCGTTGGGTGCACTGCCGCATAGGTTGGGGGCCACAAAACAGACGCGACATCAGGCTTCTGGATTTCGCGCCAAGGACCCAGAGCTTCGAGGAGGCGCCATGACCGAGGCCCCCCGCCCGGTTGAATCAGAACGCGACGCAGACCCGGCCGACGCCGCGCCGTCGCTGTTGGGCCAGCGTCTTGCCGAAGGCACATTTGCGGTTACCGCTGAGACCACGCCGGGCCTGACCGCGGATGGCGGCAGTGTCGTGGCGCGTGTTGCCAATCTGCGCGGCCGGGTTGACGCGGTCAACGTTACAGATGGCGCCGGCGCACGGGCCCACATGGCCAGTTGGGCCGCGGCGGTGCTTCTTCTGGAGGCCGGTATCGAGCCGGTCTTGCAGGTCACCGTCCGCGATCGAAATCGCTTGGCGCTGGAGGCCGATCTGCTTGGCGCCGCCGCGCTCGGCGTGCGCAACATACTGTGTCTGCGTGGCGACGATGTGGCGGTCGGCGATCAGCCCGAAGCAAAGATGGTTTACGATTTGGAAACGCGGGATTTGATCCGCCTTGCGTGCCGCATGCGCGACCAAGCAGAAATTCCTTCGGGCCGCCGCATCGTGGCACCACCCGCCTTATTTGTCGGCGCCGCAGAATCGCCGGTCATACCCGATGCCCATTGGAGTCCCGAGCCGATTTGGGCCAAGGTCCGCGCCGGTGCCGATTTCTTCCAGACCCAGTTCTGTTTCGAAACCGAGGTCGCGCGGCTTTATCTGTCGCGCCTGGGCGATGAAGGGATATTGGAGCGGGCCCGATTCCTGATCGGCGTCGGCGCGTTGGCCTCGGCCAAGTCGGCGCGCTGGATGAACAAGAATCTGTGGGGCGTGCATGTGCCCGACGCCACCATAGCTCGGCTGGAGGCCGCCGCCGACCCAAAGCAAGAGGGTATTCGGATCTGCGCTGAACAGATCAGCGCACTGCAAGCGGTACCTGGCGTTGCCGGCGTTCATGTCATGGGTCCGGGCAGTGAAACGGCCGCGGCCCAGGCAATTGAGCTGTCGGGAGTCCATAAGGACCGGCCGCCGCTTGGGCTCTAAGCCCGTCGCGCGACAACGATGCTCTCGTCGATAAACCACAGCCCGCCATATTTCTGCAGCACCTCCCAGGTGGCCTTGAGATAGCTATCGCTCCCCAGGGCCTCGGTCAGACGTGAATCGTCGATTTGCGCCACATAAACCGCGGCGTTCCAGGCCGCCAACAGGGTCGAGGTGCCGATATTGTTGCCGACTTCGGTGGGCAAGGTCTGCAAGGTAAAACGAAACTCGTGCAGGTGGTTCGGCTGCGACTCGAAAACGAACTCGCGCGCATTGTCGCCGAGGTCGGCGCGCAATGCGTCGACCAAAACATTGCGTGGCGTTTGGAACGGATCCTCGCCGGTCCAGATGTTGCGAACAATCTCCATACCCGGGTCGCGGCCGGTCGATTGGATGACCACCATCCGGCCACCCTGCGACAGCGCTTGTGACAGCGGCGCCAATACGGTGCGCGATTTGGCTTCGGCGCTGGCGCGCGCCTGAAAGGGTTGGGACGCCAATATCAGGTCGAAACCGCCGATTGGTTGCCCGGGCCGGGGCACGATGGGGTCGACCAAAAATCTGTGGTCGGCGCGATAGATCACCAGAACCGACGGCAATACATAAAGCGGGTTTCCGGTTTTCTCGCTGGTTCGTGTGCGCCAACCATCGGCGACCACTTTGTGCAGGCCGCTAATCTGCTCGTTGAAGGCATGTGAGGTGTCGCCTTTCAGCGCGACTTCCTGCCAATTCAACGCGCCCGTTCCCTCGTTTCGGGGCGTCAACCGCGCCGCTTCGGCATAGCGCATGTTGGTGACCACCAGAACCAGTTCCGGATGTTCGAAAAAGCGGTCTGCCATTTTGTCGAGGCTGAGTCGGACGTCCTCCAAACTGACTTCCTTTGCCAAGACCATGACGGGCACGCGCGGAAACCGGGCGTGAAGATTCCGCAACACCGCGGTCAGCACCGTGGCATCGCCCATGCCGGCATCAAACACCCGCAAGCCCGGCTGCCTGGGCTTGACGTGATCAAGTTCGTGGCCAATCCGCCCAGCCACCACGGTCTTCTCGCTGCACGTGGTTACGAACAGCAAATATTTCTCGCGATTGTCGAAAAACCGAAAGGCACCCGCACCGGTTGATGGCGGCGGTGCACCCGGTGAAACAGGCGGCAAGGTGCGATCCAAGTCAGCGGGCGTCATTATATGCTCCTCCAACGTGCGCTTGTGCGCACCCATCCGCGCGCGACGACAAAGCCGCGAAACCGCGGCAAAATCTTCGGCCGATAAACCCATGTTAAAGCGGATCGGGCCGAGATCTCTAGTTTACGCCCTGTCGAGTCTCCACTCCACTCGATCCTCGCATCACGAACTGCCGAGCCCCACTGTTATGCGGGGTTCGGCTTTATCGTGTTTGAGCCGAGCGCCGCATGAGTCTTTTGAGGTTGCCCCGGACCGCCGAGCGGATGAGAATGCCGGACGGCGAGGGCACAGCATGCGCCGTTCGGCCTGTGTGTCGTGTTCTAATTGTCTGTCATCGATCAACTTGTCATGCGGTTCGGCGGCCTCGCCTGAACCACGGTTGATCTCATTGGTCCGGGATCGGCATCGCCGCGCCGTCGGACACAAGTGGACTCGAGTGGAGGTCGGATCATGAAGAACCCGCTGGAATCGCTTCCCTTGACCATCGCCCTGGGCGTCGTCATCACAATCGTCATGCACTTTCTGGTGCTGGCGATTGGTACGTGATCGGTGGCCAGGTGCTGACATCTGAAGGGGGGAGACAACGGCAATGGATCCTTGGTTGATATTCTTTGTTCGCTGGCTGCACGTGCTGAGCGGCGTCATGTGGATCGGGCTGCTTTGGTACTTCAATTTCGTGCAAATTCCGAACATGCCCAAGATCCCGGACGACCAAAAACCGGCGATTGGAAAAGTGATCGCGCCGGCGGCGCTGTTCTGGTTTCGATGGGGTGCGGTATTTACGGTTCTGTTCGGGCTTTTGTTGGCCTACCTGAATGGTTATCTGGGTCAAGGCTTGGCGATCGGGTTGGCTGATGGAGTCGCCAAACATGCACTGATTGGATTTGGTATGTGGATGGGGCTGATCATGGCCTTCAATGTTTGGTTTGTAATCTGGCCAAACCAAAAGAAGGCCTTGGGCATGGTTGAGGTGCCAGCTGATGAGAAAGCGGCAGCCGCGCGCACGGCGATGCTGTTTTCGCGGACCAATACAATGCTTTCTGTACCCATGCTCTATGCCATGGTTGGTGCGCAGAACCTTTATTAGCCCAAACACCTAGAATCCCTAGAATGATGGCGCTGGATCCGTACAGCGCCATCTTTCTTTTGTTCCATTCAGCAATTTCAATGGTTTTCCGTATATGTTCGTACGTCATACGAAGATTTTCTATGTACATCGTGTAAATCACATGAAATTGGAATGATCTTCTATAGTCTTTGATAGTTCGTTCTTTCGTCAATTGGACTACATTTGCGGTTTGTCGATAGCTTGCCAGCGAAACAAAACGACGCGCCGAAGCGCGCCGTTACAACCTCAATCTAAATGATTTCCAGACTGAGAGGCAGCGTATGGGCCGCAGCTTACCGCTATAGATCTTCAGTGGCGCGGCACATCGGGCCTAGCTCGTCGCTGTGACTATGCGGCCGCCCTCACCTGCCTAATTCCACGGTAGTCCCGGAACAGTCGTCGACTGGAACCGGTCCCGTCTCGATAGATCCATCATGTTCGACCTAGAGCGGTTCGCTAGACCCCGCGATTGGCAAGAGCTTCATCAAGCTCTTTGGGATTGTTCTTAAAGTACGACTTGGCAATCTCCAGCGTCGTATTGTGGGTTTCCGCGAAATCCTTGTAAATAGCGCCCAAGGCACTCACACGAAATCCGCTGCGGCTGCCCTTGGCCGCAACTTTGGCAATGGCTTGACCCAAATCGCTGTCCGGCGCCGCTGACTTAATCTGCTGATAGAAATCAACCAACACCTGTCGTACTTGTTCACGGGATGACACATAGTAACGTGTTTCATCACCGTCGATCGGCAAATTTGCATTGCCAACTTTTACCATTACGCAATAGACCAAAGAAGTTGGCGACTTGGCGCGAAAGCACTTCGATCGAACATAACCACGATCGAAGTCTTCGATAGATTGCCTTAAAGCCTCCAAGGCTTTGATTCGGCCATTTTCAAACGGCGTCAGGTCCCGTGAACGCCTTCGTGCGCCAGTGCCAGGTTTTTTTCGTTGTTTTGCTGGCGGCACCCGCGTCGTCAATAGTGCCATATTAGACCCCCGATAAATTATTAGCTGAGGGTTTATAACGTTGGTCTCAATTACATGTCAAACTGAGATCTTTATAAGCAGAGCAAGGGTCTTCGAATCAGATGACTGAAATCGGCCATATAATATGTTTCACATAGAACACTACGCTAACGACATAGATATCCTATGAAAATCTTTTTAGCATCAATGATCCGTGTTCACATCATGGCAAACAGGTATATGTTGCCAATGTTCAAAGCTATTCGTTTTTGTGCGGTGACATTACCTGGGCATGACCAAATTTTATCCGTTTCGTGTGAATTATTGAGGACAGCGTGTGAACTTCATTGATCACAACCTTGTGCGAGGCCGCATCATACAAATTGAAGCTTATCGATAGAATTTTGTGGGTGAAGCCGCTATCACCTTATTTAGTCCCTGATTTGCGAACCTTCTACTGATAAGAGACTGGAGATCTCCGTGAAATGTCGGGATTCGATGTAATGTCAAAAAGGCTGCGCGGTACGCTTTTTCTGGCTTTTCTGCTGCTTTGGGCCCCGTTGGGCGGCGGCGCCATTGGCGCGGATGAGCCGCCTTGGCTGTGGTTGGCCCAAAATGAGTTCCCCAAGACTGACTTTTCGCAAACCTCGATCGATTTGAACGAAATTATGTCGGGTGGTCCGCCGCGCGATGGCATACCGCCGATTGATGACCCGCGTTTCGTTCCAGTCGATCAAGTCACCGACATTGCCGACAGCGAGCCGGTTGTTGGATTGATCCTCAATGGTGACGCCCGCGCCTACCCATTGCGTGTGTTGATTTGGCACGAGATAGCCAACGATACGGTCGGCGGCCGCCCCGTGGTGGTCACCTATTGCCCATTGTGCAACACGGCCTTGGTGTTCGATCGCCGCGTCGATGGCCAAGTGCTGGATTTCGGCACCACTGGGCGCCTGCGCAAATCGGATCTGGTCATGTATGACCGTCAGACTGAGAGCTGGTGGCAACAATTCGTCGGCGAGGCATTAATCGGCGAATTGACCGGCACACGCTTGGACATCATTCCGGCGCGCTTGGAATCCTTCGCCAACTTCAAGCAGCGCGCACCCGACGGCCAAGTCTTGGTTCCCAACCAGGGCGGCGCCCGCGCCTATGGGGCGACCCCCTACGCCGGCTACGACTCCGCGCCGCGACCGTTTCTCTATCGCGGTGAATTGCCGGAAGGCATCGCACCTTTGGCGCGCGTGGTGCGCGTCGATGATCAGGGCTGGAGCCTCGAATTGCTCCGCGCGGCGGGGACCATCACCATCGAAGATCTACGGCTGTCTTGGTCGCCTGGGCAAAATTCGGCTCTCGACTCCTCGGTGATTGCCGACAGCACAGACGTCGGCAATGTTGTCGTCGAACGCCGCAACGCCAGCGGCGACTGGCAAGATGCCGCATATGCCGTTGATTTCGCGTTTGCCTTTTATGCGTTTTATCCAGACGGGGTCCTTCACCTGGAATAAGAATGGGTTACTCTAGCCGCATGGCTGGAGCCGACCCAACGTTGTTTGCGCTCTCCAACGTCACCAAAAGCTTCGGTGCCGCGCCTGTTTTGCGCGGCCTTGATCTGCAAATTCCTGCCGGCCGAACAACGGTTTTAATCGGCCCGTCCGGCTGCGGCAAATCAACCTTGATTCGGTTGATGTTGGGCCTGATCGAGCCTGAAGCCGGGACTATCCAATTCCAAGACCACAACATCACGCCGGCGACCGCTCCGGCATTGCGCCGTCGCATGGGTTACGTGATCCAGGGCGGCGGATTGTTTCCCCATCTGACGGCGCGCGGCAATGTCACCCTGATGGCCCGCCACCTCGGCTGGCCGGAATCACGGATTAGCGACCGCGTCGACACCCTTGCGACCCTGACGCATTATCCCGACGATCGCATTGACGCTTATCCCGCGCAGCTCTCGGGCGGCCAGCGCCAGCGCGTGGCCTTGATGCGCGCGTTGATGTTGGACCCGGACGTGCTGTTTCTTGACGAACCGCTCGGTGCCTTGGACCCCATGGTGCGGTTCCGCTTGCAAACCGACTTGCGTGACATTTTTCAATCTCTCGGGAAGACCGTCATTCTGGTTACCCATGACATTGGCGAAGCCGGTTTTTTCGGCGACCGCCTGGTGTTGATCCGCGACGGCGCGATCGTGCAAACCGGTGCCATCGAAGACCTGGTCAAACGCCCGGCAACACCATTCGTGGCAGAGTTCGTCAACGCCCAACGAACCCTGGCCGACACCTTGGCGGACTTGGCGCCATGAAATACCTGTGCGCCGCCTTGGTCGTTATTCTTGCCTGGGGGCGCGGCGCTGGCACGAGCACGGACGCGCGTGCCGAAGAAACCATCGATATCGGGTCCAAGTCCTTCACGGAATCCGTGATTCTGGGCGAGATGTTGTCGCATCTGGTTGGCGCCGGCGGTGCCGCGGCGGTGCATCACCGCCAACTTGGTGGCACGCGCGTCTTGTGGGATGCGTTGTTGACCGGCGAAATCGATGCTTATCCCGAATATACCGGCACCATCAGCCACGAGATTTTGGCCGGCGAGGGCCTGATCGAAGAGGCCGAGATCCGGGCCGCCTTGGCCGCAAGCGGCGTCACCATGACCCGACCGTTGGGTTTCAACAATACATACGCCGTTGGTATGCGGGCCGACGTGGCCGCCGCGCGCGCTATCGAACGGATTTCAGACCTGACCGCCCATCCCGACTTGGTCTTCGGCTTCGGCAACGAGTTCATGGATCGGGCCGATGGTTGGCCGAGCTTGCGCGATCGCTATGGCCTGCCGCAAACAGACGTGACGGGGCTCGACCACGACCTGGCCTATCGTGCCCTCGATTCGGGCGATATCGGCGCCTTGGACGTCTACACGACCGACGCTGAGATCGCCTATTACGGGTTGAAAGTGCTGGACGACGATCTCGGTCACTTCCCGACCTATAATGCCGTCATCCTTTATCGCGACGACTTGCGCGATCGCGCGCCCGCGGCGGCGGATCTTTTCGCGCGGCTGGAAGGCGCGATCGATGCCGCGACCATGTCGGGTCTCAACGCCCAAGTGAAACTTGACGGGGCGGCGGAATCGGCGGTCGCAGCCAACTTCCTCACGACTCAACTGCGGATTTCGGCCGCGGTCGAAACCCAAAGCTGGCTGGGTGATCTATGGCGCAATACCATCGATCACCTGATTTTGGTCGGAATATCGCTCTCGGCGGCGATCGTACTGGCGATTCCGTTGGGTGTGGTGGCCGCGCGATTGCCACGGTTTGGTCAGATCATCATCAGTATTGTCGGTATCGTACAGACCATCCCGTCGCTGGCGATGTTCGTCTTCATGATCCCGTTGCTGGGCATCGGCGGGCCGCCGGCGATGATGGCGCTGTTTCTCTACAGCCTGCTGCCAATCGTCCGCAACACGCATGCCGGTCTCGGCAATATCCCCAACGACATCGCCGAATCGGCCGATGCCTTGGGTCTATCGCCCGGCGCCCGCTTGCGGCTGGTCGACCTGCCCATGGCCGGACCGTCGATCCTCGCCGGCATCAAGACCTCGGCGGTCATCAATGTCGGCACAGCGACTCTCGGCGCGTTGATTGGAGCCGGCGGCTACGGGCAGCCTATTCTGACGGGCATCCGATTGGACGATATCCCACTCATATTGCAAGGCGCCGTGCCGGCAGCGGTTCTCGCCTTACTTGTCCAAGGCGGATTTGAAGGTTTCGAACGCATGGTCGTGCCGTTGGGCTTGCGCCTGAGCGATTCAGAATGAGTCTCGTTATCCCTTGCGTTTAAAGGGAAATACGGTTTTCATTCCGGCCCATACGGAGTCGCCACCTGGTCGACTTGATTGGCAATGAATTAGGACATCGTCGGCATCGCCGACGTTCGCACAACGATATGAAACCGACGACGGGGTGCGGCCGTTCGCGGCGCCGAATTGGATATTTTCGCGCTTGTCTCATCGCGGCACTCGCGATGACGATCAGCAACGTCACAATGGTCGCGGCGCAACCGAACAAGGTCGGGTTTACGCCGGACCAAGTGGCCGCGCTGTTCCCTGAGGCGGATCGCGCCGGCGAGAGAGAGGGCCGGCCGCCGGCGACACCCGTCCGTAAAGGTGACGATACTGTCGGCTATCTTTTCCGTGTTGCCGACGTGGTCGATGCGCCGGGCTTTCTCGGACTCCCATTCGACATCATTGCCGGTGTCGACAGTGACGGCCGTATCGCCGGCGCCCTGCTCATTGGCCACAACGAACCAGCGGTCGGTAAATGGATCGCCGTCGAGGATCTCGCCAGACAGGCCGCCACGATGGCCGGCGAAAGTGCGTATGACGCCCAGCCACCCGCCGCCGATTCGGTGTCCGGGGCCAGCATCAGTGTCCGGCTGATGCGCGACGCAATCCATCGCGCCGCGTTCGCGGTGGCGCGCGCGCGGGATCTGCCCGATCCGAACGCACCGCCGATCCGCGCCCTGTCAACATCCTTTGATGTCGCCAGCGATTGGACCGGCCTGATCGAACAGGGACTGGTCAAGCGGTTGCGAGTCAGCAATGGCGACGCCGCGGCGCTCTGGCAGGGTGCTGGTGCACAGACCGCAATGATGGCCGGGCCCAGTGATTCGCCATTTGTCGATATTGCGGTTGCGCCGCTTGCCGTACCTGGCCTGGCGGAAGCTCTGTTGGCGACCTCGGCAACGGACAAGCCGCCCTCAGCGGGGACGGTGTTGATCGCCCTGGGTGGTGGCTTGGCGCGCATGGCCGCTGAATCCGGCCGCATCGAGATCGCCCGGCTCGCGATTCGCCAGGGATCCTCGATTTTTGACATTTCGGAAACAGGGCCGGAGGCGATCAGCAGCACAGATCTTGTGGCGCCGGGTCGTCCACCCTACCGTCGCATCATCCGCGTTGACCTGGGCGCAGACTTCGACCCGACGCTGCCCTGGTCGGTCAGTCTGCGCGCACAAACAATGGACGGCGGGGCCACAACGTTCGGCCTGCCGTACGCACTGCCGTCCGGGGCCATCGACCACAACCGACCCGATTTGTTGACCCCGCCGGCATCGGCACCAGCGCCATTTTGGGTTGCCGCCTGGATGAACCAGCCTGTACGCATCGGCGTTTTGGTTGTGGCCTTGATCGCATTGACCATCCTTCTGGTCATCCAAGACAAAATCGCGCGCCACCGACCGTGGCAACGATGGCTGCGCTTGGGTTACCTGACGTTTACCGTGTTGTGGATCGGTTGGTATGCGGGGACCCAATTGTCGGTGATGCATTTGATCGGTGTGCTCAATGCGCCGTTCCGCCTGTCGGGGATCGAGCCGTTGTTGGCCCAACCGGTCATCGTGATCCTGGCGGCGTATGCGGCCCTGAGCCTTGTTTTGCTGGGCCGCGGTGTCTTTTGCGGCTGGCTTTGTCCTTTCGGCGCGCTGCAAGAGCTCATCAACCAAGCCGCCCGCCAGTTGCGCATACCGCAAATCCGCCTGCCCTACGCGGTCAATGAGCGCTTGTGGGCGCTGAAATATTTGGCGGTCATCGGCCTGGTCGCACTTTCGTTCCTGGCCATCGACCGGGTGCCGAGGGCGACCGAAATCGAACCTTTCGGAACGGTCTTTGGTGCAAACTTGGTCCGGGCGTGGCCCTATGTTGTCTTTGCATTGGCGATCTTGGCGATCGGCGTCGTTTTGGAACGGGCTTTTTGTCGTTACCTTTGCCCATTGGGCGCTGGATTCGCTATCTTTGGGCGGATCCGCCTGATCGACTGGCTCAAGCGCCGGCCGGAATGTGGTGTGTCGTGCCAAAAATGCGCCGAGCGGTGTAGATTTCAGGCGATTGCACCCGAGGGGGGCATTGTGGCAACCGAATGTTTCCAATGTTTGGATTGCCAAGTCGACTATCACGATCCGGCGATTTGCCCGCCGCTGCATGCGCGTCGGGCACGGCTGGCGCGAATCGGGGCCGCACCGGCGCCCACCCAAAGAGTCGCTGCAGCGAAAGCGTGAGAAACCGAGGAAAGACACAATGACAGGCCATCAGACACCTAAAGTCAGTTCACTCTCACGACGGCGCACGCTGCAGATGTTTGGCGCCGTGGCCGGCATCGCGTCAATTCCGGCATTGCGCGCCGGCGCGCATCACGACCTGCCAATCCACAAGTGGCACGGCGTTGCGCTCGGCGCGTTCGCCAGTATTACGCTTGCCCATCCGAATAAGCGGGCTGCCGAAAAGCTGTTTCAACAGGCCGAATCGGAAATTGCCCGACTGGAAGCGGTGTTCAGTTTGCACGTTGAGACCAGCGAAGTGCGGCGTCTCAATGACACTGGCCGGCTCGACGATGCCAGTGATGATTTGCGCGCGGTCCTAACGGCTGCCAACGACGTTTCCGAGCGCTCTCGGGGCGCGTTTGACATCTCCGTACAACCTGTCTGGGACCTTTACGCCCGGCATTTTTCCGATCATCCAAAGGCGCAAAACGGTCCCTCTGACGTTGCGCTGCGCGCGGCGCTGGCAAAGGTCGACTATCGCGCCATTTCCGTTGATCGGCGTGCGGTGCGGTTCGGCGCGCCGGGAATGGCCATCACCATGAATGGCATCGCCCAGGGATATATCACCGACCGGGTCTCCGATCTCATGCGCGCCGCCGGCATCGACCATGTGTTGCTCGACCTGGGCGAACACAGGGCGGTTGGCGCCCACCCCGAGCACAGGCCGTGGCGCATCGGCTTGGCCGATCCGGATCGTCCGGACCACTATGGCCAAACCGTCGACCTGGAAGATCAGGCGGTGGCGACCTCGGGTGGTTATGGCACCCGATTCAGTGTCGATGGCGCGCATCATCACTTGTTTGACCCGACCACCGGCCACAGCGCCAACGCGTTTCGATCGGTCAGCGTCATCGCGCCGACAGCGACGTTGGCCGATGCCTTGTCGACCGCGTTGTTCGTCCAACCGGCCGGCGACGCCGACGATTTGGTGGGGTCTTACGACGATGTGCGCGCGCTGCTGACCGATCGGAACGACCAAACCCGCGTCGTCGGCGCCTAGATCAACGACCGGTTATGACTCAGCCATCCGGCGGCGCGCTCGAAGGCCTGCGCGTCATCGATATGTCGCGCATCTTGGCCGGACCCTTTTGCACCCAAATGCTCGGCGACCATGGCGCCGAAATCATCAAGATCGAACCGCCGCGCGGCGATGACACCCGCACCTGGGGACCGCCCTTTCGCGACGGCCAAAGCGCGTATTTTGCCGGCGTCAATCGCAACAAACGTTCGATCGCTTTGGACCTGTCGGGCGCGCCAGGTCGTGAGGTGCTGCTGCGGATGCTGGACGGCGCCGATGTTCTGATCGAAAACTTCAAGGCCGGCCAAATGGAGCGATGGGGGCTTGGCTACAGCGAGATCCTCGAAGCACGTTTCCCGAAGCTGGTCTATTGCCGGATCACCGGCTATGGCGCCAGCGGCCCCTATGCGGGCATGCCCGGCTATGATGCGGTGGCGCAAGTGATGAGTGGCCTGGTCAGCATCAATGGTGCCGCCGACGGACCGCCATTTCGGGTCGGTGCGCCGATTTCCGATCTGTCGACCGGACTGTACGCCGCCAATGCGGTGATGATGGCGCTGTGGGAACGCGAACGGTCTGGGCGCGGCCAACAGGTTGATGTCTCCCTACTCGACTGTTCGGTCAGCCTGTTGCACCCGCATGGCGCAAACTATCTGATGAGCGGCCAACGTCCGCGACGCACCGGCAACGCCCATCCCAACATTTCCCCCTATGAGCTGTTTGAAACCAAAAACGGTCTGATCTTCACCGCGATCGGCAATGACCGCCAATTTGGGCGCTTTGTCGCCGCGTTGGGGGCGCCGGAATTGGCCGACGATCCGCGCTTCGCCACCAACGCCAAACGGGTCGAGAACCGCGCCGCCTTATCTGCCGCGTTGGCCCAACTGCTGGCCGCGCGCGATGGCGTCGCCTTGGCCGAGCATCTGTTGGCCGAGGGCATCCCCGCCGGTCCGGTTCTCGAAATTCCCGAGGTCCTGGACCATCCCCAAATCCGCCATCAGAAGATGTTGGTGGAACTTGGCAACTATCGGGGAATCGGTGTGCCGGTCAAAATGAGCCGCACTCCGGGGGCGGCGCGCAGCTCGCCGCCCTATCGTGGCGCCGACACGCGCGACGTTTTGGCCGCATGCGGCTTCGGCGAGGACGAGATCGCCGCGCTGATCGACAATGCCGTCGTCGTCGCCGACGACGACACCGACACTTAGAGCAGTATGCGACAATATTGAACCATTCTGCCGGACACGGCTCTAATACGACTTCGGCAAGCCCAGCGCGCGCTCCGCGATATAAGACAAGATCATTTGTTCGGTCACCGGCGCGATGCGGTTGATCCATTGCTCGCGCATATAGCGTTCGACCTGGAATTCGCGCGCATAGCCGTAGCCACCATGGGTCAGCATTGCCCGCTCACAGGCACGAAATCCGGCGCGCGCGGCAAGGAACTTACCGGCATTGGCCTCCAGGCCACAGGGCTTGCCGGCGTCATACAATGCCGCCGCCTTGAACACCATCAGGTCGGCGGCTTCCAATTCCGCCCAGCTCTCTGCCAATGGATGCTGGATGCCCTGGTTTTGGCCGATGGGCCGACCAAAGACCACGCGCTCGCCGGCATAGCGACTGGCCCGCTGCAGCGCCACGCGACCGATGCCGACTGCCTCGGCACCGATCAACACGCGTTCTGGGTTGAGGCCATGGATCAAACACGGCAAGCCCTGACCTTCATCGCCGATCCGATCGTCCACGGGAACCGGCAGGCCATCAATAAACAGCTCGTTGCTGTCGACCGCGGCCCGACCCATTTTCGCGATCTCGCGCACATCGACATAGCGGCGATCCAAATCCGTATAGAACAGCGTCAATCCGTCGGCGGGCCGCGCACAGTCCTCCAGCGGCGTCGTGCGCGCGATCAACAAGATCTTGTCGGCCCGTTGCGCGGTCGACGTCCACACCTTTCGGCCATCGACGATATAGCGATCGCCGTCGCGGCGGGCGCGCGTCTTCAAACGCGTGGTATCCAAACCGACGTCGGGTTCCGTAACCCCGAAACACGATCGTTGTTCGCCACGAATAAGGGGTGGCAGCATACGCCGCTTTTGGTCTTCGGTGCCAAACACGACGATCGGATTGGGGCCGAAAACGTTCAAATGGACAGCCGACGCGCCACTCATCGCCGCACCGGATTCGGCGATAGTCTGCATCATAATCGCCGCCTCGGTCACGCCCAGGCCGGCACCGCCAAAAGATTCCGGCATGGCGATACCTAGCCAACCGTCGTCTGCCAAGGCCTTGGTGAATGCATCGGGAAACGCAGCCTCGCGGTCGCAGGTCAGCCAATAGGTGTCGTCGAAACGCGCGCAAATGCGTGCGATTGCGTCGCGGATCTGCAATTGCTCCGCGGTGAAGTCTGTGTACATCCAAGTCTCCGGCACCAGTCGACGGCAGCTATGTTACGCGGGGAACGGCGTGGTCGACAATGTTCGCGCCGACAGCCACAATTGCGCCAATCACACGGACCGACAGCCATGCCGGCCACGCGTACCACGTTTGCGCAAGACCAACACAGACCGATCCGGGAGGACATTGCCATGAACAAAGAGGCGCGAAGCCCCAAGCACCCATCGCCGGCAGCAGACCACAGCCGGCGCCGTTTTTTGCGTGGGTCAGCGGTCGCCGCGGGTGCGGCGGCCAGCGTCGCCATGCCCTTTGTCGGCACCGCCAAGGCCCAAACCACGACGTGGAAGGTCCAAACGTCGTGGCCCGGCGGTATCGGTCTGCAAATCTTCAAGGACTGGTGCGCGAGCATTGTTGAGAAAACCGGTGGCGAGCTGGCCTTTCAACCTTTCGGCGCCAAAGACGTGGTTGGTGATTTTCAATTGTTCGACGCGGTCAAGAACGGCGTGCTGCAAGCCATGAATCCGTTCACGATTTATTGGGCCGGGCGCATGCCGGCGTCGGTATTCCTGACGTCCTATCCCCTAGGCCTGCGCAATCCGCATGAATGGGATGTATTCTATTATGGCCTGGGCGGGCTGGAACTGGCACGCGAATTGTTTGCGCAGCAACGGATGCATTACGTTGGGCCGATTCACCATGGTCCCAACATCATCCATTCCAAGGTGCCGATCCGGTCGATCGAGGATTTCGCCGGCCGCAAAATGCGCTTGCCTGGCGGCATGGTCGCCGAGGTTTTCCAGGCCGCCGGTGCCAAGACAACATTGCTGCCGGGTTCGGAAATCTTTCCCGCCTTGGAAAAGGGCACCATCGATGTCGCCGACTATGTCGGCCCGGCGGTCAACCACGCGCTCGGCTTTCACCAAGTGACCCGCTTTATTTCAATGGGGCCGCCCGGGTTCATGTCGTTGTATCAGCCGGTCGACCTGATGGATCTGACCGTCGGCATGGACGCGTGGAACGACCTATCGCCGCAAATGCAGCAGTTCTTGGAAATGGAAGTGCATGTCTACTCCGACATGCATCACGCCGCGATTCAAAAAGCCGACCAGGATGCGTGGCAGAAGTTCGAAGAAGCGGGCACCATCGTCACGCGCCTCGCCGAAGCGGACGTCGACAAGTTCACCCGTCTGGCGATCCCGCGCTGGTTTGCGTGGGCCAACAAAGACGAGAACGCCGCGCGCGTGTTCAAAATCCAGCTCGACTATATGATGTCCGGCAGCTTGGGTTATGTGACACCGGAAATGATCCAAGGCGAATCGCTGAAATGGTCATGATCTGACGTTCCATTCGAACACATGGCGTGATGATATCGGTCCTCGGTCGTCACCGACGGCGACCGAGGCGTTTCGGAAATGTCGGTGCTGGGGGCGACGATGCCCGACCTGAGTTTCGTTTTGCCGCACTGGCTCTATTGGGCCGGTCTGATTTTCTTTCCCCTGGCCGCGATGGCCTTGGTCGGTCGCCAGCGCCGGGCCGGCCGCCGCGACCTGGCAACTTTGCCGTTGGCCTATATGCTTTGGCTGACGGCGGGATTTGTTGGTATCCACCGCTTTTATCTGCGCAGCCTGCTGGGGCTGGTTTATCTACCGCCGTTTATCGGTATTTTGGTTGCGAACACACGGGCCGCCGGCGCTCGCGAAACCCGGTCGCTGGCCGAATCCGATGTGATGATCGCCGAATTCGATGTCGAGCGGGCGGAGAAAGCGGTCGCCGAAGGGGCTGACGGGGCCGCCGCGCAGGCAGAGGCCGCGCGCGCCGCCCTGGAAAGCGCCCGAAACGTATTCGCCGATAGCACCGCGGCCTTCGCCCAATGGACCAGCACGGCGAGCTGGCTCGCCCTGGCGATCGCCGTGCTTCTGATCATCGACGCGGTTCTGTTGCCGCGCTTGACGCGTCGCTGCCAAGCACGAGAACGGGCGAGCCCGGCGCGGGCGCCCGAACCCGAACCCATCGAGCAAGTTGCCGGCACGGGTGAGGATCCGGCCCTAGATGTCTCGACGCGGCTGGCCGCGGTCATCGAACGGCTCAGCGGGTGGAGCGGCGAGTTTGTTGCCTATTGGTCGGTGCTGGCGGTGTTCGCCTATTACTACGAAGTCGTCGCCCGCTACATTTTCAATTCGCCAACCAACTGGGTGCACGAATCCATGTTTCTGATGTTCGGCATGCAATATCTGATCTCGGGCGCCTACGCCTATATGAGCGACTCGCATGTCCGTGTCGATGTGTTCTATGCCCGTTGGTCGCCGCGCGGCAAGGCGCTGGTCGATATCTTGACGTCACTGTTCTTTTTCATCTTCGCCGGCACGTTGCTGGTCACGGGCTGGACCTTTTTGATGGACGCGGTCGGCGTCTGGGAAGTGTCATTTACCGAATGGGCGATTCAGTATTGGCCGGTCAAGGCAACCATTGCGTTGGGCGCGGTGCTTATCCTGCTACAAGGCCTGGCCAAACTGTCCAAGGACGTTCTGATCGTCACGCGCGGAGCGGCTTGACCGATGGGCCTGGAAATCCCAATCGGCTGGCTGACCCTGTTGATGTTCGGCAGCCTGTTGGTGCTGTTGATGGCGGGCCTACCGCTGGCCTTCGTGACAGGCGGTTTGGCCTGCACGTTCTTGTTCATTCTCGGCGATGCGCAGATGTTGAACATCGTGCCGTCGCGAATTTTTCCGCTGATGACTGACTATCAGCTGTCGGCAATTCCGCTATTCATATTTATGGCGGCGATGCTGGAACGCGCCGGCCTGATCCGCGAGATGTTCGACGTCATCTACAAATTATTGGGGGGCCTGCGCGGCGGCCTTGCGAGCGCAACAATTTTCGCATCGACCATTTTGGCCGCGATGGTGGGCGTGATCGGCGCGGCCGTGGTGACGATGGGCATTATCGCGTTGCCATCCATGCTGGCGCGCAATTACGAGCCCAAAATCGCCATGGGTGCAATCATGGCCGGCGGCACCCTGGGGATTCTGATCCCGCCCAGCATTCTGGCAATCATCTACGCCGTGGTGGCCGAACAGTCGGTCGGCGAGCTGTTCATCGGCTCGGTCGTGCCCGGGCTGATGCTTTCGGGCATGTATATCGCCTATGTCTCGCTGCGATGCTTTGTCAATCCTGACATGGGCCCGGCCTTGCCGCCCGAAGAACGCGTCGATCTTCGCGAGAAGTTGCGTTTGCTCGGCAGCATGTTGGCACCGATCGTGCTGATCGCCCTGGTGCTTGGTGTAATTTTCACGGGCGTGGCGACGCCGGTGGAGGCCGCCGGCATCGGCACCTTCGGGTCGTTTGTGGTGGCCGCGCTGCATCGCCGGCTCGATTGGATCACTGTCCGCGAGGCCTCTCTGACAACACTGAAAGCCTCGGCGATGGTGCTGTGGATCATATTTGGCGCGACCGTGTTCGTCGGCCTCTATGTGGTCGAAGGCGGCCAACAATTTGTCGCCGACGCCTTGCAAGGCACTGGCCTCAACCGCTGGGGCATTCTGATTATCATGCAGGTGATCCTGGTCGCGTTGGGCATGTTTCTTGATTGGGTGGGCATTCTGTTGCTGTGCGTGCCGATCTTTGTGCCGATCATCAAGCAGCTCGGTTTCGACCCTCTATGGTTTGGCGTTCTCTATTTGGTCAACATGCAGATGTCGTTTCTGTCACCGCCATTCGGTTATGCGTTGTTCTATTTGCGCGGCGTGGCGCCGCCGGAGATCCCGATGGTCGACATTTTCAAAGCGGCGTTGCCATTTTTGGCCTTGCAGGTTGTGGCGTTGGCCCTGTGCATGGCCTTTCCGGGCATCATCACCTGGTTGCCGAGTCTTGTGTACGGGGGCTAGGCATCTCCATTTCGGTCATTTCGGTGACAGTTTACTAAGTACGCTACCTTGTGCATGCCCCTAACATTTCACTAGTCTATGTTGTGTATTTAGTAAACTGTCACCGAAACCACCGAAATAGGGAGGATGGCATGCTAAAAATTTGGGGACGCGAAAATTCGTCGAATGTGCAAAAGGTCGTGTGGTGCTGCGCCGAACTTGGTTTGGCCTATGAACGGGAGGACGCGGGCGGCCAATTTGGCCGCACGCGCGACGCCGACATGCTGGCGCGCAACCCGAACGCAGTGGTCCCAACCATCGACGACGATGGTTTCGTGCTGTGGGAAAGCAACGCTATCGTCCGCTACCTGGCGGCCAAACACGGGCGCGGCACGCTTTGCCCGGATATGCCTCAAGCCCGCGCCGACGCGGATCGATGGATGGACTGGCAACAGACAACCGTGCTCAGTGCCATGACCACGATTTTTTGGGGGCTGGTGCGCGAACCGGACAAATACACCCGCGACCAAATCGACGACGCGATCGCGGCCGCCATACCGATTTGGGCGATCCTGGATGAGCGCCTGCGGGGCCGTGCCTGGGTGATGGGCGATCAGTTCACCATGGCCGACATCCCGCTCGGCCCAATGGCCTGGCGCTGGTTTCAATTGGTAGCGTCGCGACCAGCCATGCCGGCGCTCGAAGCCTGGTACGCGCGCCTGCTCGCCCGACCCGGGTTCGACCGGCACATCGCGTCGATTCCGCTCACCTGAACTCCATTAAACCGCTTGGCGCACGCGTGCACCCGACGGACCCAAAATCGGGTCGAGTGCGTCGGCAGCAAGCGGTCGCGCCAAAAAGAAGCCTTGGCCGGTCACACCACCGGGCTCGCGCAACAGATCGGCCTGAAACTCGTTTTCGATGCCTTCGGCGGTCAGCTTAAGACCCAGGCTCTTGGCCAACTTGATCAGGGTCGCGACGATGACGAAGCCTGGGCGACTGGTATCGATATCCTGGATCAGTGACCGATCCAGCTTCAGATGGGACACAGGCAAACGTTTCAGATATGACAGACTGGTCTGACCGGCGCCGAAATCATCGATGGCAATGCTGATCCGCCGTTCGCGAAAACCTTTGAGATTACGCTCGACAGCTTCACTATTGCGAATAATCGCCTGCTCGGTGATTTCCACTTCAACGTCGGATTCTGCGACACCGTGGCGCCGCAGGAGCTTGTCGAACTGCCCCATCAAGTCACTTTGTTCCAACGTAATGGGCGACAGATTGACACTGACCGGTACCATAATGCCCCGATCCGCCCAAATCCTCAATTGCCGAAACGCGCGATCACAGACCTGCAGGTCGATGTGCGGCACCAGACCAGTTTGCTCGGCGAGCGGAATGAACTCCATTGGTGAGACGAAACCATTTCGACGTTCATTGTGCCAACGAACCAGAGCCTCGACGCCAACCAATTCGCCTGAGTCAAGATCGAATTTGGGCTGGTAGACGTTGGTAAACTGGCGATCGTGAACGGCGTGAACGAGCTCAGCTTGTAAAACAGTCATCTCTAGCGCGCGGTTCGCCAAGTCGCTGTTAAAACAAACCAGGTCCCGGTCTTTGTCTGTCTTGGCGTCATAAAGGGCAATATCGGCGGCTTTGTAAAGGCTCTGGCAATCAGAGACATCATCGGGGCACGTCGCCAGGCCGCCGCTGGCGCCGACTCGAATCGATTTATTTTCGATGATGCATTCTTGGCTGACAGCGCGGATTATGGCGCTGGCATTGCGCGCAACAGTGTCGCGGTCGACATCGACGTAAACGACCGAAAACTCATCGCCACCCAACCGATACGGTTTTCCCAAATCACCAACCGACTCCTTGATCCGTTGACCGACGACTTCCAGCAATTGATCACCAACTTGGTGGCCGAACTGGTCATTGATGGGCTTGAATCGATTGAGATCGAACAGCAACAGATGCACAACGTTGCAACCGTCCGAGTCAGTTGCGCCGACAAACTGGCGAAAAGCGGCCCGGCTGCCCAAGCCGGTCAGACTGTCACGCATGGCCACCGCTTCGATGGCCTGCTGCGCCGCGATCGCATCATCGCGCGCTTTGGTCAATTTGTGGTTGAGAAGGCGCGTGTCAACCAAGACCGAATGATTGATTTGGGCCATCATGGCGAAGTCTGGCAGCACGTCGAATGGGGCGAAATCGCTGACGGTCAGATTGAGTTTGTCGACTTCTGTTGCCAGGCTCGGCGATAGTGTGCCAATAAAGACATGGCGCCCCTCATTGGTCGCGAAAAACGTCCCAACAATCACTAGGTTCGGGGCCCCAAGGACTTCAAGCTCAATGCGCTCTCCGGACAAGGATTTGGCCACGGCCACATCGTGACTGGCCCGACCTTCTTTTGCCTTGGGCCCACCCACCGCGAATGCCGCATCAAAATGTTGGCCAATCAACCCGGCGACCCGACCACCAAGATAGGCGCCAACGTCTTGGATGAAGCCCTGCGGATCGACAGCGAACGCATAGGGACACGCCTGAATTAGTGAAGATGTAAGTACCGCCCCCATGAACGCCGTCTTGTTTGAGTTCTCAACGGTTATGTCGGGATCTGTTCAAACCGGAGTGTTTGAACGGACCTCAGGTCATCGAATGTACAAATCATGGGCACGGCCGATACAAGCACTGGGGCTTCAAACGCCCTCGTGCGCTGGCGCGCCGCACACTTGGCCCCAGATCCGAATGCGCCATGTTGCCGCATTGGGACCGGTGGGTTCGAAACTTTCTATTTCAATTCCTTGGCCGAAATGCTCGGCCAGGCCGTGAAACAGGCCTTCCACAAACCGGAATAAGCCTTCGCGCTGTGATGCGTAGTGAACAAGAAGCTGCTCGTCCGATGCCCGTTCGACGCGAAATGACGGCAGCACCAGTTCCGGCAAACTCACTTTGATTCTCGTATGAATTTGATCGAGATTTTGCACGATTTCTTCGAAGTTGCGGCCACCGAATTTGAGCAAGGCCGAAAAACTCGACTGGGCCGCATAACGCACCCAACGCTGGCCGATGGCAAACAAGAACGCCTCCGGCTCGATATCCAGAACCGCACAGCTTTCCCCGACAATGGCCAACGTCACGGCATCACTATAGGGTGTCACCGAGCCGAACTCGCCCGCGTCAACGCCCGCTTTCTCAGCGATTTCCTGCCATGCGGCTTCACCGTGCGCGTCGCGAACATAGTCACGAATCGCGTTGTTCACCATTCCGTACATAACGATCGGCCCTATTCATCCGGCATAGAACTGGCAATGAACGTAGATTGACCCGGTCGGATTTCCACGGCGACGATGGCCGAACCAGGCAGGGCCGCTTGCCTTTGTCCGGCGGCCATGCGCGCGGTGTTCCAAATAGGATCGCGCATTGTCGATCAATAGTTTATGACTATTCGGCTCAGGCCCATTGCGACGATTGTTCTTGTGATCGTGACAGCGTAGGTTGACGCTGCAGTGTCGCGCAATGGAACCAAGGAGGACCACGCCATGGCCAACGAAGGCTATCACGAACCGATCGAAGAGCTGACCGACGAGACCCGTGACATGCATCGGGCAATCACGTCGTTGATGGAAGAGCTGGAAGCCGTCGACTGGTACAATCAGCGTGTCGATGCCTGCCGCGACGAATCCTTAAAGGCGATCCTGGCGCACAATCGCGACGAAGAAAAAGAACACGCCGCCATGGTCCTGGAGTGGATCCGGCGCAAGGATCCGTCTTTCGAAAAAGAGCTGCGCGACTATCTGTTTACCGACAAACCAATTGCCCACGGTTGACACACCGGCATCCATCGACAATTGCGAGGCGATACAACTATTCAGGTGAATCCAAAAGCCGGCCCGCCCACATGCCGATGCCGGCCGCGCGTGCCCGCGCCTCGACGGCAACATACGCATCGCTTTGGCTGCGATCCGCATAAGCCAATCCATTGCCGATGATCCAGGCTCCCAAATCGATCGATTCAACGTGGCAAACAGCGCTGAGCGGCGGACCGGCCGTGTCGCCACGATCTGAGACCGGCGCGCAGCGGACCGTTTGATTGCGCATCACCATACCCAACTTGCCGGCCGCCACCTTGCCACACGGATAAGCATCGATCAGCGCATTGGAGCAGTGTTGGTTCAAGGCCAAGGCATTGACACCAAACAAGCGCACGGGCCGACCGCCGACAACCAGCATATTGCCCGACAATGCTTTAGCGGAGCCGCTTATTTGGTCTTGGGCAACAGCATAGGTATCGCCCCACCAACAAACCCACACCAGCGAACTCAACAGAGTTATCCGCATGATCATACTGTTTCCCCATTCGCCGCCGCGCGTCGTTGCCATTGGTAGGCGAGGACCGTGCCAAACACGGCAACACCGGCGATGTCGGTGCGCCAATCGCCATGCATCAGCGCCACGGCCGCAACGCCCGTCATGACGCGACCGGGCGCCGCCAGCGCGCCAAGGACATAGCCCTGTACGGCCGTGCCCAGGGCGACAATACCCAACAACCCACTGACCGTCGCCAGCGCAATCGTGGCAGGGTCGCCGATCAGCAGCAAAGAAGGGCTATATACGAGGGCGAACGGCACAACATACACCGCGGCGCCCAGTTTCATGGCGTTCCAACCGGTCGCCTGAAGAGGCGTTTGCGCGATTGTGGCCGCCGCGTACGCCGCCACCGCCACCGGTGGTGTGATCGCCGATATGATCGCATAGTAGAAAACGAAAAAATGGGCAGCTAAGGGTTCAATGTCGAGCTTGATCAAAGCCGGCGCACCGAATATTGCGACAATCATATAAGCCGCCGAAGTGGGTAGGCCCATGCCCAGGACAATACAGCTCACCATGACCAAGATCAGCGTCAACAGCAAATTGCCGCCGGTGACACTGAGCAAAAGCGAGGTAAACCGCAACCCCAGCCCCGATAACTCGATCACGCCAACGATCAATGCTGCCACGAACAAGGCAGCCGCGATCGGCGCGATCCGCCGGGCGCCGATCTCGAAAGCATCGATGACACGGGTGACGCTCAGCCGCGTATGGCGCCGCGCCATGGCCAATACGACCGTACTGATGACACCAATGTAGGCAGCAAAGAATGGTGTTCGGCGATCGATCAACATCACCACCACGACCACCAGAACCAGGATCATATGCAAATCCTGCAAAATCTCGCGCCGTGCCCTGGCAACCATATCCGGGGCCATCGCCGGCAGGTCGAAACGCATTGCTTCCAAATGGACCATCACGTAAACGGCAAAAAGATAGAACAACGCCGGCACGGCGGCGGCGGCGGCCACGTCCAGATAGGGGGTGCGGGTAAAATCAGCGATCAGGAACGCCGCCGAGCCCATAATCGGCGGCACCAATTGGCCACTCGCGGACGCGACCGCCTCGACAGCGGCGGCGAATCGCCGCTGAAACCCGGTCCGGATCATCAGTGGAATGGTAAACGTGCCGGTCGCGTAGACATTGGCGACGGCCGCCCCGGAAATCGAACCAAACAAGCCGCTCGCCAATACAGCCGCCTTGCCCGGCCCGCCCGGTGCGCGGCCCATCAGCCCGGCGGCCAAGTTCATGAATAGATCGCCGCCACGGGCCTGTTCCAGCATCGCCCCCAGCAACACGAACATCAGCACGTAGGTGGCGGAAATACCGGTGATCGATCCGTACAAACCCGATGTGGTCATGAACAGATGATCGACCAGGCGCATTGGCGCCACTGCCGCTTGCGCCAACGGTCCGGGAAAATAGGGTCCGAACAGCGCGTGGAGAACAAAGAACAGCAGCAGCAGCACCAGCGTCAGGCCAACCGCGCGACGGCATGCTTCGACGACCAGCAAAATGGCGAGCACGCCAACCACCCAATCCGCGGGCTTGAGAAGCGTCACGTACGGATAGCGCTCAACCACATAGCTATAGTTGGCGTAGATATAGGCCACCGGCGCCCACGCCGAGGCGGCCAACACCCAGTCCCACCAGGGCGGCACATGGCGTTCGTCGCGCCCGCGCAGGCCATAGACCAGCATGATCAGGCAGACATACATGGCCATGTGCGTGGGCCGGAACTTGAGCACCTCGGGCGCGCCGAATTGGGCCGCCGCCAAATGATAGCCAATGATGGCGACGCAAAACCAACGCACAGCGACGCCGGCCCAACGCCGC
Source organism: Alphaproteobacteria bacterium (assembly GCA_965216755.1). Lineage (GTDB taxonomy): Bacteria > Pseudomonadota > Alphaproteobacteria > UBA7887 > UBA7887 > CBDCGL01. Next base: position 3,690,004 of record CBDCGL010000011.1, on the reverse strand, counting down.
AGATCGCGCTGACCGCCGACTGAAATCGCGGACGCCATGGGTCCGCGCCCTAGTCGAGCACGCCGACCTCGCGGTAGTAGCGCGCCGCCCCCGGATGCAACGGGATCGGAAAATGCCGGGGTCCGACCGCAACGTCGAGCGCGGCGAAGATCTGATGCGTGGCGACCAGATGGTCCTTGTTCTCAAAAATTAGTTTGGTCATCGCATAGACCAGATCGTCCGGTGTGTCCTTGTGGCCCATGAAAACGAAATGCTGCGCCGTCGACGGTATGTCCACCGTTTGACCTTCATAGGTGTTGGCCGGGATGACGGCGGGCACGTAACCGTGTGTCGCCACCATCTCGTCGATCATAGTCTGTTGCATTGGCAACAACACGACGTCGCGCGCCAAGGCCAGATCGACAAATGTGGGATTGCCAATGATGTCGTCATTGATAAACGCTTCGATGTGACCGTCCTTCATGCGGTCGGTCGCCTCACGATACGACGAATGGGTGATGGATCCGCCCCAATCGCGCAATGCGTCGTAGCCGGCGCCAACCAGCGTCAGGGCCCGACTCGCGGCCAGCTCGCCGCCGGTGCCACGGGGACCAGTATCGACCTTGAGCGGATAGGATTTGGCCGCCAAGTCTTCCCACGCCTCGATCCCCGAGTCGGCCAAAACGAACGCGTGCACGACGCCCGCGGCATTGATATTGGCGATGCCGCGCAAATCCGGCATGGCGCTCTGAAACGGATGCACACCGTCTTGCGCGGCCTTCAGCATCGATGTGTAACCCATGGCCAGGGTCGCCATGCCTTGGTCGACCGCGATCGGGTTGGAGATCGCGCCGCCGGGCACGATGGTGTATTGCAGATTCTCGATGTGGTTGGCGAACAACTCGAAAAACGACGTCGTAATAATAAACCAAGAGCCACCGATAGAGCCGGCGGCGACAGTTTGTGGCGGTGCCTCGATGGCGAACTCGTCGGCATCCGCGGACCGCGCGATCGACGCGGCGGTCAAGACCAGCAATGCAGCCAAAGCAAAGACCGTGTGTCGCATGGCAGGCGGCTCCTTTCGATGATGTTGGGCGCCGCTTTGTGCAAGGCGCGCGACCGGCATGCGTTATCTTTCCCGACCCGCCCAACTTGATCAAGGCCATGACCCGTGCGCATGGCGCGCAAACGGTTCTGTGGCCGCTCACCAGGAGCCCCAAGATGACAGTGACGATCGACAAACATGACAAAGTCTGGACCGTGGTTCACGATCGGCCAGAGGCGCGCAACGCGATGGATCCGGCCAGCGCGGACGCCCTGACCGATGCATTCTTGGCCTTCGATGCAGATCCCGACGCCGCGGTTGCGGTCTTTTACGGCGCCGGTGGCGCCTTTTGCGCCGGCTTCGATCTGAAATATGCCAGCAGTCTCGATCAAGACGGCCCGCTGGACCACCTCGATATCCCACCGGCGCAGGCGCGCGGCAATGGCGGCGACATCCCGCGCGGGCCGATGGGGCCGTCGCGCCTCGAGCTCGACAAACCGGTCATCGCCGCGATTGCCGGCCCGGCGGTCGCCGGCGGCATGGAATTGGCTCTCTGGTGCGACTTTCGCGTGATGCAGGAAGATGCCTATCTCGGCGTCTACTGTCGCCGTTGGGGCGTCCCACTGGTCGATGGCGGCACGGTGCGCCTGCCCCGGCTGGTCGGCCAAGGGCGCGCGCTGGAAATCATTTTGACCGGCCGCAAGGTGCCGGCGGAAGAATGCTTGCGAATCGGCTTGTGCGAATATGTGGTGGCGAACGGCACGGCCCGTGAGGCCGCTGAAGAGATCGCCCATCAGATTGCCCGGTTTCCACAAGTCTGCGCGCGCGCCGACCGGCGCTCGGCGATCCGCAGCCATGGCTTGGACATGCGCGATGCGTTGATTCAGGAATGGTACAATGGCCGCCCGGCACTGGTAGCCGAAGGAATTGCCGGTGCGACCCGTTTCAAGGATGGGCTCGGCCGCCATGGCGATTTTGGCAAGATCTATTGACGGGCCCCGTGCGGGCGGAGTCGCATGTGCCACCGCCCACACGTCTTTACAGATCGGCTTTTGAGCTTATTTCCCTTGATGACCGCCGACCGGCTCGGCCCATTCCAACTCGCAGGCACCGGGAACCCATGAGCTCGATCTCTCAGCATGAAATCCGTCGTCACGCCACGATTGTCGGCAACGAACTGCACCGGTTTCGTATGAAGCTGTCCCGCGGCGGCGCACAGCGAGAGCAACTTATGGCGGAAGCGTGGCAACGCTTGTCGCCGCACGTGAACGCCTTGCGCAGCGCCGTTGACAGCAATCCGGCCCATAAGGACGCCATGGCCACGTGCGCAAAAGCCCTGGATGCGGGCATGGATATGCAAACCATGGGGCAACCCGCCTGGGGCGCGCGCGCCGACGCCATCGGCCGCTATGTCGACGATATCAAGGCACGGGTAGCGGTGCCGGCCTAGTCACATTTTTTGGTGACTTTTGGACTTTTGGTGACAGTTTACTAAATACACCACATACGGTGCTTCTCTATGAGCATCGCCAACATATGGTGTATTTAGTAAACTGTCACCAAAATAGAGAGATGCCCAATCGCCCCTAATCCAACGCAAATGGGCCGCGGCGATCGAGGAAAGCGCGAAACGCGCGCGCGCAGGCCGGCCCATGGGAAAACACCGCGCCGTGGCGCGAACCAGCCATGATGGTCAGGTCGGAATCCGGTATCAAGTCCCGGTTCGCGAGCGACATCGGGACGGTCACAAACGGGCTTCGATCGGCGGTAATGAGCAATGTCGGGGTGCGAATATTCGGCAGTTGTGCGCGCAGGTCGACACCGATCAGCATTTCACCGCTACCCAGGATCGACTCGGGCGCGCATGCCGCCTGCACGCCATCAAACCATGCCCACAAATCGGCACTGATTACACCGGGCGGAAAGCGGCGCTCCATCATCCGTTTCGACCAGGCGGCCATGCCATTATCGGCAATGAACTGGCGCCATTCCTGGAGCCAGTCGACCGCCGCACCGTGGGCCGGCGCCGCGCAGGGCGTGATCGAGAACAATCGCCCCGCATAGTGTAGGGCCAAATAAAAGCCAAGCGCGCCGCCCAGCGACTCGCCGACATAGTGAAAGCGTGGCGCCTCGACGGCATCGGCCACGGCCAGGGCGCAATCGGCCAGGGCCGCCATCGACCATTCGTAATTATCGGGCGGAATTTCCGACGCACCGAACCCCAGCATGTCGAACCACACCAACCGGTAGCGATCCGCCAAGAGCGGCAACCAGCGGCTCCAGATCCCATGGTCGATGCCGACGCCATGATGAAAAACCACCGTTTCCGGATTGTCGATCCATGGTGCGGTCATATCGAAACTCTCGAACCATATGCGGCCATGATCGGTGTTGATTGTCGCCATCGAACTGCCCTTCGCGCGAGAATTGCGTGCGGCGGCATCAAACCATGGCGGAAAAAAAGGAACAGCTGCGATAATTGCAAGCGGGCTATCCGAACCGGGGGCACCTCATCTAGACTGCCGCCATGGATGCCTCATTGCCGCGTCAGGATCGCGCAACCCTACGACCCAAAGACGCCGCGACACTGGTTCTGGTGAAACGTGACGGCGCGACCCCCTCGGTATTGCTGGGGCAACGCCACAGCGGTCATGTCTTTATGCCCAACCGCTATGTGTTTCCCGGCGGCCGCGTCGACCCCAATGACCATCGGGTCCCGGCCGCGACCGAACTGCGCGACGATGTGGCTTTGTGTTTGCGGCGGTCGGCGACGGCGCCGCGGGCGCGAGCCTTGGCCATCGCCGCGATCCGCGAGACGTTCGAGGAAACCGGCCTGTTGCTCGGCAAACCCGCCGCGACGGAGGGGCTGGCGCGACAAACCGCCCCTTGGCCGGCCTTCGCGGCACATGGTTTGGCGCCGGCGCTGGACGCACTCGACTACATATTTCGCGCCATCACGCCGCCCCAGCGGCCACGGCGCTTTAATGCGCGGTTCTTCATGGCCGATGCCGATCTCCTGCGCGGCGAGATCCGTAGTGACGGCGAGCTGCAGCACATTCATTGGGTGCCCGTCGATGACGCCCTGCAACTGCCGCTGCCCAAGATCACCATTCAGGTCCTGGCCGAGGTCGCCGGCCTGGTCAAGTTGGACGATGTCGGGCGAACGCGCCGCCACGTGCCGCTTTACCACAGGGTGCGCGGCCGCGACTCATTTGAACAAGATTAGTCGCTAACGACCCGGCAAATCAGGGCAACAGACGATAGGCAGAGCTTGACCCGGCAATACCGTCGCATTGCACGCGGCCGGTCTCGACCAAATGGATCAGATGGGCCAAAACCGAGCACCCGGCGGCTCCGTGGAGGCGGCGATCCACATCGGCGTAAAGCCGTTCAACCATGTCCGGGATCGTCTCGATGCCGTCCGCCAGGCACCGCAGAATTTGGCTTTCGCGCTCCTGTCGGTGATGGATCAACGCATCGACAAAGGGCCCCGGGTCGGGGATTGTCGGGCCATGGGTCGGGACATAGAGCGTATCGCCACGGCCGCGCAACAGGCGCAGCGATGCCATATAGGCCGCCATGTCGCCATCGGGCGGCGACACCACCGTGGTCGACCATCCCATGACATGATCGCCGGAAAACAACGTGTTCTCCTCGGCCAGCGCGAAACAGAGATGGTTCGACGTGTGGCCCGGTGTATGGACCGCCTCAATCGACCAGTCTCGGCTCGTGACCATATCGCCATGCGCCAATGTGTGATCCGGGACAAAGCCGAAATCGGCGCCCTCTTCCACGTCCGGCCCCCCCGGGCCGGTGCCGTGTGGGCCGAACCCATAGGACGGCGCGCCGGTCGCGACCTTGATTGCCGCCGTCGCCGGTGAATGGTCGATATGGGTGTGGGTGACCAAGATGTGGGTCACGGTTTCGCCTGCCACCGCATCCAATAATGCCGCGGTATGGGCGTCGTTATCCGGGCCCGGATCGATGATCGCGACATCGCCTCGGCCAACGATATAGGTGCCCGTGCCATGAAAAGTGAACGGGCTTGGGTTGCGCGCCACCACCCGCCGTATCAAGGGTGTGACCTGGGCAACCGCGCCATATGCAAAGGCCAGATCGCGCCGGAACGGAATCGTCATCGCTTAGCAACCAAGCTTTTCCGCAAGATCGACAAGATCGTCGGCAACCACGTCCCAATCGCCGGTCGGCGCCAGATCGGTTGTTTGATCGGGCCCATATTCGGTCGGACGATAAATGAAGCCGGTGCGAAAACCCAATGCGGCAGCCGCCGCCAAGTCACCATTGTGAGCGGCGACCAGCATCACGTTCGTCGGTGGCAATCCGAGGAACGCGGCCGTTTTGAGATACGCCTCCGGTTGCGGCTTATAGTGGCCGGCCACTTCGGCGCCCAGCACCGCGTCCCAAGGCAAGCCGGCCCGTTTTGCCATATTGACCAGCAGCGCGACATTGCCGTTGGACAATGTCGCCAACACGAAATCGCGCTTCAGGCGGGACAGCCCGGCGACCGAATCCGGCCACGGATCCAGCCGATGCCAGACGCGATTAAGTTGATCGCGCGACACTTCATCCAGATGGTCCAGATCGAATTGCGGCAAAAGCTGGTCCAGGCTTTGGCGGTGCAAGTGATCCAGATTGGCCCATGGCGCGCGACCGGCGCGCACTTCTTCCATGGCCGGCTGGTACATGCCGCGCCAGGCATCGGCAAAGGCGGTCCAATCCACCCCGGTGTTGTGACGTTCATTGAACGCCGCCCCTTCGCGAATGATCGAACTGCGCCAATCAACGACCGTGCCAAACACGTCGAACGTAAGCGCCTTGACCGCGGATGGGATCATAGCTGTGTTTCCTTCGCCTGCTGAATGGCCCGCCAAACCCGTTCCGGGGTGAGCGGCATATCGATGTGACGGATACCTAACGGCGACAAGGCGTTGATCGCCGCGTTGACCAAGGCTGGCGGCGCGCCGGCTGCACCGGCCTCGCCACAGCCCTTGAACCCCATCGGGTTCGACGGACACGGCGTCTGCGGATTGGTGACGTCAAACATGGGGACCTGGCTGGCGCGTGGGATTGGATAATCCATAAACGAACCCGATAGAAGCTGACCGGACCCCGGGTCATAAGCGATCTGTTCGAACATGGCCTGGCCCAATCCCTGGGCGACGCCGCCATGAACCTGACCAGTGAGCAAAAGCGGATTCAGGATCCGCCCGAAATCATGGACAACAGTGTAGCGGGCCACCGTCAATGCGCCGGTGTCGGGATCGATCTCGACCTCACAGACATGGCAGCCGTTGGGGAACGTATGGTTGGGCGGATTGAACGTGGCATGGGCCTCCAAACCCGGCGCCATGCCATCGGGGAGCACCGCCGGATCACCGGCAATGCGCGCCAGCTCGGCCCATGTCAGCACGCGATCGGTCCCCGCGACAGCGAATCGCCCGCCGACGAATTCGATGTCAGCCACCGCCGCCTCCAAATGGTGGCCGGCGATGGTGCGCGCCTTGTCGATCAATATCTCGCTGGTCAGCTTAATGGCCGCGCCGCCAAGCGGGATTGAACGCGATCCGCCGGTACCCTTGCCATCACGCACCCGATCGGTATCACCCTCAATGACGTCGACCAACGCCGGATCAAGCCCCAGCAAATCGCCGGCCACCTGGGCGAAAGCGGTTTCATGACCCTGGCCATTTGACATGGTCCCGATCAGGACCTGCGCGCGACCATCCTCCGTTATCCGCAGTTCGGCCGCCTCGCTGACCCCAGCCCCGCAGCGTTCGACAAAATTGGCAAAGCCGAGTCCCCGCAAGATCCCACGGGCGCCGGCCGCCGCGCGGCGATCGGCAAAGCCGGTGAGATCGGCGGCGGCGAGGCCATCATCCATGGTCTGCTCGTAGAGGCCACTGTCGTAAGTCAGCCCAAGCGGTGTCTCATAAGGCAGCGCGTCGGGTGGAATCATGTTGCGCCGCCGTAGCACGGCCGGATCCAGGCCCAAGGTGAGCGCAGCGACATCGACCAGCCGTTCGATGGCGTATAGCGCCTCGGGCCGGCCGGCACCGCGATAGACATCGGTCGGCACCGTATGGGTGAACAGCTCGCGGACCCGAACATGGGCAACGCCCGTCCGATAGGTGTTGATCAGCGCGGCGGCGTTGTTTATCGGCGATAGTGCGCCGCGGCCCGATATGTACGCGCCAAGATTGGCCAGCGTGTCGACCTTGAGGCCCAGAAAGCGGCCGTTCTCGTCCAGCGCCAGGCTGGCCTCGGTCACATTGTCGCGGCAATGATACGTGGCCAGAAAAGACTCGGCGCGCTCCTCGATCCAACGCACCGGCCGGCCGTAAGCGCGCGCCGCCCAACACACCAACACCTGCTCCGGATAGGCCGAGTTCTTGGCCCCGAAACCGCCCCCAACGTCTTTCACCACTATGCGCAGGCGGTCGGCATCAACACCCAGCACCTCGGCAATTTCTGCGCGCATCGGGTGCGGCAACTGGGTGGTCGTAATGAGCGTCCAACGATTGCTGTCGGCGTGATACGCCGCCAAGGCGCCGCGCGTTTCCATGGCGGTGACAGCGACCCGGTTGTTGATCACGGTCAAGGTCACGGTCTGCGCGGCGCGTTCGAACGCCGCCGCCGTCGCCACAGCGTCGCCCAATTGCCACTCTAGGCTGACATTTCCGGGTGCCTCGGGCCAAACCGACACCGCATCGGGCGCCGCGGCGGCGCGCAGATCGGTGACCGCTGCCAGCGCCTCATAGTCGACCGCGACGGCTTCGGCCGCGTCGGCGGCCTGCGCCGCGCTGTCGGCGATCACCATCGCCACCAAATCACCGACAAAGCGCACGCGGTCAACCGCCAACAGCCCATAGCTCGGCACGATCGGCGGGCGACCATCAACACCTTTGGGTTGAAACACACATGGCATGGTGCCAAGCCCCTGATCGGCCAGATCGTCGCCGGTTACGATCGCCACCACCCCGGGCAAGGCGCGCGCCGCCGCCGCGTCGATCCCGGCAATGCGTGCATGCGCATGGGGCGCCCGCACGAAACGGGCGTGCACCATGTTGGTGGCTGTGGCGTCTTCGATGAAGCGGCCACGACCAGTGAGCAGACGCAGGTCCTCTTTTCGGGTCAGCGGTTGGCCAACACCAAACTTTTCCATAGCTGTTTCTTCATTGCCACAATCGGTGCGGCCAGCACTATAGCGGTATTGGCGGCCGCGCGCCGCGCGACATGAGCAGATCAGGGATTACCGCGACCGTCGACCGGCCAGATATCGACCAAAGTGTCGTCTCGATAGCAATGATAGTGGTCGTACAGGTTCACAGTCGGGTCACAATGGGGCACGACGCATCGAACAGCGTCACCAATTTTGAGGCGCGTGTTTTCGCCACCCGCATAGACCACGGCACCATGTTCGTCACCCATGAATTTGTACGTGGCGCCGGCCGGCGCGCCATCGCCAAACACCGGTGCCGGCCCGTCGGTGGCAAAGCTTTTCAAACCGGCATCGATAACCGCGTGGCTATCATGGCTTACACTGACCACGGTCGCCATCACGAACAGCGCCGGGGCAAACGGACGCGGTTGGTCCGCGGTCAGGTCAACGGCGTTATAGTCAACATCGGTAAACACGTACGAGCCAGCCTGCAGTTCGTTGAACACGCCAGCACGATGATCGATGTCATGGGTTCCGGTTCCGCCGCCGGTGACCAATTCGGGTGCCAGACCCTGGTCGGCCAGGCGGTCGACCAGTTCACGCACACGCGCCGCCTGGGCCATGACCAGATCAGTCCGCTCAGCGAAGCGCGCAACATGTTGCAGTTGGCCGTAATAGGCTTGGACACCGGCAAATCTGAGTTGCGGCGCCGCGTCGATAGCTTGTGCAAGCGCCGCTGCCGACGCCGCATCCGCCGCGCCGGTACGCGCCAGGCCGACATCGAAATCAACCAAAACGCGAAGCATCCGGCCACCACCCTGATCGGCCACCGCTGTGGCCAAGGCCCTGACGGTATCCGGATGATCGGCAACCACCATCGCGTCCGGCGCTTTGGCATGCAGCGCCATGAGCCGGGCAGTTTTTGCGGGCCCCGTAGGCGGCGAGGTGATCAGCACACCCGGCACCGCCGCATCGGCCATGGCTTCGGCCTCGCGGATGGTCGCGCAACACTGCCCGACGGCACCGGCCTCGATCTGCCGGCGAGCAATCGCGACCGACTTGTGGCTCTTGGCATGCGGCCGAAGCGCTTGCCCGGTGCGCCCGCAATGGGCCGCCATGGCCTGGATATTCGCCTCCATGGCGTCGAGGTCGAGCACCAAGGCCGGTGTGCTGAGTCGGCCAAATCCACCTTTGATGCCAATCAAATCATGATTGGGAGCCAATGCTACACTCATATTTGTCGCTCGCGGTTGTTCGCCCGGCAGCTTTCCGGATAATATTCGAACGGTCGTGGCTCACTCGTCAAGCAGCGATGCGCGTGAGAAGTTGCGCGACCCAAAAGACCACATCTTGTAGGCTTCGATAAATTCACCTACAAAATCTGTGCAGGCAGCCAATAGGGATAACAGGGAAGTACACATCATGGAATGGACCGAGGAGGCCATTAATACCTTGAAGACCCTTTGGGCTGAGGGCTTGAGTGCGCGAAAAATAGGGGAGCGCCTCGGCAACATCAGCCGCAACGCCGTTATCGGCAAGGCTCATCGGTTGGGCCTATCAAATCGGGGCAAGCCGCGTACCTCAGACGCGGCGGAACGGATCAGCGGATTGAATTTGACCGAACGTATGTGTCGTTGGCCGATTGGTCATCCGGGCGAACCCGGCTTTCGGTTCTGTGCCGAACCCCGGCAACAGGGGCGGCCATATTGTCGCGAACATTGCGCGTTAGCCTATAGGGGCAAGGCGGAGGAGGCCGCCTGATCGCATTGATGCGGCGATAATTTCATTATGGGATGGGGCCGGACCCAATGGGGCCGGCCCTTGGTTTTTCTGCAATTTGAACATCGTCACGGTCCCGCGAGGTATCCCACTACGTGCATTTGGCGGGGCCACGACGCCAGCATTGCGGGTGTCACGCCGCACGGTGCCATGGCGCGGCATTATTTGGCGCATATGTGACGAGCGGTATGTTTTTTCGACCATCTCTCGCCGAACAATGGCCACGGTTCGGGCGCCAGCGTGATTTGCCACGCGAACATCAACGCGCCGGACTGGCAAGACCCATTGATGCGCGGAAGGATGGCACATGCAAGTATTGGCTTTTACATCGCAAAAAGGCGGTTCCGGAAAGACCACCTTGGCCGGCCATATGGCCGTGCAAGCCGAACGCGCCGGCCACGGCCCGGTTGCGATGATCGATACGGACCCCCAAGGCAGTTTGGCTGACTGGTGGAACGAACGCGCGGCCGACACGCCCGTCTTCGCACATACATTTGTCGCGCGGTTGGCGGAAGACATGCAGGCCATGCGCGCACGTGGCATCAAATTGTTGATCTTCGACACACCACCAGCCAACACCGCAACCATCGAACATGTCGTGCGCTTGGCCAACTTGGTGGCAATTCCGACACGACCGAGCCCACATGACTTGCGCGCCGCCGGCGCGACGGTCGAATTGGTCGAACGGCTGGGCAAACCCCTGACATTTGTCATCAACGGCGCCGCGCCACGGGCCCGGATCACGGCCGAGGCGGCAATCGCCTTGTCGCAGCATGGCACCGTGGCGCCGATAACCATTCACCAAAGGACCGATTTCGCCGCCAGCATGATCGACGGTCGCACCGTGATGGAGCTCAATGAACGCTCCAAATCAGCGCAGGAGATCCATGACCTGTGGCAATATTTGGCGGTGCGCCTCGCCCGCGCCGCGACACCACCGGCGTTTACCTCGGCGCGCACGGGCACCGGCAGCGATGCCATTGTCGGCCCGACGCGGATGGCCGCTGTATGAAGTCGGCGCCCTTGACCAGCCGCCTTTTGGCCCGCAAGGGTGCGGCGGCACCGTCGCGACTTGGCGACGCGCCGCTCGCGCGCGACGTCGACCATCGGGACGACCTCAGCGACATCGCCGATCATTTGGCCTTATTGCCGGCCATTGAAGATTCGGACGCATTGCTCCGTCTGGCGCCGCCACGTCCTGCCGTTGCCGAATTGAGCGCGCCTGACTTGGATCGGTTGGCAACCGACGCTGTGCCCAGCACCCGGTCGAACACCAAACAGCGATCGCCGCGCGCGGTGGAGATTGCCGCCGAGGCGGAATTGAAGCGCGACCGCACCGGACGGGTGCGGCTTTCAGTGCGGCTAGACCCACAGCGTCACTTCAAATTACGTCTGATCGCCGCACACCGTCGCCTGCACATCCAAGATGCCCTCACCGACGCCATTGATGCGTATGTCAGCCATGCCGTCGATGACGGCGCGGCAAAATCGTGCGCGTGCCTCCATCCCAAAGCAGACGACGCGACGTCGGCTACGGACGGCCGTCGGATCCGGCCGCTCGCCCGATCCAAACGCAATTAGTGGGGTTGTCACTCATGACCGCGACAACAATCACCGAAACCGATACGCACGCCGAGGCCGCGGGCCATGAAGCGGCGAGCTTGACCAGTGAGATGATCAAAGTTAAGCAGCGACGAGAGCCACAACGCGAGGAAGAGACCGTCGCCATGGTCAAAAACGCGCTTGCCCAGGGCCAGCCGCGAAGCCAGCCTACATTGCCCATCGACCGCGATACCAATGGCCACATGGATCGCGAAGAGGTCATGGTCTACGGCTTTATTTATGTGGTGACACTCGGCGCGTTTCTGCTGTTCGCACTCTAGGCGCGACGCCCCATGCTTGACCGGGGGGTGGCAAGTCGTCACCATGGCCGTCATCCCAGGGGGGCCTTGTTGAAGGGCTGAGATACCGTGCAGGCGGTGACCCTCTGAACCTGATCCGGGTCATGCCGGCGAAGGGAGCGGAACCGATTGCCGTTCGCACACACATGCGCGCCGTGAGGCCGAACCGCCCCTTCCCGCACGCCCATTGCAGCGGAGGCGGCGCGAATGTCGAGAACCCGACAATTCAATTTTGGACATAGTCTTGGCGGTCTTCGTCGACCGGTCGTGGCAAGGGCGCTGACGCTCGTTTTCCTTGTTGCCTTGAATGCCGGCGGCGCCAGCAAGGCCACGGCCGAGCCGCTGTCGCTGATGTTGGATTGGTTTCTCAATCCCGATCACGCCACTTTGGTCATTGCCGAGCAAAAGGGTTATTTCGCCGAAGCCGGGCTTGAAGTCGCCATGAGCGAACCAGCCGATCCGACATTGCCGCCAAAATTGGTGGCCGCCGGACAAGTGGATTTGGCCGTCAGCTATCAGCCGCAATTGCATTTGCACGTCGCGGAGGGGCTGCCCTTGGTGCGCGTGGCCACCTTGGTGGCGACGCCACTAAACACATTGCTGGTGCTCGACGACGGGCCGATCACGAAAATCGCCGACTTGGCGGGGCGCAAGGTTGGCTACTCCGTCGGCGGCTTCGAAGATGCGCTCTTGGGCACCATGCTGGCCAAGCATGGGGTGGCACTGGCCGATGTGGAACTGATCAACGTGAATTTCGCGTTGAGCCCGGCGTTACTGTCGGGTCAGGTTGACGCGGTCATCGGTGCTTATCGCAATTTTGAACTCAACCAGCTGGCCATCGAGGGCCATCAAGGCCGTGCTTTCTTTGTCGAGGAACATGGCGTGCCCGCTTACGACGAGCTGATCATCGTCGCGCAACGCAATGCGATCGACCAGCCGCGCTTGGGCCGGTTCGTCGACGCCCTGGAACGCGCCGCCCATTTTTTGGTCAATCATCCTGATGAGTCTTGGGACTTGTTCGTCGCCTATCGTGACAGCATCAATGACGAGCTGAACCGGCGTGCCTGGCGCGACACGCTGCCGCGATTTGCGTTGCGACCGGGCAGTTTGGATCAAAATCGTTACCAGCGTTTCGCCGCGTTCCTGGCCGAACAAGGTTTGATCGAGGCGCCGGCGCCGCTGCCCGATTACGCGATCGAGTTACCGCGTTAGCGGCGCTTCTGATCGGAACAAAAAAAAAAGCGGTGGGAGGGGGGCCTCCCACCGCAGTGTGTGTGTCGAAGGACTGTTGTTGCTACTACGGCCGGATCGAGCCCGAGCCGTTGACGCTGCCGACCAACGCGTTAACGCTGACGCCAACGTTCTGATTGTGCGCGAAGCCGGTATTTTGCATGACCGGATTGATTCCGCGCAGGCTTCCGACCGACCCGAGGAGGCCGCCGGTCGTGAAGTTGAACGCCACTTTGGTTTCTTGGCTGGAGCCGCCAAGCGTGGCTTCGGTGTCGTTCGACGCCGTGGCCGTCGACTCGTTGACACCAACGGCCGTGTTGGCCACGTCACCCGACGTCGCCGTCGCGGTGGCGTCGCCAGAGTTGGCGTCGGCATCGACCAAAGCAACCGCGGCAGTGTCGCCGACGTCGCCGCCGGCACCTTCGGCGCTGCCGCCCTTGTCGGACATGCCCTTGGCATCGTTGCCGCCATCTTCGGACTTGGTCCAGTTGGCCGCGGCACCGAGCAAGGCGATCGCGTCACCATCGGTGAGGTTAATGGCCAAGCCGCCATTGGCGGCGGAGTTGCCGGCTTCGTTTTCGACCGTGCCACCTTCGTTGTGGCCAGCCGCCGCCGCCGTGGCGCCAAACGCGTCAGCATCCGCTTTGTTGCGGTTCTTGGCCGTCGAGTCACCATCGGCCTTAGCGCGGACCTTGCCCTTGGCCCGGGCTTTGGCTTCGCCGTCGGCAACCGCGGCGCCGAGGCCACCAAAGGCGTAGCCACCGGCTTCGATATCGAACATCTGGATTTCGGTCACCGCAGCGCTCAGCTGGGTGTGGCTCAGCTGCGCGATGTTGTTGTGGATGCTGCCGTCATATGACGCGCTGTTGCCCGAGCCCCACATCATCGCCCAGACGGCGGTGTTGCCGCTGCGCTCTTTGTTGGACAGGGTGATATCCACGCCGGTGACGTCGACGTCGACCTCATCATTGTCGATGGTGCCTTCTTTGTTGTCGACGAAGTCGTTGTCTGCGGTCGATTCGCCACTGGCATTGCCGAAGCCGATATTGTTGCTGTCGGCTTTGACATCCAGATCCAGACCGTCATTGTCGGTGACGCTGCGATCGTTGGCGTTGTTGTTGGCGGTGCCGAGGATACCAACATTGGCTTGGTTGTTGGTCACATCCACGGCCTGCGCCGACTGCGCAAGACCCAAGCCCAGGGCCATGGCCGACGCAGCGGTCAACAAGGTGAGTTTTCTCATTTTTGCCTCCTAGAGAGCCTGCTTCAAACCTTTGACGACAATCGATTAGCGGCCGCTACCGATGGTGCCGCCGCCGTTGACGCTGGCGACCATCGCGTTGACGCTGATCGAGACGTTTTGGTTGGAAGCAAAGCCAGTGTTCTGAACGATCGGGTTGATGCCGCGCAGATCACTGATCATGCTGGAGATGCTGCCGGTGGCGAAGTTGACATCCAGGGTTGTTGTTTGCGTGCCACCTTCGATGGTCGCTGCCGAGTTGTTGCTGGCGTCCGCGCTGGAAGTGTTACCGGCTGCTGCCATGTTGCCGATATTGCCGGACTTGGCGTCGGCCTTGGCCGCACCTGACGTGGCGTCGGCATCGACCACCGCGAGTCCCAAGGTGTCGCCGACATCGCCGGCATCGCCGGCTGCCGTGCCGCCCGCACCCGACGCGCCGGCCGCGTCGCCGCTGCCGTCCGTGGATTCGGTCTTGTTCGCCGCAAAGCCGATGAAGATTCCGGCTGCCGTACCATCGGTGGCGTTGAGTGCACCGCCGCCATGGGCCGTCGAGCTGCCGGCCGTGTTGGTGGCGTCGCCGCCCGTGTTGCCGCCGGCCGCGCCCAGCGCGAATCCGCCAGAGTCGGCGTCGGTGCGGTTTTTGTTGCGCGCCGTCGAGTCGCCGTCAGCTTTGGCTTTGACCTTGCCCTTGGCTTTCGCATTGGCTTCGCCGCCAGCATACGCGAGGCCGGCACCGCCGGTGGCCGCGCCATGGGCGTTCAGGTTGAACATGTTGACGCCCGACACCATGGCTTCGAGATCGGTGCGGCTGAGCATCGCGATGTTGTCGTGAATACTGTGATCGACATTCACGGTGTTGAGCGAGTTGTACCACCAATACAGGGCGTTGCTGTTGTTGCTGTCTTCGACGTTGGAAGCCTTGACGGTGACATCTTTGACGTCGATGTCGTAGCCATCGTTGTCGATCGTGCCACCCTTATTGTCGATGCCGTCATTGTCGGCCGTGCTGCCGCCCGACGCGTTGCCGAACCCGGCATTGTTGTCGGTCAGCGTTACGTCGGCGTCGATGAAGTCGTTGTCTGCGCGGCTGCGATCATTTGCGTTGCCATTTGCTTGCCCAAACAACGCGCCAACATTGAGCTGGTTGTCGTCGAGCGTCTGACCTGCGGCGGTGCCGCTCAGCGCGATGCTGAACGCCAAGACCGAGGCTGCGGAAAGCAAGGTACCGGTCCTCATTATTTTGTTCTCCTAGGTCCCTATGTCCTCATGAGCGGGGCCATCGCGCGTGTCTGGCTTGTTGCGTTCCCTTTGTCGACACACGCCAAGACCCCCCAGGTCATGAACAGCGTCGTGCGCCTCACTACCTAGCGGCCCCTTCCCAGCAAGACCCGTGCCAATTTTCGAAAAATTACTATTTAATTGATTTCATTTTAGAAATTAGAAATACCTCACAGAGTTAAGCGATAGCCGCGCGACGTTTGTTTCAACGCCGAAACGCAAAAGTTAACGATCAACCGGAAAAGCCGCGGGCGGTGCCGGCGACGGCCCTGATCCGGCCACCCGACAGCCGCCAAAAAGAGCTGAATTTGGCGGTTTTTGAAACCAGCGTATGACGCAGCCTCGCCACATGCGCACGACGAACCGGGTCAGGTCCCGTGTAAACTTTCTGACACCAAATCTTCGACCTACACGTTTGACTTATTGAACAAACCCGGAGACAGCCATGGCCAGCCGGGGTGCGTCAGTCAGCTCTTGTCTTGGGCCAATGTTAGCGCTAACGTGCGGGCGCGCCCTAGGGTCGGATACGAAGGTTGGAGAAACGCCGATGCTCGCTGACGCCGACGTCACATTTTATCGCGAGAACGGATATTTGGTTGTGGACGACGTGTTGGGTGCCGACGAGATCGACCGCCTACGCGCGACGACCGATGCGCTTATTCGCCAGTCGGGCGACGTCACCGCCCATAACGAAGTCTATGACTTGGAAGATGATCACAAGCCCGATCAGCCGCGGGTGCGGCGCATCAAGACGCCGCACAAATGGCACAAGACCTATCACGCCATGGTCACCCATCCGCTTGTCCTAGAAGTCATGGAAGCGTTGATTGGACCCGGTGTCCGTTTTGACAACAGTAAGCTGAACGTCAAAGCGGCGGCGGGTGGCGCGGCCGTCGAATGGCATCAAGATTGGGCGTTTTACCCGCACACCAACGATGATTTGTGCGCCGTTGGGTTCATGCTCGACGACGTGACGCTAGAAAACGGCCCGCTCATGGTCGTGCCCGGCAGCCACCGCGGGCCGATCTACGATCACCATGCGGATGGGCGGTTTTGCGGCGCCATCACCGATGCGGCGGCCGATCCACTGTATGCTCAAGCGGTACCGCTGACCGGCCGGGCCGGCGCCATCAGCATCCACCATGTTCGCATTGTGCATGGGTCTACGCCCAATCTCTCGCACGGGCCGCGCCGCTTGTTGCTGCATCAGTATCGGGCCGCCGATGCATGGCCGATCCACGAGACCTTGGACCCGGACTATTTTAAGTCGCTGCTGTTGACGGGCGCGCCGTCGGTCGAACCGCGGCTTGAGCCGGTGCCGGTGCGCATGCCATTTCCGCCGGCCATCCATCAAGGGTCGATTTACGAGAACCAGCGCGCCACCGGACGCCCGCACTTGCTGAGCTAGGCAAGGCCACCCGGCCGACACGCCCTGTCCACAATGGCCAGAACCGAGCGAAGCGCCGCGCGGCAGCGTCCTGATATGAAAGCCGTCGCAGCGCTGGCCGGTGTTTCTGCGATGACCGTGTCGCGCGCCTTGCGGGCGCCTGACAAGGTTGCCGCGGCCACGCGCCAACGGGTCGAAGCGGCGATGCACGATCTTGGCTATGTGCCCGATTTGGTCGCCTCCAGCCTGGCGTCACGGCACAGCGGGATTATTGCCGTCATCGTGCCAACGGTGGCCAGCTCCATATTCGACGACAGCGTTCAAGGGATCTCTGACTGTATAGGCGCCGCGGGTTACCAACTGATCATCGGTGAATCGCGCTATTCGCTCGCTGGCGAAGAACGATTGGCGCGCGCCATGCTCGGCCGGCGCCCCGACGGGCTCATTCTGACCGGCGCCGCACACACCGGCGCTTTGCGCGACATGCTTCTGCAAGCCCGGTTGCCCGTGGTCGAGACCTGGACATTGACCGATACACCCATCGATAGTGTCGTCGGCTTTTCCAACCAGGCTGCCGGCTACGCCATGACCGAAGCCTTGGTCGCGGCCGGCTATCAGCGGATTGCATTTCTGGGCAGGTCCGATGAATCGCGCAGCGTCGCGCGCCAATCCGGATATCAACGCTGCCTCGCGGCACATGGTCTATCGGACCACGCGCGCACGATCAGCGTCGACAGCCATCATATGGCTGCCGCCGGGCGCGCCGTTGAAGCGTTGCTGTCAGATCACCCGGCGACCGAAGCGGTGTTCGCGGCCAGTGACAGTGCCGCCGCCGGCGCGTTGTTTGCCTGCCAGCGGCGCGGCTGGCCGGTGCCCGGACGGATCGCAATTGCCGGGTTCGGGGATTTCGAGATCGCCGCCCAAACGGTGCCGGCGCTGACCACCGTGCGCATTGCCCGTTACGATATCGGGCGAACCGCCGCCCAGGTCATCTTGGATCGGCTGAGCGCGGTCACCGCGCATCCCGCACGGCTTGATTTCGGCTTTGAGATCGTCCGTCGCGAAAGTGCCTGAGGGTGATACCGTAGACGGCGAGACTCAGACGTGACACGGCGATAGGCTGTGCACCGATCCAGCACGAGCGAGTGAGCGCAACCCATGACAAGTGAAACGCAAAACGGCCGTGTTGCCTTGATCACAGGCGGCGCCGGAGGCATTGGGCAAGCCATGGCCGACAGCCTTTTGGCCGACGGAGTCAGGGTCGTGTTGATGGACTTGCCGCAAAGCGCCGCAGAGGCGGTTGCCGCCACATTAGGCGCGCGCACATCGGCAGTGCTGGGCGACGTCGCCGATGCGGCCGACTGCGCGCGGGCGATCGACCATGTCCTCGACCGATTTGGGTCGCTGGATGTGCTGATCAACAATGCCGGGATTGGCGCAAGTTCGATCCGTCCAGACGCCGAAACCAACCACCCCGGCCTGGCCGAGATCACGCCCGACACATGGCGGCGCTTTTTCGATGTCAATGTCGCCGGGCCGTTCATGTTGACGCGCCTGGCGACGCCGCATATGGCGAAACGCGGCTGGGGACGCGTAATCAATAACACCACCAGTTTTTTCACCATGTTGCGCCTGCTGCCCTATGGCGCCTCGAAAGCGGCCTTGGAAGCTGCGTCGGCGGTTTGGGCGGCAGAGCTGGACGGCACGGGGGTGACGGTCAATGTATTGGTCCCGGGCGGCCCCACCGATACGCCGTTTATCGGCGCGGGCTCAAAGTTGGACCGATCCAAAATGTTGCGCCCCGAAGTGATGGGGCCGCCCTTGCGCTGGTTGGTGTCACAAGCGGCAGATCGGGTGACCGGCCGTCGCTTTGTCGGTGGCCATTGGGATCCGAGAATTGATCCCGCCGAAGCCGCGGAAAAGGCGGGTGCACCGATCGGCTGGCCTGATTTGTCCGCCAATGTCGTCTGGCCGGACTGAGGCGTCTCTTCGTCTGTGAGATTTGTCAGGTCGGCACGGCGCGGGTTGCGTCAACCTGCGCGCGACCGGGCAGCGCTGGTATCGCCCCATAGGCGGTTGTCGTCAGAGCCCCGACCACCGTCGCGAATCATAGTCGACATGCCAGTGGCTTAGTTCTGGTGACAGTTTACTAAATACACTACATTTTGCATGCCTATGTTTTGGAGCGGCTCTATTTAGCATATTTAGTAAGCTGTCACCGATCGTCCAAGAACCGCACCAGGTGATCGAGCACTGTCGCCGGCGCTTCTTCCGCCAGATAATGGCCACTCTCGACCGCGCCGCCGGTGACCGGGCGAGCACTGTAGGACGACCACAGCGGCAGCGGATCATACCATTGGCCGATTCTGCCTTTGGATCCCCACAGCACAAGCAACGGGCACTGGATCTTGTCGCCACGCGCGCGGCTTTCGCGATCGTGAACCAAATCGATCGACGCGGCGGCACGATAATCCTCGCACATGGCCGTGATCATCGCCGGCTGGCGCACCGCCGACAGATAATCGGCGCGCGCAGCGCGATCGAAAAAATCGTCGGGCTTCGGCTCCCGCGATGTATGGGCGTGGAACCAGGCCTCGGGTGCCGCGTTGATCAGAGTCTCCGGAAAGGGGTGCGGCTGGGCCAACCAGAACCAGTGGTAGTAGCCCAGACCAAAGGCCATGTCGGCGCGCTCGAAATGCTCGAGCGTCGGCACGATATCGAGCAGCGCCAATTTGCCCACGGAACGCGGATGGTCGAGCGCCAGGCGATGGGCGACCCGCGCGCCACGGTCGTGGCCGACCAAATGGAAGCCCTCGTGACCAAGAGCCGACATCAACGCCACCATGTCATTCGCCATTTCCCGTTTGGCATAGGGCGCGTGATCGGCGCTGGCCGCCGGCTTGAACGACCCGCCATAGCCGCGCAAGTCGGGGCAAACCACGTCGAAGTTGTCGGCGAGACGTGGCGCGATCCGATGCCACATGGCATGAGTCTGCGGATTGCCGTGCAGCAACAACAGCGGTGGGCCATTGCCACCCCGACGCAATCTGAGCGTGCCGCCAGGCACGGCAACATGCCGCAGTTCAAAGCCCGGAAAAAAGGTCACGTTTGTAATCGGCTCAAGCTCGTCCACGCTCGATACGCCATCGCTCGGACCCTCAATCCACGCGATAGACGGCCAGACCGCCCATATCGAAATCGATGCCGTGACCCGGTCGATCGGGCGCCACCGCATGGCCGTCCGACACGACCATCGGCGTGGCCATGAACTTCTCAAGCCCGAAGCCGTGTATCTCCAGGTAAGCGCCATTCGGGCACGCCGCCAACAAGTGCACGTGCACGTCGTGTGCCCCGTGCGAAATCACGGGCAGGTCATGCGCCTGAGCCAGCCGCGCGATTTTCATGAAGGGTGTAATGCCGCCGCATGTGGTCAGATCAGGTTCGGGAAAATCGACGCCCCCGGCAGCGATCAATTGGGCGAACTCAGCCACCGTGTGCAGGTTCTCTCCGGCCGCCAACGGAATCCGGCCGAGACGGCGCAAATGTGCATAGCCGGCGAAATTATCGGGCGCGATGGGTTCCTCGAGCCACACCAAGTCAAACGCCTGCAACGCGTTCAGCGCGCGCGCCGCTTGATCGACCCGCCAGGCTTCGTTGGCATCGGCCATAAGCTCGATATCCGGGCCGAGATGTTCGCGCATGGCGGCAACCCGCGCGATGTCTTCGCGCAAACTCGGCCGACCCAGCCGCATTTTGACCGACGTGTGCCCTTGCGCCAGGCTGGCGCTGGCCCCGGCCAACAGTTTCACCAAGGGAAAATTCAAATCGATATTGCCGGCATAGGCCTTGACCCGTGGCGCATAACCGCCCAGCAAGCGCCACAAGGGTTCACCCAAACTGCGACCGCGCAAGTCCCAAAGGGCGGTGTCCACCGCGGCCAACGCAAAGCTCAGCGGCGCGCCGCGTCCGGCATAATGGTGGGCGCGCCACAAGCGTTGCCAGAGCTGTTCGATCAAGCGCGGATCGGCGTCGCGCAACATGCCGCGAAAGACTTTGTCAATGATCGTTGCGACGGCCGCGCCTTGGTGTTGGTGCAAAACCGTATAGCCAATGCCGGCGGCGCCATCGCTGTCGGTGATGCGGACGGTGACCATGTCGAAACCGGCGATAACGCCCGCGGCCGCTGCTTCCACCGGTTCCGGTAAGGGGATCCGGAACAAGTCCACATCAAGACGATCGATTTTCATTGTGGAGCCCCTTTTGCCCCGAAGGCGTTAGCGGTTTGACGTCGACGCTTCATAGCCGCTGGCCCGTTCGTCCGGCGCGGTCGGCGCTAGCTCGCTGGCCGGATCGCCGGCGATACGGGTATGCCTGAGAACGCGCGGCACACCGTAATCATAGGGGCGTGCCCGATGCAGGACGCAGCGGTTGTCCCACATGATGACGTCGCCGACCTGCCAATGATGCGTGTAAGTGCGCGGCGGCTGACAGGCGAACGCGACCAAATCATCCAGCAGTTTTTGCGCCGCGCCGTCGTCGAGACCCGGTATGCGAAAAGCGTGACGGCCAATGAACAGGGCCTTGCGGCCAGTCACCGGATGTACCTTCACCAAGGGGCGCAGCGGCGCGCCCTTGGTGTGGTAGCCGTAGCCAGCGCCGGTTTCGATCTCATAGCCGATCTTGGCTTGCGACTGATAAAGAGAATGATGGGCCGACAAAGTACTGATGCGATCCTTGGTGTCTTGGTCGAGCGCGTCGTAAGCGGCGCGCATGTCGGCCACCTCGGTTTCACCGCCCGCGGGCGGCACGACCTGAGCCGACAATACCGAAGCTTTGGCCGCCAGTGGCATATATGAGCTGTCCGTGTGCCAGCCCTCGTTGCCGCGCAACACCTTGTAGTGATACTCGTCGGCGGCAACAACCGAACCGTCCGGTTTCTTGTTGCTGATCTCGACCGCCTTTTGATCGGACTCCGGGCGCAACAATTCGATCTCGCCAAAGCGGCGCGCGAACGCGATTTGCGCGTCTTCGCCCAAATTTTGGTCGGGAAAAACCAACAGCGCAAAGTGGTGAAACGCGTCCTCGATCTGGTGCCATTGCGTATCGTCGATCGAGGCCAAGTCGACACCTCGAACAACGGCACCGAGGGTCGCATCGAGCGGCGTTATGGTCAGGGTCATCAGCTGCTCCTCCGTCGCCAGTTTGTAGTCCGCATGGTGATCGCGTCACGCCGAGCGGGCACTTAGATAGCCGAGCTCGACCACAGGGGCTATGGCGCTCGCCCGTTCGCGAAACGCCATGAAATGATCGTGGATACGCAAGGCCAAGGAGTCTTTCTCGGCTGTTTCGCGCATCACATCCAAGCTAACTTTCAGGAATGCAGCGATCACATCATCCGGCAGCCGTTTGAACGCAACATCATGTTTGTCTTGCAGGACTTGGTAGCTGATCGCGTTTTGATGGGTGGATTCGGCATAAAGCCGATTGATCCCGTTGTGCGATGCGACCTTGACGATCTCTTTCAAGTCATCGGACAGTGCATCGAACAAAGCCTTGTTGACCAGCAAGGAATTCGACGCCCCGGGCTCGTGTATGCCCGGCCAATAGCAAATTTTGGCGATCTTCTGGAAACCGAAGGCAAGATCCGCCCATGCACCGCCCCATTCAACGGCATCGACGACGCCGGCTTGCAGGGCACTCATGATCTCGCCGCCAGGGATGTTGACCGACGTCGCACCGAGACGATTGAGAACCTCTCCCGGCAACCCGGCCATACGAATTTTCAAGCCACCGAGGTCGTCAAGCGATTCGACCGGGCGACGATACCAGCCGAAAAATGACGGCGGATTGACTCCGGCGATGAACGGTTGCACGTCAAAGTCCGCGTACAGCTCTTCCCACAATTCCTGGCCGCCGCCGTGCATGATCCAAGATACTTGCTCATGTGGCCCTAATCCGTTTGGCACGCCGCCAAAGAACGGCGCCCCTGGATGCTTGGCTATCCAATAGCCATCCCAGCCATGACCAAGTTCGGCGATGCCGCTGCGCACGGCATCAAAGACTTCGAACGCGGGCACGATTTCACCCGCGCCGTAGACCCGCACC
Organism: Alphaproteobacteria bacterium; assembly: GCA_965216755.1. Taxonomy (GTDB): domain Bacteria; phylum Pseudomonadota; class Alphaproteobacteria; order UBA7887; family UBA7887; genus CBDCGL01. Next base: position 3,666,880 of record CBDCGL010000011.1, on the reverse strand, counting down.
TCAAGCCGGCCTTCGCTCATTTTGGTGATTTGCTCGCCAATCTGATTGGCGGTCATGCCGAGGCCAGGAAAGTTCTTTGGCCAGCAGGTGACCATTTTCCACCGTAAGCGGCCTTGCGATAGTGCCGGTTTCGGCAACGTTGACGCGGCCACCAACGCGCCAGCGGCACCCCCTTTCAGGAATGATCGACGCTGCACAGCCATTGCCGTTTCCTCCACAACATTTTGGGGGATCGACCTGGCGCGACAACAGGATGCTCGTACACCACGATTGCGCCAAATACGGATCGATCCCCGCGCCGGCCACGTGCTTTCTACTGTTACGATACGCGCGCCGCGATAACCAAACAAATGCGCGCGAACATGGGCTGTTGTGCGTGCACGGCGTAGCGACCGGCGCTTCCGCCGGTACTTGGGATTCTGTATCGCACCATATGCCGGATGTGGCCGCGCGACCTATGTTGCTATTTTCACAAGCTGACTGGTGCGATAGCCGACCAGAACGGAAACATATCCGGTGCCGGCGAGAGCTTCGTCGAGGTCCCTGTCGCCCATGTCAAAACGCAGGGCGTTGGTCTGCCGAAGTTTGGCGGGCGTCGCCACGACAACGATATTGTCGCGTCCGATCCGACGGATCACCTTGGGACTGAGCTGCAGGTTGCCGCGCCCGAGGATAAAACCTTGCGCGCCGATTGGGCTGAGGATCAATTTGCATTCCGGATAACGATCGAGCAATTCCAGAATCCCTCGTTCCGAGAGATCGGCGCCCACAAGCACGCCACCAACAATTGCGTCCACGCCGAGCAGAGTGGTCTCGATCCCCAACGCATCGCCAAACGCACGGACGGTGCTGCCCGGCCCTAGCAGAATCAAGATCGTAGACGCACCAGCGAAATCTTCGATAAGTGTCTTGGCAATATCCGCCTTGGCATCGTCTTCGCTGGACGCCGTGATCAGTGCCTTACTGGCTTGGGTAAAAGCCGGCGCGATCGGCGTGCGCGCCGCGTGATACAAACGCACAGCCCATACGCCCTGCCGATAGCGCTCTTCATCCAGGTCGAGAATCTCGACTGTTTCCGCCGTGATTGCACCGCGCGCGAATGCAACCACGATTTCGGCCGTGCGGGCCGGCGTGACGCCGAATACACCAGAGTACATTTTCACGCCGGCGGGTATACCCAGTATCGGGACGCGCTCACCGACCGTCGCGGCGATATCGCGCGCCGTGCCATCGCCACCGCAAAAAAGAATCAAGTCGACGCCCCGTTCAAGGACCGCACGAGCCACTGTTTTCGTATCTGTCGCGGTTGTCGCACCAGCGGGTTCATGGACAATGTCAACGATACGAAATCCCGCTTCGCTGAGTGCCGTTGCCCCCAAAACGCCACCGCCGGTGCGCCATATCAGATCCAGCGGCGGCCGCATTTTGCCCAGCAAATCCCGCAAGGCGCCCAGCGCCAACGCAGCCTTGCCCGGCGCCGTCGGTGTCGCGCCGCGCCGACGTGCTTCCGGGGCGACGCCGTCTGTACCCTTGAGACCGACGCGGCCACCCATGCCAGCTATAGGATTAAGAACAAACCCGATCTCAAAAAGTTTCGCGGTCACGCGCGTTCACACCACAACAGACAGCCGCGGCCGACCACCGGGGCGGCAGGTTCATTTTCATGTGCCATGGGGGGCCGTTCCCTGATCAAGATCAGCACTTTGACGCACGTAAATGAGTTAAACGAGTCGTGTCACCACCGTGACAACCCCAAGACCAGAAGCAAGGCCTATGAATGATGTCGTTTGCCCGCACTGTTGTCATCACCGCCTCGGTTGCCGGCACGGCCGCGGCACTTGTCCACGCGTCTCCATCGCTGGAGAGTGAGCGGGGACGAGCTTTTGTCGCCGAATGGTGCGCCCCTTGTCACGAGACCGAAACCGGTGTGCCGCCGGCGCCGGATCTGACCATCGCGCCGCCGGATTTCCGATCCATCGCCCGTGACCAGGCCGCCGACGACGCGGCATTTCGCGAAACCTTGACCAAGACCCATTTGCTGATGCCGATCCCCCGTCTTGACGGCCAGACGCGCGAAGACGTCCTGGCGTATTTCTTGAGCCTGACAGACACGCCATAAGCACCCCGCCAGATCAACCTGCGATCAAACGGAATCGTTTGATCGAAGATAAGTTGACCGATATCAAAGAGATAAAGCCTCACACGTGAACGCAGGTGAGCGTGAAAGGCTCTAGCCGCACGCTTGCGCGCGTGGCCGCCATGCGAATAGGCTTTCGATAGGTCGACCGACAGCCGCGCGAAAGGCAAACAGTCATGCGCGGTAGCGACCAACTCCGTCGTGACGGCCGGAATCTGCGAGGAAAAAAAACCGAAACGGGAGAGAACGATGACCAAGAAACTAGCTCTGGCGGTCGGCATGTCGCTGATCGCCGCGGCGGGATTGGGTTACGCGGCCGGTCATGCCAATCACGGCACGATGACATTGGCCACCGACGTTGAGTGGGCGCCGGCGCGGCCCGGATCACCCGTCAGCATCGCCGTGCTTTGGGGCGATCCAGCGGAAGCGGACGGCGACCATGGCCGGTTGGTCAAACTGCCGGCGGGATTCGTCGCGCCTGTTCACGCCCATACCGGCGACTATCACGGGATCAATCTGACCGGCAACTGGCGTCATTCGTTCGACACCGGCGAAGAACGGGAACTGGCGCCCGGATCGTATGTCTTCCAACCCGGCGAAGCCATGCATGGCGACGCCTGTATCGGGCCAGAGGACTGCATCATTTTCTTACACCAGCACAAAAGGGCCGATTTCATCCCACAAGAACAATAGTTCGGAGGTGGGACACAGCTCGCGGGGCACCCAGGGTGAAGTCCCTCGTGCCTTGCGAGCTCAGGCTCGATATTGTCAAAAAAGAGCCCAAAACACTACGGCACGAAACGCGCGATGGCGCTGACGCTATGTGCTGTTACGGCGGGTTCTGTACCGCCGTGGAAGCGGCCCATAGTCGCCAAATAATTGTAGCGCAGGCCCACCGATATCTTGTCGGAGATCTCGTAGTCGGCACCGGCAACGCCTTGATAGGCCAATGCCGTGTCACCTGACGGCGCGCCAGGGCGATAGAGGTCCGCCTCGACAAAGGCGAAACCGATACCTCCGCCGACATATGGCGTGAACGGGCCGCCTCGATCGAAACGATAAGTGCCGTTTGCCATCACCGGCAAGACCGAGACAACCTTTTGCTCGGTGGAAACGGTAAACGTCTCCAATACACTGACATCGACAACGCTTGCGGCACTATGACCGCTGCGGATTGATGGCGGGGCGACATGCGCATGTGTTGGGCCCCCGGCCATAAACCGCTCGGACAAGCCATCGCTAATTTCGGCAACTTGCGTGGTGCCAGACCGCGCGGCGAAGATCTGAGATGGCATCGGACCATCGGCGATCCCAACGAGATCGAGCTCCGGATCGACAAGAAACGAATGGGGACTGATTGAATCCGCCAGCGACGCTCCCAGGACCGTTGGCGCCCAGGTCGTGATGGAAGTCTACAAACCCAAGATGGACGAGTCCGGAAACATTCTGCGCGATTATGCCAACCGGATGGCCCCGGGCGATCTGGCAGCGATCGCGGTGATGGAAAAGCGCGCCGGCTGGGGCGCCGCCTATAGCGACGAACTGCGCAACGGCGACTGGGATTACGGCCTGTTCAGCGCGGCTGGCGAGATCAAGAACAACGATGCCACTGCGTGCCTGGCGTGCCATCGCCCGTATGGCGACAGCAGCTATATGCACTCGTTCGCCGAATTGGTTGCTAAGGCATCGGAGTGAAAGACCCGTCTATTGCGCTGTGCGACGGGAATTTCGAACACCCCGTCGGAGCGGCAATGGCGTCGACGGCGATCGTTCGTGTGACCTTGGCTGCGGTTTTGTGTGGCGGCATGCTGCAGTCGACCACAGTGACGGCCGTGGGTGCCGATCGCGGCAAAGCCGTAGCGGTTGAGAAATGTTCCGGGTGCCACGGAGTTGCCGGGGGCAATCGCAGACCGACACACTCTGGTATCCGTCATTTGCCAACTTGGCCGGCCGCCCCGATGCCGACTACCATCGCCTCGCGCAAACACTACGCATGTCACACAGGCATATGCCCGATCGCCAATTGACCGCGCACGAGATCGGCGCCGTCGCGACATATATGGCCGGTCTTCAGCTTCGATAATCAAGCAACCACCGCAGACGACACGCGCGCATACGAACATCGCCGCATTTATGTTGAGCTGACCCAAAGTAGACCGTACCGTCGTGCCGTGTTAAACGGCCACGCAACAGAGTGCCGGCATGGATCATCGGCGACAGACGCGTTGGTTGGAGCCTTGTCCGGCATCGCGCTATCCTTTTCAGCTGTAATCGCCTTTTGGCAGAGAAGTTATGTCGTCAGCCGTAAGCGTACGTTTTGCCGAGGCCGCCGATATGACGGCCGTGTGCGAGATTGTGAATCACTACATTCGCACCACGGTGATCAATTTCCGCACTGCGCCGCAAGACCCCAGCGATTGGACGGCAGATTGGCAAAAGTCGCACACGCACTACCCGTGGCTGGTGGCAAGCCGAGACCGGCGTGTGGTGGGGCTTGCCTATGTCTCGCCCTGGCATACTCGGGCCGCATATGATTGGTGCGTCGAATCAACAGTTTATGTCGCCGCCGACGCAGCACGCCGGGGCATTGGCCGCGCCCTTTATGAACAGCTCATGGCGCTCGCCGATCAACAGGGGTTTCACACCCAGGTGGCCGTTATCGGCTTACCCAACGATGCCAGTGTTGGCCTGCACGAGACATTCGGGTTTCGCCATATCGGCACGCTGACCGAAATTGGCTACAAGTTTGGTCGCTGGCACGATGTCGGGTTCTGGCAGCGACACACGGAACAGCGCCGGGCCTCACCGGCGCCGATTGGGCCAATCCCCGGACTCAATCTCTAACGCGCTCGCACTCAACCACCGCTTGCCTGTTCGACCAGTTCCCAAAATTCTTTCGTGCTGTTGACCCGCGGAAACGGCGTATCCGGCGCCGGGCATCCGAGATAGTCGCAGAGCGGCCCCCAACCTTGCGCAACCTCAAACACGAGCAGACGATCCGGCGGCACCGCTTCGATCACCGCCGCATTATGTCGTCGAAAGACCTCTGTTGCGTGCGCGGCCTCGCCGAGACGACCGGCAAATGTCTGATCGGAAATGATGCGATGCGCCATATCCATGACCTGGCGCATGACCGGGTTGCCGATTTTCTCACGCCCCTCAAGAACCAAATGAATGGTTCCCGAGATACTCTTGAACCAGCTGTTCGGGTCGCGCGTCGTCAGAATGATTTTGGCGTCGGGGTATTGATCTATGATCGCGCGCCAGAAGCGCGCAGTCGGCCAGTCGACGGCCGCGCGATATCCGTTGAATACCGCATCCCAATCGACCGGGTTGTCATCGGCAGCGGCCAGCCATTGCTGCGCCTGGTCTGGCGCCTTGAGCACTTCCTCCATGTGGTGGCAAGGACCAAACCCGAGCTGTTCCAGCGCCAGTTTGAGAGACATGGTCCCGGTGCGGCCGAGCCCAACATCGATGACATCCAACGCCATCACAAATCGCTCCTTCGATTGGGAATTGATGTTTGGCACCATCGCCTGGCGCGGCTTTGCCGGCAAGTCCGAATCCCGCCGGGCTTCGGGTCGACCATTGATCGACACAATCGCCAGCGAGGCATGCTGGCGCCGATGGTTCGTGTTTACAAACCAACCTGACCATGGCTGGGGATCGCGCGTGCCAGCGATAAGCTTTACGCTGGCCGAGGTTGTGTGAAACCGTCGGAGCCGCCATGGAATACGTCACGCTCGGTCGCACGGGATTGCGGGTCAGTGTCGCCGGTCTCGGCTGCGGCGGCCACAGCCGCCTGGGCCAAAGCTATGGTTTGAGCCGCAGTGATTCGTTGCGCGTGCTCGAAGAGGCCCTTGATCTCGGCATCAACGTCATCGACACGGCCGCCGCCTACGGCACCGAAGAGATTGTCGGCGAGGCTGTCCGCGCACGCCGCGACTCGGTGGTGCTTTCGACCAAAGTGCGGGTCGTCGCGCGTGGCGCGTCGCCAACGGGAAGTACAATGGTCGACCCGGCCGCATTCGGCCGCGACATAGAGGCCAGCCTGGGCCGGCTTCGCACAAGTCACATCGATATCCTGCATCTGCACGGCGTCATGCCGGATCAATATGACTATTGCATCGAGATGTTGCTGCCCGTGCTTGATCGATTCCGGGGCCAAGGCAAGGTTCGGTTTCTGGGCCTGACGGAGCGTTTCATCCACGACCCCCAACACCGCATGCTGGTGCGTGCGCTTGACGATACGCATTGGGACGTGGTGATGACCGGTTTCAATGTGATCAATCCGTCGGCCGCTGCGCGCGTCCTGGCGCCGGCGCGGGCCCGGCACATCGGCACATTGGTCATGTTCGCGGTGCGCCGCGCCCTGAGCGACCCTGAGGCCTTGATGGTCGTGATCGACGACCTGTTGCGTGGCGCTGTCATCGAACGCGACGCCGTGCGGCGCGACAACCCGTTGGGCTTCCTTGTCGAATTGGGGGGCGCACGATCAATCGTCGATGGCGCCTATCGATTTTGCCGACATCAGGCCGGCGTTGATGTGGTCCTGACCGGGACCGGACGCGTTGACCACCTGGCGGCGAATGTCTCGTCATTGCTGGACGAGCCACTGGCCGCGCCGTGCCTGGAACGGCTCCATGTGCTCTTTGGCGCAGTGGACTCAGTATCGGGCAATTGATTTTCGAGCGCTGTGGGAATCGATGTTTTGACAGCGGCCGATTGTGCTGTGAGCATAGTGGCACGTTTGCATCGTTCGATGTTGGCAGACGCCATGCGTTCGGGCGCCCATGCGTGATCGCGATTTGTCGATCGAAATTTCCCGAGCACCAACAATAGCGAGGAGGAGACCGTGCAAAAAATGATTCAAGCGATTCTGGTCGCCATGACCGCACTTTGGGCGCTCGCCGTGCCGGCCGCCGCCGAGCCATTCGACGATGCGGTCGCCGCCTTCGATCAGGGCGACTACGACACCGCGTTTGAACTGTGGCGTCAATTGGCGGAACAAGGCAGTGCGCCGGCCCAATACAACTTGGCATTCATGTATGACAACGAGATCGGCGTGCCGCGCGATCATGCCGCCGGGATCAAATGGTATCGCCTGGCGGCCGACCAGGGCTACACCAACGCACAATACAATCTGGCGCTAATGTACGCCAACGGTCGCGGAATCGCGCAAGATCTCGTCCAAGCCCATATGTGGCTGGACATCGCCGCCGCACAGGGTGACACCGGCGCCGCCAAAGACCGCGATTTCGTCGCGCAGCTGATGACCTCGGAACAGATCGCCAAATCACAACGATTAGCGAGCGAATGGGCGGCCACACCGACGAGCCCGCAAGAGTGATGGCGCGGTTGACACCACATCAACGGCCGCCATGTCGGCCAATTCCTCCCTGATGAACGCGCCTCATTTCGAACGGACAGTTGGCGAACTGAACTTTAGCAGCCCTTGATCAAGACCTGTGGCACGGGCGTCAGACAGTGCCGCCATCTCATGGACGTGTCTCGGGTGCACCGTTTCGATCAATGTTCTGTGTTCGACAATGCGCCAGGCTCCGTATTCGCTGCTTCGGTCTCACCCGCCCGGCTCAGCGCGACCAAGGTCGCATAAGGCCCGAACAGCTCGAAGACAACGGTCGTCGCGATGGTTACGGCCAGCACGACCTCGCGATATTCCGGAACATTGTTGCCGGCGACCAAGGCCATGCCCATGGCCACGCCGGCTTGCGGCAACAAGGCGCCCCCCATCCATCGCCGATAGATCGGCGGCGCGGCAACCGCCCGCGCACCAAACCAAGCGCCAACGATCCGCGCGACCGTGCGCAGCAGCAAGCAGCCGAAAATGATCAGGCCAAAGCCGCGCCCCCCCTCAACATGGAGCGACACGCCGGCAAGAAAGAAAAACAAGATCATAAATGGCCATTCGACATTCTCGATCTCGTGAAAAGCGCGCGTGTGATGCTCGGCAAAGTTAACCACGATCATGCCCGCGACAATACCCACAAGCAAAAAGGACAAGTCGAGCCACACCGACACGCCGGCGCACAAAAAGACAACGGCGAGAGCTTCGGCCTGGAGCGGCTCGCCCGGGCGTAGGCGGCCGGTGAGATAGGCCGCCGGCACACCAATGCCGACACCGACAGCGATGGCGCCGCCCAGCTCCCACAATCCTTGTTGCAGCACCGCCACCGTGCCGTTGCCAAGCATCGCATTGACGCCAATCAAGATCATCGAAAACACGATCAGGCCCCACGCGTCATCGATCGCGACGATGCCCTGCAAAGTGTCTGTGAACGGTCCCTTGGCGCCGCTTTGCCGGATGACATCTTGGGTTGCCGCCGGTGCGGTGGCGGTGGCGATGGCGGACAACAAAATCGCCAGTTCCGGGGCGACGCCGATCGCCATCAACCCGCCGCCGACAAGGATCACCGTTGCGACCACCACCGCAAGCGAAATCACCAAGATCTCGCGACCATGATCGCGCAGCTGGTCGCGCGACAATTTGCCGCCGAGCAAAAAAGCCACCATCGTCAGCGCCGTTGTCGCCAAGAACTCGAACCAATCCGCGACCTCTGACGGCAGCACATCAAAGCCCACCGGGCCAGCCAGAACGCCCAACAAGATCAGCAAGGTGACCCGCGGCAATCGCGTGCGCCGGCCGATCTCGTCCGTCGCCAGCCCGACGATAAACAGCCCACCCAAGGTTATGAAGACGGTATGCAACGCCATTTCGGACCCACTTGTACGTCGCCACGCCAGATTAACAGTTGAACGTCCGTTGTCCGCGGTCTGATCGAACTTCCGCACCAAAGTCTAGAGCATGTCACGCTCAGATACTTCCGCATGACTTGCTCTATCTATTTGATATCGATGAAATTGGCTTCCTTCAAAGGCAATCGTATCAACGAAGATTGATCGCGTCGGCGACGGTGCTGATTGCGCCGCCGATCGCGCCCGCCGCCGCGGGCCCAACACGGGGTCCCGCAACGATACCAAGCCAGCGCCGACAATGGTCACATCGGCCCCGCCTTAGGGCCCGTGCAAACGGCGCCACATATCCGTGCCCACCAACGAAGCTTTCCCGCCGTAGCGTACCGGCAAGTCAGGTCCGGCGGCTGTTGCGCGCCGGCCATCGGCACCACGTAAGCGACCATCGCCCACCGAGAATCGCTGCATCACCGCGCCGCTGCACGCCAAAATGCGCAGGTGCGAGTGGAGGTCCGGAACGCCGGCCGTGATCTGCGCGGTGAGACAGGTCGGCCGGCCGGCAGCCGAGATTGACCATTGACCATCGCGGCTCACGGTCCATTGCGGTGCCAGGTCGCACCGGGTCAAGCGTATGTTGCGCCCGTCGGTGCCAAGACAATAGTTAGGCCAGGCCACATTCGCCAATCGGAACACGCCATCGGCGTCATTGGCGATCGCGCCCCGATGGGCCGAAACCAGCGCAAGCACCATCGCCATGAACAACGCCGGGGTGCCAGCGCCGCGACGCATGCCAACAATTTCAAAGCACAAGCACGATCTTGCCGAAAGCGCCAGGCTCCAACACGGCGACATGGCCCGCCGCCGCTTCAGCCAGCGGCATCTCGCGACCGACAATCGGGTTGAGCGTCCCATCTTCAAGCCCCGCGACCAGATCTGTCATGATCTCGCGCATCTGGGCCGCCGCGCCATTGAACAGGGCGATGCCGCGCACGTCCAATTCCTTCATCATGGCCACGCGCGCGTTGATGGTGATTTCGCCGCGATTGCCAATCACGACGATGCGACCATATTTCGCCACCAGATCAAGATCGGCGGCGAGATTGACGTTGGCCAACATTTCCAGAATGAGCGCCGGCCCGGTACCGCCGGTTAGCCCGCGGAGCTGTTCGATATATCCCTCTTTGCTGTGATCGACGGCGTGCGCCGCGCCCTGTTCGCGCACCAAAGTCAATCCGCGTTCTGTACCGGCGGAACCCATTGCGGTCAGACCGGCGCGTTTGGCAAGCTGGATCGCGGCCGTGCCAACGGCGCCCGACGCACCATGGACGAATACGGTTTCGCCCGTTTCGGCGCCGCCGCGCGCGAACAGGGCGTAGTGCGCGGTGGCATACGGCACGCCGAGGGCGGCGGCCTGGGCGAAGCTGACGCCTTTGGGCAACGGCAGCACATCGGTTGCCGGCCGCACGACTTTTTCCGCGTAGCAGCCGGTCATGTTAAAGCCCATCGCCGTGCCAACGAAGACATGGTCGCCAACTGCGAAATCACTGACCCCCGCACCGACGGCGGCGATCACACCCGCCGCATCGCCGCCCGGCGTGTACGGCAAGGGCGGCACAATCGCATAGGCGCCACCGCGCATGTAGGTGTCTGCCGGATTAATTCCGGCGGCTTTCACGTCGATCACGACGTCGCCAGGGCCGGCGACCGGGTCCGCCGTCTGTTCGTACTTCAGAACCTCGGGTCCGCCGAATTCATGCGCCAGGATCGCTTTCATTTTGCCTAAGTCCCTCTCCGCTAAGCGCCACGCCGCCGGCGATCATTTCATATTCTCGGCAATCGCACACGCATCCGGCGACACATCGACGCTATGCACCGTCCGCACACCAGGTACGGAACACAAACGCGCAATCGGGGTCACGAACGGCGCCGCAGGCGCTGCGGTTTGGCGCGGGGCACGCGAACCAACTCGCCGCGTACTTCCAGCTCCAACTTGACCGTCGCCACATGCCAGCCCACAGATCCCAGCTGGTGTTTGACATCGTCGCCAAGCACACCGGCCACCAAGCCCGGAAGGTCTTTGAACACCACGCCATCTCCCGCCCGCGGGACTACGGTGCGAATAGCGTCGGCCACCGCGTCGAATTTCCAACGTGGAATCCGAGTCGGCCGTTTGTTGGGTGTCGGCGTCCGACACACCACCTTGTCGCTGGCGACACGATCAGAACCGGTTGAGGGTGCCTTTGCCATCGTCACACGTGCTATGGTGCCGCCGTTCGGTTTGGAATGCGTCCGCCGCGGACGCAAACGGACATTGTGGACCATTGAAGCGATCTGTATAGCACCATAATGCAGGCACCTGCCGTACCGATCGAGACCGCGCCACGCGCGCAACTGTCGCGCGCTGCCCGTTTCCGCGCCGCCTTGAACACCCCGGAACTTAGTTTTGTGTGCGAGGCACATAACGGCCTGAGCGCGAAAATCGCCGAGGAGGCCGGGTTCGGCGCGGTTTGGGCCAGTGGCTTGTCAATGGCGGCGGCGCTTGGTGTGCGCGACAACAATGAGGCCAGCTGGACCCAGGTGCTTGAAGTGGTCGAATTCATGAACGACGCGTGCACCGTGCCGATCATGCTCGACGGCGACACTGGATATGGCAATTTCAACAATATGCGCCGGCTCGTGCAAAAGTTGGAAAGCCGTGGCGTGGCGGCGGTCTGCATCGAGGACAAACAGTTCCCGAAGACCAACAGCTTCATTGCCGGCGCCACACAGCCGCTGGCTGACATCGATGAGTTTTGCGGCAAGATTCGGGCCGGCAAGGCGGCCCAGCACGATCCGGATTTTTCCATTGTCGCACGGGTCGAAGCATTCATTGCCGGTTGGGGGCTCGAGGAGGCCTTGCGCCGGGCGCGCGCCTATCATGCGGCTGGTGCCGACGCGATCTTGATTCACAGTGCCGGATCCAACGCTGATGAAGTGTTCAGCTTCTTGCGCGCCTGGGATCGGCGCTGCCCGGTGGTGTTGGTACCGACCAAATACTACACCACCCCCACCGACGCGTTCCGCGATCACGGCGTTTCGATGGTGATTTGGGCCAATCATTTGCTGCGCGCGGCAATCACCGCCATGCAGCGCACCGCGGCGACCATTCATGACGACGAAAATTTGCTTGGCGTCGAACACGCGATCGCGCCGGTGGCGGAAGTGTTTCGCTTGCAAGGCGCCGATGAACTGAAGCGGGCCGAGGAAACTTATCTACCCAGCCAGGGCGCCGCGACGGCGATCATTTTGGCTGCCTCGCGCGGCCGCGAATTGGGCGCCCTGACCGAGCACAAGCCGAAAGCAATGCTGGATGTGGCCGGCAAGCCGATCTTGGCGCACATAGCCGAGGTTTACCGCAAAGCCGATGTCAAAGACATCACCGTGGTGCGCGGCTATGCCAAGCACAAGATCGACCTGCCCGCCCTCGATTATGTCGACAATCTCGCTTACGACACCACGCAAGAGATCGTGTCCCTGGCGCTGGCACTGCAACCTGCGACCAGGGACGTGTTCGTATCCTATGGCGACGTGCTGTTTCGTCGTTATGTGCTGGACATGCTGACGGAAAGCGACGCCGACATCACCATTGCCGTCGATACCAACTGGAAAACCAGCCGCAATCGCGGCGCCAATCGGGCGGCCGACTATGTTAAATGTTCACTGCCCAATAGCCGCGAGGCCTACTATGCCCCGGTCTGGCTGGCCGAGATGGGACCGGCACTATCCGGCAAGATCCACGGCGAGTGGATGGGGGTGGCGCGCTTCACGGCCGCCGGCGCGCAGGTGGCCTTTGAAACCCTCACGGGCTGGCGCGACGACGATCGCGTGGCGTTCGAAAACGCCGGCATCGATGCGTTGTTCAATCGCTTGGTTGGCGCGGGCCAGAAGGTGCGGGTCGTCTACACAACCGGGCATTGGCTCGACATCGATGATGTCGACGACCTGTTGGTCGCCGGCAATTTCGTGTGACATTGTGATCGACGCCGAGGCGTTTATAGGCGCCGCCAAAGCGCGCGGCTACGATCTGTTCACAGGCGTGCCTTGTTCCTATCTGACCCCGTTCATCAACTACGTGATTGGGGCCGACGGATTGGACTATGTCGGTGCGACGAATGAAGGCGATGCGGTCGCCATTGCGGCGGGTGCCGAGCTCGGTGGTCGGCGCAGTGTGGTGATGATGCAAAACTCCGGGCTAGGCAACGCGGTCAGCCCATTGTCGTCGTTGACCCACATCTTCAACATCCCGTTGCTGCTGATCGTCACTTGGCGGGGCCAGCCGGGCGGCGCCGGGGATGAACCGCAACATGGGCTGATGGGCCCCATAACCGGTCGCCAATTGGAACTGTTGCAGGTGCCGTGGGAGCCGTTTCCGCGCACATCCGAAGCGGTCGCCGGCGTTTTTGACCGCGCCGACGCGCAGCGCCGCAAGACCGGTCGCCCGTATGCCCTTTTGATGTCGAAGGGGAGTGTCGCGCCCTATCCCCTAGCCCAGAACGAGACCAACCGACCGGCGCCGCGCACCGCTATACCGACGGTCGCGACGCCCGCCGACGCGACGCGCCACGAACTGCTGGCGGCGGTGCAGGCGACGAGCGGCGCGCGCGACGTGATCATCGCCACGACGGGGTTTACCGGCCGCGCCCTTTATGGGTTGGAAGACCGGCCAAACCAGCTCTACATGGTCGGTTCGATGGGCTGCGTATCCAGCCTTGCGCTGGGGCTCGCGCTGGCGCGGCCAGACGTGCGCGTGATTGCCTTGGATGGCGATGGTGCCGCCTTGATGCGCCTTGGTGCACTGGCCACGATCGGCGCGGCGCGCCCCAACAATCTGGTGCATATTCTATTCGACAACGGCATGCATGAATCGACCGGCGGTCAAGCGACCGTTTCGCACACCGTCGATTTTTGCGCGGTCGCAGCCGCGTGCGGCTATGCCACCACCCAACGTGTCACGACGCCGCATGTATTGGCGAATAGATTGGGCGAACAGGGGCCCGGGCCGCACTTTGTGCACCTGCCCACCCGGCCCGGCGTCCCGGCTGGTCTGCCGCGCCCAACGGTCACGCCAGCAGCGGTCGCGCAACGATTGCGCCGCCATTTGGCCACCGTCTAAGGTCTCACGCGTCCCTTGTCTGATCGCCAACCGACAGCCCCGCTCGATCGTGTCTTGGCGACGTGGCTCGGTACTGTTCAGCGATACGCAGTGTGGGTCGTGATCTTGGCCATTGTCAGCGCCGCCGCGACCGTTCCCTATACGGTCGCGACCATGACAATCGATACCGACACCTTGGACTTGATCTCCGACGAAACACCGTTTCTGAGAACTTACAAAGCCTACAAGGCGCAGTTCCCGCGCCTGAACGACACGGTCACCGTTCTGTTGGAAGCAGACACGCCCGATCGCGTCCGCGCCGCGCGCGACACACTCACCACCGCGCTTAACGCCCAGCCGGAACATTTTCCCTATGTCTACGCCCCGGGCGCCGGCGCGTTTTTTGCCAACAATGGTTTGTTCTATCTCAGCGAGGCGGAACTTCTCGACCTGCTCGACGATTTGGGCGAGGCACAGCCGCTGTTGCAGCGCCTGCGCCAGGACATGAGCCTGCGCGGTCTTTCCGCGGTCTTGCGGTTGGGCATCGACGATGCCTTGACCAAAGCGGCTCCGCTGGAAGATTTGGCGTTGCTGTTCACACGCATGGGGCGTGTGATCGAGAACCTGTTGGACGGCGTCCCGGCGCAGTTGTCTTGGGTTGAGATCATGCACGGGACCGCGCCGACCGCGGCCGACCTACGCGCCGTGATCGTTGTCCAGCCGGCCGCACTCGACTACGCGCAGCTGATGCCGGGCGCGGCGGTTCTACAGTCGATTCGCGATATCGCGGCCGCGGCGGCCCTAACGCCGACCAACGGAGTCACGGTGTCATTGACAGGCACGGTTGCGCTTGGCCATGACGAGCTTGAATCCGCCCAATTGGGCGCGCAGCACGCCGGACTGGTGGCGTTGTTCTTGGTCGCGGTGATTTTGTTAGTTGGCTTACGCTCTATCCGCTTGGTGATCGCCGCATTGGTGACGTTGGCCATCGGCCTGGTGTGGACGGCATGGTTTGCCGCGGTCCTGGTCGGACATTTGAACCTGATCTCGATCGCGTTTGCGGTTCTGTTCGTCAGTCTTGGGATCGATGCCAGCATCCACTATGGATTGCGTTTCCGCGAGATGGTCGCCGCCGGCTTCGATCCAACCGCGGCCGTTGCCAAAGCCGGACGCGCCGTCGGCGGTGCCCTGACCTTGTGCGCCGTGTCGACCGCGGTCGGGTTTTATGCCTTTTTGCTGACCGACTATGACGGTGTGTCGGAGTTGGGCGTTATCGCCGGCACGGGCATGTTCGTCAGTCTCTTCGCCAACCTGACGGTTTTGCCGGCGCTGTTGACGCTGGTGTTGCCACCCGGCTCAGTGCGCCCGCGGTCACAACGCGCAAACCGATTCGCGCACTGGCCGCACCGCAACGCGCGCCCGATCGCGATTGGTGCCGCCGTGCTGGCACTGGTCGGCTTGGCGGTGGCGCCACAGGTCGGCTTCGACCCGAACCCGCTCAACCTACAAAATCCGGCACGTGAATCGGTCACCGCGCTGCGCACTTTGCTGGACGACACCCAGACCAAGCCGTGGACCGCGTCCGTTGTCGCCGCCGACCGCGCCGAGGCGGCGTCTCTCAAGACCGCCTTCGAACAGCTGCCCGAAGTTGACGAAGCCATCACATTGGACGACTTCGTGCCCGCAGATCAAGATACGAAATACGAAATCATCCAAGACATTGCGTTTGTGTCTGAACCAGATCCGTTTGCTTTGGCGCCCGGCACCGCGAGCACACCGGATGAAGAACAGCTCGCCTTGAAGGCCCTGCTGCGCGCACTTGACCAAGTTGCCACAGCGCGCCCTGACGCGCCCGCCGGCGTATCCGACCTGCGCACCGCATTGGATCGCGCCCTGCGCGCCGGTGACGACAGGTCGATCTCACTGGCGGCTATTCGCGACGCCTGGCTCGGTGCATTGCCCTATCAGATCGCCCTGTTGGACGCATCGCTTACCGCCGCGCCGTTTACCGAATCGGCGCTGCCAGAGGACCTGCGGGCGCAATTCCAGGCGCGCGATGGCGGCCAACGGGTTCAGGTCTTCCCGGCCGAGGACATCGTCGCCAACAATGACGCCTTGGTGCGCTTTGTCGATGCCGTGCGAACGGTTGCTGAAGATATCACCGATCAACCGGTTTTGGTGTTGGAAGCAGGCGATACCGTGATAACGGCTTTTATTCAGGCTCTGCTGGCCGCATTGGTTTCGATCGCCGCATTGTTGCTGATCGTAACCCGGCGTCCGATCGACGTCGCCTTGGTGATGGCACCGCTGTTGCTGGGCGCGCTGTTGACGGCCGCGATCATGACGCTTGCCGGGATGACCTTCAACTTCGCCAATGTCATCGTACTGCCCCTGCTGCTGGGCATTGGTGTCGACAGCGCCATTCACCTGATGCGGCGCCAGCGCGCCGCGCCGGCACAACCCGTCCTGGCGACATCGACGGCGCGCGCCGCCTTGTTGAGCGCGGCGACCACCATGGCTGGTTTCGGGGCCTTGGCCGTGTCCGAACATGTCGGCACGGCAAGTATGGGTATGCTGCTGATCATTGGCGTTGGCGTAACATTCGCGGCCACGATCCTATTGTTGCCGGCCCTGATGACGATCGCCACGGCGAGGACCCAAGAGCCATGAAACGGCTCATGGTCCTGTTTGGTTTGGCCGGCTTGGCGCTGTTTACGGGTTTGGTTGTGTGGCGTGGCGCCGATACCTTGGCCGAAGCCTTAGTCACGGTTGGCTGGGGGATCTTGATCATCGTCGCCTTCGATGCCATTCCGCTATTGGCCGACGCCTTTGGCTGGCGTCGCGTGGCGGCGACCCGGGCGCGCCCGTCGCTGTTGGTGGCGTGGAAAATGCGTTGGATTCGCCAGTCGGTAAACCAACTGCTGCCGGTCGCACAGATCGGCGGCGATGTGGTGGTGGCGCGACTTTTGATCGTGCGCGGCATGCCGGGGCCGCTGGCCGCGGCCAGTTTGGTCGTCGATATGACGTTGATCGTGCTGATGCAGGCCCTGTTTACCTTGGTGGCCTTGGGCCTTTTGGTTGCGCACCATGATGGCGGTCGCGAGTTAACCGGCGCTGTGCTTGCGGTTACTGCATTGTTCTTTGCCGCCGTTGTCGGCTTCGCCGCCGTTCAACAACGCGGCTTGTTTGGGTTTCTTGCCGGATTTATCGAGCGCTTGGGCGGCGACAGTCTGGCAAACTTGGTTGGCGGTGCGCGCCGGTTGGACCGCGCCGTACGCGCGACCTATGGCAGACGCCGCGAGATGGCGGTCGCTTCGGTCTATCATCTGGTGAGTTGGGCGCTCGGCGCCGGCGAAGTGTATCTGGCATTGGCATTCATGGGGGTCCCGGCGGGCATGGTCGAAGCCTTGATCATTCAGGGCTTGGTGCAAGCGGTGCGCAGCGCGGCGTTCGCCGTACCCGGCGGGCTCGGCCTTCAGGAAGGCGGCTATATGATCGTGGCTGGCGTGTTGGGTCTCGGCGCCGATGTCGGCCTCGCCATTGCGATCGTCAGACGGATGCGCGAAATCCTGGGCGGCGTCCCCGGCCTGATTGCCTGGCAGGCGATCGAGGGGCACCGCTGGTGGCGCGCGCGGTCGCGCGGCGTATCTTGATGCGCGCGTGTCTGTTTGCCGCCGGTGTCGGCGACCGGTTGATCGGCGTTGACGGGCCGAAGATTCTGCTGCGCTTTGGCGGCCACACACTGTTGGAAAGACATGTTCGCATATTGCAGAGTTGCGGAGTCGATAGAATTGTCGTCGCAACCGGTTATCGTGCCGCCGATATCACGCACGAACTGGCCCAGTCCGTTGCCGGCATTCCGATTGAGACGGTCCACAATCCGGACTATCGCGCGGGCAGCATCGTGACCCAATGGGCGCTGCGCGCCCATTTGTCGGCCGGCGACGACGTGTTGCTGATGGACGGCGATGTCCTTTACGATCAGCGCATGATCGCGCGACTGCTCGGTTCGCGCCACGCCAACTGCTTCTTGCTTGACCGTAATATCGAACCCGGTGACGAGCCGGCGAAACTTTGCGTGAAGAACGGCCAATTGGTCGACTTTCGCAAACAACCAGAGCATGCTCACGATTGGCACGGTGAATCGGTCGGCTTTTTCCGCCTGTCCGGGCACATGGCCAGACGCCTGGCCGACGCCACTCGCCGCTATATCGATGCCGGCCAAACCACCGACTACTATGATGAGGCGCTGCGCGACTTGTTGATCGCGGAACCGCCGGGGGCTTTCGGCTTCGAGGACATTACCGGACTGCCCTGGACCGAGATCGATTTTCCCGACGACATCGACATGGCCGAACGCTGTGTTTGGCCGCAACTTCAGCCCCTTCCCCAATCACCGGCGACGGCGGGCAACGGCGATGAGTCATAATACCTGGGCGCACCGAGTGGTTACGGCGGCGGTGCGGCCATTGGCCGGGACCGCCGTCACGCCGAATCACTTGACCACCGCCCGCCTGGTGACGGGGCTGGCGGCGGCGGGTCTGTTCGCGATGGGCGCGGCGACGTGGAATTGGGTGGCCGCAATCGTCTATGTGTTATCGATGCTTTTGGACCGTGCCGACGGCGTGTTGGCGCGCATGACCAGCCAATCATCCGCCTGGGGTCACGTCTATGATCTGATTTGTGACAATGTCGTCACGGCACTGCTTTTTGTCGGTATCGGCGCCGGCCTGGTCAACAGCGGGCTCGGTTGGTGGGCGCCGGCCATGGGTGTACTCGCGGGGCTGGCGGTCACCGCGACCTTTTGGCTGGCCGCCCAAATCGACGCGATGCTACCTCCGGGCACGCAGGCCATTCCCGGCCGTGGTGGTTTTGACCCGGACGACACATTGTTCATCGTTGCGCCAGTCGCGTGGCTTGGCTGGTTGCAGCCGTTCTTGATCTTGGCGGCGGTGGGCGCGCCGATCTTCGCGACGATCATTTTCCTGCGATATCGACGGTTGCGCGCCGGTTATCGTGTGAACACATCGGTCGGCAGTGAATAGTTGACGATGATAAATTCCTCGCCCGGATTGGTATCCAAAATACTGCCGTTCGACAAATGGCCGAGTTCAACCCCCAATCGCGCCCGATCATCGAATCGATAGGCGAATTCTACCGCCGAGCGGAATTGCAGATTGCCGCCCAAATCCTTGCCGTCGCCTTCGTGGTAGATGCCGGCGCCAAAACTTGGTGTCACGACCAGTCTCTGACCAAGGTTGATGTCGGCAAATATCCCGGCATAAGCGAAAAAAGCGCTGTCGGTGGTGGCCATCGCGCCGACCATCGGTCGAATAAACCAAAGCCGTTCATTGAAACGAAACTGCGCGTCGAACTCTGTCGCGATGAAGTCATCAAGAACATCGTAGGCGCCGACCCCAAGTACCAGGAAATCCGGTTCGTCGGCGGCGCGCACGCCGCGCGCGCCTGCTATCAATGTCGCACACCATACAGCCAATAACACGGCCACCCGCATCGCTCGCATCGTCACCCCCCAGATCTTTCGATATCGCTTGTTCTTGCGAATGCGCGCCCAAACTGGCGCAGTGTTGACCTGTTTACCCGCCCGAGCCTTGGTCGCGCAATGTGTCCATAACGGCGACCAAAGCGCGACTAATGCCCGGCTCCAGTGACGAATGCCCGGCCTCGGGAACCATTTTCAAACGCGACCTTGGCCAAGCGCGATGCAGCATGTCGGCGGTGCGGGGCGGACACACCATGTCGTAGCGGCCCTGTACGATATAGCCGGGAATATCGTGGATCCGTTTGATCGCCGTCAGCAAAGCGCCACTTGGCAAGAACAGCCGATTGACAAAGTAATGGGCTTCGATTCGGGCGAGCCCCAAGGCCATTCGTTCCTTGCCAAAGGCTTGTTCGGTCTCGAGGCTCGGCAACAAGGTCGAGCAACGCCCTTCATAGCGGCTCCAGGCGAGCGCTGCCGGCACGTGTACGGCCGGATCGGAATCGATGAGGCGCCGATAATAGTTGGCGAGAATGTCGTCGCGTTCGTCGGCCCGCAGATGGCCCACAAACTCGGTCCAGGCCTCTGGAAAGAACCGCCCCATGCCGTGCAGAAACCATTCGATCTCTTCCGGCTGGCACAAAAAAATGCCCCGTAATACAAGCGCTTGACACCGCTCTGGATGCGCCTCGGCGTATGCCAACGCAAGTGTGCTGCCCCAGGAACCGCCAAACACGATCCATGACTCTATTTTCAGGAACCGCCGCAGCTGCTCAAGGTCGTCGATTAAATGTTGCGTCGTGTTGTCAACCAAGCTGCCCAAAGGGGCCGAGCGGCCGGCGCCGCGTTGGTCATAGATGATGATGCGATAGTGGGTCGGATCGAAATAACGCCGGTTGGACGGTGACGCCCCGGCGCCCGGCCCGCCATGCAAGAAGACAACCGGGCAGCCGTCCGGATGGCCCGATTGTTCCCAATACATGACATGCGGCGAACCAAGCGGCAGCCGGCCGCTGGCAAAGGGCTCGATGGTCGGGTAAAGGTTGATCTGTGACATCGACGATGGTGAAGTGAAGAAGGGGGATACTAGCGACGCGATGACATCATGGCAAAAACATGGCCGTGGTCGTTTGCTTGCTGGATTGCTGCCGGCGCTGGCGCTCATGATCTGGGGCAAACCGGCCGATGCCTGCGATCTTGAGCGTGTCGGTCCGGGCCAACAGGTTGTTGAAGTGATTGACGGTGACACGGTCGTCCTTGAGAGCGGCCGAGAAGTCCGCCTGGTCGGCACCCAAGCGCCGAAGTTGCCACTTGGACGCCGCAACTTCGTGGCTTGGCCGCTCGCCGACGAGGCCCAGCAGGCGTTGGAAAAATTGGTCCTGGGACGTAACGTGCAGCTGGCGCATGGCGGCCGCGAGGTCGACCGCCATGGTCGATTGCTGGCTCATCTATATTTGGATGATTCGCTGTGGGTGCAGGGTGAGATGGTCAGCGCCGGGATGGCGCGCGTCTACACTTTTGCCGACAATCGATCTTGCGTCAGCGATTTGCTTGACCGCGAGCGTGCCGCCCGCGAGGCGGCGGCGGGAATTTGGCGCCACCCCTTTTACGCGATCCGGGACGTGGTCGAGGTCGACGATGATATTGGCAGCTTCCAGTTGGTCGAGGGCACAGTGGTTTCGGCGGCGGTGGTGCGCGGCCGCGCCTATTTGAACTTTGGCGAAGATTGGCGAAGTGACTTCACCATATCCATCGCCCCGCGCGACCGCCGCCTATTTGAGGCCGAGGGCTATGTGTTCGAGGAGCTGGTCGGCCGTGATTTGCGGGCGCGGGGCTGGATCGAGGAATTCAATGGCCCGGTCATCGATGCGACCCACCCCGAACAAATCGAGCTGTTGTTCTGACCACTCGGCCCCGGCGCGCGCAATCAGATTGGCAACGCGTCGAAACTACGCCGCCTGATCGAGTTCGGGATTCTCGCGCTTGGTGACCGACGTGCGCAGTTTTTGCAAAGCCTTATGTTCGATCTGGCGGACGCGCTCCTTGCTGATTCCCAAGGTCTTGCCAAGTTCCTCCAGAGTCACCGCGTTTTCGCGCAAGCGCCGTTCGCTGATGATCGTCCGTTCACGTGGCGACAGCTCCTCTAGCGCCTGAGCAAGCCAACGCGAGCGGGTCTCGTGGTCGCGCATTTCAACGACCACCTCTTCCGGGCCAGCTTGGTCGTCTTGCAAGAAATCCTGCCACTCGTCCTCGCTAGAATCGGCGACGGAGGCATTCAGCGACTGGTCATTGGCGGCCAAGCGCATTTCCATGTCGCCAACATCCGAGGTGTTGACGCGTAGCTCGTCGGCGATTTTTCGTGTGCTTTTTTCATCCAGCCAGCCGTCCAAATCGCGCGCATATTTGGCGCGCATGCGGCGTAGATTAAAGAACAACGCTTTTTGAGCGGCGGTCGTTCCGGTACGGACAATCGACCAGTTGCGCAGCACATAGTCCTGCATCGCCGAGCGAATCCACCAAGAGGCGTAGGTCGAAAAGCGGATCTCGCGTTCCGGCTCGAAACGCGCCGCCGCCTGCAAGATGCCGATGTTGCCTTCTTGCACAAGGTCACTCATGGGCAGCCCGTAGTTGCGGAACCGCGCCGCGATCTTGATGACCAGCCGAGAGTAGGCATTGACCAATTCGTGCAATGCCTCTTCATCCTGCGAATCGCGCCACCGACGCGCCAGCTCGAACTCGCGTTCACGCGTCAGCAGCGCCGTCTTCATGGACCGATTGATGTACCGCCGATTTGCACTTTGCGTGGCGGGATTTTCTGCAACAGCCATTGTTGAACCTGACCACATTCTTGGTTGAATAATTGCCCGCCTATTTCTTGACGGTGAATGTATTAACAACCGCCAATGCTTACCAAAGCGTTAAGGGCCAATGGCTTACGCAGAAACCGCGGAAATACAGCTCAAATTGGGGAACACGTTCGGTCGGCGACCGCCGAATGATCAGCGCTCAGACAGTGATCTGATCAACCATCGCGCCATCGGAGTCAAAACACACCGCGACCAATTCGCCGCCAAAACCGCAGTTGCCGTCGATCGTTATGGCAACGGCGCCATTGTCGGCGCCGGCATGATTGGGATCGTAGCCGCGCACAATACGCGCAAACCCTTCGTAGGGTTCATTGATGGCCTGAAAATCGCTGGCGCCCCACCAAAAGCTGTCGGCCTGATCGGCCAGGGGCCGCGTGATGTCGAGACCACAATGAACAAACAATAAGCGGCCATTGTCGCTGACGGCCGCGCGCCGGAGTGAAAACAACAGCTCTTCGTGACCGGAATGGCGGCGCACCGCCTCGCGCAGTTGACCGGTCCATCGCGCCAACGCCAGCGCGCCTTCGCGACAGCGCATGCGCGCTTCGTCCGCATCACCGCCGTATGAAGCCAGGGTCGCGGCGGCGCCATTGGCGAACATCCATTCCGCGACCTGGGCCGGTGCGTGCGCCAGATGCAGCTGCAGAAGCTTGTGCCACATCTCTTCCTGGCCACCGCGCAATATGACGATGTCCTCGTTTTGCAAAAGAAAGCGCGCCAACAAGGCGCGTCGAAACAGCAGAACCTCGTCCGCCGTTTCGCGAACGGCATCGCCGCGGCCCAACAGATTGCCCGTGTAAACCAAGCGATCGCCGGCGACGAACCGGCGCTCCAAACTGTCGTGGAGGGCACGCAGTCGTGCCGCAGCGCCGTGGACGGCTGCCACGGCCCAAACCCGGCGCGGATGCGCCAACACTGCAAATTTACCCTGTTGCCCCCCAGCCACGCGCGTCGACGGCCCTCAACACCGACGACTTGCCGCAATCAATTCGGCAAGGTCGCCACAAAGTGCATCATACCCACTGGCGCGGCGACGACAACCAACCGCCATCGCGGTCGGTGCTTGGCGTGGCACGCTAACGCAACACAAGTGATATCGATGGAACGATAACCGGTCGACGACGTTCAGGCCACGCTAGGCCGCCTCCAGGACCTCTTCAAGTTTTTTGGTCGCCGCATCCGTATCGATATTCTCGACGGCGGCGAACTCACGCGCCAGCCTGTCAAGCGCGGCTTCATAAAGTTGTCGCTCGCTATAGGATTGCTCGGGTTGCCCCGCCGCGCGGTGCAGATCGCGCAGGACTTCGGCAATTGATACTGGGTCGCCCGAATTGAGCTTGGCCTCATATTCCTGTGCGCGCCGGCTCCACATCGTGCGCTTGACGCGGGCGCGGCCCTTCAGAGTCTTGACCGCCTTACCCATTTGCGCGTGGGAGCTGATGGGCCGCATACCTGAATCCAGAGCCTTTTCGATCGGCACCCGCAACGTCATCTTATCTTTAGCGAAATCAATCACATACAGATTGAGCTCCATCCCGCCTATGGTCTGTTGTTCCAGGCCGATGACACGGCCCAGGCCATGCGACGGATAGACGACAAAGTCACCCGCGTCGAATTTCCGCTTGTCCATCATGTCAAAAGTCTTTCTTCCCGCTTAGGTTCAATGCGGCTTTGGCTGTCGCCGCGGGCGCTGGGCATAGGCAATAGCGTTGATGGCCAAATTGGCGAACCGTCACCTTCACGGCGCCAGCCCCACGTTCTAAGGCCTGCCCGCGACAGTCTCGTTCGTCAGTGCTCGGATGATGACACCCCGGCCATTGTTACGGCGGGGCACGAACGACTTCCCACTAACCAGCTTCAAGAAAGTATCACAAATTGTTGCAGAAATACAATGTTTTGGCAGAAACGGCCCGCGTAGCTGCCATACCCGTCACGCTCAGGGCGACGTGATCCGCGGCGGCAGGGAAAGTTCGCATTGGATCATTCGCGTCACCCGGCCCGGCCAGCGATCGCGCCCGGGCCAGTACGCCAGCTAACCGTCCGTATTGCCCGGCTTGTCGCTGAAAAACTTTTCGAACTTGCCATCCATATCCTTGTATTCATCGGCGTCCGGCGGTGACTCGCCCTTGCGCGTAATATTCGGCCACTTCTCGGCATAATCGCGATTCAATTTCAGCCATTTGTCGAGCTCGCCCTCACTGTCGGGCAATATC
This sequence comes from Alphaproteobacteria bacterium, assembly GCA_965216755.1. Classification (GTDB taxonomy): domain Bacteria; phylum Pseudomonadota; class Alphaproteobacteria; order UBA7887; family UBA7887; genus CBDCGL01. The sequence goes on along the minus strand of CBDCGL010000011.1, from coordinate 3,642,318 downwards.
GCCTCGGCCGGGCACTCCGGTTCGCAAACGCCGCAATCGATGCATTCATCCGGATGAATGACCAGCATGTTTTCACCTTCGTAGAAGCAGTCCACCGGGCACACTTCAACACAATCCATGTATTTGCAGCGAATGCATGAATCGATCACGACGTAGGTCATTCTCACCCTCTCCTCAAACCGGCGCATCGGCGGCCCGGGCACAGCGCCAACAGTAGCCCCGTTGTCTCAACCGCCTGTTTCTGGCCCACGCGGACACTTTATTCAATGAATTCTTGTGTTCGGCAGGCGCGCACTGCGCGCAAGAACGTTAGCTGAGGCCCAAACGCTGTAAGACTCGCCGCTTGGCCAGGCCCCGGTCCTTGTCGCTGACATACAACAATCCGGCGACGCGGCGCAGCAGGTTGGCCTCATAGTGATGCAGTTCGCCATCGGCATAGACCACCGCCCACAACATTTCGATCAGTTCGACACGTTCCTCGGGCGCGAATGTGTCGTTGATGACGCGGGTAAATCGATAAAGCTGCTGGGTCTCGTCGACGGCACGCGCCGCGCGCGCGATCAATTCTTCGCTTTCGTCGGGTTCCAAGTCGAAACGCTGCTGCACCAGCGCCGCGATCGTCGCGCGCTCATCATCATCGAACTGGCTGTCCATCATCGCCGCTTCGATCAACAAGGCCGCCGCCGCGACGCGTTTGTCGTCATCGTCGTGTGTCGCGGTGCGCGCGACGGCCGCTGGCTCGGCTTGAAAAAGCGCCGCGATCTTCTTAATCATGACGACCTTAACCTGGGGTTCTTACAGCCGTTGCGTCGGTTCGCGGGATCACCCACGCCGCTGGGTATCGGGCCATGCCGGATAGTGCCGCTGAAATCGTCGGTCCCGAACCGCGCCTCATCTATCACACGCCTTTGTCGGTGAGCAAGTTGGACCTTCGGCTCAAGAGTGACCCTTGAGCCGTTCCATCGCGCGTCGTTCGACCTTGGTCGGCCGTCCGGCGCCCGGCGCCCGCTGTGCCGCCGTCGTGGGCCGCGTGGCGCCACCATCGGTGGCCGCCGGCGACAGGTCCTCATACAACAAGGCGGCTTCGCGGGCCGGCCCGCGGCGCACCCCGAGCGCCGCCACGCGCACCACGCGGATCGTTCGCCCTTGGGGAAAAGTCAGTGTGTCGCCGACGCGAACGGGCGTGTGCGGCTTGCTCACGCGGCGTCGGTTGAGGCGCACATGTTGGCCGGCACAAAGCCGTGCAGCAAGGCTGCGCGATTTGAAAAAGCGTGCATACCAAAGCCATTTGTCGAGCCGCAAAGCGCCACCATTCTCAGTGCCATTTTGGACCGCCTGGTTAGCGGCATCCGGTGCGTCGCTCAAATTGCTCTCATCGGCTATGTGGAACGCTGGGTGGCGCCGCGCAACTGCGCGAGAACCGCAAAGGGTGACCCGCGCCGCTGCGCGCCGTCGGCCTTTGACCGCGCACGCCTTTTGCGAGTCTGTCGGCGTTTAAAGGCGTAAAGCTGGGGTCCGTCGGCACCGTCGCGGGCCACGGCCGTATAACCCAACGCCTTGAGTAGACTATCGAACTCGTCCCGGCGGCAACCAGCTTGCGCCAGCAACGCGGCATCGGCCGGAAACGGCCCGGTCCGCGCCCGCTGACGCAAGGCAGCGGTGAGTCGCTCGAAAATGTCGATCCGGATCGCCCGCGGGCCAACCACCCGATAGCCAATGGCCTCATAGAAATCCGGTGTCACGCTGCCGTCGTCTGGCACCGACGTGGCCCCCGCCGGTGGCAGATCGGGGGCCTCACCGTGCTGGGCCTGCCACAACAGCCGCCGTGCCGCGATCGCGTGCGGTTTGATCATGTCCAGCGCATAAACGCTGTCGCGCCCCAACCGGATTCCAAGACGCGCGAGTTGCCGTCGGTCGGCGCGATCCAACAGCTTGATTTGGGCATCGACATCGGCGCGGCGCATCGATCCCCCGGCCTCGGCCAGTTGAAACATCAAACCGCGCACCGCAGCGCTGGTGTCACTCTGCTGGGCACGGCGCAAGGTGGCAAACGCTTGATCGATGTAGCGGCGCAGCCACGCCTGCAAACGACCGCGAACCAGTTCGCGCCGCGCCCCATCGAGATAGTCGTTACCGGCCATGCGCACGGCTGGATCTTGCCACGAGGGCCCGGGCACGATCCGACCAACCGGCGCCTGGCGCCACAAGAGCGTGCCGTCTTGTCCGACCGCGAAAGTGTCATCGCGGGACGCGATCAACCGCGCGGCGCGACCTTCGACCGCCGGTATCAAGACCCTGCGCACCGCGGCTTGCAGGGTTCGATCGGCCTGCCAAGATGTGCGGTTGTCGGGTGAGAATGACAGGCCAGTCAGGCGGCCGACCGGCTCACCTTCGATACAGACGGTGCCGTCCGATCCAACCGACGCCAAGGTCGTGTCGCGGGCGCGCAACCCCCGCACCAGCGCCGCCGTGCGTCGATCGACAAAGCGATTGGTCAGGGCCCGGTGCAAGGCATCAGACAGACGGTCTTCAATGGCGCGAGCACGATCCTGCAGACCGGCGGCATCGACCACCCAACCCGGCCGGTGCGCAACATAGTTCCAGGTGCGAATATGGGCGATCCGCTGTGCCAGGGTGTCGATATCACCTTCGGTGCGATCAAGATGGTTGACCAAGCGCGCAACCCAAGCGTCTGGCAGCTGTTCGCTGGGACCCGTGAGATGGCCATAGATCTGTGCCAGCAAGCGGAAGTGTGCGTCGACCATGACCTTGCGAAAATCGGGAATACGGCACACGTCCCACAGCAGCGATACACGATCGTAATCGGTGGCGCGGGCCGCGACCGCGGGCATGGCGGCAAGCGCGCGCAGCGAGATCAGGTCCTCGCCCTCGGGCGCGCGACGTAGACAATCGGCGCGTGGCTTTCGCTCCAAGTCGGCCAACAAGCCGGCGACCGATGACAAATCCAAATCCGTGTTGCGCCAAAACACCGAGGCCGAGGCGGGAAAAGTGTGGCTCTCAACGGCCAACACATCCGCACCATCCAGAGCGCCGATATTTGCGGTCGTGCCAAAGGTGCCGTCGCGCATGTGGCGGCCCGCACGGCCAGCAATCTGGGCGATTTCGGCGGCGTGCAGGGACCTGAGCATGCGCCCGTCGAACTTCCGCGTCGCCGCCAGCGCGACATGGTCGACGTTCATGTTGAGACCCATGCCGACCGCGTCCGTGGCAACCAGATAATCGACCTCGCCCGATTGATACAACTCCACTTGGGCATTGCGTGTGCGCGGACTCAGGGCGCCCAACACCACCGCGGTACCGCCACGCACGCGGCGAATGACTTCCGCCAAAGCGTAAACTTCGGCCGCCGAAAACGCGACCACGGCGCTGCGGGGCGGCAACCGGGTGAGTTTCCGTTCGCCCGTGTATCGCAAGGTTGAAAAGCGCGGCCGCGACACGAATTGGGCCTTCGGGACCAATTGCCGAATGATCGGCGCCATGGTTTCGGCGCCCAGAAACATGGTCTCTGACAAACCACGCGCATGCAGCAAGCGATCGGTGAAAACATGGCCGCGGTCGGGATCGGCGGCGAGCTGAATTTCATCGATCGCGACGAATTCGACCTGTCGGTCGATCGGCATCGATTCGACCGTGCAAATGAAATAGCGCGGCCGCGCGGGAATGATCCGCTCTTCACCGGTGATCAGGGCCGTCTGCCCGGTCCCCCGTATCGCACACACGCGATCGTAAATCTCGCGCGCCAATAGGCGTAAGGGGCACCCGATCATGCCACTGGCGTGGCCGAGCATGCGCTCGACGGCCAAATACGTCTTGCCCGTATTGGTCGGGCCGAGGACGGCTGTGATGCGGCCGTTCGCGGTCTGAACCTGCATGCGGACTTGAGAATGGGCATTTTAGATCGCCCTGACAAGGGTTAAGGCCAACGCGCGGGTCGCTTTCGCGGGCGCCTCAATTACCACACGCCTTGAACTGTTTAGCGGGCTTCCACATATCGAGCGCGGGGACGGTCGCGCGCGCACGCACCGTGCGGGGCCGCGCGCGGCTCGAAGATCGGATGAAACGAAGGGGACGGGACACAATGGGCGCTGAAACGCGCGCGTTTGAGGCCGAGGTCAGCAAGCTGCTCAACCTCATGGTCAACGCGCTTTACAGTCACAAAGATATTTTCCTGCGTGAACTGATTTCCAACGCATCCGACGCCTGCGACCGGTTGCGCTATGCCGGTCTGACACAGCCGGAGTTGCTGGTTGACGACCCCAATCTCAAAGTCACCATCGCCGTCGACGCAAAAAAACGCACCATCAGCGTCACCGATAATGGCATAGGCATGAATCGCGACGACCTGGTCGAGAATTTAGGCACCATCGCGCGCTCGGGGACCGCCGCATTCGTCGACCAGATGACCGGCGACCAGGCCAAAGACGCGACGCTGATTGGCCAGTTCGGTGTTGGATTTTATTCATCTTTCATGGTCGCCGATGATGTGACCGTAACCACGGCGAAAGCCGGCGCGGATACAGCGTGGCAATGGCGCTCGGCCGGCACGGGCGAATACACCATCGACGAGGTGCCACGCGAACGTCGCGGCACGGAAGTGGTCCTGCATTTGCGCAAGGGCGAAAGCGAGTTTCTGGAGACCGCGCGACTGCGGCAGATCGTCAAGACCTATTCCGACCATATCGCCCTGCCGATCTTGCTGGCGGAAGACGGCAAGGAAGACACCATCAACACCGCATCGGCCCTGTGGACGCGCCCCAAGAACGAGATCAGCGAAGAACAATACAAAGAGTTCTACCATCACGTGGCGCACGCATTCGATGATCCGTGGCTGACCGTGCACATGAAGGCCGAAGGGCGGCTGGAATATGCGTCGCTTCTGTTCGTACCGTCCACGCGGCCGTTCGACCTGTTCCAGCCGGAGCGCAAACACCGCGTGAAGCTTTACGTGCGCCGGGTGTTTATTACCGACGACTGCAAAGACCTGATGCCGAGCTGGCTACGCTTCGTGACCGGCATTGTCGATTCCGAAGATCTGCCGCTCAACATCAGTCGCGAGATGCTGCAGCACAATCCGATCGTTGCCAAGATTCGCGCCGCACTCGTCAAACGTGTGCTCAATGAATTGAAAAAGAAAGCCGACAAGGAACCAGAAGCGTTCGCCACCTTCTGGGACAATTTCGGCGCGGTGATCAAAGAAGGCCTGTACGAGGAAGACGGCGCGCGCGAACAGCTCTTGGCATTGTTGCGATGCCAATCGACCCATGGCGACGACCTGGTTACGTTGGACGACTATGTCGGGCGGATGCGTCCCGGGCAAGACGCGATCTACTATGTCGCGGGCGACGCCGAGCAACAATTGCGCAATTCGCCACAGATCGAAGGCTTGGTTGCCCGCGGAGTCGAAGTGTTGCTGCTGACCGATCCGGTCGATGAGTTTTGGCTGTCACGCGTCGACAGTTTCGCCGACAAACCGTTTAAATCGGTGACCCGCGGCGATATCGACTTGGACAAGATCGACGCACCCTGTGGGCCGGCCGAAACCAAAGACGACGGCGAATCACCGGCGCAGGCCGATGTTGGCCTGTTGATCGCGCGCCTCAAGACAGCCCTCGGCGAAGCGGTCAAAGACGTCCGAGTCTCGCGCCGACTGACCGACAGTGCCGTCTGTCTGGTCGCGGATGAAACCGGCCTGGATATGCATCTTGAACGGATGTTGCGCCAACACGATCAAATGCACGGCGTGTCGCAACGTATTCTGGAGGTCAATCCGAAAAACGGACTGATCAGGGCATTGGTGGCGCGGGCCAAGGACCACCCGGCGGATTCACTTATCGACGATGCTGCCTGGTTGCTGTTGGACCAAGCGCGCATCATCGAAGGCGACACGATCCCCGACCCAGCGGCGTTTTCCAAACGCATGACAACAATGATGGAAAAAGGAATCGCGGTCGGTTAACGCAACAACCGGCAATAACCGTTTATTTGGCCATCTCGAATGCGGCGACCGCGAAAACCGGACCGTTGCCGCGCGCCTGCACAATGACCGCGCAATTGTCGCTGCCGTCAGCCATGATTTCGGTGGCCGCCAAATCAAACACCGTGGCGGCGCCGGACCAGGTTCCCAGCCGGCGGATATCGTGCACCACATTGTAGGTTTTCAGGGTGCGGCCCGCGTTTTCGCCGCGTCTGACCTCGCTTTCCCCCTCACTCGCGAAACCGACCAGGAAAACCTCCGCCGGTTCGTCTGTGGGCGCGTCACCAATGCTGATCCGCACCGTCGACCGATGGATTTGTTCAAAGGCGATTGAGGGCTGCGGGCTTTGACCCAGCGCGGCGGCGCGGATCGCGGCATTGACCGCGCCGTGATCCGAACCGACCTTGTGCGTCGTACCATGGATCACGGCCTGCGGCGTATAGACATGGGTCTGCCCCAGGGCACGCGCGTAAGCGTGTTGGCGATTGGTGGTCTCATCGGTCGCGAACCGGTCGGCCCAGCCGATATAGTCCCAATAGTTGACGTGAAAGCTCAACACCACAACGTCGTCGCGCTGCCGCAGCTCGCCCGCGAACCGGTCGGCTGGTGGGCATGAGGAACAACCCTCTGACGTGAACATCTCCACCAAAATGGGCGTGTCGCCGGCGCCGGCGGTCGCCAACGGCCAGACAAGCCCTATGGATAGTGCAGCGATATAAATGTACCGTTTCATGCTCGCCTACTTCGCCCAGGTCGGTTCTAAAACGTAGGCATCGTCAGACGCAGCGGCCAATCACTTCTGATTGAGGCGCGCGTGAACGGACCAGAGCGCCGTTCACCGCCTTGGCGGCCGGTCGGTCATACCGCCGCCAGGTTGCGCAGGACATAGTGAAGAATTCCGCCGTTCTTATAATAGCTCAACTCGTCCTCGGTATCGATGCGACAGGTCAAGGGTACGAGCTCTTGGCGGCCATCGGCGCGATCGATCCGGCAGGTCAAGGTGGCGCGCGGTTCAAGATCCCGTGACAAGCCGGTCAGGCTGAGCGTTTCCGTGCCGTCGAGGGCCAAAGTCTTGCGCGACGTGCCGGCAGCGAACTGCAGGGGCAAGACGCCCATGCCGACCAAGTTGGACCGGTGGATCCGCTCGAAACTCTCCACGATTACCGCCCGAATGCCGAGCAGATTGGTGCCCTTGGCGGCCCAGTCCCGCGATGACCCGGTGCCGTATTCCTTGCCGGCAATCACCACCAACGGCACACCTTCGTCGGCATATTGCATTGCCGCGTCGTAAATCGACATTTGTTCGCCGGCGGGCATGTGGCGTGTCCAACCGCCTTCGGTGCCCGGCGCCAACTCGTTGCGCAAGCGGATATTGGCGAAAGTGCCGCGCATCATCACTTCGTGATTGCCACGGCGCGCGCCGAAGCTGTTGAAATCGGCCGGAGCGACGCCTTGGGCAATCAGATATTGCCCCGCCGGGGTGTCTTTCGGGATCGATCCGGCAGGTGAAATATGGTCGGTCGTCACGCTGTCGCCTAGCAACGCCAATATGCGCGCACCTTCGATATCGGTGACGGCGCCGATGTCACGGCTCATTTGCGCAAAATAAGGCGGGTTGCGGACATAGGTCGACTCGGGCCAGGCATAAGTATCACCGGTCGGCACCGCAATCGCCCGCCATGCGTCATCGCCTTCGGAAACATTGGCATATTGGGTGGCGAACATGGCCGGCTTGACCGCCGCCCCAAGCGCCGCCTGTACATCGGCATTCGACGGCCAGATATCCTTCAGATAAACGTCCTGGCCGTCGGTTCCCGTGCCGATCGGGTCTTTGCGTAAGTCAACCTGCAGGGATCCGGCCAGCGCATAGGCCACGACCAGTGGCGGCGAGGCGAGATAATTGGCGCGCACCAACTGGTGAACACGGCCTTCGAAGTTGCGATTGCCCGACAGCACCGACGCCGCGACCAAATCGCCATTGGTGATCGCTTCGCCGATCGGCCCTGGCAGCGGCCCCGAATTGCCAATACACGTGGTACAGCCATAGCCGACCAAATTGAAGCCGAGCGCGTCGAGATCTTTTTGCAGGTCGGCGGCCGCCAAGTAGTCGGTCACCACTTTCGATCCCGGCGCCAACGAGGTTTTCACCCACGGCCTGACCTTCAAGCCGCGCGCCAGGGCGTTGCGCGCCACCAATCCGGCCGCGACCATGACACTTGGATTCGATGTGTTGGTACAACTGGTGATCGCCGCAATAACGACGTCGCCATCGCCCAAGTCGTGGCCCGCGCCGTCGACCGGCACCCGTTTGCCGGCTGAGCGTCCGTACCCATCCGCCAACAGTTTGCCGAACGCGTCAGCCGCACCCGATAACGCAATGCGATCCTGCGGCCGCTTCGGCCCCGCCAAGCTGGGCTCGACCGTTGCCATGTCAAGCGACAAGGTCTTGGTAAACAGCGGATCGGGTGCATCGGCGTCACGCCACAAGCCTTGGGCGCGGGCGTAGGCTTCGACCAGGGCGACCCGTTCCGGTGCACGGCCGGTGAATTCGAGAAAACGGATCGTCTCAGCATCGACCGGGAAGAATCCGCAAGTCGCGCCATATTCGGGCGCCATATTGGCGATTGTCGCGCGATCGGCGAGCGGCAGATGACCAAGGCCATCGCCAAAAAACTCGACGAACTTGCCGACCACGCCCTCGGCGCGCAGCATTTCGGTGACGGTCAGCACCAAATCCGTCGCCGTCGTGCCTTCGGGCACGGCGCCGGTCAGGCGCACCCCAATGACTTCCGGAATCAGCATGGAAATCGGCTGGCCGAGCATGGCGGCCTCCGCTTCGATGCCGCCGACGCCCCAGCCCAACACCGAAAGACCGTTGACCATGGTGGTGTGGCTATCAGTACCGACCAGCGTGTCCGGGTAGGCCACGGTGCGCCCATCGTCATCGGCGGTCCACACGGTCTGAGCCAGATGTTCGAGATTGACTTGGTGGCATATGCCGGTGCCTGGCGGCACGACCCGGAAATTATCGAAGGCATGTTGGCCCCAACGCAGGAAGGCATAGCGCTCGCCATTGCGGCCCATTTCCAAATCCACATTGGATTTGAAGGCGTCGGCGGAGCCAAAGCTATCTACCTGCACCGAATGGTCGATAACCAGGTCGGCCGGTGACAAAGGATTGATCCGCTTGGGATCGCCGCCAAGCGCGACCATCGCGTCGCGCATCGCCGCCAAGTCGACGACGGCCGGCACGCCGGTAAAATCCTGCATCAACACGCGCGCCGGTCGGTAGGCGATCTCGCGATCGGAGCGACGCTCCTTGAGCCATGCCGCCACCGCCCGGGCGTCGTCCGGCGTCACCGACTGACCATCTTCATAGCGGAGCAAGTTTTCCAATAACACCTTCAAGGAGAAGGGCAACCGCGCCACGTCCCCCAGGCCGGCCTTGGAAGCCTCGGTTATGCTGAAATAATCATAGTCACGTCCGTTGACGGTCAGCGTGCGGCGCAGGTTCAGGCTGTCACGACCAAATGCGGTCACGGTCCATCTCCTTTAGTCAGAAACAAAATCGGAAAATCGCGGCGCGGCGGGCGCGCTTGCTGATACCAATCGTGGCCGCGTCTGTCGACCCCCTGGCGCAATCGCGTTACTTCGAACGGGGCCGATTCGCGCACATTCGGATGAACGCGACCATCGCCGATTGTACTTGATCTGGCGCTTCGTGGTGCGGCGCATGACCACAATCTGCGATCATCAACGTCTGCACCGGGCCGGAGACATTGTCGGCGATCGCTGAAATCTGGGCGGCAGTGCCATAGGCATCGTCGGTTCCCTGCATGGCCAATACCGGACAACCGATCTTGCCGAGCAAGGGCCGGATGTCAAAATCGCGAAATTCGGGATCCAACCAGGTGCGCGCCCAGCCGAGAAAGGCACCGTCGACCCTGTCGCCGTGAAAACGTGCCAGTTTGGCGCGCAAATCGCTTGTTTGCCAACGTTCACCAATGGTCTGAATGCTTTCAATCGAAATCGGTTCGACGAAACTGTGGGCCGCGATCGCGATCACGCCGGCAATACGGGCGTCGCTGCCGGCGGCCGCAATCAGGGCGATGGTGCCGCCGTCGCTGTGGCCGATCAGCACGGCGTCGCGAACACCGAAATGGGACAACAGATCGGGTAAGGCGCCGCGTGCCTCCCGTTGCATGAAATCCGCCGGCCGTGCATAAGGCGGCGGCAAAGGCGCGGACATGCCATAGCCCCAACGGTCATAAACCAGGGCGCCGCAACCGGTGGACACCGCGAGCTTGTGCGGCACGTCGCGCCATTGGCCAATGCTGCCCAACCCTTCGTGCAAAAAGACCAGCGTTGGCGCGGCATCCGCTTTCGGGCCATGAAACGCAACGGCAACATCGTGGCCGCCAGCCGCGACGGTTTCGATCCTCACTCGTGGTCCACCGCGGCGTTGGGAAAAAACACTTGCTGACCGTCGACACGAAACGCGCCGATCGCGTTTTGGCCATCTGTGGACAGCAGCCAGTCGATGAACGCCTGGCCGTGTTCGGCCTTGACGTGGGGGTGGCGCGCCGGGTTGACCAAAATCACGCCATATTGATTGAACAACGCCAGGTCGCCCTCGACCAAGATCGCCATGTCGTCGCGGTTTTGGAAGTTCGTCCAAGTGGCCCGGTCGGTCAAGGCATAGGCGGCCATGGCGGCGGCGGTGTTCAGCGTCGCCCCCATACCGGTGCCAAGCTCGCGGTACCATGTACCGCTGGCCGCGGCCGCATCGACGGACGCAGCCCGCCACAAACGCAGTTCTTTCTTGTGGGTGCCGCTGTCATCGCCACGCGAGACAAAGGTGACTTGAGCCGCGGCGACTTTGGCCAGAGCGGCCGCCGCATCCGCAGTCCCGGCAATCGCGGCCGGATCATCGCGCGGCCCAACAATGACGAAATCGTTATACATCAAATCATAACGCGCGACGCCGAAACCGTCGGCCACGAATTGTTCTTCCGACGATGTGTGGTGGACCAACAGCACGTCGGCATCGCCATTGCGCGCGATGCGCAGCGCCTGGCCGGTGCCGACCGCGACCACGCGCACGTCAATGCCCGTTGCAGCCACGTATATCGGCACGATACGCTCAAACAACCCGGAATTCTCGGTCGATGTGGTTGACGCAACGACGATGAAGTCATCTTGTGCATGTCCGGCGTCAACCGTGGGAACCATGGTAAAAAGCGCCAACCAAGCAAAAACGCGCGCCGACATCCTCACCATAGCAATCGACCCTCGAGAAACGCGCGCGCCGGCTCAGATGCCGGCCCGGCGAAAAAGTCTGTGGCGGTAGCGCGCTCAACGATCTGTCCCTTGTGTAAAAAAAGCACTTCGTCGGCCAATCGTCGCGCTTGGCCCACATCGTGCGTGGTCATGATGATTTTCGTGCCGGCGCGATGGATTTCCTCGATGATGGCTTCAACCGCCGCGGTCGCACCGGGATCCAAATTGGCACTGGGCTCGTCGAGAAACAGCACCTCGGGCTGCAGTGCCCAAACGCGCGCCAAGGCCAGGCGTTGGCGTTCGCCACCAGACAGGCTGGTGGCGGCTTGATCAGCGCGGTCGAGCAAGCCGGTGCGAGTCAGCACGGCGGCGGTCCGCGTGGCGCGTTGGGCGCGTGGCAATCCACGCAGTTTCATGCCGTAGGCGACATTGGCGCGGACCGAACGGCGCAACATGGTCGGCTGCTGGAACACCATGGCCTGCCGGCGCCGCGCGGCAGCGCCATCGGGGCCTTGCCAGCGTAGGGTCCCGGCACTGGGGCCAATTAATCCATGACAGAGACGCATCAACAAACTTTTGCCGGCACCGTTATGGCCCAAAACCATGGTTTTTGGGCCGGCGTCGATGGTTAAAGTCACCGCGTCGATCAGCGTTCGGCCGTCCAAGCGGTAGCTCACCGCTTCTAGGCTCAGGGGCAGAATGGCCATGTTTCAGGCGTGCCGACGCGCGCGTCGAGGCACGCGCATCAGCGCGACGGCCGCGTTAACCGCCAAGGCAATCGCCACCAAGATGATGCCGAGCGCCAAGGCCAGAGCCAGATTGCCCTTGCTGGTTTCCAGCGCGATGGTCGTGGTCATGACCCGGGTCACATGGGCGATGTTGCCACCGACGATCAGCACCGCCCCAACTTCCGCCGTGGCGCGCCCAAAGCCCGCCATCACGGCTGTCGCCAAGCGCCCGCGTCCGTCCCACAATAGGGTGGCAATCATTTGCCATGGCCGCGCACCCAAGGAACATAGTTGCTCCATATAGTCTTCATACAGGTCGCGCAGCGAACGGTGGGCGATGGTTAGCACAATCGGCAAGACCAGGGCCGCTTGGGCCAGGATCATCGCGGTCGGCGTATAGAGCAGTCCGAGAAACCCGAGTGGACCGGCGCGCGACAACAGCAAATAAGCAAGCAGGCCGACAAAGACCGGCGGCAGACCCATCAGCGCGCTGAACAAGACGATCACGGCGCGCCGGCCGGGAAACCGATAGACCGCAATCAGCGCACTGAGCGGCAGGGCAATGGCCGCCGCAAGTACCGTCGCCGTCAGGCTAACATACAGCGAACGCGCGACAATCTCGGCGAGAGCCGCGTCGCCGGCCGCAATCAGGCCGACCGCGAGGGCGAGCGCGGTGCCGAGATCGGACATAACCGCCGCTCCCGCGCCGCCACCTTACGTCGAGCGCACATACTCGAAATCCAGCGGTTGGCCATTGATGCCGCGTGCCGGCGGCGCGATCCATTGCGCCATTTGTCCCGGCACGGTGACGGGTTTCATAAGGCTGGCAATAAAGGCGCGATCCGCGTCGGAGGGTAGCCAGCGGCTTTGCTCGCGCTGCCACGTCTCGGCGTTGACTGCGCGGCCATCAGGGGTGAAATGGTGCCCGGCAAACGTGCCGATACGCCGGTGAAACGCGACATGCGGCAGGCGCAACATCATATCAACGCCGTGATCGGCGATGATTTTGTTCCAACGGTCGACGCCGCGTTGGCAATCAACACGATAGTCGTCACGCAAGCGTTCATTGAGCGCATTGAGTGCCGGCGCGTCGATCGCATTGACTTCGCCGTCGTCGCAGATCGGCACGCGGTAATGATCCTGGTTCAGCTGATGATCGTCATCGATTTTGGTCTCTTGATAACGCCCCTTGAGCCCGGTCGTGTAATAGGTCGCGGCGTTGGTCGATTGTTCGCTGCCAAATAGATCCGCGGATACGCTGTAATGGAAATTGATGTAACGTTGCAGCGTCGCCAAATCGATACCGCCATGGGCGCGCACGTCGTCGGTTTTATGTTCGCGCATCAGTTCACAGGCGCGTTGCACGACACGACCGACCCCGGTTTCGCCAACAAACATGTGGTGCGCTTCCTCGGTCAGCATGAAGCGACAAGAGCGCGACAACGGATCGAACGCCGATTCGGCCAATGACGCCAGTTGGTATTTGCCGTCGCGATCCGTGAAATAGGTAAACATGAAAAACGCCAACCAATCAGGCGTGCGTTCGTTGAAGGCGCCCAAAATGCGCGGCCGATCGGGGTCGCCCGAACGGCGTTCGATCAAGGCTTCGGCTTCCTCGCGGCCGTCGCGGCCGAAATATGCATCGAGCAAATAGACCATCGCCCACAGATGCCGGCCTTCCTCGACATTGACCTGGAACAGGTTGCGCAGATCGTACAGCGACGGACAGGTTTGCCCCAGCAAGCGTTGTTGCTCCACCGATGCGGGCTCGGTGTCGCCCTGGGTGACGATCAATCGGCGCAGGGCGCTGCGATGTTCGCCGGGTACGTCTTGCCAGGCCGGTTCGCCTTTTTGATCGCCGAACGCGATCTTTCGGTCGGGTTCCGGATCGGCCAAGAAGATGCCCCATCGATAGTCAGGCATCTTGACATGGCCGAAATTGGCCCAGCCACCGGGTTCGACACTGACCGCGGTGCGCAAATAAATTTCGTTGGCCTGAAAAGCGGCCGGCCCCATCTCCGCCCACCAATCGAGAAATCGAGGTTGCCACGATTCCAGAGCCCGCTGTAAGCGCCGATTGCCGGCCAAATTGACGTTGTTGGGGATCCGTTCTTGATAGTCGATGGCCATGGCGATCATGTCCTCGTTTTGTCAAACTTGGCGCGTTGACCCGTGCCGTAGAGTTTCAGCGCGCCTTGGTCGCCGGCGGCGTTGGGGCGCTGGAAAATCCAGTTTTGCCATGCCGATAAACGACCGAAAATCTTGCTTTCCAATGTCTCAGGTCCGGGAAAACGCAAATTGGCTTCCATGCCGGTCAACGCATCCGGCGAAAAACTCGCGCGCTCTTCAATCGCCAGTCGGACTTCGTCGTCCCAGTCGATGTCATCGGGCGTGAAGGTCACCAGGCCGGCCGCGTCCGCCGCCGCGGCGTCCAAATCCTGACCGATCACCGCCTCCGCCGCCGCCAGCCCATCCGCATCGTTGATGAAGCGGGTATGCAAGCGACTGAGGCCGGTCGCCATCGGCAACCGACCGGCATTCATGGCGGTCATTCGGATGATTGGCGGCAATTGATCATTCATCGGCCCATCGAGCATGTAACTGCGGTCGGCGGCCAAAGACAATTCCAGCAAGGTGCCGACAAAACACGACCCTGGGCCGATGACGGCGATCAGACTCCGTGCCGATAGATCCAAGCGCTTGAGCACCCGCTTCCAGTAATCACGAATTTCGCGCGCCAGCCAATCCCCCTCGTGACCGAGCAGGAAATCGTCGTAGGCGGCGACTTGGCCGGCATCACCGGACGTCGTGATCACCCAAGTTCCGATGTCCGGGTGATTGCTGCGCAAGGTCAGAATTGCGTCGTCAAGCGACCGGGCCAAAGCCAACGGCCAGCAGTCGGCGCCTTGGGCATGCAGCCCGGCTGCATCGGCAGGCGGCGCCGGGTCTGGGCCATCAATGCGAAAGGTCGCAATGCCCGCGCCCCGATCCAAGGCGACCTCCAAAAAGGGATAGCGCAACAGGTCGTCAGTGACGGTGCGGGCTAGCGGATCCAGTGTTATCCCAATGCGCCCGGAATTGGTTGTCCCGGCCAGTGTTTGCGCCCGGGCGCGGGCGCCGTCTTGCAACGCCGACGGCTTGATCAGTTCGTCCACCAGACCCCAGTCTAGCGCCCGTTGTCCGCGCAAGCCCTCGGCTGTGGTGCAGAAAAAGTCGGCGCGGTCACGACGCACTTTGCGTTTGTCGACCAGCCGCGTCAGGCCACCCGTACCTGGTAGCACTGCCAGCAACGGCACTTCCGGCAGCGACACCGCGCTGGCGCCATCATCAACCAAAATGACCCAGTCGCAGGCCAATGCGAGCTCATAGCCGCCACCTGACGCCGGCCCGTTGATGACACCGATATAGTGTTGGTCGGACTCGGTACCTGCGCTTTCGATCGCGCAGCGGGTTTCGTTGGTGAACTTACAGAAGTTGACCTTATGCGCGTGATCCGATTGGCCGAGCATGCGGATGTTGGCGCCGGCGCAAAACATCCGCTCCTTGCCCGAAGTTAGGATTACGGCACCCACGTCGGGATGCTCGAAACGCAATCGCTGCACCGCGTCATAAAGCTCGATATCGACCCCCAAGTCGTAGGAATTGAGCTTCAGCGTGTAACCAGGCCGCAGGCCCTGGTCTTCGGCAACATCCATCGTCAACCAGGCGATCGGCGGCTCAACGGTCAACCGCCAATGGCGGTAGCGGTCTGGAGCGGTTTGGAAATCGATCATTAACGTGCCTGACGGGTCGGTCGAATGCGCGCCAACACTATGGCGCGCCGCGCGGCCCTGTCAAAGGGCCGGCCTGCTTGCCGCGACGCGGGGCTTGACGGGGCGCGGCCGAACCGCTTACCTCGCACGTCTTGTGCCGAAGGCCGCTCTGCGGCCGATCGGAATTGGGCGAGGCGATGGAGCATCCGACCGACACCACACCGCTGCTTGAAGCGCGCGGCGTATCGCTGCGTTTCGGTGGCGTCAAGGCGCTGACCGATGTCAGCTTTTCGGTCGACCGCGGATCGCTGTTTTCGATCATCGGGCCGAACGGCGCCGGCAAAACATCCATGCTCAATTGTGTTTCGGGACGCTACAAACCAACCGAAGGCACGATCCTGTTCGATGGCGAGTCAATCGATCGCCTGCGCCCCAACGCCCGCGCCAAGCTAGGTATCGGCCGGTCCTTTCAAAACCTGGCTCTGTTCAATCATATGACCGTGCTCGACAACATCATGGTCGGCCGCCACCACCAGCTCAAATCCGGGTTGTTGCGCGGCATGCTCTATTGGGTCGGCGGCGCCCAGGCCGAAGAGCTGCGCCATCGCCGACGGGTCGAGGAAATCATCGACTTCCTGGAAATCCAGCATGTCCGCAAATCGATTGCCGGCACCCTGCCCTATGGCTTGCGCAAGCGTGTCGAACTGGCGCGCGCCATGGCGATTGAACCCAAGCTGATCTTGCTTGATGAACCGATGGCCGGCATGAACCTGGAAGAAAAGGAAGACATGGCCCGGTTCATCGTCGATCTTAACGAGGAATGGGGCATTACCACGATCATGATCGAACACGATATGGGCGTGGTCGTGGATATCTCGCACCGTATTATGGTGCTCGACTTCGGCAAGAAAATTGCCGAGGGCGATCCGGACGAAGTGATGGCCAACGAACATGTCAAACGCGCTTATCTGGGCGAGGAAGACGACCTGTTGGTCGACGACGACGATACGTTGTCGGCGGCGTGACCGCACCTGCCATGATCACCCTGCCTGATATTGAACAGCTGGATACCTATCCGAAATTGCTCGCCCACAACGCCGCCCAATGGCCCAACGCCATCGCCATGCGCGAGAAGGATTTCGGCATCTGGAACGAATATAGTTGGGCCGACTATCAAAAGCAGGTGCGCGCCATGGCGCTCGGGCTGCACAATTTCGGCGTCGGCAAGAACCAAGTCGTCGGGATCATCGGCAAGAACAGGCCCAATTGGGTGTGGGCCGAGCTGGCCACCCACGCTGCCGGCGCCATGAGCCTGGGCATTTACCAAGACGCCATCGACGAAGAAGTCGCCTATTTGATCGGATTTGCCGAATGTCCGCTGATCTTCGCCGAGGACGAGGAACAGGTCGATAAGCTGCTCAACCTGGGTGACCGCATTCCGAGCGTGCGCCATATCGTGTTCAATGATCCGCGTGGCATGCGCAAATATGATGACCCGCGTTTGATCAACCTCACAGCGCTCAAGCACCATGGTGACGCGCTCGATCTGGAACAATCAGGTCTTTACGATGATCTTGTGGCCGCGGGCCGTGGCGACGACGTCGCGATGCTGATCACAACCTCGGGCACCACGTCGCACCCGAAATTATCGATGATGCAGGCTGGCGCATTTCTCAAGCACAGCGCTGCCTATCTGCATGCCGACCCAAAGGGGGCAGATGACGACTATGTCTCGGTTTTACCGCTGCCCTGGATCATCGAACAGGTCTACGTGGTCGCCCAGCCCTTGTTGTGTCGCTTGCGGGTAAACTTCGTTGAGGAGCAGGAAACGACGATGGCCGATCTGCGCGAGATCGGGCCATCGTTCGTGCTGTTCGCGCCCCGCGCCTGGGAGCAAATCGCCGCCGACATGCGGGCGCGGATGATGGATGCCTCGTGGTTCAAACAGCGCATGTACGACCTGGGCATGAAAGTCGGCATGGCGGCGCTGGACAACGGCCGGCGTTCATGGATCGCCGACAAATTATTGTTTCGCAAACTGAGAGACAGCGTCGGGTTCACCTTTTTGAAATCGGCGGCAACAGGTGGCGCGGCGCTGGGCCCCGACACCTTCAAATTCTTTTTGGCCATGGGCGTGCCGCTGCGGCAACTCTATGGCCAAACCGAATTGGCCGGTGCCTATACCATTCATGCCAAGGACGATGTCGATTTCGATACGGTCGGACAGGCCTTCGACAATACGGAAATTCGCATCGACGAACCGGACGCCAACGGCGTTGGTGAAATCCTTACCCGCCACGAAGGCATGTTTGTCGGCTATTACAAGAACGACGCGGCGACCGCCGAAACGATCGACGCCGCGCGTTGGATGCATACCGGCGACGCCGGCTATTTCAACGACAAGAATCATCTAGTGGTGATCGACCGCGTGCGCGACCTGGCCACGACCGGTGCCGGCACGCGGTTTTCCCCGCAATATATCGAGAACAAGATCAAGTTCTCGACCTTTGTCGGCGAGGCGGTCGTGCTCGGCCATCAACGCCCGTTCTTGACCGCGATCATCTGCATCCGCTACGCCATCGTGTCCAAATGGGCGGAGAAGCGGCGGATCAGCTTTACCACCTATACGGATCTGTCGAGCCGACCGGAGGTTTATGACCTGGTGCGCGGCGAGATGGAACGAGTCAACGCGACACTGCCCGAAACGCAACAGGTCCAGCGCTTTCTGCTGCTGTACAAAGAATTGGACGCCGATGACGGCGAACTGACCCGCACCCGCAAGGTCCGCCGCGATGTCATCAATGACCGCTATGCCGGGCTGATCGACGCCTTGTATGGCGGCGCCGAGTCAGTTCATGTTGATACCGAGATCACCTATCAGGACGGCACCAAGCAGCGCATTCGCACCGATCTGGCCATCGTCGACCTGGTCTCAGGGCCGGCGCGGTCAAAGGCGGCTTAGTCATGAGCGGTAGCCTACTGGTACAACTTCTGGTCAACGGCGTTATCGTCGGCACGCTGTATGCCCTGGTCGCGATGAGCTTTGTGCTGATCTACAAGGCCTCGCAGATCGTCAATTTCGCCCAAGGTGAGTTTTTGCTGGTCGGCGCCTGGGTGGCATGGTGGGTCATGGTCGATCTGCAGGTGCCGTTCTTTTGGGCCTGCCTGCTGACGTTCGCTTTCATGACGCTGTTTGGCATCGTGCTGCAGGTGGTCGTGCTGCGGCCGATGATCGGCGAACCGATCATCTCGGTGATCATGGTCACCATCGGATTGTCGATTTTCTTCCAGGCGATCATGAAGTGGATGTTCGGCGTGTTCGTGAAACCGTTTCCGCAGGTCTTCGCGGCCGAGTCGGTTTCCGTGTTGGGTCTCCAGGTGCAAACCATCTATTTGATGAGCGCGGTCGTCGCGCTCGCCATTATGGCAGCGTTTGCCTACTTTTTTCAGTATTCGCGCCTTGGCCTGGCGATGCGCGCGACCGCCTTCGATCAACAAGTGGCGCAGTCGCTGGGTGTGTCGATCAAACGTGTGTTCGCGGCATCGTGGGCGATTTCCGCAGTTGTTTCGGCGTTGGCGGGAATCGTGGTCGGCATGGTCAACGGCGTTTCCTCGGCATTGTCGTTTTTCGGCATCAAAGTGTTTCCGGCGGTCATTTTGGGTGGTCTGGACTCGATCGTCGGCGGCGTTGTTGGGGGCCTGATCATTGGCGTGCTCGAGGCGCTGGCCGAATGGGTGGACAGCCAGTTTCTGCACTATGGCGGCCTGTCGCAAGTGGCGCCGTTCTACGTGCTGATCATCATTTTGATGATCAAACCCTATGGCTTGTTCGGCACCGAGGACATCGAGCGTGTTTGACCGTGGGGCATACGCGTCGTGTCGATGATCAATTGCGGCGAGTTCAAGACCACCTACAAGGGCGACACGACCATCTTCGCCACCCCCTGGTCGCGGCGCGCGCTTTGGCTCGGCTTGGTGGTGTTGGCGTTGGCGCCAATGGTGCTCAACAACTACTACCTCAACCTGCTGATCCAGATCGGCTATTTCGGCATCGCCGCGCTTGGCCTCAATCTATTGACCGGCTTCACCGGACAAATCTCGATCGGCCACGCGGCATTCTTCGGTTTTGGCGCGTTCGCCTCCGCCTATCTGAACAACAATTTCGGCATTCCGGTTTTCTTCGCGATACCGCTTGCGGCGTTGTGGACCACGGCCGTGGGTCTGATCGTCGGCATCCCGGCCGGACGCATCAAGGGTCTCTATCTCGCCATCGCGACTTTCGCCGCGCAGTTCATCTTGCAGGATTTTTTCGCCCGCGCTGGGTGGTTTTCCGGTGGCGCCGCCGGCGCTCTGGCGGAACCGTTTTCAATCTTCGGCTGGCAGGCGATCAGCGATCAAAGCTTTTTCTACGTCGTCTTGGCCTATCTCATCGTCATGTATTTCGGCGCCGCGAATTTGCTGCGCACGCGCGAAGGCCGTGCCTTTGTCGCCTTGCGCGACCATTACCTGTCAGCCGAAATGATGGGCGTCAATTTAACCAAATATCGGATCATGGCGTTCGGCGTTTCGTCGTTTTATGCCGGCATCGGCGGCGCACTGTATGGCCACTATCTCGGCTTCGTTTCGGTCGAGGCGTTCACCATTCTACTGTCGATTCAGTTCTTGGGCATGATCATCATCGGCGGCTTGGGATCCGTGATGGGAACGCTACTGGGCACTGTGTTTATCGTCGCGCTGCCCGAAGTGATGGAAGGCAGTGTGCGCCTGATCGGCGCCACCAGCTGGGGCAACATACCCGCCATCACCAGCGGCCTTGCCTATTTGAAGGAGGCTGCGATCGGCTTGGCCATCGTGTTATTCTTGATTTTCGAACCCGACGGGTTGGCCCACCGTTGGCGACAAATAAAGGCCTATTGGAAGCTGTATCCGTTCTCTTATTGAAGCGGGCGTCGAGCAGCAGAGGATCGGCCGTTAAGCAAAGCGGGCTATGGAGGATTCGCGATGAAAACCATGCGCATTGCCATCACATGTGCGGCGGTGTTGGCCGCGTCTGGCGCTGCGGGCGCACAAGATTCCATCTTTGTCGGCCAGCTGATGGACCTGAGCGGCCCGACATCAGGCGTCGGAAAGGTCTATACGCAGGGCATCACCGACGCCTTGGCGTGGATCAATGCCAATGGCGGCGTCAACGGCAAGCCGCTCAACGTCGACGCGATTGACTATTCCTACAAGGCGCCGCAGGCCATTTCCGCCTACAAGCGCTGGACCTCGCAAGGCGATGTCGCCGCGATCCAGGGTTGGGGCACCGCCGACACGGAGGCCTTGGTCAAGTTCGTTGCACGCGACGAGATCCCCTACTTCTCCGCCTCTTATTCCGGCCATCTCACCGATCCGACCGGGATTGGGCCGGAAACGCAGGCAGCCGCCCCCTATAACTTTTTCTATGGGCCGTCTTATTCGGATGGCTGCCGCGCGTTGGTCGAATGGGCGCGGCAGGACTGGGATGCGCGCGGCGAGGCCGGCACACCCCGCTATGTTCATATGGGCGACAACCATCCCTATCCGAACGCGCCGAAAAAGGCTTGCGAATCCTATGCAACCGAACTCGGTTTCGAGGTTGTGCCGACGATCGTGTATTCGTTGCAACCGGGTGACTTTAAGGCGCAATGCCTGACCCTGCAGGAGGCCGGCGCCAATTACGCGTTTCTCGCCAACACCACCGGATCCAACATTTCGGTTATGAAATCGTGCGCCACGGTTGGCGTCGACGTCCAATTCATGGCCAACATTTGGGGCTATGACGAAAATGCCATGGAGGCAGCGGGCGACGCCGCGGACGGCGTGGTATGGGTGGTCGGCGCGGCCCGGTGGGGCGACGACGTGCCGGGCATGGCGCTGGTGCGCGAGATCTCCAAGATGTCGGACCCGTCGGGCGCGGAACCGCGGCGGTTGCATTACCTGCGCGGTATCTGCTCGGCGTTCTTCATGAAAGAGGCGCTGGAAGCGGCCGATGCCGCCGGCGGCATCACGGGCGCCAATGTCAAGGCCGCGATGGAAAGTCGCGCCGACTGGGTGCCGAACGGGCTCGAAGGTGTCTGTCTGCCGTCGACCTGGACCGACACCGATCACCGCGGGACCACAACGGTCAAGGTCTATCGCGGCAAGGTCGCCGGCGACGTGCGCGGCATGGAAGAAATCTATATCGCCCAATTGGAGCGGCGGCCGGAATGGCTGGGGCTGTAGCCAACGCGGCCACCGACGGTGTCGCCGCGGAGACCGCCGCGGCGCCGCTTCTGTCTGTCAACAATATCGAGGTTGTCTATAGCGACGTTATTTTGGTGCTGCGTGGCGTCAGCCTGGCGGTGCCGAAGGGGGAGATTGTCGCCCTGCTTGGTGCCAACGGCGCCGGCAAATCAACCGCGCTGAAGGCCATATCGGGACTCTTGAAAACCGAGGACGGAGAGGTCACGCGCGGCGATATTCGCTTCGCCGGTAAGCGCATCGACGGCATCGATCCCGAGCAAATCGTCCGCAAGGGCGTGTTCCAGGTTATGGAAGGACGGCGCATCGTCGCCGACATGACCGTGCTGGAGAATCTACGACTTGGCGCCTACACACGCCCCAAAGGCGATATCTCCGATGACATCGACATGGTCTTCGGCTATTTCCCACGGCTCAAGGAACGGTCTGGATTAGCCGGCTATCTGTCGGGCGGCGAGCAACAGATGTTGGCGATTGGCCGCGCCTTGATGGCAAAGCCCGAACTGATCTTGATGGACGAACCGTCCATGGGACTGTCGCCGCTGTTGGTCAAGGAAGTGTTCTCAATCATTCGGCGCATCAACCGTGACCAAGGCATCACGATTTTGTTGGTCGAACAGAATGCCCGCCTGGCGTTGCAGGCGGCCGGCTTCGGCTACATCATGGAGAGCGGCAAAATCGTGTTGGACGGCTCGTCCGACGAGCTGCAAAACAACGAAGACGTCAAAGAATTTTATCTGGGCAAAGGCGCCGACGGCGACGACGCCCGCAAATCGTTCAAGAACCTGAAGTCCTTTAAGCGACGCAAGCGTTGGCTGTGACCGGGGCCGGAACGTCGCCAGCGGAGACGAACATGAGCAATGATGCGGCCGTAGCTAACGGTGCCTTTTTCGACGCCTTGGAGACCCGCGATCCCGACATGCGCGAACGCGCCCAGTTTGATGCCTTGCAGGAACAAATCACCACGGCGCAAGCCGACGCGCCGGGATGGGCGGAAATACTGCATGGCGTGGCCCCCGGCGATATCACCGACCGCGCCGCGTTGGCCCAACTGCCGGTGACACGCAAATCCTCGTTGGGCGAACGCCAGGCGGCGACGCGACCGTTTGGCGGTTTGACCACCAAGGCCACCGGCGATGTCAGCTGGATTTTTTCGTCGCCCGGGCCGATCTATGAACCCGGCATGCGCGCGGGCGATTTCTGGCGCATGGGCCGCGCCCTGTTCGCGGCCGGCTTTCGCCCCGGCGACGTGGCACTCAACTGCTTCGCCTATCACCTGACACCGGCCGGCCACATGATGGAGACGGGCGCCCATGCCTGTGGCTGCGCTGTCATCCCGGGTGGTGTCGGCAATACCGAACAGCAAGTGCAGGTGATTGGCGCCGTCCGTCCCAATCGTTATGTCGGCACACCTTCATTCCTGCGTATTCTGTTGGAGAAAGCGGGCGAGCTTGGGATCGATGCCGGCAGCCTGACCCATGCGGCGGTCGGCGGCGAGGCCTTGCCGGAAAGCCTGCGCGCCGATTTCGCCAGCCGCAGCGTGACCGTTCTGCAATCCTATGGCACCGCCGATCTGGGCTTGGTCGCCTATGAAACACCGGCGCGCGAAGGCATGGTTGTCGACGAAGGCGTGATCGTCGAAATCGTCCGCCCGGGCACCGGCGATCCGGTACCCGACGGCGAGGTCGGCGAAGTGGTGGTAACCGCGCTGAACCCGGTCTACCCGTTAATCCGCTTCGCCACCGGCGACATGTCGGCGGTGATGGCCGGCGCGTCAC
Organism: Alphaproteobacteria bacterium; assembly: GCA_965216755.1. Lineage (GTDB taxonomy): Bacteria > Pseudomonadota > Alphaproteobacteria > UBA7887 > UBA7887 > CBDCGL01. Next base: position 3,618,524 of record CBDCGL010000011.1, on the reverse strand, counting down.
CATGTGGACGCACCAATATGCGTATCAAGGGGTGGATGGGACGCGCGGATCAAACCACAAAGGTGAAGGGCATGTTTGTCCATCCCGGGCAAATCGCGCAAGTCGTGGCGCGCCATGATGAAATCGGCAAAGCGCGTTTGGTGGTCGACAGCGTCGACCATGTCGATGTCATGACCCTGCATTGCGAAACCGACGCCGGCAGCGCCGATCTGGAAGCGCAAATTGCCGCGACCCTACAGGCGGTGTGCAAACTGCGCGGCACGGTGACACTGGTCGCACCAGGCAGCCTTGCCAACGACGGTAAGGTCATCGACGACGTGCGCACTTACGATTGATCCGAGCAAATTCGACAACAAGACCTTCGGCCCGGCCGATCATTCCCGAATCTGAACGCTGCGCCTGGCGAGCCAGCGTATTGGCAACAAGAGGACAAGCGTGGCGACAAAGACCGGACCGAACGGCTGGTCTAACACCAGCGCCACGTAAAACGCGGCCATATATGCCGCAAGCGACAGCCCTACGCTGAGCCAGACAGCTTGGCGCCAAGACGCCGCCACCGCGAAGGTGATCCAGGCGGGCAACAAAGCCAATGCGAACGCCGCCATGATGCCCATGGTCGACGCGGCGACGCCCAACGCAATGGCCACGGCGACATCGAAGGTCAGCACGTGACGCCGCACCGGCGCGTTGTTGGCGCGCGCTGTTTCGGCGAACACACTGTAGGTCAGCATTTTGCGTGCCAAGGTGAGGTTCAGAATCATGAGCCCAACCGCGACGATCAAGGCGCCGCCAAATCGCCAAAGGTCCGCAAAGTAAAGCTGTCCGTCGATGAGCGCTTGCCCGATAAAGCTAGCGTGGACACTATTCGCCATCGCCAGAATCATGATTGTCCAACCAACCACGATGACCAGCCCGTGATAGTCGTTGCCGTGTTGGTGCAAAATTGCTTTTAGAATAGCGGCAAAGGCGCCCGTGGCAGCGGCAGCGGCCATGGGCGGTAGTCCGGCGATGGTGCCGATCACGGCGCCGGCTGCGGCCGCCTGGGTATAGCTCAACGCGCCCAGCCATTCCCCGCGCAAGCGAACCATGGGCCCGAGCAAAGACACTGCCCCTGCGATCAGCAAGCCGGTTGCAAACGGAACCCGGAACAACGGATCAATCGGAATGATATCGCTCATGGCGCGAGCCGGACGATCCGACCACAGATACGTTTGGCAAACTGGGAGTTGTGGCTAATCAGGATCACGGCACGGTCGCGACCTGCCGCGTCAATCATGGTCTCGAGACGAGCTTCGGCTTCAGGATCAAGATTGTTCGTGGGCTCGTCGAGCAACACGAGGTCCGCCGGCGCAGCCAACACCGACCAAACAAAGACCTGTTGCCGTTGACCGCTGCTCATCCGGTCAAGACGCAACTTTAGCCATGACCGCACCGGCTCGCCCACGGCATCGCGGTTGGCACCCGCGGCGGCGAGCACGTCGCCGCCGGTGAGCGGCGATTCGCCGAATTCGGGAAAACGTTGTGCCTGATAGGAAATGTGAAGCGATGCGCGGCGTCGGATGGCACCCGAAAATATGGTGGCTTCGCCGATCAGCGCCCGCAACATAGTCGATTTGCCGGCGCCGTTGGGGCCGGATATTGCGACAACGTCGCCCGCGCGCACGGTGAATGAGACGGGGCCAACAACCGGCCGCGCATAGCCGGCGCAAAGGTCCGCAATTTCGATCAACAGATCGCTGGTGCGGTCCACCATTGGCCCCGGCACGGATTTAGCCGGCGTTGGCCTGACGCAACGCCGCGACGATGTACTCAAACAATTCGGTGTACGTCTCGACGTCGGGCATCCCGCCAACCGAGCTGGGAATCGTCGCCGTGGCGATCCCCGTGGACCGTTTGAGAAAGGCCGCAGTATCCTGCTCGTAATATGGTTCCATAATGATCATGGCGATGTCTTCTTGTTCGATTCGGTCGACCAGGTCTCGCAAATGATTGGCGGTCGGATCCACGCCTGGTATCGGTTCGATCTCGCCGACAATTTCAAATCCGAAGGCGGCCGCCAAGTAAGTGAAGGAGCGGTGGTAGGAGATCAACTTCCGACCGCGCAGGAACGCGACCTGGTCTTGCCATGCGGCAAAGCTTTCGCCAAGCCGTTTGGCAAAGGCCTCGGCCTGGGCCTGATAGCGCGTGGCATTGTCGGGATCGAGTGTACCCAGCCTATCGGCAATCGCGTGTCCAATGGCCATACCGTTGCGTGGATCGAGCCAATAATGTGGATTGCCGTCTGGATGGATGTCACCCATTGCCCGATTGACCGGGCCGCTGACGACGCCAAGTAACGTGACCGTGGACGATAGGTCCAAATAGCCCGGCGCACCTGGCAGAATCCCGGGATTGCGCGAACCTTCCAGAACCAGCGGCAGCCAGCCAACCTCCAGGTCGGCGCCCACGGCGAGCACGAGATCGGCGTCGCGTACGACGCGCTTCATGCTTGGCTTGGCAGCCAAATAATGAAAATCGCGGGTTCCGGGCGCCAAGCTTTTGACCGATACCAAATCGCCGCCAACCTCAGTGGCAATCGCCGCCAGATCGGTGGTCGTGGTCACAATGAAAAATTCGGCATACGCCGGTGTTTGCAGGGCAAAGAAGGGGAGGGCCAATAGCCCTCCCACCCATCTCACAAATGTTGGTTTCATTCAACGACCTCAAAATTCGTGGGCACCGTGCGCGCCCAGCGCGATACCGAGTTGGAGCCAGATCGAATCGGCCGTATGGCGATCATAGGTGCCGGTGATCGGGTCGGCGTCGTCCGACAGACCTGAGCTGGGCAGAGCTTCCGACCAATCATGGTTGTACTGGAGCCGGATCTTGCTCCACTCCGTCGGGTACCACGTGATATTTGGCGAGATTCGGTAACGTGACGAACGGTTCAGGTCGGTGGCGTTGTCGATCGAGTTATCCGAGCCGGAATCGCCGTCGGCGTAGCCAAAGCGTAGGCCCGCGACCCAACCGGCTTGAAAGCCGTACAGCGCTTGGGCGTAAAAACCCCAATCGTCGAGATCAATGCGACCCGTGTCGTTGATATCGCCGGCCTCATAGTGCCGCGCGATCACTTCACTCTCGAACGAAACAAAGGGGAAGCCACGCACCGCATTCGGCGCGACCCATTTGGCGTACACATCACCACCAAAAATGGTCGTTCTGTTGTCGGGCCCCGTGCGGTTTGGTCCGGTCGATATCGAAGCACCGACGTTGACGCTGATCGTGTCGGAAAGGTCAAACCCGTTCAACCAACGCCCGGTGTAGACCAAGTCGGAAAAATTTCGCTGTTGGCCGATCACGTTCTCGAACTCGGCAATGCCCTCGTCTTCGCCACCGAAACTCGGCATTGTTTCTCCGTTCGAATTCTGTACTGCCAAGGACAATTCGGAGTACCACGGCAAAGGGGTCAGCCAAGACAGGTTGGCGCCAACTTGGCGCTGACCGTCACCACCGAACATGCGTGTGATGATAAAGGGCTGGTCGACGAAATCCTGAGCGTGCACGTGGACCGAATTCTTGCGCCCGAATGGCGAATAGAACTGTCCGGCCGTGAGCTGCAATCCGCCGGGCAGAAAACGAGTTTTGGCGAACGCCTCTTCAAGTTCGAGAACTGTTTCGCCGCTCTGGTCGATTTGAAATAACACCGTCGCGCGCGCGTCAAAATAGGGATCCACCACGCCCACAAGGGAAAGCTCGGCCGCTTGCAATGTGAAACCATTGCGGTTTGGGTCGTGCGCGCCGCCTTGCAGCCCAACCTCGCCCGCCTTCAGGATCTCGTCGCCGGCCGAAGAGCCGCCGGCCACACCATCGATATTGAAACCGATCCCGAAGCTGGCATCGCTGCCCCGCGAGTCGAATTGAAAGGTTCCTGGCGTCGTGCTTGACGCCTGCGAAGAAGCGGCATTTTGCGCTTCGAGTTGTTGAATGCGCGACATCAGGTCGCCGATTTGCGACTGATAGGCCTCTTGACTGGTCCGCATTTCTTCGCGGATTTGCTCCACCTCGGCCTTGAGCGCCGCTGCATCGTCTTGGGCTTGGGCAATATGAACTTCGTGCCCAAACACCATGGTCGCCGCCAGCAATATGCCGGCGCGCCAGCACGTGGCATGTGCCATGTGTTGGTCCTTTCGCTGATCATGTTTATAGAAGGCGCGGTGCGGGTGACAGCGCCGTCATGGCGGCGTTCAGCCGTCGCGCCGTTTGCGTTGATCAGGCGATTGGCGGTGCGCGGATCGGGAATACAAACGAATGATGATCGCCCCGAACGACATTCGGGACCGGCTGTGTGGCCTGCGCCGCAACTTGCTGTCCGGCGCTCGACGGCAAAGGACACAGCGTTGTCGGCGGATGTTTGGCCAAGAAACACTGGTCGCCGTCGCCGGCATGGGGATCGCTAGGCGTTTGCGGCCGATGGTCGCTGTGCTCTGACGCATGGACGCCATCGCATGGGTGATCGGCATGCCCAAAGGCCGCGAAACCATGGTGATCGTGAGCGACCGCGGCATCAGAGATGTGGGCGAACGTTTCGGCATGGCCGGGGCCCCACGCAAAGTGGCCCGTCCCCTCGCCGCCGAGCGCATGCAAGGCGATATGCGTCCACCCGTGGACCAGGCAGACGATTCCCAACCACGCCAACCAGCGCGTGCGTCGGAGACGAATCAAATCGGTGCCTTTTCCTGTGAACGCCATTCGGAGTCTTAAACGGGTGGTCGCGGCCAATTTGTTACACTATTGCGTCGCGATGCGTTGTGTCTAGCATCAAAGACTTAGTGACCGTCTATGCAATTCGGCCAAATCGCCCGACAGGCCAACAGTGAAGGCCCCGGCGCGAACGACGCTATCACGCGCTCAGGTTCAGAGCCTCGACGTCGACACCGAACTGGCCGGCGGCTTCGCTGATACCGTCAAGCGTCGCCGCGTTAAGGGGGATGCCGCCGGTGCCGTAAAGCGCCTCCAGTTCGGCTTCGCGTTCGCCAGGGACAAAGATGCGATCGGCGCCGGGGGCACGCCGGCCGCCATGGATCTCGCGCACAACATCGTCGACCCGGCGCTTGAACAGCCCAATGTCGCAGAAACCGGCAATGTTCAGGGCGGCAAAGAAATGGCCATCGGCGCCGGCCTTGGCGCCGTCCTCTAAGCTGCCGAGCGCCGTGCCATACTGGGCACCGGAAAGCATGGTCGACAACAACCCCATCATGAGCGCCAGACCGGATCCTTTGTAATCACCGATCGGGCGCATCAGCCCGGCCAAGGCAGCCGCCGGATCGGTGGTCGGAAGACCGTCGCCATCGGTGGCCCAATTGTCGGGCAACGCCAAGCCCTTTTGACCATACACTTCGATCTTGCCGCGCGCCGACGGGCTGAACGCGCTATCGATCACCAAGTCATGATGCTCACCTGCCGGCAGGGCAATTGCCAAGGGGTTGATCCCGAGAATACGGTCGATACCGCCCCAAGGCGCCATGGTCGGCAAGGCATTGGTGGTCGCCAAACCAATCATATTCACCCGGCTGGCCATCAGGGCATATTGATCCATAGCACCACAATGGTTGCTATTCCCAACAACGGCCACGGCGACATTTGCGGACTTCGCGCGCATAATGGCTTGGGCCATGGCGAACGATGCCGCGATCTGACCCATGCTATTGCCGCCATCAACAACCAGGGCGCCGCCGCGATCGCTGGCGATACGTGGCGTGCCGCGCGGATCGACGCCACCGCTGGTCAAGCGTTTGACGTAATCCGGGACACGCATCACACCATGGCTGTGGATTCCGCGCAAATCCGCCGCGACAAGCGATCGCGCCAAAGCATTGGCATCGTGGTCGCGCATGCCGCATGCGCCAAATATGGCGGCCATCGTAGACACTAATATATCGCCGTCGACGCGCCGATCGTCTTCGCCTGCCGGATAACCCAGGGCCGCGCCACGACGATTGTTTGTCATCTCACAGTGCCTCCACCCGAATATGGGACCACTCGATTGGCATGCCGGAATGCTGAAACAACCCGAAAGAGGCGCGACAATGATGGACCAAAGCACGGTCAACGGCGGCATCGGTTTCGGTGCACAACCATGTCGACGGCTCAGCCCCAGCAGCGGGCCAAATGCGAAATCGGCAGCGATTGACGCCGTCGCGGAATGTGACTTGGTGGCGCACCGCATACAACACATCTTTGGCGAGCCTGATCGGCTCGGGCGGGTCGGTGACCACCACCCATTCACGGTCGGTTTCCGAATGATCCCCCCACGCGATAAAGCAACGCGCTTCACCGGCCGGATTGAGTGCCATCATGCCGGCGCTTGACCACCCTGTCTTGATGCCGATCGGCGGTGACTTGTCCTCAAAACCGACGTAGAAATCACTTGGGCCGAGCCATTTAACGCCACGGAAATCCAAAAACCGCACATTGTATGTCGCCTCCTGATCGGCGTGCGGCGCGCCCAACACCAAAAGCGAGTCCGGGTACACCGGCGCCCGCGACCGAATGACGTTTTGCGCACGATCAACATCGAAGGCACCGACCACGGTTTGGCCAATCTCTTGAATATCGTAGACCGTACTTAGATCGGTCAGATCAAGCGGCAGGGGCACAGGAGTCGGATCGAAATCGAACTGAACCGACTCAACAATATTGGCGCCCTCGGCATCGGTCAGATCTATGTTCAGGCGATTGTCGCGCGTCCTCAGGGCCGGATGGTCAATGGGAATTTCAATGGTGAAGTCGCCGAGATCGCGACACCGTAATTCGGCCGGCGAGTCCTTGTATTGGGTGACCCAATCAATGCCGGGATCGGCGATCGGTTCAACATAGAACGTCGTCGGCGCCGCGTCATTGAGCTGCCACGCGGCGCGGCGCAACGGCATGACCGCATCGCTCACACGACCCTGCAGGGTCAGATCACGCGTGCGGGCGCGGAAACGTTGCCTGCGACCGTAATTCACCCGAATGAGCATGGTAATCGTCTCCCCGCCACGGATTCTTGCGATCTTGCCCTTCAGATGCAAGCGTGCCAACGCCGATCGGGTCAACTAAACTGGGTCGGCACGGGCAAAATGGGAGGCAACGATGCGTCCAAATCCGGTCAAAGACAAACTGCTGCGGGGCGAGAACGCGTTCGGCACCATGATATTCGAATGTGTCAGCCCGGGTCTGCCGGCCATTCTGAAAAACGCTGGCGCCGAATTCGTGCTCTACGACATGGAGCACAGCGGCCTGTCGACGGCCGATATCAAACAGCAGGCGGCCCTTTGCCGTGGTCTCGATATCGTGCCCATGGTGCGGCCGCCGGGAAAGCAATATCACATCGTCGCGCGGCTGCTTGATCTCGGCGTGATGGGTTTGATGTATCAGATGCTCGAAACGCCCGAAGAGGCCGAAGAAATCGTATCGTGGACGCGCTATCCTCCCACCGGCGTGCGTGGCGCCATGTTCAGCGGCGCCCACGATGATTATGACATGAGCCCGGTACCGCCGAAGATGGCGGCGGCCGACGCGCGCACCATGAACATTGCCCTGATCGAAACCGTACGCGGCATTGAGAACGTTGACGCGATCATGGCGGTCGACGGCGTCGATGCCGCCTGGATCGGCCATTTCGACCTGTCGTTGACCATGGGCATTCCCGGCGAGTTCACCAACCCGGATTTCATCGCCGCCGTTGAACGCGTATTCGCTGCCTGCAAGCAACACGGCAAAGCCATGGGCGTCTTGGCGCCGACCGTAGAATGGGGCCGCGATTGGATGGCCAAGGGCGCCAACGCGATTGCCTATTCGGGCGACATTTGGCTGCTGATGGAAGGCCTTCGCGCCGGCATCGACGCACTGCGCGAAGGCTAGGTTCTGCCGCGTCGAAGAGCTATTCAAGGGCGATCTTGCCTTCGACGACCACTTCCAAGCCGGCGCCGGGCAACACGATCTTGGCTTCCGCCTGCATGGTCTCAGACCCCGCCAGACGACCGGACTTGATGGCGTCCAATACCGCGCGTTCGATCTCGCGTTGGGCGGTGACACCGACGGTTTTGAGAAACTTGCGCACACTCATGTTGAAGGTTTCGTCGTTCATCTCTATCCCTCCGCCATGGCTCGATACCCGACGGTCAATAACACGGCATGAAGGCCACCGCACCTGATGGCGCCCGCTTGGTCGGGCAAGACCTGGCGTGCGTGCGCGGCGACCGGTTCGTTTTTGCCGATGTGTCCTTTTCCGTCGACGCCGGCGGCGCCTTGCTCTTGCTGGGGCCGAATGGCAGCGGCAAAACCACCTTGCTGCGTTTAATCGCCGGATTGATCGCGCCCACCGCCGGTGCCGTATTATGGCGTGGCCAGCCGATTGGCGACGACGCAGAGGCTTATCACGCCGCGCTCACATTTGCCGGTCATCTGGACGCAATCAAACCAACCCTATCGGTCGCCGACAATCTGGCATTTTGGGCGCGGCTGCGACCGAGCGCCACATCGATCACCGCGCGTGTCAACTCGGCGCTGGCGGCGGTCGGTCTTGATTCGCTGGCCACGTTTTCGGCGCGCCTGCTTTCTGCCGGCCAGCGGCGCCGCTTGGGCCTGGCGCGATTGGCCCTGGCCGAGCAGGGCGGCCTGTGGCTGCTCGACGAGCCAACGGTCGCCCTTGATCGCGACTCAACCGGTCGCTTCGAAGCCATGGTCGCGCGCCATCGCGCGGCTGGCGGCATCGTCGTCGCCTCCAGTCACGGCGGCTTCACCCTCGACCGCGCGCGCCAACTCGAACTCGGCGCCACAGGGGCGGCGTGACCATCATGTTGGCAATTGCCGGTCATATTGTCCGTCGCGACGTGCAACTGGCGCTGAGCCGGATCCATGACACAGTCGGCGTGGTGCTGTTTTTTGTCATCGCCATCGCCTTGTTTCCACTCGGCGTCGGGCCCGAACTTTCGATCTTGGCGCGGATTAGCGGCGGCACCTTGTGGGTGGCGGCCTTGTTGGCGGCGATGCTGTCTTTCGATCGGTTATTTCAAGATGACGTGAACGACGGCAGTTTTGATCTGTTGGCCCTGACGCCGGCGCCATTGGAGCTCGTCGTGCTGGCAAAAACCTTGGCCCACTGGCTGACCACTGGCGTGCCGTTGATCATTGCGGCACCTGTCCTGGCGCTTTTGATGAATCTGCCAACGGACGGCTTTTTTGTGTTGATCCTGTCCTTAACGTTGGGAACGCCCATCCTCAGTTTGATCGGTGCCATCGGCGCGGCCTTAACGGTTGGCGCCCGGCGCGCCGGCGTGCTGCTGTCGATTTTGGTAATCCCGCTGGTGATCCCAGTCTTGATTTTTGGCGTCAGCGCGATCGAGGCGGCGGTGACCGGCCAACCAGCCCGGCCACATTTGATGATTTTGGGCGGTCTGCTGCTGGGCAGCATGGTTTTATCGCCCTGGGCGGCGGCGGCCGGCTTGCGCCTGGCGCTGGAATAGGTTTAGGTCACGCCATTATGGCCTCTCGATTGCACAAATTCGCGAATCCGGCGCGGTTTATGCGCTTGTCCGCGGCGATCCTGCCTTGGGTGCTGGCGGTAACAGTCGTCACGTTTGTTGTCGGGCTTTATCTGGCTCTGTTCGCCTCGCCGGCGGACTATCAGCAAGGCGACACCGTGCGCATCATGTATATCCACGTGCCGGCGGCGTGGATGGCGCTGTTCACCTACAGCTTTATCGCCTTGGCCAGCGCCGTCGCGCTGATCTGGCGGCATCCGCTGGCCGATGTCGCCGCGCGCGCGGCGTCGCCCCTGGGTGCCGGCTTCACATTCATTGCCTTGGTCACCGGATCTTTGTGGGGTAAGCCGATGTGGGGCACCTGGTGGGTGTGGGATGCACGCCTGACCTCTGTTTTGATTTTGTTTTTTCTGTATATCGGCCACATGGCGCTGTTTGACGCCTTCGATGATCGCAGCAAGGGGGCACGTGCCGCGGCGATCCTGGCGCTGGTCGGCTTCGTCAATGTGCCGATTATCAAATTCTCGGTCGATTGGTGGAACACGTTGCATCAACCGGCCAGTGTCACCAAGCTGGCAGCGCCGTCGATCGATCCTTCGATGTTGTGGCCGCTGTTGATTATGGCAGTTGCCTTTAATGCCTATTTCGTGACGGTCTTGTTGGTGCGCATGCGCGGCGATATTGTCGGCGCCAAGCTGCGAACCCGGCAATTGGCGCGTATCCAAGGCAGCGCGGTGGGGCGCGACGGCATGGCGCTGGATGGTGCCTAGCGGGCTCCCCATATGACGGGCACATGTGATTTACGCCGACGGTAAGCGATGTCCGGCATTGATCGGTTTCTGGAGATGGGCGGCTATGGCGGCTTTGTTTGGCCGGCCTACGCGGTGGCCGCAATCGTGTTGATCGGCTTGGCCGCCGCGGCGGTGCGTGGCTATCGTCGCCGTACGGCCGAACTACGCGCCATCGAAGCGGCCGACGCCGCCGAGAAAGGCCATAAATGACCCGCAAAAAACGCCGCCTTTATGTGATCGTGCTCGGCATGGCCACATTGGCTATCGCGGCCGCGCTGGTGCTCAACGCGTTCGAGGACAATCTGGTATTTTTCTTCAGTCCATCCGACTTGGCGGCCGACGCGCCGGCGCCCGGCCAGCGGGTCCGGGTTGGCGGCTTGGTCGCCGAAAACAGCGTGCGGCGCCTCGACGATGGCGTCACCGTGCTGTTTCAGGTCACCGACACGGCATCGACTGTGGAGGTGTCGTACGCGGGCGTGCTACCCGACCTGTTTCGTGAAGGCCAGGGCGTGGTCGTCGAGGGCGCCATGACCACGGACGGCAAATTTGAAGCCGCCAACGTGCTCGCCAAACACGATGAGAACTACATGCCGCCGGAGGTCGCCGACGCGATTAAAGATGCCGAACATTGGCGGGGTAGCGACGGTGATGCCGAATGATTGTTGAGATTGGACATTTTGCGCTGATTTTGGCGCTCGCAATCGCCTTGGTTCAGGCGACCGTGCCGATGGTCGGCGCGGCGCGCGGCGATGCCGCGTGGATGGCGGTTGGCAAGTCAGCGGCCCTGGTGCAATGGGCATGCGTGACGATTTCGTTCCTGGCGCTGACCAACGCTTATGTCACGTCGGATTTTTCGCTCGCCAACGTCGCCAACAATTCCCATTCAGCCAAACCCATGCTGTACAAAATCACCGGCGTGTGGGGCAACCATGAAGGGTCTCTGCTGCTTTGGGTGCTAATCTTGGCGACATTCGGCGCGGCGGTGGCCCTGTTTGGGCGCCACTTGCCGGCTGGTTTGCAAGCCCGTGTGCTGGCGGTGCAGGCGGCCATCGGTGTCGGCTTCTTGACGTTCACGCTGTTCACTTCGAACCCGTTCGCGCGCTTGGCGCCGGCACCGTTTGATGGTCAAGATCTCAACCCGCTGTTGCAAGATCCCGGCCTCGCGTTTCATCCACCGTTTCTCTATCTCGGCTATGTCGGCTTTTCGGTGACGTTCGCCTTTGCCATCGCCGCCTTGATCGAAGGCCGTGTCGACGCCGCCTGGGCACGTTGGGTGCGCCCTTGGGCGTTGGCGGCATGGAGTTTCCTGACCGTCGGCATCGCCCTCGGCAGCTGGTGGGCCTATTACGAACTGGGATGGGGCGGCTGGTGGTTTTGGGACCCGGTCGAGAATGCCTCGTTCATGCCCTGGCTGGTGGGAACCGCGCTGTTGCACTCTGCCGTCGTTTGCGAAAAACGTGATGCGCTCAAATCGTGGACTATCTTGCTGGCCATCATCACATTTTCCTTTAGTTTGCTTGGCACCTTTCTGGTTCGCTCCGGGGTCCTCACCTCGGTTCACGCGTTCGCCACCGATCCGGCGCGGGGCGTGTTCATTCTGATGTTCCTGGTGGTGGTTGTCGGCGGATCCTTGATGTTGTACGCCGCCCGGGCGCCACGGCTCAAAGCCGGCGGGCTGTTTGCACCCGTGTCGCGCGAGGGCAGTCTGGTGCTCAACAATCTGTTGTTCACCGTCGCCGCCGCGACAGTGCTTTTGGGCACCCTGTACCCGCTGTTTATGGACGCGCTGGGTGCCGGCAAGGTGTCGGTCGGGCCACCCTATTTCAACGCGGTGTTCGTACCGTTGATCGTGCCATTGATCATACTGGCCGGGATCACGCCGCTGATGTCGTGGAAGCGCGCCGACATGCCTGGCGTGCTCGGCCGGCTCTGGGTGGCGTTCGCCGCGGCGTTGCTGGCCGCGCTGGCGGCGCTGTTTGTCTATTGGGGTAAGGCCATGCTGGCCGCGATTGGTATCGCCCTGGCGGCATGGTTGGCAGCGGCGGTGTTTGTTGAACTCGCGGCGCGCATCCGCCTGTTCCGGGTCGGTCTCGGTGATAGCCTGCGACGGCTGGCCGGCTTGCCACGCGCCGCCTATGGCATGAGTCTGGCGCATTTGGGCGTCGCCTTGATGGTGGCCGGTGTGACCGCCTCATCAGCCTGGCAAGACGAGTTCCTGCAGGTCGTGCGGCCGGGTGAGACCGTCACGGTCGGCGGCTATGATTTCCGCCTTGAGCGAGTCGAAAAGGCGACCGGTCCCAACTACACGATTGATCGCGGCGAAGTGACCGTTCTGCGCAGGGGCGCGCCCTTTGTGACCGTGTGGCCGGAGAAGCGCTTTTATCCGGTTCAGGGGCGTCCGACGACCGAAGCCGCCATTCATACCACCTGGTTCGCCGACCTTTATGTGGTGCTGGGCGACGCGGACACGCGCGGCGGTTGGAGTATGCGCATCTATCACAATCCGTTGGTGCCGTGGATCTGGGTCGGCGCGGTGGTCATGGCCTTCGGCGGCTTGGTTTCGCTAAGCGACCGCCGCTACCGCGTTGGCGCGCCAGCGCGTCGCCGACCTGCCCAACCTGCTGCCGCATCGGCGGCGTCCTAGAGCAAGCGCATGCGCCGATTTCTCTACGCCCTGCCCGTGGTCGCGTTCGTGGCGCTGGCAGCATTTTTCTATAAGGGCCTGTTTCTTGACCCTTCCGAAGTGCCGAACGCGCTGGCCGGACGGCCCGTGCCAACATTCGACTTGCCGGGAATCGGCGGTGGTCCCGGCCTGTCATCCGAAGATTTGACCGGCACGGTGACGGTCCTCAATGTATTCGCGTCATGGTGCGTACCGTGCCGCGCCGAACATCCCTTTCTGATGGAACTGGCGGAACGCGACTTGGCGCGCATGGTCGGCATCAATTACAAGGACAAACCCGAAGATGCGCTGGCGTGGCTTGACGAACTCGGCGATCCTTTTGAGGCCATCGGCGCCGATGTCGATGGCCGAGTCGGCATCGATTTTGGCGTTTATGGTGTCCCCGAGACTTTCATCATCGATGGCAATGGCGTGATCCGTTACAAGCATGTCGGCCCATTGATGGCGCGCGATATGGAAAAGATCGTTTATCCCATGCTCGAAGGGGCCGAGCCGTGAAGAGCCTTTTTGCCCTGTTGATGCTGGCGTTGCTCGCGTCGAACGCGGCCGCGTTTGAGAATGATGTACCGCTTGACGATCCGGCACTGGAGCAACGGGCGCACGCCTTGTCCAAGGAATTCCGTTGTTTGGTCTGCCAGAACCAGTCGATCTTCGATTCCGACGCGGAATTGGCGCGCGATCTCAGGCTCATCGTGCGCGAACGGCTGGTTGCGGGTGACAGCGACGACGAAATTGTCGCTTATTTGGTGGCCCGCTATGGGGACTTCGTGTTGCTGAAACCACCGGTCAAGCCGGTCACTTATGTATTGTGGTTCGGCCCGGGCGTCCTAGCCTTGTTAGCTCTGATCGGCGGCTGGGTGTTTTTGCGCCGCCTGCGCAAGCAAACACAGCCAGCGCAAGCCTTGAGTGCGGACGAGCGTGCCCGCCTCAACGCCTTGCTCGACGACGAACCAGCCCGCTGAGCGTCGCGGAAACGCCGCACATGGTGCTCACCCTGATGCTCGCGATTTTGGCCGTGGTAGCCAGCGCCGCGGTGCTGCTGCCGTTGTGGCGGCGGGGTCGGCCGAGCGGCGATCGCGCGGCCGTCGATCGCGCTACGTTAGATCGCGCCACGTTCGATCGCCAAGTATTTCGCGACCAATTGCGCGAACTCGACGCAGAGCAGCAACGCGGCGTGATCAGCGCGGCGGAAGCGGACGCGGCGCGTTTGGAAATCGAACGCCGCATTCTGGCGACCGCGGCCCCCGCGCCGGACGTCGATCGGCAACCAGCGCAAACCACGGGCGGCGCGCGCCGTTGGCGTGTCCAGACGGGGGTGGCGCTGTTTGTCTGCGGCATGGCCGCGCTGATTTATGGCCAATTGGGCAGTCCGCGCCTGCCCGATCAACCCCTGGCGAGCCGAGACCAACCGGCCAACGACGTGGCCGGTATGCCGGTCGATCTGGATCAAGCGATCGCCAGCCTACGATCGCGTTTGCAAGACGACCCCGACGATCCGGCCGGTTGGAAGCTGCTCGGCCGTTCGCTTACCGTCATGGGCCGCTTCGACGAAGCGATCGACGCCTATCGCAAAGCAAACGCGTTGGATCCCGACGATCTTGATGCCGCGGTCGCGCTTGCCGAAAGCATCGTTCAAGCCGCCGCGGGGGCAGTGACGCCGGCGGCGCAAGCCCAATTTGATGCCGTGCTGGCGCGTGCGCCGGACAATGTCATCGCCCGTTATTATGTCGGCCTAGGGCGTGCCCAGGCCGGTGATGAGTCGACGGCGCTGCAGATGTGGACGGCGATACTTCACGACGCGTCGCCGGGTGAACCCTGGCTTGATGCGTTGCGCCAGCAAGTGATTTCGTTGGCCGAGCAGGTCGGCGTGCCGGTGCCGGAAGTCGCCCTGGCGCCGGCACCGCAAACAAGCGGACCAAGCGCCGCCGACCGCGCCGCGGCCGAAGACATGACGGCGGATGAACGCCAAGAAATGGTGCTCAGCATGGTCGCCCGTCTCGAGTCGCGCCTCGCCGAAACACCTGACGATGTTGACGGTTGGAAGCGCTTGGGGCGCGCCAAACAGGTCCTCGGCGACGCCGAGGCCGCGCAAGCGGCCTACGCCAAAGCCGTCGCGCTGGCGCCTGAGGATCTGGAGAGTTTGAACGGATTGGCCGAAACCCAAATGGCGGGCGTCGATCCGAACCATCAGGTCCCCGCCGAAGCCGTGACAACATTTGAGAAAATCTTGGCTGTCGATAGCGGAGATCCGGCGGCGCTATGGTTTCTGGGCTTGGCCGCTCTACAAAACGATCGACCCGATGACGGTTTGGCCTATTGGCAACGGCTGCTCGCGCGCCTGCCCCCGGAAAGCGAGGAACATCGGGCCCTGTCGGAGCGTATTGAGCGCATGAAAACCGGCGGCTGAAAGCACGTCCGCCTCCATTCGTAAGTTGACACTTACAAATTTTTCGGTTTTGTTATCGTCATGGATGAAGCATTACGCGCCATAGCCGAGCCCAATCGTCGGGCGATTTTGCGCATGATCTCGGCGCATGAAATGTCCGCGGGGGCGATTGCGGCACGGTTTGACGTCACCCGCCCGGCCATATCCCAACATCTGCGCGTGTTGGAAGATGTTGGCCTAGTGATCGTGCGCAAATCGGGCACCCACCGCTACTATCGCACGCGGGCGGACCGCTTGGCGGAGCTCAAGGCCTATCTGGATGATTTCTGGCGGGACAATTTGAGCCGCTTGAAATCCGCCGCCGAGGCCGAATTTCAACAGAGAGGCGAGGACGATGGCGACCATTCATGATGACCGCCTGGAGTGTGAAGTGTTCATCAAGGCGCCACCGGAAACAGTGTTTCCGTTTCTGACCGACCCGGACAAGATCACGCAGTGGATCGGCACGGAAGCAGATTCAGACCCGCGCCCCGGCGGCATCTATCGGGTCAATGTGACCGGGGACAATGTGGCCAAGGGCGCATTCGTGGAAGTCACGCCCAATCAGCGCGTGGTCTTTACCTGGGGCTGGGAAGGTGGCGAGGCCGTACCGCCCGGCGCCAGCCAAGTGGAAATTACCTTGACCCCGCAAGATTCGGGCACCTTGGTACGGCTTGTCCATTCCGGCCTCAGTGGCGAATGGCTGCAACGCCATGGCGAGGGTTGGGATCACTATATCGCCCGGCTCGAAGTTGCCGCGGCTGGCGGCAGCGCCGGCGTCGATCCGTGGACCAAGCCGCAAGACGCAGGAGCTGCTTAGATCATGCCGACATTCATGATCCGCTATCGCATTCGCGACGATGCCCGCGACGCGCAGGATGTCGCGGTGCGCGACTTCGTCGCCGCAATCCGCGCCGAAAACGATCCGAGCGTTCAATATTCGGTCTATGTCGACAATGACGGGGTCTCGTTCACCCACCATGCCTGGATGGCGGACGAAGAGGCGCTGCAAAGGTTTCAGGCGCGACCCTATTTCAAACCCTTTGCCGAGGGCTTGAAAGAACGTTGTATTGAGGGGCCGGCAGCAAAGCCGGTATCGTTGGTCGTGACGTCCGCGGAGAAGGATCCGATCGCGGCCGCTTGACGCGGATCTGTACAGGCCGCCGCCATGCCCGTTACTGTGCGGTCATGGTCGACCTGACGACGTTCTATGACGAACACCCGATCAACGAGGCGCAAATCGAGGCTGCCGTGCAACGCGACGGCAAGGCCCTTGATCACCTGACGCCCGAAGATCTGTCGCCGCACGATCAGGATCACTATGGCGGCTTGGCGGCGACCGACGTGCTGGCGGCCGCGCTTCATGTCGGTCCCGGCTCACGGGTCATGGATGTATGCTCCGGACTCGGTGGCAGCGCGCGTTATTTGGCCCATCGCTATGGCTGCCAGGTGGTCGGTGTCGATTTCAATTGGCGGCGGGTAATCGGCGCGGCGCGCTTGACCGCGCGGGTGGGCTTGGCGCAACAGGTCCACTATGTGCGCGGCGACGCGACCCGCCTGCCGGTGGCCGCCGGCAGCTTCGACGCCGCCATTGGGCAAGAAGCGTTTTTGCATATCGCGGATAAGCCGGCCCTGCTGGGCGGCTGTTTTCGTTCCCTCAACGGCGGCGGCGGACTTGGCTTCACCGACTGGGTGCGGCGCGGTGCGTTTGATGCCGAAACTTTCGCGGCGTTAAAGACCGGCATGCCGATCGGCACCATCAACAGCGTCGCCGAATATGAAAGGCTACTTGGCGCCGCCGGCTTTACCGACATCGCCAGCGAAGACACGTCGGCGGCGTGGCGCGATATCTTGCATGCTCGTTACGAGATGTTCCGCAACATGGAAGACGATACCGTGCGGCTTTTCGGTCGCGACCGCCATGAGGCCTATGTTGAAGCCTATCGCCAATTCATCGCCCTGATCGACCATGGGTCGCTCGGTGGCGGTCGCTTTATCGCGATTCGGCGGCGTTGAGCGCCCGCTTCACGGCGTCGATAAGGGCGGCGCGCGCCACGGTCTCTTGGCTTCCGGCGACCATGTTCTTAACCACGACCGTACCGGCGTCATGTTCGTCGGGGCCCAGCACAACGGCAACGCGGCAAGCGCGATTGTCGGCGGTGCGGAGTTGCTTGCCGAGCTTACCGTCGACGACACTGATTTCAGCGGCCATTCCGGCAGCGCGCAATTCAGCCGCCAACGCCAATGATGCACTGGCCAAGGTCTCATCCCACACGGTGACATACACCGGACCGTCCGCCAGCTGCGCCGATGATTGCCGCGCCTTGAGCAACAGCAAAATGCGTTCAATGCCCAGCGACCCACCGCACACCGGCACCGACGTCTTTAGAAATAGGCCGGCCAGATTGTCGTAGCGGCCACCGCCGGCAATCGACCCGGCGCCGCCATGGGCAACGAATTCGAAGATCGGCCCCGTATAATAGTCGAGCCCACGCGCCAAAATCGGATCAAAGGCGATGCGACCGGGCGGCATGAGATCGGTCAAGCGCGCGACGATCTCGTCGCTTTCCGACAAACCCATCTGCCCGACATCGGACTCCACCAGCCGCCCACGCAAGCGCTGTTCGAAATCATCGGCAGCCAAATCTGCCAGCAGCGGCGCAAACAATGAGACGCCGTCGGCCGTCAAAGCCGCCATTTCTTCGGTGATGCCCTCGACCCCGATCTTGTCGATCTTGTCCAGAACCGTAATCGCCGCCGCCTGCGCGGGTTCGGGAACCCCGTAGCAATCCATCATTCCCTTCAGGACATGACGCGAATTCAAACGGATGTGGAAATCATCCAACCCAACCGCATCAAGGGCGTCGGCCAAGGCCTGAATTACGGCGACATCGGCGAGCCGCGAAGCGCTGCCGATGATGTCCACGTCGCATTGATAGAACTCCCGAAAGCGCCCGCGTCCCGGCCGGTCCGCGCGCCACACGGGACCAATTTGCGAACGCTTGAACAGGGTCGGCAATTCATTGCGGCGATGCGCGTAAACCCGCATGGCTGGCACGGTTAGATCATACCGCAACGCCAGATCCGCTTCGCCGCTGGCCGCCTTTTCGCCACGTTTGAGAATCTTGAAGATCAGCTTTTCGCCTTCATCGCCATATTTACCCGAAAGGGTCTCGATGCGTTCGAAGGCCGGCGTCTGCATCGGTTCAAATCCGTGCATCGCAAAAGTTTGTTCTATTGTCGCCAAAACGTGGCTGCGGAAGCGCGCTTCCTCAGGCAAGAAATCGCGGCTGCCGGAGGGCGGCGCCAAGGATTGCTTTGACAAGATCGGCTCACTTGCTGGGCTCGCGCATGCGGCGCGAACGGGGTTATCGCGCCGGACCCTACACAAGCAAGCAGGTTCTGCAAAGCCGCGACAAGGGTGAGGGGCCGTCGGAACGTTGACAGACGCCACGTCGCACTTCAGGAATCAGCCTGTCATGCTCAAGCGCACGCGGATCATCGGAATTATCTTGTCGGTCAGCTTTGGTTTCGCGGCGGGTGCGGCCAGGGCCGCCGAAATCGCTATATCGTGTAGCGCCCTGGGCGCGGAATTGGAACTGTGCCGCGACGGCGCGGACGCCTGGGCGGCGCGATCGGGCCATACGGTGCGCGTGGTGTCGACACCCAATTCGGCGACCGAGCGGCTGGCGCTCTATCAACAACTGTTTGCCGCCGGTGCCGACGATATTGACGTCTTCCAAATCGATGTCATCTGGCCCGGCTTGTTGGCCCCACACCTGATTGACCTCGGCCCCTATGTCGGCGACACCACCGCGCAACATGTGCCGGCGCTGATCGCCAACAACACGGTCGATGGCCGCCTGGTCGCCATGCCGTGGTTCACCGACGCCGGCCTGCTTTACTACCGGCGTGACCTGCTCGACGCCCATGGCTTTTCGGTACCCGAAACCTGGCAGGCGCTGGCCGCCACCGCCGCCGCCATCCAAGGCGCGGAGCGGGCTGTCGGCAATACCAATCTGTGGGGCTATGTCTGGCAGGGCAAAGCCTATGAGGGGCTCACCTGCAACGCCCTGGAATGGCTGGTCAGCGAGGGCGGCGGCACGATTGTCGACGCCGACGGCGCGATCACGGCCGATAACTCCGCCGCGGCGATCGCACTGGACCGCGCAGCGGGCTGGGTCGGCTCGATATCGCCGCCCGGTGTCCTAGGCTACGGCGAGGAGGAAGCGCGTGCCGTGTTTCAGGCCGGCGATGCGGTGTTCATGCGCAATTGGCCCTATGCCTGGACGTTGGCGAATGCCGCCGATAGCCCAGTCAAAGGCCATGTCGGGGTCGCGGCCCTGCCCGCCGGCAGCGGTGGCGAGCGCGCCGCCACGCTCGGCGGCTGGCAGCTGGCGGTGTCGCGTTACAGCGCCCATGCCGAGATTGCCATCGATCTGGTTCGTTATTTGACCGGGCCTGACGAGCAAAAGCGCCGCGCCTTGGCGGGCGGCTTCAATCCGACCATTGCCGCACTCTACGACGATGCGGATGTGCGCGCCGCCAATCCCTATCTCGTCCTCTTGCGGGATGCCATGGCCGATGCGGTCGCGCGGCCATCTCAAACGACCGGTGAAAGCTACAATCAAGTGTCGGTCGCGTTCGCCAACGCGGTCCACGACGTGCTTGCCGGCCGCCGATCGGGTGCCGAAAGCGTCGCCGCCTTGGAACGAACACTGACCCGCCTGCGACGCCGCGGTGGCTGGTAGCGGCGTGACGCGCCGACCGGTCGATGGGAACCTGACGCAACGACAACGGCGCGCGGCCTGGCTTTTGATGACGCCAACGCTCGCGGTGCTGGTATTGGTCGCCGGTTGGCCGTTGGTCCACAATTTCTGGCTTGGTTTCACTGACACGACGCTCGGCGGCGGTGGCAGCTGGATCGGTTTCGAGAATTATTGGGTGGTCGAGGACGGCAGCGCCTATGGCTTGCTTGCCGACCCGGATTGGTGGCGGGCGGTCCGCAACACCGTTGTTTTTGCGTTGGTCTCGGTATCGCTGGAAACCGTCCTTGGCGTGGCGATCGCCGTGGTGCTGAATATGTCCTTTCCGGGCCGCGCGTTGATCCGCGCATTGGTATTGGTACCCTGGGCAGTACCAACGGTGGTGTCGGCGAAAATATGGGCGTGGATGCTCCATGACCAATATGGCCTGGTCAACGCGGCGCTGTTGACCCTCGGCCTGATCGGCCAGCCGCTCGCCTGGACCGCCGATCCTGCCCTCACCATGGCCAGCGTGATCGCGGTCGATGTGTGGAAGACAACGCCGTTCGTGACGTTGCTGGTGCTGGCCGCGCTGCAACTGGTGCCCGGGGATTGCTATGAAGCGGCCAAAGTCGATGGTGTTCCGGCGCTGGCCGTATTCTGGTTCATCACCTTGCCTTTGATCATGCCGGCGCTGGTGGTCGCGGTGATCTTCCGCCTGCTCGACGCCTTGCGCGTGTTCGATGTGATCTACGTCTTGGCCGCGAATAGCCGTGAAACCATGAGCATGTCTATATACACGCGCCAGCAACTGGTCGATTTCGGTTTAGCTGGCTATGGCGCGGCCGCCGCCACCGCGACCTTTTTCATCATTGGCGGCGTCATTGCTCTGTATCTCGTCGCCACCCGCGCCGGGGACGCGGTGTCGACGCCATGAACGCCTTGGCCCGCGTCGGGTTTGCGCTCGCGGTGCTGTTTATCGCCGCCTATGCGCTGCTACCGTTTGTCTATGCGATTAGCTCGTCGCTGAAGTCCGGCAGCGCGCTGTTCGATCCGAGCCTGTGGCCCGCGGCCCCGTCCGGTCAGAATTACCGCGCGGTCTTTGGTGAACAGGCCTTCGCGACCAGTCTGCTGAACTCAATATTGGTCGCGACCGTCGTGGTTGGCTTGTCGGTAGCACTGGGCCTATCAACCGCCTATGGCCTGGCGCGGCATGCATTTCGCGGTCGCGCGACCGTCATGATGACACTGCTGGCGGTATCGATGTTTCCACAAATCGCGGTTTTGTCAGGTATGTTCGCGCTGATCCGCGGGCTGGGTCTCTACAACAGCCTGGCGAGCCTAATGTTATCTTACCTAATATTGACCCTGCCTTTCACGGTTTGGGTGCTGACCACATTTGTCCGCGCAGTCCCGGTGGAAATCGAGGACGCCGCCAAGATCGACGGCGCCGGGCCGGCGACATTACTGATCCGCATACTATTGCCGCTGATGGCACCCGCCATGGTATCGACCGGCCTATTGGCGTTCATTGCGGCTTGGAACGAGTTTCTGTTTGCCCTCACCTTTACGCTGACCAACGACCAGCGCACGGTACCCGTGGCCATCGCGCTGATGTCGGGCGCCAGCAGTCACGAACTGCCGTGGGGTCAGCTGATGGCGGCGTCGGTGATCGTGACGGTGCCACTCATCCTTTTGGTCATGCTGTTTCAGCGCCGCATCGTCGCCGGATTGACCGCCGGCGCCGTCAGGGGCTGATATCCGGCCAAATCTTGCCGGGTGATCGTGGAGCGGGTGATCGGAATCGAACCGACGACATACAGCTTGGGAAGCTGTCGTTCTACCACTGAACTACACCCGCAAGGAGGGCGACATATTGTGCCGTCCGCGACCAGGGCGCAATCAAATTTGGCCGGCCGATATTGTGGCGGGCTCTTGACAATTTGATGAACTGGCGTCGCGAACATTGACAAAACGCGCCCCGGCCATAGGGTCTGCGGCGCCGCCGGCGGCCAGGACAAGACCGGCGCTCATGTGCGGAATCGCATTCCGACCATGCAATCCATAAAGATGCGATTGGAATCAACGTTTTAAGGACAAGCTATGTCATCAGCAGCCGCGGCAAAAGTGGACCAACTAGACCTCCGTAAGTTCAAAGACCCTGAGCTGACGGCCACGGGAGAGGTCCGCGCCAGCGTGCGGCCAACAGCGCTTCAGACGCTGTGGTTCAATACCGGCACTTTGTGCAATTTGACCTGCGCCAACTGTTATATCGAATCCAGTCCGACCAACGATCGGCTGGCCTATTTGTCACGTGACGACGTACAGGCTTATTTGGATGAAATCGCCGCCAACGGCCTGTCTACGCAAGAAATCGGTTTCACCGGTGGCGAGCCTTTTATGAACCCCGACTTGTTGCCCATGATCCGGTTGTGCCTGACCCGGGGCTTTCGGGTCTTGGTCTTGACCAATGCGATGCGACCAATGATGAAGAGCGCCGACGATTTGTTGGCGATTGCGCCCGCTGACCGCGACCGCCTGACGATCCGGGTGTCGTTGGATCACTACGCGCGGGCTCTGCATGAAACCGAACGTGGCGCACGCTCTTGGGAACCGACAATCAAAGGCATTAAGTGGTTGAGCAAAAACGGCTTTAGGATCAATATCGCGGGCCGCTTGAAATGGGGCGAAAACGAAGCCGCGATGCGCAACGGCTATCGGCGTTTGTTCGCGGCGTTGGACGTGCCAATCGATGCCGCCAACTGCACCGCCCTGGTTTTGTTCCCAGAAATGGACGAAGACGCCGATGTGCCAGAGATTACCGAGTCCTGTTGGGACATACTGGATGTACACCCCGACACATTGATGTGCGCGACGTCGCGCATGATCGTGAAACACAAAGGGGCGGCCACGCCGGTTGTCATGCCGTGTACCCTGCTCCCGTATGATCACCGCTTCGTCCTTGGCCCGACACTTGCTGATGGCGCCGCGGCCGTTCGGCTGAATCACCCGCATTGTGCGCGCTTTTGTGTTTTGGGTGGCGGCTCCTGCAGTGTGGCGTAAGCGCCCGAGGCCGCGCCTCGGCGACGACGGTCCTTGGGTGGCCTAGACAAGGATGACGACTTCCCCCTAAGTTAGGTAGACGGATCGCGGCCGGCTGGGCGGTTGATGGCGCGTCCGCCGCGACGTTAGACCGGGGCACAAAATGTACGAGCAAGTCACTCGTAAAATAAGAATTACGGTCAAGCCCTTTTACCTGGACGATCAATCGTCCCCCGAGGACGACCATTTCGTGTTCGCTTATCAGGTACGGATCGAGAACCAAGGTGGCGAGACTGTTCAATTACGCAACCGGTATTGGCAAATCACTGACGATCACGGCCGCACCCAAGAAGTTCACGGAGCTGGTGTGGTGGGTGAGCAGCCGGTTTTGAGCCCCGGCGAAACCTTTGAATACACCAGTGGCACGCCGCTTTCGACGCCGTCCGGAATCATGGTCGGCACCTATGAAATGGTGACATCGTCCGGTGAGCGTTTTGATGTGGCCATCCCCGCTTTTTCGCTGGACAGTCCGTTTACCGAAAAACGCTTAAACTGACGCCCCGTTGGGCGGCGCCTGGCGCGCAAATGCGCCGGACCGGTTGCGCGGCAGGTCCACAGTTTCGGAACGCCTCATGAATAAGATCGACCAGGAAAACGCCACCCAAACCGCGACGACGCCAACGGCGCCAAAGCCGGTCGGCGACGGCAAACCAGCAGTCGAAGAGGTTGAACGGGCCGTTCGCACGTTAATTCGGTGGGCCGGCGATGATCCCGAACGCGAAGGCTTGTTGGGGACGCCACTTCGTGTACGACGCGCCTTTGAGGAATTGTTTTCGGGCTATGGCGGCGACCCGATCTCTGTCCTCGAACGCACCTTTGAGGAAGTCGACGGCTACGATGAAATGATCGTGTTAACTGGTATTGAGTTCGTGTCCTACTGCGAACATCACATGCTGCCGGTCATTGGCGAAGCCCATGTCGCCTATTTGCCCGACCACCGCGTGGTGGGCATCAGTAAATTGGCACGCGTTGTCGACCTTTATGCGCGCCGCTTGCAAATTCAAGAGCGCATGACCGTGCAAATTGCCGACACAATCGACACGGTACTCAAGCCGAAGGGGGTCGCCGTGATGATCGAAGCGACCCATCAATGCATGACCACGCGCGGCGTGCGCAAACGCGGCGTGACCATGAAAACCAGCCGCATGATCGGTGCGTTTCGTGACGACCCCAGCACGCGGCGCGAATTTTTGGGCATCGTCAGCGATGCCACCAATCATCGCTGAGGATAGAGCGGTATCCGACCCGACCGGCCGCAAACGGGGGCAACACATTCGGGATGAGCGCTGTTGATTGATCTGCGGCCGACGTTATTCGTCGTCGGCCTTTTGTTGATCACAATCGCGTTGGCAATGACATTGCCGGCGCTGGCCGACGTTGCGGCAGACAATCCAGATTGGCGTGTTTTCCTGGTTTCGTCGCTGGTAACGTTTTTCGTCGGCGCCATGTTGGCGCTGTCTTTTCGGTTGCGCCGATTTCGACTGACAATCAAAGAGACCTTTTTGATGACCACCGCCAGCTGGGTGCTGGTGTGTGCGTTCGCCAGTTTGCCGTTTGTGTTCTCGACCCTAGGCATGTCGCCGGCCGATGCGTATTTCGAAGCCATGTCGGGGTTGACGACCACGGGTTCGACGGTCATCGAAGGCCTGGACAATCAGCCACCCGGGATTTTGCTGTGGCGTTCGCTGTTGCAGTGGCTTGGCGGCATCGGCATTGTCGCCATGGCGGTCGCGATTCTGCCGATCTTGCGGGTCGGCGGCATGCAGTTATTCCGTACCGAATCGTCGAGCCAATCGGAAGGCGGCTTGCCGCGCGCCGCAAAACTCGCCGCCTCGATCGTAATTTTGTACGTGGCCCTGACGGCGATTTGGATTGTTGCGCTGTATGTCGCCGGCATGAGTGGATTCGACGCTATCTGTCACGGCATGACCACGATCGCGACCGGCGGCTTTTCGACGTCCGACCAATCGATTCGCTATTTCAATAGTGTCGCCGTCGACTGCGTGGTGATTGTCGGCATGGTGGTTGGCAGCCTCCCGTTCGTCCTTTATCTCAAGGCCCTGCGCGGCGATGCTCCGGCGTTGTGGCGCGACAGTCAGGTGCAGTGGTTCTTCGGCACCCTGGCGGTGATGATCATCGTCCTCATTCTATGGCAGTGGTTCACATTCGAGGATCGGAGCCTGTTCGACGCCCTGCGCTATGGCGCCTTCAATGTCGTGTCGGTGATGACCGGCACCGGCTACGCCACCGATGATTATGCCCATTGGGGCGCGCTGGCTGTCACGGTCATGTTCTTTCTGATGTTTGTCGGCGGCTGTACCGGCGGTACCACCGGCGGTATCAAAGTGTTCCGCTATCAAGTGTTGTTTTCCGCAGTGCGTGTGCAATTTGTCCACCTGCTCAGGCCACATGCGGTGTTTGTTCCGCATTTCGACGGCCGTCCCGTGCCAAACCACGTGGTCAGTTCGGTGCTCGGTTTCTTTTTCATGTTTTTTGCCGTGTTTGCCGTGACGGCCCTTGGCCTCGCCCTGCACGGCTATGACTTCGTCACGAGCATCAGCGGCGCGGCGACAGCGGTGGCCAATGTTGGGCCGGCATTGGGGCCGATTATCGGCCCGGCCGGCACCTTCGCGTCGCTCGACGACAGTGCCAAATGGCTGCTGTCCGCGGCGATGCTACTCGGCCGCCTCGAGCTGTTCACGGTAATGATCCTGTTTATGCCAGGGTTCTGGCGCGCCTGACCGCGGACGCGGACGCCAACGGCCGACATCGTTCTGTATCGCCATCATGGCGGGGATAACAAACAACACCAGCAATGTCGTAGTGATCAGGCCGAACACCAGGGTCAGAGCCATCGGTTTCAGAAACTGGGCTTGCAGGCTGGTTTCAAACATCAGCGGCAACAGACCGCCGATTGTCGTCAGCGACGTCAAGATCACCGCGCGGAGACGATCGCGTGTGCCATGAACGATGGCCGCCGCGGGTGGCTGGCCGCCCTTCAGCCGCTCGTCGATGGTGCTGACCAATATGATCGAATCGTTGACCACGATACCGGACAAACCCAGCAGCCCGATCAAGCTGAGCAAGGTCAAGTCGTAACCGGTCAACCAATGGCCGACGATGGCGCCAACGGCTGCCAAGGGAATGATGGACATGACCACCACCGGGCGCGTGTAACTGGCGAAGACCCAGGCCAAGATGATGTAGATCGTGGTCAGACCAGCCATCGTGCCCAAGCGCATGTCGGCTAGGGTCTCGCCTTGCTCCTCGGCCTTACCGGCGAACCGCGCCTGCACACCATATGTCTGCCGCAATTCAACAATTGGGCCGGCAGCCAAGGTTGCCACCAATTCGGTCGGATTGGCGACCGCCTCATCGACCTCTGCCGTCACGCTGACTTCGCGCACGCCGTCTTCGCGTTGGATAACCGAAAAGCCACGATCGCTGGACAGGGTGACAACCTCAGACAGTGGCACTTCGGCGCCGCCGGGGCTGCGCAAATAAAGGCTACGCAGGCGCGATTCGGTCAGCGTGCCTTCCGGCAAGCGTACCCGCACGGTCACTTCTTCATCGTCACGCGCGAAACGGTGGGCGATCGCGCCCTCGAACGCATCACGCACTTGGCGGCCGACGGCGTCCGTGGTGAAACCCAATGCGCGGCCTCGCGGCGACACGTTGAGGATCAGTTCCGGCTTGCCCCACGGCAGATTGTCGGCATCGTCGCTAATGCCAGGAAAACGTCCCAAGGTGGTGCGCAGATCGAGCGCTGCTTTCTTGAGCGTCGCCGCGTCGGCGCCCGACAGGCGCACGTCCAAATCACGACCGGGCGGCCCCCCTTGCGGTTCGCGGATCGACATTTCATCGATACCGGCCAAAGGCCGTATGGCCGCGCGCCACGCGGTGACCAGCGCTTGGGTACGCACACTGCGCTGTTCGGACGGTTGCAGCTCAACAAACAAGCCACCGACATGTTCGCCTCTGGCACCGCCGGCAACATCGCTGATGATCGTTTCCCCAAGCGTGCCGAAGGTCACCTTGACGGCACTGTCGTTTTCGCCGGCCAACTGCCGGTCCACTTCGGCGAGCGCGCGTTCCAATTCGTCCAGCATGGCCGCGGTGCGGGTGCGCGGCGTGCCGGGCGAAAAGGCGAAGTTGGCCAGAATGACATCGCTTTCGGGCGACGGGAAAAAGACAAACTGAACGCGGCCGCCAACCAACAGCCCAACCGCGGCAATCAAACTGCCGAACGCAAGCGCGAGTACGGTATAACGCCAACGTACCGCCAACACGGTCAAACGCCGAAAGCGAGTATCGCGAAAGCGGTCGAATCTTTCATTGAACCGGTGCCGAAATCGTGAGACTGCCGACGGATCGGCGGTCATCGCGTGGCGCAAATGCCCGGGCAGCACCAAGAAACACTCGACCAGACTGGCAATCAGCACCGCCACGACCACGCTCGGAATCGCAAACAGGATTTCACCGATGATGCCGGTCACCATGACAATTGGCAAAAACGCGGCGATCGTCGTCAAAGTTGCACTGAACACCGGCGGCACCATGCGCCGCGCCCCGGTTTCCACCGCATCTTGCGCGTCCATGCCGGCATGGCGCCGCGCCATGGCATGCTCGCCAACAACGATGGCATCGTCGACGATGATACCCAGCATCATGATCAACGCGAACAGGCTGACCATATTGATCGACTGACCGGTCGCCAGCATCACCGCCAGTGAAGCCATCACCGCGGTCGGAATCCCAACCGCCACCCACAGCGCCACCCGGCTGCTGAGAAACAGGAACAATACCGCCAAAACCAACACCAGGCCGCCGGCGCCGTTGCGCAACAGCAGATTGATGCGGTCGCGCACCAGACTGGCAGCGACGTCGAATTGCACAATGTTCAGCGACGCTGGCAATGTCGGCCGCAATATTTCCAAATAGTCGTTGACGACTTCGGCAAGTTGCAAGGCGTCGGCGCCGACGGCGCGCTGGACATGCAACTGTATGGCCGTCTGACCTTGATAGCGACCGTTGGCGCCGTCGTCATCGAAAGTGTCGGTTATCGTCGCAATGTCGCCGAGCAGAATCTTCTCACCGCTATCGCGCGCCAGCACTTCAACCGTACGCAGGGTGCGCGCATCGCGCCGAAGACCCAAGCTGCGGATTTGCAGGGCACCCGCCCCCCTTGTGTCGCCGGCCGGCATGTCCAAACTGGTCTCGCGGATGCGCGCGGCGATATCCGCCAAAGTCAAATCCAGACGCAGCAACGTCTCCGGCGCCACCTCGACCCACAATTCCTCGTCGCGCGCGCCGAACAGCGTCACCTTGTCGATACCGCGCGCCAGCAGGTCTTCGCGCACCCGCTTGGCGATATGTTTCAGCGCCAGTTCTGAATAAGGTCCCGATATCAGCAGCCGGCTAATCGTGTCATAGCGCACAATCCGCGACACAATCGGCTCTTCGGCGTCTTCGGGCAATGTTGTGACCTGGGCGACGGCGCTTTCGACAGCCGACAAGCCGGCTTGCATGTCGGCACCCGGATGAAACTCTATGGCCAAGCTGCCGGCCCCTTCGCGCGCCGATCCACGAACGCGCTTGACGTCGTCGATGAAGCGGACTTCGGGTTCCAGCGCCTGCAGGATGGTGTTTTCGACATCGTCCGCGCTGGCGCCGGGCCAGGCGACGGAAATGGTGATCACGTCGATACCGAAGTCCGGAAAGAACTGGGTGTTGAGGCGACCCGCGGCGATCAGACCGGCGGCGATCATTAGGACCATCAACAGGTTCGCGGCCGTGCGATGACGCGCGAATAGGGCAATCAATCCGCGACCGGTCTGCCTCATTGCGCGGTCGCGACCTTCACGCCCGGGCCGATTTCAGCAAATCGCGTCACTACGACCTCGTCGCCCTCGGCCAGCGCCCCGCGTACGATGACCATGTCATCCTCGCGCGCCACCACCTCGACCGAACGCGGTTCCAAGCGCTGTTCCATGACCGCGTACACCGTGCCGGTACCGTGCACGGCGGTCTGCGGCAACCGTGTCACATTCGGGTAGACTTGGTCCTGCAGCCGCACCTCGACAAAGGCACCCGGCCGCAGCGGCAAAGTCGCCGGCACATCGCGCAGATGCGCATAAAGATACGCGCCGCCCGACGTGGCATCGATTTCGCTGCCAATACGGGCGATCGCGCCGTCCAGCGCGTGGACGCGATCGCCGGTGCGCCACAGCACGGTGACGGGGGTGCCCGGATCGGTCTGCGATGCAGCGACCAGGCGCCCCAATTGCGCGTTGCTGACAAAAACACGGGCTTCTAGCCGGTTTGAATCGATCAACCGCGCGACCGGATCGCCCGGATTGAGGCGCTGGCCGATCTCCGCTTGCGGGGTCGCGACGTAGCCGTCGAAAGGGGCGCTCAGGCGTGTATCGGCCATATCACGTTCCGCGCGCGCAATCACCGCGCCGAGGCGCTCGATGACCGCTTGTTGCTGTTGGATTTGGGCGTCCAGTGCTTCCGTCCCTTGCTCGGCCCGCAAGGCTTCTATTTTTGCCCGGCTCAATGCCGCGCGCGCGTCGTCGAGTGATTTCTCGGACACGGCATCGCCGACCAATTTCTCGCGT
This sequence comes from Alphaproteobacteria bacterium, assembly GCA_965216755.1. Taxonomy (GTDB): domain Bacteria; phylum Pseudomonadota; class Alphaproteobacteria; order UBA7887; family UBA7887; genus CBDCGL01. The sequence continues at coordinate 3,588,655 of CBDCGL010000011.1, read as the reverse complement.
CGCGCCAAGTCACGGGCGCTCAACGCCACTTGCTGTTGATCTTCCGCCAGCATCGCTGCCTCGGTGCGCTGCCGCGCCTCCAGCTCGCGCAGACGGGCGCGCGCCTCACGCGCCAATGCATTTTGTTCAACAAGCGTCTGGCGGAAAACAAACGGGTCAATGGCGACCAACAGTTCGCCCTTATTGACGATACCGCCTTCGACATATGCGGCCCCAACGGTTTCGACCGTGCCGCCGACAAGGGCCCGCAGATCGACCGAACGGCCAGATGCGACGGTGCCGTAAAGCTGCAAAATCGGTTGGACATCCGCGACGGCGACGCGCGCGGTTTCCACCAACCAAGTGCGCTCTTCCGGAGGACTGGTTGGTGCTTCGGGCTTGGTCGCCTTCAGCCCAACCATGACGCCAACACTGAGCGCCAAAACCAGGATGGGAAGCCAGAAACGGGATGTACGTCGCACAATAAGCGCCGATATTCGATGATGTCCAAATTGCGGGTCCGAAGTGTCAAATGGGCCCGCTGCCACGTGCCTTCAAATAGATTGTGGAGACGTGGTCGGGCGATAGCCCGCCGCCGCGGTCAACAAGGCGCGAGATATGGCGGCGGTCGGCCGCGGCCCGCTGGCGTGGTCGCATTTGACAATCTCAACCAGCCGCCCCGCGTCGAGGACTGCGAACCAATCGCAAAGCTCGGCGACGACTGCAATATTGTGGCTGACCAACAGCATGGTCAATCCCAACCTTTGTCGTAACGCTTTGAGAAGACGTAGAATTTCAGACTGAGTTTGGGCATCGAGCGATGCCGTCGGCTCGTCGAGCAACAGCGCTTTGGGTTCGAGAACAAGCGCCCGGGCCAACGCCACGCGCTGCCTTTGACCGCCGGACAGCTGGTGCGGATAGCGAAACCGCAAGCCTTGGTCGAGACCGACGTCGTCAAGCGCGGCGCTTATTCTGCGATCAATATCGTCAAAGCCATGAATCGACAACGGCGCCGCCAAACTATCGTCAACGGTCTTGCGCGGATGCAGCGATCCGTATGGGTCTTGGAACACCATTTGTACCTTGCGGTAAAACGACCTCGGCCGCCGCTTGGCTTGAACGGCGCCGTCAATCACAATCTCACCGTCCCAGTCGGCATTCAAACCGGCCAACGCCCGAAGCAGGGTCGACTTGCCGCAACCGGATCGGCCGACCAGGCCAAAGGCAACACCACTGCCGAACGCGAAAGAGACACCGCGCACGACGTGCCTGACGGACGAGCCGGTGTGATAGCGGATATTCAGATCACGGACAGTGAACATGTTCACACAGAAATCTGGCCGCGCCCGGCGCGCCAGCGTTTCTCCAGCGCTGGGCGGGCCGCCAACAGGGCGCGCGTGTAGTCCGCGCGGGCGGACTCCAATTCTGCCGCTGGCAGCCGCTCAACGATTTGACCGGCGCGAAGCACCAAGACGCGATCGCAAAAAGATGCCAACAATGTCAAGTCGTGAGAAATGAACAGCAATCCCATGTGGCGCGCGGCAATCTGCGCGTCGAGCACCTCAAGCACCGCTTGCCGCGCCAAGACATCAAGCGCCGACGTCGGTTCGTCGGCAACCAACAAGCGCGGTCCGGGCGCCAGCATCATCGCCAACATGACGCGTTGCGCCATACCGCCCGACAATTCGTGGGGATAGGCGCGCCACGTCCCCTCCGGATCGGCCATTTGAACAGTCGCAAGCATGTCGAGTCCGCGACGTCGTGCGTCGCCGCGAGACATCCCGCCGACGCCGACCCGTAGCGCTTCGACAATCTGTGCGCCGACCCGCGTCACCGGATTCAACGCATGGTGCGGGTCCTGAAGAATCATAGCAATGTCGCGACCGCGATGGCGCCGCATGGCGGCGGCCGACCCGATCGGCAAAGGCACACCTTCCAAGGTCACCCTCTGGGCGCCGACCTGAGCGGATTCGGGCAACAGGCCCATCAGGGCACGGCCGATGGTCGATTTGCCGGAACCCGATTGCCCCAACAAGCCAACTTTTTCGTGGCCGACCGCAAGATCGATGTCATCCACGGCCCGCACCATCCCGCGCGCGGTCATGTAGTCGACCCGCAACGCGGCCACATCGAGCAGCGGCGTGCCGGTCATGTGCGTGGGTCCAAAACGTCGCGCAAGCCGTCACCCAGCAGATTAAAGCCCATGCTGACGGTCAAGATCGCCAACCCGGGGACGGTGGCGACCCACCACTGGTCGAACAGATAGGCCCGCCCGCTGGCAATCATCGCCCCCCATTCCGGCGTCGGCGGTTGCGCGCCGAGCCCCAAAAAACCCAAACCGGCGGCGGTCAATATGATGCCGGCCATATCGAACGACACACGCACGATCAGCGAGTTTAGGCACATGGGCATGATTTGCCGGCGCACGATCCACCAGGTCGACGCGCCCTGTTGACGGGCGGCGGCAACAAAGTCTCGGCCCCGCACCGTCAGCGCTTCGGCGCGGGCGACACGGGCATAGACCGGCCACGAGGTCAGCGCGATGGCAATGACCGCATTTTCGATTCCGGGCCCGAGTGCGGCAACCAGCGCCAAAGCCAAAATCAACCTTGGAAACGCTAAGAAAACATCTGTGATGCGCATCATCAGGACATCGGCCCACCCACCGAGCGTTCCGGCGACGCATCCCACCACAAGGCCGATCGGCGCCGCGATGACCGCGACCAAAATGACGATCATCAATGTGATCCGTGCGCCGTGCACCAGGCGCGCAAAAATATCGCGACCCAACTGATCGGTGCCGAACCAATGTGCGGCGCTCGGCGGCAACAGGCGCTGGCTAAGGTCTTGGGCATTGGGCGGGACACCAGCAACATATGGCGCAAAAATCGCCACCAACAGCAACAGGACCACGATCGCCATTCCAACCATGGCCAGCGGATGGCGGACAAACTGCCGCGCGAATCCATAGGCCCGGCCCCAACGAGCTTGACGTCGTGACGTCGGCGTTGGACTGGCCAGCCAAGCCCGCCAACTGATTCTGGCCACATCCCCGGGCGCGTCGCGGTGCAATTGCGGGGCGGCACAACCAGGCATCGCTATCGAGTCCGCGGATCGGCAAAGCGATATGCGATGTCCGACAGCAGATTTAGGGACACGAACACCAAGCCAACGACCAAGGTTGCGCCGAGAACCGCATTCATGTCCGCATTCAACAGCGAGGCGGTGAGATAGGCACCCAGCCCTGGCCACGCGAACACTGTCTCGGTCAGTACCGAACCTTCCAGCAAGCTGCCGTACGACAACGCCACAACAGTGATCAGGGGTACCGCCGCGTTGCGCAACGCGTGGCCCCAGATCACCCTAGCTTCGCTCAGTCCCTTGGCGCGCGCGGCGACGACATATTCCTGCGCCAATTGTTCGATCATGAAGCTTCTGGTCATGCGCGCGATATACGCCATGGAGAAATAGCCCAATGTGGCGGACGGCAGCACCAAGCGCCCCAACGCATCGGCCAACACTTCGCCGTCGCCGGCAAGCAGCGCGTCAAGGACCAGCACCCCGGTCACGGTCGGAACCAGACCTTCATAGATGATGTCCAAGCGTCCGGGACCGGGCAACCAACCGAGCTTGGCGTAAAACACCAGCAGTCCGATCATGCCCAGCCAAAACGTCGGCGCCGAATAGCCAACCAATGAAATGAACCGGACAACGCCATCGGGCCAGCGGCCGCGCGCCACAGCGGCGACGACGCCGGCCGGCACGCCCAGCATGACCCCAATCAAGGTCGCCAAGGTCGCCAGCTCAAGTGTCGCCGGGAAAAAACGCCCGATGTCGGTGATGACCGGGCGCGCGGTTACGGCACTTTGCCCCAGGTCGCCGCTCGCCAGATCGCGCAGATAGAGCCAAAACTGTACAGGGAGCGGCAAGTCCAAGCCCATCTCCCGACGTGCTGCCTGATATGTCTCGGCACTGGCCTGATCGCCAACCACGGCGAGCACCGGATCGATCGGGATCACCCGACCGATCACAAAAGTGACCAGAAGCAACCCAAACACCGTGACGATGGCGGCCGCGATGGTGCGCGCCACGTCGCGGCCCCGCGCCGCCCCTAGCCGCCACAGCGGCCGCGTGATCGGCGTGACCGGCGGCGCCGTCATTCCGGGCCCTTATACACCGCGCGATACCGCGTTTGATCGGACATCAGGCCGGACTGATAGCCGTGGACATTGGCGCGCGCCGCATAGAGCACGTCTTCCTGAAACATGACGATAAACGGTGAGTCCGCCATCACCCGGCGCTGCAACGCGCCATAGGCGGCCGCGCGTTGTTGCGGGTCGGAGATCAAGGTGGCGGCATCGGTCATCGCCGTCAATTCGGGGATTACCCAGCCATTTCGCCAAGCAAGCGTTCGTTCGACACTGGACTCACCATTGTCGATATTGCGCGCAAACGCCGCCGCGTTCGTGTGAGGGTCCAGATAATCCGGGCCCCATTGGCCAATATAGATATCGTGGTGACGGGCACGATAGCGCGTCAGCGTCTGCTTGGCGTCGCCGGCCAACAATTCGATGCGCACGCCGGCGGCAGCCATCGTTGCCTGAATCGCCTGGGCGACTTGCAACAATAGCCCGTCGGAGCGGACATTCATGGTGATATCGAAACCGTCGGCGACACCGGCCGCGCGCAACAACGCGGCTGCGCGCGCCTGATCCAGTTCAAAGGGCTGGTCGGTCACGGCCCCCAGAAAGCCGCGCGGCAAGAAAGCCTGATGGACGCGCGCACGCCCCGGCAACAAGGCATCGGCGATACCCTGATAATCGATCAAATGGCGCAACGCTTGACGAACCTCGGGTCGCGCCAGGTACGGATTGCGCTGATTGAGGCCCAAGTAAAAGAGCCGCGCGCCCGGCGCCGACCAGGTGACGATGCCATCGACATCGGTCAGGGCGATGATTTGATCCGGGCCCAAATCGCGCGCCATGTCGATGTCGCCTCGTGCCAACAGCAGCCTTTGTGTGGCCGGTTCGCGGACATCGCGAATCGCCACCCGACGGATCCGCAGCGGCGCCCCGGCATGGTGCGGATTGGCATCCATAATCACATATTCGCCCGGCTGCCAGCGATAGAGCATGAACGGGCCAGAGCCGGCGTGCGCGCGACGCAGCCAACCATGACCAAAGTCATCGTCTTCGGCGCGGGCCATGACCTCGGCCTGATCGACCACCGAGGCGATACCGGCGGACAGCGCATTGAGCACCAGCGAGGGCGCATAGGCGCGGTCCAGGGTGACGGCGAGACGCCACAGATCCAAGGCGCGGACGCGATCGGCCACATTGGTCGGCGCCAGACCCAATTGGCTCAAAATGAAGGCGGGAGTCTTGTTTAAAATCACCGCCCGACGCAGGGAAAAGGCGGCATCGGCCGCGGTGACCGGCCGGCCGCTAGCAAACGTGGCGTCTTGGCGCAAAGTCATGGTGAGCGTGCGTCCGTCGTCGGCAAAAGACCAACTCTCGGCCAAATCGCCGTGGGGGCGACCGGGATCGTCCGGGTTTGGCGTAAACAACCGCTGGTACATGTTGGCGATCAGTTCGCCGCCGGAAAATTCAAAAACCTCAGCGGGGTCGAGTGAAATCAAATCATCGAGGGCCTTGCCGATGACAAAGATCGACGGCGGCGTGTCAGCGTCGGCGCGGCCACCGCCGAACACCGCGACGCACGCGACGACCAGCACGCGGATAGGCAGCCAGAGCCGACCCAATTTGCGCACGTCAGCAGCGTGCCCCATGGTCGGTTCCGTGTGGACGCCGCGCGCACGCGTGACTCGGCCAAGCCGGCTTCGTATAGTCACGCGCCACGTCTGTCCCCTCACACTGTGTCAGCGGCAAGCGCCGGTCCGATCGCGGCGCGCGAATCGGAGACTGAACACTATGACCCCTGCAGCGCCAACAGCTTACGAGCTTCTCGATCGGCTGGTCTCGTTTGACACAACCAGCCATCGGTCGAACTTGGCTCTGATCGACTTTGTCGCGGAATACTTGTCCGGCTACGGGATCGAGTCAACCCGCGTGTTCGCCGACGATGGCGGTAAGGCAAATCTGTTCGCCACCGTCGGCCCGCATGTCGACGGCGGCATCGTGTTGTCCGGCCACACCGATGTCGTGCCGGTCACCGATCAGGCCTGGGACCACGACCCATTCCAGCTGATCCGCGGTGATGGCCGCCTGATTGGTCGCGGCACGGCCGATATGAAGGGTTTCATTGCCTTGGCCTTGGCCGCGGTGCCAAAGCTGGTCGCGCGCGCGCCGAAAATACCGGTCCATCTGGCCCTGTCGTATGACGAGGAAGTTGGCTGCCTAGGCGCGCCGCGTTTGGTCGAGATGATCAAACAACTCCGGTACCAACCACGGATCGTGATTGTTGGTGAGCCGACCGAAATGAAAATCGCCAACCGTCACAAAAGCGTCCATCGATTTCGCGTCTCGGTGACCGGCCGAGACGCCCATTCGGCATTTACCGATCGCGGTGTCAGCGCAATATTCATCGCCGCCGATTTGATCGCGTTCTTGAATGAGAAAGCCGCCGCGTTCCGCGCAACACCCGATACCGCCGGCGGTTTCGACCCGCCTTATCATACCGTCCATGTCGGCACCATCACCGGGGGGACGGCGGACAATATCATTCCCCGCCATTGCAGCTTCGTTTGGGAGGTCCGCACCCTGCCGGGCGTAGATGTCGACGCGCTTTTGCTGACGCCTCTCAATCAACGTATCAACGAGAGTCTTTTGCCACCGCTGCGGAAGATAGCGCCTGAGACCAGCGTAGAGATGACCTCGATCAGTCAAATCGGCGGCCTGACACCAGAATCGCAATCCGAAGCCGAACAGCTTGTTCGCGTTTTGACCGGAGACAACACGCCGGCAGGCGCAATTGCGTTCGGGACCGAGGCCGGCTTGTTTCAGCGTGGCGCCATGTCGACCGTTGTTTATGGCCCGGGCAGTATCCAACAGGCGCACAAGGCCAACGAATATATTCTGATTGACCAGTTTGAAGCCGGCGGGCGCTTTCTCGAACGACTGATTGATCATGTGTGCGGCGACTGACGTGGCGCCGCCGCCATGGCTTCGGCAACCAGCACCGCGGTTTCCGCCTCGATGGTTTGTTGCAGGCGCGTAAGAAATTCCTGGCGTTTCAAGCCCGGCGGAATAGGCGGCAAGAACGAGACAATGATCGTGCCCGGATCTTTCCGAAAGCGCCGCCGCCCCCAAAACAAACCGGAATTGAGCGCGACCGGCACGACCGGTAGCGCCAAGCTTGCGTACAGTCCGGCAACGCCCGGATGGTAAGGACGCGTCTGGCCCGGGGTCACGCGGGTGCCCTCCGGAAAGATCACCACCTGCCGGCCGGTCTCGCGTGCCATTTTCGCATCGGCGATCATCTTACGCAGCGCTTTGGCGCCGCCGCCACGGTCGGTCACGATCTGTCGATTTTTGAGGATATAAAGACCGAAAACAGGTAGCCAAGCTAATTCGCGTTTGAGCACGAAACAGGCATCGTCCAGCAGGCCCAAAAAAGCCACGGTTTCCCATGCCGATTGATGTTTTGACGCCACCAGGCAGGCGCCACGCGGGACGCCACCGCGCACTTCGACTTTGATTCCGACGGTCAACGCAGCCACGCGCCCAATCAGCCATGCCCACAGATGGCCGACTCGCACGATCGCGGCGCGCGGTAACACCATGACCGGCAACATGAACAACGCCAGCGCGCCGGTGAGCACGAAAAACAGAATGTTGAACAGGAGCGCGCGTAGTGCGGTCACGAACGACCATCGCGGGGAAACAGTTTGGCGCGCGCGCGACTGAGCAGAAATTTGGAATATTCAGTTGCCAGCAAAACGGTCGTGCCCGGCCACCGCCACCAGTCTTGCAAATGCACATTGCTCGAAAATACGGGATGCGGCACCAGCGTGATCGACGGCATCGCCTGGCGCATCTCAAACAAGCTGCGCGGCATATGATACGCGGCGGTGACCAAGCGCACATCTCGAAAGCCGTGCTTATTGATCCAATTGGCCGTTTCAAGCGCATTGCCGACGGTATCGTCGGCTTCATGGCCAAGTGCAATGCGGTCGGTCACGGCTGATCCGGCGGGGCGCGCGATACGCAGAATTTCGGCGACATCGACGCCGCGATAGACGCCGGAGACAAACAGCATCTTGGCCCGGTCTTCCAACAACAGCGCTAGGCCTTCGGCCAAACGGCCGCGGCCGCCGGTCAACACGACGATCGCATCCGTGCGTCCATCCACACGCACGGCCTCGACCGGTAATGTGTTGGCAAAATGGACGAAACCGATCGCCCAAGCGAGCACGGCGATGACCAACAATGCTGTCAGAGCGCGGCGCATCGTGCGCCGGCGGCGTTTTGGTGCGCGTGATCGGGTCATGGGGTCAATCGCGGTCCTGTCATCCTATGACAAACCCCCAACCCGGCGCCGCCCGGAATATGGCGCCTGTACTGCGCGGTCCCATTCACGGCATACGCGCGAGCGCTCGCAAGACCGTGAGCCGGGCCGTCACCAGGGCAATAAGCGTGATCAAAAAGGGCAAAATGATCAAGCTTGTCCACCCAAGCGCCTGCAATTCCAAAGATGGTAGCAGGGGCGCGTCCAAACGCGCCGCGGCGATACCAATCAACAACAAAGTCAGCACCGCAAAAATCAGACCGATCAGCGCACCGCGCATCACGAAACCGAGTGTGTGGCGCTGAAATTGCGACGCGATATAGCGATCCTCGGCGCCCAGCAAATGCAGCAATTCAATGGTCGATCGGTGAATCGCCAGGCCGGCGCGCGCCGCGAACGAAATCGCGACGATGGTGACCGCAACCACCAAAATCAGCATGGCTGCGGCGACCAATTGCACCGAGCGGGCGAGTTCGGTCAAGCGGTTGATCCAGGTCATGCCCGTATCAATCGCGGCGCCAGGGAACGCACCGGCCAATTGACTTTCCGCATGTTGCCAATCGACGGCAACGGCGGGGTCATGCTGCACGTCGATCAGGCGCGGCAGCGGCAAATCGCCACCAAGATCAGACGGTCCCAGCCACGGCGACAACAGAGCCATGACGTCAGCGTCGGTCAACGGCGCGACACCGGTCACCCCGGGCGTCCCTTCCAAAAGGGCCATTGCTTCGGCCATCTGGCCTTGGCTGGTGGTCGCCGGCAGTTCCGCGGTAATCACCGCATAAGCGCCGCCCTGCCACCGCGAAACGGCGGTTTGCAAGGCAATCAATGCGGCCAACGCGAGAACGGCGAAATAGACCTTGAGCGCCAGCATCCACGGCAACGCGCGGGTCGTGTCGTCACGGTAGAGCGCCAAGTCGGTGCGCTGTTGCCAAAATTTCATCAAGTCAACGTGAGGCTCGATCGATCATGATTGAGCAAACCGTTCCGCCGCAAGTTCCTTGCGTCGCCCTATCGGCTCGTAATCGGCCGCGTTTCCGCCGACAAATGGCCGCCTTCTAGACGCAATAGTGGATAACCATAACGATCGACCATCCATTGGTCGTGGGTGGCAATGACGACGGTTGTGCCCATCTTGTACAGCTCTTCGAACAGGCGCATCAGACGCAAGCTGTTGTCCGGATCGACATTGCCTGTCGGCTCGTCGGCCAGCAACAGTTTCGGACGCCGAATGACCGATCGCGCAATCGCCAGGCGTTGCTTCTCACCACCAGACAAGGTCGGCGGCAGGGCATCCAATTTGTCCGCCAAGCCGATCCAACGCAACAATTCATCGACCGAGTCGCCGATGTCGGATTCGCGGGCGCCGGCCATGCGCAACGGCAGCGCGACATTTTCTCGCGCCGTCAAATGATCGAGCAAGCGGAAATCCTGAAAAACAACGCCAATCCGTCGACGCAGTTCGATCAAGATCTGTCGATCCGCCCCGGTCACATCTTTGTCAAACATGGTGACCAAGCCGCGCGACGGCCGGTGGCCGAGAAACATCAAACGCAGCAACGACGACTTGCCGGCGCCACTGGGGCCAGTCATGAAATGGAACGAGCCGGGCTCCAGCGTAAACGTGATGTCGTGCAGGATCTCCGGCCCCAACCCATAACGCATGCCGACATTCTCAAACCGGACCACGCGACCGAGCTCCATGGTTTGGGTTCCGGATTGGACGTCGGCAAGCCCTGTAGCAAAGATCGATAGACGCAAAAAACATGATCTGGCGCATATTCGGCCGCACATTCGCACAGCACCTGCGCCGGCGTCCAGCATCGTTATCGTCGCATTGTCACCGGCAGACTTGCCATACGGCCGCAAGATGAATAGCTTAGCATCATTATCCGTTACCTGAGCGCGATAAATGATCCTGGAATGTACGTCTTGTGCGACACGTTTTTTGGTGCCCGACGCCGCCTTACAAGGGGGTGGGCGCAAGGTGCGCTGTGGCGGTTGTGGCCATGTTTGGTTCCAAGAGCCACCGCAGAATGAAGCCACGGCCGCGTCTATAGACGACGACCAAGCCGCCGGCGACCCGATGGCGGCCTCGGCTGCGGCGGCCATGCCAGCCGCCAGCGCGGCGTCGCCCGACGGCGAAGCCGGCGACGCACAGGCAGCGGCCCTGGCGGCTGAAGCGACGGCGCGGCTGCCGGCGGTTCATCGATTTGGACCGCCGGGCTGGGTTCCATGGGCGGCCGCGGCGATGCTGCTGCTGATGGTCGGCGCCGTTCTCTATGCGGCACGCACGACCATCGTCGAGCAGTGGCCGACCACGCGCCGCGTTTACGCCGCCGTCGGCCTGATGTCCGCAAACCCTTGGGCAGGCTTGGAAATCCGCGAACTGCGGTCGACATGGCGCGACACGCCCGACGGCACGATCCTGGTGATCGAGGGCGATCTGATCAACATCGGCGAGGGCGGCCGTGACGCGCCGCATATTCGCGTCGCGTTACATTCGGCCAATGACCAGGAACTGGCGTCGTGGACTTTTAGAGCCACCGATCGGCGTATACTGCCCAACGAGATCGTGTCGTTTCAAACAACCGTACCAGCGCCACCACCGGCAGCGTCAGACGCATTTCTGACATTTGTCGGCGACCACGCGTCCTGATTGGGCCCGCAGACTTGAATCGATTCAGTCAACCGGTCGTCTACCGCTTTTCGCCCGCACATCCGATTGCGTGTCACGCTCTATCTCTCTGATATCGATCAACTTATCTTCGCACAAACGGTCCCTTTGGGCGAAGGTTGCTCTAGTACCAACGCAACAGGCGATCGATATAGTCGCGTTCCGGTTTCGGCCGGCGACTCTCAGCGGCGCGGCGATAAAGCTCCTCAAGGATCTCGCGGCTGCGCTGAATTTCAGCCTGGTCGGGAATGGCCACATAACCGGCGGGATCACCCTGTTGACCTGGCGGCAAGCGACCCAGCGGATCCCGGTTTTCGTCATCCCGATCCGATCGTCGGCGATGGCCTGGTTGCGTGCCTTGTTGCCCGGCAAACTGCGTCGCCAATGAGTCGGCGCCCTCGCGCAGCTGTTCCATGGCCTCCGACTGGGGCCGTACGGCGCGATCCGGGCGACCACCTTCCAAGGCTTCGCGCGCATCGCGCATGCGTCGTTCGGCCCGCCCCAACGCCTCGGGAATTTCCATTCCTTGTTCGCCAAGTTCGCGCATGATGTCGCCCAAGGCGCGACGCAACGCTTCTTGCCGGTCGGCCCGATTCTGACCATTGCCTTCGGCTTGCTGACGTTCGCGGCTTTCCACCGGCGACTGATTGAACGTCTCTTCCAGCAGTTCGCCCTGCTCACGGGCGATCTGTTCGAGTTGCTGCATCAGCTCGTCGCCCGATTGCCCGCCTTGGTTGCTGGTCGATTGCCCGGGCTGCATGTTCTCCAACATCTCTTGCAGTTCCGACAGCATTTGGCGGGCCGCCTCGCGGGCACCTGTCATCGCCATATCTCGGGTGTCGTTGAGCATGGACTCGAAGTCAGCGCGGTTGCGCCCGAGTTCGCTGCCCGGCGGCGGTTCTTCGGCTTGCTGAGACTCGCTATCCTGCGCGCGCTGATCGAGCTGGTCCAAATAGTCGGACATGGCTTGTTCAAGCCGGTCCATCAATTCTTCGATCTCTTGATTGTTGGCGTTGCCGTCCAGCGCATCGCGCAGGGCTTCTTGGGCGGCGCGCAATTCTTGCTCGGCCAACGACAATGCCCCGTCCTCGATGCGCAATGCCACATCCCACAACAAATCGACCACACTTTGTTGTCGTGGTTCCTCCATTGGGTATTCAAGACGCGCGACTGCGCTGCGCAAGGCAAGATACGCAACGACGTCGTCGCCATATTCGTCTGGCCGTTCGGCAATGCGCGCCAGCGCCCTTTGCACCGCCGCTTGCGACTCCCGATTCAGCGCCAGAGACCGACGCTGTTCGATCACCGCGCGCGCGACCGGATGATCAAACGGACGCTCCGGCAGGACCATGGTAACAACCGGCGTGGTGCCACGTTGGCCGGCAAAGTCGGTGGCAATGCCAGTCAAGCGCACGGGCATGCCCGCCCAAGGATGGGGTGTCAGATCTTGATAGGCCGCGTCACGAATCACTCGCGTGCTGTTCGCCGACAGCGGCAAGGGCAGGATCAGAGGCTCGGCTTGTGGGTCGTCGGTTAGAGCCAGCTCCAACCGCACGGACTCGACACCGTAGTCGTCCTCGGCCTGGTAACCCAAGCGCAACACGCCCTTGCGGGTCTTTTCGGGCGTGTCGTTGACCGTCATAGTCGGTGGATGGTCCGGAATCACGTCAAAGCGCCAGGCGCCGAGCCGGGTCGCACCCTGGGCGATGCCGACACTGCCACTTGCGGTAATCTCGCGCGCAACTTCAAAGCTGTCGTCGCCGGCAGGCTCAAACGTGGTCTCGACTTGATCAATGTCCAGAACCGGCGGACCGCCGCCGCCGGAAACCTTGGCGATCAGCTTGCTGCCATGGGCAACCGCGATCGGCGGCATAGCGGCGACCGTGTCGACCGACATCGCCGGCGCGGATCCGGTCAGCGAAATTGGCGGCAACCCGGTATAGGCGGGCGGCGTCAGCCATGCGGTCAATTGCCCCGGTTCGACGACCATTTTGGCCCCCAATTGCGGGTTGAACGCGGCCGCCAATCGTGGTCCCGCGCGCTCACCGGCAAAAGCAAGACCGACAAAAACCAGCAGGCCGACCAGCGCCCGGATCGCCCAGGGGTCACGCGCGGCCAAGCCGGCTATCGGCCAAGTCACCCGCAATTTCGCTGCCGCGGCGGCCATGCGCGCGCGGTGTGCCCGCCATAACGCGGCAGCACGGTCGCCTGAGACACTGCCGGCGACGCGGTCCATCACCGCGGTCAACGGTCGGTGACCGACACCGCCGGTGCGTTCCAAGCGGCGCAAGCCGGCACCCCTGTCCGGCAACCGAAACCGCCGCCGCGCCCGCCACAGCACGCCAACAATGGTAGCGCCGACGGCGATCAAGCAGAGCAAATGCAGCCAGCCCGGGATCAGCGCCCAGAGTCCGAACAAAGACGCGGCAATGAAACCGCCGACAATCGCCGGCAAAGGCCACAAGGCCGGCCACAACCGCTCCCACGCCAACGCCAATCGACTGAGGAAAAGGCGACGCCCGAACAACCGATTCTGCTTATGATCGGCCGCTGCGCCATTCGGCCTGGCCATCAGTTCGCCTCCTTCGTCTGTGCGCGTCTGCCATCGGCAGATGGGATGTCCGCCGGATTGATCCAATCGGGCAAAGGGTCTTGGGCAATCAAGTCCTGGTAGTGACCGCGCGGCCGCACCACCGCGAATTGATCGCCATTGACCATCACCTCCGGCACCAGCAGGCGCGAATTGTAGGTCGACGCCATCACCGCACCATACGCCCCCGCCGAGCGAAACGCGACCAGGTCCCCCGGGGACAGAGCGGGCAGCGGCCTATCGGTTGCAAACCGGTCGGCGGACTCGCAAACCGGACCGACCACGTCAACCGGTTGGCGCGGTGCATCCGGCGCCGGCTCCGTCACCGGCGTAATCTCATGCCAAGCGTCATACATGGCCGGGCGAATCAGATCGTTCATGGCCGCGTCCAGGATCACGAAAGTCCGCCCCTCGGTCTGCTTGACATAGACGACCTGCGCCACCAACAAGCCGGCATTGCCAACCAAGAGCCGACCCGGCTCCAATACCAAGCGACAGTCGATATGGCCGACTTCATCGACAACCGCGCGCGCATAGTCGGTGGGAGCCGGTGGATCGGGGTCGGCGCCATAGGGGATACCAAGACCACCGCCAAGGTCAATATTGCGGATATCGTGGCCGTCGGCGCGCAAACGCCGAACCAAGTCGGCGACTCGTTGAAATGCGCGGCGAAACGGCGCCAGGTCGGTCAATTGCGAACCGATATGGACGTCAACGCCGGCGACTACGATGTGCGGCAAGGATGCTGCGCGGCCATAAATAGCTTGCGCCTGGGCCCACGGGATGCCGAATTTGTCCGCCTTGCGACCTGTCGAAATCTTGTCGTGGGTTCCGGCGTCGACGTCTGGATTGATGCGCGCCGCGATCGGCGCGCGGCGCCCAAGCTGCGCGGCGACCGCGTTCAGGGCGTCGAGTTCCGCCTCAGATTCAATATTGAACTGCAGCACGCCTTCGTTCAGCGCCAGCGCCATCTCGTCGCGGGTCTTGCCGACGCCGGAAAAGACAATACGATCCGCCGGCACGCCCGCCGCGCGCGCCCGTCGCAACTCGCCTTCGGAGACGATATCGGCGCCGGCCCCAAGTCGCGCCAACGTCGCGATCACGGCTTGGTTGGAGTTGGCCTTGATCGAATAGGCGACCAAGTGATCCAGATCCGCAAACGAACCCGAAAAAACCTCGTAGTGGCGCACCAGGGTGGCCGTGGCATAGCAGTAGAACGGCGTGCCGACGGCGGCGGCCAAATCCGGAATGGCCACGTCCTCGGCATGCAGGGTGCCGTCGCGATAAACGAAATGGTCCATATGTGGTGCCGCCCGCGCCCTCTATTGAGCCGGCTCGCCTTGCTCGTCCGGTTCGGCGCTCGGCGCCACCGGCGGCCCCTTACGGCCACATCCGGCGGCGACAAGGCCGGCGATCACGATCATGACGAAAATCCGCGTGAATCGGCCTGTGTTCATGCTTCGAGTCCAAATTTTTGTCTGGCCGCAGCGATTGCGGCACGCACGCGCACGGGCGCCGTGCCCCCCAGGCTGGTGCGGCTCGCCACCGATTGCGCAACCGTCAATACCGACCGCGCGTCTTCGGTGATGCGCGGTTCGACCGCTTGCAGATCCTGGAGGCTGAGACCGTCGAGCGCAACACCTTGCGACTCCGCCAACTTGACCACGCGACTGGTCACCTGGTGCGCCTCGCGAAACGGCATGTCCAGTTCGCGCACCATCCAATCGGCCAAGTCCGTCGCGGTGGCATAGCCAGAGCCCGCCATGGCCGCCATTTGCGCCGTATTGATCGTCATGTCATCAACCATGCCCGCCATCGCCCGTAAACACAGCGACAGCGTATCGAGCGCGTCGAACACCGGTTCTTTATCTTCTTGGAGGTCCTTTGCGTAGGCCAGGCCAAGCCCCTTGAGCGTGGTCAAAAGGGCAATCAGATCGCCAACCACGCGTCCGGATTTGCCGCGCACCAACTCGGCGGCGTCGGGATTGCGTTTTTGCGGCATGATCGACGAACCGGTGGTGTAGGCGTCGGACAGACGCATGAACCCAAACGCCGGCGTCGACCAGATCACAATCTCTTCCGCCAGGCGCGACAGATGGCCCGCGCACAATGCCGCCATGGCCAGAGTTTCGACCGCGAAGTCACGATCAGAGACAGCATCGATCGAATTTGCGCAGGGCCGGTCGAATCCAAGGGCCGCCGCCGTCGCTTGACGATCGATGGCAAAAGACGTGCCCGCCAAAGCGGCAGCGCCCAAAGGGCATTCATTGAGCCGCGTACGGGCATCGGCCAGACGACCCCGATCGCGTCCAAACATCTCCACATAGGCCAACAAATGATGGGCGAACGTGACCGGTTGCGCCGGTTGCAAATGCGTGAAACCGGGCATGATCGTGTCGACATGGTCGTCGGCCCGAGTCAGCAACGCGCGCTGAACCGCGTGCAGTTCACCGTCGATACGATCGCACGCTGCCCGCACCCAAAGGCGAAAATCGGTCGCAACCTGATCGTTGCGCGATCGCGCGGTATGAAGGCGTTTGCCGGCCTCACCGATCAATGCCGTCAGACGCGCTTCGATGTTCAAATGAACGTCTTCCAACGCCGGATCGAAGAAAAACGTGCCCGACTCGATCTCATCCTTGATCTTCGCCAAACCGTCGCGAATGGCCTCGGCATCGGCGGCGGACAGAATGCCCTGCGCCGCAAGCATGTCCGCGTGCGCCCTTGAGCCAGCGATATCTTGCGCATACAAACGTCGATCGAACGCCACCGACGCGTTGATTTGCATCATCAGCTCATCTTGGCCGCCATCGAAATGGGCGCCCCACAGCGCGGCCGCGCCCTGTTGCATCTTGCCCGCTTTGCTCTTAGGAGACTTCTCGGTCACGCGTTTTCCACCTTAATTCCATCGCTGACACAGGCATCGTCTGTGTCGACTTAGAGCAGTATCCCATGAAAGACAAAATTCGCATTACGATCGCCGCCGTGGTGGCCTTGGCCGTCGCCGCGGCGGCGGTCATTTTCACTGACTGGCGCAATGGTTCAAGAGCGCCGTCCGGCGACGTTTGGGCCGGCGTGGCGGCACCGGCCGAAATGCCGTGGATTCTGCCGGAAAGCCCGACATCGCTACCGCCGCTGCGTTTTGCCAATGACGCCGGTCAAGTTGTGTCCGCGGATGATTTCCTTGGCAAAATTGTCGTCCTCAATTTGTGGGCGACGTGGTGTGCCCCCTGTCTTCGTGAAATGCCATCATTAGATCGCCTGCAGGCAGCACTGGGTGGCGACGATTTCGCCGTCGTCGCCATATCTCAAGACCGGGGCGGATTGGCCGAGGTCGAACCCTTTTGGCGTGACGCCGGTCTGACCCACCTCACCGTCTATCTCGACAAAGAGGCGGCGGTGGCACGCGCTATCGCCGCGCGCGGCATGCCCACCACTGTGTTGATCGATCGACACGGCCGAGAGCGGGCACGCCTGGAAGGCCCGGCCGAATGGGATTCGCCGCATCTGGTGTCATATTTCAAAGCGCTGATCGCCGCGACCGGGTCGCAAACGCGTGGTGGCCCCGCGCCGCAGCCGCGTTACGCGAACACAAACGCGTTGAGCAATGCGTCGTAACTGCGCGTGACCGGCAAATCCGGGAAGGCTTCGACGATGGAATCCGGCGGGCAAAACAAAAAGCCCTTGTTGGCTTCCGAAAGCATACTCAGATCATTGTGCGAATCGCCTGCGGCGATGACCGTGAAGTTGAGCGACTGAAGGGCTTTCACGGCGTGGCGTTTGGGGTCGCCTTGACGCAGCCGATAGCCGCGGATCACACCCTCGTCGTCGATATCGAGGTTGTGGCACAATAGGAACGGATGGCCGAGTTGGGCGATCAACGGCATCGCCATGTCGTAGAATGTGTCCGACAGGATCGCCACCTGATAATGCGATCGCAGCGCATTGAGAAAGTCGACCGCACCGTCTAGGGGCGTCATTTCGGCGACAACATCGCGGATATCGTGAATGGTCAGCCCGGCCTGATTGATCGCATTAAGGCGCGATCGCATCAGATCGTCATAGTCCGGATTGTCGCGTGTGGTTTGGCGCAAGGCGTCAATGCCAGTCCGGGCAGCCACCGCGATCCAGATTTCCGGGATCAGCACGCCTTCCAAATCAAGACACGCGATACGCATGACGATGGTCCTGTGTTGTGTCGTTTCGGTTAGCGCCGGCGGCGCCGACCAATGCTATCGCGTGGGCGTCGGGGTATCGCCGCCATAGTCGTAGAAGCCACGCCCCGCCTTGCGCCCAAGCCAGCCCGCCTCGACATATTTGACCAAAAGTGGGCAGGGCCGATATTTGCTGTCGGCGAGGCCGTCATGCAACACTTGCATCACGGCCAAGCAGGTATCCAAACCGATGAAATCCGCCAGTTCCAGCGGCCCCATGGGATGATTGGCGCCCAGTTTCATCGCCGTGTCGATGGCAACGACGGAGCCGACACCCTCATACAAGGTATAGATAGCCTCGTTGATCATCGGCAGCAAAATGCGATTGACGATAAAGGCGGGAAAATCTTCGGCGCTGACCGGGGTCTTGCCAAGATCGCTGGTGAACGCGTGAATCTCCTGGAAGGTATCTTCGTCAGTGGCGATGCCGCGGATCAACTCGACCAGCTTCATCATCGGCACCGGGTTCATGAAGTGCATGCCCATGAAGCGGCCCGGGCGGTCGGTCGCCGCGGCCAGCCGCGTCACCGAAATCGAGCTGGTATTGGTGGCGATCAGCGTGTCTTCGCGGATGACGTTACACACGTCCTTGAAAATAGATTTCTTAACCGCCTCATTTTCGGTCGCCGCTTCGATCACCAAATCGGCATCCGCAGCCGCGCCCATTTCCGTCGCGGCGTTGATGCGCCCCAACGCCGCGGCCTGCGCCGCCTCATCGATCAAGCCGCGACTCACTTGGCGCTGGAGATTCTTTTCAATCACCATGCGCGCTTTGTCTAGCTGCCCGGCGTCAACATCGATCAACGTCACATCGCGGCCGGCCAAGGCACATACATGGGCAATGCCCGCGCCCATTTGTCCGGCACCGATGACGACTATTTTCTGCAACATCAGAGGATTCCCTGTCTCCGGCCGCTCGCGCAAGGTCAATTCATACCGTTGGTTCTCTAAGGCACCTGTGTTCGGCTTAGTCCGATGACAAGGCTTCCGTCAATTCGGGCACGATCTTGAACAGATCGCCGACAATGCCGAAATCGGCGACTTGGAAGATCGGTGCCTCTTCATCCTTGTTGATCGCAACAATGACCTTGCTGTCTTTCATACCGGCCAAGTGCTGGATCGCACCGGATATGCCCACCGCGATATACAATTCCGGCGCGACTATCTTGCCGGTTTGGCCGACTTGATAATCATTCGGCACATAGCCGGCGTCGACGGCGGCGCGAGACGCACCGACCGCAGCACCGAGCTTGTCTGCCAATGCCTCAAGAAGGGCGAAATTCTCGCCGCTCTGCATGCCCCGCCCGCCTGACACGATCACGCGCGCCGCGGTGAGTTCCGGCCGCTCGGACTTGCTCAACTCACGGCCGACGAAGCGCGCGCCGTCGCTTACGGACCCCGACACCTGGCACGGTTCGATGGACGCCGCGCCACCACTATCGGCAGCTTTGAACGCCGTCGTGCGAACGGTGATCATCTTGCACGGGTCCGATGATTGAACTGTAGCCAAGGCGTTGCCCGCGTAAATCGGGCGCACAAAGGTGTCTGGCCCGACCACTTCGACAATATCGGAAATCTGCTGCAGATCGCGCAAGGCCGCCGCGCGCGGCATGAAATTCTTGCCGAACGTGTCGGCTGGTGCCAACACGTGGCTGTAGTTCTCGCTCAAACTGGCCACCAACGGCGCCAGATTTTCGGCCAGATGATGTTCGTGCGCGGCGTCATCGGCGACCAACACCCGCGCGACGCCTTGGATCGTGGCGGCCTGTTC
This sequence comes from Alphaproteobacteria bacterium, assembly GCA_965216755.1. Taxonomy (GTDB): domain Bacteria; phylum Pseudomonadota; class Alphaproteobacteria; order UBA7887; family UBA7887; genus CBDCGL01. Next base: position 3,568,958 of record CBDCGL010000011.1, on the reverse strand, counting down.
GGCGACGGATCCGCAATCCTTGCCGGCCACCAAGACATCGATGTCACCGCCCAGTTCCGCCGCCGCACTGACCGTATTGAGTGTGGCCGGTTTCAGTTCGGCGTTGTCATGTTCGGCGATCACAAAAACGGCCATCAGATCACTCCCGCGTCGTCTTTTAATTTGGCCACCAACTCGTCGACCGTTTCCACCCTGATTCCGGCTTCGCGCTTGGGCGGTTCAGTCACTCTCAGGGTGGTCAGGCGCGGCGCGATATCGACGCCAAAGTCAGCCGGCGTCTTTTGGTCGATCGGTTTCTTTTTCGCTTTCATGATGTTGGGAAGGGACGCGTAGCGCGGTTCGTTCAAGCGCAGATCTGTTGTGACCACCGCCGGCAGTTTCAAACTAACCGTCTCGAGACCGCCATCGACCTCGCGTGTCACATCCATAGCACCATCGGCGATCGCCACCTTCGAGGCAAAGGTGCCTTGCGGCCAACCGAGCAATGCGGCCAGCATTTGGCCGGTTTGATTGGCATCATCGTCGATGGCTTGCTTGCCCAGGATGATTATCTCGGGCGACTCCGCGGCAGCGATCGCCGCCAACAATTTGGCAACGGCAAGCGGCTCCAAAACATCGTCGGTCAACACATGAATGCCACGGTCGGCGCCCATGGCGAAAGCCGTTCGCAGGGTCTCTTGGCATTGCTGCACACCCATGGACACGGCGATAATTTCGCTCACGGTGCCCGCCTCTTTGAGGCGTATTGCCTCTTCGACCGCAATTTCGTCGAACGGATTCATCGACATTTTGACATTGGCAGTCTCGACCCCGGAATTGTCGGTCCTGACCCGGATCTTGACGTTGTAATCAATCACGCGTTTCACCGCGACGAGAACCTTCATCGCCCGATCGCTCCATTTTTCATCAATGAATGAGCCACCGCTCGGTCATCTTTGCGCAATTCACAATGGCGCCCAGTCGCGTGCGCGGCGGCTTATGCTGCACTGCCACACTAGGTTCACCCTGCGGCAAAGTCAACGCGACCAACGGCCCCCGCCGGTCATCCCCGAATGAATGCTAAAAACAAGACGATCAAGAGCACCGCGACCGCCTGCAAAATGACCCTAAGCCGCATCAGCTTGTTGCCATATCGGCGGTTAAATTCACCACCGCGGAACATGGCAATCAAACCAACGGCCAACACAATTAGAACCGCCGCCAAGGCCATGAAAATCAACATCGGAAAAATAGCGGACAGCGCGTCCATGGGCCGGGTGATCAGTTGCCGCCAAACAGGCGGCGGGCGATGATGTGCGCCTGAATCTCAGCGGCGCCCTCGAATATGTTGAGGATACGTGCGTCCACCAAAACCCGGCTGACGGAATATTCCTCGGCATAGCCGTTGCCGCCGTGGATCTGGACCGCGCTGTCGGCGCCGGACCAGGCCACCCGCGCAGCCAACAGCTTGGCCATGCCAGCTTGCAGGTCGCAGCGGTGGCCGCTGTCTTTTTCACGCGCCGCATACCAGGTCAACTGGCGCGCAATCATGGTTTCAACCGCCATCCACGCCAGTTTGTCGGCGACTCGTGGAAAGGCGGCGATCGGCCGTCCGAACTGGTGTCGCGCACCCGCGTAGCCGGCGGCCAGTTCCAATGCGCTTTGGGCGACCCCAACCGCGCGTGCAGCGGTTTGAATTCGCGCCGTTTCGAACCCCGCCATCAGTTGCTTGAACCCCTGCCCCTCAATACCGCCCAGCAGACCGTCGGCGGCAACCGCAAAGCCGTCGAAGCCAACCGCATATTCCTTCATGCCCCGATAGCCAAGCACGCGGATTTCGCTGCCGCTCATGCCCGTGGCCGGAAACGGATCGTCTTCGGTGCCACGCGGTTTTGGGGCTAAGAACATGCTCAGGCCGCGATAGCCCGAGTCTTGCGGGCCTGTACGCGCGAGCAAGGTCATAACATCGGCGCGACCGCCGTGGGTCATCCAGGTTTTGGCGCCGGTCACGCGGTAGACGTCGCGGTCGCGCACCGCGCGCGTTTTCAAGTTTCCGAGATCGGAGCCGACGTCCGGTTCGGTGAACGCGGCGGTCGGCAATATCGTGCCGCCAACAATACCCGGCAACCAACGCGCCTTTTGCGCATCGGTGCCATGATTGAGCACCAATTCCGCAGCGATTTCCGAACGTGTGCTCAGCGAGCCCGCACCAAGGAAGCCGCGACTCAATTCCTCAGTCACCAGGCACATCGCCACTTTGCCGAGACCGGCGCCGCCAAACGACTCGGGCATGGTCAGGCCGAAAACGCCCATCCCTGCCATGGCCTCGACGACCCCATCATCAATCAAAACATCGTCGCGGTGCCACCGATCGGCATCGGCAACGATCCGATCGTCGGCGAAGCGACGAAACTGTTCGCCGATCGCCTTTAACGTGCTGTCATCGAAAGCTGGATCACCGTAGCGGCCATCGCCCGCGGCGGCCGCAATGTCGGCCCGCGCCGCGGCCAAATCATCGGCTGAAAACTCGGCTGCCGCGGCGGACACACGGTCAATCGCATCGCGATCGACGCCCAGATCTTGCGGGCGCACGATCTCGCTTTGGCTCATGGCAATACCACCGACCAATTGTGCCAAATACTCGGCGAACGCGACGCGCAGTATTTGCGCTTCCAGCCACGTGAAGCGGCCACCGGCTTCGAGACGAGTCGCCCACGCTGCCATCTGGTCCAACGCACACGCATAGGTCGCCAGCCACGCATAACCATGCGCCAGCCTTTGTTGTTGATCCATGCACGCGGGGTCGACGCGGCCATCGCGTGTCACGCGGCGCGCCACGGCGGCGCGGCTGGCGGCTTCGAGTCCGGTCGCGGCGTCCAAGGCCGCGCGGCACTTGGCGATCAGGTCCGCTTCCGCAACTGTCGTAATGGCCGTCACCATGGTTCGTTTCATGCTCCTTTGCGTCCGGCTGTCATGCTGGACGCACGAAGTATAACGGGGTTGACGTGCTTTGGGCGAACACCTACCGTGCGCCGGTCATGTTCTCAACACGGCAGCAAATGGTGGTTTTGCTTCGGCTCATTATCGGCCCGGCCCTTCGTCGGGGCCGGGAACCGTCGCTGTGCCGCGCCACCACGCCAAGAGAGTTGTTGAGACATGTCTGCCCCCACGACCGCCACAAGTAGCGCCACCACAAGTTCATCGCGCGCCGATCGGCCCGCCACAGCGGCGACCGTGCGTTTGACAATTCGCGCCGATGCCACGCCGGGCACGTTGCCGCGCATTGTCGAGCAATTGGCCCTGCGCAACCTCGTCCCGACACGCATGAATCTTGATCAACTTCCCGGTGACGCGTTGATGATCGATATCTGGGTTCGGGATGTGAGCGATGCCGTCGCCACGCGCCTGGCCGCCCGCTGCCGGGCGATCATCGGCGTGACGTCTGTGGTCGTCGTGTCCTGATAACGAGTTTATTTCGGTGACAGTTTACTAAATACACAAAATATTGTGACCCGAAACGTAAGCACACAAAATGTTGTGTATTTAGTAAACTGTCACCGAAACCAGATTACGAGTCGCCGAGCGGCGGCAGGGTTTCCTTGTCGCTGGCCCGTTGCCCCATGGTCTCTAGCCATCTGAGCAACCGCGGCGACTTGCCGATCAATTCGCGGCCTTCGCCCGTGAAATTGACATAGAACATGATCGGCAGCATCAACAGATCGGCCAAACTGGCTGTGTCGCCGGCGAGATAAAGATGGTCCTGAAGCGCACCGGATAAGATAAGCAATTGCTTGTCGACCTCCGGGATCACCGCGGCTATGGCCGCTTCATCGGGCTCAATGCCGCGCTGTGGATGCACCAGGCGCGGGATCACCAAGCCACGCACCATGGTCGGGTAATAGTAATCCAAGGTCGCGCTGAGCCATTGGGTCATCACCGCGCGCATTTCAACATCGTCCGGCTGCAGCGCGGGGCCATCGAGCGCTTCGTCCACATAGCGCATGATGGCAACGGCCTCAAATACCGTGAAATCGCCGCGGCGCAAAACCGGAATCTTGCCGAACGGATGGAGCGCACGATTCTCGTCAGAACCAGGCTGTTGCGCGACCAGCTCGTAGTCGACCCCCTTTTCGACCAGTGCCATGCGCGCGCTGCGCGTGTAGGTGCTGAGTGGGCTGCCGTAGAGAACGATTTCCGCCATATACAAGGTCCCCAACTATGAGGTGTCAAACCGTCTGCCGCAAAAGCTGCGCCAGACTACTCCATGCCCACCATAGCGCGGACTTCGGCTGCCGTCTTGCCTGCTTGGCGCAAACCGCGCACGGTCATCGCGCGATGGCGTTTGGCCAAGCGACGGCCGTTGGAGTCGGTGATCAAGGGATGGTGTTGCCAGACTGGCTCAACCAGGCCCAAAAGGGCTTGCAAAGCGCGGTGTACGTGGGTGGCGTGAAACAAGTCGTAGCCCCGCGTCACCAAGCTCACGCCTTGGATATGATCGTCGAGAGTGACCGCCAGATGATAACTGGTTGGTGTGTCCTTGCGCGCGATAACCACATCGCCTGCGATGTCCGGCACGGCTTTTTGGTCGCCTTTGCCGACATCGCGCCAGGTCAGTGGCCCGGTCACGTCAGCCGCCCGGTTCATGTCTAAGCGTAGCGCAAACGGCGTGCCCGCAGCCAGCCGTGATTCGCGCTGGTCGGCCGAAAGGCGCTTGCAGGTCCCCGGATAATGCGGGCCGTCCGGGCCGTGCGGCGCGGCCCCGGCATTTTCGATTTCGGCGCCAATCTCGGCGCGGGTACAAAAGCAGGGATATAACAGCCCGCGTGCCTCAAGCTGCTTGATGGCATCGGCATAGTCGGCCATACACGCCGACTGGCGCCGCACCGCGCCATCCCAGTCGATCCCGAGCCAAGACAGGTCCTCCAGAATCGCTGCCTCAAAATCCGGCCGGCAGCGGCCGCGATCGATGTCTTCGATCCGCAACAAAAACCGCCCCCTGCGTGCGCGCGCCGCGCGCCATGCAAATAGCGCCGAAAACGCGTGGCCGAGATGCAAGAATCCCGTTGGGCTGGGCGCGAATCGCGTGACCACAATCTCTGACACGGAAATGATCCCGAATTTTACGGCGCGGGCGGCGAGACTTGTCGCGGATAACGGGCTAGATCAATAGAATAACGCGCGGCACCTGAACCGCGCGAGGTACGTGCTGCGCCAGGCCTCAGGCGCGACCGAATGTCGCGGCGCGCACCTTAATCGATGGAATCGTAAATGGACAATGTCGCGCCGCTTCGTGGACCGATCCGCAAACCAAGATCCGGCGGCCAGCCGCGTCGCCTGGTGATCCTGTTGCATGGTTTGGGGTCCGATGGCCAGGACTTGATCGGCTTGGCGCCGCATTGGGAGCAGCTCTTGCCGGACGCCCAGTTCATGTCGCCCAACGCACCCTTTCCATGCGACATGGCACCGATGGGGTATCAATGGTTCTCGCTGCGTGATTTTGGGCCGGCCGGCATGTTGGAAGGTGCCCGTCGTGCCGCGCCGCTTCTCGACGCGTATATAGATCAAGCCTTGGCCGACACGGGTGTGCCGGCCGACCAGGTTGCCTTGGTCGGATTTAGCCAGGGCACGATGATGGCGCTTTTTGTCGCCCTGCGCCGTGGTTTGCCGATTGCCGGCGTGCTCGGCTATTCGGGCGCGCTGGTCGGGGCGGAATCACTCGCCAATGAGATCACCGCAAAGCCGCCGGTGATGTTGATCCATGGTGACGCCGATGACGTGGTGCCGGTGGCTGCGTTGCATCAAGCGGTCGATGATCTCGGCGCCGCCGGACTGACGGTGGAGTGGCATGTTTGTCCGGGACTTGGCCATAGTATCGACACTGGCGGCCTCGCCTCGGGCGGGCGATTTCTGAGCATGTGTTTTGGCGCGCAAAGGCAACCGTGATTACAGGCGACCGGGGTCGCCATTGCCGATTTCAGGCGATTCCTATAGGCTCGCGGCCATGTTGCTGTCACATCAACCAGTTAAGGTGTGCTGCGGAGCGCAAAACTTTGTGTCGTATAAGCGGGCTACGGCGCGTGCATGAGCGAAATCGATGTCTTTGGAAAACTGCCCGGCCTTGGTCCTAAACGCTGATTATCGGCCTCTTAGCTATTTCCCCCTGTCGCTGTGGCCGTGGCAAGACGCGGTCAAGGCCGTGTTTCTAGATCGCGTCAATATCGTTGCCGAATACGACCAGGTTGCGCGCTCACCCTCGTTCCAATTGCGTCTGCCGAGCGTAATTTCGCTGAAACGCTATATCCCGGCAACGCGCAGGCCCGCGTTCACCCGTTTCAACGTGTTTTTGCGCGATGGTTTCGCCTGCCAATATTGCGGCGACTCATACGATACGCGTGATTTGACCTTCGACCATGTCGTACCGCGTTCGCGTGGCGGCGTGACCAGTTGGGAAAATGTGGTAACCGCCTGCGCAGGATGCAATTTGAACAAGGGCAATCGCACCCCGACCGAGAGTGGGCTTAAGCCGAGGCGGGCGCCTTACGCGCCGGACACCTACCAGCTGCAGGATATGGGCCGGCGCTATCCGCCCAATTATCTGCACGAAAGCTGGCGTGATTTCCTGTATTGGGACACGGAATTGGACCGCGTATAGCGCACGCTTGCGCCGGAGTTGCTACGACAAGACGGCGATTTTTTTCTTTTCGATCAGGTCGAAATCGATCTCGGCGCCCAACCCGGGTTTGTCCGGCGCGTGGACGTGACCATCACGATCGATGTCCAGATCCTCAACCAGCCCGTATTTGTGCGCGCCGTGCGGCAACAGCACCTCAAAAAACTGGGTGTTCTTGATCGCGCAGACGGCGTGCAGGTTGGCCCAGTTGTTGAGCGAATTGCCGCCATGATGGACTTCGTAGTTCATGCCGAACGCTTCGGCGAGATGGGCAGTCTTGACCACTGCAGTTATGCCGCCCTTGACTGCCACGTCGCCGCGCAAATAGTCGGTCGCGCGGTTCAGAATCCAGGGCGCGTAGGCCGTGAAACCGCCAGGTGAATATTCTGTCGCCATCAGCGGTATGTCGAGCTTCTCGCGCAGCTTGATGCAGTTGTAAATATCGTCGTCGGCAAGCGGATCTTCGTACCAATAAAAGCCGAGTTCCTCGATGGCGCGACCGACCCGCAACGCGTGCTCATAGCTATAGCTCCAGGTCGCGTCGAGCATGACCCGAAAGTCGTCGCCGACCGCGCGCCGCACCGCATGGCAAACCTCGATATCCTGTTGCCATTCAGCTGGTGGGTGGATCTTGTAGGCTGCCCACCTATCTTCGCGAAACTTGACCGCGTCCTCGGCATAGGCCTCCCCCGACGCCAATACGGCCGACGAGGCATAGGCGGGCACGCTGTGCCGATAAGTGCCGAGCAATCGGTGAATCGGCAGGTTGGCGACTTTGCCGGCAATATCCCAAAGCGCGATGTCAACCGCGCCGATGCCCCGAAACGGCACATACCGGCGACGATGATCGATGTGATCGTAGAGTCGTTCGCGGTCGAGAGGATCGGCGCCGATCAGGATCGGTTTGAGTTTGGCGATCAGCACCGCCCCGTCATGCGCGGCGCTGTTCATGGCGCTGCCCAAGAAAGCGTGGCCGCGTACGCCCTCGTCAGTTGCAATCGTCAGCAGCCCAAGTTGGCTTTGGCCTTCGAACCGACCCGTGTGATGGCCGTAGCCGGTGGCGGGAATATCGTCCCAAGCGAACAACGTCAGGGTGACATCTGTGATTTTCATCGGGTCCTCCAGCGACGCGCCGATGCCAAGAGTTGCAGCCCTAGGGCAGCGTGTTCACTTGGCACGTTGGATCCGATTTGACAGAGCCGTCAACCGGCGTCGTGCGATGAGCTGGGCTGCGCGCAGACGATGACGCGTGCTGTTCAGACCCGTTCCGACAGCCAGATCGCCAACCGCGTGCCGGCGCGCACGGCGCCACGCAATGTCCGATGCCCAACGGCCTGTTCGGCGCCGGACGCCACCGCCGTATCGCGATGGGCGATTTCGTCGGCGCGAAAGTCTTCGATGGTCGACCGTAGATCCGCCTCGTCATCACCGAGCAAGGCCGCCTGTCGGGCGTAGTGCCCCTCGATCTCGGTTTCGACCGCCTCCGTGCATGCCATTGCGGCGTTGGACCCAAGCAGCGCCGAGGCCGCACCGAGTGCGAACCCAGCCGCGTGCCAGACCGGGCTCAAGACCGTCGGCCGCACGCGGCGTTCGACCATCAGTTTGTCGAACGCCTTCAGATGTCGCTGTTCCTGATCAGCCATGGCTTGGATGACTGGGCCGGCTTTAGTCCGTCGCAACACCGCCAGTTGACCGTCATAAATGCGTGTGGCACCCAACTCGCCGGCATGATCGACACGGATCATGCGCGCGATCAGTTGCGCTTTGGTGAGGTCGCCGGGAATCCGACCGGCGGCGGTTTGGCGCTGTCCAGTTGCTCTTGGCGTGTCGCTCATGCCGCCCGCGGCCGCAGCCAGGTGACCACCACCCACGTCATCACGCCGACCATGCCGACCGAGGCCAGGAAGTTCCATCCGGCCATCGACACGCCGAACAACTCGAACGCGACCTCATCGCAACGCACCGCCGGCGCTTCCAGGATCGCGGCGCGCAAGGCATCTAGGTCTTGACCGACATCGCCGCCGGTGCAGGACTCTGTGCCCTGCCACCAACCTTGCTCGACACCGACATGAAACCCGGCCACGGCGGCACCCGCGGCCAGCGCCAAGGCGCACACCGCGGCCATGGCAATCAACAGCGGTGTCGGCGCCCCGTGGCCGCGACGCCAGGCGATGACCGCGCCGATCGCGCTGATCGGGATGACAATGTCGTAGGGGATCCGCTGCAGCAAACACAGCTCGCACGGAAACAAGCCGCCGACAAATTGGCTGAGCAAGGCCGAGCCCAAAATCACCACACAAACGGCCAGCAGCGTCGTGAAGAAAAATCGCGCGTCGAGAGCGCGCGTTTTCAATTCTGTTTGGTTCAGTGCAACCATGACCGTCCTTATATAGCGACGCACGCGGCTCGGTGATTGATGCGTGTTATAGCCACGGCGTCAAATCAGCCACTCGATGACCAAAAAGCCGGCGAACAGCAACACCGTGAAAATCACCGTCAGCAACGCCAAATTTCGTTCGATAAAGCCGCGAATCGGTTCGCCGAAGGCATAAAGCAAACCGGCCTCGAAATAAAAGCGAATCCCCCGCGCCAAGACCGACGCCACGACAAAGACCACCACGTCCAAATGGGCGACGCCGCTGGCGATGGTGATCACTTTGTATGGGAACGGCGTGATGCCGGCGGCGAACACAATCCACGCGCCCCACTCATTGTAGTGCCCGGTAAACGTGGCGAACTTGTCTTCATAGCCGTACAAAGCGACCAGGGGTGCGCCGACCGCTTCCCACAACGCGAAGCCGATCAGATAGCCGAGCAGACCACCAAGCACCGACGCGATCGTGCACACGGCGGCGATGGTCCAGGCGCGTCGACGTTCCGCCAAGACCATGGGAATCAGCATGACGTCTGGCGGAATCGGAAATACCGAGCTTTCCACGAATGACACGCCGGCCAGGCCCCACAAGGCGTGGCGGTGGGCGGCGAGTGCCATAATGCGATCATACAAACGCTGCAACATGGTTGGCCGCCTTAATACGGCGCGCGAGCGGCGCGCGCCAGGGTCGATTTCGGCGGGCCCTGCAAAGGTGCTACGCACAGGCTGGTTGACCGCCCACCGCGCCTGGCTATCATGCGCCCACTTCACGCGAAGCGACCCAGCCCCTGTGGCGGAATTGGTAGACGCGGCAGACTCAAAATCTGTTGTCCGCAAGGACGTGGGAGTTCGAGTCTCCCTGGGGGCACCAACGCAGCTGACGGCCGCATGACAGTCCGCGTTTCGGTGACACTTTCCTGCATACGCCATATCTCGCGGACCGATTCCCTGGGTGTCAATATTTTGTGTATTTAGTAAACTGTCACCGAAATAAACCTAGCCAATTGCGCATCAAGCCGGTTCGATCCACACTCCACGCATAAGCATGGACCGAATCGGGATTCCCCAACTTCGCAGACGAGGCAGACGTGACCCGCACCATACAAGCAGACCCGTTGCGCCGCGTGGTCGGCGCGATCTTTGCGGCCGCCGGCGTGACCGCCGAGGAGGCGGCCCGTGTCGCACGCTATTTGGTCGACGCCAATCTGGTCGGCCATGACAGCCACGGCGTGGTCCGCACCACGCGTTACGTCAACGCCGTGCGTAAGGGTGACGTGGTTCCGGGCCGCACGATCGAGACCGTGATCGACGGCGGCGCTTTTGCCGTGGTCGACGGCGCATTCGGCTTCGGCCAGACCGTCGGCGAGCAGGCCGTCTTGCGCGGTGTCGAAATAGCAAAGGCGCACGGCGTCGCGGTGGTCGGCCTGCGCAACGCCGCACATCTCGGTCGGGTCGGCGATTGGGCCGAGCTTGCCGCCAGTCACGGCATGATTTCGGTCCACTTCGTCAACACCTCTGGCATCGGCATGATCGTGGCTCCGTTCGGCGCGAGCGAGGCCCGCATGTCGACCAACCCGTTCGTCATCGGCGTGCCGCGCGAGAAGGCGCCCCCCCTGATTCTCGATTTCGCAACTTCGATCGTGGCCGAGGGCAAGGTGTTGGTCGCGATCAGCGGCGGCAAGCCGCTGCCCGAAGGCGCCTTTGTCGGTCCGGACGGCAGCTATACAACGGACCCGGAAGTGATTTACGGCCCGTTTGTGGACGGCAAACCACCCGCCGAACGCACCGGCCAAGGCGCGATCCGCGCCATGGGTCTGCACAAGGGTTCGGGGCTCGCCATCATGTGCGAGATGCTGGCCGGCGCGCTAACCGGCGGCGGCGCGGCGCGGCCCGGTGAGCCGAAGTTGGCTAACAATATGCTGTCAATCTATATGGCGGCGGCACGCTTCGACGCGGCGGACGATTTTGCGCAAGAGGTGGCGCGCTACGTCACGTTCGCTAAGTCGGCACGCCCGGTTCAGGCCGGTGGCGAGGTGCTGATGCCTGGCGAGCCCGAGATCAAAATGCGCGCCGCGCGCACGCGCGACGGCATCCCGCTGCCCGACAAAACGTGGGCCGGGATCTGTGCGGCGGCGGCGACCGTCGGCGTGACCGAGGACCGGATCGAAACCTTGCTGAGCGCGCCGCGGTCAGACATGTAGGGCACCGCACAGCCAACAATACACGCCGGGAGTGGGCCAATGCAGGGTGACGTCGCGACCGCCATCGCGCGAATTCTGAAACAAGAGAACATCGATTGGGTCTCCACGTTTCCCGTGTGCAGGGTGAATAACGCGCTTGGTCGCGAAGGCGTGCGGCTGTTGATGATGCGTGACGACCGATACGCCGTCGCACTCGCCGACGCATTTTCTCGCGTGACGGCGGGGCAAAGGATTGGCGTTTGCACGGTCCAAGGTGGGGTCAACGCGGCCGGACTGCAGGTCGCCTATGCCGGGCTCGCGCAGGCCTACGAAGACGGCTCGCCGGTGCTCTGCCTCACCGACGGTGTGCCGGCCGGCAGTTCCGAGAACAGTCAGTTTGACCTGACCGCCAGTTTGAAGTCCGTGTCCAAATGGTACGGATATATCGACAAACCGGAACGGGTGCCGGAGTTCATGCGCCGCGCGTTCACGCAGCTGCGCAGCGGGCGACCCGGCCCGGTGGTGCTCGCTGTGCCTGAAGCCGACGCGACCTTCGATCTTTCGGCCGATCCCTACCAACCGGTCAAGGGCTGGAAAACCGCACCCGATCCCGCCGATATCGACGCCGCCATTGACCATCTACTCGCCGCGGCGCGGCCGCTTATTTACGCGGGTGAAGGACTGATCTATGCAGGAGCGGCAGAGGAATTCGCACAATTCGTCACGCTCGCCAACGCGCCGGTGGTCGTGACACTAAAGGCCAAAGGCATTCTGCGCGAAGATCATCCCTTGTTCGTCGGTGTGCGCGGGGATCACGTCACCGAACATCTTGACAACTGCGATTTGGTGTTCGGGCTCGGTTCCAGTTTGTCCCCCGGTCGTTTCTCACACGGCATTCCAAACGCGGCCAGCAAGACCATCGTGCAGTGCATCATAGATGAACAACATGTCAACAAAATGCACCCGGTGACCCATGCCGTGTTGGGCGATGCCCGGTTAGCGTTACAATCGTTGAATGCAAAATTAATCGCACGTACTGGCGATGCCGGCCGGCCGCCAGGAACGGTGGCGGCCGATGTCGGGGCCAGCCGGTCCGCCGGGCTTGCCAAATATCGCGAGGCGATGACGCGCGACGAAACACCCATCAACCCCTATCGGGTCTACAAGGAGTTGGCTGAGATCCTGGACCCCGAGGCGTCCTTTGTGACCCATGATTCCGGCAACACCCGTGACCAGCTCAGCACCGTATACGACACCCTGATCCCAAGAGGCTTTCTGGGTTGGGGCAACGTCTCGACATTGGGCTTCAGTCTACCGGCCGCGCTGGCCGCCAAGATCGCGTTTCCGCAGCGTCAGTGCATCGCTGTGACCGGCGACGCCGGTGTCGGCTACATGCTAGGCAATCTGGAAGTGCCTGTGCGTGAGCGCATCGGCGTGACCATTTTGCACATAAGCAACGGCGGCTTCGCGGGCTACGGTCCTGGGTTCTGGGGGGAAGGCCACGATCCCTACACATATCAAGTCGTCGGCCATGACCAAATCGACAGCTCGAAAGCCATCGGCGAATTGGGGCTGTTCGCGCAGCGGGTCGATCAGCCGGGTCAGCTTGCAAGCGCCATTCAAGACGCCTTGGCCGCCAATGACGAGGGCCGGCCGGCATATATCGAGGTTATTTGCAGTCAGTATCCGGTTTATGGGCAGTGGGTCGCCAGGTCCTAGCGCACTGTATAGAGCGGCACATACAACCAGTCACACGGCGGCTCGGCGGGAGGCAAAATGACTGTCCAAGTGAACGGCATAGCGCACATTCAACTGACGGTCAGGACTCCTGATGTCTGTATCCCGTTTTGGGAACGCCTGTGCCACTTTCTCGACATGAAGACGCTGCTGCGCAGTGACGACGCGGTTTATTGCATCGGCAGCCGGACAGGCATTCTGGTTCGCGGTGCGCCACCTGACAAACGCGCGCAGCCATTTGATCAGGATGCGCCCGGCCTCCACCATTTTTGTTTCCGCGCGCGATCGAAAGAGGACGTTGATACGATCTACGCGTTTGTTGCAGGAGAACTGAACGCAAAAATCATTCATGGGCCGGAGCTTGGCGAGCATTTTGCGCCGGGCTACTACTCGATCCTGTTTGAAGACCCCGACGGCATTCGCGTGGAGTTCAATTACGTCCCCGGCGCAGGCCATTTCGGCGCTGACGGACGTCTGGGCCCGGGCGGCCAAGGTCCGGCGACACGCTACGGCGACGACGGCCTGACCAACGGTTAGAAACGCTTGTTAGCACGGCATACAAACAAATTTGCTGCGGCGGGCCGTATGCCTCAGGGCCTTTTCCAACGATTGCCGCAGCTACCGTACCTTAGAAAATCGCGTCCAGAACCGGGGCATCGTGGCCAAGATCGTCCAAGCGGTCCGTTTTCTGGCGCAACCGCACTGTCGTGGCGCGTGCAGTGGGTCCGGCGTTCAGCCGTTGTCATGACAAGGTTTCATTTTTTTCACATAGCCCCCTATCGGTTTCGAATCAGCGGCCGGCGAAGGACGATTTTCTGGCCGCGTGCTGATTCTCTATAGAGCACATAAAGCCCGGCACCGCAGACCAGCGCGATGCCGATCCAGGTGACGGCGTCCGGCCATTCCCGCCACACCAGAACGCTCCAAAAGACTGCCAGAGGAAGGGCGGTGTATTCAAACGGTGCGACCAGACCGGCCTCACAGATGCGATACCCTTGGCTGATAAGATACGCCCCGGTCGCGCCCAAGACGCCAATACCGGCCATCACCATCGCATCATATGGCCCGGGCCAAATCCAGGCACGGAGGAGAAATTCCATTTGGGGGCCGGCATCAGGTGTCGCGAAGGCGCCATCGCCCGAAATAAGTCCAAACGTGCCGCTGACCATCACGAAGCATATTTGGATGTACGCGGCCATCGTCGACGCGCTCTCGGTTGTCCCCAGGGTTCGCGTCAGGATTTGCATGACGGCGTAGCAGAACGCAGCGACGAGCGGCAACAGTGCCGCCCATTGAAAAGCGGCGCGGCCCGGCTGCAGCATGACGAGGACACCGACCAGCCCGACCAATACCGCCGCCCAACGTCGCGGCCCCACCTTTTCCGACAGCAGGAGCGCCGATAGAGCCGTAATAAAAAGCGGTGCGACAAAGAAAATTGCCGTTGCGTCCCCCAGGGGCAGGGAGGCCAGGCCGAGAAAGAACGCCATGTTGGCGATGACAATCACGACACCACGTAGCAAGTGAAGGTACCACCGGGAAGTCAATAGATTGCGGTAGCCGTCCTCTAAGGGCACCAAAATGGCCAATGTCAGCAAGAGCGCGATTGACGCGCGCGCCAGAACGATTTGATGCAGGGGATTTTCGTCGCTCAGCCACTTGATCGCCATATCGTTGGTCGTAAACGCCACGCCCGCACCGACGACGCAAGAGATACCGATAAGTTTGTTGGTCACGGCGTATCCTTATTTGTTGGGCCGACATGTCGTCGTGTATCGCATGTTGCAGACCCGAAGAGTCGGAGCCCATCGATCTCGCGCCGAGGTCAAGGGCCTCGCCGGCCAAACACACGCGGCATCCGACGACATTCGACAGAAAATCCGCTCGCCGCAAATTGAGATGTCGGAGTTTGAAGCCGCAATGGAGGAGTGTGCAACGACGGTTGACAAAGGTCGGGCGCTTATCGACGCGGTTGGCAATGAATTCCGTGTCATCGGGAATAGCGTTCAGTCCAGCGCACAGCGCTCGCTTGAGTTTAACGCTTCGGTTTCCGAGCAAACCCAAGCGACAAAGGAAATATCGAAAGGTCTGGCTATCGTCGGAACGATCGCGGCACGAACCAAAAACAACGTCGCACAAACGATCGAAGCGGTCGGTCAATCCGAATCGTTGGTCAATGAACAGTTTTTGAACCTGGAGAAGCCTGCGATCCGAAATTACGTTCAGCATAGGGCAAAGTCGGATCATTTCCTGTGGAAGAAGACTCTTGCCGAAATGTTGGTTGGCTTAAACAGTCTGAAAGAGGAAGAATTGGCTGACCCCCATAGTCGTGTGTATTCCCATGGTAAGGCTTCGGCGCGGCACCACAAATCTGACGACCGCGACAAAGCGCGGACGGAATTTGAACAAATGGAGAAGGCATCGCGAGACGTCGTTGATCTGCTGGATCAACTGACCGAAGCAACGCGCTCCCGAAACGCCGAGAGCATTGTCCGACAATATTGAACCGCCCTGCCGGAGCGTTCGATTCGCGCGGCCTTTCAGTCAATCGTTTCATGGGACGCACCGCAACCGGGCGACGTCGTCGCGGGTTGGCGATCCCTTACGATGTTTGTGACCGGAAAATCTTTTGTCGCCCATCAAGATGATGCCCGTCCGATGCCGGCGTGCGCCGCGCGAGCCAGCCGGGCACCAGGCGCGCGCGCGTGCGCTGCGGGATCAAAGACCACGCCGATCTCATGGGGGTCGGCGCCATCCCACGCAACACCCATAGCCACAAGATACGATGCGCAGGCGGCATCAACATGCGCATCGACAGCAAATAGCGCAAATCGGCCATGGCGTGTTGATCCCAAGCCCACCCGAGATCATGTTCCCAGGCATCGTGCATGACCGTTTCGATGCGCGCTGCGAATTCTTTGTCGCCCACATCCAAAGCATTGCGCCACAGCCGATAGCGGGTCAAGTAGACGGAGTGCCATTGCCGTCGCGGTTTTTGGCTGATTTGTTGCTCGTGCCAACGATACGTGGCGGTGACGGCATGGGTGCAGACGAACCGACCGTGCTGCGCCAAGCGTAACCAGAAATCGAAATCCGAGGCGAAGCGGATTTGTTCGTCGAAGCCGCCAATGGCATGGTGGGCATCGCGACGGACGATGGCTGTGATCCCCGGCACCACCGTCTCGCGCAAGCAATCCCAAAAGGCTTCAACCGCCACACCCGCCGGTAGGCGGGGCCCCCACGTTCCGGATTTGTTGCCCCCGAACCGCACGGCAGAAAACGCCACGCACGCGTCCGAATGCTGATCCAAGAGTTGAGACACTGTTTGACAATGATTGTGGTCCCAGGTGTCGTCAGCTGCCAACCACGCGAGCCAATCGTTCTTGGCGTGCTGCGCACCAAGATTCATGGCCGCCGCTGGGCCCACATTGTGCACCGTCCGCAAGATCTCCACCGGATATTTTCTAGCAATACTTAGCGATGCATCGGTTGAACAGTCGTCGACGACGATCACCTGCGTGGGGCGCAGGGATTGCGCAAAAACAGAGTTGAGCGCATCGGCCAGATAGCGCTCGGCATTATAGCAGGGAACAACGGCAGTGAGTCGCGTCGAGGCAGTTGCCATGTTATGTCCAAAAAGTGAGAGGTTCGATGTGCGCGTTTCGCCGTGCTATGCCGAAGCTGTCATGCGACTCGGGGCGCGACCCACCGACCGGCGGAGCCCGCCACGGCCAAGTGTCGCCGGGGCGCATCGACACAGGCGTGCATATTTGGGTTTTGCAAGCCCGGTGCTTGATGGCTGATGGGCACCACCCCCATATACATAGCACACTATTGACCATAATGAACTTCGCGCACCGCTGCGAAACGGATATGTCGGCCGCGACGAAGGGCGACGGCAACCTGGCATCGCTGAGGTCGAAAAACGCAAAATCGTCAAAGGCATCATGAGGACGGAGTTTGCGTGGAATCGGATCTTGCGCCAAACGCCAATTCCAAGACAAAATTGTGCCACCGCGCCGCGCTGTGACATACGGCGCCCTTGGCGGCGCCCTTGGCCTCATTCGATTGGGCGATGGTTTCCGCCTTTTGTCGGCGTCGAGCTTGGGCGGTCTGACATGGATCGGTGACAGCGATATCGGCGAAATGATTTGATGAACAAAGGTCAACAGCTATGAGGCGGACACAATGACCATATCGCGCGCTGTCACGCCCGGCCGACAAACACAATCCATGCAAACGCGGCGACGGGTGCTGGGCGGCATTGGCGCCGGATTGGCGAGCGTTGCTGTCGGTCTGCCGCCAGTCCGAGGATTCGCGCAAGCCTGCAAGGTGACACCAACCCAGATGACCGGCCCGTTCTATCCGTTGGTCACGCCGGACGAGGATTGGGACCTGACCAATGTCGCGGCCGGTTCGGGCCGCGCGGACGGCACGGTTGTGGAAATCGTAGGCCGCGTGCTTGACGAGCAATGCCGACCAGTCCCCCACGCAGTCTTGGAAGTGTGGCAGGCCAACGCCGCCGGCCGCTATGATCATCCGCGCGACCCCAATCCCGCGCCGCGCGACCCCAACTTCCAAGGCTATGGGCGCCTGGCCACAGACGAAGACGGCCGTTATCGGTTTCTCACCGTTAAGCCCGGTCCCTATCCGGTCGATTTCGGCCCAGTCGAGAACTGGACGCGACCGCCCCATATCCATTTCAAAGTGCATCAAACGTTTGCCCCGACGCTGACCACGCAAATGTATTTTGCCGGCGAGTCGCTTAACGACACGGACCTGCTCTTGCAGTCCGTACCCGAGGGTCTTAGAGAGATGTTGGTTGTCGATGTCGGCGATCTCCGAGCTGACGGAGTCGGCCGCGGCACATTTAACATTGCGATGAGCGGCACTGCGCCGCCGGGCCCGCCGCCACGCGGCTGAACTCTCGGCCCTTGTGACATGGCGCGCGTTTGGAGTCTGACAGAACCAGCCGCAACGATGGCACGGTCGGCCAGGTTGTCCAACGCCATGCCTAGTGTGCAAGCATCGCGTCGCGGCACCCCTCACGTGGATTGCCGCGCCGGATCGCCAACAAAACCGATTTCGCTTGTTTTCTGTGGACCCGCTGCTTCGGATGTCACGCAATCGCGAGCGCGCGACGCGTCGAGCCGATTTTGGCAATCAAATCAGTATGCGCTAGTTCGATTCGGCCCGGCGACAATGCCATCAAAAATCCACAGCGATGGCTGATCGGCCATCGCTCGGTCTCGCCGCTGCTATGAAGTGGCGACCGGTGCGTCCAACGCGTCAAGCAACGTCTCAAAAACCGCGCCCTTCTCGCTGAGCGCGTCGTCTTCGGGCATGGCGAGCCAAGCGGTGCGCAACGACTCTTGGAATTTCTCCCGCGGCAAGGCGCCGCTTTCATCCAAAGTATGTGCCAAAGCGGCCAAAGCGACCGATAAGCCGTGGACCGCATCGTTAAGGTCTTTACCCATAATCATCGCACCACATCCATTGCTTGCTTATCCATGAAAGTCTTGTGGTTGTATCGCATGATCACACACCCGTCTGTGAATTGGTTCACAGGGCATCGTCGGTGCCAGAGACACGTAAGACGAATTGCGATTTGACGTTTGCGTCGTGCCGGGTCGCCAAGAATACAGACACCACGACAAAATTACCTTGCTCAGCTAACCCTTTTCTTAAACCGCCACGTGTTGTGCATGTGTGAACAACTTCACACAACCAAACAAAGGGGAAACGACACCGCCAAACGCGACACCCTCCAAACAGTTGTAATTCCAAGGAAAGGGAACGTTATGCACATCAAGTCAATTGCTGCGTTCGCAGGGATGGCCTTGATTTTCGCTGCGAGGACGGCCGTTGCCGACGATGCGCCATCGAGCCCCCTCTGATCAAAGCGCGACGAACTGTCGGTTCACGACGATTGCAGGTTTCGAAGCCAGCCCCACGACCGGTGAAGATATGGGCAAGACCCGCGGCGCGCTCGACCCCAACGTCCGATCGCGTAGGGCATACGCATGATCGCGCAAGGGCCGTACCTTGCGGCGATCCAATGCAGTCTTCGTTCTAGCGAATGGGGTTGCTGACAGAACCAGTGAATCCCCTTGACGCTTGGGCAAAATACACCCCAGTGCGGCTGTGCCGCCAAATCGGTTCGGTGACCCAAAGCATTGCGCGGGGTTTGACTCAACTGCCCACGTCCAACCTGTTGTGAAAATTGAGCGATCCGCAACCGCCGAAGTCTCACCAGGGGCGCGCTGCCTCCCCTGGTTTGCACGCACCTTGCGATAAGCATGGGCCACGATGACGCCAGATCTGTGCCAGGTCGCCTCAACGACAAACATTGACGGCGGCACACGACCATGCGATCACACGGCGTCACGAAATTCATACGAGACAAGCCATGGCAGATCGTGGTTTCGGTCATTGCGCGGCCTTGGGCCTTGCTTTAGCGGTGGCCTTAACAGTGGCTGCCGCGCCGGGCTATGCTGCCAATATCGAGATCGGCGGCGGCAACCGGCTGAATGTGCCGCTTCGGTCGATGACCGAACTGCGTGACGCCAACCTGGTCCGGCAGCGCTTTGACTATTCCTGCGGCGCGGCGGCATTGGCCACGATCCTGCGCTATGGCTTTGGTGTGGATATCACCGAGCGCGATATTCTCAACCAGCTCTTCGAGGTCTTGTCGGAAGAACAGGAAGCGGTGAGCCGAAAGGAAGGCTTTTCTCTGCTTGACCTGCAGAGGGTCGCGCACGCACTTGGCTACAACGCACAGGGCTTTCGAATCGCGGCGGACTCGTTGCAGAAATTGCGCGGCCCCGTAATTGTCTTCATTGAGCCACGCGGTTACAAGCATTTCGCGGTCTTGCGCGGCGTCAAGGATAACCGCGTCTTTCTCGCCGATCCGTCGCGGGGCAATATCCGTATGCCGGCTTATGTGTTCTTGGAATCTTGGCTTCGGGAAGAAGACAAAGGAATTATCTTCGTCGTTGAGCCGAAGTCGGGGCTGCCGGACAAAAAAATGCCCTTGGCACTTTCGGATAGCGACGCGGGCCAACTGGAAATTATGACGGTGCGCGAGTTGCTGGACGTGGGCAACCCGTTCGTGCGCTTCCCCGACTTATTCAGATAGCGCGATGGCGACTCGTCGGTCGCGCGGGCCCGGCTAGGCATTTCCGGTTCTTTTTGCTTTCTTGTTTCTGGGCCAGCGCGGCGTATCGGGCGCCATTGGCGTTTCAACCGGGACACACTGCTCGCTTGGCTCAACGGCGAATGGGCGGTAGTGACAGCCACAGTACCGCCGGGACAGCGGCCGCTCGATCACGCCATGCTGGGCGTCGGTCCCGCTACGGCAGCGCGACGCTAACGACGATGGCGGCGCTGGCGATGACCGCAACGTCGGCGCCATCGTCATGGGCCACGTCCAAGCCGCCTTGGACAGCCTTGACTGTGACTTGGCCATGGGGCAAGGCCACTCTAACCGCAGATGTATCGACTTTGTCGGGCCGTTGTACGCCAACCGTTACGTCGACATGCATGGCCTCCGCGTCGAGGTTCATCGAACGAATGAGACTTAGCGAGCTGTGATGAATGGCATCCTGCACCGCGCGGACCGCTGCTTTGGTGTAGTCGCCACCATGCAGATCATTGCCGCTGCCGATTTCCAGCACCATACGTTTCAACGCCATTGTTTCTCTTAACCTCCCACGTAAAACAGAACACCGACGGTATGCTACGGCAACATCCGTCCGTGTGTCACCGGGGCGCGGAGATTCGGACATTTGTGAGCGCTGTCGTGATCAACTCGTGCTCTGGGCAAGGCGACACTATCGTCTGAGACTGGAGGATGGTTGGGGACGTGTGCGCGCATTACGCAATCGCGGGGATGGCGGCCACGTATTGACATTGACGGGCTCGAACATCTCCCCGCCGGCCTCTGGCTGCACAGCCGGCTTGGCACGGTCGACGCGTCAAGGCTTCACGAATAGATGGAACACATACCCGAACAGGTGATGAAAACGGCGAAACATGTCCATTTCGTCGCGTTGTTCGCGGAACAGTTCGATCAAATCGGGTGCCGCGCCGGCCGCTTGTTTAGACATCAGCCGTTCCATCGGTTGATAGAACTCGGCCTCCCACACCGCCGCCGGTAAAAGTTCCGCGTGCAGGAATCGATAGCCGGCACCTTCCGCGGCGCGAATATTGCCGCCGACAGTGCGCATGTTCGGGTAGTTGCGGTCCCAAAACGCGCGCAATGTATCGGGCACATGCGCCTGCAACCAAACACACTCCGACACGACAACCAGGCCGCCTGATCGCAGAAGCGGTTCGAACGCCGCCAAGGCCGTGTCGAACCCGACGGTAAAGACCGCACCTTCAGACCAAACGAGATCGAGGCTGGCCCGGTCAAGCCCGCTTGCGGTCATACTGGCCCGCCGGGTCACCACCCGGTCGCCAAGGCCGCGGTCCGCGGCCGCCGCGGCGAACTGATCCAAAAAGGGCTGATGGATATCGATACCTGTGACCTGGGCGCCGCTCGCGGCCAGCACCAGCCCGGCGGCGCCGTTACCGCAGCCCATATCGGCCGCGACCGGTTCAGACGGCAATTGGTCGCGAAAGCGATCGAGTAACGCGCGTGTCACTGTCGCCGATCCCGGCCCCTGACGCGGCATCGCCTCGAAAAACGCAAACAGGGCCGGCGGCACGTTCGCGCCCGGTTCAATATCGGATGTGCTGGACATCACCGGACCATAGGCCGGCTCTTGCGGCATCACAACCCGACGCAGGCTGCCCCCCTACGCGACAGCCATGGCCCAACGGGCACCATGTGGCAAACAAGCAGCTGATCGGTGGTCGCGCATAGTCGATGGCCGACGGGCGTACGGGCCGAAGCGCCCTGTTCTTTGACAGCGAACATGTCGCAACGGTCGAACACCACGGACGCTCGGTGCGCGTCAAAGGTTTCAATATCACCAAATTGCGCCAGCGCCGCGACGATCAAGCCCGCGTGACACAAAACAACGATGCAACAGAGTATGTCGGTGACCGACGTGCCGAGACGCGGCGTCAAGACCGTGCCAGCATCGCGTCGCAATAGCCGTGGTTCGAACGCATTGGAACGACCGTTCAGAACCTGAACGGCCGGCGAAACCGCGAACTCGTGCGCCGAGACCGCGGCGATGGACTCAACTTCTTAGCAACGCAAGAAAGTCGGCAACGCGTTACGCGCCGCTGATGGTTTCGTGAACGCCTCGTGTCGGCTCCAGAAGACCGCCGCCATGGCCCGATTTGTCCCAAGAATGTTCAACAACAGACCCTTGCGTTTGATCGCCCGTTGCCGTTGACTGCGCCGTTTGCCTGAAATGAAGATCGATCAGCACCGCGCTCGCCTCGCGTGTCTTGGTCGCGGCCGGCTTCGCGTTTGTCCGCGTTCGAATCTGGGCGGTCACGAATCCGAGATGGAGATGTCCTTGAAAACGCCAAACCTGTCATATGCTGTTGTTTTGGTCGTGGCGGTTGTCGTCTCCCAGTTGGCTGCCTCAACCGGCGTTCGGCTGGCTTGGAGTCAGGCTCCGGCCCAAGTCGAGATTACGGTGCCGGCGCCGGTTGAAGCCGAGCCGACATTGTCTGATAGCGATGATGTGACGGTGCGCTTTGCGGCGATCGAAAGCGAACTCGACAGAATCGCAACCTTGCTGGAGTTCGGCCGCCCCGACGCCGCAGCACTTGGCCGTGTCAAACGGCGCCTGCAAAAGCGCCTCAGTGAATTGCAGCAGCTGCGCATCGCAGCAGCTGCACGCTTAACACAGCAACGATCTCTCTTGGCGGCGTTGGGCGCCCCGCCCGCCGACGATCAGCCGCGCGAATCAGAGGACATCAGCGAGCAGCGTCATGAACTCCAGGGACTGGTGGCGTATCATGACAGCCAGGTCAAACGCGTCGACATACTCACCGCGAAGGCCGACCTCATCCGCCGGTCCGCACTTGAGCAGGACGCGCGCGGCCGCGCACAGGACCTTGTCGCCCGCGACACGTCGTTGCTGCTACCGCGGGTCTGGCTCACCGGACTTGCCCAGCTGGCGCCACTGCTCGCGGACGCTTCGGCGACATTGGGGCGGCGACTCATCGAGATCGGCATGACCGTGCCGACCGAGCGCATTTCAGTGGCAGTATTCAGCGCTTTGGTGATTGCAATCATTCTGGCCTGGCCGGCGCGGCGCGCCCTAGCGCGCTATTTCGGACAGGACCCACGCGTCGAGACGCCTTCCTATCTGCGCCGCGTTGTCGCCGCGTTGGTCGACACGGTCGCCCGTGGATTGATGCCCGTGCTGGCCGCACTGTTCGTGTTTGGGGCCATAAAAGCCATGCAAATTGTCACGCCGCACGAGTTGCGAATTATCGCCACTGCACTGGGGGTCGGCGCCATCGTATTCGTTGCGCTGGCCGGCGCCCGCGCCGTGTTCGCGCCCGCCGGTGCACAATGGCTGTTTGTCAATTTGGCGGATCACGATGCGCGTGCCTTTCATCGTCGCTTGCGTTGGTTCGGCGTCTTGCTCGGTATCGCTCTGTTTCTCCACTATGCGGCGCCCGAACTGCGGATCCCAGCTGAGATCACCACAATCTCGGATTTCCTTCTGCGCGTGGTGGTGGCGTTGGCGTTGTTGCCTTTGTTGGCGCGTCGTTTCTGGCCGGATTCCGCGCCCAAAACGGACGCCGAACATGCCGAGGACGACGCTGGCGGCTGGGGCTGGTGGCGGATCCTGCGTTTCGCCGCCGTGGCCCTGGTGTTGTGTAATCCGTTGATTGTCGCGGCGGGTTTCAAGGCATTGGCCAATTGGCTGTTTTACAGCCTGGTCTTGTCAGCAGCGTTGGTGATGGCATTGTGGACCGTCCACCAATTGATGCGCGAGATGACCCACGGTCTGATGACGTCGCAATCGGATCATCTGCGGCTGGTTCGCTCAACCCTGCTGCCGCGTGCGGAAAAACGACAACGGGCAGCGTTTTGGTTGGTCACGGCGATCGATACGACCCTGCTGGTCGTCGGTGGACTCGGCGCCCTGGTGATTTGGGGTGTCGCACCTGAGGATCTAAAGCGGGCGTTGGACACGGCCCTATTCGGCTTCACGATTGGTGAAACGCATATCTCGTTGGCCGCGATTGCCTATGCCGGGTTGGTATTCTTGGCCTTTGTTGTCGGCACCCGGATCATACAGCGTCTGTTGGAACGCCGCCTGTTGCCGCAAACCGGCCTGGATTCGGGTGCACAAAACGCAATCCGCACCGGGTTCGGATATTTCGGATTTGTTGTCGCGGCATTGGTCGCAACATCATCGCTCGGGGTCAGTTTTGAAAACTTCGCCATCATCGCAGGTGCGTTGTCGGTGGGCATCGGCTTCGGCTTGCAGAATGTGGTCAACAACTTCGTCTCCGGCTTGATTTTGCTGATCGAGCGACCGATCAAGGTTGGCGACTGGGTGGTCGTCGGCGATCAAGAAGGCTTGATCAAACGGATCAGTGTGCGCGCGACCGAAATTGTCACCTGGCAGCGCGCCTCGGTGATCATTCCCAATTCCGAGTTGATTTCCGGAACGGTCATGAATTGGACCCTGAAAGACCGCCAGGCGCGGCTCGATATTCCGATCGGCGTCGCCTACGGCAGCGACATCGCGCGCGTTAAAGAACTACTTGTGTCGTGCGCGCACGACACGCCCGCCGTCTTGCGGCGACCCGAACCGGCCGCCTTTTTCTTGGGATTCGGTGATAGCGCTTTGAGCTTTGTTCTCCACGCCTATATTCCCGATGCGCTGATGAGCTTGCGCACGCGCAGCGCGTTAAACAGCGCAATCGACGCGGTGTTTCGTGCCAACAATATCGAGATCCCATTCCCGCAGCGTGATGTTCACCTGCGCGGCCCGATTTCGGCCCTGGCGCCGGCAGTCACGGAAAGCGGTACCGCGACCGCGTCATAGCACCCGCATCCAGCATCGTGCTGCATCCGATAGCTTACCCATAATTCGTGGGCTCATAAGTTTATTCGGCGTGCCAGAACAACGCCGGTATCGCGTGCGTGGGCATGACGCCGCGCGCGGCGCAAAGTGGCGCGATGGCGTCGACGGGGGCATTTTCGCCCCACGCAATGCCGAGTTTCTCGGCGAGAACACCGCCGAGTACCAAGGCCGTATCCACGCCGACCGTGGCGGCGCCGGCGATATCGGTATCCAGATTGTCGCCCAGCGCCAGGATTCGCGACCGATCAAGCGCGCCAAATGTGCGGAAACACGCGTCGTAAACGGGCGCGTGGGGCTTCCCGAACCAATGCACCTGACCACCCATCTCTTCGTAACGGGCGGCGATGGCGCCGGCGCACATGATTCGCGCGCCGGTGCGCCGCACCACGATATGATCCGGGTTGGCGCACACCAGGGGCAAACCAGCCGTCAAGGTTTCGTCTAACAAGGGCTGATAGTGCCCCAGATCGCCGTCGCGGTCGTGGTCGGCGTTGGGCCCAGTCAACAGCAAAAAATCGGCGGCCGCAGGTGTATCGACCCGCTGATAATCCAGGCCGTCGAGCAAGTCTCCATCGTCATCCAGGCCGAGAAACACAAAGCGCGACCCGAGACCCACCACCGAACCGGTAGCGATGGCCGCGCGGGTTGCCTCACCCGACGAAATTATGTGGTCATAGCAGTCATCACCGACGCCGATCGACCGCAGCCGCGCCGCCACTTTCGCCGATCGGCGCGGGGCGTTCGACAACAGCACCACCTGCTTGTCTATCGCGCGCAATGCACGCAGACAGTCGCGGGCGCGCGGATAAGGCTGTTGGCCGTCCATCACCACGCCCCAGATATCAACGATGAAACCATCATAACGATCGGCAAACGACGCCACATCGGCATGCAGGCTTATGGAAGCGGCAACTGTCGCATTCATCGGCGTATTCATGGCTAGGAACGAGAGGTGTTAGCGGCTGCGGCGCGGCTCACCAAACAGATAGCCCTGGCCATAGTCAATGTCGAAATCGAGCAGATCGAGCAGCATTTGCTCGCTTTCGATTTTTTCGACAATCAGCCCGATGCCGCGGATGTCCAGTTCTTCCTTGAGATAGCGGACATCGACCGCCGGTTCGGCCCCAATTTCCGGTAGCAGCAGCGCCGCGTCGACTTTGACATAACAGAAACGCGCGCCGGCCAAAGCTTCCGGATCCAACTTTGGTGCGGTCACATGATCGAGCACAAAGCCATAGCGTGCCGCGGTCAAACGGCGCAACTGATGGGCCGCCCGCTCGGACAATCGCCCCAAGTCATGCTCGGGCAGTTCGAACAGCAACGCCTCCGATAGCGATTCATTGGCCAAGAGGTACGCGACGAATTGCGGGAAGAAGGCGTTGTCGGCCAAGGTCCGCGCGGAAATGTTGCAGCAGTAACAGCCGTCGACACCCTGTTCCACATCACGGCGGATTTGTTCCACGCATTGGAACAGCAGCATATTGTCGATATCGGTAATCAGTCCTGTGGTTTCGGCCAGATCGATGAACGCCTCGGGCAGAATCGGCGACCCGTCACGCGCGCGCAACCGCGAATAGGCCTCGTAAAACGCGACCCGGCGATTGGGCAGACGCACGACCGGCTGGACGAAAAGATCGATGCGATGGCGCAACAGAGCTTCACGAATGCGCTCGACTTGATCGGCGTCTTCGGGTACCGGCTCGGACAGACGTTCGGCGGGCGGCAATTCGATCACGGGTTGCGGCGCCGATGGCAGCGACAAAATACCGACCGTGGCGCCCGGCAACAGTGGCGGCGCCTGTGGCGCTGCGACCGTCGTTGTCTCGTTCGCCATGCTTTGTGATCCTGCGCGAAGACCAGAGCGCGGACCGTAAGGGGTCGCCCGCGCCGGCAGAGCGCCAGCCTGTTGCGCCTTGACCGCGCCGGCGCGGGGTTGACCGGCTTGCGCCATCTGACCAACCAATCGCCCGAGTTCGCGCAGTTCGCTGGCATGCTCCGTTTCACGGCTGCGCGCTGCTTCATAGTCCGCCATCAACTCGTCAAACGCACTGCGCAACGCGCTAAGCTTGGTCGTGGTTTTCTTGACTTCGACGCCCAAGTGATTCAGGCGGGCAGCCATATGGCGGGCCCGGTACCGATGGCCAAGCGATTGGGCGATCAAGGCGCCGGCGAGCGTCACGCTGATACCGAAAGCCAGTGGCGCAATGCTCGTGGCAGGCACGACAAAGATCGACACGCTGGCCGCGGCCGCGCCTAGGGCGAGAGCACCGGCAATGATGAGGCTTTGGATCACGATGACATAATGGGTGTCAAAAAAGCGAAACGGACTCACGGTCACGCCAGAGCGCACATCCGGCGATGAAAGACAGAGTGGAATCAACGTCTTGAAAGACCGTTAATGACCCGCGCGATGATCTTGCGGCAGCGGCACATCGGCGCCGACTGCGGCGCCAATGGTCCCGAAGCCGTCCGCCCGTAGCCGCGTCGCAAGCCCGCGTTTGATGGCCGCAACCAATCCAAGACCTTGATAAATGAGGGCCGTGTACAGTTGAACCAAAGATGCGCCGGCGCGAATCTTGGCGTAGGCATCGGCTGCACTGGCAATGCCGCCGACGCCAATCAACGGAATTTGGCCGCCCGTACGACGACGCATGTCAGCCAGCAGCGCCGTCGAAGGCGCCAACAACGGCCGGCCGCTGAGACCGCCGTCCTGGTCGCGGGCGCTGCTGCGCAGGCCCGGCGGCCGGGCGGCTGTGGTATTGGCAATGATCAGGCCGTCAATGTGATGGTCCAGCGCGACAGCGGCGATATCGGCGCGCGCCTGATCGTCCAGATCCGGCGCAATCTTGACCAACAGCGGCTGGCGGTCGCCACGCATCGCCAGCAGCGCCGAGATTAATGTCTCCAGTTGGTCCTTGGCTTGCAGACCACGCAAGCCGGGTGTGTTCGGCGACGATACGTTGATCACCACATAATCGGCGAACCGGGCCAAAGCGGTAAACCCGGTGGCGTAGTCGGCGGCGCGGTCCGCGCTATCGCGGTTGGCGCCGATGTTGACGCCCAAAACGCCTTGGCGCGGCCGCCGCGCCAAACGCGCCGCCACGGCTTCAGCCCCGTCATTGTTGAACCCGAGCCGGTTGATCAAAGCTTGATCCGCCGGCAATCGGAACAAGCGCGGCCGCGGATTGCCAGTTTGCGGCCGCGGCGTCACCGTCCCGACCTCGACAAAACCGAATCCCGCCCGCAACAGCCCGTCGGCGGCTTCCGCATTCTTGTCGAATCCGGCGGCCATCCCGATCGGATTGGGAAACCGCAAACCCCACAAATTGACTGCCAACGCCGGGTCGTCATCATCCGCGCGCGGTCCCCAGCCATGGCGCAATGCACGGACCGCCAAGCGATGGGCAACCTCTGGCGGAAGACAGCGCAACCCGTAAACCGCGAAGTCGGCGAGGCGGGTCACGACAGGACGGCCAGTTTGTGCCATTGATTTCCGCTGTCGCCGACGCGACATCTGTTTTCGGTGGTGCGCGCCTCGCTTATGCTGCATGCGCCATCAATCAAAATCCTAGAGTCGATCGGTCCGCGTCCATGAGCGATCCACATTCCCGCCCGCAAGGCGCCTCCATGAAAGTCGTCACATATTTCGACGGCAGCTGGCACAACGGCAGTCCCCCGATTATGGGCCCGATGACCCAGTCGTTCATGCATGGGACGACTGTGTTCGATGGCGCCCGCGCCTTCGACGGCTTGGTCCCTGATCTCGACCGGCATTGCCAACGTTTGCTGCACTCGGCCGAAGTGATGGTGTTGTCGACGCCGATCACGGCGGCCGAAGTCGAAGCCTTGGCCCGAGATGGCGTGCGCCGTTTTCCCGCCGGCACACCGCTTTATATTCGCCCGGCTCTGTATGCGGAAGACGGCTTCCTGTTGCCCGAAGGCGTGGCCCGGTTCGTGCTCGCCATTTTCGAATGCCCAATGCCCGCACCAACCGGGCTTTCGGTAATGGTGAGCGCCTATCGTCGACCGACGCCGGACATGGCGCCGACCGCGGCCAAGGCGTCAAGCCTGTATGCCACCAGCGGTCATGCCATTCGCGCCGCGGCGGCGCGCGGCTACGACAACGCCATCATGCGTGACGGCGCCGACAATGTGGTCGAGTTCGCCAGTTCGAACCTGTGGATCGCGCGCGACGGCGAAGCGCTGACGCCGGCGCCCAACGGTACGTTTCTAGACGGCATCACCAAACACAGAGTGATGGATTTGTTGCGCGCCGACGGCGTGCCGGTGCGTGAAGTGACCATGTCGGTCGACGATGTGTTGCGTGCGGATGAAGTGTTCAGCACTGGAAATCTGGGCAAGGTCATGCCGGTGACGCGGGTCGAAGATCGCGATTTGCAACCCGGCCCGCTCTACACGCGCGCCCGCGAACTTTACTGGAAATACGCGGCCACACAGCGGCTCTAACAGCACCGACGGACGACAGAACAAAAAAAGAACAAAAGATTGACCATAGGACCGGCGAGGCCTAGAGTCTGCGCCCCTGGAAGCAGACGAAATCGGACCCGCAAATGACCACCAGCGTGACGCCGTTCGCGCGCCAAATTTGGGACATGAAGTACCGCCTGAAGGCGGCCGACGGCAGTGTCGTCGACAAGTCCCTGGAAGACACTTGGCGGCGCGTCGCACATGCGCTGGCGGCGCCTGAAACGACGCCGGCCCCGTGGGCGGAACGCTTTTACCGGGCGCTCGCTGATTTCAAGTTTTTGCCGGCCGGGCGTATTGTCGCCGGCGCCGGCAGCGGTCGGGCCGTGACGCTGTTCAATTGCTTTGTCATGGGCGCCATCGCCGACGATATGGCGGGCATTTTCGACTCGCTGAAGGAAGCCGCGTTAACCATGCAGCAGGGCGGCGGCATCGGCCACGATTTTTCCACGCTGCGGCCATTGGGCGCGCCCGTGCGCGGCGTCGGTGCCGATGCGTCCGGACCGATCTCGTTCATGAATGTCTGGGACGGCATGTGCCGGACAATCATGAGCGCCGGCCACCGGCGTGGTGCGATGATGGGCACCTTGCGCTGCGACCATCCGGATATCGAGGCGTTTATCGACGCCAAGCGTGAACCCGGCCAATTACGGATGTTCAATCTGTCGGTTCTGGTCACCGACGCGTTGATGGACGCGGTCAAGCGCGACGCGCCGTGGGACTTGGTGTTCGATGACGTCACTTACAAGACCGTTTCGGCGCGCGGGCTGTGGGACAAGATCATGCGCGCCACATATGCGTATGCCGAACCGGGCGTGATATTCATCGACCGGGTCAATGCGCGTAACAACCTGGCCTACGTGGAAGCCATCAGCGCCACGAACCCCTGTGGCGAGCAACCATTGCCGCCCTACGGCGCCTGTCTCCTAGGTTCAATCAATCTGGCGCGGCTGGTGCAGCAACCTTTCACCGACCAAGCCACAATCGATGAAACGGCGCTTGATGGTCTGACCGCGACCGCCGTGCGCATGCTGGACGACGCCATCGATGTGTCCGGCTATCCGCTACCGGCGCAGGCTGAGGAAGCCCGCGCCAAGCGTCGTATTGGGCTGGGCGTCACCGGGCTGGCCGATGCCTTGATCATGTGTTGCGCACGCTATGGCGGCGCCAAGGCTGTGCGCCTGACCGAGAGCTGGCTGGCGCGGATTCGTCGCGCGGCCTATCTGACGGCGGCAGCTTTGGCGGCCGAAAAAGGCGCCTTTCCGCTTTATCAACGCGATCCGTATTTGGCCGGCGAAACGGTCGCGGCGCTCGACGACGATGTCCGCGCGGCCATCGCCAAATCCGGCATCCGCAACGCGTTGCTGACCTCGATCGCGCCGACCGGAACAATTTCTCTGATGGCCGACAATGTTTCGTCCGGCATCGAACCGGTGTTTAGCTTCGCCTATCGGCGCAATGTTTTGATGCCCGATGGCACGACCCGGTCGGAGGAGGTTTCCGACTACGCATACCGGCTGTTTCGCGGCCAGCATGGTGCCGATACACCCCTGCCCGACTATTTTATCGACGCACAAAGCCTTACGCCGCGCGATCATCTGGTCATGCAGGCCGCCGCCCAGCGCCATATCGATAGCTCGATCTCCAAAACCATCAATTGCGCCGAAGAAATCACTTTTGATGATTTCAAGTCTGTCTACGAACAGGCGTATGATATGGGTTGCAAGGGTTGCACGACGTTTCGGCCCAACAGCATCACCGGCGCGGTCTTGGAAACCGACGCGGATGGCGCGGCTGCGGACGTGGCCCGCGAAGCCGGCCGGCAAGTCGAATTGCCGCTGGGGCCCGGCGACGCACGGCCGGCGGACGAATATGACGCCGGCGGTGTCGTTTACATGACGCAGCCGCTGGAACGCCCCGAATCCTTGCCTGGCTCGACCTACAAAGTGCGCTGGCCGGACAGCGATCACGCCATCTATATCACCATCAACGACATCATCCAGGACGGCCGTCGGCGCCCGTTCGAAATCTTCATCAATTCGAAGAACATGGAACACTATGCCTGGACGTTGGCGCTGACCCGGATGATCAGTGCGGTGTTCCGCCGCGGGGGCGATGTGTCGTTTGTCGTCGATGAACTCAAGGCCGTGTTCGATCCGCGCGGCGGCCAATGGGTGGCCGGGCGCTATGTGCCGTCCCTGTTGGCCGCGATCGGCGATGTTATCGAACAACACATGATCAGCACCGGGTTTCTACCGCAAGGGTCGACACCGGCCCTCACATTGATCGGCGACGACGCGCCCGGGTCGGACCCCGAAACGTCCGACATACAGCCCCGAACGCGGCGACAACGTGGTTGTCCGCGATGCGGCGCACCGGCTTTGATCCGCGTCGAAGGTTGCGACAGCTGCACCGCCTGCGGCTATTCGCGTTGCGAATAGAAACGCCTGTTTGAAACAATAATATCTACGGGAAACCGTGTGCGTCTCTTTCGCGTATCGTAAGATACTTCTCTTCTCCCATGGTCATTTCAGATATCAATGACATAACTAATATTTACTTCGATAGATTTTGTTGGAAATACATTCATTCTCTATAGGATTTCACATATTTCCATACACTCAGGTGAATTCCCATGATGATCAGGAAAAAACCACGAAGCGATATCGCGATATAATCATATTTATCGACTTCTGATGGAAACAACATAGAAATACAATATGTCAAAGTTTATTCTTATAGTGACGACGCTTATCTTATTCATGCTCTTAAATAATTCCCAAACAATCCATATTACCGCCCTTGAGACATCGCTCTATGACCGTGTGAACATTGATAATAGACTGAGATTCTTCAATTAGTCCGCGCTTGATTTCGCTATTTTCACGGCCCTCCATAAATGATGCAATGGTTTATCGGGAATGCCCATTTCATCCAGATGCCTGACCGTGCTTTCCAAATAATCTTTACAAGCACCGCTTTGACCGTGCCCCTGCAAAATTAGAGCTACAGTCTCGTCCAACGGCAAATCACCGGCATATTGCGGGTTGGCGCGGTTAACGACATAAGCCGTGGCGGCAACGCGCCCGCAATCCAATGTCAAGGGCACGGTGCGCCGCTCATAGACGCCGTAGACCAACTCGCGCGCATCCAAATAGTCGATCACCGCCGTGGCATCACGGCCGCGAACACGATAAACACAGCCGCGGCACGAACCTCCAAAATTCAATCCCAAGACCAACCCCGGCGTTTCCGGCGTGCCGCGATAGAGGGTCGAATAGATGCAAAACGCGCGGTGGTAACCGTGTAACAGCGCGGCGCGGCGCGCGACGAATGGAAAGTCGGGCCGCCACATCAGCGAACCATAGGCAAAGATCCAGATGTCATCCATGGGGCTAGAAAGCGAATACTGACACAGTGTTTCGAATCATCCTGATCTTCGCGGCTTTGGGCCTCGGCGCCGCGGGCTATAGCGCCTATTGGTGGATACTCTCCGACCAGCTGCGCGCCGGCGCCGCGCGGCAAATCGCCGCGTGGCACGCACAAGGCATACATGTTGAACCGACAGGGCTCAACATCACCGGCTATCCCTATCGCCTCAGCGCGGCGACCGACGTCCTGACTGTCGCCGCGCCGAACATTGCGCGGCCATGGCAGTGGCGCGGACAACGCGTCGATGTTGTCGCCCAGCCTTGGAATCTCAAACGCTGGATCGGCCGCGTGCGCGGCCCCAGCACGCTGCACATCGGCAGCGGCGATACGCGAACCGATCTCGACATTCAGCCACAACGCGCCCTGGCCAGCTTGAGGCTGGACGGCACGCGTCAAGTCCGTGAGCTGGCCGTCGATATTGGCGACGCGACGATTGCCAACCCGGCCCACGGGGCCACTTATCGGCTCGGTCGGGCGCAACTTCATGCACGCCTGGTCACCTCACCCGGTGGCGACGGCGGCGACAATGGCACAATCGCGGAGATACCAATCCAGACCGTCATACGCCTGGACAACCTTGCGCTGCCGCCCGCGTTGGCCGGCGCGCTGGGCGCGGATATTGCCGCTGTGACCGCCGACCTGTTGCTCACCGGGCCGGCGCCAAATGCCCTGTCGGCGCCCGCCTTGCGCGCGTGGCGCGGCGCCGGCGGTCAGCTGCAAGTTCGGCAGGCCGACATTCTCTGGGGCAAAGTCGACGCGCGGGCACGCGGAATTCTAAGCTTGGATGAGGGGCTTCGCCCGGCCGGCGAACTGACCGCGCGTATCCGCGGTGCCACCGCGCTCGTCCGAGACCTCCACCAACGCGGGCTGATCAGTGACGACGGCGCGACGGCACTCGACCTGGTCATCGCGCTGGCAACGCAAGAAGATGCGAACGGCGAAGCGCCTTTTGTTGAGTTGCCGCTCACCGCCCGCGACGGCGCGCTATTCCTGGGGCCAGTGCCGCTGGTGGCATTGCCGTCGCTCACCAGCGCGCTGCAATAGGCCTACGCCTGCTTGGCGTCGACCACATCCCGGCGAATGCTGCGCGTGCGCCGAAACATCTCTTCCAAGGTGTCACCATCGCCGCGCCGCACCGCCCGTTGCAAGCGCGACAGGTCTTCACTGAAACGGCCCAGCATTTCTAAAACCGCCTCGCGGTTGTTTATGAACACATCGCGCCACATGACCGGATCAGAGGCGGCAATGCGGGTGAAATCGCGAAATCCGCTGGCCGCATATTTGATCACCTCAAGCTTGGTATCGTCCTCCAAATCGGCGACGGTGCCGACAATGTTGTAAGCGATCAAATGGGGGATATGCGAGGTGATGGCCAGAACCAAATCGTGATGTTCCGCCGACATCACGTCGACCATGCTGCCCGCCCGCTGCCACAGCGCGCCGATCTTGTCGACAGCTTGCGGATCCGTATCCGGCGGCGGCGTGATGACGCACCAGCGGCCCTTGAACAACGACGCGAAACCCGCTTCCGGCCCAGAATGCTCGGTTCCCGCGATCGGGTGGGCGGGCACCAAACTGGCGTGTGCCGGAAGGTGCGGCGCCACCGCGGCAATCACTGCCTGTTTGACAGAACCGACATCGCTAACAATGGCGCCAGGCGCAAGATGCGGCCCGATCGCCTGGGCCAGCGCCTGGTTCGCACCGACCGGGGCACACAGCACAACCAAGTCGCAGTCTTGAACTGCCGCCTCGGCTGTTTCAGCAACCGCGGACACGATCTTTAGATTCATCGCCTTCTGCCGCGTCGCCGCGCTGCGCGCATAGCCGATGACCGTCTCCGCCAAATGTTCCTGGCGTATGACGCGGGCGAGCGAACTGCCAATCAGCCCCAGGCCGAGCAGAGCCACGCGTCGAAATAGGGGCGGCTGTGCCATCCGTTCAGCCAGAGGGATCTTCGCCGGCGGCAAGCGGTCGGGCATAACCGCCGAGCGACCGGATGACCACGGCATCGCTGCCTAATTCCTCGCGGATGGCGGTCAAGCGCGGCTCATTTCGGCCAACAAAGCGGTCAACCGCCAACAGATGCATCGCATGGTCAGGGTCGTCGGGGTCGTTCCAGGCGCCAACCCACGACACCGCAAGCTGGTGGGCGGCAAACGCGCCACGCACGCGATCGCGGCTGATGCTGCCCTGGACCTCTACGGCGATCATGGTGATGTCATCGCCGGTCGGATCCGGATCGGTGCGCGCAATCACCAAGGCCGACGGCTGGTCGGCGGCATCCGGCGTCGCTTCGTAAAATGGCAACCGTGCGATGATTTGCGGCGCCTCGGAATCGGCAGCAACAAGCCCGCGCCACCACGGATCCTGACGCTCCCCCACCGGCATTGGCAACACCCCCACCGATGCCGCGCCCTCGTCGACCATGGTCAAGACCTGCATCACCGACGGCCGCGTACGCAGCGGTGTGGTCGCGCCAAATTGGTCGCGCGCCAAATCGCGATAAACATTAAGGCCTTCCGGCGCGAACGCGACCACCGAGAAATCGCTCTGAATCGAGACCTGCGCCGACAACAGCTCGCGCCAAATCCGCACCATCACGGGGGCGGGAAAGGGCCCCTGATGCCGCGTCGCCAACCGGCGCAAAATGGCCGCCTCGCGACCCGGGCGCAGCGCCAGCCCGGCAGCCCCACTGCCGCGTTTGAGGGCGCCGACCTTGAGGACGACCTCTGTCCGCCGCATGAGCAAGTCGTGGATCTGGTCGTCGATCGCGTCGATTTCGGCGCGCAGTTTTTTAAGGTTTTCCGTCTCGTTCATCCTTGAAGATCCGGCTGTGCGGCCGCACCGGCGACCAGCAGGCGCTCATAGCACGCACCCCGCCAAATGCAAAGAAGTCGTTGACAGATACGCGTCGTCCTTTGCAAAGCAGTATCCACGATTATTGAGCCAGTTCTGTCGGCGACCGGCGGGTGCCCACAGAACTGGCTCAATATTGTTGGATACTGTTCTAGGTCATCGGGTTAGTATTATGTGTGCCGTCCGAGCGTCCTGACGGCGCGCCGAAAATCTTGATCCGGCCGCCGGTGGCAGAGGCGGCGCGGAAGGGAATATTTGTGTGACGATCATATCCGACCAGCCTTTGCGCACCGACATCACGCATCATCCGATCGCCCGGCTTGGCGATCCGGAACCGATGCTGCTGGATTGCGGTCAACCGCTTGGGCCGTTCGACATGGCATATCAGACCTATGGCACACTCAATCCTGGCCGCTCCAATGCCATTTTGATTTGTCACGCCCTGACCGGCGACCAATATGTTGCCGGCAACCATCCCATGACCGGCCGCCCCGGATGGTGGGACCATCTGGTCGGCCCGGGTCGGTTGTTCGACACGGATCGCTATTTCATCATTTGCTCAAACGTGCTCGGCGGCTGTATGGGTTCCGTGGGGCCGCGCACAAAGAACCCCAAGACCGGCAAGGCCTACGACTTGGATTTCCCGGTGATCACCATCGGCGACATCGTGCGCGCCCAGGCGCTTCTGCTTGATTATTTGGGCATTGAAAAACTGTTCAGCGTGGTCGGCGGGTCCATGGGCGGCATGCAGGCCCTGGAATGGGCGGCGCGTTTTCCCGATCGCGTCTATACCGCCATCCCGATCGCAGCATCGGCACGCCATACGGCCCAAAATATCGCCTTTCACGAGGTCGGCCGCCAAGCGATCATGTCTGACCCGATGTGGCATAAGGGAAACTATGCCGCCCAAGGTGAAACGCCCCATCAAGGTTTGGCGGTGGCGCGCATGGTTGCCCATATCACCTACCTTTCTGACGCCGCCTTTCACCGCAAGTTCGGGCGCATGCTGCAAGATAGCCAACAGCTCACCTACGGCTTCGAAGCCGAATTCCAGGTCGAAAGCTATCTGCGCCACCAGGGCAGCACATTTGTCGAGCGGTTCGACGCCAACTCCTATCTCTTCATCACCCGGGCCATGGATTATTTCGACTTGGCCGCCGACCACGGTTCCTTGGCCGCCGCCTTCAAAGACACCCCGGTCCGCTTTCTGTTGGTGTCGTTTTCCAGCGATTGGCTTTTTCCGACGGCCGAAAGCCGTTCGATCGTGCGCGCGCTCAATGCCAACGCCGCCAATGTCAGCTTTGTTGAAATCGAGACCGACAAGGGCCATGACAGCTTCTTGCTCGATGAACCCGAGTTTTTGGCGGTGATGCAGGGATTCTTGAACGGCGCCGCGGCGCAATGCCGGCTGCCGCAGCCATGACCGCGGCCACCGCCACCGCGCCGGCGAGCACGACCGGCAACAGCAACCACGAAACTGTGCGTGTCGATCACCAACTGATCGCCAGTATGATTTCCCCAGGCGCGCGCGTGTTGGATGTCGGATGTAGCGATGGCGCCCTGCTACGCCTTCTGGTGCGCGAAAAAGATGTGGACGGTCGCGGCCTGGAACTCAGCCAAGACGGTGTGCAAGCTTGCTTGCGGCAAGGCTTGTCGGTGATTCAAGGCGACGCCGACACCGACCTCAAGACATATCCCGACGGATCATTCGATTTTATCGTCTTGAGCCAGACCCTGCAGACCACACGACATCCACTGACTGTGCTGTTGGAGCTGATTCGCATCGGCCGTTACGCCATCGTCTCGTTTCCCAATTTCGGCCATTGGCGATGCCGCCTGCAATTGCTGACCCGCGGCCGAATGCCGGTGACGTCGACCCTGCCGCTGCCCTGGCACGGCACCCAGAACATTCATTTCTGTACGATTCGGGACTTCATCGAAACCTGCGAGATCAATGGGCTGACCATTGTCCGCAGTCACGCCCTGAACAACGAGGGCTCGCTCAGCGGTCTACGTGCCTCAGGCGTTCTTTCGAACCTGCTTGGCGAACAAGGCGTGTTCTTGCTTAGTCGAAACGGCGCACATGGCGTGTCAGACGCCACGAACGGTTCGACGCAGCCACCGTCCGGGCTTTGACCGCACGCTCGGCCGTGCGCGCGCCGATTGCCGCATAGACCTGTTTCTCTGCTTCGGTCAAAATCACACCGGAAAATGGCAGCAGCCAACGGGTACCCAACCGTTCCCAGGCAGCCGCCAACCTGAGAATCATGCGCCAACGACTGGGCGGCATATACAACGCGGCTTCGTGACGGGTCGGCAAAAACATGCACCCGGTCAGCAACCGATCCAATTGTCGCGGACTGTAGGGATGGCCGTGGCCAAATGGCGTCCGTTCCAGCCGGGCCCATAGGCCGCGCCGATTGGGAACGATCACCATCAAACGTCCGCTGGCCGCCAAGACGCGCCATGTTTCGCGCAACATTGGCCGCAGCTGTTCGCTTGATTCGAGCGCGTGCACCAAGATGATGCGATCAAACGCGTTATCGGCGAAAGGCAAGGCCGTTTCTTCAGCCAGCGTCACCAGGCTCGGGCCTTCGCGCGGCCAGCGGGTCACACCTTGCACCGCCGGCATTATCGCGACGGCGCGTTCAGCCGCACCCAGCAATGGTCGCAGATAAGGAGTGCCATAGCCCAAAGCCAGAACCCGGCTCCCGGTCACGTCTGGCCACATCTCCCGAATCCGTTGGCGGATCAGCCGCTGCGCGACCTGACCAAGAGGCGAACGGTAAAAGCGGAGCAGATCCGAAACGTCGAGCCACATAAGACGATCAAGAATGCCTTGATTTCGGGACGCGCAGGTGGCGTCGCCACGTAGCCGAAAGCCAAGGCCCATGCTAAACATGACATGGTGCCGGACGCGGCGCCGAAGCTGATCATAATCGATATGGAGCCGGGAACACGCGTCGTGAAGCTTTACTCATCAAGCAATTCACCCTGGGTGCGCAAAGTGGCGGTGGTTGCCGCCGAATGCGGGCTCGATGATCGGATCACCCTGATCCCCACCGACACGCGCATCGCCGATGTCACACTGACCGGGCCGGACAATGCGCTGCCCGACGTGAATCCGATCGCCAAAATCCCGACATTGATCACCGATGACGGAACGCCGCTCTATGACAGCGCGGTGATCTGTGAATATCTGGACCAACTGGACGGCACGCCAAAGTTGTTTCAGGCGGCCGGGCCGGCGCGGTGGACGGCGCTGCGGCGCGCCGCCTTGGGCGATGAGATTATCAACGCCGCCCATTTGATCGTGATCGAATATCGCCGGCCGCAGGCCGTGCAGATTCCGGGCTGGTTGCGCCATCAGCAGGCCAAGATCGATCGCGGGCTAGACCAACTCGACGCGGAAGCCGACACGTTCGGTGACGGAATCGATATCGGGTTGATCACCATCGGCTGCGCGCTTGGTTTCCTCAGTGACCGATTTCGTGCGCGGCCCTGGCATTTGTCCCGGCCCGCGCTGGCCAAATGGTTCAAGGAATTCGAGGCGCGCCCCTCGATGGCCGCGACCAAGCCGGTTGCCGCCGACGCATCGTCGAAAGCGCCCGAGGCGAAATTGCAAAGCCAAATCCAAGCCAATTTGCGTTGATGGCCGACGACCCGGTCAACCTAAACGCCAACAGCGTTATCGCGGCCCTTGATTTGCGGCCGCATCCCGAAGGCGGCCACTACCGCGAAATCTTGCGCAGCCCGTCGGTTCCTGGTCGCCGGGCCGCAGTCACCGCGATCTATTATCTGCTGAAAGCCGGTGAGCGGTCGCACTGGCACCGCATCGATGCCACCGAGATTTGGCATTTTCATGCCGGCGCGGCGCTACAGCTGTCGGTCTCCCAAGACGGTGTCGCCACCAGCACGGTCGCCTTGGGCACGGATTTCGATGCCGGCGAACAACCGCAGGCGGTTGTGCCGGTCGGCGCCTGGCAAAGTGCGGTTTCAACCGGCGCGTGGACATTGGTCGGCTGCACGGTCGCGCCGGCGTTCGAGTTCGCGGGCTTCGAGATGGCGCCACCGGATTGGGCGCCGACCGGCTAGATTGCGGCATCACGACATTACGGTGACAGTTTACTAAATACACAACATAATGTAGACTGGATAACAGATCCACGAAATATGGTGTATTTAGTAAACTGTCACCGTAATGCACCGTAATGTCGTGATTTAGCTGTCCTTCAACCACGCCGCCAAAGGCTGCCACAAGCCTGATTTGGCGCGGGCACCAGCGACCATGCCAATATGGCCGGCATTCGGCGACCAAACGGTCGGATTTGGCAGCGCGTCGGCCAAGGCCCGCGCTGACGCGGGCGGTACGATGCGATCGCGGTCCGGCAACACGACCAGTGTCGACAGGGTTAGGCGATCGGGGCGGATCGCTTCGCCGCCCACGCACCAGCAACCGCCCGCAGGTCGATTTTCACCATACCACTGACCAAAACAAGCGCGCGCGACGGGCGCGGCCAACGGCACGCCGTCGTTGAGCCAATCCTCTATTTGAACGAAAGCCACGGCCTGCGGGCTGTTCGGCGGCAGACGCCCGAACGCACGAAA
The DNA here is from genome assembly GCA_965216755.1 of Alphaproteobacteria bacterium. Classification (GTDB taxonomy): domain Bacteria; phylum Pseudomonadota; class Alphaproteobacteria; order UBA7887; family UBA7887; genus CBDCGL01. Next base: position 3,528,623 of record CBDCGL010000011.1, on the reverse strand, counting down.
CTTGTTGGCGACACGCACCGGATTCAACATGGCGAAGAAGGATTGCAACATATCGACGGGCACCGGCTGATCCAGCGGCCAAGTCGCGCCGAGTCGCTGGCCGAGTCTTGCCATCAAATGCACCGCCGGCGCGTCAACGTGGAAATCCCAGGGCGTCGCCAACAAGACCAGCCGCGACACCAACTCAGGCCTTTGTACAGCGGCCGCCAAGGCCAGTAGACCACCCATGCAATAGCCGACAAGAACCGGAGTCTGGCCGCATAAATCCGCGACCGCCGCGCATGCCGGAATCAGCCGGGCATTGACATAGGCGTCAAGGTCGAACGCCTGCTCTGCGGCACCCGGTTCGCCCCAATCGAGCAACAACGGCCAAACACCGGTGTTGCCGAGATAGCCGAGCATGCTGCGGTCCGGCGCCAGGTCCAATATGTAACCGCGATTGATCAGCGACGGCACAAACAGCGCGGGGACACCACCGCCACGGGACGCGCCATAGTCAACGACCCGCGCCGCGCCGGACGACCACACCACAGCTTCCGATCCGGGCTGGCGGCGATACGGATGGGCCCAATAGGCTTGTATGCCGGCGGTCATCTCGGCAAATCGATCGCCGATTTCGCTGGCCAGGGCGGTCGCGAAGGCGGCGTCGTCAGCGGCGTCGATGGCTTTTGTCAGCTGCGCCGCTTGGCTTTGTTGGTGTTCGCGCCACGGTACGTGCCGTGCTTTCGCCAGCGGCAGACTTGGCAGGGCGCTGAGCCAGGTTCCCGTCGCCAACCCGAGATGCAGCGGCAGTGGTCGCGGCCCCAGCCGCGCCGGTCCCGGGTTCGACGCCGTCATCGTCGGCCTCCAGCGCGGCGACCATCCCGGCAAACAGGGCATCGGCCGGCATGCCGTCGACATAGTCCTGCCACAGATCTAGATAGCGCCGCGCAAGATCGTAAAGTGCATCCGAGTCGCCCATGACCAACATCATACGCAGCCGCATTGGCCGCAGCCAATGCGTTCGCGAATCTCAAAGTACGACGCCGAATGATCGAACCGATCTCCCGCCATATTGCGGTGCAACTTCCCGCATCGCAAAAGTTGACATATATTCGTTCTGTCAGGCTAGCTTTTGTGTTTGCGCAACTGCAGCGGGTTCGCAAATGCGCAATGGGTTTGCCGGTCGTCGACGCCGCGCGCAGGTGCTGCCAAACGGCCTTACAGCCCAGGGAACGCAATTGGCAGAAGAATGTAACAAAGGGTGATTTTGCGATGTCGGAGTCGAGCGGCGACACATCCCAACCGGTGATCATCAAGAAATACGCCAATCGCCGCCTCTATAATACCGCATCAAGCAGCTATGTGACTCTCGACCACTTGTGCCGCATGGTGAAAGACGGTGTCGATTTCGTCGTCTATGACGCAAAGACCGGCGAGGACATCACCCGTTCGGTGCTGACTCAGATCATTTTCGAAGAGGAGAGCAAAGGCCAGAATCTGCTGCCGATCGGATTTTTGCGCCATTTGATCACGTTCTACGACGACAGCTTGCGGGCTCTGGTGCCATCATACCTTGAATTCAGCATGCAAACTTTCGCGCGCAATCAGGAGAAGATGCGGAGCTATATTCAAGATACTTTTGGTGATCTGTTTCCGGTCAACCAACTGCAGGATTGGGGCAAGCAGAATATCGCCATGATGCAGCGGGCGATGAACATGTTTGCACCGTTTGCAGGCGTGCAGAACGGGTCCGATAGGGCCCCTGATCAACAAACCGCCGCGGCCGCCGACCACGGCAGCCAATCAGCGCAGAAAATAGCCGAGCTGCAGAGCCAGATCGAGGCCATGCAACGCCAAATCGCCGCCCTTGTCGAAGAGAAAAAGCGCGACCAATAGCCGCATCGGCCAAGGACACACGACCACAAGCCGGCAGCGATGATTGACACCGCCAGCATCTTGATCCCAGATATCAGCGGCTAAACCGATTTCGCTACCACCGTCGCCCTCGACCACAGCGCGCATATCCTGGCCGAACTGTTGGACGTGATCGTTGGCGCCGAGTCCCTGGGCCTCACATTGTCAGAAGTCGAAGGCGATGCCGTGCTCTATTACAGCCCGGGCAAGCCGAACGACGCGACCGCCTTGATCGACCAATGCGAGACCATGTTTCGCGCGTTTCACCAGCAACTCAAGGTGATCGAGCGCGATTCCATTTGCCCGTGCGGCGCTTGTCAAAGCGCGACCGACCTGACGCCCAAATTCGTCGTCCATTTCGGCAAGATTAAGGAAATCGCCGTTGCGGGTTTTCGCAAAGCCGCCGGGGTCGACATGATTGTCGCCCACCGCTTGATGAAAAACAGCGTGCCATCGGACGAATGTGTCCTTATCTCAGATGCCTATAGGCAAGCCGCCGACGCGGCCGACAGATTACCGCGCTACGATTGGCGCAATGGCCAAGATGGCTTCGCCGGCGCCGGCGATCTCGGCTACGCGTACGCCACGCTCGACCATCTGCGCGCCTGCGTGCCCGACCTGCCCACACGCGCGCGCGCCAGCTGGTCTGATCGATGAAATCAGTGGCGCCATGACCGCATGCCTCGAACTGCTGAAGCAGTTGTGCGAAGAACTGGCACGGAAGAACGTGGTTTAGCCACCACGGCAATCGCGCGTTTCGCTATGCTTTTGCCACCGGCACCCCTTCGAGCAGACCCTTGGTGTGCATGTCCTGCCATTCGTCCAAGAAGATCTTGTTCCATTGGGCGGTCAGCGGATGATCCATCATGTCGCGATACACCGTCCACATGGTGACCAATTCGTCGGCACCGTCGCGAAACGCCGCATATGCCGTCTCCACAGTGCGCACCAAAGCGGCCATGATGAACGGCCGCTGCTGCCAGCCGTCAAACATGGCCACACATTCGCGGATCAGTTTTGTTGGATCACCGCCGGCTTCCTTAACCGGCTCGCAGAACGGCAAAATGTGGTCCACGCCCGCCTGGGCGACAGCGGCCGCCTGGGTGAGCGAAAAGACCGTGGTGCAGAAAGTCTCGACCCCTTGCTGGCGCAGTTCGGCAAACGCCCTTAGACCGATTACCGTGCACGGGATTTTCAGAATCACGCGATCGGAAAGGTCGGTGAAGACTTTGCCGACCGCGAGCAGTTCCTCGACCGTGTGGCCGTCAATCTCCATCACCACCGGTTTGTCCGTGATATCGAGATAGGTCTTGATCAGATTGACAACACCGCCATGAGCTTCGGCATATTGATTGAGCACCACTGTGTTGGTGACAATGCCGGCAATGCCCAAGGGCATCCACGGTTTCAAGTCGTCCGGGTCGCCGGCCAACCAAATCGTTGGACCGCGCCCTTGGCGGCGTGTGCGTGACACCGGGCCGTCACCCGATCGATTGGCGATTGATTCCGACAGAGACGAGGCAGATGGGTCGGTCATGGCCGCGATCCTTGTCTGTGACTATGGAGTTGCGTTCAAGAAATTATACAACGAACGACCAATAAGTTCGTAGCCCGCAGCTGTGCAGTGGATATCTTCCGCCCAATACAAATTCGCCGGATTTGGATGATCGGCAAATAGCGGATACAGATCGAGAAATCGGATGTTGTTTTGGGCCGCGTAGGCGCCGAGCCGCCGGCCATAGAGGGACGGGTCCAGCCCATCACCCATAGAGCCAAATTGTTCGCGAAGCGGAATTGCCATGATAACGAACGCAGCGCCGATCGATCGGGCGCGCGCGCGCATGTGATCGATCTGGCGGTAGACCACGTCATATAGATCGATCGACTCGGCGTCTTGCGCGACCATAAATGCGCGACGATGGACATAGGGCGGCCCGACGGTGACGCGCGACCACAGAATATCAAGGCGGCGCTTGAAGAAACTCCGTTGCCAGTAGCCCGGCAAACTATACCAGCGCGTGCGGTCGTACCAAGCGGCGATCTGGCCATCGGTGGCATCCGCGCGCACCAGGGCGCCGTCGCGGGCAATCGTCGCCAACGGATTGATATTCTCGACCAGATCGTTTGGGGTCGCGCCAAATATGATGATGTCGGGCGCAAAGGCCACACCGAATTTGTCCAGATAGCGTGCGGCATGAATGGTACCGTAGCTTGGAAAACCGGCATTGATCACCTCGACCGCCCGGGCGCCCCGGTGACGATCGAAGAGCCTTTGCATGACCCCCGGATAGGTGTCCTCCAGGGGCACTTGGTCGCCGACCGTGAAAGAGTCGCCAAGTACAAGAATCCGAGTCACACCATCGGGCTTGGGTCCATAATCGCGATCGGCGCGCACCCCCTCGGCGTTGCTGCGCCATTCCTGCCGCCATTCGCGCGTTTGCAACATTTGCCGATGGTTCGGGACATAGACGTGGCCGAGATCGGGGTCGTATTTGTGACGGCCGCCATTGTTGGTCGGGGCATAGGGCGGCCGGTCGATAACACGCAAAAACACCTCGCCGACAACGCCCGACATGAACAGCGCAAACAAACCGACAACGGCGTAGCTACGCGCCGTTTCGAGGACACGCCACAACGGCCATCGATAAGAAACCAGGTATATGGCCATGGCCGTCGCATAGAGCACGATCAGCGCCGCCAAGCGCGGCGAATACCGGTCGAAATAGGTGACCTCCGCCGAGCGAAAGGTCAGCAAATAGAAAAGTGGAATCGCCAGCAGGATCGTGCCGACGATCGGCTCGATGATGCGTTTATGGAGGCGTCCGGCGGGTCGCAACATATGACGAAATTTGGTTGGGGGGAGGGCTGGGGCCGGCGATCAATTGCGGCTGCGGGCGCCCGGATTGACAAGGAAATCGACGTAGCGACCTTGGAACAAACTGATGCCCACGGATCGGCCAAAGTCGATCGCCGCCTGATCGTCGCAGCGCGACAGAATCACCCGGCCGCCGCCGGCCGCCTTGACCGCGTCGGCGAACTCGCCGTCTTTGCGCGCCAATTGCGGCAAGCCCTTGTCCCAATGGACTTTGACCAGATCGAAGGCCAGATGTTTACGGTCGACCAAACCGAAACTTAGGCTGGTCAGCCCATCCAAACACAGGCGATAGCCTTTGGAGCGGGCAAAATCACGACCGAAATGAAATGCGGCCAGGTCGGCGAATATGTCGAACAGCTGTAGCTCAAGCACGATGGCGGGCTGCGCGCCTGGTTTCAGGGCTTTGTCGAAATCGAGGAATGATTGTGACAGCAGTGTATCGACGTTTAAATTGATGCTGGTTGGGGTCGCCAAATGTTGGCCGGGATTCCGCGAAAACAGCGCCAAAACGCGTAAATCCAAGCTTTGCGTCAGATGTTGAAACAACCAGCGATTGCCATAGAGATTGACGTTCGGCATCAACGGCCGTTGCAGATCCGCAATGCGGACATAGCATTCCTCGAAGACCGGCGCGGGCGCTTGATCTTCGATCAGCGCGCAGACCGGTTGGCGCCGCATATAGGCGCTGATGTCGAGTGTCGCCAACGCCCCTTGCATCAACGACAGGCGGTTCGGATCGAGCGGTTCAATAGCACCGAAGCGAGACTTCGGCGCCGTCGCCTCGTTGTGGCGCCGATGCTTCTCGTGCAACAAGGTCCGCGCATCAGCCAGGCAACGGTCATGGTCTACGGAAAGGTCATACCAGGATGAGAATCCGTCGCGTTTGGCGACCAACGGATCATCCTGAAACAGATGCCGGACCCGCAGGACGGCTTCCTTGACGTCATTGACCTGGGCGCCGCAGACAACCAGGATTAGATCGTGATTCTCGAGTAGAAAAATGCGCCGTTCGTAATTGGCCACCAATTCGTCAATTACATTGACGGCGATGCGCAGGCTGTATTCCTGCCGGTTGATCGGCGATAGCCGCGACAAATGTAAATGCGCGCACTGCCAACCGACTTTGCGGCTGGCAATCTGTTCAAGCAGCGCGACAAGCTGCTCTTCGGCGTTTTGCGCCTGAGCGTGCATCCGATCGGCATCCCCACTACGGGTCCAAGCCGCAGCGGGGGCCAAGGTCCCCGCTTAGGCGGTGGCTTTCACGGCATCGGCGACGGTGTCGAAAATCTGGTCGATTTGGCCGCGATCTACGATCAACGGCGGCGAGAAGGCTAGGATGTCGCCCGTGGTCCGCATCAACACGCCATGCTCGTAACTGTGCACAAAGGCATCAACGGCGCGAGTTGTCGGCGCGCCCGGGCGAGGTTCCAATTCAATCGCCCCCATCATCCCCAGATTACGCACATCGATGACGTTCGGCAGGTCTTTCATGGCGTGAATAGCGCCTTCGAAATAGGGCGCCATCTCCGCGGCACGGTCGAACAACTCCTCCTCTCGATAGATTTCCATTGTCGCCAACCCAGCGGCGCAGGCTAAAGGATGCGCCGAATAGGTATAGCCGTGGAAAAGCTCGATCATATTGTCGGGCCCGTCCATGAACGCATCGTAAATGCCCTTGCGCACGGCAACCGCCGACATCGGCACCGCGGCGTTGGTCAATGCCTTGGCCATGGTCACCATATCCGGAACGATATCGAAATATTCCGCGGCGAAAGACGCGCCAAGGCGCCCGAAACCGGTGATCACCTCATCAAAAATCAGCAGAATGCCGTGCCGATCGCAGATCTCGCGCAGGCGCCGCAGATAGCCAACCGGCGGTATCAAAACACCTGTCGATCCCGCCACCGGCTCAACAATCACGCACGCAATCGTGTCGGCGCCATGAAGGGCGACCAGATCTTCCAACACATCCGCCAAGTGGGTGCCCCATCGCGGCTGTCCGTGGCTGAACGCGTTATGTTCCGGATGATGGGTGTGGGGCAAGTGATCGGTGGTGCCCAAGACGGTGCCGAATTGCTTGCGGTTGGCGACCATGCCGCCGACCGAAATACCACCAAAGCCAACGCCGTGATAGCCGCGTTCACGGCCGATCAGCCGCAATCGCCGTCCATCGCCGCGTGCATTGTGGTAAGCCAGCGCGATCTTCAGCGCTGTGTCGACCGCTTCCGAACCGGAATTGGCGAAAAAGACATGATCCAGATCGCCCGGCAGCATGGCCGCCACCCGCGACGCCAGCTCAAACGCCAAGGGGTGGCCCATTTGAAACGGCGGTGCATAGTCCATCTTGGCGGCCTGTTTCTGGATCGCCTCGGTGACCTCCGCGCGGCCATGGCCCGCATTGACGCACCACATGCCGGCCGCGGCATCAAGAATTTGACGGCCGTCGACGCTGGTGTAGTACATGCCCTTGGCGGCGCCGAGCAGCCGCGGCTTGGCCTTGAACTGGCGGTTCGCCGTAAACGGCATCCAGTAGGCATCGAGACTGTTCGGCGCGGTCGGCTCTTCGATCATGGCGGTGGTGAATGCGGTCGACATCGTGTGGCTCCGTCTCTGTGCGGGGAACCACCCTATCATCGGTCTCGATTCCGCTCATGCCGAAAATCGTCTATGAGTGGGACATGAGCAAATCAGAGACCATTGCCGCGGCGCTCGGCGCCGGACGCGACCAAGACATGGCGATACGCGCCCCGAACCGGGACGGCCTGACGTTTTTGGGGTTGAGACGTCACCTGGGCAAGACGGTCGAGACCTTGAACCATATGGGCGTCGGCCGCGACGATCGAGTCGCCATTGTGCTGCCCAACGGCGCCGAGATGGCGACGGCGTTCCTGTCGATTGCCTGCGCGGCCACCACGGCGCCGTTGAACCCAGCGTATCGCACCGAGGAGTTCGCGTTCTATGTGTCCGACCTGGGCGCCAAGGCGTTGGTGGTCCAGGCCGGAGATCAAACGCCGGCGCGTGCCGCCGCCGAACAGCTTGATATGGCCGTCATCGAACTGACACCCGATGACACGGTCGCTGGTTTGTTCACGTTAACCGGCGCGCCCGTCGCAGCGCCGACCGACTCCGGCCTGACCGGCGCCGATGATATTGCCCTTATTCTGCATACCTCGGGCACCACATCGCGACCCAAAATCGTGCCCCTGAGCCAGCGCAATGTCTGCGCCTCCGCGCGCCATATCGCCGCCGCCCTCGCCCTGTCGCCGGGCGACTGTTGTCTCAACATCATGCCGCTGTTTCACATCCACGGGTTGATCGCTGCAGTGCTGGCGGCGGTGGCGGCGGGCGGCGCGGTCGCCTGCACGCCGGGCTTCAACGCGCTCAAGTTTTTCGCTTGGCTCGCGGAGGTCAAGCCGACTTGGTACACGGCCGTGCCAACCATGCATCAGGCGATTCTGGCGCGCGCCGCGCGCAACCGCGAAATCATCGCCGGCGCCGGTTTGCGCTTGATTCGGTCATCGTCGGCATCCTTGCCGCCGCCGGTCATGGCCGAGCTGGAGGCCGTGTTCCGCGCACCGGTGATCGAAGCCTATGGCATGACCGAGGCAGCGCATCAGATGGCCAGCAATCCGCTCCCGCCAGCGGCGCGCAAGCCGGGCACGGTGGGCTTGGCCGCCGGTCCCGATGTGGCGGTCATGGACGCAAAAGGCGCATTGTTGGCCGCCGGTACGACTGGCGAAATCGTGATCCGGGGCGCCAATGTCACCGCCGGCTACGAGAACAATTCGGACGCCAACGCAACCGCTTTTACCGACGGTTGGTTTCGCACCGGCGATCAAGGCGTGATCGACGACGACGGCTATTTGACCATCACCGGCCGGCTGAAAGAAATCATCAATCGCGGCGGCGAAAAGGTCAGTCCGCGCGAAGTCGATGATGTCTTGATGAACCATGCCGCTGTTGCCCAAGTCGTGACCTTCGCCATGCCCCACGACAAGTTGGGCGAAGAGGTCGCCGCGGCGGTTGTATTGCGCGAAGGCGCCGATATCGACGAGGTCGCGTTGCGTGATTTCGCCAGGGCGCGGCTCGCCGACTTCAAGGTACCCCGCAAAATCCTGTTCTTGGACGAGATTCCGAAAGGCGCGACGGGCAAGCTGCAACGCATTGGCCTGGCCGAAAAACTGGGGTTGGCACCGTGAAAATCGCCATATTCGGAGCCGGGGCGATCGGCGGGTATCTTGGTGCCCGTCTCGCCAAGGTCGGCGCCGATGTCACCATGATCGCCCGCGGCAAGACCTTAGATGCCTTGCAAACACATGGCTTGCGCTTGATCAGTGGCGATGACGATTTTGTCGTCCATCCGGCGTGCACCGACGACCCCGTGGCGGCCGGACCGCAAGACTATGTGTTTATCACAGTGAAGTCCCATCAGGTCGCGGCCGTGGCACCGCGCCTGCCACCCTTGTTCAGCCCCGCAACCGCGGTCGTGCCTGCACTCAATGGCGTGCCCTGGTGGTATTTTTACAAGTTGCCGGGACCGTGGGAAAACCAGCGCATCGATTCGGTCGATCCCGGCGGCCTACAATGGAATCATATCGGTCCCGAACGCGTGATCGGCTGCGTCGTCTATCCCGCCGCAACGGTGCGTGAACCGGGCGTCGTGGAACATATCGCGCTGGACCGGGTGCCAATCGGCGAGCCCGATGGCAGCCGCTCGGACCGGGTCAGCGCCCTGAGCAAGACCATGGTCAAAGCCGGCATAAAAGCCCCGGTGCGGCCCAAAATCCGCGATGATGTGTGGGTCAAACTGTGGGGGAATTTGTCGTTTAACCCGGTCAGCGTTTTGACCGGCGGCACGTTGGCGGCCATCGCCAACGACCCGGGCACGCGCGCCGTCGTCCGCGCGATGATGGTTGAGGCGCAAGCAGTCGGCGAGAAACTCGGTACCCACTTTCCGATCGATGTCGAACGCCGCATCGACGGCGGCGGCGACGTCGGCGAACACAAGACCTCGACCTTGCAGGATTTTGAGCGCGGCCGTCCGATGGAACTTGATCCACTGCTAGGTGCGGTATCGGAACTCGGCCGCTTGGTCGGAGTGCCGACGCCGACGCTGGACATGGTCTACGCTCTGGTACGCCAGCGGGCCCAGACGGCGGGCTGCTGGCACGACGGTTAACCCACTGTCTGACCTTGTCGAGCCATTCTACGCCGACACGCGTTTATATCAGCACAAGATCGCGCCGGCGGAGTGACGCATTGCCGTTCGTATTTGCGGCAAGGCCGAGGTCAATCGAGAAGCTCGCGGCACGCCGCGGCGATCGCGGCGGCGCTCATGCCGTAACGCGCGCGGACTTGGTCGGTCGGCCCGACAATGGCGAACTCGTCAGGCATGCCGATCATGCGCATGCGGGTCGGCCGTTCGCGCGCCAGCAATTCGGCGATCGCACCGCCTAGACCGCCGGTCAGATGATGTTCCTCCGCGCTCACGATGCCGCGCGTCTCGGCTGCCGCGGTTAAAATCGCGTCTTCGTCGAGCGGTTTGATGGTATGCATGTTCAAGACCCGCGCGCCGATGCCCTGACCCGTTAGATCGTCGGCGGCCGCAAGCGCCGCGGCAACCATGCAACCACACGCGACCACGGTCACGTCATCACCTTCTCGCAAGCAGTCGGTCTTGCCGACCCGAAAAATGGCGTCGACAGCTGTCACGGCCGGTTCTTCGACCCGTCCGCCAAGGCGGACATAGACCGGCCCGTCGATATAATCGGTCGCCTGTGTTGCATGCCATGCCTGGTGGGCATCGGCCGGCACCAGCACCGTCATGTTGGGCAAGCTGCGCATCAAGGCCAAATCTTCGACCGCGTGGTGCGTGCCGCCCGCGACCCCCAGCGAAATGCCGCTGGCCGCCGCGCCGATCACCACACGCTGGTCGGCATAGGCGACGTCGTTGCGCAATTGCTCCATCGAGCGCGCGGTAATAAACGGTGCATAGCCACAAACAAACGGTCGCATTCCCGTGGTCGCCAATCCGCTGGCGACCCCCATGGCGTTTTGCTCGGCGATGCCGACCTCGATCAGCCGTTCGGGAAATTGGCTTTCGAAATCCCGCAAGCCAATGAGATCGAGTGTATCGGCGGAGACCGTGACAACGCGGTCATCACGGCCGGCCATCTCGGTGGCCGCCAAACCAAACGCCAAGCGCGATTGATTGGCGGCCTTGACCGCCCAGTCGGGCGTCGCCGTCATTTCGGTTCTCCGAGCTCGGCCAAAGCCTTCGCGTAGGTCTCGTCGTTGACCGCGTTGTTGTGCCACAGATAAGAGTTCTCGGCGAAGCTGGCACCTTTGCCCTTGATGGTATGGGCGATCAGCATCGACGGCGCGTCTGGCGCATAAGGCAGGCCATCCAGGGCATCGACCACGGCCGCCATGTCATGGCCATCGCATTCGCGCACGGTCCAGCCAAATGCACGCCATTTGTCGGCGAGCGGCTCCACACTGACCATGTCGCCCACCGCGCCACTTTGTTGCACTTTGTTGTAATCGACCATTGCGGTCAGGTTGGCGACCCGGTGATGGGCGGCGGCCATGGCGGCTTCCCAGCTCGACCCTTCTTGCAACTCGCCATCACCGAGCATCACCACGGTGCGAAACGCCTTGCCTTGCAAGCGCGCGCCAAGCGCCATGCCGAGGCCGATCGACAAACCATGACCGAGGCCGCCGGTGCTCATCTCGACGCCAGGGAGTTTGATATCGGGATGCATGCCAATCTTCGATTCGTAGCCGTAAAACGTGTCGAGTTGGCCTTCTTCGAAAAAACCGGCTTGGGCCAACACCGCCGCCAGCGCCGCGTTGCCATGGCCCTTTGACAGCACGAAGCGATCACGGTCGGGCCAATCAGGTTGCGCCGGCCGCAGCTGGAGATAGTGAAAATAGAGTGCGGCCAACAGCTCCGCCGCCGACAAGGCGCCGCCCATATGACCGGCGCCAGCTGCGTGCAGCGCCCGCCAACTGTTGCGCCGGATGCGTCGCGCCTGATCGCGCAAATCTTGGAGTAGTGCTGCTCGATTACTGGACATGCCGGTCTCTCGGTGCGTTCGCGCGGATCCAAGATCATCAGGGCAAACACGCGACGCGGCAAGCCCGGGCTGGTTGAAATCGCGTGGTCTTTCGGTGTTTCGGTGACAGTTTACTAAATACACCATATATAGCTCATCTAACATACGAAATACAAAATGTGGTGTATTTAGTAAACTGTCACCGAAAAGTGCGGCTAATACCCTAGCGCGCAACCATCTTTGCGCGGTTCCGACCCGCCGGTGAGCACGCCCGTGTCCCAATCGATGGCGATCGCTTGGCCGCCACCGAGCGCGGCGTCGGCCGGCACGATTTGGTGGCCGCGCGCCGCCAAGCCGCCGACTGTCGCGGCGGGAACGCCCCGTTCCACCTGCATCATGCCGCCGAACGCGAAGGCCCGCGGCATGTCCAAAGCCTCTTGCACATGCAGGCCATAGTCGAAAATGTTGGTCAACAGGTGGGTTTGGCCGACCGGCTGGTAGTGACCACCCATCACCCCGAAAGGCATCACAGCATAGCCATCGCGCGTGACCATGCCTGGAATGATCGTATGCATCGGTCGTTTGCCCGGCGCGATGCAGTTTGGATGCGCCGAATCCAATCGAAAACTCGCACCCCGATTATGCAACGTGACGCCGCTTTGCGGCGCGACCAACCCGCAGCCGAAAGACTGGAACAGGGAATTGATGAACGACACCACATTGCGGTCCTTGTCGACCACGGTCAGGTAAACCGTATCGCTGTGAGCCACGCCGCCCGGCGGTGGCAGCGGCGCCATCGCTTTGTCGGTGCTGATCAACCCCCGCAATCCGGCCGCATACTCAGCCGACAACAAGTGCGCCACGGGGACGTCGGCTTGCGCGGGGTCGGCAAGTAGCGCGTCGCGATCACGGTATACAAGACGGCTGACCTCGGCCTCCAAATGAAACCGTTCCGGGCCCATCGGATCCAAGCTCGCGAGATCAAATCCGGACAGAATGTTGAGCATCATCAAGACCAAAATGCCCTGGCCATTGGGTGGACATTCCCAAATCCGATAGCCGCGATAGTCGGTGTGGATGGGGTCGACATAGTCGACCGCCGCCTGGGCGAAGTCGTCTTCCGTGTGGACGCCGCCGCGACTATTGAGGTAGCTAACGATATCGTCGGCAACCCAACCCGTGTAAAATCCATCGCGGCCGTCCTTGGCGATGCTCCGCAATGTGCGCGCGAGTTCAGGCTGGCGATGAACCTCGCCGGTGCGCGGCGGGCGACCGCCGGGCAGCAGGATCCGCCGCGCATTGTCACAGCCATAGAGCTTGTCGACTTGCTGGCCCCAGACATGCGCGATCACTTCATGGACCGGATAGCCGTTCTCCGCTGCGTCGATGGCGGGCTGCAAGGCGGCCGCCAGGCCCTTGCGGCCATAATCATCGCTCAGGGTCTGCCACGCCGCGACCGCGCCCGGCACGGTCACCGCATGGGGGCTTTGAAAGCCGATTTCACCAATGCCATTGGCGGCAAACCAATCGGTCGTCGCAGCCGCCGGCGCCCGTCCTGAGCCATTCATGGCGATCACCGGACCACGGCCGCCCGGCATATAGAGACAAAAACAATCACCACCGATACCGGTTGACTGCGGTTCGACCACGCCCAACAAGGCGGCGGCGGTGATCGCGGCGTCAACGGCATTGCCGCCCGCGCGTAGCATGTCGAGCGCGGCCAACGTTGCCGCCGGATGCGAGGTCGCGGCCATGGCCGACATGGCATGAACCGGGGACCGCCCTGGCAATTGATAATCGCGCATGGCCGACTCCTTGGACTGTCATTGGCGCTGACGCACAAGCGGGCGACAGATTATAGTGCACACCGATCCAACACCACCGCACCGTTTGGAGACACACCTATGGCACCGCATGTCGCATTGCTCGGCACCGGATTGATGGGTTTGCCGATGAGCCGCAACATCCTGCGCGCCGGATTTCCGCTGACGGTGTGGAATCGCACCCGTGCCGAGGCCGAGCCGTTACAGGCCGACGGCGCGCGCGTCGCCGATACGCCGGCCGCGGCGGTGGCCGACGCCGCGGTCGTAATCACCATGCTTGAGAGTGGTCCGATCGTCGAGGCGGTCCTGTTCGAACACGCCGCCGCTGCCGCACTGCAACCAGCGGCAACCGTGATCGATATGAGCTCGATCGCGCCGGCGCTGGCCCGCGACCACAGCGCGCGCCTAGCTGAACGCGGCGCGCAACACTTGGATGCGCCTGTCTCTGGCGGCGTGCCAGGCGCTGAGAACGCGACGTTGGCGATCATGGTGGGCGGCGAAAAGAGCGTATTTGACGACGCTTTGCCCGTGCTGCAATCGATGGGTCGCGCGACCCATGTCGGCCCCGCCGGCACCGGCCAACTGGCCAAATTGACCAATCAGACCATCGTCGGGATCACCATCAGCGCGGTCGCAGAAGGGCTGTTGTTGGCGGCGGCCGGCGGGGCCGACCCGAAAGCCGTGCAACAGGCGATCAGCGGCGGCTTTGCCGACAGCATCATTCTCCAGAGCCACGGCACCAAGATGATCGAAAGGCGCTTTGTTCCCGGCGCCCGCGCGCAAGTGCAACTCAAGGATCTCAACACGGTCCACGACACGGCCGCGGCACTGGGGCTAGCCCTGCCGGTGATGGAGCAGGTCCGTGCGCTCTATGCCAGCTTGGTCGAACATGGCCACGCCGGGGTCGATCATGCCGGCGTGCTGTTGGAAGAAGAACGACGCAACGCCCCGGCGCGTCTGGGCACCGGCGCCGATATCCTGCCCGACGATTGATCGGCGGCGGCGATCATCTTAAACCGGATCCGCGATCAGCTCGTCCGATAGGTGGTCGTCGATGAAGGCGCGCGCGATCGAGTCAAGACCGTCATCCCGTTCAACACCCAAATAGGCCGCCCGATGGGCGTCGGTCGATTCCGGCCACGCCGCGCACATGGCCTCGACGAATTGGTCCGGGCGAATATCGACGGCACCAAGGGCGCGGCCGTCGCCGACCCGTTTGAGACAGCCCAGTATATCGGCCACCTTGGCGCGAACGCTCGGCAGAGTGACCGCGCGGTCATCACCCAACCGATCACCGGCAACGTCGTGCAGGGTGATCAACGCATCCACCGCGGTGCGTGCGCCAATCACCGCCACGGTGGTTCCAGCCGCGACCGGGCAGACATAGTCACGACCCAATAAAGGTTCGCGCAACAGCGCACTGGCGAATTCGAAATAAGGCTCGGGCTGGCGATCCGGCCGGACAATCACCAGCGGCAGGCGGGCCACACGTCCATCGACGAATTCCTTGCGCGCATATTCGTTGATCAGCAATTCCAAAATTGCCTTGGTGGCGCCAAGGGTTGATTGGGGCAAGAGCTTGGTGCCGTCGCTGACCGTGTGCGGCATCGCGGCGCCGCCAAACACAGCCAATGAGCTGGTGGCAACCAAACGCGGCGCCAACTCGCGGCTTCGACACGCCTCCAAGATATTCAGACTGCCATACAAATTGACCCGGATCGCGGTATCAAATTCTTGGTCGTCGGCGCCACCGGTCAGGTCGGCCAGATGAAAAACCGCAATGTCGTCGCGATCGACAAGCCCATAGACCAGATCGCGATCCGAAACCGCACCGTCGACGACGCGCACCCGTGCGTCGATGTCGTCAGGCAAACCGCGACGGCAGTCGACATCCAGCAGCACCAACTCGTCGATCGTCTCGTGCCCACCGCTGGGGCCGACCAAAGTCTCCCGATCCAAGATGGCTTGCGCTAAGGCGCGCGCCAAAAAACCGGCGCCACCGGTGACCAAAACCCTCATCCCCGCGGCTCCCCGTGTGCTCGCCGTGTTTCAAAAGCTTCCGTTTGCCGTGCTGTTCTCTTAGCCATTGCTTTAACTCGGAGCAAGCCGTTGAGAGGAGTCAGTCGGGTTGCGCCCATGCCAGCTCCGGGCGTTCAAGCAACTTTTCACTTTGGGCGCGGATTCACAACCATTTGTGCGGCACCACGGAACGCGTCACATGGCCAATTCGCTGCCATTCCCGTCGCCGCTGCGAGGCCCCATGGCGCACCGGATAACGCCTTGAGCCGCCAGTAGTTACAGCCAGTTGCACGACCGACCCCACAGATCCGACAAAAGGCCGCCCAACGCTCCGTGCAACGAATCGGACAGTCGCAGAAAAGTCAATTGTACCTGCGTTGCAAAGTCGACTAAAATGGTGGGGCAACTTGTGGCAAACTGAGAGTGGCGTTGAGGATCGCGTGATACAAACAATGTGGCTGAGACGCGGCGGTGGTTCCGTCGATTCGTCTTGGGCGCGTAACGTCTTCTAATAAAGTTCCGCTCGGTAAGCGCAAGAACAATAGCTTCAGTATTGGGAGGCTCTTTGAATGATAGAGTTACGTGTCAATGGGGAGGCTCGCCAGTTTGACGGCGATCCAAATATGCCCATTCTCTGGTACGTCCGTGACGTACTGGGACTGACAGGCAGCAAGTTTGCCTGTGGCGCGGGCCTTTGCGGTTCGTGCACGGTGCATGTCGGCGGTGCCGCCGTTCGCTCATGCATCACGCCGATGTCGGAAGCGGCAGGACAAGACGTGACGACGATCGAAGGTTTGGACCCGAACGGCAACCACCCGGTTCAACGGGCGTGGCGGGCACACAATGTCCCGCAGTGCGGTTATTGCCAGTCTGGTCAAATCATGAACGCTGCGGCCCTGCTCGCGGCCAATCCGGACCCGAGCGATCAAGAAATCATCGACGGCATGGAGGGTAATATTTGTCGCTGCGGCACCTACCAGCGGATTTTCGCGGCCGTGAAGACTGCGGCTCAGGAGGTGTAAACGATGTCAGTGATTCAAAATCTCAGCAGGCGCGATGTCCTCAAAGGCACAGGCGCAACCGCCGGACTGGTTCTCGGCGCGCAAGTGTTACCCAAAACATCGCTGATCGGTGGCGCCAAGGCTGCCGCGGATTCGATTGCACCAAACTTGTTTGTGTCAATCGACAAAGCCGGCACGGTGACAATCACCTGTAGCCGTATTGAAATGGGCCAAGGCGTGCGAACCGGCATCCCCATGATGCTGGCGGACGAACTGGAAGCCGATTGGAGCCGCGTCAAGATTTGGCAGTCGCCGGGCGACGAAACCAAATATGATCCGGCCGGCCAAGATGGCCAGAACACGGACGGCTCGCGCAGTACGCGGCATCATTTCGACATCATGCGCGAACTTGGTGCCCAAGCTCGGTACATGCTGGAGCAAGCAGCGGCCAAGCAATGGGGTGTCAATCCCAGCGAGGTCTATGCCCGCAATCACCGGCTCTATCATACCGGATCGGGCAACTCGCTCGATTTTGGCGAGGTCGTGGAGACCGCGTCCGAAATGAACATGCCGGCCGGCGAAGCCGCGCCGCAGCCGAAACTCAAAGATCCGTCGGAATGGCGCTATATCGGCAAAGACATGCCGGTCGTCGACAATTACGACATGAGCACCGGCGGCGCTGACTACGGCGCCGATATGACCATGCCGGGCATGATGATCGCGGTCGCCGCGCGACCACCGGTCTATCGCGGCACGGTCAAATCGTTCGACGCCAGCGACGCGCTGGCGGTCGACGGTGTTGAGCATGTGGTGGAAATCCCGGCGCTCGCCGACGACAAGGCCGCTGAGTTCCGCGCCCTTGGTGGCGTCGCGGTGGTCGGCACCAACACCTGGGCCGTATTACAAGGCCGTGACAAGCTCAAGATCGAATGGGAAGACGGCCCCTTTGCCGCGCATGACTCGGGCTCTTATAACGACACGCTACGGCAAGCCGCGCGTGACGCCGGGCACGTGATCCGCGAGCGCGGCAATGTCGACGACGCCTTCAGCAACGCCGACAAAGTGGTTGAGGCCGAATATTTCGTGCCCTACTTCATCCACACCACCATGGAACCCGTGGCGGCATTG
This sequence comes from Alphaproteobacteria bacterium, assembly GCA_965216755.1. Taxonomy (GTDB): domain Bacteria; phylum Pseudomonadota; class Alphaproteobacteria; order UBA7887; family UBA7887; genus CBDCGL01. The sequence continues at coordinate 3,510,823 of CBDCGL010000011.1, read as the reverse complement.
GTTGACGCCAACGCGACCCCGGTCAAGGTGTGGGCGTGCACCCAATCGCCAAACGAAACCCGGCAATATGTGGCCGAAGCGCTTGGTCTGGAGAAGACCGACGTCGAATGTCAGCCGTCGTTGTTGGGCGGCGGCTTCGGTCGCAAATCACAGCCGGACTACGCGTGTGAAGCGGCGATTCTGTCGAAAATGATCGGCAAGCCGGTGCGCATGCAGTGGACCCGCGAGGACGACATTCGCCACGGCTACTATCACACCGCCAGTGCGCAAACGGTCAAAGCGGCCCTGGATGAAAATGGCAAGGTCACCGCGTGGGAACACAAGGGTGCATGGCCGTCGATCCTGGGTCTGTGGGTGCCGGATCAAAAGACGGGCTTCAACATCGAATACGGTCTTGGTTTGGTCGATCTGCCCTACAACGGGGTGCCGAACATCAAGATCGTGAATGGCGAAGCCGATATCATGATCCGCATCGGCTGGTATCGATCGGTGAACAATATTCAGCATTCGTTTGCGATGAACTGCTTCGCCAACGAGCTGGCGGCCGCGGCCGGGCGTGATCCGCTTGAGTTCCTGCTTGAGCTGATCGGCGAACCGGCGACCCTCGATCTGGCGTCGGAAGGCGTCGAGGACTACTGGAACTATGGCGATCCGATCGAGGATTGGCCGATCATGACCGGACGTCTGTCGAGCGTGTTGAAACTGGCGGCCGACAAGGCCGGCTATGGCAAGTCTCTACCGGACGGTCATGGCCTCGGCTTGGCGGTTCACCGGTGCTTCCACAGCTATGTCGCCTCAGCGGTGCACGTGGTCGTCCACGACGACGGCACCTTGCGCATTCCGCAAGTTGACATGGCCATCGACTGCGGCCGCTATGTCAATCCGGAAGGCATTCGCAAGCAGGTTGAGGGTGCGGCGATCTATGGCAACACGGTCGCCCGCCATGGTCTGATTTCGACCACCAAGGGTGCGGTGGATCAGAGCAACTTCCACGATTACCCGATCACACGGATTAGCGATGCGCCGCTAAACGTGCGGGTCCATGTTTCGGAAGAGTTCACCCATCTGCGGCCTTGCGGCGTTGGCGAACCGGGCGTACCGCCTTATACACCGGCGCTGGTCAACGCGATCTACAACGCCACCGGCAAGCGGATTCACCAATTGCCGATCCAGGCGGCGGATATCGCGAAGGCGTAACTTGATCATGTCGTGACGGCGCTGGTGGAACGCCACCGTCGTCCACGGCGATCAGATTGCGACCAAGCAATCCAGGCTGAGCCCGGCACCGCGCCGGGCTCAGTTTTTTTGTCGATTCGAATACCCGGCCACTATTTCGTGCCGACACCGACAAATGCCGGCATGGGAACGGCAAATTCATCCGCCGAGACTTGATAGCGTCGCATGCCGGCGGCGACGTCCTGGTTGATCGCGGCGCGGACCGCGTCAGTCTGAGCCAACAACAAGCCACGCGCCCGAACGCTGCCTTCCAACACCGCCTCCATGATGCCCAACGGCGCGTCCATCGCCCAGGTCTGCTCGACGCGGCTGATCCCGATGTCGCGAAGTGCAACCGCGTCAAGCGCCGCTTCAAGCACTTCGGGCGCGCTGAATTGAAAGAAATCCGGCCCGTGCGGCAATGGCACATTCATATCCGCATGGGCTTGGAACGCACCGTAGAGAACACCATAGCCGTTGGTCGGCCGCGGCGCTTCCCAAACACTCACCGCCATGCGCCGGCCTGGTCGTAACACGCGACGCATGTCGCGCAACGCGTTTTCCGGTGTCGGCAAGTGGACGATTCCAAAACCACAGGCGACGGCGTCGAAACTGTCGTCGTCGAACGGCATATCCTGGGCATCGCCCTGGCGAAAGACGGCGCCGGGAACCGTTCGTCGGCCGATCGCGACGGCTTCGCTGGAAAAGTCCAACGCCACAACATCGGCGCCGCGTTCTATCGCCGCGGCCGCCAAAAGGCCCGGGCCAGCGCAGACATCGAGCACCCGCATGCCCGCCTGAACGCCGGCCGCATCCAAGGTTGGCGGCACGGTTTGACGGGTCAGGCGCGTGAAATGTTTCTGATAGCCGGCGCTGCTGGTCTGCCAGCCCTCATGTTCGAAGGCGGTAAACGCCTCTGGATCCTTGGCGCGTTGCATATGGCCAACTCTGCTATTGCCGGCGGATCAGCAGCTACGAAACGGCGAGATATGGCAACCCGGACCGCCGTCGGCAACTTCGCGCGCCCTTGCTTCAAGCGACTCGGCCTCGTCTTGTGCGCCCAATCTGCGCAGCACCGTGGCACGCCGATCAAGCGCCGCGCTCAATTCGGCGCCGTCGACCATGGGGCTCGCCTCGAACGTCGCAATGGCGCTTTGATACATCAGTTCGGCGTCATCCAAGCGGCCGTCCACCACCAGCAAGTGCGCGCGATTGTAATAGGCGCGTGCCCGATAGAGCGCCGCGATTAAGTTCAGGTCTGTGACCATGTGTGGGCGCCTGGCGACTTGCTGTTCTACGGCCTGCAATGCTTGCCAATAGGCGTCTTCGGCGGCTTCGTAGCGCTGTTGCGCCGCCAATGCCCGACCAAGCCCGTCATAAGCCTCAGCCACATCCGGATGATGCGCACCGAGCGTCGTCGTGCGTGCGGACGCAACATCGCGATACAGGCGCTCGACCTCAGCCCACTCGCCCAGTTCGACACGCAGTTCGGCAAGATTGGCCATCAATGCGGCTGTGGTCGGATGGGCCGCGCCAAACTCTTCGACCCCCAACCGCACGGCCTCGACGGCGACCTTCGCCGCCGCGGCGATTCGACCGGCGGCGTAGTGCTGCTGGACCTGATGATGCATTTGGCGCAGTTCGACCGACTGGGCCGACGCCGACATACCGCCAAATACGACGACCGCACACGTCACGGTCAAAGCCAACGCCGCCGGCACCGCCGTGCGCCCAATTCGTTTCTTCATCACCTGATCCTAGAGCAGTATCCGACAATCCTCGCGTGGCAATTCTGCTCATGGAAAGCCAGGTTGCGCAAGGCACAACCGGCAACCGCGCGCTACATCGTCGGCGGCACCTCCAATGCCTCAAACGCCAGCCCCCGGCTATCACGGGCTGTCACCCGAACGCTTTGCTGAATATCGGCCAAATCGAAGACAAAGCTCGGGTCCGAGGCCAGCGCCGCCGATGTGATCAGATCCGCGACCGGTCCCGCCTGATCTGCCACGGTCACGGTTTTGAGGTAATAGGCGGGGACGAGAAGGCCGTCTTCGTCGGTCGCGAACCCGGTGTCCATTGGATGGTTGATCTTGAGCTTCAGGCGTTGGCCGCCATTCTCTTGATCAAACCGCTTCATGGCGATCAACCCAACGTCGTCCTCGGCGACATCAATTTGGGGTTTGGAACAACCACCGGGGAACATCACCACGACGTCGACATTGGTGACATGCCAGACCCCATCGTCCGCCAATGCGGCGACGCGCACCGGGGTAGTTTGTTCGAGCCGTATGTTCAAACCGACCGCCTCGATCGGCCGCCGCGGCATGATCTGCGCCGCGGTTTGAATCGGATTGTTTTCCGCGAACAGGACCACTTTGGAAACCTTGCCGGGCATCTCCGACAAATTTATCGTCACCGGCACGCTGTGCGGCTCCCACACCACCCGCGGCATGCGTACTTTGACCGCCTTGTCGTAAACAACCGGCCCGCCGCCAAGCACCTCGCTCTGCAGCGCCGCCCATGCGGCGGTCTCCAGATTTTCGTCACTCTCGGCCGCGCGCACATCGTGCACCAACAGCATCGTCAACAGGGCCGTCGCCACAGCCAACCAGCGTTCCCGCATATCAGCCACCTCTCAAACACACCAGCAGGTGATGAGCGTTCACCGAAACCCATTTCCCTACGTGGTGTAAGTTTATACTAGAATGGGTTCGTGTGTCCTTTTTGATCGCGTCGGGTCCGCTCGCGCCGCCGACGCTCTGGGCTCTAGAATTGGGACAAAAACATGATCTCTTTAACCGTGAACGATACCGACTACAGCGTCGATGTGGCTCCCGATACGCCCTTGATGTGGGTGCTCAGGGAGCAAATGGGCTTGACCGGCACAAAATACGGCTGCGGGATTGGCGAATGTGGCGTGTGCAATGTCCATATGAACGGCGAATTGGTGAAATCGTGTCAGATCACCATCGGCAAGTCGGCCGGCGCCGATATCACCACCATCGAAGGCCTGGGACGTGACGGCCTACATCCGGTTCAGCAAGCGTTTATCGACGAAAACGTCACCCAATGCGGTTATTGCATTCCTGGCCAAATCATGGCCATCGCCATGATGTTGAACAGCAATCCCGAACCGACAGATGAAGAAATCGACTTCGCGATGAAAGAGAACTACTGCCGCTGTGGCGCACATACGCGGATTCGCAAGGCGATCCATCGCGCCGGGCGCGCGCTGCAGAGCGCCTGGGAGGGCTGAAGAACGGCGCACGCGAGCCCGATTAGGAAAATTTGCCCAGCTTTTGCCAATCGAATTCCAGGCCGTGGCCGGGTCGGTCGGGGGCCACGGCGTGGCCGTCGACGAGCGCATACTGCTCCGCGATATAATCGTCGAGGCGCGCGGCGTGGATTTCCAGATACGCGGTATTGGGCACGGCCGCCAGCAAGTGGACATGGATGTCCTGCGCGCCGTGTGAGGTGATCGGCAAGCCGTGCGCCTCGGCCAAGCGCGCAATTTTCAGCCACGGGGTGATGCCGCCACAGGTGGTGACATCCGGTTCAGGAAAATCCACGCCGCCCGCCGAAATCAACGCCGTGAACTCGGCCAAGGTGTGGAGGTTTTCGCCGGCCGCGATCGGCACCAGACCGAGCCGGCGCAAATGGGCGTAGCCGGCGAAGTCGTCCGGTCGGATCGGTTCTTCGAGCCAGACCAAATCGATATCGCGCAACCCGTGCATGGCGCGCACGGTTTGGTCGACACGCCACGCTTCATTGGCATCGGCCATCAACGCGATGTCCGGCCCGATATGGTCCCGCATGGCGGCGACACGGGCCAAATCTTCACGCAAGGTCGGTCGGCCGAGACGCATTTTCAGCGCCCGATAGCCTGCCTCGAGACTGCGTGAGGCGCCCTCCAACAAAGCCGTGCGCGGTAAGCCGAGATCGATATTGCCGATATAGGCGGGGACTTTCGGGTCATGGCCACCGAGCAAACGCCACAAGGGCTCCCCCAGGCATCGGCCGCGCAAATCCCACAACCCGATATCGACCGCAGCCAACGCGAAGGTGACCGGGCCGCCGCGACCCGAATAATGGTGGGCGCGCCACATGCGCTGCCATAGCCATTCGATTCGGCGCGGATCTTCGCCCATGATCAAATCGGCGAAGACCCGCTCGATGATCATTGCGGTCGCCGGCCCGTGACCGGCGTTGAGCGTGCTGTAGCCGCAACCCATCGCGCCATCCGTATCCCAAAGGCGCACCATGAGCAGATCCAAGTCGCGCAGAACGCCATGGGTGGCGAGTTCGACCGGTTCGGCCAAGGGAATGCGATAGACGTTTGTTTCGATTCGATCGATGTTCATCGCACCATCACCATTTTGACCGGCCCGTCGCCCGCCAACTGTGCTGGCGGCAAGGGCGCGCTGTCAAGATTCTGCGACGCGGTATGATCCGTGGCCTGCGCGACCACGACATGGCGCAGCGGACCACCTGGAACCACCGCGTCATAGGGCCAACAGGTGACCAGGGCGAGTACACGATTGCCTGGTGCCGGTTGGCGAAATCGCGCGTCGTCCTTGTGAACCACTTGGGTTTCGGTCACGTGGTAGCCGTGTCGCACGCCATCCGGCGTGGTCAGCGTGATCCCGTCGCCAATCGCGAGGCGCTGCAAAAACGCGAAATGGGTATCGCGATGGCCGGTCAGGATGGTCAGTCCGACCGCGCCGGGGGTGGCGGAGCCGCTGTGATGGCCCGGACCAAAAGCCAATGTGCGGCCGCTCGCGCCCGCCAGCACGATCTGCTCAACGTCATGGGCCGGCACCGCCAACCGCGCCACCGGCCAGGTGTCGGCCCACGGCCAGGGCCGCGCACGTTCGGCGCCGTCGGTCGTGGCCGCCCAAGCTTGTGCCAAGAGATGCTGGGCGAGGTGGGCCTTGACCTTGATGTAAAGACCGTCGCCAACCAATGCCAACCCGGCGAACGCGAGCCCGATCGCGGCCGCGCTCAGCCACCGCCGCCACGTCAACCGCCCTGTCATGGGCATGGCGGTCGAACCGCTTCGACGTTGGCCTTTCTGTGCCGACGAACCGCACCAGAGGTGTCGTCGGCGCGCGCCGCCCCTGCACCAAACACGGCGTCAAAATCCCAGCCATGGGGCAAATTGGTCGGCATATCCATGGACTCAAGCAATGCGTCCGGCGGCCGTATGGGAGTCGCATCGACGGCGACCAAACTGGTATAGGCGCTCATCAAATGATGATCGTGTGCGACGGCACTCACCGCCATTTCCACCGATGTGGGTGATTGGCCGAAGTGGATCTGTTCCATGAGGTGACGGATCTTGTGCCGCGCCCAGATCACGCGCGCCCCCGGGCTATCCGGTTGGCCGTCAAGGTCGATACCGGTGCGCCATGGCTTGCCGCCAACCAGGCCGCCCACGATCAACCGACCCGAGTCGGGAATGTCGCGCGCGGCCACGACGATGGGATCGCCCTGAAAGAGATCGGGTACCGGGGCCGGATAGCTTTCCACGCGGCGACCATCTGACCATTCGAGCGTAATATCAGTCATCACCGGGCGCTCTAACTTGCCGAACAACGCCAGCATTTTTGCCCGCACTTCGCTTGTCTGGCCGATACGGGTGAAAGTCCCACGGCCCAAGGTTGCCGCGCGGGTCATGAAATAACTGTTTGGCGCCGAGCCGATGCCGACCGTGAACAGGCGGCCGTTGCCCAGGTTGGCAACAATTTCGTCGAACAGCGCGCTCTCATTGCTGATCGCGCCATCGGTCAAAAAGACGATTTGGCGCAGCCGGTCCACGTCGGGCGCGAAACTCAAAGCTAACCGTAAGGCCGGCAACATTTCGGTCCCGCCTTCGGCCCAGATCCGGTCGACATAACGCGTGCCGATATCGATCGCGTTTCGGTCTGCGAATTCCATGGTCGGGTACAGGGCCTCGGCGACATGACTGAATTGTACGACGTCATATCGGTCCTGTGGACGTAGCCGCCTCAAGGCCATCTTCAGCGCCGTCTTTGCCTGGCGAATGCTTGCGCCTTCCATCGAACCCGACCGATCGATCACGAAGACCACATCGCGTGGCGGCACCTGCGGTTCGTGGCTTGCCGGCGGCGGCGTGATCATAACGACGCCATAGCGTTCGCCGCCGTGGCGTTCGCTGAATATGTCGGCATCGGGTTCTGTCCCGGCCGCGGTCCGCCAAACCAGTTCAAAATCGCGATCGGCCGGCACCAGACCATCGGCCAGGGCAACCTCGACCACGTGGTTGCCGAGGTCTCGGGTTGTGATGGCATGATACGGGCTTTGGAGTTCCGCGATCGGGCCGCCCGCGTTGATCGTGGCCACCAGCCCGAGCGGATTGATGGCGCCAGCGCGCGGATCGCGGACCGGCGGCGTCACCCGACCGGCTTCGTCCGTGCCTGGCGGTGTGCGATCGATCGCCGGCGCTCCGGGCCCCTGACGCACGACAGCCACACCCGCATCGGGCACATAGCGCGGACCGACCACCATCGGAAACCGGATCGCATAGGTGCCGTCGCGATAGTGCAAGGTCTGCTGGTACTCCAGCTCGAGCCGCACGATCTCGCAGGGCGCGATATTGCCCACTGATGAGGCAAAAATATTGGGCCGCTCCTGTTCCAGAAGAGCGGCGCGACGGCGCCGTTCGACGGCGGTTTCATAGACCTGCCGCGCCGCCTCACGATCCATGATGACACCGTCGATGAACCGGTCGCCGACCTGCAAGCGCAAATGATCGACGGCCGCGTCTTCGGGCAGCGGAAAGACATAGATGCCTTCGACAAACACGGCGTTCGGATTGTAGAAATGTTGACGCACGCTGACCCGCGCAAACGGACCGGAGATCGCCATGTCCACGTTCGTGCCCAGCAATGGCGCAACCGTGGTCGGTGGGTCGGCCTCCACGCCGCGCAGCAACAGGCCGGCGCTGGTTTGATCCGCCCGCGTTGGCGCCAGCGGTGTTGCACCGTCGGCGGCAACCGGGGCTGAAAAATACGAACCGGCTGGCCCGCCGGCCGCGCAGCCACCGACCGCTGCCGCAATGAGTGTCAAAATCAGGCCCGTTATTGGCCCGCGAGGTCGTATCGCCATAGCAAATGCTCCCGTCACAGTGTCCCGTGTTCACGGAAGCACCCCGATGTGGCGAAAAGATTGGAAAATCAGGGCAATCGCGGGGCCAATTGCGGCGAACCCGTGTCACGCGTGACGCCTCGACAACCACACCAATCCGGCCACGAACAGCAGCATCAAACCAATCAACACGCGCAACGCGGCCGGCGTCGCGGTTTGCGGCAAGGGCGTTGTCAACGAAACCGTGGTCATCGCATCGGCGCTGGCCTGCTGCATCGCCGGCGCCGGCAAGGCGGCCCCACGGGCACGCATCTCAGGCGTGCCGAACACGGCGTCGAAATCCCATCCATGGGGCAGATTGGTCGGCATCTCCACCGTGTGCACCGGTTCGTCCGCCGGCCGCACCGGTGTGACATCGACTGCGACCAGGCTGGTGTAGCGGCTCATCAGATGATGATCGAGCGCGGTCGCCACCACCGACTCGCGCACAACGTCCGGATCGGCGCCGCGATGCATGTCATCCATCAACGCACGAATCTTGCGGCGCGCCCAAACAACCCGAGCGCCGGCGCTTTCCGTGCCGCCGGACAGATCGACCGGGGTGCGCCAGGCCCGTCCTTGAAAACGCCCGGTCACCGTGACCTGTCCCGTCTCCGGTACACCCGCCACGGCAACGGTGATCGGGTCGCCGTAATAGAGGTCCGGCACCGGCGTCGGATAAACCTCGGCGTCGACGTCTGCGGGCCAAGCGATTTCGATGTCGGTCAAGGCGGGGCGTTCGAGCTTGCGAAACAGAGCCGCCATCTTTTCGGCGACTTCGTCGGACGCGCCGATATGCGTGAAGCTGCCGCGGCCGAACGCCGCCGCGCGGCTCATGAAATAGCTGTTCGGCGCCGATCCGATGCCAACCGTGAACAAGCGGCCATCGCCCAATTTGTCGCTGATCTCGGCGAACAATGCGGCCTCGTCGCCGATCGCGCCATCGGTCAGGAATATAATTTGTCGCAGCCGGGTGCCGTCCGTGGCTTGGCGCAAGGCCAAACCCAGCGCCGGCAGCATCTCTGTGCCGCCTTCGGCGTCCAGTCGGGTCACATAGCGCCGCGCCCGATCAATCGTATTGGCTGAACCGGATCGCACGTCGCCAAACAACGCGTGCGCCTGATCGTTGAATTGGATGACATTGAACCGGTCTTGCGGCCGCAACCGATCAAGCGCCATATGCAGCGCCGCCTTGGCTTGACCAATGCTCTCGCCTTCCATCGAACCAGACGTGTCGATAACGAACACCATGTCCCGCTCGGGTGCCGGCCCGGTCGGGTCCAGCACCGGCGGCATCAGTGTCAAAACACCGTATTTCTGCTCGCCACGCTGTTCGCGAAACAAGACCACCTCGGGGGCGGCGCCGGGCGCCGGCCGCCAAACCAGTTCGAAATTCCGATCGGCCGGCACGGGGCCGTCGGCGAAACTGATTTCGACAATGCCGTTCTCCAATTCTTGCGTGTCAATCGGGTGATAGGGACTCTCGAGGGCGTCAATTGGAAAACCCGCGTTCAGTGTCGCGCTCAGCACAACCGGATTGATGGCGCCTGCGTCCGGATGGCGCACCGGTGGCGTGATGCGGTCGGTGTCCGAGACAACCGGCGCCGCGATCACCGCGCCATCCGCGCCACGCCCGTCATCGACAAGTGTCATAGCCGGCCCCGGCACGTAGCGCGGCCCGACCACCATCGGAAACCGGATCGCATAGGCACCGTCTGAGAAACGTGCCGTGTCCTGGTATTCGATCTCGACGATCACCGTTTCGCCGGGACCGATATTGGCCACCGACGCCGTGAACATGTTGGCTCGCTCTTGTTCCAGCAACGACGCCCGCTGGCCCTGTGCGCGCGCCTGTTCATAGTCGCGGCGGGCCTGTTCGCGTTCCTTGATCACACCGTCGATAAAACGATCGCCGATTTGCATGCGCAGATGGTCGACGGCCGCTTCGTCCGGCAGCGGAAACACATAAACACCTTCGACGAACGCATCGTTGGGATTGTGAAAATGCTGACGAACCGTGACCCGCGCGAAACTGCCGGCGATCGCCATGGTGACGTCGGTGCCCAACAATGGCGCGGCAACCGACGGCTGGCTGTCGTCACGACCGCGCAGCAACAGGCCGCCAGCGGTCATGTCACCTGGCGAGAGAACCGCCGGGGCCGGGTTTGGCGCGGCGTGACCCGAAGCCGCAAACGCCTGCAACGCGGCGGTCATTAGAATCAAAATCGTCGCCCTGGCCGGCGCGCGCCTCAAGGTGATCATCGTCCATCGCTCCTACCCGATCTGTCCCACCTGCAGCAGAGCAGAGTTATGTGGCGAAAAGATCGGGAAATCTGGGCGATCCGAAGACCAACTGCGGCAACATCATGTCACCGTCCAAGGCCACGCCGATTCCGTTCGCCACGATGACTCAACAGGGATAGAGTGCGTGGCGACGGCCCACCAATCGGGGGACGATCGAATGGCCGGACAAGTGATTCTCTTCGCCCACCAAAAGGGCGGCTGCGGCAAGACCACATTGAGCGCCCATCTGGCCGTGGCCTGGCAACAAGCCGGCCGCGCGGTCGCGCTCATGGATTGCGATCCGCAAAGAAGCCTTTCGGCCTGGCACGACATGCGCGCGCGCCATGGCACGAGCGGGCCGCCGTTCACGTTGGAAGCATCGGATCCATGGGTCGTGCGCGCCGGCGCGCGGCGCCTGCGTGACCGTCATGATTTTGTCTTGGTCGACAGTCCGCCCAAAGACGATATCGGAACCCAGGCGGCGATCCGCACGGCGGACCTGGTGGTGATCCCGGCCCAACCCACGCCGATGGATTTGTGGTCAACTTATACCGAGATCGAACGCACCAACCGCATCGGGACCCCCGCCATGGTGGTGCTGACCCGGATACCGGCGCGAAGCAAGCTGTGCGACACCATGCGCGCCACGTTCGCGCGCGAGAATATCCCGGTCGCCGAAGCCGGGATCGGCAACCGGACCGCATTCGCCGCCAGCATGCTCGACGGGCGTGGGGTCAGCGAGTATCCGGGCGCGGCGCGCGCGGCTGCGGAAATCGAAGCGCTGCGTGACGAGATTGAGCACAGGCTTACCGGTCGCGACGCCGCCGCCGCCTGAAACGATGACATGACCGGCCCTGTGCTACAGTCGGTCGTTTAAACGATCAAAGAACCACGCGCGCATGATCACGCTCTATCACTGTGCCAACGCGCGCTCGACACGCTCATTGTGGCTGCTCTATGAATTGGGCCTCGATTTCGAGCTGGTCGAACTACCCTTCCATGTCGATCATTTGCGTGCGCCGGAATATTTGGCGGTGCATCCGCTGGGCCGCGTGCCGTGCTTGGTCGACCACGACCTGACGCTGTTTGAGTCGGGCGCGATCTGCCAATATCTGTGCGAAACCTATGACGATCGCGGTTTGGGCCGAGCGCCCGGGCATCCGGAACGGGTCGCCTGGCTGCAATGGTTGCATTACGCGGAAACCATGGCCGTGCACGGCGCCAGCATGGTCCAGCAGACGATGATCATCGCCAAACCGGACCAGTCGCCGGTGGTGCAGAAGCTGGAGACACGGCGCCTGGAGAAATCCTTAGAAGTGCTCAATCAACATTTGTCGGATCGCGACTACGTCTTGGCCAGCGGTTTTTCCGCACCCGACACGAACGTCGGCTACAGCGTCCATCTGGGCGCACTGTTCACCGACATCACCGCCTTTTCGCAGGTTCACGCCTATTACCGGCGCTTGGCCGCCCGACCCGCGTTTCAGGCGGCATTTCCTTCAAAAACGTAGCCGCGCGCCTCGGAAGGGCAGCGCCGCTGTCTAACCGCGGCCCAAATAGGGTTGAGTGACCGGCAAAACCGTGGCGTTGAGCATGTTCACACCCGGCGACAAAGATGCCATGCCAAGCGCTGCCTGGGCAATATCTTCCAGCGGGATCAACCCTTCCTCCTTGGCGATCTCCTCGCGGCCGGTCCAAATATCGGTCGCCACATTACCCGGATGGAGAATGCTGACAGCGATGCCATGGCGCCGGCCGTCAAGGGCGAGTGAGCGGGTCAGACCTTCCAAGCCGAACTTGGTCGCCGTATAGGCCTCGGAATTCGGGCGCGACATCTGCGCGGAAATACTGCCGATATTGATGATACGGCCGCCGCCTTGGGGAATCATCAGGCGAAACGCCTCGCGCGCGCACAAAAACGGGCCGGTCAAGTTGACCTCGACCACCTGCCGCCAGGCGCTCGCCTTCAGCTCCTCGACGCGCGCGCCGGCGGCCATGCCGGCATTGTTGACCAGAATATCGATCCGGCCACGCTGATCTTTGACACTGGCAAACAGCGCCTGCACGTGCGCCTCGTCGGTCACATCGCAGGCCGTCGCGCTGACGCCCTTGCCGATCTCCGCCGCGGCGGCGCCCAGCTTGTCTTTGTTGCGCGAGGCAATCACAACCTGTGCGCCGGCGTCGGCGAAAGCCTTGGCAATCGCCTTGCCGATCCCCGAGCCACCCCCGGTGATGATCGCGACCCGTTCATCCAGCACGCCCATGGTGTCCCCCTCTCAGTTTGGTTCTTAAGCCGACGCCAGGCGCGGCGACGGGTCGCCCTCTGGCGCCTGATTATAACCCGCTGGTCGCTTTGGCGTCATGCCACGCGCGCGTTATGGTCATGGCAGTTGCGCGGGCGAACGCGCTTTAATCATGACCAAGTCATGACGATGAGGAGGGGTCCATGATTCACGAGCTGAGAATGTACACAATCCGCCCGGGCGCGGTACCCAAAGTGATCGAGGCCAGCGGCACGGTCGCCCGGCGCATTCGGGAAGGCGACAAATACGGCACGCTGGAGGGGCATTGGTCGAGCGAAATCGGCTTATTGAGCCAGTATGTGCACCTGTGGTCCTACGAGAATATCGCCGAAATGACCCGCCTGCGCGCCGAGCTCACGAAAAAAGACGCGTGGCGCAACGAGTTCTTGCCGCTGATGCATCCGCACATCATCAGCCAACGGATCCGGATTCTAAAGCCGGTTATTCCGATGAACCCGGTCGAAGGCGAAGGCAATATTTACGAATTTCGCAATTACCGGGTGAAGACCGGTCGCGGCGCCGCCTGGACCGCGCGCATGGCCCAAGACCTGGCCGCGCGCGAGAAATATTCCAAGGTGGTCGGTGTCTGGAACACGGTTCTGCCCGACCCCAACGAGGTCTGCCATTTGTGGGTGTATGAGAGTTTCGAAGCCCGCATGGAAGCGCGCGCCGCCTCGCAAGCCGATCCGGTTTGGCAGGAATTTTTGTCGTTTGGCGGCCCCTTGTTGGAGGAAATGCACTCGACAATTCTGATCCCGTCGCCCTATTCGCCGCGCAAATAGGCGCCCCGGCCGAGACGGTTGATGACCAAGACCGCGCCACCTTTGACCGGGTCGGCTTTACATCACGCCATCCTGCGCCACATCGTCGATACCGGCCGGGCCCCTGATGCCACCGCCTTGGCCGCCCATTTCGATCAGCCGCGGCCGGCCCTTGAAGCCGGTTTGCGGCGGCTCGCCGACGACCATGGCGTGGTCTTGCACCCAAACAGCACGCGCATTTGGGTGGCCCACCCGTTTTCCCTGGCACCGACCAATTTTCTGGTCCGCCGCGGCAGCGACATATGGTGGGGCAATTGCGCCTGGTGTTCGCTCGGCATTGCCGCACTGCTGGGCGGTAATGTCACGATCACGACGACACTTGGCGCCCACGACCAACCGGTGACGATCAATATCACCGACGCGGCGATTTCACCCGACTCCCTGCTGGTTCACTTTCCCGTTGCCATGAAACATGCCTGGGATAACGTTATCTATACATGTAGTACCATGTTGGTGTTCGACAGCGAAACCGCGATCGATGCGTGGTGCGCACGCCACGGCATTGCCAAGGGCGACGTGCAACCGATCGAAAAAGTCTTTCGATTTGCGCAAGTTTGGTATGGGCGCCATTTGGACGCGGACTGCCGCAAGTGGACCGCCGACGAGGCGCGCGCCATCTTCGCGCGTTTCGGCCTGACCGGGCCTATTTGGGATATTCCGACGTCGGCGGCACGGTTCTAGATCTCGAAAAAAAATTTTCGCCGCGTGAAGCAGTTCACAGCGTCGGGGCGGTGCATCGCCTATTGTGGTGCGCAGATCGAGACACGAACTTGTGGATGCGATGTCGAGAACCTGGATTGACCGCCATGTTGACCACCACCGCTTTCATTTTTGCCTTTGTTCTTGTGACCAGCGCGGTCGCGGCCCTGACCCGGCCGCCCACCGCGGCGCGACGAATACCACCAAGCGGGTAAACAGCCGCGCGCGCTAAACGTTACGACGCCGTTTTCCTCCCTCCCCAAGACTGCCACTGCTCCGCCACCCCGTTCCTCCCCGGGGTGGCTTTTTGTTTGCGCGGATTCGCCCCACGACCCGCACGAACCGACGAAAAATCGAACACAAACGGGCAACTTCGCCATAATGCGAAACGACGAAGGACCGAATTGAAGAGGACAGGATGTACAATCTCGCCGCGACGTTGGAATCGAGCGCCCGCGACCGGCCGGGCCATGCCGCCTTGGTGTTCAACGGAAAGCCGATTTCCTACGCGGAACTGAACGGCGCCGCCAACAAGATCGCCAACGGCCTGGCCGCCCTGGGCATCGGCCCCGGCGACGTGGTCGCCTTGTCGTGCCCGAACCTGCCCTACTTCCCGATGGTCTATTATGGCGCGCTGAAATGCGGCGCGACGATCTTGCCCATCAATGTGCTGCTGACCCCGGACGAAGTGGCCTACATCCTCAATGATGCCGGTGCCAAAGCGCTGTTCTGTTTTGAAGGCACGGCGGATCTTCCCTTGGGCCAGGTCGGTTACGCCGCCTTTGGCCGTGCCGACGATTGCGCCCATTTTTTCATGATCACCGCGGATCCGACGGCACCATCGCCGATTGAGGGGACCCAAACCCTTGGTGCCATGCTCGGTACCCAATCCGCCGGTTTCGATACCGTCCAGCGCGCCGGCGATGATGTCGCGGTGGTGCTCTACACATCGGGCACGACCGGCCATCCCAAGGGCGCCGAACTCACGCATACCAATATCGTGCTCAACGCCGTCGTTTCGTATGACTTGGTCGATTCGGGCACCGAAGACGTTTTGTTGCTGACACTGCCGATGTTTCACGTGTTCGGGCAGGTCGTCTTGATGGTCGCCACCCTCATGCGCGGCGGCACGCTGGTGCTGATCCCACGCTTCGACCCAGGTGTTGTTCTGAAAACAATCCAAGACCAGGGCTGCACCATTTTCGCCGGTGTTCCGACCATGTATTGGGCCATGGTCCACCACCCGACCGATGACTTGGACCTGGACAAGATCACAAGCAATCTGCGCATTTGCGCCTCGGGCGGCGCGTCGTTGCCGGTCGAGGTTTTGCGCGATTTCGAGGCCAAGTTCGAGGTGCCGATCCTTGAAGGCTACGGTTTGTCGGAAACCTCGCCGGTGGTCGCCTTCAATCACGGCCATAGGGCGCGCAAACCCGGTTCCGTCGGCACGCCGGTGTGGGGCGTCGAAGTGCGCGTGGTCGACGATAACGACCGAGACGTGGCGGTCGGCGAACCAGGCGAAGTGATCGTCCGCGGCCATTGCGTGATGAAAGGTTATTTGAACAAACCCGAGGAAACCGAGCAGGCGTTTCGTGACGGCTGGTTCCATACCGGCGATATCGGCCAATTGGACGAAGATGGCTATCTGTTCATTGTTGATCGGCTCAAGGACATGATTATTCGCGGCGGGTTCAATGTGTATCCGCGCGAGATCGAAGAGGTCTTGGTACAGCACCCGGACGTTTCGTTGGCCGCCGCGATTGGCGTGCCGCACGACCAATATGGCGAAGAGGTCAAGGCGTTCGTGGTCGCCAAACCCAATCACCAGATCGATCCGGACGCGCTGATAGCCTGGTCAAAGGAACATCTCGCCGCGTACAAATATCCGCGCTTGATCGAGGTGCGCGAGTCGCTGCCGATGAACGCGACCGGCAAAATTCTGAAAAAGGAACTGCGCACTTAGAGCAGTGTCCGACCCTGGTCCGACCTGGCGCTTGGGCTATTTCCAAATGATGAGGTGTTTCGAATAGATGTGAAGGACGGCGCGTCGAGCGCGCGCGGTTGGACCCATACCATGGCCACACTCCAAATTGTCGACATCCGCACCGACGCTGTCATCGCGACGTATCAGGTGCCACCGATCACCACTGTGGTCGTAGAACCGGGCCAACGTGTCACGGTGATGGGCGCCAACGCGGCCGGCTTGATTGCTGCCGATTTAATCGCCGACGGTGGCGATGTCACGATCATGTTTGCCGATGGTACCGTGCGCTTGGAAGGCGGCGCGGCCTTGTTCGAAGGCGGCGCGCCGTTCGAGATCGCGCTCGGCACCGGGGAAACGGCATCGGTCATCGCCTCGCTGGATGATTTGCTGGCCACGGCGGCGGGGCCGGAGCTGGAACCCGTGGCGATCGGCGATGACGGCACCGGCAGTGACGGCAGCGTGACCCTCGATCCCTTGGACGCGGATCATATCGACCTGGCCTTGCCCGACGGCGGCGACCTGGCCCCGGCGCCCGAGGCCACGACCGCTGCCGTGGCGCGCGCGGTCACCGAATCGGAGGACCCGTTCTTGACCGCGCCAGAGACACCGCCTGGCGACGAAGCCGCGCCAGGCGGCTTGGTGATTTCGGGAACGCCCGACGCCGACAGCTTGATCGGCGGCTCCGGCGCCGATGTTTTGCGCGGAGGCGGTGGCGCCGATGTGCTCACCGGTAATGGCGGCGCCGATCGGTTTGTCATCGATGTGCCTGTCGGCCCCGACTTCATCACCGATTTCACCCTGGCCGAGGACCAATTGGCGCTGTCGGATCTGATTACCGGCTATGATGGCGATCCGACCAATGCCGGCGATTTCGTTGTGTTGCGTGACGACGGCGCCGGCAATACCGACGTTCTTGTCAACGGTGATGGCAGCGCCGGTGGTGCGTTCACCCAGGTCGCGGTTCTTGAAGGCGTGACTGGTTTGGGCGGAACGCTTGAAGATCTGGTCACCGACGGCACGGTCGTTCTGTAAGGCGCCTACCCACCAATCTTGATATTGGCCACGTAGTCCGGCACGGCGACTCCGTCCAGATTGCGCGGGTCGGCAACGGCGGCGTCGACCTGGGTGTGCAACGGAATGACACCAGACCAAATCAGCAGGGCATAATCTTCTTCGTCGTCGACCGGCTGACCGGTACGGATCTTGGCCGCCCCTTCATCGATCGGCATGGACAACAGGGCGGTCGCTTTCAGTTCCTGGTCCGTCATCGGCCGCAGACCGTCCCAGCGGCCCGGATAGAGCCCCTCGACAAAATTCCGAAGGCGCATGATCTTTTCATCGCCCTCGATCTTTTCGGCGACACCAAACAGCATCACCGAACGGTAGTTGGCGGAATGATGGAAGGCTGAGCGGGCCAGCACCAACCCATCAAAGAGCGTTACCGTAACGCAAACGGGATTGGCGGCGGCGCGCCGCAGCATGCGGCTGGCGGACGAGCCATGCCAATAGATGCGATCGTCTTCGCGCCATTGAAATGTCGGCGTGACGACCGGCCGGCCATCAACCACGTAAGCGACGTGGCAAAGCGGTGTTGCGTCGATAATCGCGTAGGCCGTCTCGCGGTCATAGCTGGCGCGTTCATGCAAGCGCTTGGCGCGCGACAGGTCGGTTTTGTTGAGGTCGCGATCGGACATGACGCCGCTCCTTCTCTTCGCCATTGTGCGATGGCGGCGAGTATAGCGGCATGTCGCGGCGAGTCATTTTTGCGGTGCGCTTCATGGTGCGCCCGTCAGCAAATCCGCAAACCGGCGATCAGCTCCAGATAGTCCGGATGGTCGGGGCCGATCAGGCCGTGGCGAACGAAGAAATCGATCAGCACCAGATTGCAGTTGAACTTGAAATCGTCGCTCTGATCGACGATTGCCATGACCTCGGAGATCGGCAGTAGGCGAAAGTCCTCGACCTCGCCGTCGCGCGCGGCGGGAACAAAATCCGCCGGCAATTCCAAATCAAAAAGGAATAGCACATCGACGCGTAGACCCTGGTCGACCGCCATGCGATAGCCGAGCGCGCCGACCGGTCGTGCACGGCATGCCAGATTCGACGACACCGACGCTTCCTCATCGGCTTCCTTGATCAGGTTTTCCATCAAGCCGAGCCCGGCCGGCTGGCCGCCAGCAATCATATTGTCGAGCTTGCCCGGCGCCACCGCCCGGTCGGCGGCCCGGCGCGGAATCCACATCGATATTTCATCGTCGCGGCGAACATAGCCGTTAACGTGAATGCCATAGGCCCGAATGCCGAATCCCGGCGCCCCGGCGCGTTCGATCTCGAACAGATTCTCGCCAAAGCGAGTCCCGACCGGATAGGGTTCGTCGCGCCAGGGCAGAGTCAGCCCGCGATCGGTCAACGCGCGCACCACCTGGCGCATGGCGGCGGTCCGCGCCGCCGGCCCGTCGAGGCGATCGCTCAATCGCAAGCGATCCGCGCTGACCGACAAAATCTCGGTGAAGCCGGTGATATGGTCCAGCCAATCGCGGCGAAACCAACCCACGTGACGACCAGCCACATCGAACGGCATGAATTGCGCCGTCTGCCATTGGTTGCACCTGCGGACGTGATCGCGATAGCTCATCGTTCGGCTCGGCTCACAAAACAGAAGGACTGGCAAAAGGCGGAAGATAGGACGATTTATAGAGGATGAGGGTTCGAAATCCCATGCGCCAGGTCATCGCCATCGCGGCCTGTCTCTGGTTTGCTGCCTGCGCACCGGGTGTCTATCACGCCGGTCCAGCGCTGGCACCACCGGCGCTGAACGGCACGGAACTGATCGCCGCCGACGGCACCAGTCTGCCGCTGCGCCATTGGCAGGCCACAGCCGTCAATCCGCGCGCGGTGGTAATCGCCGTGCATGGCTTTAACGACTACAGCAACGCGTTTGCCCAACCGGGAACCGTGTTGGCCAACGCCGGCATCCAAGTCTACGCCTACGACCAGCGCGGCTTCGGCGCCACCAACCTGGCCGGCTATTGGGCTGGGGTCGAGACCATGGTCGATGATCTCGTGCAAATGGTCGCGACGGTGCGCGCGCGCCATCCAGATGTGCCGCTTTATTTGCTCGGCGAAAGCATGGGCGGTGCGGTGGTGATGACGGCGCTTGCCCATCGCAGGCTACCCAACGTCGCGGGCGCAGTGCTCATTGCCCCGGCTGTGTGGGGACGCGAGACCATGAACCCGTTTTATCGCGCCGCCTTATGGCTAGGCGCCCATACCGTGCCGTGGCTGAGTGTCACCGGCCGCGGCCTGAAGATCACGCCGTCGGACAATATCGAAATGCTGCGCGCCTTGTCCGCCGACCCGTTGGTGATCAAGGAAACCCGCATCGAGGCGATCTATGGCGTGGTCAACATGATGGACGCCGCGTTGGCCGCGGCGCCCCATATCGATGCGCCCTTGCTGGTCCTTTATGGCGCCCGCGACGAGATCATTCCCAAAGCCCCCACGGCACGCATGTTGGATCGTTTGAACGGTCACCACCGGGTGGCGGTGTATCCGGATGGCTATCACATGCTGACCCGCGACTTGCAGGCCGATCGGGTCCTGACCGACATCGCCGCGTGGATCGAAGCACCACGGGCACCGCTGCCATCCGGCTTCGATAAGAATTGGATGGCGTTCTTGGACCAGAAGTGACCCGCGCTAACGGGCTTCAACCGCGCCATTGCGCATCAGCCGCCAAACGCCCACACACGCCATCAGCAGCAGCACCGTACCGACATAATAGGGCCACGCACGACCCCAAGCGCTGAATACCGCCCCCGCCAACGCCGGGGCAATACAGCGCGACAAGCTGCCCGCAGCCTGTGCAACACCCAACGTCGCGCCTTGGACATCGCCGCCCGCGCGCCGCGAAAGTAAGCTGTGCAAGCTGGGGTTGGCCAGGGCATAGCCGGCCGCCAACAGGCCGGCGGCGATCATAGTCGCGGTCAGTGTCGTCGCCGCAGGCAGCGTGACAAATCCGGCGATCAAGGTACCGACGCCGGCCAGCAGAATCCGCTCTTCGCCGAACGCGCGCGTCAGGCGGCCGATCAAGCCGCCCTGAATGATCACTGCCACCACGCCCAAATATGTGAACAACAGGCCAACTTGTCGGGGCCCCCAGCCCAACTGACGCTCAGACCACAAGGCGAAGGTCGATTCCATGCCGGCAAACGACAGCATGACCAGGAAGAAAATAACCACCAATAACGACAAGTCGGGGCGCGACAACGCAGCAATGATCGGCCGAAACCAGGCCGGTCGCCGCGGCCCTTGCGCACCATCGCGGCGGCGCGCCGGGTCGCGCAGGATGACCACCGCCATTACCAGGGCCACGGCCGAAAGCCCGGCCGCGACCAGCATCGGCAAGCGAAAGTCGACATTGGCCGGGTCACTGCCGGTCAACAGCCCGCCGATCAACGGCCCAAAGATGAAACCCAGCCCGACCGCCGCGCCGAACAAACCCATACCGCGCGCGCGATCCTCAGGCGCCGTGATGTCGGCGATATAGGCCTGAGCCGCAGAAATATTGCCGGCCAGCAACCCGGCCAGTGCGCGCGCCGCGAACAAAGCCGCCAAGGAACTGGCGAAGGCCGCAAAAATGTAGGCCAAGACGGTCCCGGCAAGCGACAGCACGATCACCGGCTTGCGGCCATAGCGATCGCTGATGGTGCCCAAAATCGGCGCCGACAAGAACTGCATGAACGAATAAACCGCCATCAGCAACGTCACCACGTGGGGCGGCGCGCCGAAATGCTCGGCATAGAACGGCAAAAGCGGGATGACCACGCCGAAGCCGACCAAATCGATAAAGGCTATCAGCAGCAAGACCGGCATGGCGCAAGAGCGAGCTCCAATCGAACGCGTCGTCGGCGAGAATCCGTCGGCGGCGGCGCCGCCCGCGCCAAATACCTACTCGAAAACAGCCCCGTTCGTCACGTTTCACGCGTTCCTGCAATCAAATGCCGCAGTGTTTCGTATCTAAAACGGGACCGGCACGGTCAACCGTTCGCATATGCACGCGTGTGCGCAAGAAACGCCGTCGATTTTGCGTCTATCATAAGCGGCCAACCCAGGTGTGCGGAGTATGTCGACGACCCATGGATGAACGAGCGCTTTTGCAGGCCGGATTTCGCTATGCCTTGTCTTTGCGCGCGACCCGTGCGGACGCCGAAGATCTTGTTCAAGAAGCGTGGTGCCGGCTCTATCGGCGCGCCGCCATGGCGCCAACCAAGCCGGAGATGTTCGTCACCATTCGAAGGCTTTTTTTGGATCAGCACCGACGCAACCGCCTGGTCGTGTTCGAAAACCTGGACTGCGCGCCCGAAGCCGCGGATCCGGCCGCGCCGCTGGATGAACGGATTTTGCCGCGCGACCTGGCCGGCCCGCTCGGCGCCTTACGGCCGGTCGAACGCGAGGCGCTGTTCTTGACCGTCGTCGAGGGTTACACGGCCCAAGAGGTCGCGGACCTGACCGACAGCGCGCGCGGCACGGTGTTGAGCTTGGTGCACCGGGCAAAAGCAAAATTGCGCGCCGCGCTGGGCGGCGACGCTGCAAACGCGGCGAAGCGCAAAGTCGGAGGTTTGGACCGATGAGTGATCTGGACAAATTGGTGCGCGATTACTACGGCGATCAGTCGTTGTCCGATGGGCGAATCACCGAAATATTGAACGCGGCGCAGCGGCCGCCCCGCCAGGCAACGCCCAACCGGGTCTGGTATGTGCGCCTGTCCGCTGTTGCGGCGGCTCTGCTGCTTGGGTTCGCCGTGTTTCATACCTACAGCCATATGCGGGTCACAACCCAGGGGGTCTTGGCGGAAATCGCCATGAACCACGGCAAATCCTTGGCCGTGGAGTTTGAAACCGACGCGTTCGCCGATCTGCAAACCGCGCTTGATCGGCTCGACTTTGTCATCGAACCACCGGCGCATGTGCTTTCCGGCTATCAGCTGATTGGCGGCCGCTATTGCTCGATCCAGGGCGGCATCGCCGCGCAAGTGAAGCTGCGGGATACGGCGACCGGTGTTGTCGACACGCTCTATGCGACGCGTTTGACGCCGGCGCTGACCAAGGTCGGCGAACAAACGACGCGCCGCGACAATGTCACAATCACCCTTTGGCGCGCCGATGACGTGTTCTATGGCTTGGCGCGCAGCGCTAGCGACT
Source organism: Alphaproteobacteria bacterium (assembly GCA_965216755.1). Classification (GTDB taxonomy): domain Bacteria; phylum Pseudomonadota; class Alphaproteobacteria; order UBA7887; family UBA7887; genus CBDCGL01. The sequence goes on along the minus strand of CBDCGL010000011.1, from coordinate 3,488,169 downwards.
GATCCGGTCGGCGATCGCGATGATTCGCTGCATGGAACGCAGCACAGGCTTTTCAATCAACTTCCCGTCGATCAGCACCAGGCCACTGTCGCCTTCTGCAAACGCGGCGACAATTCGTCTTGCTCGATCGACCGCGGCCGCGCCGGGGCTGAAGCAATCGTTGATCACCGCGATCTGCTTGGGATGGATGGCCGCTTTGCCGGTAAAGCCGAGAGCCGCGCTGGCGCGCGCTTCACGCTCCAGGCCGGCCATATCATCAAGGTCGAGGAACGGCACGTCGATCAAATCGACATCGGCGGAAGCCGCCGCGTGAACCAGGCGGGAACGGGCGTATAACAACGTGTCCCAAGAGACCTCGGTGCGCAGTTCCGCGGCCATGTCGACGGCGCCGAACAATATCGAGTCAATGCGCGGGCTGGCCTGGGCAATCGCAATAGATGCCTCCAGGCCGGGGTTGGTTTCGATAATTACGTGCAGGCGGGTCGCCTTTCCCGCTTCGGTCAACAATTCGTCCAGCATGCGCACTTCGTCGGCGGAGGCGACCTTGGTCATCATCAGCGCCAGCGGCGCGTTGGGTGCATCCAAGATTGCACCGACATCGCGCACCCCTTCGCGCGCGCGCAAGCAGTTGATCCGAACGATGCGTTCGATGCCATCGTCGGCCTGCGGCGCGTCGAACAGCGCCAATGTGGCATCGCGGGCGTCGCCCTTGTGCTGCGGCGCGACCGCGTCTTCCAAGTCGACACAGACGATGTCGGCGCCGGTCGTTAACGCCTTGGGAAACATGTCGGGGCGATTGCCGGGCGCGAAAATCAAGCTGCGCCGGGGCTGAAATCGATCTTCTATCATCATCACCGTACCATAGCATATCGGCGTGATCGCGCACGCCGCGAGCGACGCACGGCGGCGACCACTGTACAGCCTATGTGGAAGCCGGGGCGATGCACTCTGGATCGTCGTGGCGGGCATTGTTGACGTGACCGCTGACCGCGTACGAGGTCATGCGTTCGGCCGGAAACGGCTTCAGCAACGCGTGCGCGGCGGCGGCCGTCTTTGCGTGCAGCCACGACTCGTGGTCTTCGGGTGCCAGGATAACCGGCATGCGATCATGCACCGGGCAGACCAAATCGTTCGCCTCGGTGACAATAATCGTAAATGACTCAATCGTGTCCTCGCCCCGCTGCCAGAATTCCCACAGGCCGGCGAAGGCGAAGACATCTGCGTCGGCCACTTGGAACCGATAGGGTTGCTTGCGGCCCCCAATTTTTTTCCATTCATAGAAGCCGTCGGACGGCACCAAGCAACGGCGCGCCTTGAACGCCGCGCGATAGGCGGGCTTGCTGGCCACCGTCTCTGCGCGCGCGTTGATCATCGTGTAGCGGTGATCGGGCCCTTTCGACCATGACGGTACCAGGCCCCAGCGCAACAGGGCGAGTTCGCGGGCACCTGTTTGGCCGTCGTCGCCCGGCGCCAGCCGAACGACCGCCGCGTCTTGTGTCGGTGCGACATTGTAACGCGGCGGGAAATTCGGCAGCGGCCCTGAAAAGGCAAACACCTGCCGCACCGCCTCTGGCGGCGAGGTGAAACTGTAGCGTCCGCACATGACGTGATCATATACGGGCGATCACGTCATGGGGATCATTCCCTCGCGTGCCGGGCGCTCGCTTGGCTGCGCTTACTCGGCAAAGGCGCTGGTGTAGGTGGCGAGATCGAAATAGTCGCGCCAGACCTTGATCTTGCCGTTCTCCATCTCGAACACACCCACGCATGGGAGGTCGACTGACTTATCACCGATCTTGGTACGATCCATGCGTTCGGCGAAAACCAGGTCGCCGCTGGCCATAATATTGATCATTTCCCAATCGGTTTGCGTCCAATTCGACAAGAACCCATCAATAAACTGGACAAGATTGTCTTTCCCAGAGACCGGCTCCAACATCATGTTGTGATAGGTGCCGTCGTCGGTGAAATAGCTGACCAGCTCTTCCGCGTCGAGATTCGACCACGCCGCGACGAAATCCCGAACAGCGGCTTCATTGGCGTCAGTATCTTGTGCCATGGCATCCCTCGTACCCGCACCGGCGGCGAGCACCAGCGCCACCACCAAGGCACCGGCCGCCGCCAACACGCGGCGTCTGGCCCTGCCTTTTGCAGTTGATTCTGTTTTCTGACTGGCAACCTTGAACATAACGAAGTGTGTCCTTCTGTCTTTCACGACCGAGACCCGCCAACACCTGGCATGGCGTACGACTTGACAGATCGACGTCATGCTTCGAGTTTGCCGAATCAAAGGGCCGCGACTGCTGTGGGCAGATTGTACATATGTGTACAATACACTAGAGTATTAATTCGCAACGATGCAAGACTCGAATGTTGATCGAAATCTTGGCTTCCTGCTGGGTGACGTCGCCCGCTTGACTCGCACGTCGTTCGATCGGCGCGTGATGGCACTGGGGCTGACCCGGTCACAATGGTGGCTGCTGACCTGTATCTACCGCGATCAGGGGTTGGCCCAGTCCGAACTGGCTGACGTCTTGGAAATCGGCAAGGTGGCATTGGGCAACCTGGTCGATCGTTTGGAGGCAAAGGGGTGGGTCGAACGCAAAGCGGATCCCCAAGACCGACGCACCAAGCGAATTTTTCTCACCGCCGCAGCACAGCCGATCATCGACAGCATGCGCGCGCCGGCCCAAGACCTCTATGAAATGTTGGTTGCCGGGCTATCAAAACAGCAGCGTGAAAGTCTGGTCGACCTGTTGCTGGTGGTGAAAAAAAATCTGGGCGCGGATAACTTGCGCGCAAAGACGTCGGCCGGCCCGTGACCGCCGACCCTTTGCTCGACAGGCTCAGCCGACTGCATCCGAAAAAAATCGACTTGTCTCTGGGCCGCATGACGCGCCTATTGGCCGCGCTGGGCCATCCTGAGCGCCACCTGCCGCCCGTGATCCATATTGCCGGCACCAACGGCAAAGGTTCGGTGGTGGCATTTCTTGACGCCATCCTCGCGCGCGCGGGCCATCGGGTGCATCGCTACACATCACCCCATCTGGTTCGATTCAACGAGCGCATCGTGCTGGCGGGCGCCGCGATCAGTGACGCGCATTTGGCGCGCGTGATCGCAACCACCGAAGCCGCCAACGGCGATCAACCGATCACATTTTTTGAGATCACAACAGCGGCGGCCTTTGTGGCATTCGCCGACGTAGCGGCTGACGTACTTTTGCTGGAAACCGGCCTGGGTGGGCGCCTGGACGCCACCAATATGGTGGCCCACCCGCGACTCACGCTGATCACGTCGGTGTCGCGCGATCATGAAGAATTTCTCGGCCACGACCTGGCCACCATCGCCATGGAAAAAGCCGGCATTCTGAAATCCGACGTTCCGGTTGTTGTCGGGCCACAACCGGCCGTGGCGCGCCGCGCCATCGCCGCGCGCGCGTGCCAGATCGGCGCGCCGGCCGCGGTTTACGGGCGTGATTGGACAGCGGAAGTGGGCCCGGCTGGTTTCGCTCTACTTACCCGGATGACCGGGCGGCGCGATCTTCCCAAACCCGGATTGCGCGGCCCGCATCAAATCGTCAACGCCGCCATGGCCGTGGTCGGATTGCAAAATCTCCGGGGTTTCGCTGTTCCGCAAATCGCCATTACCGACGGCATCCGAGAGGCCTGCTGGCCGGCGCGCCTGCAACGTTTGACGGGCGCCGTGGCTGCGCGGTTGCCGTCAGGCAGCACGGTTTGGCTGGACGGCGGCCATAACGCCGCCGCGGCTGGTGCCCTTGCCGACACATTGCGGCGGCAAACCGACACTCGTCCGCTGGTTCTGGTGGTTGGCATGATCGCCTCCAAATCACCTTTGGCGTACCTGGCGCCACTCGCCCCGTTTGCGGACCAATTGGTCGCCGTGACCGTGCCAGGCCAGCCCAATGCCATCACCGCCGACGCCATCGCCGCAATCGGCCGCCAATTGCGCGTGCGATCGTCGGGCGTGGCGTCGCTGGCGGACGCCTTTGCCGCGCTCGGCCGCACCGTAACACCGTTGCGTGTGCTGATTTGCGGCTCGCTCTATCTCGCCGGTGCGGCCTTGCAGGAAGACGCCGGCAAATCGTGACGCCCGCGTCGTTCGTTCATTCGCGTTTGCCTTTAACGTATGGCATGTTGGCGACTCGCCGTTCTGAGTACGATCCGCAGCACCGGCGATTTCAAGACGCAGCCGTGATACACCGCTGAATGCACGCATCACAAGAAACATCCGGCGCCGTTCCGCCCGCCCTGGAAGTCCGCGAAATTCGCCAGCGATTTGGTGCGCGCACGGTTCTGGACATCGATGATTGGATTGTGAAACCCGGGCAACATGCACTGATAAACGGCCCGTCCGGCTGCGGCAAAAGCACATTGTTGCATCTGATAGCCGGCCTGTTGCGACCCAGCCAAGGGCGGGTTCTGGTCACCGGCCGCGCGCTCAGCCAGTTGCGACCGGCCGAGCTGGACGTGTTCCGCGGCCGCACCATCGGCATCGTGCTTCAGAATCTGCATCTGATCGGGGCGCTCACCGTGTATGAAAATATCGCCTTGGCGCGCTCGTTGGCGGCGTTGCCCCCCGATCGCCAGGCGATCGACCGCCTATTGCACGAATTGGGGCTTAGTGGACACACCGGCGCTCGACCGGCACAATTGAGCCATGGCGAGCGCCAGCGCGCAGCAATCGCGCGCGCCGTGATCAATCAACCGGCGTTGGTGTTGGCGGACGAACCCACTTCGGCGCTTGACGACGCCAATTGCGATGCGGTGATTTCGTTGTTGTTGGCGCAAGCGCGCGCATCCGACGCCACCTTGGTGGTTTCGACCCACGACGCGCGTCTGCAAGAGCACTTCAACCATCGCCTCGATCTGTCCGCCGTGCCGTGAATCTACTGTCGCTTAGCCTTGCCTATCTTCGCGGGCGCGCCCTGAACGCCTTGCTCAACATTGTGCTGCTGGCGCTGGGCATCGGCACAATCATCGTTTTGATGCTGTTCGGCGCACAATTCGAGAATCGTTTGACCCGCGACGCCCGCGGCCTGGATCTGGTCATCGGCGCACCCGGCAGCCCGCTGCAGTTGGTCTTGTCGAGCATCTATCACGCCGACATTCCAACCGGTAACATCCCGCTAGAAGAAGCCGCCTATTGGCGCCAGAGCCCGTTGGTGGACGCGATTTTCCCGCTGGCGTTGGGCGACAATGTCGCCGGCTTTCGCATCGTCGGGACGGAAACACCCTATGTCGACCACTACGGCGCCAAGCTGGCATCCGGCACGCTGTGGGCGGAACCTCACCAAGCGACATTGGGCGCGACCGTCGCGGCACAGACCGGCCTACGACTCGGCGACAAGTTTATCGGCAGTCATGGTTTGGTCGCCGGTGGCACCACACACGGTGACCACCCATTGGAAGTGGTCGGCATTTTGACACCGAACGACAGCGTCATCGACCGGTTGGTGTTGACCAGTATCGAAAGCGTGTGGCTGGCCCACGGAATCGATCCACACGGCGCGGAACATGATGGGCACGACGCGGAACAGGACGGGCACGGTGACGCCGCGGAAATAGACGCAACGCACGCAGACGCGCGACCGTTGGAAGTGACCGCGCTCTTGGTCCGGTTTACGACGCCGATCGCCGCCATCCAACTGCCGGTGCAAGTCAATCAAAAACAGCATCTGCTCGCCGCGTCGCCGGCGTTGGAAATGAGCCGCCTGCTGTCGCTGGTCGGCATAGGTCTCGATACGCTGCGCGGCTTTGGCCTGTTGCTGGTCGGTACGGCCGGCTTGAGCGTGTTTATCGCATTGTCGAACGCCATGCAGGAGCGACGATACGATTTGGCCGTCATGCGCACCCTTGGTGCGTCGCGTCGGACGCTTTTTGCGCAGCCGCTGGTCGAAGGGCTGATGTTGGCGGCGGCCGGCGCCCTGCTGGGGGTGGTTGTGGGTCACGGCGTCACCGAACTGCTTGGCCGGATCGTGCCCGAAGCGCGAGAGCTCGGCCTGACCGGCGGCTTGGTGCTGGCCCAAGAGGCCTATGTTGTCGGCCTGGCCCTGGCCATTGGCCTTTCGGCGTCGTTGATACCCGCGATCCAGGCCTATCGCGCCGATATCGCGGCGCTACTTGCAACACGCAGCTGAGTTCTTACACTTATGAACAAAGAACAGCTAGGATTTGAGGATTCAAACATGGCGCTTGTGAACGTGATCAAATCGGTGACCAACCGTAGCGTCGTTGCCTGCATGGCAGTGATGTTGCTCGCCAGCGCTGCGCCGGCTGAGGACGTGGTCGAAGAGCCGGCCACACCGGAATTGATCGAACCTGAGGACATTCCGTCTGTCCACAACACGTTCTATCAAGTACCCGAAGGCGCCGTCAGTTGGGACGTGCTGGGCAACATGGATATCGAGGCCGAGGTTCTGGCCCCCCTGCGCACCGTGTTTCACGTCGCCTATTCCGACGAAATCGAAGCGCTTGACCAGCAACAGGTCAAGATCATGGGCTTTATTTTTCCGTTGGAAGGCGGCGAGAGCCACGATCACTTTCTGCTCTCCGCTTGGCCGCCGGGATGCCCCTTTTGCCTACCGGCTGGGCCATCGCAAATGGTCGAAATCTTCTGCGAGGAGCCGGTCGAGTTCGGCGACGGCGCAATTATGATGGCGGGCACGTTCGAGGTGCTCCACGACGACCCGTTCGGCATGTTTTACCGTATGCAAGACGCCGCGTTGGTTGAACGATTTGACGACATTCGCTGGACCGGCGACCTGCCGCAAAGCCCGCTGACCCAATAAGCGGCGCGACCATGGCCACCGCGACAAGACCACGTCTTTTATGTGATGATATATCGTTGTTTTTCTGACGCCATGCCACGCTATCCAGGCTTTGCCCCGTGAATACCGGCGCGGCTCCTGACACGGATACGATCTTAGCCCTGTCCGGCGTGCGCTTCGCCTGGCGCCATGCGGCGCGCGACGGCGACGGTTTTACGATCGCGATCGACGACTTCGCGGTCACGAAAGGGGAGACGCTGTTGTTGATGGGGCCGTCGGGCAGCGGCAAATCCACTCTGCTCAGTTTGATTTGCGGCATCGCCCGTCCCGACACCGGTGCCATCCGGGTGGTCGACACCGACATCGCGCGCCTTCGGGGCGCGGCTTGCGACCGATTCCGGGCCGACCATTTTGGCATCATCTTCCAAATGTTTAACCTTTTGCCCTACGCATCATTGCTCGACAATGTGATTTTGCCGCTCAGCTTTTCACCGGCGCGACGGCGTCGCACGTTGGCCCAAGGCCCGGTTGACCAAGAAGCGCGGCGGCTCCTGACCCGGCTCGGCTTGGGCGATGCACTGTCGCGGCGCGCGACGGCGCAGCTCAGTGTCGGCCAGCAACAGCGGGTCGCGGTCGCCCGTGCCCTGATCGGCCAACCGGATCTTGTGGTCGCGGATGAGCCGACCTCGGCCTTGGATCGCGATCGCCAGCACGCGTTTCTGACATTGTTGTTCGAAGAAGTGGCGCGCGCCGGCGCGACCTTGATCATGGTCAGCCACGATGAGACCCTGGCGCCCATGTTCGATCGCACCCTGCGTCTTGACCACGTCGCCCGTACCAGCTGAGGAACGCCATGGTCATCTTGCGCCTGGCTCTGCAATCGCTGCGCAATCGCTGGCTGACCGCCATGCTGACCGTGCTGGCGATCGCGCTGAGCGTGACCTTGTTTTTGGGCGTCGAAAAGGTCCGGGTCGGCGCCAAGGCCAGCTTCGCCGATACCATATCGGGCACCGATTTGATCGTCGGCGCCCGTGCCGGCGCGGTGCAACTGCTGCTCTATGCGGTGTTTCGCATCGGCAACGCCACGGCCAACATCACCATGGAAAGCCTGGACGAGATCGCCGCGCGGCCTGAAGTCAAATGGATCGTGCCGCTGTCGCTGGGCGACAGTCATCGCGGCTTTCGGGTCCTCGGCACCAGCCGTGATTATTTTGTTCATTATCAATACCGCAAACAGCAAGGCTTGACGTTCGCGGCCGGCGGTCCGTTTGACGATCTGTTCGACACGGTTGTCGGCGCCGATGTCGCGGCGCGGCTTGGCTATCGCGTCGGCGACCCGCTGGTGGTCGAACATGGTATCGGTTCACTGGCGCCCCAAGACCATGCCGACAAGCCGTTTCGCATCGCGGGCGTGCTTGGCAAGACGGGCACGCCGGTCGACCGCACCGTGCATGTCAGCCTGGAAGCAATCGAAGCCATTCACATCGATTGGCAGAGCGGCAGCGCGCCGCAGGGCCGCCGCATGACGCCCGATCAAGTCCGGCGCCTGCCATTGACGCCGACCGCGGTCACGGCGGCCATGATCGGTGTCACGCCACGGGTCGCAACCTTCAAACTGCAGCGGTTCATCAACGAGTATCGCGCCGAGCCGCTGACCGCCATTTTGCCCGGCGTGGCGCTTCAGGAATTGTGGTCGCTGGTCGACGTGGCCGAAACCGCGCTGACGCTGGTATCGGCGATGGTCGTGCTGACGGCGCTATTGGGCATGGTCACCATGATCCTGACCACGCTCAACGAGCGACGCCGCGAAATGGCGATCTTGCGGGCTGTCGGTGCGCCACCGCGTACGACATTTGCTTTGCTCATGTCCGAAGCCGGTTTGTTGACCCTGGCCGGCACGGTCCTCGGGTGTATCGTGCTTTACGGGGTGTTGGCGGCCGTACGTCCCATCGTCGACGCGCAGTTCGGACTTTATCTGGCGCTCGATCCACTGAGCCGCGCGGAGCTGCTGACCCTGGCGGGGATCGTTGTAGCCGGTTGTTTGGCGGGCGTTCTGCCGGCGGCCCGCGCCTATCGGCTATCGCTGGCCGATGGCATGACCGTCAAGACCTGAACACCCGTTCACTCTTCATACGGTTCAATCTCGGTCGCCTGCAGACCATAACCAACTTCGATATCCGACGAACCATCGACAAAGCTTAAGGACTGCGAGCTCGGCGTCGCCGACATTTTGCCGGTCACCCAAATGGGCGTAAACAGCCCCAGATCCTCGAAACCGTCGGTGCTGTGGACGTGGACAATTTGGTTGGGCGGCGGCGGCGGCGTGTGAATGCACGCGCCCACATACGGCACCAACAGGAATTCCGTAATGGTCGTACCGGCGTATTCAAGTGGCAAGGCATAGCCGGGCAATTGAACCTCTTGACCATCCAAGGCTTCGATCAGCGTCGAATCATGCGCTTCCATCTTTTCCTGAAAGGCGAGGATTTTGGCGATCAGCTCGTCGGCGTCCAAACCGGCGGCCTCCAGGTTCTTGCGTGCCTGGGCCTCGGTCATGTCGAATTCCGGCCCGCTCGTGCCCTGCTTGCGCAAATTGAGCACCCAAAACACATCCGACAGGTTGTTTTGTTGCTCATAGGTCAGCGTCACATACGGATCGTCGACGGGATCCAGTGCCGGCGCCAGATCTTCCCACGCCAAACGTTCGGCGGCCTGCGCCACGCCGTTGACCAACAACAAGACACCAACGGTAAAGCCTATACGGCGAACATTCGCAAACATCGTCGACAATCCCGATTCCTGAAAACACCCGGCGCCAAGCGCGCAACCATAGATAATATCAAACGGTCGCGCGAAAACGAGTGGTCAAAGCGTAAGATCGCGGTGATTTGAAGTGACGAAAATGGCTGCGACGAAGCCCGGACTTACAGCGACGAATCGATCCACTCGACCAATTTGCCTTTCGGCGCCGCGCCCACTTTGGTCGCCGCCACCTGACCGTTCTTGAACAGCATCAGGGTGGGAATGCCGCGCACGCCATAGCGCGTCGGCGCTTGCGGATTCTCATCGATATTGACCTTCGCCACCGTGATCTTGTCGCCATATTCACTGGCGATTTCTTCCAATGCCGGCGCAATCTGTTTACAGGGGCCGCACCATTCCGCCCAGAAGTCGACCAAAACCGGCTCCGCGGCATTGATCACGTCTTGCTCGAACGACGAATCGGATACGTGCTTGGTGGACATCAGGTCTGGCCTTCCGCAGGTGACGCTGGGTGCGCTGGCCGACGAATGTAGGTGTGGGATAGCGGCCGGTCAAGGGCTCCAATCACGGCATATGGGCATCCAAAAGCGCGCGCGGCAGCGCCATCAGACCGGGCGAATCCACCCATAACAAAGCGCAAGTCACGGGCCGGTCTGGATAAATTTGCCGCAATGCGGCACGGTAAATAGCCATTTGTCGGATATAGGCGGGCGGGGTTTCGCTCACCTCCTGCGGCGGGTTGCGGCCGGTCTTGTAATCGACAATCAAGACTTCATCATCGGTTACCGCCAACCGATCGATGCGCGCCGATACGCTGCGCGGACGGCCCGAAACGGCGCTTTGGAGCGTGCCCGCGACGGCCACTTCGCCCTGACTTCCGGGGCCAAAAACCGGCGCGAATTGAGGATCTTGCAAGACCGCCATAACCGCCCCGACCAACGCCTTTTGAGACGCCGCGTCGACGCCATGGCGGGGCGCCGCCACGATTTCCCGACACCGCGCCAGTCGTTGCGCGGGCGGCACATTGGGCAGCAAATACAAGAGGTTATGAACGATGCGGCCGCGCCGCGCGGCATCCTGTCCGGGCCCGGTCATCGGCGATCGCGGCGCCGGATCGGGCGTTGTCGGCTGACTGGCGATTAGGCGTTCAGCGGTTTCGGACTCAGGTGGCGGCGGCCGCCTTGCCCAAGCGGTGTCGCGCACACGCGGTGTGGGCGGGGCGGATTTCTTGATGTCCGGCGGCGCCGTTTGGGCGCAGCTAAGGCGGTAAACGGTGCCGCGCGGAGCATCGACGTCGCCGGCAAGAAATTGATCTACGACCTCGGTCGCGACCGCTGCCAGACCTGATTTGATCAAATGATACCAACACTCTTTGCTCGGCGCCTGCACGCCGTGCCAGCCGCACACATAGAGGCGATCCTGTGCCCGAGTCATGGCGACATAGAGCAGACGCCGATATTCGCGGTCGCGGCGGGCCTCAGCACGATCGTGCAATGCATCACAATGGCGATCGCGCCAGCGGGCGGGCGCCCAAAACACGGCTTGACCATCGTGCGCCCATAACAGCGCCGGCACCGGCGGCGGCGTTTGTAGCGTATCGGGCAGAAATACGATCGGCGCCTCCAAGCCCTTGGCGCCATGCACGGTCATGATCCTTACCGCATTGCCCCCACCGTGTTCCAAATCGCGCTTGATCTCGACCGCGCTGGCATCGAGCCAATGCAGAAATCCTTGCAGAGACGGCACATGCTCGCGCTCGTAACGCAAAGCCTGGGTCAGGAATTCGCTGAGTGGATCGGCCGCTTCGGGTCCGATTCGGGCCAGCAACGCCCGCCGGCCGCCACGCGGGCCTAAGATCTCAGCATAAAGATCATAGACACCGCTCATGTCGACACGTCCCAATAGGTCACGCAGCAGGTCATGGGCTTCGCGCCATTTCGGCCGCTCGGCACCACGCGCGCGCAGCGCTTGCCACAAAGTCGCCGGGCGATCGTGGGCCAGGGCGAACAGATCGTCGTCATCGAGACCGCACAAGGGCGACTTGAGGACCTCGGCCAGGCTCAAGTCGTCCTCCGGCAGCAGCAAAAACCGGCCCAGCGAAATCAAGTCCATGACCGCGATATGGTCGGTCAACACCAAGCGGTCGGAACCGGCGACGCCAACGTCGAGGCCTTTGAGCGCCCGCACCAAATCGTCGACAAATGCGCTGCGTCGGCGCACCAACACCATGATGTCGCCGGCCTCGATCGGCCGGCCGCGTGACTCAAGCAAGGTGCGGCCATCGCACAAGCTGCTGATCTTGGCGGCCAACAGGCGGGCCAGGCGCGCCCGTGCGGTATCGCCCGAGACACGCTCCACCGATGGCTTCCATGGCTGCGGTGTGTCGGTCGGCTGGTCGACCACCGGCGGCCACAGCTCGACCAAGCCCGCCGCGCCCTGGCGGAATGGTTCGTGACGCATCGGCACGCCGTCGAAGATCACCCCATCATTGGCCGGCGCATGCGCGAATACGGCATCGACGGCTTGGAGGACGGCGGCACTGGAGCGGAAAGAGATGTTAAGCACAACCTCGCCCCAACCTTTTGCCGCGGCCAGGGCCTTGGATTCGAAATGGGCGCGCATTCGGGCGAAGGCGTCGGGATCGGCGCGTTGAAAACTGTAGATCGATTGTTTGCTGTCACCGACCGCAAACACGGTCCGGTCGACGGCGCGCGCACCAAGGCCAGCGAAAAATTCCTCGGCCAAGGCGCCGATCACCTGCCATTGCTCCGGATTGGTATCCTGAGCTTCGTCGATCAAAATATGGTCGATACCACCGTCGAGCTTGAACAGCACCCAAGGCGCAACGCCGGGTCGAATCAACAAATCACGGCTGCGCAAAATCAGGTCGTCATAGTCGAGCCGTGCGTGGATTCGCTTTTGCTGTTCGTAAGCGACCAACAATCCATCAGCCAAACGCAGCAAAGCGCCGGTTGCCTTTGCCACTTCCACCTTGCGCTGCCGATCGACCATTGTCAGCAACCGCGCGCACTCGCTACTCAATATGTCGCCGACGCCCGGATCGTGCGCCAGCGCCCCCTTGGTCGCCAGGCGACGGCGCGGCGCGTGAGACTTGGTCAGGAAGACCTCGACATAAGCGTCGATACCTTCGATGCGGCCGGTGTGGTCGCTGCTGAGCCAACGGTGCATGGCCGTGGCGCGGGCTTGATCGCCTTTGGCGCCATGGCGCAAGGCCGCCGTGGCCCGTTCGAGGGCGGCACGATCAAACACCTGCTCAGCGGCAGCCATGGCGATAACGGACTCTGGCGTCTCGTCGCCCCGAATGCCCAAAATATCGGCGAGCCGCCCAACCAAGGCATCGATCCCGCCAGCGCCGGCAATCATATCGGCAAGCGGGCCCCGTTCGGCGATCACCGCGTCGAAAAGCTGCAAGAAACGATCGTGGGGAAGCCGACGCGTGAGTGCGTTGAGTGCGCCGGCAAGTGGTGATTCTGCGCCGGCGCGAATTCGTTCCAGGACATTGTCGCGCGCGCTGGCGATCAATTCGCGTGCCGAACGTTCGTCAAGCACCTGAAAATGGGGTGCGACTTCGGCTTCCAGAGGAAAGCGGGCCAGAAGTGATTCGCAAAACGCATGGATGGTTTGGATGCGCATGCCACCGGGCGTGTCCAACACCCGGGCGAACAGCCGCCGGGCTAACGGCAAAGTCTGTGGTTCGGGTGGTGTCCCCGTCAATTTCTCCAGTTCCGCGCGCAGCTTGTCGTCCGACGCCTTGACCCATTCGCCCAGTTGACGGTTCAAGCGATTGGCCATTTCCGCGGCCGCGGCACGGGTAAACGTCAGACACAACAGCCGTTGCGGCGACGTGCCGGCCAACAACAGCCGCAACATGCGATCGGCCAACACTTTGGTCTTGCCCGTACCCGCCGATGCCGCCACCCAAATCGACGCCGCCGGCTGCGAGGCCCTGCGTTGCAGCGCATCGGGATTCGGACGTGGGACAACGGCGTCGTTCACAAGACCTCGTCCGGGCCGCTGGCCCATTCGCGCACGCGGGCCAAGTGTTCGTAGTCGCTGAAACGGGGTGCGTGCCGGGGCGCGGGGCGGGCGTGATACGCCCGATCCGGATCATCGAACGAGGCGATCAGGCGGGCGACGCCGGCATGGGCTTCCGCCGCCAATTGGGCGGCAGCGCCGATCGGATCGCCACCCTTGACCACCGGATCGGTGCCACGCAACTGCCAATAGCGCAATTCGGCCACCGGTGCCGCGGCAACGTTGGCGAAGCCGCCGCCTTCGGCGATCACCGCTTCGAGCGGCAGTTGCGGCGCATAGCCAGCCGTGACCTCGCGCAGGCTGGGCACAGCACCGGTCTTATAGTCGGTGACCACCAGGGTGTCGTCGGGCAGGCGGTCAATTCGATCGGCGACGGCCGTGATGGTGAAATCCCCGGCCGGCGCGTCGATGGTGAGCTGGCCACGGATTTCGGCGACACAGTCGGCCAAACCAGGCCGGTAATCGCGCTCGTGGGCGACAAACCACGCGGCGATACGCTCGAAACGCGGCCACCAAAACGCCCACACGCCCGGCCGCGACATCAGTGGCGCGAAACTTTGCCGCCCGATTGTCAGCAGGCGATCGATGGCGTCATCGGGCAACTCCCGCGGCCAGCGATTGACGAAAACGCCCAGGGCGTCGTGTACCGCGTTGCCATAGTCGGCGGCGCCGGGATCGGCGTCGATCGGGTCCAGCGAGCGGAGACCCAGGATTTCGCGCGCGAAAACATCATACGGATCGCGCATCAAATATTCGATCCGGGTCACCGACAATTGCCGGGGTCGCGCCACCACCGGGGGTTTTGGTGCCGGCGGCCGGGCCGGCCGAGGCGGCGCGTGGCTGTCGTCAAGTGACGCGTAAAGCTTTGACCAAAAGGGGCTTTGATCTAGGCCATCGGCGCGGTCTTGGCCGATGACCGTGCGCAACCGCTCCAGCCAGCGCGACGGTACCGTTGGCACACCATCATGCTTATCGGCGCGGGTCAGCGCGACCTGTCGGGTGCAAAACAATTGCGTGAAATCATGGGCAGCGAGGCCGATCATTCGTTCCGGCGACGGTAGCCCGAGAGCGCGCCGCAAGGGCCGATTAAGCCACGGATCCAATTGCGCGTCGCGCGGCCAAGTGCCTTCGTTCAAGCCGCCCAAAATAACCAGGTCGGCGGTTTGCAGACGTGCCTCCAAGGGACCCCAAATATGCAGACGTGGATGCGTGTTATAGCGGGGCCGGACAACGTGCCCAGCCAACAATGTGTCCAGCAAGGCTGGATAATCTCGGCCGGCAAAGGTCGGCATCACATCGGCCGCTTCGGCGAGCGACTCGAAAAACCGCGCCAGCTGCTCGCCGGCGTCACCGTGCCACAAGCGCGCCGTGCCCGGAGTTTGGTCGTCCGTCGCGAACCATTCGCCAACCACCACATGTTGGCGCAGGATGGTTTCGAGATCCGCCACGGGCGCGTTGAGCGCGCCGGCCAATGGCGCCATCGCCGCGGCCAGACCATCGACCCAGGCCGCCAGCCCGGCATCCTGGGCGGCGGCCGCGGCCGCACGCAACCCATCGGTACCGGATTGCGGGCGTGGCCCGCGCAGACAGCGCCGCTCTAGGCGCCGCGCCCAGCGCCGGCATGTCGCGGTGCCGGTGCCGCAGGCGGACAAAGGGTGCTTGAGCAGGGCCAACAGCGGCGCCGGTGGCAAGCCGGTCGCGCAGACGTCGGCCAACAGCCGCAGAAACACGCCCGGCACCGATTCGGCCAGCGGCGCGCCCGCCGAATCGTCGACCGTGATCTGCCACCGTTTGAGCTCGCCGGCGACCCGGCGCGCCAGGCCGCGATCGGTCGTGACCAGCGCCGCCGTCCGCCCCGATTCTTCCAAAGCCTCGCGCATCATCAATGCGATGATCCCGGCCTCGGTTTGGCTGTCGGCGCAGCGCACCACCGACAGACCATCCAACGCCGCCGCTGTCGGGCCCGCGAGCGCGTGCCAGGCATCCGTTGTCTCCACGGGGCGCATCACTTCAGCCACCAAGGGCGCGCGCGCGGACGCGATCGGGCTTGCCGGCACGCCCGGCCAGATCGGCACCGCGGCACGCGCCACGTCCAACCGCTCCAGAACCTGGCGCAATCCGAATTGCGGGTGACTTTCGTCGAACTTGCACCACGCATCGTCATCGCTGCTTTGGTCCAAGCCGGGCAACACGACGCAACCGCCCGGCCTGCGCGCCACCACCGCCAGCAAATCGGCCGTCGCCGGAACACTGCCCGTTGAGCCAGCGGCGATAACCGGCCGCGCCGGCGGCTCACGCCGCCATGTTTCGGCCAGGCGATGGAGCGCTTGATTGCGCCGCGCCGCCGGATCCAGCGTCCCGTCGTCAGCCAGAATTTTCGGCCAGTGGGTCGCAGCGATCTGCAAGAAAGCCACCGTCTCTTGCCAGTGGTCGGCCAATTCGTCGGGCACCAAATCGGCCAGGCGGTCGAAACCCACGCCCGCCGTGTGAACTTGGTCGATCAGATCGGCCAGTGCCGACGCCAATTTGAGTGCCTGATCGGCGCCAATGGCATGACGACCCAACGCATTTTCGGCGCGCGCCGCATACCAGCCGTGGATAAGCTGCGCCAACAGCATTTGCCGGCGCAATGGTGCCACCGCCGCGGGCAATGGACCCATGCTCGCGGACATTGACTCGCCATCGAGCACCGGGTCGACCATCAAAACGTCATCGTCATCGATATCGCCGATGGTCCGCATCTGCGGCAGCAAGACAGGCTTGTTGCCGGCCCGGCGCAAGAAGGCATCGGTGAGCGCGCGCACCGCACGCCGCGTTGGCAGCAGGACGACGACCCGCGTTAGAGTCAGCGGATTGGGGCCCGCATGCAAGGCCGCGACCCCCTCAGCGAGCGCGTCGACAAAGCCGATTCCCGGCGGAATTGTATAGATGTTCGCGGGTGCCGGCGCGGACGCGATCACGTGATTCGGCGGAGATACGCGTCGGCATCGCTGAGCGCCTGCGGCGTGCCGACGTGAAGCCACGCCCCGTCGTGGACCACACCGAACAGGCGATCGCGTTGCAAGGCGCGGTCGTAGAGCAGGTTGATGGAAAACGGCGCGGTCGGACAGGCGTCGAACAAGCGCGGATGCAGGAGCTGGATCCCGGCAAAGATATAGGGTGCGATTTCATGCTCGCGTCGACGCCGTAATGCGCCGGACGAGCTCATAAAAAAGTCGCCCCGGCCCGTATAGCCAAACGCCCGTGCCGATCGTTGCATCAGCAACAACGCGTCCATGGAGTCCGCGCGCCACGCCGCAGCCAAGCGGTCAAACGGCGATCGAACGCCAGACAAGACAACGACATCACTATTCGCGACGAAAAACGGCGCGTCACCCAGATCCGGCAACGCTTTGCTTATACCGCCGCCGGTTTCCAGCAATCGGGTTTCGTGCGATATGGTGACGGTCGGCGATGCGCGCGTGGCCAAATGGTCAACGACCATGTTGGCGAGGTGATGAACATTGACCACGATCCGATCGACTCCCGCAGCCGCGAGGGCATCAAGCATGCGGTCGAGCATGGTTTGACCGCCAACTTCGATCAGTGGTTTGGGCCGCGCGTCTGTGATCGGCTTCAAGCGTGTGCCAAGGCCGGCAGCCAACACCATTGCGCGCCTGGGTCGCCCGGCGTCGGTCATGGTGACGGCTGCAGGCGCCGCGCGGCCGGCACCATCCGATCAAACCAAGCGCGCAAACCCACCAACGCCGGGTGACTTAGGTCTCGTTCCAACAAGCGCCAAACATGCGGGATCATGTTGAGATATTGGGACTTGTAATCGCGCCGACTGAGACGGGTAAAGATCCCGATGATCTTGGCATTACGCTGCGCGCCCAGAATTGCCAGCGCCGCGCGGAAGTTTGACCCGTCCACCTGTGGCCGTGACGCCAGATAGCGATCGACCATGGCTGCGCCCAAGCACGTGGCCACATCGCGGCGCGCGTCTTCGATCAACGAGACCAAATCATACGCCGGCGAACCGATCAAGGCATCCTGAAAATCGAGCAATCCGACCCGTGCGGCGCCAACCCGATCGGGCAACCAAACCAAGTTGTCGGCGTGAAAATCGCGCAGGACCAAGACTGGTTGATCGCCCTCTAGCGTGCCAAATGCCGCCCGCCACAATTCGTGGTAGGCGGCGCGCGCTTCGGTTGTCAGATCCGGACACCCAATCGCCGGCAGATACCAATCAATGAACAAGTCTGCTTCGGCCAGCAGCACCGCGTCGTCATAGGGCGCCAAGCCTTCGGGCGGCGGACGTTGATGGAGATCGCACAACAGATCGATGGCGGCTTCGTACAGCGCCGATTCGAGGCGACCATCTTGCAAGACCCGGCTAAACAATGAATCGCCCAAGTCCTCGAGCAGCAGCAAGCCGTCGTCCGGGGCCGCCGCGAACACTTTCGGCGCGCTGTAACCCTGATCGGTCAAATAGGCGGCGACAGCCAAGAACGGCCGCACGTCCTCTTGCGGCGGCGGCGCGTCCATCAGCACCGCATGTCGTGTTCCCTCGGTGACCCGTTCATAGCGACGAAACGAGGCGTCACCCGCCAACATCGCCCGCACCGCGCCCGACCACCCGCTGGTTGCCAAAAAACCATCGATGACCTGATCGCGCTCAGTCATCCTTGTCCCCACCAACGGCTATGGCGTCGACACGTGCAGCCCAACGGCCATGGCCGACAAGCTGCGCATGGCGCATCTGATCCGTGTTGCCGTCGAAAAACAATGTGATGTGCAGATGATCATCGGGCAACAAGGATCCAAGCCGATCAGGCCATTCGATCAGCGACACGGCGTCGGCAAATGCGTCTTCGAGTCCGAGTTCCGCGAGCCCCTCCGGGCCGTCGAGCCGATAAAGATCAAAATGACACACGGTGATCGTCGGCAACTCATAGGCTTGCAGCAAGGTGAAGGTTGGGCTCGGCACCTCTTCACCAGCGCCGCCCAGTGCGTGGATGATCGCGCGAGCAAATGTCGTTTTGCCGACGCCGAGCTCACCGTCTAACGCGATCACGTCTCCCAGCCGCACGATCCGCGCCAGTGCAATGGCCAGCGCCGCGGTCGCGTCAGGAGATGGCAGGGCGACCGTAACAGCCAGCGACGATGGCAGGCTATCCGCCATTAATCTTCGCCGCGCCGCCGCCAGCGATCGCGATCAATAACGATATTGATCCGGCTTAAACGGTCCTGCTTGGTCAACACCGATATAGGTCGCTTGCTTCTTGGACAGCTCGGTCAGGTCCGCGCCGACTTTCTTTAAGTGCAAAGCCGCGACCTTTTCGTCCAAATGCTTCGGCAACACATACACCTTGCGCGCGTAACGGTCGGTATTGTTCCACAGCTCAATCTGCGCAAGCACTTGATTGGTGAAAGAAGCGCTCATGACAAAGCTCGGATGCCCCGTCGCGCAACCCAAATTCACCAAACGTCCCTTTGCCAAGATGATCAGCCGCTTGTCGTCGGGAAACTCAACCATGTCAACTTGCGGCTTGATTTCGGTCCATCGCAGGTTGCTCAGCGCGTCGATCTGAATTTCGGAATCGAAATGACCGATATTGCAGACAATGGCTTGGTCTTTCATCGCCCGCATATGATCGAGCGTGATCACATCGATATTGCCGGTTGCGGTGACGAAAATGTCGCCGACCGCGGCGGCGCTGTCCATGGTTACCACTTCGTAGCCTTCCATGGCCGCCTGCAACGCACATATCGGATCGATTTCGGTGACCATGACGCGCGCGCCGGCATTGCGCAACGACGCTGCTGAGCCTTTGCCGACATCGCCATAGCCGCACACCACGGCGACCTTGCCGGCCATCATCACATCGGTGGCGCGACGAATGCCGTCGACCAGGCTTTCCCGACACCCATACAGATTATCGAATTTCGACTTGGTCACGGAATCGTTGACGTTGATCGCCGGCACCGCCAGGGAACCATCTTTTTCCATGTCATAAAGGCGGTGGACGCCGGTGGTGGTTTCTTCCGACAGGCCTTTGACATTGGCCAGCAGGTCGCGATGCTTTTCGTGCATCACCTTGGTGAGATCGCCGCCATCATCGAGGATCATGTTTGGCGTCCAACCATTCGGGCCGGTGATGGTCTGGTCAATACACCACCAGAATTCTTCGTCGGTTTCACCCTTCCACGCATACACCGGGATTCCCGCGGCGGCAACGGCAGCCGCGGCGTGATCCTGGGTCGAGAAAATGTTGCACGAGCTCCAGCGGACTTCGGCGCCCAATTCGATCAGGGTCTCAATCAACACCGCCGTTTGAATGGTCATATGGAGGCAACCGACGATGCGCGCACCGGCGAGTGGCGACTTGCCGCGATGTTCATCGCGCAGGGCCATCAGGCCCGGCATTTCTTTTTCGGCGATTTGGATTTCTTTGCGACCCCAATCCGCCAAAGACATATCGGCGACTTTATAGTCGGTGAACTCGGCCATTCATGCGCTCCTGAGATGATGTGGGGCGGGCCACGACCCGAAACTCGATGTCATATGGCCGCGCTGGCGTGCGGGTCGATATCCGACATCCGGCCCAAGCAAACCGGTTCCGCGATGCGACACGGATATATAACGCCGCCGGTCCCGCGACAAGGCATCCGCTATTCTTCGCGCCACCGAGACCAGGTCAATCTTCGTCAAAACGGGCCGCGACCAGGCCACGCAACGCGTCCAGCGCCGCCATGGCATCGTCGCCCCGCGCCGATATTTCCAGTTCACTGCCGGGGCCGGCGGCCAACATCATCAGCCCCATGATCGATCCGCCCGGCACGGTCGTGCCGTTCTTGCGCACTTCGACCTCGGCCCCAAACGTGCCGGCGAGCTTCACGAACTTGGCCGCCGCGCGGGCATGCAGACCCTTTTGGTTTTCGATCCGCACGGTGATGCGCAGCCACCCGTCGGCGTCAGGCCGCGACCCTGTCACGATTCGCTGTTGGCGAGCAAACTACTCGCAACATTGATATATTTTCGTCCTGCTTCCTGGGCGCTGGCGACCGCCTCGGCCAATTCCAGCTGGCCGCGAACACTGGTCAGCTTGATCAGCATGGGCAGATTGACGCCGGCGATCACTTCGACATTGGCGCGATCCATGATCGAAATGGCCAGGTTTGACGGGGTGCCGCCGAACATGTCGGTCAGAACAACGACGCCACTGCCATCGTCGACCGCATCGATCGCGTCCATAATCTCGGCCCGACGACGCTCCATATCATCGTCGGGACCGATGCAAATGCTGCGGATCGCCTCTTGCGCGCCAACCACATGTTCCGTCGCAGCGACGAATTCGTCCGCCAAACGGCCGTGGGTTACCAAAACGATGCCTATCATGGAGCGCTTATCCAATCGGTCGGACGGCGCCCGACAAGCTGCACGGTTGCGGCGTTCATGACAAGTCCCGGTGTCGGATTTGAACGGCATATTGGGACGCCATCAGGGCTTTACCCAACCGCTGTGCCAGAGCCACCGACCGATGGCGGCCGCCGGTACACCCAAATGCGATGGTCAAGTAGCTCTTGCCCTCAGCCGCGTAGCGCGGCAGCAACGGCGTCAGAAGCGCGTTCAGATTGGCGAAGAACTCCGCAAATCCGCGGTCGCGCTCGATATAGGCCACGACATCTTGATCCAGACCCGACTTGTTGCGTAGAGCGGGTTCATAGTGGGGATTCGCCAAGAACCGTACATCGAAAACCAGATCGGCCTCGCGCGGCAGCCCGTGGCGATAGGCGAACGAGGTCACCAGGATGGACAAGGGCGGGCCGCCCTCGAGCACAAACAGTTGGTCGAGGCGCCTTTTCAAGTCGGCACCCGTCATGGCCGACGTGTCGATGACATGATCAGCGGCGTCGCGTAACGGCGCGATCAGGCGCCGCTCCTGTTGGATACCGTCGCGAACCGGACGATCGGCGGCCAATGGATGGCGGCGCCGCGTTTCGGTGAAGCGCCGTTGCAACACATCGTCATCACAGGCGAGGTACACAACGTCGATACGCAAGCCGCCGTGGGCGCGCAGGGCGTTGAGCTGATCGACAAAGGTTTCGATCGCGAAATCGCGGGTGCGCGCGTCGACCCCAATCGCCAGGGGCTGTGCGGTCTCGCCGGCCACCGGAACAATGGCTGCGACCAAGCGCAGCGGCAAGTTGTCGACCGCCTCATAGCCGAGATCCTCCAAGGCCTTCAAGGCAGTCGACTTACCGGCCCCGGATAAGCCGGTCACAAACAGCAGCCGTGCCAAGACGTCTTTGGTCACGCGGCGGGCCTGGATTGCCGGGACGCCTGTGAAACACCCTCAAGCGCGCCGGCTTGAATGCCCCCATGGCGCAGTGCCGCCAGCGCCACCCTCACTTTTGCCGTCGCCGAGAGGGAAAACGGGTCGACCCGAATGCGCGCCACAGACATCTCGCCCACGATCCAGGGCGCCGGCGACGGCAGACGCGCGTTGGCCGTATCGGGTGACAGATCTACCGCCAAGCCAACGACCACGTCGGATACCGCGGGCAACGCTAGAATGCCGATGCCGCGCACCTCGATCAGCCCCCGCAATGGTGGCGGCGCCGTCGCCCGCAAAACACCGTGCGCCCCGCCGACAATCACTTGATCGTCAGCAACCAAATGTGCCCCGCTATCGATGAGGCGCAGGGCCAAGTCGGATTTGCCGCTGCCTGGTGGGCCGAACAACATCACCGCCACATCCGACAAAGCAACACAGCTGGCGTGGAATAAGTGCATGCCCGCCAAGGTGCTGGTGCCGGTTTGGATTGTCAATCATCGGCGCGCACACAGTGAGAGCCGGCCATGGGTCCGTACCGGGTGTTTTCAGGCCGCGTCGGTCGCCGCGGCAGGTTCGATCAATGCGGCATACAAGGCTTCGGGGTTGGCCGTGCCGCGCAATTTGGCGCACATCGACTTGTCGCGTAACAGTCGCGAAACGCGCGCCAACGCCTTGAGATGATCGGCACCCGCCGAAACCGGCGCCAAGAGCACGAAAATCAGATCCACCGGCTGATCATCGATGGCATCAAAATCGATCGGGTGCTCGAGCCGGGCGAAAAGCCCGTACAGTCGATCCAGCTCTGCCATGCGACCGTGCGGGATCGCGACTCCCTGTCCAACACCGGTCGTGCCAAGGCGCTCGCGCTCCAACAAAGTGTCGAATATGTCTCGTTCGACAAGTCCGGTGATCACCTTGGCGCGCTTCGACAATTCTTGAAGCGCCTGCTTCTTACTTTTTGCCTTTAGGTTTGCGACCACCGATTCGGGGGTCAGAATCTCGTCCAGGTCCATCGCAGCGCCTCAATCAGCGCGTTCGGTTTCACTTGGATCTATCCAGCCAATATTGCCGTCAGCGCGTCGGTACACGACGTTCAGACCACCATGACCGCCATTGCGGAACACCAGGACCGGCAGATCGGCAAGCTCCAGCCGCATCACCGCCTCGCCCACGGTCAGCGTATGAATTGTGGTCGTTGTCTCCGCAATCGTCACCGGGGCATCGGCGGCGGACTCTGTTTCCCTGGCAGCGGCATCCTCACCGGCCAATACAACTTGCCGAGCCGCCATGGTCGTGTCTGGCGCGCCCTTGCGACCGTGATGTTGGTCAACCAAACGGCGCTTGTAACGTCGCAGTCTCTTTTCCACCCGGTCGGCGGCGATATCAAACGCGGTCGCCAAGTCCTCGGAAACGCCGTGGGCTTGCAACTGGATACCGCTGCCGGCATGGACGGAAATATCGCTGCGCACTTGCGAACCTTCGCGCGAAAACTGGACCTGCGCGTCAATCGCGCGATCGAAATATTTATTGATCCCCAGTTCCAAACGTTGCGCGACATCGTCGCGCAGACGATCACTGATCTTGACTTGCTTAGCGCTAATCGAAACGTGCATGAAGAGTGGACATTTCGTCCGCGTTACCGGCGCGCCCTTGCATGGCGTCTGAACGCCCAAGGCCCATCGCGCGAAAGGCGGGCAAATTAGTGAACACACAGTTTTCTGTCAATATCGGCGATACCACGCTGACAACACACGACACGGCTATAACTTGCTGGATTTCAAGCGCCTGCGTTTCACCGACGAGGGAATGCTCAAGGCCTCGCGATATTTCGCCACGGTCCGACGGGCGATATCAATCCCGTCAACCCGCAACAACTCAACAATCTTGTCGTCCGACAGCACCGCGTCGACTTTTTCGCCGTCGATCAGTTCCTTGATCCGTGCGCGGACCGCCTCGGCCGAGTGGGCGTCGCCACCGCGGCTGGAGCTGATCGCCGTCGTGAAAAAATATTTCAGCTCAAAGACCCCGCGCGGGGTCGCCATGAACTTGTTGCTGGTCACACGGCTGACCGTGCTTTCGTGCATGCTGATCGCGTCGGCGATATCACGCAGGGTCAGGGGCTTCAAATGATGGACCCCATGTTCCAAGAAAGCCTGTTGTTGCACGACGATTTCAGTGGCGACCTTGAGAATGGTATTGGCCCGTTGATCGAGCGAGCGCACCAACCAATTCGCCGACTGAAGTTGATCCGCCAAATACGCGCGGTCCTGTTTTGAACGCGCATTGCGGCTGATTCGGGCGTGATAGCGGCGATCGACCAAGACCCGCGGCAGCGTTTCGCTGTTCAAGTCGACCGCCCAACTGCCATCCGGTCGCATGCGCACAAACACGTCCGGGACGACCGTTTGCACGGCCTCAGACGCATAGATCAATCCTGGCTTGGGGTTAAGCGCGCGCAGCTCCGCGACCATGTCCCTAATATCTTCGTCGTCGACGCCGCAGCACGCCATCAGCCCGCTCATGTCGTGGCCGGCCAACAAATCAAGATTGTCAAGCAGAGCTGCCATCGCGGGATCGAATCGGTTCCGATCTCGCAATTGCAAAGCTAAGCATTCGCGCAAATCGCGTGCGCATACGCCAGTCGGTTCAAAGCTTTGGATGACCTCCACCATACGCACAATCTGCTGCGCCGCACAGCCCAACCGGTAAGCCACGGCGTCGACATCCAAATCGATGTATCCGGCTTCGTCAATTTGGGCAATCAGGTCATGGCCAATCATCCGGTCCACGGGGTCGGCGACCTCGATGGCCAGTTGCTCACGCAACACGTCCTGCAGGCTCTTATCATGGGCGGCTATTTGATCGACTTCGCCCAGTTCGTCGAAATCCGATCGGCCGCCGCGTCCAATCGGGGCGCTGTCGAACCGCAGACCTTCACCACCGCCGTCCTGGCTCACATCGGCGTCGTAGACATTCTCGTAGTCCGCGTCGAGCGGTGCGTCTTGCGCACTGGGCATGGTCTCGGCGCCGGTCAAGTCCGCCGTGTCCGTCAACGGCGGCTCTGCGACACCATTGACCAAATCCGTCTCAAGACCGTTTTCGACCGGACGCTCAGCGTCCGGGGGATCATCCGACGCGCTGGATGATTGCGTCGCATCGTCGCGCTCCAGCAGCGGATTCTTTTCCAGTTCCTGCTCGACATACGCGCCCAGTTCCAGATTCGACAATTGCAGCAACTGGATGGCCTGCCGCAATTGCGGCGTCATGACCAGCGCTTGGCCAAGCCTTTGCTCGAGTCGTGGTGCAATCGCCATCGACGCGCACACCCGTCACAGGCTAAACCGTTCGCCCAAATAGACCCGGCGAACATCCTTGTGAGCGACGATTTCCGAAGGCGCGCCGTGCATCAACACGCGACCTTCGTTCAGAATGTAGGCGCGATCGACGATGTCGAGCGTTTCGCGCACATTATGTTCGGTGATGAGCACGCCGATTCCCCGATCCTTCAGATGTGAGACCAATTCGCGGATCTCGCCGACCGCGATTGGGTCGATGCCGGCGAGCGGCTCATCCAGCAACATAAAGGCCGGCTGCGAGGCCAGCGCACGGGCGATCTCGACACGCCGCCGTTCGCCGCCTGACAAGGCCAAGGCGGGTGCGCGCCGCAGATGCGTAATGGAGAATTCGGCCAACAGCCCATCAAGCATGATCTCGCGGCGCTCGCGGATCGGCTCCGAGACCTCAAGCACGGCGCGGATATTTTCTTCGACGGTAAGGCCACGGAAGATCGACGCCTCCTGGGGCAAATAGCCGATGCCGAGCCGCGCCCGCCGATACATGGGCAGCGCCGTAATGTCGTGGCCGTCGAGCATGATCATACCGTAGTCGGGTGTCACCAGCCCCGATATCAGATAAAAGCACGTGGTCTTGCCGGCCCCGTTCGGCCCAAGCAACCCGACCGCTTCGCCGCGTTGCACTGACAGACTGACGTCGCGCAAGACCGGCCGTTTCTTGAACCGTTTGCCCAACCGGCGGGCGACCAAACCGCTTGTCTTTGATACCAATCGCGGCCCCTGGCCGGGCCGCTTTGGCGCGCCGCCGCGCGGGGCCCCTTTTGCTTTGCTTGTCGGTTGCGTCCGCGTCGCGCGTGGGCGATCAGGTCTGGCCTCTTGGGGGGCGCGTGCCATGCTAGCGTTCCGACTCGGTCGCCGGCGATGGCGTCTCGTCGGCACCGCTGGGCGAAAATATGGCGCGCACGCGTCCGGCAGGCAGGCCATCGGCACTGGCCTGCCCCGCGCCGTCGCCATTGTCGAGTGTACTGAGTCCGGTTTCGAGGTTCATAACCAGCCGGTTGCCGCGCATAACATTGTCACCTTGGGTGAGAATGACGGCCCCTTCGAGGACCGCGACCCCGTTTTTCACGTCGTAAACACCGGTATCGCCCTTGGCCATCTTGTCAACCGTGGTCAAAACCACGCCGCCGTCGGCTTCGATGCGCTCGATTTCATTGCTGCCCGGATCCGCCGCTTTGTCGATGTGCGCGGTCAAAACGTCGGCGTGCAAATGATAGGTGCCCTGAATCGCGTCGGCATTGCCGCGCGCGATGGCGATTTGCTTTTCATGCAGCCATTCCATTTGATCGGCGGTGATCTCGATCGGCCCGTCGGAATCGGGCTGCAACTGCGCTTGGACTAGCCCCGGTAACATCGACATCAACAGCAGGCCGACGATTGTACCGGTGGCACAAGCAAACGTCATTTCCGTTCGTGTCATCGCTCTAGCCCTCTCGGTCCTGCTGCCGATCGTGCAGAATCATGGTTGGGCGCCCGAGGAAACGTAGAACATGACCGCCGTCGCGCTGATAGGTGAAGCCAACCGAATCGATCAATCCCCACGGGCCCTGGCCATGGACCGGCTGATCGCCGCGGGCTGTGCCGCTGGTTAAATCGACATGGGCCCGGGTGGTGCGAAACTCGACGCCCTGGTCGGTATACATGGTCACGTCACCAACCAGGTCCAAGCTTTCCGCGGCGCGATCGTAAACACCTTCATCGGCGCGGACAAAAAACCAGTCACCGCCTTTCAGCGACAAATCGGCTTCAGGCGCGCTCAGGTTTACCCGGTTGGTGTCATTTTCGGGATGCGACGCGTGTGCCGCAGTGATGGTATAGGGCTGTTCCTGCGAATCGACACCCAGAAAGCGCGGGTTCACCATGCCCCCCTGGCCGCCGATTTGGCCGACGTCCAAACCAAAATCCAGGCGAAATCCGCTGGTCGTCTTGGTCAGGCTGGGCCATGCAAACACCGCCGCGACCAGCACCATCACCGTCACCGGCAAGATCATTTTCAGGAACGCCACCCGTCGGCGATGGCCGACGGCCTTGCGAATCGCGTCGTCGCCCAAACGCGGTTCGCGCCAACGATGCATCCACCGCAAGTCAGCCACAAGTCGCCTCCACAAGACGCCCGGCGCCTCTGCAGTCGCCGTCTCGGCGCCACGATCGGGACCGGCGGGCCATGGCCTATGCCACCCCCGCGCGCAAACAGTCGTGCAGGTGCAGGATACCCACCGGTTGGCCGTCTTGAACCACAAACAAGCTTGTGATCGATCGTGTGCTCATGACCCATAGGGCCTCCGCGGCCAGCGCGGTCTGCCGAATCGTCTTGGGCGACAGCGTCATGATATCGGCAACGGTCTTAACCAGCAGATCGTCATCCATGTGGCGGCGCAAGTCGCCATCCGTAACGATGCCCAACAATTGCCGATCTGCATCGACAACACCGACGCAGCCGAACGTCTTGGCGGTCATTTCGATGATCGCCTCGGCCATGGTCGCCTGGCTGCCGATCAACGGCAAATGCTCGGCCGTGTGCATGATCTCAGAGACCAAAACCAACTTCCGGCCCAACGATCCGCCCGGATGTAAATCCTGGAAGTCGGCCGCGGAAAACCCCTTGCGGCAGAGCAAAGCCATGGCGAGCGCATCGCCCAGGGCCAAAGTCATGGTCGTTGATGTGGTCGGCGCCATACCGATCGGGCACGCCTCTGCGCAGTCGGGCAAGACCAGCGTATGATCGGCGCGGTCGCCCAAGGTACTAACGGCGCGGCCGATGATCGCCACCAGGGGAATCCGAAAGCGACGGGTGTATTCGATGATGTCGCTGAGTTCGGCGGTTTCACCGGAATTGGACAATGCCAGCACCACATCGTTGCCGGTGATCATGCCCAGATCGCCATGACTGGCTTCCGCCGGGTGGACAAACAGCGCCGCCGTGCCGGTCGACGCCATGGTCGCAGCAATTTTTCGGCCGATATGTCCGCTCTTGCCCATGCCGGTCACGACCACGCGGCCCCGAGTTTCGGCCAGTGTGCCGACCGCGGCGACGAAATCATCGTCGAGGCTTTCCGCTAGTGCGTCGAGTGCGCGCGCTTCGATGCCCAGCACGCGGCGGGCTTCGTCAATATCTCCGCCGGCGGCGCCGCGCCTGGCCAACACCCGCGCGCCCCTGCTCGTGGCTACCGACGCCATGAATCGCCCCGTCCCGCGCAAAGTCCCGCGCAAGTCCTGTGATTCGCACCCATCATCCAACACCTTAGTCTTGCCAGATGCCGCCGCTATGGCGCTATGGCCCCACCGTTCCGTGGATCGCACCTAAATTGCACAGTTTTTGCATGCGCAAACAAACTGCGCAAAGGAGTATGTGTAGCGCCATTCGCTCATTCAAGGGCTAACATTGGGCCGGGGCGCGATAAAGTGCGGACGCGGCCCACTGCCGCCGCGATGGCTGCGCGCACTCAGTGGGAAAAAAGATCCGTGTCTTCCCAGCCGGCTAAGTCCAATTCCGCACGCTTTGGTACGAAATCGAAACAAGCTTGAGCCAATGCGGCGCGTCGCTCGCGTGCCAGCATGGCATCGAGCCGCTCTCGCAAACGGTGCAAATAGAGGACATCGGCGGCCGCGTAAGCCTGTTGCGCCTGGCTCAGCTCAGCCGTTCCCCAATCGGAACTCTGCTGCTCTTTTGACAAGTCGACGCCGAGCAGTTCCTTGCACAGATCCTTCAGGCCATGGCGATCGGTATAGGTCCGCGCCAGCCGCGATGCGATTTTGGTGCAATAAACCGGCTGACACCAAACACCCACAGCGTCCGCCAAGCGTGCCACGTCAAAACGCGCGTAGTGAAATATCTTGGTGCGGCCCGGGTCCGCCAATAATTGTGTCAAGTGCGGTGCGTCGTAAACCGGACTTGGGAAATGCACCAGATGGGCGTCGCCGTCGCCGACTGAAAATTGGACCACACACAGCCGATCGCGACCGGCGCGCAGGCCCATCGTTTCGGTATCGACGGCAATGTCGCCATCGAGCACCAATTCATCGGGAAGATCGCCTTTGTGCAAGAATATGGTCATAGGGGACCGCGTTCATCGTTTCGCCAAATTACGACATGTGGCGTCGCGGCCACGCCAGCAACCCCGCCGGTCGAAACCAACAGCTCATTTCCGGAACGCGTCCGGCCTGGCCAGCGACGGCAACCGCTGCCATCGCCGGCAATTGAAGCCTTTGTCACCGTCGCAAATTGGTGCCCAGGAGAAGACTCGAACTTCCACGACCATAATGGCCACTGGCACCTGAAGCCAGCGCGTCTACCAATTCCGCCACCTGGGCATATGCCACCGTGACATAGCTTGACGGCATGCGACCGCAGTGCACCACCACCGCCGATCACCGCCGCATCGCGACCCGCTTTTCGGGCGCGCGCGGACAAGGGCCAACGGGTTATCGCGAGCGCCCGGTCATGTCAACGGACTTTCGCCATTCCAACACGGCATGAAATAGGATCCTGAGCTGTGAAGCGCGCGCATGCTATGCTAACAAGATCGCGCGTCGCGCAGCGTGGTTTTCGGTGCGCGTTTGAACATGCGTACGGCGTACCATGCGTACCGCGTACAATGTGTGTTCGACAAGATTGTTTCCATCATGCAAGCGGACCTGTTGCCATGATCCCCTCACCCATCACGGTCTTCGGCGGGGCCGGCTTTGTCGGCCGCTATATCGTGCAAGCCCTGGCCAAGCGTGGCGCCCGCGTACGTGTCGCGTGCCGTGCGCCAGCCCGTGCCGGTTTCTTAAAGCCGATGGGCGATGTTGGCCAAATCACATTGGTTGCCGTAGACATGCTCGACCGCGATAGCCTGGCCGCCGCCGTCGCCGGTTCCCAGGCGGTTGTCAACGCCGTTGGCATCCTGTTTGAACGGGGACGGCAGACCTTTCCAGCGATTCATGTCCGGGCGGCCGAGCATATCGCGGCGGCGAGCCGGGCCGATGGTGTGGATCGCCTGATTCATATATCCGCGATCGGCGCCGATCCGCATGCCGACGCCCTTTACGCGCGCAGCAAAGGCATGGGCGAAGGGGCCGTCAAAAAGGCATTTCGCGGCGCAACCATCATACGGCCCAGTGTCATTTTCGGCCGCGAGGACGAGTTCTTCAATCGATTCGCCGCGCTGGCCCAATGGCTGCCGGCACTGCCTCTGATCGGCGGCGGTCGCACGCTGTTTCAACCCGTTTATGTTGGCGATGTGGCGGAAGCGGTGGCACGCTGTCTCGAGCAACCCAACGCGGCCTCAAAGACCTACGAACTGGGCGGCCCGGAACGGCTCGACTTTAAGGCGCTCATGGAGCGGGTGCTGGAACACAGTGGCCGCCGACGCTTGTTGGTGCCGGTGCCGACGGCCATTGCCCAGTTCCAAGCAAGTTTTTTGGAATGGTTGCCAACGCCACCGCTGACTCGTGATCAAGTGCGCCTGCTGGCCAACGACAATGTCGTGGCCAAGCGGGCGCGCAGCCTGGCGACATTGGGGATCGAGCCGACGCCGATCGCGGCCGTGGTGCCCGGCTATCTGAGTCGATTCCGACCCGGCGGCCCGCGCCGGCGCCCGCAACCAGCGTAAGCGGCGCCGGCATCCCGCTCAGCCATAAACAAACCACAAGAGCACCAGGCCCAGCGCCACCCGATAAACCACCAAAGGTGTGAAACTGGCGTGGCGCAGCCACCGCATCAGCAGTGCAATCGCCAACAAGGCCGACACAAACGCCAACGCTGCGGCGGTCACGGCGGCCGATGTCAACAGCGAGTCGCCTTGCGCCACAAGATCAAGACCCGCCAACGCGCCAGCCGCGACAATCACCGGGATCGACAACAACATTGAAAAGCGCGCCGCCTCGTCGCGCTCGAAACCCAGGGCGCGCGCCGCCGTCATGGTGATGCCCGATCGGCTGGTCCCCGGTACCAACGCCAACATTTGGGCAAGCCCGATAAGCCAAGCACTGCGCAAAGTAATATGGTCCATTTTGTTGATTCTCAGGCCAAATCGGTCGGCGACATAAAGTAGGATGCCGCCCAGCAGCATCGTCCACGCGATAATCGCGACACTGCGAAACAGGTCTGGTGCAATCAGTTTGAGCGCCAAGCCGGCGACGATCGCCGGAATGGTCGCAACGATCATCAGACCCAACAGACGGCTGCCGCGATCTGGCCGAAACAGCAAGGCGTGCCAGGCACCGACGACCAAGTCCCAAACATCGCGCCAGAAATAGACGATCACGGCGCCCAAGCTGCCCACATGCACTGCGACATCGACCAGCAATCCCTGGTCGGTCCAACCGGTGACATAGGGAATCAGCACCAAGTGGCCCGACGAGCTGATCGGCAGAAATTCGGTGATGCCCTGCACCACAGCGATAATGACAAGTTGGATAAGCGTCACAGGAGGCTCTTGGTCATGCCACGGCCCTCGAACTTGGGTGTCGGATCCGGCCCACGAAGCAGTTAGTCTCGTTTTGGTACTATTTTATTTGGTCATGCGCGCTATTTACTTAACTTGACCACCTCATCGGGCGTAAACTACACTACTTATGTCAGAGACATTGACCTAAATAACCGTGGCGACGGGCGACGCGCGCAGGCCGATCGCGTTGGCCACGCGACACGTGTTTCCCAACATGACCCGCCAGCTTGGCGCGTGACCATGTTGCGCACCGTCCAATAACAAGATCCGGTTGTTCAACCGGTAGCCGCATTGACCCGCCCGCGTCACTGTCTGTTGCGGCCTTCAGGGACCGAGATTGAAGGAATCGTTCACGCAATGCCCAACACGCTCAAATTCGTCGATCTGGGTCAGAAGATGCCCGAGAAACGAGACGCGGAAAAGCGCCGCGACGATTTTGACGAGATTTACCGGGAGTTCGCCCGCGATGCAGCTAAGGCCCAGGCGAGCCGATGTTCGCAATGCGGCATTCCGTTTTGTCAGGTGCATTGCCCGCTGCACAACAACATTCCCGATTGGTTGCATCTGTGCGCGGAAGGACGCTTGCAAGAAGCCTATGACGTGTCGTCGGCGACCAACTCGATGCCCGAGATATGTGGTCGGATCTGCCCTCAGGACCGCTTGTGCGAAGGCAATTGCGTGATCGAGCAATCGGGGCATGGCACGGTCACCATCGGCGCGGTCGAGAAATACATCACCGAACAGGCCTGGGACCAGGGTTGGGTGCGCCCCATCAGCCCAGGCGCTGAACGCCCCGAATCGGTGGGCATCATTGGTGCCGGCCCAGCCGGGATGGCCGCGGCAGAAAGGCTCCGCCGGCGTGGCTATCAGGTCGATGTCTATGATCGCCACGATCGCATTGGCGGTTTGCTGGTGTATGGCATTCCAAACTTCAAGCTGGAGAAAAACGTTGTCGCCCGGCGCGCGGATCATCTGCGCGACGGTGGTGTGCGGTTTCACATGAACGTCAATATTGGCAACGAGACCGACTTGGCCGAGTTGCGGCGGCGCCACGACGCGGTCCTGATTGCCACCGGGGTCTATAAATCGCGCGACATCATGGTCCCCGGCGTCGGCCTCGACAATGTCGTGCCGGCGCTGACTTACCTGATCGCTAGCAACCGCAAAGGCCTGGGCGACTCGGTGGCCGAATTTGATTCGGGCCGGCTCGACGCGGACGGCAAATCGGTCGCGGTGATCGGTGGTGGCGACACCGCCATGGACTGCGTGCGCACCGCCATCCGTCAGGGCGCGCGCGCGGTGACGTGTCTTTATCGCCGCGATCGCGAAAACATGCCCGGCTCCATGCGCGAGGTGCAGCACGCCGAAGAAGAAGGCGTGGCATTTTCTTGGCTGTCGGCGCCAGAAGCTTTTTTGGGCAACACATCGGTCGGACGCGTGCGTGCGATTCGCATGCGCCTGGGCCCGGCCGATTCATCCGGCCGCCGGACCCCGGTGCCGGTTGAACAATCGCAATTCACCATGGATGCGGGTCTGGTGATCATGGCACTGGGATTCGACCCTGAGGACTTGCCGGGGCTTTTTCGGGCGCCGGAATTGGCCATCACCCGCTGGGGCACGGTGCGCACGAATCTGCGCAACATGATGACCAATTTGGATGGCGTATTCGCCGCCGGCGACATCGTCCGTGGCGCTTCGTTGGTGGTTTGGGCGATTCGGGACGGTCGCGACGCCGCGGATTCAATTCACACTTACTTACGCAACAAGACCGCGTCGGCGACCGAGCGGGCGCCGGCGACGACAGCGACCGCAGCCGAATAGGTTTGCCACCAGATGTGCAAACCATCGGCTTGGGCAAGGAAACAGGCAAAATGACCGCACGGAATAAGTCTTGGGACAATCGATCTGTCCACGCATGGCAGGCCGAGCGTGATCGTTTGGCTGCCAAGGGCCTCTATCGCGCCGCCGACGAGCGTGCGGCGTGCGGCGTCGGCTTCATCGCCGCGATCGACGGTACGCCCCAGCGCGCGGTTGTCGACGCGGGCATCAAGGCGTTGAAAGCTGTTTGGCATCGCGGCGCGGTTGACGCCGACGGTAAGACCGGCGATGGCGCCGGGATCCACGTCCAGATCCCACAAGATTTTTTCAAAGAGCACGTCGTCAACACGGGCCACGAACCGCGCGATTCGCGCATTGCCGTCGGCATGGTGTTTCTACCGCGCACGGATTTGGCGGCCCAGGAAACTTGCCGCGTGATCGTCGAGACCGAGATCCTGAACTGCGGCTATTCGATTTACGGCTGGCGCCAAGTGCCGGTCAACACCGCCGTGATCGGTGAAAAAGCCAATGCCACCCGGCCGGAAATCGAGCAAATCATGATCGCCAATGACGGCGGTGTTGATGACGATCAGTTCGAGCTCGATCTGTATCTTATTCGCCGGCGAATCGAAAGGAACGTCCTCGCCGCGCATATCACCGAGTTTTACATCTGCTCGCTGAGCTGCCGATCGATCATCTACAAGGGCATGTTCCTTGCCGAACAGGTCGACAATTTCTATCCGGACTTATTGGATTCACGCTTCGTCTCGAACTTCGCCATATTCCACCAGCGTTATTCGACTAACACGTTCCCGACCTGGCGCCTGGCGCAACCGTTCCGGATGCTGGCCCACAATGGTGAAATCAACACTTTGCTGGGTAACTCCAATTGGATGAAATGCCACGAAACGCGCATGGGACCAGGCGCGTTCGGCGATCATGTTGACGATGTCAAACCGGTGATCCCGGACGGTAGCTCTGATTCGGCCGCGTTGGATGCGGTCTACGAAGTGCTGGTTCGCGGCGGCCGCATCGCACCCGAAGTCCAGATCATGATGATTCCGGAGGCCTGGGAAGACGACAGTTCGGTCGATCCGGCCCATAGGGCGTTGTTCAGCTACAGCCATTGCGTGATGGAACCGTGGGACGGCCCGGCGGCGGTCGCCGCAACCGACGGCAATTGGATTGTCGGCGGCATGGACCGCAATGGTTTGCGCCCGATGCGCTATCTGGTCACCAATGACGGCCTGCTGATCGTCGGTTCGGAAACCGGCATGGTGCCGGCGCGCGAAAGCGAGATCGTTGAAAAAGGCCGGCTCGGTCCGGGCAAGATGATCGCCGTCGACCTGCGTGAAGGTAAACTCTACCACGACCGCGATCTCAAGGACTTGGTCGCCGCGTCCCGACCGTATGGGGATTGGGTCAAGAACATCACGCATTTGGATTCGCACATTCATGATGGCGCGGGCGAGACGCCTGAGCTGGCCAGCGATGATTTGCGCCAGCGCCAGAATTTGTTCGGCTGGAGCATGGAAGATCTTGAACTGATCTTGCAGCCGATGGTCGAGGATGAAAAAGAACCGACCGGATCCATGGGTGATGACACACCACCGGCTGTGTTGTCGCAGCACTATCGTGGTCTGCATCATTTTTTCCGCCAGAACTTTAGCCAAGTCACCAATCCGCCCATCGACTCGCTGCGCGAACGGCGCGTCATGACGCTGACAACCCGGCTCGGCAATCTGGGCGACATCCTGGCGCAATCAGGCGATCAAACCCGCCTGCTGCAGCTGGAATCGCCGATGTTGTCGAACGGCGCTTTCGCGGCCATGCGCAAAGGCATGGGGCGCAAGGCGCAAGACATCGATTGCACGTTCTCCATCGAAGACGGCGACAACGCCATGGCGACGGCCATCGCCCGCATTCAGCAGGAAGTCGAACTGGCCGTGCGCGGCGGCTGCGAACATCTCGTTCTTTCTGACAAGAATGTCGGCCCGACGCGCGCACCGATCCCGATGATCCTAGCCACCGGCGGCGTCCATTCGCATCTGGTCCGCCACGACTTGCGCACATTCACGTCGATCAATGTACGCAGCGGCGAATGCTTAGACGTGCATTATTTTGCCGTTTTGATCGGGGTTGGCGCGACCACGGTCAACGCCTATTTGGCCCAGGACACCATCGCCGATCGCCATCGGCGCGGCCTGTTTGGCACGATGACCCTGGCGGAAGCCATCGCGCGCTACAAGAGCGCGGTCGATCAGGGCTTGCTTAAGATCATGTCGAAAATGGGCATATCGGTACTGAGCTCTTACCGCGGTGGCTATAATTTCGAGGCTTTGGGCTTATCGCGGACTTTGGTCGCCCAGTTCTTTCCCGGCATGCCGTCGCGCATTTCCGGCATTGGCATCGGCGGCTTGCAGCGAACCGTCTGCCGCCAGCATCAACGCGCCTTTGACGAGACGATCATCACATTGCCGGTCGGCGGCATCTATCGTTTTCGCCGGGGTGGCGAAGCGCACGCCTTCAGCGGCGCCCTCGTGCATATGATGCAACACGCGGTCGCCACCGATTCGTTTGCCACGTTTCGTAAATTCAGCGACGGCGTGCATAAGCAAGCGCCGATTCATATCCGTGATTTGCTCGACTTTCGGTCAGCTGGTGACGCGATTCCGATTGAGGACATCGAATCGATTACCAATATTCGACGTCGTTTGGTCGCGCCCGGCATTTCGCTCGGCGCGCTGAGCCCGGAGGCCCATGAAACCCTGAGTATCGCCATGAACCGGATCGGTGCCAAATCGGATTCGGGCGAAGGCGGCGAGGGGCCTGAGCGTTATCAACCCTATGCCAACGGCGACAATGCCTGCAGCGCGATCAAGCAAATTGCCAGCGGTCGCTTTGGCGTCACCGCCGAATATTTGAACAACTGCCGAGAAATCGAAATCAAGATGGCGCAGGGCGCCAAGCCAGGCGAGGGCGGTCAGTTGCCGGGCCACAAAGTGACCGCCGAAATCGCCCGGCTGCGCCATTCGACGCCCGGCGTAACGCTGATATCGCCGCCGCCACACCACGACATCTATTCGATCGAGGATTTGGCGCAGCTGATCTACGACCTGAAGCAAATCAATCCGGACGCCAAGGTGTGCGTCAAGCTGGTGGCGCGCACCGGTATCGGCACCATCGCCGCCGGTGTTGCCAAGGCCAACGCCGATGTCATTTTGATTTCCGGCCATTCCGGTGGCACCGGCGCCAGCCCACAAAGCAGTATCAAATATGCCGGCATGCCGTGGGAAATCGGTTTGGCCGAGGTCAACCAAGTGCTGACCTTGAATCGCCTGCGTCATCGGGTGGCGCTGCGGGTTGACGGCGGTCTCAAGACCGGACGCGATGTCGTGATGGCGGCCATGTTGGGCGCCGACGAATACGGTATCGGCACCGCGGCGCTTATCGCCATGGGCTGCATTATCGTGCGTCAATGCCACTCCAATACCTGCCCGGTCGGCATTTGCACCCAGAACCCGCGGCTGCGCGAGAAGTTCGTCGGCTCGCCGGAAAAGGTGGTCAACCTGTTTAGCTTCATCGCCGAGGAAGTGCGCGAGATCCTGTCGGCAATCGGCGCCCGTTCTCTTGACGAGGTGATTGGCCGCACGGATCTGTTGCATCAGGTCAGCCGGGGCGCGGCGCATTTGGATGATCTCGACCTGAACCCGATTCTGACACAGGCCGATCCGGGTGAGTTCGGCCGCGTGTTCGCGCTCGAAGGCCGCAATGAAGTGCCGGAAACCCTGGATGCGCAGATGATCAAGGATGCCCGCGCCCTGTTCCAAGACGGCGAAAAAATGCAGCTTGCCTACAATGTGCAGAACACCCAACGCGCGATCGGCACCAAGATGTCGTCAAAGATCACGCGTCGGTTTGGCATGAACAAATTGCAGCCGGGCCACATCACGGTGCGGTTGCGCGGATCGGCGGGCCAGTCACTTGGCGCTTGGGCAGTGCAGGGCCTCAAGCTTGAGGTGTTTGGCGACGCCAACGATTACGTCGGCAAGGGTCTATCCGGTGGTGTTATCGTGGTCCGGCCAACCACCGCCAGCCCGCTGATTTCCAACGAAAACACCATCATCGGCAACACTGTGCTATATGGCGCAATCAGCGGCCGCCTCTATGCCGCTGGCCAAGCCGGTGAGCGATTTGCCGTGCGGAATTCCGGTGCGATTGCCGTCGTGGAAGGCTGCGGTGCCCATGGCTGCGAGTATATGACGGGCGGCACCGTGACGATCTTGGGACCAGTTGGCACCAATTTCGCCGCCGGCATGACGGGCGGCATGGCATTTGTATTTGACGCCGACGAAAGCTTTGCGGGCCGAGTCAACGCCGCCTCGGTGGTGTATCAGCGCATCGCCAGTCCGCATTGGGAAAATGTGCTGAAAGAAATGGTTGTCGACCATGTTGCACAAACCGGCTCCTATTTTGCCGAGGTGATGCTCAACGATTGGGACCGCGCGCTGACCAAGTTTTGGCAGGTATGTCCGCTGGAAATGGTCGATCGCTTGGAGCACCCATTGGCACCTGCAAGCCGCGCCACCGCCAGCGCCTGACCGGGCGATGCTGCTATTCACGCATTCGTGATCAGAACTGTGAAGCGATTCACAGCTGCATCGGCGTGCCATCGATAGGCTGCAGACATTGGATCAATCATCGCAAGGACACGCGCTTAGCTCTTTTTTTTGTTCGGCCGGCACCATCGCCCTCCCCCTCCCCCACCGTGGTGTCGGCCATCGCCCACCGACCTGTCCCTTAAGACACAGCCACGTACGGTTCGCCCGGCGTGGCTTTTTTTTGCACACGCGCCGGCCCAACAGTGCTGCCCGATTTCTTTTCGATTTCCCGTCGGTTCCGGGCTTGGGGCAACGCCCGACAATGTGGCCATCCACATGAAATCCCATTGTGGCCATCCACATGAAATCCCATTGTGGCCATCCACACGAAATCCCATCGCGGGTGCCCGCCGGTCGTGAACCCGCCGGGCCGCTCGGCTTTAACGCAAATCGCGCCGGCAGAATGGTTCATTATTGTCGGACCCTGCTCTAGACTGCGGCGATGCGGACTTTGTATCACTTACCGCTGTCGTCGGATGCACGCACAGCGCGCTTGGCCTTGACTGAAAAGGGCCTTGAATTCGAGCTTCGGCTAGAAAAAGTGTGGGAACGACGCGAACCGTTTCTGCAACTCAATCCGGCCTGCGACGTGCCCGTGTTGGTGGAGCCCGATGGCGCCGCGGTTTGCGGGGGCACGGTGATCATCGAGTATTTGGAAGACATCTGTCCGGACCCGGCCCTGATCGGTTTGGATCCCGCAACGCGCGCCGAGGTGCGGCGCCTGGCGGCGTGGTTTCACGTCAAACTGTCGGCCGAAGCCACCGATGTGTTGGTCCATGAGAAAATCATGAAACGCTATCTGGCGGCCGGCGTGCCCGACACCGACCGCATTCGCGCGGCGCGCAGCAACGTTCGCTATCATCTGGACTATGTCTGTTACCTGTCGGAACGTCGCCGCTGGTTGGCGGGCGACAATCTCTCCTACGCCGATCTCGCCGCGGCCGCACACTTCTCGGTTCTCGACTATTTGGGCGACGTGCCCTGGGACGACTATCGTGAAGCCAGGATTTGGTACGGCCGGTTGAAATCGCGGCCCAGTTTCCGCCCCTTGCTGGAAGATCGCGTCGCCGGGATGCCGCCCCCGCATCATTATGTGGATTTGGATTTCTGATACGGACCACGCCGCGCCGGCGTTCGGTCGATGAGCCACGACCCGCGCAGTTTGATTCGCGCCCGCGCGCGGACTCTGGGATTTGATGCCATCGCATTCTGCGACATTGCCGCCGTGCCGGATGGCCGTGCGGCATTGTCGGCTTTCGTTGCCGATGGACGTCACGGTGACATGGCGTGGCTGGCGGCCACAGCGGCGCGGCGCGCCCATCCGCAACGCCTGTGGCCCGACGCGCGGGCTGCCGTTGTCGTCGGCGTGAATTACGGACCCGACGACGAGCCGCTGGCGATTCTGGCACGGACGGACCGGGCCGCGATCTCTGTTTATGGGCGACATCGCGACTATCACGATGTGGTCAAAGGCCGCCTCAAGCAGCTGGCCGGCTGGATGCACCGGCAGTTCGATTGCGACGTCAAAGTGTTTGTCGACACCGCCCCGGTGATGGAGAAACCGCTGGCCCAGGCCGCCGGGATCGGCTGGCAGGGCAAACACACCAATCTTGTGTCCAAGGCGTATGGGTCGTGGCTGTTTCTGGGCGAAATTCTGACCACGCTGCCCCTTGGCGCAAACGACGCCGGCGATCATGGCGAACATTGCGGGACATGCACGCGCTGCCTGGACATCTGTCCGACCGAGGCCTTCACCGCCCCCCATGAAATCGATGCCCGGCGCTGTATTTCCTATTTGACCATTGAGCATAAGGGTCACATTCCACGGCCCTTGCGACCGTTGATCGGCAACCGAATTTATGGCTGCGATGATTGCCTGGCGGTCTGTCCATGGAATAAATTCGCCGCCGCCGCGACCGATGCCAAACTGGTGGCGCGGGCCGAAATGCGCGCGCCCATGCTGTCTGACCTGGCCGGCCTGGACGACGCTGCTTTTCGCAATTTTTTCGCCGGATCGCCGATCAAGCGCATCGGCCGCGACCGCTTCATCCGCAATGTCCTGATCGCGATCGGCAATAGCGGGACGCCGAAATTGGCGGCTGCCGCGCGGCCACATTTGCACGACCCCGCGCCACTGGTGCGTGTGGCTGCCGTGTGGGCTGTGGGCCGGCTCTTGCCCAAAGCCACCGTGGCCGCGCTTGCGGTCGAGGCGTTGGTCACCGAGCACGACCCCAATGTGCGCGCCGAATGGGCGGGCGGCGGCGCCTGATCGCGCCCTTACCGAGACGAGTGGTCTTGACGCAACGCGGCCAGAAACTCGCGTGCCAGCCAGGCGGCCGGCGCATCGGGAGCAACCAAGATCGCCGTCCCAAAGGCATCTTTGGCGGCCGCGACATCGTCATGGGCCAGGCGGACCGCCCCCAATTCGACCAAGGCATCAGGATTGCGTGGGTTGAGCCGCAAAGCCAGCATCAGATCTTTCGCCGCCAGGTCGAAGGAACCAACATGACGATGCGCCGCCGCCCGTAACACATAAACATCGTCGCGCAGCGGCGCCAATTTGACCGCCCGGTTGAGATCATCCAGCGCCGCCACATAGTTATCTGCCTCGGCATGAGCGCGCGCACGGTTGACCAAGGGTCCCCAATCGTCGGGACCCTGATCGATGGCTTTGTCGAGGGCCGTCAACGCGGCAGCGACATTGTCGGCGCGCAACCAGGCATCTCCGGCTTGCGCATGGAGCCGCGCCGCGACCGCCGGCGCGGTTTCCTCCAAGTCGTCTGCCAATGCCGCGAATATTTCCGCCGCGGCGTCGAACTGTCCCAATGCCGTCTGTGCAATTCCGCGACAGTGGCGCGCCGCGCCGCCGCCGCCCTTTTCAGCCCAAACAACCGCTTGCGCGAGCGCCGCCTCGGGATCGGACTTGACCAGGGCGGCACAATCATCATAGGTGGGGGGAGCGGCATGCGCCGCATACGTGCCCCATAACACGGCGCCGCACAGGCCCGCCACGCCCCCCATGACGAACCCCCAGCTTCGTGCCCAGGCAATCATGTTCAAGACAGCGACAAATCCCCCCATCCCGATCACTCCGGAACCCGACCACAATCGCCTGCCACGGCAACAATGGCAAGCGCGATCTCTGCCATGACCGCCAATCTGTTTTGTTTCGGTCTCGGCTTTACCGGGGCATTTGTGGCGCGTGTTGTTGCCGCACGCGGTGGCCACGTGGCGGGTACGGTGCGCGACCGCGCGGACGTCGCCGCACAACAGCGTTTGACGCCGGTCGCCGGGTTGCGCGTTTGTGAATTCCGCGACGATCACCCGGTCGCCGACATTGACCGACGGCTCGAAGATGTCGAGTCGCTATTGGTGACCATACCGCCCGGCACCGACGGCGATCGGGTGCTGCGCGCGCATCGCGACGCGATCATGCGGGCGCCGGCATTGACCTGGGTCGGTTATGTGTCGGCGACCAGTGTCTATGGCGATCGCGGCGGCGCCTTGGTTAACGAGACCGCCACCATTGCGCCAAGCAGCGCGCGCGGCACACGACGTGCCGCCGCCGAACAAGCCTGGCTGGATCTGTGGCACGATCACGGTTTGCCCGTGCACATTTTTCGCTTGGCCGGGATTTACGGCTTGGGGCGCAGCGCTATCGACCAAGTCCGCGCCGGTCGCGCCCGGCGGCTCGACAAACCCGGACATTGTTTTTCGCGCATTCATGTCGCCGACGTGGCGCGCGCCGTCATCGCATCGATGACCCATCCGTGCCCGGGCCGAATTTACAACATCTGCGACGATCATCCCGCGCCGTCAGCCGACGTGATCGCGCAGGCATGCGATCTGCTCGGGGTGACGCCGCCACCGCTGATCCCGTTTGCCGACGCCTATGCCGAGATGTCGCCGATGGCGCGGGAATTTTGGGCCGACGACCGCCGCATTGACAATCAGCGCATGCATGGTGAGCTGATCACCGATTTGATCTATCCCAGCTACCGAGAAGGGCTAGCGGCAATTGCCGCGGGCGACGACGGCAGTGGCCGTGCCCAATAACGCCTAGGCACCCAGCAGCCGGCGCGCGCGCGCCAGGTCGTCTGGCGTGTCGACACCCAAGGGCACGTGGTCTGTGAGCGCAACATCGATGCGCATGCCCGCTTCGAGCGCCCGCAATTGTTCCAGCCGCTCACGCAATTCCAACGGACTCGGCGGCAAGTCGACAAAACGTTCGAGTGCCGCGCGCCGATAGGCATAGATGCCAATATGGTGATATAGCGGGCCGTCGCCGCTGGGTGCGGTCGCACGGGTGAAGTAAAGCGCCCGCCCGACATCCGGTACTCGGCCGGGGCTGTACACGACCTTGACCACATTGGGGTCATTCCGTTCATGGGCCTCGACAATCGGACTCGCCAACGTCGCCACATCGACCGCCGGGTCCGCCAAGGGTCGCAAAACCGCGCGTACCGCGTCGGGCGCGATCGTCGGCAAATCGCCCTGTAGATTTAGGATGAGATCATGATCCCCGCCGGCGTCGGCCGCGCAGACGGCCGCCCACACCCGATCCGATCCGGACGGCAAATCCTG
This sequence comes from Alphaproteobacteria bacterium, assembly GCA_965216755.1. Lineage (GTDB taxonomy): Bacteria > Pseudomonadota > Alphaproteobacteria > UBA7887 > UBA7887 > CBDCGL01. Next base: position 3,445,394 of record CBDCGL010000011.1, on the reverse strand, counting down.
CGCCGTCATCACCGCGGTGCCACCCGCGCGGCGGACGGCATCGGCGATGGCCTGGTCACCACACGCAACCAACACCGGGCCGACCGCAGCTTCTTCCGCGCGCCGCAAGACTTGGACGATCATGGGTTGATCGCCGACCGGCAACAACGGCTTATCGGGCAGTCGCTGGGACGCCAGCCGCGACGGAATCACAATGATCACCTTGCCAAACTTGTCCATCGCCCTAACGCAATCGAAATTACGAGCCCACCTGGTTGCCGCCCTTTATAGGTGTTGCGCCGACACGGCGAAAGCCGCTACCTTCCGCGCGTCTCAACCGCGGTGCCGGAGCGGTCATGTCTGCCTTCGAATTGAACAAAATCGTTGGCGCCATCTTGGGCGCAACCTTGTTTGCCTTGATCTTGGGATTTGTCGCGGACCTTATTTTCGCGCGCCATGATAGCCCTGAGACACCGGTGTTCTTGGTCGGAGCACCTGCCGAACACACGCCTGACGGCGAACCCGCGGACATGGCAGACGACGCCGTGGCCGAGGGCACCACTGAAGCCGCCGGCGAGACCGCGCGTTCGGATGGCGTTTTAGCGCTTTTGGCCGATGCCGATATTGCCGCTGGCGAAAAGGCGGCGAAAAAGTGTGTGGCGTGCCATAGCTTCGACGAAGGCGGCGCACAAAAGGTCGGCCCCAACCTTTGGGACATCGTGGACAGTGACGTTGCCGCGACCGAAGGCTTTTCCTATTCCACCGTGTTGAACGAACTGGTAGGCGACTGGACCTATCAAGCCCTGGACGGATTTTTGGCGGCGCCGAAGCAGTTTGCCAAAGGCACGAAAATGGCGTTTCCGGGAATCAAGGACCCGCAGGACCGCGCCAATGTGATCGCCTATCTGCGATCGTTCTCCGCGTCGCCGGCGCCGCTACCCGAGCCGACAGCAGCACCGCAAATCACGGAGACCGAAGCACCGACGGAGCCTGACAGCGCCCCGGCTGAGGTCGCGGCGGTCGAGGCGGCGCAAGACACACCGGAACCAACCGCGTCGCCCGAACCCGAAACGTCCGCGGAAACGGAAGCCCCAGCGACTTCGGAACCCGCGACTTCGGAACGCGCGGCATCAGAGCCGGCCGCGTCGGAACCGGCCGCGGAGGGTGAGAGCGGCGGCGTGGCGGTTGCCGTTGCGGCGGCCGACATTGCGGCCGGCGAGAAAGTCGCCAAGAAATGCGTCGCCTGCCACAGTGTCGATGCTGCTAAGAGCGGCAAGATCGGCCCCGCCCTGTGGGACATCGTCGGCCGCCCGATCGCCGCCATCGAAGGGTTCAAATATTCGAAGGGGCTAATGGAGGTCGGTGGCGATTGGACCTATGATGCGCTGGATGCGTTTTTGGCCGCGCCGCGAGATTTTGCCAAAGGCACGAAAATGGCCTTTCCCGGCATCAAAGACGCCGGAGATCGGGCGGCTGTCATTGCCTATCTGCGTAGCCTGGCAGAGCAGCCCCACCCCTTGCCGTGACCGGGCCCGGGCCCGCAACATTCATGTGATCGATGACCGGCGGGTCTTGAACCGCGGCGTCCACGACGCGACTATAAGACGTTCGTGCACGATCTGATTGTGCCGCCCTTGGATGTGCAACAGGATCCAACGTCTCGAACCAGCTGGTCTTCGATATCCGTTGCAGAGACGCCGACCAAATCCGGAAACACCGCACGGGGAGCAAGAGCCGTTCATGTATCCGTATGCCAAACGCGCTATCGCCGCGCTGACTTTGATTTGCTCCGGCATCGCCACCGTAGGGGCTCAGGCGCAATCGGATGTCGCAACAAGCCATGCGCTGTCGATGTATGGCGATGTCAAATACGGCGCCGATTTTCCGCATTTCGACTATGCCGACCCGAACGCGCCGAAAGGCGGCAAAGTGCGCCTGGCGGCCGTCGGCACCTATGACACGCTCAATCAATTCATCATCAAGGGCGTCGCCGCCGCCGGCCTAAGCCTCACCTATGATAGCCTGTTGGTCGGGTCCGCCGACGAGCCGTTCACTGAATATGGCCTGCTCGCGGAAACGATTGAAATGCCCGAAGATCGGTCGTGGGTCGCTTTCACATTGCGTCCCGAAGCCCGCTGGCACGACGGCCAACCGGTGACCGTCGATGACGTCATCTTCACGTTCGAGACCCTGACAGCCAAGGGCAACCCATTTTTTCGCACCTATTACGCCGACGTCACGGCCGCCGAGAAGACCGGCGAGCGCACGGTGCGTTTCACGTTTCGCGACACGACCAACCGTGAACTGCCGCTGATCATCGGCCAAATGACGGTCTTGCCGAAGCACTATTGGGAAGAGCGCGCGTTTGACGAAACCACCTTGGAACCACCCCTGACCAGTGGCCCCTATCAGGTGGACAAGGTCGATCCCGGCCGTTCGATCACCTATCGGCGGGTTGAGGATTATTGGGGCGCGAACCTGCCGGTTAATCTCGGCCAGAACAATTTCGATGAGATCCAGTTTGACTATTATCGCGACGCCACGGTCGCCATCGAGGCTTTGAAGGCGAACGAATATGATTTTCGACAAGAGAATATTTCGAAAGAGTGGGCGACAGCCTACGATTTTCCCGCGGTCGAGCGGGGACTGATGGTCAAGGAAGAGGTTGCCCACGAGCTCGGTACGGGCATGCAGGGCTTCGTCTTCAATATGCGCCGATCGAAATTCGCCGACCCCAAGGTCCGCCAAGCGCTCGCCTATGCATTCGACTTCGAGTGGACCAATATCAATCTGTTTTACGGCCAGTATACGCGTACCAAGAGCTACTACTCGAACTCCGAACTCGCCTCGCGCGACCTACCCGAAGGCTTGGAACTGGGAATTCTGGAGGAATTTCGTGGCCGCGTTCCCGAGGAAGTGTTCACGACCGTCTATGAGCCGCCGGCCACAGACGGCTCCGGCGACATCCGGGACAATTTGTTGCGCGCGCGCGAACTACTCGCCGAGGCCGGATGGGTGGTCAAGGACAATGTTCTGACCAACGACCAAAGCGGCGAAGTGATGGAGATCGAGTTTCTGCTGGTCTCGCCCGCCTTTGAACGGATCGTCGGACCGGTGGTGGAGAATCTCAAGCGATTGGGGATCACCGCGTCGATCCGGATTGTCGACCCGGCCCAATATCAGAATCGCTTGGACGGGTTTGATTTCGATATGATCACGACGGTGTGGGGGCAGTCGCAAAGTCCGGGCAATGAGCAACGGGGCTATTGGACGGGCGAAGCGGCTGTGACCGAGGGCTCGCAAAATTACGCCGGGATCAGCGAACCGACGATCGACGAGTTGGTGGAATTGCTGATCGCCGCCCCCGATCGCGAGACACTGGTCGCCACAACGCGCGCGCTCGACCGTGTGTTGTTATGGGGCCACTATGTCATCCCGCACTGGCATATTCGCAGTTTTCGGCTGATTTACTGGGACATCTTCGGCAAGCCGGCGACGCCGCCGCGGTTTGGTCTTGGCTTTCCCTCGACCTGGTGGATCGATGCCAACAAACATGAGACGGTGCTGGCCCAGGCCGAGTCCGTTCCGCCCGTCACGGGCCCGGCGGAGACCACCGAGGGTTCGACCGAGGCACCGCCACAGAGCGATCCGACAAGCGCACCACCGGCGCGCATGGATGAGGTCGGCCAGGAGCGCCAAAATCTCTCGATTTGGCTCGCACTCGCCGGTTTCGGTTTGATCGCGTTGGTGCTGTATCTTAGGCGCCGGCGCGCCCGGTAAAAGGTCGGCGCCAGGCCCCGGACACGATCTTTGACATCATGACCGCCTATATCATTCGTCGTTTACTGCTGATCATTCCGACCCTGTTCGGAATCATGCTGATCAATTTCGTGGTTATTCAGGCGGCGCCCGGCGGTCCCATAGAACAGATCATTTCCCGCTACACCGGCACCGGCACCGATCTGACGGCGCGTGTCAGCGGCGCCGGCCAAACCGAGTCTCTGGGCGAACGGCGTACGCAGCAAGCTGGTGGCGGTAGCAGTGTCACCAGCAAATATCGGGGCGCCCAGGGGCTCGATCCAAAATTTATCGAAGAACTTGAGAAGCTCTACGGTTTCGACAAACCTTGGCATGAGCGCTTCATCGACATGCTTGGTCGCTACGCGACCTTCGATTTCGGTGAAAGCTTTTTCCGCGACCAACGCGTTGTCGACTTGGTGCTCGACAAAATGCCGGTTTCGATCTCACTTGGTTTGTGGACCACGCTATTTGTTTATTTGATATCGATCCCGCTCGGCGTTGCCAAGGCGGTGCGCGACGGGTCGCGTTTTGACATTTGGACATCCGGCGTCATCGTAATCGGCAATGCCATTCCAAGCTTCTTATTCGCGATCCTGCTGATCGTGCTGTTCGCCGGCGGGCGCTATTTCGATTGGTTTCCGCTACGGGGGCTGACGTCAACCAATTTTGACGAACTGACTTTGCTGCAGCAGATTGGTGATTATTTTTGGCATTTGGCGCTGCCGATCGTTTCGATGGTCATCGGCGGCTTCGCCGGTCTGACACTGCTGACCAAAAACTCTTTCGTCGAGGAGATCAACAAGCAATATGTGACCACGGCGCGTGCCAAGGGCTTGGCCGAAAACCGGGTGCTCTACGGCCATGTGTTCCGCAATGCCATGTTGATCGTGATCGCCGGATTTCCATCCGCGTTTATCGGTATATTGTTCACCGGATCGTTGCTGATCGAAGTGATCTTCTCACTCGACGGACTTGGTTTGCTCGGTTTCGAGGCCGCGCTGGGGCGCGACTATCCGGTCATGTTCGCCACCCTTTACTTTTTCACGTTACTTGGCCTGGTCATGAACCTGGTCGGCGATATCGCCTATACCGTGATCGACCCACGTATCGACTTTGAAAGCCGTGAGGCCTGACGATCATGGCCGAGCACACCCTGGCCTCGCCCACCGTAAAACGCCAAGCCCCGCCGATGCCGACCGGTCGTGTTTGGGGACTCAGGCTGACCCCGCTGACCCGACGCCGACTGGCCAATTTTCGCAAGAACGGCCGCGCTTTTTGGAGCCTGCGGCTTTTCCTGTTTCTATTTTTTGTCTCGCTGCCGGCCGAATTTATCGCCAACGACAAGCCAATTCTGGTGTGGTTCGACGGCGGCCTTTATATGCCAGTGCTAAAGACCTATTCCGAAACGACCTTCGGCGGCGATTTCGAAACCGAGGCGAATTACCGCGACCGGCTGGTGGCCGGTTTGATCAACGACAAGGGCTGGATGATTTGGCCGCTGGTCCCCTATAGCTACCGAACCATCAATTACAATTTACCGGTGCCAGCGCCAGCGCCGCCGTCCGCGGATAATTGGCTCGGCACCGATGATCAGGCTCGCGATGTGATGGCGCGCTTGATCTACGGTTTTCGCATATCGGTACTGTTCGGCCTGACGTTGACTCTGCTCAGCTCGATCGTCGGCATCGCCGCCGGCGCGGTCCAGGGCTATTTCGGCGGCTTGGTCGATTTACTGTTTCAGCGCTTTATCGAGATCTGGTCATCACTGCCGACGCTCTATCTGCTGATCATCCTGGCGAGCGTGGTCAAGCCGAACTTCTGGTGGCTGTTGGGCTTGATGCTGCTGTTTAGTTGGATGGGTTTGGTCGGCGTGGTGCGGGCCGAGTTCCTGCGCGCGCGTAATTTCGATTTTGTCCGCGCGGCGCGGGCGCTGGGCGCCAGCGATATTTCGATCATGTACCGCCATGTGTTGCCCAATGCCATGGTGTCGACCCTGACCTTTCTGCCGTTCATTTTGACCGGCTCGGTCACGGTGCTGACCTCGCTCGACTTCCTCGGTTTCGGCCTGCCGCCGGGTTCGCCATCGCTGGGCGAATTGCTCAATCAGGGCAAGAACAATTTGCAAGCACCGTGGTTGGGTTTTACCGGCTTTGTCGTTCTGTCGGTGTTGTTGTCGCTGCTGGTGTTCATCGGTGAAGGCGTGCGCGACGCCTTCGACCCCCGCAAGATTACGGTGTAATCCGATGACCCTGCTCGCGATAGACAATCTCGCCGTGACCTTTCGGGTCGGCCGTCGCGACGTTGAGGCGGTGCGTGGCGTATCATTTCAGGTCGACGAGGGCCAAACCGTGGCGCTGGTCGGCGAGAGCGGCTCGGGCAAATCTGTGACCGCGTTGTCCGTGCTGCAATTGCTGCCTTATCCGCGCGCCCGCCATCCCCATGGCAGCGTGCGGTTTCGCGGTGAAGAGCTGGTCGGGGCCGCCCCAGACACGCTGCGGCAGGTGCGTGGCGATCAGATTTCGATGATCTTTCAAGAACCGATGACATCGCTCAATCCGCTGCACACGGTGGAAAAGCAAGTCAACGAAACACTGATGCTGCACAAAGGCCTGACCTACAATCAGGCACGGTCGCGGACGCTCGAGTTGCTCAAGTTGGTCCGCCTGCAAGACGCCGAGCAACGACTCAAAGCGTGGCCGCATCAGCTATCTGGTGGTCAACGCCAGCGGGTCATGATCGCCATGGCCCTGGCCAACGATCCCGGCTTGTTGATCGCCGACGAACCCACCACCGCGCTCGATGTCACCATTCAGGCCCAAATATTGGCGCTGATGAAGGACCTGCAGCGCGAAGTCGGTATGGCGATACTGTTGATCACCCACGACCTGACCATCGTCCATCACGTCGCCGACTATGTTTGCGTCATGACCGAAGGCAAAATCGTCGAGCAGGGCCCGACCGCGCAAATCTATGACACGCCGCAACATGACTACACCAAGGCGCTGCTCGGCGCCGAACCCAAAGGTGATCCACCGACAAGCGATGCCAGCGCCAAACAGGTCATGGAGGCGGACAATTTGCGGGTATGGTTTCCGATCCGGCGCGGTGTGCTGCGCCGCACCGTCGGCCATATCAAAGCCGTCGACGGCGTCACCGTATCCGTGCGCGAGGGTCAGACCGTCGGCGTGGTGGGCGAGAGCGGTTCGGGCAAAACGACCTTGGGCATGGCCCTGCTGCGTCTGATATCCAGCGATGGCCCGATCCGGTTCGAGGGCCGGCCAACCGACGCCCTAAGCAATCGCGCCGTGCGACCGCTACGTCGGCAAATGCAGGTGGTGTTTCAGGATCCGTTCAGTTCGTTGAGCCCGCGCCTATCGGTCTTCCAAATCATCGAAGAAGGTCTGCGCATCCACGATTTGGGCGGCGACGAAAACGATCGCCGCACCCTGGTGGCCAACGCTATGGAAGAGGTCGACCTGGATCCATCAACCATGGACCGCTATCCACATGAGTTCTCGGGTGGCCAGCGACAACGCATTTCGATCGCCCGGGCGATGGTTCTCAAGCCGCGTTTCGTCATGCTGGACGAACCAACATCGGCCTTGGATATGTCCGTGCAAGCACAGATTGTCGACTTGTTGCGCCGTTTGCAGCGCGAACACGATTTGGCTTATCTGTTCATCAGTCATGATTTACGGGTCGTGCGTGCGCTGGCGAACGACGTTATCGTGTTGAAGGCAGGGCGTGTGATTGAACAGGGGCCCGCGGCAGACGTGTTTGATTCGCCACAAACCGAATATACCAAGGCGCTGATGGCCGCGGCGTTCGAGATCAAAGCCGTTGAGTCGGCCGAGATCGCGACCTGAACGGCACCACCATGGCGCTGTTGTTTGTCAGTCGTGAAGATGACCCCGATGCGTGGCGGGCGGCGCTGCGCGCGTTTGACCCCGCGCTCGACATGCGTGTTTGGCCCGATGTCGGCGACAGCACAGAGATCGATACCGCCCTGGTCTGGCAGCCGCCGCCGGGCGTGTTGGCGGGTTTGCCAAACCTGCGACTGATCCAATCGCTGGGCGCCGGCGTCGATCACATTCGTTCGGATCCGGAATTACCGGCCGGTGTTCCCGTCGCCCGTTTGGTCGATGCCGGATTGGTCGCGCAAATGGTCGAATATGTGCTGCTTGCGGTGCTGAGCCATCATCGGCGGGTCGATCACTTTCGTGCCCTGCAAGCGCGCGCCGAATGGCGCCATTCACTGCCGCGTCCGGCCGGCGGTTGTCGGGTCGGCCTGTTGGGCATGGGCGTGATTGGCCAAGCGGCGGCCCAAGCCTTGATCGCGCGCGGCTTTCCGGTGGCCGGCTGGAGCCGCACGGCGAAATCGCTGGGCGGCGTCGAAAGCTTCACCGGTCAAGACGGGTTTTCACAGATCCTGGCGCAGAGCGATGTTCTGGTCAGTGTTCTGCCCCTGACGCGCGACACCGAGGGCCTGCTTGACGCGGGCGCCTTCGCCCAGTTGCCGGCCGGCGCCTATTTCGTCAATGCCGGTCGGGGCCGACAAGTGATCGAATCTGACCTGCTGGCGGCAATCGACAGCGGCCATTTGGCAGGCGCTTGGCTCGACGTGTTCGAAACCGAGCCACTACCCGCCGACCATTCATTTTGGCACCATCCGCGGATCACGATCACGCCCCACAATGCCGGTTGGGTGTTGCCCGAGTCGGGCGCCCGCTTCGTGATCGGCAATGTGCGCCGCGTCCGCGCCGGCACACCGCCCGCGCATCAAGTCGACCTTTCCCGCGGCTATTGACCATTGCCATGGTCGGCAAGCAATCAGAAGCTTTGCCGCGCTCTCCATTTGCACGCGACCGGACCCGCTGTTTCGGCAAACCGGCGGCAAAAGGTTGAATTTCGCCCGTCGTTTTGCGCGCGACGCAGAATTGACCCCGGTTCGGCTGATCTAAGCCGCCGCGGCTTCCGCCGATTCGGTCGCGGTGCCCACCCTTGTTGAGGCCGCCGCGATCACATCGGCCACATCCGAAAGATAGACCGACCCCTTGACCGTGCGTTGGACCAGCACGCTGCGCCGATCATCATCATCCCGTTTGCGTTTGACCAAGCCCATGTCGCCGAGCTTGTTCAGGGCCCGGGTGACCGCCGGTTTCGAAATGTTGAGCGATTTTGCCAACCCGCGCACCGTGTGCGGCGGCGGGCTCAGATAGATGCTCAACAACATCGCCATTTGCCGCATCGTCAGATCGGACCGGGCGTCGCTGACGCTCGAAACGAACACTGAGTGCCAAAGCTGCAAAGCTTGTTCGGAAGACAGACTCTGTGACATTCCACCCATCAAAACTAGAGAAAACAGTGCCCACGTTATTAGTGGCTCAGGATTTGGTAGGGGTGAGTGTCACGCAATCCGATAGCATCGTCAATAACGATTGTGGAACGATTTAATGGGCGAGCAAATGCCTGTCGACCTTACGGTTGACGTCAGTCAAAACAATGGCTTCGCGGCGATTTCAACACCGACACGTTCAGCGCCCATAGGTGGTTGCCAGATAACCGTAGAGCGCGCGCAACGCCAAGGCCTCGCCGCCAACCGGGCGGCCGGGGCGGGCGCTGCGGTTCCATGCCATCATATCGACATGCGCCCAGGCCTTGGCCTGTTCCACAAAGCCGGCCAGAAATAAGGCTGCCGTAATGGCGCCGCCGAATGCGCCCGGGCTAATATTGTTGGTATCGGCAACCGGACTGTCGAGCAGGTTCTGATAGTCGGCCCACAACGGCAATCGCCACAGCGGGTCGCGTAATTTCTCGGCCTGGATGCATAGGGCCTCGGCCAAGGCATCGTCGGGCGTGAACAGAGCCGGCACATCGGTCCCCAGGGCAACCCTGGCGGCACCGGTGAGCGTTGCGATATCGACCATCAAATCCGGGCTGTCTTCGTCGCCCAGGGTCAAGGCATCGCACAGGACCAGGCGCCCTTCGGCGTCGGTGTTGCCGACCTCGACCGTCTTGCCATTGCGCGTGGCCAATATATCACCGGGGCGGAAAGCATCACCACCGACACTGTTTTCGGCGGCCGCGATCAGCACCCGCAAGCGCACCGGTAATCCCGCGTCCATCACCGCGTGCGCCAGCCCCAAGGCATGGGCCGCGCCACCCATGTCCTTCTTCATCAGCAGCATGTTGTCCGCGGGTTTCAGATCCAATCCGCCGGAATCGAAACAGATGCCCTTGCCAACCAAAGTCACTCTCGGCGCCGTCACCTCACCCCAGGTGAAATCGATCAAGCATGGCGGGCGGTGACTGGCACGACCAACCGCGTGAATGGCGGGGAAGTTCTGATCCAGCAATGCCTCACCGCGAACGACGCGGGTGGTCGCGCCAAATCGATCGGCGACCGACCGTGCCGCGTCAGCCAGGTCATCGGGTCCCAAATCGTTTGCCGGTGTGTTGATCAGGTCGCGGGCGATGCCGACCGCCTGGGCAACGCGCTGGCATTCGGCCAAATCGCAAGCCGCGGGAACGACCAGCTGCGCCGCTTCTCGATCGCGGTTTTTGTAGCGCGTGAACTGGTAGCCGCCAACCGCCCAGCCGACCGTCAAAAGCGCCGCGTCGGCCGGCGTCAGCTGGCTTTCGAAGCGCGGGTCAAGGCCATACACGCCCTCTGCCAATGTCAGCGGCAGCCCGGCCAGCGCCCAGGGCCCCAACGGCTCGGCGATACCAACCAAGACCCGGGCGAGGGCGCCGCCCGTACCGGGCACGAAACACGTACTATGGGGCTTCGCCGTGAAACCCACCGCTGCGATCCAATCGCGTATCTCGGGCTCTTGCTTGTTAAGCCAAGGGGCTAGCTCAGCGGCCGCAACCGGTAGAATCGCGACCGGTTCGGATCCCCGCGGCGCGCGCGCCAGCAGCGTGTCGGCGAGGTCAGTGCTCACGGAATCACCTCATTTGACAGGATTTGGCGTAAATGTCGGCGACCCGGCCGTTCCCATCCTATCGTGGAACCAGGTGACCGCGTCCTGCAAAGCAGCCCGCGCCGGGCGCGGATCGTAGCCCAGTTGTTGGCGCGCTTTGTCACTGCGAAAGCGCATCTGCTTGCGCGACAGTTTGACCCCGGCAACCGTTACCAATGGGGTACGGCCGGTGAATTTGGCCAGCAACTCGGCGCCATAGGCGACGGGCAAAACGGCGCCATGGGGGATCCGAACCCGGGGGCGTGGACCGCCGGTCAGCTCGGCGATAACCTCAAGGATTTCCCGCAACGACAGATTCTCACTGCCCAATATGTAACATTCTCCGACCCGACCTTTGTCGAACGCCAACAGGTGGCCACGGGCCACGTCATCGACATGGACAATATTTAACGCCGTGTCGACATAGGCGCGCATCTGCCCCCTCATGGCTTGCAGCACCAGGGCGCCGGTGGGTGTCGGCTTGATATCGCCGGGGCCGACCGGCGTCGACGGATTGACCACGACCACCGGCAGCCCTTCATCGCGGGCCATCGCCAACACCAATGACTGCGCCCGCCATTTTGAGGTTTTGTAGGCGCCGATCAGATCGCCAGGGTCGACGGGGGTGGTCTCATCGCCCGCGGCGCCGTCGCGGCCCAACCCCAAGGCGGCGACACTGCTGGTGTAAACAATGCGCGCCACGCCGGCCACCCTGGCGGCCAACAAGACGTTGCGCGTGCCATCCACGTTCGATCTGAAGATTTCGCCCGGATCGCGGGCCCAGAGCCGATAGTCGGCGGCGACATGAAACAGACCGTCGCAGCCGGCCATCGCCGCCGCCAACGAGGTCGGGTCCAACAGATCGCCTTCGGCAAGGGTCACGCCGACAGACGACAGATTTTGCCGGTCGCTGCCCGGCCGAACCAGCGCGCGCACATCATGGCCGTCGGCAACCAGGTGCCGTACCACCGCCGACCCGACAAAACCGGTCGCCCCTGTAACCAAGGTTTTCACAGCTTCAGTCTATAACACGGCGCCCCTGAATTCGGCCGGAAATCAAAGGCCGCTTGCCGACACCGCTAGGCCAGCGAAACAGGCCCGGGTGACAACTGGTCGGATCCCGAATTCGGTCCATATTGCTGTCATTGCCCGATTTGGACCCTCGCCCGACGTTTCCGGAGGAATGACATGCGCCGCAAAGCCCTGGTCGCGATCTGTTCGATGTTTTTGCTTGCCTTTGTCTCGGTCAACGCTTCCATCGCAGAGGCCGGCGGTAAGCACAAAAAGTGGAAAAAGGCTCCCGCCAAGGCGCATCATTCCCATGTCGAATATCACAATCATCAGGGGCCGCCGCCATGGGCGCCGGCGCACGGCTATCGACGCAAACACAGCCAGCACCACGCCAATCACGTTGCCGACCTCGATCTGGCCGCCGGCTATTTACCCCCCTTTGATATCGGTATCGGCAACTGTAACCGCGACCTTGTCGGCAGCGCCATCGGTGCCGCGGCCGGTGGCCTGATCGGCTCTCAAATTGGTAAAGGCACGGGCAAACTCGCGGCGGTCGGCGCTGGCGTGTTTATCGGCGGTATTATCGGCGGCAGCATCGGCCGCAGCATGGATCAGGTTGATCACAACTGTGTCGGCGGTGTCTTGGAGCACGGCCCATCGAATCAAACAGTCGCCTGGCAAAATCCCGATACTGGCGCGACATATCAGATGACACCGACCAACACGTACCAGCAAACCGATGGCCGCTATTGTCGCGAATATCAAACCAATGTCATCGTCGGCAACCAGCAGCAACAGCTCTACGGTACCGCATGCCGTCAGCCCGACGGGTCGTGGCAAATTATCAACTGACCAGACCGCCACGCCCAATTCTGGCGTGAGTTCCGGCGCGATGTTGCAGGCATCGCGCCGCTTTTTTTGTTGGCGGACGGCGAGGATTGCACCACAGTCACCGTGCCATGGCGACCCCAGATGTCAGCGCCAAGCTGGCGGCCGAAATCGTTGATCAACTCAGCAAGAGTGGCCAAGCCGACAATGTGCGCGGCATGGCCCGTTACGGCATCAATCCGACCCGGAATCTTGGCGTGCCCGTGACCGCGCTTCACAGGCACGCGCGCGCACTGATCAGGCGGCACGGCCGCGACCACGCGTTGGCATTGGCGCTTTGGCAAACCGGCTATCGCGATGCGCGTCTCTTGGCGGCCATGATTGACGAACCGCGAAACGTGACGCCGCGTCAGATGGACGACTGGGTGCGCGACATCGACTCTTGGGATGTCTGCGACGGCGTGTGCGGCAAATTGTTCGATCGCACGCCGTGGGCATGGAACAAAGCGCGCATCTGGTCGCGCCGCCGCGCGGAATTCACCAAACGCGCCGGGCTGGTGTTGATGGCGAACCTGGCGGTACACGACAAGCAGGCGGCCGATGACGGTTTTCTCGCCTTTCTGCCCGCCATCGCCAAGGCCGCCACGGATGACCGCAATCTGGTCAAAAAGGCGGCAAGTTGGGCGCTGCGCCAAATTGGCAAGCGCAATCACGTGCTGCATCGGGCCGCCTTGGATTGCGCTGCGGCGTTGCGGCGCAACGACCAGCCGGCGGCGCGTTGGGTTGGCGCGGACGTCTCGCGCGAACTCAACAGTGACAAAGTGCGTGCTCGGTTGGCGGCCAAAGCCAAACCGTAAGGCGCAGCTGTCGGTTAGGCCAATTCCAGCCGGTGCGACGCGGCCAAACCGGCAAGATCGGTGAAACGAAAATCGACCGACGGCATGGGATCCGGCAGTTTCGTGGCGCCACCCCCCACCCGGCCGTGGCGGCGATCGATCCAAACCCGGGCGATGCCGGCTTTTTCAGCCGGCACGTGGTCGTGGTAGAGGCTCTGCGCGACATGCAGGATATCGCTTTTGGCGAGTCCGAAATCGGTCTGCACATGATCTGTCAGATAAGCGAAATTGGCCGATGACGGTTTGTAGGACCCGATATCTTGGGCGGTATAAATGGCGTCGAACGCGACCGCCAAGCTGCGCTGGCTGTGGGCGAAACTGGCCCGATCGACATTCGACAAAATCACCAACTTGAAGTGCTGCTTCAAATAGGCCAGGGCCGTTACCGTGTCGGCGAAGGGCGGCCAGTCGGCGATTGAGGCACAGAAAGCCTTGTCTAGCCCCGGATCGGTCGACGCGCCCCAATCGGCGGCCAAGCGCTGGTGGACATGGCGCAGCACGTCAGGATAGGCCATGTCGGGCGTCGCCGCCTGCTGCGCGGATTCGTGGCCAGCGAAGGCCTGCAGAACCGCCTCGGCGGCGGGCGCCGGCGACAGCCGCGCCAATAACGGGCTGAGAGCGGCGAGAATGCCGGCCTCCCAATCGATCAACGTGCCGTAGCAGTCAAAGCTCAAGAGCGCGAAATCGGTCAAGCGCACCAGACAGCTCCCTGTGATGAAACGCGACCCGCCGCGCACCGGCGATGGTCGCGCCAATACCGCCGGGCGGCGGGCACCCGTGCCGCCCGAAGGCGCCACATATTGCACCTAAACAACTGGTGCACAGCCATTTCACGGTCAAACATGAAAACCCACCGGTCAAACAATTTGACCGGCGCTCTTTCCCTGCTGCGGTCCCGCCTCTATGTCCAATCTATGGGCAGATCCGCATCGCACTTAACCTATCGCAAGGGCCGCGGCTGGTATGCCGTAAAGCGCGTGCCGGAAGATATCCGCGCCCACCTCAACAGGCAGGCGCTTTGGCAGGCCCTCAATACCCATGACGCGGCGGTCGCCGCGCAGCGTAGGGATCGTGTTCTCGACGCCTGGCAATGCCAGTTCCAGAAACTACGGCGCGGCCGCCTTCGCCCCACGAACGAAGATTTGCGCGCCATTCGCGACGCCACCGCGCGCGTCGTGTTCGATGCGTGGGTTGACCGTGGCGCGGTTGCCGGGGCGGCGCCCGAAGCGGTGCTTGCCGCGCTGGTTCGCGAACGCGACGAGCGTGCGGCCAATCTGGGCTTTGGCGCGGACAACTGGGACCAACGACGCCGACAGGCCGTCAAGATCGCCGAACGACGCGGCTGGGTGCCAAACGATAGCACCGTGACGGCCATCGCCACGGCGCGGTTGGGCGGCCAAATTTCCGGAACCCAGGGCTTTATCGCCGGCATCGAACCGCCAACACCGCGGCTCGCAAATGCCGATACCGCCTTCGCCGCCCTTGTTCCGACCAAACGCCGATCCACGACGTGGCAGCCGGTGCGGGACGCCGTGGCGGCGTTTGTTGGATCCATGGAGCCCGGCGCCCCATCGCATCGGTCGATCAAGACCGCATCCCATTATCGTTATGCTTTGGCCCGATTCGCGGACCATTTCGGCGAAGTCCAGATCGGCGACGTCGCACGCGCCGACGTGACGGCCCATATCCGCACGTTGCAGAACGCCCTGGGATTGGCCCCGAAGACGGTCAACCGCCATGTCGCGGCGCTGGCGGCCTTGTTTCGCTGGGCGAAACAAAGCGGATTGTGTGCTGACAACCCGGCACAAGGCCAGCGGATCGCTGAACCGGCCGTCGGCCACAACGCCTTTCTCCCCTTCGCAACGGCGGAATTGAAGGCCATTTTGCGGCCGCCCACGGAGAGCCGGCTCGATCAATCGAGCGATGCCGTGGCGGTTTATTGGGTGAGCCTAATTGCCGCTTTTAGCGGCATGCGTCTAAGTGAGATTTGCCGGCTGCGTATTGCCGATTTGCGTGAGCTGCAGCGCGTTCCCTTTTTTCATGTTGAAACGCCCCGCGCCACCCGGACCCGACAGGTTCCGATCCACGCCGCGCTGTTGCGGGCGGGCTTGATGGCTTATGCCGCGCAAGTGAAAGGCCCGTGGTTGCTTCCAGACACCGCCGGCCAAAGTCGTGATATGGGCAAGCGCTTTTTGCGGCATCGCCGCGCCTTGGGCATCACGCGCCCAAGGCTTGGTTTCCAGTCGTTTCGGACCGGCATCGCGGAGGTCCTGGCCCGTGCCGGTGTCCATGCCGACGAGATCGCCATGGTTATGGGCACCGCCGTGCCACGGTCGGCATCCCGCGCGTCCGAAAGCGTCGATCTGAGAAGCCTGCAACGAGTCATCGCCGCTATCGACTATCCATTTCGGTGACAGTTTACTAAATATGCTATATTTGGTGTTCTTGGTAGTCATAGGGCGATATATAGCGTATTAAGTAAACTGTCACCGAAATCACCGAAATAGAATCACCGCAATTCAGCGCTCTCCTTGGGTCCCCGTTTTTGTGGCCGAAGTTGTCGTCCCGTCTTTTGTTCAATATCGCGAAGCCACGCGTCGCTGCCCAATGGACGGCCGGTGGTTTCGGACCGGCGCAAGGCCTGATAGGCGACATCTTCATCGATTGGTTCGTCCAGAAAACCGGCAAATTCGCCGTAGCGCTCCAACACCGGCGCGACAGTGACCAGTTCGTCATCGCGGCCAGCCAAATGGGCACCAACACTCGACCAGGGCCAATCTTCGGCACGCTCTGTCAGGCCGGCGCGAACCGGATTGCGCGAGACATAGCGGACCGCGTTGGCCAAATGGCCTTCATCCATAACGACCGAACCGAAGCGGCCCTGCCACAGATGGCCGGATTCCTCCAACCGCGCGTTGATCACCCGAGTATAGCGCCGATGCGCGTCGGCAAATGTTTGGCGCAATCCATCCTCATTCGCCGGCACCACGATCAGATGGACATGGTTGGGCATCAAGCAATAGCACCAAACCTCGGCGCCCGACTTGGCAACCGCTTCGCCCAGCATGCGTTTGTAGAGCAGGTAGTCGCTATCGCGAAAGAACGTCCGGGCGCCACGGTTGCCACGCTGGGTTACGTGATGTGGCAGGCCCGGAACGACTAGACGCGCCAATCGCGCCATGCATCACCCTCCCAATGGCATCCAATAACGGTGACAGTTTACTAAACATACCGTATTTTGTGTATTCAATTTTTTCAGTGCTGAATATGGTGTATTTAGTAAACTGTCACCGTTACACCGTTATTGGCTGGCGGAGGGAGCGGGACCGTTAGGGATGACGCCAGATCGGCCATAACCCTCAGTCAGATAACGAAAATTCAAGACGGCCGCACCTCGGATTGGCACATAGAATTGGCTTCATTTTTCCGGAAACAACAGCCCCACTTTCGACAACTGGGCGCTACACTGGCCACACCTTTGAGCCGCTACAGTGAGGGGCCACAGGCTCAGCCCATGGCCCCCAAGTCGGTTCCGGTTATCGAGATCTAATTGGTACCGCAGGCACCATCAAAAGCGGTTGCGAATATCGCTCCTTCAGCGGCCACGGTTTGAAACCAGCCTCCGTCTTCCAAGCCAGCGAATTTCCCGGTGCCGGAAAGTGCCCCCCACTCCCCTTTTTCGGCGCCCCGCTCTTGCGACCACCAAAGACTGTGGGTATCGCCGTCCTTGTCGGTCCGGGCACAATGACCGGAACCCTGACTTGTACCGTCGGCGAAATTCTCGAACGTGCCGGTACATGAACCCATCGTGAGATTGTAAATGTTGTTGGGATCGTTGGTCACAAGAGTGCTATGGGCTTTCAAGAGCATGATCGAGTGACCTTCACCCACTTCCATGGTCTCGGATGTTTCGGTAACCAGTACATCGTGGCCTGTGCAATCGGCAGCTTGCGACGCCGGCCCAAAGCCAAAAACAAGAACCAATGCGCCAATGGCAGCGGATGCAATAACCTTGCTTGTCATATTTGCCTCCCTGTTCGGACGACCCAGGAGGAACCCATCCCCACATGGGCCGTAGGGAAATGCTGCTCTCGTTTTGCGAGAGCGTCAACCAGGTACCGCAAGTGTTTGAAGGCACTGAACAACAGGCGCACGTGTAAGTAGGCGGCATTTTGCGCCGGGGCATTCCGCAGCGCATAACAATCTCGTTGCAATATCGTAACGTTGTCGTGTAAGAACTCACTTACTGACCTACACAGAGCGACCTGCCCGTCGACCCCCCGATGCGACACCAAGGGCAGGTCGCATTGTTTTTGCCCTGACCGCAGATTGAAAGCTGGTCCGGTCGCCACACTTGACGCTACTTGCGTTCCGGATATGTTCACGGCCATGGCGCACAAGCGCGCTAGAAGGGCTGGTGCATCATGACCAAACTTTTGTTGGTGCGCCCGAATAGTTGATGGAAGCGTGTAGTGATTGGTTAGAGCCTTCGGCCGGGCAAGGCACAAATAGTCGACGGCAAGGCCCTGAAATGGGTTCGTGGATAAGATAAGTGTGGAGGCCCCGATGGCAAAATGGCTGTCGGGGTCTCGTTTCTTAGCCTATGAAGCAGCCTTGGCTCCAGGCGGGCATCACTCGGCATCAAGGGCAGCCCGCGCGTCTTTTCCGATGCATTGATATATTAGAAACAGGACCCATCGAATTGGTCAGCCAAAACCAAACCGGACCAAATCGATCGAAATGCCCCCAATGTGAGATTAACTGCTAAGAGGAACACAAAAACTCGTTCAAGTCTCAGAAATGTGTACATCGCAATGATGGCGCGCAAACTTGTATTTGACGTTTTCTGAGTGACCTAAACTGATGGCCCGACGCTGCCCGATTTGCCGAAACTTAGTACCCACCGCGAACATCAAGGTCGGGGATCGGGAAAACTTTAGGTGTAGTCGGTGTGGGGACTACGCAATCTCGGGTACCGCGCTGGCCATGCTCGAGCACAAAGTAGTCAAAGATCCACTAGTGCGCGCCCGTCTCAGCCATGCCATTAGATCAAGCGCGTCGGACCGCGGAAGTGATTTCCTTGTTAGCAGCACAAATCTGAACGAGCTCTTACAGCGTCCATTACCGGGGCCGAAGGAGCAGTTGCGGCGTTTTCTACTTTGGATGGCAACACAGCTCGAAGGGAACCCACATGGGCGTGTCGCATATCCATCGGCCGAGTTTCTCGCTGGGTTGATCGGAACCGTGGACGGCGAAGCGGTCAAGAACCTGGTCGACCATGCTGTCGCGGAGGCAATCGTAGAGCAAGATGGTAAGACGTCAGCTCTCCGGTTATCGATCAAAGGATGGGAGCTAATAGAGCGGACGGCCGCCCAGAATGAACCCAGTCCTGCAAAGGTTCATACCGCGGCGGCCGAGGAAATTGTAAAAGGCATTTGCAGCCGGTGTGGCGGCGAGCGCAATGCGTACAGAAGGGCTAGCTACACGATCGATGGTGACGATGGCGGGCTTGACTGGTCAGACACAATTGAGACGCTAGAGTGTTGCGGGTGTAGCATCCTATCAGTTCGCCGGACCGAGCGGCATGAAGGCTGGGCGAGCGGTACCTTTGACCCTCTTACTGGAGAGGTCTACGAAGATGACGGGACCAAAGAAACTTATTGGCCGCCACTAACCAAACGCAAAATGCCGGATTGGGCCGAAGAAATTGACGACGGCGCACTTTTCGCAGTGTACCAAGAAGTTTATCAGGCCCTAAACTCGGGTCTCATTATTCTGGCATCAATTGGTATACGCACCTCAATTGACCGGGCTATGGACTTATCGATCGGAAGCGATCTGGGCACCTTCTATAAAAAGCTGAGTAAGATGGTTGAAATTGGTGCAATCGGAGAAGATGAGCGAGAAATTCTTGGAATTGTGACAGACGCTGGAAGTGCGTCTGCGCATCGCGCATTTGCGCCAAAACCGAAAACCCTCGACACGATTATCGACACAGCGGAGAATTTCTTGAAACGCGAATTCGTCTTAAGAAAAGCTGTTCAAGACGTCAAAAAGGCCACGCCACCGAGACAGTAAAACTGAAGATCACTCCTCCGCTCCAATCTCCAGCGTCACGTAGTGACAGGCCCGTTGCAGCCATTTCCTCCAGAACTCCATCGGCTTCCCATTCCATAGTTTCTCGTCAACACCCCAAGCCCCGCCAGGGTGGAAGAGGGCTTCGTGAACCCCGAACTCCTTGCATAGCTTCGTGCGCAGGCTGCCCCCCATGACATCGGTGATCTCTTCGACTAGGGCCAAGAAATCGTCGGACGAGGACATGTCGGTGACCCGCCGGCGAATATTGTTGAGCCACATGGACCGGCGCAAGCGATGCCTCCATCGGCGTTTCACGTATGCCAACGTTGATTGAACCTGGCCGCGATCCCGTTCGTGATACATGGAGAGCGCCATATCGAACGCTTCATGGAATTTGGCCAATTCTTGCGGGTTCATTTGACGACCCAGATGCACCAGCCAGTAGAGCCGTCCATTGTCATCGGTTCGGTCGAGATCACGGAGGGGAATCGTCTGGGTGCCGTCGCGGCTCTCCAACCCGTAATACGTTACGACCCAGTCGCCACCTTCATCCCAGCAGAGATGCTTTGGACTTGCCCTGAAAAAGTGGAGGGACTTTTGATAGCGTAAGTTAGTCAGGAGGACCTTATGGACCAACGACCACGACGAGATTTCACGGACGAGTTCAAGCGCGAGGCGGTTCGCCTCCCGGCCCTGGGTCAGCGCGCCCATTCGCTCCATAAGTCAAGTGGCGTAGGCCTGGGTCTTCTCGCCAAGGATAGGGTTGATGGTATCGGTGGCGTAGTCGGCTCCCTCCATCGCTCTGGCCCACTCAGGTAGCTTGGGGCGGACCTGGAGGAAGTCGCCGGCCATATGGTCGTATGCCTTGCGGAGTTCCACCTCGGCCACGGCGTCCATTTCGTCATAGGAGATGGATTGACGGTCTCGGGCGCGGTCGAACATCTCCAGGATCTCGGCCACCACCGCGTGGCGTCGACGCTTCGCCTCGGCTAACGATGAGGTCCGCAGATAGCGTTCGATGACCGCTTTGCCGATGGTCGCCCGCAGGTCACGGGGAACCGCAACCTGGACCAACCAGCGCCCTCGGCGTTGCCGGAGATATTTCGTGTCCATATCGGCCGTCTTGACCATGCTTATGCACCTAGCGCAGGCACATATTCTGACAAGATCTAGACCGATTTTAATTTATACATCAAGCACTTAAAGCACTGGCGGAGGGAGCGGGATTCGAACCCGCGAGGAGCTTACACCCCCACACGCTTTCCAGGCGTGCGCCTTAAACCACTCGGCCACCCCTCCTCGAACAGCCAAGGTGCGATGCTGCGCGGCGCAGTATAGATCCCGCACACGACCTTGCAACACAGCGCCGCATGACTAAGCTGTGACGCGTCACGTCGCGTGACAAAAGGGGGCTTGCCATTATGTTTGGCCGCTTTTTGGGATGGGTTTTTGGGCTCGCCACAGCTGCGGCGGCCGCGGCGCATTTCGCCACCGCTGGCCGCTCGATCGCCGAAATCTGGTATCAAATCAACGCCAACAGCCTGGTCGGGCTGCAATCCTTGATCGAGAAGCGTTTGGATCCCAACCCTGAGGATCCGACGCTGTATTTCGACTATGTGCTACCGGTACTTAATCTATCGCTGTGGCTGGTGGTCGCGGTGCTGTGCGCGGTGCTGGCGATCGTGTGCTTCGCTGTTGGCGCGCGCGCGCGCAAGCGCCGGTTGTTCGCGCGCTGACCCCCAGGTGCGAACTCGGGCACGGGCGCGTCAACGGTCGCCAATTCGCAGCGCCGCCAAAAAAGCTTCTTGGGGGATCTGCACATCTCCCACTTGGCGCATGCGCTTTTTGCCCGCCTTCTGCTTTTCCAGCAGTTTGCGTTTGCGTGTCACATCGCCGCCATAGCATTTGGCGGTGACATCCTTGCGTAGCGCACTGACGGTTTCACGCGCAATAACCTTGCCGCCAATCGCCGCCTGAATGGCGATCTTGAACATCTGGCGCGGAATCAGTTCCTTCAGGCGCTCGCACAAGGCACGGCCGCGCGACTCGGATTTTTCGCGATGTGCGATGAATGCCAGACTGTCGACCGCATCGCCGTTGACGAGCATCGACACCTTGACCAAGTCGCCACGCTCATAGCTGTCAAGCTCATAATCAAAGCTGGCATAGCCACGGCTAACCGATTTCAGCCGATCATAGAAGTCGAACACAACCTCGTTGAGCGGCAACCGGTAGATCAGCATGGCACGATTGCCGACATAGGTCAGCTCCACCTGCTGGCCGCGTTTTTCGGTGCACAGTGACAGTACCGCGCCCAGATGTTCGTCGGGGACCATGATGGTCGCCCGGATCCACGGCTCTTCGATGAACGTGATCTGCACCGGATCCGGCAAATCGGCGGGATTGTGGAGTTCCTGGGTGGTGCCGTCGGTGCGATGGACTTGGTAGATGACACTCGGTGCCGTGGTCACCAGGTCAAGGTCGAATTCGCGCTCCAACCGCTCCTGAATGATTTCCAAATGCAGCAGGCCCAGAAACCCGCACCGGAAGCCGAGACCAAGGGCCGCCGAGGTTTCCGGATCGAAGGCGAAGCTGGCGTCATTGAGCCGCAATTTGGCGAGACTGTCGCGCAACCGCTCATAATCGGCCGAATCGGCCGGATAGAGTCCACAAAACACCACCGGCACGCTTGGTTTGAACCCCGGCAAGGGCGTCGCTGTCGGCCGCCGCTCGTCGGTGATCGTATCGCCGACATGGGTATCGGCGACGGTCTTGATCGCCGCCGTGATAAAGCCGACTTCACCCGGCCCCAAACTTTCCACCTTGGTCATGCGCGGCGTGAAAACGCCCACTTGTTCCACTTGGTGCACCGAGCCGGTCGCCATGAAGCGCACTTTCATGCCCTTGGCCAACCTGCCGTCGCGCACCCGCACCAGAATCATGACGCCCAAATAGGGGTCGTACCAGGAATCCACCAACAGCGCCTTTAGCGGCGCTTGCGCATCGCCGGACGGCGCCGGCAGCCGTTGCACCACCGCTTCCAAAACATCGTCGATACCAACACCGGTCTTGGCTGAAATCTGCAAGGCGTCGCCGGCGTCCAAACCAATCACGTCCTCGATTTGCTGGCGCACCCGGTCCGGCTCCGCCGCCGGCAGGTCGATCTTATTGAGCACGACGACGATCTCGTGGTCGACTTCGATCGCCTGATAAACGTTCGCCAAGGTCTGCGCTTCGACCCCTTGGCTGGCATCAACCACCAAGAGCGAGCCTTCGCAGGCCGACAAGCTGCGATTGACTTCGTAGGAAAAATCGACGTGGCCCGGCGTGTCGATCAAATTGAGCTGATAGGTCGCACCGTCGCCCGCATGATAAGATAGCCGCACCGATTGCGCCTTGATCGTGATGCCGCGCTCGCGCTCCAGATCCATACTGTCGAGCACCTGATCCTTCATCTCGCGATCGGCGAGACCACCGCAACACTGGATCAAGCGATCGGCCAAGGTCGATTTGCCATGGTCGATATGCGCGATGATCGCGAAATTGCGAATGTGAGCTTGATCAGTCATGAGCGTGCGATGCGGGCACAATAGGGTTTAGCCGCGCAATTCGGCGCCGGTGGTTTTGGTGACGCGGGCGACAATCGCTTGGCTGACGCCCTGAATATCCTCCTCGGTCAATGTGCGCTCGGTCGGCTGCAGGACAACACTGAAGGCGACCGAACGCTTGCCCGCGGCGACACCGTCACCGCTGTAGACATCGAACAATGTGACCGCGCCGAAGGGGATTTTGTGGGGCGGCTTGCCGCCAATATCGCGAACGGCGCGCAGCATCTTTTCGACCGGCACATGGTCGTCAACCAAGAACGCGAAATCGCGGGTCACCGTCGGGAAATCAGACACTCGATAGGCCGGTCGCGCCTTGGTCGGCTTGGCCTTCGCCATTGGCACGGCATCGATCATGATTTCAAACGCAATCATGGGACCGGTCACATCCAAGGCGACCAAAACGCCCGGATGCAGGCTACCGAAATTGGCCAACGCGGTCTTCGGCCCCAAGCGCAGCACACCCGATTGGCCAGGGTGATACCAACCGGGCGCGTCGGTCGACACGGACAGGCGTTCGACCGGCGCGCCGAGCGCGCTCAAGACCGCAAACACATCGGCTTTGGCGTCAAATGCGTCAACATCGCGCGGCGGCGCCAACCAGTGGCGATCACCGGTCTGGCCGCGGCGGACGCCGGCGGCAACGGTCGCTTGGCCATCCGGCGTATCGTCCGCGTATTGCGGTCCGACTTCGAACAGGCCGACGGTGGCGAACCCGCGATCAACATTGCGGCCCGCGGCGGCGATCAGATGGGGCAAGATCGATGGTCGCATTTCGGCCAGATCGGCACTGATCGGGTTATCAAGTTTCAAGGCCGGCTTGCCACCACCAAACAGCGCCGCATGACCTTCCGCAACAAACGACCAGGTGACGCATTCATTGAGGCCACGACTTGCCAGCACCCGCCGGCTCAAGCGCACCCGCCGCTGGCCGCGGTCGAGCGCTGGAACGGCGACCGCGCCGTCACGCGCCATCGACACGGCCGGAATCCGATCATAGCCGCGGACGCGCAGCACTTCCTCGACCAAATCAGCCTCGCCGTCGATATCCGGGCGCCAGGGCGGTAAGGAAACCGACAGGACCTTCCCGTCGGCGCGCGAATCGAACCCGAGCGCGTCCAAAATCGCAATGCTTTCGCTCTTGCTGACATCGAGGCCACCCAGGGCGTGCACGCGCGCCGGTCTGAAGCTGATTGTGCGCCGGCGATCCGGTACCTGACCGGCGATCACCCGAGCCTGCGCCTCGCCGCCGCACAGGTCCAGAATCAGACGTGTCGCCATATCGGCACCGGCGGCGGCGAAACTGGCATCGATGCCGCGTTCGAAGCGGTAGCGGGCATCCGATTCGATGCCGAGGGCGCGGCCTGTCTGGGCGGTGCGCGCCGGATCAAATACGGCGCTTTCCAAGAACACATTGACGGTTTCCTGGGTGCATCCGGTGCTTTCACCACCGATAACACCGCCCAATGCGATCGGCCCGTCATCGTCGGCGACCACGGTGACTTGGTCGTTGAGGGTATAGGTGACGTCATCCAAGGCGGTGATTTGTTCGCCATTTCGAGCGAGCCGCACATGGACATGACCGGCCAGGGAATCAGCATCAAAGACGTGCAGTGGCCGATTGCGATCGAGCATCACATAGTTGGTGATATCGACCAGCGCCGAAATCGGCCGCAGACCAACCGCGGTCAGACGTTGCCGTAACCACGCCGGGCTGGGCCCGTTCTCGACCCCGGTGATCAATCGACCGACGAACAACGAACAGGCATCGGCGACCTGGTCGTCGAACACCAGACGCACCCCGATCGGGCTGTCACCACCCCCATCTATCGACGCGACCGCGCGCGTGGTCAGCTTGCCGACACCGGCCGCCGCCAGGTCGCGCGCGATACCGGCCACGCCCAGGCAATCGCCGCGATCCGGTGTAATCGCAATATCGATGACCGGATCATCAAGCCCCATGACGGTGGCGAATGGCGCCCCGATCGGCGCATCATCGGGCAGCTCGATGATCCCCTCATGTTCATCGCTGAGGCCCATTTCGCGTTCAGAACACAGCATGCCGTACCCGGTGACACCTCGAATTGGGCGTGACTCAAGCACCATGCCGGTCCCCGGTATGCGCGCGCCAATGGGAGCGAACACGCCCTTTATGCCGGTGCGCGCATTCGGCGCGCCGCACACCACGTCAAGCACGTCCGATCCAGTTTTTACGGTGCAAACACGCAACCGATCGGCATTGGGATGCTGAACCACGGATTCGACATATCCAACCGTGAACGGTTTCAGATCGGCGCCGCGGTCGATGACGTCCTCGACCTCGAGCCCAAGCATCGTCAAGCGATCGACCAATGCGTCCAAAGACACGTCGGTATCCAAATGCTCTCTGAGCCAGCCCAATGTCAGTTTCATCGACTTAAACCTTGACCCAAAGACGGCATATCAAGGGCCGCAAAGCCATAGTGACGCAACCATCTGAGATCGCAGTCAAAGAACGCACGCAAATCGCGAATGCCATATTTCAGCATGGCGATACGATCGATGCCCATGCCGAACGCGAACCCTTGGAACGCGTCCGGATCGAGTCCGCAATTGGACAGCACGCGCGGATTGACCATGCCGCAGCCCAATATCTCCATCCAATCCTCACCCGGACCGATGCGAAACTGGCCATCTTCATAGGCACAGCCGATGTCGACCTCAGCCGATGGTTCGGTGAACGGAAAATAGCTCGGACGGAAGCGTAGCGGCAGATCCGACACTTCGAAAAAAGCGCGCGCGAAATCGATCAAGCACCCCTTCAAATGCCCCATATGGGTCGCGCGATCGACCACCAGCCCCTCGACCTGGTGGAACATCGGCGTGTGGGTCAGGTCATAATCGCGCCGATAGGTGCGACCGGGAATGACGATGCGGTGTGGCGGATCTTCGGCGCTCATCGTCCGGATCTGGACAGGCGAGGTGTGCGTTCGCAATACCAGGCGATGGCCGTCGTCACCTTCGGGCAAATAGAACGTATCGTGCATCTGCCGCGCCGGATGTTCCGGTGGCATATTGAGCGCCGTAAAGTTGTTGTAATCGGTTTCGATGTCGGGGCCTTCGGCGATGGCGAAGCCCATGTCGGCGAATATCTCGGTCACCTCGTCCAAGACCTGACTGATCGGATGAATCGAACCCAAGTGATCAGGACGCGGCGGGGCGCTCACATCAATCCGTTCCGACGCCAGCCGCCGTTCAAGCTCCATTTCTTGCAGTGCCGCCCGCCGCCCCTCGAGCGCCGCAACGATGTCGTCCTTTAATTGATTGAATTGCGGCCCGGCTTGCTTGCGTTCTTCCGGTGACATGGCACCCAGGCCACGCATCAGCCCCGTGACTTGGCCTTTCTTGCCAAGCGCGCCGACACGTACGCTGTCCAGGGCGTCGACATCGGCCGCGGCCTCAATGGCGGCGAGCACATCCTTGCGAAGTCGAGCGACATCCATTTCTTGAACTTCTCGCTGCTAGAGCAGTATCCGACAATATTGAATCAATTCTGTTTGCGGCCCCACGGGGCGGTCCACGCGAAGGGCGCCGCCGCCGGTCGGTCGGGTTGATTGCCAATATATCGAACCTGCGCGCGCGGCCACAGTTGACTTCGGCCGGCCGATAGACGCCGTGTCGTTGATCCCGGTCAGCCGGCGAGTGCGGCGCGCGCTTTCTCCGCCAAATCTTGGAACGCGGCCGGCTCCGACACTGCCAAGTCGGCCAGCACCTTGCGATCCAAATCGATGCCGGCCTTGGCGATGCCATTGATAAACGTTGCGTAGGTCAAACCATGTTGGCGCGCGCCCGCATTGATTCGTTGAATCCACAGGGCGCGAAATGTGCGCTTGCGGTTGCGCCGATCACGATAGGCATATTGGCCGGCCTTTTCGACCGCCTGCCGTGCCACGCGAATAGTGTTCTTGCGCCGCCCGTAATAACCCTTCGCCGCCTTGATAACTTTGCGATGGCGTGCGTGCTTGGTGACGCCGCGTTTGACCCGTGCCATGGCTTCCCTCTACGTCCTTTAGGGCACCCGCAAAAAATTGCGTTTTATGATGCGGGCATCGACATCCGCCATGATCGTTGTGCCGCGCTGATTGCGAATGAATTTTTTGGTGCGCTTAATCATGCCGTGGCGTTTGCCGGCCTGGTTCATGCGCACCTTCCCAGACGCGGTTAGGCGGAACCGCTTCTTGGCACCACTCTTGTTTTTCAGCTTCGGCATGACCGCCCCACATCGCCTCGCGCAGACACCGGCCACGGCCAACGGCACCGATGCTGGTCCAACGGAGGTTGTTGAAAACGAAGCGTGGGTTATAGCGACCGCCCCCCCGCTTGACAAGCCACGTATTGCCGGTCCCGCGCGGGTCCCAACGCAGCGGACAAACGGCGCACACACGCGTGTCGGCATCGGCGCGGCAGCCAACCCGATCGGATAGACAGAAAACACATAGATCCCGCCCCGGTCAAACCGGGGATAAGGTTCGCCGCCGCCGGCGGCCGGTTATCTGGGGGCCAACACCATGGTCATTTGTCGGCCTTCCAACTTCGGGAACTGTTCGACCTTGCCAAGCTCATCAAGTTCGTCGCGGACGCGCATCAAAACCTTCATGCCCAAGTCTTGATGGGCCATTTCGCGGCCACGAAAGCGCATGGTCACCTTGACTTTGTCGCCCTCGCCAAGGAACCGCGTAATGCTGCGCATCTTGACGCCATAGTCATGCTCATCGATGCCCGGACGGAACTTGATTTCCTTGACGTCGATGGTCTTTTGCTTTTTGCGCGCTTCGCTGGCGCGCTTTTGAGCGTCGTACTTGAACTTACCGAAGTCGAGGATCTTGCAAACAGGCGGGTCCGAATTCGGCGACACTTCGACCAAGTCGAGGCCAACCGCTTCGGCGCGTAACATGGCATCTTGGAAACTGACGACGCCGACATTTTCCCCCTTTTCGTCGACGAGTCGTACGGATGGGACCCTAATCTGATCGTTGACACGGGGTCCGTCGCGGGTTGGTGGTATCGGGGGTGCGAATCTGGCGATGAACTGGTCCTCCTTTTGCTATTGCCAGGCGAATCTAAGAAACCTTATGGCACTGACTCCCTGTCGTTCGCGCTTGCGAGCTATCGCGTACGCAAGTTTACCAAATGGCCGAACGCCGATTTGCGGCGTTCGCCACGCCATGTCGCCATGGCGCCTCACGTAAAGCATCACGCAGGTGGTGCCGCCGTTTCAACAAGTTTCTGAACAGCGTCGTTGAGCGCAAGCACCTCTTGGTCCTTGCGGCCGAGCCAGCGGATGGACACCGCGCCCTGCTCCGCTTCGCGTCGGCCGACCACCAAGATGGCGGGAACCTTGGCCAACGAATGCTCTCTCACTTTGTAATTAATCTTTTCGTTGCGCAAATCCAGTGAGGTCCGCACGCCGGCGGCGGTCATGACATTATGCACTTCGCTGGCATATGGGTCGCCGTCCGAGGTAATCGTGGCAACGACCGCTTGCACTGGCGCCAACCACATCGGCAAGCGACCCGCGTAGTTTTCGATCAATATGCCGATAAAGCGTTCAAACGACCCTAAAATCGCGCGGTGCAGCATCACCGGTCGATGGCGCTCGCCGTCTTCGCCGACAAAGTGTGCGTCGAGCCGTTCCGGCAGGACAAAGTCAACCTGCAAGGTACCGCATTGCCAATCGCGGCCGATCGCGTCGCGCAACACGAACTCCAGTTTCGGGCCATAGAACGCCCCTTCACCCGGATTCAGGCTGTGCGCCAAGCCGGCCGCGTCGCACGCCGCCACCAACGCTTGTTCCGCTCGGTCCCAAGTCGAATCGTCGCCAGTACGTAGTTCGGGCCGATCAGAAAACTTAACGGTCACCTCTTCAAAACCGAAATCACGATAGATCTGGGTCAGCAGGTCGCAAAACCGAATCGTTTCGTCGGTAATTTGATCTTCGGTGCAAAATATATGCGCGTCGTCTTGGACGAATGCGCGCACACGCATGAGACCATGCAGGGCGCCCGACGGTTCGTTGCGGTGACACGAGCCAAATTCCGCCAACCGCAGCGGCAAATCGCGGTAACTCTTCAAGCCTTGTCGGAAGATCTGGACATGGCCCGGACAATTCATCGGCTTCAGCGCCAAAATGCGATCTTCGGATTCCGCGATAAACATATGCTCGCGAAACTTTTCCCAGTGACCCGACGCTTCCCATAGCCCGCGGTCGATCATTGACGGCGTGTTGACCTCGCGGTAGCCGCCGGCCTCCAGACGCCGCCGCATATAGCCGCGGATCACGCAATTGAGCGTCCAGCCATCAGGATGCCAAAACACGCTGCCGACGGCCTCTTCCTGGAAGTGAAACAGACCCATCTCACGGCCCAGGCGGCGATGATCGCGCCGCTCAGCTTCCTGCAAGCGATGCAGATAGGCCTTCAGGTCCTTTTCGCTACTCCAGGCGGTTCCATAGACCCGCTGCAGCATTTCGTTGCGACTGTCGCCGCGCCAATACGCGCCGGCGATCTTCATCAGCTTGAACGCCTTGCCGAGTCTGCCGGTCGACGGCAAATGCGGGCCCCGGCATAGATCGGTAAAGCCGCCCTGACGGTAGATCGTGATCACCTGGTCGTCGGGCAGATCGCGAATGATTTGTGCTTTGTATTTTTCGCCCTGCTGTTCGAAGAACGCGATGGCATCGTGACGGTCCCAAACCTCGCGGGTGATCGGCTCGTCGCGATCGACAATCTCGCGCATGCGGGTTTCCATGGCCTCCAGATCGTCGGGCGTGAACGGCGTCGCCCGCGAAAAGTCATAGTAGAAACCATCTTCGATCACCGGTCCGATGGTCACTTGAATGTCGGGCCACAGTTCTTTGGCGGCTTCGGCCAAGACATGCGCGGCGTCGTGGCGGATCAGATCCAAGCCTTCCCCATCGCGCGCGGTGACGATGGCGACCGCGGCGTCGCTTTCAATTTCGCGGCTTAGATCACGCAACTCACCGTCAACGCGAATGGCCAAGGCTGCTTTGGCCAAGCCGGGGCCGATCGCCGCCGCCACATCGGCGCCGGTGGCCGGTTGCGGCAGCGCGCGGGTGCTGCCGTCGGGCAGGGTCAGGGTAATGGTTGTTGAGGCGGCCAAGGTTGCCAACGCCCACGGCTCCAGATTGGTCACGTACCGAGAAAATCGCAGTTGGTTGCGACATTGGCAACCGACCGCGGAACATGAGAACTCACGGCGATGCTGTCAAGCCGCCACGGCCCACGGTTCGACCTGGCGCCAGACCGCCGCGACGGAGACGTCCGATAGCGGCGCGCCGCGTAGCACGGTCACATTTGCACCACGCGGCGCGCACAATGCGGGATCAGAATGGGCGCTGAACAACACCAACGACGGGCAGCCGGCTTGGGCAATGATATGCATGGGTCCGGTGTCGTTGCCGATCGCCACCGTCGCGGCGCGCGCCAAGCTGGCGATCTGTCCGAGCGATGTTCTGCCGCACAGATTGACCGCGCCCGGAACCGCGGCCGCAATGCGATCCATCAGTGCGGCCTCGTTGGCGGTGCCGATCACAAACGGCACCAGCCCGGTGGCCGTCAATTTTTCCGCGAGCGCTGCAAAAGAATCGCCGGGCCAGCGCTTTTCGGGGCGATTGGGCGTGCTGCCGGGCACCAACAGCGCGCACGGGCCACCTTTCAAAAACGCGTCGACGTCACCGCGCAGCCACGACATGTCGGGCGGCGGAACAGCATTGATGCCGGCCGCGCGCAACTGGGCGGCCTGGCGATCAATCGTGTGCATAGAATCACGCGCCGGGTCGACGTGGCGATGCGAGCAACCGGCCACGTGGCCCGACCATTCGGGCCGTCGCGCCCGCGGCAACACGTGAAAATAGGCCGCCGTGCGATCGGATGTTTGCAGGTCGTAAACACGCGCGAACCGGCCAGCCAATAGTTTGCGGCGCAAGCGCCACCACGCCAAGGGCCGCCGCCAGCTGGGCCGATCGTCGATCCACACAGCGTCAAAATAACCGCTGGCCGCGCCGAGATCGGCAAAAGTGGGCGTCGTCATCAGCGTGATATGCCGATCGGCATGGTAGCGACGGATGGCCGCGAACGGCCCGCAGGCCTGGATGAAATCACCCAGCGCGGCATGTTTGATCACCAGGATGCGACCAGTGCCAGCGCGCGCCTCTGCCTGTTGCTCAGCCACGGCCCAGCAACTCACGATAGACTGCCATGGTCTGTGCGCACATGGTCGTTTTGTTGAAATTGGCGCGAACATGATCGACCGCCCGATAGGCGACCGCGTCGCGGCGCGCCGGAGACAGCGACAAGACCGTCGACAAGGCGCTGGCCAAGGCGTTCGGGTCGCCGGGCGGGACCAGCCAACCTGTTTCGTCGGCAATGACCGTCTCGCGCGCGCCGCCATGGTCGGTGACAATCACCGGCACCCCCATCGCCTGCGCCTCCACCGGCACCCGGCCGAAAGCCTCGGGATCGGTCGACGCCGACACCACGATGTCGGACAGCATGTAGGCCGCCGGCATATCATCGCAGGGCCCGGCAATACGCACGACCGATTCGAGATGGTGCTTTGCAACCAACCGATTGAGCGCGGCGACATAGCCGTCACGGCCTTGGGCGTCGCCGACCAGCACGCAACAGATATCCGTGCGGCCGAGCTTGGCGAGCGCTTCGATCAACACGGCGTGCCCTTTCCAGCGAGTCAGGCGCCCGGGCAACACAATCACCGGCACGCCGTCGACCAGACGCCAGGCTTTCGCCAAACGTTCCAAGCGTTCGTGGTGAATCCGCTTGGCGTCAAACATGTCCGGGTCAATGCCACGCGGGATCACTCGCACGCGGTCGCCGGCGACGCCATAAACCTGTTCGATATGCGCGGCAATATGCCGCGAAATCGCGATGACGACGTGGCCGCGGGTCATGACCTTGTTGTACCACCGCTTAAATGGCGTGCCGTGTCCATAGGTGCCGTGGAACGTGGTCACCAGCGGTACATTCGTGCGGCGGGCGGCGGCCCACGCGCTCCACGCTGGTGCCCGGCTGCGTGCATGAATCAAATCAACGCCCTGAACCCGGATCAAATGCGCCAAGCGCGCCGCATTGGCACGCATGCGCAACGGGTTCTTTGTGTCCAGCGGCAGCGCCATATGAGTCGCCCCCACCCGTGCCAATTCTTGCGCGCCACGACCGCCGCGCGAGGCCACCAGCGGTGTCCACCCTGCCGCGGCTTGCGCCGCGGCGACATCGATGGCGCCGCGAACGACACCGCCCGCGTCCAGATGCGGCAAGACCTGCAACACTACGGGTTGACGGGCGCCGTCCAATGCGCGATCCCCAGCCATGTGTTTGAACATGCCCCCAGTTTGACGCCGCACGATAGCCCATGGCCGCGTCCACGCGAAAGCGCAGTGATGACAAATCGAAGTGGATGATATTGTGACCGATTCAGAAACGCCGACAGTCGGCCGGCTCGACCGTCTCGACGGCGAGAACATCGCCTATGTGAGAACGCCTGGCCGCGCCCCCGGGGTGGTGTTCCTGGGCGGCTTCATGTCCGACATGACCGGGACCAAGGCGACCGCGTTGGAAGCCATGTGCCGGAATCGCGGTCAAGCCTTCGTTCGTTTTGACTATCAGGGCCATGGCCAGTCATCGGGTCGCTTCGCCGACGGCACCATCGGCCGCTGGGCCGACGACGCCATCGCCATTGTCGACGCGCTGACGGAGGGCCCGCAAGTGCTGGTCGGATCCAGCATGGGCGGCTGGATCATGCTTCTGGTGGCCCGCGCCCGACCGCAGCGCCTGCACGGCTTGGTCGGCATCGCGCCGGCACCGGACTTTACCCGGCGCATGATGGCCGAGGAATTGTCCACCGCCCAACGCCAAGCGCTGGCGCGCGACGGCCAAATAGAACTGCCGTCGGAATATGACGATGGTCCCTATGTCATCACCCACGCGTTGATCGACGACGGCAATCAACACGCCATGATGGACACGGAAATTCCAATCCATTGCCCCGTGCGTATTTTGCATGGCATGAAGGATACCGCCGTGCCGTGGCAAACGGCACTGCGCCTCAGCAATGCACTGGCCGGCCGCGACGTGACCGTGACGCTGGTCAAACACGGCGATCACCGCCTGAGCGAACCCGACGATATCGCCCGCTTGGAAGCAACCGTGACGGCATTGCTTTGATTTCTGGCGTTGTAGGTTTCGAAGGGCCGCCATTGAGAGCGTCCGCGCAGCACTGTAGTGTCGCGACCGGCTTGGGCCAGGCGCCGGAGCCGCCGACAAAGGCGCGATAGATGAGGCAAGAGAATATGGCAGATAACGCAGACCGATTGATCGCGTTTCAGGGCAAGCCTGGCGCCTATTCCAACATGGCCTGCCGCGCTGCCCATCCGGAACTGACGCCGCTGCCCTGCGATACGTTCGAGGACACATTTGCCGCCATCGAGGACGGCAAAGCGGCTTTGGCCATGATTCCGATCGAGAACTCGGTCGCCGGCCGTGTCGCCGATATTCATCATCTCCTGCCCGATTCCGGCCTTCATATCGTCGGTGAGCATTTTGAACGGGTCAATCACCAACTGCTTGCCCGACCCGGCACCAAACTGTCCGACATCAAGCACGTGTTCAGCCACATCCACGCCCTCGCGCAATGCCGCGGCACACTGCGCGACCTGGGCGTCGAACCACATATCGCGCCGGACACGGCCGGCGCCGCGGCCGCGCTGGCGGCTGGCGACAATTCCGGCGCGGCGGCTATCGCCTCAAGTCTGGCGGCGGAAATCTATGGCCTGGAGATCCTCAAGTCTGACATCGAGGACGCCGCGCACAACACCACGCGGTTTGTGCTGTTGGCGCGTGAACCGATCGATCCCGATCCCGACAGCGGGCTGATCTTGACCACCTTCGTCTTCAAGGTGCGCAACATTCCGGCCGCGCTGTACAAGGCGATGGGCGGTTTCGCGACCAACGGCGTCAATATGGTCAAGCTGGAGAGCTACATGGTCGGCGGCTCGTTCACCTCGACTCAGTTTTACGCCGACATCGAAGGCCATCCCAGCACACCGGCTGTCGGCTTGGCGTTGCAAGAGCTCGGCTTCTTTTCCCGCGAAGTGCGCACGCTGGGCGTCTACCCGGCCTCACCGTTCAGGCTGGAAAACGCGCGGGCGCAAAGCGGGTGCACTTTACTTCGGTGACAGTTTACTAAATACACTACATTTCGTGGCTCTATATCTCTCGACCACCTTATATCGCGTATTTAGTAAACTGTCACCGAAACACTGAAATAACGCGTGGTTGGAAAGCTAGCTGCGCATGCGCCCAAACAACCAGTCATCGACCAAACGGCGGGCGATCGAGTCCTTGCGCGGCAAACGAAAGCTTTCGTCTTCTGGTGAGCACAGCAGCTGTGCGCGCGCGAACCATCCGGCACTTTCCAGCTCGTTGGTATCGACGTTCAGCGACATGTCTTCGGCTTCGGCGATGAATCCCAACATCAGTGACGCCGGGAACGGCCAGGGCTGGGACGACTGATAAACAGGCCGCCCGACAACCCGCACGCCAGCTTCCTCGAACACTTCGCGGCAAACGGTTTCTTCCAAGCTTTCGCCCGGTTCGACAAACCCCGCCAAAGTCGAATGCATGCCGGGCGGAAAGCGGCTCTGTCGGCCCAGCAGACAATGGTCCTGATAGGCCACCAGAACGATGATCGCGGGATCCGTGCGGGGAAAATGATCGGTTGCGCAATCGACGTTGGTGCAACGGCGCACATGTCCGCCAGCGACACTGCGCGTGGGATGGCCGCAAACACCGCAAAATCCGTGGCGCGCATGCCAATAGAGCAGCCCACGCGCATAGGCCATCACCGAACCTTGCGCCCGATCAAGCAGCGGGCCGATGGCGCGCAAATCCTGGTAGGCGCCCTCGGCCGCGAAAGCGCGCTGAGCCTCCGATTCGTCCATAGCCGAGACGTCGACGGCGAAATGCGGCACATCGCCTTCGATCCCCAGCAACACCCACGTCCATGATTCCGACAACAAGCCATGCGCGCCCGGGCCGTGCTGCCAAAGTGGCCGCGGCGTACGCATCGCGTCGGAGACGTGGGTCAGCGGATGGCGGTATCGCCACACGGGCAGCACGCGCACGCGCGGATGGCGCCTAAGCACCGCCAGAGCGTTTTCGTCGCGGCGCATTTGGTCGGCGCGATCGAGCGGCATGCCGGCGTAAAAGTTTGAACTTGGCATGGTTTCTTGATTCGGCTTACACGACGCCTAACCCTGACATAGGCGCGGTTACCTGGCAATCATCGGCCGAATCGGCCCGGGCACACGGACCGTTGAACATTCGCCCCCGGAACTTGGTATACTCGGTTCGGGAGGCTGGCGGTGGACGGACCGCTCGCCAATCCGGTCAGGTCCGGAAGGAAGCAGCCGTAACGAGTTTTGGCCCGGGTCGTTGTCCAGTCTCCCACCGGCTTTCAGCAAGCGAGATTGTACCGGCCGACCGCGCGCGTGCGGCGGCCGCGCGCCATTTGGGATTTGGATAGCGGCGATCAACCACTTATGACCGCAGATTCGGATTTACCCTCCGCCGCACAACCGGTTGGCAACATAGAGGCGACGCCACGCGCGGAAACCTATCGCGTTCTGGCACGCAAATATCGGCCGACGCGCCTGGGCGATCTGATCGGCCAGGATGTGTTGATCCGCACCCTGCGCAACGCGTTCGACAGCGGCCGCTTGGCGCACGCCTACCTGTTGACCGGCGTGCGCGGCGTCGGCAAGACGACGACCGCGCGGATTATCGCCCGGGCCCTGAACTGTGTCGGCGCCAACGGAGAACTGAGCGCACCGACGCCCGACCCGTGCGGTAGCTGCAGCCACTGCACGGCGATCGCCGAGGACCGCCATGTCGATGTTCTGGAAATGGACGCCGCCAGCCGCACCGGTGTCGACGACATCCGCGAATTGATTGAGGGCGTTCGTTATTTGCCGTCGGTCGCGCGGTTCAAGGTCTACATTATCGACGAAGTCCACATGTTGAGTGTCAACGCCTTCAATGCGTTGTTGAAAACGCTGGAGGAACCGCCGCCACACGTAATCTTTGTGTTCGCCACCACCGAACCGCGTAAGATTCCGATGACCGTGCTGTCGCGCTGCCAACGCTTCGATCTGCGCCGGGTTGAAAGCGGTGTCCTCGTCGCACATTTCGAGGCGATCGCAAAAAAGGAAGCCGCGACGATCTCATCACAGGCGCTGGCGTTGATCGCCCGCGCCGCCGACGGCTCGGTCCGCGACGGCTTGTCGTTGTTGGATCAGGCGATCAGTCAAAGCGGCACGGCGGCCATCGACGATGACAGCATCCGCGGCATGCTCGGTCTCGCCGACCGCGCCCGCGTGTTCGAGCTGTTTGAGGCGGTGATGGCCGGGCGAATCGGTGATGCCCTCGATCATTTGAACGATCAATATCGCGCCGGCGCCGATCCGTCGGTGATCCTTCAAGACTTGATGGCCATCACCCACTGGCTGACTCGACTCAACATCGTGCCGCGCGAGACGGCGGCGCCGGGCTTGCCGGAATTGGAAAGCCAGCGCGGTCAGGCTTTGGCCGCACAACTGAGCGTTCCGGAATTGACTCGCTGCTGGCAGATCCTGCTGAAGGGACTGGCCGAGGTGAACGCCGCCCCCACACCACTTGAAGCCGCCGAGATGGTGCTCGTGCGTTTGACCTATGCGGCCGACCTGCCGACGCCGGCCGATCTTGTCCGCAAACTCACCGACGAAGCTGCCGGCCCCGCACCCCAATCGCAGGCGTCATCGGACCAACCGCCACCGGCCGCGCGCGCCATGGCCGGCGGGCGCGACACATTGACGGCCGATGGCCCGGAACCAAGGCCGGCCACAATACAGGCGGCGGCCGCCGGCCGGATGCCGGCGACGTTCCGCGAAGCCGTTGCGTTGTTTTCTGAGCATCGGGAAATGATGTTGGTCGCGCATCTGGTCAACGACGTCCGTTTGGTCGCCTTCGAACCGGGCCGCTTGGAGGTTGCGGTAGCGCCCTCGGCCCCGGCTGATTTGGCCAACAAGATTGGCGCCTGCCTGAGCCGCTGGACCGATCAGCGCTGGGTGGTGGCGATTTCCGACGGCCCGAGCGACCAGCCGCTCGCCGAACAAGACGCCGCCGCCCGCGACGCGGCCAAGCAAGCGGCCGCCGACACACCCTTGGTGCGGCAATTGTTAGATGCCTTTCCGGGCGCCGAGATCGCCGAGGTGCGGAGCCGCAGCAGCAAAGGAGACGCGAAGTGATCAAGAATCTTGGCCAGCTGATGAAGCAAGCCCAAGAAATGCAATCGAAAATGAATGAAGTCCAGGAACGCCTTGCCAATGCCGAAGTGGAAGGCGTCAGCGGCGGCGGCCTGGTCGCAGCGACGATGAACGGCAAGGGCGAGCTGAAGCGGATCAAGATCGACCGCTCCTTGGCCGATCCCACCGAAGTTGAAGTACTCGAAGATTTGATTGTCGCCGCCTGTGCCGATGCCAAGGCGAAGGCTGAGACCGGCATGGCTGATGAAATGCAAAAACTGACCGGTGGCCTGCCCCTGCCGCCGGGCATGAAGTTGTTTTAGCGTCACGCAAAGCGCGCGCTTTGGCATGTCCGGCGGCCCCGAAATCGAACGGTTGATTCAGCTGCTGGCGCGTTTGCCCGGGCTGGGACCAAGATCTGGGCGGCGCGCCGCGCTGCATTTGTTGAAACGGCGCGAAACTTTGCTGCAACCCCTGGCGGCCGCCATGAGTGCGGCCGCCGACACGGTGCATAGCTGCGGCCAATGCGGCAATCTGGACACGATTGATCCCTGCGCCATTTGTCGCGATCCCGAGCGCGATCAGACTGCGCTGTGTGTCGTCGAAGATGTGTCCGACCTATGGGCGCTGGAACGGTCGGGCGCTTTTCGCGGTCGGTACCACGTGCTTGGCGGCGTGCTTTCTGCGCTGGACGGCGTTTCGCCCGACGATTTGAATATTGCCCCCCTGGTCGCCCGCGCCGGGACCCCGGACGTGCGCGAAGTGATTTTGGCGACCGGCGCCACGGTCGACGGCCAAACCACCGCCCATTACCTGACCGACCGCTTGGCCGACTGCGACGTCGCGATATCGCGGCTCGCCCACGGCGTGCCGATCGGCGGCGAGCTCGACTATATGGATGACGGCACTTTGTCTGCCGCGCTCAAGGCGCGCCGGCCGTTCTAAAGCCGTGGTGGACTAAAACACGCGGCCTTTCAAAGTGAGGCGGCTAGCGGGTTTTGTCGTTCGCCTATCTGACGAAAAGCGCGTCATAGTGCCGTGTGAAGCCTGACCTGTCCTGCAACGTGAACCCCGCGTCCTCAAGCTGCGCAAATATGGAATCGCGGTTGTCCTCGCTGCCGACGGCGAGCGACACTTCGGTAATTATTCTCGTGACGCGGTTGAACCAATCCGCGTCCCTTAGCCCGCTGATGACCTCGGACTCAAACCCCTCAACGTCTATTTTACACGTGATCGGCAAATCGGGGTCGATCAGGGGCCCAATCTCGCACGGCCTGAGAATGAGCACCGCCTTGCTCGTCGACCCCGCGTCCGTATTTGGGGCGTCTGTCAGGGTTGATAGCCCGGAATTCCCGGGAACAACTTTTAGTAAGGAAATGCCACGCTCAGGCCCTAACCCGGCGCACATCGGAACCACATTGGTCGCGCCGTTCAATTGGATATTTTGTATAAGAATCGCGAATAGCTCAGGATTCGGCTCGAATGCGATGATGCGCTTGTAAAGTGGCTGACCAGCCGCGACGAGGGCGAACAATCCCTGATTTGATCCGATATCGATGAACTGGGATTCGTGATCCAAGTCGCGCACCGCCTTTGCGACAAATTCGCCATAAGCGCCGGTGGCACAATATGCATGTGCCGAATCTCCAGCCATTCTGGCAAGCCGCGGCCCATAGTGAGATTGGACGCTACGATATCGGAGGCAGCCGCTTAGCAACCTAAAGACTCGCGCCTTGCCCCGGAAGTTAGGCGCGCTGGCAAATGCGTCGAGTGTCTTTCCAATCATCTCATTGCCTTTGTTGGGGCGCACGATGGTGCCGTCTGGACCGACCCAACCTGGCATGGAGCATCAAATCGAAAATCGGCCAAACTCCAATATCCTCAAAAGGATATGACGGAAAACAGACTGCTACTCTGCGACCAACCAAACAAACAACGTGTTGTCCACGACATCGAAAATGACGGTCACCGCACCAGTCTTCACAGAAATCGAATAGTTAACAAGAAACTCGCACACTATAAAGCCGAACACAGTGTCAATCAATATGCGTCGCCTGTTCATGCGAAGCCGCCGGGGCCGATTCGTTTCGTGGCTCAAGGGTAGCGCGGCGTTGTGGTCAAAGACCACGCCATGCCGGCACGATCACGCGCCTTCGGCAGCCTTGGTCAGCATCGGTGTGGGTGGCGAGAGCTGGGTGTCCGCAGCCGGTTCGGCCAAGGCATCGGCCAACTCGACGTCGATAATGCGCGCCGCGCGCCGGCCCACCTTGTCGGTGGAAATGCGCACCTTGTCGATGTCGTCGGCGGCCTGCGCGAAATGGCTTTGCAGCTTGGCGACGCGATCATCCAGCCGGCCGACGTCATCGATCATCTTTTGTATTTCGCGATGTATGGCGCCCGCTTGCTGATGAATATGCACATCGCGCATCACCGCCCGGACCGTGTTCAGCGTCGCCATCAACGTGGTCGGCGACACGATCCAAACCTTGGCCCGGTAGCTGCGCTCGACCACATCGCCGAAATTGGCGTGGAGTTCCGCATACACCGCTTCAGAGGGCAAGAACATCAACGCCGAATCGGCGGTCTCGCCGGCAACAATGTAGCGCTGGGCAATATCGTTGACATGTTTCAGCACGTCGGCGGCGAAACCGCGCCGCGCCGCCGTTCGTTGTGCCGGCGTGTCCGCCGCTCGTAAAGCCCGATAACTCTCGAGCGGAAATTTGGCGTCGAGCGCAATCAACCCCGGCGGATCGGGCAAAGTCAGCAGACAATCGGCGCGCCGGCCGTCGCCCACGGTGGCCTGAAAGCGGTAAGCCGATGGCGGCAGGGCGCTGCGCACGATGTCTTCCAATTGCACTTCGCCGAAAGCCCCGCGCGCCTGCTTATTCGACAAAATGTCCTGTAAGCCGACCACCTGGGACGACAGGGTGGTGATGTTCTTTTGCGCCGAATCGATCACCGCCAACCGTTCGCGCAAGGTGTCCAACGTGGCCTGACTGCGATCCGATTGCTCGCGCAGCGAATCGCCGACGCGGCGCGACACAAACCCCAGCCGGTCTTCCAATGTGCGGCCCAGGGCATGGCTTTGCGCCGCCTGTTGTTCGGCCATTTGCCCCAAACGTCCATGGATTTCCGCCTGGGCGGCGGCCAACCGGGCGCTGGTGTCGTGGAGTTGGGCGGCCAAGCGCTGCCCGTGGGCACGACTATTCCAGGCGACGACAATTGTCAGCATGATCAGCACGGCGGCCGCGCCGGCCAGGCCAATGATGATGTGGTTGGGATCAAGCTCAGGCATGGCCCGCACTTTAGATCAAGCGGGCGTTAAACGGAATCGTTTGGCGTTCGATTCGCCGATCGATAACAAGCGCGTAACCTTGCAAAAAGGGGCGTTGACGCGCGCCCATCGAGCCATCGTGCGATAGCTGGCCCCATCGGCCAACACTTGACGAATGCGTCCGGGCGCCATACCTCTGAAAGCCTCTGAATCAAAAGGAGAGTATCCGCGTATCCATGGCCAAACTGCCGATCATCACCGCGCCGGATCCACGCCTGAAAATCACCGCCGCGCCGGTGCCGGCCGTCGATGGCGGCGTGCGTCAGTTAATGGCCGATATGCTGGAAACCATGTACGCGGCGCCGGGTGTCGGATTGGCGGCGCCGCAGGTCGGCATTGCCCAGCGCGTCATTGTGGTCGACTGCGCGCCAAAGGACGGCCCCCCAAATCCATATCAGATGGCCAATCCGGAAGTGCTGTGGACAAGCGACGAGATGTCCGTGCACGAAGAGGGCTGCCTTTCGCTGCCTGAACAATTCGCCGATGTCGAACGGCCGGCGGTGGTACGGGTGCGCTATATGGACCAACATGGCACCGCGCGGGAAATTGAGGCCGACGGCCTGCTGGCCACTTGCGTGCAACACGAAATCGACCATTTGGATGGCCGCCTGTTTGTCGACCATATCTCGCGGCTCAAGCGGGACATGATCTTGCGTCGCCTGGCCAAGGGCAAGAAACAGGCGCCGGCGCCGAAAACGCCCGCCAATGCACCCGTTCTGTAACCCGCCATGCGTGTCATATTTATGGGCACGCCGGAGTTTGCCGTACCGGCGCTCGACGCTTTGTGCGACGCCGGCCAGGAACTGGTTTGCGTCTACACGCAGCCGCCGCGCCCGGCCGGTCGGGGAAAGCAACGTCGTTGCAGCCCTGTCCACAACGCGGCCGCCGCACACCGCTTGACCGTCGCCACGCCGAAGAGTTTGCGTGATTCAGACGCCCAGGCGGCGTTTGCCGACTTGCGGGCCGATATCGCCGTGGTGGCCGCGTATGGTTTGATCCTGCCCAAACCTGTGCTCGACGCACCCCGGCTTGGCTGCATCAATATCCATGCCTCGTTGTTGCCGCGCTGGCGCGGCGCGGCGCCGATCCAACGGGCGATCATGGCCGGCGATGCGGAAACCGGCATTACGATCATGCGCATGGATGAAGGCCTGGATACCGGCCCGATGTTGCTTCGTGCGGCGCTGCCGATTCGCACGCACGACACCGCAGGTACGCTCCACGATCGGCTGCGCACCGTCGGCGCCGAGCTGATCGTTACGGCCCTCGATCGCCTGGCAGCCAACGACTTAGACGCCACCCCGCAGCCGGACGCGGGCGCCACATATGCCCGCAAACTGACCCGTGAAGACGAGCCGTTAGACTGGCGCCAAGACGCCGAAAGCTTGGCGCGCCAGATCCGCGCGCTGAGCCCCCATCCCGGAGCGTGGTTTCGTGTCGGTAACGATCGCTGGAAAGTGCTGATGGCCATGCCGACGGCATCCCCCGCGCGCGATGCCATGCCGGGCACCTTGGTCGACGATCAACTGACAATCGCATGTGGCCAAGGTGCTTTGCGCCTGACCCGCATCCAACGCCCCGGCAAGCGGGTTATGG
Organism: Alphaproteobacteria bacterium; assembly: GCA_965216755.1. Taxonomy (GTDB): domain Bacteria; phylum Pseudomonadota; class Alphaproteobacteria; order UBA7887; family UBA7887; genus CBDCGL01. The sequence continues at coordinate 3,402,951 of CBDCGL010000011.1, read as the reverse complement.
ACGCCGCCGAAGTGTTGCGCGGCCACCCCCTGGAGGCAGGCCTGCAGCTTGCCGTATCCAACCCTTAGGAACCCCATGGATAGTTTCTTGTATCCCGCCATTTTTGAGTCGGAACCCGGCGCCAATGGCAAGACCCGGGTAACGTTTCGTGATTTCCCCGATGTCACCACCCGGGGCGCTGATTGGGAAGATGCCTTTGAAGCTGCCAAGGACGCCATCCGCCTTGCCGCGATGGCATGGCTCAGGCGCAGCCGCGATTTGCCGCGCGCGTCGCCGCGCCGCCCACACGAGGTCCTGGTGCCGCTGGACATCACGATCGCGGCCAAGGCGGCGCTCAATCAAGCCATGGAGGCGGGCGATATCGACAATGGCGCCTTAGCACGCATGCTCGGCCTACGCAAAAAGGATGTGCGCCGGCTCCGTGACGCGGCGCGCAAGGAGCAGATCAATCAACTTGCCGAAGCGCTGGAAGCCTGCGGTAAGGAGGTTATCGTGCTGATTGCCGACCGCGATACGTTTCGCCCGGGCGCCAAGACGCCGGCTTAGAATCGCGGCGCGAACAAGCCCCATGCCGCGTTACAAGCTGACCCTGGAATATGACGGCACCGGGTTGGTCGGCTGGCAGCGTCAGACCAGCGGCCCATCGGTCCAGGGCGCCTTGGAACAAGCTGTCACGGCGTTTTGTGGTGACACGGCAACCATCGTCGCCGCCGGCCGCACCGACGCCGGTGTCCACGCCGAGGGCCAAGTCGCCCATGTCGATTTGAGCAAGACTCACGACCCGAAAACAGTGCGCGATGCGATCAACGCGCATGTGCGGCCGCGCGCCATCGTCGTGCTGGCCGCCGAAATGGTCGGCGACGACTTTCATGCCCGCTTTTCCGCGACGCGCCGCCACTACCGTTATGACATCGTCAATCGCCGCGCGCCGTTGGCGCTGCGCCGCAAGCGCGCGTGGTGGCTGGCGCGGCCGCTCGACGAAATAGCCATGCACAGTGCGGCACAAAGCCTGTGCGGCCGTCACGATTTTACCAGTTTTCGCGCCGCCGAATGTCAGGCCAAGTCGCCGGTCAAGACCCTCGACCGCCTTGACGTGTGGTGCGACGGCACGACCATCACCATCGCCACCAGCGCCCGATCATTTCTGCATCATCAAGTGCGCAATATGGTCGGCAGTCTGGCATTGGTTGGCGAGGGCAAGTGGCCGGTTGAGGCCATCGCCGAAGTCCTTGCCGCCCGCGACCGCACCCAGGCTGGTCCCGCCGCCCCCGCGCACGGGCTCTATCTCGCCGCCGTCGACTATGACGGGCGCCACGACGATTAGTGTGCCAAATGTTTGGCAATCGCGGCGGGATCGTAACTGTGGCCGCCAATGATGACCCGGTGGATATCGCCGGCATGGGCGATATCGGCGAGCGGATCCGCGTTCAACACCACCATATCGGCAAGCTTCCCAACCGTGATCGTGCCCAAATCACCGCTGCGGCCCATCGCCGCGGCACCCCCCTGGGTCGCGGCCACCAGGACGCGCGCCGGTGTCAAACCGGCATCGACCATCAACGCCAGCTCGCGATGCAATGACGGGCCATGCAAATTGCCGACCGTGCCGGCATCCGTGCCGGCGGCAATGATGACACCCGCCGCCACCAATAGGCGCAAATTCTCGGCCATGACGTGAGCGGTATCGCGGGCCAGGTAATAAGGCAAACGCGCGCGCGTCGCGAGCCGTCCACCGCGGCCATAACGCAGTTGGCCAAGCCAGGCGGGCAAAGCGCGCCTGGGAATGGACGCCAAGTCGTCGAGGCTATCAATGGCATCTGGATCGCCAAGGCGCTTCTCCATGGCGCTGAAGCGCACGCCGTCGCGAAAAACTTCCCGATAACCTTCATGGACCAACAAGGTCGTCGTATAGACCGTGCCCCGTGCTGCCAACAAAGTTGCTTCCGTCGCTGACACAGCGCGATCGTCGATACTGTGCACCAAGCCGTCGGCGCCGGCCTCGACAACGGCGCGCGCCAGCGCCGCGTCCGTGGCGTGGACAACGACGCGCAGGCCGGCCTTGCGCGCGGCATCAACGGCCGCCTCGAACCATGCCATGGCGTCGGCGAGAGGGCCGGTGGGCAGAAAATGCACCTTGACCATATCAACCCCGCGCGCCGCCAAAGCGGCGACTGCCGCCCGCGCTTGCGCGGCGGTTTCGACGTGCCAAGCCGACGGTTCATCGCCAGCAAAGTTTGTCGGCTGGTACGTAGCAAGCATGGGGCCGGCGACGACGACGCGCGGCGCCGGATGTTGTGGACGGAGCTGCCCGGCCAAGTCGCGATTGTCCAGACTCCACCAGGCGCCACCGCGATCGACGACGCCGGTGATCCCGCTTGCCACATAGCGCGCAAAGGTATCGTGCAAGGTCGCGCGGGTGCGCGCGCGCTCATCGGCGATGGCGCGATAGGCGCGCAGGTCGAGGCCACCCGGTTGGGTGTAAAGGCTGGCCGAGTGGGTGAGATGAACGTGCGCGTCGATGAGACCGGGAATCATCCAGCGTCCCGAATGGTCGATCACGCGCGCCTCGGACGGCACGGATTGGTCTTGCCGCCGGCCGACGGCGGCAATGCGATCGTCCCGAACGACCACCGCCGCGTCGCCTAGCGGCGGCGCGCCAGTGCCGTCAAACAGGGTCACGCCAATATGTACGGTGACGTGATCGTCGGCGGCGGTCGACGCCACCCAACCGAACAGCACACAGCCGACGATGGCGATCTTCCGTTTAACCGTCGGCCTCAACCGCCGTTTGCCGACGTCGCGAGACCGATTCGCGGTGATAAACATACAGGCCGCTTCCACTGATAACCGCCGCGCCCAACACGGTCCACCGATCCGGCAAGTTGCCAAACAGCAAAAACCCGAAACCGGTCGCCCACAACAGATGAATATAGCCGAACGGCGCCAGCGCCGACGCCGGCACCCGTTCGTAAACGCGAATGAAGGCGTACTGGCCGGCGGCGCCCAACGCGCCGACACCCGCCAGCGCCAACCAACCATACAAATCTGGCGTTTGCCAACCAAAGGGCAGGGCGAACGACGACAGCAAAATACCAATCCCGCCGGTATAGGTGAGCGTGGTCATCGGGGGATCAATTTGGCTCACCACCCGGGTCAGCACTTGGTACATGGCAAGACAAACGGCGGCCCCCAGCAGCGGTACGGCGCCAACGGAAAACACCGAGGCGCCCGGCCGCAATATGATCATGGCACCGACAAATCCGATCGCCACCGCGACCCAGCGTCGCGGTCCGACATGTTCTTGCAGCCATACCGCCGATAGGGCCGTCACCATCAACGGTGCGAGGAAAAGTATCGACGTGGCGTCGGCCAGGGGCACCTTGCGGATGGCGTAGAAAAGGAGGCCGGTCATGCCAAGCAGAAAGAATGATCGCGTGATTTGCCCAACCGGATGCCTCGTGCGCAACGTCCGCGCGATGCCATGGTGGGCAATCAGTGGCAGGATAAATAGCAGATGGAAGACATAACGCGCCCAAACAATCTGCAAGACCGGAAAGCTGGCACTGAGGGCCTTGGCCGCCGCCTCCATCGCCGCGATCAGAAACAACGCAAACAAAAAAAGGCCGATCGCGCGACCGCGCGCGTCGCCTGTGCTGCTCATGCCGGCCCGATCATCAGGCCCAAAACCAGCAGCATGATAAGCAGGCCGATAATCGCGACCCCGATGGCTTGAGCGAGATTGATCTCCAGGGCCACGCGCGCGACATAGGCGTCGTAGAACAACATCACACATAACACTACGAACTCTATGAATGCGGCCACGTCGCGCGGCACAATCAGACTCAAAATCGCCGATGTCATGAAGATCACGGATTGCGGCACGGCCATCCAATTCATCGCGATGATCAGGCCGGCGTAATTGTCGAAGCGCCCCAAAACCCGTGTCACCACGCTCATCGTAAGCACATAGACAGTCCAGCTGATGACCACCTGCAATGAGCGAAAAGCGACCCAGCCGCCGGGCGACAGGTCGGTTTCGACCGTGCCGTAGCTGGCCAAACTGTTGGCCGCATAAACCGGCATGACCAGCGCGATCGCGACAAACGATCGCCAAAAGCCTTCGACTGTGATGTTGAAAAAGCGCATGCCGCTGGCATCGAGCAGCAGCAGGCGCCAGGCCCCATACAAGGCATAAACGATCTCGCGCCGATCAGGCAAAATCACGGCAGAGCTCGGCACAGGATTTCATGATAGATCGCACTGAGCCGGACGATGTCGTCAACCGCAACGCACTCATCAATCTTGTGCATGCTGCGACTGATCAGCCCAAATTCGACCACCGGACAGATATCCTTGATAAAGCGCGCATCCGATGTACCGCCGCTGGTGCTGAGCTCTGGCGCAGTGCCGGTGACGGCCGTCACGGCATCGACCACCACGCTCGACAAGGGTCCCGGCGGGGTTAGAAACGCTTCGCCCGAGATCGCGATGTCCAGATCATGCCGGCCCGCGTACCGGCTGCACAACTTTCGAAACCTGTCCGCCAGGCTGGCGCCGGTATGCAGATCGTTAAACCGGACGTTGAAACGGGCGACGGCGCTGCCGGGAACGACATTGCTGGCCGCGTTGCCGACATCAACCGACGTGATCTCCAGATTGGACGGTTGGAAATGCTCGGTCCCTTCGTCCAGGGGCAACGCGTCCAACGCCGCGAGGGCGGCGACCAAACGCGGGATCGGATTGTCGGCCAAATGCGGATAGGCGACGTGACCCTGGTTGCCATGGACGGTCAAGGTGCCGTTCAGGCTGCCGCGCCGGCCAATCTTGGTCATTTCGCCGAGCGTGGTCGGATTGGTCGGCTCGCCGACCACGCAATAATCGATGTGCTCACCGCGCGTCTTCAGCCAGTCCAGCACTTTGCGGGTTCCGTTGACGGCCGGGCCCTCTTCATCGCCGGTGATCAGCAGACTGATCGAACCGGCCAGCCGATCGCCGCGTTGATCGAGAAATCGTACGACCGCACCGACAAAAGCGGCGATGGCGCCCTTCATGTCGGTGGCGCCACGGCCATGGAGCATGCCATCACGGACCACGCCCGCGAACGGATCTGTCGACCATTCGGTGGCCGCGCCGACGGGCACCACGTCGGTATGGCCGGCGAAGCAGAAGTGCGGGGCCTCCGTGCCCAATCGCGCATAAAGATTCTCGACCGGCTCGGTCCCCGGCGCCGCAAACCGCAAGCGATGACAAGCAAAACCCAGCGGTTCGAGCGCCGCAACCAGCACATCCAACGCGCCGGCGTCGTCTGGCGTGACACTAGGGCAGCGAACCAGGTCTTGGGCCAACACAATAATATCGCCTGTTGCTGAGCCGGATTTGGACACGCGGATGCTTTCGTCGATGGAGACGTGGATCCGCTTGATAGACACAGGCCGGGCCGGGGTCAACTCGCCCCAACGGATGGGTGCTTTGACAGGGCCGTCCCGTAGACTATCGTGCCGGGCCGCGGCCGGATGGACCGGCAGACACGGGGGAGCGAATGGCGATGGCCTATTGGCTGATGAAATCGGAACCTGGCGCCTATTCCTGGGGCGATTTGGTCCGCGACGGCCGGACGGAGTGGGATGGTGTGCGCAATCACCAAGCAGCGAATAACATGCGCGCCATGAAGTCTGGGGATCGGGCGTTCTTTTATCATTCGGTCAACGAAAAGCAGATCGTCGGCGTGATGGAGATCGTGCGCGAAGCGTATCCCGATCCGTCGGATGAAAGCGGCCGCTTCATCATGGTGGACGTGGCGCCGGTGACCCCGGTCAAGACACCGGTCACCCTGGCCGCGGTCAAACAAGAACCGCGGCTCGGCGAATTGGCATTGGTGCGCCATACCCGTCTGTCGGTGATGCCGGTCAGCGAAGATCATTGGGCGTTGCTGTGCGACATGGCAGGACTTGCGCGCACGTGACACGTCGGCTGTGCGCGCTCACCGATTTGGCGGACGGTGACGCGATCGGTATCGATGATCCGAATGATCCATGGGCACCGGGCACGATCGTGGTGCGGCAGGGCGATCGCGCCTTTGCCTATGTCAACGATTGCCCTCATGCGCACCTGCCGTTGGACGTGATCGAGGGGCGATTCCTGACCCGCGAGCGAAGCGCGCTGCTGTGTGCCAATCATGGGGCGCGCTTTCGCATCGAAGACGGCGCCTGCCTCGCGGGCCCGTGTCGCGGCGCGCGCCTGACGCCGGTTCCGATTGTCATCGAAAAGGGCGAGATCTTTCGACACGGCACGTGAGCGCCGCCAAGGCGTGGTGGACGCCGCCATACAAGACGCCTCATAATCAGGGCCATCCACAACAAAGCCATTTTGGGGAACATCGCCATGACCGAGACCCATATTTTTCCGGTGCCGGAACAGGTGGCCAAACACGCGCTGATCGACAAAGACGGCTATCAGCGCATGTATCAGCAGTCCATCGACGACCCGGAGGGGTTCTGGGACGAACAGGGCAAACGCGTTGATTGGATAAAGCCCTTTACCAAGGTCAAAGATGTCTCGTTTGATCCGAACAATGTTTCGATCAAATGGTTTTACGACGGTACGCTCAACGTCAGCGCCAATTGCGTCGACCGGCATGCGGACAAGACGCCGGATCGGGTGGCGATCATTTGGGAAGGCGACGACCCGTCGCAAGATGAAAAGATCACTTATGGCGAATTGCGCGACCATGTCTGCCGCTTCGCCAATGTGTTGAAGAGCGTTGGCGCCAAGAAGGGCGACCGGATCACAATCTACATGCCGATGGTGCCCGAAGTTGCTTACGCCATGTTGGCATGCACGCGCATCGGCGCCATCCATTCGGTTGTGTTTGGCGGCTTTTCGCCCGATGCGCTGGCCGGACGCATTCACGATTGTGATTCAAACATCGTCATTACCGCCGATGAAGGTTTGCGCGGCGGCCGCAAAGTGCCTCTGAAAAGCAACACCGACCAGGCGCTGCAGCGGCCCGAAGTAACGTCGGTCGAAAAAGTATTGGTGGTGCAACGAACCGGCGCCGATGTCGGCTGGAACGCCGATCGCGACGTGTGGTACCACGAAGCCGCCGCAAGCGCGTCGACTGACTGTCCGCCCGAAGAGATGAACGCCGAAGACCCGCTGTTTATTCTCTACACGTCGGGTTCGACCGGCAAACCCAAAGGGGTCTTGCACACCACCGGCGGCTATTTGGTCTATGCCGCCATGACCCATCAGTATGTGTTCGACTACCACCCGGACGATATCTACTGGTGCACGGCTGATGTCGGCTGGGTGACCGGCCACAGTTACATTTTGTACGGCCCCTTGGCCAACGGCGCGACCACGCTGATGTTCGAAGGGGTGCCCAATTATCCCGACACATCGCGCTTCTGGCAGGTATGCGACAAACACAATGTCAGCATTTTCTATACCGCACCGACTGCCATTCGCGCGTTGATGCGTGACGGCGACGGCCCGGTCAAACGCACCAAGCGCGATAGCCTGCGGGTACTCGGCAGCGTCGGCGAGCCGATCAATCCGGAAGCGTGGATGTGGTATTTCGAGGTGGTCGGTGATCGCCGGTGCCCGATTGTCGATACTTGGTGGCAAACCGAGACCGGTGGCATTTTGATCACGCCGCTACCGGGCGCGACGGCGCTGAAGCCGGGCTCGGCGACGCGACCGTTTTTTGGTGTCAGTCCGGTCATCGTCGATGCGGAAGGCAAAGCCCTGAACGGCGCGTGCGAAGGAAATCTTTGCATTGGCGATTCATGGCCCGGTCAAATGCGCACGGTGTACGGCGATCATGAACGGTTCATGATGACGTATTTCCGTACCTATAAAGGCATGTATTTCACCGGCGATGGCTGCCGTCGTGACGAAGACGGCTATTATTGGATCACCGGCCGGGTCGACGACGTGATCAACGTCTCGGGCCACCGCATGGGCACGGCAGAAGTGGAAAGTGCTCTGGTCGCCCACGACAAAGTGGCCGAAGCCGCCGTGGTCGGTTTTCCGCACGACATCAAGGGCCAAGGCATTTACGCCTATGTCACCCTGATTGCCGGCGAGGAGCCGAACGAAGAGCTGCGTAAGGAACTGGTCAAATGGGTGCGCCAAGATATCGGTCCGATCGCCACGCCGGATCTGATCCAATGGGCGCCCGGTCTGCCAAAGACCCGCTCCGGGAAGATCATGCGCCGGATCTTGCGCAAGATCGCCGCCAACGAACATGACCAACTGGGCGACACGTCGACGTTGGCCGAACCCGCCGTGGTCGACGATCTGGTTGAAAACCGGATGAACCGGTAGTCGCAATGCGACGATCGACAATGGCGCTGGCGGCGCTCGCGTGGTGCGCCGGCGTCAGTCCCGTATTGGCTGGGCCGGTGCGCGCCAACGGCGAGGTCTGTGTGACCAATGCCTTCAAGGTCGCGTGGGTGCACCCCGACATCACGTTTTATTTGGACGGCGGCGCCGGTGGCTGTGTCGGCGAACGTTTGACATTAAAAGAGGGTGAGGAAGGCTGTTTCAAGACAGCGCCGGTGCCCTATGACAGCTCTCGGATCCTGTCGGCGGAAGACGCGACCACGGCCGCGTGCCTGGCCGTATGCGACATTGAACGCGCCCATATTCGTATCGTTTTTGACCAAAGCAAGGTCTATGCCTGTGGCGAATAGTCTGGCGCCAACGCGCCGGCGATCACTGTGACACCACGGTTTCGGCGTGGCAATAGAGGCCACGCTGCGCCAGATCTGCGCACAGACCATTGGCCGCGGCCTGCCCATCGGCGATGACATAGAGGCGAACAAAGGGCCCCTTTGCGGGCAAGTCCACGGCCTCGAGGATCATGTCATAAGCGCCGAGAAGATCACGGTTGTCTTTGAGCAATTTGCCCCAACCAAGCGCGGCGTTGGCACGGGCGCGGAAAGATCCCAAATGGACGCGCGGCCCGACTGCCGCCGCGACCGGTGCGCGGTCGGCGGCCGCTGAGGCTTCTGACGAAACTGACGCCATATCGCTGATGATCGGCCGGGCATTGTTGCCTTCGGGCGGAGGCGCCGCCAGTTCGTTGGCGGGCGCGGGCGCGGGTGGCATCCGCGCGTCGGTATTACCGGCCACGGCACGCTCAGCGGCATCGGACGGTTCGGCCGCGAACGCTACAGGCTCCAGCTCAAGCCCATCGAGACGAACGAGCGCCGCCGCTGCTCGCCCGTCTCCTTGGGCGGCCGCATTGCGGTACCAATCACGCGCCGCGCCAAGATCGCGGCCGACTCCCGCGCCGGATTCATAGGCTTGGGCCAAGTCGAATTGCGCTTCGGCGATACCCCTGCGCGCCGCCCGACGATACCATTCGATAGCGCCGGCGCCCGACAATGCGGTCGGCCGCCCGGTGGCATAGACCGAGCCCAGAGGATAGCGCCCGCTGGCATCCCACGCCGACGCGGCCAACGCATACCATTGCGCCGCCTTGACCGGATCCTGCGGCAATCCGCCTGCGCCATGGTCATACAGTCGCCCCAAAGCCGCTTGTGACGGCGCGTGGCCCTGCCGCGCCGCCGCCAGGTACCATGATGCCGCGGCGCCGATGTCTTGCGCGCCGGCGCGGCCATTCTCAAGCAGCTGCGCCAGCAGGTACTGACCCAAGGGATCGCCCATCGCGCCCGCGCGGCGGTACCAGGTTTCGGCACGCGCCGGATCTGTCTTGACTCCGATCCCCATTTCGTAACTTTGGCCGATGGCGGTCGCCGCGGCCGGATCACCGGCATCCGATATTCTGATCAAGGATTGCAGCGATTCCGGTGCCGGCCGCCCGGCCGCCCCGCCATTGGCGCATGCGCCAACTCCCAGCAGAATCGCGGCCGCGATCGCGCCGGCCGTCAACGTCCGCTTGACCAACAAGGTCCGCGCCGACTTACCCGGCCCAGATTTCACTCCCGCTCGCACAATTCGGCTGCCGCGCCACAATGACAAATTGACGCGGGCCGGCTTGCCCCGTGACCCGCACATAATTCAGCTATTACATAGCCTTGTCGGCACCAGCGCAACTTTCACCGCCGATTGGCCAAAATCGCGACCATGGTTCGGGGCGGCAGCGCCCATCGATCAGGTCAGAAGTCAGACACCCGGCCTTTGTGCTGCCAATCACCGTAGCGGGTTGGATCCGGCCCCTCAACGCCACCGATTTCCGTTTCGCATTTCGCCTCGTCTTTGCCACCACTGGCGGTGCGGTCGGTGTCCTCGGCCCCTTGCGGGCGTGGCCGGCGCGGCGACTGGGCGGGCCTTTGATTGTGTCCCATGGCGCATACATAATGGCCAGGCGCGCGACAACAAGCCAAACTTTTGGCGGACGATTGCGCGTTGATTGGTCGTGCGCCGCGCCCCAAATAAAGGCGCGATCCCGCAAGAATGTCAGACCGGAGCCAATATACGACACCATGATGAACTATGCCCGCACGGCCGTCTTGCTGGCCGCCATGACAGGTTTGTTTTTGGCCATCGGCTACATGCTCGGCGGCGAAGCCGGCATGATGATCGCCTTGGCCATCGCACTGGCGATGAACGGCTTCGCGTATTGGAACGCCGACAAAATGGTGTTGCGCATGTACGGCGCGCGCCAAGTCGACCAGCAGAGCGCGCCGGGCTTGACGGGCATAGTCGCGCAGTTGGCGGAGCGCGGCGGCCTGCCCGTGCCCAAGGTCTATATCATCGACAATGATCAGCCCAATGCGTTTGCAACCGGCCGAAACCCGGACAACGCCGCGGTGGCCGCCACCACCGGATTACTCAAAAGGCTCAGCGACGAGGAAGTGGCCGGGGTCATGGCCCATGAATTGGCCCACATCCGCAATCGCGACACACTGATCATGACGATCACGGCATCGATCGCCGGCGCGATCTCCATGCTGGCGAACTTCGCGTTGTTTTTTGGCAACAACCGCAACAATCCGCTGGGAATTGTGGGTGTGATATTGGTCATGATCCTGGCTCCGATGGCGGCCGCACTGGTGCAAATGGCGATCAGCCGGGCGCGGGAATATGAAGCGGATCGGATCGGGGCCGAGATCTCGGGCCAACCGCTGTGGCTGGCCAACGCGCTGGAAAAGATCCATGGCCACGCTGCGCGGATTGACAATCACGCCGCCGAAAGCAACCCGGCGACCGCCCATATGTTTATCATCAACCCCCTGCACGCGCATAAAATGGATGGCTTGTTTTCGACCCATCCGCGCACAGAGAACCGCATTCGCCGCTTGCGCGAGATGGCCGGCGCGGCCGGACCGTGGGGATGACGGCGGTTGACGTGTTTACCCACATGCGCCCATGAACGGGCGCACGCCGGACGCGCGCCGGATTGCAGTGAACGTACTCGACGCGGTTTGCCACCGCCGCCTGGCGTTGGGCGAGGCGTTATCAGGCCATGGTGATCTCACCCAACTGAGCCCACGCGACAGGGCGTTCGCCCGCTTGTTGGTGACCACGGTGCTCCGCCGGCGCGGTCAAATCGATGCGGTTCTCGATCACTGCCTGTCGAAACCGCTGCCCGCCCGCGCGCGAACCGCGCACGCGGCGTTGCGCCTGGGCGCAGCTCAATTGCTGTTTCTTGATACGCCGGCCCACGCCGCGATCTCGACCGCCGTCGATCTGGTGACGTCGCGCGGTGCCGACCGGTTCAAGGGCGTTGTCAACGCGGTGTTGCGCCGGATCAGCCACGATGGTCCCGGTTGGGTGGCGGCGCAAGACGCGGCGCGGCTGAACACGCCGGCGTGGCTTTGGCAAACCTGGTCGGCCGCGTATGGCGACGACCACGCGCGCGCGATCGCAACGCAGCACATGCGCGAGCCACCGATGGATTTGACACCGCGCGCGCCGGCCGAGGCGGCGGCGTTATTTCCAGACGCGGTGCGATTGCCGACCGGGAGTTTGCGTTTGGTCGATGCCGGGCAGGTCGAAAACCTGCCGGGATTTGCAGCCGGTGCTTGGTGGGTTCAAGACACCGCCGCGGCCATTCCAGCGCGCTTGCTGCACATACCGGCGGGCGAGACCGTGCTTGACTTGTGCGCCGCGCCGGGCGGCAAGACCGCGCAATTGGCGGCCGCCGGCGGCCACGTCGTGGCGGTCGATCGATCGCCGTCCCGTGGCGCGCGCTTGCGGCAGAATCTCGACCGGTTGGGGCTTGACGCCAAGATCGTGATTGGCGACATCGCGGATTGGCGGCCGACACGGCCAGCCAAGTTTGTGTTGCTTGACGCGCCCTGTACGGCGACCGGCACGATTCGTAGACACCCGGACATCGCGTACAACAAGTCGGCCGGCGACGTCGCCCAACTGGCCGACACACAGCGTGTTTTGTTGCGATCCGCGGCGGCGATGGTGGCGCCCGGCGGCACACTCGTTTACACGACCTGCTCGTTACAGCCCGAAGAGGGCCCGATGCAAATCGATGCCCTGTGCGCGACCGAACCGCGACTCGCCCGAGACCCGATTCGGCTGGGCGAGATCGACGGTCTCAAGGGCCTGATCGCGGCCGACGGATGTTTGCGTACTTTGCCATGCCACTGGGCCGAAATGGGCGGTATGGACGGCTTCTACGCGGCCCGCTTGAAGCGCATCTCGTAAGCTGGTACTTCCTTCTAATGTCATCAGCGGTGCGCATTGCCCCGTCGATTCTGGCGGCAGATTTTGCTCGGCTGGGTGAAGACGTGCGCGCGGTATCCAAGGCCGGCGCTGATCTCATTCATGTCGACATTATGGACGGGCATTTCGTGCCCAATTTGACCATCGGACCGGCGGTCGTCGCGGCGTTGCGCGACCACAGTGCCTTGCCGTTTGATGTTCATTTGATGGTTGCGCCGGTCGATGCAATGGTCCCGGCGTTCGCGGACGCCGGCGCCGACATCATCACCGTCCATGTCGAGGCTGGACCGCACCTGCACCGAACTTTGCAAATGATCCATGCGCTGGGCAAGAAATCTGGCGTATCCTTAAATCCGGGAACACCCGCCGATGCCATACTGCCTGTGATTGACATGGTTGACCTGATTTTGGTGATGACCGTCAATCCCGGCTTTGGCGGCCAGCAGTTTATCGAGAGCCAGGTCGAGAAAATTCGCACCGTGCGCAGCATGATCAACAGCAGTGGCCGCGTCATCGATTTGGAAGTCGACGGCGGCATCACCACGGAAACAGCGCCCAAGGCGATCGCGGCGGGCGCCAACGTCTTGGTGGCGGGAACGGCGACATTTGCCGGCGGCAGCAGTGCCTATGCTGCCAATATTGCCGCGTTGCGGGGCTGAGCCGGCGCATGGCTGAACCCGACAGCAACGAACAACCGCTCACACCGCAACCGACCACCAGCGATGGTCTTGCGCCGTTACCGCAACCGACACGGATTGCCTCTGGCGCGCCGCGTTCGCTACGTGGCACGGTATTCCGCAGCAAACTGTATCGCTGGACATTGGCGGGGCGCGTACCGCAACGGGTGTCGCTGTCGCCGCCCGACCCGTGGCCGGGTGATCCCGGTCACGGCAACGCCCTGTTTCAAGGTCAGTACGAATTTGCCGGCCAGTCCATCGTCGCACCCAATCGCGTACCGTGGCTGGCCGCCAACGCCACCGATGCGTGGCGCGAGGAACTTCATGCCTTCGAATGGCTCCGCGACTTCAAGGCCAGCGGCGGTGAGGCGGCGCGCCGCCACGCCCGCGCCATGGTGGCCGACTGGCTGACAACATTCAGCGACTGGCAACCGATGATATGGCGTGCCGACATCCTTGGTCGGCGAGTCGCCGCGTGGATCACCAACGCCAATTTCATCCTGGGCGGTGCCGACCACGCGTTTCATCGGGCATTCCTGGAGTCGCTGGCGCGACAGGAGCGACATTTGTTGCGCGTGGCCAAAAATGACGTGGCCGGCGCCCGTCGTATCGCGGCATTGCGCGGCTTATTGTTCGGTATCTTGGGACTGGCGCGGCGCCAACGGCATCTGACGGCGACCCTGCGCCTGGTTGAACATGAGGTGGAACAACAGCTGTTGAGCGATGGCGGACATGTGGAGCGATCGCCGCGTATTTTGCGGCGCGTGCTGGCTGATCTCGCCGACATTCGCGGGCTATTGGAGGTCATCAAACACCCGATTCCCGAGGCGCTGATTCGCGCCATCGATCGTGGCGCGCCCATGCTGCGGATGATGCGCTACGCCGACGGCGGGCTTGGCAATTTCAATGACTCAGGTGAAGACGACGCCACCATGGTCACCGCGACCCTGGCAATTTCCGATGCCAAGGGCAAACCACTGTCGAATGCGCCCCATTTTGGCTATCAGCGAATCGCGGCCCGCCGTACAAGCTTTTTGGTCGACAGTGGCCGGCCAGCGGCTCTTCCGGAACATGTTCATGCCGGCACCTTGAGTTTCGAAATGTGTGTCGGCAAGGATCGGGTGATCGTCAATTGCGGCCCGTCCTGGGGGCAGCCAGAGGTTTGGGCAAACGCCTTGCGGTCGACCGCGGCGCATTCGACCCTGACCATCGATGACACCAATTCCTGTCAATTCGGCCGCGATGGGCGAATTGGTCGCCAACCCCGACGAGTCACATGCGATCGGCATGAACAGGACGGCTCGGTGTGGCTGGACATGGCGCATGATGGCTATGTCGCCAATTTCGGCTTCACCCATCGGCGGCGCCTCTACATCGATAGTGAAGGCCATGACCTGCGGGGCGAAGACAGTCTGCAGCCGGTCGGCGACCAGCCGCCGCCATCCGACCCGGGGCGGCCGTTCACAATTCGCTTTCACCTACACCCCACGGTCCAGGTGTCCATGGCGCAGAATGGCCAAATGGCTCTGCTGCGCTTGCCCAGCGGCGGCGGCTGGCAGTTTCGCGCCGCCGGTGGCAGCCTGGGTGTCAACCCCAGTGTTTATTTCGGCGCCGGCGGAATCCAAAGACGCTGCGAACAGATCATGATTACCGGCCGCGCCGGCGCCGACGGCGCCACGGTGAAGTGGAGCTTTCGGCAAGTGGCGCCGCGCTGACGCGTTTCGACATGGCCGCGCCCACGCCTGATTTCCTGCCCTATGGTCGCCAGACCATCGAAGACGACGATATCGCCGCCGTGGTCGCTGTGTTGCGCGGCGATTGGCTGACCACCGGACCGATGGTGGCGCAGTTCGAAGCCGCCTTAGCCAGCCAGGTTGGAGCCGAACACGCGGTCGCCTGCGCCAGCGGCACTGCCGGCCTGCATTTGGCCATGGCTGCGCTCGGCATCGGTCGCGGCGATCGGGTCATCGTGCCGACACTCACTTTTGCCGCGACAGCGAATGCCGTGCGTTTTGTTGGCGCCGACGTCGTCTTTGCCGATGTCGCGCCGGACACTGGTCTGATGACGGCGACAACGGCGGCGGAGGCCATTGCCCGCAGTGCCAGCGACGGCGGCCCGCCGGTCCGCGCGATTGTGCCGGTGCAACTGAATGGCCAAGCGAGCGACCTGTCCGCCATCGCCGCGATCGCCCGCAAACACCATATGGCCGTCATTCTGGACGCCGCCCATGCCATCGGTACAGCCTATGTCTGTGACAGCACGGTCCATCAGGTTGGCGACGGCCATCACGCGGACCTGAGCGTGTTTTCATTTCACCCGGTCAAGACCATTGCCATGGGGGAGGGCGGCGCGGTGACGACCAATGACGCGGCCCACGCCGCGGCCCTGCGCCGCCTGCGCCATCACGGCATGGTGCGCGATGCGGACGCCCTGCAGCAGGCCGATCTGGCGTTCGATAGCGGTGGTCGCGAGAATCCTTGGTACTACGAGATCGATCAGTTGGGCTGGAACTATCGCGTCACCGACATGCAATGCGCGTTGGGGTTGAGCCAGCTCGGAAAATTGGACCGTTTTGTCGCGCGCCGCGCCGCGTTGGCGAACCGCTACGACGCGGCATTGGCGCGCTTCGGCCCCCATGTGCGGCCGCTCACGCGCGTCGCGGACTGCCGTCCAGCCTGGCACCTCTATGTGGCCCTGATCGATTTCGCCGCCCTTGGGATCGAGCGCGGCCACGTGATGCGCACGCTGCGCGACGCCCGAATCGGCACCATGGTGCATTACATGCCGGTACACCTGCACCCTTACTACCGCCGGCTATATGGCGCGGCGGTTCTGCCCGGCGCCCATACCTATTATGATCGGGCTTTGAGTTTGCCTCTCTTTCCGGCCATGGCCGACAGCGATGTCGACCGCGTCGTCGTCGCCCTGGCCGCGGCATTGAACCTATGAAAAAGGGCCGCGCGGCGGCCCTGAAATTCCTTTTCATCCTTGGCGCATTGATTTGAGCCCTATAGACGGAGGATCTCCATTTGCCGGTCAATAACCGTAGCTTCGTCGTAAAGTGCCCGCGCCCGGGCGTAACCCGCGGCTCCCATTGCCGCGCGCAAATCTGAGTCCGCCACCAGGCGATTGAGGGCCTCGGCCAGCGCGATAGCGTCGTCGACCGGCACCAAGAACCCGGTCTCGCCATCGACCACTTCTTCGCGGCTGCCCCGGATGTCGGTCGCCACCACCGCCAGGCCGGTCATCATCGCCTCGATGATCGAGCGCGGCATGCCTTCGCGGTGGGACGGCAGCACAAACAAATCGGCGGCGCGCAGCAAGTTGGGCACGTCGTCGCGCGCGCCCAACACATGCACCCGTGCGTTGAGATCGGGATCGGACTCCAGTTGGACCAAAGCGTGATCGATGCCGGCGGCGTGATCACTTTCCAATCGCGCGCCGATCACCCACAAATCCGCATCGACATGTTTGATGGCGCGAAACAATTCGGGATACCCCTTCTCCGCCACCAAACGACCGATCACCGCAATCACGCACCGACCGGGACGGCTGCCGACGGCACCCCGGGTGGCGCACCGTGTCTTTTCGTCGGTCTCGGGATAGAATGTGTTCGGATCGACGCCATTGCCGATCGCCTCGATCGTTGCGCCGCGGCACAGGTGATAGCGCCGGGCGACGGCGGCGTCTTCCAGAGATTGTGTGAACAACACGTCGGTGACCCGCCCCGCCAACCATTCCAAGGCGACAAAGACGGCCCACCGGCAGCGCCCCATGCGATCGTGAAAGTAAAAGCCGTGGGCCGTATAGACGATGCACGGGGCACCGGCCCGCCAGGCAGCCAGCCGACCGATAAAGGCCGCCAACGGCGTGTGCACGTGGACGATGTCAAATCGCTCGCGACGCATGAGTGCGACCAGCATGCGAAATGCCCGCCAATGGCTAGCCAGCGCACCGATGTGGCGGCTGAATGGGACCGGCGCCACGGCCACACCGGCTGCGCGCACCGGGGCCAATAGCGGCCCGTCGGCGCAGGCGACGACTACCTCGTGGCCGGCGTCTTGCAGGCGCGTGATAAGAGGCAGCAAAAACCGGGTAACGGTAAAGTCAACCGCGCTCAGTTGGAGAACCTTCACTGCGCGGCGACGGCGGTGGCGTGCGAGTCATGGTGGTCGCACCAGGCCTGAAACGCGACCAAAGTCCACAGGGCCTCCGACATGTCACGGCGCCGGGCAACCAGATCATCATACCAATCGTTCGGTAGCTTTGGATTGAACAAGCCCTGGCGGCGCAGGCGCCCGGGATCAATGGCGGCGCGGGTGCGCTCGGCCAATGGGCCGGTCAACCATTCGGCGATGGGCAGTTCAAAGCCCTTTTTCGGTCGTCGAAACACCGCCGCCGGCAAGCGGTCGGCAAATGCCTCGCGCAAGACCCGTTTCAGGCCGTGCCGCGAGACCTTGCGGTGCCCGGGCAGCCCGGCCGCGCGCGCGACCACGCGGTGATCGAGAAACGGGCAACGCACCTCTAGACTATTGGCCATGCTCATGCGGTCGACCTTGACCAGCATATCGGACGGCAAAACCAACGCGATATCGGCGGCCAACATGGCGTTTATCGAGTCGTCTGTGCCCGCTGACGCGCGCAACCCCGCCATCGTCTGTTCGATCAACGGCACCGACTCGGCCGGCCCCAGCAGCTGGTCGAGGGCCGTTTCATCAAGCAGCCGATAGAACCCAGCTTGCCGGGCCGCGGCGGGCTTGGCGCCATGGGCAACGAACCGCCGCAAGCGGCGCGCATGCTCCAATAGCGGCGAGGTCTTACTCTCGGGCAAAACGCCGACAAGCGGTTCGATGACGCCATGGCGGAGCCAGCCCGGCCATCGTCGATACGCGTCTGCATAGAGTTCGGCCCGATAGCGGCGATAACCACCAAACACTTCGTCGGCGCCATCGCCGGACAAAACAACTTTGACATGACCCCGGGTTGCCCGCGCCAGCACATAGCTGGGTAGGGCCGATGAATCGCCGAACGGTTCATCCAAACCCTCGAACACGGCATCCATGGCGGCCAATGCGTCGTCGGCACCGACTTCGACTTCGGTGTGGTCACAACCCAGATGACGCGCGACATGAGCGGCCGCCGGTCGTTCTTCGAAATAGGCCGCCGCCCCGCGAAAACCGACCGTGAAGCTGCGCGCCGGCGCACCTTGCGCGACCACCGAGGCAGCGACCAGCGCCGAATCGATACCGCCCGACAAATAAACCCCGACCGGCACGTCGGCCACCAGCCGGTCCGCCACCGCGCTGTCAAAATCGGCCTTCAATGCCTGATCTGCCGCCACGTCGGGCTCGGTCGCCGCAGTTGTGTCCGGGCCCTGATACCACCGGCGCATCGTCAAGCCATCTTCTGTGAAGATAGCCAGATGGCCCGGCGGCAGTTTCTGTACACCCGCGCGCATGGCGACCGGGTCGGGCAAGAAACGCAATGTAAACAACAGCCGCAACGCCACAGGATCGATCGGCGCGCGTTCGCCACGTACGTGATCCAGGGCCACCAAGTCAGACGCGAACGCCAAGCGGTTATTGGCATGCCAAAACAACAAAGGTTTCTTTCCGAAACGATCGCGCACCAACACCAGTGCGCGGCGATTCGGATCCCACAAGGCAAACGCGAACATGCCGCGCAGACGGTCGAAAAGGTCGTCATGCCAGTGACGCCAACCGGCCAGCAATACTTCGGTGTCGGAGCGACTGCGGAAGCGGTGTCCAGCCCGCGCGAGATCCGCGCGCAGGGACTGATGGTTGTAGACCTCGCCATTGTGGACGATCACGCCGCCATGGCCGGCCATGGGCTGGGCGCCATTTGAACTGAGATCGATGATCGCCAGGCGGGTATGACCCAGCGCGCAATAGTGGTCGTGCCAACGCCCCTCGCCGTCCGGTCCGCGCGGCCGCAACCGCGCAACCGCCGCGTCGATCCTCGGTAATATCAAATCCGTGTCCAAACCACCCAGATCGACAAACCCCGCCAGCCCGCACATGGGTCAGACCGTAGCTATTTCATCGTAGGCCGCGACCATGGCGGCAATGCCGAATTGCGCCTTGATGCGGTGGCGCGCACGCGCCCCCAGTGCAGCCGGATCGTCGCCCAAAAGAGCCGTCACCGCGTCGGCGAGGGCGACCGGATCACCTGGCGCCACCACCCGCCCGCAGTCGCCGACAATCATGGCCGTGTCACCGACATCGGTCGCTACGGCCGGCAAGCCCGTCGCCATGCCTTCCGCAATCGCGTTCGAAAACCCCTCGCCAAAGGCGGAACTGGAGACAATCACATCGCCCGCGGCCATCAGCCGCGCAACATCGGTGCGCGCGCCGAGGCGCCGCAATCGTGGATGATCGGGCAGATTTCGCGTGTTGTCGCCGATCGCCAGTCCGATGATGTTTGGCATGCGATCGAGCGCGGCAAGATATGTCGCGTGATCCTTCATCGGATCGACGCGGGCCACATGCACCAACACGGGCACCGTGGCGTCGATGCCCAATTGCGCGCGCACCGCGGCACGGGCCACAGGATCCGGACGAAAAATGTCGGTGTCGATACCATTGGCGATGACCGGAAATGATCGGGCGCGATAACCGCGCTGGCGGTGGGCGTCGCGCCCGGCAACGGCATTGGCGATGATCGCATCGGGGACGCGCGACAAAGCCGCGCACAAGCCCATGACCAGGCGCAGCGGCGCGCCATAGCGGGTGGCATCCATATCGGAACAGCGCACGCACCACAGCAGCCGCGTGCGCCGGCGCCGTCCCGACAACAGCAGCGCGGTCGTCGCATAGAGGTCGGCATGATACAACCAACTTTGCAGCACCTTGGGCCGCTGCCGACGGATCAGTCCGATGAGCCGCGTCAAGGCCGTGAGCGACGGGCGACCGCGGCGCATGCCGAGGTCTGTGATCGCGACGCCGGCGTGTTCCAACCGCGCGCGATAGTCGCCGCCGGCCAACAGGCTGACCACGCGGACACGCCTGCCGGCGCGTATGTTTGCCTCGGCAAGCAAGGTCAATTGATGCTCGGCGCCGCCAATATCGAGACCGGTGACGACATGCATGACATCGACCGGCCCGGCGTCCATGGCATCACGGCGACAGGCCGCCGGTTGCGTGACCGGTGCGCCCGGGCGGTCCACCTGTCGCTCCGATTTCACTGCGCAAAGGCCCGACGCGTTGTCACATTTTGCGTGTTTGTAGATCGGCTTCCGCCCATGTCACACAGAATCAAGATGCCGCCGAGAACCGAGCCATGATCCGAACGCTGATCCGGCGCAGCATTGCGTTGACCTGCGCCGCCTATCTGGTTGACGACTGGCGCGCGCGCCGACGCTTGGCGCATGGCCGCTTGACCACCCGATCCGGGACCCGCCACGCGGATTTGGACGTTGCGGCGTCGCTAACCTACATCGAGCGGGTTTACGGCGACTATCTGGCCTATGCCGACCGTACGCGTTTCACCGGTGCGGTGGCCGAAATCGGGCCCGGCGACAATTTCGGCGTCGCCACAATGCTGCTCGCCGGCGGTGCGACGACGGTTCATGCCATAGATCGTTACCGGCCGGCGCGCGACAGCGCGCGCCAACGGCCGATTTACGTGGCCTTGGCACAGCGGATGGGGCGTCCCGATTTGTTCGACGGGCCGCCCGATGAAACAACGATCAGAAATTTGCACTATCACGATGGCATACCGGCGGAAGCGTTTTTTCTCCGACCGCCGGAACCGTTCGCGGCGATATTGTCGCGCGCCGTTCTGGAGCACCTCTATGATCCGCTGGCGGCGCTGGACCATATGGCCAAGGCCTTGCAGCCCGGCGGCACGCTCGTCCATCGCATCGACATGCGCGACCACGGCATGTTTGCCGGCCGCCATCCGCTGACTTTTCTTACCGTCACGGATCGGCTCTATACGGCGATGACCCGTGGCGCGGGGCGCCCCAACCGGGTGTTGTGGCCAGCATGGCGCCAATGGCTCGAACACAGTGGTTTGCATGGATCGCTGCGCATTACCCGGTTGGCCGGCGTGCCTGACGAACTGCCACCGGCGCGATGGGGCGACATCGATGCCGATAAGCGCGCCCTCGCGTTGGCGGCGGTGCGCACGATTCGGCCGCGATTGGCGGCGTCGCTGCGACCATTGCGCGACGAAGACCTGGCCGTCAGCGGCTGCGTCTTGGTCGCCACCAAGCCAAACTCCTGACCCGCCGCGCCGCCGCCGGCAAAGTTGAGCACATCGAATGCAAGCCGCTGTGTCACCCCGAAATAGCCAAGGCCGACAACCCTTTACGCCCAACGTGCAGATCGGAACTTGGCCGTGACGCGCGGTACACGTAACGCAATGTCGCTACCGATGCGCCGCGTCACGAATGCCATCGATAATGCGTTGTTGCGTCGCGGCTTTCAAATAGGCATGCATCGGCAAGCTCAGCACATGCCGTGCCAAATGTTCGCTGACCGGTAAACTGCCAGGGCCGCCGCCAAAACTAGCATACGCCTTTTGCATGTGCAGGGGAGCCGGGTAATAGATCGCCGTCGGGATGCCCACATCGCGCAAACGCGTGGCCAGGTCGTCACGGTCGTCAACGCGGATCGTGTATTGCGCCCACGCGCCCGCGACTCCAGTGGCGCGGGGCGGCAATTTGACCACATCGCCAAGCGCCGCGTCATAGCGCTTGGCAATTTCATCACGACGTCGCAATTCCGCGTCATAGACCTTGAGTTTGGCCAACAAAATCGCGGCTTGCAGACTATCCAAGCGGCTATTCATACCGAGCCGTGCGATTTCATACTTTTCACGGCCAGCCCCATGAACGCGGATCGCGCGATATGCCGCGGCGCGATCTGGGTCTTCGGTCAACAGCGCGCCGCCATCGCCATAGCAACCCAACGGTTTGGCGGGAAAAAAACTGGTGGCCGTGGCGGACGCCAAACGGCCGACCTGTGTGTGACCGCACCGGGCGCCAAAGCTTTGCGCGGCATCGGCCAGCACAAACAAACCATGCTCAACAGCCACTTGGTTGATCGCCGCATAATCGGCCGGGTGTCCAAACAAATCGACCGCGATGACGGCGCGCGGCTTGAAACGGCCGCCGGCGGCCACGGCGCCCACTTTTTGCGTCAAATCGACCGGGTCGATATTGAAGCTATCCGCGCACACATCGACAAACACAGGTGTCGCGCCCAGCAGAAGCGGGGCCTCGGCGGTCGCCGGAAATGTAAAGGCGGGTAGAAAGACCGCGTCGCCCGGCCCGACGCCCTCGGCCAGCAAAGCAATGATCAGCGCATCGGTGCCGTTGGCGACGGTGACGACATGATCGCAACCACTGAATTCGGCCAACGCACGTTCCAAGGTGGCAACTTCCGGCCCCAAGATGAAGCGGCCGTGATCGAGCACCGTTTGAATGGCCTGATCGATCGTCGGTTTCAAAGCCGCATATTGGGCTTTCAGATCAACAAAGGGAATCGGGTCGGCCACCATATGCGGTCCCATTTCAGTCGGTGGATAGAGGCGAGAGAACGCCATCGTCGAGACGATAACGCGCGCCCGTGCGTGGACAGACCAGATCGTCGCCGAGACGATCGCCGGTACGGCTCACCCAGCCGGCCGGGTGGGCCGGGTTGCCGACAACCAGTTGATAGGCGGACACATCCTTGGTGACCACCGCACCGGCGCCAATCATCGCGAAGCGGCCGATGGTCACGCCACAGATAACGGTTGCATTGGCACCTATCGTGGCGCCTTGGCAGACGCGCGTGGTGGCAAATTCCTGTTTGCGGTCGACGAACGCGCGTGGCGTCAACACATTGGTGAACACCATGCTGGGACCGCAGAACACGTCGTCTTCCAGTTCAACGCCTGCATAAAGCGCAACATTGTTCTGTAGTTTGCATCCATCGCCAACCCTGACACCGGCCGCGACCATCACGTTTTGGCCAATGACGCAGCGCGCGCCGATGCGGGCGCCGGCCATGATATGGCTAAAATGCCAAACCCGCGTCCCGTCGCCGATAACGGCCTCATCGGCAACCACGGCGGTCGGATGAATCCGTGCGGCGTTCATGTTACCTCGGGTCCAAGGGCGACCGGCATGTTTTGCGCCAGCGCCCGCTGGCACGCGGTTAGAACGGCGAGCACACGCAGCCCTTCGTTGGCATCGGATCGCGGCGTGGCACCGCTGCCAACACAATCCAAGAAATGCGCGCATTCGGCGCGTAGCGGTTCGCCCGCGTCATAATCAATGGGTTCGGCAGCGGCGCGATCGACCGTCGGCAGGTTGCCGTTCCAACCGACGTCATGACGATAAAGCCGCAATTTGTCGGCGCCGGACAACACGTCATCAAATACGGCCATCGCGTCGGTGCCGACCACAATCAGACGGTGATCCTTGTAGGGGTGCAACCACGAGACAAAAATATGCGCTTGCACATCGTCAGGAAACGTCAGGTGCGACAATGTCGTGTCGGCAACCGATGGGGACAAATAGGCGCCGCCGTTGGCGACGACGCGCGTCGGCATGCGACCGGTCAGCGCCAAAATCATCGAGATGTCATGTGGCGCAAAAGACCACAACGCGTTTTCCTCGCGACGGATTTTGCCCAAACTCAAACGGTTCGAATAGATATAACGCAAGCGTCCCAAATGCCCGTTGGTCACGGTGCTTTGCAAGGCGCAAAAAGCTGGATGGTAGAGCAACAAATGGCCAACCATCAAAACCCGGCCTTGCGCGACGGCCCGGTCCGCCAATTGCCGACCTTCGGCAACATCCAAACAAAACGGTTTTTCAACAAACACGTGCTTGTTCGTGTCCAGTGCCCGCGAAACCAAAGCACCGTGGCTTGCCGCCGGCGTCGCGATCGCCACGGCGTCGAGGTCTTCATCGCCGAGCAGCGCGTCCACCGACTCATAGCACGTCGCACGTGGATAGTTCTGCCGTGTCCACGCCTGCCTCTCCGGATCGGCTTCCGCAAAACCGGCCAGCGCCTGCAGCTGGGCATAGTTGCGCACCAAGTTGCGGCCCCAATGCCCAACCCCAATCACGCCGACGCGCGCCACCTCCTCACTCATGCCGCAGCCTTATCCGTGTCGCGCAAGGCGGCGAGTTCAAGAAATATATCCGTGACCGTCCGGGCCTGGGCGCCGCCGCCGAACCGTGCCGCCCCTTTGGCGCGCGCGGCCTGCGATAGCTGCGCGCGATGTGTCGGATTCGTGGCCATGCGCACTAACTGCGCAGCCATGGCGTCGGCATCAAACGGATCATATAAATAACCCGTGCGACCTGGTGCGACGACGCCGTCATAACTGCCGGTGGCCAGAACCGGCACACCCAACGCCGTCGCCTCAATCACGTCGCGCCCCCAGGGGTCATTGCCGCGCGACGGCCGGATCACTGCCAAGGCACCGGCAATCGCGCGTTCCGGTTCGGCGGTATGCCCACGAAACACGATCCGGTCGGCGACGCCAACATCGCGCGCTTGACGTTCCAGGGCGGCGCGATAGCCGGGCCGCGCGCGATTTTCACCATAGACCGCAATGATCAATGGGGGCGACTTGGCGCGCGCCAAAGCGACCGCAATATCGATCAAGCGGTCGGTGCCTTTGAACGGATCGATACTGCCCAGATAAACCGCTTCCGGCGGCGTCGCCATGGTTTGCGGCGTATCGACGCCGCCGGCGATGTTCCAGACCACCGTGCCGCGATGCGGTTGATGATCGACCAATTCGGCGAAACGCTCAGCCTCTTGCGGCGATATAAAAAACAGATGATCCGCGCATTGGCGCAATTTGTTAGCAAGCCAACGGCCCCAGGGATTGGTCGGCAACAAGGCGCGGCAATGACAAACGATCGGCAGGTTAAGGCGGCGTTTGAGCTTCGGTGCCAACAAGAACAAACCTTCATAGTTGAGATGTATCAGGTCCGCCCGGTGCGACCGGGCCAGCGCCGTCAGTTGCGCAGCGGCCGTCGGCAGTTTGGCCAAACGCGGCAGCGACGCGACAAAATTGCGCGCGCATTTCTCGGCCCGGGGCACAAACGAGCCGATCGTCGGAACATGCGCGGTCGGGACGCCCAAGGCCCGGTACCGTGCCTCGATCGGTCCGCGCTGACGGTGTGCGACCAGCGGTACGATCCGCCGCCGATCGAGGCAGCGAATTAGTTCGTACAAACTGCGCGACGAGCCGCCCCAGCCGCCTTCGATGTCGACGTGCAGCACACGCGCGCTGCGGTTATCAGGCGGCGAGATCGGCGCGGTCATAACCGTGGGTCCCCAGCCATGACGCCAGCGTCATCAGTTGAAACAGCACCCGTTTATGATTGGCCCGCCCAGCCATGTGGTCGGCGACAACCGACCGCACACCGGCGGCGTCGAACATGCCGCTGTCCAACAGGGCGGCGTTGGTTGCCAGGTTTTCCGCCCGCGCGCGTATGTCCGCGTTAGCCCTGAGCAAGACCCCATAGTCCGCCCACGAGCCCCGCGTCTCCGCCGCCGCGCCCAGCGGCCCCGTGCGCAGCAGACCCAGGCGACGCAACGCCGCGCGGCCATAAGCCAGTGCCAACTGGGTGCCGAAGGGGTGGCGCGCGGCGACGCCGCTGTTGGCATCCGGCAACCCCATCAAATCCGCGCCGACCGCCATCATCGCGGCATGGGCCATGCGCCCCGATGCGCGCCAGGCCGGCGGCATCGCCAAATAGAGATCGAACACCGCATGATCAAAACACACTGCGCGATGGCCGACCACCGATTGCATCGCAACGAAATCCGAGTACGCATAGTGCCGGCCTAGGCAATGAAGGATAAAAGCATCCCAGGCGTTGTACGGATCCTCGATGTCGGCATAGGCCAACGCCGTTGCCATTGCACTTTCGGCGCGGTCGTCCCAGGCCTCGGCCATGGCGCCGCGCAACAGGCGCCCCGCCACCGCCGCCGCCGGCGACACGCGCAACGACGCCAGCACGGTCGCCGGCCTGCCATCCGGCACCGGCTGCAACATTGGCAAACGTGTCGTCGAACGACCCAAACGAATCGACTTGCATGGCAAATAATAGCCACGGAACGTATAATCGAGCCCGTGACCGGACAACAAGACATCATGTTCGGCCGCCGCCGCCGGCAGCAATCCGTAAAGGTTGATCGGCGCCTGAAACAGACCGTCGGACGCGACCGTTGCCGCGTCGAAAACCGTCGGTAGCGAATCCGGCGGCGTGCGCACAAACCGAAACGACATGCGCGCGCGCGCCGCGCTGGCGCGCGCGATCGCGACTTCGTCGTTGTCGTGGGTGGCCGTGGTGAGACATGACAAAGTGCGCCCCTCGGCGCGTGCACAGACCATCACCCAACGGGCGTCGAGGCCCCCCGACAGCAGCAGCCCCGGCATGGCCGCCGTTGCCGCGCGCGCGGTTGCCCGACGCATGGCCGCTGCCAAGAGCTGGGCGCCTTCGCGTTGATCAAAGTCGGGCCGCCGCCAAGCCAAACGTCGAGATTGCCGCCGGGTTACACGTCCGTCGGCGAACAACCACACGGCGGCCGCCGGCAAAGCGCGAATATCGGCATATTGGGTATGGTCGCCGACCGTGCGTTGAAAGCGCAGCAGTTCCGTGATCCCCTGGCCGCTCAGCCGCCGTGGCACGCGGTCGTCGGCCAGCAAAACGGCCAGACGGCTGGCGATCGATAGTCGGACGCCGTCATGCCAAATGAACAAACTCCGGGACCCGAATCGATCGCTCGCGGCCACCACGGTCGCGCGGGCGGGATCATAGATCGCCACCGCGAAAGAACCGTTGAGCCACGCCAACTTGTCCAGCTCCTGGGCCGCATAGAGTTCTGCCACATGCGCCGACGGACTTTGACCGTCCAGCCCATCATCCAGAATCTCACCGTCGAGCGCGACGACCAAGCCATCCGCGAATGTTTCGAGTGTCGCGCCAACGCCCAGGCGGTTCCGGTTGACGACGCCGATCGCGATTTGCGCGCCGACGTGGGTCGACGGTGTCCCATCCGCCCCCAAGCGCGCCAACGGGCCACGAATGCGTGTCGCCGCATCGGCCGCACCCGCCACAAGACACAAACCGGACATTTCAGGTTGATTGACGGATCGCGCCTAGACCCGCTCAAGAACAGTTGTCGCCCACGACAAGCCGACACCGAAACCGGAAATGAGAACGCGCCGGTCTTCGGCTTTCAAATCCCGCGCCAGGGCGATCGGAATCGACGACGACACCGTGTTGCCAAATTCCTGCGCGGTGAAATCCGTGCGGTCTTCGATCCCCAGGCGCTTGGAAATGGCGTTAACGATGTAACGGCTCCCCTGGTGCAACACGAACCGGTCGATATCGTCAAATGTCAGACCGTTGGCGGTAATCGCCCGTTCGATGCTGCGGGGGACTTCGGTGGCACTGAACTGCGCCACCGCCCGGCCGTTCATAAAAAGCTTGCCATCCGGCTGCACCCGCAAAGTGTCGCGCGCCGCGCCGCGCGTGCCGAAATCAAACTTGCCGGGAATCCATGTCGGTTCGTCCGTAATCAGCGTCACCGCCGCGCCATCGCCAAACAGCATCGCCGTATTGCGATCCGTCGGGTCGATCACCTTGGAATAGGGATCGGCGGTAAACAGCAGACCGCGGCGCAGGTCATTCTCGACCATGAACGCCCGCATCACCGACAACGCATAAACAAACCCGGAGCATCCCAGTGAAATGTCGAAGGCGGCGCAACGGTCCGGCAAACCGACCTTGTCGTGAACCACCGCCGAGGTGTGTGGCAAGCCGTGGTCATCCGGATTTTGGGTGACAACGATCGCGCATTCGACGTCTGCTGGTTCGATCACGCCGCTGGCGAATAGCTTGTCCGCGACTTTGACACACAGATCGGACGACTCGTCATCGGGCTCTTTAAGCGCTACTTCCATAACGCCGATCTTGTCATGCAGCAGCTGCTCCGACGCGTTCAACGCCGTTAGGCGATCGATATTCGCGATACGCCGGCGCGGGATTTCATACGCGATTGGCCCCAAACCAATCACGCTGACAATCCTCTTCGACGGCTCTGACTAGACAAATAAGTCATCGGACAGCCGCGCACCCTACTCGGTCCCGACCAAATTGCCCAGAGGATTTGCGGCAGCGCAACATGCAAAGGTTCAAATCTCGACCGCACGGATAAGTTGAAATGCTTCGGCTGCCGGCACACCGCATTCGCTGCCACGCAGCCGCGCGCAATGGGTCACGGCCGCGACGGATCGCGGATGCGGCCATGACCGCAGCTCGTCATGGTAGCATTGCAGGGCCTGACATTTGCGCGTCAATTGCGCATCAATGTCGACATAACGCTGGGGCACAAACCGGGCGTCAGGGTGACCGTACTCGCTTGAAGACAGCACTTCACCCGCGTAGAGCGCACGAACCGACCCACCGGGCAGCGGCCGACAGGCGGTCAGTACCGCGCGCGCAACAACAGCGTGGTCGATGTTCAGGTCACCGCCGTGATGGGTGTAGACGGTGGTTGGCGTATGCGCGGTGAGAAAACCTTCGACGGCGCGGACAATGTCGAGCAATGGGACGCTGTCCATGCGATTGTCCGGAAAATCAGCGAAGTCAGGTGGGTGTGCGCCCAATACTGTTGCGGCCGCACGAGCCTGATCGCGCAGCGCCGCCAGGGCGCCAGCGTCAACCGTGTTGGTCTCATGACGGGCCGCGAGGCCGGTCGCCAAAAACATCACATGCACCGCCTCACCCGCATCGGCATGGCGAGCCATGACTCCACCGAAGCCCAGAACCTCGTCGTCGGGATGGGCGACAATCACGGCCGCGGTCATGGGACATCCCCCGCGATCTTGGGCGGCCGTAGCGCGTAAATCAGATGATCGTCGCCATCCGCCGTCAGCTGAAACCCGGCGCGTTCAAACAGGCGTCGTGACGCGATGTTGTCCGGTTTGATCCGCGCAACCACACGACTGTCCGGCCGACCCGCGAAATGCATGTCGAGCGCTTGGCGCAGTGCCGACACCGCACAGCCATGGCGCCGTGCGGCCGCTACGACATAGATGTCAACGGCATGGCCCACGTCATCTTTTTCCAGGCGGATTTGGCCAACGGCGGTATCGTTTCGCTCGATAATCCAAATCATGCAGTCGTCATCCGCGAGGCGCGCCGCGAACCATTGTGCGTGGTCGGCTGCCGCGATGGGGCCCATGGTTCGTAGCTTGCCAGCCAAGGAATCCGGACTGTTGACCCAAGCCAAGAGCTGATCGCGATCCGTGGCCAGGGCGCGGCGTAGGGTCACGGTCATCGCACGGCAAAGGTCGGTTGCACCAACGCGCCGTGTACCTGCGTGGCCGGGTCGCGACTGTCGAGCGCGGCCCGCACTTGCGCGCACGCACTGTTGAACGCCTGGTCCACATGCGTGATCACGACTGTGTCGTCGTGCGCCAGCGACAGATTAAGGCTGGCGCCGAGCAACAGACCATTGGCGACGAACGCCTGACGCAGCAGGCTGACCATCACATTCATGGGCACCGGTGGCGCCGTGATGGCCAAACGCGGCCACCACGCGGCGCCGGCAATGCCGAGCCATTCATTTAGACCGTGCGCAGCGAAATGGGCATTGGCGCGGTCGGCCAAGTCGGTGCCCAAGCGCGCCAGCCGATCGGGACCGTCCAGCCGCACGAGTTTGTCCAGTGTCGCGCGCGCGGCGGCCAGGGATAAAGTTTCGCCACCAAACGTTGCCGAGAAAAATATTTCTTCCATGCCCATCATGATATCGCGACGGCCGACAACGGCCGACAGCGGCATGCCGTTGGCCATGGCTTTGCCAAACGCGGCCAGATCCGGCGTCACCCCATAAACAGCCTGGGCGCCACCCATGTGGGCACGACATCCGGCGATGATCTCGTCGAAAATGAGCACGACGCCATAGCGAGCGGTCACGGCGCGAAGATGATCAAGAAATCCCGGCGCCGGCGTCTGCACACCAACGGGTTCCAATATCACCGCCGCGAAACCGTCCGGGTCCGCCGCCAGAGCGTCGTCGAGGGCCTGCGGATCGTTGTAGGGAAAGACATGCGAGAGCGCCCGCACCGGGGCGGGCACGCCATCGCCGCGCGTGGTCGTGCCGATATACCAGTCATGCCAGCCGTGATAGCCACATAAGGCGACTTTGTCGCGGCCGGTATGGGCACGCGCCAGGCGCACGGCCGCCGTCGTCGCGTCCGAGCCGTTCTTGCCGAAGCGCACCATGTCCGCACACGGGATGAGATCAACCAAACGCGCGGCAACCTCGGCTTCGAGCGGATGGGGCAACGAAAACGTGATGCCCTGGTTGAGCTGATCGCGGATCGCAGCGTCAACGTCTGGGTCGCGATAGCCAAGCACCACGGGCAGCAAGCCGAGGACGAAATCGATATAGCTATTGTCGTCGATGTCCCACACGCGGCAGCCGTCGCCACGGGTCAGAAACAGCGGCGCGGCGCCGCGCACCCATTGCTGGTGACTCTTGCTAAAAGTTTGGCTGGCAAGTGGAATGACCCGCGAGGCCTGTTCGAACATTCGGTTGGACTGTTCGAATGTGCGTGGTTGGCGGACTGCGGTCGGCACGGCCGGCACACTGTGATAGAGCGGCGGCGACTGGCTCGACGCGGCGAGCAATGTCAGCCAGCTGGCCTTGGCACCGGCGCGTTCGACCAAACGGCGCAAAAAATACAAGTCGGCGGCCGTATCCAGCGTCCACCGCAGGTGACTGAAGTCGGCTTCGAAAACAACCTGGTCATGGCTGAAATAGCCCCACGGCAGGCGTTCTTTATGGCGACCATGAATATAGGGCGTGACATGCTCGCGCAAGAACGGATCACGCGCTTCGCGATCGGCGCGCGCCAAAGCGTCACGGCCAAACACCTCGACATCGAGACCGTCGGGATAGCTGCGCTGGAGTGTATTCGAAGCGAAATCGACATCGGCACTGTGAAAACGTGCCACCACAGCATCGATCACGGCCGGATCAATCAAGGGGCAATCGCCGGTCAGCCGCACAATGACATCGGCACGAGTCTCCGCCGCGACCGCGGCGTAGCGGCTCAACACGTCGTGTTCGTCGCCGCGAAAAACCGAGACACCCAGGCCACGCACATAATCCGCCAACGGATCATCGGCCGCGGCCGTGCTACAGGCCAGCCACAAAGCGTCAACCTGCCGGGCCCGCCCGGCGCGGCGCAGCAGGTGCCCGATCGCCGGCATGCCGCCGATATCGGCCAACACCTTGCCGGGGAGTCGGGTCGATCCCATGCGAGCTTGAACGATGCCAACAGTGTGGGTCAGTTGACCACCTTCAACAGCGTCTCGGGAACAATGGTCAGGCTGTGTGGCAGCGGTGGCGCGGCGCCAATCTCGTCGCCTTTGACCAAAGCCACCAAATCGTCGATCAACGGTTGTCCGGCGACGATCGCGGTCGCGAAGCTGCCGCTTGGGCGCGGATTGAGTTCCAGAATGGCCGGCGTGCCGTCGGTCCTGAGCATGACATCGAAATCATACAACCATGACAGGTTGAGCGCCGCCGCCGTGCGCCGGCCCAAATCGACCAGATCGTCCCGCGCTTCGACCACATAACCGCGATAGGGGACGCCGGCCGGATTTAGGCGCCGTCGCGGCACGGCGCGCAAAGCAACCCCGTCGCGTGCCAGCACATCGACATCGTAAGCCGGCGGCACCAAGCGTTCGCAGACCAAGACCGGCAAGCGTTCCAACGCCCGGGATCGAAAATCGCTTCGAAATGTATCGAAATCCATCTCCAATTCGCGCGCGCCGAAAAACGGCCGCGCGCCGCGCACGTCTTGGTGGATGATAAACGTGTCGCGGCCGCCGCGCGAGCCGGACGGCGGTTTGACAACAAACGCACCTTCGCGGCGGAAAAAGACATCAATCGCATCATCAAGCGCAGCTGCGGTTTTGACCAAGCGGCCGTCCGGTGCCGGCAGGCCCGCGGCGCGCAATTGCTGATAGGCGCGCCCTTTGTCGGCCATCAGGCGCAAGGTCTCGATATCGGCGCAGGCGAGCGCACATCCCAATGCGGTCAGGCGCGCGCGTTCGGCCGCCAAGGCCAGGGCTTCTTCATCCGAGCAGGGCAGCACCAATTCGACGTCGTGCGCCGCGACCAACGCGCAGACCCGGTCAACATAGCCAGGCGCATCGCCGCGCGGCACCGTGGCGAAAATATCCGCCGCGTAACGACCAAGGGCCATGTCATCCAAATCCACCGCAACCACATCGATCGCATAACGCTGACTGGTCTTGGCGCACGCAATCGTCTGGGTTGCCAATGCGCCGCCGGCGGCGGTGATCATCACGCGCACGGTCAGCCGCCGCGCCGTTCGATCATCGTCGCGTCCAGGGCCGTGCCGGCGGCGATCGCGGCGCGTGCACGCGCACCGATGACCGTGTGATAGGCATTGGCCGGAAGCCGGCCGACTCCGGGCCGGCAACGCAACAAGGCGATGTCCTCTGCGGCAAACTCCGCGCCAGCAACGATTCCACGCGCGGCCACCAAGTAGCGATGGCGCGCATCGCGCAATGCCCGCTCTGCGGCGCGCGGTTCCTTCACGCCATCGCCGCGCATCACCTCCACTTGACGCAACGCCGCGACCATATTAGCGAATGCGTCGGGTTCAGCGGAAATCGCATGGTCCGCCCCGGATCGCGCGGCATCCAAGGTAAAATGCTTTTCGATCACGTTGGCGCCCAGCGCGGCCGCCGCCACGACAGCCAGGTGACCGGGATGATGGTCCGAATAGCCAACCGGATATTCGATTGATTGCGCCATTGTTGTCATAGCAAGGAGGTTGAGTGTTTCGGCCGCTGCCGGATAAAGCGACGTACATTGCAGAACGGCCAATTCGTGGGCGCCGGCCTGTTCCGCGGTGCGGATCGCAGCCTCAACTTCGTCCCAGGCGGCCATACCCGTCGACAGGACCAGCGGCAACCCCGTGGCGGCGGCACGTTCGATCAATGGACCATTGGTCAACAGACCCGACGAAATCTTGATCGCCGCCATGCCCGATTCGACCATCAAATCCAAGGCGCCAAATCCGCCGGGTGTCGAAAACGGCACAATACCCAGTGACTCGGCGCGCGCATTCAGCCGCTGCATCGCCGCTACGCTCAGCACAGATCCTTGAAAGGCGGCGTACGAGTCGGTGCCAGGCTGATAACTTTCGTCGGGCAACACGGTTTGAAACTTCACCGCATCGGCGCCGGCCCCGGCCGCCGCCTCGATCAGCGCCGCCGCGACATGTTCATCCCCGCCATGATTGATGCCGATCTCGGCAATGACGAAGCAGGGACGTCCTGGCCCGATCACCCGGTCGCCGATCCGGATGGCGCGGGTTTCAGGCAAGACTTGCCTCGACTAACCGCGCCGCGCGGCGCCCCACCGACCCTTGCGGACCAACGATCCCTTCGGTTAACAGCGCCCGCCGCGCCGCGCGCATTTCCCGCCAGCCATCCTGAAACCACGACAGCTCGTGCCCTAACAGGTCGCGCAGCCGTGTCGGCCAGTCGGCCGCATCCATATCGACACAAAAAAACGCCGCGCGGAATGCATCTGCCAAGGCATCATCGACCAGGCGGTGGACGATCCGTGAACCGAGATGCACCAACGGGACGTCCGCGCCAACGCACCACCCGATGGTGCTGCTGTTGGCCCCGGTGACAATGATATCGGCGGCGGCGCGCACATAACGGAAGTCCGCCCAATCGATCAATCGCACACCAGGCGGCAAATCGAACAGCATGTCATATGATGGTTGGTGAACGAATCGTTGGGTCGGATAGGGTTTGAATAGAACCGATTTGCCGTTATCGCCATAGACCTCGGTTAACAGCGTTTTTTCCGTTTCAAACACATAACTTTCCGTGGGACTGTCATCGCCCGGCCGCATGTTGCCGCCATACAGCAATGTCGAGATATGCATGACCGCAACATCACGGGGTCCAAGTCCCAGGCGCCGGCGCGCGCGCTGGCGCTGTAGACCACGCCCCAAAACCCGCCTGGTCTGATCGGCCAAACCGATCACCTGGATGCGCGGCCTATCATCGCGGCGCGCTTTGCGAAACGAGCCCGCCGCGCGATCCGAAGACACCGCC
The DNA here is from genome assembly GCA_965216755.1 of Alphaproteobacteria bacterium. Taxonomy (GTDB): domain Bacteria; phylum Pseudomonadota; class Alphaproteobacteria; order UBA7887; family UBA7887; genus CBDCGL01. The sequence goes on along the minus strand of CBDCGL010000011.1, from coordinate 3,368,450 downwards.
AACAAGTCACAACTGCTGGCTTCCGAAACTCGCAGGCGACGTTCAGATGTATGGGCCAAGCCCGTCGTGGCGCCATGCTCGAAATCGATCACAGGCACGCGACGCGATCGACAAAGCGCGTGAAGCTGCGTGCCCATGGGACCATAGATGCCGCTGGTCACCAAAGCCCGACGACGATCGTAACCGTTGAAACTGTTTTCCAGGGCTTGGTCCAAGCGCGCGACCGTCTGCGCCAATGACGCCATACCGGCACTCAAATAGACCATAAAAGTGCGGCCGATCGCATGACCTTCGGCCGCTGACAGCAAACCGTCAACCGTGGCACCACGCGCCACGATGGGGGCGACAAGTCTGTTCAACCATGGGTCGATCGTCGGTTCGACATCGTAACTGGGGGGCGCGGCACCTGCGTAATCCGGCACGTTGAAACGGGCCAACCGGTGGCCGCGCAGGGCAAGCCACGGCAACGTCTCGCGCAACGCTTCGCTGGATTTGCCGACCGCCACGCCGCGCCGCCAACCGATGCGAGTCAACCCGATACGATGCGCGGCTTCATAGGCCAACACCGACATGGGCAATACGCGCGCGCGCAACAAGGGATCGTCGACGGCGGTGTCATTGACCGCCGCCGGCACGGTCGTGGCCACCGGGTCGAACCGCCATCGGCGATTGCCGAAGAAGCCGTGTTCGGCCAACGGCCGCAAGGGCGAGGCAAAGCGCGGTAGAGTCCACGGATGGCGCACCATCCAGCGCGGCGCGTCAAGACCCATGATGTGGAGCATGCCATCGCCGTTGGCGCGCGCCGCCGCCGCGGCCATGGTGCCCCGCTGCATCAACGTGGCCAACAATGCGCGCATGACGATTGTGACATTGACGGGGCTGGTTCGTCCGCCATACCGAGCCGCCGCATCATGCTTCTCTAACGCCTCATCGATAGCCAACAAAATATCTATGGCGCGATGGCCCAGCCGCGTCGCGGCACGCTGATCCAGATATCGGCTGGTATCGTCGATGCGCCCAGCCACGGCGGGATCATGCGCCAGAAGTGGATTATCGCTGGCAAGCACGCAGTCCTTGGCGATGGCCTGGGCCCGATGCACACCGTCCAGACTATCGACGAAACACAGGGTCATCATGGCGATGACGAGATTATCCCGTTGACGACGACGCACTCCGCGCCGCCCCTGCCGCGCGCGCATTCAACGCCGCGGCGAGCCGATCGGCGCCCCGTCCATCGACCCACTCAAGGCCCCGCCGCCGTACCGCCCGGCGCCATGTTGCATCGTCCATCACCCGACGCAGAACAGTTGCAACTGCGGCGCTATCCGTTTCCGCCACGGCCGCGACATCCCGGTCGCGCGCCCAGCGCGCCACCGGTCGCTGGGTGGCGTTCTGCAACACCAAGATCGACGGCAGACCACAACACATGCGTTCGAAAAATGACACGCCGGGCGCACCGATGGCCAACGTCGCCGACATGTAGAGGCTTGCCATATCGTCGCAATCGATCAACAACTGCGCCTGCGGCAGGGCGGCGATTTGGCGCCGAACCTCAGCCTGGTGCGGCGCCCGCGCGCCGAGCACAACGGTCACGGGAAGCGGAGCATCGACCGCGGTCAGGGCATCCAAAGCGAGGCCCGTACAGTTGCTGCTGTCGCGGCTGCCGAATGCGATCAGCACATGTGGTGCTTCGGCGTCGCTGCGCCGATAGGCGCGGCTGTGCATGTCAGCATAGGCGGCGGCCAGGGGTGCGTATTCCAAACCGGTCAGGGTTCGATCGTCGCGGCGTCCGTCCGGGCATGGATTGATCAGCAATGTCGCTGGCCGGCCGACACCATCATCGGAGAAGGCCGCCGTAAAAGCCTTGCGGCTGACGGTTTCGATCACGCGTTCGCGAAATCCATAGCCATCAAACAAAACCGCATTCACTTGGCCGGCCACGACCGCTTCGAATAACGCGGCAACGCTATGCGTCGCGTTTTCCTTGGTCGACGCGAAATCGCCAGCGGCCAAGGCGGTGTCCCACTGACTATCGGGATCGACAAAAAAATGGACCGGCGCCCCGATCGCCTGCGCCACAGCCAGACTGCGGACCATGTGGCCAGCACCGACTGTTGGGCTGGAGGCGACGCGAAATCCCCAGCGTGGTGTCACGTTGGGTGCCGCGGGTTGTGCGCCAATTGCGTGCATCATTGTGGTTGCGCCATCAGGCGCGCCAATTGCGCCGGATCGAGCCAATTTTCATTCGTGTCGCTGGCATAACGAAACGATTCGTCAACGGCTCTGGCAGCATCGCTCGCCAAACGTTGGCGTGTCCAATACTGAAACACCGGCTGGATGATATAGCGGTCCTCTAACTCCAACGTATTGCGCGCGTCGTCTTCGGTGATTAAGACTTCATGCAGCTTCTCGCCGGGCCGAATCCCGACCATCTTGTGGGGCAGGCTCGGCCCGATCGCGCGCGCCAAGTCGACCACGCGCATACTCGGGATCTTAGGCACGAAAATCTCGCCGCCAACCATTTGGTCAATGCAACTGAGCACGAAATCGACACCGTTTTGCAGCGTGATCCAAAACCTGGTCATGCGCGCATCGGTAATCGGCAAGTGATCGGCGCCCTCGCGCACCAGGCGCTGGAACAAAGGCGCGACGCTGCCGCGCGAGCCGAGAACGTTGCCATAGCGCACGACCGAAAATTGCGTGCCGTCCTTCGGACTAAGATTGTTCGCGGCGACAAATATCTTGTCGGCCGCCAATTTGCTCGCGCCATAAAGATTGATCGGACTGCAGGCTTTGTCGGTCGACAGGGCCAAGGTCTGTTTGACGCCGCTGCGGATCGCCGCCCGCACCACATTCTCTGCCCCCAGCACATTGGTGTGGATGCATTCGAACGGATTGTATTCAGCCACCGGGACATGCTTCAGCGCCGCCGCATGGATAACGATATCGATGTCACGCATCGCCATCTCCAGCCGATCGGCATCGCGCACATCGCCAATAAAATAGCGAAGAAACGGATAGCGCACCATATCAAAACGCTGCGCCATTTCATATTGCTTGGCTTCATCCCGCGAGAACACGATCAAGCGGCGTGGCCGATGCTGTGACACAATTGTATCGACAAAACGCTGGCCGAACGACCCCGTCCCGCCGGTGACAAGGATCGATTTGTCGTCAAGCGACGGGCGGGTGGATGTGGTCACAGTTTATGCTCCAGGGATCGCATCGGGGACTAACGTTACAGCTTGTTGCCGGCGGCGAGATAAGCGCGCGCGGCGCTGGCCGTCTCCAGCAATAAATCGACCGCGCGTTCGGCTTGGTCCATGGGCAACGCCGCCGTGCCACCAAAAGCCTTGGTGCCGTCAGCGTCGAAAGACAACTGACCATAGGCGGCGCGAAAGCGCGCCGCGGCCTGGCGCGTGGCCAACGCCTTGGCCGCGCTACGTTCGGCAACCGCGTGGCGTACGATCATCGGCAGGTCGGCAAATTGCCTCACCAAATAAATATCTGGGAGAAAACCGTATTCGACGTCGCTGGCGAAAACAATCGCCGGTTTGCCCAGCGATAAGGCCTCAAAGGCCGCGGTGCCAGCGACCGTGGCGACGGCACATGCGCGCGCGCTGACGTCAACGCCCGGCAGAGTCGGGTCTGCAAATACGACGTTGGGCAACTTCAAAAGGTCACGATAAAACGTCCGCCGCCGGTCGCCGAGCCGCGAATGCTCCTTGACGACCAGACGAAAGCCGGCCGGCAATGACAGCGACAGTTGTTCGATCATGGCTTGGACGTTACTGAAATTCCGTGCCAACGACTGCACGGTATATTCCGGTTCCTTGGGCAAAGGAAAGAAAACAAATGGTTGTTCCGCGATCCGATCCAAATCCGCGATCGCAACACCCTTCATCCAGCGGGCCGCGCGGGCGGTTTTCAGAATGCCGAAGATCGCCTTGCGATAGGGCCGCATGGCATTAAAACGCCCTGTCTTCAAAAACGGAATAAAATACTTCACCAAATAGGTGTGGCTCATCACCAACAGTTCCTTGGCCACGCCCCGCCAGCCATAGCGCGTCGTAAATGCGGCGAAAACCTTGGCTGCGCTGCTGGGCGGTCGCACCTGATCCAATGGCACGGCCGCGGTCTCCGGCGTCTGTTCGTAACGTTGCTGCGCCAAATATCCGTTGCTGTAGGGCCCAAACGTCCAGGTGACCTTTGAACCGATCCGGGCATGGCGGGCCATGGTCACCGGTAGTCCTTGGCCCATGGCCACGTATAGAGCGCTGGTGTCCATAAGACTGCCCGGGCGGCTCAATACCAAATCGACGCCGTGCGCCGCGAACAGCTTTTCGAACATGGCAAAGTAGCCGTTGATTTGGCGGCACAGATCGACCGCGGCCGGCGGTTTCACGTCCGCCAAAGGCCCATCGGCATACGCCAAGTACCCGCCATAGATGGTGCGATCCTGTTGCACCACGTCGCGAAAGTAAGCGATTTCATAGCGCGCCTCGATGGCGCGCGCTTGCGCGAAGACATCGTCGTCTGAGAGCGTCCCCGACAACGCGCGGCTGTCGGCCGCGATGTCATCCATTTGGATGATCCGATCGTCCTCGCGGCACCAGCGCGCCACGGTCTGTGCCTGACGCGGACTGCCCACCAACACCACGAAGCGCGTACCATAACGGCGCCGCATCACGTCGCTGATCGCTGTATTCAGCCATTCGTAAAGCGTCAAGGCGGAAATCATGACGCATCGCGGCGGCGGCGGCTGGTCTTCGATGGCCGTGCGCGTATCCGTCGCCGGCTCTTTAATATCTTGTTCCACGCCTAAGGCTCCATGCGGCTAAGTGTCTGGATAGGCGAAAAAACGGCGAAACGTTTCGGTGTTACGCAAAATATAATCCACCTCTTCATCGGTGAGCCGTTGTAATGCCCGGTCCTCGCCGTCGTTGCGGATGCCGTGAACAGCCGCGAAACTTGAATTGCTTGGCGTGTCGCGGCCGAACGCGCTCGGCCGTGCCAGCGTCTCGCAATACTGCAATCCCGCCCACTGTGCCAAGCCGCGCATGGTCGACTGCGGATCGGCGGTCAAACCCTCGTAGCGTAACCATGTCACGCGGTCCGGGTCGCACGCCGCCAGACGCGCGGCCATGGCGTTCATGTCGGCGACACAACGGGCCAAGACCGGCCAGGTCAAGCGCTTTGCCTCGTCGTCGCGCAGTTCGCGGACGCGCTTGAGACTGTCCAACGCCCGCAACGGATGGCGCACAATAATGATCGCCTTGGCCGCCGCGATATGTGTCGTGGCAACCACGGCGGATCGGCCATAGTCCGGCGCTTTGATGCAACAAAACCTTTTCGGCGGGCTGTCGAGCGCGGCGGCGTAGGCACGCGCCAACCGATACCACAGCTCGGCGACATCGCGGACCGGCGCGCCGGCGAACGCAGCTTCGAACGCCGTATCCGACCACGCCGGGGCAACCGTTTCCTGGGCGATGACGGGATTGGTGGTCCCTAAGCGAACGTTTTGATGCAAAGGCGGCATGACATGCTTGGCGCGCAAGCCATCGATGATCGCCGGCACGGAGAGGGATAGAGCATCGACAAACTGTGCCGTCGCCTGCTGCGGCATGTCATAGAGATATTCGAACAGATAACCTTCCGTCACCAACCAGAACACATCGGGATGATGATCAAACAAACTATAGAGCAGAGTCGTGCCCGAACGCGGCGGCCCACTGACAACCAAAGGATGAAACGCGGTGTCGGTCTCACCCCACTGGGCCAGGTCTTCAGAACCCGTGCCGGTGTTCATTCAGCCGCTGCCGACGCGCCGCGGTCCAGCGCCAACATGGCGCCGTACCACTGATCGTCATGACCAAGCGCCGCCGGCGGTCCTTGTTCCAGCACGCGTCCGTCGGTCAAAACGACGACGTGGTCGGCGCTGCGCACCGTACTCATGCGATGGGCGACGACGATCACGGTCATGCCCGCGGCGCGCACCATGGTTTCCAGTGCCGCGCGGATCTCCCGCTCCGACTCATAGTCCAACTCGCTGGTCGGCTCGTCCAAAATCAAAATGCGCGCGCGCGATACAAACGCCCGCGCCAGCGCGATCCGCTGGCGTTGCCCTCCGGACAGCCGCCCGCCACTTTCGCCCAACAGGGTATCGTAGCCTTGCGGCAATCGTTCGATAAACGACGCCGCGTGCGCGGCCTCGCACGCCGCCCTAACGTCGGCTTCGGCGGCGTCCGGTCGGCCATAGCGCACGTTCTCGGTCACCGAAGCGTTGAATACAAAGTGCTGTTGCGGGGCATAGGAAATACCGCGGCGCAAACTGGACAATGTGAAAGACTCAAGCGGCTGGCCGTCGAGTAAGATCGTGCCGCTGTCGGGCCCCACCAGACGCGGGATCATATCAACCAGGGTCGACTTGCCGGCCCCCGATGGGCCCATCACCGCGGTCATCGCCGCCGCCGGGATGGTGACATCGACGCCATTGATCGCAGCGCGGTCACTGGTTGCATAGCGAAAATGGACATTGCGGAAGGTAATGGCTTTAGCCACACCTTCGAACTGCGCGGTTCCGGTATCCCGCTCGCGATGTTGGCGCGCCGCCGCGAGTGTTTCGACCACCTCGTCAAGCGCAGCGCCATGGGTCGCCAAGGCCTGCCGTTGGTTGGCCAAGCCTTGGGCGACCGGCACCAAACGCAAGATCATCAGAACAAAAAGCGTGACAACCGATAGGCTGAGAGCGAAATATTCGACACCGCCATAGAGCGCGGCCAACGCGCATGCCGTCATCAGCGGCGCCACAATCAATTGGATGCGCCCGGCGACCCGTTGCAAATCGACGCTGAGATGAAAGAACCGCTGTGCCCACGCGATGAATTTCTCGGTCTCGGTGGGCAGCGTGTCGGACAATTTGATGACCGGCCACGCTTGATGGCGTTCGGCCATAAAGCCACAGAATTCACGGCGCACCTGCATGGTACGCTGGCTGATTCGCCGCGACATGCGGATATAGCGGCTCAAGCTCAACACCACCAATACCGCCACGGCCAGTGCCAACAAACTGGCGCCGGGCGCGGTCACCACCATGACCGTGCCATAGGCCAAGAACGACAACAATGTCTGCACGATCGCCGCATAGCTGCGGATCAGTGACGCCACATGCTGGCACTGATTGTTAAGCAAATTGACGAATTTGCCCGAATTAACATCTTTCATGAATGCCGCGCTGCTCTCGAGAACCGCGCGAAAACACGTCGCCGACAAATCGCGGCCAACGCGTTGCTTGATCCGAATGACCTGCAGCATATGGATGTAATTGGCGATTTGGCGCAGCACCACCAGAACAACGATGGTCGCCGACAGCGATGCCAAAGATATCGGCACGTTTAGCACGCCGGCAACGTCGGCGATCATGCGCCATAACTGCGATCGCGCGGTCAACACCGCTATGTCGCGGCCCGCTTCGATATAGTCCAGCAATGGCAAGATCATCGCGACGCTGAACACTTCGAACGCCAACGCCGCTACGCCGCTGGCACCAATAATCAGCGCGTCGGGCCAAAAGATCAGATTCAGGTGCCGCAATGTGCGCAGCTGATTGCGCCATTCCGGCGGCAACAAGTAGGGCAGCACGCGCTTCACGGCGTCAGCCCCGCAGCGGCGACCAAGTTCGGTCGGTCAGCGGCCATCAGCGCCGCCAAAGCAAGGTCGTCGACCGTATCGATATCGAGCGCCCGATCGCGCGTCACCGGCACCCCAACGGTGCGCGGCGGAAAAAAATCTTGGTACACAGAGAGAACAGTTGAACGAATCAGGTACAAAGCGCCGTTGGGCGTATACAGCGGCGCAGTGTCGTCGCCAACCGGCACCAGGGAATCGCCGTCTTGGCACCGGAACACAGTGCGCGGGCTGCGCGCCAACGGACTGATGGCGACGACCGCATCCACGGCGGGCCGCAACCGCAGGATGTCGACCGCTTCGGACAGCAAGTTTGGCGGGCGAAACGGCGATGTTGCTTGTAACACCATGACGGTGTCAGGGTTATAGTCTGTTGCCGCACGATAGGAATCGACCGCGTGACGCACCGTATCCACAGTGGTCGCCTGATCGTCCGACAAACGCGCCGGCCGGCGAAAAGGCACGTGCCAACCGAGCCGTGCTCCTTCTGCCGCGATGTCGTCGTCATCGGTGCTCAACACGACCGGCGCCGACAGGCCGGCGACCCGTATGACCGCCGCCGTATGGGCCAGCAAACTATGTCCGGCGATCCGCGCCAGATTCTTGCCAGGCAAGCGCTTGGAACCGCCACGGGCGGGTACCACAATGAGAAGTCCACCCGCCGCGGTCACGTCACCACATGGCGCAATTGCCATCCATCGGGCGTCAGCCGCCACAAATGTGGCGAGCGAAACGAATCGGCTATGGCAAAAAACTCGGCCTCGTCCATCGCCAGATAATCCAAGAACGCGGCGAAATATTTGCGCGGAAACTCCTGATCGTAACGCCGTACCAAGGCGACGCCTTCGTCGCGCGTAATGTGGTGGTTGCGAATTTCCTGAGACGCGTCGTAAGTGGCCCGACCGATACCGAACTTCACCAACGTCGTCCAATAGTGATAGGGATCGGTCTTGTCATCGATGCTGTTGTATTTGGAATAGGTGCCTTCCGTCCGTTCATCATTGGCTCGAAAGCCGGCATGTTCGACCGAATAGTAGTAGTTCTGTTGGGGTGTCCATTTGAGATAGTAGCCAAGGTAATGGACCTCGATTTGCGCGTCGCGCATGGCGCTGATATCGGCCGGCAAATAGGGCTCGATCTGGCCGCGCGCGATACCGTGCGCGGGCAAATCTTCCATGGCGACCCCACCAAAAAACAGCGCTTTGTTGTCGCCCTCATGGCGGGCGAAATAGTCGGCATCGCGACGTGCGCTGACATTCTCGTCGATGGGATTGCCATACTCAGCCTCGTTCTCGCCGTAAAACACCAACGGCAAGCCAAACCGCATGGCCATTTTGGGGGCAAAATTCTTCTGCCCAAAAATGAACGGCTGAAACGGATGCAGCAAATTTCGGAACGCCAGTTGAGTCAATATGCGATGCACGCGGCCGTCGGGCGTAAACAGGTAGTTGTCAAAACCGCCGACATGCAACCAGTTCTGGAAATTCTGCCAGCCGACGTCGGTGTAAAGATGCGGCGCCCATGTCACGGTCAGCGGCGTCATGCCATATTTGGCCTTGAGAATATGCGAGGCGTAGACCGAATCCTTACCGCCCGATCCAGGGACCAAGCAGTCGTAAGACCCGTTGCGCGAGCGGAATTTGTCGCACAGCGCCATCAGTTCCCGTTCACGGTCCTGCCAATCGATGCCGGCGTCTTTCTGTTCCGCATAGCGGCAGGCGTCGCAAATGCCGTCGGCATCAAATCGAATGGTGGTCTTTTTCGAATCGCGGCGGTGGGCAAACTCGACAGCTGACGCCGGCCGTTGATTGGAGATGACACATTTCTTACAAAACCGCACCTCCGCCGGCAGGCCATATTTGACCTCTAGCGTTTCCCCGTTGTCGTCAACCGTCGTCGTTACTTTGTTTGCCATGGATTTCCTAACAGGCCGGCCGTCAATCAGCCGGGAGATTGACGAAATTGCGGATCAGGTTGAGTCCCTCCGGCCCGCTTTTTTCCGGGTGAAACTGACAGCCGATGACACGCTCTTTGCGGATGATCGCGGCTATGTCGCGACCATTGATCGCAATCGTGGCCGTGACGTCGGCGACATTCGCCATAACCGGGGTATAGGAGTGAACGAAATACATCATCGCCCCGTCCGGCAGGCCGGCCGTGAAGTCGTCCGCGCGGTTGCAGTGCAACGGCCGCCAGCCAACGTTGGGGATGCGCATAGCGCCTTCGGGCAGCCGCTCAACATGGCCCGACATAAAGCCGAGACCATCATGGCGGCCAAATTCGGTGCTCGAATCGGTTAACACTTGCATCCCTAAGCAAATACCCAACAGCGGCGTGCCGCGGCCAACGATGTCGCGCAAGGGCGCCGCCAACCGGCGGTCCACCAAGCCGCGCATGGCATCGCCAAAAGCACCGACCCCCGGCAGGATAACGTGCCGTGCCGCGCACAGCCGATCACTGTCCGATGTCACTTCGCATGTGCCGCCAACGTGGCGCACGGCTTGGGCGATGCTGAGCAAGTTGCCACGGCCATAATCGACAATGGCGATCATCGGCGCACGCGCTGCCCTCTGGCCGAAAGCGTGTTTTTCAAATCAGGGATCGCGCACAGATCGTAATGAAACAGTGACGCGCAACCGACCGCGTCGCACGCGGTTTCCGCCAACATGGCGCCGACATGATCGCCGCATCCAGCGCCCCCGCAGGCAATCACCGGAATGCGCACGCGCTCGCGCACGGCCCGTATCAGTTCGACATCAAATCCCTTTTGCGTGCCTTCCTGATCCACCGAGGTCAGCAAGATCTCGCCCGCACCCCGCCGCTCGGCCTCGGCCACCCAAGCCAGAACATCGATATCGGTGCGTTCGCGGCCATTGTCGGTCAATGCCTCCCACCGGCCCGGAGCGCGCTGTTTGGCCTCAACCGACAACATGATGCACTGGCTGCCAAATGCTTTGGCCGCCTCGTCCAGAAACGCCGGTCGCGCGATCGCCGCCGTATTGATCGCCACCTTGTCCGCGCCACTTCTGAGCGCGGCAACAATGTCATCAAGGCCGCGCAGGCCACCACCAACGGTGAGTGGGATGAACACATCGCGGGCGGCCTCTTCGACCACCGCCAATATGTTGTTGCGCCCATAGAGCGAAGCGACGACATCCATATAGATCAGTTCGTCGGCGCCCTCGGCATAATAGCGGCGCGCCAGATCGCCCGGCTTGCCGACCAGTTTCAAGCCTTCCAGATGCACGCCTTTGATGACGTTTTCGCCCTTGATGTCCAGGCGCGCGACAATTCGGGCTGGCGTCACGGTGCGGCGACGGGAACCGGTGCCGCACTAAGTGGTGCCACCGCCGGGAACGCCAACCGGCGCACGCAGCTGCGCCCCTGGACATCATTGGCGGCGATGCCGATACCGGCAACGTCTTCGATCGGCAACGTATCGCCGTGAAACGCGTAGTGCCAACGCGTGCCACACGGCGCGAAATCGAAATTGTCATGCAGAAATCGCCGCGACCGTGTTTCGATGGCAAGAAATGGCTGCGGACCGAACACCCGGCCGGCGCGGGTCACCACTTCGATACGCGCGACATCGCCATCGGCCGCCGGATGGAAAATCACATCCAAATCCAAGGCGGCGGTATCGGTTGCCATGGTAACGTTCTGGAAGGCGTCCAGGGCACCACAAAACCGAAACCGAACCCCCGGATGTTTGGTGCTGGCCGCGGCGACCAAAGCGCGGACATGGTCGACCTCTGGCCCAAGATCACGAAAATCGTGGCTTGCCAAACCAACAAGGGCGTCGGCGCCATCTGCCGCGCGCGCGAACGCCTTGTCCATTTCACGCTGGTCGATATCCGCCAATCGGTTCAACACGTTCAGCGCCCGGCCGATCCAGCGCCGGCAACGACCCGGGACCTGATAGTCGTCATGGCTCGGGTGATATACCGACCAATCCGCCGGTGCGCGCCGCCAGTCACCCGAGCGACCATAACGAAAATCTATACTATTGTCGAGCTCATGATTATCATCAAGCGCCATGTTCGAAATGTCGAAGGGAATCCATTGCTCCAGAAACCAATGGCTATCCGGGCGCTCGGTTTGAAAACCGGCCCGAAAGACGCTTGGAAACCAGCCCCGTTCGATGATCTTGCGGCACAAGATCTGAAAGACATGGTCCGTGCGAAAATAGTGTGTCGCGCACCGATGGGCATCGCCATAGGTCGACATGGGATGGAAATGCCAATGCAATTCGTCGGGCGATGGCGTCTGTGCACGCCGCGCCGCATAGTGATCGGACACATTATGGTAGCCCATATCGCGCCGGCGCGGATTGTAGGCAAAGTCGACATGGTCTAGACAAAACCAGTTGAAGACCCAGCCCTGTCCGTCACTGTCAATCATTCGATCGCGAAAGTCGGGCGTGGTGACACGATCGAGCATGCCGTCGACCTGATCCCAACTTTCCATGTAGCGATTGCGGTGGGCAGACAGCGCCCGGGCCACCGCCACTTCTTGGCCGCCCAAGTCAAGCTCTTGGCGCTGCAACCGAGCAAGATTATCGGCGGTTGGCGCGATATCGGTCACGCCGAACAGGTCGTGCAGCCGTTCGAACTTGGCAGTAAGGGATTCGTAGAGCGGGCCCTCGGCATCGACAGCATGCACGATATAAACGGTGCCGGTCACGCGCGCGCCCGCACAGCCACATTGGCCTGATCGGTGCCGGTGGCATAGAATGGTTTGTACAGCAAAGATTCGCGGGATGGTAAGTCAGCCAGGATATCGGCAATCCGCTCGGCGGCCTGACCATCACCATAAGGACTGGCCGGATCGGTTGGCGGCGCCAAGGCGGCGGCACGGGTCATTGCCGTCGTAACGGCCGCGGCTGTTGGCGCACAGTCAATCACCGTCGGCGCGCGCTCGCGTCCGTCCTGTCGGCCGCCCACATTGACGACGGGCAAGCCGACCAGCGGTGCTTCGATCAATCCGCTCGAGGAATTGCCAACCATCATGCTGGCCTGGCGCAAAACATTGGCATAAAGGCGCGTGCCCAACGTGTCGTGAAACTGGGCCCACGGATGTGCCGCAACAAATGCGGCGATTGGCGCGGCCATGGCCGTGCTACCGGGGTCGGTGTTGGGCGCGGTGATCACGGTCGGCGCCGGCTGGGCCGCCAAAGCGCCGAGCACCGCCTGAAGTGGCGCCGACGGATTCGGCGCATTGGTTTCGGGGTGAACGGTGACGACGCGCAGACCGTCAATGTTCACCAGCCCAAGCGCCGCCGCCACCGCAGCGGCCGTCATCGACGGTTGGGCACGCAAGGTATCCAGGCCCGGTGCGCCGGTGACGTGCACGCGCCACGGTTCTTCACCCATTTGCACGACCCGGTCGGCGGCACTGTGGCACGACACCATGTGCAGATGCGCCATCTTGGTGACGGCATGGCGGATCCGGTCGTCGACGGCCCCCAAGGTCAATTCACCACCATGCACATGGGCAAGCGGGATGTTGCCGGCCAGCGTTGCCATGGCCGCCGGCATCATGTCGAGCCGGTCGCCGACGACCAAGACGATATCCGGCGCCGCCCGTTCGAAAGCCCGCGCCGCGTCGTCCAAAATCCTTGCCATGGCAGACGCCGCGCCCGATCTAGTGCCGGCCAAATCCGCGCCCCCGGCATGGACAGTCGCGCCATGTGGCAACGGCAATTCACACGCGGCGCCGTGGCGGCAATGCATGCCGGTCACGAAAATCTCGAGATCGACGCCGTCACGCGCGGCCAAGGCGTGCCAGACCGACGCCAAGATTCCCACATCGGCGCGGCCAGACGTGACGCTCATGACTCGTGTCATGGGCGCACGTCCTCGACCAAATCGTCGGCCCGCAGGGGCATGTCTGCCATCACATCAACGCGCAAACTGCGCCCGACCGGCGACATAGCCGGCGCTAAGCCGGTGTCTGGTCTTTTTAGCACCGCATCGCCATCGCCAATCACGTGTCCTCTCGCCAAATTGCGCGCGGCATGCCAGCTTTGTCGCACCAAGCGCGCGGTTTCCAGTTCCGCGGCTGTCGGTTGTTTACGGCCGTTGCCCAATGCACGCGCCGCGTCACGCACGGCCGCTACCAAGTCAGCGACTTCATTCGGCAACAGCGATGCCGCGTGATCCGGGCCCGGCAACGACCGATCCAAAGTAAAGTGCTTCTCGATCACTGTCGCGCCGAGCGCGACCGCCGCGATCGCCGCCATGTTCCCCACACTATGATCGGAATAGCCAACCGAAACGCCAAACCGGTCACGCAGGCTGACGATCGCGCGCAAATTGAGCGAGTCTATCGGCGCCGGATATTGCGACGTGCAATGCAACAAAGTCACCGGGCCGGCGCCGTTGTCGCGCAAGGCAGCCAGCGCCACCGCGACCTCATCCACATTCGCCATGCCGGTGGACAGGATCACTGGCACGCCGTAGCCGCCAATCGCGCGCAACAATGGCAAATTGGTCAGTTCGCCCGATGCCACCTTGACACGCGCCATGCCAATCGCCATCAGGCCGTTCAGAGAATCGATATCGAATGGCGTGCACAGAAATTCAATTTTGTTGTTACGGCAATCATCCGCCAAGACGGCGAAGTCATACAGAGTCAATTCCAAGGCTTGCAACATATCGACCTGGTTGCGCAAGCCGGTGTTGGAGTGTTGATAGGCAGCGGTTGCGGCGGTCTTGGTGACCAGGCGATCAGCCTGGAAGGCCTGGAACTTAACAATGTCGGCCCCAGTCGCGGCGACCGCGGCCACCATTTCGCGGGCGCGTGCCAAATCGCCATTGTGATTGACTCCGGCTTCGGCGATCACCGTTGGCGGCGTCGACGTCATGAAGCCTGCGCCAGCTCCGCCACCGGGTTGCCCTGCCATTCGCGGAGCAACCCGAGCACATAGTGCTGTTGATCTTCGGTAAGATTGCTGCTGCATGGCAAGGCGACCGTTCGGGCACCGATCGCTTGTGCCACCCCGCCAATGTCGCGCGGCGCCGAATCGTACGCCGTTTGTGAGGACAGGGCCTGCCAAAATATCCGTGCCTGCACGCGCTGCTGTTCCAAATGGCGGACCAGGCGGTCCGCATCATCCGCCGACCCGCACATGACCGAATACATCCAGCAGTTCGGGTCCGCCCACGCCGCCCGCGGCATGGGCCGCAGGTCGTCGCGTCCGGCCAGGCCCTGGTCGTAACAGGCTGCAATCGCCCTTTTGCGCGCCAACATCTGATCCAACCGCTCCAATTGCGCCAACGCCAGCGCGGCGCTGATATTGGTCATGCGATAGTTGAAGCCGATCACGTCATAGCGATAGAACCCGCCGGGCGCACGGCTGGCGTCGCTGACCCGATGCACCGCCAGTTGAGCCATAAGCGTTGCATAGTCGTCGCGATTGGTCACCGCCGCGCCGCCGCCACCCGCGGTAATGGTCTTGTTGCCGTTGAACGAATAGATGCCGACATCGGCCAAGCCGCCGGCCGGGCGCCCCTTGTAGCGCGCGCCAATGGCACCAGCGGCATCTTCAATCAACGGCACATTGTGGTCGCGGCACACGGCGCCAAGCGCGTCCATGTCAGCCGGATGCCCGAGCGCGTCAACGGCGATGACCGCCGCCACTGCGCGCGTGTTGAGCACATCTTCGACCCGCGCCGGATCCAAGGTCCAACAGGTTGATTGCACATCGACCAAAAGCGGCGTCGCCCCGGCATGATACACCGCGTTCGCTGTTGCCCCGAATGTCCAATCCGGCACGATGACCAGGTCGCCGGCCTTGACCCCCACCGCCAATAACGCCAAATGCAGCGCCGCGGTCCCCGTACAAGTCGCCACGGCGTGGTCTTGGTCACTTATGGCCGCCAAACCATCTTCGACCTGATCGACGAATGGCCCGGCGGTCGACACCCAATTCTCGTCGACACAACGAGTCAGATACTCGCGTTCGCGGCCGCGCAAATCCGGCACGCTCAAAGGGATATCGTAGCGCCGCTCCACCTTAAGCCGGCCCACCATTGTGGTCGCGTTCTGCCGATTCCAAATCGGCGACCTGTCCGACATCCTTCCAATATTCGTGGATCGGAAACAAGCCGACTTTAAGACCTATGCTCCGCCCCATATTGATCAATTCCGGCATGTCGATACGCTGGCCGGCTTGCGGCAAAGCACAAAATTCGCGTGACAACAAATAGATCCCCGCGGCGACAAATTGGCGCATGCGCGGTTTTTCCTCGATCCCCTGGAACAAGCCGTCATCGCTGTGCTTGACCACGCCATAAGGCACGGCCACTTCATACTGCGCAACGGCAAGGGTGGCGTCGTGGCCGCTGCGCCGATGAAAACTGATCAGAGCGTCGAAATCGACTTGTGTCAGCACATCGCCGTTCAAGACCATCAGGCCACCGCCCGGCACATCGTCGATTTCCCCAATCGCGCCCGCCGTCCCCAACGGTTGCTCTTCACGGACCAAATCGACATGCGCCGTATTGCTCCGTGCGGTGACAAATGCTTCGATTTGTTCCGCCAGATAGTGCACCGAAATCAGAATGCGGGTTATCGACGCGGTCTCCAGGCGGCCAAGAATGTGTTCCAAAATCGCTTTGCCACCAACTGGCAACAGCGGTTTTGGTGTATTGCGCGTGCGCGCGCCAAGTCTGCGGCCCATGCCGCCCGCCATCACCAGCGCCGCCGGGGCCTCGACCACATCGCCGGCCAACAAAAGAATCTCATTGAGGACACCATCGTCGTCGGTGACCGGCAACAACGCCGCGTTCGGACTGATTTGTTGAAGATTTTCTAGCAGCCGTCGATTGTGATCCTGGGCGCCCAGCTTGCCGATTACGGCATTCTTTTGCATGCACACCGCGATATCCGATTCGACGCCGACACCGTTGAGAATCGCCCGGCGCAGATCGCCGTCGGTCACCGTGCCCAGAACCCGCCCCCCGCCATCCAACACGACCTGGAATAAATGCCCGGTTGCAGTCATCCGGCCCATGACGCCCCGCAACGACATGTTCGGCGGGCACACCATGGTTTCGAATCGATCGATCCTTTGTACGCTCATGGCTTGGTCACCATGTGTTCAAGGTCGGCGCCACGAACGGAACCCGTCCCACGAGGATAAGGGCGACGCGCCAATGCGTCGATGGCGCTTGGGTCCAAGTCACGTGGCGCGATATGGTTGCGCGGCCGTTGCACGAGGTCGCGAACAAGACGATCGAGCCCCGCACGGTCCCGTTGGACAAAGTGGCTCACGGCGTCCGGACGCATCGAGCCGTCATCGGTCGCGACCAAAGCCTGTTCGGTATAATCCGTGTATTCGATCGTCGGCACACCCAAGGCACGCATTGTATACAGTGTCGCGCTGTAATAATTCGCGATGCACAGCCGCGCCCGCGTCGCGAGCACGTTGGGATGCAAATGGCTGACCACCAACGGCGCACCGGCGCGTGCCTTCAGCGCGGTGTCGACAATCTTCAAGTCGGTAATGGCATGGGGCTTGATAAACACCGGCCGGCCGCCCCCGGCGGCAACCAATATATCCAGGGATTCCTCGAACAGTTGTTGCACGGTGTCTGCGCTCGGTAAGAAATCGAGCGGTCCAAAAAAACCCAGCATGAAGGCCAAAATCTCGGCGCTCTCGCCATGGCCGGCGCCGTCGAAATCCCGCGCCGCGCGTCCATCGATATAGTCGCGCCACGCCGGCGCCAAGTGGGGCACGCCCAAGACGTGGCAACGACTTTGCGGCACCCCGGCTTGCGCGAATGCTGGCCAGTTTGGCCCAAACCCCATCAGTCTTCCCGCCGCTTGGTCGGACGTGCGATCGCGGCGCGCACGCTTCAAGGCATCGATCCCCGCTTCCAGTGGTCCGTGCCCGGCGGAGACCTGCTGCATCAAGACCGTGTTGCGAGGATTGCTGAAAAACAGTAGGCGAAACGGCCAGGCATTCAAGCGGCCGAAATGAACAAATGTCGCGCGGCCGATCAGCCCCAACCAAGACAAACGCAACAAAAACGCAAATGCTTTGGCGCGGTGCACGAGCCACGACCCGCGGCCGTGGCCCACGCGGCCCAGATTGTAGAGGCGTCCAATCTTGTGAATACCATCCCACAACACTTGATTGCGGTGGATAACATCGAATGTCGCCCGGCCGATGCAATAGATATTGATAGCTTCGCCCGGATGGCGGCGCTTGACCGTCATCATGATCGGCAGCACCGTGTCGCAACTGACCAGCTTGTTACCCAGAAAAACCGCGATCATGGCACGCGCCGCGCCACCATCATCATGTGCGACGAGTAGCCGGCGTCGCGAACGAACGCCTGCAGCTTGGCCAACACAATCGGGTCGCGATCCGCCATGACTGCGCCAATGAACGGCCCCAACGCTTTTTCGTCGATAGCACCGTCATCAAGCGCAGCCGCCACCAACTCCACGTCGAGTTCGCCCGGGGTCGTGATGGCGACATCAACAAAGCCGCAGCGCGCCGCCAAGGCGCGCAATGAGTCCGGATGGAACAGATTGAGGTGCTCATGGTCGACGGCGCCGGCGGCCTTGCCGAGCGCCAAGGTTTCCAAACCGCGACTGTTCGGACAGGTCAGCATCACCAGCCCGCCGGGGCGCAATATCCCGTGGCACCAATGTAGAAAATCGACAGGTGTATGCAGGTGCTCGATCACTTCGAACGCCGCAACCATGTGCGCGCCGTGGTCGATGGTCACCTTTTCATAGGGGCATTGGTGGGTTTCCAGGCCCAGGTCGCGGCAGATCGCAGCCAAGTCCGGTGTCGGCTCAATCGCCACCACCCGATCGAAGGCGCCGGTCGCGCGCGCTTCGTCGCAAAACAAGCCGAATGCCGCGCCAACTTCGACCAATGTGCCACCATCGACGTTCGCCGCTCGCATTAGCGCCGCGGCGTGCCGCGCGCGCGGGCGGAACAGGTTTACGCGCCGGGCGTCCGCGCTGGCCGGAAAGATATGCTGCGCCCAATAGGCATAGTTCGCGGACTGCGCATAAAAGCGCGCCAACAGGGGTTGGCTGGGCCGCGGCGATACATATTGGGTCACACATGCGCCGCAACGCACATGATGCATGCCATATTTTTCGTAGAGCGCCACCGCATCCGCTTGCCCACAGGCCGGGCATGACACGGCTTCGAATTGGTTGCGATGCTGCGCCAGCCAATCAATATCGTGCTGCATGGCCGCCTGCTGATCGGCCATGACCGCGGCGGGGCGGATATCATCGACTGAAAAACCCGGGCGGTCGGCGGCGACCGTCATTGGTCCCACAAATTTCGTTTGTGCCACTGCCCGGCGCTGTCCCGCCGCCACACCTTCGGGCTACGAAACCCGTCGGCGATTTGGTCAAACCATTGTTCGCCGCGATCGACATAGTCGAGCCAATAGGTCAAATCCGACGACCGCACATGATCGTACCGTTTCACCATGGCGATGCCTTCGTCGCGACTCATATAGCCGCTGCGGATGTCTTTGCAGGCGTGATCGGTCGCCCGGCCATAACCGAACTTGATATACTTCAAATAGTCGTGGGCACCGTTTTCATAGCGGTCGTCCAAATTCGACATGCGCCGATAGGTGCGTTCAAACGGCACCGGCGATGGTAGCCACCCATAGCGTTCCATCACCAATTGGGCGTGGGCATTGGCGTCCCAGGGATCGTAATTGCCAATGAATATCCCGCGCAGGCCGACCGACTCGATTTCGGCATCGCGCGGATATTTGAAACACTCGAGTTCGTGCGCGGCGATCGGGTCCTCTTCATCGCCCATCATGTCGTGCCAATCGTAACCACGCAGCAGCTGATCCTTTCGATAGCGCGCGGTATATTCGACCAGATCATGCATCGAATGCATGCCGCCCAGATCGGTCCAACCATGTTCGCCCCAAAACACCAGGGGAATGCCCATGCGCACGGCCATCTGCATGGGCACCGTGGCGATTCCGGCATGGTTTTGCCAATTCATGTCGCCCATCATGCGAAACGCTAAGCGATTCATGCGAATTAATAGTTCTTCCGAAGGCGATATGATCATGTGATCGACGCCGAAAACGGCCTTCATCCGCATCAGGTTTTGCCAGCCGATATCCAAATAATTGTTGCCGTTATATGTAACGAGCAACGGATTGAGACCGAGCTTTTCCTTGACGAAATGCACCTGATAGTAGCTGTCCTTGCCGCCGGAGACGCCGATCACACATTCATAACCCGACGGGCGCCGATAGGGTTCGATCTCTTCCAAAAGCCACGCCAGCCGTTCATCCCAGTCGATGGTCTTTTTCTGGTCGTGGACCCGGCAGCCGCTGCACACGCCATTATCGTCAAACACCAGCGCAACCGCCGAACTGGATGGATAGACGCAGCGCGTACACCAGCGAAGGGGCGGCAAGTCCGCTATTCCCGTCGACGCCCTTACTTCAGCGGATATCGTCACGTTCGCCTCGCAAATATCTTTTCGCGCGCGGATAGGCGTTTTCCGTAAAATGGAAAATGTTGGCTGCGGCAACCGCGCTCGCATCGGTGCTTTCAAAGCATTTGGCAAAGTGGCGCATATGGCCAGCACCGCCACAGGCGATCACCGGAATGCGGACTGTGTCTGCGATCGCGGCAATGGTTTCCAAATCATAACCGTTCGCAACCCCATCTCGGTCAATGGCGTTAACCAGGATTTCGCCGGCACCATGGTCTTCGGCCGACCGCGCCCAATCGGCGAGCGCACGCCCGGTATTGACCCGACCATTGTCGCGAAAGACGACGGCGCCGTCAGAGCCGTGGCGATAATCGATACTCACCACCACGGCCTGGGCGCCGAAGGTTTCCGCGCCCCGACGGATTAATTCCGGGTCGTCGAGCGCCGCGGTATTCAGGGTGACCTTGTCCGCACCGTTCTGGATCCGCAGGCCCATATCGTCAAGCGACCGAATACGACCGCCAAAGGTCAGCGGAATACGACATTCGGCGGCGATCTTGCGAATGAACGCCAGCAAGTCGGTCGCCCCCGGTTCGCGATAGTCGTCGCGATTGTGACCGAAATCCGTGGCGGCGCCAGCGCTGATATCCAACACGATCAGTTCGTCGACATCCCATTGCACCATCCGTTCGACATGCACCACGGGATTGCCGATCACCTGATGGGTTCGAAACAGTTCGCTGCGCACCATCCAACCATGCTGCAAAAGCAACACCGGAATCAATCGTCGTTTGAGCATAGGTTCTCAATGACAGGTCGCAAAAAACTGTGCCAGCAATTGTTCGCCGGCGCCCGAACTTTTCTCCGGATGAAACTGGACCCCGCGTACGACCCCGTCGCGCACCGCCGCCGCAAACGGGCCGCCATAGTCCGCGCTCGCCGTGGTAACCGACCCATTGCAACGCAACGCGCAAGAGTGGACGAAATAGAAGTGGGCACCGTCGAGACCATCAAGCACCGGATCAGCCCCCCTCACCGCCACGTCGTTCCAACCGACATGCGGCACGCGTACATTGTCCGACGGTGGCACGATCCGTTCGACCTGGCCGGCGATCCAGCCGAAACCCTGATGCACGCCAAACTCATGACAACGTTCTGCCAGGATCTGCATACCCACACAAATACCCAGAAAGGGTGTGCCATTTTCGCGGACAAGATGCTGCAGGGCCGATTCGAAACCGCGTGCGCGCAACGCCTGGAGCGCTGATTTGATCGCGCCGACGCCAGGCAGCACGATTGCCGCCGGCGCTTGGCCGCGAAGGTCCGCACCAGTTTCGGCCACGGCCGCCGCGGCGCCAACACGCCGACACGCGTTGACCACCGAGCCGATATTGCCAATTCCGTAATCAACGACACTGACCGCCGCCGTCGTCATCAATCGATCATAGACCAGTCGATGGCGGTTTCGGCCGGGATGTCTTGGCGCGCGCGGCGGCCGACCACCAGGTCGCGGGCGTCCGGCGCGAGACCCGTGCCCGGCCGTTTCACCGCCAGCATGTCGGCGCGAACCTCGGTGCCTGCCGGGATGGCCACGTCCGCCGTGACACAGCGGCGAATTTGAGTGACGTGATCTGTGGTCTCGACCGGCATTTTTTGACTGTGGCCGACCGCTTGCCAAACCGTCTGCAGCCCTTCAGCCAAGCGCGTCAAACCGGCCGGATCCGACGACAAGGCATGGTCCGGGCCCGGCGCGTCGCGATCGAAGGTGAAGTGTTTCTCGATGATGTCGGCGCCCAACGCGGCGGCCGCCAGGGCCACCGCTTCGCCCATTGTGTGATCGGAAAAGCCAACCGGGACACCGAACTGCGCCTTGATGGTCGGCAAGCAAGCCAAATTGGCTTGCGCCGCCGGAGTCGGATAGTGCGACACACAATGCAGCAACGCCACGGGCGCAGCGCCGCCTTGGGACACGGCCGACAGCGCGCGTTCGATATCACCCATGGTCGCGCCGCCGGTCGAGATGATCATTGGCCGTCCGAACGCCGCGACATGGCGCAACAGGGGCAAATGGTTGATGTCGCCGGACGCGATCTTGAACGCCGGCGCATCCAGATCCGCCATGGTGTCTGCACTGTCTTCATCGAAGACAGAGGCGAACATGGCAACGCCCGCGTCGCGCGCGACTCCCACCAGTTGCGCCAACGCCGATTTGCTGAGCGCGGCATCGTCAAGCACCTGAAAATAGGGGCTGGTGCGCGCCACCAAAGCAGCGGTGCGGAACGCTTGCAACTTGGCGGCCTGGGCGCCAGCAGCCCGCGCCTCTTTGATCATGCGCGCCGCCAAACCAACGTCGCCACCGTGATTGATGCCGATTTCGGCGATCAAATAGGGTGGCGCACCGTCACCAATCTTTGTTTGGCTAATCATCAGCGCATCGGTCATGGCGCCGCTTGCCTTTCCTGTTTGGGTATGGCCAGGGCCATAAGATCGCGATAATTGAAGTTCGGATCGCGGCCATGGAACGCGGCGAACAACCCGCCGACCCTTGTGAGATCCGCCGCCGTGTCGATGGTCAGCGGCATATCGGGAAACCGGCCTGGCGCGCCAACATCGGTCGCCGGAAATCGTTCAGGTTGGCGGCGCAAATACCAGGTGACATGTTCACGATCGGCGGGATCGCTACTCTCAGCGGCCACCAGCAACGCCGCTTTGGCGGCGACCTCCACATAGAGTCCCACCGGGAAGTCGCCGCACGCAATATTGCTGGCATAGACCGCCGGCGGCATGGTCGGCAGCGCCGCGGCCAACACATAATCAATCAAGGCGCCATCAACGAACGGATTGTCGGCCGTCAACCGCACAACGATCTCGGCGTTGCCCGCCGCCGCCAACACCCGATCCAAGACATCCCATTCACTGCCGCGAAAACACGCGACGCCAAGTGTCGCGCACAGCGCGGTGATGGCATCGTCCGCGGCCTGATCGCTGGTCGCGACAACCACGTCGTCAAGGCGCCGGGAACGCCGCACCCGCGCGACCAAGTGCTGCAGCAGAGGCGCGCCAGCCAGCGGCGCCAGCACTTTGCCAGGTAATCGTTTCGATCCCATGCGCGCCTGAATAACCGCGACCACCGACGCCGTCACACGGTCACCCTACGATCTTCCAGAAGTTGATCGGCGATGCGCACAAAGCCCCGATCATCAATCGTCTCGCGCATGGTCGCGCGCAACGCCGCCGCGTCTGCACGACCCCGCGCCAACGCCGACGCCAAACGCGCACTGTCTTGTGCCGTACCGGTGCCGCCATAGACCGCAAGGCCGGCCTCAGCCAGACGATGCCCGATATTGGCTTGAAATGCCTTGAGCCCCAGAATTACCAACGGTCGCGCGGCGGCCATCGCTTCATAGGCAAAGTTGCCCTGGCTGGCAACGACCAACGCTGCGCCCGCCAACAAGGGGCGCACGTCGGGCACATCTTTGTGCCACAAAATCCGGTCTGCGCCGATCGCGTCCACAAGATCGCTCCGCCATACCGGCGACCCCAGAATATCGATCTTTGCAGCCTGGTCCGTCGCGCGCACAGCGTCGACAACGCGGCGCAGCGTGGCCGCGTCCGCGCCACCGCCGAGCGCGATCAGCACCGACCCGTGCTCAGGCGGGGTTTCAGCCAACCGCGAAAACCCCTCGGGCACTGGCGCAAAGCGCCACCCCCACAAAAGCCACGGCGGCCGCTCAGGTGGCCCGCCTGGTTGATAACCGATACAGATCACGCCGTCAGGAAGCTCTGGTGCCCGGACACCAGACGCCATGTAGACCACCCGGCCACAGCGTTGTTGCAGGTCACGAATTTGCGCCGGATCACAAATGTCCGCGTTGTCCGGCGTGGCCAATCGATCGACGAAACAAATCGGCGCGTTAACGCGATGGTCTGTCGCGACAATGTCAATCTTGGCCCTGGCGATGCGCACCTGCGCCGCATCGGTGAATGACCCCTGAAACGCGATACCTGCGCGCGGCCGGCGCTGCCGCACCAGATCTGCCAGGTGCAAGCACCGCGCGGCGTGGCCGAACCCAACATCCGCCGACGCATCGACGACAAACAAAACGTCGCACGCCTGGATCAGGTGCGTCATTGCGCCGGGTTGCCTTTGACAACGGCGCCGTCGGGCACGTCACGGGTGACCACCGCGCCGGCACCGACCACGCAACCGTCACCGATTGTGCGCGTCGGCAATATGGTTGCATTGGCACCGATATAGCTTTGTGCGCCGATCGTCACATGGCCCAGCACAACGGCCCCCGGGGCGACGGTGACGAAATCACCGATCCGGCAATCATGCATGACATTCGCGCCGATATTGAGCCGGCCGCCGGCGCCAAAGCTTGTGCCGGCCGAAACATTGGCCAAGCGTTGCACACACAACCCGGGCCCGTGGTCAACGCCCGCGTCGACGATGCCGGCGACGACGTCCAGCGGTGCCAAATCACGGGCAGCAAGCCTGCCATGCACCCGCGCGCGCGCCGTCGGATCGTCGATCATCACGGCAACCCGATCAAAGCCGCCCGCGGCCAGCGCGGCGTCGTCATCGTCATGCCAAACAAGCGCGTCATCGGCCGCCGGGCGCGCGTGCGCCGCTCGCGGTATCGGATCGGCGACGGCAACCACATGATGACCCAAGCCGCGCAACAGGACCATCGCTTCGACGCTATAGCCAAATACCAACACGCGATTTACGGGTGCCTCGACGATTTATCCCGCGGCCTCGGCCAGGGCGTCACAGACGCGGTCGACTTGGTCCAAAGTCATGCTTGGATAGAGTGGCAAACTGAGAGTCTTGGCGCCGATGTCCTCGGTCAGCGGCAAAGGTGTGGCCTGATCACGATAGTGTGCAAATTGATGGACCGGGCGGTAATGCACCGACGTTTGAATGCCATCGGCCTGCAATCGGCGACGCACCGCATCACGATCGGCTTGCGTCAGCCGCACCGGCATCAGATAGTGGGCCGAGCGACCGCGCCGGCCGCAATCGGGCGTTGCGACGCCGTCCATAACCGCCAAGCGCGACTCGTATCGGGCGACCAATTCGTGCCGACGGGCCAATTTGTCATTGATCCGATCCAACTGTGCCAGGCCCAGGGCCGCGCGCAGGTCATCCAGACGATAGTTGAGGCCAGGTTCGGTCACGTCATAGATCATGGCACCGCGCACGCGATCGATCGCCGTCGCGGTCATGCCGTGCGAACGCAAGCGTTTGATCCGTTCCGCCAGCGCTTGGTCATCGGTGGTCACCATGCCGCCCTCGCCGGTGGTGATCAATTTATTACTATAGAAACTAAAACATCCGGCTCGACCGATGGCGCCGAGCGCGCGATCACCAAGCTGCCCACCCAGACCGTGGCAGGCGTCTTCGATCAAGTCGACATCAGCCTTTTGGCACACCGCCGCCAGGCGATCCATGTCAGCCGCGTGGCCAGCATAATGCATGGCGATGACCGCCCGCGTCCGGTCGGTCAATTTTCGCGCCACGTCATCGGCGGAGATCGTCCAATCGTCAGGCCCGACAACATCGGCGAACACCGGGGTCGCGCCGGTCATGTGGACGGCGTTGGCGGTCGCCGCGAAGGTCAGCGACGGCACGATCACGTCGTCGCCTGGTCCGATGTCCAGGGCCAGATTGGTCAAATGTAGGGCGGCGGTACACGACCCCACTGCAACCGCGTGGCCGGACCCGGTCAACGCAGCAAATCGTTCTTCAAAGGCCTCGACCTTGGGCCCCATGGCAACCCAGCCAGACCGCAAAACCGCCACGACCGCCTGCTCTTCGGCATCACCCAAATCGGGTTCAAACATGTGCAAGGGCCGCCGCGCAGATGGCACGCTCATTGCGCCGCGCCCACCACCCGGCGCAACAGCTCTGGATAGGCAACATGATCAAGCCCTTTGGCGGCGCCAATTCGCGTATAGAGCGGCGCGGCGTCGCTGGAGCTGGCGATCACCCAATAGTCGACATTGCCCGCAGATGCTTCGCCGATCGCCGGTAGCCCGGCAAGCGGATCATCGCGCCCATCGCCGCGCAGCACGCCGACCACCTTAACATCGTGTTTCAGGGCGCACAGTGCCGCGATTTCAGTCAGCTCATCGGCACCGCACAGCACCACGCGGCGCGCGCCGCGCCGCACCAATTGCGCGAACAAGGCATCGTAACTTTGCCGGGCGCGGCCGAAAAAACGCAGGGAATCAGAAAAGTATTGCGCCGTCAGTCGGCTTTTTTCGGCGAACCCTTTTGGCGTCAGGTAATAGCGATAGCGGCGGGCCGGCGCCTCGTTGACCTTGATCCAGCCCTTGCGAATGCAGCGCTTGATATAGGCGTTGGCCATGCCCAAGGCGATCCCCAAATCCGAGGCCAATTGCCGCTGACTGATCTCTTGCGATTCGTCGATCCGTTCAAGAACTTCGCGAACAATCGCTTGTTCGCGACCGTCGCGCGCGGTCGGTTCGCGCGCCATTCAGGCCCGTCCCAGCACGCGTTTGAGCTTGCCGACAATCGCCCGTGCCACGGTGACGGGTCGTGCCGCGCGCAGCAAATTGGTGTAGGGCTCGTAATGGCTACAATTCTTGCAGCTGTTTGGGATCGTGCCCGCATGCCAGTTTGCCCGCAGCGCTTCAAAGGCCGGGTTGCGCCACGCCGCTTCCATGCTGTCAAAGTCCATGATGTTGCCGACCCACAGATCGGGTTCGATCCGGCACGAACAGCCTTGGATCGTGCCGTCCTTCAGCACCTGCAACTTTCTATAAATCGCATAGCACGGCACAGATTTGTCTGGATATTGAACCTTGAACTGTTGACCACCGGGCAGGCCGTCCGAACCAATCAGGCCTTTGAAATCGTCCCAGCCATCATCCAAGATTTGAATACGCGACGCCGGCACATATTTCAGCAGTTCGGCATAAATGTCCGAGCGAAAGAATCTCGAAAACGGCTTGTCGATGCGCAAATGAATGCTGATATCGACCGGCGCGCCATGGCGCTGGTTGGCACGCAACAGGTCCAGAATGTTGGCCACCACCTGATCATATTTGTCGACCCCATAGAGCCGCCGGTACTGTTCCGCCGAGCCAAGCGAGGTTGACAACGCCATATGGGTGATGCCCGCGGTGACGATGGCATCGGCGCCGAAGCGATGCAGGAGGATGGCATTGGTGAAACAGCTGACACCGGTGATGTTGTCGAAGCTGCGCGCCTCGCGCACCATGTCGAGCCAGCGCGGGTCCGCCGACACTTCACCCAAGATCGGCGACAGGGCGAAGACACCGCCGCCCGCGGCAGAGTAAAGCCGCAAAGTGTGACGAAACACGTCCGCGGATAACTTGCCCTTGCGCCGCGCGTCCGCGGCCTTGCCGTCAGGCCCCTTGCCATAGCCGCAAAACGTGCACCGGGCATTGCAAATATTGATGCTTTCCGCCCCGACATCGCGCGGCCGCGCGGCCTGCACCACGTCGGCCTCGGTCACCGCCAAACGCGGGCTCCGATAGAGGCGCCGGACGAAATGCCGCCACAAGTCGGTCGCCGCGCGACGCGGCCACGGCGCACCCGTTGCCGGCAATGGCGTTTGCCGAACATAGGTTGTTTGCGAGCTGGGTATCATGAACAATTGACGGCCGCGGGGCACGCTACCGCCATTCCGGGTGAAAGGCTTCACCAGGTTAGAGCGTCTGAGGCAAACCCTGCCGCGCCGGGGCGCGGCAATGCGTTCACATTATGAACGCGAAAGGTGTTCATAATTTGAACGCCAGGTCAAGCTTCAAACAAAAGCTCGCGCGCGTCCGACTCGGCGCCCGCAAAGCGGCGTTGTCTTCACCGGTGTGGCCTCTATATTCTGGACCAACTTCGCCCTTCGCCGCACCAAACAGCGGATCCCAAAAAACGTCCCGACCATGAACATCAAGGTCTCGGATTCGGACGACAGACACGAGACGCGCCCGCAATCTGAATTCGGCAACTATGATTTGCGCATTCAGGGCCCGGAACCTGACCCGATGACCATGGGGCGGGCTTGGCGCGCGGCCGCCACGCGCCTGAAATTGGCGCGCAAATATCTGTGGCAACGCCTGCGCTATCGGGCCAACCAACCGAAAACACCCGTCTTCATTCTGGGTTGCCAACGATCAGGCACCACAATGCTGGGCGAGATCTTGGATCAATCGCCGGAGATTTGGGTTTATCCGGAAGGCACCAACGCGGCCTTGAAATACGGACTGCTGCGCGATGCGGACACCATTAAGGGTCTGATCGCGCACAGCCATGCGCCGACCATCGCGTTTAAGCCGATCATGAATTCCCAAGCGGCGGATCGGATCTTGGAACTGGATTCGCGCGCCGTCGCTATCTGGATTTTTCGCCATTACGGCGATGTGGCGAATTCGGCGGTGCGCTATTGGGGCGAACATCAAAAAGACGTTCTGCGATGGATCCGCGACGGCGCGTGGCCCAAGCTCGGCTGGCGCGCGGAACGGTTGACACCGGCGCTGATCGCGCGCGTCTCGGAATTATATGCCGACGATATGCCCGCCGAAGACGCCGCGGCGGTGTTTTGGTATTTGCGCAATCAGTTCTATTTCGCCCAAGCGCTGGACAGCAATCCGCGCGTGTTACTGGTCAAATACGAGGATCTGGTCGCCCAACCAGAAACCAGTTTCGCGCGCATTTTTGAAGCGATCGGTTGCAAGCTGTCACCACGATTCCTGTCGTCGATCTTCGCCACATCGGTGCGCAAAAGCCCGTTCGCGGCACGCGATCCACGCATTCAACAAATGTGCGACGAGCTATTTGAACGGCTCGACCAAACCTATCGCGACATGATCGCCACGGAATAGTGCGCCGCGGTGGCCGAATCAGCCGGTCTTGGCTGGTTTTTCGGCAACCCGTTGGTCGCACCGCACGGTTTGGCTATATTCATCGAACCATTCGGCAGCGAATTCGCAGTTCATATATTCGTTAAAATACGGCCCGCCGAGCGTGTAGTGGACCAACTTCGCATCGGCGTTTGCGGGATTCACGTCGACCAGGTGGTTCCAGTCTTGCGGCACCGCGCCGATCAAGGAGTCGTCGTCGAGCCACTTGAACTGGTGCAGTTCCAAGCCACTGGCCGAATTGACATACTCAGGCGTCAACGCGGCGCATTTGGCATTGTTGAATAGCATCACGCTGGACCAGTTCTTTTTGTCATATTTGGTTTGGACCGCGCCCAAGAACTTCACCGACTCGGTCGGCTTGTGGTCGTGCTGAACGCACATCACGGCATAACGATCATCGCGTAACGCCCATAGCTTGGCGATATCGTCGCACACGATCATGTCGCAGTCGGTAAACAACGACCAACCCTGAAAGCCGCACAGATAGGGCGTCAGAAAGCGCGAAAACGAGAAGTCGGTGGACTGCAAGGGATCGCGCGGCCGGGTCATCACACCGCCCAGCTGCGACAGCATCAGCGGCGTAATTGAAACCGGTACGCTGGCATGACGATGGATGCTGTGCGCAAGGACGCTGAAGGTCACCGCTTCGCGGGGGTCGTAGCCGACAAAAACGCGGATGGGTTCGACAGTCATGACAGTCACCGTTGGACTTGGGCGCCTCTGCGCCGGGCGTGGATATCGCGATGACCACCCTACCAACACGGGTTTAAGGAAAGCCTAAGCCGCACGTCTGGACCGGTGTCGATTTTCGGTTAAGGTGCCGGGCGCAGTTTTGGTTCAGCAAGTCAGGCGCACATGACCCAGACAAGCAGCTATCAAGGTCGCCGCATTTTGGTGACCGGCGCCGACGGCTTCATTGGCTCTCATGTGGCCGAGGCATTGGTCGGACAAGGGGCGCGGGTGACGGCGTTGGCGCTTTACAATGCCGGCGATAGCCATGGCTGGCTGGACAGTCTCGACTCTGGCATCCGCGCCCAATTAACGCTGGTGCGCGGCGATATGCGCGACGCCCACTTCGTGCGACGTCTGTGCGCCGATCAGGAGATCATCTTTCATTTGGCGGCGTTGATCGCGATCCCGTATTCCTATCGGGCGGCCCAGAGCTACCTTGACGTCAATGTCGGCGGCGCCGTCAACTTGCTGGAAGCGGCACGGAATCACCGTCCCGAACGGGTCGTGATGACCTCGACCAGCGAGGTCTATGGCACGGCGCGGCGCACGCCGATTGATGAAGACCATCCGTTGACCGGCCAATCGCCCTATGCGGCGAGTAAGATCGCGGCCGATATGATGGCCCAGGCTTACGCCCTGAGCTTTGAAGTACCGGCCGTCGTGCTGCGCCCGTTCAACACTTACGGTCCGCGTCAAAGCGAGCGCGCCGTCATCGCCAGCACGATCCGCCAGGCCTTGGATCCCGATTGCGACAGCATCGCATTGGGTGATTTAAGCCCGTCCCGTGACTTCACCTTTGTCGGCGACACCGCCGCCGCCTTTCTCGCTGCCGGCGCCACCACGGGATTGGACCATGGCATGCCCTACAATGCCGGCACCGGCGTCGCGGTGACCATCGGCGCAATGGTCGAAATGGTGCGCGAACTGACCGGCACCACCAAGCCGATTCGAGAGGACCCGCGACGACAGCGACCGCCGGGATCGGAAGTGCGCGCTCTGCTCGCCGATTGGCAGCGTTTTTCATCTCATACAGGATGGCAACCTGAGACCAGCTTGCGCGATGGCTTGGCGCGAACCATCGACTGGTGGCGACGGCGCTTGCAGCGCGGGGATGTCCGGGCCAGTTCGGACTACGTTCTGTAACGTTTTGAACGCGGATCATTTTTTGCGTACGCTGAGGACGCCAGCGCGGTCACCACGGCGCCAGGCATCGCCCGCCGATGTCATCAAATTCGGTGCTCGCCGGCGACCCATTAGGAAAGACTTAAGCGGCCGCCCTTAGTCTGCGCGCCATTGCGGTTGCGCGGCGCGTGACATCGCCGTATAAGGCCCGTCCGGCTTAGCCGGGGGCCTCCGATAAATTGAACCAAGGGCGCCGCCCCAAAAAGGGCGGTGGCAAGGCGTGACATCACATTTAGACCGGCTGGAAAGCCAAAGCGTCTATATTTTTCGCGAGGCCTTTAACCGCATCGACAATCTGGCGATGCTGTGGTCGTTGGGAAAAGATTCCAACGTTCTGGTCTGGCTCGCCAAAAAGGCGTTTTTCGGCAGGGTGCCGTTCCCGGTTGTCCACGTCGACACCGGTAAGAAATTTGCGGAAATGTATGCCTTTCGCGAACGCTACGCGCGCGAATGGGAATTGGATCTGGTCACCGGCGATTGTCCGCCGATTGAAGAGATCGATCCCTCGCTACCGCCCGCGGCCCGTTCGGCGGCGCGCAAGACCGGCGGCCTGAAGGCGATGATCGAACGCCAAGGCTATACGGGCCTTATCGCCGGCATTCGCCGCGACGAGGAAGGCACCCGCGCAAAAGAGCGCGTGTTCAGTCCGCGCGGCATCGATGCCGCCTGGAATGTGCGCAAGCAGCCGCCCGAATTCTGGGATCAATACAACGTCGATTTCCCACCGGGCACGCATGTCCGCGTGCATCCCTTGTTGCATTGGACGGAAATCGATATCTGGCGCTATATCGCCCGCGAACACATCCCGATCGTCGATCTGTATTTCTCGAAAGACGGCAAGCGCTATCGCTCGCTGGGCGACGAGGACATCACGTCGCCGATCGACAGCGACGCCAGCACGGTCGAGGAGATCATCGCGGAACTCGAGACAACGCGGGTCCCGGAACGGTCGGGGCGCGCAATGGACCACGAAGCAGAGGATGCCTTCGAGCGCTTGCGCGCCGATGGCTATATGTAGAACGCCATGGCAGCGCGCAAAACACACCCCGTGGCGCCGTTGGGCGATCCATTGCGGATCGTCATTGTCGGCCATGTCGACCACGGCAAATCGACTTTGGTTGGACGGTTATTTCACGACACCGGCAGTTTGCCCGAGGGTCGGTTCGAGGCCATACAAGAGATGTGTCGACGCCGCGGCATGCCTTTCGAATGGGCGTTTCTGACCGATGCCTTGCAGGGTGAACGCGATCAGGGCGTGACCATAGATACCGCCCACATCTGGTTTCGCAGTGCCTTGCGCGACTATGTCATCATCGACGCGCCCGGCCACAAAGAATTCCTGCGCAACATGGTCACCGGCGCCGCGGCCGCCGACGCCGCGGTGTTGTTGATCGACGCCGAAGAAGGCGTGCGCGAGCAGTCGCGCCGACATGGTTACCTGCTGCACCTTTTGGGCATCACGCAGGTGATCCTGGTGATCAACAAGATCGACCGGATCGATTATGACGCCGGCCGTTTCGCGCAAGTCGAGAAGGAATTCTGTGCTTATTTGAGCGAACTGGGCGTGACACCGCGACATGTTTTACCGGTGTCGGCCCGGGAAGGCGACAATATCGTCGTCAATTCCGAACGCACGCCGTGGTACGAGGGCCCGGGCCTGCTCGAGGCGTTGGACGGCTTCGAGCCACTGCCGCCACCGACCGATCTGCCGCTGCGATTTGCCGTCCAAGACGTCTACAAATTCGACGAACGGCGCATTTTCGCGGGCCGTATCGAAAGTGGCATTGTGCGCGTCGGCGATACTTTGTTGTTTTCGCCGTCGAACAAGACCGCGCGGGTCCGCTCGATTGAGGCCTGGCACGCCGACCCACCGATCGAAGTGCGCGCCGGCCAATCGGTCGGCGTGACGCTGGACGAGCAGCTGTTTGTCGAGCGTGGCGAAATTGCCAGCCATATCGACCGCCCGCCGGTTGAGTCAAACGTGTTTCGAGCGCGTGTGTTTTGGCTGGGCGAGCGGGCGCTGGCGCCGGGCAACCAATACAAGCTCAAGCTCAACACCATCGAAACGGCGGTCACCGTGCAGTCGATTGAACATGCGATCGATTCCGAATCCCTCGACCATGTCGCCGCCGACCGCATGGAGCAAAACACCGTCGGCGAAGTCGTGCTGCGAGCGCGATCGATGCTCGCTTTGGATGAATATGCCCGCAATCCGCGCACCGGACGCTTTGTCTTGGTCGACGGTTACGAGATCGCCGGCGGCGGCATTGTCAGCATGGAAGGCTATCCGGATCAGCGCTCGTTGATCACGGTCAAGTCGACCAATGTCTATGAAGAACGCGGCACGATCGACGAGGACGCGCGAAGCAAGCGGAACGGCCATGGCGGCGGCGTGGTGTGGTTCACCGGCCTGTCCGGCGCCGGCAAATCGACCCTGGCGCGCGCGGTCGAGCGCTTGATGTTCGCCCGCGGCTACCATGTCTATGTGCTGGACGGCGATAATGTCCGGATGGGCCTGAACGCCAATCTCGGCTTTTCGCCGGAAGATCGCGCCGAGAATATTCGCCGGGTTGGCGAAGCTGCCGCCTTGTTCGCGGATGCCGGCATGATCGTTCTGACGGCGTTTATTTCGCCCTATCGCGCCGACCGCCACCGTGCCCGCGAAGCCACCGACCGGCTGTCTTTGGAGGGTGGTTTTCATGAAGTCTATATCAAGGCTGATTTGGCAACCTGTGAGGCGCGTGACCCCAAAGGCCTGTACAAGCGCGCGCGCAAGGGCGAAATCAGCGAGTTCACCGGCGTCAGTGCACCTTATGAATTGCCCGAGACGCCGGATTTGGTCGTCGACACGGCCGCGCGGTCGGTCGATGACTGCGCCCGTGAAATCTTGACGTATATCGACCAGCGGTTTCAGTACACGGTATGACAGATACCATTGATCTGGCGGCGTTGGCGCCGCCCATTTGCGATATCGCGCGCCGCGCCGGACGCGAAATCCTGGCCGTGCGCGCGCGTGGCATCACCGTCGAGACCAAGGATGACCGCTCGCCGGTGACCGAGGCGGATCTGGCCGCTAACCGGGTCATCGTCGACGGCCTGCGGGCCTTGACCCCGGATATCCCGATCGTGTCTGAGGAAAGTACCGAGTCGGTGGCCGCCGGCATTCCGGACAATGATTTGTTTTGGCTGGTCGACCCGCTGGACGGCACCAAGGAGTTCATCAAGAACCGCGACGAATTCACGGTGAACATCGCGTTGATCGAAAACAGCCTGCCGGTTCTGGGGGTCGTGCAGCTGCCGGCCAAAGATGTTTTGGTCTGGGGCTATACGCCCGGTCAGGCATTTCGCCGGCAGGGCGACGGCCCGATCGAACCCATACATGTTCGGGCCGCCCCGGCGGATGGGGCGACGGTGGTCGCCAGTCGCTCCCATTTCAGCGCCGAAACCGAAGCCTGGCTCAAATCCGTTCGTGTCGCCGGTCTGCACCAGGCCGGCTCGTCCTACAAATTCTGTGTGGTCGCCCTGGGCGAGGCCGATCTATATCCTCGTTTCGGACCAACCATGGAATGGGACACCGCGGCCGGTCATGCGGTATTGTTGGCCGCAGGCGGCAGCGTACGTACGCCAGACGACGAACCGTTTCTTTACGGCAAGACGGATTTCCGCAACGGCTTTTTCATCGCCCGCGGCGCCTGATATTTCGGCATTTCGGTGACAGTTTACTAAATACACCACAAGCTGTAGTGCCTGCCGAGAATACGCTGAATATGGTGTAT
Source organism: Alphaproteobacteria bacterium (assembly GCA_965216755.1). Classification (GTDB taxonomy): domain Bacteria; phylum Pseudomonadota; class Alphaproteobacteria; order UBA7887; family UBA7887; genus CBDCGL01. The sequence goes on along the minus strand of CBDCGL010000011.1, from coordinate 3,333,710 downwards.
TTAGTAAACTGTCACCGAAATGCCGAAACACCGAAACATCAGAGCGCGTCGATATCCGATGCCGGCACGGTGATCGAAACCGTGCGCCCCATCAGTTGCAGCAGAATAACCACCCGCTCGGCGTCGCTAGGGGCTTGAAAAATCCCTTCGATGTCTTGAAAGGGGCCGGCGCCGATACGCACCGGCTGGCCCGGTTTCATCGTCGCCGCCCGATGCAACGTGAAACAGCCATCGGCGTCGGCGCGCGCACGCAAGGCGTTGACAACGCCGTCGGGCACCGGCTCTGGGCCATCTACGGCGCCCACCAACCCGGCGACCCCAAAGGTCGATAGGATGGCGCGCCAACGTTCGGCCGCCAAATCCACGGACACAAACAGATATCTGGGGAAGAGAGGTCGCAAAACAGTTTCCAGGCGACCTGCGTGGCGGCGCTTCTTGCGGTAGCGCGGCAACCAAGCGTCGAAACCTTGGCGGCAGAGGTTTTCGTAGGCGCGCTGTTCGCCATGGGCGCGCGTATGAACCACAAACCAGCGCTTCACCGTGTCACGTCCTTACTAGCCCGCTGCCGGCCGCAGATCGCCAACGCGAATGGAGCCGTCGAACAAATACCACAGAATCGCAGCATATTCGCGGATCACATGGCGACTTTGCGCGAGGCCACCGGCGCTGGGGAGGAAGTCCGTGATCGCCACGGGCTGCCGCGCCGGATGGGCGGACAAATCGGCCAAAACGACCACGCCGACCCGGCGTAAACTGGCCGCCATGCGCGCGACATGGGTCGGCGTGGTCGCAAGTATGACCTCGCGACCGCCGATCTCGCGGACGATGCGCGCCAGTGCAAATGCCGTTTCGATCGAGTTGTCGGCGGCACCGTCGATCACGACTGGCCCCGGCGTTTCGCCGAGCGCGTCGGCGACGACGAATGCCTCTGCGACACCGATTCCCTGCGGATCACCGCCGATAATTGCCAACGGCAAACCGGTCTGGACTTGGATCCGCCGGCCTTGGCTGGCACGGCGAATGCTTTCGGCCGACGGCCAAGGCGTCCCTTCGACATCGCGAAATATGCCGGCGGTCGGAACCAATATGATATCACCGGCCAGATCGGCACCGTCATACAAGGTCACCGTCGCCAATAGCGGCAGCAGCAGCGCGCGTGCGACAATGGGCAAACTCAAAACAAACAAGCCGCCAATGGCGGCGATTAGACACGCAAGGCTCAGACGCCGCCAGCGCCACACCAGCAAACCGAACACGGCAATCCACACCAGCACCGTCGGCACCAACAGCAGTTGTTCAAAAATCGCGCGCATCATCGACGATGGCGACCCTATTCTATGTGCGCGCCTGCGGCGGCGCGGGTGCAGGATACACCTTTCGCATAAATCACGATCATGGCAGATCAGCTATTCCCCGGCCCCGGCAAACGATCGATCCCAACGCTGACCTTGGGGACGGCCCAGCTCGGCATGGCCTATGGTATTGCCAACCGCGAAGGCAAACCGACAGAGGCGGCTGCCCTGGCGGTCTTGGATGCCGCATGGGCGGCGGGAATGACTTGTTTTGACACCGCCCACGCCTATGGCGATGCCGAAATGCGGATCGGTGCCTGGCGCCGGACGCGCGCCCACACGCCTTTGTTGATCAGTAAATTCGGCGACTGCGGCGACGCTGCGGAACTCCACCGCCAATTGGACCAATCTCGACGCCGGCTTGGAGCGGCGCGAATCGACGGCTATCTTGCCCATCGGCCCGACAATTTGGCGCGCAACGACATCGTCGACACGCTGTGCCGCGCCGCCGAGACAGGTCAAGTTGGGGCGTTCGGCGCCTCGGTCTATACCGTTGCGCAGGCCCGTGCTGCGCTGGCCGTGCCAAATCTGCGTCTGCTGCAGATTCCCATCAATGTTTTCAATCAGGCCTTTATCCGCTCCGACGTGATTGCAGAGGCGGCCACGGCCGGGGTCTTCGTGTGGGCGCGCAGCGTGTTTCTGCAGGGCCTGCTGTTGGCACAACCGGACGCGATCACCGCACGGTTGGCCGCTCTTAAAGAACCGGTCGCGCGCTTGCACGCCTTGGCCAGCGACGCCGGTTTGTCGCCATGGCAATTGGCCATAGGCGTTGTGCGGGCGGTGCCGGGGGTGGCATCGATTGTGGTTGGAGTCGATAGCAAAGACCAGTTGCCGGCATCGACGGACACCGGCACGCGGCTCGACTCGAACCTGATCGCCACGGCCTTGACCATCGGCCGCGATCTGCCTGAAGGGGTCGTAGATCCTTCCCATTGGTAATTCGTGCTACAGTCACACGAACGGTCACTCTATCTGGCCCGGACGGCCCCGCGATGCGGCGGCGGCGACCAGGAGTAAGGCAGACCGAGATGGCGCATGCGTGTGCGATGTTAGTGGACATCCGCATGCGGACGACGAATTGATGGCGGGGCGTCGACCATGGTGGGCCGGCGAATACAGACGTGATATCTGCGCTTTCGCGCTGGCCGCGCGCGGCCATGTACGCGCTGGCGATAAGGCGGCGCTTGGCGATCCGCCGCAAGGGTGGCTACGACCCCTATCCGGAACCACCCGCCGGGGCGCGGCTGAGCCCGAGCTTAGCCTACGGTCGCGCGTGTGTGGATGCGCCCAAAGCCCTGGCCTGGGCACATCACCCTGACGATGTCGCGGCTTGGCAAAGGCGGGCACGGGACAAGCTGGCGACGCTAAGCGGTTGGCGACCAGCGGCCCGTTGCGAAACCCTGGCGACCTGGTTCGCCGACGACGTCGACAGCCGTGGCCTGCGCCATTGGCGGGCCTATCTGCGCGCCGAACCGAACGGCGATATCCCGATCGATGTTCTTTGGCAATCGCCGTTGGCCGGGCCGACGCCGGTCGTGATTTGTTTGCAGGGCACCAATGCCGGCGCCCATCTAAGCTGGGGAGCGCTGCGCATGCCGCCGGACCCGGTCAAGATCGCGGCCGGCTTGGACCTTGCCCGACAGGCCGTCGCGCGCGGCCATGTCGCGCTGTGTCTCGAACAAATCTGTTTCGGGGAACGGCGCGAGCAAGTCTTGACACCGCGCTCGGCCGATCCGTGCGTGGATGCGTTTCACCAAGCCCTATTGGTCGGACGTACATTGGTCGGCGATCGCGCCAGCGATGTTTCGGCGGTGATCGATTGGCTGCAGGCCGGCGGTGCGCGTGACACCGTGACCGAGCTCAAATATCTGGATCTCAGCCGGATTGCGATCGTTGGACATTCATCAGGCGGGACCACAGCTTTACATGCCGCGGCCTTGGATCCACGCATCGCGGCGGTTATGGCGTCCGGCTGTTTGGGCCCGATTGCAGATACCCTTGGCGCACGGCGCGACAGCGGCGGTCAAAACACGATCCCGGGTATTCTCAATTGGCTCGACTTGGATGATGTGGTGGCGATGTGCGCGCCGCGACCGTTCGTTGGCATGTCGGGCACCGACGACCACATTTTTCCGTTTGCGGGCGCACGCCGGGTGATTGCCGGCGCCCAATCCGCTTATGCCGCCTATGGCGCGCCGGACCGGATCAAGGCGGTCGAAATTGCGGGCGGCCATCGGTTCGATCCGGCCGTGGCCTGGCCGGCCTTCGATGCCGTGGTTCACACCGCGTCGCCCGGCGCGGTCGATGGGTGGGCGGCATGAGGAGTGCAAGGTCGCAAGCCCAGGCACACGCATCATCCTCGCCGATCGCCGTGTCGCGGCCGCTGTCGCAACGCAAGGCTACAATCCAAGCGCTTGCCGATCAAATTGCGCCGGTACGCTCACAATGGATCGCGCGCAACCGTTTTTACTATGACAACCATTATGCCTATATGCGTTTTTTGGTGCCCGAGGGCGCGCGTGTCTTGGATTTGGGCTGTGGCACCGGCGGTTTGCTCGCCGCCGTTAAGCCGATGCGCGGCGTCGGTGTCGACCTAAGCCGCAAGACCATCGCGCGCGCGCAAGCCGATCATCCTGAGTTCGAATTCATTTGCGGCGATATCGAGGATCCGCAGGTGTTGGCCGCGGTGCGCGGCCCGTTTGACATCATAATTCTGTCCGACACCATCGGCAGCTTGGAAGATATCGAATCGACGTTGGAGGCTCTGCACGGCCTGTGCACACGCGAAACCCGGCTGATCGTGTCCTATTACTCGCGGCTTTGGGAGCCGATTTTGATCGCTGCGGCGAGAGTCGGCGCAAAGCAACAACAAGCGCCACAGAATTGGCTGTCGACGGCCGATATGGAAGGGCTGCTTCGGCTGGCCGACTTTGAAGTCATCAAGCGCGAGTGGCGGCAATTGGTGCCGAAACGGCTATTCGGACTGGGTGCGATAATCAACCGTTTTCTGGGGCCGCTGCCGGGGTTGCGCCGCCTTTCGTTGCGCAACTACATTGTCGCGCGTCCGCTGCGCGACGTCGCCTTGGGCCAACCATCCGCGACCGTGTTGGTGCCGTGCCGCAACGAACGCGGCAATATCGAACAAGCCGTACACCGCATGCCGCGCTTTTGCCGCGACTTGGAAATCCTGTTTGTCGAGGGCAATTCGACAGACGGCACATACGAAGAAATCGAACGCGTCATCGATGCCTATCCGCAATGGAACATTCGCGTCTTGCGGCAGGACGGGCATGGCAAAGGCGACGCCGTGCGCAAGGGTTTCGCCAATGCAAACGGAGATATCTTGATCATATTGGATGCGGACCTGACGGTCCCACCAGAAGATTTACCGAAGTTTTATGATGCCTTGGTTTCGGGAAAAGGAAATTTTGTCAATGGCACGCGATTGGTTTATCCGATGGATACCTATGCCATGCGGTTCCTTAATTTGCTTGCGAATCGAACATTTTCTCGTTTGTTTTCATGGCTGTTGAATCAAAGGCTGACAGATACATTGTGCGGCACGAAAGCGCTGACCAAAGAACACTATGATCGTCTTTCCGCGCAGCGTTCCTATTTCGGTGCCCTAGATCCTTTCGGAGATTTCGATTTGATCCTTGGCGCAGCGAAAATGAATTTGAAAATCGTAGAAGTTCCTATTCGTTACTTGGCACGTTCCTATGGGGAAACACAAATCTCTAGGTTTCGCGATGGCTGGCTCTTGATTCGCATGGTCCTCTTAGCTTGGCGCAAAATGAAAACCGTCTAGCAGCAAGCAATGTCATGCGGGGCTATAGCAACAGTCAAATGTCTGAAGAAACTCTATGCATCGACATAGAGGCATAAATCGGAGCCATGAGTAACCAGGAAATGACGAAGAACATAAATCACGCGCGGCACGCGCCATCCGACACAATGTAATCCACGTGGCGGCCCCCCTGTTCGGATGGCTGGCGATCGGGTACATCAGAGCCAACCCATGTCTTCCGTTTCCTCACAACCAACAACACCGAATAGATGCGCGCGCGGCGTGAGTCCATGGGCCGCGACTCTGATGGCCCGACATCCTTTGTTGTTGATTTTTTGCGGTGCCCTGGCTGTCCGATGGACGTATAGCTTGGTCCTTTACATCGGCCTGGGTGATGCTGGTTTGTCGATCGAGGATTCGGGCGCTTATATCGCCGCCGCACGGTTGATGCGCGAAACTGGGGCTGCTTATCCGATCATGGCGGGCACCGCCAGCCTTCCCGACACCAGCTACATGCCGGCCTATTTCTGGTTCTTGGTTGCCCTCATGCGGGTATTTGGAGACGCGAACCACCTTGTGCCGGTGCTTGGCCAAGGCATTATCGATAGTTTGACATGCGTCATCATCGCCAGCAGCGCCGCGCTGCTGTCGGCGCGCACCGGACTCGTGGCCGGGCTGGCGGCGGTCTTCAATCCGACCCAGATCGTTATTGGCGGTCTGCTGCTGACAGAAACCCTTTTCACCTTTTGTTGTGCGTTGATGTTGTGGTGCGCGCTGCGCTATCTGACGCGGCCACGCCTGTACCACGCCTTGGCCTTGGGCGGCGCCATCGGCGGCGCGATATTGGTGCGCGCGATGGCGTTTCCGTGGGCGCTCGCCTTGCCGATCGTCATGCTGATAGCCGTCATAATCGCGGGCCGATTCAGTCGCCGCGTTTGGCCCGCGTTGGCCGCGATCGGCATCGCCCTGATAATTGCTGTGACCCCAATTGCGCAACGCAACCACGACATGTTCGGCAGCTACAGCCTATCCAGCCAGGGCGGTGATCACTTTCTGCTTTGGGTCGTGCCTTTGGTGCGGGAAACAATCGATGGCACGCCCCATGACGTCTCCGCAGCCGCCCTGAATGCGACGCTGGAAGCCCGCGCCCGGGTGGACCAGGTGGACGCGCCGCGCAACCCGTTGCGGGAGAGTCGTGCCAAAACGGATCTCGCGTTGCGCACGCTGGTCGACTATGGCGCGCGCGCGGTCGCAAAGGCCTATGCGTTTGGCGCCGCTATCAATCTCGGCGCTCCGGCAATTATCTTGTCGCCACCGGTGCGCGGTTTGCCACGCACCGGCTTCTATGACACGCCCGGCACGTCAAAAGGCGAGAAGGTGTTCGCGTTTTTGTTTCGCAATGACAATCCACTGTACGGATGGGTATTGCTGCTCAGCGCGCTGGGTGTCGGCATCGTCCGTGTCATTCAGCTTTGGGGCCTGTGGACATTGCTGCGTGGTGATCGCCTTGCTCGCGCAGCGGCGTTCGTTCTGGTCGCCTGGATTGGCTATGTGCTGGCGATCAACGGGCCGATCGCATCGGCGAAATACCGTCATCCAGCCGAGCCGGCACTGATTGTGCTGTTTGCCATGGCGTGGGCGGCGCCGGGGCGGCGCGCCGACCCGACAGCGGACGTACCGACCACGTCGCGTTTGCAGGGGTAGTCGCAACATGTCGGACCTTGCCCTCACCGCGATTGTCGTGTTGTGCGCGGCCTTGTCGGCGGCGGGCACCGCACTTTTGGCGCGCGTTTTAATCCGCGGCGCGGTGCTGGACCATCCCAACGCGCGCTCCAGTCACACCAGGCCAACGCCGCGCGGAGCCGGTCTGGCCGTTGTCATGGCGGTTCTGGCCTGTGCCCTGGTGAGTCTGTCGTTGGGCTGGCACGCGCCGGCCATGATCCCCTATTTGGTGGTTGGCGCGGCGATTCTGGCGATTCTGTCATGGCTTGATGACGTGCGCGAGCTGCCGCCCTGGCTGCGCCTGGCCAGCCACATTGTGATCATTGGTCTTGTGCTGTGGTTGCAGCCGCTTGGCCCGGTTTTTCAAGGCCTGTTGCCCGCGGCGCTCGATGCGCTTGTGGCGGGCGTATTGTGGGTTTGGTTTCTAAATCTGTTCAATTTCATGGACGGCATCGACGGTCTCGCCGCCGTTGAAACCACATCCGTGGCCCTGGGCGCGGCCGTGGTTCTGGCGCTCGCTGGTGCCTCGTCCGATCATATCCTGTTCCATCTGTTGGTCGCCGCCGCCGCGATCGGTTTCGTCCATTGGAATTGGCATCCGGCGCGCATTTTTTTGGGCGATGTCGGCAGCATTCCGCTTGGCTTTGTTTTGGGTTGGATCGTGCTCGACTTGGCGGCGCGCGGCCACTGGCTGCCGGCGCTGATCGTGCCGGCCTACTATTGGGCCGACGCGACCCTCACGCTCGGCGCGCGCGCCCACCGCGGTCAGGCAGTCTGGCGTGCCCACCGCGAACATTTCTATCAGCGCGCGGTTCAAGGTGGCCTCAGCCATGCCGCGGTCAGCCGCCGCGTGGCGTGGGTCAATCTTGGACTGATCGGCTGCGCCGCCGCGGCGACCGCCCATGGCACCTTGCCGGTCATGGTTGCGGCTGGATGCATCAGCGCGGTGTTGGTCGCCGGATTGTTATGGTACCTTCAGCGCGCCGCACGGGCGCCAACACCTTGAGTGATTCCCGCCGTGACGCACCAGATATTGACACGACACGAAAAGACGCCCGACAACACATGATGGCCATTCGTTTCGACAGACGGCGGGCGGCCGCGGTTCATGATTTGGTCATGGCCGCGGCATCCTTTGTGCTGTCGCTTTATCTTCGCCTGGGCGACGAGTTCTGGAACCAAACCCAGGGCTTTTTGTGGGAAGGCACGGTGATTTTCACCGTGGTCAGCGGCGCCGTCTTTTCGGGCATGCATCTGTATCGCGGCGTGTGGCGCTATGCCTCGATCAACGACTTGATGGCCATCGCCAAGGCGGCGACGATCATCATGTTGGTGTTCCTGCTCGGCATGTTTTTGTTGACCCGACTGGACGCCATGCCGCGCTCGACCCTGGCGATCAATTGGCTGGTTTTGGTTTTGCTGCTGGGCGGGCCGCGGCTTGCCTACCGGTTGCTCAAGGATGGCAATTTGACCGGTATTGCCGATCCGACCTTTGACCAGCGCGTACCGGTGGTGCTAATCGGCGCCGGCGACATGGCGGAACTGTTCTTGCGCGAAATGCAGCGGCCTGGTCAACGCTATCGGGTGGTTGGTTTGGTCGATGACGACCCCCGCGCCACCGGGCGACATATTCACGGCGTCCCGGTGCTCGGCACGCCCGACACGCTCGACGATCAGCTGCGCAAGCTCAGGCGCAAAGGCCATCCTCCGCGCCGGTTGTTGATATCGGACCCCCATGCCGACGGCGCCACGGTGGGCCGCCTGCTGGAAACCGCCGATGCCCATGGCATGACCCTGGCGCGGCTGCCACGGCTTACCGATTTCCGCGCCGAAGGCGGCGCCAAACTTGAGATCAAGCCAGTGGCCATCGAAGACTTGCTTGGCCGCCCGCAGGTGCGCCTGGACCGTGACGCCATGGCGCGCCTCATCGGCGGTCGTTGTATTTTGGTAACCGGCGCTGGCGGCACGATCGGCGGCGAGTTGACCCGTCAAGTGGTTGGCTACGGTCCCAAACGCGTGGTTCTGCTCGATAACGCCGAATTCAACCTATACCAGATCGACCAAGAGATCGCGGCCCGCGCCGCCGGTCTATCGCGCCGTGCCGTGTTGGGTGATGTCCGCGATTCTGGCCGTTTGCGGCAATTGTTTGCCCAGGAATCACCGGATTTGGTCTTGCACGCCGCGGCGATCAAACATGTCCCGATCGCCGAAACCAATATCTGCGAAAGCGTGCTGACCAACGTGATCGGCACGCGCAACGTCGCCGCCGCCAGCCGCGCCGCCGGCGTGGCGGCGATGTTGCTGATCTCAACCGACAAGGCCGTCAATCCCAGCAGCGTCATGGGCGCGACCAAGCGCCTCGCCGAAAGCTATTGCCAAGCCCTGGATGGTGTCGCCGACACCGAGACGCGTTTTGTCACGGTGCGCTTCGGCAATGTCTTGGGCTCGACCGGCTCGGTCGTGCCACTGTTCCAAAAGCAACTTGCCGCCGGTGGGCCCTTGACCGTGACCCATCCCGAGATGACGCGCTATTTCATGACCACACGTGAGGCGGTTGAGCTGGTCTTGCAAGCAACGGCCATGGGCCTAGGCGGTGCGGGTCATGGCCGCGGCATCTTTGTGTTGGAGATGGGCGCGCCGCTGCGGATTGATGACCTGGCGCGCCAGATGATACGCCTCGCCGGACTACGTCCGGGTGTCGACGTCGGCATCAGCTATGTCGGTTTGCGGCCCGGCGAGAAATTGCATGAGCAACTTTTTCACGAGAGCGAGACGCTACAACCGACGCCGCACGAGTCGATCCGGTTCGCGACGCCAAGGGCCGCCGATGCCGAACTCCTGGAGCGACGGTTGGAGGAACTGGAAGCGCATGCCCGTCACCGGCGAGTCGATGCCGCCTTAGGTCTATTGACCCTGTTGGTGCCGGAATACCATCGCGGCGACGACGAACCTGTTTCGGCGGTCCAATAAAGTCGCCACCTTCACGAATGACCAAGGCGTTTGGCTTATGACGGCATCCGACCCCATCATTCGGCGCGCGCTATTGTCCGTGTCCGACAAGCGCGATCTGGTTCCTTTTGCACGCGCGCTTGCCGATCGTGGCATTGAATTGATCTCAACCGGCGGTTCGGCGCGACAATTGGCCGAAGCCGGAGTTGCGGTGCAAGACGTTGCGCGCGTCACCGGATTCCCGGAGATTCTCGACGGGCGCGTGAAGACGCTGCACCCATCCATCCATGGCGGCATCCTGGCGCGCCGCGACATGGCGTCGCACCAAGATGCTTTGCTGGCACATGACGTGCCGACGATCGATTTGGTGGTCGTCAATTTGTACCCGTTCGAGAACACCGTCGCAGGTGGTGGCGATTTCGCTGCGTGTATCGAGAATATCGACATTGGCGGCCCGGCATTGATCCGCGCGGCCGCAAAGAACCATGCCTTCGTGACCGTGGTCACCGACCCGGCGGACTATCAAACGGTGCTTGACGAACTCACCGCCCGCGGCGGTGCCATCAGCGCGGATTTGCGCCGTCTCCTGGCGGCGGCCGCCTACGCGCGCACGGCCGCTTATGATGCGGCGGTCAGTGGCTGGTTCAGTGCCCAAGTCGGCGAACCGTTTCCGCGCCATGTGGCGTTCGGCGGCAGCCGCCGACAAGACTTGCGTTATGGCGAAAACCCCCATCAACGCGCCGCGTTTTATGTGTCCGACCGCGCCCAGCCGAGTGTCGCCACGGCCGAACAAGTGCAAGGCAAAGAGCTGAGCTACAACAATATCAACGATACCGACGCGGCATTTGCGCTGGCCGCCGAATTCGAACAGCCGGCAACGGTGATCGTCAAACACGCCAATCCGTGCGGCGTCGCCATCGGTGCGACGCTTGCCGATGCCTACGCCCGTGCCCACGCCTGCGATCCGGTCAGTGCATTTGGGGGTATCGTCGCGGTCAATCGCCCATTGGATGGCGCCACCGCCGCCGCCATCACCGGAATATTCACCGAAGTCGTCATCGCGCCGGCGGCCGACGACAACGCGCGTGCCGTGTTCGCCGAAAAGAAGAACCTGCGTCTGTTGTTGACCGGCTCGATGCCTGATCCGGCGGTGGCAACTGTCGTCAAGGCCGTCGCCGGCGGCCTATTGGTGCAAGACGGCGATCATCACCGGCTGGCACATGACGACCTGCGTGTGGTCAGCAAACGCGCCCCAACCGACGCGGAAATCGAAACCATGCGCTTCGCCTTCACTGTCTGCAAACATGTCAAGTCAAACGCCATCGTGTTTGCCCGCGACGGCGCCACCGTCGGCATCGGCGCGGGCCAAATGAGTCGCGTCGATTCCACCCGAATTGCCGCGCTGAAAGCAGCAGACGCGGCCAGCGCGGCTGGTGAAACAGGCGCGCGCACGCGCGATTCCGTGGTCGCCTCAGATGCGTTCTTCCCATTTGCCGACGGCTTGATCGCCGCCGCCGACGCCGGCGCCACGGCGATCATTCAACCCGGCGGATCGGTGCGCGACGACGAGGTGATTGCCGCCGCCGACGCGCGCGACATCGCCATGGTGTTCACGGGCGTTCGCCACTTCCGACACTAGCGCGCTGGCCGGCATCCGGTTCGACCACCGACAAAAGCAACACCAAACCGACCGCGAAAAACACCACGATGCTGGCCATGCCGACGCGTTGGCTGTCGCCCAACACGGTCAACGCGCCAACCAACCACGGCCCGACAAACGCGGTCGCCTTGCCGGTCAAGGCAAACACGCCGAACATTTCGGTGCACAACTCTTCCGGCGCCAGTCGCGCCATCAGCGAGCGACTCGCCGACTGCACAGGGCCCATGAAAATTCCGATCGCCAGACCAAGACCCCAAAACAGCACCTTGCTTTCCACCGACAAGATCGCCACGCCCAGGCCAATCAAACACAACAATGAAATGACGATGGTTCGCTTGGCACCGATCCAATCGTCGACCCAGGCGAAGCCGACGGCGCCGATCCCGGCCGCGATATTTAATGCGATTCCGAATTGCAGCACTTCGATCATTTCCATGCCGAAACTGCCCGCCGCATAAATGCCGCCAAAGGCGAACAGGGTGTTCAAGCCATCGATATAAATCATGCGCGCGATCAAGAACCGCAGCATGTTGGGGGCTTGCCGCAGATAGGCGATGCCGGTGCCAAGCCGCCGCCACCCTTGCGCCAACGCCTTGGACAAACCGAGACCCTGGTCGGGTCGGTCCGGCGTAAACGCAAACATCGGCCAGCCGAAAACTACAAACCACACCGCGACCAAAATGGCAGCCGCGCGCACTGGCTCGGCCTCTGCCGGGTCGAGACCAAATGGCGGCGTATCGGTTTGGACCAGGCCAAACAGCGTCACGACCAAACAAGCCAGACCGCCGAAATATCCAAGGCCCCAAGCCCAGCCTGACAATCGGCCGACGCGGTCGGCCGGCGCCAGATCCGGCAACATGGCATTGTAAAACACCATGCCGAGTTCGAAACCTATGTTGGCCACCGCCACCAATATCAGCGTGCGCCAAATCGATTCCGGAACCGGCGTCGCGGTCCATAGGCCCGCAGTCGCCACAATGGTGACCATCGCGCATGCCAACAGCCAAGGCTTGCGCCGGCCGGCGGCGTCGGCGGCTGCGCCAAAAAACGGCGCCAGCACGGCAACCACGAATGCACTCACCGCCAGCGCGTTGCCCCAAAGCGCGGTCGCCCGCACTTCGTCGCCAACGATGCCGCGCTGAAAATAGACCCCAAAAACGAAAGTGACGATCACTGTCGGGAACGGCGAGTTGGCCCAGTCGAACAGGCACCATGCCGCGGCACCCCGCCAACCCGCGCCCATGGGCGGATGCGCCGCCCGTTCACGCCCCTGCCGCATCCGCCGCCCCCTTTCAATAGGCGCAATACTCAGACCGGTGACCTTAGAGCAGTGACCAACAATATTGAATCAATTCTGCCGCGCAGGGCGCGCGCCACCGGCGCCCGCCAGGGGTGAAGGGATGTTTACCGCGACAGCAAAGCGCGCATGCGGCCGCTGGCGACGGTCAGCATGGCAAGTTCGACCGACCGTGCGGAACGCATTTCACTCATCAGATGCTCGGTCGCCTCGACCGACTCATGCTTGGCGTCGAACCAGGCTTCGATGGCACCATCGCCGGTGCCGCCGTCGGCAATGACTTGCGCGGTCAAAGCCCGTTGTTGCGCATAGATATCGTCGATCAGAGCGTTCGCCGCTTGCCGCTGCCAATGGCTTTCGGTCTTCAGGTCGCGCGCGCCGGCACGCAACCAGTCGTAGCCTAAGCGATCCCCCAAACCGTAATATGTCATCGCCGTTTGCCGCACGTCTTGATTGGCGGCGTTGGCCACTTCGACGATATCGACGGCACCATAGAGTGCGTTGACAGCGCTGACCACGCGCGCCAGCGAGTCCGGGACCCCTTCGGCGCCGAGCGCCGTTGCACGCGATTCGACATCGCGTTGCGCCGTCAACGGCAGCACATCGTCGAGCATGCCCAACAATTCGCTGATGCCCGGCTTGAAACGCGCAATCACGGCGGCGCTGTCCATCGGCTGTGGTTGCTCGCGCAGGAACCACAGGCAAGCATGCTCCATCAACCGGCGGAAGGCAAAGATCATGCGCGTTTGCACATCGGCGGGCACATGATTGTCCAGGCCGTCGATGTCGGCCCAGAACCGTCGCAGGTCGAACGCCTCGCGGGTCACCACATAAGCGCGCGCCACGTTGGCCGCCGCTTGCCCGGTTTGCTCGGCGGCCATCAGCGGGAACACCATGCTCGACCGGTTGATCAAGCTATTGGCAACGTGGGTCGCAATGATCTCGCGCCGCAAGCGATGGCTCTTGATCCGGCGCGCGTATTTCTTGCGCAACGCCTTGGGGAAATAATCGATCAAATCGCCTTCCAAATACGCATCGTCCGGCAAATCCGAGGCCAGCAACTCATCGTACAACGCGTTCTTGACATAGGCGAACAACACCGAGATCTCCGGACGGGTCAATCCGCGTTTGGCCACCCGACGTTCTTCGATTTCTTCCGAGTCGGGCAGGAACTCGATCGCGCGATCAAGTAACCCCGCACGTTCCATCGATTGCATCAGGCGCGCCTGATAAGCCAACCGTTCCGCGCCTTGGCTTTCAATCACCGATATACCTTGGCTTTGCAAATAATTGTCGCGCAAACAAGAAGCCGCCACGTCATCGGTCATATCGACCAACAGTTGGTCGCGCTGCTTCATGGTCATATCGCCGGCGGTGACAATTTCACCCAGCAAGATCTTGATGTTGACTTCATGGTCGGAGCAATCGACACCGGCCGAATTGTCGATCGCATCGGTATTGACCTTGACGCCCCGGCTGGCTGCTTCGATTCGGGCGCGTTGGGTCAGCCCCAAATTGCCGCCTTCGCCAATGACACGACAGCGCAGGTCACGCGCGTCGACGCGCAACGCATCATTGGCGCGGTCGCCAACCTGTGCATCGCTTTCGTCGTGCGCCTTGACATAGGTGCCGATGCCGCCGTTCCACAACAGATCCACCGGCGCCCTGAGCAAAGCGGAAATGAACTCGTTTGGTGTCATCGACTCTTTCGTGGCGCCAACCAGCTTTTGCATTTCTGCGCTCAGGGATATCGCCTTCGCCTTGCGGTCGAATACACCGCCACCCGTCGAAATGAGTGCGGTATCGTAGTCACTCCACGACGAACGCGTCAGTTCGAACAACCGTTTGCGCTCGGCAAAACTCCCAGCCGGTTCGGGATCAGGGTCGACAAATATGTGAAGATGGTTGAACGCAGCCTGTAATTTGATGTGCGGCGAAAGCAACATGCCATTGCCGAACACGTCGCCCGACATATCACCGACGCCGATCACCGTGAAAGGCGCGTTCTGCGTATCGTGACCGAACTCCCGGAAATGGCGTTTGACCGATTCCCAAGCGCCGCGCGCCGTGATGCCCATCTTCTTGTGGTCATAACCCGCGGAGCCGCCGCTGGCGAACGCATCGCCGAGCCAAAAGCCATACGCCAATGCTGTTTCATTGGCGATATCGGAAAAGGTTGCTGTGCCCTTGTCCGCGGCGACCACCAAATACGGGTCGTCGCCGTCATAGCGCAACAGGTCTTGCGGCGGCACAACCTGGCCTTCGACCAGATTGTCGGTGATATCCAATAGCCCACTAATGAAAGTCCGGTAGCACGACACGACCTCGGCCATCAACGTCTCGCGATCGGCGCCCACGGGCGGCCGCTTGACGACAAAGCCGCCCTTGGCGCCCACCGGCACGATCACCGAATTCTTGACCATCTGCGCTTTCATCAAACCGAGAACTTCGGTCCTGAAATCTTCCGGGCGATCGGACCAGCGCAAGCCACCGCGCGCCACCGGGCCGCCACGCAAATGCACGCCCTCGGTGCCAACCGCGTAAACCCATATCTCGGCCATGGGCCGCGGCAGCGGCAAATCGGTGACCGCCGCACTGTCGATTTTGAACGACAGGTAGGGTTTCGGCGTGCCATCGGCATCACTCTGGTAGTAGTTGGTGCGCAGCGTCGCCTTGATGATGTTGAGGTATCGTCGGATGATGCGGTCGTCATCCAGGTTGCTGATGTCGTCGAGCGCCGCGATGATCTCCGTCTCGATCGCGCCGGCACGCTCTTCCGATCCCGTCTTCGGGTTGAATCGGCAATCAAAGAATTCGACCAACAAACGCGCCACACGCGGTTGCGATGTCAGCGTCTGCTCCATGTAGTCTTGGCTGAATGGGATCTTCGCCTGGCGCAAATATTTGCAGTAGGCGCGCAGGATCACGATCTGGCGCCACGACAAACCGGCGCGGACGATCAAACGGTTAAAGCCGTCATTCTCCACCCGGCCATGCCATACCTGGCCGAACGCGTCCTGGAACGCGGCCTTAACCGCGGCGATATCTATGGTCGTGTCCGAGCGATCCTTGACACCGAAGTCGTGGATCCAAACTTCGGCCGTGCCGTCGCTCGGCGCGAGGCGATAGGGGAACTCGTTGATGACCTTGAGCCCCATATTCTCCAGCACCGGCAGCACGTCTGACAGCGGCAAAGCGATGTTTGGCTGATAGATCTTGAAACGGGCTTCATTGTCCGGCGACTCGGGCGGCCGATACAAGTTCAGCTCAGGCTTGTCGGCGGCGATCGCGGCTTCGACGCGTTCGGTGTCGAAGACCGCGTGGCGGACGCCAAATCGTTCCCGATAACCGGCC
This sequence comes from Alphaproteobacteria bacterium, assembly GCA_965216755.1. Lineage (GTDB taxonomy): Bacteria > Pseudomonadota > Alphaproteobacteria > UBA7887 > UBA7887 > CBDCGL01. The sequence continues at coordinate 3,317,589 of CBDCGL010000011.1, read as the reverse complement.
GGAAATGCGTCGCCATAGCGCCGTTCCAGGACCGCCGCAAGATGTTCGTCGTGGGCCACCAACAGCGCCTCGCGGAACTGGTCCTCCCAGCCCCGCGCCGCGGCAATGATACGTGCCTCGATGTCCGAAACTTGAAAGTTCGGTATTTGCCCAGCGACCGTATGGACGATGATGTGAAGCTGGGCCAACGGATGATCGCTGAGCTTGGCATAAAAGCTGTCGCAGATGCCGTTGAAGGCGTCTTCCAAGATCTGACTGAACACACGCCGCAGCGACGAGTCATATCGATCCCGCGGTACGAAAACCAAGCAAGACACAAACCGTTCAAACGAATCGCGCCTTACGAACAAGCGAATTCGTGGCCGTTCCTGCAGATGCAGCACGCCCAGGCTGGCCTCAAGCAACTCGTCGTCGGAAATCTGGAACAGTTCGTCGCGCGGATAGGTCTCCAAGATATTGGTGAGTATTTTGCCGTCATGGCTCGCGGCCTGAAAGCCGGCCCGGGCCACCGCGATGGCAACCTTTTGGCGCAGCAGCGGAATCTTGGTCGGTGATTGGTTGTAGGCGGCCGATGTGAACAGACCGACAAAGCGATGGGCGCCGATCACACTGCCGTCGGGTCCGAAACGTTTGATTCCGATCGAATCCATGGGTACCGGACGATGCACGGTCGAGACGCGGCGGGTCTTGGTGATCATCAACAAGCCGCCGCTGCGTAAATAAGCCAACACTTCCTGCGGAACACCACGGTCCGGCGCGCTATCCTCGGTGTGCTCCCAATGTGCGGTGTCGCGCAGCAGCCCCAGGGACTCACCCTCGCGCGGCTGCCAAGCAATGCCGCCATCAGCGTGCGCCAGGTCATAGCTGCGATAGCCGAGGAACGTGAAATGGTTGTCGAGCAGCCAGTCCAGGAAGGCCACAGTTTCGTCGAGGTCGGCGGCATTGGCCGATTTCGCAGTTTCGCGCAATTCACCAAGGGCGCCTTCAAGCTGGTTCTGCATGTGCTGCCAATCGCTCGTGGCGATGCGCACGTCCGACAACACCTGCTGCAGTTTGGCTTCCAGGGCAGCCAAGCTCTCGGCGTCCGAATGGCGGCTGACCTCGAGCCGGATAACGGCTTCCGAGCGCATCTCCTTGGCCGCCAGGCTGGGCGGGTAGAGTTCCTCCAGCACGCCCTTATCCGAGCGACGCACGCGGATATTCGGATGCACAACCAAATAAATGGCGATATCGCTTTGGTTGAGCGTGGCAGTGAGTGAATCGACCAAAAATGGCCGGTCGCCGGTCACCAGATCGATCACAGAATGGGTCGACGACCAGCCATCGGCATCGATGTCTGGATTGTAGACTCGCAGTTTGTCGTGATGGGCTTCGCGCGTACGGATAAAATTGAGCATGGACAGCGCGGCGAAATAAAGGTCCTCCGGCGAGCGCCCCTCTAAATCCTCATGCGGCAGGCGTCGATAATATTGGTGGATGAACAGCTGTGCCTCTGCGCGCCTGTCTTCCGGCACGCGCTGTTCCGCAATCTGCATAACTGCGCCGATCAGATCGTCTTTTGCAGACCTCTGCCTGACTTCCATTTTTCCCGCCCCATCGCACCTGGCACGCCGCGCCCTGCACGAGTCAACAAGTTGCTGTCCGACCGCACAAGATAGGCGCGCCGTTGGGCCGGCGGTCCCCGGATGGGCCCCGACGCGACGGTCACGGTCCGGCGCGATCGCAGGGGTCCATTATGAGCAAGAACCGCGGCTGGTGTAGTGTATGTATGGATCGTTGCAAATTTTGGCCAGCCGAACCCGCCCATGGCGCCAATGAAATTCGCCCGGCACGATCGCTGAGCCCTCATCGCAAAGGACCAACCCATGGCACGTTGGATGGTATCGCTGGCCGCAATCGCTTTGATCGGGACCCATCTTGCCGTGGCGGCGCAGGCCACGGAACCGTTGGTCGAAGCAAGCTGGCTGGCCACCCACAGCTGCGATAAAGGCATTGCCGTGATCGATGTTCGGCGCAGTCCTCGCGCTTACGCCCGTGCCCATGTGCCCTGCGCGCGCTACTTGCCGTATCAAGACGGCACCTGGCGGACGACAATCGACGAGGTCCCGGGCATGTTGCCGACCATCGATCACATTGGCGGTGTCATTGCCGGTCTTGGCATTCGAAACACCGACCATGTGGTGATCGTGGCGGCGGGCGGCAGTGCACGAGCGATGACCCCGGCGACGCGCGTTTTTTGGACCTTTAAGGTTGTCGGCCATCGGGATGTTTCGTTACTGAACGGCGGTATGGCGGCCTATCGGGCCGATTTGGACCGGCCCGTGCAAAAAGGTGAGCCGCCAGTCCCGACCGCAACCAATTATGTCACCAGCCTGTCGCATCATTTGGTCGCCGCGGCGGCGGAGTTACCCGTCGGCGTCGATGGGGAACCGGATGCGGTGCTGATCGACAACCGCGAATCGGCCGACTTTGTCGGCATCAACGCATCGTCCGTCGTCGCCCGGCCCGGCACTATCCCCAATGCCGAAAACTTGCCAATCTCGTGGCTAACCAGCCCTGACGGTCGATTTCACGACCAAGCCACCCTGCGTCAGATCTACGCCCATCTGGGGATCACCATCGACCAGCCCCAGATCAGTTTTTGCAGTACCGGGCAAATGGCAACCTTGGGTTGGTTTGTCAGCCACGCGCTGCTCGGCAATGACCGTGCGCGCGTGTACGACGGGTCGATGGCTGAATGGAGCGCCGATGAAGAACGCCCCGTCGAACGGAAATTCCACAGCAGCCCAAGCGCCGAATAGCCGGCCTTCGCGCGCCACCCGACGGCGCCAAGTCAGGATAGGGATGACCATGCAGTACATGTTGTTGATTTATGAAGCCGAGCATATTTGGCGGCACAAAACCAAACAAGAGCGCGGCGCGACGCTGGATGGCCATTTCGCTCTGCACGCCCGGCTCAAGGCCGACGGCGTGGCTTATACCACCCAGCCATTGGCGCCAAGCGCGACCGCGAAATTGGTGCGCGCGCGCGATGGTGCGGTCGACATAACAGATGGCCCATTTGCCGAAACCACCGAGCAGCTGGCCGGCTATTATCTCATCGACTGCGCCACGCTCGACGACGCCCTTGGCTATGCCGCGCTCATTCCAAATGTGTCTTCGGGCACGATCGAGGTGCGCCCGGTCGCCGATCATTCGTCTGATCGCTGATGGCCGAGGCCGCCATCGACCGGGCGTTGCGCGCCGCTTACGGCCCGGCCTTGGGCGTTTTGGTTCGCCTGTGCGGCGATTTCGACAAAGCGGAAGACCTGCTTCAGCAAGCTTGTTTGCGGGCACTTTCCGCCTGGTCGCAGAAAGTGCCGGACCATCCGCGCGCCTGGCTCGTCCATGTCGCGCGCAACCTTTGGATCGACGAGCTGCGCGGCCGCAGCACCCACGAGAATTGGCGACAGGCGGCCGCAACACTAGCGCCAAACGCCGCCGAGCCAGACAATGACGGCGCCCATTTCGATGACGATCTGTTGCGCTTGGTCTTTACCTGCTGCCATCCGGATCTGTCACGAACCGCGCAATCGACCTTGACCCTGAGATATGTGCTGGGATTTTCCGCCGAAGAGATCGCACGGGCCTATTTGACCAGCGCCACCAACGTAGAAAAGCGCCTGGTTCGGTCGAAAAAGAAAATACGTGACGCCGGCATTCCCTATGAAGTGCCATCGCCCGCGCATTTGCGTCAACGGCTGCAAGCGGTCTGTCACGTCATCTATCTGTTGTTCAACGAAGGCTACAGCGTTTGCGATGCCGCCCGCGATATCAATGTCTGCGCAGAGGCCGTGCGCTTGGCGCGACAGATCGCGCGCATGTTTCCGGACGACGGTGAAGCGCAGTGCCTGCTTGCGTTGCTATTGCTTCACCACGCCCGCATTGGCGAACGATTCGACACCCAGGGGTCATTCGTGCCGCTTAGCGAGCAAGATCGCGGGCGCTGGGACCGCGAGCAAATCGCCGAAGGGCTGGCCATTGTCGATCGACAGTTTCGCGCGCGCCGACTGCCGGGCGCTTATCAACTACAGGCGGCGATTTCCGCCGAACATTGCCGGGCCCCATCGGCGGAGAAAACCCGCTGGTCCGAGATCTGCGACCTCTACGCGTATCTGGCGCGACGCTTCCCGTCGCCGGTCGTGACGGTCAACTGGGCCGTCGCCTGCGCATTCGCCAACCGACTCAATCAAGCGCAATCATTGCTCAAGGAAGCCAGCGAAGACCCGCGGTTGAAGTCCTATCAGCCATTGTGCGCCGCCCAGGCTTATGTCTGCGAACAGGCCGGCGAGACAGACCAGGCGGTCGATTTCTATACCCAGGCGGCCGCCCATGCGCCGACCGTCGCCGAACGTCGTTACCTGGAAAATCAAGCGCGCCGCCTCATGGCGGAACTTTTGGTGTCCTAGTTTCGCGTCGTCGTTCGTCTTACGGGTATCGGCAAAAAACCAAGACGAGGGACACCATGAAACTCTTTGGATTTCCGACGCCGCGCAACAAATGTGTTTGGGCTTTGGTCGATCATCTCGGGCTCGATGTCGAGCAGATCTCGGTGGATCTGACAAAAGGCGCCCAGAAGGCCGCCGACTATTTGGCGATAAATCCCAATGGCCGTGTGCCGACGCTGGTCGACGACGACTTCGTTCTGTGGGAGCACGCGGCGATTATGCAGTATCTTTGCGAACAGGCCGCCTCGCCGTTGAGCCCGGCGACGACACGCGCACGCGCCGATGCCACCCGCTGGATCTCGTGGATTCAGATGCACTGGGTGCCGGGTTCGGATCTGTTGGGCTTCGAATTTTTGGCCAAGCCGGCGCTCGGCCTGGGCGATCCCGATCCAGCCGTGATCGAGCGCGGGCGCGCTCAAATGCGGGAGCCGGTCGCCGTTCTTGACGGCCATCTTCGGCGCACGAAGTGCATGCTCGGCGACGATCTGTCGTTTGTCGATTTTTTTGTCGGCGGCAGCGTCGCCCATTGGCAGCCGTGCCAAATGCCGTTTGACGACGCCGATCATATCTTGCGCTGGTATAGCCAGCTCCAGGCGATCCCGGCGTGGCAGACGCATTTCGGGACTTAGGGCGCGTTTCGCGCGGCCACGGCGGCCGGCCAGCCCTACCTTGAAGAAGAAAGCTGTGCGCCCGTGAAGGTGGGGTTGGCGACCCGCGGCTTGACCTGATGATCGATCGGATTAGCTCAGTTGCCACTGATGTCAGGCAACCGAGAGCGCCGCCAGGATGACGGGTCGCATTGATCTTTTGGACAACACCAAGTTTGTCATGATCGGGCTGGTTGTCTTTGGGCATATCATCGAGCCGTTGATTGATCGACATGCCCTGCTCAAGACCATCTATCTGAGCGTCTATTCATTTCACATGCCGGTCTTTGTGATGATCGCGGGGATGCTGGCGAAAGCAAGAATTGGCGGCAAAGACGTCGCTGCGGCGGCCGGCACGATTCTTGTGCCGTTGCTGATTTTCACAGCGTTGTACGAGGGTTTCGATCTGTTCACCAGGGGCGCCTTCAGCAGCTCTACGCGCAATTTCGAGCCCTATTGGATTCTCTGGTTTCTGCTCAGTTTGTTCTTTTGGCGGCTGTTGCTGCCTGTGGTCTTGGCCTGTCGCGTACCGCTTTTTCTGACAATCTCCATCGCCATCGCGGCCGGCGCGTGCCAGGCAATCGGCTATGGTCTTGGGTTGTCGCGAACCCTCGTTTTCTTTCCATTTTTTGTTCTCGGGCATTTGCTGGCACCGACCATCCTATCGGAAACGCACAAGCGACGTATTCCAAAACTTATCTGGCTGATCATACCTATACTGAACATTGGTCTGTTTACGTACCTGCATGATATGCCCCATCAGTGGCTTTATGGCAGTTATGCCTATGCCTCCTTACATGTCGATATTGTGTCGGGCGCCGCGGTGCGCCTATTGCTGTATGGCGTTTCGTTTGGAACGGCGGTGGCCGTGCTGTTTCTGATGCCCGCCAAGTCGACGATCATCTCAGCGGCGGGCGCCAATTCGTTATATGCCTATTTATGGCATGGATTTCTGATCAAGCTTTTGATCGGCAATGGGATCATCGGCCTGATTGGCCAGTGGTCGCCGATGCCGACCTTGGCCGCCGCGGCAATCCTGGCCGTGGCGCTCACCTGGGTCTTGTCATTCGCGACTGTCGCGCGCGGCACGCAACGGATTTTCTTGGCACCCGCGCGCCGACTTCTGCGCCTCAGCGACCCGGTCGCGTAAGGCGCGCAGGCCCATCACGTCGTTCGATGATGGCGCCAAGATCGTCAATCATGGGCCCTTCTATCGGTCAAAACAGGTGTCGCGCGATGCCGCAACGTCCGGCGCGGCAGGACCAATGCCTCGGCTCGCGCTTTGGGCGTCAACTGCAGATCCTTCAAGCTCGGTGTGGTCACTTGTTGGAGTCTCTGCTACTCATCGATCGGCACGAGCACCGTCGCCGCGACGCCTCGTTTCGTGACGGTTCGCGATCCAGACTAGGGCGCCCGCGTGCGCACGCAACGACACCGAAAACTTCCGGCGAAATGTCCGAAGGGAATTCTGGAGCGGGCGATGAGATTCGAACTCACGACTTCAACCTTGGCAAGGTTGCGCTCTACCCCTGAGCTACGCCCGCGCCCCACGCCACCGGCCTGTGCCCCAGGCGGGTGCGGTCAAGGTCACGGATAATAGGCCTTTCGGGGGCCAATGCAAGCTGCCCCGCCACGGCATTGCGCGACGCGCATGCGGGGATGTCGTCCCGGCCGCACAACCCTTATGATGGCCAACGATGACTGATACGGCCGCCACCGAGCAGGACTTGTTTGCGCGCTTGAGAGCGCTTGATATCGCGACCCAAACGGTCCGCCACGCGCCTGTGTTCACAGTCGAGGAAAGCCGCGCGCTTCGTGGCGAGATTCCTGGGGGACATTGCAAATGTCTGTTTTTAAAGGACAAAGCCAATGATATCTGGTTGGTCGTCGCCGACGAAGAGCGAAGTATCGACCTAAAGGCACTGGCGCGGCATTTGGGCGTGAAATCCTGGTCGTTCGGCAAACCGGAGCTGTTGCGCGCCACACTGGGTGTCGAACCCGGCGCGGTGACGCCTTTTGGGCTGATCAACGAGGCCGCGCGCACGGTTCATGTGGTGCTGGATGCCACAATGCTGCGCCAAGAGCGGGTCAACTTTCATCCGTTGCATAACGCGGCGACCACCACCATCGCGACGGCCGACCTGCAGGCTTTCATTGTCGCTTGCGGGCAGCCTTCTTATATCATTGATCTTGACGCCTTGACCGGCGCGGTCCGGCCCGTCCAGGAGTCCAAGCCTTAGCGGCAGCGCCGCGTGCGCGCGCCCATAACCACAACGCGATCGCCACAGGTGAGGGACATGGAACCGATTATTGGCGCCGGCGGCGGAGGCAGTGCGGCCGACGCGGTCAAAGACAGCGACACCGAAAACTTCATGGTCGACGTAATCGAAGCGTCGGACGAAACGCCGATCGTGGTCGACTTTTGGGCACCCTGGTGCGGCCCATGCAAGCAATTGGGGCCGGCGATCGAAAATGCTGTGCGCGCCACCGCGGGCGCCGTCAAGCTGGTTAGGATCAATGTCGACGAGAACAAGGAGCTGGCCGCCCAGTTCCGTGTCCAGTCGATTCCGGCCGTCTACGCGTTTCATCGCGGCCGGCCGGTCGATGGTTTCGTCGGCGCCCTGCCGGAGAGCCAAATCAAAAGCTTTGTTGGGCGCTTGGCCAGCGCCGGCGGCCCTAACCCGATCGAAGCCGCAATGGAACAGGCGGCCGCCGCGCTCGAAAATGGCGAGACCGACATGGCCGCCCAAATTTATGGCGAAGTGCTGCGCATGGACGGCGCCAACGCCGCCGCCATCGCGGGGCTCGCCCGTTGTGCCTTGGCCAAAGACGATCTGGCCGAGGCCCGCGATATTCTCGACTCAGCCGATCCGTCGATCGCCAAAGACAGCGCCATCACCAGCGCGCGTTCAGCACTGGATTTGGCCGAACAAGCGGCCGCCACCCGCGATCAGAGCGACGGCGGTGGCAGCGATGCCTTGGAGCGGCAGCTGCAAGCCGACCCGGACAATCACCAAACCCGCTTCGATCTGGCCATGGCCCGCTTTGCGGCTGGTGACAAAGCTGCCGCCGTTGACCATCTGCTAGAGATCATTCGCCGCGACCGCGCCTGGAACGAAGACGCGGCGCGCTTGCAACTGCTGAAGTTCTTTGAGGCTTTTGGCCACACCGACCCGGTCACCGTCGACGGCCGGCGGAAATTGTCTTCGATGCTGTTCTCGTGAGCCCGATCAAGGACCATCCCATGCCCCCCCGGAGTACGCCGCCCACCACGATTCAGGACTTGCCACGGATTATTCCCGTCTTTCCGCTTGACGGTGTCCTGCTGCTGCCGCGCGGAAAGCTGCCGCTCAACATTTTCGAGCCGCGTTATTTGGCAATGGTCCGTGATGCCCTGGCGGCGGAGTGGATCATCGGCATGGTCCAACCGCGCGACGACGGTGCCGACCAGAGCGCACCGCCGATTTACAAAGTCGGGTGCGCCGGCCGGATTACGTCGTTGAACGAAACCGACGATGGCCGTTATTTGATCACCCTGACCGGCATCTGCCGGTTCGAGAACGAAGAAGAGTTGCCGCTGATCAACGGCTATCGTCGAGTCGCGGCGAATTGGCTGCCATTTGCCGATGATATCACCCCGGCCGAGTCACAAACCGTCGATCGAGGCCGGCTGATGCCAGCGCTGAAACGCTATTTCAAGACCCAGCAGATCTCCGCCGACTGGAAAGCCATCGAAGACGCGCCCGGCGATCAACTGGTCACCTCACTGGCCATGGTGTGCCCGTTCGATACGCCAGAAAAACAGGCGTTGCTGGAAGCCCCCGGATTGGCGGAGCGGACTGAACTGATGATCTCGTTGCTGACCATGGCCGTCCTTGATCAGTCGGGCGCGACCAGCCATTAATGCGGCCAAAGCCACGGTAACCCGCAATTGAGAACCGCGCGATGACCGATGCCCCGCAAGAGCCGCAATCCACGCCGGCGGTCGACCCGAAGCTGCTGGAGATCTTGGTGTGCCCAGTGTGTCATGGCCCCTTGCGCTATGACGCCAAAGCGCAGGAGCTGATCAGCGAACAAGCCGGCCTCGCCTATCCGATCCGGGATGGCATCCCGATTATGCTGCCGGAAGAAGCGCGCCGCTTAGACGAGCCAAGCGACGGCGGCGCGGCCGGGGACTCATGACCGCCGGGCCGCATGGGCCGGAAAGTGCGCATTGGCCGACCGAAATCCGGCTCAAATCGGCGGAAAAGATGTTGGAGATCGATTTCAACGATGGCCGCAGCTTTCAGCTGCCGGCAGAGTTGCTGCGTGTTGAAAGCCCGTCAGCCGAGGTACAGGGCCATGGCCGTGATCAAAAACGGATTATCGCGGGCCGACGCCACGTCGGGATCATGACCATCGAACCGGTCGGCAACTATGCAATCCGAATCAATTTCGATGATCTCCACGATACCGGCATCTTCAGCTGGGGTTACCTGCGCCATTTGGGCGAGAATCAGGACAGCCTGTGGCAGGCTTATTTCGAGGCGCTGGCGCGTGAGGGTCTAAGCCGCGACCCGTAACGCGTTGATCGGCCCCGAGAGGCAATCCGCGCGGTTCGCGCCGCGCGCGGCACATCGCCCATTAACCCCATGGCATGCTGCATAAACACGCGTTTCAGCGGCGGCAGTTGGTCAACGGCCGCCAGTCCAAGATCGCGTATGAAGCGAAGCGGTGCTAGATCATTCGAAAACAGCCGGTTCAATCCATCCGTGACAACGCCCATCGAAATTCGGTCTGGTATGCGCCGACGTGCATACCGGCGCAACAGCGAGGCGGCGCCCAAATCTTCGCCAAGCCGCGCGGCATCAATCACCATCTCTGACAGGATGGCGGCATCCCGTAGGCCCAGATTGAAACCTTGTCCGGCGATCGGATGAATCCCATGGGCGGCATCGCCGATCAGTACCAAGCGCTGGTCGGACGTGCGTTTGGCGTACGAGAGTTCCAACGGATAAGACCAACGCGGACCGGTCACTTTAACCCTGCCCAAGAAATCGCCGAACCGTAATCGCAGTTCCGCCAGAAAGGCATCGCTTTCCAGCGCGGCTATCGCCGGCGCCAAATCGGCGCGCTCGGTCCACACAAGGGATGACCGTCGCCCGGTCATCGGCAGAATCGCAAACGGGCCGGCGTTCAAAAAGCGCTCATGCGCAATGCCCTGATGTGGCCGTTCGTGGGCGACCGTGCAGACCAGGGCGGTCTGGCGGTAAGGCAACGTGATAACGCCGATACCGGCGTCACGCCGCGTCGCGGAACCGCGACCATCGGCCGCGACAATCAACGCCGCCCGCAACCAAGAGCCATCGTCGAACGAGATCGTTGCCACCGCGGCGTCGCGGCTGATCGTGGCAATGTTCGCCGGGGCCCGCCAATCGATCTGGGATTGCGCAGCCGCTTCTTGCAAGGCGCGACGCAAATGGCGGATTTCGACGATATAGCCCAGCGGATCGCTGCCGAGATCGGCGTGGTCGTAATGGAGGTGCAGCGGCGAATCGCCATCGGTGACCCGAATGTCGAAGATCGGTTGCGCGTCGTCGGCCAGCCGCCACCAGGCGCCGAGCGCCTTGAGAATCCGCGCCGAGCCTTGTGCGATCGCCAGGACCCTGCCATCAAACGCCGGCATGCGCTGCTGTGCCGGCGCTGCGCGGTCGATGACCGCAACCCGTATCCCGCCGCGTGCCAACGACAACGCCAGCGACAAGCCGACCACACCGCCGCCAACCACTGCAACATCCGTGAATGATTCGTGCTCAGTCATCGAAACTGCGTCTCCGCCATGTGAAAGCGCGATTGCTGGACAGGCGTCGCTACCGTAGCATTGCCGGCGGGAGGCGCGCATTAACATGGCATCGGACGATATGAAAAGTGCATGCGCCCTGGGCGCGGCGATCGAAAAAGGTACCGCGGATCCGGTCGCGTTGACCGAACGGTTCTTGGACCGCATTGCCAGCGAAGATCCGGATCATGTCGTCTATCTGCGCACGACGCCGAAACGGGCGCGCGCCGAAGCTGCCGCGGCGCGCGAGCGTGCCCGCGCCGGTTTGCGCCGCAGTCCGCTGGATGGCGTCCCGCTCTCTTGGAAAGACATATACGACTCGGCCGGCGTGGCGACGGAGATGGGCACCCCGTTGTTGGCCGGCCGCGTCCCCAGCCACGATGCCACCGTGTTGGCACGGGCCAGCGCCGCCGGCCTGATCTGCCTGGGCAAAACCAATACCGTGCAGTTCGCGCTGGGCGGGATCGGTACCAATCCGCATACCGGTACGCCGGCGAACGCGGTGATGACCGACGTGCCGCGGGCGCCCGGAGGTTCGTCGAGCGGCGCCGCTGTGAGTACCGCGCGCGGCCTGGCCGCGGCCGGGATTGGTTCGGATACCGGCGGATCGGTGCGTATTCCGGCGGCATGGAACCGACTTGTCGGACTCAAGACCTCGGTCGGCGTTTTGCCCACCGACGGTGTGTTGCCGTTGTCACCGAGCCTGGACACGGTCGGCCCGCTGACCCGCACTGTGGCCGACGCCGCCCACTTGTTCGCCATCATGGCGGCGCGGAAGCCGGTCCCTTTGGCGCCCGCGTCAATGGTCGGACGCCGATTTCTGGCTTGCGAAAGTTTGGTCTGGGACCAAGCCGACAAACAAGTCGCAGACTCAGTTCGACAGGCGATCGATCATCTGGCCGCCGCGGGCGCATCGGTTGATTGGCGTCCGGTTCCGGAATTTCTGGAAATCGACGACATTTTGAATGAACGCGGCGGCACGGTGACCGCCGAAGGCTACACGGTGTGGCGCGACTTCATCGACCAGCAGCCCGATCGGATCGATCCCAACGTCTTGGCGCGATTCCTTCAGGGGCGCGATATGCGCGCGACCGACGCGCTCGCCGTGTCGGCGGCCGCGGCACGCCTGACCAAGAGCCTGTATGCGCGCATGGCCGGCTATGACGCGATCTTGGCGCCGACAACGCCGATCCTGCCGCCCCCCATCACAGTTGCCGACGATCCCGACAAATACAGTCCTGCCAATGCGCTGGCGCTGCGTAACACGCGGTTGGGCAATGTCTTGCCTTGCTGCGCGGCAACCGTGCCGTGCCCGGATCCGGCGACGCCAACGGGCGTGATGGCCATGGCGCCACTTGGCGCCGATCACCGCATATTGCGGATCGCGGCGGCGATCGAGGCCGCATACACCTGATCAAAATTTGATCACATTGTGTACGTTGCCCAATAAATAGGCACGACTTAGGCTCGAGGCCCCGGCACGCCGGGTGATTCTGGCCGAATCCTCCGATTTTTCCAAATTCCGCATTGCGGCACGGTTCTTGAGTGGCTCCTGGCCGACACATCCGACGGTCTTATCGACAACCGACCGGCCGGTCGGGCGACGCGGTGAGGTTGATCAGGAAAGGCAGGAGAGAACGTATGACAGACTTTGTGCGATGCGCCAGACGCGCGAGCGCCCGGCCGGACGCCGGCTATAGCCGTTGCATCGGCGGCGCCGGGCTCGGCGCACAACACCGGTGTGACCGCCGCTCCGTTCGCGGGCGCCGGCGGGACGGTAACCTCGATCATATCCGGGTCGGATCAAGCCGAACTGGACTTTGATGCCCGTCCCGAATTGGGCCAGGGCTCGCGGCGCTTGTAGTGGAGGCCGCATGAGCCCTGCCAACCTAATCGTTCGGCACGTCGCGTCCGTCATCGTCCGGGCCCCGGCCGGTTTGGCGTTGCGCGACACACTTTGACGGGCATCGTAAAAGCGACCCAAACATCAACTGCAAATGCAGTTGATCTGCGATCGCGCGATGCCCTGTTGCATGAAGATAATATGCTAACTAGCGAATTGGACTGGACAATTATCAATCGCGTAATGCGGGGGAAAAGATGAAAACGATGCCTCGAATGACAGCGTACATCGTTGCCTTAATGGTTGTGCTGCTACCCAGTGCGGCCTGGGCACAAGATGCCGCCTTGAACAGCGGCAACACCGCGTGGATCCTGACCGCAACCGCCTTGGTCTTGTTCATGACCATGCCCGGCTTGGCTCTGTTTTACGGCGGCTTGGTGCGGGTGCAGTGCGTCATTTCGGTGCTTATGCACTGCTTCGCGATCTGCTGCCTGGCTTCGATCCTGTGGCTGATTTGCGGCTACAGCCTGGCGTTTAGCGACGGCATGGCGGCAAACGCGGTGATCGGTGGCCTCAGCCAAGCATTTCTGGTCGGTGTCGGCACCGACTCGCTTTCGGGTGACATACCTGAAACCGTATTTTTCATGTTCCAAATGACTTTTGCCGTCATTACCCCGGCATTGATTGTCGGCGCCTATGTGGAGCGCATCAAATTTAGCGCGGTCATGCTGTTTTCCGGCCTATGGTTGCTGCTGGTCTATATCCCGGTCGCACACTGGGTGTGGGGTGGCGGATGGCTGGCTGACTTGGGCGTTCAAGACTTCGCCGGCGGTTTGGTGGTTCACGCCACCTGTGGTGTTGCGGCGATGGTCGCGGCGATCGTGTTGGGACCCCGCAAGGGCTTTCCGCGTGAAGTCCACCCACCGCACAGCGCCGTTTTGGTGATGGTCGGCGCGGCGATGCTATGGGTCGGTTGGTATGGCTTCAACGCCGGTAGTGCTTTGGCCGCCAATGGTGATGCCGGTATGGCCATGGTCGTGACCCATATTTCCGCCGCGACCGCCGCATTCGTTTGGATGCTGATCGAATGGGTCAAGCACAACAAACCCACTTTGGTGGGCATCGCCACAGGTGCCATCGCCGGCTTGGCGACCATCACCCCGGCGTCTGGTTTCGTCGGCCCGGTCGGCGCCTTGATCATCGGCGTCGTGGCTGGCTTCCTTTGTTACAACGGCGTCGGCTTCGTCAAAATGCGGCTTGGCATCGACGACTCGCTGGATGTTCTGGCAGTGCACGGTTTCGGTGGCGTCACCGGTACCCTGCTGACCGCGATACTTGGCGCCACCGCGTTTGGCGGCATGGGGCATTCCGAGGTTTCCATGGGCGAACAGTTCGTGAAGCAGCTGATCGGCGTCGTGGCAACGGTCGCGTGGACCGCGATTGTCAGCTATATCCTGCTGAAAATCATCAGCGCCGCGCTGGGTGGCTTGCGTGTCGATCGCGATCACGAAACCGAGGGGCTCGACATCGCCACCCATGGTGAAAAGGGCTACGAATTGTAGTTGCGCCGTTTCTGGAGGCCTTTTTTTGCAAACAGCCGGCCCCTTGTGGTCGGCTGTTTTGCGTCGCGGCCGGTGCCCGTGTTATCTTGCAAGCCGATCTAAGCATGTTCCCCTAACGATCGGTCTTTTCTTGCGGAATAATTGTGGGACACGGTCATGATCAATGACCGCTTGTCGCAACTTAAAGACTATCCGTTCGAGCGGCTGGCAACGCTGCTGCGCGATTTGACACCGCCTGCCGACGTGCGGCCGTTGATCATGTCGATCGGCGAGCCCCAGCATGCGTGCCCGGAATTCGTACCCAAGATATTGGCGGAGCAGGCCGCCCTGTGGGGCAAATATCCGCCGACACCGGGCACCCCGGAATTTCGCCGCACTGTCGCCGATTGGCTGGCCCGGCGCTATCAGCTGCCAACGGACATGATCTCACCCGACGCGCACACGCTGCCGGTTGCCGGTACCCGCGAAGCGTTGTTCACGGTCGCGCTGGCGGCTGTGCCAACAGCCAAAAATGGCCGGCGACCGGTGGTGCTGATTCCCGACCCGTTTTACCAAGTCTATGCCGGCGCCGCGATCATGGCCGGCGCCGAACCGGTGTTCTTGCCGACCAATGCGGCGACCGGGTTTCTGCCCGACTTCAGTGCTTTGCCGACAGACATCATCGACCGCACCGCGCTGGCTTATGTTTGCAGTCCGTCGAACCCGCAAGGCGCCGTCGCGGACCGCCGCTATTGGACCGAGTTGTTGCGCCTCGCCCGTGACGCCGACTTTGTCGTCGCGGCCGACGAATGCTATTCCGAGATCTATTGCGACACGCCGCCGACGGGCGTGCTGGAGGGGTGCGTCACACATGACCCTGAAATGGACCATGTGATCGCCTTTCATTCCCTGTCCAAACGCTCCAACGTGCCCGGCCTGCGGTCTGGCTTTGTCGTTGGCGGCGCCGGCTTGATCGGCCCGTTCGCCCGGTTGCGCGGATACACCGGCGGTGTGACCCCACTGCCGGTGTTGGCGACCGCAATCGCATTGTGGCGCGACGAGCACCATGTCGAAGCGAATCGGAACCTGTATCGCGAAAAATTCGACGACGCAGCACGGATATTGGGCAATCGATTCGGATTTTATCGGCCGGGGGGCGGCTTCTATTTGTGGTTGGATGTCGGCGACGGCGAAGCGGCGGCGCGCAAATTGTGGGCGCGGGCCGGGGTCAAGGTCATGCCGGGGGCCTATCTGAGTCGCGCCGGTCAAGACGCACCGGGCCAGGCCTATATTCGCGCCGCGATGGTGCATAATCGCGACCAAACACTGGACGCACTTGGCCGAATGACCGATCTCCTATAAATGGTGGCCATCCTGGGGAACGCAGCAAACATATAAGTCGGGAGACAACGGTCTTATGGCAACAAGTTCCGCCAGCACACGCAATGCCGGGCTGATTTCATCGGCAGCCTTCGACTTTATTCGTCGGCGTATGCGTGAGATCCTTGGCACCGTCTTGATTGTCGCGGCGGTGTTGGGCCTGGCGACCGTGATCAGTTATGCGCCGTCCGACCGTTCGTTTAACAGCGCCACCGGCGCCGCGCCGCAAAATTGGCTGGGCGGATTTGGCGCCATATTTGCCGCGCGTCTGTGGCTTTATGGCTGGTTCGCATTTTTTGTTCCGATGGTCTTGGCGGGCTGGGGTTGGCGCCTGGCCCGCTATCATGTCTTGGAACGGCTGGCGATTCGGTTCGGTGCGGCGCTGATCACCATGCATTGCGGCAGCCTGGTGCTGAGTGCGGTCGCGCCGGCCGCACAGCGCGCTGGTGATATCGGCCCGGGTGGTGTTATCGGCGCGGTACTCGCCCACTACGGTGCGGCGACAAGCGCCGCCGTCATGCTGCCTTTTTGGCCGGTAGTTGTTGCCGCGGCACTGCTGACGGCACTGTGCGCACCGCTGGCGATTGGTGTTCCCTGGCAAGACTGGCGGGCGGTTGCCGTCGCGCTGGTGCGGGGTGCCCATCGCGCCGCCGTCGGGATTCGTGTTGCGTTGCGGTGGACCACGCGCACGTTCATTCTCGGTGATGGCAATGACGCCCCACCATTGAGGACGCGCGAACCGAGCATCCGCGAACGATCGAACGCAATCGCGCGTCAGTCGACACCCGTTGAGGTCGCGGCACCCGCCCCCACGCCGCGCGTGGCGGTCGCGGCCAAAGAGACGGCGCACAAACCACGGCCACGTCAGGACCGCCGCCGGTCGCGCCGCACCGACGATGCCCAATTGCCGCCAGTCGACCTGCTGGCGACGCCACACGACCCGTCCTATGACTCCGTCGATCAACGCGGTTTGGAACAAAACGCGCGGGCCCTGGAGACCGTTTTGGATGACTTCGGCGTACGCGGACAGATCGCCGGCGTGCGCAACGGTCCCGTGGTGACGCGATACGAGTTGGAGCCGGCGCCGGGCACCCGATCGTCGCGGGTTATCGCCTTGGCCGACGATATCGCCCGTTCGATGAGCGCCATCTCGGCCCGTGTCGCCGTGGTACCGGGCAAGAATGTCATCGGCATCGAGTTGCCCAATGTCAACCGTGACACCGTGTTTCTGCGCGAACTGTTGCTCAGCGACGAATATGATCGGCCGAGCACCGTGCTGCCGTTGGCGTTAGGCAAGGACATCAGTGGTGCGCCGGTGGTCGCCGACCTGGCCCGTATGCCGCATCTGTTGGTTGCCGGCACGACAGGGTCGGGCAAATCCGTCGCGATCAACAGCATGATTCTGTCGTTGGTCTACCGATTGCGGCCGGATGCCTGCAAATTCATCATGATCGATCCGAAAATGCTGGAGTTGTCGGTGTATGACGGGATCCCGCATTTGTTGCATCCGGTGGTCACTGATCCGAACAAGGCCGTGGTGGCGTTGAAATGGGCGGTCAAGGAAATGAACCGCCGTTACCGCCTGATGTCGAACCTGAACGTGCGGAATATCGCCGGCTATAACAAACGCCTGGCACAAGCGATCGCGCGCAACGAAACGCTGACGCGCACGGTGCAAACCGGCTTTGATGGCGAGACCGGTAAACCTGTTTATGAAGATCAGCCCATCGATATGGTGCCAATCCCACAATTGGTCGTGGTCGTCGATGAAATGGCCGACCTGATGTTGGTCGCGGGCAAAGACATCGAGGTCGCGGTCCAGAGCTTGGCGCAAAAAGCGCGCGCGGCCGGCATCCACCTGATTATCGCTACCCAACGGCCATCGGTCGACGTGATCACGGGCACGATCAAAGCCAATCTGCCGACTCGGATCAGCTTCCAAGTGACCTCGAAGATCGATAGCCGGACCATTTTGGGTGAACAGGGGGCCGAGCAATTGCTCGGCATGGGCGACATGCTGTTCATGGCCGGCGGCGGTCAGGTGACGCGGGTCCACGGACCGTTTGTCAGCGAGGATGAGGTCGAAGAGGTTGCCTCGTTCCTACGCGGCCAAGGCGAGCCGGATTACCTGGATGCCGTTACCGACGACGCCGACGAGCTGGCCGAGGAGGCCGGATCCGGCGCCGCCAGGTCTGGCGACGCCCTTTATGACCGCGCACTGGACCTGATCTCGCGCGAACGCAAGGCCTCGACCAGCTTTATTCAGCGCCATTTGCAGATTGGCTATAATCGCGCCGCCCGCATCATCGAGCAAATGGAGGCCGAAGGCGTGGTCAGCAAAGCCAATCACGTCGGCAAGCGCGAGGTGCTGGTGCCAGAACCGGGCGATCGCTATTGATCAAATAATCGTTTGTACAAGCCGCGTTGGCCGCCCTTGTGGGGCTTCGCGGACGCAACCAAATAAGGCTATGCCATGAAGAACTTTTTCGCACCTTTTGCGGCGCTGACCGCGGTTTTGATGCTGGCTGGCCTGGCTTGGCCGTCTGAAGCCGCCCGGGAAGGCTGGAACCATCCCGACGCCGACGCCATAGCCGCTGTTGAAACTTATATCGACGGCATTTCGACTTTGCGCGCGACATTTGTGCAAATCGGCGCCAACGGCGCACTGGCCGAAGGCACGTTATGGCTGTCGCGGCCAGGCCGCGCGCGTTTTGAATATGCGCCGCCGGTTGACGTTTTGCTGGTCGCCGACGGCACATGGTTGATCTATTACGACGCCGAACTTGACCAGGTCTCGCATCTACCGCTGGGCCGCGGCCCGTTTCGTTTCCTGCTGTCGGAGGATGCGGAGCTGGGCGATGACGTCTCGGTGTTGAAGGTCGAGCGCGCCAACGGCTTATTGACCATCGAGTTGGCGGATGCATCCAGCCCGGGCGACGGCACCGTGACCATGTTGTTCGAGGAAGATCCGATGCGTCTGCGCCAATGGCAGGTGCTTGACGCGCAGGGCAAGCGCACGACCGTGACGCTTCACGATGTCGAGGTCGGCCCCGAGTTGGACCGGCGCTTGTTTCGGTTCACCCACAATGACCGCCAAAAAGCGGACTTTCGTTTGGGAACCTATCAGACCGGCCACTAATCAATGCGCTCGTGTGTTGTGCGCCAGCCGTCGCCAGGATCGGCAAATCGTGGGCCGTGGGCGGCGGCCACCACATGTTCTATAGTCTAGATATCGCAAACCGTTAGGCTACGGTTTTGGCCATGTCGAACCGACCGCACAGCGCGCCCCGCGCCGCTACCTCCGACCACCACCCGTCCGAACGGCGCCCCGTGGTCGGCATTCCCGCGTGCTCAAAATTCTTCGACCCGCACCCGTTTTATGCGGTCGGCGAAAAATATGTCGACGCGGTGGCCGACGGCGCCGATACCACACCGTTGTTGATTCCGCCCTTGGGACCACGCCATGACGAACCCTCGCTGGTGGCATCGTTGGACGGCTTGTTCCTGAGCGGCAGTCCATCCAATGTTTGGCCCGATCACTATGGTGGTCCGGCGAGCAAAGACGGCACGCTGCACGACCATGCGCGCGATTCAACGACCCTGCCGCTTATCCGCGCGGCGCTCGGCGCCGGCATGCCTCTATTGGCGGTTTGCCGCGGCATCCAGGAATTGAACGTCGCCCTTGGCGGCACGTTGCACCAAGAGGTCCACGAACAGCCTGGCCGCGACGATCATCGCGAGCCCAAGGGCGAGCCACTGGACATCATGTATGGTCCCGCCCATGCCGTCGATTTGGTCGCGGGCGGCGCCTTGGCAACTTTGTTCGGCTGCACAACCTTGACCGTCAATTCGCTGCACAGCCAAGGCATCGATCGTCTCGCCGATGGGCTGGTCGTTGAGGCCACCGCCCATGACGGCCAGATCGAAGCGGTGCGGGTTGTCGACGCGCCGGCGTTCGCGATTGGCGTGCAGTGGCATCCGGAATGGCAATTCGCCGAAGACCCAGCGTCACGCACGCTGTTTCGCGCCTTTGGTGCCGCGTGCCGCGCCTATGCCGCCGACAAAGCCAAGTTTCGAACGGCAAACCCCGTGCCGGCATGAAAGATTGGCTGAGGCAACATCGGGTGTCGGAGATCGAATGTGTCGTCCCCGACATGTCGGGGGTCGCGCGCGGCAAGATCGTGCCCTCGGCCAAATTTCTAGAAAGCCTGGAGGTTAATGGCCTGCGCCTACCGCTGACGGTCTTCGCACAAACCGTTTCGGGTGAATGGGCGCAACTTGCGCGAGTTTTTGACCCCACCGAACCCGATATCTATTTGCGCCCCGATCCCGACAGTCTGCGCATTGTGCCCTGGTACACCGAACCGACGGCGCAAGTAATCGCCGATTGCTATATGCGCGACAATACGCCGGTTGTCCTGTCACCACGTTTTGTCCTGCGCCGGGTGATCGAGCTCTATAACGAACGTGGCTGGTTGTGCCAGGTGGCGCCGGAGCTTGAGTTCTATTTTGTGCAGCAAAATACCGACCCGGACTATCCGTTGGAACCGCCGCTCGGTCGCTCCGGTCGGCCCGAAACCGGCCGCCAAGCCTACGGGATCGACGCGGTCAACGAGTTCGATCCGATCGTCGACGACGTGTACGACTATTGCGAAGCCCAGCGTATTGATGTCGACACGTTGATCCATGAATCGGGCGCCGCCCAACTGGAGATCAATTTCCGCCACGGCACGCCGTTGAGCATGGCCGACCAAGCGTTTCTGTTCAAACGCACGGTGCGCCAAGCCGCCCTGCGTCACAATATTTACGCCACCTTCATGGCCAAGCCGATCGAGTCGGAGCCAGGCAGCGCCATGCATATCCACCAAAGCATTGTTGATTGCGACAACCACCAGAATTTGTTTGCCAATGAGGACGGGACCGATACGGCGCTGTTTCGCGCCCATATCGCTGGGCTGCAGAAATATCTGCCATCGGCGATGTCTCTGCTGGCGCCCAACGTCAATTCATACCGCCGCTTGCAACGCCATTGGGCGGCGCCGATCAATGTGCATTGGGGCCGCGAGAACCGCACCGTCGGTCTGCGCGTGCCTTTATCGGAAGCCCATGAGCGGCGGATTGAAAACCGCGTCGCCGGCGCCGACGCCAATCCCTATCTGGCGATCGCGGCGTCGCTGGCCTGCGGCTATCTCGGCATGACCGAAGGGTTGACGCCCAGCAAGCCCTTGCGCGGCAGCGCCTACAATAAGCCATACAATCTGCCGCGCTATCTGCCCGATGCCCTGGAACGTTTGCACCGCTGTAAGCCCCTGCGCCGAATATTGGGCGACCCGTTTGTCGACGCGTTCATTCAAACCAAGCGCACTGAGCACGACGCCTATCAAAGCGTCATCTCTAGCTGGGAACGCGAGCATCTGTTGCTCAATATCTAACACTGGAATTGACAAAGGTGTGGGCTTGGCGCCGAATCCGCTGAGGCTCAAAACGTGGCGTGCGCCGCGGGCAGATCAGCGGAGGTCGCAAGAAATCATGAAACTTCTCAAAATATCTGGTCTGGTGATGATGTCGGCCCTGTTCGCCCATACAGCGGCGGCCCAGGGCGAGCTCAATATCTACAATTGGTCCGACTATATCGGCGAAGACACAATCGCCAATTTCGAGGCTGAAACGGGAATCAACGTGCGCTACGACGTGTTCGATTCCAACGACATATTGGAGACCAAACTGCTGGCCGGCAACACCGGCTATGACGTGGTCGTGCCTTCCGGATCGTTTCTGGCCCGACAGATCCTCGCCGGCGTGTTCCAACCCTTGGACAAAACGAAACTCGCCAACTACGGCAATTTGTCCTCGGAGACTATGGCGCGCGTGTCCGAGACCTGGGATCCAAACAACCAATATGGCGTGGTCTATATGTGGGGCACGACCGGCCTCGGCTATAACACGGCGATGATCAAAGAGCGCATGCCCGACGCGCCGGTCGATTCGCTGGCGATGATCTTTGATCCCGACATTCTGTCGCGCTTTGCCGATTGCGGTGTCCATATCATTGACGCGGCGGACGAGGTGATCCCGGCGGCGCTAACCTATATCGGTCTCGATCCGGACAGCAAGGAACCCGGTGTGTTGGCCCAGGCCGAGCCGGTGCTGAACGCCATGCGCCCACACGTCACCAAGTTCCATTCGTCGGAATACATCAACGCGCTGGCCAACGGTGATATTTGTCTGGCGCTGGGCTGGTCGGGCGATGTGCTACAGGCCGCCGACCGCGCCGCCGAGGCCGAGAATGATGTCGAGGTCGCCTATGCCATTCCGCGCGAAGGCGCTTTGATGTGGATGGACCTGATGGCCGTTCCCGCGGACGCGCCCAATGCCGAAAATGCCCATGCATTCATCGACTATATGATGCGTCCCGAGGTGATTGCCGAGGCAACCAACTATGTTTGGTACGCCAACGCCAACGCTGCGTCGAACAGTTTGGTCGAACCTGACATTCTTGGCGACCCAACGATTTATCCGACTCCCGATGTGATGGCCAATTTGTATTTGACGACCCCCTATTCGCCGCGCGCACAGCGTTTTGTCAATCGCATTTGGACACGGGTGAAGGCAGGTCGCTGATTTTGCCAGCCGCGCCTGACGGCGCCGCGGCGTTGGCGGCGCCGCTGATCCGTATCACCAATGTCTCCAAGCGCTTTGGCAGTTTCACCGCCGTCGACAATGTCTCGTTGGAGATCATGGGAGGTGAGTTTTTTGCGCTGCTTGGCCCGTCCGGTTGCGGCAAGACGACCCTGCTGCGCATGCTCGCCGGCTTCGAGTCACCAAGCGCCGGCACCATCGCCATTGACGGCGTGGACATGGCCGCAGTGCCGCCCTATCAGCGTCCGGTCAACATGATGTTTCAATCCTATGCCCTGTTTCCGCATATGTCGGTGTCCGACAATATCGCGTTTGGGCTCAAACAAGACGGCGTCGCGCGCGCCGATTGCGGGGCGCGTGTGGCTGAAATGCTGGCGCTGGTACAATTGGACTCATTTGCCAAGCGCCGGCCGCACCAGCTTTCCGGTGGCCAGCGCCAACGAGTCGCACTGGCCCGCGCCCTGGTCAAGCGCCCCAAGCTATTGTTGCTGGACGAACCACTGGCGGCGCTGGACAAAAACCTACGCGAAGCGACCCAATTCGAGCTGGTCAATATTCAGGAATCGACCGGCGTGACGTTCGTGGTCGTCACCCACGATCAAGAAGAAGCCATGACCATGGCGGGGCGGATGGCGATTATGCACGGTGGGCAGGTCAAGCAAGTGGCGCCGCCACACGAGATCTATGAGTATCCCAACTCGCGGCTGGTCGCGGAT
Source organism: Alphaproteobacteria bacterium (assembly GCA_965216755.1). GTDB lineage: Bacteria > Pseudomonadota > Alphaproteobacteria > UBA7887 > UBA7887 > CBDCGL01. Next base: position 3,294,518 of record CBDCGL010000011.1, on the reverse strand, counting down.
TTTGTCGGCAGCGTCAACATATTCGAGGGGCGCATCGTTACCGACGAATCCGATCACGTTCATTTGCGCGGCACCGACGTGGCGTGCTTGTTCGAAATCGACCATGGCATCAGCACCGCGCCCGGTGCGACCGCTTGGGTCGCCATTCGCCCGGAGAAAATCACCATCGCGCGGCGGGACGGCGATATTGCGCCGGCCACCACGCCAACCAACAGCTTGGCCGGCATTGTCGACGATATTGGTTATTTGGGGGCGGCCACAATTTATCACGTGCGTTTGGCGGACGGGCGCATCGTGCGGGCCAGCGAAGCCAACCGCGCACGGCGCCGCGAGCACCAGATTACCTGGGAAGATCCGGTGACGCTGAGCTGGACGCCCGAAGCCGGCGTGGTATTGGCCTCGTGACCGCGGCGCCAGGCGGGCGAAGACTGCGCGGCCGATTGGCCGTGATCGGTTTGCCCTATCTGTGGTTGCTGCTGTTTTTTCTGGTCCCGTTCTCAATTGTGCTGAAGATTAGTTTTTCCGAGGTGGCGATCGCCATCCCCCCCTATTTGCCGATAACCGAATGGCACGCCGACCCCGACTTCGGCGAAGCAACACTGAACATTTCACTGAATATTTGGAACTACCTCGCGCTTTACGAAGACAACATCTATTTACGCGCTTATGTCTCCAGCCTTAAGATCGCCGCCATAGCAACCATAATTACGCTATTGGTTGGTTTTCCGATCGCCTATGGCATCGCGCGTGCCCCGGCGGGCTGGCGCGCCACCTTGCTGATGCTTGTGATTCTTCCGTTTTGGACATCTTTTCTGATTCGCGTCTATGCCTGGATCGGAATCTTGAAGAACGAAGGCTATCTAAACAGCCTCTTGGTAGGGCTCGGAGTCATTGACCAGCCCATACAGATCATCAACACCAACGTCGCCGTCCATATCGGTATCGTCTATTCCTATTTGCCGTTCATGATCCTGCCGGTCTATGCGTCGCTGATTCGCTTGGACAACGATCTGTTGGAAGCGGCCGCCGACCTCGGTTGCCGGCCGTTGAAAGCGTTTTGGATGATCACCGTGCCGTTGGCGGCGCCCGGCATATTGGCCGGGTGCCTGCTGGTGTTCATTCCAGCGGTCGGCGAGTTTGTCATTCCCGACCTGCTCGGGGGATCCGAAACACTGATGATCGGCAAGACTCTGTGGGTGGAGTTCTTCAACAACCGTGATTGGCCCCTGGCCTCGGCCGTGGCGATTGTTATGTTGGCGCTGTTGGCCGGGCCGATCTTGCTGTTCCAAAAACAGCAGCAGAAAGCGCAGGGTGCGTGGTGATCAGCCACCGAGCATGGTCTTTCGCGACCATTGCCATGACGCTTGGCTTTGCGTTTCTTTATCTGCCAATTTTGTTGTTGATTGTTTTTTCCTTCAACGAATCGCGCCTAGTGACCGTATGGGCGGGCTTTTCGACCAAATGGTACATTGCCATGCTCAACAATCAGGGGCTGCTGGACGCTGCCTGGACAACGCTGCGGGTGGCGGTGGTTTCGGCGACGGTTGCTTTGCTGTTGGGCACCATGGCCGGCGTCACCTTGGTACGTTTTGGGCGCTTTCATGGACGCACCCTATTTGCCAGCATGGTCTATGCGCCTTTGGTGATGCCGGAGGTGATTACCGGTTTGTCTTTGCTGCTGTTGTTCGTCGCGATCGACCTGGCGCGCGGCTATTGGACTGTGGTCATCGCCCATATCACTTTTTCCACGGCCTATGTTGCCGTCGTGGTTCAATCGCGCTTGCTCACCTTTGACCACGCGCTTGAGGAAGCGGCCCTCGATCTGGGCTGTCCGCCACTGCGCACGTTTTTCACCATCACCGTGCCACTGATCGCACCTGCCTTGGTCGCCGGATGGTTGCTTGCGTTCACATTGTCCCTGGATGATTTGGTGATCGCCTCGTTCGCCACCGGCCCGGGTGCCACAACTTTGCCCATGAAGATTTATAGTCAGGTGCGATTGGGCGTGACGCCTGAGATCAACGCCGTCTGCACGGTGCTGATCGCATTGGTGACATCGGGCGTCATTCTGGCCAGTCTGATGGTCAAGCGCCGCACGTCCGAGCCCGGCGCGGCCTAACGTGACCGGTTCTTGGCATTAACTACCCATGGATACACCGTTATGCATCTGAGAGTGGCCAGCTGGAACGTCAACTCAATACGTCTGCGGCTTGACGGCATCCGCCGGCTGGTTGCGGAAGCTGATCCGGATGTTCTGTGTCTGCAAGAGATCAAGATCAAAACAGAAGATTTCCCGACCGACGTCTTCGCGGAACTCGGCTACGATCATCAGCTGATCAATGGTCAGCCCGCATATCATGGGGTGGCCATATTTTCGCGATTGCCCCTGACCAATGGCATGACACGTGAGTGGTGGGGCAAGCAAGACGCGCGCCATGCGCACGCCGTGGTCGCCGACAAACTGGAACTGCACAATTTCTATGTGCCGTCGGGCGGCGATGACCCGGATCCGGGACTCAATGAAAAGTTCGCCCACAAATTGGGGTTTGTCGAAGAATTGACCGGTTGGTTCGCCACGCGCAAAAACCGGGGCCGCCAGATGCTGGTTGGCGATTTGAACATCGCGCCGCTGGAAACCGATGTTTGGTCACACAAGCAACTGTTGAAAGTGGTCAGCCATACACCGGTTGAAGTCGCGGCGCTCAAGCGTTTGGCCCAGTCACGCGATTGGGTGGATGCCGTGCGCTATTTCGTGCCCGACGAACAAAAGCTTTATAGCTGGTGGAGCTATCGCGCGCGCGACTGGCGTGCCTCTGACCGTGGCCGCCGCCTCGATCATATCTGGGTTACGCCGGATCTGGCGACAAATCTGCGTGCGGCCGAAATCCTGCGCGACGCGCGTGGCTGGCCACATCCGTCGGATCATGTGCCCGTAATCGCGACCTTAGAATTCTAGATTTTGTTTCGGTGACAGTTTACTAAATACACTACATATTGTATACTAGTACAACTGACCACAATATTTGGTGTATTTAGTAAACTGTCACCGAAGGAAGGAGGCTTAGCGCGCCAACCGGTAGCCGCCGGTTTCGGTGATCAGGATGCGCGCGCTTGACGGATCCTCTTCGATCTTCTGGCGCAGACGGTAAATATGGGTTTCCAAAGTGTGCGTGGCGACGGCGGCGTTGTAGCCCCACACCTCGTCCAACAGCACATTGCGGCCGACCACCTTGTCGCCGGCGCGGTAAAGATATTTCAGGATGGCGGTTTCTTTTTCGGTCAACCGCACTTTGCGTTTGTTGTCATTATGGACCAGCAGTTTGGCACCGGGCTGGAACGTATATGGCCCGATGGTGAACACCGCATCCTCGGTCAACTCATGCTGGCGCAGTTGCGCCCTGATGCGCGCCAACAAAACGCCAAGTCGAAACGGCTTGGTGATGTAGTCGTTGGCGCCGGAATCAAGGCCGAGAATCGTATCGGCTTCCGTATCGGCGCCGGTCAGCATAATGATCGGCGTCTTCAGGCCATTGCGACGCAACACCCGGCACATTTCGCGGCCATCGAAATCGGGCAGTCCAATGTCGAGCAAAATCAAATCGAAGCGCTGCGACTTGGTTGCTTCCAGCGTTTCGGCCCCGGATTGCGCTTCGACCGTTTCAAATTCCTCGTGCAATTGCAGCTGCTCAGCCAGGGACTGACGTAACGCTTCGTCGTCCTCAACCAGCAAGATTCTTTTGCGCGTTGCGGTGGCTTCCATGGTGGCCCTTCATCGCTGAGTTCTGCCGAACGTCACCACGGCACGTGACATCGGCGCGGCACGGCCCCGCGGCGACCACACCGACGACACAGCATAACACACTATAGCATAGTCTAAGCCCCTGACACAAAAGCCCTTAGAGTAACGGCGTGGTGAATGAGTGAAGTTTCGGCGCGGACCGACCGGCGGCCATGTGGTCCTTTGGCGGTCGGCGGATTATGATGGTCTGTTGACGCAGCAAGGCGCAACGCGAGCCAATTTGGTCCGGGTCCGCCCGTAGGCCATACTTGAGAGGCTTTATGACGCAAGGCAACGATATTTCGGCCGCGATTCTCGCTGTCGATCGCGCCATCGGTGATGTGCGCCGTGGCGGTGCTGTGGTTCTGCGCGGCGCCGGCGGCGAGGCCGCGCTGGTTGTGTCGCCTGAGTTTTTGACCGACGCAACACGCGTATTGTTTGAGCGGACCGCCGACACGATGCCGACCTTGGTGCTCACCCAAAAGCGTGCCAAAGCCTTGGGGGTGCCCTATGGGCAGGCCTCTGCCGTGGCCTTGCCGCTGGCCAAGGATTGGAACGCCGATCATGTGCGCGCCCTGGCCGAACCCGTGGCCCCAAGGCCGGCTGACCCCGGACACGGCTTGCCAACACCATGCGTTGCCCACGCGTTGGATGTCGCGGCGATCAGTTTGATGAAGCGTGCCAATCTGTTGCCGGCCGCGTTGACACGCCGCCTCAGCGACAACATCGCCCATGACGCCGCCCATTGGGCCGTAGTGAATAACCTTTTGTTGGTCGATCTTGACCAAATCCACGCCTATGCCCATTTGGCGGCCAGCCGCCTGCATCGTGTCAGCGCCGCACGGGTGCCTTTGGCCGACGCGCCCGATGCGGAAGTCGTCGCCTTTCGACCAGCCGATGGTGGCAGCGAACATTTGGCGATCCTGATCGGAACGCCACGGCCCGGCGCGCCGACCTTGGTGCGTCTGCATTCGCAATGCTTTACCGGCGATATTCTGGGCAGCCTGCGCTGCGATTGCGGCGACCAGCTGCGCGGCGCGGTGCGCGACATGGCGGCCGCGGGCGCGGGTGTGGTGTTGTATCTGGCGCAAGAGGGCCGTGGTATCGGCCTGGTCAACAAGCTGCGCGCGTATCAACTTCAGGACCAGGGCTTGGACACCTTCGAGGCCAATGAGCAGCTCGGTTTTGATGCCGATGAACGCCACTATCACGTCGCCGCCGCCATGTTGCTTCAGCTTGGTTTTGCCACAATCCGGCTGATGACCAACAATCCCGCCAAAATCGCCGCGCTGGCCAAGGCCGGAATCGACGTCGTCGAGCGAGTGGCGCATGCGTTCCCAGCCAATCCGCACAATGATCGCTATTTGGCGACAAAGGCCGGCCGCGGCGGCCATATGCTGTAGCGAAGATCGCTTTTTTCCGCCCCCGGCGGCAATCCGTGCCGACCGCGCGCGGACGCTATCGCAGAATCCGTGCACATTTGCAGCCTGATCGCCGCTCTTGGGTTGGCATTGCGGTTGCATGATCTGAGACGCTGCGGCGCGTTTCGCGCCCGCGCGGCGCCCCGTGACCGGCCAGGACCCGTACATGCCCCCGATTGACCCTGTTGCCACCCCCGGATCGGCCAACACCCAAGCCGCGGCCGACCGCGCCGATCACGCTCGGCCCCGCCCCTTGGGGCGCGAACTTGCCGCGCGGGCGATTGCGACGCGATCGGAGAACCTCCACACCGCCCAGTCCGAGGCCGATTGGGGCGATGACGGATTCACCTTTGGCGACGTTCTCGACATGATCAACCCACTGCATCATGTGCCCGTCTTATCGGGTGTTTACCGGGCCGTTACCGGTGACGCGATCGCGCCCGCGGCACGCGTGCTGGGGGCGGGTTTGTTCAGTCTGAATCCGATCGGCGCTGCGGCCAGTATGGCCGGCGCGATTGTCGATGTCGGCCTGGCGGACGCCACCGGCCGTGATGCGGGCGGTCATCTTGCCGCCCTGTTCGGCGCCGACGGAGCGGCGACAAACCCGATCGCGGTCGCCGAAGCGGCGGCACCGCAGTCGGCGCCGGAAACAGACGAACAACTGCCCTGGCGGCAAAGCCATCCCGTCGCGGGGTCGGCCCCGGCCGATGAAGCCGCGCCCGTTGGTGCGGAAATGAAGGTTGTGCACGGAGACCGCACAGATTCGGCGGTTGCGCGCGGCCTCAGCGAAGAGCAATGGGCGCACTTGGTGTCGTCGACCACCGCGACCCCAGCCGCCGGCCACCCGACGACGACGACCGCGCCCGTTGAGCAAATGAAAGCGACCGAACCGGTGCCAGCGCGGCCGCTCGCCCCGGTCGAAACCGTCGCCATGGCGCCACCGCCGCCGGACTCACCGCCGGACATCGGTGCCGCCATGCTGGTCGGTCTCGATAAGTATGCGGCCATGATGCGAGCGCGCAACAGTGGTGCAAATCCGTCACAAATCGACGCGGCATTCTGATATCATTGCACAAATGCAATGGACCTGATGAGAAACGATCCGCTCCGGGAACGTTGCCCATCAGGGTCGTTGCGCACGCGTACCGAATATTGCGGTCCCCACGCGCACATGCGTTGCGCCGAGTGCAATGGCGATTTCGAAATCGGCGCTCATGCCCATGCTGAGCCGAGTCAAACCGTGACGCTTGGCGATCTCCGCGAGCAACGCGAAATGGAGCGATGGTTCGTCGTCAATTGGCGGGATGCACATCAAACCATCGACCGCCAAGCCCAGGCGTTCGCGACATTGATCTATGAACGTGTCGGCATCCGTGGGAAGAATTCCGGCTTTTTGGGCTTCCGCGCCGGTATTGACCTGGATGAAACATGGGATGGCGCGACCGATCCGCTCCTGTTCTCGCACCAGGGCATCAGCCAGCCGCGGCCTGTCGACAGTCTCGATCACGTCGAACAGGGCGACCGCGTCACGCACTTTGTTGGTCTGCAAGGGGCCAATCAAATGCAGGCGTGTATCCGGCCAATGCGCTTTCAGTGACGGCCATTTGCCCAGCGCTTCTTGAACCCGATTTTCGCCAAACACACCTTGGCCGGCCGCCAGCACGGGTCGGATGCTGCCTGCGTCAAAAGTCTTTGATACGGCGACCAAGGTTATCGCGCCAGGATCCCGGTCGGCATCGCGCGCCGCAGCGCTAATGCGTGACCGCACATCAGCAAGACGCGCCGCCGCGGCGGCGCCCGCAGTCCTGCTATGCTGCGGTTCGGACTCAGCCAACTCGCGGTCCCATTGATTCTACCAGTCCAAATAGTTGATAGGTCTTGCCTTGGCGCAGTATCGACAATCGACCCTAGCAAAGCACGCGTGCCGCCTCAACGCGCGCGCCGGGTGCTCGGGAATTCGATTGCCGGCTCTGATTCTGATCACCGACCGGCGGCGTGCGCCGTGCCCGTTTATCGGCGCGGCCCGTTTGCCGCTCGGCAGTGCGGTGATCCTACGCGACTATGACGCCGCCAACCGAAGCCATTTGGCCCGTGCCATGGCGAAGCTGTGCCGCGCGGCCCGGCTTAAATTCTTGATCGCCGGTGACGCCGCCTTGGCCGCCAAATTGCGTGCCGATGGCGTCCATTTCGGCGAAGCCCGCATTCGCGACGCGGCGAAATGGCGCCGCCGCCGCCCCGGTTGGCTGATCACTGTCGCCGCCCATTCACGGACCGCGATTCGGGCCGCTGTTCGCGCCCGGGCCGATGCGATTTTGTTGTCGCCGGTGTTTGCCACCGCCAGCCATCCCGGCGCCCGGCCGTTGGGGCCGATCCGTTTTGCCGCCCTGTGTCGCCCCGGCGGTATCCCTGCCTATGCACTTGGCGGCATTGGTCACGTCACCGTAGCGCGTTTACGCCATACCGGTGCTTGTGGCATTGCCGCGATCGACGCCTTGGCCTGATTGTTCGTCCGTACCCACCGGTGCTACAAAACCGCCGCGACACGAAATAGGCAAGGACATGGCCGCGCGACAGCACAGACGGCAGCTCGAGAAAGCGATTGCCCATATCCGCGCGGGCGCGCCGCTGCGCGCGCGCCCCCTGCTGACCAGCCTGGCTCGCAAGGCGCCTGACAACGCCTTGATTTGGAATCTTCTGGGTATCGTCGCCACGTCTCGCAGCGAATGGTCGGACGCCATTGCGGCCTTCACCAAGGCCTGTCGCCTGGCCCCACGCGACCCGGACTTTCACAACAATCTCGGCGAAGCCCATCGCAAGTTGGGCGACACCGAGGCCGCATTACCGCATTTTCGCAAAGCCTTGGCGTTGGCGCCCGATCATGTCGCCGCCCACACCAATTTGGCCGCCGCGCTCAATGCCTTAGGCCGCGAAGACGAAGCGGAACTGCATTTACACCACGCCCTGCGGCGCGATCCACGGCACGTCGAAGCGATGGCCAATATGGCCGTTGCGTCGCTCAACCGGCGCCGGCCCGACGACGCCCGCGCCTGGTATCGGCGCGCCATTGCCGTCGATCCGCGCCGGCCGGTGCTGTATGAGGGCTTGGCCGACGCCTGCCTCGCGGACGGCAAACCGGACGATGCCCTTGACGCGCTCGCTGACGGCGAGACACATGTCGACGATGCGCGCCGCTTCGCCAGCCGACGGATCACCGCCTTGGAACGGCGCGGCGATACCGATGCCGCGATCGCCATGCTGCGCGAACAGCTGGAGGCCGATCCTGACGATCCGGATTTGATCGCCTGCCTGATGGTGCTCGCGCCACGCATGGGATGTATAGAAACGGCCATCGAGCACGCCGAACATGCATTGGCGCGCGACGACTTGGCGGTCGCGCAACGGCGCACGCTGCACTTCGGTCTGGGGCGTTTGCATGACACGGCCGGCGACGCGGCGCGCGCCTTCGCTGCCTATCAACAAGGCAATCTGTTGAGCACGCAACGCGATGACACGCCGCTGCGGGCGAAACGATTCGAAACCTACGCCCAGTTTTTTGTTTCCGACAACTGGCGCGTCCTGCCCCGCGCCACCAATCGATCGACCATGCCGATTTTCATCGTCGGCATGCCACGCTCCGGCACGACCTTGGTCGAGCAAACATTAGCGCAGCATGGCAATGTTGAAGCGGCGGGAGAGTTGACACTTTTGGATAAAGCGCGTCGCGATCTTGAACAAGAAACCGGCGCTGTGTATCCATCATGCTTACACGCAACGACAACCGCGTTAATAGATAAACTCGCTGATGCTTACCTTGCCGTGCTAAGTGAGCAAGCAAATGGTGCCAGCCATGTTGTCGACAAAATGCCTGAAAACTACAGCGAGCTCGGCTTGGCGCGGCTACTATTTCCGCGCGCAAGGATCGTTCATTGCGGCCGCCATCCGCTCGATACGTGTTTGTCGTGTTTCTTTCAAGACTTCTATGCCGGCCATGGATATAGCACCGACCTGACCGCGCTCGGCACGCGCTATCGCCTTTACCGTCAAATGATGGGCCTTTGGCAGCAATTGCCGGACATGGATATCCACGCAATCGACTACGAGACCATGGTCAACGATCAAGAGACTGTTGTCCGTCGACTCCTGGCGTATCTTGACCTGCCGTGGGACAGCCGTTGCCTGCGTTTCCACGACTCCAACCGGCCGGTGGCGACGGCCAGCTATGACCAAGTGCGGCAACCGCTTTATCGCCACGCGGTCGGTCGCTACCGTGCCTATCAACCCTATCTGGGACCGTTGATCGAAAGCCTTGGCGACGTGCTCGATCAAGCGGCCGCGTGATCTGATGTCGAGTGTGAGTAAAGCCTTTCAAGCCGGTGTGGTTGCCCATCAACAGGGCGACCTGGCCGGCGCGGAACAACGATATCGTGAAGTCTTGCAACGTTCGCCGCGCCATGCCGGCGCCCTGATGCATATCGGGCTGATGCACCAAGCCAAGGGCGAAGTCGACAAGGCGCGCGATTATCTGGAGAAGGCGGCGCGGTTCGAGCCCGACAACCCCAGCGTGCTCAACGGCCTCGGCCAGGTCTTGCTGGCCGCCGGCGCGCCCGATGAGGCGGCGGCCGTGTGCCAAAAAGCCACCGACCTGGACCCCTCGTTCGCCGGTGCCTGGAACAATCTCGGGCTTGCGCAGAACGCGGTTGGCGACCATGACAACGGCGTCGTCAGTTTGAGCAAAGCGGTCGCACTGGCCCAGAGCGACGCCCAAATGCGGTTCAATTTGGGCCGCGCCATGGCCGAATCGGGCGCACTTGATCAGGCCGTCGATCACCTAGGGCGGGCCGCGCGCATGGCTCCCTCCGTGCCGCAGATTCGCATTGCCTTGGGCGACGTCGAAATCATGCGCGGCGCGGTCGATTCGGCGGTACGCCATTATCTGGAGGCCGATCGCTTGGCGTCGGGCCACGCCGTTGTGCAGCACCGATTGGGCAACGCCTATCGATTGTTGGGCCGGTTCGACGACGCCATCGCCTGTTTGCATGACGCCCAAGAACGCGCCAGCGCCGGTGGCGCCATGGCGCTTGAGCGCGGTTATGTCCACCTGCAGGCTGGCGACCCCGACGCGGCGCTCGAGGCTTTTCGCACCGCCGCGCGCAAAGCCAACGGCCACGCCGCGTCGATCGCCCAAGCGGCGATCGGCCTGGATCAGGCCGGCGCCCGCGACATCGCGACCGACCTCTTGGCCCCGTTGCGGGACAGTGATCGCGACGACCCCGATGTGGCGCTGGCCGCAGCGACCCTGGCTTTGAAGGGGGACGATACCGCCGCGGAGCGCGCGTGGCTGGCAGAGATGCTTGCCCAACCCGATCTATCGCCAGCAACCGAACGTGGCTTGTTGTTCGCCCTCGCCCGCCTGGAAGACCGCGCCGGCACCATCGATGCCGCATTCGGCCATTTGACCGACGCCAATCGGTTGAAGCGCGTCGATCATGACGCCGAAGCTTTGGAAACACTGACGGACCGACTGATCACGACATTTCCCGCCGCGCGTATGAGCGATCTCGCGCGCGCCACCCCTTCGGCGCCGTGTCCGGTGTTCGTGGTCGGAATGCAGGAATCCGGCGTCGACGAAGTGGCTGATTTGTTATCGCTGATCGATGGCGTCGGCAGCATCGGTGAACGCCCTTTGCTAAACCAAAGCCTGGCCAATCTGGCCGGCACGCCATTCGGCTATCTCGACAAGATGGATGCCATTGACAGCGCGGCACTGAACAGCTGCGCCAGTGCTCATCTGGGCCAGCTGGCCGAACTCTGCCCCGATGCCAGCCATGTGGTCGAGCGCATTCCCGCCAATTTCCAACATCTCGGAATCATCTCGCTGTTGTTTCCGCATGCCAAAATCATCCACTGCACACGCGACCCTGCCGATACATGTTTAGCCTGCTATTTCGCCGATTACGCGGGTGTCACCACCTATGCGTATGATTTGGACAATCTGGCCGGCTTTTGGTTGGCCTATGATCGACTCATGACCCACTGGTCAAGCGTGTCGACGGCCGACACCACAAACCTGCTCTATGACGCGCTACTCGCCGAGCCCGAGATCGTCCGTGATCAGTTGGTAGATTTTCTGGGCCTAACGCGTGATCCGGTTCGGCCCCGAATCGATCCGGACCGATTTGCGGTTTTCAAAGGCGATTTACAGTCTGTCGCGGGGTCGGTGGGCCGCGCCCGACGCTATGAAAAATATCTTGACCTGACGATGGGACGCCTGACGTCAGCCGACAGCGCCGCGCACGCTCCCATTTTGTGACAAATCTATCACAGCGTGCCAAAATTGGTGCAGCGAAAAGCGACATATTGTTGATCTTAAGGGGTTGTCGGCATTTATCATTTGGTTGGCGCGTGGTGTCAAAACGCGTTGCACGTCGCAAGGTGATCCGTTCTGGATCACGAGCTACACGAAAATGACGGGTCGGACGGGCCCGAAGGTGGAGGTCGAAGGACAATGAAGAAGTTATTGATGGGCACGACCGCTCTCATGGGCGCGTCGGTCATCGCATCGGGGGCGATGGCGATGCCGATCCAATCGAAGACCGAGGAGGGGACGCCGATCCTCTCGGCGTCGATCGTGGCGCAATTTGAGGCCGGTATCGCGGACAACGACGACAACGTCAATTCGACCGGGACCCGTGATGGCGGTTTTGTCAACGGCCGGTTCGCCGAGGTGTTCTTTAACGGTGAGCTGACCGCGGACAACGGATTGGTATATGGTGCCAAAATCCATTTGGCGACCGGTCAAGCTGCTTGGACCCAGACGGGCGCCGCGACAACAAGCGGATTCCCGGGACGGGAATACATTTATTTCTCCGGCGGTTGGGGTTCGCTGGAATTGGGGAACTGGCCGGGCGCCGACACACAGATGAACCTGTGTCCGGTCTGTAATACCTATGCCTCGAACGGTCTTATTGATACGCCGTTCAAGTCCTACCGTGTCAACCCGTCACCGGGTGGGCCGGGCTTCCGTGACGGCGGCGGCAACGCCAACTGGTTCACCTATGGCGCGAAGGTTTCCTACTTCACACCTGTCGTGGCCGGTCTCCAAGCGGGTGTCAGTTATGTGCCGGAAAATCGCGACTATACCGGTACGCCGGCGACTAATCCGTTTTCGGAAAACAACGGTGCGTCGGCGTTTAAGGACGTGATCGAACTCGGCGCCCAATATAATGGCGATTTCGGCCCGATGAGCCTCGCCTTGTCGGTCGTTGGCTCCATGAGCGACAGCGACTTGGCGTCCGCCCCGACCGGGTTGAACATTAACAACGAAGTCACCGGCCTTGGTGTGTGGGAAGTGGGCGCTGTCCTTCGCTATGCGGGCTTCCAGTTGGGCGCAACATATTTCGACGACGGCAATACCGGCGCATTGAAAAACCGCGACTTTGGGTTCGAGAGTACCGGCTGGACCCTTGACGCCGCTTATTTCTTGGGTCCGTGGGCGTTCGAACTGCAGTATGTAGACACCCACCGTGCTGGCGCGAGCCGCACGAATACCGAGGCGGCAGCCAATGCGGGAACTGCGACTGCCACGGGTACCACGGACGAATTTGACTTCACCGGAATCGGTTTCGGTGTCGGGTATGACGTGGCGCCGGGCCTGAAATGGTACGGTGAAGTTGTGCACTTCGACTATGACTTTACGCCAGGGTCGGCAGTTCCGCTCGCGGCAGGCGCAAGCGGCGATAATTCAGGTCTCGCACTGCTGACGGGTGTTTATGTGAGCTTCTAGTCTCGCGTCTTAAACACCTACATCTTTACGAAGGGCGGTAGCTTATGCTATCGCCCTTCTGCTTGTTTGTGGCAGGTCGATGACATCCTGGTTGTTTGTCGGCTGCCATGGCAGCCAAAGGGCGGACGTTGCAGTAGCGTGGGCAGTTTTATGCAAACACACAACAATCGGCCGAGAGCGGTGGACCGGAAAGTTCTTAGAATGACGGCGGCCGCCGGGCTGGCCTTCATGGTGGCGGCGTGTTCGACCGACAGCCCGTTGGTCGAGGCGGAATACCCATCCGACAACCCCTATCCGACCGGCACTTTGAAGAAAGGCGGCCGAACCCGCAGTTACGATAGCTCGAGTTTGTTTGGGGGTGACGGCATCGTGTTGTTTGGTGATAGCTCAGACGAGGAGGCAGGCCCTTCTGGCGGCGGCATCGGCGTCAACAGCTATCTGTGGCGCGGCGCCCTGGATACGCTGTCGTTTCTACCTTTGAGCTCGGCCGATCCGTTCGGCGGCGTGATCATCACGGATTGGTACGCGCCGCCCGAATCCCCCGGCGAGCGCTTCAAAGTTACAGTCTATATTCTGGATCGCACATTGCGCGCCGATGGTATTCGGGTGTCAGTGTTTCGTCAGGTGCAGCGTGGCCAAGGGAACTGGGTGGACGTTGCGGTCAGCGACACCATGAATACCGACCTGGAGAACACGATTTTGACCCGCGCCCGTCAATTGCGCATCAAGACATTGGCCAGCCAGTAATCGGCTTGGTGCACCCGACACCGGGTTCGGTTCGGCTGGCTTTCCTTTCTTGACCTCACGCTGCGTGCGTGGAACAGGATTCCCATGGCGCGATATAACGCCCAAGAATGCGAGCGGCGGTGGCAGCAACTGTGGCAGGATGCCGCGTGCTTTGCGACGCCGGCGCCGTCCGATCGGCCGAAATATTATGTCTTGGAAATGTTTCCGTATCCGTCGGGCCGCATTCACATGGGCCATGTGCGCGTCTACACGCTTGGCGATGTGATTGCCCGCTTCAAGCGCGCGCAAGGCCATGATGTTTTGCATCCCATGGGTTGGGACGCTTTTGGCATGCCGGCGGAAAATGCCGCCATGGAACAGAACATCCATCCCGCGACCTGGACCTGGGACAACATCGCCACCATGCGGCGGCAGTTGCAGTCGATGGGGCTGTCCTACGATTGGTCGACTGAAATCGCAACCTGTTCGCCGGATTACTACAAGCACGAACAGAAGATGTTTTTGGATTTCTTGAAAGCCGATTTGGCTTACCGCAAGGAGTCCTGGGTCAACTGGGATCCGGTCGATCAAACGGTGTTGGCCAACGAACAGGTTATCGACGGCAAAGGCTGGCGTTCAGGCGCACCCGTTGAGCGAAAATTGCTGCAGCAATGGATGCTGCGGATCACGGCCTATAGCGACGAATTGCTGGAAGCACTCGACACCATGGACCGGTGGCCGGAGTCCGTACGCACCATGCAGCGCAACTGGGTCGGTCGCTCGCACGGCATGACCCTGTGGTTCCGGATGTCCGACCGAGACGATCGCCTGGAGGTGTTCACAACCCGCCCCGACACCTTGTATGGCGCCAGCTTCTGCGCCATTGCACCCAATCATCCCCTAGCCGAGGCGTTGGCGTGTCAAGACGACGACCTGGCTGCCTTTATCGCCCGCTGTAATCAGCTCGGCACCAGCGAGGCGGCCATCGAGCAGGCGGAAAAGCTGGGTTACGACACCGGGTTGCGCGCGCTGCATCCATTGCAAGACGGCGCAACATTGCCGATCTATGTCGCCAACTTCGTGCTGATGGACTATGGCAGCGGCGCCATTTTCGGCTGCCCGGCGCACGACCAGCGCGATCTTGAGTTCGCGCGAAAATACGACCTGCCTGTGCTGCCGGTGGTGAAACCGCCCGACGCCGGCGATGATTTCGCCGTTGGTGACACTGCGTTTGTCGGCGACGGCGTGTTGATAAATTCGGATTTTCTCAATGGCCTGAGCGTTGAAGATGCCAAACAGGCGGTGGCTGGGCGCCTGACCCCGTCCGGCGATGGTGAAGTGCGCACCACATATCGATTGCGCGATTGGGGTGTGTCACGCCAGCGCTATTGGGGCTGCCCGATTCCGGTGATTCATTGCGATGGCTGCGGCATCGTGGCGGTTCCGGAAGCCGAACTGCCGGTGCTGCTGCCGGACGATGTCACGTTTGACCAGCCGGGCAATCCGTTGGATCGGCACCCAACCTGGAAACATGTTGCCTGTCCGAACTGCGGCGGCGACGCCCAAAGAGAAACGGATACGTTCGACACCTTCGTCGATTCGTCATGGTATTTCGCGCGCTTCGCATGCGCCAAATCCGACCAACCATTGGATCGGACCGCAGTCGACCATTGGCTGCCCGTAGATCAGTATGTTGGCGGTATCGAGCATGCCATCCTGCACTTGTTGTATTCGCGGTTTTTTGTGCGGGCGTTGAAAGCGTGCGGCTACCTCGCAATCGACGAGCCGTTCAGCGGCTTGTTGGCACAGGGCATGGTCTGTCACGAAACCTATCGTGACGCAGACGGCAAATGGCTGTTCCCCGAAGACGTGGTGCGCGACGACAAAGGAGCGTGGCACCATCGGGAGACAGGCGCGCCCGTCGAGCTCGGTCGATCCGAAAGCATGAGCAAATCGAAAAAGAACGTCGTCGACCCGGAATCGATCATTGCTAGCTACGGCGCCGACACCGCACGATTGTTCATGCTATCGGACAGCCCGCCCGAACGCGACGTCGAATGGACCGAGGCCGGAGTCGACGGCGCCTGGCGCTTTCTGCAAAGGGTTTGGCGCATGGTCACCGAACCGGCCGGTCCGGTGGCATCGGTCAAGGCGCGGCGACCGAAGGCGTTCGGCGACGCCGCCGAGGAATTGCGCCGGCAATCGCACAAGACCATTCATAACATCACCGACGATCTGGGCAAGTTCCGATTCAACCGCGCGGTGGCGCGCGCCCGCGAACTTGGAAACGCGATCACCGCGTTTGATGGCGATAGCAAAAGTGATGCCTGGGCCCGCCGCGAAGCGCTGGAAACATTGGTGCGCGTGCTGGGCCCGATGGTGCCGCATTTGGCCGAAGAGCTATGGCAGATGCTGGACCATAAGCGCTATTTGGCCGACATGCCGTGGCCCGAGGCCGACCCGCGATTGATTCTTGAGGAAAACGTTACGTTAGCCATACAAGTCAATGGAAAGCTGCGCGCGACTCTCACTTTGAAAGCCGACGCGGATCGCGACACAACCGAATCCGCGGCGTTGGCCGATCCAGCCATCGCGGCCGTGATCGGCGATAAACCAATCCGGAAAGTTATTGTGGTGCCGAATAAGGTGGTGAATGTCGTCATTTAGACCGACAAAATTCCTGATCGGTGCAGTTTTTGTGGTCTTGATGTCGAGCCAGCTGGTGGGTTGTGGATTTCGCCCGTTACATGGTGGCTTGACCAGCGCGGCCGTGCGTCAAGAGTTGGCCGCGATTCAGCCGGCGGCACCGCAGAACCGCCTAGACGTCGAAGTCTACAATCACTTGCGCGACGCCCTGGCGCCGCGCGGCTTGGTGACGCCCGCGCGCTACACCCTGTCCTATACGCTAAGCACCAGTTCGATTGCCTTGATCACCGAACGCGACAGCCGCACCCGCCGGTTCGATTTTGTCGTTACGGCAACATATGTGTTGGCCGATGCCAACAACGAGAGCACCCTGCATCAAGGTGAGGTTACAGCTGCTGCCAGCTACAATGTGGTCGAAGGCCAGAATTTCGCGACATTGGCTGCGGAAAAGGATGCCGCCAGCCAAGCTGCCAAGGTTGTCTCGGACGACGTCGCCCTGAATTTGACTTTGTTTTTCGAACGACGCCTGGCGGCAGCCGCGCCATGAAATTGTCCGGGCGGCGCATCGAAACCTTCGTGCGTGCGCCTGATTCCAATGTTCGCGCTGTTCTCGTATATGGTCCGAACCGCGGTTTGGTTGCGGATCGGGCCGGCGCGCTGGCCAAGTCTGTCGTCGATGACTTGCGGGACCCGTTTCGGGTCGCCGACATCACCGCGGTCGCCCTGCGCGCCGATCCGGCGCGTCTTGCCGACGAAGCCGCGGCCCAGGCGTTAACCGGCGGCCGCCGTGTCGTACGGCTGCACGATGCGGGTGACGACGCGGCCGTCGTCCTGGCCGCGTTCTTGGACGCACCGGTCGGTGATAGCCTCGTTGTGGTCGACGCTGGCGATCTGAGGCCAGGTGCCCTGCGACGGCTGTTCGAAAAGCACGATATCGCCGCGGCTTTGCCGTGCTACGAAGATGATGGTGAAAGCTTGCCCGCGGTGGCGCGTGCGGTCTTGTCTGAGCTCGGGGTCGAGATCGAGCGCGACGCCTTGGCGTTGCTCGCCGAGCAGCTCAGCGCCGACCGACGGATGGCCCGCACAGAGGTTGAAAAGCTTGCCCTTTACGTCGGACCGGAACGGCGGATTACGGCCGACGATGTCGCCGATAGCGTCGGCGACAATGCCGTTGCGACGATGGACATGTTGGCGGACGCCGTGGGCGGCGGCGACCATGCCACCGCCAGCCGGGCGTGGCGCCGGCTTGCCATGGACGGTGTTGGTCCCGTGCCTTGTTTGCGCACGATCGGGCGCCATCTGCAGCGGTTGCACCTGGTGAAGGGCCAGGTCGTCGATGGCGTGGCGCTGGATCGCGCCGTCGCGGCGTTAAAACCACGCCCCCATTTCAAGAGAGCACCAGCATTTCAGCGGCAAGCGCGCCGTTGGCCGGTGAAGGACTTGGTAACGGCCATGGATATGGTTCTTGATGCGGAGGCGCAGTGCAAGCGCACCGGCATGCCGGCGACGCTAATCGCCGGCTTGGCGTTGATGCGCATCACCGAAGCATCGCGTCGCCATCAAAACGAAATTGTGTGATGCCTCGCGAGCCCGTTGCGGAAGCGAGACATGAAACCCAACGTCGTTACGAAAACGAGATCGTTTGGGCTGTGAATATTTCTGCCACGCAATGAGGCCACAATGACAAGGCTTAGACCGAGCTCTTGCGCAACCGCCGGATAATATCGTCGAGTTGTTCGAGGGAATTATAAGCAATCCGCACGTCGCCACGTTCGCCACGATCCGAGATCACGATCTTCAATCCAGTGACCGCCGCCAGGTCGTGCTCGAGCGCTACCACGTCAGGATTGCGGGCTGCCGGCGACTTCGATGGGACGCGGCCTTCCCGACGCACCGCGTCTTCGGTCTGACGCACGTTCCAGCCTTTGCTGACCACGGTCTTGGCGAGCCCGGCTGGATCCTTCGCCGTCAGCAAGGCCCGTGCGTGGCCGGCGGAAAGGCGGCTATCGTCAACCATTTCGCGGACCGGCGCCGGTAGCGCCAATAATCGCAGGGTGTTGGCGATGTGGCTGCGGCTCTTGCCGACAATGCGCGCGATCTCTTCTTGCGTGCCACTGAACTCGTCCATCAAGCGCCGATAGCCGTCAGCCTCTTCCAGGGGCGTCAGGTCTTCGCGCTGTACGTTCTCAATGATCGCAATTTCCAACGCCTCGCGATCGGCGAGCGCGTGAACAACAACCGGCACGCGGTGCAGACGCGCCCGTTGCGCGGCACGCCAACGCCTTTCCCCGGCGACAATCTGGTAGCGGCCAGCCTGATTTGACAATGGCCGCACCAAGATCGGCTGCATGATGCCTTTTTCACGGATCGAGTCGGCTAGAGCGTCGATTTGTCCGGGATCGAAGCGACGACGCGGCTGATAGGGCCCGGCGGATAAGGCTTCGATCGGGACATCGTGTTGCCGCCCATTTTCGGACGACGCCGTGGGCGAATCAGACGGTTCGGTGTCGCCGAGCAGGGCCTCCAGGCCACGTCCCAGCCGGCGCGGTCTAGCTGTCATGCCGCTGATGATTGATGTTCGCGGCGCAGGATCTCACTGACCAAATGCATGTAGGCCCGCGCGCCGGCTGAACGATAATCGTAGAGAAGCACGGGCTTGCCATGAGATGGCGCCTCCGACACCCGGACATTTCTGGGGATCACTGTCTCATAGACCTTGTCGCCCATATAGGCGCGGACATCGGCGGCGACCTGTCCAGACAGATTGTTGCGCTTGTCGAACATGGTCAGAACTATGCCCTGAATATCGATGCCGGGATTCAAGTTTCGCCGCACCCGTTCGATTGTGCGCAGCAACTGGCTCAAGCCTTCGAGGGCAAAAAATTCGCATTGCAAGGGGATCAGCACGGTGTCGGCCGCAACCAAGGCGTTAAGTGTCAACAAGCCGAGGGATGGCGGGCAATCAATCAGGACGAAGTCGTAAGTGTGGGTGAACGTCGCCAATGCATCTCTCAGGTGATGGGAGCGCCGCTGATGGTCGATCAGTTCCAGTTCGGCGCCCGCCAAATCGACCTCAGACGGCACCAAGTCCAATCCCGGCACGCAGGTTGTCATCACCGCGTCGCAAAGCGGGCATTCATTCATCAGCACGTCATAGCTGGTGTTGTCCCGATCGCCAGCACCGACGCCCATGCCCGTGCTGGCATTGCCTTGCGGGTCTAAATCGATCAGCAAAATGGTCTTTTTGAGCGCCGCGAGAGCCGTTGCCAGATTGATCGCCGTGGTGGTTTTGCCGACCCCACCCTTTTGGTTGGCGATCACAATGCGCTTGCCCGACAAGGCCCGCAGCGAGCTTTGTTGGTCTTCAGGCGACACGAGATAAGCCTTTGATTTTCAGCAATTTGCCCCGAGGATCCGAGAGGCTCCGGATCTGTTCAACGGACATTGTCCAGTGTTTTCGCGCGGCGGTCAATTCCTCCGCAACCCGTGCGCCCTTGTGGACCAGCGCAACGCCGTCGCGCCGCAGAAACCGTTCGATGTGACCTAGCAATTTTGGGAGTGGTGCGCAGGCCCGGGCGGTGACGACGTCGGCGCACGGGCCGGTCAAATTTTCGATTCGCGCGTTGATGATACAAACGTTGGTTTCCGTAAGTCGGGCCGCCTCTCGCAAGAACGCGCATTTGCGGCTGTCGCTGTCGATCAATGTGACCTGTGGCAGGCCCAGCAGGGCCAAGACGAAGCCGGGAAATCCGGCACCGCTACCCAAATCGACCAACACGGTGCTGTTGCTGGGGATATGCGGCCGAAGTTGCGCGGAATCCCACATGTGACGTCGCCATATGGTGTCCGTCGTTGCGGGCCCGATCAAGTTGATCTTGGCCTGCCATCTAACGAGAAAGTCCACATAAATCTGGCAACGCGCCAATGTTTCACGTGAAACATTGCAACTGTGGCCAAACGCGGCGGCGCTGGCCGGCGCCCTGACCGAGCCCCCGCTCACGCCCCGTTTGTCGCCGAGTCGCGGCGTAAATACACCAGCAAGGCCGTCAGCGCCGCCGGGGTGACGCCGGGAATCCGCGCCGCGGCGGCCAGTGAAGCTGGGCGCGCCGCATTCAACTTTTCGCGGCATTCGTTCGAGAGTCCCCCAACTGCGCCGAAGTTCAAACCAGCCGGCACGATCACCGCGCTTTCGCGCCGATACCGCGCCACCTCGCGTTCTTGCCTGTGCAGGTAGCTTGCGTACTGGGCCTCGATCTTGAGCTGCTCCGCCACGTCCCGACGCATCCCGGCCAGCGCGGGCGCGATAACGGCAAGCTTGTCGACTGTCACACCCGGCTGGCCAAGGATCTCACAACCATCGCGACTGCCCACGCCATCGCGCAGCACGACTCCCAGCCGTGCCGCATTTTCTCGGTCGACACGCACGTTTCGCAATCTTGCCCTTGCCGTCTCGATAGCGACATTCTTCTCCGCATGTACCCGTGCGCGGGTGCCGCCGACCGCGCCGACGCGCACGCCTTTCTCTGTCAACCGGGCATCGGCGTTATCAGGCCGAAGGGCCAAGCGATACTCCGCGCGCGCGGTAAACATTCGATAGGGTTCCTTCGTCCCAAGCGTGGTCAGGTCATCGATCATCACACCGGTCATGCTTTCCGCGCGGTCGACAACGAACGGCGCACCCCCACCCGCGCGCAGGCCGGCATTGATACCGGCGATCACGCCTTGCGCGGCTGCTTCCTCATACCCGGTCGTGCCGTTGATTTGACCGGCAAGGAAAAGGCTCGGTACATGCTGAAGCTCCAACGTCGGCGCCAGTTGGCGCGGATCGATGAAGTCATATTCCACCGCATAACCGGGCCGAATTATTGCCGCCCGTTCAAGTCCTGGAATGGAACGCACCATGAGCAATTGCACGTCCGCCGGAAGCGACGTCGAAATCCCGTTCGGATAGACTGTCGTGTCGTGCAGCCCTTCGGGTTCCAAGAAAATGCGATGCTGCGACCGCTCTGAAAACCGGACGACCTTGTCCTCAATCGACGGACAATAACGCGGCCCCGCCCCACTAATCGCGCCGCCATAGATCGCCGATTTGTCGAGATTGGCGCGGATCAGCGCGTGCGTCGCGGCTGTTGTGTATGTGATCGCGCACGGGATCTGCGGTGTCGTGATATTTTTCGTGAGAAACGAAAATGGCCGCGGCGGATCTTCCGGATGCTGCCAATCCAACCCATCCAAACACAGGCTTGCGCCATCGAGACGCGGCGGTGTCCCGGTCTTCAACCGTCCCAACCGCACGCCCAATGCATCGAACCGCCGCGCCAAACCCACGGCCGACGCATCTCCCAATCGCCCCGCTGGAGTCTGTTCGAGTCCGATATGGATAACGCCGCGCAAAAATGTCCCCGTGGTAATCACCACGCTGCCGGCCGATAACACCGCTCCGCTATTCAGAACAATGCCCGCCACAGCCCCGGTTCGATCCAACACCAAGTCTTCGACCGTGCCCTCGCGCACGTCCAACCCGGCCTGATCCAAAACCGCCGCCGTCATGCCCTCTCGGTACAGTTTGCGATCGGCTTGGCTGCGCGGCCCCCAAACAGCCGGTCCCTTGCGCAGGTTCAATGTGCGGAATTGGATCCCGGCCGCATCGGCCACACGGCCCATCAGGCCGTCAAGCGCATCAATCTCGCGCACCAGGGTGCCCTTCCCGATGCCCCCAATCGCCGGATTGCACGACATGGTGCCGAGCGAGTCTCTGCTATGGGTGACGAGCAGGGTCTGAGCTCCCATGCGCGCCGCCGCCGCCGCGGCTTCGCACCCCGCATGCCCACCACCAACCACAATCACGTCGGCGTCCGTCATCGCCGGATATCCCGCCTTGTCCTTCGTCCCTTACACACCCTGTCCCGTCCGCAATGTTTCACGTGAAACATTCGCGCCCCCTCACTTCCCAATACAGAAACTACCAAACACTTGATCCAATATATCCTCGACATCAATCCGTCCCGTGATTCGCCCGAGCGCAACGGCCGCCTCGCGCAATTCCTCCGCAATCAGCGTTTCCTCGTCCAGCTCCGCTATTCGCCCCAACGCCGTCGCGCATATCTCCAGCGCCAGCCGATGCCTCGCCCGGGTCAGCGGCACCGGTCCGCCACCCCCGGCCAGGCCGCTCCCCGCGCGCAATTGCCGTACAACCTCCTCAACCACCCCATCGATCCCTTGCCCCGACCTGCACGATATGCGGTGAACCGACCGACCTTGCGCTGCAAACAGCGGCGCAGCCCCAAACAAATCCGCCTTATTCACCACCAGGGTCGCGCCACCTTCAACCATCCCCCGTGCCTCTGGCGCCAACCCTTCTGGATTGGCCCCATCCACCACGCACAATGTCAAATCCGCGTCGGCACTGCGCACCAGCGCACGCCGCACCCCCTCGGCCTCTATTTCATCTTCGGTCGCCTGCAAACCCGCTGTATCGGCCATGGTCACCGGCAACCCGGCCAAGTCCAAATGCACCTCGACCACGTCACGCGTGGTTCCCGCTCGGCTGCTGACAATCGCCGCCTCCCGGCCCGCCAACCGATTGAGCAAGCTCGATTTCCCGGCATTGGGCGGGCCCACGATGGCGACCAAAAACCCGCTGCGCATGCGCTCCCCGCGCCGTTGATCTGCCAGATGTCCGCCAATCTCGGCGGCCACCGCCGCCGCCTCGCCCTTCGCTTCCCGTAACAAGTCCGCCGGCAATTCCTCATCGGAGAAATCGAGACTCGCGGTAACCAGGGCCATCGTCCCAATCAGTCGCTGTCGCCACGTCTCATAGACCAAACCCAACGCGCCGCCCATTTGCCGCAGCGCCTGATCTCTTTGCAGCACCGTCTCCGCATCGATCAAGTCGGCAAGGCCTTCCGCGGCGGTCAAATCCAACCGCCCGTTCACGAATGCCCGGCGGCTAAACTCCCCGGGTTCGGCCGGCCGCAAGTCCTTTTGGCGCGCCAAGCAGGCGATGATGCCGGCGACCACCGCGTGCCCACCATGCACCTGCAGTTCGGCCATGTCCTCGCCGGTAAAGCTTTTCGGTTTCGGGAGCCACAGCACCAATGCTTCGTCCAGAACGCGGCCATCGCCCGGGTCACGCAAGGTCCTTAAACTCGCCCGTCGCGGCTTCGGCAGATCCCCGGCTAGGTCCGCGACAACGTCCTCGGTCCGCGTACCACTCAACCGCACCACCGCAATGGCGGCCCGACCCGGCGCCGTCGATTGGGCGAAGATCGTGTCGTCCTCAAACATCCTCGGGTTGCGCCGACGTTCCTATCCGTCCTCGGGCCGCAACATCAGGCGCCCGACACGCTCCCCCTTTACCACATGCTGCTCCAGAACGTCGTCGACGTCGGCCACCGTCGAACAGCGATACCACACACCTTCGGGATAAATCACGACGGTGGGGCCCAGTTCGCATCGATCCAGACACCCTGACGCGTTGATCCGCACGTTCGTTAGGTTGAGTTCTTTTGCCCGCGCTTTCATATAGTTGCGCAGTCGCACCGCGTCTTTCTCGCTGCAACAGCCGCGCGGATGACCTTGGGGCCGAACGTTCGTACAGCAAAACACGTGGCGTTCATAAAACGGTGCCGGATCGTCGCCGTTTCCACTCATCCTGTGCCTTCCCATCTACCATTGCTGTCATGCGCGGATTCGTGCCGCGCTTATGCTACAAGTTCCGCCCTCACGCGGCGGCCGCCGCCCCAGCACTTGGAACCCCACCATGGATAGCCACCGCAACGAGCTGGCCAACGAAACCAGCCCCTATCTATTGCAGCACAAAGACAATCCGGTGCATTGGCTGCCTTGGGGTGATGCCGCCTTCGCACGGGCGCGCACCGAAGACAAGCCCATTCTGTTGTCTGTGGGCTATGCCGCCTGCCATTGGTGCCACGTCATGGCACACGAAAGCTTTGAAAATCAAGACATCGCGCACGTCATGAACGAGTTGTTCGTGTCGATCAAGGTCGACCGTGAAGAACGGCCTGATATTGATAGCATTTACCAAACCGCCCTGGCATTGCTGGGTGAACATGGCGGCTGGCCCCTGACCATGTTCCTCACCCCTGATCGCGCGCCATTTTGGGGCGGGACTTATTTTCCGCCTGAACCGCGCCATGGACGCCCCGCGTTTTCTGAGATTTTGCGGCAAATCGCCCGGATCTATCACGAGGACCCTGGCCGCGTGACCAAGAATGTCGATGCGCTACGCAACGCGCTCGACAAAATTGCCGTGAACCAGCCCGGCTCCGCACCGACAACGGCGACCCTCGACAGGGCGGCCCGCACGCTCCTTGCCCAAATTGACCCCGTCCTTGGCGGCTTGCGAGGGGCACCAAAGTTCCCCCACGTGCCCTTGTTTCTGCTGCTCTGGCGCGCTTTTTTGCGCACCGGCAGTCAAGATCTCCACAATGCCGTCGATGTCACCTGCGACCGCATGTGTCAGGGCGGCATTTACGATCATCTCGGCGGCGGTTTCGCCCGATACGCCACCGATGCGATGTGGCTGGTGCCACATTTCGAAAAAATGCTCTACGACAATGCGCAACTCATTGATTTGCTGACCCTCGTTTGGCGCCGCGGCAAATCGCCGCTCTATGCCGCGCGCATTCAGGAAACCATCGCATGGGTTTTGCGCGAAATGGTTGCCGACGATGGCGCCTTCGCCGCCAGCTTCGACGCCGACAGCGAAGGTGAAGAAGGCAAATTTTACGTCTGGACCGAATCCGAGATCGACGACCTACTCGGACCGGGCGCGGTGCTGTTCAAACAAACCTATGACGTGACCGCAGCTGGCAATTGGGAAGGAAACAACATCTTGCATCGCCTGCGCGTGCCCACTCTCGCTGATACGCAGGCCGAACAACGTCTCGTGGCGATGCGCACAACTCTTTTCCAGGCGCGCACCAAGCGGGTCGCGCCGGGTTGGGATGACAAAGTCCTGGCCGATTGGAATGGGCTTATGATTGCATCGATAACTAATGCCGCGGTCGCATTTGCTAGGCCCGCGTGGCTGAACGCGGCGCTCGCCGCTTATGACGCGATCGTCGAAACGCTGGACTTCGACGGCCGGCTGTATCACGCGACTCGTCAGGGTAAACATGCTGATGCGTCGTTGCTCGACGACCACGCCGCCATGGCCGCCGCCGGTCTGGCGCTGTTTGAAGCGACCGGTACGAAGCGTTTTATCGAGGATGCCGCGCGCTGGGTCGCAACCGCCGATGATCTGTTTTGGGATTCGCAAAACGGCGGCTATTTCTTTACCGCGCATGACGCGAACAACCTGATCGTGCGCACAAAAACCATCACCGATGACGCCACGCCGACGGGCAACGGCACCATGTTGGGTGTCCTTGCGCGTCTTTATTTTCTCACCGGACGCGACAGCTACCGTACACGCGCGGACGCCCTGATTCGCGCCTTTGCCGGCACGGCGATTCGATCGCCCTTGGCGGCCGCCACGTTTCTGAATAACTGCGCGCTCTATACAGCCGGCTTACAGGTCGTATTGGTCGGCGCAACCGACGATCCCGACATGCGCCGCCTCCGTGCCGTCATCACTGACGCGGCCGACCCTGACATCATCGTTCTGCCGATCGCCCCCGATCAAACACTCCCCGACACCCATCCCGCCAACGGCAAGACACAGATCGGTGGCAAGGCCACCGCTTACGTCTGTCGCCACGCGACCTGCTCGTTGCCGGTTACCGATCCAAAGGCGCTACACACACAACTCACATAGCGCTTGTCTTGTCTGCGCAACCTTGCAGTGTCCGCGACGGCACGGCTGAATCGCATCGGCGGCGCGGTGACTTCCTGGCGACTGCGCGCTAGAGTGTTGTCGTTTCCGTCACGTTTGGGTTGCGAGGCCCGCTATGCCAGCACGCTATGTCGATATCACGGCGGCAGACGACCGTACGTTTGCCGCCTATGTCACGCAGACCCCCGGTCACACCGTGCCAGGGGTGGTTTTGATTCAAGAGATCTTTGGCATCAATCCGGTGATGCGCGAAATCGCGGAACACCTGGCGTCCCTCGGCTATATGGTCGCTTGCCCCGATCTGTTTTGGCGTCAGGAGCCTGGCGTTGAGATCACCGACCGAAGCCAAGCCGAATGGGACAAAGCGTTCGCCCTCTATCAAGGCTTCGACGAGGCCACCGGCGTTAGCGATATTGCCGCCACCGTTGATTTCTTGCGCAAACAAAACGGCTGTACCGGCAAAGTCGGCGCCATTGGTTACTGTTTGGGCGGCAAGCTTGCCTATCTCACGGCAACCCGCACCGATACTGACTGCGCCATCGGCTATTACGGCGTCGGGATTGAAAAAGCTCTGGATGAAGCGGCCTCAATCACAAAACCGCTTATGCTGCACGTCGCCGAAAACGATCAATTTTGTCCGCCGGACGCTCAAGCCGCGATTGCGGCCGGCCTCAAATCCCACGGGGCCGTGACGATTCACAGCTATCCCGGCATGGACCATGCCTTCGCCCGCACCGCTGGTGAACATTATGACGCCACCGCCGCGAACCGGGCTGACCAACGCACTGCGGATTTCCTGGCCGCGCATCTCACGTAGTTTCTTGTCTTGTCGTCAGAGGTTCAAACGATGAAAACACACGCCATTCGCGTTCATGAACATGGGGGACCCGAGGTCCTCAAATGGGAACAGGACGACGTCGGTGATCCCGGCAGTGGTCAAATTCTCCTTCGCCATACCGCAATCGGCCTCAACTACATCGATACCTATTTCCGCACTGGCATGTACCCGCAAGCCACATTGCCGTTCATTCCAGGCCTGGAGGCCGCCGGTGTCGTCGAAGCCGTCGGTCCGGATTGCACCGGTATCACCGTTGGCGATCGCGTGGCGTACGCTTCACCGCCCGCAGGCGCTTATGCGCAAGCTCGCCTGATGCCCGCCGATCGCATGGTCCGCGTGCCCGACGGCGTGGCCGACGACCAAGCCGCGGCCATGATGCTCAAAGGCATGACCGCCGAATATCTTCTTCGCCGCACTTACGTGGTCAAACCCGGTGACACCATTCTGTTTCATGCCGCGGCCGGCGGTGTCGGCCTGATTGCCTGTCAATGGGCCAAAGCTCTTGGTGCGACGGTGATCGGCACCGTTGGGTCAGAGGAAAAAGCCGAACTTGCCCGCGCCCATGGTTGCGACCATCCGATCCTCTACAAGACCGAAAACTTTGTCGAAAAAGTACGTGACCTGACCGACGACGCCGGTTTGCCGGTGGTTTACGACTCGGTCGGAAAAGACACCTTTATGCAATCGTTGGATTGCCTGCGCCCGTTCGGCGTCATGGTTACGTTTGGCCAATCGTCAGGCAAGATTCCCGACGTCGATCTGGGTATTTTGGCGGCTAAGGGCTCGCTCTATGTCACCCGCCCGACCCTGATGACCTATACCGCGTCGCGCGATGATTTGGTCGCCTCGGCGAATGCGTTGTTCGACGTGGTCCGCAGCGGCGATGTCAAGATCGAAATCAACAATCGCTATAGATTGAGTGACGCCGTCCAGGCGCACAGCCATCTTGAAGGTCGCAAGACCACCGGATCCACCGTCTTCTCGCCTGAATAAGGACGCCGCGATACGCAAGCGCCGGTGCGATCAGTCGATCGCGCCGGCTTTTGTCTGTCTGGGGCCGACGAGTAACCCTGAAATGCCCTAGGTATTCATCGATTCGAAGAAGTCGTTATTGGACTTCGCGCCCTTGAGCTTATCGAGCAGAAACTCCATCGCGTCGACCACACCCATTGGCGTCAAAATCCGGCGCAGCACCCACATTTTTGAGAGTTCGCCCTTGTCGCACAGCAGCTCTTCCTTGCGCGTGCCCGACTTGCCGATATCGATCGCCGGGAAGGTCCGTTTGTCCGCAATCTTGCGATCCAGGACGATCTCCGAATTGCCGGTTCCCTTGAACTCTTCAAAGATCACTTCGTCCATGCGCGAACCGGTGTCAATCAAAGCGGTCGCAACAATGGTCAAGGATCCGCCTTGTTCAATATTGCGGGCCGCGCCGAAAAACCGCTTGGGTCGCTGCAACGCGTTGGCATCAACACCGCCAGTCAACACCTTGCCGGACGACGGCACGACGGTGTTGTAGGCGCGTGCCAGGCGCGTAATCGAATCCAACAAGATCACCACGTCGCGACCATGTTCGGTCAGCCGCTTGGCTTTCTCGCTGACCATTTCCGCAACTTGCACATGGCGCGCCGCTGGTTCGTCGAACGTCGAGCTGATTACCTCGCCGTTCACGGACCGTTGCATGTCTGTCACCTCTTCCGGCCGCTCGTCGATCAGCAAGACAATCAAGTAGACTTCCGGATGGTTGGCGGTAATCGAGTGGGCAATATTTTGCAGCAACACGGTTTTGCCCGTGCGCGGCGGCGCCACGATCAAGCCGCGTTGCCCCTTGCCCAACGGCGCAACCAAGTCGATCACACGGCAACTCAATTCTTTCAGATCACCGGAATCAATTTCCAACCGCAACCGCTCGTCAGGATAAAGCGGGGTCAGATTGTCGAAATTGATCTTGTGGCGAGCTTTTTCCGGTTCCTCGAAATTGATCGCCTTGATCTTCAACAGCGCGAAATATCGTTCACCTTCTTTCGGCTGGCGGATCTGGCCTTCGACCGTATCGCCGGTGCGCAACCCGAAGCGTCGGATTTGGCTTGGCGAGACATAAATATCGTCCGGCCCCGGCAGATAATTGGATTCCGGTGAACGTAGAAATCCGAAGCCGTCTTGCAGGATCTCGAGAACACCGTCACCAAAGATCGGAACCTCGCTCTCGGCGAGTTGCTTCAGTATGGCGAAAAGAAGATCTTGCTTGCGCAGCGTACTGGCATTTTCGACCCCGCACTCCTCGGCATAATCGAGCAGCTGATTGGGGTTCTTTTGTTTCAGTTCCTGGAGGTTCATGGCCTGTGGAAGCAGTTGGGGGGCTGTCTGCGTGCCATCACCCGTTTTCTTTCATCGCATTGCGCGGGTGCAGCGTATCGAATCCCGTCGAAACGGTGACGACCATCGTCGCGGTCGGGTACAGCAGCGTTGAGTGAAGGCAGTCCGGCGTTCTTTCGCTCAGAAGCGCGTCGGAGATGTTTGTTATTTAGTGCACTTGGCAGACATAGTCAAACGCTGACGTATCACCATTTCCGCGCCGCTCGGGCAAAGTGCTCTCGCGGCGTGTTCAGAACGGCTTGACGATCGCCAGGATCACAATGCCAATCATCAACAGCGTTGGAAGTTCGTTGGCGATCCGGTAATAGTGCGCGGACCTCCGGTTCGTGTCATTGGCGAAGTCGCGGCGCCACGATGCCATCGCCCCGTGCAGACCGCTCAATGCCAGAACCAGGGCGATCTTGGCGTATATCCAGCGACTGCCGAAATCAACCGCGCCCGGCGTGGCAAGAAGCAACAGTCCAAACAGCCAAGACACCAGCATGGCCGGCGTCATGATCGCGCGCAGCAGTCGGCGTTCCATGATCTTGAACATCTCGGATTGGGCCGAGCCGACCGCCGCGTCGCAATGGTAAACGAACAGACGCGGCAAATAGAGCAATCCCGCCATCCAGGCGATCACCGCAATGATATGGAGCGCTTTGAACCACAAATACAGCGGGGCCAAGGCGTCAAACACAAGCACCTCCGACGCGGCAGGCACACTTGGCGAATGAGTCGGGACAACGCGCCGCGCCATATGCGGCCATCGCCGGTCCGCTCATGGCCTGGCGCACCAGAGAAGCCAAACCTTGGATGAATGTCGCATCGTCGCCCAAAGCCGGGACCCGCACATAGTTGGGCACGCCCGACTGTTCCGCCAATTCGCGATACTCGATGTCCAACTCCACCAGCGTCTCCGAATGCTCGGAGACGAACGCGATCGGCACCACCACCACCGCCATCCCGTCGGCACCGGCACGTCTAATCTCGTCGTCGGTGGCCGGCCCGATCCATTCCAGCGGACCAACCCGACTTTGGTAACAAACCACCCATTCCAGATCCGCACGACCGAGCGCGGCGACGACGGCAGCGGCGGTACGTTCCACCTGCCATTGATAGGGATCGCCACGTTCAACCCGCCGCTTGGGCAACCCATGCGCTGAAAACAGAAGCCGCACGGGCGCATCGAGCTGCGCGACGGCGGTCGCGATCAAAGCCGCTTGAGCACGCGCCAAGGCGGGATGGTCCGGATAGCATCCGACCGCGTGGGTTGGCGCCGTGACGCCGGCCGCGGCGGCCGCCCCTAACCACGCACGCAACGACGACCCGGTCGTGGTTGCTGAAAACTGCGGATAAAGCGGCAGCAAAACGATTTCATCCGGTGCGAATGCCTTGACGGCTCTGGCCGCCTCGTCGCTCAAAGGGTGCCAATAACGCATGGCGATAGTGACCAGGAACTGATTGGCATCATCGTTGTCGTCGGTCAAACTCGCGGCCAACGCCGCTGCCTGCCGATCGGTTTCCGCCCGAAGCGGCGAGCGCCCACCCATTTGCCGATAAATCTGCCGCGCCACCGGTGCGCGCCGCGCGGCGATGAACTTCGCCAACAACCAGCGCAATGGCTGCGGTACCGCGATGATCGCCGGATCATGGAACAGATTGAACAAAAAGGGCCGCACGGCGGCAAGATTGTCGGGGCCGCCGAGGTTGAACAACACCACCGCAATGCGACGTGCCACGGCGGTCCCCTCAATGGTCCCGAAGCAACCCGGCCAGCGCCTCAACATGGGCGATCGGCGTTTGCGGCAAGACACCATGGCCCAAATTGAAGATAAAGGGCGCCACGTTTAGCGCGGTCAAAATTTCGCCAACCGCCGCCGCCATTGGCGCGCCACCGACACACAGCATGATCGGATCTAGGTTGCCTTGCAGCGCCGTCTTGCCTTGCAGTGTGTGCGCCGCCCAATCCAGCGGCACCATGGCGTCCAGGCCAACGCAATCGACACCGGTCGCGTCGCCATAACCGTCGTACAAGATGCCGGCACCGCGCGGAAAGGCGATGATCGGCACCTCTGGATGGCGCTTCTTCAAGACGGCCACGATGTCCGCGACGGGGCGCACACACCAGCGCCCAAAGGCCGCCGCCGGCAGGATACCGGCCCAGCTTTCGAACAATTGCAGGACTTGCGCGCCGGCATTGACCTGCGCGTCAAGGTGGCTGATGGTCGCCTCGACCAACAAATCGATCAGGCTTTGGAACGAAAGCGGGTCGGCGTAGGCCCAGCCTTTCACCGTACGGAAATCCCGCGACGTGCCGCCTTCGACCATATATGTCGCCACCGTCCATGGCGCGCCGGCAAAGCCGATCAACGTCACGTCTTTGGGCAATGCGGTCCGGATCTGAGCGATCGCCTGATAGACCGGCGCCAAAGCTTCCACCATGCCCTGCGCCGTCAGTGCCTTTATCGCGCCGCGATCGCGAATCGGCGTCAGCACTGGGCCGTGATCCGGTTTGAACCCGACCTCTTGGCCCATGGCGTCCGGTACCACCAAGATGTCGGAAAACAGGATCGCGGCGTCGGGATGAAACCGACGGATTGGTTGCAGCGTCACCTCGCACGCCAAATCCGGTGTGTAGCACAGGTCTAGAAAGGTCCCGGTACGCGACCGTAATGCGCGATATTCCGGCAAATACCGGCCAGCCTGGCGCATCAACCACCATGGCGGTCGCGATTGTATTTCGCCACGTAGGCTGCGCAGCAAGGGCTGGTTGGACAGATCCGAGGGTGCCATGACCCCCGCTTCTAACAGAACAACTTCAAATTAAGAATCCTTATAAGAATCTTTTAGATGTGGTTGTTGTCGGCTTGAAGCCGGGGATCCCAAATTATCCCCAGTTTGTCGACATGTCGCCGGCGTGTGTGCGGAACATCTGGCGATCTGGGGATGATTGGTCAAATCGTACCCAAAACGTGGCAGCTGCCGGTCGTTCGGTCATGCCCAGATAGCTGGCAACAATCCTGTGGATTTCGAGGAGAATGCGAGTTTTCCACGCATTCTGTCGCAAGCTTGCCGCGTGCTGTCCATTGTGGATGCCCGGACCTAGATCTCGAATGAAAGTCCGACGACTGGTATTCATGGGGGGCACCGACTACTTTCTCCACAATTCATGACCAGTCATCCACAGACCATGCGGCGCTGCCATCTGCATCTGATCTCCGATTCCACGGGCGAAACGGTGTCCAGCGTCGCGCGCGCGGTTTTTGTACAGTTTGACGATGTTGAACCGATTGAGCACAGCTGGTCTTTGGTGCGCACACAAAGCCAAATCGACAAGGTGTTGGCGGCGATCAAGGCGCAGCCGGGCATCGTTCTTTACACTCTGGTTGGGACCGAGCTGCAGCAGTCGTTGGCCGATGGTTGCCGGATCTTGAATGTGCCGTGCATTCCCGTGCTTGATCAGGTGATCAATGGTGTCAGTGCTTACTTGGGTGTCGACAGTGGCCATGTCCCGGGCCGGCAGCATGTTTTGGATGAAGACTATTTTGCCCGCATCGACGCCATGCAATTCGTGCTCGCCCATGATGACGGCCAGGCACTACACGATGTCCACTTGGCGGACGTTATTCTCGTCGGGGTCTCGCGCACATCCAAAACCCCAACCTGCGTTTATCTGGCCAATCGTGGCGTGCGTGCCGCCAACGTGCCGTATGTGCCGGACCTGGGCCTGCCAGAGGACGTGTTGCGGGCCGAGCAGTCATTGGTCGTCGGGCTGACGACAAGTCCGGAGAATCTGGTGCAAGTGCGCCGTAGCCGTCTGCAAAGCCTCGATCAGGTCGCCGACACCGATTATGTTGATCTGGACGCGGTGCGCGCAGAGGTGCGCGCGGCGAAACGCCTGTTTGCGGCGCAAGGCTGGCCGGTTATTGACGTCGCTCGCCGATCCATCGAGGAAACCGCGACCGCCGTCTTGACCCTCTATCGCAACCGCCATGATCGCAGAAAACACAAACGTTAGTGCGTCGGTCACGGGACCAGAGACCGCGCCATTGGTTTTGGCGTCGGCGAGCAGATCGCGGGCGGAGCTTCTGCGCGCAGCCGGAGTCGTCTTCACCGTCGATCCGGCGGCGGTCGACGAAGCGGAAGTCAAACGTGCCATGGCGGCTGAGCACGCATCGCCGCTTGAAGTCGCCGATGCACTCGCGTCACTCAAGGCGTGCCGCGTTTCACAACGTTACAATGGCGCGTTGGTGCTGGGCGCCGACCAAATGCTGGTGTGCGGCAATGACTGGTTCGACAAGCCGGGCGATGTGGCGGAGGCGCGGGTCCAGCTTGGGAAACTCCGAGGCCGGGCCCATGAACTGGTGACCGCGGCTAGCGTCGCGCGCAATGGCGGCGTAGTCTGGCGCGCGAACCAAAGCGCACGCCTGACGATGCGGGAATTCTCTGATGGGTTTCTGGAGACCTATCTGCAAGCCGTGGGTCCGGAGGTGACCGAAACGGTCGGCGGCTATCGCATCGAAGGCTTGGGGATTCAGTTGTTTGCCGCCATCGCCGGCGATCATGCAACCATTTTGGGACTGCCGCTTTTGCCGCTACTCGACTTTTTGCGCGGCCATGGCATCGTGGCGGCATGATTCTGTCAGGCAAAGCACGCGTCGCCGGCGTGATCGGCTGGCCGGTTGGCCATTCACGATCGCCGGCGCTGCACGGTTATTGGCTGGCGCTTTATGGCATCGATGGTGCCTATGTGCCGCTGCCGGTGCCGCCCGATAAGCTGGCAACAGCGGTACGCGCCTTGCCGGCTCTGGGATTCGCGGGCATCAATGTCACGGTGCCGCACAAAGAAGGGTGTCTGGCGTTGGTTGACCAGGTCGATCCGGCGGCGCGACGGATCGGCGCGGTCAACACCATCGTCGTCAATGACGACGGCACCTTGAGTGGGTCCAATACCGATGCGTTCGGGTTTATGGAGAGCCTGCGTGACACCACGCCGGATTGGGCGCCGCGCGGCCCGGCCGTGGTGATTGGTGCTGGCGGTGCCGCGCGCGCGGTCTGTGTGGCCCTCAGCGATGCCGGTGCGGCCGTCATCCGGCTCATCAACCGAACGATGTCACGGGCCGAATCGATGGCCGAATCGCTTGGATTGGCTGCTGAAATTGTGCCTTGGACCGACCGTAGCGCGGCGTTGGATGGTGCTGGCCTGTTGGTCAACACCACCACGTTGGGCATGGTCGGGCAGCCGGCACTGGATCTGGATCTTGCCGCGCTGCCGACAGACGCCTTGGTGACCGATATCGTTTATGCACCGCTGATGACGCCGTTATTGGTGGCGGCCAAGGCGCGTGGCAACACGGTCGTTGACGGTTTGGGCATGCTGTTGCATCAAGGTCGGCCGGGATTTGCAGCTTGGTTTGGCCGCGCACCGGACGTCACCATGGCGCTTCGGGCCGCCGTTCTCGATTCTGGACGCTAATGTGCAAACGGCCGATTGTGCTCGGTTTGACCGGATCCATCGCGATGGGCAAAAGCGTCGCCGCACACACTTTTCGACAGTTTGGCGTGCCGATTTTCGATGCCGACGCGGAAGTGCATCGTTTGCTGGCGCAAGGTGGTGCCGCGGTGGCGCCGATCGCGCGGCTCTGGCCGGAGGTGTGCGCAAACGACACGGTGGATCGTGGCGCCCTGGGCCGGCGTGTGTTTGGCGACGCGGAGGCGCTGAAAACCCTGGAGGCGATATTGCACCCGATGGTCGGGCGTGGGCGGACGCTTTTTTTGCGCCGGGCCGCCGCGCGGCGAGTCCCGATCGTGGTCTTGGACGTGCCGTTGCTGTTCGAAACCGGTGGTGATCGCAACTGCGACTATACCGCTGTGGTCAGTGCGCCGCCGCGCGTGCAATGGACGCGGGCGTTACGTCGGCCGGGCATGACAAGGGCGAAGCTGTCAAGCATTCTTGAACGGCAAATGCCGGACCGGGTCAAGCGCCGCCGCGCCGATTTTGTGATCTTGACGGGTCTCAGCAAACGCTATAGCCGAACCGCCGTCGGCCACATCCTGCGGACGCTTTCGGATCCTCGGGCCTGCGGTTCAACCTGTCGACGACTGACCAGAAAAGGGCAATCGCGTGCGTGAAGTCGTGCTGGATACCGAAACCACCGGGCTGAACCCCAAAAACGGCGATCGGATTATCGAGATCGGTTGTCTAGAGATGGTCAATCATATTGCGACCGGCGAACAGTTTCAGCGCTATATCGATCCCGAACGCGATGTGCCGGAAGACAGCGTTCGCATTCACGGTATCACCAACGAGATGCTGCGGGGCAAACCGAAATTCGCGGACATCGTTGAAGATTTTCTGGTCTTTATCGGCGACGCCCGCTTGGTGATTCACAATGCCGGTTTCGATTTGGCATTTCTAAACGCGGAACTCACGCGGACCGAACGTGCCATCATCCAAGCTGAGCGGGCGGTCGATACGGTAGCCTTGGCGCGGCGAAAATTCCCGGGCGCGCCGGCCAGCTTGGATGCGTTGTGCAAGCGTTTTGGTGTCGATAATTCGGCGCGGACGGTCCATGGCGCTTTACTCGATGCGCAACTCTTGGCCGACGTTTATGTCGAACTCATCGGCGGCCGACAGCCGGACCTGGCGCTATCGACGGCGGCGATCGCCGGCGCACAACGGACGACGATCGCGGCCCGCGAAACCCGTCCACCGCGTCCGCACGGTGCGACCGATGAAGAGCGTGCAGCCCATGATGCCTTTCTGGAAAGGCTTTCCGGCGATGTCATTTGGCGGCACTAATTTGTGCCGATCTGACGCCGATGTTATGCGGTTTCGGTGGCGGCGTCGGCCGAAGCCTGTGTCTGGCGCCGCTGTTCCTGATGTTGCATGTATAGACGCATGAAATCGATCGGCTCCAGCAACAACGGTGGGAAACCGCCGTCGCGCGTGCAGTCTGCGACGATTCGCCGCGCGAACGGGAACAACAGCCGCGGGCATTCGATCATCAAGACCGGCTGCAAATTGTTCGGCGTCACGTCAGAGATGCCAAATACGCCGGCATAAGTTAGCTCGGTAATAAATACCACATCATCATTTTGGCTGGCGCGTGCCGAAATCTGAATCTCGACTTCGTGGGCATCATCTGCCAAACGGCGGCCATTGACGTTGACTTGGACATTGATTTCCGGCGGTTTGTCGCTGGGCGCAAAGCTGTCCGGCGCGCGCGGATTCTCAAACGAAAGGTCTTTGACATATTGGCCGCGCACGGCTATGCGGGGCATAGTTGGCTGATCGGCCGGCGCGCCGCCGTTCGCGCCCGACCCGTTGCCGTTGGCGCCGGATGTGCTGCTGTCGTCCGCCATGACGCTCTCCTTGTTCGACTTCGTCGATGGGCTAACACGGATACCCGATAGTGACAACCAAGCCCGATCAACGAAAGGTGCAATCCTGCGCGGGTTAGAGCATTTCACGCTTACATGCGTTCGCATGAAATGCTCTATTTATCTTATGTCGATCAACTTAACTTCGTTCAAACGACGCCGTCTGAACGATGATTGATCTAGGTGTCTGAACTTGGGCCGTTGGATCGCTTGGGCAGGGTCTCGACAGGTGTCGTCTGTGGTGTCGGCACGTCGTCACCATCCACATGGCGAAACGTGCCGTCAATGGTTTGCCCCGAAGCGCGGCCCCGTTGTTGTGTGTGCCACGCGCGCATGCGCCGCAGAAGTCGGCCCACCAGCCGCCGCCGG
The DNA here is from genome assembly GCA_965216755.1 of Alphaproteobacteria bacterium. Taxonomy (GTDB): domain Bacteria; phylum Pseudomonadota; class Alphaproteobacteria; order UBA7887; family UBA7887; genus CBDCGL01. The sequence goes on along the minus strand of CBDCGL010000011.1, from coordinate 3,257,417 downwards.
AGTGGCGGAATAGCGATCGCCAAACCTATGATATCGGTGACAAAACCCGGAATGAGCAAGAGCAGCGCGGCAAGACCGAGGCCGGCACCGTCCAATGCCGGGCCGACCGGTGCCTTGCCGGTCTCGGACGCCATGGCGATGTCGCTGGCGATTCGGCTGGCTTGGGCGCGCACCAAGGCCATGCCGATGGCACCCGACAGCACCACCTCAACTAAGGTGGCGACGATGCCAATCCGGCCACCGATGGCAATAAACGCGGCAATCTCGGCCAAAACCAGCGCCAACGGCAGCAGCAAAAAAGGATTCATGGTTGCGAATATGGGTTGCAGGACCCATTTCCCAAAGAGCAATGCGCCTGGCGGTATTGGCATCGAGGAGAAAAATATTCGCCGATCCGTCGAGGCATTTTGACCCCAGTCGGTGGACACTCTAGAGTGGTAACAATCAGGGAACACAAAACGCGGCGGCCTTGTGGCGCGTCGCGTCAGGCGCGATCCAGCAGATGAGCGGCGGTTTCCAATTTCTGGACATTTTAGTGTTCGCCATGGTGGCGGCGTTCCTGCTATTGAGGCTGCACAGAGTCTTGGGTCGCCGCACCGGCCATGAACGGCCGCCGCCGGAACCCGTGGCGGACAATGACGATAGCGGTTCGGATACCGTCGTGAATTTGCCAGACGCGCGCCGTAAGTCGGAGCGGCAAGGACGCGGTGACACTGATCTATCGTCCGCATCCGGTCTGACACAGCTCAAAATCACCGATCCGAGTTTTTCTGAGGATGGTTTTCTCGAAGGCGCCCGCGGTGCCTTCGAGATGATACTGAACGCATTTGCTGCGGGCGACAAACGCCAGTTGCGTGGTTTGCTCGACAATGACGTCTATGGCCAATTTGTCGCCGAAATCGATCGCCGCAACGAGGCCGGCGAGCGTTTGGAAACGACTTTGGTTTCGATTATTTTGGCAGATCTGGTCGATGCCAGCGTCGCCGGCCGGCGCGCGTCGGTTACGGTCAAATTCATGAGCGAACAGGTCAATGTCACGCGCAATGCGGATGGCGATGTTATCGATGGCGATCCGTCGCAAGTGGCGACCATCAACGATATTTGGACCTTTACCCGCGATATTCGATCGCGCGATCCGAATTGGCAGCTGGCGGAAACCCGTAGCGAAGATTGATTCGACCGGGCCGTGGAACGGACCCCGGCCGTGAAACAAACCACCCGCCTGAATATTGTGTTGCTCGGTGTGGCCGTGGCCGTGGCCATAGCCGTCGGAGGGTGGTTGGCGCCGATGCCGTCACGGCCCGTGGCACCGCTCACTTTGACTGAGACGACCTTTGCCCATTTGAGCGGATGGCACGAGGATGCGATTGGCGAAAGCTTGGCCGCGCTACGGCGCTCATGCGTAAAGTTGGCCGCCCGCGCCGACGATGACGTCTGGCAGTTCGGTCCGATCTCCATCGCGGGGCATGATTGGCGCCAGCCATGTGCAACGGCGGACAAACTGAATCCGGACGACCATGATGCCGCGCGCGACTATTTCGAAGCCGCGTTCGTCCCATTTGTGGTTGCCGCCGGCGCGAACCCGGTTGGCCTGTTCACCGGCTACTACGAAGCGGCGCTCAAAGGCGCGCGGCAACCCAGCGCGGTCTACGCGACGCCCTTGCGCGCGCCGCCCGACGATGTGGTCACGATTGACTTGGGGGCTTTCCGCGATGCCTTGCGCGGACAGCGGCTCAGCGGTCGCGTCGTCGGGCGTCGAGTCGTACCGCTTCCGTCTCGCGCCGACATCGAAAACGGTGCCTTGGCGAATGTCGCGCCGCCGTTGCTGTGGGTCGACGACCCGGTCGACGCGTTCTTCCTGCATATCCAGGGATCGGGGCGCGTCAATCTGGATGACGGCGCCACGGTTCGCGTTGGTTATGCCGGCCAGAACGGCCATCCCTACACGGCGATCGGCCGGGTTCTGGTCGAAAACGGAGCGCTTGCCCGCGAGCAGGTCTCTATGCAGTCGATTCGCCAATGGCTGGCCGCCCATCCGGATCAAGCGGCCGAGATCATGAACAGCAATGCGTCATACATTTTTTTTCGCGAGCTCGATGGTGATGGGCCAATCGGCGCGCAAGGCGTGGCGCTAACCGTTGGGCGATCGCTGGCGGTGGACCGTGATCTCATTCCCCTTGGCACGCCGCTCTGGCTAGATATCGAAGTGCCGGCGATCGATCCCGGTGCCCCGGACCGGCCATGGCAGAGACTGGTGATGGCACAGGATACCGGCGGCGCCATCCGCGGTCCGGTTCGTGGTGACGTCTTTTGGGGCTATGGTGGCGATGCTGCGGCGGTGGCCGGACGCATGAAGCATGCGGGGCGTTATTACGCGCTGATTCCGCGCACCACCGTCGATCGACACGCGGCTCCCGCGAACTAGACCGAAAGCCGACAAGCGTGTAGGGTCGCGCGCTTTTGAGGTCTACAGACGGTGCGCGCACCTATGTCGGATACGCCGATCGATGTGGCTTTGTTTATCACCTGTCTGGTCGATTTGTTTCGACCACGGGTTGGTTTTGCCACGGTCAAATTACTGGAAGATGCCGGCTGCCGCGTCTCTGTGCCCGATGCGCAAACCTGTTGCGGCCAACCGGCCTATAACAGTGGCGATTTCGATGGTGCCCGCGTGATCGCGCGGCAGGTGATCGACGCGTTCGACGGTTTTCGCTATGTCGTCGCGCCGTCCGGTTCATGCGCGGGCATGATCAAGGTGCATTTCCCGAGTTTGTTTGACGACGACCGCGCCATGCGCGAGCGGGCGACCGAATTGGCCGGTCGCACATTTGAACTGACGTCTTTTCTGGTCGACGTGCGTCAGATCGACAATGTCGCGGCGCGTCTTGACGGTATTGCGACCTATCACGACTCCTGCGCCGGCTTGCGCGAATTGAAGGTCCATGATCAGCCGCGGCAATTGTTGGCTTCTGTTGATCACCTGTCGCTTCGTGATCTGCCGGATGCCGATGTGTGTTGCGGCTTCGGCGGCACATTCTGCGTCAAATATGCCGACATTTCGGTCAAAATGGTTGATGAAAAAGCGGATTCAGTGATCGCCACGGGCGCCGACACATTGCTGGCCGGCGACCTCGGTTGCCTGATGAACATGGCCGGCCGCCTGCACCGCCGTGGCGCGCCGGTGCGCGTCCGTCATATTGCAGAAGTGCTGGCGGATATGGCCGACGCGCCGGCGATTGGCGAGCCGGACTAGGCGCGATAGAAAGCGTCGCGATGCACATCACCACGCCGAATTTCAAGCACAACGCGCGCGCCGCCTTGGCCGATGATAATCTGCAGGGCGTACTGACCAACATGAAGCGCGGCTTCGTCGAACGCCGTCATCTGGCGGTCGACGATATGCCGGAATTCGAAGATTTGCGCGACGCCGGCCGCGATCTCAAGAACCACGTGCTTGCCCATCTCGATCTTTATCTCGAGCGCTTTGAGGCCAATGTCACGGCGCATGGCGGCCATGTCCATTGGGCACGCGATGGCGCCGAGGCCCGCGACATCGTTTTGGGCCTGTGCCGCGATGCCGGTGCGCGTTCGGCGACCAAAAGCAAGTCAATGATCGCCGAAGAAATCGAACTCAACGATTTCTTGTCCGACCATGGCGTCGATGTGGTCGAGACCGATCTCGGCGAATATATCGTCCAGCTGGCGGGGGAGCGGCCCAGCCATTTGATCGCGCCGGCGGCGCATAAGACCAAGGAACAGGTCGCCGATCTGTTTGTCGAACATCATGCTAAGTACGGCCTGACCGAACGGTTGACCGAGCGCCGCGCCTTGATCGCGGAAGCCCGCGCAATCATGCGCCAAAAGTTTCTGGACGCGGATATCGGCATCACGGGCGCCAATTTTCTGATCGCGGAAACCGGCTCGACCGTGTTGGTCACCAATGAAGGCAATGCGGATTTGACCCAGGCCCTGCCCAAGACGCAGGTCGTTTTGGCGAGTCTGGAAAAAGTGGTGCCGACGCTGGAAGACATGACCACCCTGGTACGGCTGTTGGCGCGCTCCGCCACCGGCCAGGAAATGGCGTCATACACCACGGTCACCACCGGGCCACGCCGTGCCGGCGACCAAGACGGGCCCGATGCCTTTCACGTGGTGCTTTTGGACAATGGCCGCAGCAAAATGCTCGGCACCGAGTTTCAAGACATGTTGCGTTGCATCCGCTGTGGCGCGTGCCTGAACCATTGTCCCATCTATGGCACCGTCGGCGGCCACGCCTATGGCTGGGTTTATCCCGGCCCCATGGGCGCGGTGTTGACTCCGGCGCTGGTCGGGTTGGAAAAAGGCGCCCATTTGCCCAACGCCTCGACTTTCTGCGGGCGCTGCGAATCGGTCTGTCCGATGCGCATCCCCCTGCCGAAAATGATGCGCCATTGGCGCCAGCAGGAGTTCGCGCGCCATTTGACGCCGGCGCGGTTCCGGGCTGGCTTGGCGGCCTGGCGCTGGTTGGCGACCCGACCGGTCTTATACGGCCGTGTCACGGGGTTGGCGATGGCGGTGATGGCAATATTGGGACGCCGCCGGGGGCGCTTCCGCGCATGGCCTTTCGCCAGCGGTTGGACTGACGGCCGCGATATGCCGGCGCCGCAAGGCGCCACCTTTCGGGCGCGATGGCGGGCGCGAAACTAACATGGGCATGGCGCGCGAAGATATTTTGGGGGCGATCCGTCGCAGCTTGAAAAGCAGGGCGAACGATCGCGATCGTCAAGCCGCTGTCGAACAACGAATCGGCAAGCGGGCGCGCGGTCCTGCCCCCACCCATGCGCGTGTTGCCGCGAGCGCGATCGTCGATCAATTCACCGCCAAGGCCGAAGCGGTCACAGCCACGGTGACACGGGTCAGCGATTTGCATGATGTACCGGGCGCGATCGCCGCATATCTGAGCCAACACAACCTGGCGGCGGAAATCGCGCGGGCGCCGGATCCGCTTTTGGATTCGGTGCCGTGGGACGAAGCGCCGCTTTTGACGGTGCGCCGCGATCCGCCGGGGCCAGCGGATCCAGTCGGCGTGACGGCGGCGTTCGGCGGTGTTGCCGAAACCGGTTCCTTGGTCATGTATTCCGCGCCCAACGCGCCTGCCGCGGCGAGTCTGTTGCCCGACACCAGCATCGCCGTACTGATGGCCAACCGTATCGGGGCGTCGCTGAACGATGTCTGGGACCGGACCCGCGCGATCGACGAGGGTCTGCCGCGCGCGCTTACCCTGGTGACCGGACCGTCATGCACCGGCGATCTGGAATTGACCATTGAGCGCGGCGCGCACGGACCACGGCGCGTCCATGTGGTGGTGGTGGATGCCGATGGCTAGCGCGCGCCGCAAGGGTCCGGTGCTCAGCGACGACGATCTGGCGTTGTGGCGCCATGCCACACGCGCGGACCGACGACTTGAGCCAGAATCCAAACAACCGTCGGCGGCGGAGCCCCCGGCGGCGCCAGCGCGGCGCTCCGTGCGGCGACCCACCCCGCCGATCGCCCCGCCGGCACCGGTCGAGCCGGCGTTCGAACAGGGTCGGGGGGCGATCCCGGGCCTCGACAAGCGCAACGCCCAGCGTCTGCGCCGGGGCCAGTGGCCGATCGCGGCCCGTGTCGACCTGCATCACCACACCCAGGTTGAGGCGCACGCTGTCCTCAACCGGTTTATCGCCGCCAGTCACGATGCCGGTCATCGCTGTGTGTTGGTCATTACCGGCAAAGGCGTCGGCCGCGACGGCCATATCGGCGTTTTGCGCGGCATGGTGCCGCGTTGGCTCAATCAACCGCCCCTGCGCAACCACGTCGTGGCGTCTTGTCCGGCCCAGCCCAGGCATGGCGGCGACGGCGCCCTCTACGTCTTGCTCAAGCGCAGGCGATAGCGGTGCCGCTCAGAGGATAAATTTCGAAAGATCCGCGTTGCGGACCAAATCGCCGATATTGGCATCGACGAATTCGGCATCGATTTCCAGGGTGCTGCCAGGCTTATCGGTGGCCGTAAAGCTGATATCTTCCAACAGCCGTTCCATCACCGTTTGCAGGCGACGTGCGCCGATATTCTCGACGCCCCGATTGACGTCCGCCGCCAAGCTGGCGATCGCTTGGATCCCGTCTTCGGTGAAGTTCAGCGTCACCTGCTCGGTTTCCAACAGCGCAACATATTGCCGGATCAAACTGTTCTCCGGCTCTTTCAAAATACGCACCAGGTCGTCGCGATCCAAGGCCTTCAGCTCTACTCGGATCGGCAATCGGCCCTGCAACTCGGGCAGCAGATCGGCCGGTTTGGCCAAATGAAACGCGCCCGAGGCGACAAACAAGATATGGTCGGTTTTGACTTGGCCATACTTGGTGCCGACGACCGTGCCCTCGATCAGCGGCAGCAAATCACGCTGCACGCCTTCGCGACTGACATCGGCGCCGAATTTCTCCGAACGGGCGCAGATTTTGTCGATCTCATCCAAGAACACGATGCCGTTTTGCTCGACCGTCGTGATTGCCCCGCGGACGACTTTTTCCTCGTCCAGCAGCTTGTCGCTCTCTTCGGCCATCAGCACTTCGTAGCTTTCCGAAACACTCATACGCCGCTGTTTGGTGCGCCCACCGAGCGCCTTGCCGAGCATTTCGTTGAGATTGATCATGCCAACCTGAGCGCCGGGCATGCCAGGTACATCGAAAGTGGGCAGGCCGCCGCCACCGGTATCGGCCACATCCAATTCGATTTCCTTTTCGTCCAACGTGCCCTCGCGCAGCATCTTGCGAAATTTCTGGCGCGTCTCGGCGCTAGCATTCTCGCCCACCAAGGCGTTCAGTACGCGCTCTTCGGCGGCACCCTCGGCGCGCGCGGCGACTTCTTTGCGCATGCGGCCGCGGGTCATGTTCAGCGACACCTCAACCAAATCGCGTACGATCGACTCGACGTCGCGTCCGACATAGCCGACCTCGGTGAATTTGGTCGCCTCGACCTTTACAAACGGCGCGTCGGCCAACCGCGCCAGCCGGCGTGCAATCTCGGTCTTGCCAACACCGGTCGGCCCAATCATCAGGATGTTTTTTGGCAACACCTCTTCGCGCAAATCGTCCGTTAATTGCATGCGCCGCCAGCGATTGCGCAAGGCAATGGCCACGGCCCGTTTGGCGTCGTCCTGGCCGACGATGAAGCGGTCGAGCTCGGACACGATCTCGCGCGGACTGAATTCGGTCATTCTCTATCTTCTTGTTTTGTCAAATCAGCCTGGCTTGGTCTCTAGCGTTTCCACGATCAGGCGATCATTGGTGTAAACGCATATATCGGCGGCGATCGCCATCGCTTTTTTGGCCACGGCCGTGGCGTCAAGCGCGTTAATGTCAATTAGAGCCCGGGCCGCGGCCAGGGCATAATTGCCGCCCGAGCCGATGCCGATCAAGCCATCCTCGGGTTCAAGCACATCGCCATTGCCGGTCAAAATCAACGATGTTTCGGTATCCGCCACCGCCATGATTGCCTCCAGCCGTCGCAAGTAGCGGTCGGTGCGCCAATCCTTGGCCAATTCAACGCAGGCCCGGGTCAATTGTCCTGGATGTTGTTCAAGTTTGCCTTCCAACCGCTCGAACAAGGTAAACGCATCGGCCGTGGCACCGGCAAATCCGCCCAGTATTTTCCCGCCCTCACCCAACCGCCGCACTTTGCGGGCATTCGATTTCATCACGGTTTCCCCATAGCTCACCTGACCATCGCCGGCGACCACGACGTGATTGCCTTTGCGGACCGACAAAATGGTCGTGCCGTGCCAGGTGTTCGATGAATTGTTGGGCATTGTTCCTCGCAAATGTCCGATACCGCGTGGTGCCGGCTTCGTGATGGTTCTGTGCGGTATGGCCCAAAACCGGGCTGGTTGGGCGTGGCGGCGCGATCGCACGGGTCGATGACACATGAGCAATCCGCGCTAGATTTTGTTCTTTCGGCCACTTAGTTCAAGAGTGAAGGCGGCGCCGCTCGCCAGCCGCACTGGCACGGGCGTCGCCCAGCTGGTAAAAAAGCGCCGCCAGCGCGGCGCGCCGGCGTCATTTCATAAGAATCATTCTAACGATGATCCGCATCAGGATGCGTCCGTCGCGGATTGTATCGCCAAGGAAACCGCGGCATGCGCAAAGCGACAGTAGAACGGAAAACCCGCGAAACGCGGATTACGGCGACGGTCAATTTGGACGGCGCCGGGCGCTACGACATCGCCACCGGCATCGGCTTTCTTGACCATATGTTGGAACAGCTGTCGCGCCACAGCCTGATCGATCTGACTGCGCGCGCGGAAGGCGACTTGCATATCGATTTTCATCACACCACCGAAGATACGGGCATTGTCATCGGCTCGGCGATATCGCAAGCGCTGGGCGATCGCGCCGGTATCGCGCGCTATGGCGCGGCATTGATCCCCATGGACGAAACCTTGACCCGGGCCGCGATCGATTTGTCGAACCGCCCCTACCTGGTCTGGCATGTGGCGTTCGATCGTCCGAAATTGGGCGACATGGACACCGAGCTGTTCAAGGAGTGGTTTCACGCCTTCGCCCAGGCGGCCGGCGCGACACTCCATGTCGAAACCCTTTATGGCGCCAACAACCACCACATTGTCGAATCGTGTTACAAGGCGCTGGCGCGCGCGCTGCGGGCGGCGGTCAGCATCGATTCGCGCAGCCCCGACCAGGTGCCCTCAACCAAGGGCGTGCTGGGCGACGACGACGAGTGACGGCCCATGCGTATTTATACGTTCTATGCCAAGCCGGGCGGTGCGATGGTCGCGGACATCGTGTCGGTGAAGGAAGGCTTCTGCTGGCCAGCGTTCGTTTTCGGCTTTCTGTGGGCATTGTATCATCGCTTGTGGTTGTGGGCCGCGGGGCTGTTGGCGTTGGCCGTGGCCGTTGAATGGGGCAGCCTCGCGCTTGAAGTCAATCCAGTGGTCGCGGCGGCTGTCAGTTTGGCGATCGGCGCGATTATTGGATTTCATGGCAATGATTTGCGCGGTATCGACCTGGCACGCAAGGGCTACGCCTATTTGGGTTTGGCCGCCGGCAGCGATCGCGATGCCGCCGAACAACGCTTTTTCGATCGCCTCGGCGTACGGATCGCCAACAAAGACGCGTTGGCGCCGTGACGGTCGCGATTATTGATTATGGCTCAGGCAACCTTCGATCGGCGGCGAAAGCGTTCGAACGTGCGGCGTCGGAAAGTGGTCTGAACACAGCCATAACGGTCACCGCCGATGCCGAGGTCGTGCGCACCGCCGAACGCATCGTTTTGCCCGGTGTCGGCGCGTTCGCCGATTGCCTGGCCGGGCTGACGGCGGTGCCGGGCATGATCGCGGCGTTAGAGGAATCGGTGCGGGCGAAAGGGCGGCCATTTTTCGGCATCTGTGTCGGCATGCAGTTGATGGCTGCGCGCGGTCATGAACATGGCGATCACGATGGTTTCGGCTGGATCGACGGCGACGTCACCGAAATCGTGCCGTCCGATCCGGCCTTGAAGGTGCCGCATATGGGCTGGAACGCGCTGCGCATTGCGCGCCCCCATGCCATCGTCGAAGATATCGCCGATGGAGATCACGCCTATTTTGTGCACAGCTATCAATTTGCCGCGGCGGCCGAACGGGCCGTGATCGCGACCGTCGACTATGAAGGGCCAATTGTCGCCATGGTCGCGCGCGACAATATGGTGGGATCACAGTTTCACCCCGAAAAGAGTCAGCGTGTCGGTTTGAAGGTGATCCGCAATTTCCTGCGTTGGAGTCCGTGATGGCAGAGATCTCGGTCGAGAAGGCAAGCCAGCTCAGTCGTGGCGATTTGGCCGATTTGTGCGATGCCACGGTCGACGCCATTCGCGAAGGCATCGGCTTCGGCTGGGTACGTCCGCCAGCCCGGCAACGCTTGGAAATCTATTGGAAGGGCGTGTTGGTGGTGCCCGAACGGATCTTGTTCCTGGGCCGCTTGGACGGCACCGTCGCCGGCAGCGTTCAGTTGGTCACGCCGGCGCCGAGTTTTGAGGTCGGCACGTTCAGCGCGGCCATCGAAACTCATTTTGTTGCACCCTGGGCGCGCGGGCATGGGCTCGCCAAGTCGTTGCTTGACGCGGTCGAGGCTGAGGCACGCGCCCAAGACCGCCGCGTCATACGCCTGGATGTGCGTGCCACCCAGGAACGGGCGATCGCGCTGTACGAAAGCAATGGCTATGTCCGATGGGGCACTTTGGACAAATATCATCTGGTCGATGAACAGATGATCCCTGGCTATTTTTATGTGAAAGACCTGGTATGACCGCACTGTTTACGGTCTATCCGGCGATCGACTTGAAAGACGGCGATTGCGTGCGCTTGCTGCGCGGCGATATGGATCAGGCGACGGTCTTTTCGCACAGTCCGGCCGCACAGGCCAAAGTCTTTGAAGACGCAGGCTTTACCTGGCTTCATGTGGTCGACCTGAACGGCGCCTTTGCCGGCGCGCCGGTCAACAGCGATGCCGTCGCGGCGATCCTGTCGGCAACCACCATGAATGTGCAGTTGGGGGGCGGCGTCCGCGATTTGGCGCGCATCGAAGACTGGCTTGCCCGTGGCGTCGCGCGGGTAATCTTGGGAACCGTCGCGGTGCGCGAACCCGAAATGGTCAAGGCTGCGTGTCGGCATTTCCCCGGTCATGTCGCGGTTGGGATTGACGCGCGCGACGGCCTTGTTGCCACCGAGGGCTGGGCCGCGCAATCAGAAATGTCCGTGCATGACGTGGCGTTGCGTTTCGAAGACGCCGGTGTCGCCGCGATCATCTACACCGATATCGGCCGCGACGGGGCGATGGTTGGTGTCAATGTCGAGGCGACAGCCGCGTTGGCGGCGGTGCTGTCGACACCGGTGATCGCGTCGGGCGGGGTGCGTGCGTTGGATGACATTCGCGCGCTGAAAGCCCGCGCTCACCAGGGGCTGGCCGGCGTCGTCGTCGGCCGCGCGCTTTATGATGGCGGCATCGCGCCGGCCGCCGCCGTGGCCGCGTAACGACGACCATGCTCAAGGTGCGCGTCATACCCTGTTTGGACGTCAAGGACGGCCGTGTCGTCAAGGGAGTCAACTTTGTCAATTTGGTCGACGCTGGTGATCCGGTGGCGCAAGCCAAGGTTTACGACCGCGAAGGCGCCGATGAACTCTGTTTTCTCGATATCACCGCGTCCAGCGACAATCGCGATATTATTCTGGACGTCGCGCGCCACACTGCCGAGCAGTGCTTCATGCCGCTGACCATCGGCGGCGGTGTCCGCGGCCTGGAAGACATTCGCCGCTTGCTGGTGGCCGGCGCCGACAAGGTGTCGATCAACACGGCGGCGGTCAAAAACCCGGACTTTGTCCGTGACGCGGCGACCAAATTTGGTTCGCAATGTGTGGTCGTGGCGATCGATGCCAAGCAAACCGGGCCCTACACGTTCGAAATCTTCACCCATGGTGGACGCACCGGCACGGGCATCGATGCGATCGGGTGGGCACGGCGCATGCAAAACCATGGCGCCGGCGAAATCCTGCTGACCTCGATGGATCGCGACGGCACCAAACAGGGGTTTGACATCGCGTTGACCCGGGCGATTGCCGACGCCGTGCGCATTCCGGTGATCGCTTCAGGCGGGGTTGGCACCCTCGATCATCTGGTCGACGGAGTCCGAGAGGGCCATGCCAGCGCCGTCTTGGCGGCATCGATATTTCATTTTGGCACCTATGCGATCGCGGAAGCAAAAGCCCACATGCGGGCCCATGGCGTGCCGGTGCGCATGTAGGTGACCAGCGGCTATAGTGGCAGGCTGCGGGCATAGAGAGAAAGCGATGAATGAGAACGTGAAAGACCGTGTCAAGTTTGATCAGGCCGGCCTGCTGCCGGTGATCGCGCAGCAGCACGACACGGGCGAGGTGCTGATGATGGCGTGGATGAACCGCGCGGCATTGGACGAAACCTTAGCCAGCGGCCGCCTGTGCTACTGGTCGCGCAGTCGCGGCCGGCTGTGGCGCAAGGGAGAACAATCCGGCCAGGTTCAACGATTGGTCGAGTTGCGCTTGGATTGCGACGGCGATACGGCTTTGGCCTTGGTCGACCAGACCGGCGTCGCTTGTCATACCGGCCGCCGCAGTTGCTTTTACCGGGCCGCGCGCGATGGCGGCTTTGTCGATATTGCCGCGCCAATGGTGGATCCGGACACGCTCTATGGCTGATTCCACGCCCACCGACGCCGAGATCATCGCGCGCCTTTATGCGGTCATCGAGTCGCGTAAAGACGGTGATCCGCAGACATCTTATGTCGCCCGGCGATTCGCCCAGGGTATCACGAAGATCGCCCAAAAAGTCGGCGAGGAAGCGATCGAAACAGTGATTGCGGCCACCGCGAAGGATCGCGCCGCGGTGATCGCGGAAAGCGCGGATTTGCTGTTTCACTTGATGATCATGTGGGCGGACCAAGGGATCAAGCCGGCAGATGTGTTGGCGGCGTTGGCTGCGCGCGAAGGCGTCTCGGGCTTGGATGAGAAACGCCGGCGGGGTGCCGCGCCGGGCACCGGACAGAGCGGCTGACGCCCGGCGCGCCATCAGCAGAGGGAGTGGAGCCCGATGGCCTACGATCACGACAATGTCTTTGCCAAGATCTTGCGCGGCGAAATTCCCGCCAAGACGGTCTATGAAGATGAGCATGTCTTGGCATTTCACGATATTGCTGAACTGGCGCCCGTGCACGTGTTGGTGATCCCGAAAGGCGCCTATGAATCAATGGATGATTTTACCGCCACCGCGTCGGACGCAGAGATCGCGGCCTTCTTCCGCGCCGTCGGTCGAATCGCGCGCGAACATGGCGTGGCAGAGTCCGGCTATCGGGCCGTCACCAACACGGGTTCCGATGGCGGCCAAGAAGTGCCGCACTTCCACATGCATGTGCTGGGCGGCCGGCGCCTTGGCGGCATCCGACCGCGGGAGCGATAGGCCAAACGGCTATTCGGTCGGCGCCGGCGTCAGTTCACATGGCGCCTCTGGGTTGATGTCGTCGCACAGTTGGACGGTGCCGAAAAAGCTCACCCAGTCGGCCATGATGTCGTCATCCAAGGGTGGCGTTGCAACATCAAATGGGCCACCGCGCCATTCCCGGACAATGACATAAAGCCCCTTGACGCCCGAGATCACCTTGAACATAGCCACTTCACCGCGCGGCTGATCAGCGCCGGTTTGGCCACACAGCAAGACCTGGCCCGCGGTCGCATAGCCGCGCGCGATCCGCGATTCAACCGGACTGGCATCCAGCGGTTGGCATGCGTCGGCATACAACCGACGCAGATTGGCCAGGAAATCCTCCGGCGTGAAATGGGTCATCTCATAGAAGACCTGGGCCTGAATCGACTCGGTCCAATTGTTCACGTCCTCGCCGGCGGGCACATAGTGCACCACCGACATCGCCGGCTCACGGTTGCGCGACGCGACATGCCAGCCGGCGGGCGGATCGATCACAAGCGTCTCGGGCCGACGCGCCTGCGGCGTGTCTTGCGCCACGGCCGGCGCGACCATGGTGCCGAGAAACAGGCTCGCAATGACCAGGCGCAGGGGGTTCATGCCGATCAAAGTCCTTTGCGATCAAGGGGGGCGCAAGGGTAATGCACTTGTCCGTCGAAGGCGAGCGGCGCCTCGATCCGCCCCGCTCAAGCAAACGCGCGCGGGTGGATCCGCCGGTAGCTTAGCGCCTCGGCGATGTGGCGCCGGCCGACCGCGCTTGCGCCATCCAGGTCGGCCAACGTGCGGCCGACCCGCAACACCCGATGATAGCCGCGCGCGGACAGATGCAACCGGTCGACCGCCGTGGCGAGCAACTCACGCCCGGCCGGATCAGGCGTCGCGGCTTTGGTCAAAAGGTCGCCGTCAGCTTCCGCATTGGTGCGCGCCGGTGTTTTATCGTCGCCGTCAGTGTTGTAGCGGGCCGCCTGGCGTTCGCGGACAGCGGCGACGCGCGCGGCGATTTCGGCGGAACCTTCGGTGGCCGGTGGCAGTGTCAAGTCCGCGCCGGACAGGGCAGGGACTTCAACGTGAAGGTCAATCCGATCCAACAGCGGCCCGGACAGCCTTGATTGATAGTCGATCGCGCAATGGGGCGCCCGCCGACAGGCTTGATCCGGATCACCCAGATATCCGCACCGGCACGGGTTCATCGCCGCGACCAACTGGATACGGGCGGGGTATGTCACATGGGCATGCGCGCGGGCGATGGTGACCGTGCCGGTTTCCAGCGGCTGGCGCAGGGATTCCAGCACAGGGCGCGCGAACTCCGGCAGCTCGTCGAGAAATAACACGCCCAAATGCGCCAACGAGGCTTCGCCGGGTTTGGCCCGTGGACCGCCGCCAATCATGGCTGCATTCGAGGCGCTGTGATGGGGGTCGCGAAAGGGGCGGATGCGCAGCAAGCCGCCGTCGGCCAGTGTGCCGGCAACGCTGGCGATCATGGTCACCTGCAAAGCCTCTTCCGGGCGCAATGGCGGCAGAAGACCCGGCAGTCGGGCGGCGAGCATAGACTTGCCCGCGCCCGGTGGGCCGATGAACAGCACATTGTGGCCGCCCGCCGCCGCCACTTCCAAGGCGCGCTTGGCGGTTTCCTGACCCTTGATATCGGCCATGTCGCCGTAAATACACGGACGATCGACGATCTTCGGGGCAGGCGGCGATATCACCTGCGTGCCTTTGAAATGGTTGACCAGGGCAATCAACGATTCGGGCGCCAAAATCTCGATGCCGGCGGCCCACGCCGCTTCGCCGCCTTGGGCGGCCGGGCAGATCACGCCGCGGTCGCTGGCACTGGCGTTGATCGCCGCCGGCAGCACGCCCGGCACCGAAAGCACGCGGCCGTCGAGCGCCAGTTCGCCGAGCGCCACATATCCGGCGACTTCGTCGCCCGGCAAAGCGCCCATGGCGACCAAGATGGCGATGGCAATGGGCAGATCATAGTGACTGCCTTCCTTGATCAGGCCGGCCGGCGCCAAGTTGACCGTAATGCGTTTTGGCGGCAACGCCAGTCCCATGGCACCCAGTGCGGCGCGCACCCGTTCGCGCGATTCGGCGACCGCCTTGTCCGGCAGGCCGACGACCGTGAAGGCCGGTAGGCCGGATGCCAACTGTACTTGCACGTCGACGTCGACCACGCCGACACCTTGTAATGCGACCGTGCTACACCGTGCGACCAAGCGGAGCCCCCATTCGATCCCTGCTAAACGAACTATAACCGCAGGAACCACTTTGGTCGCATGTTTGATGATCGAATCGACGACGGACACCGCCGCGCGGATCGGTTAGCGGCGGCGGCGTTCGATGGCTGCCCAGATCTGCGCGGACAGATTGGCCTGGTCGAACCGATCGATCTCTTGGATACCGGTTGGCGACGTAACGTTGATTTCGGTCAGATAGTCGCCGATCACGTCAATGCCCGCGAACAGCAAGCCGCGCTCTTGCAACCCTGGGCCGATGGCGTGGCAGATTTCCCGTTCGCGACGGGTCAGCTCGGCCGGTTCGGCGCGGCCGCCGACGTGAAGGTTCGAACGCGCCTCGCCCGCCGGCGGTACCCGATTGAGCGCGCCAGCCGGTTCGCCGTCGACTAAAATGATCCGTTTGTCGCCGTCGCGCACCTCGGGCAAATAACGTTGGACGACGATCGGCTCGCGATAAAGCTCGGTAAACAACTCTAGCAGCGCGTTGAGATTTTCGTCATCCGGACGGATGTGAAAAACACCGGCGCCGCCATTACCATAGAGTGGCTTCACGATGATGTCTTCGTGCACGGCGCGGAATGATGCGATTTCCTCTAAATCACTGGTAATTAGGGTCGGCGGCATGACATCGGCAAAATGGGTGACGAACAGCTTTTCCGGAGCATTGCGCACTTCGGTTGGGTCGTTGACCACCAGCGTTTGCGGATGAATCCGCTCCAACAGATGGGTCGCCGTGATATAGGCCATGTCGAACGGCGGATCCTGACGCATCAACACCACGTCCAACAAAGCCAAATCCAGGCGTTCGCTTTCACCCAGCGTAAAGTGATCTCCCGCGACCCGACGCACCTGCAAAGGCCGCGCGCGCGCCACCACGCGGCCATCGCGCAAGGACAGGTCGCGCGGCAAGTAATGGAACAGACTGTGACCGCGGGCCTGGCCCTCGAGGGCCAAGGCGAAGGTGCTGTCGGCGTCGATATCGACCCCCTCGATGGGGTCCATTTGAATGGCAACGGCGAGGCTCATGCCAGGATCATAACCTCACTGCGCCGCGACGCCAAAAAACCGCGCGGCACACCCTATTGAGGCCGTTCGGGGTCATCGCGCAGAATGACATGGCTGACCACCTTACGCACATGGGCGATGGTCTTGGCGTGGGCGACAGCGCGTCTTCGCTCCGCGTTATCCTGGGCAATGCCGATCAGATAAATGACGCCGTCATTGGTACTGATCGCATAGTTGATGTCGTAGATCGCGCCGTCGCCCAGAAGTTTGCCACGCAACTGCGTGGTGATCCAACGGTCGCGCGCGGAGTCGATGAGGGTTGCGTCGCCGACGATCAGCTCATTGATCACGGCGCGAACGCCCTTGCTCTGCCAGGCAAGCGCGGTCGCCTTGTCGCGAGTTGCCAAATCGGCGACCGTCCCGGTCAGCAAAACCCGGCCCTCGACCACATCAAACGTCGTCGCGCGATACAGGCCGGCGACATCTTCGTTGAGGAAGCGGCCATTGAGCTCCAGCCTGATGGCAGTATCCGAGACCGCCTCGTCGATCGGCCGCTCTTGGGCCGCGGCGACACCGGTGGTCGCGGCGGCACCGATGGCGAGCCCGGCGGGTGAGCATCCGGCCGTGTGTAGAGCGACCCATGCGATGGCGCAACCGAGGCTCAGCGCGCGACACGCGCGGTGCAACGCGATCTGTCGGCGTCGACAGATCAGTCGGGCGTCAATTGCCATGCATTGCGGATCCAGTGTGGCCATAGCCATCCCTGCGGCCAGCGTCGCACAACCATCAAATCAAAACGCGCACAACATGATGCGAGATGCTGATTCTTGGCAAGGAACATTTGCGCCGCGCGCGCAATTCGTCGTCGCTGTCGCAGGCTTGGAACAGCCTCGGTCATGTTTTCGGCGGCCCGCGCCTTGACCTCGACAAAAGCGATCTGATCGCCACGTCGCGCGATGATGTCGATTTCGCCGACAGGGACGCGCCAATTGCGCGCGATGATGTGCCAGCCCGACAAGCGCAATCGCCACCGACACATCCGTTCAGCCAGGTGGCCCGAACGCAGCGCGGCGCGGCGGTCGTCGCGGCGTCGCCCTGTCGGCGACGCAACCGGTCCGTCCACCTGCTTCACGGATCCTCGCGCTTCAGGGCCAAAGCGCGTCGGTAGACGACCCGGCGCGGTAGCCCCAAACTGCGCGCAACCGTCGCCGCGGCCGCCGTCGTCGACATGGTCGCCAGCGCTGCGTGCAACCGCGCGTCGATGTCTTGATCTTGGGCCACCGGCTTCGCACTTTGGTTTGCGCCGGCAACAACAATTGCGACTTCGCCGCGCGCCGGGGTCTGTTGAAATGTGCGCGCCAAGTCGGCAAGTGGTTGACGGACGACGGTCTCGTACAGTTTGGTCAATTCACGCGCCACCGCGGCGGGGCGATGGCCCAAAATGTCAGCCATGTCAGCGAGGCTGGCGGCGACGCGGTGGGGTGATTCAAAAAACACCAAAGTTGCGCGCATGGCGACCAACTCGGACAATGCGCGCCGGCGCGCGGGCGACCGGGTTGGCAAAAAACCGGCAAAATAAAAACGGTCGGTGGGCAAGCCGGCCACAGTCAGCGCGGCGGTCACGGCCGACGGCCCGGGAATGGTGAAAACCGGAATATCGGCTTCGATCGCCGCGACCACCAGTCGATAGCCCGGGTCCGAAATCAACGGTGTGCCGGCATCCGATGTCAGCGCAACAGTTTGGCCGTCACCCAGTGCCCGCACCAAGGTTGGCAAGACGCGCGCGGCATTATGGTCATTGTAGGCCATCATCCGGGCCCGGACATCATGCAGCGCCAGCAATTTGCCGGTCCGACGGGTGTCTTCGCAGGCGACAATGTCGGTTTGACGCAGCACGTCCAAGGCACGCAGCGTGATATCGCGGGCATTGCCGATCGGCGTGGCCACCACATATAGGCCAAAGGTCAGGCGATTATCGCCGCCACCGCCCGTGACGGTGGTACCAGGGCGCGGGCTTTTGCTTGTCTTGTGAGGTTCCGTGTCGCTACCCTGGGGCCGCCGTCGCGAACCCTTTTGAGACCGGAGGGCGCTCTTTGGGATCTTTACGCCAGATGTCACGTCCAGCTGCCGCGCACGCCGTCGCCCCGCGAGCGACTGGGCGGCGGGCGCCATGGGTTTTGTCCGTCCTTTTGCTGTCATTCCTGCTCGGCTGCGTTGAAGGACCACGCCAGCGGATCGTAACGCCCCCGGAGAGTGACGCGCAACCCGAGCCGGCGCCGGTGGAAACCGAGCCGGATGTTGTCGCGGACCCGCTGGGAACACGGCCGCCGGCCGGTGTCGATGTCTTGGATTTGGATACCGGCGCGCCGGTCACCATCGGTGGCGCCGACCGCTTCGGCGTGCCGGAAGGTTTGTTGCGTGTCGGATTCTTGGCGCCATTGTCTGGACCGCGGGCGGCGATCGGCGAGGCATTGCTTAATGCCGCGCAGATGGCGCTGTTTGATGCCGGCGAGGATCGTGTGTCGCTGTTGCCGCTGGATACGGCCGGCGAACCGGCGCGCGCCCGGGCCGCATTTCAAGCGGCGATCGATCAGGGCGCTTCGCTTATCTTGGGGCCACTGTTCGCCGATTCGGTCCAGGCGATCGCGCCGTTCGCGCGTTCCGCGAACGTCCCCGTCATTGCGTTCTCGAATAACCGGGCGGTCTCGGCTCCAGGTGTCTATTTGCTTGGTGTCACGCCGGCGCAACAGGTCGATCGCATTCTCACCTATGCCGCCGATCGTGGCTATGTCCGCTTCGCCGCCCTGGTTCCGGACAACGCCTATGGCGAAATCGTCGCCAGCGCCGTCGCCCATAATGCGCGGCGCCTTGGCACTGCCATCGAACGGATCGAGTATTTTGGTCAGGACCGACGCGCGCTCAACCAACTGGTCGAACGGATCGCAAAGGACCGCGCGGCGGCGATGAAAGCCTTGGCGCCCACCTTTGACGCCGTATTGATCGCTGGCGGCGGCCAGGATTTGCGCTCGGTCGCGCCCCTTTTCCCGTATCACGATGTTGATATCAACGAGGTTCGCTTGCTGGGTTTGGAAACGTGGCATCGCGATTCGAATTTGGGCGAGCCGGCGCTGATCGGCGGTTGGTTCGCGTCCTTGCCCGCGACCCAATGGCGGCCCTTTGTCGATCGCTATCGTCAGCTGTTTGGCACCGCGCCGCCGCGGCCGGCGGCGCTCGCCTATGACGCGGTGACCATGGTGGCGACGGCGTTGGGCGGCCAGCTTTCGCCGCGTATCAGTCGCGCGCGTTTGGAAGACCCGAACGGTTTCAATGGTGTGCAGGGCGCGTTTCGGCTCGACCCCGACGGGATCGCGCGACGCGGATTGGCGGTCTATGTCGTGCGGTCGAAAGACTTTCGGGTTATCGACCCGGCGCCCGATCTGTTCGACACGCCGTCTTTCTGACCGGGGCCAAAGATTGTTACGGCAACAGCGCGGCGACCACCGAATCGAGCACGCGCAAGCCCGTTGGCGTGGCTCGCAGGCCGCGCTGGTCACGAATGACGAGGCCTTTGCGTTGCAGTCGCGCAAGCTGTTCGCGCGCCAACCAGCTTTCAGGTGGGCCGCCCACCACAGCGGCAAAGCGCTGTTCGGGAATACCGTCGCTTAGCCGCAATCCCATCAGCAGCAATTCGCTAAAGCGGGTTGCGCGATCCAAGGGTTCTTGGCGCCGGGTGCCGTGGCCGTGGGCTTGGACCGTCCGCAACCACGCATCCGGCGCGCGCCGTTGGACTGTTGCCACAGCATCGCCGGCATGGGTCAGACGCCCATGCGCGCCGGGGCCGATCCCGACATAATCGCGATAGAGCCAATATCCCAGATTGTGGCGGCAGGCCCGTCCAGGACGGGCATGGTTCGACACTTCATAGGCCGGCAATCCGGCGTCAGCGAGTTTTTCCTGACACAGGGCGAACATGCCAAGGGCAAGCGCGTCGTCGGGCACGCGCCAGGCTCCGGCACGATGGGCGGCATGGAACGGCGTTCCCTTTTCGATCGTCAATTGATAGGCGGAGATGTGCTCACCGACCATCCTCAAGGCCGTGTCCAACGTGCGCGTCCACTGTGCCAAGGTTTGGTCGGGCAGGGCGTAGATCAGATCGAATGAGACATGGTCGAAAATTTGATGTGCCATGGCGATTGCCGCTTGGGCCTCGGCGGCGCCGTGCTGACGACCGAGAAAGCGCAGCTCGGCGTCGTCGAAAGACTGCACGCCCAGCGACAGGCGATTGATTCCGGCCGCACGAAAATCGACTAACCGCCCGGCTTCCGCCGATGTCGGATTGGCTTCCAACGTCACTTCCAGATCGCCGGCGACATGCCAATGGTCGGCGAGCCGTGCCAACAGCGCATCGACGATGGCCGGTGGCATCAAAGATGGCGTACCCCCGCCGAAAAACACCGTGGCCAGCCGCCGCCCGGCCGACAAGGCTCCAAAATGGTCCAGCTCACGCAGCAGGGCGTCGCGCCACGCCGTCTGATCGATCGTCGCCACCACGTGGCTGTTAAAGTCGCAATAGGGACATTTGGCCCGGCAAAAAGGCCAATGCACGTACAGACCCAAACTGTCATCGGCGCCTTGCACGGCCGCGACGCTGGTTGTGGTGGCGTCCATCACCGCCTGGTCAGAGAGGCCGCCGCCAACTGCCGAAAAGCGTCGGCGCGGTGACTGAGCGCGTCTTTTTGACTCGGATCCATTTCGCCGAAGGTGATCGTGTGGCCATCGGGAACGAAAATCGGGTCATAGCCGAAGCCTTTGTCGCCACGGGGCGGAAAAGTCAGCGTGCCATACACGCGGCCGTCAAATGTCTCGGCGTCTCCATCCGGCCAACATAGCGCCAACGCACAAACGAAGTGGGCGCGACGATTGGCGGTATCGCCCAAGGCACGCGCTATGCGCGTCATGGCGACTCCAAAATCTCGCTGCGGACCGGCCCAGCGCGCCGAGCGGATCCCGGGCGCGCCGTCCAGTGCGTCAACACATAGTCCCGAGTCATCGGCTAATGCGGGCCGCCGCGCGCCCTGTGCTGCGGCTTTGGCTTTGATCAAGGCATTGGCGGCAAAGCTGTCGCCGGTTTCCTCAGGTTCGGCCAAACCGAGCGCGCCGGCCGCCAAGACCGTCAATCCAAACGGTTCGACCAGCGCGCGAATTTCGCGCACCTTGCCTGGATTGTGGCTGGCGACGACCAGTTCGATTTCGGTCAGGCGGCGCCGCCTTTGGGGTCCTGTGGCCTGGTTCAATTCGGTTGCAATGCCGCGTCTTGACGTTCGAAAAGCGCAGCCGTGCCTTGGCGAGCCAGGTCGAGCATGGCATTGAAGCCGTCCATGTCGAAGGGCGTATGTTCCGCCGTTGCTTGAATCTCGACAATGCCGCCCGACGCGGTCAACACGAAATTGGCGTCGGTGGCGGCGTTGCTGTCTTCGGGATAGTCCAGATCAAGCACGGGCGTACCATTGTAAAGGCCGCAAGAAACGGCGGCGACCTGATCGTGCAGCGGCATGGCGCTGATCAACTGATCAGCCAAAAGACGGTCAAAGGCCAGATGCAGGGCGACATAGCCGCCGGTGATGGCGGCCGTGCGCGTGCCACCATCGGCCTGGACGACATCGCAGTCGACCTTGATTTGGCGTTCGCCGAAGCCATCCAATTGCGTCACCGCCCGCAGGCTGCGGCCGATCAACCGTTGAATCTCGAGCGTGCGTCCCGACTGTCGGCCACGCGCCGCTTCGCGATCGATGCGGCTGTCGGTCGATCGTGGCAGCATGCCATATTCGGCGGTCACCCAGCCCTGGCCTGTGTTGCGCAGAAATGGAGGGACCCGATCCTCGATTGTGGCGGTGCACAACACCTGGGTGTCACCGAAATATGCCAGGCAGGATCCCTCCGCATATTTGTTCACCCCAGTTTGCAGTGTGACAGCGCGCAATTGATCGGCGGCGCGACCGGACGGTCTCATGGCGGGCGACTCCTTGTCTGATGCTCCGATCTTGGCAACCGGCGCCAGAGGCTAACGCCCGCGCGCGGCGGCGTCCAGCGGCGCGCCGACGGAGCGGACGTTGACGCTGTCAGGCACGATCACTAAATTTCCATTCGATTTGCGAAACAGATCCATGATCGAGAACAAGCGTCGCAAATACCCGAATGATCAATGAACTGAACGCCCGTTCGCGCGAGATCTTCCGCGTTATCGTCGAGTCATACTTCGACAATGGCGAGCCGGTCGGATCGCGCACATTGTCGCGACGATTGCCCATGCAGTTGTCGCCGGCGACAATCCGCAATGTCATGGCCGACCTTGAAGATCTGGGCCTTCTCTATGCGCCGCATACATCGGCCGGCCGTCTGCCAACCGATCGCGGCCTACGCCTGTTTGTCGATGGTCTATTGCAAGTGGGTGACCTGACCGAGGATGAAAGGGCCAGCATCCAGGGCCAATGCGCTGGCGACGGACGCAGCGTCAGCGAGGTCTTGAATGAAGCGACCGAGCTGTTATCCGGGTTGACCAGCGCCGTCGGTCTGGTGTTTGCGCCGAAAACCGAATCACCGGTGAAACACGTCGAGTTCGTCCATTTGTCGCCTGGCAAGGCGCTGGCCATATTGGTCACGGAAAGCGGCTTGGTTGAAAATCGTCTGATCGACGTACCCCACGGCCTGACGCCGTCGGCGCTGATCGAGGCCGGCAACTATCTTAATGCCCGTGCCATGGGGCGAACCTTGACGGATGCGCGCGCGGTCATCGCTCAGGAATTGGAAAACGCGTCCGCTGAATTGGACGCGCTTTCGGCCAATGTGGTTGAAGCCGGTGTCGCGACCTGGTCGGAAAACGGCGATGACGCGCGATTGATTTTGCGTGGCCGCGACAAATTGTTTGAAGATGTCCACGCGATCGAAGACCTGGAGCGCATCCGCGGCTTGTTCGAGGCTTTGGAGCGGCGCTCGAATTTGGTCCGGCTGATTGATTCGACGGTTGGCGGCGACGGCGTGCATGTGTTTATCGGTGCCGACAACAGATTGTTTGACTTGGCCGGTTGCTCGCTTATCGTCGCGCCCCTAGGACAGGTGCGCGGCGGCGAAGATGACGACCCGCAAAAATGTGTCGGTGCCATCGGCGTGATCGGCCCGACCCGGCTCAATTATGCGCGCATTATTCCAATGGTCGACTTTACCGCCCGCACCATTTCGCGGCTGATAGGATAACCGGCTCTGGCCGGCCGCGCCGCGGCCACGACAGCCTGTTTCGAGTGAAATTTGCAACGCAAGCGACGGCAACTCCGAACATGAACAACATCGATACCGACCCATCGGATCCGCCGGACGCGGCCGATCGAGACAACGACCCCGGCCCGGACGAGACAGGCGAGGCGCCCACCAGGGATGGCGCCGCGTCCGCTGAATCTGGCGCCGAATCTGGCGCCGAGGCGCCCGAATCGGCCGACAATGCCGAGGCTCTGCATGAGCAGATCGAATCGCTCAAACAGCAGCGTCTGCTTGCCCTGGCCGAGACCGAGAATGTCCGCAAGCGCGCGGCGCGCGAGCGTGACGATACGCGCAAATATGCGGTCGCGGAATTCGCACGCGACGTGGTTGGCATTTCGGACAATTTGGCGCGCGCGCTGGAAACCGTGCCGAACGCGGTCCAAGACGGTGCCGACGACCATCTCAAGAGCCTTATCGAAGGCATTGAGATGACCCAGCGGATGCTTGAAACCGCCTTGCAGAAACAGGGGATCGAGCGGATCGACGCGATCGGCGCGCCGTTCGATCATAATTTGCACGAGGCCATGTTCGAAGTCGAAGATGGCACGCAACCGCCCGGAACCGTGGTCCAGGTGATCCAGTGCGGTTACCGAATCCACGATCGGCTTTTGCGTCCAGCGATGGTCGGCGTCGCCAAGCGTCCGCCGCCGGGTGAAGGCGTCGATACAGAGGTATGACAAACGTGGTCGACAGCGCGGTTGCAGTGCGGTATCTGCACTCCCATATATCCGTGTGGTGCGCCGCGCCGCTGCGACTCTGGTCGTACGCGGGGATGCGGCGCAGTAGAACGCGGCGTTAAGAGACTCCTGTTACAAAGGGGACGTGCGGTGCTTATGAAGGCCGTTCGCCTCCGCCTGCTTCGAGAAAGAGGAAATTCATGAGCAAGATCATCGGCATTGATCTCGGGACCACCAATTCGTGCGTCGCGGTCATGGAGGGCAAAGATGCCCGCGTGATCGAAAACGCGGAAGGCAATCGTACGACGCCATCCATGGTGGCGTTTACCGAAGACGGCGAACGCTTGGTCGGCCAACCGGCCAAACGCCAGGCGGTGACCAATCCTGAGAACACGTTTTTCGCCATCAAGCGGCTGATCGGTCGCAGCTACGGCGATCCGGTCGTTGAAAAAGACGCCAACATGGTGCCGTACAAGATCGTCAAGGCGGATAATGGCGACGCCTGGGTCGAATCACGCGGCAAGAGCTACGCGCCCAGCCAAATGAGCGCCTTTATCCTGCAAAAGATGAAGGAAACCGCCGAGAGCCATCTTGGCGAAACCGTCACCCAGGCGGTGATCACGGTTCCGGCCTATTTCAACGACGCGCAGCGCCAAGCCACCAAAGACGCGGGCCAGATCGCCGGCCTCGAGGTCATGCGCATCATCAACGAGCCGACTGCGGCGTCGTTGGCCTATGGCTTGGAAAAAAAGCAAAGCGGCGTGATCGCGGTCTATGACCTGGGTGGTGGCACCTTTGACGTGTCGATCTTGGAGATTGGCGACGGTGTGTTCGAGGTCAAATCGACCAACGGCGATACTTTCCTTGGCGGCGAAGATTTCGACATGCGTGTGCTCGACTATCTCGCCGATGAATTCAAGAAGGAAAACGGGATCGACTTGCGCCGAGACAAACTGGCGTTACAGCGCCTGAAAGAGGCCGCCGAAAAAGCCAAGGTCGAGCTGTCGTCGACGACCCAAACCGAAATCAATCTGCCGTTCATCACCGCCGATCAATCGGGTCCCAAACATCTGACCATGAAGCTGACCCGGGCGAAACTGGAAGCCTTGGTCGACGATTTGGTTCAACGCACCGTGGAGCCGTGCAAGCAGGCCTTGAAAGACGCCGGCTTGAGCGCTGGCGAGGTGGACGATGTGGTCCTGGTCGGTGGCATGACCCGCATGCCGCGGGTCATCGAAACGGTCAAGAACTTCTTTGGGCGCGAGCCACACAAGGGCGTCAATCCGGACGAGGTGGTGGCAATCGGCGCGGCGATCCAAGGCGCAGTGTTACGCGGCGATGTCAAGGACGTGTTGCTACTTGATGTCACGCCGCTGTCGTTGGGGATCGAAACTTTGGGTGGCGTGTTCACCCGCTTGATCGATCGCAACACCACCATTCCAACCAAGAAAAGCCAAGTCTTTTCGACCGCGGAAGACAGCCAGAACGCGGTCACGATACGAGTTTTCCAAGGTGAACGCGAAATGGCGGCCGACAACAAGCTGCTTGGCCAGTTTGATTTGGTGGGTATTCCGCCGGCGCCCCGTGGCGTGCCGCAGATCGAGGTGACCTTTGATATCGACGCCAACGGCATCGTCAACGTATCGGCCAAGGACAAGGGCACCGGCAAAGAACAGCAAATTCGCATCCAAGCCTCTGGCGGCTTGTCCGACGGCGACATTGAACGCATGGTCAAAGAGGCAGAAGCCCACGCTGAGGACGACAAGCAGCGGCGCGACATGGTCGACAAACGCAACCATGCCGACAGCTTGATCCACGCGACCGAGAAGTCGCTCTCTGAGTACGGTGACAAGCTCGACGAGGGCGACAAGCAGGCAATCGAAACCGCCATTCAAGAGCTGCGCGCGGCTATGGATGGTGAAGACGCGGAAGCGATCGAAACCAAGACCAACGAACTGCAGCAAGTCTCCATGAAACTCGGCGAGGCCATGTATAAGGCCCAGCAGGAGAGCCCGGAGTCGACCGACGAAGCGGACACGGCGGGTGGCGACGGCGATGAAACCGTCGTTGATGCCGACTTCGAGGAAGTGAAGGACGACGATAAAGGGGACAAGTAAACCGTCAACGCAGCCATGTTGGTGATGCCGCGTCACGTGTTGATGCGGCATCATCATGAAAAACCTGGCAAAATAGCTCAGGCCGGGTGCCGCGCGCCGAGCAATAGAGCCAATTGAGGTGGCACCGACGGGCGCGTTAAGACAGGCGGGGATGCTTTACTGATGGCGAAAGCCGACTATTACGACTTGCTCGGCCTCGATCGATCGGCCAGCGCCGATGAGATCAAGAAAGCCTATCGCGGGTTGGCGAAGAAATTTCATCCGGACCGCAATCCCGACAACCCCGCGGCCGAGCAGAAATTCAAGGATGTCTCGGAAGCTTATGAAGTGCTCAAAGACGACGAGCGCCGCGCGGCTTACGATCGCTTTGGACATGCGGCGTTCGAGAATGGCGGGGCCGGCGGTGCCGGATTTGGCTTCACCGCGTCGTCATTCGCCGATGTGTTTGACGATTTGTTTGGGGAGTTCATGGGCGGTCGGCGCGCTGGCGCCGGCACCGAGCGCGGCCGGCGTGGCGCGGATCTTCGCTACAATCTGGAAATCGACCTGGAAGACGCCTATCGCGGTAAAACCGCGACAATCCAAACGACCGGCACGGTCAACTGCGAATCCTGCACGGGTACCGGTGCCGAAAAAGGCTCGAAACCGATCAACTGTCCGGCATGCCAGGGGTCGGGTCGCATGCGCGTTCAGCAAGGTTTTTTCACCATTGAACGCACTTGTGGCACATGCCATGGCGCCGGCCGGGTCATCGAAAAACCTTGTCGCATTTGCGGCGGCACCGGTCGCGTCGCCAAGGAAAAGCGGCTGCAAGTAAATATTCCGCCCGGGGTCGAGGATGGCACCCGCATTCGCCTCTCCGGTGAGGGCGAGGCCGGCGTGCGCGGCGGCCCGCCCGGCGATTTGTACATTTTTTTGGGTATTGCCAGCCATCATCTGTTCCGCCGCGAAGGCTTGGATATCTATTGTCGCGTGCCGGTTTCCATGGTGACGGCGGCGCTGGGCGGGACCATCGAAGTGCCGACGTTGGAGGGCGACCGGGCCCGGTTGACAGTGCCCGAAGGCTCGCAAACCGGTCACCAATTTCGTTTGCCCGGCAAGGGCATGCCGACCCTGCGCGGGCAGGGCGCTGGCGATATGTTTGTTCAGATCGCGGTCGAAACGCCGGTCAATCTGACGTCCGAGCAAGTCGAGCTGCTGCGCGCATTTGACGCGGCCGGCAGCCATCACACCAGCCCCGAGGCGTCCGGCTTCTTCGCCAAGGTGAAGGAGCTTTGGGATGATCTTCGAGATTAGCTAGAGCCGTGTCCAACAATATTGAATCAATTCTGTTCGCGGCCCGGGCGCCTTTTCGCCGATCTCTGCATCACTGTCCTTTGCAGTATACCCGATACGCCCTGCGGACAGCGACTTGATCTTGGCGAAAATGCGCTCCGGCAGAATGGTTCAATATTGTCGGACACGGCTCTAGACTGGTTGACGGTTCGTCGCCGATCTCAAATCCGGACTCACGAATCCACAAACGGGGATATACAATATGACCGACATGCGCATAGGCGTGGTGGGCGGCGCCGGCCGCATGGGCATGGCCTTGGTGCGAGAAATCCACGAAACTCTTGGTTGCCGGTTGAGCGGCGCGATCGAGCACGCTGGCCATGCGGCCATCGACCAGGACGCCGGCACGGTCGCCGGTCTGGAACCGCTGGGCATCGCCATCCGTCAGGATGCCGAGACATTGTTCGCCGACAGCGACGCGGTGCTGGAGTTCTCAACGCCCGCGGCAACCGTTTACCATGCGGGGCTGGCCGCCGCCGCCAAGACCAGCCACATCATCGGGACAACCGGTCTCGATGTCGACCAACAACAAAGTTTACGCACCGCCGCTGCCCAAACGCCGATCATGTGGGCGCCGAATATGAGCGTGGGCGTGAACCTGTTGCTGGAATTGACCCGCCAAGCGGCGGCGGCGTTGGATGACCACTACGACATCGAGATTGTCGAGATGCATCACAAGCACAAGGTGGATGCGCCCTCGGGCACCGCCTTGGCATTGGGCCGCGCCGCCGCCGCGGGCCGCGGCGTCGATCTTGAATCCCAAAGTGATCGTGGTCGCGACGGCATCACCGGACCACGCCAAACCGGACATATCGGATTTGCCGTGCTACGGGGCGGCGATGTCGTCGGTGACCACACCGTGGTGTTGGCCGGCGATGGCGAACGCGTCGAATTGACGCACAAATCCGCGTCGCGACGGATCTTTGCCGCCGGTGCGGTGCGCGCCGCCTTGTGGACACGCGACCAATCCCCAGGCCTTTATGGCATGCGCGACGTATTGGGGTTTTCGCGCTAACCAATACGCAACCAATGAACCGGCGGTCTATCCCGGAGACGGGCGTCGGCGCAGCATTTGGGCCAACTCGCGGCCGCGCATTGCCCCGCACAACTCCGCCGCGACCACAAACACCAGCAGCCCCATCGCGACCAGGCCGGCCAACGCAACGATCTTCTGCCCCAGAGATGCGGCCAACCAGGGGGCGGCCAGCGGCGCGGCAGCCCATAACGCCACGGCCAGCAGACACGCCGCGATGACCATGCGCGGCACGCGCCGCAACAATTGTGAGTCGGCGACCAGGTGGCCGCGCCGGTGCAAACCCAGCATCAACAGTCCGGCGTTTAACCAGGACGACAGAGATGACGCCAAGGCGATGCCAGCATGCGCCAGCGGCCCCATCAGGAGCAAATTCAGAACCACATTGGCAACCAAGGCAACACACGCAATGTAAAGCGGGGTCTTGGTGTCTTGGCGCGCGAAGTAACCGGGCGCGACGACCTTGATCAGAACGAATGCCGGCAAACCAACCGCGTAGGCTGCCAGCGCGGCGGCGGCGGCCAGGCTGTCGCTGGTGGTAAACGCACCCCGCTCGAACAGCACCGAGATGATCGGTCCGGCGATGGTCATCAGCGCGGCCGCGGCGGGCAGGGTGAGCAAAAGTGCGAATTCCAACGCGCGATTCTGGCTGTCATGGGCGGCGGCTACCTCGCCGGCGCGGACATGGCGCGAAAGCATGGGCAGCAAGGCGGTGCCGACGGCCACGCCGATGACTCCCAGCGGCAATTGCACAACGCGGTCGGCATAATAAAGAAACGAAACCGAGCCGCGCGGCAGGATCGAGGCGATGACCATGTCGACCACCAAATTGATTTGATAGACTCCGGCACCGAGCGCGGCCGGCAACATCAGGACCAGCAAGCGTTTCATGTCCGCGTTCAGCCGCGGCCGCGGCAGGGCTGGCAAGATTCCCGCGCGATGGCAATTCCACGCCAGCCACAAGAACTGCACCGCGCCGGCGATGGCGACGCCCCAGGCCAAGGCGTGTGCCGGCGTCGGCGTCGCGTTTGCGAACGCCACCATGGTCGTGATCAGGACAATATTGAGCAAGATCGGCGTCGCCGCCACGGCGGCAAATCGGTCCAAGCTGTTGAGCAGGCCGCCCATCAGCGATACCAGCGATATGAAAACCAGGTAGACGAAGGTCAGCCGGGTCAGGTGCACGGTCAGGCTGAACTTGTCCGCGTCGGTGATAAAGCCGGGCGCGAACAAGGTCACCAACCACGGCATGAAAATTTCTGCCAGGCACAGGAACCCGACCAGCGCAACCAGCAGAATCGCCACGGCATCTTCGGCGAAGCGTCGCGCGGCGGCGCGGCCATCACCCTTGAGCTTGCCCGAAAACAGCGGCACGAAAGCCAAATTGAATGCGCCTTCGGCAAACAGCCGCCGAAACAGATTGGGGATCTTGAAGGCGACGAAAAACGCGTCGCCGACGTCCGATGCGCCGACATAACGGGCGATCAGGATGTCGCGCAAAAAACCAAGGATGCGCGACAGCATGGTGTAGGAGCCAACCGTCGCGGCGAAGCGCAGCAGCGCCATTCAGTACCACATCCCGATCGCGGTCACATCGATAGCATCAAGAGTCAATAGCGGACGCACGCTACTCTGCGGCATCGGCAACAGCGGCCCCAATGTCAGCAGTTTCGCCGGCAATCGCTTTCAGCAATGCCGCGCGGACCTGTTCAATCTTCTGTTGTTGCACGACTTTCATACCGAACGGATCCTTGACATAGAACACATCGACCGCGCGTTCGCCAAATGTATTGATGCGCGCGATCGCGACCGACAGGCGAAGGGCCACCAACGTGCGCGCCACGTCATAAATCAAACCGATTCGGTCGCGCGCGTTGATCTCAATCACGGTATGGGTTGTGCTGGCACGGTTGTCGATCAGCACACGCGGGGCCACTTTGAACACCGATGTGCGGCTCGGCAAGGACGTCTTGCGGGCCAGCGCATCGGCTGGCTTGAAATCATTGGCCAGGGTCTGTTCGATGGTCGCGGACAAACGCGCCAAGCGATCTGGGCGCGCAAACGGATTGCCATCTTGATCCTGAATCCAAAAAGTATCGATGGCGCGGCCGTCGGTGGTGGTGTTGATGCGGGCATTGACCACCGAGGCACCGCACACCGCCATGGCGCCGGCAATGCCGGCAAACAACCCATGATGATCGGCGGCGTACAGGGTCAACTCGGTGACCGAACGAAAACTGTCGATGCGGGTTTCCATGTGCAGCGGCGCACCGCTGCGGTCGGCATCGCGCATCATCTGGGCGTGGCGCACCTGGGTTTCGGTGTTGAGCGACAGCCAATAGGCCGGATAACCGCGTGCAATGAACGTTTCAACATCGTCCGGCGACCAGTCAGACAATTTGGCGCGCACCGCGTCCTGGGCCGCCGCAATGCGCCCGATCTGGTCTTTCTCGTCATAACCACCGGTAAGCGCGGCGGCGGTTTCACGATGTAAGGTGCGCAACAATTCGCCTTTCCAACCATTCCAAACATTGGGCCCGACCGCCCGAATATCGGCAACGGTGAGGACCAGCAACAGGCGCAAGCGTTCGGCCGATTGAACAATGGCGGCGACATCGCGAATGGTCTTGGGGTCGCCCAGGTCGCGCTTGAATGCCGCGTTCGACAGCAACAGATGGTTTTGCACAAGCCACGACGTGGTCTCGGTTTCTTCTTGGCTTAAGCCCAGACGCGGCCCGACTTTGCGCGCAATGCGCGCGCCGATGTCGGAATGACTGCCACCGCGCCCTTTGCCGATATCGTGCAGAAACACGCTCAGATACAAGGCCGCACGCGATTGCACGTCGTGGACGATCTCGCTTGCCAACGGCAATTCTTCGGTGAGCAAGCCGTGCTCGATACGCGACAGAATGCCAATCGCAAACAGCGTGTGCTCATCCACCGTATAGACGTGATACATGTCGTGCTGGGTCTGCGCGACCACGCGGCCGAAATCGGGAATAAAGCGGCCCAATACGCCGGCTTCGTTCATTCGCCGCAAGGTCATTTCCGGATTGGTGCGCGAAGTGAGGATTTCCAGGAACAGGCGATTCGCTTCGCGGTCGGCGCGCAGCCGCGCGTTGATTTGGCCCAAGTTTCGCGTGATCAAGCGCAGCGCTGTTGGGTGAATATCAAGGCCGTGATTGTGCGCGACGTGAAACAGCTTGATCATGCGGATCGGTTCCGCCTTGAAGCTGTTGTCTTTGCGTACCGTCAAGCGGCCACGTTCGACGGCAAATCCCTCGATATTGCGCGTGCCGCCCAAACGCGGCAGGCTCAACGGTGACCGGCGTTGATGCTTGACCTCTAGGTCCGCGCAAAAGATTCGGGTCAGATCGCCAACATCCTTAGCAATCAAATAATAATGCTTCATGAATCGTTCGACGCCGCGGCTACCGGCGTGATCGGTATATTGCATGGCTTCGGCGATCGCCGGTTGCACGTCAAAAGTCAGGCGTTCCTCGGCCCGGTTGGTCAGGCCGTGCAGGAAAAAGCGCACGGTCCACAGGAAACGGTGGGCGCGTCGAAATGTGCGCCGTTCGTCCGCGGTCAAGACGCCGCGGGCCACCAAGTCACCGACCGCCTCGCACCGATACAAATACTTCGCGATCCAAAACAGCGTGTGCAGGTCGCGCAGGCCGCCTTTGCCGTCTTTGATATTGGGCTCCAGCACATAACGCGAATCGCCCATCTTTTGATGGCGGTCGTCGCGTTCCTTCAATTTCGCCTCAAGAAACGCCAGGCCCGTGCGCGCGACCAGCTCGCGATCAAAACGCTCGCGCAAATCCGCGTACAAGCTTTGATCGCCATAGATAAAACGGGCTTCCAGAAGGGTCGTTCGGATCGTGATATCGCGTTTGGCGCGTGCAATGCATTCGTCGACCGAGCGCGTCGCTTGGCCAACGGTCAATCCTAAGTCCCACAGCAAATACAGAATGTATTCAACGATCTGTTCGCCGCGCGGCGTCGTCTTGTAAGGATGCAAGAACAACAGGTCGACGTCTGAGAACGGCGCCATTTCGCCACGTCCATAGCCGCCGACCGCGACCAACGACAGGCGGTCGGTTGCGGTTGGATTGGCTTCGGGAAACACGCGATGCGCTGCCATATCGAAGGCGACGGTAATGATTTGATCGATCAGAAAGGCGGTCGCCGCCGCCTGGGCGGCGCCGTCGCGGCCAGATTCCAAACGCGCTCCAATCTCGGCGCGCCCATTGGCCAAGGCCATTTTCATCCGTTCCAAAAACGCCTTGCGCAACGGCGCCCCGGTGGCGCCGGATTCGATCATATGGTCGATGTCCGCCGCCACCTGTCGGCGGTCAAAAATCGCCCTTTGTTTCGGAACGCGTTCCATGCCGATCAGATTGGCCCAACCGTAACAATCTCAAGCAAAGTATAGTCCGCCGCCACCCCGCCGACCATGCCGGCTCTAGGATGGTGCTGACGCCAACTCTTTCAAGCGATAAACCAACTCCAGTGCCTGCCGCGGCGACAGCGCATCCGGGTCGATATCGGCCAGGGCATTCAAGATGTCTGAGGTCTGCGGTTGTGCCGCGTCGTCCCCCGCACCGGCCGTGCCCCAGGCGGCGGCGAACAAGGGCAGATCTTCCGCAAGGCGCATCGCCGACGAGGTGCGCGAATCCTGCTCCAAGGCGGCCAGCACCTGTTCGGCACGGGCGATGACGGCCGGCGGCAGCCCAGCCAAGCGGGCGACATGAATGCCGTAAGACCGATCTGCGGAGCCGGGGCCGACGTCATAAAGGAACACGATCCGATCCTGCCATTCGCGCACGCGCATGGTGTGACAGTTAAGGGCCGGCAATTTCGCCGCCAGCGCCGTCAATTCGTGATAGTGGGTCGCGAACAAGGCGCGGCAGCGATTGCGTTCGTGCAAATGCTCGATGGTCGCCCAGGCGATCGAGAGGCCGTCATAGGTGGCCGTACCGCGCCCAATTTCATCCAAAATGACCAGCGCGCGGGGCCCCGCCTGATTGAGAATGGCCGCGGTTTCGACCATTTCGACCATGAATGTGGACCGCCCCCGGGCCAAGTCGTCGGCCGCGCCGACGCGGCTGAACAGACGGTCGATTATGCCAATCCGTGCGTGCGTGGCCGGCACAAACGCACCCATTTGCGCCAAAATCGCGATCAAGGCGTTCTGGCGCAAGAAAGTGCTTTTGCCGGCCATGTTGGGCCCGGTCAACAACCATAATCGGTCATCATCGCCGAGCGTGCAGTCATTGGCGACAAAACCGTCGCCGCCGGGGTCTTGCGCGACCGCGAGTTGCTCGACCACCGGGTGGCGGCCGCCGACGATAACAAATTCCGTCGAATCGACGATTTCGGGGCGGCAATAACGATGTTCGATCGCCAGTTCGGCCAATGCGGCGGCTACATCCAGCGTGGCCATCGCGCGCGCGGCGGCGGCGATCGCATCGCCCCGGGCACGCACCTCGCCGATCAAGTCGTCCATCAGCGTCAGCTCCAGGGCCAAAGCCCGTTCTGCCGCGCTGGCGATCTCTTGTTCCAGCTGGCTGAGTTCGGCCGTGGCAAATCGCGCCGCGTTGGCCAGTGTCTGGCGGTGTATGAAGGCTTGGTCCGGACGCCCGCTCAGCTTCTCGACATGGGCCTGGGGCACTTCGACATAGTAGCCGAGCATGTTGTTATGGCGGAGTTTTAGCGCGTTGATCCCGGTCTGCTGGCGGTAGCGCGCTTCCAGCTCCACCACCAGGCGGCGGCTTTGGTCGCGCAAGGTCCGCAAGTTGTCCAGCTCGGCGGCATAGCCGGGCGCGATGAAACCGCCGTCGCGCGCCGCCAGGGGCAGTTCGTCTGCCAAGGCCCGGCTTAGGCGATCGACCAGGGTTTCGTGGCTACCGAGTGCTGTGGCTTCGGCTTGCAACGCGGTGATGGCGGCGGGGGCGCCGCGGCCGGTCAGCTCGTGACGCAGGCCGTCGGCACGCGCCAACGCGTCGCGCACGGCGGCCAAATCGCGGGGGCCGCCGCGGCCCAGCATCAATCGGTTGAAGCCGCGCTCTAAATCGGGGGCGCCCCGCAATCGGTCGCGAATCAGCTGACGAACTTGTGCTGTGACGACACAGGCGGCGACCGCTTCAAGCCGGGTTTCGATCGCGGCCCGATCGGTTAACGGCGCGGCCAGGCGCGCTGCCAAAAGCCGCGCGCCGGCACCGGTGAGCGTGCGATCAATGGCTTTCAGCAACGTGTGCGCCCGTTCGCCCGAGATCGCCTGCGTCAATTCCAAATTGCGTCGAGTCGCGGCATCGATCGCCATCACCATGCGCGGCAGTTGGCGGCGCGGCGGTGTCAGACGCGGCATCTGGCCCTTTTGGGTCAACGCGACATAGTCGATGAGCACGCCTGCCGCCGTAATCTCCGCGCGGCTGTAGCCACCAAAGGACTCCATTGTGGCGACTTCGAAGTGGTTAAGCAGATGGCGGGCGGCGTTGGTGCCGTCGAAGCGGGCTTGCGGCAATGCGGTGATGTCGGCGCGCCACGGCGCCAGTGCGGTTGCCATCGGCCCACCGTCAAGGAGCGCTTCGGCGACCAGCAGTTCCCCCGGGGCCACCTGGGCGAGCAACGCGCCCAGACCAGCGGGGTCGGCTTCGGCAACCGCGAAGTCGCCTGTCGACATATCAAGCCAAGCCAATGCGAAGCCGCCGCCAGCCCGCGCCAAGGCCGCGAGGTGATTGTTGGCGCGCGACTCCAAAAGCGCGTCTTCGGTCAGCGTCCCGGCTGTGACCACCCGAACAACGTCGCGATTGACCAAGGCCTTGCTGCCGCGCCGGCGGGCCGTGGCCGGATCTTCGGTCTGCTCGCAAATCGCAACCTTGAAGCCCTTGCGTATCAAGCGCTGCAGATAGCTTTCATGGCTGTGCGCGGGCACACCACACATCGGCACCGGTTCGCCGCGATATTGGCCGCGCTTGGTCAGGGCGATATCGAGCGCGGCCGCGGCGGCGACGGCGTCATCGAAAAACATCTCGTAGAAATCGCCCATGCGAAAGAACAGCAGGCTGTCGGGATGCGACTGCTTGATATCGAGATATTGGACAAACATGGGTGTGACGCCGGGTTTGGACTCACCGGCACCGCTACGGCGTAACCTGCGAGACCCGACGGCGGTGCGATCGGACGCCATCGCCCGCACCATACCACAAGCCCGCGTGCGCCGCCGCGCCATGCTTTACGGCGCCAATGCGGCGCTCTACAGTGATGAATCGCGGCGCTGCCGCCTTAGGCAATCCCAGGAACGGTGAATACGACGATGCCCGAATCCAGCTCGACTTATGTTGCGTCCGACGACGATGCGTTGGCGTTTCATGCTGACGGTAAGCCGGGCAAATTGGAGGTGCGCGCCAGCAAACCCCTGACCACGGCTCGCGAACTGTCGCTGGCTTATTCGCCCGGTGTGGCGGCCCCGTGCTTGCGCATCCGCAATGAAAACGCCCTGGCGTACGACTACACCTCAAAAGGCAATATGGTGGCGGTAATTTCGAACGGCACCGCGGTTTTGGGGCTGGGCAATTTGGGCGCCCTGGCGTCGAAGCCGGTGATGGAAGGCAAGGCCGTACTGTTCAAGCGGTTCGCCGACATAGACGCCATCGATCTGGAAGTCGATACGGAGGATGTCGACGAATTTGTCAATTGTGTGCGTTTTCTCGGCAAAAGCTGGGGTGGCATCAATTTGGAAGACATCAAAGCGCCCGAATGCTTTGTGATCGAAGAGCGTTTGCGGGAAGCGATGGATATTCCGGTGTTTCACGATGACCAACATGGCACTGCGATCATTGCCGCGGCCGGCTTGATCAATGCCGTCCATTTGACCGATCGCAAGTTGGAAGACATCAAGATTGTTGTTAACGGCGCCGGCTCGGCGGGCATTGCGTGCCTGGAATTGCTCAAGGTCATGGGCCTGCCGCCACAGAATGCCGTTCTGTGCGACACGCGCGGTGTCATCTATCGAGGGCGCACCGCGGGTCTAAACCAATGGAAATCGGGCCATGCGATCGACACCAAGGACCGTACGCTGGCCGAAGCGGTCAAAGGCGCCGACGTGTTTTTCGGTCTTTCGGCCAAGGGCGCGATGACCCCGGACATGGTCGCCAGCATGGCCGACAAGCCGATTATTTTCGCCATGGCCAATCCGGATCCGGAGATCACGCCCGAGGCGGTGCGCGCGGTGCGCGACGATGCGATCATGGCGACCGGCCGGTCGGATTATGCCAATCAAGTCAATAATGTTTTGGGTTTTCCCTACATCTTCCGTGGCGCCTTGGACGTGCGCGCCAGCACCATAAACGACGCCATGAAGATCGCGGCGGCCGACGCATTGGCGGCATTGGCGCGCGAAGATGTGCCCGATGAAGTGGCGGCGGCCTATTCGGCCCAGCGGCTGCAATACGGGCCCGACTATGTTATTCCCAAACCATTCGACCCGCGTTTGATCGAAGCGGTACCGGCGGCGGTGGCGCGCGCCGCCATTGCCAGCGGGGTTGCCGGCAAACCCACTGAAGACGAGGAAAGCTATCGTCTGACCTTGCGCTCGCGTTTGGATCCCACCGCCAACAGCATGCATCGAATTCTGGAAGCGGTGCGTGCCAACCCGGCGCGCATGGTGTTTGCCGAAGGCGAAGAGGAACAAGTGATCCGGGCGGCGGTGCAATGGCACGCCAACGGCTTCGGCACACCGATCCTGATAGGTCGCGAGAACCGCATTTTCGAAACCATGGCGCGGATCGGGTTGCGTCAGCCGGATGGGTTGGAAATTCACAATGCGCGGCTCAGCCGGCACAACGAGGCTTACACGGACTTTTTGTACCGCCGCTTGCAACGGCAGGGCTATCTGCGGCGCGACTGTCAGCGATTGGTCAATCAGGACCGCAATGTGTTCGCCGCCTGCATCGTTGCCATGAGCCACGCCGATGCCATGATCACCGGGCTGACGCGCAGCTCTTATGTGGCGTTGGCCGACATCCGCCGGGTCATCGATCCCAAGCCGGGCAAACGGGTGATTGGCCTGACCATGATGCTGGCGCGTGGTAAAACCGTGTTTATCGCCGATTCCACGGTACATGCGCTGCCGACCGCCGAGGAGTTGGCGGATATTGCCTGCCAGGCGGCAGCCAAAGCGCGATCGATGGGTCATGAACCGCGCGTGGCGTTGTTGTCCTACTCGAACTTCGGCAATCCCCCATTGCAATCGGCGCGGCGAATCATCGACGCGGTCGACGTGCTCGATTCACGCGACGTCGATTTCGAGTATGACGGCGAGATCGCCGCCGACGTCGCGCTCAACCCTGATTTGCTCAACATCTATCCCTTCTGCCGCTTGTCCGGTCCCGCCAATGTGCTGATCATGCCGGCCCTGCACAGCGCCAATATTGCCACCAAACTGCTCCAGGAATTGGGTGGTGGTACCGTGGTTGGCCCGTTTCTGTCGGGCCTGGCGCGGGCCGCGCAGATCGTGCCGATGAGCGCGACCGTGGCGGAAATGGTCAACATGGCGGCGTTCGCGGCGTTGGATGCTGCCCGTATCGAGGCGCCACCGCCGGCCGATCTGGCCAAAGCGCGCGCCCGCCGACGGGCATAGCCGCGCGCTGGCGGACGTCCGCCGCGTGAGGGAAGGCTGATGCCACCGCGCCAGGCCGCGGCCCGACGCTTGGTGCGGACACTGGCCGTGGTCGGGCTACCGGGCACCATCGTCTTTATCGTGCTGGCTTTGGGCGGTTGGTTGCATTGGGCGACAGCCGTGATTGGTTGGGCCGTGACTCTCGGCGGCGCCGCGTTGTTCCTTTGGCCGCTGTTCGCCGGTCTTGATGGGCTCGGTGGTTATGTCGATAGCTTGACAAGTGGTCGCCTCGAACGGCCGCCGCGCTTTGGCCAGGTGCCGCTGGCGCGCGAGGTCTCGACCGCGGTGCGCCGCATGGACCGCGCCTGGCGCCACCACACCGATCAACTGCGCGCGCTGTTGGCCGCCAACGATGCGATTCTCAATGCGTGGCCGGACGCGCTTCTGTTGCTCAACAAGGATCGCGCGATCGTGCGCGCCAATCGCGCGGCGGAGACCTTGTTGGGGCGTGCGACCGCCGGTGGTGACTTGGCAACTTGGTTACGCGAGCCGGAGCTGCTGGAGGCGACTGACGTCGTGCTTGCCGGCGGCCCACAGCAGGATGTGGAATTCATCGTCTCCGATGCCACCCGCCGGCACGTGATGGCGCACATCCAGGCGTTATCCACGGAAGCGCCCGACGGCAGTATTTTGCTGATTGCGCTCCACGACATCACCGCGATCCGACGCTCCGAGCAATTGCGCGCCGATTTTGTCGCCAATGCCAGCCACGAAATTCGCACACCGCTTACGACATTGATCGGAGTCATCGAAACCCTGCGTGGACCGGCCCGTGACGATGCGGCCGCCCGCGAACGCTTTCTCAAACTCATGGACGATCACGCCGCCCGCATTGCACGGCTGGTCGAAGACCTGCTGTCTTTGTCGCGCATTGAATTGAGTGAGCATGAAATACCCACCGATTCAGTTTCGCTGAGCGCGTTGCTTGGGCAAACCTGCCGCTTGCTCGAATGGAAGGCCACCAGCCTTGATGTGACGCTCGACTTGGATGCGCCAAGCAATCTACCCGAGGTGATCGGCGATAGCGATGAATTGGGTCAAGTCTTTCAGAACCTGGTCGACAACGCCATCAAATATGGTGGTGACGGCAAGGTCGTAACGATTCGCGCGCGCCATCAAGACGCAGCCTTCGATGTTGCCGACGGCGATGGGCGCAATCCCGCCGTCAGCGTTTCGATCGCCGATCGGGGCCCCGGTATTCCGGCCGATCACCTGCCCCGTTTGACCGAACGGTTCTATCGCGTCGATACAGCGCGCTCGCGCGCTATGGGTGGCACCGGATTAGGTCTTGCGATTGTCAAACATATCGTCAATCGCCACCGTGGGCGTTTGGAGATCGAAAGCGAGGTCGGCGTGGGCAGCACATTTACCGTTCTGTTGCGGCCGGTGCCGGATCCCACGATGTTGGCGCCTGTCACAAAACCGTAACATAAACGTCACACTATCTCCGCCTAACGCGCCTATGAATTCGCCACGCGTGTCGCGTCCCAGACCAAGCCGGGGCACCGCATCGCGCCATCCGTTCCCTACTTCCTTTGGCTGAAAATAGGAGCAACCGTTCGATGATCAGGACTACCATCTTCGCCGGCGTCGTCTCCGTCATGGCCGTCACGGCGGCGCAAGCCCGCGATCAAATCCGCGTCGTCGGCTCGTCGACCGTGTTTCCGTTTGCCACGGCTGTCTCGGAACAATTCGGCAAAACCACGGACTTCAAGACGCCGGTCGTAGAAAGCACCGGCTCCGGTGGTGGATTGAAATTGTTCTGCGCCGGGCTTGGCGCCGAGCACCCCGATATCACCAATGCTTCGCGCCGCATCAAGACGTCCGAAGTCGAGAATTGTGGCAATAACGGGGTCACCGAGATCACGGAAGTTAAGATTGGTTATGACGGCATCGTCGTCGCCAATTCGAAGAACGCACCCAGAGCCGAATTGACTCTGCGCCTGCTATGGTTGGCTTTGGCCAAGACCGTGCCTGGCGACGAGAGCGGCGCAACGCTGATCGATAATCCGTATCAAAAATGGCGTGACATCGATCCGACCCTGCCGGACAAGAAGATCGAAGTGCTCGGTCCACCGCCGACCTCCGGCACGCGGGATGCGTTCGCTGAGCTGGCCATGGAGGGCGGCTGCAAGACCTTCGAGGCCATCAAGGCACTGAAGAAAGAAGACAAACAACGTTACAAGGCGATCTGCCACGGCGTCCGCGAGGATGGCGCCTATGTCGAAGCCGGCGAGAACGACGTTTTGATCGTGCAAAAACTGGTTGCCAATCCGGACGCCTATGGCGTGTTCGGCTACAGTTTTTTGGATCAGAATTTGGATAGCGTGCAAGGTAGTTTGGTCGGCGGTGTCGAGCCCACGTTCGAAGCCATCGCCGACGGCGAATATCCGATTTCCCGCTCGCTGTACTTCTACGTCAAGAACGCCCATGTCGGCGTGATCCCCGGGATCGCCGACTATGTGGCCGAATTCACCAGCGACAAAGCTTGGGGTCCGGACGGTTATCTGGCTGACAAGGGCCTGATTCCCATGCCGGACGAAGAGCGCGATTCGTTCAACCAATCGGCCAACAGCATGACGCCGTTGACCATGTAGCCCGGAACCGGCGGGTCCCAGTCAAGGCGGGCCCGCCACCCCAACTGCGCCGCGCCGGGTACGCGCAACGAGGATCGCCCATAATGTCGTTACCGATACTGGCAATCGTCCTGTTGGTTCTTGCGCTTGGCGGCTACTATCTGGGGCGTGCGCGATCCGTGGCCGCGGTCTCTGGTGACATCCAACATTTGCATTCATTGCCGAGCTACTATGGCTCGTATGTTGCCATTTGGTGTGGCGTTCCTGCCTTTATATTGTTCGCCGGCTGGCTGATCATCCAGCCGATTGTCGCTAATTCTCTGATCATCTCGAGCCTGCCGAAGGAGATGCAGGCGCTGCCGTTGCAAGAACGTGGCTTGGTCCTGAACGACATCAAGAACATGGCGGCGGGCGATGTGGTGCGCGACCAGGGCGACCCAGACATCGCGGCGGCCGCCGAACGATACCGACAGATCAACAGCACCGGCGATTGGGCGCTCGTAGGAGTGGCCTTGGCCTTGGCAGTTGCCGGGCTGACAATTGGTCAACGTATGGTGGTGCCCCAACTCAGGGCGCGAAATGTGGTTGAACGCGTTGTCATGATCGCGCTGATCGTTTGTTCGTTGATCGCCATTTTGACCACGGTTGGCATAGTTTTGTCGCTTTTGTTCGAATCGATCCGGTTCTTCGGCAAAGTGCCGCTTATGGATTTTCTGTTCGGCATTGAATGGAGTCCGCAAACAGCCTTGCGCGCCGATCAGGTCGGGTCCACCGGCGTTTTTGGCGCCGTGCCGCTTTTTGCTGGCACCATGCTGATCACGCTGCTTGCCATGTTAGTGGCGGTGCCCGTCGGCCTGATGTCAGCAGTTTATTTGTCCGACTATGCGCCCGTTGCCGTGCGCAGCGCGGTTAAACCGGCGCTTGAAATATTGGCGGGCGTGCCGACCGTCGTTTACGGCTTTTTTGCCGCGATCACGGTTGCCCCCATGATCCGCAATTTCGGGGAATCGGTTGGTCTCAGCGTCGCGTCCGAAAGTGCGTTGGCGGCGGGCTTGGTTATGGGGATCATGATCATTCCCTTCGTGTCGTCTCTATCGGATGACGTGATCAATGCCGTGCCGCAAACGCTGCGCGATGGGTCCTATGCCATGGGGGCAACAAAATCAGAAACCATCAAGCGGGTCGTCTTGCCGGCGGC
Source organism: Alphaproteobacteria bacterium (assembly GCA_965216755.1). Classification (GTDB taxonomy): domain Bacteria; phylum Pseudomonadota; class Alphaproteobacteria; order UBA7887; family UBA7887; genus CBDCGL01. Next base: position 3,215,232 of record CBDCGL010000011.1, on the reverse strand, counting down.
CCTGCCGGGCATTGTCGGGTCAGTCTTGCTGGCGGTTTCACGTGCGATCGGCGAGACCATGATCGTGGTCATGGCGGCTGGTCTGGCGGCCAACCTGACCGCCAATCCGTTCGAAGCCGTCACCACGGTTACGGTGCAGATTGTCACGCTATTGGTTGGCGACCAGGAATTTGACAGCGCCAAGACCTTGGCCGCGTTCGCGCTTGGGCTGATGCTGTTTTTGATCACGCTGTGCCTCAATGTCATCGCCTTGCGTGTGGTCGACAAATATCGAGAGAAATATGACTGAGTTGGCTGAGCCCAGCCGCATCTCGCTGGCCGGCGACAAGTTTGCCCCGGCCGGAATCCGCAAGCGCTACGCGGCCGAGCGGCGTTTTAAGATGTACGGCGTGATCGCGGTGTCGACGGCGGTCCTGGCGCTGGCGGTTTTGGTGATCACCATTGTCGGCAAGGGCTACGGCGCGTTTCGTTCGACCGAAGTTTTGCTCGACATCTATCTGGATGCCGAGGTGATCGACCCAACCGGGGCGGGCGATGTCGATCAGATCCGCCGGGCAGATTTCGCCGGCCTGGTCAAGAAAGCCATGTATGCCGCGTTTCCCGACGTGACGGATCGGCGCGGCAAACGCGCGCTCGTCAAACTGGTGAGCTTTGGCGCCGACTTAAATGTGCGGCAAGTTGTTCTCGACGATATATCCCTCATCGGCACCACCCAGCCGATTTGGATCGCCGCCTCCAGCGATATCGACATGTTTTCCAAAGGCGCGATCGCGCGCGATGTGCCCGAGTCCGACCGCCGGGTCTCGGACCAACAGATCGGGTGGTTCGATGTGCTGGACGGCGACGACCGCATTCGCACGGTGTTCAATACCCGGCTGTTCTCAAATGGCGACTCGCGTGAGCCCGAACTGGCCGGCGTCTTGGGGGCCATGGTCGGCTCGTTCTGGACCATGCTGGTGTGTCTGCTGTTCGCGGTGCCGGTGGCGGTTATGGCCGCGTTGTATTTGGAGGAATTCGCACCGCGCAATCGCCTTACCCGGTTGATCGAGGTCAACATCAACAATCTGGCGGCCGTGCCGTCGATCGTGTTCGGCTTGCTGGGGCTGGCGGTCTTTCTCAATGTGTTTGGCCTGCCCCGTTCAGCCCCGCTGGTCGGCGGCATGGTCTTGGCGCTGATGACCATGCCGACCGTGATCATCGCAGGGCGCGCCGCGCTGAAGTCTGTGCCGCCGTCGATTCGTGACGCCGCTTTGGGTGTTGGCGCTTCGCGCATGCAAGTGGTCACCCATCACGTTTTGCCGTTGGCGATGCCCGGCATTTTGACCGGCACGATCATTGGCTTGGCCGGGGCGCTTGGTGAAACGGCGCCGTTGCTGATGATCGGCATGGTTGCTTTTATCGTCGACGTGCCGGGCGGCCCGCTTGACCCGGCGACTGTCTTGCCGGTGCAGATCTACTTGTGGTCGGATAGCCCGGAGCGTGGTTTTATCGAGAAATCGTCGGCCGCGATCATGGTTTTGATGGCTTTTTTGGTCATCATGAACGCGGCCGCCGTCTATTTGCGCAACAAGTTTGAACGTCGGTGGTAACAATGCAGCTGTATCAAGCCCATCAAGCGGAGGACTTCGGGTCGATGACCGAGACTGCGCCACCGTCCCAGGACAGCGCTGCGGCGCCGATCAAATCAACGTCGCGCAAGGTCAACGTCTACTATGGCGAGAAGCGCGCCATCATCGATGTTGACCTCGACATACGCGACAAGGAGGTCACCGCCTTTATCGGCCCGTCCGGTTGCGGCAAATCGACTTTTTTGAGATGCCTTAACCGCATGAACGACACCATCGATGGCTGCCGCGTGACCGGCAAGATCACCTTGGACGGTTACGACATCTATGACAAACGCATTGACGTGGTGCAGCTTCGGACCAAGGTCGGCATGGTGTTTCAGAAGCCCAATCCGTTTCCGAAATCGATTTATGAGAATGTCGCCTACGGTCCCCGGATTCACGGGCTTGCGCGCAATCGGGAGCGTTTGGACGAAATCGTCGAAAGCAGCTTGCGGCGCGCCGGCCTGTGGAAAGAAGTCAACGACCGGCTCGATCAGCCCGGCACCGGAATTTCTGGCGGTCAACAACAAAGGCTTTGCATTGCCCGCGCCATTGCCATCAATCCGGAAATGATTTTGATGGATGAACCCTGTTCGGCTCTGGATCCCATAGCGACGGCCCATATCGAAGAACTGATCGATGAATTGAAAACTCAGTACAGTATCGTCATCGTCACGCACAATATGCAGCAAGCCGCGCGGGTGTCGCAGAGAACCGCGTTTTTCCATTTGGGCGAACTGGTTGAATTCGCGAATACCGAGGGCATATTTACCAATCCAACGGATTCGCGCACGCAGGACTATATCACCGGGCGCTTTGGCTAGGTCGAACCTGTCAATACGGATAGAATATCATGGCCAGTGAACATACCGTCCGCGCTTATGACGATGAATTATCAACACTAACCAATACGATACTACAAATTGGTGGGCTGGTCGAAAACCAAGTTGCGGCGGCGGTCAGCAATGTTGTCAAGCGCGACAGCATGCAGGCCGAACGGATTGTCGGCAATGACCGGGCCATCGACGAGTTAGAATTGGATGTTGAGCGGCAGGCCACCACGTTGTTGGCGCTGCGCCAGCCGATGGCGGTGGACCTTCGTTCGATTGTCGGCGCTTTGCGGCTGGCTGCGGACTTGGAGCGGATGGGCGATCTGGCGGCGAATATCGCCAAGCGATCGATCGCGTTGTCGCAGACCCGTGAGTTCTCGACGATTTGGCTGATCCCGCGGATGGCCGACGCCGTGCAGCGTATGGTCAAAGACGTCCTCGATGCCTATGTCGAGCGCGATTTGGACAAGGCATTGGCGGTGTGGAACAAGGATGAGGAAGTTGATCAGATCTACAACGGTCTTTTTCGACAGTTGCTCACCTATATGTTTGAGGATCCGCGCAACATCACGGCGTGCACGCATCTGATGTTTGTTGCCAAGAATTTGGAACGGATCGCCGATCACGCCACCAACATGGCGGAAACGATTAACTACATGCTGACCGGTAGCCGTGTGATGGGTGAGCGGCGTAAGGCGGATTTTACCTCGATGCTCGGCGAAGCCATGTTATCAGGCGTGCCCGAAAAGGCGCCGGACGAGGAATAATGTGCGCAGGGACGCCCGCGATTGGCGGTGCGTCGCGACCGGACCACGCGAAACGGAACCAACAATGATGAAGCCATCGATCTTACTTGTCGAAGACGAACCAGGAATTTCCGAACTTCTGCGCTACAATTTGGAGCACCATGGATTTCGTGTTCGTCATGCCGACGACGGCGATCAAGCCCTGATAATGATCGACGAAGAAACACCTGATCTGGTGATTTTGGATTGGATGTTGCCGTCGATCTCCGGCCTGGAAGTATGTCGCATGCTGCGCCGGCGGCGCGAGACAAAGGCGCTGCCGATCATCATGTTGACCGCGCGCGGCGAAGAAACCGATCGGATTCGCGGATTCGAGAGTGGCGCCGACGACTATATGACCAAGCCGTTTTCCCAGGAAGAATTGCTGGCGCGGGTGCGCGCAGTGTTGCGGCGCAGTCGTCCCGCGTTGTCGGAAGACAAACTCACCTATGCCGACGTCGAAATGGAACTTGACACCTATCGTGTCAAACGCGCCGGCCGGCCGCTCCGTTTGGGGCCAACGGAATTCCGCCTTCTGCGCCATCTGATGGAGAACCCACGCCGGGTCTTTTCGCGCGAACGCTTGTTAGACTCCGTGTGGGGTGCCGACGTGTGTGTGGAGCCGCGCACGGTCGATGTGCATATTCGTCGGTTGCGCAAGGTTCTGAACGCGCCCGGTGAAGCCGATCTGATCCGCACGGTCCGCGCCGCGGGCTACGCCTTGGAGGCCGACAGCGCCCATTAGACGGCGTCCGGTGACGCCGAGCCAGACGCTGTTCTCAATCAAGGGCGACCAAGTCGTCCCATGCCGCGCATTCAAGGTTGAATTCTTCGGCGACCGCGGGATGGGTGACCCGCCCCGCATGCAAATTCAGCCCATTGCGGAAATTGTTGTCTGCGGCCAACGCATCGCGCCACCCGTCGTTGGCCAAGCGCAAAACGAACGGCAATGTCGCGTTGTTCAGGGCAAAGGTTGATGTGCGGCTGACCGCGCCGGGCATGTTGGTGACGCAATAATGCACCACCTCGTCGACGGTGTAGATGGGATCCGTGTGACTGGTAGGTCGGCTGGTTTCCGAACAGCCGCCTTGGTCAATCGCGACATCGACGATCACCGAGCCGCGGCGCATGCCCGCGACCATTTCGCGCGTGATCAATTTCGGTGCGCCCGCGCCTGGGATCAACACCGCGCCGATGACCAGGTCGGCTTGGCTGACATGTTGCTCGATATTGTCGACAGTTGAATAAATCGTGTTCAGCATCGGTCCGAACTGAAAGTCCAGCGCCTGCAGCCGCTCCAATGACTTATCGATAACGGTGACATGCGCTTCCATGCCCATCGCCATGCGCGCCGCGTTGGTGCCGACGAAGCCGCCGCCCAGCACCACAACCCGCGCCGCGGCAACGCCGGGCACGCCGCCCAGCAACAGGCCGCGGCCGCCTTGGGCGATTTCCAGGCAATGGGCGCCGGCCTGTATCGACATCCGCCCAGCCACCTCGCTCATCGGCGCCAACAACGGCAGTCGACCGCGATCGTCGGTGACGGTTTCATAGGCAACGCCGGTGACGCCGCTGGCCAACAGGCCGTCGGTCAGGTTTCTATCGGCGGCCAAATGCAAATAGGTGAACAGGACCTGGCCCCTGCGCAGCATGTCAATTTCTTGCGCCTGCGGCTCCTTGACTTTGACGATCAGTTCGGCGCGCTCAAAAACCGCGGCCGCGGTGGTGACGATCTCCGCACCGGCGGCGACATAGTCATGGTCGTCAAGTCCGATGGCATGCCCGGCATTGGTCTCGACCATGACGTGGTGGCCATTGTGGACCAGTTCGCGCACGCTGCCGGGCACCAAACCGACTCGATACTCCTGATCCTTAGTTTCTTTCGGTACGCCAACCCGCATTGGAAACCTCCCAAAAAAGCTCACTCAGCCGCGTTGGCCGCGCCCGCGCCTTGCTGCGTTTGACCACTCATACGCACCGAAAGCCATAACAGCAAGACCAAGCCGGGGATGGCCGCCACCGTGGTCAGCAGAAAGAAGCCGAACCAGTCGATCCGGCTGCCCAATTCCGCCGACAATGCGAGGCCCAGCGCGGCCGCCCCACCCGACCAATCGATATGGTCGACCAACCAACCAGCCGGCGACGCCAGCCAGGTGCGGGCCACCGCCATAAATGAGGTCAGCAAGGCATATTGGGTTGCTGTGTAGGAGACATTGCACAGGCTCGACATATAGGCGACAAAGGCCGCCGTGCCCATGCCCGCCGCCAGGTTTTCGACCCCAATGGTCACTGCCAGCACACCCAAATGCGCTCCTGCCATTGCTTGTATGGCAAACATCAGGTTGGAAAACATCTGCAATATGCCGCAGATCCAAAGGCTGCGCAGTACGCCGAGTCCATTGATCAACAATCCACCCAGCCCCAACCCAGCCAACGTCGCTGTGAAGCCAAAGATCTTGGCCACCTGCGCGATCTCTTCCTTGGTGAAACCGATCTTGACCAAGAATGGATTGGTCATGGTGCCGGCCAGGGTGTCACCGAACTTGTAGAGCATAATGAACAAAAGAATCGGTACGGCCATTTGGCCGGCGCGTGTCAGGAACTCGGCAAATGGGCACACCACAGCGACATAGAACCAAGCTCCGGCATCGGCAAGCCAACCCGGCAGGCGTGTCAAGCGCCGCAGCGCCTGGTGGCCGCGTGCCTCCAAGTCCGCGGTCGCTTGATCGATATGGCGCTCTGGTTCGGTGCTCAACAGCACCGTCACGACGCCGACCAAAATCATCGCTGCCATCAGAGCATAAGTGACAAGCCAACTGGTGTAGCTGGCCGCATACAGGGCGCCCGCGCCCGCCACCAGTAACGCGACTCGATAGCCGAACACATACATGGCCGCGCCCGCGCCGAATTGCCGTTCGTCAAGGGACTCAATTCGAAACGCATCGACAACGATATCTTGGCTGGCGGAGGCAAAAGCCACAAAAAAAGCGAGCAGCGCGGTCCAACCGGCATCGACCCCGGGCCGGCTGGCGCCGAGCGCGATCAATGTCGCCATCAAAAGAACCTGCGTCGTAATCAGCCAGCTGCGCCGCCGCCCCAGCAGGCGGTCCAGGATCGGCAGCCGCACCCGATCAATAATCGGTGACCACAAGAATTTGAGGCTATAGGGCGTCGCGACAATGGCGAACAGGCCGATCGTGGTCAGATCGACACCAACTTCGGTCAACCAGATTGACAGCGTGCTGGCGGTCAGCAGCAGCGGCAGGCCACTGGAAAAGCCCAGCAGCAAAATGGCGATAACGCGCGGTTCACGATAGACCGCGGTGGCATCCAGCCATAAGGCGATCCGTGACCGCGGTGTGGGGGCAATCTCGTTCATGGTCCGGTCCAGCCGTTTCCCTTAACAGCTGCCGGTAAACAAATTGCGCTGCCGGTCAGGAGTCCGCAACCATGGCAAGAGCAGTGTCCGACAATATTAAACCAATTCCGTTCGCGGCCCGGTGTGGCGATCCACCTGAAGGGCGGCGCAGCGCGACGCTGGCGCATCGGGCAAGCCGCCCGACAAAGTGGTCGCCGTCCTTGGCCGTATGCCCGATACGCCCTGCGGACAGCGACTTGATCTTGGCGAAAATGCGCGCCGGCAGAATGGTTCAATATTGTCGGACACTGCTCTAGGGCTTGTTGAGATTCATCGAGAATTGATGACCGCGGCGCATGCGTGAATCATGGAACAAAAGTTACGATCTGTCTTTTCGCAACGCATGGCGACCGCTTTGAATTCCTTGAGCTTCGCAAAGAAGTTTTCGATCAGGTGGCGCCACTTGTAGATCTCCAGATCAATCTTGAGAGGGGCCAACCTCTGGGGGCGTTGCGAAATGACGATCTGCGCCCCGCGTTCATTCATCTCTTCGATGATCCAGTTGGAATCGAATGCTTTATCGGCCAGCACTGCGTCGAATTCGATGTCTTCGATTAGCGGCGCAACACCGACCGTATCGTAACGGTTTCCCGCCAGCAGGACAAAGCGTACGAGATTTCCCAAGCCATCCGTCAGCGCAAGGATTTTGGTGGTCCAGCCTCCCTTCGACTTGCCGATGGCTTGATTTTGAGTCCCCCTTTTGCGCCGTGTCCGTGGCGGTGGACCGGAACAATGGTGGCGTCGATCATGGCATATTCCATATCAGGGTCATCCGAGACCGCGGCAAAGAGGCGTTCGAAAACGCCCGCCTTCGACCAATCGTCAAACCGCTTGAATACCGTGTTCCACTTGCCGAATTCTTCAGGAAGATCGCGCCAAGGACTGCCCGTCCGCGCCTTCCACAAAACCCCTTCGACAAACAACCGGTTGTTATCACCACTGCGGCCCGGATCAGTCCGCTTGCCTAAGCAATGCGGCTCCATCTTGGCCCATTGATCGTCTGAAAGTACTGTACGCGTCATCAAAGCCCCCAAAAGGAAGCTTGAATCACAAATACAACACCATGGGAATCCTAATTCTCAACAAGCCCTAGATCAGAGACGACAGAGGCACCTCGGGTCGGGCACCAAAATGGCTGATCACCTCGGCCGCGGCGATGCCGCCGATCCGGCCACAGTCATACAGCGACAATCCTTGCGTCAGACCGAAGAGCACGCCGGCGGCATAAAGATCGCCGGCCCCTGTGGTATCGACCACGTGATCGACGGGGATCGCGTCGACAACATGGATCTCATCGCCGGAAACGACCACAGATCCCTTTTCGCTGCGCGTCAAAGCCGCGATTTCGCAGTGGCCGCGAATATGTTGCAGACCTTCGTCAAACGTTTCGACTTCGTACAAAGATTTCAGCTCGTCCTCGTTGGCGAACACGATATCGACACCATGTTCGACCAATTCGCGGAATTCATGGCGATATCGATCAACACAAAACGGGTCAGACAGCGATAGCGCGACTTTACGATCGGCTTGGCGCGCGATGTCGACAGCCTTGCGAAATGCGTCTTTGGCGCCGGGCGGGTCCCACAAATAGCCTTCCAAATAGGTGATCTTGGCACCGGCGATCGTCGCCGGGTCAATATCGTTAGGTCCCAATTCGACGCAGGCGCCCAGATAGGTGTTCATGGTCCGCTGTGCGTCGGGGGTCACCAAAATCAGGCAACGCGCCGTCGGCGCGCTGTCGTGCACCGCCGACGTGTCGAACGCGACGCCCAATGACCGAATATCGTGGCGAAAGACCTTGCCGAGCTGGTCGTCGCAAACCTTGCCTACAAACGCGCCGTGGCCGCCCAATGACGCCAAACCGGCGATGGTGTTGGCGGCGGAACCCCCCGACATTTCCACACCCGGGCCCATATTATCGTACAGGCGGTTGGCCTGTTCGGCGTCGATCAACGTCATGACCCCCTTGGTCAAGCCGTGACTGACCAGGAAATCGTCCTCGGCGTGGCTGAGCACGTCGACGATGGCGTTGCCGATGCCGATCACGTCGGTGATGGATTGGGTCATGGCGATCCTAGGTGCAATATGGGGTCAACAAAACCAGTCCCGCGCGCGGCGCACGGCGGTGCAATTCGCGCGCAGTATAGCTGCCGCCCAGGGGCGAACAAGACCACCCGCCAAGATCCCGTGACTCACCCGTGCGCGGCAAGGCGGATCGGCGCCTGATCGCTTTCGGTCGCGTCGTGGTCGGCGCCTGCGGCCGGCGCCGGCAATCCCGACTGAAGCCGCCTTATCAATCGGCGAAAAGGCCCTGTCGTTCCCAAAGCCCGGGACATGAGAATCGCGCCCTCAATATCCATGACAATATCGGCCGCCCGGCGCACCGCGTCTTCCGGCGGCACGCCGCCGTCGGTCAGGGTCGCGCCCAAGCTGGCAATCCAGGCCGCGAAGAAATCGGCAATTTTTGTTGCAAATCGATCACGTGTGGCGGTTGTCGCGAAGGCGCCAAACAAGCACGGCGCGGCGCCAGTTTGATAATGGTCGTCCAGCGTGTCGAGCATGGCGGCAAAGCGCGCCGCCGGCCGCTGGTCGGACCGTAACGGGCGAAAGACATGATCGTCGAACCAGGCGGCGCAATGATCCAACGCCGCGTTGGCGATCTCGTCTTTGCCGCCCGGAAAGTGGTGATAGAGGCTCGCTTTGCGCACCCCGCAGGCGGCCGCCAACTGGGCCAGGCTGGTGCCGTCATATCCATGAGCACGAAACACCGGCATGATCTTGGTCACAAACAGAGCGCGCCCATCCGAAACCGAGGCCTCCGCCGTCTGGTCAGATTTCGTCACAGACCACCCCGCGGCCTCATCATGATTGGCCGTGGGCCGGAACAATGCGCACAGCAGACAGATTTGTCGGGCGGAGGACGGTGCATTCGGTAAATATTAGTCGAATGTTTGGTTGGGAGACAATGATGGCGGCAGACAAATTGCGCAACAACGCGCGCAAAAGGCGGCGACGGTGATCGGTGCGGTCACCACGGCGCTAGGTGATCTGTTCGATCCGGCACTGCGCCGAATCCTGTTGCAAGTGCTAACGGTCACGGCGGCCCTGTTTGTGCTTATCTGGCTGACCGCGGGCACCGTTTTGACCAGTATCACTTGGTTCGAAACCGGCTGGCTGAACAGCCTGGTCGATTGGGTCGCGGGCATTTTGGGTGTCGGCCTCGGCATCACGTTGACGTTCATCCTATTTCCGCCGGTCGCGACCATGGTGGCCGGTATCTTCCAAGACCGAATCGCCGCGGCAGTGGAGCGCCGCCACTATCCGGCGCTGCCCGCCGCGCCGAAAATGCCGATCACGCCGGTGGTCCTTGCCGGTGTGCGCCTGGTCGTTTGGTCGACCCTGATCAATCTGGTCACCCTGCCATTGATTCTGGCCACAGGGTTTGTGCTCTATTTCGCGGTCAACGGCCTGTTGCTGGGCCGCGAGTATTTCGAAGCGGTGGCACTACGGCGGATGTCGCCAGCCGCCGCCGCACGCGCGCGGCGCCGCAATCGGGGCCGAATTTGGCTGGCCGGCGTCGCCATTGCAGTGGTTTTTTGGGTGCCGCTTCTGAACCTGGCCGGGCCGGTCTATGGCACGGCTTTGATGGTTCATATCTGGGAACGGCTGCGGCGTCGCGATCGCCTGTAACATCTCAGGCGCGGCGCCGTGTCAAGCCGCGGCGCCGGTCTTCGCCTTGTAGCGGCACAAATCGTTGATCAGGCAGCCGGGACAATTCGGCTTGCGCGCCGTGCATACATAGCGTCCATGCAGGATCAGCCAATGATGGGCATGCCGTTTGTGTTCATCGGCGACGACTTTCTCAAGTTTTTCTTCGACGGCCAAAGGCGTCTTTCCCGGCGCCAGCCCGGTGCGGTTGCAGACTCGAAACAAATGCGTGTCGACGGCGATGGTCGGTTGGCCAAAGGCGATGTTCAGCACCACGTTGGCGGTCTTGCGGCCGACCCCCGGCAGGGTCTCTAACGCGGCGCGGTCGGCCGGCACCGCGCTATCAAAGGCGTCGATCAAGCGTTGGCTCAAGGCGACGACATTTTTTGCTTTGTTACGATAGAGCCCGATCGACCTGATGTGGTCGCGCACGCGATCCTCACCCAAGGCGACCATCTTTTCCGGCGTATCGGCGGCCGCAAACAAGGCCGGCGTGGCTTTGTTGACGCCGACGTCCGTGGCCTGCGCGGACAAAACCACCGCGACCAACAGAGTGAACGGATTGTCGTAGTCGAGTTCGCCCTTTGGCGATGGATCCGCCGCCGCGAATCGATCAAAAACCTGTTTGGCTCGGGCTTTGCTCATGAGGCAATCGCCGCGCGTGGCACCGCGCGGCGCTTTGACTTGGGTGATGGCCACACCCTATCATAGTCCGATGACGGAACCAGCCCCGGCCAACACGCTACAAAGCGCCGCCCGCGCCGACGAGGACCTGTTGTTCGATGCAGTTCTGCATCCGAATCGGTCGCTCAATCGTGGCGGTTTTTTGATTTTGATGGCTCTGTTCGGCGGTTTCTGCGCTGTCACCGGGATGATGTTCTTGATTGCCGGCGCGTGGCCCGTGGCCGGATTCTTGGGCCTTGACGTCTTGCTTCTCTATATCGCTTTTCGGCTCAATTATCGCGACGGGCGTTTGGTCGAAACTTTGCGGCTGACGCCGTCGAATTTGTTGGTTCGCCGCGTGACTCCGGGCGGCGCCGTGCAATCGTGGAACTTTCAGCCCTATTGGTTGCAGGTTGAACTCGAACGCCCGACCGCGCATGACAGCCGTTTGATGCTGGGGTCGCACGGCCGCCGATTGACCGTCGGAACGTTCCTGACCAGCGCCGAGCGCGTTGAATTGGCGGCAGCGCTGCGTGATGCATTGCGTCGATGTCGGTGCGTGCCGGCGACCAGCCACTGACGTTCTCGGACGCCCTCGGATCGCGACGTTGACCGCGCGCGACGTGGCGCTCTTGGCGTTGCTCGCCCTGCTCTGGGGCGGCTCTTTCACACTTATCGATATTGTGGTCGAATCGGTGCCGCCGGCCACCTTGGTCGCCACGCGGTTGGCGATCGCGGCGCTCGCCCTGTGGTTCTTTGTGCGCGGTCGGGGCACATCTGTCGCCGACGTTTGGCGTGCCCAGCCCGGATTGATGGTGCTGCTTGGATTGACCGGCAACGCCTTGCCGTTTGTATTGATCAGCTGGGGGCAAACCCGGATCGACAGTGGCGTCGCCGCGATTTTGATCGGCGCTGTCCCCTTGTTCACCATGGTCTTGGCGCATTGGTTCAGCGCCGGCGAGCCGTTGCGCGCGCGCGTTGCGGCGGGGGTCGGGCTGGGTTTCGTTGGCCTCTGCATTTTGGTGGCGCCCGACATGGTCGGCGCAGTCACCGGTGCACTGGCGGCCAAGGTTGCGGTCATTGGCGGCGCCCTCAGCTATGCCTGCAATTTGGTGCTGGCGCGTCGGATCACGGTTCCCGCGGCGCCGGCGGCCTGTGCGTTGACCCTGGCAAGCGTGGTGATGATCGTGCCGGTCAGTCTGTTGGTCGATGCACCATGGACATTGTCGCCCGATCTCGGCGCGATCACAGGCTTGATCGCGTTGGGCGTGTTGAGCACGGCGCTCGCGACCATTGTCTTTTTGCATCTTGTCGCCACCGCCGGAGCGACGGCGACATCGCTGGTCAACTATTTGATTCCGGTCACCGGCGTCGTCTTGGGTGTGGTCTTCCTGGGCGAGCGGCCATCACACAACGACATCATCGCACTGGTGCTGATTATCGCTGGGATCGCGTTGGTTAGCCGCGCGCCCCGGTCGACTTTATCCAAGTCTCAACGGCCGAGTGCCTGACGCACCAACCCGACGATCAACAGCAATACGGCGCCGCCAATCGCGGCGGCGATAATGCCACCGATCAAACCGGTGCCGCCCAGCCCGATCAGGCCCAGGATCTGCCCGCCAATGCCGCCGCCGAAGATGCCGGCAACCGCGTTCCACAGATTGCCGAGGCTGATTTTCGGAAATATCATCCCGGCGATAATGCCGCCGACCGCGCCGACGACCAGGCTAATAATCAATCCCATTGCTGGATCCACGATGTCTGTCCCCCAAATTCGTGCCACAGGTTAGAACGTCCCGATCGGTTCTCATACCGCGTCGCCTGGCCCACAACGATGTCCGTTCCGGGCGCGGTCGGCCATCACTCCGACGCGGCGCCATAATAGGCGCTCACGCTGTGGCGCGCTTCCGCAAAAAACAGCCAACGTTCAATCAGCATGCCGGCGGTGGCTGCGGACGCGGCGAGAATCAGAAACAGGATCGCCCACCCGCCCAGCGCCAAGGCAAACACAGTCAGCACGATGGGCAGCGCGAAACCGATAATTTCGGTCGTCGTCCGTAATTTCTGAGCGTGCGTGCGCGCCACGCGGAAGCCCATTTCGCGCTGCAAATAATTGACTTCAGTGTGCGGTGGGTCCAACGCCTGGGTCGGGCCGATTCGGCTCAGGCCGGTGGCCAAGCCGCCGTCGACGTTGTCGGTGCCATCGATCGTCCGCCAATAGACTCGCTTGAGCAGCCACGATCCCAAGGTAAGGGTCACCGCCACGGCGACCAATCCGGGACCGATTCGGCCAAATAGCCCGACCATCACATTGAACCACAACGCCCCCGTCATCGCCGCGAGGCTGAGATATATGAGGGGTACATGCGGCAAATGCCACGCGGCGATGGGGCGCAGCGAGGCGTAGATCATCGCCGTAAAAAAGACCGTGATGGCAGCCAGGCCCAAACTCAGAATCGCGCTCAAACCAACAAGGCCACGCAAACCGGACACCAGCAGGCAGACGAAAAACACGGCGGTTACGGCAAGCGCGGCGACCGCCGCGATGGCTTCACGCGATAGCCACGATGTGCGCCACTGGGTGAAGGCCCGCAAGGCCCGTTCCGGACGACCAAGATGGTAAGTCGACGAAATCAGTCCACCGGCGGCGGCGGTAACGCCGGTCACCAACGCGGCCAATGTCGGGCCGATGACCGCGGTCACGTCGCTGACCAAATAGGTCGCGGCCGCGACGGCGATCAATCCAAAGCCGGCGCCAGACGCCACGGTAAAAAAAATGATCGAATAAGCCGGATGCATGGATCGTTTACTGATTAAAGATTAGCGTGAAAACAAACGATCAACCCACTGCAGGAACTTGCCTTCGGCGGGCGCGGTCGGCGCCAAGGCCGGTGGCGCCGCGTCATCGCTGGCGGGTCTACGGCGCGGCCGCGGCGGCAGATATTTGTTGGTGGGTCGATAGTCCATGGTCGCCATCAGGTCGTAACCGCCCCGTTCCGCCACCAACTTTGAGACCGCCGAGTCGGGATCGGCGAGATCGCCGAAATGACGCGCAGAGGCCGGACATGTGCTCACGCAGGCCGGCACCCGATCACGCTCGGGCAAGTTGTCGTTGTAAATGCGGTCGACACACAGCGTGCATTTCTTCATCACGCCGGCGTCTTCGTCGAACTCGCGCGCGCCATAGGGGCAGGCCCAGCTACACAATTTGCAGCCGATGCACTTGTCTTCGTCGACCAGCACGATGCCATCGGCGGCGCGCTTGTAAGAGGCGCCAGTCGGGCACACGGTCACGCAAGCGGCATTGTCGCAATGTAAGCAAGACTTGGGAAAATAGACGGTGCGGCCGGCCGCGCCGTCATCAACCTCATAGCCATGGACACGGTTGAACCAGACCCCGCGTGGCGCCGTGCCATACGCGTCGAGATCGGTCAACGGCGCGGCGTGACCGCCGCTGTTCCACGCCTTGCAATTGACCGCGCAGGCGTGACAGCCGACGCAGGTGTCCAAATCGATAACCAATCCCAAACGTCGCGCGGGTGGGTCTTGGGGCAAGCCGGTCATCGCGCGCGCGACCTAAATTGCTGACCGACGCGCAAAACCGACGGCGCACGGGTCAATCCCGGCAAGCGATCCAGCGCCTGGACTAGGGGTTCCGTGTGGCCGGCGCCGGCACCGGCGCGCTCGATGCGCACGCGCAAATCATACCACGCGGCTTGGCCCGTGACCGGGTCGCTGTTGGCAAAGCCATAGTCTTCGCCGGCGCCGGGCAGCGTTTCGGCAATCAAATGGTTGAGCAAGAAGCCACGTTGGGCCTCGGGCGCTTGCGGCGACAAGTTCCAACTGCCACGTTGCTTGCCGATCGCGTTCCAGGTCCAAACTGTGTCCGGATTGACGCCGGTCATCAGGCGCACCTGCACTTTGATGCGCCCATTATGGCTCTCGACCCACACCCAGTCGTCGTCGCCAACGCCCAGTGCCGCGCCCAGATCGCGGTGCAGATACAAGCGGTTCTGTCCATGTATTTGCCGCTGCCAGGCATTGTGGCCGCCCCACGAATGGTAGACGGCCATGGGTCGCTGCGTAACGGCGTGCAGGGGATAACTGTTTTCGTCGAGCGCGGCACCTTCAAACGGCGGATACCATATCGGCAGCGGGTCGAAATATGTCTCGATTCGTGCGCGATGCCCGTCGGGCGGCTGTGTCGGTCCATGACCGCGCGCGGCCAACCGAAACTGTTGCATGGGCTCGCTATAGATTTGCAGCAATATCGGTGTCGGCGCGGCGATGAATTTCATTGCCGTCGCCCATTCCAGATAGGCCTTATTGACGTTCTTGAAATAGCTTTGCTCTGGCGCCAACCTGTGATGCCAGAAACAACCGTTGTCGATATAGCGCTGCAGCTGTTCGGGGTTTGGCGCGCCGGTGCCATGGGATGCGCCGTTTGTTCCGCGCCAGCCCGCCAGCGGGCCGAGGCCTGGCGCCCGTTCGTGATTGACCAAATAGTCAGCGTAGCCGCCCGGATATGCCGTCGTGCCGTCGTCGTTGACCATGCCGGGCAGACCCAGGCGCGCGCCCAAGTCCAACAGCACGTCTTGGAACGGTCGCACGTCGCGATCTGGCGTCACCACAGGTTGGCGAATCGAATCCGCTGGCCCGTCGGCGTCGGAGATCGGGCGATCGAGCAGTGAGATCGCGTCCCAGCGCTCCAAATAGGTCGTGTCCGGCAAAACCAGATCCGCCCAGGCGACCATTTCCGAAGCGAACGCGTCGGCGTAGATAACATGCGGTATGCGATAACTGTCGGTGTCCGGGTCCTTGGCCGCCAGCATGGCCATGGTCTCGGCCGTATTCATGGTCGAGTTCCAGCTCATATTGGCCATGTACATAAACAGCGTATCGATCGGATAAGGATCGGCGGCGACCGCGTTGGCGATCACCATGTGCATCATGCCGTGGGCAGCGAGCGGCGCATCCCAGCTGTAGGCCTTGTCGATGCGCAACGGCGCGCCGTCATCTTCGACCAACAAGTCCTCAGGGCTGGTCGGGAAGCCGAGCGGCGGGCCGCCAAGTGGTGTCGCGGCGGCACTGGACTTGCCGGCCGGTTTTTGTGCGGGTGGAATGGCGCGCGGAAAGGGCGGCTTATAGCGCATACCGCCGGGGCAATCGATGGCGCCGAGCAGGATTTGCAGCAGGTGCAGGGCGCGACAGGTGTGAAAGCCGTTGCTGTGCGCGGAGATACCGCGCATGGCGTGAAAGGACACCGGCCGACCAACCATCTTGTCGTGTCGGCGGCCGGCCCAGTCGGTCCACGCCACATTCAGCGTGACCGGCTGGGCAAAGGCGGTATGCGCCAGCTCGGCCGCCAAACGGCGAATGGTTGCCGGTGCTATACCCGTTTGCGCACCGACGGTTTCGGGGTCGTAGCGGTCGTCCAAAAAGCGTTCAGCCATCAGGGCGAACGCCGGCCGAGCGCGGCGTCCGTCCGGCAGCGTGACGTCGCCGACCAAGGCGGGGGTGACGCCGGTCGCCAACGCGTTCGCGATTTGCCGGCGCCGGCCGTCGTAACACAATGGATTGCCGTCTTGATCTCGGGCGATCAGGCCGTCATCGGCGGCACCCGAATCTTGGATAACCAGCCAAGGGGCGTTGGTCAGCCGCGCCAAATAGGCAAAGTCAACCTTGTCCGCCAAAAGCAGTTCACGAATCAAGGCGCCGATCAACAGACCGTCGGTACCCGGCCGGATGCCGATCCATTCGTCGGCTACAGCCGAATAGCCTGTCCGCACCGGGTTGATCGCAACGATCTTGGCACCGCGTTGCTTGAGCTTGCTGAGGCCAATCTTGATCGGATTCGAATCGTGGTCCTCGGCAACGCCGAACATCATCAAGTAGCGGGTGTGCTCCCAGTCGACCTCACCGAATTCCCAGAACGAACCACCGATCGTGTAAAGGCCGGCCGCCGCCATGTTGACCGAGCAGAAACCGCCGTGGGCGGCGTGGTTTGGCGTGCCGAACTGGCTGGCCCACCAACCGGTCAATGACTGGCTCTGATCACGACCGGTGAAAAAAGCCAGCTTGCGCGGGTCGCTGTTGCGGATGTCGCTCAGCCATTCGGCGGCGAGCGCCAGGGCCTCATCCCATTCAATTTCGTGAAACTGGTTGGTGCCGCGCGGGCCGACGCGCAACAGCGGTTTACGCAAACGGGCCGGCGATTGCTGGGTCATGATCCCCGCCGAACCTTTGGCGCACAAAACGCCGCGATTGACCGGGTGATCCGGATTGCCTTCGATGAACCGGATCGCGCCGTCGCGTAGATGCACTTTGATGCCGCACCGGCACGCGCACATGTAGCAGGTGGTTGTCTTGATCTGGTCGGAAACGACGGGCGCGGTGTCGATGGCGGGCTCGGTCATGAAGTCCTGAACGATGGGCTTTCTGGGGGCCGAAAACCTAACACAAGCGCCCACTGCGACGGGTCATTTTCTTCATCTGCAAGAAGTCGGCGCGTTGACGACAGTCGCCGGAGCCGATAAACCCCTGTGCCGCAGATTTCTCTTCAGACACAGGAAGGTCGGCGTCATGGGTCGGATCTTTTCGGGCGTCCAGCCGACCGGCAATTTGCACCTGGGCAATTATCTCGGAGCGATTCGGAATTTCGTCGGTCTACAGGCGGAATATGAATGCATCTATTGCGTGGTCGATATGCACGCCATCACCGTGCCGCAAGATCCGGCAGCCCTGCGCGCCAGCACGCGCGAAGTGACGGCGGCGTTCTTGGCTGCCGGTATCGACCCGGCCACCAGCATAATTTTCAATCAAAGCCAGGTCGCGGCGCATGCCGAGCTCGCGTGGGTGTTCAATTGCGTCGCCCGCATCGGTTGGCTCAACCGCATGACGCAATTCAAGGAAAAGGCCGGCAAACATCGCGAAAACGCCTCGGTTGGCCTCTATGTCTATCCATGTCTGATGGCCGCCGACATTTTGGCCTATCGCGCGACCCATGTGCCGGTCGGCGAGGACCAAAAGCAGCATTTGGAACTCACCCGCGATGTTGCACAGAAATTCAACAGCGATTTCGGCGTCGATTTCTTCCCGATTGTCGAACCCCTGATCCAAGGACCGGCGACACGCATTATGAGCTTGCGCGATGGCGCCAAGAAGATGTCGAAGTCGGATCCGTCCGATTATTCCCGCATCAATCTCACCGATGGTCCCGATGACATCGCCAAGAAAATCCGCAAGGCCAAGACCGATCCGGAGCCGCTGCCCGGACCCGAAACACTGAACGATGCGGGCAACGATTTCAAAGCCGCGGTGCTTCAGGCTCGGCCGGAGGCTGTCAATTTGGTGTCAATGTTCGCGGCGCTGACCCATCGCACCTTGGCCGAGGTCGCGAGCAGCGTCGGGGGACAGCAGTTTAGCGATTTTAAGCGCGAGCTGTCGGAGATCGCGGTTGAGTCACTCGGCCCCATCGGCACGGAAATGCAACGTTTGATGGCGGATCCGGACTATGTCGACTCGGTGCTGGCCGACGGCGCCGTGCGGGCGCGCGCCATCGCCGATCCGATCATGGCCGAGTTGCGCGACATCGTTGGATTTTTGAGCGTCGGCGGCCGCGGCTAAAAGAAACCCCTAATGCGGTCGGCGATCGGTTGATGCCGCGTTGCCGAAGACCCACGTTTAAAGGACCTTGAACGCCTAACGTAACCGATGGGGGTGGCGGTGTTCGACGAAACGAATTTGCCGTCGCGGCCGTCCAAGAATGGCGACCAGAGCGGCGCCGAAGGCGATCTGGAGCGCAGCAGTGCGGCGGCCCTGGAAGACGACGCGCCCACGCGGCCCCGATTGTTGGGCGCCGTGCGGCGCTGGCGTTGGTGGCGGTGGCTGGTCTGGCCGATCTTGCTGATCATGGTCGTTTACTACCCGCTGGGGATGATCATCACCCATCGGATCGACGACGACCTCGACTTTTGGCCGGCCGAGGACCAGCAGACACCGGGCGGCAGTGTCACTGTCGACATGACCGCCGCCCTGGTCGATCGGCAAGTGAACGACGCCGGCTGGGTGCCCAACAACCCGTTCTTCTATGGGTCGGCGCCGCTCGACAATATGCCCAACTATCAGCGCGGTCTGCTGACGGCGCTGTTTCGTTTCGCTATCGAGCTGACCGATCAGATTGGGCGCACGCGTGGCTCCAGCCGTGCCGATCCGGATTTGGACGCGGCCGCCGGCGAATTGAAGTTTCCGACCGACGTGTGGGTTTGGGATCTGTCGATTTCCCTATTGCCGACCGCAACCACTGAACAACATTACCGGCGCGCCATCACTTTGCTGCGCGAATACAATGTGCGCCTGGCAAATGGCGATGCCGTCTTTGATCGCCGCGCCGACAATTTGTTGGGCACGTTGGACCGGTTCGCCGCCGATATCGGCTCGGCGTCGGCGGAGATCGATCGCCATGTGCGCAGTCAGGGCAACCCGTTTCTCGATACCCGTTCCGATGACGTCTTTTACAGCGTCAAGGGGCGTCTCTATGGGTATCTGATGATCCTTCAGGCTTTGAGCGAGGATTTCGGCCCGCTCATTGCCGAGCGTCAGCTGGATGCGGCCTGGGAGCAGATGTCGCAAAGCTTGCGCGAAGCGGTTGCGTTGGATCCCTTGTTTGTGCTCTCCGGCGCGCCCGACGGCGCGGTGCCGAGCCACCTTGTCGCCCAGGGCTTTTATCTGATGCGCGCCCGCACGCAACTGCGCGAGATCACCAACATTTTGCTCAAATAGGCGTATCGCGCCGGCGCGACCAAGAAACGACTTGAACCGCGGCCGGGCTCGGCGCACTAATCCCCCACCAGCCAACGCCACCGAACGATTCCATTCATGGATATTTACCTGCCCATCGCCGAAATGTCGGTCAATGTGTTTCTGTTGGTCGGCATGGGCGGCGGCGTCGGCTTCCTGTCCGGCATGTTCGGTGTCGGCGGCGGGTTTCTGATGACACCTTTGTTGATGTTTATCGGCGTGCCGCCGGCGGTGGCGGTGGCCACCGAAGCGAACCAGATCGCGGCGGCGTCGGTGTCGGGCGTGTTGGCCCATTGGCGGCGCGGCAACGTCGATTTCAAAATGGGCGGCGTGTTGCTGATCGGTGGCTTGTTCGGGGCCGGTTGCGGCGTTCTGGTGTTTCGCGTGTTGCGCGCCGTCGGTCAAATCGACATGGTCATCTCGCTATCCTTCGTGATTTTCCTTGGCACGATTGGGGCCTTGATGGCCTTTGAGAGCCTGGGCACCATATTGCGCCGGCGCCGCGGCGGTACCCGCCGCAAACTGCATCAGCATTATTGGATCCACGGATTGCCGCTGAAAATGCGGTTTCGCAAATCCAAGCTTTATATCAGTGCCTTGCTACCGATCGGAATTGGCTTTTTTGTTGGCGTGTTGGCGGCGATCATGGGCGTTGGTGGCGGCTTTATCATGATCCCGGCAATGATTTATTTGCTCGGCATGCCGACCACAGTGGTGGTGGGAACGTCGCTGTTTCAAATTCTGTTTGTCACGTCCGGCACCACGATTATGCACGCCGTGACCAATCAAACCGTCGATGTGTTGTTGGCCTTGTTGTTGTTGCTCGGCGCCGTGGTCGGTGCCCAGTTCGGCAGCCGCGTCAGCACGGTTTTGCGCGGCGAACAATTGCGCGGCTTGTTGGCGTTGTTGGTGTTGGCTGTGTGCGTCAAGCTCGCCTATGACCTGGTGGCGACACCGGCCGATCCTTTCTCGGTGACCGCGCGGGCGATTGGCGGATGACCGGCCAAGCGCGCGCACGGCGTATGCGCACGACGGTGGCCGCAATTTGGGCCGGTCTGTCGGCACTTTCGTGGGGCCACGGTGCTGCCCGGGCGGCTGGCAGCGACTATATTAGCGCCGATTTGGGCCAGCACTTGATCTCAATCCATTCCCGTTTCACGGGTGCGGACGTGTTGCTGTTTGGCGCCAAGGAAGGCGATGGCGATGTGGTTGTTGTGCTGCGTGGGCCCGCCGAAGATACTGTCGTTCGGCGCAAAGCACGCACGGTCGGCGTCTGGATCAATCGCGACCGGGTATGGTTTTCCAATGTGCCTGGTTATTATGCGTTGGCGGCGTCGCGGCCGCTTGGCGACATCGGTGGCGACGCGACCTATCCTGTCCACGAGATCGGCGTCGAAAATCTGCCGTTACGGCCCCGCGAGTCCATCGACACCGCCGAAGTACAGATCTTTCGCGACGCGCTGATCCGCAGCAAACGGCGCGAAGGGCTGTACGCGCCCGGCGAAGGCAGCGTCACGTTTATCGGCGAACGGTTGTTTCGCACCACTTTTCATTTTCCGGCCAATGTGCCGATCGGACAATATCGCGCCGAAGTCTATTTGTTCAATGGCGGCAAAGTCGTAAGCAAGCTATCGACGCGGCTGGAGGTCTCGAAAACCGGAATCGAGGCAGCGTTGTACAGTTTTGCGAACCAGCAGTCGCTGGCCTATGGTTTGCTTGCTGTGGTTGTGGCATTGATGGCAGGATGGTTCGCGCATTTGGCGTTCCGTAAGGCATAGGTATGAGCGAAGACACTTCGGCAACCGGCGCGGACCACGAACCAGGCAAAGTGAAATTCCTGGTCTGTGTCGACGAGAGCCCAGATTGCCGCGTGGCGATGCGTTTTGCCTGTCGCCGGGCGCGCAATTCGGGCGGCTATGTGGCGTTGCTCTACGTGATCGAGCCAGCCGATTTCCAGCATTGGATGTCGGTCGGCAAGCTGATGGAGGAAGAGCGACGCGAGGAGGCCGAGCGCATTCTTCAGGAATTGGCCGCCGAAGTGCACGAATGTGCCGGCATGCGCCCGGTTTTGCATGTGCGCCAAGGACGCAAAGGTGAGGAAATCCTGAAATTGATCGCCGAGGATCCAAGCGTCAATATCATGGTCCTGGGCGCGGCGCCCGAGGGCAAGGGCAGCAATGAGTTGGTACGCCTGTTGACGTCGGAACTGACCAAGCGATTGCGCATTCCATTGACCATCGTGCCCGGCGATTTGACCGACGCACAGTTGGCGGCGATGACGTGATGAGTCGACGATCACAGGAGCTTGACGCGGCGCGCGACATTCCCAACTAATTTGGTAAAGATTGTGCTATAAGGCTGCGCGTAACACGTGCCGCGCGCGGCTGAGGAGGATCGCATGTTTATCCAGACCGAAGTGACGCCAAATCCGGCGACTTTGAAGTTCATGCCGGGCAAGCCGGTGATGAACGACGGGACGGCGAACTTTACTGAAGCTGATGCGGCGACCCGTTCACCATTGGCCGAGCGGCTGTTTGGTATCGAAGGCGTGACCGGTGTTTTCTTTGGTTCTGACTTTATCACCGTCACAAAAAACGACGACCATGAGTGGCCGGTTCTCAAGCCCGCCGTTTTGGGTGTGATCATGGAACATTTCGTCTCGGGCGTGCCGCTTATGCTCGACACGGCCGGCGCGGCGCGTGGCACAGACGACGATTCGGAAGTGGTCTCGCAGATCAAAGAGCTGTTGGACACGCGGGTCCGTCCGGCGGTGGCGCAAGACGGGGGCGACATCGTGTTCCACGGCTTTCAAGACGGCATTGTGTTGTTGGAAATGCATGGCGCCTGTTCCGGCTGCCCCAGTTCAACGATCACCTTGAAGCACGGTATCGAGAACCTGCTGCGCCATTATTTGCCTGAAGTGATCGAGGTGCGCGCCGTCTACTGACGGTCCGAAGTGGGTATTTGTTTGGGGGGCTTGATGGAACGGCCGATGGTTGATGATGGCGCGTTGGATATTATCTTTCGTGATGCGCGCACCCAAAACAAATGGCGCCCCGATCCGGTCAGCGATGATCAGTTGCGAGCCATCTTCGACCTGATGAAAATGGCGCCGACCAGCGCCAATTCGAGCCCGGCCCGTTTCGTCTTTGTGCGCAGCGCCGCGGCCAAGGCCAAGCTAAAGCCCTGTCTCTCGGAAGGTAATGCGGAAAAGACCATGACCGCGCCGGTCACCGTCATCGTCGGCCATGACCTGGCGTTCTACGAGTCGCTGCCGAAGCTGTTCCCGCACACCGACGCACGATCGTGGTTTGTCGGCAAGGACGCGCATATTCGCACGACGGCGTTTCGCAATGGCACCCTGCAAGGTGCCTATTTCGTTATCGCCGCGCGGGCGCTGGGGCTCGATTGCGGCCCCATGTCCGGTTTCGACAATGCTGCTGTGGACGCGGCTTTTTTTGCCGGCACGACCGTGCGTTCGAATTTCCTGATCGCCCTTGGCCATGGTGATCCGAGCGGCTTGTTCGACCGCAGCCCGCGTTTCGATTTCGACGAGGTGTGCCAAATCGTCTGACGGCTGTTGTTGGCGCGGCCCTACATCATGGCGCTGCCGGCGGCGCTGTCGCTGAGCACCGGGAAGCGTCGGGCATTGAACAATTGATAATGCCACCATTCCTTGCTGTAAAAATCCCACCCAGCCGCAGACATAATTCCCAATAGAATCATGCGATTATGTTGTGCCCCTTGGGGCACAGCCAAATCACCGTGATAAGATCTGGGGCTAAAGTGGTCGAATGGCGTGCCCATTTCCAGCTGTTGGCCGGCACTGTCGATCAAAGTCAGGTCGATCGCGACGCCGCGCGAATGCGGTGAGCCGCGGCGCGGATCGGCCAAAAAATCGGGGTCCGGCGTGTGATTCCACAAGCGCCACTGGGCCTCGCACGGCCGAAACGCGTCAAAGACGCGGAACCGATAGCCGAGTGCGTCGGCGAGCGTAATGGCACGCTGGAGTCTTTCCGCGGCCTGCTCGTGAAGAAAGCAATGGGCGGCCCGATAGACGGGGGCGCCGGTAAAATTGTCCGGCGTTGCGTAAGCCAGCGCCAGGTCGATGTCGAAGTGGGGCGGCGAAATTGGAACCAGCATGTCCGGCGGTACAGGTTTGGAGACTGTTCTAAGTTGATATTTAGCATGGGCGACGGGTGACCACAGGTAAGGCACGGATTTTGGCCCTCGACACCGCCGCTGAGGCGTGTTCTGCGGCGGTATGGCGTGATGGTGCCGTCGCCGCACATCGGCTCGTGCGCCAACAGCGCGGCCATGCCGAAACGTTGATGCCCATGATTGTCGATGTCATGGGCGAAGCCGCCGTGACCTATGACACATTGACGGCGATCGCGGTGACAGCCGGGCCCGGCACGTTTACCGGTCTGCGTATCGGCGTCGCGGCGGCCCGTGGCCTCGCACTGGCGTCGCGCAAGCCGCTCGTGCCGATTTCGACCCTGGAAGCGATCGCCGGCGCCGCGATCGACCAAGAACTGGTGCCGGCCGACTGCGACCGCGGGTTGATGGCGGCCATGGATGCCCGTCGCGGTCAGGTCTACGCCCAGGTCTTTGATTGTGCAGGCACGATGCTATCTGAAGCGGCGGCGCTGGCGGCTCCGGCCGCGGCGGCCCTGTGCACGGGCGGTGTCGCGGCGGTGGTTGGCAGCGGGGCGCACTTATTGGTCCCGTTCATGACGGCGGGAACGGTCGCAGTCGGCGACGTGCCTCCCGACGCGTCGACGGTGGCGCGTCTCGCCGCGGCCCGCACGCCGCAACCCGCCGACACCGTACGGCCGGTTTACTTGCGCGCGCCCGATGCGGTGCCGCGCGCAACGAACCAAGCAACGCGCGCGCCCGATGCGGTGCCGCGCGCAACGAACCAAGCAACGTGCGCGCCCGATGCGGTGCCGCGCGGAGGCGCGTCGGGCCATGGCGATTGACCAAACACTTGTGCTTTGGCCGATCACCGCGAATGACCTGACGGCGATCGCGGCTTTGCACGCGGCGAGTTTTGACGAAGCCTGGTCGGTTGACGCCGTGGCGCGAATCTTTGCGACCGCCGGCACGTTTGGCACGGCCGTGGGGTGGGATCGCGGTCTGTTCGGCTATGCGATAGGGCGGGTTGCGGCCGATCAGGCCGAGCTGTTGTCGCTTGCGGTTGATGTTGGCCACCGCCGTCGGGGGTTGGCGCGCCGACTGGTCGTCAAGACATTGGCCGAAGCGCGCGGCTGCGGTGCGAAAGAGATCTTTCTGGAAGTTGGTGACGATAACCACGCGGCCGCGGACTTGTACAAGGCTGCGGGTTTCACCGAAGTTGGACGCCGCGCGGCGTATTATCGGCGCCGCGGGTTGCCGGCGATCGGCGCGCGTGTCTTGCGGCGCGACCTAGCGAATACGGATCTTTAGACGGAAAATGTCGCTGTCGCCGGGTTCCGGTTCCAAGGCAATGACTTCATGGCCCATTTCGCGTACTGACCGAGGCACGTTTTCGAGCGGTTCGCCGCGGCGCAAGCGCACTTCCAGCAGCGCGCCCGAGGCCATTTGCTCGATGGCCAATTTTGTGCGCACAAAGGTCATCGGGCAGACATATTCGGTGATATCCAGCACGCGATCGGCGGATTTGGCAGGTACCATCACATTATTGACAAGATCGCACGGCATAGTGTCCCACTATGGCGTGCATGAACCATGCAAATCAAGCTGTTGGGGGCGCGGCGTCCGCGCCTTGGTTGTTTGCGGCGGCGGCGCGGCGTATAGTCCGGTCGGCTCGTATTGGCGACCGGCATTCAGAAGCTGAAGGCCGCGGCCCGTACAGGGGGGGGCTTCAGTCCCATGATCGCTTGGATGTCGCAGACGGTGCGGCGTGCACGACCAGCCGTTGGCAACAACGGATTGCTGGTCCGGGCCACGATTGCGGCGTGGGGGCTGGAGCACGTTTCATGACGGTAGAGTCACGGGTCGAACGTCTGTGTATGGATAAAGGTCTAAAGATGACCGAGCAGCGCCGCGTGATTGCGCGGGTGCTGTCGGACGCCGACGATCATCCCGATGCGAGTGAGGTCTATCGGCGCGCCACGGCCATTGATCCGCGAATCAGCATGGCCACCGTCTATCGCACCGTGCGCCTGTTCGAAGAGGCGCAGGTGCTCGACAAGTTGGATTTCGGCGATGGTCGTGCCCGTTATGAACAGGCCACCCGCGAACATCACGATCATCTGATTGATTTGCGCACCGGTCGGGTGGTTGAGTTTCGGAATGAAGAGATCGAACGCCTGCAGCGCGCGGTGGCGCGGCAGCTTGGCTACAGGTTGGTCGATCATCGCCTGGAGTTGTTTGGCGAACCGTTGGATGACAACGGCGAGGAATAGAAATGGCCACCGCTGAAGTTTTCGACGACGGCATGCGCGGAATCCATGCCGGCAGCCTGGAAGTCCGTTTGGCTGCATCATTGTCCGAAGTGCGGGCGGCGCAAGCCCTGCGTTATCGGGTCTTTTATGAGGAGATGGATGCGGTGCCGTCGCAGGCCATGGCCGCCAGCGGGCGTGATTTCGACGAATTTGATGACCGCTTCGATCATCTGTTGGTGATCGATCACGAACGCGGTCATGGCACCAGCGGTGTGGTCGGTACTTACCGGCTCAACCGCGGCAGCGTCGCTGACCGCTGTGGCGGGTACTATACCGCCGGCGAGTATGACATCTGCCAAATCGTCGCCCATGAGGGCGAGATCCTGGAACTTGGGCGGTCATGCGTCGATGCCGGCTATCGCAACGGTGCAACGATGACCTTGTTGTGGCGTGGCATCGCCGCCTACGTTTTTTATCACGACATTGCTTTGATGTTCGGCTGCGCCAGTTTGGCGGGTGTTGACCAAGACGCGCTGGCGCTGCCCTTGTCGTACCTGTACCACCACCACTTGGCGCCGGACGGATTGCGGCCGCGGGCGCTGGCGCATATTTACCAGCCGATGAATCGGATTGCGGCGGCCGATATCAATCGACGCCGGGCACTGGAGACGTTGCCGCCGCTGATCAAAGGCTATTTGCGGTTGGGCGGGTTTGTCGGCGACGGCGCGGTGATCGATCACCAGTTCCACACAACCGATGTTTGCGTGGTGGTCAAGACGGCTCTGGTCGCTGACAAGTACCGCCAACATTATCAATCGGCGGCGCGTCACGTCGGAGCGGTCTGACGCGGGCCCAGAATGGTGGTGCGTGCGGCGCTGCGGGCGGTTCTTTGCGCGGCATGGATGGCATTGTTGCTGCCGGTCCAAATCGTTGCGGTGCGTGTCAGTCCACGCTTAGCCAAGGCTGTCCCGCAACTTTATCATCGCGGCAATTGCTATTTGATGGGCATCGACGTTAAGGAAATCGGCATGCCTGCGGCGCAAGCACCGGTGCTGTTTGTGGTCAATCACGCGTCATATCTCGATATCGTTGTGCTTGGCGCCGTGCTGCGGGCGTCGTTTGTCGCCAAACAGGAGGTCGCCGGTTGGCCGCTATTCGGAATGCTGGCAAAGCTTCAGCGGAGTGTTTTCGTCGCACGACGCACGTCGCGCAGCCGCGCGGAACGTGACGAGCTGCAACAGCGGCTGGAAGATGGCGACAGCATCATCCTGTTCCCAGAGGGCACCAGCAACAATGGCAACCGCGTCATGCGCTTCAACAGCACGTTTTTTAGTATTGCAGAGCGCGCCGTCGACGGCGGCCATGTGCTGGTCCAACCGGTCACAGTTGCCTATACAGATCTGAATGGTTTGCCGATCGGGCGTGCCAACCGGCCGTTGGTGGCGTGGTATGGCGACATGGACTTAATGGGCCATTTGTGGGTTGCGCTGGGTCTGGGGACGTTTGCGGTCAAGGTGATCTATCACCGCCCGGTCACCATTGATGATTTTGGTTCGCGCAAAGCCATGGCCGCGTGGTGCCAGCAGACGGTGAGCGACGGCCTGGCAAATGCCTTGAACGGACAACCGGTGGCCACGAACAGCGGGCACGGTGCAATTTCGGGTGCGCTTGACAGCCCCCCGCCGAATGCTAAGGTTTAAACTATATCGCCGCTTGTCGGACACGGCTCGAGCGAGCAGAGACAAGGCGATGATATCAGCGAGAAAAAGCTAAACGCGCGGTCGAATTGTCCATTACTTGTAGTCGCGATCCTGTTTCGTTCCGTTTTCGGTACGAATCTGCCGTGGCGGCCTCGTACGCAAGACCATTTGCCGGTCGGTGCCGCGAGCGCAGCACCTTCCAGCTTCCGACCGACGCCATCCCGTCGCTCGCGGCTGTGGGTAAGATTGGCGCACGTGCCTGATCCCGAACCGCTCTCTCCATCGGTCATGGCAGATACGCCCGCCCGAAGCGGCAAGCGGGTTTATATCAAGACATATGGCTGCCAAATGAACGTCTACGATTCGGCGCGCATGGTCGATGTGCTGGGGCCACTCGGCTACAGACCGGTGGAAGAACCTGACGCCGCCGACATGGTCATTTTGAATACATGCCACATCCGCGAAAAGGCGGCGGAAAAGGTTTTTTCCGAGCTTGGCCGTTTGCGCCGCTTGCAGAAACGTGCCGAGCGAAATGGCCGGCGCATGGTGATCGCCGTCGCCGGATGTGTGGCGCAGGCCGAGAGTGAGGAGATTCAGCGCCGGGCGCCCCACGTCGATATCGTGGTCGGGCCGCAAATGACCCATGCGCTGCCGGGATTGATCGCGCAGGTGTCGGCCGGTGAGAGAGCCGTGGCAACGGATTTTCCGGCCGAGGACAAGTTCGACCATTTTTCGTCCGTGCGACAGGCATCGGCGGTGGTCGATTTCCTAACGATTCAAGAAGGGTGTGACAAGTTCTGCACATTTTGCGTGGTGCCTTACACGCGCGGTGCCGAATTTTCGCGCCCCGTGGATGCGATTGTCGAAGAGGCCGAAACCATGGTTGCGCGCGGCACGCGCGAAATCTGCCTACTTGGCCAAAACGTCAATGCCTTTCATGGCCGCGACGATGATCGCGGCGCCTTGGGATTGGGGCCGTTGATTCGCAGGCTGGCCAAAATCGATGGTCTGGCGCGCATTCGCTACACAACCTCGCACCCGCGCGACGTCGACGCGGACTTGATCGCAGCGCATCGCGACGAATCCAAGTTGATGCCGTTTCTACATTTGCCGATACAATCCGGATCGGATCGGGTGCTGGGGGCGATG
Organism: Alphaproteobacteria bacterium; assembly: GCA_965216755.1. Classification (GTDB taxonomy): domain Bacteria; phylum Pseudomonadota; class Alphaproteobacteria; order UBA7887; family UBA7887; genus CBDCGL01. The sequence goes on along the minus strand of CBDCGL010000011.1, from coordinate 3,186,184 downwards.
AACCGTCGTTATACGGCTGATGATTATCGGCGCATCGTTGATCGATTGCGGGCGGCGCGACAAGACTTGGCCTTGTCTTCTGATTTCATCGTCGGTTTTCCGGGCGAGACCGAAGACGATTTCGCTGCCACAATGGCGCTTGTGGCGGACGTGGAATTTGCCCAGGCGTTTTCATTCAAATTCAGCCCCCGCCCCGGGACACCCGCGGCAGCGCTGAAAGACCACGTGCCAGAAGCCACGAAAACAACTCGGTTGGCGACGCTACAAGATCTATTGGAGCAACAGAAGCAAGCCTTCAACCGGTCTATCATCGGCACGGATGTTTCGGTTCTCTACGAAAAGCCTGGTCGGCACGCGGGCCAGCTTGTCGGCCGCAGCCCCTATCTGCAACCGGTTCACGTGACCGCCACGGCGGCGCAGCCGGGGGATATCGAACGCGTTCGCGTTATCGAATGCCATGCGAATAGTTTGGCAGCAATTCCAGATGGGCACGAACAACCGGTGGCGTTGGCCGCTGGGCCATTAAGGAGAGCTGATTGACTCGACCTCGTCGATCGCAGAAGTCCACTTTGGAGAAATCCACACTCTACGTCAGCTTTGATGACAACGCGCTGCTGGGCGCGCTGTTCGGCGAGCACGACCAGCACTTGGCGCGAATCGAACAGAAATTGGGGGTATGGATTTCGAGTCGCGGTAACCGCTTGGCGGTTTCAGGCGCGGCGCGGCAGACGGCGGCGGCGCGCGACGTCTTGGCGGAACTCTACACGATGTTGGAATCGGGCAAGGACGTTGGTCCGGACGAAGTTGATGCGGCGCTGCGCATGGCGGCGGCCCGTGACGAGACCGAGCCCCGAGCGCGGCTGATCTCCGAGGACACATTTATCCAAACCCAGCGGCACCAAATCATGCCGCGGTCGCCCAATCAAGCGGCGTACGTACGCGCGATCCGCGAGGCCGAGTTGGTATTTGGGATTGGACCGGCTGGCACGGGCAAGACCTATCTGGCTGTCGCCATTGCCGTGTCGATGCTCTCAAAAGGCCACGTCGATCGCATTGTGTTGTCTCGACCGGCCGTCGAAGCCGGCGAACGCCTGGGCTTTCTGCCTGGGGATTTGCGCGAAAAAGTCGACCCCTATCTGCGGCCGCTTTATGACGCGCTCTACGACATGATGCCGGCCGATCGCGTAACCCATCGCTTAGAAAGCGGCGAGATCGAAGTTGCACCGTTGGCCTTTATGCGTGGCCGCACGTTGGCCAACGCTTTTGTGATCCTCGATGAAGCGCAGAACGCGACGCCCGTGCAAATGAAGATGTTCTTAACCCGACTGGGTGAACATTCACGCATGGTGGTAACCGGCGATCCCTCGCAAATCGATCTTCCCCGCGGCGAACGATCCGGCTTGCACGACGCGTTATCCGTGACGCGCCACGTCGAGGGCGTTAGAGTTGTCCAGTTCACCGACGCCGATGTGGTTCGACACCCGCTGGTGACAAAGATCGTGCGGGCGTATCAGGACCGGGATGCGGCGAAAGAGCGACAAGCGCCAGCGCCGGAAAGCGCGACAACGGCGCCTGAAAGGTCATGAGCGGCGACGCCGACGACGACGGATCTGCGATCGACATTGCTGTCGACGACCCACGCTGGCAAGGCATACCGGCCTGCGTGTCGCTTTGCCGACGGGCCGCGCGTGCTGCCGTTGAGGCGGCCGGTGATGTCGGCGATCTGAGCATTTTTCTCACCAATGACTCGGTCATGCGTGGTCTCAACCGCCGCTATCGCAGCCGCGACCGCGCCACCAACGTGTTGGCGTTTCCCGCCGACAGCCCGAGCATCGGCAAAGCGCCGCGGCTGGCGGGCGATGTCTGCTTGAGTTTCGAGACGGTCAGGCGTGAGGCGGGCACGCAGGGCAAGTCTTTTGAAGATCATGTCGCGCACCTGGTCGTCCACGGTGTTCTGCATCTGTGCGGCCATGACCACGAGACGCCGGCTCAGGCGGGCCGGATGGAATCTCATGAGCGACGGATTTTGACCACTTTAGGTATTGCCAACCCTTATGCCCGGGAGACATCGAGCAACCGCGATGCTGTACGGACTCATGAGTGAACCTTCATCCCGCCGCGCCGTCGATGGCGCGCTGCACAAATCAGCGCTTGGTCACGTGGCCGGCCAATCGGGACCGATGGTCAAAGGCGCCAAACCGGCGGCTGTGGCAGCCGGCGCCGACGGCCGGGGCACCGACGGCCGGGGCACCGACGGTGCGTCGTCAACCGGCGGCGAGAGTCAACCGCTGCGCTGGTTTGGCAACTGGCTTTTGTCGTTGGCCGGACTGGGCGGTTCCGACAATGGGTTGCGGGAATCGCTCGAGGAGCTGATTGAAGAAGAAGACCCGGGCGCCGAGCCGTTGTCCGAAGACGAACGAACCATGCTGCGCAATCTGCTCGAGTTTGGTGGCCTTGAGGTCGAGGATGTCATGGTGCCGCGCGCGGACATCGTGGCGGTCGCGCATGAGACACCCTTGGACGAAGTGGTCGGCCTGATGTCGCGTCAAGGCCATTCGCGCCTGCCAGTTTATCGGGGCACGCTGGATGACGTATTGGGCATGGTTCACGTCCGTGATCTGCTGCGCTATTGGGGCGCCGATCGCCCGATTGAGATCGGCGGTCTGGCGCGTCGACTTCTGTTCGTACCGCCATCGATGCCGGTGCGCGATTTGTTGGTGCAGATGCGCGCAACCAAAGTGCACATGGCCCTGGTTGTCGACGAACATGGCGGCACCGATGGCTTGGTGACGATTGAGGACTTGGTCGAAGAAATCGTTGGCGAAATCGAGGACGAACATGACCGCGCCGCGCGGCCGCTGTTGATTGAGCGCGACCGGCGTCGGATCGAAGCCGACGCGCGTGTCCCGGTGCCAGAATTGGAAGCGATGGTCGGTCTGGCTTTGCTGCCGCCCGAACGCCAGGACGATATCGATACGCTGGGCGGGCTGGTGTTCGAGTTGGCTGGGCGGGTGCCTGAGCCTGGCGAGCGCATCGTGCATCCCGCCGGACTGTCTTTCGAGATTTTGGAGGGCGATCCGCGCCGCATACGGCGATTGTGTGTTCATCGCCCCGCGCCGAGCGATACCGACGCAACCAGTGCTGCTGATCATTAGAACCGCGCGATAGGTTTGCCCATGACACGCTTGGCCCGTGCGGTTGGCCGCGTCGGTGGGTGGCGACGTTTGGCGATCGCATTTTGCGCCGGGGTCTTGGCCGCTGGCGCCATGGCACCGTTTTTTGTGCTACCGCTCTTGATACCGGCGTTCGTCTTGCTGCTGTGGATGGTCCAGACCAGCCGTGGCCATGTTGCAAGTTTCGCGATCGGATGGAGTTTCGGCTTCGGTTTTTTCGGTGCCGGGATGTATTGGGTCGGCAATGCCTTTGCGGTCGCCGCCATCATGCCATGGTTGGCGCCATTTGCCGTTGTTTTGCTGGCCGCGAGCCTGGCCCTGTTTGCCGGATTGGCGACCTGGTTGGTGGCGTGCTGGAACGTGCGCGGGATCGCCGGGGTTATGGTTTTTGCGGCAGCTTGGAGCGCCACGGAATGGTTGCGCGGCTATGTGATTCTGGGCGGTTTGCCGTGGAATCTGATCGGTTATGCATGGGCATATTCCGCAACAATGATGCAGATAACGGCATATGGCGGGATATTCGCGCTGTCGTTCGTGACCGTTGTCGCGGCCACCGCGCCGGCTGTAATGTGGCCATCGAATCCGTGCGCCGGTGTCGGTCAACAGCCGCGGCGGGCGACGATTTGGATGGCGCTGGCGCTCATCGGTCTCGTGCCAGGGTTGTTGTGGGCGGGCGGCGTCGCGCGTCTTGCTGCCACTGTGCCGGCGGCCACAATGCCGGCTGCCCCCGGGCCGCGGCTACGCATTGTTCAAGCCAATATTGCGCAGCATCATAAATGGCGTGATGACTTGCGCGTCGCGCACTTCAACGCCCATGTCGAATTGACTCTTGCGCCCGGTCTTGACGACGTCGACGCCGTGATCTGGCCGGAAACCGCAGTACCGTTTTTGTTAGAAAACACACCCGAGGCACGTGCCGCGATCGGGCGGCTTACCGATGACAGGCGGACCGTGATTGCCGGTGCGGTGCGTGCCGCAAGCGCGCCCGACGGCAAGTTACGCTATTGGAACAGTCTGCATGCCGTTGCACACGATGGTGATATCACGGCGACGTATGACAAGTTTCATTTGGTGCCGTTCGGTGAGTATTTCCCGTTTCGCGCTATATTGGATGTTGCCAAGCTTACGGTTGGCGATACCGACTTCTCGCGTGGCCCGGGCCCACAAACAATAACCGCCGGCGCGTTGCCGCCGTTCAGCCCGCTGATCTGCTATGAAGCGATTTTTCCCGGCGCGGTGGTCAAGGCTGAACAACGCCCGGCATGGTTGCTAAATGTCACCAACGACGCGTGGTATGGCATCAGTCCGGGGCCTTATCAGCATTTGGCGCAAGCCCGCACGCGATCGATCGAAGAAGGCCTGCCACTGGTCCGCGCCGCCAATACAGGGATCTCGTTGATAGCCGATGCCTATGGGCGCGAAATTGCACGATTGGACCTTGGCACGGCCGACGTTTTGGATGCCACGTTGCCATCGGCGATCGCCCCAACCGTATATGCGCGCTTGGGCAACGCGCCAATTCTTGTGTTGGTCGGCTTTATTCTTGCCGCGGCGACGATATATCGGGTGACTCGAAATTCCAAAATGGCGGCCTAAAATAGTATGAAATAGCTAGCCGCGGCATGGTCCCGCCAACCGCGCCATACCGCTAAAGGAAATAGGCCATTTGTCTTCGCCACCGTGATTAAAGGCGTACAAACCGCAGGCGATAAAGCTGCTGCACCATTCGCCTTTGTTGCAAGGCTAAACAAGCCAGCGCGTTGCGAGGGTTGCGGCCGCGTGGCGCTTCCTCTAACAGGGCGGGCAATTCACGAATGTCGTGCGTAAACCCAGCGGCGAAGCGCTTGTGTGCCAGGCGACCAGGCAGTACAAGGTATTGGTGCCCCGGGGTCACGGGCGTGGCGTGGTGCATTCGTTGCCGTGTTATTACGTGGCACCACTTTGGACCAGGGGCGGCCGGACGGCGCATCGGCGCTTCGCGGGATCGTTTTGGGAGGGGTTGTGAGCTGCCTTGCTAAGCAACGATAGTGTGTTTCCGCGCAGGGCGCGCTTTACAATACGTACGTCGAAGTGAGGAGTTGTTTCCATGGCGGCAAAGCCGAACCCGGTTGATATTCACGTCGGCGGGCGTATTCGATTGCGGCGCACGTTGCTTGGCATGAGTCAGGAAAAACTGGGCGCGGCCATTGGGCTGACGTTTCAGCAAGTGCAGAAATACGAACGCGGCACCAATCGGGTCGGCTCCAGCCGGCTATATCAACTGGCCAAGGTGCTGAACGTTCCGGTGTCGTTCTTTTTCGATGATATGCCGGGCAGCGATGCCAATGCCGTGCGTGGCATGGCCGAACGCCAGGAGCCATTCGACGACAATCCTCTGACCAAGCGGGAAACGCTGGAGTTGGTGCGTGCGTATCATCGTATCCCCAGCGCCGGCGTCCGGCGCCGCGTTTTTGATTTGGTCAAGGCGCTGGGTGATACGGACAGCAACGGCTCGAACCCCGATTAAGGGCGGTTCCATATTGCTTGGCCGGTGTTGGCGGCCACCGGACGAGAACCGCAGCCGTAGAAATTTTTGCAGACAGGTGCTATCAACCGCGATCTGGCGGCCACGGGCATGGGTGCGCCTGCGCGCAAGCACGCTGAATTGGACCCAGCGCGACGACCACTGGCGTGCGCGTATTCCAATCAAACATTTTCCGATGGGGAGACCGCATGTCGCACTCCGAGCATCTATTTACCAGTGAATCGGTGTCCGAAGGCCATCCGGACAAGGTCTGCGATCGCATTTCGGATGCGATCGTCGATGCGTTTCTAACCGAAAATTCTGTCGCGCGCGTCGCGGCCGAGACATTGACCACAACCAATCTGATTGTCATTGCTGGCGAAACGCGTGGCGCGGACATCTCGCCGGAGCGTATCGAGAGCATCGCACGCAGTGCTGTGCGCGACATCGGCTACGAACAGGATGGCTTTCATTGGAACAACGCGCGGGTTGAAATCTACCTGCACCAGCAGTCCGGCGATATCGCGCAGGGCGTCGATGCGGCCGGCAACAAAGACGAGGGGGCCGGCGACCAAGGAATCATGTTTGGTTACGCCTGCCGCGAAACACCAGCCTTGATGCCGGCGCCGATTCAATACAGCCACCAAATTCTCAGATCATTGGCGGAAGCGCGGCATTCCGGCGCCGAACCAGGCTTGGGCCCTGATGCCAAGACACAGGTTACGCTGCGTTATGTCGACGGAATTCCCGTCGGTGCCACGTCGGTTGTCGTGTCGACCCAGCATGCCGAGGCGCTCAGTCAAGACGAGGTGCGCAATATCGTACGGCCGCACGTCACAAACGTTCTTCCCGACGGTTGGATGTGCCCTGAGGAGGAATTTTACGTCAACCCGACCGGTCGCTTTGTCATCGGTGGTCCCGACGGCGACGCCGGGGTCACCGGGCGCAAGATCATTGTCGATACTTATGGCGGGGCGGCGCCTCATGGCGGGGGCGCGTTTTCCGGCAAGGACCCGAGCAAAGTCGATCGTTCAGCCGCCTATGCCGCGCGTTATCTGGCAAAGAACGTGGTCGCCGCGGAGTTGGCCGACCGTTGTACGATCCAATTGGCCTACGCCATCGGCGTCTCAAAGCCGCTGGCGGTATATGTCGATACCCACGGCACCGGCAGAGTCACAAACGGCCAGCTCGAGAAAGTGCTGCACACCGAGGTCGACTTGTCGCCGCGCGGCATACGTGAGCACCTTGAACTGAGTCGGCCGATTTACGCACGTACGGCCGCCTATGGCCATTTCGGCCGGACGCCGGAAGCCGATGGCGGGTTTTCGTGGGAACGCACCGATTTGGTCGGGCGTCTCCAGGACGCGTGCAGCTAGTGCCGTGTCCGACAATGTTGAATTAATTCTGTTCGTGCCCGCCGGTCGCGAACCCGCAGGGCCGGGCGCCTTTCCGCCAGTCTCGGCGTCTCTGTCCTTGGCCGTATGCCCGATACACCCTGCAGACAGCGACTTGATCTTGGCGAAAATGCGCGCCGGCAGAATGGTTCCATATTGTCGGACACTGCTCTAGCCCCGCCGGCCGGTCAAACGGCCAAAGCGTCGGCGCTTGGCCGGCATGTCATCCATGGGCGCCGCCACGGACCCAAGCTGCGCGCCAAGCGGCGGCATTTGCTGGAAACAATGCTGCCGGATTTGACGATTCACTTGCCGGCGGCTTGCACGGCGCCGTCCATCGCCGTCGATCGGTTGTTCACCCCGCCGCTCCAACAGACTTGGCTGGAGATTGGTTTTGGCGCCGGCGAACATTTGATTTGGCAAGCGCGGGCGCATCCCCATGTCGGCATGATCGGGTGCGAGCCGTTTATCAATGGCGTGGCGCGCGTGCTGAGTCAGATTCACGACCAACAGCTGACAAATATCCGGTTATTTCCCGACGACGCCCGGCCCCTGATCGATCATCTGCCGCGCCGCTGCCTCGATCGCGTCTTTGTCTTGTTTCCGGATCCGTGGCCGAAACGTCGACACCATAAGCGGCGGCTGTTCAATGTCGGTTTTTTGGATTCGCTAGGGCGTGTCATGAAGCCGGGGGCCATGCTTCGTGTGGCCACGGATCATCAGGCCTACTTGCGCTGGATCCTGGCGCATTTGTCGCGCCATTCGGCGTTTCAGTGGACCGCGCGCGGGCCGCAAGATTGGTGCGCGCGGACACCCGATTGGCCCGAAACACGCTACGAAAAAAAGGCGCGCGCGGTACAACGACCGTGTCTCTATCTCAGTTTCCTTCGACGCGGCGATTGAATGTGGGCTGAGCGCGACGGGCGATCGACTGACCCTTGAAGCGCAGGGGCCATTCGTTATATAGAAGACGCAAGAAAAGTATCGGCCTGGTCGTAGAGGCCAATTGCGACCGTCGGTGGGCCAGCGGCCCACTTTTTTGTTTTGAAGTCTGGATTTCCACGATATTTGGGAGGAGCCTCGGACGCGTTGGAAACGGTACGGGCGATTGAACGCCTGGTCGAACCGACTCTTCGGGCTATGGGATACGAACTGGTCCGGGTGCGGTTCTCGGGAGAGCAGCGGCGCACGCTGCAGGTCATGGCGGAACGGCATGACGCGACTCCCATGACCGTCGACGATTGTGCAGCGATCAGCAATGCGGTGTCGCCCCTGCTGGATGTGGAAGATTTGGTCCGGGGCGCATACGATCTTGAGGTGAGCTCGCCGGGCATTGATCGGCCGTTGGTCAAGCTGGCCGATTTCGTGCGATTTATTGGTTTCGAGGCCAAGCTTCAGACGACGCAAATGTTCGACGGGCGTAAGCGATTTCGCGGCCGCCTGGCGGGGGTTGGCGACGAGAGTGTTCAAATTGACATCGGTCCACCGGCCGGTGTCATGCACATTCCTCTCGGCTCCATCGCCGACGCCAAACTGGTGCTATCCGACGAGTTGATTGCGGCAACGCAGCGCAGGAATTAGGGGCAAACGACGCAAGATGCCAAGCGATATCGGCCAAGGACTGATGCGGCCCGAGCTTTTGCAAGTGGCCGATGCTGTCGCCCGAGACAAAACGATCGACCGTGAAATTGTCATCGAGGCAATGGAACAGGCGATCCAGACCGCCGGTCGTCGAAAGTACGGCCAAGAGCTGGAAATTCGTGCCGAGATTGATCGCAGGACTGGCGAGATACGATTGTCGCGCGTGCGCGACGTGGTCGATGAACTTGAAGACGACGCGATCCAGATCTTGCTGGTCGATGCCCAGGAAATCGACGCCGATTTGAAACTCGGCGACCAGTTGGTGGAACCCTTGCCGCCGATCGACCTTGGTCGGGTCGCCGCACAGGCGGCGAAGCAGGTCATCGTTCAAAAAGTGCGCGAGGCCGAACGTTCGCGTCAATATGATGAATATCGGGATCGCGTTGGCGAAATCGTCAATGGGCTCGTCAAACGCATTGAATATGGCAATGTCGTGGTTGACCTGGGGCGCGCCGAAGCGATGTTGCGCCGCGACGAAATTTTGCCACGCGAGAGTTTTCGCAATGGCGAGCGGGTGCGCGCCTTGATCTATGACGTGCGCGAGGAATCGCGCGGGCCGCAGATATTTCTGTCGCGTACCCGACCCGACTTTATGAGCCGCCTGTTCAGCCAGGAAGTGCCCGAGATTTACGATGGCATTATCGAGATCAAGTCGGTGGCGCGCGATCCGGGTAGCCGCGCAAAAATTGCCGTCTTGTCCAATGATTCCAGCATAGATCCGGTCGGCGCTTGTGTCGGCATGCGCGGCAGCCGTGTGCAGGCGGTGGTCAACGAGCTGCAGGGCGAGAAGATCGACATCATTCAATGGAACCCGGATCCGGCAACATTCATTGTCAATGCCTTGGCGCCGGCCGAAGTCACCAAAGTGGTTTTGGACGAAGAACAGAATCGCATTGAGGTTGTGGTCCCCGATGATCAGCTCAGTTTGGCGATCGGCCGGCGCGGACAGAACGTGCGCCTGGCCTCTCAGCTGACCGGCTGGGACATCGATATCATGACCGAAGGGCAAGAATCGGAACGGCGTGTTGAGGAGCTGCGCGCGGCATCGGCCATGTTCATGGACGCGCTGAATGTCGACGACGTGATCGCGCATCTGCTGGTGACCGAGGGATTCACTTCGGTTGAAACAGTCGCGTTTGTGCCGGTTGCTGAATTGGCGGAAATCGAGGGCTTCGATGAAACATTGGCCGACGAACTCAGAACCCGCGGGCGCCAATATCTGGTCGAACGCGATTCGCAATTTTCCGACAAGCGGCGGGCGCTGGGCGTGTCCGACGAAATTGCAGCGATTACCCAACTGAGTCCGGCGATGCAGGTGGCGCTTGGCGAAGCGTCGGTCAAGACCTTGGATGACCTCGCCGACCTCGCAGTCGACGAGTTGCAGGAGATTTTGTCGAACGAGAAATTGTCGGTGGACGATCTTGGCGAAATTATTATGGCGGCGCGGGCACATTGGTTTGCTGACGACGCCGCCGCGGCTGGCAACGGGGCACCGGCGGCAAATGTGGCCAGTGACGCAGTCGGTAGCGCGGAAACGACGTGACAAGATTCGCTGGCAACAAACGCACGACCGACGACTTGCGGCCAGACGGCCGGCGATGTCTTGTGTCGCGTGCCGTAATGGCGCGGCGGCAAATGGTGCGCTTTGTCCGCGCGCCAGACGACCGAATCGTCCCGGATGTCGCCGAGACTTTGCCAGGTCGTGGGTTTTGGATACGGGCGACGCGGCGCGATATCGATCGCGCTGTCGCCGGCCACGTGTTCGCCCACGCACAGGCGCGGGCGGGCGGCGACGGGGCTGGCCTTGTGGTTGCTGATGATTTGTCGGATCAGGTCGCGGCGCTGTTGCGGCGGCGTTGTTTGGATCTGCTTGGTCTTGGTCGGCGTGGCGGCGAAATTGTTGCCGGATTTGGCGCGGTCTCCGATATGGTTGCGGCCAGCAAGGCCGGTGCCGTGATCATTGCGCATGACAGTGGCGCCGACGGACGTGCGAAACTGGTCAAGGCGATGCGGCACGACGCGATCGCAGATGTCGTGACAATGTTTGACAGCGCCGAACTCGGCGCGGCTTTGGGGCGTCACAATGTGGTCTATGTCGGTTATCGTGCCGGCGCGCTCTGTCGGCGCTTCATTGCGGACGTGGTGCGGCTTAAGGGTTGCTGTGGTGATGGCACCACGGATCAGCCGCGCGCCGCGGCATAGGTAAGGGATATTGGGCCATGAGCGAGGAAAAGCCCCAAAACGAGAAAAAGGTCCTGGGCCTGTCCCGGCCCGGTCGCCTGGAACTGCGTAAGACGGTCGAAAGCGGCCAAGTGCGGCAGAATTTCTCGCATGGCCGCAGCAAGACGGTCCAAGTTGAGGTCAAGAAAAAGCGAACGTTCAAGCGCGCATCGTCTGGCCGCATGACCGAGGTCACGGATCCCAAGCCGGAAATGGCGATGGAGGCGGCAACCGCGGAGGTGGTTGAAGAGGCCGCGGCAAAACGTACCGGCGCCACGATCAAAGCACTCACCGAAACGGAACGAGCGGCACGGGCGCGGGCGTTGGAAGGCGCGCGTCTGGCCGAGATCGAGGAACGCAAGCTGCGCGAAGCCGAAGAAGAAAGGCGGCGGGCAGAGGCCGCAGAACGTGCGGCGCGGCTTGCGGAAGAAAAGCGTCTGGCAGAAGAGGAAGAAGCCCGGCGCAAAGCCGCCGCCGAAGCCGAGGCGGCGGCAAAAGCCAAAGAAGCGGTGACGAAACAACCCGAGACCAAAGCACGCCGTCCGAAACCGGCGGCCGCGCCGGCATCAGATTCCACCCCAGCGGCGGCAGACCGCGAGCGGGCCCGCCCGGCGGCCAAACGCCGCGCCGAAGACGGCGGTGCGCAAGCGCCGTCGGTGCCAGGGGCCAAGCCATGGAAAAAAGGCGAGGCGCGACGCCTATCGATTGGCCGCCGTGGCGAGCCGCAGCGACGTCGCAGCGGCAAGATGACGGTGGTTCAGGCGCTCAGCGACGAAGAGCGTCAGCGCAGCCTGGCCTCAGTCCGTCGTGCGCGGGCGCGGGAAAAAAGGGCGGCGAAGGGCGCCGCGGCGGACTCCAAGAAAGTCGTGCGCGAGGTCGTCCTGCCCGAGGCCATTACCGTGCAAGAGCTGGGAAGCCGGATGGCCATTCGCGGCGCCGAGGTGGTAAAGGTGCTGATGAAATTAGGTGTGATGGCGACCATCAACCAAGTACTCGACACCGATACCGCGGAACTGGTGGTCGCCGAGTTTGGCCACAAGGCGAAACGGGTCAGCGAATCGGATGTCGAAATTGGTCTTGGTGGCGAAAGCGACACCCCGGAAACTCTGGTGGCGCGACCGCCGGTCGTGACCGTCATGGGTCATGTTGATCACGGCAAAACCTCGCTGCTTGACGCATTGCGCGCCAGCGATGTTGCCGGTGGCGAGGCGGGCGGGATCACCCAACATATCGGTGCCTATCAAGTGACGATGCCGTCAGGGGCGCAAATCACGTTTCTTGACACGCCGGGCCACGAAGCCTTCACGCAAATGCGCTCACGCGGGGCCAAGACCACCGATATCGTGATTTTGGTTGTCGCGGCCGACGACGGCGTGATGCCGCAAACGGTCGAGGCAATCAAGCATGCGCAGGCGGCTGAGGCGCCGATGATCATCGCCATCAACAAGATCGACCGTCCTGACGCCAACCCCGATCGGGTGCGCAACGAGCTGTTGCAACATAATGTCGTTGTGGAGAGCATGGGTGGCGACGTTTTGGAAGTGCAGGTGTCGGCGAAAGAGAAAACCAATCTCGACAAACTTGAAGAAGCGATCCTGCTGCAAGCCGAAGTGCTGGAATTGAAAGCCAACCCGGAGCGGCTGGCGCACGGCGCGGTGATCGAATCCAAACGGGATCGGGGTCGCGGCGTGGTCACGACAATTCTCGTGCAACGCGGCACGCTCCGTATCGGGGATATTGTTGTTGCCGGCAGCGAGTGGGGGCGGGTGCGCGCCGTGGTCGATGATCGTGGCCGCAATGTTACTGAAGCCACGCCATCGCAACCGGTCGAAGTGTTGGGTTTGAACGATACGCCAGTCGCTGGCGACGACGTTGTCGTCGTCGAAGACGAAAGTCGGGCGCGCGAAGTCACTGAATATCGCAAGAAGCGTTTGCGTGATCAGCAGGCGGTGGCATCGGCGCGCGGCACGGTCGAGCAATTGTTCACCAAGATCTCAGAAGGCGAAGCCCAAGAATTGCCTTTGGTGATCAAGGCCGACGTGCATGGCTCGCTGGAAGCGATCTTGTCGAATATCGACAAGCTCAAGTCTGATGAGGTCACCACGCGGGTGCTGTTGTCAGGGGTCGGCGGGATCAACGAGTCCGATATTGCCCTGGCCAACGCGTCTCGGGCGATGGTGATCGGCTTCAACGTTCGCGCCGACAATCCGGCCCGCCAAGCGGCCCGACGCGATGGTGTCGATATCCGCTATTACACGATCATCTATGAGCTGCTCGAAGATCTGCACGGGCTGTTGTCCGGCATGTTGGCGCCGGCCTTGCGGGAAACCACGCTTGGCTACGCGCGGGTCAAGCAGGTCTTTGCCATTTCCAAGGTGGGCAAGATCGCTGGCTGCGAGGTGACCGAGGGCGTCGCCCGGCGCGGCGTGCGCGCGCGCTTGCTGCGCGACGACGTCGTGATTCACGATGGCAGTATCGCCGCCTTGAAACGGCATAAAGATGATGCCCGCGAGGTCAGAGCGGGCATGGAATGCGGTATGGCATTCGAGAATTATCAGGACATCAAGGAAGGCGATACGATCGAAATCTACGAGGTCGAGGAAGTCGCCCGCACGATCGGCGGATAAGGCACCGATCAGGATGGCCAGACATGCGGACCGCAACCGGCCGCGGACCCAGCCAAGTCAACGTCAGTTGCAAGCTGGCGAGGCGATCCGGCACGCATTGTCGGATGTGCTGGCGCGCGGGAATATCCGCGATCCGGCCTTGGCTGGCGTGTCGATCACGGTGACCGAGGTTCGGCTGAGCCCCGACATGCGCCAAGCGACCGTCTTTGTCATGCCCCTTGGTGGCAAGAATACGGAGTCGGTGCTGGATGGCTTGGCACGGGCGGCGCCATTCTTGGCCGGCAGCGTCGCGCCGTCGGTGCGCACCAAGTTCACACCGCGCCTGTCATTCGCTTTAGACGAGTCATTCGATCACGCGGATCATGTCGAGGCTCTGCTGCGGCGCGCGCGCCGATCGAGCGCGGTCGATGGCGATCAAGATCAACCGCATCTAGAAAGCGAGTCGCACGATGGGCGCTAACACCGACACGGCTGTGGGCGCGGGCGCGGGCGCCGCGCCGACGGCGCAACGCAGCAAGCGGTCGGGCGCGACACCACCGTTCAACGGCTGGCTGGTGGTCGACAAAGACGTCGGCATGACCTCAACCCATGTGGTCAGTCGGGTGCGGCGACGCGCGCGGGCGACCAAGGTCGGCCACGGCGGCACGTTGGATCCGTTGGCGACCGGCGTCTTGCCGCTGGCCCTGGGCGAGGCGACCAAGACCATGACCTTCGTCGTCGACAGCACGAAATGCTACCGATTTACAGTGTGCTGGGGCGAACAACGCGACACCGACGATGCCGACGGCGCGACCATTGCCCGATCCCTCAACCGCCCCAGCCCCGCTGACATCGAAGCAGCCTTGCCGGCGTTTTGCGGCACGATCATGCAAGTGCCGCCAACTTATTCGGCGGTCAAGGTCGCCGGCCGCCGCGCCTATGATTTGGCGCGGCGCGATCAGGCAGTGCGTTTGGCGCCGCGGCCAGTGCTGATTGAGAGCCTGACACTGATCTCGGCGCCCGACCGCGACCATGCGGTACTTGAAATGACGTGCGGCAAGGGCGGCTATGTACGGGCGTTGGCGCGCGATCTGGCGCAGGCGTTGGGCACGGCCGGCCATGTCAGTGCGCTACGCCGCACGCGCGTTGGGCCATTCACTTTGGATCACGCGATTTCGCTTGCCGATTTGGCCGACCTGGCCGATAGTGCCGCGCTTGCGCGCTGCCTATTGCCGATCGAATTTGGCTTGGCCGGTGTGCCGGTTCTGCCCGTCACTGGAAATCAAGTATCGCGCTTGCGGCGTGGACAAGCGGTGCCTTTGGTACGGGCGCCAGTCGACGCGACGGGTGAGCGCATCGTTGCCCCAGCGATCGCGTGCGCCATGTTCGCCCAGCGCCCAGTGGCGTTGGTGCATTTCGCTGACGGCCAAATTCAGCCGACACGGGTGTTCAATTTATAGGCTGTGCGCGCAGCCTGAGATGGTGGGTGAGGAGATAAATATTCGAGATGTCGATCACCGCAGAGCGTAAGCACAAGTTGATCAACGAATATGCGACGCGTGCCGGCGACACCGGATCGCCGGAGGTTCAAGTTGCCATTCTGACCGAGCGAATTGCGAACCTAACCGAGCATTTCAAGACCCACGCCAAGGACAAGCATTCGCGGCGCGGTCTGTTAATGTTGGTGAGCCAGCGGCGACGGTTGCTTGACTACTTAAAAAGCAAAGATGGCGGCCGTTACCGCAGCCTGATCGAACGGCTGGGTTTGCGCCGCTGACGGATTGTGGCAAACCGCGCACGGCAGGGGCGCGCACGGGCGGTCGATCGACAGATATCGCGTGCGTGCAGTTGGGATGGAAACATGAATGATCGCTACGCCGTCGACCCAGCGGGTCGTGCCTTTTTGGGGCGCGCGCCGTCATTGTCTTTGGGTCGACCGCGCGATCGAATGGTTGGCGCGACGTACCGCGCCGGGGCGGCTGAACGGCGGCCGCGACAACATGAATTGGTGGCAAAATGAAGGGCTTTCGGACAGAGATTGAATGGGGCGGGCGGCCGCTCATACTCGAGACAGGAAAAATTGCGCGCCAGGCCGACGGGGCGGTCATGGCGACCTATGGCGCGACAACCGTACTGTGTACTGCGGTCGCGCAAAAATCGGCGAGATCCGGGATCGATTTTTTCCCGTTGACGGTTAACTATCAAGAAAAGACGTTTGCCGCCGGCAAGATTCCCGGCGGCTTTTTTAAGCGCGAAGGTCGGCCGAACGAAAAAGAAACACTGACCTCTCGTCTCATCGACCGCCCGTTAAGGCCACTCTTCGTCAGCGGTTTCTATAACGAAACCCAGGTCATTTGCACGGTTTTGTCGCACGATTTGGAGAATGATCCGGATATCGTCGCCATGGTTGGCGCCTCTGCGGCCCTGACCATTTCCGGGATCCCGTTTTTGGGCCCAATTGGCGGCGCCCGCGTGGCACGCGTCGACGACGCTTTTGTGCTCAATCCCACGCCAACACAATTGGCGGAGAGCAGTTTGGATCTGGTTGTGGCGGGTACCCGCGACGCGGTGCTGATGGTCGAATCCGAAGCCAAGGAGCTGCCCGAGGACGTCATGCTGGCCGCGGTTATGTATGGCCATCGCGAGATGCAAAAAGTCATCGACGCGACGATCAGTTTGGCCGAGCAGTGCGCTAAGGATCCCTGGGACGTGCCGGAGAGAGACGGCGTCGATGAGGCGCGCGCATGGGTCGCCGAACGCGCGGAAGCACCCTTGCGCGAAGCCTACGGCGAGGTGATCAAGCAAACGCGCGTCGAACGCCTTGATGTGATCCGCCAAGACATCGCCGCGGCCGCGGAAAGCGAAGAACGCGATCCGGTTGTGCTTGGTGGTGCGCTGAAGAGCTTAGAAAAAGATATTGTCCGTGGCGCCGTGCTTGAGTCCGGCCAACGCATCGATGGGCGCGACACCAAGACTGTGCGGCCGATCGACATCGAGGTCGGTGTATTGCCGACGTCGCACGGCTCTGCCGTGTTTACGCGGGGCGAGACGCAGGCGCTGGTGGTGACGACTTTGGGGACCGGCCAAGACGAGCAAGTGATCGACGCGTTGGAAGGTGAATACCGACAGCATTTCTTGCTGCACTACAATTTTCCACCCTATTCAGTTGGCGAGGCCAGTTTTCTGCGCTCGCCCGGGCGCCGCGAGATCGGCCATGGAAAATTGGCCTGGCGCGCTGTCAACCCGTTGATGCCCGAGAAGGACGCTTTTCCCTATACGGTCCGCGTGGTCTCGGAGATTACCGAATCAAACGGCTCGTCATCGATGGCGACAGTGTGCGGCACCTCGTTGTCGCTGATGGACGCCGGCGTACCCATCGCGCGGCCGGTCGCCGGCATTGCCATGGGCTTGATCAAAGAGGGCGACAAATACGTCGTGTTGTCGGACATCTTGGGCGACGAAGATCACCTGGGCGACATGGATTTCAAAGTCGCCGGCACGTCCGCCGGCGTCACGTCGCTGCAGATGGACATCAAGATCACCGGCATCACCGAGGAAATCATGCAGATCGCCTTGGATCAGGCCCGCGACGGGCGCATGTTCATTCTGGGCGAAATGGCCAAGGTGATCGAACAATCGCGGGAATCACTAAACGAGTTCGCGCCGCGCATCACCACCTTGTCGATACCACGCGACAAAATTCGCGAAGTGATCGGCACTGGCGGCAAGGTCATACGCGAGATCACCGAGGTGACCGGCACCAAGATCGATATCGAAGACGATGGCACCGTCAAGGTCGCGGCCACCACGTCGACGGCCAGCGACGCCGCCGTGGCGATGATCAAGGACATCGTTGCCGAGCCGGAGGTCGGCGAGATCTACGATGGAACGGTGGTCAAGGTGGTCGATTTCGGCGCGTTTGTGAATTTCATTGGCACCCGTGACGGTCTGGTCCATATCAGCGAGTTGGCCGCCAAGCGGGTACGCACCGTCGCCGACGTCGTTAACGAGGGCGACAAGGTCAAAGTTAAGGTGTTGGGGATTGACGATCGCGGCAAAGTCCGCTTGAGCATGAAGGTTGTCGATCAGGAAACCGGTGCCGACCTCGGTGTTGCCACGGAAGACGAACAACAAGCCAGTTGAAACCGCCGCGTGATCGATTGACGAAAATCTGTTGACGCGGTGCGCGGTTACGCGCGCCGCGACTATTCTTCGGGATTTGGCAGGTCCAATGCGGCCAGCAGCCCACGTGTAACCACGACGACAATGCGTTCGATCGCCTCGTCGGAATAGTCCGACCAATCCAACGCGCGCAAAATGATCGCCCGATTGCGATGAAAGATAAGGCATTCACCCAACAAAGCGCTCGACAGAATGATCGTTTCCTCGGCGTGGTGGTCGCGCCCGGTGGCGGCGGCGACCAAGTCGCGAAAGCTGTCGTTGAGCGGTGCAAAAATAGCCTCATAAAGCCGCGCGAAAGCGCCGGTCGGATGGTCGATCTCACGCATGATCAGCCGCTTCGGCCAATGTTCAGGGCCCAATGTCAACAGTCCCGTCAACAGCGAGTGAACGAAGCGGACCGCCGCGCGGGCCAAGGCCACGCGGTCACCATTGGCGCGCGCGACGTCATCGCGCAGCACATTCTCGGCGCCACCAAGCAGCTTTTGCGCGCCTTCGATCGTGTGATTGATCAGTTCGCGATAAAGACCGTCCTTGCCACCGAAATAATAAGCAATCGCCGACAAATTGACCCCGGCAGCTTTTGTCAATTCCCGTGTCGAGACCGCATCCTTGCCGCGCTCGGCAAACAAAACGCCCGCGGTATGCAGCAAGCGTTCGCGACAATTCGAGGGATCGTCGCAGAGGTTGTCCAACACGGTCTCGATGGCAACGGCCATGGCTATCGCGTTCGGTTGAAGCGGATCATAGCGCTTCATACTATGCCAACCTTGGCCGTGAACAAGCGCGTTCTACGTTCGGGGCAATTTGGAAATTGCGTGCCTCGGGCTGGCCAAATCTCGGATTGGCGCCATATACCGGTTGGCGAAGGACGGACGAGCCCGTCCCAACAAGGAAAGACGCACAGTGAAGTCGCTTAATCCCGTGATGCTTTCGGGGCGCGAAGTGCTGCCTATTGTCGAAGGCGGCAAGGGCATCGCCATCTCGAACGGCGAGAGTTCGGGTGCTTGGGCGCGATCCGGTGGAGTCGGCACGTTTTCCGGCGTCAACGCGCAACCACACACGCAAAATGGCGAGCCCGTGCCGATCTTGTATCACGGTCGCAGCCGACGCGAGCGCCATGATGAATTGGTCGCCTATGCCATTAGTGGCGGCATCACCCAGGCGCGAATCGCGCACGAAATGGCCTGTGGCGAGGGCCGCATTCACGTCAATATCTTGTGGGAAATGGGTGGCGCCGAACGGGTGCTGGAAGGAATCTTGAACGGTGCCAAGGGCATAATCCATGGCGTCACATGTGGCGCGGGGATGCCTTATCGCATCGCTGAAATCTCTGCCCGCCACGGCATCTATTATTACCCCATTGTGTCGTCCGCCCGCGCGTTTCGGGCTTTGTGGAAGCGTGCTTATCACAAATTCGCCGATTGGCTGGGTGGAGTTGTCTATGAAGACCCGTGGCGCGCCGGCGGCCATAACGGCTTGTCCAACAGTGAAGATCCGGACGTTCCCGAAGACCCTTTCCCGCGGGTTTTGGCGCTGCGCGAGCAGATGCGCACGTTCGGCCTCAACGACACGCCGATCTTCATGGCGGGCGGTGTCTGGTATTTACGCGAATGGATCGATTGGATCGACAATCCCGACCTTGGACCGATCGCGTTTCAATTTGGCAGTCGGCCGTTGCTGACCGTCGAAAGCCCGATTTCCGATGAATGGAAGCAGCGCCTTCTTGGGCTTGAGGAAGGTGACATCTTCCTCAATCGCTTCAGCCCAACCGGATTTTGGTCTTCCGCGGTCAACAACGACTTCATGCAAGAGCTGGCCGCGCGGTCTGATCGTCAGATCGCATTTACGACGGAACAAGTGGGTGAACATGACACGCCGTTTGAGACTGGGGCGCGCAAGCGCCAAGTC
Organism: Alphaproteobacteria bacterium; assembly: GCA_965216755.1. Taxonomy (GTDB): domain Bacteria; phylum Pseudomonadota; class Alphaproteobacteria; order UBA7887; family UBA7887; genus CBDCGL01. The sequence continues at coordinate 3,166,557 of CBDCGL010000011.1, read as the reverse complement.
TATTTGACCAGCGGCGATGTGACGCGGGCCAAAGCGTGGCAAGCTGCGGGCTACACAAGCATTATGCGTACGCCGGATTCGACACTCATTTTCGTCACCCCACATAAGGCCGAGGAGATTCGCCAAGACCAAATCGCCTGCATGGGTTGTCTAAGCGCCTGCAATTTCAGCAATTGGGCGCAAAGCAACGGCCATTCAACTGGGCGCAAGGCGGATCCGCGCAGCTATTGCATTCAAAAGACCTTACAGGCGATCCGCATGGGCGACGACATCGAGAATCAGCTCATGTTTGCTGGCCATGGCGCATTCCGATTTGGCAATGATCCGTTTTATTCCAATGGTTTCATCCCAACGGTCGGCGAGCTTACGGCTCGAATAGTCAGCGGCGACTAAGTCGTTCTGCTTTGGCATCAAATTGCCGCGAGCGGAATTTCTCTTGCCAAATATGGGCTTACGCGCCAAATTAGAATGGTTATATAAATCAATCAAAAACCAATGGTGATGCGTCCAGTGCCGGATCGCGACTTCTCCATCGTCGAGATGCTGAAATCGGCGGGTTTGCGCCCAACCCGACAGCGCCGGGCGCTGGCGCGGCTGTTGTTCGGCCAGGGCAACCGCCACGTGACCGCGGAACAGCTCCATGGCGAGGCGATGGCCGACAGCGTTCACGTATCGCTGGCAACGGTCTACAACACGCTGCATCAGTTCACCGAGGCTGGATTGCTGCGCGAATTGGTGGTCGAAGCCGGGCGCTGCTATTTCGACACGAATGTGCGCCACCATCACCATTTCTATGACGAGACCTCGGCGCAACTGATGGATATCCCGGACGATTCCATGGAAATTCTCAGCTTGCCCCAGCCGCCCGCGGACGCCGAAATTGCACAAGTCGACGTCATCGTTCGCCTGCGATCCAAAGATCTCTGAAAAAAATCAGTTTAGAATAGTTCTAAACTATTGACGGCAATTGCCATGCCGTGCATATATCGCATGGCGGCGACAGACCGTTGCCGGGCGGCCCGGGGTCGGATGCCGCCAATACATCACGACACTGACGATTTGACGGATAAATGGAGAGGGTCTAGGTCATGGCGCTTGCAGGGTCCAAGACGGAACAAAATCTCAAAGACGCGTTTGCCGGGGAATCCCAGGCCAATCGACGCTACTTGTTTTTCGCACAAAAGGCCGACGTCGAAGGTTTTAACGATGTCGCGGCGGTATTCCGGTCCACCGCCGAGGGCGAGACCGGCCACGCATTCGGGCATCTGGAATATCTCAGTGAAACCGGCGATCCGGCCACAGGTGTGCCGATCGGGGACACGGCTTCAAATCTGAAGGCGGCGATTGCCGGCGAAACCCACGAATACACTGACATGTATCCGGGCATGGCGCGGACCGCGCGCGACGAAGGCTTCGACGAGATCGCCGATTGGTTCGAGACCTTGGCCAAGGCGGAGAAGTCCCACGCCGGACGCTTCCAGAAGTCACTCGACACGCTGGACTGAGCGCGACGCCTTGGATGAGACCCAGCCCCCGCGCTATCAGGCGGTATCACGGGGGCTGGCGCAGGGCGGTCATGGAGCCAAGGCACCCACCGCGCAAGCCGCCCGGCGCACCTGCACGACACGATGGGAGTGATAATTCATGGCCGAAGGCGGCCTAAAGGCACCAACGCGCCATCCGCACGGATTTGATCGGCCGGACTATTTGGATGCCGAAAAGCTGGACGCCGAAGTCCGGCGGGTGTTCGATATCTGCCATGGCTGTCGGCGCTGTTTCAATCTATGCGACAGTTTTCCACGCTTGTTCGACCTGATCGACGAGTCGGAAAGTGGCTTCGACCTGATCGACGAGTCGGAAAGTGGCGAGCTCGACACGGTCGACAGCGCCGGCTTTGCGCCAGTGATGGATGCCTGCACCCTGTGCGACATGTGTTTCATGGTCAGCTGTCCTTACGTGCCACCGCATGAATTCAATATCGATTTTCCACACCTTGTGCTGCGCTACCGTGCAAAACAACGCGCCGAGGGCAAAGTCGGCTTCGCCGATCGGCAATTGACCGCCACGGATCGCAACGGTCGCCTGGCCGCCCCCGTGGCGTCGTTGGTCAATTGGGCAAGTGATACCGGCAATCGCCTGACGCGCCCGGTAATGGAAACGATCGCCGGAATTCATCGCGACGCGGCCTTGCCGGAGTTTCATCGGCGGACGTTTGTCATGACCGCCAAAAACCAGCCGCCTGCGATCAATGCGCAGGCGCCGGCCCATGGCCGCAAGGCGGTGCTCTATGCGACGTGTTTCGTCAATTACAACAACCCCGACATTGGCCGCGCGGCGCACGCGGTTCTGGCCCACAATGGCGTCGCGACAGAGGTCGTTTATCCTGGTTGTTGTGGGATGCCGCAGCTTGAGCATGCGGCCTTTGACGATGTTGCCGATCGGGCGCGCCGCGTCGCCGCGACAATGGCGCCATACATCGACCAGGGCTACCGCATCGTTGCGCCGGTGCCCAGCTGTGCCTTGATGCTGAAATTCGAATGGCCAATGATTTTGCCCGACGACCCGGCGGTACGTCGGCTCAGCGAACACACCGCCGACATCACGGAATATGTCGTCGACATCGCCCAGAACGAAGGTCTCGCCGACGGGCTGAAGCCACTGGACGGTGTCATCGCCGCCCATCTCGCGTGCCACGCGCGGGCGCAGAATATGGGTCCGAAAGCCGTGGAAATGTTGAAATTGATTCCAGATGTCGATCTGACCGTGATCGAGCGGTGTTCGGGCCATGGTGGGTCGTGGGGCATCAAACGCGCGTTTTTTGAGGTCGCCTTGAAAGTTGGTCGACCGGCGGCGCGTCAGGCGTCCAAAGCCGGGCCGACCTTTGTCGCGTCCGAATGCCCGTTGGCCGGTGTTCACTTGATCCAAGGCATGGAAAGGCTCGCCAGCGGTCAAGACGCCGCGGCGCCGGCGTTGCCGCGCGCCAGCCACCATCCGATCGAGCTTTTTGCCCAGGCCTACGGCCTGATCTGATTGCCGCGGCCAGACAAGCCAGGAGAGGCCGTTCGATGACCAAACACGCACTCACTGCCGCCGATATTTTGCCCATGGCCGAGTATGCCAAGGTCCGCCACGCACGCCGCAAGGCGCTGACGGAAATCAAGCGCGATCGACGAATTGAAGTGGGGCCTTACGCAACATTCTATTTCGAGAATTTCGACACCATGTGGATGCAGGTGCACGAAATGTTGTTCATTGAACAAGGCGGTGAAGAGCAAATTGCCGGCGAGCTTGAAGCGTACAACCCGTTGATTCCCAACGGGCGTGAGCTGGTGGCCACATTGATGTTCGAAATTGCCGACGAAACCCGACGCCGGGCGATGCTCGCACAATTAGGCGGCGTTGAAGAAACCGTTTCGATGCGCGTCGGCGACGAGGCGGTAAAAGCCCTTTATGAAACCGACGTGGACCGCACCACCGCCGACGGCAAGGCGTCGGCGGTGCATTTTCTACGATTCCCGTTTACCGCGGCGCAAGTCAAGAAAATGCGCGATCGGTCGGTTCAGGTCATGCTTGCGATTGGTCATGAGAAATACGGCCATATGGCGATCTTGCCGGAAGCCATACAACAGGCGTTGGCTGCTGATTTTGACGATTGAACGGAACGCCACTTATTCGACGACCTCGTCGTGGTAGACGCCCCACAGATTGGCTTGCGGCACCCAGCCTTCATGGCCGGCGACACGCACTTCGCACCACACACCTTCGCAGCGCAATAGGCTGCCTTGTACCCCGACTTCGGCGCGCGCCACGGGCATGGCCTGGTCGGCTGGGGCATCGCGCAAGGTTTGCGTCGTGCCGGTGATAATGACGTGCCGGCGGCCTGACAGCATCGAATGGTGGACCCAGCCTTCGCTGCCGTCCATGTCGCGTACACGCCGCCAATGTTCAAATTCCTCGATCACTTCGACCGGCATGCCGTCGCGCACGAACACCCACGACACTGGGTAGCGAAAACCCGGGCCCGCCCGTACATTCACTTCGGATTCGCCCAAACTTACGAATCGCGGCACCGGCAGGCCGGTTTCGGCCAAAGCCATAGAGGCCGCCACGAAGCCGACCATCACGGCCGCAACGACTATCTGTCGAACCATCAATGTCTGTCGACGCATCCACAAGAAAGCGGTACGGGGCCCGAGCCCGATTACAGCGGAGTCAGTATATCGATGCCGCCCGCCAGGTGCGAGCGGATGGTGAGCGGGTTTGTCTGGACGCCGCAGTTTTGTTAAAGAAGGTGGCTCGCCCCTTATTTGGGAACTCCGACACATGGCGCGTCCGAAATCCGCGCGCACGAAGCCACAGGTTGTGGTGACGCGCAAACTGCCCGAGGTCATCGAGACCCGGATGATGGAGCTGTTCGACACGCGGCTCAACGATGTGGATCAGCCTTTGTCGCGCGAGGAATTGGTCGGGGTGATGCAGGAATGCGATGTGTTGGTGCCGACAGTAACCGATCGCATCGACGAAGCCATGCTCGAGCAGGCCGGCGCGCGGCTGAAATTAATCGCCAGTTTCGGCGCCGGCGTCGACCATATCGATATCGCCGCCGCACGCACACGTGGCATCACGGTTACCAATACGCCGGGCGTCCTGACCGAAGACACGGCTGATATGACCATGGCCTTGATTTTGGCGGTGCCGCGGCGGCTGGCCGAGGGCGAGCGCCTGGTGCGTACAGGCAATTGGGCGGGTTGGGGGCCGACATCGATGCTCGGTCGGCGGATCTGGGGCAAGCGGCTGGGTATTATCGGTATGGGCCGCATCGGGTCGGCGGTGGCGCGGCGCGCCGCCGGGTTCGGACTTTCGGTTCATTATCACAATCGCAATCGTGTGCCCGAGGCGGTCGAGCAAGAGCTGGAAGCGACCTATTGGCAGAGCCTTGATCAAATGTTGGCGCGGGTCGATATCGTCTCGGTCAATTGTCCGCATACGCCGGCAACCTATCACTTGTTGTCGGCACGGCGCTTGGCGCTGTTGCAGCCGCATGCCTACATCGTCAATACATCGCGCGGTGAAGTGATCGATGAAGAGGCGATGGTCAATTTGCTCAAAGATGCCAAGATCGCGGGCGCCGGCTTGGATGTGTTCGAACATGAGCCAGCCATCGATCGCCGATTGCTGGCGTTAGAAAATGTCGTATTGCTGCCACATATGGGCTCGGCAACCATCGAGGGCCGCATCGATATGGGCGAAAAGGTGCTGATCAACATCAAGACCTTTGTCGATGGTCACACACCGCCAGATCGGGTCATCGAAACTTTGATGTAGTTTGATCACAGTCGCTTGACGCGCCCGCCGATCCTGCTTAGAACTTTCATAGGATATTATACGCCTGGCACATTTCCGGCGCAGGCTGCGTTTGCGCCGAAAAACTTCAAAACGCCACTGACCGCGACTCATTAAAGGGAGTGCCCGTGGCCGAAACCCCGACAGTGGCAGCCGCTGCGCCGGCTCAATCAGCGGACGCCGCGGCGCCCGAAGCCGGACTCGATTTTGCTTTTACCGGCAGCACCAAAGAATATTTCGGCATTTGGATTATCAATCTCTTACTCACCCTGGTCACGCTCGGCGTTTGGTCGGCGTGGGCAAAGGTGCGCCGGATCCGTTATTTCTACGGCACGACCTCATTGGCTGGCGACCATTTCGATTACCTGGCCACCGGCTGGATGCTCCTGAAGGGGCGTTTGATTGTCTTTGCCGTATTGGCGATCTATAGCGGTTTGCAATTCGTCGAGACGAATCTACAAATTGCTGTCGCGATCGGCTTGGTTCCGCTTTATCCCTGGGTGATCAATCAGTCGCTACGCTTTCGCGCCCACATGACCGTGTGGCGCAATGTGCGGTTTGCCTGGACCGGCACCTATCTGCAATCGGTAAAAGCTTTTTTGATTTGGCCGCTGGTCGGTGTTGTGTCGTTCGGGCTGTTGATGCCGGCCGCGTCGGCCGCGGCGCGCCTTTACATTGCCCGTCACTATCGCTTCGGGACGGCGCAGTTCTCGGCCCAGGCGCTGGTCGGCGCGTTCTATGTCGCCGTGCTCAAGAGCATCGGTGTTTTCGCTCTTATCGGTTTGGTGCTGGGCGGGTTGATCTATACCGTCTTCAGTCAATTTGAGATCGACGACTTGGATGCCGCCGACACCTTTGAGGCGGTTGTCAGCAGCAGTGCGGTCGGCGGTTTCTTGGTAGCCGCGATCTTGGCGCGCGGCTTTTATGCGGCCTTGGCGCGCAATATTATCGTCAATGGCCTGACCCTGACCGGCGGGCATCGATTCCAATCGACTCTGTCCGGGACACGCTATGCGTGGATCGTTTTGACCAATTTGGTCGCGATTGTCGTCTCGCTTGGACTGCTGGCACCATGGGCCGCGGTCCGCCTGTGGCGCTATCAAGTCGATTGCCTGGCGGCCACGCCGGGCGGGCCGCTTGATCAATTTGTCGATGATCAGCGCCAGGGCGGGACAGCGTTTGGTCAGGAATATGCCGATATAGAGGGTTTGGACATCGGTCTATGATCGTTGTTGGTGAGCTATTCGCCGCGGGCGCGTCGTCGTCGCGCCCGGCACGGCTGCGATTTGCCGACGGCGCCGTCTATTTGGACGACGATATGGCGGCGCAGACCGTTGATTTGGCGCGCGCCACCGTGTCGGATCGACTGGCAGACGTGCCGCGCCGCGTGACATTGGACGATGGCCGGGTCTTTGTCACCGCGGATAATGACGGCCTCAATCGTTTGCTGTCCGAAGCTGGCGCCGGCCGCCGGCTCGACGTCAGCCGCTGGGAGCGTTTGCGGCCGGGCTGGATTGCCGTCGTCATTGCGCTGTTCGTGCTGTCGGCGCTATCACTGCGCTTTTTGCTGCCTGTGATGGCGGATGGCGTCGCCCGGATTGTGCCCGCGCGCATCGAGCAAGGCCTCGGCAGCAGCACGCTGCGCAGCCTTGATCGTATCCTGTTTGACGCGACGGCTCTTCCCGCGCGGCGCCAACAACGCGCACGCGCGGTGTTCGCTGATGTCACCGAGTCAGCCGGCGCCAAGGGGGAGATGATGTTGGAATTCCGCCAGGCGCCGGCGCTTGGTCCGAACGCCATCGCCTTGCCGGGCGGACCTGTCGTGATGACCGACGCGTTGGTCATGCTGATCACCGACAACGACGCCATGTTTGGCGTCTTGGCCCACGAATTTGCCCATGTCGAAGCACGGCACGGGTTGCGTCAAGTCATGCGGGCCGCCGGCTGGTTGGTGGTGTTGGGCACATTGTTTGGCGAGACCGAATCCTTGGCCGAAGAAGTCATCGCGCTGGTCGCCAGCCGTGCCTATTCGCGCCAGTTTGAGCGCGAGGCGGATCAGCGGGCGTTCGAACTGATGCGTCGCCACGGCGCCGATCCGCGCGCCTTCGCCGGCCTGCTCGATCAATTGAAAGACGAATGCGGCGATGCGTGCGGCGACAGCGGCTGGTTGTCGAGCCACCCCGGTCTCGACGAACGGATCACGCTGTTTCGCGGCGCGTACCCACAAGTTCCTAAATAAACAGCGTCTGGCCGGCCGCCTCGCAGTCGGTCAGGAACGTGACCAATCCGGTCACTTTGACCGGCACGTCGCCGCGCAATTGATTCGCGGTCATGGCGATGGCGCGGAGTCCCATTTCGCAGGCCATGAAGGTCACGTCCAGGGCGACACAGGAGTCGAGCAAGGTTTCAAAATCCGCGACACCGCGCGCCTTGAACTGTGCATCGTCCGCGGCCGGCGTCCCCTCCAGTCCGTGCCAGCCGGGCGCGGTCCCGTTGCCGCCGTCGGCCAGACCGCGCAGCGCGGCCATGGTGAAAAACAAGGTGACGGGGCGATCGATGGCGGCGGCAGCGGCGGCCGTGGTTAGGGCGAAATGAACCCGGTCGAAACGGCCCGAAAAGACAATGATCGAAAGCTTGCCCAGCGCCATGTTCACGCCGCATGACCAGACAGATCGCGTATCGACGGTGTCGATCCGCACAAGGCGCATCCCGGATCCGGACGCACCCGCACCTTGCGAAAGGTCGTATTCAACGCATCGTAGATTAAAAGATAGCCGGACAAGCTTGCGCCGATGCCAAGCAGTTCCTTGATCGCTTCGGTCGCTTGGATCGATCCCACCGCGCCGGCCAAAGCGCCGAGCACGCCGCCCTCGGCGCAAGACGGGATCAAACCGGCCGGAGGTGGCGCCGGAAACAGACAGCGATAACAGGGATTGTCGCCACCAAGATGGGCTTTGAACGTCGCGACCTGGCCTTCAAAGCGCAGAATAGCGGCGGACACAACCGGCTTGCTTTCGAAATAACACGCATCGTTGACGAGAAAGCGGGTCGGGAAATTGTCCGAACCGTCAAGGATGAGGTCGTAGTCCGCGATCAGGTCACGGGCATTGTCGGCTGCAAAGCGTCGCTCGTGGGCGATCACCGAGACGTCGGGATTGATCGCGGCGACAGCGTTGCGGGCGCTGGTTGTTTTCGCCACGCCGATATCGGCGGTGCCATGCATCACTTGGCGCTGCAAATTGGATAAATCGACTGTGTCGTCATCGACCACACCGAGGGTGCCGACACCGGCGGCGGCCAAATACAATATAGTTGGCGAGCCGAGCCCGCCGGCGCCGATCACCAGCACGCGCGAGCGCAGCAACTTGGCCTGGCCGGTGCCGCCGATCTCGCTCAGGATGATGTGGCGGGCATAGCGATCAATCTGCGCGTCGCTGAAGTCCATCTGCTCAACGGTCGCCATTGCCGGCCGTCGCGGGCGTTGTGTCAATCCCGGTCGAGCCGAAGCCACCGTCACCCCGGTCACTGGCTGGCAGTTCGTCGACCGCCCGCCACGTCACCTGCGTCACGGGCGCCACCACCAATTGGGCGATGCGCATGCCGCGCGTCACGGTAAACGGTGTATCGCCCAGATTGATCACAATCACGCCGACTTCGCCGCGATAATCGGCATCAATCGTGCCGGGGCTGTTGACCAACGTGACGCCATGCTTGATCGCCAGGCCTGAACGCGGGCGCACCTGGCCTTCATAGCCCGGCGGTATGGCGAGCCTGATGCCAGTTGGTACGATCGCGCGCGCGCCCGGCGCCACGGTAACCGGCGTTTCAACCGCGGCGGTCAGGTCGGCGCCCGCGGCATGGGCGCTGGCATAGACCGGCATGGCACCGTCGACCGCATGGGGCAAGCGATGCACCGCGACGGTCACAGTCATGCCACCAGGCCCCGTTCTGCAATGGCATCGGCGATGCGGTCGGCCAGGCGGGCGGCGATCTCGGCCTTGGTCGCCGACGGCCATTCTTCCGCGCCGTTTTGATCGATCAGGAAGACCTTATTGTGGTCGCCGCCAAACACGCCGGTCTGCGGCGATACATCGTTGGCGATGATCCAATCGCAGCCCTTGGCAGCGCGTTTAAGCGTCGCATTGTCGATCACATTTTCAGTTTCCGCGGCAAACCCGATGACCAAGGTCGGCCGGGCCGGGCCGGCGGCGCTTAGAGTCTTGAGAATGTCGGGGTTGGCGACCAGTTCAATGGTCTGGCTGCTCTGCGCGCCGCGCTTGATCTTCTGCTCGGCCGGTTTGGCGACACGCCAATCGGCGACCGCGGCGGCACAGATGGCCACGTCCGCCGGCAAGGCGACCTGACACGCCGCCAGCATTTCGTTGGCGGTCTCGACATGTTCGACCCGCAAGCCGGGCGGGTCCGCCAGTTCGGTCGGGCCGGATACCAGCACCACCTCGGCGCCCCTGGCGGCCAACGCACCGGCCAACGCAAAACTTTGTTTGCCCGACGAACGGTTGGCAATAAAGCGAACGGGATCAATCGGTTCACGGGTCGGCCCGCCGGTGACCAATATGCGGGCCCCCGACAACGGCCCATCGGCACCGGCGCGCAGCGCGGCATCGATTGCGGCCACGATCTCAGCCGGCTCCGCCATGCGACCGGGGCCGATCTCGCCGCAGGCCAAATCGCCCGCCATGGGGCCGACCGACCGAATGCCGTCTTTGGTCAAGGCGGCGACATTGCGACGGGTCGCCGGATGCGCCCACATTTGGCTGTTCATGGCGGGCGCGACCAAGACCGGCTTATCGGTCGCCAACAACACGGTGCTGGCCAAATCGTCGGCATGGCCGTGGGCCATCTTGGCCAAAATATCGGCCGTCGCCGGCGCCACAACCAGCAGGTCCGCCGCGCGCGACAAGCGGATATGGCCCATTTCACTTTCGTCGGTCAGCGACAGCAAATCGCAATAAACCTTGTCGCCGGTCAGCGCGGCCAGCGACAGCGGGGTCACAAAGTGCGCGCCGCCGGCGGTCAAAACACAGCGCACCGCCGCACCATGGCTTTGCAGCTGACGAATCAAATCCAGCGTCTTATAAGCGGCGATACCGCCGCTGATAATCAACAGGATCCGCTTGCCGTTCAGATTCATCGGGTCAGGTCCGTAGTTCCGCTTTCTGCAAAGGTAAGAGCGCGCGCCCGGCTTGACAACCAAGGCCGTCAGCCTGTGCATCCCGCTCAAAGAGCCAATACCACCAACAACGCGACCAGTGCCGCCACCGTGGCCATCAGGGCGCCGGGCGACACAGGTGTCGGCGCGCGGGCTTCGCCACCGGCCCCGGCCCGTTCGCGCGCCGCCGCCCGTTCCAACAGCTGCTCGGCCTCGCGCACCAGGCGCGGCAGCCGCTGTGCCGTATCGGCCAGGGTGGTCACGGCGTCACGGAAACTCGCCTCTGGGCCCAAATTGTCGGCGACCCAATCCTCCACCAGTGGCTGCGCCAACTGCCACATGTTGGCATTTGGTTCCAGCTCGCGGCCGACCCCTTCGGCGACCACCAGCACTTTTTGCAGCAACAGCAAATGCGGCTGGGTCTGCATGCCGAAAGTTTCGGTGATATGAAATAGCTGGCCGAGCAGGCGGCCCAACGAAATTTCGTTGGCCGGGCGGCCGATGATCGGGGCACCGATCGATCGACAGGCTTGCGTGAAAGCGCCGATCGATTTGTCTGACGGTACATAGCCGGCGCGAAAATGCACTTCGGCGACCCGAGCATAGTCACCGGCCAGGAAGCCGATCAGCATCTCCGCCAAATAGCGCCGCGATTGCCGATCCAGCCGGCCCATGATGCCGAAATCGACCACGGCCACGCGACCTTCGGGCGTGACGAACAGATTGCCGGGATGCGGGTCGCCGTGGAAGAAGCCGTCGCGAAACACCTGATTGAACAACGCCCGCGCGGCAATTGTCAGTACCCGCTCCGGATCGTGTCCGTCGCCGATCAAACGGGCGCGATCGCTTAACGGAGTGCCCTTGACGCGCTCGGTGGTCAGCACCCGTCGCGCGGTTCGCTGCCAATCAACGGCGGGCACCACATAGTCCGGATCATCGGCAAAATTCTCGGCCAGCTCGGCGGCCGCGGCGGCTTCCAGACGCAGATCCATTTCCACCGCGACCATGTCGGCAAACGTGCGCACGCTGTCGACCGGCCGCAAGCGCCGCCATTGGGGCTGTGTGCGTTCGACAAGTGCCGCCAGCCAATCGAGTAAATCGACGTCGCGGGCGAAGCGCGCCTCGATCCCCGGCCGCAGCACTTTGACAGCGACATCGCGACCGTCGCTGGTGCGGGCAAAATGGACTTGCGCGATTGATGCGGCCGCCACCGGTTGATCGTCGAAGCGGCTAAACAAGCTTTCCAGCGGCGCGCCCAATTCCGCGGCGACGATCGCGCGTGCCTGCTCCGCGGCGAAAGGCGGCAGCCGGTCGCGCAAGGCCGCCAGGTCGTCGGCGGTCTCCTGACCGATCAAATCGGCGCGGGTCGATAGCGCTTGACCGAGTTTGATAAACACGGGTCCCAGCGATTCCGCTGCGCGCGCCATGCGCAATCCCAACCGGCCGGCGCGCCGACGCCGGCCCAAACGCACCAACGTGGTCAACGCGGGTGCGATATGCAGCCGCTCCAAAACCTCCAGCGCGTCGCAACGCGCCAAGACAACCGCAATCTTGGCCAGGCGCAATAGATGGCGCAGGCTGCGGCGCATGGCTAGATGCGCCAGCCGGCGTGGAGCGCGGCAATGCCGCCGGCATGGCGCGTCACGCGTAAGCCGCCGAAGCCCTGCGCGGCCATCATTGCCGCCAGCGCATCGGGAGGGGGAAACCGGCGAATGCTTTCCACCAGATAACGATAGGCGTCGCTGTTACCGGCCACCGTGGCACCGATCGTCGGAATGACGCGAAACGACCACAGATCGTAGAGCGGCTTCAACGCTGGCGCGACACTGGGTGTGAATTCCAAACACAAGAACCGTCCGCCCGGTTTCAGCACCCGACGGATTTCGGCCAGGCCGGCCGCGATATCGGTCAGGTTACGAAGGCCGAATGCGATGGTGCAGGCATCGAAGCTGCGATCCGCGAACGGCAACGACTCGGCGTTGCCGCATAACCATGTCAAACCGGCGACCCGGCCCGTGTTCCACGCCCGCTCGCGCCCTTGCGACAACATCGCCGGATTAATATCGCAAATCGTGACAACCGGTGGCCGATCGGCAAATCGTTTGCGCAGCAAATGGCCAATGTCACCGGTGCCGCCAGCCAGGTCCAAGATTTGTTCCGGCGCGCGCCGACCCAAGGCGGCCACCATGTGACGTTTCCACAGCCGATGGACGCCGGCGCTCATCAGATCGTTCATCACGTCGTAGCGCGGCGCCACGGCGGCGAAAACGTCGCCAACCAATGACGCTTTTTCAACAGCGGTAACATCGCGGAAGCCAAACGGCACGGCGCCGAATTCGGTGCCACCCTTGGCATTGTCGGCGGGCGGTTCCGGGTTGCGATCGTTCATGGTCGCGACCATAGCGCACGCCATGGGGGCACGCTACAGTGGGCACGATACGCCTGGATGCGCGAGTGACGATGCCTGAAATGCCAGAAGTCGAAACAGTGCGGCGCGGTTTGACGGCCGGACTAGCAGGACGAACACTCGTCGACATCACCGTGCATCGTGGCGACTTGCGGCGACCGGTGCCGCCCGATTTCGCGGCCCGATTGCGCGGGCGCCGGGTTGTCACGATCGACCGGCTGGCGAAATATCTGTTGATTCGCTGCGCCGGCGACGTGGTCGTCATCGGCCATCTCGGCATGTCGGGGCGCGTGGTCATGCGGCCACAGGGTACGGCGCGTCAGACCCACGACCATATCGTGTTCGCCTTGGACGATGATCGCGAGGTCGCGTTCAACGACCCGCGCCGGTTTGGATTGATGGATCTGTGCGCGACCGCCGCCGTCATGGACCATCCGCTGCTCGCCCATCTTGGCGTCGATCCGTTGGCCGCTGATTTTGATGATCGGCTGGTGACCCGTGCGTTCGCGGCGCGCCGCGCGCCACTGAAGTCGTTGTTGCTGGATCAACGGATCATCGCCGGTATCGGCAATATCTATGCCTGCGAAAGCCTTTATCACGCGCGATTATCGCCACGCCGCAGCGGTGGTTCGATCGGCCCGTTGCGCGCCGCCCGCTTGGTTGACGCGGTTAAACAGGTTCTCAGCAAAGCCATTGCCGCCGGTGGCTCCAGCCTGCGCGATTATGTCCAGACATCTGGCGAACTGGGCTATTTCCAGCATGGATTTGCGGTCTATGATCGCGAAGGCGCGCCGTGTCCGCGCCATGCTGATGGCCACGTCATCCGGCGCATTGTGCAAGGCAGTCGTTCGACATTTTTCTGCCCGGCCTGTCAGCGATGACCCGGTGGGCGACACTTTGCGCGTTGCTTGTCGTGTTGGCCGGTTTGGCGCCACTCCGGTCGGTTGCGGCCCAAGATCAGCAAAGCTTTGTTCCCGGGTTCGATGATTTGCCGTTGATGGACGGTTTGACGGCGGCCGCGGACGCGCTGACGGTATTCGATACCGCCGCCGGGCGGATCATCGAAAGCCGCGCTGTCGGCAAGCTCGCGGCCGGCGATGTCGCGGCATTCTATCGTCGCACACTCCCGGCGCTCGGTTGGGTCGTGGCGGCGGCACCGTTGACATTCGCGCGTGACGGGGAGACTTTGGCGATCGCCGTTGAGCCGGTCATCGGCGCGCCCGCTGATGGTGCCGCCGTAATCGTCACCTTTTCGCTGGCGCCATCCTAGGACCCCCGGCGCCGACTTACTTCTAGAACGGTTGGGAAGCCATGTCGTATCAGACCATCCTTGTCGAAACCAAGAGCCGCGTCGGGATCATCCGGCTTAATCGCCCGAAAGCGTTAAACGCCCTGAACAGTGAACTGATCGGCGAGGTGAACAGCGCGCTGGACGGGTTTGAATCGGATGACGACATCGGGGCGATTGTCATCACCGGCAACGAGAAAGCGTTCGCAGCCGGTGCGGACATCAAAGAAATGCAGGCGAAATCCTATATGGACGCCTATTACGGCGATTTCATCGGACCGTGGGAGCAGGTGACCCATGTCCGTAAACCGATCATCGCGGCGGTCGCCGGTTATGCACTCGGTGGCGGCTGCGAGCTGGCAATGATGTGTGATTTCATACTTGCCGCCGATACAGCCAAATTCGGCCAGCCGGAGATCAATCTCGGCACTTTTCCCGGGGCTGGCGGCACGCAACGCTTGCCACGCGCGGTCGGCAAGTCAAAGGCGATGGAGATGATTCTGACCGGGCGCATGATGGATGCTGAGGAAGCCGAACGGGTTGGTCTGGTCAGTCGCATCGTCCCCGCGGCCGAACTGGTCGACGAAGCGATTAAGGTCGGCGCGGCCATCGCCAAGCTGTCGCGGCCGGCGTTGATGATGGCCAAGGAAGCGGTCAACCGCGCCTATGAATCGCCGCTTGGCGAAGGCGTGCGCTTTGAACGCCGCCTGTTCTATTCGACCTTCGCCTTGGAAGACCAGAAAGAAGGTATGGCCGCCTTTGCCGAGAAGCGCCCCGCCAATTTCGTCAACAAATGAGCATGCCCGCCGATGATGCGGTCTGCACACCGTTGACGTGCCGGATTGGCTTGGCTATAAGCGCTGGTTTCCTCAAAACCAGCGGAAGTTCAGGTCGTCATGGCGCACCATAAATCGGCAAAAAAGCGCATTCGTCGCAACGAACGGCGACGACAAGTGAATCGCGCCAGGCTCAGTCGCGTGCGGACTTCTGTCAAACAGGTGGAAAGCGCGATTGAAGGCGGCGACAAAGCGGCGGCTCAGGCTGCGTTCATCGCCGCACAACCCCAACTTGTTCGTGGTGCCAACAAGGGCGTCCTGCATCGCAATACGGTGCGGCGCAAATTGTCGCGTTTGTCGGCTCGCATTCGCGCCCTCTAAAGGCGATCGCCGCGACCGCCCAAGATATTCGATTTCGCGCCCTTATTATCGCGCCGGATCGCGTGAAGCCGATTCGGCGGCGTTGGTGCTGGCCTGTCGCGCCAAAAATACCCAGCCGGTGAGCTCGTCGATGCGCCGCCGCACGTTGCTGCGGCGGTGTCGTCACGGGTCACTTCCGACGGGGACGTTCACGACGCTGGCGCGTTCGCCTTCCAAGCGGCTTTCATCTGGTCACAAGCATGTCAAGCTAACGGCTTGTCACGGCGGGAAAATCATCAAATAGCGCCGCCCCGGTTCCGTTTGGTCTTACGCTTCGCCATCAAAAAATTACCTTGGTCGGGTGACGATTCGGTTGCCAGAAATCGTCCGTGGCGGTACTCTCAAAGGCCTCGGGGGTAGCGCAACGTGACAAGATAAATAGTAAGAAAATCGGGCTCAGGGCGCTTTCTTCTCCGGATAAAAGATAGTAACGACCAGGCATTACACCAGTGTTGATGGTCGTGGGTTGGGTCTAGGCAAATGAGCTGAAGGCAGGGGGTTCGTTTGTCTTTGTCTCTAGTTGTCACGAAGGGGAAACAAGCAGAATGGGTGTTTCCAAACCCGTTAATCTGGAGGCGAAATCTTTACGGTGGACAAGTCGCCGGAGTGTCGGGCGGCAGGGTGACGACCGGTCATCAGCGCCGGTTTGTTGGTTTGTCAGCCGCATGGAATGCGGCATGGCGCGGGCGGCAGGCCCGTGTGCGCCGAGCGGCGCCAATCAAGACGCATGGCCGGCCATTGACGGTATGACATGGTGAGCGTTGTGTCGGATCGGCCTGACATCACGGCCGGCTGGTCGGAGGTCAAGAAGCTTCTAAAGAACGAATTCGGCGCGGCTGCGTACGACAATTGGGTCGCGCGCCTGGACGTACGCACGATCAACGGGACGACGGTGGTCATGACGGCGCCGACGCGATTCATGTGCAACTGGGTCGAATCGCGTTACGGCGACCGCATGTTGTCTCTGTGGCGTCAGCAACGCGCCGAGGTCGACGATGTCGCCTACGAAGTGGCGGCGGCCACCGAACCGGCGACCGCTGGCAATGGCGCCGGGGCTGGCACGGCGGTCGGTGGCCGCAATGGCGCTGGCCGCCATGGCCAGGACAGCGGCGGAGATGATGGCGCGGCAAGCGTCGCCGACGATATCGGACGCTATAAATCCTCTTTGGATCCACGCTTCACATTTGAGAATTTTATCGTTGGCAAGCCGAACGAGTTTGCCCACGCGGCGGCCCGTCGTGTCGCTGATTCGGATGTCGTGCCGTTCAATCCGCTGTTCATCTATGGCGGCGTCGGTCTTGGCAAAACGCATCTGATGCACGCCATAGCGTGGCGGCTGCGCAGTTGTCGGCCGGAACGACGGGTGATCTATTTGTCCGCCGAAAAGTTCATGTATCAGTTCATCCGGGCGCTCAGATTCAAGAACATCATGGGCTTTAAGGAGCTGTTTCGGTCGGTTGACGTGCTGATGATTGACGATGTTCAATTCATCAGCGGCAAGGACTCGACGCAGGAGGAATTCTTCCACACCTTCAACGCGTTGGCGGATCAGAACCGGCAGATCATTGTCTCGGGCGATCGCTCGCCATCGGACATGGAAGACATGGAAGAGCGGATGCGCTCGCGCTTGGGATGGGGCTTGGTCGCCGAAGTGCACGGCACATCGTACGAGCTGCGCCTGGGCATCTTGCAATCGAAAGCCGAGCAAGCTGGTGTCAACGATGTGCCGCGCAAGGTGCTGGAGTTTTTGGCGCACAAAATCACCTCGAACGTGCGCGAACTCGAAGGCGCTCTGAACCGGGTTCTCGCCCATTCCACCTTGGTTGGTCGGCCGATCACGCTGGAGTCGGCGCACGAGGTCTTGCACGACCTTTTGCGTGCCAATGATCGCCAGGTCACGATCGAGGAAATCCAAAAAAAGGTGGCTGAGTACTATCGAATCAAACTGTTCGAGATGTCTTCGGCCCGGCGCGCGCAAGTGGTTGCGCGGCCACGCCAAGTGGCGATGTACTTGGCCAAGCATTTGACCTCGCGCTCATTGCCGGAAATTGGTCGGAAATTCGGCAATCGCGACCACACGACAGTCATGCACGCAGTCAAGAAAATCGACCAATTGCGACAAAAGGACCCCAGTTTCGCTGAAGATGTGGAATTGCTACGGCGCACTTTGGCAAGCTGACCCCTGGGTCGACATCGGCCCCTGAATTCGACTTTGTCAATGTGTCTGGTTGGCGCGGAATTTGCTGCGCCAAATCCCGGACTCTGCTATATTTTTGACACACATTCGGATGCTTGTGGGTGCGCCCTGAGCGAGGATCACGGGCGGCCCGCGCGCCGCCTCGACGCGCAACGTGGGCGTGTCGTGGGGTGGTGTCGCAGGGGGTGGGGCGACCGCTGGCACACGGCGAGTTAGGCAATACGCGACGATGGACTTAACGATCGAGCGCACGCACTTGCTCAAGGCTTTACAGCATGTGCAAAGCGTTGTGGAACGGCGAAATACGATTCCGATTTTGTCGAATGTGCTGTTGTCGGCAGATGCGGACGGGCTCGGCTTGTTGGCAACCGATTTGGATATCGCCATCGCCGACAAAGCGTCGGCGACTGTTGGACAAACGGGCGCGACCACGGCACCGGCACATATGCTGTTCGATATTGTCCGCAAACTGCCGGATGGCACCGAAGTGGCGTTGCGCAGCGCCGGCGACAGCGATCGCCTGGAACTGCAGGCGGGCAATTCCCAATTTACGCTGCTGTGTTTGCCCACCGATGATTTCCCGGCCATGGCCGAAGGCACGTTCAGCCACAATTTTGCGATCCCGTTGGGCGATCTCAAACGCCTGATCGACAAAACCCGATTTGCCATTTCGACTGAGGAAACACGCTACTATCTCAACGGCATTTTTTTGCACGCCGCGGCAACAAACGGCAGCGCGACGTTGCGCGCCGTTGCCACCGATGGCCATCGCCTGGCGCGGGTCGAAAGTCCGCTGCCGGCGGGCGCCGAAGGCATGCCGGGCATTATCGTTCCGCGCAAGGCGGTGTTGGAAATTCGCAAACTTCTGGAAGAGGCCGAGGGCGACATCGTGGTAGCCCTATCGGATACCAAAATCCGCTTTACCGTCGGCGATGCGGTGCTGATCTCAAAGCTGATCGACGGCACTTTTCCAGACTATGAACGCGTCATTCCGTCGGGTAATGACAAAGCCATGACGGTGATTGACAATGATTTCGCGGCGGCCATCGATCGGGTCGCGACAATTGCCAACGACAAATCGCGGGCGGTCAAATTCACGATCGACGACGGCCGGCTTGTGTTGTCGGCGAACAGCCCGGAGCAAGCCAGCGCGAGCGAGGAACTGGTCGTCGACTATGACGGCGATGCCATGGATATCGGTTTCAATTCCCGTTATGTGCTTGACATGGCGCAACAAATCGACGGCGAAAATCTAACTTTTTCCATGCATGATGCGGCGTCTCCGACCATTGTCACCGACCCAGACGATCCGAGCGCGCTCTACGTGCTCATGCCGATGCGCGTTTAGGCACTGCTTTGCGATTTCCTTCTCCGCTCGACGGCGCTCGCACGAAAAGCCCGCCAGCAAAACGCGGTGGGCCGGCGGTCACACGCCTGCGCCTGAGCGGTTTTCGCAGTTATGACGAATTGCGTCTTGACGTCGCGCCGCGGCCCGTGGTGCTGACCGGGCCGAACGGCGCCGGTAAAACCAATTTGTTGGAAGCATTGTCGTTTTTGTCGCCCGGCACCGGTTTGCGCGGGGCCCGACTGGCCGACGTAAGCCCGCGTGGCGGCGCGCCCGGATGGGCTGTTGCCGCGCAAATCACCACCGATTGCGGTGTCGTCGACATCGGCACCGGCTGCCCGGCGCTGGCGACAACCGGCGCAACCGAACGGCGAACCGTGAAGGTCGATGGCGTTGTCGTGCGCGGCCAAGCCGCCTTGGCGGAGACCCTCAACCTGCAGTGGCTGACGCCGCAAATGGACCGCTTGTTCGTCGACGGGCCGGCACCGCGCCGGCGTTTCTTGGACCGGTTGGTGTTCGGTTTTGATCCGACCCATGCCAAACGCCTGGCCGCCTATCAACGGGCGCTGCGCGATCGATCGCACGCGCTCAAGGAGCGCCGGGGCAGCGCGGCGTGGTTGGACGCCATCGAGGCGACCATGGCGGGTCATGGTGTCGCCGTCGCGGCGGCGCGCCGCGATGTGGTGGCCCGTTTGACCGTGGCTCTGGGCGACGGGGCGGGCGGCTTTCCCGCCGCCGACATTGCCGTGCGCGGCGATGTCGAAGATTCCTTGGACCAGGCCCCGGCGGTTGAGGTTGAGGCAAAACTGCGCGACGATCTGGTGACCGCGCGGCGCAAAGACGCAGAGACCGGCGGTGCCGGTTGCGGACCGCACCGCAGTGACTTGATTGTCCGGCATGTCGCCCGGAACTTTCCAGCCGAGCTGTGTTCCACTGGCGAGCAAAAACGTTTGTTGCTGGCCATTGTTCTCGCCAACGCGCGCTGGCATGCGGTACGCGGCGCACGGCCGCCGGTGGTCCTGCTGGACGAGGCCGCGGCCCATTTGGATGACCACCACCGCGCGGAGTTGGTCGAAATTCTGTGTGACTTGGGGCTTCAGGTGTGGTTGACCGGCACCGACGCTACCTTGTTTCGCGCATTCGGATCGCGGGCACAATTCCTGACCGTGTCCGACGGAGCGGTCACCGCTGCCGCACCACCGGGAGTGGGCTCATGGCAATAACCGATCCGCACGCGGCGCGTAGCGAAGACGCGTATGGCGCCGAATCGATCAAGGTCTTGCGCGGCCTGGACGCCGTGCGCAAACGCCCCGGCATGTATATCGGCGACACGGACGACGGCTCGGGCCTGCATCACATGGTATTCGAAGTGGTTGACAACGCCATCGACGAGGCACTCGCCGGCTACAACGACTTCGTCGCGGTGGTCCTGAATGCCGATGGTTCGGCCACGGTTACCGACGGCGGCCGTGGTATTCCGACCGACATCCACGAGGAAGAAGGCGTGTCCGCCGCCGAAGTGATCATGACCCAGCTGCATGCCGGCGGCAAATTCGATCAGAATTCCTACAAGGTTTCCGGCGGCCTGCATGGGGTCGGTGTCTCGGTGGTCAACGCCTTGTCGGAACGACTCGACTTGACCATCTGGCGCGGCGGTGAACAGCACGCCATGTCGTTCGTCCATGGCGAGACCGAAGCGCCGTTGGCGATAACCGGCGCGGCGGGTGAGCGCACCGGCACGGAGATCACCTTTTGGCCGTCAAAACAAACGTTTTCCCAAACCAACTTTGAATTCACCGTCCTTGAGCATCGTTTACGCGAACTCGCGTTTCTCAACCCAGGCATTCAGGTGACATTGTCGGACATGCGTGGTGTCGAGCCGCAGACGGTTGAAATGCGTTACGAGGGCGGCCTGGCCGCTTTTGTCGCGTATTTGGATCGCAACAAGCAGCCGATGCACAAACCGGCGATCGAGCTCAATGGCAGCCGCGACGGCCTGCATGTCGATGTCGCCCTGGAATGGAACGATAGCTATCATGAGAACGTGCTTTGTTTCACCAACAACATTCCACAGCGCGACGGCGGCACCCATTTGGCCGGTTTCCGCGCCGCGTTGACCCGCTCGATCAACAACTATGTCAACGAAACGGGACTCGGTCGCAAAGAGAAAGTGACGCTGAGCGGTGATGACATGCGCGAGGGTCTGACCTGCGTGTTGTCGGTCAAAGTGCCCGATCCCAAGTTTTCTTCGCAGACTAAAGATAAGCTGGTTAGCTCCGAAGTTCGGCCTGCGGTCGAAGGCATTGTTTCCGACAAACTCGGCCAGTGGTTTGAAGAGCATCCCACCGAAACCCGGCTGATCGTCTCGAAAGTGATCGAGGCGGCGCTGGCCCGCGAAGCGGCACGCAAGGCCCGCGAGTTGACCCGGCGAAAAGGCGTCCTTGATGTTGCCAGCCTGCCCGGCAAGCTTGCCGACTGCCAGGAACGTGATCCGGAAAAAAGCGAACTGTTTTTGGTTGAGGGTGACAGCGCCGGCGGTTCAGCCAAGCAGGCCCGTCAACGACACAATCAAGCGGTGCTGCCCTTGCGCGGCAAGATCCTCAATGTCGAGCGCGCACGATTCGACAAAATGCTGTCATCGGCGGAAATCGGCACGTTGATTGCGGCATTGGGCACGGGCATTGGTCATGACGATTTCAACATCGACAAGATCCGCTACCACAAAATCATCATCATGACGGATGCCGATGTCGACGGGTCGCATATTCGCACCCTGTTGCTGACGTTCTTTTTCCGCCATATGCCCGAGATCATTCAGCGCGGCTATCTGTACATCGCGCAGCCGCCGCTGTTCAAAGTGACCCGTGGTAAGAACGAGGTCTACCGCAAGGACGAGCGCGCGCTGAACGACTATTTGGTCGATGATGCCTTGCGCGACGGACGGCTGTTGGTCGGGCCCGCAACCGCACGCGAACCACGGACCGGCCAAGATCTCAAGGACCTGGTGCTGCGCGCCGGCGAACAAGCGCGTTTGCTCGGGGTTCTCGCCCAAACCACGTCGTTGGCGTTGGTTGAACACATGGCCATTGCCGGCGCGTTAGACGCCGGCCTGGTCGGTGATGCGGCGCGTGCCGGTGCGTTGGCTGAAACCGTGGCCGCGCGCTTGACTGGGGCGGCCACCGCCAACGGGACCTGGACCGGCGCCTTTGCCAACGATGGTTTTGATTTCGCGCACGATCAACGCGGCGTGGTCGCGCACCACCGGATCGATGCCAAGCTACTGCATAGCGCGGAAGCCCGCGCCCTTCATAATGATTGCGAAAATCTGACCGAGATTTTCGCGCATGCGGCCATTTTCGAACACAAAGATCAAGCAATCACGGTGCAAACGCCAACACAACTGTTCGAGACGGTGTTGGGCATCGGCCGCAAGGGCGTGACAATCCAGCGCTACAAGGGCCTAGGCGAAATGAACCCCGACCAATTGTGGGAAACGACGCTGGATCCCAATGCCCGCACTTTACTGCAAGTCAAGATCGCCCACGCCGATGACGCGGATGATCTGTTTTCGACCTTGATGGGCGACATGGTCGAACCGCGCCGCAACTTCATCCAAGAGAATGCCCTCGACGTCGCAAATCTCGACATTTAGAGCGGTCTAGGCCGGCAGCGCCGTGGCGGCACGCACAGCCGATTCCGGGGGGCGTGGTCGAACGCGACATCGCTCGCGGCGCGAACCCTCGAAGCCCGGCGCACAGACGCACGGTGCGCGGCGCCCGCGGCGGACATTGCGTAGGTTTCTGCTCTATTGGGGCACCGTTTTGACCATTTGGCTGGCGGTTGTGGGCACCGCGGCGGTCGGTTACTACGCATATGATTTGCCGGCTTTGGTCAATTTGGAGCGCGCGGCGCGCGCACCCGGTACAACTTTTGTTGGGGCCGATGGGGCGATCATCGCGACCTATGGCCAAATTTACGGCGGCACGGTGTCTCTGGACGATCTGCCCGCCCATTTGCCATTGGCCGTGTTGGCCACGGAAGATCGCCGCTTCTACAGCCATAACGGCCTCGACTGGCTTGGCCTGGCGCGCGCGGCTTTGGTCAACGTGTTTGCCGGTCGCGTCGTCCAAGGCGGCAGCACGATCACGCAGCAAGTCGCCAAGAACGTATTTCTGTCACCTGAACGCTCGTTTCGCCGCAAGATCCAAGAAGGCCTTTTGGCACTGTGGCTTGAGCGAAAGTTCAGCAAGGATGAACTGCTGACGATTTATCTCAATCGAGTCTATTTGGGTGCGGGGACGCACGGCGTCGAAGCGGCCAGCCGGCGCTATTTCGCCATCGGTGCCGCCGATCTGAGTCTGGCGCAATCGGCGATGATCGCCGGCTTATTGAAAGCGCCCAGCCGCTACGCGCCGACCCGCGATTTGCAGCTTGCCCAGGCACGGGCCGGCCAAGTGCTCGACAATATGGTCGATGCTGGTTGGCTGGTGGCCGATGTGGCGGCCGCGACCAAGGCGCGGCCCGCGATTGTCACCGGATCCTATGTCGGCTCGGGCGGCGCTCGCTATTTTGCCGACTGGTTGATTGAGCAACTGCCCAGTTTCGTGGGCAGGTCATCGGCCGACAGGGTCGTGTCGACAACGTTGGATCCGCGCCTACAGGCGACCGCAGAGCACGTCGTCGGCGCGTTTCTAAGCGGCGCCGGTCGCGATGCGCAGATCGATCAGGCCGCTTTGGTGGCCATGGATATGAGCGGTGCGGTGAAGGCCATGGTCGGCGGCCGTTCGTATGCGCAAAGTCAATTCAACCGTGCGACACAGGCCCATCGCCAGCCGGGTTCGGCGTTCAAACTGTTTGTCTATTTGGCCGCGTTAGAGGCCGGTGCGGCGCCCGATCAGCTGTTCACAGATGGGCCGATCACAATCGATGGATGGTCGCCGCGCAATCATGACGGCGGCTATCTGGGCGAAATCACCCTGCGCGACAGTTTCGCGTTGTCACGCAATCCGGTTGCCGTCCAGATTGCTGAACAGGTGGGACGGACACGAATCATTGACCGTGCGCGAAGTCTGGGAATCACCACCACATTGAAACCGACCGCCAGTCTGGCCTTGGGAGCCGCGGAAGTCAGCTTGGTTGAGCTGGTCGCCGCCTACGCCACAGTCGCCAATGGCGGTCGCGCCGTGTTGCCGCACGGCATCGTCGCCGTTCACGATCGCGCCGGCGAGCCGGTCTATCGGCGCAGCGACGGCGCTTTGGGGACGGTCATGTCTCCGGCCGTTGCGGCGACCATGGCGGACCTCTTACGTACCGTGGTCGAACGCGGCACCGGGCGCAAAGCCGCGTTCGACCACGCCGATGCCGCGGGCAAGACCGGGACCAGCCAGGATTTCCGTGACGCTTGGTTTATCGGTTACGTGCCAGGTCTGGTTGCCGGCGTCTGGCTCGGCAACGACGATGCGACACCAATGGACCATGTGACTGGTGGCGGCATGCCGGCTGTCATGTGGCGGCAATTCATGACGCATGCGGTTTCTCAACCGTAGCGGTGCAGGCGTTGGCCGTTGCGGCGTAACCACTCGCGCGGCACGTCGTGCCCCGGGGCCAGTCGCGTGACCAAGGCCCAAAATGATGGCCCATGGTTCATATGCCGCAAATGCGCCACTTCATGGGCGACCACATAGTCGGTCACGTCCGGCGGCGCCAAGACCAAGCGCCAAGAAAACGATAGCCGACCGCCATGGGAACAACTGGCCCAACGCGTCCGTGGATCGCGAATGGTCACGCGTTCAACACGCATGCCGATACGCGCCGCCAGCGCGAGCGACTTCTGATATAGCGTGTCGCGCGCGCATTGGCGCAGCCATTCAGTCACCACGGCGGCGAACATGTCCGGTTTGCCGCCGACAAATAAATTCTGACCGGCCAGAAATGCCGTCGCCGGCAATGCCGGCCGATGACGCAGGCGGACATTGCCGCCGAGCAGCGGCAATACCGTGCCATCGCCAAACGGAACCCGCGGCGGCAGTTCGCCGAGCTGTTCCAATACCCAGTTCTCGTGGTCGTTGAGAAACCGCTTGGCGTCGCCGTGGGGCACGCCGGGCGGCACCACCAGCTCAACCTCGCCCGACGTTGGATCCAGGCGCAGTCCCAACCGTTTGGCACGGGGACTCTTGCGAATGCGCAACGCAATTTCGCGACCGCCCAGCGACGTGGTTTCGATCCGCACAAGGGGCCGCGCCGGTCGCCGTTTTGTTTTACCCGCCATGGTCGTTGCCGCCGGGTTGTCGCAATGCTTCGGGATGGTCCATCAGGCGCTGGCGGCCAAAGCTGCGGTTCCGGTTCCGCTGTCGAGTTGATAGCCGTCTTCGACCAGTGTTGAGATGAGGCGTTCGGCGTCGGCGTCACCCATGGCGACCAGGGGTGGCCGCACACTGTGCCAAGCCGGATCGTTATGTCGCTGGCCAAGAACACGCTTCAGCGCCGGGATCATTGCGAATTGCTGCACCAGTTGGCGCCGCTGTGTGATCGCCGCTTGCAAATCATCGGCCGCGTCACTTTGCCAGCGGTCATACAAATCGCGAATCGCCACGCTGTTGATGTTGGCAGTTGCGCTGATCGTTCCGGCGCCGCCGGCACGCAAATTGTTCAGCAGGAAGACTTCGCTGCCGCTGAAGGCGCCAAACCCGGGCAGTGTCTTGAGCAGGGCTTCCGTATAAGACCAGTCGCCCGAGCTGTCCTTCAGGCCGACCACTGTGTCTGGATACGTGCGCACCAGCCGCTCCACCAGAGCCAAACTGAAGCCGACCTGTGCGACCGGTGGTATGTGGTACAGGTAAACGTTCAGACGCGCATCGCCGACTTGTTCGATGACTTCTGCGAACCCTTTGAACAGACCATCATCGCTGACCCCCTTGTAATAAAAGGGCGGCAACATCAGCACACCGCCGCAACCGAGCGCCGTGGCATGGGCGGTCATGCGGACACTGTCCGACAACGCACAACAGCCCGTGCCGGGCAAGATCCGACCCGGCTCGATACCGGCGGCGACCAAGGCTTCGAGACAGTTCAGTCGTTCCTCGACCGAAAATGAATTGGCCTCGCCGGTGGTGCCAAACACCGCCAGCCCGTGACAGCCATTCTCCAAAAGCCATTGGCAATGCGCGACGAAGCGAGAGATGTCGGGACTCAAATCGTCCTGAACCGGGGTTACCGCCGGACAGAAGACCCCCTTCATCGGCTGTCCTGTTGTCATCGCTTTCGACCTCCCACCCAACACCCGTTCAACGACGAAGCGTCAATATTCACCGCGTCCGGCATTCGCGACAACAGCAAACTCTAAGCACGTGCCGCGCTTCATTGCCGCTGGCACGTGTCGCGTAATGCGCCGTCGCCGTGCCCGAATCACAGCACCTCGCGCAAGACCGCCGCGACCTCGTCCGCGGTAACGCCATGACTGAAATGTTTCACGAAACTGCCGTCCGGCGCCATCAGATAAATAATCGAGGAGTGGTTCATCAGATAACCGTCGGGTTCGCCCTCCACCTCGGCCCGGCTGTAATAGACCCGATACGCCTTTGCGACGTCGGCGATTGCCCCGGATTCGCCCGTCATACCGACGAAGCGCGGGTGAAAATGGGGCACATAGTCGGCCAGGACTTCGGCCGTATCGCGTTCCGGATCAACGGTTATAAATATCGGCCGCACCCTTTCCGCGGCATCGCCGATCGAGTCCAGCGCTTGGCTGATCACCTGCAGGCTGGTCGGGCACACATCCGGGCAAAATGTGTAACCGAAATAGATGAGGCGGTATTCGCCGGCATAGGCGTCGTTGGCGACCGGCGTTCCGGTGTGGTCGATCAGCGCCAACGGCCCGCCGATGCTGGCCGACGCGGCCAATTCCGCGCCCGGTTGGCGCGCATTGCCAAGGCTATCGAACAGGCCGGCGCGCCCCGCAACGCCCAACAAGAGAGCGATTGCGATCGCCGCGACGACCACCAAAGCTGCGCTGCGAGTCATGGTGAGATCGGACCTCCATGCCAAATCTGAGACGCGGCCAACCACAGCAAGACGCAGCCATTGATCGGCATCAGATAAAGCGCCACACGGCGCGTCAAACTCTGCCATCGGGATGCGGCAAACTGTCCCATCAAACCGACCACCAACAGACCCGGAGCCGTGCCGATCGCGAAGGCGCCCATGGCAAAACCGCCTGCCAAAGCGCCGCCGGTCGCGCTGGCCGCCGCCACCAGCGCACCATATAGCAGTCCGCAGGGGATAAAACCTAGGGCGACGCCCAGGCCGTAACCTCGCCAACCGCGCGGATCCTCGAACAATGGCCGGGTCAAACACGCTCCGAATGTTGCCAGTCGCGACCAGTTTCGCGCCTCGTGCGCCGGAATCCCGTTGCCGCGCGGCGGCGTTTGCCGGGCGATCCCTATTCGTTGCCAAAGTTGTGTGTGTTTGATCGCGAAACCGAAGAAGACCACGGCCGCAATGGCCAAGCACGTCGCCGATAACCAACGAATGTCCTGATTTGTATCGAGTTGACCACGCAGCGCGGCGGCGACGCCACCGAGTCCGACATAGGTCGACAAGCGGCCCAAATGGTATGGCCAGAGGGCGCCACCGACCAAGCGCGTGATCGGACCCATTTCGGCGATCGGCACCTGGCCCAGGCGCGCGCCGACCTGGGCGACGACGAATGGCCCACACATGGCGATGCAATGCGTGGTCCCGCCGACCAAGCCGGCAACGAACAACGCGCCGATCAACGAACGGTTATCGGCGATGACCGGCCCGCATTGCGCCAAGCCGGCGCCGAGAGTCGCGATGATCGTGGTTGCAAGATCCATTGGCGCATAATATGGCGACTGTCGGTCACGCGCGAAGGGACATGACGACCGGCGTTCTCACGGCGTGTTCGCATGCAACGGGTCCATGATCGGTACGGATCATTGTGTCATGACGGCGACATAGGATAAGCGGCGCGCGATGACTGAGCCTGGCACCGAATTGGTCGGACCCAGCCACCTGTTGATTCTGATCGTCGCGATCATTTTGGATGCCATGCTCGGGGACACGGTTTCCGCCGAGAACATGCGTTGGCACCCTAGAGCCCTTTGGCGCCGTGGGGCGTTGTGGTGCGACGACAAACTCAATCGCGCGACGCGCGGGGCACGCGACCGCAGGCGGCGCGGCGTGCTTGTCGCCGTCGTCCTGACAGCGACCGCGATCGCGACGGGCGCATTGCTTTCGGCGGCAGCACGGCATTTGCCCTTGGTCTGGCTGATCGAGCTCTTGGCAATCGCCAGCCTGATTGATATGCGCCGGCCCTATCTGCGCGTCGCCGACGGCCAGAAATCCTTATCTGCCGGCGACATGGCGGGCTGCCAAGCGACTTTGATCCGTTGGGCGCCGCGTGCGCAAACCGTCAACGATCCATATCAACTGGCACGCCTTGGCTTTGAAATCCTGGTCGGCCGTCTGGCGATGGGCGGTGTCGGACCGATCATCGGCTTCGCCATGTTTGGTTTGGCCGGCGCGTTTGGCTACAGCATGGTTCTGACCTTGGTCGCGACAATCGGCGATCGTGGTCCCGACCACGCCGATTTCGGCCAAGGTGCGCGTCGCCTGGCGGCCTGGGCGGCGTGGCCGGTGCAGATCCTGACCAGCGCCGTCCTGGCGGTTGCGGTTTTTCCAGTGCCCGGCGCCGGATTTCGCGATGCTCTGTCCACCTGGGCCAACGAGCTGCGCCGTGATCCAAGCGATAGCGGTCTGTGGCCGCAGGCGGTTCTGGCAGGCGCCCTGGGTTTGTCGCTGGGCGGACCCAAACAATATGGCGCCCGTACGGTGGCCCGGCATTGGGTTGGCCGGGGCCGCGCGCGGGTTTTGCCCGACGACCTGAAACGCGCCTTGACGATCTACATTTGGGCAGGCGTCGGGCTGACCGGTCTGGTGATCTTACTGTGGTTTTTCTAACCACCCTTGGCGAGCGCGGTCTGTAAGGCGTCGGCCGCAGCATTGGCGACCGATTGATCGATCAGGATGCTGTGCGCCGACACAGCGCCGCCATAGTAGGCGCGGTTATAGTCGCTGTCGGGGCCGATCCAGCCGCCTTCCACGGACACGCCGCCATAGAGCCCTTGGCCGCGGCCAAACACATAGATGTCGCGATCCAGGTTCAGGGTTGTGTTGCCGCCGACATTGGCGCCGACCAGGCCGACCGCGATGCCGGCGTCACCGCCGAATTCGACATTGCCGCCGGCCAATTTGGCGAGCGCGCCATCGGTCATGATCAGCATCATCAGTTCGGCCTTCTCGGCGCCGATCTGGAGGCCGAAACTGGCTTCGCCCATTAAACAAAATGACGGCGCGCTCCACCCCGCGCCCTGTTTGTGGCGCGCGACCATGATACATTGGCTGCCGCCGATGCCGATGACGAAACCGGCGCGCAGATAGTCGGGCACCAAAACCACGCCTTTGGCGGATTTGAACAATTCATGAAATTGCTGCCATTCGGAATCGCTCAGCAACGAGCGCGTCATGGCGGCGGCATCGTCGATCAGTTTCTGCGGGTCGTCGGCAAATGCGGGGCGCATGGTGGCGGCCAGCAACGCCATGGTGAGCGCAGCCAAACGCAGCTTCATTTTTCGCTGGGGCACTTTTTCGGATCCTTGGTTGCGGGGCCATCAACTGGGGCCGTCGATGAAAACATCAAGGGAAATGGTTTGCCAGCATATCGGCGTCGTGGCAAGTGGTGACAAGGGCGTCGCGCACGTCAACGACCAAGTGTTTGCAGGCAAATCGCTCCTCGCCCAATATGTGGCGCATCATGACCTGCCTCATCAATCAGCTTGCCAACGCCTTCTGTCGCGCGAACCAACATGATGAAACAAAAAACGAACCGGCCCGGGTGCGCATGAGCTTGCCCTCCGGATCGCGTTATCTCTTACGATTACCTTTTGGCCGATTGTTTCACACCGGCCAGCGTGGGCAATTGTTGGCATGAATCACGCGGCCGCGAGCGGCGCCTTCCGCATGGTCGATGCGGGTCAGCGACAGATTGTCAAAACTCAAATACAACGCCTGATCCGGATCCAGGCCTAAAGCATGGCAAACGGCCGCCCGGATCGACCCGCCATGGGCAACGGCGACAATGTCGCCGGGACCGTGATCGACGGTCAGCCGATCGATCGCACCCGACACACGCGCCACCACGTCCAAGAAACTCTCGCCTCCCGGCGGCGTGTGATCGGCCGTGATGAACCAGGTCGGATGGCGATAAGGCGCGGCGATCTCGGCCACGGTTTCATACAATTGCCCCTGCCATTCGCCGAAGCTCTGCTCGCCGAAAGATTGCTCAATTGTTGGGTCACCGATATCCATGCCGGCGCCAGCCAGGGCATGAGCGGTCTGGCGGGCGCGCTGCAAATGACTGGTGATCCACCGCGCGCCCTGCGGCAAAGTTCGGGCCAGGCCGGCGAAGGCTTCGTGATCGTCGATTTCGGCGGGCGGGTCCGAGGCACCATACATGCGCCCTTTATTGGCCCGCACCACGGCATGGCGGACCCACCACCAACGTGTCGTTTTGTCGTCGTCTCCAAACATCACATCCTCATTTGGCCTATTCACCCAGCCGCATTAGCTGGCCGTTGCGCCGCGCGGTTCGCAATATCGCGTAAAATACGGCGATGCCGAGCAGCAACCACACGCCATTCAACAGCGTCGCCTTGACCAGCAGGTCGGGCCGAAACAGATCATCGATCAACAGCGCCCGCATGCCTTCGAAAACATGTGCGGCGGGCAGACCGGCAGCGACCGCCTGCAACCAAGCGGGCAGTATGTCGACCGGATAATAGACGCTGCTGACCGGCTGAATCAGAAACACCGCCGCCCATGCCAACCCCTCGGCGCCTTGCCCATAGCGCAGCACCAAGCCACTGACCAACAATCCCAACGACCAACCCATGGCAATCAGGTTGAAAAAAAATGCCGCCAGTGGCAGGCCTAGATCGAGAATCGATACGCCGAACAACAAAACCGCAAATGCCGCCGCGCCGCCGACGCCGATGATTGTGCGGACCAGGCTGACAAATACGATCGCCAAAATAAACTCGCCCGGCCGCAACGGGCTGACGAACAGATGGCCCAAATTGCGTGACCATATTTCCTCTAGAAAACTCAAAAACAGACTGATGTGGCCGCGAAACAAGACGTCCCACAGCAACACCGCGGAGATCAGCACGCCGGCGGCTTCGGCGACCCAGCTGCTATTGGTTTTCAGAAATACAGTAATGAAACCCCACAAGGTCATTTGCAGGGTCGGCCAATAGATCAGATCCAAAAGGCGCGGCCAGGATCCGCGCATCAAGTAATAGTGGCGCAGCGACAGCGCATAGACGCGGCGCGCGGACAAGGCCAGCGGCGTCATGCTACCCCCGTCGCATCGCCGTCCGCCCCATCGCGTTGACGATTGCGGGCGATATCCAGGAACACCTCTTCCATCGACCGACGACCATAGCGCGCCAACAGGGCGGCCGGTGTGCCTTGGTCGACCACCGCCCCCGCCTTCATCATGATCACGTCATCGCACAAACGCTCCACTTCGCCCATATTGTGCGATGCCAGCAACACCGTCGCCTGACTGCGCGCTTGATAGGCCTCCAGATAGCCACGAATGATGTCACCCGTATCCGGATCCATCGAAGCCGTCGGTTCGTCCAGCAACAGCAGCCGCGGTGTATTGAGCAGCGCTTTGGCCAAGGCAACCCGTGTTTTTTGCCCCGCCGACAGCTTGCCGGTTTGACGATCCAGAAAGGCGGACAGGTCCAGGTCTTGGGCGAGGCGCGCGATTTGGCGTTCGACCGTCTCGAGGCCGTAGAGATGTCCGTACACACGCAGGTTTTCGTGAACGGTCAAGCGGTGCGGCAGATCCACATAGGGCGACGAAAAATTCATCATCGGCAACAGACGATGGCGATGACGCACCATGTCTTCGCCGAATATCCGAATGCTGCCGGAATCGGGCAGAATGAGTCCCAACAACATGCCCAGAGTTGTCGTCTTGCCGGCGCCGTTGCCGCCCAGCAGACCAATCGTTTGGCCGGCGGCGACGGCAAATGAAATGCGATCCACAGCCGTTACGGTGCCAAAAGATTTGGTCAGTCGGCTGACGTTGATGGTGGGTTCGGTCATCGCGGCGCACAGTGGCCCGCCTTGGTGACGGTTTCAACCGGCTTGCGAACCCGCGTCAGTTGCGCCGGCCGAGCAACTCCGATGCTGCATTGATCTGACTCATCCGCTCGTGGTCGCCAAACCGGCTATCGGGGTGGTGAATGGCGGCCAATTCGCGAAATCGACGGCGCACGGCACCGCGATCCGGTCGCGCCCAGGGCGGGAAGCCGAGGACGAACAGAGCGTCTTGACGACTCTTAACGCCGCCCTTCAGTGGTTCGAACAGCATGCTGGCGATAAGCGACTCCAGGCGCCCCACTTCGTCTTCCAAGGCGGTGACTTGGTGGTCGTTCTTCGGCGGCGGCGTCGAAGGCTTAATAGCTGGTTTCGTTTCCGGCGCCGGTCGTTTCGCTTCCTTCGGCGGGCGCGGCCCGCCGTTGGTTGGCGCCGCCGTCGCGTTGGGATCGCTAAGCGACACCGCGATGCCGCCTTCGCCCAATTGCAGGGCGATTGCCAATGCGCGACGAATTTGGGTTATTTCCAAGTCCGGCTGCATGCGGACCTGCAAGCGTGGTTTGCGGCGCCAGGGACGGCCCGCCGACGGCCCCGACTTCAGCACAACAGTCTCACGATCTTTCGGATCCGGTTCGCCAGGATCATCTGCGGCGTCAATCACTTCGCGCGGCACGAGCAACAAAACCGAACGCGCGACATCCGCGGCGTTCACGCCCAATGCCTCGGCCAACGACAAGACGCGATCACGAAACGCACTCGCACAGGGCACTGTGTAGGACTTTTTCACGACGAATCTATTTTGGCCGCCAGCTCTTGGAATCGATCGTTCTGAGAGTGAAACATCATCTGCCAATGTAGTTAAAATTGCGTGACGCGACCAGCCGTGCGCAGCGCATTTCCACGATGCGATTAAACGGCAGTGCTGTTAATCGTTAGATTGCTGTGTGTTGCCGCGAAAATGACGATAGACCACGGGCAGCAATGCGAGCAGCGCGAGACCGATCAACGCGGCAATTAGCTCAGGTGTCAGTACGCTTCGCAAAGAAAACGATTCGCCCGAGTCGAATACGCTGCCCAAACCGGCGCCGGCCAGGCAAAACACGAAGGTGCCCGGAATGATGCCAATCAGTGTCGCGATGACAAATGTCGCCAAAGGCACGCCCAACAAGGCCGGCACAAGGTTGACCAGCCAAAACGGAAAAATCGGCACCAACCGCAACACCAACAAATAGTTAAACGCATTGCGTTTGAACCCTTGTTCCATTTTACGCACCGCACGCCCGGCCCGCTGGCGCAGACTCTCGCCCAAGGTGGTTTTGGCGATGACAAACAACAGGGTCGCGCCGGCGGTCGCCCCGATGACCGTATAGGCGGTCGCTGCGACCGCGCCGAACATGAAGCCGCCGGCCAGCGTCATGAACACCGCGCCGGGTAGGGACATCGCGACCACGGCCGCATAGATCAAAATATAGACAAGCCCGGCCAGCACGCCGTAGCGGCCGACCCAATCGAGCAGCAGCGCGCGATTGTCGCGCAGGGTCTCGAAGTTCAAATAGCTATGCAGGCCGAGCGCAAAGACGACGCCAATGGCGGCGGCCAAGATAACCAGCGGCAACCAGCGCCGCAGGGCCGAGACATTGGTTTGCGGGTCGTCGTTACTGACCATTTTGTTCGTTCCCCCATGTCCGATCCGGCCGCCGCGCAACTTGGCGTTCGGCGCGCGTCACGAAGGGGATGGCTGATGGCACGGCAGTTGCTATCGCTTGTTGATGCGCCAGTCGTAGTAATCGCTGGTGATGGTGTCGAACGCGGACAATTGCTCTGCGAGTTCCGGTTCGGCATAGGACATCAAATGCTCGATGACGGCTTCGTCGGTGCCGCCGAAATCATCGATAAACCAACTGAAGTAGACCTTGGAAACGAAGAGTTCGTCATCTTCGATGGTTACGCCTTGCGGTGAATTTACGTAGAGGCGCGCCGATTCTTCCAAATTATCACGCCAGTTCGTACCGGTATGGGCGTCCACCGCCAAAGTCGGACATCCGATCGAGGCGCAATTGACGCCATAGTGGATCGGCGGTCCCATGTCACCGAAAGCCGGTCGCAATATGTGGTGCTCGATATCATTGAAGCTCACCGATTTGCCTTCGATCCGTGCGACGTTTTCAAGCCACGGACCAACGACATTGACGCCCGGACCACGGATTTGCAGGATCGAGTCCACCGGCCAGTGGTCCAACACCAAATGGGCAATCGCGGCATTGTACAAGTTCATCCAAAACGCGATCTGTTCATCGCGGTTATAGTCGGCAATTCTGATCGAATTCAGAAAGTCCAAATACGCGGCAAGGGCTTTCTTGTCCTGACGCGTCACGTCTTCGTAGGCGATGCGGGTCACGGCTTGATCGTCGATTTCTGCATAGGTCTCAAGAAAATGCTGCCACGGCCCATGGTCGATCGTTTCGGTTGACTTGGCATCGTGGGTAAACCACAGACCGCGCGGATCAAGTTCTTCGGCCGGTCGCGGCGGTACCGTTTCGCAACCGGCCAGGACGACGCCAATTCCCGCCGCGATGATCCACCGAGGCATCATCATCTCATCTCGCCTTTACGGCCCGGGCGGGCCACTCCCTCGCTCCACCCTGATGTTTGCGACGACCCCAATCTAAGCCGCATTTCATCGTCGCAAATCACAATCGTTTCTTATATGGGAGACGGTAACAGCTGTCCCGCCAAAAAGGCCATTCACAACATCGCCAGCGCGCGACCGACAATAGCGTGCCGACAAGAACTTAGCTCAAAAGGTTCAGGCTGGCGCCATTTGACTTCGCGCAGTACAACTCGTATACAGCGCGGCGCCTCCGTCGCATGGCGGGCGTGGGGGCGCGGTATTCCGTGAGGCTTTTGTTCCAATGAAACGTACATATCAACCCAGCGTCTTGGTGCGAAAGCGTCGGCATGGCTTTCGCGCACGCATGGCGACCGTCGGCGGACGACGTGTTCTTGCACGCCGTCGCGCCAGGGGGCGCAAACGACTATCGGCTTAGGCTTGTGGGCCATGCGGTGCCGCGATTGAAGCGGCGCGCCGATTTCCTTTATGTCGCCAGGCGCGGACGCAAATGGGCGACGCCGGGCATGGTCCTGCAGGCGGCTCCGGCTGTCGACAGAGTGCGCGACGCGGCGCGAGTCGGTTTTACCGCAACCCGAAAGATTGGACCGGCGGTGGTCAGAAACCGGGCGCGGCGTCGGTTGCGCGCCCTTGCAGACGAGATCTTGCCGCGCTATGCACGGGTGGATTTGGATTATGTCATGATCGCCCGCGCCGCAACCGTCAGCCGACCCCGCGCTGCTCTCGCGGCCGATTTTCTTGCCGCTTTGGCGAAGGTCGGCGGGTTGGCCGCAATGGCCCGGCCCGGCGATCCAAACGATCCGGAGCGCCGTGCCAAAGCGGGTGACCGCAAACGCACTGAAACAAAAAAATCGTAACGATCGATGTCGTTAACCGCGCGTTTGCTCCGATTGCTGGTTTGGATCTATCGGTTGGCTGTGCGGCCGTGGTTGCCGCCATCGTGCCGGTTTCATCCAAGTTGTTCGGAATATGCACTCGACGCGTTGCGGCGGCACGGTGCCGCGCGCGGTTGCACCTTGATCGCGCGCCGTATCTCGCGCTGTCATCCGTGGGGCGGCTGTGGCTATGATCCGGTGCCCGATCCGCCTGTCGACCGATCGCACTGCAAGTCTGGGCAAACCTCCATTTAATCGCGTGATCCATGCAAGACCAACGTAATCTGATTTTGGCGATTGTCGTGTCGGTCGGCATCTTGCTGGCATTTCAGTTTTGGTTTGGCGTCCCGATGGAGGAACGGCAGGCGCCGCCCGACGAACAAGCAACGACACAGCTGTCTGAAAGCGGCGAATTGACGCCGCGCACGCGGCCGCCAAGCGATGCGCCAGCCTCGTCGGCTGAGACCGTTGTGCCGCAGGCCGGCCAGGCGGCGCCGATTCCGGCAACACGCGATGATGCATTGGCTTTGACGCCGCGCGTGCCGATTGCGCCGGACGGCGGCACCGGACGGGTGCGGGGTTCGATCGCGCTGCGTGGCGCGCCGTTCGATGACGTGGTTCTGGCCGACTATCATGAAGATGTCGATCCCGGCAGTGCCAACATCGTGCTGCTGTCGCCGAACCAGGCACCGCATCCCTATCACGCTAATTTTGGCTGGCTGACCGATCCCGGCGTGTCGGTCGCGCTGCCCGATACCGACACCGTCTGGAAGGCCGATGGCGGCACCCTGTCGCCTGGCCACCCGCTGCGCCTGACATGGGACAATGGGGCGGGTCTGACTTTCCAGCGAAGCATCGAAATCGACGACACCTTCATGTTCACGATCACCGACCGGGTCAGCAACGATAGCGATGTGGCACTGACGCTTTATCCGTTTGGCTTGGTCAGTCGTGCCGATGAACCGGAGACATCCGGCTTTTTCATTTTGCATGAGGGGCCGCTGGGGGTTTTCAACGAGATACTTGAAGAAGTCGACTATGACGACTTGCGCGAACAGCCGACGATTACGGCGGAAAGCACCGGCGGCTGGATTGGCATTACCGACAAATACTGGTTGGCGGCGTTGATACCGGATCAAAAAGATGCCATGACCGCGCGGTTCAATCACGCCATAACGGCCGACGGTCGCGACCGTTTTCAGGTCGATATGTTGTTGAGTGGCCGTGACATCGCGCCGGGCGACCAAGCAAGCGTCACCCACTATTTCTTTGCCGGTGCGAAAGAGGTTTCGCTGCTCGACCGTTATGAGGAATCGCTGGGCATCGCGAAGTTCGACCTCGCGGTTGATTTCGGCTGGTTCTACTTTCTAACCAAGTTCCTGTTTTATGTGATCCATTATTTGCACGAGATGTTGGGCAATTTTGGGTTGGCGATCTTGGGGCTGACGGTACTGATCAAGCTGCTGTTTTTTCCATTGGCCAACAAATCCTACGTGGCCATGAGCAAGCTCAAAAAGCTGCAGCCGCAGATGATGGAATTGCGCGAGAAATTTGGCGACGACCGCCAGCGCATGAACCAAGAAATGATGGAGATGTATAAGCGCGAAAAGGCCAACCCGTTGTCTGGGTGTCTGCCGATTTTGATCCAGATCCCGGTGTTTTTCGCGCTTTACAAAGTCCTGTTTGTCACCATCGAAATGCGCCACGCGCCGTTCTATGGTTGGATCCAAGATCTGTCGGCGCCGGACCCGACGAGTCTGTTCAACTTGTTCGGACTGTTGCCGTTTACGCCACCTGTTTTCCTGATGATCGGCGTTTGGCCGCTGCTGATGGGCCTAACCATGTGGCTGCAACAAAAGCTGAATCCGGCGCCGCCCGATCCCATGCAAGCGCGCATCATGATGGCCCTGCCCATTGTTTTCACTTTTTTGTTCGCCAGCTTCCCCGCTGGCCTGGTGATTTATTGGTGCTGGAACAATGTGCTGTCGATCCTGCAGCAATGGGTGATCATGCGCCGCATGGGCGTCAAGGCCTAGAGATTGTCCGCGGGCGGCCCCACGTCGGCGCAGCCAGACCTTGAAGCCGGGCGCAAGCTATTCGCGCAAGAGTGTCGCTTCGTCATCGGCGCCGCGCAATTGGCCCAAATCCCTGACGATGGGCTACCGGAGGTCGCGTTCGCCGGCCGATCCAATGTCGGTAAGTCGAGCCTGATCAATGCATTGACAGGTCGGCGCACGCTGGCGCGTATTTCCAACACGCCCGGGCGCACGCGTCAGCTGAATTTCTTTGACTTGGGCGGGCGGCTGATGATCGTTGATTTGCCCGGCTATGGCTATGCGCGGGTGTCACGCAGCGAAAGTGCAGCCTGGCAGCGTCTGACCCGCGACTATTTGCGTGGCCGGGCCAATTTGCGGCGCGTGTGTCTGCTGGTCGATTCACGCCATGGTCTCAAACAAAGTGACCATGACCTTTTGGATATGCTCGACGGTGCCGCGGTGTCGTGCCAGATCATCTTGACCAAGATCGACAAGCTGCGGCCGACAGCGCGCGAGGACGTGCGCGTGCAGATCGCGGAAGAGAGTCGGGTCCACCCAACCGCGTATCCCGACGTGTTTGTGACCAGCGCCACGGATGGGCTCGGCATCGCCGAACTCCGCGCGGCGCTTGCCGAATTGACACGATCGGCATGATTGATCGCCATGGGCCGTTTGCGTCAGGTTTTGGTATAAGGGTCACAGCATGCAAAAAAGCGCGGAAATAGCGATCGCCGAGCAACTTCGCACGGCCGCGACATTGTCAGAGGCGCTGCCCTATATGCGGCGCTTTTCGGGCAAGACTTTCGTCGTCAAATTTGGCGGCAATGCCATGGTCGACGACACCCTGTTTCACCAATTCGCGCGCGATATCGTGTTGCTGCGCCAGGTCGGTATTCACCCGATTGTCGTTCATGGCGGTGGCCCACAGATCGGCGAAATGCTGGCGCGGTTGAATATCGAAAGCGAGTTTGTCGACGGTCTCAGGGTGACCGACGCGGCGACGGTCGAAGTCGTCGAAATGGTACTGGCCGGGTCGATCAACAAACGAATCGCCGGAGCTATCAGTCATGCCGGTGGCTGCGCCATTGGCATTTGTGGCAAGGACGGCGATTTGATCGTCGCCAAGCGCCTGGCCCATCAATCGCGCCGATCGTCAAATAACCCGGCAAAGGTCGTCGATTTGGGATTTGTCGGCGAACCCGTGCAGGTCAACACCACCATCCTGACCCGACTGATCGATGGCGGCATGATCCCGGTGGTCGCGCCGATCGCGATTGGCGCCGACGGCGAGACCTATAACGTGAACGCGGACACCGCCGCTGGCGCGGTGGCCGGTGCACTGCATGCGGCCAAGCTCTTGATGTTGACGGACGTTGCCGGGGTGCTCGACACCGACGGGGCGCTGATCAATGAGTTGAGCCGGGCGGAAGCCGTAACCGGTATTCGTCAGGGCACGATCACCGGCGGTATGGTGCCGAAAGTTGAAACCTGCTTGCGGGCGGTCGCCGCCCATACCGATGCGGCGCATATTCTAGACGGCCGTGTGCCGCATGTGCTGCTGTTGGAAATCTTCACCGAACATGGTGTTGGGACCATGATCGTCGACGGCTAGCTCTGGCTTCGGTGACAGTTTACTAAATACACCAAATGTTGTGCGCTATTCGAAGATTACACAATATTTGGTGTATTTAGTAAACTGTCACCGAAACAAATAGCGGGTGTCTCAACCGGCGATCATATCCAACCGCCAGTTCAGTTCTTCTTCGTCCATCGGGTAAT
Organism: Alphaproteobacteria bacterium; assembly: GCA_965216755.1. Taxonomy (GTDB): domain Bacteria; phylum Pseudomonadota; class Alphaproteobacteria; order UBA7887; family UBA7887; genus CBDCGL01. The sequence continues at coordinate 3,127,101 of CBDCGL010000011.1, read as the reverse complement.
CGACCCCGTCGCGGGCATACAGCAAGGATTTCGAATCGATGTGCGCCAGCTTACGCTGGAAATCCATGGCTGCGCGCATACTTAGGCCCGCCTTCCAGGTCAGCGCCGTGACCGATTTGGCGCTCGCGGTATCCATCACTCTTTGCACCATCTGCGGGTCTAACGCGGCGCGGCGCGCCAACGCATGAATCACGAACTCTTTCTCGCCCGGCAAGGCCAGTCGTTCCAGAATAAGCTGTTCGGTGAGCTGGCCCGCGGCGTCGAGGGCCGCGGCTTGCTCTTGCGGGCTGTCGTTGGCACCAGGCGTTTCAAGCCGTTCATCGACGCGGCGCGCCATCTCCTGCGACAGGCCGGCAGCCAAGCCATGACGTTCTTCCAAAACCGCAAGCAACGATGCGGTGACGAATCGCGAAATGTGTTTGAAGGCGCGCTCAGACAGATGCGGTCGCAACACCAGCGGTTCGTGCCACGATTCGTGATCGTGCGCACGATCGATCAAGCAGTCCAGGGTCTCTTCGCTGATCTGTGCGCTTTGGTTGGCCAGCAACGCCGCGATCGCCATTTCATCGTCACTGTTGCCGATCGCCGCACTCACCGTTTCGCTCAACCCGTGACGCCCGGATATCGCCTTGAGCGCACCTTGGATCGGCTCACTGTTGATGATTTCAAGCAGGTCTTCGTCGCGCAGCAATGGCGAGTATTCCAAGATTGGCGCGGCGACCATCAGTTCGACATCGCGGGCCAGCATAACCGTCAAACTGCGCGGCAAATTGTCGAGCTTTTTAATTTCCTCGGCAATGATTTGCCGCACACGGGGAAGCGTATCGCTGGCCAGCGCCTCCAACGCGTCATACGTCAGCGACTGCAGGGCGTCGCGCGCCTCAAGGGGCAGATCCGGGGCCAGGCGGCCGATTTTGCGGGCCAAGTCGACGCGCACATCATCGTTGATATCGCGTGTCAGCAACACATCGGCATGGGGCGGCGTCGCTGAATTGGCTGCGATCAGGCGCCGGACCTCTGGGTCGGGATCCTCAGCCAGGTAGTAGAGAATCTCTGGCGCTACGTCCTGGCGCGCGGCAATGTCGCGGCGTTGCGAGGTATCGCCATGGCGGGCCACTTTTTTCGATTTGTCATAGTCCACCTCGCGCTCAAAAAAAGCGCGCACGCGCGACGCGAAACGCTTCATGAGTCCACCCGATCAGTTTCTATTTGCGGGCGGGTTTCGCCGACTTGCAGCTCGGCGAAGCGCGTCTGCGTGCGATCACGTTTCGCCGCGTACATGGCCATGTCGGCGCGATCCATCAGGGATTCCAATGTCTCGTCATGTTCGGGATCGAGCACGGCGATGCCGATCGACATCCCGAACGGCTTATCGTCCGACGCCGACAACCGCGTCAGTTCGGCGCTGGCGTTGACCAAGGCGCGCACCTTGACTTGGGCCCCGTCGGCGCCGGTTTCCTCCAGCCACAAGGCGAACTCGTCACCACCAACCCGCGCCAGGATATCGCTCGCCCGACTGGTCTTTTGGATCAGTTCGGCGACCGCGACGATTGCCTCATCGCCACGCTTATGGCCGAGAATGTCGTTGATCGCCTTAAAGTTGTTCAAGTCAATAAACAACAACGTCGCCGGCCGCTTGTGGCGGCGGGCATGTTGCAATCGGCGTCCGGTCTCGTCCAGAAAGGCGCGTCGGTTCAGCACGCCGGTTAGGCCGTCCGTGCGCGACAGGGTTTGTAGCTGTTCGTGGATCGTCGCCTGTTCGATGGCCACGCCCAATTGATTGGCGACGCCGGTCAACAAGAGCCGTTCGTCGCTATTCCATCGGCGATGGCCATCATCACCGTTGTCCCGGTCAATGGCAATCACCGCGGTCGTGCGCTGCGCGTCGAAACTGGCGGCAAGTAAGAGTGTTTCCACCGTGACCGCCGAATCATTGGGACTCGCCGACACAAGCTTCTCGATCATGGCGCACGCGGCCGCCGGCGGTGCCGGCGCATCGGCGGGCCAGCGTGCCGCCGGATGATCCGGGGCGCGATCGGCCAGGAAGACCCAACAAGCATCGCCATCAAGCGCCAGGCCGGTGGCGCGGGTTGCTTCGCGTAAAACGGTAGCCAGATCGATTTCCTTGCGTACGTCGCGGATAATCTTGGCCATGGCCCGGTCGCGTTCGCGCGCCCGGCGTAGTGCCTCTTGCTGGGTGCGCTCGCGGGTCACATTGCGGCAGATGCCACGTGCCCCCGCCCAGTGTCCGTGCCGGTCGATCAGAGGCACCGACGAGACTTCCAAACATGCCACGTGGCCGTTGGCAGCGCGGAACCACATCGTCTCGCGTTCCACGGCCTGGTGCGCCACAAACGGTGTTTCGGTCGAATCCGAGGCCGGCTCGCTATCAAATTCATGCGGATGACGGCCGATCAGTTCTTCGGGCTGATGGCCCAATGCGCCGCGCGGCGACACGAAGGCAAAGCGGCCCTCGGCATCGAGTTCCCAGGCGAAGTCGCCCGAACACTCGACAATATCCTTATAGCGCTGTCGCGATTCGACCAGGGCGCGACGCAGATTACGGTCGAGCGTGACGTTTCGGGCCAGCAACAACAAACCGCCAACCACGCCGTCGCCATTGACCAACGGCAGGACGGTTACGTCGAAGGCGCCGCCGCCCAGCGCGGCCGGCAATTCAATGGTGTCGATCAGCGGCTTGTCAGCCTCGGCGATCTCGCGGCACGCCAAGAGCAGCCCGTCCAAGGCGCCGTTGCGCAGGGCCGCCAGCAAGTCGGCGGCATGATCGTTCGCGGCGACGACATCTCCGTCCGGCTCCAGGATCAGGACCGGACCGGGAAACGATTTCAGTACAACGGTTGGATCGACCCGATAACTGGTGCGCGCGCTCGCGCCGTTCAGCAGGCCTGCCATTCGGGGGTTCGTCATCACGCCTTAACAGTCGGTAAAATCGATGAAGATTACCTAAACATGGGCGTTCGCCAGGGTGCCCGGACGGTTGCTCTGGGCCACAGCGACTTCGCACTTCGAAACCAAAACGCTAGAATGGATCTATGACCAAACCGTCGAGCAACAAGGCTGTGACCCCATCTGCGGCGGCGGTCGAGAGTTGGGTCTTCGACCTCGACAACACTCTCTACCCGGCTGAATGCGACCTGTTCGCCCAGATTGACCAGCGCATGCGCGCATTTATCCGTGGTCGATTGGGGCTTGCCGCCGATGACGCTTTTCGCCTGCAAAAGCACTATTATCGCGCTCACGGCACGACCTTGCGGGGCTTGATGCTGCATCACGGCGTCAATCCGGACGATTATCTGGACTTCGTCCATGATATCGACCTGGCCCCGGTGGCGCCGTCGCCCGACCTTGACCACATCCTCGGCCGACTTCAGGGCCGGAAGTATGTTTTTACCAATGGCTCCACCGACCATGCCGAACGGGTCATGGATCGCCTCGGCGTTGGCCATCATTTCGACGCTGTTTTCGATATCGTCGCGGCCGACTATCTGCCCAAGCCCGACCACCGCACCTATCGCCGATTTGTCGACCGCCACGCCATCGAGGGGCCGCGAGCGATGATGTTTGAGGACATCGCCGCCAACCTGGTCGCCGCCGCCGCGCTTGGGATGACCACGGTTTGGGTGCGGCCGGCCCGGGATCATGCGCCTGTTTCGGAACCGCACGTGAATCATGATCATGTCGACTATGTCACCGATGACTTGACCGGCTGGCTGGCGGCTCTAGTTTAGCGGGCCCGATCGGCGCGCCTTGGCGCCCAAGCAATAGAGTGTGGATCATGGACCGTGCTGATATCGAAGCCGCGATCGAAGCTGCGTGGCAAGACCGCGACCAAATCGGCCCCGAAACAACGGGTGCCGCGCGCGACGCGGTCGATGCCGCCCTGGATGGTCTCGACCAGGGAACATTTCGTGTCGCCGAGAAGCGCGATGGAAACTGGACGGTGCATCAATGGTTGAAAAAGGCGGTGCTGCTGTCGTTCCGCCTACAAGACATGATTCCGATTGCCGGCGCGCCGGGCGGCGCCCATTGGTACGACAAGGTACCATCCAAATTTGCCGGTTGGGATGCGGTCGAATTTGCCGAAGCCGGATTTCGGGCCGTCCCGGGGGCGATCGTGCGTCGCTCGGCTTTTGTCGCGCCGGGGGCGGTGCTGATGCCCAGTTTTGTCAATTTGGGCGCCCATATCGGTGCGGGAACGATGGTCGACACCTGGGCCACGGTCGGCTCGTGCGCCCAGATCGGCGCCAATTGCCACATATCGGGCGGGGCCGGTATCGGCGGTGTCTTGGAACCGCTACAGGCGGGCCCCGTGATTGTTGAGGACAACTGCTTTATCGGCGCCCGCAGCGAGGTCGCCGAAGGTGTCATCGTCGAAACCGGCGCGGTGCTGGCGATGGGCGTGTATTTGGGCGCCTCGACCAAGATCGTCGATCGGGCCACGGGGCAGATTCAATATGGTCGGGTGCCGGCCTATTCGGTCGTTGTGCCGGGCAGCCTGGCAGGCAAGCCGATGGCCGACGGCACGCCCGGGCCGTCACTCTATTGCGCGGTGATTGTCAAACAGGTCGATGAACAGACCCGCAGCAAGACCTCGATCAACGACCTGTTGCGGGACTAGCCGAGGTTAATCGGCCGCTTCGGCGCGGAACGGTCGCGCCAACAGGGCGGCGATGGTGTCATCGACCGGTGCGCCATCGTGCACGATGGCCTTGACCGCGCTGCAGATCGGCATGTCGACGCGGGCCTGACGGGCCCGTTCGTTCACCGATACCGCGGTTGCCCTGCCTTCAACCAATGGCCCGCCGGCCGGGTCGTCCGCTTTGCCGCGCTCGCCCACCGCAAGACCATAGGCGAAATTGCGCGATTGCCGGCTGGAGCTGGTCAACACCAAGTCACCCAGGCCGGCCAATCCCATCATGGTTTCGCGATCGCCGCCGAGCGCCTCGTTCAAGCGGGCCATTTCCGCCAGCCCGCGCGTGATCAGCGCCGCCCGCGCATTGTCGCCGAGTGCGCGACCGATGGCGATCCCGCAGGCGATGGCCAGTACATTCTTGACCGCACCGGCCAACGCCGTGCCGACCACATCGGCGGTGTAGTAAGGACGAAATGTGGGCAAACCCAGCGTCGCCACCCATCGCGCACCGATATCGGGATCGGCGCAGGCCAGAGTCACCGCCGTTGGCAGGCCTCGCGCAACTTCGGTCGCAAAGGTTGGTCCGGACAGAACCGCGATGGGATGGTTTGGTGCGACATCGGCGACAACTTCGTTGATCAAGGCGCCGCTGCCGCGCTCGATGCCCTTTGCGCAAACCGTGATCGAAACACCGTTGGTGACGGCCGGTCGAAGCGTCTGGCAGGTCGCGCGGACGGCCTGTGCCGGCACCACCAGCAAAAGCGCGTCGCAGGCGCCAACGGCCGCGAGATCGCTCACGGCGTCGATGGTGGTCGGCAACCGCGCATCGCTTAGATATCGTGGGTTGCGACGCTGTTGGTTGATCGCCGCGGCGAGCGCTGGATCGCGGCCCCACAATGTGACCTGACAGCCGTTCTTCGCCGCCACCATGGCCAGCGCCGTGCCCCAGGCACCCGCCCCAACAATGCCGACGCGGCCATATCGCGGTGCGGTTGGTCCTGCCATCATGCCCTGACGCCGCCGCCGATTCCGACCGCGGTCGGGTCCAAGGGCCAGCGGGCGCGGGCCGGGAAATCCAAGCCGTCGTTTAAGCCATGGCGCCACCGCTCCAGACCCGCCCAGGCGACCATGGCCGCGTTGTCGGTACAGAGTGCCACCGGCGGCGCCACCAGGTGCATGGCCAACGCCTCAGCGGCGTCCGCCAAGCGTGCGCGCAAATAGCTGTTGGCGGCGACACCGCCGGCGATGACCAGCGCGCCGCCGGCGCCGTGGTGGGCGTGAAACACCGCCACGGCGTGGCGCAAACGATCGATCAAGACATCGGCGACGGTCGCTTGAAAACTCGCGCACAGGTCGGCGATGTCATTCGGCTGCGGCTGATCCCCGTTCAGTGCCGCGATCTGCTGGCGCAATGCGGTCTTGAGGCCGGAAAACGAAAAATCGCATCCCGGCCGGCCGTGCAAGGGCCGCGGCAAGCGAAACCGGTCGGGATCACCATCGGCGGCCGCCTGCTCGATCGCGGGTCCGCCCGGATAACCCAAGCCCATCATCCGCGCCGCCTTGTCAAAGGCTTCCCCGACCGCGTCGTCGATCGTGGTCCCCAAGCGCCGATATTGCCCCACCGATTCGATGATCAGCAGCTGGCAATGGCCGCCCGACATCAAAAGCAGCAAGTAGGGGAACGCCAAATCGTCGGTCAACCGCGGCGTCAGGGCGTGCGCCTCTAGATGATTCACGGCGATCAGCGGCAGATCATGGACGGCGGCGATTGCTTTGGCGGTTGTCAAACCGACCATCAGGCCGCCGATCAGTCCGGGCCCGGCGGTTGCCGCGACCGCGTCCAAATCGTTGAAATCGATCTGGCCCAGCTCCATCGCCTGGCGAATCAGGTGGTCCAGACACAGCACGTGGGCGCGTGCCGCCACTTCCGGCACGACACCGCCAAAGGGGCGGTGATCATCAAGCTGCGCGCGCACGATGTTGGCGACAATGCGACGTTGGCCATCGACCAGTGCGGCAGCGGTTTCATCGCAGCTGGACTCAATTCCTAGGACCATCATTGGCGAATGCCGCCGACCGATTTGGTGATATACATGCGCATCTTTCGTGACTCCATGGCGTTCGCCGGCGATGGCGACCGGTTGCGGCGAGTGTACGCGGTTGGCTGATCGCGCGCCATTGGCCCCTGTCACGTGTTCGGTGGGGCGAGCGACGCATGACTTTGGGACAAATTCGAATCGGGACACGCGGCAGCCCCTTGGCGCGCGTTCAGGCCGATGAAGTGCGTCGGCGTCTGATTGCCGCCAATCCGGATCTGGGCGGGGCGGGCGGCGTGGAAATCGTCGTGATTCGCACCAGCGGCGACCGCTTCGTCGATCGCCCTTTGGCGGAGATCGGCGGCAAAGGGCTGTTCACCAAGGAAATTGACGATGCCCTGCTGGAAAATCGCATTGATCTGGCGGTGCATTCGATGAAAGACGTGCCGACCTGGTTGCCTGATGGATTGGTCATCGACTGCATGTTGGCGCGCGAGGATCCGCGCGATGCGCTAATCGGGCGCGGTTCGGGCGGTTCGGGCGGTTTGGCGTCGCTGGCGCCGGGCGCGGTGGTCGGCACGTCATCTTTGCGTCGCGCCGCACAATTGCTTTGGCGGCGGCCGGATCTGACCATCACGCCGCTACGCGGCAATGTCGGCACGCGCATGGAAAAGGTTCGTTCCGGTGTCGTCGATGCCACTTTGTTGGCGCACGCCGGTTTGCGTCGCTTGGGTCAGGCCAACGCCGCCACCGCGGTTCTCGAGCCCAGTCAAATCTTGCCGGCGATCGCTCAGGGCGCCATCGGCATTGAGTGCCGCGCGCGTGACCATCAGTTACGCGATCTTTTGGCACAACTGAACGATCCGGCCACCGCGACCTGTGTGGCTACTGAGCGTGCCTTTCTGGCGCGGCTTGACGGATCGTGTCGCACGCCGATCGCCGGCCTGGCGGTCGTCGATGGCAGCGGTGGTCTTAACCTGCGCGGTTTGATCGCCGCGCCCGATGGCCGTGTGGTGCACGAAGACACGAGCCATGGCCGGTCGGCGGACGCGACGCTGATTGGCACGGCCCTGGCCGAGCATTTGTTGGATCGTGCGGGCCCCGATTTCTTGCAGGCGCAGTGAGCCATGCGCGTGCTATTGACTCGGCCAAGAGAACAGTCCTTGGCGTCGGCGCGGGAATTCGAGCGGATCGGCATCGACGTGTTGATCGAACCGATGCTCCGAATTCTGCCGCGCGCGGTCGCGGTACCGGAATTGGCAAATGCGCAGGCGGTGTTGGTGACCAGCGCCTATGGTGCCGCGCGGCTCGCGGATTTGACCACCGCGCGCGACATACCGATTTTTGCGGTGGGCGATGCGTCGGCCGAGACGGCGCGCGATCGCGGTTTTGCCGATGTCGAATCCGCCGCCGGCGCCGGCGCCCATCTGGTGCGGTTGGTGGCGGCGCGCTGCGATCCGGCGGGCGCGCCGTTGGTCCATGTCAGCGGCGACCATATCGCTGTTGATCTGGTGGCCGAACTCGGCGCGTACGGCTTTCAGGTGATTCGGCACGTCCTTTACCATGCCGTGCAGGCCGAAAGCCTATCCACCGAGGTGCAAACGGCCTTGGCTAAACACGAGATCGATGGCGTGCTGTTCTTTTCAGCCCGAACCGCCAAGATTTTTGTGCGCTTGGCCGAAACTGTCGAATGCGCACACCAATTGGCCCACTGCGCGGCCTTTTGTTTGAGTGAGCCCGTGGCCATATCAGTGAAGGCGGTCCCTTGGCGGCGGGTCGCGGTCACAACGGAGCCGACATTCGACGCCATGCGCGCGCTTGTCGATGCCGCACGTTCCGATGGCTAGAGCATTTCACTCTCATATTCGGTCGCATGATATGCTCTATCTATTTGATATTGATCAATTTGGCTTCGTTCAAACGACCTTGTTTGAACAAGGATTGATCTAGTCAGTTTGTGTCGCGGCACGCCCTGTGCCGCGGCGGTTTGAGGTCTTGAAGCAATGTCAGATACCACCCGATCCAATCCAGAAGCGGCCGACGACAGCGAAGACGGGTCGCGCGCGACGTTGTCTGGCGATCAGTCAACGGACGCTACGGCGATTAATGAACAACCGTCCGGCGACGACGGGAGGACGTCGGACATCGATGGCGGGCCTCGGGGTGGTCAATGGGGACGACCCTTGGCGGTGTTGGTCGCCGCCGTGGTGTTGTCGTTGGTCGTGGTGTCGATAGCGGCGGCCCTGTTTGGACCTGCGTTGATCACGCAATTGGGGCCGACGGTGGAACCGATCAATCCACGCATTGCAGCCGCCGAACGCCGTATCGAGGCGCTGGAAACGGCGACTGCGGCGCTGGCCGAGCGCCCGGATCCGGCGCCGGCGATGGCCATCGATGATGCGGCCCTCGACACTCTGGCCGCCGAAGTCGCGACACAGTTGGCGACGGTCGACACACGTCTCGAGTCCCTCGATACGCGCCTCGCCGCGCTCAACGCTGACGTTGAACAACGCACTGGCGAAGTGTCAGCATCCGAGGCGGGTGTCGATGGCCCTGCTTACGAATTCATACGCGATGGTTTGTTGGCGAACCGTCAAGGATTGGCCGCCGTGCAGCAACAACTGGCGGCATTGGAATCCGCCGATGACCAATCGGCGGCCATGGCCGCATTGGAAGACAAGATCGCGGCACTGATGGTGTTGCCGGATGCCGTGGCCGGTCTCGGCGATCTGCCGGGTCGCGTTGCTGCGTTGGAAGTTGGGCCCACGGCGCGCGCGGAATCGATTCTGACGGCGGCCATGATGATGGTCGCGGTTGGTGAATTGCGCGTGGCAACGGCCGGCGCCGGGCCCTTCGAAACGGCCTTGGCATCGGTGCGCACGGCCGCGCGTGACGACGCCGCGCTCGTGCCAATTGCCGACCAGATTGCCGACTGGGCGCCGACCGGCGTGCCGACGCTGCAGGGCTTGAAACAGCGTTTTCCGACCATGTCGCGCCGTCTGACACACGCCAAGGCGCGCGCCGAAAGCGATGGTTGGTTGGATGACGCGGTCGCCGAAATCGGCCAATTGGTCACTGTGCGCCGGGTCAATGTCGACGACGCCGACGCCAGCCCCGGGGCGATTTTGTCGCGGGCCGAGGCGCATATGAGCCGCGGCGCGCTGGCCGCGGCGGTCGCCGAAATCGAACGGCTGGGGGTGGCTGGCGCGCAAGACCCATGGCTGCGTGATGCACGGGCTCGCGTGGCGCTCGATCAGGCGGTCAGCGCTCTGGCCCGCGCAGCGATCGATCAAGCGCGCGCCGCCCTCGGTTGAGGCCGTTACAGACATGGTCAACATTGACATAAGGGACGCAGCGCAGTGATACGGGTATTGGGCTATATCGCCGTGTTTGCGGTGCTGGCCGCATTGGGTGCCTGGCTTGCCGATCATCCGGGCGCGGTCGTCGTGCATTGGCGCAACTATGTCGTCGAGACAAGTGCCGCGGCGTTCGTGGTGGCCGTGGTGGTTGTGGCAGTGGTTGTGGCCGTGATCTGGCGGTTGATCAGCGGGCTCTTGGCAGGTCCCGGTCGGCTGCGGGCGGCGGCGTCGAATCGCCGTTTGCGGCGCGGTCAGCGGGCATTGACACGTGGCCTGGTGGCGGCCGCGGCCGGCGATGTTGCCGGCGCCCGGCGGGCGGCCAGCGACGCGGAGCGACTGTTGTCGGACCCACCGCTGACATTGCTGCTCAGCGCCCAAGCTGCCCAACTGAATGGCGACGAAAGCGGCGCGCGGGCGGCGTTCGAGGACATGTTGGGCAATCCCGAAACGGAGTTCTTGGGCCTGCGCGGGCTGGTCGTTCAGGCCATCCGCGACGGTGATACGACGATCGCCCTGCGGCACGCGCGGCGCGCGTTCGAGATCAGCCCGACCACAGGCTGGGTCCTGACACATCTTGGTGATTTGGAAATCTCGGCGGGGCATTGGTTGCAAGCCGAGCAGGTGACAGACGCCGCCGTACGCGCCGGTTGGTTGACCGCAACCGATGGCGCCCGTCGTCGCGCGGCTCTGCAGTATCAGCGGGCCGTTCAGGCCGATCGTGATGGCCGCGCCAGCGAAGCCTTGGATCTGGTGCGCAAGGCGGTCGACGCCGCACCGGGGCTGGTGCCGGCGGTCGATTTGGAGGCACGCTTATTGTTAGCGGCCGGACGCCGGCGGCGCGCCAAGGCCCGGATTTTGAGGGGGTGGGCCGAAATGGCGCACCCGGATTTGGCGCGGGTCTATGTCGACGCGGTCGATGCCCAAGATCCGTTGGACCGGGTGCGGGCTCTGGACGAATTGGTAAAGGCGCGGCCTGACGCTGTCGATGGGCAATTGGCACTGGCGGAAGCCGCCATAGATGCCGAATTGTGGGGCACAGCTCGTGAACATCTCGCACAGGAGGCGACGACTTTGACGGTCGGCGCATGCCGCTTGATGGCGCGTCTAGAAGAGGCTGAAACCGGTGATGCCGCGTTGTCGCGGACCTGGTTGGTGCGCGCCGCCAGTGCGCCGCCCGATCCGGCATGGGTGTGCCGCCACTGTGGCACCCCGACGGCCGCATGGTCGATTACATGTGGCAACTGCCGCCAGTTTGACAGCCTCGACTGGCGCCAGCCGGCGTCGCTTTCGGGTGCCGTGATAGCTGTCGAAGATCGCCCGGCGCTGGCGGCCGGCGAGGCGACGGCGGCGGGAAGCAACGGTTCCGGAGCCGAACCTCCTGACGTCGTGGTTGTCGAGGCAACCGAGTCGCCGACAGACACGGCGCCGCCGGCGGACCTCAATCAAAAAAGCGCATAGGCGCCATCAATCACAAATGTGTCGCCGGAATGATAGCTGCTGGCATCGCTGGTCAGATACACGGCGATACCGCCGAAATCAGATGGTGTGCCCCAGCGGCGCAACGGCACCCGGCGTAATAAATGCTGGGTGACCGTGTCGCGATTGAGCCAATCCTCGGTCATGTCGGTCATGATCCAGCCCGGTAGTATCGCATTCGCGCGCACTTTGTGGCGCGCCATTTCCACTGCCAGCGCGCGCATCATCGCGATGACCCCGCCCTTTGTGGCAGCGTAGTGCTGGCCACGCGCCTGGCCCTCGATCGCGGCCAGGCTCGAGGTGACGACCAGAGATCCGCCGCCGGGTCGACCGACCATATGGCGCGTGGCGGCCCGTAAAGTAAAAAACGCGCCGTCCAAATTCACCCGCATCACGCGGCGCCATTCGTCGGTTGTCATTTCCAGGAACGACGGCGCCCGGCCGGCGACGCCGGCATTGGCAAAGCAGGCGTCGACCCGACCAAAATGCGCCACTGTGTCAGCAAAGGCCTGATCAACCGCCGCTTCGTCGCCGACGTCGCACAGAAAGGCTTGAACACGGCCGCCATATGTGGCCAAGTTTTGTTGGGCAGCGGCGTTCTTATCGGCGTTAGTGCCCCAAATGCAGACATCGGCGCCGGCCGCGGCCAGGGCTTGAGCCATGCCGAGGCCGATGCCGCCATTACCGCCGGTCAACAAGGCGACTTTGCCGGTCAGGTCGAAGTTCTTGTCGTTCATTTGCGTTCTCCCTTGCCTGGGACGGCCCCAACCATATGTCGTTGGAAGGCAGTATGCCCGAAGCGGCGTTTGGGGGCGCGCCGGAAACGTTCACCACGCTCCAGGAGTGCGTGATGGTTGACATGACCTTTGGCCTCTCACCGCTACAGCCGGTAACGCCCGTCGAAACGGTTGCCAAGCCTGTCGAACGGGGCCAATCGAACCACGACGTGCAAACCGATTCGCATGGTCGGGGGCGTGGTCGCGAGCGCGCTGGCTTGCCGGCGGCGTTCGATTTGTCACCTGATCGACTGATGGCCGAATTGCGCGACGCATTCGCAGATGCGCTGCAAGAGCGGCTACCCGCTTTGCGTCGAGATCTGCACGCACTGTTTCGCATTACCGGGTTTGATGCCGAGGATTCCGAAATTCTGACCGAGGCCGTCTTTGACGGCGGATTGGACGAAGCCATCGCCGAGGTCGCGGCCGAGGACGGCGCCTTCGGCTTCGGCTTTCAGGCCAGCTACACCCTTGAAGTGCGCGAACTGCAAATCGCGATCGACAACGAGTCCGGTTCGGTGGCGGTGTCGTACCGCAGCATTTCCATCAGCCACAGCATCTCGATCGCCGCGATCGCCAGTCACGATTTGGTCGGCGACCCACGTCCTCTGCACGATCTGGGTGGCAGCTTTGTCGACCTCGACGACCCCGATCGCGGCATATTCGTCGCCGAGCGGCCTTTGCTATCGCCGTTTGCTGCTGCGGCGAAATCGCTTGAATCGTTTAGCAACCTTATCGTGATCGACGGCGGCCGCAGCGCATTGGCGTTGGAGGCGGCCAGTCAAACGATTCTGACCCTCGATCTGTTCACGCCATTCGGTCCGGGCGTCGCCCAGGTCGCCGACGAGCCCGAACCGACGCCCAAGATTCTTGCCGACGTAAGCGCTTAGTCCACCACGGTGCGGCCGAACGCCCGGATCTCGCTAACAAGCGTGTCGGGGATTTCCATGGCCAGAAAATGGCCGCCGCTGTCCAGGTCGTTGCGTTTCACGCAAGTGTAGCCGCGCGCGATCCACTGCGGCGGCGGCCGCGGAAACAGGTCGCGCGGTGGCAGCGAAAACACGCACGGCACGTCGATTTTTTGCCCGGCCGGCATGATCAGCGCGCCCTCGTCGGGGGCGGCGCGATAGATCCAATTGGCGCTGTTGATGCTGCTGGTGGTCCAATACAGCATGATATTGGTGAGCAGACGGTCCATGGGAAAAGGCGGCACGGTCTCCGCGGTCGCGTTCGGCGCACCCTGGAATTTTTCCACCAGCCATGCCGCCAAACCGACCGGCGAATCGTTCAAACCAAAGGCCAATGTTTGCGGCTTGGTGCGCTGGATGCGTTGATAGGCGTCCTCGCGTTTCAAGCGCTTTTGGGTGCGCACGCGCCAGGCGCGTTCTTCATTGTCAAAGGGGGCCCCGTCGGCTGGATTGGGCGCCAACGGCGCCATGGTCAAGTGGATACCGCGCACGGCGTCCGGATGATCCAAGGCCAGCCAGGCGCTGACCACGCTGCCCCAATCGCCGCCATGGGCAAAATAGCGATCATGGCCCAAGACCTCGGTCATCAGCCGATGCCAAAGCCCGGCAATGGCGCGCGGGCCGATCGGCCGTGGCGGCGCCGAAGACAAAGGAAAGCCGGGCAGAGTCGGACAAATCACATCGAAGGCGTCGTCCGGGTCACCGCCAAAGCGCGCCGGATCCGCCAGCGGCGCCAAGATATCCAGCATTTCAACGCACGAGCTTGGCCAGCCATGGGTGATCAACAGGGGGCGCGGCGACCGCGCAGCGCCGGCGGCGCGCAGCACGATGACATGGATATCGAAATCATCGATTCGGGCGCGAAAATGTGGCCATTGATTCAGCCCCGCCTCGGTACGCCGCCAATCGAATTCGGTCCGCCAATACGCGACCAATTTTTTCATGTAGTCGGTGTTGGCGCCATATTGCCAGGCGGCATCGTCCGGTGCCGTCGGCCATCGGGTTGCGGCGAGGCGTGTCGCGAGATCGTCCAAAACCCCTTGCGGGACATCAATGGCAAAAGGCGTCAAGCGCGCGGGAGCGGCATCGGTCATCTTTTTTCCATAAACTGGGGTCACGCCACGAAACGGCCACCAAGCCGCGACACATCATACAGGGGCAGGCGCCATGAGCGACACATCGCACACCGACGGCCGCATCACCACCGACGACGACGGCACGCTGTTCACGATCACCTTTGACCGGCCGGACAAATCCAATGGCTTTACGCCCGCGATGTTGGCCCAGCTGGCTGAGGCCTACACCGCGTTCGAGCGGCAAAGCGATTGTCGCGTGGCATTGGTGTGCGCGGAAGGGCGAAATTTCACCGGCGGGCTCGACTTGCCGTTGGTGAAACCGCATATGGACGCCGGCCGGCCGTTATTTCCGCCCGGCACGGTGGATCCGTTCGGACTGCGGCCACCGGCGCGGACCAAGCCAGTGGTGGTCGCGGTACAGGGCTGGTGTCTGACCTTGGGCATCGAGCTCATGCTTGCCGCCGATATCGTGGTCGCCGCGGACGATGCCCGTTTCGCCCAAATCGAGGTGCAGCGTGGCTTGATGGCGACCGGCGGCGCGACGATCCGCATGGTCGAGCGGGCCGGTTGGGGCAATGCCATGGTGCATTTGCTGACCGGTGATCCGTTCGACGCCCAAACCGCTTTCAGACTCGGCTATGTGCAGGAACTGGTCGCCGCCGAACAAGTACGCGCGCGGGCTCAGACGATCGCGCGGCGAATTGCTGAACAGGCGCCCTTGGCGGTGCGCGCAACGTTGGCGTCGGCGCGGCGAGCGGTGGAGCATGGGCCGGAGGCGGCGATCGCCCTGTTCAACGAAATACAGCACGACTTGCTGCGCAGCGAAGACGCGGCCGAAGGTTTGCGCGCGTTTCAGGAACGGCGTTCGGGGCGGTTTCTTGGCCGGTAGCGCGGGTGCCCCAGTTTGGCGTTTTGTTGCGGAATCGATGCAAAGCACCTATTGTGGAAGCAATTGAAGGGCAATGGATTGGGCGGTTCGGCAATGAACAGCGGATGGAGCGATAGAGTATCTGGGCGGGGCATGTTGGTTGCGGCCGTGGCGGCGACCGCCGCGTGGCTCGCCGTGGCGCAGCCCGCCCTGGCCTATACAGCGGCGGACGCATCGTTGACCGACGGCGCGGCGGTGGCGGTCATCGCCACCGATCGTGTGGAGCTAGCCCAGGCATTTGGCCGGCGCGGTGTCAATTTCGGCCGTCCATTCAGTTTCTTGCGACGCCCGGGTGCGGCGCGCCCGGCGGTCAGGCGGCCGACGGTGCGCTATCCGTCGGCGGAGCGGCCCAACGGCCGCCGCAATTCGCGCTATTACCCGTCGTCCAACTACCCGTCTGCGCCGCGGCGGTTCTAACCCCGAACGGGCTTTCGTTCAGCATAATTTGCTGGCTTGCCGGGGGCGGCGGGCGGGCTTATGGTGCGCGCATCTGGCGCTGTCATGCCGCCTTAGCTCAGTTGGTAGAGCACAGCATTCGTAATGCTGGGGTCGTGTGTTCGAGTCACACAGGCGGCACCATTTATATCTCGGTGACAGTTTACTAAATACACAAGATTTAGCGATTTCTCTGATCTGGCCGCAATATACAGTATATTTAGTAAACTGTCACCGAAATCGAAAAATAATCAGAACATAATCGGCTCGGGGAAATAGTCCTCGATCAACGCCCGGTAGGACGCGATGTCGAACGGCGGCGCGTAGTGAAACGATTTGTAGCCACCGTCGAAACGTCGGAATGGCCGCAAATAACGTTCGGTCAGTGCACGCTCGCGCGCCGTCATCAACGGTAGGCTGCTAGCGATATCGATGTTGTGGTAACGCACGGTCCACGCCACGGCCTCGGGCACGAAATCCTTGATGCGCGGATATATCAATTCGGCGTGGCTGAACTGAAAGATGACATGATCGAGGCCGTTTCTCGCCGGGTCGTGGCGCAGGGGATCGGCGCCGCCGAAAATATCCTCCGGCCGGCCGCCGTGGAGTGTCGCGACCTTGCCGACATCGTGCAACAAGGCGATCAGGAAAAACGACGGTTCGGTCACGCCGTGCCGCTCCATGGCGGCGAGGATCTGCTGCACGTGTACCAGTTGACTGGTGGCGAACAACTGCCGGTCGGTCGTATCGATGCACAGGCCCATTCGTTCGATCAGCGACCACATTGTCACGGGACCGATCACCGGCGCGGCATAGTGGGCTTTCAGCGCCAGTGCATCGTCGGCGGTTTGCTGGTCGCGCAGCGCGCGCAGTCGCGCATCCTCGGCAAAAAACGCCCGCGCACCCGGCGTGTCGCCGTCGCCGTTGGCGACGCTCGTGCGCCAGATATCGTGGATTTGGTGGCGATAGCGATAGCCGAGCGCGCCGCCGACCACGGCGCCGGCCGCGCCGCCCGCCGCCAACGCGGGCAGGCCGCTCAAAACACGTCGTCGCGTCGGCTGTCCCATTCGGTCATCATGGGTCGACTGCGGCGTGGTCGGGTCGGGCGCGGCGCCGGTTCGGCAAACTGTTACCACAGCGGAATCCTCAGCGGGTCGTTGCGTGGGTCTTCGAATGAAGATAGCGACTTTGGTCCCGCCGACCAGGCCGGGGCCCTCAGCCATCGCCTGTCAAATCGACGCCATGTCCGGCATACTGGCGGGGCGCACAGGCACAGGAGGGCCACATGGATAGCGATCAAGGCGACATCGCCAGTGAGCAGGATGTATTGCGGCGCACTGATGCCGATGGCGTCACCACACTGACCCTCAATCGACCGCGGTCCGGCAACAGTCTGTCGCACGCCCTGGTCGACGCGCTGCACGGAGCCTTCGATGCCATAGCCGCGGACAGAGCTGTGCGCGTCGTGGTCTTGGCTGCCACCGGCCGCCTATTCTGCACGGGCCACGACCTCAACGAGACCCTGGCGACGACCCACGCCGACGAGAAACGGACGTCCAATGTGCACTGTGCGGCCATGTTGCAGGCGATTATCGACCTGCCGCAACCGGTTATTGCCAAAGTCCACGGTACCGCCACCGCCGCCGGCTGTGAGTTGGCTGCGACCTGTGATCTGACCCTGGCCGCGGCCAGCGCCCGCTTCGCCACGCCGGGCGTCAATATCGGCTTGTGGTGTCTGGCCCCGCAGGTGGCGCTCAGCCGCGCCATTGCGCCCAAGCACGCCCTGCAGATGCTGCTGACCGGCGATTTGATCGACGCTGAAACCGCGTTTCGCTATGGCTTGGTTAATGAAGTCGTGGCTGACGATGCGCTCGATGGGCGCGTTGAGGCGCTGGCGCGGCAAATCGCTGGCAAGTCGGCCTATGCCGTGGCCATGGGCAAGCGATCATTCTATCGCCAGCTAGAAATGAGCCGGCGCATGGCCTACGATCATGTCACCGAAGTGATGGTGCGGGCGTTCAATGCCGAGGATTCCAAGGAAGGCATCGCCGCGTTCCTCGAAAAGCGCCCGCCCCAATGGAAGGATCGCTAGGCTAGTCCGGCGGGCGACGCGCCACTGTCGCGTCGCGCCGGTGATAGAGCCGACCGTCGCCACGGTCGACATAATAGCCACTAAAGACTTGCACATAGTGTTCACGGGTTTCGCAATCTTCGAGCCGATTCTCGGACCCGCCGCGCGTGTACACAACTCTTGGCTGGGTGGCGGCGATCAGATTGCAGAAAGCGAAGTCGCCATAACTTTGTTTCCGGCGCCAATCAAATCGATCATCTTCGACCAGCGTGCGGTAGCTATCCAGCATGCCGTCCCGATGGGTGCTGAACCAAAAGAAGCTTAAGTCTCGCTTGAACAAATTGTAACGTATGCGCTCGTCATACGCATACTCGTCGTGCCGCCCGATATTGTCGCGCATGATCCGAAAGACCTCTTGGTTGGACTGCGGATAGCAGAATTCGACCAGGAACACCGGCGCCGATCCGAACACCAACAAACAATAAAGGCCAAGCCGCGTGTTCTTTTGGAAGCCCTTGATGCTTTCCCGCACCATCACGGCCACCGGGATCGCCAGAAACGGGAACGCCACCATGTAATACTGACTCCACGCGCGCGGACTGGCGGCGGCAATGACAAAAATCACGATGCCGACGAAGAAACTTATATGTATGGCGAACGGTATCGTGCCGCGGCGGACGATCCAGAAAGCCAGGTAGAGAACCGTGCCCAGCCATAGGTGCGGATTCCAAACCAACAAATAGGCGTAGTGCTGAAACACCGCGGTGCGCGATTCCTTGACCGCGTTGAGGACCCAATTGAACACGAGATATTCTTCGGCCTGGCCGCTCAAAACATACGCACCGATGAAAACGAGGCAGGGGACGGAGAACGCCAGGCAAAAGTGGATCAGGCGCCGCCAGCGGATGCGACGGGTAGACAGCAGATAGACCATCACCAGCCCCAGCGGAAACAAAAAGAACAGAGCTTTTTGCAGATAGATGAACGCGACGGCGGCGCTTGCACCACTCGCCGCCATCCAGTGATCGTCGCTGCTAAAAAGATGTTTGACAAAAAAATAGAAGCTCCATACGCAAAAGAACGTCTGCTCCACGTCGGGCCGAATCTCGATGCCGTCGGAAACAAAAAAGAAGAATGTCAAAAGCAGAAGAACGGCGACGATGCCGGTTTCGGCCGAGGCGGTAATCAGCCGTGCGGTTTTGTAGGTGGCGATCGCAATGCCCGCTACAAACAAGAATTGAACCAAGCGCAGCGCGAAAAACAGTGTTGCCGACGGGCCGAGAAGCGCCATGACCGGGAGCGACTGGATCCAAAGCAAAGGGTGATGGTGCTGGAAAAAATCCACGTACGGGACCAACCCATTGTGCATTTTCCAGATCGTTTGCAGGGCCTCGCGTTCGTCGATATTCATGGTGTGCGCGAACGTGAATGCGAACAGAAACACCGCCCAAGCTGCGACGCATCCGATCAACGCGCTTTTGAAATGCCGGTCGAAAAATGCCGCGCGCCACATGACCAAGCTGAATATGAGCAGGCCAATTACGAACGCCCCACCGAAAACAAGCTTGAATTCACGTGCCGTCCGCGGAATCAGGTGAATGAAATCGTGTCCGCCGTCGGGTGAGAAGATGTCCGGGCGAAGGTAGGCAAATATGTTAAAAGCAGCGGCAAGGCCCATGGTGGCGACCAGCAGCCCAAGAAACAGCCGGTTGTCGGGCGCGGTGGAAGGCGGCATGCTACGGCGCAACGGATCGTGTCCGGCCGATATTGACGCTTGCCCCTTCGCCGACAGACCCCATCGTTGACGCCGAGCTGCTCGGTACAATGGCGATCTGCGCCACGTTTCTTCCCCCACAAAAAAGTGCTGCCACCCAAATTTGTTGCTATCGCGATTAAGTCGCATTTGCAAGTAACCTTGTTGGCGCAAGCTTTGTTGGACACTCAGGGTGAAGCTTTCGACGATCTGGTCGGATGCGCGCCCGAAGCCCATCGGTGCGCGGCATCGCACCTGCCTAACGTATTGGCGTGAAGAATGAATGAGGATGCGCCATGGGGTAAAACGAGCGCCGTTTTGGGGCAGTCGATTTGCTCACAAACGTGTGATCGCGGCGCGCGCGGGCCGGTCTGATACTGTCCGCTTACCGATGTTTGACGGTCCTACAGCACGCTTGGTGGTCGCCCGTTTGCGTCTTGGCAGCGGGGTGATTCTGTTCGTCTTCGTGTTCGGCCACCTGGTTAACCACAGCCTTGGCATTTTCGGCTTGGCGACCATGAACGCCGGGCTCGCCGTATCGGTCGCGCCATGGCACACGGTGCCGGGGACGATCCTTCTCACCGGCGCGGCGCTGACCCACATGGCCACCGCACTATGGTCCGTTTATCGCCGGCGGACCCTGCGGCTGCCCCTTTGGCAGCTTGTGCAAACGGTGCTTGGCTTGAGCATCCCGCTGATTTTGATCGGCCATGTGTTGGCGACGCGCGGCCTTGTCGAGCGCTATGACGTGGCCATGAACTACGATCTGGAACTAACCTTTTTGTGGGTGATCGCGCCCACTTTCGGCATCGTCCAGACGGTGGCCGTGTTTGTGGTTTGGATCCATGGCTGTATCGGCCTGCATGGCTGGTTGCGGCTGAAAAGGTGGTATGCGCGCGTGCAACTGGTGGCCTTCGCGCTTGCCATTATCGTGCCGGTGGCGGCCTTGGCCGGCTACGTGTCCGGCGGCACCCGGGTCATGGCTTTGGCGGAGGACACCGATTGGGTTTTGGCGACCATGGAACAGGCCCGATTTGAAGCTGACATGGCCGCCTGGATGCAGGATAGCCGCG
The DNA here is from genome assembly GCA_965216755.1 of Alphaproteobacteria bacterium. Taxonomy (GTDB): domain Bacteria; phylum Pseudomonadota; class Alphaproteobacteria; order UBA7887; family UBA7887; genus CBDCGL01. Next base: position 3,106,496 of record CBDCGL010000011.1, on the reverse strand, counting down.
TGGTTGGGTGGTATGTGATCGGTGCGATATTGGTTGCGGTATTGGCCGCCCGCGCCTTGCGCGGTTATTGGCGCGGCCGCAACCGGGGCCCGCGCATGCGCTATCGCGGCCAGCGCGTGGTCGATGTGGCACCGGGCATGACCGCGCTCGAGGCGTTGCGCGCCGCGGGCATCCGCCATGCCAGCGTGTGCGGTGGACGCGGGCGCTGTTCCACATGTCGGGTGCAGATCGAAAATGGCGCGGACCGCCTGCCGCCACCAGAGGGGCAAGAGCTCACCGTGTTGCGGCGGATCGCGGCGCCCTCGTCCGTGCGCCTGGCATGTCAGATCCGGCCGACGGCGGATCTGGCGCTGTCGCCCCTGCTGCCGCCGACAGCGACCGTCGCCGACGCGTATCAGCGTGCGCTTCGGCAAAACAGCGAAGAGCGGACGGTGGCCATCCTATTTGCCGACCTACGTGGCTTCACGCGCTTTTCCGAGTCGCGCCTGCCCTATGACGTGGTTTTTGTGCTCAACCGGTTCCGGGTGACGATGGCGGAAGCGATCGAAAGCGCCGGCGGCGTGATCAATGAATTTGTCGGCGATGGGCTGATGGCACTGTTCGGTATTGATGGTGACGTCGAACAGGGATGCCGCAACGCGGTTGGCGCGGCGCGTTCGATGACCGCGCGCCTGGAACAGCTCAACGACTCTTTGCGCGATGAGCTCGACGTGCCGCTCAAAATCGGCATCGGCATCCATGTGGGGCCGGTCATTGTCGGTGAAATGGGGTTTCGCGGCGTGCGCGGCATCACGGTTGTCGGTGATGTGGTCAATACCGCCAGCCGCCTGGAGGAAATGACCAAGACGTTGCAGGCGCAAGTGGTTCTGTCTGATGACGTTGTTCGCCACGGCGGCATCACGGTCGACGACGCCCAATCCCATGAGGTTGAAATCCGTGGGCGCGTACATCCCTTGGCGGTGCGTGCCTTGTCGGCGGACGCGGTGCTGCAGTTCGGCGGCGCGGTCGCCTCTAGCCCCGTTTGATCCCGGGGCGGCGCCACAACGCATAGAGCGTGATCGCCAGAAAAACGCCCAGCAACGGCAATAACACGCTGTCCAGCCCCGCCGCCAAAGCCGATAGCCCCAGCGCGCCCAAGATCATCACCAATATCGGCGTAAAACAGCACAACGCCGTGACAATGCTGCCGATCAGGCCGATCGCCAACAGACGGTCGCCCATCCAACTTTCCTCCATGCCAGCGAATTCTTAACCATAACGGGCCTATTGGTTGAGTTCACCCTTCGGATCCATAGCGACAATGGTGCGCGATGCCAGCGCTGGTCGGATGGCGCGACATTTATTTATTCGCCTATGTGCCGGCGGTGGCGCTCATGTCTTGGCTGCTGCCGCAACGCGCCTGGATGAATGCCGCCGGCCGCCTGGCCCGATTGGCGCATAAGCTGCGACCGGCGCGCGCCGGTTTGCGGGCACGCCGGATGGGCCTTTTGCTCGGTATCGACGACCGCGACGCCCTGTTCACCGAACATTTGACCCATGCCCATTTGGCGCGGTTTGAGCTGCTTCGCTGTTATCGCCCGGGCGGTTGGCGCCCGGCGACTGATTTGGTCGGGCTGGAGCATGTGAAACGGGCGCTGCAGGCCGGCGCCGGCGTCGTGCTGTGGGTGACGCCTATGGCGCACAGCGATTTGGTCAGCAAGATCGCGCTGCATCGCGCCGGTTTATCTGTTGTGCATTTGAGCCGCTTTGAACATGGGGCGTTTGGCCGCAGCCGTGTGGGGATCACCCTGTTCAACTGGATTTCGACGCGCATTGAAGGCCGCTATGTGGCGCGGCGCGCGGTCATTGGCCGGTCTGGCTCAGCTGCCGCCTTGCGTCAGCTCGCTGGCCACCTACGCGCCAACGGCGTTGTCTCCCTCACTGTGGCGGGCCGCGGCCAGCGGGCGCACAGCGTGCCGTTCTTGAACGGCGGCCTGCGAATCGCCGCCGGCGCGCCTGGCCTGGCGTTGGCCACAGGCGCGGCATTACTGCCTGTATTTACCGTTCGCGCGGCCGACGGCCGGTTTGTCACCACAATCGAAGCACCGCTTAAGGTGGCACCCACGCGTGACCGCAAACTGGCCGAAATGGCCTTGGCGGCGGCCTATGCCGATCTCGCCTGCGCCTATGCGCGCCGCTGGCCCGCGCAATTTCCTTTTACAATCCTAGACTTAACCGGTCCCGAGGTGGCATTTGCCACCAACAGCGTACAAAGCGGGGCGCCGCTCGCAAGTTCATGACGGCAAGAACCTTGCCATTTTTTGGCGGTTTTCAGGCATTCTTTGAGCCAAAAGTGTAGCGACGGCCATAGTCCCGCCGCCCCATTCGTGCCACAATTGTCACGGTCGAAATGAGCACGGGATGCGGCCCATGAAGCTGTTGGCACTTTCGGTTGTTTTCGTCACCATCTTGGCGGCGCCGGTTTGGGCAGACAATGCGGCGGGTGTCGCCGCGTTCAAACAGCGCGACTATGCAAGCGCGCGCGTGGCCTTTGAAGCAGCTGCGAACGCCGGCAGTGGCGCGGCGGCTTACAATCTTGGTGTGATGTACGAAAATGGCCTTGGCGTCCCAGCCGACGTGGCGGTCGCGTTAAAGCTGTATCAATCGGCCGCGCAAATGAATCACCCGCCGGCCCAATACGTCATGTGTTTTCGCCACGGCAATGGCGATGGCGTGCAAAAGGACTATGCAAAGGCCGCCGGCTATTGCCGTGACGCGGCCACGCAAGGCTATGCCGAGGCGCAGAATCGGCTCGGCTTCATGTATTACAATGGCCAAGGAGTCAGCCGCGACCTGGTCACCGCTCACGCCTGGCTGACCCTAGCGGCGACCCAGGGTCATGCACGTGCGCAAGAGAATCTGCCCTTTATCCAGCGCAAGCTCAACGAAGCGCAACTCAACGCAGCCAAGCAACTGGCCGTCAGCTGGAGCGTCCCGACGCATTAATGCTTACGGTGACAGTTTACTAAATACGCTACATATTGCGGTATGCCTAGTGCATACACTAGATATGGCGTATTTAGTAAACTGTCACCGAATTCACTATTGACGGTAGTCGCTGCCGGCGCGGTCCAACTTGCGCATCCAGGCCGCCAACTCCCGTTGGCCCCATTCGCCAAGGTCTAGACTGACCGGCCGCTGGGCCTGGGTCTTCTCCTGAACCGTTTTGGCCGGCAGTTCGATCGCGGCGCCACCGCCGCGGGCGGCCACCTGGACCCGACAGGCGCGTTCCAAATTGTACATATGGAAGAACGCCGCGGCGACTGTGTGGCCGACAGTCAACAGGCCATGGTTGCGCAGCACCATCCAGTTCTTATCACCCAAATCGTCGACAAGCCGCGCCTTTTCATCATCGTCCAGCGCCAGCCCCTCATAGGCGTGATAGGCGACGCCGCCACCGCTGAAAAAGTAATATTGCGATAAGGGTAGCAAGCCATCCTTTTGCGCCGCTACGGCGCAGCCCGCTTCCGAATGCAGATGAATCACGCAATTGGCCCGATGGCATCCGGCGTGGAAGGCACTGTGGATCACGAAGCCGGCGCGATTGACGGGCGCCGAATCCGGGTCTACCGGTGTGCCCTCCAGATCGACCTTGACCAAGTTCGACGCCGTCACTTCCTCAAACATCAGGCCGAATGGGTTCAGAAGGAAGTGCTCCGGTGCGTCGGGCAGACGCGCCGAAATGTGGGTGTAGATCAAATCGTCCATGCCCATTTCGGCGAACACCCGATAGGTGGCGGCCAAGGCGACGCGGGTATCCCATTCAGCATCGCTCATGGTGCTGACGGCAGAACGGCGAACGGCTGATTGTGCCACGATGTATCTCCCTTTCGCGTTAAGCCGGATCGATCAAAACGCCCGGGTTGAGAACACCCTTGGGATCAAGCTTGGTTTTGGCGGCTTGGACGGCGTCGGCGAACAAGTCCGGTCTTTGCTGATCATACCAGGGTCGGTGGTCGCGGCCGACCGCATGATGATGGGTAATCGTGCCACCCTCTTTCAATAGTATATCCGAGGCGATCTGCTTCAGGTCCCGCCATTGCTCGAGAAGAGCACCCTTTTTGCCAACCGCATGAAACGTGAAATAGGGTGCCGGACCATCAGGATAGACATGGGTAAAGCGGCAGGTCACGGTGCCGTCGCGTCCGGTCACGTCATGGATGGCTTGAGCCGTGGCGGTTTTCACACGGGCATGGAATTCCGGGAAATGATCCCACGGAATCGACGTCTCGAACGTGTCGTGAATGATGCCGCGGGCGATCAGGTGGCTGCGATAGAAAGGCGCGCGGATGAACGCGGTGCGCCAACCGCCGGCGCCCGTGGACTGGCCGGCCGCTTCGGAGTCGTCGCGGACGCCGCCGAAATCCTGGCAACATTCGATGGCGCGTGCCATCCACGCGTCGACTGGGTGGTCGCCCGATTCGAAGCCCAACACCAACAGGTGGCGGCTGCCATCGCCGGCCAGGGTCATGGCGGTTTCGTCGGCATCAATCAACCGGCAATTGGATGGATAAAGCCCGGCCTGGGCAATCGCCCGGACGGCGCGCGACGCTTGTTGATATTCATAGAACCACATCGACGCCGCGGCCTTGTGCGTCGGTCGGTTCTGCACCCGCATCCACGCTTCGGTAATAACGCCCAAAGTGCCCTCGGAGCCAATGAAGAAACGGTCTGGGCTCGGCCCGGCGCCGGATCCCGGCAGGCGCCGGCTTTCGATGACGCCCGCCGGCGTGACCACGCGTAGCGATTCGACGAAGTCGTCAATATGGGTGTACAGACTGGCGTAATGACCACCCGACCGCGTCGCGATCCAGCCGCCCAAGGTCGAGAATTGATAGGATTGCGGGAAATGGCGCATGGAAAAGCCATGCGGCTTGAGCTGAGCATCCATATGCGGGCCCAGCACGCCGCCCTGAATGCGCGCCGCGCGCGAGGTTTCGTCGACTTCGAGAACCTGGTCCAGCTGGCGCAAGTCAATCGTGATAACGCCGCGATAACCGTCGCCAACGGCGGCTTCGACGCCGCCGACCACCGACGACCCGGCGCCGAAGGGGATCACGGCCGCATGGGTGTCGCTGGCCCACGCCAGCAGGTCGACAATATCGGCTTCATGACGTGGATAGGCGACCACGTCCGGCGCGACCGAGAAGTCGCGCGACAGCGTTCGCACATAGTCGGGGAATGATTTGCCATAGGTATGGCTGACCCGTTCGATCGGTGCCGTGTCGCAGATGTCGCGCAAGCTCGCCGGTGGCGATAAGCGCGGCGCCGACAATTCGATATCCTCTAGGCGTGGCGCCGGGTCTTCCTCAAGATCAGGTGCGGCCAGGCGCCGTTGCACATGTTGGACGACGCGTGCCGCCTCGGCCGCGTCGATTGGTTCGTCTTCATATCCCCAGCCCCAAAAACGCAAGCGGCGCACGGCCATGGCGGCTTCCCCTCGATTTCTTCGGTTTGCGACTCGTGATGACCAACGGGCCAAACGACGCGTATGATGGCACATGATCGCGGCAAACCATCAAGGCTGGGAAACACATATGTCAAAGCTGCTCACGCGGAGCGTGTTTGCGCCGCCGGTCGACCAAAGCGCGGTCGCCGATGCATGGGGCGCGCGCGGCTACTCGTGCCACATGTTCACCGATCCGCCGGGTCAGGCCTGGCTGGATTTTGTTCACCAGACCAACGAGTTGGTGACGGTCGTGGATGGCCGCTTGCAGCTGACGGTGGACGACGACACGGTAGTGGCCGAACCGGGTGACGAAATATTCATTCCCCGCCGCGCAGTACATTCGGTGCGCAATATCCATCACGGCACCATGCGCTGGCTTTTCGGCTATGATAATTGAGTTTACGAATTCGGTGACAGTTTACTAAATACACTATATTTCGTATATTATTACTGCAGCATACAATATTTGGTGTATTTAGTAAACTGTCACCGAATTAGAGAAAGGTGCTTAGGCGGCCTGGATGCGGTAGTTCTGGGTGTATCCGACATACACCTCTTTGCCGCGGGTGAAAAACGCACGCTCCGCCGGTTTGACCTCGCGGAACAGTTTCGCCGGTCGACCTGCCCAAACATGGCCGGTGCGGACCACTGTGCCCGACTCGACGAATGCCCGCGCGCCGACAATGGCGCCATGTTCGACCACCACGCCGTCGGCCATTTCCGCGCCCATGCCGATCAAACATTCGTCTTCGATGACACACGCGCCCATGCGCACATTGTGGCCGACGGTCACGTCTGAGCCGATGGTCACCAAACCGCGATCGGCGGTGGTTTCGATAATCGTGTTGTCTTGAATATTGCTACGCGGCCCGATCGCGATCTGCGCGTTGTCGGCGCGAACCACAGTTGCGAACCAAATACTGACATCGCGGCCAACCAGCACATTGCCGGCGACGACCGCGCTCGGCGCCACATAGGCCAAAGGGTCGATGCGCGGAAACCGCTCGTCCAGCCAGTAGAGCGGTGGGCTGGCCCGCTCCGTCGGAATGTAGGGGGCCATGGTCAGGGGTGGCAGCGCCTCTGGGCAGGTGATCTCGCCGCCATCGCCGGCGATCAACCCTTGGCGCAAGGCGGCCAAGTCATCGGCGTTGAGTGTCCGCACCGGCCGCGCCGGATTGCCGGCATAGAGCTGGCCACCCGCAAGGGTCTTGCCGGGCGGCACCAAGGCGCCAGCGGCCAGGGCCGCGCCGCGGCCGAGGTGGGAATTGTCCATGATCACGGCGGCATCGCCAATGACACAATCGTCATCGACGCGGCAGGCATGGACCAGGGCGAAGCGGCCGACCGTTACCCGGTGGCCGATGGTCGCCGGATAGATCTTGTCGGCGATATGCACCGTGGCGCGATCCAGAAACATGCAGTCGTCGCCGACGGTGATGTCATGGCCGTCGGCGCGCAACGTCGCGAGCGCCCCGAGCGACACCCCGCGGCCGAGGCTCACGCGGCCGATCACCGCCGAACTCGGGCCGCGCGCGGCGTCGCCCACATGGGGGCGGGACTCGAGATAGGGAAGGAGCAGGCCGGCGGTCATGCGGACTAAATTACCGGTTGTTCGCGATAGCTGCCCCACAGGCCGCGCAAGCGTTCGACAATCTCGCCCATGGAGGCCCGCGCGTCGACCAAATCGATGGTGATCGGCATCAGATTCGCGCTCTCATCGCGCGCCGTGGCTTCCAGTTCATCAAGCAGACGTTCGACCAGGTCATTGTCGCGGCGCGCCCGCACCCGGTGAAGATTTTGGATTTGGCGCTGCTGGGTGTTCGGATCATACGGGTGGGTTTCGATCGCCGGTATGTCATCCGGTTCGACATATTTGTTGACGCCCAGAACCGGCCGTTCCCCGCGCGCCTTGTCGAGCGCGAAGCGATACGCCGAATCGGCGATTTGGCGCTGGAACCAACCGTCTTCGATCGCTTGGATGGTGCCGCCCATGTCGTCGACCTTGTCCAAAATTGCGAAGATTTCCTGTTCCATCTTTGTCGTCAGGCTTTCAACAAAATAGGATCCGCCGAGCGGGTCGACCACCGATGTCACATTGGTTTCATCAGCAATGATCTGTTGGGTGCGCAACGCGATTTTCATCGCCTCTTCGGTGGGAATCGTGAACGCCTCGTCCATGCCATTGGTATGCAGACTTTGGGTGCCGCCCAATATCGCCGCCAGGGCCTGCAAAGCCGTGCGCACCACATTGATCTGATATTGCGGCTTGGTCAATGTGGCGGCCGCGGTCTGGGTATGAAAGCGCATCCGCATGGCTTCCGGTTTGGTGGCGCCGAATCGCTCTTTCATGACCTTGGCATAAACCCGACGCACGGCGCGGAATTTGGCGATCTCTTCAAAGAAATCCGCCTGAGCAACAAAGAAGAACGACAACCGCGGTGCATAATCGTCGACGTGCAAGCCGGCGCGCGACAGTTCTTCCACATAGGCGATGGTGTTGGCGATGGTGAACGCGGCTTCTTGCACGGCGGTCGCGCCGGCTTCGGACATGTGGTAGCCGGATATATTGAGCGGATTAAAGCGCCGCATGTGCGCGGCGCCAAAAGCGACGCAGTCGCGCACCAGCCGCACAGACGGCCGAACCGGATAGATCCACTCTTTCTGCGCGATGTATTCCTTCAGAATATCGGCTTGAATAGTGCCCGAAAGGGCATGGAGGTCGTCGCCGCGCCGGCGCGCCAGCGCGATAAACATGGCGTAGACAATCCAAGCGCTGGGATTGATCGTCATCGACACTGAAATCTTGGTCAGGTCGATGCCGTCGAACAGCGCTTCCATGTCGTCGATGGTATCGACGGCCACGCCCTCGCGGCCGACCTCGCCGTCGCTCATCGGATTGTCCGAGTCATAGCCCATCAAGGTCGGCATATCGAAATCGGTCGACAGGCCGGTTTGCCCCTGTTCGAGCAGATATTTGAAGCGCCGATTGGTGTCGGCGCCGGTGCCGAAGCCGGCGATCTGGCGCATGGTCCAGGGGCGCGCGCGGTACATGGTCGGATAGGGCCCGCGCGTGAACGGATAGCTGCCGGGCAGGCCGATATCCTCGGGTGGCGCTGTACCCGCATCCAATGCGGTATAGGTCCTCTGCAGTGGTAAGCCCGACGCGGTCCGATAGTCAGCTTGTGTTTCCGGCTGGCGCGCGATGAATGGTGCGACAACGTCCTTTTCCCAAGTGGCGAGGGTCTCCGACAGCGAGGGAGAGGACGCGTTTGTCGCCGCAGTTTCGTCGGTGCTCATGGGCATACCTCGGACAAACGTTCAAGCAATAGCGCCGCGGCGTGGTGTGGATCGATGGTGCGCGCGGCAACTTGCGCCACCAGATCTCGGGCGCGGTCATCGGTTGAGCCAAGCAGTCGTCGGCGCACCAGGTCTTCGGCGATCTTGAGAGTCCGCGCTTCGGCGATGGCGTGGCGGCGGTCGGCGATCGTGCCGCTTTCGATCAGGTAACCGTGATGGCGCGCAATGGTCTCGCGCAAGTCGGCAATTCCTTCGCCGGTTTCGGCGCTGGTCGGCACCACCGGAGTCGCCCATGGGTCGCGCGAATCTAGGACCAAGCTCAACGCCAGCATGGCCTTAAGGTCAACAATGGTTTTATTGGCATCGGAACGGTCGCACTTGCTGACCACGTGAATATCCGCAATCTCCAAAATGCCGGCTTTGATCGCTTGTATGTCGTCGCCCAAGCCAGGTGCCGAGACCACCACGGTGGTATGTGCGGCGCGCACAATATCGACTTCGTCTTGGCCGGCGCCAACGGTCTCGATAATGATCGTGTCAAAGCCGCCGGCATCCATGACGTCGACTGCGTCCATTGCAGCGCGCGCCAAACCGCCCAACGCGCCGCGGGTCGCCATGCTGCGAATAAAAACGCCTGGGTCGCCGGCATGTTCGGTCATCCGAATGCGATCGCCCAATACAGAACCGCCGCTGAAAGGACTCGATGGGTCCACCGCCAGCACCCCGACCGTGCGGCCGTCGGAACGCAAGGCATGCACCAATTGCTGTACCAGCGACGATTTGCCGCTGCCGGGCACGCCGGTGACGCCAACAATATGCGCGCGACCGGTCTCGCCATAAAGCGCCGCCAACACCGGTCGGGCGGCAGCGTCACCGGATTCGGCGCGACTGATCAGACGCGCGATGGCGCGCATATTGCCGGCCAAGACGGCGGCGTGCAAATCGGCGTCGGGCGGCCCGGCGGAGGGATCGTGGGCCACAATCAGTCAGGCGCCTTGCCGGGCGCGCAGGCTGCGAAACAAATCCCGATCGTCGACGACCCGGCGCGCCTTAAAGTCGGTGCGCGGCAAACTATTCGCTGCCAATACGTCGACCCGTGCCCGCACACCCAAGGTCCGATGCAGCGCGCGGCTCATATTGTCGCCGAATTGTCCGACCGCCGCGTCGCCTTGCGCGAACACATGTGGGGCCGCTTCGACCTGGACCAACAGCTCGTCCATGGCGCCATCGCGGCTGACCACAATCCGATGCTCGCCGCCATAATCTGCTGACATGTTCAACACTTTGTCGATTTCCGACGGATAAATGTTTTCGCCGCGAATTTGAAACATATCGTCAATGCGGCCATAGACCCCATCAGGCAGCGACGGATAGGTGCGCCCACAGGGGGTTGGTTCGTTGACCCAATGGGTCAAGTCGCCAGAAGCCAAACGGATCATCGGTTGCGAGGTGCGCTCAAGATGGGTGTAAACCGGCGTGCCTTGCTGCCCATACGGCACTCTTTGGAAAGATTGCGGATCACACACTTCGTGATAGACCATGTCTTGCCACAGCAGCATGCCGTGGTGCGATTGAGCGGTGCCGGCGGCACTCATGAACGGGGTCATTTCGGCCATGGTGCCGCAATCGAATACGGTCGCGCCATAAGCGTCTTCGATACGACCGCGGATGCCCGGGATGGAGGCGCCCGGTTCACCGGAAAAAAACATCACGTTCAGTCCGAAGTCGCGTGGATCAAAGCCTTCTTCACGGGCGACGTCCGCCAAATGCAAGGCATAGGAAGGTGTGCTGTAAAAACCTTGCGGCTTGATCCCGGCCAACCAGGCGGCCGCTCGCGCGGTCATGCCACTGGCGCCGGCACCAAAGGGAAATGATGTCGCGCCCAATTGTTCGGCGCCCAACATCGCGCCCCACGAGCCGAGATAGAGGCTAAAGATTGCCGCCACAAAGACCGTATCACCTGGGCGCAGACCCATGCCCCACAAGATACGTGCCTGGTTGGCGCCGATGGTCTGCCAATCGTCACGGCTGATGCCGAATGCTGTCGGCCGTCCGGTGGTGCCCGACGTGCCGTGGATATGATGCACTTGGTCCTTCGGTATGCACAGATAGTCGCCAAACGGCGGTGTCCGCTCTTGGGCCGCGCGCAGGTCTTGTTTGGTCACCACGGGCACCCGCTCGAATGCCTCGAGCGACGTTATGTGATCCGGGTGAATACCGGCCTGATCCCAATGGTTGCGATAAAATGGTGAATGGTCATAGGCGTACGTCATCACCTCGCGCAGCCGCACGACAATCGCCGCGTCGCGTTCGTCGGCTGACATGGTTTCGCGTTCGGGAAACCAATAGCGGCTCTTGGGGTCCGGGCGATACGCCATGTCGTAGCGCGTTGGAAACTGCCAAAATTCCATAAAGGATCTCCTAGCGTGGACCGCGCGCCATGACCAGGTCGCGGATGGTCGCGACGATGTCATCCGGCGGCGTATCCTGCAGCAAAATCGCGGCGACGCCTTGGGCCTTCAGCGCCGCCACATCGTCGTCGGGCATGACGCCGCCGCCGACCAATAGAATGTCATCGGCCCCAGCGGCCTTGAGCAGATCGATGACTTTGGGAAAAACGGTCATGTGGGCGCCGGACAAAATACTGATGCCGAGCACATCGACATCCTCTTGCACGGCGGCACTGACCACTTCTTCCGGCGTGCGATGGAGGCCGGTGTAAATCACATCCATGCCGGCATCACGCAGGTAGCGGGCAACAATTTTGACACCACGGTCATGGCCGTCCAGACCAACTTTGGCAATCAGGACACGGATGATCTCGGTCATGGGACGAACTCGCGGGCGTTGTCAAAAGGGGGCGCGCTGTTGGCGGCAGTGCCGACAATGCGCCGGCGCAGGGCGTCTGCCGCGGCATTGACATGGCGACGCGCCAGCCTTTCGGCGCGGATTTCATCGCCAGCCGCGATGGTCTCGACGATGGTCTGATGCTCATCCCAAACCCGCGTCGGCCAATCGCCGTCGATGGTCAGTATCGCCCGCATCAAGCGCCGAATGTGATGCCAGTGTTGGGTCATACTTTCGCGCAGGATCTGGTTTCCAGCCAAGCTGTAAATGCAGGCGTGAAAATCCATGTCGGCGGTGATCAGGCCATCGATGGAGCCGGCGTCGGCCGCCACCCGGCCGCGGCTCAGGATCGACCGCGCGACACCGACATCGGCCCGACCAAACGCCGCTTTGCGCGCCGCCAAACCGTCGACGGCACTGCGAAATTCGTATAGGGCAACGGCGAAGTCGGCGTCGATCGGCGCTACCATCAGGCCCCGGCGCCCGCGATCGCTGACAAATCCCTGCGCCTTTAGCAGCGCCAGTGCCTGGCCGATCGGCTGACGGGATACATCGAGCTGTGCGGCCAGCCGCTCTTGGGCCAAGGCCGCGCCCGGAGGCAACCGCCCCGCGCAGATTGCCTCAAGGATCTCGCCATAGGCCTGTTCGACCAGACGCGGATAAAGCGACAAAGTCCGCATACGACAACATCATGAATGAATACTGTATACAGTATACAATACACGAAGGACCGTGGCGCGCAAGTCGGTCGTGTCGCGGCGTCGGTCGAACGCCGCTCTGTGCGCGCCGACCAAACGCATGAAAATCTCAAGCTTTACGCCCATATGAGGTAAAACCGGCGGGCAAGACCAAGCCGCGCCATCATGCGGCCCTCGGTCGCCAACGATATGACGAGATTGCCATGGCGAAACAACCGGTGATCGCGGTCGTCGACGACGACCAGAACATCTTGACGTCGGTCTCGATCGCGCTCGAATCCGAAGGTTTCGAGACCAAGACATTTACCAATGGCGAGGATGCTTTGAAGGCCATCGGGCAAAGCGCGCTGGATCTGGCGGTGCTGGACATCAAGATGCCGCGCATGGACGGTATGGAATTGCTCGCCCGCTTGCGCCGGGAAAGCCAGTTACCGGTGATCTTTTTGACGTCGAAGGACGACGAACTCGACGAAATCCTCGGTCTGAAAATGGGCGCCGACGATTACATCACCAAGCCGTTCTCGGTGCGCTTGCTGATCGAACGGGTGCGTGCGGTGCTGCGCCGCGCAGAATTGGCGCGCGCCGACGATGAATCGGGCGAAGCGCCACGCGAGGTGATCGAACGCGGCCCACTGATTCTGGATCCTGAGCGTCATCTGTGCACCTGGCGCGATGAGCCGGTCTCGCTGACCGTGACCGAATTCCTGATCTTGCAGGCCCTGGCCAGCCGGCCAGGTCACGTCAAAACGCGCGACCAGTTGATGGACGCGGCCTATTCAGACGACGTTTATGTGGATGACCGCACCATCGACAGCCACATTAAACGCATGCGCAAGAAGTTCCGCGATGTCGACGGCGGCTTCGCGCAGATTGACACGTTGTACGGCATTGGTTACCGGTTCCGAGAGTCATAATGGGCGTTTGGCGCGGCCGCCGCGCCGACTGAAGCCGCGGCACCAAAAAGCACGCGCTTTGCGCCGGCTGCGCCGCTCGCGCGCCGTGCGCCGGGGGCCGATGTCGTCGCTCACCAGGCGCATCTTGGCCGTCAACATTGTCGCCCTGGCGATTGTCGCCGGTGGAATTCTTTATCTCAACGACTATGAAAAAGGTCTGATTCAAGAACGCCTTAAGGCGCTGACCACACAAGGCGAGGTGATCGCGGCGGCGCTCGGAGAAAGCGTCGTGCCACCCGATCCGGCCATGCCCCAAGCGATGGAACCGGTTCTCGCCAGCATCCTGCTCAAGCGTCTGGCGGCGCCGATCAATGCCCGCGCCCGTTTGTTCGACAATTACGGCCGTCTGATGGTGGATACGCGTTTGCTGGCGGCGGGCGGCGCCGAGGTGCTGCTTAGGGAATTGCCGCCGCCCAGCGCCGGACCGGTGAGTGCGGCCTTCGAGTTCGTCTATCGGCGCATCACCCGGCTGTTTCGCTACGATCTGCCGCTCTATGTCGAAACATCGCGCCAGGAAGCGGATGATTATGGAGAGGTGCTGCGGGCGCTGGCCGGCGAACGCGCCACGGCCCATCGGGTCACGCCCGAAGGCGAAAGCGTGCTCAGCGTGGCGGTACCGGTGCAGCGTTTCAAGCGCATCGTCGGCGGCCTGATGCTCGCCTCGGGCACCCAAGACATCGTCGCCAGTGTGCGCAACGCCCAGGCCGCGATCCTGCAGTTGTCGCTGGTCGCCTTCGGCGTCACTTTTCTGTTGTCGATCTATCTGGCTGGCACGATCGCGCGGCCGATCCGCCAGCTGGCGACGGCCGCCGAGGCCGTGACCCGTGGCACGCGTCACGATGGCGAGATCCCGGATCTTAGCCGCCGCCATGATGAGATCGGCGAACTCAGCGTTGCCCTGCGACGCATGACGACCGCCCTGCAGGAACGCTTGGGGGCTATCGAAGGATTTGCCGCCGACGTTGCCCACGAACTGAAAAACCCGCTATCGAGCCTGCGCAGCGCGGTCGAGACCATAAATCGCATTGATGATGCCGAGACCCAGAATCGGCTGATGGCGATACTGGCCCAGGATGTTCAACGTATGGACCGGTTGATCACCGATATCGCGGCCGCGTCGCGGGTCGATGCGGAACTGGCGCGTGCCGAGACCGGTCCGGTCAACTTGACTGAAATGTTGACCGCTCTGGTTGACATGCACGAATCGACGCGCAATCTCGACGACCCGCATATCACTTTGGTAACCGATCGCGATGATCATGTGGTCGTACCCGGGGTCGAACCACGCTTGGTCCAGGTGTTTCGCAATTTGATCGAAAATGCAGTGAGTTTTAGCCCGCCCGGAGAGGTGATCACGGTCAACCTGCGCCGGGACGGCGCTATGGCCGAGGTCTTGGTCGAGGATCGTGGTCCCGGCTTACCCGTGGAAAAGACCGAGGCGATTTTCGACCGCTTCTATACCCATCGTCCTGCTTCAGAGGCTTTTGGCACCCATTCCGGTTTGGGATTGAGCATCTCGCGTCAGATCGTGGTCGCCCATGGCGGCACGATCGAGGCGAAGAATATTCCCGGCGCCGGACCTCAAGAGCCGACCCAGGGCGCTTGTTTTGCGGTCAGGCTGCCGGCCTGATGGGTCGAGGTCGGCTGGCATGTGCGATGTCGGTGCCGTGGTGACACCAAACACGGTCGCTGCGTCAGGGCGGTTGCGTTTGCCCCTGGTCAGGCGCCTGATCGCCGATGGTGCCCTGGATCGTGCGCAGGGTTTTCTCGACGCGCTCGCGCCTGACCTGGCCGAAGACCCCCAATTTCAGGTTCTGACGGCTGAATTGGCCTGGCACCACGGCCGTGACCGCCAGGCCTACGACCAATTCGCCGAGCTTTGCGGCCGATCGAGCTTGCGGCCGCCGGTCGCGGTCGCGGCCGCCAGCGGTTTGGGTAGTGCCTTGTTTGGTCTTGGCGACTTGGGTGCGGCCAGCGACCATTTGACCCGCGCCATCGCCGCTGGCGCCACGGATGCGCGCAGTTGGCTGCTGTCGGCGCAGTGTCTGCTGGCTGCCCGAAGATGGCCGGAATTGGACGATTTGGCAGAACGCGCGCAAAACCGGGTTGATATCGATCCTTTGGCAGCCGCGGCGACCCATATGACAGCGGCCGTCGCCGGCGTTGTCCGCGATCGTCCGGATTTGTGCCAAGGTTGGCTCGATCGGACGCAACCGCGCCAAGCCCGCGATCACCACGACCTGGTACGCAGCATGACGGCGTGGCGCCAGGTCATTCGCGATCGCATTGGTGCGGTGACGACTCGCGACCGGCGACTATTGGCCGGCGCGCTCAGTTATCCCGACTATTTGGCAGCTTTGCTGGCGTTTCGGGCCAGCAACGCCGATCTTTACGACAGCGCGACAACCGCGCCGCTGCATGTGATTGGCGACAGCCATTGTTTGGCGCCGGCGCACACTGTGGTGCGTTTGCAAGGATGCCACCGGCGGGTCGTCCCGCATCTGGTAATCGGTGCCAAGGTGTGGCATTTGGCGCCGCGGCTTAATCCGGCGCCCAACCCGTCGCGCGCCATATTTGCCGATATTGTCGGCAGTCTACCGCCGCACGAACCAGTGGTCACGATGTTCGGCGAAATCGACAGCCGCCCGGACGAAGGGCTATTGCCCTATCTGCGTGGCCATCCGGACGTCGATCCGGCCCTTTATTGTCAGCAATTGGCGGCGGCCCATGTCGGCCATGTTGCGGCGGCGCTGGCGGCGTCGACGCGCCAGGTAATGATATGGGGGATTCCCGCGCCGGCGGCGGCGCAGTCCAACCGTGCAGGGGTGCCGGCCCAAACGCATCGCGACATGGTCGCGCAGTTCAACACGGCCCTGGGTGCGGCTGCGCGCGCCCATCAACTGGTGTTCCTGGATCCATATCCAGATACCGCCGACCAGGTTGGGTCGGCCAATGACAAATGGCATTTGGACGGCATTCACGTGCCCGCGACCCTATTCGCGACGCTGATTGAGGCGCTGCGGCTATCTTAGGCTTGTCTGCTGTGGTGCACGGTCTGTCTATTGGATATCGATCAACTTAACTTCGCTCAAACGACTCCGTTTGAACGAAGATCGATCTAGTGGACGCTGACCGGGTTCATGTCATGCTGGCGGGCTGCAGCAAAGGCCAATTCGCGATCCGCCATAACAGCCATTTGGCTGCCATCCGCTGAATGGATTGCGTAACCCGATTCACCGTCGATATGGACCGCCTTAATGTACGCCATATAGGGGGTCCCTAAGGCCGCAAAGGCCTCTGCCGTCAATGACTTAAGATAAGTCGCTTCGTTCATGGGTCTTGTTCTCCCGGCGCCCTCGAAGCCTCATCATCCTTATCTAGGCCTGAAACGGGCTTTGGCAACGCCGCGTCTGGCACGCGGTATTCCGAGGCGCTATGGTTTCACAAATAACGGGGTTGGGCTTCAGCCTCAGCCGTCGCCGCTGGCGGTGCGAATGTCGACCTTGCGCACCACTGTGTCCGGTGACAGACGATCGACATCGATATGGAGCAATCCCTTCTCCAGCGCCGCGCCAGCCACTTCCAAATCATCGGCCAGCACGAAGCTGCGGTGAAATTGACGCGCCGCGATGCCCCGATGCAGGAACAGGCGTTCCGAACGATCGTCGCTTTGCTTGCCACGGATGACCAATTGCTTGGCTTCCACCGTGATGCTCAGTTCCGCCTCGGAAAATCCGGCAACTGCCAGCGTGATCCGCATGCGATCCGGCGCAAGTTGTTCAATATCATAGGGCGGGTAGCCATCATTGGTGGCCTGCGCCGCGCGTTCGAGCAGCCGTTCCAGGCCGTCAAACCCGACCAGCAATGGGCTGCTAAACAGAGAAGTTCGCGACATCATCCCCTCCTTGAGCAGGCGACGTCTTGGTTTCGGGGCCCAAACGGGCGCCCCACAAATACAGTCACGGCGTTCGCGGAGCTTTCGCGGCCGCGCGTGCCTTGCCGCAACTGCAACATGGCCCGATAACTCGGCACCAATATGCGTTGAAATGTTGGGCACTATGCGCGCGCATTCAAGTGCTGTATTGGCACCGCCCGGGCACGGCAACGCGCGAAGCTGTGAACGCAGGTTTCTGGCGGCCACCCGTCAGCCTGATTATGTTAGGGCCGATCGCCGGATCCAGAGGTGCACCTAACGACAAGAGCGCCGCCGGCTTGATGTCGAGACCCTAGTGGAGACGTCGCATGCTTACACGGGTTAAACCGGGCTGGGCTATGCCCGAATCAATGGTAACGCCGGCCCATCTTTTGACCTCTCGACGCGGCTTTTTGACCGGCGCGGCCGCCGCCGTTGCGGTCACAGCCGCCGGCCGAGGGCGAATGTCACAGGCCCTTGCCGCCGAACCGAGCGCCGATATCTATCCCTTTCCGCGTAACGACACGTACAAGGTGGCGCGGACGCTGACCGACAAGGAAAAGGTCACCACCTACAACAATTTCTACGAGTTCGGTTCGCACAAACGGATCCACAAGGCCGCCCAGAAGCTGAATATCGATGACTGGACCGTTGAAATCGATGGTTTGGTCGAGGAAGACGTGGAAATCAGTTTTGATGACCTGATCAAACGCATGCCGTTGGAGGAACGCGTCTACCGACTGCGTTGTGTGGAAGCGTGGGCGGCGACCGTGCCGTGGAGCGGGTTTCCGTTAAAGGCCCTGGTCGATTTCGCCCGGCCGCTGGGTGATGCCACCTTTGTGCGCTTCGAGTCCTTTTCCAATCGCTGGATTGCGCCCGGTCAACGCCAAGGCTGGTTTCCGTGGCCGTACAGCGAGGGCCTGACGATCGCCGAGGCGACCAACGAATTGGCATTTGTCGCCACGGGCTTGTATGGCGAACCATTGCTCAAGCAAAATGGCGCGCCGATCCGCCTGGCGATTCCCTGGAAATATGGCTTCAAGTCGATCAAGTCGATTACCCGCATTACGTTTACCGACGAGCAGCCGGAAACGTTCTGGAACGAAATCAACGATGAACTGTATGGCTTTTGGGCGAATGTGAATCCGGACGTGCCGTTCCCCGATTGGAGCCAGGCAGAAGAAGAGCTGATCGGCTTCGATGAAAAAGTGCCGACACGGATCTATAACGGCTACGGCGACTATGTCGCCCATCTCTATGACGGCATGGACCCGGAGAAGATCTTTTTCTAAGGCACACGTCGGTCTTGTGATGGAGGCGCTGCATGGCTGAGACGATCAAGACCGACATGTGCGTGATCGGCGCCGGATCGGCCGGGTTATCGGTGGCAGCGGGTGCGAGCCAAATGGGTGCCGAGACTGTCCTGATCGAAAAGGGCCCAATGGGTGGCGATTGCCTCAATTATGGCTGCGTGCCGTCGAAAGCGCTGTTGGCGGCGGGCGCCGCCGCGCAAGCTTTTCGTGACGCGGATCGGTACGGCGTGCGGTCGGCGACGCCAGCGGTCGATATGGCGGCCGTGCGTGATCACGTGCAGGGTGTGATTGCGGCAATCGCGCCGCATGACTCGGTGGAGCGATTTGAGGGCATGGGCGTGCGCGTCATCCCGGGCGCGGCGCAGTTCTCGGCCCCCAACGAAGTGGTGGTCGGCGACATCGCGGTTCGCGCGCGGCGGTTTGTGATTGCCACCGGCTCATCGCCCTTTGTGCCGCCTATCACGGGGCTGGACGCAGCGCCTTACTTCACCAACGAGACGATCTTTGCCAATGATGTTCTGCCGTCGCATTTGATCGTGGTCGGCGGCGGCCCGATTGGTCTGGAACTTGCCCAAGCCTACCGACGCCTCGGCGCGGCGGTGACGGTGGTCGAGATGTTTCAGTGCTTGGCCAAGGATGACCCGGATATCGCCAAAGTGGCGCTCGACCGGCTTCGGGCGGAAGGGGTCGCGCTGCGGGAGCAAACCAAAGTCACGGCGGTGTCGCGCCACGACGGTGTCGTGCGTGTGCACACCGAACAGGGCGGTGAGGCCGGCCATGTTGATGGCTCACACCTGCTGATTGCGGTCGGCCGCAAGGCGAACGTAGAAGAATTGGGATTGCAGAACGCGGGCATCGATTTTTCCCCGCGCGGCATCGCCGTCGATCCAGGTCTGCGGACCAGCAATCGGCGCGTGTTCGCCGCTGGCGATGTCGCCGGCCCTTATCAATTCACCCATATGGCCGGCTATCACGCCGGAGTCATCATTCGTCGCGCGTTGTTCCGTCTGCCGGCTTCCGTCGACTATCGGGCTGTGCCGTGGGTGACCTATACGGATCCGGAAGTTGGCCAGGTCGGCATAACCGAAGCCGACGCCCGCAAACAAGACCCCAACATACGTGTTGTTACCTGGCCGTTCGCGGACATCGATCGGGCGCAAACGGAACGTCACACAGACGGTCTGGTCAAGGTCATCACCTCCGGACGCGGTCGCGTGTTGGGCGTCTCCATCGTTGGTTGCCACGCCGGCGAGTTGCTGCAATCGTGGGCGTTGATGATCGGGCGCAAGATGAAGATCGGGGCTATGGCCAGCGTGATCGCGCCCTATCCGACCTATGGTGAAATCAACAAGCGCGCGGCCGGGGCCTATTTCACGCCATCGCTGTTCAGCGACCGCACGCGCAAGCTGGTCAAATTTCTCTCGCGATTTGGTTGAGGTGGCCCGATTTGGCACCGTTGCCGTTGGCGGTGCGCGCGAACCGGCCTAAGGTGCGGCCGATATGAAGATCTTGCGCAGCCTGTCCGGCCGGCTCTTGCTGTTGACCGTGTTGTTCGTCTTGATCGGCGAAGTGCTGATTTACGTGCCGTCGATTGCGCGTTTTCGTTTGGCCTATTTGTCCGAACGCTTGGAGTCGGGCCATCTCGCGACGCGCGCGCTTGAGGCCGCGCCCAATGGCATGCTCGACAAATCGTTGGAAGAGCAAATCCTTGACCAAGCCATGGTCGCTGGCGTCGTGCTGCGCGACGCGGAAGCCTCGATGATGATGTTGTCGCGGCGCATGCCGCCCGCCGTCGACGCGACCTTTGATCTTCGCGAAGTCAACTCGCTGAGCCTGATCTTCGACGCCTTCGCCGTTTTGTTATCGACCGAGCAGCGTTACATACGCGTGCTCGATCAGGCGCGCGGCAAGCCGGATATGATCGTTGAAGTCGTCATCAACGAAGTTCCCATGCGGGTTACGATGCACGAATTCTCGCGCCGAATCCTCAATCTCAGTCTAGTGATCTCACTGCTGACGGCGACGCTGGTCTATTTCAGCCTGCAATGGATGATGGTCAGACCCATGGGCCGCATCACGGCAAATTTGGCCGCCTTTCGACGCAACCCTGAGGATATGCGGAACGTTATCGAGTATACGCGCCGGCAGGATGAAATCGGCCGGGCTCAGTCGGCGCTGGGTGCCATGCAGCGCCAATTGCGGGCGTCGTTGATTCAGAAGACCCGCCTGGCGGCGCTGGGCGCCGCGATGAGCAAGATCAACCACGACTTGCGCAACTCTCTTGCCTCAGCAATGATTGTCTCGGATAGCTTGGCGCAAAGCGAAGATCCCGAAGTACGGCGGGTGACGCCACGGCTGATGACCGCGATCGATCGCGCAGTGAGTTTGTGTGCTCAGACCTTGAATTATGCGCACGATGCCGAACCGACGTTTAGTCCGTCTCGATTCCGTTTACACGACCTGGTGGTCGATGTTGAGGAAACGATCGACATGACCCTCGATAGCCCAACGCAGTGGCGCAACATCATGGACAAGGACCTGATGATCTCGGCCGATCGCGACCAGTTGTTTCGGGCCTTGCTCAATCTCGGCCGCAATGCGGTCGAAGCGATGAACGGCACCGGCACCGTAACGATATCCGCGCGGCGTCCGGCCGATGGCGTCGAAATCGATGTCACGGACCAGGGCGCGGGCCTGCCAGCCAAAGCACGCGCGCACTTGTTTGAGCCGTTTGCCGGTTCGGCGCGCGCCGGCGGCACGGGCCTGGGATTGGCAATCGTTCGCGAGGTCGCGCGTTTGCACGGTGGGGATGCTCAACTGGTTGAAACCTCGCCAAGCGGCACACGATTCAGGCTGACGATTCCCGATGCCGTGTGACAAGCGCGCGTGAAATAAGCGACCGCTTACAATCCGTTAACCGTCAACCCTGATACTCGCGGACCGGAAGAGTCGGTGCCGCATCTCGGTGGCAGCGCCATCCGATCAGCAATGAAACCCGCGAGTCGACGGTCGCCGATGACCAAGTATGCCGATCCCGAAGCAGCGCTGATCGCCTATGTGGCGCGCCTCGAGCGGCGCCGCAAAGGTTATCAGGCGCTTTATGTGCGGTTGTCGCGGCTTTTGCCCAAAGATCGTACCGAGCCGTTACTGGCTGCCGCCGAAGCGCGCCTCAAACCTCTGGCGCCGTCCTACGACGATGCGCTGTTTCGATTGTGGAACAACGATCTCGTGTTGGTATGCGCCGGTCAGGACGCGGCTGCAGTCAAAGCAGCCGGTGCCGAAATCTGCACGTTGGTCCAAGAGGCGGGCGGTGGCAGCGCCGTGTCTGACGAACCACTGCCGGCGGCGGAACTGCTGACCGCTTGGTACGATCTCGCCGCCGAATGGGCGGGCTTTATGGCGCTGTGCCGCAGCATGTATCGGCAGCGATTGGGTCGCGCCGACGCGAGCAACGCGGCCGCGACGGAAACCGATGCTTTTTCGGCCGCGCGCGACGCCGGACCCTACGCGCGTCTCGAAGTGGGGTTGAGGTCGATCGACATCGAACCATTCTTGCGCCACCAGGCGGTCTGCCGGTTGGACGACGACGGCCCGCCGGTCCCGTTGTGCGAGGATATCTATGTTGCGGTGGATGCGCTGCGCCAAAAGGCGATGCCGAACTTGGATCTGCCTGACGATAGTTGGCTGGCACAGCAATTTGCACAAAGCTTCGATACGCGCCTATTGGCGTCGGTCGGCAGCACAAGTCCACGATCGGGTCACTTGCCGGTCATGCTGCGCCTGCGCATAACAACTGTGCAAACGCCGGCATTTCGGTCATTTGCGCAACGGTTGGCCGAAGCCCATGCCGCGCATCTGATCGTTGCGCTCCATGTCGCGGACATGTTCGGCAATTTCGGCGTCTTTCAGGATGTGCGGCGATCGACCGCGGATCTCGGCTTGCGGTGGTGTTTGGATGGCGTCAACGCGGCCAGCCTGGACGCGCTCAATTTGGCGGCGATCGGCACGGACTTTTATCGCTGTGATTGGCGCGTGCCCGCCGTCGACGTCGATCGGATCGCCGCGACCGTCGCCACGGCCGGCGTCGACCGCTTTATTCTCGATCACTGCGATAGTGCCGAGGCACTTGCCTTCGGCCGCGCCGCCGGCATTGTCCTGTATCAGGGCAGCGCAATCGACGACGCCATGCTTTCCGGCGATATTTTTCAAGCCGGCCAACTCTCAATGGCCGAGCGCGATCCCTTCCCGACGCGGATCGGCGCCACCGGCTAGGCCGTCGGCGGTCACGGCGATGCCGTGCAAGCCGCTGTTCATGTCCCGCACATCGATCACATGGCCGCGCCGCGACAGCGCGTGCGTAAGGGCCTCTAGGCGCGTGCCCTTTTCGACCAGTGTGTCGCCATTGCGATTGCACAGATTGGGCAGGGCAATGGCGCTGTGCACGTCGCGTCCCCAGTCGATTACGGCGACTATGACTTTGACCACATAGCAGATGATATTGGCGCCGCCCGGCGACCCGATCACCAGCGCGGGGTCACCGGAGTCATCGAAGACGATTGTTGGCGCCATGGAACTGCGCGGTCGTTTCCCGGGCGCGACCCGATTGGCCACAGGCACGCCGGCGCGCTGCGGCACCAGGGCAAAATCGGTCAGCTGGTTGTTGAGCAGAAATCCCCGCGCCATCAGCCCGGAGCCAAACGCGAATTCGATACTGCTGGTCAGCGCCGCTGCGTTGCCATCGCGATCGATGACGCTGACATGGGTCGTTGACGGTGGCTCGCGTTGTTCCGGAGGCAAAGCGAAGTCGGCGCTTAAGCCCGGCGGCGCGCCTGCGGCCGAGGTCCGATTGGCGCGTCGCGGGTCGATCAAAGCGGCGCGCGCGGCCAGATAGGCACGGTTAAGCAAGCCGGCCACTGGCACGGCGACAAAATCGGGGTCGGCCAAATAGAGATCGCGGTCGGCAAAGGCAAGCCGACTCGCTTCGGCGAACAAATGACTAGCATCGACGCCGAATGGTGCCAATCGCGCCATGTCAAACTGTGCCAGCATGCCGAGAATCTGCAATATGGTCACGCCGCCCGATGTCGGCGGGCCCATGCTGCATATCCGATAGGTGCGATAGGGGGCACAAACCGGTGCCCGGACCTTTGCCTGATACCCCGCCAGGTCGGCGATCGTCATGGCGCCCGGGTTCAGGGGGGCATTGGTGACCGCATTGACAATGTCGGCGGCGATGGCGCCGCTGTAAAAGGCATCGACACCGTCACGCGCAATGATGTCGAGAGTCTCCGCGAGGCGCCGATTTCGCAGCTCGGCGCCGATTGGTTTGGCGTCGCCCGCTGTGGTGAGCAGATAGTCGCGGGCTTTGGGAAACTTACGCAGCGTAGGCACCCGCGCCGCCAAGTGGTGAAGTCGCGGACTGATCGCGAATCCGTCTTTGGCCAGGCTGATGGCGGCTGCAAAGAGGTCTCGCCATGGCAAACGACCGTGATCGTGGTGGGCGCGGTCAAGCATGCGCAACAGCCCTGGTACGCCAACCGAGCGCCCGCCGGCAACCGCATCCAAATAGCCGGGCGTGGTGCCGTCGGGATCGACAAACAGCGTTTCGGTCACGGCGGCGGGCGCTGTTTCGCGCCCGTCATAGGTATAAAGCGCATTCTCAGCCGCCGCGTAATAGAGCAAAAACGCGCCGCCGCCGATGCCCGATGATTGCGGCTCGACCACATTCAGGACCATCTGCGCCGCGATGATCGCGTCAAGCGCCGATCCACCGCGGGCCAATATGTCGTATCCGGCGCGCGCCGCATGGGGATTGGCGGCACTGATCATATCGTGGGCCGTCCGGGCACCACCCCGGTCGTCAAATCCGGTCGCCGCCTCGGGTGCGCCTCGGTCAGGGGCCGCACGATCCGTCTGCGCTGTCGCCGTGCTGGTCAGCACGAGAGCGACCACGAGAATGGGCGCGCGAAATATCGGCTTCAATCGATCGATCATGCGTTTATCCGCAAAGTTGATGGGCCCGATTGGGGCGTTCTACCATGAGTGTCGCTTTCGCCGCACAATCACGCCGTCCGCACCACGCGGTTAACTTGGGTTAAGGCGTGGAGGTCGTTGATTCACAGGATGGGCATCGTTTTCGTTGCAGTGCAGCATGGGGTGGCCTGCTGCGATTTGCGGCTGAGAATTAGGCCCTTGCCGGAGTGCGCCGCATGCGAATGGTTGTTGTCGCTGCTCCGGCCCAAACGACGAGTTTGACGCAGTCGGTCCTGCACGTCACAGTGTGCATGTTTTACAGCCTGCGTCACATGAGGGGGGACGTGTACGCATGACCGACACGACTGCACAGGGCGTGGCCGTAGCGGCGACGCCCTACGACTATAAGGTCGTCAAGCTTGCCGTCATCGCGACCGTATTTTGGGGCGTGGTCGGATTCCTTGTCGGGGATTTGATCGCCTTTCAACTGGCATTTCCGGCGTTAAATCTTGACTTGCCATGGACCACGTTCGGGCGGTTGCGCCCGGTCCATACGTCTGCGGTGATTTTTGCGTTTGGTGGCAATGCGCTGTTGGCCACGTCGTTTTTTGTTGTTCAGCGTACCTGCCGGACGCGTCTGTTCGGTGGCGGCGCCGCACATTTCGTCGTTTGGGGATACAATTTCTTTATTGTCATTGCGGCGCTGGGATATGTGCTCGGCGTGACCCAGTCGAAAGAATACGCTGAGCCTGAATGGTACGCCGACTTGTGGCTGACGATCGTCTGGGTCGTCTATTTGGTGGTGTTCGCGGGCACGCTGATGAAGCGTCGCGAATCGCACATCTATGTTGCTAACTGGTTCTTCCTGGCCTTTATCATCACGGTCGCGATGCTGCACATCGTCAACAATCTGGCGGTGCCGGTGTCGTGGACGGGGGCGAAAAGCTACATCCTCTATTCGGGCGTGCACGACGCGCTGACCCAATGGTGGTATGCCCATAACGCGGTCGGTTTCTTTTTGACCGCGGGTTTTCTGGGCATCATGTACTACTTCATCCCGAAGCGCGCGGAGCGGCCGGTTTATTCCTACCGCCTATCGATCGTCCATTTCTGGTCGCTGATCTTTCTCTATATCTGGGCGGGACCTCACCATCTGCACTACACCGCGTTGCCCGATTGGGCGCAGACCTTGGGCATGACCTTTTCCGTGATGCTGTGGATGCCTTCGTGGGGCGGAATGATCAACGGCATCATGACCTTGTCGGGCGCGTGGGATAAGTTGCGCACCGATCCGGTGTTGCGCTTCCTGGTGGTCTCGGTCGGCTTCTATGGCATGAGCACTTTCGAAGGGCCGGTGATGTCGATCAAGGCCGTCAATGCGCTCAGCCACTACACCGACTGGACCATCGGCCATGTCCATTCCGGCGCCCTCGGCTGGGTTGGGTTTGTCAGCTTCGGCGCCCTCTATTGCCTGGTGCCGATGGTGTGGCAGCGCGAACGGCTCTATTCGCTTCGCTTGGTGAGCTATCATTTCTGGCTGGCGACAATTGGCATCGTGCTCTACATCACCGCCATGTGGGTATCCGGCATTATGCAGGGCCTGATGTGGCGCGCCTACGATTCGCTCGGCTTCCTGGAATATTCCTTTGTCGAGACCGTCGAAGCCATGCACCCGTACTATGTCATTCGCGCCTTGGGCGGCACGCTGTTTGTCCTCGGTTCGTTGATCATGGTCTACAATTTGTGGCGCACGGCGCGTGGTGAAACCGAAGAGTCCATGCCTGCCGGTGCGCCGGCGACGGCGTCCTAGAGCTTACGGCGGAGGCGGAACATGCTCATCAAGCACGACGTTATCGAACGCCATACGCTGCTCATGGGTGTTCTCATCTTGTTGGCCGTCATCGTCGGCGGCTTGGTCGAAATCGTGCCGCTCTATTATCTGGACAGCACGATCGAAGAAGTTGACGGCGTCAGACCCTATTCTCCGTTGGAATTGACGGGGCGCAACATCTACATCCGTGAAGGGTGTTATGTGTGCCACAGCCAGCAAGTGCGACCATTCCGCGATGAATTGGAACGCTACGGTCACTATAGTTTGGCTGCGGAAAGTATGTATGACCATCCGTTCCAATGGGGGTCGAAACGCACCGGGCCGGATTTGGCGCGCCTCGGCGGCAAATATTCGAACGCGTGGCAGGTCGAGCATTTGATCGACCCGCGCGCGGTGGTGCCGGAATCGATCATGCCCGGCTACGGCTTTTTGATGAACCGGGCGGTCGACGCCGGCGATATCGACGCCCACCTGGCCACCAACCAAGTCGTCGGCGTACCCTACACCGAGGAAATGGTCGCCGCCGCCGCAGAAGACCTGGCCGCCCAAGCCGACCCGGAAGCCGATCACGAAGGCTTGCTGACGCGTTATCCGAAGGCGGTGGTCGCCGACTTCGACGGGGATCCGACGATCGTTTCCGAAATGGATGCCTTGGTTGCTTATCTGCAAATGCTGGGCACGTTGGTCGATTTCACGACCTATGACCCCAGCCGCGATTTTCGTTAGTCGGAGCCTTTGCTGATGGAACTCGATGCCTTAACCGTCGTCCGCAGCGTTGCCCTTGTGGTCATGGTCGCGATTTTCGTGGCCGTCGCCTTATGGGCGTTTTGGCCGCGCAATCGCGATCGCTTTCGCCGTGCCGCCCATATTCCCTTTCAGGATGATTGAGCCGTGTCCACTGAGATTAAAAAAGACGAACTCACCGGGTTGCCGACCACGGGCCACGATTGGGACGGTTTGACAGAAATAAACCAACCCTTGCCGCGATGGTGGCTCTATGTCCTCTATGCGAGCATTATTTGGGCGATCGGTTATTGGATTGTGATGCCGGCCTGGCCGCTGATCAGCAGCCATACAAAGGGCGTCATCGGCTATTCCCAGCGCCAGGTTGTGTTGGACCAAATGGCCACCGCGCGTGCCGCGCAAAGCCAATGGGTCGATCAGATTGACGGGGCAGAGCCGGCGGCGGTATTGGACGATCCGGATTTGCTGCGTTTCGCCATGGCCGGCGGCGCGGCCGCGTTCGGCGACAACTGCGCGCCCTGTCATGGGTCGGGCGCCAGCGGCAGCCCCGGCTATCCCAACCTCAACGACGATGATTGGTTGTGGGGCGGCGACATCGATACCATTTATTCGGTCATCCGCCACGGCATTCGGTCGCCCACCGATGAGGAAACACGCATTTCCGACATGCCGCCTTTCAAGACGTTTGAAATGCTCGTCGATGATGAGGTCAACGATACTGCCGAATATGTGCTGTCGTTGACCGGTGCCGCCACGGACGAGGCCGCTGCCGGCCGCGGCGAAACGCTTTTTGCCGATAACTGCGCCGCGTGCCACGGTGAACAGGGCGAAGGGCTCGCCGATCTGGGTGCACCGCGTCTGAACGACGCCATCTGGCTCTATGGCAGCGACAAGGATACGATCGTCGACATCATAAGCTATGCGCGCGCGGGCCACATGCCGGCTTGGGCCGGACGGTTGGACGATGCGACGATCAAACAATTGGCGGTCTATGTGCACGCCTTGGGTGGGGGCCAGTAGCATGAAACGGCGGCAGTGGTAACCGAGGTTCCGGTCGAGGATGCCGCCGCCGTCAACCAGCGGGCGAGCGAAGCCTTCTATGCCCCGCGCCAGAAGATCTTTCCGAAGGCGGTCAGGGGGCGCTATCGAACGCTGAAATGGATCGCCATGGCGGTGCTGTTGGCGATTTATTGGGGTGTGCCGTGGTTGCGTTGGGACCGCGGCGCCCATTTGCCCGATCAAGCGGTGCTGCTCGATTTGCCGGCGCGCCGCTTTTATTTCTTCTTTATCGAGATTTGGCCGCAGGAGTTCTATTACATCACCGGGCTGCTGGTGCTGGCGGCGATCGGATTGTTCTTCGTCACGGCCCTCGCTGGTCGTGTCTGGTGCGGCTATGCCTGTCCACAAACGGTGTGGACCGACCTGTACATCTTTGTCGAACGCTATGTCGAAGGCGATCGCAACGCGCAAATGCGTCTCGACAAGGCGCGTTGGAGCTTGGCCAAATTGCGCAAGCGGATCACCAAACATTGCCTTTGGTTGGTAATCGCCTTGCTTACCGGCGGCGCCTGGATCCTGTATTTCGCCGACGCGCCGACCCTGCTGAGCCAGCTCGTGACCTTCTCGGCGCCGGCGCCCGCCTATATTACGATCGCATTTCTGACCGGCAGCACCTATCTGTTGGCCGGTTTCGCGCGCGAGCAGGTGTGCACCTATATGTGCCCTTATGCCCGTTTTCAGTCGGCCATGTTTGATGAAGAGACGCTGATCGTCTCCTACGACCACTATCGTGGCGAACCGCGCGGATCACACAAGAAAGGCGCGTCGTGGGAGGGGCGCGGCGACTGTGTCGACTGCAACCAATGTGTCGCGGTGTGTCCGACCGGCATCGACATTCGCGACGGTCAACAGATGCAATGTATCACCTGTGCCTTGTGCGTTGATGTGTGTAATGGCGTGATGGACCGTGTTGGCCGGCCGCGCGGATTGATCCGCTATGACACTTCGGCCAATTTGGCCTTGCGTGGGCAAGGCAAGGTCGGCCATGTCCATCCGATCCGCATGCGGACGATCGTCTATGTGTGTGTCATGGCGTTGGCCGGCGGCCTGATGCTGTATACGTTGCTGACGCGGGCATCGTTCTCGGTCAATGTGTTGCACGATCGCAATCCCCTGTTTGTCATGCTATCGGACGGCAGCGTGCGCAATGCCTACACGGTCAAGATCTTGAACAAGTATCACGATACGGGATCGTTTCGCTTGGCGATCGAAGGGCCGCCTGGCGCCGAGATGAAGGTCGTTGGTCTGGACAGTGACGTGCCAGACAGTATTGATTTAACGGTCGGTTCCGATCGGTTGGAGAGCCATCGTGTTTTGGTCAGCGCGCCGGCGCGCGCGCTTGACGATGAAAGCGTCGACGTGGCGTTTGTGGTGACCGACCTTGCGTCGGGCGAGGTGGCGCGCCAAGAAAGCGTATTCCGTGGCCCTGAAAAATAGTCCTCAGCCGGAACGGACATCGCGCTGGATCCCGTTTGTCCTTTTTAGTGGGCTTGGTGTTGCGGTCGTCGTGAATGGGATTTTCGTCTGGTTCGCGCTCACCAGTTGGACCGGCCTGACCACCGAAGACCACTACCAAAAGGGCCTCCACTACAACGACGCGCTGGCTGCGCAAGACCAGCAGAACCAGCTGGGGTGGACGGCGAAGGTGACGTTCGAGCCGGACGACGGCGCCGGCGTGCCGGCTGGAAGCGCATCCGGCCGTTTGCTGGTGACCGTTCAAGATCGAGATGGCCGGCCGGTGACCGATCTGGCCATGGTCGCCGCTTGGCGGCGGCCGACCCATGAAGGATACGATCAGGATTTGGCCTTGCGGGCGACCGGCGCCGGACGTTACACGGCTGCGGTCGACGTGCCATTGTTGGGAATTTGGGACGTCCATGTCCAAGCGGCGCGCCGTTCCGACCGCTATCAAACACACGCGCGCCTTTATGTAAAATGACGGCAACCGCCGGGCGCGACGCGCCACCTGCGTGCGCCCATTGCGGCCAGCCTGTTTTGGCTGGAAGCGCGGGCGGTGCGCGATTTTGTTGTGCGGGCTGCCAAGCGGCCGACGCCCTGATCCGCGGCCTTGGCTTGGGCAACTATTATGCCCGACGCCAGCTTGACCCCACGCAGCGCCCGCCGAAGCCGCCGGAAAACGACGCCACCGTGGATTGGGCGGCGTTCGAACGACGCCACGGCGATGTGGTAACCGTCCACGCCATGATCGACGGTTTGCATTGCGGCGCCTGTGTATGGCTGATCGAGACCGCGCTCGGCCGTATGCCCGGTGTGGTCGCGGCGCGGGTCAACATGACCACCCGGCGCCTCAGATTGGCCTGGCGCGCCGGCCAAACCGACGCAACAACACTGGCCGCGCGCGTTTTTGAGCTTGGCTATCGTTTGGTTCCTTATGACTTGGAGGCGCTGGCCAACGCCGACCATAGTCACCAACAGTTCCTGCTGCGGTGCCTGGCCGTGGCGGGGTTTGCGGCTGGCAATATCATGCTGCTGTCGGTCGCGGTGTGGGCGGGGGCGGCATCGGACATGCGCCCGGTCACGCGCGACCTGATGCATTGGATCTCGGCGGCCATCGCGATCCCCGCCATTGCCTATGCCGGCCGGCCGTTCTTTCGTGCGGCGCTGGCGGCACTGCGGGCCGGGCACACCAACATGGACGTGCCGATTTCGCTGGCGGTTGTTCTGGCGGCCTTGGTGAGTGTCGGCCAAACCGCGAGCCACGCCGACCACGCATATTTCGACGCGGCTGTCGGCTTGCTGTTCTTTTTGCTGATCGGACGTACGCTTGAACACCGCGCGCGGGGGCAGGCGCGCCACGCCGCCGAGCAATTGCTTTCGCTTCAGGCAACCGCGGCAACGCGGATCGACAGCCAGGGTCGCGCGGTGCAAACGGCCATCACGCGACTCAACGAAGGCGACCTGGTGCAACTGACGGCGGGCGAACGCGTTCCCGTCGACGGCACTGTCATCGATGGCAGGTCAGACTTTGATTGTGCGCTGGTCACCGGCGAAAGCACGCCGGTCGCAGCGGGCCCGGGTGAGCATGTGTTCGCCGGCACGGTGAATGTGACAGCGCCGGTGCGGCTGCGCGTGACCGCCGTGGGCGACGATACGGTGTTGGGCGGCATAGTGCGCCTGATGGAGACCGCCGAGCAGGACCGCAGCCGCTTTGCCCAGTTGGCGGACCGGGTATCGCGCGTCTATGTGCCGGTGGTACACGGCCTGGCGCTGGTCACGTTCGCCGGATGGTTGCTGCTCGGCGCGGTGCACTGGCAGACTGCTTTGCTGCACGCGGTCGCGGTGTTGATCGTCACCTGCCCATGCGCGTTGGCGCTGGCCGTGCCGGTGGTTCAAGTGGCTGCCAGCGGCCGCCTGTTTGCCGACGGTATATTGTTGACGTCGGGCACCGCACTCGAGCGCTTGGCCCGTGCGGATATGGTCGTGTTCGATAAGACCGGCACATTGACACTGGGCCGGCCGCGTTTGCGCGCCGGTTCGGCCCACGACCGCGAGAGCCTGAAACTGGCCGCAAGCCTTGCCGCGGCCAGCCGTCATCCCTTGGCGCGGGCCTTGGCTGCGACACTGCCCAATGTCGCCGTTGCCAAAGGTGTCAGCGAACAGCCCGGTGCCGGTTTGATCGCGCACGCACCACAAGGGCCGGTGCGTCTCGGCAGTCGCGCCTGGATCGGCGACGATCCCCATGGCAACGCGTCTGACGCCGGTGCGGACGGCCCGGAACTGTGGTTGGCCGTGCCCGGCAAAACGCCAATACGGTTTGTGTTTGATGATCCTTTGCGACCGGACGCGGCGGCGTCGATCGCGTCGCTTCGACATCTCGGTTTTACCGTCGCCTTGCGCTCTGGCGATCGTGACCCGGTGGTGAAATCCGTCGCCGCGGCATTGGCCATCGGGGACTGGCGTGGCGACTGTCGCCCAGCCGACAAGGTCGCGGCCCTCGAGGCGTGGCGCCTGGCGGGACGGCGGGTGGTCATGGTCGGCGATGGTCTCAACGACGCGCCGGCTTTGGCGGCAGCCTGGGCATCGATGTCGCCGGCCACCGCCGCCGATATCAGCCGCGCCGCGGCTGACGTGGTGTTCATGGGCGATCGCTTGGCGCCGGTCACGACCGCGTTGGCGACCGCGCGCCGCGCGTATAGAGTCATGCGCCAGAATGTCGGCCTTGCGGTGGTATACAATCTGTTCGCGGTGCCGCTGGCGATTGCCGGTTTGATCACCCCGCTATGGGCGGCGATCGCCATGTCGAGCTCGTCGTTGATTGTTACATTGAACGCCCTCAGACTCAGCCGCGAACGCGGTGCAACGGTGCGCAAATGAGCGGCATATTGTGGCTGATTCCGGTGGCCCTTGGGCTCGGTTTGCTCGGGCTTGGCGCTTTCTTGTGGGCGCTGCGCGCCGGTCAATTCGACGATCTGGATGGCGCGGCCAACCGGATTCTGTTTGACGACGAAGACCAAGACGCCGCCGACAGCAACCAAGACACAATGTGAGCCGCGTTGACGTGCTGCAACTGCGAGATTACGGTTTAGCCATGGTCGATGCCTTTCCAGATGCCGAATCCAAGTTGGCGATCGCGCGCAATGTCGACGATCTGCGCCGCCAGGTATCGGCTTGGCGTGCCGCCGGTGAGTCGATTGCCTTGGTGCCGACCATGGGCGCACTGCACGACGCCCATATGCGGTTGGTGGAAGCCGGGCAGCACGCCTGTCAGCGCACGGTGGTCAGCATTTTTGTCAACCCGAAACAGTTCGGTGAAAACGAGGACTTCGGCACCTATCCGCGCACGGAACAAGCGGATTTGGATAAGCTTGTCGCGGCGCAGGTCGATTTGGCATTTGTGCCCGACCTTACAGAAATGTATGGCGACGGATTTGTTACCACCGTTTCCGTCGCAGGCATCACGGAGGGACTCTGCGGTGATCATCGCGCGGGTCATTTCGACGGCGTGGCGACAGTCGTCACCAAGCTGTTCATGCAAGCCATGCCCGACGTCGCCGTGTTCGGCGAAAAGGACTATCAACAGCTGCGCATGATCACCCAAATGACACGAGACTTAGACATTCCCGTGCGCATTTTGCCGGTTGAGACCGTGCGCGAAGCCGACGGATTGGCAATTTCATCGCGCAATGTCAATTTGAAGCCGGACGAACGTCGACGCGCGGGATTGATCAACCGCGTGCTCGCCGATATCGCCGGTCGAATGGCCGATGGTGGCTTGGCACAAAACGAAATACCGCGCGGGCTTACGCGGTTGCGTGAATTGGGATTGGGCGACATCGACTATCTTGAGATACGCGATTCCGAGACCCTTGAAAAAGTTACCCGGGCGACGCGTCCGGCACGGGTCTTGGTCGCTCTGCATATTGGTGACACGCGGTTGATTGACAATCTCGCGATCATGCCGCGCGACGCCGGCTAAGCCGCGCGCCGCAACTCACGCGCCTTCACCGTCGAAAGCGACCAGCACGCAACCATCAATGCGCCAGCTGCCATCATCCTGCTGTTCCATGGGATACAGCGCCTGAACGGGCATGCCGTCCGGACCGATCACCAGGACGTTTTGGGTCAGACGCCCGCGAACCATTTCCAATGCACCAAATTCGACCGCGCGCGGTCGGTAGACAGGCTGGTATCCCTGCCGCACCATCGACATGAAGGTGTCGGCGGTGCCAAAGCGCGCCTGAATTCCGGGCGAGGCGAAGCCAAACGCAGCGGCACTATCGTCACGGCGAAAAGCGTCTATTTGCGCCTCGATAATGCGCTGAATTTCCGCCCGCGTGACATCCTCATCCGCGGCAACCGCCACCGGACCCACCAATGCGGCACCAACCAACAACGCCAAAATGGTCCAGCTCAGCCCACCCAGGGCCCGCAACCGACGAAACGCGCCTGCTTGAAAAAACGCGTTAGCGAACAAAAACATGCACTTCGCTGTCACTTGCCGTGTTGCTGGTTTGGGAGCCTAGATTCAGCCGTTCCGCCGGCAGGCCCATGGCAATCAAGGCGCGTAGTACACGTTCCGCGTTCTTCTTTGATCGTCCGGACGCGGTGGCCATCTCGCTCGGGCTGCCGCGTGCCGGCGTCACAGCGACGAGATCGAAATTCGCGTTGGGCCGTTGCGCCAAAGCTTCACTGATCGCGGCGTAGAGCGGTTGCTCATACGCGACGTCGGGACGGTCGAATTGAATCACCACCAACGGGCTGGTACCGCCGCCCACCCCCAGTGTCGCCCCGGGGATATCGGTGACCGGGCCGAGTGCGGGCGCGCCATAAGCCAAGGTAGAAAGACTTGGACCGTATGATTCGCCGACGGAAATGGCCCGCGCCAGGGCGGTCAAATTTCGCCGTTCGCCGGATAAGTAGGTGTTTTGCCGTTCAACTGTTGCATTGACTTCATTCAGCAAGCGGCTGATCGATACGTCGGTGCGGTTGACCTCATCCTCCAAGATGCCGAGCTGGCGATGATCTTCCTCCACCGCGCCCTGCAATCCATAGGCGGCGCGTGTCGAGCCGACCAAGTAAGCCGACGTGGCCGAATTGGCGGCGATTCGATTGGCAAGCTCTTTCAGCCGCGACGATATCTGCACGACATTGTCAAGCTCGGCTTGGGCGCTCTGCCATTGACTGACCAGCACGGGATTGCCCGGCGTGGTGCCAACCTGTAGTCGTGCTTCGATAGCGCCGACCATGGCGTGATAGCGTTGCGAACTGGTCGCCGTGCCCGCCAAGACGGACCTGTATTCTTCATTTTGTTCACCGATCACGCGACGCAAGATGTCAAGCTCAGCACGGAGATTCTGAACCTTTTGGCTGACAAACGTGCCGGTGTTCGGCCCGATCTCAACGGGCCCGACATAAAGCGGAACAGTTGGCGGCGCGTTTTCCGCGTCCGCCCCGGCGGCCACGGCATCGGCCGGCGGTGTCGCCTGTGTTATTGTGGGCATGGTGGGTGGCGAGGCAATCGGCACCGACGGCGCGGCGTCGGCGACGGCCACGCGCGGCGGCGCTCGGTCCCCCGCATAGTCTTCCAGCACCGGCTGGGATTGTGTTTCCGCACGCACCGGCGGAATCTCGAACGTTTCCGGTGCGGCCTCACTGCTTTCGCCGTCGCTTGATGACGACGGCCAGAGTCCTTCCGACGACCACCCGCAACCCGCGATCGCCAGAACCACGGTCAGCGTGGCCGCATGCCTAGCTACACTTGTCATTTGGAGACGCTTGTCCTTTTGCCTAAGCACCGCTATGTGCTCTGACGACGTCCGCGCTGCGGCGCCGTACTCAATCAACAAAGGCAAGGAAAAACACTCGTTTCCACCCCCCCCACGAAGCCCGGATCTTACTCAATGGTCGGGGTGGTCACAAGACGGTTTTCCAACCATCGAAGGCGCACACCACAGCCGACAATATAGCTGCTCATCGTGCGCTGGTCTTGCCAATCTCGTGCCATTTCAATAGTGTTCGCCGGCCCTTCGGTTTTGGACATACGCCGACGCCCTGGGGTTGCCGGGTGGTTTCGCCCGCGATACGAAACACACCAAGAATCTTGGCAATGCGCCCGTAGCTCAGCTGGATAGAGCACCAGACTACGAATCTGGGGGTCGGGAGTTCGAATCTTCCCGGGCGCGCCACATACGACCCAGGGGCCCGCGCGTTCAACTTCGAAAACCTGGCATTCTCCTTTTTCTTCAATATATTGAGCGACCGACCCCAGCCCGATATTTTGGGTCAGGCCGCTGTTCGAATCATAACATGGACCCGGATGCACGCGCGATGACGCATTTGGTCCGCGTTCGGACAATCCGTTGCTTTTCAGAGATTAAGGTCGTGCGATGCGCGGTATCGGCGATCGGGTTTGTCGTTGTCGACGGCTGGCGCGGTCAGCTGCGGCCCGAATCGGCGTCAGAAAAACGACTTGCGGCGGTACCCTAGGACCACCAGCCGAACAACCAGCCCAAGGCGGCGACGGGGGCCAAGAAGACCGCCCAACCAAGCAAGGCCGCAATCAGCCAGGCCAACAGCATTTGAGCGCCCTCAAGCCTGTCAGCGGCGGCAAAACCGGCTTCCAGGCGGCGCCGATGGGCATTGCGCTTGCCAAAATCTGCGTAAATCACGGCCATCGCGAAGGTCCTTGGCTGTGTCGTCGCGGGGCGACCTCTGTCATATGGATCTAGAACGCCTGGGCGCCCAGACAAGTCACAGCCGCCAATTACCAAGGCAGGTTGATGGCCCCGTTTGCAATATGCGTTACGCGAATGGTCAGTGCGGTAATAATATGTGCCATGGGCAGGCCGTTGCCATGGCAGTGTCGTGCTTTAAGGTGTCGTCTCTTCGGTTTCCGAATCGGCTTCCGGTTTGTCCGCATGTTCCGGAATATCCAAGCTTGATTCGAGCAATTCGACGACCTCAGCTGGCGGCCGCGGATTTAGCAATAGATCCAGGATACGCGCCAATTGCGCACGAATGTCATGGCGATGAACAACCATGTCCACCATGCCATGATCGCGCAAATATTCCGCGGTCTGAAATCCGTCGGGCAGGCTCTGGCGTATGGTCTGCTCGATCACACGCGGGCCGGCAAAGCCGACCAATGCACCGGGTTCGGCCAAAGTAATATCGCCAAGCATGGCAAATGATGCCGTGACACCGCCGGTGGTCGGATTGGTCAACACCACGATGTAGGGCAGTCCGGCCTCGCGCACGGTATCGATGGCCACCGTGGTGCGCGGCATCTGCATCAACGACAGGATTCCTTCCTGCATACGGGCGCCGCCGGACGCCGGAAATACGATCAATGGCGCTTGCTGAAGCTGCGCCAACTGTGCCGCCGCGATTATCCCCTCGCCGACGGCTTGTCCCATCGAACCGCCCATAAACGAAAACTCGAAGGCGGCCACGACAACCTGACGACCGAAAATGGCGCCATGGGCGACGACGATGGCGTCATCGGCCTCGGTGCGCGATTGGGCATCCTTTAGCCGCTCCGAGTACCGCTTGGTGTCGCGAAATTTGAGCGGATCGACCGTGACGGCGGGCAGCTCGATGCGCTGATAGGCGCCGTCATCGAACAGTGTGGCAAATCGCGGGGCGGGGCGAATCGCCATGTGGTGATCGCAATGGGGGCAGACACGCTGGCGCGCTTCCAGGTCACGATGAAAGATCATCTGTTCGCACGCCGGGCACTTGTCCCACAGGTCTTGTGGAATTTCGCGTCGGGTCACCAGCGCCCGAATCTTCGGGCGTACGAAATTTGTCAGCCAGCTCATGTCGTCTCCATGCGTGCCGCGCGCACACCGGCCGCGAGATCGTGGACCAAGCCAAGTACCGCCGCGACCGCGTCGGCGCCGCTTTCTTGCGTTTGGCGTACTTGTTCGACCAGGGCGGAGCCGACCACGGCGGCATCGGCGACGCGCGCGATGGCGGCCGCCTGGTCCGGCGTTTTGATACCAAAACCAACTGCGATCGGTAAATCGGTGTGTCGACGCAAGCGGCCGACCGCCTTGTCGACGGTAACCGTTGCAGCGCTACGTGTACCCGTGATGCCGGTGATGGACACGTAGTAGACGAAGCCGGATGTGTGGTTGAGTACGGCGGGCAAGCGCGCGTCGTCGGTGGTCGGCGTCGCCAATCGAATGAAACGCAAGCCCGCATTCAGGGCCGGCAAACACAGTTCCTCGTCTTCCTCGGGTGGCAGATCAACCACAATCAGGCCATCGACGCCGGCGTCAAGGGCGTCGGTCAAGAACGGCGCCACGCCGTAGCTGTAGATCGGGTTGTAATAGCCCATCAGCACGACCGGGGTGGCGTCGTCACGCTCGCGAAAGCTGCGCACCATGGCGAGGGTGCGTTTGAGTGTTTGACCGGCGGCCAAGGCGCGCAGGCCGGCCGCCTGAATCGCCGGTCCGTCCGCCATCGGATCCGTGAATGGCATGCCCAGTTCGATGATGTCGGCACCCGCGTCCGGCAAGCCTTCGAGGATGGCGGCGCCAACATCGGCGTTTGGGTCGCCGGCGGTGACAAAAGTGACCAATCCGGCCCGGCCGGCTTCGCGCAAGGCTGCAAAACGCTTTTCGATGCGTCCTGTTATCGCCGTGCCGGCGGTCACAAGGTCACACCCAGCGACTCGGCGACTGCGAAGATGTCCTTATCGCCCCGGCCACACAAGTTCATCACCAAGATATGGTCTTCCGGCAAGGTCGGCGCATGCTTGATCACATAGGCCAAGGCGTGCGCCGGTTCCAGTGCCGGAATGATCCCTTCCAAACGCGAGCAGAGCTGAAACGCGTCCAAGGCCTCGGCGTCCGTGACCGACGCGTACGTCACGCGACCGACGTCGTGCAGCCAAGCATGTTCGGGGCCGATCCCCGGATAATCCAGCCCGGCTGAAATGGAATGGGCTTCAACGATTTGGCCGTCATCATCCTGCAACAGATAGGTGCGATTGCCGTGCAATACGCCAGGTCGACCGGCACTGAGAGAGGCCGCATGACGGCCCGTTTCAACGCCTTCGCCACCTGCTTCCACGCCAATGATGTTCACGTCGGTGTCGTCCAAGAACGGATGGAATAGCCCCATGGCATTCGAGCCGCCGCCGATGCAAGCGACCAGGCTATCTGGCAGGCGACCTTCCTGCTCCATGATCTGTTCGCGTACCTCGTCGCCGATCACCGATTGAAAGTCGCGCACCAATTCCGGATAGGGATGCGGCCCAGCCACTGTGCCGATGATGTAATAGGTATCGGCGACGTTCGTCACCCAATCGCGCAAGGCCTCGTTCATGGCGTCTTTGAGGGTATGCGCGCCCGACGTGACCGGCACCACTTCGGCGCCGAGCAGTTTCATGCGGAACACGTTGGGTTGCTGCCGGGCGATATCGACCGCGCCCATGTATACGACGCATGGCAGGCCAAACAGCGCGCACACGGTGGCGGTTGCCACGCCGTGTTGGCCGGCGCCGGTCTCCGCGATGATTCGCGTTTTGCCCATGCGTTTGGCAAGCAAGATCTGCCCAATGCAGTTGTTGATTTTGTGGGCGCCCGTGTGGTTGAGCTCGTCGCGCTTGAAATAGATCTTGGCGCCGCCGAGATGCGCGGTCAGCCTTTGCGCGTAATAGAGCGGACTCGGTCGGCCGACGTAGTGTTTCAGCCAATAACGCAGTTCGTCGGCGAATGTCGGGTCGGTCTTGGCTGTATTGTAGGCGGTTTCCAGATCCAGGATCAGCGGCATCAAGGTCTCGGCGACATAGCGGCCGCCAAAGATACCGAAATGACCTTGTTCGTCAGGGCCGTCGCGATAGGTGTTCAAAGGTTTCATGCGCTTGGGGCGAATGCGTGTTATGTGCTGTCAAAACAGCCCGCATCATGCACGCTGACGGCCGTGTGCATAGCGGAATCTACGTCGCCAGAGCCGCGGCTTGTGCCAGAAACGTGCTGATCAAGGCAAGATTTTTCTGGCCAGGCCGCGATTCGACCCCCGATGAAACATCGACGGCTTCGGCGCCCGAAATGCGCACGGCATCGGCGAGATTCGCGGCGTTCAGGCCGCCGGATAACATCCACCGCCCGCGCGGCGGCGCCGCCGCAAGCAATTGCCAATCAAACGCCAAACCATTGCCACCGGGCAATTGCGCGCCGGCGCCTTCTGGCAACAACGGCGGCTTGGCGTCGAACAACAATCGATCGGCAACCGTGTCATAGGCGTGCGCGGCGGCGACATCGTCGGCCGAGGCGACAGGTAGCGCTTTCATGATCGGTATGCCAAGGCGCGCGCGCAGGGCCGCCACGCGTGCCGGCGATTCATAACCATGCAATTGGATCAGCCGCAATGGGGCCGCGGCCAGCGCGTTGTCAAGCTGATCATCATCCGGATCGACAAACACGCCGACCGGCGTGACCGATGCCGGCAGCCTGGCGATCAATGCAGCCGCCGCGGCCGCGGGTATGTGGCGCGGGGATGGCGGATAGAACACAAAACCAGCGAACGCCGCGCCGCCTTCGACGGCGGCGTCGACCGCGTCCGCGCTCGACAAGCCGCAGATTTTGACTGCGATCGTTGCCGGGATCGGGCTATCCACGGCTGTGTCCCTCGGAGATACCGGCCATGTCCGCGGCAATCCTTCGGGCCGCATCGAGCGGATCGTGCGCGCGCGTGATTGGGCGGCCAATCACCAGATAGTCCGCGCCTGCGGCCAACGCCTGGTTGGGCGTGACAATGCGCTTTTGATCATTCGCGGTCGCCCAGCCGGGACGAATGCCCGGGACGACCAAAAGGAAGTCGGGGCCGCATTGGGCACGCAGCATCGCGACTTCGCGGGCCGACGTGACGACGCCGTCCAGCCCGCAGGTCTGGGCCAGATCCGCCAGCCTCTTGACCTGATCGGTCAATGGCCCGGTCATCCCCACGTCGCGCACATCGTCATTGTCGAAACTGGTCAGAACGGTGACACCAACAACCAAAGGCCGTGGATAGTCAACATCGTGGGCGGCCGGCAAGCTGGCGGCGGCAGCGGCGCGCATCATGGCGGCGCCACCGGATGCATGCACCGTCACCATGAACGGACGGGTTGCTGCCGCCATATGCATGGCGCCAGCCACGGTGTTGGGGATGTCGTGCAGCTTCAGATCGAGAAAAATCGGCGGGCCGGCCTTCGCCACCCGATGCACACC
The DNA here is from genome assembly GCA_965216755.1 of Alphaproteobacteria bacterium. Classification (GTDB taxonomy): domain Bacteria; phylum Pseudomonadota; class Alphaproteobacteria; order UBA7887; family UBA7887; genus CBDCGL01. Next base: position 3,065,700 of record CBDCGL010000011.1, on the reverse strand, counting down.
GGCCGGGCCTTGCGCGGCGAAAAACTCTAAGCCCAGCTTGACGGCGCCGACCGTGCCATCCAAACGTCGCGCCAGATCAACGGCGACATCCAAATCGCCGGTGTCGATGGCGCAAATGATGTGTCGCGCGCGATCGCTCGTCATGATCAAATCCTTCGGCGCTCGGGAGTCTTGACCCACGCGATGGCGCGACCGTCATTCACCAGCACGTTTATTGGTGACCGCCGCGTTCAACCGCCGCGTTCAACCATTGTCGCCGGTTGCATGGGCCACCACTTGGCGATTGCCGTGGCCGCGCACCGCCGCGGTCAGCTCGTCCTCCAGGCTCTGAATTTGCCGTCTTTGACGCCGTGCCCGGGCGCGTACGCGGCCGGCGGCAAACCAGGCACCGACGCCGCCTGCCAAGGCCCCCAGTGCCGCGGTTGCCAACAACACGGCGTACAGGGGAATTTGCACCGTGAACGGCAATGGCGAAAAGCTCACAACCACGTCACCGCGATTGGCAATTGCAAACACCACAATCACAACCGCAATGACACCGGCGACTGATCGGCTCACATATTTCATTGTCACCACTGGCACGACCATCCGACAGTGGTCTTGCCAGTCCTTGAGACGCGCGCGCTATTGGTTCGAGTTGTTGACCCGTTCACGCAGTTCCTTGCCCGACTTAAAGAACGGAATGTGCTTTTGCGGCACCCGCACGGCTTCGCCAGTGCGCGGATTACGCCCAATACGGGCCTCGCGCGCCTTAACGGAAAAGGCACCGAAACCGCGCAGTTCGACACGATCGCCGCGCGCCAACGCCGCCGAAATCTCGTCGAACACCGTGGTCACGATGCGTTCAATATCGCGTTGAAACAAGTGCGGGTTTTCTTCGGCCAAGCGAAGGATCAATTCTGATTTGGTCATGGTCCCCACGTTCCGCGCCGCGCGGTCACTGACACTGCCGCTCTCCGTAAGTGGCGTTCGACACCATGCCAATGACTTTTGGACTGCCTAACTAGCGTGCCAGAGCGAAATCAGCCCGTCAAGGGTAAGTCTTTCTGGCAAATAGGATTTTCCAAATATGCGCGCGGTTAGCTGATCGACAAACCGATCCGGATAGTCGACCTCGACATCGCGTTCCGGCAGGTCCTGGTCGACATTGTGGGTCGTGCTGAGCCATTCGCGCGCCGCGCTCACATGGCCAATGCCGTCGATCAGACCGTTTTGCAGCGCGGTGCGGCCGGTAAAGACGCGGCCATCGGAAACCGCCTTGGTCTGAGCCTCGCTGAGGCCACGACGTTCGGCAACCATATCGACGAACATTTCATAGACCTCGTCGACCAGGTTTTGGGTCGCCTGCCGCGCAGCCGGGGTCATGCGTTCGAACGGGTTCGGCTGCGCTTTCAGCGGCGCGCTCTTAATCGGCTCGTTTTCGATGCCCAACTTCTCCAAAAGTCCCACCACATTGGTGGCTTCCAAAATGACGCCGATCGAGCCGGTAATGGTGCTGTCGCCGGCCAAGATGTGATCAGCCGCGATGGCCGTCATGTAACCGCCTGATGCCGCGACATTTTCCATCACCGCGACGACCGGTTTGGTTTCGGCCACCGTGCGAATGCGCTGGTACAATGTTTCGCTGGCAAAGGTCGAGCCGCCCGGGCTATCGATGCGTACGATCACCGCGACCGCACTGTCATTCTTGGCCAAGTCGCTGATCGCTTTCTCTAAATAGCGATCGCTTAAGATGATGCCCTCGACCGTGAGAACGGCAACGTGACGGCCCACTGACAGCGGCGCCACTTTGTCAACGGCGACGGCGATCGCCGCGACAACGGCGATCACGGCCACGATGCGCCAGACCGCAACAGACCGTTTGAGGCGCCGGCGATCAATGGCGGCATCCGCAGGGGCCGTGTATACGGGTTCGCCCGTGCCATCCAACCCGCGCGCAGTGCCGCTGCCCGGATCTTGCGCTGCCGACGGTCCCGTAACCTCGCTCATATCGAAGCCGTCACTGTGCCCCTATTGGCGAATTGCGCGCGGCGAAATCGGGACCGCGCCGCATGGCGGTTTCTGTCGGTTATTCGTCGTCCTTGTCGCTGTCGTCCGTGTTGGATTCCAGCTCTTCACGTCGCAAGCCGGCCTTGGTCATGGCCGCCCCCAGAATATCGCCCAGGCTGGCGCCGCTGTCCGATGAGCCATATTCCGCCATCGCCTGTTTCTCTTCTTGGATTTCAAGCGCTTTGATCGACAAGGTCATGCGCCGGCTGCCCTGGTCCAATTGCGTGATCTTGGCGTCAACCCGGTCGCCGACCGCAAACCGGTCCGGTCGTTGATCGGCGCGGTCGCGCGACAGATCGGCCTTGCGCACAAAACCGGTCACGTCGTCGTTGACTTTGACCTCGATTCCATTGTCCAACACCGCCGACACGATACAGGTGACCACGCTGCCCTTCGCCAAACCGGCGACGGCCTCAGTATACGGATCTTCCGAAAGCTGCTTGATACCCAGGCTGATGCGTTCTTTGCTGGTGTCGATATCCAGCACACGCGCGCGCACTGTATCGCTTTTCTTGTAGTCGCCGATGGCGTCTTCGCCCGATCGGCCCCAATCAAGGTCGGACATATGAACCAAACCGTCGATATCGCCAGGTAGGCCAATGAACAAACCGAAATCGGTGATATTGCGAACTTCGCCCTCGATTTCCGAACCGACCGGATGGCTGTCGCGGAACGCTTCCCACGGATTGCCGACACATTGCTTGAGGCCCAAGCTGATTCGGCGTTTCTGACCGTCGACATCCAACACCATGACGTCGACTTGCTGGCTGGTCGACACGATCTTGCCGGGATGCACGTTCTTTTTGGTCCAGCTCATCTCGGACACATGCACCAAGCCTTCGACACCCGGCTCAAGCTCAACAAACGCGCCATAGTCGGTGATGTTGGTGACGCGGCCGGTAAACTTGACACCGACCGGATACTTGGCCTCGACCCCGTCCCACGGGTCCGCTTCAAGCTGTTTCATGCCTAGGCTGATGCGTTGGGTTTCCGGGTTGAAGCGAATCACTTGAACTTTGACGGTTTGACCAATTTGCAGAACTTCCGACGGATGATTCACCCGCCGCCAGGCGATGTCCGTCACATGCAACAAGCCGTCGACTTCACCCAAATCCACAAACGCGCCATATTCCGTGATGTTCTTGACGACGCCTTCCAGAATCTGGCCTTCCTTCAGGTTTGAAACCAATTCGGCGCGGGCTTCGGCGCGGGTCTCTTCCATCACCGCGCGCCGCGACACCACGATGTTCCCGCGTCGCCGATCCATCTTCAGAATTTGGAATGGCTGCTTGTTGCCCATCAACGGCGTGATGTCGCGAATCGGTCGTACATCGACCTGACTTCCGGGCAAAAAAGCCACCGCGCCGCCCAGATCGACCGTGAAGCCGCCCTTGACGCGGCCGAAGATCACGCCCTCGACACGGGCATTGTCACGGAACGCGGTCTCCAGCAGAACCCACGCTTCTTCGCGACGCGCCCGTTCGCGACTCAGCACCGCCTCGCCATGGCGGTTCTCGATCCGCTCCAAAAACACTTCGACCGTATCGCCGATGCTGAGTTCGGTTTTGCCTCCGCCGGGCTGCGCGAACTCCTTGATTGCGACGCGGCCTTCCGCCTTCAAACCGACGTCAATGACCGCCATGTCATTTTCGATCGCGATGACTTGGCCTTCGACCACCGATCCCTCAACTTTGTTGGCGTCGGCAATCGATTGTTCAAACAGCGCGGCGAAGTTTTCTTCCGCGCCCGCTTCCACACCGGTTTCGGCGATAGGGTCGCTCATGCTGGCAAACGTGCTCCCAATATTCCGGCCAGGCGTCGGCTTGTCGCGCCATGCCGCGTTCTGTTGGCGGTCGGCGTCTCGGCCTTTCGTGTGTCAATTGTCCGGGGTCAATTGGCGAGAAGTCACAAAAAGCAGCGCCGCCTCAAAGGCGGCGTCGGCATCGAGAGCCGTCGTATCCAACAGAAACGCATTAGGGGCAGGCTTGAGCGGCGCCGCAGCTCTTTCCCGATCACGGGTATCCCGATCCTGCATTTCTTGCAAGATATCAGCCCTTATACTCTTCTGACCAAGCGCCCGCAACTCCTTATGGCGGCGCGTTGCGCGCGCTTCAAGGCTTGCCGTGACAAAGATTTTGACGTCGGCGTCCGGCAACACCACGGTGCCGATATCGCGACCATCGAGCACCGCGCCGCGCTTGTTTTGTGGCGGCTGCGCAGCAAATTTCCGTTGATATGCCAACAGTGCGGCGCGCACCGGGTGGTGGGCGGCGACGACCGATGCGGCTTGGCCGACATGTTCCGCGCGCAAATCGGGTGATTGCAGATCGGCCGCAACCAAAGCGCCGGCGGCCGCGGCCGCCGCGTTCGGGTTGTTCGGGTCATCACCACTGCGCAACAGCCGTGCTGCGGTGGCACGATACAGCGTCCCGGTGTCCAAATAGGCAAGACCAAAATGGTCGGCCAAGCGGCGCGCCAAAGTGCCCTTGCCCGCTGCCGCCGGTCCGTCGACGGCGATAATCATGGCGGTGCAGGGGCGTCTTCAAGGCGCGCGCCCAAGCCGGCGCAAGCTGCGCGAAAATCAGGAAAGCTCGTGGCGATCATGTCGACATGATCGACGGCGACGCGTGATTTCGTCGCCATGCCCAAAATTAGGAAAGCCATCGCGATGCGGTGGTCGTGATGGGTCGTGACGCGGCCGCCGCCCGGCGGCGCGCCACCGCACCCCTGAACAGTCAGACTGTCGTCGGCAATCGCGCAGGTCACGCCACAGGCGGTCAAGCCAGCCGCGATCGCATTGAGGCGATCGCTTTCCTTGACTTTAAGCTCGGCCAAGCCGTGCATTGTCGTCGGTCCTTCGGCGGCGGCGGCGGCGACCGCCAAGATCGGGTATTCATCGATCATGCGCGGCGCGCGCGCCGCTGGAACATCAACACCGCGCAGCGGCCCACCACGGATGGTGACGTCGGCGACCGGTTCGCCGGCGCTTTCGCCGGTGTGGGTTATTGTCAGATCGGCGCCCATTTCGGAGAGCGTTTCGAATAGGCCGATACGGGCCGGATTGAAACCGATCCGGCGGACTGTAACCTCGGACCCGGGAATCATTGCCGCGGCAACCAACATGAACGCCGCTGACGACGGATCGCCGGGCAAATCAAGGTGCTGCGCGGTCAGTTCCGGCTGACCGGTGATGGCTACGCGACAGCCAGCGCCATCCTTGGTGGTCGCAATTTCGGCGCCAAATAGCGCTGCCATGCGTTCGGTGTGATCGCGCGTCGGCTGACCCTCGATCACCGTGGTCGTGCCGGGCGCGGCCAATCCGGCCAGCAGCACCGCCGATTTAACCTGGGCCGAGGCCACCGGCAGGTTATAGGTGACAGGTAGTAACAGGTCCGTGCCGGCGATCATCATTGGCAAGCGGTCGCCGGCGCGGCCGGTCAGCCGCACACCCATTTGCCTAAGTGGTGTCGCCACGCGCGCCATGGGGCGGCGCCGCAGTGATGCGTCGCCGGTGAGGATGGCCGTGATCGCTTGCCCGCCGATCACCCCCGCCAACAAGCGCGCCGCGGTGCCGCTATTGCCAAGATCGATCACGTCGTCTGGCGCGCGCAGGCCGCTGACGCCGACGCCGCGAACCCGCCATTGGCCGGTTGCGTCGCGCTCGATCGCGGCGCCCATGGCGCCTAACGCGGCTGCCGTGCGCAGGACATCGTCGGATTCAAGCAAGCCATCGATGAACGTTTCGCCGCTCGCCAAAGTTCCAAAAATAAGCGCCCTGTGAGACAGCGACTTATCGCCCGGTGCGGTGATCGTACCGGTCAGGGGCCCCGCGGCCATCGACTGCCAGCTGGTCATTTATGTGCGCCGCCGGACCGGCATTGAACTCTGCGAATTGCCAACCATTGCGGCATCTCTATCACAGCGTCGGCACCTATGCGACCATCGCCCCGACGGACCGTTCAAATTGCTTTGACAGCGGGGGACGCTTCATGGCAAGGGGGCAGCCGCGCCGCGCTGGGGCAATGGCGGCGCCGCAACAGACCATACGGCAAATGGCGGACTTAAGGAGGCTCAATGGTGGCAAATGCGGCCTGGGGTTCGAAACACATATGCGCCAACTGCGCGACCAAGTTCTACGATTTTGGGCGGACGCCGGTGACCTGTCCATCTTGTCAGGCAGTGATTGATACCAGCACCACGCAAAGCAAACGGTCCTCGCGTTCGTCGAGTGCGGCACGCGCCGCGCGCGAGGCCAAGAAAGAAACCGCGGTGACCGCGGCGGCGGCGACCAAGGAAAAGGCGGTCGCCAATGACGACACCGCCGAAGACGACGATAGTGATGACGATGTTATTGAAGATGTGTCCGAACTCGGCGAAGATGACGATGATGTCGCCGACGTCCTGGAAAGCGCCGTCCCGGAGGAGGGCGAAAAGGAATGAAAGATCGACGCTGGTTCGCGTAACATGCGGCGATATCGACAAATATTGACGACCATGCGCGGCAGACGCGGTCACTGTGTGGGGCCATAGCTCAGTTGGGAGAGCGCTTGAATGGCATTCAAGAGGTCAGGGGTTCGACTCCCCTTGGCTCCACCAAATTCCGTCTGCGGGCAGGGTCCAGCCCGGAGACATAGGTAACAGTTTGTACCTAAGACATGGGTGACAACCACGCGCCGAACGGGTTGTCGAGGGGTTGCAGGGTTCTCTGTTCAAGATCGACGTAACCGAGATCATAGTGCATGAAGCTGACGAGCCAAATGGCGTCGTCAACTTCCTTGATGCCGAGCCTTTGCCCCGCGAGCACGGTTGAGACATTGATTTTTTTGCGGTGCAAGCAGATGCGGCCGCAATTGGTAACCAGGATGTCGCGATCGTGAAAGGGGTAGGCGAGCTCTGGGACGCCGGTATAGGGCCGGGTTGAGGGTTTGTAGACCTCGTCTGGTGGTTTCATGTCCAGGGCCTGGTGGGGTCGTTCCGTGTTGAATTCGTCAACGAAGGCATCGAAGCGTGCTTGCTGCTGCAGGCTGTTCATGCCGGGCGGCCGTGTGGCTTCCTTTTTCAAAGTAAGGTGGAGGCGCTCGTGTCGGCCATTTTCTTGGGGATGGCCTGGTTTGATGCGCTCGATCTGAATGCCGAGGCGTAGCCACCAGACGGAGAGCTTGGAGAGATTGAACAAACCGTTGGGGCTGGCGAAGGGTACGCCATTGTCCGATCTGATGGCGGCGGGCAGGCCACGTTCAGCAAACAGGCGTTCGAAGGCGGTGAGAGTGAGATCTTGCTTTGTCGACTCGAGAGCTTCGCACATCAGGACGAAGCGCGAGGCATGGTCGGTAACGGTCAAGGGGTAACAATACCGCCGGTTGCCGAGTCTGAACTCGCCTTTGAAGTCGGTGCACCACAAATCATTGGGTGCGGTGCCAGCGGACAGGGGTGTGCCTTTGGCTCTTCGGCGGGGCCGGCCTTTGCGTTTGACCAGGCCGTGCCGGTCGAGGACGGCATGAACGGTACTTTGGGCTGGGATGCGGACATCCCCGGCCAGGCGGCGGACGAGCAGCTCACGGATCTTGCGTGCGCCCCAATGGGGTTTCTCCTTTTTGAAGCGGATGATCAGGCTTTCGACCTGTGCCGGCAATTGGTTGGCATAGCGAACCGGCCGGCGGGAGCGGTCGCAGAGGGCTTCGAGCCCGTGCTCCTTGTAGCGATTGTAGATTTTGTAGCCTGTCTTGCGCGAGATACCGAACTGACGGCAGACATCGCTCATTGGCTCGCCCTCTAACAGGCGGGCGACAAAACGTAGACGTTCTTCCATGACCGAACTCTCTTTCCACGGCATCAACACCTCCGGCCCCACGAATTCGGCCAAAAGTGTTACCCATGTGTCCGGTACAAAACGTCACCTATCTCTCAGGTCGGTCAGTCTGCGGGCAGCCGCCACGCCAAACCTGCCCGCGTGGTTTCGGTTCGAGGATGCGCCTCTCACTTCCACCAAGTTTTCAGTTTTCCGACCCTTGGCGGGTTGGGCTCTGCTAAGATCTTGAAACGATGCGCGGCCGCAGGTCGCAGCGCGCGCATTGCGGTGGCCTGAGCACCTGTCCGCCATTGTCATCTGATTGGCTTGGTTGTTGAAGGGATGCAACGTCTTGTAAATGACCATGGCGAATGCGTCCCTCGGTTGTCTGTGGTCTGCGCGAAAACGGTCCGCAATCGGTGCGGACATGTCGCTCGTGCCCGGCGCGCGAGAAGAACTTCCTGATCGTGGCCTTTCTGAGTAAGTCGGTACAGCAAGCGGCCGCGTTGCCGTTTGTTCTGGTGCGTGGCAACATCGAAATCCTGCTGATTACATCGCGGCGACGTGGCCGCTGGGTGTTGCCAAAAGGCTGGCCCGACGGTCAGCGCGGCCTGCACGAAGCGGCGCGCCGCGAAGCCAAGCAAGAGGCCGGCGTTGTCGGCACCGTCGCGGATACGACCATTGGTACGTATCGTTATGCCAAACGCATGCGCCAAGGCTATCAAGTTCAATGTCAGGTCTTTGTTTATCCCCTTCTCGTTATGCAACATCTCGTGAAGTGGAAAGAGAAACCGATGCGCCGCCTGGAATGGCTTGATCTCGACACTGCGGCAGCCCGTGCCGACGACGCCGAGCTTGCCGATCTCTTCGCCCGCGTGGCGAACGACAAGGGCGCGGCGCTGCTTCAATTTGCCGACACTGTCTGCGCTTGCGCAAGTGCCCAATACGAAACGATTCCAATAGCCTGCTAACGGTCGAAATGAGGGCCCGGAATCAAACCGTAAAGCGTTCAGGGGAGCGACCATGGTCGGCGTGACAAAACGATCGCTCGACAAGGATCTCGAAAAACTGGTCCATGTCGAGGCGGCCACCCGCCGTCTGTCACAAGAGTTCTTCTCGCACGGCCTGGCACTGATCTTTCTGGGCCTTTCCGCTGTCGTCGCAGGGATTTACGCCGGTGTCGCGTCCGACGCCGCGATCGTTGTCGTGGCGGCTATCTTGGGCGGCTATATGGCGCTCAATATCGGCGCAAATGACGTCGCCAACAATGTTGGTCCGGCGGTTGGCGCACGAGCGCTGACGATGGTCGGCGCGCTGATCATCGCGGTTATATTTGAAAGCGCCGGCGCCATGCTGGCCGGCGGCGACGTTGTGTCCACCATTTCGAAAGGCATCATCGATCCCGCGCAAGTTGGCGATAACGACACATTCGTTTGGGCGATGATGGCGGCCTTGATCTCGTCGGCACTTTGGGTCAATTTGGCGACGTATCTTGGCGCCCCGGTTTCGACGACCCACGCGGTGGTCGGTGGTGTCATGGGGTCGGGCATCGCCGCGGTCGGCTTTCAGTTGGTCAATTGGACGACCATGGGCGCGATTGCGGCAAGCTGGGTCATTTCCCCCCTGCTGGGTGGCCTGATCGCGGCCGCGTTTCTCGCTTTCATCAAAATCAATCTAATCTATCAAGACGATAAGATCGCGGCGGCGCGGCGTTGGATCCCCTTGCTGATCGCGATAATGGCGGCCGCGTTTGCTTGTTATCTGGCCATCAAGGGGCTCAAACGAATCTGGCAGCCTGGCTCCGCGATGGTTGCCATCATCACCGTCACGACCTTCGTTTTTGCATGGGTCTCCGTGCATCCACTGATCCGTTCCCAGTCCGACGGCATGGAAAACCGCAACCAGTCGCTGCGCCGGTTGTTTCACATTCCGCTGATCTGTTCGGCCGCCCTTCTGTCTTTTGCTCATGGCGCCAATGATGTGGCCAATGCGATCGGGCCGTTGGCCGCGATTCTACATAGCGCACAGTTTGGCGAAGTTGCCGCCAAAGTCGCCATTCCGAACTGGATTATGTTGATCGGTGCGTTCGGCATAAGCCTGGGCCTGTTTCTCTACGGCCCAAAGTTAATCCGAATGGTCGGCGTCAAAATCACAAAAATGAACCCGATGCGGGCGTATTGTGTCGCCTTATCCGCGGCGATCACGGTGATTATCGCCTCGTGGCTCGGGCTACCGGTAAGCTCGACACATATCGCTGTCGGGGCGGTTTTCGGCGTGGGCTTTTTCCGCGAACAGTACACCAAACGCAGCCGGCGGCGCCGCGAAATGATCGCGCGCCGCGGCTTTGCCGCCGACAACGGCGAAAAACTGCCGGGTAAGGAGGTCATACGCCACCGCAAGCTTGTGCGCCGCGCGCATTTCTTGACCATTGTCGCGGCTTGGGTGATCACCGTGCCGGCCACAGCCGTGTTATCGGCAAGCATATTTTACATACTGAATTCTATGCTATGAGTTAGTGTCTCATGTGGACCGTTTGACGCGGTCTTATCGGGCATCGCCGACTCGTGCGGTCTCTATCTTGGTATCGCTTTGTACCGCACTATTCCAGCCCGCAAAGGGCACATGCTGCCTGACGACCGGCCCGACTACGGTGTGTTACGGTGGTTACGGTGACAGTTTACTAGTTACGGTGACAGTTTACTAAATATACCGTATGTTGTAGGCTTTAGCAGTGAGTCACAACATATGGTATATTTAGTAAACTGTCACCGTAACCACCGTAACACCCATCTTTGATCCCGCCACAACTCACTTTCGTGCGATGGCGTGAATGGCGCTGGTGTCTATGGCCCTGACACCGCGCGCGCTCAGCCGGCCAACCACGCGTTCGCGAAGCTGCGAACGCTCCGCCGATGTCAGCTGCTCGATTTGCCAACGAAAACCCGACCCCATGGCGATGGTCCAGAACGCCGCCGGATACGCGAGCGGTTGATCGTCGGGCGCCGGCCACATCTCCGCGGCGGACACGCCACCATCGCGAAGTAGCGCCCGCAGCCTATCGGTCGTTGTCAAGAGCTGCCAAGGAGCCGGCGCGGTTGACGCTAGGTCCGGCCGCAAGCAGCGCAGCTCTTCGTCAAAAATCGCGGCACCGGGCGCGAACGCATGTGGCCCCCACACCGTTACGGCCAGGGCCCCGCCGGGCCGCAGCAGGCGCCACAGCTCGGCAACCTGCGCGGCCATATCGGCGACAAAAAAGATCGAAAACACGCTGATGGTGGCGTCAAAGCTGGCGTCTGCAAACCCGGTCGCCCCCATGTCGGCTTGGACGAACGTCACGTTCTCAAAGCCGCCGGCACGCGCGCGCTTGCGTGCGCGCGCCAGCATGTTCGCGGCAACGTCCACCCCCGTGACGTGCCCGTGCGGCCCAACCGCCAGCGCCGCCGGCAAGGCCGACGCGCCTGTGCCGCAGCCGACGTCCAACACACGATCGCCGGCGCACAAACCCATCCCTTCGACCGCGCGCCGCCCATGTCGATCCCAGAATGCCAAAGGGGCGTCATCGAAATGGTCGGCGGCGGCGTCATAGGTGTCGGCGGCTTTGCGCCATGTGGGCACGTTGAGAATGGTCATCGGTTTGACTCGCGATCAGGCCATGGCGTGACAGCGTCGCGTCACGGCGAAATTATTGATGGCTATCGGTAAGTGCGGCAACGTCATTGAGTGAGATGGTCTGATTGTAAATGCCCGCGCCCAATTGATAGGGCTGACCATCGACAGACATGACGAAACTGATTTTGCGCAGCGGCGTGTCACCGCCTGGCTTCAGCCAAACATATTCGACCCAGCCGCCACCCGGTTGTTGCGCCGTGTCGCACAGTTCCTGGCCGTATTGCTTGCCATTATAGTCGACATGTTGCTTGATATCACGGCCCTGACGTTCCGGAAATGCCGGGTTGGACAAAACCCGGTCGGCCGCGCAGTCGACGACGAATATGTACGTGTCCTTCCAGGTAAAGGCGGATGTTGGATCACGCAGCACATCAAGGGCCGATGCGCCTTGCGTGGCCAAAAGTGCCGCGGCTTCTTGGACCTTGGCGACCACGCCTTCCGGCGTGGCACTGCCGTCATCAGCCAAAACAGGCGCGCCAAATACACATAGCCCGCTAATGACGGATCCACAAATGAATTTTCCAACCATCGTTAACTCCCGTGATTGTCAGTTGGCAACGTGGTGAGCGTGATGTGGCCACAGTCCTAGCCGACCCAGACACGACACACACGCAGTGTTGTTGCGACGGGCGGTTGCAAATTTGCAGGATGGGGCGATACTTGATGGATGAATTGGGATGATCTGCGGGTCGCGCGTGCCGTTTTCGAATCCGGCAGCTATGCCGCCGCCGGCGCCCGCTTGCATATGAATGAAACCACAGTGGCGCGACGGCTCGGCCGCTTGCAACAAGATTTGGGGCTGACCTTGTTTGAGGCCGTCGATGGTGTCCGGCGACCCACCGCGCAATGCGCAGAGTTGGTGGCGCTGACCGCCAGGATGGAGGACCAGGCCGAACGGATTTCCAAGATCGGTGACGATTATCCGGAGTGGATCGGCCACCGCCGGATCGCCACCACCGATTCGATTGCCACGGAGGTTCTGGCACCAAACGTCGCACCATTTCTCGCCGAACAACCAGGATTGTCCCTAGCGCTCTTGGCGTCGACACAAAATGTCAACTTTTCGCGCTGGGAAGCGGATATCGCCGTGCGCTTACAAAAGCCCGACAAAGGCGACTTCATCATGTCCAAGCTGGCGGACCTGACGTTGTATTTATTCGAACCGGCGGAAGTGAAGCCGCAAACCGGCGAACTGGTGTGGGCCTATCCGCAAGACCTTGATGCGACCCCGGAATCTCAATATCTCAAACAGGCCGGGCTGCATCAGCATGCGCGATGCATGACCAAGAACCTGCTGGTGGCCAAGAAACTCATTGAGTCGCGCCGATGCGCGGGCATTTTGCCCAACTTCATGTGCGCGGGGCTACTGGACGACGATGCCTTTCACATAACCAAATTGCCGCAACCGCGCGGCGTGTGGTTGCTCGTGCAATCCCATTTGAAACATGATCCGCCGACCCGCGCTGTCATCGATTGGGTCAAGGGTTGCTTCGCCGCACTCCCCCAAGGCCCGGCGTAACTTTTGTTATGCGATCAGCACGCGGTTCAGATGCTCAAGTCGAGCAAGTTATAGTCTTTCATCCGCGCTTTGAGGCCGGCGTCCCAGTGGAACGTTTCACCTGCATCGGCGTGCGGCTTATAGACATAAGGCGTTTCGTCGGGAAAGCGTTGATGGCGTGCATCGATAGCGTAACCGACCCAGCGCGACCGTTCCTCAATACGCGCCGCGTCATAGACCGCCGGCGCATTGTGAACGCCGCCGCCTTTAACACCCAACACGGACGCGCGCCGGTGAAAACCGGCGTTGACCGTGACCCGCCAATCCGGGCTGTTGTTGGCAAATGAGCCATGCAGCACCTGCCGATTGCACATGGCAACGTCACCGGGCGCGCAAATCAGCGGCACCGCGTCCGGTAACCGTTCGCTGCCGGCTTGGGCGACCATGGCCGCGATATCAACTTTGCCCCACTTGTGCGAACCGGGCACAACCCACACACCATTGGCCGCCGCGCAGCCATATAGCTGCCCCATGAAATTGAATCCATGGGTGCCTTGGTCCCAGCTTGGACTCTCCCAATGGGTGACGCCGTCTTGGTGCCACGCTACGGACGCGCCCAGACCAGGTTCTTTGATAAACAGCGCCTCGGTAAACGGTACAAAATCCTCACCGTTGATTGCCGCCGCCACAGCCAACAATTGCGGATGGCCGTAAAACCGTAGACACGCATCTGAAAACTGCATCGAGCCCAGGATCAGATAAACAATGTCGCTCGGCGCGTCAACGGCGGCCTCAGGTTCGTGCATTTTCACCGGATGACGGCCATTGGCCAGATCGGTACCGCCGAACGGATCACCTAATGGTTTCGACCAAAACAGGGTCGGCGCCCGACAATCGACCCCAATCGCGGGCCGCCCCTGGGCATCGACTTTGGCGCCTTTGTTCTTCGGCAAACGGGCCTGAATGTCGAACAAATCAGCCTCGATATCAGCCAACTCGTCGGCGCCAAGCACGCCCTCGAAAATGTAAAAGCCGTATTGCCAATAGGCGTCCGTGATCGCTGTATCGAGCGCGCCGTCCGCGCCAAAACGGATCGGTCCGCGATTGGCCAGTTTTTGCGCGCGCGCTGTGCCATCGCGCAGATAGGCTTGCATGGCAAGTATAGTGTGCTGAGTAGACGCGGTCGCGGACATGACGAGCAGGCCGATTCCGAGTGTTCACAAGTCAATGACACATCACGGCCAGTGTAATCGACCGTGTGTCGGCGAACAAACGCAAGCGACCACATTTTGGTATTTCGGTGACAGTTTACTAAATACACAAAGTAAGGCATCAGATATCATATAATACGCAATATATTGTGTATTTAGTAAACTGTCACCGAAATACCTAAGCCAGGCGCGTCACCCATCACGACCCGCGGCCGTGCGAAATACCCCCCGATTGGTCGGCCGGTTATACGGGCCCCTGGCGGCATCAAAAAGGCGCGGCCGCCGAATAGAGCGCAATTTCGCAATCAAACGTCGGCAAAGGCCGTGTCGACCAATGGCTTAATCACTTTGCGTTTCAAGTCGATACCGACGCCGCATTTGCAACCCGGGCAGTCGCGACAGACCGAAAGGCCCAAATCAACCGCCGCTTCCAACGCCGCCGCTTTCTCGGCCGGCGTCGCGACCGGATCCAAACGCAGGCGTTGCAGTTTGAGCAATGAAAACGGATTGCCCCACCGATAGGCATCGGCCGCGTCGCGTTGTTCCGCGCCATTGTCGAAATTACGCGCATGCATGGGACAATTGTCCAGGCATGCATAGCACTCGATGCAGGCGGTCAAGGCATGATAGTCGGCCGGCGCCGCCGTGTTCAAATCGTTGCCACGCACACCATCGGGCAAACGGCCACGCAGCTGGCGCGCAATACCATCGCGCCGCGACACCATGTCGCGCAGCACCGGCAAGGTCGCCGGCGCACTCAATCGATCACCTTCGCGAACCCGTGCGCGGCAGGCGATCCGCGGCCGACCATTGATATCGATCGTGCAGATGCCACATGTGCGGTTGCGGCAGCCATAGCGATAGGCGAGATCTGGGAAAGTGGTCGCTTGGGCCTGTAACAGCACGTCCAAGGCCATCGGTCGTTCGCCGTCGACACGTGGTCGATAGTCATAGGCGACGGCTTGTGCCTGGCCGTCACGCACTCTGATCAGCTCAACTTTCATGCATTGGCGCCGTCAGCGACCGTATCACCGGCCCGCGCCGGTTTGATCTCCCCCATCACGCTGCGATAGCGTTTTTCCAAGATACGGTCCTGCCAGGCTGCGGGCAAAAGACGCAAGACCTTCAGCACGACCTTGCGTTTGCGATCCGCCATTACATAGGGAAGCAGCCGTTGCCATGGCGTCTTTTGGCGCGCCGCGTGGGCCACAATCATCGCATCGCTCGGTCCCTGACGCACGATCACGGAATAGGGGTGGCCCAGGGCCGTCGATGTCTTCTGGCTGTCGAGCCGAATATGGGCGCCGAGCGACGCCGTGCGCGAATAGGCCGCACGCGCCACTGCTTCGGCGGTGTCGAGCATATTGCGCAGTTCGACCCAATCGATAAACGATTGGTTCCACAACGCATCTGAGGACACAGCAGCGGTATCGGCGCGTTGGCGAAGGTCGGCCAATGCCGCGACAAACCGCTCCAGGCCGTCCTTGGTTCGCGCCGGACCTATGCCCTCCCAGCAGGCGGACTGCAGCTGCTTGACCAACTGTGCCGGGGCCGCGTCGGCTGTTCGTCCAAGAACCGACCGATAGCTGGCCAGGTTGGCTTCGAATGGCGCGTCATCGGCAGCCGCGCGCGTTTGCCGTGCCCGCGCTGCCGCCGCGCGCCCCGCCCGCGCGCCAAAAATTGGCCCTTCCGAAAGCGATGTCGAGCCCAAGCGATTGGCGCCGAAAACGCCGCCCATGGCTTGACCTGCCGCGTACAAGCCGTCAACGGCGCGCGCGCCTTCGTCACGCGCGGCGCGCCCATCGGCATCTACGCGCACACCGCCCATGGCGTAGTGGGCGCCCGGTCGCACTTCCCACATTTCCTCGCAGCGGACCGCCTTCCGCCCCCAGGCTTGGCGCACCGTGGCCATAATACCGGTTAATGACGTATGCAAAAATCGGTCGTAGTAGCGGCCGGATCGCGGCAGTTTGACGTTGCCGGTCAAATCCAAATAGCAGCCGCCGCGTTCCGTGCCACGCCCGTCGGCGACCGCGCGCACAATCGCGGCGGAACATTCGGCGCGTGTGCGCAACATGACGCTATCCAGTATCACGTTGCCGTCTTTGTCGCGCAGCACACCCAGAAACCCGGCGGTCACGGGCTCGCCGGCGCATAATCCCTCATATGCCGGCGGATGGGTCATGCAAAAGGGCAAAAACTGCACCTGCTCCATATCAACCAAATCGGCCCCGGCGCGCACGGCAATGGCATAGGAATCGCCGGTATTGCCGCGCATGGTGTCGGTTTTCGGGAAGTACATCGTGCCCAAGCCACCGGCGGCGATGACCACCGCCGGCGCCCGAACCGCGACAAAAACACCGCGCGCCGCGTCGTAGACGATGCCGCCACGCACATCCCCGCGATCACCCACCGGCGCGGTGATCACATCGAGAAACCATGCGTCCTCCAAATAATCGATCCGTTTGCCCTGGACGACCGCATTCCACGCCGCATGGCCCACCGCCAAGCCGCCGTTTTGATGGCTAACGGAGCGCCGGTGGGTGTGACCACCAAGCGCAATCGGCAGCACCTTCGGCTTATGCGTCCGATCATCGACATCCGGGCGCACGCCGTGGCGCCGCATCCAGTCGTAGGCGTCTTGGGTATCTTGCGCAAACGCAGCAGCGATTTCGGGCGTCGGTAGATCGCCGCCGGCGATACGGAGATTCTCGGCAAGCGCGTCTTCGCTATCGTCGGCCTCCGCGCTGGCCCGCACAGTCACAATACCCTCGGCAATCTTGGTGTCGGAACAACCGACCGGGTCTTTGGCGACGACCAACACCTTGGCCCCGGTCTCGGCCGCCGCATGGGCCGCGGCGCTGCCCGCGCCGCCGGAGCCGACCACGATCACGTCATAGCTGCGCCATTCAGTTTCAATTGTCATATTGGATCTCCGCACCAATCATGGTCCGCTGCCCCAGGGGCACGGATAATGCCTGCTTTCGAAGGATTTGCACAACTGCCACGGATGCAAGGCTGGCCCCCGCGACGCCACACCGGGTGCCGCGAGAGCGACGCCGCCGACGCTGTTAGCGTGTCGACGGCGTTCTATGCGGCGCGGCGTGTACGGTTAAGCGGCGCCAAGGCGTAACCAAATGTCGTCGCTGGCACGATCACGATTTCGACTCAACCGATGACGGAGAACTTCTAGCAAACCATTGAGACGATTATGTTACTGGGGCGAATCTTCAATGAAACCTCAAAGATCCGAAATCGACGCGTGATATCGACGCACCGGCGTAAGCGGGAGGCCGCAGACATGACCCGAAAAACCCACGTGGAAATCCGCGGCGCGCGCTTTTTTGTCAACAGCCAACCGACATACGCAGGCGTTACGTGGCAGGGTCGACCGATTGAGGGGTTGTTGCTCAACGCCCGCATGGTTCAAGGGATATTTGACGATCTCAACCCGGCGACCCGACATCTTTGGGCCTATCCAGATACGGGGATTTGGGATCCCGACCGCAACACCAACGCGTTTATCGACGCCATGCCGAGCTGGGCCGCCCACGGCGTGCGTGCTTTCACCCTGAATTTGCAAGGTGGCAGTCCCTATGGCTATTCAAAGGCCCAGCCCTGGACCAATTCGGCCTTCGCGCCGGACGGCCATTTGCGCGCGGACTATCTGGCGCGGCTGGCGCGCCTGTTGGATGCCGCCGACGATCTCGGCATGGTCGTCATCTTGGGTCTGTTCTATTTCGGCCAGGAACGGGTTTTCACCAGCGAGGGCGCTATCGTACAAGCGGTTGACAATGCCGTGGCGTGGCTGTCGGCGCAGCGTTACCGCCACGTCTTGCTCGAAATCAACAATGAATGCGACATCCGTTACGAACAGCCGATTCTCAAGCCGGCGCGCGTGCATGAACTGATCTTGCGCGTGCGGGGCCATGAACGGGATGGTGCACGCTTGCTGGCCGGCACCAGCTATGGCGGCGGTACGATCCCCACAAGCAACGTGGTCTCCGCCAGCGACTTTGTGCTCTTGCATGGAAATCGCGTGGATCAGCCAGCGGCCATCCGCGCCATGGTGCGCCAAACCCGACAGGTGACCGGCTACCGGCCGATGCCGATCCTGTTCAACGAGGACGACCATTTCCGGTTCGATGAAGCCGACAACAATTTCCTGGCGGCGGTCAGCGAATTTGCCTCTTGGGGTTTTTTCGATTACCGGTTGGACGGCGAATCGTTCGACTGCGGCTACCAAAGCGTTCCGGTCAATTGGCGTATCAGTTCGGACCGCAAGCGCGGCTTTTTCGATCTCGCGCGGCGCATAACCGCCGGAGACCAAACAAAATAGTGTCCCGCCCGCTAACTTGAGACCTGTTTTCGGCCTGATGCCCTTTTCCGCGCCCTTTGGCGATCATCATGGTCCACATTGGCGACAAGGAACACGGATATGTGCATGATCGCTTCGGTAGCTAGAGCAGTGTCCGATGATATTGAATCAGATCTGTTTGCGGCCCGGCGTGGCGATCCACGCGAAGGGCGGCGCGGCGCGACGTTGGCGCTCCGGCAGAATGGTTCAATATTGTCGGACACTGCTCTAGGGTGGGAGCCGCGCGGTCGGAAATGACAGCACGCGTTCGAAGCGCCGGCGATCTTGCCAACCCGCGCGAGTTGTGATTGGGTACGCCAAGTTGCTGACCGTGCAAGCATGGCGCGTGGCAAAGAGCGACCTTGGACGACGATGTCGGATAAGACGGTGTCGGATAAGACGGTGTCGTATGAGGCGGACGCCGAGGTCAGTTGAGCACATGGCATCGCCTTGCGGCGCCATTCGCCGTCCGGCGGGGCGTGGAACACGCATCTTGTGACCGACTTTGGACTAACGTTGCATTTGGCCTGGCGCCGGCTTGGCGGCTGGCCCGAAACAGAAGAGGGGAGTGTGCAATGCGTTGGCTTACGGGCCTATTGGTCGTCGTTGTTGTGGTTTTGGTTGGGTATTACCTTTTAGGACCCGAAGAACAGCAGGATGTGGCCGAACAAACCGATCAAGCAGTCGATGAAATTGCCGGCGCGGCGGATCAGGCTGTCGAGTCGGTCGCCGAATTAACGGAAGACGCCGCGGAGGCGACACAGAATGCGGTCGAGGACGCCGTCGACGCCACCCAGACCATGGCGGAAAACGCCGCCGATTCGGTTCAAGGTGTCGCTGAAGATGCCGCGCAGGCGACCGCGGACGCAACCGACCAAGTCGCCGCGTTGGTCGCGAATGGCGTCGATTTTGGTCAGGAGCTGACCGATTCGCTCGGCGGTTTGACCAATTTGCTGAGCGGCCTAAGCGTCGACAGCACCGCCGAGGCCGTGCAACCGGAACTGGACAGTCTGGCGGCCAAGTTTGACGATATCGGCACTGGTGTGCAGGGTCTGTCTGATGACGGCAAAGCGGCTTTTGGCAAAATGGTCGTCGCAGCATTACCGCAAATCGAATCGATGATTGAGCAAGCGATTGCCAACGAAACTTTGGGTCCATCGATGGAACCGATTTTGACCAAGATCCTGGAGAGCTTGCGCGCTTGGTCGCAAACCACCGGGTGAAGCGTGGGCGCGCGCCTCTAATTCTTGTCTAAAAAGCGGGCGTGGACCCGGGGCGTCCACGCCCGCAGCGTTGGGTGACTTGGTGGAGGGGAGTCACCCAGGTTGATCCGTGAGAGTTCTAGCTGCGATAGGGCTGACCAATCTCTGCATAGCCGCGCGCACCCCAAATGTCGGTGAAGACGCAGCTGGTGGAGAACATCTTTTTGCCGATGATAACTGTGCCTTGGTCGCCCGCGCCGACGTGGCCGAGTAAGACGAAGACACCGTCTTGCGGCTCATTGTCTTTCCAAAAGAAGACCGCAACATCGACACTGCGACCGATCTTGCCGACGCGCGTTTCGCCGACAAACCGGGCCAAATCATTGCCCGACAGGGTGCGCGCCTGCACGCCCTGCCAGGCATAAAACTGCAACGCCTGAATCGCGCAGGCATCAAGCGAGGTCTCCGGCGCGCAGACCTGTTGATGGGCACACAAGGCGCAGTCCTCGGCGGCGAGGAACCGATCGACGGCGGCAGGCGCAGCAAGCGCGCCGCTCACCACGGCAACCGCCCAAACGGCAAGCTTGTTCATGGCCGGGTCCTCCAAGATGCCGATGGCGCCGACGATCGGGGCAGCTCCGCCCCCGTTACCGGACGGCCGTCGCCAGCACACCGAATTGCGTGCCGGCGCCACGGCGCCATGCCCCGTAACACGCCGCCCGGTCGCCATAGGGGTGAGTGGAGATTTGGGATCAACCGGTGCGGTATCGGCCGGGTCGCAAATAAAGCGTTGTTATTGCTAGAATTGCCGACAGCAATGTCGGTGCGGCCACCCGCGTCTCAGGTAAAGCGAATCGCATGGCTGCCGGGACGCATCTTTTTGCCCAACCGTGCGCGACGCGCGTTGAACTGGCCGATTTAATGAACTTTAATGAAATTTAATGAACTTCACGAAATAACCAATAGCGATGCGGGCGACGTGCCGAAGCGATCGGGTACGCCGCGCCGTCAACCGACCATGTAACGAGTCGAGCCATGTCACAAGATGATCAATTGTCAAACGATACAGGCGTGAGCGCGAAGATCACGCAGCTGGCGGACAAGTCCGTTCGACCGGCGACGACAAAAGCGAACACAGCCGACGCGCCGAAAAAGAAGCAACGCGCTGACGCGGGTGCGAACGGCAACACAAAGGCGCGCGGCAAGCCGGCTGCCAAGGGACGGTCTAAGTCCAAACGGGACATAGCCGCGCTTGAGAACGCCCATGGCGCCGAAGTGCAGCATGTTCTGGCTGAGATTCGCCATGATCCGCAGCGCCTACGCGAGAATTTCCAAAGCGACGTCTATCCCTATCGAACACGCATGAAACGCGCCATCTACGAAGCGCGGAAACGCGAACTGCAGGCCGAACTCCTCAAGGTGCAAAGCTGGGTCAAAGAAACCGGGCAAAAGATCGTCGTTTTGTTCGAGGGGCGCGACGCGGCCGGCAAGGGCGGCACCATCAAGAGGTTTATGGAGCACCTCAATCCGCGTGGCGCGCGCGTCGTCGCTTTGGAAAAACCGACCGAGCAGGAACAGGGCCAGTGGTATTTTCAACGCTACATTGAGCATTTGCCAACCGCCGGTGAGATCGTTCTTTTCGACCGCTCCTGGTACAATCGTGCCGGCGTCGAGCGGGTGATGGAGTTCTGTTCGCCCAACGAATACTTGGAATTCATGCGCCAATGTCCGCAAATGGAACGGATGTTGGTCAACAGTGGTATTCGGCTGTTCAAATATTGGTTTTCGGTCACACGCGACGAGCAGTTTCGCCGCTTTCAGGCGCGCAAGACAGATCCGCTGAAGCAATGGAAGCTGAGCCCCATCGACCAAGCATCCCTTGAAAAGTGGGAGGACTATACGGAAGCCAAAGAAGCGATGTTTTTCTACACAGACACCGCTGACGCACCGTGGACAATCGTCAAGTCTTCAGACAAGAAACGCGCCCGCATCAACTGCATGTTGCATTTCTTGAGCCGGCTCGATTACCCCAACAGGAACCCGCATATTGCGCACGGGCCAGATCCGTTGATCGCCGGATCGTCTGGCCATGTTATCGGGCGCGATGCCCACGTGCTTGGTGTGCGGCTTTCGCAGACGGTTGGTTAGCCGTCGGTTGTGGTAGTTCCGGTGACAGATTACTAGAACCACAAAATAGTGTGCCCTGGGAATATATGCGCACAAAATGTAGTGTATTTAGTAAACTGTCACCGGAACCACCGAAACACAAGACGATCGCGGGCCGGATTGTCGAGCTGATGATACGCCTCGAAAATTGCGTCTTGCTGATCTTGCGGGACGCCAATGCCGGTGTCCCAAACCTGAATCATCAGTTTGTCTCCATCGCGCCGGCATCAAGTTCCGAGATATCCGAAAGCATATCCAACATGTCGAAACGCGTTTCGCGTCTCAAATTTCAAGGTTCCGCTTCAACAATCAAGCGACAGTCAGTGCACCAATCATTGCCATGGAAAAAACCAATCAAAACTTGTTGGTTTGTTGGCGATGCGTTATGGCCCGGACCATCGTCGCTGTTAGAAGCGCGCCGTCGACAGGCTTGTGTAATAATTCGCAACCAAGATCTTGCGCTGCCCGTTCGGGTTCGGAACCCGTATCTCCGGTCAGGATAATCGCCGGGACGCGCGTGCCCAAATCGCGACGAATGCCCCTGATGACATCGGCACCGGTAACGCCCTCGCCCAGCCTGAAATCGGCAATCGCCAGCGCCGGGCGCCAGCTCTCCGCAGCCAGATTTGACGGGACTTGCGCTGCGCTCGCGAAACTATGGACCCGTGCGCCATCATCATCTAGAAGCTGTTCGATAACCGCGCGCACGCGATCGTCGTCTTCGACGAGGATCACATGTTTCTGGCGCAACGTTCCAACATCTCGCACTGGCCCGGTCTCGATCAGGCCTTCGTGGGTCTCCAACTTGACCTCAGACAATGGCACGCTGACACCAAACATCGAACCTTTGCCGAGGGTCGAGCGAACAGTGATCGCACGTCCCAGAAGATCCGCCACCCGTTTGGCAACTGCCAGGCCGAGCCCCAGACCTTTGCGCCGGTCACGAGCCGGATTATCGAGCTGGTGGTATTCCTCAAAAATCGCCTCTTGCTCGTCCTGCGGAATGCCAACGCCCGTGTCCCAAACCTGAATCATCAGGTTGTCGTCGTGCCGCCGGCATCCCACCAAAACGCGACCCCGATCACAGTAACGGATCGCGTTTGCGACGAAGTTTTCCAGAACGCGCATAAGCAGTTCGGCGTCAGTCTCAATTGCCTGCGTACACGAAACGAACTTGACGATGACACCGTCCGCTCTTGCCTGGATGGCAAACTCCTGTTCCAGCCGGCGGAGAAGGTTGTTTATCGGGACGGCAGCGAAATTTGGTTTGATCGTGCCCGAGTCGAATTCCGAAATGTCCAGCAGCAAATCCAGCATGCCGGCCATGCCGGACAGATTGTCGCGGATATTGTCGATGACCTTCTGTCCTTTGCTGGCATGCACATAGGTCGACAAGATATCGGCGTAGAGAGTCAGGGCCTGTAAGGGCTGACGGAGGTCATGGCTGGCCGCGGCCAAGAACCGCGATTTGGATTGGCTCGCACGTTCGGCGGTGACTTTGGCGAGCCGCAAAGCCCGTTCCCCCATGACGCGCTCGGTTATGTCGGAACGGATAACCAAGGTGCCGCCGTCCGGCAGCCGCAAATCGTAGACCAGATAGGCTTCTCCGTTTTCATGATGGATCTCGCTCGGTTGTTTGGCTTCGCGAAAACGGCGCATCCGATTCGCGAACCACGATTCCTCGCGGCCGATCCCGTCGGGAAAAGCCTTGGCCTCAAGCTGATATCTGACAAGATCTTCGACGTGGCGGCCGGGCGCGACGAACGCGTCATCGTCGGCGTACAAACTGCGATAGGCCGCATTTGTATGTACCAGGCGTTCGTGAGCGTCAAAAAGCGCGATCGGCGTGTTTATCGTATTGATTGCGGCGACCAGCTGGTTGCGGGCCGCGCGTGTTCTTTCTTCCGCCTGCACCGCGGCGGTAATGTCCGTCGCGACACCACGATACCCCGTGAATTGCCCATCGCTGTCAAAGGTCGGCTGGCCGCTGACACGCACCCACTTAGTACCCCCGGCGCTTGACCCAACCAAGTACCGGAAATCGCGAATTGGCCGATGGTTGGCCAAATCGTCCTTGTGCTGGCGCCACTTTTCGGGATTCGCCTCGAGGTCTTCACGGGCGGCATTCGCCCAGCGAGTCTTGCCGACGACTTGCGAAATGCTTGACGGTCCCGGAAAGCGGAACGTGAACCGGTGGACGACATCGGTCTCCCACAGCCAATCCGAGGCGGATTCCAGAATTTCGCTCAACAAGCTTTCCCGTTCGCGCAGTTGTTGCTCGGCCACGACCTCGGACGTGACATCGCGCGTGACGCCGCGATAACCGTGAAACGTGCCATCTTCGCCATAAAAAGGGACGCCCGATATGGCCGCGTGAACAACCGACCCGTCGCGAAATCGCCGCCAGAAGCGAAAATCGCGGAACGATCGACGCGCCACCAAGTCTTCGATGTGAGGCTGCCACGCCTTGGCCTCCATGACCCCGGACCGCTCCCACCGCGTCAACCCCAAATCTTTGTGCGGGTCGTATGTATCTTCCAACCCAGAGCACAATGTCAGATCGGTCGCGCGATGTTCGGAATCCGTTTCCCAATACCAATCGTTTGAAACTTCAAGAAGTTCGCGCAGGGTTTGTGCGCGTTCCTGCGCCTCAGATTCAGCCAATTTGAAGCGGGTGACGTCGACACATGTCAGCAACACGGCAGCCGTGTCATCCCACGTTACGTTCTCCGATGCCCACTCGACCCAAACCAAAGTACCGTCGGCCTTGCACATTTTCGCTACCGCGTTCTCGCGGTCACCTGGGTTCCGGGCGACAGAATCCAGCTGCACCTGCATATCGCTCTGTGTGCCCGGCGCAAAAAGCGCCAGCACGTTTTCTAACGCGAGAACACCCCCCGGGTCGGCGCAGCCAAGCATCTCGGCCAGCCGCCGATTGGCGTAAAGCGGCTTTAGATCGCGATAAACCAAAACGCCTTGCAGACTGGACTCCGCCAACTTATTGAACCAGCCAGCGTCACTTTCCGAACGGCGGTCGCCCGTTTCATCAGCTTGTTCTTGTCGCGGTCCGGTGGCCATGTCAGTCTTTTCGCAGCGATATGTTTTCAAACCACCGAACGGCCAAAGGCGCGCGCGGCCAAGCATCCATAGTATAGATTCGTTCGTCGCCAACCAGAATCGACTTGGATTTGTGGTTCGCGACCCGTGATCATGCCTTTTCGGGTCGACAAATCAGACAAATCGGTTGCCGCAGCTGAAACGGAACAACATGTCCCATAGACAAACCTTTATCGCGCAGGCGTGGGACCACGATGAATCAAGTTTCCCCGGGCTATTGGCGACCATTGCAGTGGGTCGGTTTGCTGACCCTGGTTGCAGGTGTCACTGGCGTCGTCGCACCGCTGTCGTTTGACGGACTGGAAAGTTCCTTCCTTTCCGGCCTGTTCCTTTTCATCGGCGTGATCCGGTTGGTCGACGCGTTCTTTTTCTATCGCCAGCCGGGCGCCTATCAAATGCTCGCTGCCGGAAGCTTCGCGGCGTTGGCCGGTGTGATTTTGTGGCACTATCCGCTGGCCGGCACCTATGCTTTGGCTTTGATGTTGGCGGTGTTTGTGGTCATCGACAGCGTGATTTGGTGCAGCTTCGGGAACCGCCTGCGACCAGCCGATGGTTGGATGTTGCTGATGTTCGGCGGCATAGTCGATATTGTTCTTGCCACCGTGCTGTTCATCACCGCCAAGGACATCACCTTTGGCGCGATCTTGCGCCTCATGAGCTTAGTTTTCATCGTCAGCGGCGCGGCAACAGCTATGTTGGCCATGGCCCAACAGCGTGAACAACGTCGGCCGCCGCAACGCGTTGAACCAAACTTTGACGGCCGCACGATCCCCGAATAAGCACGATTCGTGTCATTCCCCTAACGGCAATCCCCAGCGCAACGCGTCACCATAGCAGTTGCGCGATGACTGGT
Source organism: Alphaproteobacteria bacterium (assembly GCA_965216755.1). Classification (GTDB taxonomy): domain Bacteria; phylum Pseudomonadota; class Alphaproteobacteria; order UBA7887; family UBA7887; genus CBDCGL01. Next base: position 3,039,790 of record CBDCGL010000011.1, on the reverse strand, counting down.
CTTCGACGACCGGTCGGGTGTAATCTCTGGTTATGGACGTGGGGTCGGCGATGCTCGCGGCAGCGCTGCCCGCCAGCCAGGCGGAATTGTGGGCCTGGTTCCTGAGCGGGACCGCATTGATCGCGATTGTGCCGCGCGAAATGTTGACGGTCGCATTCTTGGTGGCTGTTTGGGGCATTTTGCGCGTGCCGGCCAATAACGCGGTCACGGCGCTGTGGCCGGTTGCCGGCGGCTGAAATCACCACGAACAGGGATTCGTACGATGAGAAATTGTCGAGTCATTTCACTGCTGGTTGGGTTGTCGCTCAGCGCCATGGCATCGGTGACGGTCAGCAACAACGTTGGTGCCGAGGACGCAACAACCGACACGCCGCCTTGCCGTATCGCATCGCTCGATGACGCCAAGAGCATGCTCGATCGCGCGGCAAAATTTCTTGAAGACCAAGGTCCAAAGCGGGCCTTCACCGCTTTTATGGAACCCGGCGGCGAATTTGTTGACCGTGACCTGTATGTGTTTGTCATTCACCGGCGCGGCACATTGGTGGCAAGCGGCGCCTATCCCGAGGCCGTCGGCAGCAATACCGTCGGTGCCCGGGATCGTCGCGGTCGCTATTTCGTTCGGGAGATGATGCAGGTCGCGGCGGCGGTTGGCGAAGGCGCGGTCGAATACGAGATGCGTCACCCCTGTACCGGCGACGTGTCCCCGAAGATCAGTTTCGTGCGCCGGGTCGGACCATTTGTTGTCGGCGTCGGCGCGTACGGCACGCTCGGCGCCTAAACCACGATCGGCTTGCGGTGGCGGGCTTACGCCGCCGCCGGATCGCGGTTGCGACGACCGAACGCGGCCTCCATTTCGCGCCGTAAACGCACGGCCGGATCGGCGGGATCGTGTTTGACGTCGTCCCAGGCGAGAATTTGGTTGCGCGAAATATCATGGCGCAAGGTCACTTTGTTGGCGAAGCCAAGAGGCAACGCGCCAGACCTGCACGACGTTTCCGCAGGCTGCTGGCGACCCCACACGGTGTAGCCGCCTTCGCCGTCGAGTATGTCGCCAGCCTTCAGGTCGCGCTTGGCGACCGCGACGACATCCGATTGGAACTCGATTGGTGCCCCGGTCGGCTCGCCGCGCAGAGCAACAGAAGCCACCGAGATGCCCAGTTCAAGCCCAATCATGTGGATGGGGCGATAAATTGCCCCATAGTCGAAAGTCGAATCGGGCAATAGGGCATATTCCTCGAAGCAATGACGGACATAGTCCGAGGCGGCCGCAACCACCACATAGGTTCCCATTTGCAGATGATTGGGCACCTCCGTCTTGTCGCGAAACAGCGAGGACACGACTTCGGTCGTTCCGGCGTGCGCGACCGTGCCGCCGGCCGTGCGCGGCTTGCAGACGTCAGCCAGTTCGAAACGTGACGACGGCGGAAATCCGAGACCATCGGGCTGCGGTGTCAACCCGGTGGCGTTGCACACCGCGGTCATTTCGATCGCCGACTTGGTGCCGTCGATAAAACTGTTGAACATTTTTGGGTTGGCGCCGGCACGCTCAGCAAGTTCACGCGACCAGCGGAAGTTGTCCCACACGGTTTCCGGCGTCGATTGATGGAAGTCGGGATGATATCGCGTGCCCTTACCGGCACACACCACATCAAAACCGCAGGCGCGCGCCCAATCGACATGCTCGACAATCAACGCCGGTTGGTCCCCATAGGCCAAACTGTAGACGACGCCCGCTTGTTGCGCGCGACGCGCCAGCAACGGCCCTGCGACCACATCGGCTTCCACATTCACCATGATGATGTGCCGACCCTCATCGATCGCCCACAGGCAATGACGCATGCCGGCGTGGGGATCACCTGTCGCCTCGATGACCACGTCCAATCCATCGGCCTTAATCAGGGCCTCGGCTGATTCGGTCAAACATGTCGACCCCTCGGTCACAGCCTGTTCGAATGATGTTGCGGCATATTGCGACTCGGGCCAATCGGCGGCGTGACAAGCGGCGCGCGCGCGGGCGATGTTCAGATCTGCGATGCCGAGCACGTGGACTCCGATTGTCCGCCGCGCTTGTGCCAAATACATGGTGCCGAACTTGCCGGCGCCAATAATTCCCACGCGCACCGGCTGATCGGCTTCGGCCTTGGCGGCCAAGAGCTTGTGCAAGTTCACGTCCGTCCCTCCTTGTTGCTGCGACCGGCCCTAGCCCAGCGCAGAAAAGCGTAATCTCAACCAAACGTAGCCGAGGATGGCGCCAGCGATAAGGCCACCGATATGGGCCTGCCACGCGACTTTGCTGCCGGCGATAAGCGGACCCAACGAGAATACGCCAAGCGCCAAGTTAAGCCCCACGATTACCGCGACGAAGATCAAAGCTGCGCGCCTCTGGCCTGTTCCGGGCAGACAATAAAACATGACCGCGGCCGCCCCCATCACAGCGTGAACGCCACCCGACGCACCGATCATGATCGCCGCGATTGCGCCCTCCGCCGCCAATTGCGCCACGGCTCCGGCGCCGACCCCAACCAGGAATATCGACATCATGCCGATGGCGCCCAGGCGCCGCTCGACGACCGCGGCAAAGGCCAACAACAAACCAGTGTTGACGATCAAATGAAAGAAATCGGCGTGCAAAAACGCATGACTGATCAGCGGCAAAACACCGGCCAGCGTCAATCCGCCATCCGCCGCGAATTGGGCCCAGAACCGCGCCGGCTGGAATGACAACGAGTCGTACATTTCGGCGCGCCGCGCGGCCGGCACCATGACCATCAGCACATGACATGCGATCAGCACAAAGCACAGCGCCAAAGTCGCCGGGGGTGCGTTGAAAATAGGCTGCCGGGGGTGTCGACGCGCTGCACGGTCTGGTGGCACGGTCATGTCGGTGCGCATTCAGCGTTCGGTCTCGTGTCTCGCGCGCTGCCGCTTAACATATCCGGGCCACCAATACAGCGCCCGCGTGGCGCATTGGACATGGCGTTGCGGTGGGCGCGCCGTAAAATGGGTGTTGTCCGATCGATTGATATCGGTCGCCCTGTGACACGATGCTTGTTCGGAACTGGCTCATATGATCGGTGCGATGGCCGGCTGGAAGCGCAAAAATTGGCGCGTCATACTTGCTGTCATGGCAATCGGAAACGCCGGTTGTCTTGACGACAGTGCCGCCGCGCCCGCGGATGCGCCGCCATTTCACGTGATCGCGGGACCAAAAGGCCGATCGTTGGCCGAAATTGATTCTTTCCTGCGCGGCCTCAAAGACCCACAACCCCATATGAACATGCCGGGCTTCTGGTTTTGGCCACCAGAACGGGAAGCCGTGTTGGCGTATTTCGCGACGCTCAAAGGATTATCGCCGGCCGAGCTCGGCATGTCGGCAAGCCCCATCGTCGGCCAGCAGATCGCGCATCAATGGTGTGCCTCGTGCCATAATGTCGATGCGCACGCCAGCGACATTGCGGACTAGGATCAAGCAGTCCGCACCATCTAAACCGTCGGTCACGAATCCGGTTTTGCAACGGGTTGCGCGTCGGACTTGGCACCAAAAAGGTCGCGCGCTTTTTCCAACGCATCTTGGGACATCATATTTTCCAGCGTCTCAATGTGGCCAGCCGCATCGTCCATGCCATTATCCGCGGCACGGCGAAACCAAACATAGGCATGCACCAAATCTTTCGGCAGACCTTCACCATTGGCATACATGACCGCCAAATTATATTGGGCTTCGGCGACGTCTAGCTCGGCGGCCTTACGATACCATATCGCTGCGGTATTGAGATCGCGGTCGACGCCGGCGCCGGTGTCATATATGACCCCGACAAAGAATGCGCCGCGGCCATCACCGGCCTCTGCCGCGGACTCGAACGCCAACTTGGCCGCTGCGTAGTCGCCACGCTCCGCGGCCGCCAGGCCGCCTTCGACATCCGCCGCCGACGCCGCCCCGGCAAGGAAACAAAGGACGACGCCGCACCGGACCATCGTCGGTATTCGTGCAATCATCAAAACACCGTACATCAAGGTGGGCGCGCGCGCCAGCGATAGGCCCGCCACCACACCACCGTCGCGCGGCTCTTGCCACGGAACCTCAATATTCCCGCAGTAAGATACGGTGCATCAGTCAAGTCGCGGCCACACGCAGGGACGGCATCTTTTGGTTTGCGCGGATCAGCGCAAACAAGCAACCGGGCAAGATCACCCTGTCTGACAAAGCGTATAACGTTCTGTTCCTGTGTACCGGCAATTCGGCGCGCAGCATCATGGCCGAGGCAATTCTCAACCGCGTCGGTGGCCGCCACTTCAAAGGCCATAGTGCGGGCAACCATGCCAAAGGCGCGGTCCACCCCTTACGCCTTGCGGCTGCTGCGAAATCAGAACGATCCGACCAGCGCGCGGCGTTCGTCGATGCCATGTGCATGCTCAACAATCGGGTCAACATATTTATCAATCTGCCGATCGCCTCGCCGGACCGGTTGAGCTTGCAGGCGCGGCTTGACAATATTGGCCAGCCGGCTTCCGAACCGGCGCGCGAACCAGGCTGAGGATCGGCGTACGCATATGGCAGTTTTTGATACGCGCCGGCGGTTGGCCGCTGAGGCGGTCGGGACGGCGATGCTCTTGGCGACCGTGGTCGGCTCTGGGATCATGGGCGAGCGGTTGGCCGACGGCAATGTCGGGTTGGCTTTGCTGGGCAATACCATCCCCACGGGTGCCATATTGGTTGTTTTGATCTTGGTATTTGGACCGATTTCCGGCGCCCATTTCAATCCGGCCGTCACGTTGGCCTTTCTGGTGCGCCGCGAAATTTCGCTGGGCGACGCCGTGCTCTATGTCGCGGTGCAAGTGGCGGGCGGACTCATCGGTGTGTTGGTCGCTCACGGCATGTTCGAGTTGGCCGCGATCGAGTGGTCGACCAAAGTGCGCGATGGACCGTCACAATGGCTGTCAGAGGCCGTGGCAACCCTGGGGCTGGTCGGCACAATTCTGGGTACCTTGCGCTGGCGACCAGAGGCCGTGCCATATGCCGTCGGCCTATTCATCACCGCCGGCTATTGGTTTACCGCCTCGACCTCGTTCGCCAACCCGGCCGTGACCATCGCGCGCGCGTTCACCGATACGTTCTCGGGCATCGCGCCGGTTCACGTGGCGCCGTTCGTCGTCGCCCAATTGGCCGGCGCCCTGATCGCGACCCTCGGCATGGGGTGGCTGCTCAAGTCGGCCCGTACCTCCGAGACTGCGCCCTCGGCCAAGGCCGCCCGCGTCGTCTCAGACACACCCTGCCGCCCCAGCTAGAGCAGTGTCCGACCGCAGCCAGAGCGCTTTCCGACCACATTGACAATTGATTTGGCCCCTGGCCCAATGGTGTGTCTTTTTTGCCACGCTTCCAATCGCGTCGGTTCGGAGGGTTATCACATGGAGTTTCACCGCATATCGTGCTTGGGCCGTTTGTTCGATCTCGCTCGTCTGGGCGCATCGATAGTCTTGGCCGCGTTGCTCGTCTCATCTCCCGGATATGCGGAGGACACCTGCCCTTGCTTCGCCGCCGAGGAAATAGCCAAGGTATGTGAGTCGATCGGTGGCGTGCAAGCTTTCGGCCCCAGTCGGGGTTGGGGCGGGGTGTCCGAAACAGAGGGCGCAGCCGTTGAATGTTCAAGCCCCGAGGGCGATGAAGGGGCCTACTTCGAGGTTGATTCCCGTTCGATGGATTTCAGTTCTACGGTCTGTACCAAGATAATTTCACGCGGAACACAGGATGATATCCGTCATACTGAGGGCATCTTTGAAGAACATCTCGTCGCTTGCCGGCAGCAATTGGATAGTGCGGCGGAGCTGCTCGGCGGATTGGCGTTTCTCAGTTTGAAGCCCTGATACGTCCGGTTTGCGTGTTCGTGTCGCGCCTGGCGTTCGCGCGGCGCGGCCCTTCCGATCGCGTGCAACGACTTCGATTGGGCTTATTCTAAGGTCGCGATTGACGAGTTCTATCGAGAATGATCGTGGGCGATGGTCGCTGACGAGGGCCAATTGGACTTGCATACGATATCCTTGTGAGGACCGGACGATTCGATCGTGGCCGGGAGGTGCCGCCCGATCCAGGGCCAGAGGCGTTTGCGCACTGACACTTGGCACCGGCAACATCTCAGTTGGGTCAAATTCCACTGTCTACCCCGTCCGAAAACAAATCTGTATCTGGCGAGCACGCGGTCGAAATCACCGGCAACGTTCGGTTTGCACCATTCTCAGGCAACCAAGCGCGCAATCGTCATGACTTGATTGCCGCGGCAGGCGCTGCGTGGCAAACACGGCTGTCGGGTCGGCCCGTGGCGTCAACACCAAGAATAGTGTGCCGGACCGATCCCAAGCCGGCTGAGAAAGAACAATCCAGATACGGTTGTCACGTATTCTATTTGATATCGATCAAATTTTCTTCGCTCAAACGAGTCCGTTTGAACGAAGGTCGATCTACCGGGCGCCTTGACGCGGATCAGTCCATGAAGCTGTCCTCGAAATATTGCCACGCACCGTCGGTCGGCAGCAACACATCGGCGCAATCGACGACAAATAGACCGTCGCGCAGCGCGGTTTCCTCGAAAACCGCGTTGCTGGCTGTCGGCGCATTGATTTCTTCGGGCGAATAGTTGTCGCCGAAACGCATCTGTGACTTTTTTCGTTGCGCAAAGCCCCACGCGTCGGGATGGCCCAATGATGCCGGGATCGCGACATAGTCGGCGCCGCATCGGGCATAGCCGCCGATATCCGCCGCTGTCACGGCCGTGGCGCCGAGCGCCAGCACAATCAAGCTAACCATTAGCTTCAAAATTAATGGACCACACCCTCGTCCTCGCACGATTTCACTCCCTCACGTCTCTCTTTCTCGCCGCCCGATGATAGCGGCTCGGGGTCTCCGCAACTATCCCCGCGCTTCAGGGTATGGTGTGGCGGTCATGCGCTCACGTCACGTCGATGGGCAACGTAATAATGAATTCGCTGCCACCGTCGGCGCGTGGTTGGCAGACCGCGCGGCCGCCATGGCGGCGGGCGATCTGTTGAACCAGGGCCAGCCCCAGCCCGACGCCCGGGTCACGGCTTTCGCGCAAGCCCTGTGGCCGATAAAACGGTTCGAATATCCGTTCGCGTTCCGCATCTGGAATGCCAGGACCGCGATCTGCCACAACAAACCGCAGTTGGCCATCGTCGGTCATCGTGACAGTCGCGTCGATCGCTGTGTCGCCGCCGTGTTTGCGAGCATTCTCGAACAGATTGCGCGCCAGGCGCCGCAACATGCGCGGATCGCCGTTGATCGTGGCGGCCGCGCCGGTGACAACCGCGCCGACCCGCATGCCTTCTTCCACCGCCACCGCCAACATGTCGACGGGTTCGGGATGTTCCAAGCCATCGAGCGATTGCAGCCGACTGGCCAGCAAAAGCTCATCGATCAGTTCGTCGAGCTCGCGAATATCGTGATCGACCTGCTGGCGCAATTCGATCCGATCATCGCCGGTGAGCAATTCGAACGCCATGCGAATGCGCGCCAACGGCGAGCGCAGTTCGTGCGACGCACCGGCCAGCATCGAACGTTGGGCTGTGACCAGGCGCTCGATGCGATCGGCCGCCGCGTTGAAACTTTCCGCCAAGTGAGCAACCTCGTCCGAGCCCTCAACCCGCACCCGCGTCGCCAAATCGCCCGCGCCAAGGTCTTCGACGCCGGCGCGCAGGCGTTCCAACCGTCCCGTCATGCGCCGGGCAAGGGGATAGACACCAATCGCAATCGCGGTCGCCAGCAATCCGACAATGACCAGCCAACGCGGCCCGTGCGGTCGATCGCGACGCACGGCCAGCCGGCGCCCATCCGGCAATGCCAATGTCAGGCGCCAACCATGGCGATCACGCACCCAGCCCTGGCGCGCGCGCGCCGGATCCAAAGCCGGCAATGGCCGGCCGACCGCCGCCAAGGGCCGCCCATCTGCGGCGCGCAAAGTCACGTCGACGCCGAAACGGTCGTGGATCTCTTGCAGGGCCCGGTCGACGGCATCGGGCGACGCGTCGGACGGCGGCAGCAGCCGCGCGGCGATATAGACGATGCCATCGCGCCATTCGCGGCCGCCGGGACGATCATCGGTCAGCCACCAGGTCAGCGCGCTGAGCACACCGAACAACACGACGATGCCGATAAACGCTGCGTAGATCTGAAGGTAGAGACGCCGCACCGTGGTTCAGCCGTCGTCTTGCCGGCGCGCAAAAACATAGCCGGTGCCGCGAACCGTCAAGATACGCGTGGGGTGTTTCGGGTCGTCTTCAATGGCGGCACGAATGCGCGAAATATGCACATCGATACTGCGATCGTAGACATCGTAGGCATGCCCTTTGAGATGATCCATCAAAGCATCGCGCGACATGACCCGACCGGCATTGTCGGCCAGCGCATTGAGCAAATCGAATTGATAGCCGGTCAACGACTTCTCATCGCCGCCGACCCGCACGGCGCGACGGTCGCGGTCGATCTCCAGCCGCCCAAAACGCACGATCTCGCCGGGCCGCCGCGCACTACCGCCGCGTCGGCGCAAAATTGCCCGCAAGCGGGCCAGCAATTCGCGCGGGTTGAACGGTTTTGGCAAATAGTCGTCGGCGCCCAGTTCCAAACCGACAATCCGGTCCATTTCATCGCCGCGCGCTGTGAGCATCAAAACCGGGACATCGGACTGGGCACGAAGGCGGCGACACACTTCGAAGCCGTCTAGATCGGGCAGCATGATATCCAGCACGATGGCGTCATAGGCATCACGCTGCGCCGCCGCCAATCCGTCGGCGGCGGTGTGGCGGGCGGTCACCGCCATATCCATTTCGGCGAGATATTCGCCGACCATCGCCGCCAACGATTCATCGTCTTCGATCATCAGGATACGGCTGGCCATGGCACCGCCCGGATTGTCCAATTTCCGCTACCCTTAGAGCAGCGTCCAACGATATTGAACCATTCTGCCAGCGCGCCTTTTCGTCAAGATCAAGTCGCTGTCCGCAGGGCGTATTGGCAATACGGCCAAGGACAGCGACGCCGAGATTGGCAAAAAGGCGTCCGGCCCTACGGGTTCGCGACCGGCGGGCGCCCACTTTGTCGGACGGCTTGCCCGATGCACCAGCATCGCGCTGCGCCGCCCTTCGCGCGGACCGCCATGCCGGGCCGCGAACAGAATTGATTCAATATCGTCGGACACTGCTCTAGCACATGACGCCCGGATGCGGGCTTTCGCGGTCGTCATCGGCCGCAAAAACCCGCCTCAATCTCGATATTTACTCGGCGTCGCGGTCGCCATCCCGACGATGGTGCCGGCCACGCCATTCAGCCAATTGCTGGCGTTGTTCCGGCGTCAGCACGTCGGCGGCCCGCGCCAAGGCGTCAACCACATCGGCCGAGGCGTCATCAAGCAATGCCATTTCGGCCGCACGCAGGCGCTCGATGGACGCATGGTCGACCTCGGCCCCGGTCAGCGCGGCAAAAAACGCGCGCCGGTTCTCGCGATGTTGATCGATGGTCGGATGAACCTCTTCGATCAGGGCCGCGGCGATCGCCTGAATCTCCTGTTTTTGGGCGTCGTTGGCGTCGACCTTGTCGAGCATGCGATCGAGCTTACGTTCGGCGCGGTCTTGCATGGCCTCGATCGATACCGGCCCGTGCCAGCCGCCATGGCCCTTGCCGCCATGGGCAGACACGGCAACCGCGCCGCCGACCACCAGCGCGGTCACGCCGGCCGCGGCCGCAGCGCCGATAAACACCCGCCGCCAGCTGCCGCCGCGCTTGGGATCGGTATCGTTTGAGGGGTTCGCATTTTGCTGGTCTGTCATCACAAGCTCCCGTTCTGGAGGATGGTCCCATTGCCCGCACTCATCGTGGCAAACTGGAATTTGGCGGCGGCTGTTTGCCGGTGTTTGTCGACCGCGTAAAGAAATGTAAAGCTGCGGCGGCGGCGCACCCAAGCGGAGGACGACATGGCGGAACGCAAGGCAGTGGTGGTCGGCGCGCTCGGCGTGATCGGCCGCAACGTGGTCAAGCTGTTGGAACCGGATCCGGCCTGGGACATTGTCGGTCTGTCGCGCCGGGTGCCCGATTTCGACAGCCGCGCCGAGTTTGTTTCGGTTGATCTGTTGGACCGGGCCGACGCCGAACGTAAGTTGGTCGGCCTCGGTGACGCCACCGACATTTTCTATTGCGCGTTTCAGGCGCGCCCAACCTGGGCGGAGCACAACGCGCCCAATGTCGCCATGCTGGTCAATGCGGTCGAGCCGATCGAAGCGGTCTCGACCCGGTTGCGCCATGTCAATTTGATCGAAGGCAACAAAATCTATGGCAGCCATCTGGGGCCATTCAAGACCCCGGCGCGCGAAGACGACCCGCCCCATATGTTGCCCAATTTCTATTGGGATCAGGAGCAATGGCTGCGGCTGCATCAACAGGGCAAGGACTGGTCGTGGTCGGTGCTGCGCCCGCACACCGTGTGCGGCTTCGCGCTCGGCAACCCGATGAATATCACCACCGTGATCGCGGTCTACGCGACCATTTCCAAGGAACTTGGGCTGCCGCTCCGTTTTCCCGGAACACCCGGCAGCTATAACGCCGTCTACCAAGTCACCGACGCCGATTTGCTGAGCAAGGCGATGGTGTGGTGCGCAACCGAGCCACGCGCGGCCAATCAGGTGTTCAACATCACTAACACCGACTTTTTTCGTTGGCGCAACTTATGGCCACGCTTGGCCAAGTTTTTCGACATGGAACTGGGCGATGTGCAGACCATACCGTTGACCGCGTTCATGGCCGACAAAGGCCCACTGTGGGATGAGATTGTGCGCAAACATGAGCTCAAGCCACACCGCTATGAAGATATGGCGGCGTGGCCCTTCGCCGACTATGTGTTCGGCACCGATTGGGACGTGATGACCGATACGCTGAAGATCAGGCTACATGGTTTCCACGAAGCGGTACGCAGCGAAGAGATGTTTTTGCGCATGTTTCAATCGTTCCGCGACATGCGGGTAATTCCGTAAAGCCAGGGGGAAGTACGAACGAAATGGCCGATCGACTGAAGGATAAAGTGGCGATTGTCACCGGCGCGGGATCGAGCGGGCCGGGCTGGGGCAACGGCAAAGCGGCGGCCGTGTTGTATGCGCGCGAAGGCGCGAACGTGCTGGCGGTGGACATCAATCCCGAAGCGGCCGCGGAAACCGCCCAAATCATCGCCGACGAAGGCGGTGTTTGCGAGACGTTTGCCGCCGATGTCAGCGACACCCAAGCGGTCGCGGCCATGGCCGACGCTTGCGCCGATCGCTTTGGCCGCGTCGACGTGCTGCACAATAATGTCGGTATTGTCGAACCGGGCGGCCCGGAAGAGATCGACGAAGCCGCTTGGGATCGACTGATCGATATCAACGTCAAAAGCATGTATCTGACCTGCCGCCATGTACTGCCACATATGGCGCGGCAAAAAAGCGGCGCGATCGTCAACATCTCGTCGATCGCATCGTTTTATTCACTTGGCTACCCATGCGTGTCGTATTCGGCATCGAAAGGCGCGATCAACGCCATGACGCGCAACATCGCCCTGCAATATGCCAAGCAAGGTATTCGCTGCAACAGTGTGTTGCCGGGGTTGATGGACACGCCGCTGATCCGTGGCGCCGTGGCGGCCGCCTATGATGATGTCGACGCTATGATCGCCAAGCGCGACGCCCAATGCCCGATGGGTTTCATGGGCGATGCCTGGGACACGGCGCGCGCGGCGCTTTTTCTGGCGTCGGACGATGCCCGTTATATCACCGGCGTCGAATTGGTCGTCGACGGTGGCGTCACGCTGACGATGTAGCCGACGGCGCGTGGCCACGGCGCTTCGCCAGCCACACGTCGAGCGACCAGTGATCGCGGTGGCGCAGCAACCACAGCGCCGCCAAGCCGCCGAGCACGGCCACGGCGACCGCATTGTTGCGGTTCACCGGGAAGCCTTTTTCGATCACGAACGGCGCCAACAGTGCCGGCAGAATCACCACGACGGTGACCCCATGGAGCAAAAATCCGAGTCCGTAGCTGATAATACGGCCGATGCCGAGAATCATGGCGATCGCAATCAACGCCTGCAGCGCGCCAAACACATAGGGCATCGCCGGGCCGATTTCGATGCCGTAAAAATAGCCCCATATCTTTTCATATTGCCCCGGCGCCAAGAACTTGTTGACCGCCCAGACCAACAAAAACCAACCCAAACCAAGCCGCAACAGCAGCAGCGCCAAGCTGTCGCGATTCTTGTCCGTCATCGATAGTTTCATATGCGGCGTCCTCAAAACCCGCGCTTACGGCGCCAGTGGGCCGGGCGATCCGTCAGGCATGGGGATCTCAAACGCGTTTAACGTCATCGACACCAGGGTGTAATAACCTACCACGCCGACCAATTCGGCCACGCCAGCGTCGCCCAGATGTTCGCGTGCGGCGGCGAAACCGGCATCGCTAACCCGGCGGGTGTCATGCAGTTCGGCGACGAAATCATACACGGCGGCTTCGTCTTGTTTGACGAAGTCGGGCCGGCGGCGCTGCTCGATGGCGTCGATGATGTCGGCGCCAAGACCGGCGTTGAGGGCGAATTTCTTGTGCGCGAACCATTCGAACTGCGCCGTCCACAGCCGTCCGACATAAAGGATCGCCAGTTCTTTGAGGCGCGCATCGAGCACGGTCTCAAAGCGCAAATAGGCGCCCATGCGCTGCGCATGGTCGGTGAACGGCGGGCTCCACAGCCAGCCTAAAAACGGCCCATAGGCGGCGCTGCCGCGCGGCCCGCCTTGAATTTCGTCAAGCACCTGTCGTTGGCTGTCGGTGATCGCCTCAGGCGATAGATCGGGCAGTCGGTTCATGGGCTGTCTCCTGGGTGCGTGGGGTGCGTGGGGTGCGTGAGGCGCGTTGATGCAAATCACTAAGACATAGCATTGTTTGGCGGAGACCACCGTCCGGATGTGGCAACCTCATAGGAAAACCGGAATAAATGGGACACATTATGCGGGTCTTCGATCGTGAATGACCTTTGTCCGCGCCGTGCCCGCAACCTGGAACCCTAACACGCATGTCCGATCTTCTAGATCCTGCCCACTCGGCCACACGCCCTGCTTCGCCCTCCGCCGCGATCGCGCCAGTCGACGGCGGTTTCCACATGCCAACCGTGACCGCCTATGAACCCTATGTCGGTGCGGCGACCGTTGACCGCGTGCTGGGCAAAGCGACGGCGTTGCGTGACCACCACATTGTCAACATCAACTCCACCTACTATGGCGGCGGCGTGGCTGAGATCCTGTCGTCATTGACATTGCTGATGAACGCGGCCGGCTTGCCGACCGGCTGGCGGGTGATACAAGGCCGGCCGGATTTCTTTAGTGTTACCAAGAAGATGCACAATGCCTTGCAGGGCGGCACGATCAACCTGTCGGCGCAGAAGAAGCAAATCTACGAAGAGGTCGTGTTCGAAAATGCCGCGCGGATGCATTTGGACCACGACACCGTTATCGTTCACGATCCGCAACCGTTGCCGCTGATTCGTCATTTTCGCAAGAAGAGCCCCTGGATCTGGCGCTGCCATGTCGACCTATCGCAACCGGACCCGGAACTGTGGGCTTATCTGTCGAGCTTCATCGAAAAATATGACGCGGCCGTGGTGTCGCTGCCGGAATACGCGCAGCCTTTGAACATTCCCCAGCGCTTCTTGATGCCGGCGATCAATCCTTTTTCATCGACCAACCGCGACCTGAGCGAGGCGGAAATCGAAGACCGTTTGGCGCATTACAATATTCCCACCGACCAGCCGCTGGTCGTGCAGATCTCCCGATTCGATCGCTGGAAGGATCCTGCGGGCGTGATAGAGGCGTTCCGATTGGCACGCCGGCAGATCGACGCCACGCTTGTTTTGGTCGGCAATGTCGCCACCGACGACCCGGAAGGCCAAGACGTGTTCGAGTCCCTGTGCGACTGCGCTGGTGAGCGAATCATTATCCTGTCGTGCCAGGACACCGCTTTGGTCAACGCCCTGCAACGCAGGGCGGCCGTGGTGTTGCAAAAATCGCTGCGCGAGGGGTTTGGCCTGACGGTCACCGAGGCGATGTGGAAGGAACGCGCCGTGATCGGCGGCAATGTCGGCGGCATTCGACACCAGATCGACGATGGTGTCAGCGGTTTCTTGGTCGACACAGTCGAACAGGCGGCAGAGAGAATCGTCGCTTTGGTCAGGGACCCGGGCCTGCGCCGCCGCTTGGGTCAGAAGGCCCGCCAAACAGTGATCTCGCGTTATTTGATGACCCGTTTGATGGAAGATTATTTGGATCTGGTCGGCGCTTTCCGGCCCAGTTTTTCGCTCGGCGGCTGATCGTCGCCCATGAGCCAGTTGCGCCAAGATATCACCACCGGTGCGCAGGTGCTGATCGCCCCGCAACGCGGCCAGCGGCCACACCACCGGCGCCCGCGTGCCTCTGGCGACGGTGCCGCCTACGACCCCAACTGCCCGTTTTGTCCGGGCAACGAATCGCAGCTGGCGCCGATGATCGCCGACGTGCCAGGCGCGACCGACGGATCATGGCAAATCCGTGTGGTCGCCAACAAATTCCCGATCGTTTCAAGCGCGGGCAACGCGTCTGGCCGCCACGAAGTGATCATCGAAACGCCCAATCATAATGAAACGCTGGGCGATTTGTCCGAGCAGGTCATCGCGGCATGTGTTGAGACCTATCATCAACGCAGCGTCGCCTTGTCGGCGCGCCCCGGCACGCGAACCGTACATCTGTTTCGCAACCAGGGCGCCGACGCCGGCGCCAGTTTGACCCACGCGCACGCCCAAATCATCGCGCTCGATTTTATGCCGCCGATGCTGGACGCGACCGACACGTGGCTTGCGGCGATTTTTCGCGACCGCCAGGCCTGCCCGACCTGTGATGTGCTGGAAACCGAACGCCGGACCGGCGAAAGGCTGGTGTTCGCGAATGACCACATCGTCTGCTTGGTGCCGTTTGCGGCGGCCGGCCCGTGCGAAATGTGGTTGCTGCCGCGCCGTCACCAGGCCGCCTTCGTCGATTGTGATTCCGCGCAACGGCTTGCCTTGGCGGCGGCGCTGCGGCGCGGTCTGGCTGTGATCCGCGCGGCGCTTGACGACCCGCCCTATAACTTCGTCATCGATTCCGCACCGGTCGGCCGTGGCGATTCGCCATACTGGCATTGGCGGCTGCGTTTGGTTCCCGACCTTCGCACGCCGGCCGGCTTCGAGCTCGGCACCGCCGTGGCGGTCAATCCATCATCGCCCGAGGACGACGCCGCCCTGTTGCGCGCAAATCTCTGATCGGCACAGCCGCGGTTGCCATTGCCATTCGGCCGACGGCGCGTCACCCTGTTTCCGTGATCGCGCGTGCAATGGAGATCCATCATGAGAGCGGCCGTGTTCAAGGCGCATGGCGCGCCCCTTGTCATCGAAGATATCGCCGACCCTGAGCCGGGTCCCGACGACCTGATCCTGAAGGTCAAGGCGTGCGGCATATGCGGCACCGATGTTCATTGGTCGGAGAATCGCAGCGCGGAGGGGGGCTGGCGCGTGCTAAAGCCCGGTGCGGTGATGGGCCATGAATTCGCCGGCGAAGTCATTGAAGTTGGTCGCGATGCCCGCGACCGCTGGGCGGTCGGCGACCGGGTGACAGCGCAACCGTTTATCGGCTGTGGCGCGTGTTCGGCATGCCTGGCCGGACGCGCCTACCGCTGTGCCCAGGTCACCATGCGTGCCAATTTGGATCTGCCGGGCGCCTATGCCGAATACACCCGCGTCGGCGCCGGCGCGACGTTGAAGCTGCCAGAAAATGTCAGCTTCGAAGAAGGCGCCTTGGTCGAACCGTTGGCTGTTGGCCTTAACGCCGTCACCAAGGCGCGCCTCGACCCCGCCGACACGGTTCTGATCGTCGGCGCCGGACCTGTCGGCTTGGCGGTCGCCCTGTGGTGTCGGTTCTATGGCGCTCGCCACATCATCGTCAGCGACCTGCTGGCCGCGCGCGCCGAAGCCGCCGCCGCCTTTGGCGCCACCGCGGCGATCGATGCCAGTCGCGAGGACGTGCAAAGTCGCGTCACGGCGATCAGCCCGAGCGGACCGCAAGTGGTGTTCGACTGTGTTGGTGTGCCGGGATCGCTGCAACGCGCCATCGACTATGCGCCGTTCGACGCGCGTGTGGTCGTTGTCGGCCTGTGCATGGCGTCAGATACGGTTTTTCCCGGCCGCGCCATCGTCAAGGAACTGGATGTCAGTTTCGCCTTCGTCTATCGCAAGCGCGACTTTGAGATCGTCGTCGATATGCTCGGCAATGGCCGCATCGCGCCCGGCCGGTTCATCTCCGACCGGGTCGATTTCGATGCGTTTTCCGATGCCTTCGAGGCGCTGAAAAAGCCGTCGGATCAGGTCAAGGTGATGCTGACGCCGCCTTGAATTGATCCATCCATCAATCGATGATTGCTTGGTAGACCAGGTTGCGCAGCAGATGACGATAGTGCTGGCGGTCGCGTACCCGTTGCGACATCCAGACGACGACCAGCTCTTCGACCGGGTCGATCCAAAAATAGGTGCCGGCATAGCCGCCCCAATAATATCCGCCGACGGAACCCGGTAGCGCCGCTTCACCGGCGGCGACCCTCACGCCAAAGCCCAAACCAAAGCCGTTCCCGGGCCCGGGTAAATAGCGGGTACCGGTCTTGGCGATCGACTCGCCAACGTGATCAGAGGCGATATAGGCGACCGTCCTTGGCCCCAAAATGCGCGCGCCATCCAAACTGCCGCCATTCAGCATCATCTGGCAAAAGCGCGCATAGTCGGCAACCGTCGCCACCATGCCATGCCCGCCCGCGAACATCTTCGGCGGTACGGTCACGTCGATCAGATTGTCGGTTTCACCGGTATCGGCATAGGGCTGCGGCGCGGCGATACGCTGGTGTTTTTCCGGTGGCACCGAAAAGCCGCTGTCGACCATGCCGAGCGGTCCGAGGATGCGTTGCGCAACGAAGTCATCCAGCGGTCGACCGGACACGGCCTCGACCAAGGCCCCCAAAACATCCGACGAACGGCCGTATTCCCACGTTGTCCCGGGTTGCCAGACCAGCGGCAACGCGGCCAATTCCCGCGCATATTCGGCAATGGTCATGTCGAGCGAAAACGACGCCAATCCGGCCTCGCGGACCGCGGTCAACGCCGGATGATCGCCGAGAAACGCATAACCGAGGCCTGACGTGTGGCGCAACAGGTCCTGCACCGTGATCGGTCGCGCCGCCGCCACCATGTCGACCGTCTCGGCGCCGGTCTCGGGATCCTGCCCCGCGACGGCCACAGTCATCTCACTGAATGCCGGTAGATATTTCGAGATCGGTTCCGCCAAATGCATCTTGCCATCCTCGACCAGTGTCATCGCTGCGACACTGACGATTGGCTTGGTCATGGAATAGATTCTGAAAATGGCGTCGGCCGTCATCGGCGCCGCGGCCGCGCGATCACGAAAGCCGATGGCTTCAAACAGAGCCGTCTTTCCCCGTCGCGCGACTAGCACCACCGCGCCCGGCAGTTCACCGTTTTCGATTTCTTCACCGATCACGGCCGTGATTTGGCCCAGCCGTTCGCTGGACAAACCGACGGTTTCGGGGTCCACGCGCGGCATTGGATCGCCCGCCGCCCATGCCGCCGTCGCGAACGTGCTCCACAACACCAAACCGATGGCCATGCGTTTCATACTGTCCTCCCGACCTTTTGTCTCTAAGGCTAGCGCAAATACCGCACGCGTGCACGGGCGTCGAAAGATGGGCGCGCTTGATCCATGTCTGGCATGATCCGTGCCGACCGGGCTAGGGTTACGTGACTGATAACGAATGAAAGGCGGCGGCGAGCGATGAAAAATGCGGCATTGCGGCGGTTCGGCTATGTCATCGGCATATGTGCCGTGTGGTTGTTTGCGTTCCCGCCGCAGGGCGGATTTGCCCAACAAGATTCGGTGATGGCGGAGGGCCAAGACTATTGGTGCTGCGATCCGGACACGGCCATTGACGCAGATTCCGAGGCAATTGCCGAGGCAATGGCCAAACGCAGCCAGCGCCATCGCGAGTTCATTCAAGGCGGCGTGCCGGTGGAATATCGCAACCGCTTTAGTCCCTATCCGGCGACATCGAAATTCGTTGGGGACGGTGGCGCCGTATACGCGGCCCATTGCGCCGCCTGTCATGGCGCCAACGGCATGGGCGACGGCGATGCCGGCAATGACTTGCGCCCCTCACCGGCGTTGCTGGCCTTCATGATCGAACGGCCGCAGGCAATCGACGGCTATTTACTGTGGTCGATCGCGGAGGGCGGCGCGGCGTTCGGCTCGGCCATGCCGGCGTTCAAAGACAAGCTTGACGAGCCTGAGATCTGGCAAACCATTATCTACATGCGGGCCGGCTTTCCCGCACTGCCGGCCGCAACGCGACAATGATCTCTGGCGGCCGAGAATTGGACGACGAAGAAAAGGCCAGCTGGTCCGAACCGTCGGCCTATTGGGCGGCGGTGAGTCGCGATACCCGCGACCAGGTACGCCACATTTCGCCAGCCGCGGCGCGCAATTTGGCTCCGATCATCGAAGCCTTGCGACCGCGCCTACCCGTCCAAGGCCGGGTGTTGGAAATCGGAAGCGGCCCCGGCCAACATATCTGCGCTTTCGCCACCACCTTTCCCCACTTGATGTGGCTGCCGAGTGATCCCAGTTCCGAAGCGCGCGCCAGCATCGCGGCATGGACGGCGGAGGTGCATAGCGAGAACTTGGAAGCACCGCTGAATATCGATGCGACGCAGAGTCGCTGGTGGGGCACGATCGACGTCCCGGTTGCCGCCATGGTCGTCGTCAACGTGCTTCATATCGCGCCATGGGCGGCCACCGAAGGTATCTTGGCGGGTGCCGAAGCCCTGTTGCCGGCGGGCGGACGCCTGTTATGCTATGGCTGCTTCCTGCGCGATGGCCGCCATTTTTCGGATCGCAATATCGATTTCGATTCCAGCCTGCGCCACCGCAATCCGCAATGGGGTGTGCGCGACATCATAGATGTCGAAGCCGCGGCACGCCGCCACGGTCTGCGGTTGGTTGACGCCATCGATATGCCGTCCAACAATTGCCTGTTGGACTTTCAGAAATAAGGCCTGCCGCAGCCGCCGTTGAGTCTGTTCAATCCTGGGTGATCGCCTTCATGTACGCCAACAAGTCATCGATTTCCGGTGTCGAAAAAACGAAGGCCGGCATAGCCGCATGCCCCACCACAATCCCCTCGGCCAGTGCTTCGGCCAAGTGATCCGGCGGCCAGGCGCGCGCGATCGCACTGAACAAGGGCGCCTGCGGCAAAGGGCTTTGGGTGGCATCGCCAATTCCGTGGCAACGGCCACAATGGCGCGCCGCCAACAGGCGCCCCGCTGCCGCGTCGCCGACACCGCTGGCGCGAAGTGTCAGCGCGCCGCCCGCGACGCTGATCGCAATGGCCGCACATGCCAAAGCGCCGCGAAACCTGGCGAAATTGCGCATCATTCGCCTAACTCGCTGTTTGCGGCCACAGCAGCAACACAAACACGATCAGCCAGACAATTCCCCAAAATATCCAGGTGATTGTCGGATGCGCGGCTTGCCATTCCAAAACGCGCCTGTGGATTGTCATGTGCCCATCCCAAACAAACCCGGCTCCGCCCTTGATCCAGGTGTTTATGGACACGGATCAAGACCAAGTCCAGCAGAGCTTATAGGCTGGCACGCGGACCGCCGCGCCATCACAGATCAAGAAATCGGATACGCCACCGACCGCGCATTGGCGCTTGCGGTCGGCTTCGGACAGGTGATGATGGTTGCTCACTGTGGACACGCGGGCCACGGCCCGCTTGTCTCGCGGCACAGGAGAGGGAAATCATGAAATCTTCGGCGATCGCCATTGCCGCATTGATCATCGGTTTGGCCATTGGACGGTTTGTCCTGCAGCCGGCACCGACGGCGCAGGACCAGGCCGACGGAACGTCGAGCGGCCAGACCGAACCGGTGCGTTGGAAAATGGCCAGCGCCTTCGCCAGTTCTTTGCCGATCGCAGGAACCCATTGCCTGCAATTCACCGAACGATTGGTGGCCGCGACCGGTGGCGAAATCGAGCTCAAGTTCTTTGAGCCCGGTGCGTTGGTGCCGGTGCTTGAAATATTCGACGCGGTGTCTTCCGGCGCCATCGACGCCGGCTGTTCGAGCCCCGGATTTTGGGCCGGAAAACTGCCGGCGATGCAAATCTTCGCCGCAATCCCGTTCGGTCCCCGACCGGGCGAATATTTAGCTTGGCTTTATTATGGCGGTGGCGAGGAACTGTTTCGTGAAATCTATCAGCGCCACAATATCTACGCGCTGCATTGCCAGATTATCCCACCGGAAGGGTCGGGTTGGTTTCGCCACACGATCACATCTGTCGACGATCTCAACGGCCTGAAGATGCGTTTCTTTGGCTTGGGCGCCTTGGTCATGGAGAAATTCGGCGTCTCGACACAATTACTGGCGCCCGGCGATATATTCCCAGCCTTGGAACTCGGCACGATCGACGCGACCGAGTTCTCCATGCCGGCGATCGACCTCGACCTCGGCTTTTATCAAGTCGCGCAGCATTATTACTTCCCAGGCTGGCATCAGCCGGCCAGTCTGGGCGAGCTTCTGATCAACATCGAACGCTGGAACACGCTGTCGGAACGCCAAAAGGCCATGATCGAAATGGCATGTGGCGACAATATCCGCCATAGCCTGGCCGAGGGTGAAGCAACCCAGTTCACCGCCCTCAAGACCCTGCAGGGCCATGGCGTTGAACTGCACAGTTGGTCGCCTGAGATGTTGGCGGCGTTTGCCACGGCGTGGGATGAGGTGGTCGCCGACGAAGCCGCCAAGGACGCGGACTTCGCCCGCGCCTGGGAGTCGCTGAGCACGTTTCGCAAGGACTACGCGTTGTGGGAGGAGCTCGGCTACATCAAATAGGCGCGGACGGGACCGCTCGCGAATCTTCGCCATGGTGCACGTCGCGGCGGTGCCACCGCGCCATTCATCGACGGCGGCTTGGGCAACACCATGGCCGACGGGTATGATCAAACGGACGCACCCGCGACGCGACCGGCGCGGGATTGACAGACATCAAGGCACGCGCCGCGTCGCCCCGTTAGCATGCGTGGTGTTTCTATTCTTTTGGCCGCATAAGCCACGAATGCAGCACGGTATGGGCGTACAGCGGGAATGACGACGGTGGGGTCGATCAGCCGATTTGACTTGATTCGCGGGCGGCTGACACGTGATCGCCACCAACTGCGCCCGCCTTGGTCCGCTGAACAGGGCAATTTCGACGCGCTGTGCAACAGCTCCGGCCGCTGTATTAGTGCCTGTCCTGAGGGCATTCTGGCACGCGACGAAGACGGTCTGCCATTTGTCGATTTCAGCGCCGGCGCCTGCACGTTTTGCGGCCGCTGTGTCGATGTTTGCCCATCCGGCGCCCTGCATCTGGCGCACGCGGCGCCAATCAGCCGACCGTGGACTGCGTTCGCAGAGGTCGGTGCTGACTGTCTGGGCGGTCGTGGTGTCATTTGCCGCACATGCCAGGAGCACTGCGCGCTTGAGGCGATTCGGTTTGATACCGCGCTGGGTGCCGGGGGGCGGCCCGCCATCACAAACACCGCTTGTACCGGATGTGGCGCCTGCGTCAGCGTGTGCCCGGTCGGCGCCATTGCGGTACGTGCACGCCCAGAGTCTCGTTCAGCCTGAGGAGAATCGATGGACAGCCTCAACATATCGGGTGTTTTGGTTATGGCCCAACCGGCACGCATGGCGGCGGTTCAAAGGGCCCTCGCCAGGTGCGCCGGCGTCGAAATCCACTCAACCAGCCCCGACGGCCGGATCGTAATCACGATCGACGGCACCGCGGCCACGGGCTCGATCCACCCCCTGATCCGAATTCAACGAATACCCGGCGTCCTTGCCGCCAATCTTGTTTACCACCACGCCGAGCCGGCAGAGGAGATGGAACATGAAGCTATCGAGGCGTGACTTCGTCAAAGCCCAGGCCGCGGCCGCGACGGCCGCCGTCGCCGGCATCAATTTGACCCGGGACCGATCGGCGCACGCCGCCGACGGTAACGACATTCGGTGGGACAAGGCACCATGCCGCTTCTGTGGCACCGGCTGCAGCGTGTTGGTCGGTGTGAAATCAGGCCGGGTTGTCGCCACCCAGGGCGATCCGGACGCCCCGGTCAATCGCGGCCTCAACTGCATCAAGGGCTATTTTCTGTCGAAGATCCTTTATGGCGAAGACCGTCTGACGACGCCACTCTTGCGCAAACGCAACGGTCGGTTCGACAAGGAAGGCGAATTCGAACCGGTATCGTGGGACGAAGCCTTCGATGTCATGGCCGAGAAATGGAAGGCCGCGTTGAAAAAAACGGGCCCGACGGCGGTCGGCATGTTTGGGTCGGGCCAGTGGACGGTGTGGGAAGGCTATGCCGCCGCCAAGTTTATGAAAGCCGGTCTGCGATCGAACAATATCGATCCCAACGCCCGCCATTGCATGGCCTCGGCCGTTGCCGGCTTTATTCGCACTTTCGGCATCGATGAACCGATGGGCTGCTATGACGATCTGGAACACGCCGACGCGTTCGTTTTGTGGGGCGCCAACATGTCGGAGATGCATCCGATCCTGTGGTCGCGCCTGACCGATCGGCGCCTGACCGCCGACCATGTCCGCGTTGCCGTGTTGTCGACCTTTGAGAATCGGAACTTTGAATTGGCCGATTTGGGCGTGGTGTTCCACCCGCAAACCGATTTGGCGATTCTCAACTACATCGCCAATCACATCATCCAAACTGGGCGAGTCAACCAAGCGTTCGTTGACAACCACGTCAATTTCCGACGCGGCAATACCGACATCGGCTACGGCTTGAGGCCCGATCATCCGCTTGAACAAGCGGCGAGCAATGCGGGCAAGGCCGGCGGCTCCGAGCCGATGACCTTTGAAGAATTCAAGGCATTTGTCGCCGATTACACGGTCGACAAAGTGAGTGAACTATCGGGTGTACCAGCGCAAGACTTGGAAAGCCTGGCCGAGCTTTATGCCGCCCCGGACCGCAAGGTGGTGTCTTACTGGACCATGGGGTTCAATCAGCATACCCGCGGCACTTGGGCGAACAATCTGATCTACAACATCCATCTCTTGACCGGCAAGATTTCCGAACCCGGGAATGGGCCGTTTTCGCTGACCGGGCAGCCCTCGGCCTGCGGCACGGCACGCGAGGTCGGCACCTTTGCCCATCGTTTGCCCGCCGACATGGTGGTGATGAAGGAGGAGCATCGCCGTATCGCGGAAGAGAAATGGCAGTTGCCCGAGGGAACCATCCCCAGCAAACCAGGCTATCACGCGGTTTTGCAAAATCGCATGCTTAAAGATGGCAAGCTCAATGCCTATTGGGTGATGTGCAACAACAATATGCAAGCCGCGCCCAATATGATGGAGGAAACCTATCCCGGCTATCGCAATCCGGACAATTTTGTTGTGGTTTCGGACCCCTATCCGACTGTCACCGCCACCGCCGCGGATTTGATTTTGCCCACCGCCATGTGGGTCGAAAAAGAAGGCGCCTATGGCAATGCCGAACGGCGCACGCAATTTTGGCGCCAACAGGTGGACCCGCCGGGCGATGCGCGATCGGATGTTTGGCAGGTCATGGAGTTTTCCAAGCGGTTTCTGGTCGAAGAGGTGTGGCCCGATGAATTGCTGGCCATGAAGCCCGAGTATCGCGGTAAGACCTTGTTCGAGATCCTTTTCCGCAACGGCGAGGTCGACAAATTCCCGTTGGAGCAGTTGCCGGCCGGCTTCGCCAACGACGAGTCGGAGCGGTTTGGGTTCTATGTCCAAAAAGGACTGTTCGAAGAGTATGCCGAATTCGGTCGCGGCAAGGCCCACGACCTGGCGGCATACGAGCTCTATCACGCGACACGCGGGCTGCGGTGGCCGGTGGTCGACGGCCAAGAGACATTGTGGCGGTTCCGCGAAGGCTACGACCCCTATGTCGAGGCAGGCGCGGGCGTGGCGTTTTACGGCAAACCCGATGGCCGTGCGAACATCTTCGCCTTGCCCTACGAACCGCCCGCTGAGGTCCCCGATGAGACCTACGATTTGTGGTTGGGGACCGGCCGGGTGTTAGAACATTGGCATTCGGGATCGATGACGCGGCGCGTGCCCGAATTGTATCGGGCGTTCCCGAATGCGGTCGTCTATATGCATCCGGACGATGCCAAGGCGCGTGACCTGAAGCGCGGCATGGAGGTGCGCCTCGAATCACGACGCGGCGCCTTGGTCACCCGGGTCGAAACGCGCGGCCGCAACCGGCCGCCGCCCGGCATGGTCTTTGTGCCCTGGTTCGACGCCAGCCAACTGGTCAACAAACTAACGCTGGATGCCACTTGTCCGATTTCGAAGGAAACCGATTTCAAGAAATGCGCCGTCCGGGTGGTGCGGGCCTAGAGCAGTGTCCGATAATATTGAATCAATTCTGTTCGCGGCCCGGCGTGGCGATCCACGCGAAGGGCGGCGCAGCGCGATGCTGGCGCATCGGGCAAGCCGTCCGACAAAGTGGTCGCCGGCCGGTCGCGAACCCGCAGGGCCGGGCACCTTTTTGCCAATCTCTGCGTCGCTGCCCTTGGCCGTATTCCCGATACGCCCTGCGGACAGCGACTTGATCTTGGCGAAAAGGCGCTCCGGCAGAATGGTTCAATATTGTCGGATACCGCTCTAGCAACGGGTATTGGCCTGAAATGAGGCGGTGTTTTCATGGCTAGATTGTCAACACCGGGCCGCGCGGGGTCGGTGACACGCCGGCGTATGTTTGGCGATATGGCGCGCATGCTGTGCGCGGTCGGGATCGGGAGCCTGACACTCGCCTTGTGGGTGCGTCAGGCGTTGTCGCGGCCGGCGCAGGCTTTGCGGCCGCCCGGCGCCCGCGCGGAACGCGATTTTCTCGGCGCCTGCGTGCGCTGTGGTCTATGTGTGCGCGCCTGCCCCTATGACACACTGCGGCTCGCCCGTCTGGGCACGCCACCCACCACAGGCACGCCTTATTTCATCGCACGCGAGGTACCGTGCGAAATGTGCGAAGACGTGCCCTGCGTCGCGGCGTGTCCGACCGGCGCCCTCGATCACAGTCTGAACAACATCGACGACGCCCGTATGGGCGTTGCGGTGCTGGTCGGCCATGAAACCTGCTTGAACATTCTCGGCCTGCGTTGCGACGTGTGCTATCGCGTCTGTCCGCTGTTCGACACGGCGATTACGTTGGAGGAACAGCACAATGAACGCACCGGCCGACACGCGATTTTCGTACCGACCGTGCATGCCGACGCCTGCACCGGCTGCGGCAAGTGCGAATATGCCTGCGTGCTGGACGAGGCCGCGATCAAAGTGTTGCCGGACGCGATCGCGGTCGGCGCGCTCGGCAGCCACTACCGACTCGGCTGGGAAGAAAAGAACAAACGCGGGCGGCCATTGGTCGACGATGTGATCGACCTGCCAGATCGGCGCCCTGGCGCGCGCAAGATGGCGCTGCCGGTGCGCACGTTCGAACCATGAGCACCACGCACACACAGTCCGGTTGGTTCGCGCGCCATCGCTGGCTGATCGCCCGCCGTTGCAGTCAGGTCGCCATTATGGCGTTGTTCTTGGCCGGGCCCCTGTTCGGTGTGTGGTGGCTCAAGGGCAACCTGACCGCCAGCTTGGTGCTGGACACAGTGCCGCTCACCGACCCCTATGTGCTGGTTCAATCGATTGCCGCCGGTCACTGGCCGGCGCTGACCGCAATCCTTGGTGCCCTGATCGTTGCCGTCGGCTATGCGATTGTTGGCGGGCGCGTCTATTGCGCGTGGGTGTGTCCGATCAATCCGGTCACCGATTTGGCGGCGTGGTTGCGGACCAAGTTGGGCCTTGAGCAAAAAGGCTGGCAACCGAGACGTCAAACCCGCCTGTGGCTACTCGGCGCGACAGTGATTGTCGCGGCGCTGTCCGGCACCATCGCCTGGGAACTGATCAATCCTGTTTCTATGATGCATCGCGGCCTGATTTTTGGGATCGGTTGGGCATGGACCGTCGTTGTGGCCGTTTTTCTGTTTGATCTGTTTGTTAGCCGACGCGGGTGGTGCGGCCGCTTGTGCCCGGTCGGCGCATTTTACGGCTTGCTCGGCCGCGCCAGTGTGGTGCGGGTCGGCGCCGCCGGCCGCGCGGCTTGCGACGATTGCATGGATTGCTATGCGGTTTGTCCGGAACCACAGGTCATCGCGCCGGCGTTGGCGCGTCGCAAAATCGCGTCGGCGTTGGCGCGCGGCGCTGACACGGCCGCTGCCAGCCCGTTGATTCTGTCGTCAGATTGCACCAAGTGCGGTCGTTGTATCGATGTGTGCACGAAGAACGTTTTTGGCTTTGGGACTCGCTTTGACCGGCGCGCGGCCGCGCCCCGTGGCGCGACCGCGCACATGGTCAATCCAGGCACGCGCGCGGCACTCTGAGAGGGAGGAAGGAACCGTGATCAGGCATTCGAATGGGCGAACACGAAATGTCGCCGTAGGTTTGGCCCTGCTACTGGCCTGGCTGATACCATCTGCGCAGACCAGCGCACAAGATGGCGCGGTCACCTCGTTGCGTGGTCCGGCCGCCATCGAGGACCTGCCTGCTGCCGACGACGTGCGGCGGCAGAACACCGACAGCGGCCGTTTCGCGCGCGCCTATCGTCAACAACCCCCGATGATTCCCCACAACATCGTGAAATATCAAATCAACCTCAAAGTTAACCAGTGCATGCGCTGCCATGATTGGCCGCACAATATTGAAGAGGGCGCGCCAAAAATTAGCGAGACACATTATATCGATCGCAATGGCGTGGCGCTGGATCAGGTCGCACGTACCCGTTGGTTCTGTACCCAATGCCACGTGCCACAAGTGAACGCGCGCGAATTGCGTCGCAACCGATTTCAATCCGCTTTTGACATCGAATAGGGCCGGCTCGGACTGAAACGAGGTTCGAACAAAGGGGGGCATTATGAGCGACGACGAACATGGCAATGACAGTGGCGGCGACGGACGCTGGCGGCGGGCGTGGACTCACTTGACGCGGCCGAGCCGCACCTATGCATTGGGCACGTTGCTGGGCGTTGGCGTGGTCGCCGGCGTGGTCTTATGGGGTGGCTTTAACTGGGCGATGGAGCTGACCAACACCGAGACTTTTTGTATCAGTTGTCATGAGATGGACCAAAATGTGTTTCGCGAGTACCGGGAAACGATTCATTACGTCAATCGCACCGGCGTGCGCGCGACCTGCCCCGACTGTCACGTGCCCAAGGAATGGATTCACAAAGTACTGCGTAAGATTCAGGCAACCAATGAGCTGTTTCATCACTTTGCCGGGACAATCAACACGCGCGAGAAATTTGAAGCCGCGCGGCTGGACATGGCGAAACGCGTGTGGCGTACGATGAAGCGCACGGACTCGCGCGAATGCCGCAACTGCCACAGTTTCGAATATATGGATCTGACCTTGCAGGAATCGCGCTCCGGCCGACGCCACACCGAAGCCATCGACGAGGGACAAACCTGCATCGACTGCCATAAAGGCATCGCCCACGAGCTACCAGCCGGTGCCTATGATGCCGAACGGCAGGTCAATAGCGGCGGCTGAGCGCGGGCTCTTGAGGCCAGCCCGCGGGCCGCTTAGCATGGTGCCAGGTGCCAAGAGCGGATAAAGGAGACAACCCGCAATGAGCGAAACCTGGCAATACCAAGTGCGGATCTATCTTCACGACGAGCCGGCACGCACAGCGCGGCGCGATCCGGACGATCCGTCACTGCGCCCGCTGGCGGATATCTTGCACCGGCACGACGCCCAGCTGAAATGCCAATTTGATGCCTTTGCCGGCTATGTCGCCGAAGCCGAAGAAAACGGCGTCGCGCAATATCCGCTTTACAAGTGGACCAAAGCAACGATCGAGGACCCCGCCAAGGAAGCGAAATACATCAAGTCGTTCACACTTTACGTTGGCGGCGACGAGGTCTACGCCCAAGACAAGGCAGATGCGCTTGAGGCCGACTTGCTGGCGTTGGTCGGCGGTGACATCGTGACCAGGCTATCAAAACACGACACCAATCCGGCAAACAACCCGCAGCCGCCGAAGAAATATAGCTGAAGCTTGGCCGCACGGTATCGCCGGTGTCCATCGCCGATTGATGCGGAGGTACTGAACATCATGAGCCACAACGGCATGGGTACACTGACCGACTTGCAGCGCGAGCAATGGGCGGTAGACGGCTATATCCAGCTCGAAGGCGCGTTGAGTCCGGAAGAAGTCGACAGCTTCAGCCGCGCCATCGATCGAATCCGCACATTGCCCGGCTATGAACCGGCGCCCAAACAAATGCCGCTCGGCCACTATGCCTGGGTCGAACATGGCAACCTTGACCCGGGCGCGTTCATGGACCGGCGCGACCTACTGGCCTATGACCAAACCTTCATCGACTTGATTGACCGGCCCGGCGTATTCGATCTGATTGTCGACATCATGGGGCCCTACATCCAGTTTTCCATGTCGCAGGCGATCGTGCGCGCGTCCAACGACGGGTTTCGGGGTTATACCCACACCGACGGCGGCGAAGCACAGCGGCGCGTGCGGGTGACCGAGACCAGCCGGCCGCTGGCGATGAAAGCGATGTATTTGCTCACCGATGTCACCGAACCCGACAGCGGCAATTTTACCGTCTTTCCCGGCAGCCATATGCGGCCGTTTCCGGAAGGCACGGACCGCGCGCCGCATCCGCACGCGCCGGGCGCCGCGCAGCTGACGGGCAAGGCCGGCGATTGTTATCTGTTTCCCCATGCGCTGTGGCACGGGCCCGCGCCCAACAATTCGGGCACCGCGCGCAAGACTTTGCTTTACAACTATTGTCAGATGTTCGTCCGCTGGTACGACTTTGGCGCGCCACCGCAAGGCGTGCTTGACCGGTGCTCGCCGCGGCAACGGCGCCTGCTCGGCGATTTGGGTTACGACTTCCGCCCGGGCTCGTATTTCTATGTGCCCGAGGACCAGGAAGCGGTGATCATGGCCGCCGCGACCTGAAGCAAGATCGCGACGGCGCGATGCCAACGCATCGCGCCGGGCGGGTTTGGAGTTCTATTCGGCGGCTTCGGCGGTGTGTCCCGGCACGCTGTCGACGACGCGCGTTTCGTGCTCGGCGGGGGAATAGATCTCCAACACTTCAAGATCGTCCGAACAGGCAAGTTCGTTATGGCGAATGGCGGCCGGTTGCAACACGCAGTCGCCGCGTCGGAAGGTCATCTCGCCCTGCTGGCCCTCATAGATGAACTTGATCCAGCCGTTCAACACATAAAACATCTGGAAGTCCAGCAAATGCTGGTGCGGGCCGGTGGTGTGCATGTCCTGATCGCCCTCTTGGTCTTGCTTGACCCGGATGACATGGGCGCGGACTTTGCCATGGGTGGCGCCATCGATGCCGAGATCGCGATACTCCATGAAGTCGCGCAAACCCGGCTTATAGACAGCATCCTTAGCGTAGCTGACGGAGAATTTCTGTGGTTTTTCGCTCATCGTCTTCAAGGCCCTTTCGGTCGTTCGCACCTAGTGAATGCTGATCGCGGACGAGTCATGCAGCCTAGGACCCGACACGCCAGTGGGTCAATGTTGCGCCACGCACGGCTCCCTTGATCTGATCGCTCACCGAAATCCGGGGCAGGTCCGACGTGGGCGGCGCGCCAGAATGCTATCATGGCGCCGACAGAGGACGTCGCCACTGGTGAGAGGATCTGGATGATGCTCAGTTTGCGCAGACGTTGTTGGGCCGCAGCGATCGTTCTTGCCGCAGCCTTGCGCCCATGGGGGCCGGCCCCGGACGCCGCGGAGAGCGTGCTGCGCGTCGTACCCCACGCCGATCTGAAGAACATCGATCCCATCTGGACGACGGCCTATATCACCCGAAACCACGGCTACATGGTTTACGACACGCTATTCGCGCTCGATGAAAACCTCGACGTGCAGCCACAGATGGTTGACAGCTGGTCGGTCAGTGACGACGGCCTGGTCTGGTCTTTTACGTTACGTGACGGGCTCGTCTGGCATGACGGCGCGCCGGTCACCGCGGCGGATTGCGTGGCATCGATTCGCCGCTGGGGCGCGCGCGACGGCATGGGGCAAAAGTTGATGGACGCGACCAAGGACCTGCGCGCCGTCGACGCCGATACGTTTACCCTGGAACTGGCCAAGCCTTATGGCCTGGTGTTGGAATCGCTGGGCAAAATCAGCTCCAACGTGCCGTTCATGATGCCGGCGCGGCTGGCGGCAACAGATCCGTTCGAACAAGTGCCGGAGATGATCGGTTCCGGCCCGTTCCGTTTCGTTGCCGCCGAGTGGGTGCCGGGCACCAAGGTCGTCTACGTACGCAATAACGCCTATGTGCCGCGCGCCGAACCAGCGAGCTTCGGCGCCGGCGGCAAAGTGGTCAAGGTTGACCGGGTCGAGTGGCATTATATTCCAGACGCGGCGACGGCCATGAACGCGCTGATCGCGGGTGAAGTCGATTATCTCGAGCTGCCGCCCCATGACTTGCTGCCGATCTTGGAAACAGCGCCCGACGTCGTTGTGGAAAATCTTGATCCGCTCGGCGTTCAAGGGTGGCTGCGCATGAATCATTTGCACCCACCCTTCGACGATGTGCGCGTCCGCCAAGCCGTGCTGTGGCTGATCGATCAAGACACCTATATGCAAGCTGCGGTCGGCAATACGGACTATTGGCGCGCTTGCCCGGCGATCTTTGCCTGCGGGACGCTCCACGAAAGCGACGTCGGTGCCGAGGCGCTGATGGCCCATGACGTGGCGCACGCGCGTGATCTGTTGGCGGAGGCCGGCTATGACGGCACACCGGTTGTGATTTTGCAGCCAACCGACATCGCCGTGTTGTCGAGCGCATCGCTGGTCACCGCCCAATTGCTGCGCGCCGCCGGCATGACAGTGGATTTGCAAGCCATGGATTGGAGTACGCTGACCTCGCGGCGCACGGTGCAGGCACCACCGGCGGACGGCGGTTGGAACATTTTCCACACCTGGTCAATGGCGGTCGACGCGCAAGACCCGGTGTCTAATATTGCTATCTCTGGCGGTTGTACGGCGCGGGCCTGGTTCGGGTGGCCTTGCGACGACAAGATTGAAGCCCTGCGCGACCGTTATGCCGAAACCACCGACACCGAGGCTCGCGCGGCGATTGCCGCGGACGTTCAAGCCCGCGCCTTCGAGGTGGTCACCCATGGTCTTTGGGGCCAGTACTACAATCCGATCGCCTATCGGACATCGTTAACGGGCTTGATCCCGTCGCCGGTGCCGTTCTTTTGGAGTATTGAAAGCCACGACTGAAAACGGTTGCCTTGGTGGCGCCCAACCGCTCCACCGGGCAGCTATTCCTGGTTTGGAACCGCCGCGACCGTGCTCGCCAACGCGCCACCTTCCGGCGCTGTTTGCGTGTCGACCGTAACGATCACCGACATGCCGGGGACAATCCGCCCCTCAAGCGCGGGCGGCACGTCAAACAGAATGCGCACTGGGATACGTTGTACCACTTTAACGAAGTTGCCGGCGGCGTTCTGGGCCGGTAGCAAGCTAAATTCGGCGGCGCTGGCGGCGCCCAAACTATCGACCCGACCTTCGACCGGTTGATCCGGAAAGGCATCGATTCTCAGTTCCGCGATCTGGCCAGACCGTAAGCGACGCACTTGCGTTTCCTTAAAATTCGCCGTCACCCAAATTTCCGAGGTTGGAATCACGGACATCATGGGCCAACCGGCTTCCATATACATGCCCGGTTCGACCTTGCGATTGCCGATGAAGCCGTCAACCGGCGAAATCACCAACGTGTCCGACAATGCCAGCTCGGCCTGGTCCAAGCGCGCCTCTGCCCGGGCGACCATGGCCTGACGGCGCGCGATGTCAGCGTCCATCTGGCCCATTTCGCTGTCGATCACCGTCAGTGCTTCGCGCGCGGCCTGCTGCTCCGCTTCAGCCCGTGCGACAGCCGCGGTCGCCTGACGCCGCGCGGTCAGGGCCTCTTCGAACTTTTGCCGACTGCCGGTCTGCCGTTCCATGAGCCGTTCATAGCGTTCCAGATCGCGGCCGGCTTGCTCCGCCGCGGCGCGTTCCGAAGCAAGGCGTGCGTCGGCCTGGGCGATCAAGGCATGCTGCAATTGGCGCCGCGCGGTGACATTCTCGATTGATGCTTGACCGTTGGTCAGATCCGCCTCGGCGGCGGCGAGCTCGGCGCGCGCGGTGTCAACCGCTGCTTCGTATGAACTGGCGCTAAACGTGACCAGTATGTCACCCGCACGGACAAAGTCGTTGGCGACCACATGAACGGTTTCGACATGGGCGTCGATTTCCGGACTGATCACGGTCAGATGGGCGCGCACATAAGCATTGTCTGTGGTGACGATGTACTGCTGGCGCTCCCACCAATCCGCGCCATAAACACCGCCGATGGCCAAGGCTGCGATAACACCGAGGCTGAACAAGACGTTCCGCCCCTTTACCATCCAATCACCTTCGCGTTAGCCCTTTTTGCGAATAAGCGAAAAAATCGATCCATCTACGCCGCACCTTTCCGGACCATACTCAAACTTTACCTCCGGGCGCTGTGAAGCGCGAACATGCGTTCAATCTAAAGCACAAAACAACTTCCCTATGACATAGCTAGATCCTTGGCGTTTCAGGCACAAGTGTGACCCGCCGCAGAGCAGCCCTGCGACCTTCGAGCGGCTGCGCGGCGTAAAGCGCACCGCACAACGATTTGCATACGGCGCCGGAAAACCATAGGCTTCACGCCATAGGGCGCGGCCAGGTTTAGCGCCCACGGAGGCCCCATGGATCATCACCAACCTATTGTGAATATTGACGAACTCGCGGCCATGGTCGCCGATGGCAGCAGCTTGGTGGCTCCTACCGATGCGAATGGTGTGCCGATGGCCGCCACCGGCGCCTTGATTCGCCGTGGCGCCAAGAACCTGCATCTAATCGGCGGCCCCACTTGCGGCCTAATGGCTGATTGGCTGATTGGCGCCGGCTGCGTTGCGGGATTGGAAACGGCGGCCGTCACTTTGGGCGAGTATGGCGGCGCGCCGCGTTTTCGGGCGGCTGTGGAAAACGGCCGGTTGCGGGTCCAAGACACGACCTGTCCAGCCCTTCACGCCGGCTTGCAAGCGGCCGAAAAAGGCGTTCCGTTCATGCCGTTGCGCGGTTTGATCGGATCCGATCTGGTACGCCATCGCCCGGATTGGCGCACCATCAACAATCCATTCGCCGAGGATTCCGTCGCCGATCCAATCGTCCTGATCCCCGCGATCACACCGGATATCGCGCTATTTCATGCGCCACGCGGCGATCGCCACGGCAATGTGTGGGTGGGGCTGCGGCGCGAATTGATGACCATGGCCCATGCCGCGCGCCATAGTCTGGTCACCGTCGAAACCCTGGTCGATGGCAACTTGCTCGATGATCCGGTCACGGCAGCTGGGACCGTGCCAAACATTTATATCGATGCGGTCGCTGAAGCCGACCACGGCGCCTGGCCGCTGGCTTTCGCCGACCTTTACCCGGCCGACGACGCGCACATGAAGGATTACGTTGCGGCCGCGCGCACACAGGATGGTTTCGATGCCTATCTTGATCGGACCGTCTTCGGTGCCGCAATGGCCGCCGAATAATTCGGGGCAATTCGTGCGGCCAGGTCGATGGTTGATCATCATCGCGAGCTTCTGATCGCCATACTGGCGCGGCGTATTGCCGGGCTGCGCCTGGTCGTTGTCGGCGCCATTTCGCCCATTCCCGCCGCTGCCGCGCTGCTGGTCGAAGCCCAAAGCCAGGGGGCCACCCGGGTCATCATTCTGGGCAGCCAAACCCATTTTCCGCTCACAGACGGCGGGCGAGAAGTGTTCGATTTGGCCGGCAGCGGCCGTGTCGACGCGTTTTTTCTATCAGGCGGCCAGATCGACGGCGCCGGCAACATAAATTTGGTTGGCGTTGGCGACTACCCCGACACACGCGTGCGCTTTCCGGGTTCGTTCGGATCGGGTTACCTGTACTACGTGGTGCCACGGGTGATTTTGTTTCGCGAAGAACATTCGCGCCGGGTGTTGGTGCCGCGGGTGGATTTTATCAGCGCCCCCGGAAGCGGCCCCGCAGGCGGCTATCGACCCGGTGGACCCGAAGCTCTGGTGACCGGCAAGGCGGTCATGACATTTGACCAAGAGGCCGGCGCATTCAGCCTGGAAAGCCTGCATCCCGGTGTCACTCTGGATGAGGTCATCGACTCGACCGGCTTCGCGTTCGCGTATCCCAATACCGTGCCTGAGACGCTGGCCGTGAGCGACGCCGAACGCGCGCTGATTCGCGGACCGGTGCGCGAGACGCTGGCCAAAACCTATCCCGCGTTCGTCGCCACGGCGCTATCGTGATCCCGGCGCGACTTGTCCGCCTGCACCGCACCGCATAAGTCCATAGGGCGGGTCCTCGACCCGGCCCCTACGGGCAGAGGACCGCGTGACCGTCACCGGCAGGACGTTACCGTTGATCAACTCGTCACACCTTTTGGCATGTTTGCGGAACTTGGCCTTGATCGCCGCAGTCATGGTCGCCTCACCCGCCAGGGCCGACGAAGTTGGAAAAGAAGGCAGCGACAATCTGCTCAGCCTCGAAGGATTGCTCGCCAACCCGTATCGTGATCGGCCCGACGCCACGACGCCGCTCGATGCGGTGCGCCGGCGGTTCGGCGGCGATGAGGACGACCGAGCGCATCGGAAAAGCAATCCCGAGATGGCCGGCACGATCCTCGTGTTGCGCGCGGTTTCTCATTTGAACACGCGAGAACGGCGCATAGCGATTGACGATGCGGTTCGACATATGCGCAAGAATCCGGCTACCCGCGCGCGCGTCTGGAACCACGTCGATACCTATCGCCGCAATAACCCGCATATGGCGTCAGAAGTCGACGCCGTGCGCGCGCGCATCATTGCTTTGCTCAGCCGACCACCGGACCAGAGCCAAAGTTGGATCAAGTTCTGATGTCGATCAGGGGGTCTTGGGCCGCCTGGGAAAACGAATAATCTCCGCGCCACCGGCCTGCCCCAAGAGAATCGCGCGTATCACCGCAAGATCCAGGGCCTCAACCCGAATCGCCGCCACCAAGTCCGTGGACTTGGATGCCTGAGGCACCTTTTCGCACATATCCAGTGGATTGGCGCGAACAGGCGATAGGAATGGCGTGTTCAATTGCTTAGTCTGCCCCATCGGTCGCGCGGCGCAATTGCCGTCCGCGTCTTCCGGTCGTTTGTGACCTCGTCCTAAACAAGGATCTAGCGTGAAAAAACAACCGATCCAGCCGCGCCAGCGGCGAATGACGAAGTTTGTGGTCGCCGGGTTGTTGCTGCTGGGCACCGGCTGCGTGGCGGTCGAGAACTACCCGCGGTTGGATGTCGACGCGCTGTGGCTGTCGGGGGATAGTGGTGCGGCGCAAGCGTGGGCAGATGTGGTTGCACCATTGCCCGAGATTGGTTTCGGTGATCCGGTTCTGCCGAGCGCGCGGCTTTATCTGCCGACCGTTATTGCACCGTTACGCTGGCTTGAGGCCTATGATTTCAACGGCAACCGCACCTTGGACACTGGCGAATTGACGCAGGCCTGGATCGTCACGGCGGCCAGCGCAAGCACAAACATGACGTTCCCGGCCAACGCGCTGGCAACGCGCGCGACCGTCGACGCCTCGACGCAAGATCAGGCGTTGCGCGGCGTATGGCTAACAGACCAGGCCAGTAGGACCGTCCGCAAGGTCTTGTCGCGCACCGGAGCCGGACGCCTAGCACTGGCCAATTTCGCGACCCAATTCGCCCGTTTGGCGGGCGAGGGACCTTATTTGGGTGGTGAGTAGCGGACCGCGACTACCATTCGATTTGCAAACGCACGCCAAAGGAATCGACCACGTCGCCTTCGCTCAGGCCTGTGTCGCTGAGATTGTCTGCGTCCGAATGGACGTAGTTCATCATCACACGCACAAAAGCATTCAAATACCAATTGAGCCCGACGGAATAGTTCTCCAAAACGCCGCCGCGGATGCCACCGCCTGCCAGGTTGGCGACGCCGTCGTCCAAATCCAACGAGCTATAACGCAACGCCACTTCCCACGCGCCCCAATTGCCGGACGACAAGCTGAAGTCGGAAGCCGGCTGAACCCGCCAGAACGTCCCAAACCGGGGATAGAAATTGCGCGATTCGCCGGTCAGGAAATAGCTGCCCTGAACATAGTAACCGTCGAAAGCAAGATCTTGGAACGCGACCTCATTCGGACCATTCTTGCGATTGAGGCCGACATGTGCGTATTCGCCTTGCAGCGAGAACGGTCCATAAACGGCGGCGGCTTCGGCGCCAAGATAGTAGTAATCGTCTATTCGCGGAATAATGCCGGTATCGACCAAACGGGTGTCATCGATCGTGAAACTGGGCCGTGACCGGATCTGAAAGCCGCTGACATTGCCCACATTCCCAACACCACGCTCGGTATTGGGTTCACGCCAAAAGGCGGAACCGCCGAGTGCCAGTGTACGGTTCCGATCAGCAATAGGTATCCATACGCCGCGGCCATGGATGCCCCAACCCTCGTCACTGTCTGAAGTCTTGTCGAGCGGCTCGCCGAACACGCCCACGCGGCCAAAATAGTTTTTGGTACGGAGCACACCGGACAAGCCGAGGGTCGGCGTGCCGGCGGCAAACGCGAGATTGGCGGGCGACGCGGCTTCCATGAACAGCCGGCCGGGCGATCGCGTGGAAGCGTCCATGCCAACACTATTGCCCTGTTGACCGGCGACCAGCCAAATCGGGTCGAAGCCGCGGTAAATGACCAAACCGGCGCGGATGCCATCTGCGGGTGTTTCGCCACGATCGGCGAAGTCATAGGAAAACGCGTAAATCCAGTCGCGGTCGATCAGGCCGCTGACGCCCAGCGTGGCGCGCCTGAGGCCACTCCCGCTGGACAGGTCCGCGGCCAGGGACTGCGTGGTTTCATTGTCGCCCTGGGCGTCTTGGTCGTACAACGCCACATCGGTCTCCAACAAGCCGAACAGACCGATCGAATAGCGGCCATCATCTGTTTTCAGGCGCGGCAGGGGGCCGAAAAAGCCTCGCTCTGGATCATAGGCGCGCGCCGCGGTGGGCTGAGCGAACGGATCAAATTCATCGTCTTTGTTCGCGGTGGCTTCGGCGTCCACGGCTGTTGGCGCGGGCGTCCCTTGCGGGCCTTGCGATGGCGTGGGTTCGGCGGGCCTAGCGACTTCGGGGGCCGGCTGTGATGGTTGTTGTGTTGGCGCCGCGACCGGAGCCACTGCCGCACCATCGTCATCTAAACGATCGAGGACTTGGCGCAGCGTCCGCTCCAGCTCTTCGATGCGCGCATCTTGGTCGGCGATGGTGCGATCCTGCTCCTCGATCCGCCGCAGCAGGGCGGCATCGTCGGCGTGGGATACCGGCGGCAGGACAACCCATTGCGCCATGCCCAACGCCGCCGCACACATCGCGCGGCGTGCGCGCTCGGCGCCGCCCGGGTTGGAGGCCCGACCATGGAGCCTAGCCATTATGCGAAGTTCTGCGGGCACGCTGTACGTTGCTCACTCTAAGTCCGCGTGTCCGCGGCGGTCGAAAAATACGCAGAGCAGCACGTCTGCGCGAGGGTGATACTTTACCTGACGGCCGCAAATCAACTGATCGATTGCGCTGGGGAGCCATGCTCGGCGCGCCTAAGTTGCCTCTGCTCTGCGCAAATTGTACCCGGAGACGTGATCCTTTTGGCCCGGTGCCCGCCGAATTACCCACACTTAGATCAAGGTAGAAACGGCGCGACCGTCTACGCATATGGAACAACATCCCAACAGAGGCGATCCGCAAATGCCGACAAGAGACGACGCTGGCACCGACGCGACAAGTGGCTATACCGCGACGGCTGGGTTGGGCTTGTTCGCGGCCGCGGCCCACGACATTCGTCAACCGCTTCAGGCCGTGCATTTGCTGCTCGACGCCGCACGCAACGAAATGGACACGACCGCGCGGAACCGTTTGCTCGATCGCATGGAGTTGGCCGCCCGAACCACCGATGAGCTGCTCACGTCGCTGATCGATCTGAGCCGCCTTGAAGCCGGCACGATCCAACCCGATGTCGAGCCGTTCCGGGCACAACGTCTGCTCGATGGTATCGCCGCATCGCATCGCGGCCGCGCCGAGGTCAAGGGACTGTCGCTGCGCACTGTACCGTCGCGCCTGGTGCTTGATTCCGATCCAATTTGGGCCGAACGGATCATTGCGATCTTTGTCGCCAATGCCATTCGTTTTACCGATCGCGGGCGCATATTGGTGGGTTTGCGACGTCACGGGGACAGCTGCCAAATCGAAGTCTGGGACACCGGTATCGGCATTCCGGATGACAAGATCGCGACGACCTTCGAAGCCTTTCGGCGCCTACCAACCACGGCGGCCGAAAGTGGTCTCGGCTTGGGTTTGGCCATTGCCGACCGTTTGGCCGAATTACTTGGCCATGAAATCGTTGTCCGTTCCGTAGCGAGCCGTGGGTCGCTTTTTGCCCTGCGTCTGCCGTGCGTCGACCGTGGCACACCAGACCAGCATGTTGCGCAACTGCGGCGGGCCCGCGCGGGTCAGCTTGACGGACGCACAATCATGGTCGTTGAAGATGACGGCGCGGTGCTGGACGCGACCACCACACTGCTGGAGCATTGGGGTGCCGTCGTCGTTCCAGCTTCGTCGTCGATGGAGGCTCTCGCCGCTGCGGCGGCACTGACGACACCGTTGGACGTGGTCGTCGCGGACCGGCGCCTGCCCGGTGCCTCAGGCTTGGAAACAATTCACCGCCTACGCCGGGCGGCGGGCCGCGCCATCCCGGCCCTAATCATTACCGGCGACCCGGTCGACCACGACGAACAAGACCCCGATATTCTGGTCCTTCAAAAACCAATTGACCCGGCGAGATTACGGACAGCGTTAGAAACCGCGGTGCGTGCCGACCCCTAATTCCAAAATTTCGGTGACAGTTTACTAAATACACCAAATATGGTGGACAACAAACTCGATACCCAAAACGTAGTGTATTTAGTAAACTGTCACCGAGTCACCGAGAGAAC
This sequence comes from Alphaproteobacteria bacterium, assembly GCA_965216755.1. GTDB lineage: Bacteria > Pseudomonadota > Alphaproteobacteria > UBA7887 > UBA7887 > CBDCGL01. The sequence goes on along the minus strand of CBDCGL010000011.1, from coordinate 3,000,503 downwards.
TGAAAGTCTAATGGCGCCGCACGTTCTTCTCCAAATTCGCGGCCAACAAGGCCGCCTCCGTTCGGTTGGAGACATTCAGCGCTTTCAAAACTGCCGACACGTAGAGCTTGACGGTGTTCTCTGACAAAGACAAACGGTCGGCGATTTCGGCGTTCGGCATGCCTTCGGCCAACATCGACAAGACCTGCCGCTGGCGGCCGGTCAGCCGGGCACGAGGATCATTTTCGGGCAGTTCGTCGTAGGTCAGTGCTGGCTCCTGGATCGGCAGCGGCGGCGACTCATCCTCGCCTTCCAGCAGCGCCTTTGGAATCCAGATTTCGCCGTCCAGCACCCGGCGCACGGCCTTGAGAATGTCGGTGCCGCTGGCAGTCTTCGGGATGTATCCCATGGCTCCCAGCTCAACAGCGCGCAACACGTCGCGCCGTGCTTCGATCATCGACACCACAATTAACGGCACATCCGGGGCCGCGCGTCGCACCGCCTCCAGACCTTCGAAACGCCCCATGGACGGCATTAGCAGATCCAGAACAATCAAATCATAGCCCGAATCCTTGGCCAACAAATCCACGGCCTCGTCAAAGCTGCCGGCTTCCCGGACTTCGACATCATCGCCGAGCTGATCGAGCAGGGGCGTCAAGCCGGCTCTGTAGATCGCGTGATCGTCCGCAACCAAAATTCGCATTGCAAGCTGCCTATGGCTCTTCTTCGCCGGAACATAATCCTGATTCGTCAGCATGAAGTACCCACTTTGCGCATATGTTCATTTCGAAAAATGCACCCAAACGTGCTGCAAAAGCAACACAATCAATCCAATGGAGCGATAATCAACCAACTCCGAAAATCGGAAAACAATTCGTTCGGCGAATTCAATGAACCGTAGGTGCTATTTCCGCCCGCGCAGCTCTTACACTACTTGCATCTTTAGAATGCATGATGCGTTGGTATAGGCGTTCGCATGAAACGCAATTGGCATCAACGAATCTAAGATATTGCGATTGTGAATATTGCCGAGATGGCCGCGCAAAAGGCTGCGACTGCGCACGCGCTTGCGGCAATCGCCGACCATCGTGCCGCGGCGATATACTTGTCGAGGATTGGTTCCGCCGCATCGATCTGGCTATCGCAGTCCGCATCCGGGATCGATGGCGCCCCCTGTGCCGTTGGGACCGCGGGCGTTTCGTCGGCGCGCGGCTGTGTGCGGCTGGCCTGGGCCTTGCCGCGACTGATCCAATCCTGTTCTTGGAATTTCTGATAGAGCCGTTCTTCGTCGTTCTTGTCTGGTCGATTTGCCAATCCGAAGCCTCCGGCGCCCTTGCGGCCCTTCCCAGCGCAACAGGGTCCACTCCACCGTGACGCACAGCATATGCGCCTTCGACATCAAAATGATGCGATACGTCTATGATGAACCGGCAGCGGCAAGGGAGCACCGCAACCGTCTGTATGTGGAGAGTACGGGTCTTGCGGCAAATGCCAAGCATGTCGTGTTGAATGCGCGTATTGCATGGATTGGCGGCCCGATATACCGCCCGCGAACCGCCGATTTTTGCGACTCAGGGCCCCCGCCAGCGTATCGGCACGCCGCGACCCCGGCATTTTGCCGCCGCCAAAGGATCAGGATACCGAGTTGCTCAATTCATCTCCGATCGGCAAGAACACACCGATCAAGGTTGATCCGAAAGACTGCAATGCGCTGATCAAGACAATCGAAACCAAGGCGATGAGAAAACCGTATTCGAGCGCCGTCGCACCCGCTTCATCATTCAAAAACCGAGAAAACGCGGCGCCTATTTGGCGATAACATTGGCGTGGCATTTTGCGTCTCCATCCCTTGGTCGATAGCGATCACGACACCATCGCGGCGGTAAAACCGCATGGGCTTCTTGGCGCGATGCAACCGGACCCACTAATGATGCCTGCTCAACCTGGAATTCCGTGTGACGCCGATCACACGCGATCGAGTTTGGGCGCAATTCCATAGGGAAAGGCTCGGGACCGGCCAAATATTCATCGACAATACCGGCACCTGCCGGGCGCTGCGCGTGTCTGATGCCATGACCGGTGACATGGCGGCAGGGTCGCGTTTTGCCTGCCATCGTGTCGGTCCGTGCCTCGATTTCTTTTGGAGTGCCCGATGGTCGCGACCGTGCCCGATGCCCTGATCGAGCGCTTGCTGCTCTTGGACGTCGCGTTTGCCACCCGGGCAGCCGAAGCGGAGCTGGCCGATCCGGACCGTCGCGCGGATGCCGAAACGATCAAACGCGCCCTGATGTTTTTACTCGATTCGGCCGGGCTGTGCATGCCCAACGACAGCTATGACGAAGCGTTGGCGCGTGCCTTGGATTTGACCCCCGCAGCCCTTTGTGACTACCGCGAGGTGCGCGATACCGGCGGTGACGCCGGCGCCGCACTGGCCGAAGCCCAAACCAGCGCTCATGCCGCCTTTGCGGCGGACCCCGCGCGGTGGGAACCTTGGCGCCAGGCGCGCCTGGAACAGAGCCAGGCCGACAACCAAGCCCTGGCGCGCGGCGGATGGTATTTCGCCGAGCCCGGCACACGCGCCCGGCTGATGAACCTCATTTCCGGCGACCTGCAGTCGCTGGTCGCCGAGCTGGCGTCACGTCACGCGGCGTAACGCCGGTGTCCGCCGACACGCCAATTTCATTTTTTTGACAAAAATGCTTCGCGGCGCGCGCGACTTGGGCTATGGACCCGTCGCGGTCTGCTCGGCTGCCGAAAGTTTGGTGACGATTCCTTGCATCGTGGCGAGAACCGAACCGCCGAGCATCTGATAGCCGATGATGCCGGCGACAGAGACCAATGCGGCGATAAACGCATATTCGGTCGATGTCAGACCAGAGTCGTCTCGAAAGAAGGCCGCAAGCCAAGACATTGCCGTCGTTCCATCTCATTTATTGCTAATTTTCGGCAATTATCATTGATCGCTGCGACGTCGCCATGATCCGAACCAACCACGGCACCTCCCTACCACGATGCATGGCACGAATTCAGGCGCTGTTGGCCACCCACTTCAGGTGATGTTGGCCGACCGCGACCAGCGCGTCATTCTGGTTGCGCACCTCGATCCGCGAGCGCGACCGGCGCTTGGATGGATCGATCGAATCGATCGTGTAGGTCACGGTGACCGTGTCGTTGATATAGACCGGCGCCAAAAATCGAATGCCATCGTAGCCGAGCGAAACCGGCGTTTCGTTGATGCCTTGGCGCACACTGCGCTCGATCATCATGGTCGACGTGGTCGACATGAAACCGACCATCAGCGCACCATGGGCGATGCGCCGCCCAAAGGACGAATCGCGCATATATTCCTCGTTCACGTGATTGCCGGAAAGATCGCCGGTAATGCCGGCAAACAGATAGATGTCACTTTCGCCCACGGTTTTGCTGAAGGTTACCGTATCGCCGACTTGCACATGGAATTCGCTCATCACCCTCGTCCGTTCCTATCGTTAATACACAAGCCAGCACCGGCTAGCGGCGCTTGCTGGCGAACGCGTCCATGGCGTCGACGTGCGCGCCACGCGCAAAGGCCACCCGCACGGCTTGGCGTTCCGCGACGAGGCCCGCCGTCAGCGGCACTTCGAAAGCCGCCGTGGCTGCCTGTTTCACCATGGCGGTGCCAATAGGGTTCTTGGTCGCGATCACTTCGGCGACGTCAAGGGCGCGGCTCAGCGCCTGACCGGCCGGCACGATATCGGCGACCAGGCCGGCGCGTTGGGCGGTTGCGGCGTCAATGGGTTCGCCGGTCAGCATCATGCGCATCGCCAGTGCCTTGCCGACAGCGCGAGTCAATCTTTGCGTGCCGCCATCACCCGGCAGAATGCCAAGGTTGATTTCCGGCTGACCGAACCGCGCATCCGCCGCCGCGACGATGAAGTCCGCGGTCATCGCCAATTCGTTGCCGCCGCCAAAAGCATAGCCTTCAACCGCCGCGATCACGGGTTTGGGACAATTCTCAATAATGTGCCAACCGTCCATCCGTACCCGATTGTCGATCGCGGCGACACCGCGCGCGTTCATTTCGGCAATGTCCGCCCCGGCCGAAAAAACGCCACCGCGGCCGCTGATCACCAGACACCCGAGTTCATCGTCGTCCTGGGCAACGGTGATGGCGTCGGCCAACGCGCCGATAACGGTGTTGCTGAGTGCGTTGCGCTTTTCCGGCCGATTGATTTCCAGAGCGCGCACGCCGGGCCGCGGCGTCGACGCTACCAACACGGACCCCATCGTCAGCCTCCTCTATGTTCCATTGCCCGGTATTTCAGCACCATGCACTTGTCGCCGGTCATGTGACAAGCCCCACACTTGCCGTATTTGGCCGGCGTGCGGCGCCGCCCGCCATGTCACAGGCCCTGCATTCCGGCGCCTGTTTTTGATTCCGCAATGTCACGCCGGCACCGCCACATGGTGGGGTATAGTGCTTGCGCATCATGAGAGTCCGTCACGGCCCCGGAGGCTAATCGCTCCCGCCTTCGGGGCCGCCCGACGCAATAGCTTATTAATTATTAGCGTATCCGCATAATCGCGATCTCCCGCCAAACTTGACAGTCTGTGGTAACTTCGTCATCAAGGAAACGCGTGGCGTACACAGTGTGACGTGCGCGCCGGGTTTGACCAGCCCTGGGTGGCGCCGAAACGCGTCATGCCGGAATTGGATCCGCGGCATTTGATCGGGCAGCTTGCACCGCGACACCAAAGCTAAAGCGCCACGGGAGAGCGCCCGTGGGCCCGTGTTGTCCAACGGGGAGCTGTCACATGACACAGCCGCGAAATCAAACCAATCGCCGAGCGCCTGAGAGTTGGCACCCTGAAACCCAACTGGTGCGCGCCGGCGCCATACGGTCCGATTTCGGCGAAGTGAGCGAGGCGTTGGCGCTGAGCGCCGCGTTCGTCAACCGGCCGTCGAACAACGATCCGGGCCCCAACGACGCCACGCCGGGCTATGTCTATTCGCGCTGTGGCAATCCGACCGTGACCATGTTTGAACAACGACTTGCGGCGATCGAGGGCGCCGAGGCGTGCCGTGCGACCGCCACGGGCATGGCCGCGGTGTTTGCCGCCTTGATGAGTCAGCTGCGCTATGGCGATCACGTGGTCGCGGCACGCAGCCTGTTCGGATCGTGCCACTATGTGTTGGCCGAGCTGCTGCCCCGCTACGGCATCCAAACCACATTCGTCGACGGTCACGCGCTTGCCCAGTGGCGCGCCGCGCTACAGCCACGGACGCGCTGCGTGTTTTTCGAAACACCCAGTAATCCAACCTTGGTACTGGTCGATATTCAGGCGGTCGCGAAGCTGGCGCACCAGGCCGGCGCCGTGGTGATCGTCGATAATGTCATGGCGACGCCAGGCGGCCAGCGACCTTTGCAATTGGGTGCCGATATCGTCGTGTACTCGGCAACCAAACATATTGATGGTCAGGGTCGTTGCCTGGGCGGCGCGGTGCTCGGGTCGAATGCGTTTTGCAGTGGACCGCTCGGCACGTTCCTGATGCACACCGGGCCGGCTTTAAGCCCGTTCAATGCCTGGGTTCTACTTAAGGGGCTGGAGACTTTGGCGGTGCGCGTGGATCGGCAAAGTGCGACCGCGGCAAGTTTGGCCGGTTGGCTGCGCGTCCAGCCTGCCATCGAGACAGTGTACTACCCGGGGACGGCCGATCATCCGCAAGCGTCTTTGGCGCGGGCCCAGATGCGGCACGGCGGCACCGTCATGAGTTTCACGCTCAAAAGTGGCGCGGCCGCGGTGGCCGGTTTCCTGTCGAGCTTGCGGCTGATTGATGTGGCCAGCAACCTGGGTGACGCCAAGACCCTGATAACCCATCCCGCGACCACCACCCACGCCTCGTTGCCGGCTGCCGAACGTGGGCGGCTCGGGATCGGCGACAACTTGCTGCGCCTGTCGGTCGGATTGGAGCACATTTCCGATCTCGAACGGGATCTGGCCGGTGCCTTGACGGCGACCGCGCCATGCCCGGCGGCAAAGGCGCTAAGCGAGCTTGTCGAGGTCGAGTGACTCCGAGTCGCCCAGCCACATGACAAAGGCGCTGTGGTCGGCGAGATCATCGCCAGTACGTGGATGCACCAATACGGTCAAGCCCGCGCGGTTGACGGCCAACCACGGCACCAAAGTCGCGAACTGATCGGGGGCAAAGGCGATTTGGTAGCTGGCGCGCGGATGCGGACCGATCGGCTTGTCGTGCCAGCGGCCCATTTCGACCGTGAACCGGCCCTCGACGGCGGCGCGCAGGTCGGCGGCCGGCGCACGATTGGTCGGATCGTAGTAGACGTGGGCGTGATAGCCTTTGATTTCCGGCGGCGGGCGCGTCGACATAGGCCACTCCCATGTGTATCAGGGCAAGTCACGCCGACAGACAACAGGCGTCACGGCGCGTGTTCCGCGGCCGGTGATGCCCTAAATGGGGCGCGAATGCAACCCGACCGGGGGCAACGCCAAGCGAGAGGGACATCACCATGAGCGACAGTTTGATCAAACATTTTCCGGTCTCAGTTAAAGATCTTGACGGGCCGGTGCTGGTGACAGGCGCCGGCGGTTGTATCGGCAGCTGGGCGCTGGCGCTGCTGGCCCGCGCCAGGGTCCCCACCGTGGCGTTCGATCTGTCCGACAACAAACGCCGGCCCAAATTGCTGCTGGATGAGCGCACGCTCGCCGAAATACCGTGGCAAACAGGCGACATCGGCGATAGCGATGCGGTCATGTCCGCGGTCGCCACACATGAAATTCGGGCGATTATTCATTTGGCCGCGTTGCAAGTGCCATTTTGCAAAGCCGACCCGATCGCCGGCGCGCGCGCCAATGTGGTCGGGACAGCAAACATCCTGGAAGCCGCCCGGCAGCACGAAATCACGCGAGTCGCCTATGCCAGTTCGATCGCCGCCCACGGTATGGCCGAGGACAGCCCCTATCAGGCGACCCTGTACGGTGCATACAAACTTTGTGATGAAATGATTGCTCGGGTCTATTTTGCCGACTGGGGCGTGCCGAGCGTCGGATTTCGGCCCGGTGTGGTCTATGGCGTGGCACGCGACCAGGGGCTGACATCCAAAACCACCGTCGCGATCCTGGCGGCGGCAGCAGGCACTGCCTACACCGTGCCCTTTACAGGTCCGGTTTCCTATATTCACGCTGGCGAAGCGGCGGCGGCATTCATCAAGGCGATATCTCAACCCCTTGATTTCGCTGCCGTTTTCGATATCAACGGCAGCGCATCGACCGTCGAAGATGGGCTAGATATTTTGCGGTCGTTGGCCCCCGACGTGGATCTCGGTTGCGACGGCGCGGCCTTGCCATTTCCCATGGATCTTTCCGATGCGCCACTTCGCGCGGCGATCGGAGACTATGGCGCCGTGTCCATGGATGAGGGCATTCGCCAAACATTTCACAGGTTTCAAATGTTGCTTGATCGCGGCCTGATCAGGGCCGACAGCATCGCGTAGCCGCCCGTGGGAGGCCATGGCTATCCGCGACTGAAATGCCGCGAATAGCCACAGCGACGTATTTGTACACGCGTTCCGAACCCGCCGGTTAAACGGTTCCGCGCGTCGCCCACAGCCAGCCGCCGCCGGTGACGGCCGTCACCACACCCAATTCGGGCGAGCCGGCAAGCGTGACGCAGAGGGCAATGAGAGGGACACCCAAAAATACGATTGTTCGTAGCATGACTAGGCTTTCCATATTGTTCTATCGACCGCTCCCCGAGACTGGTGCTCACCTGGGGTTCCCGAAGCGGCGGGTCTTGCGTTCATGCGCAAGTTCTAGGCTAAAATGCCCTGCACGACATTGTGGTGAAATCGCCATGCGATTTTGTGGCGCGCGCCAGCGCCTTGCGAGACGGCCGTTGCAGGCCAGCCACAGGCGCGGCGCCGGCTTTGGGTCTATCCGCACAAGTCATTGATTCGGGGGATATATCTTACGTCCAGCGCGCGCGTTAGAAGCGACTGGACACGGAGAAAAAGACGCGTGGGTCCTTGTCGCCCTCGTTGCCTGGGGTCAGGGTCAGTGGCTGTGCCAGTTCAATCGACAAATAAACCCACGGATCAAACAATACCCGCACACCGCCACCGGCCGAGGCCAGGGACGTTCGCGTGGTACCGCCATCGCCATCGTTCCAGACCGCGCCAATATCGTAGAACCCAAACAGTTCCAGGGCTTGCAGCCAACGGCTATTGACCTCCCAGCCGTAGCGCAGCTCGGTCATCGCGGCAGCGCCATGCTCACCGACGATCTCGGAGACATCGTAGCCACGGCCATAGACGGCGCCACCGACGGCGAACTCCTCCGAAGTCAGCAACGGCGTCGTCGACCGTTGTCCGGTTGCCGCAAGGTGAAGATAAAGCTGGTCAAAAATATGTTGGTCACGACGGATTTCGCCGACGAACGTCGTGTAATCGCTGCGGCCATCGGGGCGCGACAATTCGGCGGCGCGGGGTTTGGAAGCGCCGAACACGTCGAGGCCCTGGCCGATGCTTAAATTTGTGCTGGTGGTACCGTCAAAATCATCGTCACGCACATAGCGCAGCGCCAACCGGGCCGATCGAACACGATCTTCGAAATTCAGGAGACCCAGGCGCTCCTCGCGCAGATCGAGATATTCCAGCGCCCCCGATAGCCAAAGTGTCTCTCGGCGCGAACGGATCAACGGATGTGACAGGCCGACACTGATAAATTGAGATTCGCTTTCGGTTTCGAGCAACGCGAGGTCCGCGCCGGCGTCGACCTGGCTGGCCGACGCGGTCGCACTCAAACTGGTCCCCGCGGCACCGATGGGCTGATCATAGAGAAGCTCCAGAAAGAGCAGCTCGCGCGGCGCGCTCGGCACGGATGAGAACCGCAATTGCAGACGTTCGCTGTGGCCGAACGCGCCATTGAGGCCGCCGATCAACCAGGCCTGGTCGCGCCCAACGGCCCGGGTGCCCCGATTGTCGATCGCTGCTGCCGCGTCGACAACATCGTGCTCGATGGCAAATGTCGCTGCGAACTGCTGCGGGTCGTCGTCATGCGGGGTGAAGCCCGCTTCGGCGGAGAGCCCGTGCAAATCGTTGATCAGATAGAGGGCCCGTTCGAATGTCGCGCGTCGGCTCGGCCGCTCGCCGACCATTTTTGCCGCGATGCGGTGGAGCCGGCTCATGTCTGGCACGGTCCCGTCGAAACTGACATGGCTGACATAGCCCTCGATCACCGAAATCCGCAAGACGCCGTGGTCGAGCGGCTGCGGTGCCGCGACCGCGCGGGACAGGAAATAGCCATTGTCACGATAGAGCGCCGTGATCGCGGCCAGGATCTCTTCGACCTCACGATCGCGGATCTGTTTGGCCATATGCGGCCCGTAAAGTGGCCGGAAGTCTTCCGGCGAAAATACCGTGGCACCGTCGATCACGACGGCGGCAAGCACAAATGACAGGGGTTCGATGTCGGGCGTCATCCAGCGCGGCGCGATATCGACCGGCGGCCGACCATACAGGTCGATGCGACGCCCCGGATCGGCGCTGCGCCGTGGCTGGGGCAGTTGCTGCTGTTCGATGCGGCGCCGAATCTCGCCCGGATCGGCCGAATTGGACGGCGACGCTTGCGCAAACACCGCGCCAATGTCTGTCGCCAACAATGCGCCAATCGCCGCGACCATGGCAATACAACAGCCAACAATGGGCCGACAAGCCGCATCGCGACGCCGCATGGCTTTGACACGCACGGCGTTCATTAGACACACAACCGTACGCGGCCTGCATGTCGTATATGCAAAAAATGCGACGCGTATTTTCTGCAATTTGTCGGCATCTGCAAACGCGGACCCTGTTGCGAAGAACGCCGTGATCTTGGTCACATTTCCTTTCGATTTGTTCAATTCTGAAGGAGATCCGCGGGCCGTGCCGCTGATCGACAAGCCAATCGCCCCCGGGGTGACGGTGGTCACGAATTGGAAGGGTCCATGTGGACCAACGCGCCTTGTTTACCGCCAAATCATCCTAATTCTCTGTTAACCACGAGCTTGGGACCGGGGAGGGACCATGCGCGCGGACAGCGCCGAGGAGACAATATGAGAACGATGCTCGCCACAAAATGGGCCGCAATTCCGGCACTGTTGGTGCTGGCCGTGATCACCGTGTGCGCCAAGCCGGCACAGGCCGGTGACTCCGACTGGACGGTCGACGAGACCAATGGGCACGTGGTTTCAAGCCTCGGCGGCGCAGAGGTCGCGCTCACAGTGGGTGACACGGTCGCAACGGGCGCCACCGTGACCGCTGGCGCCCATAGCCGCGCCGTGCTGGTCCGTGGTGAGTCTCGAATGGAGCTGGCGCCCGGCACGCGTATTGAAATTGCCGGGGATAGCACGTCACAGCGGACCACCATCTTTCAAAGACTCGGCACACTGCTTCTCGATATCCAACGCCGCACCCAACAGCATTTCGAAGTGCAAACGCCATATCTGGCCGCCGTGGTCAAAGGTACCAGCTTCTCGGTCAGCGTCGACAGCGTCGGTGCCGCCGTGCACGTGATGCATGGCGCGGTCGAAGTCAGCGCACCCTTGACCGGAGATGTTCAGATGGTCCGTCCGGGCCAAACGGCGACGGTCTCCGACGCCGGACGCGGTGTCGGCGTTTCCGGTAACCGTGCCGGATCGCCGGGTGCATGGTCGGACCAGTCCGATGATGGCGGTCCCGGGCCCAACGCCGATTCCCGCGGGCTGGGCAAAACCATGGGCCAAACGGACCTCGACGTTGCGGCCGCAACAGGCGGCCTCGCCAGCAACGGTGCACCAGTGATGGGCTCGATTGATCGCGAGAGCGCCGTTTCGACACCCGGCGGTCTCGCCGCCGCGGTCCAGAATGCACTGGGCGTCAACAGCGGTGCGGACAGCGGTCCTGGTGCCGGTATCGGCATGGCCCACGGCGCCAAACCCGCCCATGCGGGCGGCCCGCCACCGCATTCGAATGCCGGCGGCAACGGCAAAGGCCGGGGTCAAGGAAACGGCAATGGCAATGGCGGCAATAGTGGTGACGGTACCTGAGATCATTCGGGTCGCGGGCACGTGGCCCAGTCCAATCGGGCCGCGCGCTTTGGTCTTTCGCCAACGGGCATAGGCCGCGCCGAGGAAGGTTGCGATCGTGGTGGGCGGACTGATAAATCGGCCGGTAGGACCCCTGTCGCGGACACGGCGTTGGCTGTCCGCCGGCCTGGTCTTGTGCGCAACCGGCGTGTTGTATTTGGTCGGTTCGCTTGCTTTTATTGACCGGCCGTTTGAAGATCTGCGCTTTCGGCTATCGCAACACGCCCCGTCGGGCGATCTGGTTGTTGTTGCCATTGACCGCAAAAGCCTAGACTCCCTTGATGTATGGCCGTGGCCGCGCCGCTATCACGCCCAGCTTGTCGAGGCCTTGCTCGGCGCAGGCGCGCGCGATATCGGCTTTGACGTTGATTTCAGTGCGTCGTCCGGGGCCACAGATGACGCCGCATTCGAACGCGCACTCGCGGCCAATCCCGGCCGTGTAATCTTGCCGGTGTTCAAGCATGTCGTCGATAGCGCCGACGGACCAGCTATGACTTTCGTTCGCCCGCTGCAGCGCTTTCGCCAGCATACCCGGTTGGCGTCGATCAACGTGCAGCCGGCGGGCGACGGTCTGGTCCGGACCATGCGCGTGTGGGAAAGCTCGCCGCTGGGCGCCATGCCGTCGATGGCGGCGGAACTGGCCAATGTCGATCAACGGCCTTCGTTTTATTTGGACTACGGCATCGATGTCGACGCAATCCCAATCGTGTCGTTCATAGATGTTTTGCATGGCAATTTTGCGCCGGATGCCTTTGAAGACAAAGTGGTATTGGTTGGCGCGACGGCGATCGAGTTGCAGGACGTGATTGCCGTGCCCGTTCATCGGGCGCTGAGCGGCGTTTTTGTCCATGCACTCGGTTTCGAATCACTGGTGACAGGCCGCGCGTTGCGCCCCATTCATGCCATTTCGATCTTCGCACTGCTGGCCTTGCTGACGGTGTTGCTGCCCTATCGCATGGACCGGTGGCCGTGGAAGCGGGCGCTGGTCATCGCCGTCGCCGTGCCGCTGGTGGTAGGCTTGGGTAGCGTGATCATGCAATCGGCCGGCGCGGTGATCGTCGATCAGAGCCCCACGCTGGTGCTGACCATTGCCTTGTTTGTGATCAGCTTGACGCGTCGCATTGACGATCAAACGCTCACCTTGCTGGCTCAAGGCGTGCGATTGCAACAGGCCGATATGTTAATGCGCAATGTCGTCGAGAGCAGTTTCGACGGCATACTAACATGCCGGCAAGACGGCACGGTGCAAACGGCCAATGCGGCGGCAGCCCGTCTGTTCGCTTGCCATACCAAGGGAATCGAAGCACAGCGAATCCAGCGTCTGTTGCCCGAGCTCGCAAGCACGTTCGATCAGGGATCGGGCACGGCTCCCGAATTGGGATCGCGCGAAACCATCGCCTGTCGGCACGATGGCACGACCTTTCCCGCCGAAGTTTCGATCAGCCACGTCACCTTAGAGGACGAACAGTTGGTCACCGCAATCGTTCGTGACATCACCGAACGGAAACGGCACGAAGAACGTCTTTCACATCAAGCGACCCACGACGACCTGACCGGCTTACCAAACCGACGCCTGCTGCTGACACGTATCAACGAAGCGATCGTGGCGGCCGAGGCCCGCAGTGAATCGATGGCGTTGTTGTTGATTGACCTGAACCGGTTCAAAGATATCAATGATACGCTCGGCCATCACATCGGCGATTCACTGTTGCGCCAGGTCGCGGAGCGACTGCAATCGGTACTTAAGGCGGGGCACATTATTGGCCGCCTGGGTGGTGACGAATTCGCCGTGGCCTTGCCGCCACCCTGCGACTCGGCGCGCGCCTGGCAGATCGCGCAAGATCTTGTCGACAGCCTTGTGCCGACATTTAATGTCGCCAGCCTGGATCTCGACATCAGCGGCAGTGTCGGCGTTGCCGTGTACCCGGAACATGCGACCAGCGCGACCAGACTGTTGCAGTGCGCAGATGTCGCCATGTACATCGCCAAGGGTCAGCAGTTGACCATTGCCGGCTACGATGCGGATTTGGATCACAACAGCATGCGCTTCCTGACACTGACCGGTGAACTGCGCCGGGCCATCGAAAGCGGCCTGCTGGATATAGCGTATCAGCCCAAGATCGACGTTCAGAGCCGCCGGATCAAAGGCGTTGAGGCATTGTCACGTTGGACCCATGATACCCACGGCCCGGTCGCGCCGGAACAATTTATCATCCATGCTGAACAGACAGGCCTGATCGAGCCGCTGACCCGGTGGACCTTGGAAACCGTGTTGAGCGACTTGGCCAAATGGCACGGGCAGGGCTTGGCGCTGGAAGCCGCAATCAACCTGTCGCCCAGAACCCTCCTCGATCCGCAAATCGTCGTTCGATTGCAGCACCTGCTTCAACATCACAAAGTTGATCCGCGCTTCTTAACATTGGAAGTGACGGAAAGCGCCGTCATGCACGATCCAGACGCGGCTTTGGCCGTGCTGAACGACCTGCGCAATTTGGGCGTCGGCCTGTCGATCGACGACTACGGGACCGGCTATTCATCCCTGTCCTATCTGAAGCGCCTGCCGGTTGATGAACTAAAGATCGACAAGAGCTTCGTCGCGCACTTGCTCGATGATACGGGCGATGCCGTGATCGTACGCTCGACCATCAATATGGCGCACGATTTGGGCTTGCGCGTCGTGATCGAGGGCATCGAGACTGAGCAGCATTTCGAGCGCATCGCCACCTTTGGCGCGGATCAATGTCAGGGCTATTTGTTCAGCCCACCGGTCAGCTTCGATGCACTGTCGGCAATGCTTGGTGCCATGGCAGCAGAAGCCGAAGACCCACGGCCTCGGTCGGCTGCCGCCGTCGCTTAGTGCATCGCAATGCATATTTCGGTGTTTCGGTGACAGTTTACTAAATACACTATATGTTACATGCCTAACTGGTGGAGGTGCGCCATATTGTGTATTTAGTAAACTGTCACCGAAATATAGCAGCCAGGCGCGCGAAGGGTGTGCGTCGGCAACAGAGGGGCAAACGTTTGCCGGTATTTGTGTTTCAGTCGTTTTTGGGGCGATAGCTGGTGATGTCGTCATATTCGACGAATTCCAAAAAATTGCCCTCTGGATCGCGCCCGAAAATAATGTTGACGCCCGAACGAACTTCGAAAGTCTCCGCGGACAATAAGGGCACGCCGGCGGCCTTCAGACGCGCAACCAGAGCCGCGAGGTCCTCGACAATGAACGTGATCCACGGGCCGCCTTGACGGTCCAGCACATGGTCCCGCGTGCTGGCGGACGCGGGCGGATTGGTCGGCTGGGCGAATTTGAGACGCTGGCCATCGCTGGTCTCCAAGCGGGCGATTCGATAACCGTTAGCCGCGAGCCCCGGCGGCGCGCTTTTCTCAGGCGGCACATCGAGAATGTTGTAGACCGACAAGCCCAGCACATCACGATAAAACGCGACAGTGCGGTCAAGATCGACCACCGAGATGCCAGGTTCGAACGGCGCCGCAACTCTCATATCTCTAACCCTTTCCGGAACCACAGCTGTCGATCGCCAGCGCGCTCCACCTCAGCGTCGATCATAGCCACGCAGGCAATGCGGAGTCATCTTCCCGCGTCGTCGGTCTGCTGCATCTCTTTTTGCACGAGCGCCGTCCAATTGCGTTCAGCTCTAGAGATGTTTGTGCCTTCGTTGGCTTCGAATTCGTGCTGCATCGCCGCATCGAAATTCAGATACAACTTGTTGTTGACGATGGTCCACACTTCGGGATCCGCCCGCAGCCGTTCTCCCGAACTGGCGATCCAGGCCGCGCAATAGCCGCCAAATTGCGGTGCAAAACGCTCAGGGTTCTGTTCGAACATGCGTTTGTGCTCAGCGTTCATGAATTGCCATCGCGCATCGCGCCAGATCACCGCGTGCTCGGCCACCCCTTGCACCGGTCGACCTTCGGTAAAATAGGCGACCGGGTCATAGCCGGATATCGCGACGCCTGAGACCGATGCCACAAACGGGCTCTCGATGGCGTCGCTTTCCGGCCCCCACGTGAAAACAAGAACAACCGCGATCACGGCCACAAAGATTACGATCGCCCCCACGAACACGCGCCCGATCGCTGTCTTTAGCAACGAAGCGATAATCGTTCTCCGGAGTCTATTAGCCATCCTCGATGCCGCGCGTTTTGACGCGCTTCATCCATCACGCGTTTGATTGTAGACTAGCGGGCACCCTTCGGAAAGATTCATGAAATCAGAGAGCTACGATCGCGGCCGCCAAACCAAGCGGAAACTCGCAGCGCTGATGAGCGCAGATGTTGTCGGCTACTCACGCTTGATGGGCGACAACGATGAGGCAACGCTTCATGCCTTGACCGCGCGTCGGGCCGCAATCGAGGGCCATGTTGAGGCCCATGGCGGGCGAATCGTCAACTTTGCCGGTGACGCGATCCTGGCCGAGTTCCCGAGTGCGATCGAGGCGGTGCGTGCCGCCATCAGCATTCAAATCGACTTGCGCGCCCGCAACGAAGCGCTCCCCCCCGATCGGCGCATGCTGTTTCGCATCGGCATCAATTTGGGTGACGTGATTGAGCAGGACGACGGCACTGTCTATGGCGATGGTGTCAATATCGCGGCGCGCATGGAAGCGCTGGCGGACCCGGGCGGGATTTGCGTGTCCAACAATGTTCGCGATTTTGTCGATGGTCACGTCCAAGCGCGTTTCGATTTCCTGGGCGAAAAATCCGTCAAGAACATCGCCAAGCCGGTGGGTGTTTATCGCATAGATATCGATGGCACGGCCGCGCCACGGACCTCCACGCCTCGACTCCCGCGGCGTTTCGGCACCGCGCTGGCCGCGATCGCCGCCATTGTCGCGCTATTGATTACGGGTTGGGCGCTTCGCCCCACTGTGTTCGATCTATTCACGCCTCCCCACACCGCCGCCACCATCGGTGACATCGAAAATCGCACCTTTATCGCGGTGCTGCCCTTCGCGGACATGCGCGGCGATGATGAGCAGGCTTATTTTAGCCATGGCGTGACCGAAGATATCATCGGCGCTTTGGGGCGCTATCCCGATCTGGCGGTGATCGCCAGCAACGCGGTCAGTCAATACAAGGGCACCAAAGTTGACCTTGACCGAGTCGCAACCAAACTTGGTGTTCAGTATCTGCTGACAGGCAACGTCCGGCGCGGCGGCGAGCGCCTGCGGATCAGCGTCGAGCTGACCGAGGCGCGCCGCGGTCTGCTGCTCTGGTCGCAAGATTACGACGCCGAACTGGCGGATGTGTTCAATGTTCAGAAAGAAATTACCCAACGCGTCGCGGCAACGTTGGTCGGCCGATTGACTAAGATCGAACAAGACCGCGCGTTTGATAAGCCGACCAAGAGCCTTGAAGCCTATGATTATGCGTTGCATGGCTGGGCCTATCTTTCGCGATATACGCGCGCGGCGAACGAACAGGCGCGCAAGGCTTTCGAACAAGCCCTGACGCTGGATCGCAACTACGCCAGCGCGTATGTCGGGCTCGGGCAGGTGTACCAGGACTCGTTTTCGCGCGGTTGGACCGAGTTTCTTGAGGCAAGCCTGAACCGCAGCGAAGAACTCGCGCGCGAGGCCATCGCCATCGACGATACCCACGCCGAAGCCTATCGGTTGCTGGGCGAGGCCCTGATGGGCAAGGGCGACTATGCCGGCGCCTTAAATAGTGTCGATCGTGCCGTGATTCTCAATCCAAGTCATGCGGAAAGCCATGCGGTGCGCGGCACTGTGCGCCTGTACATGGGCGACGCCCCGCACGCGATCGACTCCCTCGAGACGGCTTTGAAATTGGATCCGAATCTGCGCACCGGATGGCTGGTCCACTTGGCGCTCGCGCATTATGTCGAAGGTCACTTTGCCGACGCGCTCAAGGCCGTTGAGCGCAGCGCGATCAAGGATTCTTCCGTGCCACCATATTATCGGCCGGCGGTTCTTGCCGCGACCCTTGCCCAACTCGGCGAACAAGATCGCGCCGCGGCGGCCGCACGTGATGTGCGCGCCGCCTGGCCGTTTTTTCGCATTGAGCAGTTCACCGCTCATTTCGTCGACGCCGAGCATCGCGCCGTTCTCGACCAAGGTCTACAAGCCGCCGGCCTCGAGTAACGCGGCACAGTGGTGGAGTGGGCGGGTTTTGACGTCGACAGGACCGACCGCGAAACACCCCAGCAAATTGCTGCCGATTCTGACTCGCGTTCGTGCCATAATAGCCGCGCACGAAGAGTTGCGACGAATTGATCCGCAACCTTGTGGCACGATTGGTTGCTGCCGGCGCGCATGTGCCAAGCCAAAGGCGAGGGCGTGCGCGGCGATGCCGGTGGCCGGTCGCTGAACACGAACTGGGAGGTCCATGCGATGCAAGAAAAGCGTATCGAATTCAAGAGCTGCGGCGATAATATTGTCGGCACGCTGCAGATCCCAGACGGTGTATCGGGTCCGGTGCCCTTGCAGGTGATGGCGGGCGGTTGGTGCTATACTAAAGAAATTGTCATGCCCTACTACGCCAAGTTCTTTCACGAAGTTGGGATCGCAACTTTGTTGTTCGACTATCGTCGATTTGGCGAGTCGGGCGGCGCGCCACGCCAGCACATCAATCCGTGGGATCAAATTGAAGACTACAAGAACGCGATAAGCTTTGCCCATACCCTGCCTGAGTGTGATCCCGCGCGGGTCGGCATATGGGGCATTTCTTATAGCGGCGGTCATGTTCTGGTCGCCGCAGCCACTGATCGTCGCGCCAAATGGGCAATTTCCACGATTCCGGTCGTCAACGGCTTCCAGACCATGCGCCGCTGCCACGGCGAACGCCGTTTCGCCGAGCTTATGGCCACCATCGCAGAAGATCGCCAGCGCCGGTTCGAATCCGGCCAAGGCGGTACGATGCCGATGTCGTCGGCGGATCCCTACAACGAATTGAGTTCTTGGCCGTACCCGCATGTCTGTCGGATCTTCAACGAAATCAAACAGCGCGAAGCGCCCAATCACGAACATTGGAACACGATTGAGTCCGTCGAACTGCTGTTGGACTACAATGTCGATCCATTTTGCGAACGCATTATCGACACCGACGTCATGATGAGTGTTGCGAAAGGCGACAACATCACCTCAGCCGATCTGGAGATTCAGTCATTCAATGCGATCACCAACCCCAACAAAGTCTTGGATGTGGTCGAGGGCGTATCGCATATGAGCCTTTATTCAGATGAGGACCACTTGGCGAAGGTGGGCCGCTCACAGGCTGCCTGGCTGAAAGGCACGCTGACCTAAAGATACGGTTCGGGCCCCTTGCAAATGCAGTGGCCATTGACCGCGGGCGGGCGGCCGCGCGCGTAGGGAAGGATTCCATGAGCCATTGTCCAGCCAACAAATATGCGGCGCGTCTGGCCAAAATTGGATTGGCGCTCTTGGCCCTATCGACCGGGGCCATAGAGGCGGCGCGCGCCGAGACAATCAGCTTGACCGCGGTTTCCGGCTATTCGCCGGTGGCGTCTTGGGTGCACATGTTTCAGGCCTATTTCATGCCCGAAGTTGACCGGCGCCTGGCCGAACGCGGTGGTGACTATGACATCGCATGGACCGAGGGATTCAGCGGGACCGTCGTCAAACCGCGCGGCGAGTTCGAAGCGATCGAGACCGGGATTGGTGATATCGGCATCGTTGTGACACCGTTTCACGTCGACAAACTGCCGCTCTACAACGTCGCCTTCGTGACGCCATTTGTGACCGATGATTTGCCTTTGGTGGTGCGCACGATCGATTCCTTGACGGCGCGTTTTCCCGAAATGCAACAGAGCTGGGACCAATACAACCAGGTCTATCTGGCGGCGACGGGTACGGTTGACACCTATCAGGTCGTGACCGCGACACCGATCCGGGCGCTCGCGGATTTTGACGGCATGAAGATCGGCGGCGCGGGACCGAACCTGCTGTGGCTGGAGGGGATCGGCGCAACGGGAGTCAATTCAACCCTAGCCGAATGGTACAACGGCATCAAGAACGGCATCTATGAAGGCTGCATCGTTTGGGCGGAAGCCGCCGGCAACTTCAAGCTCTATGAAGTCGCGCCCTATTACCTCAAGGCCGATCTGGGCGCGGTCAATTCGTTCGCCGTGACGGTCAACAAAGACGTGTGGGACACGTTGCCCGCCGTCGTCCAAGAAGTTCTGCGGGACGTCGCCATCGACTATCGCGATGAGTCGGCCAAATTCGTCGTCGATACGGCCACAAAGGGTATGCAGGCCTATACCGACAATGGTGGTGAAATCCTCGAATTGGCGCAGGATCAGCGCAAGCAATGGGCGAACGCTTTGCCCGATATTGCCGGTGCATGGGCCGATGACCTGGAATCTCAAGGCCTGCCGGGTCGGGCCATACTTGAAGCCTACATGGACAGCATGCGCGCCGCCGATCAGCCGATCTATCGCGACTGGGATCGCTAGCGCGGCGGTATCGCGATGCCCCCCGCGCCATCTACCGGCAGCCAATCCGCGCCGCCCGCGCCATGGCGACCGTGGTCGTTTGCCGGCGTGGTCGCCGCGCTCAATGCGGTTGGCACGGCCTGCATCTTTGGCCTGATGGTTTTGATCAACCTCGATATTTTTGGCCGATTTCTTTTGTCCAGTCCGGTGCCAGGGGTAAAGGAAAATGTCGAGCTATCGATTGTTGGAATCGTTTTTCTGCAGTTGCCGCACACCCTGCGGGTCGGTCGCCTAACACGCTCCGATGCAGCATTCAGCCGCATTGGCGATCGCGCGCCGACAATCGCGCGCGGTCTTTCGGCGGTGTTCAACGCCACCGGCGTGTTTTTGTCATTGATTATCCTGTACGGCAGCGTGCCGCGTTTTACCCAAGCTTGGACAAAAGGCCACTATGTCGGCAATCAGGGCATATTCGTTGCCCCGGTTTGGCCCGTGCGATTGATCATTGTTGTCGGCTGCGCGGCCTTGGCGATTCAGTTTGCACTGCTCTTGTATCGTGACCTGGCACACGGCGCGCCGCGCGTGGATCGGCCAAGGGATGACGCACGCCCGTGACCGGGATTGAAATCGGGGTCGCGTCCATCGCGCTCATCTTAGCGCTGATTTACCTCGGCATGTATGTGCCTGTGGTCTTGGCCCTGGTTTCGTTTCTGGGCGTTTGGGCAATCAAGGGCAACTTGACCGTCGCGGTCAAGCTTTTGACGCTGGCCGCGTCGGATAGCATTTCTAGCTATATCTTTGGCGTCATCCCGTTGTTTGTTTTGATGGGGCTGCTGGTTGGCGCCGCCGACATGGGTAGCGATGCGTTCGCGGTCGCCAATCAGGCGTTTCGTCGTGTGCGCGCCGGCTTGGGAATCGCAACGGTGGCGGCCAACGCGGTGTTCGCGGCGATCACCGGCATCAGCATCGCGTCGGCGGCAATCTTCACCCGCGTGGCAGTGCCCGAGATGTTGCGGTTCGGCTACCGACCACGATTTGCCGTCGGCGTCGTGGCCGGCAGCTCCATCCTCGGCATGCTCATTCCGCCAAGTCTGCTGTTGATCATTTACGCCGTGCTGACCGAGCAATCGGTCGGCGATATGTTCTTGGCGGCCATCGTTCCGGGCATCGTTCTTTCGGCGGCGTTTTGTTTGGCGATCATCGCCATGGCGCGATTCACGCCCGGCTATGTCGGCGGCGCGCTGGCATCCGCCGGTGCGCCGGATGCCGGCCATTTAAGCGGCCCAGAAATCGCCGGCAAGCTAGCGCCCATCGGGCTGTTGGTGGCACTGGTGATCGGCGGTATTTACGGTGGCGTGTTCACGCCAACTGAGGCCGGCGCCGCCGGCGCGCTCGGCGCACTGGTTATCGCGTTGGCCAAGGGCAAGTTGAATCTGCGTGCGTTTTGGCATGTGCTGATTGAAACCGGACACATCACCGCGTCGATTTGTTTTTTGGTTATCGCCGCAAGCATGTACAGCCGCATGCTGGGGTTGTCAGGGATCAGCGGACAGCTCGGCACTGCCGTGGCCACGGCGGAATTCGGCCTTTACGGATTGCTCGCCGTTTACGTCGTCATATTGTTGGTGCTTGGGACCGTGCTGGATTCCACGTCGATCATTCTGATCGTGGTGCCGTTGTTCATGCCGATGCTGGCCCCGTTTGACGTTGATCTGGTTTGGTTTGGCGTGATCACAGTGATCGGCGTTGAAATCGGTTTGTTGACCCCGCCTTTGGGCATCGCCGCCTACGTGATCAAGAGCACGCTTTCCACAGACGAAATCAGTTTGTTCGATATTTTTGCGGGTGCGTTTCCGTTTGCCGTGATCATGCTTCTTGTCGTGGTATTGATTATCTTGGTGCCAGAATTGGCTTTGGTCCTTGTATGACATCCGGGCACAGCCCGGCCGAACAGATGGGGCCCGCCCGCCGGGTTCAAGGGCCGGGTTCGATGACCCGTTGGGCGTCACCGTCGCTTTCGATCGTGATCCGTCCGCCTGCGGCGTCAGCGGAAATCACGACATAGGGCAAACCGCGATTGCCCTTGTGCGCATAGAGTCGAAACACGCCATCTTGGTTTTCGTCGTTGGACAGCGAAAGCGTCACCTTGCCGCGTTTGTTCCACACCCAAACGCGGCCGCCTTCGTCCTTTGACTCCAGTTGCACGACCGGTCTGCCGCTTGCGTCAACCACTTCGAAGGCGCGCGCTTGAATCACCTCTGGTATCTGTGTTGTTGCGCCGAGCACGATCGGCGTGGTCACCAAAAGAAACAAAATACACGTTGTGGCTTGAAAAAACCTGACCCGTCTTTCCAGTCGCCCAAGGCGTTCATCGATCGTGGCCAATGTTCTGATCCTCTTGACTGCGTCGGTCGAGTCCGCAACACGGCGGCTCACTTTTATTTCGGATCAACCCACTTTGCGCCGCGCGCGGCCAAAGTCTCCAAATAAGCACCAATCATTCCGATTTGTGTCTCATCCAGAAACTCTTCCCACGGCGGCATTTGGTTGTTTGATCCGCGCTTTGGCTCGACACCCTTTTGAACGATTTTGAGAAACCGGGTATAGCCTTTTCTGTACTTGGTCAGATCGGCGGAGGCCCATCGACCGGTTTTGCCGTTCGCCTTGCGCCCGTGACAGAGGGTGCAGTTTTCCGCAAACAGCTGTGCCCCCGTCTCAATGGCGTCTTCGTCACCACTGAGGGGATTTGACGATTCAACCTCAGATGGTGAGGCGTGCACGCGTCCGGCGATCGACCACGCGCCCATGGCCACAACACAGAATCCCAAAATAACAAGCCGGACGGTTCGGCGAGACTTTTGCGTCATCGTTCCATCAATCCTCGTTTGATCGGCCTTAGGTCGGTTACCCGATGGCTGGCGATGGCGAGAAAAAGGGCACGTGCGCAAACGCACCCGTGCCCTTTTCCGCATGCCATCCGATTTAACGCGTGAACGCGTACAAATAGCCGCCATTCGGCTCAAGCGGATGATCTTCATTGCCAAGACCCGGCACGTGGCCTGCCAAACCAACCACATACTGGGTGCCGTCCAACATGTACGTCATCGGCCCCGCCTTGAAGGTTGTGCCCATGTTGAAGGTGTAAAGGACCTCGCCCGTGGTGGCCTCGACAGCGTGGAAAATACCGCCTTGGCTGCCATAGAAAACGAGATTGCCGGCGGTGGTCAGCATACCGCCCGCATAGCCGTCTGTCGCTTTGTGGTCACGCCAAACTTCGGTTCCCGACTCGACATCATAGGCAAGATTGATTTCGTTGCCGCCTTCCGGGAATTCGAACACTGCACCAAAATTAGCCGCCTTGGCGCGATACTGGACCTTTTCGAATCCATACAGCATCGACTTGTGGCGGGTTGGCATATAGATCATGCCGGTATTCGGATTATAGGCGCTCGGATAGAGATTGACGGCGCCAAGCAGGCTTGGCCAGATTTCGATCTGGGGATCGCCTTCTTTCGGCAGCGTGACTTGATTGATCGGCCGCCCATCCTTGCCATAGCCTTCGGCCCAAGTGATCTTGTCCGAAATCCGTGCGACCCTAAGGAATTCACCCGTGGCGGCGTCCAGATAATGCATGTAGCCGGTCTTGTTCGGCTGCACGATCGTCTTGCTGCCGCCGACCGTGATGATCATTGGCACACCCGGCACGTCGTAATCGAACGGATCGCCGGGCACTACCACATAACGCCATCGGACTTCGCCCGTGTCGGTGTTGACCGCGACGATACTTGCCGCGCCAACATTATCCATCATACCATCGCCGCGCCCATAGGGATTCCACGGCATGGCATTGGCCGTCCCGGTGAAATAGGTGTTGGTTTCCCCGTCGAACGATCCGGTCAGCCAGGGGCCGCCACCGCCATAGTCGGCGCTGTTGCCTGGCCACGAGTCATAGCCCGGCTCGCCCTCTTTCGGAATCATGTTGGATTCCCAAAGAGTCTCACCGGAATCAGGATCGACGCCGATCACAAAGCCGGGCAGCCCACCCGTATCGGTGGCATTCATGGGCACGATGATCTTACCCGGAATCGCCATGGGCGCCACCGTCGACCAATAGCCGTTGGCGTCCTCGGCCATATCGTAGGCCTTGGCATAATCGCGCAGGCGGTCGGTTTCCATGACCACGTCGCCGGTCTTCTGATCAAGCGCGATAATTTTATTGTCTTGGGTCAGGTAGTAGACATTGTCGCCGTACAACGCCACGCCGCGATGCGTGCCACGGAACAGATCGGGATTGTCGCCGCCCAAATCCTCCGGTGGATCTTCGTGGAACTTCCAGATACGGCGGCCGGTGCGGCCATCGATGGCAAACACCGAGTAGGACTGTGGGAAGTACACAATGCCGTCATGGGTCACTGGCGTGGCTTGGTGGAACGTATCGCCGCCCGTGCTGAACAGCCAAGCCATTTTCAGTTCGCCGACATTGCCTGCGTTTATTTGCGTCAGCGTGCTATAGCGCGTGCCTTCGGCATTGCCATTTACATGCAGCCATTCTTCTCCGGCGGGCACAAGCAAATCCGTATCTCGTACCGGCCCGGCCTGAAGCTCTGCCGAAATCCCAACAGATACAATCGGCACGATTAGCGCCATTGGTGCGATGAAACATCGCGGGGACCACCACTTCATCCCTTTTTTCCTCCCAGTTGTCTTAGATTGGCATACGTCTCCTGGCTCAGTTTGCGGCTGATAGCAACCATCCACTGGATGCGACACTGCAAGTCGCAGCACGTTCATGTGAATTCAGCCGCAAAGATTTTCAATTGTCGCTCAGACACGGTCAACCATTTTCCCGGCGGGTCACCTGCGTGCCGCCCGTCTCGCCGTGGACCGCAGCGGTCGTGACTCGCGTCGGTGGGACACGAACGGCCTACGCCCTTACGCCTACTCCGCGCCGATTTGACCGTAATTGCGCGTGCCCTTCGGCGGGTCGGGCGGATAATAGTCGACCTCTAACAATTCCATCGCGCCGCCCGCACCGCGCGACAAGAAAACGTCGGCCGGATCGTATGGCGACCCCCGAGGCAGATCGCGCTCATGCACATCGGGGAGTGGCACGACAAACGAGCGCGGTGGGCCCGCTTGCCGATATCCGTCAATCAGGATGTACCAATCGCCATTGGCTTGATCTATACGTGACGCCAACAGCTGAAAGTTCCCGGTTGGCGGGAACGGATTGGGATTGCCGAGCGCATGGGTCAAAGCAAAATACGGCAGCCAAAGTGCGACCGCGCCGGCCATCACCGCGAGTGTCCGCAGCCGCCGTGATCGGGTCATAACGGCAACGACCAAGAAACACACCAGCGCGGCAAACAGGCCGTAAAGGATGAGATGACTCACGGTCGTCGCACCGCATGATGCTGTCGGCGCCCATCACGCGTCGTCACCAAAACGGTCATAGGCTCGTTCTCACGCAAGCCAGGTCGCCTATTTGCGCGACGGGACGAAAATCGTGTCACCATTTTGACCTCTTTCAATGGAGATTCGCACGCGATCAAGCCTGTCCACGCTTTCCGCCAAGCGATGCAACTGCAAAGCGCTTTCCATATCAAATGCAACCGCGAAATGTCGCGGGACGACTTCGCCCTCGCGCGCGACAAAGAGATATGACTGATCGGCGTACTCGTCGTTCTTCCATCCAACCAGCTCGTAAGTCCCACCGGCCGGGGCCGGATCCGGCAAGCCCAACACATCGCGCATGGCGTAGAGGGGTAGCCCAAGCGCCGTCGTCGCAAGCCCAAACAGCAAACAATATCCGAACCAGTGGCGACGCCACTCGATAAATAGCATCGCAAGTAAAAATGTAACCGCCGCGGCGCACAGTGCCGGGATCAGAATGACGGTCGCGTCCATAACATCAGCTCGCCCGCACCGTCACCGGTCATCCCCTTCGACAGAGAATACATTTGAACATGTCGTTGATGCTGTCTTCGACCAGATTGCCGTCTTCGTCGAGCCGAAACCGGACAACCGTCACCTCTTGTTTGCGTTCATTGATTCTGACTTCACCGGAAAAGATCTCGCCGAGGCCGCCGCGACCGGTGACTTTAACCGTCACGGGCACCGGCAAGACACTTTCAAACTCATTGTAAAGGTGAAGGTTGATAAGATACTCGCCAGGCGTCTTGTCCCGCACGGTGATGATCTCGTAATTCAGTGTCGTGGCGTCGTTAATGATGCCCCGGTCATCGCGTTCCAGATTGAGCGACGGCCCGGCAGAGCTGAGTCCCCATCCGACCGGAACCTCGTCGGGCCCCATTGCCCAAAGGTCGATATCATGCGCCTCGCCACTCGGCCACATCGCCTCGATCACGATATCGGTGCGCAGCGGTGCCTCTTCCTCCTCTTGCGGGTTGATCAACAGAGAGATGAGGAAAATGACGATGACCAGGCTCAACACCATCAGAAACAAGACGTCGCGAAATGCGACGCCGGCTGATTCGGTATCGCCCTTGAGGGCATTCAGCACGGGTGTCATGGCGGATCAGTCAGCGGACCATAGTTCGCGCAATGCGCTCGCCGCCCGCGACCTGGCCGGCCGCTTTGGCGCTGGATACCGACCAATTGTCGCGCGCCTCGGCCAACGTGTCCGGGGCTGGCGACGACATGTCGCGCAGAATTGCGAGCTCCGCATGTTCAACGATCTCCAGTGCCAAACGGGCGCTGGTGCGAAACAGAAGTTGATAGTGCAACTGAAGCCAGATTCCGCCGAGGATGCTGCCGACCAGGGTTGTGAACAACGCCACGCCCATGCCATTGACGATTTGGGCGAGGACGGCGCGCACGCGTTCGGGACCATCGCCGCCGGTCAACGCGTCGCCCAAGCCACCAACGGCGATAACAAAACCAATCACAGTGCCGATGAGACCAAGCAGGATAAGCAAGTTCGCGGTAAAATTGACCGGCTGTATGGCCAGCAGCAAATGCGCCTGAAGATTGTTGGCGAACGTCGCCTGGTCGACTTTGGCGCCATGTGATTGCGCCGCAACGCGCCGGATTTTGGACATGTAATCGGCGGCGACCCCGTGTGGTGCGCCCGCGCGAAACCGATTGACCTCGCGGTTCAGGCTGATCGCCTTATACGTGCTCAGGGCCCAAAAAATGAGGAAAATCGCGGTCATGACGACGCTTAGATAGCTCGCGTCACTCGCAACCACCAGCGACAGCCAGCCTTGCTGCCACGCAATAAAAAGTCCGAACCCCGCAAAGGAATTGCCCAGGATCCACTTAAAGATCAACGAATGGTCGGGTCCGTTCATGATCTTCGGTTGTCCCCTTAGACCGGTCTCACCGCTTTCGTCACCTTAATATCCGAATCGACGAAACCGCGCCACCATGGCTGGCAAGCATGAGAACCCCGCGATCAAGCGGCCTGGGACACGGTTTTGCGTGTCGAACGTCTGGCCGACTGCACCAATGGCGGGCAAACATGCTGGTCGTGATACAGCACTTGGCAATCCAGGCAATAAAAGCACTCGTCCATTTTGATTTGGCCATCCGGCTTTATGGCGTTGATCGGACAGCGCCGCGCACACAGTTGGCAGGGTGAACCACACGCCTCGCGTCGTTTCAGCAAACGCGGTATGCGCAGCCGACCACCGATCGCCATCGCAGCGCCCAGCGGACACAAAAACCGGCAAAAAGCGCGTTCGATGGTCAGCCCGATCGCCAGCAAGGTCAGCGCATAGACCACATATGGCCAGTCGCGCGCGAAGCGAAGTGAGATGGCGGTCTTAAACGGTTCAACTTCCGCGGCTGTGTTGGCGATCGTCAAGGAATAGAATGACAAACCGACCAACCCGAGCAAGACGACGTATTTGACCGGCCAAAGCCATTGATGCGCGCGGTTGCTCAAACTGATTTGGCGCACCCCAAGCGCCTGGGCGGCCTTGCCGAGCAGTTCCTGCAAAGCGCCGAATGGGCACAGCCAACCGCAAAAGATACCGCGCCCCCAAATGAAGAACGTCACCAGGACGAAGCCGACCAATACAACGATTAAGGGGTCGGACAAGAACACGGTCAAACCGGTCCCCGTGACCAGCGACTGCACCCACGTCAATACATTGATGATGGTGAGTTGAGCGCCCGCATACCAGCCCATCCAGACAAGGACGACCGCCAAGAAGGACAAACGTGTCGCCTGCAGCCAACGCGGCTTTTTCGCCAACGCATCCATGTTGACCAAGATGATCGTTAAGATGATCAGAAGCGCCGCCAATATCGCGATGTTGGTGGTTTGTG
Organism: Alphaproteobacteria bacterium; assembly: GCA_965216755.1. GTDB lineage: Bacteria > Pseudomonadota > Alphaproteobacteria > UBA7887 > UBA7887 > CBDCGL01. Next base: position 2,972,688 of record CBDCGL010000011.1, on the reverse strand, counting down.
AATGCCACGCCGACATCCACAATGGTGTATTGTCTGCTGACACGACATTGTCGATCCCGGTCGGCTGCAATATGAACTCGTCGCCCAACGCATAGGTGAGCTCAAATGGCGCCGATGCGCCATCGACCGCGCTTTCAACCAACAGGCGCAACGTCCACGGGCGGACCGGATCTATACCACTTTCAACGGGCACCCAGAACAACCCGATTTCGGCGAAGCGGGGTTTGTCCGTGCCGTGCAGGAAGCCCAAATAACGATAATTGTCCTTGGTTAGCGGCCATTCCTTGCCGTCTTGGCGAAGCTGTAGGCGACTGAACGGACCACTGGAAAGATGCTTTTCGCCATCGATCGAATAGGGGCCTATGGTCATGATCCCCAGCATGAGCGCGTTTGGATCGCGCCCACTGACGAACAAATCGTACCATTTGTCGCCAAGCAGATTCCGACCGATGGTCGGCACCATGACGGGGCCCGCATAAAGATCGATCACCAAGTCATCAGGAAAAGTGGGTTGCGACTTGGCGCCGCTGTCGCGTTCGTGGGCATAGATGTAGAGATCGTTGCCCATGCCATCATGCGACAAGTCGGGCGCGGCAACGCCGGCCGTGCGCGCCGCATCCTTGCTGATTCGCATGCGCCCGATAGTGCCATCGGCAACCAGCGACGCGAATCCGGCTGGGCGATAGCCGACGATATCCATCACAGGTTGATCATGCAGACGTATACCCTTGGCCAATGCCACCAGCCGCGCCGCGCGCAAAATCGCTTCGTTGAACAAAACCGCACTGACGGTCGCCGACGTGATGCCGTCGACCGTGCCGGCGTCTTGTGTTTTGGTCAGGCGCACACGCACCGGCGTGCGGATATCGATGCCTGTATATTGGTCGGCAAAGGCGGGGATCGTGTTTTCGATCATGTACAGATCGATAATCGGCTCTTGATGCTCTTTGACCCTGGCGCCCGACAGGGTGCCATCAAGCCGCAAACCGACCGCGATGGTAAAAGGTAAGGATGAAAAACCCAGCGATTCCGTGATGTCGCGGGTGATAAATGTATAACCTTGCAGAATGCGGTTGGCGTATACCGGCGCCACGCGCGGGTCGTTTTCGATCGTGCCCACATCGTCGGCTTCGGGAAACAGTGCTTGGACCAGATCCAAGTTGAGCCATGCGGCGCCGGTGGTCGGATTGGTCCAGGTGGCCAGCGGCACCGGATAGGATTCTTCAGCTTCTTGCGCCGAAGCCGTGGGACTGGTCGGCATGACCAGTCCGGCCACGGCCACGCACATCGCAACAAAAAGCGCGCCCCACCTTGCGGGCCGCGCCGTACGCGCTTGCCTCGTCACACCCTCGCCCCACGTTCATGTCGCCGCTTAAGACCGCCGCGTCGATTGAGACACCTATGCCACGGCCATGCGTTCCTGCGCCCGGCGCAGGTGGGCGACACTAGCGCACTTTCAGACCATATTGAACCATTCTGCAAGTCCCGGGCGCGCTAAACGGTCATCGCGCCACCGTTTTTTTGTTTTGACGGCGTTACCTTCAAAAGGGCACGATGTGGGCCGCGTTTATAGCGTCCAAGAGTAATGATCTGTGATGTCACTTTGGGAGGAGAGAAGACGTGTCTAACTGGCTAAGCGAACGAGAACGGCGGTTGGTCGACGGCGCGGAGAACCTTGAGTTCGATTCACCGGTGCCGACACAAATCGTATCGAACGGTGAGTATCTGCCGCCGAAGCAAAGTCCGAAACAAAAGCAAGTCGAAGCGCGCATAAAAGAATTGGCCGACGAGAATGCCAAACATCTCGGCATGTCGCGGCGACAGTTCCTGCAGACCAGCTGCGGTATGGCCACGGCGTTCTTGGCCATGAAAGAGATTTACGGAACCAACACGTTCCAAGTCTCAGAAGCCGAAGCGCGCGACCCGGAAATGATGTTGGAGCGGGCCAATGCGTTGGCCGGGCAGTTCATTTTTGACGATCAGACCCACTTCCTGCGCGATGATTTTGCTCATGAGGCGATCCTCGGCCTTGGTGAATTCGCCGCCGAGCATTGGAATCCAAAGCTCAAGGAAGAAGGTCTGTCACTGACCCGCTATAAGTTCGAAAACTATGTTCGTGAACTTTGGTACAACAGTGACACCACCATGGCGTTGTTGAGCGGCGCGCCGTTCGACGATCCGACCTGGTATCTGTTGTACAATGATCAGATCGTCGCCGCCCGCGACATGGTCAATGATTTCGCCGGCACACGCCGCATGCTCGGTCATTCGGTGATCACGCCGGGTCAAGATGGCTGGATGGATGAAGTCGATCGTGCCATCGAGCAATATAAGCCGGATTCGTGGAAGTCTTACACGATCGGTGATCCGCTCTCGCCATCGAAATACCCGTGGCGGCTGGACGACGAAGAACTGATGTATCCTTTCTACGAAAAGGCGTTGAAGGCGGGCATCAACACGATCTGTACACATAAAGGTCTGTTGCCGCCGGATTACGAGCAATCGTTCAAGGGCGTGTGGGAATACGCGACCGTGTGGGACGTCGGCAAGGCCGCGCAAGATTGGCCGGAAATGAACTTCGTCCAATATCACGCGGCGCTGCGGCCGTTCCTCGAATTGCCGGACCAAGCGTGGGCGGAATTCGAACAAACCGGCGACATCAAATGGGCCAGCGACTTGGCGCGCATCCCCGAAGAATTCGGCGTGTCCAATGTTTACGCTGAGCTGGGATCGACGTTTGCCAATTCGGCGGTCGCTCATCCGCGCTTCTCGGCTGCGTTCATCGGTACGCTGGTCAACGGCATGGGTGCCGATCATGTCGTCTGGGGTAGTGACACCGTCTGGTATGGCTCGCCGCAGTGGCAGATCGAAGCCATGCGTCGCCTCGAGGTTCCGGAAGACATGCAAGAGAAATACGGCCTGCCGTCGCTTGGTGGCCCGAACAGCCTGACCAAACAGGCGATCTTCGGCCTCAACTCGGCGCGGATTTACGGCTTGGCGATGGATTCCGCCACCAACATGCCTGATCTGCCGGACTTCTCAGAGGACAAGCTGGCACAACTCGCGCACAATTATCGCGAGGCCGGCGGTGCCCCGAGCAACAAGCGCTATGGTTACGTCCGTACCGCCTAGCGCGGTTCGGTGACGATCGTGGCAATGCCCGTGGGCTAGTGCCATGCAAAGGTGGGGGCGGGCGCGTTGCGTCCGACCCCACTTTGTTTTGTAGACGATTGTTGTATGAGCAATGAAAATCCCAATAATGGTTTCTGGGAGGGTGAAATGAACATAGTGCGCACGGTTTGTGCGTCGGCTGTCGTCATCGGGACGACTTTGGCAGCGCTGCCGGCAACGGCCGGCGAAGTGGTCTCGATCACATCCGAACAAGCGCGCCTGTATTTCGGCGGTCTATATCCAAGCTATACTCTGTTCCTCAAAGGTGTGCCCGAGGATTTGGAAGAGCGTTGGGTCGCAGATAGCTACTACGCCGTGTTGGACGTGAATGGCGGACCTGAAGAAGGCCAGTCCGTGATTATGAAACTGCAGCCGGACAGCGACGCCAGCCCGCAGCCGGAATGGTGCGTCACGGAAGGCGCCGACGATTTTGGCGGTCACGGTCCGGCTTGCATCAGCACGGATGATCCGAAGGCCATGAACCAAATACGCTTCAAGGTCAAAGTGCAGTATTCGGATGTGGCGGAATCTCTGCCGGCCGATTTCCAAAGCCGCACCTGGGCGGAATATCCGGAGCTGCCGGGGCGTCGCGAGAGTGAAGTCTTCGGCCCGGTCGATCTTCACGTCTTCAAAGAGTAGCAACCCTATATACGCATACGCCGCCGGGTAAGGCTGAACCTTGCCGCCCGGCGGCACTTTTTCGCGCTGTGGCGGTCGCCCCTATTCGGCCGCGGCCGGCACCGGCGCCCCCTGGAGTGGCGCGCGATCAGACTTGCGGCGCGCCGCCAATGGCGGACATTCATGACTGTCGTAATAGGTGACTTGACAGTCCAAGCAATAAAAACATTCGTTCATATCGATAGCGCCACTGCGGCCAATGGCGCCGGTCGGACAAACCCGTTCACAACGGCGGCACGGATTGCCGCACTCAGGGCGACGCTTGAGCCAATTGAACATGCGCACGCGACCCAAGATCGCCAGACCGGCACCCAACGGACAAAGAAAGCGACAATAGGCGCGTTCAACAAACAAACCACACACCAACAAAATCATGGCATAGGCGACGGCGGCGAGCGGTGCATCGAAACGAAAGATGATGGCTGCCTTGAATGGTTCGATATTGCTGCCCATGATGGCCAGATCGAACGAATAGAATGTCAGCCCCAGCAACGCCAGAACCGCCACATATTTGATCGCGATGGCGCGTTGATGCAGCCCTTCTGGAATGCGCCACTGCGGCACGCGCAACGCGGTCGCAATGTTGTTCAGCAATTCCTGCAACGCGCCAAACGGACAGAGCCAGCCACAAAAGATCGCACGCCCCCAAAAGAACAAACCCAGCGCGACAAATGCCGTGATGATGAAGATCAGCGGCTCGACCATGAAAAACGCCCAGTCGAAATCAAAGACGATTGATTGCGCGATGTTGAGAAGATTGATCACGGTCACTTGCGCGCCCGCATACCAGCCCAACCAGATCAGAATCCACGCCAGGAACCCGATCCGCAGCCAACGATGCAGGCGGCGCCGGCGCGCGATCTGATCTTGCAGCGACAACAGCACCACGAGCACACCGAGCGTCACCAGCAACAGCACAATATTGCGTGATTGATTGGTCCAAGACTGGCGCCAATCGATGCCGATCGACGCGTCGTCCGCCACCATGGCATCGGTCGCCGCGTCGATTGGTGACTCGACCTCTGGTTGGGCCAATATGAACCGCTCGGGCAATGTGTAGTCGACCGGGAAAATCGCTTGCGCCGGCGTGTCGCCGTCGCCATCCACGGCAAGCTCCAGACGCCATGGACGTGTTGGATCGAGGGCCGCATCGCCGGAGAAAAAGAACAAGCCGATTTCGTCCAGGTCCGGGGCTTCGGTCGCGTGATGAAATGGCAATGTTTTCATCAAAGACGGACCGAACGCGATTTCTGTATCGCCTTGAAAGAGCCGCAACCGCGAGAACTGGGCGGCATCGGCCGGATCATCGCCGTGGAACCGATACGTACCCTTGGTGGCAACGAACAAAATCACGTCTTCGATATTGCGACCGGAGATGTACTGGTCGTACCACGTGCGGCCGAGCAAATTGACCCCGATCCCGGCTGGTGAAATGACCGCCGCGTACAGATCGACAAAGATCTCGTCGTCGGGCGACAGGCGCACCTTGCGCGGCGCCTTGGCGTCGTCGGGCAAGGCCGCGAACGCCGCGGCAACATCGGCGATCGTCAGGCGCAAATGGGCGAGCGCGCCGTCGTCGATCAGCGCCACCCATGGCATCGGAGTGAAACTTTCCATGTCCAGCCGTTGGCCCAAATCGCGCGCATCCAACGCGATGCCGCGCGTCCGCGCGATAATCCGCGCGCTGCGCACGATTGAATCGCTGAACAGGATCGAGCTGGTGGTCGTGCGTGAGACGGCATCGACAGGGGTCAACTTGGAGACGTCGCCCGCCGAACCACGCATGGCAAATTTGTCGCCTTCCAGCGCCGAGCCGGAAAGATCCAGCATGACGCTGACACCGCGGCGGATATCTATGCCAGCAAATTGCTCAACATATTTGTGGAAGTCGTCATCCGTGCGACCAAGAATGGCGATCGGCTCGACATGCATGGCCAATCGCGCGCCGGTCAGATGGCCGCTCAAATCGAGGCCGATGACCATGTGAAAAGGGCGTTTGGAATATCCGACCCCTTGCACCACGTCATATTGCTCGAACACATAGCCGACAAGGTCATCCCCCTTGTAAACCGCCGCGGCCGGCGGTTCGCCTTCAACCGGCCCGACGCGATCGGCGTCGGGGTACACCATCGCCAAAAGGGCGTCGTCCAGATAGGTTTCGAGATTGGGCCCGGCTGTCGGCGCCGTATCCGCCGCCGGCGCTTGCGAGTCCGTCGGCTTCGGCGCCAAAAGCGTTGGAACAGCGTCCTGCGCTTGGAGTTGGCCTACGGAAACAATCGACCCTGTCGCCAACAGCGTTGCGGCCACCACAATGGCGGCCGCGCACCGGCCCAAAATCTTCTGCATGCTGCAATCCCTCGCGCTCACCGACGCCACGTTATCGAATGCGCGAGCGCGGATCCAGAGCGACCGACACCGCCTCGACAGCGAATGCCGGGCGCGCTAGACTTATCCACAGACAAAAAGCGGTTTTTGCACACGGCCGAGGAGACCATCCCCATGCAGCTTGTGATGCCCGCGCTTGCCGGCGCGTTGATGTTTGTTTTGACGGGTTCTGTTTGGGCCCAAGACAATTGCAGCCCAGCGGACGGTTGGCAAAACGTCGTCGAAACGGCCGCGCTTGAGAGCGCACAGGGCGCGCCGCCGCCGGACAGTTGCGTCCTGCAGGAATGGAGCGCCGCGGCTGGCACGCCTGACATTGGCGACGGCCGCATTGACACGACCGTCGGCGTGACAGCTTATGAACGTTTTCTCGCGTGCTATCGATCGGCAGAAGGCCACGGCGCGGTCGGTGAACTGGGTGTCGAGACCGAGAAGCGGCGGATCGCGGCGGGTACGCGGTTTGTGGCCGACGTCACCTGTTCGGCCAAACTTGATTGTGCTGACGGCACGGTGTCGGCGCCATCATGCGCGCCAACGTGGGGCGAAACCGATTGTTGCTATGACATGGATCACGCGAAGTATTGATCGCGATCGATTCCGTCCCCGGATCCGCGCGCGCGCGACATCATTACTTGGCAAGACATTCTGACCAATGTGTGCGGTTCGGCCGTCGCCGGCTGCACATTTTGTATCGTGCGCCTGGTCAAGAAAACACGGCGAGGGCTGGCGCGGCGGCGTCTTTCATATGCCAGCGGTGTGATAGCGATCAACGTATATTTGTTCAAACGGATCCGTCCGATCGAAGGTTGATCTAGAACGTGCCGGGGAAGCTGCCGCCGTCCATCAGAAGGTGCTGTCCCGTGACGTAGCCCATTTGGGCCGCACACAAGAACGCGCAGGCATCGCCAAATTCCGCGGGGTCGCCGAGCCGACCGGACGGATTGCGTTCCGCCGCTTGCGCGGCAAATGTCTGGAAGTCCTGGCCGCGCTGGCGCGCCGTGTAGGTCATGTGCTGGCGCATGCGGTCGGTCACGAACGGCCCCGGCAACAGGCAATTAATCGTCACATTGCGACGCACCGTTTCGCGCGCGAGACCGGCGACAAAACCAGCCAAACCGGTGCGCGCCCCGTTCGACATGCCGAGATCGGGGATCGGGTGCTTGGTCGAGGCCGAGGTGATGTTGACGATACGCCCGAAGCCCCGGCCCATCATGCCATCGACGGTCGCCTTCATCAGTTCGATCGGCGTCAGCATGTTGGATGTCACGGCCGCAATCCAATCGGCGCGGGCCCAATCGCGAAAATCGCCGGGCGGCGGGCCACCCGCATTGTTGATCAAAATATCGGGCGCGGGACACGCGGCGAGAAGCTGATCTTGTCCCGCCGGTGTGGTGATGTCACAGGCGACCGCGGTCACGGTCACCCCGGTTTCGCGACGGATATCTTCGGCCGTCTGCTCTAATGTTTCGGCGCTGCGCGCATTGATGACAAGATCCACCCCTTCGCGCGCAAGCGACATGGCACAGGCGCGGCCCAGCCCCTTGCTGGATGCACACACAATGGCCTTGCGGCCGACGATGCCGAGATCCATGTGCCAGTCCTTTGATCTATTCTCGAAAGACCAACATCGGGCAGAAGGTCCGACGCAATGTCAAGCAGACCGATCCGTCGCCCGGTAAATGGGCGACGGGCCGGCGATATCGATTGGTCGGCTCTAGGGGTACATACGCCGCGCCGAATTTGCGCTGCGCCCAGGCAAATCGATTATCGAACTAAATGCTACCCCCATCGGCGCTTTCACCCGAGGCCAGTCGGACCATGTAACCGCCCTGCCACGCGGAATCGTATGTCCAGGTCCAGGTTCCCCACAGCCCATCCGGGTAAAATGCGCTCCAAGTCCAAGTGCCGCCGTCGGCACCCATGTCGAAGTCCGACCACATCACATCACCGTCGGCATCAACACCCGAGCACCAACCGCGGCTGAAGAACTCATCGGAGCCCTTAACATTGATCCACGTCGTGAAACAGTCCAGCGCAACATTGTTCAGCCTGGGGAGGTTCTCGCTAAACCAAATCTGTCTGCTGCGGGACATCGTGTATGTGTTTTTGTTTGGTAGCGTCATCACGTCATGGGGAACGTCCACCCAAGATCCAACGCCATTACCTGTATCAGCAAAAACGATATTCGCACTCGCCGCGGCCAGCGCCGCGACTCCAGCAAAGACTTTCATCGCATGTCCTCCACTTTTTCGCGGCCGGACCGTTTTGTGCAGCCCAACCGCATTCTCGCCGTTGACAGCTAGTCCACGCAAGAAACGGCAGTGCTCCACTATCAATAGGGCAAGAATTCATGATCTCGCCTATCGCAAAAACTGAACGTCGTGCAACACCATGTATGGTTTGCAACGACAGAGGATAGCGAAGCGTGCTGCGCCGGGGGGCCACCAAAACCAGGTACAAAAGCGCCGTTCGCGACGGTTTGGTTTAAGCTTAGATCGCTTCAGCTCACCTACGGTCGCGAGTCATGTTCTAGAGCGGCGACCAGCAGCGATGCGACATCAGAGTGCCGTAGCGCTAATTAGCTGGGCGAAGTTCGTCCAACCCCGCTTTGCGCAGGCCGTCCATGAGCGAGTCGACGAGATCTTCGGTCATGCGACGCGTCAAGAATAGGCTACCCGGTGCCGCGGCAAATCCCGGTTGGACCGCCAGGACACGTTTGAGATGAACAGACGCCTTTTCTTTGTCGCCTAGCTTGCCATAGATAGCGGCCAACAATGCGTTGGCGAAATTGCTTTCGGGCAAGTTGATCTTTTGGCCCTCAATAAGCGCTTGGCGATATTCACCCTTGCGATAGTGATCGAGAGCCAGTGTTGTATACATCCAACCAGCCGGCGCGAGTGCGATGGCTTTCCGTCCCAGCGCTGCGCCCCGGTCCCAATCACCAGTATACGCCATGAACGCGCCGAACTCGGCGATCATGGTGGCGTCGAACGGATTAAGGTCCAACGCTTTCTCGGCCAAAGCATAAAAGGAGTCGAGCTCTTGTTCGCGGTTGAAATGGATCATCGCTAATCCATAGGAGACGAAATAGTTTTGTGGATTCAACTCCAATGCATGTTGAGCAGCGGCGAGAGCACGCTCCAACGGCTCGGGGCGCAGGTTGAATTGGTATCTGTACTCCGTGATGTAAATCCATGCCAATTCAATCCATGCGGGCGCATAGGTTGGCGTTCGTTGGACGGCTTGTTCGAGGCAGTTTCGAGCTCTCTCGTGGTCATCTCCCGTGAAGTTATTAAAAAAGACATGAGACAGAAGTATGCAGCCGTAGCTATCTTGATCGCGCGCATTCGTGGCACCCATCTTTCTGATCTCCGCTTGCCACAAGGGTGCCTCGTATGATGCCAGGCTGCTGACCACGTGCGCTGTAATATCGTCCTGGAAGTCAAGAATCGTGGCAGCTGTCACGTCGCGATCATAGGTTTCCGACCACAAATGATCGCCGTTCCCGGCGTCAAGTGCTTGGGCACTGACGCGAAGCCGGTCCCCGGAGCGCTGGACGCTGCCCTCCAAAACATAACGGACATTGAGCGCCGCGCCGACCTCGCGAACATCGACGGACTTGCCCTTATATTGGAAGGTCGAGTTGCGTGCGACGATCATGAACGAATCGAATTTTGAAAATCCAGAGATGATCGACTCGGTCAACCCGTCGCTGAATCTTTCGTTGTCGTGGCCGCCGCTTAGATTAGTGAACGGTAGTACGGCAATCGATGGACCGGCTGGCAAAGTTGCGGCTGTTGTTAGTGGATGCGGTGCCGGTTCGCGCGCGATCCACCACCATGCCCCGGCTGCCACAATCAGGAATGCGGCCCCCGCACCAAGAGCACCGATCAGGGCGCGGCGACGCTTCGGATTTTTTGGGTGCGGCGGCGTAGCCGATGCTTCGCCGCGCACCCGATACACGTTGATCGGCTTGGCAATGTTTTTAACCTGCCGTTCGCCGAGGAAGTCGAAGCCGCAATCAAGCTTGCCTTCGACCGCGTCGTAGACCGTGCTGGCAATGCAGATGCCGCCAGCATCAGCCAGCGCTTCCATGCGCGCGGCAATATTGACGCCGTCGCCATAGATGGTGCCGTCGTCTTCTTCAATGACATCACCGAGATTGACGCCAATGCGGAACGCCATGCGTCGATCTTCCGGCAGCTCCACATTGCGGCCTTGGACGCTTTGCTGGATTTCGACAGCCGCTTGCACGGCTTCGACAGCACTTGGGAATTCGGCGAGGATTGAATCGCCGGGCGCGTTGACTACCCGGCCCTTGCGGCGTTCGATCACCCGCCCGACCGCCGCCCGATAATCTTTCAACAACGCGACCGTTGCCGGCTCGTCGTCATGCATCAACCGTGAATAGCCGACGACGTCGGCGCTCAGTATTGCCGCCAGTTTGCGATTGACGTTCGGCTCAACCATATCGGCGCACCGTTTCGCTTCAACGCCGGATCTATTCAGGTTTTCAATCGTACGACATAGGCCTAATCCATTCAACCAGGTGGATATTTGGTCAGACAACAAGCTTGGTCCGGGCCGGGATCGGGTGACCCAGCCCGGAATCGCCCGATTAGGCGAGGCTCATGCCGTGCTTTTTCAGCGGCAGCGTACGGATCCGCTTACCTGTCGCGGCGAAGATGGCGTTGCATATGGCCGGTGTCACTGTGGTGAAGGCCGGTTCACCCAGGCCAGTCGGCGGGTTCTTGCTGTCGACCGCGTAGGCTTCGTAGGGCGGCATCTGGCCGATGCGCGGCAATTTGTAGGTATCGTAATTGCTTTGCATCAGTTTCGCGTACCTCACGGTGTGCTCGCTAAGAAACGCATGAGCCAGCCCCCATACGACACCGCTTTGCATTTGGGCATCCCACTGATCGGGATTGACCACGATGCCGCAATCCACCGCGCGCACGATGCGATGAATGGTCACCCGTTTGCCGCCCCTGATCGAGATTTCGACCACGTCCGCGAACGGTGATTCGAAGCTGTGATGAAAGGCGATACCCCGGTAGTGACCCTTGGCCGGTGGCTCATCCCAGCCCGATTTTTCGGCGGCAAGGTCAAGCACGGCTTGCATGCGCGGTTGCTCGGCCAGCAAGGCGCGGCGGAACCGATAAGGATCCTGCCCGGCGGCGTGGGCGACTTCATCCAGGAAGCAGTCCATAAAGAACGAATCCTGAGTATTGCCAACCGCGCGATAGGGACCGATCGGCACAGGAAAGTCTTTCTGGACAACCGAGACCTCCAGGTTTGCGAAGGCGTAGGCCATGGCCATTGCGCCTTGGACAGAGTCGGCGTCAAGGCCGCTTTCCTTGGCGCCCATGATCCAGTCGGTATCGGCGTAGACATCCTGCAACCGCGACGACCGATACGGTGACGTCCACACCGCCGGCCCGGCGGTCTTGTGCCGCCACGCAACCGCCTGGCCGTCGGCGTCCAGACCGGCGGTCATTTTGGCCGCATAGGCGGGTCGGTTGAAGTTATTCTGCATATCCTCTTCGCGCGACCAGATCAGCTTGACCGGCCTTTTCAGCTTCATCGAAGCTTCCACGGCCTGTTCCATGAAGTCGTTTTCGGCCCGGCGGCCAAAGCCACCGCCGGTGAAGGTCATGTGGATCTTGATCTTGTCTCGCGGCAGGCCGGTCAGCAATTCCATGGCGATATAGCCACCGCCCGGAAACTGGGTTGGTGCCCAAACTTCCAAGCTATCGCCCCGAAAGTCGGCCAGGCAGTTTTGGGGTTCCAGCGGTGCGTGGCCGACATAGGGGACCTCATAGGTCGCCTCGACCACTTGGGCGGCCTGATCCAGCGCGGTATCCACATCGCCCTCGGCCCGGGCCAGCACGCCGGTTTCGTTGTCCAATGCACCAAGCAGGGTTTGGGAGATATGGTCGCTGTCCAGATCGCCCCAGTCGCCGGGATCCCATTGCGGGTTGGCGGCCTTCATGCCTTGTTCGGCCTGCCAGTAGCTGTCGGCGGTGACGATCAGCGCCGGTGTGTTGTTTTCCGGATAGACCGCGTGTCCGACTTCGACCACGCCGTTGACTCCGGGCATCGCCATCGCCGCGGCTTCGTCGAAGCTCGCGAGTGTGCCACCGAACGGCGCATGGCGAATCGCGCCGATCACCATGCCCTCGAGATCGTGGTCGATACCAAATTTGGCCTTGCCAGTGACCTTGACTTCGTTGTCGAGTCGACTGACGGCGGTGCCGATCAAGTGGAATTCGTCCGGCGATTTCAGGCGCGGATTTTCGGGCGGCGTTTCTTCGGCGGCGCGTACGGCCAATTCGCCGAACGTCGCGGTTTTCTCGCCGTCGGGCCCACGATAAGTGACGACACTGTTGCGGGCCGAACAGTCGACCGGGTCAACGCCCCAGTGTTTGGCGGCAGCCTGGATCAGCATATGCCGGGTTTGTGCGCCGGCCGTGCGCATGACATCCCAGAAGCCCGTGGTCGCCGAACTCCCCCCGGTGCCTTGGTAGCCGAACAGGGGATTGGTGTACTCTTCGCGGCCGGTATCGAAGGCGAATGTGACCGTGTTCCAGTCGCACTCCATTTCTTCAGCAAACATCATCAAATTGCCCATGGTCGGGCCTTGACCCATCTCGGTTTGGCTGGCGGTCAGCGTGATGGTGTTGTCGGCGTGAATATGAGCCCACGCGTTCAGCACCGCACCGTCTGTTGCAGCGGTCGCCGCGCCCAGGGGACGGCCGGCGATGGGCAAATGCAGACCGATCAGGAGACCGCCCCCAGCGACAGCGGTCGTTTTCATGAAGTCGCGACGGGTCACGTGTCTAATGGTGTTCATTTGTGCCTCCCGTTCGTCAAACCGCACCAGCGGCACGGTGGACGGCCTTGCGGATCCGCGTGTACGCCCCGCAGCGGCAATAGTTTTCTTTCAAAGCAACATCGATCTCCTGATCCGTCGGCTCAGGGTTGCTATACAGCATCATGGCGATGGTCATGATTTGACCCGGAATGCAATAGCCGCATTGGGTGACATTCTCTGTAATAAACGCCTGCTGAACGGGGTGCAGACCGTCGCTACCCAAGCCCTCGATCGTGGTGATGTCGGCGCCGGCAGCCTTGCCAATTGACGTTTGGCACGACTTGATCAGTTCGCCGTTCATGTGAACATTGCAGGCACCGCACTCCCCGATTCCACAGCCATATTTGGTTCCGGTCAGGCCCAGTTGTTCTCTCAACACCCACAGCAGCGGGGTATCCGGCGCCACGTCGACCGTGTGCGCCGTCGCATTAACTGTTAGTGCAATCATTTCACCAAAATCCTCATTTCATCGCCGTCCAAAATGATCGGCGCGTTCGTGCAGCAATACAATTGTCGCCGCAACCGGCTGGCCGCTGTCAATGAATGTTTTCACACAGGGCTCGCATTCGGGCGAACAGGCGCCCGTTCTGCTTGCATTGATCCCCGCGCACACAGGTCGTAGCATGCTGATCGGACCGTCGATGTGCGGCTGGACCCGTGGAGGTTGGTGGTCATGGCCGATACCAAGCGCCCGAAACGAAAACTTTCGGCAATTCTCAGCGCGGACGTCGTGGCTTATTCGCGCCTGATGCGCGACGACGAGGCGGCCACCGTCGCCACGTTACAGGAATATCGTGCCGCGGTCGGACGTGTGATCGACCAGCATGACGGGCGTGTCGTCAACGCTCCGGGTGACAACATCCTGGCTGAGTTCGCGAGCGCGGTCGAAGCGGTCCAAGCCGCCGTCGAAATTCAGAGAAACATTGAGGGGCGCAACGCCGAACTGCCTGAGCACCGGCGTATGCAACTGCGGGTTGGCGTCAATCTTGGCGATGTCATCGAGGAAGACGACGGCACGATCTATGGCGACGGCGTCAACATCGCCGCGCGCATGGAAGCGCTGGCTGATGCCGGCGGCATCTGCATTGCCAGCACGGTCTATGACGCGGTGGAAGGCAAGCTTGATTTCGGGTTTGATTTTCTGGGCGAGCAGCCGGTCAAGAACATTGACAAGCCTGTGCGCGTCTATCGCGTGCGCGGTGAAAGTGACGGCACCCGACCGGTGCCGGAGCGGCGCGCTTGCCATCATTGCCGTGATCGGCGCGGCATTCTGGCTGGGGGGCGCGTTCGACAGCCTGCCGACATCAGAGCTGGCGCTCCGGGCTGGACCAACGATTGCTGTTTTGCCCTTTGACAATGTGAGCGGCGATCTGGCTGACGAGGCGTTCAGCGATGGCTTGACCGACGATATCATCGCGGGGCTCTCGAAGTTTCGTAGCCTAATAGTAATCGCGCGCAATTCAACGTCGCAGTACAAGGGAAAACCGATCGATGTGCGCGAAGTCGGAACCGCACTTGGCGCCGGTTACGTTTTGGAAGGCAGCGTCCGAGAATTGGAGGGCCAACTGCGTGTGACCACGCAGTTGCTCGAGGCAAACAACGGAGGCCACCTATGGTCGGAAACCTTTGACTATAGCCTCGCGTCAATCAGCATTCTTGACGCGCAGGACCTGATCACAGCCCGAGTGGTCGGGAGTTTGGGGCCCGTAGGGGGCCCGATCTGGCTTTCCGAGATCCAAAAGCTGAGCCGCAGTCCGTCCGTCCCCCAAGATCCGTATGATTGTACCTTGTTAGCGACTCAGTATTTTGGCAGTTACAACATCGAGCTGCATGCCCGAGCACGCAATTGCCTGGAGAACGCAGTTAAAGACACACCGAACTATGCGCCTGGCTGGCTGAACCTGGCTTGGATGTATCTTGAGGAACACACCTACGAAATCAATGTCCGCCCAAATGCGCTGGACCGCGCGCTGGCGGCGACCCAGCGTGCGCGGGAACTCGACCCTTTGCACTACGAGGTCTATTACCTGTTGGCAAGAATTTACCACGCGCGCGAAGAAAAGCTGGACACGTTCTACGCCATGACCGACAAGGCAATCGCACTCAATCCTTACGACTCGACAATGATTGGTGACCTTGGCAATTGGACGTCCTATGCGGGTGAGTGGGAGCGTGGTGGTGAAATGCTTCGCCGGGCGATGCAGCTCAACCCATCCTATCCAAGTTGGATACACTTTCCTCTGTCTCTCGACTTTTGTCGCAAGGGCGAATATCGCGAGGCTCTTGTCGAGTTACAAAAGGCGGACCTTCCTCAGAACTTCATGGTCCAGGGAGCCTTAGCGGCGGTTTACGCACAGCTCGGTGAACTTGAGACAGCGAAAGCCACCCTTAACCGTGTCCTCGCCATTCATCCTGAGTTCGCCAATGATCCCCGTGACTCGTACGTCAAGCGTCGCATGCCCGATGATCTTGTCGACGACTTGATGGATGGCTTGCGCAAGGCCGGCCTGGAAGTGCCCACCGAGCCACCACAAGACAACTAAAGCCACGTTCCCGCAGAGCGCCGCAATAAGCGTGTGCGACTTCAGTTTTCGGCTATTTCTAAACGTCTAAAGTGACGAGTATTTTCGTACAGTGTTCGATCGACAGCGGACGCGGCGCCTATGCCGCCGCCTGAACCGACGCCAATGCCGCCAACGCGACGGTCCCGCGCGGCGCGGCGCCCACCCCGGCAATGACGGCCTTGCGTTCAGCGATGCGCACCAAGCCCGTGTTCGCTTATTTGCCGGCCCGATAACACGCCGCCGCGATCCTGTCGTGTGGCCGTGTCTGGGTTCGCGCTGCGTATTGACTCAAGCGATCGTGGAACTTAGGCGCGGGGGAAGGGAACCGGTCGCGGGTGCTGTGCCCACCATCGGGCGCACGCCGAATTGTGACCCGCTTGCCTGGTGCTTGTCACCCATGTCTTAGGTACAAAATGTGACCTATGTCTCCGGGCAGGCCCCTGAAAGAATTGGAGGTGACAGGCGCATCCTCGAACCGAAACCACGCGGGCAGGGTTGGCGTGGCGGCTGCCGGCAAACGAAATTTGGTGGAGCCGAGGGGAATCGAACCCCTGACCTTCGCATTGCGAACGCGACGCTCTCCCATCTGAGCTACGGCCCCAAAGTTGCCGACAGTCACCGCCGACAAGCTTCCATCGGGATGATATGACCGGCGTCGCCACGCAAGTCAACCACCGTGATTTGGCGCCTCGAATGCCATTGGCGTGCGACATTTCCGGTTCGCGTCACAGCGGCGTGCTATAGTGTGCTGGTCGTGCCGCCTAATCATCTCTCCCGCACGGCGTCCCAACAAGACAGCAGTCCTTCCCTATGTTCGAACTTCTGCAATTCCTGGCCTGGTTGGTGGACCTTTACATCTGGGTGTTCATCATCGGCGCGATCCTGAGTTGGCTGGTCGCGTTCAACGTGGTCAACATGCACAACCGCTTCGTCAACACGGTTTCGATGGTGATCTACCGGCTGACCGAGCCGGTGCTGGCGCCCATCCGCCGCTTTTTGCCTGATCTCGGGGGCATCGACTTGTCGCCGCTGGTTGCCATCATCGCACTGATATTCCTGAAGAATGTGGTCATTCTTGGATGGTTGGCGCGCGGTCTCGGCGTGATCAGCTATTGATCTAGTGCCGCTCCTTGCCAACCGACGACGGGCCGTTTCATGCTGACGCCGACGGCGTTCAGGTGCGCCTGCGGGTGACGCCCAAAGCCGGCCGGGCCGCCGTCGATGGGGTCATCATCGATGCCGACGGCCACGCCCAATTGCGGGTCCGGGTAACCGCCGCAGCCGATGGCGGCAAGGCCAATGCCGCGGTGATCAAGCTCTTGGCCAAGCATTGGCGCCTACCCGCCCGATGCCTCACCCTAATCGGCGGCACCAAGGATCGGCGCAAACGCGTTCGCGTGGCCGGCGACCCGAAGCGGCTCTTGCAGATCATGCGCCGCGATCTGGATCGCGACGGGCCTTGAGCGTGCGCAGCCGCAAAGCCTGCAATTTGATGAAGCCCGCGGCGTCGCGCTGGTCGTAGACCGAATCCTCTTCGAACGTCGCGACATCTTCGTCATACAGGCTGTAAGGCGATTTGCGGCCGACCACCATGGCGTTGCCCTTGTAAAGCTTCAGGCGCACGGTGCCCGTGACCGCGCTTTGGGTCAGGTCGATCGCGGCTTGCAGCGCCTCGCGCTCTGGCGACCACCAAAATCCGTTATAGACCAGCTCCGCATAGCGCGGCATCAAGGCGTCCTTCAATTGGATTTGGCCGCGATCCAGGGTCAGACTTTCCATTGCCCGACGCGCAATGAACCAGAGCGTGCCGCCCGGGGTCTCGTACACGCCGCGGGATTTCATGCCGACAAAGCGGCTTTCGACGATATCAGCGCGGCCGATGCCATTGGCGCCGGCCATTTCGTTCAGGCGGGTCAGCAGTGCGGCGGGCGCCAACGTGACGCCGTCGACGGCGACCGGGTCGCCGCGTTCAAAATCAATTTCCACATAGGTGGGCGTATCGGGCGCCGCCTCGGGCGCGACGCTGCGGGTAAACATCTCCTCGTCGGCTTCCTGCCAAGGATCCTCGAGGGCTTTGCCTTCATACGAAATGTGCAGCAGATTGGCGTCGGTCGAATAGGGCGGCTCGCCGCGCTTGCCGCGCGGTATCGGAATCTGATGCTGTTCCGCATAGGCGATCAGGGCCGTGCGCGAGTTCAAATCCCATTCGCGCCATGGCGCGATGACCTTAATATTGGGCTGCAGGGCATAATAGCCGAGCTCGAACCGAACCTGGTCATTGCCTTTGCCGGTGGCGCCATGAGAAACCGCGTCGGCGCCGGTCTCCGCGGCGATCTCAATTTGGCGTTTGGCGATCAGCGGCCGCGCAATAGAGGTCCCCAAAAGATAGGTGTCTTCATAAATGGCGTTGGCGCGGAACATGGGAAATACATAGTCGCGCACAAAAGTCTCGCGCAGATCTTCGATATAGATCTGCTTGACCCCAAACATCTCGGCCTTGGCCCGCGCCGGCTCCAATTCCTCGCCTTGGCCAAGGTCGGCGGTAAATGTGATGACTTCGCAGCGATAGGTTTCCTGCAACCATCGCAATATGACCGATGTGTCCAGGCCGCCGGAATAGGCCAGCACCACTTTCTTGATGTCGTCGGTCATGTGGTCTCCCAAGTCTCAATACATTCAGACGGCGGCGCCGGCGTCCAAACCGGTGCGCGCCCGACGGGCCCGTTCGCTGGCGGATTTAAGCTGACCACACGCGGCCAGAATATCGCGGCCGCGTGGCACGCGCACCGGCGCTGAATAGCCGGCATCGTTGACAATCTTGGCAAAGGCATGAATCCGGTTGTTGCTGGAGCATGTATAGGGCGCGCCCGGCCACGGATTGAAGGGGATTAAATTGACCTTGGCGGGAATGCCTTTCAACAATCGCGTCAGCGCGCGCGCGTCGGCATTTGAGTCGTTCACGCCGGCCAACATGACATATTCAAATGTGATGCGCCGCGCATTGCTGCCGGTCGGATAAGCCCGGCATGCGTTCAGCAACGCGGCGATCGGATATTTGCGATTTATCGGCACCAAAATGTCGCGCACGTCGTCGCTGACCGCGTGCAAGGACACCGCCAAATTGACACCGAGTTCTTGGCCGCACCGTTCGATCATCGGTACCACGCCGGACGTTGACAATGTGATCCGCCGCTTGGACAGGGAGATGCCCTCGCCGTCCATGAAAATCCGCACCGCCCGTGCGACGTTGTCGAAATTGTACAAGGGTTCACCCATGCCCATCAGCACGACGTTCGAGATCATGCGACCCTGCGCCGGCGACGGCCATTCCCCCAATGTGTCACGGGCGACCAGCAATTGCGCGACAATCTCTTCGGCCGTCAGATTGCGCACCAGTTTTTGCGTACCGGTATGGCAAAAGCGGCAGGTGAGCGTGCAGCCCACCTGCGACGATATGCACAGCGCGCCGCGATCGTCTTCTGGAATATGGACGGTTTCCGCTTCGTGTCCGTCAGCGAACCGCAATAGCCATTTGCGGGTGCCATCAGCCGAAATTTGCAGGCGGCTGACCTCGGGCCGGGCAATGGAATAGCGCGCGGCCAGGGCTTGGCGCATCTGCTTGGGCAAGGTGGCCATGGCGTCGAAATCGCGTACGCCGCGATAGTAAAGCCAATGCCAAACCTGCTTGGCGCGAAAGGCGGGCGCCTCTAAGGCGCCGAGCGCGTCGCCCAGGGCTGCGCGCTCCAAGCCGATCAGCGGTCGGCACGCGTCGGTCGGCAGCGGTGGGGCCACTGCCAAATCGACAACCTGGGCGACATCGCCGGGCATGCTATTGGCACGCCTCGCGAATCATGGCGTGGGCCTTGGTGAAACCGAGCAGGGAATAGGTGTCGGTGGTTGCGGTGCCGCGCGACGAAACACCGATGATCACCAGCTTGCCGCCGTCGCGCATGGCGCCGACCAGGGCCCGATCGCCTTCGTCGCCGATCGCCCAAGCGGTTTCAGGCGTGCGCCCATCGGTATAGAGTTCAAACGCCTTGCCGTCGACTTTGGCGCTGATGGTTTCCGACCGATTGAATGCATACCCGGCTTGAAAACTCACCACATCGTTTGGTTCGCCGGCGCGACGCGTCACCTGCACGTAGACGGGGCCGCGTTTGGTATATTCTCCCGCGCTTTTTGTTGGCCGGCTGACGATGTAGCATACCAATTGTCCATTTTCCTCAAATGTGACGGCCGCCCAATCACGCTCGATGCCGATCACTTTGTCCTCAGCATGTGCGTTTGATGCCATGTGAACATGGGCGACCCCCAGGGCGAGACTGAAAAAAGCGGCAGCGACATGCCGTCGCGATTTGGCCGTTGAGACGAGGCGTTTCGTTTCTTTCATTTTCGACGTCAACAATCGTTTCGTGGCTCAGGATTTTTGCTCTGGTTTTCGTTTGTAGCGGCCGTGGTCGCGATCGCGGACCAACGGCGCACCAAACACATGCGGTGACATGGGGACGGCCTTGCCGCGAGTCGAGACCGGACGTTCGGCAAAGCGACCGATCGTGATCATGCGGTCGTACATGACAATCGCGCCGGCAACGCCGACATTGATACAAAATCGCGTCGGAATCTTCACGACATGATCGCAACGCGCGATCATCGCCGCACTTAAGGTACCGCGTTCGGGTCCCAGCACATAGGCGGCGCAGCGCGGGTGACGAAAGCTTGGCAGATCGACGGCCGCGTCGGTCAATTCCACACCGATCAGCTCGCAGCCTTGCGGCAATTCAACCTGTTCGGGCGCGTCATAGCGGTAATAGGGCACGCTCTCTGCGACCAGGGTGGTGTCGGATTTGGCCCGATGACGCGAAAAATCCGCGCGCACCGTGAACACCCAACTGGCGCCGAACGCGTGAGCGGAACGCAGGACATTGCCCAGGTTCATGGGCTTGGAAATACCCTCGACGCCCAGTGCGAAATAACCGCGCATATTGTCCGTCACGTTCATCCTCTTGTTCGGCACATGCACCCTCTCGTTCGGCACATGCCACGTGTGCATGCCGCCGCCGCCTCCGTTGCCATGGCGGGATCACGCGCGCGCCTCTAATATAGCGGCCGTCACCATCGCAGCAGGAGATATAAAGCCGTGCGCGCAGTGCTTTGCAAGGAATTGCGTGGGGCCGATGGCCTTGTCGTTGAAAATGTGCCGGCGCCAGTTGTCGGCCCCGGTCAAGTGCGCCTGGAAGTGCACGCCTGCGGCATCAATTTCGCCGATACCCTGATCATCGAGGGGAAATATCAAGCGCGACCCGAATTGCCATTCATTCCCGGCATGGAAGCATCGGGTGTGGTCGTCGAATGCGGCGAGGGTGTCACTGCGCCGGCACCGGGCACGCGGGTGTTGGCCATGACATCAATCGGCGGCTATGCGGAGGAGGCCGTGTGCGATGCAAAACGCGTTGTGCCGATTCCCGATTCGATGAGTTTCGCCGACGCCGCTGCCTTTCCGGTGGCATATGGCACGTCTCATGGTGCCTTGGACCATCGCGCGCGCTTACAGGCCGGCGAAACGCTGCTTGTGCTGGGGGCATCCGGCGGGGTTGGTCTGACCGCGGTCGAAATCGGCAAACAAATGGGCGCGACCGTCATCGCCACCGCGTCGTCGGCTGAAAAACTCGCTGTCGCCAAAGCCGCCGGCGCCGATCATCTGATCGACTATACCAAGGAAAGTCTGCGCGATCGGGTTCTGGAACTGACCGGTGGCGCCGACGTGGTCTATGACCCGGTCGGCGGTGACCTGCTCAAGGAAAGTCTCCGCGCCATCAATTGGGAAGGGCGGCTGATCGTGATTGGATTCGCCAGCGGCACGATCCCGCAGATTCCAGCCAACTATTTGCTGCTCAAGAACTGTGCCGCGGTTGGCTTTTTCTGGGGCGCCTATATGGAGCGCGATCCAGACGTTGTCATGCGTTCGCTCGACACCATGCTGGGTTGGTACGCCGAAGGGCGTCTCAAGCCACATATTTCCCATCTGCTGCCGATGGACAAAGCGCGCGAGGCGTTATGGATGCTGCGCGATCGGCGCTCGACCGGCAAGGTCGTCCTCGACATGGGCCGCGGCTAGGTCATCGCGCGTTTCAACCATGGCGGATCGGGCGGCCGACGATAACCGTGTGCATGCACAGTATGAGGCATTTCCCTATCCGGCGCGCGATCCGGCCGACGAAGCCAAACGCCTGATTACCGGTTCACCCAGTCATCTGGACGAACTCAATCACTACGTTTTCGGCGGCCGCCGCGATTTCAAACAACCTTTTCGGGCGTTGATCGCGGGCGGCGGCACAGGCGATGCCGCGATCATGCTGGCTCAACAACTGGCCTGGTGCGACGCCGATGCGGAGGTAGTCTATCTCGACTTGTCGCGGGCCGCCAAAACCATTGCCGAAGCGCGCGCCAAAACTCGCCGGCTCACCAATATACGGTTTATCGAAGGCAGCTTGCTGGATGCGCCGCGCCATGGCCAGTTCGACTATATCGACTGCTGTGGCGTGCTTCACCATCTCGGCGATCCCGCCGATGGCCTGGCCACTCTGGCCGACGCCCTCGCCCCGGACGGCGGCATGGGGGTCATGGTCTATGGCGCGCTCGGCCGCACCGGCGTTTATCCCATGCAGGCGCTGGTGCATTTGCTCAGCCCAGGCGCCGCCGACAGCAAACGACTGGCCCTGGTGCGGCGCCTGTTGCGCGCCATGCCGGCAAGTAACTGGCTGGCCCGAAACCCCTATGTCGCGGACCATCTGCATGGCGACGATGCCGGCCTCTATGACTTGTTGTTACACGCCCGCGACCGCGCCTATCTGGTGCCGGAATTGTTTGAATTGGTCGCCCACGCCGGACTGGCGGTTACGGTCCTTGTCGAACCCTGCCGCTATGATCCGCGCACCTATGTCCGCGATCCGAAACTGGTGACAGAATTTGGCGCATTGCCTTGGCCCGACGCCTGTGCCGCCGCCGAATTGTTCAGCGGATCGATCAAGCGTCATGTCGTCTATTTGGTCAAAGGGTCCGTGGCCGGCCGTGTCGCTGAACCGGATCAAGCTGACGCGATCCCCGTGCTACGCGACGGCGATGGCCCGGCACTGGCGCGCGGGCTCAAGCCCGGCGCGCCGCTGAGCGCCGATTTGGACGGATTGCGGGTAACCTATCCGCTGCCGCGATCGGGGCCGGCGATTCTGGCGCGGATCGATGGCGCGCGCACCCTGGCCGACATCCAGGTCGCCCTCGACGCCGCGCGTGGAGGCATGACGTGGTCGGCGTTCAAGCGCGATTTTGACCTTCTGTTTGCCGCCTTCAACGCCATCAACAGCATGTTCATCCGCTACGTCTGAGCGGTGGGTTTGGTCTGGCGCAAGAAATAGATCAGGTCCAGCGGCGGCGGCGCGACGCCGGCATGGCTGAGAAGACCATGGGCTTGGCCACGATGATGGGTTTGGTGGTTGAACAAATGGGTCAGAATGGTGGCGACGGTGTCGTTGTGGTCTTGGCCACCCATCGTCATGGTGCGGTAGTGCACGGGCCGGATCAGATCGTCGCCGGTCAAGGCGTCAACAAATGCCTGGATGCGCCGATCTTCCTGTTCGCGCGCGGCGCGCAGGCTGGCGAAATCAGCATGGAGCTCTTGATCCAGCGACATGATTCCGGGGTCGGTCGCCGTCAACCGCCCAAGCCAGGCGCGGTCGCCGACCAGAAGGTGGTTCAGTGTGCCGTGTAGGCTGCCAAAAAAGGCCGGTCGCGGCCGCGTGTAATCGGCGTCGGACAATTGCGCGCAGGCGTCATACAAGCGCCGATTGGCCCAGGCGTTGTAGCGCGCGAAGGTTCGAAAATGTTCGGGGCCCATCGGCCGCGTCGACCGCGGCTATTGCACGATCGCCGCTTCGCTGCGTTCGCGAATGTCGTCGATCGTGACGCTATCCGCCAGCTCGACGACGCGCACGCCGTCTGGGGTAAAATCAAACACGCCCAGATCGGTAATCACCAAGTCCACAACACCGGCGCCGGTCAGCGGCAGACTGCAGCTTTTCACGAGCTTGGCCGAGCCGTCCTTGGCGTTGTGATCCATCAGCACGACCACGCGCTTGACGCCCGCGACCAGGTCCATGGCGCCGCCCATGCCCTTGACCATTTTGCCGGGGATCATCCAGTTGGCGAGATCGCCATTCTCCGCCACTTGCAGGGCGCCGAGGATCGACAGATCGATATGCCCGCCACGGATCATGGCAAACGATTCGGCGCTATCAAAATAAACCGACTCGGGCAGTTCAGACACGGTCTGTTTGCCGGCGTTGATCAGATCCGCATCGACCTCGTTTTCCATCGGAAAAGGTCCCATGCCGAGCATGCCATTTTCGCTCTGCAAGGTGACATGAACGTCGTCGGGTACGAAATTGGCTACCGCGGTGGGCAATCCGATGCCCAAATTGACGTAAAACCCGTCATGCAATTCGGCGGCGGCGCGCCGGCAAATATCGTCTCGGCTCCAGGGCATGGGCGCCTCCGTTATGTTCTGACCGTACGTCGCTCAATGCGTTTTTCAAAGGTCGCACCGGCGATAACCCGCTGCACAAAGATCCCGGGTGTGTGGATGTGATCCGGGTCCAGGCTGCCGACGTCGACCAGTTCTTCGACTTCGGCCACGGTCACGCGCCCGGCGGTTGCCATGGGCGCGTTAAAATTGCGCGCGGTCTTACGATAGACCAGATTGCCCAGCCGATCGCCGCGCCACGCCTTGACGATGGCCAGATCGGCGGTCAAGCCGCGCTCCATGACATAGGTACGACCGCCGAAATCGCGAGTTTCCTTGCCGTCGGAAACAATCGTGCCAACGCCTGTGGGGGTAAAGAACGCCGCGATACCGGCGCCGCCAGCGCGAATGCGCTCGGCCAGCGTGCCTTGTGGATTGAACTCGAGCTCTAAATCGCCGTCGAGATATTGCTGCTCAAACAGTTTGTTCTCGCCCACATAGGACGACACCATCTTGTTGATTTGGCGAGTTTGCAGCAGCAGACCAAGGCCGAAATCATCGACCCCGCAATTGTTGCTGATAACAGTGAGATTGCCTATGCCGGCGGCACGCAGGGCCAAAATCAGGTTCTCAGGAATACCGCACAGGCCAAACCCGCCGGCCATGATGGTCATGCCGTCGTGAAGCAGTCCGTCGAGTGCGGCAGCGGCGTCAGGGTAGACTTTGTTCATCGGCGCTCATACCACGGCAATATCGGCCGTGGTCGCCGACGCCGCTAGCTTTGCTTTTGGGCCTCGAAGCCTTCAAGCGTTTCCCGGGTTGCGTCAAGCATCTGCTTGAGCCCGTCCAGGAAGGCCGCTTGATCACTGAGTGCTTGCTTGTAACTGGCTGTATTCTCGCTGTCGAGGGCGAAAAAGGTCACCAGATCGATGGAGTGTTCGCCACCAGACAACCAATTGGCAAATCCGCCCATATCGATCAGGGATTCATGGAAGGCATGCCAACGGGTGAAGGCGTCCAGCGTTTGACGTTCCATTTCGCCATATTCGTTGGCGTCCGTCGCGGTTGCGGTATCGGTCACGAGCCGATTCTCCTTTTCTGGGTCCGCGTTGCACAGATCGCACCCTGGCACACAGCACTTAAGCACTTGTAAACAGCGACCGGCCTGGCGCCGGTTATCGCGTCGCCCGGCATGACGGCGCGACGAAAGCGGTGCTGGTGCGCGGGACGTGGACCGCCTAGGTTAGCGACCATGTTCCCGGAGAAGCTGGCAGTGATGGCGCGGCTCAACGAGACGCCCGTGATGGTTCGCGGTGCGCTGTGGATGCTGCTGGCGTGCGCGTGCTTTTCGGTGATGAACGGCATCGTGCGCCACTTGTCGGCGAGTTTGGATCCTTTGTTGATCGTGTTTTTCCGCTGTTTGTTCGGCATGATCGCGATGACGCCGTGGCTGATGCGGGGCGGCTTGGGGTCGCTGCGCACCGCGCGGCGCGGGCTTCACGTGCTGCGTGCCGCGATCGCGGCGGTCGCCATGATGGCGTGGTTCACGGGCATCAGTGTGATGCCGCTGGCCGAAGCGACGGCGTTGAGCTTTACCACCCCGCTGTTCGCCTCGATCGCCGCGGTGTTGTTGCTGGGCGAGGTGATGCGGGCGCGCCGTTGGACGGCGACGGCGCTCGGCTTTTTCGGCGCGATGATCATTTTGCGGCCTGGTCTTGTCGAGCTCACCTCGGGCACGATCATGGTGCTGGCGGCGGCGCTGTTGATGGCGGTCAGCCAAACCATCGTCAAGACCTTGGCCGGGTCAGAGCATCCCAACGCGATCGTGTTTTGGCTGGCGTTCCTGTTGACCCCGATCGCCTTGGTGCCGGCAGTCTTTGTCTGGACCACGCCCAGCGCGATCGAGTTCTTGTGGCTGATCGGTCTGGGCCTGGTGGCGACCCTGGGGCATCAGGCGGTGGTGCGCAGCTTCGCCGTCGCCGACATCACCGCTGTATTGCCGCTTGATTTCACGCGCCTGCCGTTCGCCGCGTTGATCGGCTATTTCGCCTTTGCCGAAGTGCCCGACCGCTGGACCTGGATCGGTGCCGCGGTGATCGTGGCCAGCTCGGTCTATATCGCCCATCGCGAGGCGGCCTTGCGCCGCGCGCAAACACCGCCGGCGCCGCCGCAATGACCGTCCCCGCCGACGCAGCTTCGGCTGACACGGCGCCCGTCGCGCCCGTCGCGCGGCTGTCGGCAAATGTGCACGGGGCCTTGTGGATGCTGCTGGCGACCGTGACCTTTTCCTGCATGGGGGCGGTGGTCAAATCGCTCGGCGGCCGACTGGACAGTTTTCAAATCGCTTTTTTCCGTTGTCTGTTTGGGTTGCTCATCGTGTTGCCGTTTGTGGTCCGCGGTCGGGGCGCGGTCTTGCGTACCCGCCAACCGGGCTTGCTGGTGCTGCGCGCCGGGCTCGGCGTCGGCGCCATGGCGTGCGCCTTTTACGCCATCAGCCACATGCCCTTGGCGGCCGCGGTCGCGATCAGCTTTACCAAGCCGCTGTTTGTGATTCTTTTGGCGGTGGTCTTGCTGGGCGAGGCCGCGACCAGGTCGCGGATCGTGGCGACCCTGGTCGGCTTTGGCGGCGTGCTGATCATGGCGCGCCCGGGGACCGGCGGGCTGGAGCTGGCCGGCGCAATCGCGGTGCTGGGTGCCCTGTTCATGGCCTTGACCCAGATCACCATCAAACGTTTGGCGCGTACCGAAGGCGCGCTCACGATCCTGGTCTATTTCGGCATCTTTTCGACCATATTGGCCGCGATCCCCGCGTTTCTGGTGTGGCGGTCGCCGACCCCGACCGAACTGTCGTTGTTGTGCACGATCGGCGTGCTCGGCGTGCTGGCGCAAACCTTCACCATTCGCAGCCTGGCGATGGCCGACGCCGCTGCGATGGCGCCGTTCGACTACACCAGGCTGATTTTTGCCGGTGCTTTCGGTTTCTTTCTGTTTGGCGAAGTGCCGGGCTGGTGGAGCCTGCTCGGCGCTGCGGTGATCATCGCCAGCACCATGACCCTCGCGCGCCTGGAATCGCGGCGGGTTTAGGCGCGGCGATCAGTTGAAATAGCTCGGGTGGGCCTGGCGGATTTGTCGCTCCAAGTCGTTGACCGCAGCAACTTGCTCATGATTCGGACCAATCTCGCGCATGCGATCCCAGCAGACCCACGCCGACGGCATTTGGAAGGCGCGAAAATAAACCTGACCCAGGTCGTTGTAGACGCTGACCAAGAATGGATTCTGCTCCAGCGCCTCGAGCATCAGATCTTCGGCTATTCTGGCTTCATTCAACGCTAAATGGTAGTTGGCCATATAGACATTCAGAACGTAACCCCGTTCGCCAAGTCTTGACCTTGCGGCATCGATGATAGCGATTGCCGGGCGCAAACCATCTTCCGATTCCGGTGGGCTCGTAATTGCGGCGTTTAGTAGCCTCACATCCCGAGGCGATTCATCAAACAAACGCTGCATTTCGTGCCGCCACCTCCCCGCTTTCGGCAAACCGTGCTGAAGCCAAATCTTGTGAAGAATGGCGTTGGCATCCATGTATTGTCCTGCTTCGCGCAAACGCTGCAGTTCAGACATTTGGATGTCGAGCCCAGTCGGCTGTTTCATGCGAGACTGTTGGATTATGCGATCCAACCTATTTTCAGCATTCGTCTTTGGTGCGTAAGCATCCGACAGGTACGAACTTTTTCGTTTATGCCGACCGTGGTCAACCATGACCAACTTCCGCTCAACCAGGTATGGCGAGATTTGGTAAGTCCGGTATGAAAGGTTGTTAAAAAGTCTACCTCCTTCGATCAGCCGTTCGACGATTGCCGGATGCAGACTGTGCACATACAGGAGATACTTTCGATATGTATTTATATGTGGCTCTTCTAATTTGAGTTCCGACAAATTAAACCTTGTTACTTCTTCGCCATCATAATAGAGGGTTGTCGAATTTTCACCCAACACGCGCGTTATTTCGTTTCCAACTTCGCCGTTAACATCGCCGCCAAATAGAGATTCCAAATCAAACTGTCGCGTTCCAAGCAATTCTTCGGATCTATCTTGGTTTATGAAAGCACTATATCCGCGATCTCTTGACACTTTTTCATAGTCATTAAATGCCAAAACAGAATACAAGGAGACTTCATCGTATTCATATTTTTCGTGATCTATGGAGACCATCTGATTCTCCAAGAAATCGTAAATGACTTCGCCTCGGTCCCGTCGCAATGAAATCATGTCGGGGGTTATTGTCACGACATATTCGGCTTCTTCGCGTTCGACTGTGGTTTCGGCAGATTCGCTGATGGTCTCCCGGTAATGGGTTGTGACTTCTTGACGTATGCGAAACCAAATTGCCGGCTGTTCGCTCCGCTCGGGCGCTGCAACTGAGGCACGGTTGTTTGCGGGTCGCGGGCCGTCAGCACATCCAACCAAGAGCAATGGCAATGCCGCGAGTGCGGGCAAAACAAGGGCGAGAACACGCATGACGATCGGACCTACGCGAAAGAACTATTATTTTTCGATATAGATCGTGCGAGGCACGATCGTCAGGGCCTATTCTGGATAATTTTCAGGTTCTAGTTGTGGTGATGCCGCCACGCGCCTAGGCGCCGCTGGCGGATCGGGTTACCGCCCACAGCACCACGCCGAAGCACAGCAGCACCGCGATGGTCAGAAACTTACGCAGATTCGCATACCAGCGCGGCGCCAAGCCGGCTTCGACCGCGCGCAAATCGACCATGAATACGACGAAATAGGCGATGGCCATCACACCGAACTGAAAGACCGGGCCGGCGACGCTGACCACCAGCCATGCGACCAGCGCCGGTAGGATGCTAACCGCGTACCACCACCAGCGGGTTTCACCGGCGGCGACCGCCAAGCCCCAATGGACCGCACCGATATAGGTCAGGATGATCGCCGCATAGCGCAACAAATGCAGATACGCGTTGACCACCACGGTCGGACTGCCGAGCGCCATGGCGCCGGCGCCCAATAGAAACGGCGCCAGTCCGGCCAGACCCAAAATCAGTGCCGGCGTCGGCACCTCGGTCAGACCCGCGATCAGGCCTGGCCGGCGCACGGCCCCAGCGGGCCCGCGCGCCTTATTGGGCATTTGGGACGGTATTTCGCAGGGTAGCGCGCGCGGCCTGTCGATGGCGTGGCCGAATATGGCGGCTGACCGCGGTGATCGCGGCCGCCATCACTGCGGCGTCGTCGGTAAAGCCGAGCCCGACCACAACGTCGGGCACCATATCGGCGGGCAGCACGAAGTAGGCGATCGCAGCCATCAGAACGGCTTTGACCCGCGCTGGCGTCGCCGGGTCCAACGCGCAGTACCAGGCAGCCAAAACGTCTTCGATGAACGGAATTTTGGCGCCGAACGCCTTCACTTTTCGCAACAGCGTGCGGCCGTCGACTGCCCTCAGGCGGCCGCGCCAGCGCGAATACCAGCGGTCGAAATCGGTCACGATGCGCCCGCCGCGTAGCCGTCCATCGCCTCGGCCATGGCGACATCACGGCTGCTGACGCCGCCGGCATCATGCGTCGCCAGGGTCACATCAACCCGATTGTAGACATTGAACCATTCCGGGTGATGGTCCATGCGTTCGGCCAACAAGGCGACTCGCGCCATCCAGGCGAACGCTTGGCTGAAATCGTTGAAGACGAAGGACTTGGTCATCGCGTGGCGGTCGGCGACAGGCGCCCAACCGGCCAATGACCGCAACGCCGTGCCGAATTCCACATCGGTGAGTTTTTTGACCATGACCGCCCAAATATAGGATGTTTGCGTGGTACACACCATGTATCCGCCATCAACAAACGACATTGCACAGATGGCCGACCGGGCGCTGGCGACGATTCCGGCGCCATTGCGCGGCCATGTCGGCGATGTTGTCATCCGCATCGAAGAGTTCCCCGACGAACAGGTGCAGCGCGATATGGGACTCGAATCGCCCTTTGATTTGCTCGGTTTGTATGATGGCGTCGCGTTGACCGAACGCAGTGTCGGCGATGTCCGCGACGGGCCCGATGTGATCACACTCTATCGGCGGCCGATTTTGGATCATTGGTGCGAGACCAATGAGTCGCTCGACGCGATCGTCCGCCACGTGCTGATCCACGAAATTGGTCACCATTTCGGCTTTTCCGACGATGATATGGACGCCATCGAACGGCGCGGCGATGGTCCGTGAGATCAGTTGCGCGCGGCAAGCCAATCCCGGACCGTTGGCAGGATCCGGTCGACCATGATCGTCACGCCAAGTTCGTTGGGATGAATGCCATCGGCCTGGTTGAGCGACGGGTCGGTGGCGACGCCATCGAGAAAAAAGGGATACAGCGCCACGTCATAGGCCTGCGCCAAGCGCGGGAAGATCGCCACGAAGGCGTTTTCGTAGTCCGCGCCCATACTGGCTGGCGCGCGCATGCCGGCCAGCAGGATTTCTATGCCGCGCCGCTGCAATTCCTCGATGATGGCGGCGAGGTTCTGGTACGCCGCGTCGGGGTCGAGGCCGCGCAAAGCGTCGTTGGCGCCCAACGCCACGATTACGTAACCCGGCGCGGCGGTCGCATCGTCCCCCAGCACCCAGTCAAGCCGGGCCAGACCGCCGGCGGTGGTATCCCCCGAAACGCCGGCGTTCAACACGGTTGCGGCAATGCCGTCCTCTCTTAGGCGTGCTTCCAACAGCGCGGGAAAGGCTTGCTCGGCCAGCAGGCCGAAGCCGGCGGTCAGGCTGTCACCCAACACGGCAATGCGCGGGCCGTCATCGGCACGGGCATCTAGCCCGGCGACGAGGGCCGCGGCGACCAATAGCGCGTGTACAAACCGCTTTGTCGCGGCGCGCCCTGCGATCGCCGCTTGTCGCGCTGCGTAAGAACTCCACATAGCCCATGAATAGGGATCCACGCCCAATGCGTCCAGCCCCGCGCTCGCCACAAAGTCGGCATATTCGATGATCGATCTAGACGACATTCACTTGACCTTTGGCAGTGCCGCCGGTGCCGTGCCGGTGCTGCGCGGTATCGATTTACAGGTCCCGGCAGGCCAAAGCCTGGGCGTGGTCGGTCCGTCGGGGTCGGGCAAGTCGACGCTGATGGCGGTGACTGCCGGCCTGGAGCGGCCGACCCGCGGTGCGGTCCGGGTCGCGGACCAAGATCTGACGGCCATGGACGAAGATCAGCTCGCCAGGTTTCGCCGCGACAAAATCGGTATCGTTTTTCAGGCCTTTCACCTGATCCCGACCATGACCGCGCGCGACAATGTCGCGACCCCGCTTGAGCTGGCCGGGCGCGCCGACGCGCACGATGCGGCAACGACGGCGTTGACGGCCGTGGGGCTGGACGGTCGCGCCGAACACTATCCGGCGCAATTGTCAGGCGGCGAACAACAGCGGGTCGCCTTGGCGCGCGCGGTGGTCGCCCAACCGGCCCTGCTGCTGGCCGACGAGCCGACCGGCAATTTGGACCAGGCGACCGGCGCCCAAGTTCTGGACACATTGTTCGCGTTACACGATGCCGGTGGCGGCACGTTGCTGATCATCACCCACGATCCGGCGGTGGTTGACCGCTGCGATCGGGTCGTGCGCATGGTCGACGGCCGTCTGGCCGAGGGTGTCGATGGCTGATTGGACCATCGCCACACGCATCGCCCTGCGCGAGCTACGCGGCGGTTTCCGCGCCTTGCCGGTTTTACTGTCTTGCCTGGCCTTGGGCGTGGCGGCGATTGCCGGTGTCGGCGCCGTGTCGGAGTCGGTGATGCAGGGCCTCCGCGCCGACGCGCTCGCCTTGCTCGGTGGCGATGTCGAGCTGCGCCGTACCCACGCGCCGATCGAGGCGGCGCGTCTTGAATGGGTGCGCGATCGTGTGGCGGCGGTCAGCGAAACCACGCACATGCGCACCATGGTATCCGGTGGCGGTGGCGACCGGCGCGTTCTGGCCGAGCTGAAAGCGGTCGATTCGCTCTACCCGTTGGTCGGCAACATGGTCTTGGCGCCGGCCATGCCGCTCGCCGACGCGCTGGCCGACGGCGGCGCGGTTGCCGAACAGGCGCTGCTGACCCGCCTGAATCTGGACGTCGGCGACCGCATCGATGTCGGCGACCGCGTCCTTGTGGTGCGCGCGGTCATCGAACGCGAACCGGACCGGCTTGCGACCGCGTTCAGCTTCGGCCCGCGCCTAATGATTGCCCGCGATGATTTGGAGTCGACCGGCCTGATCCAGCCGGGCAGTCTGATTCGCTATTATGCCCGGGTCTTGCTGAATGATGGCGCCGATTTGGCGGCCTGGGTTGAAGACGTCACCGCGACATTTCCAGAGGCCGAATGGCGCATCCGCGACAGCCGCAATGCCCAACCCGGTTTCCAGCGCTTCGTCAGTCGCCTGACCATGTATTTGATGCTGGTCGGTTTGGCCGCCCTGATCGTTGGCGGCATCGGCGTCGCGGGGGCGGTGCGCGCCCATTTGGAAGATCGTACGCGGACCATCGCCATTCTCAAGAGCCTTGGTGCCAGCCGGCGGGTGATATTTCGGGCCTATCTGATCCAGGTCGCCATCGTGGCGGCGGTCGGATGTTTCTTGGGCGCCACCATCGGCGCGTTGGCGCCGATCGCCCTGGCGCCGTTTGTCGCCGCGCGGCTGCCGGTCGAGCCGGTGTTCGGCATTTACCCCGGGCCCGTTTTGCGCGGTTTGGCGTTCGGCTTGTTGACCGCATTGGTATTCACTATTTGGCCGGTGGCGCGGGCGTGTGAAACACGCGCGGCCACCTTGTTCCGGGGGCCGGTGGCCACCGACCGGGCGCGCCCGCGCTGGCCGATGCTGGTGCTGATCGGGGTCGCGCTGGCCGCGCTCATTGCCCTCGCCATCGATACCGCCAATGACCCGGTCGCGGCGCTTTGGTTTGTCGCGGCGATCGTGGTCTCGCTCGGGTGCCTGCGCGCCGTGGCGTGGGCCACGGGTCGCGGTGCCCGGCGGGTACGCCACCGCCGCAAGGCCTTGTCGCGGGTGGTCGCCGGGTTCGCCCGTCCCGGCGGTCCGCTGGCGACAATCATGCCGTCGCTCGGCGTTGGCCTGACCGTTTTGGTCGCGATCGCGCTGGTCGAGGCCAATCTGGCGCGGACCCTGACCGAACGGTTGCCGGACCAAGCCCCGGCGTTCTTTTTCATCGACATTCAACGCGACCAGATCGACGAGTTTATGAATATTGCACGCGCCGTCGACGGCGTCGGCAAGGTCGAGCAGGTGCCGATGTTGCGCGGTCGGGTCACGGCGTTGAACGGCGCCCCGGCGGCGGTCGACGCGGTCGACCCGGGCGTGCGTTGGATGCTGCGCGGCGATATCGGGCTGACCTTTGCCGCGACGCCACCGCCACGCGCGCGCCTGGTCGCGGGCGATTGGTGGCCCACGGACTATGATGGTCCGCCCTTGGTTTCGTTCAGTGAGGAAGGCGCCGCCGGCATGGGCTTGGCCGTCGGCGATCGCATCACCTTCAGCGTGTTGGGGCGACCCATCGACGCCGAAATCGCCAGCTTGCGGCGGATCGATTGGGGCGAAATGGGGATCAATTTTCTGGCCATTTTGTCCCCCGGCGTGCTCGATGGCGCACCCTATGCGCATGTCGCCACGGCCGAGGCGACGCCCGCCGCGGAAGTGCCCTTGGTTGCCGCCATTGGCGACGGCTTCAGCAATGTTTCGGCGATTCCGGTGCGTGACCTGCTGAAAAGTGTCGCCGGCGTTGTGGAAATGGTCGCCGATGCCGTGCGCGCCGCCGCCGGGGTCACAGTGTTGGCCGGTATCCTGGTGCTGGGTGGCGCGTTGGCCGCCGATCGGCGCCGGCGCATATACGACGCGGTGATATTCAAGGTGCTGGGCGCGACGCGTGCCCAGATCGCGCGTGACTATCTGGTTGAATTCGCCGTGCTCGGTGTCTTGGTCGGCGCGGTCGCGCTGGCCCTCGGTGTTGGCGGCTCCTGGGCGTTCATCACCTTCGTTATGGAGGAGACATGGGTGTTTACGGCGCGCGAGGCGTTGGCGACCGTCGTGCTGGGCATCGGTCTGACAATGCTGGTCGGTTTCTTGGGCACCTGGCGGGCGCTAACGCGCAAGCCCATGGCGGTATTACGGGGGCTGTAACCGCTGCTATGGACGATACCGCGCGAACCGCGGATAATAGTGCCGAGAATGGCCGAAACCTTGGTTTTGAGGGGGGCTTTTCATTGGCCGGTTGGGCGACATTTGCCTTGATGTCACCGGCCCACCGACCATATAAGACCCCATAGGTCTGAATTCCCAGAATGTGAGGATTGCTTCCGATGGCCTTTGAGCGCGAACGCGTTATTCAACCAACCGGTGTGCGTGCCGACGTCGATGCCGGTCTGCGCGCCTATATGCTGAAGATCTATAACTACATGGCTCTCGCCATGGGCCTGACCGGGGTGGTGGCGTTCGCCGTGGCGTCGTCCGATACCGCCATGGCGACCATTTACGGCAGCGGCCTACGTTGGGTTGTCGCGTTGGCGCCGCTGGGTTTCATTTTGGTGCTGAGCTTCGGCATCCAGAAACTGAGCGTTGGCGCCTCGCAGTTGCTGTTTTGGGCCTTCGCCGGGGTCATGGGCCTGTCGATGGCCTCGATCTTCCATATCTACACCGGCGCCAGTATCGCGCGGGCGTTCTTCTTGGCCGCCGCCGTGTTCGGCGCCATGAGCTTGTACGGCTACACCACCCAACGCTCGCTGCAGTCGATCGGCCAGTTTTTGATCGTCGGCCTGATCGGCCTGATCATCGCCATGGTGGTCAATATCTTCATGGCTTCCTCGGCGCTGGACTTCGCGATCTCGATCATTGGCGTGCTGATCTTCACCGGTCTCACCGCTTATGACACGCAAAAGCTAAAGCTGATGTATCAATCGGCGGACGGCGCGCAAGTCGCCGAGAAAAAGGCGATCATGGGTGCATTGACCCTGTATCTGGATCTGCTTAACCTGTTCATGTTTCTGCTGCACTTGATGGGCAATCGCGAATAAGCGCGCGCCGCAGTCGAACAAGCCCCAAGCGCTCGGTGGTGACACCGGGCGCTTTTGTTTTTGGCCCGCTTCAAAAGCGGGCGCGATTGGCGCAAACTGCCGTTCACAAACGGGAGGGCGCCGACGATGACCAGCCGCTATCAGGAAACCTATGCCCGCGCGGCAGAAGACCCACAGGGCTTTTGGGCCGAAGCTGCCAACCAACTGCATTGGTTCAAGCCGTGGGACAAGGTTCTGGACGATTCGAACCCGCCCTTTTACCGCTGGTTCATGGGTGGTGTGACCAACACGTGTTATAACGCGCTCGACCGCCACGTGGACGATTTGGGCCGTGGCGACCAAGCGGCACTGATCTACGACAGCCCGGTTACCGACACCAAGCAGAGCTTCACCTACCGCGAATTGCGTGACCACGTCGCTACCTTTGCTGGCGCCCTGGTCAGGCATGGCGTTGGCAAGGGCGATCGTGTGCTGATCTATATGCCGATGGTGCCAGAGGCGCTGATCGCCATGTTCGCCTGTGCGCGCATTGGCGCGGTGCATTCGGTGGTGTTCGGCGGTTTCGCCGCGCGCGAATTGGCAACCCGCATCGACGATGCCAAGCCGGTGGTCATTGTCGCCGGCAGCTGTGGCATCGAGCCGGGGCGGATCGTCGAATACAAGCCCTTGCTCGATGAAGCGATCGACATCGCCGACCACAAGCCGGCGCATTGCAT
Source organism: Alphaproteobacteria bacterium (assembly GCA_965216755.1). Lineage (GTDB taxonomy): Bacteria > Pseudomonadota > Alphaproteobacteria > UBA7887 > UBA7887 > CBDCGL01. The sequence continues at coordinate 2,936,737 of CBDCGL010000011.1, read as the reverse complement.
CATTGCGCAGCGGCCGATGGCCGAGGCGGCGCTGCTGCCGGGCCGCGATGTCAGCTGGGTCGACGCGATCGCCGACGCCCAGCCACAAGCCTGCGTGCCCGTCGCCGCCACCGATCCGCTCTATATCCTGTATACCTCGGGCACCACGGGTATCCCGAAGGGCGTGGTCCGCGACCATGGCGGCCATATGGTCGCGCTCAATTGGACCATGACCAATATCTACGGCGTCGCGCCCGGCGATGTCTATTGGGCGGCGTCCGACGTCGGCTGGGTGGTCGGCCATTCCTACATCGTTTATGCGCCGCTTATTCATGGGTGCACGACGATTTTGTATGAGGGCAAGCCGGTCGGCACACCGGATGCCGGCGCGTTTTGGCGGGTGCTGGCAGAGCACAAAGTGAACGTGCTGTTCACCGCGCCGACCGCGTTTCGCGCCATTCGCCGCGACGACCCCGAAGCGAAATTGTTGGCCGGCTATGATTTGAGCGCTTTCCGCACCTTGTTCCTGGCTGGCGAGCGGCTCGATCCGGATACCCTTGCCTGGGCGGAGGCGCATTTGCAGCGGCCGGTGGTCGACCATTGGTGGCAGACCGAAACCTCATGGGCGATCGCGGCCAACTTTGTCGGCCTTGGGTTGCTGCCGGAAAAAGCCGGCTCGTCGACCAAGCCGTCGCCCGGCTATCGTCTCGATGTGTTGGATGAAACCGGCCACCCGGTGGCGCCCGGTGAGATCGGCGCTTTGGCGATCAAGCTGCCGCTGCCGCCGGGCTGCCTGCCCACCCTGTGGCACAACGACCAAGGCTATGTCGAGTCCTACCTCACGGAGTTTCCGGGCTATTACCAGACCGGCGATGCCGGTTACATAGACGAAGACGGCTATGTCTTCGTCATGACCCGCACCGACGACATCATCAACGTCGCCGGCCACCGCTTGTCCACCGGCGGCATGGAAGAGGTGCTGGCCGCCCACCAAGACGTCGCCGAATGCGCGGTGATGGGGGTGAACGACGCGCTCAAGGGCCAGGTGCCGCTCGGCCTGTTGGTGTTGAAAGCGGGCGTCAACAAGCCGCACGAGGAAATCATTACCGAGGTGGTCGCCATGGTGCGCCAAAAGATCGGCCCGGTGGCGGCATTCAAGACCGCGACCGTGGTCGAGCGGCTGCCCAAGACACGCTCCGGCAAGATCTTGCGCGGCACCATGCAAAAGATCGCCAATGGCGAGGGCTATCGCATGCCGGCGACCATCGACGACCCGGCGATTTTGGACGAGATCGCCGACAGCCTGAAAACAATCGGCTATCCCAAATCGTGACCGGGCGGGCGGACGGGCCCTGTAATTTACGTGTCTACGGCCTGTTGGTGCGCGACGGCCGCGTGCTGATGGCGGCGGAGCATTTTGGTGGCCGCGATGTATTGAAGTTTCCCGGCGGCGCGGTGGAGGCTGGCGAAACGCCCGAGCGCGCGCTGGCGCGGGAATTTCAAGAAGAATGCGGGCTGAACATTACGCCGCTGACCCTGCTGCATGGCCCGGGCACATTGCTGAGCCCGTGGACGCTGCGCAACTACACACCGCTATACTATAGCGTTGCGGCGGATGGTGAACCGCTGGCGCCCGACCATGAACCGCTGGAGCTCGCCTTTTGGCACCCCGACGACGCCATCGCCACGGGCCGCATGGCCACCCCGGAAATCGTCGCCCTGGGCCGGGTTTTGGCGCCATTACGGTGCATTACGGTGACAGTTTACTAAATATACTAAATATTGTGCCATATGCTAGTATGCTATAATATTTGGTATATTTAGTAAACTGTCACCGTAACCACCGTAACCACCGTAACCCGTTCAGGTCAGAGCGCCCAGCGCGGTCACGCATTTCACTGGCGGCGTGCCGTGCCGTTTGATAAGCAACGCGCCACGGCCCCGTAGCTCAGTTGGATAGAGCGGCAGATTCCTAATCTGTAGGTCGCAGGTTCGAATCCTGCCGGGGTCGCCAGTCTGTTGTTTACCCAATTACAGTGACAGTTTACTAAATATACCACATATTGCATGTTCTGATTGATGTTGTCAATATATAGTATATTTAGTAAACTGTCACCGTAATTGGGTGCTATTGGAAAGAGGCGGCGAGGGGGTTGGCGCAAGGCGTGCGATAGGGGTCGTAGAGGCCCAAATAGGAAAAATCGGCGCCGGTTTCCTCGACCAAAACGATGTTCGTCGACAGAACGAATTGGCGCAGCAATTGGTCTTTGATCCGTGCCTCTTTGGCCGTGCGCAGCGGCACCCACGGCGGGTTCAAACGGAAATAGGCGCGCAGTCTGAACGCGTGATAGGGCTCGGCGCCCTTTACAAATCCGGCGAAATCGTCAACGAACCCTGCGGCCGCCGCGCGTGCCGCGATATCGGTCCCGAACGTCGATGCCAACTGGGCCTGAATCCAGTTGATGAATCCGGTGCTCAACACCACGCCGCCCCCGCCGGCCACGGCGGTCGCCGCCATCAAGGCGAGCAAACGGCGCCGGGTCAGCCGCATCACAACAACCGCGCCGCGCGCAATGACAGCGCCGACAGTGTCAGGGTCGGATTGGCCGGCGAACAGGCGGGAAACGCGCCCGCGCCCAAGGCCAAAAGATTACGCACCGCGTGCGTCTTTAGGCCCCCGTCAACCACGGATGTGTCCTTGTTGTCGCCCATTCGGGTTGTGCCCTGAATGTGGGCATCAGACGGCTTGTAGTCTTGCAGCGCCATCGCTTCAATGTCGAACGGCAGAATCTCCGCGAGCCGCGCGACGACGCGGTCAACACCCGCCCTGCCATAGGCCGCGTGGCCGCGCCAAAGAATCTTCGGTTCGTCGTTTTCAAGCACCACTCGATTGTCCGCTTGCGGCAGGTCCTCGGCGATCAGGTTCAGCCACAGCCGGTCGGTCCAATGACCGCGCTCCAGGCGGATCGATGGCGGCGCGTTGAAATTTTCGATCAATACAGCCGCCGCTTCGGATCGGTGCGGGCCATCGTAAAACGCATAATTATGCCCGGTGATCGAGGTGCCGCCGAAATAGTTCGGGATCGGCACGTCCAATAGCACCGCGCGCGAGGTCTGCTCGTGAAGATAGCGGCCCAATGCCGGCGATTGCAACCCACTGCGTAGCAAAATCGCGGCATTGAAAACGGCGTTCGTGCCCAACGCCACAAGGGTGGAGTCGAGTTCGGATTGACCCTCCGGATGGCTCACCACCACGCCGGTCGCGGTCTGATTGGCGATGGTCACCGCGCGCACGTCGGCACCGAGCACCATGGCGAGCCCTGGGCGATCGAATTGGTCGATACTGTTGAGAATAGTGAATTTCGAGTCGATCGGGCACAGCGTGCACACTCCATTGGCGCAACAAACTGGGCGTGCCCCGCCATGGCTGCGCGCGGTCGGGGCGGCAATCCAGTGGCCGTCATGGGCACGCAAAACTTTGTCCGATCGCGATGGCGCGTGGGGCGGATAGGGAAAGGGCCGGCTGCGCGGCAACAGGTGATCGGCGCCGCCGCCGGCAACCTCCATCATCGATTCCACGTCGACATAGGATGGCTCCAGGTCATCATAGGTCAACGGCCAATCCGTGCCGACACCATAGGCGCTGTGCAATCGGAAATCGTTCGGATGTAGGCGGGGTGTCTGCGCCCACCAACAGTTGGAATTGCCGCCGAATGTGGTGTGCGCGACCCATCTTTTGTCGAACGGCGAGTCATTTTGCTGTGAGATTTTTTCCCTGCCTTGCAAGCCATTGCTGAGCTGATCATCGTGGCTTTGCAGGCGGCCCTTTTCGATGAACAAAACCGACAATTGGCGCGGCAGTCCGGCGACAAAGAACATGCTGGCGAAGCTGCTGCCGGCGACGATCACATCCCACGTGCGTTCGCGCGCGCGCTGCAGCGAGATCTGTTCAATCATTCGGATTTTCCGGCCAACCCCATGTCACAACGTCGCCCAAAACGGCGCTTGAGACAAGTTCGCGGCGCGCTAACGCTGCGCGGTCGGATCGCCGGCAGGGGCCGAACTTGCTCGCGCCTGCGGCGTGAAGTAGAAGAAGATAGAGTCGTCTGCGTGCACATGCGTGCGTGATATAGGGAGGCCAAGGCCCGGTGCATTTGAACAGGCAGCAATGCCAACAGTATCACGATGAAGGTTATTTGTTCCTTCCCACGCTGTTCTCGCGGGCCGAAACCCAGCGGCTGACCGGCGAACTGGCGGAATTGCTCGCCCAACGCCGCCCGGAGATTCGGCGTGAAAAGGACAGCGACGCCGTGCGCGTCGCGTTTGCCGTGCATACCTACAACCCGCTTTTTGGACGCTTGGCCCGCCATCCGCGTTTGGTCGAGCCGGCGATGGATCTGCTCGGCGAGGCGATCTACATCCACCAATTCAAGGTCAATCCAAAGGCCGCGTTCCACGGCGATTTGTGGCAGTGGCATCAGGATTACGGCACATGGGCGGTCGATGACGGCATGCCGGCGCCGCGCGCGCTCAACGTGGCGCTGTTCTTGGACGACGTCACCGAATTCAACGGCCCGCTGATGTTCATTCCGGGCTCGCACCGGGATGGCCGTATCGAAGCAAGCTATGACACCGACACCACCAGCTATGGGCTGTGGACCATAGACGATGCAACGATCGCGCGGCTGGGCCGGGCACATGGCATTATCGCGCCAAAGGGTCCGGCCGGATCCGTGCTGTTCTTTCATTGCTCGCTGGTCCATGCCAGCCCGGCCAATATGTCGCCTTGGAGCCGTAATATCGTCTATTTGACCGCCAACGCGGCGTCGAACGCCATTCGCAAGCCGACCCGGCCCGACTACATTGCCGCACGCGAATTCACCCCGGTCGAACCGCTGGCCGACGATTGTCTGTTGGAAAAGGCACTGGTCTAGCATGGGTGGGAAGCTGGTGATGCCAGCGCAACGGAGGACGAATGGCCGACGGATACAAAGACATTGCGGTTGAGCTGATCGATCGGGTGGCGGTGGTCGAAATTCGGCGGCCACCGCACAATTTTTTCGATCATGACTTGATCCGAGAGATTGCCGACGCCTTCGAAAGCCTGGACGATCATGACCAGATTCGGGCCTTGGTGTTGGCGGCACAGGGAAAATCGTTCTGCGCCGGCGCCGATTTCAGCGCGCGCGATGACGACGGCGGTGGCGAAGCCGGGGCCAGCGGTGCGCGGCCGCTTCAGGTCACCCACCTCTATCAGGAAGCCGTGCGCTTGTTCCGCACCCGCAAACCGATCGTCGGCGCGATCCACGGCGCGGCCGTTGGCGGTGGCTTGGGCGTGGCCATGGTGCCGGATTTTCGGGTCACCTGTGCGGAGGCGCGCTTTTGCGCCAATTTCACCCGCTTGGGTTTTCATCCGGGCTTTGGCCTGACCGTCACTTTGCCGGCCGTCATTGGCATCAGCAAGGCGGCGCTGATGTTTTACACCAGCCGCCGGTTCAAGGGCGATGAAGCCTTTGACATGGGCTTGGCCGATCTTTTGGTCCCGCAAGACCAGGTGCGCGCCGCCGCGATCGGATTGGCCGCGGAAATCGCCGAATCATCACCGCGCGGGACTCAAGAAACGCGCGCCACCCTGCGCGCCGGTCTCGCCGACAAAATCGCCGCGGCCACGGACCACGAACTCGCCATCCAAGAACGCTTGCGCCAAACCGAAGATTTCGCCGAAGGCGTGCGGGCCATGGCCGAACGGCGTGTGCCGCGTTTCGTGGGTCGGTGAGCGCCCCTGTGGATCCGACGCCATGACCCCCGATCCGTTGATCATCGATACGGCAACCAAGATTTTTCAAGATCTTGGCGATCCGCAAATGGTCAATGCGGCGGCCGACGACTCCTGGCGGCCGGCCTTGTGGCAGGCCTTGGAGGAGTCCGGTCTGACGCGAACGTGGCTGACGGATGAACTGGGTGGCGCGGGTGCGTCGGTGGCCGATGGCCTGGCGGTTGCGCGCGTGGCCGGAACCTTTGCCGCGTCGATCCCCATCGCCGAGACCTTGTTGGCGGCGTGGTTGCTGGGCCGCGCCGGCATGCGACCGCCGGATGGGCCGATCACCGTGGCGCCCGTCGTCGAGCGTGATCATATAACGGTCGACAGCCACGGGCGCCTTTCCGGGGCGGCGCGGCGGGTTCCGTTTGCGACGGTCGCGCCTCATATCGCGGTGATGGCCGCGCGCGATGACCAAATTTTCGTGTGCCTGGTCGAAAGCGCGGCGTGCGGGGTCACGCCGGGCCATGATCTGGCCAACGATCCGCGCGATGCCGTCGCGTTCGACGATGCGCCCACGCTGTCGTCAACCATGGCGCCGGCGGGCCTAGATCGCCGCGCACTGGGGTTGATGGGGGCCGCGGTCCGCGTAGCGCAAATGACCGGGGCCCTGGAACGGATATTGGACATCGCGGTCGGCTACGCCACCGAACGGGTCGCGTTCGGGCGGCCGATCGCTAAGTTTCAAGTCATCCAGCATGAACTCGCCAAGCTCGCCGGTGAGATCGCGGCGGCGATTGCCGCCTGCGGTGCCTTGGCGCCGGCGATCCGGGCGGCGGACGAACTTGACGAGCGGGCCTTTGTCGAGGTTGCGTCGGCCAAAATCCGGGTAGGCGAGGCGGCGCGCGAAGGGGCGGCGATTGCCCATCAGGTTCATGGGGCGATCGGCTTTACCGAGGAGTACATTCTGCATCGGTTCACCCGTCGCCTGTGGTCGTGGCAGGATGATTTCGGTAGCGAAAGTCAATGGGCGGCGCGGCTGGGTGCGCTGGTTTGCCACAACGGCGCCGATGCCTTGTGGCCGATACTGACCATGAATCCCGTCGTCGACGGCTCCAACAGGGATCAGCCATCGTTATGACCGGCCCGATTCACTTCGATCCGATCCAATTGCCGTCGGCGGCTGAGCGGCTCCGCGCCGAGGTCCGCGCGTTTCTGCGCGACGAGATCGCCGCCGGTACCTTTGATCCGGCCACCGCCCACGGCAGCAAATCGTTTAATCGCGCTTTCAGCCGGAAAGTCGGCGCGCGCGGCTGGATCGGCATGACTTGGCCCAAGGCCTATGGTGGTGGCGATCGCAGCTTCCTGGAACGGTATGTCGTGACCGAGGAATTTCTGGTCGCCAACGCACCGACCCAGGCCCATTTTGTCGCCGACCGGCAAAGTGGCCCAATGCTGCTGCGTCACGGCGCCGAATCGGTCAAGCGCGAGGTTCTGCCACGGATCATTCGTGGCGAGTGCACGTTTTGCATTGGCATGAGCGAGCCCGAGTCCGGATCCGATCTGTTCGCCGCCAAGACCAAGGCCGACAAAGTCGACAATGGGTGGCGGATCAATGGCCGCAAGGTGTGGACCAGCTATGCGCACAATGCTGACTATATGATCGGCCTGTTCCGGACCTCGCCGTCGACCAAGGAAAATCGTCGTCACGGCCTGACGCAGTTTTTGGTCGATATGAAGACGCCCGGCATCACGGTGCAGCCAATTCGTTTCATGACTGGTGGTCATGAATTCAACGAAGTCATATTCGAGGACGCGATTTTAGCGGAGACCAGTCTACTTGGATCGGTCGACATGGCGTGGAAACAGGCCACCAGCGAACTCGCCTATGAACGCAGCGGACCTGAGCGGTTTCTTGAAACGATCCAGGTCCTGATCGAGCTGGTGCGGGTTTTGGGCGCGGTGCCCGATCGCCGCGGCGCCGAAGGGGTCGGCCGCCTGGTTGCCCAACTCAACACCCTGCGACGCATGTCGATCTCGGTCGCGGGCATGTTGGCCGATGGCAAAGAGCCTGTTTTGGAAGCCTCCATGGTCAAGGATTTGGGCACCAATTGGGAGCAGGCCTTGCCCGCCCGCGCCCGCGATTTGGCCGCTTTCGTTGAGCCGGAACCGGGCAATTGGCCGCATTTTCAAGACGTCATCGACCACGCCACAATGGTCGCGCCCAAGCTGACCATCCAGGGCGGCACCCGCGAAGTTCTGCGCGGTATTATCGCCCGGGGTCTGGACCTCCGCTGACGCGCCGCCGTTGCGCCGGCGCGCAGATCAATTTCCCTGCCAAACCCGTTCTTGGTACGATTGGTGGCCCGACAGGCGCCGGGGTCGTGACTCTGCGAGTCCATCATGTATGACGATATCGACCTGAACATCAAAAAGACCTATGACTGGTGCGTCCGCGTCTTTTCGCGGGTCGAGAACCGGCTTGGCGTCAGTATTAAATTTCACAAGGACGAGGGCCAGGTCGAGGCCGGCCAGATTTTCCTGTTCAACCATTTCGCCCGCTTCGAAACCGTCATCCCCCAATATCTGATCTACCGTGAGGTGCAGGCCTACTGCCGTGCGGTCGCGGCGAGCGAGCTATTTCAAGGCAATGATAGGCTCGCTAAGTTCCTGTTTGGGGTTGGCGCGGTGCCCAATGACTTGCCGGGGCTGTTGCCGTTCTTGGCGGCTGAGATTTTGCGTGGCCGCAAGATCGTTATTTTTCCCGAAGGCGGCATGGTCAAGGACCGCCGCGTGTTGGATGAGGGCGGCCGCTATAGTGTTTTTTCGCCAACCGCGCTAGCACGCCGAAAGCATCACAAGGGCGCGGCCGTGGTCGCGCTAACACTGGAGGTGTTCAAGACCCGGATTCGTTCGTTGGAACAAAAGGGCGACGCCGCGCGGCTGGAACGCTGGGCATCGTCCTTGGAGCTGGCCGGCGTTGATGAATTGGTCGCCGCGGCCCACAAACCGACATTGATCGTCCCAGCGAACATCACTTTTTACCCGATTCGCGCGGCCGAGAACATGCTGAAAAAAGGCGTTGAGCTGTTCGCCAGTGGGCTGACCGAACGCTTTGCCGAGGAGCTGCTTATCGAAGGCAATATTCTGCTCAGGGACACCGACATGGATGTTCGCTTCGCGGAAACGATCGCGCCGCGGCCGTTCCGCAGTTGGTGGGAGCGGAAGTTCATCGACCAGTTATTCTTGCGCTTGGTTTCGTTGGATGAACTGTTCGAGCTCAACAATCGTTCCGAACGCTGGATCGACAGTCTGTTCACAACATTTCTGACTCGTGAGACGCGGCGCCTGCGCGATGCCTATATGCATCGCATTTATAGTGGGGTCACGGTCAATCTGAGTCATTTGGCGGCCCAGGTGATCGATCAGTATGTCGATGCCGGGCGCACCGAGGTGCCTTTCGACCTGTTCAACAAAGCGTTGTATTTGGCGATCAAGTATGTCCAGAACGCCGATGCCGTGAACCTGCATGAATGCTTGATCAATCCGGAAGACTATGTCGCCACGTCGCGTGGCCATGTCCGCGGTCTCGACGAGTTCTGGGCGACCGGCGAGGCCAGCGGTTTGGTGCGCATGGACCACGGCCATTATGTCTTTTTGCCCAAGTTGCGCGACGAACATGGTTTCGACGAAATCCGCTTGGAAAACACCGTCGCTGTCTATGCCAACGAGGTCGCGCCCGTGGCACCGGCCATGGCGGCGATCACGCGCGCGGTCACCGATGCCCAAAAGATCGACGCGGCCGCCGTGGCGCGTTTGCGGTTTGACGATGAGTGCCGCATGCATGAGTGGAGCAAGCAGTTCTATACCCAGGAGCGGCACGAAGACATTAACGGCCAGGAAACCGCGACCGAAAGCGGCGCGCCATTCCTGCTGCTGCCCGGGGCGTCAAACGACCTGGGCGTGGTTTTGGTTCATGGTTTCTTGGCGTCGCCCGCCGAAGTGCGCGGGCTGGGCGAAACCTTGGTCGACGAAGGCCATCCGGTGGTCGGTGTTCGCCTGGCTGGTCACGGCACGTCGCCTTGGGATCTGCGCGACCGCAGCTGGCAGGATTGGCTGGATTCGGTCAACCGCGGTTATGCGATCATGGCGGCGCTGGCCAAGCGGGTGTGCGTGGTGGGATTTTCCACCGGCGGCAGCTTGGCCTTGATTTGCGCCGCGGCGCGGCCGCCGGGCCTGGCCGGTGTCGTCGCGGTGTCGGCGCCGGTGCATTTCCGCAACCGCAATCTGGTGTTCGTGCCCTTGGTCCACGGCGTCAACAAATTGGCCGAATGGGTCCCCAATATGGAAGGCGTCAAGCCCTTTCGCCTCAATGACTCCGAACATCCGGCGATCAACTACCGCAATATGCCGATTCGTGGGCTCTATGAGCTGCGCCTGGTGGTCGATGCACTCAGGCGCCAATTGACGGAAATCACTTGCCCGGTCGGTCTTATTCAGGCCACCGGCGATCAAGTCGTCGATCCGAAGAGCGCCGATACCATATTCAAAGGTATTGGGTCGATCGACAAAGCGGTGCGCATGATCGACGCCAATCGACACGGTATCGTGACCGAGAATATCGGTGGGACACATGACACAGTCGTTTCCTATTTGGGCGCCATCCGGGATGGGTGCCGTTTGGCCGACAGCCTGGACCCGGCCGCGACAGCCAATTTGGTCGATAGCTAGCCGGAGGCCTGCGTCAACCCGAGGGCGCCGTCCATGACGGATGTGGTTGTCGCCGGCTATGTCCGCTCTCCCTTTGCATTCGCCCATAAGGGCGCCCTGGCTCCCATGCGGCCCGACGATTTGGCGGCCCAGGTGGTTCAGGCCTTGGTGGCGAAGACCGGTGTTACGCCCGCCGACATCGAGGATCTGATCATCGGTTGTGCGTTTCCGGAGGCCGAACAAGGGCTCAATATGGCGCGCTACGTGGCGCTCAGGGCGGGGTTGCCGATTTCCGTCGCCGGCGCCACCGTCAATCGGTTTTGCGGCTCGTCCATGTATGCCATCCACATGGCGGCAGGCGCGATCCGTATGCAGGCTGGCGAGGCGTTCATTTGTGCCGGCGTCGAGTCCATGACCCGGGTGCCGATGGGCGGCTATAACCCGATGCCCAACCCGGCGCTGTATGAGAGCTATCCGGAAGCCTACGCGGCCATGGGCGATACCGCCGAGAACGTTGCCAAGCGGTATCAGATTGGCCGTGCCGCCCAAGACGCGTTTGCGGTGGAAAGCCAGGCCAAGGCTGCCAAGGCGCGGGCGGCCGGTTGGCTCGACGACGAAGTGGTCGCGGTCAGCCATGGTGACACACGGATTGCGGCCGACGGCTGCTTGCGTCCCGAGACCACCGCCGAGGACCTGGCCGGGCTGAAGCCGGCATTTGATCAAGACGGCACGGTCACGGCGGGCACGTCGTCGCCGCTGACCGATGGCGCGGCGGCGACTCTAATCTGCAGCGCCGACTACGCGGCACGGACGGGGCTGACACCGATGGCGCGCCTGAAAAGCATCGCCGTGGCCGGCTGCGAACCGGAGATCATGGGTATCGGCCCGGTCCATGCCACGCGCAAAGCGTTGGCGCGGGCCGCGTTGACGGTCGGCGATCTGGATCTGATCGAGCTCAACGAGGCCTTTGCCTCCCAGGCGCTCGCCTGCATCGGCGATTTGGGCTTGCCTGCGGACAAGGTCAACGTTGATGGTGGGGCGATCGCGTTCGGGCACCCGCTCGGGGCGACCGGCGCGCGTATCACTGGCAAGGCGTCGGCACTGCTGGCGCGCAATGGCGGCCGCTATGCGTTGGCGACGCAATGTATCGGTGGTGGCCAGGGCATCGCGACAATCCTGGAAGCCGTGTCGTGACCCTGATCGACAGGGTGGCGGTGATCGGTGCCGGCGTCATGGGCGCGGGCATCGCCGCCCACTTGGCCAATGCCGGCGCGTCGGTGTTGTTGCTGGATATCGTGCAGGACGGCGCGGACGACCGCAACGTGCTGGCCACGGGCGCGATCGCGAAATTGCTGAAAACCGATCCGGCGCCTTTGATGCACAAGCGCTTTGCGGCGCGCATCACAGCCGGCAATATCGAAGATGACCTGGCGCGCGCCGGCGATTGCGATTGGATCATCGAGGCGGTGGTCGAGCGCGCCGATATCAAACGCGATCTGTATCGCCGCGTGGAGGCGGTGCGCCGCGACGGTACGATTGTGTCTTCAAATACATCGACCTTGCCGCTCGCGACGTTGACCGAAGGCATGCCGTCGCGCTTTCGCGAAGATTTTTTGATCACCCATTTTTTCAATCCGCCGCGCTACATGCGTTTGGTGGAGCTGGTCGCCGGGCCCGACACGCGCGCCGACGCGGTCGCCGGGGTGCGCACGTTTATGGACCGCGCCATGGGCAAAACGGTGATCGACGCCAAGGACACGCCCGGCTTTATCGCCAATCGCATAGGTACCTATTGGTTGCAATGCGCTGTGGTCGCGGCACTCGACGATGGGCTCACGATCGAAGAAGCTGATGCGGTGGGTGGCCGGCCGATGGGCATTCCCAAATCCGGCGTGTTCGGCCTACTGGATATGGTCGGCTTGGACCTGATGCCACATGTGCTCAACAGCATGGCCGATGCCTTGCCGGCCGATGATCCATTTCACGCGATTTACCGGGCCCCCACAATGATCGAGGAGATGATCGCCGCGGGGTATACCGGCCGTAAGGGCAAGGGCGGGTTTTATCGGCTCGATACCACGGATGGTCGGCGGGTCAAGCAAGCCCGCGATCTGACCACGGGTGTGTACAAAGACGCGGCGCGCCCCAAGCTGGCGAGCGTCGCGGCGGCCAAAAAGGGTGGGCTGCGCGCGCTCGTGTCTCACGCCGACAAGGGCGGCCGCTATGCCTGGCGGGTGCTCGCCGGCACTTTGTCTTACGCCGCCGCGCTGGCCAATGAGATCGCTGACGATATCGCGTCTGTCGACGCGGCGATGCGCCTTGGCTACAACTGGAAGTATGGCCCCTTCGAATTGATGGATCAGCTGGGGCCGGCATGGCTTTGCGCGCGGTTCGAAAATGAAGGCCGGCCCGTACCGGCGCTGCTACGCCAGGTGGGCGACCGCACCTTTTACCGAACCTTGGGCGGCAGGCGTCAATGTTTTACGTTTGACGGCACCTATCGCGATGTGCCGCGCGCGCCCGGCATATTGCTGCTGGCGGACATCAAGCGTCGCAGCCGCCCCGTCGCAAAAAATCGTGCCGCCAGCCTGTGGGATATCGGCGATGGTGTTCTGTGCCTCGAATTCCACAGCAAGATGAACGCGCTCGGGCCAGGCGGCCTGGCCATGGTCAAAACCGCCATCGCCACAGTGCCGCGCGGCCATAAGGCGCTGGTGGTCTACAACGAAGCCAGCAACTTTTCCGTCGGCGCCAACATCGGATTACTCCTGATTGCGGCCAAGCTGCGCCTTAGTTTTGTCGTGCGCCGGATGGTCGGACGCGGCCAGAAAATCTACAGAGGCCTGAAATATGCGCCTTTTCCGGTCGTCGTTGCGCCCGCGGGTATGGCGCTGGGTGGCGGCTGTGAGATCATGCTGCATGCGGACGCGGTCCAAGCTCATAGCGAAACCTATACTGGCTTGGTCGAAACCGGCGTCGGTGTCATTCCCGGCTGGGGTGGCTGCAAGGAATTGCTGTTGCGTTGGTTCGCCCATCCGGATCGGCCCGGCGGTCCGATGCCGCCGGTGATCAAGGTGTTCGAAACGATTGGCTTGGCAACCGTTGCGCGGTCGGCCGAGGAGGCGCGTGATTCCCTATTTCTGCGCCCCGACGATGGCATCACCATGAATCGCGATCGGTTGCTGGCTGATGCCAAGGCCAAGGCCTTGGCGCGCGTCGCCGGCTATCAGCGCCCTCAAGAAACCGCCATTCCCTTGCCCGGTGAAACCGCGGCCGTGGCCATCGGCATGGTGGTCGATGGCTATCGCCGCACCGGCAAGGCGACCCCGCATGACGTGGTGGTGGGCCGCGCCTTGGCCAACGTGGTCAGCGGTGGTACGGCCGATATCACCGCGCCGACCGACGAAGACACTCTCCTGCGGCTGGAACGTGAGGCGTTCGTCAATTTGGCCAAGCATCCGGCGTCGATCGCCCGCATCGGGCACATGCTGCGCACCGGCAAACCGCTCAGGAATTGAGCCATGACAGTTTTTGCATTCGTTTTGGCTATTGCCGTCCTCTTGATCCTGGTGTTTCGGGGGCGGGGCTATGGGGCCTGGGTGGCGGCGGCCGGCGTGTTGCTGATCGCCTGGTGGCTGGCAGGCCCCGGTGCCCCGGTATTGTTCTGGGCTTCGACGGTAATTGCCATTATTGCCGCGGGGTTGTTCGGCATTCGGCCACTGCGCGCCCGCCTGGTCTCCGCGCCTTTGATGCGCCGCCTCCGCAACGCCATGCCGGTGATGGGCGAGACCGAGCGGATCGCCCTAGAGGCCGGCACCGTTTGGTGGGACGGCGAATTGTTTTCCGGGAAGCCCGACTGGGCCAAGCTGTTCGACTTTAAGGCCAGGCCATTGTCCGACGCCGAACAGGCGTTTCTGGATGGGCCGGTCGAAGAACTGTGCGCCATGGTCGATGACTGGCAGATCCAGCAAGAGCGCGACCTGCCGCCCGCGGTATGGGCGTATCTGAAGGACAAACGCTTCCTCGGCATGATCATCCCGGAAGATTACGGGGGCTTGGGATTCTCCGCGATTGGCCATTCGGCGGTGATCGCGAAATTGTCGACTCGCAGCATCACCACGGCGGTTACCGTGATGGTGCCAAATTCTCTGGGGCCGTCCGAATTGTTGCTCCACTATGGGACCGACGCGCAAAAAGATCATTATCTGCCACGTCTGGCCCGTGGCGAGGAAATTCCGTGCTTTGCCTTGACCGAGCCCGAGGCCGGCAGTGACGCCGCGTCGCCGCGCAGCACTGGCGTGGTCTGTCGGGGCGATTTTAACGGCGAAGACGTGCTCGGCATGCGCTTGAATTGGGAAAAGCGCTATATCACCCTGGCACCGGTGGCGACGGTAATCGGCCTCGCGTTTCGGCTTTTGGACCCGGACGGCTTGTTGGGCGACCGAGAGGACTTGGGCATCACCTGCGCGCTGATCCCGCGCGATCTGCCTGGCATCGACATCGGCCGGCGCCACGACCCCATGGGGGTCCCGTTTCAAAACGGCCCGATTATCGGCCGCGATGTATTCGTGCCGCTCGATTTCATCATTGGCGGCCGGGCAGGGGTCGGCCAGGGTTGGCATATGCTGATGGATTGTTTGGCGGCCGGGCGCTCGATCTCGCTGCCGTCGCTGGCCGCCGCCGGTTCCCAGCTGGCGACACGAACCGTCGGTGCCTATGCAACGATTCGTGAGCAATTCAACCTGCCAATCGGGCGCTTCGAAGGTATCGAAGAACCTTTGGCCCGGATCGGTGGCCATACCTATTTGATGGATGCGGCACGCCGGCTCACCTGCGGCGCGGTCGACGCCGGCGAAAAGCCGGCCGTACTGTCGGCGATCGCCAAGGCCTATTTGACCGATACCATGCGCAGCGATCTGAACGATGCCATGGATATTCAAGGTGGCGCCGGCATTTGTCGTGGACCAAAGAACATATTGGGGCGCGGCTTTGTCGCCGTGCCGATCGGCATCACGGTCGAAGGTGCCAACATTCTCACGCGCTCGATGATCATCTACGGGCAAGGCGCCGTGCGCTGCCATCCCTTTGTGCAGGACGAAATGGCTGCCTTGGCGGCAGGCGACGTGACGCGGTTCGATCGCGCGATTTTTGGTCATGTCAATCTTGTCGCCCGCAACGCGGTCCGTGCCGGCGCGCTGGGGCTCAGTGGCGGGCGTTTGGCGCAATCTTCGGTCAATGGCCTTGTGGCGCCCCATGTCAGAAATTTCGATCGCCTCAGTGCGGCCTTTGCGCTGACCTCCGACACTGCCATGGCCACTCTGGGCGGCGCGCTGAAGCGACGCGAAAAGATTACCGGCCGCCTGGCCGATGCGCTGGCTTGGCTTTACCTTGGTTCGGCGGCGGTCAAACGCTTTCACGATGAGGGGGCACCGACCGCCGATCGCGATATGCTCGATTGGGCGTGCACCCATGCGGCGTGGCAAGTGGAGCAGGCATTGGATGGTGTGCTCACTAATTTACCGAACCGTGCGGTGGCACGGACCACGCGGCTTTTGGCCATGCCGCTGGGCGCGCGCATGAAACCACCCAGCGATCGCCTGGGCGCGCGCGTGGCCCAAGGCATGCTCGATGGCAGCGCCGGACGTCTGCGGCTGACCCCCGATGTCTATGTTCCGGCCAGCCAGGAAGAGGGGTTGGGTCGCCTTGAAGCGACTTTGGATTTGGTCGTGCGCGCAGCGCCGATCCGGCGCAAGACTCGCGACGCCGCGCGCACCGGTCAAGTGAACGGGGCCACCGAAGCGGAACACGTTGCCGACGCCCATGCCAAAGGCCTGATCAGCGACGACGATCTGACGTTGTTGACGGCAGCAAACGCGGCCCGCCATGACGCGATTCAGGTCGACGCTTTCGACGCCGGGCCTTACCGAGATTTGAAAGGGTAGTCCATGGCGCCGCGCGCCCCGCGCACCGAACTCGCCACCCACGAGGTGACCAACCAGCCGCCGATCCTGGCGGACTATAATTTGTTTGATCGCGATCCAGCATTGGTCGAGGCGGTCAAGCGCGAAGGCGCAGGTTGGGCCGTCGACCGCCTGCGCCGATTTGGCGCGCTGCTGGCGACCGAGCACGTGCTTGAGCTCGGCGCGACCGCCAATCGCCAGCCACCGGAACTGAGAGCTTTTGATCGCTTTGGACAGCGCATTGACGAGGTTGTGTTTCACCCCGCCTACCACGAACTCATGGCGTTGGCCATCAACCACGAAGTCCACGCGCTTGGCTGGACGGCGGACCGACCCGGCGGCCATGTCGCCCACGCGTCGCTGGAATATCTGCTGACCCAGGTGGAAGCGGGCGTGTGCTGCCCGATCACCATGACTTATGCTTCGGTTGCGGCATTGCGTCACCAACCGAACGTTGCCGCCGTTTGGGAACCCCGCGCACTGTCGAGCCACTATGACCCGGCCTGTGTGCCGGCGGCGGAAAAAGCGGGCGCCACGATCGGCATGGCAATGACCGAAAAACAAGGTGGCTCGGACGTGCGGACCAATACCACGCGGGCGGAAGCGCTTGGCGCCAATGGCGCCTATGCGCTGCGCGGCCATAAATGGTTTTGTTCGGCGCCCATGTCGGACGCGTTTCTAACGTTGGCGGTCACCGACAAAGGGCCGTCGTGTTTCTTGGTGCCGCGCTGGCAGCCCGATGGCAGCCGCAACCCGTTTCTGATTCAGCGGCTCAAGGATAAGCTTGGCAACCGATCGAATGCATCCGCCGAGATCGAATATGACGGCACCTGGGCGCGCCTGATCGGCGAGGAGGGGCGCGGCATCGCAACCATCATGGACATGGTGCAACACACCCGCTTGGATACGGCCGTCGCGCCGGCCGGCATGATGCGCCAGGCCACCGTCCAAGCCGTCCATCACGCCGATCATCGCACCACGTTCCAGCGCCGCCTGACCCAGCATCCGCTCATGCGTAACGTTTTGGCCGATCTTGTGATCGAATCCGAAGCGGCCACAATGCTGACCATGCGCGTGGCGCGCGGCTATGACGAGGCCACCCGCGACCCCGATCAGACGCTATTTGCACGGATTGCCGTCGCGGTCGCCAAATATTGGGTCAACAAACGCTTGCCGAACCATGTTTATGAAGCGATGGAATGTCTTGGGGGTGGCGGCTATGTTGAAGACTCAATGCTGCCGCGGCTTTATCGCGAAGCACCCGTCAACAGCATCTGGGAAGGCTCAGGCAATGTGATTTGTCTGGATGTCTTGCGTGCCATGAGCCGCGAACCAAGTTCATTGGCGGCGTTCTTGGCTGAAATCGACGCCGCGCGGGGGACCGATCCGCGGCTCGATGCCGCCGCCGACCAGCTCAAAAACGCGCTCGATTTGCCGGGCGAGCGCGAAGTCCGGGCGCGTCGGTTGACCGAAATGATGGCCCTCACCCTGCAAGGCGCGCTACTTGTGCAACATGCGCCGAGCGCGGTGGCCGAGGGTTTCTTGGCGTCACGGCTGGCCGGCGATTGGGGGCGCAGCTATGGCAGTTTGCCCGCCGGCCTCGCCTACGACGAAATTATCGATCGTGCCCGCGTCGCGTCTTAGACGGGGCGCAGCCTAACCATTGGCCTCCCGATGTGTTTTGACAGCGCCGCGGGCCGCATCCATCAACGTGTAGCTATCGGAAAAGGCGGCCGCGACGCTGTAGCCTGCATCGAACAAGTCTTGATAGCTGCGGCCTGGCTGCGGAATGCTACCCAAATATTTACCTGATTTGCGTACGCCGGCTTCGAACCTTTCGATCAGGCCGAGGACCTCCGGATGGTCTAAACTGCCGAGTCGACCAACGCTGCCGGCCAGATCGTTGACTCCCATGAACAGCACATCGATGCCGTCGACTGCCGCGATCGCATCGATATTTTCGACGCCCGTGTTCGATTCGATCTGGCACATGATCACCAGATTGTCGTTGATGGTGCGCAGATAATCCTCGGCATCGATGCCATAGCTGGCGCCGCGCGCGATCGGATAGGCCGACCCTCGAATGCCCGCGGGTGGATAGCGGCAGGCGGCGGCAATGGCGCGCGCCTCATCGGCTGTCTTGACGTTCGGCACCATCACCCCTTCGATGCCGTGATCAAGAACCGTCTTGAGATAATTCGGATCGTGGCTTGGCACGCGCAAAATCGCGGTCGCGGCGGTGGCTGTCATGGCACGCAGCTGGTTGACCAGATTTTGTTGATCCGCCGGCCCATGCTCATAGTCGATGATCAAGAAATCGAAACCGGCCAAGGCCAGAATCTCGGCCACCGCCGGGCTTGCCAGTGACGTCCACGCGCCCAAGCACTTGCCGCCCGCCGCCAAACGGGCCTTTAGCGGGTTTTTTCGATACATGACGGACTCCTTCACGCGTGGTCAGTGGCGTGTCAGTTGAGAATTTCGACAATGCCCCGGAACGGTTTGGTGCCATAGACGTCGAACGTCAGCAGCCCAGCTTTGGCTAACGGCAATTCAGAGACGATGGCCAGCGCTTCGTCTTCGTCTTTGCATTCCAGCACCAGAACGGCGCCCTTCCCATCTCGGCGCGAGTAGATTTCGCGCACCACTTCGTCGCGATACAAACCGAGGGCATGGGTCGCTTCCGCCGCCAAATGGGGCGCGAACGCGTTCGGACCGGCGTCTTTGCGATGCGCGATGACAATTACTTTCACGATGGCATCCTTCCTGTCGGGCGATCGCGATGCGTCTCAGGCGCCCGATCATGCGAGATTACACGGCCGGGTATGTCTGTCGTGCGACGATTTTCGGGGGCTTAGGCGCCATTCGCTCATAAGTCGGCATGACGAACCCTGCCGTTGGCAAAAGATCAGCGGACCCGCTTGATCCAGGCGGCCGGGGTATTCTCCAATCCGATACGGCGGTAAAACACCATCGCATCGGGCGCGGATATCAAAACCAGATTGGCATCGGGTCCAGCCGCGTCTTGGGTCATGGCGATCAAACGCGTGCCGATCCCTCGGCCCTGATAGGCGGTGTCGGTGGCGAGATCCGAGAGATAAACGCAATAAGCGAAATCGGTCACCGAGCGGGCGAGGCCCACAAGTCTCCCTTGATCTCGGGCGGTGACGATCAAATTGCCGCCCGCCGCCATGCGCGCCAACAATTCCGGTTGATCCATGGGCCGTCGTTCCGCCAAACCGGAACGCCGGAACACGTCGATCATTTCATCGACGTCAAGGGTCGGCTCGATCGCGAATGCGACACTCATCGCGGCGCCAACCGTTCCCAGAACTCTTCCGTACTGTTGCTGCGCGGAAACGGCCCATCGGGCACGGCGCAGCCCAGATGTCGGCACAACGGTGCCCAGCCTTCGGCCACCTCCATCACCAACAATCGTTCCCGAGGCACGGTGGCGATCACCGCCTCGACATGGCGTTTATATACCGCGATCGCATGGTCGCGATCGTCAAGACGATCATCAAAGGTTTGCTCAACGATCGTACGATAGGCCATATTCATTACCCGCCGACGCGCCGGATCGTCGATGTTCGCGCGCTCTTTCATGACCACAAAGATCGTCTTGCAGATGCTTCGATACCAGCTCTCTGGGTCGCGCGCGGTCAAGATCACCTTCGCGTCAGGATAATGGTCCACCAAGGCACGCCAGTAGCGTGCGCTCGGCCAGTCTACCGCCGATCGATACTTTGCGAACACGGCACTCCAATTCACCGGTCGGTCATCGGCCGCGGCCTCCCAATGGGCGATTTGATCGGGATTTTGGCGCACTTCCATCATGTGGTGGCAGGGGCCAAACCCGAGTTGTTCCAGTGCCGCTTTCATCGACAATGTCCCGGTGCGGCCAAACCCGGTGCCGATGACGCTTAAGGTCATGGTGACGTTACAGCCTCAATCTTCGTTGATACGTTGACACACAATTGATGCGTCGACCGCGTGTCTACGGCAGCCGCACGCGCCCGTCAAAAGCCGAGGTGGCGATGGCCCACTGACCATCCTCGGCGCTCTCGTAGATGATTTCATAGGCGTGATCGCGAACAAATTCGTTCACCGCCTTATAGACTCCGTGATGCCGATTGGCGGGATCGGGCCGCCAATCGTCGCCGGCGATGATACCATCCGCCTTGACCTTGGATTTCAGCACGGCGAGCTCGGCCGCGGTGTGGTCATAGTCGTGGCTTGAGTCGACATAGACCCAGTCAAAATATTGATCGGGAAACGTCGGCAGAATATCTCTGTCATCGCCGATGTGGACGACGATCTGCTGACGCTCGATTTCTTTTTTCCAGGTCTTGAGAAGCTCGACCACCGCTTCGACCGTGCTGCGGTTGCCGGTCCCCCAATGCCAATAGTCGGTGAGCATGTACCAAGGATCGATCAGATGCAGCTTGACGGGCGTGGCATGGCGCAGCAGGAACGGCGTGAATTGGCCTTTGAACACGCCGAGTTCGGCGCCGACGCCATTCTTGGGCAGCATCTTCTCCACAAACCGCACACGTTCGCGGTCGTGTTCTTTTTCCCATTGGCGTTCGCGCCATTGCTGGCGCCATCGCTTCAATGTTTCCTTCGTCAACACCATCGGTTCGCCACCATCTTTACACGGTGTCGCGGCTGACGCGCGTCATTTGGCAATGTCAAACGACAATTGACAACGGGCACACGCGCGCAACCACCGAACCTGGGCCACACGACCAAAAAACCATACTGTCGGCGGGGGCATGCCGCGGCGACTAGCCAAGCGGCGATACACCGAACAAATAGGGGTGCAATAAAACAAACACGACATAGACAACCGCGCCGCCGGCGATCGGAATGATATCTTTGGCGATGGGTACAGCTGCCGGCACCGTGCGTGGCCCATCGCGGCGGTTGATCACGGCAATCTCAACCGCGGCCCAAATTCCAAGCACGGCGAACAGCAGCACCGACCGGTTCTCACCATTGGCCAACAAATGGCCGATCGCCCAAATGATCAAGCCAGACAGCTGCGGGTGGCGGATGATGCGCTTGATGTTGGTTTTCATATTGGCCGCTGCGAACAGGACGAAACTGACCAATACCAAAAATCGCGTTGCGCCCGGACCCCAAAGCGGCGGGTCGTAGAGCGTCGTGACCGTGGTCGCGCGCCATCCGAACACCATGAGCACAATTGACAACACGACCAGCAAGGCAAATCCGCCCTTCCATGTCGCCTCGCTTGTGCGCGCGATCACGTTGGTGCGCAGTCCCGGCGCGAGACCGGGTGTCAAGTGCACCACACACCACAGCAGCAGCCCCAGCAGTAACAGTGACATGTCGCATTCCCCCGTTTGCGCCATGTGGCGTCAGACGGACCGCCCGATGACTTCAACGGTCGGCCGCGACGTCCTCTCGCGCGTGTTGCGCCCGCATGATGGACTGCGTCGATTTATACCACAAGCAAAGCGGCCGGCGCGCGCGTGCGCTGGCCCTTACTGAATGAGACGCCTTGGGCATTGTCGGTCCAGCGAATCGACCGACGTCGCCAAATGCCTGCCTACTGCGGCTGTGGAACGGTCCGCAAACAAGGCAGCGGGGCTTTCCAGCCGTCGGGATATTTGGCCTTGGCGTCGTCATCGGACACGGCCGAGACAGCCACGGCATCAGCCCGGCCTTAGGGCCAAGCTCGGTTATGTGGATCGGTGCCCAATCTCTTCGAAGCAAAAAAGGTATCACACACACATGGCGCGCGCGTCATTCCGCGACATGTGGCACGAGCGCGTCAACCAGGGCCAGCGCGTCGAGCGCCCCTTGGTGGCTGCCTTTTTCGAAATCGCCTTCTGTCACCGCCATGGTGTTCGTCACATGGGCCAAACAGACGACCGGTTTGCCGCGCGCGCGGGCAAAGGCGTAAAGCGCCGCGCATTCCATCTCGATTGCGGCCAGTCCTCGGTTGCGACCCGCCGCGATCACGGATTCGGTTTCGCGAAATGGCGCGTCGGTCGTCCATGTCGCGCCGCGCACGACAACCGGCGCGGCAACTGACAACAAGGGCGTGACGCGTTCAATCAAGCGCGGATCGGCTTCCGCGAACTCCGCCGGTGGCAGATAATGATAGCTGGTGCCTTCATCCCGCAGCGCCTTTTCCACCAGGACAAAATAGGGGGTTGGTCCCAACGGCATAAGCTGCCCGGCGGACGTGATGCTGACCAGCAGCTGACAGCCCGACGCAAAAAGTTGCTCCGCTAATAACACAGCGTAGGGCGCGCCCACGGCACAACCGATAATGCCGATTTTCCATTCATTGCGGACGAATTGGAACAACTCGGAATGATAACAGGGCCACCGGGCATCCCGTTGCGCGGCCTTGGTGGCAATTAGATAGCGAACGATATCGCCGTCTGGGTCAAGCACGCACAAAGGCGGCACCTTGCCGGTTTGAAGTCCTTTTTGCCGACGTGCCTCGCGCAGCAGGTTCTCCGGGCGGAACACGGGCTGCGCGTGATACTGTTTCGTGGCGATGATCGGCGCGGCCAGATCGCTCCTTTTTTGCGTGCTCACGACGCGCAATGCTTCTGGCCGGAGATTTGTTTAGCGCGCGGTATAGCCGCCGTCGATCGGCAGCGCCACGCCGGTAATAAACGACGATTCGTCTGAACACAGGAACAAGGCTGCGGCGGCGACCTCCTCGGGGCGTCCGACGCGGCCGAGCGGAATCGCCTGTTTCATGCGCGCTTCGTTCTCCTCACGATTGCCCTGGGTATCCGGCCGCTTCATGAAAATGTCCAACATAGGTGTGTCGATGGGCGCCGGGCAAACCGCATTGACACGAATGTTTTCCGGCGCATACCGGCACGCCATCGATTGCATCAGGCCGACCACACCGAACTTGGCGGCCGAATAGATGGGGCTAAATGGTGAGCCGGCCAAGCCGGCGATCGAGGCGGTAAAAAGGATATTGCCGCCGCCGCGGGCGCGCAGGGCCGGCAAAGCTTCCGCCGTGGTCACCAAAACGGAGCGAACGTTCAAATCCATAGCCAGCGCATAATCACCCATGTCGACGCCCTCGATGCGTCCCGGACCGGGATGGCCGACATGATTCCATAGAACGTCAAGGCCGCCGAAGCCGTCAACGGCGGCGTGGACAATGCGCTTCGATTCGTCGTCCTTGGTCAAGTCCGCGACCACGGCGATGGCCTCGCCGCCTTGGTCCTTGACCGCTTGCGCGACCGCGTTGACTCGCTGTTCGTCGATATCGACGGCGACCACCTTTGCGCCTTCCTTGGCGAAAAGCAGCGCGCCGGCACGCCCCATGCCTGACGCGGCGGCGCTGATCATGGCAACTTTGTTTTCAAGTCTCATGGCAAGCTCTCCCTCACGGAACTCAATACGACTAGTGACCGACCAGAGATGGGTCACGGACCGCGCCAAAAGCGGCACTGCGCGCCAACGCTCCATAAGCGCGCAGCGCCCGCGAGACGGTCCGATCGCGGTTCTCGGGGCGCCAACCGCCGTCTTCGCGAGCATCCATGGCGGCGCGGCGCTGGGTCATCTCGGCCTCGCCAATCGCCACGTCGATCCGGCGCGCGGGAATGTCAATGACGATCTTGTCGCCCGGCGCGATCAAGGCGATCGCACCGCCTTCGCCCGCTTCGGGTGAAATGTGGCCGATCGACAGACCGGATGTCGCGCCCGAAAACCGACCGTCGGTGATCAACGCGCAGACCGTACCCAGGCCGACCGCTTTCAGCATGCTGGTCGGCATCAGCATTTCCTGCATGCCCGGGCCACCGCGCGGTCCCTCATAGCGGATCACGACCACGTCGCCGGCTTTGACGTCGCCGCCCAAAATGCCGGCGACGGCGGCATCTTGGCTTTCAAAAACAATCGCCGGCCCGCGAAACCTGAGGATACTTTCGTCGACGCCGGCGGTTTTCACGATGCAGCCATCCCCGGCGATGTTGCCGAACAAAACCGCCAAACCGCCATCTTGGCTATAGGCGTGCGCGACATCGCGGACGCAGCCCGCCGTGCGATCCAGGTCCAAGGCATCGTACGTCGCGTTTTGGCTGAACGCTTGAATGCTGCGCACGCGGCCCGGCGCCGCCCGATAAAACGCTTCGACCTCAGGTGAATTGGCGCGCCGCACATCCCACTTGTCGAGGGTCTCGGCGAGCGTCTCGCCCATGATATTGCGAACGCTTGCGTCCAGTAGCCCGGCCCGGTCAAGCTCGCCCAAAATGCCGATGACCCCGCCGGCCCGATGCACGTCTTCGACGTGATAGTGGGCGACCGCCGGCGAGACTTTGCACAGATTGGGGACTTCGCGCGACATGCGGTCAATGTCGGCCATGGTGAAATCGATTTCACCCTCGAATGCCGCCGCCAACAAATGCAGTACGGTGTTGGTGGATCCGCCCATGGCAATGTCCATGGTCATGGCGTTCTTAAACGCTTGCCGTGTGGCGATATGACGCGGCAGCACGCTGCTGTCGTCTTGATCGTAGTAGCTGCGTAGCAGATCGACGATGCGCTGGCCGGCTTGCACGAACAGCGCGCGCCGATGGGCATGGGTGGCGACCAGGGTGCCGTTGCCGGGCAATGCCAGCCCAAGTGCCTCGGCCAAGCAATTCATCGAATTGGCGGTAAACATGCCGGCGCACGAGCCGCAGGTGGGGCAGGCGATGCGCTCGATCTCCGTACGCGTGTCGGCCGCCATGTTGGGATCGCCACCGGCGACCAGCGCTGAAACCGCGTCGAGCTTCTGTTCTTCCTGGCCGATCACCGCCTTGCCGGCTTCCATTGGGCCGCCGGACACGAAAATAGTCGGAATGTTCAAACGCATGGCGGCCATCAGCATGCCGGGCGTGATCTTGTCGCAATTGGAAATGCAGACCAACGCGTCGGCACAGTGGGCCTCCACCATATATTCGACGGCGTCGGCGATCAGCTCACGCGACGGCAGGCTGTACAACATGCCGTCATGACCCATGGCGATGCCGTCATCGACGGCAATGGTATTGAATTCCTTCGCGACAGCGCCGGCGGCTTGCACTTCTTTCGCGACCAGCTGGCCTAAATCCTTCAGATGCACGTGTCCGGGCACGAATTGCGTGAACGAATTGGCGATGGCGACGATCGGCTTGGCCAGGTCGGCTTCCGCCGTACCGGTCGCGCGCCACAGCGCGCGCGCGGCGGCCTGGGTGTCGCCCTGGGTTGTGCGATGAGACCGATATGCCGGCATAAGTGAAACCCTCTTTTCCTGGATAACAGCACGGATGGAATCCGATCCCACCGCTTATACGGCGGCTGTTCGGCAACGGCAAGGCGCGGGTCAGGAGCCGCTTGTCGAGCGTCGGTGCCGGGCGCCCCGCGCGCGCCGGGCGGTGGCCGGCGGCGCCGGCAGTGGGCCGAGTTCCATTTCGATCTTGGCGCGGTCCGGCGCTGCCGCGCGTGGCTCCGCCGCCAACGCGTCAACCATTGCCTGAATATGTTCTGGCGTAGTGCCACAGCACCCCCCGATCACGCGCGCTCCGGCATCGCGGGCCAGGCAGGCATACCGGCCCATGACTGCCGGCGTACCGTCATAGACGACCGTGCCATCGCGATAGGTGGGGACGCCGCAGTTGCTTTTGGCGACGATCGCATCGTCGGGACCGGAGGCGGCGGCCAATCCCAGCAGGCTATCGACAAGTGGTGCCGGACCGATACCGCAATTGGCGCCAAACGCGGCTGGCGGCGCGGGTTGGTCGTGGATTGCGTGCCGTGCCTTTGCCGGTGTAACCCCCATCATGGTGCGGCCATGGGTGTCAAATGTCATGGTGGCGACCACCGGCATGCCGGTTTGCGCCGCTGCGGCGAGCGCGGCCCCCAGCTCCTCGATAGCAGCGAAGGTTTCCAGCCAGAGGAGGTCGACGCCGCCCGCAACCAGGGCCGCCGCTTGCTCGGTGAAAACATCGTAGGCCTCCTCGTCGGAGAGGGGGCCGTAAGGCCGGGGCAACTTTCCCGTCGGCCCGATTGACCCGGCGACCAAAACGGGCCGATCCGATATGTCTGCGGCTTCGCGCGCCAGGGCCGCGGCCGCACCATTCAAGGCCGCAACTTGATCGGCGGCGCCATGCGACCCGAGGCGCATACGATTAGCACCAAAACTGTTGGTGAGGATAATATCGGATCCGGCGGCCAGAAACTCGGCGTGTACCGCGCGGACCTGGTCGGGATGGTCACGGTTCCACAGCTCGGTCGCGCCGCGCGAATCGAACCCCAACGCCATAAGACTGGTGCCCATGGCGCCGTCGGCGATGATCACCGACTTGGTTGCCAATAAGGCCTGCAAGCAATTCGTCATGTCCACCTCTCTCGCAGCGACCGTTGCCGGTCACGCCCAACGAGGGCGATATGTGCGGGCTTCGTCGAACATCGCGACAATGTTCTCGGCCGGCACGTCGTCTTGGATGTTGTGGACACTGTTGAGCACGTAACCGCCGCCGGCACCCAGGCAATCGATCATGCGATCGACCTCGGCACGGACGTCGTTCGTGCTGCCGAACGGCAACACGCCTTGGGTATCGATGCCGCCCCAAAAAGTCACCCGATCGCCGAAAGCGTCCTTCAACGCCCCTGGATCCATATGTTTGGCGCCGACTTGAACCGGATTGATGGCATCGATGTCAATGTCGATTAAGTCCTGGATGAGCGACGAGACCGCACCGCAACTGTGATAAATGACCGCCACATCATGCGCCTTTAGCGCCGCGACCATGCGCCGATGATGGGGTTTAATCAGCTCGCGATATATGTCCGGGCTAAATAACGGGGCTTGCTGTGTCGCTAAGTCATCGCCGAAAAACACGATGTCGACATTGTTGCCCACCGCCTCAAGGGCGTTTTCGGCAATGCGGATCCAAAGGTCGGCGATTATGGTCATCAGGCGCGCGGCGAAGTCGCGGTTGCGATAAAGGTCTTTCAGGGAATCGGCGAAGCCGCGCACGAACTGGGTTTGGTGGACGATCCCTGGTGGCAGGTTGAGGATGATCGCGCTGTCGCTGCGTGCCCGCAGCGCGGCTGCGCGATCGGCCAGCCCGCGGCAATAGCCGGGATTGTCAGGATCAGGCCAGTCATGGTTGTCCAATTCTTCGATATGGGGCCGTTTGGTGCCGAAGAACGGGCCGTCAACGTACAGATAATGGCCGTCGCCGGTGGTCCGCCACGTCGTGCCCCACTCGTCCAAATACGTGTCTTGGTCGAGATCCTTTTGATCGCCTTCGTAGACACCCAGCGCCAAGTAACGTGTATCGACATCAAAGCGATCGAGGATTGACTCGTCTGGAATCGCCAACCGTCTGATCTTGGACAGGATTACGGTTTCGTGGTCTAGGTTGAGTATTTTTTTGAGACGTTCGTAGGCGGTGTAATAGATCGTCGTCGCATAGGTGCCGCCAAAGTCGATGGGGATCCGATCGGCTTGCTGGTGATCCAGGGCGGCAAGCACGCGGTCCTTGCCGGTAATCGTCGTCATCGCTTACGTCCTCATGGATGCTGGCGCCGGCGATTCCGCGCCTGCATTGTCGCGTTCCACCGCCACGACCGTTGGGGCAAAGGCCATGGCGGCCACGAAATAGTCCTGAAATTGTGGCGCGGCGGCGGTTTCGACTTTTTCCACCGCCCGGGCCAGGGTTTCGATCTCGCCGCGTGCCGCGCGATTGAGCAGCGCGATGCGGGCACCGGTGCCGGCTGCGTTGCCAGCTGCATCAACCCGCGTCGGATCGCACTCAGGGATCATTCCCAGCACCATGGCGTGGAACGGATCGATATAGGTGCCGAATGCGCCGGTCAGCACGATGCGGTCGACCACCGTCGCGCCGATCTGCTCCATCAGCAGGCGAATGCTGGCCTGCAGGGCGGCTTTGGCGAGCTGGATGGCGCGCACGTCATGCTGGGTGATCAGCATTGCCGGCGGGCCGTCGTGCAGGCGATAGGCGAAGCTGCGGCCGGTCGGGACGATGTGCGGGTGATCTTGCCGCCCCCGACCGTCGACCAGGCCGCTCGGCGCGACAATGCCGGCCAGAACCATCTCGGCGACGGCTTCGACTATGCCGGAGCCACAGATGCCGGTGACGCCAAGCGTCGCGACCGCCTCGGCGAACGCCGGGTCGTCGGACCACAAGTCGCAGCCAATGACCTTGAAGCGCGGCACCAGCGTGTCACGATCAATCCGTACGCGTTCGATGGCGCCGGGTGCGGCCCTTTGTCCGCAACTGATTTGCGCGCCTTCGAAAGCCGGCCCGGTCGGACAGGAACAGGCGACCAGGCCGCGTTTGTCGCCCAACACGATTTCCGCATTGGTGCCGATATCGACAGTCAGCATCAACGCATCCGATTGGTGCGGTGCCTCGGACAGGATGACACCGGCGGTATCGGCGCCTACATGGCCAGCGATGCAGGGCAGCACATAGCAGCGCGCGCCCGGATGAAGATCCAGATCGAGAGCATGCGCAGACACCGTCACCGCCGAATCGGTCACCAACGGAAACGGCACGCTGCCCAGCTGCAACGGATTGAGCCCCAACAGCAAGTGATGCATGGTCGGGTTGCCAACAAAGGTCGCTTCGACGATATCCGCCGGCGTAACGCCGGCGGCCGTCGCCGCTTGTTTAGCGAGCTGATTGATGGCGTCGCGCACGATCGATGTCGGCGCGGCTGCTTGATCCGGATTGAGCTGAACAAACGAGATCCGGCTCATCACATCTTCGCCGAACCGGATTTGCGGGTTCATGGCGCCGATCGCCGCTTCGACGCTACCGGAAGCCAGATCGCACAAATGAACGGCGATGGTGGTCGTGCCGACATCGATCGCCAGACCGAACAGCCGGTCACGAAGCCCCGGCAACACACCGACGACCTGCCGGCTGTTGCGCACCAAGACGGTCGCTTGCCAGTTGTCCTCACGCAAAGCGGCAGATAGGGCGTGTAGGGCCGAGAGGTCCCAATCAAGGTCGGTCAGCCCCCAGTCTGCCGCGAGCGCGTTTTCCAGCCGCGCCCTGTCGCTCGCCTGGTCGTCGAGGCGCGGCGGTTTCAGCGTAACAAAGTGCAGACGCATCACGGGGTCGATGTCGATCGCGCGCGCTTCGGCCCGCTTGCGCACCACCTGCTTATGGACTTGGCTTTCCTGCGGCACGTCGATCACAACATCGGCAAGTGCCGCCGCAACGCATGCCAAGCGCCGTTCAGGGGCTAGCCCGTTTCTATCCGCGAACGTCGTTTCGACGTCGCCCTTGGGCGACAGGTGTTCCGCGGCCGACGTCAATCCGAATTTCGGAAAGGCACCAGCGCTGACCGCGATCTGGCAGTGACCACACAGGCCGCGCCCGCCACATACCGAATCGATGTCAACACCGAGCCCGCGCGCCGCGTCCAGCACGCCGGTGCCGACCGGAAAACGACCCCGCCGGCCCGAAGGCGTGAAGACGATCAAGGCGTCATCGGAGGCTCGGTCCATCTTCGGCATTTGCTAGGGGCCCGTTTGCGCGCGTTCCGGTGTCGCCATCCTGTCAATCGGGTGCATGGTTTTGGCGTGCGGTAAGGAACCTCTCATAGTCGCCAAGGCCCGTGAAGCGCCGCTCAAATGCGAGGTCCAGGGTCGCGGCGGCCGCTTGCGCCTTTTCCGTCAGTGCCTCATCGTCTGTCTGGGCCAGATAGACCACCTTCTTATAGTTGCCGAAGTAAACATCGCGCAGCTTCGGAAAGCGATCCAGCGCCATGCCCCGCACGATCAGGCGCTCGAAATGGCGCGCGAGAAAATCGGTTAAAAAAAAGCTGCCGGGCTCAGCGCGCATCAACGCTTCGTACGCGTGTTGGCCCGCGTAGGCCTCGTAGCAATGGGTGCCATAGATTCGCTCAACTCGTTCTTCATCGAGCACCGCATCCAGCTTGCCGCCGGTACCACAATCGCCGTACAGCACCAGAACCTGGTCATAGTTTTTGCGAGCTTGCTGAATCAGGCCGCGCACCAAATCCGGAATCTTCTCCGGTGTGTTGTGCAAATGGGCGGGCAGACACTGTACCCGCATATTGTCCCACCTGTTCTCGCGCACCAGAATGACAATTTCGCGGGCCAAAGCACCGCAGCTGATCAGCAACGTGCGCGGCCGGGGGCCGCCGTTGTCCGTTGTCATGCGGCCCGCTGATAAGTGTGATCGCGGCCGGCATCAAACATGGCGACGACGTTCTCCGGTGGCACTTCCGGCTGGATATTATGAACGCTGTTGAGCACATAGCCGCCACCGGCGCCGAGAGTGTCAATAATATGCTGCGTTTCCGCACGCACGTCTTCCGGTGTGCCGTAAGGCAGAATCCGCTGCGAGTTGATGCCACCCCAAAACGCGATACGGTCGCCGAACGCTTCTTTGAGCCGCTCGGGCTCCATGTCCTTGGCGCTGACCTGGACCGGGTTCAGTGCGTCGACGCCGATATCAATCAAATGGTCGATGAAATGGTAGGCAGACCCACAGCAGTGAAAACAGACCTTTGCGTCTGTCTGGCTTTTGATGGTTTCGACCATCCGCCGGTGACGCGGCTTGATCAGTTCCGCATACATGGCCGGGTCGAACATGCAGCCGTCTTGGGTGCCGAGATCTTCGCCGAAAAACGCGACATCGACATTCTCGGGGCCGACGGCGCGCATCATATTTTCCGCCACACCAACCCAGAAATCCGCAAGCTTATCCATAAGCCGGGTCACGAATTCGCGGTTCTTGTACAGATCTTTCAGATAAGGCTCAAATCCGCGCATGGCGTAGCCGCGGTGAATGACTCCGCCCGGCAAATGCAGGACCAGCGCGTGGTTCTGGCCATAGCCTTTGATTTCCGCCACGCGTTCACGCACACCGTCCATCAGCGTCGGGTTGTCGGGATCGGGCCAGTCAAAGGCCTCGACCGCATCGATCGAAGGCTTGCCGCCGTGAAAAGGCCCGTCGACGTGCAGGAAATGGACGTCCTCGGTGCCGATCGTCCGTTTCCATGTGACGCCGAACGCGTCGAGGAATGTGTTCTCGTCGATATTTTTTTCGCGGCCACCACCATAGCCTGCCGGCTGCACCCCGCGCGTGTCGACCGCAAAGCGTTGCAAGATCGATTCATCCGGCCACGCCACCGACGCCATTTTTGACATCACCGCGGTTTCGGCGCTGACGCCCAGCAATCCCTTTAGATTTTCGTACGCATCCAATGTGATGCTGGTCGGCCCGGCGCTGCCGAAATCGATCGGTACTCGATCGGGTTGTTCGTGATTGAGGGCGGCCAGCAGTCGTTCCCGATGTGTCCAGCTCATGATCGCATTCCTTGTGGCGCCATGCTCACCTCAGCGCGCTTTATGTCTCAACCAAAGACCTTGCCATATCGACGGCGGCAGGCGCATCGTCGCCATAGCCATGAGCGCCAATCCGCGTTGCGAAGTCATTGTTCACCGGCGGCCCACCGACCATGACCTTGACGTTCAAATTGCGCGTCCGATTGGCGTCAAGGATGGCTGCCGCGGCGCGTTCCATTTCCGCCATCGAGGTCGTCAACAAGCCGGATACGGCAATGATGTCCGCCTCGTTCCCTTGGGCGGTCGTTATGAAGTCTTCGACGTCAACATCGGTTCCGAGGTCGATCACCCGGAAGCCGGCGCCCTCAAGCAGCATGCCGACGAGATTCTTGCCAATGTCGTGCAGGTCGCCCTTGGCAGTGCCGATCACGACCGTGCCGATCGGTTTGGCACCGGTGCGGGCCAGAATCGGGCGTAGCAGATCCATCCCGGCTTGCACGGCTTCGGCGGCCATCAGCATTTCGGGCACGAACAACGTGCCATCGCTGAATTGTTCGCCGATATCGTCGAGCGCGGCGACCATGCCGCTGTCGAGGATTTCCTTCACTGCGGTACCCGCGTCAAGCTCCGCCTTGACCAGGTCGGCGACCCGCTCTTCGTCATAGGCCAACACTGCATCGTAGATATCATCGACAGACATCGCCGCGATCCCCGTTAGTCGTCACCTCGGACCCGTTACGCCAGCGCGTTGTCGATCCGCCCAAACGGTCTATGCCACACTTAAGAACTGCCGATTCGCCGAACAAGGCATTAACGCAGGTTAGGCGCCTTTGGCCGTATTCTCGGCGCGCCGCGCCGCCTGGCGGGCGCGCAAAAAAGCGCGCATGTGAAACGCGGCTTGGGCCGGGTCATAAACCGACTCTCGGCCGACCGGACAAGCGCGCCGGGCCCGGCAGCCATAGGTCATACAATCGGCGCCGGCGCGGGTTTCGACGTGGGCGACACATGCCGGCACGTCATACCCATTTCCATCAAACGCGTCGACGGGGCAGGTGTCGAGGCATGGCTTGTCAGCGCAACTGTGGCATGGGTTCTCGGCCGTGCGCGGCTGCGGTACGTCTATAATGGCGGCAAACGCCAAGGCGCCACGATATGCGTGCCACAGACCATGGCGCGGATGAACCAAAATGCCGAGCGGCGACGAATAGCATGGCTCGGCACGACGTGCCCAGCGCTGAAACGGCATCGGCGGGCGCGTAAAGGGAAACAGAGCCTCGGCACCGAGATCGATCGCCAGATCGGAAATGACGGTGTCGCACCACTGATCGAGCGGATGTTGCGCGGATTGGGGCGCCGCCGAAAAGGCTTGCCACATCGCGGGTCCGGCATTGCCAACCAGGATCACAGTGCGCGCGGGTTGGTCGTCGGCCAAATCGGGTACTTGGTCATCGGCCGTGGGATAGAACGCGCCGCGCGGGGTCAAGCCTGCGGCACGGATCGCGCTTTCAATATCGTTCAAAGACGGCGACACTTTCACTTCCTTTCGCAGTACGCGCGCTTAGATGTCTTCCGGTACCATCTTAATCGCGCCGCAAGGGCATTCGACGGCACAGATTCCACAGCCCTTGCAGAAATCGTATTTGAACGCAAAGCGCTTGCCGGGGCCGAGCTTGGTAATGGCGTTGTCTGGGCACATGCCATAGCAATTGTCACATTCAAAGCAATTGCCGCACGACAGGCAACGACGGGCTTCGAACAACGCGTTACGTTCCGTGAGTCCGCCCTGAACCTCTTCGAACGTGGTTTGCCGGCGGATGGCATCAAGCATCGGCTGTTCGGTCGCGGCGGCATCGGAGTAGTACCAGGGATTGAGCTGTTCGAAACCGACCAGCTCGTGCTTTGGTGGTGGCGCGTGGCGCGTTCCACGCAAATAGGCATCGATATGGCGGGCCGCCTTTTTGCCGTGGCCGACCGCGACCGTGACCGTGCGCTCCGACGGGACCATGTCGCCGCCGGCAAACACGCCCGCATAGCCGGTCATCATGTCGGGGCCAACCTGAACGACACCGTCGTCGATGGTCACGCCGGGCAAATTCCGCAGAATCGTGGTATCGACGTTCTGCCCCAGCGCCAGCACCAAAGTATCGGCTTCGATAGTTTCAAACTCGCCGGTCGGCTGCGGCCAGCCATCATCGTCAAGCGCCATCTTTTCGACCACAAAGCCTTCGTCGCCCGCTTCTTTAATGGTGGTCAGCCAATTCATCACCACGCCTTCCTCGATCGCCTCGTCGACCTCGAAATCATGAGCGGGCATTTGGGCGCGGGTGCGGCGATAGACGATCACCGTTTCGTCGGCGCCCAGTCGTTTGGCGGTGCGCGCCATGTCCATGGCGGTATTGCCGCCGCCATAGACCACCACGCGGCGGCCGAGCTGCGGCGGTGCATCGCCGGTTTCGATCTGGCGCAACACGGTGGCGGCATCCAAGATCCGCCCCGCGTCCGGGGTTGGGATATCGACGCGTTTGGCGAGATGGGCGCCAATGGCGACGAAACAGGCATCAAAGCCGCCCTCGGACATGGCGGCCGGAATATCGTCGACTTTGTCGTTCAAGCTCAACGTGACACCGAGCGCCACTATGCGCGCGACTTCGGCGTCGACGATGTCGCGTGGCAAGCGATATTTGGGAATGCCGAAGCGCATCATGCCACCGGCCACCGGCCCGGCTTCGCGAATTGTCACTGTATGGCCGGCGCGGGCCAGGTGATAGGCGGCCGATAGCCCACTCGGGCCGGCCCCTATGACCAGCACTTGCTTGCCGCTGGGGGCGCCGTCGGCCGTGACCGACCAACCCGATTCAATCGCTAGATCACCCAGAAAACGTTCAACAGCGTGGATATTGACCGCGCTATCAAGCTGGACACGGTTGCAGGCGGTTTGGCAGGGATGGTAGCAAGCGCGACCCATGATCGCGGGCAGTGGGTTGTTGCGCATGATTTCTTGCCACGCGCCCAGATAATCACCCTCCTCGGCATGAAAAAGCCAGGCTTGGATATTCTCACCGGCGGGGCAAGCGTGATTGCACGGCGGCAGGCGATCCACATAGACCGGCCGCTCCGTGCGCCAGCTACCGGTTTTGTTGAGCAAGCTCGATCCGGCATCAAGGGTGATAGCGAACGGTTTCGACGCAGATTGCGGCCGGTTCTCCGTCGTCATGGCGCCGAGTCCTCAGACGGCAGGAGGCCGAATTTGCGCATGTTGGCGTCGGCGATGGCTTGCAGCGCCGCCAATTCGTCGGCATTTTCTGGCTTGAAAACATGCGCGAATCGACGTTGCGGTTTCAGGTAGGCTGCCACCGGTTGCCGTGATCGGATTTTCGTAACATGGGTCACCTCGCCATGCTCCGCTTCGAACAAAGGATAGATACCAGTCTCCACGGCCAAGCGGGCGATATGGATGGTCTCGGCCGGTTGCGATCCCCAGCCCAACGGGCATGGCACAAACACTTCGACGTATCGGGCACCATGAATCGCCATCGCTTTTTCGACCTTATGCTCCAGGTCGTGAAGGTCATGGACCGATGCCGTCGCGACATACGGTATATTATGTGCCATGGCAATCAGCGGCACGCTCTTGCCGGAATGGAATGGGTTACCCGGTTCCTGGCCGACCGGCATGGTCGTGTTGGTGCGCGCACCGCCAGGCGTGGCGCTTGATCGCTGCACGCCCGTGTTCATGTAAGCTTCATTATTGTAACAAATATAAAGCACGTCATCGTTGCGGTCGAACATGCCGGAAAGGCAGCCCATGCCAATATCAAAAGTGCCGCCGTCCCCGCCTTGTGCGACGACCCGGGTCTCGGTGCGGCCCTTCGCCCGCAGCGCGGCCGCGACGCCGGCGCCGACCGCCGCGGCGTTGCCGAACAAGGAATGGATCCACGGCACCGACCAAGCGGTTTCCGGATAGGGTGTCGTGAACACTTCCAAACAACCGGTGGCGTTGACCGCGATCAGTTGGTTGTCGGTTGCGCGCATGGCCGCATCGATGGCATAGCGCGCCCCCAGCGCCTCGCCGCAGCCCTGACATGCCCGGTGCCCGGAGTCGAGCGAGTTCGACCGGTCGCGGCTGGCTTGCACCGCCCGATGCTGAGAGATCAGCAACCGGTTGCCAACCGTGAACGTTCCGGTTTGGTAAAATTTGATTTTTTGCGTGCTTTCCGGGTGATGCGCCATTGGTGCCACGCCTTGCTAGTTTGCCTTGGCCGCCGCCACGACACCCAAATCCTGCAGGATGTTTTCAGCTGCCGCGCCGGACCGCCGCTCGTCGCGTTCGCGGGCCAACTGGCGCTGGATGACATCCATGCGGACATCGTGAAAATGCGGGTCTTCCATTTGATCACTGACGCCCTTGTCGAACATACGGCGCAGATTCTCGCGCGTGATCGACCGACCGCCAAGGCCGCCGATGGCCGAGTGGATGGCGATCGGTTGATTGTGGAGCGCGGTCCGGACGTCGGTCGCCAGAATGCCGCCAATGCCGACCGCCAAGCTCTTTTCAAACACGATCACCCGTTTGGCGTTTGCGACGGCGGCGCGCAAGGCGGCGCTGGGGAACGGGCGAAAACTGCGAATTGTGACTGCGCCGATGGATACGCCGTCGGCGCGCATGTCGCGCAGCACCTCTTTGATCGTGCCGATCACCGAGCCCATGGTAATGACCACGGTCTCCGCCCCTTCGGCGTCGTGGCTCTTGATCAATCCGCCCGAATCGCGGCCGAAAATCTCTTTGAAGGCGGCGGCATGCTCCGGAATCAGTGCCAAAGCCTCGAGTTGCTTGAAATGGGCGAGAAAGCGGACCTCGGTGAACGCCTCGGGGCCGACCATGGCCCCCATCGACAACGGCGCCGCCGGGTCAAGCACTTGGCGCGGCTGGAACGGCGGCAGAAAACGATCGACGTCTGCCGGTTCCGGCACGTCGACCCGCTCATAGGCATGGGTCAAGATGAAACCATCCATGCACACCATTACCGGCAGACTCACTTCTTCGGCCAGGCGAAACGCCTGCACATGGACATCGGCGGCTTGCTGGTTACTTTCCACGAACAATTGGATCCAACCGGCGTCGCGCGCCGCCATCGAATCGCTCCAGTCGTTCCAAATGTTGATCGGCGCACCGATGGCACGGTTGCCGACGGTCATAACGATCGGCAGCCCCATGCCGGAGGCGTTGTAGACCGCTTCCATCATGAACAGCATGCCCTGGCTGGCGGTGGCGGTATAGGTGCGCGCCCCGGTGGCCGATGCGCCGATGCACACGCTCATCGCGCCGAATTCGGATTCGACATTGAGGAACTCGCAGCGGCCGATCTCACCCTTGCGCACCATGGTGCCCAGGGTCTCGACGATGTGTGTTTGCGGCGTGATCGGATACGCCGCGATCACTTCGGGCCGACAGCAGGCGACGGCTTCGGCAACGGCGTGGGCGCCCTCGATTTGTTTCAACATGAACGCAGCGTCCTCAGCACAACATGGGTTATGAAAGACGCGTGGCGTCGTGCGCGGCTTGCGCCGCCGCCACATTCCTTTCACCAATTTCGCCCGGGAATTTCTGCCGGATAGCCTGAAACACCGACTCCAAGCGGACCACATCGGTGAGCGCGGTAAAGGCGCCGAGCATGACAGTGTTCGGCGTCGGTCGATTGATGAACTCCATCGCCAAGTTGGTCCCGGGCACCACGGCGAAATGGCGCGCCGGCAATTTCGCGACCATTTCGGCCAGGCCCAGTTCTTCGGCGCTCTTCATGCTGTTGACGAGCACATAGCCGTCGTCGCGCAAGCCGGCGAACACGTCGATCGCGGCAAACAAGGTCGGATCTTGGACGATCAGAATATCCGGTTCCAAAACCGGTTCACGGAGCTCGATTTCGCGATCGTCAATGCGCACATACGCGGCCACCGGTGCGCCCATGCGTTCCGATCCGAAGCTGGGTATGGCCTGGGCATGTTCGCCGTCTGCGAACGCCGCGATCGACAACATTTCCGCGGCTGACACGACCCCTTGTCCACCCCGGCCGTGAATGCGAATCTGATGCATGTGCGTCACTGTGCACGCCCCGGCGCGCCCGGCCTATAACCCATGTTTACATTTTCGCCGCGCGACTCCCGATTACAAATTGGCCGGCGGCGCACCGCTTGCGGCTTCCCGCCGCCGTTTCCGGCGCCCGGCGGCGAGCAGATTGAGCACCTCCACCAACATCGAGAAGGCGATGGCGAAATACAGATAGCCGCGTGGAATGTGGAAATGCAGGCCGTCGGCAATCAGCGCCACACCCACCAGCAACAGAAAACTCAGCGCCAACATCTTGGTGGTTGGGTGGCGGTGAACAAAATCGCTGACCGGTTGGGCGGCGAACATCATCACGGCGATGGCGATGGTCACCGCCGCGATCATGACCGGCAGAAAGCGCGTCATGCCGACCGCGGTGATCACGGAGTCAAGCGAGAACACCAAATCAAGAACGACGATTTGGGCAATGACCATGGCGAAACTTGCTTGCCCCTTGCGGCCTTCGCCATGGCCGTCACCTTCGACCGCCGCGTGGATCTCAGAAGTCCCTTTGGCGAGCAAGAACAGACCACCGCCCAGCAAAATCAGATCGCGCCACGAAACTTCGTGGCCGAAGATGACGAACGCATTGGCCGTCAGCCCGGTCAGCCAGACGATGCTGGCCAGCAGGGCGATACGCATGCCGAGCGCGAGCAATAGGCCGATACGTTGCGCCACTTGGCGTTGCGCATCCGGCAAGCGACTGGTGGCGACCGACAAAAACACCAGATTGTCGATGCCCAGTACCACTTCCAGCAAGGTCAGGCTCAGCAGGCTTGCCCATATCTCAGGGTTCGCGACCCAGTCCATCCATGTGCCCCCGTTTTGCGATCGATCAGGTTTCGGCGGTCAAGCGGTAAACCCGCGCGGCCGTGTCATGGAACATCGCCGTTTTATCGGCCGCCGAATGCCGGGCGGCGATTTTCTTGAACGCGTTCCACAACACGACATAGCTGCAGGATTGCTTGTCGACCGGAAAATTGCTTTCGAACATGCACCGGTTCGGACCGAAGCACGCAATGGTGTGGTGATAATAGTCCTGCGTTGCCATGACAAGCATGTCGGACGTCGGCGGCTGCGATTGTTTGTGCCAATCGAAGCCGTTGATCGGCATGTTGAGTCCGCCCAGTTTGGCAAACACGTTCGGACACGCGGCGAGTTGTTCGATGTCGTGCCGCCAGCGATCGACAATCGCCGCACGCTGGCCTTCATAGGGGCCAATGCCCAGCGGGCCGCCAAAATGATTGAGTATGATCGTCGTGTCCGGGTGGCGCGTCGCCAAGTCGACCACATCACCAATTTGGTGGTGATAGAGCCAGGCCTCGAAGCTCAACCCATAGCGCGCCAATCGTTGGAAACCGGCGCGAAAGCTGTCGGTCTTGAACAGGCCGGCGATCGGTTTTGTGTGCGAGTTGCGCACTCGCTCATCGGCGTCCCAACCGGCCGCGTGGCGAATGCCGCGAAACCGGGCCGGCGCGGCGGTCAAATGTGCGTCAAGAACCTCGTCGACCGCGGCGCCAAGCGTCAGATCGGCAAAGCCGACGATGCCGTCGCAAATACGACTGTCGCCATAGATGCCACTGGCGCTTTGCGCGGCGATGCCGTTGACGAATTCCGTTTCGCCGATCGGCCGCAGGGCTCGCCGTCCGCGTGCGCGATACATCGACATGCATTCGACGAACACGGTCGCGACGATATTGTGGCCGGCATTGGTGTCGCCCAACAATTCGTCGAGCATATAACGGTCGCCCGGCCGGTCCCACAAATGATGGTGCGGGTCGATGGTTGGCAGGTCAGGATCCAGCGGGGTTTCCTCAACCTGGGCGAGCCATTGCGCGTCTACCGGCATGGAGGCTCCGTGATGCTGTTGGTTACGATGTGGCCAAGGCGCGTCCGACGATGTAGCCATGGCCGCTATAGGGGGCAAACGCCATGGCTTTTTTGCGGAAACTGGACCAATTCGCGCCGATCCGCCGGGCCAGATCATCTTCCTGCGCGACGTCGGCGACCACGTCGGCGGACACCTGGTGCAGACGGCGAATGATGTCGTCTGAGAAATGGCGCACGTCGACCCCATGGCGCGCAATCAGCGTTTCCAAGGCCACGGCGTTGCCGGCCAGCATCTCGGCATGCATTTGCCCGACCTCGGCGGCCGCCGCTTGGCGCAAGATCGCCTGCAAGTCGGGCGGCAACGCCTGGTAGGCGGCCAGATTGACCGTGAACGCGGCGGCGGGGCCCGGTTCGTGCACCCCGGGTCCATAGTAATAGTCCGCGACCTTGTGAAACCCGAACGCCAGGTCGGCATAGGGCGCGATCCATTCCGCCGCGTCGATCGTGCCGGTTTGCAGCGCCGGCACGATTTCGCCGCCTGACAGGTTGACGGTGGTGGCCCCCAGCCGCGTCAAAACCTCGGCGCCCAACCCCGGGATGCGCATTTTGAGGCCCCTAAAGTCGTCGACGCTGTCGATGGGTTTGCGGTACCAGCCACCCATATTGGCGCTGCTGTTGCCAGCCAGGAAAGATCGCAGACCAAAGGCGCCATAAAGCTCGTCCCATAGGGCTTGGCCGCCGCCATGGTAAATCCAGGCATTGTGTTCTTGCGGCGCGAGCCCGCCCGGTACCGAACAGAAAAAGGCCATGGCGGGGTGTTTGCCGGTCCAGATATAGGGCGCCTCATGGGCGCATTCGGCCGTGCCTCCGCGTACGGCGTCGAAAGTTTCGTAAGCCGGGACCAGCTCGCCGGCACTGTAGATTTTGATCGTCAGGCGACCGTCCGACATGGTGTTTACGGCCGCGGCCAATCGCGCCGAGCTGGTGCCGAGGCCGGGAAAGCCGCGTGGCCACAGGGTAAGCATCTTCCATTGGGTCAAGCCTTGGGCGATCGCCGGTGCGGCGAGCGCTCCGGCGGTCGCGGCGGCCGTGCCGGCCAAGAAGGAACGTCGTTTCATCGTGTCCTCCCGCGTGGTGTTCGTGGTCCATGTACAATACTGGGCGATGGACACGTGTCGCAAAAGTTCGCAACGACGTGCCGTGTTCGGCCTGGTGCTGCTGTTCATTGCTTCAGGCGGTGCGCCGGCCGGCGCCGACGCGCCCGACACAGAGCGCGTGACGCGGGCGCTGGCCGCGCAACAGCCCGTGCATTGCACGGCGTGCGATCTAGCCGGTGCGCGGCTGTCTCACGCCGATTTGACCGGTGCCAAACTTGCCGGTGCCGACCTGTCCAAAGCGAAGCTTCAAGGGGCGCGCTTGGTCGGCGCAGACCTTTCGGGGGTGCGTCTTGATGGTGCCAATTTGTTTGGCGCCGACTTGACCGGCGCAGATCTGACCGCCGCCAGCTTGGTCCGCGCGACCCTGGCCAACGCTATATTGGTTGGCGCCGTGATCGCGGGTGCTGACATGACCGACGTGAATTTGGTCGGCGCCCATATTCAGGGGCTCGACTTCACCGAAACGAGTTTGACGGGGGCCTTTATCCACGACGCCTATAGCTGTGGCGCAATTCTGCCGCCGGGCATGAAGAAATATCCGCGTTGCTAGCGCGTTTCACGCTCGCCTACGATCGCGTGTCATGCTCCATCCTTTTGATATCGATCAACTTATCTTCGTTCAAACGATTCTGTTCGATCGAAGCTTGATCTCGCTAACCCGAAGCCGCCCACAGCGCGCGCACACGGTCTTTCAGGATTTGTGCTTCATGCCAGCGATCCGACAGCTCATAGCCGTCGGCGCCGGTGATGGCATATTCGGGCGGGCCAAGCTCACATAAGAAGGTCAGCGTCGCGTCGTCGGGCGCGCGCCGCCGCCAAGAACGGATGCCGTAGTCCCACCAGCCCATGAACAGATCGACCCAATCCTGATGCTGGGCGAATTCGATCTGGATCTGTACTTGTTCACGGCTGGCCACGCGGCCATGAAAGCCCCAGCAATTGTCAATGATCCGTAGCATCAGGGCCTGGTTGGTCTCGTCGATCGGCCAGGCGAACTCGCGGCCGACCACATAGTGGGATAGATCCCCGGTCAGCTTGAGATCCGGAAAACAGTCGAGCAAATGCAGGGTGAAATACAAATCTGTGGTCATGCGGTCGCGATGGGTTTCGATATGGAGCGCAAGCCCCGCATCCGCCGCCAATCGCTGCCAGCCATCGAGATAGGGAATGCATTCTTCGAGCGTATACGGCCGCACATTGGGTTGCAGATTGATGTGATCGGCGCCCAGCTCCTGGACATGTTCAATGATCGGCTTCAGGTCGTCGACCGACTGCGGATAACATTGCGCTTGCCAGGTCATGTCGTGGGCGCGCAGAAAATCGGTGACCTGCTTGGCATAGTCGTAGTCGGCAAAACGCACGCCGGCGCCATCGAACCCAGCATCGCGGATCATCGTCAATTTCTCGTCCAACGACCATTCCAGGCCGTCCGGGCGCCGCCGCTCCATGGCCCAAAGAGACTGATAAACAACAAAGTTTTGCATGGGCGGGCCGCCTTTCCATGGTCTTTTGTGCGCGTCGTCACGCTTTCGCCGGTTAAGCATCTCGTGCCGGCTGCAGATTAACAAGCTGTTAACCGCCGCCACCTAGCGTGCATCGGGTATCGGAAGATGTTTTGTCCGGACGCTGACTCATGCGCCGGCGGCGGCCCAATCAACTGACGTGACGCAGATGACAGTGCCCCTTAGCCATGATGATGTAAACCGCTTGCTGCACGAGAATTCGCCGCAAAACCGCGAATCGACGGCGGAAAAGCTCGCGACGGCATTTTCCGCCGGCGGGCTCAGCGATTCGGAACGTCGTATTGCCGAGGACATCTTTCGGGTCATGGTGCGCGATACGGCCGAGCGGGTCCGCCGCACCCTCTCCGAACATCTTAAAACCAGCGCGGACATGCCCCATGATGTGGCGGTCGCTTTGGCCCGCGATGTCGACGCGGTGGCGCTGCCGGTGCTGGAATTTTCGCAGGCTCTGACCGACGCAGACTTGATCGCCTTGGTTCAGGACCAAGGCTCCTCCAAGCGCACAGCCATCGCCCGGCGCG
The DNA here is from genome assembly GCA_965216755.1 of Alphaproteobacteria bacterium. GTDB lineage: Bacteria > Pseudomonadota > Alphaproteobacteria > UBA7887 > UBA7887 > CBDCGL01. Next base: position 2,893,877 of record CBDCGL010000011.1, on the reverse strand, counting down.
GGCAAGTGTCGGCGGCGGTGGCCGATGTCCTGATCGACAGCGGCGACGATACCGCAGTGGCGACTTTGGTCGGCAATGACGGCGCTGAGATCAGCGAGCCCGCCATGCAGCGTGTGCTCGACCAATATGGCGAAAACGACCAGGTCAAGGATCGTATGGTCCATCGCACCACGCTGCCGGTCACGGTCGCCGAACGGCTTGTGGTGATGGTTGCCGATCATTTGCGCGACCATTTGGTTGTGCACCATGAAATCGGCCGCGACATGGCCACCGACCTGATCTTGCAGGCACGCGAACGGGCGACGATTGGCTTGCTGTCGCTCGATGCGGAATTGGCCGAAGTGCAACGCTTAGTGAAGCAACTTCATGATCACGACCGTCTGACACCCTCCATCATATTGCGTGCTTTGTGCATGGCGGACGTTTGTTTCTTCGAAGTCAGCACGGCGCAGCGTGCCGGCATTCCGGTCGAAAACGCGCAAAAGCTGGCTCATGATGCCGGCCGGCGCGGTCTGCGCGGGTTATGCTTGGCGGCGCGCTTGCCACGCGCCATGTTGCCGGCGATCGAAACCGCGATCGACTATTTGGACAGCACCGATATCGACCTCGGCATGTATGACCGTGCCCACTATGAGCGCTGCCTGCTGGAAGCGATTTTGACGCGCTATAACGGCGAGATCGAAGCCGACGATGTGGACTACTTGCTGGCGCAACTGACCAAGCAAAGCGACACCGCCCAGGTTCCCGCCACGGCCTAGGATCCAGACTGGGGCGTCAAGCCGTTGACGACACCCGTTCCAGAGATGGCGTCATCGGCGTCGGCTGCCGGCCGCTGGTCCCACGGCACGATGCGCGAAATCGCATAAAAACCGTCCGCACCCATTTCCAGTTCGAAGTAGACTTTGTCACCGGCGGCCAACCCAGTCGCATCGGCGGACTTTAGCAGCGGCAAATCCATGGTCATTTGCGGCCAGCCGATCGCTGCGATGGGCGCGTGGGTCAGGTTGACCGCTGCTTGATCAGCCGGCACGGCCGTGGGCATAGCTGTTAATTCGCCAATCACCACATCCACCGCCACCGGTTCATGGTTTTCAAAATTCAGGGTCATGGGAAAATGACCGCCTTCTTGCAGGGGCGATTGCACGCCGACCAGGCGCAAATGACTGTCCGCTGAATCCAAGTTGACGACATCTTCAGCTGGAATGGTGAGCTGCGCAACGGTCATGCCGCCAACGATAATATCGATATGGTCAAACAGGGGCGACTCGGCACCGGTCAGCACCAACGGCTGCATGCCTTCATTGGACAGCGTCGGATAGGCGCGGCTGTCGCCGGTGGTGGCCGGATCGGCCCACGGATGGATGACTTGCACGCTGCCCTTCTCGACGCTGTGTGCATGGGCTATCGCCGCCGCACATAGTGGCACGGCGGTAAGCGCAAGGACGATGGCGGTTTTGTTGAACATATCAAACACCCCTTCTGTCGGCGCCGGACTGGCCTTGGCGCGGCATGGCTGCTTCAGGTGAGATCTTTCTTTTTCTCGAGATACTCAGATCGATCGATCTCACCGGCGGCGTAACGCGCGTCCAAAATGTCTCGCGCCGACTTGGTCTTGGTCCCGCCTAGCGGGCTGGGGCCGCCGGCTGCGCGGGCGACCATCAATACCAGCACGACGACGATCAGCAAAAAGAACAACCAACCGAAGCCATGCATCGCCGTCATGCCCCATCCCCAACCTGGGGGCATATGCCAAAAGACCGGGTCCGTCCCATCAGCCATGTCAAACGACCCTGCCAGGCAATCAGCGCACCCGCATCGATTCGCCGGTATGGCGGTTAAAAATGATCCGCCGCACGACGGCACCGTCATCGTCGACAATTTCGGCGTTGATCAAATCATCGTCCAACGCGGTGATCTCGCCGACGTGATGGCCGTGTTGTGGCATCGCACCGAGACGCGCCGTCAACCGTTCACGAACGCTATCGACCGTGACGGGATCGTGCTGCGCGCTCTCTTCCATCATTCCGCCGTGGCTCATCATGCGGCCATGGCCCATTTGACCCATCATGCCCCCCATGGGGCCGCTGCCACCGTGTCGCCCCGCCATCGGCATCTGTTGCATGGACACGCCGCCGCCGGGATAGATGTTGATCACAACCGTCGGGGCACCACTGCCCATCATGGCTTGGTGATGCGCCATCATGCCGCCCGGACTGTCGCCCCTCATCATGTGGCCACCACCACCCTGCATTTGCATCCCGCCGGTTGCTTTCGATCGGCTGTCTGCACCGCCGTGGTGCGCCATCGGCATGTCGCCCGCACCGGATTGCGCGCTGTCGGTCGAGTCCTGGGCCAAGGCGATCCCGAAACCGGTCATGGACCAGGCGCTGACCAAAATACCGCGCAATAGATGGCTTGCTTTCATGTTCCTGTTCTCCCTTCGGTTCCGGTTGTGCACTCTTGCTCATCACGTAATTTGATGTCGGAACTTCAAAAGAGGCAACAGATCTTTAATTGTTCGCCGCACACATTTGCTGCGTGGCGCGGTCAACCATCACCGCCGGATTGTCGGCCAATGCGGCACACCGCGCGCTGCCATCCAGCACGCCGGCTGCAACCCATTCCTGGCCACCGGCATTGCCGGGAACCATTTCCCAATGGGCGTCATCACGCGCGGCAACCGCTTCACGCCCCGTGTAAGCCCAGGATTCCGTTGGCGTGATGGCGGCACCTTCGTCACCGTGATGGGCACCCATGTCGTCACCGTCCATCATGTGATCGCCGGCGGGCCGCATGGTATCGATCATATAGATCCCGTCTGGTCCTTTGGTCAGGGTGAAATCAACTTTCGTGTCGGCGCCCAGCATGTTCAGATCAACTTTGTCGGAGACCGCCATGTCCATGGTCATTTGCGGCCAGCCGATATCGGCGATCGGCTCGTGGGTCAGATTGACCATCCGCCCGTCCACGTCGACATGATGCAGCACCCCGACCGCCGTCACCGCGTCGTCCGCCATTTCGTGCATGCCGCCATGCTCGCCGTGATCCATGTCTTGGTCGTCCGCCCGGCTTGTCTGGGCGAGCATCACGGCCGCCAGAACACCGCCACTCACGGCCGCGGCCATGATCCAATGCAAGTTCATCAATGTCCTCCTCCAATCGGTCCAATATCGAGCATGTCGTGTTCCAAGCTCAAAATGGAACCGCGTTGGCTCACCGATTCGTTCAAAGTATAGTCAAACGCAAAGGTGCCGCCGATCAAGATCGTGTGGTCGCTGTCAAGCCCGGTATCGGCGGCCAGCCGGTCGCCATTGACGCGATAGCGATATTGGGCGACCAGTTCGACACCACTGCCCAGCCGCCAGGCGAAACTGGGGGCCAGCGCGAACGATCCCGCGTCGTCGAAATCCGTGTAGTCTTTATAGGCCACGGTCAGTGCCGCTTGCCAACGAGTTTGCAGGAACGGCCGACTGGCATAGCGCACGGCGCCCACCACGGCGACGCTTTCGGCCCGGGCGCGAAATAGATGCCCGGCCAAAGACGGCACGCTGTCGCCGAAACTGTAAATCGCCTGCGCGTCGACCGCCCAGCTTTGCTCGGGGTTTTCACTCAGATTATAGGTCGCGCCCGCGATCAGCGCGGCAATGTTGGTTTTGCCGATGCCGTTGGTGTTCTCGACGCGCTGCGCATCCACGGTGATGCCGGCAAAGCGCAAACCGCGATCGAATTTCAGGTCTTCGGGCACGTCATAGGCGGCGCCAACGCTCAGTCCGTTCAGATTGAAGCGCGCTTGCCGGTCTGTGTCGGACAATGCTGTCGCGCGTGTTTCGGTGCGTGCGGTCAGAGCAGCTGACAGCGCCACGCGCGAGTCGGTCAAAAAATAGCGGCCCGCCAGCAAGCCGCCATAGATCACGTCTTCCTCGGCTTCCGCGTTGGACGACCCGTTAAGCACATGGGTGTAGTCCAGGAGATCGTCGTCGCGAACGGTCGGAAACTGGATCAGCGTGTTGGGCAGACGGCTGCGCCCAAGTTTGGCTTCCCAAGATGGCGCTCCCACCCCCAAATTCAGCTCATGGATGAAGATGTCGTCGCGCAGGTCGCTGTCGTCTTCCGGCAACTTGATGCCGATATTGGCGAAACCGAAGTCGACGTCGTTGTAGAGGTGCTTGGCAAAGCCCAGCAGCAAGCTGGAATCGGCAATTTCAAATTCCGTGCCGTCGTCGTCGCCACCGGCAATTTGATCCTTGTTGAACATGTTGACTGTCGCGACCGCGCGCCCGCCGATATTGATTTCCGGCAGTACGGGCGGATCGACCTCTAGCGCGAGTGCGCCGCCTGCGCTTGTCAGCACGGCGCCGGCCAGTGCCAATGATTTGACATGTTGAATATTCATAAGTCTACTCATTGATTGCAATCGATGGCACATAGGGCGGATTGTCGAGGTCTTCATAGACCAGCACGGTCAACATGCCGCCGGGATAGACGCCATTGTTGGTCACCCGCCGCACGTCATGATCGTGAAAGGTCCAATAGCCCGGATTGTCGCCGTAGATGATGATGTCATGGGTCTTGCCGGGACCCACGGCGATGGTGTTGAGCCGAATCGGCTGGGGCAGGGTGTTGCCGTCTTCGGCGACTTGCCAGAACTGATGGCCGTGCAGGTGCATATGGTGCGTCAAAACGCCGCCATTGATCAGGCGCACGCGAATATATTCACCCTTGCGAATGCCGATTTTCTCAGTCGCGGGATAGGATTTTCCGTTGATGGCGAAAAAGTTGGGGTCGGGCCGCACCCGTTCCGCGTTACCGGCGCCATAGGGCGGGCGAAATCCGGCATCGATGGCGGCGACAAATTCGCCATAGTCGCGAAAAAAGCCATGCGTGGCCGGGTCCAACTGGCCCATCGCCATCAGTTTGTTGACACGTTTCATGCCGGCCAATGCTGCATTCATGTGATTGCGTGAGAACACCGTGTCGAAGCTCTCCAGCACCAGCACATAGTCGCGTTGATATGGGAAGGCTTCGCGAATCGGATCGTCTGGTGAATCGATGATGAACGCGCCGTGTAGCGCCGACATCATGTGCATCGGCGTCGACCAGTGGCAGTGGTAGAATCGTGTGCCGGCAGGGCGCGCCTGAAATCGATACACAAAGGTTTCTTCGGGATGGATCGGGTCTTGCGTGACCATGGGCACACCGTCCATTGTGTAGATCAAATCAATACCGTGCCAATGAATGGTATGCATCACTTCGGTTTTGTTGGTCGCGTTCACCTTGACCCAGTCATATTCGTTGACTCGGAAAACCGGCCCCGGCACTTGGCCGTTGAACGCAAACACTGGAAACGTCACGCGCGGCACCAGCTCGTGTTCCATGATGTCGAAGCTGATGTCGAACTCCCGATAGTTCACCGCATCATCGGCGGGCGCGCCCGGCGGCGATGATGTGGCGCCGATCATGCTGTGACCCGGCAGAAACATCATCGACCCGTGACCGCCGCCATAGCTTTGGGCCGGGGCGGCGGTTGGCGTTGTCACGGCCGCCGCCGCGCCACCCGCGCTCGCCGCGGCCGCGGTCAAGAACGCACGCCGGCTCGGCCGCGCGTCCGCCGCGGCAACGGTTGGTTTTTTCGGGGAAGTGTCCATGCTGCCTCCGCATCGCAAATCGTCGACGCCGGCAGCCGATCACGCCCGGGTAACACGACCATGTCGCCCGGCGCAAAAAATGTGACAATCGGGACCAGGCCGGTAACTGATTGTTGCTCGATGTGGATTTGTTACATTGCGTTACAATACCTCACCAATTTGATCGCGCGGCGGCGAGCCGGAGCGATAAGGTGGCGGTCGGCAAACTGCGGAGGCGCGAATTCTTGAACCAGCGAGACTTGAAACCGAGAAACCGCCTTTTGGTCGTCGACGACGATCGCGATATTCGCGACTTGTTGGCTCAATATCTAACCGAGCATGGTTATGACGTCGTGACCGCCGCCGATGGGGCCGAAATGCGCCGGGTGTGCGACCGACAGCGAGTCGATTTGGTCGTGCTGGACATTATGTTGCCGGGCAAGGACGGCCTTGAAATCACACGCGACGTGCGGGCACGGTCGGATTTGCCGGTGATCATGTTGACGGCGCGCGGTGACGATACCGATCGCATTGTCGGTCTCGAAATGGGGGCCGACGACTATCTGGCCAAGCCGTTCAATCCGCGTGAATTGTTGGCGCGGATCAAGACGGTGTTGCGGCGCGCTCATACTCTGCCCCGCCGAGCGACCGATCGCGGCCCGGCGCGGCTGCGGTTTGCCGGTTGGACGCTGGATCTGGCGAGCCGCGAACTCTATTCCCCGGACCAAGTCAACGTGCCATTGACCGCTGGCGAGTTCGACCTTTTGGCGACTTTTGTCGAGCATCCGCAGCGTGTGCTCAGTCGCGAGCAACTGCTGGATCTGACCCGTGGCCGCGACGCGACGCCCTTCGATCGCAGCATTGATGTGCAAGTGGGGCGCTTGCGACGGCGGATTGAGGCCGATACCAAGGCGCCCCAATTGGTCAAGACCGTGCGCGGTGGCGGCTATATTTTCGCGGCGGCCGTGGAACGGGCATGAGCCACATTGTCCCCCAAAGCCTGTTTGGCCGGGCGGTTCTGGTGTTGGTCTTGGGGTTGGGGCTTTCCCATGGGCTCAGCATGGCCATTCACTATGGTGATCGCAGTCATCGATTGTCGTTGTTTGGCGGCCAGACCATTGCCGCACAAATTATTGCGGCTCGTGAAGCTTTGATGGCCGTGCCGGCACCGGCGCGCGATCAGATCATGGCCCGGCTGAGCGGCCCGGGGTTTTTGGTCGGTGCGGACCCCGCAATCGGACACGCTGGCGCGAACGATTGGCGGGCGCGCCTGATCGGCGATCAGGTCGATGCGGTCGTTGCCGGGCCCACTGACGTTACCGTGGTTGCGCAGTCGCTATGCGTGCTGCATTCCGACCGTCCCAGCCGGACATCGCCACCATGCGAAAACGACAGTGACACGGTCCGCGCGGCCGTCACCTTGTCCGATGGTCAGCAAATCGTCATGCTGGCGTCGCTTGGCGGCGCCGACCGTTCCATGGTGGTGCGCATGGTTTTGGAAATGGCCGTGATGGTGGCGGGGATCGCCGTGCTTGCCGTGTGGGCCGGCCGCTGGCTGACGCGCCCGCTGACGACGCTGGCTGAGGCGGCGCAGCGCTTGGGACGCGATTTGCACGCGCCAGAAGTCGATCGCACCGGTCCGGCCGAGATTAGATCGGTGGCGGGCGCGTTCAACGACATGCAGGCGCGCCTGAGGCGTTTCATCGATGACCGCACCCAGATGCTGGGTGCGATCTCTCATGACTTGCGTACGCCGATCACCCGCCTGCGCCTGCGCGCTGAATTCGTCGATGACGCGGTACAGCAAAACAAGATGCTGGCCGACCTCGACGACATGGAACGCATGATCGACGGCGCGCTTGCATTCGTGCGCGACGAAGCCAGCACCGAACGGCCGCAACCGGTCGACTTGACGGCCCTGGTTGAGAGTGTCTGCAATGACGCCGCCGACGCCGGTGGTCATGTCGTTTGCCGGGGCGGTGTTTCGAAGCCGGTACGTGCGCGCCCGTTGGCTTTGAAACGCGGTATCAGCAATTTGGTCGCGAATGCGGTCAAGTATGGGGTCGAGGCCAAAGTCTCTTTGTTTGAGGTTGATGGCCACGCGGTGATCACGGTCGATGACGCCGGTCCGGGCATTGCCGCGGCGGAACTCGACCGTGTCTTCGAGCCGTTCTATCGCCTCAATACGGCGGGCACGGCCGACCATGCGGGTGCCGGCTTGGGGCTGGCCGTCGCACGGTCGGTGTTTCGTGGCCATGGTGGCGACGTTTGCCTGCAAAATCACGCCGACGGCGGTTTGCGCGCCACGGCGACGCTACCGCTTTAAAGCCACTTCGAACAGCGCCAGCGTTGGCCGGCGCGCCCGCGCGGCGTCTAGGCGTTGCCCAACTCAGCCGTGCAATGGGCGCAGCGCGTCGCCTTGATCGGAATCGTTGACAGACAATGCGGGCAGTCCTTGGTGGTCGCTTCGGCAGGCGCCTTCGGTTCTTCGCGCTTGAGCCGGTTCATCTGCTTGATCACGATGAAAATCGCGAAGGCGACGATAACGAAATCGAGCACGGTGTTGATAAATATGCCGTAATTGATCGTCGCGGCGCCGGCTTCCTGGGCCTCGGCCAAAGACCCGTAGTCGCCGCCCGTCAAGTTGATAAACAAATCGCTGAAATCGACACCGCCCAGCAAGGTGCCGATTGGCGGCATGATGATGTCGTTGACCAGCGAGCTGACAATCTTGCCGAACGCCGCCCCGATAATGATACCGACCGCCATGTCGACGACATTGCCGCGCATGGCGAATTCTTTGAATTCCTTCAGCATTCCGCCCACCCCATCTTTTGTACTAATGCCACTTGCAATGGCCACGCTTGCCATGACACCGCGAACGGTAGCACAACAAGCGTTGTGGCGCGAATGCGCGCGGGGCGGTGCTGGTTTGTTTCTAGAGCGGTACGGGCTTTCGGCACCACAGGCTGAACATGGTTGCGAAGGCGTCGCTGTGGGTTCTTTCGAATCGGTCAAGGGCGCCAAAATCGCAACGGTTGCGATCGTGTGGTGCAAAGGTGGCGTAGCGGGCGGCAAACTTGGGCTCAATGACTGCGCCGATGGGCTCCAGGCCGACCGATTTGACCAGGGCGGCGACTTCCGGCCAGTCATATTGATGTTCGCACGCGTGGAAGACCAAATCGCGCAGACCGCTCAAATAATAAAAATCGGCGCAGCGGGTCAGCCAGGCCAAACCATGATCGGCGGGCAGGACCCGCACATAAGCGCGAAACGCGCGTAACGACGCGGTGTCGGTGGCCAGGTTTTGGGCCATGATATGGGCGCGCGCAGCGGTCACCGCGTGGCGCGCGCGGCGGCTGTAAAGCGCGATATGAATCAGGCCACGCGGCCGTAGCACGCCGACCAACGCCCGCAAACCGGCATCGGGGGCATCCATGTGGTGCAACACGCCGCTACAGCTGATCACATCGAATGTCTGACCCATCGCGGCGGCGTCAAGGATATCGCCCTCGAAGAAGGCGATATTGGCGATGCCGCGTCGTTTGGCCTGGCGGTGGGCATAGGCCAGACTGGCCCGACTCAGATCGATGGCGATGAATTGGGCTTGGCGAAACAAGCGGGCCAAAAACAAACCGTCTTGGCCGGTGCCGCAGCCGGCGATCAGGGCCGATAGCGGGCCGTCGATGAAGGCAGGCGGCTGGAAACCGGGCAGGGCGGCGCGCATATGCGCCGATGGCCGGTCAACCATCGGCGTCGGCAATGTCAGCCAGCGCGGGTAGGGATTGTGTTCATACTGGTCTTTCACCCGCCGCGACATGGCGTCGTCGATGGGCGCGAAGGTGGACAAGTTGGCCGCGATTTCGCGTTCCTGCAAGGGGGCGCGCAAGGTCTGATCCAACAGCTCGGTGACGGCGACCGGCAGGTCGTTCGCGCCGAGTGTGTCAAGAGCCTCGGCGCCAGCCAACCGATGAAGCGGCCGATACAGGGCTGCCCAAACGGCGGCGGGCAGCGCCGCCCGTGGCGCCAATTCGCGTAGCGCGGATTCGGCGGCTACCCGGCTGGTCTCTGAAATCTCGACTTCGCCGGCGCCCAGATCGCCGGCATAGTCGGTGTGAAAAGCTTGCAACGCCACGGCGCAGGCGAGTTTGAGTTCGTCCACCGACCAGGCGGTACCGTCGAACGCGGCCGTTGCCAATCGACGCCGCAGCTGCACGATAAGCCGTTCGAAGTTGTCATCGGTCACGACGCTGTGTGTCAGTAGGCCGACAAATACCGGCTCGCTGACCAAGTCGGGGATCGGCGCGGCGTTCGGGTCCGCCAGCGTGGCGGCAAAGCACGGTGTTGCGCTGAGCAGTGCACGGGCCAATGGTTCAATGGCCTGGTGGCGCACCGTCGGCAGGGTCAAGACATGGCGTAAGAGTGGAAGACCGGCCGGACCCAGCTGGCGCGCGTCGATTCTCCGCAAGCCGTCAACAAGTGCCGTCGCACAGCGCGCGTCGTCGGGCAGCGTCGCTTGGCTGCGGCCGTAAGCGGCAACCGCGCCCGCGATGTCGCCGGTGCCGAACAGCGCGCGGATCAGGTCGCTGTGGACCCGACTTGATTGCGGCAAGCCGCGCGCGGCCGTTTCTAGCGCCTGTGCCGCGTGCGCATGGCGATTTTGGCCGAGCAAGGCGGTGCCCAGATTGGCCTGGGCTTGAACAAAGTCGGGCTTGCCCGCCAAAGCGCGCTCGAAATGGGTTTGAGCGTCGACACAATGGCCTTGCTCCAGCAATGCGGCCCCCAAATTGTTGGCGGCCTGGGCATGGCGTGGATCGCGGGCGCAAGCGGTTTCGAAGGCGGCGATGGCGCCAACGTGGTCGCCGGTGCGATGCAAGACCAAACCGCGCGTGTTGTGCGCCGTGGCGTCGTCCGGCGCGATGGCCACCAAGCGCGCCGCGGCCTCGTGGGCGCGTGCCAAGTCGTTTTCGTCGAGTGCGATAACCGCGCGCAACTGCAACGCGTCCTTGTCGTTGGGGGCGCGAGCCAAGACCGCGGCACAAAGGCGCAGGGCGTGCTGTGCTCTCCCACCCTGATAGAGTTGCCAGGCAGTGGCAATGTCGTCGCTGGCCGGTGCCGGCGTGTGCGGGGCCGCGGCGCTCATGGCGCTGTCGCCGCGCTAGCCGGCTTCGCGCGGCACCACTCGCGGGCCGGGCGGCGGATCGACGACAAGCTCCGCCAGCGACAGGGCCAAGGTCTGCCGGTTGTTCTCGGCTGCGGCGCCCAAGGCGGCGCGCAACCGGGCTTGCCATGGCGCGTCGCCGGCCAGCGCCGGTTCGCGTGGTTGTAGGCCGAACACGTCGAAGAGATCGTAAATGCGGATGTCGTCGGGGTGTCGAGACAGCAACCAGCGCCGTTTGGCGGTGCTTTCGACAAAACCGGCTTTGCGCAGCCGCACCAGCGTCGACTCGACCGCGCCGACCGCGCGGCCGGCATCGCGCGCCAGACTGCGCACCGATCCGGTTTCGCCGCGCCGCTGCTTGTCCGCGAGAAGCGCCAGTAGACAAACCCCCAAAGAGAATTGACTGGCCGGTTCACCGGGCCGTTCCGCGCGGCCTTCGGTGCGCCATTCGCTACACGCGGCCGCAAGCACGGCGCCGAACAGCACAACCAGCCACGACAGGTACATCCATACGAGCAGGATCGGCACGGCCGAAAGGGCACCATAAATCGCTTCATAGGTAGGGAAATAGATCAAATAGAGTGCAAAACCGCGTCTCAGGGCAGCAAACAACAGGCCGGCCACCAGGCCGCCTATCAACGCATGGCGCGGCGGCACTCGGCGGTTCGGCATCACCAGATACAAAAACACCAAACCGAGCACGATCAGCGCGGTTGGCGCCAACGAAACCAGAAATCCGCCAAAGCCGCGCAACGCACTGTCGTTGCCCCATTGCGCCGACGCGATCAAATAGGAGTAGAGCGACAAGCTCGACGCCAACACCAGTGGGCCAACGGTCAGGAACGCCCAATAGACGAGAAGGCGCGCGATCAGCGCGCGCCGTTGGCGGACCCGAAATATCGTGTTCATGGTGCCCTCGACCGTCGACAGCAACATGATCGAGGCGACAATCAGAAACAGCAGACCGACCGCCGTCAGTTCACCGGCATTGGCGACAAAGCTGTCAAACGCGGCGCGCAAATCATCACCGGCATTGGGTAGCAGATTGTCGAAGGCGAAACTGTTGAATTGCTCACGCACGCCGGCGAAGGCCGGAAACATCGCCATCATGGCGAGAACAATTGTCGCGGTCGGGACCAGCGCCAGAAGCGAGGTATATGTCAGCGCGGCGGCGACACGCGGCACCTGGACCGCCAGCGCGCGGCGCGCCAGATAACCCACGAATACCCGTAGATCGTGACCGACATCCGGCCAAGCCATCTTTTTCGTCATCGGCATTGTCGTGTCATTCCCCTCGGGTCGCGTGCGGTAAACCAGGTCGACCGCCCTTCACAAAAACACGACCGCTCTGGATCTTGATATAACATGGCGCGGGTTGAGGGCATTTCAGCCCGAAAGGACACGACCACGTCACCCGGACCGAGCCACGATCATGACCGACCTTTGCCAAGCGCCCGATCCGCGGCCGCGAACCCCGAAACTGAAAACGCCGCCGCACGCGTGCGATTGCCATGCCCATATCTTTGGTCCTGCGGCGCGCTACCCTTTTGCCGGGGGGCGCAGCTACACCCCGCCCGAAGCATCGCTCGAATCCTATCGCCACGTTTTGGCGACCCTGGGCATCGATCGCGCCGTCATCGTGCAGCCGAGTGTCTATGGTACCGACAATCGCGCGACGCTGGATGCCATGGTGGCGCTGGGGGGCGCGGCGCGCGGTATTGCTGTGGTCGATCCTGAGGTCAGCGATCGCGACCTCGATGCCATGCATGAGGTGGGCATGCGCGGCGTGCGCCTCAACCTGTTGTTCGGCGCCGGTTTGCCGCTCGCGACCATGGATCGTCTCGCCCCGCGCTTGGCGGCGCGCGGCTGGCACTTGCAATTTCTGATGGACTTGCGAACTCTGCCGGACCTGGCGGGTAAATTGTCTGCGCTGCCGGTCGATGTGGTCGTCGACCATATGGGGCATATGCCGACCGACCGGGGGCTTGACGACCCGGGGTTCCAAGCACTGTTGGGCATGATGGCTGCGGGCCGATGTTGGGCCAAATTGTCGGGAAACTATCGGGTCTCAGTTGCTGGGCCGCCCTATGCCGACGCTGTCCCGTTTGCCCAGGCATTGATCGCTGCGGCACCCGACGGGGTGGTGTGGGGCACCGATTGGCCGCATCCGGCGGTGACGGGGCCGATGCCGAACGATGGCGATTTGCTCGACGCGCTGGCGGACTACACGTCGGATTCGGCGCAGGTGCGGGCCATTTTAGTTGACAACCCGGCGCGGCTCTATGGATTTGCTGAGTCTTGACGATCGAGGACGTTTGACGATGAGCCCAAATCCCTATGCCTCAGGCTTGGACAAAGTCGCCGCCAACCATCAGCCGATGACCCCGCTGAGCTTTTTGTCGCGCGCGGTGGCCGTCTATCCCAACCACACCGCCTGGATCCATGGCGCACAGCACATGGACTATCGCAATTTTGGGGAACGCTGCCAGCGCTTTGCCAGCGCGCTGCGAAAGCGCGGTATCGGCCCCGGCGACACGGTTGCGGTGATGGCCCAAAACACGCCGCCCTTGTTGGAAGCGCACTATGCTGTGCCCATGGCGGGCGCCGTATTGAATGCGCTCAATACGCGCCTCGACGCGGCGACGATCGGGTTCATTTTGAAACATGGCGAAGCCAAGCTGGTGATCTCGGATCGCGAATTCGCGCCGATCATGCGCGAGGCGCGCGCCGGCCTCGATAATCCGCCGGAGCTTATCGACTATGATGACGTGACCTATGACGGTCCTGGCGAACGTCTTGGCGCGCTTGAATATGAAGCCTTTCTGGCGTCCGGTGACGCCGACTTCGCCAGTGACGGACCGGCCGACGAATGGGACGCTATCGCGCTCAACTATACCTCTGGCACGACCGGTAATCCCAAGGGCGTGGTCTACCACCATCGCGGCGCGTTTCTCACCGCCATAGGCAATATCTTGGCGTGGAGCCTGCCCCATCACGCGGTCTATCTGTGGACCCTGCCGATGTTTCACTGCAACGGCTGGTGTTTTCCATGGACCATCGCCGCCGTCGCCGGCACGCATGTATGTCTGCGTCAAGTGCGCGCCGAGGCCATCTTCGATGCCATCGCCGACCATCAGGTGACCCACTTCTGCGGCGCGCCGATCGTGCTCAACCTGCTGATCAATGCCGACGATTCCTTGGCAGCGAAAGTGACCCAGAAGGTCGAGGTAATGACCGCGGCATCGCCGCCGCCACCGCCAGTTTTGGCGGCGATTGAAGAGCGCGGCTTTCATGTCACCCACGCCTATGGCCTGACCGAGTGTTACGGACCCGCGGTGGTGTGCGCGTGGAACCGGGATTGGAATGATCTGCCCGCCGATCAGCAGGCCGCGCTCAAGGCGCGGCAAGGCGTGCGCTATCCCGTGCTGGAAGGCTTAAGCGTGATGGATCCGGACTCGATGACGCCGACTCCGGCCGACGGCAGCACGATCGGCGAGGTCATGATGCGCGGCAACGTGATTATGAAAGGCTATCTAAAAAACGCATCGGCGACCGACGAGGCATTCGCTGGCGGCTGGTTCCACACCGGCGACTTGGGCGTCATGCACGCGGACGGTTACATCCAGCTAAAGGACCGATCCAAGGACATCATTATCTCAGGCGGTGAGAACATCTCGTCGATTGAGGTCGAGGACGTGCTGTACACCCATCCGGCGGTCATGCAGGTGGCGGTCGTCGCGCGGCCCGATGACAAATGGGGGGAAACGCCGTGCGCATTCGTCGAGCTGAAACCCGATGCCGGCGACGTCAGCGCGGCGCAGATGATTGCCTTTTGTCGCGACAATATGGCCCATTTCAAAGCGCCAAAAACCGTCGTCTTCGGATCATTGCCGAAGACGTCGACCGGCAAGATTCAGAAGTTCGTATTGCGCGAACGCGCGCGCGGCCTTTAAACGGCGCTATTGGTGCAGGGTCAGCACGCCATTGCGCAATTCGAACCCCGACAAGCGGTTGATGAAACTCATGCCGAGTAGTGACGTGTCCATATTGAAGCTCGACACGGCCGCGCGCACATTGTCGACCGCGACGCCGCCCACACTGACCTGGTCCAAACGGACCGGCGCGGCCCGGACCGTGCCACTGGCGGTGTCGTAGACCCGCGGATAGTCGAGTGTGGCCAGATCAAAGCCAACGCGCTCGGCATCGCGCGGCGCCAACACCAGGTCGCTCGCGCCGGTATCGACCAAGAACATGACGCGGGTGCCGTTGATATCTCCTTCGACGACAAACTCGCCCAAACTGTTGGCGCGAAACTGGGCAATGCCGGCTTGGTCCGCGCTGTCCAGCTGTGGGCTGAACGCGGCGCGCAGGCCCGCCCAGGAAAATCCACCATCCTGCCAGATTTGATAGCCGATGGTCAGCGCCGCCAAGACCACCGCCCATTGCGCAAGTTGGCGCAATGTTCGTGACAGGCCACCGGAGAATGCGAAGGGGCCGATCAACACCAACACGCCCGCGGCCCAAATCAACCGGGTAACATTGTCGCCGTCATTGAGCGCGCCCGGGTTCAGACGCGAGAAGGCGAAAAGCGCGACGACAGCAATAGCCCCGGCAATGGCAAATGGAACCCAGAGGCGCCGCATGCGGGTTATAAGATTTCCAACACGGCCTCGGGCGGGCGACCCACCGCCGCTTTGCCGTTGGTGACCACCACGGGGCGTTCGATCAACACCGGATTTTCTACCATGGCGCTGATCAAAGCGTCGTCGCTCAGCGACGGGTCGGCCAGGTTATTGTCCTTGTAGGCCTGTTCTTTGATTCGCATCAGATCGCGCGGTTTCAGGTTGAGCATGGCGAGAATCTTTTTCAGCTCGGCTTTGCTTGGCGGCGTCTTGAGATATTCGATGATTTCCGGGTCGATATTGCGATCCTGCAACAAGGCCAGAGTCTGCCGAGATTTGCTGCAGCGCGGATTGTGATAAATGGTCACCATTTGGCGTCGTTCCTAATCCGTTCAATCCTATCTCACGGTCAGTTATGGGCGTTTGGCGGCACATTTTAAAGCGGCTGGCAACTGCCGTCTCGACACAATCGTTCGATTGCGGCAGGCTGCGCCGGTCATGAACGCACCAGAACGGACCTCCGCCGGTGGCGAACGCCTCATGGCCGCCAGCGAAACCTTGACGCGCGTGCCGCCGCGCGGCATTCCGCAACCACGCCAATTCGGCATCGTCAATTGGCGCGGCGTGTGGACGCTGTATGTCAAGGAAGTCCAACGGTTCATGAAGGTGGCGTCACAGACCGTATTGGCGCCGACCGTGACCACGCTGCTGTTTTTGACGATTTTCTCATTGGCGCTGGGCGGCGCGACACGGATGGTCGGCGAGGTTCCGTTTACCCAATTCCTGGCCCCCGGTTTGATCATGATGGCGATGGTGCAAAACAGCTTCGCCAACACATCCTCGACCATCAGCATCGGCAAAGTTCAGGGCAGTATCGTGGACGTCTTGATGCCACCCCTGAGCCCAGCGGAACTGATGTTCGGGTGGGTGATGGGCGGCGCCACGCGTGGTGTTCTGGTCGGTCTCGCGGTCGGCGGCGCGGTGTCTTTCTTTGTGCCCATGCGGCTGGCGGACATCGGCGCGATCGTATTTTTCGCGGCGGCTGCGTCGGTGATGCTGTCGACCATCGGTCTAATGACTGGGATTTGGGCGGAGAAGTTCGATCAGACCGCGGCGATCACCAATTTTGTCATTACCCCCTTGGCGTTTCTATCAGGCACCTTCTATTCGGTTGAACGCTTGCCAGGCATCTGGCACACGGTCAGCCAGTTCAACCCGTTTTTTTACATGATCGATGGCTTTCGCTATGGCTTTATCGGCCGCAGTGACGGTTCGGTCGTGGTCGGCGTCATTGTCATGCTGGCCTTGAACGCCGCGCTGTGGGGGGCCTGTCAGCGCATGATTGCGACGGGATATAAGCTCAAGGATTGACACGGAAATGGCGCCGCGCGGCGTGGACGCCGCGGTCGTTGACAAGGCTTGCCCCGGACCCGATACTCGCGCGCTTCTTATTGACTGTGGCGGCGGTTCCGGATTTTGTTGGACACAGGGAACCGGCGCCCAGGGCCGTCCCCGTTGTGGCGGCCCGATCGCGGGAGAAGCATTCATGTCAGCGGTCATGCCCACATACGCGCGGCTCGACATTGCGTTCGATTCCGGCGATGGCCCATATCTGTTTACACCCGACGGCGAGCGCTATTTGGATTTTGTCGGCGGTATCGCCGTCACCTCAGTCGGTCACGGTCATCCGCAGATGGTTGCCGCGCTCAATGAGCAAGCGGCGAAGCTGTGGCACACTTCCAACTTGTACCGCATCCCGGGTCAGGAACGCCTGGCCCAACGTTTGGCCGACAACTGTTTCGCCGAGCGGGTGTTTTTCTGCAATTCTGGCGCCGAAGCCATGGAAGGCGCGATCAAAACTGCGCGCCGCTATCATTTCCACAACGGCGCGCCCGAGCGCTACCGGGTGATCGCGTTTTCGGGCGCCTTTCACGGCCGGACTTTGGCAACGATCGCGGCCGGCGACAATCCGAAGGCGCGCGAGGGATTTGGGCCGACGGTCGACGGCTTCGATCATGTCGCGTTTGGCAATACCAACGAGGTCCGCGCCGCGATCGGCGACCAGACCGCGGCGATTTTGGTCGAGCCGGTACAGGGCGAAGGTGGCGTGCGGCCGGCACCGGACGGTTTCCTGCGCGATCTGCGCGCGATCGCCGATGAATTTGGCTTGATGTTGATTTACGACGAAGTGCAATGCGGTATTGGCCGTACCGGCAAACTGTTTGCCCATCAATGGGATGGTGTCGCTCCCGACATCATGGCCTTGGCCAAGGGCCTGGGCGGCGGCTTTCCGATGGGCGCTGTATTGGCCACCGAAAAGGCCGCGGCCGGCATGGTGCCGGGCACCCATGGTTCGACCTTCGGCGGCAACGCCTTGGCCGCGGCCTGCGGCAACGCCATGCTCGATATCCTGCTCGCGGATGGCGCCTTGGAATCGGTGCAACGCAATGCCGCGATCTTGCATGAACGCACCCGCGCGGTCGCCGCCGCGCATCCCAGTGTCATCGAAAGCGTCGAGGGTCGTGGCATGATGGTGGGCATGAAGTGCGTGGTGCCCAACGCTGCTTTGGTCGATGCCATGCGCGCCCGCCATGTTTTGACCGTGGCGGCGGGCGGCAATCAAATGCGCTTCTTGCCGCCATTGATCATCGGACCCGAGCATATTGAAGAAGCGACAACGGCGCTGGACGATGCGTGCCGCGCCGTCGCGCCATGAGCACTGAGCGCCAATTTCTCGACTTGCATCTGCTGACCGGCGCCACCGTGCGCGAGATCTTGGAGCGCGCCAAGCAAATAAAGGCCGCTGGTCGCGCCGCCAACGCAACTTTGCTGGGCGGGCGGGCGTTGGCGATGATCTTCGAGAAACCATCGACACGGACCCGCACCTCGTTCGAGGTGGCGATGATCCACCTCGGTGGCCATGCGATCACGCTCACGCCCAGTGAAACCCAGCTCGGGCGGGGCGAAACCGTGCCGGACACGGCGCGTGTCTTGTCCAACTATGTCGACGCCATATTAGTGCGTGCCAATCGTCACGCGACATTGATCGAGTTTGCAAAATACGCAACCGTGCCGGTGATCAACGGCCTGACCGATGCCAGCCATCCCTGCCAGTTGATGGCCGACGTTATGACCGTCGAGGAACATCGCGGCCCGATCGCCGGACAAACGGTAGCCTGGTGTGGCGATGGCAACAACGTCGCCAATTCGTGGATCCATGCGGCGGCGCAGCTTGATTTCGCGCTACGTCTGGCGTGTCCGACAGAGCGTCAACCGGCCGCGGACGCGCTCGATTGGGCGCGTGCTCAGGGCGCCGATATCGCCGTCCTGGACGATCCGGCCAACGCCGTGCTGGGCGCCGATTGCGTCGTGACCGACACCTGGGTGTCGATGGGCGATCCCGAGTCTGACGACGCGCGGCGGCAATTGACGCCTTTTCAGGTCGACGCGGCCTTGATGGCGCGGGCGAAGTCAGATGCCATTTTTCTGCATTGCTTGCCGGCGCATCGCGGCGAAGAAGTCACGGCCGATGTCATCGACGGCCCCCAATCCGCGGTTTGGGACGAGGCCGCCAATCGGCTGCCGTCGCAGAAGTCGATTCTATCCTGGTGTCTTGACCGGGTGCCCCAACAGTGGGTGCCTTGAGTCGCCGCCCGACCAACAAGGATCTTGAAGCCAGGCGCCGGAGCGACGACCTTTCGATCATGGCGTCTTTTGCACTCGCCGACGATCTGATTTACCGGTTCAAGGTTGACAGCTTGAATCTGGTTGGACGCGTTGTGCGGCTTGGGACTTCGATCGATCAGATTCTTCGTCAACATGACTATCCCCATCCGGTGTCCGTGTTGCTGGGTGAATTGGTGACCGTGACGGCGGCGTTGGCGGCAACACTCAAATTCGACGGGCGTTTTATCGCCCAGGTGCAGGGCAATGGGCCGGTGCGCATGCTGGTTGCCGATTACCGTACCGGCGGCGGAATGCGCGGGACCGCCAGTTTCGATGCCGCCCAGGTCGCGGCCCACGACCGGGTGACAACGCCGTGGGCTTTGGTTGGCGACGGGCACATGGCCATGACCGTCGATCAAGGCGCCGATTCAGAGCGCTATCAGGGCATCGTTGGCTTGGAAGGCAACAATCTCGACGACGCGATGGCGGCCTATTTTCGTCAATCCGAGCAGATTCGCGCGTCGCTTCGGGTCGGCGTGAGTCGGGCCGCGAACGGTAACGAAGCGGGTTGGCGGGCCGGGTGCGTGTTGATCCAACAACAGCCGGACACGGGCGGCGCCGAGCGGCCGCCGGCGTGGGACGACGATTCCTGGGAGCACGCCGTTCACTTTGTTGAAACCGTCAAGACCGACGAACTGACGTCGCCGTCGCTCAGCCCTGTCACTTTGTTGGATCGACTGTTCGGCGCCGGCAACCTGGCAATATTTCGGCCCGACGAGGTGCGCTTTTCCTGTCCGTGTTCGGACCAGCGCGCGCGCACGATCTTGGAATCCTTGCCCGCCGCCGAGGTTGCTGAGCTGTCGATTGATGGGCAAATTACTGTCACCTGTGAGTTCTGCAATGCGGTTTATGCATTTGATGAGGGATCGATTGCCGGCGCGCGATCGAGTTGACGGACGGCTTGGCCTGGTTGCTGCCATGGTGGCGGCGCTATCGGTTGTCGCCGGTTGCGCGGATCTGCCGCCGGATCAGGTCTATCCGGACGTGCGTTTCACCCATGTGGCGCCGTTCGAGCTGGATAGCCGCGGCCTTGAAGTCATCACGGAATATCAGCCGCCGCTAAGAGATCCGCATGTCGAACATCTGGCGCCACTTTCGCCTGAGGCGGCGCTCCGGCAATGGGCGGAGGATCGGATTCGGCCGGTCGGCGATACCGGTGCCGTGCGGATGACCATCACCGATGCCGCCATCGTCGAAGAACGCTTGGCCACGAACGAGGATTTTCGCAGCGCCTTTACCACCGAACAGGCGGGCCGGTTCGACGCGACCATGGCGGTCACCATCGCCCTGATCGACACCCGCGGTATCGGGCGGGCTTCGGTCGAAACCACGGTCAAACGCGGCCGAACCTATCCCGAGGGATTGAATCTGCACGAGCGCGAGAAGGTCATGTTCGAGTTGGTGGAAGCCTTGATCAAGGACTTCGACCGTGCCATGGAGGCCAATATCCGCCAATATTTCGCCCGCGCGCTGCAATGAGTTGACGATATGCTACCTAGGTAGTGGTTCGGCCCCTTCGTTGAGAATGGCGAGATACTCGGTATAGGCGTAAATGCGAAACCGCGAGCGACCCGAAATCTCACGAACAATGCCAAGTTCTTGGAGGTTTTCAAGCGAACGGGTTGCTGTCGGATGTGTGATGCCGAGGTCTCGAACCATGTTCGGAATCGTGGTCAGCGGGCTTTTCTGCAAGTAGTCATGCGCGCGGAGTGCGGAGGGCGCCGGTCGTCCCAACGTTTGGATCAAATCGCGATGATGGGCAAAAAGTCCCAGGATGCGTCGCGCCGTGTCGGCGGCCTGATTAGATGTGTCTCTGACCCCCGTGAGAAAAAACTCGACCCAGCTTTCCCAATCGCCGTGCTCACGGACCCTTTGCAACAACGCATAGTAGCGGTCGCGGTGGGTTTTGAAATAAAGACTCAGATACAACAGAGGGTCTGAGAGGACGCCCTCCGCGCACAGCATCAACGTGATGAGCAAACGGCCGAGACGACCATTCCCATCCAAGAAAGGATGTATCGATTCGAATTGCACGTGGACCAATCCAGCTTTGACCAACAAGGGCATCGGTGCGGTGTCTGCGTGCATGAAGCGCTCTAAGTCGCCGAGGCATTCAATCACGAGGTGATGAGGCGGTGGCACATAGAGTGCCGCACTCGGCCGGCTGCCACCGATCCAATTTTGGCTACGCCGAAATTCGCCGGGCGTTTTTTCGCTGCCTCGGCCTTCGGAGAGAAGGACGCCATGGACCTCCCGAAGGAGCCGCAGCGAGAGTGGTAAATTGTTCTCCAGCCGTGCGAGGCCGTAATTCATAGCCGCGACATATCTTGAAACATCGACGACATCGTGCGACGCGGATTCGGGCTCATGTAACGTCTCAAACAGCAATAAATCGGAAAGCGATGACTGCGTGCCCTCAATCTGGGACGAAAGCAAGGCTTCCTTGCGGACGTACATGTACAAGAATAGCTGCGCATCGGGGAGGGTGGCGGCGACCCCCTCTAGCCGTCCGAGTGCGCGATTTGCCTGCTCGATCAGCTGTGCAAATGGATTAAGGTCGATGGGCGGGCTGGGCGGCAATGGCGGTGGCACGAACGCCCGCACTTTTTCCCCACCGATCGCGGTAATCTCATACCGTCCCCGGCGTGCGTCGAAGTTGTGTGAGCCCGGTGCGTTCAATGTAAGGATCCGTTCATTGGCGAATACTAATGAAAAGATAGGCCCTTAAATTTTAATTGGCAGCATGTTTCGCTCCCCATCGCAACCTAATCATCGCAATTCGAGCACGTTAAGTCGTACAGGGCGCTAATGAACGGATATGTTCATTACTGGAAACCAATGAACATTTGGAACCTCAGATGTTAACAAGCGTCCCAGACTAGGGGGGCGGGCCAGGGCGCATGTACCGCATCAACGATTTCACGCTCAGTTCGCTGATCGAATTGGAAGAGCCGTTCATGGATCCCAACCGGTTCTTTCCAGACGCCGAGTCCGATGTGCTGGACGCCCATGCCGGATGGCTTAAACCGCACCATCTTGATCCGGCGACAGGCAAACTGATGTTTTGTTTTCAATCATATATCGTGCGCACCGGCCGGCACACGATCATGATCGACAGCTGCATCGGCAATGACAAGGAACGGCCCAACAGGCCGGCTTGGCATCGACGCCAGGGCACGTATCTTGACGATTTGGCCGCCATGGGCGTCGCGCCGGACCGCATCGACTTCGTCATGTGCACCCACCTGCATGCCGATCACATTGGCTGGAATACCCGCCGCGTTGACGGACGCTGGATGCCCACCTTTGCCAATGCCAAATACATCATCGGCCGGCAGGAATACGCCTTTTGGGAACAGAGATATCGCGACGATCCGACCGGCCCGCGGCAAGTCGCGTTTGCCGACAGCGTGCTGCCGGTGGTCGAGGCGGGGCGGGCCGTGTTTGTCGACGGCGACCATCAGATCGAAGACGGTATCTGGCTGGAACCGGCGCCGGGTCATACGCCTGGCAACATGGTTGTTCACTTGCGTTCCGGAAACCAATCGGCGGTGCTGTTGGGCGACAGCATCCACCATCCGATCCAGCTCAAACGGCCCGACTGGTCATGCGTGGCGTGCGAAGACAAAGCGCTGTCGGCTGAGACTCGGCGCGGGTTGATTGAACGCTATGCCGATACCGACACGCTGATGGCGCCGGCCCATTTTGTATCACCCAGCCCGTGTTATTTCGTGCGTGACGCCGACGCGTTCGGCTTTCGGCCCGCTGAATTTCGGGAATTTTGGTGACAGTTTACTAAATACGCTACATATTGCGCACCTATGTTTCTTGACCACTTGATCATGTGTATTTGATGATCTGGCGGTGAAATCGGGTCGCCAACGGAGCCGCCAAACGCGAACTTCATCCGGTTCGCCTTAACCTGCGTCATGGCAGGGATGCTTGACTCAGTCGTAGAAAAGATGCGAATGGTTATCAGTAGCACGTCGACAAGGCGGGTGAGGAGCGAAGTCGGTGGCCGCGGAAGCCGCAAGAACCATTGCTGTACAGCCTGTTGCGAAGGTGGGTCGTTTGCCGACGGCCCTTCGACGGGATGGCTTGTGGCCGGGCTTGGCGGCGCGGATCGAAAGGTTCTTTGTCGCCTACCGGGATTGGCTGACGCTGGTCCACATCGGCATGTTCGCCCTGTTTATGGGGCTGCTGTTTGTCCCGCTGGCGTTTGAAACGCCGGCCAGCGGCGACGGCCCACTGGACCATATCGCTGTGTTCGCTAATGTCGCCATGTGGACGGTGTGGTTCCCGTTGGTGTTTCTGTCGGTGATTGTCACCGGCCGCAGCTGGTGTGGGCTGCTATGCCCCATGGGCGCGGCGTCCGAGTGGGCCAACGCACGCGGCTTGCGGCGCGCCATTCCGGCTTGGGTGCAATGGCCGGGGACGCCGATTGTCAGCTTCGTTATCGTCACAATATGGGCACAGACCGCCGGGGCCCGTGATCACGCCCCGGCTATGGCCATTGTCTTTGGCGCGGTGTTGGTCGCCGCGGTGGGGCTTGGCTTGCTTTACGGGCGCAGCAAGCGTGCATGGTGTCGCCACATGTGCCCGATCGGCCTGTTGCTCGGTGTGTACTCGCGCATCGGCGCCGTCGATTTTCATCCGAAGCGGCCACGGTCTGGCGGCGATGCATGGACTGAACGCACCGCCTGCCCGACCATGATCGACCTGGATCGTAAGACCGAGTCGCGCCACTGCATCGAATGTTTCCGCTGCGTAAGCCCGCAAGCCAAGGGCGGTTTGTATCTGAAACTGCGTGCGCCCGGCACCGAGGTCGCCAATGTCCGCGACCACAACGCCAATCTGGCGGAAGTGCTGTTTCTGTTCATTGGCACCGGCACGGCCCTAGGCGGATTTATGTGGCTGGTTCTTGAGTCCTACCAAAGCCTGCGCATGGCCCTCGGCAATTGGATCATCGAACGCGGCTGGTACTGGCTCGGTGAGGCTGGGCCGATTTGGTTGATGGCGGTCTATCCCGAGGCGCGCGAGGTGTTTCGCTGGTTCGATTTCTTCTTGATCACCGGTTATATGCTTGCCTGGACGGTCGCCGCGGTTGTCGTGCTTGGCGGTGTCACGGCACTGGCCGCGTGGTTGTCGGGTCGCGCCGGCGGCAGCGGTGGTGCGCGCCAACGCTTTGTTGAACTCGGCTATCAGTTTCTGCCCATCGCCATGGTGTCGTTGCTGCTCGGTCTCGGTGGCGACCTGTTTTCTGGCCTCGCCGCGCTGGGCCTTGGCGATGATGCCATTCGCGCGCTCAAGGTCGGCTTGCTGGTGCTGAGCGGCGCCTGGAGTGCGCGGCTCGCCAGCCAACTGCTCGCCCGTCAAGACGTGGCCAAGAATCGCCGCTGGATGCCTTTGCTGCCCGGTGTGCTGGGCAGCCTCTTGGTAGGCCTAGCCTGGTATCCGGCGATCCTGGCGACCTGAGCATGTTTGGTTACACGGCTATCGATTTAGCAATCACGGCTATGAATGGTATGAAAACAAAAATGCGCAAGATGATGGTGCTTAACCGGTGGCCGGCGGCCGCCCTCGCGGCGGTCACCTTTGGCGGCGCGGCCGTCGCCGACGAATTCCCGGCTGGTGACCCGGTCGAGGTCGCTGGCATGGAGATCGCCGGCATTTATTTGCAGCCGGTGGAAATGGAACCGGCGATGGCCGCCCAAGACGCCACCGCGACCGATATTCATCTCGAAGCCGATATTCACGCGCTCGACGGTAACCCCAACGGGTTCGGAGCCGGCGACTGGATTCCTTATCTTTCCATTGGCTTTGCCTTGCGCAGGGAGGGCAGCGATTGGACCACATCGGGCATGCTGCATCCCATGGTCGCGTCCGACGGGCCACATTACGGCGTCAATGTCGCGCTCGACGGACCCGGCACCTACGAGGTGTCGTTCGAGATCCGGCCGCCGGCGGGCGAACATTTCATGCGCCACACCGATGAAGAGACCGGCGTTGCGTCGTGGTGGGACCCGATCGTCTATACCGGCACGTTCAATTTCATCGGCGTTGGCAAAAAAGGCGATTACTGACGCCGGTCGTGGTTACCGCTCGGTGTCGAATACCAATTGGTGATGGCGCCGTTCAACCCGCCCATCGGCAAACTGAATATCCAACTCGACCATAAACGTGCCCCAACCGCTGGTTTCAAGCTGAAATCCGCTTGCGCGGTCGCTGACTTGCCGGCGCGGATTGGGAAAGGTCGGGTGCAAGTAATATGTGACGTTTCGGACCTGGTCGAGACTGGCGGCCGTGTCCTCTAGATGGATTTCCCACGCCCAGCGGCCGTCGCCTGCGTCGTCTTGGCCGAGATAGCGGCTGGTCTGGGCAACAGTGACGGGACCTGCGCGCGGTGGCGACGGCGCGGCCTTTTCGTCGGCCGTGGGGCGGAGGTTGTCGAGCTTGTAGCGCGCCAAATCGGCGAATGTGCCATCGGGGAACTGCTCTAGATAAAGCGCGTAAAGCGCCGGGTCGTCGCTATCCTTGATCGATTGCCAATAGAGCGCGTCGTCACTGGGGCCGGCCGGCGGTGGCGTCGGGTTGATCGTGATATTGACCTCTGGCGCGATGAAATAGAAATCGCCCCGCAACGAGCTTTCTTCCCAGGGTGTCTGGCCGATCTGCGTCACCGTTTCCACCTTGACCCGCACCTGCTTGAACACATCCTCCAGTTTCAACCCCGGCGTGGCGATCGCATTGGCCAGCGCCAAGGAATAGGTTGAATTGGCTCCCAGACCGTCTTCGGCCAGCTGACCCGGCGCGGCCGCATAGGCGAGCAACGAGCCGCGCGGCGCGTCCATGCGCGCCAAGCCATTGCTGACGGCGCGGAATGAGCGCTTGAACGGATTGTTGCGGCAGGCGTCCAACACGATGATGTTCAGGTCGTTGGCGGCGTATTCCATCTGCCCGAGCACCCACGAGGCGCTGATGGCCTCGCCATAAAGGTCGGCTTCGGTTTGAATGGCGCCGCCGATCGGCAAAAGATAGTTGATACCGGCCGCTTCGACCCCGTGGCCGGCGAAATAAAACAGACCAACGGCGCCACGTCCGGCACTTTCCAAGCGTCGGCCGAACGCCGCGATCTCGCGCGCCATGGTGGCGCGGTCGGCATCGGTGATCAGGGCCACGTCAAAACCGACATCGCGCAAGGCGCCGCCGATCAACGCGGCGTCGTTCTTCGGATTGGCGAGCGCCGGAATGGCGACATAACCCGAATTGCCGATCACCAAGGCGATCCGTGGTTCCTGGGCCATGACCGGACCATCCGTCGCCCAACCCAGGGTCAACAGCAACGCAAGGCGCACAACGACATGATTCATGGCGGCCCTCTTCAACGTGTGGCGAATGGCCAGGAACTATCTTGAAAGGTTTGCACCCTTTTGACGAGCGGGACGAATAGTGGTCGGTTACCTGCCTGTCGTCCGGTTTAACCAAATGGTTTCGCCGATCGCGGGGATTGCTAGCGGTCCTTCGGGCAGATTTTCGCGCGCCCACACGTGGCGCAGCCATTGGGGTGGCTCGGAAAGATCCTCGTCGGTGAGCTTGAACGTGCCCCAATGCATGGCGACAAAGCGAGCCGCGCCCAGCGCTTCGAACGCGGCGACCGCTTCCTCGGGATCGATGTGTTGCGGGCGCATGAACCAGCGCGGTGCGTAGGCACCGATCGGCAGCATGGCGGCGTCAATCGGCCCGCACCGGCCGCCGATCTCGGCGAAACCGCTGAACCATCCGGTATCGCCCGAGTGATAAACACGAAGGCCGTCATGGCCGATGACATAGCCGCCCCACCAGCTGGTGTTGGTGTCAAACACCCCGCGCCGGCTCCAATGTTGGGCGGGCACAAAGGTCACCTCCAAGCCGGCGATCGCCTCCTGCTGCCACCAGGCCATCTCGACCACGCGGTCCAGGCCGGCGCGGCCAAACCAGCCACCGAGCCCGCGTGGCACGACATAAATTGGCCCTGGCCCAAGCTTGCGCAGGGTCGCCGCGTCCATGTGATCGCGATGATTGTGGGTGATCAACACCGCATCGATTTTGGGCAAGGCCGACCAGTCAAGACCCGGCGCGACATTGCGCGGGATAAAACCGGCGATCGACGGCGACAGCACCGGATCGATCAAAATCGAGCGGCCGCCAAGTTGCACCAGAAACGTGGCGTGGCCGATCCAGGTCAACGCATCACGGGTCGCCGGGCGTAATGCGACGCCGTCATTGTCGATGGCCGACACGGGCACGCCGCGGCGTGGCGAAACCGCGCGACGTTCACCGTGCCAACCCAGTTTCCATCGCAATATCTTGGCGATGCCGGCGCGGCCCGAGCCGCCGTCCATGTTGGCATATGCCATTGTGGCGCCGCCCGAGGCTATTCCGATTCCGCGCCGATGGCCTCTCCGGCGAGTACGCGATCGATCAAGGCAACGGTTTCCGCCCGGCCATACAGGGCGATAAACGACCCCATGCGCGGGCCTTGGTCTTGTCCCAGCAGGATTTCATACAATGCCTTGAACCATTGCCGCAATTCGGCGAACCCGTGGCGTTTGCCGACTTCGTACACCTCGGTTTGGATCGCTGCAGCGTCGGCATCTTTCGGCAGGCCGGTCAAAGTCTTTGCCAGATCACGCAGCGCCGCATGTTCATCGTCCGCCGGCGGTCGATAGTGCTTGGTCGGTTTGACGAAATCTTGATAGTAGGCGATTGCATAGCCGACCAATTCATCGAGCATGGGATTGGTCGCCGGCGTGGCGTCTGGCGCATAGCGGCTGATGAAGCCCCACAACACGGCCTTGTCCTCGGTGTTACAGACGCTGGCCAGGTTCAGCAAGATACTAAAGCTGAGCGGCACCGCTTGCACCGGCGGCTGGCCGCTGTGGATATGCCACACTGGATTGGCCAACTGGGCGTCGGGGTCCTGGTCGGGATATTTGCCCAAATGCGTGAGGTAGTCGTCGACATGGCGCGGGATCACGTCGAAATATAGCCGTTTGGCTTTGCGCGGGCTCATAAACATGTACAGCGACAGGCTTTCGCGCGAGCCATAGCGCAGCCATTCGTCGATGGTCAGGCCATTGCCTTTGGATTTCGAAATCTTCTGACCGGTTTCGTCGAGAAACAGCTCATAGGTCAGGTTCTCGGGCGGCCGCCCGCCAAGCACGCGACAAATCTTGCTCGACAATTCGACGGACGGGATCAGGTCCTTGCCGGACATCTCGTAGTCCACGTTCAACGCCACCCAGCGCATCGCCCAATCGGCTTTCCATTGCAGCTTACAATGGCCGCCCGTGACCGGTGTTTCGACCGTGCGTCCGTCGACGTCCTCAAAGGTGATCGTGCCTGCGTCCGGGTCACGCGCGATGAGCGGGACTTGCAGCACTTGTCCGGTTGCCGGGCTCACCGGCAGAAACGGTGAATAGGTGGTGCGCCGTTCGGGTCCGAGCGTCGGCAGGATGACGTTGGTCACCGCGTCATAGTGCTGCAACACCGCCCGCAGCGTATCGTCGAAGTCGCCCGATTTGTAACAGTCGGTCGCGCTTTTGAACTCATAATCGAAGCCAAACGCATCCAGGAACGCGCGCAAGCGGGCATTGTTGTGCGCACCGAAGCTGTCGTGGGTGCCAAACGGATCCGGTATGGCGGTCAGCGGCTTGCCCAAATGGGCGCCGACAAGGTCCTGGTTGGGTATGTTGTCTGGCACCTTGCGCAGGCCATCCATGTCGTCGGAGAACGCGATCAGATGGGTCGGAATATCGCTCAAGGTATGAAAGGCGTGGCGCACCATGGTGGTCCGCGCCACTTCGCCGAACGTGCCGATGTGGGGTAGGCCCGACGGTCCATAGCCGGTTTCAAAAAGTACATAACCTTTCGCCGGCGTCGTGCCGCCGATATGGTTCAGAATCCGCCGTGCCTCGACAAATGGCCAGGCCTTGCTGTCCATGCCCAGGCCGCGCAAATCCGCCATATGGGTTTGCCTCTCGCTGTGTTTCTCGCCACATCGTCTGCGCCGCGACCCTAGGTGCGGGCGGCGGCGGCGTCAATCCATGGAACGTGGTCTGGAGCCGGCCCGCCCCTTATACTCCGGCCATGGATGCCGACCCCCCGGAAGACGCCAATTCGAGTTCTTGTCCGTCTGACCGTTCGGTGACACTGCCAGCCACGCCGCTGGTGGTCGCCGGGCCGCGCGGCGTGGCTACCCTGTCGCCCGATGGCGAGCTGCAACTGATATCGCCGCGCGCGGCGCGTGGCTGGATCGCGCAAGCGACTCCGATCGTATGTCACGGCAGCGCATTGGCACGGCGCTTGGGAATCGACCCCTTTCCCGCCTATGACGTTTTGGAGTTACTTGCGTTTGTTCGCCCGGCGTCCTTTTGTTTGCCGACCGTGCGCGGCCTGGCGGCGACGACGGGGTTGAATTTGCCTGTCACTCTAGAGGACCAGGTCCAGGCTATGGGTGCCGCCGCCGCGGCGCTGATCGGTGAACTGGCCACGCCGCACTATCCGAGTCGGGCCGCAACGGCGGCGGTTGCCGCGCGCCTGGCTGAACATGGTTGGCCGTGGGCCAGCCTTGTCCTGCGGGCGTTGGGCGTGCCCGCGGATAAGGGCGGTTTGGATCCTTGGGCGCGTCTCGACGAATGGACTGACCAACCGCCGGAAAGCGCGCCCAGCCATTTTGACGTTTCCCCCGATGAGGCGCGCCGGCGGTTGGCCGACCTGCTGGGCGCCGACGCCGAGCCGCGGCCGGAACAGGCCGACTACGCGTCTGCGGTAAGTTTCGCTTTTGCGCCCGCCGATGCAGCTGGGGAACCGCATGTGGTGTTGGCGGAAGCCGGCACGGGTGTTGGCAAAACCCTGGGCTACATCGCGCCGGCCAGTATTTGGGCGCAGAAAAACGGTGGCGCGGTGTGGCTGTCGACCTATACCAAGAATCTACAACGACAAATCAATCGCGAATTGGACCGTTTGTTTTCCGATCCGGCGGAAAAAGCGCGACGGGTGGTGGTGCGCAAGGGGCGCGAGAACTATCTCTGTCTGCTGAATTTCGAGGAAGCGGTTGGCCGTCTGGCGACCAGCGCCCAGCCCGACGGTATCGCCTTGGGCTTGATGGCCCGTTGGGTCGGCGCGACGCAAGACGGCGATATGGTCGGCGGCGACTTTCCCGCCTGGCTGGTCGATCTGTTGGGTCGGCGGCGCACCTTTGGTTTGGCCGATCAGCGCGGCGAATGCATCCATTCGGCCTGCCCGCACTATCGCAAATGCTTCGTCGAACGGGCGGTGCGTCGCGCCCGCCAGGCCGATATCGTCATCGCCAATCATGCTCTGGTGATGGTTCATGCCGCGACCGGCCATGACGAAACCTTCAAGCCGACGCGCTATGTATTCGATGAAGGCCATCACGTGTTCGCCGCCGCCGATTCGGCGTTCTCCGGGCATCTGACCGGTATTGAAGCGCATGAATTGCGGCGCTGGCTTTTGGGTATGGAAGGGGGGCGCCGGGGGCGGGCGCGCGGTCTGAAACGCCGGCTCGACGGATTGCTGGACGATCAAGACGCCGCCGATATGCTGGCGCAAGTACTGTCCGCCGCGCGGGCATTGCCGGCAGATGGTTGGTGGTCGCGGGTCAACGAACGCCAGCCGCGTGGGACGGCCGAAGCATTCCTGTGCGCGGTTCATCAACAGGCCAGCGCGCGCGCCGACGACGATGGCGCGTACGCGATCGAAACAGAGACCCGGCCGCCAATTGACGGACTGATCCCGGCCGCCCAACGCCTGGCCTCAAGTCTAAACGGTTTGGCCACGCCAATGGCCAAGCTTGAGTCGCTGCTGTTGTCGCGGCTCGACAACGAAGCCGACAATCTGGATAGCGCGACCCGGGTGCGCATCGAAGCCGTCGCCCGGTCACTGTGGCGTCGTCGTGTCCATTTGGTCGAGCCCTGGCGGCACATGTTGAAGGCTCTGGATGCTGATCCGGATGACGCGTACAGCGACTGGTTCTCCATCGACCGCGTCGGTCGTCAGCGCGACGTTGGCTTGCACCGGCATTGGGTCGACCCGACGGTGCCGTTTGCCGAAGCGGTGCTCAGTCACGCCCACGGCGTGGTGGTTACCTCGGCGACCCTGCGCGACGGCACCGGCGATCCGGAACACGATTGGCGCGCCGCCGAGATCCGCGTGGGGACGCGCCATTTGGCCCGCCCCGCAATCCGCGCCGCGCTGCCATCGCCGTTCGACTATGCGGCGGCGACACGCGTGATGGTTGTCACGGATGTCAATCGCAACGATCCGGACCAGGTCGCCGCCGCGTATCGGGTCTTGTTCGGTGCCGCGAACGGCGGCGCGCTCGGCCTGTTTACGGCCATTCGTCGCCTGCGTGCGGCCTATGAGCGAATCGCAGTGCCGCTCGACGCCGCTGGCCTGACGGTCATGGCGCAACATGTCGACGGTTTGGATCCCGGCACGTTGGTTGATGTTTTTCGCGCCGAACCCAGCACCTGCCTGCTCGGCACCGATGCATTGCGCGACGGCGTCGACGTGCCGGGCGAGGCGCTGCGCCTGATCGTATTCGATCGCGTGCCATGGCCGCGCCCCGATATCTTGCACCGCGCCCGTCGGGCGGCTTTGGGCGGCCGCGCCTATGACGACATGCTGGTGCGATTCAAACTACGCCAGGCATTCGGCCGACTTGTGCGTCGGGCCGATGATTTTGGCGTTTTTGTGATGCTCGATCCGGCAACCCCGACACGCCTGTTCGGCGCCTTTCCGGATCGGGTTGCCCCGCATCGGGTCGGCCTCGCCGAAGCGGTCGAAATCACCCGGACCTTTGTCGCCGACCATATGGCGGCGCGCGCCTGATCCCATCGTTTCCAGTTGCTCGGTTGACGGCGCGCCCGAAACTGCCATAAATGCCGCCCGCCGCCGTCAACGATTTGCAGTGAGAATGACATGCTCGATCATCACTCCGCTTTGATTCACACCATGGTGATTATGTCGGCCGCGGACGGCGACATGACCGACAACGAGATGTCCCGTATCGCCGAGTTGATCCGTTTTTTGCCGATTTTCGGTGATTATGATTCGGACCGATTTAGCGACGAAGTCGTCGCCTGCGCGGAAGCTTTGGCGACCGACGACGGGCTCGATCAAGTGCTCGATCGCATCGTTTCTGGCTTGCCGGCCAAGCTTGCCGAAACCGCCTATGCCGTGGCCTGTGACGTCGCCGCGGCGGATGGCCATGTTGGCCAAGAGGAAGCGCGCTTGCTGGAATTGCTGCGCCATGCGCTGGACGTCGATCGGCTGGCGGCCGCCGGCATCGAACGCGGCGCCCGCGCCCGCCATATGACGCTCTAAGTCTTTTGACGCTCTAAGTCTCGAAATTGTAACAGCGCGACGCCCACGCGGCGTGGCGCCGGTCACTCGCCATTTCGGGCGACCCGTTCTATATGGATCGCCATGGATGGTGGCGCTGCGCATAAAACCTTACATGCGGTATTGGTAATGGCTGCCCTGTTTCTGGGCGGCTGCGTGGCGCCCGTGACCCAGGCCGCGATCAGCTCGGCCACCCTCATCACCACCGGCAAAGGCCCGTCGGACCACGTTTTGTCGGCGGTGTCCGGACAGGATTGCGAAGTCCACCGCTATCTCGAGGACGAAGCGATCTGTCAATACAATCCCTATGGCCTCAGTAGTGCGACATGGGCGGCCCGCACCGACGATCCCTCGGGCAGTGCGGTATCTGGGATTTATCGGACATCCGCGCGGTCGCTGCCTGCGCCGGGTGGCCCAACCGCCACTGATGAATATTTCGTTGTGGGAACGTTTGAGGCGCCGGCCGATGCCTACCATATCGGCCGTTCATTGTTGGGCTTGCCGACGGCGATTTCCGTCACCGATCACGGGCCTTCGTCGCCGGTGCGTTTGGTGGCGGGGCCGATCGGCGGTCGCGAAACATGGTTTTCTCGGCAGCTTGCCGCGGCGGGTGTCACGGATGCTTGGCCCATCGCCCTGTGTCGCGATGATTTGAGGCCGCCGCCATGCGTCGTTACGCCGCCACCCCCAGCCGGCACACAGGGAATTCTGGTCGCGCAATCACGATAGGTGGCCCCTCGCGATCAACGCCGTCTTCGATCAATTGCTGGTGACGCACCTTCTCATTATCGCCCGCAGGGCTTACATATCAGGCGCCTCCAATCATCACGATCGCGGCTGCCATGGAAACATTCATTCTCGCCAACGAACCGGTGATCCGCCTGGTCGCTTTCATCGGCATATTCGTCGCCGTCGCGGTCGCCGAATGGGTGATCCCGCGCCGGCCCTTGACGGTGTCGAAGGGTGTGCGTTGGCTGAACAACATTGCCATCGTCGTCCTCAACACGGTCGTTGTGCGGCTGATCTTCGTGATCGCCGCGGTGGGTATGGCGCGCGTTGCGGAAGAGCAGGGCTGGGGTGTGCTGCACTGGCTCGGCTGGCCGGCGTGGATTGCGATACCGCTGGCCGTTTTGGCCCTCGACATGGTGATCTATTTGCAGCATGTGATGTTCCACGCGGTGCCCGCCTTGTGGCGGTTGCATATGATGCATCACGCCGATCAAGACATTGACTTGACCACGGGCGCGCGCTTTCACCCGATTGAGATCGTGTTGTCGATGTTGGTGAAGATCGCTGCCGTCATGGTGATCGGCGCACCCGCCGTGGCCGTGGTGATTTTCGAAGTGGTGCTCAACGCCACCGCCATGTTCAATCACGGCAATGTTCGTATTCCGGTCAACGTCGATCGAATATTGCGGTTGTTCCTTGTCACGCCCGATATGCACCGCGTTCATCATTCGGTCGTGGTGGCCGAAACCAACAGCAATTTCGGTTTCAACTTCCCCTGGTGGGACAGGTTGTTCGGCACATACCGCGCGCAGCCCGCGGCGGGCCATTTGGGCATGACCATCGGCTTGAAGGAAATTCGCGAGCCACGCCTTCAGTGGTTGTGGCATATGCTGGCGATGCCGTTCGTCAATCCGCCCATGGCGGCCGCGATCGTCGAGCGAGACAACGCCGAGGCGGCTGGACCGGAGCGCCCCTCCGCGCCATAGTGGGGCTATGGCCGCGACAGAAAAACCACCCACGCCGCCTGGCCATGGTCCGCGCGTGGAAATGGTGCCCGATGGCGATAATCGGCCGCGTCGCGTGTGCCCCGAATGCGGCTTTGTCCACTATCGCAATCCCTTGGTGGTTGCCGGCTCGGTGTGCCGATGGCAAGACCGGATATTGATGTGCCGGCGGGCGATCGAGCCACGGCGCGGCTATTGGACGATCCCCGCCGGCTATATGGAACTCGGCGAGACCGCACCCGAAGCCGCTATGCGCGAGGCTCGCGAAGAAGCCAACGCCGAAATCGACATCAACCATTTGTTGGCGGTCTATAGTGTGCCGCGCATCAGCCAAGTGCAGCTCATCTACGCCGCCGATCTGGTCTCGCCAAACACGGCGCCGGGCGTCGAGAGCTTGGAGGTCGCTTTGCTGACGTGGGACCAAGTGCCGTGGGACGATCTCGCCTTTCCCACCGTGCGCTGGGCGTTGGAACACGATCGCGAGGCGCGCACCACCGGCGATCTCACGACGCACAGCAATCCGCCCGGGGCGCGCGGTAATTTCTCGCAAGGCGGTCTTTAGCCGACCGCGGTAATCACATGCGATAGCGCAGCGGATTGGTCGCTGGTTTGGCGCCCGGCCGCGACCCGTGCAGACTGACGATATAGGCGGTCACCTGCTCGATCTCGGCAACCGTCAGCCGATCGCGCCATGACTCCATCGGCTTGTCTTTGACGCCGTTCAAGACGACATCGAAAATATCGTAATAGCCATTGCCGAAAATGCTGGCTTCGTCGGTCAGGTTCGGGCCGGCGCCACCGGTGCCGTTGAGACCATGGCACGACGCACAATGCACCGAGAAAATCCGCTTGCCAGCGACGATTTCGGCCGGCTCATCAGCCAGGGTTTGGGTGGCTCCCATAACCGCGACAGCCGCCAGCAGCGCTTGCGCCAACCGCGCGCCGACGGGCCAGCCGAATCCGATCTGGTCAAGCCGGGTCTTCATCGGTGCGATGCCGGTTAATCAGCGGCACTTGGCTCATGGAAAAAAGCAAGGTCAGCGGGATAATCCCGAACAGCTTGAATTGGATCCAAAACTCGGTTGTCTGGGTGCGCCAGACCAACTCGTTCAATGCCGCCAAGACAACAAAAAACAAACCCCAGCGAATGGTCAAAGTCCGCCACCCCTCATCGGACAATTGGAATACGGGGCCAAACAATGGTTTAAGCAACGGGGTGCGAAACAGCAAGCCGCCGAACAAGATCGCGGCGAACAGCAGATTGACGATGGTGGGCTTGAGTTTGATGAACGTTTCGTCGTCAAGCGCCAGGGTCAGGCCGCCAAATCCCAGTACGAACACACCGGAAACCAGCGGCATCACCGGCACGCGACGCTGTAGGAACCACGCCGCCGGTACGGCGATGGCGGTCGCGATCATGAACGCCGCGGTCGCCGTCATGATGCCGTAGCGCGCATTGGCAAAAAAGAACACCACCAACGGGCCAACTTCGAGCAGCAGCTTGATGATTGCGGCCACGGCTAGACGCCCACCTCGTCTGCGGTCTCCAAGCCGACCAAGTCGGCGGCAAACGCCGTGGCCGAAAACGGTCGCAAATCGTCAATGCCTTCGCCAACGCCGACCGCATGAACGGGCAGGCCAAACCGATCGGCCAGCGCCACCACCACGCCGCCGCGCGCCGATCCGTCGAGCTTGGTCACCACCAGTCCGGTCACGCCGACCATGTTGCGGAATATTTCGACTTGGCTGTGGGCGTTCTGGCCGGTGGTCGAATCGAGCACCAGCAAAACACTGTGCGGCGCGTTGGGGTCCAATTTGCCCAACACGCGGTTGATCTTCTCCAATTCGGCCATCAGGTTCGCTTTGTTTTGAAGGCGCCCGGCGGTGTCGATCAATAAGATGTCGGTCCCTTCGGCGCGGGCCGTCTCTAGGGCGCCATAGGCCAAACCGGCCGCGTCGGCTTCCTGTTGACCGGCAACAACCGCGCAGCCGGCACGCGCGCCCCAGGTTTTCAGTTGCTCAACGGCCGCGGCGCGAAAAGTATCGCCGGCGACGAGCGTCACGGAGCGGCCCTGATTGCGAAATTGATGAGCGAGCTTGCCGATGGTCGTTGTCTTGCCGGTGCCGTTGACGCCGACCAC
This sequence comes from Alphaproteobacteria bacterium, assembly GCA_965216755.1. Classification (GTDB taxonomy): domain Bacteria; phylum Pseudomonadota; class Alphaproteobacteria; order UBA7887; family UBA7887; genus CBDCGL01. The sequence goes on along the minus strand of CBDCGL010000011.1, from coordinate 2,857,463 downwards.
CAAGATCACGTGCGGACGGTGCGCTGGATCAATCGACAGCGGCTGCGCGACCGGCTCCAGGATGGCGGCAATATCAGTGGCCAAGCGCGCACGAACGGCGGCAGGCGAAACATCTTTGTCAAATTTTACCTCTGACAAGCCGTCGGTCAATTTCGCGGCGGTGCTCGCGCCCAAATCGGCGGTGATCAGAAGTTCTTCCAAGGCTTCAAGCGCGTCGTCGTCGAGTCGGCGTTTGGCGAAGATGTTGTCGATGCCGCCGGTGATGGCTTGCGCAGAGCGGCTCAGCCCGCGGCGCAAGCGGCCGAGCCAGCCGGTTTTCTCAGGGGGTGCGGTGGTCTCGCTCACGTGATTTCGCTTACAGAGGGATTGCAATGAGGTGGTCCGGCACGGCGTCGACAATATGGGCGTCAACCAAGCTGCCGTCCTGCCGGGGGGCGACAAGCTGCACGGGCAGGTAGTCGCGTGTTCGCGCGCGCCGATCCTTCTCCACCAAGACACGCGTGGTTTGGCCGATCTGGGCCCGGGCATGGCGCGCCAATGCCGTTTCAGCGAACGCGCGCAGGCATGTCGCACGCCGACGGGCGAGCGCGCGTGCAACCTGCGGCATGCGCGCGGCCGCTGTATCTGGGCGCGGCGAGTAGGGGAAGACATGCAGATGGATGAAGCCGCAACGGGCCAGCAAATCTTCCGTTTGGCTGAACATGGCGTCGCTCTCGGTTGGAAAACCGGCGATGATATCGGCGCCAAAAACGATCGCGGGTCGGGCTTCGCGTAGGCGCGCGCACAACGCGATGACATCGGCACGGCTGTGACGCCGCTTCATGCGTTTGAGGATCAGATCATCGCCCGATTGAACGCTCATATGAATGTGTGGCATCAGCCGCGGCTGCGCTGCAAAAGCGTCAATCAGGTCGGCCGAGATGGCCGCCGGATCTAAAGAGCTGAGCCGCAATTGCGGCAGATCTGGCACCGCCTTCAGCAGCCGCCGCACCAATTGGCCAAGCCCTGGTTTCCCAGGCAAGTCACCCCCGTAAGAGGTGATGTCGACGCCGGTCAGCACGATTTCCTTATAGCCGTCAGCGACCAGTTTGCGTGTCTCCGCGACAATCGCGCCCAAGGGCACGCTGCGGCTTGGACCGCGGCCATAAGGGATCACACAAAATGTGCAGCGATGGTCGCAGCCATTCTGGACTTGGACAAAAGCGCGCGCGCGGCCATCGAAGCCCGGCACAAGATGCGCGGCTGTTTCCGTGACGGCCATAATGTCGTTGACCAGCACACGCGTCGGCGCGGGTTCGGCGAACGCCAAGGGTGCCAACTTTTCTTGATTGCCGAGCACTTGGTCGACCTCGGGCATGGCGGCGAAGCGATCGGGATTGATTTGGGCCGCGCAACCGGTGACCACGATGCGGGCTTCAGGTCGCGCGCGACGGGCGCGCCGTATGGCTTGTCGCGCTTGGCGTTCGGCCTCCGCGGTCACGGCGCAGGTATTGACGATCACGGTCGGCGCGCGAGATGGCCTGTGTCGCGCATGATCGCGCATGATCTCCGACTCATAGCTGTTGAGCCGACAGCCGAAGGTGATCACGTCAAGCGCGGCCATCGCTCAAACTTGCTGGGTCACGGTCACCGCGCCGACAAAAGCCGTCGCCGCCGGTCCGGTCATGATGACGTGATTGTCGTCGCGCCAGAAAATCTCGAGCGGACCGCCGTCGAGTGTCACGATCGCGCGCCGCTCGGCCAGGCCACGACGATGCGCGGCCACGAGGGCGGCGCAGGCGCCGGTGCCGCAGGCTTTGGTAATGCCGACGCCGCGCTCCCAAACCCGCATGCGCAGATGATCGCGTGCCGCCACGGCCACGATCTCAACATTGGTGCGCTCCGGAAAAAGCGCGTGATGTTCGATCCGTGGGCCGACCGTCGCCAGCGGCACGCGGTCGGCGTCGTTGACGAAAAACACCGCGTGCGGATTGCCGATATTCACCGCAACCGGATCTTCGAGGCCATCGACCGCCAGCTGCACATGGGCCGTGTCCTGTGCTGCTGCCAGTGGAATATCCGCCCAATCACAGCGGGCTTCGCCCATATCCATGGCGACCAGGCCGTCGACGGCGCGCGTACCGACCACCGTGCCGCTGCTGGTGACCAAAGTCACTTGGCTGCGGCCGCTTTCCGCCATCAGCAGGTCGGCGACACAGCGTGCCGCATTGCCGCAAGCCTCGACCTCGCCGCCATCGGCGTTGTAAATGCGCATAAAGGCGTCGGCGCCGTCGGTGGCTGCCGGCTCGATCACGATGATCTGGTCGCAACCGATGCCGGTATGCCGGTCGGCCAAGCCGCGCGCTTGGCCGTCATCCAGGCGCATCGGCGTTGCGCGCGCGTCAAAGATCACGAAATCATTGCCGAGGCCGTGCATCTTCGTGAACGGCACCGTTATGGTCGGGGCGTGCCTCATATTCGGGTTATATGGTCGTGCCGGCTGTTGCGTCCAACGAAATCAGGCATCGCGACGGCCGCCGCGACCTTGACTTTGGCCGGCTATTGGCGCTATGTGCCCACCTTCCCAAAGCCGTGCGCGTTGGCTTGATGCCGCGAGAGCCCGTGCGTGCCGTGCTTGGGCTATCGACCTTCACTTGGCGGAAACGCATGTTCGAGTCCCTTTCGGGTCGCCTCGGCGACATTTTCGATCGCCTAAAGAAGCGTGGCGCGCTCAGCGAAGCCGACGTCAATAGTGCCCTGCGCGAAGTACGCGTGGCCTTGCTGGAAGCCGATGTCGCCTTGCCCGTGGTCAAGACCTTTGTCGGCGGTGTCAAAGAGCGCGCCTTGGGCACCGAAGTGCTGCGCAGCGTGACGCCGGCGCAAATGGTGATCAAGGTCGTCAACGATCACTTGGTCGACATGTTGGGTGGTGAAGGCACCGGGCTGGATCTTGCGGCCGCGCCACCGGTCGCGGTGATGATGGTCGGGCTGCAGGGGTCGGGCAAAACGACGACCACCGCCAAGATCGCGGCCCGGCTGGTCCGCCGCGACAAGAAGAAAGTACTGATGGCATCGCTCGACGTCAGGCGGCCGGCCGCGCAGGAACAGCTGGCTGTACTTGGCGAGCAGGCCGATATCGACACCTTGCCCGTGGTCGCCGGCGAGCAACCTTTGGCGATCGCCGAACGGGCGATGCAGGCAGGGCGGTTGGCCGGCTACGACGTGGTTTTGTTGGACACCGCCGGCCGGCTTCATGTTGACGAAGCACTGATGGCGGAGCTTGTCGCCGTGCGCGACGTCGCCCATCCGGCTGAAACACTGTTGGTTGCCGATGCCCTAACCGGTCAAGACGCGGTCAATATCGCCAAGACCTTCGACGAACGGATCGGTGTCACCGGTATCGTGTTGTCGCGCATGGACGGGGACGGCCGCGGCGGTGCGGCGCTCAGCATGCGTGCGGTGACGCAGCGTCCGATCAAGTTGATCGGCACCGGCGAAAAAATCGACGCGTTGGAGGATTTCCATCCCGAACGTATCGCTTCGCGCATATTGGGTATGGGCGATGTTGTCTCACTGGTCGAAAAAGCGGCCGAAACGATCGATCGCGCAGAGGCGGAGAAGCTTGCCGCCAAGGTGGAAAAGGGCAGCTTCGATTTGGACGATTTGGCCTCGCAACTTGCTCAATTGCGCAAGATGGGCGGTATGGAGGGCATGATGAGCATGCTGCCGGGGGTCGCCAAGGTCAAAAAGCAGCTGGCCGCGACCAAGGTCGACGATCGTGCCCTGGCGCGACAGCAGGCGATCATCAGTTCGATGACCCGGGCCGAGCGGCGCAATGTGAAACTGTTGAATGGTTCGCGTAAACGACGTATCGCGGCAGGTTCGGGGACCACCGTGCAGGATGTCAATCGCTTGCTGAAACAGTATAAAGACATGGCGTTAATGATGAAACGGGCCAAGAAGCTGGGCCGCAAGGGCATGATGCGCCACGGCTTGCCGGGGGTCGTGCCGCCAGGTTTCTCGATGCACTAGGAAACCGGACACGGACAGCCTGGCCGTGATGCGAGTTTTGTGCGCGAAGTTGGGTTTGAGGAGAGTGTGAATGGGTTTGAGAATTCGCTTGGCGCGCGCCGGTGCCAAGAAACGGCCATTTTATCGGATTGTTGTCGCCGACAAGCGGAGTCCTCGCGACGGTCGATTCCTGGAACGTCTTGGCACCTATGACCCGCTGTTGCCGAAAGACAATCCGGATCGCGTCACGCTCAAGTCAGAGCGGGTGAAACATTGGCTTGACCATGGCGCGACGCCTTCTGACCGGGTGGCGCGGTTTCTAAACCAGGCCGATCTGTACACGCGCAAGTCGCGCAACAATCCAAACAAGGGCAAGCCAAAGGCCAAGGCGCAGGCACGGCTCGACGCCCAGCGCGAGGCGGCTGCGGCGGCCCAGGCCGAAGCCGCTGAAGCGAGCGATAGCGGTGAAGCCGAAAGCGCCAGCGCCGAAGGCTAGCTGCAGACCCGATACGCCGTTGACGGCGCCTGGGGCCGTGTCGCCGCGACGGCTTTGCGTCGCCGTGGTTGCTGGGGCGCATGGTGTTCGCGGCGCGCTGCGATTGAAGGTATTTGCCGACAGCGCAGAGAGCTTGGCGCAGATGAGCGACATCACCGATCAAGGTGGTACGCCGGTCCGACTCAACATCAAGACTGTACGCAATACGGTGGTCATTGCCACGATCGACGGGATCGACAGTCGCGATGCGGCATCGGCGCTCAAAGGCCAGCGCCTGTACGTTGACCGTGCGGCATTGCCGAACACCGACGACAATGAGTTCTACCACGCCGACTTGATCGGTCTTGCCGTGACCCTGCCCGACGGCGCCCGGGTCGGGCAAGTCGGCGGATTGCATAATTTTGGCGCCGGCGATCTGATCGAAATCGCGGCCGACGATGGCGCCGATTTTATGGTGCCGTTCACCCGCGAGGTGGTTCCGGTGGTTGATCTTGTGGCTGGACGGATTGTGGTCGATCCGCCGCCGGGGTTGCGCAATGAGCAATGATGCGGCGACCGTTGGTCGGCCCTGGACCGCGCACATTTTGACGCTGTATCCGCAGATGTTTCCCGGACCGCTGGCATTCAGCCTTGCCGGTCAGGCCCTCAAAACCGGATTGTGGTGCTTGGAAACAGTAGACATTCGCGACTTTGCGCGCGATAAACACCGGTCTGTTGACGACGCTCCGTTCGGCGGCGGGCCAGGTATGGTGCTGCGGCCGGACGTCGTTGCACGCGCTATTGATTCAGTCGCGCCAGGTTTTGGCGAATCCGATGTCAAGACGGCGGGTCGGCAGTGGGCCCGGCTATGTTTGACGCCACGGGGCGCGCCACTGGATCAAGCACGCATACGCCACCTGGCGGCGTGCGACGACGTGATGGTCCTATGCGGGCATTTCGAGGGCATCGATCAACGTGTGATCGACGCGCGCGGCTTGGAGGAAGTCAGCGTTGCCGACGTGGTTTTATCGGGTGGAGAGATCGCGGCATTGATGCTTGTCGATGCCTGTGTGCGATTGCTTCCCGGTGTCGTTGGTGATGCGGCGGTATTGGCGCAAGAGAGCTTTGAGGGCGACTTGCTCGAATATCCGCACTATACGCGGCCGCGCGTTTGGGAGGGCCAAGCCGTGCCGGACATATTGTTGTCCGGGCACCATGGCCAGATCGCCGCATGGCGGCGAGACCAGGCCGCGCGCACAACACGTGTGCGACGACCGGATTTATGGGCGCGCCGATTGCGGCGCCAAGGCGATGACCGGTGACGGGCAGGCGTGAACGAGGATTGTGGTCATGAATATCATCGAGCAGCTGGAAAAAGAGCAAATCGAGAAACTAACGGCCGCACGTTCGGTGCCGGATTTCGCCCCGGGTGACACATTGCGGGTCAATGTGCGCGTCGTCGAAGGCACACGCGAACGCCTGCAAGCGTTCGAGGGGGTGTGCATCGCGCGTTCGAACCGCAGCGTCAATTCCACGTTCACGTTGCGCAAGATCAGCTATGGCGAAGGTGTCGAGCGTGTATTTCCGCTCTACTCACCGCTGATCGAGAGTATCAAGGTGGTGCGGCGTGGTGTCGTGCGGCGTGCCAAGCTCTATTATTTGCGGGGCCGTACAGGGAAGGCGGCACGCATTCGTGAAAAGCGTGAGGATCGTGGGGCGAAGTCTGCCCGCGCATCGAAATAAAAACTGATTCCAACCGGCGCACGCGCGGTGTCGCGTCAAGGCGTCGATCGCGGCCTCGGATATCCGGGTGCTGCACCGCGGGACGTGGTCGCGGACGACAGGCCATGTAGCGAAGGGAGACGACGGTAATGGCCGAGCCTCGGACATTATTCGACAAGATTTGGGACAGCCACGTCGTGCATGTTCGCGACGATGGTGTGTGCATCCTGTATATCGATCGCCATCTGGTCCATGAAGTCACCAGCCCGCAAGCCTTCGAAGGCCTGCGCCTGGCCGGTCGCCCGGTTCGTCGGCCCGATGCGACGCTCGCTGTCGCCGACCACAATATCCCGACCTTGAATAGGGCCGCGGGCATCGAAGATGAGACGGCCCGCATCCAAGTCGAGACATTGGAGGAAAACTGTCGGCTGTTCGATGTGCCTTACTTGCCGGTGACCGACATCCGCCAGGGCATTGTTCATGTCATCGGCCCGGAACAGGGGTTCACCTTGCCGGGCACGACGATTGTTTGCGGCGACAGCCACACCTCGACCCACGGCGCCTTCGGCGCCCTGGCGTTTGGCATTGGCACCAGCGAGGTCGAGCATGTCTTGGCCACGCAGACGCTGCTGCAGAAGCGGCCTCTGTCGATGCGCGTCGCGGTTGGCGGCAGTCTGCCGATCGGGGTCACCGCGAAGGACGTGATCCTGTCGATTATCGGCAAGATCGGCACCGCGGGGGCCACGGGGCATGTCATCGAATATGCCGGACCGGCGATCGAATCCCTGTCGATGGAAGGGCGCATGACAGTGTGCAATATGTCGATCGAGGCCGGTGCGCGTGCCGGCTTGATCGCGCCCGACGAAAAGACTTTCGCGTTTCTGAAGGGTCGCCCCATGGCGCCCAAGGGGGCGACGTGGGAAGCGGCGGTGACGGCGTGGCGGGCGCTGCCGTCTGATCAGGGCGCCGGCTATGACCGTGAGGTGACGCTTGATGCGGCCGCGCTGGTGCCGCACGTGACCTGGGGCACCAGCCCGCAGGATGTATTGCCGATCACGGGGCAGGTGCCGGACCCTGGCGCGGAAAGTGATGAGGGACGCCGCGATGCCATGCAACGCGCGCTGGATTATATGGCCCTGAAGCCGGGTACGCCCTTGGCCGAAGTCGACGTTGATCGCGTGTTCATCGGCTCGTGTACCAACAGCCGGATCGAAGACCTGCGCGAGGCCGCCGCGGTCGCTAGGGGCCGTAAGGTTGCCGACGGCGTCGGCGCCATGGTGGTGCCGGGCTCGGGCTTGATCAAGCACCAGGCCGAAGAAGAAGGGCTTGATCGGATCTTTGTCGAAGCCGGTTTCGAATGGCGCGAGCCTGGCTGCTCGATGTGCCTGGCCATGAACGCCGATCGGCTGGAGCCGGGGCAGCGCTGTGCATCGACGTCAAATCGGAATTTCGAGGGCCGGCAGGGTCGTGGCGGTCGCACGCACCTGGTAAGTCCGGCGATGGCGGCCGCCGCCGCGGTGGCCGGTCATTTGACCGACGTTCGCGACCTTCTTTCGTAAAACGACATTCTTCAGGTGTCAAAGGGCTTTGCAATGGAACCGTTTCGCACGCTCACCGGAATCGCCGCACCGATGCGCGCGATCAATATCGATACCGACCGGATCATCCCCAAGCAGTTCTTGAAAACAATCAAACGCACGGGCCTGGGCCAGCATTTGTTCCATGACGAACGATTCACGCCAGACGGGGCGGAAAAGCCAGACTTCGTGCTGAACAAGTCGGCCTATCGCGGCGCCGAAATCCTGATCGCGGGGCGAAATTTCGGCTGCGGGTCGAGTCGCGAGCACGCGCCATGGGCGCTGCTGGACTTCGGCATTCGTTGCGTGATCGCGCCCAGTTTCGCCGATATCTTCTATAACAATGCCGGCAAGAACGGCATCTTGTTGGTCGCCTTGCCAGAGGAACAGGTCGAGGCCTTGATGGCGGTGGCGGCCCGTGGCGCCAATGCCCGCATTACGGTGGATTTGGAGTCGCAAGAAATCACGACACCCGACGGTGATGTCTATAACTTCGACATCGATCCGTTTCGGAAACATTGCCTTTTGAATGGTTTGGACGATATCGGCATCACCATGGCGCAGTCGACGGACATCGACAGCTATGAGCAGAGGCAACGCGGCGCGGAACCGTGGTTGTTCGGATGAGCGCGTCGGATGCAGCCGCAGATTGACAAGGGAGGGTGACGGATGGCCAGTAATAAGCGTTTGTTGATGTTGCCCGGCGACGGGATCGGCCCCGAGGTTATGGGCGAAGTGCGCCGCGTCATCGAGTGGTTCGACAAGCGCCGGGCTGTCACGTTTGACGTCACGGAGGGCCTGGTCGGCGGTATCGCCTATGACAAATACGGTACGCCGATCACCGACGAAACCATGGACGATGCGATGCAGGCCGACGCTGTCTTGTTCGGCGCGGTTGGCGGGCCAAAATGGGATGATCTTGACTTCGCGGTCAAGCCGGAACGGGGCTTGTTGCGTTTGCGCAAAGATATGGACCTGTTCGCAAATCTGCGTCCGGCGATCGTCTTCGACGCCTTGGCCGAAGCCTCGAGCCTAAAGACCGAGTTGGTCCGCGGCCTCGATATCATAATCTTGCGTGAGCTGACCGGCGGCATTTATTTCGGCGAACCGCGTGGTGTCGAAACCCGGTCGGACGGGTCACGGCGCGGCGTCAATACGGAAGTCTATACGACCAAGGAAGTCGAGCGTGTCGGTCGCGTCGCGTTCGAGCTGGCGCAAAAACGCAATGGCTTTGTCCATTCAGTTGAAAAGGCCAATGTCATGGAAAGCGGGCTGATGTGGCGCGAGGATATGCAGGCGCTTCACGACCGCGAGTTTGCTGACATACCGCTGTACCATATGTATGCAGATAATGCGGCGATGCAGCTTCTGCGCGCGCCGAAACAGTTCGACGTGGTGGTGACCGGCAATTTGTTCGGCGATATCTTGTCGGATGTGGCGGCGATGTTGACCGGCTCGCTGGGCATGTTACCGTCGGCGTCGCTGGGCGCCGAGGATGCGACCGGCCGTCGCCGCGCCTTGTATGAGCCGGTCCACGGCAGTGCGCCGGATATTGCCGGCCAGGGCAAGGCAAATCCGATCGCGATGCTGATGTCGTACGCCATGATGCTTCGCTATTCGTTCGACCTGCCCGAGGATGCGGCTTTGGTTGAAAAGGCGGTGGCGACGGTCTTGGATGGTGGCTTGCGGACCGACGATATCATGCAGCCCGGCATGGCGCGGGTGTCAACGGCGGTGATGGGCGAGGCGATTACCAGCGAGCTTGATAAGTTGGCCGCCTAACGTGGCCGGACTTGGTCGATGGCGTGGCGGTCCAGTTCCTTTCCGAGACCGCCGCTGAGCGCGAGGAAGAACATGCGGAAATCGCTTACCAGAGACCAAGTCGGATAAGTAAACGTCGCCGGACGATTGTGTTCGACGAACGCGTGACCGGCCCAGGCGAACGCATAGCCTGCCACGATCGCGCAGGGGACGAACCACAAATTCGCGGTTAGCGCGAAGGCGATCAGGAATGCGATGCCCACGCCTGTACCGATGTAATGCAACAGGCGCGTGGCCGGGCGGCGATGTTCGGCCAAATAATAGGGCCAAAATTCGCGATACGTCGTGATTTTGTTCGCCATAATGCGGAAACATTAGCAAGAACGGTTAGCGAGCGGGAAGAGTATCATGGGTTATCGAGTGGCGGTTGTGGGCGCGACCGGCAATGTCGGCCGCGAGATGTTGAACATCCTTGCCGAGCGTCAGTTCCCGGTCGACGAAGTCGCGGCGGTGGCCTCGGCGTCATCTGTGGGACGAGAGGTTTCATTCGGCGACGACGATGTCCTGAAAGTCCGGAGCCTGGACGATTTCGACTTTAGGGGCTACGACATCGGCTTGTTTTCGCCGGGCGCCAAGGTATCGGCCGTCCATGCGCCGCGCGCGGCCGACGCCGGTTGCGTGGTCATCGACAACACGTCGCAGTTTCGCATGGACCCTGATGTGCCGTTGGTCGTGCCGGAAGTCAATCGCGATGCCCTTAGTGGCTATCGCGATCGCAACATCATTGCCAACCCCAATTGCTCGACCATTCAAATGGTGGTGGCACTGCGACCGCTTCATGATTTTGCTCACATCAAGCGAGTCGTGGTGGCGACCTATCAGTCGGTTTCCGGCGCCGGCAAGTCGGCGATGGATGAGTTGTTTGACCAAACCCGCAAGATCTACTTCAACGAAGATCGCGAGCCCGAGCAGTTTCCGCGCCAGATCGCGTTTAACGTGATTCCTCACATCGACGTCTTCCAACCCGACGGATCGAGCAAAGAAGAGCTCAAGATGGTCCGTGAAACCCAAAAGATCCTGGACCCAACGGTCGCCGTCAGCGCCACTTGCGTGCGCGTGCCGGTTTTTGTCGGTCACGCCGAAGCGGTGAATGTGGAATTTGAACAACCGATCACGGTCGAAGAAGCGCGCATGGAGCTGGACGAGGCGCCGGGGCTGACCGTGGTCGACGAACCGGAAAACAACGGCTATGTCACGCCGGTTGAGTGTGTCGGCGAATATGACGTGTTCGTCAGCCGCATTCGCCAGGACGAAACCGTGCCGTTCGGTTTGAACATGTGGGTCGTGTCCGACAATCTGCGCAAAGGCGCGGCCTTGAATTCGATCCAAATCGCCGAAGCACTCGCCGAAGAGTATCTTTAGCGGATCTTGCGCGCCGGAAAGCGCGCGGCGCCCGATGCCCACGCCTCTTGGCTTGGGACCAACAGCAACTCGGGGCTGGCGGCCGCCGCCGTCGCTTCCAAAATGGTGAACAACGCGGACACGGAGCGGGCCAGGGCGGTGTCGGCGGGAGCACCCTTGAGCAATTGGCCGAGCAGCAGTGCGGCGAAAACGTCGCCCGCGCCGTTTGCCGCGACATCAAGCCGTGGTGTTTCGACCAGCCACGCCGCGTCCGCCTTGGCGATCAGGGTGGCGATGCCGGTGTCAGTGGACAGCGACGTGGTGGCGACCACTGACGGGCCGAGGCCACGCAGCAAATCGGCGGCGGCAACGGCGTCGTCGATTGTGGCGACTGGTCGGCCGGTCAACCAACTGAGTTCGAAGGCGTTCGGCGTAACGATGTCGGCGCGGCACACCAACTGGTCGCGGATCGCGCCGGCAGTCTGCGCGGCCACAAACAGGCCCTTGGTCTGATTGCCGATGACCGGATCGCAGAGGTACAGCGCCCGCGCATTGCCGGTCCGCATGCGATCGCTGGCGTCGGCGATCGCCGCGACGGTGGCGGTTTGACCGGCATATCCGCTCAACATGGCGTCGCAACGGTGGAAACAGCCGAGCGCCGCGAGGCCGGCAACCAAGTCGCCAATATGTGCCCCATCAAATCGCTGTCCACGCCAGCCGGGGTGACCGGTGTGCGTGCTCAATTGCACCGTGTGCAAAGGCCACACCGTCAGACCACAGCGTTGCAACGCAAAGCACGCGGCGCTGTTGCCAACATGGCCATAGACGACAGAGGACTGGATTGACAAGACGTTCATGGGCAACGCGTCCCACACAGTGTGGCCTGCACCGGGGCGGATAATGGCACACGGCCGGGGCGGATCGTTGACTTAAACGGTTCAGCGGTCTACTTCGTAATCATCTTTGCTGCGCGATGCCGCGCGCGACTTCGAACGAGAGGTGATGGAACATGGCGCAGGCGGATCGGCCGCTCTCGCCCCATCTGCAGGTCTATCGCCCGCAGATCACGTCGACCCTTTCGATCTTGCACCGGATCACGGGGGTCGGCCTGGCGCTTGGGACTTTGTTGCTGGCCTATTGGTTGATCGCGGCAGCATCCGGTGCGGATGCGTTTGCCAGCGCCCAAGCTTTGGTCGGTTCGTGGCTTGGCATGCTGGTTCTATTCGCGTGGTCGGTGGCGCTGTTCTATCATTTATGCAATGGCATCCGGCATTTGTTCTGGGACGCGGGGCTTGGGCTGGAGATCGCGTCGGTTTACCGGTCGGGCTGGACGGTGTTGATCGTGACCGCCATATTGACGATCGTTGCATGGGCGATCGGTCTGACCGTCATGGGGGCAGCATGACCATGGACGCGCCGCTGCGCCGGGCATTGGGCCTGGGCGCGGCAAAGGAAGGCCCGGGCCATTGGTGGGCGCAGCGTGTAACCGCCATCGCGCTGGTGCCGCTCGCTTTTTGGTTTGTTGTCTCGGTGGCATTCATGGCCGGCGGTGGTCATGACACGGTTCGGGCTTGGTTGGCGCACCCCTTGGTCGCGGTACTGATGATCGCCCTGATCATCGCCATGTTTTATCACGCCAAACTGGGCTTGCAGGTGGTGATTGAAGATTATGTCAACTATGGCGCGCTGCGCCTGGTGTTGTTGATGGGCAACCTGTTCGCAAATTTCTTGCTGGCGGTCGCCTGCGTGCTCGCCGTGGTCAAAATCACGTTGGGAACGACATGACGAAAGCGTACACGGTTATCGATCATAGCTATGACGTAGTGGTGATTGGCGCCGGTGGCGCCGGTCTGCGGGCGACGTTCGGCATGGCGGAGAAAGGCCTTAAGACCGCTTGCCTGACCAAGGTGTTTCCGACACGCAGCCACACCGTGGCCGCCCAAGGCGGTATTTCCGCCGCGCTTGGCAATATGGGCGAAGACGACTGGCGCTGGCATATGTACGACACCGTCAAGGGGTCGGACTGGCTGGGCGATCAGGACGCCATCGAGTATATGTGTCGCGAAGCCGTGCCGGCGATTGTCGAACTGGAGCATTACGGCGTGCCGTTTTCGCGCACGCCCGAGGGCAAAATCTATCAACGCGCTTTTGGTGGCATGACCACCCATTTTGGTGAAGGCACCGCGCAACGGACCTGTGCCGCGGCCGACCGCACGGGCCATGCCATCCTGCACACCTTGTATCAGCAATCTTTGCGTCACCATGCTGAGTTTTTCATCGAGTATGTCGCCCTCGACCTGATCATGGACGATGACGATGGCACCTGCCGCGGTGTCATGGCGTGGAACTTGGACGACGGCACGATTCACCGGTTTCGCGCCCACAGTGTGGTTCTGGCCACCGGCGGCTATGGTCGCGCGTATTTCTCTTGTACCTCCGCGCACACCTGCACCGGCGACGGCAACGCCATGGTGCTGCGCGCCGGCTTGCCGTGTCAGGACATGGAATTTGTCCAGTTCCACCCGACTGGGATTTATGGCGCGGGCTGCCTGATCACCGAAGGCGTGCGCGGCGAAGGCGGCTATTTGACCAATTCGGAAGGCGAGCGCTTCATGGAGCGCTATGCGCCGAGCGCCAAGGATTTGGCCTCGCGCGACGTGGTAAGTCGCGCCATGACGATCGAAATCCGCGAGGGCCGCGGCATCGGCGAGTCAAAGGATCACATTCATCTGCATCTCGAACATTTGGATGCGGATTTGATCAACGAACGGCTGCCGGGGATCGCCGAGACGGCGCGTATCTTCGCCGGTGTGGACGTGACCCACGAAGCGATCCCTGTGTTGCCTACCTGCCACTACAATATGGGTGGTGTGCCAACCAATTATCATGGCGAGGTGGTGACTGTCGCCAATGGTAATCCGGACAGTATCGTGCCCGGCTTGATGGCAATCGGTGAAGCCGCGTGCGTGTCGGTGCACGGCGCCAATCGTTTGGGTTCAAATTCCTTGCTTGATCTGGTGGTTTTCGGCCGTGCCGCGGCCGACCGCGCGGCTGACGTGGTCACGCCCGGCACGGCCCATAAGGATTTGCCGAATGATGCCAGCGATAAGGCGCTGGCGCGGTTGGACCGGTTCCGCCATGCCAAGGGCCAAACGCCGACGGCGGCCCTGCGCTTGGACATGCAGCGGTTGATGCAAAGTCACTGCGCGGTGTTTCGCACCGGCGATGTGCTGACCGAAGGCGTTGAGAACATGACCGCGCTTTGGGCGCAGCGTGAGGCGCTGAAGGTCGCCGACCGATCGATGATCTGGAATTCCGATTTGGTCGAGACCTTGGAGCTGGACAATCTGATGTTCCAGGCCGTCGTCGCCATGCGGTCGGCGCACAACCGCACCGAGAGCCGTGGCGCGCATGCCCGCGAGGACTACCCGGAACGCGATGATGATGAATGGATGAAACACACCATCGCCTGGTGCGGTGAAGACGGTGTGCCGCGTATAGACTATCGACCGGTGCACATGACGCCACTCAGCAACGACGTGCAAGCCTTTCCACCCAAAGCGCGGGTCTACTAGCGCTCCCACACCAGCGAGGACCGGACAACAATGGCTGAAATGGCGCTGCCAGCAAATTCCCGCGTGCACACGGGCACCACATATGAGGCGGCGGCTGGTGCAAAAAAAATCAAGCGTGTTCAGGTCTATCGTTGGTTTCCCGACGACGGCGCCAACCCGCGCCTCGACACCTATGAGCTTGATCTCGACCGCTGCGGCCCCATGGTCCTGGACGCTCTGATCAAGATCAAAAACGAGATCGATTCGACCCTGACATTCCGCCGTTCTTGTCGCGAAGGGGTCTGCGGCTCATGCGCGATGAATATTGACGGCACCAATGCGCTCGCCTGCACCAAGTATATCAGCGACATCAAGGGCGACATTAAAATCTACCCATTGCCGCACTTGCCGGTGATCAAGGACTTGGTCCCCGATCTAACCGCCGTCTATGCCCAGTATGAATCAATCAAGCCCTGGTTGCAGTCGCGAACGCCGCCGCCGCCTGACCGTGAGCGCCGGCAATCGCCAGATGATCGCAAGCGGCTGGATGGGCTCTACGAATGCATTCTGTGTTTCTGTTGCTCGACAAGTTGTCCGAGCTATTGGTGGAATGGCGATCGCTATTTGGGCCCGGCGGTGTTATTGCAGGCCTATCGGTGGTTGGCGGACAGCCGCGATGAAGCCGCCGGTGAACGGCTTGATGATTTGGAAGATCCGTATCGGCTGTACCGTTGCCACACGATCATGAACTGCACCAACACCTGCCCGAAGGGGCTCAATCCCGGCAAAGCCATCGCCGAAATCAAAAAGATGATGGTGGCGCGGCGCTAAACGCCGCGTTTCGCCTCGCTACATTGATGCTGTAATGTCCGCCTTTGTGGACGGTCTTTCATGAGTTTTGTTTATGTCGGCGCCGGCATCGTTCTATTGATCGCCGGCGGCGAGGGGTTGGTGCGGGGCGCGGTGACGTTGGCGCGGCGCCTTGGTGTGACGCCGATGGTGATCGGTTTGACCGTGGTTGCCATTGGCACATCGGCGCCGGAACTTGTGGTGTGCGTGCAAGCGGCGCTGACCGGGCATCCCGACATTGTTCTGGGTAACGTGATCGGTTCCAACACGGCGAACGTGTTGCTGATCGTCGGTGTCGCCGCCGCCATGTCGCCGGTGGTCGCGGATCCTCAGACCTTGCGCCGGGATGGGTGGGCGCTCATCATCGGCACGGTCGCGTTTGTGGTTCTGTGCCAGTTCGGCACGATCTCGCGCTTGGTCGGTGCGATTATGGTGTTGGCGATCGTCACCTATACAACTTGGTCGTTCCGCGCCGCAAGGCGCTTGTCGGCCGCCGGTGGTGGCATCGAGGCGGTCGCGGAATTGGAAGGCACGGGCCAATCCTTCCCGGTCGCGGCCCTGTTGACCGTTGCCGGACTCGTGGGTGTGGTGTTCGGCGCCCACTTCCTGGTCGAAGGTGCGGTCGCGATCGCGCGGATGGCCGGCCTGTCGGAAGCGGTGATCGGGTTGACCTTGATCGCCTTGGGCACGTCGTTGCCGGAACTTGCTGCCTCGGTCATGGCCGCGCTGCGTGGGCAAGCGGCCTTGTCGATCGGCAACGCCATGGGCAGCAACATGTTCAACATGTACGGCATTGCCGGCGCCAGCGCGGTCGTCCAGCCGGTGCCGGTGCCGGTGCCCTTGGTCGCGTTCGATCTGTGGATCATGATGGCGGTCACCGCGGCCTTGGTCGGATTGGCCTTGTGGGCGCAGCGCCTGAACCGGGGTCATGGCGTGGTTATGGTTTTACTTTATTGCGGCTATGTGGCGGTTTTGGTCAGCCATGGTGGTCTGCCCGTCGCGGGCTGACGCCGAGAGCTGACCTGACGCGACATTTGCACTATTGTAGCCAGGCACGTGGCGTCAACGAATCAGATGAAGCCTTCGTCCGTATCGCGACGCCCCGTCTTGTCCACAATCAGCTCATGACCATCGGGAGGGAGCCATGCGCGGAGGACTCATCGCGGGCCTAATTATCGGCATCGTCGCTGGTGTGTTGGTGGATCGTTATGCCTTCGGCCCCGGCCAACAGACAACGACCGACACGGCCACAGCCACGGCCGAGACCGACGCTGCGGCGCCCGAGGTCGCTGCCGGCGGATCAAAGACGCGTTGGAAGCTTGCCAGTGCCTATGCCGGTACAACGCCGATCTTGGGGCCGCTGGCCAAAGATTTCGTCACCAATCTCGACGCCATGTCGGACGGACAGCTGAAATTGCAGTTCTATGAACCGGGCGCCTTGGTTCCCGCGCTGGAGATCTTCGACGCAGTATCCAGCGGTTCGATCGATGTCGGCTGGGCGACACCGGGTTTCTGGGCCGGCAAGGCGCCGGCACTGCAAATTTTCGCGTCGGTGCCATTCGGTCCGGCATCGGCCGAATACATGGCGTGGATCTACTATGGCGGTGGCCAAGAGATCTATGACGAGATTTACGCCAAGCACAATATCAAGGGCGTCTTGTGTGGCCTGTTTCCGCCCGAGGCGTCTGGCTGGTTCCGCAAAGAAATCACGTCGCCGGACGACCTAAAGGGCCTCAAAATGCGCTTTTTCGCCCTGGGTGCGCGGGTCATGGAGAAGCTTGGTGTTTCCACCCAGTTGCTCGCCGGTGGCGACATTTTTCCGGCCCTGGAACTCGGGACGATTGACGCGACCGAGTATGCCAGCCCGGCGATCGATCGCGACCTCGGCTTTTACCAAGTCGCCAAGCATTATTACTTCCCGGGTTGGCATCAACAGTCGACGTGGGCCGACATGATCGTCAATTTGGACAAGTGGAATGCGTTGCCGACGGCACAGCAGCGGCAGTTTGAATCGGCTTGCGGCAACAGTGTGCGACGGAGCATCGCCGAAGGCGAGGCCTTGCAGGTGCCAGCATTAGAATTCTTGAAGGAGAAAGGCGTCGTCTTGCACCAATGGGACGACACTATGCTGGCGGCGTTTGAATCCGCCTGGGTCGAGGTGGCCGCGGAAGAAGCGGAGAAAGATCCGGATTTCGCCCGCGCCTGGGAGTCGCTGCAAGAATTCCGCACCAACTATGCGGAGTGGCGCGAACTCGGCTACTTGTAGGCGGGCCACGACCGCTTGGGTGATCACGTTAGAACGCGGCCGGCGTGGGACGTCGGACGACCAAGGAGGCAACGAGATGACGTATACGGTGTCCCACTATATTAACGGTGTGGCCGCAGACGGGGTCGGCGACCGCCAGGGTGAGATTTTCAATCCGGCGACCGGCGAAGTTGCCGGACATGTCGCCTATGCCAGCGCGGCGACGGTTGGCCAGGCAATCGCGGCGGCCGAGGCGGCGAGCGGCGAGTGGGCGGCGACACCGCCGATCCAGCGCGCGCGGGTGATGTTTCGATTCAAATCGTTGATCGAAAGCCACATGGACGAGCTTGCCGAACTGGTCGGCAAGGAGCATGGCAAGACGCTCGCCGACGCCAAAGGGTCGATCACCCGTGGTCTTGAAGTGGTCGAATTCGCCTGCGGTATCCCGCATTTGCTGAAGGGCGAATTTACCGAAGCGGTCGGTACCAATGTCGATTCGTTTTCCATGCGCCAACCTTTGGGGGTGGTCGCCGGTATCACGCCGTTCAACTTTCCGGCGATGATCCCATTGTGGATGTTTCCGCTGGCGGTGGCGTGCGGCAATACGTTCGTGTTGAAGCCATCCGAAAAGGACCCGTCTTGCCCCGTACGGCTCGCGCAGTTGCTGACCGAGGCCGGTGCGCCAAAGGGCGTGTTGAATGTGGTTCACGGCGACAAAGAAGCGGTCGACACGCTGCTGACCGATGCGCGCGTTCAGGCGGTCAGTTTCGTCGGTTCGACGCCGATCGCGGAATATGTCTACGCCACGGGCAGCGGCCACGGCAAACGCGTGCAAGCGCTTGGTGGCGCGAAGAATCACATGGTGGTGATGCCTGACGCCGACATGGATCAGGCTGCCGATGCGCTGATGGGGGCGGCCTATGGTTCCGCCGGCGAGCGCTGTATGGCGGTGTCGGTTGCGGTTGCGGTTGGCGACAGCGCCGGACCGTTGCTCGACCGTCTGGTGCCGCGGGTGCAGAGCCTTAAGATCGGTCCTTATAACGATCCCGAAGCGGAAATGGGGCCCGTGGTCACCGGCGCGGCGTTGCATCGGATTAAGGGGTTGGTCGATTCCGGCGTTGCTCAAGGCGCCGAGCTTTTGGTCGACGGCCGCGAGACCACCCTGCAAGGCTACGATAACGGCTTTTTCATGGGCGGTTGCCTGTTCGACAAGGTCACGCCGGACATGGATATCTACCAGCAAGAGATTTTTGGCCCGGTCTTGTCGGTGGTCCGTGCCGATGACTATGACGGCGCGCTGAAATTGGTGCGCGAAAATCAATATGGCAACGGCGCGGCCATTTTTACGCGCGATGGCGACGCGGCGCGTGATTTCGCCAACCGCGCCAACATTGGCATGATCGGCGTCAATGTGCCGATCCCCGTGCCGGTCGCCTATCACAGCTTTGGCGGCTGGAAACGCTCGCTGTTCGGGTCCTCCAATGCACACGGCATGGATGCGGTGCGCTTCTATACCCGCATCAAGACGGTGACGGCGCGCTGGCCGTCGGGGATTCGCCAAGGCGCCGTCTACACCATGCCGACCATGCGCTAAGGCGCAAACTCGCCCGGCGCCGCCGACGGTGAATGGCGGCGTCGCGGCCTATATCACTGTCATGACCGACGAACCGATTGCCGCCTATCGGGCACTATTGGCGACGGGCGCGTTGCGCCCTGATCCCGCGCAGGAACTGGCGGTGGAAAAGCTGCAATTGCTCCATCGCCGACTGCGACATCACCAGCCCGGTGATCGCGGTTGGCGGCACCGTTTGGGGCTTGCCAAACCGGCGCCGCCGCCACTGGGGCTGTATATTTTTGGCGGTGTCGGTCGCGGCAAGACCATGGTCATGGACCTATTTCACGATGCCGCACCAACCGAGTCGGTGCGACGCACCCATTTCCATCGTTTCATGGTCGACGTACATGGCCGTATTCACGCCTGGCGCCAGCAAATGCGGGCGCGCCGCAATGGACGTGCCGCCGACCCGATTCCGCCGCTCGCCGACGCGCTCTCGGCCGAGGCGTGGTTGCTGTGTTTTGATGAGTTCGAAGTGCGCGATGTGGCCGATGCATTGATCATGTCGCGGCTGTTTGCGGCGTTGTTTGACCGTGGTGTGGTGGTGGTGGCGACGTCGAACCGGGCACCGGATGAACTTTATCAGGGGGGACTGCAACGGGATCGGTTTCTGCCATTTATTGCGTTACTCAAGGAACGCTTAGACATTTTGGCGCTTGAGGGTGGGCACGACTATCGCCTTGATGGTTTGCGCGATATGGCGGTTTATTTCACGCCACTCAACGGCGACAGCGCGGCTGCCTTGGAACAGTGTTTCGCACGCTTGGTCGGCCATGCCGAGGCGATCGAGGAAAGTCTAACCGTCCAAGGGCGGACAATGACGGTGCCTGTGGCCCATGGCGGCATCGCCAGGTTCAGCTTTAATGAACTATGCGGTGCGGCGCTCGGCGCGGCGGACTATCTTGCCATCGCCGCGCGCTATCATACGGTGTTCCTGGAACAGATCCCGCGCATGGCGCCGGAACAGCGCAATGAGGCGCGGCGTTTTGCAACCTTGATCGATGTTCTCTATGAGCAAGGTGTGAAATTGCTGTGCAGCGCCGACGGTCCACCTGAAGCCCTGTATCCCCACGGCACGGGCGCATTCGAATTTCAGCGAACCGTTTCCAGGCTCATCGAAATGCAAACGTCCACATATTTGGGACAAGAACGCGCGGCGTAAACCGTGGCCTGGGCCTTGCAGAGACCGGTAATCTAAGCTACGAAACCGTCATGCGGCCGCGTTGGGTGCCCGCAATTTCAAGACAATCCGAAATCCCGCAACACCGTATCCACAATAGGGACTAGTCATGGCGCGCACGAAAATTGCCTTGATCGGCGCTGGCAATATCGGTGGCACGCTCGCCCACCTTGTCGGTTTGAAGGAACTGGGCGACGTGGTGTTGTTCGATATTGTCAGCGGTTTGCCCGAAGGCAAAAGTTTGGACATCGCAGAGTCGGCGCCGGTCGAGGGGTTCGACGCGCGTCTGGTTGGCGCCACTGCCTACACCGCCATCAAGGGCGCCGATGTGGTGATCGTGACCGCTGGCGTGGCGCGCAAGCCGGGTATGAGCCGCGATGATTTGATCGGCACCAATACCAAGGTCATGGACGCCGTCGGCACCGGCATTCGCAAATATTGCCCGAACGCGTTTGTCATCTGCATCACCAACCCATTGGACGCCATGGTCTGGGCCCTGCGTGAGGCCAGCGGTCTGCCGCACAACAAAGTGGTGGGCATGGCCGGTATCTTGGACTCAGCCCGGTTCCGCTATTTCCTGGCCGAGGAATTCGATGTGTCGGTCGAAGACGTGACCGCGTTTGTGCTCGGTGGCCATGGCGACACAATGGTGCCGTTGCCGCGCTATTCAACGGTCGCCGGCATCCCGTTGCCCGATTTGGTCAAGATGGGTTGGACGACGCGTACGCGGCTCAACGAAATCGTTCAGCGCACCCGCGATGGCGGCGCGGAAATCGTCGGTTTGCTCAAGACCGGGTCAGCTTTTTATGCGCCGGCGTCGTCGGCAATTCAAATGGCCGAAGCCTATTTGAAAGACAAAAAGCGTATCTTGCCATGCGCGGCGCATTTGGACGGCGAGTACGGCGTGCGCGGTCTGTATGTTGGCGTACCTGTCGTGATTGGCGCTGGTGGCGCTGAGCGGGTCGTCGAAATCGCCTTGAACAAATCTGAACAAGCGATGTTCAAGAAGTCGGTGGCGGCCGTGCGCGGGTTGGTCGATTCGGTTATTCGGATGCGCAAACAAGCGCCCGTCAGGGCGGCGAAAGCACCGGCAAAAAAGGCCGCCCTGGCGAAGCCGGGACGGCGCGCCACCAAACGAACCGGCAAGGCGTCATCCGTCCGTGGGCGACCACGTCGAACGCCGGCGCGCTAAACCGTGGGGGGTGATCGCAACGCGCGCGATCTGGTGCAATTCCGCCAGAAATCCATCGCTGCGCGGTTGTCCACGTGCGTTTGAAACCTATAAACATAGGGATAGCCCAAGCCGCGGCTCCGATCCCGTTCGCGGTCGCATAACCGCAGGCATGCCAAGATGAACATTCACGAATATCAAGCGAAAGCGCTTCTGTCGAAGTTCGGCGTCGCGGTGCCCCGTGGCCGCGTTGCCTATACGCGCAAGGAAGCCCACGATGCCGCTTCGGAACTCGGCGGTTCGGTCTGGGTTGTCAAAGCCCAAATCCACGCCGGCGGGCGCGGCAAGGGGGGCGGTGTCAAACTGGCCCGTTCGCTCGATGAAGTTGGCCAGTTCGCCGAGGAAATCATCGGCATGAACCTGGTCACCCATCAGACCGGACCGGCCGGCCAACGCGTCAGCCGTGTGTACATCGAAGAAGGCTGCGACATCGCGCGCGAGCTCTATCTCGGCGTGCTGCTCGATCGCGCGTCCAGTCGCGTGACTGTCATGGCTTCGGCCGAAGGCGGCATGGATATCGAAGAGGTGGCGGCCAAGACACCGGAGAAGATCTACCGCGTGACCGTGGACCCGGCGGTCGGCATGCAACCGTTTCATGCCCGGCAACTGGCGTTTGGATTGGGATTGGAAGGACGGCAGGTCAACGCGGCGGTCAAGTTCATGCGCGCGGTGTACGATGCCTATATCGCCACCGATGCCAGCCTGGTTGAGATCAATCCGCTGGTGGTGACCGGCGCCGGCGACATTATCGCCTTGGACGCGAAAATGAACTTCGACGACAACGCGCTGTTTCGCCATCCGGAAATCGTCGAATTGCGCGACGAAAGCGAAGAAGACCCGCGTGAGCTGGAAGCATCGCGCCACGATTTGAACTACATCAAGCTCGACGGCACGATCGGCTGCATGGTCAATGGCGCCGGCCTGGCCATGGCGACCATGGATATCATCAAGCTCAATGGTGGCGCGCCGGCCAATTTCCTGGATGTCGGTGGCGGCGCGACCGGCGAGCGGGTGACGGAAGCTTTTAAGCTGATCTTGTCCGACCCCGATGTTGAAGGCGTGTTGGTCAATATTTTCGGTGGCATCATGCGCTGTGACGTGATCGCCGAGGGCATTGTCTCCGCGGCGCGCGAGGTCAGCGTCCATGTGCCGCTGGTGGTGCGGTTGGAAGGCACCAACGTTGAACTCGGCAACCGCATTCTCGCGCAATCGGGATTGGCGATCGTGCCGGCCACGGATTTGGCCGACGCTGCCAGCAAGGTTGTCGCCGCGGTAAGGGAAGCAGCCTGATGGCCATATTTATCGATGCGAATACGCGGGTCATTTGCCAGGGTTTTACCGGTCAGCAAGGCACCTTTCATTCGGAACAGGCCATCGCCTATGGCACCAACATGGTTGGCGGCGTCACGCCGGGCAAAGGCGGTAGCACCCATATCGATTTGCCGGTGTTCGACACTGTGCGCCAAGCTGTTGACGGCACCGGCGCCAATGCCTCGGTGATCTATGTACCGCCACCATTTGCCGCCGACGCGATTCTCGAGGCGGTTGATGCCGGGCTCGATTTGGTGGTGTGCATCACTGAAGGGATACCGGTGGCCGATATGGTGCGCGTGAAACGCATTTTGGGCGAGTCAAAGACGCGCTTGGTCGGCCCCAATTGCCCGGGCGTGATCACCCCGGGGCAATGCAAGATCGGCATCATGCCGGGCCACATCCATACGCCGGGAAAGGTTGGCATCGTCTCGCGTTCAGGTACCCTGACCTATGAGGCTGTGGCCCAGACGACGGCGGTCGGATTGGGCCAAAGCACATGTGTTGGGATTGGTGGCGATCCGGTCAACGGCACGAATTTCATCGACTGCTTGCAGGGTTTTATGGAAGACCCGGCAACCGAGGCGATGATCATGATCGGCGAAATCGGCGGCACGGCCGAAGAAGATGCCGCGGCGTTCTTGGTCGAAGCCGGCAATTCCAAGCCGGTGGTCGGCTTTATCGCCGGTTTGACCGCGCCACCGGGACGGCGCATGGGGCATGCCGGGGCGATTATCTCGGGTGGCAAGGGCGGCGCCGAGGAGAAAATCGCGGCCCTGAAGGAAGCCAATGTCATTGTTGCCGACTCGCCGGCGACAATCGGTCAAACCATGCAGGCGGCGCTCAACAGCTAGGCACCGCCCGCACATGGCGCCCGCCGGGCCGCCCGCGCAGCGCGGCGTGTCTGTGTGACGGGTGAAGATGAACTATGCAGACCAGTGATCTTTCGTTCTTGTCCGGGGCCAATGGCGCATTCCTGGAGCAGATCTACGAGGCCTACCGCAGCGATCCGGCGGCGGTCGACCCCAGTTGGCGGACGTTCTTCGAGGAACTCAGCGATGCGCCTGAGGGCTTGGGGCTGCGTGCGGCGCAGGCGACGGGCGCGGAGAACGCCGACGCGGCGCGCCGTGTCACGCGCGACTCGTTGCGCGTTTTGATGCTGATCCGCGCCTATCGGGTGCGCGGTCATTTGATTGCCGATCTTGATCCATTGCGGCTTGAGTCCGAACGCCATCACCCGGAACTTGATCCGGCCACCTATGGCTTCACCGACTCTGATTTCGATCGAAGCTTTTTTATCGATGGCGTGCTCGGCCAGGAAACCGCGACGTTGCGTCAAATCCTGTCGATCTTGCAGCAGGTTTACTGCACCAAGATCGGTGTCGAGTTCATGCATATCCAATATCCGGTGGAGAAATCGTGGATTCAGCAGCGGGTCGAAAACACGCTCAATCGGACCGCTTTTTCGGCGCAGGAGCGGATGGAGATTCTTGATCAGCTGGAACGCTCAGAGGGCTTTGAGCGCTATTTGAATCTCAAATATCGGGGTGCCAAGCGGTTTTCCATCGAAGGCGCGGAATCGTTGGTCCCCGCCATGGAATCGATTATTCGCGTCTCCAGCGATTTGGGCGTCGACGAGATTGTCTTGGGCATGCCCCATCGCGGCCGCTTGAATGTACTAGCCACCGTGATGGGCAAATCCTATCAGCAGCTGTTTGCCGAATTTCAGGGCGAGGCCGCCAACCCGGAAGATGTCCAGGGTTCGGGCGACGTCAAGTACCATCTTGGCACCTCGGCTGATCGTGAGCTGAGCAATGGCAAGCCCATGCATCTATCGCTGACGGCCAATCCGTCACATTTAGAGGCGGTCAATCCGGTGGTGTTGGGCAAGGTACGTGCCAAGCAAACTATGATTGGCGACTTGGCGCACAAGCGGGTGATGAGCATTTTGTTGCATGGCGATGCCGCATTCGCCGGCCAAGGCTTGGTGGCCGAAACGTTTGGCTTGTCCGAACTGCGCGGCTATCGCGCCGGCGGCACGATTCACATCATCGTCAACAACCAGATCGGCTTTACCACCAGCCCTGGGTTTTCCCGCTCCTCGCCCTACCCGTCTGACGTTGGCAAAATGGTGCAGGCGCCGATCATCCATGTGAATGGCGACGATCCAGAGGCGGTTGCCCACGCGGCCCACTTCGCCGCCGAATATCGCTGTCACTTTCATCGCGACGTCGTGCTCGACATATTTTGCTACCGGCGGTATGGCCACAATGAAGGCGACGAGCCCAGTTTCACCCAACCGTTGATGTATAAAAAGATCGCCGAACACGCGACCACGCGGCAGATTTATACCCAGCGTTTGGTCACCGACGGTGTGTTGACGGCCGGTGAGGCCGACAAGCGGCTGCGCGATTTCCATAGCAGGTTGGATGCAGACTTCGAGGCGTCGAAGGGCTTCCGACTCAACAAGGCGGATTGGCTGGAAGGCAAGTGGTCCGGGTTTGAGGCGCCGCCGGAAGGCGAGCCAAAGGCCAAGACCGCGGTGCCGACCGGGGCGCTCAAACAAATCGGCGCGGCGTTGTGCCGCTTTCCCGAAGGGTTCAATGCGCATCGCAAAATCGCGCGGTTCCTGGAGACCCGGCGCACCGCGATCGAAACCGGCCGCGCCATCGATTGGGCAACGGCGGAAGCCTTGGCGTTCGGCACCTTGTTGGTCGAGCACAAGCCGGTGCGCCTCAGCGGCCAGGACAGCGGCCGTGGTACGTTTTCCCAGCGGCATGCGGTTTTGTCCGATCAGCTCACCGAAGAACGCTATATTCCACTCAACAACTTGGCGCCGGACCAGGCCCGGTTTGAGGTCATCGATTCGATGCTGTCAGAGGCGGCGGTACTGGGTTTCGAATATGGCTACACCTTGGCCGATCCCAATTGCCTGGTCATGTGGGAAGCCCAGTTTGGCGATTTCGCCAATGGTGCACAGGTGATCATCGACCAGTTCATCAGCTCTGGGGAAAGCAAATGGCTGCGTATGTCGGGTTTGGTGATGCTGCTGCCGCACGGCTATGAGGGCCAGGGGCCGGAACACAGCTCGGCGCGCTTGGAGCGTTACCTGCAACTGTTTGGCGACGACAATATCCAGATCGCCAATTGCACGACACCGGCCAATCATTTCCATGTGCTGCGTCGCCAACTGCATCGCAAGTACCGTAAACCGCTGATACTGATGACGCCGAAATCACTGTTGCGCCACAAACGCTGCGTGTCGAAGTTGGCCGAGTTTAGCGGGCGCAGCGCGTTTCGCCGGGTGCTGCCAGAGAGCCAGAAAATCGCTAAAGCGGCCGATGTCCGGCGTGTGGTGTTATGTACGGGCAAGGTCTATTACGATCTGCTCGAGGCGCGCGAAGATCGCGGCATCGACGACGTCGCGATTGTTCGGATCGAACAATTGGCGCCGTTTCCAGACCAGTCATTAGCGGCTGAACTTTCTCAATATGGAAATGCTGACGTCGTGTGGTGTCAGGAAGAGCCCAAGAATATGGGCGCCTGGACATTTGTTGGACCACGCATTGAGGACGTTTTGGGCAGTCTGGATGTGAAGGCCACGCGGCCGCGCTATGCCGGACGCGACGAAGCGGCCTCGCCGGCCACCGGCTTCATCAAGGTGCATCAGCGTGAACAGGCAAATCTAATCGACGAGGCGCTGGTGCATGGGTGATCTGGGTGCGGCGCACAGTTGCGATAAGTCGAAGGTGGTGTGAACAATGACGATCGACGTTGTGGTGCCAGAGCTAGGCGAATCCGTGACCGAGGCCACGGTTGCCAAATGGTTCAAGTCAAGTGGCGAAACGGTTCAGCGTGACGAAGTCATCGTCGAGTTGGAGACCGATAAGGTCAATCTGGAGGTGGTCGCCGAAAGCGCCGGTACATTGGCCGAAGTGATCGTCAGCGAAGGCGAGAATGTTGAAGTGGGCGCGCTTTTGGCCCGCATCGCTGAGGGTGAGGTCCCGGCCGCGGCCCCAACGGCCCCAACGAGCAAGTCGGGAAATGGCGCGGGGGCGCCCGCGGAAACAGAGCCGGTGAGCCCGGAAACCGGATCCGTGCCGCATGCCGACGCGGGCGCCGGCATACCGATGTCGCCGGCCGTGCGGCGTTTGCTCGCCGAACATGACGTCGCGCCCGAATCCATTGCTGCGACAGGCAAGGATGGGCGGATCCTGAAGGGTGATGTCTTGGCCGCGCTGGAACAGCAGCAACAGCCGCCGGCGCCATCACCTGCGCCGGCTCCGCCTGTCGCCAAGGCGCCGGTACCCGCGCCGGCCCCCGTCCGCGCCCCGGCGGCCGGCGAAGCACGCGAACGCCGCGAACCGATGTCGCGCCTGCGCCGGGCGATTGCTGGCCGGCTCAAGGAAGCGCAAAATACGGCGGCCATGCTGACCACCTTTAACGAGGTGGACATGACCAATGTGATGGCGTTGCGTGCCCAATATCGCGATGGCTTTGAAAAGCGCTATGGCATCCGCTTGGGGTTCATGTCGTTCTTCGTCAAGGCGGCGATCGTCGCGCTCAAAGAGCAAGCAGCGGTCAACGCCGAAATCGATGGCGACGACATCGTCTACAAGGATTACTACAACGTCGGCGTCGCGGTCGGCGCGCCCCAGGGCTTGGTAGTGCCGGTCCTGCGCGATGCCGACCAGATGGGCTTCGCCGATGTCGAGCGCACGATCAAAGAGTTCGGCCAAAAAGCGCGTGACGGCAAACTAACAGTGTCGGATATGACCGGCGGCACCTTCACGATCACCAACGGCGGTGTCTATGGTTCCCTGATGTCGACACCGATCTTGAACGCGCCGCAGTCGGCGATTCTCGGCATGCACAAGATCGACAAGCGGCCGATGGCGGTGGGTGACAAGATCGAACTGCGGCCGATGATGTATCTGGCCTTGTCCTATGACCATCGCATCATCGATGGGCGCGAGGCCGTGACCTTCCTGGTGCGGATCAAAGAATGTATCGAAGACCCGCACCGCATCATGTTGGATATTTAGTCAGCTAAAGAGGGCGCTCGGATGGCCGATGCCAACCATGATGTCGTTGTCATAGGCGGTGGACCCGGCGGCTATGTCGCCGCGATTGCCGCCGCCCAACAGGGTCTTTCGGTGGCCTGTGTCGAAAGCCGCCCGACTCTGGGCGGCACTTGTCTGAACGTGGGCTGCATTCCTTCGAAAACTTTGCTGCATTGGTCCGAGCGCTATTACGAGGCGGCCCATCACTTCGCCGCCCATGGCATCAAGACCAAGGGCCTGTCCTTGGACCTGTCGGCCATGATGGCGGAAAAGGACAAGGTGGTCGGTACCTTTACCAAGGGCATTCAAGGCCTGTTCAAAAAGAACGAGGTCAGCCACGTGGCCGGCGCCGGCCGTATCAGCGGCACCAACGAAGTGATCGTGACATCGGACTCGGGCGCCACCCAACAGCTCGGCGCCGATCATATTGTCGTCGCCACGGGGTCGGTGCCGACGACGCTGCCGGGGCTCGACATCGACGAACAACGCATTGTCAGTTCGACCGGCGCGCTGGCGCTCGACGCCGTGCCGCAGTCGATGGTGGTGGTTGGCGGCGGCTATATCGGGCTGGAGCTGGGGTCGGTTTGGGCGCGCCTGGGCACCACTGTCACCGTGGTCGAGTTTCTTGATCGCATCGTGCCAACCATGGATGGTGAGGTCGCCAAGCAATTTCATCGTCAGCTTTCGGCCCAGGGCCTGGCGTTCAAACTATCGTCAAAGGTCACCGGCGCCAAAGCCAAAGGCAATCGCGTCAAGCTGACCATCGAGCCGGCGGCCGGTGGCAAATGCGAAACCATCGACACGGACGTGGTGTTGGTTGCGGTGGGCCGGAAGCCCCATACCGATGGCTTGGGATTGGACGGTGTGGGTGTGGCCACCGATGGTCGCGGCTTTATCACCGTCGACGCCGCGTTTCGTACCAATGTGCCGTCAATCTATGCGATCGGCGACGTCATACCCGGGCCGATGTTGGCGCACAAGGCATCCTTTGAGGGGATCGCGGTCGCCGAACGCATCGCCGGCAAGGCGGGTGCGGTGAACTATGACGTGATCCCGGCGGTGGTTTACACCGATCCCGAAGTCGCCTCGGTCGGTAAGACCGAAGAAGAGCTGAAGGCGGCTGGCGTCGACTATCGGGCCGGCAAATTTCCGTTCATGGCCAACAGCCGAGCCAAGACCGTCGGCCACACCGCGGGCCTGTGCAAAGTACTCGTCGACGCGCAAACCGACCGGGTGCTGGGCGTGCACATTCTGGGCAGCGACGCCGGCGCGCTCATCGCCGAGGCCGCCATCGTAATGGAATTCGGCGGCGCGGCGGAAGATATCGCGCGCACCTGTCACGCCCATCCGACGCTCAACGAAGCGGTGATGGAAGCCGCCGCCGTCGCCTCTTTCGGCCATACCATCCATATCTGACGCGATTGATAGCAATACAGCGCTTCGACTTGGTAGGTCAGCGGTCGCTGTGATTGTTTTTAAGTCGGACGAATGAAAACAGAACGTGCTGGCCGCACGTGAACTATTACGTCGGCTGTTGGCGTTTACGTGGCATTGACGTCCAAGTCGCGCAGCCGGAATGGTGCCACCAGAGTGACCGAATATCCCCCAAACGCGTGATGCCATAACAAATTCCCGAATTAGAATCGGTGGCAGTCTTTTTGTTGCCGAGGAAATCTTTTCAGTAGAATAACGACTTTAACGTGTGTTATGGTCCATAAACACACGTAATACGGGTTCTTTCTGCGGTGACCTGCAGATCGCCATGTTGAATGTGTGCCGGCGTTTGTTTGACATTCTTCCTTCGCGAGGAAATGAAATACAAATAAATACTTTCAGAAAAAAAATAAGCAAGTAATTGCAATGCGATATGCTGAGGAAAGGACAATTAAGTCTACCAATATAAACAGTATTTTTGAACAATGAGAGAGTATGGAAAGCAGTCGATCAATCCATGTTTGGTATCGAATGAAACAATCCCAGGTAAATTACGCGGTTAGGTTTGTTTGTTGCAATGTTTGTTTCTCGTTTATTGGAGACTTGGGTTTTTAGAAAGAGGGAGGTTAATCATGATGTGTGTGCGTGGACCTATGAGCATGATCGGAGCTTGCTTGATCTTGGCGGGCACCGCTCTTGCTCAAGATATTGACACTGGAGATGAAGGGGGCGCGGCAGACCAGTCTATCGATGTCCTCGAAATTCAAGAGGACATGGCGGCAGAGGCGGACGCCTTCTGGGTTGAGGAACAGCTAGAGTTTGCCGAGCCTGTCGAACTGCCGGTTATCTCGGAAGAGCAATTCGAGGAGTTTCTGGCGCCGACCGAGGCCGACATGATTGATGAACTGGCGGACTCAGAGCCGGAAGTGATCGAGTCGGCGCAGGCCGAGGACGCCAGCGATGAGGATTTGGAAGACCCGGCCCTTGGCGCGTCACGTCGCGCGAATGTAAAGGTTTTCCCGTTCTCCGCCGGCGGCAAACTCTATTTTAGAACGCCTAGAACGGCGTATTGCTCGGCACAATATGTGGCTGATCGCCGTGTGCTGATGACGGCCGCACATTGCGTTTATGATCGAAGGAACAAACGCTGGTACAACAATCACCGTTTTTACCGCGCCTACGCCAATGGCAATGGTCAACTTGCATCGCCGAGATTCATCGCCATCTACAAGAATTGGTACACGGCGCAATGGCCGTACAAGTGGGATTATGCGTTTATTTGCATGGCGCAAGCGTCAAAGGGAGGACATCTCGGATTTCGCACGGGCATCCCTTATCGTCGATTTCATTCGATCGGCTATCCCAGCAACTTTGACAGTGGCAAGTATATGCAAGTTATTGAAGGCTGGCGGGGGCGCGTGACCAATGGCGTCGTCGAAATGAAACGCAATTCCTTCGGTGGCGGTTCCAGCGGTGGCAGTTGGATCGGTGATTTGAAAGTGGGGCAGTCCGGTGCAAACAACTACGCAATCGGCCTGAACTCATTCAAATACATAAACAGCCCAAAGGAAATGTGGGGCCCGTATTTTGATCGCAACACCTGGCGCTTGCTCCGCTACGTTGACGCGCGGTGCAATTGATAATACACGCTTGGCGTGCGTCCCGGAACGGGGCGCACGCCGATCCCGTTAGAAGGAGGCGGTGCGTGTGAAACGTGAAATAGTGGCCCTGATTTGGATTGGAATAGCAATGCACATGACTGGTGCGGGCGCCGCCGAACGTGGTGACGATGATCGTAAAGACACCGAGGTTGAAAGAAAAGACGCGCCCGAACAGACCACTGAGGACGAAGAATTCTGGACTCCCGAGCGGCTTGAAGAGGCGCAACCCCTGCCGATGCCCACCGTTCCGCAGGTGCCTACCGAAACGGACGAGGGCGCGGATGACGCGCCGACATCAGACCAAACCGAAGACGACGGCAACGGTGACGAGATCATTATCGATTCGTCGCAGGACTAACGCACTTTTCCGGCAATCATCTGGTCTCGACCATGCTTCGCCGTCCATGGCGCCCTGAACACCACAAGCGCGCATCGGCACGATAGGTCCGATTGACATAATACGGCGGCGTTCCAACCTGGGTGATGGCGCCGTCGCGCCGTTTTCCCACTGCCGCATGAAATGCGCCGCCCTGCGGTGGCATCACCATTGATGATCACGGCAATGTCTACATCACGGATATGAACGCCAAGGGCATCGGCGTGACGCGGCCGGATGGCACGTATGAGCTGCTGGTGTCCGACGATGATCTTCTCGACTGGCCGGATGGATTTGCGACCGGTCCGGATAACTACATTTACGCGGCTGTGAATCGTCTCCACAAGTCCGCGCGCCTCAACGGGGGCGTCAATGACTCGGCGCCCCCCTACTATGTGGTGCGCTTTCCGGCGCTCGCGCCAGTTTCGATCGGTCGGTGAGTAGCTGACGACGTGCAATCGATAGCGGCCAAAGGGGTATCAGCGACAGCCGCCGGGGCCGACAACGTTGATGACGTTCTTGGCTACGACGATAATCTCGCGCGGGGCTTGGCCATTGCCCGGATCGACGTTGCCGATGCTGACATTGCCGCAGTCGCTGGCGCGATCTTCCAAACGGCGGGCTTGGCCGCGGTTCAGGAAGGTCTTGGCAAACGCGCTGTTGACGCGCGACTGAGAGCCCGAATCCAAATGGGGCCGCTGATTGAACTCTTTAGCGCTGGCGCCGGTGGCGGCGGCCATGGTCAGGGCGCTGGCGAACGCGATCACGAAAGCTGCTTTGGTCATGGTCGGTATCCTTGTTGGCATTGGTTGCGAACGGTGCCGTTCGGGCTGATGTCTTGGTTTCGCAGCGAAGAGCGGAACCCGTATGCGTTTCCGCGGGTCCCGCCCTCTAAGCCGTCACGTTGGGATTGGGCTCCGCTTAGCAAGTGGGGGTGCCGAGCGTGCCAATCTCCATGCAGGTGGTGGTGTGGTTGCCGACAGACACCGCCGCGTTGCGCTTCGCGATCACGGCCTGCTGCACAACACCATTGACCTCGATGTCACGCGCCGTGCCGATGTGCAGGCGGCTGTAGGCGTAGTTGCCGTAGGCGACGTTGGCGTTGTCCTTGGCGATCACGGCACGCTGCATCACACCGTTGATCTCACCGTTCTCGACCGTGCCGATCCGGGTGCGGGCGTCGGCGTAGTTGCCAACCGCGACCGTGGCATTGCCCTCGGCGATGACCGCATCCTGCAGCACACCGTTGACCGTCAGGCCACCCTTCTTGGCGCCGCTTTCCTTGCCGAAGTCGTTGTTCGACAGAACGTTCACGACGGCGGCTTTTTGCTTAACCTTGGTGAAGTCGAAGTTGACATCGTCAGCCGAAGCGGCCGAAACGGAAACCACGGTCAAAGCAGCGACGGCGGCCGAGATCTTCAGAAATGCGTTCATTGGTCAAGTCCCCTAAGAAGCGTTGATGTGAGTGGAAGCTGTGTTTCGGTGACCGTGTCATGTTGGTCTGCTTCTAAACACGCAGCGCTTGGCCAGAGGGGGTTGAGGCGCAGAAAAAAAATGGTGCGCCCCACAGATACCCGGGCGCAGAGCATCAGAATCCTCTTAAGTAATTGAAATCGTGTGTATATATTGGTGTCCGCGGAACACGGACCGATCCGGGGTCAGGCCGCCACCCGGTCCAACATGCGGATCCGAAACTGCATGAAGCGCCATGACAGGCGGCTGAGCGCCGTGCCGATCCGGCCATACGGTTTCAGCCCGGCGGCCTTCAGAGTCATGCCAAGCCCCTGGCGCAAATGGCCGAATCGATATAGGCGATAGGCGCGGCGCGCATAGGCGCGGCTGCAGGCGCGCCGGTCGAAGGGCTCAGGCAGCTTGTTGCCACAATGATACGCATAGGCGAGTTCTTCATCCTCGGATTCGATGACGCGGCTCAATGCAATCATAATTCGCCGAGCACGACCGATCTCGCCGCTGCGCACATAGCGCATTAGCCCATCGTAGAACAATTTGTAATGGCGAAATTCGTCCGCCGCGATCAAACGGCATATCTCTTGTAAAACCGGTTCGTCGGCAGCGTGGCGCATGGCGGAATAAAAGGATGAAGTTCCAGATTCGACGACGCAGCGCGCGACCAGTTCGCCCGCCTGCGAACCGCGCACGGAATCGGATGCCTTTAGCGGCAATTGATAGCCGGATCGAAAGCGGCCAAAACACGCCGTGAAATCGAACTCCGGGTCGGCCAACCCCGCCCAGCGACCCAGTGCTTCGCCATGGCGCACTTCTTCCGCCGCCCATTTCGTGACGGTGTCGCAAAAGTCGGGTTCATTGTGGAAGACATTGTGCAGGTATGTTTCGTAGTCGCGGCCGTTATGTTCGACCAGCGCCGCGGCCTTGACCGCGCCCAGCAACTGCGGATCCACTTTGTCTGCCTGGAAAGCGTGCCAGGGAATGTCGTCGAGTGACCAGTCCTTCATGCCCGTTCGTGTGATGATGACATCGTTATGATAAGCCTAAAGCAATGTGACCTCGGCGGCAAACGCTGAGCCGCCTAAGAATGTAATAGACGTGAAATGACACGATTTCGCAACGAATTAGACAGTGATGGCCATTGCTCGATCGGCCTGTTTTGCGCAGCACGGACGGTCATCTGATGATGCGTTGCGAAATGCCCTGACGGAAATGCCGCTAAAGGGCGGCGGCGAGCACCTCTTGCATGCTCTCGGCTATTTTGAGGCGGTGGGCCGCGGCGTCGCGTTCGGCGTCGTTTTGGGCGTCCTCTATGGCTAAACGGGCGGCTTTGATGCGCGCATCGACCATGTCGCGATCCAAGTTGCCAAGCGGCACCGCTTCCTGGACCAGCACCGTGCAGCGTTCCGGCGTGACCTCGGCAAACCCGCCGTCGACGAACAGGCGATCGGTGACGTTCTGACCATCATAGATTTCGATCAACCCCGGGCGTACTTGGGAGATGAAGGGCGCATGGCCCGGCAGCACACCGAAATCGCCTTCCTCTCCAGGCACGACGACCATGTCGACCTGGCGCGATTCGACCAGGGCTTCGGGCGAGACGAGTTCGAATTCAACCTTGTCGGCCATAACAGTTAGGCGGCCTCAGCGGCCATCTCCCTGGCACGATCGCGGGCTTCGTCGAGGCCGCCGACCATATAGAACGCGGCTTCCGGCATATCGTCGCATTCACCGTCGACCACGGCTTTGAAGCTCTTGATGGTGTCGTCCAAGCTGACCAGCTTGCCTGGCTTGCCGGTGAATACTTCGGCGACATGGAACGGTTGCGACAGGAATCGCTGGATCTTGCGCGCCCGCGCGACGGTCAATTTATCGTCCTCAGACAGCTCGTCCATGCCCAGGATCGCGATGATGTCCTGCAACGACTTATAGGTTTGCAGCACTTCTTGGACGCGCCGGGCCACTGTGTAGTGTTCGTCGCCGATAATGCGCGGATCGAGCATGCGCGAGGTGCTGTCGAGCGGATCGACCGCCGGATAAATGCCAAGCTCGGCGATTTGGCGGCTGAGCACGGTGGTCGCGTCCAAATGGCTGAACGACGTCGCCGGCGCCGGATCGGTCAAGTCGTCGGCCGGCACGTAGATCGCCTGCACGGACGTGATCGAGCCTTTCTTGGTGGTCGTGATCCGTTCCTGCAGGGTGCCCATATCGGTCGCCAAAGTCGGCTGATAGCCGACCGCGCTCGGCACCCGCCCCAACAGTGCCGACACTTCCGAACCGGCCTGGGTAAAACGGAAAATGTTGTCGATAAACAACAGCACGTCCTGACCTTCTTGATCGCGGAAATACTCCGCGACCGTCAAGCCGGTCAGGCCCACCCGCGCACGGGCGCCCGGCGGTTCGTTCATTTGGCCATAGACCAAGGCGGCTTTGGAGCCATCGCCCTCGGTTTGGATAACGCCCGACTCCATCATTTCGTGGTACAGATCGTTGCCTTCGCGGGTGCGTTCACCGACGCCGGCAAACACCGAAAACCCGCCGTGGGCCTTGGCGATATTGTTGATCAATTCCATAATGATGACGGTCTTGCCGACCCCGGCGCCGCCAAACAGGCCAATCTTGCCGCCCTTGGCATAGGGGGCCAGCAGGTCGACCACCTTGATGCCGGTTTCCAAGATCTCGGCTTCGGTGGATTGGTCGACATATTCCGGCGCATCGGTATGGATCGGCGCGCGCAGAGTGGTGTCGATGGGGCCGCGTTCGTCGATCGGCTCGCCGACCACATTCATGATTCGACCCAAAGTGGCGGGTCCGACGGGCACGCTGATCGCCGCGCCGGTGTCGCGCACCTCTGCGCCGCGCACCAGGCCTTCGGTCGAGTCCATCGCCACCGTGCGCACGGTCGATTCGCCCAGATGTTGGGCCACCTCAAGCACCAGCCGATTGCCCTGATTGTCGCATTCCAGCGCATTCAGGATCTCCGGCAAGTGCTCATCGAACTGCACATCGACCACCGCGCCGATGACCTGAACAATTTGACCGACGGGATTACTCATGATTTCGCTCCGATGTCTTGTGGCGGGCCGCTGCGGCCGCTGCGACGGTCTGGTCGCGCGGTCAGACAGCTTCCGCGCCGGAAATAATCTCGATCAGCTCTTTGGTAATCACGGCCTGACGTGTCCGGTTGTAGGTCAAGGTCAGGCTGTCGATCATCTCACCTGCATTGCGCGTTGCGTTGTCCATGGCAACCATCCGCGCACCTTGTTCACTGGCGTTGTTTTCCAACAAGCCGCGGAAAATCTGAACGCCGACATTACGCGGCAAAAGTTCGGCGAGAATGGTCTCTTCTTCGGGTTCGAATTCGTAGATCGCGCCAACAAGCGGATCCCCGGCCGTGCTCGCGGCATCGCCGCCGTCGGCACTATTGAAGGGCACCAGCTGGTGAAAGGTGACCTGTTGCGACATGGCCGACTTGAAATGGTTATAGATCAGCGTGCACACGTCGAATTCGCCGCCGTCGAACATGCGTGTGATCTGCCCGGCGATGTCGTCGGCAGCGTCGAACGACAGGCCGCCGACGCCGACATTCTCCAAATGGGTGACCATGATCGATTCATGGTCACGGCGCAATTGGTCACGGCCCTTGCGCCCGACCATGAACAATTTGACCGTTTTGCCGTCTTTGGTCAGCTCTTCGATATGGCGGCGCGCGGCGCGCACGATGGCGCTGTTGAAGGCACCGCACAGACCACGATCTGATGTCGCAACCACCAACAGGTGAACTTTGTCGCTGCCAGTCCCACGCAGCAACGCTGGCGCCGAGTCATTGCCCGCCAAGCTGTCGGCCAACGACCGCACCATGCGATCCATGCGGTCGGCATAGGGCCGCGCCGCCTCGGCCCGTTCCTGCGCGCGGCGCAACTTCGACGCCGCCACCATCTTCATGGCACTGGTGATCTTTTGCGTTGCTTTAACGCTGTTGATCCGTATGCGGAGGCTTTTGAGGCTAGGCATAGGGCGGTCCGGCTGTCGACGCTGTATTCACTGCGTGATCAAGCAAACGTCTTGGCAAAGTCGGTCATGAGCGACGTCAGTTTGCCGTCAGTTTCATCGGAGATTGCCGCCTCGTTGCGAATCGTCTCCAAAATATCGCCGTGTTTTGCCCGCACTTCGCCCAGAAGCCCTTCTTCGAAACGGTTGACTTCGCTGACGTCGATACCATCAAGGAAGCCGCGCACGCCGGCAAAGATCGACACCACCATTTCCTCGACCGTCATTGGCGAGAACTGCGACTGTTTCAGAAGTTCGGTCAGACGCGCGCCGCGATTGAGCAGGCGTTGGGTGGCCGCATCCAAATCGGAACCGAACTGCGCGAATGCCGCCATTTCACGATATTGCGCGAGCTCCAATTTGATCGTGCCGGCCACTTGCTTCATGGCTTTGACTTGCGCCGCCGAACCCACCCGGCTCACCGACAGGCCAACATTGATCGCCGGTCGAATGCCTTGATAGAACAGCTCGGTTTCCAGAAAGATCTGGCCGTCTGTAATCGAGATGACGTTGGTCGGGATATAGGCCGACACGTCACCGGCTTGGGTTTCGATGACCGGCAGGGCGGTCAGCGAGCCACTGCCATTGTCGCTGTTCATTTTCGCCGCCCGTTCGAGCAAGCGCGAATGCAGGTAAAATACGTCGCCCGGATAGGCTTCGCGGCCCGGCGGCCGGCGCAGCAGCAGCGACATTTGGCGATAGGCAACCGCCTGCTTGGATAGATCATCGTAGATGATCAGCGCGTGCATGCCGTTATCGCGGAAAAACTCGCCCATGGCACAGCCGGCATAGGGCGCCAGGAACTGCAATGGCGCCGGTTCTGACGCGGTGGCGGCGATGACGATGGAATAGTCCATCGCGCCATAGTCCTCCAGCGTCTTAACGATCTGCGCCACCGAAGACCGTTTCTGACCGACCGCGACATACACGCAATAGAGCTTCTTCGATTCGTCGCCGCCGGCGTTGATCGGTTTTTGATTGATGATTGTGTCGATGGCGACGGCCGTCTTGCCGGTTTGCCGGTCGCCGATGATCAATTCGCGCTGGCCGCGACCGACCGGCACCAGGCTGTCGATCGCTTTCAGGCCGGTTTGCATCGGCTCATGCACCGACTGTCGCGGGATGATTCCCGGCGCCTTCACATCGACCCGGCGCCGTTCGGTCGCTTCGATCGGGCCCTTGCCGTCAATCGGATTGCCGAGCGCGTCGACCACGCGGCCGAGCAACCCCTTGCCAACGGGGACGTCGACGATCGCGCCAGTGCGTTTGACGGTGTCGCCTTCTTTGATCGACCGGTCGTTGCCAAAAATCACGACACCGACATTGTCCGACTCAAGATTTAGCGCCATGCCGCGAATGCCACCGGGAAACTCGACCATCTCGCCGGCTTGCACCTTGTCCAGGCCGTAAACGCGGGCGATACCGTCGCCGACGGACAGGACCTGGCCAACCTCGGCAACCTCTGCCTCGGTACCGAAGTTTGCAATCTGTTGCTTGAGAATTTCGGAGATTTCTGCCGCGCGGAGTTCCATTACCCGATGCCCTTCAGCGCCAACCTAAGCCCTTGCAGCTTGGCTTTGAGTGAATTGTCGATCATGCGCGAGCCGATGCGCACCACCAGCCCCCCTAATAAGGACGAGTCCACGTCGGCCTCAATCCGCACGTCGCGACCGATAGCGCTTTTCAAACTAGCGTTCAAAGACGCCATTTGCGCGTCGCTTAGTGCTTGGGCGCTGCTCACCTGGGCGGTCACCTCGCCGCGATGCGCGGCCAACAGCGCGCCGAACGCGGCGATCATGTCCGCGACGGCGAACAGGCGCCGGTTGCGCGCCAAAAGGCCCAAGAAATTGCGCACCAGAGCGCTCAACGCGGCCCGTTCCGCCACCGCGGACAAAGCCTTGACCTGGTCGTCGCGCGCGATCACCGGGCTTTTCACCAAGCGCTGCAAATCGTCGCTATCGTTGAGCATGGCGCGCAACGTCGTCAGGTCGCGCGCGACGTCGTCCAGTTGGCCTTGCTCTTCGGCCAACTCAAACAAAGCGGTCGCGTAACGACCGGCGAGCCCGGAAACGCCTGCAGCCTCTTCAGCCACGCTGAAATCCCTCAGATGAGCCGGCTCAACAGATAGACTGTTGATCAATAAAGAAAACCAGCCGCAAACCACGACGGCTGGCAGCCTTCCGGCCAAAGGCCGCCGTTAGGTAACACACTCCTTTTCGCGTTGCAACCTGCCACCCACGCCGATTTTAGGGCCTTTCACAGGAAGCTGTAGGGATCGACATCGACCCCAACGCGCACCGCCGACGGCGCGCTCACCTGCGCCAGCCAATGTTGGGTCACCGCTTGCACATCGGTTGCCCGCGAGGCGCGCAAAAGCAGCCGGAATCGATAGCGGCCGCGCAGCAGGGCAAAGGGGGCCGGGGCCGGTCCGACGACGTCAACTTCGTCCGTGCGCGGCGCCGCGCGGCCCAATGCGACGGCGACGGCGCGGGCCGCGGCCTCGTCCGGCCCCGAGACAATCACCGCCACCAATCGGCTGAACGGCGGCATGCCGGCGGCCCGGCGGGCGTCCAACTCGGCATCGACAAACCGGTCGCGGTCGCCGGCGGCCAGTGCCTGCATCACCGGGTGTTCGGGTATATAACTCTGCAGGAACACGTGCCCCGGCCGATCGGCACGGCCGGCGCGGCCGGCGACTTGTGCCAGTATCGTGTACGTGCGTTCGGCGGCGCGCAGATCGCCGCCGGCTAAGCCAAGATCGGCATCGATCACGCCAACCACGGTCAAATTGGGAAAATGATGGCCCTTGGTGACCATCTGGGTGCCGATCAAAAGGTCGATGTTGTGCGCCAGCATGTCGTCGACCAGTGCCATGGCAAGCTTTGTGTTGCTGACCGTATCGCTGGCCATGACGCGGACACGCATTTCAGGCCAGCGGGCATGGGCCTCTTCTGCCAGGCGCTCGACACCGGGCCCGCAGGCGACCAGCGCATCGCCCGCTTCGCATGATGGGCAGTGTTGCGGCAGCCGTTCGGCGTGATCGCAATGGTGGCACCGAAGCGCGCCGACCAGGCGATGTTCGACCAGCCACGCGCTGCAATTGGGGCATTGCAACCGGTGCCCACAGGCACGGCACAATGTCAGCGGGGCATAGCCGCGGCGGTTGAGGAACAACATCGCCTGCGCGCCGTCCTTGGTGGCCGCGCTGATGGCATCGGTCAAGGGCGGCGACAGCCACCGGCCGGGCGCGGGCGGTGTCGCGCGCATGTCGACCAAGCTGATTTCGGGCATGGCGGCGTTCGCATGGCGTCGGCTCAGCGCGACATGGCCGTAGCGTTGACGACGTACGTTCTGGTGGCTTTCCATGGCAGGCGTCGCCGACACCAAGACAACCGGAAAGCCGGCTTGGCGGGCGCGCACGACCGCCATGTCGCGGGCGTTGTAGATGACGCCATCTTCCTGTTTGAACGATGGGTCATGTTCTTCATCGACCACGATCAGGCCCAATTTCCGATAGGGCAGGAACAGGGCCGAGCGGGCGCCCACGACAACCGATGCGCGGCCCGCGGCGACCGCGCGCCAGGTGCGCCGTCGCTGCGCTTGGCCCAAGCCCGAATGCCATTCGGCCGGGCGCGCCCCAAACCGCGCTTCGAAGCGCCCCAGCCACTGGGCACCAAGCGCGATTTCGGGCAGCAAGACCAGCACTTGCTGTTGCAGGCGCAAGGCGGTGGCGATGGCCTCGAAATACACTTCCGTTTTGCCCGAACCGGTGACGCCATCCAAAACATCGACGGCAAAGGCTTGTGCGGTGACTTTGGCGCTCAAATAGTGGGCGGCAGTCGATTGTTCGTCGGACAAGGGTAGTCCCGGGCGGGTTGGGTCGGGCACCGGCATTGGTGCCGCTTTCGGTGCCGGCCGGGCGACCAGATGCCCGTCGCGGGCGAGGGCCCGCACGACACCGGCGCCGACAGCGGCTTCGCGCGCCAAATCGCCGGCGGCCATGGCTGGGCCGTCGGTCAACAGGTCAAAGATTCTTTGCCGTTGTGGCGTCATCCGCGCCGGCCGCGTGTCGGCGGCGCTGTAAAGCATTTGCGGTGTTTCGGCTTCAAAAGCTTGCGGGACGCTCATTGCCATGCGCACCACCGCTCCCGGCGTGGCCATGGTGTAGCGCGCCACCCAGTCGATGAAGGTGCGCAGGTCGTCGGCCATCGGCGCGACGTCGATAATTTCCGTAACGTCGCGCAGCTTGGCGGTGGCCACGGTCTGGGCGCCCGGGCCCCAGACAACGCCGATCAATTGACGCGGTCCGAAGGGCACGCGCACAAATTGACCGACAGTCAGGCATGCGCCGCTTGGGACACGGTAGTCATAGGGCCCATCGAGCGGCAGCGGCAACAACACGGCGACCGTGCGCGGCGTCGAATCGCGCGTGGCCGTATCATCGTCTGCCAGCCCCGGCAGGCCGGGCGCGCTGGCGGGTTGCGATGTCATCGGCTAAACTCGCCACCGCCGATCGGACGTCCCCATTGGGCCGGCATTTCCTTAGAACGCGGAAGACAGCACATCATGAAGTTCTTTATCGACACCGGCGATACCGAGGAAATTCGTGATCTCGCCGCCACCGGCTTGCTGGACGGCGTCACCACCAATCCATCCCTTATAGCAAAGACCGGCCGGCCGATGTTCGACGTGATCGCCGAGATCTGTGAACTGGTGCCGGGGCCGGTCAGCGCCGAGGTCACGGCGACCGAATTCGACGGCATGGTGGCCGAAGGCCGCGCATTGGCTGCGATTGCCCAAAACGTCGCGGTCAAGGTGCCGTTGACATGGGATGGCCTCAAGGCCTGTCGCCGCCTGCGCGACGATGGCACGATGGTCAATGTCACCCTGTGTTTCTCGCCCGCCCAAGCATTGCTGGCGGCCAAGGCGGGGGCGACATTCATATCACCATTCGTTGGCCGGCTCGACGATATCGGGGCAACAGGTATGGACCTGATCGCCGAAATCGTCGCGATTTACGACAACTATCCGGACACGTTGACGACGGAGATTCTGGTCGCGTCAATCCGTCATCCGCTGCATGTGATAGATGCCGCCAAGCTCGGCGCCCAGGTTGCGACGGTGCCGCCGAAGGTGCTGCGCCAACTGGTCGCCCATCCGCTGACCGATAAAGGCCTGAAAGCGTTCCTCGACGATTGGCAAAAGACCGGGCAGGCGATCCTGCAGCCAAAGGCGGCTGAATAGCTGATCGTGAGCGTATCCAGCGTAGCCAAGTTGGAGGCGGCGGTCGCGGATTGGGACGACTGGCTGTGTCACGAAAAACGGGCCGCGCGACACACCTTGGCCAGCTATCGTCGTGATCTGAACGCGTTTCTGAATTTCGTCGCCCAGCATCGCCGCAGTGCGCCGAATCTGGCCGACTTGTGTGCGTTAGAGACGATCGATTTCCGTGCCTGGCTGGCCCATCGCCGCGGCCGTGGCGCGGCGCCGACGTCGACGGCGCGCGCCGTTGCGGTGGTCCGTGGTTTCTATCGCTTTCTCGACCGACGCGGCTTGGGTCACAATCCGGCCGCGTTGGCGCTGCGCGCGCCGAAAGTGCGGCGGTCGTTGCCACGACCCCTATCGGTCACCGACGCCCGCGACGCGGCGACGTCGGCACACGAAATCGACGACCGGCCCTGGGTTGCCGCGCGCGATACGGCGCTGTTCACCATTCTTTACGGCTGCGGCTTGCGGATCAGTGAAGCATTGGCCTTAACCTGTGGTGAGGTCGGCGCGTCGTCGGATGTTTGGCGGATCACCGGCAAGGGCAACAAGACGCGGCTGGTGCCGGTGCTGCCGCTCGTACGGGCCGCGCTTGACACCTATATGCGGCAGCGGCCGGGATCGGTGGCGGCCGGCGATCCGGTTTTTGTCGGTGTGCGCGGTGGGCCCTTGCAGGCCGCCGTCGCGCAGCGCCAAATGCGCAAATTGCGCGCCCTGCTAGACATGGACGAAACCGCCACGCCGCATGCCCTGCGCCACAGCTTCGCCACCCATCTGTTGGAACGCGGCGCCGATTTGCGCACCATCCAAGAGTTGCTCGGTCACGCCAGCCTGTCGACAACGCAGCGCTATACCGATGTCGCCAGCGCGCATCTGGTCGCCGTGCATGATCGCGCGCATCCGCGCGCACGAGGTCACGCCAATGGCGGCAACAAGGTGCGAAACTCGTCCAAGACCGCTTGATAAATCGCGCGCTTAAAGGGCACGATCAAGTCCGGCAGGGTGTGTGGCGACACCCAGCGCCATGCGGCGAATTCAGGGCTGTGTGTGGCCAGATCGATGTCACTGTCACTGCCTAAAAATCGCATGGCGAACCATTTTTGCCGCTGGCCGCGATAGCGCCCGCGCCATACCTTGCCAATGAATTCCGGCGGCAAGTCATAGGCGTGCCAGTCGCGGCTTTCGGCGATGACCCGGGCATTGCGGGTGCCAATTTCTTCTTCCAATTCGCGCAATGCCGCCGCCGCCGGATCTTCGCCGTCATCGATGCCGCCTTGTGGCATTTGCCAGGCCTCGGACGGACCGTCGATACGCCGGCCGACGAATGCCAGATCGTTGGCATTCAACAGCAAGATGCCGACGCACGGCCGATAAGGCAGCGCACTGTTCGGTATCGCACTCATTGCGTCCGCGCGTTGGCGCGTGCGGCGACCGCGCTCAGCGGCGCCATGGCAATGCCGCGCGGCGCCAAACTCGGCACCCATTCGCCAAGAATTTCCAATGTCAGCGGATAGGGGCGCGCCAGCGCCACGGCGTAGCCTTGGTCTTGGGCAATCTCCTCCAGCGCCGCCAGGCGACCGGCAATGCGCGTCCGCGACGGCGCCGCGTCGATATCGATATCCATGGCGACATGGGTCAAACCGATCTCGCGCGACAACGCGTGGGGCAGGTCTGTGCGCGCCGCGCTGGTGTCGAAATAGAGCAGCCCGCGGTCACGCACGGCGGTCAATATGGGCCGCAGGTGATCGTGCGACTCGGCCAGCGCGCCGCCCATGAATGACGCCACCCCGACATAGCCCACCAACCGCGACAGCAGCCAATCCAGACGCGACAGATTTTCGTCGGCGCCGTGCGAGGTGAGCAAGGCGCGCGGTCCCGGATCGCCACGGGCGTAGTCGACTGGCTCCATCGGCAATTGCAGGACGACTTCGTGCCCGGCGGTACGCGAAATCTCGATCCATTCGTCCAAGTCCTCGGCGTAGGGCGCGAAACTGAGCGTGATGTCGCCGGGCAGGCGCGTCGCCTGATAGGTCGGCGCCCGGCTCAAGCCCAAATCGCCAATGACCACCGCGACCCGTGGACGCGGATCGCCGGCCCGAAACGGCTTGGCATAAACTTGCCAGGCTTGGCTGCCGTCGGCCCCGATGATCGGCAGCGGACCGAAGGGGCCATCTTCAACCAATGCGGGGTGCGGCACCGGACCCATTTGATCGGTCACCGTGATCGGCGGCAGCTTCGGCGCGGATTCAGGCGTCGTTGTCGGTGCGTCAGGTGGGGCCACGGGGTCGTCGCGCGTGACCTCGGCCGTGTCGGACGGAGCTGGCGGTCGCACTTGTTCGGCAATTTCCGGCGCGGCCGGCGGCGCGTGGTCCGCGCTATTTTCACCGCGAGCCGGCAACGGGACATGAAATACGGTCGCCGGTGCCGGCGCCGGTGACAAAACAAGCCACCCGACGCCGCCGGCAACACTCAAGACCACCATGGCGACGACAATCGGCACAACCGACACCCGCGCCACCATCGCGCGGGTGCCCCAGATCAGCGGCTGCAAGCGCCGCATGATCATCGTCGGCCGGCGACGC
Organism: Alphaproteobacteria bacterium; assembly: GCA_965216755.1. Classification (GTDB taxonomy): domain Bacteria; phylum Pseudomonadota; class Alphaproteobacteria; order UBA7887; family UBA7887; genus CBDCGL01. The sequence goes on along the minus strand of CBDCGL010000011.1, from coordinate 2,812,654 downwards.
TTGCCCCCCTATACCTTGCTTTCAAACAAGGCGACGCCGCGAATCAGGTCCAGGGCGCGCTGCAGCTGATAGTCTCGGGCGCTGGCATTGGCTTGGGCGCTGGCAACGTCGGCGGGGTCCGCATCGGTGTCATCATCGGCGCCATCCGCATCGACGGAGTCGTCGCTGGGCGCGTTGTCGTCGGTCGCGTCATCGCCTTCGCCCGACGGCGCCCGCCCTGAGGCATCGCCCGAACTGTCCAGATGGTTACGCAAATCCGCCTCGGTTTGGCTTTCGGCCTCCGCCAAGTCGATGGTCGCCTGTTCGACTTTGATGTCTGGCTCGATGCCGGTCGCCTGGATCGATCGGCCTGAGGGTGTGTAATAGCGCGCCGTTGTCAGGCGCATGGCGCCGTTGCCGGGCAGCGGAATCACGGTTTGCACAGACCCCTTGCCAAACGAAGCCGTGCCAAGGACCAGCGCGCGATTGTGGTCCTGCAGGGCACCCGCCACGATTTCCGACGCGGACGCGGATCCGCCATTAATCAGCACCACGACCGGCAATCCTTCGGCAAGGTCTCCGGGGCGCGCGTTGAAACGCTGTGCACTTTCGTTGCGCCGGCCACGGGTCGAGACAATTTCGCCTTTGTCCAAGAACGCGTCCGCCACGGCCACGGCCTGGTCCAGCAAGCCGCCCGGATTGTTGCGCAAATCGATCACCACGCCAGCCAATTCATCGCCAATTTCCTCGCGCAGATTGTCCAAACTGTTTCTCAGTCCGGGTTCTGTCTGCTCGTTGAACGAGGTAATTCGTACATAGGCGACCGTGCCTTCGGCCCGCGAGCGGACCGACTTAATGCGGATGATGTCGCGAACCAGGGTCACGTCGAACGGCTGTTCCTCGCCCTCGCGAAGAATGGTCACGACAATGTCGGAATTGACCGGGCCGCGCATGCGCTCAACCGCTTCGTTCAACGTCAGGCCCAGAACCTGTTCACCGTCAATGTGGCTGATCAAGTCGCCCGGCTCGATGCCGGCGCGAAACGCCGGTGTGTCGTCGATGGGCGAAACCACGCGCACCAGGCCGTTTTCCATGGTGACCTCGATCCCCAGCCCGCCAAACTCTCCACGTGTCTGCACCTGCATATCTTTAAACGCATCGGCGCTCAGATAGCTGGAGTGCGGGTCCAACGCCGCCAACATGCCGCGAATCGCCGATGCAATCAGCTCTTCGTCTTCGACCTCCTCGACATATTCGGCGCGCACACGTTCGAACACATCGCCGAACAGATTTAGCTGCCGATATGTTTCGGAACTTGCCGCCAATGCGGTTGCGCTTGGCACCATAAGCCCCGCAACTACCACGCCCGCAATCACATACCTACGGATCATCCACTGACCTTTCGATTCATAGAAGCCAGCCATGTAACGGGATTGATCGGCTCACCGTTACGGCGGACCTCCATATAGAGGGTTGTCCCGCCATTTTCACGGCGCCCCATAACACCGACGGGTTCCCCCGCCCTTAACGACAAGCCCTCGCCACTGTCGATGCGCGAAAACCCTGATAGCAATATATGATACTCCTCGCCATGTTCTATGATCAACAGCAGGCCGTAGCTGCGAAAAGTACCAGCGTAGGCAACCTCGCCGTCCAAGGGCGCCACGACCTGCGCGTTGCTCGCCGTTTCGATCGTTAAACCTTTGTTTGTGACGGCATTGCCGGCGCCTTTGCCAAAGGTTTCCACGATATCGCCGTGGGCTGGGTAAGGCAGACTGCTGGGCAGCGCGGCAAGCGATAATTCGGCGTCTGACGCGCCGTCATTGTCACCCTGTTCGGGGCTGTCGGTCTGCGCGGCGGGATCGGGTTTGCGCGGTGGTCGCGCCGCGGCGGCAAGCTCACGCGCTTTTTTGCGCGCTTTTTTCAGGCCTTCCAGCAGTTCCCGCAAATCCTTGGCCCGGGCGGCGAGGGCGCGAATCTCACGCGACACCAATTGGCGCTCGGCTGCGACATCCGACTGAAGCGCGGTCTTGCGGGCCATGAGATCCGATTGTCCCGCGCGGTCGGCCACCAGTTCTTCAACGATTCGCGATTTCTCTGCGCGCTGTTCAACAATTTCGGCGCGTACCGCGGCGAGTTTTTTCACGTTGCGCGCCAAGTCGACGCCGCGCTCGTCCAGCGTCGGCACGGCTTTGCCCAATAAACGAAGGCTGCGCGTTGTCTCGGCCAAGGTCCGCGGCATCAGACCCAGGGCCTCGGGCGGGTTGCGATTGAGTCGGACCAATGCGCGTAGGGTTCCCGAAAGCGCATCGCGGTTGCGCACGAGCGACGTGCGCAGCGCCGCCAGTTGTTCGGCCAGCGCCGCCAGACGCGTGTCGGTTTCGCCCAGCGCTTCCTGCTGTGTTTGAATTCGTGCCGCCGTTTTGATCAGTGCCGCGCTCAGCTGCTTGATCTCATCTTTTAGCGCTTGCTCACGTTGTTCCAGCTCTTGGGCACGATCGCGCTGGTCCGAGAGTTCTTGCTCGACGGCCTGAAGTGCGTCGTCGGCGTCTTGCGGATCGACAGGCTGAGCGCGCGGTGTGACGCCATAGACGGTGCCCACGGCAAGCGTGGCGCACGCAAAAATCGATAAAGTCCAGCCCCCGAACCTAGCCACCCGACCTCTCTCAGGCGATTGCGTGTTCCGACGTCTGTTCGCGATCTTGTGGTAAGACGTCGCCAATCAGTGACGCGCCCGTCATTTCACCTGGTTTGGCAATGCCCAACAAAGCGAGCACGGTCGGCGCCAGATCCGCAAGTCGGCCGTTGCGCACGGCGTCGACGTTTGTACCGACAATCACCAGCGGCACCTTGTTCGTGGTGTGCGCTGTGTGTGCTTGGCCGCCACCGTGGTTAAACATTTGCTCTGCATTGCCGTGATCCGCCGTGATCAAAAGGGCGCCGCCCGTGGACTCGATGGCCTCGGCGATCCGTCCGAGACACTGGTCGACCGCTGCGACGGCGCGCGTGGCAGCGGGCAGAATGCCCGTATGCCCAACCATATCGGTGTTGGCGAAATTAACCACAATCAGATCGGTGTCGTCGGCGACAATCGCGTCGACGACCGTGTCGCAGACCGCCGGCGCCGACATTTCCGGCTGCAAATCATAGGTTGCTACCTTTGGCGACGGCACTAGCTTGCGCGTTTCGTTGGCAAACGGCGCCTCGCGGCCGCCGTTCAGAAAGAAGGTGACATGCGCGTACTTTTCCGTCTCGGCAACGCGCAATTGGCGCAAGCCGGCGGCGGCCACCACTTCGCCCAATGTCTTGTCAACATCCACCGGTGGAAAAACCGTTTCCAGAAAATCGTTCAACGCCGTTGAATATTCGACCATGCCCAGGCTCGCGGCGAACCTGATGCGGCGGCCGCGGGCAAAAGCGTCAAAGGCGGGATCGACCAGCGCGGTCAAGATCTCGCGCGCCCGGTCGGCGCGGAAGTTGGCCATCAGGAGGCCGTCGCCGTCGGCCATCCCCTGATAGGCGCCGATCACGGCCGGTTCGACAAACTCATCGCTCACATTGGCCGCATAACTGGCATCGATGGCGGCGATGGCGCTTGGCCGACGGTGACCATCAGCGTCGACCAGCGCCGCATAGGCCCGACTGACTCGTTGCCACCTCTTGTCGCGATCCATCGCGTAGTAACGGCCGCATACGGTGACCACGGCAACGTCACCCAAATCGGCCAGCGCCGCCTCTAGCTGTTGCAGGTAACCGTGGGCGCTTCGCGGCGGCGTGTCGCGCCCGTCCAAGAGTGCATGAATGCGCACGGGGATATTGGCCGCTGCCAGGGTCTGCGCCAGCGCCACAATATGGTCTTGATGGGCATGGACGCCGCCCGGAGAAACCAGGCCAAGCAGGTGACACGCGCCGCCGCTGGCGCGCAAGGCCTCGATCAGGCGGGTGATCGCCGCGGTTTCGCCCAGCCGCTGTTCTCTGACCGCGGCATCGATTCGCGGCAGATCCTGCAAAACCACGCGGCCGGCGCCGATATTCATGTGTCCGACCTCGGAGTTGCCCATTTGGCCAGCCGGCAGTCCGACATCGGTCGCCGACGCATCAATCAGGGCATGTGGACACGTCGCCATCAGTCGATCCCAATGGGGTGTCTCGGCGAGCGCGATCGCATTGCCATCGATTTCCACCCGATGGCCCCAACCATCGAGAATACAAAGGACGACTGGTCGATAGGTGGCTTTCGCTGGCATGGGCATTTGGGGCTCTGGGGAGGCCATCGCAGGCGATCCGGATGATGTTGCGGTTATCGATTACCCGACAACCTGTTCAGGCAGTGGTACCGCCCACATCTTCTCCAAATTATAGAAACGGCGGACCTCGGGGCGAAAAATATGGACAATGACGTCGCCGGCATCGAGCAACACCCAGTCTGCGTGGGTCAGGCCTTCGACGCCCACCGAGTCTATGCCTTGATCCTTAAGTTTTTGTGCCAGGTGCTCCGCTATGGCCGATACGTGACGATTGGAGCGCCCGCTTGCGATGACCATCGCATCGGCAATGCTCGTCTTGCCTGAGAGATTGATGATCGTGATGTCGTCGGCTTTGTCGTCTTCAAGCGACGTTAGCACAAGCTGCTGAATCAACTTAACTTTGTCGCCGTCACGGCTTTCCGCGATCGCCATATCTCCTCTGTTCGCCCTTCGACCGCCGGTCTTAAGGTGTCGCGCGCGGCGCGATACCGCCGGTGGTGTCCCGCGGCCAGGCGCCCGATTGACGAATCCGGGTCGCCGACGCGGCGTGAAGGCGTGGTCGCACAAACGCCCAGGCCGGGGGGGGCCGATCAGGCAGCCCCGCCAGCGCTTTTTCCGGCACACGAAACCGCGCAAATCGGCGGGTCGCGCGCGCTGCCAGCGCCGCTTGAGCATAGGTTGGCCGATCGATAATCGCAACCGGGATAGTTCTGAACAAGCCCGGCCAATCGCGCCATTGGGGGATTTGGACCATGTTATCGGCGCCCATGATCCAGACAAAGCGTACCTGTGGGAAGCGCTCCGTGAGCTTGCGCAGGGTGTCGACCGTGTAGCGGGTGCGTATGACCCGCTCGATATCGGTCACCATGATCCGCGAATGTGCCGCGACGCGCCGGGCCGTCGCCATGCGATCTTCCAGCGATGCCATGCCGGCACTGGGTTTTAGCGGGTTTTGTGGGCTCACCAGCCACCAAACACGGTCTAGCCGCAGCATCCGACAGGCCGACAAACTGATATGGCGGTGGCCGTCGTGGGCCGGATTGAACGAGCCCCCCAACAGCCCAATACGCGGGCGCCGGTGGCGGCCATGGCCGCCACTTTGCGCCAACAACCGATAGAATGCGTTCAGGGCCGAACCTGTCCGTCGCCACGGACGATATATTTGTAGCTTGTCAGCTGCTCCAAACCGACCGGGCCGCGGGCGTGAAGCTTACCGGTCGAAATACCGATCTCCGCGCCCATGCCGAACTCACCGCCATCCGCATATTGCGTCGATGCGTTGTGAAGCACGATGGCGCTGTCGATCTCGCTCAGGAAACGCTCGGCCGCCGCGTGGTCATTGGTGACGATCGAGTCGGTGTGGTGCGAGCCATGGCGTTCAACGTGATCGATGGCCTGGTCCAGGGATTCGACCACGCGCACCGACAAAATCGCGTCCAAATACTCCGTGTCCCAATCGGCGTCGCTGGCAGGTGTCACCCGCGGGTCACATTGCTGCGCCGCTTGGTCGCCGCGGATGGCGCAGCCGGCCACGGTCAAGCGCTCGACAATCCGCGGTAGGGTCGCGTTCACGGCGTCTTTGTGCACCAACAGCGTTTCGGCCGCCCCACATATCCCCGTTCGGCGCATTTTGGCATTGACGGTGATTTCCTCAGCCATCTGCGGGTCGGCGGTGCGGTCAATATAGACATGGCAAATGCCGTCAAGATGTTTGATCACCGGAATGCGGCTTTCGGCCGCGACCCTCTGGATCAACGACTTGCCGCCACGCGGGACGATGACGTCGATATCGTCCGTCATAGTTAGCATAACACCGACGGCGGCACGGTCACGGGTCGGGACCAGTTGGATGCAGCCCTCTGGCAGGTCGGCGGCCCGCAACCCGGCGACCAAGCTATCGCAGATTGCCCGTGAAGAATGGAAGCTTTCCGATCCACCTCGCAAAATAGCGGCGTTGCCGGACTTCAGGCATAGGGCGCCGGCGTCGGCCGTCACATTCGGGCGCGATTCGTAGATGATGCCGATCACCCCAAGGGGAACACGCATGCGGCTGATTTTCAGGCCATTCGGGCGCTGCCATTCGCCGATCACGGTGCCGATCGGATCCGGCAAGGCGACAATGTCGTCCAAACCATTGGCCATCGCCTCAACACGTGCCTGGTTGAGTTCCAGGCGGTCGAGAAAGGCACCGGTGGCGCCGCGACCCCGGGTTTCGGCCATATCACGGGCGTTGGCGGCCAGGATGCCCGCTGCATGCGCGCGCATATGCTGGGCGGCCGCCGTCAGCGCGGCATTTTTTCGCGCGGTGGACGCCTTGGCCAAGACCTGACCGGCAGCACGCGCGCCGGCGCCCAGGGCGGCCATGGCGCTTTCGACGTCAGTGATGCTGTCGGCCTCACCACCTTCACGGATTTCGGCTGCCTGTAGCGCGGTCATGTCGCTTTGTCTCCTTTTGCGCGAGGATCCAGCACCAAATCGTCGCGGTGGATCATCTCGTCGCGACCACGGTACCCGAGCAATCGCTCGATTTCACTGGTTTTGTGGCCCATCAACCGGCGCGCCGCGTCGGCGCCATAGGCGGACAGGCCGCGGCCGATTTCGCGACCGTCGGCAGCCACCAGCATCACCGGATCACCGCGGCCAAAATCGCCGTCGACGGCGGTCACGCCGGCGGGAAGCAGGCTTTTGCCGCGTGTCAGCGCACGCGCAGCACCGTCGTCGATCGTGACCCGACCGGCTGGCCGCAATTTGCCGGCGATCCACTGTTTGCGCGCGGCCACAGGGCTGTCATGGGCGATAAACCAGGTGCAACGCGCGCCGCCCGCCAAACGGGCCAGCGGGTGCGGTGGTCCGCCCTCAGCGATGACCATATGACAACCGGCACCCACCGCAATCTTGGCGGCGGCGATTTTGGTCACCATGCCGCCTGAGCCGACGTCCGAGAGGCTGCCGCCGGCCATAGCCTCGATGGCGGGCGTGATCTCGTCGACTTCGGCGATATGGCGCGCATCGGCGCTACAGTGCGGATCCGCGCTATAAAGACCGTCAATGTCGCCGAGCAACAGCAGCAGATCGGCGCTGGCCATTTGCGCCACGCGCGCCGCCAAGCGGTCATTGTCGCCAAATCGGATTTCGTTGGTGGCGACCGTGTCGTTTTCATTGATTACCGGCACCGCTTTCATGCGTAACAGCGCGTTGATGGTGTTGCGGGCGTTCAAATAACGTCGCCGATCCTCGGTGTCGCTTAAGGTCAGCAACAGCTGGGCGACGGTGATGTCATAGGGCTCAAGCGCGTGCTGATAGGCATGGGCAAGTCGAATTTGGCCAATCGCGGCGGCGGCTTGCTTATCTTCCAGGCGCAGGCTGTCTCGGCGCCCGGCCTTACCGGTCCGACCGACGGCGATGGCGCCCGACGAGACCACCAGAATCTCGTGGCCGTCCTTGTGCCAGGCAGAGATGTCGGCGGCCAAGGTCTCTAGCCACGCGCGGCGGACCGCACCCGTATTCGGGTCGGCCAAAAGCACAGAACCGATCTTAACGACGATACGCCTGGCCCTGGCATAGCGATCTGCCGTCGCGGCGCTGGTCATGGCTGCCACGCTGGCGTGGTTTGGTCGGCGTGTTGGCGCGCTTCGCGCGCGCGTTGATGGGCCTCAGCCAGCCGCCGCAGCGCGGTGCTAACCCCCAAGCCCGTTGCCGATGACAAGGTCACCACATCCGCGCCACAGGCCGCGACCAGGGTGTCGCGTGCTGCCATGGCGGTCGCGTCGTCGACCATGTCGGATTTGCTCAACGCTACGATTTCAAGTTTGTCTGCCAAGCCGTGACCATAGGCATCGAGTTCACGACGCACGGCGAAATAAGCTTCGGCGACGTCGTCCTGGTCGGCGCCGATCAGATGCAGAACCGCCCGGCAGCGTTCGATATGGCCCAGAAATCGATCGCCCAGGCCGCGACCATCGTGGGCACCTTCGATCAGCCCCGGAATATCGGCAATGACCAGTTCTGCATCGTCGATTGCGGCGACCCCCAATTGCGGCACCAATGTGGTGAACGGATAGTCGGCGATCTTGGGTTTGGCACGGCTGACGGTGGCCAGAAAGGTGCTCTTGCCGGCATTGGGCAAGCCGATCAAGCCGATATCGGCGATCAGTTTCAGGTGCAACCACAGCCACCGTTCCTCACCCGGCCAACCGGGCTCGGCGCGGCGCGGCGCCTGATTGGTCGCGCTTTTGAAGCGGCTATTGCCGCGGCCGCCATCACCGCCCACGGCAAGCCGCGCCGTGGTCCCCGCCGTGGTCAAATCGGCAATGACCGTCTCGCGGTCGTCGGCGAGGATCTGTGTTCCCACCGGGACTTTCAGGGTGATCGATTTGCCGGCCGCGCCGGTGCGATTGCGGCCGCTGCCGTCGAGGCCCCGCGCGGCCTTGAAATGCTGTTGATAGCGGAAGTCGATCAAGGTGTTGAGATTGTCGACGGCGCGCACCCACACGTCGCCGCCACGGCCGCCATCGCCGCCATCGGGGCCACCGAATTCGACGTATTTCTCACGTCGAAAGGCGACGCATCCATTGCCGCCGTCACCCGACTTGATGTGGATTTTTGCTTCGTCCAGGAACTTCATGCTGTGCCGACCTGTGGACCCGTTGTCTCGCCACACTGCGCGTCCACGAAAAAAGGGAATGGTGCACACCATTCCCCCAAACTTCGCGGCCGCACCTGCGGGCGGCCGCCTATTCCGGCGGCAGCACCGATACGAATGTTCGCCCGCCCACGCCAGAGCGGAACTGCACCCGGCCTTCTGACGTCGCAAACAAGGTGTGATCCTTGCCCATGCCGACATTGGTGCCCGGATGGAACTTGGTGCCGCGTTGGCGCACGATAATATTGCCTGGAATCACGATCTCGCCGCCATACCTCTTAACCCCCAGGCGCCGCCCTGCTGAATCACGGCCGTTGCGTGAGCTGCCACCGGCTTTCTTGTGGGCCATCTGTGGGTCTCCTTATTTCGTGTCGCCGTCGCCGTGCTCGGGCGCCGCGTCCGCCTTTGGCGTGGCGTCGGTGTCTTCGGTTTTCTTGGCGCGGCTGCGCGGTTTGCGCGCTGGCTTGGTGGCGTTCGGCTCGGGCGCTTTGGCTTCGGTCGCGGCCGTGGTTTCAGCTTGCCCCGCCGTCGTGGCCGCGGGCGCCGACTCTGGCTCGTCTGCCGCTTTTTTGCGCGCCCGCCGTGCCGGCGCGGCCTTTTTCGTGCCAACGGCGATGTCGGTGACACGCAAGACGGTGATCGGTTGTTGATGGCCCCGGGTGCGCCGATAGTTGTGTCGGCGCTTTTTCTTGAACACGATGATCTTATCGTCGCGTCCCTGCTCCAGCACCACCGCGGTCACGCTGGCACCATCGACTTGAGGCGTGCCGACCGTCGTGTTGCCGCCGTCGCCAACCATCAATACGTCGTCAAACGACACCGTGGCACCGGCGGCGCCGGCCACTTTTTCAATCTTGATGACGTCGTTCTTGGCGACTTTATACTGCTTGCCGCCGGTCCGGATGACTGCGTACATGTGGCGCTGCCTGCGCGTTGAATTCAAGTTGGGATCCCGCCGCAAAACGGAAGCGCGCACTATACGCTTGCCCAAACGCTTGTCAATCTGGCGCGCGGTTGGCGGCCGAACGTTTCCATCGGATCGCAAACCGCCAAGGTCGCGCGCTTGTTCGGAAGTGGTCACCACATCTTGTGAAGCAACCGGTGGCCGCGCATCGCCGATAACCCGGTATATGATCGCTTTTTGACGCCAACAACTCCTTATGCTTTTGCCGTCATTTCGAATTGGTTCCGGTCAGGAATAACGAATGTCTAAAGAGATGTCTTTGAAATCAAAGCTGAGAATTCCGGTGATCGGCGCGCCATTGTTCATCATTTCCGGTCCCGATCTGGTGATCGCACAATGTAAAGCCGGAGTGGTTGGGTCGTTTCCGTCTCTCAACGCGCGTCCGCTCGACGTTCTCGATGCCTGGCTAACCCGAATCAAATCCGAACTCGTCGCGCACGACCGGGATGATCCAGACCGTCCGGCCGCGCCATTCGCCATGAACCTGATCGTCCATAAGTCGAATGACCGGCTGGATGAAGACCTGAAGCTATGCGTCAAACACCAGGTGCCCGTCGTCATTTGCTCGCTTGGCGCCCGTGAAGACGTCTATTGCGCGGTGCATTCCTATGGCGGCATTGTTCTGCATGACGTGATCAGCCAGTTCTTTGCCCACAAGGCGATCGAGAAGGGCGCGGATGGTCTGATCACCGTGGCGGCGGGCGCCGGCGGTCATGCGGGCGTGCAATCGCCGTTCGCCTTGGTACAGGAATGTCGGGAATGGTTCGACGGCCCGATCGCCTTGTCTGGCGCCATCGCGAACGGCGCTGCGGTTCTTGCCGCCGAAGCGATGGGCGCGGACCTCGCCTACATCGGCTCGCCTTTTATCGCCACCGAGGAAGCCAACGCGGCGGCCGCGTACAAACGGGCCATCGTCAACAGTGCGGCGGACGACATCGTTTACACCAATCTCTTCACCGGTGTGCATGGCAATTATCTTCGAACGTCGATCGAAAACGCCGGTCTCGATCCGCACGACCTTCCAGAAAGCGACCCGTCGGTCATGAACTTCGGCTCGGGCGGCAGCAGCTCCGCCAAGGCTTGGAAAGATATTTGGGGCTGTGGGCAGGGCATCGGCGCGATTAAGACCGTGGGCACGGTAGCGGAATATGTTGATCGTTTGGCGGCAGAGTACAATATCGCCAGGGCCCGCCTGCGCGGCTGATATCGTTGCTTGTCGGCGTCGCTGCCCGAGAAGAGGCGGCATGCCCAAGCAAGAATGCCGCGTGTGTCGGGATCGCCGCGGCGTGGGACCGAGACCGACGTCCGACACGCGCAAAAAGCCGGGCGAGAGAACGGCGTCATGCCCGCCGTGCCGCGCGGCGTACCAGTTTGCATGCTAACCGAGGTATAGATAACCGAGGTATAGAAGGGTGGCGATACATGACGATGCCACTGTTGCCAGGGGCCTGGGGCGTATCGCGCGACGTCTGGACAACGCGGCCACGGGTGTGGTGGACGTGCGGCGGCTCGCAGGCGGTGCCAGCCAGCAGATCTGGGCGTTCAGGCTAGAGGGGCCGGGCACGCGGCTGATCCTCAGGCGCTCGCCCGGCGCGCGCGCGGGAACCGTCTCGCTCGGACCCGCCGCCGAGGCCGTCGCGATGGCGCGGGCAGCGGCCGCCGGGGCGCCGGTGCCGCGGGTGCGGTGCACGCTGGCGCCCGACGATGGTCTTGGCGAGGCCTTCGTTATGGACTTCGTCGAAGGCGAGACCTTGCCGAAGCGCGTTCTCCAGGGCGATGCCTTTGCCCCGGCGCGAAACCGGGCCGCTGCGGATTTCGGCACGGCTCTGGCGCGCATCCACGCTGCGGCAACGGATGGGCTCGCGCTGCGGGCTGTCACGCCGGCGGAAGCCGTTGCCGACCTTGCCCGACGGCATGCTGCCGTGGGTGCGCCGCGTCCCGTGTTCGCCCTGGCACTGCGCCAACTCGCCGACACCGCGCCTGCACCCGAGGCCGGCGGGCCGCGACTGGTGCATGGCGACTTCCGCATGGGCAACCTGATGTTTCGCCCTGACGGCCTCGCCGCCGTGCTCGACTGGGAGATGACCTTCCGCGGCGATCGCCACGCCGATTTCGGTTGGCTGTGCATGGAAAGCTGGCGCTTCGGTGGCGCGCACCCGGCGGGCGGCATGGCAAGGCGAGAGGATGTTTTCGCGGCCTATGAGGCCGCCGGCGGCGCGCCTGTCGATCCGACTCGGGTGGCCTGGTGGGAAATTTGGTCGGCGCTATGCTGGGGTGTTATCACAACAGAAATGGGCGGCTGGATTCGTGCCGGCGACGACACCTCTGTTGAACGCCACGTCATCGCCCGGCGCGCGTCGGAGACCGAGTTGGTGCTTTTGGCTAAGCTGACGGGGAGGACTGACTGATGCAAGACCAGCCTGGCGCCGTCGACATCATCGCCGCAGTTGCCGATTTTTTGCGCCAACCCGAACCCGGGACGGTATACGAGCGCACGGTTGCGGCCGCAGCGTTGGCCATCGCGCAGCGTGAGTTGTCCCTGGACCCGGCCGATGCGGACGCGGAACGGCAACGGCTCGCCGACTTGCTGGGACGCGTGGGCGACCTTACCAATTTGACCGAGGCGCTCGCCGCCGAAATCGCCGCCGGCAGGATGGACCTATCGACCGAGGGGCTGGTCGAACATCTGTGGCAGACGACATTGGCCAAGGTCGCCGTTGACCAGCCACGTTTTCCTCTTTACCGCCACCTGACCGGGTGACAAACGGAGCTGGGACATGGATTTCGCGTTGCCCGCTGATCTGGTTGACTATCTCACGCGTTTGGATGCCTTCATCGAGGCGGAGATCGCGCCGTTGCAGGCCGCCGACGACAATGAACGCTTCTTCGACCATCGCCGAGAGTGGGCGCGGACCGATTTCGACGCCGGCGGTCTACCGCGCCCCGAATGGGAGGCGTTGTTGGCCGAAGCGGTACGGCGTGCCGACAAGGCGGGGTTCTATCGCTTCACGCTGCCGTCCGAATATGGTGGCGCGGACGGGACCAATTTGTGGATGGCGGTGATCCGCGAGCACCTTGCCGCCAAGGGGCTCGGGCTATTCAACGATTTGCAAAACGAACACTCGGTCGTTGGCAATTTCCCGATCATACTCATGCTGCGCGATTTTGGCAGCGCGCCGCAAAAGACGGAGTTCATTCCCGGGGCGCTCGTGGGTCGCTATAGCTTCGCTTTCGGCCTGACCGAGCCGCACCACGGCTCGGACGCGACTCACATGGCGACGCGCGCAGCGCCGGAACGCCGCAATGGTATCGATGGCTGGCGCATCGACGGCGAAAAAATGTGGATCACCGGCATGCATCGGGCGAGCCACTGTGTGGTCTTTGCGCGCAGCGACGGTGCGCCAGGCGACGCCGCCGGCATCACCGCTTTTCTGGTGCCGCGCGACACGCCGGGGCTGGTGATCGAGGAGTATCTGTGGACTTTCAACATGCCGACCGATCATCCGCGTCTGACCCTGCGCGACCTATGGGTGCCGGGGGACGCGCAATTCGGCGCGCGCGGCGGGGGGCTCGCCCTGGCCCAGGCCTTTGTGCACGAAAACCGCATCCGGCAAGCGGCCTCGTCGCTGGGCGCGGCGTGCTATTGCATCGCGGAAAGCGTGCGCTATGCGCGTGCGCGAAAGCCGTTCGGCAAGGCGCTTGCCGCCAACCAGGCGATCCAATTCCCCCTGGTCGAGCTGGCGACCCAGGTTGAGATGCTCCGCTTGCTCATCCGCAAGACGGCTTGGGAGATGGATCAGATGCGCCATCCCGAGGTCGAAAAACGCCTCTCTGACAAGGTCTCCATGTGCAACTACTGGGCAAACCGGCTGGTCTGCGAGGCGGCCGACCGGGCCATGCAGGTGCACGGCGGTATCGGCTATTCACGGCACAAACCGTTCGAGCACATTTATCGCCACCACCGCCGCTATCGCATTACCGAGGGCGCGGAGGAGATTCAAATGCGAAAGGTGGCTGCCTATCTGTTCGGTTATCTGGGCCCGCGACGCGAGGAACTGGGCAAGCCGTAACCCATCCGTCGTGTCGGCCAGCGCCGCGCCGTCGTATGCCAAGCGCCGCACAGCGGCTGAGGCGCGGCCCGGCTCGCTGACGATTTGACTGGCACGTTCACGCAACTTGTGCCACATCTCAGCCCGCGAAAAAAATGGGTTTTGATCTGGCTATAGGGGATCGATTTCGGGAGCGTGCATCTGATTTAAGTTGCTGAAACATAAGGTTTGGAGGGGTGCCGGAGTGGTCGAACGGGGCGGTCTCGAAAACCGTTGTGCGCTTACGCGTACCGTGGGTTCGAATCCCACTCCCTCCGCCATGTTCTTGTCTGCGCTACCGGCTTCGCCTATTTGAGTGCTGGCCCCGCGGGTTCGCGACCGGCGGGTGACCCCAATGGGAATCCAAGTGGACGACCACATTGCTTGGGCGGCTTGCCTGGTCCACCGCACGAGATTCCAATGTTCGGCTCGGGTCCTGACGAATCCGAAGTTCGTAAGGTGCGTGGGGTCAGACGTGACGAACCACGAATTCGGGACACGCGCATCGCACTGCGCCGCCCTTCGCGTGGGTCGCCGGTGGTCAGGATCGGGGCCATGAAAGGGTCGCTTGAATGGTTTACGCCAGGGCGGGATAACCTGGGCGCGTTTGCTGCGGACTTGCTCCAACTGATTGAAGTCGGTGCCTCGCAACATCCGCCGCGTATTTGCCGACCAGGTCTGTTCGCGGCCAATCCGGGCGTGGTTTGGGAATGCCGGGGGTGCCGGATTCCAGGCCAGGCGACTGCTGTCCGATAAGTTAAGATACGGGCGATGAGGAGAGCCGAATTATGAATACTTACCAGAATTTTATCGACGGCAAATATGTCGACCCGGTCGGCGGTAAGTGGTTCGACAGCCATGACCCGTACAAGGGCGAGGTGTGGGCGCAGATCCCCCGTAGCGGTGCCGCCGACATAGACGCGGCCGTCGCCGCGGCCGGGAACGCGATGACCGTCGGGCCCTGGGCGTCGACCACGCCCTCGGCACGTGGCAAAGCAATGCGCAAGCTTGGCGATCTGGTGGCCGCAAATGCCGAGCGTTTGGCCGAAATCGAGGTGCGCGACAACGGTAAGCTCTATTCTGAGATGCTGGGCCAACTCCGCTATCATCCGGAGTGGTGGTATTACTATGCCGGGCTCGCCGACAAGATCGAGGGCGCTGTGGTGCCGCTCGACAAGCCCGATCATCTCGCCTTGACAGACCACGAACCGGTCGGCGTCGTCGGCGCCATCACCGCCTGGAATTCGCCGCTCCTGTTCATTGCCTGGAAATGCGCGCCAGCGCTGGCCGCCGGTTGTTCGGTGGTGGTGAAGCCCTCGGAGTTCACGTCGGCCTCCACCCTGGAATACGCCGCGTTGGCCAAGGAGGCCGGTATCCCCGACGGCGTGTTCAACGTGGTCACGGGCTTTGGCGCCGAAGCCGGTGCCGCGCTTGTGGAACATCCGGATGTTGCCAAAATCACCTTTACTGGCTCCGACCGCACTGGCGCAGCGATCTATGCGGCGGCCGCCAAGGGCATCAAGCGCGTCTCCTTGGAGCTCGGCGGCAAATCCCCCAACATCGTTTTCGACGACGCCAATCTCGAAGCGGCAGCAGCTGGCGCCGCATCGGGCATTTTCGCCGCGACCGGGCAGACTTGCGTCGCCGGCTCGCGTCTTCTGGTTCAAAACTCGATCAAGGAAGAGTTCACCGAGATGTTGGTGGAAATCGCCCGCACCGCACGTATCGGCGATCCGATGAAGCCCGAAACCAACATCGGCCCCGTCACCACCACGCCGCAATATGGCAAGGTCCTCGATTATATCGACATTGCGAAATCCGAGGGCGCGCGCTGCCTGATCGGTGGCGGCAAGCCCGAGGGTTCGGAAATCATCGGCGGGCAGTTCGTCGAGCCGACCATCTTCACCGATGTCTCCAACCACATGCGCATTGCGCAGGAGGAGGTGTTCGGCCCCGTTCTGTCAATCATCGGCTTCGAAGACGAGGCGCAGGCGGTCGCCATTGGAAATGACGTGATCTTCGGCCTCGCCGCGGGAGTCTGGACCCAGAACATTGGCCGCGCCATCCGCATGAGCCGAGCGCTCAAGGCGGGTACGGTCTGGGTCAACACATATCGCGCGATCAGCTACATGATGCCGTTCGGCGGCGTGAAGCGCTCTGGCATCGGGCGCGAGAGTGGGATCGAAGCCATTCGTGAATATCTTTCGACCAAGTCGATCTGGATCAACATCTCAGAAACGGCGCCCGGCAATCCCTTTGTGCTTCGCTGACGGGAGGGTTGATTCGCGTCTGTCTTGGTGCGCCCGGCTCATGCGCAGGTCGCCAAGCGGGCTTTGTTGCCGGCATGTCCGGCGGCCGATGCGCAGCGCGCGGTCGGACACGCGCGGCATGGCCCAACCCGCGTGACCGCCGCGACTTTTGGGATAAAATGGACGTGTTGCGCCGGCACGGCCCGCCACCGTAGTCCCTGCTGACCTGAAACCCACTTGAGACGAGAGCGAAGGAGAAAACTATGCCGCGCGTCGCTATTGTCGGTTGCGGCCTGATCGGGCGCGCCTGGGCCAATGTATTTGCGCGTGCGGCATGGGATGTCAGCGTTTTCGACGCTCACGAGCCGACGCGCACAACAGCACTTGACCTGATCCGCACCTCGCTGTCCGATCTCGCGGACCATGGTTTGGTCGCGGATCCGGCCGCGGCCGGGGCCAGGCTCGCGGTCGCCGACAGTTTGGAAGACGCGGTCGCGGACGCTGACCTCGTTCAGGAGTCCGGGCCTGAGCGAATTGACACAAAGATCCAGATCTTCGAGGCGCTCGATGCCGCGGCGCCGAAGTCAGCTATTCTCGCGTCTTCTTCTTCCGCCATTGTCACGTCTCGATTCACCGAAAGACTCGATGGCCGCGAACGCTGTCTCATTGCCCATCCCGTGAACCCGCCAAATGTCGTCCCGATTGTCGAACTTTGCGGCGCGCCCTGGACCTCTCGTGAAATTATCAAGCGCGCCCGCGAAATCTATGAGTCGGTCGGTCAGGTCCCGATCGAGGTCAAAAAGGAAATCGACGGCTTCATTCTCAATCGCATGCAGGCTGTCCTCCTCTCAGAAGCGCTCCGGCTGGTTGGCGCGGGCTACTGCACGGCGGAAGATCTCGATAAGACGATCGCCCATGGGCTCGGCCTGCGCTGGTCTTTCATGGGGCCGTTTGAGACGATCGAGCTCAACGCGCCGGGCGGCATTGCCGATTACTGCGAACGCTATGGCCCGACGCTCTATGGTCTATCCCGCGAACCGGTGACAGAAGAGATCTGGAGCCAGGCCAATATTGAGCGCATTGTCGCCGATTGGGGGCACGCGCCATCTCCAGCTGAGATTTTGTCGAAAAGCCGCTGGCGCGATGATCGCATCGCCGCTCTCGTCGCCCACAAACGCGCGCAAGAGCCGCGCAAATAAATCCGGAGGAGGTTTCCCATGGCCGCGCCCGACAAGGTCATCATCACCTGCGCCGTCACCGGCTCAATTCACACGCCGTCGATGTCACCGCATCTGCCCATCACGGCGCAGGAAATCGCCGACGCCGCGATCGGCGCGGCCGAAGCCGGCGCGGCCATTGTTCACCTCCACGCGCGCGATCCGGAAACCGGCCAGCCCGATCAATCGACCGAAGCCTTCGCGCCGTTCTTGAAAGTCATCAAGCAGCGCTCGCCTTGCGTAGTCAACATCACCACCGGTGGCGCCATAACCATGACCGTGGAAGAGCGCGCCCGGCCGGCAACCAACTTCAAGCCCGAGATTGCGTCCCTCAACATGGGCACCATGAACTTCGGCCTCTATCCGATGCTCTCCCGTTTCAACGAGTTCAAGTTCGCCTGGGAACGCCCCTATCTCGAAGGCTCGAAATCGGGATTCTTCAAGAATACTTTCGCGGACATTGAATTCATCCTCACCGAATGTGCCGAAAACGGCACGCGCTTCGAAGTCGAATGCTACGATATTGGCCATCTCTACACATTGGCGCACATGGCCGACCGCCAGATCATCAAGCCTCCGTTCTTTGTCCAGTCGGTATTCGGCATCCTGGGCGGCATTGGCACACATGAGGAAGACGTGGCGCACATGAAACGCACCGCCGATCGCCTCTTTGGCAACGACTATCGGTGGAGCGTGCTCGCCGCCGGTCGGCATCAGATGCGCATCGCGGCCATGTCGGCGGCCATGGGCGGCAACGTCCGGGTTGGTCTGGAAGATTCGCTTTGGGCCGGTCCCGGGAAGCTCGCCGAAAGCAATGCCGAACAGGTGCGCATGGTCCGCCAGATCATTGAAGGCCTCGGCCGCGAGATCGCCACGTCCGATGAAGCCCGCGGGATCTTGCGCCTTAAGGGCGGCGATCAAGTTGGGTTCTAACCGATGGCAAAGATGTGTGACGGCGTCTGATTGACCGTAAATGCCTGTCCACAAAAGAGGAGGCGCGCCGCGCGGGGCCGCGGTCCATCGGCCGCTGGTGCGGAACATTGATACCAATCAATGCGGCGGGCCGCCCCCGTGTGACATGGAGTTGTGTCAACCCCTAAGAACTTGGGAGCACAATTCATGGTCAAGGTTTGGATCCACAAGCCTGGCGGGCTGGAGCCCTTTCTCGTTACTGAGATGAGCGTGCAAGACTGCGCGGCACAGTTCGATCTGAACGACGCCAAATTTCTGCAGCCGCTCGGCGATCGCCAGCCGATGGTTCCTGCGCCGTTGGGCGACGACCCCAACCCGGCTCTGGTCATTTTCGAGGTCTTGCCGGACGAGGCGGCAGCGGATATCAAGGCTGGCTATTACGCATCGAGCATGAATGCGGACACCGTGCAAGAGCTGGTCGGGGAAGAGTAGGGCGATTGCCAACACGATCGTGGCGACTGCGCGATGTTTGTGCCAAGTGCGGCCGGTTGAACGCCGGGGCAAACGAAGCGCAATGACGCTAATGTTTGGTCAGAAGAAGCGGTTTGCGGCGTGGGCATTTTTTTTGTTTGGGTTCGGCGCCCTTGCCGTCGGGGCCGTCCTGGCACAAGACCCGACAGATCCCCATGCCGCACCGCGCGCCGACATGCTGGCGGTGATTCAACTTTATGATCGGGCGAACCCCGGCGGCAGTGCGATCGCATCAGATGTTCTTGCCGCCATGGATAGAGTGGCGCGACACGAATTTGTGCCAGAAGATCAACGTGCCTTTGCCTATGCGGATCGACCGCTGCCCATCGGCTACGGCCAGACGATTTCGCAACCCTATATCGTCGCTCTTATGAGCCATTTGCTGGGCGCTAAGGCCGGCGACAACGTGCTCGAACTCGGCACGGGATCGGGATATCAGGCGGCGGTCTTGGCCGAACTCGGGCTCAACGTGCACACGATCGAAATCATTCCGGAGCTGGGCGAACGGGCCGCGGCGGACTTGGCACGACTTGGCTATGACGGGGTTGCGACTCGGGTTGGCGATGGTTATTTCGGCTGGCCGGATCTGGCCCCCTTCGACGGGATTTTGGTCACCGCGGCCGCCAGCCACGTGCCGCCGCCCTTGGTCGAACAACTCAAGCCGGGCGGCCGCATGGTGATCCCGGTGGGTGAGCCCTATCGGCTGCAACAGCTCGTGCTCGTCACCAAAGCAGCGGACGGCCGCGTGCGCACCCGCCAGCTTCTGCCTGTCAGCTTCGTTCCCTTGACCGGGGGGCACTAAGTGCCATTCCTGGCGATCTCGTTGGTTTCGGCCGGCGCCATCGCTTACGAAATCCTGCTCATGCGGCTCTACGCCGCCGGCCAATGGCACCATTTCGCTTATATGATCATCTCCATTGCCTTGCTCGGCTATGGCGCCAGCGGGACATTCCTGGCCTTGGCGCGTGCGCGCCTGATGGTACACTATGAATTAGCGTGGGGTGTCTTCGCCGCACTGTTCGGGCTGAGTGCGGCATATGGTTTTTCGGTGGCCCGCAACATTATTATCAACCCCTTTGAATTGGCTTGGGATCCGGGCCAGGCGATCGAACTGCTTTGGACCTATTTGGTGCTGATGGTGCCGTTTTTTTGTGCGGCGAGTTGTATTGGCCTGTCGTTCATGCGTCACGGCGGCGGCGAGGCGAATGCGCCGGTCGCGCGTGTCTATCGCTACGACCTCACCGGCGCCGGCGCCGGAGCGGCCGCGATCACGGCCTTGCTGTTTCTGTTACCCGCGGGCGATGCGATGCGGTGGCTGATTGTTGTCGGTTTCGGTGCCGCCACGCTCGTCGTATTGCGCGACAGCCATGGTGCTTTCAGATGGTGGGCCATAGCCATCGTTGCGTGCGGCGCGATGGTTGCGTGGCGCGAACCGGCTGAGACGTTCATGGCGAAGCTATCGCCATACAAAGACCTCAGCTACGCGCAGCATGTGCCCGGCGCCGAAGTGATTCACGAGCAATCCAGCCCGCTCGGTCGGCTGGCGGTCGTGCGCAGCCCCGAGGTACCATTCCGCCACGCACCAGGTTTGAGCTTGGTGGGCCCTGTCCCGCCGGCCGCGCAATTGGGTCTATTCATCGATGGCAACTTCACTGCCGCCATAACGCGATTTGATGGCGACCTCGAAAAGGTCGCCTATCTCGATTTCACGACCCGCGCGCTGCCCTATCATTTGCTTGTGCAACCAAGTGTATTGCTGCTCAGCACCGCAGCTGCTGACGAAGTGCTGCTGGCGCGCCGGCACGACGCCCGAACCGTGGAGATTGCCGAACCGGACGTCGGTGTGACGTCGTTGCTGCGTGCGCGCTTTGCCGACTATGCCGGACATGTGTATGACATCCCGCGTACGCGATTCCACATAGCGGATGCGCGCGGCGCCCTGGCTCTCGCCGACCATCGGTTTGATTTGATCCGGCTGCCATTGACCGGTGCGACGGCCGGCGGGTTTGGCAGTTTGCAAGAGACTTACGGCGCCACGGTCGAAGCCTTCGTCGGTTATCTTGAACACCTGAACGATGGTGGCTTCTTGGCCATTGATGCACCGTTCGAACCGCCGCCGCGCATGGCGTTGAAGCTGCTGGCGACGGCGATCGAGGCACTGCACCGGGTCGCGGCCGCGAACCCGCGCCAGAGTTTGCTGATGATCCGTGGCATCAAGAGCGTCGTGCTGCTGGTGAAACGAGGCACGTTGACAACAAAGGAGGTCGAAGCGGCTGGCCAATTTGCCGAAACGCGCGGATTCGACATGACCTATGCACCTGGTTTGGCACGCAACCAGGCCAATCGATTCAATATTCTTGATGAGCCCGACTTGTACGACGGCGCGACAGCGCTTCTGGGATCGCGACACCAGAGGTTCTTAGCCGACTATAAATTCGATTTGCGCCCCGCACGCGACGATCGCCCATTTCTTCATGATTTTCTTAAGTGGAATGCACTACCGGAGTTGTTGGCGCTGAGTCGTCAAGGGACCATGCCATTGATCGAGTGGGGCCATATCATTCTTGTACTGACGTTGGTGCAGGCCTGCGCGGTCAGCATCGTGCTGATCCTGTTGCCGCTTGTCGTGTGGCGTCGCAATGCGGCTATCGTGCGCGGCGGCGCCGGACGGGTCGCGATCTATTTTGTCGCTCTCGGGCTGGCCTTTCTGTTTGTAGAGATGGCCTTCATTCAACGCCTGACACTGTTCCTCGGCCATCCCATTTACGCCGTCGCGGTGGTGCTGGCGGCGTTTCTTGTCTTCGCGGGTTTAGGCGCCGGGATGAGCCCGCGCTTGGCCGCGTACATGCCGGACACAGGTCGCTTGACGGCAGTCGACGTATCGATTGGGGTGATTTCGGTTATCGCGGTTGTTTATCTGATTGCACTGGGGCCGGTGACCCACTGGCTGATCACCCTACCGGTCTCTGTAAAGGTTCCTTTGGTTTTGCTCGCGATTGCACCGCTGGCGTTTTTTATGGGCATGCCATTCCCCCTTGGTTTGGCGCAAGTCGGGCATGAACTGCCGCATCTTGTCCCGTGGGCCTGGGGGATTAATGGCTGCGCCTCTGTGGTGAGCGCTGTTTTGGCGACTTTGCTCGCGATCGAATTCGGCTTTTCGGCGGTGGTTTTGCTGGCGGTCATCCTCTATGCGGTTGCCGCGCTAACGTGGCGCCGAGGATTGTGACTTTGTTTCGGTGATTTCGGTGACAGTTTACTAAATACACAAAGTATTGAGGAATGAAAATGCCGAAACGCGATATGTTGTGTATTTAGTAAACTGTCACCGAAATCACCGAAATAACTGAACTTATCGCAGTGGTCTACGTTCTTGTAGTGTGGGCACAAAAACAAACCGCCGGGTGATCCACCCGGCGGTTTGCGAAACTTCTTGGAAACCTGATCCGGCTCTTACAGCTCGGCGCAGGCGTAGCAGTTAATCTCAAGACCAACGGCCAACTCAACTACAACAGGCTTCGTCCACATGGTGCCCACTCCTGGCTTGCGCGTTTAACACACCGTTCGCGGCTGTTACGCTCGTCGGCGCCGTTCACCGCAAATCACAGACGCCAACCTATCAGGCCTCTGCAAAGGGTCATTCTATAGCCGCTATTGCGATTTCCAATGTCTCGCGCGGAACGACGTTTGTCTCATATTTTCAATTATTTAAAGATGTTTGAGCAATGGTGGTAGTGGTTCGATCTTGGGCAAAACGAGGGCTTTGCCGACCTTATCCAAGATCTCCAAGAGGCGCGCATACGGCTCGACCCGCACATACTGGGACGGTGTCAACGCGACGACTTGCCGATCGGGTAGAGTGGTCGCATACAGTGTCACATCAAACGTGAGGCCCGGGCCCAAGGCCGCGGTCAGGGCCGGCACCACGGCCACGCCCAGACCTTCTTGCACCATCGACAACGCGACTTCATAGGTTCGCGATTGGCCGACAACGCGATAATGCGGCAGCACCGTTTGGTACCATTCTTCAATGCGTCGCTTATGCTGGCTGCCGAAATTGAATTGGATGGTGCTGTTGATCACCATCCGCTCTGGCTCGTCCAGATCGGTAGCAACGTCTTGCACTTCAGCCAGGTCGATGCCACGCGGCACCGCCAGCACGTAAGGATCGGCGAAGACTTCCGTTTGGTGGAACGATGAACTGGCTTGGGCAAACGAATCGGTTGCCAACAGCGCCATCGTCAATCGGCGCCCATAAAGCAGGTCAATCGCCTCCGCCGGCGGCGTTTCGTGGATATCCAGCTCTAGTTCGGGAAACGCTTCGGCCAGGCGGTGAACCGCCGGCGGCACGACGTTGCGCGCGATCGAGCTCAGTGCGCCCAGTGCGATTACGCCACGCGTGCCTTCGGCAAATTCCTTCAATCCGACGGTCGCTTCCTCCACACCCGACAAGATCAGTTCGGCCTTGCGGGCCAGGAAACGCCCGGCATCGGTGAGGTCCATTTCGTTGCGCGTGCGATTGAACAGCTGCGTGCCGATGTCCTCTTCCAATTTGGAGATCTGCTGGGACAGCGACGGTTGCGCCAGGCCTAAGAGTTTGCTCGCTTTTGTGAACGACTTGGCGTGGGCCACGGCCCAAAAAATGCGCAATTGGTGAAGTGTCATTGACATCTTGCCGATTCGGTTGGGCGATACGGCGGCACGCCCCTGCCGGGCACACCACGGCGATCGCCGATCATGAACCGCTCCGCTTATAGCCCGTCAGTAGGTCGGGTTCATACGTAAATAATCATACCGGTCGCCCGATTTCACCGTGACCGGCTGCAGACCGCCGTCGCGCAGAATGACGAGAGGAACTGAGACGCCGGCATCGCCCAAGGCCCACACTTTGCGAAACATGTCGGCAAGATCGGTCACTTTGTCTTTGCCGACGCCGACCACCAAATCGCCCACATCAATTCCCGCTTCCGCGGCCGGGCCTTCTGGCAAAACCCGACTGACCACGACATGTTGGCCGATTTGGCGCGAGAACATGCCGAGCCAGGGCCGCGGTGGGGCCGACGACCGACCATTGACGAGCAGGTCTGCCAGGATCGGCCGCAAGAGCGCGATGGGCACAAACATATTGCCGGGCCGCCGCTCGTCGTTTGGGCCAGGATCGTTGACATACAGTGAGCCAACGCCCAACAACCGGCCGTCATCGCCGATCAGCGCCGCGCCCGCATAGTGCGTGTGCGGCGGCGCAGTGAAGATGGCACTGTCCAGCAAATACTCCCAATAGCCGACAAACTCGTCGCGCGAGGTCACATAGGTGGCGACCACCGCCTCTGAGCCGCCGTGGGCCACGGCCAGAACCGGCATGCCGGCCTCGATGTCTTGCGAGCGGCCGAAACGCAACGGTTTGGCCGTTAACGGCTGTTGGGCCCGCAACAAACCGAACCCGGTGTCATAGTCATAGGCGAGAATGTCGGCCGGCACGATGCGACCATCGACGTCGATCACCTGGGCGGCCATGGCTTCCAGGATCAAATAGCCGATCGTCAGCACTAAGCCGTCGCTGTCGATGACAATGCCGCTGCCGTCGCGCTCGGTCCCCAGCATGCGCGCCGTACGGGCGCTGGCCGGGATTTCCGTGCGCAAACCGACAACGCCATTCAAAATGTCCGAGGCGGTCTCCGCCACGCCGCTCCTTACGGTCACGGCAAGACTCAGGCCTATCGCCAGCCACAATGAAATGGTGGTTCGCAACTCGGGCCCTCCTTTCACGAAAATCCGCAACCCAGATAGACTAATGCGCGTCGTCCCAATTGTCGCCGACACCGACATCGACGGTAAGGGGCACCGATAGCGCCAGCGCCGGCGCCGGCGCGTTTTCCATCACGTGCTTGACCGCCGCGCGGGTCTCCTCGACCTGTTCCGTCGGCACTTCGAACACCAATTCGTCATGGACTTGCAACAGCATGCGCGCGTCCAGATTTCGCTTTCGCAAAGCCGCCGGCATGCGGATCATGGCGCGCTTGATGATATCGGCTGCGGCGCCTTGCAGGGGCGCGTTGATCGCTTGGCGTTCGGCAAAGCCGCGCCGGGCCGCGTTGCGGTCCTTGATGCCGCTCAAATGGCAGCGCCGCCCGAACAGGGTGGTCACATAGCCCTGCGCGCGCGCCAGCGCCTTGGTTCGGTCCATATAGTCCTTAATCCCGGGATAGCGTGCGAAATAGGCCTCTATGTATTGCTTCGCCTCTTTTTGCGGCACGCCCAATTGTTGGCCGAGCCCGAACGCACTGATCCCATAGATGATGCCGAAATTGATCGCTTTGGCGCTGCGCCGCACGATCGGATCCATGTCGGCGACCGGCACGTCGAACACCTGCGACGCGGTCAAGGCATGAATGTCGATGCCGTCGCGGAACGCATCGCGCAGCGCCGCGATATCGGCCACATGCGCCAAGAGCCGAAGCTCGATTTGCGAATAATCGGCGCTGACTAGCACGCAGCCGGGGGTGGCGACAAACGCGCGGCGGATCTTGCGGCCCTCTTCGGTGCGGACCGGGATGTTCTGCAAGTTGGGATCGGTCGACGCCAGCCGGCCGGTGGCCGCACCGGCCATGGCATAAGACGTGTGCACGCGCCCCGTATCCGGATTGATCTGGGTCACCAAGGCGTCGGTATAGGTGCTTTTCAGTTTACTCAACTGGCGCCACTCCAGCACCCGGGCGGGTAAGTCGTGACCTTGCGCGGCCAGGCCTTCCAAAACGTCGGCGCCGGTGCCATGGGCGCCGGTCTTGGTTTTCTTGCCGCCGGGTAGGCTCATTTCGTCGAACAAAATCTCGCCGAGTTGTTTTGGTGAGCCGATCGCAAAGGGCCGTCCGGCCAAGCCATAGATCTGTTCTTCCAAGGCTGTCATCCGAGTCGCGAAGTCCAGCGACAGGCCGGCCAGTGTCGCCCGATCGACGCAAATGCCAGCCCTTTCCATGGCCACCAAGACGGGCGCCAGCGGCCGTTCCAGGGTTTCGTAAACCGTAACCATGCGCTCGGTGATCAGGCGCGGTTTCAAATGCTGATACAAACGCAGGGTGATGTCGGCATCCTCGGCGGCATAGTCGCGCGCGGCGTCAAGAGGCACGTGATCGAAGGTGATCTGCGCTTTGCCGGTGCCGACCACCTCTTTGTAGGCGATCGGTTTGTGGTCTAAATAGCGTTGCGACAACTCGTCCATGCCGTGGCCGTGCTGGCCGGCATCGAGCACGAACGACAGCAGCATCGTGTCGTCAATCGGCGCGACGTCGATGTCATAGGGCGGGCGCGCCAGCACCAGCATATCGTATTTGAGATTTTGACCAATCTTAAGCACCGCCGGATCTTCCAGCAGAGATTTGAGCAGAGCCAGGGCCTTTGCCAGCGGAATCTGCTGGGGTGGATCGGCGGCGGTGGCGAGGTCGCCCTCGGGCGCGCGGTGGCCGAGCGGAACATAGCAGGCGCGACCGGCGGTGATGGCCAAGGACACGCCGACCAGTTCCGCTTGCATGGCGTCCAGCGACGTCGTCTCGGTGTCGACGGCGACGAAGCCGGCGGCGCGCGCGTCGTCGATCCAGCGCGCCAGGTTGGCCTCGTTTTGCACAAGCTCATAGTCGGCTTGCTCAGGAGCGGCCGGCGGCGCGGCGTCAGCGGGGGAAAGACCGGCCTCGGACTCGATCCGCGACAGCAAATTCTTGAAGCCTTGCTCGGCCAAAAATGCGCGCAATGTTTCCGAATCGGGTTCCGACTTGGCGAAACTGCCGATATCTTGCGCAACGGGTACGTCGTCTTTGAGGCGCACCAGATCGCGGCTGATGCGCGCCATGTCTGCGTGCTCGATCAAGTTCTGGCGCCGTTTGGGTTGTTTGATCTCCTCGGCGCGGGCCAACAGCGTGTCTAAGTCGCCATAGTCGTTGATCAGCATCGCCGCGGTCTTGACGCCGATACCGGGCACGCCGGGCACATTGTCGATCGAATCGCCGGCCAAAGCCTGAACCTCGATGACCTTTTCGGGTGGCACGCCAAACTTCTCGACCACTTGGTCGGGTCCGATGTTGCGCATCTTCATCGGGTCGAGCATGTCGATGGCGCCGCCGACCAGCTGCATCAGGTCCTTATCGCTGGAGACAATCGTCACCCGATCGCCGCGGGTGCGCGCCTGCTGTGCATAGGTGGCAATCAAATCATCGGCTTCATAGCCGTTGAGCTCGATCGCCGGGAGGCCAAAGGCGCGGGTCGCCTCGCGAATCAAGGGAAATTGGGGGATCAAATCTTCCGGCGGATCGGGCCGATTGGCCTTATAATCGGCATAAATATCATTGCGAAACGACGTCCGCGCGGTGTCGAACAGCACGACAATCGCGTCGCAGTCGCTTTCGCGCATCAGCTTGTGCAGCATGTTGGCGAAACCCATCACCGCGCCCACCGGTGTGCCGTCGGCGCGGGTCAGGGGCGGCAGGGCGTGATAGGCACGAAATATGAACCCTGAGCCATCGACCAGGAATATATGGCGCGAATCCTTGGCATCGGGCGCGGCCGGCGCTGCTGCGGTTGCGGTCTGGGTCATCGGTCGGTCCTCAAGCCCCGTCTCTGTGGCCGTCGTCGCAACCTTGCCGGAAGCGCCGTCGACTGTCGAGCGCGGCGGTGCACGATGACCGGCGTGCGTGATCCGGCGGCCGTCGTACATTTGGTTGACCGGCTGCCGGTGCCGCTCAATTGGCGCTTGGCGGCCTTTTACGGCGCCGCATTCCTGATCATCGGCCTTTACATGCCGTTCTGGCCGGCCTGGTTGAGCAGCCGCGGGCTCGACGCGGCCGAAATCGGCATTTTGCTGTCGGTTGGCACCTGGACAAAAATCGTCGCGAGCCCGCTCGCCGCCCATCTGGCCGACCGCACCGGGGCCCGCCGCCACATGATGATCGGCCTCGCGCTGGCCGCCTGGCTGACCATGAGCCTGTATATCGTCGCCGCCGACTTCTGGACCATGGTGTCGATTGCCATGTTGGTCGGCGCGACATTTTCGCCGCTGATGCCGCTGGGCGAGAACATGACTATGATCGCCTGCCGCAGCCGCAACATGGACTATGGCCGCATCCGCCTGTGGGGATCGTTGACGTTCATGGCCGGCGCGTCGGGTGGCGGCATGCTGCTTGCCGGGCGCTCCGACGACCTGATCCTGTGGCTTTTGCTGGCGGCGTTCGCGCTCGGTGCCGGCGTGTGTCTGCTGTTGCCGGACGTGCGTGTGCCCCGGCCGCGGCCTCGTCACCGTCACAGCGGCCGCCTGTTGCGGGCGCCGGTGTTCATCGTGTTTCTAGTGGCGGCCAGCCTGATCCAATCGAGTCACGCGGCCTATTACGGGTTTTCCACAATCCATTGGCGCGCCGCCGGCCTGACCGACGGCATGATCGGCTTTTTGTGGGCCGAGGGCGTGGCCGCCGAAGTGCTGCTGTTCGCGTTCAGTGGCGCCGTGGTGCGCCGGATCGGCATCGGGCGCTTGTTTGTTGTCGCCGGCGTTGCGGCGGTGGCGCGTTGGCTGGTGATGGCCGGCAGCCACGATCTGGCCGTGCTGGTGGTCGTCCAAGCCCTGCACGCGCTCACTTTTGGTGCGACCCATTTGGCGGCTATGCATTTCTTGCAGCGGGCGGTACCGGAAGCTGTTTCGGCGACGGCGCAGGCCCTATACGCGGCGGTGGCCATGGGAATTGTGTTCGCCGTGGCGACCATGGCCGCCGGCGCCGCTTATGACATGCGGCCGTCATCGGCGTTTTTGATCATGGCGGCGATGGCCGCCGCCGGCCTGGTTGCGGCGCTTGCCCTCAGCCGCCTGTGGCGCGGCGAAACCCTGGCCCCGACGGCGGCGGCTTAGCCGGCGGACGTCACGTCACGCCACCACCGGACCGGGAGTGGCACGCGGGCGGGCGGCGCGCTTGTGGGCGGCGACCAGGGGTGGGCAGACATGGGTGTCAAGGTAATCAACCTGGCAATCCAGGCACTGAAAGCACTCGTTCATGTCGATGACGCCGTTTTCGCGAATGGCACCGACCGGGCAGGAGTGGCGGCAGATGCGGCACGGATTGCCGCATTGCGGCCGGCGTCTGAGCCAATGCAACAACCGGGCGCGGCCGAGCAAGCTGAGCGCGCCGCCCAGCGGGCACAAGAAACGGCAGAAAAAACGCTCTATACTGAGCCCGATCACCAACAGCACGCCAACATAGGCGAGGTACGGCCAACTGCGGTCGAAGGGTACGATTATGGCGGTCTTGAAGGGTTCCACCTCGGCGGCTTTAATCGCCGCGTCCATGGAGAAAAAAGCGAGGCCAAAAACCACCGCCACCACCACATATTTTACCGCCCACAACCGTTCCTGCAGCGCTTCGCCAATTTGCACCTGCGGCATGCGGACCAAACGCGCGAACTTGTTCAGCAGTTCCTGCAGGGCGCCGAACGGGCACAGCCAACCGCAAAACACGCCGCGCCCCCACAACAACAAGGTCACGCCGACATATACCGACAAAATGAAAATCAGCGGATCGAGCAAGAACAAGGCCGGATCCAAGTCCTCAAAAAATGCCTGAAAATAGGCTATGATATTGATGCTGGTCAGCTGCGCATCCTTAAGCCAACCCAACCAACCAAGCATCGCCACAAGAAACACCAAACGCACGGTGGTATGCAGCCGCCGGCTTTGGGAAATTGTGTTCTGGAACACCAGCACCAAGGTCAGCACGGCCAACATGACAGCCAAAATGCCGATGTCGCCGGCGCGCGCCACCCATTCCCGCTGCCAGTCGGTCAGCAGGCTTTCACGCAACAGACCGAACATCACATAGTTTGGCGTTTTGAAACCCGCGTCTTCCAAGGCAAACTCATTGCCGACCACATAGGCTGCCGGAATGCGATACCGCCGTTCGAATACCGCCGGGGCCGCATCCCGCGCCAGCCCGACCGCGCCCGGCGTCACAAGCAATTTCAGCGACCATGGTTGAAACGGATCGAAGCCTTGTTTGGGCCCGACCTTGAACAGGGCATGTTCCATGGGCCGTGGGGCGTCGCGCAAGCGGATCGCCGTGTGCGCCAGCTTGTCGTCACGGCTGAGCGCGATGGTCTTGTCGCCCTGGACAATGCGAATAAGGTCGAACTGGTTGGAGAACGTGCCGGTGCTGCCAAACGCGTCATATTCACCATGGGCGGCGATCACGATCACTTGGTCGCCGGCCTCGGTTTGGCTGAGCATGAAGTTCTGCCAGCGGTCGCCAAACAGATTACCGCCAATCGCGCGCGGCGTCGCCATGGTGAGGTAAATGGTGACAAACATGTCGTCCGGGGCACCGAGCCTGAGCGTGCCGGCCGTGTTGTCGAAAGCCGCGGCGACATCGGCATTGGTCAGCTCCAGCGCGGCGATATCGCCGTTGGCGACCATTTGGTGCCAACCCTGCCGCACGGCAGTGTCGACGTCGGGCGCCAGCGCGGTGGCGCTGGTCGCGGGCACGATCCCGGTGGCTTGCGCGATCTTGCGGCCGGCCGAAACTGACGCACTGAGCATCAATTTGGAGCTCACCGTGGCGCCGGAAACCGCGTCAACCTTGCGCCGTTTGGAGCGCAACGAACGAACGACCGCAAAATTCTCCAACTGGTCCAGGAAAGCTTGAACCAGTTCAGCCCGAATCATGCTCGGGCCGATGATCGGCTCGTGATGTTCCAGCAGCACCAAGCCGCGCACACGCCCCCTCAGATCAAGCCCGACCACAATGTCGAATGGTTCGCCCGCAAATCCCGCCGATGGCACGGTATCGAATGTCGAAACGATATAGCCGGCCACGGTTTCGTCGATCAGCACTTCGACGGCAGGGACGTCGCCGTCAAGGTTCTCGCCTAAATCTTCGGCTCCGGGAAAAGCGTAATCCAGCACGTCGGGTGTCAGGCGTTGCGCCAGCGGATCGTCCATGCCGGCGTGGGCGATGCCAGCCCAAACGGTGCAGGCAACGGCCAGCCATAGCGCGCGCACCATTGGCAGTATCGGCGGTATGTCGGCGCGGTACATAACGGGTGTGACGGCGCGGTTTTCGGTGGGCGCGCCCGGTCAGGCGTCGGCCGCCTCGGTGGTTGCGCCGTCGCGGGCCAAGATGTAATGGCGGCCGCAATAGGGGCAGTCCACAACGCCTTCGTCGTTCACATGCAGGAAGACGCGCGGATGGCCAAGCGGCCCGCCGCCGCCATCGCAAGCCAAGGTGGTTGTGGTTGTGGTCAGGGTCTCAATCGGTGTCATGGCTTGCCGTCCGGCGCTGTGTCTTCAGTGATCGCCATGATTTGTAGCATTTGTGGGGCGAAGCCCGCCAGCCGCATCCGCCGTGCTATCGTGGTCGGGCTTGGTCTCCTTACGGATATGGCGCGCCATGCTTCAATTTGGATGCAATCGACGCCGGTCGGGCAATTGGCTCGGTTTGGCGTTTGTCGCCGTGGCAACGGTCCTTGGTGCTTGTGGCGAGGACGCGACCAATAGCGCGGGCGACTTTGAAATAGAGATCACGGGCGACGCGGTCGCGACATTTGCGCCGCCTGACGCGCGCATGATCTTATCGGCCAGTCCGGCGCAAGATGGCCTGCCGGCGACGCATATGTTTTGGTTTGGTCGCGACGATCAAAGTGACCAGTCCGGGGCGGTCACGATCATGATCTACGGCGCCGCGCCACTGGAAGCGAAAGACTATGATCTAACCTTTGATCCGATGATGACCGATGGCGGCGCCTTGGCGCTGTTTGTCCAGCGTCGGCCAATCCGCAATTTTGGCGCCGATACGACCGGGATCCTGCATCTGCAGCAAACCGATGACAGCTGGGCGGGCAGCTTCGAATTTCGCGCTCATGGCGGGGCGATTGGCGAGATCGACAAAGAGATCGCGGTCACCGGCCGCTTCGAGGGATTGACCTTAACCGTCGTTCCGGGCAGTTGACGCGTCGCCCGATCTGCTATGCTGGCCCCGCCCATTGATCGAGAGTGACCATGCCGATTAGCACCGCCATACCCGATTTCGCGATCCGCGCACGCGCTCTGCATAAGGTCTATCGGTCGCGGCGCGGCGATGCGGTGCCGGCGCTGAAAGGCATTGAACTGGATATTCCGCGCGGTTCGATTTTCGGCCTGCTCGGGCCAAATGGCGCCGGCAAGTCGACCTTCATCAATATCCTGGCCGGGATGGTCAACAAGACCAGCGGCACCGTAACGATTTGGGATCGCGATATCGACACCGATCGCCGCGGCGCCAGTGCCGCCATCGGCATTGTGCCGCAAGAGCTGGTGATCGACCCGTTCTTTACCCCACGCGAGACCTTGGAAATCCAGGCCGGTTATTACGGCGTGCCCGCCGCGGCGCGGCGCACGGATGAGATTCTGGCGGCCTTGGGTTTGACCGACAAGGCATCGGCCTATACGCGGCGGCTGTCCGGTGGCATGCGCCGGCGGCTGATGGTCGCCAAGGCGATGGTCCACGATCCGCCGGTGCTGGTGTTGGACGAACCGACCGCCGGCGTCGATGTGGAACTGCGCAGCCAATTATGGAGCTATGTGCGGGCGTTAAACGGGCGCGGTACGACCGTGTTGCTGACCACTCACTACCTGGAAGAAGCCGAGGAGATGTGCGAACGGGTGGCGATCATCAATCATGGCGAGGTGGTCGCGTGCGATCGTACGGGGCCGCTGGTCGAGCGACTCGACCGCAAAGCGCTGACCCTGATTGTGGCTGACGACTTGACCGCTGTGCCGGGCGCGCTGGCGCAGTTTCAGTGCGAGTTGATCGGCCCGCGCCGTTTGCAGGTGCGCTATCGACCGAGCGAAACCGCCATCGCTGAGATTCTTGCCGCGGTCGATCGCGCCGGGCTAACGGTCGCCGACCTCACCACCGAGGAGCCGGATCTGGAAGACCTGTTTTTGGAATTGACCGCCCGCGACGCGGCGGCGTGATCATGCATGGCTGCCGGTTTACCGCGTGCGCCGGCTCGGCTAATCTGCGGCCACGTTGCCGCCACGGGCACCCGTAGCTCAGCTGGATAGAGCGCTGCCCTCCGAAGGCAGAGGTCACAGGTTCGAATCCTGTCGGGTGCGCCACCTTGTTTCCGCCCAAGCAAAAATCTCCTAAGATATTGAAAGGTAAGGCTAGATTTGCGGTTCTAAAACCTTCATTTCGGCAGTAAGGCAAGCGGTCCAAAAAAGCCAGTTTGAGCACCGCGCGCTTATCTTCGAGACGCTCAGAAGCCCATAGCCTCTGCGGGTTTGAGAGGAAGTCGAGGGCGGTTCTAAAACTCTCATCGAAGGCCTTTGCCGGACGGCCACATCGCGCGGCCCTTTCACTTAGTTCGATCTTACGCTCTTCCAGTTTCTGGATGCGGTTTTCATAGGCGCGCACGACCGCTGACGAGTCTGCTTCGACAATCCGGTCGAGCAATTGTTCGATCTTGCGATCGGTTTGCGCGATCTCCCTGCACAGGGACTCTTTTCTCGCTTTCTCCGTGCCTAACCGATGAGTCCACAATTTCTCGAACATGCTGCGGGCGATACGGAACAAGCGTTTGGTTGGTTGAAGCTGTTTCAACAACGCCGCGAATTCCGCCTCTATTTTCTCACGCCGGATAGATTTGCCGTAGCTCATACAGCCGCGTTTAGGGCAGAGATAATATGGGTAACGTGCATTACGGCCGGTGGACCAGCAGGCGGTTAGGGGAGTACCACAATCTCCGCATACAACTGCCCCCCGCAGCGGAAAATCAGCATTCAAATCCTTACGCGCAGGTGCCTTCGGGTTGCCTTTCAATCGAACCTGGATCTTCTTGAAGGTCTCGAAAGTAATTAGTCCTTCATGCTTGCCTTCGCGCAAGGCTATATCCCACGACGCTGCTTCGACGTACCCCGCATAAACGGGACGGGTCAGCAGTTCCGTGACGCGTTGATTCCGCACCTCACCGTTTCGGTCCTTCGGATATTCCTCATGCATTTCGAGAAACCGCTTTACTTCGGCCTGCAACTGGAACCGGCCATCGGCGTAGCCTTCCAGGGCCTCGGTGACGATGGAGGCGAGTGGTTCGTCACGCACTAAAACCTTGCCGTGCCCAGCTCGCCGTTCGTAGCGATATCCGACCGGAGCCTGGAACACCCAATAGCCGTTCATGATTCGAGCGCGCATGCGGTTTTTCGTCTGCTCAGCATTTTTCCGGCGTTGATGCTGGGCGACGGTTGCCAGAATATATTCCTGGAGTTCGCTGTCGGCATCATCGCCAAATTCGAGCGTCGGCGACTCCAATGATCCTCCAGCCAAGGCAATTGCTCCGCGCAATTCTATATGGGCTTTGACGCCGCGGGCGAGCCGGGAGATATCATCAACAATTACAACAAGCGATCTTGAACGATTCTCGCGCAGGTACAGTAGCATCGCCTGCATGCCCGGCCTGGTGATCAAGCTACCCGAGATATCATCTTTGAAGACCTTCGATATCGCATAGCCCTTATACTTCGCATACTCACGGCACCTTGTTTCCTGCGAAGCCAAACCGTCGCCGCGCTTTCCTTGCGCGGCACTGGAGATGCGGCAGTATATGACGGCTTTCCTGTGTTCAATCTCGGTCATGGCCCACCATCTTTCTCGCCGGATCAAAACTGCCTTCCTCTGACTGACGAGCAGATTTCCGATCGTTTGATTCTAACGCTTCCGGCGAAGCTTGCGTAGAATTTGGCCCAAGCGCCGGGAAAAAATGGTGGATAGAATCTACCCCGAAACCCAAGTCGACAAAGGCTTTCATAATGGACCATAGCGCCAGCAGAAGCTCATTTTCCTCGGCTTCAGTTAGGTGCAAACCTTCCAGGTGCTCCCGATATTCGTGGGGATCAAGGTCAAGCGAGTCCGCGGGGGCGGCATTTCCTGTCTGCCTGTGTGCTCTCCTTTCTCTCTTTTTGTCTGTCTGATTCACAAGCGCTTTCCTTCAAAGCCGTTTGTTCCCTTTGTGCTGCTTTTGATAGAACGAAACAAGAACATTAAACCATTATTATTCGCACGGCAACTATTTTCATGCCCCGATTTAGATTTTCCTTCGGTCAAAGTTTCGGTGTAGGGCCTTTAGGGAAACGCGGCATTTCCTGTTTCCGCTCTGTCGCGGCACGTACCGCCCGTACCTGTCGCATCCGCGCGAGTCGCGCCGCCCGCTGCTCCCTGAGCCATGCCCTGTTGAATGCCTCACGGATGGCATACTGGGCCAGTGCAAAAGATGGCTTTAGCTCAGGAAAGGGGCGGTGACGCTTCACCATCTGCGATCCGCCCCCGCTTTCTTCGCGCCGCCCTGTCTCGCTCTTGTCAATATCCTCGATTTGGCAGTTGCTCAGCGGATCGCGCGCCTTATCGAAAGCCAATTTGGCTACCGAATGCGACCGCACTCTGTCGTCTGCGCCCGCATACAGATCGTCGTCATCCCTAGTGTAACCACCGGTGCTCCCGCGGCCGTGGCGCGCGCCTTTTCGGTTACCGTTGCCGTCCACGGCTCTGCGTTCGTTCCGCATGGTGCCTTGGCTCGCGGGCCCCCCGCGCACTTTCGTAATCCTGCATTCGCTCTTCACGCAGTTGGCGCAGCGTTACGCGACCATTGATAGGCAGGCTGTCAAGGCTGATTTCATAACCCTGGCCATCTCTATGCTCCCATGCAGCACCGATGCGGTTCCAATGTCCTTTTCCGTCCTGGGAATCGCGTACGCTGTAGGCGATAAAGGCCGGCTTGCGGTCTTGGTTTTTATTGTCATACTCACTCATTCTAGTGCCTCGTTTCTGAGTCCGCCTTCCCTAGTGTCTCCGTCGCGTTCGGCCTTAAGGCAGAACGTTCGGAATGAAAAACCAATCAATGTCATTGCACATCTCGCGTATCGATGATGGCGACGATTGGGCATTGACTGCCGAAGCGATACTTCACCATTCCGCGTGATCCGAAATAATCGCACTCGGTCATCGACCTCAGGCCGCCGCCGTAATCGAAGTAGCTGTATTGGATACGTAGATGCGGACCGACCGGTGAGATGATAAGCGCTGCAACCAAGGCAAGCGGCCAGTGCCCGAGGATATAGATCAGCGTCCGCACCGCCAGAGCGGGCAGGGCCCAGGGCCGGAGTCGCCTCGGTACATAGTGTTTCATTTCGTGCACACCTCTCTCAGAGTCTCAGCTTTACTTTCTTCCGGTATGGTTTGCCGAAGTAGGGATTGATCCCAACCTGATCGCGCCAGGGCGAAATTTCCGCATAAGAAACAGGTTCGAAAAGGATCGGTTTGCAGCGCCGGACAAACAGCAATCCCTTGTCAGTGCGTCTAAGTTCGTCCATCGTCATCAAGGGCCGGCCGGTCTCGCTCATAGTCTCTCTGAGTCCGGACAAGTGATTATCGCGTCCGATACTTGCAGCCATGATCGATTGATCCCCAAGCATCTTCTTGGAGATTAGTTCCAAGGTTTTCGGTGAGCGCTGCCCCGGCAGTATCTGTTTGATTTCGGTCTCGCTGAGCAGCGTGTCCAATGCGGTCTTTCCATAGATCCGTTCAAATGCGGCAAAGTCCTGGAAAATGACGTGTAGCCGGAGCCCATAAGACCGCCCCCAGGTCAGAAGGCTCTCCAGGCCGCTGACTCTATAGTTAGTGGCCTCATCTAAGATAAAATAGACCGGTCGCTCTTTGTTATTATGGCGCTTGATCGCGGTCATGCAGCACCATTGGATTAACCCGATGAAAGGCTTGTATGCTTCCATACGGCTTGCATCGGCAACGATAAATAGGTTGGTCGGATGGTCACCCTGCTTCAGTTCGTCCATGCTGAACGTCGAACGGCCCATGCAAGGTGCGATGCGGCCAAACGCGAATGGTGCAAGGGCTTGCTGTGCTCCAGTAATGAAGGAATCGAACGTCCGCGAATCGTCCGCAGTCGCTAACGCCAGGAGATTGTGGGCTCGCGCGCGCACAAGCTGTGCAAACTCCGCCACATCGCGCACATCGTGCTTCGCTGCCCACGGTGTTTGCTCAATCGGAAACGGTCCGCCCGGGTGGGGCTTCCCGTCCAAATCGACTCCGGCCATCCATCGCGCCATGTCCTCCAGCCGCTGACGGTCTTCAATCAGTAGCGCGGCCGAGGAGAATGTGGCGTCATATTCATCGACCATCACCTCCATCAACTCGGCATCCGCCATCAGCCGCCTTGAACCTTCCCTAAAATAGGAATTCTCTGATTCGCGCTCACTCGGCTCGGGGAGGATTTGATTATTCATCTCGCGCTGATCGTCTGGGATATCGCGCAAGCCACCAGGCCGGTTCAGATCATCCGCAAGAATATCGAGTGGGCTATAGAGCTCGCTTGGCCCGATTGTTTCTTCCCACAGGCCTCCGGGATTGAGTATACGTACGATTTCCCCACGCGCTTCCAGCGGCTGTTTGAGCATGCAGACAAGCTCGCCTTTGAAATCCGCAAAGGCTTTGCTGGCGCGGATACTCATGCCGTTCGGAACGACTGTGCAGATGCCTTTTCCTGATCCGGCAGGCGCGACAGTCATCGCATTGGATACGTAGTCAATGAAGAGTGGTGCCGGTTTGCGACCAAGGCTCAGGCCCCAGAACGGCCCGCCATTCGCCTCGCGCAATTCCGCCTTGTAATCGTTCTTCCTCGCCCATGCGGCCAGGCCATCCTTTCCCGTTGGGGTTCGGCTGCTCTGCCAGTCGATCAGGCAGGCCAACAGTTCCAATCCGCGAATGGCGAGGCGAAGCAGCATGATACCGGCGACGAAGAAGACTAGCGCCGGGAGCGGGCGAAGCTGTCCCTGCACCATGGGCGGCCCAAGATGGATGGAAAGCCAGATCAGGCCGCCCGCAACGGCCAACAGTACCAGGAAACTCGGCCCCTCTACGTTGCCTCCGCCTCTATTTGATCCGTACGTCACGACCGGCCCAGCCCGCCATAAGGCAGACGGATCATCTGCACGGAGGCCGCGTCCGCTGCCTCGAAATATCCCGTCCAAAAGGCGCGGATTTCATTGTTAGTGCAGAACTTCAAGTCCTTTGACGGGAAAAGCGTATGCTCGACCAAAAGGATTTCGATATCCACGCCTGCCAGTGAACCAGGGCGCACCAGCCTGTAATCGGAATGTTGGCTGAACCTCTCAAAGCTCGGCAAATGACCTTTTACCAAGCAGAACCGTCGTACCTCGCTGTTTTGCAGACCATCCGTGTAGATGACCATCTTGCGTAGCCGCCCTGAAAAGCCATGGTGCGAAAGTGACTGAACTTGCTCCATAATCGGGCTGTGATCGGCTTGTCGCTCAGGGTCCGCAGCCTTGGCTATCAGTTCATCAACCTGGCCAATGAAAAGGCGTCGGGCCTCTTCATAATGACGAGATAGATAAGCCTGCGTCTGTTTGGCCACGCCAACCTGCGTCTGTTCGTCCAAGGTTCGCATGGGGCGGCAAAAACGGATCACCGGTACCAGAAAAGTGCCGATTTTGTCCTTGGCGGTCGTGAAGACCGAGAGCTGTCCGTTAGGCTCCATATTTTCAAAAGCGCCGATCAACGCATTGCGCAAGTCGCGCTTTTGCCGTTCACTTGTGATGCTATCAAAAGATGCATCGATCATGAATCCCGTGTGCGCTTGTTCATCTTGCCTGTAGCAAAAAGTTTCCCGGTCCATCCGTTCAATGTCAGCGACCCGGCTTACACCCCAAGTTGTCGCTCCAATCGCCAGGCCTGGAATGATGATAATCCCTGATATGAGCAACGCCCGGCTTATAGGGTCGCGCCGTCTGTAGCCTCCAAAACTGGCCATAGCTTCACTCTCCTTACGTGCTGCTGTTAGATGCTTTTGGCTCGTCCGACTCGGTCATGAAACGCAGATACGCTTCTTGCAGAAGCCCAAGCGCTTCATCCCGACCAATCCGCAATCGCGTCAACAGGTCCGATCCACCACCGTTCAGAGCGATCGGCGTATGGCCCTCCAAAGCTGAGGTATCGATCCGTTCTTTGTCGAAATCCGTGTCGTCGAAGGGCGACTCCAAGTACGTAGCTTCCCCGGTAACGCGCGCCGCCCCGAGCTGCAATGTGGAGTGATATGCCTGAAAGCGGGCCTGAGCCTGATCTATCTTCTTATTGTGGCGTAAAATACTTTTAGTCAGTGCCCTAAGTTTCCGATTATAGCGTTTGGCTTCCCTTATAGCTGCCTTGCTATGCGTTCTGAATATCCGTTCGAACTTTTCATACGTTGAGTTGATTGTGTCCAGGCACGAATCCACAATTTCGTCGGCGACAGCGTCGCTGCGGTCCTGCGCTGCTTGCTGGGCTTGCAGGAACCCTGGATATTTGTCGTAGATTCCCGAATACCCCTTGATAGCGCCGATCACGCTGCCCACGACGCCCAGCGCGATTAAGGCCACGGCCAGCGAGTCGTTGAAAGTGGCCAAGAAACTGACACTTCCGAAATCGAAGATTTCATTGTGGGAACCGGTCGCGCGAGTCCGTGCTGCACTG
This sequence comes from Alphaproteobacteria bacterium, assembly GCA_965216755.1. Lineage (GTDB taxonomy): Bacteria > Pseudomonadota > Alphaproteobacteria > UBA7887 > UBA7887 > CBDCGL01. The sequence continues at coordinate 2,773,297 of CBDCGL010000011.1, read as the reverse complement.
AAAAGTAACAACAATAGGAAGCAAGTCGTTGCGGCAAAGCCCGTCCAAGCGGCGATGCGCATGGGGCGGCCATCTGGGTCCAAAGCCCCCGGCATGGTGCGATAATGAAAATAGCGCGCTATGAAGCCCGCCAAACCGGCCATCATCAGATTCGTTCCGGCAAAAGCCAGGCCATAAGCGATCCCGATTTCCGGGGCCATCTTGCCATCGGCCGCCATAAGCGCGCCCGCGCCCAGGCCTTCCGCCAAACCGAACATTCCGACCAGATAGCCATTCTTGAGGCGGTCCGGCAGAACTGGACGCCGTTTCGTATTGTATATCCACTGCATCAGCCGAAGCTCTTGATAAGCCCGCCAGCGGGTTTCCCGGATCGAGACTAGACGTTCGCACGCGTTCCGCGCTGCCTGAGCAATCGCGTCCTCAGCAACTTTGGCCTCGAATTTGATCTCTGCCATCGCTGTGTCGGGACGGCTGCTATTGAAATCTTCAACACGGCAACCAAGCGTGCTGCTTCGTTTTTGAACGGAGCGAAGAACTTCGCGCCCAAATGAATCCATCCAGGTATTAGGCTCAGTAAACACACTCATGCCCTCGCGGCTTGGTCCGTTGACCTCGCGTGTGCGTTCAGCAATGTATGAATTCTTCTTTGAATGAGCGGATTGCGAACTCTTGCGACCGACAGTGTCGTAGCCGTTGCCTTTGTGTGCGCGCTCCCCGCCGCGCTGAATACGCTTATCTGCCATCCTGCATTTCCTTTTATTTGAAAATCATTAGACAAGCATGCGTCCTCAAAGAAGCTCGTGCGTTAATCTCGCGCGACAAGCACCCGTTCCATCCACGAGATGCTGAAACCCGAGGACAGAAGGGTGGCGCACGCCACGGCGAAACGACCCGACGAAACTATGTAATGAGATACATGCCGTCCGGTTCGCTTGCCGCCTGGCTTACCCGTATTGGTGGGAATGAGGCCGATCGACTCCATCTTCGATCCCCATTCCCGGTCATGATACGGCCGTACGATCCCACGCCGGCCGTCGTATTCACTGAAATGAAATTGCCAGAGATGGCATTGTTCATGCACCAGAACCGAGAGAATCTGTATAATTGAGCACCGCGACATCCCGCTCGGATTGAGGGCTATTTCGTCGGCCAATTGATGCTCCGAATTAGCGAAACGACCACCGGCGAAGAAGCCAAGGGCATGGCGATGCCGTTGCAGTGTGATCAGGCAAGGAGGGAGTACTCCACGAAATAGTACCGTATTGAAATAGTCGTAAGCGTAACGGAGTTCGCTGTAGATTTGGTCGGTTGGGCCACCGGACTCAGATGTTTCGGAGCTTCTTGGGTAACGCGTCAAAAATGTTGGGGCGCTCCTCGCAATACGTGGGCTGTCGCCACGCGTTCGCTTCCGGCGGTAAAGATCACGTTTCATTTCAAATCTCCTAGACACGCAGGTGGTGAAACTTCTTTCCGAAAACCGACTTTCGTATGCAGGCATTCACGGGTACGGGTGATACTGCCCCGCCTTGCGGGCGGCATGTTCAGGTAAAATCCAGAGAACTGCTGGTTTTGAAGAGGTGACCATAGAATGGCGGTCAGCGTGCCCGAGCTCCGGAAGAAGCTAAATATTCTGATCGCTTACGGCTGTTATTCGGATTGGGACGCTATTGCAGTCGCGCTCGGCAAATCACCCAAGACGATCCAGTGGTGGGCAGACGGTGCCGCCAATAGAGAGCCTAACGCGGTGCCAAAGGGCAGTTTTCAAAAACTTGTGGACCTTTTCTCCAGTGCGCTCCCCGCCCATCGCCCTGACGACGAAGTCCGCAAGCTGATTCTTGGACCGGCATCCGAACTTGAAAGCGAGTTTCGAGCTGCGCCGACAATATCGCTTGCCGGGCTTATCGAGGATGAAGCGATCAACGACGCCGGCAGCATCATTCGCGCAGATCGGTCGAACATGGAACTGGTCGAGTCGGAACCGGTCGGCGATGCCCCTGAGCCAGACGCAGTTATCAAACTCAATGAATGGTTTAGGGTCGTCTTCAGGTCGTCTCTGCATGGTCAGTACGTTTTGGCCATGCAAAACGTTCAACAAACCTGGGGCGGCCTTGCGGCGACATTCGAGGCCGAAAGCCGGTCCATATATTTGCCTGGGCTCAATGAAGCGTCAGGCAGGCCCGTCTTCATGCGTGAGGTACGGGATCGCGGCACTCACCGGTTTGTTGTGATGCAAACCGCTGAACCTACGCCCGTGGATTTACGTTCGGCGTTTCAGGATCGCGTCGCTTTCGATAAATCCCTTTTGGACAGAGCCGCGACGTTCTACGCCTCTCAACCAAAATCTCGCAGGTGCCTTTTCCTCTTGGAGCTGAAGGTAGAGTAACGAGTCAAATGGCGCGCCGCCCAGCTTTATCGACTCTCTTTTTCGCTAAATTGATAGGCCTGCAGCGCCTCTTGCATGGCCTTAACCTGATCGAGAGATTCCGCCAGTGCGATTTGAATTTGGCGATTGCCGCTTTCCGACAGAAGGTCTCCGGGCAGAAAGATCCCCGGAATCGAATTACGAATAGCATCGAACTCTCGGCAAACTTGCGTGTTGATCTCATCAAAACCATTGACCAAAGGCACAACCCGGTCTGTTCCAACCTTGATTAGGTTCTGTAGCCTGAGATGCGGCTCAGGGTGCGTGAAATTCTTGACCGAACCGCACTCCGCCTGAAATTCACCAAACAACCAAGTCATCGCGTAGGCGCCGAACAGAGCTAAGGATAGACGCGTGGTTTGGTCGATGGCACGAATTCCTTCGATGTTTTCCAAGTCACGAATCTGTATATTAATGCTGGCCCAAAAAGCGGATTGGTCGGCATCGAATTCTAGGCAACGCATTACCCGCGCTTTCTCATCCTCCTTATCCTGACCGAGATCATATTCGACCAAAGCATGCGGTTCTGCGACTTCATTAATGCGCGAAGACATGCCGTTTGCGGACGTGTAGGCGACATGTCCGTTAAACGCATGAGCCATTTCATGCAGCCAGGCAAATCGAGCCATTAATAAACAAAGATAGATTGAAGTCTGATATCGGATGTCGCACCGTGGCGTGAGTTTTTGGCTGTGTCGTTCATGCACACGCCCACCCATCTTCGTGCGGTTGATGAGCCAAAGGCCAGGTGCGTGACTGTCTTCAGGTGACGGAGATGTCTCCAATTCGGCTCTGCCAATGCCGCTCATGAAGTCAGATTGAGTCATGCAATACATAGCGAACTCAGCAACGGCAACGAACATGGCAGAATACATACCGAGGAAATACTTGCTTTCAAAACGGTCCGCAAATGCATTGGGACGATAGATATCGACAAATCCTGGAATTACTTCAAAGGTTTCGCCACAACGGTTCGTCGCACCGGCCGCCCAGGCCATGAGAGCATCGGTGGAGTTCAACGACGCGTGAAAAAGATATTCACTGTCTTTCTCACCGTCGGCATGAAAGGCTGAAGCCTGTAGGCGCTCCCTTGCGAAGCGTTTGAACAGGTCGAAGTTCTCAGGTGAGGCTGACATCTAAGATGACCCTATTCTGCATTGCCGTATGAATTCAGCCGAATTTACCGCGTGACCCCGCGCTGCACCGAAACCAACAACAGACCGGCGCAACAGGACTAGCGCGCGCAACAGACCAGCGCAACAGAACTAGCGCGCGCGCAAGATGTGCGTTGTACTACAACGCCATCTCGGCAAGGGGGCCCGCTAGCGCGCCCCCGTTGCATCCCCCCGGCCCATGGCGCATGCCTGGCATCGAGCCTTCATGCGCCAGCAGACCGTATCGCCGGTCAATCACTCGCAGGACCTGGAGACATGCCTCTCCACCTGCACCGGACCATGCAGAAACGAGTGGCTGTTTCATCGCCATTCAAGGGCGCGTTCCTGCTCCCCTGAAAACCCCATGACGATTTCATCGAGACCGGGGAGATGTCAGCTCTCCCCTGGACCCCATCGACGAACGGATCGCCGTTAGCGCATAACCTGGAACCTTTCTTGAATGCGGCGAGCTGCGCGGCTTACAGCGATTTGCACCCCCAGATTTGGTATGCCTTCTTTTAAATCGTCGCAGATATGGTATTATGCGCTATGAAACTATGCATCAGAGATATGCAAACTATGCCGAAGCGTAAAATACTTAAGCCGATGAAGCGAATTACGGTGACGGTCGATCCGGATGACTACGCCGCGTTCGACAAACTGGCCCGGAACAGCGAAGTCACGGCTTCCTGGCTCATTCGACGATCCATGCGCGAGTTTTTGCAGCGTCACAGGAATGGCGGGACCATCGAGGTGACTCTCGGCGAATTGGAACAGGCCAAAGCGGGAGAGACTTATTGATGCCGGAACCAGCACACCCTCAGCTCCGCCAGATGTCGATTCCAGGTATGTGTCCGGTTGAGGATGCATTAAAAGATCTTGCTGTTGCCGGTATTGAAGAACGAGGCGCAATCTACACGCGCCGCGAAGTTGTAGAGTTCATTCTCGACCTCTTGGGCTACACGCCCAACAAGCCTCTATTCGAGCGCCGCCTCCTAGAGCCCTCATTTGGCGAGGGGGATTTTCTTCTGATCATCGTCGAGCGCTTGCTCGAAGCATGGCGGCGACACCGCGGAAAGGGCAATGCGTTCGAGAGCCTCAAAGACAGCATCAAAGCGGTTGAGCTTCACAAGAGCACGTTTTCAGCAACGCGTAAACGCGTTGTCACGCAGCTCATAGAAGCTGGGATAAAGTATCGTGATGCGGAGCGTCTCACAAATACCTGGCTGGTATGTGGGGATTTTCTTCTCACACCCATACCCGACGCATTCGACTACGTAGTTGGCAACCCACCTTACGTTCGGCAGGAACTTATTCCGGACGCTCTGATGGCAGAGTACCGTGCACGGTACAAAACGATCTTCGACAGGGCCGACCTCTATATCCCCTTCATCGAGCGCTCACTGAATCTGCTTCGCACAAAAAGCGCGCTCGGTTTCATCTGCGCCGACAGGTGGATGAAGAACCGTTATGGCAGGCAGCTTCGGCAGCTTGTTGCCGAGCGTTTTCACTTGAAGGTCTATGTGGACATGGTGAATACGCCTGCTTTCCATGCGGATGTGATCGCTTATCCGGCCATTACCATCATCGCCAACGAAAAGCCGGGAAAGACCCGCATCGCGCGCCGCCCGGGGATTAGCCACAAAGCGCTGCGATCATTAGGCAAACAGCTGCTTTCCAAACACGTGCCGGGTCCGGATTCCGTTGTCAAAGAGCTAGCGGGGGTCGCGGCGGGAACGGAACCCTGGATACTCGAATCCCCGGATCAGCTTGCCCTTGTGCGCAGGCTGGAAAGCGAGTTTCCGCTTATCGAAGAAGCCGGGTGCAAGGTCGGGATCGGTGTTGCAACCGGCAATGACAAGGCTTTTATCGGCCCCTTCGACGAACTTGACGTGGAGCCGGACCGCAAGCTGCCGCTGGTCATGACGCGCGATATCTTGAGCGGCGAGGTCAAATGGCGTGGGCTTGGCATCGTCAATCCGTTCGCCGATGAAGTCGGGCTTGTTGATCTCGGCAACTACCCCAAGCTGCGCGCCTATCTGGAAGCGCGCAAGGACAAGATCGCCAAACGGCATATTGCAAAAAAAGCACCGGCAAACTGGTATCGTACCATTGACCGGATTTACCCGGTACTCGCCACCAAGCCGAAGCTGCTCATCCCCGACATCAAGGGTGAAGCCCATATCGTCTATGAGGACGGCAAGCTTTACCCGCACCACAATCTTTATTTCATCACGTCCGATAAATGGGACTTGAAGGCTTTGCAGTCTGTGCTGCAATCAGGGATTGCACGATTGTTCGTTTCGATCTACTCAACGCAGATGCGGGGTGGCTATTTCCGCTTTCAGGCGCAATACCTGCGGCGAATTCGCCTGCCGCGCTGGCAGGACGTGCCTGCCGATATCAAGGGCGCGCTAATCAAGGCGGCACAACGCGGTGATACGGAGGCCTGCAACAAGGCGGCATTCAAGCTCTATCGCTTGTCCAAGGATGAGAGGGCCGCACTCGGAGGAAACGGAAACGCATAAGAAAGACGGGCATGGCGATTGATCTGGCAAATTACGAACAAAAGGCGCGCGAGGCTGTTCAGGCGTTCTGGGGCAATCGTGAGCAGGCCCGTCAGAAACAAATCGAGTCAGGCAACGCAGATCAGGGCGAGCGCGCTGGTGTCACGGCGGGCAAGAATATGGATGGGTTCGTCGCGCTGGTCGTGGAGATCGTGCGCGCCAACGGTCTCGGTCTCGCAGACATCCACAGAAAGCGCCGGGTCGTGACGCTTCCGGGTTATTTTCGGCCAACGAAGCAGTGGGACCTGCTCGTAATGAATCGGGGCCATTTGGTCGCGGTGCTGGAGTTCAAGAGCCAAGTCGGTCCGTCATTCGGCAACAATTTCAACAACCGGACCGAAGAGGCCATCGGCAATGCCCACGACCTGTGGACCGCCTATCGCGAAGGCGCATTCGGCGAACAGCCGCGGCCCTTTGTTGGCTGGCTCATGTTGCTCGAGGATGCCCCGAAATCACGCGCGCCGGTCAAGGATATCTCACCGCATTTTCCGGTTTTTGCTGAATTTGAGACTGCGTCCTATGCCGACCGTTACAACATCTTGTGTCGTAAGTTGGTGCAGGAGCAACTCTACACGGCGGCGTCGGTCATCATATCGCCGCGCAACGGCGCCGGTACCGGCGAATACTCAGACCTTAGCGAAATGACCGGCCTTCGGACCTTTGTCAGCGAGCTCGCAGGCCATGTGGCAGCGGAGGCGGCAAGGTCATGAATTGGGATCATGATCATATCGTTCATATCGGTGGTGAGACGCACGTTCCCGAAGACCCGGCTAGTGATACGGGCGCATGGCGCAGACGTATCGAGCCATGGCTGTCAGCTGTCTTTCAAGCCGAACACCTGTCCCTTCTTCTCGGCAATGGCTTTACCACCGGCATTGCTGTTCAAGCCGGTGCCGCGCCCGTCACCATGGCCGAGGCCGAATTTGATTGCGAAGGCGTGGAGAAGGTTAACGCGCACGCGAAGAAGATGGCCGAAGGCATGGGGCGTGGCAGCGCCAATATTGAAGACCAAATTTCTGCCGCGCTCGCGCTTCTCGCCGGTCTGCAAATTCTCGAACATGAGGACGCTCCTGCCTGGGAAGCGGCAATCGACAATGTGCTTGGCGGATTCATCAAGGACGTGCTTGCGACTGAGAAAGGCATCGCCGACGGCTTGAACACGGTGCCCGCCGCTGGCGGGCCTTCGCCAAGTGAGATTCTAGTTTCCTTCCTGATGAGTTTTGCCAGCCGCGCAGCATCGCGAGAAAGGTTACACATATTTACCACCAACTATGACCGCTTGATTGAACATGGCTGCGATCATGCCGGGCTTCGCATCATCGACCGATTTATTGGTGCACTTGACCCGGAATTCAGATCATCCCGTCTGCACATCGATATGCACTACACGCCGCCGGGTATTCGCGGTGAGCCCCGCCATCTTGAAGGCGTGATGCATTTTACAAAGCTTCACGGTTCGCTCGACTGGCGCTACGAACAACCGCGCCTTTACCGCACGGGCCTGCCCTTTGGTGCAGACGCAACGCATCCTGCGGTGCCTGATAGCCCGCGCAACTCGGTGATGATCTATCCCAATGCGGTCAAGGACGTAGAGACGGCTGCCTATCCCTATGCCGATCTCTTCCGCGATTTTTCATCATCAATCTGCCAGCCGAACAACGTTCTTGTAAGCTATGGCTTCGGTTTTGGCGACGACCACATCAACAGAGTTATCGGGGACATGCTGACGATCCCGTCTACGCACCTCGTCATTCTCGGTTGGGGTGAAAAGCCGCATGAAAGAGTTTCTGCATTTGTGGAGCGCGCTGGAAGGCCGCAGCAACTCACGCTCCTTCTTGGCAAACACTTCGGCGATATTGCTCAGCTTGTCGCACACTATCTGCCCAAGCCTGCCATTGATCCGCTAACCATTCGAATGAGTGAACTGGTTGAACGGCGGGGAAAGACGGGCCAGGGAGAGCCTGACTGCGAAGGCGGGGCGGCATGACTACGATTGTCGAGCGTATCGGAACGCTCTCTGTTGGCAGGGTCGAAACAGTCACAGCGGACGAGCTACGTATCGCACTTTTCAACGAAACGCCGCAGGCTACAGCGCTTAATACTGGCACGCCGACAGGTTTTCCGCGAGTAAACGCCTACGTTCTGGTTCCCAATGAGACCGGAGCTGTCGTTGCGGCTATCAAGGAAATCTCCATCGTCCGCGCAAGGCCTGGTAACGGTAAAAAGGATGAAGCGCTTGTCGATCTTCCCTTTCCGGCCCGCACCGTGATTGCCATCCCCTTCGGGACGCTCTTCCGCGAAGGCGAGGATGAAGACGGCCAGCCGCTTTACTCTCTTGAACGCGGTGTTCCGGTTTTACCCTCAGTTGGCGATCCTGTTCTCCTTCCGAGCGCTATCCAATTGCGCTCGATTGTCGAAGCCAAGACCGATGATAGACTCATTCAAATCGGAACGGCGCCTTTTGCAGGCAACGCCCGCGTGTGGGTCCATCCCGATAAACTCTTTGGTAGGCATCTTGCCGTTCTGGGCAATACCGGAAGCGGCAAGTCGTGCTCGGTCGCAGGCATCGTGCGCTGGTCTCTGGAAAGCGCTAAGGCGGCCCAGCCGGACGGGCAAAATGGCGAGCCTGCCAACGCCCGCTTCATAATCCTTGATCCCAACGGCGAATATGCGCAGGCGTTTAACGATGGGACATTGCCTGTGCGGCGCTTTTCCGTTGGCGGTCAGGGTGATATACGTCCACTCACTGTGCCCGGCTGGCTCTGGAACGGACAGGAATGGGCTGCCTTCACTTCCGCACAACCCGGAGTGCAACGCCCCTTACTCCTAAGAGCGCTGCGGCAATTGCGTAACGCCGGCTCATCAGCAATGACGGCAAGTGTGCAAGCCACTCGCCGCTACAACGGCTATGTGCGTCAAGTAGAACAACTTTATGCCGAATTGCCCCAAAGCGTCGCCGGGTTTCCCCAGAATCGTGATTTTGGATCATTGCTCGAAGGACTTCTCGGGCTGAGCGAGACCGACGAGGCAACCTTGGAAGAGTACGGCGCGGACGCGGCTGATCTGAAAGACGCCATTATCGCCATTCGTGATCCGATTGAACAAGTGCGCGCGCGCCGCCACTGGACATCACAAAACTCCTCTGGCTACAACGATTTTCAGCCAGCCGATGTGCAAATCGTACTAGCACAGCTCCGCACGATTACCGACGCCTTTTCCATCGCAGCAACGCACGGCGAAATCAGTGAGGATGCGCCCGTTCGCTTTGATGTCGCCGCGCTTCCCGACCGCATCCACGACGTTGCCATGGCAACGGGTGGGCAGGCGCTGAACAATGTTGAGCCGCTCATAAACCGAATACAGGTTATGCTTGGCGATGCAGGGCTCCGCCCCGTGATCGACACCGAGGGTGCCGATTCGCTTGGCTCATGGCTCAATAGTCTTCTAGGGCCGGTAGAAGGCAATCAGGAACCGCTTGTTATCCTCGATCTCTCGCTTGTTCCTTCGGATGTCGTTCATATTGCTATTGCTGTCATATCCCGCCTGATCTTCGAGGCGTTGCAGCGTCACATCAAAGAAAATGATGCTTCTTTGCCCACGGTCGTTGTGCTCGAAGAAGCGCACAGTTTTGTGCGCCGGGACGCCGATGTCGGTGCCAGCGCGCAAGCCTCTGAGTTGTGCCGTCAGACATTTGAGCGTATCGCACGAGAGGGGCGCAAATTCGGGTTGGGCTTGGTTCTTGCCTCGCAGCGCCCATTAGAGCTTTCACCAACCGTGCTCGCGCAGTGCAATTCGTTCCTGCTTCACCGTATCGTCAATGATGTAGACCAGAATCTAGTCCGCCGCCTGGTTCCCGATGCTCTGGGCGGGCTTCTCGGCGAACTTCCAACTCTTCCCTCGCAACAGGCCATTCTTCTCGGGTGGGCCGTGCCAACACCTGTGCTTATTCGCATTCGTGATCTGCAGAGGCCACAACGTCCGCGTTCGGATGATCCGAAATTCTGGGGTACCTGGCTGCGCCGGGAGGGTGTGCCTCCAGACTGGCCTCCTATCGCATCATCATGGGAGCAGGCCGAAGGCGAAGACCCACCGGCAAATGGCGAAGCCTTGCCGCCGGACTAAGCTATGCGAGTGCAATGCGATGACGCCAATAAGAACAAAAAACAGATTCGGGCGGCGCTACATACGTCAAAAAGAACTGTGCGATTACGCCGTTGATCTCGATCTAAGCACGCATCCTCCTGCAAGGGAGCTGATGGAGTTTCTTGAAAGAGAAGGTCTGCTGACGCCCGTGTGCCGGATCAATCTGCCTGCGGATATTTTGCGGCGTTGCACCCGTGAGACCTACCCGCATGTCGATATCGTCGATCCCATCGAGCCGGACGGGTCGCGCCTTAATGACGCCGCCTCTCTCATGCAGGCCATCGCGCGCTGGCCCGATGCGCACCGCTATGGAGAGAGCATTCACGCGCTCGACGTGCTCGATGATGCGCATCGTCCGTTTATCCAGACGGAGTTTTCGCGCGATAGCTTCACATCATGGGAAGACCGCCGCGTCCGTCTCTATCAAACTGATGGCGGTCCCATCCTTTCGAACCCCGATCACGATACGCCAAGCTTCTATCACTACTGGCAAATATTCTGGCTCGCTGCGATCCTGCGCTCGGGCGTGCATATCTATTATCCGCTTGATGACGAGCATCTAGGAACAGAAGTCCTGCGTGGCAATGTGCTAACTCTTGACGAGCTAAGGACACGCTCACAACAGAGCGTCAATATTGAGGGCTACCGCGAACTTCGTGAGCTTAGAGAGTACGAGCGGCACTTTAAGGCGGTAGGGTATTTTCATGCCTATGCGCATAACTCGCTTCAAACTTTCATAGGCGACCGCGATCAACATGGCCGCATACCCTACAGGCCATGGCAGCGATATTTGCGACGCGAACGTGAGATCGCGGATCAGACGTTTCGCGCAAGCGGACTATCCGAAGACGATGTGATCAGCTTTATCGGCAAGCAGTGTGAGTGGTGGCATAACGCGCAGAAGGTCGGCCCTGCGGCTGTAGCAGAGGAGTACAAGCGCAACATCCATTCTTCGATCATGTTCTTGCGCAGCGCGACGGCGATTAATCCCCGCGATGTAGTCGCTCGCGTAGGACGGCGCATGGGTCATTTCAGACCTACACTTGAAGTGGTTTATCCCGACTGGACGGAAGAGCAGCGCTCCTTGACGATCCGCTCGCTAAAGCGATGGGCGGATGAAGCGCTTGGCCCTTTGCCGGCTCCATTTCCGGTCAGTGAAGCAGAATTAGGTCATTTTTGCGATTGGTTGGAAGAAAGAGGACTTTACCAATATTACTGGCATTTCCGGCGGCTCGTTGATCTGGAGCGGCGGGACGATCCAATTCACCGAGCGGCTTCGACATCCGAACTCGTTAACATGGCCACATTATGTGAGATGATTGCCAATGAAGCGATTATCGACCGAGGCCTTGAGCCGCGCGGTGATACTTTATCCCGAAAGCTTCGGCGCATTTTTAATGTGAATGGGCCGGTTGATCTCTGCCCTCTATTTACGCGCTACGGAAAGCTCGTAGATACGGGCAAGAGCACTTTGCCGAGTAGGCTCGCGCAGATCGCGCGCATCAAGGCGGGCGGCGCCTACAATCCGGTCGTTCGGGCCTTGCTCTCCTTCTGGGTCATTCGCAATGAAGGAGCCCACCTTGGCCTTTTGCGCTTTGACCACAACAAAGTTATCGACATGATCCGAATACTTTCACTCGCTAGCCTCATAATCTGGAAGGCACGTTAAAGAGCATTCGATTGGCTTTCTGATTGTCTCAATTGTGTTTCAGTCGCTCCTGCTGAATGGCGCTTTGTGATGAGGCGCGCCCTCCTTCGTTACGGCTACGGAGGGTCGGGCTCTCGTGAACCGAACCCCACAGGGTTGCGCATGCAACTCTGTTTTGTGCCGGGTGCTAAAGGGCGGCCAAGGACGTTCTATTTCTCTTCAGCAGAATCGGCGGTGCGTTCCCCGGAAACCCAGATCGCAGGAATTTCCTTGCCCCACACTTCGTAGAATGGCGCGAAGGCGTAGTGCGAGCCGCCGCTATTCTCGTGTGTCTCGCCTAGCGAAACCTTGTTCTTCTCTCGAAATATTTCCGCTGACAGATGTAGTGGCTCTCCGGCTTTCGACACGACTGTCGCTGTCAGAAGCTCGCGGCGATCAGGTGAATCCACGGGCCGCATGTAGGGTTTGGCTGGGTTAGCGGGCGCGCTCCATGATTCGCTGATGAGGATCACAGAGTCCGCACCAATGCGTTGGGCTTCATGCGCAAGGTTGCGCATCATCATGTATTTGTGACCGTGTTCTTCGGGCCGCAGCTCGCGGAACGCGGCAGGCTTACCATCGGGTAATAGAATCGCCAGCGTGATGTGGTAGCCGTCTTTCTCGAACATCTTGCGGGCGGTGGCGAATAGCGTGCGGGCGTGGTCCTCCGGCAGTCCACTGTCTGCAAACATCTCTTGCGGCTCGACGCCGTACCGCTTCATCACCTCGGGACCTTTAGATAGATCGACTTTGTGCGGTACTTCTGAGAATTCCAATGGCTCGCCTGTCGCCAGCCAAACGTCGAGCGTGCGTGCGTCTTCGTGCCCGATCATGCACGGCAAGCGCCCAGCGCGATCACCGTCGGGGTAAGTCTGGCCCGTCGTCACGTTCGTCGTCTCCGGACCGCCGACGCCCATCTGACGGTGCGCGGCGCGTACGACTTGGGAGAGTTGGCCGTAGGCATCTGCGACCGCATCCAGAAGCTCGTAGTCCGGCAAGCTGTTCTCGATCCAGCGGCGGCGGATTCTCAAGATGCCGTCCTTTTTCATGTGTTCGCCGAGGGCGTTCGCGGGAATGCTTCTTATGAGAGCCAGCGGTGCGTCGGATAACCTTGCTGGAACCTGGATGTGCAGGCCTTCGTCCAGGTGCGAAGCGACGATTTCGGCGCTCACAAAGCTATGCGCGTCAAGGTCGCCTTGCTTTTCAATGCGATTGCGCGCCTCCACCATCCATTTCATAAGCGCGTTGGCACCGAGTTTTTCCTGCCAAGGCTCGTACCATTTGTCGAAGTCGGGGAGGACATTCTTATTTTTTTGAAGAACAAGCGTCACGGTCCGCGCGGTCTGGATCGCCGCCTGAATGGCAACACGGAAGGCGTCAGGGTCGAAGTAGACTTCCTCCGCTTGGTGCCAAAACCGATGCACGTCTTCGAGCCGCCGATCGACGGCGGCCAGCGGGCACTGCTCTTTGTTGTGTTCCCATGCCATACTATCAATCTACTAGATGTGTCAATCACGTGCGAATCTTCATCGGGCACGTCCGACTAAAGCCGGACCAGGCCCTCGTGAACCGAACCCCGTCTGCGTCAGGCTTCGGCCATTCGGCTTCGACCACACTCGTGAACCAAATTCTTATTTGGCAGCCCGCTGATTTATGGGATAAGACCTAGCGCCCAACTGAGTAATGCGCCTACGATTGTGACGACAAATAAAACAATAATATCCGTTCTTCGTGTTTTTTTCTTCGTCGTGGCAATTTTCTTCCTCTCGTCCTCTTGTACTCGTTCTTTCCTCTTTTCGATTTCCGCTCTCATTTCGGCACTACTGAGAAATTGTCCTATATACTCCTCATCTAATTGCTTTTCGCGAAGAGCTAAATAGCATGACAATATTTCTTTGTAGTCTCTGATATCCGCTTGGGTTTGCTCTAGGCTTTGGTCATCTTCGGCTTCAATCATTTTTGCGACGCGGGCGTCGATCAGCATCGCGTCTCTTACATGTTGCTCGTCGGCCCGCCCAAAGAATTCGATGCTCGAACGAAAATTTGTTTCTACATCATCTCTGATGAGGGTGATGCTGGCTTTAATGGCTTCACGTGCGGCGACCGCTATGTGCCGACGCGAACGGAACAATTCTTTTTGTGAATTCTCTGGGCGCGCTTTGCTGGCTCGCGCCAGATGAGTAAGAGCACTCCGCACTTCGCCGAGTACGAGAGGAGAAAGAGGTTCGTTTGCGTTAGTCCTTTTGGATATTTCTGCGTACGTCGTGCCGGCGAGAACAAAGGTGTCTTGATAATAGTCTAATACGTCTCGGATCTCCGTATTGACATCAATTGTCCCTTCATCGTCCGCATTCATGGTTCCTGTTTAGCTATGCTGAGCAGCGGCGCCTTTAGGTGTTCGTCGGATTTCCTCTTAAGTTCCGCATTCTGAGAATCATAGAACCCTTCGTGATCACCGTACAAATCGAAACCATAACGCTTCAGCCTTTCCTCAAGTGGACCAGCCTCACGACGTAGGTCTTCAAACGTCCGTACCAACCCTTTCCTTTCGGGTGGATTTTCTTCAGTATGCATTTTTCTGATTTTCATAGTACATTACCTTTTAAATACACGGACTAACATAAAGAAATACTCCGGATTATTTCATATTTATTCATTCGATGCCACACTCCTTGACAATAACTCCAGGTATTCAAGCTGCTGCATCCATCCGTGGCCCAGGCCGGATGTAGCCTCGTGGGTTAACGAGCGCCTCCACATAGTCGCCTCCGAGCGCGACCTCGAAGAAATCGTCCATGGTTTCCCTGTCGGCTCCATACCTCGTTTCAAGAACCTGGCAGAACTCTTCTCTTGAAACCCGGTACGCCCTGTTCGCACCACTCTGGCACAGTCGCTGCAACTCCATCAGGTAGGCGGCACTTTCCGGTTTCAGTGCACAAGTTTTCGTGATCGACCCTCCAGCGCCTGCCTTGCTTGCTGCAACACCCGTATGCCCCAGCCAAGTGCGTAATGAAATAGTTTGCCGCCCTTGGCGTGACACTAATGCCATCGCCTCCAAAAAGTTTCGCTAATTCTGCTGAAGTTCCCATATACCATCCGTTTTGTTTGGCCTCTTGAACAATGATCAGCAGACGCTCGGCTTGCAGCGGAGTCACGCTCCAACCGCAAAAACGGGACTTGGAAGGGGCAAAAGAATAACCTCACGCAGCTGCAAAGGAAGCTTCATGAGAAGGTAACCATCTAGCTGACGGCACTGTCAATGCAGAATTGAAAAAAACGGACCCGACACACCATTTACGGATATTTCGGCACTTCCGGCTTACGTCCTGGCGCTTAGCGGGGTGTTGAAGAACACGGTCAGCGAGCCGATCCAGCGTCGCTAGAAAGCGCGTCACTCTAGAAACACATTTCCCGGCGCATGTAAAGCCGCCCAAATCGGCGTTCACAGTTTTTGCCTGTGGCCAAGCGACCTGGGAGATTGGTACCGATAAATGGGTAATCAAGGCCGTGAATTCTAACATTTCAAATCATAGGCTGATTCGGTTCTGGCTTCCCGGCACGTCCGGCTGAAGCCGGACCGGGCTCTCGTAAACCGAGCCCGCAATACGCGGTCTCGGCCATGCGGCTTCGATCCCTCACGCGGCTTAGGGCTTCGCCCTCAGCGCGCTTCAGGAAAAATAGGCGGTCTCCCGAGGCTCCGCGCTGACGCTTGTGCGCCCGCCGCCGATTTTTCCTTCCGCTTGCACACCCCTGTTCGCCACGAGGCAGGGGTGCAGGCGCACCCCATTTTTCATTTTGTTGGCCGGCTGAACTTTATCTCCCCAGGTCTCTGCCGGGCCGTCGCCGCTGGATGCGTGGTTTGTCACTGCGATGACGTTCCAGTTTCTCACGCTCGCCTTCCTTCATCTCCTGGTACGCGTCGATGTCGCGTTTGAGCTCGGTTGTCCGTTCTGACTTCAGCGACCTGAGTTTTTCAAGTCGATCTTGAATGTTCCGACGTTCTTCGAGCTGCCGGAATATCAGTGCATCTTTCTCCCGCCGGTCGCGCAAAAGGGCCTGCCAGGCTTCATCCTCATTGCGCTCACGAATCCTCTTATGCTGCCCTGTCACCCTGTCATAGAGGCCGCGCAAACCGCTTCGGAACCGGTCCTGGCGTAAACACCTTTCTCGTAGCTGGCGGGCTTCATGGAATTCGGACATGGCCCGTCGTTTATCCACATGTTGGCGCGTCAACGTCCTGCAACGTTGTTCAAGCGCGGCTGTGCGAGCATCAATTGTCTTGCGGTGTTGACCCTCTAATTCCTGAAGCCGCGCCGCCATGCCCTCGGCAATCTGGCTTCTGGCTTTATCGACGGAAGGCAGAGATTCCTCATCGCACAGCTTGGCGCGCACGTCCTTCGCCTTGATCCCGACCCGCTTGGAGACCGAGTGGACTTCACCACGGAAATCGAGCGCCACGAAACCGCGCTTGTCGCCGCGTGCGAGAACGTAGCCGCGCTCCTTTAGGGCATGGGCAAACGCAGCCTGCGTATCGCTCACCGCCCAGCAATCCTCGAAGACGGTCTTAATTTCGCGTGGGTCTTTGCCGATCCTCTTGGCCTGTTGCCATTCCGCCAAGGTGAAGTTCTTAGGATCGCGCGCTTCGGAGTTCATAAGACCGTGCGGCATGGTCCAGCCATGCTCCAGGTAAAGCTCACGCGATATGTCCCGCAGTCTGAATTTCGTGTAGGGCAGGGGAACTGCCTTCATTTCACCTGTGTCGATCCGGCTCCACACCGCATGCGCATGACGGCGGCCGTTCTTTTCATGAAAGACGATGGCGCGGGGCTGACCCTGTAAACCCAGCTTTTCCTCGATTCTGTCAATAGCGTTCTCAAACACGCCCGTTTCGACATTCTCGGTACGCGGTGGGTTTAAGCTGAGCGAGAACAGGAATTGCTTGCAGCGCGTGCCCCGGCTCACGGCGTAGGCTTCGTTCAGTGCAGGGAGCAATTCATCCGAGGCGAAGCCCCGAAGTTCGAACACCTCCACATGATCGTTCTCGTCTTTCAGCAGATGGAGGGCCAAGCTTTTCGCTCCGCCCCGCTGATTTCCTACGAGTATCATTTTCCAGACTCCACCTTCACGCCCAGGGCCGAGACTAGTTTCTCACGCATCGCCGCGATGGACTGGCAAGCCTCACGGAGCTCCTGTTCGAGATCGGCGGATACGTCCAACGTGCCCATATTTGTTGCCTTGGCAAGTTGGTTCAGGTTGGAGGCGAGCCGCGAACGTCCGAGTTCGGCAAGTACCAATGCAAGCTTCTGGTGGTCGACTCCGGGCCGGCGTGTGCGGCGGCGCTTTTGGGCTTTGTCGCCTAGCAATTGGTGGCGAATGTAGGCACCGAGTGGCTGATCTCCAGCCTGCGCATGCAGTTGCGCCCGTTCTTCGCGCGTCAGACGCAGAGAGAATGGAACCGGTTTTTCATACGGCTGTGATTGGGCTTGCCTCGCCGCGTCCGTGAAAGCCTTTGAGGTGCTGCCGCGATTCCAATCCTGGGAGTGCTGCGTCATGGTGCAGGCTCCCTGAACTCGACAGTGTTCTCCTTGAGGTAGGTGTCCCAGTCTTGTAGTGTTTCAAAGAGGCGGTTCGAAGTTTCTCCTTCGAGGTGCGCCAATATATCAATGGGTTACAATGCTGTGGCTTTGATAGGCTGGTGCCAGGGCTCCACGCAGGCACCTCCAAGGCCAGCCAGTCTTGGAACCAGATGCCGTCAACGACAACGGCCCTGCCGGACGCCGCTGGTGGCCGCCATCTGCCGACCCGTCGAAGCGAACGTGAAGAGTTAGATTTCAACGAGCATTGAATGGTCACCTGAAGCGGTCCGTCGGTATTGACCTTGCAGGATGATCCAGGCGCGAAGGCGCCAACACATCAAACACCGTCCGCGCGGTGTGGCCCATCAAGACGGCTTGTCTGATGTCTCGTGGCTAGCTTCAAGGGCTTCGAAGGCGCGCCCCCTGGTGTCTGACGCGGTCACGCGAACGCTTTGCCGCGCTTCGGGCAGGTCGAAAAAAAAGCTTGGATTGGGGGACAGCGCCGCCCAAGTGACCAGATCGGCGATCGGTCCGGCGGTATCGGTGACAGTCAGCGTGTCGACATAGTAGGCCGGCACAATGTCGCCGTTGGTGTCGGGCGCGAAACCGGTATCCATCGGATGGGTGATACCGACTTTCAACCGGGTCGCGCGGTCTGGCCGCGCGAAGCGTTTGACGGCAATCGCGCCGACCGGCGCCGCGCCTGCCCCGCTGGCGCCGATCGGCGTCGAGCAGCCGCCTGGATTCATCACCTCCACTTCGGTGGTCGCGACGTGCCAAACGCCATTGGCGTCAAGCGCGGCGGCGCGTACCGGTGTCGTTTGCTCAAGGCGAATGTTCATGCCGATGGCGCCGATCGACCGGCGCGGAAAAATTTGCGCCGCCGTCTGGATCGGGTTGTTCTCGGCCATCACGACAATCTGGGCGACAGGGCCGATCCGGTCAGACAGTTTGACCACCACCGGCACATTGAACGCGTCCTCGACCGTGCGCGGCATTACCAGGCGGACCTTGGAGTCAGAATAGACCGCCGGCGCGTCACCCAACATCGTGGCGCGCAGCTCTTGCCATACCGTCGAGTCAAGCGGCACTGGATCGCGCGCGCGTACCACGGTGCCGCCAAGGTCACGCGTCACCGGCCCAGCCGCCGCCGCGCTGTGCGAGTTGGTGTCTCCGGCATGGGCGGCGGCACCGCAGAAGGTGAGCGCCACCAGCTGGGCAATCGCCCGTCGAATCATCACGTCGGTGCTTCCTTATTCCTCAACACCGCTGACCGTATCACAAACCACCGGCGGTGACGAATGCTCGCGATCGCGCCAAATCCGGTGTCATCACCACCAGCCGTGACTCGAACCGGCCGCGCCTCCGATTTTCGCGAATAGCTCAAGGGCCGTTTTCGCGGCGCGCAAACGTCGCGGATGCTAGGCTATCTTTGTGCATGGCATTGTGGCGAGGGCACGGAACTACTTGAAGATTTGGGTGCCGAATTTCTCGACCGCCGGTTTCGAAAGGGTCAATCCAAGGCCCGGGGCATCGTTCAGTGTCAGCCAGCCATCCTTGATCTGAGGCGGATTCTCGAACAGCTCGGCCTGCAGGGGATCGCGTTCCGGATCCGTGAACGACTCGACGATCCGCCCTGCCGGCGTGGCCGCCACCAGCGACGCATGAATGAAGCAGTCGTGGTGCGGGGCGACATCAACATGATTGAGTTCGCACAGCGCCGCCAGCTTGCGCCCCTCGGTGAAGCCACCGAACATGGTGCAGTCGAATTGCAGAAGTTGAATCGCGCCTTCCTCCAGCATCGCCCGGCAACCATAGCCGGTCAGCTCGCTCTCGCCGCCCGAGAGGGGGATCGCGGTCCGTTGCGACAACAGTTTCAACTCGCGCCGGTCGTCCATCCATCGCACCGGCTCCTCCAACCACACCGGGTTTAGTGGCTCCAGCAGTCGGGCGCCCTCGATGGCGGTCTTCAGATCCCAGGCCCGATTGACGTCGATCATCAGGTCACGGTCCGGTCCGATCTCCTCGCGCACGATTTCCATGCGGCTGATGTCCTCGGCCAGAGTCAGTCCCCCCACCTTGGCTTTGAAGCCGCGATGGCCTTGGGCGACCAGCCGTTTGATTTCGTCACGGAGTTCTGCATTGTCTTTGCCCTCTCGGTAATAGGCACAGGTGACGTAGCAGGGGACCCGATCGCGGTACCCCCCGAACAGTTGATACAGCGGCAGATTCGCGATCTTGCCGACAATATCCCAGCAGGCGATGTCAATGGCCGCCGAGATCCGTACCAGCGCTTCCCGGCTCCAGCCTTTTTCGCTCGCCGTACGGGTCGCGGTCAGGGCGAATAGCTTGTGATAGATTTGCTCCGGTGCCAGCGGGTTCATGCCAATGATCTGCTCGGGCAACCCGGACTTGATCGCCGCGACGATGGGCCCGATATCGCCATAGGCGGTGGCCAGGCCGAAGCCCTCAATACCGTCATTTGTGCGCAGGCGCACCAACAGCTCGTTCGCAGTCGGCACGATGAAGTGGCTTACCCAGTGCGGACGCGTCTCGTGTGGCGTGCGCAGGGTATGGACCTCGATTTCGGAGATGGTTGTCAGCATGGTTGAAAGATCGCCTCTACGGTCCGCTGGTGGTCAATTCGCTTGCGCGTCTCCGGGCGCACCAATTTCGTCAACCTTGGATCGCCGCCGCCATTGGGTGTGGTGGGTCAGAGACACACACGGCGGCATGATATTGTCGATTTCCTCACCGGTGCAACGCGGCTAATACTGTCGCACTGCTGCCCAACACAATGAAAAGCAAGCGGTCCGACACCCATGTGCCACCGCGCGCAACCGTGAGAGGGTCCAATGAGTGAAAACCAAGAGACCGAGGGCAGCTATGCCCGCAGCCAAGCCATCGGGCTGATCCTCGGCGTTGTCGTCTTTTTGGCGCTCGAAGCCATGCCAGCGCCGGCTGGGTTGTCGGTAGCCGGCTGGCACACGGCGGCAGTTGCCGCGCTAATCGCAACTTGGTGGGTCAGCGAAGCCATTCCGCTATCGGCGACGGCGTTGATTCCTCTGGCGGCATTTCCCCTGCTCGACGTGATGCCGATCAAGGAGACGGCCTATCCTTACGCCAATCCCATTATTTTCCTGATGTTGGGCGGATTTATCATCGCCCTCGGCATGCAGCGCTGGGGCCTGCATCGGCGCATCGCCCTCAATCTCGTGGCGTTGGTCGGTGGCCGCCCGGTTAATGTGGTGGGCGGTTTTATGTTGGCAACGGCACCGATCAGCATGTGGGTGTTCAACACCACAACAACGGTCATGATGGTGCCCATTGCCCTGTCGGTGATCGATTTCGCGACGCGCGAGGCCGGTGACGATGCCGCCCGGCAGGCGGAAAATCGGCGCTTTGCGACCGCCCTGATGATCGGCATCGCCTACGCTGCGACAATCGGGGGGATGGGCACATTGATCGGCACGGCTCCCAATGCCGTGCTTGCCGGATTTATGTCCGAAACCTACGGAATCGATGTCAGTTTTCTCGACTGGATGATGGTGGGCGTGCCGACCATGGTCATCATGTTGCCAATTGTCTGGGTCATCTTGACGCGCATCGTCTTTCCGCTCCATCTGCCGGCGGTACCCGGCCAAGCCGCCATGATCGCGGAGCAGCTCAAGGATCTTGGGCCGATGTCGCGCGGCGAACGCTTGGTGGCTGTGATTGTCGCCGTCACCGCGGCGCTGTGGGTGTTTCGGCCCATGATCACGGAGGCCACCGGCATCCCCCTGCACGACACGGCGATCGCCTTCCTTGGCGCGCTGGCCATGTTCGTGGTTCCGGTCGAGCCGCGTAAAGGCATCTTTGTGCTGAGTGGCGATTGGGCCAGCAAGCTGCCCTGGGGTGTCGTGATCCTGTTCGGCGGTGGCTTGTCTCTGGCCGCCGGCATCAAGGGCAGCGGCCTTGCCGATTGGATCGGCGGTCAGACCGGTGGTCTCGCGGGGCTGCCGACGGTTATCGTCATCCTGTGCGTGGTGGCGCTGATGATCCTGCTGACCGAGCTGACCAGCAACACCGCCACCACGGCCACATTTCTGCCGATCGTCGCTGCGGTCGCCGTTGGTCTCGGCGAAAATCCGCTGTTGCTTGTCTTCCCCACCGTTCTGGCCGCGAGCTGCGCGTTCATGATGCCGGTGGCGACGCCGCCAAACGCCGTGGTGTTCGCAAGTGGATATATTCGCATTGCCCAGCTTGTGCGCGCGGGTGTCTTGGCCAACATTACGGGGCTGGTGGTCACGATGGCGATAACCTACAGCGCGGTCCGGGCTGTGTTCGGCATCGAACTCGGCCTGTTACCGGACTGGGTGGGCAATGCCACGCAGTGACACGACTCGCAAACCGACGCGCCCGATCGCGCGCGAAGGCTCATGGGAGGCCAGAGTTACTTGGTTTGGCGAGGACATCGGAGACAAGCGACATGACATGCTTGAGCACAGGGTCATGCTCACGGCTCGGATGCCAATAAGCAAATACGTGCATGGGCTCGGTCGCGAACGGAAAGGGATAGATCTTCAACGGCCAGCGCGTACTGAATTGCTGGGCAATGCGCTGGGGGATCGTCGCGATCATCGATGTGCCGGAAATCAATTGCGGCACTAGGGCGTGAGACCAAACGGCGATCTGGCGGGGCCGCCGCAATCCACGTCGACGCAACGCGTCCTCGTCCGCGAATGTCAGCTGCGATTCAAAGTAGCGCACCACCACATGGCGCCGCGCGAAATAGGAGTCCACGGTCATCGCCTGATCGGGCAAGTCATGGTCGGCCGAGACCAAACAGGCGTAGTTATCCGCGCACACCGTGGCATTGGGCGGGCGGCCCACCACCAGCGCTTGCCCGGCCAGCATCAGATCGATTTCACCCCGATTCATCAGGCCTGCCGACTGTTCGGACAGCGGCAAGATGTCGAACCGCAGATTGGGCATCCGCTGATTGGCCCGTCTTATGGCATCGGCCATGAATGCCGCCATGGTGTAGTCGGACGCGGCGATGGTCAGATCCCGGTCCACGTCGGCGGGTGCGCGTTCCGGGCTCAGCGCCGTCAACGCGTGCGCGCGCACCAGTAGCTCCTTGACCGGTTGAATCAGATCCCGGGCGAACGGCGTCAGGACCAGGCCGCGCCCCGAACGGACCAGCAGCGCGTCGCCGAAATGCGCGCGCAGCTGGGCGAGTACCGTGCTCACGGCGGACTGACTGAGATGGATCCGCGCAGCCGCCCGGCTAACGCTGCATTCGGTCAGCAAAGCCTCGAGGCAGACAAGCTGGTTCAGGTCGAAGCGATTGAGGCGCATTCCAAATATCCGTAAAATCGATATGAATGTATCAAATATATCGATTTTGTAGATGTTCGAAAGTCGTCCATACTAAGTTGTGCAATGCGTTGATGATAATGTGGAGGACGGGATCGTGAGTATGGCAACACCAGGGTCCGCCGATGCCGCGCGGGAACCGAACGCGACGGCGGGGCTTGCGGCGAACTATCATCGGGATGGCTTTGCCTTTCCGTTTGGCATCCTCGACCCGGACGAGACGCGCACCATCCGGGCGGACCTTGAGGCCGCCGAGGCGGAGCTCGCCGATGATCCCAAGCACCTTGGCCTGTTGCGCGCCTACCCCGATCGGCTGCTGCCGTCATTCGATCGCTTGATCCGTCACCCGAAGCTGGTGGCAGCGGCGCGACAAGTGCTTGGGCCCGACCTGATGGTCTGGAGCGCGGCTTTGTTCATCAAGGAGGCGCAAAGCCCCAACATTGTTTCATGGCACCAGGACCTGACCTATTGGGGCCTCGACGATGTCGAAGAGGTCACTTGCTGGATGGCGTTATCGCCAGCGACGATCGAAAGTGGATGCATGCGCTTTGTGCCCGGCAGCCACCTGGAGCGCGCCGTGCCGCATGTGGACACTTTTGCCGCGAACAATCTGTTGACTCGTGGCCAAGAGATCGCGGTCGAGGTCGACGAGGCTGAGGCCGTGGCTATCGAGCTGCGGGCTGGCCAGATGTCCATGCATCACGGGCATCTATTTCATGCGTCCGGCCCCAACCGGTCGGATGACCGGCGCATCGCCTCGGCCATTCGTTACATCACACCGTCGATGAAGCAGCAAACGGGCTTTAAGCCGATCGTTTCATTGGTCAGCGGCGAGGACCGCTTCGGTCATTTCACCTTGCTCGAACCGCCCAAGGGCCGCTTGCTTGACGAAGAATTTGCGCGCTGTCAGCGGGATATGGAAGGAAAACGCGAGATCCTCTACGCCGGGGTCGATTCCGAGGCCATGGTCGGCCGGCGCTTCAGCTGAGGCACAGCGCCGCCAGCCGCAAGTCGGCGGCCAACGTTTTGGGCAGCTTGATCGCTGGTTTGTGAGTGGCTCGCAGCTGCCCGGACGTTTGAATCAAATTCACGGGGCGTGAAAGTCGGTGCCTCACCCAGTTGTCACACTGGCCTGGCGATGCCAAGGACAGGACGCGCAGCCTTTCAATCTAACTGTAATAACGTCCTTTATTGCGTCGGCCCCTCCTTCGCGGTTCTCTCAAGGCACCGCACAATGACATATTGCGCTGCTGGTCAAGGGGCTATTCGTCGCATCAGACCCGGACCTTGCGCCCCACGGGGACAAGCAGCAAGGACGCATTTGGGTTGTTCTTTTGCGACCTGTTCATTGGCCGATTGTTGGTTGCCTAAGGGGCGAACGTCAGGGGTTACAGCACGTGTCACCCTAGATTGTTGGGCACAAATGGTGAGCTTACCAGGCCCGCGCTCCGAACATCTGCGGCACAGCGGGCTTGCCGGATCGGTTCCAAACTTTGGCCCCCGAAAGTTGTATGACAATTCGTCGACGCACCTGGCAAAAAGCCTATTCTACGGTGCGGACTTTTTTGCCGATTCTAGGAAGTCAAGCAGTACAGGAACGATTTCTTCATGAGCGTCCTCTTGCAGGTAATGTCCGGCATTCGGCAGTCTCAATACCTCCGCATCAGGAAAAGTGTTTTTCCAAAGCAACTCCACGAATTCCGGCCTAAACGCCGGGTCTTTCATCGCCCATACAATAAAAACGGCGCGATCCCTAAGTTGCAGAAGGCCAGCTTCGACATCCGCTAGAAACGGGCTGAGTGGTGCCGTTGGCGTGGCCGGTATCTCTCGCGGAAAAACCAATATCCCTGTGCGTGACGACCAATTCGGATGTGGCGTGAGATAGGCTTGTCGCACATTCTTGGTTAGCCGATCGTGCTTGACAATCCCTTGTCCGAAGAGAAATCCGCGGACAAAGACGTGCATACCTTTAACCAGAATCTCACCAATTCCGGGTGTCCGAAACAGTCTGAGTGCTAGGGGGGGCTTGTAGTCGGTTCTCGGTTTGTGGGCGAACGTGTTCAAAATGAACAGGCCCTGAATTCGCTCGGGGTGTCGTCCTGCCCAGGCAAGTCCGATCGGACCGCCCCAGTCCTGTGGGACGACTGTCACGTTGGAGAGATCCAATGATTCGAGCAATGCCTCCAAACGGTCTGCATGTTGTGGAATTCGATATAACGCGCGGTCGGTCGGTTTATCCGAACGTCCGAAGCCAAGGTGGTCCGGTACGATCACGCGATGACCGGCTTCGACAAGCGGATCAATAAAATTCCTGTACAGATATCCCCAAGTGGGATTGCCGTGAACCAAAACGACCGGCCGTCCTTCGCGTGGGCCCTCGTCGACATAGTGCAGTCGGCCGTCTGCCGAATCGAACCATTTTGGGGTGTATGGCCAGGTGCCGCCGAAGCTCCAATCGATATTGTCCTGTGTAGGCAAAATAACGATCCCCGCTGGTTGGTAATGGAGGCGGTCTCGTCTCGCGCGAACCGCACCTTACTCCATCAAATCGATTAAGTATATAAATCGTAGTCTATTGTCGAATACTAGGCAAAGTCGTATAGGTTCTGCATGACGAAGGGATATGGTCTGCGGTGCCCTATTGCGCGGGCACTCGATGTGGTCGGTGAGCGTTGGGCCTTACTCGTTTTGCGTGATCTGTTCAGAGACGGGCCGCGGCGATTCCAGGATTTCCTTGAATCACTTGAGACAATCACGCCCACCACGCTTTCGGCGCGGCTCAAATCCCTTGAGCAAAATGGCATTGTTAAGCGGCGGCTGTATTCGGATTATCCGCCCCGTGCAAAATATATGTTGACCGCCAAGGGGCAGCGTTTGGGTCCGGTTTTGAAGGCGCTCCATGACTGGGGAACCCAGGAGAATGACGTGAACCCGGGCAAGAGATCACGTTTGGCAAAACGCTAAACCGCGAATCATCCCGGTCAACAGATTCAATGGATGCCCGAACGAGGTTGGGCTCGATCGTCTGACGTGGCCGGCGCCACTTTGTTGCCTCCGCGCATCTTTGATAGCTTGATGTAAACTATTGGGTTCGCTTGCGTGACTTTGGTCCGCGCGCACTGATGACGGGTTCGGCCCACAAGGGCCGATACGGAAACACGCGCGGCTGCGCGCGCGACAGTCGAGGTTGGCCAATTCCGGAAGTCGGGCACCGGCCAAATGGGCGGCGCAAACAATCGGTATCTCGTATGATCGTTGTGCTTGGGCGCCATGCCGGGATGCAGGGGGTTGGCCGCGGGTGTCTGACCCGCCACAGCGCCAGCCGGGAACTGGGTCAAAAAAGGGAGGAACATGATGGGCGAAACGGTCGGATTCATCGGTCTCGGCAATATGGGCCGGGGCATCGCCCAGCGGTTGGTCGATGCCGGCCACCAGGTGACTGTGTACAACCGCACGCCCGACAAAACGGAACCGCTTGCCGCGGCCGGTGCAAAGGTCGCCGAAACCCCTGGCGCGGCGACGCCGCCGGGCGGCGTCGTGTTCAGCATTTTGAGCGACGACAAAGCGCTGGACGCGGTGACCTCAGGACCCGACGGAATCCTCGCCCACCTCGGCGTGGGCGGCGTCCATGTGTCGATGAGCACGGTGGCGGTCGCCACCGGGCGCCGCATGCACGCCCTGCACAAAGATGCCGGCGGCCACTATTTGTGCGCGCCCGTATTCGGCCGCCCGCCGATAGCCGCGGCCGGACAATTGCGCATCGCATTGTCGGGCGAGTTGGCACCGAAACAACGGCTGGCCGACCTGTTTCCCGCGTTCAGCCGTGGCGTCACGGATTTCGGCGAGGCACCGGGCACCGCCAACGCGGTCAAGCTGGCCGGCAACGCGATGATCGCCTCGGCGATCGAGACCATGGCCGAGTCGTGCGCATTCGTGGAGAAAAGCGGCATCGACCGTGTCGCGTTTATTGAACTGCTGGCGAGTTCGCTGTTCGATTGCCCGGTCTACAAGGGCTATGGCGATGCCATTGCGCGACGTCGCTTCACGCCCGCGGGCTTTCGCCTGGTCCTTGGCTTGAAGGACGTGACCCTTGCGCTGGAGGCCGCCCACGCCCTCGGCGTGCCGATGCCGATCGCGAGCTTGGTGCGAGACCGGCTCATGGCATCGGTGGCCAAGGGCCATGGTGAGCTTGACTGGGCCGCGCTCGACCAGGCGGTATCGGAGGACGCCGGTCTGGTGGCAACCGCCGACGCCACCGGTTTGGAGCGCCCGGCGAGCTAGACTATGCTTACCGTTAAAGCGGGCAGAACCAGGGGAGGATCGCGTCATGGGGATACGTTCACGGCTCATTTTGGCGGCAGTTGCGGTTTGGACGTCGGTTTTCGCGGCGGTAACGCCAGCGCCCGCGCAGGACCCGATCAAGATTGGCTTCGGCATGGCACAAACCGGCGCACTGGCCGGTGCCGGCAATGCCGCGTTGATTGCCATGAATATTTGGACCGAAGATGTGAACGCGGCCGGCGGTCTGCTCGGCCGGCCGGTGGAGCTGGTCTACTACGACGACCAGACCAGCCCGTCCAAGGTGCCGGCGATCTATACCAAGCTGATCAACGTTGACCGTGTCGATCTGATCGTTTCCGGCTACGGCACCGCGACCATTGCGCCGGCCATGCCGATCGCCATGAACTACGGTCATGTTTTCATGTCGTTGTTCGGTCTCGCCGCCAACGAAGAGTTCGGCTACGACCGCTATTTCCAGATCATGCCGGCGGGACCGGAGCCGCGCATTGGTTGGTCGCGAGGCTTCTTCGACGTCGCCATGGCCATGGACCCGCAGCCGCAAACCGTGGCTCTGGTTGGCGCCGATGCCGAGTTCCCGCGCAATGCTTTGATCGGCGCGCGTGTCAACGCCGAGGCCGCCGGCCTTGAGATCGTCTATGACGACACCTATCCGCCCAGCACGGTCGACTTCACGCCGATCATCCGCGCCATCCAAGCCTCGGGCGCCGAGGTGGTTTACGTAGCGTCCTATCCGCCAGATTCAGCCGGAATCGTGCGCACGGTCGCTGAGCTTGGCCTGGATGTGCGGCAGATCGGTGGTGGCATGGTGGGGCTGCAATATGCGACGCTGATGGAAGCCCTTGGGCCGATGCTCAACGGATTCGTCAACTATGATTTTTGGGTGCCGGCGCCGACTCTCAATTTTCCCGGTATCGATGCGTTTCTGGAAAAATATCAAGCGGCCGCCGCTGGCGGCGAGGTTGATCCGCTGGGCTACTATCTGCCGCCATTTGCCTATGCCTATATGCAAGTATTGGCGGCCGCCGTGGAAGGCACCGGTGGCCTCGACCAGAAGGCGCTGGCGGAATATATACACGCCAATACATTCGACACCGTGGTCGGTACGATTCGGTTTGGCGACGACGGCGAATGGCGCGAAGGTCGCGTGCTAATCGTTCAGTTTCAGGGGATCACCGAATCAGGTCTGGCGCCGTTTTCGCGCGAGGGCACGCGTGTTGTTCTTGATCCGCCCGCCTGGAAATCGGGCGAATTGATCGCGCCGTTTGCTGCCGCGCGCCAGTAATCATTGCGGCCGATGGCCGAGCTTCTGCCCGCCGCGATTGCCTCCGGGTTGATGCTCGGCGGTTTCTATGCCGCCGTAACGCTTGGCCTGACGCTTGCGTTCGGCTATTTGAACATTGTCAACATCGCCCATCCGGCGTTTGTCATCTTGGGCGCCTATCTCGCTTTTGCTGTCAGCGCCAGCCTGGGGCTTGACCCCATTGCGGCCGGCTTGCTCATGGCGCCGCTGTTCTTCGTTGGCGGCGTCCTGCTCTATGCCGCCTATCACGCGGTCTTTGAGGCACGCGAGGCGGATTCGTTGCGCGGCCTCGCATTTTTCTTCGGCCTGATGTTCATTGTCGAGGTTGGCCTGATCCTGGCCTACGGCGTCGACTACCGTTTGGTTTCGGCGCCCTATATCGGTGCCACATTCGAGATCGCCGGCGTCGTCTTGCCGCTGCGCATGCTGGTGCCGTTCGCGGTGGCGTTGGTGCTGGTCGGCGGGCTGCATCTGTTGCTGACGCGGACGTTTTTCGGCCGCGCCATCCGCGCCGTCGCCCAGGACCCGGTCGCCTTGCAACTCGTCGCCGCCGATCCGCAGCGCATTCGCAGGCTTGCCTTCGGTTTGGCCCTTGCCACGGCCAGCATTGCTGGTGCCCTACTCATCGTGATTGGCCCGGTCGAACCGTCGATCGGGCGCGGTTATATCGGACGGGTGTTCGCGATCGTGGTGCTCGGCGGCATGGGCAGCGTCGCCGGCACGCTGTTCGCCGCGCTCGCGCTTGGCGTCGTCGAAAGCTTGACGGCGACATTCTACGGACCGTCATGGGCGCCGGCGGTGGTGTTCGGATTTTTGCTGATCGCGCTTGCGGTGCGGCCCTCGGGACTGGCGGGACGATGGAGCTAGGCCGTGCCGCCTTCGCGGGTGCGGCCCTGGCGGTGATTGCCGCCGGCTACGGCCTTTGTCACCTGATCGGCAACGAATATTATTTCTTTGCTGGCTATGTGATTTTGCAGTTTGTGGTCATCGCCACGGCCTGGAACATCCTGGGCGGTTATGCCGGTTACGTCAATTTCGGTAGCGCGGCGTTCTTCGCCGCCGGCGCCTATACCACCATCGCGCTGATGAAGCTGGCGGAATTGCCCCTACTGGTGACCGTGCCGGCCGCCGGCGTGGTAGCTGGCCTGATCGGGCTCGGCACCGGTTATCTGACCTTGCGCCTGCGCAACGTCTACTTCGCCATCGCGACGTTGGCGCTGGCGCTGGTGCTGGAAACGCTGATCGCCAATTGGGACTTTGTCGGCGGCGCCGCTGGAAGCTTCGTGCTCAGGCCGCAGACCGTGCCGGGCTTTGCCAGTTACGTGACCTTCCTGTTCTGGCTGATGCTGATCCTGGCGGTGGGTGCTGTGGTGTGCGCGCGCACCATCGAGCATTCGCGCCTGGGTCGCGGCCTCGCCGCGATCCGCGACGACGAACAGGCGGCGGAATGCGCGGGCGTGCCGACACTTCGCCTGAAACTGATCGCCACGACCATCAGCGGCGCGCTGATGGGGCTCGCGGGCGCGCCGTTTCCTTATTACATTACGTTCGTCGACCCGCCCTCAGTCTTCAGCCTGGATATCGCCGTCAACGCCGTGGCCATGCCGATGGTTGGCGGGGCAGGGACCTGGTTCGGCCCGGTGGTCGGCGCCCTGTTGCTCGCGACCCTGCAACAGGTGGCGACCGTGACCATTTCGTCCGAACTCAATCTGCTGATTGTCGGCGTGACGCTGGTGGCGTTCGTGATCGCCGCGCCGGGCGGCTTGGTCAGTCTATGGCGAACCCTCGCGACCCGGATTCGCGGGCGATGACCGCGCCGCTGCTCAGCGTCGACGGGGTCGGCAAGCGCTTTGGCGGTTTTGTCGCCCTGCGTGACATTACGCTGGTCGTGGCCGAAGGCGAACGGCTGGGATTGATCGGCCCCAACGGTTCAGGCAAGACAACGTTGATCAACTGTGTCTCGGGCTTGCTGCGCCACGATGGTGGTCGCATCATTTTTGCCGGGCGTGACATTGGCGGCGTGCCGGCGCACCAGCGCACGCGGCTCGGCATTGCCCGCAGTTTCCAGATTCCGCGCCCGTTTGCGACCATGACGGTGGCGGAGAATCTGCGCATCCCGCTCGATTACGCGCGCCGCCATACCGATGCCACCGGCGAGTCACAACGGATATTGGCGCAAGTCGGGCTGTCGATGAAAGCGGATGAGCCCGCAAGCACGCTCAATCAAATTGAGCTGCGCAAGCTCGAACTCGCGCGCGCCCTCGCTGCCGGACCACGCCTGTTGGTTTCTGACGAAGCGATGGCCGGCCTTTCCGCGCACGAGATCGACGAGATCGTGGCTTTGCTTCACGATATCTGCGCGCGCGGCATCGCGGTGATCATGATCGAACACATCATGCGCGCGGTTATGGGGTTCTGCGAACGCATTGTCGTGCTTGATGCCGGGAACTTGATCGCCGAGGGCACGCCGGACGAAATCATGCGCAATCGAGAAGTGGAAAGGGCCTACCTTGGCGATTAGCCTGACCATTGATGGCATCGAAGCCGGCTATGGCCGGATCGGCGTGCTGCACGGGGTGAGCCTCACGGTCGGCACCGGCGAAACGCTGGCTCTGCTCGGCGCCAACGGCAACGGCAAGAGTACGCTGCTCAAGTGCGTCACCGGTTTGCTCAGACCCTCGGCCGGCCGGATCTGGCTGGATCGCGACGGCATGCGCATCGACCTTGTCGGCAAAAAACCCGAGGCGATCGTCGATCTTGGCGTTGCGTTGGTGCCAGAGGGCCGGCGACTGTTTCCGGACATGACGGTCGAGGAGACGCTGATGCTTGGCGCCTACCGTCCGCAGGCGCGGGCGCGCTTGACCGAATCTCTGGACTTTTGCTTTTCGGTGTTTCCCGTGCTCGCCCAGCGTCGCAGCCAACGCGCCGGCAGCATGAGCGGCGGCGAGCAGCAAATGCTGGCGCTGGCACGGGCGCTGATGACCTGCCCCCAATTGCTGGTGGTGGATGAACCGTCGGTCGGGCTATCACCGCTGCTGACCAGCCGGATTATCACCATGATTGGCGATTTGCGCGACCGTCACGGCCTGACCGTTTTGATGGCCGAGCAGAATTTCAATCAGGCCATTCGCATCGCCGATCGCGGCGCGATTATCGTGCATGGGCGAATCGCCCATGTGGCGGAAAGCGCCGCCGCGCTGCGTGATAGCGACTTGGTCAAGCGGTACTATTTGGGAGCCTGAGCGGGATGGCTTTGGGATCTATCAGGACGAGAAGGAGTGGACGATGCGTGCGCTAATCATCGGCGGCTCCGTGGCCGGTCTGTTCACCGCGCTGCTGTTGCGCCAACAGCGCTGGCAAGTGGATGTGTTCGAACGCTCGGCGGACGCGCTGGAAAGCCGTGGCGCGGGGATCGCCGCGCACCCGGAATTGATCGACGCGCTCACCACCGCCGGCGTCGACGCCGATGCCGCGTTGCCGGTTACCTTGGTTGGCCGGAAGGTGCTCGACCGTGAGGGGCGCGTGGTCGATGGCAAAGACCTCACCCAGCGGGTCACGTCGTGGGACTTGCTGTTTCGCCATTTGCGGGCCGCGTTGCCGGATAGCGCTTACCACCGTGGCGCGCGCTTTCGTGACCTCGAACAGTCGGGCGGCCAGGTGACGGCAACCTTCGATGATGGTCGGCGTGAGACCGCCGATTTGCTGGTCGGCGCGGACGGTGTCGGATCGGAAGTGCGCGAGTGCCTGTTGCCGGATGTCGGCCCCGACTACGCCGGCTATGTCGCTTGGCGGGGCATGGTGCCCGAGGCCCAGGCGAGCGCCGACACCCGTGCCGCGCTGGGCCGGCATATCGTGTTTTGCCTGCCGCCGGGCGAACAGTCGCTGAGCTATCCGGTGGCGGGCGAGGGGGGCGACGCCGATCCGGCTGCGCGCCGGCTGAACTGGGTGTGGTACCGCCAAGCGCGTGCGCCGGCTGAGCAAGATGCGCTGCTCACCGATCGCGACGGACGCCGCCGCGCGGTTTCGGTGCCGCCCAAGAGCATGCGCGCTGAGGTCGTCGCCACCATGCGCGCTGATGCGGCACGCCGACTGGCGCCGCCCCATGCGGAGCTCGCCGCGCACATTGAGCACCCGTTCTTGCAGGCAATATTCGATCTACAATGCCCCGAGATCGTGTTTGACCGCGCCCTGCTGTTGGGTGATGCCGCATTCGTCGCGCGCCCCCACACCGGCTATGGCGTGACCAAGGCGGCGGAGGACGCCATCGCTTTGGCCAACGCGTTTGCCGCCACCGGCGACGATATTGACAGCGCCATCACTGGCTGGGGCGCGGCGCGCCTGGCGGCCGGGCGGGCCATGGTCGAACGTGGTCGCGCGCTTGGCCGTGTGCTGGTCGCCGACCGCGACGCCGCCGACGGCGATGCATTTGGCTTTGGTCGCAGCGTGCCGGGCACGGTCCTCGGTGAGACCGCACTCGCCGGCCAAATGCTCGATGCAGCCCGCGCCGGGTGACGGCGCGGCGCAATGGCACATCGCCGCAACGCCACGCCGGACCGCAAACAGCATTGATTCAATATGGTCGGAGAGTGCTCTAGTAAGGGTTCGCGATCGGCAGCTCTTGCGCCGGGAACAGCGTGATCACTTCACAGCCCTTGTCGGTGACCACGACTTCCTCCTCGATCCGGGCCGCGGAATAGCCATCACTTGCCGGACAAAACGTTTCCAACGCAAAGACCATGCCGGTCTTGATTTCCATCGGGTGCTCCAGCGAGACCACGCGCGATATGATCGGCCGCTCGTGAAGCGACAGGCCGAGACCATGGCCGAATTGAAGCCCAAAGGCTGAGAGTTCATCGGGAAAACCGAATTCTTCGGCCGCCGGCCACACGGCGGCGACTTGATCGGTGCCAACGCCGGGCTTGATCATTTCAATGGAATGGTCGAGCCACTCCCGTGCCTTGGTATAGGCATCGGTCTGCGATGGGGTGGCCTTGCCAACATTGAACGTGCGGTAGTAGCAGGTGCGATAGCCGACATAGGACTGCAAGATATCGAAAAATGCCTGGTCGCCCGGCCGGATAATCCGATCGGTGAAGTTGTGTGGATGCGGATTGCAGCGCTCGCCCGAGATGGCGTTGATCGCCTCGACATCGTCGGAGCCCATCTCGTAGAGCATTTTGTTGGACATTGCGACGATATCCGATTCGCGTACGCCCGGTTTCAGCTCTTCCGAAATCATGTGATAGACGCCATCGACCATCGACGCCGCCTGATTGAGCAATTGGATTTCGTCGATGTTTTTGATTTCGCGCGCGTCCAGCATGATCTGTTGTCCGTCAACAACGCGCATGCCGGCCGACTGCAGCTCGAAAAACATGGCCGTTTCCGCCAGGTCGACGCCGACCGGCATGTCCGCGACACCGGCCTCGCGCAGCAGCGACATGATTTCGTCGGCGTAGCGCTTCATCAGGCCGAAAGACGGCGGGATGGTGCCGCGCATGCCGACGACCCCGGCGCGACAGCAATCATCGGGCAGCCAATCGCAATAAAACCGATGGTGTACCGCCGCCGAGCCAAAATCCCAGACGATGGGTTCGTTGTCGCCGGCCAGCAGGCAAAAGCGACACAGCTTGTCGCGTTCCCATTCACCGATTTTTGTCGCGGAGACATAGCGGATGTTGTTCACGTCGAACAACAGCAACGCGCCACAATCGGAGTTTTTCAAAGCGGCCCGGGCGCGGCTCAAGCGATAGCGCCGAAGGCGATCAAAATCGACTCTGTGCTCAAAGTCCACCGACGTATGGCCGAGAGCCGGAATGCGTCGGTCCCATTGCCAATGCGGATCGGCGTCCTCCGGCCGGAGGATATGTGGCGACAAGGCTGCGTTGGTCATCGGTTGCCTCCATGGTTGAATACGGTATGCGGTGACAGTTTACTAGGTTACGATGTTACGGTGACAGTTTACTAATTACACTATATATGGACCATTTGGTATCAATGGCACAATATCTAGTGTAATTAGTAAACTGTCACCGTAACCACCGTAACACCGTAACCCGGTCGTTGGTGTTTGATTCGGTTGCGTTCCGCGCCTGTTTTCGACCCGTTGCGATCCGATCCGCGCTACGAAGACCTGTTGTGCCGGATTGGACTTGGCAACCGAGATCTGCGCGCATGATATAGTCCCACGGAACCGTGGTGCGATCGGAAAAGGGAGCCAACGTGATGATGCGAATGGCGATATGGGGGGGCATCTTCGTGGTCGCGAGTGGGTTAATGGCCGCCGCGCAGGCTGACGACGTCGCGGTCGACCTGTCCATGAATTGTTTCGATGAAATGAACCAAGAATGGCGCCGATACGAGAAAATTGGTGATGCCATTCGCTCGGTCAAGGAAGACGTTGCCGGCGAGCCCGAGCCGATTTACGAATTCGACGACGCCAACCAGCGTTACGTCGTTCAGCTGGAGACGTATAGCGGCATGGTCGATGTTGAATATGATTTCAAAAGCCTGACAGTGTTCAAGGAATTGGTCTCCGGACCACATACGATGTCCTGCGAGTAAGCGCGGCTGTCCGCGCACGGGCTTCCTCGACGCCGTTGGGTTGAGAGAGTTCTCTATCCGATAGTCCGTAACCCCGCCCGCCTCGATGATGTCTTTGACGGCCGCGGCCAAGCGTTCCTCATTTCTGGCGAAATGCAAGCATTGACGGTCCGAGAACCCTTGCCCGTGGCAGGGATCGATACTTGCCAATTCACTCGGCCGGATCAGGTGGGATGGCGAGCCCAGCCTTTCTGAACCCGTCGAGAATGTGTGTGATCAGCTCGTCCGACCAATTCCACTTGCGGCACTCGCCCCAAGGATCTTCGGCGAAGGCCGGGTGCAGTTCGAGCATGCGGTCAAGGCTTTGCCGCGCTTCGTCGAGGCGCCCAAGTTGGGCGAGCGCGATCGTGGTGACGAACCGGTCGCGCCAGAAGTCGGGCATATTGATACGCTGCGCAGCCGCCAAAGCGCCAACAAAGTCCGACCTTCGGTACTTATCAATCGATTTTGGAATGTAAATCCGACTGCCAATCGCAGGATTGAGTTCGAATGCCCGGTCGACGAGGGCGATCCCGCGCTCCCATTGCCCCGCGTATGCGATCATCCAGCCCAGATCGTACATCGTCTCAGTATCGTTTGGGTTTACGCGCAGCGCCCGATTGGCCGTATCGTAAAATTGGGATATTTCCTGCCGCATGAAGTAGATCGTCGCGAGACCGTAAAGACCCTTCGGATGGGTGGGGTCAAGTGCCAATACTTTTTGTGCCGCGTCAAGTGCTCGCTCGAGCGGTTGTGGGCGCGGATTGAAACCGAACAAATACTCTGATTCATAGATGTACTTCAGCAAATACCAGCCATCGACAAATTTCGGATCGGCCACGACCGCCGCCTCCAAACAGTCGCGGCCTTCCGCGTATATGCCGGGACTCGGTGCATCGAGAATTCTGAGGCTACGCAAATAGCATTCGTACGCACCCAAGTCATCGGTGCGGTTCATTTGCCTCCGCGCAAGGATATCCTCGGCCATTGTTCCGTGGCCGCTGGCGATGCGGGCGGAAACGCGAGATGTGATGTCATCTTGGATAGCGAACAAGTTCGCTGCGGTGAGGTCGCGCTCGAAGCGTTCGGCCCAAATCTGGTTCCCTTCGGCGCTTGCAAGGCGCGCATCAATGCGAATAGCGTTGCCCGATTTGCGCACCGAGCCTTCGAGCACGAAACCAACACTGAGCTCTTGGGCAACTTCGACGGGAGCTTCTCCCGCCAAAAGAAACGAGGCACCGCGAGCCGCGACACGCAGCGCTGGGAACCGCCCCAGCGCCGTGATCAACTCCTCGCTGATGCCTTTGGCGAAATAATCTTGTTCCGGATCCCCCGACAGATTTTCAAATGGTAGGACGGCAATCGATGGTTTGTCCGCATCGGCGTGCGGCGGATGTTCGGGAAGTCCGAGATCGCGGAGAACGCGAATATGTCCTTGCAAGATGTCCGGGTCCCTATAGGGCCACACACGGCTCGCGAATTGTCGGAAGCTCTCGATCGAGGCGGTCGGTTCTGCCTGTCGCAAGGACGCGATTGCATGCTCGGCAAGTTCGAGCCGCCCCGCGCGGGCCTGAGCAATCGGCAATTGCCAGATACTTTCAGGATCGCTGGGGACCCGCCGAGTGTATTCTTCCAACAACTCAGCGGCTTCGACCGCAGCGCCGGCCAGCAGTAAGGCGTGCGCCTTAGTTGCCATATACCAATCTGGAAATACCGGACTGAAGCGCATCGCTTCGTCAATGCTGTTCAAGGCTGACTCGATTTGACCGTCTACGATCAGCATTTCGGCCAAGGCGGCACGAGAAATAGATCCGTTCGGATCAAGCTCCACGGCTTTTTGGGCCGCGGCGACGCCTTCCTTCAACCGCCCCCTCGTGCGGTGCAAATACGCAAGCGGAATGTAAGGCGCGGCCAGCTCGTCGTTTAGTGCAAGTGCCTTGGCTAGATACTCTTCGGCACGTTCAAGAAATATCGGATCGTCGCTCCAGCCGTAACGATATGTCTGTTCATTGGCAACGCTTAGGTAGGACCATGCCAGGACATAGTTTGGATCGATTTGAACCGCTTCTTCCAGAAGCGCACGCGCCTTTATGCTGTCCGCCTTGGTGAAACGGCGGATCAAGGCCAGCCCGCGTTCGACCCTTTTCCAAGCGTCTAGACTGCGTGTGCCGCCGCTCCAACGGAGGGCCTGATCGCCCTCCGTCAATCGCACTTGCAAGGCGCGAACCACCTCCAACGTAATTTCATCCTGAAGATCAAAGACGTCGTCGAGCGGACGGTCGTAACGTTCGGCCCACACATGGCCGCCACTTTCAGCGTCGATAAGCTGCATGGTGATGCGCACACGTTGGTCGGTGGCTTGCACGCTGCCTTCCAACACATGTGCGACGCCAAGGGTTCTTGCCACGTTTTTGACGTCAACATTGGCATCTTTGTATTGCAACGTCGAAAACCGGGCCGGCACAAACAAGCTTCGCGCTTGAGACAACGTGGCGATGATGTTTTCATGCAAACCATCAGCAAGAAACGCATGTTCAGGGTCGGTGGTGAGGTTCTGAAACGGCAATACGGCGACAGACGCTTTGTCCGTCGGTGGCAGGTGTTCGGTTGCGCCGTCGCCCTCGTTCTGGGCGTTGATGGCCGTGTTCGGCGTTTCCGATTGATCGGCACCAGGTGGATTGAACACGCCTGAACGCCACAGCCCGCCGGCAACAATGGCCAAGACAATGGCCGCGGCCAAGCCAGCGACCCATTTGCGTTTCGGTGCGCGCGCGTGTTCGTTCGGCGATTGCGGATCCCCTTTCGCGACGCGATACGCACGGACCGGGTCGGCGATGTTTTTGACGTCTTGCTCGCCCAAAAAGTCGAACGAGACGCCGACCTTCGACCGCACGCTGTCGAACACGCTGCCCGACACATTGATGCCACCGGGGCTGGCCATGGCTTCCAGGCGGGCGGCCACATTGACGCCGTCGCCGTAGACCGTGCCGTCGGTTTGTTCGAAAATGTCGCCCAGATTGACGCCGATGCGAAACGCCATGCGTCGGTCGTCGGGCAAAGCTTCGTTGCGCTGCGCCAGCTCGCCCTGGATCTGCACCGCCGCGGTCACCGCGCCAATAGCGGAGTCGAAAACGGCAAGGACGCTGTCACCGGCCATGTCGACCACCCGGCCGCCATGGGTCTCGATCTCGGTACGGAACAAGCCGCGATATTCATTAAGCGTGGCGATGGTCGCCCGCTCATCGGCTTGCATGAGGCGCGAGTAACCGGCCACGTCTGCGGCCAGAATTGCCGCCAGTCTTTGTTTCGGATCCGTCGCCTCGGCCATGGTCGTCGACCCCAAATGGTCTAGCCGATTACAGGTCAGATCAAGACACTACGACTGCGCGCCATCGGTATCAACATGCCTAAGACAGGCCCAATTACAGATTCGGTTGCGGTCGCCTATCGACACAATCCGGGCATCGAAACCCCGTTCCAGGATCGGAAGTGGCGTCGCGCCTCAGTGTTTCCTAAAAAAAGACGAACGACCGGACAACGACGTTCCTGCGGCAGGGTGCGTCGTCCGGCGCGGTCGGGTCGATGCAGGCCGTGTGAAACGAATAGCGCGACACGGAGTTATCAGTGATGGAATCGTAGCATTTCAGTATGGAAACCTCGGTGGGCGCCTGCTGAGGAAACCAGTACCACTCGTGGTTCGGGCGGTAGGTGAAGCGAGTGGTCTCGCCGACGCGGTCGTCGTAGATCCGATAGTTGTTGATGTACGGCTGGGCGGCGAAAGAAGGCCAGGCGCACAGCACGAACGGATTCTGGCGCACGGTTTCCATCGGCTTGGCAAGGTTGATGGACATGAACCGGCGCGACATCTTCGCGTCGGCTTCCGCTTCCGTATAGTGCTGCGCACGCCCGAAGTTGCGCAGGTTCTTGGTCAGCAGTTCGCGGCAGCTCACGCGACCGCTATTGTCGTTCAGATCATTGTGCACGATGTTGGCGTAACGGGCGTTGACCCCCGGGTTCTTGGCGTCCTGGTCCTCGGTGCGGTCGCCCTGGTAGTCCTGGTCGAACACATCGTGGTTGTAGACGAACGCGTCGGTCGCGTCGGGGAAAAACGCTAGCAGGAGTTGTTCCATCTCGGGATAGAACACGCGCTCCACTTCGGCCGAGTCGTAGAAATTCTCACACTTGGATTCGCAGTGCGCCAACGCCAGCCCAAGCTTATCCATGCAGTCCGGGCTCTCGGGCGAAAGACCCGGGTAGTATGCCTCCAAGCGCCGCGCATCGCGCATCACGTGTGGGAAATAGAGGCAGCGCCGCGCGATGTCCCGCTCTTCCTGGCGCAACGCTTTTGCGTCGGCCGCGCGCCCCGGGTCGCGCCAGAGCGCGTTGGAGGGGACAACGGTGTAGGTCGGCTCTTCATGGATCGTGTAGCGAAGCGGCAGCGCAAGGCCGCCTTCGGGCACTTCGATGTTGTTCGCCCGAATATGGTCAAGGCACTCTTCATAGGTGCGAAACCCGATGCCCCATTGGGTCTCGATGGGCCCGGGGGGCGCACTGTCCAGCCTGTCGATCACCGCTTGCCCCTTGCCCTCGGCAATCTGCGCAAGCGCCGCCGCGGTCGCCGCGGCGGTTCCGCCATCGCCTTTCCGATCGAACGCCATATACGACAAGCCGCCATTGGCGGCGACGGGTGGCGGCTGCCCTTGCGTGAGTTGGAGGGGTGGCACAAAGGCCGGCGAACCTGCCGCCGTTCCGGCCATAGCGTGATTTGCGATGTCCTCGAGCCGGTTCATAACGCGCCTCCCGTTGGATACACCCCATGTTTGCACTGTGGGTGCGTCCTTACTAGATCATGTCGGTCCTGATCACACGAACATATCGGGAAACACAGCTTCTCGCCTGTGGCTTGCCTGCCGATGCCCGAAACGCGGTCGGAGAGCACTAAAACCGTTCCACCGACATGCGTCTGACGCTTGGCAGATGCTCGGGTGCCCAGATTGTCCGGTCCCGCACACGCCGTTATCATGCTGTCGACAACCACACGCAGAACGTGTGAGCTGGGTTCGCAACTGGAGTGCGTGGCGATGCTTGATGATCAAAGTCCGACAGACATTGATGAAATCATCGGTTCCGACAATGACCAGCGGGACGTGCTGAAATCGGTTGTCTGCACCAGCTGCGATGGGTTTTGCCCGGTGTCGGCCAAGATCGAAGACGGCCGCGTGGTCAAAATCACCACGCGCGACCACCCGCTGTTTCGGGGCGTGCTGTGTATGAAAGGCGCTTACGCGCCCAAGCATTTCGCCCACCCGGACCGGGTGCTTTATCCGCTCAAGCGGGTCGGCGCGCGCGGGGGTGGCGAATGGCAACGCGTGACCTGGGACGAGGCAATGGACGATATCGCCACGCGTCTGCAAAAGGTCATCGACCAATATGGTCCAGAGGCGTTTGCCGTCGCCCAAAGCGGCGCCACCGGGCTGGGTGACAATGGCCTCTGCCGCCGCTTTATGAACCATGTCGGTTCGCCCAATTGGATCGGCGGCGTGGCCTATTGCGCGGGCAACACCGCGGCGATCAATCGCTATGTGTATGGCTGGTTTCCGCGCGCGGACATTCTCAAATCAAAATGTATCGTGTTGATCGGCCACGATCCGCGCCGCCATAGCTGGACCATGGAATACAAGGCGATCCGCATGGCGCAAGCCGGCGGCGCCAAGCTGATCGTTATCGACCCACGGCGCAGCGAAAACGCCGAGCGTGCCGATTTGTGGTTGCCGCTGCGTTCGGGCACCGATGCTGCACTATTGCTTGGTTGGCTGAACGTGATCATTTCCGAAGAGCTGTACGATAAAGAGTTCGTGCGGGATTGGACGGTTGGCTTCGACGCCCTCGCCGAACGGGCGCGCGAATATCCGCTTGATCGGGTGGCCGAGATTACCGGCGTTGATGCTGAGTTGATCGCCGCGGGCGCGCGCATGTACGCAACCAGCGGCCCGGCCTGCATTCCCTGGACGCCGGTGACTGATCAACAGGTCTCCAGCACGTCCGCCATTCGGTTGCAATGCATGCTGCGCGCGTTGTGCGGCCATCTCGATGTGCCCGGCGGCGATCAGCTGATCGGCTTCAATCCGGCGGTGCGGTCGGATTCCGAGATTGAAATGCACGAAGTGCTGGCGCCGGAGCAAAAGGCGAAGCAACTGGGTTCGGATCAGTTTCCGGCCTTTACCTATCGTGGCACCGGCGCTTTTTGTGACGCGTCAGAAAAAGTATGGGGAATCCGGTGGGCAAATCTGGTCGGCGGCTGCTACATGGCGCACCCGATGGCGGTGTTCAAGGCAATGGCGGAAAGCCACCCCTATCCGGTCCGTGCTTTGTTCGCGATGGCCAACAATGTGCTGGCCGCCTATGCCAATACCAAGCGCGCCTACGAAGGCTTGATGAAGCAAGACCTGATCGTCGCCTTCGAACACGCCATGTCGCCGACCGCACAGATTGCCGATTATGTGTTGCCGGGCGACGCGTGGACCGAACGCCCCAGCATGCAGGCCGGCATCAGTGAACAAGCGATGGAACCGCCGGGCGAGTGCCGCAACGTGGTGTATTTCTGGCACGCGCTTGCAAAACGCATGGGTTTGGCCGCGCAATTCCCGTGGGCGACACCGGAACAGATGTTCGACTATCGCTTGGAGCCTGGCGGCAAGACCTGGGCGGAGGTGGTCGCCGCCGGCATTCCGCCGATCCTGCACAAGGGCCAAGCCGCCGAGGATGGTGCGCGCAAATATCTCAAGACCGGTTTCGCCACGCCGTCGGGCAAGGTCGAGTTCTATTCGGAAGTCTTGGCGGCGCTCGGCTTCGATCCGTTGCCCTATTATCGCGAGGGACCTGGCACCAGCACGGCCTATCCGTTCACCTCATTTGTCGGTTTGCCCGAGGACGAGTTTTTCCGCTCGGGCCACCGCCAGGTGCCGGAGCTGCGCAAGCGCGCCGAGGATCCGCTTTTCTTTATGAACCCCGAAGACACGCAGACGCTTGCCATTGCCGACGGCGCCTGGGCGCGGGTCGCGACGCCGACCGGTGCCATGCTCGGGCGTGTCTTTGCGCGCTCCAGCATGCCAAGGGGCTTGGTGCGTATTCCGCACGGCTGGTGGAAGCCGGAATCGCGCCAAGGTGGCGAACACCTTTCGGGCTTGTGGTCGTTCTGCGAGGCGCAGCTGGCCGAAGATGAAGATTTGTCGTCGGTCGACGCCGAACAGGGGGTCCCGCACCTCAAGGGCGCGCCGGTTTCTGTGACCAAGCTAACCGATGCCGAGGTGGCCGAGCTGGAAGCCGAATATGGACCCACCAACGCGCTGCCGCGCGGCCCGGAAGGCAAAGTGCTGCGGTCCAAGGCGCTGCCAGATGAATTCGACTTCATGGACGACGAAGACGTGGGCGAAGGCGTCGAATTCGAAGCCGCCCAGCTGTCGCTCTATGGTCGCTATTCGATGTGATCGGGCAGGGACACGCCGGGCCTCAAGGTCGCGCGTGTCCCCAGGCATTCGCCGCAAGTGGTACCAAAGGCCTTGTCCTACAGGGGGTTGACGCCTAGCATAAAGGCGTTGTGAACCAGCGATCCGCCACATTTCGGCTGCTTGCCAGAGCCGCCACGCGCCACGTGCATCGACGTGTCTTTTTTGCGCAGGCCTGGTCGCTTTGTGCCGCTTTATGCGTTATCGCGTTCGTGCATGGTCCGGCCCGCGCCGAGTCGCGTTTGGCGCTGGTGATGGGCAACGCCAGCTACGCGTTCGCGCCGCTGCTTAATCCCGTCAACGATTCGCGTGCCATGGCCGCCGCCTTGGAGGCTGTCGGCTTTGATGTCATCGCCCTGGAAGATGCGAGCCAAACCGAAATGCGACGCGGGGTGGTCGAGTTCGGCAAGCGATTGCGAGAGGATGGCGGCGTCGGGTTGTTCTACTACGCCGGTCACGGCGTTCAGGTCGACGGCCGCAACTACATGATTCCAATCGGTGCCCAGATCGAGGCGGAAGAGGAAGTGCGGGTCGAAGCGGTTGATGTGGACTATCTTTTGGCGCGCATGGACAGTGCCGGCAACCCGCTGAACATCGTTATCCTCGACGCCTGCCGCAACAACCCCTATGCCAGGAGTTTCCGCGGATTGTCGCGCGGTCTGGCGTCGATCGACGCGCCGTCCGGGACCCTGATTGCTTATGCGACCGCGCCCGGCCACGTGGCCCTGGACGGCGATGGGCCGAACAGCTTTTACACGGGGACGCTTGCTGAAACGGTGTCGGTTCCGGGCCTGGAAATCGGTGATGTGTTCAAGCGGGTGCGCGTCAAAGTTCAAGAACTCACCGACGGCGTTCAGGTGCCGTGGGAATCCTCGTCGATGACCGGCGATTTCTATTTTCTCGGCGATGCGCATATCACGGTCGAAGTTGTCTCCGACGGTGCCGGGCCGTCTGTGGATGTCCTGTTCTGGGAAACGATCAAGGACTCGGACGACCCTGCGCTGTACGAGGAGTATTTGCGCCAGTTTCCAGACGGCACATTCGCCGCGGTCGCGCGCCGGCGGGCCGAGGGGGCGGGGGGCTCGCGGCGTGCCGATTTGGACCCTGATGCCCTGTTTTGGGACAGCATCAAGGACAGCGACGATCCCGCGTTATTTGCCGCTTATTTGAAGGCCTTTCCCGATGGCGCGTTCGTCGAGATCGCGCGGGTGAAAACGGCGCCCGACGAAACGCTCACCGTCGCGTCCGCCGCGTCTGCAACCCAGCAGCGCACGCTCGGCGAGGTCGAGGAGATGGCGGGGCGCTTTGTGGTGTTGACCGCCGCCAATATCCGCGAGGCGCCGACCACGTCATCGGCGCGGATCGGATCTGTGGGCAAGGGCGCCAGGGTTTCGGTAACCGGTCGGATGAAAAACGCCGCATGGTACCGGATCGCGCATGGCGGGGGTGTCGGGTTCATTCATCAGTCCTTGGTTGAACAGGCCGATCCGGCCCGACTTGCGGCGCTCGACGACCCGCCGCCTGTCGCTGCCACCGCACCGACAATTCCCGCCACGCCGCGCATACCCTGGATGGGTGCGCATCTGCGTGCCGTCTATTTCGACCGCGTCGGCAGCCCGGAATATGGCAATCGGCTGCAGATCCATTCCGTCGCGCCTTTGGGCCCTGCCGAGGCGGCCGGGCTCAGACCTGGTGACACGATCCTGGATGCCGACGGTCGGCCCATCTATTCGCTGGACACGCTCGAGGCCATTCTCGGGCCGCTGCGACCTCGCGACCGGGTGGCCTTTTTGGTGGCCAATCCAGGCCATCAAACGCCCTATCGCAAAGTTGCCGTGACGCTGGCGCCGGAAAGCGACGCCGCGTTGGTCATTCGCATGGCGCGCGCCGCGTCCGAGCTGCTCGACCACAACCACGTGCTGCAACTGCTGGATGGACCGATCGAAACGGGTTTGTTTGGCACCTATTACCGCGCCGAAGCACTCGCTTTGCGAGGTCGTGCGCACGCCGCGC
Organism: Alphaproteobacteria bacterium; assembly: GCA_965216755.1. Lineage (GTDB taxonomy): Bacteria > Pseudomonadota > Alphaproteobacteria > UBA7887 > UBA7887 > CBDCGL01. The sequence goes on along the minus strand of CBDCGL010000011.1, from coordinate 2,728,688 downwards.
TCGGTGACGCGGCAAAGGCCGACGCCGATCTCGCTGAGGTCAACCGGATCGCATCGGCGGATATTCTGAGAGCGGTCGAGGCCCGGCCGCGATCGAGATGACGCTGACGTGCCGGGGCGCGACCCTGCGGCACCGCTCCGGCTTCGTCAAATTGCCAGATCTTTGATGTTGTAGTCGCGAATCACGCGTTCGAATGTCGCGTCATTGAAACGAAACGCGTCTTCGCGTCCGGCGAATGGTTTGTAGTGAAACGGTGTTTCGTCGGGGCGCTGTTGCCGGCGGGCATCGATCGCCACCGCGATCACGGCAGAGCGGTCAAAGATGCGTTGCTCATCATAGGTCACGCCATCTTCTTCGACACCAAGCACGGCTTTGGCACCGATAACCGATTTCCGCCGATGGAAGCCAACGGTAATCGACACGCGCAGGTCCGGCGAGGTATTGGCAAACGAACCATGGACCATTTGGCGATTGACCATCGTCACGTCGCCGGGCGCGCAGGTCAACGGCACGGCGCCGGGCAATCTTTCGTCGCCGCCATTGTCGGCCACCCACTGTTTGATATCGACGCGACCCAATTTGTGTGTGCCGGGCACCACCCACAGACAATTACCGGGTGTCGTCGGATAAAGCTGGACCTGGAAATTGAATCCATGGATGCCTTCATCCCAATCGGGCGAGTCCCAATGGGTGACGCCGTCTTGATGCCAGGCCACCGACCCACCGAGCCCCGGTTGCTTGACGAATATTGCGTCATTGTAGGGGACGAAATCTTCGCCATTGATTGCTTCGGCGATCGACAACAGGTGGGGATGGCCATAGAGACGCAGGCCGGCCGGCATGGCTTGGCACATGCCATACATCAAAAAGACCACGGCCTCAGGCGCATCGGTATCCGGGGCGGGCTCGGCCATTTTGCTCGGATGGCGGCCACTCAACACATCCGTGCCGCCCCAGGGGTCGCTCAATGGCTTGACGAATGTATAGGGCGTGCGGGCGTAGTCGAGCCCCAGCGCCGGCCGCCCCTGGGCATCGACCGTGGCATCGGGTGTCACAGGCGCGCGTTCCAGCATTGTACCGACATCGCGGCGCAGGGCGCCGATTTCGTCGGCGTCAATGACCCCTTCGAAAACATAGAAACCATGTCGCCAATACGCCGCCACGATATCGGGGTGAAGCCGGCCGTTCGCGTCGAAACGCACCGGCCCGCGATTGCCGATCTCACGCGCCAGCCTCAACCCCTCTTGATGATACGTGGCCATGCCGGCGGCGTGTTGCGCGCGGGTCGGCCTGGTTTCTGCCGGTATCGTCGCTTGATCGTTCATCCCACATTTCCTTCGGCTGGACGGCCCGTCCGGTTGACCGCCAAAATGCCATTTTGTCACCTTCCATTATCGGTATCGCGGCTGAAGATGGCAAACGACGCCAGCCGCCAGGCGGCCGCTGTTCGCACATCTTGGAATGCCGCCAGTGCCGTGGTGTCGCACGAATATGAGCGGTCTACCCGCGGCCGTCACCGAACGATTGGATTGGCGTTACCCGCCGTTAGAAGGCGGCGGCTTGGGTTCAGTCGTAGAGCACCGCGCAACGCACTTCGATGCTCCATCGTTCCGGTGCGTCCGGTGGTGTCGCCGGGTCATCGAAAGCACTGTGGAAACTGAAGGTGCAAGGCAAGTCAGGCCGTGCCGAATCGGCATGGGCGCCGTTTGAACGTGCCAATTCACCCGCCGAATCCCATTGTTTGATCAGCAGGGCTTCATCGCGGGTCAGGGCCGGATAGAAATACCATTGATGATCGTCCGCGTGCTTCGCGAAATAGTTTTCGCCAATGCGGTCGTGATAGTGGATTTCGAACACCACCAAATGCTCGGGGCGCACGCTGGCTGCGTCACACAGGGCAAGCGGATGGGTCGCGACGGGTGTGTCCGTGATATTGCGCCAGACATTGATGATCGCGAAGCGGCCGTTCGTGAGTGCGCGATCGACCTCGTCGGCGTCGAGGACGGACTCACCATCGCCTAACAAGGTCCGCAAGGTGTCGTTCGCTGTCGGCGGTTTGGTCAGGTCGCGCAGCCGTTGGGGGGCACTAGTCAGGGTGTAGTCGCCGTGGACAACGTGCGCCGGCCCTTGCACCTGCTGGCCGCCTTCGATACGGCGCTTACTCTGTTTGCCGGCCGCCGAACGCACATTGTGGTCGAACGCGGCGACGAATCGGGCGCCGCTCGCCGCGCGAATGATCTCGGCACATTGCGGGTAGTAATGGTGCACGACCTGTTCGTGATCGAAGAAGTTCAAGTCTGGCCGCGCTAGGACGCTATCGCATACCTCAAAGCCATTGACGGTGAGGGTACGGCGCGCGGTTCCTTCCAGATTGCGGGCGTCGTGCACGGGCATTTGCCGTGTTTCCAAATCGACACCCTCATAGACGTCGTCGCTGCCGTCATGGTCGCGGCGGGTGAGCACCTTGCCGTTGCGAAGCAATGAGTGTTCCACAGACGCGGTCATATAGCGAAACATGCCCGTCCGGGCCGCGTCTGTCGCTGTGTTGACGCTTGCAGCCATCGTTAAACCTTCCTGTGCTCATCCACGGTGTCCAAAATGTGGCGCATAGGCGCAAACCGCGTCAAGGCGACATCTGTGCTGACCGCCCTGTTGATCGCCCGCGGGTGGTGGTCGCGCGGGCCTTTGGTATAGGTGGGAATGGTTGACTTCGAGGTTGAGTTGGAATAGAACAAAACAAGAACAATAATGAAAATGTTCCCAAAGGCTCAGGAGATCCGGCATGCCGAGTCATGCCATCTTACACACGTCGCCGTTACATTCGGCACATTCGGCGATCCGTCGTTCGGCCATAACACGCCGATCCGATCCGGCTTTGCTTGCCCATTTGCGGGCGCGTATCCACGCCCTTGAAATGGGCAGCGAGGTTGCTGCCATTGCCGCCACGCCGCTGGGTTTCGCGGTGTTGGATGAAACGTTGCCGTGGGGTGGCTTGCCCCGTGGCGGCGTGCACGAGGTGGAAAGTGCGACGGCGACACCCGCGGCGGTCGCGGCGGCCAGCGGCTTCGCGGCGGCGCTGATGGCGCGGCTGATCGCCGGGCATGGCCCGGCATTGTGGTGTCTTACGCGGGCGGATCTTTATGCACCCGGCTTGCACGCGTTTGGGCTTGACCCGGCGCGGGTGATCATGGTGCGCGCCGGCCACCCCGAGCAGGCCTTGTGGGTGCTGGAGGAAAGCCTGCGTGCCGGCCGCTTGGGCGCGGTGTTGGGCGAGGTCGGTGCGCTTGACCTCACCGCCGGGCGCCGCTTGCAGTTGGCGGCCCAGGCCTCTGGCACGCCGTGCCTGTTGCTACACGGTCATTGCGACAGTGGGCGCGGCGTGGGCAGCAGTGTCGCGTTGACCCGTTGGCGGGTGGCGCCGCGACCGGCCGCGGGGCGCGACGGACAGGATGGTCTCGGCTGGCCGCGTTGGCAAGTCGAACGGGTCCGTTGCCGGGGCACGGCGGGAGCACAGTCCTGGCAAGTGGATTGGTGCTATGAAACGCATTGTTTCGCTTTGGCTGCCCCATTGGCAGACCGATCTAATGGCGCGCAAGCAGGGGCATGCCGAATCGCCGGCTAAACCGCTGGTGCTGAGTACGGAGGTCGCCGGTGCCACGCGGCTGATGGCCGTGTGCCCGGTGGCGCGGGCGGCGGGCTTGACTCCCGGCATGAGCGTGAGCGATGCGCGCGCGTTGATCCCCGATCTGGATGTGCGTTCGGCGATGCCGCGCGTGGCGGCGCGGGCGCTGGCGCGTTTGGCAGATTGGGCGCTCAGATTCACGCCCTGGGTGGCGGTCGACGGCCATGACGGGGTATGGCTGGACATCACCGGATGCGCCCATTTGTTCGGCGGCGAAACCGCTTTGCTGGCGCGGCTGAAGGACGGTATCGCCCGGCGCGGCATACAGGTCCGGGCGGCCTTGGCGGATACCGCCGGTGCCGCCTGGGCGGTGGCCCGCTTCGGCCAGGGCGGTATCGTGGCTCCCGGGGCCGTACGGCCGGTGCTGGCGCCGCTCAGCGTTGCCGGCTTGCGCCTGGACGCGGCCACCGTCGCCGCCTTGGAACGGGTCGGGCTGTATCACATCGGTGATTTGATCGGCACGCCGCGGGCACCGGTGGCGCGGCGCTTTGGCGCTGTGGTCATCGAGCGGGTGGATCAGGCCCTGGGCCGGGTTGGTGAGCCACTGTCGCCGCGCCGGCCGGTCACCGCCTACAACGCACGCCGCGCGTTTGTCGAGCCGATCGTTGAAACCCTATCGATTGCCCAGGTGTTGCGTGATTTGCTCGACGATTTGTGCTGCCAGCTGGATCGGGCGGCACGCGGCGCGCGCCATTTGGAACTGAGCCTGTTTCGCCTTGATGGCCGGCGTTTGTCAATTGCGGTCGGCACCAGTCGGCCGGCCCGCGATGGCGCGCATTTGGCGCGGTTGTTCGCCGACCACTTCGACGGCTTGGACGTCGGCGAGGGCATTGAGGTGATGATGCTCGCCGCCACCGCCACCGACGCGGTCAGCCCGGCGCAAAGTGATCTGGCTGGCGCAGGCCGGGGCGACGGTGGTGGCGGTGATTTGGCGGTCTTGGTCGACCGACTTGCCAATCGTTTGGGGCCCGACAATATCGCCCGCTTCGTGCCACGCGAAAGCCATGTGCCGGAACGCGCGGTGGCCACCGTGCCGCCGCTCGCCAACGATCCTGCCACCGAACCGGTACCGGATTGGCCGCACAGGCCGCCGCGGCCGGTACGTCTGCTCAACCCGCCGGTGCCGGTGGAGGCGATGGCCATGGTACCCGACAATCCACCGCTGTTGTTTCGCTGGCGTGGCCGGGTGCATCGGGTGGTGCGCGCCGCGGGGCCAGAACGAATCAGCGGCGAATGGTGGCACGAAGATGCGCCGGCGCGCGATTATTACCGGGTGGAAGACGACACCGGCGCGCGGTTTTGGCTGTTTCGCGAGGGCCTTTATCGCGACGCCCCCGACCTGCCGCCACGCTGGTTTCTGCACGGATTGTTTGCGTGACTCGGTTGTGGCAATGCCGATATCAAGTCGTCAATCCGATGGTTGCCTGTGCTTCGGAGCGTTGCCCGTTATGACGCCCGTTGCTGCCTATGCGGAATTGCAGGTCACCAGCAATTTCACCTTTCTGCGCGGGGCGGCGCATCCACAAGAATTGGTGGTGACCGCCGCGGCGCTGGGTCATCACGCCATCGCCCTCACCGATCGCAATTCCTTGGCGGGTGTGGTGCGGGCCCACGCGGCGGCCAAGCAAGTCGGCATCAAATTGGTGGTCGGCGCACGGCTCGATTTCACCGAGGGGCCGAGTGTGCTGTGCTTGCCAACCGACAAGGCCGCCTATGGCCGTTTGTCGCGCCTGCTGACCCGCGGCAAACGGCGGGCGGAAAAGGGCCAATGTCTGCTCAACCATAACGACCTGCATGACGAGCATGACGGGCATATGTTGATCGTGCTGCCGCCGGATCGGCCCGATGCCGCCTTTGCGACCTGGCTGAAGGCGTTTAACAAACGGCTGCCGGGGCCGTGCTTTTTGGCCGCCAGCCACCGTTATCAGGGCGATGATGCCGCCCGCATCGCACGCCTCGCCGCGCTTGCAGACAACGCCGGCACGCCTTTGGTGGCGACTAACGACGTACATTATCACCGGCCCGATCGGCGCGTTTTGCAAGACGTGCTGACCTGCATTCGGGAACATTGCACCATCGATCAGGCCGGCCTGCGGCTGGCGATGAATGCCGAACGGCACCTTAAAGCCGCCGACGAAATGGCACGGCTGTTTGCGACCTATCCAGAAGCGTTGCGGCGCAGTGTTCAAATCGCCGAATCATGCACTTTTTCGCTCGACAGTTTGGCCTATGAATATCCCGACGAACTGGCCCCTGCCGGCCGCTTGCCGCAAGCCTACCTGGTCGACTTGGTGGCCGACGGCGCAACGGCGCGCTATCCGGACGGCGTGCCCGACAAAGTGCGCGGCCAAATCGATCATGAATTGCGTTTGATCGATGAACTGTCCTACGCGCCCTATTTCCTCACCGTTTACGACATTGTTCGTTTCGCCAACAGCCAAGGTATTTTGTGCCAGGGTCGCGGTTCGGCGGCCAATTCGGCGGTGTGCTATTGCCTCGGCATCACCGCGGTCGACCCCAGCCGCAACGACGTGCTGTTCGAACGCTTCATCAGCGCGGCGCGCAACGAGCCGCCCGACATCGATGTTGATTTCGAACATGAGCGGCGCGAAGAGGTGATCCAGTATATCTACAAAAAATATGGCCGCGATCGGGTCGGCCTGACCGCGACGGTGATTTCCTATCGGGCGCGCAGCGCGGTACGCGAGGTCGGTAAGGCGCTCGGGTTGTCGCTGGACACGGTCGGCGCCCTGGCGCGCACCGTGTGGGGGTGGAGCAGCGATGGCGTCAACCCGGATCACGTACGCGAAGTCGGATTGGATCCCAGCGATCGCCGTTTGGGGATGGCTTTGTCGTTAAGCCAAGATCTGATCGGCTTTCCCCGTCATTTATCGCAGCATACCGGCGGATTCGTCATCACCCGAGGGCGACTGTCGGAAATGGTGCCGATCGAGAACGCGGCCATGGAAGACCGCACGGTGATCGAATGGGACAAAGACGATATCGACACGCTTGGCATGCTCAAGATGGACGTGTTGGGGCTCGGCATGCTGACCTGTGTGCGCAAGGCATTCACGTTTTTGGCCCAGCATCACGACAGACCGTTGAACTTGGCGACGGTGCCGCCGGAAGATCCGGTGGTCTATGACATGTTGTGCCGGGCCGATTCGATCGGTGTGTTTCAGGTCGAAAGCCGCGCACAAATGAGCATGCTACCGCGACTCAAGCCGCGCAGTTTTTATGACCTGGTGATCGAGGTGGCGATCGTGCGTCCGGGGCCGATCCAGGGCGACATGGTGCATCCTTATCTGCGCCGTCGGTCGGGGCAGGAGAAAATGACCTTTCCGTCCGAAGAGCTGCGCGAGGTTTTGGGCAAGACCTTGGGCGTGCCGCTGTTTCAGGAACAGGCGATGCGTATCGCCGTGGTCGCCGCCGGTTTCACGCCCGAGGAAGCCGACCAGTTGCGGCGGGCCATGGCAACGTTTCGCAAAACCGGCGAGATCCACAATTTTCGCGTCAAGCTGGTTGAGGGCATGGTCGCGCGCGGCTACGACCGTGAGTTCGCCGAACGCTGCTTCAATCAAATCGAAGGCTTCGGTGAATATGGTTTTCCCGAAAGCCACGCCGCCAGTTTTGCTCTGCTGGTCTATGTGTCATCATGGCTGAAATGCCATTATCCGGCCGCCTTCGCGGCGGCGCTGATCAATAGCCAGCCAATGGGATTTTACGCCCCGGCCCAGATCGTGCGCGATGCCCGCGATCACGGCGTGACCGTGCGTCCACCCGATGTCAATCGCAGTGATTGGGATTGTACGCTGGAGCCGGACGACACGGCCGGCGGCGTCGCCCTGCGCCTCGGCTTGCGTCAGATCAAAGGCTTCAAGGAGCAGGACGCCACGCGTCTGATGGTGGCGCGTGGCCCCGGTTATGAAAGCCCGCGCGCATTGTGGCGGCGGGCGGGGTTGAGCGCGGCGGCACTGGATCGGCTGGCCCAGGCGGACGCGTTCGGTTCCCTCGGCTTGCCCCGACGTCGCGCCCTATGGGCGATCAAGGGCCTGGGCGAACCACCCTTGCCGTTGTTCGCCGCCGCCGAAGCTCGCCATGGCGACGCGGTCGCCGGCACCGAACCCGCGGTTGCGTTGCCCGACATGAGCCTCGGCGAGGAGGTGGTCGAGGATTACAACGTGCTGCGCCTGTCGCTGAAGCAGCATCCATTGGCTTTGCTGCGTCGCAATTTGGCGCATCGCGGCATCATCCCCAATGCGCGGCTGGTGCGCACGGCCGACGGCAAGCGGGTGAAGTTGGCTGGTCTGGTGTTGGTGCGCCAGCGGCCGGGCACCGCCAAGGGCGTGATTTTCGCCACGCTGGAGGATGAAACCGGGGTTGCCAACATTATCGTGTGGCCCGATGCGTTCGAACGCTATCGGCGTGTGGTGCTGGGGGCCAAGCTGCTGGCGGTGCAGGGCACGGTGCAACGCGAAGGCGCCGTGATCCATGTGGTCGCGGAACATTTGGAAGATTTCACCGACACATTGCGCAAACTGGCCGGTCCCAAAGGCACCATGGACAACGCGCCCGCCCACGCCGACGAGGCCGCTCGACAGCCCCGCGATCCGCGCGACCTTCCCGTCCGCGCCCGGAATTTTCATTAACGGCGCGCACGGGTCGATACACACGAACCATGGGGCAGCACAGCACCCCACCGTTGTCGAGGCGAAATCACATGTAACTCGTTCGTCGCCCACGCGCTCGACCCGTGGGCAAGTAAACACAAACCGCAGCGGGTAGCACCCTTCGCCGGCGATTGTGTTTACTTGTGGCCAGGTCAAGCCAGACCACGACGATTTAGGTTTAAAGCGATGCCGGCGCTGCCACAGCAATCGTCACGTCCCGGCGATGTTATCCCCAGGGGCCGCGGCCACGCGGTGGCCCGCCATCGCCGAAAAACGGAATGTCCCGACGCTTGAACAGGCCGATCAAGGCCAAACCGGCGACAAAGCCACCGACATGGGCCATCCACGCGACGCCGGCTTCGCCGGTTGGGGTCACCGCGGCATTGTAGAGCTGCATAACGATCCACAGGCCCAATAGCACCCACGCTGGCAAACGAATCATACGAATGAAAAATATGATGATCACCATCGTCAAGACCCGGGCGTGCGGGTGCAGCAACAAATAGCCAGCTAAGACGCCGGACACGGCCCCGCTGGCGCCGATCATGGGAATGTCGCTGCCCGGCTCCGACAGCGCTTGCGCCAACGCTGCCGCAACCCCGCACAGGGCATAAAACAACGCAAAGCGCACGTGACCCATGGCGTCTTCGATATTGTTCCCGAACACCCACAGGAACAGCATGTTGCCAATGATGTGCATCCAACCACCGTGCAAAAACATCGACGTGAACACGGTCACTTCGGCCGGCAGCCGGTACAGTTCGGGTGCAAGCACATCTTGGTCGAACAAAACCGACGGGATCATGCCGTAGCTATACACCGCGGCCAGCGCGGTGCGGTCGGGCAGCGCCTGCTGCCACAGGAACGCCACCGCGCAAGCCGCGATGAGCGCGATGGTGACCACCGGCGTGATCTCGGTTGGATTGTCGTCGTGCAGCGGGATCATCGATCGGGCCGACCGCCGGTCATGGACGCAGCGTTCACGCGCGGTCCATTGCCGCTTTGAAGGCTGCGCCCGCGGTGTCGATGGCGTCGCGCGAATCCTGCAACCGCGACGGCGCCTGAAAAAAGGCGTGGGTCATGCGTGGGTACAAGCGATAGTCGGCGGCGACGCCGGCCGCTTCGAGCCGCGCGGCATAGGCTTCTCCTTCGCTACACAAAGGGTCATGGGCGGCCGACAAGATCAAAGTTGGCGGTAACCCGGACAAGTCGACGGCCTTCATGGGCGCCGCCCGCCAGTCGCCGCGCTGGCTTTCATTGGGGACGTACTGCTCCCAAAAATAGCGCATGCGGTCGCGAGTCAACATCGGCGCGTCGGCCTTGGCGCGATAGGACTCGGTTTCAAAATTGCAGTCGAGCACGGGATAGATCAACAATTGAAAGCTGAGCTTGGGGCCGCCGGCGTCACGGCATTGGAGCGCCGTGACAGCGGCCAGGTTGCCACCGGCGCTGTCGCCGCCGACGGCCAGGCGCGCGCCATCGCCACCAAACGATAACGCGTTTTCCGCGATCCATTTTACCGCCGCGAAACAGTCCTCAACGGCCGCCGGAAACGGATCCTCCGGCGCCAAACGATACGCCACCGACACGCTGACACAGCCAGCGGCATTGGTCAGCGCGCGCACCCCGCGATCGTGGCTGTCCAGACTTCCCAGCACCCAGCCACCACCATGGAAATAGACCATGATCGGCAGTGGCGACGTGTCGCTGGCGTGATAGATACGCGCGTCCAGCGGCCCGCGCGCGCCCGGCACCGCGATCTCGGCCAGCTTGGCCACCGGTTCCTTTAGTCCATAAAACCGGTTGGCGCGGTCGTCGGTGATCTTGCGCGCTTCCGGCGGCGCCAATGTCGTTTGATCGGGATAGCCGGCGGTTTCGATATCCGCCAACAGGGCGCGGAGTTCCGGATGCACGTCCGCCACGGCTGTCTCCTTGTCGTTGATTTCCGGCAACTGTTTGACGCCGTTCAGGCTATACAGGTTGCGATCGGCGATCCAGCCTTGCGTCGCCCGCCGGATTTGTCGGGTCGTTGACCGGGGGGCGGCGTGTCCAATATCTTTTGCTGCGGTGCAACGGAAACATGTCATGACCTCATCATCGAAGCCGACCCTGAAAGATTGGTGCGCCCGCGCCGAACGAGAATTGAAAGGGCGTGCGTTTGACGACTTGACCTGGCACACGCCGGAGGGCATCGCGGTCAAACCGCTCTATACGGAAGCGGATTTGGCGGCCCTGGAACATGTCGACGGTTTGCCCGGCATCCCCCCTTATGTTCGCGGTCCGCGCGCGACAATGTATCCTGGACGGCCTTGGACTGTGCGCCAATATGCCGGCTTTTCGACCGCCGAGGAGTCGAACCAGTTCTATCGCGACAATCTGGCACGCGGCCAAAAAGGGTTGTCGGTGGCATTCGATTTGGCCACCCACCGCGGCTACGACTCGGATCATGCGCGTGTTGTCGGCGATGTCGGCAAGGCCGGCGTGGCCATCGACTCGGTCGAGGATATGAAGATTCTGTTCGACGGTATTCCGCTCGATCAAATGAGCGTGTCGATGACAATGAACGGTGCCGTGTTGCCCGTGTTGGCCGGTTACATCGTCGCCGCCGAGGAGCAGGGGGTCAAACAAGACCAATTGTCGGGGACAATTCAAAACGACATTCTGAAAGAATTCATGGTCCGCAATACATATATTTATCCGCCGGAACCGAGCATGCGTATTGTTGCCGATATCATCGAGTATACGGCGAACCATATGCCGCGGTTCAACTCGATTTCCATATCCGGCTACCATATCCAGGAAGCCGGCGCGACCTGCGTTCAGGAATTGGCATTCACCCTCGCCGACGGTTTGGACTATGTGCGCGCCGCCTTGGCCAAGGGTTTGGACATCGACGCGTTTGCGCCGCGGTTGTCATTTTTCTTTTGCCTGGGCATGAACTTCTTTATGGAAATTGCCAAGCTGCGCGCGGCGCGCTTATTGTGGGCCCAGATGATCGCACCGTTCGGCCCCAAAAACGACATGAGTCTGGCGCTGCGTACCCATTGCCAAACCTCGGGAGTCAGCCTGACCGAGCAAGACCCGTATAACAACATCGTCCGCACCACGGTTGAGGGATTGGCCGGCGCGCTTGGCGGTACCCAATCGTTGCATACCAATTCCTTTGACGAAGCGGTCTCTTTGCCGACCCCGTTTTCGGCCAGTATCGCGCGCAACACACAGCTTATTCTGCAGCACGAAGCGGGCGTAACCAAAGTGATCGACCCGCTCGGTGGTAGCTATTTTATCGAGGCGCTGACCGCCAGCGTCGCCCATCATGCCAAGGCTCTGATTGACGAAGTTGAATCGCTCGGCGGCATGACCAAGGCGGTGGCATCGGGCATGCCGAAACTGCGTATCGAGGAGTCGGCGGCGCAACGGCAAGCACGCATCGACCGCGGCGAGGAAGTGGTGGTCGGCGTCAATAAGTTCCAGAGCGGTCAACAAGAATCGGTGCAGGTTTTGGACATCGACAACAGCAAGGTGCGCGCCGGTCAAATTGCGCGGCTCGAAGACGTCCGCGCCAACCGCGACGAGGCGCGCTGCCGCGCGACATTGGACGCGTTGACGGCGGCCGCGGCGTCGGGGGAGGGCAATTTGCTCGGCTTGTCGATTGATACTGTGCGGGCGCGGGCGACCGTGGGTGAGGTGTCGGATGCGCTGGAAAAGGTGTTTACGCGTCACCGCGCGGTGGTGCGCAGCGTCTCGGGGATTTACGGATCGGCTTATGCCAATGACGAGACTTTCACCAAAATCCGCGCCGATGTCGCCGCCTTCGAACGTGAAGACGGGCGCCGGCCGCGCCTGCTGGTGGTCAAAATGGGCCAAGACGGCCACGATCGCGGCGCCAAGGTGATCGCCACCGCGTTTGCCGACATCGGTTTCGACGTCGATATCGGCCCATTGTTCCAAACCCCTGAGGAAGCCGCCCGTCAGGCCATCGACAGCGATGTGCACGTGATCGGGGTGTCAAGCCAAGCCGCCGGCCACAAGACTCTGGTGCCACAAATGATCGCGGCGCTGAAGACGCACGGCAGTGGCGATATCGTGGTTGTGTGCGGCGGTGTGATCCCGCCCCAAGACTATGATGACTTGATGGCGGCGGGGGTCAGCGCCGTCTATGGACCAGGCACAAACATCCCTGTCGCGGCCAGTGAAGTCTTGCAGCTGATTCGAGACCGACGCGCCGCTGCGGATTAAGCGCGACGTGCCGCGCAAAATGGATCCGGATCCCAAAGCGCTTGCCGAGGCCATCGCCGCGGGCGACCGGCGCGCGCTGGCCCGCGCTATCACATTGGTCGAATCGCGCCGCGTCGACCATCGACGTGCCGCCGTCGCCCTAGCGGAAGTCTTGCCGCATCGCGACACGCCGACACTCCGATTGGGCATTTCGGGTGCGCCGGGGGTTGGTAAATCCACCTTCATCGAAGCCTTCGGATTGTTTTTGATTGGATTGGGCCACCGGGTCGCCGTGCTGGCGGTCGATCCCTCCAGCGCCTTGGGCGGTGGCGCCATTCTTGGCGACAAGACCCGCATGCCCGAATTGGCGCGTCACGATCAGGCCTTCATTCGGCCGAGCCCCAGCGGCGGCACCTTGGGCGGTGTTGCCCGGCGTACTCAAGAGACCATCGCCGTTTGCGAAGCGGCTGGCTATGATTTGGTCGTCGTCGAAACCGTGGGCGTCGGCCAGTCGGAATTCGCGGTGCGCGATATGGTCGACATGTTCTTGCTTTTGGTCGCGCCGGCGGCTGGTGACGAATTGCAGGGTCTGAAACGCGGAATCGTCGAGATCGCCGATCTGGTGCTGGTCAACAAAGATGACGGAGATTTGGCAGCCGCCGCCCAGCGCACGCGCGCGGAATATCACGCGGCGTTGGGCCTGCTGCGGCCTGGATCGCCGGGCTGGTCACCCGCGGTCTTAACTTGTTCGGCGCTCGACGGGCGCGGCCTCGACGCCATTTGGGAACAAGTCACGGCGTATCGCCGGGCGATGACCGACACCGGCGCTTTTCTGGCACGCCGGGCCGAACAGCGCATCGGCTGGATGTGGGCCGACATTGCCGACAGTTTTCAATTGCTGTTGCAGACGAACCCGCGTGTCGCAAAGCGCCTGCCGGCGCTGGAGACAGCAGTGGCCGACGGCACCATGGCGGCGCCGGTTGCGGCACAAGCGCTGCTTGACGCGATTGTCGACAACGCCGAGGGCGAGACTTGACGGTTTCCCAAGCCTGGCTTAGAACCCCGTTTCCGCACGCGACCGCCGAGTCGCGGCTTTGATATCGCGTGCGCAAGACCAATTCGAGGCAGGAGATTTCATCATGGCGCGACGCTGCCAATTGACCGGTAAGACCGTGCTGGCCGGCAACAATGTCAGCCATGCCCACAACAAGACCCGGCGACGGTTCCTGCCGAACTTGCAATCGACCTCGCTTTATAGCGATGCCTTGGATCAAACGGTGCGCGTGCGGCTGAGCACCAGCGCGCTGCGCACCGTCGAACATCGCGGCGGGCTCGATGCCTTTCTGATGAAAGCCCGCGACCGCGATTTGCCGTTGGAGGCGCGGCGTTTGAAAAAGCGCATCGCCAGGGCTGCCGCCGCGCGCGCCGAGTAGCGCGCCCAATGTCCCGCGTTCCGCGGACGGGGACCCGAACTTGTGAAAATCAGCGCGCTTGAAACCGTTCGGTGCGATCTGTTTCCGAATCTCATTTGGGTTCTGGTCCACACGGATGCGGGGCTGACCGGGCTGGGCGAAAGTTATTTCGGTGTCGGCCCGGTTGAATCCCATTTGCACGATTGGGTCGCGCCAAAGCTCATTGGCGGTGACCCTTTGGCGATCGAATCCTGGCCTCACGCCTTGGGGTTTTACCTAGGGTTTGCCAATAGCGGCGCCGAAATGCGTGCGGTCTCCGCGGTCGATATCGCGTTGTGGGATATTTGGGGCCAGGCCGCCGGCTACCCCATCACCCAGATGTTGGGCGGCGCCTGTCGGCAACGCGTGCGCGTCTACAATACCTGCGCGGGCCCCGGCTACATGCGCCGGTCAACGGGTATTCGCCCGCACAATTTCGGCCTTGGTCAGGGCGGCGACCGCAAGGTCTATGAGGACCTCGACGCGTTTCTCAACCGCCCTGACGAACTGGCCCATGAGCTGTTGGAAATGGGCATCGGTGGCATGAAGATCTGGCCATTCGATTTCGCCGCCGAGGCCAATCAGGGCCTATGGATCTCCAACCAAGAACTGGGAACGGGTCTGAAGCCGTTTGAAAAAGTTCGCGCGGCTGTCGGCGACCGCATCGAGCTCAAGGCGGAAATGCATGGCCTGTGGCATTTGCCGCCTGCGCGGCGCATCGCCGCTGCATTGAAAGACTTCGATCTGTCATGGATCGAAGATCCGGTGCGGCTCGACCATGTTGGCGATTTGGCGACCTACGCGGCGTCATGTGCCAGCCCGGTTGCCGCCGGCGAGACCCTTGGCGGCGTCGCCGCGTATCGCGGATTGATCGAGAGTGGTGCCGTCGATGTACCGATTTTCGATTTATGCTGGGGCGGCGGGCTGACAATCGGCCGCCGCGTCGCGACGCTGGCCGATGCCTGGCGCCTGCCGGTCGCGGTCCATGACTGCACCGGGCCGGTGGCGCTGACGGCGGCGGTCCATTTCGCGCAGTGGGCCACCAATGTGGCTGAGCAAGAAATCACGCGGGCCTACTATTATGGTTGGTATCAGGACATTCTCACGGCCCTACCGCCGATCGATGAAGGCCACATCAGAGCCCCTGAAGGGGCTGGCCTGGGGGTGAATTTGCGGCCCGATTTCCTGGCCCGCCCAGAGGTCCACAGGCGCAAGACGACGGTGACATGACGACGCATTCACTTATGACCACGGCACGTGTGTTGTGGCTGCCGATCCTGGCGATGATCGTCGTCGTGGTCAGCTCCAACATCGCGGTACAATACCCGATCAATGACTGGCTGACCTGGGGCGCGTTTACCTATCCGGTGGCGTTTCTGGTCACGGATCTGTCGAATCGCGTGTTCGGTCCAGGCAAGGCCCGAATCGTGGTTTTGGTCGGGTTCGTGCTCGGCGTGTTGCTGTCGATCGCGGCCGGGCCACGCATCGCGTTTGCGTCCGGCACCGCGTTCCTGGTGGCCCAGCTGTTGGACATTCTCATTTTCGACCGTTTGCGTCGGGCCACCTGGTGGCGGGCGCCCTTGTTCTCTTCGCTGACCGCATCGGCGGTCGACACCGCTTTGTTCTTTTCACTGGCCTTTGCGGCGACCGGATTGCCGTGGGTGACATGGGCGGTTGGCGACTATGGCGCCAAGCTCGCCATGGCGGCGATTTTGTTGGTGCCCTATCGATATGTCATGCGCGGTCTGCCGCAATACAAACCGAACGCTATGATGTAAGCACGAACTGCAGCAGCAAAGTACGTTGCAGCGGATTGAAATTGTCGTCCGACAGAAAATAGAGGACCGTTTCCCCGGCGTCATTTTGGCGGCTGGCCAGTCCTTCAAAATTGTCGACTGAGACCGGTGGCGCCAACCGAGCAATCTCGGTCAGACCGACAGGCCCGGCCCGACCCAGATCTTCGGTCGTCATCAGCATCAGGCGCGCCTTGACCCCGGCGACAGGCGTATAACCGCGCTCCAAGACCAAAACGCGCCCATCTGCCAACAAGGTCAAATCGGTTGGCTTGAAGTAGCCGCCAAACGGATAGTCAATCGGTGCAAACGTGTCTTGTGTGATCACCCAGCCGCGAACCGCGTCATCCGAGGTTTGATACGATTCGGTGAGGGCCAGCAGACCGCCATCGGGCAGCGGGCCGACCGCTTCAAGGCCGCCGTTACGTGGCGCGTTGGCCAGCGCGGCGGGAACGGGCAACGGGCCCGCGACGGCGTCGATCGAGTCATATCGCCATAAACGGTGGCGGCCCTCAAAGCTGACCAGGAAAGCCCCGTCCGGGGTCCGCACCAATGCCTCGGCGTCGCCGGCCTGTTTGCCACTTTGCGGCGTCCCATCAGGTCCCAACAACGGCGCCAATTCCACCGCCGTCATATCAACAAGGTTGCCGGATGGGTCATAGACAAGTTCAGCGCGCAACCACCATCCGGTATCGCTGACCGCCAACATTCGACGGCCGTCGTCGCTGACCACCAGCCCTGACAGGCCACCAAAACGTGAGTCGCTGGACGTCAGCGCCAATCCGCCGCGATAGAGCAACGGGCCGATGCGATCCTGGCGAGGGTTGTTTTCGACCAAGGGGATCGGGCGCGCGCGCACGCCATCGTTTTGCGCGCTGGCGCAACTGGCAGCCAATGCCAAGACACCCGCCACACAACCTATCAGCGCGTGCCGCAATCGCCAGATCCGACGAACAGCTGGGAACACGTTCAGGCGCTGCGTTGCAAGCGGCGGCCCCGTGCTGGTACGGATTGCTGCGGCGCCGGATTTGCATCATCAAAAAGCTCGGTCAGCTTTTCTGTCATCGTGCCACCCAGTTGTTCGGCATCGACGATTGTCACCGCCCGTCGGTAATAGCGGCCAACATCATGGCCGATGCCGATGGCGACCAGTTCGACCGGCGACTGCGATTCGATCCAGCCGATGACATTGCGCAGATGCCGATCGAGATAGTTGCCGGAATTCACGGACAAAGTGGAATCGTCGACCGGCGCCCCATCGGAAATGACCATCAAAATGCGCCGTTCCTCGGGCCGTCCAAGAAGGCGATCGTGGGCCCAAAGCAAGGCTTCGCCGTCGATATTTTCTTTTAACAGACCTTCTCGCAACATCAGACCCAAGCTTTTCCGTGCCCGGCGATAAGGCGAATCAGCCGACTTATAGATAATATGCCGTAGTTCGTTGAGGCGCCCGGGATTGCCCGGCTTACCATCCGCCAGCCAACGTTCGCGCGCGCGCCCGCCCTTCCACGAGCGCGTCGTAAATCCGAGGATTTCGACTTTCACGCCGCAGCGCTCTAGCGTGCGCGCCAGGATATCCGCGCTCATCGCGGCCACCGTGATGGGGCGCCCACGCATGGATCCGGAGTTGTCGAGCAGCAGCGTCACCACCGTATCGCGGAAGGTCGTCTCTTTTTCCTGCTTATAGGAAAGCGGGTACATGGGATTGGCGACCACGCGCGCCAATCGCGCGCTGTCCAGCAAGCCTTCGTCCAAATCAAAATCCCATGCACGCGTCTGTTTGGCCAACAACTGACGTTGCAATCGGTTGGCCAGGCGCGCAACCAGGCCTTGCAGGCTGCGCAATTGCTGATCCAGGTGGGCACGCAGCCGCGTCAGTTCGTCAAGTTCACACAAGTCTTGTGCATCGACCACCTCATCGAAGTCGGTGGTAAAAACGCGATAGTCGGCGCCGCGCTCGTTCCAGCGATCGAATGGCGGCCGCCACGGTTGACCGTCGGCCGGAGCCTCGTCGCCACCAGTGCTCAAGGCATCTTCCAAGGTATCGGCGTCGGCTTCTTCGGCCTGGGCTGCTTCGGCGTCCTGCGCGTCGCCGGTCGGCGTCGCGCTTGGATCCGTGGCGTCGTCGCGTTGTTCGGAGTCGCTCTCGCCCTGGACGCTGTCGGGATCGTCGGTTTGTTCGGTCGAATCGCTGTCGGAGTCGGCGTCGCTCTCGTCCTCGTCGGCAAAATCTAAACGGGCAATCAGGCGCCGCAAACGGCGCGCAAAGACGGCCTGGTCGTCCAGCTCCCCCGCCAGGGCGTCAAAATCGCTGCTGACTTTCGATTCCAGCCACGGTCGCCACAAATCCACCATGTCGCGAGCGCTTTCCGGTGGCGGCATGCCGGTCAAGCGCTCGCGGGCGAGCAACTTGATGGCGTCGACGATCGGCGCATCGTCGCGGTGGACCACCCGATCGAACCCCTGGGCCCGGCAATCGGCATCGACAGCGGCTTCCAGGTTTTGCGCCAGACCAACCATGCGGCGCGCGCCCAGCGCTTCACAGCGCGCTTGCTCCACTGCGTCATAAATCGCGCGCGCGGTTTCTCCCTTGGGCCGGCGTTCCGCATGGACGCCGTCGTCGTGATAGCGCAAACGCAAGGCCAGTGCGTCGCCATGGCCACGCACTTCGCCAAGTTCTTCATCGGTGGGTTCGCGCGGCGGCGGCGGCAGATGCGCTTGTCCGGGTTCTACCCGCGGCGTCGTGGCGCCGAAACTGACCACCAATTCGCGCTCGTGCGACAGCGCCCTGACAGTGCCCGCAACCGCCCGCTTGAAAGCTTCCAAATATGCCGTGTCCGGCCGCGACATGATCGACTAGCTCAGCGCGCGCGCCGCGGACTCGGGCAATTCCTCACCAAAGCACCGTTGGTAATACTCTGCCACCAAGGGGCGCTCCAGCTCGTCGCACTTGTTCAAAAATGTCAACCGAAACGCGAACCCCAAATCGCCCAGCATTTCAGCATTTTCAGCCCATGTGATCACGGTGCGCGGCGACATCACGGTCGAGATGTCACCGGCGACAAACCCGGCCCGTGTCAGGTCGGCCAACTCGACCATCGCCGCGATGCGCTTGCGGCCTTGCTTGGTTTTGTATTTGGGCGCTTTCGCCAACACAATCTCGACTTCCGCGTCATGCGGCAAATAATTCAGCGTGGCAACAATGTTCCAACGGTCCATTTGGCCTTGGTTGATCTGTTGCGTGCCGTGATAGAGACCGGTCGTATCGCCCAGTCCAACCGTATTCGCGGTCGAGAACAAACGAAACGCCGGGTGCGGTCGAATGACCCGGTTCTGATCCAAAAGTGTCAGTTTGCCTTCCACTTCCAAGACCCGTTGAATCACGAACATCACATCGGGACGGCCGGCGTCATATTCGTCAAACACCAGGGCGGTTGCCGATTGCAACGCCCATGGCAAGATGCCTTCGCGGAACTCGGTCACTTGTTGACCATCGCGCAAGACGATTGCGTCTTTGCCCACCAAATCGATGCGGCTGATATGGCTGTCGAGATTGACGCGAATGCACGGCCAGTTCAGTCGGGCGGCGACTTGCTCGATGTGGGTGGATTTGCCGGTGCCGTGATAGCCCTGGATCATCACCCGCCGGTTAAAGGCGAAACCGGCCAAAATTGCCAAGGTTGTCTCATGGTCGAAACAATAGCTGTCGTCCAGCACGGGGACGTGCTCGGTCGGTTCCGAAAACGCCGGGACGCTCAGATCGCTCTCGATACCAAAGAGCTGGCGCACCGACACGGTGATATCGGGCGTCGCGTCATGATGTGCGGCCTGTGCCTCGGCCACAGGAGGAGATGCCATCGGACAATTCCGTCGAAGTGTTGCGAGCCTCTGATCAGGCCTGATCGGCTTTGGTCAGATATGTGTAGGCGTTGTTTATCGCCTTAAAGCGCTCTTCGGAAGCCTTGCAGCCACCATTGGCGTCTGGGTGGTATTTTTTCACTAACGCTTTATAGCGCGCTTTGATGTCATTGTCTGTTGCCGCGCGATCCAGGTCGAGCGCCGCCAGGGCTTGATCGCGCTCCGGATCGGGCGCCGCGGCCTCGGGACTCTCGCCGAAGAGACCGAAATCATCGCGCGACTCACGGAAAAACGACTCGCGGCCCCGCCACGTCGTGCCGTCGCGCCCGTCGTCGCCGTTGGCTGCCGATCCAAGCGGCCAGCTTGGTCGATGCCAAACTGTATCTCGTTGCCGAATATGCTCGATTTCACCTTCATCGAGACCAGCAAAGTAATTCCACGCGGCGTTGTACTCGCGCACATGGTCGAGGCAAAACCAGCGAAAATCACGCAAACGCGTGCGGGATCGTGGCGCCCGAAACTCGGCCAGCGTCTCGCATCCCGGCCACTCGCAGAGCCGTTGGCCGCGCTCGTCAAAGCTCTCATCGGTGAAGTCGATGATATTGCGCAATCCGGGGTCTTTGGGGCGCGTGCGGGCCATGACGGAAATATGCGCGCCCTGGACCCGACTGACAAGCAATGCTGCATTGCAAAGAATGTTGACAACCGGGCCCAGGCCAGGCGAAACGGAGAGCCCGAAACGGAAAGGCTGGCAAACATGATTCCCACCGTTTGGCCGCGATCATGACGGTCGCCGAGACGATTCGCCGCAAGCTGGTCGAGGCCCTGGCGCCCACACATTTGGAGATCATCGACGAATCGCACCAGCATGTCGGTCATGCTGGCTATCGCGAAGGCGGTGAAACGCATTTTCGGGTCGAAATCGCGTCGGCAAGCTTCGAGGGCCAAAGCCGGGTTGCGCGCCAACGAACCATCTATGGCCTGTTGGGCGACGAATTCGCCGCCGGCTTGCACGCCTTGTCGATCAGTGCGTTGACCCCTGCCGAGGCGGCGGCGCGGCAATAGGCGCGGTGGTCGGGTGGCCTATTCCGGTTCCGGCGCCGTGGGCGATGCCTGGAGCCTCAGGGCGGTAATTTGATTGCCTTTGCGGCCGATGATCTCAATGTCGAAACCATGCAGTCGGAACCGTTCGCTCATTTCCGGGATCCGTTTGGCTTCGTGAATCACCAACCCGGCCACGGTCGACGCCTCGTCGTCCGGCAAGCGCCAGTCAAAGGCGCGGTTGAGATCGCGGATGGTGACGGCGCCGTCAACCAGATAGCTGCCATCCGGTTGCAATTGCACACCGCGTGTCGGCCGATCATGCTCGTCGACGATTTCGCCGACAATCTCCTCAAGAATATCTTCCAAGGTGACGAGGCCCATCAAGGCGCCATATTCGTCGACGACCAAAGCGAAATGTTCGCGCCGGCGCCGAAATTCCGCCAATTGGTCGGCCAGTGTCGTGGTGTCGGGGACAAACCACGGTTCGCTTGCCACGTCGGCAATGGCGACCTCGGCGGCGCCGTCAGTTTGGCCCTGGATCGTCTTGAACAGGTTCTTGGCATGAAGCACGCCGACGATGTTGTCGGGGTCGTCGCGCCACAGGGGAATTCGCGTAAACGGGCTGTCCAGAACCTGGGCGACGATCTGCCCGGCCGGGAGGCTGGCTTCGATGGTCGCCATCGATTTGCGATGCACCATGATTTCGCCCACCTCGACCTCTGACAAGTCCAGCACGCTGCGCAGCATGTCGCGATAGTGCTTGCGCATGGATCCTTCGCGGGCGTGCATGTCGATGACCGCGCGGATTTCATCGGATACCGTAAAGGCGCCACGCGGGTCCGGGCTGCCACCCACCAGGCGCAACAAACCGGCCACCAAATATTGCACGGCATCGGCGAGCGGTGACAAAAGGGCGACCAACAGGCGCAGGGTTGGCGCGACCGCCAACGCCGTTCTGTCGGCGTGGCGGATGGCGTAAGTCTTTGGCAGCACTTCCGCGAAAATGAACACCAGCAGGGTCATGCCGACGGTGGCGTAAATGATTCCGGCTTCACCAAACACGCTGATAAGGGCGCCGGTGGCCAAGGCCGACGCCAGAATATTGACCGAGTTGTTGCCTAGAAGGATGGCGCCGATCAGCCGTTCTTTATGGGTGATCAGCAGACTGACCAAGCGCGCGCGACCGTGGCCCTCGGCTTCCAGCTGATGAATTCGCGCGCGCGAAGCCGCGGTCAGCGCTGTCTCCGACCCGGAAAAAAAGGCTGAGAAAAGGATCAGAACAAAGATAGCTGCCAGTGTCAGCAGCAAGGCCATGCTCATGGCCTGGTTTGTACAACCCCTATAGCACCGCTGCGGGCGGCAACATCAAACACAGGTCGGGTTCGCAAGCCGACCCAAAGCCTTATGCCCGCTCGACCAGCGGGCGTCAAGCGGTCGCCGCGTCGCGCAGCACCGCGGCGACCAAATCAAGCGTGACATCGTGGGCAACAAATGCTTGACCGATACCGCGCGCCAGAATGAATGTCGGTCGCCCGTCGCGGACTTTTTTGTCGCGCTGCATATGGTTGATCAAAGTGGTCGGATCACACCGGGCCATCAGATCTGCCGGTGGCGCCTGGGGCAGGCCGACGCGTTGCCAATGCCGCCGTATACGGGCCAAGTCCGCCGGCGGACACAGCCCCATACGCACCGAGAGATCGAAGGCCATGACCACGCCGATGGCGACGGCTTCGCCATGCAGCAGGCCGCCGCCATAGCCGCTTTCCAACTCTAAGGCATGGGCGAATGTGTGGCCGAGATTTAATAGCACCCGTCCCGCGTCTTCGGTTTCGTCGGCGGCGACGACGCGGGCCTTGGCCGTGCAGCAGGCCGCGACGGCCTGGCGTCGCGCGCCGCCGCTGCCGGCGAGCACGGCAGGTCCGTGCGCCTCGAGCCAATCGAAGAACCGGATGTCGTCAATCAGACCATATTTGGCGGTTTCGGCGTACCCGGCCAGCAACTCGCGCGGTGGCAAGGTATCGAGGGTCTGCGTGTCCGCCAACACCAGGCGCGGTTGACGAAAGCTGCCGACCAGGTTCTTGCCGGCCTTGGTGTTGATCGCCGTTTTCCCGCCGACCGAGCTGTCGACCTGGGCAAGCAATGTGGTCGGCATTTGGATCAAGTCGATGCCTCTGAGCGCGACGCTGGCCGCAAATCCGGCTAGATCGCCAACCACGCCGCCGCCAAGCGCGATGACCGTGGTCGACCGATCGATGCCGGCGCCCAGGATCGACTCGAGCAGGCGTTCCAGATGTCCGAACGACTTGGCGGTTTCGCCCGCCGGCACCGCGATTTGGTCGAGCAGAAAATCGCTTTCCGCCAATGAGGCCATGACGGCCGGTCCGTGCAACTTGGCGACGTTTTCATCGGTGACGACGATGGCCCGGCGGCCCCGGGCCACGGCTTGACAATGGCGGCCGGCGTCCGCCAGCAGGCCAGCGCCGACGACAATGTCGTAACTGCGTGGGCCGAGCGCGAGATGGACCGTGCTGTGGTGGCTCATGGATGCGTGTCCCGCATGCATGGCTGTGTGCGCGCCATCCGAACGCGACGCGCCTTTAACGCGGCGATAATTTTGTCCACCATCGCTTCGTGCGGTTCGTCAATACTGTCGACAGTGATGTCCGCTGTGGCATAGATCGGATAGCGTTGGTCAATCAGCCTGGATAGAATCTCCCGGGGATCGCCGCGTTTCAGAAGCGGCCGGTTGGAACGCCGCATGACCCGCCTGTGCAGCACGTCAAGGGTGGCCCGTAACCACACCGACCGACCATGGGCCGCGATCACTTGACGGGTTTCCGGAGCCATGAACGCGCCACCACCGGTCGCCAAAACCTGTGTTGGTTCGTTCAATAGCCGCGCAATGACGCGCCGTTCGCCGTCTCGAAACGCGGCTTCGCCGTGAAGATCAAAAATCTCTTCGATGGTACATCCAGCGGCCGCTTCGATCTCTCGATCGGCGTCGACGAAATCCAAATGCAGGCGTCCCGCCAGGCGCCGGCCAATGGAGGTCTTGCCGGCCCCCATCAGCCCGACCAGAACGATCGTGCGCTTGGGCTGAAAGGGCGGTTGCTTTGCTGACATCGTCGTTCCCGTCGGGGCGCTTGTTTGTTCAAATCCGGATTTAAGCGGCTCGTTATCGGCCGGGCGGTTCGTCTGATCGTCGCCCGATTGAACTCGCGGATCGAACCTTATAAAGTGCGGCCGACCCGTTGCGGCGGCACCTTATCACACCCGCCGGGCTGCCCTGCAATGCGCCGGCGCCTGTGTGTCGCCGCATCTTGAAGCCGTGTCTCACCCTGTGGCATTGAGCCGACATCGAATCCATGCGCTATGTCTACCGTGTTCTCGGTCTTACGGTCGTTATCGGTCTGGTCGCGGGCATCGTCTTTTTGATGACCTGGGACATTCCGGCGCCGACGGCGCCTGTGGAAAAGATCCTGCCTGATGACCGTTTTCCGCGCTAATACAGCGATGGCGCCGCTCACTTTGTTGCGGGACCGTGCCCTGTCACGGCTGACTGTGCGCCACATGCAGGCCTTGAGAGCGCTTGTCGCGCTGGGCCCGTTTGTTTTGGCGGTGGCGACAACGACATCTGGCAACGCCCAAGATCGGACTGATCCAGTTGCCACCGATCCAGTTGCCAACGATAGCGGGACAACCACGCCACCGACGCCGACCATCGCGGTCAACAGGTTGGCTGATGTGGACTTTGACGCGCTCGGCTCCCTGGACGACGGAGATGGTGGCTTGGGCGACAATCTTTGGCGTGGCAGTGAGCGCGAAACGGTGATGTCGCTGATGGCGCGATTGCCGGTCACGGCACGCTCGCCGGCGATGCGCGACCTGACGCGCCGACTCGTGCTGACCGCCGCGCCACCGCCGGTTGGCCGCGGCGAGAGCGGCGCATTCTTGGCGGCGCGTTTGACCGCGCTGGTCGATATTGCCGAATTCGAATCGGCGCAGTCGCTGCTGGCCCAGGTTCCCCAACGCGGTCGCGGTCAGGCATTGTCGCAAAGCGCGACCGATCTCTTGTTTCTGGCCAATAATGCCGCTGATGCGTGCGCCATTGTGCGCGAACAAGTTCGCGCCACGGCGACGCCTTATTGGCAGCGCGGTTTGATTTTCTGCCAGGCGACAGCGGGCGAAACGACCGCCGCGCGGTTGAGCTTGGATCTGTTACGTGAAACCGACTCGACGGGTGACGGGTTTGACGCCTTGGCCAGGATACTGATTGACGATCGAAAGGGCGATGTCGCCAACGTCGTGCCGTCGCCGCTGACGCTTGCCATGGTCCGCGCGGCGGAAGTCGAACTGCCCGATACATTTATCGCCAGTGGCGCGCCAGGTCTGCTGCGCTCGGTGGCGGATTCGGGCACTTTGTCGTCGGAGCTTCGTTTGGCCGCCGGTGAACAGGCCGCGGCCATGGGCGCGTTGGCGCCGGTCGCGCTCAGTGCGCTTTATGACGAGATCGTGGTGTCGCCGTCCGACTTGGCCAATCCCATTGAGGCCGCGGCAGAAACGACCGGGCCATGGAGCCGTGCCGTCCTTCATCAAGCCATTCGTCAGGCGCCTTCGGATGAAGCGCGGGTCCGCTATATGGGTGAAGCTTGGCGCCGCGGCGCGTCGGCGACGTCATTTGGTGTCGCTGTCCGCGCCAGCGCGTTGTCGCTGCAGGCGGTCAAACCGGCGATGGCGGCACCCGAGGACGCCGCGGATGCGGCCGTGGCAGCCGCGCAATTGGGATTGTTTGAAACGGCCGAAGCCTGGCTTGAAGTGTTGGGCACCACGGCACGCGGTGATTCGGACGCGGGCGCGCTCTACGATTTGGTCCGACCCGTCGTGTTCATCGCCAATGCCGGCAAGCAGTCTTCTTGGAAGCCGGCGTTGGCGCGACGCTGGGCCAACGGGCTGCCGATTGGGATCAGTGGCGAGGCCCGCGCGGCACGCATCGCGCGCATGTTCATTGTTCTCGACGCATTGGGTTACGAAGTCGGCAAATCGGGCTGGGCGATGATGTTGAATGGGCCCCTGACGGTCACGACCGAGATCCCGGTTGTCGGTCTCCGCTATGGTTTGCGCGACGCGGTGCGGGCTGGCGAGACCGGTCTGGCGATCCTTTACGGGCTTATCGCGCTGGGGCCGGGCGGGCCCGCGACGGCCAGTCCCTTGGCGCTTGGGTCGGTGTTGCGCAGCTTGCGGGCACTGGGATTGGACGACGATGCACGCGCATTGGCTGTTGAGGCGGTTGTTGAGAGCAGATATTAGGGTTTCGACCATCGCCGCGGGGAACTTGCAGATTGCTATGGCCGATCGGTCTGCTTAAGGAAACCATGTGTCCGAGCCGGCAATAGATCTGTTTGTCGACATGTTGTTGGCCGAGCGCGGCGCCGCGGTGAACACGGTCGATGCCTATCGGCGTGACCTCGGCGATTTCACCGCCTTCATCGGCGATCGCGGCGTCACCGTAACGGATGTGGATGTTACCGATTTGCGCGCATATCTGGCCGATCTGAACGCACGCGGTCTGGCGACCACCACCGCAGCACGGCGCACGTCGACAATTCGCCAGCTGTATGGGTTCCTGTTTGCGGAAGGATTGCGCGGCGATGATCCAACCGCGGTGCTTGATTCGCCAAAACCGCGTCGGGCGTTGCCGAAAATGCTCAGCGAACAGCAAGTGGACGATCTGCTTGCGGCGGCGCACGCGCGCCCCGGGCCACGCGGCGTTCGCGTCGCCGCCTTGGTCGAGATGCTTTACGCGACCGGCCTGCGGGTCTCTGAATTGGTGGGCTTGCCGCGTACTGCGCTGCGCGAGGACCTTGGCGTGTTGATCGTGCGCGGCAAGGGCGGACGTGAACGCATGGTGCCGCTGGGCGGCCCGGCGTCGACGGCATTGGCGGCTTATTTAGAAATTCGTTCTACATTCTTGGTCGCCGATGCGGACGCGCCTTGGTTGTTTCCATCGCGTGGCCGCAGCGGGCATATGACGCGCCGCCGTCTTGGACAAGAGATCAAAGAATTGGCCATTGAAGCGGGTCTTGACCCGGAGATGATTTCACCCCACGTGCTGCGGCATGCCTTTGCCAGCCACCTGCTTGCCAATGGCGCGGACTTGCGTAGCGTTCAAACCATGCTTGGCCATGCGGATATTTCAACGACCGAGATCTACACCCACGTTCTGGCGGAACGATTGGCGGCGACCGTGCGCCAGCACCACCCGCTTGCGAATTCAGCATCCTGACGCGTCGTTGGGGCGGCCATGAACACGTTTCTGGATTTCGAAAAGCCGATTGCCGAGTTAGAAGGCAAAATCAAAGAGTTACGTCACCTCAGCGATGCCGGCGAACTGAATATCATCGACGAGATTAGCCATCTCCAGACCAAGGCGGAACGGCTGCTGAGGCAAACCTATAGCCGCCTTTCCCCGTGGCAAAAGGCGCAAGTCGCCCGGCATCCTGAGAGACCGCATTTTACCGACTACATCGACGCTTTGATCGAGGATTTCACGCCACTGGCCGGCGATCGCGCGTTTGGCGACGACCAAGCGATCATCGGCGGTCTTGGGCGCTTTCGCGGCCAGGCGGTCATGATTATGGGGCACGAAAAAGGTGCGGACACCGACGGCCGGGTCACGCACAATTTCGGCATGGCGCGTCCTGAAGGCTATCGCAAGGCGGTACGGCTGATGGACTTGGCCGACCGGTTCGGCCTGCCCATCATCACCTTGATCGATACGCCGGGCGCTTACCCGGGTATCGGTGCCGAGGAACGCGGCCAGTCCGAGGCCATCGCCCGGTCGACCGAGAAATGCCTCGCGGTGCGGGTGCCTTTGATCACGGCGATCATCGGCGAGGGTGGGTCCGGCGGCGCCATCGCGTTGGCCACCGCCAATCATGTGATGATGCTGGAAAACGCGATCTACTCAGTGATTTCACCGGAGGGCTGCGCCTCGATCTTGTGGCGCAACCAAGACGCAGCCGAAGACGCGGCTGTCGCCCTGAAGATGACCGCGCAGGATTTGGCGGAATTCGGAATCATCGATCAGATCATTGCCGAGCCGGTCGGCGGTGCCCATCGCGAACCATCGGTGGTTTACGCACATCTTGGCGATGCGTTGGACGAAGCCATGCAATCCCTACTGGCTGTTCCCGGCGGCACACTGCGCGCCAAGCGGCGCGAAAAGTTTGTCAACATTGGGCGCGCCGAACTGGGCTGAGCGGGTTCGCGTTCGGTCGGCGGCTCTTTCCATCGGGGCAAGTGAACCCGAAATCAAAGAGTCAAGCCAACGGGACCGCGGTTTTCGATGGACCTTGGACGATCTCTAAAACGACGCTTGACGGTACCAGCCAACCAACGTTATAGCGTGGGCTCATGATGATCCAAATGCACGAGCTCGAAACCTTGTCGCGTCAGTATTTGCGCCGTCGTGGCCGCCGCGCCGCGCGCCGGGGTTTCCGCGTGCCACGCCGCTGGGGCTAAAGAAAGCCCGCGGCGTTGAGCCGATCCGAAACCGCCGGCGCCCCGCGCTTGGCGGTTTTTTTGTGTCCGATCCACGCAGTCTCCACACACACTTCGAAGCAACAGACCATGTCGATCACCTATGTCACCGAGCCGCCAAGGGCGGAAGACTATCTCCAAGTTTTCGAAACGTCGGGGTGGAACGACGTTTACGGCGTTTCCGTCAGCGATTTGCGTCGATCATTGTGCGACAGCCGATGGGTCGTCGCCGCCTATGATGGCGACCTTTTGGTCGGCATTGGCCGCGCGATTTCCGATGGTGTGCTGTACGCTTTGGTCGTCGACATTATTGTCTTGCCCGGTTACCGGTCGCGAGGGATCGGTTCGCACATTGTCGAGATGCTGGTGGCTTGCTGCAAAAATGCTGGTGTCCGAGACATCAAACTGTTTGCAGCGGTCGGCAAGGCGCCTTTCTACAAACGATTGGGTTTTACCCAGCGACCCGATGATCGGCCCGGCATGGCCTTGCGCCTGGTCGAGGGACAAAAGCCTGCCGCACTCACAGATGGCTAAACATCGTTCGGCCGGCGACCGGCATTTCGGCGGTGAGGATGCTGTTGGTTTCCGACTCGGTGATAAACAAAGTGCGGCCGTCGACGCCGCCATAGGCGACATTGGTGGTCATCGAACCAGCGCATGAGCGCACGCGCGCAATCGGCTCACCCAGTCGATCGAATAGCCACACCGTGCCGAGGCCGGCATGGGCGACCGCCAGATTGCCGTCTTGGTCCAGCGCCATGCCGTCGGGGCCGGCGCTGCCGCCCGAAAGCTGGATGAATACGCCGACTTTGGTGGCATGTCCGTCGGCCAACAAAGGTAACCGCCAGACGCTGTTGTCGCGGGTCACCGCGACATACAGAATCTTTTCGTCGTGGTTCGTGACCACGCCGTTGGGGCTTGGAATGCCGCCCAACACGGGGGTCAGCGTCTGATCGGCGCGATAGCGAAAAACGCGACCGCTGGGGTCGTGCCAGCCGGTTTGGCCTTGGTCGGTGAAATAACAGTCGCCGTTGGCGGCGAAAAACAAATCATTGACGCCTTTAAATCGTTCCAGGCGGTGGCGATCGACAACGGGCGTGACCGTGCCGCTATTCGGGTCAACTTGCATAATGCCGTTCTTGTAGTCAGCAACCCAGATCCGACCGTCGCGATGAACCTTGAGGCCGTTGGGCTCACCATCATATTCGGTGATCAAGGTCCATTGACCGGTGGGAGAAACGCGAAATATGCGTCCATACGCGATTTCCACCACATACAGATGACCGTCACGATCGAATGACGGCCCCTCGAGAAACGAATCCACGGAACCGCCCAACATTTGCACGTCCGCCCAGGGCGATTTGCCGCCTGGGCGGCGGAATTCGTCGGGCAGGCGGGTGAACAGGCGGGTTTCAATATCCGGCGGTGCCGCAAACATGGTGGCCTTCTCCAGATGTCACAAGCGAAATGGGATGTACAAAGCGATATCGGGCACGATCATAACTGCACCGACCGTGACCAAAATCAGCACGACGAACGGCCACACGCCATGCACCACGTCGCCGATAGCGACAGCCTGGCCGTCGCTGTGTTGGCGCGCGACAGCCTGAATGATGAACAAGTTCAACCCGACCGGCGGCGTGATCAAGGCGCACTCGATCATCATCGTAAAAATGACGCCGAACCAAATCGCATCGATGCCGAGGACCTGAAACGAGGGTTGGATAATGGGCAGCATCAACAACATCATCGACAGAGTCTCAAGAACACAGCCCAACACCAGCAACAGCGCGCTTACGGCCAATACGAATGTCAGCGGATGCGTCAGTGTGCCGACCACGGCGGTGGTCAGATCTTGGGGAATCCGGTAAAGGGTGATTGCCTGGCCGAACACCTTGGCGCCGGCGATGATGAACAGCACCATAACGGTGGTTTTCATCGACTCCATGGCGATCTGCGGCAAGTCACGCACACCGAGCGATCTGTGTACGCCGATAGTGATGACCAACGCGGCAACGAAACCGATTCCAGCGGCCTCGGTCGGCGTAAAGGCGCCAAAATAGATGCCGAAAATAATCACGGCGGCAAGTGCCAGCGTCGGCAGAGCCCCGCGTGTGGCGGTCAAGCGCTGCTGCGCCGAGGCGCGGGCCATCGATTGATAGCCGCCGCCGCGCCAGGCGCGCACCACCACATAGGCGACAAAGACCGCCGCCAAGCATAGTCCGGGGCCGATCCCGGCCAGGAACAAATCAACGATCGATTCGGAGGTGACAAAGCCGAATACGATCATCGGAATGGATGGTGGGATCAAAATGCCGAGCGTGCCGCCGGCGGCCAGCAGGCCGTAGACAAAGCGCCGTTCGTAGCCACGACTGACCATGGCTGGGATCGCAACCGTGCCAATGGTTGCCGCCGTCGCCACGGAGGATCCAGAGATGGCGGCGAAGATCGCACAACTGACGATCGTCGCCACCGCCAGACCACCGGGCCAATGGCCGATCCAGCTTTGCACGGCCGCAAACAGGCGGTCGCCGGCGCCGCCGCGCAGCAAAACATTTGACATCAAAATAAATAGAGGCACCGCCAACAGGATGAAATTGTCCATGCTGGACAACAAGGCCTGCGGGATCATCAGTGGCGAGAAGCCACCGACTAGCAATAACAGCACGCCCAATCCCGCCAGCACAAAGGCAACGTCGATGCCGATCAACAGAGCCGCGAACAGGCAGAAAAGAATGATCGCCGCGGTCATGACCCAATCAGAATGTCGGTGGCTCGTCGGCGCGACTGCCGTCGCCGCTCCAAACAATGCAAGCAATTGCCTGCGCTGTCACCAACGCCAAGCCGACAGGCACGGGTAACTGCACCAGCCACATCGGCAGCGCCAGGACCGAGTCGGTATATTGGGCCATGTCGATGGAGAACCGGATAAGTTCGACGGACGCCCACGTACATGCCGCGGCAATGGCTGCAATACACAGCAACGCGATGCGTTCGAACCAGGCTCGTATGGCCGGGCGCACACGGGCGGTCAGGGCCGTGATGCGGATATGCTCGCGCCGACCAACCAGCCATGCACAGGCCAGAAACACGCCATAGATCTGAAGCACGCGCGCGATTTCCTCGACCCATCGGGTTGGCGCCAAAAACACGTAGCGCATGACAACTTCGTAGGCGACGATCAAACCGATAATCACGAAAAGGGCGGCCGCGCACCACGCCATGGCGCGGCTGATCGGTGCGATCGGATCGCGCTTAGTCTTCACCGATCCTGGCGCGCAATTGGTCGGCGGCGGCAAGCAATTCGGCGCCCAGCGGACCGGCGGTGTCGACATAGCTGTCGCGCATGCCCGCCGTGGCCGCCCGCCAGGCGGCAAGGTCACCAGTGCTTGGCCGGTAAATCGTCATACCTTCGGCCTCAGCTTCCGCCAGTGCCGCGGCTTCCAGCGCCGCAAACGATTCGCGCAGCGCGGCCTCAACGGTGACGGCGGCTTTGGTCAAGATCGACTGTTGCGTATTGTCTAGCCCTTGCCAGACCCGATCATTGATCAGTACCAGAAACTCGATATCGGCGTGGTGGGTCAAGGTTAGATGGTCAAGTACTTGGTGCAGCTTGCGTTCCGAGACCGACAAAATGCCGGTCATGCCGCCGTCGACCGTGCCGCGCTCATAGGCGAGATACTGGCGCGAGCCGGAAACGTTCGTCGCCGCCGCGCCGACCGCGTTGACAAAGGACTCGATGGCCTTGCCGAACGTGCGAATCTTCAGGCCGCGCATGTCGTCCGGCACGCGCACCTGTACGCCGCGCGTCATTAGCACTGTTAAGCCGTAGGGTTGCCACCACAGCGGGCGCGCGCCCTTTTCGATCAACGCGGCGTCGATCAAACCGCGTACCGCGGCGCCCGGCGCCGTGGCCGCGGTCACCAATTCCGGTGTGTTGAAGAGGAACGGGACAAAGAACACGTCGACCGCCGGGATTGTGCCGGCGAAACGGGCCAGCGAAGACACCCCCATTTCGATTTGACCCGAGGCCACCGCCACCGGCACTTCTTTGTCGGTAAACAATTGTGCGCTTGGATAAATCTCGATACGAAGCGCGCCGGCGCTCGCCACCTCCACATTCTCTTTGAACGCCACCAAATTGGCGCCCAGTGGCGATGTCAGCGGCAGCTGCAGGGTGATGCGCAGGGTTGTCTGCGCGTCCACCGGCGCCGCAGCGATCGCGCACCAAATCGCGATACAAATCGCGCCCCAAGGCACAGCGCGCCGCCGTTCCATCATGCGCGCTGCGACTGCAGGTGCTCGGCCTCCGCCTCCCGCGCGAAATCGCCATCCGGTGGTTGAAAGCCGAATTTCATCGCGCGCGGATAGCATTCGCGCCAGGTTGCCATGATCTTGTCAAAGGGCAGGTCGGTAAAGGCGCCGTGTTGGTTGACATATTCCATGTGACGACGACCGGCCGCGTCGAACTCGTGAAACAGTGAATCCGTGCGGCCGTCGAATTCCAGCGGTTTGACGCCGAAGCGTTGGCACAGGCCCAAATTGAACGCCGGTGTTGCCTTAACCCACCGGCCTTCGAGCAATAGGTCCGTGTAACCGTGAAAGACAAACAAGTCGGTACCCATGATCGCCAACAGCTTTTCAGTTGCCAGATGGTTGCGCACGTCGCCATATCCGAGCCGGGCCGGGATTCCAACGGCACGGGCGCAAGCGGCCAACAACGCAGCCTTTGTTATGCAAAACCCGTAACCGACATCAAGGCAGCGGCCGGCGCGAAAGCCTTCCGGCGTGGTCTCGATGCGATAGGGGTCATAGCGAATATCGTCCCGCACCGCGTAGTAGAGCCGGACCGCGCGCTCCAAATCGGGTCCGTCGGCGCCCGCGGCACGCGCCGCAAATTCCGCAACGGCCGGCGTATCGCTGTCGATGAATGCCGTCGGGCGCAGATGTTCATCTGTCTCGTTGTCGTCCACCGGCTGTGCCTGAATTGCCATGGGCCCCTCCTGATAACCTCGCTTCGCGTCACCGTGCCGGCTGTGACGAGCCCCGTCAAGCGGCTGGGCGGCGATCGATGAACATGTTAGCGTGGCTCATGTCTGACGCGTCCGCCAAAGGTCCGCCATTTCGCGCCGAACATATCGGCAGTTTGCTGCGGCCGCGGGCCCTGAAAGATGCCCACAAGGCCTTGGCCGACGGTGCGATCGACCGGGCCACGTATGGCGCCGTTCTCGATCACGCGGTGGTCGACGCCATCCGTTTGCAAGAGGCGATCGGGCTGCGGTCCATTACCGATGGCGAGTTCCGTCGGGCGTCATGGTTTTCGGCATTTTTTGAAACGCTGGCTGGGTTCGGCATGACCGAGGCGCCGTTCGCGTTTCGCGATGGCACGGGCGCGCGCTATACCTGGCCGACGTGTTTTGCCGCCGGTCCTATTCGGCGCAGCGGTGGTATCACCACGGGCGAATTTGAATCGATTCGGCGCGAGACCACCGACACGCCGAAGGTGACCATGCCGACGCCGAGCGCGTTTCATTTTTTCGCCCTCGGCCGCCACGCCGCGCCCCATGTCTATCCTGACGAAGAGTCCTATTGGCAGGACTTGATCGCCGTCTATCAACAAGAGCTGGCGGCGCTGGCAGATCTCGGCGCGACCTACATCCAACTCGACGAAGTGCCGTTGGCGATGTTGTGCGATCCGGCCATCCAGGACCAGGTTCGCCAGATGGGTTTCGACCCCGACCAGTTGATCGACACGTATGTCGATGTCATCAATCAAACGCTGGCGGGGCGCCCGACGGGGTTGACCGTCGGCATTCATCTGTGCCGGGGCAATTTTCGTTCGCGCTGGCTGGCGGCTGGGGGCTACGGGCCGGTCGCGCCGCGTCTGTTCGGCGACTTGGACGTCGACGCGTTTTTTCTCGAATATGACAGCCCGCGCGCCGGCGACTTTTCGCCGCTTGACCATATCGCGTCCGGCAAGACCGTGGTGTTGGGTTTGATCAGCACCAAAACGCCGGAACGTGAAGCGCCGGACGACTTACGCCGTCGCATTGATGAAGCCAGCCGCCATGTGCCGATCGAGCGATTGTGCCTGAGCCCACAGTGCGGTTTCGCCAGTGTCGCCGGCGGCAATGTGATTTCCGACGATGATCAGCGCCGCAAGCTTGACCTGGTCGTGCGGGTCGCGGATGCGGTTTGGGGCGAAGCATAGGGGGGCAATGCCAGGGATGGTTTCGGAGGCCGCGGTCGAGATAGCGCGATTGCGCGCGATCATCGCGGAAAAATCACTGACAGTGGGGCAGGCGGTGACGTTGACGTCGGGCGCCAGCAGTCAGTTTTATTTCAACATGAAACATACCGCCTTCGATCCCGTCGGCGCCCTACTGATCGCCGACGCGATTCTGGCCGCCCTGCCGGACAAGGGTGTGGACTGGATCGGCGGGATGGAACTGGGCGCGGTGCCCATTGTCGCGTGCGTGGCGCTGCGCAGTGCCCAAATCGGCCGGCCGGTCCCGTCGTTCTTTGTACGCAAGGAAGCCAAGGCCCACGGCAGTCGAAAACGGATTGAGCCGGAACCGTCGCACGGCGCGCGGGTGGTGCTGATCGAAGATGTCACCACCACCGGGGGTTCGACGCTCAAGGCGGCGCAGGCCGTGCGCGAACATGGTTGCCATGTGGATACCGCCATCACCGTCGTCGACCGGCTTGAGGGCGCGGAAGCGAATTTGGCCGAGGCCGGTATTCGACTGATCCCGATCCTGACCGCGCGCGACTTCGCCATCGCCGACGGATAGGTAGATTGTACGTATTACGGTGTATTACGGTGACAGTTTACTAAATACACCAGATGTGGTACGGAGAAAAATAAGCATACAAAATACAGCGTATTTAGTAAACTGTCACCGTAACACCGTAATATGGCTGGCGGCGACATCGTTGAGGATCGGCGCCAAGATCTGGTCAAAGAGGAATTGCGCGTAGAGGGCCGAACCGGCCTCGGTCAAATGACCTTCGGTGGGGAAATACAGAAGCTCGTCAGTCCCGGCGTTTTGCAATGTCGCCGTGGCGTCATAACAGGCGATGTCAGTGGCCGTGCAATAATCGGCGAGCATGCGTTGCGGGCGGTCAATTTCCGCCAGGAAGGCGGCAAAGCGGGCGTCTGACTGACTGGCATCTTCCAGCATGCTGCGAAAGGTGGGGCGCACTTGCAGCGGCGATGGCATATAGGCGATCGCGAATTCGGTGTCGCCATAGCCGCGCACCCGGTTGGCCATATAGCCGAGGATATCCGCATTCACATCCCACATCTCGCGCCACTGTTCGCCATACCATCCGGCGACAATGCCCGGCACGCGTGGTAAAGCGGGCATCAAACCAAGGTTTGACAATGTGTCGAGGAGCGCCGGCTGGGCGGCCATAAGCGACGTTGCACGCGATTTGACGAAGGCAACGAATAGCGACGAATCCAGCCAACCGCGGCGGCGGCCGGCGCCCTCGGGCTTGACCGGCGGCTCCGACGCCAGGGCGCCGCTGTCGTCGATCCAGAACCGGGGCTTGTGCGGCAGACGTTTGAGCGTGCCGTAATCGAAGCCAAAATTGTCACTGGAATCATTGGTAAACAGAATATGGATAACCAGCTTCCCGGGATCGTAGCCCTGGGCGACCATCTCATCCAACAACAGAATCTGTTGGCCTGTGCCATAGCCGGGCACGCCGACATTGACGATTTCGACATCGTCGCCTGCAAGCTGGTCGAGAGACTCCGTGAACCGCTTGCCGTCGGTCAAGGGATTGGAGAATACAAATGAGTCACCGATCACGGTGACCCGGGTCTTTCCCGGCGGTACGTCCAACGACACGGCCGGACTGCGCACGCCAAGGTCGTTGACGGTGGCCCGCACCCGTTGAAAGGACTTGATTTCCAGATATTCATAATCGCCCGGCACCAGCGCCCATCCGCGCTGATCATGGAACCGGTACATGTTTTTCCCCGGGCCCGGTTCCAGCGCGCCGTAGGTGGCCCGCATATAGATCTCGCCGGCAGCCACCAAAACAGCGCCGGACAAAATCAGAGACACCGCAAGCAATGCCGTATTTGCTAGGAACTTCCTGAACATTAAGGTTCTCGTTGATGCCCTGAACTATGAAAACGCTGGTTGCCCCAGGCCGCCTGCGGGCGCGGTTGCCATGACCGCGCCGAAAAGACACCGCGACGTTGACATATAAAAGGCCGCAACCGTTAACCTTTGGTGCATATGCAGATCAAGCGCGGGCCCGAAGCGCCTGCCGGCGCACAACCTTAGATCGGCTGTTGACGGGTCCTTGGTCGTTGCCCCCAAAGGGGTGATTCGCGTGCTGGGCCGGCTGCGTCACGGGCCGGGCGACGCATCACCCGCGAATTCGAAAGCGCCGGCATCGACGCCCTGACCGTGGGGCACGGCACCACCGCCATGGTCGGTTGTTACGGCATGGGGTATGCCGGCATCGATTGCGGGCGAGTCGGCCCGTGGTCGAAAGTCGCCCGACTCCGGCGCCGTCAGCTGGGGATCGGCGTCCATATTGTCGGCCATGAGATCCCCTTGGGCGCCATTGCGTTGGTTGAATTCGGACGCGCCCAATGGCCCGCTGCGATGGCGGAACCCGCCGGGTGGAAACACGACATTGGCCTGATAGCTGTTCCCGGCCGATGGATAGCGCAGCACCGCCAACCCGCCAGTCTGCAAAAGGATATTGTTAAATATTCGATTGCCGGTAATTTGCGCGTCTGTCTCAACCGCGCCGACCATTTTTATCCCTTCATTGGGGATATTATAGAATACGTTATTGTAGACCAAGTTGTCGCGGCAGGCCATCACGCCGCCGAACCGCCCGCCATCAAAAGACCCTAAGTCTACGGCAACGCCGGAATTTGCCGTATGTCCGTAATCTCTCATCGAATCGAATATATTGTAATATACTTGGTTATTGTTTCCGCCTACATGGCTTGGTTGCGTCATATCTTTTATTTTGTTATTATAAACAATATTGTCGTGAACAAGATTGTCTTTTCCGATGACACTGAATCCGCGCATGTAGTCCATATCTGAGCCGACAATAATGTTGTCGTATACTTCGTTAAATGCCACCGGCTTGTCTTGATGAATCACTTGCACGGCAATCCCGGTATGCGGAAAAGCCCGGATTGTGTTGCCCGCGACCCGGAAATTCTCGACCCCATCATAAAGAACGATGCCGTCGGGACCGCCCTTGCGGCCCTCGAACGCGCGTCGTCCGGAATCGATGTGGCAGCCGCGAATCACGCCATCGCTTGATATTCTGTCACCGGCGCTGGTGACACGAATGCCATAGCCGGGCGTCGGCCCTATGGTGCAGTTCTCGATCAGCAGATGTCGCGCGCCGCGCACCTGAACCGCGATTCGCGCGGCGCCGGTAAAATGCAAATCGCGGATCTCGATATGGGCGGTCTTGAGGATGCGCGCGGCGTGGTCTTTCGTGCCATGAATGATCGGTGCCGCGCCGTCGCCAAACGCGCCATAGGCAATCGGCGCGCCCGCGGCGCCGGATCTTTGGACAATCAGGACGCCTTGCCAGGTGGCGCCACGTTGAAACAAGACCTGGTCGCCAGGCTGAAACGGGAAGTTTCGGATCTTCTTGAGCGAACGCCACGGCGTGGAGAGTGCCGTACCGGCCGCCGAATCCTCACCCGACGGTGCCACATAGTATGTCGCCGCATCGGCCGCCGCCATCGGCCACACTAGGGCCGGCCAGAGCGCGACCAGCATGGCCGCCGAGAAGCCCCAACAAGACCGTTCACGCGCTTTGTCGATACCCCAAGGGCGGGTCGTGTGCTCAATCATTCTCAAATTCGTCACCATCTGCGACAAGCAAACGATTACATAACCGTTTTCACATATAACCAGCCAAACCGTGCATTATTGTGGCATCGAAACGGTTCCGGGCGATGTCTTTTTGGCGCGGCCGCCAATGTCCACGATTTGGCCGGGCGGATCGGCCGCGGGTTCACACGGCAACATCGACGCGAGAAACCATTGGATACGACGCGATGACCAAAAGAAAAAATCTGGAGGCCTTGACGTCGATCCGGGGTATCGCCGCACTTCTTGTTGTTTTTTACCATTATCAGGACGAGTTCGCGCCAATTCGCCTAAGCGATTACACGTTTTTGTTTGAGAAAGGCTATCTTTGGGTTGATTTATTCTTCGTGTTGAGTGGTTTTGTTATCACTTATTCTCATACGGAGTTTTTCGATCGCCAACGTGCCTTTCGGCGATCGAACATTGTGAATTTCATGATTCTGCGGCTGGCGCGGGTGTGGCCGCTCCATATGTTTGTGCTGTTGCTGTTTCTTTTCAAAGAGCTGCTTAAATATCCGCTGCCCGTGTTGGGCGTGCCGTTCGAAGGCCACAACACCATCGCCGCGTTTATCACAAATGTATTTCTCGTCCATGCTTGGGCGGTCCATGATCATTTGAGCTGGAATCACCCGTCTTGGTCGATCAGTGTCGAGTGGGCGTGCTATCTGGCCTATCCGCTGATTGCCGCGTTGTTGTTCGCGCGTTTGCAGTTGAACCGGGCCGCGATGGTGCTGCTGTTCGTGATCGTCGTGCCGGGCGCCTATTGGCTGCTGGCGGCCATCGTGCCGCCCCAGCAACTCAACATCACCTACGACTACGGTGTTCTGCGCGGTCTGGTGTCGTTCGTCCTGGGCGGGGTTTTGTATCTTGCTTACGACCGCGGCCTGTTGCGCGATCTGGATATACGGGCACGGGCGCTGATTGTCTGGGCGGCGGCGCTGTGGAGCTTGACCGGCATGGCGCTCGACTGGCCGGATTTTCTGATCGTCTCGACCTTTCCACCCTTGATCCTGTTTCTGGCCTATGAGGGCACCAGTTTGAACCGCCTGTTGGAACACAGGGCCTTCACGTTTCTCGGCAAGATCTCTTACTCGGTCTACATGGTGCACGTGATCGTCTATATCGTTGTCTACAATGTCTATTTGCGCGCGCCCGGCGGCCTGCAAGGCAGCTATCTGTGGGGCGGCGCGATGCTCGTCGGGGCCGTGTTGGCAACCATCGTGACCTCGATCCTGACATTTCGGTTTGTCGAAAAGCCGGCGCGGGATTGGGTCCGCGCGCGCATGCGTGGGCCGGCCACAGCCGCGGCCGCGGTGGCCGCCCGGCCCTGAACTCGCATTCGGACCGCTACGGAGTCAACACCGCGGCGCCGTGGATTTCGCCTTCGCGGAGGCGCCGCAATGCTTCGTCGGCTTGGGCCAAGGGGAATGTTTCCACCGTTGTTTTGATCGGGATCTGCGGCGCCAAGGCCAGAAACCCTTCGCCGTCGGCGCGGGTCAAATTGGCCACCGACTGCACCCGCCGTTCGCCCCATAATATTTCGTACGGAAAGCTTGGGATGTCGCTCATATGAATGCCGGCGCACACCACCACGCCGCCGGGACGGACCGCGCGCAGGGCGATGGGCACCAACGCGCCGACCGGCGCGTACAGGATCGCCGCATCCAGCGGTTCCGGCGGTGCCATGGTCGAATCTCCGGCCCAGGTTGCGCCCAACCTGTGGGCGAACCCCTGTGCGGCTTGGTCGCCCGGCCGGCTGAAAGCGAAAACCTCACGGCCTTCATGCACGGCGACTTGCGCGATGATGTGCGCGGCGGCGCCGAACCCGTAGATGCCAAGCCGCCGCGCATCACCGGCCATGCGCAACGACCGGTAGCCGATCAAGCCGGCGCACAATAAAGGTGCCGCGTGGGCGTCGTCATAGGCGCCCGTGACTGGGAAGCAATAGCGCTGGTCCGCCAGCGTGAAATGCGCGTAGCCGCCGTCGATGTGGTAGCCGGTAAAGCGCGCGTCCGGGCACAGATTTTCTTGGCCGGTCCGGCAGTAACGGCACCCGCCACAGGTTTCGCCGAGCCAGGGCACGCCGACCCGGTCGCCGACATCAAAGCGATCGACGCCAGGACCCAGCGCCGCGACCCGCCCGACGATTTCATGGCCCGGCACGATCGGCAGGGTTGGCTTGGTCAGTTCGCCGTCGACCACGTGCAAGTCCGTGCGGCAGACGCCACAGGCACCGATCTCGATCAGCACCTGGCTAGGGCCCGGGTCGGGCCACACACGCGCTTCCGCCACCAGCGGTGTTCCCGGGGTGCGCAGCGTCATGGCGGTGCCCCGTGCGCTGCGCGCGGTCACGACTTTGCGCCCAAATACCGTTCCAGTGTCGCTAACACCTGTTCCATGCTGGTCAAGGGCAGATGCTGTTTCGGCGGATCGTAGATGGTCAAGTTTACCGCTTTGATCATGCGACGAATGAGCGCACCGTCGGCGATGTCGACATCGATGATGTTGATGCAGCCCATGTCCTGTTCGAAGGTGCTCAGCGCGGCCAAACCAGCGCCGCAGGCCCAGCTCAAGATCATCCGATTGACGCCGTCATGGGCGACGATCAGGGCGCGTGTCCAACCGGGCGCGTCGAAAAACCGGGTCAAACCACCAACCACACGATGTTCGAAATCGGCATAGGATTCACCGC
The DNA here is from genome assembly GCA_965216755.1 of Alphaproteobacteria bacterium. Lineage (GTDB taxonomy): Bacteria > Pseudomonadota > Alphaproteobacteria > UBA7887 > UBA7887 > CBDCGL01. Next base: position 2,687,863 of record CBDCGL010000011.1, on the reverse strand, counting down.
CGGCAAATGACGCGCCGGGGGCGGTCGCGTTTTCGAAGCCATAGACAAACTCGGCTTCCCACCGTTCGCGCGGGATATCGGCGAAGCGGCCGCCGCGCAGCTCACCCAGATCGGGATCTTCGTCAACCGTCAGGCCGCGCCCTTCGACAACGATTTCAGCGGTTTGCTGGGCTCGTGGCAGGCCGGAACATAGCACCCGATCGAATGGCACGGCGGCGAGGGCGTCGCGCGCCGCCTGCGCCTGGTGGGTGCCGCGCTCGGTCAAGCTGACCGTTTTCGGGTTCACCGGCTTGCCGTCGGCGTCGAAGTAGGACACTTCGCCATGGCGCATCAGATAGATGCGATGACGGCCACTGGTTCCGGGAAGCGCCATGAGACTCCTCTGTAAGACAGGCTGATTAAAGAAATGCGGTGCCGCCGTCGACCATCAGGGTTTGGCCGGTCACGAAACGGCTGCCTTGGCCGGCCAGGAACAACATGGCGTCGGCAACATCGTCCGGCGCCAAGGTGCGCCTGAGCGATTGACCGTTGCGGATGACTTCGTAGGCGCGGTCGACGCCTTCGCCAAAGAACTCGCTGGTGCCTTCGGTTTCGACGGCGCTTGGCGCGATACTGTTGACCCGGATCCAATTGCGACCGAGTTCGCGGGCGAGGCCGCGGGTGATGCCAATCACCGCCGCCTTTGATGTCACATAATGTAGGCCATTGGCCATGCCATAGATTGCGGCCAGCGACGAGATATTGACGATGCTGCCGCCGCCTTGTTCACGCATCGCCGGCACCACGGCCTTGGCGCACTGCCACAGGCCTTTGACGTTGACCGCCATGCAGGCATCCCATTCTTGCTCGGTGATGCGGTCAAAGGGGCCGCCATGCAGGGCGCCGTAAAGCGCGGCATTGTTGACCAACACGTCAATCCGCCCAAACGCTTCGACGGCTTGTGTCGCCATGGCTTGCACCGCGGCGCCGTCTGCCACATCGGCCAAGGCCGCGATCGCGCGGCCGCCGGTCGCCTCGATCGCGCCGACGGTTTCCGAACAGTCCGAGACATCGGATGCCACCACGGCCGCGCCGGCACGCGCCAATGCCGTCGCGTGGGCGCGACCGATGCCACGGGCCGCGCCGGTCACGATGGCGACCTTGCCATCCAAGCCGTAGTCATTCACAGGTGCCGATGAGTGGGTCATGATGGTGATCTCCCTTACGCGGTGACTCGCGCATAAGCCCCGATCCGCAGCGCTATCACGTCCGCGCCGGCGCCGTCGAGTCCCAGGGGCCATTTATCATGCCGAAAAGGGCGCAGCGCATGGCGCAACCAGCAGACATCGGTCTAATCGGGCTTGCCGTGATGGGCCGAAATTTGGCACTGAATTTGGCTGATCGCGGCTATCGCGTGGCGGTGTTCAACCGCACGGCGCGGGTCACCGACGATTTTGTCGCGACGGTCGGCGATCGCCCAGTGGCCGGTTATCGCACGCTCGCCGAATTCGTTGCCGCGTTGCGGCCGCCGCGGGTGCTATTGCTGATGGTCAAAGCGGGTGCGCCGGTGGACGCGCAGCTCGATGACGTGCTGCCGCTCTTGACGCCCGGCGACACGGTGATCGATGGCGGCAATGCCCACTATGCGGACAGCCAGCGGCGCGCCGCGCGGCTGGCCGAGGGCCGATTGTTGTTTTTGGGCGCCGGCATCAGCGGCGGCGAAGAAGGCGCGCGGCACGGTCCGGCGATCATGGCGGGCGGCGATCCGGCAGCGTATCGGTTGGCCGGTCCGATGTTGGAGTCAATCGCGGCGCAGGCGGATGGAGAGCCCTGTTGCGGCTATGTCGGTGCGGACGGCGCTGGCCACTTCGTCAAGATGGTGCATAACGGCATCGAATATGCGGTCATGCAGGCGATCGGCGAAGCCTACGTGCTGCTGCGTGATGGCGCCGACTGCGATCATGTCGCCATGGCGGGGATGTTCGCGGACTGGGCCGCGGGTGAAACCGGCTCTTACTTGCTGGAGATTACGGCCGCGATTCTGGCCACCAACGATCCGGATACTGGCCGGCCACTGGTTGAGGTGATCGCGGATCAAGCGGGCCACAAGGGCACGGGAGTATGGACCTCGATTTCCGGCCTCGAAACCGGTGTGCCGGTGCCTAATGTCGCCGCCGCGGTGTTTGCGCGCGCGCTGTCGGGGCAAGTTGCCATGCGTGCCGCTGTGCAGAATCGCTTCGCTGCGTCCGCCGCCACAGCCGCGTCACCGGATCTGGCCGCCGCGATCAAAGGCGCCCTGGATATGGCGACGTTTTGCGCCTATGACCAAGGCTTCGCTCTGATGGCCGCCGCCTCCGAGTCGCATAACTGGCAGCTGGATCTTGGCCAGGTGAGCAAGATTTGGCGCGGCGGGTGTATCGTCCGCGCCCGTTACTTGGACGAAATCGCCGCGGCCTACGGTGACCGCGGCGTGGTTTCCAGTCTGTTGACCGTGCCCTGGTTTGCCCAGCGCGTGGCGGCCACCGTGCCCGATTTGCGGCGGGTACTCGCCGTGGCGATCACGCAGGGACTTCCGTGTCCCGGCATGAGCACGGCACTGGCCTATTTCGATTCGCTGCGCCAGCCGCGCCTGTGGACCAATTTGGTGCAGGCCCAACGCGACTATTTCGGTGCGCATGGTTATGGTCGGATTGATCGGCCCGGGCAATTTCACACCGCGTGGACGAGGGATGGCGGTGATTGAACTGCCCTGGGTGGTGGTTGTGATGGGCGTTGCCGGCTGCGGCAAGACCACGGTCGGGCGCCAACTGGCCGCCGCTCTGAACGCGATCTTTGAAGAAGGCGACGCCTATCACAGTGCCGCCAATATCGCCAAAATGCGCCGCGGCCAGCCCTTGACCGACGCCGATCGCGGGCCCTGGCTCGATCGGCTCGGCGCGGCGATCACAGATTGGGTGGGCAACCGGCGACGCACCGTGTTGGCCTGCTCGGCGCTCAAGGAGTCATATCGGGCACGGCTGCATATCGCCCAACCTGGCGTTGCCTTGGTATTTCTGAGCGGCTCCGTGCCCTTGATCCTGTCACGTCTTGCTGCGCGCACAGGCCATTACATGCCCGCCAGCCTTTTGCCCAGTCAATTGGCCACCTTGGAGGCGCCGGATGACGCCATTACCGTCGACATCGCGGCACCGCCAGATCACTTGGTCGCGACCATCATCGCGGCATTGAAATCTAGAGCCGGCCGTTGATCACGTAGTCCAGCAGGCGCACGACTTGTTCCGGTGTTTCGGCCACCGCCATGGCGCCACCGTCGACTTCCTTCAAAGCATGGGTCAGGGCTGGATCGTGCAGCGTGATGTAGGGCTTGCCCAAGGCGGCGGCGATTCCAGCATCGAAGGCGGCATTCCATTGGCGATATTTGTCGCCAAAACGGATCACGGCCAAATCGGCGCGATCCAATAACGTTCGCGTGCGGATGGCATTGACCTTAGCGCCTTTGTGATCGTGCCAAAACGACTTGTCCTCGGACCCAAGAATTTTGACCCCGCAGTCATCGCTGGCGGCATGGTCCGTTACCGGCGATACAAATGCGACCGGCAGGTCTGTCTGGGCGCTGCCATCGCGGATACGATCACGCCAGTCCGTATGGATTTCACCGGATAGATAAACCGTCCACTGGGTATCGGCCATGGTCCCCTCTTTGTGCGCGCGATCATGCTTCAAATCGACAAGTTGATAGCACGAACCGGGCCGCCCCGGCGATGGGCTGTGGGGATGTATCTTAACGGTTGGTAGAGGTACGAGCTTGCCGACGCGCGGCGCCACCGACGGCTGGTTCGTCGGCCGGGTTGGGCGCACGCCATTGGCGCGGGAGCGGCGGGTTGACCCAGCGGATGACCATGGCCGCGAGCATTTCAACCACGGCCAAGATGATTATTCCGCAAACGACGCCCAACCAAAACATGCCACATGCCCGAAACAGTGTGTCCAGCCCGACCTGCGGTGGTGATGACAGGCCGCGGTTCAATGAGGTATCGCGTCTGTGGCCCGCGCGCATCGTACGTACGGACCACGTCCGGCCCGTGCGATTGACATGGGGTAACGCGTGTTGCGGGTGCAGCTGATAGTTTGCCGCTGTTGATGGCCGGCTGGGAGTTGATGGTGGACGTCAACTGTCGTACTGAGATACCGCAATTTGGGCGTCGTGCCGGGCTATGCGCCTTGGCGGTTCTGTGTGTCGCGGCGTCCGGCGCGGCTTTCAGCGAAGATGATGGCCGGCTGCCGTTCCGTGTTTACGAGATCGGCCCATCGCCCAGCCATCGCCACGACTGTTTTGCGCGCGCCGATATTTCCAACCAAACCCCACATACCTTGACCGGCTTGGCCTTCGAACTGGTGTTTTTGGATGGCGCCGGGCGGTCCGTGGGGCGCAAGCTGCTGGAAACCACGGATTTGCGGCCGGGCGTGCGCCGCCGTCTAGCATTCGGATTCAGCTTTGCCGCACCGCAAGTGCGGGAACTGCCGCAGGCCACCGTGTTTGCGTTGGGAATTTGCGCCATACCGGCGGGCGTGGCCGTGCGATTGCGTGCCTGCGAGACCCGACAAGGGTCGGTGTTCGAGAATTGTCTGGCGGCCCTGGTCGAAGATCCACTGACCGACCTGGCGATCCATATCGATCCGAATGTGATTGCCGAGGAGGTCGAGTACAGCACGGTTGTACCGCGCCCGGCGCCCCGTGTCGCCGAAGCCAAGCTGACACAGTTCGAGGATCTGGGGATGACCCTGTCCTCGATTACCGAGGCACTGGAGGCCGATCACCAATTGTCGGCTGCCGCCGATGGACTTCTGATTGTCGACGTCGCGGCGCAGAGCCGGGCGGCACAAGCCGGCCTGCGGCCCGGCGATGTGATCGTTGAGATGGATCAAGTGCCGACCCGGCACCCGGGCGACGCGCGGTCGCAATTGGCGTTGGCGCGGTCGGTGGCGCGGAAGTCCGTTTTACTTTTGCTAGACCGTTCCGGGAAAGAGTTATTTTCTGTCGTGGTAATCGACTGATTATGCTATCTCTATTTAAACCTTATTGGGAGTTCCTTGATCGATAGCTGAAAAAGAACATGTGCATAGAAAGACTACAGAAGTCCATAGATATTCTATGATATCCGATGAATAGAACTACGGAAAATGTGCAAGTTGTTATTATTGAAATTGCGATTGATTCAATATGAATATAATCATTGATATATTAATAACAAGAATTTCACATTTTTTGTAAAGACACAAAAATACGTGTGATTTCATGGAATTTTATCTTGATCACAGTTAATAATAGAAAAAAATGAATAATTCTATGTTTTGCTTCAAAGAAGTGTGACTGTGCATAGATAATATTTGTGCGAAGTCGGATGTATTTGTGTTCTATGATTTAATCGCAACAAGAGACTCTTTTGGGGGGTCGGTTTCTGTAGCGCGATCACTTTGGGTGGACATATCATCGCAAGGTGATGCCACTATGGAAGTGGCGCGGACGGAATTCGGGCGGCGTTGTCGATCGTGGCCTGTCTGCGCGCCGTGCGGCGTTTCTAACCCAAGTTAGGTTCCCCATCGCGACGCAAACACACAATAAAGATCATGAGTTTTGTGTTAGATCGGTTGCGGCGCGACCACATTGATTTGTCGAAATTGCTCAGGCTGTTGGAACGACAGGCCGAAGACCTGGCGCGTGACGGCCGGGCGGATCTGCTGTTGGTTGGCGACGCGCTGCGTTACCTTTCCCACTATCCCGATTTGGTTCACCATCCCAAAGAAGACTTGATCTACCAGCAGTTGCGCGTGGCGGCGCCCGACGTGGCCGACATGGTTGCCGGCATCGTCAATGATCACACCACAATCGCCGACGACACGCGGCTTCTGGTGCAGCAGTTTCAGGAAGCGGTCGACGCGGGCTGTGACGATCCGGCAGCGCTCGCGGCCGATCTTGGCAAGTTTGTCGCGAACTATTGGCGACATATGGAAATCGAGGAACGCGTTCTGTTTTGGCGCGCGGAAGCGGTCTTAGAGGACACTGACTGGCAAGCAATTGATGATGCCGCCAATTCAATTGTCGATCCTTTGTTCGACGGCGCGGTCGAGAGCCAGTACGAGTCCCTCCACGCGGCTATTCTGCGGCTCGGGTCATAGGTCAGCCGTCGAGGACCCAAATATCGATCGGTTGTTCGCGGCCCTTGACCGATTGTGGCGGCACATGGCGCACGCCGGCCAACAAACTTGTCGTGGCGGCGTCGTCCTGTGCGCGCACGCGCCGGACGACGTCGTCGCTAAACACCGCCGCGCAGTTCAAGTCGCGGGTCAATTGCTGCAGCCGACTGGCCACATTTGTGGTATCGCCGACGACGGAAAAAGCCATGTTACGGGCACTGCCAATGTCCCCCAACACCGCGGGACCGAAATGGACACCGATGCCGATGTGGATCGGGTCATCGCCGGCGCCCGCCCGTTCAGCATTCCATTGCCGGAGGCGTTCGAGCATGGCGCGCGCGCACCGCACCGCTTGGGCGGCATCATTGGGCGTTGAATCCGGCACGCCAAACGTTGCCAGCAAAGCATCGCCGATGAATTTCTCCATGGTGCCGTCATGATTGAATACTTCGGCTTCCATGCGACCATGGAAATCGCGCAACAGGTCCATCACCTGTTCGGGCCGGGCGCTTTCGGCAAAACGCGTGAAACCGACGATATCGGCAAACAAGACCCCCACATCTTGGCGACGGACCGGACCGATCGGCTGATCACGTCCGGCAAGTTCGTTCACCAAGCGCGGCGAAAAATAGCGTGCCAAATTTGTCCGCTGACGCGCCAAATCAGCCTGGCGAACAATCAGGCGCCGCGACCGACGGGCGACAGCCGCTAATATCCCGGCAACCAACAACATCACCACCACTTCCTGGATGCGGACATTGATGTCGACAACATGCGGGTGGTTCAACATGGCGACCATGGCGTCGATATCGGTGATCGCGGACGCGGGGATAAAGAGTGTATCCGGTTTCATCAGCACGAAGATGACCCCGACGGAATAAGTCAGCGCGGCGGAGAACCCGGCCCACAACATCAAGGCTGGCGAGTAGCCGAGGGCGATCAGCGCGACAAATATGAAATAGTAGAGGAAGCTATTGTAGCGCAGCAGCATCTGACCAGGCATGCCGTCGTCGAAAATGAACGCGGGCCCAATGACGGCCAACGTGACGAACACGAAGTCCAGGCCGACAAACAAATATGCCCGCCACGGCCCATTGAAGCGGCTGCGGTTGATGGCATAGCTGACAACGGCGTTGAGCGACAAAACAATCGCGCAAATCTCGTAGAAAATGAGGCGCGACTGACCGGAAAATCCCTCGGGATCCGGTATCATGAACAACATCAGCACCATCACCACCAGCGCGGCGATCAACCGGCACTGAACAGCAAGCTTGTGTCCGGCCAAGTTGGCCCGGCGAAATTCGTCGGCGAGCGGCTCTGCTGGTTGTTCGGTGATCGCCGATGCCACGACATTGGGCTGATAAGCGATTGCGTCCGCCATGCAAAAGGGTCCTTATGATTGGCCGGCAACGTCGGGCGACGACGACCATTGCGATTCGAAACCGTGAGCACAAAGACAGTTGCCCTGTGCGACGACCCTTGGCTTTTGCGCCGCCACAAGGCACAATCCGCTGCGATTGTCGCCTGAGATAATCTGCGTCACCGCGTGGCGCCAGCGTTTGATGCGCCCAGTCCGCTGCGCAGATGAATGGCAATCGACCAAAGCGACCACGCAACGCCCCAATGGGCGTCCATGGATGGGGGACCAATTGAAACGATTTATCGGCACCGTCGTGCCTGTCTTCACCTTGCTGTGCATGTCCACGATGGCCGTCGTCTTTGCCGGCCGTTCCGCCGTCGCTGACGCGCAAGTGGGCGTATTGACCTGTGCCAGCATCCCCGGAACACGATTTAATTTGTTGATCCATTCATCCGTGGATGTTGATTGCGTGTTCAAAACTCCTGATGGACCGGAATATTACTCCGGTGAGATGGGAATCGGCATTGGCGTCGACCTGAACTGGAACCGCAATGAGACGATCCGCTTTGGCGTGATCGCCGGAGGCGAGGATATGCGGGTCGGCACCCATATGTTGAGCGGAAAATATATGGGGGGCAAAGCCTCCGTTACGGTCGGCATGGGCGCCGGCGCGGCCGCACTTGTTGGCGGCGGTGGCGGCAATTATGCGTTGCAGCCGTTGGGGCTCGAGTCGAGCGAAGGCTGGGGACTCTCCGGCGGTCTCGGCTATCTTTTGCTGCGACCTACCGATCATGCCGGTGCGGCCGACGCGGCGCCGATCCAGCCGCAACCGCCGGTGCGACCACAATAAGAAACGCTATTCCCCCATCGAGACGCAAAAAGCCCGGCTGACTCTCCGACGCGGCCCGCCAATCCACTGCGGTACACCGCGGTGCGGGGGACGTGGATCCTCGCGGTTTGCCAACTGATTTGATCGAAGGCGCTCCGACCCTCCTAACACGGGTCAAATATCGCGCGACAAATTCTCCAAAAGTAACCATCTAGCTATATACTAATGCGGGCGCCCGGGGCTGTTCACGAAAATCGGGCTGGGAACTTTTGTCGATCCGGAATTGGACGGCGGATGTTGCAACGCGCGCGCCCGCCGATCTCGATGCGTGCGCCGTCGCTTTGGCGGCCAAGAACGGCGGCGGCAGGGTCTTTGCGCAAGTTGAACGGCGACGGGATTCGCGCATCTTGCCGGCACGTATGGCGCGGCTGCCTATTGGGGCAAGCACGGGTCCACAAGTTGTGCAACCGGTGTCATAGTGACGAAAGGGTATTGCGCATTTGGGGGCGCCGGTCACGGCGATCGATTTTTCAGGGAATATGATCGTGTATGATTTTGTCATTGCCGGGGGCGGCGCGGCAGGTTGCGTCATCGCCGCGCGGCTGAGTGACTTGGACAGCGCCAAAGTGCTGTTGTTGGAAGCCGGGCCGACCGATTCCAATCCGTATATCCATATGCCGGTCGGGTTCGTCAAGATGACCGACGGACCACTGACATGGGGCTATTCGACCGTGCCCCAGAAGAACTGCTACGACCGCGAAATCCCTTTTGCCCAGGGGCGTGTTTTGGGCGGCGGCAGCTCGATCAACGCCGAAGTCTTTACCCGTGGCTGCCCCGAGGATTACGACCGGTGGGCCAATGACGAGGGCTGCGCCGGGTGGTCGTTCACAGATGTTCAGCCCTATTTCATTAAGTCGGAAGATAATGATATCCTTGCTAACGCATTTCATGGCAATAATGGGCCGCTGGGCGTATCGACATTAACACCCCATCCCTTGACCAGGGTTTTTGTCCAGGCCTGCCAGCAGGCTGGAATTCCGTATACCGCCGATTTCAACGGAGCCAGGCAGGATGGTTGCGGGGTTTATCAGACGACAACCCGCGACGCCAAGCGGTGCTCGGCGGCCGTCGGCTATTTGACACCGGCAATGACGCGGTCCAATCTGACCGTGCATACGGATTGTCTGGTGACCCGCGTGGTGATCGAAAACGGCCGCGCGGTGGGGGTCGAATATACCCGCAATGGGCAATTCGAACGGGCGTCCGCCAGCCAAGATGTCATTGTCGCGGCGGGGGCTATCGGATCGCCGAAATTGCTGATGTTGTCGGGGGTCGGGCGGGCCGATCATTTGCGCAACCACGGTATCGACGTGATCTTGGACAGCCCCGGTGTTGGCGAGAATCTCCAAGACCACTTGGATGTCGACATTGTCTACGAACTCAACGGTCCGCACAGTTTCGACAAATATGCCAAATGGCATTGGATGGTGTGGGCGGGGTTGCAATACAAGCTATTTAAATCCGGGCCCGTGGCATCGAATATCGTTGAAGGTGGCGCGTTTTGGTATGGCGACACATCGTCGCCCACGCCCGACACCCAGTTTCATTTTTTAGTCGGCGCCGGTGTCGAGGCCGGCGTGCCACCGGTGCCGACGGGCGCGGGCTGTACGCTCAACTCATATTTTGTGCGGCCGCAAAGCCGCGGCAGTGTGCGCTTGCGCGGCGGCGATCCAAACTTGGCGCCGCTGGTGGATCCCAACTATATCGACACCGATGAAGATCTGCGGCTGTCCGTCGAGGGCTTGAAAATGAGCCGCGACATCATGACCCAGCCGGTGTTCTCGAAATGGATCCAGAAAGAACACTTTCCAGGCTCCGGGGTGAAGACCCAAACAGAGCTTGAGGATTACACGCGGCGCCACGGGCGTACGTCATATCACCCGGTGGGCACCTGCAAAATGGGCGTTGATGACCTGGCTGTGGTCGACCCGGCGCTTCGGGTGCACGGGATCGAAAAGTTGCGTGTTTGTGATTCATCGGTGATGCCGAGTTTGGTCAGTTCCAATACCAATGCGGCCTCGATCATGATTGGTGAGAAAGCCGCTGATTTGATCAAGGCCGACGTCGCCTGATCGACTGACCGCCGTCACGGGTTTTTGTCGCTCCCGCGCCCGTTTGGGTGTTTGCGAACAGCGCTAGCAGGCTGCTGAAGACGTCTGTGCAGTGATTGCTTTATCTGGTTTTGAAAGCCGGCTTTCTCGGCCGTTGCCTTTGCGATACAGCCGCGCCACACGCTCGTGGCCGATGATACCGGTCAGGAACTTGGCCGATATCTTTGCTTTGAGAAGCCGGTCACGCTTCTTGCAAAACGTGCTGCTATCCCAAACCGCGTCGTCCACGCCAAGCCCGACAAACCAGCGGTAAAGCAAGTTGAATTCCAGCTGTTCCATCAGTTGACGTTCGGAACGGATCGAATAAAACGCTTGCAACAACAGCGCGCGCAAAAGCTTCTCAGGCGCTCTCGATGGCCGGCCCATATCCGAATAAACCGAGCCAAGCTCCGCCGATAAACGCTCAAGCACATCGTTCACGATCACCCGGATCAAGCGCAAAGGATGCTTCCTCGCAACCCGTGCCTCGAAATTCACATAGCTAAAAAGATCACCGCTCCGACCGTCCTGACCACGCATCGCATCCCCCATCCTGCCCCACCAGAGAATCATGATACCGTGCTTAAGACGCGTCGTTTTTCACCAGCCTGCTAGCGGTACTCCGGGTTCGCATAGTCGAACCGGCAGCCGGCATCCCAGGCGGCGCGTTGGTTGCCATGCGCAGGAAGGCCGCCGGCGTCCTTGATCATCCGCGCCAGATGCAGCAAGTTCCATGTCATGAACGTGGTGTTGCGATTGGTGAAGTCGTTCTCTGGGCCGCCCGAGCCTGCGTCCAAATAGGATGGGCCAGGGCCGGCCTCGCCCAGCCAGGCGGCGTCGGCTTGCGGCGGGATCACATAGCCCAGATGCTGTAGGGAATAGAGGATATTCATGGCGCAATGCTTGGCGCCGTCCTCGTTGCCCGTGATCAGGCACCCGCCGACACGACCGTAATACGCGTACTGGCCCTGATCGTTGAGAATGTGGGAGTTGGCATAAAGGCGTTCGATCACCTTGGTGCACACCGATGACTTCTCGCCCAGCCAGATCGGCGACGTGATCACGAGAATGTCGGCTTTCTCCACCTTGGCGTAGATCTCAGGCCAGTCATCCCGGTCCCAGCCATGTTCGGCCATGTCGGGGTAGACACCGTAAGCGATTTGGTAGTCGACCGGACGCAGCGCATCGACGGTAACACCGTTCTTCTCCATGATGGCGCGCGCGATGCGCACCAAGCCTTCGGTGTGCGACAATTCGGGTGACTTTTTCAATGTGCAATTCAAGAACAATGCGGCCAGGTCTGAAAAGTCCCAGCGACTTTCACGGCACCAGGCCTGTTGCTGTTCGTTGAGCATGTTTTGCTCCTCCAATCTGTGGATCAGACGCGCGTCGGCATTTCGGAGACCTTTTGCGTTTCCGTGCAGGCGCCCAAGCGCTCCGTCCAGGCGCCATAGACGCGGGCCAGTGGCGACGCCAAGATTCCATGGGCGATGATACTCAATGTCACGGTTAACAATGTGACCGTGAGGATCTGATCTGCGCCGGGCATGTTCGTTTCTTCAAGCACAAACAACGCGAAAAGGATCGACGCCAGCAAGGCCGCTTCCCAAAATGACAATCCCAAGGGCAAGGCAATGCCCATCATTGTGCCGCCGACGATGGCCAACGGCAGCCCGATCAGCAACATGCGCGCGCGCACGGAACATGATCGTTACCAAGGGGTGTCGCCAACCCTGCTCAAAACAGGTGTTTAGCGCGCGCGGTTGGTCTTCAAATTTGTGAAAACATTAGGATATTGGCAGGCTTGCGGTCCGATGGCTGCAATCGGATGACGCAGTTGTGATGGCCGCGACGCGAATGCGTCGGACCTGTTGGCCGCTATGTCGTCGGTGTCTCTGTTGGCACGCAGTCAAATGTGGCAAAGCGGAAGGTCGGGTCCAGGTCGGCGGCGGTGTCGGACGCCAGCTCCGCGACTTTGTCATGGGCGCTGCACAACAGGTCGGCACGCCCCTGCAACTCATGGGGAGTTTCCCACGGCCCGTATTTCAGGGTGACCACCTCGCCATTGTCCTCAACGATTGTCGGCGAAAAGCAGCCTGCGCCCGTATACATCAACAAGCCCGAAACAGCCGATATCGTCAGCTTGGTCAGGATCATGGCAATACCTCATATCACCCCAGCTGGGTTCGATAAGATTATGATAACACAGTTTTGTCGACGTGACAGACCGACGCGGGCGGCAGCGGCGATTCGCATGCGGGACAGGGTGAAATCTTCCGTGTGGACTGTAAGTCCTTGATATATTGTTCAACACCTTGGCGCCAGACACCGCCGGCAGCTTGAGACGAAGACGCTCTGACCGGACCGAGGTTGCACATTGTCGTGATGCCCATTGCTACTGTTTTCGTCTCGGTGTTTGCCGCGCTGCTGTGCCTTTGGCCGCATGGCGCGGTGGCCGACAAGGAGGATTCGTTGGCCGAACGGATTACCGCCGACGTGATGGCCAAGGCATTTCCCGGCGCGGATGGCGTTGACGCGGTCGTCGGTGCGCCGGGCGTTGCGCCGGTGCGCAAGGACGATCAGGTCGTTGGCTATCTGCTGTCGACCTTCGATACCAAACCCATCGGCGGTTTCACGGGCGTACCTTTCGACATCATCGTCGGCATCGATCTTGATGCGCGAGTCCAGGGCGTCGCGCTGATCGAACATCACGAGCCGATCATCAGCCCCAACGCAATCCCGGAAGAACGGCTGCTGCGCGTGTTCGAACAATTGCGCGGCTTTCGGGTCGCTGGATCGCTGCGTTCCATGCGCGCGTCGGTCGACAGCGTTTCCGGAGCGACCGTCAGCGCCGAACTGATGCGCAGCGCCATTTTATCGTCGGCGCGCAAGATCGCAGGCCTACAAGGGCTCATAGACGGCGCCGGAGAAGACCGGGTCGGCTTGGACATGGATCGTTTCGAGCCGCAAAGCTGGGAGCAATTGCTGGCCTCGGGCGCGGTGGCCCAAAAGTTGATCACCGCGGGTGAACTCGCGGCCACCCTGGCCCGCGAACAAGCACCGTTGGATCCAGATCAGACCGTGCTTGACGTGTACGCGGCGATCGCCTCGCCGCTGTCGATCGGACGGAATTTCTTCGGCGACAGCTGGCACACATTTCACCTGTCGCAATTGGACCATGGCAGCTATCTCCTGGTCATCGCGAGCCGCGGTGCATACCGCCTGTTTGGCCTTTCATCGCACACTGCCGACCGCTATCCGCAGGCCCGCGTGGTCCAAGATGGACGCCGATATGCGCTGTCGCGCGCCAACAAGCTGGGCAAACCCTCGATCATTGCCGAAGGCGCGCCGCTGTTTCAGGAGCGCTTTATGTTCTGGCTCAGCGCCAAGGATGGATTTGATCCGCTGCGACCTTGGTCGCTGGAATTCGATATCGAGGCGTCGGCCCTCGGCGAGTCGCCGAGCGCCGATCCGGCAACGTTTGCGCTGACATATCAAATGCCGCTCGCCTATCTGTCCGGCAGCGACTTCGCGCTGGAAGAAGCGGGTTTCATCGAACCTGTTTACAGACTGGGTGGATTGGTGCGCCAAAGCCGGCTCAGCGATTGGCAGCTTGTGTGGGTCGAGCGCGTTCAAGATATCGGCGTTCTTGTTGTCTTGTTGGTCGTTTTGACCGCTATCTTGCTGTTTCAAAACACGCTCTCACGCAGCCGCCGACAGCTTATCAACCTGCGTATTGCGTTTCTGGCGCTGGTGTTGGTGTGGCTCGGTTGGGCCAAAGACGGACAATTGACCACGCTCAACGTTGTTGGCTACGCCCAGGCCGCGTTCAACGGCGGTGATCTGACCTTTCTTCTTTTGGATCCCCTCATCTTTCTGTTGTCGATTTATGTGTTCGCAACATTGTTGCTGTTCGGGCGCGGCGTCTATTGCGGTTGGCTGTGTCCGTTCGGCGCGCTGCAAGAGCTCAGCAATCGTTTGGCGCGCCTGTTCCGCGTGCCGCAGATCACAATGCCGGCGGCGGTCAATGAGCGGCTTTGGATCGTTAAGTATGTGTTCGCTGTGGCGATCTTCGCGATCGCTGCGTGGTCAATGAGTGCGGCCAATGCGGTGGCTGAAATCGAACCGTTCAAGACCGCGATCGTCGTCATGTTCGTGCGCGACTGGCCCTACGTCGTCTACGCCACGCTGCTGATCGCGATCGGGCTCAGCATCGAACGCTTTTTTTGTCGCTATCTGTGCCCATTGGGTGGCGTCTTGAGCATTTTTGGACGCGCCCACGTGCTGCATTGGTTGCGGCGACGTCCCGAATGCGGCACACCGTGCACGATCTGTCGTGCCTCTTGTCCTGTTGATGCCATCCAGGCGGACGGAGCGATCAACATGAATGAATGCTTCCAATGTTTGGATTGCCAAGTCGACTACTACGACGATCGCATTTGTCCCCCCTTGGTGACCAAGCGCAGGCGCGCGGGACGTGCATTGGCGTCCACATGAGCCAAGACACCGGCGGCGCATTCGCCTATGATTCGGTGGAGTCCAACGTCGTGCCGCAGGGGGGCAATGATGCGGCCATCGATGCAGATATTGGCCCGCGAGCATGTGGCATTACGCGGCGTTGCACGCGTCATTAAGATCGACGCCGAGTTGTTGGCGCGTGGCGAGCTGAAAGACCCGGCCGTTTTTGGCGCCGTGGTGGCCTATCTTCAGAAATTTCCTGACAAAATCCATCATCCGAAGGAAGAACAATTTCTGTTTCGCACGATGCGCCAGCGTGATCCAAGTTTGTCGCCGAAATTGGACCGGCTCTATCGGGAGCATCAGGACGAACAAGAACTCATCCGCGCGTTCGCCGATGCCTACGCTGCGTTTCGGCCCGGCGATGCGTCGTCACGCGCGGTGCTCGTTCAGGCCGCGACGGACTACGCTGATTTCATTATCGGCCACATCGAATATGAAAACGAAGAGGTGTTTTCCCACGCGGAAGAGGTTTTGCTTGACGAAGACTGGGCCGAGATCGACGCGGCTTTTGTTGAGAATGAACAACTCGCCGCCGGCGCCAAGGATCAGGAAGACCGCGTCGAAGAAATGCGCCGACGGATCATGGTCTTGGGCCTGCCCCCGATGGGAATGGAAGGGCAGTAGGGCGGTAGCATTGCGTCACCGCTATTGGTAGCGCGCGAAGGTCAAGCCAGTCAGATCAAATCCCGGATCGCGGCCAGAGACCATGTCGGCGATGAGGCGCCCGGAACCGCACGCCAGGGTCCAACCCAAGCTGCCGTGGCCGGTATTGAGATAGAGATTTCTGATTGGAGAGCGGCCAAGGATGGGGGCGTTGTCGGGTGTCATGGGGCGCAGGCCGGTCCACAGCGACGCTTTATCCGGATCACCGGCCTGCGGGAAAATTGCCATGGCGTGGCGCAAAATCGTTTTGGCCCGGCGTTCGCGCATGCGCGTGTCGAACCCGGCCAACTCGGCCGTGCCGGCGGCCCGTAATCGATTGCCGTGGCGGCTCATGCCGATTTTGCGCGCGCCGTCTTGAATACCCAATGTCGGCGCGCCGTTGTAGCCATCGGTGGGAATTGTCACCGAATAGCCCTTGACTGGATAGATCGGCAAACGCACGCCATTCCGGCGCAGCAGCGGCGCACTCCCTGTGCCCAGGCTCAACACGACCGCGTCGGTGGCGATCGCGTCATGGTCCGTGGCCACGGCGGTGACCCGATCGCCATCTCGGGTGAGCGCCTGCACGTTTGTTTCATAGCGGAACCGAACGCCGTCAGCGGCCGCACGTTCGGCGAGCCCCGCGGCAAATTTGTGGGCATCGCCGGTTTCGTTCTGGGGGTAATAATGCGCGCCGACAAATGATTCGCGGCTGGTCGCCAGTGCCGGTTCCAGCGCCAAACAGCGCACCATGTCGACGGACTCCGGCCGGGCGGCCGGGTCGGGATGGGCCTGGGCGCTTTGGTCGGCGCGCGCCAAGCTTGCGGCGTCGCGATAAAGGTGCAGCATGCCGCGCGTCATTTGGTCATAGTCGAGCGATTCTTGGTCGCGCAGCTCGGCCAGCAATTGCTGGCTGAGGCGAGACAGACGCAGCAGGTTGGCGGCCACTTCGGCAAACCGTGTCGCCGTGCAATTGCGCAAAAAGCGCACCGCCCACAGCCACATGGCCGGATCGGCCCGCAATCGCACCGCATAGGGTGCATCTTCGCGTCCGAAAGTCTTGACCAGCATGCCCGGCACGTCGGGTCGCGCCCAAGAATGAGCGGTGACCGTGGCGATGTGACCCGCATTGGCGAAGCTGGTGCCGAGGCCGGCACCGGCCTCGCGCTCGACCACGGTCACGTCGTGACCCGCCTTGGCCAGATAATAGGCTGCCGTCACCCCCACCACGCCAGCGCCGAGCACGACGACACGCATGTTCCTCTCCGTGGCTCGCGCGCCGGCCGCGCGTCTATCGCTACTCGCTCACCGCAAACGTGACCCGGTCCAGCCCGGTATTGCCATTATCCGGATCGAAGGCATAGACGATGGCTTCGTACAAACCCGGTTCCGTCACCGACCAATCGGCGGCGAATTGGCCGGTCTCGCCAGCATAGGTCATGGTCAAAGAGCCGACATCATTACCATTGTGGCGCAGTAGCGCGGCGACCTCCAGCCCATTGGCGTCCCATAGCCCGTCGGGCTCGATCGGGCAGCCGCACATCATCGCGACATTGACCTCCAACGTGACGTCTTGCGCGCCGCCTTCGAAATGGCCGGCGGCCGGCGGCGCCAACACATCGACCACCAGCCCGGGGAGTTCGATCAGCCACGCATCGCCGCCGGTGATATGTTTGCCGGGGATCACCCACATGGTTGACGATGCGCGATTCGTCGCCTGGCGTTGTGCCATTGGGCCCGATACGGTCACCTCCAGTTGCCGCGGTGTCTTGATGTCAAGCTCGGTTTCGAATTTCGCGCCGCCATCGCCGGACAATACGGTGCCGCGCGCGCGCGGTTCGATCATGATGATGTCGGTACTGCCGGTGTCGCCACTGGTGCGGCCCTTTGCCAACAATTCGCCGGTCGCGGCTTCGCGGATTGTGACCAATGCACCGCCCATCGACGTGCCGATGAACTTGGCATCCTTCGAAATTACGCGAACAGTGATTTGGGTGGGTTCCGCGACGGCCGTGTTTGCCGCGCCCATGGCGACTCCCACAGACATCGTCATGCCCAATACAATCCGGCTCCAACCAGTCATTTGTTCCGTCTCCCTATTGAATGCGTCCGAAATGTGCGTGTCGCAACGTGCGCGATATAGGGGTCGAAGATAGGGACGGCGGATTTTCCACGCTCTGCGCTAGATTAAGCTTGTGCCAACGGTCGCGCCTCAGGCCCGAAATTCGGATTTCTCGGTACCTTCGTAAAGGGCGGCGATTTGCCTGCTGACGGCATCGCGGTGCGCCGCGATGGCGGACGCATCCATGTCGGCGTTGGGTGCCGTCTCCGGATCGAAATGGTGATGGTCGTCGGTGCCGCGCACCAGGGTCGCTGAATCGCGGGTCTTGAGTTGTGCGATATGCGGCGGGATGTAGCGAATGGCATAGCCGATGCGCCGATCGCCGGATGTGTTGGGGGCCGAACCGTGGACCAATTTGACGTGATGAAGCGAGATTTGACCGGCCTTAAGCGGCACCAAAACTGATTTGTCTTCGGGCACGTCGACCGCGATTTCTTGGCCGCGGCTGAGCAGGTTGTGCGCGTGGTACGTGTCGTTGTGGGCGATTTGGGCGTGCTTGTGGCTGCCCGGCCAAAACTTCATGGCGCCGCTTTCGACCGGCACGTCGGACAAGGCGAGCCACGCCGTGCAAACTTCGTCACCGCTGAGGCCCCAATAGGTCGAATCCTGATGCCACGATACGTAGTCCGCGGTGCCCGCCTCCTTGATGAAAAAATTGCTGGTCCAGCACAACAGATTGGGGCCGAGCACGTCTTCAACGGCGTCGAGGATCCGCGGATGGCGAACAAGCTTGTCTGCCCAGGTGAACAACAAATGCACCTTGTGCCGAAAATCGCCGTGGATCGGTCCGCCGGCACTGGCTTCATAACTTTCCAAGCAGCGACGGTAGTGCGCCGCGTCGTCGGCGCCCATGACGGTGACGGGAAAGTGAAAGCCATCGCGGTGATAGGCGGCGACCACGTCCGCGTCGAGAGATTTCGGCATCTTACAATTCGTCCCCAGGGTCCGGTTGCCTTGATTATCGGCGACCAAACCGTGCACCGGCAACTGCCATCTATACGCGGCAGACGTGCCCTAACCGCCGCGTTGCGCCGTCATATGGGCCAAGGCTTGCGCCGCGAACCTTAGAAGCTGCCACCGGTGCGGAAGCCACCGCCGCCGACTCGACGCCCACCCAGGGGACGGCCGCCGCGGCCGATGCGTCCACCAGACCAGGGACCGCCGCCGCGCCCCATACGCCCCGATCCAAAGCCGGGATCCGCGCGCCGTTTGCGGAATTTATGCTGTCGCTTCAGAGATCCCCAGAAACCGTCGCGCGAGATCGCGCCCTTTAGCAACTCACCGATCAGAATTGGAATGATCGAGCCATCGGCGAATTCCGAACGACGATCGTCATAACGTCGGCGTTTGAAATCACGACGGACGCCCTGCAATTCACGCAAGCGCTTTTCCTGGGCGCGAATCAGACCCTTTAAGTCATCGATATCGTCTTCCAGGTCGTCGCGCCGGTCTTCGATGTCGGCGAGTTCCTCGACCACCACATCGTCATCGGGCAGGCGCGTATAATGCGCATCGCGGCGCAGGTCGCGCAGACTGTCGCGGCGCAGCGCCCGCACCAATACGTCGTGTGCTTCGCGATAATGGTCGTCATCACCGGCAAACAGACGCGTGCGTTCCGCGTCAAGTTCCTGCTGTTTGGCTTCGGCCGCGGCAATTTGTTCTTCGATCGCGTTCAAGGCCTGCTCTTCCCGGGCCACGGCGTCACGCAGGGCATCCACTCCATCGGCCGTCATCGCGGCGTTTTCCAGGTCTTCGAGCGCGGCCAATTCGTCTTCGGCTGCCGCACGCACGGTCGCTGCGTGCTCCGCCAGTCGCTTGGGGATTTCACACAGCATGTGATAGTTGGCGCGCGCTTTATCGAAGCGGCACAATCGCGCCACCTTGCGATCGAAAAAGCGCGCAATGGTGCCGGCACGATAGCGCGGTGTACCATAGCCGCGGTTCCACAAATACATGAACAACGGGCCGGCTTCATAGGGGCGGCCTTTTTCGTCGCGGTCGGCCTGTGCCAACTCGGTTTTGTTTTCCGCGTTGGCCGCGACCGCGTCGGCCTGTTTGGTTTTGGTCAACTGCGCTTGATAGGGCGCGTCAGTTGTCAAACGCTGTTGTGTTTCGGCAACCGCGTCGTCGAAGGCTTCGATGGCGGCGGCGACCCGCTCGGCTTGTGCGTCGCGCTGGCGCTCGCTTCTTTCCTGTTCGCGCGCGGCCTCGGCGACGCGCTCTTCGAGCACCTCCAAAGCGTTAGCATGATCGGCGAGCAAAGCCCGGGCGCGTTTGTCTGAGGCGTCCAAGCCCTTGAGGACCTCATCGCGGGCCAGTGCGTCCAGCCGCGCCCGTGCCAGCTTTCGATAACTTTCGGCCTCGGATTCATCCAACGCCGCCAGTTCGTCGGTAGCGCGTTTGACACGGGCCTGGGTTGTTTCCAAATCGCGTTGCGCCTCGTTGAGGCCACGGTCGATCGATTGAAGTGCATCGGGGCCAGACAGCATCGGGGTCGTTTACCACTCAAAGATGGCGGCGCCGGTGGTCGGCACCACATAGTCCGGCGTCAGAGCACCGCGTTCCTTCACGCCGAGCAGACTGTCTTGCACGATGCCGTCGTCTTCCTTGTCGGCGCGCACCGCATTAAACGCGCTTTCGTCGACGCGCACGCCCCACATTTCGACCGCCTTGGTACCGCCGTCTTCCTCGCTGGTGACCGTGACCGAAACCGGATCGCCGTTCGGATCGCGTGCCTCGACAATCAAATAAAAATTGCGCGCGTTGGGATTGTTGTCCGGCACACGCCAAACACCGCTTGGCGTACCGGGCCGCGAGACGATACGGACTTCGTAGGTTTGGTTGAGTTGTGCCTTGAGTGCCTTCAAGTCGGCGAGCGCGGCCTCGGCCTGAGCGGCGGTGCCGGCGGCCGCAGCGGTCAACCCCCGGTCGCGCAATGCGGTCGCCTGAGCGACCGCGTCTTGGTCGCGCGCCAGGGTTTCGATCTCGGCGTTCAGCGCGTTCAGTTCGTTGGGAATCGTTTCCGCCAGGGCGATTACTTGCTCGGCTTGGCGGGCTTCCTGCGGCCGCTTGTAGCCGAAATCATAGGCGATAAAACCAGCGATGATGATGGCGATGCCCGCCAATGCCGGTATGCCCCACCGGCGTCGACTGACGTACAGATGCGCCAGCGTGCGACTGAGCCCCGGCGGCGGCGGCTCGTAAACGAACCGTTCTTCTTTCAGCGCCGTCACGCCTTCGGCCAAAACCGAATCGGGCACGTCGATGCCTTGGGCGGCATAGATTTCGCGCAAGCGGTCAATCAGCTGGGCGTCGCGGCTGTCGGCGCCCAGCTCCCTTTCGACCAGTTTTCGGCGATGGCGTAGGGTGTCGACGACATCCATCGCCAGCATGACATCGTCCAGCGGGCGGGTGGCGTCAGCCATGGCCCAGGGCGTTACCTTGCTCCGCCAAGCGCGCCAGGCGGCGCTTGCCGTCTTCCACGGCGTCGCGAATTTCCTGAGAATTGCGCGTGCTCATGGTGCGCATTTCCTCGATGATTTCGCGCGACCGTTCCTGATAGGCGATGACGGAATCGACCAGGCGCTTGACCGCGGTGGCGCGAATGGTTGGACCATAGCCGGCTTTTAACGCGGCTTCCTGCACCTTACCGCCAATATCGGCCAGGTCCTCCAAGCTTTTGGAGATGCCTTCCTTCATCGCTTCCAGTGTCTCGGTGCTTTCATGCAGGCCGTGCATGCCGGTGAACGAAGCGGTCAACGCGGTCAGCACGGTTTCGTTGGTGCCGAAAAAGCTGACTGACTGCGAATAAACGCGTTCTTTCGCCGACGTAGTTTGCATCAGCCGCGCCATGATCACTTCCGAGGTGTTGTAGCCAACGGTCAGATTGTCTGATAAGTCCTTGGCGATTTGATAGCGCTTTTCTTCGTGCTGCAGGGCGCGGACCTTTTCATCGCGGGTCATCTCGCGGCGGGCGCGTTCTGCGGGATCATCGCCGGTGTAGGACTCGACCGCGGCCATGGCGCCGTTCAAAACTTCTTTGGCGGCATCCAGCTTTCCTTCGGCCTTGTTGAAGATTTCCAGAGCCAAGACCTCGGCTTGCTTCATGGCGCCGCGGAAATCCTGATAGGCGTTGAGGATCAGATGCTCGCGCTCGATCTGGTCCTTGGTATCGCGGGCCACTGACAAATAGGTGTCCTTAATCTTGTCGAAACGGCTGGCGATATCGCCGCGCGAGAACTTGGCCCAGATGTTCTGGATGCGCTCGAGGGTGTCGATTTTTCCGTCGGCGATTTGGTCGACCATGCTGCGAGCATCATCGCGAATACTGTTGAAGCCATTCGTGATGTCTTCATAGCGTTCGCCGATTTTCATCGCCGTCACCTGTTCGCGCACGACTTCGTTGAACAGCGAGGCCTGGTTCAGGGTGCGCGCGATGACTACGGCATTGTCTTGATCCAAATCGGCGATTTGGTCGAGCAGCGCGATAATCGGCGCTTCTTGGCTCGGTTCTTCGGGCACCAGGCCCAATTCGCGCAAGCCACCCAGGGCTTTGTCGAGATACTGCATCGGGGAGAACGACGGCTGATCGGTCATGGTCTGCAATCCATTGTTGGGCTGAGGGGCCGGGGCGCAGTCGGGCCTCGACGCACAGACTCAAGGCCACCCACAGCCCATAGTCAAGGTCGCATCGATGAATTTTGGAGCATATCCATGGATGCCAGGGCCGGGCCCTGATTCACCGGCGCCAGGTCATGCCGACCGGCGTTGTCTGTGCCCGGCGGATGCTCGGGCACGCCGGCCTTGCGAAAAAGCGCAACACGTCGTTCCCATATGGCTCGGTCGAACGGCTCACGATCAAAGTGCTTCTGTAATTCTTGGATAGAGAAGTCCGGATTGCGTTCCAGCGCCTGATTCAAAACGGCTTGTGCGTCACTGAGCCGTTCCAGGCCCGCATAGGCCATCAAAAGCGTTTCATGGCCCCATGTGTTAACACCGGGCGTTCGGTCGATAAACTCCTTGCCTAGAGGAATGGCAGCGTCAAAGTTGCCGTTATCGATGTACGATATTGCAAGGCTATTCGCGTACCATGCTGGGTAATGTGGGCTGAGCCGCATGGCTTTCTGAAATTGGGGTATCGCCTGCCCAGGGTACCCGGAGTATCTGAGCTGTACACCATATTCGGCGATCGCAATCGAGTGGTTGGGATTAAGCTCGACCGCTTTCCGGGCAAGGCCAAGGGCTTCACCAAGATCGTGATGTTTCATGGTGGCGACGCGTGCCAGAATGAGGTAGACGTCCGGTAGGTTGGGGTCGATTTCGAAGGCTTGTGTCGCGGCCGAAGCCATGCGGTCAACAGCATCGTCGTAGTCCGCGGTCCAGCCAAACCGCGCGTCGCTCCAGTGAGACCAAGCCAAATAGACCCAGGCAAGGGCAAAACTGGGATCAAGGCCGACTGCTTTTTGCAGCAGCTCCCGCGAAAGCGTGTTGTCCTCTTTCGTGTATCGACGGCTGAGGATCAAGGCTTGTTGGAATAGGGCCCACGCCTCGACATTGTCCGTGCCGCCGCGCCATGCGACGGCCTGTGTGCCCTCGGTGAGTTCGACTTGCAATGCGCTGACCACGTTGAGGGTGATCTCGTCTTGAACAGCGAACACGTCGTCAAGGGCGCGGTCATAGCGTTCGCTGAGCATGTGGCGGCCGGTCAAGGCATCGATCAACTGCGCGGTGACCCGGATCTGATCACCCGACACCTGCACCGAGCCTTCCAGCACATATTGCACGCCGAGGTCTTCGGCGACCCGCTGCACCTTCACCGGCTTGCCCTTGTAGGTGAAGGTGGAATTTCGCGCGATCACCAGCATGCCGCGCGCCTGGCTGAGCGCCGAGATAATGTTTTCCGACAAGCCGTCGGCGATGAAGTCCTGCGCCGCGTCGCCTGACAGATTGTCGAACGGCAGCACGGCGATCGATGGTTCCTGTGGCAAGGGAAAGGCCATGCGGTCGACCGACGCGGTGTCCGCCTCGACGGTGGGTCTGTTCTGCGTCCAATACCATCCGACGCCCGCGACCGCGATCAGCAAAACGAGGACTGCGACCAGTGGGACGACTTTGCGTTTGGCCTTGGGCGCGGCGGTGCCGGCCAACACGACCCGATAGGCGCGCACCGGCTTGGCGATGTTTTTAACCACATGGCTGCCGGCGTCGGCAAAGGCCAAATCGACCTTGCCGTCGACTTGGCGAAAGGCGTCGTCCGACAACATCACCCCGCCCGGGTCGGCGAGGGCTTCCAACCGCGCGGCGACATTGACCCCGTCGCCATAAATCGTGCCGTCGTCTTGTTCGATGATATCGCCCAGATTGACACCGATGCGAAACCGCATTTTTCGCTCGTCGGCAACATCGGTATTTTGCGCGCTAATCTTATCCTGGATCGCGACGGCGCAACGCACGGCCTCAACCACACTGCGGAACTCCGCCAAGACACTGTCGCCGGCTGTGTCGATCAAGCGGCCGCCGTGATGCGTGATCCGATCGCGAAACACATCGCGCGCGGCGTTCAGTGCGCGCACTGTTGCCGCTTCATCGGCGGCCATCAAACGCGAATAGCCGACCACATCGGCGGCCAATATCGCGGCCAGTTTGCGGGATTGATCGGGGGCGCTCATTGGCTTTCTTCCGGGATCGCCAACCCCGCCTTGCGCAGACCGTCCATGTACCGGTCCAGTAGGTCCTCCTGGTAGTGGAAGAACTTCCGTCGATTTTCGCGTGCCGTCAGTTCAAAGTTGGGATCGAGGGCGAGGATCCGCTCAATGTGGGGCCGAGCGTCGTCGGCTCGTTCGAGCTGGCCGTAAGCAGCGGCCAGCAACGCGTGCGCCCTAATGTGGTCTGGCATGTTGATCTTCTGTGCGACCGCGAGGGCTGCCTCGTATTCGCCCTTGCGGTATTGGTCGAAGAAGTCAGGGAAATGATACCATCCCGGATAGAATGGACTCAGCGTCATGGCTTGCTCGAGCAACGCCAGGCCGCGTTCCCATTTGCCGGCATAGGCCGAGTACATGCCGATCGTGCCGATCACGTCGGCATTGTTCGGATTCAGTTCGACGGCCCGCCCGGCCTCGTTGAAAAATTGCTCTGGTTCGTGTCGGAAAAAGTATGCGCGCGCGAGCGCTAGTCGGGCCACTTCGTTGACCGGATCCAGTTCCACCGCGCGCTGGGCGGCCTCGTGACCGCGCTCCAGGGCGTCGTACAAATCGGGGCGCGGATTGTGAGCCTCGGAATATTCCGTGACATAGGCATGAGAGAGTCGCGCCCATGTCTCCGCGTAGCCGGGGTCGAGTTCGACCGCCCGTTCCAGACAGGCTCGCGCTGTGAAATGGGTCTGCGGTGTGTCCATACGACGATACGCGTTGTCGCGGAGGATGCAGTCATACACCTCGAGACTCTGGGTTCGCTTCAGTTTCGCCGCTTCCAATCCAGCTCTGTTGATGATGCCATGTGCGTCTGCTAGTGTGGCAACGATCATTTGCGTTACCTCATCCTGGACCGCGAACATATTGGCGGCGGTGAGGGCGCGCTCATAGGTCTCCGCCCACAGATGGGCACCAGTAACGGCGTCGATAAGCTGCGTCGTCACCCTGATCGTGTCGGCGGCCTTGCGCACGCTGCCATTAACCACAAATGCCGTGCTGGTCTCCTCGCCGATTGCGCGCGCGTCGCTATTTGCACCGGCGTAAGGCACGACGGCGATTCCGTTGAACCGCCCCAGTTCGGTAATGATCTCGTCGGTGAGCCCCGCGGCGAAATAGTCCTGTTCCGGATCACCCGAGAGATTGTCAAACGGTAGCACGGCAATTGACGGTCGCGTCGCTGCCGCGCCGGGTGGATGCTTTGGCAGACCCGCCGCCGACAAAGCTGCAAAAAGCTCATTGAGGACCTCCGGGTCCCGATACGGTTGACGCTGGGCTATCTTGGGCTTGCCTGTAGCTACGGAGAAAGTCGGATCACGCCGCAACAATTCCGTAACACCCGTGCGTGCCTCGGCCTGCTTGCCGAGCTTCATATTCGCGTAGACAATGTACAGCAGCGGCTCGACCTCACTTTCCGGATAGCGTGGCAGTGCCTCCTCGGCGGCGGCGATCGCGTCCTCGTAACGCCCCGTTAGCCGGAGGATGTCGGCAAGCACATCGAGAAGATAGGGCGGGTAGTACGGATTAAGGCGCATGGCCTCGCGAATGCGCGTAAGCGCATCATCGTAGCGGCCGGCAAGAAGAAGGTTTTCAGCCAACGCACCCAAAATGTCCGCGTCATTTGGGCTCAGCGCCAGAGCACGCTCGGTCTGTTCAATGCCGAGATCATACTCGCCGCGCCTGACCAAGATCCAGCCTAGAAGGTCGTATCCCCACGCCGTGGGTTCGTCTATAGACATCAGGCGGCGGGCGATCGATTCGGCTAGGGTGAGTGACTCGTCGCGCGATCCACTATATCCTCGGTTCGCCGCCAAAGCGTGAGTCCATCCGATATAGGCCGCGGCAATTTGAAACCCGGGATCAAGCGCCACAGCTTTTTCGAACAGCTCGCGCGCCCGCGCATTGCCGTCGGGCGTAAACTGCCAGTACAAATCATAGCCCTGCCAGAATAGTCGCCAAGCCTCCAGATTATGGCTGCTTGCCTGAAGCCAAGAGGCCGCATGGGTGCCTTCCGTTAACGCGACCTGAAGGGCGTTAACCAAATTGAGCGTGATATCGTCCTGGACTTCAAAAATATCCGTTGCGGCACGGTCGTATCGGTCGCTCCACACATGGTCGCCGCTGAGCGCATCGATGAGTTGAGCGGTCACGCGTAGTTTGTCACCCGCGGCCTGGAGACTCCCTTCCAGCACATAGCGTACGCCTAGTTCCTCTGCGACTTGTTGGACCTTGACCGCCCTGTCCTTATAGGTGAATGCGGAGTTTCGTGCGACGACGAACAATCCGCGAATATGGGACAGCGAAGCGGTGATGTTTTCGCTCAACCCGTCTGCAAGCCTCTCCAATTCGGGACCCGCTCCGAAACTGTCGAGCGGCAGCACGACGATCGATGGTTTGTCCGGCAACGGAAAGGCCATGCGCTCGACCGATGCCGTGTCCGCCTCGACGGTGGGCCTGCTCTGCGCCCAATACCATCCGCCGGCCGCCACCACGGCGATCAGAAGGGCGAGGGCCGCGGCCAGCGGGACGACTTTGCGTTTGGCCTTGGGCGCGGCGGTGCCGGCCAACACGACCCGATAGGCGCGCACCGGCTTGGCGATGTTTTTAACCACATGGCTGCCGGCGTCGGCAAAGGCCAAATCGACCTTGCCGTCGACTTGGCGAAAGGCGTCGTCCGACAACATCACCCCGCCCGGGTCGGCGAGGGCTTCCAACCGCGCGGCGACATTGACCCCATCGCCATAGATCGTGCCGTCGTCTTGCTCGATGATGTCGCCCAAATTGACGCCGATACGAAACCGCATTTTGCGGTCGTCGGCGACATCGGTATTTTGCGCGCTAATCGTATCCTGGACCGCGACGGCGCAACGCACGGCCTCAACCACGCTGCGGAATTCCGCCAAGACACTGTCGCCGGCGGTATCGATCAATCGGCCGCCGTGGTGCGTGATTCGATCGCGAAACACATCGCGCGCGGCGTTCAGTGCGCGCACTGTTGCCGCTTCATCGGCGGCCATCAAACGCGAATAACCGACCACATCGGCGGCCAATATCGCGGCCAGTTTGCGGGATTGATCGGGGGCACTCATCACACGCTAATTGCTTGGCTCAGCAACGGCCAGGCCGGCCAGCCGCAAGCCCTGCAAAAGGTCATTTGCCAGTGCCTCCGAATAGTACCATTTCTTAAGTTCGGGTCCGGCGGTCCTTGCCAGGTCCGGCCGATCGCGCACGAGTTTTGCGACCATTTGTTCGGCTTCTTCCATCCGGCCTAGTCTTGCCAATGATGCCGCCAACGCCCAGGAAGACTCGATGTTGGCGCGCGCGGCGTAGTTGACGACCTGTTGGTATTCCCCTTTGCGGTAGTGATTTATGATGAATGGAATATGGTACCATCTGGGGTGAAACGGACTCAGCGTCATAGCCGTTCGCATGAGTGCTAAACCGCGATCCCAATGGCCTGCGTTGGCGACATATTGACCGATGGTTCCAATCACGTCCGCGTTGTTGGGATTTAGATCGACGGCCGTTTCCGCGGCCGCGAGGAAACGCTCCGGTTCGCGCTGAAAGAACAGGGCGCGCGCCAATGCGAGATAGCCAACCTCGCCGGTGCGATCGAGCGCAATCGCTTGTTGGGCGGCCTCGTAGCCCTGTTGAAGGGCTTCGCTGGGATTTGGTCGGGCATTGAATCCTTGCGCGAATTCAACCACGTACGCATGTGACAGTCGTGCCCAGGCTTCCGCGAAGTTCGATTCCGCCGTGACCACGTGTTCCAAGCAAGTTCTCGCGATCAAATGCGTCTCTGGCGTGTTGGCGCGCCGATACTCATTGTCCCGTAAAATGCACTCATAGGCTTGAAGGCTGTCCGCGCCCTTTTTTCGAACCGTCTCCAAGCCGATTTGACTGAGCACGCCGTACGTATCGGCCAAAGTTGCGACAATCTGTTGCGCGATATCGTATTGCAGATCCAAAAGATCCGCCGCCTTCAAATCATTTTCGTAGGTTTCTGCCCAGCGTTGCGCGCCACTTTGAGATTCTAGCAAACGAACGGCGACCTTGATCGTGTCGGCGGCCTTGCGCACGCTGCCATTGACCACGAAAGCCGTATTGGTTTCTTGGCCGATTGCGCGCGCGCCACTATTTGCGCCAGCATACGGCACCACGGCGACCCCATTGAATCGCCCCAGTTCGGTAATGATCTCGTCGGTGAGCCCGGCGGCAAAATAATCCTGTTCCGGATCGCCCGACAGATTGTCAAACGGTAGCACAGCAATTGACGGTCGCGTCGCCGCCGCGCCGGGCGGATGCTCGGGCACGCCCAGGCTGCGCAATGCGTCAAGATGGCTTTCGAGGACGGCCGGGTCCTGATAGGCCCAGGCCCGTTCGCCATGGCGTCGGACGAGGTCGATGGAATAGCCCGGCAATCTCTTCGTAAGGCGCACGACGGCGGCTTTGGCCTCGTCGCGGCGGCCGCTTTTGGCGGTGGCGATGGCCAGCAGATGGGCGCCATCGTCATCGGTCGGCACCCGCGACGTGTATTGCTCTAACAGAGCCATGGCCTCGTCTATTCGTCCGGACAGGAGCAGCACGTGTCCTCTGTCCAACAGGTACCAATGCGGGTGCACGGGGCTGAGCCGAAACGCCTCGTCGCTTGCCGCCAGCGCGGCCTGATAGTCGCCGACGGCCATCAACGTGACGGCGCGGATGGCGTGCGCCAACGAGCCACCTGGATCGACCTCGATCGCGCGGCGGCTCGCTTCGACGGCGGCTTGATGTTCGTCGGACGTGAGATGGACGATCGCGCGCAAATTGTAAGCCACGGCAAGCGAATCTTGGAGGGCCAAGGCCTTGTCCGCATATTCGCGCGCCCGTGCGAGGCGTCCGGAATCGTCGCTCCAGCCAAACCGATAGGCCGACTCTTCGGCAAAACCGAGATAGGTCCAACCAAGCGCGAATTCCGGATCAATGTCCACGGCCTCCGCAAACAAGTCCCGCGCGCGTGCGTTGTCCGGTTCGGAGAAATTCCGATACAACGTCACGCCTTGTTGCCATTTTGCCCAGGCGTCGATCTTGGTGGTGCCGCCGCGCCAGCGGGCGGCCTGGCTGCCTTCGGTGAGTTGCACTTGCAGGGCGTTGACCACCTCCAAAGTGATCTCGTCTTGCAGCGCGAAAATATCTTCCAGTGGACGGTCGTAGCGTTCGGTCCAGACATGACCGCCGGTCGTGCCATCAATCAGCTGCATAATAATGCGCACCCGGTTGCCGGCCACTTGAACGCTACCTTCCAAAATATGGGCGACGCCGAGAGTTTGCGCGATCAGGCCGACGTCGGCATCGGGCTCTCTAAACTGCAACGTGGAGAACCGCGCCGGCACGAACAATCGGCGCGCTTGGGACAATGTTGAGATGATGTTTTCGTGCAAGCCGTCGGCCAAAAACGCGTAGGCGGGATCGGTGGTCAGGTTTTGAAATGGCAACACGGCGACGGACGCTTCGTGTTCCTGCCGTGTTGGACCAGCCGGAGCGGCGCCGTTCGATGTTGTGACGGCGGGCTCCTCGGTATTTCGTTGCCAAAACCACGCGCCGCCGCCTGCCACCGCGACGATCAGGAGGGCGAGGGCGGCGGTCAGCGCCGTGATTTTGCGTTTAGGTTTCGGCGCAGTGGCGCCGTCCAGAACGACCCGATAGGCGCGCACCGGTTTGGCGATGTTTTTGACCGCATGGCTGCCGGCGTCGGCAAAGGCCAATTCCACCTTGCCATCGACTTGACGAAACGCATCGTCCGACAACATCACCCCGCCCGGGTCGGCGAGCGCCTCCAATCGCGCGGCGACATTGACCCCATCGCCATAGATGGTGCCATCGTCTTTTTCGTGGATCTCGCCCAGATTCACGCCGATCCGGAAACGCATCCGGCGATCCTCGGGCCGCGCGTTTCCATTTTGGCCAAGGACCTGTTGCACAGCCGTTGCGGCGCGGGTGGCGCTGACCACGCTGTCAAACACCGCCAGGACGGAATCGCCGGCCATGTCGACAACGCGGCCGCCGTGATCGGCGATCTGGCTACGAAACACCGCGCGGGCAGCGTCGAGCATGGCGATTGTCGCCGCCTCGTCGGCCGCCATCAGGCGCGAATAGCCCGCGACATCCGCGGCCATAATCGCCGCAAGTCTTTGTTTTATTTGCCCAGCGTTCGTCACGCCGTCCCCCAAGGCCGCGCGGCCCTTGTGCAACAGGGAGCGTACGTCAGAGCGTTTTTTCAGGCAATCGGCGCGGTGTTCGGGTGCGGTTAGTCGGTCAGTTTGGTGTCGTTCAGGCGCCAGTCATAGTGGGTGGTGTGAAGCGTGCCGATGGCGTCGAGTTGCACGCCGAGGTCCGGTGCGGCATAGCGGCGCAGATGGGCCAACACACCGGCCTCGTCGCCGCCGAAATCCTCGATAAACCAGTCATAGATGCTGGAAACCGATATCCGGCCGTCGCGCACCATGACGCCGCGCGGATCGTTGATAAAGGCCTGCGCGGCCCGGTCCATGGCGGCGTCCATGGTTTCGCCAAAAAACGCGTTGGGGGCAAGATTGGGGCAGCCGATCGATGCACAGTTGAGCACGTAGTGGACGCGGGGATCGCGCCAAATCGGTCGCAGGATCCGATGCTCGATGTCGTTCAGGGTGACCGCTTCGCTTTCCACCTCGGCCAACTGTTTGTCCCACGGGCCGTTGGCGAACAAACCCGGCGAAATGTCGATATCGCGGATGCTGGCGACCGGATAGCTGTCCAAGACAACGTCGACGGTCAGCGCGTTGTACAGATTGACCCAACAAGGCAACTGCGCGCGCCGGGCGAGCGCGCTCATTGGAGCCGCGCTGAGCTCGGCGACGAAACGCTTGATCGTATCGCGGTCTGCCGCGGTCACCGCGCCATAGTCGAACAGGGTCGGCCCCTGGGCACTGGCGCGCACGTAACGGCCAAGCAGATCATCCCAAGCGGCCATGCTTGGTTCGATGTCATTGCCTTCGTCGTGGGCCAGCCAACGATCCCAAAGCTCGGCCGACGGCGCGAAAGCGCCACTCAAAGACCGGAACGCGCCCAGCGGCGCTATAAGGGTCGCCGCCGCGCCGGCGCGCAGCAGGCGCCGGCGGGAAAGGGACGGCCTCAACTTAATGCGCATGTCACGGGCCCGATGATGGTCATGATGGTGCCTGTATCGTTGATATGGGGATTCGACGCCGATGCCAAAATCACAATTCTGCGAAACGCTTAGCACGGCGACCCGGGGGGCTGAACCAAAGCATGCCAGATGCCCCGGGAATTCGCTTCAAGAACACCGCGCTTCGGGCCTAAGCTTTGGGTGTCGTTTGACGATTGTGCCGCGCGCGCCACAGGAGGGCCAACAGAATGACCGAACGGGCCAATGAACGGGTTGCCTATTTCAATGGCGAATTCTTGCCGGAAAGCCGGGTGGCGATCCCATTTCGTGATCGCGGCTTCAAATATGGCGACGCTGTCTTCGACATGACGCGGACTTTTGGACGGCGCATTTTCAAAATCCAGGAGCATGTCGATCGGCTGTATCGCTCGTTGCGGTACGTGCAGATCGACCCCGGCCTGTCGCCCACAGAAATGATCTCGATCACCAACGAGGTGCTGGAGCGTAATCTCCATTTGCTGGGCGAAGGCGAAGATTATTGGGTCGGCCAACGCATCAGTCGCGGCGAGGAACCGGCCGGCGCAGATATCTCGGGCCACGGCAAACCCAACGTGATCGTCGAATGCACGCCGCTGCCGCTTAAACCGCGCGCGCATTTGTTCCGCGACGGCATTGATGTCGTGGTGCCGTCGGTGCGGCGGGTACCGCCCGATGCGCTCAGTCCCAACGCCAAGTCGCACAACTATCTGAACTTGGTGATGGGTGACTTGGAAGCGAAGGCACACACGCCGGACGCTTGGGCCATGTTGTTGGATGTCAACGGCAATTTATGCGAAGGCATGGGCAGCAACATCTTTGTCGTCCGTGGCGGCGCGGTCTATACGCCGACCGCGCGCTATGTGCTGCCCGGCGTCAGCCGCCAAACCGTGATCGACCTGGCCAAGGAAAAAGGTATTCCCTTGGTCGAAGACGACGTCAGCCTGTTCGACGGCTATACCGCCGACGAAGTGTTTCTCACCTCGACCAGCCTGTGCATTTGCGGCGTGCACCGGATCAATGGCGCGCCCATCGGTGACGGCACGATACCGGGTCCGATCACCAAGGCGTTGACCAACGCTTATGTGGAGCTGGTCGACTTTGACTTCGTCGACCAGTATCTCCAACAGCTCAATGGTGGCGACCGCTAATCGCGGGTCGGTTTTAGTCCCACGCTGACGGTTTCACCGACCCCGACGCTGACCTTGACCGGGGCGAACGTACCCGCCAGGCTCCAGCCCTGCACTGTGTACTCGCCAGGCAATAGCGCCAGCGGCGTATCTGGCGTGATTTCGCCCGATAGGCCTTTTTGCGATTCAGCACGGATAAAGGCGCGCGCGGGCGCGCGTTTGTAGATCCCTGAGGGGTCGTACCAAACGATGACGTACCCGACGTCAACGGGCAACTCCAGCGTTTGGTCGGGCTCGTTCTTGACTTCGATCTTGTCGATTGCGTAGGGGGCTAATTTGTCGAGCGCGACCAGGTCGTAGACGCCCGGCATCACCGGGCCGCCGCCTTCGGCAGCGACACCATAGATCTTCTCGCCGCCCTGCCACAGTTCGGTATCGCGCAGTACGGTTTCACCGCCCGACAATTTATAGGCGAACGCGACTTGAACCGGGTCGATTACGTCGAAGGTCAACCGCGCGTCCGTCGTCGGTTCCAGTGTTGCCGCGACGGTCAGATCATTGTTGGCGTCGGGTTGGGCGCGAAACTCATAATCACCGGGTGCCGCATACACGGTTTCGGCGGGATCAAAACGGAACGCGCGTTCGCCATCCTTGTAAGCGGTGATTTTCGCGCCCGGGGTATCGGCGCCGTCCTTGACAAAACGTGCGCTGACGGTTGGTGGCCGCTTCACTTTCATATAGGCCGTGGTTACGCCGGGGCGGCGCACCGCCACCGTTTGGGTGACCGGCGCGTAAAGGCTGCCGTCCGCGGTTCTGATGCCGACCGTGATTTGATGATCACCGGGCGCGACTTCATTATCGCCAAACAGCGCCAGTTTGTATTGTGCGCGGCCTTCGGTCTTGATCAGCGCCGCCACGTCGAAATAGCGGCGACCGTCTTGATCCAGAACCACGAGTTTCAAGCGCGACGGCTCGGTGGGCGCAGTTTCGGTCATGGCCGCGGCCGTCGTCACGTCGGCTTGTTCGGCGGCACCTGTGTCGGCACCCGTGTCGGCATCCGGCTCAGAGGTAGCCGTCTCGGTGGTCGGCGCTTCGGGCTGTGCCGGCGCCAATGCGGCGCTGCGAACCGTGTTCAGGGCGGCCGTCAAGCTGTCGGCCGAGTCGGCATCCGCATAGCGACCACCGGACGTCTCCGCAACACAGCTCATGGCCGATTTCACATCGGCGTCCAACCCCAAGCCGACCACGTGCACGCGCAAGCCGATGCGGGCATCACGCCACGCGGCCACCAGGTCGCACGGGTCGATGTCGCACGTCTCGATTCCGTCGGTGATCAACAAAATGTCGCCGCCGCGGTCGCCGAAGTCCTGACGCGCGGCACGCAGTGACTGGGTGATGGGTGTCTTACCGGTCGGGCGCGCCGATTCGATGGCCGTGCGCATGGCGTTCGCATTTTCGGCCGCAGCGGCGAACGGCACCATCAGTTGCGTGTCCTGGCAGTCGCTCTTGTTGTTGTGGCCATAGATACGCAAAGCAGTCACACGGCCGGCGAACTCTTGGCCCAGGAAGTCATCGAGAACTTTGCGCGCAACCGCGTATTTTCGCGACTTATCCGGCAATTCACCCCACATGGAGTTGGAAGCATCATAAATAAGATAGACACCTGACGGCGTGGCCTCTTGGGCGTCAGCCACGGCGACACCGGTCACCAAAGCGAAAGCGGCCCAAAGAGCGACAAATCGTTGCATGGAAATTCTCCTCACGAACCTTTGCGTTCTGGCCAATCTAGGCGTGTATGGGAAAGCCTTTTACGCCGGTATCTTTTAATTTTCGGCGCTGCCGAAGTCCATCTGTAATGTCGGTGTAACATCGTGATTGCGATGCAATCGGATGCGCTTCGTTTCGAACTGTGCCAACATTTGCACAGTATCAAGAAAATTGAGGTGATCATGGCACGATCTACGAACTGTCAGCGCGGCATTGGACAAGCACTTGCGCTGTTGGCACTGGTTGGCATGACGCTGCCCGCGTTCGGACAAGACGTGTTGGAAGGTGACTTGCTTGGCGACAGCGATGGCGTCGATGTGGAATTACCGGCCATGGATGCGCGTGAAGGGCGAATCTTGTTTGCGGCCAAGGGTTGCGTGATTTGCCATTCGGTCAACGGTGTCGGCGGACAGGCGGCGCCCGCCTTGGACGCCTATCGTCAACCAAGTCTCGCCAATCCGTTCGAGTTCTCCGCACGCATGTGGACCGGCGCGTCCGACATGATCGCGCTGCAGAAAAAGGACTTGGGCTACCAGATCACGATTACGGGCGAAGAATTGGCCGACATCTTCGCCTTTGTTCACGACGCTGATGAACAGCTGTTGTTCACGATACCGGGGCGCGGCGGCTGACCTGGCGATGATGCGCCGCGGCGGCTGACCCGCCGACCGCCGTCATGGTAACGTCCGCCTCTATTATGCGCACAGAGTGAGAGGGCTGGGACGTGGACCAAGAAATGTTTGATAAAGGCCTGAGCATCCGCAAGAGCGTGCTCGGCGCCGACTATGTCGACGGGCAAATCGCCAAAGCCGACGATTTCAATCGGCCGATGCAGGAATTGGTCACCGAATATTGCTGGGGCGCGGTGTGGGGCCGGCCGGGCCTGCCGAAAAAGACCCGCAGCATGTTGAACTTGGCCATGCTCACCGCGCTCAACCGGCCGCACGAGATCAGACTCCATCTCCGCGGCGCCCTGCAAAACGGGGTAACGCGCGACGAAATCCGCGAAATCCTGCTGCAATCCGCGATTTACTGTGGCGTGCCGGCGGCCATCGACAGCTTCCGTATTGCCCGCCAGGTGTTCGAGGACATTGACGCGGCCGGCTGATTATTATTCCACTAAGCGCCGGGAATATAACACGGGCCGGCGACGCCGGGGTGGGCGTCGAGAACAGCCTGGTCGATGGTCAGGCCCAAGCCGGGCGCGTCCGGCGGTTCGATATGGCCGTCGACCACAGTCAGGGCCGGTTTGGCCAGGTCCGTGCGGAATGGATTGACCTTGGCCACATCGGCTTCATAGATCAGGCCGTTCGACACCGCGCTCAGCAAATGGGCGTTGGCGGCCATGGAGATCACGCTGTGGCTGGTGTGCGGCGCCAAGGGGATGTGCCATGCGGCGGCCATGTCGGCGATTTTCTTAAGCTCGGTCAGGCCGCCGGTTTTCATGCAATCGGCTTGGCAGATGGAAATCGCGCGGGCTTCGAACAGGTCGCGGAACGCCTGGCGGGTATAGTGGTTCTCACCGGCCGCGATCGGAATGTTGGTGCGCCGACGTAGCTCTTGATAGGCCGGGACGTTGTCCGGCGCGAACGGCTCTTCCAGCCAATAAACCCGGTTGGCCTCGCAATAGCGCAGGACGTCGGGCAGATCCATGACGGTGTAACGTGTCGCGGCGTCGACGGCGATGTCGAGATAGTCGCCGAAAGTCTCGCGGATGTGACCGACCCGCTCGGCGTCCTTGGCTGGCGTGTCGCCAACGCGCATTTTGATCGCCGTGTAGCCTTGGTCCAACAGGCCCGCGACTTCGTGCTCCAATGTATCGAGCGGCTGAAAGCCAAGGCTGAGCCCGCCGGCATAGGCGCGGATCCGTTTGCGCGCGCCGCCGAGCAAGCGATAAACTGGTTGGCTCAGCAACTTGCCTTTCAAGTCCCATAGGGCGACGTCAATTCCGGATAGGGCCATGACGCTGCCGGCGCCCAAACCGTGGGTGACGATCTGTTGCCGCCACAGCTTGGCCCAAATGCCTTCGGTATCAAACGGGTCCGCGCCGATGATCAACGAGCCAAGGCCGGCCTCGATGACCTCGGCCATGGCGGTGGCATTTTGGCCATGATGGGCCTCGCCAATGCCGACCGTGCCGTCGTCAGCGGTGACAATCACGATCACCGTGTCACGTTTGACGTTGGCGCCGAGGCCAAGGCGCACCACATCGCGATCGAACACGCAGGAATGGGCGCTGGCTTTGATACTTGCGATGGCAACCATGGCGACGTTCTCCCAATCCTGTGGTTTTATCCGGACATGGCGCTGATGCTCATGCCGCCATCAACGGCGAGCTGGGCGCCGGTGACATATTTGGCCTCGTCGGAAGCCAGATACAGTGCGGCATAGGCAACATCCCACGCATCGCCCATGCGACGCATGGGAATGTGGCTGTCGCGTCGTTCAATCAGCGCCGGGATGTCTTCGGCGGCGTAAATGTCCGCCAGCATCTTACGCAAGAGCGGCGTGTCGATAATGCCCGGCAGAATGGCATTGCAGCGGATGTTTCTGGCGGCATATTGGCCGGCGACATTGTGGGTCAGCCCCAGCAGAGCGGCCTTGGTCGCGGCATAGACCGTATAGGGCACGTTCATCCAACGGATTCCCGCCGTTGACGAGACATTGATAATGCTGCCGCCGCCGCGCGATTCCATCGCCGGCAACACATGCTTACACATCAGATAGGCGCTTTTCAGGTTGACGCGCACGCCGCGTTCCCAATCGTCTTCCGCGGTTTCGACGGGGCCACCATCGATCACAATGCCGACATTGTTGTGCAGCACGTCGACGCCGCCATACGCAGCGATGCAGGCCTCTACGGCGTGCGCGATGGCGTCGCTGTCGGTGACATCGGCCTGGTGGGCGCGGCAGGTGCCGCCTTCGGCCTCGATGATAGCCTTGGTTTCAAGAGCGGCGCCCTCGTTGATGTCGATGGCGAACACGTGCGCCCCTTCGCGTGCGAACAATGTCGCGACAGCCTTGCCGTTGCCCCAGCCCGGGCCGATGGCACCAGCGCCGGTGACCACCGCCGCTTTGTCTTTCAATCGATCGGCCATGGCGTCCTCTCATTTGCAAAGCGACTCCGCGACCATGATCGGCGCGGCGTGCGCGGAAGGCAATCACCCTGTTTGGACGCATTACGAGGAGAGCGCGGCGATTGCGGTCCGCAGCCGTTCGATATTGCCGGCCATGATGGCGAGATAGTCAGCCATGCCGTCCGGGTTTTCGGCCGGTGTGAACACAACGCTTTGCACGCCCAGTTCCTGGTGAAATCGGTCAGCGACGGCGTGTTGGGGGGCGCTTTCCCAGATCAGAATTGATGCGGGGTGCGCCTGCTGTCGCACGCGGATGGCGGCCAAGTCTTCCTCGGACGGCATGACCTCTGGGTCGAGATCCAAATTGACGAAATTCCAGCCGTAGCGCCGGGCGATGTAATTGTAGGCCGGGTGTGACATAAAAAGAGGCGTGTCTTGTACTGTTGCCGCCAACGCCGTAAGCGCGTCATCCAATTGATCAAGATCAGCGGCAAGCCGCGCATAACCGGCGGCGAACGCATCGGCATGGTCTGGAAAGCGTGCCACAAGGGCGGATCGAATGGACTCCGCCTGCGCTTTGGCCAAGACCGGGTCCAGCCAGGTGTGGCCGTCCAGCCCTTCATGACTGTGCTCGCCATCCGTGCCGTGGCTGTGGGTGACGGCGTTTTCGTAACGCAGCCACTGATCCTCAAATGGCATCGCCGTGACGATGGTCCGGTCTTCCGGCAATGTGACCAGGTCGGTCCACCGCTCCAGGCCGGCGCCGTTCAAAAGAATCAAGTCCGCTTGTTGCAGAGCGGCCAATGTCGCGCGATCCGGCACCCAGAAGATCGGGTCGGCACCATCGGGTAATGCATTGATCACATCGGCCAGCGGCTGCGCAATGCGCGCGGCGAAATATTCGGTGGGATAAAACGACGTATAAATGATCGGACGATCGCCAGCGGCCCTGGCGGCAGTGGCCGCAAGGCACGCGGCCAACCCCAGGCCCCAAATAAGTCGACAGCAACGCAGCCACATGTTTTCAGATCCCCGTCAAATTACACCACCGCCGATCAGTGCCGGCGCCAACGCGGTCACGGCCACCGCACCCAGATAGGCCAATGCCAAGCTGGCAACGACCAGGATGGCCAGCTCGGTGGCCAGCAAACGAAACGCTGTCGCGCGGGCGCACCCCAGGCGAAACATCGTGTCGAGTTCCGGTTTGCGCAAGCGGTAGCTGAGCATCACAACCAACGACACCAGCAGGGCCATGGCGATCGACACCATCGCCACATTGGCATCGAAAAAGCGTTTAATCCGAAACACCAGGCCGAGCAATTCATCGATCACCTCGCTGGGGACCAACAAATCGCGGGTTTGGTGAAGATTGTACCAGCCGCGCGCAATGGTCTCGGCCTTGGCGTCACGAGGGCGCAGGATGACCGCGGTCAATGGAAAGGTTTCGGCTGGCCCATGGAAATGGAAACTGCCGCGATTGGCGTCGGTAATTTCCTGATAGGCGACATAAGCTGGGGTGGTCACGGTGTTTTTGTCAGTGCTGCGCGCGACATCGATGGGCGCTCTGGTCTCGGTTGTGGAGACATCGGTGTGGCCGTGGCCGATGCCGTCGATCACCCAGGCGGTCTTGACATCGACGAAAATCGCGTCGTCGTCAGGCGTTCCGGTCTCGGCGAGCACGCCGACGATCGGCATTTTCAGCTGAAAGCTGCGTGCCGGGTCGTAGGCGCCGACGGGATCAGTCAGCACGCTGTCGCCAGGACCCAGGCCCAAGCGATCGGCCGTGCCGGCGCCCGCCACCGCGTCGCCCAACAACAGCGGCAAGGTGCCGGCGGCCATCGTCAGGCGCCGAAAGTCGAAATAGCCGAAGTCGGTGCCGACCACGGCGGCGCTCTCCAGCCAGGCGGCGCTTGCCGACGTGTCAACATATTTATGGGCGGTGTAGCGAACGTGAAGGGGGATGGCGGCACCGTAATCGCGCGCCTTGATCGTCGCGACATCGGCGCGGCTGATCTGTTCATCATAGGGTGTGTCGAAATAGAGGCTTTTCAGAACCAGGTCGTAGCGATTGCCCTTGGCGCCGACCACCAACGGCGTCGCTTGGGCGCGTTCAACCAAGGCCGCGCCGTAATGGTCGATCAAGCGCTGCACCGCCAATGGCAGGAACACGGTGATCGCAAGCGCCACCACCAAAATCGCGCTGCGCCCGCGATAAAAGGCGATATGCCGCCATGCCAGGTATAGGGCCGCGCGCATCGGCGTCACGGTGCCCGCAGCCGGGTGACATCGATGACACGGTCGAAACCGTCGAGCAAATCATGGTTATGCGTGACCATCAGCAGCGTACATTTGGCCGCGTCCACATGCGCGTGGATCAAAGTCATGATCGCGCGTGCGTTTTCGGGATCCAAATTGCCGGTGGGTTCGTCGGCGATCACCAGTGGTGGCGCATACAGCAGTGCGCGGGCGATCGCCACCCGTTGCCGCTCGCCATGTGACAGCGTGCCGGGCAACCGGTTGAGCTTGTCGCCTATCCCCAGGCCGTCGGCCAGCTTCTGCACGACCCCGGCGCCAGCGCGCGGGCCGGCCGCATCGAAACCAATGTAATTTGGCAGCGTAATATTATCATAACATGTAATATAGTCGAGCAAGGCGAACTGCTGAAACACAAATCCGATATGCGTCAGCCGAAAACGCCGGCGCGCGGCATCGTCGATGTGGTTGATCACCGTATCGCGCACCGTGATCGTGCCCGCGTGCGGCACCAAGATGCCCGCGATCAAATGGGCCAGAGTCGTCTTGCCGCAGCCACTGGGCCCGATCAACGCCAATTTCTCGCCGTCGGCAATGGTCAGTGCCGGCACGTCCAGTTGAAATCCGTGGCCGCCATAGGCAAAAGACAGCTGATCAATCGTGATCATGGCGTCGGTCCAGGCGCGGTTGCCGCGTCGCTGGTCGGTGCGGCGACCGGGGCTTGATCATCGGACAGACGCGTTTGCGACAAGATCCGATCATCGACAATTTTCCAATCGCCGTCGATGTCGGCGATCGTAAACACGCCTTCATAGCGGTTGAGCCGCGCGTGGGTGTGGCTTTCATGGGTGACATGGCCAACCACCAACCACAACGCCTTGACATCGAACGGATTGGCGCCCGGCACATCGGCGCGGGTCGATGCCGCGATGTCGGTTGACATCACCGTCACCGAACTGACCCGACTGATGGCGCCACCCAGATCCTGGCGTACCAAGCTTTGGTAGACTTCGTTATAGAGTTTCGACATCAGCGGCCCATCGACACTGCGACTGAGCACGTCATAAACGGCACTTTCAGTCTGCTCGTCAAAGGCGGTGTAGATATTGCGGTGCAGGTCCAAAAAAATCGCCCGCGCGTTGGGGGGTGGGCCGGACGGGCCTATCATGTGCCAAGCACCCGCTGCGGCGCCGAGGACAAGCGCGCCAAACGCCACTGCCAGCGCCCGGCGCCGCCGGCTGGCCCCGCCATCTTTATTTCCTGTTGTCATTTCCGCGCTAGGATCGACCTGTTCCGAACGTGCTGCCGACCTCGCTGCTATGGCCCGAATATTGCATTGCAACGTGCGGTTGCTGAGACGTTATAAGCCTGAATGCTTGCCCATGCTGCAGCGCACATATATATTGCGTTGCAACAATAGATAAGCCGGAGAGGGGATCATATCATGTCGGACGGCGTTCCCGCAGACAACCGTGCGGCGCCGCAGGCGCCAACCGGAAACGGTAAGGGCGCGACACGTGCCGTTTCTGACGGCGACTTCGCCGCCTATGCGCCAGAGCTCGACGGGCTTGCGTTTGAAGACCTGACGGTCGGCATGACCGCCATCTATAGCCGCACTATCACCGAAAGCGACATTGTTCTGTTTTGCGGTATTTCCGGCGATACCAATCCCATCCACTTGAACCACGAATATGCCGCGCAGACGAGATTTCGTGGCACGATCGCCCACGGTATGCTGTCGGCAACGCTGATTTCGACCGTGCTCGGCACCAAACTGCCCGGGCCCGGGGTCATTTATGTCAGCCAAGATTTGCGGTTTCGTGCCCCGGTCAGGGCCGGCGATACCGTGGTCGCACGGGCGACCGTCGCCGAATTGTACCCTGAAAAGAAGTGGGCCAAGTTGGATACCGTCTGCACGGTCGGCAGCAAAACCGTGATTGAAGGCCATGCTGTGGTGATGGCGCGCTCCGGTAGCTAGCGCTGGTCAGCGGCCCGGGGACGCGTGCCGCAGGCGCGTCGGTTGCCAACCATCGGCAGATGGGTTAAACGCGCCAGCCATGCGCATTGTCCGCCACTATCGGACGACTCCTGACGATTTGCGCGGCGCTGTGGTTGCGCTCGGCAATTTTGATGGCGTCCATTTGGGTCACCGCGGTGTCATTGGCCAAGCCGCTGAGATCGCGCGGCCGTTGGGCGCGCCGCTGGGCGTCATGACCTTTGAACCCCATCCGGCCAAGGTACTGGCGCCCGAGACGGCGCCGCTGCGGTTGACTCCGTTTCGGGTCAAGGCGCGACGGCTCATGGAATGTGGCGTCGATGTCATGTTTGTACCGCCGTTCACCAAGGCGTTCAGCCAAAAATCGCCCGCGACCTTTATCGATGATGTGCTGCGCGACGGATTGGCGCCGCGTCATGTCGTGATTGGACACGATTTCCATTTTGGCCGACGCCGCGGCGGCGATCACGCCATGCTGGCGGCGGCGGGCGAAGCCCTGGGCTTTGGCGTCACCCGTGTGGCCGCGATTGGCAATGCCGGCGAGGTCTACTCCGCCAGCCGTGTTCGCGGTTACTTGCGCCGCGGTGAACCGCGTCTGGCGGCAGCTATTTTGGGCCATTTGTGGGAGGTCGAAGCGCGCGTCCGCCATGGCGACAAGCGCGGCCGCACCTTGGGGTATCCAACCGCGAACCTGCATTTCAACGGGCATGTGGAGCCCGCCTACGGTATTTATGCCGTGTGGGCCGGGATCGTCGGGCGTACCGGCACCGAATGGCTGCCGGCCGTTGCCAGCGCCGGCGTACGGCCGACCTTTGGCGGCCAACGCCTGGTGTTGGAGGTGCACATCTTCGATTTTGACGGCGATCTGTACGGACGCTATTTGAGAGTCGCGTTTGTCAATTGGATCCGGCGCGAGGAAAAGTTCGACAGCGTTGACGCGTTGACGGCACAAATGGCGGAAGATTGCCGCAACGCCCGCTTTATGCTGACCGGTGCGACTCCGCCCCAGGCCGCGGGACGCACCGCGTTCAATCAATAACGTCTCGAAGCCGACCCCGGCACCCGACAGTTTGCGAGATCGATTGTGAGCCAGGACTACAAATCAACCGTTTTTCTGCCCAAAACACCGTTTCCCATGAAGGCCGGTCTGCCCAAGCGCGAGCCGGACATTTTGGAGCGCTGGGCGCGGATCGATTTGTGGCAACGTATGCGCGACGACGCGCGCGGACGCGAAAAATTCATCCTTCACGACGGCCCGCCCTATGCCAACGGCCCGATCCATATCGGTCATGCGCTCAACAAGATCCTGAAAGATGTGGTCAACCGGTCGCAGCAGATGGCCGGCCGCGACGCCCATTTCATTCCCGGCTGGGATTGCCACGGGCTGCCGATCGAATGGCAGATCGAGCAGGATTATCGGAAACGCGGCAAAAACAAAGACGATGTGCCGGTCGATGAATTTCGGCGCGAATGTCGCGCGTTTGCCGATCGCTGGATCGATGCGCAGATGACCGAGTTCATCCGCCTGGGCGCGATCGGCGACTGGGACCGCCGCTATTTAACCATGGACTATTCCGCCGAAGCGCAGATTGTTCGCGAGATCGGCAAGTTCCTTGTCAATGGCGGACTTTATCGGGGCGCCAAGCCGGTGATGTGGTCGCCGGTCGAAAAGACGGCGCTGGCCGAGGCCGAAGTCGAATATCATGACATCACATCGCCGGCGATCGATGTTCGTTTTCGCGTCGCCGAAAGTCCAAGCGCCGCGGCCAAGGACGCGTCGGTCATCATCTGGACCACGACGCCCTGGACCCTGCCCGGCAACCAGGCGGTCGCCTATGGCGCGGCGATCGACTACGGTGTCTACCAAGTTGAGGCCATCGAAGAAGGCAGCCACGCTGTCGTCGGCGAACGGGTGATTGTCGCCACGGCTTTGGCCGAGGCGGTCGCCGCGCGCGCCGGAATCGCGTCGTGGCGCCTGGTCGACACGGTTAAGGGTACCGCCCTCGCCGGCA
Source organism: Alphaproteobacteria bacterium (assembly GCA_965216755.1). Classification (GTDB taxonomy): domain Bacteria; phylum Pseudomonadota; class Alphaproteobacteria; order UBA7887; family UBA7887; genus CBDCGL01. The sequence goes on along the minus strand of CBDCGL010000011.1, from coordinate 2,643,961 downwards.
CCGTGACCACGCATCCTTTGGCCGGTGATCATTATCAAATCGCGCCGCCGCTGTTGCCCGGCGACTTCGTCGATGTCGAGCAAGGCACGGGCTTCGTTCATATCGCGCCGGGTCACGGCGCCGATGACTTCGAACTGGGTCGCGCCCACGATTTGCCGGTGCCGGACACGGTCGGCGATGACGGCCGCTTTCTCGACCATGTGCCGCTATTTGCTGGCGCACATGTCTACAAGGTCAATCCGCAGGTGATCGAAACACTCAGCGGTTTTGGCACTTTGCTCGCGTCGCAGCCCTATCAGCACGCCTATCCCCATTCCTGGCGGTCGAAGAAGCCGGTCATCTTTCGCAACACGCCGCAATGGTTCATCAGTATGGACACCAACGACCTGCGCGATACGGCCCTCAAGGCAATCGACGCCACGCGTTGGGTTCCCGCGGCCGGGCGCAACCGCATCCGCTCGATGGTGGAGACGCGGCCCGATTGGTGCGTTTCGCGCCAGCGTGCCTGGGGCGTGCCGATTCCGGTGTTCGTGCATAAACAAACCGGCGAGCCCCTGCGCGATCAAGCGGTGATTGAACGAGTCGCCGACGCGGTGGCGGCCGGCGGCGCCGATGTCTGGTTTACCGAAGATCCGGCGGTGTTTCTCGGCAACGCGCACAATGCCGACGATTATCACCAGGTTCAGGACATTTTGGATGTCTGGTTCGACTCGGGCTCGACCCACGCTTTCGTCTTGGAACCCGATCCCAGCCAATTGTGGCCGGCGTCACTGTATTTGGAGGGCTCCGACCAGCATCGCGGCTGGTTTCACTCGTCGCTATTGGAATCCTGCGGCACGCGCGGCCGAGCGCCCTATGACGCTGTGCTCACCCACGGCTTCGTGCTCGATGGCGAAGGCCGCAAGATGTCCAAGTCGGTTGGCAATGTAGTCGCGCCGCAAAAGGTCATCGAGCAGCACGGCGCCGACATCTTGCGCTGGTGGGTGGCGGTGACCGACTACACCGAAGACCTGCGGATCGGTCCGGAAATCATCAAGGGACTGGTTGACAGCTACCGCCGGATTCGCAACACGCTGCGTTATTTGCTCGGCAGCCTGCACGGATTTGAAGAGCGCGAACGGCTCGCTCCGGCCGACATGCCGGACCTTGAACGCTGGGTGTTGCATCGCTTGGTCGAACTTGACGCGCTCCGCGCCAAGGCCTGCGATGACTATGATTTCCATACGTTTTACAATGCGTTGCAGAACTTCTGCGGGGCCGAGCTCTCGGCGTTCTATTTCGATGTGCGCAAAGACTCGCTCTATTGTGATCGGTTCGATAGCGTGCGCCGGCGTGCCGCGCGCACGGTACTCGACGAGCTGTTTTCATGCTTGACCGCGTGGCTGGCGCCGGTCCTTTGCTTCACCGCCGAAGAGGCGTGGCTATGTCGCTTCCCATCCGATGACGACAGCATCCATCTGCGCCAATTTCCAACGGTCCCGGCGGTGTGGCGCGACGACCCCTTGGCGGCGCGCTGGCAGCGATTACGCGCGATTCGCCGGGTTGTGACCGGTGCGCTGGAAATCGCCCGCCGCGACAAACGCATCGGTTCAAGCCTGCAAGCGACCGTCAAGGTATGGCTAAGCAGCGCGGATTTGGAGCTAACGGACGGCGCTGCCTTGGCTGAACTTGCTATCACTTCAGGTGCCGTGTTGTCGACCGATCCGCCCGACGCGGATGCATTTACGCTGCCAGACGTGAACGATGTCGCGGTTTTGGTGCTGCCGGCGAGCGGCGAAAAGTGTGCCCGCTGTTGGCAGTTTTTGCCGTCGGTGGGACAGATCGCGGAGCACGAAGAATTGTGCGCGCGCTGCGCCGACGCAGTTGCCGCGTTGGCTGCGACGCCGACGCCGGCTAGCACGGTGTCGTCATGATCACACCGGTGCGTCTGGGGCTGTTTGTGGCGCTCGTCGTGCTGATCGCGGATCAGATCAGCAAATGGCGGGTTCTGGATTATTTCTTGCCGATGGGCACGGGCGCCGGCGCCTATATCGAAGTCACGCCCTTTCTCAACATCGTTTTGGTTTGGAACACGGGTGTCAGCTTCGGCATGTTTTCGAATTTAGCCTGGGTCGGTCCGTGGTTGTTGAGCGGTCTGGCGCTGGCGATCACGATTGCCTTGGTGATTTGGTTGTGGCGAACCGACGAGCGCTGGAACGCGATCGCGCTTGGGCTGACCATCGGCGGCGCGTGCGGGAACATCATCGACCGCCTGCGTTTCCATGCGGTTGTGGATTTTGTCGATGTTCATGCCTATGGCTGGCATTGGCCCGCCTTCAATGTGGCGGATGCTGCTATTACGATCGGCGTCGGCTTGTTGATCATCGGTTCGTTGCTGGCACGCCCGTCGGGCACTACACTAGAACCGCGTTAAGCGTCGTCCAATGGGGTGATACGAACGATGCGAAATCAAGTTGTCTGTGTGTTTGTCATTGCCACCGGCTTGGCGGTCGGTGGGTGCGCCAGCAAGTCGCTGAAAGGCGCCTTGGGTCTCGGCAAGAAATCTCCCGATGAGTACCAAGTCGCGGTGAACGCGCCTTTGGAATTGCCGCCCGACTATTATTTGCGGCCGCCGAGCCCGGGCGCTGAACGGCCACAAGCTGTTGCCGTGCGGGATCAGGCGGAACGGATTCTGACCGGCGCCGATCCCGACCAGGACTCGTTCGGCCAATCAGATGGTGAAACGGCCATGCTGCGGCGCGCCGGCGCCGATGCGGTCGAGCCCGACATTCGCAACGTCGTCAATCAGGAAAGCGGGGTGTTGGCCGCTGATGACGAGAGTTTCGTGACCGGGTTGATGTTTTGGCAGGACACCGTGCCACAAGGCACCGTTGTCGACCCGGTCGCCGAATCGGAGCGATTACAGGAAAATGCCGATGCCGGGCTACCAGCCACGCATGGTGCGACACCAGTGATCAAGCGCAAGGAGCGCGCGCCGCTGGAAGGCTTGAATCCATTTTAGCGTGATCTCGCCCGTCGCCGAACCACGATCGCCAGACCGGATAACATGATCGTGGTGCGCGGCGGCCATTGTTAGGCTTGTTCTGCGACTGAACGTCACCCAACTTATGCTTATACGCCGGGCGACGCCCCAAGCGACGCACGGCTGTGCCTGCCGATCCTGACCACCCCCCGGGAGGACCCATGGCTAAATTCTCGCAATTGCGGCTGGTGATGGGCGCTGTTTGTGGCGCGCTGATGTGTTTTCAAGTCGCTGCCGAACCGGCCCAAGCCGGCGAGGCCGGTGCCACATTTGGTGCCGAAACGTTCACATTGTCGAATGGTATGCGGGTCGTGGTGGTTTCCAACCATCGCGCGCCTGTGGTCCACCACGCGGTCTGGTACCGGGTTGGCGCGGCCGACGAGCCGCCGGGCAAGTCGGGTATCGCCCACATGCTTGAACATTTGATGTTCAAAGGCACGCCCACCGTGCCGGCCGGCGAGTTTTCCAAGATCGTTTCGCGCAATGGCGGCAACGACAATGCGTTTACCGCCCAGGATTATACCGGCTATTTCCAGAACATCGCCCGCGACCGGCTTGAAATGGTGATGGAAATGGAAGCCGATCGCATGGTCAATCTGGATTTTGGCGATGAGGATTTTCTCACCGAACGGCAAGTGGTGCTGGAGGAACGGCGCAGCCGGACCGATAATCGCCCGCGCGCGCAGTTCTCGGAACAATTGAGTGCCGCGCAGTATCTGTCGCATCCATATGGTCTGCCGGTGATCGGCTGGGAGCACGAAATCCGCGCCTACACGGCCGAGGATTCGCGCGTGTTTTATAGTCGGCACTATGCGCCCAACAACGCCATTTTGGTCGTGGTTGGGGACATCACGGCTGACGAATTGCGGGCCATGGCCGAACGCATCTATGGGCCCATCGCGGCCAAGCCGATTCCCGAGCGGGCTCGACCAACCGAACCGCCGCAGCGTGCGGCACGGGTCGTGGAAATGGCCGATCCGCGTGTCGCCTCGGTGGAATGGTCGCGCAGCTATTTGGCGCCCAGTTACCGGACTGGCGACCCGGCCGTAATCGCGGCCATGGAAGTGCTGTCGCAGATTCTTGGTGGTGGCACCACCAGCCGCCTGTATCAGGCCTTGGTTGTCGACCAAAAGATCGCCGACCATGCCGGGTCTTATTTCAACGGTGTCTCCTTCGATCAGAGCAGTTTTGTGCTCTATGGATTGCCGCGCAATGGTGTTGATACCGAGGCCGTTGTGGCGGCCGTTGAAGCGGAGATTGCCCGTCTGGTTGCCGACGGGGTCGCGGACGAAGAGTTGCAACGCGCCAAATTCGGCATGATCGCCCAGGCTACCTATGCGCGCGACAATCTGTCGACCGTGGCGCGCATTTTCGGTGTCGCGCTGACCGCCGGTCTGGCGGTCGAAGATGTTGAGGCGTGGCCGAGCTTGGTCGAAGCGGTAACCGCAGCTGATGTGATCGCCGCGGCTGAGAGCGTTTTCAAGACCGAGCAATCCGTTTCCGGCGTTTTGCGGCCGGCGGCCGAATCAAGCTAGTTGAGGTTATAACCGATGGTTGGACATACGGCCCGGCGCCGTGAGGGGCGCGGATATGGTCTAATGGGCGGTCTCGTGGCCGTGTTGATTGTTTTCTGGGCGGCTCAGGCGTGGGCCGCGCAGGTCCAAAAGGTCGTCAGCACAGGCGGTGTCGAGGCCTGGCTGGTTGAAGAGCCATCGATACCGTTTGTCACCATGAGCTATGCGTTTCGCGGCGGCGCCCGCACCGATCCGGCAGACAAGGCCGGTTTGGCCGAACTGGTCGCCGGCCTGCTCAACGAGGGCGCCGGTCCCTACGATTCGCTCGCCTTCCAGAAACGTCTCGACGAACTGGCGATCGAAATGACTTTCAATGCTTCGCGCGATGTCTTCGGCGGTGGTTTGAGAACCTTGACCGAGCACCGCGACGAAGCGTTTGCGCTCTTGGCCTTGGCCTTGACCGCGCCCCATTTTGAATCGGAAGCGGTGGAACGGGTGCGCAGTCAAAGCCTGACCGCGCTCGCCCGGCGCGATACCGACCCCAATCAGGTTGCGCGCAAATTGTGGGCAGCGACCGCGTTTCCCGATCATCCCTACGGCCAACCGGTCTCCGGCACCGCAGAGACAGTGGCGGCGATCGAGGTTTCGGATCTCAAACGTTTCGTCGCCGAACGGTTTGCGCGCGACAAACTGGTCATCGGCGTGGCCGGTGACATCAGTGCCGCCGAACTGGGGCCGCTTCTGGATAGCACCTTTGGCGGCCTGCCGACGCAGGCGTCAGCCACCGAAATCGGCCCCGTCCATATCGCTAACACAGGTCGGACCATTGTCGAAAACATGAACGTGCCGCAAAGCGTGGTGGTGTTCGGCATGCCCGGCTTGTCGCGCGATCACCCCGACTTTTACACCGCCTATGTCATGAATCATATCCTCGGCGGCGGCGGTTTTGGCTCGCGCCTGACTGAAGAAGTGCGCGAGAAGCGCGGGTTGGCCTATGGCATTTACAGCTACTTGATGCCTTTGGACTACACCGCATTGCACGTTGGCAGCGTGGCGACCGAAAACCAAAGGGTCGGCGAATCGCTTGATGTGGTCCGCGCGGAGTTGGCGCGCTTGCGCGATCACGGTGTCACGGAAAAGGAGCTGGCCGACGCCAAGACCTATTTGACCGGCTCGTTTCCCCTGCGTCTCGACAGCAACCAGGAGGTCGCGAATATCTTGGTCACCATGCAACTGCAGGATCTGGGCATCGATTATATTGAACGGCGCAATGCTTTGATGGAAGCTGTCACACGTGAGGATATCGCGCGTGTCGCCCGCGACATTGTCGATCCTGAGTCGTTGATGGTGGTGGTGGTCGGCAACCCTGAAGGGGTTGAGGCAAGCGCCGTCAATTGATGTTTGGCGGCGGCCGCTCGGCTTTGATACGGTGCCCGCCATCGTGCATTACAGCCAAGACATCAGCCAATGCCTGACCGGTAAGATCGGCGCCGCTGGCCTGCCAGAGGCCGCCTTTGGTGCCGTGCTCGGTGCCTGCGGACCGGCGCTGGACAAGATCCGCGCGTGGCACCAAGACGGCGCGCTACCGCTGTTGCAATTGCCGGCCGCGCGTGCCGATTTGGCCCGTTTGGCGCCGTTGGCAACCACCGCGCGCGAGCGTTTGTCCGATATTGTCGTGCTCGGGACCGGCGGCTCCAGTCTGGGCGGCAAAACGCTCATGGCGTTGTCGGACGACCAGCTGTTTGGCACCGTGGGCGAGCGGCCGCACATGCCCCGGATGCATTTTGTCGACAATGTCGATCCGCATAGTTTCGAAGGCTTGTTGGCGCGCTTGGATCTTCATCGCACACTGTTCCTGGTGATCAGCAAGTCTGGGGGCACCGCCGAAACGATCAGTCAATTCTTGATTGCGCTGGCGACGGTCCGCGCGCGCCTTGGCGACGCTCAAATCGCGCCGCGGTTCACCGTTATTACCGAGCCCAACGACAATCCGCTGCGGCGCATGGCGGCGCGCTGGCGATTTACGGTACTGGATCACGACCCGGGGGTCGGCGGCCGATTTTCGGTGCTCTCGCTGGTCGGTTTGTTGCCGGCCATGATCGCCGGCATCGATGTGGTCAAGGTGCGGGCCGGCGCCCAAGCGGTGCTCGACCATACGCTTGCGGCGACGGCACCGAGCGATTGCGAACCGGCGCGTGGGGCGGCGATGTCTGTGGGTTTAATGCGCGAGCGCGGCATCACTACCACGGTACTGATGCCCTATTGCGATCGGCTGGCTGAATTCGGCATGTGGTATCGCCAATTGTGGGCCGAATCCATCGGCAAGAATGCCGATTCGACGACGCCGATTCGTGCCATGGGCACGGTCGATCAACATAGTCAGCTCCAGCTCTATTTGGCCGGCCGCGCTGACAAAATGTACACGTTGATTGGTGTCGGCAGCGTCGGCGCCGGCGCGCCAATCGATGATGATTTGGCCGATGATCCGGCGCTCGCCTATTTGCACGGCCGCACTATGGGCGATCTGTTGGATGCCGAATACCGCGCGACCGCTGAGGCGTTGGCGCGCAACGGGCGCCCCGTGCGGCGCATCCATCTGTCGGCGCTGACCCCGGAATCGCTTGGCGCCTTGCTGATGCACTTCATGCTCGAAACGATTATCGCCGCCCAGCTGATCGGCGTCGATGCGTTCAACCAGCCGGCGGTTGAGCAAGGCAAGGTGTTGGCGCGCGAATATTTGGCTCACATGGCCTCTGATGGCTCTGCGTCGGCTTCCTGATTATCTGGTCAATCGCATTGCCGCCGGCGAAGTTATCGAGCGGCCGGCGGCGGTGGTTAAGGAGCTGGTTGAAAATGCCATCGACGCCAGTGCCAACGATATCGAGATCACGATCGCTGAGGGCGGACAGAGCCTGGTCGCGGTCGCCGACGATGGCGTCGGCATGACACTGACCGCCATGACGATGGCCGTTGAACGGCACGTCACCTCGAAACTGACGGGCGATGATTTGCTCGATATTCACACCCTCGGCTTTCGTGGCGAAGCGTTGCCGTCGATCGGCGCGGTGGCGCGGATGACATTGACCAGCCGTGCCGCCGACAGTGCCGACCAAGCCTGGTCGCTGGTCGTCGACGGCGGCGTCGTAAATGATCCGCAACCGGCGGCGCGACAAAAAGGCACGCGGGTCGAGGTGCGTGATTTGTTCTACGCCACGCCGGCACGTTTGAAGTTTTTGCGCAGCGCGCGCGCCGAAACCACAGCGATTGTCGATACGGTCAATCAATTGGCGATGGCGCGGCCCGATATTGGCTTTCGCCTGGTGTCGGGTCAACGCCGCCTGGCCCGCTATGACGCGGCGCAAGCGACGTTGGACGATCCGCGCTTGAGCCGTTTGGCGGCAATCATGGGCCGTGACTTCGCCGACAATGCGGTTCCGATCGAGGCGGCCCGCGATGGGGCAAGGCTTTGCGGCTACGCTGGTTTGCCGACCTTCAACCGTGGCCATGCGCGCCAGCAGTTCTTTTTTGTCAATGGCCGCCCGGTACGGGATCGCCTGGTCATCGGCGCGATCCGCGGCGCGTATCAAGATTTGCTGGCACGCGATCGGCATCCTTTGGTGGCCTTGTACTTGGACCTCGACCCGCACGAAGTTGACGTCAATGTCCATCCGACCAAGGCGGAAGTGCGATTTCGCGACAGCGGCTCGATCCGGGGCCTGATCGTCGGTGCCCTGCGGCACGCTTTGGACGCGGCCGGTTTCCGCGCCGCCAGCACGACCGCGCAGTTCGCCTTGGGCGCGGCCCGGCCGGCGCTGGCGCCAGGCTCCACCCCGGGGACATCCGGACCATCCCGTTGGCAGGTGCCACATCCGCCATCCCAGGCGATGGCGGATGCCGCCGCGGCGTTTCAGGCGCCGCTCGCCGATGCCGGGCCGGCGGCGCGCCTGACCGAACCACCAACCGAGTCGCCGCCGCCAGAGGCGTCTTATCCGCTCGGCGCGGCGCGCGGCCAAGTGCACAACACCTATATCGTCGCCGAGACCGAGGATAGTTTGGTCATCGTCGACCAGCACGCCGCCCATGAACGGTTGGTCTATGAGCGCATGGTCAACGCCCTGAACAAGGGCGGCGTTGAACGGCAAATGTTGCTGATGCCGGAAATCGTCGAGCTCGACATGGCGGCCGCGCAGGGACTCGCTGGGCGCGCCGAGCAACTTGCCGAGCTGGGTTTGGTTTTGGAGGCCTTCGGCGATGGCGCGGTGTTGGTGCGTGAAGTGCCGGCGCTGTTGGGCACGGTTGATGTCGCCGGTTTGGTGCGCGACCTGGCCGACGAAGTGGCCGAGATAGAGCAAGCGCTGGGACTAAAACAGCGCTTGCATGAGGTCTGCGCGACAATGGCCTGCCATGGCAGCGTACGTGCTGGCCGCGCGCTCACGGCGCCGGAAATGAACGCCCTGTTGCGTGAGATGGAACGCACGCCCCATTCCGGACAGTGCAATCACGGTCGGCCGACCTATGTCGAGCTGAAACGCGCCGATATCGAACGCCTATTTGGCCGGCGCTAACACGCTGCTCTAGCTTTTCGGCTCCACACGCAGAAATGTGAGCTGGGCGGCACCGTAACGACGCGTGTCGATGGTCTCGAAGCCATCGGGTGCGGGCAGTTCCATATGGTGCCCCGATTCGACAATCGCCACGGCGCCTGGCGTTAACCAGCCGCCGTCACGAAGCGCCGCCAAAGCGGGTGCCGCCAGGTCGGTGCCATATGGCGGGTCAAGAAAGGCCAAACCGCACGCCGTCGGTGCCGCGCCGGGCCGACAGGCATCGCGGCGCAACGCGATGGCCTGATCCTCGGCGGCGAGTGCTTCAATGTTGGCGTTCAACGCTTCTAGGGCGCGCGCATCGGTTTCGAAAAACCAGACTTGACGCGCCCCGCGCGACAGCGCCTCAAGACCGAGCGCGCCGGTGCCCGCGAAGGCGTCGATGACCATGGCGTCTTGGGGGCGATGGTCGGCAAAGATCGGATTGTTTTCCAGTCGATCGAACACGGCCTCGCGGGCGCGCTCTGAGGTCGGCCGTATCTCGCGCCCGGCCGGCACCTGCAATTGCCGGCCGCGCCATCGGCCGCCGACAATTCTCATCGACGCGACCTTTTGGCCGTTCCACCGACCGACAACGCGTGCCACGCGGCGCCCAACTGTTCCCGTAGCACCCGCCGCGGCACCTCGGCGACCGCGCCGGCCTTCAATTGGCCCAATTGGAATGGTCCGAACCCGACCCGGATCAGGCGATTGACCTGCAATCCGAGATGTTCAAGGACCTTGCGCACTTCACGATTCTTGCCCTCTTGCAGGGACACGCTCAGCCAGGCGTTGCGGCCGGTTTGCCGCTCGATCACGGCTTTGACGGGTCCATAGCGGAAGTCTTCGATGCGCAAGCCTTTGGCCAGCGATGCCAGGGCGGCGGGGTTGGGCATTCCGAATACGCGTACGCGATAACGCCGAGTCCAACCCGTACGTGGCAGTTCCAGCCGCCGCGCCAGCTCGCCGTCATTGGTCAACAGCAATAAGCCCTCTGAGGCAATATCGAGCCGGCCAATCGATATAACCCGCGGCATGTCGTTTGGCAGCGCGGCAAACACGGTCGGGCGGCCTTCGGGGTCGCGGTGGGTGGTGGCGAGGCCAGTTGGCTTGTGAAAGCGCCACAGCCGCGGCGGCTCTGGCGTGGCGATCCGCTTGCCGTCAACGTCAACCTTGGCGTCGGGGCCAACATTGACGGCTGGGCTGGTCAAAACGGTGCCGTCGACCCGAACACGGCCCGCGGCAATCATCCGCTCGGCGTCGCGCCGTGAGCAAACGCCGGCGCGCGCCAGGCGCTTGGCAATACGTTCACCCTGGGGCGGCTTTGACGGCGGGGTCATCCCGCACACGCGGTGACGAACGCGCGCAATATGGCGTCGTCGCCGGGTGAGATCGAAAACTCCGGATGCCATTGAACGCCCAGGCAAAAACGTCGGTCCGGGGCTTCGATTCCTTCGATGACACCGTCGGGGGCGACCGCGTCGACGATCAGGCCCGGGGCCGGTTCGCGCACCGCTTGGTGATGGGCGCTGTTCACATCCAGCGAATCGCAGCCGACGATGTCACGCAGTCGCGTGCCGGCCGTGATCCGCACGCCGTGGCCGGCCTGATCGCGTGGGTTGGGTTGCTCGTGGGCAAGGGCGCCGGGGATGGCATCGGGAATGTGCTGTATCAAGGTGCCGCCCAGGGCGACGTTAAGCAGCTGTTGGCCGCCGCAAATGCCCAATACCGGCATATCGCGGTCGAGCGCGCCGCGGGTCACCGCGAGTTCGAAGTCCGTGCGGCCGGCTTTCAAGGTCACCGAATCGTGGCGGTTTGACTCGCCGAACAAGGCCGGGTCGACGTCGAAGGCGCCACCGGTAATGACCAACCCGTCAATCAGGTCCAAATAAGCGGACACATCGTCGCAACCATGGGGCAGGGCGATCGGCACGGCGCCGGCTTTGGCCAGCGATGTGGCATAGTTCTCACGCAGGGCATACCACGGAAACTTCGAATAGCTGCCGGGCATTTCGTGGTCCAGTGTGACGCCGATCACCGGTGCTGTGCGGGTTGCGGTCATGACAGGGAACATAGGGTCGACACGACGGCCGCGCAACGATCGCCAGCGGGGTTGACCCGGCCGCCCGGCTCGGTGACGTTGACCGAATGAACACGCCTGGTTTCATGGAACTTGCCCTTGAGCAGGCGACCCGCGCCATGGCGCAGGGCGAGGTTCCGGTCGGGGCGGTGTTGGTCGACCGCCGGGGCCGGGTGGTCGCCGCACGCGGCAATCGCATCGAGACGGACCGTGACCCGACCGCGCACGCCGAAATGTTGGTGCTGCGCACGGCCGCCGCACGGCTCGGCACGCCGCGGCTGGCCGACTGCGATCTCTATGTTACCCTGGAGCCGTGCGCTATGTGTGCGCAGGCGATCGCTTTTGCGCGTGTCCGCCGGCTTTATTTCGGCGCCGCGGACCCGAAAGGCGGCGGCGTCGAGCACGGCGCGCGCATGTTTGCGCAACCGACCTGCCATCATCGGCCAGAGGTCTATGGCGGTATCGACGCGCGTCGTGCCAGCGCGTTGCTGCAAAAGTTCTTTGCCGCCAAGCGGTCTAGATCGGCTCGACCCGTCTAAGTGGCCGCAATGGGACCGCCGGCGCGTCAGTGGTGGCATGATAGCGATCGACAAAATCGGTCCCATGATCAGCAAAGCCGGTCACCACGGATTCGTGATAGGCCTGATTGACGACCGCCGTGCCCGCAGCCACGCCAATTTTGTAGCGCCGTTCGGCGGCCGCCTTGCCGCGATAGGCCCACAACCGTCCGGGCAAGGCCACGTCGGTCGCGCCGGTCATCTCGATCCGGTCGTAGCTCGCTTCGCGATGATCCAATTTGGCCAATTCGGACTCGGAAACACGAAAGGCAATGCCATTGACGGCGGCGCCCGCCTGCGCACGGATATTCAGCACGGTCACGAACACGGCCAGGCGTTCACCGCTGTCTGGACAGACAAAATGCGGCCGCTTTGGAAGGTCCATCAGATTGTCGCGGGCGATATTCCAGCTGCGTCGATGCTCGCGCAAATGACAGTGGGCGAATTCGTCGTCGGCGAAGGGTGCGCGCCCTAAAAACGTCGCAAGATCGGTCAAGCGCACCAAAGACCCAAACCCAAACACGTAGTCGCCGTCACGCATGCCGTTTTAGTACGTGGATTGCGACAGAACGCTTTCGACCCATTGGGCCGCGGCCAGCAGCCGGCCATCGTCGCCTAGCCGACCGACAAATTGGACGCCGAGCGGCAGCCCATTCGGGCCGCGCGCGATCGGGACGGTGATACACGGCGTGCCAAGAGCCGTCCACATGCGGTTGAAGAGGGGATCGCCGGTGGTTTCACTGGTCGGGGCTTCACCGATCGCCGCGGGCACGATCAAGGCGTCATGGGGGCCGAGTATGGTGTCGAGTTTGTCGCGTTGCTGATCGACAAACGCGCAGCGTTCAGCGATCTGTTCGGGGCCATGGTCGGCGCCGGCCGTCAAATGCGCGCGCAGGCCGTCGCTCAGCAATTCCGGGCGGCTGTAGCGCTCGTTGCGCAAGGACACCGCGCTTTGTCCCCACATGATGACATTCTGAGCGTCATTCAGATCGGCGAACCTATCCGGCAATGTAACCGCCTCAATTTTGACACCGGCGGCCCGCAAACGCGCGCAAAGCTCTGTCAGGGCCTGCTGGGTCGCGGGCGTGGCGCGATCCCAAAAAGGTGTTTGGCAGAAGCCCAGTTTCGGTGGTGTCTGCTCGGCCGTTGGCTGGCCAAGGGCGTCGGCATCGGCCAAGGTCAGCTTGGCGTTGGGGCCGGCCATGGCGGCAGCGACCAATGCAGCATCGCGGACGTGGCGGGCGAGCGTGCCGACCGTGTCCAGATAGGCGGACAGCGGCTTGACGCCTTCGGTAGGGACGGTACCGACCGTTGGTTTGTAGCCGACCACGCCACAAAACGCGGCGGGTCTAATCACCGACCCGGCAGTTTGGGTCCCCAATGCGACGGGAACCATATTGGCGGCCACCGCCGCCGCGGAGCCGCTGGACGACCCGCCCGGTGTGTGCGCCGGATTGTGGGGGTTGACCGTTACCGGCGGCTTGAACGTGGCGAACTCGGTGGTGACCGTTTTGCCGATGATCACCGCGCCGGCCTTGCGTAATGCGGCGACACAAGCGGCATCCCGGATCGGTCGATGGTCGGCATAGATCGGCGACCCATAGGTGGTGGGTGCGTCGACGGTATCGATTAGGTCCTTGACGCCGATCGGCATGCCTTTCAGGGGACCCGCATGACCGTCATGGTCCATCTGACGCGCTGCCGCGCGCGCGGCGTCATCAGCGATATGCTGCCAGGCTCGAATGTCTCCGTCGGCGCGGGCGATACGCTCCAAACATGCATCCACGACCAAGGCAACTGACGGCTCGGCACGACCTTCCGTTTCAGTGTCGACGCCACTGCTCACGTCTAAGACTCCAAAGCCGGCGCCTGCTTGCGCGCGCGCCAACCAATGTCGCGGCGGCAAAAACCGCCCGGCCAATTGATCCGATCAACCGCATCATAGGCCTGCCGCCGGGCGTCGTCGATGCTATCGCCCATACCGGTGACTCCCAGCACCCGGCCACCATGGGCGCGCACCGTATCGGCGTCGCGGCGGGTCCCGGCGTGAAACACGACCACGTTCGGGTTATCGGACAGCGTGTCCAAACCGCAAATCGCGCTGCCCTTTTCATAGCTGCCCGGGTAGCCGTTCGCGGCCATCACCACACAAAGCGCCGCTTGCGGCCGCCAGCGCAGTGTGAACGAGGCGAGTTCGCCGTCGCGGGCGGCCAACAGGGCCGGCACAATGTCGGACATCAAGCGCGCCATCAGCACCTGACATTCCGGGTCGCCGAAACGAACATTGAACTCCAGCACCCGCAGGCCGTTCGCGGTGATCATCAAGCCGACATACAGCACCCCCTTATAGGGCGTGCCGGCGGCCGCCATGGCGGCAACCACGGGCTCAACAATTTCGTCCATCACCTGCTGCTCGCGATCTGCCGTCAAGATCGGCGCCGGGGAATAGGCACCCATGCCACCGGTGTTGGGTCCCGTATCCCCTTCGCCGACCGCCTTGTGATCTTGCGCGCTGGCGAGTGGCAGGGCCGTTCGACCATCGACCAACGCCAAAAAGCTCGCCTCTTCGCCGATCAAGCGTTCTTCGATAATCAACGTACCGGCGGCCGCGCCGAAGTCCTTGGTCAGCTGATCGATCGCATCCAAGGTCTCCGCAACGCTGTCCGGCACGATGACGCCCTTGCCAGCGGCCAGGCCATCGACTTTCACGACCTGCGGCGCGGCGCAGCTTCGAACATATGCCTTGGCCGCTTCCGGATCCACAAACTGGCGGGCCGCGGCGGTCGGGATGCCGTGGCGTCGACAAAGGTCCTTGGCAAACGCCTTCGACCCTTCCAGGCGCGCGGCCGCTGCGGTTGGGCCGAAGGCGGCGATCCCGGCTGCCTCGAGTTGGTCTACGATTCCAGCAACCAGCGGCGCTTCGGGCCCGACCACGACCAAGTCGATGGCGTGGTCGCGGCACAAAGCGATGACGCTGTCCGCGTCGGCCGGGTCGATAGCCACCAAAGTTGCGATTTCACCAATTCCGGCATTGCCGGGTGCGCAATAGAGGCGGTCACACAGGGGCGACGCGCTGATCGCCCAACATAAGGCGTGCTCGCGGCCGCCCGATCCCAATACCAACAGATTCATCCGCTGTTCTATCGACTCCCGTCGTCGCAACTCTGATTGGCGCCATAGCAACCGATGACCCAGGCCGAGTCAACGTTGTCCGATGATTCCACAGTCATGGTTTATGCATTAGCATGCGCAGCCCATGACAGACACGGATACCGATAGCCGCAATCTGCCGACTTTCTCGGTTAGCGAGGTTTCGGCCGCGCTCAAGCGCACCATTGAGGATGCGTTTGGCCATGTCCGCGTGCGCGGCGAGATCTCCGGCTTCAAGCGGGCCGCGTCGGGGCATGTCTATTTGGCGCTAAAGGACGAAAAGGCGGTGCTCGACGGCGTCATGTGGCGCGGCACGGCAAGCGGCCTGAGATTTCGCCCCGAAAACGGTCTCGAGGTGATATGCGAAGGCCGCATCACAACCTATGCCGCGCGGTCGCGCTATCAAATCGTCATCGAGACCATGCGGCCGGCGGGTGTCGGTGCGCTGCTGGCGTTGTTGGAGGAACGGCGCAAAAAGCTAGCCGCCGAGGGCTTGTTCGACGAAGCGCGCAAGCAACCGATCCCCTATTTGCCGGACGTGATCGGGGTGGTGACGTCGCCCACGGGCGCCGTCATTCGCGACATTTTGCATCGCTTGCGGGCGCGTTTTCCGCGCCCGGTCTTGTTGTGGCCGGTTTTGGTCCAGGGTGAAGGTGCGGCAGAACAAATCGCGGCCGCGATCCGGGGGTTCAACGCATTGGCGGCAGATAGCCCCGTGCCCCGCCCGGATGTGCTTATCGTCGCCCGTGGCGGCGGCAGTATCGAGGACCTGTGGGCTTTCAACGAAGAAGTTGTGGTGCGCGCCGCCGCTGACAGCGCGATCCCGTTGATATCCGCGGTTGGCCATGAAACCGATACGACACTGATTGATTTTGCGTCCGACAAGCGCGCGCCGACGCCGACTGCGGCCGCAGAGATGGCGGTGCCCGTGCGCACCGAACTGTTGGTCGCGCTGAGCGATATTGAGCGCCGTCGGATTGGCGCCATGGTCCGCGCGCTGCAAGATCGGCAACGGACGCTGGAGGCACTGGCGCGCAGTTTGCCGAAGCCGGAACGGGTTTTGGAGGACGCCACCCAACGACTCGATGAGCGCGTCGAAACGCTGGGCCGGGCGATGGCGGCCCGTTTTCAACGCGGCCACCTGGCGTTGACCAATCTATTGCTGCAACTGACCACGCCGCACGCGGTGTTGGCCCGCGATACGGCAAGGTTGACGCGGCTTTCGGCGGATCTCGGCGCCCACGCAGCACGGCGGGTGGACCGCGCCGATGCCCGGCTACAGCGGCTGGTCGCCGATCGCCGCGTCGCGCGCGGGTTCGAACAGGTGGCGGCGGCGGCAGGGCGACGTTTCGGTACTGCCGCGCAGATGTTGGAGAGCTTGAGCTATCGGCGCGTATTGGCGCGCGGTTACGCCGTTGTCCGCGATCGTGCCGGCGTCGTCGTGCAGCATGTCAGCCAAGCAGAACCCGGCGCCATGGTCGATATCTCTCTGCAAGACGGTGTCGTTCCGGCGGTGGTGGGCAATGGCGCGGCACGGCCAACAGAGCCGATCCCCCGAGACAAGCCCAAAAAAGCGGGTCCGACAAAGGGCCCGACCAACAATCGTCAAGGCGAATTGCTGTGATCCGGGTCGTGTATGCCATCGCCGTTTCGTTGGCATCGCTGGTCCCACCGGCGGCAGCCAACGATTTGGTACTATCCGGCGATCCGATACAGGGCGGTCTGATGCATGGCCAAACCATGCCCGGCGCGCAAGTCGTGGTCAACGGCCGGCCGGTGCGGGTCAGCGCCGACGGCGGATTCGTATTCGGATTTCACCGCGATCAAGGGCCACAGGCCGTGGTCGAGGCACGGCGGCCCGATGGCACGATCGACCGCCGCTATCTGGATGTCCGTCAGCGGCGCTATCAGGTGCAACACATCAATCGCCTGCCGCAAAACATGGTGACGTTTACCGACGAGATCCTGGCACGCATTCGCGCCGATGCGGCGCGTGCTCGGGCGGCACGACGCACCGACTCGCCAGAGCCCTATTATGCCGACGGATTCGCTTGGCCGTTGGATGGGCCGATCACCGGCGTTTTTGGCAGTCAACGGGTGCTCAATGGTGAGCCACGATCGCCACATTATGGCGTCGATATTGCCGCGCCCGCGGGCACGCCGGTCATGGCCGCCGGCGCTGGCGTCGTGGCGTTGGTCGACGATGGGTATTTAGCCGGCCTGACGATCATCCTTGACCATGGCCATGGTTTGACCAGCAGCTATTTGCACCTACAAAGCGCGGCGGTGGCGGTTGGCGACAAAGTGTCGCGAGGCCAACCCATCGGCGCGGTTGGGTCCAGTGGTCGGTCGACGGGTGCCCATCTTGATTGGCGGGTTAACTGGTTCGATGCGCGGCTTGACCCCGCTTTGGTGGCGCCGCCGCCGGCTCATTAGGCCAGCGACGGTGAATCCACAGCCATTGCTCAGGCCGGTCGCGCACCCATTCTTCGACCAATTGATTCATCGCGGTGGTCATGGCGATGGCCGCGTTGCGGCGGTCGGCATCATTTGGCGGCGTCATCGCCGGGTAGACGGTGATTCGGAAGTGGGCACCTTTCACGCGTTCGACCCGCGCCGGAACCATCGGCACATCCAGCCGCAAGGCCAGATCGGCGACCGCTGTTGAGGTCATGGCTGGGCGACCGAAGAAAGGGATCGGCACCCCTTCATTGTATTTTTGGTCGACCAGAATGGCGATGTGCGCACCTTTTTTTAGGTCGCCGACCATGGTGCGCATGCCGCGATGGCCTTTTGCCACCCGCGCTCCCTGGCTCGCCGCGCGCGCGCGATCCAAGAGCGAGCCCACCCACGGATTGTTCGGCGCCCGATAGACGAGCATCAACGGCAGACCACGCTGGGCCGCGGCGATCGGGCCCGTTTCCCAATTGGCAACATGCGCCGAAAAGACAATGCCGCCGCGGCCGTCATCGCGGGCGAGATCGAAATGCGCCAAGCCGTCGACCGTGATACGCGACCCGGGGCCGAACGCCTTGATCTCGCCGAGATGCGGATATTCGGCCAGGACTCGGCCAAGATTGTCCCACATGCCCTCGATAATGGCGTCAACTTCAGCCTCGCTCCGGTCGGGGAAGGCGTGGGTCAAGTTTTCGCGGGCGCGTTCGGTCAATGCCAGACGCGGCCCAATCCGGCGCCCCAACCAGCCGCCAAGCGCCGACGCCGCATCCAGCGGCAACGCCCCAAACAGCGCGTAGCAGGCGCGAACAACGCAATACTCCAAGGCGTAGCGCAGCCGCTTCACGCGACGGCGGTCAGGTTGGCCGCGGAACATTGGTGAGAAGCTGGGTGAGCGCCTCCGGATTCTGCCAGGCGACGGTTACCGGCAAGGTGTAGACCGACCCGCGAAAGGGCGCCGGCAGCCTGACCCAGTCCTTGGTCGTGGTGACCAGGACCGCCCGGTCGCGCGCGGCTTCGTCGCTAAGTTCCGTCAGTTCGCGTGGCATATAGGGATGGTGATCCGCGAATTCATGGGTGCTGATTACCCGACATCCCATGTCGTAGATCGTATCAAAAAACTTCTGCGGCCGGCCGATCCCGGCAAAGGCGATGACCGGGCTTTCCTGTGGCCAAGGCGCCGGCGCGGCGGGCACCAATGCGGCGGTCAGTATCGGTATCGGGGAAGGTATCAGGCCGGCGACACCGGCGTTGTCCGGGCCCATGATGATCACGGTGTCGGCGCGCGCCAGACCTTCGCCAATGGTCTCGCGCAACGGTCCTGCCGGAATCACACGCCGATTGCCGAAACCGACGGCGCCGTCGACAACCAACAGCGACAGATCCTTGTGGATGTACGGATTCTGGAAGCCGTCATCCATGATGATCAGGGTCGCGCCGTCATCCGCCGCCGCGCGCGCCCCGGCAACCCGATCGCGCGCCAGCCATGTTGGCGCGACGTCGGCCAGCAACAGGGCTTCATCACCAACGTCAACCGCGGTGTGCAGATAAGGATCCACCCGCAGCGGGCCGGTCGCGCGGCCCCCGTAACCACGGGTTAGGAAATGAACCTGATCTTGCTGACCGAGAAAATCGGCCAGGGAAAGCGCAACCGGCGTTTTCCCGGCGCCGCCGACGACCAGATTGCCGACACAGACAAGGGGCACCGGCGCGGCGCGGGCAACGGCGCGCTCGTTGCGCAGGCGCGTCGCGCGAAGGTAAAGCCACGCCGCCGGTGCCAACAGTCGTGCGGGCAGTCCATCCGTCTGCCAAAAGTCAGGTGGCTGCATCGGCGTGCCTCTCGAGGCGGGCGATCAGCGGCATGATCCGGCGCCAAACCTGGTCCAGGACGCCGGCCTTCTCGACAATCACTTTGGCTTGTGCCGTGGCCAGCAAAGCAGCTTCGGTCGGCGCCATCAGGAACCTACCCACGACCGTGGCCAGGTCCTCAGTGCGGTCGATCTGGCACAAAGCGTTTGCGGCCGACAAATCGTCGATGACTTCCGCGAAGTTGGTCATCGACGGTCCGCATATGACGGTACAGCCGGCTTGCATCGGCTCGATTAGATTCTGTCCGCCATGGGCAATCAGCGACCCGCCCATGAAAACCAGCTTGGCGACATCGTAGAAGGTGCCAAGCTCACCGATGGTATCCGCAATATAGAGCGCGGTATCTGGTGTGATCGCCTCGCCGCGCGAACGCAGGGCGCAGGTCACGCCGGCGGATCGCGCCAGGGCCGCGATGTCCGTGCCGCGCTGCGGATGCCGTGGCGCGATCAAGGTCAACAATTCCGGATCGCTCTCGGCCAGCCGTTGATGTGCCGCGACAATCTGCGCGTGCTCACCCGGATGCGTGCTCGCCGCCAACCAATGGGCGCGCTGGTCGATCGCCGCGCGCAGATTTTCCGCCTCGCCAGCGTCAATCGGTAAGGGCGCGCTGGCGTACTTCAATGTCCCGGTGACAATCGGGTTGGTGGCGCCCAAGGCACCGAGGCGGCGCGCGTCGGCGTCGGTTTGCGCCAAGACGGCGGCAAATCCGCGCAGCAAAGGCGCCACCAAGCCGGACGCCTGCTGCCAACGGCGAAAGGACCTTGCCGATAGCCGCGCTTGGATCAGTGCTGTCGGGATGGCGCGCGCCTGCGTCGCCGCCAGCAGATTGGGCCAGAACTCGGATTCGACCCATAAAGCCAGTGCGGGTTGCCAATGATCCAGGAAGCGACGCACCGCGCGCGGTTGATCTATGGGCACGAATTGATGGAGCGCCCGGCCCGGCAACCGTTCACGCAGCAGTCGCGCCGAGGTCACCGTGCCGCTGGTGACCAAGACGTGACGGTCGTCGGCATCGGCGAGGATGCGTTGGATGATCGGCAACACCGAGAGCGCTTCGCCGACGCTCGCCGCGTGAATCCAAATCAGCGTGCCGGGCGGGCGCGCCGCGCCGGCGATGCCCCAGCGTTCGCCGAGCCGTTCGGGATCTTCTTTGCCCGCTGCAACGCGGCGTCGCAGCAATGGCCCGGCCAGGGGCGACAGCGCGATCGTCAGGCCGCGATAGAGCGCCGGCAACATGGCTGGTTGGGGGTCATCGGATTGTGACGCGGACGCCCCCATCAGCCCTGCGCCACGGCGATTGAGTCGGATGCGCTCGGCCGCCCCGAATCGCCATCAGAACTGAATTGAAAGCTATGCAGGCGCGCGTAAAGGCCAGACTGCGCGACCAATGTGGCATGGGTGCCTTGTTCGACGACTTGGCCGCGATCGATGACATAGATCCAGTCGGCGCTGCGTACGGTGGCCAGACGGTGGGCGATGACCAGGGTTGTGCGGCCCTGTGTCAATCGGCTGAGCGCGTGTTGCACATATCGCTCGGATTCCGCGTCCAAGGCTGCCGTGGCCTCATCGAGCAGCAGGATCGGCGCGTCTTTCAGCATGGCGCGCGCGATGGCGATTCGTTGCCGCTCGCCGCCGGATAAGTTGACGCCATTTTCGCCGACACGGGTGTCGTATCCGTGTGCCAGAGCCAGGATGAAATCATGCGCGGCCGCGGCGCGCGCGGCGTCTTCGACCGCGGCGTCATCGGCATCCGGCCGGCCATAGCGGATGTTGGCGCACACCGTGTCGTCGAACAGAGTGATTTCTTGACTGACCAAACCGATCGCGGCGCGCAACGAGCTGAGTGTCACATCACGGACATCTTGGTCGTCGATCAAGACTCGCCCGTCGTCGACATCGAAGAAACGCGGGATCAGGTTGAGAACGGTCGATTTGCCGGCGCCCGATGGGCCGACCAGGGCGACCGTGCGCCCCGCGTCGACCGTGAGATCCAAACCGTTCAGCGCCCGCGCTTCGTCTCCTGTGCCGTCATAACCGAACCGGACCCCTTCGAAAGCGACCTTGCCAGCGCCGATGCGCAGCGGCTTTGCATCGGGCCGATCGACGATCGATGGTTCTATGTCGAGGACCGTGAACACCCGCTGGGTCGCGGCCAAGCCTTCCTGCAGCACCGTGTTCAAATTGGCGACGCTCTTCAATGGCCTATAGGCCAGCAACAACGCCGTCACAAAAGCGAAAAACGCACCGGCCTCCGCCTTGCCGGCGATGACTTGACCGCCACCGTAGAAGATGACCGCGGCTATGGCGATGCCGCCCAAAGTTTCCATCAAGGGCGCGGTGAGCGCCCGAGTGCGGGCGTTCTTGAGGTAGAGACCAAACAACCTGTCGATGACGCGGTCCGCGCGGCCAACCTCGTAGTCTTCCATGCCATACGCCTTAACGTGACGCGCCCCCTGGAACGACTCGTTGAGCAGGGCGGTGAACTGGCCGATTTCCGCTTGGGTGTTGGTCACCACCTTGCGCATGCGCCGACCCAGCTTGTTGATTGGGAGAGCGGCAAGCGGAAACACGAACAGCACGACCAGGGCCAATTCCCAGTTCTGATAGAACATCAAGCTAACCAGCAAGACCACGGTCAGCAGGTCTTTGACCAACCCGGTCAGGGTCGCGGCAGCGCCTTGGCGGACGAGATTGCAATCGTTGGTCAGCCTGGATACCAACTGCCCCGTGGGCACCCGCTGATGATAGCTGAGGTCCAAGCGCATCAAATGTGCGAACACATCATGCTGCATGTCCGCCACGACCCGCAGCCCGACCCAGTTCATGGTGTAGGCTTGGCCGAAATTCGCGATGCCGCCGATAACCATGACCGCCAGCACCGCCAACGGCACCACCATCAACATGGCGGCGTCTCTGGCGATGAAGATGTCGCGCACCACCGGCTCCATCAGCCAGGCCAAAGCCGGTTGGGTGGCGGCCGTGACGGCCATGCAGCCCAAAGCCAGCGCGATCCGCCGTTGCGAGCGCGCCAAATAGTCGCGCGCCAACCGCCGAATGAGCCGGCCGCTGCTGTGTTGGATGGCGTCGGTTTCGGGTGGCATATGGCCACGCGTGGGTTTAGCGGTCTTCACAGAGGCTCTTAGACCAGGCCGATAAACATCATGGTCACACTAGCACGCCTGTCGTGGTGGGCGCAAAAGGACTAAGTCGCCTGGACAGCGGCCAAAATAGACGCCAGAAGGTGCCGCGGCGCGCCAACGACGTTGGCGTGGCGAGTCTTGGTCCGATTGTAGACGAACGGCTGTCCGCGAGCGTCGGTGACGATGCCGCCCGCTTCGTCGACGATGAGATCGCTGGCGGCAATGTCCCAGTCACTCTTGCCGGTCAACGAGGCCGCCGCGTCATATTTCCCCGCCGCCACATCGCACAAGCCACAGGCAATCGAATCGAATGCGGCGATTGTCGCCGGTTCCAACAGTCGCCAAGCCGATCGTCCGGTCTCGGAGCGGCCGGTACCCAAGGTGCCGTCTTTGAGTGTCGAGGCGCCGGTGACCGCAATGACGGTGCCGTTGCGACGGGCACCGCCGCCGGCCGTGGCGTCGACCATCACGTCATCGACCGGCATATAGACAGCGGCGGCAATCGGTCGGCCGTTGGCTACCAGCGCGACCGATATCGAATAACCGGGATCACCGCGCACGAACGCCTTGGTGCCGTCGATGGGGTCGACCATCCAAACCCGGTCCCGTTCGAGCCTTTCGGGTGAATCCGGAGATTCCTCCGACAACCAGCCATAGTCGGGGCGTGCCGCCATGAGTGCGGTCTGGAGGCTGTCATTGACCGCGAGATCGGCGTTGCTGACCGGGTCACCCGGCGCCTTTTCCCGCACATCGAGCGGGCCGCCAAAATAGTGCGTGGCGACAGCGCCGGCTGCGCGAACGGCGTCACAAAGAACGGCGTGGTCGGCGGCAAGGCGATCGTCCACGTTCGTGGTCTCCTGTCGAAATGTGTCCCATCGTCGTCGTGGCGCGGCCAAATTATCATCGACACGTGCCTGATCGAAGTACCAGCGGTGGATTTCTTTTCACGCGGATCGAAACAAAATTGAAATATTGCGTGGCGATCTTACGTCTTGGGGCCAAGGGCATCGGGGGGCGGCAACGCGCACATGCCGCGACAAATCACCATCATTTATAACCCGACCGCGGGTCGGCGCCGGCGCGGCCGTTTGGCGTCGGTCGTGCGCGCGCTGCGCCGGCGCGGTTGCCAGATACGGCTGAAAGCGACCCGCTGTCGCGGCGATGCGGAACGCTATGCTTTGGCCCTGTGCGCGCCGTCGTCGCCGGCCGAGATTATCGCCATTGCCGGCGGTGACGGGACCATCAACGAGGTCGTCAACGGCATTGCGCGGGCGGCGCCGGATCAGCGGCGACCGGTCGCGCTCATACCGCTGGGCACGGTCAATTTGCTCGCCAATGAACTGACTTGGCCGCGCGATCCTGACGGCGTGGCTGCGGCGATCGCGACGGGTGTCCCACGTGAGATGTTTGCGGCCGACGTCAACGGGCGCCTGTTTATGACCACTGCGGGGATCGGCTTTGATGCCGATACCGTGGCCGCGGTCAACCCGGGGCTGAAGCGACGCATCGGCCGGCTTGCCTATGTGGTGGCCGGAGTCAGCCGATGGCTTGCCGGCACCCAGCCAATGTTCGATGTCGCGTATGACCACCATCGTGCACAAGCTCATTCGGTCTTGTTCGCCAATGGCCGCTACTATGCCGGCCGGATGGTCTGGGCGCCGCGCGCGCAAATCACCGACCGCACACTTTATGTTGGCGTGTTTCCGCGCGGCGGCCGCTTGGCGGTGGCGCTCTACACGATCGCCATCGCGTGTGGTCTGGTGCGTTGGTTGCCGGGTGTGGTTATTGCGCCCGTACAGGCGGCGACGGTGACCGATTGCGGCGGTCGGCCGATCCAATGCGATGGCGATATCGTCGGCGATCTGCCGGCGCGATTTCACGCGGCGACGCAATCGCTCCAAATCATACTGCCGACCGCGACGTCCTAAAGCCCGGCGATGGTCATGCCATCGATTCTGAGCGTCGGCGCGTTCATGCCGTAGCGGAACTCCAGGTCGTTCGCGGGCGTTGCGTTCGGGAACATGTCCTTCAGATTGCCGGCCACGGTCACCTCGCTGACCGGATAAGCCAATTCACCTTGATCGATCCAGAAACCTGCGGCGCCGCGGCTATAGTCACCGGTGATGTTGTTGAAGCTCATGCCCATCATCTCGGTGACATAAAATCCTTGGTCGATCTCGCCGATCATGGTTCCGGGGCTCATCGGGCCGGCGGCCATATAAAGGTTCGACGGCGACGGCGACGGCGGTGCCGACACCGAACGCGCGGCATGGCCGGTGGTGGTCAAGTCCAATTGTCGGGCGGAGCGCGCGTCCATCAGCCAGGTCGTCAGACAGCCATTCTCGATCACCGGGCGTACGCGGCCGGCCACGCCCTCGCCGTCGAAGGGCCGCGAGCTCAGGCCGCGCGGCTTGAGCGGGTCATCGATGATGTTGATGCTTTGGTCGAAAATCTGGTCACCCAAGCGGTCTTTCAAGAAACTGGTTCCACGGGCGATCGCGGCGCCTGAGATGGTCATCGCAAGGAGCCTCAGAAAACCCCCGGAGACTCGAGGGTCGAAAACCACCGGCACCTGACAGCTTTTCACTTTGCGCGGGTTCAGGCGACGCACCGCACGCTCTGCTGCTTTGGCGCCGATCGAGGCCGGTGACTCCAAGTCGGCGATATAGCGCGCCACGGCGTAGTCATAGTCACGTTCCATATGGGTATCGGCGCCGGCAACCACGGACGCCACGACCATGCATGTCGAAGTTCGATAACGGCCGGCAAAGCCATCCGAATTGGCCAGGGCCAGTGTGGTCAAGCTCCAACTCGCCTCGCTGCCCTCCGAATTGGTGATGCCGTCGACCGCGCGCGCGGCATCCTCCGCTTCGGCGGCGGCGTCGAGCAGCTGTGCGGACTCGATCATGGTCGGATCGAACAGATCCAAATCCGGCAGATCTTTGGCCAACAAGGCGGGATCAGCCAGGCCGCAATAGGGATCGTCGGGGACGGTCCGTGCCATGGCGACAGCGCGATCAACCAATTCCGCAAGCGCGTCGGTATTGGTATCGGTGCTGGACACGATCGCCTGTTTGTGGCCGATCAGCACCCGCAGGCCCAGATCGCTGGATTCGGCGCGCTCGACGCCTTCATTCTTGCCCATGCGCCAGGACGCATCCAGAGACGTTGATTCAAGAAACACGGCGTCGGCGGCATCCGCTCCGGCCTTGCGCGCTTTGGTGATCAGATCCTGAATCAAGTCCAGATTGGCGGTCGGGTGATCCATCAATGCGTTTTCCTGTGACTTGGGTTTGGCGGTTTTGGCGGAGTCCGATGTTGGGTATGGGGCCCTGGCCGACAAGAGTTCAGCGCCAAATCGGGCGACCGCTGCCGGGCAGACCATAGGCTGTCCATTTGCGATCGACCAGATCGATGATCTCGTCGGTCATGCGAATCTGGCGCCCCCAGTCGCGTTGGCTTTCAGGCGGCCACTTGTTGGTGGCATCGAAGCCGATCTTGCCGCCCAAGCCCGATTCCGGAGCGGCGAAGTCCAAATAGTCGATGGGCGTTTTGTCGAGCTGCAGCACGTCGCGGACGGGATCCATGCGCGTTGAAATCGCCCACATCACATCTTTCCAATCGCGTGCGTCAATGTCATCGTCCACCACAATGACGAATTTGGTGTAGATGAATTGGCGCAAATACGACCATACCGCCATCATCACGCGTCGGGCGTGCCCGGGGTACGCCTTGCGGACCGAGACCACGGCAATGCGGTAGCTGCAGCCTTCAGGCGGCAGCCAGAAATCGACGATCTCCGGAAACTGTTGTCGCAGCAGCGGAATGAACACTTCGTTGAGGGCTTCACCCAGGACGCTTGGCTCGTCGGGCGGCCGACCGGTGAATGTCGAGAGATAGATCGGATCGCGCCGGCGGGTGATGGCGCTGACGGTAAAGACCGGAAACTTTTCGACCGCGTTGTAGTAGCCGGTATGGTCGCCGAACGGTCCCTCGTCCCGATAATCGGCGAGCGAGACATGGCCCTCAAGAACGATCTCGGCGGTCGCCGGCACTTTTAGCGGCACCGTGCGGCAGGGCACCAGTTCCACGCGCGTGCCACGCAACAGACCGGCAAATTGGTACTCCGACACCGTATCCGGCACCGGCGCCACGGCGGCGATAATTGTGCCCGGATCGGCGCCGATCACGGCCGCGGCCGGCAGCGGCGCGTCGTTCGCTTCCGCCCAACGGCGGTGATGTTGGGCGCCGCCCCTGTGACGCAGCCAGCGCATCAGTGTCTGGTCGCGGCCGATCACCTGCATTCGATAAATACCGAGGTTGAACGCATCCTCGCGGCTGCCGCCAGGGCCCTTGGTGACGACCAACGGCCAGGTGATCAGCGGTGCTGGTTCGCCCGGCCAGCAGGTCTGAATGGGCAGTGCGCCCAAGTCGATTTCGTCGCTTTGAAGCACCACTTCGTGCACCGGGCCGTCGCGGACGGTTTTTGGTCGCATGGTCATCATGGTTTTCAGCAAGGGCAGCATATCCATCGCCTCTCGCCAGCCGCCCGGGGGCTCGGGCTGACGCAGAAAGGCGAGGGTTTCGCCAATCGCCCGCAAGCCATCTGGTTCGCGATCCATGCCCCAGGCAACCCGTTCGACGGTGCCGAACAGGTTGGCAAGCACTGGAATCGCGCTGGTTTGACCGTCGTCGCGGATGACCGATTCGAACAAGACAGCGGGGCCGCGCTCGGCCAATAGCCGAGTCTGTATCTCGGTTATTTCCAGCGCGGCGGCAACCGGCTCCGTCACCCGTACCAGGCGTTGGGTCTTTTCCAGCCGGTCGACAAAGTCGCGCAGGCTTGCGTAGGGCATGGAGGGGTCCTCTAACGGCAGGTTTTCGCCTTATCGCCGGCCGGACTATATTGATCGGTGCCGAATATCGATAGCCAAACGGACCCGTCACCCAACATAAGGGCCGCAAACGCAGTCATGGCTGGAACCGAGCCCATCGCCAAACCACTTGACGTCACGGTGCGTCCGGCCCGTTCCGACGATATTGCGGCCATTCGCGCGGTCGCCCGGGCCAGCTGGCACGCGGCTTATGGCGAGATATTCTCGAAGCGCGCGATCGGCGCGTATTTGGCCAACGCATATGGCCGGCGTAGCCTGCACTTGGCGATGACCCGCTCTGACTCGACCTTTCTTGTCGCCACGCGGCGGGGCCGGGTGGTTGGGCTATGCCATTTCGGTGATCGAGGCAATGGGCCGGAAGTATTTCAACTCTACGTGGATCCCCGGTTTTGGGGACGCGGCGTCGGTCGCCGCCTGCTGAGCCATGCCGAAATGCAATTTTTGGTGCTTGGGGCGCGCGGTTATTTTCTGACCGTCCACCGCAAGAACATCAAAGGTTTGCTGTTTTATCAGCATCTTGGATTTACCCGCGCCCGCGCCGGCGACCGTCACGACGAATGGTGCCTGGTAAAGCGGCTTGGCGATGGCGTTTCGCTCTATCCCGCCAAATAGGCGCCGAAGACCAGCAGCGCGAACAGGTTGTTCGCCTTAAAGCGCGCCAGGCACGAGTCGGGATCATCAAAGTCGACCGTCTTGACCATCCATAGGCCGTGGCCGGCGGCAACCAACAACAGCGGATAGGTCAGCCAGTTCTTGCCGGCGGCAATCGCGGCGGCGGCCAGCCCAAACACGGTCAGGGCGTAAAAGGCGTAAACATAGGGTCGGCTGTGGATGCCAAGTCGACGCGCCGAGGATTTGACGCCGATCAGGGCATCATCGACCTTGTCCTGATGCGCATAAATGGTGTCGTAGCCCAATGTCCACGCAATACCGGCGCCATACAGGATCAAAGCGGGGACGGCGAGACCGCCGGTTACAGCTGCCCAGCCGACCAGGGCGCCCCAATTGAATGTCAAACCGAGCCACGCCTGCGGCCACCAGGTGACGCGTTTCATGAACGGATACACCGCGACCAAAGCCAACGAGGCGACCCCCAGAATCACTGCGGCACGATTGAGCTGCAGCAAAATGACCAGCCCGACCAACGACAAACCGATCATAAACAGCACCGCGTGCGGCACAGCGATCGCGCCACTAGCGATGGGTCGCGTCCGGGTGCGGGCCACCCGGCGGTCGAAATCGCGATCGGCGATATCGTTGTACACACAACCGGCGGCGCGCATCACCGCCGCGCCGATAAAGAAGAATATCAATAGCTTAGCGCCATGCAAGAACGGCGGGGCCGCCAACGCCACCGCCCACCAGCACGGCCACATGAGCAGCAAGAAACCGATCGGGGCGTGCAGCCGGGCAAGCGCCGCGTAGGGGCGCAGCCGGTCGACGACCGGCGGCAATTGTGAACCCGTGTCGGTCATGGTGAGCCAAGATGTATCATGGCCGCCATTCTGTCGTGTGGACGATCGCCGAACCAGAAAAACGATGCCGATGGACAACCAACCCGCACGCGCCGTCGCCAAGGCCCGCCTTTATGTGGACGCGGATCTTCACGTCGACGCGGCGGTGGTGACCGACGCCGCCCAAAACCACTATCTGCGCCACGTCATGCGCCTGGCGGACGGGGCTCCGGTGGATTTGTTCAATGGCCGCGACGGCGAGTGGCGGGCCGCACTGGCGGCCGGGCCCAAGCGGCTTGATCGCTTGGACGTCGCGGCAATGATGCGGCCCCAGCGGCCGGAGCCTGGCCCCTGGTTGGCGTTCGCGCCGGTGAAGCGGGCGCGCACGGATTATCTGGTCGAGAAGGCTACCGAGCTTGGAGTCAGCGCACTTTGTCCGATGACCACACGGCGAACCAGCGTGGCGCGCGTCAATCTCAAACGGTTGCGTGCCCATGCGGTCGACGCGGCCGAACAGTGTGGGCGGTTAACGGTACCACCGATTTCGCCGCCTAAGACGTTGTTTGAGACCTTGGCGTCATGGCCCCACCATCGCTTTTTGATCTGGGCGGACGAATCCGGCTCAGGGGCGCCAGCCAAGACGCTTTTGCCGGCTATGGTTGGATCGAATGTCGGTATCGTGATTGGGCCCGAAGGCGGCTTTAGCGATGATGAGCGGATGGCGCTGGCCGCAGTGCCCGGGAGTTGCGCGCTATCATTGGGGCCGCGGATCCTACGTACGGAAACCGCGGCGCTTGCGGCGTTGTCATCGTGGCAGGCGTTTTGCGGCGATTGGCGACCTGCGGCTTGACCCCATCGCTCCGATATGGGCAATAGCGTGCCGATTCACGTATAGTCGGCGCGGATATCGACGTGGCGGGACCAGCCGCGCAACTGGAAGAAAGAAAAGATATGTGCTGGACGAGGAGCGGCAGCAGGACTATGGCCTCATCGACCGATGCGGCGGAGACGGTCACCGATCGCCGCCAGCTGATCAGCTATTTGGAACAAGGTTGCAAGCCCCGCGATCGTTGGCGGGTCGGCACCGAACACGAAAAAATCGGGTTTGACTATGACACGCTGAAGCCTGTGCCTTATGACGGCCCGCGTGGTATTCGGGCCATGCTTGAAGGCTTGCAACGCTTTGGTTGGCAACCGGTTTATGAACACGATAACGTGATTGCCCTGAAACTCGATGGTCAGTCGGTCACGCTTGAGCCGGGCGGCCAATTCGAGCTGTCTGGCGCGCCGCTGGAGACGATTCACGAAACCTGCGATGAGGTGAACACACATTTGAGCCAAGTGCGCGAGGTCGCGGAGGAACTGCGCATCGGCTTTCTCGGCATCGGTATTCAACCGAAATGGCGTCGCGACCAGATGCCCGTCATGCCCAAGGGGCGCTACGACATCATGCGTGCCTATATGCCGACCCGGGGCGAATTGGGCTTGGACATGATGTTGCGGACCTGCACGGTTCAGGCCAATCTGGACTTTTCCGACGAGGCCGACATGGTGCGCAAGTTTCGCGTCGGTATAGCGTTGCAACCGATCGCGACCGCATTATTTGCCAACTCACCGTTCGTGAATGGCAAACCGACCGGGATGCTGAGCTACCGAAGCCACATATGGACCGATACCGATCCGGATCGCACGGGCAATCCGTCGGTGGTTTTCGAAGACGGCATGGGCTTCGAGCGCTATGCCGACTATGCGCTGGATGTGCCGATGTACTTTGTCCATCGGCGCGGACGATATATCGATGTTAGCGGCCAGTCATTTCGCGCTTTTTTGGATGGAAAGTTAGAGGCCCTACCGGGTGAGCGACCGACCATGACCGATTGGGTCGATCATTTGACCACTATTTTTACGGAAGTGCGCCTGAAGCAATTCTTGGAAATGCGGGGCGCCGATGGTGGCCCTTGGCGGCGCCTGTGCGCGTTGCCCGCGTTTTGGGTCGGCTTGCTGTACGAAAGCGCGACGCTCGACGCCGCCTGGGATCTGGCCAAGGATTGGTCGCGCGAAGAAATCGAGGCCATGCGGGCGGGCGCTGCCAAGATCGGTTTGAAAGCACCATTTCGCGGCATGACAGTGCGCGACGTCGCATTAGAAGTGTTGGAAATCGCCAAGGACGGGCTCAAGCGACGGGCGCGTCTGGATCGCGGCGGCAGCGATGAAACAGGTTTTTTGACGACGTTGGTCGGAATCGCGCAAACTGGCCGCAGCCCCGCCGAAGAGTTGTTGGAAGCCTACAGCGACCGCTGGAACGGCTCGGTCGACCCCGTGTTTGCCGAGTACGCGTATTGACCAACGAATGGTCATGAAACCAACGCTTTCGACATCTGGCCCGCTGGCGACGGCATGCAGGACAAAACTCTGAAGCACGCGCACCGCGAACCGGACGATTTCACCAGTCACCTGACCGCGATCGCGCAACACAGCGATCGGTCCGCGTTTGCGGCGCTCTATCAACACTACGCGCCCAAGGTGAAGGCGCTGGCTTTGCGCATGGGTGTTGAATGGTCGGGGGCTGATGAGGTGACCCAAGAGGTCATGCTCGCTGTTTGGCGACGTGCGTCAACTTATGATCGCAGCCAGGCGTCGGTGTCGACGTGGATCTATGCGATCGCGCGCAATCGAGTTATTGATCGGATCCGCAAGATAACGCGGGCCGAGGTGGATCCCCATGATCCGGCGTTCGAGCCGGCAGAGGCCCCGGATACCGATGCACGGATCGATGCCCGTCGGCGTGCACGGCGTTTGCGGGCTGCGTTGCAGGAATTGCCAGGTGACCAAGCTGAAGTGCTGCGTGTTTCCTATTTCGAGGGCAAGTCGCAAAGCCGCATCGCCGAAGATCTCGATCTGCCACTGGGAACGGTCAAATCGCGAACCCGTCTGGGACTGGCACGTCTGCGCCGTACTTTGGAGGAGTCAGAATGACGGCCCAACACCATCCTGGCGATGACCTTTTGTTGGGTTATGTGACGGCGAGTTTGCCCATGCCGATGGAAACGGCGATCGCTGCGCACTTGACATTGTGCCCGCGTTGTCGGGAGACGACGTCAGCGTTGGAGGTGCTGGGCGGCGAGATCTTGAGCGAACTCGAGCCGGCGCCATTGGATGAAGATGCCTTGGCACATGTTTTGGCGAGACTTGACGAGCCCGCGCCATTAGACCTGGACTCACGCG
This sequence comes from Alphaproteobacteria bacterium, assembly GCA_965216755.1. Classification (GTDB taxonomy): domain Bacteria; phylum Pseudomonadota; class Alphaproteobacteria; order UBA7887; family UBA7887; genus CBDCGL01. Next base: position 2,612,021 of record CBDCGL010000011.1, on the reverse strand, counting down.
CACCGGTTCCAGAGGATTCGGAAACCGCGCGGTTGGTGCCGGCGCCGTTGCGGGCGCTGGCCGGCCAATCGATCAAGTCGCTCAACTGGCGCCGCCCTTTGCCCGGGGTAACCATCACCGACTTGGCCAGCCTCGCGGAAGATGGCGCCAAGGCGCGTTTGGTGCGCACGCGTGCCGGCGGCGCCTTGCCGCGACATCGCCATCAAGGCACCGAGTTGACCTTGGTTCTCGCTGGTGGATTCTCCGATCAGCATGGTCATTTTCGGCGCGGCGATTTGTTGGTGATCGAACCGGGACAAGAGCATCGTCCGATCATGGACGATGATGAGGACTGTTTGTGTTTCGGCGTGACCGATGGCCAGGTGGTGATGACCGGCGTCATTGGCCGCATTCGTCAAATCTTGGGACGATATTAGTGCGCGGCTCGGTCGTCTTTGTTCGGCGCCGAACGCGCAACGCATGTCAATCATTCATATGGGGTGACCCTTTGGGCCGGGATCAAACCTGGCTGTAATCCGTTTTTCGCAGGATTGTGATCCGATCGCCGGGGCCGGTCGTAAAAAGGCTTTCATCACGCTGACCAACCGGAAAGTCACATCATGTTGAAGCTACCCAAAGTGCTGGTCGTCGCGGCCGCAGTCGTGCCGATGTTTGCCACGGCCTGCACCATGACGACGGCGGGCACCCAAACGCCGGCGCAAAGCGACATTGTTGATATCGCGGTGAGCACCGGCACGTTTAACACGCTGGTGGCGGCGGTCGATGCCGCCGGCCTTGTCGATACGCTGAAAGGCCCAGGACCGTTCACGGTGTTTGCGCCAACCGACGAAGCTTTTGCCAAATTGCCGGACGGCACGGTGGAGAGCTTGCTACAGCCCGAGAACCGCGACAAACTCGTGGCCATACTTACGTATCATGTGGTGCCGGGCAAAACCTTGTCCGGTGATATCGCCGGGAAGTCCCTCCAGGTCGGAACAGTGCAAGGCCAAGACATAGATATCGATGCGCGCGACGGCGTCAAGGTCGACCAAGCGAACGTGATTCAGGCGGATGTCGAGGCCAGCAATGGTGTCATTCACGTGATCGACACGGTGTTGATTCCGTCGTAAGTGCCGTCACCCCCGTATCGGTTAGAAGGCGCCGACACACGTCGGCGCCCATTCCCTTGGACTGAACTTCTTCTACCCGCTGATCGCGTGTTCGGTATCGCGCTAGACAATTGCTATGACAAAGATTATTACACGATTGTGAGGTGCGCGAGGGATGGGCAATATTGCCGGTTGCGTATTTCGCCGCGCGCGATACGCTTTGCGCCATGAGCGATATCGCACTGCGTCTGGCGCAGCCACAAGACATAAATGACCTATTGCCCCTGGTGGCGGCCTATCACGCCTTTGAGGGGTTGAACACGACCGCTCCGGCGCGACGTGAAGCCGTGGCCCGATTGCTCGGTGATTCGTCGCTGGGGGCGATATGGTGCCTTGAACGCGCCGACGGCCTGATCGGTTATCTGGCTATCTGTTACGGCTTCTCCATCGAGTTCGGCGGTCGCGATGGCTTTGTCGATGAGTTTTTTGTTGCGCCGGATGCGCGCGGCCGGGGTTTGGGTGGGCACTGTCTTGAGACCGTCAAAGCACGTGCCGCCGCCGACGGCATCAAAGCCCTTCACCTTGAAGTCGATCGCGGCAACGATCCGGCGCGCCGGCTATACGCGCGCCATGGGTTCGCGGCGCGGACAGGGTTTCATTTGATGTCGGTGCGGCTGACGCAATCGCACGATGATGTCTAAGCGGGCGACCACAGATTGCTGGGGATATAGACTTCGCCGGCCATGAGGCGGCGGGTCGTGCGCATGATGGACGCTTGCCGCACACGCAAGTGGCGATCCTTGCCGTCCACCGAAAGGCCAATCGTGATTGTGCCTGCCGGGTGTTCCAGCGTGATGGGGCCGTCGTCGCGGACCGTGGTTCGGCCGAGCCCGGCGACGACGGTTCCAGCCATGGCTGTGGACACTGCCACGCAAATCGCGCCGGTAACCGCATGAGCCGGATGACAGCTTTGCGGCGTGAAATAGCGTGATGCGATCGCGCCGTCATTTTTCGAGGCGGCAACGATTGCGAACTTGGGGATCACGCGACCGGCCACATCGCCCATGCCCATGCGCAGACCCGCCTGACGTCGAATGTGCTCGATGCGCGTCATAAATGCGCTGTCGGCGGTCAAGGCCGCCGCTGTTTCATGCCCGCCCTTGCCCAAATCTTGGGCGCGCGCGATCACCACCGGCATGGCCGCGTCCAGGCATGTCACGGCAATGCCGTCGATCGTATCTTGGGCGTTTCCGGTCGGTAGCAGAGCACCGGTCTGTTCGCCACCCAAGTCCCGAAAGCCCAGGATCACGGGCGCGGCCGTGCCAGGCACGCCGTGGATCCGGGCATCGCCTTCGTATGTCGTGCGCCGCCCCGGCGTTTGTACGGTGGCTTCGATCAAAGCGTTGGTATTGACCGCGCGGATCAGAATTCGGGTTTCACCGTCATCCGCCGGTACCAACCCGGCGTCGATCGCAAACGGCCCGACACCGGCCAGCATGTTGCCGCAAGTCGGACCATAGTCAACGCTTGCTTGGTCAATCGCAATCTGGGCAAATAAATAGTCAATTTGTGCCGGGCCCTGTTTGGCCGGCGAGACAATGGCAACTTTGCTGGTCAGCGGCGTTGCGCCGCCCAAGCCATCGATCTGACGATCATGCGGCGATCCCATTACCGCCAACAGCACCTTGCTGAGTTGGGCGCGCGCCGCCGGCAGGTCGGATCGCAAGAAGAACGGGCCGCGCGACGTCCCGCCGCGCATCAAAACGCAAGGAACACGAGTTTGCGTCACGTCAGCCGTCGGCTGGCCGGGCCGCCGACCTGGCGGTCGCCGATCGTGGCTTCCGGCCGGTCAAACGCAGCCATCGGCGATACAAGGGCGCGCCGTAAATCATCAAGCTGGGCCAAGGGTCGCGCCACTGCCAGGTGACATGGATGTGGGCGCGAAGTGACGACCAAAATGCGGCAAGCAGCCATTGTGCGGCACGCCAAAGCGAAATGTCGCCGGCGGTGAGATCGTGCTTCAGACCCTTGAGGTCGTATTCCAAATGGGCGCAATTCTTGCCGGTCGGATAGGCGTCCGGCAGTTCGCTTGGTTCTAATGGTTGGCCACGTGCGATCTTTACCGCCAACACTGGCAAGTTCAGCCCGCAGAACGCGTGGAGCACGAACATCTGCCCCATCCGTGGATTGACCTCCAGCAAATGGGTCGTACAGTCGGTAGCATTCTCGATAAACTGGAACAAAGCGATGCCATTCAGGTTCATCGCGGCGGTCAAGATCTCGCATTGGCGACGAAATTCCGGTGACACGGGCACGCTGACCGAATCGATGTTTTGTCCGGTATCGTCAGCGCGGTCGGTGCGGCGCACCAAGCTTTGCATCAGGGCAAGACATTCGCCGTCGCGTGCGACCACCGAGACATTGTAGCGTCTGCCGGCGACATAACCCTGCACAATCAGCGCGTCGAAACCCTCGGGCCATGTCGCAAAGGCACGATCCAAGTCGGCGGCGTTCGAACAGATCACGGCTTTCTTGCCAAATACGCGTGCTTGCGAATCAGCGTTTTTGACAATACAGGGAAAGCCAATGCGCGCGGCGGCCGCAATTAGATCAGCGCGGTTGCTGACCAAGTCATAGCGCGCTTGGGGAATACCATGCGCGCTGGCCAGGCGCATGAGCTCGATTTTGTTTTCGCACATGTTGAGGATCTCAGCCGACAACATGGCCATGGCGACGCCAGCCGGCAGGCGCGGTGAATGCTGGGCCAATGTCGCGATTTCGATATCGCTCATGGGCAGCACGACCGAAACATCCCGCCTGCGCGCAAGAAAATTCTCAAGTGCTGCGATAAAGGCTTCCGGTTGGTCGGGGGGCGAGGGGTGATCCCAGGTTTCAGCGGCCCATCGCGATGCTTCCGCATGGGCGGTGCGTTCCGGCGTGCGGCCCACGATGACTTGGTAGCCGGCTTGGCCGAGCAGTCGCGTTGCCGCGATCATCGACCGGTAATTACCCAGCAGCAGCACTTTGCCCTGGGGGTCGGCACCGTGTGTCATAACCCAATTAACCCTCGGCTGGCGCGCGTTCTGACGACGCGTTCAGCCCAAACGAAAGCTGGAATGCTGGCTGAGCCTATCCGTCCCGACGGCGGAGCGCAATGAAAGTATTACACGTTACGTATCGGGCGCCGGTGGGCAATCGGTGCCAAGTCTCCCCTTTTGTTATCATGCGATTGATTGGTCAGGAATCAGGCTGCGTCGGTCCCGCCGACGGTCAGGCCGTCGACCAGCAGGGTTGGTTGGCCGACGCCAACCGGTACCCCTTGGCCATTCTTGCCGCAGGTGCCGATCCCCGGGTCCAGCTTCATGTCGTTGCCGATCGCCTTGACCTTTTTCAGAACTTCGAAGCCGGTGCCGATCAGCGTCGCTCCTTTGACGGGCGCGGTGGTCTTGCCATCTTCGATCAAATAGGCCTCGGACGCGGAAAAGACGAATTTGCCACTGGTGATATCAACTTGGCCGCCGCCGAAATTGACCGCGTAAAGGCCGCGGTCAACGCCTTTAATAATGTCGCCGGGCAGTTCCTGACCCGCCAGCATCACCGTGTTGGTCATCCGCGGCATCGGTTGATGGGCATAGCTTTGGCGTCGGCCATTGCCCGTGGAGCCGGTTTTCATCAGCCGCGCGTTGAGCCGGTCATGCATGTAGCCGACCAGTCGGCCGTCTTCGATCAACGTCGTGTTTTGTGTTGGCGTGCCTTCGTCATCGATAGTGAGCGAGCCGCGCCGATCCATCATCGTGCCGTCATCGACCACTGTGACCCCGGGAGCGGCCACTTGTTCGCCCATCAGGGCCGAAAACACACTTGTCTTCTTGCGGTTGAAATCGCCTTCCAGCCCGTGGCCGATGGCTTCGTGCAGCAGGATGCCCGGCCAGCCCGGACCCAGCACCACTTTCATTTCCCCGGCCGGCGCGGCGCGCGCCTCCAGCATCACCAGTGCTTGGCGGAACGCTTCGTCGACATGACCTTGCCAGGTGGCAGGGTCCAGCAGCGTGTCATAGTTGATCCGTCCGCCGGATCCGTAGCTGCCGCTTTCCATGTGATCGTCATCGCCGACGACCACGGAAACATTTAGCCGTACCAGTGGGCGGATGTCGCCAACGCGCGCGCCGTCGGCGCGCAGAATCTCGATGGCATGCCAAGACCCGTTCAAAGAGGCCATGACCTGACGCACACGCGCATCCTTGGCGCGGGCGTAGGCATTGATGTCTTCCAGCAATTTGACCTTGGTGGCAAAGGGCACCGCCTGCAGCGGGCTTTCATCACCATAAAGGCGGCGGTTGGTTGGCGTCGGCGCGACGTCGACCATCGGCGTCTCGCCACTGCGGACGGCCTTGACCGTGTCGACCGCGCGCCCGATCGCAGCTTCACTCAATTCGGAGGCATGACCATAACCGGTGGCTTCGGCCGAAACCGCGCGCAGGCCAAACCCCTGCGAGGTGTCGAAGCTCGCGCTCTTCAAGCGGCCATCATCGAATGAGAAGCTTTCCGACTGGCCGTATTGCAGGTATAGCTCGCCATCATCGGCACCATGAAGGGCGTCGCCCACCATGTCTTGCACTCGTTCCCGATCCATGCCGGTCCGATTGAAAAACAAGTCATCCAGTCGTGCAATGTCGGCCATCGAGATCTCCAGTCAGGACTTTTGTGTTGGACAAACCGCTGCTTCGGACAAGCCATCATCGACGCGCATGCCCGTCATCCTCGCGGGAACAGTCTATCCTTATGTTGATCCTATGTAGCGCGTGGTGAGCCTGGCTCCAAGGATGTCGGCCGCGAATTCGATGTCACGAACATGTCAACCATAAGAATCGGAGATCGGCTCTGCCCTTTGGCCATGGCCGGGCAGGTGGCGGCCGTCGGCGCGCTAGTGCCCGGCGCGGGAATCCGCGTCTTGCTCACCGCGCTGAGTTTTGAGCACGCGGATCACCGGCGACCGGCGCAATTCGCCGCTTCACCGGTCGTGGCCGGTTGGTGCCACTTGATGGCGGCGAGTTGGGACGCCCCGACCATTGGCGCGGCGTGGGCGGTTCGCGCCGGTTGGTCTTCGATAGACCTGTCGATGCGCCAAGCCGAAGGTCTGGGCGTGTTGATCCTCGGTGTCGGGCTGTTGGCACCGGCGCTGTTTGTCGTTGGTGACGACGATACCGTCTTGTTCCGACAAGTCGCTGCGTCAATCGCGGACCAAGTCGATTTCGCGGCCGCGGCGGCCGTATTGGAGGCGCATCGATGATATTGCCCATGCCGGACCATCCGTTGCGCAAGACGCTGGCCAACGAGGTGCATGCGCGGCCGCCGATTGAGCTGAGCGCGCCGGCCCGGCTGAGCCATGTCGTGATGTTGACCGGAGAGACCGCCAGCGATCACGAACAGCAACATCTGGCGCATCTGTGCGAGGCATTTGGGGTTGTCGCGCCAGCATCGGGGGCGCGCCAGTATTTCGGCACGTTTCCCCGCTTCGACTTGCGCTGGGAACGGCACACGGAATTCACCGGATGGACGGTCGTATCCAAAACATCGGAGACCGCCGCCGTCGGGGATCAGTTCGATCAGCCGGCGATCGACGACGTTCCCCGCGATTGGTTGGCCGCGTTGCCCGGTCAGGTGATTGCGGCCGCCAATGTTGTCTTGCTGGCCCGCGCGGCGCGGACGCCAAGTGACGAACAAATCGCCAAATTGTTCCATAGTCCGGTCACCAGCTTGGTCGCCGATGAACATGCCCAAGCCTGGCTCGACTTTCGCCGCGACGCCGATGCAACGCGGATACTGATCCACGATCGTGGTCTGGTCGGCGGTCAATGCGGCCGCCTCGTCCAGCGCTTGTTGGAAATCGAGACCTATCGCACCTTGGCGTTGCTGGGGTTTCCGCTGGCGCGACGGCACGGGCCCGAGGTGACCGCGATCGATCAGCGATTGGCTGAGGCGGTCGCCGATTTGCCCGAGGCAACCGGCCTCGCCGCCCAACAGAACCTGCTCGACCGGATGCTATCGATCGGCGTCGATATCGAGCGTGTCGCGGTTGCCACCAACTATCGGTTTAGCGCCGCCAGCGCCTATCACATACTGGTGCAGCAGCGGGTCGGCGAACTACGCGAGCGACGTGTTTCCGGGTCGCAGTTGATCGACGAGGTCTTGCAGCGTCGGGTGGCGCCGGCGCTGCGCACCTGCGAGTCTTTGCGCGATCGACAGCAAGCGTTGTCGCGGCGTTTGGCCCGCGCCAGTGCTTTGTTGCGCAGCCGTGTCGACCTACATTTGGCCGATCAGAACCGTGCCTTGCTGGCATCGATGAACCGCCGCTCGCGCCTGCAACTGCGTCTGCAGCAGACCGTCGAAGGGCTGTCGGTGGTCGCGATCACGTATTACGCGGTCGGCCTGATGACCTACATCGCAAAAGCGCTAAGCGACACGGGTTTGCCGTTAACTCCGAATCAAATTGCTGGGGCAAGCGTATTTCCGGTGGCTCTGCTGATCTGGTGGTTCGTACGCCGGGTCCGCAAAGCGACATCGAAGGGCCACGGTGCGGTCGACCCAGAAATCCCCGATCACGAATGAATCGGGGCCGGCGCCGGCGCTGGCGATTTTGTGAATTGGCAATCCTGTGGGCTTGATTTGCGTCCAGGGCGCTGTGTAAGGTGCGGCCGCCGCATGTTTGCCCGCTCGGCGAGGAGCCGTCGCAAAAAATAACTCGATCGCGACGGGCGAGGGGGCGCGCGAGGGACATTGCGGCAATCAGCTCAAGTTTGGAGTGAGGCTCGATTTATGTCGTTACCGAAGGTGCTTGCGCATACCGGTGGGGTATGCGCCGCAGTTCTGCTGTTGGCGCGCAGCGCGCTGGCACAGGACACCGTCGGGCGGGCGGTCGATTGGCAACTGGGGTTCCAGGCAGCCGGCTCGCCGGTGATGGCCGAGATGATGAAATTTCACGACATGCTGTTGGTCGTGATCACGCTCATCTCGCTGTTTGTGCTGGGCTTGCTGGTCTATGTGATTCTGCGCTTCAACAAAAAAGCGAATCCGCAACCGACCCGCACCACGCACAGTACTGGCCTGGAGGTGGCATGGACTGTGGTGCCGATCATCATTTTGGTCTTGATCGCGATCCCCAGTTTTAAGCTGCTTTACCAACAGGCCGTGGTGCCGGAAGCCGATATGACCATCAAGGCCATCGGCTATCAATGGTACTGGACGTATGAGTATCCCGACGACGGGATCACTTTTGACTCCTTCCCGCTGGACGAAGAGTCAGCGACTCCCGAACGGCCCTATCTGTTGGCCACCGACACCGACATCGTCGTGCCGGTTGGCAAAGTTGTTCGGGTTTTGGTGACCGCCAACGACGTCTTGCATTCTTGGGCGGTGCCGTCGCTCGGCGTAAAAATGGACGCCGTGCCTGGACGGGTCAACGAAACGTGGTTCCTGGTCGACGAACCGGGACTGTATTTCGGCCAATGTTCGGAGCTGTGCGGCGTCCAACATGCTTTCATGCCCATCGCCGTCAAGGCGGTATCACAACAAGACTATGATGCGTGGTTAGAAACAGCCCGTGAAGCGCACGCGCCGCGCGACGAAGGCGTACGGCTCGCCGCTGCGCGACGCTAACCGGGTTGAGGGAAGGGATCTGAAATGACGCAGGCGGCAGCGCATGCGGACAGCCACGACCACCATCCGACCGGATGGCGGCGCTGGCTATACTCGACGAACCACAAGGACATCGGCACACTTTATTTGATCTTTGCGGTCATCGCCGGACTGATCGGGGCGTTGATGTCGGTGATCATTCGTATGGAACTGGCGGCGCCTGGTTTGGCCGTTTTGGGCGACGCCAACAATCATTTTTACAATGTCTTGGTCACTGGTCACGGCCTGATCATGATCTTTTTCATGGTCATGCCGGCGATGATCGGCGGATTCGGGAATTGGATCGTGCCGATCATGATCGGCGCTCCCGACATGGCCTTTCCGCGCATGAACAACATCAGCTTTTGGCTGCTGGTGCCGTCGTTCATTCTGCTGGTCGCGTCGGTCTTTGTCGACGGCGGGCCGGGCGCCGGTTTCGGCGGCGGCTGGACGATCTATCCGCCGCTTTCCGGGACCATGGGTCATGCCGGTCCGGCGATGGATTTGGCGATCTTTTCGCTACATTTGGCGGGCGCGTCATCGATCTTGGGGGCGATCAACTTCATCACGACGATCTTTAACATGCGCGCGCCCGGCATGACTCTGCACAAGATGCCGCTGTTCGTCTGGTCGATCTTGGTGACCGCGTTCCTGTTGCTGTTGTCGCTGCCCGTGCTGGCCGGCGCCATCACCATGCTGCTCACTGACCGCAATTTTGGCACTGCGTTTTTCACGCCGGAACTCGGCGGCGATCCAATCTTGTTCCAGCACCTGTTCTGGTTTTTTGGTCACCCAGAAGTCTACATCCTGATCCTGCCGGGCTTCGGTATCATCAGCCAAGTTGTCGCGACGTTTTCGAACAAGCCGGTGTTTGGCTATCTGGGCATGGCTTATGCCATGGTCGCCATCGGTTTTGTCGGGTTCGTGGTGTGGGCGCATCACATGTACACGGTCGGCATGGACGTCGACACGCGCGCTTATTTCACCGCGGCGACGATGGTGATCGCGGTGCCGACGGGGATCAAGATCTTCAGCTGGATCGCCACCATGTGGGGCGGTTCCCTGGAGTTCAAGACGCCGATGCTGTTCGCCGTTGGTTTCATCTTCCTGTTCACCGTCGGTGGAGTCACCGGCGTGGTCTTGGCCAACGCGGGGATGGACGTGGTGCTTCACGACACCTATTACGTGGTCGCTCACTTCCACTATGTGCTGTCGTTGGGTGCGGTATTTGCGATCTTCGCCGGTATCTATTATTGGTTGCCGAAAATGTGTGGGCGCAGATATCCGGAGACCTTGGGTCAGATCCATTTCTGGGTGATGTTTGTCGGCGTTAACCTAACCTTCTTCCCAATGCATTTCCTGGGGCTGGCGGGGTTACCACGGCGTTATTCGGATTACCCAGAGGTCTACACGGGTTGGAACGCGGTGGCGTCGATTGGCTCGTATATTTCGGCCGCTGGCGCGATACTGTTCGTGTTCATCCTGTGGCGCACATTTGCCGCCGGCGCGCGGGCCGGGGACAATCCGTGGGGCGAAGGCGCGACGACGCTGGAATGGCAAACCACGTCACCGCCACCGTTCCACACATACGAGACCTTGCCAGTGGTCCGCTAGCTGGGCGAATCACGGCCGGCGTGGGGAGGTAGAGATGCGGACGCAATTGCACGGCGCGCTGTCAATCGACCGAGCCGATGTTCAAGCAGGGTCGTGGCCCGCCGAGCCGCGCGATTTCGTCCGCCTTCTCAAGCCCCGCGTGATGTCCCTGGTGGTTTTTACCGGCCTCGTCGGCATGGTTTTGGCACCGGGGCAATTGCATCCCACACTTGCGTTCACGGCGCTCTTGTGTATCGCCGTGGGGGCCGGCGCGTCGGGCGCGATCAACATGTGGTACGACCGCGATATCGATCAACGCATGGCGCGCACGGCACAACGGCCGATCCCGCTGGGACGGGTATCGCCCGATGCCGCGCTTGGGTTCGGGATTGTGCTCGCGGTGTCGTCGGTCGCCATGATGGGGCTGACCATCAACCCGATCGCCGCCCTTTTGCTGGCAACGACTATCGCTTTTTACGTGTTCGTCTACACTATGTGGCTAAAGCGGCGGACGCCGCAAAACATCGTCATTGGCGGTGCCGCAGGTGCGTTGCCGCCAGTAATTGGGTGGGCCGCGGTCACCGGCGACGTGTCGTTTGAGCCGGTGATCTTGTTCGCGATCATATTTCTGTGGACGCCGCCACATTTTTGGGCGCTGGCGCTTTACCGTAAGGGTGAATATGCCGACGTCGGCGTGCCGATGTTGCCCGTGGTCGCCGGCGAAATCGAGACCCGACGGCAGATTTTGCTATACAGTGTCGCGGTTGCTGCGGCTGCCATGGTGCCGTGGGTCGTTGGCCTGAGCGGGCTGACATATGGCGTCGGCGCCGCAGCACTGAATGTCGTCTTGTTGCGCTGCGCCTGGGCGGTCTGGTGTGACCACGATGGCGCCGTGGCGCGGCGCTTGTTTGGTTGGTCGATTGTGTATCTGTTCTTAATTTTTGTCCTGCTGCTGGTCGATCGGTTTGTCGGACCGACGCTCTCCGGCGGAGCATAGGGTCACAATCCATGCATGAGCAGCATAAACGGCAACGTTCGCGGAACATTGCCTTGGGTTTGACCTTGGCAGCGTTGGTGGCGCTGTTTTTCCTGATCACCATCGCAAAGCTGAGCGGCAACGCATGACCGGTGGCGGCATATCGCGCAATGTCGGCATCGCCGCGGCGCTGGGGATCATCGTGGTTGGCATGGTCGGCATGGCCTATGCGGCGGTGCCCTTGTATGACCTGTTCTGCCGCGTGACGGGCTATGGCGGGACACCGCAAGTTGCCGCCGGCGCGCCGGTCGCCGTAGGTGACCGCGTGATCAATGTGCGTTTCAACGCCGATGTTCAGTCGCGTTTGCCGTGGCGGTTTCAGCCGCACCAGCGCGAAATGACGGTTCGTGTTGGCGAACCGGCGCTGGCGACCTATTCTGCGGTCAATATTGGCGACCAGCCGATGGTCGGCACCGCCACGTTCAATGTAACCCCGCTAAAAGCAGGGGTTTACTTTTCCAAGATTGATTGCTTTTGTTTCGAGGAACAGTTTCTTGCCGCGGGGGAGGCGGCGGACATGCCGGTGAGCTTTTTTGTCGACCCGGCCATCATCGATGACCCGGACATGGACGATGTGACCACCATCACCCTGTCTTACATGTTTTTCGATGCGGGCGCGGACGTGCGCGACAAATATCTCGCGGCCAATAAAACTGCGGCAGGCGCGGTGGAGTGAGACCCGAAATGAAGTTGTATGGAGTCCGGTGTATTTGGCCGGGCAGTGACGATGTCTCGAGCGGGAGGGGACAAATATGAGTGACGCAACGGCAAAACATCCCCATCCATATCATCTGGTCGACCCGAGTCCGTGGCCCGTGCTCGGCGCTTTCGCCGCGCTTGTGTTGACGGTCGGCGCGGTCATGTTCATGCACGATATGGGCGGCGGTGGACTCACCGTCGTCGTCGGATTCTTGCTTGTGCTGGCGACCATGGTGCTGTGGTGGCGCGATGTCATTCGCGAAGCGACCTTCGAAGGTCATCACACGCCGATTGTGCAGATCGGCATGCGCTTTGGCATGGCATTGTTCATCGCGTCGGAGGTGATGTTCTTTGTCGCCTGGTTCTGGGCGTTTTTTGACGCCAGCCTGTTTTCGGCCGAAGCGATCCAGGAATGGCGCGTCGCCCATACCGGCGGCACATGGCCACCGGAAGGCGTCACGCCATTCGACCCCTGGCATTTGCCGTTGTTGAACACGGTGATTCTGTTGACTTCAGGCGCGACGGTGACCTGGGCCCATCACGCGCTGCGCGAGGGAAACAAGAAGCATCTGATTCTCGGCCTGTGGTTGACGATCGTGCTTGGCGCTTTGTTTACCTGCATCCAGGCCTATGAATATGGCCACGCCGCGTTCGGTTTCACCGAGGGGATCTATTCGTCGACCTTCTTCATGGCCACCGGTTTTCATGGTGCGCACGTGATCATCGGGACCTTGTTCCTGATTGTCTGTTTGGGGCGGGCGTATAAGGATCACTTCAAGCCGGATCACCATTTCGGATTTGAAGCCGCCGCCTGGTATTGGCATTTCGTCGATGTCGTGTGGCTGTTCCTGTTTTTCTGCATCTATTTGTGGGGCACGAACTGGGGTGCTGCCGCCTCGGCCGGCGCGCACTAACGGGCAAAGGCGTTTCGGTTGCAGCACGGGTATCCACCGGTTTCACCGTTCAAAGTTGGGATCAGGGCGCGATGCCCGCGCTGCGCCGAGGGACGCTTGTTCGACGGTTATCTGAAAGTCGCCGAACGCTGCGCACATTGTGGCCTTGACCTGCGTGCCCAGGATTCGGGCGACGGTCCGGCGGTGTTCATCATCCTGATCTTGGGGCTGGTTGTTGTCGGCCTGGCGCTGTGGGTCGAGGTGATGTTCAGCCCGCCCTATTGGGTGCATGTTGTGTTGTGGATACCGGTTATTTTGGCAGGCGCGCTGGCCATGTTGCCGCCGCTGAAGGCACTTATGGTGGCGTTGCACTATCGTCACGATCTTCTCAAACCGGGTGGTGGCGCGTAGTCGCGCGCGCCGCCCGGCGGTTTTTGTCGGCTTGGTCCTATTGCCGGCGGTGATCGTGTTGGTCGGGCTCGGCAGCTGGCAGCTGCAGCGGTTGGCGTGGAAACAAGGTCTGATCGAGGTTATGCAAGAACGCCTCGGCGCGGCATCTGTAACCTTCGATCAATTGCTAACGGCGCCGGATCCCCAGGCCTGGGATTATCGGCGCGTCACAGCTTCGGGCCGATATCTTGACCAAACATCGCTGCTGATCGTGCCGCGCACGCGCAAGGGTATCGCCGGCGGCCATCTGTTGACCGTGTTCGAAAGCGCGGACGGCCATCATGTGCTGGTCAACCGGGGCTGGGTGCCGACGGCCGACGGCGATGCCGCAAGGCTGAGCTATCCCGCGCGCGACAACATGGTGACGGGCATCGTGCGGGTGCCCGGACATAGCCTGCCAGCGACCCGCGGTCCCTTCGTGCCGCGCAACGAACCGGCCAACGGTGCTTGGTATTGGATCGACATCGCAGCCATGGCGGACTCTTTGGGACTGGCTTTGCTGCCCCTGGTGGTTGAAGCGGACGCGTATCCGGATCCGGATCCAAATCGATTGCCGGTTGGTGGGGTCACGCGATTGGATGTTCCCAACAATCATCTGCAATATGCCATGACCTGGTTCGCCTTGGCGGCGGCGGCCGCGCTGATCGGTATGCTCATGCTGCACAACGCCGCTCGAGATCGGCGAGAGATGGAGAGCGGGTGATGACCTGGCTTGGCCGTTTGGCTTGGATCACGGCAGTGCTGACCTTCGTGCAAATTGTCCTCGGCGCCGCCGTGCGGCTGACCAATTCGGGTCTTTCCTGCCCCGATTGGCCGCTCTGCTACGGCCTCTGGTTTCCAACGCCGGCCAAGCTCGCCGCGCTTGATGGCGTCGGCTACACGTTTGGCCAAGTGATGTTCGAATGGGTGCATCGTTTCAACGCCGCCGTGCTGGTCGGCCCGCTGACCGTGATCGTGGTGATTTTGGCGTGGCGTGTGCGCGACAGGGTGCCGGCGATGGCGTGGTTGGCGCCGGCGTCGCTGGTTGTCCTCTTGATCCAGGGTGGTCTGGGTGGCTTCACCGTGCTCGACAGCAACAGTCCCTGGTCGGTTGCCGTCCATCTGACTGTCGCCCTGTTGTTCCTGGCGCTGATCATGATGATGGCGATGGCGGCGGCACAGCGGCATGGCGAAGATCTCACGGCCGGCGGGCAGGGGCGTCTGTGGCTCGCCATTTTCGCGACCACGGCGGCGGTCGCAAGCGGCGCGATGATGGCCAAGTCGGGGGCCTCTTTGGCGTGCGCCTCATGGCCGTTGTGCAACGAGACGTTTTGGCCCGACCTCAGTGACGAACTGGTCCGGGTCCATGTTATCCATCGGCTCTTGGCGGTGCTGGCCGTTTTGCTGGTCGTGTGGGCCTATTTCGGCGCCCGCGCCGCGTCATCGCCGGCAGCACGCGCGGCGAGTCACGTGGCGGTCGCGGTGATCGTCATCCAGATATTGTTCGGTGCTTTGGTCACGTTCACGTTTCATGGCGATTCGTTGACTTGGCAAGTGGCGATCGGCGCCGTCCATCAGGGCGTCGGCGTGTTGGTCTTCGCGGCCTTGGTGGTGGCGTTGTGGCGCGGCCGTGGCCGCGCGCTGGCACCGCGACCCGTCGAAAGTCCGGTCTCACCGTGACCAATTCGGCGGTGCCCAACGCCTATGCGGCGCTGGAGGCACGCTTTCGGCGTTTATCCTTTTTGGGGCGCGCGCGCGGACATTTGCATTGGGATTGGGCGACCATGATGCCGGCCGGTGCAGCCGATGCGCGCGCCGACGAGATCGCTGAAATCGGTGTCGTCATTCACGAATTGACCACCGATCCGCGGCTTGGCGATTGGTTCGACCAAAGTGTCCAACAGGGCGAAGCGCTGGATGACTGGCAGCGTGCCAATTTGGCCGAAATGAAACGGTCTTGGCACCACGCCCGCGCCGTGCCGTCTGACTTGGTGGCGGCGAAGAGCCGCGCCACGGCCGCCTGCGAAATGGCGTGGCGCGACGCCCGGCCCAGGAACGACTATGGCGCGGTGCGACCGTTGTTGGCGGAGGTGTTGGCGCTGGTCAAGGAAACCGCTGCCGCCAAGGCGGCGGCCTTCGCGTGCGCGCCGTATGACGCTCTGCTTGACCAACATGATCCCGGCTTGCGCATCGCCGAGATTGATCCGATGTTCGCCGAACTGGCCGATTTTTTGCCAGACTTCACCGACAATGTGTTGGCGGCGCAAGCACGCCAGCCACCGCCGCTGCCCTTCGACGGCCCGTTTCCCGCCGACCAACAACGCATGATCGCCGAAAAGCTGATGGCCGCCGTTGGCTTTCCTTTCGATTGTGGCCGCTTGGATGTCAGCGCCCACCCATTCTCTGGCGGCACCCCCGACGATCTGCGCATCACAACGCGATTCGACGAAACCGACTTCACGTCGGGATTGATGGCCGTGTTGCACGAGACCGGCCACGCGCTCTACGAACGCGGTCTGCCGCAAGCATGGCGTCATCAGCCGGTCGGTCGCGCCCGTGGCATGGCGATGCACGAAAGCCAGTCGTTGCTGATCGAAATGCAAGCCTGCCGCAATTTGGATTTCTTGACCCATGCCGCGCCGCTGATCGCCGAGGGGTTTGGGCGCAGCGGGCCGGAATGGTCGGCGGAAAATCTCTATCGACATTATACGCGGGTGACGCGTGGCCTGATTCGTGTCGACGCGGATGAAGTGACTTACCCGAGCCACGTGATAGTGCGTTATCGCCTAGAGCGCGCCATCATCGCTGGCGATTTGGCGCTCGCCGACCTGCCGGCGGCCTGGCATGACGGCATGATCGAGCTGGTTGGTGTCGCGCCCCTGGACGATCGCGATGGCTGCATGCAGGATATCCATTGGTTCGAAGGTATCTTCGGTTATTTCCCGACTTACACACTGGGCGCCATTGCTGCGGCCCAGCTGTTCGCCACGGCGGTCGACGCCGATCCGGCAATTCCCCAGGCTTTGGGCGTTGGCGATTTTGCGCCGCTCTATGCGTGGCTAGGCCCAAATATCCACGCCAAGGGATCGTTGGTTTCGACGCCGGACCTGCTTACCGAGGCCACGGGCCGGTCATTTGATGTGGCGGCGTTCACCGCACATCTGCGGCGACGCTATCTGTCCCGCGATTAATTTTGCATTTTTCGCAGCAGATCAGCCAATCCCGCACCGATCCCTTCGACCGCGGCGAGCTGGCTGGCATCGTTGAGGCCGCCATTGTCGTCAAAGGCCTGGGCCGCACGCCCGATCGCGGCTTGATGGGGAATGACCAGGACTTGAATGTTGCTCAACAACTGACGTAGATGCGCGAGGCCGCGCAGGCCGCCAAGCGCGCCGGGCGAGGCGCTCACCAACCCCGCCGCCTTGCCACGAAACGCGACCAGTGGCGGCTCATCCGATTGCGGCCGCGATGCCCAATCGATGGCGTTTTTCAGGACCGCCGAAAACGAACCGTTATATTCCGGCGAAGCAATCAGAAAACCATCATGTTCTTTGAGTAAAGCCTTGAATCGGAGGCCGTTCTTGGGAATTCCGTCGGTCGCCTCCAAATCGCCGTCGTAAAGCGGCATCGGCAGGTCGCGCAGGTCGAGATGGTTCACATGCGCACCGGATTCGACCGCCGCGGCGGCCGCAATTTTCACCAGACGCTTGTTCAACGAGGACGCTCTTGTGCTGCCGGCGAAGGCCAATATTTTGGGAGGTTCGGTCATTTCCAGGTCGAATCGTTTGAGTCTGCGGGCGTGCCGGTTCCTTGCTATAAGGGGTTGGATGCGGGTTTGGCAATCAAGGCCATGATGATGGTGTCATATGTCAGCACGCGTGGCGGTGGCGACGCGTGCGATTTCGAGCAGGTGTTGTTGACCGGCTTGGCGCCGGACGGCGGCCTGTTCGTGCCTGATCGATGGCCGGTCTTGGCGGCCGCGGATATGGCCGATCTGGCCGGCTGCGCTTACGCGGGTGCGGCCGCAAGGATCATGGCGCCTTTTATGGCAGGCCACGATGACAACGCCCTGAGCCAACCGGCGATTGCCGAAATGGCACGCGCGGCCTATGGCGCTTTTACCCATCCGGCGACCGCGCCGTTGGTTGAGATCGATGCCAATCTCTGGCTTTTGGAGTTGTTTCACGGCCCGACCCTGGCGTTCAAGGATTTCGCTTTGCAATTGCTTGGGCGGCTGTTCGATCGTGTTCTCGCCGCGCGGGGCGAACGGATTACGATCGTTGGGGCGACATCCGGTGATACCGGTTCGGCGGCAATTCACGGGTGCATGGGGCGCGACAATATCGAGATCTTTATTTTGCACCCCGAGGGCCGGGTATCCGATGTGCAACGTCGGCAAATGACCACGGTGACGGCAACCAACGTCCACAATATCGCCATCAAAGGCACGTTCGACGATTGCCAAGCCTTGGTCAAAGCCATGTTCAACGACGCGCGATTTCGGGCGGAATTGAATTTGTCCGCGATCAACTCGATCAACTGGGCGCGGGTCATGGCGCAGACGGTTTACTATTTTTACGCTGCGGTCGCTTTGGGCGCGCCCCATCGCCCGGTTTCCTTCGCGGTGCCGACCGGCAATTTTGGCGATGTCTACGCCGGCTATGCGGCGGCCCAAATGGGCTTGCCGCTGACGCGCTTGATCGTCGCCACAAATCGCAACGACATTTTGACGCGATGGCTTGACAGCGGTCGTTATCAAACGGCGCAGGTGAAGCCGACCATTTCGCCGAGCATGGATATTCAGGTGGCGAGCAATTTCGAGCGGTTGCTGTTCGATTTGTGCGATCGCGATGGCCGCGCCGTTGGTGCACGGATGGACGAACTGACCGACCGGGGTGGTTTCGAAATCGGTGCCGACCGCATGGCCAGAGCGCGGTCGACATTTGGCGGCGCGCGAATCGATGAGGCGGAGACACTCGCTGAGATCCGACGTGTCCATGGCGACACCGGCTTGATTATCGACCCGCACAGCGCGGTGGGTGTCGCCGCGGCGCGCCGCATGCATCGAGATAGCGCCATCCCCATGATCGCCCTGGCGACCGCGCACCCGGCCAAATTTCCGGATGCCGTGTTGCGGGCGATTGGCATGCCGCCGCCCGTGCCGCCACCGCTACGAGGCCTCGGCGAGGCCGACGAGCATTATACCATGCTCGACCGTGACCTCGCCGCAGTGCAAGACTATATTCGTGCATCGGCATGGGCTGCCGATAGGTAGCATGCCGTCGGGAGTGGTATTGGGCAGGACGGTACAAATTGGGCACGGTGAGCATGTCTGACGTGGTGCGTTTGGATCCGCAATTGACGACGTTAAGCAATGGCGTGCGGGTGGTCACGCAATCCATGCCGGCCTTGGAAACCGCGTCGGTTGGGGTTTGGGTCGATGCCGGCGCGCGCCACGAATCGCCGCGCATCAACGGTATTTCCCACTTGATCGAACATATGGCGTTCAAGGGTACGGCCCGCCGTAGCGCCCAAGCGATTGCCGAAGAGATCGAGGCCGTGGGTGGCCATCTCAATGCCTATACCTCGCGCGAGCAGACTGCCTACTACGCCAAAGTGCTCAAGGATGATGTGCCGCTGGCCATGGATCTGCTCGGCGACATTTTGCTCAATGCCGCTTTTGATCCGGAAGAGCTTGAACGCGAGCGGACAGTCATTATTCAGGAAATCGGCCAAGTCCACGATACGCCCGATGATCTTGTCTTCGATCTGTTTCAGGAAGCCGCCTATCCGAATCAGGCGATGGGCCGGTCGGTTTTGGGATCGGTCGACCGGGTGTCGAACATGACTCGCGCCGAATTGGCGGGTTATCTGCAACATCACTATACGCCGGGTCGCATGATCGTCGCGGCCGCCGGCGCCGTCGACCATGAGCAGATCCTGGCGCTGGCCGAGGCGGCGTTTGGCGCCTTGAGCGGCGACGATGATCGAAACGTTGAAGCGGCGCGATATGTTGGGGGTGATACCCGCGACGCGCGGCCTTTGGAGCAAGTTCATTTTCTGATTGGCCTCGATGGCGTCGCTTATGGCGACGACGACTATTACGCGGCACAAATTTTCTCGACGGTGTTGGGGGGCGGCATGTCGTCGCGGCTTTTTCAAGAAGTGCGCGAACGTCGCGGCCTCGCCTATTCGGTCTACGCCTTTACATCCAGCTTCACCGACGGCGGTTTGTTCGGCATATATGCTGGGACCAGCCAGACTGACAGCGCTGAATTGGTTGACGTCTTGTGCGCAGAGGCCGAGAAGGCGGTTGCAGATCTGTCACCGACCGAAGTTCAGCGCGCGCGTACGCAACTCAAGGCCGGGTTGTTGATGTCGCTGGAAAGCGCGTTCTCGCGCTGTGAGCAAATGGCGCGCCAGTTGCTGATTTTCGGTCGGTTGATTCCGACCAGCGAAATCATCGCCAATATCGACGCGATCGATCGGGCGGATTTGACCCGTGTCGGCGAACGCCTGTTCGGTTGCGCTTCGCCGACCGTGGCTGCCTTGGGGCCGATCGCCGATTTGCCTGACTATGATTGGATTCAGCGGCGGCTTGGTTAGAAGAGGTGCGAACAATCACCGAAGAACGTCACGAGACGGATGACAAGGCTGATGCGCAATTGGATGCGCGCGGGCTGGCGTGCCCCTTGCCTGTATTGAAGGCGAAGAAGGCAATACGGGGTGTGCCGATCGGCAGCCGACTGACAGTGCTGGCGACCGATCCGACGGCGGTCGAGGATTTTGCCAATTTTTGCGCGGTCACCGGCCATGAACTCCTCGCCAGCGACCGACAGGGCGACGCTTTTCGGTTCGTCATGCGGAGGACCCGGTGATCGGTCTGTTCAAAGCTTTTTCCGAATCCATGCGCGGCAGGCCGATCCGCGCCGGTCGGGTCTATCTGCGGCCGCCACAGCGTGGCGATTGGCGGCCGTGGGTGGCATTGCGTGGCGCCAGCCGTGCCTTTTTGGCACCGTGGGAGCCGACCTGGCCGCGTGATGCCCTGACCCGAAAGGCATTTCTGCGTCGCTTGCGTGCCTACGCGCTGCATTCGAACGTCGATTCGGGTTACACCTTTTTCGTCTTTCGCGCCGAGGATGACGTCCTGATCGGTAGCATATCGCTGAACAATGTTCGCCGCGGTGTCGCGCAAACGTGCAGCATCGGCTATTGGGTTGGCGAGGCCTTTGCGCGTCAGGGTTACATGACCGAGGCGTTGGCGGCGACACTGGCCTTTGCTTTTGATTCCTTGAAGCTGCATCGGCTGGAGGCGGCCTGCCTGCCGTCCAATCGGGCCAGCCAAATGCTATTGCGCAAGGTTGGCTTCAGCGAAGAAGGCTACGCACGACAATATTTGCGCATCGCCGGCAAGTGGCAGGATCATATTCTGTTTGGCATGCTACATAGCGACGCGCGGCCGGTTCCCGTTTTGGCGCCGGTCGGTGTCATGGTCCGCCGGCGCCGACGCAAACCAAAAGTATTTACCGAGCCGGCAACGGCGCGCTTGAAAACCGACTAGCCACGTCTCGGTGGTCTCGGTGACAGTTTACTAAATACACAACATGATGTGGGCATCTATAATGGGGCCGCCATATATAGTGTATTTAGTAAACTGTCACCGGGACGCGGCCGGTTCCCGTTTTGGCGCCGGTCGGTGTCATGGTCCGCCGGCGCCGACGCAAACCAAAAGTATTTACCGAGCCGGCAACGGCGCGCTTGAAAACCGACTAGCCACGTCTCGGTGGTCTCGGTGACAGTTTACTAAATACACAACATGATGTGGGCATCTATAATGGGGCCGCCATATATAGTGTATTTAGTAAACTGTCACCGGGACACCGGGACAACGGGACCACCGGGACACCGGGATAAGAAAGCTAAGCGTGGCCGGCCTCGGTCGACAGTAGGCGCAAGTCGATACCGACTTTGCCGACCGCCTGCTCCCATTTGTTTTCTTGGTCGTGGCCAAAGACAAGGCTGTGATCGGCTGGTGCGTGCAGCCAGCCATTATTTTGGATTTCTTGGTCCAACTGACCGGGCGCCCAACCCGCATAGCCGAGCGCGAGAATGGCTTGCTTTGGCCCTTGGCCGCCGGCGATTGAGCGCAACACATCGACGGTCGAGGTCAACGCGAACAAGTCATCGACTTGCAGCGTCGCTTCGCTGTGATAGTCGGGTGTGTGCAAGACAAAGCCGCGGCTCGATTCCACAGGCCCGCCGAAATGAATCTGAATATGATCGTCGGCGTCGCCAGTCTCGATGCCCATCTGCTTCATCAACTCGCCAAACGTCAATGATCCCAAAAGCTTATTGACGACCAAACCCATTGCGCCGTCGGCGTTATGGGCGCACATATAGACGACCGTGCGCGCAAATCGCGGATCGCCCATTTGCGGCATGGCAATCAGCAAATGCCCGGAAAGATAGCCGCCATGGTCATCGGATTCTGTCATAAAGCCAAAGTAAGGCTTCGATGCCGGTTCGGCAAGGTCGCGCGGAAGTGACCGCAAACGACCGACAAATATCGCCTAAGATCTCTATATTACAGCCATCATGACGAAGCGATTCGGTCAGCATCGATGCATCTGGGGGCGGCGATTGGCGGGGGCCATTTCGATGGTCGCGGGCGCCTGTTTTGGCGCCGGGGCCAGCCATGGCATGTCGTCGACCTGGGATCAGACAGAGATGAGCGAAGTCCGGCTGATTTCGGCGGTGCAAGCCGTCGGCCAGGCGGACAGCGTTCGGGTCGGCCTGCAATTTCGTTTGGCCGAAGGCTGGAAGATCTATTGGCGCACGCCCGGCGATGCCGGTTTGCCGCCACGACCTCAATTTGATGATTCTGAGAATTTTGCGGCTGCGGACATTTCCTGGCCGGCACCGCAACGGTTCACGGAGCTCGGCGATTTGGAAACCGCCGGCTACACCGATCAGGTCGTCTTGCCGATTGACGTACGTCTTGATCAAGTCGGCCAACCGCTCGCCCTACGCGCGGTGGTCGACTACCAAGCATGCGAAAAGATCTGCGTGCCGCTGACCGCAAATGTCGCGCTTGACCTGCCGGCCGGGCCGGCGACGCCATCCGATTTCGCGCAGCTGATCGACAAGTATGCGGCGCGTGTGCCAGCCGCCCCCGGCGAGGCCGGCATGGAGATCGTGCGCGCGGCCCTGGATGACCCGACCGCACCGCGGATTCTGGAAGTTGTCGCCAGCTCAGTGATCCCATTCGAGGACCCGGCATTGTTTGTCGAAGGCCCGGGCGGCGTGCGCTTTGGGTCTGGCGACCGGCGGCTCGAGGACGGGGGCCGTCGCGCGGTGTTGACGGCTCATGTGCAGGGGGCCAAAGGCGGGGAATTGTCGGACCACGCCGTGATGGTGACATTGGTCGATGGCCGGCGCGGTGCTTCGTTCACGCTGGCGTCCGTGCCGGATCGGACAGCACCGATGAAGCCCCCCGCCGACGATGCCGCGGAGACGCCGCCGGCGGGACATGCGGCGTCTTTCTTGGCAATGATCGGTGCGGCGCTTTTGGGCGGTCTGATCTTGAATTTGATGCCCTGTGTCTTGCCGGTGCTGTCGGTGAAGCTGTTTGGCGTCATCAAACATGCCGGTGCCGCGCGCCGGACCATCACGCTGAGTTTCTTGGCCTCGGCCGCGGGCATCGTCGTGTCGTTCCTGCTCTTGGCCGCGGCAGCGATCGGATTGAAATATGCCGGGGCGGCGATCGGTTGGGGCGCGCAGTTCCAACAACCCGTTTTCCTCGCCTTCATGATCGTCGTGATTATGTTATTTGCCTACAATCTATTTGGATTGTTCGACATCGCGATGCCGCAATGGGTGGGCGCGGCGGCGGTGCGCGTAGACGCCGCGGACCGGGGGGCGGAACCGGCCTTGGGCGCCAGTTTTTTGACCGGCGCGCTGGCGACCCTTCTGGCGACGCCCTGCTCGGCACCGTTTTTGGGCACGGCGGTGGGCTTTGCGCTGAGTCGTGGCTGGGTCGAAATCTTGGCAATCTTTCTGGCTCTCGGGATCGGTATGGCGGCACCCTATCTGATCATCGCGGCCGCGCCCGGGCTGGCCGCGCGGTTGCCAAGGCCGGGCCGCTGGATGATTTGGCTCAGATGGGCCTTGGCTTTGACGTTGGTGGCGACCGCGGTGTGGTTGCTGTCGGTGTTGGCGATTCAGTCGGGGCTGGCCGCGGCCGCGTTGATCGCTGTGTTGATGGCTGTCGTCGGATTGGCGCTGGCGGCGCGGTGGACGCCGGTCGCGTCGCTGCAGCGCGTTGCCGTTCCGGCGGTCGCGGCCTGCGCGGCGCTGGCGCTGGCGGCACCCACGTTTCTTGGGACGACCACGGTGGCATTACCCGTTTCCGGTGCGGCCACAGACGAGTCCGCGATCGCGTGGACCGCCTTCGAGCGCGAAGCCATCCCGGAATTGGTCGCCGCCGAAAAGATCGTGTTTGTCGATGTCACGGCGGACTGGTGCATCACGTGCAAGGTCAACAAGCAATTTGTGCTTGAAAGTGAGGAGGTGCGCGGACTGTTCGCGTCGACCGACATTGTCGCAATGAAGGCAGATTGGACCCTGCCCGATCCGGCCATCGCGGCATTCCTGGCATCCTTCGGGCGCTATGGGATTCCGTTCAATGTTGTCTACGGACCTGGGGCACCAGACGGGATTGTGCTGTCCGAGCTCTTGTCCAAAACCGATGTGCGGGCGGCCCTCGACGATGCTTCTGGCCGAGTCCACGCGGCCGCCGATTGAGCGGCGTTCGGATCCAAGGTTGTGCTTGGCGATCTGGTGAGCGTTGCGTTTTCTGTCTTTGACCGGGATAAACTTGCCCCCATATTGCGGCCATCGAGAGTTACTCGGCGCGACCGCTGTCGGGTATGGTTCAATTCGTGATAGCAGTTTGGGAGGTGATGTGATGGCGATCGGAGTGGGTGAGAAGGTGCCGTCGGTGACGCTGAAACATATGAATCGGGACGGCATGCAGGAAATCACGACCGACGAGTTATTCGCGGGCAAGAAGGTTGTTTTGTTTGCACTACCCGGCGCATTCACACCGACCTGTTCAGCGAAGCATCTGCCGGGATTTGTCGGCAACGCGGCGGCGATCAAGGCCAAGGGTGTGGACACCATCGCATGTCTGTCGGTCAATGACGCCTTTGTCATGAACGCATGGGGCGAGAATCAGGGCGTTGGCGATTCGGTATTGATGCTGGCCGATGGCAATGCCGACTTCACCCGTGCCGTGGGCCTACAACTGGATGCCAGCGGTTTCGGCATGGGCACGCGTTCGCAGCGCTATGCCATGGTGGTGGACAATGGCACGGTATCGGCGCTGGCGGTGGAAGACGGCCCCGGTCTGGACGTGTCGAGCGCGGAGAATATTCTGGCCCGCCTTTGATCGGTATTGGTCGCGCTTGTTTTATCAAAAGTACGGCGTGTCGCACCGGCGCCCGGTTCGCGCCCGGCTGACGTTATCGGTAGTTCTCTAAGGCCGCGCGGGCAAGGGCATCGGCCCGTTCGTTGCCGGGATCGCCGGCATGGCCCTTGACCCAGTGCCAGTGCACGTCGTGACGGGCGACGGCTTGTTCGAGACGTTGCCATAGATCGACATTCTTGACCGGTTTTTTGGCTGCGGTTCGCCAGCCGTTTTTCTTCCAACCGTGCAGCCATTTGGTGATGCCGTCGCGCACATAGACTGAGTCAGTGTGTAGGTTGGCGGTCACCGGCCATTTCAGCGTTTCCAACGCGACGATAGCGGCCATCAATTCCATACGGTTGTTGGTGGTCGCTGCTTCGCCGCCGCTCAATTCGCGCACATTGTCGCCATAGCGTAGCACGGCACCCCAGCCGCCGGGACCCGGATTGCCCGAACAGGCACCGTCGGTATGAATTTCAACGGCTTTTGATGTGCTCATGGCAAATCGGACTCGCGTTAGTCGAGGCCATACGCGGCAGGCGATGACACGGCCTGGTGGAAGCGCAGCTTCTGCCAATATTCCAGTGGGTTTTTCGGCCGCACCAGGGCATCAACCGGCGTGTTCACCCAATCATAGAGGCGCGTCAGCAGAAAGCGCATGGTGGCGCCCCGGCACAGCAACGGCAGCATATGTAGCTCTTGGTCGGAAAAGGATCGGCCATCGCGGTAGGCCGACAGAAAATGCCGCGCCTTGGTGATGTTGAAAGCGCCGTCGATTTCGAAACACCACGCATTCAGACACACGGCGATATCGTAAGCAAAGAAATCATTGCACGCAAAATAGAAGTCGATTACGCCGGATATCACGCCACGCTGAAAAAACACGTTGTCCGGAAACAGATCTGCATGAATGACACCGGCCGGCAAGTCAGCGGGCCATTGGGATTCCAAAATATCCAGCTCGCGTTCGATCTTTGACCGCAGCCCCGTCTGCACGTCATCGGCCGCGTCGGCCGTGCGGTTGAACAGTTGGCGCCATGTGCCGACGGAAAGATCATTGGCACGGAAGCCGTCAAAATCGCTTGCCAATCGGTGCATAGTTGCCAACACGCCACCAAGCGCCCGGCAATGTTCGGGCCATTGCCGGCGCGGCCAAACGCCAGCAAGAAATGTCACGACGGCGGCCGGCTTACCGGCGACATCGGTGAGCATGTCGCCCGCCGCCGTGCGCAAGGGTTGCGGACTCGGAAAACCACGTGCGGACAGGTGCGCCAGAAGCGAGAGAAAATAGGGCAAGTCTTCGCGCCGCACGCGTTTTTCATAGATGGTCAGGATAAAGCGGCCGCGATCGGTCAGTAGCAAGTAGTTGGAATTCTCGACACCTTCGGCGATGCCGATTAGGGACACCAACCGGCCGAGTTCGTAGCTGGCGAGCAACGGCTCAAGATCATGCTCTGTGAGTTGTGTATAAACTGCCACGCGTTCGCCGCCAGATTGTCCGCACAAGCCAGCGCAGATCTTAACCTGCAACGGCCATGGGCGCTGTATAGCAAAGCTCTGGGCTCTATGACATAATCCGACCGCGCGGTCGGCCTGTATCTTTGATATTGCGTGGGCCGTCTGCAAATTCACCCTGTCACGACAATCCATTGATGCGAGGAGTGCGGTATGAGCGAACCGCAGATTGCGCAGAAAGAGCCGTTCGAGGTGACACTTGAGGCCGGCAAAAACTATGCGTGGTGTCGATGTGGCCGCAGCGCAAAGCAGCCATTCTGCGATGGTTCGCACACGGGCACCGGCATGATGCCGCACGTGTTCAAGGCCGACGAAAGCGGCACAGCGTGGTTGTGCGGGTGCAAGCAAACCAGCAACGCACCCCATTGCGATGGAACGCACAATAAACTTTGATCCACGACCGACCGAGCGACGGCGCGCGATGACAACGGCCAAGCAGAGGGTGGCATGACAGCGGCAAGCAGGTCATCACGAAACAAGATGCGCGGCCGTATGCTCGCGATCGCCGCGTTGAGCCTTGTTGCGCCGACGCTTGTCGGCTGTAGCGGAGATGGTCCGTTCGCGGTCGAATCTTTGCCGTGCCCCCATGTGCGCGTGTTGGCCGAAGGCGAGCGCTTTACGCGCTTCCGCCCGCAGGGACAACCTGGTATCGCCAATATTGAGCTGGAAGCCCAGTTCGTCGGCGTCGATTATTCACAGTGTGAGTATGACATCGACGATGAGGAGCTGATTGGACTCAGCTTTGATGTCGTCTTGTTGGTTGCGGCGCGCCGTGGTCCCGCGGCGGAAGCGACCGATCGCGAGACGGTCGAGACCGTGCCCTATTTCGTTGCGGTTGTCGGTCCCGACCGAGAGGTCGTCACAAAGCAAGCCTTCATGGCGGAAGTCACGTTTCCGGGCGGGGTTGCGCAAGCGGTGCAATCGGAACCAGAGGAAATCACGCTCGACATTCCGGTCTCGGACGATATTCCGGGTTGGCAATACGAGGTTGTCGTGGGCTTTCAACTAACACCCGAGCAATTGGCGTATGAGCGTGCCTTGCGCGACCAGTGACCGCGATGCTTGGCGAACCGCCTTGATCACCATATAATACGCGGCTTCCCCGCCGTGGGAGAGTTCGGACCCTAACGCCGGCACGTAGATTGATGTCAGCCGTTGGGCGCCGGCGCCGAAGGAGCAACCGCCCCGGAAACTCTCAGGCAAAAGGACCGTGGCGGGCGCGACATACTCTGGAAAGCAGGTCATTGCGAAGACAAGCGATGGCCTCACCGAAGGCGTAAGCCGCGGCTGCGGGGTAGCAGCCCGGTGAATCTCTCAGGTTCTCAGACAGAGGGGGCACGTGACGGTACGCACAGGGCGGACCGCACGCGGCTCGAGGACCTGACGCTGTGAGTGCTTCGTCGCAAAGCGACAATCTGAAACAATCTCCATTGCACGCGTTTCATCTTGGCCGTGGCGCCAAGATGGTGCCGTTTGCCGGCTATGCGATGCCCTTGCATTTTGCGGCGGGCATTCTGGCCGAGCACCGCCACTGCCGGGCGCATGCGGCATTGTTTGACGTCTCGCATATGGGCCAGATCACGGTAACTGGCGTCGGTGTCGCCGCCGCCCTGGAAACCTTGATCCCGGCCGATCTGATCGAATTGGCGCCGGGCGCCATGCGTTATGCCATGTTCACCAATGATCGCGGTGGGATCGTCGATGATCTGATTGTAACGGCCACCGAGGACGGCTTGCGTCTGGTTGTGAACGCCGCTTGCAAGGAAAGCGATTTTGATCATGTCGCCACATTGCGCAGTGAAGATCTCGAAGTCAGCGCGCAATATGATCGGGCGTTGTTGGCATTGCAGGGGCCGTCGGCCGCGCGGGTTTTGGCGTCTCGGGCCCCTGGCAGCGATGGCCTTGCTTTCATGACTTCGGCATCTTTCGGTATCGCCGGGTGCGATGCGATTGTTTCGCGCTCCGGCTACACCGGTGAAGATGGATTCGAGATTTCGGTTGCCGCGGCCGATGCGGAAACGGTCGCGGAGAGTTTGTTTGCTGATGATGCTGTCATGCTGGCAGGGTTGGGCGCGCGCGATTCGCTCCGGCTGGAGGCGGGCTTGTGTCTCTACGGCCATGACATCGATACGGAAACGACGCCGATCGAGGCCGGGCTGGCCTGGACCATCGGTCGCCGCCGGCGCACCGAAGGGGGCTTTCCCGGCGCCGATACGATCAGCGCGCAACTGACCGATGGCCCGACCAGGCGGCGGGTCGGTCTGTGCCCTGAGGGCCGTGCGATCGCGCGCGTGGGCGCCCGCGTTTTGGATGCGGACGGGACCCGCGAGATTGGCCGCGTCACCAGTGGCGGTTACGGGCCAACGGTTGAGGGCCCGATTGCCATGGCCTATGTCGCCGCGACCCACGCCAAACCCGGTGTGACGGTGCAGCTGGACGTGCGCGGCCGCCAAATCGCGGCAGAGGTGACAAAAATGCCGTTTGTGCCCCATCGCTATCATCGTGATTAGGACGCAAACAATGATGGGCGCACATAATCTTGGGGAAAGCCGCTATGAGTGAGCTGAAATATACCGAAGAGCACGAATGGGTCCGCGTTGATGGAGACACCGCCGTGATCGGCATCAGCGCATATGCCCAAGAACAACTTGGCGATATCGTCTTTGTCGATTTGCCAGAGACAGGCAAGAGCTTGGACCAGGGCGACGAGGCCGCTGTGATCGAATCGGTGAAGGCGGCGAGCGAGGTCTATGCCCCAATCGCCGGCACGGTGCTGGAAACGAACCAGAGCTTGACCGAGGACCCCGGCAAGGTGAACGCCGATCCGACTGGCGATGGTTGGTTCTTGAAGATCGAAATGCGCGATCCGGGGCAAGTCGATGGATTGATGGATGAGACGGCTTACAAGGCCTATGTCGGCGGTCTCGAGTAACCAATCGCGCCGGTCATTCATGCCACCGGTCGCCAACCATTGAGGAACCGCGCATGCGTTTCTTGCCGCTGACCGACGCTGATCGTCACGCCATGCTGGGCGCGGTCGGTGTGGGCTCGATCGATGACCTGTATGCCGATGTGCCCAAGTCGGCGCGCCGCGATCGCATCAATGGATTGCCCAACCACGCCGGCGAGCTTGCGGTTGAGCGCGAGTTGACGGCGCTGGCGGCACAGAACGTGACGGCTGGCGCGGTGCCCAGCTTTTTGGGAGCCGGCGCTTATCGCCACCATGTGCCGGCCGCCGTTGATGCATTGATCCAACGCGGCGAATTTCTCACCGCCTACACCCCGTATCAGCCGGAGATCAGTCAGGGTACGTTGCAAGCGCTGTTTGAGTTTCAGACTCAAGTGGCCCTGCTGACCGGTATGGATGTAGCCAACGCGTCGATGTATGACGGCTCGACCGCGTGCGCCGAAGCGGTGCTGATGGCGGCGCGCGTCACGCGTCGGCAAAAGGCGGTCTTGTCCGGCGGGCTCCATCCACACTATGCCGACGTTGTGCAGACCCTGGCGCGCTTCACTGAGTTAGAGGTTATCACGCGCGAGCCCTTCGCGCCCGACGTCGTGGTCAAGGGTGAAGAACCATTGGCCGCCGTGGTGGACGGGGATACCGCCTGCGTGGTGGTGCAATATCCGGATCTTTTCGGCGTCGTGCGCGACGTCACGGCGTTGGCAGAAGCATGTCACAAGGCTGGCGCGTTGCTGGTGGTGGCGGTTACCGAAGCGGTCGCATTCGGTGCCTTGCGCGCGCCGGGCGACATGGGCGCCGACATCGTGGTCGCCGAGGGCCAGAGCTTCGGCGTCGGGCTGAATTTCGGTGGGCCCTACGTTGGGCTGTTCGCCAGCCGCACCCGTTTTGTGCGCCAAATGCCGGGGCGGTTGGTTGGCGAAACGGTCGACGCCCAAGGCCGACGTGGCTGGGTGCTGACCTTGAGCGCCCGTGAGCAGCATATTCGTCGCGAGAAGGCCACCAGCAACATCTGTACCAATTCTGGTCTGTGTTCGCTGGCGGTTACGATCCACCTGGCGCTGCTGGGCGAACGGGGGCTGGTTGACCTGGCGCGGCTCAACCATGCTACCGCCTGCCGCTTGGCCGATCGTCTGGCTACGATCAACGGCGTCGAAGTGCTCAACCGTAGCTTTTTTAATGAGTTTTCTATTCGTTTGCCAGCAAACGCAGCCGACGTCGTCGATGCGTTGGCGGATCGTAGGGTGCTGGCCGGTGTCCCGCTGTCGCGGCTCTATCCCGACCATGGCGCGTTTGCGGATCTGCTTCTGGTTGCGGCAACGGAGACCAACAGTGATGAAGACATTGATGCCTACGTCACGGCGCTCGCCGCCGCGTTGTCATAGGCGCCAGCGATGACGACTGCATTGAGGCGGGCATGACCGACACGATCACCGACAATCGGGGCCTTCAGATCGAGGAACCGTTGATTTTCGAACAGGGCGATCCCAGTCGCGCCGGCGTTGATATGCCCACGGTCGCGTTCGATACGCCGCGCTTAGGCGGCATGGAACGGACCGCGTCGATCGGTTTGCCGGGACTTTCCGAGCCCGAGGTCGTGCGTCATTTTACGCGGCTAAGCCGCAATAACTTCGGCATCGACCTGGGTTTTTTCCCGCTCGGGTCGTGCACCATGAAACACAATCCGCGGCTCGGCGAACGGCTTGCGCGACTGCCCGGCTTCGCCGATATCCATCCTCTGCAGCCTGTGCAGACCGTGCAAGGGGCGTTGGCGCTGATCCAAACACTGGCCGACTGGCTCAAGGCCTTGACTGGCATGGATGCGGTGGCCATGTCGCCGGCCGCTGGCGCCCAGGGCGAACTTTGCGGCATCATGGCGATCCGCAGCTGTCTGGAAGCACGCGGCGACGCACGCCAAGTCGTGCTCGTGCCCGACTCCGCCCACGGCACCAATCCGGCGACGGCGGCGACTTGTGGCTATCGGGTTGAATCGATTCCGTCCGATGACACCGGCCGGATCGACCTGGCGGCGCTGCGGGCGCGGCTTGGGTCAGATGTCGCGGCGATCATGCTGACCAATCCCAATACCTGCGGGTTGTTTGAATCAGACATCATTACGGTCGCGGACGCGGTTCACGACGCCGGCGGCATGTTTTATTGCGATGGGGCCAATTTCAACGCCATCGTCGGGCGCGTGCGGCCGGCCGATCTGGGCGTCGACGTCATGCATCTGAACCTGCACAAGACCTTTTCCACGCCCCATGGCGGCGGTGGTCCGGGCGCCGGGCCGGTGGTGATGACGGCCGAACTGGCGCCCTATGCGCCGCGCCCATGGATTGTTGCGACGGACGATGGTCTTGACCTGATTGAGCACGCCGGCGCGGATGCCCCGGCCGGCGAAGACTCATTTGGCCGTCTGCGCGCCTTCCATGGCCAGATGGGCATGTTTGTGCGCGCGTTGGCCTACATGATGAGCCATGGTGCCGACGGCCTGCGGCAAGTTGCCGAAGACGCCGTGCTCAATGCCAACTATGTCCGCGCGCGCTTGGCGGAACGGTGGCCCAGTTCATTTCCGGGACCATGCATGCACGAGGTGCTGCTGGACGACGGGCCGCTCAAGGGCACTGGCTTGACCACACTTGATATCGCCAAAGCGCTGATCGACGAAGGCATGTACCCCATGACCATCTATTTTCCCCTGGTCGTGCATGGCGCCATGCTCATCGAGCCGACCGAAACCGAATCGCGCGCAACCTTGGATATGTTTTGTGACGTCATGCTGGGGCTTCTGGCGCGGGCGCGGTCGGGGGACGTCGATTATTTTCACGGCAAGCCGCGCCACGCGCCGCGTGGTCGATTGGATGAAACGGCGGCGGCCCGCCACCCGAAGCTGCGCTGGCGCCCCGACAACAGTGCCCACGCACAAGACGCGGCCGAGTAGGACTTGATTGCCATGGCAACAAACGACAACGAAGTACAGTGGCATGCGACGCTGGCCCAGGCGACTGCGGCGCCGATTATAGAAGGCGCACGGTCGGCTGTGCTCATGACCCATGGCAGCATGCAGTTGCGCTACTATGCGCCGCGCGGGGTCGACGCGCAGACGCCCCACGAGCAAGACGAAATCTACATCGTTGCGGCAGGATCCGGCTTTTTCGTCAATGGCGACCAGCGTCATCGGTTTGGTCCCGGCGACGCCTTGTTTGTGGCCGCTGGTGTCGAACACCGCTTCGAAGATTTCACCGACGATTTCGGCACGTGGGTGATCTTCTACGGCCCCCAAGGCGGCGAGACCGACGACTAGGCGTTTGAGTGTTGCGCGCTGTGCGCGCCACTTCTCCGCTTTTACCCGTGGCGCTCTAAACGCAGACCTTCGGCCGTAGCACCCGCCGCGCGCGCCTGTGTTTATTTGTAGCCGGGTCAAGCCCGGCCCTGACGAAAAATATGTCGCGTAGCGCCCGTTCAACGATTCCAAATGGCGTAGCCCGACGCGCTGCCGTTTTCGCGTTTATTGGTTGTGACAGCGGTGAACGTGTTGATTCCGGTGAGGCCCGCATATTTTCCCGTGCCGCCGGCCCAGCGGAAGCTGCCGGGTGCCGCGTCTGGGTGCGCGCTCCACGGGCTATCCACGTCTACAAACGCCACATCGCTGTCGCGGTCGGCGACGGTGCAATACCCGGAGATGTTGATCGCGCTGTCGTCTAGACCTGGATCGAGTTCTCCCGGGCATTTGACCACCGCAAGATGCATCGGGTTGGTATCGCCGTCGTCGGCGAAAAACATTCCGGAAATCTCATCGACCCAAACAGTGTCATCTTCCGCGACCATGCGGCTGCTTGCCACGCCATTCCAGCCAAGCATTCCCGTTGGCTTGAATCCCCTGGTTGGAATTTCGTGCACCGAGGTCCCAACCATTGCGGCCATGGCGAGCGCAACGAGCTTGTTGATCACGGATGCCTCCTCGACGGTTTGGCCAACCAAAACGCCACGTTCTGCATTGTGGCGTCAGTCGTTCAGTATCGCTGCGAAACTATGGCTCGGCATCGCCCGCCCGGGCGATCCGGTGACGACGGTCAAGGGCTACCGCGCCGGGGTCGGCACAGCCCAGATTTGTCCACGGTCGGGTGCTTGCGGTCGGCCCGCGATACGGCCATAGTTTTTGTGAATGATTGCAACGACGCGTGGTCCCAGGGGCAGGGGACGCGCGCTCTCGGTTCACGTGCTCAGGCTCGTTGAGTCCCTAAGGGGACGCATTTCACCCACGACTTACTCCAAGTGTGGGGGAATTATGGCCAACCCGACGCCGGATTTTGATGCTGTCGTGAGCGGTGCCGGTTTTCAGGCATGTACATGCTTAAGTCTCTGCGCAACAAATTGGCGCTCAAGGCACGTGATTGAATCCGGCGAAACCGTCGGCGGCCATCTTGCTCTGTTCGGCGCCGACACGGACGCTCGGCCAGTTGGATAAGCATTTGAACGATTTGCTTGCCATGGATGCGTAGCCGACGGGATGTACCGTGAAGTCGTGCCGGATTAGGCTCGGCCATGGCGTCTTTGGGTGTGCGGCAGGGCCGGCGCCACGAACCGGTCGGTCAACGCTGCCGTGGGCATGACCGGTTGCCGGCTGAAAAAAAGGCCGCCGCTTTGCGGCGGCGGCCTTCGATGGTCGTTCGGTTTGGTCAGGTTTAGAGCGGCACGAAAAAGAAGTCGCCGGATTCATGGCCGGCAAACCGGATCGGCGAATATTGCGGCAATTGTTCAAGGCCGTATGACTGGGCGACGAAATTGACTCGCGCCGCGACCTCTTCAAACAAACGCTGACCGCCCAACACTTCGCCATTGTCATTCAATACGCCCAAGATCGCGTTAGCGAATACCGAATGATCGCCGCCGAAGCTGTCATAGACAGGCTGCAAGCCACCCGACGTCAACGCCAGACGGGCGCGTTTTTGCACCATCACCTTGAGCCACTGGGTCAGTTGCTCTTGCGTCATGCCGGTGTTGAGGCGCGCCAAAGCGGTGCGTGTCAGGGCGCCGGAATAGCACGAATCCGCCACCACCAAGACATGCTTGGCGTTCATCGCGTTGAGGATGTCGGCGATCGCCACGTTGGAGATCCAATTGGCGGTGCTGTCCGGCTCGGCATCGATGGGCAGCCAGTGGCCGCGTTGATTGACGCGGTCGAGCTCACCATGACCCGCGTAATAGAGCAGGAAGTTGTCTTCTTCCGTTAGCGTCTCGCGGAATTCGTTCATCGCCGACAGAATGTCGTAACGGGTTGCGTTTTCCAGCGTGGTCACGATAAAGCCGTACTTGTCCCGCAACACCTGCGAAACGGCGCGGGCGTCGGTAATCGCGGTCTCCAGATCAGGCAGGTGCGCGTAGTCGTTGCTACCGATGACCAGCGCGTAGTAATTGCCGAACTTGACATCGGCAATCGGCACCAGCGGCGGTTGACTGGGGGTCTTGACCTCTGGTGTTGGCGGCGCGGCAATCTCGCCAGAGCCGTCGAGCTCAAGAGAGAAGTCCAACGCGCTGCGATAGCCGTTGCTATCGACCGCGCTAATCGTGACGCCGGTGGTGGCGCCGATGACCGGCAAGCTGGCCCGAAACAGGCCTTGCTCGTCGAACTGCTGTTCGACGTCGTTGATGGTCAGGGTCAACAGGCCAGATGGTGCGGTGACCCGCCCGATGAGCACGCGACTTTCGATGCCGCCGCGCGTACGCGCGATGGTGCGCCCTTCGGGCGTGACCAGCAATGCCGGGTCGATCAGTTCGATGATCGGGCCGGCGTCAACAAACTGCTGCTCTGCCGTGACCAGTTCCTGTTCCTGGCTATTGGCGGTGACCTCGAGGTTGGCCAATTGCGACTCAAGGCGGCCGATCTCCGAGCGACTATCCGCCAACTCGGCGTCGAGCTGCGCGGCTTTCTCCTGTCCCGCTTGGTATTGCGCGGTCAATGCTTGGATCCGCTGGTTCAAGTCGGCCGTATTGGCGGTGGTATCCGATTGCAGCGCTTCGAGCGCCGTGCGTGTATCCGATAGCTCCTGTTGCGCGGCGGCCAACTGATTGCTGGCAAGTTCCGAATCGGCTTCCCGTCGTGCCAGTTGCGCGGACTTCTGCTGCAACGTGTCGGCAAGTTCCGCCAATTGCTGGTTCAGGCTTCCGACCTCGGCGGCGCGTCGCTCAACCTCTTGCTTGAGTGCGTCTTCGGTGGCCGACGAGGATTCTACCGCCAGTTCCGCGGAGGCCAATTGCTCGCGCTGGTTGGTCGCTTGCACCGCGAGTTGGTTGACTTGGTTTTGCAGTTGCGCCACCTCGCCCTGGCTGTCGGCAAGGGCGCTGTTGAGCCGGGCGACCTCGGCCTCCGCTTGGATATAGGCATCGGCGCGGTCTTGCAGTTGCATTTGTAAAGTGTTGCGGGCCGAGTCGGCTTCTTCTTTGTCGACCAAACCGTCTTGCTGGGCTTTGAGTGCGTCGAGCGCTTTTTGTTGCGCCTCAAGTTCGCTGCGCACACTGTCCAACTGTTGCCGCTGGGCGGTGGCCTCGGACGTACGCGCGGCCAACGCGTTCTTGGTGGTCTCCAGTTCGGTTTGGGTGCCGCTGAGCTTGGCGGTCAGTTGTTTCAGTTCAGCCTCACGACGGTCCAGCTGTTGGCGCAACGCAACGGCGCCTGAGCTGCCCTCACTGAGCTCTTGTTTGAGCGCGGCGAACTCCGCGTCCTTGCTGTCCGCGACCGTCTGCAACGCGGCAATTTCTTGGTTCCGTTGGGTGACTTCGCTGTTCAGCTGGGTCACTTGTTGGTTGCGGATTTCAAGGGCTTGGCGGTGCTTCGCGACGTTTTGTTCGCTCTCTTGAAGCCGCGCTTGCAAGGCTTGCAGTTCCGCCGGGTCGGTACCGCCGGCGTTCTGCAGCGCCGCTTCCAGGCGGGCGCGTTCGGTCTTCACGGCTTCGGTCGAGGCGGTCAGGGCGGCGCGTTCCGCGGCTAGGGCTTGCTGCTCCGCGGCCAATTCGGCTTGCTTGGCACTGGCGGCTTTTTGGCTTGCCGATAACTGACGGGTCGTTTCATGCAGGCTGCGCTGCGCTTGACCCAGGGACCCTCGCAACTGCTCGACCTCCTGGGTCCGTTGCGCCAATTCCTCTGTGCGCAGCTCTAGCTGTTCGGTGCGTGACGCCAGTTCTTGGCGCAACCCTTCGACCTGCTGAGCAAAGTCACCAAACGGCATATAGTCGAGGCCGACATCCGGTAATCCGGACGCGCGGCGATACCACGCCAGGGCAGTGTCCGGATCCTTGGGCACGCCGAGACCTTTTTCATAGAGATTGCCGAGATTGACTTGAGCCGGCGCCAGGCCTTGTTCGGCCGCCTTTTTGTACCAGACCGCGGCGAGGTCGTAATCGGGCGCCACGCCGAGGCCTTTCTCGTAGATCTCGCCAACGTAAAGCTGGGCTTGCGGATCGCCCGCGCCGGCCTCGTCCATCCATACATTCAGGGCCGTCTGATACGAAGCACGGTCATAGGCGACATACTCGCCGCCACGGATTTCGCAGTCCAAGATCGACGTTTTGGTGGCCCGACGGGCGGTCAAATAGGTTGTCCGGCGACCCAACTTGCGCACTTGCCCGGGCAGTACGCAATCGACCACGGTGAACTTATCGGCGACGTTGGTCGCGGCGGCTGCCGGCCGGATAAACCAGTCTCCATGTGGGCTGCTGGTCGCCGATACAACCAGACCCGGCATCGCAAGGCAAAGGGCCGCGAACAGACCCCAGCGTGCCGACAAAGTCGCAAACCGACGCGGTCCAAACCGACGCGGATGCGTCTCATAGGCTTCGACAGTCATGGCTTCCTCCAAATCAATGTGCGGCATCGACCAGCGGGCAATAATCCTAACGCTCGCGAAATCATCATGCCACGTCCCGTCGTTCCTTTCCTGCTTCATTATGTCGACTGCCATGTTCCGGCACGGGTCCGGCGCGGCATGTCGATCTGGTCTGCGCGCACGCGCACGTGGCGCGGCAACGGATTGATTGCGCGGCATTGTTGCCGGCAGATCGAACCCAAACCGCGGGGCGCGACACGGGAGACGCAGAACCTGCTAACGGTAGACACGTGGCGGTGACGGAGGAGGGGTGACGAATTTGTGATCGCCGACGATTATTTTGCCGACGTTTGAATGGCCAAATCAGGCCGGTTGTTGACCATGTTCGAACGCTCGCGGGGCGGTGTCGCCCGACTGCTGCCGGCGACCTTGGCTTCGCTCATCAGTTGGTCAAACAGAGCGATCGCTTCGGTTACTTCCTCGGGCGTTAGCAGCGTATTTAGGGTGTCGCGATAGCTGGTCCCTAAGGGGTTGCCGTGGACCGCGGCCATGTGCCACCACGCATAGGCATCCACGAAGCTCTGTGGCACCCCGTCCACATTGCTGCGTTCAATAATATCAATGCCTTGCGCGCCGGCATAACCTTGCCGCGCGGCGCGCCGATTCCATTTCGTGGCTTCGTTGAAATCGCGCGGCACGCCCTTGCCATGGGAATACATGAAGGCCAAATTCAACTGCGCCGGCGGATATCCCGCCTCGGCGGCCATGCGATAATACTTCGCCGCCAATTCATCGCTTTGCGCGACGCCGACTCCGGCAGCGTGCAGGTATCCCAAAAGGAATTGCGCGCGCACATGGTTTTGCTCAACGGCCAAGCGCAACCAGT
Organism: Alphaproteobacteria bacterium; assembly: GCA_965216755.1. Classification (GTDB taxonomy): domain Bacteria; phylum Pseudomonadota; class Alphaproteobacteria; order UBA7887; family UBA7887; genus CBDCGL01. The sequence continues at coordinate 2,573,956 of CBDCGL010000011.1, read as the reverse complement.
TGGCGGCTTCGGCGCCGTCCTTCTGAACCCCGTCGCCTCTGTAGTACATCTCGCCAAGTTGGTACTGCGCGGTTGAGTCACCATGTTTTGCCGCCGCACGGTACCAGATCTCGGCGGCTTCGGCGTTCCAAAAGGCGCCTGCGCCGGTGGCATACATGCGACCTAATTCAATCTGGGCTTGCTGCAAGCCCTGCAGACCGGCGGCCCGGTACCATTCGCTGGCCAATGCCGGGTCCGGCGACGTGCCGACGCCCTTATGGTGAATCACAGCCAAATTGAACTGTGCAACAGGATCGCCGGCTTGCGCGGCCACGGTGAATTCGGTGATCGCCGTCGCGTAGTCGCCGCGCCGATACGCCGTCAGCGCTTCCGACACGTCGGCTAGCGCCGGCGCCGCATAGAGCAGCAAGCCAGTAATGAATGCGATGCGCTTCATAATTCGATCAATGTCTATTCTGGTTCGTAAGGCTAACCCTTTGCTTTCCAGTTACAAAGCGCGATTTTTTCACGTGTTCACTTGTTGCTACGTTTTATCGAGGCGCAAAAATGCAACACCCTTTAATTTCATCGCACACCGGCCCTGGTCCACAAACCCCTCACCCAGTCCTGTTGCGTGTTAGACTAAGGTGTCTGCAATAGTGCCGACACCCGTTATAATAACGAAAGAAGCCTGACAGAGGGGTGACGATGAACGTAATGCGCAGTTTAACCGTGGTGGCCGTGACCGCGGCGCTCGTCGCTGTTTTTGGCCCAAATCAGGGTGTCTTAGCTGATGACGCCAGCGCTTATTTGGAAGATGGCGCCAGCGTTGATGATTTCATCCAAGCGCTCAAGCCGCAGCCAATGTTCCGCACGCGTGGCATTCAACGTCGACCGGATCCGAACGCCGATCCGGAAACGATGCCGCAAACAGCGGCGACACAGGCTCAACCCGAGCAATTGAGTCCCGCCGCCTCGGTGCGGATCGAGTTCGGGTTCGACTCTGCGGAGTTGACGCCGGATGGCATGGCCACGCTGGATAACTTGGCCGCGGCGCTCAATTCTGACGATCTCGGTGCGTTTAAGTTTGTGATCGAAGGCCACACGGACGCCGTGGGCTCTGACAGCTACAACCAGAGCTTGTCCGAAAAACGCGCGCTGTCGGTTCAGAATTATCTGATCTCACGGCACGCTGTCGACCATGTCCGCCTGGTGACGGTCGGCAAAGGCGAATCGGAGCTGTATGACAGTGCCGATCCGGCCTCAGGGGCCAATCGACGGGTCAAGATCATCAATCTCGGCGGCTGAATTCACGCCGAGATAGACCGGGTTCATGGCAAAAGGGTCCGGGCTATTTCACGAGACGGGACCGTGGCGGCCGGTATCAGACATGGCCGCCACGGTCCGGTGCCGTTATTGATCAGCGTGTGGTGAGTTTTAGTTCTATACGCCGATTGCGGCGAAAGGCGTCTCCGGACTGGCCAGGATCGATTGGGTGAAACTCGCCGAATCCCGACGCGGCCAAGCGGTCGGGCGGGATCCCGCGTTCGATCAAATAGCGCACCACAGACAGCGCCCGGGCTGTCGACAGCTCCCAATTCGACGGAAATTCCGAGGTCTGAATGGGGCGCCGGTCGGTATGACCGTCGACCCGCAACACCCACGATGTTTCCGGCGGAATGTTGCGTGCAATTTCCAATAGCGCATCGGCGACCTTGTCCAATTCCGCGCGGCCTTCGGGGCCAAGGATCGCCGAACCCGATGGAAAGAAGACCTCTGACGGAAACACAAAACGATCGCCGACCGTGCGCACATCGCTGCGTGTACCAACCACCGCGCTGAGCAACGCGAAGAACGCCGACCGATATTTGCCGATGTCGGATCCGGCGCCACCGGATGCCGCTGCCTGTCCAGGCCCCGTGCCCGACTCCGCATCGCCGGTGCCGGCGGCTTTCTGGGATGCGCCAAGGGCTCCCATCAGGCGCATGACTTCCGATTGCAAAGCTCCGGCCAGCCGGGTGCGCCGTGCCAATTCGCGTTCCGATTGGCGCAAGCGGTCGCCGAGTTGCTCCAATTCGGCGCGCTCGGCGTCGGCTTGTCGTCGGGCGTCCGCCAAGTCGGTTTCCCTGTCCGCCAGGGCGGTGCGGCCATCGGCCACCGCGGCCGACAGGCGTTCGGTCTCGGCTTCGGCGTCGGTCACTCGGGCCGTCAATTTCGCGATGGTTTCGTCGCGTTCCGCCAAATCGATGGTTTGCCCGTCAAAGTCCGCTTTGGCGTTGGCGAGTGACGCGGACAAAGCCGCCATTTCCTGTTGCTGGGACGTTACGTTCGCCGCCAAGGTCGCACGTTCGGAGTCAATGCCTTGCAGCCGTTCGGTCAATTCCGCGGTCTCACGATTGGCCTCAACGAGCGCTGCCTCGGCGGTCTCACGCGCCGCGGTCAGCGATGTCGCCATCGCCTGTTGCTCGGTCAATTCGGTGGAAAGGGCTTCGCGCGCGTCTTCGACCTCTTGCAGGCGGGCGTCCAGGTCAGCGATCTCTGACGCATCGGCAGCGGCCTGATTTTGGGCTTGGCGCTGCAGTTCGGCCACGCGATTGGTTGCGGCCGCGGCGCCTTCTTCCGCCTCGGCCAAGGATGCCAACGCCGCATCGCGTTCGTTTTCCACGTCGCGCAGACGGATTGTCAAATCGGCGATCTGCGACGCGTCTGCGTCGGCGCCGGCCTGATCGCGCACTTGCTGCTCCAGCGCGGCCGCGCGCCTGCTCGCCGCGGCCGCCGCTTGTTCCGCATCGGCCAGGGCGGCTTGCAATTGCGCGCGTTGTTGCGCGGCCTCGGCGACCTGGCTTGTGACGATTTCGGCGGCCGCCTCCCGTTCGGCAAGCGTGGCGAGGGTGTCGTCGTGTGCCGCTTGGGCCGCCGCCAGTGACGCTGTCAGCGTCGTGATGCGGTCGGCTTCGGCTGTCCGCGCCTCGGCCAATTGGTCACGTTCCGCGACCAACGCGTCGCGATCGGTGGCCAGCGCAGCGGCATCGGCCGTTGCGGCCGTCGCCGCCTCGCGCGCGGCATCAAGGTCGGTGCGCAATATCGTGACCTGTTGTTCCTGCGTGGCAATCGCGGCAGCCTGTTCTTGCAAACGGGCTTCAAGATCTGACGTCTGTGCCCGCGCGTCGGCAGCGGCCGCTTCGGCTTCTTGCACCGACGCGACCAAACGGGCCCGTTCCGCCGTCGCGGCCGCGATTTGCTCTTCCAACGACGCCACCGCCGCTTCGCGTTCGGCCAACGTCGCGGTGCCGCTTTCCAACGCAGTTCGGGCGTCTCCCAGCGCCGCATTGAGCGTTTCGATTTGCGCTTGCTGTGCCGCGACCTCCGTGGCCAATGCGGTCCGTTCGGCCCGGGTTTGCGCCAGCGTGGCGCCGAGCGTGGCGATTTGGCCTTGGGTCTCGCCGCTGGCCGTGGTCACGTCGGACAGCGTTTCACGCAGGCTGTCGGAGGCCGATTGGGCGGATCTGATTTGCTGGTTGAGTTGCTCGATCGTGGCGTCGCGCGCCGCCAACTGGGCGGCACTTTGACCGAGCTGGGTTTCGGCGTCGGCCAGCGTTGACGTCAATGTCGCGATGCGCTGTCTTTGGCTGTCGACAGACGCGGCCAAGGCCGCGCGTTCGTTGCGCAAAGCGTCCAAACCGCTGTTCACCTCGACCATTTGCTGTTCCGTCGCGGCAGTTTGCGCGCGTGCGGTCGTCAAAGCCGTGTTGAGCCTGGTGATCTCTTGCTGGTCCGCGGTGATTTCTGCGGCTTGTTCCGCGACTCGGGCGTCTGAGACAGCCGCTTGGTCGCGTGCCGCCGCGACGTCCTGTTGTGCGGCGCTCAGTGCACTTTCCAGTTCGCGACGTTCGGCCGCTGTCGCGGTCAACTGTTCTTCGAGTCGCGTGACGCTGGCCTCACGATCGGCCAGAGCTTCCTCTAAGGCCACGACGCGTTGCTCGGCAGCGTCAAGGTCTCGTTGCGCGCCGGTCAGAGAGTCGCGCAGGGCATCGGTTTGTGTGCTGGCATTGGCGGCCTCGCTGGTCAGCGATTCGACGGACGCGGCGCGTTCGGCCAACGCGGCCTGCAAAGCGGCAACCCGGTCCTGCGCGCGCGCCAGGTCGGATTCGGCAAAATCCAGCGCCGTACGCAGGTCGTCGCGTTCGCTTGCGATTGCGGTGGCTTCTTGTTCCAAGGCGGCGACCGAGTCGCGCGATTCGGCCAAACGCGCGTCGCGTTCATTCAAGGTTTGGGTGCGTTGATCGAGTGCCTCGCGCGTCTCGTCCAAGGACTCGTTGAGCGCGTCGATTTCGGTGTCGCGCGATGCGACCGCGTCTTGCAGCGACTCCCGTTCCTGCGCGAATTCAGCGCTGGCATCGTCAAACAGGCGGCGCGCTTCGTTGCTGGCCACTTGAAGTTCATCGACGGTCGCGGTCAAGTCCTGTCGGGCGCCAGTGACCACATCATCGACCGCGACAGGTACACGCTGCAGCCAATTGGGCGGCGCCGTGACCGACAGATAACCGCCATACAGGGTCACAATCATGGCGGGAACAAACAGCCAGTCGTGGCGGAGAATCCACGAAAGGCGGGCACCAAGCCCGGTCTTGGGTGCCGGTGCCGTCATGGCCGGGGGCGGGTCATCACGGCGTTTCGGCGGCGTCGCTGACCGGTGTGACCCGCACGGCGCCGTCTAACCAAGCGAGCGAGGCGCGTTTGGTGCCGCTTTCCGCCGCCTTGATCAACTGGTCGGCAACGGCTTGTTCGACCCAACGGATGATTTCACGCGTCCCGTAGTCTTCCAGACTGTTCGCGATACGCAGGGCTTCGTTGACAAAGGAGGCGTCGACGCTGGCAATGCTGACCCCATAGGAATCACCGATGCGGCCGGCGTGCATGGCGATGATCTTGCCGCGCGCCTGGTCGTCAAGCGGCGCCAGGGTGGTGACCAGATCGATACGGGCCAGGAATTCGGGGGCAAAATGGTCCTGAAGCGTGTCCTTGGTGGCCCGGACCAGCTCCTCGGGCTTGTCCCGATATTGCTGGAATATGGGGCCAAGGCGCTTTTGCGCCGCGTTCGAGGTGAGCAGGATCACCGCCTCGGTTGCGCTGACCGCGGTGCCGTCGCTTTGCTCGGTACACACGCCCTCATCGAGCAGTGACAACAGCAATTTGGCCATCGGTGCGGTGGGTGAAGGCACCGCCTTTTCGATTTCGTCGAACAACAGGACAGTGCGTGGCATCGCCCGCAAATGGGCGGTCAGCGATCCCCACGAACTGGACCCGGCAAATCCCTTGGGCGATCCGATCAGAGTTTGCAGGCCGGCTTCGCCGAGCACATTGGCGCAGTCGACTCGAAACATGCTGCTGACGCTGCCAAACAAATAACGGGCGACCGCTTTCGCGATTTCGGTCTTGCCTGTTCCGGTGGGCCCGCTCAGCAAAGCCGTAAAGATCGGTTTGTTGCGTTGTTGTTGGGCCATTCGACGATAGATACCGCGCGCCAGTTGTCCGGCGACGACGTCCTGGCCGATGACGCAGGCATTGAGATAGCGGCGCATGTCATCGGGGTCGATTTTGGCGCTTTGCTCGAGCGGTGCGATCGTGCCGGATATGGCGGGTGCGCGCGGCGGCGTGCGGTCGGGCGCCAGGGCGGCAGCGGCCCGTCGTACCACGCCGCCGATGCGGGTGAGACGCCAGATCACATAGCAGGCCGCCACCAACGCGATCAAGGGCGCGACCGGGGCTAACGGCGCCGCCATGGTCAGCAGCAGGGGCACAAACAACAGCGCGACCACGGCTTGCCACAAAAAGGGGTTCTTCAGCAGGCTCATCGCGTCGATCCAGCGGGTTCGATCGTGACCACGCGATAGCCTATCAGCAACGACCCATTCGGTCCGCTGTCGCGTAGCGCGTTTTCAAGGGTGGATGTGTAGTCGGCGACACTGTCTTGCGCCGGAATCCGAAGCTGCAGCGCGTCGGGCGACGCCAATATGACCAACAGGTCAGAGCCAAATGGCGGCCCCACCTCCCACACCCCTGATGGCGACCCCTCGGCTCCCAGCCGCAGTCGTTCGCCGGCAGACAGGAGGTGTTCACTCTCGGATGTAAGCGGATACAGGCGCGCGGCGACACCATCGGCGACCAAATAGTCGATGGCGACATAGTGTGGCGTCTCGCGCGGTGAGATGTCCAAAATGACGCTGTCGCCGTCTTGGAAAAGGTCGGTTTCCTCCCCGCGCCCATTGTACAGGGTGCCAATGGAAACGGGTGCCGTGGCCCGATGTCGGTCGATCAGCGCGATCACGGCACATAGTACGGGCGCCAGCACCGTGATTTTGATCGCCTCGTCATTGGCTTCGGTCTCGGCGCGAAATGCCGACGCCAGTGCGTCTCTGGCCGCGGCGCTGGGTGCATACGCAGCAAGCTGAAACCGGTTGTCGCCGTCCTGGGTGATCTGGTAGGCGCCGCACTGCCCGGCCGGCAACCGTGCCAGAATCTGCGCCACCGGATCGCCGTCCACATCGTCGTCGGCGGCCGCCTGTGCCGTCGCTTGCGCAGACGGCACGGGGCCAGTGACCGCGACAAATGATGATGCTTGGTCTTCGGCAGCGCGAACATCCTCCACGGAGAGTGTGTCCGCCAACGTTGCGCAAAGTGATCGCGCCAATAGGGCGATCGTATCTGGCTCACGATCGTCTCGGGCCGCGTCGCCATCGGTCTCATCGCCGACGACCAAATGGCACCAGCGATACGCCTCGAGCGTATCGGCGGTCACGCCAACGCCCCGCGCCAGCATCAGCGCCATGCGATACTGTGCCGCACGGTGGCCACGTTCGGCCGCGAGTTCCATGTAGTGTGCCGCCGCCGTCAGATCAAAGTCACGGCCCAAGCCCTGCTCATACTGATCGGCCAATGTAAACAGCGCCTGTGGATCGCCGTCACGGGCGGCGCCTTCCAACGCCTCGGCATCGGCGAACGCGTTTGGATCTTGCTGAGAACGCTGCGCCAGCGCCGCAGGTCCAAGCGCCATAACACAGACGCAACATAACAAGATCACACCGGCCAGCGGGCGTGGTGCGCCGCGCGCGCCATTGCCCGCGCCGCCATGGCGGCGCCGTTCAAGATTTTTTCGTGTCCTGGTCACCCCATTGCGCACCGTCCGGCGTGTTAACAGGCGAACGTCGCATGCACGCAACCAAAACTCCAGGTGCCGCGGCGACGGTCAAGAAAAAACCAAGATGCAAAACAATAAGGCCAGCGAGCCACGACCATGACACGTAATTCGAAAATCCGCACGATTGTTGCCCTTATCGGCCTCGCGATTTTCACCAACGCACCGGGTTATGCCGATGATGCCGCGGGTTTGCGGCGGGCGATCTCGGACCTGACCGGCGAAAACAAGCACGCCGATATGGCCAAAATGACAAATTCTTTCATTTTTCGAACGGCTTCCGCCTAGCGCCCGTTCCAACGCTTTTCCTCCTCGATACCTCCCTGATGGTCGAACTCAGCCGGTGTGTGGTTTCCACACACCGGATCTTTTTATCCGCATCCCGCAGCACATTTTTGGCAACCCTTATCCTGTGCTTTCTACGTGTCTATAGGCAGAAGCGGTGCCAACGACGACCCCACGCAAAGCCGCAAATCCCCGGGACATGCAGGAGGTTACAATGCCCAAACGTTTGTTGACATTATTGACCGCCGTTGTCTGTGCTGTTGCTGTGCTATCGGATGAGGCGGCAAGTGAAACCGGATGTGCCGATGCGTTCGTCGTCCAGGAAAACCTCAAACTTTGGTTTGGGCGTCATGTCCGTCCGGCGGATCCTCTCAATGGTGATATCACGCAAGGCATTTTGCAGTATCTAGATCCGAAAATGGACGGTGTCGAGCGCATCGTGACGTTCGCGGATCCACGGCGCCGCCAAGCCATCATGGTGCCGTTTGATGCCAACGGTTGTGCCTTTCAGCGCATTTTTGAGTTTCCGGTCAAGCATTACGAGACCATGAAGCGGCGGGTCGCCAAATCCTTGGCCGCAAGCGAGATCTAATCTCCGCGTTTCTTCGTCGCATCGCCCGACCCGTGTCCCCGGGGAAGCGACCTTCGGCCGACCGTCGTGGCAATGTCCGACATTGCTCGTGTCGGCCGAAGGCAGCGCCGGGGTGATCGGGCGCAACATCGGGAGCCATTTCGTTTAAGTCCGGATCCGAAAAGAATCGCGAGAATTTGCTGTCAACGTAACCCCACACCGCGATCCGCCCCGTGTACATCATCGAACGTTTGACTGACTGAGTTAACCATCAAGAAAACCGGAGTTCCCATCCCATGCGCAAACAACTCATGCTTCTGGCGCTTGTTCTGGCCACCGCCGCTTGCGCCCATGACGATAGTGTTTCCCCCCGTGCCGGCGTGCCGACGGCCCGACCGCATTCCGGTTCTTCCGCGACGGCGACCGCCCGAAACGTGATCGACGTGGTTGGCACGCCTGTTCACGCAGTTTTCAAAGGCGCCGGTTGCGTGGCGACTGGTGCCGTCGCTGTTCCCGTTGTGGCCGCTGCTGGCGCTGCGAGCCCGCCGGATGAGATGGATCTGCGCCGGCGTATGTATCGCACGGTCGGCAAGACGTGCGGTGGGTCTTACGTCCTGACCAAGTAGGCGCCGATCGAGCGGCACACGACCGCTACCAAAACCTCCCCCGGCCCATCAACGTCACGGCGGCGTCTATCGACGCCGCCGATGGCGTTTTCGCGCCTACGGCGCGCGGTTTGTCGCAATTCGTAACCCCTGGTCGGCGCGTCCATCGTGTCTATGGGTGAGCATCAACATTGATGCACGAGATTGAAACATCCAACACCAGGGGACGAATGATGCAAACTTATGCGCTTGATATGCTTGACGACGCGCAGGCCACGCTGATGGATTGGGCGTTGGATACAGGTGATGAAGACCAACTTCACGCCGTGTCGGACATGCTCAGCGATGTCCTTAAAGAGGTACACCGCCGGCGCCATTGCGGCGCGGCCGTGGAGATTGACGAGTTGTACGCCTGAACGCGTGGCGCGGGCGGTTGTGGATGCACCTGCCACGCCAAGACATAACTGATGAGGCGAGCTACAATCGCCCCATAGAAACCATAGAAACCACGTGAATTGCGCCATCATCGCGCAACGAGAGATTTGAAATGACGTGCTACCGCATGACGCGCTTGTTGTTATTGGCCAGCCTCTGTGTTGTCGTGGCGCCGACATTGCGCGCCCACGCCGACTCGGCCGTCGCCTTGGCATTGGACGCGACCAGTGGCGCCGAGGTCGAACCGTTCTCGGAACTGTGGCCAGGCGATGCCGTTGAGCTGGCGGATGCGGGTACGGTCGAGTTTCTCCATTATCCAACTTGCAAGGAAGTCGTGGTCACGGGCGGGCGCCTCCATTTCAGCGCGCAGAGTTACACCGTGCAGCAGGGTCAAATTGTCGATGTTCGACGCGCAGATTGTCCGCAAACCATCGCGTTGTCCGAAGGCACGGGGATCGGCGGGGTGTTGGTCCGCGATTTGGGCAATGCTGTGAAGGTCCGCCTTGGCAGCGCTTCGACGTTGGTCATGGCCGGATCCAAGGGCGGCGCCGTGGCGCAGGCACGCGTGCTGCGTGATGATCGCGTTATCTATGAAGGCGCGGTCGAAGACCGCCGGTTCACATGGCCGCAAGATATTGAAGAGCTCGGCGACGACGCCACGTTGACTTTGGAACTCTTGGCCATGTCCGGCGAAAGTGTGGGACGGGTCGATTTGGATGTCTTGACCCGGGCGCGGGGCAAGGCCATGACATTGATCCGGATTGATTGATCCACAAAGCGTGGTGAAGAGAGCTTAGCAGCGGCGATGGGACGTGCGGCCGGTCGCTAACATCCGAAAATATGTGATACGCGCGAGCGTGGTTCTTTGTGCGGGCCTTGCCGGCCTTGCCGCATTGACATCTGAAGGTTTGACCGTCGTCGACGGCTGGCTATTCGATACCGCGTTGGCTGTGCACAGCGCCACCGGTGCCGCACGCGCAGATCGGTCGCAGAGTGATGTCGCGATCGTGGTTGTCGATTCGACCACGTTGGAACATCCGGAAATGGCGCGCTGGCCGCGTGCGTTCTATGGAATCTATTGGGCGCAACTGATTACGACATTGATCGATGCGGGCGCACGTGTTGTCGCCTTCGATATGTTGCTCGCCTATTCGCGCAACGCCTTCCAGCGCGACGCTGACCGCGATTTTGTCGCCGCGTTGGCGCGGAACAAGGACCGTTTGGTCCTCGGCCGTTCGGTGCGGACCAACCCGGCAGCGCCCTTTATTGCGGCCTTGCGCAACGATCCGGCGGCGCTTGGCTTGCTCGAAGTCCGGCCCGACGACGACGGCGTCTATCGTTGGGTACCGGCAGGATTCGAAGTGCAAGAGCACTGGTATGCCTCGCTCATGGGGGCGGTGTTGGCGCGCCTGGGACATGACCGCTGGCGGACACCGGTCTTGCTCGCGCCCGATCTTCACCCGGAATCACTGCCGACTTTTCCGCTGATCGATGTTCTTCAGTTGGGCCGGTCGGCGCCCGAGACCTTGCGCAACGCATTTGCCGGCAAGGTGGTCTTTGTCGGTGGTGCTCTGCCCGAGGAAGACCAGAAGATCACGTCAGCCCGTTTCTTGCCGCGATCCAATGGGGACACTCAGCGTGCTTGGCGACCGGGATTTGCCAGTACGGCCGTGCCCGGCGTTTTTTTGCATGCCGTTGCCGTCGATACCGTGTTGCGCGGCCGCGTCACAGAACTGATCGCGCCGCTATGGCGGGCCGCTATTGGCGCGGCGGCCGGGGCAATTGGTGCGACCATTGGTCTTACGCTTGTACCGTGGCTTGCGGTCGCCGCCGGACTGGTGGCGTTGGCCGGATTGTGGCTGGGTGAAATCGTCCTTTTGGATTGGCAGATATGGTTCCCGGCCGGGGTCCCGATGATAGCGGTTGCCGCCGCTCTGGCGCTCGCCTATTTGATCCGCTATTTGCTCGAAGATCGGCGTCGCCGGCGCGTGCAACAGGCTTTCGGGCGCTATCTTTCGCCGGTCTTGGTCGCGCGCTTGGCCGATAGCGGTACGCCATTGACGCTCGGGGGCGCGAACCATGATTTGACCGTGATGTTTGCCGATCTGTCGGGATTCACCGCACTGTCGCGGCGGATACCGGCGAGCCAATTGGTCGCACTGACCAACCGCTATATCGGCATCGTCGCCCGCGAAGTCGATCGCGCGAACGGCTATGTCGACAAGTTCATCGGCGACGCAGTCATGGCGATTTGGGGCGCGCCGCTGCCGAACGCCGACCATGCCATGGACGCGGCGGCGGCGGCCCTGCGCATCACCGAACAAGTGGCCGTGACGCAGGAACGCGACAAGCGTGCCGGCGAACATGCTTTCAGCATCAAAGTCGCGATCCACTCTGGCGATGCCATTGTTGGCAATGTCGGTTATGAGAAGCGATTCAACTACACGGCCATCGGCGCCATGGTCAATGTCGCGGCGCGGCTGGAAGCGCTGCCCGGCTTGTATCGATGCAATGTCGTTGCCGGGGCGCCGACGGCCGACGCCATACGCGATCATTTCTTGTTGCGTGAATTGGATCATGTACGGGTAAAGGGAATCGACGCGCCCTTGACGATATTTGAGATTATCGCCGATAACGAGACTGCGACCGCCGCCCAGCGGCATACCGTGGCGGCCTATGAAAACGCGCTCAACATCTATCGGACCGGCGATTTCGCGCGTGCCGCAAGCGCGTGGCGCGCTTTGGCAGAAATTGACGGGCCCTCTCAGGTCATGACACGGCGTGCCGCGGAACGCGCAGCAAATCCGCCGCCCTCGGACTGGGATGGGAGCTACAATCTCGCGACTGGCGCCTAGCGGCCGCGCTTGCGTGCGCGGTCAAGCTGGCATTTGCTCAATGTCGGTGCGGGCGGCTAAGATTTCCGCCAAAATTGGTGTTTGGGCGCATGTCTTGGGCAAACAGCGCCACAGAGATAAGAGCTTGTCTTATGGAGTATTTGGCGCAACTTCGCCGAGCGGTGCGCGACGACATTGTACAAATCGGCGCTGTCCAAGACCTGATTGCAGGCAAGGCGGACCGCGATGTCTATGTGCGCTATCTGACCAATGTCTGGCACTACGCCCAGCACAGCGCCATCGTGATCGGCATCGCCGGCGCGCGCGCGGTCGGGCGCAATCCACCGGTCGCGGATTACCTGCTTCACCATGCCCGCGAGGAACTTGGGCACGATGAGTGGGCTCTCGGTGACTTGGCGGCGCTGGGTGTCTCACGTGACGATGTCGCCGCGACCCGGCCCGTGCCGGCCTGCGCGGCCATGATCGGATACGAGTATTACACCGCGACCTATGCCAATCCGGTCGGACTGTTTGGTTGGTTGTTCGTACTGGAAGCGATGGGTGAGGACTTGGGTCATTTGATCGCCGAACAAGTCGGCAAAGGACTGGCGTTGCCCGATGGGGTTCGTTTTTTGGCTGGTCATGGTGAAGCCGATCAAGACCACACCAAGGACATTATTGAGCAGATCGAGGCGCACATTGTGGGCCAGGACTTGGCCGACGTGCATCATGTTGCGGATGTGATGGCGGATATCTACCCGCGCATGCTGCGTGAAGCGACCCAGAGGCCGTAATGGCGAAGACCGTCGTTCGTGTTGTCGAGTCCGAGGCCGAACGCGAGGCTATTTATCGGTTTCGCTATCAGGTCTATGTGGAAGAGCTGGGCTTGACGGCGCAGGCCGACCACGAAAACCGTTGGCTTCGCGACCAATATGACGACCAGTCGTTGTCGTTTGCGGTTTTCGAGGGCGACGACGTGGTTGGCTCGCTGCGTCTGATCCTGATGGATCACGTCCGCGATCCGGCGCCGCTGATCAATGCGTTTGAAATGGGTCCGGCCATGGCCGAATTCGGAGCCAGCGCCGTCGTGACCTCTAGTCGATTTATCATTGCGCCGCATAAGCGCAATTCAATGGCGATCTTTCAGCTGGTGCGCGAAGCGTTTCTGACCGCTCTCGCGCGCGGCATTCGAACTAATTTCGGCGACTGCAGCCCACACTTGCTGCCCTTCTATGAGCAGCTCGGCTACCGCCGTTACACGCGCGGCTATAACGACACGGCATTTGGCTACAAAGTGCCGATTTTGATGCTGATTGGCGACCTTGGCTATTTCAAGACTGTCCGTTCGCCCTTGGCCACGGTCTTGCCCGAACACCGGATCGACCCACCCGCGCGGGCTTGGTTCGAGCGCACCTATCCAGACTATGTCAAGTTGCAGAGCGCTGGTCTGATTGGCGAGGACGTGTTTTTTGATTTGCTCGCCGAACGGGTTGCTCATGATCCGCTGCATGCCGTTGCCCTACTGCGTGGTCTGACCCAGGACGAAGCGGCGCGTTTCCTGGATAAGGCGACGATCATGAATGTGCGACCCGGCGATCGGCTAATCCGGCAAGGCGAACGTGACAATACGGTGTATGTTTTGCTGAAGGGCCTTGCTGAGGTGAGACTGGGCGATGATGACGGGCCACCATTGGCGGTCTACGGCGCTGGCGATACTTTCGGCGAAATCGCGTTTTTAACCGCGGTGCCAAGAACCGCCAACGTCATCGCGCAAACCGAAGGCGAGGCGCTGGTGCTGTCGGGCGATTTCTTGGAGCGCTTCATACGAGCCGAACCAGAGATTGCGGCCAAGGTCTTGCTCAATCTGAGCCGCGAGCTCGCCGGTCGGATCGCCTGGTCGAACCAACGAGAGAGAGGCGCCGCATCGGCCTGAGCAAATTCAGCGGAAAACACAAATTATTATGTATTAGCAATATGTTGAGATGTTTCGGGTGGCCGGATCACCAGATCGCCATACATCTGTAATGCGGTATTGGGGGCGGATCGGATCGATCCACGCCATTCAAACGACAAGGAATTAGGTGTCATGGGCGCGCGGCGCCTTGCCAGCCTGCGGCTGAAACAAAATGGTGTCGGGCGGCCATTCGTCTATCCGCCCGGCGGCAACATCACCGATCATTTGGCGGCAATATTTCAGGGCCGCGAATACCCGCCACTGCGTCTGGTCGGCTACTCGCCGGAGGTGATCGTCGACATCGGCGCCAATATTGGCGCCGCCAGCGTGTTCTTCGCCATGGCCTATCCGAAGTCTCGAGTCGTCGCATACGAGCCTTCGGCAGCGAATTTCGATCTCTTGCTGCGCAATGTGGCCGGCTTGGAAAATGTCGAATGCCATCCCATCGGATTGGCGGATCGCAATGGCCACGGATGCCTGCACGGCGGCTCCAGCCATACGATGCAGAACTCTTTATTTAAGAGCGCCGAGACCGGTGACACCATCGAATCAGTGAATCTAGAGCGCGCTGGTCAGGTGCTATCGTTTCTGCGTCAGGCAGAGTCTGCGGTCGTGAAGATCGATACCGAAGGGGCTGAAATGGCCATATTGAACGACCTCGCGCCGCTCCCCGATGGCCTGGACCTGATCTATGTTGAATACCACGCCGAAGACGACCGCAGGGCGATCGATCGCATGGTCGAAGACCGGTTCATTCTGCTCGCAGCCAATGCCCAATGGGCGCATCGTGGTTTGAACACTTACGTGGCACGGCGGTTGGTCGACCGCTATCCTACCCTCGATCTACTGAGGATCGGTCCCGCGACTTAGCATTCCGGTGATTCCGGTGTTCCGGTGGATTCTGGTGACAGTTTACTAAATACACTATATATATGACTGTAGAAGGTAGATATACGATATATAGTGTATTTAGTAAACTGTCACCAGAATCCACCGGAACACCGGAATGGTCAAGCGACCTTGATCATCTGCTTGCCGAAATTGCTGCCGTCGAACAAACGCAACAGAACGCGCGGAAACGCCGCGACACCGCCCTCATCGATATCTTCCCGGCACTTGATCTTGCCCTCGGCACGCCAGGCGGCCAATTGCTTGATCATTTCCGGCCATTTCTTGCGGTAATTGAAATAGATGAAACCTTCCATGCGGGCGCTGCGAACCAACAAGGCGCGGTAATTCTTGACCCCGGCCGGCGGTTCGGTGGCGTTATAGGTCGATATGGCACCGCAAATCACGATGCGGGCGCCGAAATTGATGCGGGCCAGCGCGGCGTCCAAGGTCGGCCCGCCGACATTGTCAAAAAACACGTCGATGCCGTCGGGACAGGTCCGTTTGAGGCCGTCCGATAGCTGTTCGGCCTTATAGTCAATCGCCGCGTCGAAACCCAACTCGTCGGTTATATAGCGACATTTATCTGTGCCGCCGGCGATACCGACCGCGCGGCATCCCTTGATTTTGGCGATCTGGCCGACATGTGCGCCCACCGATCCGGCGCCGCCTGAGACCAATACGGTGTTGCCGGCCTGCGGCAAACCGACTTCAATCAAACCGCAATAGGCGGTCAGCCCTGCGATACCCAAAGTGCTCAAATAGGTTTGCAGCGGTGCCAACTGCACGTCGACCTTGGTCAAGCTGCTGCCGTCGGATAACGCGAATTCCTGGACGCCATCGAGACCCGCGACATAGTCGCCGACCGCGAAGTTGGAATTGTTGGAGGCGACCACTTCACCGACCGTTAGCGCACGCATGACCGCGCCGATCTCGACCGCCGGCACATAGGACGGCCCTTCGTTGACCCAGCCACGCATGGCCGGATCGACCGAAATATAGTGGATCTTGGTCAGCACCTGGCCGGGGCCCGGATCGGCGACGGGTTCCTCCGTCAACTGCCAATCGCTGTCTTTCGGCAAACCCGTCGGGCGGGCGGCCAGTCTAATTTGGTGGTTGACGGCGTTTTGCATCGCATTCACTCCCACGGGGCTGTCGTCACGGTCATGTCGCATTGTAAGTCGTGCTACACTGGGCCCAGCATTCGTCTAAGGCCAGGATCCGACAAGTCACGATTTCGCAAAGGCGCTCGTCACAGGGCGCTGGTGATGCCGCCGTCGACATAAAGGATGTGGCCGTTGACAAAATCGGACGCGGGCGAGGCCAGAAAAATCGCCGCGCCGATCAACTCCTCAACCCGGCCCCAGCGCCCGGCCGGGGTGCGCTTGGCGAGCCAGGCCGAAAACGCCGTATCATCGACCAAGGCCTGATTCAACGCTGTTGCGAAATAACCCGGCCCCAGGCCGTTGACCTGAATATTGTGCGGCGCCCAATCCGCGCACATGCCCTTGGTCAGCATCTTCACGCCACCTTTGGTGGCGGCGTACGGCGCGATGGTCGGCCGGCCGAGTTCGCTTTGGACCGAGCAGATGTTGATGATTTTGCCGCGGCGCCGGCCAATCATATGGCGAGCCACGGCCTGGCTCACGAAAAACACGCTGCTCAGATTGGTCTGGACGATTTGGTGCCAATCCTCTTCCGCGAAATCTTCCAGCGCCTTACGTCGTTGCAAGCCGGCATTGTTGACCAGAATATCGATGGCGCCGATTTCGGACTCGATGGCGTCGACCACGGTGCCGACCGCGGCACGATCGGTCACATCAAACGGCCGCGCATGCGCGATCCCGTCCGCAGCGCGAAGCGTGGCGACGGCCGCCTCGAGCGCGTCGGCGTGGCGCGCATTCAAAATGACTTCGGCGCCGGCGGCCGACAGGCCCGTGGCCAAGGCCAGTCCGATACCGCGACTGGCGCCGGTGACGAGCGCACGTCTGCCGGTTAGATCAAAAAGAGCGGTGGACATGGACGAGATCCTTTTCGACGAGCTGGGCGCCGCCCGGAAATTCGGTCAAGATAGCCGCGAGCGCTGGGGCGTTTTCGCGCGCCGAGTTGAGGAGGATGACATGAAAGCGGCCGTGTTGCATGCCCCCGAGGATTTGCGGATCGAGACCCGCGACGTTGCAGCACCGGGGCCGCGCGCGGCGCGGGTGCGAATCGCGGCGGGCGGCATCTGTGGATCGGACTTGCACTATTTCTACCATGGTGGTTTCGGTACCGTGCGTCTGAAACAGCCGATGGTCCTGGGCCACGAAGTCGCAGGCGTGATTGATGCAATCGGCGCTGAAGTACGCAGTGTTGCCGTGGGCGACCACGTTGCGGTCAACCCGAGCCGGCCGTGCAGAACCTGCGCATATTGTCAACAGGGCCTTCATAATCACTGCGCGGACGTGCGTTTCTATGGCAGTGCCATGCGCATGCCCCATGTGCAGGGCGCCTTTTGTCAGGCCGTTGTCGCCGACGAAGCCCAGTGTGTGCCGGTGCCGGCTACGTTACCCCTGACCCACGCGGCGTGCGCCGAACCGCTGGCCGTCGGTCTGCACGCCGTGCAACGGGCCGGTAGCTTGGTCGGCAAATGTGTTCTGGTCTCCGGGCAGGGTCCGATAGGGGTGTTGGCTGTCGCGGCTGCACGCCACGCCGGCGCGGCCGAGATCATCGCCACCGACATCGTCGCCGAAGCCTTGGCGATTGGTCAGATGATGGGCGCGGACCGGGTCATCAACGTAGCCGAGGATCCGCGGGCACTTGCGCCATTGGCAGACGGAAAAGGCCAATGCGACATTGTCTTTGAGGCATCGGGCAATGCGCAGGCGTTGTCGGCGGCGCTTAACGTCGTGCGGCCACGCGGCATTGTCGTGCAAATTGGGCTTGGCGGCGATGTCACCATGCCGATGAACACCATTGTCGCGAAAGAGATCGATGTGCGCGGCACATTTCGCTTCCACGAAGAATTTGCCTGGTCGGCAAAATTGATCGGCAGCGGCCGCATTGATGTGGCGCCGTTGATTACCGAAGTCGTGCCAATGGCCCAGGCAAACCACGCATTCGCCCTGGCCGCGGATCGCCGGCGCGCGATGAAAGTGCAACTAGATTTTGCCTGAGGCCGTCGTTTGATCACGGCGCCGCATGGCAAGAAAACGCGCCCGCACAACCTCGCATCCGGTCGCGGGGCGCCAACGATTGACGTAAGTCCCTAAATGGTGCGCAAGTTGGCCGCAGAGACACGACCTTTGCGGTCTTGTTCCAAATCGTAGCTGAGCTTGGCGCCCTCGGCCGGAACTTCCATGCCGGATTTTTCGATGGCGCTGATATGGACAAACACGTCCTTGCCGCCTTCATCCGGTTCGATAAAGCCGAAGCCCTTTTGGGTGTTGAACCATTTCACAATACCGGTTGCCATTGATCCTCTCCCATCAAGTGCCCCGCGCAATCCGTGTGGCGCGGTCTCGGGCAAATCCGCCGCTGGGCGCACCGCACGTAACCTTTGCCGAGCGAATGGTCTTGCCGAAAAAAGATTTTGTTGGCATGGCGATATTTGTGCAATCGAGAACGTTCGTCGACGCCCGATGGCTTGTGGCGACGCCAGTTGGCTGGTCGCACCGTTAGCTGCGGAGTCATTGGGCGCGAAACATACGTCGACGACGTGCTATGCATAGTCACAGTCCGGTCCGCCGCATACGCCACAACGGGACCGATGATCGCAATATACCAACGCCTAAGGTAATGCGCCTTGGCTCAGCGGTTGTCAAGTACCGGACCGGAACGCTACGCCGAACCGTCGGCTCCATTCTTCGGTCACGGTCAGCATCGCGGCGGTCAGGGTCCGCAAATCGCCATTGTCGACGACAAATGGTGGGGCGACATAAATAACGTCGGCCATCGGCCGAATAAATACGCCGGCCTCGACAAAGCGCCGGCGCAACCATTCAATCTCACGCATTTCGGCCACTTGGATGGCGCCGATGGCGCCGCGTACGCGCACGTCGACCACACCTTTAATTTGGCGGGCCGGCGCCAAATCCTGAAGCAAGTGGCGTTCGATGGCGGCGACCTGGTCGAGACGCGGCTCGCGCTCGAACAGATCCAACGAGGCGTTGGCCGCCGCGCAGCCCATGGCGTGCCCCATATAGGTCGGTCCATGCATCAATGCTGCGTCAGGAGTGTCGGACATGAATGGCGCGGCGACGCCGCGGCTGCATACCGCGACAGACAATGGACTCGTCCCGCCGGTCAATGCTTTGCCCAGCGTGATGATATCCGGCACGACATCGGCCGCTTGGCACGCAAACAAGCTGCCGGTGCGACCGAAGCCGGTCATGATCTCATCAAAAATGAGCAAGGCATCATTTCGCAGGGTCGCTGCACGCAAGAATTGCAGTGTTCCCGGATCGTGAAACTTCAAGCCGCCGGCACCTTGCACCAAGGGTTCGACGATGACGCCCGCGACGCGGCCGCGATGCGCGGCGAGGAAAGATTCGAACCGTTCTTGTTCCGCTTTGTCCGTCGGCAGGGGGCGCCGCAATTGTTCGGGCAAGGCGCCTTTGAATACATGATGCATGCCGCGATCGACATCGCACACCGACATGGTTGCGAATGTGTCACCGTGATAGCCATGGTCGAAATGGATGAATTGTTTGTGGGGCGTCGCCGGGCCCACAGCGCCCCTATTGATCCAGTATTGGATCGCCATTTTCATCGCCACTTCGACCGCGACGGAACCGGACTCCGCCAGGAATACGCGGTCCAAGTCCCCCGGCAACAGCGTGGCCAAACGGGCCGCGAGCCGAAACGCCTGTTCGTTGGCGAGGCCGCCCATCATGATGTGCGGCATGGTCTCAAGCTGCGCGGCGACCGCCGTCCGAATATGTGGGTGATTATAGCCGTGGCACGCCGTCCACCAGCTGGCGCAGCCATCGACCAAGACCCGGCCGTCGGCGAGGGTGATATGGGCGCCTTCGGTCCGCGCGACCGCGATTGGCATCGGGGCCGTTTTCATCTGGGTGTAGGGCATCCAGACGTGATCCAAGCCGGCGGTCAGCCAATCCGGCGGCGATGTTGTCATGGGCGCGGCCTCCTTGTCGGGCATGGCGTCGCGTATGGCCTTGACTTAGCGCCGGAACATGCGCCAACTCAAGCGGTTCCCGGGAATCACGAAGTTTCGGCGCGATGAACAGTTTGAACGAATTTGCGCGCGACAAGCTTGCGGGGTTGGAGCGACGCGCATTGCGCCGGTCGCTGACCGAAACCTGGCGTCGCCCACATGCCGGCGCTGAGCACGCCGGGCGAACCATGGTGTCGTTCAGTTGCAACGACTATTTGAACCTCAGCCAGCATCCAACGGTCAAGCGTGCGGCGGCGGACGCGATCGATCGGTACGGGTTGGGGGCCGGGGCCTCGCGCCTGGTCACCGGCAATCATCCACCGCTGGTAGCGCTTGAAAAGCGTTTGGCGCGCTATAAGGGCACCGATGC
The DNA here is from genome assembly GCA_965216755.1 of Alphaproteobacteria bacterium. Classification (GTDB taxonomy): domain Bacteria; phylum Pseudomonadota; class Alphaproteobacteria; order UBA7887; family UBA7887; genus CBDCGL01. The sequence continues at coordinate 2,553,685 of CBDCGL010000011.1, read as the reverse complement.
CGCGCTGGTTTTTGGATCCGGCTATTTGGCCAATCTTGGTATCGTGCCGGCTTTGGTTGGCGTCCCGGATGTTGTTTTCATCGACGAGTTGGCACATGCCTGTCTTCATGGTGGCAGCCGCTTGTCGGGTGCGGCCGTGCGCGTCTTTCGACACAACGATATCGATGATCTACGCGCCCAGCTGAACGCGTCGCGTGCCGATCATCGCCATTGCCTGGTATTGACCGACACGGTGTTCAGCATGGACGGCGACTTGGCGCCGCTCGACGATCTGGCCGATGTCGCTGCGGCTTATGACGCATGGTTGATGACCGACGATGCGCACGGATTGGGCGTCGTGCCGGCGACGAAAAACAACGCGGCGCCGTTGCAAATGGGCACCTTGTCGAAGGCGATCGGCGGCTATGGCGGCTATTTGTGCGCCGCCCAACCGGTGATCGATCTGCTGGTGGCGCGGGCGCGCACCCTGGTCTATTCGACCGGCCTGCCACCGGCGGTCGCGGCGGCGGCGTACGCGGCGTTGGATATCATCGAGAGCGACCCGAAATTTTGCGCGCGACCGGTCGCCAAGGCGGCCATTTTTTGCGAGATCGTCGGACTGCCCGCGCCGCAAAGCCCGATCGTGCCGGTGATTGTTGGCGACGCCGAACCCGCGTTGACCGCGTCGTCCTTGTTGGCGGCGCACGGCTTTTTGGTCACCGCCATTCGGCCGCCAACCGTACCCGACGGCACCGCGCGCCTGCGCGTGACGTTCAGCGCCGATCATCGCGACGACGACGTGGTGCGGTTGGCGACGCTGATTCGCGATCACGTGTTGTAGCCGGATGTCGCTTTTTGTCACCGCCAGCGGCACTGAGGTCGGCAAGACCCTGGTGAGCTGCGCGCTGGTGCGGGCCTTGCGCGCGGCGGGCCGACAAGTCGCCGCCGTGAAGCCGGTCATCAGTGGTTTCGACGCGACTCCGGCCGACGCCACCGACACCGCGTTGTTACTGGCCGCCCAAGATTTGCCGGCGAACAGCGCGACGATCGATCGAATCTCGCCATGGCGGTTTGGCGCCCCATTGTCGCCCGACATGGCTGCCGCCCGCGAAGGGCGTCGCATCGATTATGCGGCGTTGTTAGCGCATTGCGGCGAAGCGATCGAGACCTACCATGACGGGGTCATCATCGAAGGCGTCGGCGGCGCCATGGTGCCTTTGGGCGACGATGTTTTGGTGGTCGACTGGATTGCCGATTTGAGCGTGCCGGCGGTGCTGGTGGCGGGTTCTTACTTGGGTACGATCAGCCATACGTTGACGGCGCTGGAGGTCTTGCAGCGGCGGCGAATTCCGATCGCCGGCGTTGTTGTCAGCGAATCGCCGGAAAGCCCGGTGCCATTGCGCGACACGGTCGACACGATTTCGCGTTTTGCGCGCGGCACGCGGGTGCTGTGCGTGCCGCGGCTCGATCCCGAAGATCACGCGGCGGTCGCGCGTGCCGGCGCGCCTTTGTTGCCGTTGTTCGACTTTCCCGCTAGCGTTTCGCCGCATTGATCAAAGGGAGGCCCGGCATGGCCATGCGGAAGGGCGGCGAACTGATCGCCGATTTTTTGGTTCAAGCAAAAATTCCCTATGTGTTTGCCTTGTGCGGGCATGGCAATGTCGGACTGCTTGACGCGCTCTATGACGTTCGCGACCAAGTGAAGGTGATTTCGCCGCGTCACGAACAGACCGCCGGCCACATGGCGGACGCCTATTTTCGCATCAGGCACCAGCCGGCCGCCACGTTGACCAGCTGCGGGCCGGGTTCGGCCAATTTGGTCATGGCCTTGGCCAATGCGCTGTCGGATTCGTCGACCTTTTTGGCGCTGACCGCCGACGTGCCCACCCAGCAGTTCAATCGCGGACCATTTCAGGAAATCCATCGGCATGGTCAGGCGGATTTTCCCGCCGTCGTCCGCCCCGTGGTGAAGCGCAGCTTTCAGCCGACCCGGGTGGAGATGCTGCCGTTGGCCCTGCGACAAGCTTACGATTTGATGGTGAACGGCCGCCCGGGGCCGGTGCAGGTCGATGTCCCGTTCAATCTGTTTCAGGAACAGGCCGATGTCGAATTGGAGCCGGCCCATGCCATGCATCGTCCCAAGCGCTCAGGCGCCGCGCCGGCGGACGTGATCGAGGCACTGCGAATGCTGATGGCGGCCAAGCGCCCGGCGTTGTTTATCGGCCACGGTGTCACGCTGTCCGAAGCCGGCGCGCCATTGGTTGCCTTGGCCGAACAGCTGCAAATACCGGTGATCAGCTCGCCGAACGGCATGGGCTGTATCCCCATGGGCCATGACTTGTCCTTAGGTTTTATTGGCCGCAACGGCGCCTACCCCGCCAACCAAGTCGGCCGCCATGCTGATCTGGTTTTGACCATTGGCGCGCGCTTTGACGATCGTTCAGCCAGCTCGTGGTTGCCGGGCTATTCGTGGAACTTTCCTCACACCAAGCTGATTCATGTCGACGTCGATGTGAGTGAGATTGGCCGCAATTATCCAGCCGATTTGGGTATTGTCGCCGATGCCAGGACTTTCTTGGGGCAAATGTTGGCGGCGGCGGCAGATATCGCCACTCCGGACCGCGCCGAATGGCTGGCCAAGATCGCCAACTGGCGACGGGAGTGGCACGCATTTGTCGCGCCCAAATTTGAGATCGACCGCACCCCCATGCAGCCTGAACGGGTTGTCGCCGACATGCGCGCCGTGCTGCCCGATGACGCGATCATTTCGCTTGATTCGGGCATCCATCACAATTGGTTCATGCAATTTTGGGAAGCGCGTCAGCCACAGGCCATGCTCAACGCATGGGGGTTCTCGGCGATGGGCTTTGGCGTCAGTGGCATTCTGGGCGCCAAGCTGGCCGCGCCGCACCGCCCCTGCGTTTCAATTTGCGGCGATGGCGGCTTTGTCATGACGCCGCATGTGCTGTGCACGGCGGTCGAATATGACATCCCGGCGATTTGGGTGGTCTGGAACAATTTCGCCTGGGCGGCGATTCGCGATATTCAATATGGCTTGTATGATGGCCGCGAAATCGGCACGGCTTTTTACAAGGGTGAAAATCGTGAGCCCTACAACCCTGATTTCGCCGCCTTGGCCCGTGCCCACGGTGTCGAAGGATTGACCGCCAAGACCTCGGCCGATTTCAAAGGCGCATTGGATCACGCTTTGACGCTGGGCAAACCCTGCCTGATCGAAGCGCATGTCGATGCCGACATTCGTCCGCCCGCGACGGGCACTTGGGCCTTGCCGCCGACGCTGCACAGGGAGCCGGCGTTTGGCGCGCCGGTGGGGGCCGCCGATGCCGGCTTGATTACTTAAGCCAGAGGAAAGCCGAGGCCGCGCCATGGAAAAATTCGACGACGCCACCATCCGCAACATCGCCGAGGTCTTATGGGATACGGCGCCCGGCCACTATGAAGGCGCCCATTCGAAGTTGCTGGTGACACCCGACACCGACCAAACCAAACATTTTGACTTCCGCATTTCGGTGTATCAGCCGAAGGGTTATGTCGCCACCCACCATCACACCCGCCAAGAGCAGATCTATTTCGTACTCGCCGGCGAAGGGCTGATGGAACTCGGCAGCGAACGACGCGTCGTTCGGCGCAATGATACCATCTTCATTCCACCGGGATTGGATCATGCGCTCTACAATACGGGGCTCAGGGATTTGACGTTTTTGGTCATCACCTCGCCGCCAACCGATGAATGACCCGCGATGACCGCTGAACTTGAACGTGCCGTCGCTGACCACTATGGCGTGGCCGGGTTGCTGGCACGCATACTTGACGGCGTGGTGGCGGCCGGCGGCGACCCCGATCGCTTGCAGCCGGAGGATCTGGCGCCGGTCGACGAGTTCCACATCGGCGGCCGCGCGGCGACCAAGTTTGCTGTCTCGAAAATGCGGTTGCGCGACGGCGACCATGTGCTCGATATCGGTTGCGGCCTGGGTGGCGCGGCGCGGTATATCGCGTCCACGATCGGCTGCCAGGTCAGCGGGGTCGACCTAACGCCCGAATATGTCGGTGTCGCGCGCGAATTGGCGATGCGGACCGGCTTGGCCGCTCGCACGGCCTATCATGTCGCCAGCGCGCTTGACATGCCGTTTTCCGACTCGATGTTTGACGCCGCCATCACCCTGCATGTGGCGATGAATATTCGCGATCGCGCTGGGCTCTATGCCGAGGCCGCGCGGGTGCTGAAGCCGGGGGCGTGTTTTTGCATCTATGACGCCATGCGTGGGCCCGCCGGCGACGTCCGCTATCCGGTGCCGTGGGCGGAGACGGCGGCGACCAGTCATTTGACCACGCCTGATCAAATGCGCGGTCTGTTGGCCGAGGCCGGTTTTGCCGTCACCGTGGTGGAAGACCGGACGGAATTCGCCATCGCCGTGTTTCGCGAGCGCATCGCCGCGGCGTCCGGCGGCCCGCCGCCGCTTGGCACCCATTTGATGATGGGCGCCAATGCCGGGCGAAAAGCCAAGAATATGCTGGCAAATTTGGAGAATGGCGCGATTGTGCCGACTGTGATGATCGCGACTCGCCGTTGAGTCTGCCGCCCAACACACGAATCGTTCATTTGATCGATGTTCCAGATGCCAAACCGGTACTGGCGCAATGGTTTGTTGACCAATGGGAACCGCATTACGGTACGACAGGCCCCGGCGACGCGCGGGCCGATCTCGACGCGTGCGCGCACCGCGATCGTCTGCCGTTATGTTTGGTGGCGCTGAATGGCGGGCGCGGGGTCATGGGCACGGCGGCCCTCAAAGCAGACTCAGTCGGCAGTGATCTGGCTCCCGGCCCGTGGCTTGCGGCCTTGCTGGTTGGCGCACAGTTTCGCGGCCAAGGGGTCGGCACGGCGCTGATCGCCGCGATCGAGGCCGAGGCGCGCCAGCTCGGCTTCCCCGCACTCTATGTCTCGACCGACACGGCCGAAGGCTTGCTTCGCCGCCGCGGCTGGACCCCGATCGGCACCAGCCAATCTCTGCGCGGCGCGGTGGTGGTGTTCAAAAAGGCGCTGTCGGGACGCTGAAAAAGCTCAGGAGGCGGGCAAACGGCTGTCACATGTGGTGCGGCGCAAAAAAGGACATTCAAACGGTCGGCGCGGGGGGCGATAATCACGGTCCAATAAGCCGCGCGCGGCGGCGGGTCGCGTTTGGCCGCAAAACACTCAGGAGGATGCTATGTCGGTCTTGAAAATCATCGAAATCATGGGGCAATCGAAAAAAAGCTGGGAGGCCGCGACCGAAGCAGCGGTGGAGGAAGCCGCCGCGACCGTCAAGAATATCAAGTCGGTATGGGTTCAGGATCAGAGCGCGACCGTGAAAAACGGCCAGATCGACCGATATCGGGTGACCTGCAAGATTACTTTTGAGGTCGCATCGAAGTCGTAAGTTTGGTCACAGATTGCGGACGCGGGAGCGGCGCTATTGGCGCCGCTCAGCCTGGCGGCCTCTCGTCGAGCAAATAAAACACGCTTTCCGACCCCGCCTGCCGGTCGATTTCCGCCTTTTTGTACGCGGGGCTCGCCATCCAAGCACGGGCGTCGTCTTTCGACCGAAAGCGCAGCACGACCACACGCGGATAGGGCGGTTCGCCTTCCAACACCTCCGCCGGGTCTTCCGCCGCGACCAGCTGACCGTTAAACGGTTTCAAGGTCGCGCCAACCTGGGCGCCATATTGCGCGAACCGGTCGCGGTCGGTAACGCGTAGCAGGACGACGATCAATGCGGCCATGTGGTGTTCTCCTTCGATGCATCGGAATCCGATCTCAGTGTAGACTGGGATCCGACCTTTGGGAGCACAGATCATGTCCAGCACGCACGCGCAGTTTGTCGGCTCGATTCCCGAAATCTATGACGCCCATTTGGGGCCGGTCTTGTTCGATTTCTCCGGTGCCGATTTGGCGGAGCGGGTCGCGGCCGGGCTGAGCCCGGGCGCGCGTGTTCTGGAGATCGCCTGCGGCACCGGCTTGTCCACCGCACATTTGCGCCGGGCATTACCTGCGGCGACCACGATTATGGCCACCGATTTGCAAGACGCCATGATCGATTTCGCCAAGGCCAAACATGGCGGCTTGGCGGGGGTTAGCTTCGGCACCGCCGACGGTACCGACTTGCCGTTTGAAGACAACAGCTTCGACGCGGTTGTTTGCCAATTCGGCGTGATGTTCTATCCCGACAAGGCGAGGGGCTACAGCGAAATGGCGCGGGTGTTGAAACCCGGTGGGTTGGCGGCGTTCAACGTTTGGGACTCGTTCGCCAACAATCCGGTGGTGGCGCTGGTGCACAACACGATCGGCGGTTTTTTCGAAACCGACCCGCCGCGTTTTCTCGAAACCCCATTTGGCTATTACCAAATCGATCCGATCCGCGACGATTTGCAGGGCGCGGGATTTCGCCACATCGATATTCACATTGTTTCGGAAACGGTGGTCCGGCCGGATCCCCACCATGTCGCGCGTGGTTTTGTCGAAGGCAATCCGAGCATCCTGGAAATCCGCGAACGCGCCGATCCGGTGGCATTGATCGCCGGTGTGGCGATGGCGCTGGAGGACACGTTCGGTCCCGCGCCCGTGCAGCTACCGCTCCAAGAGATCACCTTTTTGGCGACAAAGTCAGGCTAGGTCTGTCACATTTTCCAACGATGTTGCCGTCAACCACGTATTTGATGTTCGCCATAATGATACCCCCGCATCCGATCCGGACGCAGAGAATCAAAAAGCTCGCCCCCTCGCAACCAATCAATCTCGCTGGTGAAAAACACTAGTCTGGGGGCCATGTTGTCCATTCACTTAACTTGGTTAGTATTTGCAAGCTTTCGCCACGGTCGCACGCTCGATCGTCACGCAAGGCTGTTTCGGCTGTGCCTGCGGCTGGAGTTGGCACCAGGGCTGGTACCGCCTTGCTTACGAAATCCGTGATTGCTCCGAGGTTATCGGCAAACTTTGGCTCAGAGTTTAAGGATACCTCTTTCAGCCCACCGTTGTCGTTGTAACTGATTGAGAATTCGGATCCGGTCCATTCACCAGTTTCGATATGCGCGAAATATTGGTCACCTAACGGAAGTGAGACGAATTTTTGGTACCGAGTTTTCTCATTGCATGTGCCGCCTGTCGAATGCGCTGTTAAGTAGCCCTCCGCAACATAGACTTCGGCCGTGCGAAAGGGAACACCCTTGGCTAATGCGCCGGCGTTGTCATAGACCATCAGGTCTGCGGTACATCCGCCGCACAGAACCGCCAAGAGAGCTCCTTGTAGACCAGATCTCGCGTTCATGTTTGTCTCTTCCCTTTGGAGTTGCAATCGCTCGCTGTTGTAGTACTCGCGAAACCGAAGATACCGTGCCCTGTCGTTCAGGGTGCATACACGACGTGTCGGGCACGGCACCTTTTTCTTAGTTTGTGGGCTATGGGTTGACAACGAAATAGTCGACGCAAACACGAATGGGTTCGCGCCATTCGATATTTAGCCAAACACCGATGCCATTGCGCTTTGGCACTACATTGTGGACCGTGTAACGGGCGGCCCCCATGAGATTCCCACCGCCGGCCCGACATTCCCCTGCAGCGGCGAATACACGTGAGCTTGCCTGTATTTGGGGCCAATTCAGGGTCAGCTTCCACTGCCCATTTTTATCCCCCCAATCATGTCGGTATGTGAATCCCCGGCCCGACAAGGCGCTAGGTGTGACGGCCCCTTGGTTCGTCGTGGTCGCGATCTGGGGGTCATTCGTGAATTCGCGGACATCTCCAAAGTCCACCGTGTCCTCAGCTTGTGCGATGGCTGGCAGGGCATCCGAACCTGGCGAACTGGGTGCCGCGTTCACGTCAATGTCTGCGTTCAGCAGGCCTGCGCCGCACGGTTGTGGACATTGCACTGGTGTGCGTGGTCGTGCATTTGCAATCAGCAGAGCTTCGACCTGTTGGGCAGTAAGACCCGGGTTCTGGGAAAGCAATAATGCTGCGACGCCGGCGACGTGCGGCGCGGCCATTGATGTCCCATTCTTGAACACGTATGCGCCGCTTTCACTGTCGGCTGGATTGCCGTAACTCAGGACGCCGTCGGCAAAATTGTCGCTGTTGTCGTCACGCGTCACGTCACCGCCCGGTGCCAAAATATCAACCCCGTCACCGAAGTTTGAATAACGTTCCACCAGATGGCCACGAAAGTCACTCGCCGCGACGGTCAGGACATTTTCACAACCAGCCGGGCTGAAATGCGCCACATTGCTGCTTTCATTTCCCGCGGCAACGACAACCAGAGCACCGGCGTCGACGGCGTTGTTTATGGCTTCCTGCATGTCTGGCCGATCTGAACAGCGGACCGCCGCGCCGAGGCTCATGTTTATGACCTGTGCTGGATTCGGATTGACGTGATCGTCGACCTCGATTCCCGCGGCCCACCGGATGGCATCGTTGATATCCGAAAAAGCGCCCCCGCATCGGCCGAGGACACGGACAGAGATGACGTTTGACAGCCAATTAATGCCTGCTAGCCCAAGATCGTTGTCGCTGATACCGACACCAACCGTTCCGGCCACATGAGTGCCATGCCAAGAATTTTTGTCTGTCGTATTGCAGGCATCGCCTGGGTCAGTAGGGTCGTCGTCGCGACCGTCACCGTCGTTGGCTCGCGTCGGGTCGCTAATGAAATCCCTGCCAACTATGCCGCCGGTGGGAACGGAGATATCGGGGTGTTCCGCGACGAGGCCTGTGTCTAGAACGGCGATTGTAATTTTTTTGTTTCCCGTTGTTCGATCCCAGGCCGCCTCCATATCGATGCCGCCCGTGGCCGGATCTGCTGGTCCAAAATGCCACTGCAAATCGAAGAATGGATCGGCAGGTGGCGCGTAGTGTCGCCCGACAACATCACGAACGGCATATTCGACATCGTCGCGCTCGTTGAGCGTGGCAATGATTTCGACAACTCGCGATCGCAAAGCCTCGCTCGACAAAGCTTGCAATTCCGCATGCGTACGCTGATCAAGTTGATAGATCGTCTCGCCACCCGACGTTTGCCGGATGGGTGTCGCATCCAGTCCCAGCGCGCTAGCATCCTGAGCGCTCAAAGCCTCGATGCCATTGGTGTCACGATATTTGACCACAATGCGCCCCGGGATGTACTCGGGTTGCGCTGGGGCCGCTTGCTCCGGAACATCGAACACCGGAAAATCTTCTGGTGATTGCGCTTCGGCTGATTGAAACCCCAAACTGACAAGGCCCACGATAGGCATGATGCGCGAGCCAAACTTACGATATCTCATTGCATAGCTCCTCAGCATGAATTGGAGGCATCAGGTGTTTAACGCGTGTGGCGAGTGCTTATGAGAAAAATCTCGCAAAAGTAGAATATTTAATGACAACTATTCTCATTGCGTCAATTGAATTTGACGAACTATCCTCAATGCGTGTTTTTTTGGTTACGGCTTCCCGGTTGTTTGATAAATAGTGGGGGAGCCGGCTAAAGTGCTAAATTCTTGTAAGTTGTAAGATACAAAGATGTCTGTCACCCGCTCGGGTGACAAGTGGGAAAGTCTATTCTAGATCTTCGCTGGTCACTTCATAGGCGGCGTTGCGGCCGGCGATGCGGCCCGATGTGAAGCCCCAGCCGAGATGATGGCCGTGGCCTTCCAGCAACAGACCACCTTGGCCCGCCGAGCCGGCGGCATACAGGCCGGGAATGGGTGCGTCATCCGCGCCCAGCACTTGCAGGTTTTCATTCACGGCCAGGCCGCCTTCGGTAAACACGATGAAGCTTTTCATGGGGCCCAAGGCGACATAGGGCGGTTGATCAAGCGCCGGACGCGGCGGCATGTTGCCGGCCGTTGCGCCATCGCGATCGACATTGCCATTGTGATCGGCGAGCGTTTTGGCCAATGTGTCGGCGGGCACGCCGATCGACGCCGCCAAACCTTCGATGGTCGGCGCACTGTGGAAGACGTCTTTACGGCTGCGCCGATAGTCCGCCAGATAGGCATAGGCGATGCCAGGCGCCGTTGAAATAAAGTGTGGCCATGCCGAAAATTTGTCCGCTAATTTTTTGTCAAGAATGATATAGCCGACCCGATCGGGCTGGTCGGGCAGCGCCTTCGCCGGTTGGTCGCGTTCGTCGGTGAAACGCGCACCGAAGCGATTGACCAATATGGCACCTTCGTGAAACAGATTGGGAGATGGCGCCAATGCCGTGGTCAGAAACCCCATGACGAAGGGGCGCAGCAGGGGCTGTGGCATATATTTGATCGACCAGGCGACGAAATGGGCCAGCCAAGTCCAAGGCGGCAGGGCGCGCACCAGCGTCATGTGCGTTGGCGGTCCAAACCGGATTTCGGGGCCCGTGACGATATCGCCATTGACGATGCGCGCGCCGACCTTTTCCGCCATGCGCTGGCCATCGCCCGTGCTGGTCTCAACAATCGGCTCGATATTGGCGTAGGCGTCCGACACAAACCTGCGTTTCAAGTCGGCACTGCCGCTGAAATCACCGCTGGCAATCACGATGCCACCGCGGCTGATAAACCGTCGTGGCGCGCCGCCGTTCGTGACATCAACACCAGTCACGCGGCCGTCGTCGGTCACCAAATCCCGCACCGGGGCGTTCAGTTGCACGCGCACGCCCAGACGGTGGGCGCGGCGCGATAGGTGATGGATATAAGCGCGCGAATTTGGCAGCACGTTGTGCATGCGCGGCTTGCGGTGGGGTGGTTCCGGCATGGGGCCAAAGAACACCAGGCCCAGGGATCGCAGCCACCGAAACGTCTCCGGCATGTTGTTGGTGAGTACGCGCCGCAGTGTTTCGTTATCACGGTCGGGATATTGGGCGGTGAAGCCGGGCATGTCGGCGAAATGATCTTGTGGCCGATCCCGAACGCCGGCCCGGATCTGATGGGGTGTGTTGGTCGCGGTCACCGATCCCACCGACCAGGCCGTGGTGCCGCCCAGCGCCGGGTTCTTTTCCAACAGACACACCGAGCGGCCAATGCTTGCCGCTTCAATGGCCGCCGCGAGCCCCGAACCACCGCCGCCGACGACAATCACATCGAACGTTTCGGTGCTGGTCATCTTGCCGCGACGGCGCCGCCCGCAGCATCGCCGGCGATCTTGCCAAACACGGCGCCGGCCATCAGCCCGGTACCGCCGGGATAGTTGAAATAGAACAGGCCGCCAAGCAATTCGCCGGCGGCGTAAAGACCGTGGATGGGCGCCAGGTCGCGGTCGAGCACCCGCGCGCTGGTATCGACGCGCAAGCCACCGAACGTGAACGTGACACCACAAGTGACGGCGTAAGCTTCGAAGGGCGGCGTGTCGATGCGGTTGGCCCAGTTGGATTTTGGAATGGCAAGGCCTTCGGTGCCGCGGCCATCTTTGACGTTTGGGTCGAACGGCACATCGGTGTTCACCGAGTCGTTGTATGCGGTGAGTGTCGCCAAAGCGTGCGCGGGGTCGACATCGTCCAATTTGTCGACCAGGTCTTCCAATGTGTCGGCGCGCAATTTGGTGACTTGGCGGATCCGGTATTCGTCACGCAACAAATGCAGCACCTTGCTGTCAAATATTTGCCAGGCGAATTGCCCCGGTTGCTGCAAGATCACCCGACCATACTTGGCATAAGTGTAATTCCGGAAATCGGCGCCTTCGTCAACAAAACGGTTGCCGTCGGCATTGATCATGACACTGAATGGGTAACTGTGTTTTTGGAACGCATCGCCAACCGCCAGATCGCCAAACTCCGGCGCATTGCGATCCCAACCGACCGCGTGACAACCCGACCAGTTGCCGAAGGGCATGGCGCCGATATCCAGCGCCATGCGGATGCCTTCGCCGGTGTTGAAGCGGCTGCCACGGACCTTGGCAAGATCCCAGCCAGGGCCCAAATAGCGGGTGCGCCATTCCGAATTGGCCTCGAACCCGCCGGCCGCCAAGATCACCGCACGTGCGTGCAAATCGCTACTGCGCCCGTCATGGCGTGTGCGTACGCCGTACACGCCATCGTCATTGTGCAACAAAGAGATGGCCCGTGTTTGATAACGGACGTCAATATCGCTTTTGGCTGCGGCCGCCGTTAACGCATCCAGTAGTCCGGGACCGCCGCCCCAGGCTTCTACTGTCAGACCGCCCCAGAACTTGAAGCGGCCGTCGACCTTGAATGCCTGGCGGCCATAGATCGGCGCAAAACGAACGCCTCTTTCGCGCATCCATCGCATGGTTGGCCGGCTGCGCCGGACCAACAATTCGACCATGTCGGGGTCGGTGCGATATTCCGTGACCCGTCCCATATCATCGAAGAACTGATCCTCGGTGTAGCTGCCAAAATCCGTATTGGCGACCTCGTCATCGGTCAGGTCGGGCATCAGGATGCGCAAGTCGTCGACGCCGTCATAGACGCATCGAATAGCACCGGCGGTAAAGCGCGTATTGCCACCGGATTCATCCTCCGGTGCGCATTCCAACATGGTCACCGACGCGCCATGTTCACGCGCCGCCAAGGCCGCACAAAATGCTGCATTGCCGGCGCCGACGACGATCACATCCGACGTGAACTCAGTCATTCGACTTATTGCAGATCTTGACGCCGGGCCAGCGTGCGCCAACCCATTTCGTCCAATGCCGTGGCACTGTTTGCCAAGTCAACTTCCGGCTCATCGGAGATGATCTCAAGCACCAGGCCACGCCGATAGTCTAACGCCGCCAAGTATTGTGCGACGTCGGCAAAGGGCACGACGCCGGCACCGACGGGCGCGTGGGCATAGGCGTCCAAACCCGTATCGGACAGATGAACCAACGCCAGCCGATCGCCGACCCGGGCCAAGCCTTCGTTCGGGTCCTCGCGCGCGAAGACGGCGTTGGCAATATCGTAGACGACGGCGATCCGATCATCGCCATAGGCGTCGAGCGCCGCGATCAGATCATCTGCCGTCGGCAGGAAGCCGAACGGCATATTTTCGACGATCAAGCGGACGCCGGCTTCGTTGGCGCGCGGTACCAGAATGTCCAAGGCGGCGAAAAAGCGATCCATGAGATCCTGTTTGGGCGCCGGCAACAGCGGGTTCGGCTTGCCCGGCCCCAAAACCATATCGGGAACACCCAAATCTCCGGCCAAGGCCAGGACGTCGGAAAGAAAGTCGATGGAATAGGCGCGCATCCGTTCCGCGGCGGCGGCGATATTCAGGTCGACATTGGGCATATTCAAAGACCGAATCCTCAAACCCAGCGTTTCAATTTTGGTGGCGAAATCGCGGCGCGCCTTCGGACTCATCTCGTCGGGCCAAGCATGGCCCGGATGCATCATCAATTCGACCTCGCGAAAACCAAGGGCGGCGACCGCATCCAGGCACGCATGCGCGGAGTGGGTTAGCGTGAAGCCGTAGGTATTGGCGATGTAGTTTTGTGCGTTCGCAGACATACTCGGTCATATCCCATACCAAAGACGGTGACATTAGAGAAGTCGGCCGCCCGGCAGCAACGCCAATTGACTCCGTCAGAACGCGCATTTTAGCTTGGCTCCCTGCAACGGGTGTGGTGGCGACATGGCAAGATCGAAGGCGATCATCGCGGGCGTGACCGGAACTGTCGGGCGACCACTCGCGGTTTATTTGTCTCAGCACAAAGATTGGGACGTTGTCGGCTTGTCACGGTCGCCGCCCGATGAACAAGTTTGTGTCCATGAACAAGCCGATTTCTCCGACGCCCGATCATGTCGTGTCGCCTTTGGCCGCCACGCTGACGCGACCCATGTGTTCTATGCCGCGCGCGCGCCGCACGATGAATCCGGTCAGGAGGATATTGGCGCCAATGTTGCGCTATTCGACACGGTGCTCGATGCCGCGCTCGCCACGTTGCGCGGGCTGATCCACGTGCACTTGGTCGAGGGCGGCAAATATTACGGCGTCCATTTGGGCCCCTACAAGACGCCCGCGCGCGAAGACGACCCGCGTGTTGAGCCGCCGAATTTCTACTATGGCCAAGAGGATCTATTGATCGAACGGCAACGCGGCCGGAGTTGGACCTGGTCGGCGTCGCGGCCCAATTTGATCTGGGCGGTTTCACCCGGACGCCCGCGCAGCCCAGCCAGTACGATCGGCGCCTATGCCGCGATCTGCGCGGCCCGCGGCGTGGCGATGGATTTCCCGGGGCCAGAGGCCGCGTTCACGACGTTGACCGAGGCAACGGATGAACATTTGATGGCTGAAGCGATGGCATGGATAGCGAGCGCGCCCGACTGTGCCAACAACGCCTTCAACGTCACCAATGGCGATTTGTTCCGATGGCGCCATTTGTGGCCAAGGATCGCCACGTATTTCGGCACCGTTCCCGGCGATGTGCGGCCAATGTCGGTGGCCGAGGTTATGCGCGACGCCGACTCGGAATGGGACGGTATTGTCCGCCAGCGCGGATTGCGGCCGATGCCATTGAGCCAGGTTGCGGTCTGGGCCTATGCCGACTTTATGTTTAGACAGGACTACGATGTCATCTCGGATATGAACAAGGCGCGCCGCCATGGCTTTGATAAATCTATCGATTCGACGGAAATGATCTTCGCCCAGTTCGCGCGTTATCGCGCGGCGCGCATTCTGCCCTAGTATCGCGGCGCAATCGTATGGCGGTAATGGGAAGCTTTTTCTTGCATTTTTCGCACAATGTGCCAGTACGATGGTGGTGACGTGGTGCTGTGAACGGCCAGTGCCGGCGGCGGCGTGGCACAGATTGCTATCCGGCGTTTGCGTTCGGTGAGCTGTGCGACGAATTAACGAAGAACGGCTGAATTCTTTAGCGATGACCGCGCCGCCTCAAGAAATTGAGCTCAAGCTCACGGCCCCGGACCCGGATCTTTTGCAAGATCTTGCCACGGTCCAACGCATCGACGGCGCCGTGGTGACGCCTGAAGCGACAGAGACCTTGCGCAGTATCTACTACGACACGCCCGATTTGCGGCTCAGAAAAAGGGGTGTGGCACTGCGTGTGCGCCAAATTGGCAACCGATTCGTCCAATCGGTGAAGGGGGCGAACAGCGGTGGCGGCAGCCTGCAGCGGCGCTTCGAGTGGGAGGCGACGGTGCCGACCATGGCGGTCGATCTGGGTGTGATAGACGATACCCGCGCCCGCGCGTTGTTGGGGGCGGTGGCACCGGACGAGTTGGTCGCGGTCTTCGAAACACGTGTGTCGCGTCAAATCAGCCGCGCGACGACAACCGCCGCCCCAACATCAGACGCGGCGCCAACGGAACCGGGCGCCGTCGAAATCGCGGTGGATCGCGGCGAAATCGTCAGCGGCGACGTGCGCGTGCCCTTGGCCGAAGTTGAATTGGAACTCAAGAACGGCCGGCCCGAAGACGTCTATCGTTTGGCGCTGGCTTTGGTTGAGGCCGCGCCACTGACGGTCGCGTTGGAAAGCAAGGCGGCGCGCGGCTATCGCTTGGCGGATGGTGGCGCGCCCGCCTGGTATAAGGCGCGAACCCTGCATCTGCGCCGCACAACGGTCGATCGCGCCATCGACCAAGTATTTGCAAATTGCGGCGCCCAGTGGCTGGGCAACCAAGCGGCGGCGTTGGACGGAACCGATCCCGAAGGCGTTCATCAAATGCGGGTTGGCGTGCGCCGCTGTCGTTCAGCCTTGGCGTTGTTCAAGAAAGTCATTCCGGCGGAACAAGTTGCCTGGCTGGGCAGCGAATCACGGTGGTTGCTTGGCGAATTGGGTTTGGCGCGCGACCTGGACGTTTTCCTGGGGGATCTGCTGCCGCTGGTCGAAGCAGCCCGCCCGGGCGACAAGAATCTGGCGGCTTTGCGGCGCGCGGCGACCGACGCGCGCGAAGATGCCTATGCACGGGTGGAAGCGACGGTTTTCGCGACCCGCTATACAACCTTCGCGCTTCAATTCGGTGCGTGGTTGGAAACCGCCGGCTGGCGCACGGGCGCCGACGACAAGACGCGCAAATGGTTGGACCGGCCCGTCGAAAGCTTGGCACACAAACTATTAACCAAACGCCATGCCGCGGCATTGGCCTTGGGTCGCGATTTCGATGAGCTGGCTGCGGATGATCGACATAGAGTTCGGATTGCTTTGAAGAAGCTCCGTTACGCGGCTGAATTCTTCCGCTCGCTTTACCGCAAAAAGGCGGCGTCGGCATTCATCCAGCGCGTGCGGGGACTGCAGGACGATCTTGGTCACATGAATGATGTGGCGGTGGCAGAGAAATTGGTTATGGCCGTGGTCGCCGAAGCGGGCCCGCGGTCTGATGCGACGCGATTGCGGATCGCGGCGGGCATGGTCATCGGATGGTTGACGCGCGACGCCACAAGTTTTGACGCCAACTTGTCGTCCGCCTGGCAGGCCTTTGTTCGCCATCGACCGTTTTGGCAAGGCGCACCGGAGGATCAGTAATCTACGCGGAGCGGCGCCGGGGCGTTTAAAGCGCGGCGGATGAATGCTATTCCGCATGACCAACACCCATGGCAAACGCCGCCATGGTGCGAAGGCGCCAGCGCGATAGGGTCGGAACTGCGCTAATTGGCGAGAGACTTCGAGGCGATCTCGAACACGTCCCGCGACAAACCGGGTCGGGCCAAGATCCGCGCCAAGGCGCCTTTGGCCTTTTCTTGCCGGGCGGGGTCGAGTTTTTGCCAGCGGCTTAAAGCGGTCAGCAGCCGTGCGGCGACTTGCGCGTTGATGGGATCAAGCACCAGCAACTGTTCGGCAAAAAAGTCATAGCCGGCGCCGTCGGCGGCATGAAACCGCCCCGGATTGCCGGTCACGAAGGCGCCGATCAGGGCGCGCACCCGGTTTGGGTTGGTGATCGCGAACGCTTCATGACCGACCAGGCCCTTGACGGCATCAAGCGTATCGCTACGCGATGACAGCGCCTGGACTGTGAACCACTTGTCGATCACCAACGGATTGTCACGATAGCGCGCGTAAAAATCGGCTAGCGCCTGGTCGCGGGCATCGCTGGTCATGTCGGCAAGCGCGTGCAAGGCGGCCATGCGATCGGTCATGTTGTTGGCGTTTCGATATTGCGCCGTCACAATTGCCTGCATGTCTTGATCTTCGTCGAGCAACGCCAAATAAGACAAGGCCGCGTTCTTCAAGGCGCGCCGTCCAGCGCTGGCGGCGTCAGGTTGATAGGGCGCGTTACCGTGGTTCTCGCGATATACAGACACCAGCCGGTCACGCAACGCATCCGCGATCGCGCGGCGTAGATGCTGACGTGCGCGATGGATGGCGTCCGGATCGGCGACATCCATCTGCTCGGCAATATAGGATTCGGTCGGCAGAACCATTGTTTGCGCGAGTAAGGCTTTTTCGATGCGCTCGTCTTGCAGGGTCAAACCTAAGGCCGCGACAAAGCGACGGTCGCTGGTCGGCGCGCGGCCTGCTTGGATGGACTCGGCGCCCTCGATCAGCAGTTCGGTCGCCAAGGTCTGGCCGGCTTCCCAGCGGTTGAAGGGATCCGTGTCGTGGGCCATCAACAGTGCTGCGTCGGCGCGACTGCGGCTGGTCACGGTGCGGATCGGCGCGGCGAAGCCGCGATTTATTGACAATACGGGTTCCGACTCGACGGCGACAAAGCGATAGACATGGCTCCGCTCGGTCAGCGGTAGGATGCCCGTTGTTCCAGACGGCCCCGACTGGCCCTCCAGACACAATGGGATCGGTGCGCCGTCTTGGTCGAGAAGGCCGAGCGCCAACGGAATCACCATTGGTGCTTTGTCAGGTTGGCCAGGCGTCGGCGAACATGATTGATCGAGTGTGAGTGTCGCGCATTTCGAATCGCTGTCGTAGGCGCAATCGACATGAACCGTTGGCGTGCCAGCCTGTGCATACCAAAGGCGGAATTGCGTCAAGTCAACGTCATTGGCGGCCTCCATGGCGGCGACAAAATCGTCGCAGGTGACCGCGTCGCCGTCATGGCGCTCGAAATAAAGGTCCATGCCGCGCCGAAATCCTGATTCGCCCAGCATCGTGTGCATCATGCGGATGACTTCGGCGCCCTTGTCATAAACGGTTGCTGTGTAGAAATTGTTGATCTCGATATAGCTATCCGGCCGCACCGGATGGGCCAGCGGACCGGCATCCTCGGGAAATTGGCGCGCGCGTAGGACGCGCACATCCGATATGCGCTGAGCCGCGGCCGAGCGTATATCGGATGAAAACTGTTGGTCCCGGAAAACCGTCAAGCCCTCTTTCAGGCTCAGCTGAAACCAGTCGCGACAAGTGACCCGATTACCGGTCCAGTTGTGGAAATACTCGTGGGCGACAACGCTTTCGATGTGAGCGTAGTCCGTGTCTGTCGCGGTCTCCGGATCGGCCAGTATGTATTTGTCGTTGAAAATGTTGAGGCTCTTGTTTTCCATCGCGCCCATGTTGAAGGCGCTCACCGCGACGATATTGAAGACGTCGAGGTCGTATTCCCGGCCATAACGCTGCTCATCCCAACGCATCGCCTTCTTGAGCGCGTCGAGCGCAAAGGCGCAACGGCCTTGATTGCCATGCTCGACGAACAGGCGCAGGTCCACGCGCCGCCCCGACTGGGTCACAAAGGCGTCCTCGGCAACCGCTAGATCGCCGGCCACCAGGGCGAACAGATAGGACGGCTTCGGAAACGGATCGTGCCACATGGCGAAATGGGCGCCGTCCGCATCGTCACCGTTGGCGACAAGATTTCCGTTGGACAGAAGCACGGGAACGCGCGCCCGGTCGGCGCGAATTGTCGTGGTGTAGACGGCCATAACGTCGGGCCGGTCCGGAAAATAGGTAATATGGCGGAAACCCTCGGCTTCACATTGTGTACAGAATGTGCCGTTCGAAAGGTAAAGGCCCTCTAGCTTGGTGTTGTCGCAGGGGTTGATGATCGTTTCGATATCAAGCGTGAAGGCCGGCGGCACATTAAAAATGGTCAGACCGGCCTCGTCTTGCACAAAGCGTTCTGCGCCTAGCGGGCGGCCGTCAATGGCGACCGACACCAGCTCGAGCGCCTGCCCGTCCAAATGCATGGGTTGCGCATTGACGTCGGCGGTGGGGCCACGCCGTATGCGCATCTGCGCGCGCACGCGGGTCCGCAATTCGTCGAGCGTGAAATCGAGGTCGACGGTCTCCACATAGTGACGTGGTGGCGCGTAGTCAGCGCGCCGAACGACTTGAGGAGGCGTTTCCCGTCTCGTCGGATCGTCTGTCACTGCGACTCTCCGTGGGCGATCACGGTGCTCTTCGGAAAAGTTTGAAAAGCGCCTTCATCTTGGCAGCTATGTTTGGTGAGCCCTATTCAGCCGCTTGCGCGGCGGCCGCGGTCTGGTCGTATTTTTGTAGCTCCACCAACGTGAACAGACCAAGCGACGACGTTGGTTGCGTGTTGACCAGTTTTAGAGGCAGGCCAGGCAGATGCGCCAGAAGTGCTTCCATGCGCATGTCGGCATGCCAGCCAATCTGTCGCGCGAATGGCGCCAGCACCTTTTCGATACCTTGGTAGCGCCGGCGTTGGGCCGCGAAATGGTTGACCATGACCAGCTTGCCGCCGGGGCGGCAAACACGGGTCATTTCCTCCAGGACTCGACGCGGATCCGGAACCACGGTCATCACAAACATCGCCACCACTGCGTCGAACCACTCATCCGGAAATGCCAACGCGGCTGCATCCATACCTTGAAGCGACACAACGTGGGAGAGTCCGTGTCGCGCCACCCGTGCCCGGGCCCTGTCGAGCATGCCCTCAGAAATATCTATTCCGTGCAATTCGGTATCACGGTCGTAATCGGCCAACGAGAGCCCCGTGCCGACGCCGACTTCCAAAACGCGACCGCCAACTTGATTGGCCGCGCCAACCGCGGCAGCACGCCCGCGCCTGAATACCGGCCCGAAAGTCACGTCGTAAATCGGCGCATATCGGGCGTAGACGCGTCGAATCGATGGAAGGTCAAGGTTCATCGGCCGGATCTTCACCTCGTCGTCATTGCTTGTCAGCGGGTTGCGCAGCGATCGTCCGGGCGACTTTGTCATCATCTCCACCGATCCACGAACACGTGCCACGCATGGTAGTGGCCAACCGACGGCGGGATCAAGTCATGCCGGTCGCAATTCTTTACGCCCGCCGGTTGTTACGATGCGGCGTGGTGTACGGCAAAGTCCCAGGATCGCCCCGGTGCGGCATCAAACAGGCGTTTGGTGTACGGATGTGTTGGTGCGCTGAAAACGGTGCCGGTCTGCCCACTTTCGACCACCACGCCGCCATACATAACGGCGATCCGATCACAAATCTGCGCGGCGACACGGAGGTCATGGGTGATGAAGACCATGGCCAAATTAAAACGCTGGCGGACGTCATCCAGCAAGTCAAGAACCTGCGCTTGGACCGAGACGTCGAGGGCAGAGACGGCCTCGTCCGCAATCAGCACTTCCGGCTCCATGGCCAGCGCGCGGGCAATGCAAATTCGCTGCCTTTGGCCGCCGGAGAACTGGTGTGGATAGCGGTCGAAGGCGCTGCGCTCCAGACCCACCAGCGCCAGCAGATCGTGGGCGCGGGCAACAGCGTCGGGCACCGACACGCCGTAATTGACCGGCCCCTCGATGATCGAGCGGCCAACGGCCCGGCGCGGATTAAGCGACCGATAAGGATCCTGAAACACGATTTGAATGCGGCGCCGATAGGGGCGCAATTTGGTGACCGTCAATGGCGCGATGTCATCGCCGTCGATCGTGATGGTGCCGCCCGTCGGGGCGACCAGACGCACGAGGCAGCGCGCGACCGTGGTCTTGCCCGACCCTGATTCGCCAACAATGCCCAGGGTCTCACCCCGCCTGACCGCGATATTCACATCCTTCGCGGCGACAACTTCGCGCGTGCGCCGCAACGTGCCTGTGGCACCGTATGTCTTGGATAGACCGCTGGTTGATAAGATCGCCGGCGAGTCACCGATGCTCGGTCGGTTCGGCGGCACCAAACTGGGAACCGCCCCGATCAACATCCGCGTGTAGTCGTGCTGGGGCGCCGTGAGAACCTTCCGCGCGGCGCCGGTCTCGACAATGTGACCGGCCTGCATGACGGCCACGCGATCGGCGATTTCCGCGACCACGCCAAAATCGTGGGTGATGAACAACACGCCCATGCCGTGCGTTTTCTGAATGTCGCGAATCAATTGCAAGATTTGCGCCTGAGTGGTGACGTCCAGCGCGGTCGTGGGTTCGTCGGCGATCAACAGCGCCGGTCCAAGGACCAATGCCATGGCAATCATGACACGCTGACGTTGTCCGCCGGAAAGCTGGTGCGGGTAGCTGTGCACCAGTTGCGCGGTATCGGGTAAATTGACCGCCGTCATGATTTCCAGCACGCGCTCGGCCCGCGCCGCGCGGCTGAGATCGGTGTGGATCGCCAGCACTTCTTCAATTTGGCGGCCGACCGTCATAACCGGATTCAGCGCCGTCATCGGTTCTTGAAAGATCATGCCCATGCGGTGGCCGCGCAACGATTGCATGTGGGCCACCGGCGCGGTTAGCAGGTCACGGCCGTCAAACAGAATTTGGCCGTCAACCGGCTCCAATTGGCGCCGCGGCAAAAGACCCATGATCGCTTGTGCCGTGACCGATTTGCCGGAACCCGACTCACCGACGATGCATAGTATTTCACCGGCGGCGACCGCAAATGTAATGTCCTCGACCGCGTGCGCGCGATCGGCGTCGGCCGGCAGACGAACGGTCAATCCGCGGACATCGACGACCAAAGCGGAGTCCCGTGTCGCCGTCATCACAGCCGCTTGGCGATGCGTGGGTCGAGCGTGTCGCGCAGCCCGTCACCCAAAATGTTGACGGCCAGAACGGTCAGCGCCAACGCGATGCCGGGGAAAAAAATGATCCACGGCGCGATCTGAAAATAGGTTCGCCCTTCCGCCATGATATTGCCCCAACTTGGTATTTCAGGCGGGATGCCGGCGCCAAGAAAGCTCAGAATAGCTTCGGTAATGATCGCCGACGCGCAGACATAAGTGCCTTGTACGATCAAGGGCGCAAAGGTGTTGGGCAGAACATGGCGGACCAGCAAGGTTGCGAGCGGAGTTCCGACCGAGATCGCGGCTTCGACATAGGGCTCTTCGCGGATGGTCAGCACCACGGCCCGCACCAAACGGACCACGCGCGGAATCTCGGGTGTGGTGATGGCGACGACGACGGTCGTCAGACTGGCGCCGGCTAGCGCAATCATGGCAATGGCCAGCAAGATGCCGGGGATTGCCATGATTCCGTCCATGATGCGCATGATGATGGCGTCAAGCAGGCGGACATAGCCGGCCAATAGGCCAATGGTTAGGCCGACCGCGATGCTGATCACGGCTGCGCACAGGCCAACCACCAATGAAATGCGCGCACCAAAGACAGTGCGACTGTAAATGTCCCGACCAAACATATCGGTGCCGAACCAGGCAACGGCGTCGGGGGGCGTGAGGCGCGCGATCGGGTTCAAGGCCACCGGGTCGACGGTAAACAGCCATGGCGCCGCCAAAGCGACCAATGCCATAACAAGCAACATGACTCCGCCGACACGCACGGATAGATGCTGTCGGGCGAGGCGCCACAAACTGGTCGTCTTGGGTGCGCTGATGTCGGCGGCGGTCAATAGCGGATCCTCGGATCAAACAAGGTGTACAAGATATCGATGATCAGATTGACGACCACGTAGGTCGCGGAAAACACCAAGATAATCCCTTGGATCACCGGATAATCGCGGCGCAGTATCGCATCCACGGTGAGTCGGCCGAGGCCCGGAATGTTGAACACGCTCTCGGTAACGACAACGCCACCGATCAACAGCGCAAATCCGATCCCGATCACCGTGACAATCGGAACGGCCGCGTTGCCGAGCGCGTGCCGCAATAACACCAGGCGCTCCGACAGTCCCTTGGCGCGCGCGGTGCGGATGTAATCCTCGCCGAGGATCTCAAGCACGCTGGCACGGGTCACACGGGCGATCAATGCGATGAAAATAACGCTCAAGGTCAGGCTGGGCAGCACGAGCCGATGAAAAAACGGTCCGATGCCGTCCGTGAAATTGGCGTACCCTTGGACCGGGAACATTTGCAGTTTGAGCGAGAAGACGTAAATCAGAATATAGCCGAGCACAAACACCGGTACCGAGAAACCGACAACGGCGAACATCATCACAAAACGGTCGAGCCAGGTGCCCGCGCGCCACGCGGCGATCGCCCCCAACGGCACCGCGATAACCACGGCAATAATCAACGTGCACAACGCAAGCGCCACGGTCGGCTCCAGGCGCTGGCCGATCAAGGTGGCGACGGGCAAATTTGAGAAAATCGAAATGCCCAGGTCGCCCTGCATCAAGCGCCACACCCATGTTCCAAATTGAATGTAAAGCGGCCGGTCGAGCCCCAGCTGGCTGCGGATGCGGGCGACGTCTTCCGGGCTCGCATAGTCGCCGGCGATCACCGTGGCAGGATCGCCAGGGCTTAAATGCAACAGCAAAAACACAAAGATAGCGACGACCGCCATGACCGGGATCGTCGCCAGTACCCGTCGCGCGATGAACGCCACCATGGGTATGCTGCTCAGGCTATCGGCTAAGGCGCGTCGTTATCGTTTTTCAATATTCCAACTGAGCGGAAACACCGGCGCGTCGATCACGCCGTGCAAATTGTCGCGATATGCGACCGGCGCGAACCATTGTCCGAAGGGGACATAGGGGACAACACTGTAGGCGCGTTGTTGCACCGCTTCTGCCATTCGTGCCTGTTCGGCGGGGTCGGTTGCGCGGGCAAACGAATCACGCAGGCCTTCCAGTTCTTCGTCGCACGGCCAACCGAACCACGCGCGATCGCGGCAGCCGCCGGACACGCCAATATTGACAATCGGGTTCAGGATATCCGCGCCGATCCACCACGTGATGAACACGTTCCAACCACCTTGATCGGGTGGGTCCGATACGGCGCGACGAGAGGTGAGCGTGCTCCAATCCATCGCCTGCAATTCGACATTTAGACCGGCCTCGCGCAACAGCTGCGCGGTGACCAGCGAGGCCCCATTGTTGATCTGGATGTCGGTTGCCTGAAGAATGACAATCGGTTCACCGTCATATCCGGCCTCGGCGAACAATTGCTTGGCTTTCTCAAGATCCTGCCCCATCAAAGCCTCGGCACCGGCATCGCTTTCATAGGTCGCGCCACAACCGAAATAGGCCGGGCAGGTTTGGTAATAGTCCGGATTGCCGACGAGCGCCTGCAAATAGCTCGATTGATCAACCAACCACAGCATCGCCTCACGCGCCTTGGGATTGTCGAACGGCGGATGCAGATGGTTCAAGCGCACCCAGCCTTGTTCGCCCAACTGGTTCAGCACTTTGACCTCGACACCCGGTGCCTGCTCCATGATCGGAATCAGATCGATCGGCGGCAGTTCGTAGAAATCGATTTCACCGTTCAACAGCGCATTCATCGCTGTTGCCGCGTCGGGGATATAGAGCCATTCGACCCGGTCGACATGGACCACTTTGCCGCCCGCAAGCGCGCTGGGTGGTTCGTCGCGCGGCAGATAGTCGGTGTTCTTGACATAAATGACCTTGCTGCCGGGTACCCATTCGTCGACAACAAATTTGAATGGTCCTGAGCCGATGATCTCTGGAACTTGTTCAAACGGGTCTGTTTCCGCCAGTCGTTTCGGCATCATGAACGGCACGTTGGAACTGATCTTGCCGAGTGACGCCAGCACCAGGCCATAGGGTTCGGACAGGACCATGCGAATGGTCTTATCATCCGCCGCCTCTAGGCTGGCGATGAAATCCATCAATTTTTGGCCCATGCCGTCACGCGCGCCCCATCGCCGGATCGAGGCGACACAGTCCGCGGCGGTAACCGGCGCGCCGTCATGCCACGTCAATCCGTCGCGCAAGACAAATTCGTAGGTCAGGCCATCGTCGCTGATGCTGTAGTCGCCAACCATTTGTGGTTGCACTTCAAGGTTGGCGTCCATGGCAAACAGCGTGTCATAGACCATGTAGCCGTGATTGCGGGTGATATAGGCGGTGGTCCAGATCGGATCGATGTTCTTGAGATCCGCGTGTGGCACGATCCGCAGCACCGTCTCCGCGTGCGCCGGCGCATGGGCGGCGATCAAGGCCATGGTGCACAGGAGCGCCAAGCCCACTGCACGCAGGCTGTGTCCGACCGATCGGAACGGGTATATGAGCGGAGTTGGCATTGTGGATGACCTTTCGAAATCCTCCGGTGCCAGGGCGGCAGAGCGGACCGCCTAGATTATGGGCGACGGGCCATTGTGACAACGGCTGCGCCGCAGATCGCGTTTGTTACGCCGGATCCAAATCGAGTCGCGCGGCAAAACCTTCCAGCTCGGAACGGGCCGGCGGATAGCGTTTCAAGACCAATGGGTCATGGCCAGGAATGATATGTCCCGGCGAGTCGGCCAAGGCGTGCAATTTGCGATAGCCATCGATCATTTCGCCAACGTGATAGACGATCGGGAATGGTCGTGTTTCGTCCATATTGGCGTAGAAATGTGTCGCGTCCGACGCCAACACCACCCAACCGCGCCGCGTCCACACGCGCACCGCTTGCAATCCCATTGTATGGCCGCCGATGTGATGCACGCTGAGTCCCGGGGTCAAAGTGGTGTCGCGATCGTAAAAAACGACGCGTCCGTCGAACACCGCGCGCACCATGCCGACGACTTCGTCGACTTCATAAGCGCGTCGAAACGCCTCATGGGTCATATAGCGCCCGGTGGCGAACATCATCTCCTTGTCATGAAGGTGATAACGCGCATTGGGAAACGCGTCGTAGTTGCCGATATGGTCATAGTGCAAATGGGTCACGATCACCTCGGTCATCGCGCCGGCGTCGATGCCGATCGCGCGCAAGCCGTCGACCGGATGCTGCAAAAAAGTGCGTCCACGTCGCTTTGCCGCTGCTTCGCCATATCCGGTGTCGATAATGTAAGTGTGTCGCGGCCCGATCGCCGCCCATACATAAAAGTCCATGTCCATCGGCCCGTTGTGCGGGCCGGGATCGATGAAATTTTCGGCCGCGCCGCGCGTCAGCGCGGCGTAGCGAACCGCATGAACCTCAAAGACCTCGCGTTCAGACATCTGATGCTTCCCGTGTCATGGCAATTCCGGACAACGCGACATGGCGCCGAGCGATATACTGTCGACCGTGACCGCTTCGTGCCGCTGTGCCTAGAGCCGTGTCCGACAATATTGAATCAATTCTGTTCGCGGTCCGGCGTGGCGATCCACGCGAAGGGCGGCGGAGCGCGATGTTGGCGCATCGTGCAAGCCGCCCGACAAAGTGGACGCGCGCCGGACCGCGAACAGAATTGATTCAATATTGTCGGACACGGCTCTAGACTAACACCAAACGGCAGATCGCAAATGACCGTCCCCACCCGCGATGCGCTGGCCGCTCGCGACAATACGGATCCCTTGGCGCCCTTGCGCGGCGCGTTTCTGTTGCCCGACGGGTTGGTTTATTTGGATGGCAACTCGCTGGGGCCGTTGCCGCAATCGGTGGTCGCGCGCATGAACGCTGTGTTGCACCGTCAATGGGGCGAGGACCTGATCCGCAGTTGGAACATCAATGGCTGGGTCGACCTGCCGCGTCATGCCGGCGATAAAATCGCCAAACTGATCGGCGCGCGCGCGGGCGAAGTCGTGGTGTGTGATTCGACGTCGGTCAACCTGTTTAAGTTGCTGGCGGCCGCATTGCGCATGCAACGCGACCGTTTCCGCATCTTGACCGAAGCCCATGGATTTCCGACCGACGGCTATATCGCCGAAGGGCTGATCTCATACATCAATCACTTCTCGCGCACCGCCTGTGATGTGGTCTATGCGCCACGCGACGAAATTGCGCGCGCGATCGATGACACCATCGCGGTGGTGACCTTGACTCATGTCGACTACCGGTCCGGCCGCATGTACGACATGGACCAGGTGACCACCGCCGCCCATGGCGACGGCGCACTCATTTTGTGGGACCTTTCTCATAGTGCCGGCGCGGTCCCGGTCGATCTCAATGGCAGCCGCGCTGATTTCGCGGTCGGCTGCGGCTACAAATACCTCAACGGCGGACCGGGCGCGCCAGCCTTTGCGTTTGTCGCCGAACGGCACCAGGCGACCCTGGAGCCGCCCATCACCGGTTGGATGGGCCATATCGCGCCGTTCGACTTCGCGCCGAACTATCGCCCGGCCGCCGATATCAACCGGCTGCTCTGCGGCACGCCGCCGGTTCTTGCCATGGCCGCATTGGATACGGCGTTGGACGTCGTATTGCGCGCGGACATGGCCGACATCCGGGCCAAGTCTGTGGCCTTGTGCACATTGTTTGAAGAATTGATTGCCGCCAACTGCGCGGACGATGGGTTTGAAATTGTCGAAGTTCCCACCGGCAGTCGCGGCAGCCATGTCTCGCTGCGCCACGAGTCGGCCTACGCGATCATGCAGGCGCTAATTGGCGAAGGCGTAATCGGCGATATGCGCCCGCCCGATCTGATGCGTTTTGGTTTTGCGCCGCTCTATGTCCGCTATGTCGATGTCTGGGATGCGGTCGATCGCCTGGCTCGCGTGATGCGTAGCGGCGCGTGGCGGCGACCCGAATTCCAAGCGCGGGCGCGGGTGCCCTAACGCCCGATGGCATTCATAGGGCGGTACGCACGTCCCAGAGTTCCGGGAATATTCGAATGTCCAGCGCGCGGCGCAAATAGTCAACGCCCGTGGTGCCGCCCGTGCCGCGTTTGTGACCGATGATCCGCGCCACCGTGTTCAAATGGCGGAACCGCCATGTTTGAAATGCATCCTCCAGATCGACCAATTCTTCGGCCAATTCATAGAGGTCCCAATGTTGGTCGGTGTCTTGATAGATCGCCAACCAGGCGGTCGCCACGCTCGGTTGCACAGTATAGCTCTGCCGCCAATCGCGTTCGACGGCCTGGGGTGCGAGCGCAAAACCACGTCTATCCAGCAGTTTTAGACATTCGTCATAAAGGCTGGGCGCGGAAAGAATCGTGTCGAGCGCGCCGTGTATTTGCGGGCTGTGACGGAACGGCGCCAGCAAGGCGACATCGCGATTGCCGAGCAAGAACTCCAGGCTGCGGAATTGATGCGACTGAAAACCTGAGGCATGACCGAGCCGGTCGCGGAAGCGCAGATAGTCGGTTGGCGTCATGGTCGACAACACCGACCAAGACTGGACCAACTGCTCTTGAATGCGGCTGACTCTGGCCAGCATTTTCAACGCCGGCCCCAAGTCGTCCTGGCGGATATGGGCCATGGCCGCAGTCAGTTCGTGCAACACCAATTTCAACCACAGTTCGGTGGCCTGGTGAATGATGATGAACAGTGTTTCGTCGTGACTGTCAGATATCGGACTTTGGCAAGCTAGAAGCGAATCCAGGCGCAAATAGTCGCCATAGCTCATGTCGTCGGCAAAATCGATGTGGAATTCCGGTGGCGTGGGTGAGTCGGTCATGGCGGTAATCCGGCGATGACAATCGGTGCGCCATCATACGCGCTTTCGCAGCCCATGGTACGTCGGATCACGTTATCCAATGAGGTCCAGCGCGTTCAGCCCGGCGCCGCGGACACGTGCGCTTGATCCAGGTGAAGGTTTTCAGGCCTCTCAGAACCTTACTATAAACAAAACGACTGCTGGTGCCGCGGGGTGCAACGGCAAGGAGGCGACGAAGTGATCAAAGATATTTTGGTGCACGCGAGTGAAGACAGTCACAACGCGCAACGACTTGATGTCGCCATTGGGCTCGCGCAACGCCACGAGGCCCGGTTGACGGCCTTGTATGCGTTGCATTACCCGGAGCTGCCCGGTTTCGTTGCGGCGCAGATCGGCGGCGACTTGATCGCCCAAACGCGTGCCCAATTTTATGAACGCGCGCGCGACGTTGAGAGCGCTTTCAACGAGACCGTGGCGCGCCATGGTGTCACCGCGGAATGGCGCCGGGTCGAAGGTGAACCGATTGGACTTCTGGCGACGCACGGCCAGTATGCCGACTTGGTCGTTGTTTCTCAGCCCGATGAAGATGTCGAGGCCGGGGAAGGGGCTCTGCCCGACGAACTGGTTATGGCGTGTGGACGGCCGGTACTGGTCGTGCCACGCATCGCGCCGCAAGCGACCATGGGCAAAACGGTCATGGTTGCGTGGAACAGCAGCCGCGAAGCGACACGCGCGGTTCACGACGCATTACCCATTTTGCAGAAGGCGGATACCGTGATCGTGCAGTCGGTCAATCCACCCGACGAAGACCATATCGCCGGCGCCGATATTGCGACCCACTTGGCCCATCACGGCTTGAAGGTCGACGTGCGGCGCAGTCTGACGCCAGAGATTGACGTCGCCGATGAATTGCTCAATGCGGTCAGTGATGCGGGCGCGGATCTCATCGTCATGGGCGCCTATGGCCATTCGCGAGTCCGCGAGTTGGTGCTGGGCGGTGTCACGCGCGATCTGCTGCGCCACATGACCGTGCCGATCGTAATGTCGCACTAGGGCTTGTTGAGAATTAGGATTCCCATGGTGTTGTATTTGTGATTCAAGCTTCCTTTTGGGGGCTTTGATGACGCGTACAGTACTTTCAGACGATCAATGGGCCAAGATGGAGCCGCATTGCTTAGGCAAGCGGACTGATCCGGGCCGCAGTGGTGATAACAACCGGTTGTTTGTCGAAGGGGTTTTGTGGAAGGCGCGGACGGGCAGTCCTTGGCGCGATCTTCCTGAAGAATTCGGCAAGTGGAACACGGTATTCAAGCGGTTTGACGATTGGTCGAAGGCGGGCGTTTTCGAACGCCTCTTTGCCGCGGTCTCGGATGACCCTGATATGGAATATGCCATGATCGACGCCACCATTGTTCCGGTCCACCGCCACGGACACGGCGCAAAAGGGGGACTCAAAATCAAGCCATCGGCAAGTCGAAGGGAGGCTGGACCACCAAAATCCTTGCGCTGACGGATGGCTTGGGAAATCTCGTACGCTTTGTCCTGCTGGCGGGAAACCGTTACGATACGGTCGGTGTTGCGCCGCTAATCGAAGACATCGAATTCGACGCAGTGCTGGCCGATAAAGCATTCGATTCCAACTGGATCATCGAAGAGATGAATGAACGCGGGGCGCAGATCGTCATTTCGCAACGCCCCCAGAGGTTGGCCCCTCTCAAGATTGATCTGGAGATCTACAAGTGGCGCCACCTGATCGAAAACTTCTTTGCGAAGCTCAAGGAATTCAAAGCGGTCGCCATGCGTTGCGAAAAGACAGATCGTAACTTTTGTTCCATGATTCACGCATGCGCCGCGGTCATCAATTCTCGATGAATCTCAACAAGCCCTAGAGCAGTGTCCGACAATATTGAATCAATTCTGTTCGCGGCCCGGCGGGTGTCCACTTTGTCGGGCGGCTTGCCCGATGCGCCAGCATCGCGCTGCGCCGCCCTTCGCGTGGATCGCCAAGCCGGGCCGCGAACAGAATTGATTCAATATTGTCGGACACTGCTCTAGCGCACCTTGGCGTTGAGGTTGACACCGCGACCCCGCGCCGTCTTCTATGGCAGGCTTGCTCATGGGAGGCCATAGCTTTGCCCGTCGCGCCTGAAATCTCGACAGCCTTGTCCGCCGCGCAATTGCGCACGGCGCCTGATCCTGCATTGCTCGACTTTGCGACCACCGACGAATTGCAACCGATCGAAAGCGTCATCGGGCAAGACCGTGCGGTCGAGGCCTTGGGATTCGGGATCAGCATCAAGCATGAGGGTTTCAATCTCTTTGCGCTTGGGCCACAGGAGACCGGTATGCGCGACGTGGTGCGGCGGACGTTGGACGCCCGCGCCGCCAAAGAATCGGCGCCGGACGATTGGGTCTATGTCCATAACTTTGCGGATCCGCGGCGGCCACGCGCGATCGCGTTACCGGCCGGTCGCGGAACGCGGCTGCAGGCGGATATGGAACGGCTGGTCGACGAAATCAAAGCCGCCATTCGCACCGCCTTTCAGACTGATGAATATCGCGCCCGCGCTCAGGTCATAGAGGAAGAGGTCAAAGAGCGGCACGACACGGCGTTGCGCGACATTGAGCAACGCGCGCAAGAACGCAACATCGCATTGGTCCGCATGCCCCTTGGGATGGGGTTTGCACCGGTCAAGGATGGCGAGGTGGTCGGTCCGAAGGATTTTGCCCAGTTGCCTGAGTCCGAACGCGAACGAGTGGCCAAGGAAATCGCCGAACTTCAGGATGATCTGCAGGCGGTGGCCGCGAAATTTCCCCAATGGCAACGCGAAGGCCGCGAAAAAATGCGCGCTTTGAACCGGGAGGTCACGGGCGCTGCGGTCGGCCACTTGATCGACGAATTGCGCGGGCACCACGGTGACATCGCGGAAGTCGCGACCTATTTGGACCAGCTACAAGCCGATATCATCGACAATGCGATGGCGTTTCGCATGTCGGACGATGCGCAGGCGGCGCCGCAAGACGGGGCGTCTATACAACAGGCAAGTGGGCCGCAAGGTGCCGATCAGGCCAGTAACGGCATCTTGCGACGCTACCGGGTCAATCTGTTGGTTGGGCACGATCCGGAAAACGGCGCGCCGGTCGTTTACGAACCCAACCCGAGCTACCAAAACCTGGTCGGCCGCATCGAGCACATGGCGCAGATGGGCGCGCTTTCGACGGATTTCAATCTGATTAGACCAGGCGCCTTGCACAAGGCCAACGGTGGCTACCTGCTGTTGGACGCGCGCAAAATCCTCACCCAAGCCTATGCTTGGGAAGGTTTGAAGCAGGCATTGGTATCAAGCGAGATCCGTATCGAATCGCTCGGCCAGATATTCAGCGTTGTCAGCACGGTCAGTCTGGAACCGACCTATGTGCCGCTGCGGGTCAAGGTCATACTTTTGGGCGACCCGATGCTGTACTATCTGTTGGCGCAGTATGACCCAGAATTTAGTACATTGTTTAAAGTCGCAGTTGATTTTGACGATCAAATGGCGCGGTCGGCTGAATCGACGCAATTGTATGCGCGTCAAATCGCAAGTCAGGCGCGCGCTGCCGGCTTGCGACCGCTGAATGCTGGCGCGGTCGGCTTGGTCATCGAAGAAAGCGCGCGTCTTGCGGGCGACGCGGAAAAGCTTTCGACGCGCATGCGCGCGGTGGTTGATTTGTTGGCGGAAGCCGACCATGGCGCGGAGCAGCGCGGCAGTAAATTGATCGAGACCGCAGACATTCAGGGTGCGATTGACGCCGCGATTCACCGTTCTGATCGCATTCGTGAGCGCATGCAGGAACAAACCGAGCGCGGTACCATCATGATTGACACCGATGGTGCCAAGATTGGCCAGATCAACGGCCTATCGGTCTTGCAAATGGGTGGATTCGCCTTCGGTCGGCCGAGCCGTATTACAGCGCGCGTGCGCATGGGGCGCGGCCAAGTCGTCGATATCGAACGCGAGGTCGAACTGGGCGGGCCACTCCATTCGAAGGGCGTTTTGATTCTGTCCAACTTTCTGGCCGCGCGCTATGCCAGCGATCAGCCCCTATCACTCGCAGCAAGCTTGGTTTTTGAGCAGTCCTATGGCGGTGTCGACGGTGATAGCGCCTCGTCGGCTGAGCTCTATGCGCTGTTGTCGGCGCTGTCCGGGTTGCCGATTCAGCAATCACTTGCGGTGACCGGGTCGGTCAATCAGCGCGGTGAAGTGCAAGCTATCGGTGGTGTCAATGAAAAGATCGAAGGATTCTATGACCTTTGCCGCGTCCGCGGTCTGGATGGCAGCCACGGGGTCTTGATACCTGAGGCCAACGTCAAGCATTTGATGCTGCGCCGGGATGTCGTGGACGCGGCGGCGGCCGGGCAGTTTCACGTTTTCCCGATTCGGACCATCGACCAAGGTATTGCCGTGCTGACAGGGGCGCCCGCGGGTGAGGCCGACGCGAATGGCCACTATCCCGACGGCTCGGTCAATCGACGGGTCGCCGACCGCCTGCACGGCTTTTTTGAACAGCGGTTGCGCTACGGCCGTATGGCAAATGTCGAGTCCAACGACGAGAAGACCGCATGACCGGCCCTGTTGAGCGCTTGGCCACGCGGCAGTTCCAGCGCGTCGTGTTGGCCGTCGATGCCGCGGCGCGGGACCGCGCGGCGGTGCAACGGGCCTCGCGTCTGGCCGCGCAGCTCGCAGCCGAGCTGGAAGCGGTGATTCTTGAGGACATCGATGTGATGAACATGGCGGCGTTGCCGTTTACGAAGGTCACCGGATGCGGGCCGATCAGTCGCGCTATCGACGAACAGATGATTGCCCGGGCCTGGCGCCGCGCCATCGCCGACTTGGAACGATCGTTGGTCGCCGTGGCCTCCGCATCCGCGGTCCCCGCGTCGACCCGGGTCGTGCGTGGCCGCCTGGGTCGTGATGTGGTTGCGCATGCGGGGGACGCTGATCTTATTGTCGTTGACCGCGCGGCTTTGGGGCGGGATGCGCCACGCCTGGTTGGACAGGCGCCGTCCGCTTTGCTGTGCCTGGCGCGTGGCGGGATCCAGCGGCGGCGGATTTTTACGCTTTTCACCGATACGCCGGAAAGCGATCGGCTTTTGGATGTGGCGGTGCGGTTTGCACGCGCGGTGGATGGTGCGGTGACGGTGTTGGTTTCCGGTGGTGAGGATTTGTTGACGGCGGCGCGGCGCGCCGCCACGACACATACCGAACGAACTGGCGTCGAAATCGAGCTGCGCGCGATCGCCGACGATTGGGCGGCGGTTGCCGACGCCCTTCATGCGGCCCCCGGCGGTGTTTTGGCGGTTTGCAAACAATGGTTGCGTGACACCGATCACGCCGCGGCGGTCGCCGAGATCTTGAACCAAGATCAAAGTTCATTGCTGGTCACCGGTTGAACCGGCGACCGCGCTGATGTGGCGAATATGTGTCGGAACCGGATTGTTTTTGTGCGCGATTGCCCTTAGGTACCCTGTACGTGCTAATCGGATTGTCTGGAAACGTGATTCGGGGCGACGTGCGGTATGAAGATCCGGAGCCTGTCACTTTTTTTGCTTGTTTTTGGCCCGTTTGTGGTCTTGTCGACAGCACTGGCGGACGACATTTTGGTGTCCCGGCTTGGCAGCCTGCCGAAGGCGGATCGGGTCGTCGTTTATAAGAGCTTGCGAGAAATGGTCTTGTTTCGTGCCGGGTTTCCGTTGAAGACGTTCCAGGTGGCGCTGGGGCCGAACCCGATGGGGCACAAGCGGTATCGCGGCGATGGACGAACGCCCGAAGGACGTTATGTGCTGGACTGGCGCAAGGAAGACAGCGACTTCTACCGGTCGATACATGTGTCCTATCCCAACCGGGCCGATGCCCGTCACGCGGCGTTGGCCGGGCGCGACCCCGGCGAGGCAATCATGATTCACGGGCTGCCGAATGGTCTTGAGACATTGGGCGCCGTGCATGTTGCCCGCGACTGGACCAATGGGTGCATTGCCGTCACGAATGAAGAAATGGATTTGATTTGGCAGATGATCGACGATGGCACGCCGATAGAGCTGTTGCCTTAAAAATGGCCGGTGGGGGGGCAGCCATGTCGATCCTATCGGTTGCGTTTCATAGTTGACAGTGTGATAAGGTCTTGGTTGTTGTTTGCGCCTTGTTCGCGACTCCCGCATGATTGCGATTTGGATTCGCCGGCGCTAGGTTTTGTTCGCAGTGAACATCGTCAACATTGGCGAAGTATTAGGGAGACACAATGTACGCGCACAACAAACGTATTTTGATTTTGGCCACCGCGATTCCGCTCTTGGCTGTGGCCGGTTGCGCCAGCACTGAGCGTATGGACACGATGGAACAGACCCTGCGCGGCGAAATCGAAGCCTTGCGTAGTCAGGTGAACAGCAATACCGACACGGCCAATCGAGCGTTGCAGGCGGCCCAAGCGGCCCAATCTTCGGCCGACTCCGCCGCTGCCGAAGCGCGCAGCGCGTCGTCTGCCGCGCAGGCCGCGCAGGCCGCGGCCGATGCATCCGCGGAGGAAGCCCGGGCCGCAGCCCAACGCGCCGATCGCATTTATCGTGAAGGTTTGCGCAAGAACTAGAGCCGTGTCCGGTAATATTGGATCAATTCTGTTTGCGATCCGGCGCGGCGGTCCACACGAAGGGTAGCGCAGCGCGACGCGCGTGTCCCGAAACCGAAGTTCGTCACGTCTGACCCCAGGCACCTTACGAACTTCGGTTTCGTCAGGACACGCACATCGCGCTGCGGGCTTTGCCCACAGACATCGGATGATCGATATCGAAGGGCCGGCGGGCCGCGTTTGAGATGCGGCACCATCGGTTCGCGCGGGTCCTATCTGGTAATACGAATGGGAATGCCGCGTCGTTCGTCGATAGCCCGTTGAACGAGCCGCCAATCGATCGCCGCGGCGATGCCATCGGCGGCGCTGGCTATGTGGCTATGCAAGCCGGGCACACTCTCAAGCTCGAACCGTCCGGATTCCTCGAGACGGTCGGCTTGTTCCAGATTGGGATGCACTTCCAGGAACAGGGCATCGCCCACACGGCCGACCTTTGCTTGTTCGTTGACGACCGTTACAGGCGTGCCAATCGGGACCGCGGCGAATAGTTCGGCAATATCCTGAGGATAAAGCCGTATGCAACCGGAGCTGACCCGGCGGCCAATGCCGCGCGGCTTGTTGGTGCCGTGGATCACATAGTGGGGCCAACCCATGTTCATGGCGTGCAGGCCGAGCGGATTGTCTGGTCCCGGTCCCACCGAGTCCGGTAGATCGGGCCGCGCCGCGCGCATCGTTGCGGTCGGCACCCAGGTTGGATTTTCCCTTTTTGCAACGATCTCCGTGATGCCAACGGGTGTGTCCCAGCCGTCGCGACCGATCCCAATGGGATAGCTACGCGGCGCTGCGCCCTCTGGAAAATAATAGAGCCGCATATCCGCCAGATTGATGACGATGCCATCGCGAACATCGCTCGGCAGCAAATGCGCGGTCGGCAGCAAAACGATCGTGCCATCGCCGGGAAGCCAAGGATCTATGCCTTGATTGGCGGCGACAAGCTCAAGAAAGCCCAGGTTGTTGTCCTCAGCCACCTCCAGCAGGGTCTCCTCCTGCGATGTGATGTATAGCGTCATGGTGCCGATCAGGTCATTGGCATCGGCGCCTGCCGCGACCGCGGGCAGCGTGCCCAAGAGCAAAACCGGTACGGCCAACCATCGCGCCGCGCCGCGATTCGCGAATGACTCCCAGCACACGCCGCGTGTCACCATTTCAAGCAGACCTGCCAAGCTTCGCCCCCTGAGCCGTGGTGCTTCGATCGTTTCGATTTCGCGAACATCACGGACGAATCATACAGTATGAACGCCCCATATGCCGAACTCATTATTAGTGCTGTTGCGCCATCGCGCGAACAAGCCCCTGCCTCTCGAAAACATGGCGGCTGGCACCGCGCCGCCGTTTCGAAATGTCCCAAGTCGCGATCACAAAATCAGCGCCACGTCAGGTGAGCCCTCTTGCCGACATTCATGTGACGGCGATATGGTGCCGCGGGCGCCAAATTGCCATCATAAGGCGACGCGGCGCGCAACAAACAGGGCAGTGACCGGCACAACGCGGTCACACAATGTGATGGGGAGGGTGCCATGGGCCACGGTCTCGACCGGAGGGTTTTTGTTGGCGTTGGTTTGTTCGGCATGGCCGGGGCTTTGGCGCGGCCGGCCCAGGCCAACACCGAGGGGTCGCGTGCGATCGCGTTCTTGAATGTGCACACAGGTGACCGCGTGGACATCGTGTATTGGGCCGGCGGTCGCTATTTGCGGGCGGGTTTGGACGTGGTCGATTGGGTGTTGCGCGACCATCGTACGGGCGAGGCGCAAACGATAGACCCTAATCTATTGGATTTGCTTTATGTTCTTCGGCAAGACTTGGAAACTCAAGACCCATTTGAACTGATCTCTGGCTATCGGTCGGTGCAAACCAACGAAGCGCTGCGCCGAACGACAAGTGGTGTGGCGAAGGATAGCTATCATCTGCGCGGCCAAGCGGTTGATGTGCGTTTGCCCGGGCGCGCGCTTGTCGATCTGCGCGACACCGCTTTGGCATTGCGGGGTGGAGGCGTCGGTTTCTACCCAAAATCGAATTTCGTTCATATTGACGTGGGGCCCGTCCGCCAGTGGTAATTGCCCCGCCCATGCCGGCGTAACGGCGATGAATTGTGGCCGGCCAACGGAATTCACAAGGGGGGCGCAGAAGCGACAATGACACGAACGGGATTTTCGTCGGCGGGGTTCATGGTGCGGTGGGTTGTGGCTCTGGTTCTGGTGTTCGCGACATTTAACCCGACCGGCCATTCCTTTATCCATTGGGTGACCGATGCCGATGCCGGCGATTTGCCGCTAAAGGCACTTGCCGGCATCGCTTTGCTCATTCTCTATGTCATTTTTCTGCGCGCCACGTGGCGTTCGATCGGACCGATCGGCCTGGTCTTGGCGATCGCTTTCTTCGCCGCGCTGATATGGGTGTTGGTCGACATTGGGGTTTTGAGCCTAACCGAGCCAACGGCGATTACATACGCGGCCTTGGTTGTGCTGGCGACGGTGCTGGCGATCGGTGTTTCATGGTCGCATGTCCGCCGCCGCATCTCTGGTCAAGCCGATATGGACGACGTTGGTGATTGATCTTGGCGCTGATTGCGGGCGGTCGGCCAGCGTCTGCCGTGCCCAAAATGAAACTTGGGCCGCAGGTGGGCATGCGGCCCAAGTTCTGGACGGGCCCTGCAAGCGTCGGGAGGTAAGATCGCCAGCAGAGTTATCAGACTTTTACGACTCTGCGTGCAGTCGGTCATGATCCGAACGGACTAAGCACGTGAAGTCGTCGCCCGACCCGCGATAAGATATTAAGTAATTGATAATAAATAATTTACCGGCGGAACATCGATTCATGAGCGCCTCGGTTACATGACTGTGAACTTGTTCACAGTGGTCGGTTCGAAACGATGGCACCATGGCGGCCCGTTGACGAAGGAAGTTCGCCGACCGGATGAACACGCGCCAAAAGAACAATGTGCCTGCGGACGCCGAGAAGCGCGACGAAGTGGGCGAGATGCTGTGCCCGGACCCGCCATGTTTGGCGCGGTCGTTGTTTGCCCGTTATGGCAAGGATTCTCTGCTGATCGCGCGACGTTGGTCGCAAATCGCGTGCCAAGCCGGAGACATTGATCGCGAAGTCGCTTGGAAGCGGGTCGTGCATTTGGTTGGCTGCATGTGTTCGGGCAATAAGGCGAGATCTGGTTAAGTCCCGGATCGTCGATACGCTGGTTCGACGCAAGATTTCGTCAATTCCTCGGTGAATTCGCTTTCGTCGAGAGTTGACCTATATTTCCAATTACTTCCAATGGTCATGTGGTCGGGTCTATGGCTAGTCGCCGGACCATATGCAACGTAACAGGCCCAGTGGCGTTCACGCGTCTCTGGGCCTTTTGCTTTGTAAACGACCGGCGCGGATTTAGCGTTGGTTGTCGCGCACGCGGCGGTCTCGTTCCGCGTAGGACATGGCGATGAGCTTGCGCAGTTGGCGCGCGGTGAGGTCACGCGAAGGTCGTAGCCCGAGGTCAGTCTCAAACTTTTGGATAGCTTGCTTGGTGCGCGGGCCAACCACACCATCGGCGGGGCCAGCGTCATAGCCGAGCACGGTCAAAATACGCTGAATCTCCAATATCTGGTCTTCGGTCGGCGGGGTCGCCAGCACATCCTCAAGCGCGCGCGCCAGATCGGGCGTCAGCCCGGTACCAATATTACCAAGTGGGATCTCGGCGGGCGGCGCCGCAGTGCTGGCCGATAAGGCGCCGTTCGGGGCTGTTTGCCGCGCCATGTCCGCCGGCAATGACGGGGCGGCGCCGGCGAGATCGACGTCCGGATCGGGCACGCTTCTGGGACCGGGTTCGGCCGCGCGTTTGCGGGCAAGCGCCGGCGGCGCGACGACAGGATTTGATTGGGGTGCTGATGCGACCTTGGCGCGGCGGAGGGGGCTTTCGGGAATCCAGCGGCCATCAGCATTCTGGGCCACCAACATTCCGTCATCGAGCTTATAAAGCTCAGGCGGCAGGCCGCCACGCACCGCACGCATGTACCAGCGCAGCGCTTTCAGGTAATCCTGCGGCACGCCGAGACCGGCGTGGTACATCGCGGCGATGTTGTACTGGGCAAGCAAATCGCCGCTCTCCGCGGCTTCCTCGAACGCAGTGAGCGCGATCTCGTAGTCGCCTTCGTTGGCGGCCTCGACACCGGTCAAAAAATCGGCCCGAACCGGCGCCGCCAGCATGGTCAGAACCAGGCCGGCGAGACCCAGGATCGGGCCGGCTGTCACGACAAATCCGGCCAAATTTGTCGGCCACCAACCGCTGGCGCCAGCGGCGGAGAGTCCCATCCGCCGCGTATGTTTGACCCGCGCAAATCGGGCGTCTACGGGTCGCATGGGGGCCCCTTGCCGCTGGTTGATGGTTTCAGATCGTGTGCTGACATATCGGATGGGTCCATGCCGCTGTCAACTTCGGCCCACAATCTCGTTTGGTTTCGAGACGCAGAATGCGGCCAACGAAAAACCGGGTGACGCTGGCGCGCCACCCGGTCCGTCAAGAGGTGTTCGCCCGAAGGCGACTTGCGGCCGACCCGCTACTGCGTAGCGGCGTCCAACTTGTCAGAAACCGTACCAAACACGGCCGACAGGCTGCTGCCCATGGTCGTCAGGGCGCCGATGGCGGCCACAGAGACCAACGCGGCAATCAGGCCGTATTCGATGGCAGTGGCACCAGATTCGTCATTCAAGAAGGCGAGAACTTTGGTCATGGGAACGCTCCGTACCTAGTCTTTCATTCGTCCGTCGGGGAACGAGGCACGTTTATGCCTGGGATCCTGTTTGTGATCATGATCCGATCGGACTAGGCACGGATAATCGGCAGAACGGCAGCTCTTTGGCAGTGACAAACACTACAGATTGCGCGTTCCTGTCAGCATCGGCGCGGCGAAAATACGCCGATACCGTGGTCGTTTAATGGCCGACGGCGAATGCAATCGCGATGACCAGGTAGACAAATCCGGCGGTTGTTGCGCCCAGCACCAGGCCTGGGGCCACTTTCATCGGGCTGTCGGAGGTTTGTGATGACATGTCTGGTCCCTTACGCAGTTTGTCGCTGGCGGTCGCTATACCTCAAATTGGCGCGCCAAGTGGGGTGCGGCAAGCGCTATGGCATGTGATCCACCCATCCCGGCCTGTGGTAAGCGCCACAGCCCCGCTCTATCCATTTTCGGCGGCGATCAGTGCCCTTTGCAACGCCTCGTTGATGTCGGCATATAGGGTCCGGATTTGTGCGCCCAAGCCCGAGAACGCGGCCATGCCCGCGACAGCAACCAGCGACGCGACCAGAGCATATTCAATCGATGTGGTGCTTGAGCGATCGCGGACATAAGCGATGAATGTAGGCATGCAATTCGGTTCCATCTCATAAAATTTTAGCAATTTTCTATGAATTAGCACGTGACCCAGCAGCGGTCGTGGTGCACACGCACTATGTCTGGGCCTCGGCGGATCGGTGGCAAAAAAAGCCCCTCTTGCGAGAGGGGCTGAAGTCATGACATGGAAAGCGATCCGCGTTCGGATTCTTTCGCGCAGTGATCTTGGACGATACCGGCTATGGCGTCATGTCACGGTCGTTCAATTTGTGTTTATGCCGAATGCACCGGTGCGATGGCGGTGCCGCCCACTTAGAAATCGGCCAGGCCGGCATAATCGACTCCGCCGGCGTAAGCGATCTTGTCTTCCTCGGAAGCGCCGCCATTGATGGTGATAAAGAAGTTGTTGACCATCAATTGAACCTCGCCTTCCGCTGTGATGATCGCTTTTTGGCGGCCGACGCGCTGCATACGGCCGCCACTGGCGCCGACGGCGCTGGGGTTGCTAAACATCATGGCCATCATCTGAAGCATCGGCGAATCGCCGACCAAAGTGACGGTGCAATCAGTGCTGCCGTTTGAATAGGTCTGCGTGGCGGTGACGCCACCGCCAAACATGGCAGCGCCGGCGGCGCTGGTGTCCGTGTCGACGATCGACCAGCCGTCCAGAGGTTCCGGCAAATAACTGCCCAGGCTTTCAGCCTTTTTCTGCGCAAGTAGCTGACTCGCGAAATCAAGCGCTTCTTTGGCTTGGGAAATGTCGCCGTCTTGGTAGAACAGCAGCGCCGCCTCGATCTCGTCGGTGATATCATCGGCGCTGACCGGGCTCGTCACGGCTGCAATCGCGAAGGCCACCCCGACCAGGGGCAGCAGAAAGCGAATTTGGTGCTTCACTTTGTGGGTCCTTTTCCTCCAGGGCATTATCGTTAAGTGTCTAGCATCTCTGCGTTAACGCGTCTTTGCAACCACTTACGTCGGTGTCCGGAGCTTGCCGGCGGTCGATCTGCGATGGCCACATCTTGTCATCCGTGTCGCCATACGGGGCTGTCATACTACCTCCATAACCGCGCCAGCTGGCCGGGACGCAATCGGGCACGACGTCGTACCAAACCTGAGCATGAGGATTCGATTATGGGACGCCTCCTAAAAATCGTTGGGATTCTTGTCGTGATCGTCATCATCGTTGTTGGCGGTCTGGCTTATTACGTTTTCGACAATTTGAACGAACTTGCGCAGTCCGCCATTGAGACCTATGGCT
Source organism: Alphaproteobacteria bacterium (assembly GCA_965216755.1). Classification (GTDB taxonomy): domain Bacteria; phylum Pseudomonadota; class Alphaproteobacteria; order UBA7887; family UBA7887; genus CBDCGL01. The sequence continues at coordinate 2,511,976 of CBDCGL010000011.1, read as the reverse complement.
CGCAGGTTACGGGAACCGCGGTAGGTCTGCAGAACGCGGATATTTCGCCTCAAAACGGGTCCGGCAGCTTGACCGGGCTGACCGTTGGCAACCCGCCGGGATTTGAGACCGAGAACGCGATTGCCATCGGCGCTGTTCGCGTGCAGCTCGACATCGGCTCGGTGACCGAAGATCCTATTGTCATCAATGAAGTGGCCGTGGACGGTCCGGCGGTGACTTACGAGATCGGGGATAGTGGATCCAATATCGATACGATCCGTGACACCGTACAAGCGCGGGCCGGAGGCGCCAGCGGCGGCGATGATTCCACTGGCTCCGGCGGCGAGTCGGCGGACAAGGGACCCAAAGTGGTCATCGAAAACTTGGTAATCCGCGACGGCCGAGTGGCGGTGAGTGCGACCGGTCTTGGCGGCGAGACGCTTGACCTGGTGCTGCCCGAGGTGCACTTGACCGACGTCGGCCGCGAGAGCGGCGGTGCGACGCCCGAGGAAATCGCGAAAATTGTCTTGGCGGCAATCACCGACAATATCGACCGGGCGATCGCGACCGTGAATTTGGATGAATTGGTCGGCGGCGCTCAAGACGTGGTTGAAGGGGCGGCGGGCGAATTGCGCCAGACCTTGGACGGCGAGCTTGGCGAAACAGGCGGTGTCGCGGACGGTGTCGGAAGCGCGGTTGAAGACGGTATCGGCGCGGTTGGCGATCAGTTGGAAGGCCTGTTTAACGACGAATAGTGCGCGCCACGATCGGCCGGCCGCCGCTATAGGCGGTCGGTCTCAAAGGTATTGCAGGCGTCCATGGTGCCGGATTTTAGGCCGATTCGAAACCAACGGACGCGCTGCTCCGAGCTGCCATGGGTAAACGACTCGGGCACCACATAGCCTTGGGACTGGCGCTGCAAACGATCGTCACCAATGGCACTGGCCGCGTTTAGGCCTTCTTCGATGTCGCCTTCTTCCAGAATGTTGCGGGCGCGGTGCGCGTGATGCGCCCAAATCCCGGCGAAACAATCGGCCTGCAGCTCCTGCATGACCGATAGTGCGTTGCCCTCGTTCTTGCTGACACGCCGGCGCAGCTTCATGACTTGCTCGGAAATCCCCAACAAGGTTTGCACGTGGTGGCCGATTTCGTGTGCGACCACATAGGCTTGAGCAAAATCGCCGGGCGCCCTGAAGCGGTTCTTTAGATCGCTGTAAAAGCTCAGGTCGATATATACCTTGCGGTCACCAGGGCAGTAAAATGGCCCTGACGCCGCCTGTGCAAAGCCGCACGCAGACTGCACCGCGTCGGAAAACAGGACCAATTTGGGTTTCTGGTAGGTGCGATTAGCGCTTTCAAACAGGGGCGTCCAGGTGTCTTCGGTATCCGCAAGGACAACCGAGGTGAATTCGGCCAATTGGCGCTCGGCCGCCGTTTCTCGCTTGGGTGCGCGGCTTGCGCCGTCGGACGGAACCGGCTGGGGGCCCGCGCCGCTCGGCACGTTTTGCAGCAACACACTAGGGTCGACACCAAACAGCATCGACGCGACAACCACAATGACCAGGCCGATGCCACCCAGGCCCGCTTTGCGGCCAATGCCGCCGCGCTGCCCGAGGCCGCCGGGTAGCCGCATACCGGCCCGCGGTGCTTGGCCGCGCCGGTCCTCAATGTTTTGGCTTCGACGCCCACGTCTCCAACGCATGGCCAATCGGTCGCAGGCTCGCGACGCGCTGTCAATGACTTTGTGAGCCGATTAGCCGGCGCCAAAGCCAGGCTGATTTAAGATCCGTACTGTCCAGCATCGCGTTCGCATAACATTGGTAGGAAAGTCTCGGATAATAGAAATAATTATCTCTAAAATCCCTCGCCGAAAGGAAAATGGTTAAGAAAATATAAATACAATAACTTATTTATTTTAGATTTATTTTCGATAAATAGTATTAATGTTCTACTAAGTGGGCGTGCAGGAAAAAAATATTACTTTTTAGTGCCAACGTACCACTACGAAGTTTGCAAAATACAATAGATTTGGTCACAGCGAGCGGTGCGATTTTGCGCCGATGGGCTCTATCGACCTGGCGGTTCGGCCAGGGTTGACGGTAACCACCGCTCCGCCGCGAAAAACGCGGAAGGGCGACTCGGTGACGAGAGCCCATGAACAGGCGCTTGATGTTGTAAGGAGTGACACATGGCACTGAGCTGGTTGCGAAGCGAAATGTCGCGGCTCGTCAGTGATCGCCGCGGCGGCGCATTGATCATGATCGGTTTTGCCATCATTCCCCTGGTGGCCTTTGTCGGCCTGGGGGTGGATTCAGCACGCGCCTATCTGGTGCGTTCCCGGCTGGCAACGGCGCTTGATTCCGCCGCTCTGGCGGCCGGCGCGAGCGTCAACGCGACGGTCTCGGAAATGCAGCAAGACGTGCTGATGTATATGAACGCGAATTTTCCGGATGAATTGTATGGCGCGGAGTTGTCGACCCCGCAGGTGTCGTTCTCCGGGGACGGCGATGTCATTACCGTTTCCGCCAACGCCACCGTCGGCGCCAGCTTCATGCGGGTGATGGGTTTTGAAGACATCACGATTGCGGCGTCGACCGAGGTCACGCGGCGCATGCGTGGGCTAGAGCTGGCCCTGGTGATGGACAACACCGGGTCCATGCGATGGAGCGGCAAAATGGATGCCATGCGGGATGCCGCCCACCTGCTGATGGATATCATGTACGGCGAACGCGAAACGGTTGACGATTTCTGGGTCGCTTTGGTGCCCTACGCGTCGGTCGTCAATGTTGGCGATGACTACCAGGACTGGTTGTCGGATTATGACGATTACACCTGGGAGCAGGAAGGCTCCTACAGCACCAGTCAGGTGAGTTGGAAAGGCTGCGTGAAGGCGCGCGCCGTTGGCATGGATCAGGACGACACGGTCCCGTCAGGCGCCGGATTGTTTGAGACCTATCACTGGGCTTCCGGTGGCGACAATTGGTGGGCGCCGGGCAGCTACAACGAGACCGATTCCTACCAGACCTCGTCGAGCTATGCGAACGGCCCCAACCTGGCCTGTCCGACGCCGATCCTGCCGTTGACGGCGGAGAAATCGACGGTAACGGATGCCATCGACGCGATGGGGGCCTATCGCCGCTTCGGCACTATGAGTAATGTCGGCATGTCGTGGGGTTGGCGCACTGTGTCACCAGATTGGCAAGGCCTGTGGGGCGGCGATACGCCCGCCGATTTGCCCCTGCCGTACGACGAACCGTTGATGGACAAGGCCGTCATCCTGCTGACCGACGGTTGGAATCAATGGTCCGGTTATTCCAACGACTATTACACCGCCTATGGCTATCCGGATGATGGCGAATTGGTCGATCCGGTGACCACCTCTTCGTCGCGCGCGGAGTTGAATTCCCGGCTCACCGACACCTGCATGGCGATGAAGGAAGCGGGAGTCGTCATCTATGCCATCACCTTCCAAGTCGGCGATGAGCAGGATTTGAAGGATCTTTACGAGACTTGCGCCAGCGGTTCGGACCGTTACTTCGACTCGCCATCAAATTCAGAGCTTCAAAACGTGTTTGAGGCGATTGGCCAAGATCTGTCGAACCTGCGGGTATCGAAGTAAACCGACGACACGACCAAAAGGAAGCGGACCCTTGCCTTGCGGCGAGGGTCCGCTTCTCTTTTTTGGTCACGGCGGCAATTCCGGTGGAATTCCGGTGACAGTTTACTTAATTCAAGCCGCGGTGAGAGTTTACCAGGCCCACAGCGTGGGTGAATTAAGTAAACTGTCACCGGAATTCCACCGGAATTCGTGTGTCTGTTACTGCACGGTACCGGGACCGTTGTTGAAATGGCCGGCCGGGTGATACCATTCAGGTAGCATGGTAATCGAATTGGCGGCAAACCCGCCTTCCTTGAACACATCGATGGAGTCGATCACTTCCTCGGTCGTCAAGTCGATAACCGTGATCGAGCCGTCGTTCAGACCCGGCAAGTTCAGTAGCGCGTTTTGCACGTAGGCCAACTTCTCGTCTGGCGTAAAGGCAACATGATGTGCACCACCGGCGGTCGGCAACTGCTTCAGCAGTTTCGGCTCTAGCGGCCCGCTGCTGATATCGAAAATGTGGAAATGGCCCGGATCCGCCGTTGTCACATACAAGCGGTCGACAGCCCGGTTGAAATAGATCTCCAGCGGCATGTCGGCGCCGTGTTCGCCAAAATCGAACACCATTTGGCTACTGAATGTCTCCGTCGGCGCGTCCCAGATCACGGCCCAGAGCGAGCTTTCCATCATGTTGGTGACATAGGCGATCGGCGGGTCGCTTTTCGGTACAAACACCGTCTCGACCGGTGCCGTGCCCTTTTTCTCCGACACCGGCAGGCCACCCAAATACTCGCCCGTGCTCGCTTTGATGATCTCGACGGTATGACCGGCGCCGCTCATGTCAGGGGCGACACAACTGGCCACCAAAATGCGGTCGATGCCACTGTGCAAAGTGATGCCATGAGGGTAGGTGCCGGGCATTTCGATGATGTGGGTCATTTCGTCTTTGACCGCATCTCCAACTACAACATTTGCCGATCCCATGCAGGTCACATACCAGGTCTTGTCATCATCCGACAAAATAATGTTCTCTTGCACCTTGCAGCCTGGAGTCGGGATCGGCTTCATGCGATACGGCCATTTGGTCAGATCGATGACGTGCAGGATTTCCTGCTCCAGCGCGGTCACATAGGCTTTAGTGAGCGCGTTGTTGTAGAAAATGTGGTGCAGCACCAAGTCCGGTGATACCGGAATTTCCATCAGGATCTTGCCATAGTCCGGCGACGCCGGATCGACCTCGAAAACCGCAATACCTTCGCGGCGATTTTCGTCCGCATTCTGCAGTTGCAGCGCCTCAAGCGACTCGTCGGCCTTGGTCTCGTAGTTCGAAATCGCCAACATCTCTGCGGCCGCTAGGGTCGGCGCAAAAGCCCACGTCAGCAACGCCGCCGCCGCCAAATGCCATTGATGTTTCATAATCTTTCCTCTGCCGGGGACAGCCGGATCTACGTTGCGAGGGGCAGTGCCGTGCTCGCCGCGGCACCTTCAAGGGGCCATTTGGATTCAGCACGTGCCTAAAAACTGACCGTGGCGCCGTTCTCGACACCTTCCTTGATAAAGGTCTGGTTTTTGGTGCAACCAATGCGGACATAAAGCATGACCTTGGCCAGGCCGTCATCGCCGGTACAGAGTTCGACCGGCAGGCGCGCCTGCGCATCCATTGTGTCTTTGTAGAGTTCGGTCTTGCAGATCAAGTCCGTAACCTGGACCCAACGGTTCATCTCGGAGAAGTTAAGGATTTCGGCCTCAATCATCTCTGCGGCCGCAGACGGTCCACCCCATCCAAGGCAAATGGCCGCGACGGCCGCTGCAATTCCGTTACGGGATCTTTCGAACATCTCGTTCCTCTTCATCAGATGTAAGCGCAAGATATCATACCCGCTGAAGGCGCGCACATCGCACTTACGTAGTCGGTCTTGTGGCGGATTTGAGGTCGATATCGGCTAGACCGCGCGCGCCGTCAGGCCGCCGTCGACTGGCAGACAGACCGCGTTGATGTACCGAGCCTCGTCGCTGGCCAAAAACAAGGCGGCGTTGGCGACGTCCCAAGCCGTGCCCATTTTGCCGGTTGGGCTTGCCGCATGCCGCTGGGCCAGCATGTCATCCGTGGAGTCATACGCGCCGCTAATTTGGCGATGAATCAACGGTGTGTCGATCAGGCCGGGACAGATCGCGTTCACGCGAATACCGCGCGCCGCATATTGCAGCGCCAGCCCGACGGTGAGCTGATTAACGGCACCCTTGGCGGCGTAGTAGCTGGCATAGTCGTAGCCCATATAGCGAAGCGCGGCCGACGACGAGATGTTGATGATGGCGCCGCGCCCACGATCAAGCATGATCGGCAACACGTGCTTACAGCTGCGAAAAACCCCGTTCACGTTGAGGTCAAGTTCGCGCCGCCATTCCGCCTCGCTCAGTTCTATCGGGCCACCCATGGCGGCATGGCCGACATTGTTGTGCAAGACATCGATCGTGCCGTAGGCGTCCATCGCGGTGTCGACAGCCGCGGCGACATGCGCATCATTGGTGATATCGCAGGTTACGGCGATCGCGTTGCCGCCGTCCGCCTGGATCAGGCCGACGGTTTCATTCGCGGCGTCGCGGTCGATGTCAACACACACGATGCGGGCGCCGTGGCGCGCATAGGTTACCGCACAAGCTTTGCCGTTGCCCCAGCCAGGTCCAACCGAGCCAGCCCCAAAAACCAATGCGACGCGGTTTTCAAGTCTTCTGTTCATAGCTATCGTTCGCCTCTGCGCGTTCGCATCAGTACAGGACCACCTGCCCATGAGCATGACAAGCTTCACGCACCACTATGCCAAATTGTCTGAAATGACCATGCATTATGTAACCGCCGGCTCCGGCGAACCGGTCGTGCTCTTGCATGGATTTCCGCAGACTTGGTACGAATGGCGGTTGATCATGCCAATGCTTGCGGCACGCTATCATGTCATTGCGCCAGACTTGCGCGGCCTCGGCCAATCATCGCGCCCGGCGACCGGCTACCACAAGGCGCGCATCGCCGAAGATGTGTGGGAGCTGATGTCCGACACGCTTGGTCATACGTCGTTTTATCTGGTGGGTCACGATTGGGGCGGGCCGGTGGCCTATGCGCTTGCCGCCGCCCATCGGCGGGCGGTGCGCAAACTCGCCATCCTCGACGTCATGATCCCGGGCGATGGCTCGGATCAGTTTTCGACCTCTCAGGGGCGCTGGCATCATGGGTTTCATCGGACGCTTGATTTGCCCGAGGCCCTGATCCAGGGTCGCGAGAGAATCTACATCACGTGGTTCCTAAACAATTTCGCTGCGCATCCTGGAATCATCCCTGATTCGGCAATCGACGAATTCGCCCGAAACTATGCTGCGCCTGGCGCCATGCGCGCCGGGCTCGCCTATTACCGCGCCATTCCGCAGGACATTGTTGACAACCAAAAATCGATCGCCGCCGGCAAGTTGACCATACCCGTGCTGGCATTGGGCGGCGGCGAAAGCTTTGGCCGGCGCAGACTGACTTTGGAATCCATGCAACGGGTCGCAAGCGACGTGCGCGGTGGTGTTGTGGACGGCGCAGGGCATTTTATTCCCGAGGAAAAGCCCGAGGAACTCGCCGCGGCATTGTTGGACTTCTTCGCTGGCACGTGAAAACCGGTGGTTAGCGCGCGCGCCACGCGCGTTCGGCGTCATCCCAGCTTGCCAAGGGCTGCAGATCCGGCACCCATGCCAAGCCGCTCTTGGCATCCGACGACACGGCGTCCGAGGTCACGATCACATCGACCAAAGCCGGCGCATTGGCAAAGGCACGGTCCATCGCGCCGGCCAGATCGGTTTCGGTTTCGACCCGCTCGCCGTGCATGCCAAAGCCGCGCGCCATCGCGGCATAGTCGGAAAACTGAAGCCTGGTGCCGACAACCTCGCCATAGCTTTGGGTTTGGTCGTGGACTTCGATTTGCCAGGCACCATTGTTGGCCACAACGATGACGACCGGTGCCTGATGGCGTACCGCCGTGTCAATTTCGATGGCGTTGAAGCCAAACGCCCCGTCGCCGGTGGCGACCACGACGCGACGGTTCGGACAGGCCAGGGCGGCGGCAATGCCAAAGGGCACGCCAACGCCGATACAACCAAACGGCCCTGGGTCGAGCATCGTGCGCGACGACAACGCGACCCGACCAAAGCTTAAGAAATCACCGCCGTCGGTGACCACAATGGCGTTGCGGTCCAGCCGTTCTTGGATGGCCCCAAGCACGCGATAGGGATGCAGGCGGCCGTCTTTATCCGGCGTCGCGTTCATCATGGTTTGCCGTAGCTTTTCGGCGCGCGCCCGATGGGCGCTGCGCAATTGTCCGATCCATTCCGGATCGACCGACGACGTCCGCTTGCCGGCTGCGGCGACAAGCGCGCTGAGCGCTGTCGCTGGGGTGGCCAACAGTTCGATCGCACCACGCCGATTATCGCGCAACTCCGACAGCGTATCGGCGATCCGCACAAACTGCGCGTTGCCGAATATGGCTGGCGACCCATAGGCGAGCTGAAAATCGAGCCGACGGCCAATGGTTATCACGACATCGGCCTCGCTCATGGCCGTGCCGCGCATGGCTGCGACCACCGCAAGATGATCATCGGGCACCAATCCGCGGCTTTCGCCAGTGTCAAGATAGGCGGCACCGAGGCGATCGAGAAACGTGACCAATTCAGCCTCGGCGCCGCGCGCGCCGCGGCCCGATATCACCAGGGGGCGTTTGGCTTTCCAGATCAAGTCAACGGCGGCCGCAACGGCAACCGGGTCGGGATGCATGATCGGTTGCGACGGAGGCGCAAAAAACTCGTCGCGCCGCAGGGCCCTCGGCACGTCGCGACGCAAAACATCCGTCGGGAATTCGATATAGGCGGGTCCCGGATCACCGCCATCGCCCATCGCGTGGGCGACGGCCGCGTCAAGTTCCTGTAACGCCAAGCCGGGTTCGCGCACGGTGCGCGCATAGCGGGTGATCGCGGTGACCAAACCGACATGGTCGATATCTTGGAGCGCGCCACGGTTTACCTGAGGCTGTGGGACGGTGCCCCCCAACACCAGAACCGGTGCTCGCGCCACATGGGTGTTGGCAATCGCGGTCATGGCATTGGTGACACCGGGCCCGGCGGTAACAATGGCGACACCAAGCGTGCCGGTCACCTCGGCGTGGGCATGTGCCATATGTACCGCGGCGCGCTCGTCGCGGGCATCGATGATCCGAATGCCGGCGGCGTGAGCCTGCATCCAAATCGGCATGATGTGGCCGCCGCACAAGCCAAAGATGTGCTTGACGCCGCGGCGACGCAAGAACGTTGCGACGAGCGCGGCGGTGCTGTCGGAGGAAAGTTCCATCGGTCGCTCTTTGAAAAGACTCGATATCGCCGGCGCGACAGCTTGGCGTCGCAGTTGACCGGTCACAATATGCCATGTTTACCATAGTTTGACGCACAACTGCTGCGCCCGCGGGGGCGCGGGCGTAGCCTGGTGTCGGGGCGGGCCACACATCTGATGACGCCGATCGCCCCGAACAGGGAGGATTTCATGAGAACGCGATTGCAAGGCTTTGCTGTGAATTTTGTCTCCGCCTGGGCAACCATGATCGTTGCGCTCGCACTGGCGCTGCCTGCGGCGGCGGATTTTGAACGCCGCGATATTGAGTTTAGCGCGGACGGTACGACACTGCGCGGCTGGTTCTATACGCCGTCCGCCGCCGATGGACCCGTGCCGGCGATCGTCATGGCGCACGGTTGGTCGGCGGTCAAGGAAATGTGGCTCGACAAATATGCCGAGGCGTTCGCCAATGCGGGCCTGGCCGCGCTGGTCTATGACAATCGCAATTTCGGCGCCAGCGATGGCGAGCCGCGCTACGAGATAGACCCGTGGGCACAGGTGCGTGATTATCGTCACGCCATCACCTATGTCCGCACATTACCTGAGGTCGATCGCGATCGTATCGGCGTGTGGGGCTCCAGTTACAGTGGCGGCCATGTGCTGGTGGTGGGGGCGATCGATAAACGCGTCAAGGCCGTTGTCGCCCAGGTCCCCGCGACAAAACTTTACGACGCCTTCGTGCGCAATGTTCGCGAGGATTTCTGGCCCGGTTTGTTGGCCGCTCTTGACGCCGATCGCGAGGCACGGTTTGGCGGCGAACCGCCGGGTATGATTCCGGTTGTTTCAGAGGACCCCAACGGCGGGTCGACATTGCCACAGGCGGAATCTTGGCAATGGTTTACGGAAACCGCGAAACTGCGCGCGCCGTCTTGGCACAATGAAGTGACGTTGCAATCGCTTGACATGGCGTTTCAATATGAGCCTTGGTCGTTTGTGCACCGTATCGCGCCGACGCCACTGCTGATGATCGTGTCCGAGAACGATACTTTGATTCCGACCCAACACGCCCTAGAGACGTTTGAATTGGCTCTGGAGCCAAAAAAACTAATCATCGCGCCCGGCCATCACTTTTCCGCGTATGTCGATGCCTTTGAGTTGACCGGCGGCGCGGCGCGCGATTGGTTTGTCGAGCATCTACAGCCATAATTAGCCGATTGACCTTGGCGGTGGTGGCGCCATCCGCGTGCGACCGCCGTCTTTTCGATGCCGCTGTCCAACGCCTAGATTTCTGAACGATCGACGAAATGAGCAAAGCGTTTACCAAGGAAACCGACAAAGACGATGACGAAGATTTGCCGGATCAAGCCGACTCGCTTCCGCTTGCTGCCAAGAACTATCTGACACCCCAAGGCTACGCGCGGCTCGAAACCGAGCTGCGCCATTTGAAAAGCGTTGAACGGCCAAAGGTCGTCGAGGTCGTTTCATGGGCCGCCGGTAACGGTGATCGCTCGGAGAATGGCGATTACATCTATGGCAAAAAGCGCCTGCGCGAGATCGATCGGCGCCTTCGGTTCTTGCTGAAGCGATTGGAAATCGCGGAGATCGTCGATGTACGCCGACAGCGGAACCGGGAGCAGGTTTTTTTTGGTGCCACGGTGACCTATGTCGACAGCCGCGATCAAGAACGCACCGTGCGCATTGTTGGCGTCGACGAGGCACGGCTCGATCATGGCGAAATCAGTTGGGTGTCGCCGGTCGCGCGGGCGCTCCACAAAGCGCGTGAGGGCGATGTCGTGACTTTGCGCGCGCCCACCGGGATCGAAGAACTGGAGGTTCTGAAGATCGCATACGGCGACGATTGACGCCGCCGGGCGGCGGCAAGCACGGCCAAAGATTCTATGTGAATTTTCGAAACAGCTTTGTTTGGTCAAACAGCGTCTCGAGCTTTGCCATGCGGTCTTTGGTTTCATCCCACATGGTTGTTTGCACGGCGGCGATGACAGATTCGACGATGAACAGGGTCACCACCGAAGAGTCCCACGCCGACGGTGCTTCGATGCGGGCGTGAAAACTGTGGGTCGCATGTTTTGCTGCCGGCGAGCCCCACTGGTCGGTGAACAACACCAGCGTGACGCCCTTTTTTGTCGCCATTTCCGCGAGTCGCAAGATGTCGTGTTCGTAGCGCCGCACGTCAAAGACCACGAGCACGTCGCCGGTGCGCATGTTCAACACATAGTGCGGCCACGTGTTGGCGTTCGGCGCGATCAGTGTTAGACGGTCCCGGATCACCTGCATATGGGTGAAAAAATAGTCCGCCAGCGATCGGCTTATGCGGCCGCCAACCACATGCACGGCGCGGTCGTGATCGCCCAGCAGCGCCGTGACGGCATCGAAGTCTTCCAGATTCAGCTGGCCCAGGGTTTGGCGCATATTCTCGGTCACCGCATCGGCGAACCGATTGAGTATATGGGTATCTGGGGCGTTTTCCGCCCACCGGTCGTGCTTGGCGATCGGATTGGAAATGGTCGCTTCGACTTCCGCCCGCAGCATCGCCTGAAGCTCTGGGAAGCCGCCAAATCCGAGCTTTTTCGCCATGCGCACGACCGTTGGCGTAGAGACGCCCGAGGCCTCGGCGACGGCAGTGATACTGCCTAGTCCAGAGACCGGATAGTGCGCGAGCAAGGCATTGGCCAATTGGCGCTCGGCGCGGGTCAGGCTGTCAAAGCTGCCGCGTATCCGCTCGGCGACGGTAAGATCCGGTGCCGTGTCAGTGTTCTTTCGTGTTGCCAACGGATCCGCCCGCCCCTGGCCCGACTAACTCTGAAACAGAATCTCCATACATAACGTCACAGAATAGAATCTTTCAGAAATTCGCTTGACTGTCTCCACAATTCTGAAAAGGTGAACGAGCATCGACGGTGGGGAGCGCCTGTGACAGTGATGGTCGCCGCGGCCGAAGAGGGTCTCTACGCTTCGACGGATGGCGTCGTCGACGTCATCAATCCGTCAGGCGCGGCCGACATCGTGCTGATTTGCGAACACGCGTCGAACTTCGTCCCGCCACAATATGACAAGCTGGGCCTGCGTGACGCGGCTTTACAAAGCCATATCGCGTGGGATCCGGGCGCCCTGGCGGTCGCCCAACAACTGTCCCGTCGCCTGGATGCGCCGCTGGTCGCGCAGCGCATTTCGCGGTTGATCTATGACTGCAATCGCGCGCCAGATGCTTCTGGCGCCGTGCCGGAGGCCAGCGAGACCACCCACATACCCGGCAATGCGAACCTGTCGCCGGCAGCGCGGCGGGCGCGCGAGGTGGCGGTATACGCACCGTTTAAGGTTGCCATCGATGGCTGTGTCGATCGTCGTATCGCACGTGGTCAACCGCCGACGATCGTGACCGTGCACTCTTTTGCGCCTGTCTATCATGGTGTCCGTCGTGACGTGGAAATTGGGGTTGTCTACGACGTCGATTCCCGTTTCGCCGATCTTTTTTTGACGATCGCACGTACGCAAAGCGAAATGGCGATCCGCCGCAACGAACCCTATGGCCCAGCGGATGGCGTGACCCACACATTGGCCGCCCACGCGCTGCCTCGGCAGCTGTTCAATGTCATGATCGAGATCCGCAACGATTTAATCGCCGATACAGCCAGCCAGCAGGCGATAGCGGGACAATTGTCGCGCTGGCTGGAAACGGCGTGCGCGGCCATGGGTGTTCGGGAAACCGAAACACGCCACGTGGGGTAAGGCGACTACGATGCCCAAAGCCATCAGGGTTTATGTGCGTATTGTCGATGCGGTCAGCCGGGCGGTCGGCCGCGTCGCCATGTATCTGATTTTCGCGATGATGGGCATATTGCTTTACTCGTCGATCTCCAAGGCGTTCTTCCTGCCGGCGCTATGGACGCTGGAGATGGCGCAATTCACCATGGTCGCCTATTACCTGCTGGGCGGCGGCTATTCCATGCAGCTCGGTTCGCATGTTCGCATGGATCTTTTCTACAGTCGTTGGTCCGACAAGACCAAGGCCGTGGTCGACGCGATCACTGCCATTTTTCTGATTTTCTATTTGGTTTGGCTACTTTATGGCGGCTATTCGAGTTCGTCATATGCGTTGCAGTATGGCGAGCAAAGCTACTCCTCCTGGGCGCCGCAAATGGCGCCGATCAAAATCATCATGACTGTCGGCGTCGCGCTGATGTTGTTGCAGGCGATCGCGACCTTTTTTAAGGACCTGGCCAGCGCGCGCGGAGAACCGCTGTCATGAGCTACGAACTCATCGCATTGTTGATGTTTTCTTCCATGATGCTGTTGCTGATGACCGGGCAGCGGGTATTCGGCGCGATTGGCTTTGTGGCCGTCGCTGCGGCGCTGCTGTTGTGGGGCGACGGCGGCTCGGAAATGGCGTTCAGCGCTGCGATGAAGTTGATGAAATGGTATCCGCTGCTGACCCTGCCGTTGTTTATCTATATGGGCTACATGCTGTCGGAATCGGGCATTGCCGACGACCTTTATCACATGTTCCACGTTTGGATGGGGCCGCTGAACGGCGGCTTGGCGATCGGCACGATCGGGTTGATGGTGGTGATCTCGGCCATGAACGGCTTGAGCGTTGCCGGCATGGCGATCGGTGCCAGCATCGCGCTGCCGGAATTGCTCAGGCGCGGCTATGACAAGATCATGGTCACCGGCGTGATTCAGGCCGGCAGTTCACTGGGGATCTTGGTGCCGCCCAGCGTGGTGCTGGTGTTGTATGGCATGATCGCGCGCCAGCCGGTTGGGCAATTGTGGCTAGCGGGCGTTTTTCCCGGGCTTTTGATGGCCGGCCTGTTCGTGCTCTACATCGCCATACGGTGCAAGCTGCAACCGCGTTTGGGCCCCGCCTTGCCGCAGGCCGAGCGGCAGCAGGTTGGCTGGGGGGAAAAGTTTCGCCTGCTATCGGCCGGCATTCTGCCGTTGCTCATATTCTTTTCGATGACCGGCCTATTTCTCATGGGTGTGACCAGCTTGGTCGAAAGTTCGGCCGTCGGCGCGGTCGCGGCGACCATCGCGGCTTTGGTCAAGCGGCGCCTAACCCGAGAGGTCATGGAAGAAACGATCCGCAAGACCTTGGGCATTTCGTGCATGTTCATGTGGATTATTTTGGCGGCGCTGTGTTTTGGCGCGGTGTTTGACGGGTTGGGCGCGGTCAAGGCGATCGAGTCGTTCTTTGTTGATCATTTGGGGCTTGGTCCGTGGGGCGTTTTGATTTTGATGCAGCTGTCGTTCATTCTGATGGGGATGTTTCTGGATGACACCGCCATGTTGGTGATCGTGGCACCGCTTTATGTGCCATTGGTCGGCGCGCTGGGTTTCAATCTAATCTGGTACGGCGTCCTCTATACGATCACGTGTCAGATCGCCTATATGACGCCGCCATTTGGCTACAACCTGTTTTTGATGCGCGCGATGGCGCCGTCCAGCGTGACGCTGGCCGACATCTATCGTTCGATCATTCCGTTTGTCTTGGTCATGGCCTTTGGTCTGGCCGTGGTGATGGTATTCCCACAGATCGCACTGTGGTTGCCTGAAACGCATTATGCGCGATAGCACGTTGATCAGAATTACGCCGGGAACCAGGGACGCGGGGCAATGACGAAATGACCGTCAATGAAAAGGGGCAGCGACGCGCGATGAATAATCTGGCGCCCATGACAGGTCGCTGACCGACGACCAAATAGAGGGAGAAAAAAGCAAATGAAAAACAGACGAGATTTCTTGAAAAAAGCGGGCGTGGCCGGCGCCGCGGTTGGGGCCAGTGCCCTGAGCGCGCCTTATGTCCAAGCTCAAAGCACGATCAGATGGCGGCTGCAAACCTATGCTGGCGCGGCCCTGGCGGAGCATGTCATCAAGCCATCGATCGATGCGTTCAACAAAGTTGCCAACGGCGAAATGGAAATCGAGCTTTATTTTGCCGACCAACTGGTGCCGACCGGCGAACTGTTCCGCGCCATGCAGCGAGGCACGATCGATGCTGTGCAAAGCGATGACGACTCGATCGCGGCGCCGGTCGATGTTTCGGTGTTCGGCGGCTATTTTCCCTTTGGCACGCGCTATTCTCTCGATGTGCCGGTCTTGTTTCACCAATATGGCCTGAAGGAGATCTGGGAAGAAGCCTATGGCGAAGTCGAAAACGTCACCTGGCTCAGTGCTGGCGCCTGGGATCCGTGCCATTTCAACACGGTTGATCCGATCCGTAGCTTGGAAG
Source organism: Alphaproteobacteria bacterium (assembly GCA_965216755.1). Lineage (GTDB taxonomy): Bacteria > Pseudomonadota > Alphaproteobacteria > UBA7887 > UBA7887 > CBDCGL01. The sequence goes on along the minus strand of CBDCGL010000011.1, from coordinate 2,496,802 downwards.
ATCTCAAGGGCAAGCGCGTGTTCACGTTCCCGACCGCGGGCAAGTTCCTGCAGCGTTTTGGTGTTGTGCCAGTTACGCTGCCGTGGGAAGACATCGAAGTGGCGGTACAGACCGGCGAACTTGATGGCATCGCCTGGTCGGGCATAACCGAAGACTACACGGTTGGTTGGGCAGACGTCACAAATTATTTCCTCACCAACAATATTTCGGGCGCCTGGTGCGGGTCGTATTTCGCCAATACGGAGCGCTGGGAGGCGCTGCCTGAACATCTGCAAACCCTGTTCCGGTTATGCATGGACAGTTCGCATTACTATCGCCAGCACTGGTATTGGGGTGGCGAAGCACATTTGCGCACCAAAGGCACCAAACTGGAGTTGACGTCGATCCCCGACGAAGAGTGGAAGATCGTCGAAGACGAAGCGCTGAAGTTCTGGGACGAAATCGCTGCGCAAAGCGAACGCAGTGCGAAGGTGGTCAATATTCTCAAGGAATATGCGGCGACCATGCGCGCGGCCGGGCCGCCCTATCGCTACGGCTGATCCAGGACCCATTCCCGGGGGCGGGCACGCCCCCGGGGATTGGACCGCGGCTGCGTTGCCTTTGACCTTATCTTGGTGCGATCGCGCCACGTAACGTTTTTTGACGATTTCAATGGCCGGAAAACTGACATTCGAACAATTGAAGGCGGCGATTGCCGACGGCACGATTGATACGGTGATCGCCGCCCAGGTGGATATGCAGGGCCGCTTGATGGGCAAGCGATTCCAAGCAGAGTATTTTGTCGACAGCGCGTGGGCGGAGACCCACAGCTGCAACTATTTGCTTGCGACCGATATGGAGATGTTCACGGTAGATGGTTACAAGTCGACCAGCTGGGCGGCCGGCTACGGCGACTACATCATGAAGGCCGACATGGAAACGCTGCGCCGGGTGCCGTGGCTGGAGGGCACAGCGCTGGTGCTGTGTGACGTGTTGGACCATCATAGCCATGACGAGGTGGCGCACGCGCCGCGCGCGATTTTGAAGAAACAGATCGCGCGCCTGGCGGCTGTACAAATGAAGCCACTGATGGCGTCGGAGCTGGAGTTCTTTCTGTTTCGCGAAAGCTACGAGGAGGCGCAGCAGAGCGACCATCGCAGTCTGACACCGATCAGCGCCTATAACGAGGATTACCACATCTTCCAAACCACCAAGGAAGAAGCGGTGATGCGCGCGATCCGCGTCGGTCTGCAAGGTGCCGATGTGCCGGTGGAGAACACCAAGGGCGAGGCCGATGCCGGGCAGGAAGAAATCAATGTCCGCTACGCCGATGCGCTGACCATGGCCGACCGCCACGCGATCATCAAGAACGCGTGCAAGGAAATTGCTTGGGCTAAAGGCCATGCGCTAAGTTTCATGGCCAAATGGAGCAGCCGGGCGGCCGGCAATTCGTGCCACATTCACCAATCGCTGGCGGCGCCGGATGGTGCGCCGCTGTTCTACGATGCCAAGGCCGCGCACGGCATGTCGGCGCTGATGGGTCATTATCTGGCCGGCCTGCTTCATCATGCCGACGCGATCACCTATTTCTTGGCGCCCTACGTCAATTCCTACAAACGCTTTGCCGTCGGCACATTTGCGCCCACCAAGACGGTGTGGAGCCTGGACAACCGCACCGCCGGCTTTCGCATTTGCGGCGTCGACACACCGGCGGTGCGCGTCGAATGTCGGATCGGTGGCGCCGACCTCAATGCCCATTTGGCCATGGCGGCATTGCTGGCGGCGGGGTTGGACGGTATCGAGAACAAGATGGCGTTGGGCCCGGCTTTTGTCGGTGACGCCTATACAAGTGCCGGTGTGCCTGAGATTCCAGCGACGCTGCGTGCCGCGACCGCCGCTTTGGATTGTTCGACCATGCTGCGCGCGGCGTTCGGCGACGCTGTCATCGATCACTATGTGCACGCGGCGAAGTGGGAGCAATCTGAGTCCGACCGCCATGTGACCGACTGGGATCTGGCACGCGGATTCGAACGGGCGTAAACCGCAACGGAGAGTGACCGCATGATCCGCTGCATTTCACCGATTGACGGCAGCGTGGTCGCGGAACGCGTGCCGGCGACGGCGGCGGACGCCGATGCCGCCATCGCTCTGGCGCGTCGCGGCCAACGGGATTGGGCCGCCCGCCCGCTCGCCGAGCGTATCGCGCTGGTGCGCGCCGGCGTTGATCGTTTGGGTGCCATGAATGACGATGTGGTGCCGGAACTGGCGCGCATGATGGGCCGCCCAATACGTTATGGCGGCGAGTTCGGCGGCGTTGCCGAGCGTGCAACATATATGGCCGATATCGCCGAGGGTGCCCTGAGGCCGCTGGTGATCGAGGACTCGGCGGCATTCGAACGACGCATTGTGCGCGAGCCACATGGCGTCGTGCTGGTGATTGCGCCCTGGAACTATCCATATCTCACCGCCATCAATACCGTGGCCCCGGCCTTGATTGCCGGCAACGCGGTGTTGCTGAAACCGGCCAGCCAAACTTTGTTGGTCGGCGAACGTATGGTGCGCGCCCTTACCGAAGCCGGCATTCCACCCGATGTGTTTCAGAATATTTTTTTGGATCACGACACCACGACCGCGTTGATCGCCGGGCGACATTTCGATTTCGTCAACTTCACCGGCTCCGTCGCCGGTGGCCGCGCCATCGAACGGGCGGCGGCGGGCACCTTCACCGGCCTGGGGCTGGAGCTGGGTGGTAAGGATCCCGGTTATGTGATGGCCGACGCCGATGTCGATGCGGCCGCCGACACGCTGGTCGACGCGGCCATGTACAATTCCGGGCAATGTTGCTGCGCGATCGAGCGGATTTACGTTGCGGCCGCGCTTTACGATGCGTTTGTTGAAAGGGCGGTCGCGATCGTTTCCGATTTTGTGTTGGGCAATCCCTTGGATCCGGCGACGACATTGGGGCCGATGGCGCATCCCCGCTTTGCCGCTGAGGTGCGGGCGCAAATTGCCGAAGCAGTGGCTGCCGGGGCGACGCCGCTGATCGACGCGTCCCTGTTTCCCGCCGATGACGGGGGCGCCTATGTGGGGCCGCAAATTCTGGTTGATGTCGACCACGCCATGCGGGTCATGCGCGACGAGAGCTTCGGCCCTGTCGTCGGCATTATGAAGGTTGACAATGATGCGCAGGCGATCGAATTGATGAATGACAGCGCCTTTGGTTTGACGGCCTCGCTGTGGACACATGACGCGGCGCGGGCGGCGACGCTCGGCGCCCGGATTCAAGCCGGGACGATTTTTATGAATCGGGCCGATTATCTGGATCCCGGCTTGTGTTGGACCGGCTGCAAGGATACCGGCCGCGGCGGTGCGTTATCGGTGATCGGCTATCAAACGCTGACCCGGCCGAAATCCTATCATTTGAAAAAGGCCGTGTGACCGTGACCACGACGGCGAATTGGAGTTTCCCCACCGCGATCCGCTTTGGCGCCGGCCGTATCGGTGAACTGGCGGCCACGTGCCGGGCGGCCGGCATTGTGCGGCCCCTGCTGGTGACCGACCGTGGTTTGGCCGGCTTGCCCATCACTCGGCAGGCCGTGGATTTGCTGGCGGCCGAAGGGCTGGGCAAAGCCGTGTTCGCTGACGTCGACCCGAACCCCAGTGATGTCAATTTGGCGGCTGGCATCGCGGCGTTTCGTGACGGCGATCATGATGGGGTGGTGGCGTTCGGCGGCGGCTCGGGCCTCGATCTTGGCAAGTTGATTGCGTTTATGGCCGGCCAAACGCGACCCCTGTGGGATTTTGAGGATATTGACGATTGGTGGACGCGCGCGGACGGCGACGCCATCTCCCCGGTCGTCGCCGTGCCAACCACCGCCGGCACCGGCTCTGAGGTCGGGCGGGCGGCGGTGATCACCAATTCCGAAACCCACACCAAGAAAATCATCTTTCATCCAAGAATGCTGCCGGTGATTGTGATTTGCGATCCCAAGCTGACAGTTGGCATGCCAAAGGTCATCACGGTGGGCACCGGCATGGATGCGTTCATTCATTGTTTAGAGGCCTATAGCTCACCTTTCTATCACCCGATGTGCCAAGGCATTGCGCTGGAGGGGATGCGCCTTGTGCTGGAGAACCTGCCGCGCGCGGCGGCCGACGGCGCCGACCTCACGGCCCGTGGTCATATGATGAGCGCCGCGGCAATGGGGGCGACGGCGTTTCAAAAAGGGCTCGGTGCGATCCACGCGCTTTGTCATCCGGTTGGCGCGCTCTACGACACCCATCACGGCATGACCAACGCGGTGATCTTGCCGACCGTGTTGGCATATAACCGCGCGGCGATTGAATCGCGCATCACCGCAGCGGCAGCTTATCTGGGGATCGACGGGGGGTTCGACGGCTTTGTCGCCCGGATCCGGGCGCTGCGCGCGCAACTGGGTGTCCCCGACAAGCTGCGTGGGCTGGGCGTCGACGACAACCGGATCGACAAAATGGCCGCGATGGCGGTCGACGATCCCTGCGCTGGCGGCAATCCGGTGCCGCTGAGCCTGGACGCCGCCAAGGACCTGCTGCGCGCGTGTATTTAGCGCACACGTCGCGGGGGTCGTGGCTTCCCACCTGATCTTTCCGTGGTAGGCTTGCCGCGATCGCCGGTCACCCACATCGGCGGCCGTGGCTTCCCTACTGATCTTTCCGTGGTAGGCTGACATTGATGGTGTTGAGAGCAGTGCCCGCGCCGTGGCTTCCCTACTGATCTTTCCGTGGTAGGCTGTTGGTGATGAACACTGTTTGGGAATTCAAGCCGTGGCTTCCCTACTGATCTTTCCGTGGTAGGCTGCGCCATCGGCAGAATATGGTCGTTGATGTGCCGTGGCTTCCCTACTGATCTTTCCGTGGTAGGCTTGAAGTTAGCCCCATTCACAGCATTCAAACGCCGTGGCTTCCCTACTGATCTTTCCGTGGTAGGCTCTCTATTTTGATATCCAGTTTAAGCGCGCCGCCGTGGCTTCCCTACTGATCTTTCCGTGGTAGGCTGGACAACCAGGAACGAGCATTGCAGGTAGCGCCGTGGCTTCCCTACTGATCTTTCCGTGGTAGGCTCTGAAAGATGAAATAACTTCATCTACATACGCCGTGGCTTCCCTACTGATCTTTCCGTGGTAGGCTGGGTTTCGCGTATCAGCTTGTTCTGCCAGAATATTTGGCTTTCCGGCCGGCAAAAAAATCAAAGCATAACAAGCTGATCAGCTCCTTTCTTTTCCGTTATTTCGGCGGCGCCGAGGAGAATCTGCATGCGCGCATATTGTCGATCCGTGATTTGCAGGGTCCGAATCGAGCCGGTTTTCGGCAGTGCGCCCTTGATCCTCAGCAAATGCTTCTCCACGCCGTCTTCACCCTTGCACAGGCGCGCGTATACCGACCATTGTAACATGATAAATCCGTCTTTTTTCAGATGGTTGCGAAAACGCGTCGCCATGCGCCGCTGGTTCGGCGTGCCAACCGGCAGATCAAAGAAACACATCAGCCACAAGAATCGCGCGGCCTCGGTGCTTATAGCAACGGCGCGACGGCGGCGAATTCCGGCAGCATCAGCCCTCCGGTTTCACCGGCGCGCATCGCCGCCGCCAAGCTTTGGCCGACCCGTTCCGTGGCCACCAAGAGGTTCATGTTCTCGCCGCCCAGCAGCACCGACTCGAACGGTACTTGGGCCATGGCTTGGCGGTCTTCCTTAGTCAGTGCGCCCTCCGCGATGCCCGCGGTACCCATTGTTTTGAGCACCAAATAGTCGACGAATGGTCGGAACGGCTCGATCAAGTCGTCGGCCAGATTGAACGCGTTGGTGACACTGGCGTGGTGCAGGCCAAAGGCGGGGATCAACCCAGATGCGGCCAAACTTCGGGCCAAGCATGCACGGACCACGGCATAGCCATAGTTCAATGCGGCGTTGCGCTGGTCGCCATCGTCACCGCGCCGGAAGTTCGTGAATAGAGCACCCCAATAGGCACGGGCCGCCCGAGCTTCCACATTGTCAGGGTCGCCGGATCGGACCTGGGCGACCATGGCACGAATGGCTTTCGATTCGCGCGCCGCCGTGTCTGTGCGCGTGGTCTCCAGCACTGTGGCCTGATTGGCCAGTTTGCGCCGAACGATTGTTTGCCAGGCACGTTTTTTGAACGGCTGGGTCAGGCCGGTTTGCAGATGCGCGGTTTCGCCCTGGCGCCAGTGTGCGTGGAACGGAAACGCCACGCCGCAGGGTATATGCTTTGCGTCCGATTGCACAACGGCTATGCCGGCGTTCATCATGGCGGCGAGCAGGGCGCCGGTGATTGTCGTTTGCGGGGTGTCAAGGATCACATAGGCGATGTCCTCCAACGGAAAGGTCGCTTCGGCTTTTTCTTGGGCGACCACCAGTTGGTTGCGATGCAGGCTCAGCCCGGCCGCGTTGCAGATGTGCACGCCACGCCATGCCATGTCCGTTCCTCCTGATCGATCTCAGAAATGTTGCCCAAGCGGTCGACCGCGAACTTCTTGAAGCTTAGGAGCGACCTGGCGCCAATGCCGGACCGCGTTGTTTGCAACGACTGATGCGGCGATATCAATAGGGCACCCGTGGATCGGTCCGTGCCGCGGTAATAGCCCTCGATCACCTCGCCCTTCGCCGTGACCACTTCAATCCAACACAATGGATAAAGGCTGAAGCGAAACGTATGGTCGGCGGTGATTTGCTCCCAATCCTGTTCGTCCTTGCCGGCCACGATCGCCCGGTTCGGCGGCAATGGGTAGCGCTGTTTGTCCATCACCTGATGGGGATAGATCGGAACCAGATAGAACTTGTCCCGGCCCTTCCTGTCCTTTTTGGCAAATACATCGACGCGGACCATCTCGCCGCGATCGGCGCTTGCTTTGGCGCCGATCGGCACTGCGAGCTTCGAGCGCGTATCGATCACTTGGATTTTGCGAATCGGGTCGCCGGTCGGGCCGAGCGGCGGCGCGTCTTGTGGCGCGCCACGCAGCGCCCAATCCACGAGAGCCGCGATGATCACTTTGGATCGCTCCGGCCGCGCCATGCGGGCCGCCAACGCTTCGGCCATGCGCGCGGAATCGCCATCGCATTTCGTCACCAGGCCACCGACCAATTTTTCGGCCGTTTCGCGCGTGAATAGGCACCCATTGTCAGGGTCCAGGCCGCGCAAGGTGGCTTCGTGGGCTTCGCCCTTGGCCCGGCGGCGCTCGGCGCGCGAACACCTGATACCGTCCCGTGCCACTTTCGCCTGTTCGCGAAAATCAGGCCAGGGCGGATCCATGTGTTCAAAGAATCTTGGTTTGCCCAGCATTTCCGATCGCTGGACGGCGCGCGTCAAGCGCCGCAGCATGCTCTCGCTGGTGGCCGCGACGACCATGGCGTCGATGGCGTGGTGGCGATCGTCATCCACGCGATTGCCCTCGGCATCTTTTTTCAGCGGCTCCAGACCCCAGCCGCGGCGGAGCAAGGCGGTTACGGCGCCGGGCCGCGCGCGCACCCGGTGGATCGGGTTGCCGTTCTTATTCAATTCGATGGGATAAAACGCCTCGATCGCCTGCATGACGACCCGCGCGGCCCACTGGGTGTCATTGAGATTGCGGTTGCGAAAGCCTTGTTCTTTTTCCGATGCGTCTTTGAGCAAATAGTTGCGCTTTTTCAATCCTTTCATGCCGTGTGGGTCGCGTGGGCCAGGGCGAGCCTCCACCCGCGCGACATAGATGTCCCAATCGAGTCCGTGCGCCGTGATCCATTCGTGGGGCGTGCGGTCTTGCTTTGCTTGGTTGGCCGCGGCCGTACATAAAGTCAGATTCCGGTAGGAATTGTCGCCGAAGCGGCTCCACGGGAGAATGTGGTCGACCTGATAAGACACGCCGTCAAACAGACGGGCGGGGTCGATTGGGTCGCCGGAATAGAGGCACTTCCAGCCTTGCTCCTGCGCCAACTCGAATTTTCTCAGGTCACCTTTGTTTGGTGTGTGACCGAAGGTTTCTTCGAACGCTTTTGCAAGTGCATCGGTTTCCCGATTGCGGCGTTCCAGGCCACGTGTCAACTCTCGGCGGTGTTCGCCGCTCTTGCCGATCTCGCGCGCCAATTCGATGTTAACTTGTCCGGGTAGGGCGCCGGCCAAGGCCGGATGTTCGTGGCACAGGGTGCTGAATTGCTTGACCGTTTCGATGACCGCCTTGCGCGCGATCGGCGAATTGATGGGGGAACGTTCTTTGTCAGAGAGTATCTGAATAACAGCCTTGCGTTTCTCGGTGAGCGAGGCGTGGCCCAGCGTTTTGCGAAGCGCGACAAACGGCGAGGTTTCGGACGCGGTGTGGTCGTAGCGTGTGGCCGCGCACGCGTCTGAATAGACCAGGCCATTGCGTAAACCTGGAATGATATTTCGGCACGCTTTGGCGGAAACATGGCCGGCGCCGGTGGCGAAGTGAAAATCATTCTCTGCAACCGCGCTCATCAAAGCCGCGATCGCGTCGTTGGGCAAGCCGGTCTCGGCAAGTCCACTCTCGATCGACGCGTTCGTTTCACGGAACGAGATCTTTGCCATGGCATCATCCAGCTGTGCCGGGGGCAGATCATCATACAAAACGCCAAGCACGTGGCGCAGCGTGTGTGTCCCTTGGGCGCCGGGTTTCTTACGCGCGGCAATGTCGCGCGCCTCGTCCTTGATCGGCAGGCCGCGAAACTTGCCCGCGTCGGACAACCTCAAGATTTTGCGGGCGTTCTTGAAACTGAATTTTTGGGTTTTGCCGAAGGCGCGTTCGAGGGCGTCGATTTCCTCGGGGGTGAGGCGGTCGCTGTCACGTTGCGGATCATCAATGCGCAGATGGACGAGGGATTGCAGAAACCGGAATCGTTCGAACGATGGCGCATATTTCGACGCCCGTTTTTCGCGGGGCTCGAACGGACAATGTCGGACCAGATGTTCGACGTCTTGAAGAGGTAAGCGGGAGAACGCGATTTCGGTGTAGGCGGACTCAAGCTCGGGCGTTGCCAATGGGTTGTCGTGGCGACGTTGTGTTTCGAAAATCCGCACAATCTCTTGGCGAAGCCAGGTACGTTTCGGCGTGCGGTCATAGATGCCACTGCGGTTGCGCTTGCGTGCCGACAGTTCGGGATCTTTTTCCAAGGCCTCGCCAAAGCTACGGTAGTCCGCGATTTGCGTTGCCAGGCCCTCCATGGCTTTCAACGCTTTTTGGTCGTCTCCGGCGAGGTTTTTTTCGCCACCTTTGCGGTTCGATTGAAATCCGGCGTGCTTGGCAATGTGACCAAGGATCACCGCGAACTCGGGCCCGGCGAGGACGCGGTCGAGAGCCGCGACCCTGAGGTTCCAAGGTGTGACCTGGGTGCCGCCGGCCGCGTTCTCGTTAAGACTGACGAGGCACGTTTGGAATACGTCCTTTTGGGATGTGTCCGTCAAGCCATGCGCGCGGCACAAGTGGCGTATTTTGGTCATGCGTTGTCGCTTGCGCCGGATCAATCGGCGCAGGCTGCGTTTCTCTTGGCGAATCTGGTTCTTGGGCGTTTTTTCTTTGTCCGTCTCGGGCGCATCGAATAGCCGTACCCCCGCACCGCAGACCGAATGGCTATCAGTATTGAGAACGGACCAACCGCATGAGGCGATTCCAATATCGTTGCCGAAGCAGATCGAGTCGCGGATTTGCATATGCATTCTCCCAATCACTTTTGGCTTGCATGCAGAAGTCTGATCGAGTTAACTATATAGTGGAAAGATTAGTAGTGAAGCCACGGTAAGTAGTTTTACTGCGAAGGATTACCCCTCGGTACATTGTGCCGAGGGGGATTCTTCGGGTTCTGCGATGCTCATCGATTTAAGAATGCGGTGGCGGTCGTGTGGCGCTGTGAAAAGCGCGGTGCACGGTGCACAAAGTTATCTCTGCAAAAAGCTATCTGTCAGCTTGTCTCGGAATACTTGTCTCGGCAAAAACGTGGTGGATTTTGCCTGACGCCGTGCGGCGCGGCTGGTCGCGGACCACGTCGACGACCTGGCCGTCATGCCATTGCAATGCCATCAGATGTTCACCGCTGGTGCCGCCGCCGATGGCCTTTAGAAAGACCTCGCGCACGACCTTCGTATCCACGATATCCAATTGTGGGCTAATAAATAGTTGAACGCGCGGACGGCCGTCCGTGGTGTCGACATGTTCGACGATCTGGTAGTCGAGCGACGTGCCGCCGAAGCGCGCGGGCAGAACGTCTTCCAGCACGCGCACGACGTCATAGTCGAGCAGCGTGATGCCGCCGGCGGTGAGCTTCTCAAAGCTGCGCACATTGCTGATGTGCTGCGGCCAACCCAAACCTTCCATCGGACAGCCGCAGCGGCGCAGTGCGATCGTCGCCTGATCACCGAAGCAGACATTGAGCAAGTGGATTGGTGCCGTCGGCAGCAGCGAGGTTAAGAGCAAGGCCTTTGCGGGCAAGGCCGGCGGCCCACCGTCGCCCGGTTGGATCACGGCATGGCGATCATGGAAAAAATGCATATCATCGGGCGCCGCCGGATGTCGGCACGCGTATGACAAGATATCCGTCTCGGTGGTGCCCATGCGCGGGATCATGACGGCGCCGGCATTTTCAACGGCGTGGCGCCGGGCGGTTGTGGTCGGTTCGCCGCCCGCGGTAAAGCGTGCGCCGCGGATATCGACTCCCATCTTTATCGCGGCCGCACACACCAAAACGGCGGAGCTTGCGAACGTCCACAGATGCGGGGTCTGGCCGCGTTGCAATACCGCGGCCATCCATCTCACAATCGGCGTGGGGTCGTTCAGCGGGGCCAGTGTTGGTCCCGGCATCGGCACGCCCGCCACGCGACTGGCCAGCCACATCGCCCGCGCGCCCCATCGATAGCGTGGATGCAGTCCGGGCGCGCCAGGTTCAATTGGTGTGAACCATTTCTCCGGCGGTGTGCCGCCCTTGGCGAACTCCAAAGGGTTGGTGACGCTGGTGCCGCCCGGCACGCCCCAATGGGCGTGGATCCAGTCGTGGCCGTCGTGGGCATGCAAGGTCAAAAGGGTGTTGACGGCGTGATCGGCGATAAAGGCGAGATCGATGGGAACCGGCGTGCGCGCACCGCGGCTGCCGCTGCTTTCGGCCACGCCGTGGACGACGGCCGATGGGCTGATAAGGTCGCCCGGATCGATGGTGAACGACACGCTGCCGCGTGTCACCGGCACCCGGCCCTTAAACTCGTCCCCGGTAAGGTAGACGCCGTTGGCCAACAGTTCGGCGAGCGCGCCCTCGACACCCTGCCGATCAATCAGCTGTGCAACATCGCCCGGTTCGCATCCGCAATTCGCCAGCAGGCGCGCGTAGGGCGATCGATGCGGTGAGGTCGCAATACGGTGCAGCAAGGCGTACAGGTTTGCTGCACGATTGCGCAAACGCGCCTGAACCCGCGCGCGTGCCGCGTCGACGGAGATTGGCGTACGCAGGAAACGCGGCAACTGCCGGATAAAACGGCTGCCGACCCGTATGTCGTCCCACATGTCATGACCTTACGCCCGCCCGCGACCGGCGCAAAGACCGCAACGATATATCGGCCGATCGCGCCCGTAACCGCCGATTTCCGGCGCAACCGTGCCGCGGCCGCGGTCAAGCGGCCAGAAGCTCGTCGATGGGCATGGCCGCCGCGTCCTTGGTCGGCCGTGACAAGTAAAACTCAGCGAGCAAGTGCCCCTCTGTTTCCTTGCCGGTTGGGTCGATATTCTGTTGGCGGAGTTGCTCGATCACGCGTTCCTGCTCTTCGGACGATGCAAAGCGCCGTTGTACAAAGGTTTGTGCTTCGAGTTTCTCGGTGGCGTAGCCCCATCCCGCCAAAGTCTGCGCGATCAGATCGAAAGGAAACAGGCGCAAGACGAAATTACCGATCCACGCGGCCTGGCCTTGCGTTACAGCGGGCAACAGCCGGTCGAAACTTTTTTCTGTCACATAGCCCACACATCCCGTGGATGTCACCAGATCGATCGGTGCCAGGTCTTCTCGCACATCGAAGGGCAGCGGTTCGGTTTCGAGATTAACCGCGAGCCCTTCGTCGACCAGGCCGGCGTTCTCCGCGAAGGCGACGGCGGGCTCCGATTGGTCCAAGCCGATAACCTCGATGTCTTCGGCGCCCTCGAGTTCGCCGAAGAAACGCTGATCATGCGCGACCACTTCCTGTGGCGTTACATCGCGGATCGCATCGTCCCCCCAATGTTCGTAGAGTTCGGGCATCGACAGATCATGCTTCAGCAGCGCGGCGTTTACGCCGTAGGAGCAACCGAGGTCCAACACGCGGATGGTGTCGTGGCGCTGGTCGCGCAAATGCGTGATCAACGTCTGAAATATTGGCTTGGCAAGTCCGGGAATCGCGTAACCGAGCTTTCTGAGTTCGCGAAAATAAGCCCTGGGATCTGGCTGTTCATAAACATAGTCCAGATTTGCCTTGGCTTCGTTGATTTCGTCGTATGTGTCTGTTTCCGGCACGTAATTCGCCCCCTTGGGTACGCCTCGCCGACATCCACCTCGTCACGGATCAAGATGAACACGGCCGGCCGCACGAATGCCCTACCGCGACGACCATCTTCGCGCGCCGCGCAGGTAGAAAATTCCGAGAGTGTAAGCTTGTGGAGACAACCGTAACATATTCTGCGGCAAATCCAAATTCGCTGCCAGTCACCCGTCGTGCGCGCCTGCGCGGCGATTAGAATCCCATTGCCGGGCGCAACACGAGGATCAATCCCGAAAGTCCCAGCAGGATCACGATGGCGCGATGAAAGGCAGACGCTGACAGCCGCGCTTGGATCCGCGTTCCCAATGCGATGCCAATATAAACCGGCAACAAACCCAACACGGATATGGCCGCTGTTTCGGCCGTCATCAGGCCGATTTGCATCAAACCGAAAGCCATGACCAGGCTGGACAAGGTAAACGAAATATTGGTTGCCTGGACCAACCGTCGTGGATCGAGCCCAAGAGCCATCAAATAGGGCAACAGGGGCATGACCTGCGAACCGGTAAGCCCGTTGATCGCGCCGGTGGCTGCGCCGATGATCGGCGCCAGCGGTCGTTCAAGTGCGATCGGAAGTTGCAGGCGGCGTGTGCGCCAGACGAATAGGCTATAGACGACCAGCACGATGCCCAAGGCGGCACCGGCCGTCGCGCCGTCGACCTGATTGAGCAGCGCCAGACCGCCGGCGATTCCCACCGGGGCGAGCACATAGAGCCAGGCAAACCGCCGCAACATTTCGATGAAATGCCCGGCCCGCCGCATGACCATGGCATTGCTTGCCAGCGACGGAATGATCAGCAGCGGCAAAGCTGCCTTGACGCCGACCGTGAGCGCCAGCAAGGGCAAGGCCGACGTCGAGAAGCCCAAGCCGGTCGTCCCTTTGACGACGGCGGCAAACAGAAAAATGACGCCGACAATGGCCAGGCGCTCGAAATCCAAAACAACCTGTCGCGGGCGATTGCACCCGCGCCCTCAAACGATCGGTGACATATGCCATGACCAGAACGATCACGAAGCGCACTAGGATAATGGCTGAAGCATTTTGATATTGGAAAAGATCGCAAGCCACTTGGGGTTTTTCTCCGACGTCGCCAGCTGGGGCAGGCCCGAGCGAATCGTCGAATGTGGCAAGGCATTGATGACGATCGGGTGCGGCGCCTGGTGGTAACTGCCTTTCCGGGCTGGCTGCCGTGCCAACGTGACAATTCTCTGGCCCCGATTAATCCATCAAAATGACACACTCGCGCGCGTCACCCCTGGCGCGGCCAATGACGGAGGGATTTGTGGCCCACGATTTGCTAATCAAAAACGGTACGGTGATCGATGGCACCGGCGCGCCGGCCCGGCAGGCGGATGTGGCGGTCGATAAGGGGGTAATTGCCGAAATCGGGCGCATCACTGACGGCGCCGCGACCCTCATTGACGCCGCCGACTGCGTGGTTGCACCCGGCTTCATTGATCCGCATACGCATTACGATGCGCAAATTTGCTGGGACAACGCTGTTACGCCGTCGTCGTGGCACGGTGTGACCAGCGCCGTGCTCGGCAATTGCGGTGTCGGCATCGCGCCATGCCACCCCGGTGCCCGCGAAATCGCCATGCGCGACCTGGTCAGCGTGGAGGCGATCTCCTATGACGTGCTGAACCAGGGAATCACTTGGGAGTGGGAGACGTTTCCCCAATTCATGGATGCGGCGGCGCGCCGAGACCCGGTCTTGAATCTTGCTTTTCTGGCACCGCTCACACCCTTTCGACACTATGTCATGGGCGAAGAGTCAATGGAACGCGCCGCGACCGACCACGAAACGGCGCGCATACGCGAGTTGATTACTGAGGCAATCGATGTTGGTGCATTTGGGTTTTCCAGCACAATCCTCAACCAACATTTGGGATACGAAGGTCGCCCGCTGGCGTGTCGTCAAGCCAGCCGGGACGAGCTGAAGGCCTACGCCAACGTGCTCAAGCAAAAAGGCAAGGGTGCGATTGAAGTCGCGTTGACTCGCCAGATTGGTGTGCTGGATGAAGGCCAATGCAACTTGCTTGATTTTCTGCTCGCCGAAAGCGGCCGTCCGGTGACCTTTATCGCGCTGTTTGATCGCGATGACATCCCCGAGGCCGTGCGTGACACTTTGCGCCGGGCGGCGCCGATGATTGCGCGTGGTGCGCGGCCGCAAACATCGCCACTGCCGCTGACCCGTGAAATCAACATGCGCAACCCGTTTTCGTTCGCGGCCTTTCCTTCGTGGCAACGGGTCTTTGCCGACAAGTCATTCGACGGGCAAAAGGCGGCATATGCCGACCCCGGATTCCGCGACCAGTTTCGCGATGATTTGGCGGGCAAACTGACCATGGGCAATTGGCATCGCATCACCTTGCACGAAGTACACAATCCGCAACTCAAGAGATTTGAAGGACTCAATGTTGCCGAAATCGCGCGTGCTCAGGGAAAAGACGAAGTCGACGCGTTTCTTGATACTGTATTGGCGGACGATCTGGCTTGCGAGTTTACGCTTTCGTCCTACAACACACGCGTCGACCGCATGACGGAGTTGTTGAACGACCCGAGCATTCTGATCGGACTGGGCGATGGCGGTGCCCATTTGGATATGTTGTGCGATTCCGGTTATCCAACCTATTTGCTCGGCACATGGGTACGCGAACGCCAAGCGATCACGCAAGAGGAAGCGGTGCGACGCCTGACCTCCGATCCCGCCGACTTTTTTGGGATCACGGATCGGGGTCGGCTCAGGCCCGGTCTGGCCGCGGATATCTGCGTTTATGATCCGCAGACCGTCGGTTCATCCAATCGTGGCGAGCGGCGCTATGACTTGCCCGGCGGCGGCAAACGCATGGTGATGCCGTCGCGTGGCATTTGCCACACGATTGTCAATGGCACGGTCGTCTACGCCGACGGCACGTTGACCGGGGCCGCGGCTGGGCAAGTGTTGCGGTCGTGATGTACACGTCGCCCGCCGACACCGCGCCGACTTTGTCAAAAGCTACGCTGGAGCGGGCCCTTCAACACGCCGACATGCGGGTCCTGTTGATGGTTTTGGTCCACCTCACGGGTGACCGGCGGTGGATGGCGGCGCCATTTAGACCAAAACGCGATGTCAAGCTGATCGCGGACGAAGATGCCGGCCTTTCGAAAACGGCGCGCCGAGACGCCTGCGCGGCGGCGGTGGCGCTGCTGTCAGCCGACAATATCAAGCCGGCGATCGACGACCCCGGCGACGCGCTGATGGTTGAGATGATGCGGGCGTGCCTCGGGGAAAACGTTCCCGCCGAATATGCGCCGATGATGCGTGAAGAAATGGGATTTTGCGCCCGCCAAATCGCGTGGCGCGGTCGACGCCCCGAAACGGCGGCGCTGTCGCGCCCAATTGTGATTGTCGGCGCCGGCGCCAGCGGAATCGCGCTGGGTGCCAATCTGGTCAAGCTTGGTATCCCATTCATTATCCTGGAAAAGAATGACGAAGTGGGCGGCACGTGGCTGGAAAACGTTTATCCGGGTTGTGGCGTCGATACGCCAAATCACGCCTATTCATTCTCGTTTGGTTGCGCATATCCGTGGTCCCGTTACTTTGCCGCGCGTGATGAGATTCAGGATTATTTGACGCGTAGTGCAGGCGAGGCCGGCATCCGGCCGCACATTCGTTTTCGGACATGTGTCGAGCGGGCCGATTGGCACGAGGCGACTGCGCGTTGGCGGATTGCTGTGACCGGCCCTGCGGGTCATGAGGTGATCGAGGGTGCGGCATTGGTTAGCGCAATTGGTCAACTGAGCCTGCCGTCAACCCCGCGGATCCGAAGCGCGGACAAATTCGCCGGCGTGTTATTTCACTCGGCGAACTGGCCGCGCAATCTGGACCTGACAGACAAGCGTGTTGCCGTCATCGGCACCGGCGCGTCCGCCATGCAAATCGTACCCACCATCGCTGATACCGTTGCCGCGCTCACAATCTATCAGCGGAGCCCACAATGGGTGCGGCCAATTCCACGTTATCGCGACGCGATTGATGGCGGCGCGCGGTGGCTTTTGCAGCACGTTCCCTATTATGCGGCTTGGTTTCGTTTCGCCATGCTGTGGCGGTATGGCGACGGCCTGTTGCCGACATTGCGAAAGGATCCGCAATGGCCGAATCCGCGGCGATCGCTGAACCGGACCAATGATCGACATCGCGAAGAAATGACGGACCATATCAAGCACGAGCTTCGCGGCCGGGACGACCTGCTGGCCAAATGTGTGCCGACCTATCCACCATTCGGCAAGCGCATTTTACTTGACAATGGCTGGTACGCAGCGCTGAAACGGCCACATGTCGAACTCGTCACAGACGGCGTAAAGCGTTTGGCGGCCACAGGGGTGCTGACCGAAGATGACAGATTGCGGGCGGCGGACGTGATCGTTTTCGCGACCGGCTTCCGTGTCGGGCCGATGGCGGCGCGATTGAACATCACGGGGCGCGATGGGGCGCGGCTGACGGATGTTTGGGCCGACGACGATCCGAAAGCGTATTTGGGGATAACCGTGCCGCAGTTCCCGAACTTTTTCTGTATGCAGGGGCCGAACACAGGTCTCGGTCATGGCGGCAGCGCCATCTTTCAAGCCGAATGCCAAGCCCGCTATATCACCGGATGTCTGGTCGGCATGATCGAGCGAAATATCGCGACCATCGACGTCAAACGTCCGGTGCACGATGCCTACATGGCCCGGGTGGATGCTGAACATGACTGCATGATTTGGAGCCATCCGGGCATGTCGACCTACTACCGCAACAAAAAGGGACGTGTGTTTTCGGTCATGCCATGGCGCTTGGTCGACTATTGGGCGATGTGCCGCGCGCCATCGTTCGACGACTACGACATGACCGACGTTGCGGATTTGTGATATGGTTTTGCATAAGCTGTCTCTTGGGCGATGCGATGGTTGTGTCGGCTATCTCGAATTGCGGTGGCGTCGCCGCCGGCGCAAGAGGGACGCATGAATTTTCTTAGAACCATTTGCCAATACGCCGCGGTTGTCGCGCTGTGTTTTATGCCCGGTATCGTTCAAGCGGACCATCTATCCGGCGAGGGGCAAGGCGGACGCGTGGTCATTTATGACCATGGTTTGCAGGTGCCGATTTATCATCTCGATTTGCCGCCGGGATGGCAGGTCAATCACAATATCGCGACAGACCTGACCGACGTATGGCGCATGTTTAGCGCCTATGACCTGGACTTCTTTGGGCCCCAGGGCGAAGTCGCGACGCACTTGTTTCCGGCCGCGGTCTATCCGTCCATGGGACAGGATTGAGAGCAGGTGTGGCTTGAGCTTTTTGACGAGCGCGTTGGGCGCTTGGGCCAGTTTCAATTTGGTCCGACGGTGGAAAGCCCGCTGAGCCAAGCCCTGTTTCCGACGTCTCCTGCCTATGGCATTCCGGTCTTTGAGAAAGATCTGGTGGGCACGGTCGGCTGAGGTGCGCATTTCGGCGGCGGAGGGAAGTTGCAGGTCACCGCGAAACACGGCCACTTGCCACAGTGCGCCCGTTTCGCCTTGATACGCCCATGTCCGACATGCTCGCAGTAGTGGTTTGGCGCGAGTGCCATCGCGCTGCGGAGATCCCGTACGAACTGGGATTTGGGTGGCATGGCGTCGTCGAGGACGCTTGGCGCGATGCTGCCAAGTTGGGCGTCGCGCCGGTGTTGGAATAGGAATAGGTTGGCAATGAAAGTCCAAAACTGGCGGACCACGCTGGCGAGACGCACGCCAGGGTAAGTCTGGTTCCATTGCCCACCAATCCGGTCGCTGCGTTTGAAAACCATCACCGCATAACCGCATCTTTTCCAAACATCGGCTGCGGCAATGCCCGACACGCCGGCGCCGATTACCGCAACGCGCCCCGAATCCGCTATGGTCTAAACTACTCTCTGCAAGATACAAAAGCGCATCCGATTGCCAATCTGGATTAAATCGCAGCGAAACCCCAGCGGTCGCTTGGGCGGATCGTTTCAGTCCAAGCGTTGTGCCGCGAAATAACGATGAAAAGGGGTCGATAAACGTCGCCACGCCGCATTGAGCCTTTGGCGACGTGCCGACGATATCAGACGCCGCGCGAGCCGCGGCGGATCGCACGCGCCCGCGCGCGGCCCATAAAGCGATTCTTGAAGATGAAGCACAGCGTCGCTCGCGCCCGCGCCTAGATGTACCCGCGGCCGTGCCAGCGTCGAACCTCCCCGCAATCCATAACTCTCGCGCGACCACGTCAAGACCGCAGATAGGCTGTCGGCGGGGGACGCGTCGCGCGTGCAACGTCTTTTTAGCTGTCGGTCGGCGCGGGTCGGCCATGCAATAATGACAAACAGCACGAGTATGGCGCCGGCGACAAGCCCGGGCACGGCGATGAGAACGATCGCCCCCAGACGCCGATTTGCGTGCGCCGTCAGGGCCGCATCAATCAAAGCGGCGCGGGCGGCGGCAGGGTCTGGAACCAGCGGTTCGACGCGCTTGGCAGGCAGGATCGCGGCGGCAGCTTGGTCGGCCAACGGATTCCAATAGTCGATTCGTATTGGGCCGACATAAAAAACGTCGCTTGATCGGATGCGCAGCTCCCATGTCTTCCAAACCCGCGATACCAGACCTTCCTTTGTAAGCTCAGTGTTCTGGGTCGACTGAACCCCCACGACATCATAGCCAGTGCCAGCGGGTTGCTCGAAAATCGGCAATTGTTCGACCGCCACGCCCCGGGCCGTCAATTCAACACGGCGTTGGATCGTTGTCCCCACGCGAAAATCCTGGGGGTCCGGCTGCCATGATTCCGCGAACTCAATCCCGTCCGACACCAACCACCAGTCGCTGGCCAATGAAGGGTTCATGATCCGGACCGGGATTACGATTTCCGGTTCTTGAAGACGAAATTGCTCACGTTGCTCGGGCCCCGTTGCGATTTCCCCAGACACCGAAATGGATGGAATCGTCAACGCACCACTATGTTCAGGAAACAGGGCTAGGCGTGTTTCGTAGCCGTACCCCGACACGTAGCTTCGTAGCTTACCGGCGCGTGGTTGCAGCAGGGTCACCACGCGCGCGTTTGGGATTGTCGGCAAGTCGAGCTTGAGCTCCTCAAACGGATGGGGCGATACAAGGACAACCCGAAGTCTGATCTGTTCCTGAACATATGCCCCAGCGACCGTTACGTGATACGGCTCGATCAATACGGTCAATTCCGGCTTGGTGGGCGCGGTGTTTGGCTGAGCGCCCGCCGATCCGTTCAAAGCCGATCCGCTCAAAATAGTGAGTGCCATAATGAAAAGTAACCGTCTCACGGCTAGGGTCCCAATGTGCGATTTTGGTGGGCGGTGTGGAGCCGCACACGCAGTACCTTATCCGGATCATCGACAATTCCGCGCAGCAAAATCTCCAACATCTGCTCGCTTTCACGTGCCTCAAGTTCCACGGATCCGTGACGCTCACGTTCCCCGACTTCGGGAGTCGGCCCTGGATTGCCGATCGCGTCGGCGGTTCCCGCATGTTTGGTCGGTCGGTTGCTGCTAAGGGCCCCCGGTTCGTTGCTATTCCCCTTTCGATCGATCAGGGAATCGGTGCTCTCGGTCGGCCCATCTTTCGGGGCGCTCGTACGTTGGTCTTTGGGATCGCGGCCGGTGCCTTGCGACGTTCGGCTTTCGTCGCCGCCCGACTCCTCGAGCTTCGAATCTTCGAACGGCGGTGCTACTTGATCGTCTTCAAGTTTGGCGGCCCGCCGCGCGATATGAAGATTGTGCCGCGCATCGTTGTGATTTGGGTCCAGGCGCAGGACCTCTTCCAGCGCGGCAATTGCGTAGTCCCATTCCGCAAGTTGCGCGTAGGCTGTGCCGAGATTGTACAGCTCTAGCGTGCTCTCAGCGGATGAAAACGCCCCAACAGCGCGGCCGTAGCGGCCCGCGCGATACTCCGCGACCCCCCGCCAAGCCGGTGCGTCGAAAAGGAGCAACGCGTCCTCGAACCGGCCGGAGTCGAAGGCCTGCTTCGCCATCTCTTGTGTTGTCGGTGGAAGTGTGACGTATGGCCAAAGCCAGCAAAACAAGCCGGTCAAGCCCAGTGCCCCGACGACCGAAATTGGCCTGGTGTTCATCAGGTCTTCCTATGCCGAAACATGAATAGCCAAAGTAACAGTGCCGTGCCGATCAGATGGGGCCGCAGGTCCAAATGGGCATCGCGGCTGCTATCGCGGCGCGCGCGTTCCACGACACGATCGAAATCGGCAATGAGCGGATCAAGGTCATCAAAGATGGCGAGTCGCGATTCTGTGCGGTCAGCATAAGCCCGCCACGCTTGGCGTCCGTTCGCGTCAACCACAATGGTCCGCTCCCAATGTGTTGCGGGTGCGACTTGCCCCTGAGGTGGTGCGCCGCCGGTTAGTACGACAAGTTGCCCGGCGATGATATCGGCCCCGGCAAGCACGGCTTCGCCATGTGCGATCATCACAGCGAGCGACCGGCCGGCGACGGGCATGATATCTGGGTGGATGACGTTGAGATAACGGTCGATAAACCCATGATCGGTGGTGAGCGGCACGACATTGAACGCATCGGCCGTGGCCACGATCAGCGCTGTCGGGATTCTGGGCGACGCTGCAGTGAGCTTAGCAACCGCCAGTCGCTGGGCGTAGACATCGGCACTGGTGCCCAGATCGAGCACAACTACGCGGCCGGCAATGTTGGTGAAGGCACTTGGTTTGGCATTCTCGATGCTGGGGCGCGCGAGTGCAAATGCCATCACGGTCCAGATCGCCAACAAAAGCGTCAAACTGAGCGCCGAGCCAGGCAGCACGTGGCGTGTCATAAATGGTGTGAGCGCCGGCGCGACGAGGCGCCGCCAACCGCCCGGCAGTCGGCCTGGCGCGCCGGCCGGCTGGTACAAAAGCCAGATATAGCCGATGACAGCTGGAAGTAAGAGCGTGAGCGCGAGCGGGTTGGTAATGGTCATGCGTCACGTCTCCGCGTCACAACCAATCCCACGAGAACCAGAAAAGCAAGACCCAGTGGCACCGCGGTCCATTCCCGGATCAGGCGGGTTTGGTCAGCTTCGATTGCGGAGGGTTCGACTTGATCAAGCATTTTGGAGATTTCGGCGAGCGCGGCCGCCGATTGTGCCGGGTAAAACACGCCGCCGGTGACTTCGGCCAGGGTACGCAGATTATCGGCGCCGTCGGCATTGAGTTCGGCTGTGAAGCCGATCGTGTAAATCTTCACGTCGTGCGCGGCGGCGATTTGGGCGGCATCAAGGCCGGTCAGCGCACCGGAGTTGTCTTCGCCGTCAGACAGTAAAACCAACACCCGCGTCGCTTTGGGCTCGTGGCGCAGCACCTGCACCGTCAACCCGATCGCGCGTCCAAGGTCGGTGCGATGGCCGGATAAGCCAATGACCAATTCGTCGAGCATCGCCGCAACAGCACCGGTATCAAAGGTCAGCGGTGCGATCAAGTGTGCCTCTTGGCCGAACACAATCAATGCGACCCGGTCGCCGCGTCGTTCGGCAATGAACTTTCCGATTAGGTCGCGTACCACTTGATAGCGCGCCATCGTTTCTCCATCCAACTTCATATCGTCTTCGTCCATGCTGGCGGACAAGTCGACCGCGACGACAAGATCGCGTCCGGTCGGCGACGCCAAGATCTGGCCACGGGTGAATGGTCCAGCGAGTGCGATCACCAACGCCGTCCACCCAAGAGCGCGAAGACCAAGGCCGGCCGACCAGCGCAGTGCGCGGCGATGACCCGCCCGGTTCAGCCCCTGCAGCAAATCGCGAACGCCGGCCGGAACCGGCACGGCCGAGGGCACAGGCAACGCCGGCAGCAGTCGCCAGGCCAGAAACGGCAATGGCAGCGCAAGTAACGCCCAGGGCCGTATGAACTCAATCATCGCGACGTTTCGGCGCGAATGTGCCGGACCAGAGCACGCATATCGGCATCTCCGATTTGATCTGGACGCCGGTAGGCGATCGCTGGCAGCGGAGTCGCGCGCCCACGAACATGTGCGATCTTGATCGCCAGATCGAGCAATGCGGGCCATTGCTCGGCGCGATCTATCCGCGATTCAATCCGCTTTAGTGCGGCGCGCACGTCACGGCGCCACGCATTTCGCCGCCAAAATCGCACGGCGCGAATTCCAATCCAGATCATGGCCAACAGTGCGATCGGCCAGATCGCGAAGTCCAGCCCCGGCACATGATCGACGAGGGGCGGGAAGTGAATGTCGCGCAGCTGGGCGATCAACTCTTCGCGGGTCATCGGGCCGATCCCTGCGACAACGCGCGGGCGCCAGTGCAATCGGTGATTCGCGTGGCCGATGCCATCGACGATCGCCGCAGCGCCCGGATGGTGGGATCATACGCTTTGGTTGAACTGACGGCGCCGCTCATGATCCGACGACACCAATCGCCGCACGAACGGTTTCTGTAAACGAGATCGTCTTGGGCTCTGCGGTCATCCTTGAACTCTTTGCCTCATCAGAATTGAGCCTATTCCCAGGCCCGAGAATAGATCCCTCGCGGCGCGACGGTATCGGTCGAAGCGCTGCCGGGCGTATCGTGGACGGGGTCAATATCGATGGCAATGTTGAGCTCGTGCTCAGCGACCCACGACGGTCGCGGTAGCGCGTCTGTGGCGGCGCCTGTCGCACCGCGCACTACTTCGCTGTCAGGCCGCCATCAAGGACCAGCTCGGCACCGGTCATCAAAGATGAATCATCCGAAGCCAAAAACACGATGGCACGGGCGACCTCGTCAGCGCGGCCTTTGCGCCCAATGGGTTGAAAATCGCTGAGGAAATCCCATGCCTGATCATAGTTGGCATCTTGGATTTTCATCATCTTTTGGGCCACTTGGGTCATCATATCGGTCTCGATGATGCCGGGATGCACAGAGTTGACGCGAATGTTGTATCCCAAATGCGCGCATTCGAGCGCGGCTGATTTGGTCAACAAACGCACGCCCCCCTTGGTGGCGCTATAGCCGGCGCTGAGTGGCGAGCCGATCAGGCCGGCGACCGACGACAGGTTCACGATCGAGCCGCTGGGCCTATCGCCGGCACAGGTTCCCTTCAAGCGCCGCATGGCATGCTTGGTGCCGAGAAACACGCCGTCAAGATTGATCGACGTTTGCCACCGCCATTCCGCGAGCGTCATGTCCTCGAGTGGTTTCCCGACAAAAACGCCGGCGTTGTTGACCACGATATGGGGGCCGCCGAAACGCGCCGCGGTATCGTCGAAGACGCGTTGCCAGTCTTCTTCCCGGGTAACGTCGTGCACGGAAAATGCGGTGATACCCCCGGCGGTTTGGATCGCATCCGCGGTGGCTGTGCCCTCGGCCTCAAGCACATCGGTCAGCATCACGGCCGCGCCCGCGGCGGCCAGCGCCTTGGCGCATTCCGCGCCGATGCCGCGGGCTGCCCCCGACACGATCGCCGTTCGCCCTGTCAAGTCGGACATGTCTCTTGATCTCTCGCTCGGTGAACTGGTCAGGCCGAGCGTATCATGTTGGCTCACACAGCGCTGTCCCGAGCATGTTCGCAGCCGTGCAGGCCTATAGGCTCATGCCGCCATCGAGCGAAATGGTTTGTCCGGTCATGTAGTTAGACGCGGCCGATGCGAGGTAGAGCGCCAGATAGCCCACTTCACGGAGCTCGCCGGGACGAATCAAGGGTACGCTGCGCGCCGCCATTTCTTTGGAGCGCGCCATCCCATCGTCCCCGACCGTCACCGGGTCGGGAAAAATGCCTGGCGCAATACTATTCACGTGCACGCCATATGGCGCCCATTCCAACGCTTGGGCACGGGTGAAGCCAGCCAGACCGGTCTTGGCGATCGAGTACACGACCATGTCGCCGCCGCCTTGGCGGGCGGTCCAAGAGGAAATGTTGATCACCTTGCCCGAACGGCGCGCCAACATGTGCGGCCCGACTGCGCGCGTGCACAAAATGGCCTCGGTGAGGTTGACATCCATGACCAGGTTCAGCTCTTCGTCGGTCAATGCTGGTGTTTCATCGCCGGGCAAGGCCACCAGTGGCTTGTAGATGGCGTCGCCCAAATTGTTGATCAGCACATCGATTCGGCCAAAGGCCTCCATCGTTGCGTCAATTGCCCGCTGCGCGCCATCGATTTTGGTGACGTCCGCGATCACCGGTACAACCTTTCTGCCGCTGGCGCCGGCAATCTCAGCCGCGACGCCCTCGACATAGCGCGGGGTTAGGGCATTGATGGCGACGTCGGCGCCGGCCTCGGCCAGAACTTGCGCGATGCCCTTGCCGATGCCGCGTCCTGCACCCGTAATCAAAACCGCCTTGCCGGTCACATCAAAGGCATCTGGGGGCATGATGGCGTTCCTTGACAGCTTTGTTGATGAATGTCGCCGTCCTTTAACACGGTATGGCGGTTGACCGGATCCGCAGGTTTTCGGCGGCAGCGTTGCCCGCGGCGAATAGAGCGTCGTGGAAGCCTTGCGCGAAGACCACGCTGACCGTGCCGCGCGCGCCGCTCGCGCGCCCTACTTAAGCGACCAAGACCTGTCCAAAATCGCTAACAGGTCGGTGTCCGCCAGAATCATCGGATATTACGGTGTTTCGGTGACAGTTTACTAAATACACAAAATATCGTAGTCTTTGATAAATCACCACAAAATCCGGTGTATTTAGTAAACTGTCACCGAAACACCGAAACGCCGTTTCGCTGGTCACCTACCATGTACGTGGCGCTTCCGGTCGGCGTGTCGATTGCGACGTCTATATCCTGTGCATAAGCATATGATGCTGACAAAATAATGAGCTTGGTGCTTGACCTATTGCTTCAGCGCAGATAGCCGTATTCGCCCCACAGGCTATAGGTCTCGCGGAACGTGCTCAATGATTCCCAAACGCGGGCGAAGTCGGCGTCGGCGGCGGCCTGCTCTGCGGCCACCTCGTGCCACGCGCCGCGGAACGCCGCAATCATTTCGGGCGGCCAGCGGTGCAGAGTCACGCCGCGCTCTTGTAGTGCTTCCAAGGCTTTGCCTTGCAGTGCCTCGCCTTCGGCAAGCCCGCGCAGTACGCTTTCGCGGCACGCCATTTCGATTTGCGCTTTCTGGGTCGCGTTGAGCGCCTCCCAGCGTTCGATGTTGACGATGAGGTCGCCGAAGCTCGCAGGTTGGTGCCAGCCGGGGAAGTAATAATGCTTGGCGACTTGGTCGAGGCCGAGCGCCTCGTCCATAACCGGCATGGCAAATTCGGCCGCGTCGATAGTGCCCAGCTCAAGCGCTGGAAAAATGTCACCTGGCGCGATCAGTTGTGTCGAGACGCCGAGTTTTTCGACCACTTTGGCGCCGAGGCCGAAGAAACGCATTTTGAGGCCCCTGAGGTCGTCGACCGACTCGATCGGGCGTCGAAACCAGCCCGAGCCCTCGGGTGACGTCATGTTGCATATGAGCGGGTGGATATTGTGACGATGGTAGAGTTCCTCCACCAGCTCGCGACCACCGCCATACATCAGCCAGCCGAGCAACTCACCTGGCTCGGGACCGAATGGGACCGCGGTGAAGAACTGCAGTGCCGACACTTTGCCCGCCCAAAAGCCTGGGCTTGCCCAACCGGCGTCGATGGCCCCGGACGACACCGCATCGAAGATCTCCAGGCCCGGCACGAGCGCACCGGGTTCGAAATATTTGAGCTCGATGTCGCCGTTCGAGATCACCTTGAGCCGGTCGACGAATCGGACACCTTGTTCGCCCGTCAGCACCAAGGTGCGGGGAAACAAACCGGCCAGTTTCCATTGCACGGATGGTCCGACGCCGGGCTCCGCGACCGTGGTGGGCGCGGAACTATCGGTTTGTGTTGCACCCTCGGTCTCGTCACCGCTCCGGAACAATGTCGCACCAATTGCTATGCCGACGACGACGCCGCCCGCGGCGGCCAGTGCTGTTGCCGCTCTCATGCCTCGATCTCCCCGTTCACGCGCCTGCGCGCAAGATCTCGCGACAAAGCTACGCCCAATGGGATTGGTTGCAAAGCGCCGGAGGACAAGGGGGAAATGCCGCTATGCGCGCGTACGCGGCGGCGATGTCTCACGCAAGGTGCGGTCCCCTATACCGTGTCTTCAGTATTGAGCACACCGCGCCGGATTTGATCGCGCTCCATGGATTCAAACAGCGCTTTGAAGTTGCCTTCGCCAAAGCCGTCGTCGCCCTTCCGCTGGATGAATTCGAAGAACACAGGCCCGATTTGGGCTTCGGCAAAGATCTGCAGCAAGAGGCGTGGCTGACCCCCGTCTGTCGTTCCGTCCAGCAGAATGCCACGGGCCTTTAGTTCGCCTACAGGTTCACCATGTCCCGGCAGGCGCTCGCCAATCATGTCGTAATAGGTGTCTGATGGCGCCGTCATGAAGGGGACACCGCGTGCCTTCAATTGGTCCCAGCACGCGATCAAGTCATCGCAAATAAGGGCGACATGCTGGATACCTTCGCCATTGAATGCGCGCAGATATTCCTCGATCTGGCCTTTTCCGCCTTCGGCCTCTTCATTCAGCGGTATCCGAATCTTGCCATCCGGGGCGGTCAGCGCTTTTGACGTCAGGCCGGTATATTCGCCCTTGATGTCAAAATCGCGAATCTCGCGGAAATTGAACAGCGTTTCATAGTAATTCGCCCAATAGGCGATACGGCCGGAATAGACGTTGTGGGTCAGGTGATCGATCATCCTAAAACCCGCGCCGACGGGCTTGAGGTCGACGCCAGGCAAATAATTGAAATCGATATCGTAGATCGAGAGGTCGTCGCCGTAGCGATCGACCAGATAGAGGATGGCGCCGCCGATGCCGCGGATGGCCGGAATGCGCAGTTCCATTGGCCCGGTGACGACAGGTACCGGCTCGGCACCTTGCGCGATCAAATGGTCGTAAGCCTTGGCGGCGTCCCCGACCCGAAAGGCCATGCCGCAGGCCGAAGGGCCATGCTCGCGCGCAAAGAACCACGCTGCGGACCGTGGCTCGTAGTTCGTAATCAGATTGATTTCGCCCTGGCGCCAGAGCGCGACATCCTTCGAACGGTGCCGGGCGACTTCGGCAAAACCCATGCTCTCAAAGACCGGTTCCAGCACGCCCTTTTCCGGTGCCGAAAACTCCACGAATTCAAACCCGTCCAGGCCGGTCGGGTTGTCGAAAAGATCAGCCATCGCGCATTCCCCTCTGTGCGTGTCGGCGGCACATTCTATCGCGATTTTTTGGGTTTTATCGTTCTTATTGAGGCGTATTTCACCTCTGTGTCTTTGTCTTCGTGAATCCGAAAAACTATGAACCCCAAAAAAAAAGCGTCAGGCTTTCGAAAACAAAATCGTGGAAACGTCCGAAATCCTGGAGTGCCATGCGGTGACCGGTGCCAATGACGATACGCTGATCGTTCGCGCGCGAAGCGTCGCCGAATTCTGGCGCTTTTTGATGGAAAGCGTGCTTGGCCACGATTCGGTCGCTTCGGCCACCTCGCAGATCGCCCTGCACCAATACAAAACCGCGACCGCGTTACCTCCGTGAGCGTTATCGGGCTGGTTTGATCAGGCACAGAATTGTGATCGCGCCGATCACTGATGCTCCTATGATCGTCAAAATCAACCGATCGAACCGTTGCCCGTGATCCATGCGGGGCCGGTCGATCGTTTTCGTGGTGTGTCGATAATCTTTCTGCGTCAATAACTTAATTGCCCCATTTTCGCGCGTGCGGTCTTTTTTTAACGAAGAATAACCCCCCGGCGCGTACCCCGCGTGTACTCCGATATGTGATCTAGTTCACACGAACGGATCTTCTTCGGGGGAATCAGACAGTGTTCAGATTTCAAGCCCGGAACCGGTTGACGTTCAGGGCCTAAGACGCCCGGCGCGGTAACCGCGGGCAAGGCATCCCCTTCATAGATCGGTCGAGCCGCGACTGCGCGCGAGCGTAGGCGCGTGCGCAAGAACACGACCGCAAGTCGGTGAACTCTATTGGTTTGGGAGACCATGACAATGACGACAAACAACATCTTCGAACAAGTGGAGTCGAGCGTGCAGTCTTATGCACGGGCCTTTCCGCGTGTTTTTGATCGTGCGGTCGGCGCGGAGATCTGGGATGCCTCGGGGCGACGGTACCTGGACTTTCTTGCCGGTGCCGGATCCTTGAATTACGGCCACAACAATCCCTTGCTAAAGCAAGCATTGATCGAGCACATCACACGCGACGGAATCACCCATAGCCTCGATCTTCATACTGCGGCCAAGGAACGTTTCCTTCAGGCGTTGCAGCACATCGTGCTCGAACCGCGAGGCTTGGACTATGTGGCGCAGTTCACCGGCCCGACCGGAACGAACGCGGTTGAGGCCGCCCTGAAAATCGCCCGCAAGGTGACCAATCGGACGAACGTCATTTGTTTTACAAATGGTTTTCATGGCGTGTCCACCGGGGCGCTGGCGGCGACCGGCAATCAGCACCACCGCGGCGCCGCCGGCGTACCTCTTTATGGCACGACCGTGATGCCCTTCGACGGCTATCTCGGCGATCTCGACAGCATCGCTTATCTCGAGCGTATGGTGGAAGACCCCTCAAGTGGTGTCGACCATCCCGCCGCGGTGATTGTTGAAACCGTCCAAGGCGAAGGCGGACTCAATGTTGCCCGCGCCGCCTGGCTGCAACGTTTGCAGGCTTTTTGCCAAAAGAACGACATCCTGCTGATCGTCGATGACATTCAAGCCGGGTGCGGCCGAACGGGCGCGTTCTTTAGCTTCGAATGGGCCGGTATCGAGCCCGACATCGTCACACTGTCAAAATCGCTGTCCGGTTACGGCCTGCCGTTTGCGCTTGTCTTGATGCGTCGGTCGTTGGACCAGTGGCAGCCCGGCGAGCACAACGGCACCTTCCGGGGCAACAATCACGCGTTCGTCACCGCCACGGCGGCTCTTGAACGCTACTGGCGCACGGCGGATTTCGCCAATGATGTGTGTGCCAAGGGTCAGCATTTGACCGAGCGCCTGCAACGTATGGTGCGTTCTTTCGCGCCGCACCTGGTCGAAGTGCGCGGGCACGGCATGATGCAAGGTGTGCGCGCCGCGGATCCGGATCGCGCTGCCGCAGTGACGAAGAACGCTTTCGCAAATGGGCTCATCATCGAACGAGCCGGGCCGAACGACGAAGTCATCAAATGCCTCATGCCACTCACCATTAGTTGGGAGCATTTGGATGATGGTCTGGATCGCCTGGAGCACGCGCTGGCGCAGGAGTTTGGTGGCTTCGGCGCACAATTTTCGCGTCTTCCGATTCCGGCAACCGCTTAGGGCAGGGAGGTAGAGATGTTCATCGGACGAAATTTTAGCAGCTACGCCCGCGATCGCGTTCTTTTGACGCGCGGGCCGAAGAAGATGGTGCTGTTTCGGACCTGTCCGAGCGCCAGCGTCGCCAAGGCACTCGACCTTGCCGGGGTGGCCATCGGTTTGGCTCTGTCGGCTGACGAGCTTCCGGCCGTGCCCAGCTTCGATCCATTCAGCTATGTCTTTGTCGGCATACGGCGGCGGGGGCAGTCGCCCTTGGGCGCCGCGCTTGCCGATCTAGAGGGGAACGGTTGGACCGTCGGCGGCGCGCCCGTCGACCCAACCGACCAGCCGCACGATCAACCCACGGCTTCGGATCGGGATGCCGCTGCGGCCCGCCACTACCTCGTCACCATGTCAGCCTTTCTAAGGCCGACGGTGGCGTCCTTTTAACCCGACGCGCTCTCGATCCGGCTCAAGGATCGAGGCGCGTCATCACGACAAACGGTGGTGCAAGATGGACTTCTCGTTGGACCTAGAACCAAAGACCGCGCATGCGCGGCAGGTGCCGGTCTCCCAAGCCTCTCACTCGACAATGACCGTCGACGACGCGCGGCGCGCCCTGATTCTGGTGCCTGAGGGGGACAATAACCCACGTTGGACAAGCGGCGAGCGGCTTCATCACTTGTTTGAGGCACGCTGCGACGCGTTGGCGCGCGACGGCAGGGCGGAGCATCTTGCAATCGATAGCCAAGAAGGGGCCTTGAGCTATAGCGAACTCGATCGGCGTGCCAATCAATTAGCGCGGTATATGATTCGGCAGGGGCTCGGTACCGGCGACATCATCGGTCTTCTTTTTGATCGCTCCGTCGACAGCTATGTGTCGCTTCTTGCGGTGCAGAAGATCAATGCCGCCTATGTTCCGCTTGATGTTTGCTTTCCGGAAGATCGAATCCGTTACATCGCAGAGGATGCCGCCGTCAGTATGATCGTGACCTTGTCGCGACATACCGAAAATCTTAAGGCCCTGACGACGCCTCTACTCTGTATCGACCAAAGCGAAGAAGATATCCAAGCCGAGGATGCGGCGCGCTTGACCCTCGACGAGACGGGGCACCCGTTAAGCGAGCTCTCCTACATCATCTATACGTCAGGCACCACCGGGCGACCGAAAGGCGTGCCGATCAAACACGGTAGCATCTGCAACTTTGTTCGCGTGGCGGCCGAAGTCTACGGCTATCGGTGGCAGGACCGGGTCTATCAGGGCTTGACGATCGCATTCGACTTCTCTGTCGAGGAGATTTGGGTGCCGTTGATCGCCGGTGCCACTTTGGTGCCCAATCAGACCGGCGGCAGCCTATTGGGTTCGGACTTGCACGAATTCTTGGCCGAGCGCCGGGTTACCGCCCTGTGTTGCGTGCCGACCCTGTTGGCCACGATCGAGGAAGATCTGCCGGACCTGCGCCTTTTGATCACATCGGGCGAAGCGTGCCCTTATGACTTGGTCGAACGCTGGTACCGCGATGACCGCACCATCCTGAACGCCTATGGTCCGACCGAGGCGACCGTGACCGCAACGGTCACCGCGTTGCGCCCCGGCACGCCCGTCACCATCGGCGTGCCGCTGCCGACCTATTCGATCGTGATCCTGTCGGCGGATGAAAATCGCGCCTTGCCGCGCGGCGACACCGGCGAAATCGGTATCGCCGGGATCTGTTTGGCCCCCGGCTATCTTGGCCGAGAGGATCTGACGGAGAAAGCGTTTATCGACGATTTTCTCAACATCCCGAACAACCCGTCCGAGCGTATTTACCGGACCGGCGATCTCGGTCGCGTCAACGCGGAAGGACAGATTGAGTATCTCGGTCGCATTGACACGCAGGTCAAGATTCGGGGCTATCGGATCGAACTGACTGAGATCGAGTCGGTGATCATGCAGATTCCCGGTGTCGCCCAGGCGGTGGTTGACACGTATGAGGCGGAGCCGGGCGTCAAGGAGCTGGTGGCGTACTACACCGCGGTCGAAGGCCGGCCGCACCTGGAACCCGCCTGTGTGGCTGACGCCCTGCGCGAGTTAATGCCAAGCTACATGGTGCCGACCTACTACGAGCCGCTCGACATCATTCCCATGACGTCGAATGACAAGGCGGACCGAAAGGCTCTGCCCGCCCCATCGCGGCAGCGGATTAACCGCACCGACCGCGATTATGTGGCGCCCGACACGCAACTTGAAACCGCACTCGCCGATATTCTCGCCGGCTTGCTGAATGTCGAACGCGTTTCCGTTGAAGACGATCTGTTCGAGGACCTTGGCGCCAACTCACTCATGATGGCCAATTTCACGGCCAAGATCCGCAAAAAACTCGATATCACCGATGTGTCGATGCGCGACATCTACCGCAACCCGACCGTTCGTGGTTTGGCCGGCTTGTTGGCTGCCAAGGACGCAACGGCTGCGGTGGTCGGCAACCCGGATACCTACCGCATTCCAAGTAAACGCGAATATTTTACCTGCGGCGCGCTGCAGCTGCTGTTTTACGGCGCCAACATTGCCGCCGGTTTGTGGCTCATGATCTTCAGTGTGAATTGGGTGTTCTCGGCCACGGGCATGGTGGACGCCTACACCCGCGTCTTTATCTTTGCCATGGCATCGCTGGCGTTCTCGCTGGCCCTGCCCTTCGCCGTGAAATGGCTGCTGATCGGCCGCTGGAAAGAAGAGCGCATACCCATTTGGAGCCTATCCTATTTCCGCTTCTGGGTAGTCCGGCAGTATACCAAGATCAATCCGATGGCGATGTTCGTTGGGACGCCAGTCTACAACATTTACCTGCGTTTGCTCGGCGCCAAAATCGGCAAGAATGTGGTCATTCTTTCCAAGTCGGGGCCGGTTTGCACCGATCTGATCTCAATTGGCGACAACACGATTTTGAGCCGCGAGACGATCCTCAAGGGCTATCGGGCCGAAGGTGGCTACATCCAGATCGGCTCGGTATCGATTGGCAGCAACGCCTTTGTCGGCGAAGCCTCGATCATCGACATCAATTCCGCTATGGAGGACAACACCCAGCTGGCTCATGTGTCTTCATTGCAGCCGGGTCAAGTTGTCCCGGCCGGGAAACGCTATCACGGCTCCCCGGCGGAAGAGACGGACACCGATTTCTGCCAAATGGAAACCAAAAACTGCGGCACTTTGCGGCGTGTCATCTATTCGGCATACCTGATCATCAGCGGTTATTTCATCGTGTTGCCGCTGCCGTTGCTCGCCATGGTTCACTTTCTGCCGTTCTTGTTCGGCGAGGGCGACGCCTTAGCGCGGTTCTCCACGCTTCTGGCCACATACTGGCGCCCCATCACGCAATACTTGCCGGCCGTGCATTTCGGGGTGTTCGCGCTCAGCATTCCTCTTGGCCTGATATTTGCGGGCGTGTTGCCTCGACTCGCCAACTTGTTCATGAAGGAGGGCAGGACCTACGTGATCTACGGGATCCGTTACCTTATCTTCCAATACATCCACGCGGTCAGTAACGTGAAGTTCTACAATGACCTGTTTGGCGACAGCTCGTATATCACGCGTTACTTGCGGTTCATCGGCTACGACTTGGCGAAAGTCATCCAAACCGGTTCCAATTTCGGCACCATGCAGCAACACGACAATCCGCTGCTGTGCCACATCGGGACCGGCACGATGGTCTCCGACGGGCTGACGATGATGAATGCGCAACTCTCGACGTCGTCTTTCAAAGTCTCGAAGACCGTTATCGGTGATCATAATTACTTGGGCAATGCAATCTTTTATCCATCGGAAAGCAAAACCGGCAACAACTGTTTGTTGGCGACCAAGGTCATGATCCCGATCGACGGTCCGGTGCGTGAAGGTGTCGGCCTGCTCGGGTCACCGAGCTTTGAAATCCCGCGGGCGACGCTGCGTGACCAACAGATGTCAAATGTCGATGACGGCGAGCGTGACAGCCAGTTGCGCAAGAAGAACAGCCATAACATTCGAACCATGGGGCTTTGGTTGCTCGGCAAATGGCTGTTTTCCTACCTTACTATGTATCTTGGCCTCACCGCGCTGATGCTCTACAACGACTTCGGACTCGCGTCGCTGGTCGTCGGTTTTATCGCCGGGTTCGCCTTGACCATTGGCTATTTTGTCGGACTCGAATGGTGCAGTCTCGGATTTAGGAGACTGCGTCCCTTGACATGTACCATTTATGATGACCGCTACTGGCTGGTCGAACGTCACTGGAAAGTCGCCGACACGCCCTTGCAATCTTTGTTTACTGGGACACCGTTCAAAAGTGTGATTTCGCGGCTGTTGGGTGTCCGGGTCGGAAAGATGGTCTTCGACGACGGCTGCATGCCGACCGAGAAAACACTGGCCGTGATTGGCGACTATTGCACGCTGAATGAGGAAAGCACGTTGCAGTCGCATTCCCTTGAAGAAGGCGTGTTCAAGTCCGATCATATCAAGATTGGCAAAGGCTGTACGCTGGGTATCAACGCGTTCGCGCATTATGGGGTCACCATGGGTGACAACGCCATATTGGCCGCGGATTCGTTTTTGATGAAGGGCGAGACAGTCGATTCGAACGCGCACTGGCTCGGCAACCCGGCCAAAGCGATCTGACAATCCGTTCCTTGCGTATCCTTTGCGGCGCCATGGGCGTCGCTGGGGTGCGTGTAGCCCACCAGATGAGGTTCAGCAAATTCGTGGGAGTATCCATGACCATACGGGGCGAACAAGGCGGTCAATCCACACGGCGAGCATGCCGGTTGCATGGTCTCAAAGCGATATGGTTCGTGATGTCCTCATCGGCCATCGCAAGTGGTTGCGACGCAAGCGAACCGATAGCGGACGAACTGATCGGCCTGTGGCAATCCCAAGGCTACGGCTTGGTTGCGGAAATTACGCCGGATAAAGCCAGATTGATAGAACGGACACCGGTGAGTTGTCTGCTGAGTGGCGAATACGACTCTGACGGACTTCCTGCTGACCTTGCGTTACGCCAGAATGGGGAAACGCGAATATTCGAAGTTCGCAACGATGGCACTTTGGCGCCGATTACATTTGTGTCGGCGGACGATGGCGGTTTCGACCGCGTGTGCCCGACAGGCTTGACGCGGCCTACAGACGATCCGGTACTGAATTTTGAGGTTCTGTGGCAGACGTTCGATCAACACTACGCGTTTTTTCCCGAACGTAATGTTGATTGGCAGGCGATCTACGCCGAGTTCCGCCCTCGCGTCGGCGAAGGCTCGACAAGACGAGAACTTGGCCATGTGCTTGACGAAATGTTGGAACGGCTCGGCGACGCGCACGTGGCTTTGTACATCGATGACCAGGATGTTGTGTCGGTTGCATCGCCGCTTTCCAGCAGGCTTGTCGCAGCTTGTCGCGACCGCTTGGAAGGAGACTGTAACCCGGACGCGTATCTCAAAAAACAATATGCGCTGTATCAGAAAGTGCTGAAAAACGACTATCTGAACGGTCGGCTCGAACATGCGCTCGACGCGCAAGTTATGTGGGGCGCGATCGAAGGATCGACGGCCTATTTCCGTGTCGACAGCATGTCTGACCTCGACTATTGGGCACACACTTCAGCCGATGACCTGGCGGCTCTTGAACCCGTGCTGAACGAAATGTTGGCCGATGTTGGACACTTGCCAGGCATGATTGTCGACGTGCGCCTCAACGGCGGCGGCCACGATGCCGTGGCGCTTGCCATTGCCAGTCGGTTTGCCGACCGGACACGCGTCTTTGGGTCGAAGCGTCCGCACGACAAGGGAGGCGAGACCACACGGCACGATCTTGTTCTTAGCCCCGCACGCGGACCACGCTATCAGGGCCCCGTTGTTGTCTTGGTCAGCGCGGAAACGGCAAGCGCCGCGGAGATATTCGCGCTTGCCATGCGGTCTTTGCCGCAGGTCACTTTGGTCGGAGAGCCGACCAATGGCATTTTTTCGGACGAGCTGTATCGGTCATTGCCAAACGGTTGGCTGGTCAGCCTGTCCAACGAAATCTATGCCGGGCCAGACGGCGAAGTGTTCGAAGCGGTCGGCATTCCGCCCGACGTCGTGACGCCATTTCTGTCAGTGGATGATCTTCAAAACGGCGTTGACGGAGGCATCGACGCGGCGATCGCCATCCTGAAAGGCGAGGGAAGATGATAGCGAGCGGGCCCTCACGCTGATTTGTTGGGCAACTTTAACCCCTATTGGGACCGACCTTCGTGTGTAGAGAAAAACGCTACATCTCAGAACTTCAAAGGAGTACATAGCCGTGTTTGCCAAATTTGTAAGTCTGCCGGTGGCCGCCGCCATCGGTCTGATCAGCGCGGGCACTGCCTTCGGCGCGGACCTCGAGGTTGGCGGCAACGCCGTGAACCTGAGTATCGTCGGCCAAAATGCGGTCAATCTGGCGTTTGGTGCCGGCAGCAGCGCCGAACAAAACATTGGCACCATCAGCATCAGCGACGACGCCGGCCTTTTCGTCGGCGGCGACCTCGTCAATGTCGGCGTTGTGGGCCAGAATGCCGTCAACTTGGCACATGGCTTCGAAAGCACCGCCACGCAGAATATCGGCACGATCAGCGTTGCTGGCGAATAGACAAATCGCCGCGGCGGTCCGTGGTTCGGGCGCGCCCGCGTCGAACGGGACATGGGCTGTTTGCCCGAACGCCACGGTGGGAGATTTTGCTGTATATTTGGCTGAATGCTGGCCGCCCGCGGTTGGGTCTTAGGCAACCAAGCCGATGCGAAATTGTGTAATGGGACCAAATAGATGAACCGAAGGATAATGCTCCTAGTCGTTGCCGCGGTTATGGCCCAAGTGTCGGCAGGCGCGGTTTCGGCGGGTGAAATTGAAGTCGGCGGGCGTCTCGTCAATGTCGCTATTGTCAACGAGGCCGCCAATCAGGCGCGCGGCGCCGGTAGTACGGCCATTCAGTCGATTGGCGCGATTGCCGGGGATATTCGTGTCGGCGGCAACCTGACGAATGCGACGGCGGTCGATCGCGCCGTCAATCTGGCCAACGGCGTTGGCAGCGAGGCCGAAATGTACGTCGGCACTGTCCAAGGCGACGTGACCATCCCCGGGAGCTTCAAGCAAACGGTTATCGTCGAAAGCGTCTTGAACGTGGCCGGCGGCGCCGGCACTCGGTCTTGTGTCGCTGTCGGCGCGTTTGGCGATAGCTGCTGACCGTCGCGCGATGGCAGAGCGCAGGGAGAGAGCGATGAAAACCCGAACATACGCGATATTTGCCGGCGTCGGCCTGGTGATCGGTTTGCTCACCAGCGCGTCGGCCAAAGAGATCAATCATCGGCCGCATCTTGACCCCGGCTCGCAAGCCAAGGTGAACTCCGTGGTCGCGGAAGGCCTGAGTCGACGCAAGGCCGACCCCAAGAAATTCGGCCGTATCACGAATGACGGGTGTAGTGACCTGATCGTCGGCGACTTACGTGGCAACGCGCGGCCACCACGAGAGGTCATCATCGTCGCCAGGGACATCATCAACGTCAATCGGAACTGCTAGCTAGCTACGACGCGAGCGAGCGACAGCGCACTGCGCGACCGCACGGAGGCCGAAATGAAACGAAACACCGTTCAGTACCTGGCAGCCTTAAGCCTAGTCTTCTCGCTCTCGGCCTGCGTGACGTCAAATCCGCAAACCGCCCATACCGTGGCCCAGCCGAAGACGACGCCGATGCGCAATATCACCAGTTTCACGCCGGCGCTGCAGTGTATGGACGATATGTTCCATTCTTTTGGCGTGCGCGACGTGGTGGTGACCAGTGATGGCATTCCGGACGAGACCGGCGAGGTGGGCGCCGGCACCAAGGACATGCTGATTTCGGCGATTTCGCGCATGTCCGTGAAGAGCAAGGCGTTTACATTCGTCGATTTTGACCAGTCCCAAGACGACGTTGCAGAGTTACAGGCTCTGATTGGCTACACCGACGAGTTCCGCGTGCCGAGTTACTATATCCGCGGCGCTATCACGCAGCTCGATTCGGGTGTGATTGCCGAACAAGTCGGCGGCGGCGTCGCGGTCCCCGACTTCAGCTTGGGTGTTTCCAAAGACTTGGTCGTGTCGGTTGTGTCAGTCGACATGAACATGGCGCATCTTGCGACCCGCCAAATTTTGCCAGGTATCGCGGCGAACAACTCGATTGCGGTGAGCCGCACCGGCGTTGGCGGTGATGCCAACGCGACGATCGGCAAGGCCGGTCTGTTTTTCAATGTCTCGATGAACAACAGCGAAGGTGTTCACGCGGCCACTCGAACGCTCATTGAACTCAGCGCTATCGAGATCATGGGGAAACTCACCGAAGTGCCGTATTGGCGATGCCTGCAAATCGAACAGACCAATCCTGAAATGATTGCGGTGGCAAGATCGTGGTTTGAGTCCATGTCTTCGCAAGACCGCATCGTTTTTGTGCAGCGCGCGCTGGCAAGCGAAGGCTATTATTACGGTCCGATCAGCGGCACGCTCGACACAAGTACAAAAGGAGCGGTGTCCCGCTATCAGGCGGAAAACGGTTTGCTGGCGAACGGCGACATCGATCTTCAGCTCTATCGGTCGCTGATCGCCCAAGATCTTGCGCTGGGATACAGACCGAAGCTGGCCGAGCCGGCGACCGTCGACGTGACCGCGCCGCCGCCGCTTGGATTGGAACTTGTGACCGAGAAAGGCGCCGCCCCCGAATACAGAGTGGAAGAGGTTTTGCGCTTGGCGGTGACGACCTCGCAGGATTCCTACGTCTACTGCTATTACCGAGACGACCGGGGCCAGATTGCGCGCATTTTCCCGAACAGCTTCCAGCCCGACCCTTACGCCATCGGTGGCAAGACCCTGCAGATTCCGTCCCAAGACGCGCTGTTCGATATCGTTTTCGAACGACCTGGCGTGCAGGAAGAGGTTGTCTGCCTTGCTTCCTATAAGGAGGTCGGAACAAAGCTGCCCGAAGCCTACAAGGTCGCCGATCTGACGCCGCTTCCGGTCGACTCGATGTCCCAGTTGGTTTCGTCCTTTTCACGCATCGATCCGACCCATCTGGCGCGCGCGCGAGTCACCATCCGCGTCGCCGACTAGGCGACAGCGCTGACCCGGCGCGATACGCCCAGATATCCACGAATTTGGTACACAAGATGGCACTTGCCGCGGCGGCCATCGTCAAATGCGGATGCGCGCCCCGCAATAACGATCACGGCGTGTCGGGTGGTCAGCGCGTTCACGAAAGCAGCGCGCCGCCATCAACATCGATTGTCGTACCCGTAATGAAGTCGTTCTGGATCGCGAAAATGATGCCCTGTGCAACCTCCTCGGCGGTGCCCGGTCGCGGGATGAGATGCTTGGCGGTCGCTTTTTCATAGAAGGCACGACGTTCGTCGCCTTGCAATGAAATCATCGGTGTGTCGATCGAGCCGGGCGATACAACATTCAAGCGGCGCGGCGCAATTTCCGGCGCCACGGCGCGCGCAAAAGCTTCAACCGCGCCACCAACCGAGGACAACGACACCTGCCCCGGTTTCGCCTTGCGCGCCGGCGCCCCGCTGACCAGCACAATCGTGCCGTCCGGGCTCATGTGTGTGGTGCCATAGCGAATCACGTTCGCATAGCCCCACAGCTTGTCGAAGGAGTTCTGAAAACCGTCCATATCCATTTCCAGAAACGGCCCCAAGGCGCGCCGACCACCCGTGGCGGCATTCACCAATATGTCAAATGGTGCGCACGTCTGAAACAGCTCCGAGACGGCGGTGCGATCGCGCACATCACATTTTCGAAGGCTGATGCCGGCCGGGACGTCGCCGGCTTTGTCCGGGTCCCGGCTGACCGCGATAACAGACGCCCCGAGCGCGGCGAGTTGCTTTGCGGCGGCCAAGCCAATGCCAGATGTTCCGCCGAACACAATCGCCTTTTTGTCTGCAACATTCATCGTCTTGATCTCCTTCGGCAGGTCGGCAAACTGATTCACGCGGCATGGCACGGGGCGCCTCGCGCGCCAACCCACGATGAATCCTCACAATCAAATTACAAAATACTTTCGCGAAGATCACCAACCGACGCCCCCCATATGCGACACAAGCAAGGGTACAAGGCGTATTGATTGCCGTTGGGGAGGAAGCATGTGTAGAGAAATCAAGAACCCAGACTTCGATTTGCCTCAAGACGCCGCCGCGCGGCGGAAAATACTAAAAGGCCTCGCGGCCCTCGGCCTCTCTGGGCCGACGGTCATGTCATATATTCGCACCGCGGCGGCCACCCAGATGCACACCTTGATGGCGCCCGACGAGTTTACCCAAGGCATTGAGCGGATCATCCAGGCCGCCGACAGTTCAGAGCTGCATAGTTATGCAAGCTTTGAAATCGTCGGAACCGACCTGCCCTGGAAAGACATAGGCCTGGACGTTAAAGAAGGTCAGCACGTGACCTTTTTGGCCAGCGGGCGCTGGTGGGTTGCGAGAGAGCTCGACGTGTGGGTCGAACCTGGCATTGCGCTGTTCGCGCGTGCCGGCGGCGAAAGCCCAATCTACACGCCAATGAACAATACGGGCACGATGGTTGCGGCCCGTTCCGGTCCGGTTTCGGTTGCGCGCGCAATCGCCGATTGGGTGGACGAGAAAGCGGAAGCCGTGGCAATGCCACAAGACGTCTATCAGCAAGGCGATGGTCGTATCGAGGCCGTCGCGTTGGTCTGGAACGGCGATCCTCTATCAGGGTTGCGTAGTCTGCTGGATCAAGGCGATGTTGCCGGCGCCATACGTGAAGAGGTCACGCGGCTAGAAACTGAACCACCTCTGCCCGATGGCTGGCGACCAGGCTTCATGTTCGGCGCTGGCGGCATATTCTCGTCGTGCGCGGACGGTGAGATCTGCTGCCATACTCATAAAAACGTTTGTATCCTCGAACGCGATGTTTCCATGCCGCTCGCCCCTGATACCGTGCTGGACTGGCATTGGAATGTGCAGGAACTGCCGTCGCCATTGTCCGAGAACAAAATCGTCACGCACGACTATTTGTCGATGGCCGTCGAATTCGATGATGGCCAGGATATCACGTACATGTGGAGCGTGGACATGCCCGTCGGGTATGTGTTTCGTTGCCCGTTGCCGCGATGGACACCAATAGAGACACACATGGTGGTGCGAAACGGGCGGGACTCACTGGGTCAGTGGATATCAGAGAGCCGCAACGTCTACGACGACTATGCCCAACATATTGGTGGCCCTGCGACGCGCGTTGTTCGGGTTTGGATCATCGCCAACACGGTTTTCCAACG
Organism: Alphaproteobacteria bacterium; assembly: GCA_965216755.1. GTDB lineage: Bacteria > Pseudomonadota > Alphaproteobacteria > UBA7887 > UBA7887 > CBDCGL01. The sequence continues at coordinate 2,455,736 of CBDCGL010000011.1, read as the reverse complement.
CCGAACCGGCCTGGCGCGTTTCAAAGAAATCGTTGTTCGCGACAGCAATCAGAGCGTGAAATTGACATAACCGAGTCCTCCCTAGCGACCGACAGGCGCCAGGGCGTAGCCACATCTGCCACGATCCGGCAGATGTGGCTACACTTAAGCATAGTCAAGAAAATCGCATCATGAATGCGTGTGCAACCGACGGCAGACAATTGTCTAGGAAATATGTAGACGAGAAAACTTATTGATCGCGGGAGAAAGGGAGGTCGCACCAGCAAGCGGGCCGTGCCTGAGCCCCGTCGACAGTGGACGAGGGCGTTCTGATCGTTGCCGGTGAACATGACGGTCGTTTGGCGGAACCAGAAAAAAAGTCCAGTCGCGGATTGAGACGAGCTCCAGGAGCCTGCGTCCGCGACACATACCCACTGAGGGAGCAAGATATGGATGCTAAAAAATACGTGTGGCGTATCGGTCGCATGCTGGTAGCAGGGGTTTTGATGCTGCCCGCGGCCGCGGCCGCGGCCGCGGCTGCGGATTACTCGGCCGTTACCGACGACAGGCTCGTCAACCCTGAGCCCGAGAATTGGCTCATGTATCGCGGTAATTACGCCGGCTGGGGCTACAGCCCTCTGGAAGAAATCAATACCGAGAATGTTAAAGATCTTAAGCCGGCTTGGGCATTCTCGACCGATGTCAACGAAGGCCACCAATCGCCGCCGGTGGTCAATGACGGCGTCATGTTCATCACCACGCCGGAGAACCAGGTGATCGCGCTGGACGCGGAGAACGGTGAGCTTCTGTGGCGCTACCAGCATGAGATCCCGGAAGAGCTGTTCCAGCTCCATCCGACCAATCGTGGCGTCGCGCTTTACGGCAACAACGTCTACATCACGACCACGGATTGCATGGTGGTCGCTCTCAACGCGGAGACCGGAGAGGAACTCTGGAAGACCGCCACCGACGATTGGGAGACAGGCTACTACATGACCATGGCGCCGCTGATTGCGGAAGGCAAAATCATGGTCGGCACGTCGGGTGGCGAATACGGCATCCGCGGCCATATCACGGCGATAAATGCCGAGACTGGCGCGATAGAATGGGTCCGCCACACGATCCCAGGTCCGGGTGAATCCGGCCATGAAACTTGGGAAAACGATGCTTGGAAGACGGGCGGCGGCTCGGTCTGGCTGACCGGAAACTACGACCCCGATACCGGCGTCTCCTACTGGGGCACCGGCAATGCCGCGCCCTGGACCGGCGACTTGCACCCGGGTGACAACCTCTACACCACCTCGGCGCTCGCAATCCGGGTTGCGGACGGCGAGATTGTCGGCCACCACCAGTATCACTGGAACGACTCGTGGGATTGGGACGAGGTTTCCACCCCGTTGCTGGTTCCGATTGAACGCGACGGCCAGCAGATCAAAGGTCTCGCCCATGCGGGGCGCAACGGCTATCTGTGGCTGCTCGATCGCGGCACGGGCGCGGACATCGGTTTTGTCGACGCGCATAAATATGTGCGCCAAGACGCCTTCACAAGCATCGACCCGGAAACAGGGCGGCCGAGTTACGACGAGTCCAAGAAGCCTGTGGTCGGCGAACTCATCAAGTTCTGCCCATCGTTGTGGGGTGGCAAGGACTGGCCACCGGAAGCGTACAACCCGAAGAACGGCCTGTTCTATATTCCGGCCAACGACAACCTGTGCGGTTCGTTGATCGGCGAGGACGTGCCCTTGGTGCCTGGTGAGCTGTGGCTCGGCGTGCCGATCCCGGACATCAAGATGTACTACGTCGAGGGTTCGGACCATATCGGCGAAGTCCAGGCCTGGAATCTGAACACCGGCGAAGAGGTGTGGACGCAGAACTTCGAGTCCTTCAACTGGGGCCCACTGCTCACCACCGGTGGCAACCTGGTCTTCGCGGGCGGCACCAGGGATCGTCTTTTCCGGGCCTTCCACGGCGAGACCGGCGAGATCCTCTGGCAGTTCAAGACCAACTCCGGAATTACCGCGGTTCCTTCGTCCTACTCGGTCAACGGCAAGCAGTATATTGCCGTGCAAGCCGGCTGGGGCGTCGACGCGGTGCGCATGGAAAATTCGCTCGCCGCGGAGCGAGGTTGGGACGGCGACACGCGGCCGACGCCGATCGGTGGCGTACTCTGGGTGTTCGCGCTGCCCTGACCGGATAACGACGTCGGATGGGCAAGAGGTGGGTCGAGTCATCGTGGTGCCGACCCACCATCCCAGACCCTATCGGGCCGCCAACAGCATTGATTCCACGCAGTCGAAAAACGCGCTCAAAGTGGCCCTGCCAAACTCACAATAATCTTGCACATTTCTCGATCATCTCTGACCAGTTGGCTCAGCAGCTATGTCGTTCAAGAGTCTCGGCTGATTTGTTGCAGGTGCCCGACCGGCCAAGAACCGAGGCGGCAGCATAGCCAGCACATGACAACGCCACCACACGACAGCGAAAAGTGATCGACAGGGAGGAACTTCCGCGGAGCTAGATCTTCTACGGCATTTCAAGGAATTTGAGAAAGCGAAGATTAACCCGTGGGATCGGTATCAGGCGGGGACGGCGTTCTTTCGGAGCGGTCACATGGGCCATGCGGTGCGGGCGCGGATGGATGAAATGTCTGAGAAATCGGAACTGCCGGGCCGCGAGTTTCTGAAGTCCGCGCTTCGGTTGACCAGTGCCATGCTGGCGGTCAACACCACGACACAAGGCATGTGGTTCGTCGAGCTGCTCGATAATTTCGGCAAAGCCTTCGCTATGGAAAACGGCACGTCCGACATGAATGTCGAGAACTTCGGCAAGATCGTCCACGACGGTGGCGCGAGGTTGGTGGTTCGACGACGAAAAGCTTGCTTACCCGGTTTGGGAAAAGTGTCGTGCGCTTGGCATCAAAAATATCGGCTGCTACAAAGGAAGCCCGGTTGGCCAATTCTTGGCGCGCTATGCTCATGTCGAGGATTTTGACAGAGCGTGCGGCGATTTTCTCGACCTCGATTTCGTCGCCTTTCATTCGGCCTGGCCGTACCACAACGAACTGGCGGCGTTGAAGACCTTCAAGCCGCAACGTAACCGCATTCCAGACGAACTGATCGACGGCTGCGGATATCCACAGCTCACCGATGAGATCAAGGCAAAGATCTTCGGCGGCAACGCGGCCCGCATGTGGGGTCTCGAAACCGAGACACAGGAGGAATGCGGCAGCTATTCGTATACGGGCCCGAGAGAACGTGACGAACCGTTGGTCAGCGGTTGGATGCGATGGCGATCGCGACATGTTGTGCTTTGGGGCGGCGGGTCACGTCGATTGCGGACCATCGGAATGATCCGCTAACCTGCCTGTTGATTCGACAAGCGCCTCAACGGGAGAACAGCCATGGCACTGCCGCAAGACATCTCGCCTGTGAACAGCGAACTCATGGACACCCTGGTGCGCACCGCCGAAATGGAATGGATCGAAACCAAGCCCGGTCAGGCGTACATGAAAAAGCTCTGGCTTAGTCCCGAGAGCGGTCGCTGGGCGGTGTTGTACCGATGGCTGAAAGGCTACGTGGCACCACCACATAAACACCTTTCGGGCGCGCATGTCTTCATTCTGTCCGGCAAGCTTCAGGTGCGCGACGGTACGCTCGAGGCCGGTGACTATCTCTATGAACCCAACGGCATGGTGCATGGCGCCACGACGGCGCTTGAGGACACGGACTATCTTTTCCTCTGCGATGGCCCGGTCCTGTTCTTCGATGAAGACGGATTTACCGCCTATCGGAGCTGGGAGGAATTGCAGCGCACGCCGGACGCAGCGGACCAAGCGCCGAAGGCCGCGGAGTAGGTCGCCGTTTCTTTCGGTTTCCACGGGCTTCGCCGTTTCATTGGGGCCTCTTCGTCAGGGCACCGCGTTTGTCGAGGCTGGCCTTCTTGCTCTGTTCTGTGTCGTGCGCGCGCGATCAGCCGGCCAAAGCCGCGTGGCCCAGAAAAGCCGCCACAACCATTTGTATGACCGTGGCGCTGGACGTAGCGTAGGTGACCGCTCTTGATCAGGAAAAGACCATGAAGACCGTCAAATGCGACCTCTGTAATCACGAGGCCCAAGGGGCAACGTTCGAAGAATGGCTAGCGGCGCTTAAACCACATTACGTTGAAGCACATGCCGATGTAATTCGTGACAATACCAAGACGGCGCAGGACATGGCCAATTGGATGGCTGACAACAAAGCGAGGTTCGACGCCGGCTGAGGCAGGTTCGTGCGGTTGGCCGGTGTTCTTGCGGGCCAGGCCATCGTCCTCGGCCAAGGGGTTCGGGCGCAAGAGCCGCCGGCATCGGATCGGCATCGCGTTGGCCATCTTTGCCTTCGGTTTAGTCTGCCGCAGACGCATCCATTGTTGGATAGTCGAGATAACCTTTCGGTCCGCGGCTGTAGAATGTCGCGCGATCGTACGGATTCAGGGCAGCACTTACGCGCAGTCGCTCGGGGAGGTCGGGGTTAGAGATGAAGAAGCGGCCGAACGCGATCGCGTCAGCATCACCCTTTGCCAACATTGCGTTGGCGCTGTCGCCGCGGAAATTGCCCGCCGCAATCAGCGGGCCTTGCCACATCGGACGGAAGAGCTCCGCCGCCGATGGCACATTCTTGTGATCCACCTCGCGTTGGCCGGCGCCGCTGGCCCGTGGCTCGATCAGGTGGAGATACGCCAGGCCGAATTTGTCGAGCGCGCGGATGAGATACGCGTAGAGCGGCAATGGCTCGTCCTCGCCACTGTCGTTGGCAATGCCGAATGGCGACAAGCGTATACCGACCCGGTTCGCCCCCCACACCGCGGCAACCGCCTGCGTAATCTCCAACACAAGGCGACAACGGTTTTCGATCGAGCCGCCATAGCCGTCGTTGCGGCGGTTGGTTCGTGACTGAAGGAACTGCTCCAGCAGATAGCCGTTCGCCGAATGGATTTCGACGCCGTCAAAGCCAGCTTCCAGGGCGCAGTGGGCGGCATGGACATAGCGCTCGATAACGCCGGGGATCTCCGTTGTCTCAAGGGCGCGTGGCGTCGGGCAGGGCACGCGTTTGAAATCGGGCGTGGTAATCTCGAAGTTGGCAGCCACCGCCGACGGCGCGATCGGCAGTCCGCCGTCGGGCTGGTGCGAAGGATGAGACAATCGGCCCATATGCCAGAGCTGCAAGTAGATCTTTCCGTCTTTGGCATGCACGGCGTCGCTGACCCGCTTCCAGCCCGCGGCTTGCGCCGGCGAATGGGTGCCGGGCGTACATGGCGCGCCACGGCCATCCGCCGAAACCTGCGAGGCTTCGGCGATAATCAACCCGCCACGGCTCGCGCGCTGGGCATAGTAGGTTGCCATCATCTCGTTGGCGATGTGTCCGGGTACCGTGGCGCGCATGCGTGTGAGCGGTGCCATCACAACGCGGTGTGAGAGCGGAAGTCCGCCAATGGTCATCGGCGTGAAGAGATCGATTTTTGTCATCGGCAGGTCTTCTTCGTCAGATCTTTCGGGGCATAGGCGCCAGTGCGTTGGTGGAGCGCGGATCCTATCGAAATCCGACACGGTATCAAGCTTGCGTGCCGGAACTTGGCCGCGGATCTGGTCATCGAAATGAAAGTGGCAAAGCCGCTACTTCTCCCCAACATCCAGCCGCGCCATCTTCGCCGCGGCCCATCCTGTCACCCGTATAGGAGGGATTCACAGCCAAAGAACCCGCAGAAGCAACATTTTCGCCAGCCCCGGCTAGAAATGGCATAGGCCAAGAAGTGTCAGAGACGGCAGAATCCGGGGAAATCTTGGACCAACTTCGTCGTTCCGCCCGCATACTGTCGGCGTTCGCCGCTTAAGTCGTTCCGCCCCCAGGACGACGATCAACGAGCAGTCTGACGGCCCTTCCCCACAGGTGCCATGACCAGGGCGACGCCGGCGATCGCGACCGCCATGCCGGTGAGTGCCGTCGGTCCCACCGGTTCATCGAGAACCAGATACGCCAACAGCGTGGCCACCGGCGGCACCAGGAAGAACAGGCTGGTCATGCGCGAGATCTCTCCGCGACGGATCATCACGGTTCGCAGGATCATCGAGATCAGCGACAGGAACACGGCCACATAGGCCAACGAAGCGATGAACGCCGGCGTCCAGTGGATCACCCCGTCCTCGAAGATCAGCGCTAACGGAACTATTAGCAGCGTCGCCACGAAGAACTGCAGGGCGGTGCCCGAGCGTGGATCCATCTGGGCGCAAAAACTTCTTCTGGTAAAGGGTTCCGAATGTGATGCTGAGCAGCCCGACGAAGGCCCAAGCCATGCCCTCCGCGCTGCCCGGATCAAGCGCCAGTTTGCGGGCCACCGCCAGGGCAACGCCAACGATACCCAGAACCAGGCCAAGCCACTGGCGCGGCGACACCCGCTCGCCGAGCATGGGGCCGACAAGGGCGGCGGTGACCACTGGTTGCAGGCAAACGATTAGTGCTGCGACACCGGCGCCAACGCCGTTTCCCAAGGCCAGCCAGACACCGCCGAAGTAAATCGCCTGGAGCATGGCACCGGCGATGGCGATATGGCCGGCGTCGCGCCAGCTCTTCGGTCTTGGCGCGCGCATGGCGATGGCGACGGCAGTCATCAGCAGCGTGGCTAGGGCATAGCGCAAACCCAAGAAGGTTAGGGTCTCGGCGTGGGCGAGCCCGATCTTGGCGGCGATGAAGCCGCTGCTCCACAACATCAGAAACAACGCCGGAATTGCGGCGTGGGTGAGATCTTGCCGGGGCGTGGCGAGGGGTTCGTTCATCACGAAGGTTCGGCCCTGGCGCCCGCTCGACGATGCAACGCGCGCCCCTCCCTGGTCCGCTGTTTAGTGGTTCGCAATCTACGGAAGGCGAAAAGCAATTCAACAGGCGTGATATCAAAGGATGGGGCCGGCTATTCCGAGGAGTCCGTAAGCGTTTGATACAAATTCCATATTCGCCCCAAGATCTGACATTCGGCCCGATTTGATCGACCTTGCCCGGGGACGTCGCGCGAGATGCCAGCCGACGGCGAGAAATGACAGCTGCCGGCTGTGTGCTGTTATCTTGTGCTGCTTCTGCCAGGCGCCAGACAGTCGACTTCGGACTTCGAAAGTCGGGTTTTCCGGGGTCTCGGCCGCTCAAGCGCCGATAGCCGACTCGTCGCGCACTCCGACCTGACCTCCGGATCTGATGCAAAGCGGCCCAGGCGTTCGTTCGTATCTTTCGCTGACCAAGCGTGTTCACTTGGCTGGGAACGCAGTCCTTCTCTCTGCTAAGTTGACCGGGCTTTGTGTGCAAGGATTGAAAAAGAAATTCTATGAAACGATCAGAACTGGCAACAATTCACCTCATCTGCGGATCAATTGGTGCTGGAAAAACGACGTATGCGGAATGCATCAGCAAGGACATGAACATTGTCCGGTTTACGCTGGACGACTGGATGGTCGGCCTGTTCGGCCCGGACCTCAATGATCCCACAGACTGGGACTGGATCAGCGAACGCGCCACACGTTGTGAAAACAGAATACTGGAAACCGCTCTGGAGTTGGCAAACACGGGTTCGTCCTCGGTCATTGAAATTGGTCTTGCCCAAGCGAAACGCCGGGCGGAAGTTGCCGCGGCCATCCGAAAGCGGGGAGCGGGGATCAAACTGCACTATTTGAAAGTTGATCCTGCGGAAAGATGGAGGCGTGTTGAGGAACGTAATCGAACAGCTAACGAGCTCGGCGGATTGACCATACCAAGGCCAATCTTCGATTTCTTTGAAGCAAGGTGGCAACCACCGCGCGCCGCAGAGCTTGAAGCTCTGGACGCGCTGATCGTGGACGGTTCCCCGGCGCCATAATATCTCCGCCTGGGTGAGATTTCGCACAATCGGCAGTGCCGTTCAGGCTCTTTCGCCGCCACCGCCCGACAAACGCACGATCATTTGGGTGGCAACGATTGGGCGAACTTGACTGCTCGCTGTAGCCACACCTTGAGGGCGTGATCTGAACTGATCCCAGGCGGCTCAACCAACGCCCAACCGCGCATGACCTTGCCGGTGATGTCCATCGGCTTCACGTGCGGCTCCGATTGGGTTTCGGCGTGGTTTTGCTTGTCCAGCCGCACTATCAGCGAACCCTTCCAAGGTCCGGCGCACATGTTGCCGTTGATCATGAAACAAACGCCCCCGAACATCTTCTTCTCGGAGTATCCCTTGTGGTGCTTCAGGATCGGGCGGATTCGAGCAATCAGTACTTCGTCTTCTTCCGTCACGGTCTACGCCTCCCAAGCATGAAGTGGTTGCCTCAATTGGCGACGGTTCCCGGCATTCGCTGGTCTATGTCCTTTCATGGCTCGCCACGATTATAGGGCAATGGGGACACGCGGCGGCATTCTTGGCTCGCATGCTGCTGGAGAGGGCCTTATGTTCGACTGCACAAAGCACCCTTGATGAGGTTGCATGAATCCCAATTTGACCCAGGGCGCGTTCATGGATCGGCCGCTTCAGTATCAACTGCGGTCTTTATCCAAAGCTTCACGGGGCAGCCGAACATGTAAAGGGTTCTCCAACATCTGCCGCGACCGCGCCCGCTCAACCATCAAGCCACGGCACGTGTTGGAGAATCCTGCTCAATTCCAGACGTTGCCTAGATGACGCCCCTAGCTTATTGCCGGCTTTGAGCGCCACAAGGGTAGAGAGTAAGAATGGAACGCGACCACAGTGATTGGAAACATGTCCTGTTCTATCTGGGACTTTCGCTTCTCGCGTGTCACGAACTTGACGCAATGGCGCGTCATGAATGGCGTCTTCTACCGCTACTGGAGTTGCTCCCAGATGAGACCGGGCAGACAGTGTTCGTGGTCGGCCACATCCCACTGTTTTTCGTTATCTTCTGGCTAACCGGTCATCGGTCACCGAGTCTCAGGCGCGCTAGCCAGATAGTTGTCGATGCAATTCTCATAGCCCACGCGGTGGGCCACACGTGGAAGTCAGATCACGAGCTATACGAATTCGCGGGACCTTTATCCGGGTTTTTGATCTATGGTGGCGCCGTGGTTGGCCTGTCTCATTGGTTGGCGTCAGCCCGTTCGCGACACCTGTAACCCACCGGATGCGAATCTCGACGCTTCTGGGTGTCGGCATCGTCGCCAAAGTGGTTGCGACCCTCTGCTGCTTCACGCCGTTGCGGGTCGTCCTGCCGACCGCCGTCGGCGTGTCCCGGGTCCTCGGTTGGATCGACGACGTCCTGATGCCGGCGCTTGTATTGTTCATCTGGTTAAGGGTTTATGTGCTATGGAAGCGGCAGATAGCCACGTCGAATTGAAATCCACGGTGACGTGTCCCGAATGCGGCCATCGTAAGCAGGAGGTCATGCCCACGGATTCGTGTCAGTGGTTCTACGATTGCGAAGGGTGTGGGGCTCTGTTGAAGCCGAAAGCTGGGGATTGCTGTGTCTTCTGTTCGTATGGGACGGTGCCTTGTCCGCCAATTCAGGCGGGAACGAGTTGCTGCCGATGACAGGCTGTTGATATCTCCCCTTGGCTAGAGCACGTTCCGAGCATATTGAACCATCCTGCCGAAGCGATTTTGTGACAAGATCAAGTCGATGTCCGCAGGCCGTATCGGGCATACGGCTACGGACAGCGTCGTCGCGATTGTCACAAAATCGCCCGGCCCTGCGGGTTTGCGACCGGCAGGCGTCCCCCAATGGGAATCCATGTGGACGACCACATTGGTCGGCCGACTTGCCCGATGCGCGCGTGCGGTGGATCGGACGTTCGCTTGATCTCGCAGCGAGCACCAGAGCGAACGTTCGATCCGTGAACCGCACGAGATCCAAATATTCGGCTCGTGTCCTGACGAAACCGAAGTTCGTAAGGTGCCTGGGGTCAGACGTGACGAACTGCGGTTTCGGGACACGAGCGGCGCGTTGCGGCGCCCTTTGTGTGGACCACCGCGCCGGACCGCAAACAGAATTAATTCAATATGCTCGGAACGCGCTCTAGGGGCCTACTCACTTGGGCCCTGGCTCACACATCCGGATTCCACCGACAAGCCGACGTAAGCTACTGAAACGTCTTTCGTTCAGCTGCTACCGGACGTGCATCGGTCGCTGCTCTGACAGCGGGAAATGATTCCAAGCGGCCCAAACGACTACGGCGCCTGAACCTCGGTTTTGGCCGCATTGGATGTTTGGAATGTACCGATCGCAATGGGCGCCGACGCCGCGGCATTCCCCAACAATATTGTGGCAGAACCACCGCTTCAGTGGGTTGTGTTCCTGCGTGCGTTGTCTGCCGGCCTGCGTTGACCTCAATCGCTTGCGCCCGTCTGCGCCCGTCTGCGCCCGATGTTCGATCAGTCTGATTCCGCGACGCGAGCGACCGCGCCAGCTCACGTTAGCCACCGTGAAGAGCCTTTGCCCCTCCGGCTGGCTGCACGGGTTGTACGCGCCTTGAACGCTCCGACACGTGCCATATGTAATGGCCGTGATCCGTGAGGAGACCGCTGATGCCGTTGGGCTCCATTTCGCAAGCCAAAATCAACATTCCCGGCGGTCTCGATTTTGCCGTACCGCGCATGTTTACCGTGCGCCAGCGCTTCGCGCGCCACACCATTGACGACGTCGCCGCTGCCGTGCGCGCCGAGCTTGCCAAGCCTGAGATTGCCGCCACCATTTCCGCAGGTGCGAGCATCGCTATCGGCGTCGGCAGTCGCGGCGTCGCGAACATCGATATCGCCGTCAAAGCACTTGTGGCCGAACTCAAGTCGCGGGGCGCATCGCCCTTCGTCTTTCCCGCCATGGGCAGCCACGGCGGCGGCGACGCCGAGGCGCAGGCCGGATTACTCGCCGGCTATGGCATCACCGAGTCTGAGACCGGCGCGCCGGTGCGTGCCACCATGGAGACGGTGGTGGTCGCCGAAACGGCGCATGGCGTGCCCATCCACATGGACAAGTACGCGCACCAGGCAGACGGCGTCGTCTGCATCAATCGGGTCAAGCCTCACCCGGCCTATCGTGGGCCGGTGGAAAGCGGCGTGATGAAAATGATGGTCATCGGCATGGGCAAGATCGCCGGCGCCAGCGCTATTCATCGTGGCTATCCCTTGGACGACTTCGGCACCGATATCCCCGACGCTGCCGAGGCACTGATGGGCCACATCCCTTTCCTTTTCGGCATTGGCCTGGTGGAGGATGCTTTCGACACCACGGCAATTGTCGAGGCGATGACCGGAGAAACCTTGTTCGCGCGCGAGCGCCAGCTGCAAAGCCGAGCGAAGGAGCTGATGGCGCGTCTGTTCTTTGAGGATATTGACGTGCTGGTGGTCGACGAGATCGGCAAGAACATCTCGGGTGGCGGTGCCGACGCCAACGTCACCGGTCGCAGCGCACGCGGCGCCCCCGGTTTCAACAAGCCACGCGTCGCCAAGATGGTGTTTCTCGACCTGACCGATGCGACCAAGGGAAACGCAGCGGGTATCGCCGCCGCCGACATTATCACGCAGCGTCTGTTCGACCGTGTGGACTTCGGCGTGACCTACTCAAACCTCGTGGCCTCGACCTATCTCGAAGCCGTGAAGATCCCGATCGCGATGGCTGATGGCGCGGCCGCTGTCCGCCTAGCCATAAGGACCTTGCGCAACAGAGAGCCACTGGCGGCACGTATCGTTCGCATCAAAAACACGCTGGACCTCGTGGACATTCACGTTTCCGAGCCCATGCGCGACGAAGTCGCTGCGCATTCGCGCCTCGAGATCACCGGCGAGCCGGTGGCAATGACTTTCGCTTGAGCCCGACATCCGCCCGACTTACTCGCGGTTTTCTCTGGTGACCACGGCGACGCTACGCCATGGGCCGGATCATACACCATCTAGGCAGTAGGCGCGCGCGGCCGTATCGTGAAACAAGGCAGCCCGATCCGCTGCCGAGAAGTCTTTGGTCATCAACTTGAAGCTGTTCCACAAAACGGCATAGCTGCAGGACATTTTATCGACCGGGAAATTGCTTTCGAACATGCATCGGTCCGGTCCGAAACAATCGATGCTGTGCAAATAATAATGCCGGGTTGCGCTGGCGAGTTCCGCGGAGCTCGGTGGGTGCGCACGTAGGTGCCAGCCGAAGCCGTTGATCGCCATATTGATACCACCCAATTTCGCGACCACGTTGGGACATGTGGCCAAGGCCGCAATATCTGCCTGCCACTGGCGAAAGATCGACTCTTGCTGGCCCGCATAGGGACCGGTCCCGAGCGGACCGCCAAAATGGTCCAAGACGATTGTGATGTCGGGAATCGCGCGTGCCAATTCGGTGAGCTCGGCAATTTGGTGATGATACATCCAAGCCTCGAAGCTAAGCCCCAAGGCGCCGAGCCGCGCGACACCGGCGCGAAATGCTTGATCCGCGTATAGGTGCGGCGGCCGGTCCTTGACCGGCCGCACATCCTCATGCGGGTCCCAGCAGACTGAATGGCGTATGCCACGAAAGCGCGTTGGCGCGGCGGCCATCTGCGCTGCCAAGACCTCATCCAGCGCCGCGCCCCGGGTCATGTCTGCATAGCCTACAATGCCGTGACAAGCGCGGATTGGTCCGAACTCGCCACGCGCGCTTTGGGCCGCGATCCCATTGGCGAATTCCACTTCGCGGATCGGTTTCATGTGGGCTGGACCGTCGGCGCAATACATGGCGCTCCATTCGACATAGACGGTGGCGGTGATGTTGTGCCCGGAACCGGTGTCGGCGACCAGATCACGCAGCATGTACCGGTCGCCCGGTCGGTCCCATAAGTGATGGTGCGGATCGATGATCGGCAGGTCCGGTTCAAGAGCTGTCTCGGTGTGTTGGGCGAGCCAGTTTTCATCAATCTGCATATGCGGGCCCTTCTCGTGAATGCTCGGTGGTGCACGATCAGCTGCGCTGCCAAAGCACGTACCGGCCGCGCTCGGTCCTCGGTTATCACATGGCCGCAGCATAGTTGCTAAACTGGCGAGCTTCGCTTGACCTTGGCAAAAGCTCGTTGCATCCGATGGTCGAGTGACCAAACGTGTGGTGGGAGTGAGAGATTTGGCGGACGCACGTTACGACTATGTCATCGTTGGAGCAGGTTCGGCGGGCTCTGCGCTGGCCTATCGATTGACCGCCAAGCCGGGCAACCGGGTGCTGCTGATCGAGGCGGGCAAAGCGGGACACCCCCTAGCGCGGCTACCGGTGAGCTTTGGGCTGTTCATCGATCACCCCGGTGTCAACTGGCGCTATCGTTCTGAGCCCGAAGATGGGACCCACACCCGGGTCATTCCGGTGCCGCGCGGAAAACTTCTTGGCGGTTCGTCGTCTATCAATGGCCTGGTCTACGTACGCGGTCAGAGCCTCGACTACGATACCTGGGCGCAGCGTGGCAATCGCGGCTGGAGCTGGCAGGACGTCGAGCCTCTATTTCGGCGCATGGAAAATCATGACAAAGCCGTGGACGGCGTGCGGGGCAAAGGTGGGCCGCTCGGGGTATCCGAGGTGGGCGACAAAAATCCGCTCTACGATGCGCTGTTCAACGCAGCCGAACAAGTCGGCCATCGCCGCAACCCGGACTATAATGGGCCGGACCAGGAAGGAATCGCCAAGACCCAGGCGACCATTTGGCGCGGCCGGCGGATGAGCACCGCGCACTGCTATCTGCGTCCCGCGATGAAGCGCCCAAACCTGCACGTGGTCACCGAGGCTGAGGCCCGGCGGCTCATACTCGACGGCCTGCGGTGCCATGGCGTCGTCTATGCACGACGCGGCCAAAGCGAAGAGGTGCGTGCCGAGCGCGAAGTTATTCTTTGCGGCGGTGCCATCGCCTCGCCACAGCTGCTTGAGCTCTCCGGCATCGGCAGGCCGGAGATATTGCGGGCATGCGGCATCGACGTACGCCACGCGCTTTCCGGCATCGGCGAGAACCTCCGCGACCACATCATCGCGCGGCTACAATTGCGCGTGAAGGCTGAAAGCGCGTCGTACAACGGGCGGGTGCGTGGCGTTCGTGGCGCCGTCGAGCTGTTCAAATACGTCACCGCATCGACCGGTTTTCTGAGCCTACCGTCAGCCCCGCTGACCGCGTTCCTGAAAACCCGCACGGGGCTCGAAACGCCTGATGTGCAGATGTTTTTCGTTCCCTACGCGGTGAAAGATCCCAAGCACCGTAAGCTGCACGATTTCGCGGCGATGACCGCCGCCTGCTATCAATTGCGTCCCGAAAGTTTGGGCACTGTCCATATCCAGTCTGCGGATCCGCGCGAGCAGCCGGCGATCCACTTCAATTTCCTGAGCGACCCCATCGACCGAGATACAACCAACGCAGGTTTTAAGATGTTACGCCAAATCGTCGACGCGCCCGCGATGGCGGCTTACAGCGGAGAAGAATTTTCGCCCGGGCCCACGATCGATACCGACGACAAGATCGAGAGTTGGCTTCGCGCGAACGCCGAGACCGCCTACCACCCGATCGGCACTTGCCGCATGGGACCGGGCAAGGACGCGGTGGTCGACGATCGATTGCGGGTGCATGGCATGCAAGGCCTGCGCGTCGCCGATGCCTCGATCTTTCCAACCATGCCGTCGGGCAACACCAATACGCCCAGCATCATGGTCGGCGAAAAATGCGCGGACTTGATCCTGTCGCATGCCTAAGCAACGGGCCGATATTGTCGCGCCCCACAATTGCGAAACGCGCATGCCACTGTCGGAGCCCTGGCACGCCGTTTGCCCTCCCACGTATGTTAAGTTTGTTGCCGGATCGCGCGTACGGACCAACCTTGAACACGACATCCGGCGCGTTCGCGAGGGGGGATCAAAGTATGAAAATCACGGCCGTGAAAACATTGCCCTACGACGGCGTTTTTCGAGATTTGATTTTTGTGAAAATCGAAACGGATGAAGGCCTCTACGGATGGGGTGAGGCCGGCGGCATGGGGCGCGAGCGGGCCTGCGAAGCAACAATTCACGAACTTGAACACTATTTGATCGGCCAACACCCGGGTCGAATCGAGCTGCTTTGGAATACTATTTATCGAGATAGCTACCGGCGGCCGGACGACACGCTTCTCAATGCGCTGGCCGGCGTTGAAATCGCGCTGTGGGACATTTTGGGCAAGAGCCTCAATGTCCCGATTTACAAACTCCTGGGCGGCGCGTGCCATCCCCGCATACCGGTCTACGGCAACACGTGGTTCATCCCGTACCCGTCCGAATCAAACGAAAACGTTCTGGATTATTACGGCAGGCTTGCTGCGGATGCGGTCGCCAAGGGTTTCAAACATTTAAAGTTTGACCCGTGGCGGCATACCGGTAGCGACGCTTTCGTCCCCAGAAAAGATGCGCGCCTAGTCCGGGACATCGTCGGCGCGGTGCGCAGCGCTGTCGGCGATGATGTTGAACTGTTGATCGAAGTCCACGGCCGGCTGAGCCCTGAGGATGCGATCCAAGCCGCGCGGGATATCGAGGCGTTCAAACCCTATTGGTTCGAAGAACCGATCTGCCCTGAATGCAGTGTCGACGCTTTGGCTCGAGTGAGAAACGCAATCAAGATCCCGGTCGCGTCCGGCGAACGCATCGTCACCAAGTGGCGTTGGTGGGAGGTCTTCGAGAAACAGGCGGTGGCGATCGCCCAACCCGACATCATCCACTGCGGCGGCATTTTGGAGATGAAGAAAATCGCCGCCATGGCGCACGCGTCCTACACCCCCGTGGCGCCGCATACCGAGCAAGGGCCATACATGGTCGCGGCAAATCTGCATGTCGATGCGTCGACCCCCAATTTTCTGATACAGGAGTTCTTCACGCGCGACATCCCACTCTATGAAGAGATCCTGAAGGACCCATCTTTCCCAATACCGAAGGATGGCTTTATCGACCTTCCGGAGAAGCCGGGCTTGGGCGTCGACTTGGACGAGGATGTGCTGACCAAGAAACCATTCGCATACAAACCAGGGCTAAGCCTGGGCCGCCTGTGGGACAACGACACCCGAATTCTCCAATATGGGAATTATTGAGTGACCTGACCGGTTGCTCACTGGAATGCGCGTCTGGAGCGCTTTTCGACCTAAGACGGACACCGGCCCCTAAGTCGCTGGTCGCTGTCGCGTGGACACGGCGCTCAAAAGATGGGTTGGCGTCGACCCTGAGTCCGACGGGCCGAGAGCGTCACTGAGCGTTAGCCACGCATGTATCCCTCAAGCTCGTTTTCAGCCCACGAGATCGCGTCGTCTATGCTTTCGTCACCCTGGGTCACACGCGCAACCAGATTGGCATGAAATCGCTGCGCGAAAATGTGCGAGGCTAGGTCAGGCGGCGCCGGATAGCCAACCACGTACGTCTCTTCATCGCCGCGGAGCGGATAATTGTACAGCGTTCCGGCCGGCGGTCCGGCAGCATCCCAGACATCGCTTGTTTCGTACAGTCGCGGGAACACCGGCAAGTCGAAGCCCTGGGCGGCGCGCAGCATGTGGCCGATGGCCGCCGGCGTGTTGACGTGCCGGCATAGCGCCTTGGCCGCGCCGATATTGCCGGAAAAGGACCATACGCCCCAGTAGGCTGGCGACATGGCGCGGAAACGACCGGCGGGGCCGCGCGGCGAGTCGTGGTGCCAGACGTGGCGCGCGACCGCGGGATTGTCCCGTTTGGCGACCACCCAGGCGCTGGGTGGATTGAAGATGGACGAGCCTTGCCCGGAAATCAGCCAGCGATTGTTGCCCGCATCGTCCCAGGCATAGACGCCCTCCGGCATCACGGCGGTCAGTCGCGACAGATAGTCCAGAGCCAGCCGTGTTTCTTCGGAGTTGATCCGCGGCTCGCCGCTTTCATCGGCGACCACCACTCCGAAGGCCGCGAACAATTGACCCAACCAGTGCGCCGAGTCCGGCGTCGGCGCAATGCCGGCGCCAAACGGATAGCCGGCGTCATGCAGGGCCGTCGCCGCACTCAGAAACGCATCGTAGTTCCACCCTTCGACCAGCCCAGGGTCACGGCTGCCGCCGAAGGGAAAGACCGCCTTCAAGTCGATCCCGGCGTGGGCTGCGAACAAATCTGTGCGCGACGCCTGCGCGAATGCCAGCGATCCGCTCGGCGCCGGAGCCGCCCGCCAGGCACCGTCCAGACGCGCCAGATGGGTTGCGGTCGAATCGATTGGACCGTACACCGCCACGATCTCCTCGATCACGTCATCGAGCGGCTCGAGTGACCGGCGGAACATTGTCGGACCCCAATTGGGGAGATAAAGCAGGTCGTGACCGGTTTGCGCGCGCGATTCCGCTTGCGCGGTCAGCAGAAGCTTGTTGCCGATATTGGTGATGAAATCGACGGTCACCTCGACGTTGTTGGCGGCGCCCCACTTCAGGCACAGACTTTCGATGGCCTGATTGACGCCGGGCACCCAATGATCCCAGAGCCCCAACGACAATGTGCCCGCAGAGCGGCCGGCCTTGATGTATGGCGCCGATGCGAACGCGGCCGTGCCCGCCCCGAGGAATGCTCGACGGGTCAATGGCGACTGGGGCATGCTTGTGTCCCTCCTGTTCCGGGCCGATTGCGATTGGCCGCCAGGGCGCTTTCTGCCTAGGATGTTGAGCACGGAATCCAAGTGCGACTCCGGGTCGTGTCGGCGTCACTCACCACCTACAGTGCCACGCAAAGCTTGGGGTCTGGCACAGCTTCGCAGAGATGGTCGGCTTTCTAAACGCGCCGGACCACCCGAAGCTCGCCTGGCTCCCGAACCGCGGTTGGCCAATCGCCCATTTCCCGCCGGCCCAAGGATACCATAACGGAGATCGGAGAGCGTGGCGTTCGTGCGCCCCGCCAAAGGCACCGAACCAGTGTGCACGGCTACAATCGCGCGCGCATCTCGACGCCATGACACGCGCACAACCGCCCGGGAGTCGTTGCGATCTGGAATGACTGATCCTGGCTAAGCGTTCCGGTGCCGAGAAAGGGCCATGATCGACCGGTATGCCCTCAGCGCACGTTTTGGTCATATCGCGGCGTTTTTCCAGCAGTAAATCAGTCTGAACAAACCCACACTCCATCCAATCTGATCACTCGCTTTGAATTCCGGCTTAAGGAGATGTCAGATGCAGGATGTCAGGCAGTTTCGGGTTATCGCCCGCCGACGTGGTCCGTGGAACAAATGCAAGCTGATCAGCCCAAAACCACCCCTCCAGCCAAAGCATGTTTGGGCGATTCGGATCCGCTTGCAGTTGGCCAAACGGGTGCGGGACTTGGCGTTATTCAATCTTGCGAACGACAGTAAGTTGCCTGGTTGCGACGTCGTCAACCTAAAGGTCGAAAATGTTGCGCCGCATGGCTATGCCCTCGAGCGCACGACCGTTCGCCAACTGAAAACCAAGCGACCCATCAAATTCGAGATTGCCGAGCAGACACGACAGGCCGTCGACGAATACCGCAAAGCTGCCAACAAGCAGGCGGGTGAGTTCCTGTTTTCAGGCCGAAAGGGCAGAAACCGCCGGCTCACGACCCGCCAATATGCCCGTTTGGTATCGAACTGGATAGCCAGCATTGGGCTGGATCCCGCCCTGTCTGGGACCCATTCTCTGCGCCGAACGAAGGCGACCCTGATCGATCGGCGCACAGGCAATCTCAGGGCCGTTCAATTGCCGCTCGGTCATACAAAAAACCGAGAGCACGGTCCGACATCTCGGAATTGAGGTTGACGACGCGCCCAACGTCGCAGAACAGGTTGATGTCTGAATCTGAGGGCAGAGCTGCCATGCTCTGCCCTTTTAGACCACGGGTCAAGTTAGCCATTACTGATCGTTCCGAGGGTAGCTGCACGTGCGAATTGCCGCGTGTAAACTGAGCGGCGGAGGGCTGATGTCAGACATCCGCCCGTGGCTGGAAGAGCATGATCTGGGGCTGGAATTCCCCTGTATTCGTGGACAATTAAAGGCTTGCAGATTCTAGCGGTTTGGTGACGCACCTTTCGTAATTGATGGGCGACTTGTATCCAAGGGCTGAGTGGCGTCGACCGCGATTGTACCAGCCCTCGATGAACTCGAAGATGGCCATGCGCGCCTCCGCCTTGGTTTGGAACTTTCGGCGATCGAGCAGTTCACATTCAAGTTTCGCTCGGCTCAATTTGACCACCGTCGTCTACTCATACGCGCACATTGCGCCAGACCGATCTGAAAAGGTGTTTGCAATGATTAACGTGGCGATTGTCGGGCTCGGTTGGTGGGGCAAAAAGCTGACGGCCTCGATTGCCGGCAGCGATAAAATGACCATCGTCATGGGTATTGAACCGGACGCGGATACTGCGGCGGCTGTCGCCAGAACGGTCAATTTCCCAATCCTCGACAACTCTGACGCCGCGTTGGTCGACGAAGAGGTCGACGCGGTGATCCTCGCCACACCGCACAATTTGCACGACAAGCAGGTCCGCGCGGCTGCGGCTGCCGGCAAGCACGTGTTCTGCGAGAAGCCATTGTCTCTCACCAAGGCCGGTGCCGAAGCCAGTGTCGCGGCGTGCCGGGCGGGCAACTTGGTGCTTGGCATCGGCCATGAGCGCCGCTGGGAGCCGCCGGTCGCGGATGCGCTCAACACGGTCCGTTCCGGCACGTTGGGCACAATACTCCAAGTCGAGGCGAATTTTAGCCATGATCGTTTTTGCAAACTGGGTAGCGAGAATTGGCGGCTCGCGCCCACCGATGCGCCCGCGGGTGGCATGACCGCGACCGGTATTCACATGTTCGACCTCGCAACCGCCATGCTCGGCGAAGCTGACACCGCGCTGGCCTCGGCCGAAACGCTTGCCTCGACCATGCCGAATGGCGATGCCGCGTGCGCCATGGTGAAGTACAAGTCCGGCGCTATTGCATTCGTTTCCGCGCTTTCGGCCACGCCGTTTATCTCGCGATTCGCGGTCTATGGCGCCAAGGGTTGGATCGAAATCCGCGACAAAGCGCATGTCGAGAACCCGCGCGGCTGGATCGTGCAGACATGCTACGAAGAAGACGCCATCGTGGTCCAGGACGTGCCCGCCGCGCAGCCGGTCCGCGACAATCTGGAGGCGTTTGCGGATGCTGTAGCGGGTGTCGCCGACTACCCGATCAGGCCCGATGAGATGGTTCGCAATACGGCCGTCATGGAAGCGGTGTTCGAGTCGGCGAAAACGGGCAAACAGGTCACGGTACCATAAGAATCGGCGTCGACCTAAACATCCGCCATTTTCAAACCGATCGCAAACGCATCGGGCAGGTGGCCGGCGTTGTCGGGACCGTCAGTATGGGCCTGCTGATCACCCAGTGATTGTTCGGAAGCGGGCACACCGCAATCGCCAGCAAACGCACCGTGTCGCGCCATTGATCGAGGCTGGCGCGGTAGCGGCGACAAAACCGCCGAACGGCACACTCTTGTCGTCTCAACGATGGACTAAATTCATGCAATTCATGGCGTTAGACACGTAGGGGAGATAGCCGAGGCTGCTAAAGAGGCCGATCGGGCACTTGTTTGCCGACCAAGTCGGTGAAATACGGGGAATCGCGATTTCTCTAAGTATCTGATTTAACTTATATCAGATTCTAGTTAGCACGACAAAAAATAGAGACCTTTCGGCGTCCGCCCAAATCGATTGCAAACGGTTGAATTATCTTTGTTGGCCAATTACCGGACAGATCTCACTGGCACATTCGAGGACCGAGAGACCCAACCCGGCGTTTTCGGGCATGCGATCTTTTCCAGAACGCCGGTGATTGAAATCACTGGTTGGGAACGAATTATGGTAACCTCGCAAAGGTGTGGGGCATGGTGACAACAAGCCACCCGACCCAATGCGGTCGGAGGATCACGGACATTTTTGCCGACGGAGGCACGACTGCAGACAATCCTTAAGAAAGTGGGGCCGGCGATAACTCGGGTGGCTCGACGAGGGCGAAATCAAGCAAAATTGATGTCGCTCGTTGAATCCGGCATGCCTTTAGAACTTTCGCTGCCGCTCACTTATTTGATAACCGGAAAGCTCGATCCTGCGGCGAAGGTCGTCGCTGCTAAGGTAGAAACACGGCGCGCTGAGATTTCATCGCGCGGGAATAAAGAGATTGAGATTTGGTATTCACCGAAACCTGGCAGCGCGGTTGGTGATGGAGACGCGGAGTCGCGTCGGCCGAAACCGGGCAAGGTTCTGAAGCTCACAAGGGAGCGAATCGCGGCAACCGGCAAAGACAAACGTTGGGGCACTTTTCTTCATCTGCTCGCGCGAAGCTTCGAGTCAAACGTTGTGTTCGAATTGGGTTCATGCGCCGGGATCTCGGCAAGTTATTTAGCTTTGGCACCAACGGTTCGAACACTCATCACGGTCGAAGGCTCGGAAGCTCTGGCGCGCATTGCCGCCGAGAGCCTTGCCCAGATCGGACCACATGCAAGGGTCATCAATCGCCTCTTCGATGAGGCAATCGACAGCGAACTCCCGGCGCTCGATGAGCGTATTGACTTTGCGTATATTGACGGACATCACGAAAAAGTCGCGACGATCCATTATCTCGATCGACTCTTGCCGTACCTGGCCGACGGAGCGGTTGTCGTTTTTGACGATATATCGTGGTCACACGACATGCGCGAGGCTTGGGACATCCTGCGTCGGCGAAATGAGTTTGCCCACGCCGTCGATCTAGGCGTTGTCGGTGTTTGTATTCTTCACAGTGGCAGCAAGACGCTGGCGTCGCCGCAGAATTGGGATTTGCGGTCGGTTGTCGGACATCCCACAATTGGCGACCCTTGGGGCTGGAAGGAATAGGCGTTCGCTGCCTGCTTCGGCCGTTTCTTCCGCGCGATCCCCAATTCAGGACCGGAATCACTGCCGGACGACATGCGTGCGCTTGTGAAGGGTTCTAGGACACGTGCCGCTGCTCGAAGGTGGCGACGGGCACCGATACGGCAGGTGTCGGACAAGCGCAGTGGAAGAAACCGCGGGCGAGTTTAACGCTATGGGGAAAGTAAGGCGTCGTGTTGTGGTTGAGTGGGTGGAACTGACCGCGATTTGGGGATTTGATGCGCGATGGGTATTTTCGTGGCGAAGACGGCCGATTCAATTGTGCATGTCGGGTATCGGATTTCGGTGACCTTGCAATCCGATGCGATGGGGCCCACACTAGGTGGGTAGTTATTTGCTTCGGCCGCTTGCCGACTCGCCCGCTGAGGGCGTCTCCTCAAGACATCCATGAAGCCAATGAATACGCCGCGCCGCGCGTCGAGATAATCGCGCGCGGATCGGGCTCACTCAAATCCAAAGGAGGCCTTCATGGCTATTGGTACTGTAAAATTCTTCAATCATCAGCGTGGTTTCGGTTTTATCGAGCCGAACGACGGAAGCCAAGACGTCTTCGTCCACATTAGCGCGGTCCAGCGGGCTGGCATGGACGAGCTTGTCGAAGGACAGAAGATCTCATTCGACGTCGTTCAGGAGCGCGGAAAGTCTGCCGCAGATAACCTGAAAAACGCCTGACATAGGCGTTTCGTAATATTCGATTCGCGCGGCGGGATAGGTGCGTGAACGCACTCGTCCCGCCGCATCCTCAACGCCCGGACGAACCGGGCCTCGACGCGCATCCAATACGCTCGGAGGGAGCGCTCATTTCATGGCCCATCACACAAAACTCGCCGCAGCCGTTTTTGGCGACGATAGCAAGCCAAACACGCCCGAATGGAAGCAGATTCAAGAAAGGGAGGCGGCGCGGCGCCAGGTCTTGCTCGCGACACAAAGAGACGCGCGGCTGGCGCGCGATGCAGCCGGGACATCATCACATGCCAAAGATGAAAGCCAGCCAGCGGCACGGTCGCGACGCCGCAAAATGGGGCATTCGGCCACTTGAGCCGAGCGGGATCTCGCACCACGGGCGATAATCAGCGCGTGACACGGCAGGTGGCGCCGCCGACCTGTCCGGAGCCCCGAACCGTGATTGGCCAGCTCAAAGCCTTTCGTGCGGTTCGCTGGCGTAGCACTATCCAGCTTGCCGTCACAAGCGGTGTGTTCGTCGGTTTGTGGATTGGTATGTGGCTGGCCCACGACTACGCTTATTGGATAACCTTGCTGCTGGCCATGCCGGCGGCTGGCTTTTTGGTCCGCCTATTCATCATCCAACACGACTGTGGACACAGGTCCTATTTCCGTTCGCGCCGCGCCAACGATGTCGTCGGCCGCGCGATCAGCGTTATCACGCTCACCCCTTACGACTATTGGCGGCGGGCTCATGCTGAGCACCACGCAAGCTCCGGTAATCTCGACAGTCGTGGCATCGGCGATATCAACACATTGACAGCGGCAGAGTACCGCGCGCTACCCGGGTGGCGCCGCCTGGTCTACCGGCTTTATCGCCATCCGCTCGTTCTGTTCGGCATTGGCCCGGTCTATCTGTTCGTCATCAAACATCGTCTGCCGCGCGACCTGCCGCTTATCCGTACAGGCCTGTGGCGCAGTATTATGGTGACCAATCTGGCGATCGCCGCGGCCGTCGCCGGCCTAGCCCTGCTGATTGGCCCGGTTGCCATGATCAAAGTCCATTTGCCCCTTGTGATGCTCGGTTCAGCGATCGGCGTGTGGCTGTTCTTCATACAGCATCAGTTCGAGGACACGTATTGGCGGCGCGCCGGCCAGTGGGATTTCGTCCAAGCCGCCTTGTGCGGCAGCTCGTATTACCTTCTGCCCAACATACTGCAATGGATGACCGGCCATATCGGGCTGCATCATATTCATCACTTATCCAGCAAAGTGCCGAACTACCGCTTGCGGGAATGCCTTGATGAGATCCCAAGTCTTGGCGATGTGCGGCCGTTGACGCTTCTCAGCAGTTTGAAATGCGCGCGGCTCGCTTTATGGGACGAGAATCGACAAAAGTTGATCGGATTTCGCGACGCCGTCCGCCTGGCCCCGAATCCGCAGGGGCTCTAGTCCCAACAAGAACGGCTTCGGATCGAAACTGCGGCTTCGCATGTCTGGCCTTGGTTGGTCGGAAAGCGCTCTAGCTCCGATCCCTGACTTTCGTCCCAAATTCGTCGGCAACGCCCGCGCCACGCGACGTGACGCCGGATGCCTTCGGACCGTGAAAAACGACCCGACGCTGACTCACGCGGTGGGGGCCTGGCGTGTTACCGGGACGACGCGGGCGCCAACCAGCGGGCGAGTACGTGGCCAAGAGTGACCATGCGCGCGACCGCCTCCGGCGTCGCCACATAATTCACGATCATGCGTTCAGGTGCGTCCGGCAGAGCCAACGGATTGGGTCGCAGATGGGCGAGGCGCGCGGCTTCGGCCCGGCCAAGTTCATGCACCGTTTGCATCGCACGCGCGAATGCG
The DNA here is from genome assembly GCA_965216755.1 of Alphaproteobacteria bacterium. Lineage (GTDB taxonomy): Bacteria > Pseudomonadota > Alphaproteobacteria > UBA7887 > UBA7887 > CBDCGL01. The sequence goes on along the minus strand of CBDCGL010000011.1, from coordinate 2,431,419 downwards.
CCGCTTTGCTGCAATGGTGCGAATCCGGCGTGAATCACGGCCAGAAGCCCCGGCCAATGAGCCAGATGTCGCCACAACGTGGCCAAGCCCCCCTTGCCGCCACCGAAACCGTTGATTTCCTGCAGCAATGTCCACGTTTCGTTGTCTATGTCGTCGGCCGCCAACAACGGTCGCAGGGTCGGCCAAGGTGAAGGCGAGGCCACTTGCGGATCATTCCATGGTGTCGCAGCCGGTGCGACGATTAGCGCGGTCAGCGCGACCATATTCATGCCGTTTGAGCGATTGTAGGCATCGACAATGGCACGCACCGCGCAAAGCTCGCTTGGCGGAACACCGGCACAAGCCAGTTGCCCCGGCACAACTTGTTCCGGCACAGGCAGGTCCGCGTGCGCGATCACGCGCGCCAATGCCGCAGCCGGCAAGCCTGTTCGGTAGAGCGGTTTCGCGGCAGCCCATGCGGCGGGCAAGCCACCGTCGGTCGCCACAAGGGTGCGCCAAATCGAAGTCAGCATGGGAATATCCATGGTCGCGCGAATGTCGGCGAAGATATCCGCGACCTCGCCCCTGGCGTCGTTTTCTGCGATCGCCGAGACCGGGTCGGTTCCGTAACTTTCGGTCATGTCTGTCGCTCTTTCCCGTGGCACGTGTCTTTGCCAAAGCGAAGTTCGTGGTATCGATCAGTCGCGCCTGAGCGGACTGCCAATCTACAACACGAGAGTGCATTCCGACTCGATTGAACCACAAGATGAATCCACCCGAACGGATAGTGCCCTGGATCAATTTCTCACGTACCCCTGTGAAGTGGATCTCATTTGGATCGGATATTGGCGTAACTCCATCAGGCTTTACAGGCCTTCATGCCGCACATGGTATGTATTGTCTACGCCATGGATAGGTTGCGAGCGGATCGCCGACGGCTTAATTTGGAGAGACTGCCAAACTCCCATGGTATCAAGAGTCGGGGGCGGGACGGCCAACCCACCATGCCACCGCAGTGGCCACGAGAGCTTCTATTTTTGCACAACGGCATTATCGCGCATAAAGAAGTCAGGAGGCGGAGACCATGAAAAATGTCATCCAGGTCGCATTTATCGCCCTTGTTCTATTGTGGGCGTTTGCCGCGCCGGTGGCCGCGGGGACCTTCGAGGAGGGGCTTGCCGCCTACAATAAAGGCGATGACGCAACCGCCTTCCGGGTTTGGCGCCCGCTTGCCGACCGGGGCGATGCCCGTGCCCAGGCCAACATCGGTGTTTTGTACGCCAATGGCCGGGGCGTCGTGCGGGATTACGCCAAGGCCGCGAAGTGGTATCGTATGGCTGCCGAGCAGGGCAACGCTCTTGCCCAATATAACTACGGCGTCATGCACGCCGTCAGCCTGGGCATGCCGCAGGACTATGTGGAGGCGGTCAAGTGGTACCGCAGGGCGGCCCAGCAGGGCAACGCACTGGCGCAGTACAACCTCGGCGTCATCTACTTCGAAGGCCTGGGCGTGCCACAGGACTATGCCGAGGCGGCCACCTGGTACCGAAAGGCCGCCGCGCAGGGTAACGACCGCGCCCAGTACAACATTGCCATAATGTTCGCCAAGGGCTGGGGCGTTCCGCAGGACGATACCACAGCAGCGGCGTGGTACCGAAAGGCCGCCGAACAAGGCCACGATCGCGCCCAGGCCAACCTCGCTATCATGTACGCCGACGGCAGGGGTGTGTCGCAGGATTACGTTCGAGCCCATATGTGGTTCAACCTTGCGGTTAGCCAAGGAGACCAAGACGCGATCAAAGGCCGCGAATTCGTCGCCGAAATAATGAGTGCAGAACAAATTGCTAAGGCAGTGAAATTGGCAAAAGAATGGAGACCGATGTAATCGTTGTGTCGGTGAATTTTGAGTGGTACGCCAACCTTCCTGCCGACCGCGCGCAGTTATCGTTTCGCCGCGGCCTCTCTCGATCGCGCGTTGATAGTCGCCAGGACGCGCCCACATCTTGCCGTGATCCCGGCTTGGTGAGGCGCTTGGCTCCATCGCCAAACACTGGTATGGCCTACAGCCGCTCCTTGATGACGGCTGGATTGAAATCGACAATAACGTCGTCGCGCTCACCACCCATCCGATCGTCCTGTATCGCAACAGTGTCTTGCTCGCCGGCCATATACCCGCGACGGCCAACACGGCCTTTGTCGCCGCGTTCCTGATTGCTGACCGCAACACGGTGCTGACGCTCGGCCACGACACGATCGCGTTCCTCGGCGAACCTGGCAGGTGGCAGGGCGACGGTGTGTACTGTGTTCAGCTGGATAGCCGCGCGCCTGGCCTTTATCGCGTGAACCACATGGGTGACCGGGTAACGATGACCCTCGACGGCGGCGAGCGCGGCTTTCATACGGCCTCGCTGTCCGCGTTCAGGGATCTCAAGCCACGTGCGGTGCTTGGTGCCGCGCGGCCGCTGACGCCGGATTTGGGTCAGTTCCTGCGCGAACGCTCTTGGGGAGACGGGTCATGACCGAGCGTGACACAGATCGCCACTTCCTGATCCCCAAGCGCGGTGGCGCCGACGACACCTTGCCGGCAATGGGTAGTCACCAACTGGCCTTCGTGATTGGTGCACTGGCACCCACGGAACGGCGGGCGCTGATGCAGATTGCGGAGACAGCCGACTTGCTTGAGACGTCGGCCGGGCCATTCATGCTGGTCCCGGTCGACGCCGACCTAATCGACATGCTGGCCGCGGTTGGCGCCGAGACCGACGACCGCGAATCGGATCTGCAAGACGAACCGGACGAAGGCAGGGAACCGGAAGCGGAAGGCGGCGACGCGTACAAGCTCAACGCAAAGGACCGCGCACTCCGCAAACGGCTAGCTCCACGCAAGCAACGAATTCGGCGCTTGACGGCAATCGATACGAGGACCGGCGACAGGTGGATCTGGCGGCCGGTTTGATCATAGGGCAGCTGTGACAGGGGCGGAGCAGTAGGACCTCCGTCCCTTTTCTCATCGATGAGGCAATTCAATGATCCACTAGAAAGGTAAATCGTCAGCTGGTTCGGAGACCCGGCGAACGCGGCGAGGACAAGTGCGGTACTCGACCGCTAGGATTTCCAAGACCTGGATGGCATCGAGATCGATCCGAAGGGCGGGCGATTCGTCCGGCTTAGGTGGGAGATCCGTCCAGTCATCGTCAAAAACAAACACCCCTTTCCGTTCCACTTTTGTAGGTTCTTTCGCCTTTTCCTTCGCGAAGACCATGATATCCAAGTCCGCATCGTCCTCTGACGTCCATCCGAAATCCGTACGGAGATCCATGTCGTCGGAGCCATCGGGCTTAACAATCGAGGCGCGTCGGAAGAGCACCATGTTCTCTCCGGGACCACCTCGCTGCGACGATGGGAAAATCAGGCCGTCTAGTTTGGGCTCCATCATCTCCGAGAGATACTCGGCGGCGGCCTGCGTCGGGAGATACTGAAAGTCTTCGTCGTGCGGCATAACAGGGCGACTCATGATCCAGACGAGCCGCTTGAGAAAGAGAGCCTTGTCCCGCAGACGGCGGAACGCTGGATCAAAAAAGCTCGTTTGTTCCACGGTGAGATCCCGGAGCGCGCCGAGATCGAGCAGTTGCAGGGGGCGAATAATCTTGAATTTGCCGATTACGACTGAGCTGCCAACCGGTGCCCGGACCTCGGCGATACATGTGTCGGCATCCAGCGCACCGTAAAACATCGGAATCCAGCGCGGATTCATGCGGCCGCTGCCTGCAGACCGCGATGGTGGCGCGCCTAGTTCCCGCGCCGGATGCTCGACGATGCGGGCAATATCATGATCAGTGAAGGCGCGGCGCGCCCTATAGAAGAACACTGTCGATGTGCCCGGGCCAGCATGCCGAATCAAAGCGCGCTCTCCTGTGCGGAAGCGATCCAGGTCGCTGAATATACCGTCAAGTACTGACTGCGCGTTCTGACTGAAGAATCGCGCTCGGGTTCGGATTTCTTCCTGGAATACTGACCACGCATCGAGCAGCTCGTAGTCGTTCGGCTCGCGTAAAACGTAGTGAACTTCGTCGCCATAGGGATCTTCTTCACCCGCGGCGGCATCGTCGAAAGAGAAATGTGAATTGGACAATTGGTTCTTCAGCGCCAGGATTAGTTCTTCGTTGGAATTCACAATTTCGTAGAGGATTTCCTCAATCGGATCGCCTTCGCGTTCCCGCCCAAATTCGCTGTATGCGGCCCAGCTATCGGGCTCGCTCGCGGTCGGACAAAACTCTTCGCTAACGACAAGGTGGACGCGATCGCACAGCTCGTCGAATGCCATCGCCTTCCTGCGCTTTGCACAGACCATACATTTGCGTGGTGATCCTTCGGCTTTGATTTCTGCCCTCAAGTATGCATCACCGATGCAGGCATGGCAGACAAAACGCGGTCTGTCCTGATCCTCAAACGTCATAGCGTTCTCACCCGTAATGCTTGGCTCACACATGCCGATAGCACCAGTCGCGAAATTGCACCTACTCCGGGCGGGGCATGCGATCAGTTAGCGACGAAACACTTTGTGTCCAATCGTCGCCGCCAACGTGCCAATTGTTCCGCTGAACAACAGAGACTGCAGGGCCGCGACGTCTTCAGGCGATAACCAACGCCAGCTATCTTTGCCGAGGATATGAAATGCCCAAACGCCAATACCGATGACCAACAGCATAGCGACGAATCTAACGAATAAGCGCACTGCCCAATGCACAGCATCTTCAAGCTGGCTATCGCGAATGATGCGCTTCTGACGAGCATAATATTCCGGGGCCACAAGATGCTCGTGCGACCAGAGGGCCTGGAGCTCCCGTTCTGCCAGCTTATCGCCGCCTTTTGGAATGTCAGTTGGTCCGGGGACCTCCAGGGGCTTATCATTGTCGAAACTGGCAGGGCCCTGGTTCTTGGCCACGGATGTGTCCTCAGCCTAGTTCGCCAGTGACCTAAAGTGCCGTTCAATCAAATCTTGCGGTATCACGGCGTTTTTTCCATAGGCGCGCCAGGTGATGTCCCACGGCGTGCCAGCGCGATGGGTCAAAGCCGAAAGCTGCACGCCGCTGAGCGGCCCGTATTTATCAAGGACTTGGTCAACAATATGAGCTTCTTGGTCCGATAGGCGGGCCCGGTGCGCGGAGACAGGCTCCGATATTGTTTGCCGACTTCCTGCAATGCAGCTGTACAAACGCCTAATGACGGGGCCGTATTGCCAAGCTTCAATATCGTCGCTCAGCAACGGGCGCTCGAGAAGCCCCAGGGTCCAACTGTGAGCGAGGTACACAAGCTTCATGAGTTTTAGTGGATCAACCGATATGCCGCGCTCAACGGCTCGCTTGATCAAATAGTTAGCTACCGCCCGTGAATCATAAACGCTTTCTGGTGAGCCCATACGCCGTATCCAGGTTTCAAGGTCGAAAGATACCGGACAACAGTCTGGCGCGCTACCCGCCAGCCGCCTCAACCGCCCCCAACGCCGACATCACGAGCGCCTCGAGCGAGGCGTCATCCAGCCTGGCCAGTACCCGGCGCAGCTGGACCGCGGCATCTTCGAGCGTCATGGCTTTGGCGCCGGCGATAGCGGCCTCGAGCTCCGCGATCCGCTTCAACGCCGCGTCGACTTTCTTGCCGATCCGATAGCGCTCCATCGCGGTCCGGCCGCGCGGCCATGCCTCTGACAACGCCTCGTATTCGATGAGGCACCCGTGGAGTTCGCGTTCGAGGGTTGGCAGGGCAGCCATTGGTCGGTCGGAAGCGGCAGCGTCTAACGCCGTCAAACGCGTCGTCGTTCTCACGCCCATGCGACCGATAATACCGAAATATTACCGAAGATTTGAGTGCCGAAGTGTTAACTAATTGAATTGTCTGGCGTCCCCAGGGGGAGGGGACCCGGTAGGACCCTGAAACGCCTAAAATCCCTGATTTCTGCGCCTTTTTGACCAATGGTAGCACAGACTCGGAGCACAGACTCAACCCTGTTTACCTTTATCGCGTCGCATTCCGTAGACGTGACCGGTCTCTACGCCCCACCAAGAATGTCATTGACAACGTCAATCTTTTCGTCTATGTTTCTGTCGATCAATATGTCATGGCATAATGCCGTGGAGACCGTAGATGTCAGCATCACAAGCACAGTTCCCTCGGGCTGTCCGGGCCGCTCCGGAACCTCTGGGATGGTACGTGCGCCCATCCTATATCGACCATCGAGCAATTGCGGACGCGGTAGCTAGTGGCTCTGTTGGCCTACATGGCGTGGTTTTCGATCCTCTTCATGAGGACCGCCACTCAGAATTGCATCATCTCATGATTGAGCGAAACCGAGACGCAATTCTCGATCCACGAACCCAGGAACTAGGGTCGATAGGCGGCTTCAATGAACGGTTGTCCGCGTTGCCTTGGGCCTTGGATCGTCCGCAAGGGCCGGGTGATTTCGATGATATAAGTGCCCGTCGGATTGCTGACGCGATTGCTCAGTACGTTGTGGGTCAGCGCTACACCGCAGTTCTCGCCCCAACTCACTTTATCGAAAGCGCCAATAGCCCATGGTTAGAAGTTGACGTTCGATCCACGAGGCACCTACGGCTGTATCTGGATAGAGCGGGTGCCAAGAATGTGCCGATCTTTTATTCCCTGGCCGTGTCGTATGAAGCGTTTCGAACCGTTGATGAACGTCAGATTATTCTCGAAAAGTTGAGAGGGCTGCCCATCGACTCCCTGTGGATCAAAGTTTCCCAGAGCGGAACTGTGACTCACGCTGCGGTCAGAAATCTGGTGAATGGTGCTGCTGAGTTTCATTTACTTGGTGTGCCCCTCGTCGGAGACATGATGGGTGGACTTCGCGGGCTTAGCGCATTGGCGTTCGGCGCGGTCGGAGGGATTTCCCACGGCGTCACCCAAAAAGAGAGTTTCAACGCAAGTTCATGGACGCGTCCCGCTAACTCCAATAGCCATGGGTTCACTTGGGCTCCGAGGGTCCACATTGCTCCTTTGGACATTCATCTGAAGAGGGAAGAGGCAGAAGCATTCTTTGGAGCGCATGGGTCGAAATCCCGGTTTGGCTGTAGGGAAAAGATATGCTGTCCAAAAGGTTGGAAGGATATGCTGGACAACCCGGTTCGGCATAGTCTCATCCAGCGGTCGGGTGAAATTCGACGCCTTAGTGCCATTCCCGAACAGCTTCGCGCACAGCGCTTCATGGAAGAAACTCTTCGTCCGGCAACGGATGCGGCAGTGTTCTCGGAATCTCTGCCGCTCGAAGCTCAGGAAAACTTGGCCAAGCGAATGAGTGAGAACAGGAAGGTTCTGGAGCGTCTTCGAGTAGGCTTAGGGAAATTCGTACAAGAAAGCCGCGCAGTTTCGTTTTCGCAGATACCTCAGCGTCGTGCGGCGCGCGGTTGATTGAGTTCTCACCTGTAGAAAGCGGAACCATCGGAGGCTAACAATGTCAAATGCAGTCGCGGAAAGGGATGCGGTCACGGAAAGAAACGTGGTCGCGGAAAAACTGGAACTTTTAGAGAGGCGGGCGGCAATTCGTGGGGTCGATGTCGCGAATATGCTCGGGACCACGCCTGAGACTGTTTCCCGGTGGAACCAAGGTCGTGCCTATCCCCGGCCAAACAAGGAAAGCCTTCTTGTTGATCTAGAGTACATCGTGGAGCGACTCTCAGAGTTTTATTCCGACCCAAAGACTGCGCGCGCTTGGCTGTATTCTAGGCACAAGTATTTTAACGGCCTTCGGCCTGCTGATCTAATACAGGAAGGTCGAATTGAGGAGGTCTTGGAAGCCATTCAGGCAATGGCTGATCCCACATACACATAGCGTTAGGTCTACCGGGACATGTTGGAGCGCGATCCCGGCTTATTGGAGCAGCTAGAGAGTTGCCCCCAAAGACCCTTTGAGGGAGACACCAATCGAGTTGTCTGGGCTGACAAGAGCCCCCTCCAAGGTAGTAACGGAAAGCGTGGTCGTTGGAATAGTCCGGATAGCGAGTTCGAAGTCCTCAATACGTCGTTCATGGCCGAAGGGGCTGACGCAGAGTTCGAAACATTTTGGTCGCTGTTCGAGCAACGGCCCGACAGGAAGGCCCTAAACTGGAAACTAAAGGTCCGCTTGAAGCGCGTCGTCGAACTTAGTTTCGAGGACCTTGAAAAACTCGGTGTACGCCAAGCAGACTATCAAAATCGAGACTATTCGCGCACCCAAGGGATTTCTGATGCGCTAAATTACCTGGGCTGTGACGGCTTAATTGTGCCGTCCGCGCGATACGACTGCAAAAACCTCATCATCTACACCCAGAACCTCGATAAAGACAGTTTCGTCGATGAAGATGAGTCGAGGGAGTTTCAATGGTCAGATTGAGACCATCACTTCGGCGCAGTGTCACACGGGCCAAGTTTCCTAAATGGGCCCTGGAATGGACTGTATAGAAGCAACGGCCAACGCAGTTCAGGCCAAAGCGGTGACGCCAGTCAAAATCGCTGCGATGTAGGGGCTGACGACGTGGCGTCTTGAGATGACCGCACGCCGTCGTGGCGAATCACACATTGGGATCACGCCGGATGGAACGCGCTATTAAGGATTTGTGCCAGCTAAAGGACGCTGACCTTTTCAAGGAAGTCGCTGAGGGTACGTCTCTCATAGTCGAGTGCGCAAATCGCCTGGACGCGGCAGCCCAGAAACTAAGTAAGAGTGACGACCACCACGCCGCAAGGATCATCGGCAACCTTGCGGAGGAGGAAGCCGCTAAGGCTCTCATTCTCATTGACGCCGTGCGGTGCCCACCAGCGAAATCAAAGCAAAAAGCACGGACACTAAGCTACTTCTACAGCCATTTAGCGAAGGGCATTTATGTCGACGTTACCGGATTGAGCCCCGCGAACTTTGCTGAGATCACGCGGCACATAGATGACGCACGGGAGCAGTATTACCTTGACGGTCCGGTAGACGTGGATTGGATTTTCCCAAACCGCATCACACAGCGGAGAGAAGACGATCTTTATGTTGGCTATGTTCGGGAAGGAAACGACGAAGCGGGAAGGTACTGGCACCACCCGATCATCGATCGTTTGCCCTTCTATTGGACGTCACCTGCGATTCGCCTGATCATCGCAATGCAACAAGCCGGGATGACAACGCATGAGGGACTGGCTGTTGTTGCGGAAGTCTGGCGACCAGTCGAGGTAAAGCTGGAGACTACTAAGGACGAATTGGAGGGGTTGAACTGGCAGACTCTCGAAACTTTGGAGTCGAGGGGGCTACTCGCCATCGATGATGAGAAAGGCAACCGGTCTATACGAGATGACTGGTCCTTCCCACTCTGGTCGCTGTGTCTCGGTCTAAGGAAAGTTGACCGTGCGAAGTTGCGCGAGATTCAACGTAACTGGACTCCCGACTACTAAGCCGCCATCGCCTCGCGTTTCGCTCAATCTCCCTATCAACCCAAGCCGGAACGCCCTCCAATGGAGGCGGACTTCCTTCCAGCACATAGCGACTCGTCACGCGCTCAATCTGTTCCGGCAACCATGCGCGTCCTGGATCGCTTCCAGGATCGCCTCGGGAGTCGTTCCCAAACGTTCGGCCCGCGCAGCCGTCTAGTCGGCGGCCTTCGCCACAGCAGCATTGCGCGCACTCTCGCTGTAGGCCATGCGATCAGCACGCCCAATATCGCCACTTGGGGAGTTGGAGGGAGTCCGACCGCTAGCGCCAGTCGGACACCCATGGCGGCGAAGTGAGCTAGTGATCCCCACCGCCGAACTCATGTCACCTTGTCGAGAATGAATCCGCCCAAGGCTGTGGGCCGCACGCCAAATCCCAAATCCTCGACGATCATCATGAACTCAACATCGTGACCCACCGGATAGTGGGCGTCATTGAAATGCTCCCACGCCGCGCGCCAGCACCGCCGCTCCGAGTCCTGCTCGAACGTGCCGGGGCGACGGGCGAGCCAAGTCCGAACATCATCACGGGTGAAATCGGGGTCACTCATTGCCGCCTCCACCAATCACTTGCACATTGTTCGGCACCGGCAGGGCGGGGTAGCGAGCGTTCAGATTCTTTTCCCAATCCTCACTCGACAAGATGCCGGGCTTAGGGTTGCTCGGCTTGGCATCATCCGGCAGGGATGCAGGTTCGGGCACGAGGGCACTGAGTTCGTTACGCAACCGACCAACACGCATAAGCATCTTGGCCGTGTCGCGGCTGCCTTCGGCCTGAGCCTGGGCAAGTTCAGACTCCTCGGTCGCAAGGTCCACCATGGCGATTAAAGCGCGCGCCTTGGTCCACTCCTCTGCAACCAGACTTTCGGCTACGTCGCGCTTGGAGAAGCGAACCGACTTCGCCTGATCCTTTGACATGGCCGACAGCCTATCGAGCGCAGCCGCCGCCAACGCTGCGTTTCTGCCGATCACCGCGTCACGCAATGCGTCTTCGACGGCCACGGGGCCAGCGGATGCAAGGTTCTGCGCATAGACACCGCGCTTGGCGTCTGCGAGCGTTCGACGCATCAGGACCGCAACCGGGTCCGACCAGGAGTCGCGGACAGCGGCAATCTTTGACGTAATATCGTGGAGCTCAGACAAGAGCCGCGAACGTTCGTCCGCCGAAACCTTGCGGGCATCGCGAGTGAACTTCGCCACTTCGCGTTCGAGCATCGCCCGCCTGCGGGTTTCGCCCAAAGTATCGGTGACAAGATTGCCGTCGCGAATGCGGCCAAGCTCGGCATACTCCACCGTCTTCTGCGTCTTGTACTTTTCGACCGCAGCGTTGATCGACTCGGCCAGGACCTTGAGGCGATCCCTCTTGGCGGTCGCCTTGTTCGCGAGATCGTTCAGGTCGGAAACACTGGCAGGTGCGCCAGCAAGATTGGACAGATTGAAAGTTCCGCCAGACTTTGCGCGTTCGTGCGCGTCGAGTCCGGCACGAATCTTCGATGTAGCTGTAGACATTTTTTGCATTCCTCATGCTGTGCCGTCCGCTCTCACGCGGGCAGCGATCAAGACAAAGCTCCGCCCACCACGGGCAAAGCGATCAGATTTCAATTGTCGGATTGGCGCAGCATCCCGCCGCAGGTGGCCTCTGGCATCACGCCGTCATTGGCCGTCGAGTACGACTAGCGGCATCGCACCGCTAGAAGATAGAAACCGGGAGCATTGAATCGCTCGCCGCGCCCCGGCTGTGAGGAATATGACGATGAATTTTCATTTTCCGGGCAGCTACATAGTTTGTCAAGTTTTTGGTCAATATTACTGACCTATATCACTTTAAAATAACGAAATTCAATGAGTTATGCTGCTACCTCAAGACGGGCCAGCCGCTCCAATGCCGCGTCCAGTTCGTCGGAGTCCTCTCCATCGCCTTCCCGGTCCAGCAACGCCGCGAACATCGTATCCAAATTGACGATTTCTACCGTGGGCCGTTGGTCCGCCTTCACCAGATTGAGACTACAGCGAGCGGCATTCCGCAACATCTGCTCGTCAACGCCCGCCAAATCGCAAACGGTTTCGCGGTAGGACTTCCATTCTCCGAAATCAAGGGTCAGCCACCTACGCGCTTCCTGGCGGACCATGGCGGGATCGAAATCGAGGTGGCGCAACTTCGACTCGCTGGCCCTCAAGAACCAATCGCTCGCTTCGAATGCGTCCAGCCATGCCCTGGCGATCACAGACATCCACAGCCGGCGTTCAGCTGTGATAGGCCGGTCATCAATGTCCGAGGCGTTATGCAGATTGCCGAGAATGGAATCGGCGTCACCGGCCAATGTAGTTGGCCTGCGCACCGTCATTAATCTCCCCGCTTGAGCCGCATGTAATCGGCGTAATCTGTAACGGCGGGCTTTTCCTCCAAGACGATTGGCTTCTGGCTTTCGTGCATAGCAATGCAGCGCGCGTCAAAGGCATCAACGTCATTCGCCGTTTCCGGGAAATACGCACAGCCGTTCGGACCTTCGACCCGGCTCCATCCCGAATCCTTAAGTGCCAAATCCCTCAACAAAAGGTCAGTCGCATCCATCGTGTCAGCCAATTGTTTTAATCCTCCCTACCCAAATCAAATTCTGCGTATTCGACTTCCTCGAAATCGGCGTCGATTGTTTCCGCTGGCTGATATTCGAGGGCGCTATCGGCCTCGCCACGGCGGCGCTGAATCGTGAGCAAGATATCGGTAAGAGCCGCGCGCTGATCCGGGTCGAGCAAATGGATATCTTCGGAGACGAACGTGTGGGCACCCATTGCACGCTTTACCGTGTGTTCGTGGTGATGCTTTTCCGAGAACAGTTCTGGCATCATCGAACGCGCACGGGCCAACAAGAGGTTGTCGGAATACTTGCGAATGACGGCTGGATTTCCATCCGCGTCAACGGCCTGCATTCCCTTCTGGAAAACCTTTTCGTCCCAGCCGTCCTGCCCACGGCGCTGAATTTCGAGCAAGACGTTTGCCCTTGCTGTTTCCATCGCGTCTTCGACGGCAGCGGCAAATTCAATGTCCCTACGAACCAAGGCCCGGAAGCTGGAGCTACAAGGCGGGTTTGAAGTGTCGGACGGCGAATGCGGGCTCGCCACGCGGCAGGCGTGCGCCCATACGCCAGTCTCCCGCAAGGCGTCCAAAAACACCTTCCGCCGCTCCACGGTGATCGGCATTTCCAAACTGTTCTTCGCTGGTCCGCGCTTTCCCAAAATTCGTGTCTCCATGGCCTGCAGAGCCCCGTGAGCGCCCGCCCGGCATCCCGGCCTAGGATTTGGCCGCCACCGGCAGAGCCTCTGTGCGGGCTTCCAAGGGCTTTCTAGGCGTAGATTTATGTAATGAAGCCAAGTTAATGGTATCACGTGTCAAATATCTGTCAAATCGCCGCCAAGTTTACCGCACTGCAAAACTGGAATTTTGACTTTGGCGGCGGTGAATCTATGCTTTTCGGGAGCAAACCCCAAAAATAATGAACTGTAATTTTGGATGACAAAACGATCCAAGTAGAAAATGATCCGGGGCATAGGACTACAAGTAAAATAGGCCCCAAAAAATCTGATAGGTCGAATAAAAATGAAGAAAAATGGAGAATACATGGACATGTCGGGATGCCAGGCCCCAGATGTTGTATTCCGAGTTTGATCGACCTAGGGGGAGATCTTCGCTAGTCTTTGGTTTCTCTCATTTTTTTCTTCTTCAATGCTTCGATATTAACGACTCGGTAATGATTTTCGTCTATATTTTGTGGTGTCAGACAACGAAATGCTCGTTTTGCAAAACGACACAGACACAAGTATTCGCAAGGAAAAGGCTATGGAACCGCAGGTTTCCGCCAGCTTCAGCGTCACGCGCCACAGGCCTTTTCACCGGCGGGCATTCTGCTGTGGCCGTGCGCTCGCGATCTTGGCCGCCAACGGACTCTGAGCCAGCCGCCTAGCCCAGTCGCACAAAGACTCTCGAAATTGAACCGGGCATGACCAGAACATCAACGCCAACCATCGCAGCAAAGTTCAGGCCGTGCAGTCAAACTGCCTCGGCTGGCGTACATCGAAGCTGCTGCGTACATCGAAGCTGCCGTGATCGGCGTACAGCCAAGCCGCAGAAAATCTTTCCATCCAAGTAGGAGACAGACCATGAAAGCTATCATGTACTATCGAGTTTCAACCGACCGACAAGGCAAGTCCGGTTTAGGTTTGGCTGCGCAACGTGAAGCTGTGAAGCAACACCTAGGCCCGGATGCTGATATCGTTGCAAGCTACACTGAAACCGAAAGCGGCAAACGTGATGACCGGCAGGAACTCGGCAGGGCGTTGGACCACTGTCGTCGTACCGGCGCAACGCTTGTGGTAGCGAAGCTCGACAGGTTGGCCCGTAGCGCACATTTTCTTCTGACCATACTAGACAGCGGCGTTGAAGTTCGGTTCTGCGATCTGCCGCAAGTTTCGGGACCGCAGGGAAAGTTTCTACTCACGTCCATGGCAGCCGTGGCAGAGCTTGAGGCTGGTCTTATTAGCGAGCGCACCAAAGCCGCGTTGAAGGTCGCCAAGGCAAGAGGGCAACGCCTGGGCAACCCGGACGGCGGAGCGGCCTTGGTGGAGCATATCAGGGCCAATGGCAACACAGCGGCTCTGGCGGGGAAATCTAGGGCGGCTGATGCTAGGGCCGAAGCATGGAGGGGGGAGATTTCGGATATGCTGGCCAGGGGTATGGGCAACTGTCAGATCGCGCGGACTTTGAGCCGGCGCGGCGAGTCGTCGGTGAAGGGTGGGGCATGGACGGCCACTGCTGTTCGGCGGCTACGGGAACGGCTTCAGTTGGACGACGCGACGGTGAAGGTTCAAGCAGCATGATCACGGTCATGATGACGGGGAGTCACGCGCGCGCGTGGGACGAATTTCATGGGGCCAATTTCGGGGCCACAGGCCGCTTCGGAGAATCCTTATGGCCAGGATGATCCCTTGGCCTTGGTATGGCGTTGGTAGTTGGTACCCCTATAGGAGGGGGTACCTACCAACCAACCAGGACGCCACGGTTGGTAGATTTCGTTGGTAACTTACCAACAGCGAAATCAATGACTTATGGCAATGTTGGTAGCGTTGGTAAATTGCTGGCTACCAACCGTTGGTAAGCAAGAAAAATAGCTGCCATGAGACGCGGGCGACTCCACGTAAACTCCGCACATTCAATAAAGCGTTATTAGACGAAGGCACTTATCTTTCGGAATGTACTCAAGTGCCACTAGGACGCGAAGTGGCGATGAACCGTCAGTCGGATGCACTTCTAGAATAATATCGAACTTGGTCGTGTTGTGCCTTTCGTCGTGCGTCATGTTGTAGATGTAATTAGACGATATTTTTTGGGCCACGAGTTTCTTCAGGTCGGAGAGATCGCCGTCAAGCAGTCCCATTCGCTTTAGAGTTCCGGCCTTTTCGGAAGTTAGGTAGCCGAATTTGCTCTCATCAATCCGAATCTCGAAATCAGACAACGGCAATGGATTGGGGTGCACTGCGTTAATCGAGAACTCGCTGTCCACTTCAAATCCCTCGAAAACCGGTCGTTCGATTTTATAGGAAAGTAGAACTCCGAAGTACATACCCTGGAGACTTCTGCATGTATATCCGTGATCTTCCCAAGGGTAGCCGTGCATATTTGTGTCTTCATTATTGTCCACATCGTCCTCGTGGCCCATCAAGATGATTCGCCGATGCTTGATGCACAAATTGACGAGCTTTGCTGAGAGATAAAATTTGAAGCGGGACGCGAAAGTCGTATCCGCAAACCCGACGTAAGGCGCGAAATTCAACAGACCGTTGTGGAACGTCTCGACCATTTTGTCAGTCAGGTTGTTGATGTAGACGATGTAGAACTGGGTGCTGTGTCGCCAATCAACATTTCTAACTAGCTGGACATCTGCGACAAACGCTTCGTAGAGCGGATCTTGCTGGTCATTGCCACCAGTGTAGTCGCCGGTAAGTATGCTGTGATTGCTCTGCTTGTTGAAAAGAGGGATCAATGCGGCATGGATCGGAAGCCCATACCATGACTCCTTCATATCGTACGTATCAAACACCAGTGCGATCTCCCGTCTCTTCGGGTCGGGCACGAGTGCGGTTTTCAAGTCGCTGTAATTAATTCCTTTACTAGATAACACAGCTACGGTCTTAGCGAGCATTCCCTGGATTTCTCGCTGCATGCGGTCAGGGGGCACGTTGAAATAATCGCGCATGACTTCGAGCATCACGTGGTCCCTAGCGTCCAATGTGAGGACAGTTTGTGTTGTCATCTATGACCTATACCCATGCGTCGCCAATCCGGTCAATGCAGTCCCTCACCTCCCGGACCGATCCTCGAATACCCACCGCGCGTTCCTGGCCTTGTCTGCCTTGTGGGCGCAGGCAGCCAATTCGCCCATGACCGCCTTCTTGAGGTAGTTCCTCATGCCTTCCTTGGCCCTCTCCAACTCGCCATCGGTCAATTCCTCGGTGGCGTAGCGGCGCGCCATTTCTTCGGCCAATGCGTTCATGCTGAGCGGCATCTTGCCCTTGCACTTTGAGATAATCTCCAGGGCCAGATCGAGGCGGGGGTCTGTTTCCTTGGCCTTAGCGGCACCCGGAGTCACGCGTTTGAATACGAGGGAGTTCCTGCCGAGATTGGTTGCGACCTGCTCGCCCTGAAAGGTGATCGCCATTGACCATGGTTCACCGTCCTTCTGCTTCTCATTCTTGATCTTCGCGACCAATGAGCCGGTGTCGCCTGTCACCATGAAGCGCGCATCGAAAGAAGCTGGCAGATTGGTAGAGCCGCGCGAGCCCTTGGCGTTGTCCTTACCTGAATGATGGACTACGACCACGGCACAGCGAAATTCCCGCTTCAGCCGATCACACGCGGCAACAAATACGCCGGTATCCTTGGCGGAGTTTTCGTCCAAGTCGAGCATGGCGCGGGCTGCGGTATCGACCACAATAATATCCGGCTCGATCTCGGCCTCCCTAATTTCGGAAATCAGTCGCTCTACTTCATCGGCGCTCTTGAAGAAAGGCATCTCATTCACGGTGTAGAATGGCAAAGGTTCTGTAACGCCGCGATGCTGCCGCCATGCGGGCCTGCGCTGCTTCTCGATACCGTGCGATCCTTCCCCGGCAATGTAAACCGTGATCAACGGCCTCCGAGGCGCAAAGCCTCCAGCATCTTCGCATCCGCCAAAGCTGGCCCATGGTATGCCCGCCGCCGCTGAAAGCACCATGTCGAGAACCAGAAACGACTTGAAGGAATTTTCCGGCCCATAAAACAGCGCGAGCGTTTCCTTCTGCAATACGCCCTTAATCAGCCATTCTGGATCGGGCTGCGCATCCTGTTCTGCTTCGCTGCGAGGCTTGAAGCTGCGACGGTGCGTTGGAACGGGATTGTTTTCAGGAATATCGTTAGCGTCCACGGCCAGCGCCAGATTGTGCGCAGTGTTATCTACGGCAAGCCGGGGATAGTGCGTGGCGATGTAGTCGGACCAGCCACCGTGCGCCCGATTGATCCGCTGCATCCTCCACGTTGGGCTCTTAACGCCCGGACGGTTCTGCCCGTAGGCCCAGGCATTCTTGATCTTCGCCAACAACTCCTCGTGACCCCATGGCGGATCACAACGGCCATTCCATTCGACGTTCAACGTCTCGAAAATCTTGTCCTGGCTCAAACCAAAGTCGCGAAGGAACTGGATTGTTTCGTAGGTGTGATCGTCACCATTATGTCCCTGCAAGGCGGGTTCGCGGTCGCGCAGCCATCCCAGCGCGTACTCTACGTTCTCGTCGAGATCGAGTTCGACGACTGGCACGTCATGGTTCGGGTTCTTGCGACCCGGTTCCTCCAAGTAGCCTGTCAGCCACTCAGGCAACGACGCAATCTCTGCATCGCTGATGATCCGCCATTCGCCACGGCTGTCTTCGCTGCCTGCTCCCACGGTGTATCCGACCACACCGCGCACATCGATGCCTTCCGGGAAGCTGTTGGTATTGGCGCACGGGAATGGAGCCTGGAATACGAGGTGGTATCCGCCGCTGGGTGTTTGCACAATGAGGGTGTCGAGTTCCAACAGAAAGTTGTCAACGCCGTGCTCGGCGCAAATTTTCTCGAACTCACGCACGCCGTTATGCTGTGGCTTGATATCCAGGTCGATTGCCACATAATTGGCACCCCAATGACAGCCAAAATTCGCGTCCGGCACCTGATCGAACCATCCGGCAATCGTGTCTGCGTCGGTGCTCTGCCGGAGATACCAACTATAGCCGTCGAGGGGCCGCTTGCTGTTCGGTTCGCACATGAAGACAGAGATGCCCTTCTCCGCGAACCACTGCGCCATATCGAGGCGCGACTTGTTCTCAGTCATTGTCGGACCCTCCCGACATGGCTGCGTCAACCAGCGCCGTAAGGAACTTGTCGCGCTGATCGGCGGGAATGCCGCGAATGGTCGTGTAACCCGAACGCGTCATAAGGCCACGAAGGTCATCAATTCCGAAGTGAGGCGCGCCTGAAATAATTTCTGAAAGCTGCTTACGAAAACGGCTTTCGGCCTCGTGCGTCTTTTTCCTCTCGGCTGTCGCCCGTTCAACGGCCCGCCGCAGCTCCCGGTACCTCTTTGCCCGCGCGACGGTGTCCGCGCCGCGTCCATTCAGCCACCTATCCAGGTCCTTCCGCTGAAATACAAGACGCGCGGTCTTTTCGGTTCCGAGCCTGCTATAGCGCGGCCCGGTACCAGCACTGTGAAGCTGATTGAACTTGCTGAGCGAAAGGCCGCAGTAATCTGCTGCCTCGCGTGGCGAATAAAGATCATGCTGCATCGTTCTTCCTCCATGTCTGCGCGCCAGAAATGGAGGCGGCCAAATGCAAAACGGGCCGCAGATATCTGGCGCAAGATGCGCTTCATCCGCAGCCCGTATCTGTGACGCTGTTCAGCGTTCAGCCGTGGCTACATCAATTGAAGGCTGATACCGATGGGAGGTTTCGAACCTCCGGCCTCTCCCCCGAACGGGAGTGCTCTGCCAACTGAGCTACATCGGGATTCCAATGATACGCGAACCATACCACAAGCCAGGCCAGGTGTCAAGTAAAATATCAATAAAAACAATGACTTAGACCGCCGTTCTGGTCAAGGGCTTCTCTATTGATTTCAGTGGGTTACGGGGTGTTTTCGAGTAACTTTCGCCGTAACTAACTGAAATACATGATTAAACCTATGACCACGGCGGCGGTGGGGCGGAGGTCCGCTTGGTTGGGCGACCTATCGCGCCAGCTTCACGGTCTTGTAGATGATCTTGTCCACGGCAGCCGCCAGCTTCTTAAGCGTCGGCCCATGCGGGGAGTACACCGAGAAGGTGAAGGATCGCCCGGACTTGTGGCCTACCAGGAGCGCAACGGTATCGCTGGGCACCTCGGCTTCTTCGAAGGACGTGACGAAGGACTTGCGCAACGAATGAAACACTAGGCCGGGTCGGTCCACACCATGCTTTCGGCGGTAGTCTGGGAATCGTTTCGCGAGATATTTCCCGGTGATACCGAACAACGAGTCTTGGCACGTCTTGACGTATTCGATGAATCCCGCCTTGACCAACTCCGGGTGTATCGGAATGACGCGCGCGGCAGCCTCGGTTTTGCCCTGGCAGATCGCCAGATAGTGAACGCCGTCCTTCTTGCGCACGTCGTCTTTGGTCAGCGCGCACAACTCGCCAGCCCTGGCCCCGGTGTAGGCTCCGAGCGCAACCAGCCAGCCGATGCATTCTCCAAAATTTCGACCAAAGGAACGGGCCAGCGGTTCACCATGTAGCAGCGTGGCAATCTCGATGTCGGACATGGGCTCATATCCGTCCGCCTTCACCTTCCGCGACTTTCGGTCGAACGGGTTTCGGTGCTCCTCGGGTAATTCGTGGCGGCGGATCAGCCAGTTGATCAGCACGCGCATGTTCATGGCGTGACGGTTCAAGGTCGCGGCGGACAATCCCTTTCCGTCTACAGCGGGATACGACTCCTCAAGCTGCGTTAGCGTCAATTCAGCCGACTTGGGATCACGTCGGTAATCGGGATTGATCTTCGCCAGCCTATCGAGGAACGCCACCGCGTTTCGTCCGGTGATCGCCGCCACCGGCTTGTCCTTGCCGCAGTGATCGGCAAACAGCCGAGCCGACTGTTTCAACTGTTTGCGCGTCTTCTCCGACGTGGCAACGTCCGCCGCCTTCTCGTATGCCTCCGCCGCTTCCATGATGGTGAGGCCGTCGGGCGGGGTATCGAACACCAACGGGTCATACGCCGGAACCGGTGGCGGCTCGACTCCCTTCTCGAAAAACACCTGTGCGTTCATGGTGCCGATATAGATCGCCCGCATGGCGGCGGCCTTATTGCGTTCGTCGTTCGGGTCGAGCCCGGCACGTACCAGGTACCGTTTCGTGTCGGCTTCAATATCGGGCAAGAACCGCTCAAGGTCGTCGGCTATCCGGCCTGGGCCGTCGATAGGATCGGCCACCATCGCCTTGTACGCTCTGAGTTGGGCGGCCAACCTGATCCGTTCTATCGTTTCCGCCGTGATCGCATCACCGCGCCGCATGGCGTCGAACGTCCGTTCCCACTGCTCATTGATGGCGGACACCTTGCGCTTGGCCACGGCCCTGTCTGAGGTGCCTAAGTAGACTTCAATGAATTGGCTTTTGAACACGTCACGGCGATACCGCAGGTCCTTCGGCACTCGACGCTGATAGAAGTAGCCGCCGCCGTTCCGCCGACTCAGATATTGGGTGATGGCCAAAACTCCCTTCTGTGCAGTGCTCTCGGAGCACAGACTCGGAGCACAGACTAAGAGGGATTTTGGCAGGAAACTGGTTTCTAAATCGTTGATTTATAACGCTTTAGAAAATTGGCGTCCCCAGGGGGAATCGAACCCCCGTTTTCGCCGTGAGAGGGCGATGTCCTAGGCCGCTAGACGATGGGGACGGGCCACCCCAAATTGATAAGCGTATGGGCCGGCGGCTTCAAGGGGATTCGTCGACATACCATGCGTCCCCAGCGAGCAACGTGCGCCGCCAGCGCTATATCTTTGTAGAGAATGCAGGAGCCCTGTCGTGAACGACGGCGAACGAACTATCAGCATCATGGGCAAGGTCGGCCGCAGCGCCGGCCGCGGCGTCGGTTTCCGCGACGTCGATTTTCCGGCGCGCGAGTGGGCGGAAAAAACCTATGACGTGCGCTATTTCGTTTTCGTCGACGACGCCAACGCGGTACCGGTCCAGGCGACATCTGCCGCCGAAGCCATTCGAAAAAGTGGTGTCGCCCGGCCGGTCAGGGTCATACGTGGCAAAAACATGTCGGCCCAGGCCACCGGTATTGTCCAGAAAGGCCGCTTGGTCACTGAGACACCGGCGGCACAGGAGCGCGAAACCGAAGCCTCGGAAGCCTCTTCAACCTGACGTGCGCACGGGCGCGCTCACATGGTGCCGGGCCCGGGCCAAGAATTCATCAATTTGGTCGTCGGTCGTCGCGTAAGAACAGATCAGCCGCACGGTGCCGGGCTCGCCGGCCCATGGATGAAAGGCAAATCCGTCCGCCGCAAGTCCGTCGCGTACGACCGCCGGCAGCACCGCAAACACTTCATTGGCCGCCGGTGGGTTGACCAGTCGGCAGCCGGGCAACGCCGAAATCCCCTCGGCCAACCGCGATGCCGAGCGGTTGGCCTGCGCCGCCAACCCCAACCACACCCCGTCCGCGATATAGGCCTCAAGCTGGGCCGACAAATAGCGCATCTTGCTGAACAAATGACCGCCGCGCATGCGCTGGCGACCCAAGCCGTCGACCAGCTCGGGGCGAAACACCACCACCGCCTCCGCCGCCATGGCGCCGTTTTTGGTCGCCCCAAATGACAGCACATCGACGCCGGCGCGCCAGGTCACGTCCGCCGGCGCGCATTTCAAATGAACCAGCGCATTGGCGAAGCGCGCGCCATCCATATGCACGTTCATGCGGTGACGCCGCGCCAACGCGGTCAGATCGCGGACATGATCCAGGCTATAGACCGTGCCGGCCTCGGTCGCTTGGGTGAGGCTCAACACCGCCGGCAGCGACTCGTGGTCGCCATGGGCGCCAAAGCTGTCCAAGGCATCGCGCAGGGCCGCCACAGGCATCTTGCCGTCGGCGCTGGCCAACGGCATTAGCTTGGCACCGCCGCTGAAAAACTCCGGCGCGCCACACTCATCGACGTGAATATGCGCGCCGGCATGGCAATAGACGGCGCCGTAGGGCGGACACAGCTGGGCGATCGACAGGGCGTTGGCGGCGGTCCCGGTGGCAACGGGAAACACGGTCACCTCGGTCTCGAACAGCTCGCTGAACTGCGCGTCCAGGCGCGCGGTCACGGCGTCGGCGCCATAGGCGGGGGCCGTGCCCGCGTTCGCGCGCGTTAAGGCGTCGAAGATTTCCGGCGCCACAGGCGCCTCGTTGTCGCTGCGGAAATTGATCATACCTGATCCCTACGGCAAGCCTTCGCCGGTTATCGGCGTTCGTCGTGCATACGGTTTCCAGTCGCTGGTGACAAGGTACAGCTGCGCGAATTGGCGGCCTTCTTTGATCAACCGATGGGCCGTGGTGTGGATCGCTTGACCATCGGCCACCGCGGTAATCAGCCACAGCAAAGCCGGCTCCCAGGCCATAGCCAGATCGGCTTCCGACGGTTGTGCCGGACTGTCAGGATGCGAATGATACAAGCCGATCACCTGATCCGGGCCGGCACGTGTTTGTTTTTGTAATGACAGGCGCAATGCTGGGTCCACTTCGAAGCGTTTGCGTGGTTGCGTCGCCAGGTTCGGGCTTGGATGCAGCGCCGTGATGCGCCATAGGGGTGGGGTCTCTTGACGGCCGACCAACAGACCGCAACATTCGTTTGGATAGGCGTTTTCAGCTTGCTCGACGATGGCGTGCAGCATCGCACCGTCGATCATGACCGTCGCCGCGGCTGTAGCGCTGATCATGGCATCGGAACCAATCGCACGGCGCCGCGCGCGCTGCCGGTGCCGAGATCGATGACGATGACGCGTTGCCCTGCCGTGTCTTCAACTTGCAGCAGCAGTGTCTCGCCGTCGCCCGAGGCGCCAAGAAGGCGCGTGCCGGCCGGGACCGGTACGTCGATGGAGCCAAAGACCGCCGCCGGCGTGTCTTTGGCTACGGTAACCTTGGCTTGGATTCTATTGACGATCGTGACCAGGATCACAACGACGCCCACGATGATCATCACGCCCATGACACTGACTAGGATCTTGAGCGCCCGAATGTTCATGGCAGCTCCGTGTCAAATTTGTTTTGGCCGCGCATGGTGACCGCGAGTCGCTACACGATGACGGTTGCCGCGGGCGATGCCGGTGGCCGCTTGGACCGCATATTGGCCGCATCCCTAGCGGCACTGTCCAGGACCCGTCTTCAAGTCTTGATTGCCGATGGTGCCGTCACGGTCGACGGCGTGCCCCGTAGGGATGCTTCATATCGGCCCAGGGCTGGCGCGCGGATCGCGGTGACGGTGCCGCCGGCGCGCGATCCCATACCGCAGCCTGAAGCGCTGTCGTTGGCCATACTGTATGAGGATCCGGATCTGATTGTCATCGAGAAACCGGCTGGGATGGTGGTCCATCCGGCGCCGGGCAATCCAGATCGCACGCTGGTTAACGCACTGCTTGCCCATTGCGGTGACGCTTTGTCTGGTATCGGCGGCGTTCGCCGCCCGGGGATTGTCCATCGGCTCGACAAGGACACAAGTGGTGTCATGATCGCTGCCAAAACCGATCGCGCGCATCAGGGTTTGGCCGCGCAATTCGCTGCGCATAGCATCGAACGCGCCTATCGTGCCGTCGTCCACGGCGTGCCGGCGCCGGCCCGTGGCGTGATTGACAAGCCGATTGGGCGCAGCAAGACCAACCGCAAGCGCATGGCGGTTAGCCAGTCCGGCGGCAAGCCCGCGCGGACGACCTATGCTCTGACACGTGTGCTGGCAAACGGTATTGCCAGCATCGTCAATTGCCATTTGGGGACCGGTCGCACCCACCAGATTCGCGTCCATTTGGCATCGATCGGCCACCCCGTGATCGGCGACCCGGTCTATGGCAGCAAGAGGCGCGGCACGGGGCGCGATCGCCAGGGACAACCGCTCTTCAACCTGTCGAGGCAGGCTCTTCACGCTTATTTGTTGGGATTTGAGCACCCAATCTGTAAGACTTGGTTACAGTTTGAATCAGAAACGCCACACGATATCAATAAGTTAATAAACTCGATCGAGAACTCGTGAAGCCCGCCACATTATTGTCCAAGTTCGCTCACATTATCGACGAAGAACTATGGCCAAGATGAATTCTACGACATGGCGTTGTTCTCTCAGCGTCGACTGAATTCGCGTGATATTACTGATCACATGGCCGGAGCCACATTATGAGATCTTCCAAATTTCCGACGATTTCTTCCGAAGGCGGTCTGTCGGGATATCTCGAGCAGATCCGACGCTTCCCAATGCTGAGCGCCGAGGAAGAATACATGCTGGCGAAACGCTGGGCCGAGCACGAAGACTCCGACGCCGCCCATCGTTTGGTCACCAGCCATTTGCGTCTGGTCGCCAAGATCGCCATGGGCTATCGGGGTTATGGCATGCCGGTAAGCGAACTGATTTCGGAAGGCAATGTCGGCATGATGCAGGCGGTCAGGCGCTTCGATCCGGACCGTGGTTTCCGGCTCGCGACCTATGCCATGTGGTGGATCCGCGCTGCCATTCAGGAATACATTCTCCACTCGTGGTCGCTGGTCAAAATGGGCACGACGGCGGCGCAAAAGAAGTTGTTTTTCAATCTGCGCAAACTGAAAGGTCAACTGCAGGCGATCGACGAAGGTGACATGACGCCGGAAACTGTGCGAGAGATCGCCGATCGCCTTGGCGTTTCCGAGGACGAAGTCATCTCGATGAACCGCCGCATGGCCGCGCCTGACCATTCATTGAATGCGCCGTTGCGTGTGGATGGCGATGGCGAATGGCAAGATTGGTTGGTTGATCCGGGCATTGACCAGGAAGTCCGTTACGCCGAGGTCGAACAGCTCGAGCAACGTCGCGTGCTGCTGGTTGAAGCCATGGAAGATCTAAATGAGCGCGAACGCCATATTTTGTCGGCGCGCCGGCTGCAGGAAGACCCATCGACGCTTGAGGAATTGAGCCAGCACTACGGCATCAGCCGTGAACGTGTGCGTCAAGTGGAAGTGCGGGCCTTCGAGAAAGTGCAACTGGCCATGCAGGCGCGGACGACGGAAATCGAGGCCGATGCCGCGGCACGCCGCGCTGACGCCGCGGCGTTCGCTGATCGGCCGTAGTCGTTTGATCTTTAGGTGATCGGGGGTCGTGCTGTCGGCGGTGCGACTACGGTCGCCGGCAGGGCCGGTACGCCATGGCCGGATTTCGCTCTATTCGCTGGCGCCGTCGTCGCTTGGCACAATTGCATCGGCCGGATGATTGAGCGCGGTGCTTGTGACGTGGCGTCCCCATTCGCTAACCAGCTTTTTTTGTTCCTGTTCGAGTAGCCGAATATCGTTGGCAACCCGCATATTGACAATGATTTCCGCGAACCATGGCGCGATGCGCAGAAGCGCCCAACCGCCTGCGGCCGCCCCGTACATCATCAACCAAACCAACGGATCGGTCATGATCTCCAACGCGCTGGACAGCGACCGGCTGTGTTCCCAAGACATGGCGATCACCGGAATCGTTCCGGCCAGATTCATGATCGCCACGATGCGGGTCTGTCGCATTCCGGGGCTATCGTCTATGACTGCCGCGGCCAATGTTGGAAACATCCCGATTGAGCCGATGATGCACAAGGCCGGCGCCATGACGACCAGCATCAGGGCCGCAAGGGCAATGAGTGTTAAGCCCAACGCGAGCGTGCCGTACAACTTGGTGACCGACTGTTCTGACTGGTCGATCTTTTTCTCTGTGCTCATCGTCAAAGGGCCATCAATGACGTTGGGGCGGGGCTGGCAGCCTCGCTTGTCACCCGCGCGCTTTCAGGATGCCCAAACGGGCACCCTGAAAAAAAATAGGGCAAGGTGCTTACTCAAATATTGCTATGTGCAATTTTTCGAGAAATTTCACGACATGCTGGTTGAACGCGCAGCCAGATCGCAGACATGTCACGCTTAGCTATGTGACACGATAGCCAGCGCGACCGCGACGCCAAGCACGCTCAAAGCCATGATTTCCGACAGGCGATAGCCCATGGCGCGAATGGCGGCAAGGTAAATGGCGCCGCGGTCGCGCAACTGGTCGAGACGGTTCTTGTTGGCCGCGTATTGCACGCGCGCGCGTCTAAACGCGCGACTATCGGCGGTGCGCAAACTCTTATCATTCAAAATGCGCGCCATTAACGTCAAATTGCCGGCTTTGGCGGCGCGTTTGACCCGGTCGGTGAGGTCCTGCCGTATGGCGCGGTTATGGAATTCGTCCAGCGCATCAGACAGATGATCCGCGACATATTTCGCCAAATTGGGCACTTTGGGGCTGCCGAAGTCGGCATGCAGCGTAGCTAGGAGATTTAGAACGGCGCATTGCCGGCGGGCTGGTTGCAGGCTGTTTTGTTGTAGGTCGGACAGGTCGGAACTTGTCGCTAACTTAAGCCGACAGGCGACAAATCCGGCGAAATGGCGATCGACCGGATCGCTCGCGTTGCTGCCACCCGCATAAAGGAGTTCCAATGCGGGAATCAGTTCACTCACATTGTTAATGTATTGCTCGGCAAGAATTGGTGTGCGACACGATAACGTCGGGTTCATATCGTACAAACAGCGTTCGATACCAAAACCGGGCTCGGTGCGTAGGGCGTTCGATTGTACCGCCTTCCAGTACAATCGCTGCTTGTCAAAGCGCGTCAGGTCCTCGGCATTGCGGTCCATCCACGCAATATGGATGCCCCGCGCCAGCATCGCGACGATATGCTCTGCCGTGGCATTGTCCTCGCGTGAAACGGCGTCGGCGAGCGCCGGGCCGATGCCGTCCAAGGTAAGACTCAAACCGCGAAAACGAATCGGGCCCTTCGGGTCCAAGATCTGAATTGCGCGGGCCACGAGGACCTCAGGTTCGGCGGTGCGCCGCAATTCACGCGGCTCGTTGGTAAAGCTCGCGTCGTCCAGCTGCTCGGCAGCCTTGCGATCGCCGAGCACGGAGCGCAGCCATTCGGCAACGCTGCCCGAGCGAATTTCCGTAGCGGCATCCGAATTGTTCTCGGCAAAAGCGTGCGCAAGTTTTTGGCGGTTATCAAAGTTTGCGCCGGCGAAACTGAACGGTCGCTGCGCGGGATAGACCACGCGGCTACCACTGGGGGGCAATGTGGCGATGCCTTGGCCGCGCTGGACCGCACTTTCTTCCCAGCGCATTTTCGGATCGTCCGCCAATAGCCCTTCGAGGTAGGCCGCCAACGAGCGCGGGATCTTGTCATGGTCGGCGAGGGCGGCGAATGATCCGCGCGCGAGTTTTGCTTCCAGTAGCTCTTGTGGCGCTCGCCCGCGCCCAGGATCTTGGCCCAAATATAGCGTCATGGCCGCAACGCCGAGCGCGTAGTAATCGACTGCCGGACCGCCCGCGCCACGGGCCGGGGCGTCGGCGGTTGTCATCTCAATTGGGACGGCCGCCGCTGTTTGATAGCGCCCGGGTGGCGCAGTCAGCCAATCGCCCAGGATCACGCCGCGGCCTTGGCTGGTTTGGTAGTACATGTTTTCAGGACGCACCGCACCGTGCACAACGCCTGTCTTGTGCAGCGCGCCGAGGGCCCGCGCGACCGGGAGAATCACATCGTCGATGATTTCGGTTGGGTCAAGCCGCGTCGTGACTCCCTTCTCGGGAAGGGCCAGCCGCTTCCCCTTTGGCCGCTGATACAACAGGGCGAAACGACGCCCGCCGCTGCCGGGCAGCGTGACCACACTCGCGCCCTCAAATTTGAGAAGGTTCGGGTGATCGAGATTGTGCGCGCGGTTGATACGGCGCACCCGCGGCAAGCCCCACATATCGCAAACCAGTGCGAATTTTGACCGCTGCGTTTCTGTCGTGGTCTTGATGGCAAAGCCCAAGGCGTCCGGCTGATCCAGGTCGGGCAATCGGCCTTTCGGTTCCAGCCGAATTGGCCCGTCCGCCGCTGCGTCTTCGGTCACCGGGGCGGAGTCACCTATGGCCATGCAATCCGACCGTTGCCGTCTGCGTGAAGGGCGCGTGCATACTATGCAAGCATAGTACGATCGGTCTGACCGACCAGCGTGGGTAACCGGCTATCGGGCGGTCGGTCTGCCTGACCGCAACATCGCCGCAAACGGCGCGGTGCGGTAACATGGTACCATGGGATCAGTCGGCGAAGGGATCGCGCACCAAGACCGTGTCCTCGCGCTCGGGGCTGGTCGACAAGAGCGCCACCGGGGTCTCGATAAGCTCCTCCAAGCGCCGGATATACTTGACCGCGGTGGCCGGCAATTCGGCCCAGCTGCGCGCGCCTCTGGTGCTGTCGCGCCAGCCCTCAAACTGTTCGTATACCGGCGTCACGCCGGCCTGCAACCGGCCGGAGGCGGGCAGATGGTCGAGCGTTTCACCATCACACTCATAGTGGGTACAGACATTGATGGTCTCAAAGCCGTCCAACACATCCAGCTTGGTCAGCGCGATGCCATCAATGCCACCGATGCGCACAGCTTGACGCACCATGACGGCGTCGAACCAGCCACAGCGACGCTGACGCCCGGTCACCGTGCCGAACTCGTGCCCGCGTTCGCCAAGTGTGCGCCCGATATCATTGGGCTGCTCGGTCGGAAACGGACCCGAGCCGACCCGGGTTGTGTAGGCCTTGGTGATCCCAAGCACGTAACCGACCGCGCCGGGTCCGACCCCTGACCCCGCGGCGGCGGCGGCGGCAATGGTGTTCGACGAGGTGACGTAAGGGTAAGTTCCGTGGTCGACGTCGAGCATGGCGCCCTGCGCGCCTTCGAACAAGATACGCTTTCCCTCGCGGCGAGCCTGGTCCAGGCATTGCCAGACGCGGTCCATATGCGGCAGCAAACGGGGTGCGATCTGGGTCAGAGCGGCGCACAGCGCATCGCCATCGACGGCGCTCAAACCGTGCCCGGCGCGTAACAGGTTGTGATGGGCAAGGGTTTGCGCAACGCGGTGCTGCAACGTGGTGGCGTCGGCCAGGTCGCACAGTCTCACTGCACGGCGCCCGATCTTGTCTTCGTAGGCCGGCCCAATGCCACGCCCTGTCGTGCCGATCCGCTGGCCATCTCGCGCGCCCTCGCGGGCGCGATCCAGCTCGCCGTGGAACGGCAAGATCAAACAGGCATTTTCGGCGATCCGCAGGGTCTCGGGGGTGACCTTGACCCCTTGTTCCGCCAGCCGGTCTATTTCTTCGATCAGCGCCCACGGGTCAATCACGACGCCATTGCCGATCATCGACATTTTGCCAGGACGCACCGTGCCAGAGGGTAGTAGGCTCAGTTTGTAGGTCTCACCGTCAACGACCAGCGTATGACCGGCATTGTGGCCACCCTGGAAACGAACCACGATATCGGCCCGATGCGACAGCCAGTCGACAATCTTTCCCTTGCCTTCGTCGCCCCATTGGGCGCCAATTACAGCGACATTCGCCATGTTGTGTCAGGCCTTTGACCCTAAGTGTCGTTAACCGGAACAATGACGCCGTCTTGCCAGACATGGCTGCAGCGCAAACGCGCGGCTTCGGCGATATCATCGCTGGCGGCGACCAGACCCATGACCGTAGTCCAGCCGTCGCCGCAAAGTTGTTGGCGCGTGGCACCGTCTGTGCCGAGGGGCAGGAAGATGCGTTTTGTCAGCATCGTCACCGGCGAAGCACGCTGCAGGTTATGCATGAAAAGCGTGAACCCCGTGGCCGGCTCGCCATCCGCCGTCAAGTAGCGGCCGCCGGATCCAAGTTCGTTGCGATAGCCCGGGGCCAACAGAGTAAAACTGATCCCGGTGTGATAGGCGAAGCCTCGACTTTCGACAGGATCCACAGTGAGGCCCAGGGTCGGCGCGAAATCGGTGACCAATTCAACCACCTCGATCAGTCGCTGTGCCAAGGCAGCGGATTCACCGGGCAGCTTGATTCTTGCGAGGGCCGTAGTGGCCGTCGCCGCTGGGCCCACGGTGGCCAACAACTGGCCCAGCTTTTCCGCCGCCGGACTGTCTATACCGGCCAATGCGGCGGCGTCCTTTCGGTCAAGTGCCGCCAACAGTGCGTCGCGCTGATGGTCGGGCACGGCCAATTCCGTGCACACGCTGGCGGCCAGGGTCGGTGCATTGATATCAACCGACAAGGGTGCAATGTCGATGCTGCCCAACGCCCGTGCCGCCAACAATATCACTTCGGCGTCGCCCATGGCGGCCTTGGCGGCGCCGATCAGTTCGACGCCAACCTGGCGGAACTGACGCTCCGGCTGCAATTGATCGCCTTTGACCCGCATGACTTCGCCCGCATAGCTGAGCCTGAGCGGGCGTGGCGCACTCTTCAACCGGGTGGCCGCGATGCGCGCGATCTGCGGCGTAATGTCGGCGCGCAAGCCCATCATCCGTTGCGAGATCGGATCCATCAGACGGAACGTCTGCTCGGTCACGATCGCGCCGACGCCGTCGAGTAGACTATCCTCGAACTCGACCATCGGTGGCTTGACGCGTTCGTAACCAAAACTGCGAAAGCAGTCCACCAATCGGCGGGTCAGCAATTCCTCGCGATCGCCATCGGGGGGCAGCAAGTCGCCCAAACCAGCTGGGAGCAAGGCGCGTTTCGCGGTTTCGTCCATGATGCGTCGTTTCGCTTGAATATCCGTGTCGCTCAGAACGTCAGTGACTTGACCCGGATGACATTGGGCAGCGCCGCCACTTTCTGAAGCAAATCGTCTTCGATAACCTGGTCGACTTCGACCAGTGCGATCGCCTCGGCGCCGCGCCCGGTGCGTCCCAGGTGAAACGTCGCAATGTTTATGCCGGCATCGCCTAGCGCGTGACCCAAATCGCCGATTAAGCCGGGGCGATCATTGTTGGTGACGAACAGCATGTGCGGGCCAAGCTCGGCTTCAATCTCCATGCCTTTGATGTGTGTGATCCGCGGCCTATTGCCAAACAGCGTCCCGGCCACATCGCGCGTGCGCGCTTCGGTGGTCACCGTAAGCCGGATCAGGGTGTGATAGTCGCACGGTCGCGTACTCTTACTATCGGTCACGTCAATATCGCGCTCTTGCGCGACCAGCGGCGCATTGACCATGTTGACCGATTCCATCAATGGACTCAGCAGGCCCTGCAAAACGACGGCTGTCAAAGGACGGGTATTGAGAGTTGCCGCGTGGCCCTCATACTCGACCGACACTTTGCGCAAACCCGATTCCGTGATTTGCCCGGCGAACCGGCCCAATTGCTCGGCCAATGCCATATAAGGGCGGAGCTTTTGCGCTTCTTCGGCATTCACTGAGGGGATATTGAGGGCATTGGTGACGGTGCCGTCGAGCAGATAGTCCGCAATTTGCTCGGCCACTTCGACGGCGACTTTTTCTTGTGCCTCACTGGTCGAGGCGCCGAGATGGGGCGTCGCCACGACCTGTTCGAGCCCAAACAACGGATTGTCCTTGGCTGGCTCAGCCGAAAATACATCAAACGCGGCGCCGGCGACCTGTCCTGACTCGATTGCCGCGCGCAGGTCTTGTTCGACGACCAGGCCGCCGCGCGCGCAGTTGACAATGCGTACCCCCGGCTTGGTCTTTTTCAATGCCGTGGCATCAAGAATGCCCCGCGTGGTATCGGTCAGCGGCGTGTGCAAGCTGATGAAGTCGGCGCGGGCCAACAACTCGTCCAATTCCACCTTTTCGACATTCAAGTCTTCGGCGCGGTCCGCCGATAAGAACGGGTCATAGGTCAACACACGCATCTTCAGGCCATGCGCGCGGTCGGCGACGATCGAACCGATATTGCCGCAACCAATGAGTCCCAATGTCTTGCCGGTCACCTCGACGCCCATGAATTTCGATTTTTCCCACAGTCCCGCGTGGGTCGACCGGTCGGCCTGGGGAATGCGCCGCGCCAAGGCCAAAATCATGGCAATCGTATGTTCGGCCGTGGTCACCGAATTGCCGAACGGCGTATTCATCACCACGACGCCGTGGGCGGTTGCCGCCGCCAGATCGACATTATCGACGCCAATGCCGGCCCGCCCCACCACGCGCAAATTGTTGGCGGCTTCGAACACGGCCGGTGTGACTTTGGTGGCGGAGCGGATCGCCAGCCCGTCATAGGCCGCGACCACGCCAACCAGTTCATCGGCCGATAGGCCCGTGTTCACATCCGCCTGGACGCCGCGCCGCTTAAGGCATTCTGCGGCCAATGGGCTCATTTGGTCGGATATCAGGACTTTGGGCATCGTTTGGTTCTGCTCGCTTGTATTGCGCACCGTCTCATTAATACGCTTGGCTAACGCGCGGTTGGCGATTTAGGACCGAACGGTGGCGTAGGCCCATTCGAGCCACGGAAACAGCGCCTCTAAATCGCTTTGTTCCACCGTCGCGCCGGCCCAGACACGCAAACCCGGCGGCGCGTCGCGGTAGGCATTAATATCATGCGCGACCGCTTCTTCGTCCAACAGCGCACCAATCCGCTTGGCTGCCGCGGCCTGGGCATCGTCGTCCAGAGCTTGAAACCACCGATCGACGATTCTAAGGCAAACTGAGGTCGATGACCTTATCGCCGGATCGGAGGCTAAGAAATCGATCCATGGTGTCCGATCCACCCAACTCTCAATCGCGGCGAGATTGCCCTTGGAGCGGGCTATCAGACTCGTCAACCCACCGATCGATTGCGCCCAATTGAGCCCATCCAGAGCATCCTCGACGCAAAGCATCGACGGCGTGTTGATCGTTTCGCCGTGAAAGATCCCCTCGATCAACTTGCCGCCTTTGGTCATGCGAAAGATCTTCGGCAATGGCCGGGGCGGACGAAATGTTTCCAAACGCTCCACCGCGCGCGGGCTCAGAATTAAGACGCCGTGCTGCGCCTCACCACCCAAAACTTTTTGCCAGGAGTAGGTAACAACGTCCAATTTATGCCACGGCAAGGCCATGGCAAAAGCCGCCGACGTGGCATCACAGAGCGTGAGACCGCCGCGATTTGCCGCGATCCAGTCGCCATTTGGCACACAAACGCCCGACGTTGTGCCGTTCCAGGTGAAAACCACGTCATGATCACAGTTGACGCCGGCCAGGTCTACAATCTCGCCATAGGGCGCGGTCAGCGTGCGCGCGGAGTCGAGCCGCAATTGCTTGGTGATATCCGTCAGCCAGCCACTGCCAAAGCTTTCCCAGGCGAGAATATCAACCGGGCGCGCGCCGAGCAGTGACCACATCGCCATTTCGAAAGCGCCGGTGTCTGATGCCGGAACAATGCCAATCCTGTAGTCCTGCGGCAGCTCCAGCAACGCGCGGCTCAGGGCCAGCACTTCGGCGAGCTTGGTCTTGCCGGGTTTTGACCGATGCGACCGTCCGACCAATGCGTCGTCTAACGTGGCCAAAGACCATCCTGGTCGTTTCGCGCACGGTCCTGAAGAAAAGTTCGCGCAAGCCGGGCGCAGGCTCGGTTTCTGCAAAGTCATCGGCAAACAAGTTTTTCAAGGTGTGAGGGCTGCGTCGCCAAAGCGACCTTCGCGATACCCAAGGGCATCCGCGATTTTGATGGTGTGGTAGGAGCGATCGGCGCCAAAGTCAAGCCGTCTGCGCCGTGTGCTATCGTCGGCGCGCCTCTAGCCCCTTTTGTTTTAGCCGCCAAACCAGCAGCTCGAACCGGTCTTGACCAAAAAACGGCTCGCCATCAAAGACCATGGTGGGCACGCCCCAATGACCGGCGGCGCGCAACGCCGCCATGTTGGCGTCCAAAACCTGGTCATGGTCGGCATCTGACGCGCTGATCGTTGCGTCCATGGCGGCCAGTTCAAGCCCGGCGGCATCGGCCGCGCGAGCCAAATGGTCGCCCTTGTGCCAATCTTCGACACTGCCATCCCAGATGACGCGCGAAACGCGATCCAAGAAAGCCAAACCGGCGCCGCGCCGTTCAGCTTCGATGCCCAACCGGCTGATGCGCCAAATATAGGGTTGGTCCGCGGCTATTTCGCGAGTCTCCATATCCTGGACGACAGGGTCTGGGCGCGGCCAGCGGAACGGAACGCCAAGCATTTCCGCGTAACGACGCGCGTCGCGCGGCACATAGCGCGCAAACAATGGATCAACACGGGTGAAAAAGGTCGGGTCTCGCACTGCCAATGGCAGGACCACGCGCGCGGCGACTTTCAGGTCATGGTCACGCTCCAGGCGTGTCAGACGGCCGGTGACCAAGTAGGAGTAGGGGCTGCGAAAAGACCAATATAAGTCGACATCCAGGGTCATCGGCGGCCGTCCTCGAGTGGGTGGGCGTGATTCAACGGACCATGGCCAGTGCCCAATTCGGGCGCAGTTTCGATGGCGGCGCGAACATAGCGCCGCGCCCGCTCGACTGTGGCGACAAGATCCATACCCTGAGCAAGTCCGGTCGCGATCGCCGAAGCCATGGTACATCCCGTTCCGTGGGTGTGACGACTGTCGATACGCGGTGCGCGAAACGTCTCGCGGACACCATCGGCGACCAAAACATCGACGACGCTGTCGCCAGGCAAATGGCCGCCTTTGAGCAAGACTGCCTTTGGGCCCAGGCCGCGCAACGCCAGTGCAGCGTCCGACATGGCGTGCGCGTCAACGATCTTTTCGCCGAGCAGGCTTTCGGCTTCGGGCAGGTTGGGGGTCAATACCGTGGCGAACGGCACGAGGCGCTCGACCAAGGCTTGGTGCGCGTCCGGTGCCAGCAAGGCGGCGCCACCCTTGGCGATCATGACCGGATCGACAACCAAAGGCACGTTTGGTGCGTGGCGCATGTAGGTGTCAACAACGACCTCAATCACCGCGGCTGTATGCAACATGCCAGTCTTGACACAGTCGGCGCCAATATCCTCGAGCACGACCCGTATTTGTTGGCTGATGAATTCCGTCGGGACGTCTTGGATCGCAAATACGCCCTGCGTGTTTTGGGCGGTCAAGGCCGTGATCGCGCTGGCGGCAAAGCCGTCGAGCATGGTCACGGTCTTGATGTCGGCTTGAATGCCCGCGCCGCCGCCGGAATCCGATCCGGCTATGCTCAGAACACGCCCTTTCATATGACGTTGCCGTTGCCGCCCTGTAGTCGCGCCGCGCTGCCGGCTCGCGCGGCGATGGTTGTGGCAATGTCGTCGACCACCTTGGCGACCACCGCTTCGTCCTCGCCCTCGGCCATCACCCGCACTTTCGGTTCGGTGCCCGATTTTCGAATCAACACCCGGCCATTTCCAGCCAGCTGACTTTCGCCGGCTTCGATGGCATCGCGAACCGCTTTGTCATCCAATACTTCCGGCTGACCGCACGGCACGCTGCGCAGCACCTGGGGCAGCGGTTCGAACCGGCGCGCGACGTCACTGATCGGTCGACCGGCCGCGACCGCGGCGGCCAGGACTTGTAACGCTGCCAAGAGGCCATCGCCGGTCGTTGTGTAGTCGCTCAAGATAATATGCCCCGATTGTTCGCCGCCAACATTGTAGCCGTGCGTGCGCATGTGCTCGACCACATAGCGGTCGCCAACGCGGGTGCGAACAAGCTCCAAACCCTGCGCGGCAAGATGACGTTCCAATCCGAGGTTTGACATTTGTGTCGCCACCAATCCATTGCCGCGCAAATGGCCGGCAGCGTGGAAGTGCTCAACCACGAGCGCCATCAATTGGTCGCCGTCGAGCAAGGCGCCATTCTCGTCGACCATAATCACACGGTCGGCATCGCCATCAAGCGCCACGCCGACGTCAGCGCCATGCTCTCGCACCAGCTGACACAACTGGTCGGGTTCGGTCGACCCACAGCCGCGATTGATGTTGAAACCGTCAGGGTCAACACCGATCGGTACCACCGTCGCGCCTAGTTCCCACAAAACTGTCGGCGCGACTTTGTATGCGGCGCCATGGGCACAATCGATGACGACCTTCAGCCCATCGAGCCGCTGGCCCTTTGGGAATGTGTGTTTGGCAAATTCGATGTAGCGGCCCTGCGCGTCATCGAGCCGCATCGCCCGGCCGAGCGCGTCAGGCACTGTCAAATGTGCCTCGACGCCATTGGCCATGAAGGATTCGATCGTCGCTTCCGCCTGGTCAGAAAGCTTAAATCCGTCAGGACCGAACAACTTTATGCCATTGTCCTGATAGGGATTGTGGGACGCCGAGATCATGACGCCCAAATCGGCGCGCAGCGACCGGGTCAGCATAGCGACGGCCGGGGTTGGCATGGGGCCGATCAGCACGACGTTCATGCCCATCGAGGTAAACCCCGCGGTCAGTGCCGGCTCGATCATGTAACCCGACAGACGGGTGTCCTTGCCAATTACGACACTGTGCCGATGCTCGCCGCGGGTGAAAAATCGCCCCGCGGCCATGCCAACTTTGAGCGCCGTTTGCGCTGTCATGGGTTCGGCGTTCGCGCGCCCGCGAATGCCGTCTGTGCCGAACAAGCTACGCGTCATATGCGCCCCGGATTCTGATGTGCGATGCGGTCATATGTCTGCCTACTTAAGCCAGTGTCGCGCCGACGGCAATGCCCATTCCTGACACCGCGCACGGTCCGACAGACGCCGTGACATCAAGTCGGGTCGTGGATGGCACGCCAAACGGCAATGGCCTGCGCCGTCGCCGCAACATCGTGGACACGAACGATATGGACACCCTGCTGCAATGCGGCGAGTACGGTGGCCAACGATCCCGGGACCCGTTTGGCGGCTTCTTTGCCATATCCGAGCCGGCCGATGAAGCTCTTGCGTGATGCACCCAACAACACGGGGCAGCCGAGCCCATGGAACAAACCGATACCATCAAGGATCTGTAGATTATGCGCCAACGTCTTGCCAAATCCGATTCCGGGGTCGACGATCATGCGTGCACGCGAAATACCGGCCGCCTCGGCCCGGGCAATTCGGGTTGCCAGGGCGTCGTATACGTCCAGCGCCGCATGGGCATATACGGGATCGTCTTGCATAGTGCGTGGGTCGCCGCGGCTGTGCATCAGGATTACCGGCGCATCGGCTTGCGCCACAGTGACGGCGCTGGCGGGGTCGTGGGTCAGCGCTGTGACGTCATTGACCATCGCCGCGCCGCATTCCAACGCGGCCGACATGGTGACGGCGTTGCGCGTGTCGATCGACATGGTCATCGGATCGTCGCGCAGCGCGCGCAACACCGGCAGCACGCGCGTCAATTCATCCTCGATTGTGATGGGTTCGGCTCCCGGCCGCGTCGATTCCCCGCCAATATCGATGATCGAGGCGCCCGCGGCCGCCATCGCCCGTGCGTGATCGATAGCCGCCGCAGCATCAAGAAACTGACCGCCATCCGAAAAGCTGTCGGGGGTGACGTTGAGGACGCCCATGATTACGGGCTGGTCGGCGTGGTAACCGGCAAACGTGGCCCGCGGCGCGCTCAGGCGGTCGACCACACGGCGTACACTCTCAGTGGTGGCTGCCGCCTGATTGGCGGCCCATGCGAGATATTCGGGCACATTGACGGTTGTCGCACAGGCGCGATCACCGCTGCGCACAAAGAGCGTCAACGCCAAAAAACCGTGACGTTCGCGCCCGGTCAGCGGTAAGGCGCGCCGCGCAGCGATCAGCTCGCGCGCCACCGGTCCGATGACAAATCCCGAAGGCCGCACGTAAACGCGCGCTGCCGACGTGATTTGGTTCGGCAGCGTTGCGCGCGTTTCGATTTGCAATGGCGTCGACCAGCCGGCCGCCGAGGCCGCCTTAACTGCCCGGTTGCGGCTTCGGTTTCAGATCCGGCGAGGCCGGTGTGGCGCCGCCGCTGGTTGGTACCGACGATCGCCGCCCGGCGTCCTTTGGCGGTTCGGTATCGGATTTCCGCACCACGGGCTGGCCTTTCAACAGCGCATCGACATCTTCGGCGTTCAAGGTCTCGTATTCCAACAGCGCCTCGGCGATGGTGTGCAATTCGTCGAGATGCTCGTCCAGGACCGATTTCGCGGTTTCTTCGGCCTCTTCGATCAAGCGTCTAACTTCGCTGTCGATCAATTGCGCCGTCGCGTCTGACACATTCTTGTGCTGGGTCACCGAATGGCCCAGGAACACTTCTTCATCGTTGGCTTCATAACGCAATGGGCCAAGCTCTTCGCTCATGCCCCATTCCGTGACCATGCGCCGGGCCAAGTTGGTCGCCTGCCGAATGTCGTCGGTTGCCCCGTTGGTCACTTTCTCCGCACCGAATATAAGTTCTTCGGCGACGCGGCCACCAAACATACTGGCCAGGCGCGAGGTCATTTCCTGCTTGTTCAAGCTATAACGATCACGCTCTGGCAGAGACATGGTCACGCCCAGGGCACGGCCGCGCGGAATGATACTGATTTTGTGCAACGGATCATGGGCGGGCATGTTGAGACCGACCAAGGCATGGCCCGCTTCGTGATAGGCGGTCAATTTCTTTTCATCGTCGGTCATCACCATCGACCGCCGCTCGGCACCCATCAACACCTTGTCTTTGGCCGCCTCAAACTCGCTCATGGTCACCACGCGCTTGCTCTTGCGTGCGGCCAATAGGGCAGCTTCATTAACCAAATTTGCCAGATCCGCGCCCGAGAAACCGGGCGTGCCACGGGCGATGACCTTGGCGTCGACGTCGGGCGCCAGGGGCACCTTACGCATGTGCACCTGCAGAATCTTTTCGCGGCCAAGCACGTCCGGATTGGGCACCACGACCTGACGATCAAAGCGTCCGGGGCGGAGCAGCGCCGGATCCAAGACATCGGGTCGGTTGGTCGCGGCAATCAGGATCACACCTTCGGTGGCATCGAAGCCATCCATTTCCACCAATAGCTGGTTGAGTGTCTGTTCGCGCTCGTCGTTGCCACCGCCAAGGCCGGCACCGCGATGGCGGCCGACCGCGTCGATTTCGTCGATGAAGATGATGCAGGGCGCATTTTTCTTGCCCTGTTCAAACATGTCGCGGACTCGGCTGGCGCCGACACCGACAAACATCTCGACGAAATCCGATCCCGAGATGGTGAAAAACGGCACATTGGCCTCACCGGCGATCGCGCGCGCCAGAAGCGTCTTGCCCGTCCCCGGTGGTCCGACCAACAATGCGCCCTTTGGAATACGTCCGCCAAGCCGTTGAAATTTTTGCGGGTCTTTGAGGAACTCGACAATCTCTTGGAGTTCTTCCTTGGCTTCGTCGATACCAGCAACGTCTTCAAACGTGACTCGGCCCTGTTTTTCGGTCAGCAGACGCGCACGCGATTTGCCAAAACCCATGGCTTTGCCGCCACCGCCCTGCATTTGGCGCATGAAGAATATCCAGACGCCAATGATCAGCAGCATCGGCAGCCAATTCAGCAGGATGCCAAACAGTGGTGATACGCTCTCGTCCGGCGGCTTGGCGTTAATCACGACGCCGCGCTCGCGCAACCGATCCACCAAGCCAGGATCGTCGGGGGCGTAGGTGCTGAAATTCTGGCCCGAGCCGGTCAGGTGACCTGAAATATTGTTGCCTTGGATCGTCACATCGTGAACCTGGCCTTCCTCGACCCGGTCGAGGAATTCCGAGAACGGTAACGATGTCGTTGGTCCGCGCGAGGACTGCCCCTGAAACAGGTTGAACAGTGTCAACAGGAGCAACGCGATAATGATCCAAAGCGCGATATTTCGGCCGAAATTGTTCACGTAGTCTGTTCCTTCGTGGTGGCGCGTCGCACGAACCGACGCATCCAAGATAGGCCTTCCCTTTAGACACTTTGCACCCGTCAATGTGGGCGCATGGTGCCGAGTTTATCCGATATCGACGCACTCGCTCGGCCTGGGAACGATTTCGCCAAACACCGCTGCCATTCCGAACTGAATTTCAAGCTGATTGTGGCGCGATTCGCGCCACGATCGCAAGCGTGCACAAAATTATCACCTAATGGCCGCCAAAGACCGGACCAGCGAGCGCATGTGGCGGACGAAACCGCGCGGTAAACGGTGCATTTCGCCACCCCACATAACAATCCCGCCAATAAGATAGGTGGGGCAGTGCGACAAGGCCGTCAAGGTCCCAGAGTGCTGGTAGCGACGCGCGAGCGGGTGCTGGAATCCTCGCCAATGCCCGGCGCGGCACTTGTGCGTACATCGCGGCTGGGCCACGAGCGCCGAGGGCTGCGATTGTGACGTGCTGCGTTTGCGGTCGCGGTGAATGGCGCGCAGCGGTTTTCAATACCGCCGACGGGTCTGTAATCGAGATCACGAATCGGTCATCCCAGCGTCTTGACACGCCGGCCGACAAGGTGACGTCCGCACCGACCGCCGCCAACTCACGCGACACCAAAAGCCGGCCGCGGAAAGGGGTCAGACGACAGCCGCCAAGTGTGCACGCGTGCGGCGACGAACCGAAGATGGTGTCGAACGTCCGCGCGAGACGAGCGCCGCGGGGGCCATAGTGGCGACCGCCCACGGTGGTCAGAATGCGCGCCAATGCGCGCTCGGCAATGGGCCTTGGCGCGGCTTCGAGACATCCAGGGTCGACCAGCGCATATCCGCCCGGGGAGAGGCGAACCGCCTTTGCGAGAAGGGTGGCGACAACAGGTTCAATCGCAATCCGCGCGGCGGCAAATCCGTCAGCAGCGTCGGCAATACGCCGCACCCCATCGTTTGGTGCGCGCCCGCCGCCAAAGATGGCGCGTGTATGGGTACGGTCATAGGTCGGGTCACGATTCGATGGGTCTTCCAGCCATTGTTGGCCGAGACCGCGCAAATAAGCGCGCAGACCATTTTTGTCGGCGGACAATAGCGGTCTGATGAGTCGTACGCCCTGGCGCTCGACAATGGCCGCTATGCCGGCGCCGCCGTCATCGCCGCTGCCGCGCGCCAAACGCATCAATACGGTTTCCGCTTGATCGTCGCGCGTGTGGGCTGTCGCCAAATGCAAAATTCCGGCCTTGCGACACCAGTCGGTCAACAAGCGGTATCGTGCATCGCGTGCACGCGCCTGCACATTTGTCTTCGCCTTGGGGCCGCGCCAATGAAGCGTGTGATGGACGATGCCGCGAGTGGTCATCCATGCGCCGACACATTGTGCTTCGCGGGCGGATTCCGCGCGCAACCCATGATCTACTGTCAAAGCAATCGCATGGCCGCCGCGTCGCCGGGCCCAATCGGCGGTCAACAAGGTGAGGGCGACGCTGTCGGCGCCGCCGGACACGGCCACCGCCACATCGGGTCGGGTCTCAAACGGCCCCAAACGCACCATGGCCGCGGTAAACGTGATGCCATCCATGGCGCCGTAGCCGGAGCCTGCGATACCTGGTCAATCGCCCACCCGCTTAGGGGCACTGGGCCTTTTGCTGCTGGTAAGCGAGCCGTTCGCGGGTTACGCCGGAAATCTCGGGGTGATCCGCCTCAAGCTTGCTAAATGTGGCGCACGCTTCCGGATTCTTGCCCATCGCGACAAACGTCATCCCCAACTTCAACAAGTTGTCCGGCGCTTTTTCGCCATTCGGGAATGACTTGTAACCGCGCGCGAAAGCCACGGCTGCCTGATCATAGGCGCTGCGCACGAAATAGGTTTCACCCAGCCAATAGTGGGCGTTCCCCGACAGCTCATGTTGTGGATACTGATCGATGAATGTCTGAAGTGCGACCGTCGCTTGGTCATAATCCGCTTGTCGCAGCAGTTGGTAGGCGGCTTCATAGGTTGAACGAGCATCTCCATCACCGTTTGACGGCGATCGCGCGGCGACGACTTGCGAGTCTTGCGGCGTATCGGTGTCTGCATCCAGTTCTTCGGCGCGCGCCGTGCCGGCGGGCGGAGGGGCCGCCGCCTCGTTGTCAATGGTACCAAGCACGCCCATCGTCTCATACTGATCCGCGTTTGCGTCTTGTTCCACCCGCGTCGACGCGCTTGTCGGATCCAGATCGGGTTCGGCCGCCACCTCACCCAAGCCCGGCTGGGGCTCGGTCAAGTATGGTTGATCATTCGTGCCCGATGTGAGCGGGGCACCCTGGGTTGGTCCGGGCCCGCCGCCACCTTCCAAACCGGCCATGCGATATTCAAGGTCGCCCAGACGCCGATCAAGATCGTCATTGAACCGGCGCAGTCGATATTGTGCTTCTTCGAGTTGGCCGGTCAGAACTTGTAGCTGCTCTTCAAGCTGGCTCAGCCGCCGTTCGATCTGCGGCGTATAAGCCGCCCCCCCCACGCCGACTGCCGAACCCTCCGCGCCGCTGCCGTCACCGCGATAAACGTTCTGTTGCAGCGCACGCAGTTCTTGTTCCTGTCGGTTTAGCCGATCCGCCAAAGATTGAAGTGTTGCATCTTGGCCACGAGCCGGCAACGTCGTCAGCGCGATCATCGCAAGCGCAAGCAGCGGTGTCGCGGTCGTCATGGGCGATCGAAAGTTCATGGCGATTGGCCCTGCGTTTTCTTGTCAAAGGGGCTGGTCTGCTATCAGCGTCCGAATCCTTGGTCTATGACCCTTAAGGCCATGTAGGCATTTTACGCAAACGATAAAACCCCGGAGGTTCACCGGTTTCGCAAATTGGTGAACCCCCGGGGGATGTATACGGTACTCGCCTGCCGATCAGGCGCGCGGACGGTCAGCCCTCCAACACGGTCACCGCAACACGATTTTGTGCCCATGCGGACTCATTGCTGCCCAGCACGATCGGTCTTTCCTTGCCATACGAAATCGTCTTGATGCGGTTCGGATTGACGCCGAGTGATACCAAATAATTCTTGGCCGCGGTCGCCCGTCGTTCGCCCAAAGCCAAGTTGTATTCGCGGGTCCCGCGCTCGTCGCAATGCCCTTGCACCGAAATCGTGACACCCGGGTTTTGTTTGAGAAATTCGGCCTGACGGCGCAACGTCGCTTCGCCGTCGGCACGAATGGAAGAGCGGTCAAAGTCAAAAAACACCCGGTCACCGACTTCTTGAATCAGCATGTCTTGCAATGTTCTTTGGGGCTGGACTGCCGCTGATTCAACGCTGGCCGGGCCCGAAATCTCTCCAGCCTGCGCCGGCGGTGGCGGCGTACTCAGCTGCGTTCCGGCACCCGCGGTGTTAGCCGATTCTTCTGGGGTCGATTCACAAGCCGAAATAAGCAACAGCATACCGCACAGGACAACGAATTTCGTCCGCATTTGGTGTACCCTTTCTCCCGATTTTCGCAGAACCGTCCAGACGCCCGGCGACACGCTTCCACGCGCTCATTCTATTGCCGTACCTTTGTCCCGGCGATGTCTGACGCTGGCGAACGGTGGCCGAGATAGTAATTTGTGATTCCTAGGGAATCAAGGGGGACCACGCCGGGTCAGAACCGTCACCCGGGGTTGCCATTTCACGTTCATTGGTGCCCGTGATGTCAACAGAAAAAAGACGCACGCGATTGGCCTGTCCAGCCCCCGGTGTTTCGCGAAAAAACATCAACACCCGGCCATTTGGCGCCCAGGTCGGACCTTCGACCAAAAAACCTTCCGCCAAGAGCCGTTCCCCCGATCCGTCCGGCCGCATGACACCGATGTAGAAACGCCCACCGTTCAATTTGGTGAATGCGATCCAGTCGCCGCGCGGTGACCAGACCGGAGTCGCGTAGCGCCCTTCGCCAAAACTGATTCGCTGCGCCGGGCCGCCGTCGCCATCCATGATGTAAATTTGCTGGCGACCGGACCGATCGGATTCAAACGTAACTTCCGACGCGTCGGGGGAATATGACGGCGATGTTTCAATGGCCGGATGCCTGGTCAGTTGTTCGATCAGGCGTGTTCGCAGATCCATGACATAAATATCGGAGTTGCCGTCTTTCGCCAGTGACATGATCACCTTGTTGCCGTCGGGCGAAAATCGCGGCGCAAAAGTCATGCCCGGGAAGTCGCCAAGCAGTTCTTGTTTGCCCGTATCGATGTCGTACACATAGACGCGCGGATTGTCGTTAAAATAGGACAAATAGGTGATTTCCTGCAGAGTCGGGGAAAAACGCGGCGTCAACACCAAATGCCGACCGTCGGTCAAATAGCTGTGGTTCGCACCATCTTGATCCATGATCGCCAAGCGCTTGACCCGCGCATCGGGCGGGCCCGATTCCGCGACGTAAACGATG
Source organism: Alphaproteobacteria bacterium (assembly GCA_965216755.1). GTDB lineage: Bacteria > Pseudomonadota > Alphaproteobacteria > UBA7887 > UBA7887 > CBDCGL01. Next base: position 2,387,714 of record CBDCGL010000011.1, on the reverse strand, counting down.
CGTGTGTCGAAATAGCCGTCTTCGCCGGTGATCCGTTTGTAGACAGCGTCCGACATCAAGTGAGCAATTCGGCGCCAATTGTCCGCGGGTGTCGACAATGCCAGGCCGACCATTTGCGATTCACCAAACACGTCCCACAGTCGGAACTCGACCTGGATTTGACCGTCGGGGCGCACCGTGACATTACCGCTAATCAGTGCTTGTGCATTGATCTGGCGCCAATCTGCGAACCGTGGCACCGCATTGCGCAGATCTGATGGACGTTGGAGAAACGCTCTTTTGTCGAGAGGCTTGAAAAGACTTGATCCACGCAAGTCTTCCCCGACCACGCCGGCGATGTCGGCGCCCAGGCGGTTCTCGTTGTCGTTGTTACCGGCCAAATCCAAAACAGCAATGGGCAGCGGTTCAACCACACCCTGCGTGATATCGATTTCTGTGACGGCCTGAACCGGACCCACGTCCAGCAAAAAAAGCAGCCCGAAAAGCCAATAGGTCAGACTTGCGCGTGAACCAGAGCCCGTGGCCGCAAACTGCGATTTGCCGTTCATTATCCAAACATTTCCCTTGGGTCGAAGTTGATCTGCATATCACGCCAAATGTGATACTTGTCCGGCGATAGATTCCGGATCCGGCCTGTCACGTTGACCGCGCGAACCGCGCTTTCGGCCATGCTTCGGAAGAATGGATCCGAGCCCATGCGGGTCGAATTGACAACCGAAACGTTGCGAACCGTGCCGTCCTGCGCAAGCTGAATCCGCAAAGTCACGATCATGTCCTGCGCATCCCGCGCGCCCGCCGGCACATTCCAATTTTTCTGAATTTGATACCGGATGTTGTCGATCTCCGACATGCTGAGCGGCAGGTCCGCCTGAAATCGAGAGTTCGACTGCGCCAGAACCTGTTCGATCGGGTCGAAACTGGACTCGGCCGTGGTCGGTTTTTGGGTCTCTTGCTGTTGTCGTTCGCGTTCTTGTTGTTGCTCCAGCGCTTCGACGCTCTTCAGCACCGAGGCAAAGGGATCCACCTTTGGCTCTGGTTTGGGTTCGGGCTCGGGCTCCGGCTCAAAGTCGGCTTGCGGCTCAGGACGTGGTGGTTTTGACGATGGTCGATCGACGGATTCGACAAGCTCCGCGGCTGGCTCCGGCGCAATCTCGGGCTCGGGTTCGGGCTCCGACGCTGCGGCTTCGATGGGGGCTGCCGGTCGTTGGGTCGCCACCGGTCGTTGGACCTGGCGCACGACGGCGGCCGGCGCGGGTTCGGATGGTTCGGGGCGGCTTTCCGGCGCAGGCGCAGGGGGCACATCGGTCACGACCGGTGGTGCCGGCAACGCGGCCGTTGGTTTCGGTCGCGGTTCGCGCGTCTGCGGCGCTGGTTCGGCCTCGGCGTCGGCTTGGATTTCTTGCGGTTCGTCCCGGGGTTCCGGTTTGTCTGGGATATCCGGTGGCAAATTGCGCTCGGCCGCCACCGGCACCAACTCGACCACCACCACCCGATCGGCCGCGAGGTCGGCACTAAAAAAAGACGGCAGGCCAATATAGGCGAGCGCGATGGCGATCGCGTGAAAAAGGCTTGAGAAAATGGTCGCCCGGGTCACTTTGCTACCCCGCCGGACGCGGCTCCAAAGGCATTTCGGTGATCAGGGCGACCTTGGTGAAACCAGCTGCGTTGACCGTGCCCATCACTTCCATGACCATCCCATAGGGGACCGACTTGTCGCCACGGACGAAAATCCGCGTTTCCGGGTTCTGCCCGGTAATCGCAACCAATTTGGGCACCAATTCGTCGAGCGGTATTTGGTTCTCTTGAAGAAAAATTGCACCCTCACTGTTGATCGTTACGGTCAATGGTTCATCGTTGCCCGGTATGATGTCGGCACTCGACTCGGGAAGGTCAACCTGTACGCCGACGGTCAGCAGCGGGGCCGTGACCATGAACACAACCAGCAGCACCAACATCACATCGACGAACGGTGTTACGTTGATCTCGGCCATAGGCCGATATCGTGGCGCGCGCTTGGCCTGTCCAAACCTGCCGTTTGATGTATTCATCATGACCGACCACCGGATAACTGTCGGGACAGCAACGCAATAAACTCGCCGGCGAAAGTTTCCAGGCGGCCGGCATAGCGGCCCAGGTCATTACTCAGCTTATTGTAAGCGACAACAGCCGGAATTGCCGCGATTAGCCCAAGTGCAGTCGCCAACAGCGCCTCGGCGATGCCCGGAGCGACCACGGCCAGGGAAGTATTCTTTGTCAGGGCGATCGACTGAAAACTGTTCATGATTCCCCACACGGTGCCAAACAACCCGATAAACGGCGCTGTTGAGCCGACCGTGGCAAGGAAACCCATATGTTTTTCCAAGCCCTCCATTTCGCGGGTCAACGCCACCGACATAACGCGTTCGATACGCGCTTGCAGCGTACTGCTTTGAAATTGGTCTTCCGCGCTGCGTGCGCGCTGGGTCGAGAGCGTCCATTCGCGCATGGCGACCGCGAACAGCATCGCCAAGGGATGATCGGGCGCGCCGCCAACCCGCTCATAGAGCTCCTCAAGCGGGCCGCCGGACCAGAACGCTTCCTCAAAACGGTCGGCTTGTTCGCGCAAACGGCGAAATCGCCTGGTTTTGTCGATAATAATTGCCCAACACCAAATTGACGCCAAAATCAAGACCACAAGCACGATTTTGACAATGATGTCGGCTTGGCTCACGAGCCCAATGATCGACATGTCGGTTGCCATGCCGAGACCTTGGGCGCTGACCATGTCCACCGTTTCCATAGACTACGCTTTGCCCCCTGCGTGATGATATTGACTCAGCGCAGTTCGTACGCTGGATGGTAACCGCGTCGGGCGCCCGTCGGCCCGCACGCAAGCAATCTGGAGCGACAGATGTGCCAGGGTCTCGTCGTCGCGCGTCACAGTCTGGCCCGCATGGATGCGCGCGCCGCTGATTCCGGCAATGACACTGTGGACATGCAACACATCGTCAAGCCGGGCCGGCGCCACATAGTCGATATGGCAGGACTTGACCACAAACGTCACACCCGCGCCGACGCGCAATTTGCCCTGGTCGATGCCGACCGCACGCAACATCTCGGTTCGCGCGCGCTCGGCGAAACGTAGATAATTGGCATGATAAACGAATCCGGCGGCGTCTGTATCTTCGTAGTAGACCCGCACCGGCAGAATATGTGCGTCACGGTCATCATCGCGGCGCCTCCTAGCCATCGGGCGCTGTGTCCGCGCCGAACAGTTCCGGCGACACGGGATCGGCGATTTGGGCCGACGTCGATCGAGCCGCCTGGTTGTTGGGGAAGTCGAGATTAATGTGGTCGTACGCGGCCTGGGTTAGAAGGCGCCCGCGCGCGCTGCGCTGGAGCAGGCCCTGCTGCAGTAGATATGGTTCGATCACATCTTCGATGGCATCGCGTTCCTCAGACAACGCGGCCGCCAGCGTCTCGACGCCGACCGGACCACCGCCATAGTGGGTGGCGATGCAATTGAGATAGCGCCGGTCCATGGCATCTAATCCGCGATGGTCGACATCGAGCCGACCGAGCGCGTTATCCGCGACACGTACGTCAACCAGGTCTTTGCCGGCGACCGCGGCGAAATCGCGCACGCGCCGCAACAAACGCACCGCCACGCGTGGTGTGCCCCTGGCACGGCGGGCGATTTCCTGGGCGCCGTCGGCAGTTAGGCCAATACCGAGAACGCGACCGGCGCGTGTGACGATCGCCTCCAATTCGTCGTTATTGTAAAAGTTGAGCCGCGCCGGGATCCCGAAACGGTCGCGCAAAGGCGTACCGATCAAACCCGAGCGCGTGGTTGCACCGACCAGAGTAAACGGCATCAGGTCCAAGCGCACCGAACGGGCGGCTGGACCCTCGCCAATAATCAAATCAAGCTGAAAATCCTCCATGGCCGGATAGAGGATCTCCTCGACTTGTGGATTTAGCCGATGGATCTCGTCAATAAACAAGACATCGCGGGCTTCAAGATTGGTCAGCAGCGCGGCAAGATCACCGGGGCGGGCGATCACCGGCCCGGACGTGGCACGAAACCCGACCCCCATTTCACGCGCGACAATCTGTGCCAGCGTGGTCTTGCCGAGGCCGGGCGGGCCGAAAAATAAGACATGGTCCAGGGCGTCGGCGCGCTGTCGCGCGGCACGGATGAAGACGCGCAAATTGTCGCGCACCTGGTTTTGCCCGACGAAGGCGTCCAAGCTCAGCGGCCGCACGCTGGCTTCGCCGATGTCCTCGGCGCGGGCGTCGCCGGTCACCAAGCGCGCGGACGCGTCGGCCGCGTCAGGCGTGGCAATGGTCACGGGGCCAATTCCTTAAGCCCGGCCCGGATCAGATCGGTGACCCCGACCGAGGGCCCCAAACCGCGGGCGGCCGCATTGACCGCCGTAAACGCTTCACTGCGCCCATAACCGAGATTGATCAGGGCCGAAATCGCTTCTTCGGACATGCCGCCAGCGTCGACTGACGGCGACGCCGACATCTCAGTCACCGGCGTCGCGACTTTGTCCTTAAGTTCACCAAGTATGCGCCGGGCAAGCTTCGGGCCGACACCATTCGCCCGAACCAAGGCCGCTTGATCTTGGGCCACAATCGCAGCCGCCAATGCGTCAGGTTCAAATACCGACAAGATGCTCAGTGCCATACGGGCGCCAACGCCCTGCACATTCTGTAGCAAGCGAAACCAGCGGCGCTCTTCGCTGTCGCGAAAGCCAAACAGCTGGATATGGTCTTCGCGCATGTGCGTCTCGGTTAACACGGCCACCGCGTCGCCGATATCCGGCAAACCGCGCAAGGTACGCGTTGAGCATGATACCAAATAGCCAACGCCGCCAACGTCGATCACGGCGTAATCCTCGCCGTACGAATCCAGCCGGCCCGCCAGTTTGGCGATCATGACGCCACGGTGGCGGCATTGCGCGTGCCCTGGGCGATCGCCGCACGTGCCCCTTGATGATGCGCATGGCAAATGGCCACCGCCAAGGCGTCCGCCGCGTCATCGCTGTCCGGATCGCAGCCCGGCAATAGTTTGCGCACCATCATCGCGATCTGTTCCTTGGCCGCGCGGCCGGTCCCAACCACGGTGCGTTTGACGGACCGGTTGTGGTATTCGACCACATCCAATCCGGATAGCGCTGGTACCAGCAAGACTACCCCCCGTGCCAAGCCCAGTTTCAACGTCGACGACGCGTTCTTGTTGACGAATGTTTCCTCGACCGCGGCCGATTGAGGTTGCCAGTTAGAAATGACATCCGCCAGGGCTTCGTACAAATCAGCCAAACGCGTCGCGATCGGCGTTTGAGGATTTGGCCGCACCGTGCCGCAGGCGACGTAGCGCAGTCGGAACCCGTCATGGTCGACAATGCCCCAGCCGGTTTGTCTGAGGCCAGGATCAAGGCCGAGCAATCTCATACGTCGGTCGTTCGGTCAATCATGCACTCAGTTTTTCCAGTATGTCGTCGGAGATCTCATAGTTTGCCGACACGGTTTGCACGTCGTCGTTGTCTTCCAGCGTATCGATCATCTTCATCAGGGTGCGCGCTTGATCCTCGTCGATCGGCACGGTGTTTTGCGGCAGCCAGTCGAGCGCGGCACTTTCGGGCGCGCCAAAGCGCGCCTCCAGCGCTTCACGGACATCGTTAAACGCTGCGGCCGGACAGCTGATGTGGTGGCCGTCGTCGCCGGATTCGACATTGTCCGCGCCGATTTCCAGGGCGGCCTCAAAGACATCGTCGTCGCTGGCGCGATCCTTCGAAAGGTGGACGACACCGACGCGCTGAAATGAAAATGAGACGCTGCCGGTTTCTCCAAGATTGCCGCCATGTTTGGTAAACGCGGCTCGAACCTCCGCGGCGGTGCGATTGCGATTGTCTGTTAGGGCCTCGACGATAACCGCCACGCCGCCGACGCCATAGCCTTCATAACGAATTTCGTCGTAATTGGCGTCGGCCTCGCCGCCGGCGCCTTTTTTGATTGCCCGCTCAATATTATCCTTGGGCATGTTGGCCGAACGAGCTGCGGCGATCGCTGTCCGCAGCCGGGGATTCATGGCCGGATCGGGCGTCCCGCTGCGCGCCGCGACCGTCAGCTCTCGGCCAAGTTTGGCGAACATTTTGGCGCGCTTCGCGTCTTGCGCGCCTTTCCGGTACATAATGTTCTTGAATTGAGAATGGCCGGCCATGCCGCACCTATCACCTGCAATTTGTGTTGGGAGTCGGCGCAAATAAGAACAGGTCTCGCCCCGGAGCCGCATCTGTATAGCGGTGTTTCGCGGCCTCGCCGAGTGTCACATAACGTGACTTTGTGGCGATTTTTTGACTGTGGCGTTATTGCAACTTGGGTGGTGCTGTTTCGCCGCGAATCAGTTGGCCGGGCCGCTCGCCCGTGGCCGCGCCATCGCGCATAACTTCGCGGCCGGCGACGAAGGTATGGCGATAGCCGTCGGCGCGCTGAATTAAGCGGCGTCCACCGGCCGGTAAGTCATAGACCATTTGCGGTTTGCGCAACCGCAGTCCATCGAAGTCGATCAAATTGAAATCAGCGCGGTAACCGGGCGCGATCCGCCCGCGATCGTGCAGGCCATAGACCCGCGCCGTGTCGAAGGTTTGTTTCTTGACCGCGAATTCCAACGGTAGGCGTGGGCCCCGACGGCGATCGCGTACCCAATGGGTCAGCAAACTGGTGGGCGATCCGGCATCGCACAAGACGCCGACATGGGCACCCGCATCGGCGACGCCGGCGACACTGTTGGGGTCGGTCAGCATGGCATGGACAACGCCCAGATCACCGGCGTTGTAGTTTTCAAACGGATGTTGCAACAAAGCGCGGCCTTCGTCGACCATCAGCAGCTCCAGCGACAGATCAAACGGGTCGCGGCCCATGGCGCGGGCCCGCGCCGCGACACTGGTCGCCGGATCCGGCTCATAGTCGAGCGGGTCGGTCAACGCGAACGTGCGTTCTAGCGCGGTCGTCATCCAAGTCGTGTGATGGTCATTAGGACGCTTGTGGACCAGCGTGTGACGCAAATCCGGGTCATTGATCAGGCGCGCGTAGCGATCCGCCGGCGACAAATCCTTCAGATCCGTCCAGGCCGGATGGGTCACGAACGGGTGGATCGTGGTCTCGAAACCCATCATCACGCCGATCGCCCGACTGCCGACTTGGGCGGTCGCGTCCAGACCGGCGGCGTGGGCTTCGGCGACCCCGGCCAAGGTCTGGCGCCACAGATTTGGCGCGTTATCGACTTGCACCAGAAGGACCGACAAAGGCCGCCCGGCGCGTTCCGCCATGGCGCGCATGCGCGCAAACTCTCCCGCGCCAAAATCTGAATTCACCTCGATCACGCCGCGTCCCGCGGCTTTCATGCCGTCCGCCAAACCGGCCAATTCCGCGTCCCCGGCACTCAGACTGGGCGTTGGTCGGCCGTCATGGGCACGATGTTTCTTGGTACGCGACGTCGTGAAACCAAGCGCGCCGGCGCACAAAGCCTCGCGCAGCAATTGTCCCATCGTGGCGATTTCTTCGTCCCGCGGCGTTTCGGCATGGTCCATGCCGCGCGCGCCCATCGCGTAGACCCGGAGCGCCGCATGTGGCACCTGGGCACCGATATCCATGATCTTGTGCGCGGCGTCCAGTGCGTCCATGTAGTCCGGGAAACTCTCCCAATCGAACGACAAGCCGGCGCTGAGGACAGATTCCGGAATGTCCTCGACACCTTCCATCAAGTTGATCAGATCGCGCGCGGCCCCGGGTCGCACGGGCGCGAACCCGACCCCGCAATTACCGAAGACCGCCGTTGTGACGCCGTGCCATGACGACGGCGTCAGATCGGGGTCCCATAAGGCTTGGGCGTCATAATGGGTGTGAATGTCGACCCAGCCCGGCGTCAGCAGCAAGCCCTCGGCATCGATTTCGCGCCGACCGAGACCGGCATCGGCCATGATCGCGGTGAATTGCCCACCGTCGACCGCGACATCGGCACGCCGGGCCGGCGCGCCCGTGCCATCGACCACGGTGGCATTACGAATGACAACCTCGTGCTGCACGTTGCGTCCTCCCCTAGATCGCATCCGGATGTCGCTGGGCGAGCCGTGCGCCGACAATCACAGGTGCCACCCGTTTCGGCAAGCCGGTGCGCGGCAGCAGCTCGGCAAACAGGCCGGACAATGTGCCCGGTCCTTCTGATGGCGGGATCCGCCCCACCGGCATTTTTGAGCGCATGCGTGTAATCCACAGCGTCCGATCGCTGCCGATCACCGAGTTATAGTCACCGCACATGCCGATGTCGGTTTGAAAGCCCGTACCGCCGTCCAACACACAGGTATCGGCGGTTGGCGCATGGGTGTGTGTGCCCGCGACCAACGACACCCGACCGTCTAGATAGTGTCCAATCGCCTGTTTTTCGCTGGTCGCCTCGCCGTGCACGTCGACGATGATGGCATCCACCGTGGTACCCAGCTCGTGGCCGTCGAGCGCGGCATCAAGCGCGGCAAACGGGTCGTCGAGCGGCTCCATGAACAAACGGCCCATGACGTTGATCACCAGCACCCGTTGGTCGCGCTGGGTCGTGGCGACACATGTGCCTGTCCCGGGTGCGGTAGATGGGTAGTTTTGCGGCCGCAGCAAGCGCGTGTCACGGCCGATATACGGAATAATCTCGCGCTGGTCCCAGACGTGGTTGCCGGTGGTGATCACGTCGACGCCGGCCTCGTAGAATTCGCCGCACAAGGCCGCGGTGATGCCAAAACCGCCGGCGGCGTTCTCACCATTGACGACAACAAAATCGAGCGCCCATTCACGGCGGAGACGCGGCAGCTCGTCGTACAGAACATGGCGGCCCGAACGACCGACCACATCGCCGCACATCAAAACTCTCATGACCGGCGACCAACCGGCGCCGCCGGGCCGGATTCCGTGATGACCATGTCCAAGGGTTGGTCGTGAGGTTCGCGCGGCAACGTCTCAACAATCTGTTCGTGATACCCAACCCCAAGCGCCAAGACGCGACGTGGCGCCAGGGCAGCCAGGGTGCGGTCATAATATCCGCCACCATAACCTAAGCGATAGCGACTGCGATCGAACGCGAGGCCGGGGATGATCATAATATCGGGAACAATTGGAGCTTTGTCAGCGTGTGGTTCACGCGTGCCGAAGCTTGCCGTGGCCAATGCGTCACCCGGTGTCCAGGCGCGAAAGATCAATGGTTCGTTCTTTTTGGCAATTGTCGGCAGGGCGATGTGATGGCCGCGCTCGTGCAAAGTGACGAGCAGCGGCACAACATCGATCTCGGATTGGATTGGCCAGTAGCCGGCAATCGCCGCGCCCGGCGCCAACGCCACGTGCGCCAAAACCTGCTCGGCGAGCCGACGCCCGTCGTCGTCGCTGCCGCGATCGTGGCGATTTGCTCTGAGCGATCTATATCGTGCACGCAAGGCGTGTTTTTCCGACGACATGGTGGCGATGGTCTCGCTTACTTGTATCGGTCCTGTTGGCGCCAGGTGCGCGCCCGTTCATCTGCCGTCGGGTGGGACTACGTTGTCTATCCGTCGGGTGGGACCACGTTGTCTATCCGTCGGGTGGGACCACGGTGACCGTCGGCGGGTTAATCCACTGAGACCTGTATGTACAGGTGGGCGCCGTGTACCGGCGGCACACCGCCGGCAGGAACAGCTCCCGAGTGGACGGTATTGGCCCAGAGATTAATGCTGCCTAACGCGACCCGCAGTGCCCGCCCAATGTCTAAGCTAGGCACTCTCCAGCCGAGAAGCAATATGCTCGACCCGATCGGCGATAGCGCTCAAAACCGAGGCGATTCGGGCTTCTTGGTCGGCGGCGGCGGCGGCGGCCGCGTTCGCGGCTTCGGTGCCGTCATTCGCGCCGCCGCTTTGATCCTGCTGTTGCAGTGATTCGATCTGGTCGTAAGCGTCGGAAAGCTCATCGGCAACCATCAGGCTGGCGATCACCATCAAATGTGCATCGCCGATTTGGCCGACGCGCTTCGCCAGGTCTTCGACTCGCACGTTCAGATAGCTTGCCAAGCGTGACAGATGATCCTCTTGACCATCCTCGCACGAGATCGGATAGCCGCGACCGTTGATCTGAACCGTTACCTGACCCATTTCACGTCACCAATTCCAGACGCGGCGCCGTCATCGCCTATGCTTCGATGTTCTGTTTGTCATGCTTCGAGAAGCGTCCTGAGCCGACCGATCACCCGTTCCAGCCGGCCCGCAAGCGATTCCGAAACGGCGCGGATATCGTCATACTTCTTCTTGGTGCTCAACAGCGTGTTGTTCAGCCGATCGCGGTCTTCGCGCAATTGCGCCAACTCTTCGCCAATTGCCTCGGTCGTTGCGTCCGCCGCCCGTTGCGCCTGCCCGGCGGAGAAGATGGCGCGTTCAGCGGCGGCTTCTAGGCGGTCCAATGCCTGCTCTAGTCGAATATGTGCGCTATCCAATGACTCCAAGACAACCCCGATTCCGGCCGGTCCGTATCCCACGGCCGTGTCATACACGCGAGCGCGGTTGGTTCAATGGTTATACGTCTTTCGCGTTCACAGAGTACTCGAATTTCGAAAAATAAATCCCGCTACATAAAGACGTCAACCGGGCTGCACATGCGCGGTCGATCGGCGATGCCAAGACTTGGCGGCGCTACCAGAAGCCGATGCGACGATCGGCATGGTTTGGCCGCCGCCATCGTCGGTCGGGGCGGCGGGGACGCCCTTGTTGACGGCGGCGACAAGGGCGTTCATGTTGCACCGCTCATAAACCAGAAAACGCCCGCGATTACGTTGTAACCTTCGATGCAAGCGATAGATCCTGGGCCAGGTCACGGTGACTTATCTCACCGCGAGTTGGCCAACACCATTCGGGTTTTGGCAATGGACGCCGTGGAAGCGGCCCAATCAGGCCATCCCGGCATGCCAATGGGTATGGCCGACGTCGCCACTGTACTCGCAACGCGTTTTCTGAAATTCGATGCTGCGGATCCGACGTGGCCCGATCGTGATCGATTTGTGCTGTCGGCCGGTCATGGGTCGATGCTGCTATACGCATTGCTCTATTTGACTGGTTATTCGGGCGTCGATTTGCAGGCGTTGCGCGATTTTCGCAAGCTCGGCAGTGTCACCGCCGGGCATCCCGAATTCGGCCATGTCGGTGGAATTGAGACAACCACTGGGCCGCTGGGGCAAGGTTTGGCAACCGCCGTCGGCATGGCATTGGCGGAACGGATGATGGCGGCGCGGTTCGGGGCCGACTTGGTCGACCATCATACCTACGTTTTGGTGGGTGACGGTTGTCTGATGGAAGGCATCAGCCACGAAGCCGCATCGCTGGCGGGGCACCTAAAGCTCGACCGACTGATCGTGCTGTTCGACGACAACGGCATTTCCATCGATGGTCCAACGTCACTGACCGTGTCCGACGACCAACTGATGCGTTTCGAATCCCTAGGTTGGCATGTGCTGTCGGCGGACGGCCACGATCCTGATGCTATCGCGGCCGCAATTGGTGCGGCCCAGCGCGATCCGCGTCCGTCGTTGATCGCCTGCCACACCACAATCGGTTTTGGCGCGCCGACCAAGGCCGGCTCTGCCGCGACCCACGGGGCTCCGCTTGGCGCGGAAGAGGTTGCCGGCACCCGCCAAGCGCTTGGCTGGAATTTACCGCCGTTCGAGATTCCGCCGGCCATTTTGGACAGCTGGCGCGCAATCGGCGCGCGGGGTGGCAGCGCGCGCCGCGCATGGGAGGCGCGCAAAGCGGCGGCACCCGCGAAAACGCGTGACGCGTTTGAAACCGCGCTAACCGGCGCGCTGCCGCCAACATGGTCCGCCGATTTGGCGGATTTTGTTCGTACGCTGACGGCGAAGGCGCCGGCGATGGCGACCCGCAAGGCCTCGCAGCATGTGCTCGGCCACGTCAATAGCGTGCTCAATATGACGGTCGGCGGCTCTGCCGATCTGACCGGCTCGAACAATACCAAAACCGACGCCATGGTGCCGGTTTCGGCCGACGATTTCACCGGCCGCTACATCTATTACGGCGTGCGCGAGCATGCCATGGCGGCGGCTATGAACGGTATTGCCTTACACAAGGGCTTTATCCCCTATGGCGGCACCTTCCTGGTGTTCAGTGACTATGCGCGACCGGCGATGCGATTGTCGGCATTGATGGGCCAGCGAGTCATTTACGTGATGACCCACGATTCGATCGGGCTTGGCGAAGATGGTCCGACCCATCAACCGGCCGAGCATCTGGCGAGCTTGCGCGCAATCCCGAATATGCTTGTCTTGCGACCAGCGGATGCGGTCGAGACCGCCGAATGCTGGGATATCGCCTTGCGTCGCCGCGACGGTCCGACGGTGATCGCGCTGACGCGCCAAACCGTGCCGGCGGTTCGCCGCGATGGCGGCGATGGCAACCGCTGCACTGCCGGCGCCTATGAAATCGCGGCGGCGTCGGGCAGCGCGCAAGTCAGCCTACTTGCCACGGGATCGGAAGTATCACTGGCGGTTGAGGTTCAACGTTTACTGCAAAATAGTGGTGTCGCCGCACGAGTCGTGTCCATGCCGTGCTGGGAGCTATTTGCCCAACGGCCAGCCGCGGAACGCTGCAAAGTCCTCGGTGTTGGTACGTTGCGCGTCGGCATCGAAGCCGCGGCCCGATTGGGCTGGGATCGCTGGATCGGCGCGGACGGCCTGTTCTTTGGTATTGACGGATTTGGCGTGTCCGGCCCGTACAAGGATGTTTACGCCCATTTCGGTTTGACGGCGGATGCCGTCAGTGCGGCCGTAAGCGCGAAATTATAGCCGCCCGTTAGGGGCGCTCCAGATACTGCGATCAAGGAGGGAAAGGTTTATGGCGGTTCGTTTGGCGATCAACGGTTTCGGCCGCATTGGACGCTTGGTTATGCGCAGCGCGCTGGAAGCCGGTCGCAACGACGTGCAAGTGGTCGGCATCAACGATTTGGGACCGGTGGAAACCAATGCGCATCTGCTGCGCTTTGACTCGGTGCACGGCCGATTTGCCGGCGATATCAAAGTGAATGGCGATCAGCTCGACGTCGGCCAAGGAAGCATCAAGGTCACCGCCGAGCGTGACCCGGCGAATTTGCCGTGGAAAGCACTCGGCATCGACGTTGCCCTGGAATGCACCGGCATTTTTACCAAACGTGATGCGGCGGCGAAGCATCTGGAGGCGGGCGCGCGCAAAGTCCTGATATCGGCGCCGGCAACTGGCGTCGACCTGACCGTGGTTTTCGGCGTCAACCATGATCAGCTGGGGTCCGAGCACGAAGTTGTTTCCAACGCGTCTTGCACGACCAATTGCCTGGCGCCGGTGGCCAAGGTGTTGAACGACACACTGGGAATCGAACGGGGTTTCATGACCACCGTGCATTCGTACACCGGCGATCAACCGGTGCTCGACACGCTGCACAAGGACTTGCACCGGGCCCGGGGCGCGGCCATGTCGTTGATTCCCACGTCGACTGGCGCGGCGCGTGCGGTCGGTTTGGTGCTGCCCGAACTTGCCGGCAAACTCGATGGCACCGCGATCCGCGTACCGACGCCCAACGTTTCTCTGGTCGACCTGACCTTTACGGCGGGGCGCGATACCACGGTCGAGGAAATCAATGACGCAATCAACGTTGCCGCGGCGGGACCGATGAGCGGTGTTTTGGCGACCAACGACATGCCGCTCGTGTCTTGCGATTTCAACCACAACCAAGCCAGCTCGGTTTTTGATCTGACACAAACCCAAGTGGTTGACGGCCGTTTCGTGCGCGTCTTGTCATGGTATGACAATGAATGGGGGTTCTCGAATCGGATGAACGACGTCGCCGCTTTGCTTGGCGGCCTATAGGCGCCGCCGCGCAAGGTTGCGCCTGCAGTGAGGGAGGGCCCGATGAATTACGAAACGCTTAAGGTCGCGCACGCGGACGGTGTCACGACAATCACGCTCAATCGTCCCGACGCGGCCAACGCTCTGAACCTTCAGGTGACCGTCGAATTGATGCGGGCCGCCATCGCATGCGATGAAGATCCCAAGGTGCGGGCCGTAGTGCTGACCGGGGCCGGGGATAAGATGTTCTGCGCCGGCGGTGATTTGGCATCGTTCGTGGCGGCCGGCGCTGATGCGCCGGCGATGGTCAAGGAGATGACCACCAACTTACATGCCGCGGTGTCGCGGTTTGCGCGCATGAATGCGCCAGTCATTGCCGCGTTGAATGGCACGGCCGCCGGCGGCGGTCTGAGCCTCGCCTGCGGCTGCGACTTGGCCATTGCCGCCGACAACGCCAGATTCACCATGGCCTATACCCGCGCCGGTCTGACACCCGACGGCAGTTCGACATTTTTCCTCGCCCGGATTGTCGGGCTGAGACGGGCCCACGAGATGACGTTGTTGAATCGCGTGTTGTCGGCGCAAGAGGCGTTGGATTGGGGGCTTGTCAATCGCGTCGTGGCGCCGGATCGCGTCTTGCCGGAAGCATTGGCGATGGCGCAAGCCCTGGTCGATGGGCCATTGGGCGCATTCGGAAATGCCAAGCGCCTGATTCTGGATGGCAGTGCCGCAAGCCTGGAAACTCAAATGGAATTTGAAAGCCGCGCCATTGCCGACGCATTGCGTGGCGATGAAGGGCGCGAGGGGATCTCAGCGTTCTTTGCCAAGCGACCACCTAAATTTCCGCGCGAATGAGTACCAACTTTAAGACGCTAGACGATCTGGATGTTGGCGGCTGTCGCGTCCTACTACGCGCCGATTTGAACGTACCGGTCAACAATGAGCGGGAAATCACCGACACGACGCGGATCGACCGGTTGCTGCCGACATTGATTGAGTTGGCGGAACGCGGCGCGCGCACGGTGATCCTGTCTCATTTTGGACGGCCGAAAGGCAAGCGCGTTGACGATTTGTCGCTGACCTTTTTGGCCTTGCCGCTTTCAAAGGCATTGGGCGGCGCCGATGTACAAATGGTCCAAGACTGTATTGGTAGGGGCGTCCAGACCGTGGTTGACGAATTGCGGCCCGGACATTTCGCGCTGCTGGAAAATTTGCGATTTCACGCCGGCGAAGAAGCCAACGACGGTGCATTCGCCGGCGCGTTGGCGGCGTTGGGCGATGCTTATGTCAACGACGCCTTTTCGGCCTCGCATCGCGCCCATGCTTCGGTGGTCGGTTTGCCGGCCCGGCTGCCGCACGCGGCGGGGCGGCTCATGCAGGCCGAACTCGAAGCCTTGGATCGGGCACTCGGCAACCCGGCACGGCCGGTTATGGCAATTGTCGGCGGCGCCAAAGTCTCGACCAAGTTGGCGTTGCTGGGTAATCTGATCCACAAGGTCGACATTTTGGCGATCGGCGGCGGCATGGCGAATACGTTTCTGTACGCCCAAGGTCACGGTGTCGGCCAATCCTTGTGCGAGGCCGACATGGCCGACCAGGCCCGCGAGATTATGGCGGCTGCGGCCGCCGCCGGGTGCGAAATCATATTGCCGCACGATGCCGTGGTCTTGATGGGGGCCGAGAGTGCCGCGGCGCCGGCCGTGGTCCGTGTTGAGGCGGTCCCGGCCGATGCCAAGATCCTGGACATTGGACCGGAATCGGCCGACCTGATCGGCAACAAAATTCCGATTTGTCGCACGGTTGTGTGGAACGGCCCGGTCGGGTTGTTTGAAACGCCGCCGTTCGATACGTCGACCGTAATGTTGGCGCGGACCACAGCACGTATGACCAAGGCCGGCGGGCTGATCAGCGTTGCTGGCGGCGGCGATACGGTCGCGGCGTTGGAACATGCCGGGGCGAGCGCCGGGTTCAGTTATATTTCGACGGCGGGCGGCGCGTTCTTGGAATGGATGGAAGGCAAGCCGCTACCGGGCGTCGAGGCCTTGAAAGCAGCTTAACAATGGCCCGCGGGCCGGTCATTGTCCGCGACCTGGAAGATTTGAGGATCGTGTTTGCCGGGGCACGGGCGCTGAACCGGCGGGTTGTGGCTGTGACGGGGCCGGATGCGGCCGCCCATGCAGGCGTTCTTTTTCTGCTGAAGGCGGTCGAAATGGCACACGCGGCGTGTGGGCCCGCGGATGTGGCGGTCGTTCTGGATGCGGGCGACGATCCGGCCATCGCACTGGCGGCCTTGCGCAGCGGCTGGCGGGCCATCGCCTTTTCCGGGCGGGATACGGTTTTTGCCAAGCTTGCCGATATGGCGCGCAAACAAGGTGCTCGGATTGTGCCTATGCCCACGGGGCCGGCCTTGGATCTGGCCGCGACGGATGATCCGCACGCGGCTTGCCGCGCCTGGCTGCAAACAGATGCTTAGTGCGCGGTCGCCAAATAGCGGGATTCGCGTCGCCGGCTCTTGCGCAAACGGCGCAACGCGGTACATCGATGGATAGGAATGGATTTGCTTTGGGAGGGTTCAATTATGCAAGTCACGCCACGGGTGAAGGAGATATTGGCAGGGTTTGAGAGCGATTGTCCGGGAACCAAGGGCAATCTGGCGCGCATTCTGATGCAAGGGCGCCTGGGTGGCACGGGCCGACTGGTCATTTTGCCCGTTGACCAGGGATTTGAGCATGGTCCGGCGCGCAGTTTCGCGCCCAATCCGCCCGCCTACGATCCCCACTATCATTACCAGCTGGCTGTCGACGCCGGTCTCAACGCCTATGCGGCGCCGCTCGGCATGTTGGAAGCTGGCGCCGACAGTTTTGCCGGTCAGATTCCGACGATCTTAAAGATGAATAGCGCCAATTCCCTGGCGACCTCCAAGGATCAGGCGGTCACGGCATCGATCCACGACGCCCTGCGGCTCGGCTGCGCCGCGATCGGCTTCACGATTTATCCCGGATCCGACCATCAATTTGAAATGATGGAAGAAATTCGCGAGCTGGCCGAGGAAGCCAAGGCCTATGGGCTTGCAGTGGTGGTGTGGTCTTATCCGCGCGGCGGCAATCTCACCAAGGCCGGTGAAACGGCGGTCGACATCTGTGCCTATGCGGCGCACATGGCGGCCCTTCTGGGCGCCCATATCATCAAGGTCAAACCACCGACGGACGCATTGGGGCTTGATGAGGCCGCAAAAGTTTATCGGGCGCAGGATATTGACGTCGCAACGCTCAGCGCGCGCATCAATCACATCGTGCAAGCCGCCTTCAACGGCCGGCGCATCGTTGTGTTTTCGGGTGGTGCGGCAAAGGACATCGATGGCTTGCTGGACGAAGTGCGCGCCATCCGCGACGGTGGCGGCAATGGCTCGATCATCGGTCGAAACACGTTCCAGCGACCGCGCGACGACGCCCTCAAGCTGCTCGACCAAATTATCAATATTTATCTCGACGCTGCGTGAATGGGCGATTGTGCGCCGTGTCAGCCTGGTCGGGCCCGCTGCCGGCTGTATCTGATTACGCCGCCGGCGCTGGAACCAGAGGCGTTCTCGGATGATTTGGCGGCGGCGCTGACGGGCGGTGACGTCGCCTGTTTGCAGTTGCGGCTGAAAGACGCCGATCGAGCCGAGGTGGTTCGGGCCGCACGGGTCCTTATGCCGATCTGTCATGCCCAAGACGTGGCATTCTTGGTGAA
The DNA here is from genome assembly GCA_965216755.1 of Alphaproteobacteria bacterium. Lineage (GTDB taxonomy): Bacteria > Pseudomonadota > Alphaproteobacteria > UBA7887 > UBA7887 > CBDCGL01. The sequence goes on along the minus strand of CBDCGL010000011.1, from coordinate 2,370,111 downwards.
TGACGACCCCGATATCGCGGCCGAAGTGGGCGCCGACGGCGTCCATATCGGGACCGAAGACATGGCGTACGCGGACGCACGTCAACGCGTCGGCGACTCCGCCATTGTCGGGGTCAGTTGCTACGACTCGCGGCATCGTGCAATTGTGGCGGCCGACGCGGGCGCTGATTATGTTGCTTTCGGCGCCTTTTTCCCGACCCAAACGAAAGACCCGCCAACCCGTGCGACACCCGACGTCCTGACTTGGTGGCAGACGATGACCACAGTACCTTGTGTTGCCATTGGTGGCATTACGGCGGAAAATTGCCAATCTCTGGTGACCGCGGGCGCGGATTTTTTGGCCGTCATCAGCAGTGTCTGGAATAACGAGCGCGGACCGGCCGCGGCAGTGGCGGCCTTGAACGAACAAGTCGCCCTGGCGCCTGGTCGCCAGGGTGCCTGATCGGTTTCGGCCGCGCCGTTGCCTTGCCGCCACCGGCCTGATAGGTTCCGCGCCGCTTCGCATCGCGGTCGCGGGCTCGTTCGGCGCCGCATTCACCAGCGATCAGGATGACCCATGAGAATTAATGGCAACGCAATCCGTCCGGGCATGGTCATCGAGCACCGCGGCGCGCTTTGGCGTGCCGTAAAGATCCAGCAGACCCAACCCGGCAAAGGCGGCGCGTACAACCAGGTGGAACTGCGCAATTTGCATGACGGCACCAAACTCAACGAGCGCTTTCGCGCGGCGGAAAATGTTGAGCGCGTGCGGCTCGATGAGCATAGCTATCAGTTTTTATACGCCGACGGCGACCAACTTACTTTCATGGACGGCGAAACCTTCGAGCAGATCACGTTGGATGGCCAGTTGCTGGGCGATAGTCGCCGATTTTTGCAGGATGGCATGGAAGTTCAGGTACAATCCCACGAAGGACAGCCGCTCAGTGTGGTCTTGCCAGATAGCGTGACCCTTGCAGTGACCGAGACCGAACCAGTGGTCAAGGGGCAGACGGCGGCGTCCAGTTTCAAGCCGGCCGTGTTGGAGAACGGCGTGCGGACAATGGTGCCGCCACATATCGATACCGGAACGCGGGTCGTGGTATCGACGGCCGATGGCGCGTATGTGGAGCGGGCCAAGGACTAGGACCTGAATTGGCGTCGGCCGATCGCGGCGCGACACCGGTACGAATTTTTGGAGGGTATGCCGTGGCGGTTCGCTCGGCAGATGTGAACGTTATGGCCGCTGCCGCGCGCAAGGCGACACGTGGCCTGGTGCGCGATTTTGGCGAGCTTGACAATCTCCAATCAAGCCCGCGCGGCGTTGCCGGCTTTGCGCGCGAAGCCGTTCGACATGTGGAGCAAGCCCTGTTGCGGGAGCTCAAGCATGCGCGGCCACGTTTTTCGGTGGCGCTGTCGGGCACGCGCCGGCAATGGGAATATCGCAGCCCCGATTGCTGGGCGATCGATCCAGTTAGCGGGACCACAAACTTTGCGCATGCCATGCCCCATTTTGCGATCAGCCTTGCGCATGTATCGGGCAGCGAAGTGACTGCGGCGGTCGTTTACGATCCGCTGCGCGATGAGCTTTTTTGGGCCGATCGTGGCACCGGCGCATACCTCAATGACTATCGCCTGCGGGTATCGGCGCGCCGCACCATGAACGATTCATTGGTTGCCGATGGCGGTGTCGGCGGTGTCGAGAAAACTGAATCGGCCCCGCCAACGCCCGATCGCACCTGGTTGGGGCAGCGGCTGGGCGACCTGCGGGTGACGGGTTGTATTGCGCTGGATCTTGCTTATGTTGCAGCAGGACGACTAGATGCCGCTTGGTGGGATCGGTGTGAGCCGGCTGACGTTGCTGCGGGTGTTTTGTTGGTCCGCGAGGCGGGTGGCTATGCCACCGACCTGAATGGTGCGGCGGATCTTCTTGCCAGCGCGAATATACTTGTTGCAAATAATCATTTGCATGCCGAGCTAGGCGGCTTGATACGTCAGGCGTCTGGTTTGGCATCGGCCGCTTGATTGCTTGTTCGGCGGCGTATTGCTGGCTATTGTTCGCCGGAGCGGAATTCTAGGTGGCGGGGCAGGCACCCGCCGGACCGTATTGAGGAACCTTAATACAATCTCATTGTCTCGGTTTTTGACGGCTAAAAGCATTGCGGCAGCATGTGGATGTGCTGGCGTGGCTATCATCGTGGCAACGGGCGCGTGGCGCGATGCCCGCGCGCAGGGCCCGGTTGTGATTAGCAGTGAAACGGCCGGCACGACCGCATCGCCGGTGCTGTCGCAGGAGCCCTCGGTGGGTACGGCGTTGCCGTCTGCCGACCATTTGCTGCCCTTTTATGATCAGACAAGCGGGCGTTTGCGCTCGCGGTTGCTGGTGCCGGCACCGTCCCGGGCCGATGTGGCGGTTGGGCAGCCGGTGCCCAGCGCGGATGTTTCGGTGCCGGCGTTCGAAGCACAAGCGGATCGTGGGCGCCCGGTACCAAACGTGGAACGGCGAGAAATCCCGCTATCGCGTGGACCGTCCGACCTGGATCGGCAGGTGGATCGCGCGGCCGCGGAGATAGCGGCTGCTGCGGGCGGACAGCCGGATCCGGGAGCCGCCGCAGCACCACCGGTTGGCGCGGGTCCAGCCGTGGAGGCCCTGGCCGGGCTGGATACCCCCGAACGGCCGCTGATGCCGGCACCGCCGGCACCACCCACCACACAAACAGAGCAAACCGTCGTACCGGCCGCCACGGCCGCACAGGGCGAGAGGGCTTTGCCATCTGCGCCGCCACCGGATCCCGCTGTCGCGACCGACCATATCGCCGCGGTGGTGGCACCCGAGACGCCTGAGCGTAAGCCTGAGCCTGCGCCGGCCGAACGATCAGCTGCCGCGACGGCGACCGATATGTCGGCGACCGCGGCAGCCGGCTTGACTTCGGCTGAAGACGAACCGGAACAGACAATTGTTTCGGCAGCAATCGCCACGCCACCAACGCCGCCAGAGCCGGACGCGGAACCGACCATGATTGGCGACGAGCTGGTGATCGTATTTCCGGCAGGCGACGCATCGCTACCCGGCGAGTCAGAGGGCCAACTGAGCGACTTGGCGGATTCAATGGGCGGTGATGGGGCGGCGCGTTTACAGCTTAAAGCTTTCGCCAGTGCTGACGGGTCGTCGGCTAGCGCGGCGCGGCGGCTATCGTTGTCGCGCGCCTTGGCCGTGCGTTCCTATCTGATTGACGCCGGTGTGCAGTCGACACGCATCGACGTCCGCGCTTTGGGCGCAAAATTTGAAAGTGGTCCACCTGATCGTGTCGACATCGTGACCCTTCGATAGTCGTCGGTTCAACCGCCGGGGCGGCGCGACGCACAGCTGCCCCACTTAAACGGAACCACAATGACCCAGCCGCGCCGATATCTGACCCGTATGATCATCTTTCTGGTGTTGGCGTGCGGTGTCTCCGTCGTGCTGCTCGATCAGTTGATCAAGGCCTTTCAAGCCAACCCGCCGCTCAACGGCCTCATTCTGGGCGTCCTGGTATTGGGCATTGTCTATTGCTTCCGGCAAGTGATCGGCCTCAGCCCGGAAGTGCGTTGGATCGAGACGTTTCGCACCAATCAACCGGGGATTACCACGCAAGGTGTGCCGCGCCTGCTGTCGCCGATGGCGCGCATGTTGGCGGATCGCAAGGGCAAAGTCATGCTGTCGGCCTTGGCCATGCGTTCGTTGCTCGATGGGATAGGGTCACGGCTCGAGGAGACGCGCGAAATTTCGCGTTATTTGATTGGCTTGCTGATTTTCTTGGGTCTGTTGGGCACCTTTTGGGGACTGCTCGACACGGTTGGTTCGGTCGGCAATGTCATCGCCGGCTTGTCGATCGGCGATGGCGATATGGTGCAGACGTTTGCCGCGCTAAAGGCTGGCTTGGAAGATCCGCTAGGCGGGATGGGAACGGCGTTTTCCTCGTCGCTGTTTGGATTGGCTGGCTCATTGGTGCTAGGCTTTCTGGATTTGCAGGCGGGTCAGGCGCAGAATAACTTTTACAACGACCTGGAAGAGTGGTTGTCGGGCCTGACACGATTGACCGGCGGCGGCGGCGGTGTTGTCGAGGGCGACCAGTCGGTCCCGGTCTATGTGCAAGCTCTATTGGAGCAAACGGCCGAGAGCTTGGAAAGCCTGCAACGAACCATGTCGCGGGGCGAAGACGAGCGGCGCCTGGCAAGTTCGAATATCGTCCAGCTGACCGAACGCCTGGCGACATTGACCGATCAGATGCGTGCCGAACAGAACCTGATGGTCAAGCTCGTCGAGGGTCAAGCTGATATGAAACCGGTCTTGGCGCGCTTGGCCGACGCCGGTGATCGCGAAGGGACGGCAATCGACGAAGCAACGCGCAGTCATATCCGTAATTTGGACGTTTACATGATGCGCTTGTTGGAAGAATCCGTGAACGGTCGCAACCAAGTGATTTCCGAGTTGCGTAGCGAAATCAAGCTTTTGGCGAGGACGATTGCGGTGGCGGCGGGTTATCGTGATCCGGGCCTGCCACCGGGCTCGGCCGACAGCCATGGTGGCGCCGCCGGTCTCGGTTCATGAACCAACGTTTGACACCAAAGCTGCTGTCAGCGCCATGATGGCAAGAAGTCGTCGGCTCGGTCGCAGTGCCGATATCTGGCCGGGATTTGTCGATGCCCTGTCGACATTGCTACTGGTGCTGATTTTTTTGCTGGTCGTCTTCGTGATCTCGGAGTTCTTCTTGAGTCGCGCGTTGTCCGGTCGCGACGAAGCGTTGGAACGGCTCAATCGGCAAGTCGCGGAATTGGCCGATCTGCTGGCGCTCGAAAAACGTGCCAACATACAGATGCGTGGAGACATCAATCAGTTGGCCGCGCAACTCCAAGCCTCAACCGCTGAGCGCGATAGTCTGGCCAGTCAACTGGCGATCGCGCTGGGTGAAACCGATGGTCTACAGCGCAGTTTGGAAGCTGCCGGCCTGGATGTGTCGTCCTTGGAGGAAGATCAAGAGGAATTGCGGCTTCAATTGGCTGCCGCCATGGCCATGCTTGAAGCCGAACGGGCCGTCTCCGGCGAAGCACGCGACAAGGCGGTGTCGGTGCGCGAGCAATTGGACCGCGAGCGCGAAATTTCATCCGCGGCACGGCGCCAGGTTGCCCTCTTGAACCAGCAAATCGCATCGCTGCGAATTCAGCTGGCAGCTGTGCAGGATGCGTTGGATGCCCGTGATTCCAAGATCGAAGAGCAGCAAATTCAAATCGCCAATTTGGGGCAACGGCTCAACGTTGCGCTGGCCAACAAGGTCGAGGAATTGTCGCGATACAGATCCGAGTTTTTTGGGCGTCTGCGCGAGGTGTTGGCCAACCGTAGCGAGGTGAGCATTCGCGGCGATCGCTTTGTTTTGCAGTCGGGCGTGCTGTTTGATTCCGGCTCGGCTGAGCTGGGCTTGGCCGGTCAGCAGCAAATGAGCAAACTCGCGGATCTGCTGTTGGAGATCGCCGACGACATTCCCGACGATATCGAGTGGGTGCTGCGCATCGATGGCCATACCGATCGGCGCCCTATCCGGACGACGCTATTTCCGTCGAACTGGGAGCTGTCAACCGCGCGCGCTGTCGCTGTCGCCAAGTTCTTGATACGCCAAGGTTTGCCCCCCGAAAAGTTGGCGGCCGCCGGATTCGGTGAATTTCAACCGATTGATCGCGCCGACAGCGATGATGCATTTCGGCGCAATAGACGAATCGAGTTCAAGTTAACCGAGCGGTAGCAGTGGCGCGATATTATCGGATACTGCTCTAATGAGCTTAGGCATGGAGTTGGGCGGGCGTGATGGTCGACGGCGTCGCCGGGCACGCGCCGGGTTCTTCAAAACTGTCATCTTTCTGATTCTGATCGGGGCGATCTCTTATTGGTCTTATAGCCTTGGCCAACAGCGCTCAGGTACCGACAATCAAGACCTGCGCGAACAAATTGCACAGTTGCGAGTCGAAAACACGCGCTTGCGCGAGGAAGCGGATCGCGCCATCGTGGCCCGCCTGGCGGCCGAGGAAGGTAGAGCCGACGCCGAGAAACGCTACGCTAAAGAGGTGCCGCGTGGCGTCGCGAAGGATGTCGTGGCTGCGGTTATTGCGCGCCTAAAAGACGGAGTCTCGGCCGATCGGCTTAGTTTCGTCATTGCAAATGCCGCCGATCAGGCGTTGTGTGACGAAGAGATCGTTCGTCGGCGATTCATTGTGCAGACCCCCTACACAAGCGGCGAAAACCATGTGGTGACATTCGCCGACAATCGCATCGCGGTGACGGGACAGGGCCTCCCGGCGACCAGCGATGCCGGTCAAGCCGAAGCGCGCTTCGATCCAGGTGGGCCCGTAACCGCGGAGTTCACCGTGATCGATGGCGAGGTCACCCGCGCGGAAGGCGCCTTGCCGCTGCGTCATTCGGTTGTTCTTGGGGACCGCGAGTTTCGTTTCGTCATGACACCGGCGGATACCGATGGATTCGTCGTTGTTTCGGCGCAGCGCTGCGCATACCCCTAGTCACGTGTGACCGATCGCAACGTGTCACGATCGGCGGCGAGATCGGCCATGGTCACGCCGACGGCCGCCAAACTCTCGGGCCAGGCATCACCCGTTGCGCACGCGCATGCGGCCTCGGCCATGGCGGGTGATGTCATGATGCCATAGCCGCCTTGACCGGCCAGCCACACGAAACCTTCGGTATGTGGGTCCGTCCCCACGACAGGCGTATTGTCGGAATAGAAGCTGCGCAATCCGGCCCATTTGTGTTCAATTCTGGGAACCGTCATGGTGGTCGCCGTTTCGATGCGATCGACCGTCACGGCAATGTCCAAATCCTCTGGCTGACTGTCGCAAGGGGGCGACGGTGTCGCGTCGGCCGGGCTGGCCAACACCTTGCCGGCATCTCCTCGGAAGTAGAATTCCTCATCGACATCCAGCACCAAGGGCCAACTTGCGACTGTTGTTCCGGACGGCGCTGCAAAGAGAATTACAGTGCGGCGCTTTGGCACCAAGCCAAGCGGCGCCAAACCCGCGTGCACGGCGATTTCATCCGCCCAGGCGCCGGCGGCATTGACGACAATCGGCGCGTCGTACGTACCGGCCGCGGTTGCGACGTGCCACGTTCCACCGTCGCGCCGCAGCGCCTTTACCTCCGCGTCGCACACCAACTCACCGCCACGCGCCCGCATGCGCCGCAGGAAGCCGCCGTGGATCAAGTCCACATCCATATATTGCGCATCCGGCTCGTAATGAACGGCGGCGACAGTGTCGTCCCGCAACGCAGGGACCATGGCGCGCGCTTCTGTCACCGTAATGGGGCTGATTTCCGGCACCAGCTTCTGTGCGTCAGAAAGGTTTTGTTCGAAACTGGACAGTTGATCAGCGCGGGCGATGGTCAGGGCGCCGAGCGGGGTCATCAACGGATGCGCGCTAAAACCGTCCGGTGGCGTGGTCAGGAATGACTGACTGGCCTTGGTCAGGGCGCGAATCAGGTCATTGCCGTAGTTCAGCGTGAAGTACGACGCCGAACGGCCAGTCGTGTGATAGGCGGGTTGCGACTCACGTTCGAGCACGATCACACGGCCGCGGGCCGCGAGTGTGTCGGCGGCGGAAACGCCGGCGATGCCGGCGCCAATCACCAAGAAGTCCGCATGCATGGGCATTGCTCAACCGATCTTTTATGGGAAGGTCACCGGTCAACTTTGTGCGTCGCGGCGTTCAGCCGCTACTGAGTCGCTTGCCGCAAAAAGGCAATGATATTTGCGCGCTTTTGCGCATCAACGATGCCAGCAATGGATTTTTTGGTTCCGTCGATGGTACCCTTTGGGTTTCCGATATACGTGTCCAAGCCGGCCTCGTCGAAGACGAAACCGGATTCGCGATGGCTCGCGGAATAGGCGTAACCTTCCAATTGGCCTGCGGTCGCACCGATCAAACCGTGCAGATTCGGGCCGACCTTGTTGCGGCCGCCGCTTTCAACCGTGTGGCAAAGGCCGCAGAGCGTCTTAAAAGCCTTTTCACCTGCGGCCGTGTCGCCATCGCTCTGTGCGCCGGCGGGCGTGGCCAGACACAGGCCGAACAGCGAACAGGCGATCAGTCCGCTGCGCACATTCTGAAACGACATTCATATCCTCCTGGCCCATGCGATGTGCGGGATTTTGGCGCGGTTATAGCAGATGATGGCCGTGTGGGTGCGTCAGCCGAGCCATTGCGGCAGCCACAACGCGATGGGAGGGACTGTGACAATCAGCGCCAAGCGTATGATATCCGCACACCAAAACGGCACGACGCCGCGAAAAATGGTGGCGGTCGAGACATCACCCAACGCGTCCTTGAGAACAAAAACGTTCAAGCCGACCGGCGGCGTGATCAAGCTGATTTCGGTCGCGACAACGACGATGATGCCAAACCACACCAAATCGTAGCCGAGGCCGGCCACCAAGGGATAGAGCACAGGCACGGTCAGCAGGACCATGGACAGGCTTTCCAATACGCATCCAAGTGCCAGATAAATCAATAAGATAATCGCAATGATCGCGAGTGGCGGCAATGCCAGCCCACCGGTCCAGTCGGCCAACGCATTCGGCAGCCCGGCCAGGTTGACGAACGCCGCAAAAATCAACGCGCCGATCAGAACGAAAAACAACATCGCCGTGGTTTCGGCAGATTGCACCAGGATCTCACCCAAGCTGCGCCAGTTCAGGCGACGCCTCGCCAGGGCAAACACGAACCCGCCCGCGGCCCCGATGCCGGCCGCTTCGGTTGGTGTGAAGACACCGCCATAGATCCCGCCCATCACCACGACAAACAGGACCAATACCCCCCACACAGCGCGCAAGGCACGCCAGCGCGCCGCCAACGCCTGTGGGTCGGCGCGCGGCCCGGCAGCAGGGTGTCGACGCGTGACCACGACAACGGCGCCGACATAGCAAATGATGCCGATCAGTCCCGGAATCAGACCTGCGGCGAACAGCAGACCGATATCTTGTCCGGTCATGACGCCGTAGAGCACCAACACCACACTTGGCGGTATCAAAATGCCCAGCGTGCCGCCGGCCGCGATCGCGCCGGCTGCCAGCGAATCGGCGTAGCCGTAGCGGCGCATCGGCGGCATGGCGACCCGGGCCATCGTTGCCGCGGTCGCCAAACTTGACCCACAAATCGCGCTGAAACCGCCACACGCGACGATGGTCGCCATCGCCAGGCCGCCACGATGGTGGCCAAGCCAGGCGTGCGAAGCCTCGTACAATTCGTCGGACAATCCGGCGCGGGCGACGAAATTGCCCATTAGCACGAACAGGGGGACCACCGACAGTTCGTAGGACAGGCCCGTATCGAAAGTGACTTGACCGACCATGGCCAATGCGGCCGAGTTGTTGATCAGGCCGGCAATGCCAATGAATCCAACCAGCGCCATGGCGAAAGCGATCGGCACGCGCAGCAGAATCAAGAGCAGCAATGCACCGATGCCGACGATCGCCAGGGTCACGGCCTACGCGTCTTTCGGTGCGGTCCAGAGCGCACGTATTGCGCGGCGCAGTTTGGCGACCATGACCAAGGCCGTGACCATCGCCAAAACAGACAAGGTATAGGCGACGACATATTTCGCCAGGCCGACGAACTCAAACACGTCGCCATAGCTTCGCAGCCGGTCGCCCAAGATCCACAGGCGCACGCTGATGGTGGCGGTCACAACGCCGCCGAGCACGGCAATGACGACATCGCGCAGCTGCGCCAGGCGCGGACCGGTGAGATGATCCAGCAACCCGACGGCGATATGGCCATCGCGTGCACTGATCAGCGGTAACGCGGAAAAAATCAGCACGGCCATCATGATTTCTGTCAACTCAAAGGCACCGGGCAAAGGCCGCGCAAACAGATAGCGACCAACGACGTCGATGACCGTAACGATCATCATGGCAAACAGAAACACAGCGGCGATTGGTCCCAACCAACGCACGAGCGCCGTGCCCGGCAGCGTCTTGTTTAGATCCGCCGCACGACGGTTGGGATCGGACATGGCCTAGCGTGCGTCGGCAATTTCACGTCGCAGCGCGGCGAGGGCGGCGGTCCCGTCGACTTCGCGGCCGACGGCTCGTTCGATCCAATCTGCTTCCAGCGGCGCTAGTCGGTCACGCACTTGGGCAAGAAACGCGTCATCCATGCCGATCACTTGCGATCCAGCGGCGCGCATGGTGCTCAGGCCATCGACATCGCCGGCATCCCAAGCCTGCCCGATACGACGCGCCAGCGCCTCACCGGAAAGCGACGTCACAGTCTCTTGCTGCTCCGGCGTCAGGCTGTCCCACCGGGCCTGGTTCATGATCAAAAAGAAGCTCGAATTGTAAAGGCCGCCGGGGACCAACGTGGCATGCGGCACCAGGTCGACCAAATTGAAGAAAGGTATCGACTCGCTGGGAAAAAAGATCCCGTCGGCGACGCCGTTGGACAACAACTCATAGGCTTTGGTGGCGGGCGCCGAGACTTGCACGGTGCCAAGCAGTTCGGATATGCGGCTCACCAAGCCGCCGCCGACCCGGAACTTCAGGCCCTCGAAATCTGTAACGCTGGTGATCGGTCGCTGGGCATTGAATATTTGCCCGGGGCCGTGGGTCCACAGGCCCAATAAATGCACGCCCCGATGCTCATTGGCCGTGGCGAAAATCTGTTCATGAACGCGCCAAAAAGCCACAGAAAGCGCTTCCGCGCTATCGCTTTGGAAGGGCAGTTCGACAGCTTGGGTCAGGACGAAACGGCCCGGCGTGTAGCCGTGCACGCCATAGGTGATGTCGGCCAGGCCATCCAGCGCGATATCGAAATGCGCGGGTGGTTTGCCGACCGGCGTTTTCAGGATATCGATCTTAAGACTGCCGCCGGTCGCCTCTTCAACCTCTTCGGCCCAGGGGATCAGCGCATCGCGAACCAAAATGTGACTTGGCGGGACCCAACTCGAAAGGCGCAGCGTTTCTTGTCCGAGAGCGGGCGCGCCATGGATCGATGCCAACACGAAAACCGCCATGGCGGCGGCCAAAGTCCGGGGTCTCATAATCGTATCAACCTTCGCGCTGCGTTGTGAGTATGAGCTAAGTTTGACTGATCATATCGCGAACGGCGTCTTTGCGAACCTTGCCCATCGCGTTGCGCGGCAGCGCGTCGGCAAAGACAATGCGGCGCGGGTGCTTATAGCGGGCCAGACGATCGACAAACAAGGCCCGCACGGCATCGTCGGTCAATGATGCGTCTGGTTTGGCGACAATAACGGCGACCGGCACCTCGCCCCAATGGGGATCGGCGCCGGCGACGACGGTGGCCTCTGCGATGTCGGCGCAGTCGGCGAGGATGTTCTCCAATTCGGCCGGATAGATGTTCTCGCCACCGGAAATAATCATGTCTTTCTTGCGATCGTCGATAAAGAGATTGCCGTCGCTGTCGCAATGGCCGATGTCGCCGGTGAGAAACCAGCCGTCGCGAAGCGCGGCCGCTGTCGCTGCCGGGTCCTGCCAGTAGCCGGTCATCACAGTTGGGCCGCGCACCCAGATTTCGCCTGAGACGCCGGTCCGCACGTCTTGGCCACTGTCGTCGACCACCCGGAATTGACAGTGTATGGCGGCCTTGCCCGTTGACCCCAATGTGCGGCACGCATCGGCGCGGCGCTGATAGACGGCGATGCCGCCGGTCTCTGTGGCGCCGAAAACCTGCACAACCGGCACGCCGCGTTCGTGAAACCTTTCGATCAAGGACACCGGCACCATGGTTGAACCGGTGGTGACCATGCGCAGGCTGGAAAGGTCGGTGGTTGGCCAATCGGGATGCTCGGTCACCGCCGCCATTTGGGTCGGCACAAGGATGGTCAAAGTCGGGCGATCTCGGCCAATCGTGGCGAGCGTGGTCCCTGGGTCGAAGCGGCTATGGATGGTCAGCGTCGCACCGGCGTGCAACGTCGGCAGTGACTGAATGTTGATACCGCCGACGTGAAACATGGGGATGGTCGCTAAGACATGGTCGTCGGCGGTAAGGTCGTGCATTTGGGTACAATTGACCGCATTCCACAAGAACGATTCGCGGCTCAGAATAGCGCCCTTGGGCACCCCCGTAGTGCCGGACGTATAGGCCATCAATGCCGGTGCGTCGCCCGGTAAGCGGGCCGGACGATCCAGGTCCTTGGCATGTCGTTTCAGTGAATTCAAGCTGTCGGCTGAGCTGGCCACGCCGTCGGTTGTGATCAAGACGCGGTCCGCGAGCCGATCTTTCAGGGTTTCGAGTGTCGGGACAAAGGCCTGGTCGGCGAACACCGCCGCCGCACCCGAATGGTCCAACATGAAGCCAAGTTCCTCGGCCGTCAGCCGCCAGTTGAGCGGCACGAACACCGCGCCGATGCGGACGCAGGCAAACAGGACCGACAGCAATGTCGGGCTGTTGAGGCCCAAAAAGGCAACGCGGTCACCTGCCGTGAGCCCGAGTGGACCGTCAAGGACACCGGCGAGCCGGCGTATATCGGCGGCTAGCGCGGCATACGTGATCTTGGCGTCCGCGCAGCGCACGGCAACCTTACCGGGCGTATGTGCCGCCCATCCGTCAATCCAATGCGCCAACGACATGTTCGGAAACCCTGGGCCGATACGACGTCACAAAATCGGCGACATCATTGGTCATCGGTTTCGCCCGGCTCGTACAGGGCCTCTTTCCCGAGCCGATCCAGGCACAATTCGGCTGTCAACGGTAGCATCAAAGATCCGCAACGACTGTCGCGGTAGAGCCGTTCCAAGGGCAGGGACTTCAACATCGATTGCCCGCCGCAGGTCCGTATGGCCAGCCGACAGAGTTCGTTGGCGTTTTCCATAATCGTGAATTGAGCGGCCATGGCGCGCATCCGCGCCGCTTTGGGCGGGTCGACGCGCGCTTCGCTGATGGCGTGGTGGAACAGCGATCGCGTCTGCTCCAGCTTCACGAACATCTCGGCGACGGTCAATTGCTTGGTCGGAAACATGCGTCGCCTGACCGGCGGCATGCCCGGCACTTCGCCGCGCAGATATTGGACCGTGAAGTCATAGGCCGCCTGGGCGATACCGACATATGTCGGGGCCAGTGTCATGAACATGTGCGGCCATCGGTTCGCGGCCTGATAATATATGCCGCGCGGCATCAGCTCATTGTCGTCCGGAACGAACACATCCTTGAGCAGAAGCGTGCGCGAGACCGTACCGCGCATGCCGAGCGGATCCCAATCGCCGACCACGGAAAATCCCGCGGCGTCGGCCGACACGGCCAAATAGATCGTGTCCTTGCGGCTGGCGTCGTCGACATCTTCGGTGCACAAGATCCCGTAGTAGCTGGCGGCGCCGGCAAGTGACGCAAAGATCTTCTTGCCATTGAGCATGTAACCGCCATCGACCTTGCGCGCCAAAGTGCCGAACGGCGCACGGCCAGCCGCCGACGCGTTGCCTTCGGAAAATGGTTGGGCATAGATCGCGCCGTCTTCGACCACCCGCTTACAATGCAGCGCTTGGCGCGACCGATGGTCGGCGCGCTGCGCCGATGACATGTCCAGATCATCGGTCATGGCCCCGGACCACAGCATGGAACAGGCATGCATATTGTAGGTCAGCGCCGTGGCGCCGCAATAGCGGCCGAGTTCGGCGGACACCAGACAATAGGTTTCGAAATCCGCGCCAAGGCCACCAAACTCCGTCGGCACGCACAGGCCCAGCAAGCCATGGTCGCGAAGATCATCATAATTTTCGAAGGGAAACGTCGCGTCTTGGTCGTAGCGCGCGGCTCGTTCGACAAACCGCTCGCGGCCCAAACGGCGGACCAGCGCGATCAGCTCTTGCTGTTTTGTCGTCTGTGCGAAATCCATAATGCGGTGTTGATTAGCCGATTTCGGCGAGGAAGTCAGCGAGTATGCGATTGAACACATCGGGTCGTTCCAAATTGGCCAAGTGGCCGGCGCCCAGGAGGACCACAAAACGACTATCTACAATCGCGTTCGCCAAGCGGCGCATGGCCTTGACCGGTGCTGTGCGATCATTCTCCGCGGCCAGTACGAAAGTCGGCGCGTCAATGTTGGCTAGCGTCTGACGGCCGTCAAACGTCACCAGACACTGAAGTGCGGCGCGATAGGCCGGCGCGCTGATCCGGCTCATGCTGGCGATCGCCGCCGCGACGCCGTCCGCATCGGCGGCGTCACCGATCAAGTCCTGTACGACCAGGGGGGCCAAGTCCGCTGGCGTCCGGCCCTCATCAAGCGGCCTCAAACGTTGCGCCAGAAACCGCTCTTGCCAAGATTCGTCGCCGCCGAAACGTGCGGTCGTGGCAAACAGGGTCAACGACAGCAGCCGCTCGGCCGCGCGTGCGGCCACGCGCTGCGCGATCATGCCGCCCATGGAGTGGCCGACAAGGTGGACCTGTGCGGCGCCGATGGCGTCCATCAACCGCAACACCGCATCGGCCAGGGTGTCGAAGGTCAAGTCGGGTAACGCCGCCGACTCGCCGTAACCAGGCATGTCCCAGGACACCGTGCGATAGCGTGTGCCGAACGCACCATGCTGCCGGTCCCAACTGGTCCGATCACCGCCCAATCCGTGCAGGAACAGTATCGTATCAGGGCCGTCGCCTATCATGCGGTGGGCGGGCACCAAGATGTCGCCGAGCGCGGTCACCGGTTGCTAGCGCAGCGATTCGGCGAGACGGCCGCGATCGACGACGGTGTCACCGTCGAGGGTCACTGTGCACTGGCGCATGGGCAGATCGAAGTGGCCGAGCGTGTAGCGGCCGGCAACCTCGTTGGCGCCGGTGGAATAGAGGAAATTGCCGGCAAATGCCCGCAATTCGGTGCCGTTGATATCGCGCCGGTCGTACATGGTCATGGCGTCCCAGCGCGCCGCCGGGTTCATGCCCCAGCCGACATGGCTGACCGCGTAGGCGTCGCGATCGTTCCAGGCCTCGAAGTAGCTGCGCATCAGGGCCGCATCCAAACCATCGCCGTCGATTGCGGTCACATAGTCGGATTCGATTGTCAATCGAATGGGGCTTTCAAGATAGCGCTTGAAGGTCAAATTCACATCGCCGACATCGAGCACCAGTTTGCCGTTGACCGCCCCGGTCGGCGGGAAACACAAACACAAGCCACCCGGCCAATGGGCGACCTGGCCCGGCTTTTCGCACGTGCCCCAAACGCCGCCGACCCGTGCGGCGCCAACATCGATCGACAGATCAGTGCCTGCCGCGGACAAGACCTTCATGGTCTTGGCGGCCTTCAGCAGGCCGATGCCGTGTTTGACCTTGGCCGCCAAGGCCGGGTCCGGCGCCAACCGTTCCAGCGCCTCCGGGTGCTCGTTACTGATCATCAACAGTCGGGCGCCCGCTTTCAATATCTCGGGTAGCTCGCGCGCATGCAGCATGCCTTCCACGGTCAGGTCGACGACCAGTTCACTTTGTCCCAGCGCGCCGACGACGGGCGCCAAACCTTGCACCGCAGCTGACGCGCCGGTCGATCGCACGGGCACCGGGGCCGATTGCCTGGGCGTCGGTACGACGACATGAAAGGCGCGGGCGCCCAGTCGTAGCAAGGCGAGTTCCGCCAAACGCACATTGAGCGGACGCGATTGGGTTTCGGATAAGATGGCGACCGTGGTTCCGGTATCGACCTTGCACGCGGCAAACACCGCGGCGAAAGCATCGATCCATTTGTCCTCGATGCGATCGTCGATCACCGGTCACTCATCGCGTTCGACTTGCGCGTCACTCTGCTGGTGCCGGCGCGGCTTCCCCGGGCGCGGTACCGTGTTCGGATTCCAGGGTCCGCAAGCGGTCGGCGACAAAACTGGATGGCTTGGTGAATCGCGCCAGAAGCATATAGAGCACCGGCACCACGAACAGCGACAACACGGTCGAAAAGGTCACGCCACCGATGATCACCCAACCGATCGACGACCGGCTCTCGGCGCCGGCGCCGGTCGCAAGGGCGATTGGCACGGCGCCAAAGACGGTGGCGATCGTCGTCATCAAAATCGGCCGCAATCGCGCCACCGCTGATTTGTGCACCGCTTCGCGTACCGAGAATCCTTGCTCGCGCAATTGGTTTGCAAATTCGACAATCAGAATTGCATTCTTCGCCACCAATCCGATCAGCATCACCATACCGATTTGGCTGTAGATGTTGAGGGTGATCCCGGTCAGCAGCAAGGTGCCGAGCGCCCCGGTCACTGCCAACGGCACCGACAAGAGAATGATGAACGGGTGCACAAAGCTTTCAAATTGGGCGCCCAAGACCAAGAAAATAATGACCACCGCCAACAGGAATGTCAGCGCCAACGAGCTGGAGGAATCGCGAAATTCTCGCGATTGACCGCCATAGCTGATGCGCGCTTCGGCCGGCAGGCGGGTTTTTGCCAGATTGTCCAAATAAGCCAGCGCTTCGCCCAAGGTATGTCCGGGCGCAAGTGACGCGGAAATGGTGACGGCGCGCATGCGGTCGACGCGATTGAGTTCCTTTGGCCCGGCGGTTTCGGTCACGTTGACCAAATTGCTCAGCGGTACCAGCCGGCCGCTGGTCTCTGAACGCTCATAAATGTTGGTCAGATCGCGTGGCGTTGCACGATCGGTCACGATGGCCTGCAAGATTACGTCATATTGTACGCCGCGGTCGTTCAAGGTCCCGACAACACGCGACCCGAGCATCGCTTCCAGGGCCCGTCCAATTTTCTGGACTGAAACGCCCAGATCGGCGGCACGGTCGCGATCGATATCAACCTTAAGTTCGGGTTTGGTTTCCTTGAAATCGGAGTCCGGGCTCAGCAGCTTCGGGTTTTCCCTGGCGCCTTCCAGAATCGTCTGACTCCAGTCGCGCAGCATGTCATAGCTGGGACCGCCAAGGACAAATTGCACCGGCGTCTTGCGGCCCGGTTGGTTCAGACTGGGCGGGTTGATGGCAAACACGTTGGCGCCTGGAATGCCAAGCAGTTGCGGGAACAACTCGGCGACGATCTGTTGTTGTTTGCGCTCGCGCTCTTCCCATGGCGACAAAACGACAAAGGCGATGGCGAAATTGACCGGGCTCGGCCGGCTTAACCCCGGGGCGACAACGCCAAAAATGGTCGTGGCTTCTTCGCTATCGAGCAAATACTGCATCTTTTGCTCGGCTTCGATCAGATAGGCGCGGGTGTAGTCGATCGTCGCCCCTTCTGGCGCGCTCAGCACGACCAGGAACACGCCCCGATCTTCGGTCGGCGCAAACTCCTGATTGATATTGTCGTAGAAGACTTTGGCGATCAGCGACACGCCGACGGCGAGCGCGATCATAATCACCGGCAGCGACAAGGCGCGGTCGAGAAGCCAGCCATAACCACGGTTGAGCGCAACAAAGAAATATTCCGTCACCTTGTAGAAGGCGCCTTCGTTCTCCGCCGGGCGTAGCAGCTTGGAACACATCATCGGCGTCAGGGTGAGCGCCACCAGCCCTGAGAAAATTACCGCGGCGGCAACGGAAACGCCGAATTCGGAAAACAGTCGTCCCGTATTGCCGGTCATCAAAGAAATCGGGATAAACACCGCGACCAGGGCCAAAGTCGTCGCGATCACCGCGAAGCCGATTTGCCGCGCGCCGCGAACCGCGGCCAGCAACACGGGCTCGCCAAGCTCGATCCGACGATGGATGTTTTCCAATACAACGATGGCATCGTCGACGACCAGGCCGACCGCCAGCACATAGGCCAGCAAGGTCAGCACATTGATCGAGTAGCCCATCGCCGCGAGCACCATGAACGAGGCGGTCAACGACACCGGGATCGCGACAGCGGGTATCAATGTTGCGCGCAAGCCGCGCAAGAACAGAAAGATGACCGCGATCACCAGGCACAATGCAATGCCCAAGGCGTGGAACACCTCGTCGATTGACGCCGACACGAACCGCGACCGGTCGTAGGCCACTTCCATTTTGACCTGGCGTGGCAGGGACGGGCGTACCTTTGCGATTTCCGCGTGAATGCCCTGAGCAATCTCCAGTTCGTTGGCTTTCGATTGCTTGGCGATACCGATACCGATGGCGGCTTCGCCGTTGGCACGCACTTCATAGCGCAGTTCCTCGGTGCCGTACTCGACCTCCGCCACCTCGCCAAGCCGCAGCAGGAAGCCATCCTTTTCCTTGACCACCACATTGCGAAATTCATCCGCCGTGACCAGGCCGGATTCAGTGCGCACCGTGAATTCGCGTAGGTTCGATTCGATACGTCCCGAGGGCAGCTCGACATTTTGCGCTCTCAACGCGGCTTCAATATCGCCGACGGTGATTTCGCGCGCCGCCATCGCCCGGCGGTCCAGCCATATGCGCATGGCCGGTTTTCGTTCGCCGCCTATGATCGCGGCGGCGACGCCCGGCACGATGGAAAACCGATCGAGCAAAAACCGATCAGCGTAATCGCTGAGCTCTATGGCGTTCCATTCATCGCTGGTCAGCGCGATCCACAACATCGGGCTGGCATCGGCTTGGACCTTGGACACGATTGGCGTTTCCACGTCCAACGGCAGTTCGCCGACCACCCGCGCCACTTTGTCGCGAACATCGTTGGCGGCACTGTCAACATCACGATTAAGGACAAATTCGATATCGACTTGCGACCGCTCTTCGCGGCTTTTCGACGTAATTTGCTTGACGCCTTCGATGCCCGAGACCGCTTCCTCAAGGATCTGAGTTACTTGAGTTTCGATAATCTGCGCCGACGCCCCCTTGTACAGGGTGACGACGGATACGGTCGGCGGATCGATGTCCGGATATTCGCGAATAGCCAGCCGTTGAAACGCGAACAGGCCAAAAATCACCAAGATCAGACTCAAAACCGTCGCAAAGACGGGCCGCTTGATCGATACGTCCGAGAGCACCATGGTGCCAATCTTACCTCAAAATCCAATCTGGTGACAGTTTACTAAATACGCAATATCAAGCGGTTCTTGAGAAGGGCCATACGAAGTGCAGTGTATTTAGTAAACTGTCACTGGAATTCTAAAGACACTAACTTGTCGAATCGTCCTCTTGATCCGCGGTCGCGGTACGCGCCGCCACCGGTGCACCGTCGCGCACTTTTTGAATGCCGCCGATGATGACTTGGTCGCCGGCCGCGACACCAGACAAAACCTCGACTTCGCCGGGTTGGCGCTGGCCCAAGGTCACCGGTTTTCGAATTGCGGCGCCATCGGCCACCACATAGACGAAACGGACCGTACCATCGGCGACAATCGCTTCTTCAGGGATCAGTACCGCCTCGTGTCGCGTATCTACACCCAACTCGACCAACAAGAACATTCCCGGCTTCAGCAAGTCGTCTTGATTATCGATGCCGGCACGCACGGTCACGGCCCGGGTCACCGGGTCGACGCGGGTATCGATGGACTTTACGACGCCAAAGAACACCTTGCCGGGATAGGCCTGCGATTGCGCGCTGATTTCCTGGCCGACGCGGATGTTGGCTATATTTCTTTCGGGGATCTGGAAATCCAGTTTGACGGTCGCGATGTCGTCCAATGTAACGATTGGATCGCCCGGTTCGATCAAGGCGCCCTGACTGACATGGCGAATGCCAAGACGGCCGCCGAATGGTGCCACAACCCGTTGCTTGATCAGGCGCGCACGTGCCGCCTTTAGCGACGCTTCCGACGAACGCAAGGCGGCCTTCGCGGCCTGCAATCCCGCCTCCAGCTCGTCAACGCGCGCCATCGGTACATTTTGGGTCTCGATCAGTTGGCGCGCGCGGTCGAACAATTGCTGGGCGTTCTGCAATTCAGCACTTCGCACCGCGACTTCCGCCTGACGGACTTCGACTTCGGCGCGCTCGACGCTCGATTCAAAATCAATCAAGACATCGCCGGCTTCGACATCTTGGCCTTCTTCAAAGCGCACCTCGGCAATGATGCCCATGACCTCAGACGAAACGGTCACAGCTTCGTTGGCGCGGGCCGTGCCGACCGCCTCCACGGTCACGATCACCGAGCCCGCCTTGGCGAGCGCCACGTCAACGGGCGTCGGCGGGCGCGCCGGGCCGTCTGCTGCGGCCGTCTGTGCATCGCCGAACCAGCCACCAACCAGCGGCAGTTCTGCGCGATTTTGCCAGCCATAGTAAAGCGCGATGCCGATAACCACCACCGCGACTATCTGCCCAGCCAGCGAAACAATATGACGGCCCACGTGAGGCGCTCCTCATCTATTTTTTGATTGCGCAAGTTATTGAATAAGTCACAGATGCCGCAAGCGCTTTGCTTGCAACCGCTGGCCGCGCGTATAGCATGGTTGGGGCCGAGACGAGAGGGGGCGACGTTAATGGTGACCGCGGTGTACAGCCATCCTGCTTGTGAGCGCCACGACCCGGGTGAACACCACCCGGAAAGCCCTCGGCGGCTGCACGCCGTGCGTCAGGCCCTTCAAGACGCCCGATTCGAAGGCTTGGATCGGCTAAACGCCCCGCCCGCGACGTTGGAGCAGATTGATCGCGTCCATGCCGCCGGCTATGGGACGCGATTGCTTGATCACATTCCCGAGAGCGGTCGATTTAACTTGGATTCCGATACGATTGTGTCAGCCGGATCAGGCGAGGCAGCATTGCGGGCGGCGGGCGCTCTGTGTGCGGCCGTGGACGGTGCCATCACGGGCACGCACCGGCGCGCGTTTTGCGCCGTCCGACCGCCGGGCCATCACGCTGAGCCGGCGCGCGCCATGGGCTTTTGTCTGTTCAACAACGTCGCGATTGGCGCAGCTCACGCCCGCGCCGCGCACGGCGTCAACCGTGTCGCAATTGTCGATTTCGATGTTCACCATGGCAATGGCACACAGGCGATTTTCGCCGAGGAATCCAACGTGTTGCTCGCCAGCAGCCATCAGATGCCGCTGTATCCTGGCACGGGTGCGGCGGAAGAAACCGGCCTTGGCAATATCGTCAATATGCCGTTGTCGCCAATGTCGGGCGGCGCGACGTTCCGCGCCGTGTGGCGCGAGGCCGGCTTACCGCGCCTACGGGATTTCGAGCCCGAGTTGATCCTGATTTCAGCCGGTTTTGATGGCCATCGCGCCGACCCCTTGGCCCAATTGATGCTCCATGAAGACGATTTTGGCTGGCTGACCGGCGAGATCGTCGCTATCAGTGAGGCCGTGTGCGGCGGCCGCGTCGTTTCGACGCTGGAGGGCGGCTATGACCTGGTGGCGCTCGCACATTCGGTAACCGCGCACGTGGCGGCGCTTATGGCCGCATAGCCCGGCGTCATCGATTTGGGAGGAACCTTGATGTTGCAGCAGTGGGATCGGCGTCATTGGCGCATTGGCACGGCACTGGCCTTGGTGCTGGCTCTGCAAGCTTGTCAACAAGGTGGCGGTTTGGGTGAGGTTGACAAGGCGACCGTGGGTGCCGTGGTCGGCGGCGTCGCCGGTGGTCTGCTTGGCGCGCAGATCGGTGAATCGAACACGGTCCGGTTGATCGCCGGGGTCGCCGGCGCCGCTGTAGGCGCCTGGGTCGGCTATCAGATCGGTGGTTATCTGGATGCGCAAGATCAGAAGCGCGCGGCCGAGGCGGCGCAAACCGCGGCGGTCACCGGGCAAACCCAGACTTGGCGCAATCCCGATGCCGACGTATCCGGGCGCGCCGAAGTGGTCGACAATTCGACACGCCAAGAAACCGTGCAAATGCCAGTGGCCAAGCAGAATGTGGCGTTGATTCCGCCGATCGAACTGATCGGCGCGCCCTATCGCGCGACAGGCGCCACGGTCAATGTGCGGAGTGGCCCCGCGACCGATTACAAGACCGTTGGGCAGCTCAGCCGGGGCCAGCAGGTGCAGGTTGCCGGGAAAGTGACGGACCAACCGTGGTATCTGATCAGCCAAGGCGGCGTTGTCACGGGATATGTCCACACGAGCTTGCTAGAACCGGTTTCGGTCGATGATATAGACACTAAAACAGCGTCTGCGAAACCCGAAGGCGAGGTGATCCAAGCACCGGTCTCCAGCACCAAGAAGTGTCGGACAATACGGCAAATCGTCAAACTGCCCGATGGCAGCACAAAAGAGGAAGATTTGTTTGTGTGCCAGAGCCCGGACGGATGGGTGGCCGCCTAGACTGACGAGCGGCCGCGCTGTGGGGCGTTTTTCTTGGTGATATCGTCGCCCGCTGCGCTAGGCACGATTTTGGCGATTTTGGCGCCTTCAAAATTGGCGGTGCCAAGGTCGGCGCCGGTGAGATTGGCGCGATCAAGGACCGCGCCGACCAAGCTTGCGGTGGCGAAATTGGCACCGATCATTATGGCCGCCGTGAGGTCGGCGCCGTCTAATTTGGCTTGATCCAGATTGGTGCCGACCAAGTTTGTTCGCCCCAAGTTGGCGTTGTTCAAATCTGCGCGGGTCAGTTTCGCATAAGACAGATTGGCGCCAGCAAAGTTCGTCCCTAGTGCGCTGACGCCGCTGAGATCGCATTCCTTCAGATTGGCCGCGCGCTTGCCGGCGCCTGCATCGGCGAATTCGCCCACCAGTTCCACCGGGCCGAGGTCGGCGCCATCCAATTTGGCTGCCTGCAGCGAGCTGTGGCTCAGACGCGCGCCGCCGATATGGGCATTTTCCAGATTTGTTCGGCTCAAATTGGCGCCGCGCAGGTCGCTGAGGATCAGAAACGCGCCGCGCAGATCCGCGTCGTCAAGCTTGGCGTCAGACAGGTCCGCGCCGCTGAGATTGATGCCCGTCAGTTCCTGGCCGCTCAGGTCACGGCCGGCGAGCACGGCGCGGGCGCCACCTTGCTGGGCCAGCCAGCGGCCATGGGCCTCGACGATTTTGGCAAGTTCACGTTTTGACACCGGTTTCGGTTCGCTGATATCCGCACCCGCGAGTTCCGCGCCGTCCAGATTTGTACCGGTGAGCTTTGTGCTCCGAAGGCTGGCGCCGTTCAGGTTCGCGGCGCGCAAGCTGGCGCCGCTCAGATCCGCCGCCGTCAGGCGTGCGTCGACGAGCTTGCAATGGTCGAGGCTGGCACCGGTCAAATTGGCGCGGGTCAGATCGCATTGACTCAAATCGGCGTGGGTGAAATCGGCATGGGTCAGCTTGGCGTCAACAAGCGTGGCGCCGCGCAAATTCGATCGGCTGAGATCCGTGGATAGAAGCGAAATGGTGTCCGACAAATTGGCGCCAGCCAAGACGCCATCGCGAAGATTTGCATCGGTCAAGTCGGCGCGGGTGAGGTCGGCGTCGGCCAGGTCGACGCCGTTCAGGTTGGCACTGGCCAAAACCGCATGGCGCAGCGACGCGCCGGTCAAGTTGGTGCCGACCAAACTGGCGAAGGACAAATCGGTGCCAGTCAAATCGGCGTGGCTGAGATCAGCTTGGTCAAGGTCTGCATTGCGCAGGTCGGCGCCGGCCAAATCGATGCCGTGTAGCTTTGTCGGTCCGAACCGAGCCCGGACCCCGCCACGTTTGTTGGTGAGCCATTTGACGTGGCAATCGAGCATTTCGGGAACATCTTCCCGCTCGACGGGCGGCGCCATACGGGCGGTGACCGTGCCGGTGATCCGGTGGTCTTTCATGCCGGATGCGCGACGCTGTGAGATGCGGCCTTCGGCGCCCGCCGCCGCAAGGATTCAATATACGGACCTTGGAACAAGGTGATGCCGAGTTCGCGGCCGCAATCGAGGCTGCGGGCCGATTCGCATTCGTAGAGGATAACGCGCGACGTGCCGGCGGCTTCAATGGTCTCTGAGAGGAGATCAAAGTCGGATTGGCGCAAATCGTTCTCAAAATCCGGGCCCCATCGCAGTTTGAGGAAATCAAACGGCAAACGATGGCGGTCGATATAGGGCAATGTGTTGTGTGTCAGGCCATCCAAGACAGTGCGGTAGCCGCGCGCGTGCAGCATCTCGCGCGCGAAAATCATTGAGCCGAGGTCCGCAAATGCATCTAAATTACTGAGTTCAAACAATATTCTCTTTTTTGTCGCGGCCGGGATCGAGGTATCGAAGCTGCTGAATACATCCGAGAGCAACAAGTCTGTTGAGCAATCGACGCTTATCGGATCCATCTCCGGCGACAACTCAAACCGCATCAGCCATGCAAACAGACGGTTGTTTGCGGCGCGCCGTACCAAATGGCCGAGCCAAGGGTCGGCTTCGAGATCCACGCCCGGCATCAATTGTCGCCCAATTTCCGGGATGTGCACCCGTGCCTCCTGGAAGACTGGTGACGGCATATTGGCGTCAACGGCGACGCAGACCGATTGCCTGCGCACCATGGCGCTGATATCGGCACCGCCGATGGCGTCGACCAGGCGCGGAAGGGCTTTGAGTGAGAGCGGCGTCGGACCCTGTGCCGGATCTGATGTTCCCGTGGCTTCGTGAACCCTTTTTTGCGCGTTCTTGAAGGCGCGCTCGGCGGTAGCCACGAAACCGCCATAGTCATGCGCGAGGTCGTAGCTTGTCGCCAATTGCCCGGGTTCACCGCCTGGCATGCCGTCAGCCAATGGATCTTGGCTAAACAGAAGCCGCAATTTGGTCAGCGTTTCGTCGATCGCTTGCCGTGGGGCGTTGCGCAAAATCAGAACCAGATCGAAATTACCAAGCGCAAAGATCTGGCCTTGATGTCTATCTGCGAGCGGCTTGACCGTTTCGCTGGCGATGCGCAAGTGGCACGGTTGGCGGCGGCTGGGGTGCAGTTTGGACAAATGGATAAACACAGCGCAGCGTTCGGCCGCTCCATTTTTGAGCCGCCGGGCTGTTTCGACCAGGAAATGCTCCTGGTTCAGCGCTCCAGGGTCGTGCTGCATGGCTGTTCTCTAGGGCCGAGAAGGCGATCAAACCTGCTTATAGGCCGTTGAGCTTTACCAGTTCCTTAACCGCGGGCTTTTGGCTGGCCGTGCTTGTCCGGTTGGAGCGGTCTTCGTAAGATCCGGATCGGGGAGGGCATAGTCACCATGGCCAAACGGCATTCGTCGACGGACATATCCAAAATGAGCTTTGAAGCCGCGCTGGAAGAGCTCGAATCGATCGTGCGCCAACTGGAAGATGGCAAGGTCAGCCTGGATGATGCGATCGCGGCCTATGAGCGCGGTGCCGCACTGAAGCAACATTGTGAGAGCAAGCTCGCCCAAGCCCAAGAGAAAGTCAGCAAGATCAAGCTCGGCGCCGATGGCGCGCCGACGGCGGAGACGACCGACGCCGACAAGGACGAGATCCCGTTTTGACCGACTTCGCCGATGCTATGGCCCGTGCCGCGTCAGACGTGGACGCAACACTGGCCGCGTTGGTGCCTGGGCGTGACGGCGCGCTCGCTCGTCTGCACGACGCCATGCGCTATGTGCTTCTCGGCGGTGGCAAGCGGTTGCGCCCATTCCTGGTCATGGAAAGCGCGCGGCTGTTCAATGTCGCGCCGGACCACGCGGTGCGCACGGCGGCGGCGGTGGAAATGATTCATTGCTACTCGCTGGTCCATGATGATCTGCCGGCGATGGATGACGATGATATGCGGCGCGGCCGGCCGACCACCCACATCGCCTACGACGAAGCGACAGCGATCTTGGTCGGCGACGCTTTGTTGACGCGGGCCTTCGAAGTGCTGGCGGAGTCCGAGACCCATCCTGATCCGACGGTGCGGTGTACTTTGGTTTCCGGCTTGGCGTCGGCGGCCGGCATGGCCGGCATGGTCGGCGGCCAGGTGATCGACCTGGCGGCTGAGAACCAGACTCTAAGCCTGGACCAAATCACTGAGTTGCAGGCACTAAAAACCGGTGCCTTGATCGCGTTTTCTGCGCAGGCCGGGGCTGTTTTAGGAGGCGCGTCGGACACCGCGATGGCGGCTCTGTTGTCCTATGCGCGACGCTTGGGACTGGCGTTCCAAATCGCCGACGATTTGCTCGATGTCGAAGGCGAGGCGACCGCGGTCGGCAAGGGGGTGGGCAAGGACGCGGCCGCCGGCAAGGCGACCTTTGTGTCGTTGCTTGGCGTGGGACAGGCGCGGTCCAAGGCACGCCGATTGGTCGATGAGGCGATCGGCGACCTGGCTGTATTTGGTGATGCCGCAGATGGTTTGCGCGCGGTCGCCGATTTCGTCGTCACGCGCAATCACTAAAGGTTGTGGCTAAAGGCAAAGCACGCATCGACGTTTTGTTGGTTGAACGTGGCCTGGCGGAAAGCCGTGCCCAGGCCCAGGCATTGATAATGGCCGGTAAGGTCTTCGCCGGTGAGCGCCGGATCGACAAACCCGGCCAATTGGCGGCGCTTGACGCGGCGCTGGACGTGCAGCGCCCTGACCATGCCTGGGTCTCGCGTGGCGGTCTGAAACTCGCCCACGCGTTGACGACCTTCGACATAGATCCGACGGGATTGATATGCCTGGATATTGGCGCGTCAACCGGGGGGTTTACCGATGTCCTGCGTCATCGCGGCGCGGCGCGGGTCTATGCCGTCGACGTCGGCCGTGGCCAGTTGGACTGGCGGCTGCGCAACGATCCTGCCGTGGTTGTGTTGGAGGCCACCAATGCCCGCTATTTGACGCGCGCGCAGGTACCCGAAGACATCGCACTGGTGACGTGTGATGCAAGCTTCATCAGCCTGACCAAGGTTTTGCCGGCGGCACTGGCCCTGACCCGGGGCGGCGCGATCTTGTGCGCTTTGATCAAGCCGCAATTCGAGGCGGGACGGGGCGAGGTCGGCAAGCGCGGCGTGGTCCGCGATCCCGCGGTTCATGAGCGCGTTTGTGGGGAAATTCGCGAATGGGTTGACGCGCAGCCGGGCTGGTCGGTCGTGGGCATCACGCAAAGCCCGATCACCGGCCCGGAAGGAAATGTGGAGTTCCTGATCGTCGCGCGGCGCGACACGTAGGCTCGTCTATCCGGTATCTGTCGAAGCGGTCGTTGATTCGAGTGTGCTCTCGCGCACTTCGCCGCGCTCGATCACCAGCAATCGGTCGGCGAGCTTGCGCAACAAACGCGGGTTCGATTCGGAGACCAATAAGGTCACCTGGCGATCCTCGTCACGCAAGCTCGCCAGCGCGTCCGCGTAGCGTCGGGCAAGCGCCGGGGCGAGGCCCTGGAATGGCTCGTCGAGCATGATCAGACGCGTGCCAATCATCAAAGCGCGGCCAAGCGCGACCATTTTGCTTTGGCCGCCGGATACCGCCCCGGCCGGCCGCGGCGCCAGCTGCTTCAATTCGGGCAAGATGTGGTACACGCGGTCGAGTCGGTCGCGCAAATGTGGCCGCGAGTACCCGGCCACTTGGCCCGGCATGGTGATGTTTTCCTCGACCGAGAACGCGGAAAATAACCGGCGGTCTTCCGGGGCGTAGCCGATGCCCAGACCGGGGCGTTTGGCTGGCGCGAACGCCGCAATGTCTTTGCCGGCAATTGTGATTCTGCCGGTTACCGCCGTGAATCCCATGACCGAGCGCAGCGTCGTCGTTTTGCCGGCGCCATTGCGGCCGATCAGCGCCACGGTTTCGGCCGGGGCAATGGTGAAACTGACATCGCGCAAGATGTGCACTTTGGCGATGGATACATCGACGTCGGCAAAGCCCAGCATCAGATTTCCTCGCCAATCACGTCTTTGATGACGTCGGGATGCTCCAGTATCTCGGCCGGCGCGCCGCGTAGTGGGATCGTGCCGTTCGACCATACAGCGACTTCGTCGGCATATTTTTCAACGATCCCCATATCGTGCTCTACGAACACGCATGTCACCTTGGCTTCGGCAAGGGCGGCCGTCAGAATGTCCATGACGCCGAATTTCTCGGCCGATGCCACGCCGGATGTCGGTTCATCCAAAAGCAGAAGTTTTGGTTTCAGCGCCAGCGCCACGGCGATATCGATCAATTTGCGTTGGCCCTCGGGCAAGGTGTTGACGGGTCGCGCCGCCGCGTCCGCACAATTGACCACGTCCAGCAGATGCACCATTTCGCCCCGCTCGGGGATATCGCTCAGTTTCACAAATGGCGCCCAACGTTTGTCGCGGGCCGCGGCGGCGATCAGCAGATTTTCAAACGCCGTGTGTTCGGCGAACAATTGCGGGATCTGAAAGGCGCGCGCGACGCCGGCGCGTGTGATTTGGCGCGGTGACAACGCCGTGATATCGCGGCCGCCGAAATACACGCGCCCAGCTTGCGGCTTCAGATAACCGGTGCAGATATTGAGAAACGTCGTTTTGCCGGCGCCGTTCGGCCCGATGATGGCCATATTGCGACCGTCATGGATCTGCAATTCGACCCCATCCGCCGCCACCACGCCGCCGAACCGGATTTCCAACCCCGTGGCTTCCAAAAGCGCGGCGCCGGTCATTCGGCGGGCTCCGCACCAACAGGCGCCTTCGATAGACGCGTCAAGATGTCGTCGTAGAAGCCGACCAGGCCGCGCGAGGCATAGAGAATGATACCGAGCAAAAACAAACCCAGGATCATTTGCCAGACATCGGCCGCGAAGGCGGCGGCGAACGTGCGCACCAACTCATAAACCAAGGCACCGACAAACGCGCCCGTCACCGACCCCGCGCCGCCGAGGATGGCGATAAACACCAATTCGCCAGAGCGGATCCACCACGCATATTCGGGTGTCACGATACCTTGCGCCACCGCCATGAGTACGCCGCCAAGGCCGCACAGACCCGCCGACAGGACATAACCAACCAACAGCGTGCGGCGCGCCGAAACACCAAGATACTCAAGCCGCGTTTCGTTGGTCTTGACGGTGGCCATCATGTGGCCGATCGGCGAACCCAAAAACCGATGAACGCCCCATGCCACCAGTACACAAATGATCAGTGTACCATAAAATAGCAGCGCCTCGAACCCGTCACGCCCGACGCTGGCGCCCAGCACCGACGGCCGGGCGACCTGAAGGCCGTCCGAGCCACCAGTGACATGGTAGAATTTCTCCAAGATCGAGAAGAAGATCATCGAAAAGGCAAGATTCAGCATGCCGAAAAAAATGCCGCGATAGCGGACCACAAACAGCCCGACGGCCACGCCGACCAGCAACGCCACCGCAACACCAAGACCGATCATTGAGATGAGTTCGCCGCCCGAGAACGTTTGGCCCAGAAACGCGGCGACATACGCCGCCACGGCGAAATAGAGGGCATGGCCGAACGACACCTGGCCGGCGCGCAGCAGGACGATAATGCCGAGCACGGCAATCCCTTTAGCCAAGGCCAATGTAAAAACAACTTGCAGCCATGGCGCGGCGATCGGCAGACCGGCAACCAAAGACAGCAGGATCAGCGGCACGACGATGCGTAGCGAAGGTTTCGGCACGGCGCTAGATCTTCCGGTGCGAGGCCACGCCGAACAGGCCCTGTGGACGGACCAATAGAACGATCAGCATGATCAGATACGGCACCAGGACTTCCAGCTCTGGCATCATATAGACGGCGAGGCTGCGGCCGAGACCGATCAGCAGAGCGGCCACCGCCGCGCCTTCGATCTGGCCGAGGCCGGCGGTCGCGACAACCGCGAATGATAAAACGATCATGTCCGCGCCCATGCCGGGCACGACCGAGGTGGTCGCCGACGCCAAGGCCCCGCCGAGCGCGGCCAGGGCCGCGCCAAGGATGAAGGTCAGCAGATAGACCTTGTCGGCATCGATGCCGATCGCGATCGCGGCTTCACGGTCTTCGGTGACCGCCAAAATCAGTTTGCCAGACAATGTTCGGCGCAAAAACAGACGTAGGCTGACCAGGACAACGATGGCGAATGCTGGCAACAACAACAGCTGATACTTCGTGTAAAAGACCCCGAACACCTCAAGATTGCCGAGCTGTTGCAGGGCGGTCGCCTCGAAATAGGGTTGCACGCCCCACACCAGTCGCTGCACGTCTTCCAAGATCATAAATACCGCGAACGTCACCAGCAGCTGCAACGCCTCTTCCTTGGCGTAGATCCGGCGCAACAGCAGTCGTTCAATCAGACCACCCAGAACAATACCGATCAGCGCGGCGGCGACAAAAAATAGCGGGAAGGCAAGCCACGGCGAGAAACCCGCGGCGAAGATGGAGCCGCCCGCCGACGCCACGACGTAGGCGCCGATGGCATAAAACGAGCCGTGCGCGACGTTCAGAATCCGCAACACGCCGAAAATGAGTGTCAGGCCGACCGCAACCACGAAAACGAGCGCCGCATAAGCGATGCCGTCGAAAATCGCGAGCGCCAGAAGTTGGCTATTCATATTGGTTTTGCCGCGTCGAGCCTTTGCAATGTGGGCGCGGCCGCAATCGGCCGCACGGTCAATTGGTTAGCGCGAAAAGTGATCCGCTTGGAAGCTTTCGATCATGTCCGGCCGCAGGTTCGACAACCAATCGATCGAAACCGCGCCGACGGGCGTGGTGATCTGGGCACCGTCGAAAATCATCATATTGTCGAGCACGGCGAAGTCGTAGCCGTCAGCCATGACCGTTGTGCCGAGCAACTGATCCTCGACGCCCTGGCCGTCTTCGCGGACGTGTACAGGGCGGCCCAGCCCGGCAAAAGACAGCCCGGCCATGGCATCGACGACTTGTTCGCGGTCGGGCCAATCGCCGTTGTTGTCGGCGATCGCCTTTTCGAACGCCGCCTTGAGCGCGTTCAAGGCCTGGCTCATATGGAAGACCGGATAGATTGGATAGGCGCCGGTCTTCGACCGAAACATTTCGACAAAAGTGGCGAAAGCCGGATCATCCTTTTTCTCCGGATGCAGAAAATAGTGATCGCCGCGGGCGCCGACGATATGCCCCGGTGGCAGCGCGGCGCCCATGCGCTCGAGCGAGCTTTCAGCCAATGGCAACACCAAGGTTGAGGTGCGGGTCAGACCGCGTTGCGAGGCCTGGCGGACAAATGTGTCCAAGTCGCCGCCCCACGAGGTCGATAAGATCACGTCCGGCCGCATCGCCTGCAGGCGCGAGATTTCCGTGGAATAGTCGGGCGCGCCGAACTTGGGAAAAAACTCGGCGACCACCTCAATATCGGCTTCAGTGCCTTGAGGGCGGTCGAAAAAATCGCCCAGCTATCGCGCCCCTAGGCATAGTCTTGATTGAGCACCGCGATGGTTCTGAAGTCGGGCTTGGTCTTGAGAAGATAAAGAACCGTCGACAGCATTTCCGGTGTCGCATTGGCTTGGGTGCGAAACACATAACGGTAGCTGTTTTCTTCAAAGATCCGCTGGGTGCCGCAGTCCCACATGATGTTGAGCACTTTCAGATCTTCGGCAAGCGGAGCGACCTTGTTGCAATTGCCCGACGAGATCGAAGCAAACATGGCATCGACTTCGACGTCTTGCACCAGCCGCCGATACTCGGACAGCACCGCCTCGCCGCCGGCGCCTTCGTCGACAAAATAGGTCCGTATCGGCACGCCACCGATGCCGCCCGCTTCGTTCATCGCGGCAACTATCATATCGGCGGCGGCTTTGGCGGGCTCGCCGAACACCGAGGCCGGGCCGGACAAAAACGCGGTAATGCCGATCTTGAGTTCCGCCGGCGTCTCCGCCGCGGGCGTCGGCTGGGACGCGAACAACACCAAGCTGGTCACGGCCATTGCCACGGCCAAAACTCGTTTCATGAAATCCTCCCAAAACCATGTGTTACGCCGAGTTGCGTTGGCGCGCGCGTCCAAGGTTCAGATTTGCCCGAACGCGTCGATGGGCGCGACCGGGCCATCCGCAGCCCGGCCACATTTGGCCGGCATCGGGCTTCGGGCCGCGCCTATCCAGCCATCGGCGCCCCAGCGCCCGCACGGCTTGCTTCCGATGACATTGGCGAGACAACGCGGCAAGTTATGGGCGAACGTTGTTGCCGGTCAAGGCAGCGGATGTCGCGAGAGGGAACGCCATGAACGATCTCGAAGGTTTGTTGGTTGTGACTGTTGAACAGGCGGTGGCGGCGCCATATGCGTCCAGCCGCTTGGCCGATGCCGGCGCGCGCGTCATCAAGGTGGAACGGACCGAGGGCGATTTCGCCCGTCGGTATGACAGCCTGGTCAACGGCGGCAGTGCATATTTCGTGTGGCTCAATCGCGGCAAAGAGTCGATTTGCCTGGATTTGAAGGCCGACGCCGATCGCGACCTGCTCGGCGCCTTGCTCGCCAAGGCCGACGTGTTCATCCAGAACCTCATGCCAGGGGCGATCGATCGGATCGGCTTTGCGCCCCAAGATCTGCGCGCCCGCCAGCCGCGCCTGGTCATCTGTTCGATTTCCGGCTATGGCACCAGTGGGCCATGGCGCAATCAAAAGGCCTATGATCTGTTAATCCAGGCGGAAAGCGGCCTGTGTGCCGTGAACGGCACGCCGGAAGGGCCGGCGCGGGTCGGTGTCTCGGTTTGCGACATCGCCGCTGGCATGACCGCCCATCAAGCCATTTTGCAGGGGCTTTACGTGCGCGAACGCACGGGCCAGGGGCGGGTTATCGACGTGTCGCTGTTTCACGCCATGGCCGATTGGATGAATGTGCCCTATCTACAGCATCGCTATGGCAGGGTGACGCCGGGCCGCCACGGTCTCAAGCATCCGTCGATCGCCCCCTATGGTGCGTTCACCTGCGCGGACGGTAAGCAGCTGTTGATATCCATCCAAAACGAACGCGAATGGGGGCGGCTTTGCGCCGATGTGCTGGGCGATCCGTCGCTGGCGACCCGCGATGGCTTCGCGACCAATAATGACCGGGTGGCGCGGCGTGACCAGGTCGATGGCAGGATCGCGGACTTTTTCGCCCAGCGCGATCGAGAGGCGAACATCGAACTGCTGGCGGTGGCGGGTATCGCCTATGGCCGGCT
Organism: Alphaproteobacteria bacterium; assembly: GCA_965216755.1. Lineage (GTDB taxonomy): Bacteria > Pseudomonadota > Alphaproteobacteria > UBA7887 > UBA7887 > CBDCGL01. The sequence goes on along the minus strand of CBDCGL010000011.1, from coordinate 2,337,376 downwards.
ATCGGATTTGGACGATTTGATCGCGCATCCGCAGAACCGTTTCATTCGCGTACAAACGGAAAACGGCCCGGTGGAGCTGTTGGCGCCGGCCAGCATCATCGCCGGCGCCACCGAACGTTACGGCCCGGTGCCGCGCCACGACGAGCACGGCGCCGCCATTCGCGACGAGTTCTCGGCCCGCTGATTTTGGTGACAGTTTACTAAATATACCATATACAGTGTGGCTTCATTTCGTTTATCTAGATATGGTGTATTTAGTAAACTGTCACCGAAGTGCTAGCGCTTGCGCCAGCCATCGATGGTCCAGATGTCATGGTGGCGCAGCAGATAGAGCGCGATGAAGCCGCCCAACACGGGCACCGCAGCCAGGAACAAATGCTTGACCTCGCCAAAGATCAACCCCCAGGGGTCGATGATCTCGCGCCAGGTGGAGACCACGGAATAGGCATGGATCAGGGTCGCCAAACCATAGCTCCAGCGCCGCCACAAGCCGCACAACAAGGCGAGCGCGAGCAGTGTTTCGGCGACACCGATAAACGGTGACAGCCCGGTGTCGATGGTGATGCCATAGAACTTGGCGTAGATTCCCACCGTGCGGTCGGGCAGCACAAACTTCTCCAGCGCCCAAACCAGCAAGAATACGCCGAGCGTGACGCGCAAGATCAACAGCGCGATCGTGAGCGTACGTTCGTTTTCATGTGAGCTGTTCATGGGGTTTTATAATGCTTGGGCGCGTTGCACGCCACTTTGTCTGGCCCGCCCGATTCAAATTCATTGTCGTGCTAAACACTTTTGCATTGCCACAGAATCGACCGCCGGTTGCTTCGGTTCCAAGGCACAATGGGCCAACACGGCGGCTTGCTTGCCATTGCAAAATCGAAAGCCAGCCGCGCGCGGCGGTAGCTTGCTCCGCAAGCCCAATCTTTCTAGGCTCCGGCGCTGCAAACAATGCGTCAGCACAAAGGGACAGCAGGCATGCCAGCGACCGCATACGCCATACGCATTCATGAGACCGGTGGGCCCGAAGTGATGAAGTGGGAGGCGGCAGAAGTCGCCGATCCCGGGCCAGGTGAGGTGCGATTGCGGCACACGGCCGCCGGTCTCAATTTCATTGACGTCAATCAGCGCAAGGGCGCCTATCCCTTGCCGCCCCTGCCATTGACACTGGGCATGGAAGCCGCCGGGGTGGTCGACGCCATCGGCGCGGGTGTGGCAGACCTCGCGGTGGGCGATCGGATCTCGCACTGTATGACCTTGGGCGCCTATAGCGAGATGATGGTGATCGCCGCCGATCGTCTCAACCGTGTGCCTGACCCGGTGTCCAACGACACGGCGGCCGCCTGCACGTTGCAAGGTCTGACCGCCCACTATCTGCTGCACGAATCCTGGCCTCTGAAGGCCGGGCAAACAGCGCTGATTCACGCCGCGGCCGGCGGCGTCGGCATGATCCTATGCCAATGGGCAAAACATATCGGCGCCACGGTGATCGGCACGGTCGGCAACGAGGCCAAGGCGGAGATGGCGGCCGCGCACGGTTGCGACCATCCGGTTTTGTATACCCGCGAAGACTTCGCCGAACGCGTCAAGACGCTGACCGATGGTCGTGGCGTTGACGTGGTCTATGACGCCATCGGCAAGGACACGCTCGACAAGGGCATCGATTGCCTGGCCGATCGGGGCCGTCTTGTCAGCTTCGGCGTGGCATCCGGGCCGATCGGGCCGGTCGATATTAACAGATTGCGCAGCCGTTCCGCGTCGGTCGCCGTCGGCGGTCTGATCACGTTCACCAAGGATCCGGTCGAACGCGCGCGCAATGCCAAAACCCTGTTCGGGCTGATCGCCGACGGCGCGCTCAAGATCGAGATCAACCAGCGCTATCCCTTGGCCGAGGCGGGACGCGCCCACGCCGACCTGGAAGGCCGCAAAACCACCGGTTCGAGCATATTGACCGTGTCGGATTGAGGCTTGAACTGAGCCGGCAAACCCGCATGCTGCTGACATCAAGAGTTCAAGGGATAGCAGCAATGAAAACGCGCATTACCGAGCTGTTCGGTATCGAGCACCCGATCATTCAGGGCGGCATGCACTATGTCGGCTTCGCCGAGCTGGCGGCGGCGGTATCGAATGCTGGCGGGCTCGGCATCATCACCGGCCTGACCCAAAAAACACCGCAAGATCTGGCCGACGAGATCGCGCGCTGTCGGGAGATGACCGACAGGCCGTTCGGGGTCAATTTGACGTTTCTGCCGACCGTCACTGCGCCGGATTATCCAGGCTATATCAGCGCGATCATCGATGGTGGGGTGAAAATCGTCGAAACCGCGGGCCGCAATCCGCAGGCGCATTTGCCGCGTTTGCAGGAAGCGGGCGTCAAAATCATCCACAAATGCACGTCGGTGCGGCATTCGCTGAAAGCCGAGTCGATTGGCTGCGACGCGGTGTCGGTGGATGGTTTCGAATGCGGTGGCCATCCGGGCGAGGACGATATTCCCAACATGATCTTGCTGCCGCGCGCGGCCGAGGAATTGAAGATCCCGTTTGTCGCCTCGGGCGGCATGGCGGACGCGCGCAGCCTGGTGGCGTCGCTGGCCATGGGCGCTGACGGCATGAACATGGGCACGCGCTTCATGGCCACCAAAGAGGCGCCCATCCACGACAACGTCAAACAGGCGATTGTCGCGGCGAGCGAGCTGGACACGCGCTTGGTCATGCGACCGCTGCGCAATACCGAGCGCGTGCTCAACAATGCGGCCGTCGAACGGCTGTTGGAAAAAGAAGAAAAGCTCGGCAAGAGCATCAAGATCGACGATATTCTCGACGAGGTCGCCGGGGTCTATCCGACGATCATGCTCGATGGCAAAATGGATGCCGGCGCTTGGTCGTGCGGTATGGTCGCTGGGCTGATCAACGATATCCCGACCTGCAAGGAATTGATCGATCGCATCATGGCCGAGGCCGAACAGCTGATCCGCGATCGCCTCGAAGGTATGGTTGCCTAGGCAATAAACTAGTCTGGCGAATGATCGTGCCGTACGGCACGTCATGGTCCGATTTGAATATGTATGTGATTGTCGTGCCGGGCGGCGCGGCACCCTTGAAAACGCAGGATGTCGCTTTGTACGCCTAGCGATTCGGCCATGTGTGGTTCGAGAAAAACCTTTGACACGCCCGCACGTCGCCCCGAAGTAAAAAGCCATTCAAGCGCCGCCCGAGTCCGCTCCTGGTCGAGAACCAAGTCGTTCAGCAATGGTCTGAACCAAACCAACTCCCATCGCAAGGTCAATTCTGAACGATTGCTAGAACAGAGCTGCCGATCGTTGGTGGGTGTTTCAAATGCCCAATAGCCGAGCGGCGAACGCGTTTTGGCCGGCACGTAGGTACCGTCTGCCGTTTGGTAGTAAAACGCGAAATCCAGTTTCCGGCCGTCGCTATGCGAAAGATGTGGCAACAGAGGGAACCCATCCGCAAACGGAAAGCTGCCGTCGAGCCAATGTCACGGTGCCGGGGAATTGACGGTCGACATCGGCAGCCAGACCCAGTGCAACAGTTCTCAGTTGGGGTACGACATAGTTGCGGTTCAGAGCGCAATAGAGCGGTGACTGCATTGCCAGTGGTTCTTTATCGGATGCAAAGCATGGCAGCGCGACGCGTCCAAGAGTGGGCGCTGCGACCGAAGATAGCCATGCCAATGCGGCATATGATCCAAGAAAGAAGCCTGGTCTAAGCCAATAGAGCCGACGCCGTAAACTGTTCGCGCCACATGCGAGCAACATTGTCGCCACGTAGGCCACGCCACCAATCTGGCTCAACGCCGTCAACACGACGATTGCTGTTGAATGGATAAGGATCCAAACGACCAGCATCGCTCTATCGCGGCGTCGAAGTCAGTCTATTTGTAGTGTGCGACCGTTCCAACGTTTGGCGCCAAGCCTGCGTGTCTTCAACCACTATTGAATTGGCTACGCTCGATACCACATTCTCCAACGCTCGAACCTACGTGTGTAAGTCATTCGCTAACGCGCCATGCCGTGATATTCGGCGTTGGGCAGCATTTCCACCGCGCTTGCCATGCGGTTGGACATGTTGAAGAACGCCGCGACGTCGGCAATGTCGAAAATATCCCGCTCGCTGAAGCCGGCATCGCGCAAGCTTTGCCGGTCGGTTTCGCCCATTTCGTGGGGCCGTTCAGTGAGCTTGACGGCGAAATCAAGCATGGCGCGATGACGTGGGCTCAGCGCGGCAACCCGATAATTGTGCGCGATCATTTCAGCCAATATCGGATCGCCCGACAACTGGCGCAAGGTGGCGCCGTGCGCGACCAGGCAATAGACACATTTGTTGACGCTGGAGACGGCGACCGCGATCATCTCCCGTTCCATCTTGTCTAAACCTGAGTCGCCCAGCATCAATTCGTTATACAAGTTCGCGAAATTGCGTAGCTTGGTCGGGTGTGCCGCATAGGCTCTCAGCACATTCGGCAGCAGCCCCAGTTTCTCGACGCAAATGTCGAAAAACTTCTTCATGTCCGAATCCAGAGCATTTAGGTTCGGACGCAATTTGAGCGCCCAGAGCTTGTTCACATTGGGCATGCCCTGGCTTTGTCGTGCCGCCGCCGTCTTGCGACGCTTGGTTGCGGCTGTCTGCCGCTTCGCCGCCGCCGACTTCGATTTGGTCTTGCTGCTTGCGCGTGGCACGGCATCCTCCCTCAATCCATCGTTAAAATTATTATGACGTTTGCCAATTCTGGGTCGCCCGATGGCGCAGCAAATGGTCGGCCAAAACGCACGCCATCATCGCTTCACCAACAGGCACAGCGCGAATGCCGACACACGGATCGTGCCGGCCGCGCGTGGCGATCTCTATTTCTTCGCCGGCGACATTGATAGAACGTTTGGGAATCAATAGCGAACTGGTCGGCTTGACGGCGAAGCGCACAACGATGTCTTGGCCCGAAGAAATGCCACCTAAAATACCGCCGGCGTGGTTACTGAGAAATACCGGTGCGCCATCAGCCCCGATGCGCATTTCATCCGCCGCCTCATCACCGGTCATCGCCGCAGTCTCGATTCCGGCGCCGATCTCGACTGCCTTGACGGCGTTGATCGACATCATCGCCTTGGCCAAATCGGCGTCGAGTTTGTCGTAGACAGGTTCGCCAAGGCCCGCCGGGACGCCCCCGGCGACGACTTCGATCACCGCGCCGACAGAATTGCCTTGCTTGCGAATGGCATCCAATTCTTTCGTCCACACATCGACCATTGCGGCGTCTGGACACCAGAACGGATTTTGCGGCACGGCGTTCCAATCCCAGCGCGCGCGGTCGATCTTGGTCGCGCCAACCTGAATCAGCGCGCCTCGAATGTTGATGTCGTCTCCCAAAATCTTGCGCGCGATGGCGCCGGCGGCGACCCGCATGGCGGTCTCGCGGGCGCTTGATCGGCCGCCGCCACGGTAGTCACGGACACCGTATTTTTGCAGATAGGTGTAGTCAGCGTGGCCGGGCCGAAAACGGTCCTTGATCTCGCCATAATCCTTGCTGCGCTGATCGGTGTTTTCGATCATCAGGGCAATCGGCGTGCCGCTGGTTTGGCCCTCGAACACGCCAGAGAGTATGCTCACTTGATCCGGCTCGCGGCGTTGCGTGGTGTGACGCGACTGGCCCGGGCGTCGGCGGTCTAGCCATGGTTGAATGTCTGCTTCGCTGAGCGCAATCCGTGCTGGCACCCCGTCAACCACGCAGCCGATCGCCGGCCCATGGCTCTCCCCCCAAGTGGTATAGCGAAATGTGTGGCCAAAACTGTTGCCGGGCATCGAATAGCTGTTAGACGACTGAAATATCTGGGGCGTCGACCGCTTTCATGCCGACCACGTGATAGCCGGAATCGACATGATGAACTTCGCCCGTGACACCGCTGGCCAAATCGCTCAGCAGATAGGTCGCGGCACCGCCAACATCGTCAATCGTGACATTTCGTTTGAGCGGGGCATTATATTCGTTCCATTTCAAGATATAGCGAAAATCGCCGATGCCGCTGGCCGCCAAGGTCTTGATCGGCCCCGCGGAAATGGCATTTACGCGAATGCCTTGTCGACCCAAGTCGACCGCCAAATAGCGCACACTGGCCTCCAGGGCGGCCTTGGCCACGCCCATCACGTTATAGTGCGGCATGACCCGCTCGGCGCCGGCATAGGTCAGGGTCAGCAGACTGCCGCCGGGCTTCATCAATGCGGCTGCACGCCGACAAATAGCGGTGAACGAATAGCACGATATATGAAGTGTGCGCGCAAAGTTCTCCGCGCTGGTGTTGATGTAGTCGCCCTTGAGCTCCTCTTTGTCGGAAAAGGCGATGGCATGGACGACAAAGTCAAGCTGTTCCCAGCGCCGGCCAAGGGTGTCGAACAAGGCATCGAGGCTGGCATCATCGGTGACGTCGCACGGTGCGATAATGGATGAGCCCAGTGATTCGGCAAGTGGCTTGACACGCTTTGCTAATGCTTCGCCTTGATAGGTAAACGCCAGGTCTGCCCCGTGCTCGGCCGTGGCGCGTGCAATACCCCAGGCCAGCGAGCGATCATTCGCCACCCCCATGATCAGGCCGGTCTTGCCGGCCATCAACTGTGTTGGTTGGGTCGCATGCGACGGCGTCGGTGCTACCATGCGCGATTCTCGCCTCAATTTTGCGTTGAAGGGGCCGTTGTCTCCAGATGTGCGTGGGGCGGCATCCTACACCAAGCCCGACGGCCGCGAAAGCCAACCAGGGACGACGATGGCGCGGATCCGCGAACTAGCGCACATCGTATGACTTGGTTTTGGCCCAACGTTCCACAAACGCACTGAGCTCAGCATCGGGCGGTTTGGGCAGCACGACCCGAAGTTTCACATATTGATCGCCACGCCGCTTGGTCTTGCTGTCGCGAACACCTTTGCCTTTCAGCCGTAACGCATCACCGCTTGATGAGCCTTTTGGTACCGACATGGTGACCATGCCGTGTACGGTCGGAACGTCTACTTTGGCGCCGAGCACCGCTTCGGGCAGGGAAATCGGCAGCTCGCTATGAATGTCCGCGCCTTTGCGCACGAACTGGTCATGCGGGGCCACGGATATGTGGATCAATGCGTCGCCGGCCTGACCTTCGCCGATGCCTTTGCCGCCTTGCCGTTTCAGGCGAATGCTCTGACCGTCCGCGATGCCTTCTGGCACCGTCACATCGAGTGAACGCCCGTCCGGCATGGTGATTCGTTTTTTTGCGCCCGTGGCCGCGTCCAAGAAATCAATCGTAATGTTGTAGGTGATGTCTTGCCCGCGCATATGGACATTGGTGCGACCATGGCCGCGCTCGCGCGCCCGACCGTGGGAAGAGCCACCGCCGAAACCGCCCAGATCGCCAAACAAGTCTGAGAAGAAATCCTCCATTCCGCCGGGCGCGCCGCCGCCGCCGGCCGCACCGCCGGCATAGGTTCGGTAGAACTGTTGTTCGGCCCGGGCTTGGCCGCTGCCATCGATTTCGCCGCGATCGTAGCGCGCCCGGTTTTCTGGATCGGACAGCAGGGCGTAAGCTGCCGAGACGCGCTTGAATCGTTCCTCGATCTTGCCGTCACCAGGATGCAGGTCGGGATGCAGCTCCTTGGCCAGCTTGCGATAGGCTTTCTTGATGTCGTCCTGGGTGGCGTTCTTGGGCACACCGAGAATTTTGTACGGGTCGGTCATGGTCTTGTGACAGAAAGCCTTTGCGGTCGTGATCGTTGGGCGCGCGACATCGCGCGGGTGGAAGCCAGAGGCAAGCCGTCTCGCGACCAGTGTGGTCTGAGGGCGCGCCACCCGGCGCCCGTTCTACAAGGCCGTCTTAACACCCGCTGCTCCGCGCGCACCATAGCACGTTCGCCCGCAGACCGCGGACAACGACGCGGGCTTACTCATGCTTGTGGTTCGGGTACGACGCCGGCATCCTGGGTCGTGGCCCTTGACACCCGGTGCCCGACCGCCGCCAAGAGCCCTAGACGCAGGTTATTGGACGATCTTCCAAGATCCATCCGGCTGGCGGCACGCGGTCCCATACGCGGTTTCTGTCTTACCACCGACCGTGATGGTCTGCTGAAACTCGCGACAATAGTTACCAGTGTCCGTTTGATAGGTCTTGGTCGGCGTATATTGCCCCGAATGGCCGGAATCTGGGTTGACCCAGGTCGATGTCTGGCCGGTTTTGTTGGTTTCCATGGTCGTTTGATAGGTCTGCGCCGCATAGGCTTGGTCGGCTTTGTCAAGGGAGCGTCCAACTTCGCTACCGATCAAGCCGCCAATGAACACGCCTGCGGCGGTGGCGGCAAGTTGGCCGGAGCCACTGCCGATTTGTGAGCCAAGAAGGCCGCCCGCAGCTGCGCCAACCAGGGTACCGCCGATTTCCTTGTTGCCGCGATCTTGGGTGCACGCGCCAAGGCCGAGAATCAGCGCCGCCGCCATTGTCAGACGAATGATCTTCATATGTGGGTCCTCGCCGTATTCGGAACCAGATTTACCGCAGCGAACCACCCGACATATTTTGGGGAAGATCGCACGTACCATCTTTTAATCGGTATTATATAGGAGCTGGTTAACGGTGAGAAAGGGGCCGTGATTTCGCCACCATGTCTATTCCGGCGCATGAAGATCCGATAGAGCTTTTTCATCAATGGCTTGCCGAAGCCGAGGCGAATGAGCCGAACGACCCGAGCGCGGTCTGTCTGGCGACTGTCGCGCCCGATGGCATGCCGTCGGCCCGGATGGTCCTGCTCAAGGCCGCCGACCACGCCGGGTTCGTGTTCTTCACCAATGTTGAAAGCCGCAAAGGCACGGAAATCCTGGCCAATCCGCAAGCTGCGATGTGTTTTCACTGGAAGTCGATCCGGCGCCAAATCCGCGTACAAGGGCAGGTTGCGCCGGTGACCGACGAAGAGGCCGACGCGTATTTCGCGACGCGGCCGCGCCAGAGCCAAATTGGCGCTTGGGCGAGCAGCCAGTCGCGTCCAATGCAGGGGCGTTTTGAGTTCGAGAAACAGGTCGCGAAGACGGCGGCGAAATTCGCCATCGGGCGCGTGCCGCGGCCCGATTTCTGGTCGGGATTCCGGATCAGTCCGCGGCGGATCGAGTTCTGGCAAAATGGTGCGTTTCGTATGCACCACCGCTTGGTCTTTGAGCGCGACAGCCAAACCGACGCGCCGAATTGGCGGACGCAAATGTTGTATCCATGACCGCCGTCGCCGGATTGACGGGGAGGATATGACGGCCAACTCCTCTGAACAGCCGGGGCGCGGCCTGTCGGGCGGGCGCGTCGTCAGCCACGAGCGCGCCGCGCGCCTGATGCGTACGGCAACCTATGCCTCGGCGGGCGTGGCCGGGTCCTTGATCATTTTGAAGTTGTGGGCGTGGCTGGCGACCGATTCGATTGCGGTTCTATCGTCGCTGGTCGATTCAGGTCTCGACGCCGCGGCGTCGTTGGTCAATCTGATTGCCGTACGCCATGCTTTGATGCCGGCGGACCGCGAACATCGCTTCGGGCACGGCAAGGCGGAGGCGCTGGCCGGTCTCGGCCAAGCCGCGTTCGTTTCCGGATCGGCGGTGTTTCTCTTGTTCGAGGCGATATCGCGGTTTGTAACGCCACGCCCGGTTGCCTATGGCGAGATCGGCATTGGTGTCATGGTCGTTTCGATTGTTGTCACCTTGGCCTTGGTGCAATACCAAAAGTTTGTCGTGCGGCGCACAGGCTCCACCGCCATCAACGCCGATTCACTTCACTATCGCGCCGATTTGGCCGTCAATGCCGGCATCATCGTCGGGCTGATATTGGTCATCCGGTTCGATCAGCCCTTGCTCGATCCGATCGTGGCCGTCACGGTGGCGTTCTACATTCTTTATGGCGCCTGGCAGATTGTTCGCGAATCCTACGATGTGTTAATGGATCGCGAGTTTCCCGATTCCGAGCGTACGCAAATCCTGGCGATCGCCGGCGCCCATCCGGAAGTCAAGGGGGTGCACGATTTGCGCACCCGGCGTTCGGGTATGCACCCGTTCATCCAATTCCATTTGGAGTTGGACGGCGAACTGTCCCTGATTGATGCGCATATCATTTCGGACCAAGTCGAAGCCGACGTCCGGTCCGCGTTTCCGGGCGCCGAGATCATCATTCACCAGGACCCGGAGGGGGTCGAGGAACCCGTGGCCCAATTTGGCTGTTAGCGGCGCGGTATCCGGTAACCGGCGATTGCGGGACTTCGCGCGCGTTCGCCTCATCAGCGATGCACGATGATTGTCGAAGATCAGAGCCAGACGATCGCGTTCTTGACCGATCCGGCCAGCCATGGCGGCGCCGAACCGGTTGAGGTGATCCAGACCCATGCCGCCGTGGTGTTTTTGGTTGGCGAGACCGCCTATAAGCTGAAGAGGGCGGTCAAATTCCCATTCCTAGATTTCTCGACCGTGAGCCGCCGCAAAACGGCGTGCGAAGAGGAAGTGCGGTTGAACCGACGCACGGCGCCGGATCTCTATCAAGGCGTCACGCCGGTCACCCGCGGCGACGACGGAACCTTGCGCCTGGCTGGGGCCGGACCATCGGTCGACTGGCTCGTGATGATGCGTCGGTTCGATCAGGACATGTTGTTGGATCGCATGGCCACGCGTGGCGAATTGTCGCCCCAAATTGTCCGCGATCTCGCCGATGCGATCGTCGCCTTCCACAGGGCCGCGATGCCGCGCCGCGACCATGGCGGCATGAAAGGCGTTGCCAATGTTGTCGAAAGCACGGTCGCGACTTTGCGCGACGCCGTGCCGGATGTTTTGGATGCCGATCAGGTCTCCCAACTGTGTGACGGTTGGAAACGGTGCTTGGGTGATCTGGGCGCCTTGCTCGAGGCACGTCGGGCCGGTGGCATGGTGCGCTGGTGCCACGGCGACTTGCACCTGCGCAATGTGTGCTTGATCGATGGCCGTCCGACGCCTTTTGACGGCATTGAGTTCAATGAGGCCATAGCCTGTATCGATGTATTGTATGACTTGGCGTTCGTGTTGATGGACTTGGGCCATCGGGACTGCGCCGCGTTGGCATCGGTGCTGTTCAATCGCTATGTGGCGCAAACCGAGGATTTCGGCGGCCTGCCGCTGTTGCCCTTTTTTTTGTCCTTGCGCGCCGGGGTCCGCGCCATGGTGGCAGCGATCGAAGCCGGCGAAGATGGCCCGGATTCGCATGGTGACAAGCGTGACGAGGCCCGGGCCTATGGTGAATTGGCTCTGCGATATCTTCGTCCCACGCTGCCGCGGATGGTCGCAATTGGCGGCCTGTCCGGCAGCGGCAAATCAACTTTGGCGCACGGGCTTGCCGACAAGATCGGCGCTTTTCCGGGCGCGGTAGTCGTCCGCAGTGACTTGGTGCGCAAGCATTTGCTCGGCGTTCAACCGGAGACACGCTTGCCGCCTGAGGCTTATCGATCGGCGGTGAACGCCGAAGTGTATGCGCACATGTTAACCCTTGCGCGCCGAGCCCTTGTCGGAGGTCGCGCGGTCATTGTCGATGCGGTTTTCGCTGATCCGGCCGAACGCTGTCAGGTTGAAGAAACCGCCTCGCGCCTGGGCATACGATTTGATGGATTTTGGCTGGATGCTCCGCCCGCGCTGCTTGCGGCGCGGGTTGCGCGGCGCAAGCATGATCCCTCGGATGCCACCGTTGCGGTGGTTAGACAGCAAAACGCCTATGAAACTGGGCAAATCGATTGGTGGCGGCTCGATGCCGGTCGGCCGCCCGACGATGTGATTAGTGCCGCCACCAATCATTTGAACTTGTCGGCGGCCCGCGCGGGCGAACTTTGATCCATGTGATTTGTGCCGGCGCTTCTGCGGTTCATGTTAAAGTGTTTGATATGGTTGTCATAAGGACGTTGGTCTGTGCCGAACACACGGCGCAGTCTCGGGCACAGAGGGATCGCTGATGGGTGTTGCCTCGATTTTGGTGTTGTTGAACGGCGAGGACGGCGATCGCGTGACTGCAGACGCCGCGCTGAAGATCGGCCGCGCCTTCGATGCCGCCGTCGACGGGCTTATTGTGCGGCCGGACCCGCGCGACACGTTGAGACTGGCGGTTGACGGCATGTCGCCGGCAATGATCGAAAGCATCATGGCGGCGGGTCGCGCCGATGCCGACGCTCGAACGGCGAAAGCCCGCCAAGCATATACCGAGGCTTGCGACGCGGCGGGGACGCCGATCGAGTCCTCTGCCAAGGCGACTTGGACGGAGGAAATTGGCGACACGGCGGATATCATCGCCGCGCGTGGGCGGCTTGCCGACATCATTGTTGTTGGCCGGGCCGGCGAAGACGGCGGCGCGGATGCGTTTCTGTCGGCCGAAACGGCGCTCTTCCAGACCGGGCGACCGGTGATGTTGGTCGGTCCCGATCCGCTCGAAACGCTTGAGGGTCAGGCGATGGTGGCGTGGAATGGATCCGCGGAGGCGGCCCGCGCCGTTGCGGGCGCTTTGCCTTTATTGTCGCGCGCAGACGGCGTTTTGGTGGTCGCTATCGACGAAGACGACTCCGACCTACCGAGCTCGTCGGGATTGGCGAGTTATTTGGAACGCCACGGATTGCGGATATCACGGCGTGCCGTATCGTCCGCAGGCCGTGCCATCGCCGATTGTTTGGCGGATGAAGCGGAACAGGCCGGCGCGACATTGCTGGTAATGGGGGCTTATGGGCACAGCCGGTTGCGTGAACTGGTGCTTGGTGGCGTGACGCGCGGCGTTTTGACCAAGGGTTCGCGCCCTGTTTTGATGGCACACTGAAAATTGGCCGGCAACGGGAAGGTACGATACTGGAGCTTACATGCTGACACTCGAGGACTGCATCGCCCTGTGCGATCTGACCGAAGCGGAAATCGACGCCATTGCGGAACATGAGCACCTGCCGGAGATTATCGCTGCAGAACTTGGCGAATATCTGATTGAATCCGAGGATGGTGTCCCGCGCATACGCGCGATGATCCGCGACGACATCGACAACGCGCTCAAGCGTGGCGACCTGCGTCATGCCTCGCAGCTGGTTGCCGTCTTGAGGCATTTTGTTGCCACCCATCCGGATCATCATCAGCACTGACCTGCGCAAAGGGAATTCGCCATGGCTTTGAAGACGGTTCGATTGGAGCTCGCGCGCAATCCTGGTTGGCCCAATGGCAGCAGCGACTGCGGCTACGAATTTACCGCGCCACTAACCGGCGATGGCCAGATCGATGTCGACGCTTGGCGCGACAACAAAAAGGCCTGCGTGGTAAAGCGGTTTTGGGTCGGGGAAGACGACGAGGACGGCCATTTGATTCACACGCGGCACCGAACATGGGCGTTTTCCTATGCGCCAGGCGAAGATGATGACACGCCGTTCTTCCGGTTTGAGGCCCACAAGTTTCATCCTGGCGAGTACATTTCCATGACCGAACATGACGACAATACGTACACGTTTAAGGTCGTTAGCGTGGTGGGATAGAGCGGCGGACGGAATCCCGCGCGCCGTTTCGGGAAGTTTGCAAGCTTTCGAGATGAAAGCGAGCCGTTTGAAATTGATCGCTGCGGGGGCGCGGCAGGCTTGGCCCGCATTGCGGCGGGTTGTTGTGCCTGCGGACCGACCCGGCGGTTGATCAGAGTTGGCTTAGAGCCGCCAAGCGACAAGACCGATGTCCAGGGATCCCTCTCAGTGCTCGGATGGGGCCGCCACGACGCCGGCACGCGAAGCGCGCGTGGTCGCGTTGGTGCGCGAACTGGCCACGGAAATGCAGCCGCGGCGTCGCGATCTGGTCGAGCTTGGGCCCGACGCATCGCTCGATCAGGACTTCGGCATCGACAGTTTGGGTCGTGCCGAACTGCTGGCGCGGATCGAACACGCGTTCGATACGCGGCTCTCGGAAGAAATCGTGATGGCGGCCGCAACGCCTGCAGATCTGGCTGAGGCCTTGACGTGGGCGGGACAGGCGCTGGCGCCGGCCGATTGGGCGGCCGCGCCGCTGCGCAGCGGCGGCACCGGCACCGTAAGCGTGCCGCGCCAGGCGACCACCTTGCTCCAAGTTCTTGAGGCACACTGCACGGCGCATCCAGACCGTGCCCATGTGCAGTTGTCTGGCACAGATGACGACACGCCGCCGTTGACCTACGACGATTTGTGGCATGGCGCGCAGGCGATAGCAGCCGGGCTTGGGGAACTCGGCATTGGGTCGGGGCAAGCCGTGGCCACGATGCTGCCGACCTGCGCGGATTTTTTCTATTGCTTTTTTGGCGCTCTGATCGCGGGTGCCGTGCCGGTGCCCCTCTACCCGCCGGCGCCGAGCGGGCATCTGGTCGATCATGTCATGCGACAAGCCGCCATTCTGCGCAATGCGCGCGCGCCCATTCTTGTCGCCCCAACCGAGATTGGCCGGTTTTGCCAATTGGTTCAGGCGCAAGTCGAAAGCCTGACACATATCGTGGCTCCCGATGATTTGCGCCGCAGCGGCGCGCGACCAATGTGGCCGGATTTGGCGCCGGAAGCGCCCGCGCTGGTGCAATATACGTCCGGCAGCACCGGCGATCCGAAAGGTGTTGTGCTGAGCCATGCTAATCTTGTCGCCAATATTCACGGGTTGGCCCATGCCATCCGTGCGACCCCCGACGACGTGGTCGTGAATTGGTTGCCGCTTTATCACGACATGGGGTTGATCGGTCATTGGTTGGGCAGTCTTACCTATGGTTGCCCAATGATATGCATACCACCGTTGCGATTTATGGCACGGCCGTCGCGCTGGCTGCGCGCCATCACACAACATGGCGGCACGCTTTCGGCGGCACCAAACTTTGCCTTTGAAATGTGTGCGACGCGCCTGCGCGATGCGGATCTGGCAGACATCGATCTGTCGTCTTGGCGTATGGCGGGCACGGGGGCCGAGGCTGTCAGTGGCGTGACCATCGATAAATTTAATCGACGGTTTGCTGACCATGGGTTCGATCCAAGGGCGATGACGCCGATGTATGGCCTGGCCGAAAATGCCGTTGCCGTGACGATCACACCGTTGCAGCGGGGTCCCCGGATCGATCGAATCGACCGCGCCGCCTTGGCGCGGAAGGGCCGCGCACAGCCGTCGTCGGCGCGTGACGCCTCGGCGTTGGACATTGTCAGCTGCGGGGTGCCCATCGCTGGTCATCAGGTGCGTGTGGTCGGATCTGGCGGCAGTGAAGCGGGCGATCGCGAGGTTGGCCGGATTCAGTTTTGCGGCCCGTCGGCAACTGCCGGCTATTATCGGGCACCAGACAAAACCGCCGCGTTGTTTGACGATGGTTGGGTCAATACCGGTGATTTGGGCTATATCGCCGACGGCGAGTTGTTTATTACCGGGCGCGAAAAGGACATCATCGTTCGCGCTGGGCGCAACCTGTATCCGGACGAAATCGAAACGGCCATCGGCAATATCGATGGCGTGCGCAAAGGCCGGGTCGCGGTCTTCGCGGTCTCCAGTGTGGCATCGGGTACGGAAAAGTTGGTCGTGTTGGCCGAAACCCGAAAACGCGACCGGGCGGCACGCGAAATCCTCGCCGGTGAAGTCCGCCGAGTGGTCACGTCGCACGCTGAACTTCCCCCGGACGACATCGTCTTGGCACAGCCGGGAACTGTTCTCAAAACGAACAACGGCAAGATACGTCGCGCGGCCTGCCGCCAACTTTATGAAAGCGGGCGACTTGATAAGCCGCCAGCGGCGCCCTGGCACCGGTTTCTGTTGCTTTTCGGGGCAAGCGTGCGACCGGCGTGGCAGCGCGTTGTCCGTGCGATTGGCGCCTTCGCGTTCGCGGCATGGTTCAGGATTGTCTATTTGGGATTGGCGCCTTCGGTTTGGGGCGCCGTAGTAGCGGCACCGGGGCTCCGCCGGCGACGTTGCATCTTGCGCGGCGCGGCGCGGCTGATGCTGCGCTGGACCGGGCTCGCCCCCGAGGTCATGAGCGCCGAGCATGTCACCGATGGGCCGGTCGTGTTCGTGGCGAACCACGCGAGCTATCTCGATAGCTTGGTATTGAGTGCCGTCTTGCCGCCGCGATGCGCGTTTGTCGCCAAGCGCGAATTGGCGACACCTCTGATCGCCGGCTCATTCTTGCGCCGCCTCGGCACAGTGTTTGTGGAACGAATCGACCCTCGGGCGAGCCTCAACGATGTCGATCAATTGGGTGCGACGCTGGCCAAGGGCGACGCGCTGGTCGTGTTTCCCGAGGGCACATTTGATCGGCGCCCGGGCCTGCGCCCGTTTCATATGGGCGCTTTTGTGACGGCGGCGCGTGCGCGCGCGCCGGTCATTCCGGTGGCGATCCGCGGCACCCGCGCGGTTCTGCGCGGGACCGGCGGCTTCGCCCGCAGCGGCCGGGTCATAGTGACGATTCTGCCGGCAATTGTAGCCAAGTCCGATGATTGGTCGGACGTGCTCTCACTCCGCGATCAGGTTCGCGCCGCGGTGCTTTCCCAATGCGGCGAGCCGGACTTGGCTCATGAACCGGCACGGCCGCCGACGACATGACGCCCATCCGTCTATTTCCGTGACAGTTTACTAAATACACAAAATATCGTATCTCAGGGATATTACCTCGCAATATGTTGCGTATTTAGTAAACTGTCACGGAAATTACCGAAAATCATTCCATTTCGCCGACGGGCGCTGCCGGTGGATAGACAAATTCCCGGTTCGGATCACCGGTGCGACCGTAGGCATTCCAGATCTTGAAACCCAGCCGTGCCAGCAGTGCATCGGAGGCGCCGTCGAGGGCCGCCGGATCGACGCCCAGTGTGTAGTTTTCCTGAGTGCGAAACTGCGGCGCGCAATAGGTGGCGAGCACACCCAGGCGCGGCCCGTTGGCGCGATTGGCCCCAGTGCCGTGCCATGTGCGGCCCTCGAAGACGATCGCCGTGCCCGCCGGCGCTTCGGCGGCAATTGACGGCACGACGTGCGGCACGTCGGGCGGCGGCTGCAAGCCCGTCAAATGGCTGTTTGGCACCAGGCGGGTGGCACCATTGGCCTCGGTGAAGTCGTTGAGGCAGAACATCACGTTGCAGCAGACAGGCGGATTGATCGCGCGCTGTGGATCGCCGTCGTCGCGGCCATAATACTCACCACGTCTGATAGCGCCGGCGCGGACCGGTGGTTCGTGACGGGGCAGCGGTCGTGGCATCCACCATTGATCAGTATGCAGCCCCATCAACGTGCCGCCGGGCTTGGCGATGTTCGCCGAAAGGGTCGACAGGAGGAAATCCGGGCCCAAGACGGCCTCGATGATGGGTGTGGTCAGGGGGTGGGTGACCAAGTCACGGAACACGCGGCCCTTGTTGACCAACATCCAGACCCGCTGGTTGACGCCGCCGCCGGCTTCCGTGAAAACATCGGCACCGAGTAGGCCATAGTCGCGCTTGGGTGGCTGATTGGGGCCTTGATCGGCAAAGGCGATGCCTGCGCGTCGTTCGGCTTCGGCCTGTGAAACCAGGCGGTCGCGGGCCTCGGCCAACGTCGCCGGATCCAAGGCATGGGCCAGCACGCAATAGCCAAACCGTTTCATGTCGGCTTTGGCGGCGTCGATGTCTTGGGTCGGTTCGGCGACCGGATCTCCCGGCCGCCACGGCAATTGAGCGTCTGACATGGCGCGGACTCCCTACCGTAAGCGTCGCAACGTCGAACACTATCGCACAGGCGAGGCGCGCCCTACGAGACGGTTAGGCTGTCAACAGCTTTGAGCAGGGCGCGGAACGGCAACATGACGCATTCGTGACGGGACCTATGGGCGGCGACCGGCTGGAAGGCCTCGATGTCGGGCCATACGCTGTTTGGCGCGCTGCCGTGTTTGAGCATCGCTTCCGTCGCCGCGCTCACATCGCGCAGATTCTCGACGGTCGCACCCGGGGCGTGGCGGCCGACCGTCGCTGCCGCCGCTTGGCACAGAGCACAGCCTTTGACCCGGTGCCGCACCGCCGCCACTGTGCCGTCCTGTATGCGCAGCGCGATGGTGACGCGATCGCCGCACAGCGGATTGTGAACAGTTGCCGTTGCATCGGCCTCATCAAGGTTGCCGGCGGTCGTCGTGTCGCGCGCCAAATCCATGATAGATTTTTGATAGAGACCGTCGTTCATACCGCCTTTGTCCGAGACCCGCTAAGACTTGCGTACCGCCGCCAACACGTCAGGTGTATCGACATCCAGCAGCACCGCGTCATCGTCGAACGGTACTTCACACACCAATTCCGCATGTTCACCGATCAAATGCTTGGCGCCGACATCGCCGGCGACAGCGGTCATTTCGGTCAAGAAGCGGGCCGCCCACAGCACCGGATTGCCGCGCTTACCCCGGTGCACGGGCACGCAGATCGCGCGCCCTTCGATCGGATCGAACGCGGCGATCAGTCGCCGGATATGGTCGGCACCGATGCGCGGCATGTCACCGAGACAAACCACCGCTCCGTCGCAATGCTCGTTCAGTGCACCGACACCATGGCGCAAACTACCACTCAAACCGTCGGTGTAATCGGGGTTGTGCACATAAACAACATCGGTTCCGGCCAGAGCCGCACGGACTGCATCCGCTTCATGTCCGGTGACCACGACAATGGGTGCGGCGCCGGCCGCGCAGGCCGCGTCGACCGCATGCCGAACCATCGCGACGCCGTCAACCTTGGCCAGCAGCTTGTTGGTTGGTCCCATGCGCCGCGACCGGCCGGCGGCCAGAACGATGGCCGCAATTCGTGGCGCCATGCTGCCCCCTGTGTCGCGCCCGTGGCGTATTTCGGCACCGGTCCGCGGCTGTGGCCGCGACGGAATTTCCTTCAGCAGGCCCCCCGCGCCCATGGCCATAATATCGTCGCGCGTTACGGTCAGCCCTGCAGCGAGGCGCTCCAACACCCAGTCGAAGCCATTGAGTTTGGGGGAGCGCGCGCATCCAGGCAAACCGATCACCGGCACGCGTTCGCCTGCCCTGTCCATATGACCCAACAGCAGCAAGTTGCCGGGGTCGACGGGCATGCCGAAATGGTCGATCATACCGCCGCTGGCCTCGATGGCGGCGGGGACAATATCGCGCCGGTCGACGATCGCGGACGCGCCACTGATGAAGAGCAAATCGCAGCCGCCGTCCAGCGCGCGGCTGACCGCACCCGCGATGGCCGATATGTCATGGTCAACCCGATCTTCGCCGACCAAGCGGCCGTCGACGGCGCGCAGGCGCGCGCGCACGGTCTTGACCGTGTTGTCGAGAATCGATTCTTTCGTGCCGGGCAGCCGCGACAAGATAAGGCAGCCGGTCAGTTCGCGAAATGGCGCCACGCGGACGAGGGGGCCGCCGGAAGCCGCGATCTTTTCCGCCTCGCTGACGACCGCGCGGGGCGCGGCAAAGGGGATAATCTTGACCGTCGCCACCAACTGACGCGGCGCCACCACGGCAAAACGGGGCACAGTTGCGATGGTGAGCGCTTCATCCAGTCGGTTGATCTGGCCCAACCGGGCCTCATCGATTTGCGCGATGCCGTGGCTGGCGGCAACGATGTTGCAGCGACCCGTAAATGGTGCGGTCAGGGTCGCATTGTCACCCAGAGCGGCCGCGCCGATGGCGGCGGCTGCGTCATCCTCAGGCACGTCATCGGTTTCCAGCCGCGCCGCCACGATCGACTGAATGCCGGCGTCGCGCAGCGCCGAAAGAGCGGCTGAATCAAGCACCAGCCCTTTCTTGAGAACACGCTGATCGGTACGCACGCTATGCGCCAGAATTGCGCCTTCGGCATCGGCAACAGAGATCGGGCCGAATTTCACGCCGCCCGGTCCGTCGCGGTTGCCGAATTGGGTGGATTGCGCCGGGCCTCGATAATCTGTGCCAAAATTGACACCGCGATCTCCGCCGGCGATTTGGCGCCGATCGACAAACCGATAGGGCCACGTATGCGGTCGATGACGGTGTCGTCGAAGCCCATGTCGCGCAGGCGCTGGCGACGTGCCGCGTGCGTCTTCTTACTGCCCAAGCTGCCAACATAGAAGGCCTCGGACTTGAGTGCGACATCGAGCGCCGGGTCGTCCAACTTCGGATCGTGGGTCAAAGTGACAACGGCCGTGCGTCGGTCGGGCGCCAAGGCCGTCATGGCGTCGTCGGGCCACTCATCGGAAATGATCACGCCCGGGAAACGGTCTTCGGTAGCGAACGCGCCGCGTGGATCAATAACCGTGACAGCAAAGCCGGCACGCGTCGCCATGGGTGCCAGGGCTTGGGCGATATGCACGGCGCCGATGATTGCCATGCGCAGCGGCGGATTGTGTACCTGCAGAAACACCGCGCCCAGGTCAGTTTCGACTGTCCGGCTTTGGTCGTCGAACAGGGCAACCTGCGCCGCCTCTACAATCTCCGTTGGCGCGTCGGTCGTGGCTTGGTCGGGCACGATCAACCATTGGGCGCCGTCTTCGAGTCGCGTGGCGAGCGCGATTGGCTGCAGGGCGGCACGCGCCGCGTTCAAGGCGTCTAGCGTTTCTTGTTTCACGGCTCAGCCAACCTTTTCGACAAATACTTGGACCGTGCCGCCGCAGGCAAGACCGACTTCCCAGGCTTGCTCGTTGCTGACGCCGAAAGTCAACAAGCGTGGTTCGCCATCCTCGATAGCCGCCTGTGCTTCCAAAACCACCGCGCCTTCGATGCAGCCGCCAGAGACCGAGCCGACCATTCCGCCCTGATCATCGACCACCAGTTGGCTACCGGCCGGGCGTGGGCTCGAACCCCAAGTGGAAACGACGGTGGCGAGGGCCACGTCACGGCCTTCTTCGCGCCACGCGGCGGCAGTGCCCAGAATGTCTTCGCTCTTATCCATCATGGTGCCTCATTTCGTGCAGCACATTGCCCTTGTCGCCGGTCCCGCTCAGGGCCTCAGCGAGCGCGGCGATGCTATCCAGATTGTGGATCGGCCGAAATTCGTCAACATGCGGCAACATGGCCCGGATTCCGAGGGATTTCGGCGCGAACCCTTCATAGCGCAATAACGGGTTGAGCCAAATCAAACGGCGCGCAGATCGATGCAAGCGATCCATTTCCGCGGCCAGCCCGTCGCCCGCTTCGCGATCCAGGCCATCCGAAATCAATAGTACCACAGCGCCCTGGCCCAACACACGCCGCGACCAATCTTGGTTGAAGGCGCGCAAACAAGCGCCGATGCGGGTACCGCCCGACCAGTCGTCGACGGCATCGACCACCGCGTCGAGCGCAACATCGACATCCTTATTGCGCAGTTGGCGGGTGATGTTCGTCAGCCGCGTCCCAAACACAAAGCTATGGACCCGGTCGCGATCGTTGGTCAGGGCGTGTGCGAAGTGCAGCAGCATACGCGAATATCGGCCCATCGATCCGGAGATATCGCACAGCACGACCAGCGGCGGCGGCCGCACGCGACGCTTGCGGTGGCGCAAGGGAATGACATCGCCGCCGGCGCGCAGGGTCGCGCGCAGGGTTGCCCGCATATCGACGCGGGCGCCGGCCGCTGCGGGGGCCATTCGTCGGGTTGGCACTGTCGCCAAGGGCAAGGCCAGTCGATCGATCGCGCCTTTGGCGGCGGCGACCTCCGCCGCTGTCATGGTCTCGAAATCGCGCTTTTGCAGGACATCGCGATCCGAAGCGGTCAGCGCGGCATCAAGTTCGATGACCTCCTCTTGTTGTTCCGTGCCGCCACGACCCTGGGCGAGCGCGTCAGCGAGCCGCCGGCCGACCTCTGTTCCGCTGGGTTCGGCACCGGGGACCCCCATCTCTTGCAGCAGCATGCCGATGAGTCGTTCGAGTATGCGCGGGTTGCGCCAGAACGCGGTAAATGCCTGATCGAACAGCTCGCGCTGATCGCGGCGATGGATCAAGACGGCGCGGAGGGCGGCATAGACATCATCCCGGCGTCGCACGCCGGCAATTTCAACGGCGCGCAAGGCCTGGATGATATGGCCGCTGCCGATGGGCAACCCCGCGGCGCGCAGCACGCGCCCGAAATGCATGATATTCGCCGCCAGCATGCCGGCGGGCGGTGTTTCATCCATGGTCGGCGCCGACGACCGCCTGCGCTTCGAGGTCTGACTTGATCTCGGCCAAAATGCCGGCCGCCTCCGAGCCCTGGATCCGCGCAATGTCGTCTTGATATTTCAGGAGTACGCCGAGGGTGCTGTCGACGGATTCGTTGTCCAGCGTGATCTTGTCGAGCTGCATAAGGGCGCTCGCCCAATCGATCGTTTCGGCAATGCCCGGGGCCTTGAACAAATCCTGCCCGCGCAACGCCTGCACAAATGCGACAACTTCGGCCGAAAGTCTTTCGGCCGCGCCGGGCACCTTGATCGAAAGGATCTTTTGTTCGCGCGCGGCGTCGGGATAGTCGATCCAGTAATAGAGACAGCGCCGCTTCAGCGCGTCATGAATCTCGCGCGTGCGGTTCGACGTGATAATCACCACCGGCGGCTTCGGTGCCGCGATCGTGCCGATTTCCGGGATCGTGACCTGAAAGTCGGATAAGACCTCCAACAGATATGCCTCGAACGGCTCGTCGGTGCGGTCCAATTCGTCAATCAGCAAGACCGGTGGGGCGCCGCTCGCGTCGTGCTCCAGCGCGCGCAGGATTGGCCGCTTGATCAGGAACCTTTCGGAAAACACATCGTCAACAAGCCGTTCGCGATCCTCGATTCCTTCGGCTTTGGCGGCCTGTATTTCGATCATTTGGGTGGCGTAGTTCCATTCGTATACCGCGCTTGCCACGTCCAAGCCTTCGTAGCATTGCAGGCGCACCAGCCGACGGTTCAAAGCGGTGCTCAAAACCTTGGCAATCTCTGTTTTGCCAACCCCGGCTTCGCCTTCGAGGAACAACGGCCGGCCCATGGTCAGAGCCAAATAAATGGTCGTCGCCAAACTGCGATCGGCGACATAATCACCGCGGGCGAGTAGATCGACCGTGGCATCAATGGAATCGGGCAAACGAGTCATGAACGGAACTTAGCGGCAAACGGTTTTTTCACAAAGCGTACGACGTTGCCGAAAAAAGAAAGGGCGGCGTGACGCCACCCTTTCGCCTTGGTAACCGACTCAGCCCGGTCAACCGCATCCTGCGACGGCACGGCGCGCCATCACGCCAACCAGATGCGCGCGATATTCCGCGCTTGCGTGAATATCGCTGTTCAGGTCGTCGGCTGGTATCGTGATACCTTCGACAGCGTCGGCGGAAAACGACCCGCTGAGTGCGTCTTCCAACGCTGTCGCGCGATGCACACAAGGCGCGGCACCGGTCACCGCGACGCGCACACCGCTGTCGGTGCGCGCGACCATGACGCCAGCAATCGCGTAACGCGATGCTGGATTTGGGAACTTGACGTAACAGGCGGCCTGCGGCTTGGGAAACCGTACAGCGGTGATCAGTTCATTGTCGCCCAAAGCGGTTTCGAACATGCCCGTAAAGAAATCATCGGCGGCGATTTCACGCTGATCGGTGACCACAGTGGCGCTAAGGCCGAGTACGGCCGCGGGATAGTCGGCCGCTGGGTCATTGTTGGCAATCGACCCGCCGATGGTGCCGCAATTGCGCACATGCGGATCGCCAATATCCCCGGCCAGCGCGGCCAGGGCGGGGATCTTCTCGTTGACGGTGGCATTGGCGGCAACGGCGGCATGCGTGGTCATGGCGCCGATCACGACGGTGTCGCCATCGGCCGTGATTCCGGCGAGGTCGCCGATGCCGGCCAGATCGATCAGATCGCTCGGCGCCGCAAGCCGTTGTTTCATGGTCGGGATCAAAGTCATGCCGCCGGCAAGAAACTTCGGATCATCGGCGCCCCGAAACAGGCTTTGCGCGGCGGCCGACGAATCTGGGCGATGGTAGGTAAAGGGATACATTGTTCTGCCTCCGATCTTAAGCCGCTTGAATCAAGCGCCAGATTTTTTCCGGGGTCGCTGGCATATCGATATGGCTGACGCCATACGCGCTGAGCGCGTCGACAATGGCGTTGATCACGGCGGGTGGCGCGCCGATCGCGCCAGCCTCGCCGCAACCGCGCACACCCAACGGATTGGTTGGGCTGGGCGAGACATTGGTGCTGACCGCGAAACTTGGCACGCCATCGGCCTTCGGCATGCAGTAGTCCATGTAGCTACCGCTGATCAACTGTCCGCTATCGTCGTAGACGCAATGTTCGTACAAGGCTTGCCCGATGCCCTGCACCAAGCCGCCATGCACTTGGCCTTCGACAATGGTCGGGTTGATGACAACGCCGAAATCATCGACGGCCGTAAATCGGTCGATCGAGACCGCGCCCGTTGCCTTGTCGATTTCGACCTCGCACACATAGCATCCACTTGGGAAGGTGAAATTCGGCGGATCGAAATAGGATGTCTCCTCCAAGCCCGGTTCAAGCGTTTCAAGCGGATAGTTGTGTGGCACGTAGGCGGCGCCTGCGACCTCGGCAAATGCTAGCGCGCGATCGGTGCCCTTGACGGCAAAACTACCCTGGGAAAACTCGATATCTTCGGCCGCCGCTTCCAAAATATGCGCCGCGATCTTCTTGCCCTTTTCGATCACTTTGTCGATCGAATTGACCAGGGCGGTGCCGCCCACCGGCAGCGAGCGCGACCCATATGTGCCCATGCCGAACGGGATTTTGTCGGTATCGCCATGGACGACTTCGATCTGCTCCAAGGGAACCGACAGGCGATCGGCGACGAGTTGGGCAAAAGTGGTTTCGTGGCCTTGACCATGGCTGTGGGTGCCGGTGATCACCGATATCGAGCCGCTGGGGTTGACCCGCACGGTCGCCATCTCATATAGGCCGGCGCGCGCGCCCAATTGGCCGGCGACGGCCGAAGGGGCCGCGCCACAGGCTTCGATATAACAGGCCAGGCCGAGCCCTCGCAGCTTGCCGGCTGCTTCGGATGCCGTTTTGCGGGCCGCCAAACCGTCCGCATCGGCGGCCTTCAGCGCATCGGCCATGTTCTTCCCGTAGTCGCCGCCGTCATAGACCATGGCGATCGGCGTGGCGTAGGGCTGTTGGGACTCTTGGATCATATTGCGGCGACGGATTTCGGCTGGGCTGAGGCCCATTTCCCGCGCGGCCACATCGGCCATGCGTTCGATCAGATAGCAGGCCTCCGGCCGGCCAGCGCCACGATACGCGTCCACCGGGACCGTGTGCGTGAACACACCGCGAACTTCGATATAGATCGCCGGCGTGGTATAGACTCCGGCCAACAGCGGCGCGTGGAAATAGGTCGGGATCGCCGACGAGAAGGTCGACAAATAGGCGCCGAGATTGGCCACCGTGGAGACCCGCATGCCGAGAAACTTTCCCTCGGCGTCGAGGGCCATTTCCGCATGGGTCACGTGGTCGCGGCCTTGTGCATCGCTAATAAATGACTCGGTGCGATCCGCGGTCCATTTCACCGGCCGGCCGATTTGGCGCGTTGCCCAGGTGACGATCGCTTCTTCGGCATAGTGATAGATCTTCGAACCAAACCCGCCGCCGACGTCCGGCGATACGACGCGTACTTTGGTTTCCGGCAGGCCCAGCACCGCCGTACACATGAGAAGCCGGATCACGTGTGGGTTTTGGCTGGTGGTATAGAGGGTATAGCGATCGTCGGCGCTGTCGTATTCGCCAATTGCAGCCCGCGGTTCGATGGCGTTGGGCACCAAACGTTGATTGATCAAGTCGAGTTTGGCGACCTTGTGGGCATTGGCGAAGGCGGCATCGGTGGCCGCTTTGTCGCCGAATTCCCAGTCGTAGCAAGTGTTGTTGGCGGCTTCGTCGTGCACCTGCGGTTGGCCATCGGCGAACGCCGTGGCGGTGTTGACCGCGCCCGGCAGTGGACCATAGTCGACCGCGACCTGCTCGGCTGCGTCGCGGGCTTGCGAGCGCGTTTCCGCGATCACCACCGCGACCGGATCGCCGACATGGCGGACCTTGCCTTGGGCCAACACCGGGTGCGCCGGCTCGGCCATTGGGGCGCCGTCTTTGCTGTGGATTTGCCATCCGCAAGGCAGGCCACCAACGCCCGCAGCCGCCAGGTCGTCGCCGGTGAAGACAGCCATCACCCCGGGCGCCACTTTGGCGGCGGCGGTGTCGATTCCGTTCAGTGTGGCGTGCGCGTGTGGCGAGCGGACAATCCAGGCATGGGCTTGGCCCGGCCGATTAATGTCGTCCACATAGCGGCCCGCGCCACGCAAGAACCGCCGATCTTCTTTGCGCGCGACCCGCGCGCCGACTCCATGCTCGGTCATCGCCTCAACCTCCCATAGCCTTGGCGCCGGTCTGGATCGCCTTGACGATATTGTGATAGCCGGTGCAGCGGCACAGATTGCCTTCAAGGCCTTCACGCACTGTCTCTTCGCTCGGATTTGGGTGGCGTGTCACCAGGTCAACGGCGCTCATCACCATCCCTGGCGTACAAAACCCGCATTGCAGCGCGTGATGCTCGCGAAACGCAGCTTGCATGGGATGCAATTGGTCGCCATCCGCCAAACCTTCGATTGTAACAACGCCGGCGCCTTGGGCCTGGATCGCGAGCATGGTGCAGGATTTGACAGCTTTGCCGTCCACATGCACGACGCACGCACCACATTGACTGGTATCGCAGCCGACATGCGTTCCCGTCAGGCCCAAATGATCGCGCAAATAGTGAACCAGCAAGGTTCGGCTTTCGACGTCTGCCGACACGGCCTTGCCGTTCACCGTCATCGATACGGTGATGGCCATAATTATTGCCTCCCTATGTAAATAGCTCGGACGCGCGAGCACGGCGTATTTGTTGATAAGTCTGTGGCCGCAAAGGCATCAGGTCAAGCGGCGATCAGCGCCAAGATCGCGGCCACGAGCAAGATCAGACCACTTACCCAGAGCCAGGGGGGCGCGGTCCAGCGCGCGGCGCTTGGCGGCGTGGAGAGTGCGCCGACCTGTCCTGTCGCGGCATCCGCAGCGCTGGCGGCCGGGGCGATATGGTCGACAAGGGCGCCGAAGAATTCATCGGCCATCTTCTTGGCGGTTCCAGCGACCAAGCGCGAGCCGATCTGCGCCAACTTGCCACCGACTTGGGCATCGGCGACATAGCTCAGTACCGTGCCGCCACCGTCGGCGTCGGTTGCATCTGCCAGCGCGACATCGGCGCTGCCTTTCGCGAAACCGGCGACTCCACCTTGGCCTTCGCCCTTGATCGTGTAGCTGTTTGGTGGATCCAGATCGTGCAGCGTGACACGACCCGAAAACCTCGCCTTAACAGGGCCAACCTTGGCGGCAACCGTCGCGGCGAATTCGGTTTCCGACACCTTCTCCAAGCTTTCAACGCCGGGCAGGCATGCGCGCAAAGTGTCTGGATCATTGAGGGCTTGCCAGACCTGCGCACGCGGCACCGGAATTTGATAGCGTCCGGTGAGTTCCATGGGTCCCTCTCCCCGATATGACGAATGCCAACTTGCCACGCCAGTTCAGGAATGGTCAACGTGCGACCCAGGCGGACGGCCCAAACGACGAAGGCCGGAACGGGCGTTCCGGCCTTCCAAAAAACGGAGATCTTGCCCCTGGCTTTACTGGGTGTTCTCTTTCAAATACGCAATCACGTTTGCGAGATCGTCTTCTTTTTTCAAGCCTGGGAAGGCCATCTTGTTCTTCGGCAAGTATTCCTTCGGATTTGCCAAATACCCAGCGATTGTTTCGTCGTTCCACTCAATACCCGATTCCTGCATTGCAGCAGAGTATTTAAAGCCTTCGGCGGCCCCCGCCGTGCGACCAAAAATGCCATGCAGATTGGGGCCAACTTTGTTCTTGCCGTCTGCCTCAAGGGTGTGGCAGGCCTTGCATTTATTGAAGACTTTCTTACCGGCTTCGGCATCACCTTGCGCCAAGGCCGGCATCGAAACCGCTGCGGCGATCACGCCAAAACCGGCAGCGACAAGCAGGTCGCGGTATTTCATGAGTTTAGTCCTCTCCGGTACCATTCTTCTTTGAGCCGTGCGCCCGCCTCGCGGCCGCGGGGTGGATGGGCGATGACGCCCCGTAATCTAGTGATCCGCGCGATGGCGATCAACCTTTTGGCACCGAAACGGTTATGTATTGACCCATGATCCTGTCCCGGGCCGAATGGGAAGTACCGACTCAGGGTTGATCTGCGCCACGCGTTAGCAATTCGGGCAAGGGACCGTCGGCAGGGCCCGGGCCATCCAACCCGGGGCATGACCATTGCCGAGCATGCCTTCGTTGATGTCGACGACGGCAGTAAATCCGGCTTCTCTCAACAGCTCTTGGGCACGCGCCGAACGCACCCCGGCCGCACAAATCACAGCAATGGGTCGGTTGGTCTGGCCGCCGACCGCGTCGCGGACATCGTCGATGAAAGCACTGCGTTCCAGGTAGATCATATTGTGGATGCTGATGCCGACGGCGCCGACTGGCAGGCCCGTGTCGCGCCACTCCGAAGGCCGGCGGACGTCGATGATCGTAAGATCGTTTCTTTCCACCAAGGCAAGCGCATCGGGGGCGCTGATTTCGGAGCCGACCTCGCCATCGGCACGTGCAACGCCGACGGTCCAGGCGAATAGCCAAACTATCGCCAAGAAATATCTTAGTGTACCACTGGGTATTGCTGAACGCCTTGGCGGTACGGTGTCGGTCAAGGTCATGGTTGGTGGTGCCTAATCCCAACGATGATCGTTTGCCTGTCGGCGGGTCCAAACAATGCTGACAAAAAAAATGCCTTGGCCTTGGCCAAGGCAGTTCTTGAACCTATCACAGATCCTTATTCAGCGCTGCAAGGATTGCATGCACTGCAGGGATTGCAAGGATTGCACGCGGCTGCGGCGCAGGGATTGCAAGGATTGCACGCGGCTGCGGCGCAGGGATTGCAAGGATTGCAGGCACTACACGCGGCTTCGGCACCGCACGGATTGCAGGCGTTGCATTGGGCAGCGGCCGGCTGCGCCATTGCCAATGCGGCAGCAATCACGACGGTGCTGGAAAGAAGACGGGTGCGGGTGCTCTTCAGGATCGGTTTCATGCTTTTCCTCCACTCGGTCTATAGGTCGTTTTCAGTTTCTTATTGAACGTGTTACGCGAACAACGAACAACATTTATCGTTATCACAATTGCGTCAGCTATACACATGGCCCATGACAAAATGGCTATCTAATGCGGGTGAGGAAGGCAATTCCGGACATTTGCGAATGCGCGATTTGATCGCTGGAGCTGTTTTGGTGTTGGGGGCCACGTTCACGGGCGCCTGCGTTGTTGCGGACGATGTCGTTATTCCCGATGTCGTCTGGGTACCGGCGGGGCCGTTTTTCGCCGGTTCCGATTCGGCGGAGCGCGAGGCGGCCTACCAATTGGACGAGGCGGCATACGGCCACAGTCGCACCCGCGAACGCGGTTGGTACGATCGCGAGCGACCACGCGAAATCCATGAAACAGGTGGTTTTTGGATTACCAGAACGCCGATCACCAACGCACAATATGAGGCTGCGGTTCTTGGGCACTGGCGGCAAGAGCCGGATGTTGACCCTGAGACATGGGCGTCTTATCGGCTGATCCACCCCTATGAACGGACAGCACCATATCGCTGGCAAGGCGGCCCGCCACCAGGGCGCGATGACCATCCCGTGGTGTTGGTGACTATCGCCGATGCGCACGCCTATGCCGGGTGGCTGAGTGAGCGGACGGCTCAGACCTGGCGTCTGCCGACCGAGTTGGAATGGGAAAAAGCCGCACGTGGCGCCGATGGTCGGTGGTTTCCCTGGGGCAACGAATTCGACCCGATGCGGCTGAACAGCCATGATTTGGGTCCGTTCGCGACCACGCCCGTCGGCCGATTCCCGCGCGGCGTAAGCCCGTTCGGGGCCCTGGACATGGCTGGGCAAGTGTTCGAGTGGACAGTGACGCCTGGCCAAAATGGCCGCTACATTGTCAAAGGAGGCTCTTGGGACGACCGAGGCTGCGGCGTTTGTCGGCCGGCGGCGCGGCATTCGCGCCCGGCCGATATCAAGCACATCTTGATAGGCTTCCGTTTGGTACGCGAGCCCACAAATTAGAGCACTTTCCGACCATATTGAACCATTCTGCCGGAGCGATTTTGTGACAATCTCGACGGCGATGTTCTTAGCCGTATTTCTGATACGCCCTCCGGACAGTGACTTGATCTTGACGAAAATGCGCTCTGGCAGAATGGTTCAAGATTGTCGGACACTTCTCTAGCGCCTGAAATGTGGAGATTGCGGTCATGGTGAATTTGGATGTTGAAGCATTGCAGAAATCACTGGTTCGCCGCGAGGCAGCGAGCGGGCCGTTGCCGCCCACGGCTCTACCGACCGAGCGGCTCGAAGAGATGGCCGCGGCCGCGGCCGAAATAGCCGAATGCTACCGTGTGCTGACCAAGGGCGGGTCCAATGTGGTTGGCGAATTGCTGCGTGGGCAGGGCACGTTTACCGAATGGAATCACTATCCCAAAGGTGACGTGTACGACCGCGATACGCATGCCCAATATTACTATCATGCGCACAAACAGGGATTGCGGGGCACGGAGCACGGCCATTTCCATACATTTGTGCGGGTCAAGGGCATGCCGGAGACGATGTGCCCGGTTGACATGCCCGAGTCGGTCAAACGGCCGATTGGAAAGGACGCGCTCAGCCATATCATCGGCATTTCGATGGACAACGCGGGCTACCCGTTTCGGATATTCACGACCAATCGCTGGGTCACCGGCGAATCTTGGTACAAGGCTGACGATGTCTGCCGCTTGATCGATCTATTCGTCATCGACCATGCGGTGCCGTCTTGGCCGGCGAATCGCTGGGTTACGGCCATGCTGCGGCTGTTCCGACCGCAAATCGAATGGCTGCTCAAGGAACGCGATGACGCCGCCCAAGTTTGGCAGGCCGGCAATCCGGACGCGGTCGTCTACGAAGATCGCAAGTTCGAGGTGCCGTCGGTGGCGGACATTTCAGTCGACGACCAAGCGCGCTTGGTTCAACAAGCTCTCGAACAACGGTCCGAAACAACCTAGGCCGCGCCCCACATGGTCGTAATGCTGGGTCCATCGCCTGGCGTTCAATCCAGCATCACGTGCGGCAACCACAGCGCCAGGGCGGGGAAAATGATTACCGCGGCCAGGCCAAGCAGCTGCAGTGCCACAAATGGAATGATGCCCCGATAAATCTGCTGCATCTTGACCATCGGTGGTGCGACACCTTTCATATAGAACAACGCAAAACCGAATGGGGGCGTCAAAAAAGATGTCTGCAGGTTAACAGCCAGCAGGATGGCGATCCACGGCACGATATCGACGGCAAAGGGGATATGATTACCGAAATCCATCGTCCGCATGATCGGTGCGAAAAGCGGAAGAACGATCAGCGTGATTTCGATCCAATCGAAGAAAAAGCCGAGCGCGAACACCATGCCCATCATCAAGAACAGCAGACCCCAAGAGCCCAAGCCGATATGGGTGACGAATTCATGGACAAGGTCATCGCCGCCGAGCGACCGATAGACGTATGAGAAACAGGTCGCGCCGATGAAAATGCCGAAAATCATGGCGACGGTCAGCGCCGAGCGTTCCAACACATCCTTCAACACTGGGAAATTCAATTTCCGATTGAATATCGCCAGCAGCACAGCCCCCAAAGCGCCAACCCCGGCAGCCTCGGTCGGTGTTGCCCACCCGGCGAAAATTGAACCCAGCACGAAAACGATCAACATAATCGGCGGCACGAAACTGCGCATCACCATGGTGAAAAGTGCCGCGCGGCTCTCGGGCCCGATATTTCCTGGCAGAGGCGGTGCCAATTGCGGATTGATGCGCGTGCGCAAGAATATGTAGACCAAGTACAAACCGGACAGCACCAGCCCTGGCAAGATCGCGGCCAGGAACAACGTGCCGACCGAGATCGACAAGAGGTCGGCCATAATCACCAGCATGATGCTTGGCGGTATCAAAATACCGAGGGTACCGGACGCGGCGATGGTTCCGGTGGCGAGCGGCACATAGTAGTCGCGATCGATCATGATCGGCAGTGCCAGCAGCGTCATCATAACGACGGATGCACCGATAATGCCGGTCGTCGCGGCCATGATCGTGCCCATGATCGTCACAGACAACGCCAAGCCGCCCGGCACGCGACGCAGCAAGACCTGCAGGCAGTGGAGCAGGTCATTGGCGACGCCCGACCGTTCCAACATTGTGCCCATAAAAATGAACATGGGCACTGCGACAAGGATTAGGCTTTCCGCCGCGCTACCCCATATGCGCGATATGATGTTGAAGAACTCAATGAACGAGAAGACATCGAAATACAGGCCGATAAAACCGAATCCGATGCCCGCGCCACCCAGAATCCAAGCCACCGGATAGCCGCTGAAAAGCAGTACTGCCAGTGTCGCGAACATGAAGACGGGTAGAAGATCAACGAAATCCATGGTGCTACTCCGCCTTCTTGCTGTTGGCTAACGCCTCTTTGGCCATACGCAGCTCGTCTTCGGGGCGATGCAGTTCCATTGCCATATTGTAGGCTTCGTCCTGCAGGTTCTTGGGGCCGAACAAAAACACCAAATTGCGCAACAAGACCGCGACCGTGCCCATCAGCAGCAGGACCATTCCGATGGGGACAAACGACTTGATGATCCAACGGTGGCTGAGGCCGGTCAGCGCCGAGGAAACCTCATTCATGGAAAAGGACCTTTCGGCGAAGTCCATGCCGAAATAGAGGACCAACGAGGCGTAGGGGACGACAAAAAACACGCAGCCGATCACCTCCAACCACGCCTTGGTCTGACGATCGAAACGCTCGCGCACGATCTCAATTCGCACGTGCGAGTTCTTTGTGTATCCGAATGCCAGACACAGCAAGAACAGCGCCGCGTGTAAGTGCCATTCGAGCTCCTGGAACTTGGTAGACGTGAGATAGGTTTCGACGAATTTGGCCGAACCGTCCGCGCCGCTGGTGGTTAGGCCGTCGCGCAATACGGTCAGCAGGCCAAATTTGCGAGTGATGACGTCAATGATGATCACGGCCATCATCGGCAAAAGAAGCCAAGCTGCCCATTTGCCGACGCGTGTTACGAACGCATCCAGCCCGCGGCTGACGGCAATCAGTAACTCCATTGTCCCCCCTTGAGTGTGCCGAGCTGCACCATGGGCGCTCCGTTAGTTCTTGTTCTGAAAGCCCGGCAGCGTGCTCTCGTGAATGCGCACGAAGGGCCGGCATTGTTTCAATGCCGCGCCACAAAAACAACATGAAATGACATGGCTCAACGACAATGACCCCGACGTGGACCAGGCGGGGGCCTTTGTCCTTGGGGGATCGAAGGTGCTGCGCGGCAATATTGACAAGGGCTTCGTGGCATTGTTAACGGTTGCGCGACCCACCCAGTACGTCCCCGCATATCGGAATTCGGCAAATGGACAGACGTGCGCGTGCGAGCCTCGTCCTGATGGTCGTGCTTTGTCTGAGCTACACATTGAGCCATTTCTACCGCACGTCGGTCGGTGTTTTGGCGCCGTCGCTGATCGCGGATATGCGTTTGTCGGCCGAAGCGCTGGGTGTACTTGGCGGCATGTTCTTCCTGGTGTTTGCGGTAACGCAAGTGCCCGCGGGTGTTTTCATTGATCGTTTCGGGCCGCGCGCGGTTAACGCGACTCTTTTTGTTGTTGCGGCGATCGGCGCCGTGATCTTTGCGGCGGCGCCCTCGGCGACCGTGCTTGCGATTGGTCGCGGGATCACCGGTCTCGGATGTGCGACCGCCTATATCGGCGCATTGGTACTCGTGTCACGATGGTTCCCGCCGCGGCAATTTCCGTTTCTGGCGTCCATCGTTATGTCGGTCGGCAGTGCTGGCGGACTGATCGCCACCACACCGTTGGCATTGGTTGCCGAAGCCGTCGGCTGGCGTGGCGCCTTTGTCGGGATCGCGGCAATCACCGTTATGACCGCGGGGGTCATTTGGCTGATGGTGCGTGATCGGCCACCGGGCACGCCGCCTCCGACCGGTTCTCGCGAGACTCTTGTTACGGCGGTGCGCGGCGTCGGGACCGTTCTCGCCAACCGCCAATTACATTTCGTTCTACCGTTGAACGCGGTCTCCTACGCCAGTGTCGCCACGATCTTGGGTCTTTGGGGGGCGCCGTATCTGAAGGAAGTCCAAGGGCTCGGCGTCGTCGCCGCGGCCAACGTGCTGATGGGCATGTCGATCATGGCCATGGCGGGGACATTGGCCTATGGCGCCATGGCTCGCTTTGCGCCATCCCTGAGATGGCTGGCCTGTCTCGGTGCCGGTATATTGTCGGCGACCTGTGTTGTTTTGGCGCTGCTGCCGCCGGGCGGCCCCGCAACCTTGTACATCATGTTCGGACTGGCGGGGTTCGCGGGCGCTTATCCCGTCGTCTTGGTGACACATGTGCGCAGCTTGTTTCCGCAAACTATGGTGGGACGCGGCTTGACCGTCGCCAACCTATTCAATTTTGGCGGTGTCGGATTGATGCAAGTCATCAGTGGCTGGATCGTCGGCGCATTCGCAACCGTTGGCGGCGCCCGGCCGCCCGAAGCCTACAGCGCGATGTTCTGGTTTTTGGCCGTGTTGGTTGGCGGGGCTGCCATCATCTATGGGCGTAGCCGCGAACCTTCTTTGGAGCCGCCGGAGCCAGCAAGCTCGTAACTTTTGCGTCGGCGCGGCGGGTATTGATGGTCATGAAGACAAGGCCGCGACGGCGATAGGTCGCAACGTCCGGTTGGGAATCGCGACGACATCGGGAGAGGGGACATGCCGACCATTCTGATAACCGGCGCTGGCCGTGGCATCGGTCTAGCGCTCGCGCGTCACTACGCCACAAATGGCTGGAGCGTCGTCACCACCTGCCGCGACCCGGGGCGGGCCGCTGCCTTACGCGCGTTGGCCGCCGGCCATGACGTCGACATCCATCAGCTTGAGATGACGGACCATCAAGCAATCGACGCCTTGGCGGCAACCTTGGCGGAACGTCGCTTGGACGTGCTGTTCAACAATGCCGGGGTCTTTGGCGATTTCGACCGCCAGACGCTGGATGATCTGGATTTTGCTGGCTGGCCGGAGGTGTTTGCCATCAACTTGATCGCACCGGTCAAGATGGTTCAGGCGTTCCTACCTCAAATTGAGGCGTCCGAGCGCCGCCAGGTTGCCATGATGTCCAGTCAAATGGGCAGCATCTCTGGCGCGTCCGGGGGTGCTTATATCTATCGGACCAGCAAGGCGGCCTTAAACATGGCGACCAAATTGCTTGCCGGCGATCTGGCGGCACGCGGCATCACGCTGGTGGCCCTGCATCCGGGTTGGGTGCGCACCGACATGGGCGGACCGAACGCGGACGTCGGCCCTGAAGAAAGCGCTGCCGGGCTGGCGCGGGTGCTGGACCGGATGCGGCCTGGCAAATCCGGCAGCTTCCGGCGCTATGACGGTCGAAAGATACAATGGTAATAATTCGGTGACAGTTTACTAAATACACCATATTTTGTATCAGTATTTTTTCGCGTCACAATCATTTGTGTATTTTATTTAGTAAACTGTCACCGCAATTGGCACCGAAATTGGGAAGTTAGCCCCAACTCGACTGAGCCCCCTGGCGCCGCGGCGCGCGCTGGCCACGCGGTGGCGCGGGGTCGCTGTAATATTTGCGGAAATCGAGCGCCGGCCGGCCATAGTGATAACCTTGGCCGAATTTAATACCTTGTTGGCGCAGGATGCTGGCCTCGCGTTCGTCTTCGATCTGCTCGGCGATCACTTCCACGCCGATATCACCGCACACTTTGACGATCGCTTTCAGCGCCGACATGGCACGCGTGTCCGCGCAGGCGCGACGCACGGTGACGCCATCGACCTTGGCGTAGTCGAACTTCAGATTGTAGAGCGACTGGAATGAGGTTGTTCCGGCGCCAACATCGTCGATACACACTTTATGGCCGCCATTGCGCAGCACTTGAATGGTCTGGTTGAGGCTGTCGGCGTCGGCGACATACGCCGTTTCGGTCAGCTCAAACACCAATTGGCTGCGCACGTCTTGGTAGCTTGCCAACAACTTGACAATTTCGTTGACGAATAATGCGCCTTCCAGCGAACGTGCCGAAAGGTTGACGGCGATGGTTGGGGTCCACCCAGAACGCGCCTGTGTAGCCAGGTTTTCCAATACGCTTTTGCACACCGCCAGATCGAAATCGGTCGGCGCGCCGATTTCTTCGGCGAACGAGATCATTTCGCCCGGCGTGCCGACGCCGGTCATGCGAGTCAGTGCCTCGAAATAGTGCACTTTGTGACCGTTAAGGTGGACCACGGGCTGAAACACGATGTCGAAAGCACGGTCGTCGATGGTATCGCGCAGGCGTTCCAGCCGTGGCAGCGTGTCGCGCAGGATGGCCTCGGCACCGTCGCTCAACGATGTAAGCGTGAAGCCGTCGGAGTCGTTGGACCGAAAAAGCCGCAGCGCGTATGACAAGGCCCGGCCGGCGTCCGCGTCGCTAAGGCGGCCCGGGTCGAGATCGATGACATCGCACGTGAGCTTGACACGATCGCTAAGGCCCAGGGCATCGAGGGCGGACTGGGCGGCGTTTTCGACAAGTGAGATCTTCTGGTTGCCGTCAAACACCAGGCCAAATTTCTCCATGTCGATCTCGCCCGCGGCATCGCCGATGGCGCTGGCCCGCAGGATCGATGCGAACTGGTCCAAAAACCGATCGACCGTGTCCTGGTCGCCCTGTTCCCGTAATATTGCCAAGCCGTCGGCGACGAACAGCGCAAGTTTGGCGTCGACGGCGGTCTGCCGCGTCGAAGCCAATCGCTGGCAGGCGATCTCGTCAAATTGGTCGCGATCATAGAGCCCAGCTTTGCCAAAGCCGACAACGCGTGGCGGCAGGCCGGCGACCATCGTGAAAGTGACGAAAGTACGCCCCGCCGCGTTCGGCAGGCGGCAACCGCCCATCAAGGCTTGGGCCGGGATGCCTGCCTCAGTTTTCAGCGCGACCCGCGTCGGCAACATACGATTGCCATCTTTCAGCCGGGCCAGCAAATGTGTGGCAACGGGTTTGTCCTGATCGCTGAACAAATCGAGGAGCTTGGTACCGCGCAACGCGCTCTCGGTGCTTTTGGTCAGGCCGCGCACGGCGCCAAAGGCATATTGGATCGTGCCCGCGGCATCGGTTTCCAGCAGCAGGTCCGCGGCGGCAAAAGCAAACGCGACAAATCGGTCGCGTTCGAAGCGCAGCGTGCTGTCTTGGGAAGCGGCCATCGGTCTCCTCGCCGGCGCCGATTTCGGCGCGGATACGGTCCGGTCTACTGGCAACGGGTAAACTTTCGATGAAATCTGTGAGCGAATTGGCGACCCGCTGGGCATAAAGATTTACCAGGGCTGACCAGTTCCCTTGTCGCGGTCGGCCGCCCTATGTAATTCGAGGTCGAGCCTGTGTGTTCTTGTTTTGTTCAATATTTTGCGCGCAGGTGGCAACCCATCGATCGGAGTAGGGAGGACCCATGAACGACACCGGTCAAGATGCCGAGCAAACGGCGCGGGAAGACTTGGCTGCGGCCTATCGGTTGGCCGACCAGCATGGCTTTAGCGAGGGGATCTGCAATCATCTGACCTTGATGGTGCCGGGGTATGACGATCGGTTCTTTCTGATCCCCTATGGGCTGCATTGGGCCGAGGTCACCGCCAGTCGCTTGATGGTCGTGGACTTCAACGGCGAAAAGCGTGCCGGAGACGGTTACGTGGAGCCGAGTGCTTTCTACATTCACGCCGCGATCCACAAGGCACGGCCCGACGGCCGCTGCGTCATGCACACCCACATGCCGTATGCCTTGGCCCTGTGCATGATCGAAGACGGCCGCTTGCTCACCGCGGATCAAAACGCCTGCCGTTTTTTTGACCGAGTTGCTTATGACGACGAATATGGTGGCGCGGCGCTGGGTTGGGATGAAGGCGATCGCATCGCGCGGGCGCTGGGTGACAAGGACGTGTTGTTCATGGCCAACCACGGTGTGACCGTGGCCTCTGACTCGGTCGCTGGCGCATGGGAAGATCTCTACTACTTGGACCGGGCGTGCCGCGCCCAGGTTCTGGCCATGTCCACCGGACGGCCGCTCAAGCTGATCCCAGAAGATATGATCCGCAAAGTTTTTGAGCAGATTGAGACCGAGGGATCAGGCGCGGCGTCGAACTACCGACGCCATTTCGCCGCGCTGCGCCGCAAATTGGACCGGGAGCAGCCTGACTACCGCCACTAGCCAAGACGTCGCACGGGGTTGACCTGTCTCATCAATTCTCGCCACACTGATAAAGACACACCGATAAAGGTAAGTGCGGGCCGAACAACGGCTCAAATGGGGGGACCGACATGAATTGCGCCGCTGTTGCGATCGGATCGCGCGACCGGTCGGGCTGTGGTCACGACAGCCGACATGATGGCGTCTGAGACGGTGCGCGGCGCCGCCTGTGAACCGATCGGCGCGGCGACCGGCGCCGCCCAACCGCTATTGCGTGTGCGTGACATCGTCGTCCGCTTTGGCGGCATTGTCGCGCTGGATTCGGTCACGTTTGAGGTGCCGAGTGGCCAAATCGTTGCTCTGATCGGCCCCAATGGCGCCGGCAAAACAACGCTTTTTAATTGTCTCAACCGGCTCTACACGCCGTTATCGGGCGAGATTGAACTCGACGGGCGGTCGTTGCTCGACGCGGCGCCCCACGACATCGCTGGTATGGGCATTGGCCGGACCTTTCAGAACCTGGCGCTGTTCGACACCATGACCGTTTTCGACAATGTGCTGTTGGGCTGTCACCACTGGAGCCGTAGCGGCTTTCTGGGCAATGCGTTGCGGATTCGGCAATGTCGTGCCGAGGAGACTGTTCTGCGTGCCACGGCCGCCGATGTCATCGATTTTCTGGATTTGAATGCGGTTGCTCAGGACGTTGTCGCGGGTTTGCCGTTCGGCACGCGCAAACGTGTCGAGCTCGCCCGGGCGCTGGCCTGCCGGCCGCGGTTGTTGCTGATGGACGAACCCGCCGGCGGCCTCAATCATGAGGAAGTCAACGCGCTCGGGGCTCTGATCAAGACGGTGCGCGACGCCCGCGGCGTCACGGTGTTGCTGGTGGAGCATCACATGGGCTTGGTGATGCCGATCTCTGACCAAGTCATTGTGCTCGATTTTGGGCGCACCATCGCCGCGGGTACGCCCGATGAGGTGCGCAATGATCCGGCTGTGATCCAAGCCTATTTGGGCACCGACGAGTAATGTCGTCGCTGTTAGAGGTGCGCGGTCTTGAGGCCGCCTATGGTTCGACTCAGGTTCTGTTCGGCATTGATTTTTCGGTCGCGGCCGGCGGTGTGACGACCATTCTTGGTGCCAACGGCGCGGGCAAGACCACAAGTTTGCGGGCCGTGTGCGGCATGGTGCGGACCAGCGGCACGATCGAACTTGAGGGCCGCGATATCCAGCGCCTGTCGACCGAGAATATTGCCCGGCTTGGGGTTGCGCATGTGCCAGACGGGCGCGGCACGTTTACTGGCCTGAGCGTGGATGAAAACTTGCGCTTGGGTGCGTATGCGCGGCGCGACCGGGCCGCGGTTGGCGAGGATCTTGAACGTGTGTTGGGCTATTTTCCGGTCCTGCGCGAGCGCTTCCGCCAACAGGCCGGAACGCTGAGCGGCGGCGAGCAGCAAATGTTGGCGCTGGCGCGCGCGCTGATGTTGCGACCGCGTTTGATGCTTCTCGATGAGCCGTCATTCGGTTTGGCGCCGCGCGTCGTCCAAGACCTGTTCGCGATCATGCGCCGCATCAACGACGAAGAGGGGATCGGCATGCTGCTGGTCGAACAAGATGCGTCGCTGGCACTTGAGCTTGCTGATCAGGCGTATTTGTTGGAAACCGGCCGCGTAGCGATTTCGGGCGCGGCTGCCGACATTGGCCGGGACGACGCCGTGCGCAAGGCTTATCTCGGCTATTAAGGGCGAAAAAGCGGATGGAATATTTCCTACAGCTCGTCGTGGCCGGACTTGCGGCGGGCGGAATTTACGCCAGTATCGCCTTGGCGCTGGTCATGATCCATGAGGCGACGGAACTGATCAATTTCGCCCAAGGCGAAATGGCGATGTTCTCGACCTATATCGCGTGGACCTTGATCAATGCGGGCATGCCCTATTGGGGTGCTTTTTTT
This sequence comes from Alphaproteobacteria bacterium, assembly GCA_965216755.1. Taxonomy (GTDB): domain Bacteria; phylum Pseudomonadota; class Alphaproteobacteria; order UBA7887; family UBA7887; genus CBDCGL01. Next base: position 2,297,188 of record CBDCGL010000011.1, on the reverse strand, counting down.
CTCACCGTCGCAGCATCGTTTTTTGCCGGCGTGGTGATCGAGCGGGTGATCATCCGTCCGGTCGAAAAAGCACCGATATTGACGCTGATCATTGTGTTTATCGGTTTGTTGGTGATCTTCAACAGCGTCGCGGGTTGGATCTGGACATACACGCTGAAGCCGTTTCCGAGCCCGTTTCCAGATACGCCATTGGTGCTGCCGGGCGGCGCCTCGTTCCGCATGCACGATCTTGGCGCGATCGGCGTCACACTGGTCGTGCTGCTTTTGCTCTATCTGTTTTTCCGCTTCACATCGTTGGGGTTGGCGATGCGTGCGGCGGCGCAGAACCCACAATCGAGCCGCTTGGTCGGTATCCGGGTCGGCTGGATGCTTGCTCTGGGCTGGGGATTGGCGGCCGCGATCGGTGCCGTCGCCGGCATGATGGTGGCGCCGATCGTGTTTTTGGATCCAACCATGATGTCGGGCATATTGCTCTACGGCTTTGCGGGCGCGTTGCTGGGTGGCATCAACAATCCGGGCGGTGCCGTGGTCGGCGGCTTCATCGTCGGTGTGCTTGAGAATTTGCTCGGCGCCTATGTGCCGTTCATCGGCAACGAACTCAAGCTGACCGTCGCCCTGGTGCTGATCGTTGCCGTGCTGATTTTCCGCCCCGGCGGCCTGTTCGGCAAAACCGCTGTCACACGGGTGTAAGGCATGGCGGCTCTCAATGTTCATGATGGCGCGAGCGCGCCGCGGTTTTGGGGATTGACCGGGCGACAATGGCGTCGGTTGGGGCTCGGTGCCGCGCTTGTGCTCGGCCTTGTCATACCCCTGATCACAACCGACTACCGAACTTTCCAATACACCCTGGCTTTGGTCTACGCGATCGCGATTTTGGGTCTTAACTTGTTGACCGGGTTCAGCGGTCAAATCTCGCTCGGCCACGGTGCCTTCTACGCACTCGGCGCCTATACCGCGGCGATCATGATGGATCGCTGGGAACTCCCCTATTTCCTGACATTGCCGGTCGCCGGGTTCCTATGCCTCGGTATCGGGTTTGTGTTTGGATTTCCGGCCGCCCGGCTGCGCGGACATTATCTGGCGCTGGCCACCTTTGCGCTGGCGGTTGCGGTGCCGCAGATCTTGAAATACGACCTGTTTGAGGGTTGGACCGGCGGCGTGCAAGGGATTGTTATCATCAAGCCAGACGCACCATTTGGGCTGCCGCTCAGCCAAGATCAATGGCTTTATTACTTCACACTGGCGGTCGTCGTACTTCTCTATATCTTCGCGGCGAATCTGCTCAACAGCCGCAGCGGTCGGGCTTTGGTCGCCATTCGTGATCAGTCGGTGGCGGCGTCGGCGATGGGGGTCAACGTTCCCATCTATAAGTCACTCGCCTTCGGAATCAGTGCCGGCTACACGGGCATCGCCGGCGCGCTTGGCGCCATCGTGGTCCAATTCGTTGCGCCCGACAGCTTTAATTTCCTGGTCTCGATCATCTTGGTTGTCGGCATGGTTGTCGGCGGCCTGGCCAGCATTTGGGGCGCGGTGATCGGCGGCCTGTTCATTCAGTTCGTTCCCAATATTGCCGAAGAGATATCGAAGGCGGCACCCTGGGCCATTTACGGCGTGATCCTGATTTCGCTGATGTATCTCATGCCACGCGGTGCAGCCGGACTTGCCAGCACGCTCGGGACGTGGATCATGGCAAGATCAGGTCAGATACCGGCGATGGGGTTGGACAAGCAACCTGCAGGAGGAACAGACAAATGATCAAGAACTCGTGGCTTGGCACATTTTTTGTCGCGTCGCTGCTTGCGACCACCGGGACCGCCCTTGCGGACGGCACCTATGACGTGGGCGCCAGCGACACCGAGATCAAAATCGGCAACACCAACCCCTATAGCGGGCCTGCCTCGGCCTATGGCGCGATCGGCAAGGCGATCTCCGCCTATTTCGACATGATCAACGATCAGGGGGGCATCAACGGGCGTCAGATCAATTTCATCACGCTGGACGACGGCTACAGCCCGCCGAAAACGGTCGAACAGGTACGCAAATTGGTCGAGCAGGAACAGGTCCTGCTGCTATTCCAAACCCTCGGCACGCCCACAAACACCGCCATCCACAAATATGTCAACGCCAAGAAAGTGCCGCATATTTTCGTTGCCACCGGGGCCAGCAAGTGGGGCAATCCGCAGAAATACCCGTGGAGCATGGGTTGGCAACCGCCCTATCCGACCGAAGCCAAGATCTACGCCAAATACATTCTCGACAATCACGCCGATGCCAAGATTGCCGTGCTCTATCAGAATGACGATTACGGCAAGGATTACCTGGACGGATTCATTGAAGGTTTGGGTGACGCGGCGGACAGTATGATCGCCATCGCCGAGCCATATGAGGTGACGGATCCGACAATTGATTCTCAAATCGTTGCCATGCAAAATAGTGGTGCCAGCGTGTTTTTCAATATCACCACGCCCAAGTTTGCGGCGCAGGCGTTGCGTAAGGCCTACGATACCGGATGGCGGCCCGTGCATTTCCTGAACAATGTGTCGTCATCGGTCGAAGCCGTGCTGACACCCGCCGGTCTTGACAAATCGGTCGGCGTGATTTCGTCGGTCTATCTGAAGGATCCAACCGATCCGCAATGGTTCGACGATGACGACTATAAGGCCTGGATCACGTGGATGGATAGATACCATCCGGATGGCAATAAGGCCGAATTGTTCAATGCCTATGGCTATGCGGCGGCATCGACTTTGGCACACGTATTGGAACGTGCCGGCGACAATTTGACCCGCGAGAACATCATGAAAGAGGCCGCGGCCTTGGATAATCTCCAAGTGCCGATGCTGTTGCCGGGGATCACGCTCGATACCGGGCCCGATGATTTCTTCCCGATCGAGCAAATGCAACTGGTCAAGTTCAACGGCGAGGTCTGGGAGCCGATGGGCGACGTGATCGGCGCCGATTGAATCACCTTTGTCGCGCCGGACTGCATGACGTTCTAGACGCTGGCCGCGCCGGTGAAACCGGTGCGGTCATTGGTTGTCTGCGCCGTCATCACGAATATCGCGTCGGCCGGTGTTCAATTCCGCCATCAAATTGATGGTTTCGTCGCTGACCATCAAATCGCAAAACAGGGTCCGTTCGTCGGCAAGTCCCTGATCCACGGGCTGGCTGACGGCGCCACGAACCAAACGTTTGATGTGAGCCATGGCGCGTGCCGGTTTGTGCGCCAACTGCGTGGCGACCGCGACGCTGGCCGCCACAACATCACCATCGACACATTCCGATACCAAGCCCCATTGCGCTGCTTCGCGCGGCCGTAATGTGCGGCCATGAAGCAACAACTCCAGCGCGCGGCCTTCGCCGATAATCCGCGGCAGTCGCTGCGTTCCACCGGCCCCAGGCAACAAACCGATGTTGATTTCGGGCAAGCCGAGCCAATAGGGGCCGTCTTTGGCAACCCTTATGTCGCAAGCCAAAGCAAGTTCAAAACCGCCGCCCATGGCGGTGCCGTTAATAGCGGCGATGAACGCCTTGGGTAGCGTTTCGATTCGGCGCAGACACGCATGATAGGGTGCTTCCGGCACCGAACGGGCCGTGCTGAATGTCAAACCGCGGCCAGCCATGTCGCGCGCCACATTTTCAAGGACGCCGACGTCATAATGGCGAATGAAGACATCCGGCAAGCCGCCCGTGAAGACGACCGCACGGATCGCGGTGTCGCCCTCGACGGTATCGAGAAGGGCGACCAGTTCGCGCTCAGTATCGGCATCCATGGTGCCGTCTGGTGGGTTGGTGATCGTGGCGATCAGTACGGCACCGTGCCGTACGGTCGATATCTGGTTCATGAGTTTGTTCCCGTACGCGCGCTGCCTTAGGCCATCTGGCTGGTTTGCCCGACTGGCATGATATGGCGCCCGCGCGCGCCTGTCGTGCATCACGCGCGGCTTGGATCCGGCGCCGCTCTGTGATGCAATCCCACTATGGGAATTGGCGGGAGAGACAGCATGTCCAACATGACAGTATCACCGTTGCATGCGGAGTTCGGAGCACGCGTTGACGGTATAGACCTGAGGGCACCATTGTCAGACGAGGTGTTGGAAGAGATTCGGGTTGCCATCGACACGCATTCGTTTTTGTGCTTTCCCGACCAGCCGTTTGATGATGATCGTCAACTCGCCTTTACCAAGCGGTTGGGCACGCCAGAACCCAATCACGTTGTTCTCGGTCAGGAAGGGCGGATCAACTATTTCGGCACCATCGGCAATGTCGAACAAGACGGCACCCAGCTCGGTAGCACGCACAAAAAGACCAAATTTCTAACCGGCAACAATATGTGGCATTCGGATTCGTCGTTTCGCGAAGTGCCGTCGTTTGTCTCGATCATGTGTGTTTATGAGGTCCCCGACGAGGGTGGCGGCACACATTTCGCCAGTGCCCGCGCTGCGTATGAGCGCTTGTCTGAGGACATGCGGACGACCATCGATCCGCTCATCGCGATCCACGACTATGTCTTTTCCAGAAGCAAGGTCAGCCCGGATGCTGTGACGCCGTCGCACGCGGCCTCGTTGCCGCCGGTGCGTCAAAAGCTGGTACGCAGCAATCCCCGCGCCGGCGCCAAGAACTATTTTGTTGGCTCTCACGCGAAAACGATCGAAGGTTGGACCGAGTCCGACAGCCGCGGGCTGCTCGACGACCTTTTGGCGCGCGCGACCGATGATACGCATGTCTATACCCATCGCTGGCAGCCGGGTGATTTGGTTGTCTGGGACAATCGCTGTTTGCTTCACCGCGGCGAAGGCTATGACGCCGACAAATATCGCCGCTACATGCGCCAAACCCGCGTGATGGGCGTGGGGCCGACTGTCAGCGAGTAGCCCGGTCGCGCCACTCGACCCACCGCGACGGTTAGGGAATTGACCTCGATCAAAGACGTCCCACGCGATTTGTGCCCCTTTTTGTAACTGGGTCGGCGGCTTTTGGGAACGTCGAGTCGGTCGGCAACGGCGTCTCGTGGGGAGACGTCATAGCCATGCAACGGAGAGCCAGCTAGAGCATTGCCAGTCGATACGTGCGTGCCCGGGGCTTGTGCCGAAGCGTGGCCACATCTTGTCCGATGGCCGACAGTCTGCGTTCACAGGCAAGTCGTTTGAGTGTGGTCGTGACGACAGCGTACCGTGCGACGGTGTGCGTGCGCAGCGGGTTTATGGCATCTCAACCGCAGCAAACAGGATTTAGGGGCGTATCATGCGTTGGCTAACAGGTTTGGCGGCGATCGCGGTCGTCGCGTTGGCGGCTTATGTGTTTTGGGGGATTGAAAAACCGCGCGAAATTGCCGAGCAGGCGCAAGAGACGGTCGACACGTCTACGGAGGCCGAAGCGCCCGAGGTCGCTGAAGCGGTCGATGAGACACAGCCGGAGCCGCCTGCCGGCGAGGTGACAGCCGGTGACGAGGAAGCCACCGATGGCGCGCCTGCGGTGCAGATCGACACATCGGAACTGGCGCAGCATGACACGACGCCAGGTGGGCAATACGAACCAACCTTGGACGTCATGCAAGAACAATCGACGCGGCAGCCAGGTGTCGTACCTGGCGTGCCAACCATGACCGAGCAGGAATTTGCCCGCGGCCAGAAGATCTATTTCGAACGCTGTGCCGGCTGTCATGGGGTGTTGCGCAAAGGCGCCACGGGCAAGGCTTTGACTCCCGATCTAACTCGCGAACTTGGCTATGATTATTTGCACGCGTTCATCAACTACGGCTCGCCGGGTGGCATGCCCAATTGGGGCTCGTCGGGCGATCTGGTTGTCGATGACGTCGATTTGATGGCGCGCTATCTGATGCAGGATCCGCCACAACCACCGGAATTCGGCATGGCCGAAATGCGCGAGACCTGGGTCGTACACACGCCGGTCGGCGACCGGCCAACCAGCCAGATGAACGATCTCGATCTGGACAATCTTTTTTCGGTGACCCTGCGGGATTCCGGACAGATCGCTTTGATCGACGGCGATAGCAAGGAGATCATCCAGGTCATCGAAACCGGCTACGCCGTTCATATTTCACGCCTGTCGGCATCGGGCCGCTATTTGTTCACGATCGGGCGCGACGCCAAGATCAACCTGATCGACCTTTGGCTGGAGACACCGGCGACAGTGGCCGAGCTCAAGATCGGCATCGAAGCCCGTTCCGTTGAGACATCCAAGATGAAAGGCTGGGAGGACAAATACGCGATCGCGGGCTCTTATTGGCCACCACAATATGTCGTGCTGGCCGGCGATACGTTGGAGCCATTAAAGGTCGTCTCAACCCGCGGCATGACCGTCGACACGCAGGAATATCATCCCGAACCGCGCGTGGCCGCGATCGTCGCCTCCCATTTCGCGCCCGAGTTCATCGTCAACGTCAAGGAAACCGGCAAGATCCTGCTGGTCAACTACGAAGACATCAAGAACATGCGGGTTGTGACCATCGGGGCCGATCGGTTCCTGCATGATGGCGGTTTCGATGCCACCGGGCGCTATTTCTTGGTCGCCGCCAACGCTCGCGACAAGGTCGCGATCGTGGATACCAAGGAACGCAAGCTGGTCAAGGTCATCGAGTCGGGCGGCATCAAGCCGCATCCCGGCCGCGGCGCCAACTTTGTGCATCCGACCTTTGGGCCCGTGTGGGCGACCAGCCATTTGGGCGACGAATATGTTGCGTTGATCGGCACCGATCCGGAGAGTTATCCGGACAATGCCTGGAAGGTTGTCCAGCTATTGGAAGGGCAAGGTGGTGGCTCGCTGTTCGTCAAGACGCATCCCAACTCAAAGAACTTGTGGGTCGATACACCGCTTAACCCGGAACCGGAAATCGCGTCTTCGGTTGCCGTGTTCAATACCGAAGACTTGGATGCCGGCTACGAAATGATCCCGGTTGGCGAATGGTCAGGCATCAGCGAAGGTGTGCGTCGGGTGGTTCAGGGTGAATACAACCAGGCGGGCACGGAAATTTGGTTCTCTGTGTGGAACGCAAAAGACCAAGAATCGGCGATCGTGGTGATTGATGATCAAACGCGGTCCTTGAAGCACGTCATCAGAGACCCCCGCCTGATTACGCCGACGGGCAAGTTCAACGTCTACAACACGAAGAACGACGTTTACTGATTCGTGGGCGGCGTGGATCGCGAGTCAGATCGCGGTCCAGCCGCCATCGACGGCGAGAATATGGCCGGTCACCATCGCCGCCGCCGGGCTGGCGAGATAGAGGATCGCGCCGGCCATCTCTTCGGGTTCGGCAAAGCGCCCCAGCGGTGTGCGGGCGTTGATCTCGGCAACCAGTGCGTTGTTTTCCTGAAGCCGCTTGGTCAAATCGGTGCGCACGAACGTCGGCGCCAAGGCGTTTACCCGAATGCCATAAGCCGCCCATTCGGACGCCAACGCGCGGGTCATATTGACCACGGCACCTTTTGTGGCGTGGTAAGGCAAATTGGGATACAGGCCGCCGCCGCCAAGCCCCATGATCGATGCGACATTGATGATCGCGCCGCTCTTGTTGGCGATCATGAACTTGCCCGCCTCCTGCGAACATACGAACACCGCTGTTTGATTGACTTGAACAATCCGGTCCCACACGTCCAACGGCATGGTTTCGGTGGCGTCCCGTTGCGCGACGCCGGCATTGTTCATCAGGATATCGATACGGCCATGATCGCGGCCGATCGCCTGCATGGTGGTCGAAATGGCGGCATTGTCGGACACATCTAATGCGCGCGCGTCCGCCTTGCCGCCAGCTTCCGTGATCTCGGCGGCAACCTGCTCAGCGGCTGCCAAATCGATATCGGTAACGGCAACGTAGGCGCCGGCTTCGGCGAAGGAAAGGGCCGCAATACGGCCGATGCCGGCGCCACCGCCGGTCACCACCGCGATCTTGCCGTCTATGCGAAACTGGGCCAGCACCGAGAATGTCTGCTCTGAGGCCATCGTTTACGGGTCCTAGAATTTGCCGTATTGCAAATAGGCTTCTTTGGGATCACCACCCGACAGGATCATATCCCGAATTTTGTTTTCGCTATTGACCGCGGCTTCGGCCGCGGCGATCACTGCCTCGGCGCGGTCGCCGGGTATGATCACGGCCCCGTCTTGGTCCGCGATCGCGTAATCACCGGTGGCTATTTCGGTCTGGCCGATCTTGATCGGCTGACCCATTTCGTCGACCCGCCAACGGCCGGCGATATCCGCTGGTGTGCGAAAGCGACAAAAGACCGGGAAGCCAAGTTTGACGATGAAATCGATGTCGCGGCTGCCACCGTCGACGATGTAACCGAGGACACCGCGCGATTTCAGGGTCTCTGCCGAAAGCTCGCCCATCAACGCCAAGGTCATGCAATTGGGCTGACAGACGATCACGTGGTCGGCGGGTGCTTTGGACAGGAATTCGGTCCAGCTCAGCAGCGAATCGTGCCGGCTGACACTGGGTGTTGCGACGCCACTCAATGTCCATACGGGACCGGCCACGGTCTTTCCGGGATCAAGCGGTTGAATTTCGGGCGGCAGGGCCTGCGACGGCAACCCCATATCGCTCATGGTGTCATACACGACGCCCGTATATAGCGCCTGCAGACGCGTGGTCAGCGATGTCATGTGAACCTCGTTATTGCCGCTCGGCAAATTTGCGTCACGTTTTACGGTCCCCCCAGCGGCGTATCCGTGTCAACAACGCACTTGTTGGTTTCAGGGTCGAAGGTACCCGGACAAAAGATTCGAATCGGATTGAGATCGTCGCGCTGCAGGTTGCAACCGGCGACAAGTGTCGTCGCCGAGACCAACAAGATGCACAGTGCTTCCTTGCGACGTGACCGAACCATCGTTCCACCCCCCGAAAACCGACCGGCGTTGCCCTGGCCCACACGGTCATACTGCAACGACCCACATTCTGCCTGAGTGCCGCGATAAATTGCGTGCCGAGGCTCGGACCCCGCGCACGCCAGCATCCCGCCGCCATCATATGTCAGTTTCGTCTTGCTGATACAAACGCGACCCGGCGGTCAGGGCGAATTGCAGAATCTGACGTCGCCGCGCCGCGCCGTTCATTGTTTGCCGCAGACTGCAGCGCACGATTTCCCCGGCGAATCGGTCGGCGATCATAATGCCCGTCTCGTCCGGAAGCCGGTCAAGAGGGAATTTGCTGGCGACGGCAAAATAGAAGTCGTCGCAATAAGGCAAATAATCCTGCCATTTCTTGTCCGCCGCCAGATCGGCAAGGCTGGACTTCACTTCCACGACCGCGAACCGGCCGCGCCGATCGAGGCCGATGACATCGACTCGCCGCCCGGACACCAGGCGCATCTCGGTCAACGTGCGATATCCCAACGCGTCCAGCAGGCGGATGGCGCCGCGCGCGATATCCTGGGCGTCGACTGCCTTTCCAGCCTGCGCCGCTGACTGGCGCGGCCCGGGTACCGCAACGCGAAAGCGCCGGCCAGCCGCCGCTATCGGTGCCGGTCGCGGCGCAATGAAGGGCAGGTCGGGTTGCACGGATGTCGAATCCGAGCAGACCTTAGAGCAGGAAGATCGCCATCAATATGAGCAAGACGACAATAGCGATGACCGAATAGGTGCACAGCTTCATGAAGCCGGACCAAACCGCCTGATGTTCTTGAAGCATTTGATCTTGATCGTACGACATGCCAGCGTCCCTGTTTCGCTGTTGATACGTTTCGCCGTTGATGCGGGCCGATAAACGGCAGGCAACTCATAACGGGTTCATTGGCGCGCTTCAAGTTATGGCGTGTTCGGGCCTCGATGGAGCAAAAAAGCTGCGTCCTTACAAGCGCCGCTGCGTCTTATACAATGCGAAATGTTTTCAAAGGAGGTTTGCCATGCGCCTGCAACTGGCCCTGAATGTGCGCGATATTGACGAAGCGGTCGACTATTACTCGAAACTGTTCGATGCGACGCCACACAAACAGCGCCCCGGTTACGCCAACTTTGCCATCGACCAGCCGCCCTTGAAGCTTGTTCTGTTCGAAAACCCGGACGCTGCCGACCGACTCAATCATTTGGGCGTCGAAGTATTCGAAGGGGCCGCAGTCGAAGTCGCCAAAGACCGTCTGGCAGGCTCCGGATTGCTCGACGAGGTCGAGACCGCCACGACGTGCTGTCATGCGGTGCAAGACAAGGTTTGGTCGCAAGAACCCCAGGGGCTGCGCTGGGAATGGTATCAGATCATCGATGACAATCCCGATCAGGGCGGTCACGATCTTGGCGTTGCCGGGGTGGCGGCGCAAAGTCGGCCAAAGGGGAGCTGCTGCGGCAGTCTTTGATGGCGCAGGTCGCACTCAGTGACGCGCGGGCGCGTGATATCTGGCGGGCCTTCGTCGGAAATCTGCATACCTATGTTCGTCGGCATGTTCATCCATCCAATGCTGACGACCTGGCCGGCGAGATATTGCTGAAGCTCGTTGAATCGCGCCTTGCCGTTGAAAACGCGACCAACCCGATCGCGTGGATGCGACGCGTTGCGACAAACACGCTCATCGATCATTACCGCCGCGCGGAGGTGCGTCGCCGCGCGGCGATGGCCGATGATCCGACCGACCCCATGCACCCCATGGGGGACAGCGGCCCCGAGCACGATGTGACAACCGCGCTGGCAGCCTGTTTGCGGCCGATGATCATGGAACTGCCGGAGCCTTACGCTGGTGCTTTGCTCATGACAGATATCGAAGGCCTGACCCAAGCCGAGGCCGCACGGCGTGTGGGTATCTCCGTGTCGGGCATGAAATCAAGGGTGCAGCGCGGGCGCGCCAAACTCAAACAGGCCCTGTATCGCTGCTGCGCGATCGAGGCGGATCGGCGCGGTAATATCGTCAAATATAAGCGGCGGTCGATCGGATTAGACGGAGATCGACACGTCGCGCCCAATTGTGTGGGCTGCGGCGGCGGCGACGTCTAGGGCAGGTTTGACGGTACGGATCGACGGCACCCCGTCGGCGCCGATTTCGACCACTGTGGCCGCGATGCCGGCGTCGCGCGTGCCACTCAGGCGGGTCAGTCCGGGCGGCGCCAGGGCCGTATTACCGTTGGGTTCCCGGAGGCGGTTGGCCAGACGTCGTTCATCCGCCGACAAGCCGTAACTGTCCCGGGCCCTGGGGTCATTATCGCGGGCCAATTGGGCATGGAATGCGGTGCCACCGTCCAGCAGCGGCACGGAGCGCCCAAAGCGAGCGACGTGCTGCGGCACTGGCAGCGCGGTCGGACGTTGCGATGTCGCCAACTCGCGGACAGCACCGACGCGCTGGCCACCATTTTGTACAGCGGTCGGATTAACGCTCACGGGCGCTGAATCGGTGATCATCCGAGACCACCGGGACGTATGAGACTATGCTTAATAATCAATATTTTAGCCGCGATCGTCGTATCCTGTAACCAGTTACAGGCCGCGGTTGCCTAGGCTTCCCCCGCCGCAGCGTGTGTTATGCCTCGCAAACCCAAATAGTGTGTATCCCGCGAATGGCAAAGCCCAGGTATCAGATTACCGGTTTTGACTACTCGGCATCCGATTGATTTTGCGGCGCGGCATCACTGAACGCGGGCATTGCGAGGCATGCGTCATTGATACGGCGGATGGTCGGGCACGGCCCCAAATCACAAGCGAACCGTTCGGCATTGGCGACTTGGGGCACCAGACAAATGTCGGCCAGGCCGGGTTGGTCGCCATGACAAAACGTGCCGGTGCCGGGGTCATGGGCGAGCATTTTCTCGACCGCCGCCAATCCGCTTTCCACCCAATGGTGGTACCAGCGAGTCCGATCGTCGGACGAGACCGCCAGCTCATTGGTGAGGAAGTTCAGCACACGCAGATTATTAAGCGGGTGAATATCGCACGCGATGGCCAGGGCGATGGCGCGCACGCGCGCCCGTGCCGCGGGTGAATCTGGCAACAACGGCGGGTCGGGACATATGTCGTCGAGATAGTCGATGATCGCCAGAGATTGAGTCAGTACCAGATCGTCGGTTTCCAAGGTGGGCACCAACGCCTGTGGGTTCCGTTTGACATAGTCGGGTCGGAACTGCGCGCCGCCATCCTTGACCAAATGCACCGATATCGACTCATAGGCGAGGCCTTTGAGATTGAGCGCGATGCGTGCGCGGTACGCGGCGGACGAGCGGAAATAGCCGTAAAGTTTCATGCTATGGCTGACTCGCGGGCGCGATTTGGACGACCGTCTGGTCGATGTCACCAAAAATGCTGTCGCCCTTGTCGTCGACCATGTCGATGCGGATACGGTCGCCGAACCGCATGAACGGGGTGGTTGGCTTGCCGTCATCGATCGTTTCCAGCATGCGCTGTTCGGCCAGGCACGACGAGCCCGCGGACCGGTCTTGGTTCGAGACGGTGCCGGACCCGACGATGGTGCCGGCAGCCAATGATCGTGACTTTGCGGCGTGCGCAATCAGCGCGGCAAAATCGAAGGTCATATCAAGGCCGGCATTGGGCGCGCCGAACGTGGCGCCGTTGAGCTCCGAAATCAGCGGTCGATGCACTTTGTTGTCGTGCCAGGCGGCGCCAAGTTCGTCCGGCGTGACCGCGACCGGCGAAAAGGCGCTGGCCGGTTTGCCATGAAGGAAACCGAAGCCCTTGGCGAGTTCGGCCGGGATCAAGCCGCGCAGACTGACATCGTTGACCAGCATCAGGAGCTTAATATGGGCGCCGGCTCGCGCCGTGTCGGTGCCAAGCGGCACATCGTCGGTGACCACGGCGATTTCGGACTCGAAGTCGATGCCCCACGCCTCGCTGACGGCTTCGATCGGATCGCGCGGGCCCAGAAAGCCATCCGAGCATCCCTGATACATCAACGGATCGGTCCAAAAACTCGGCGGCATTTCGGCGCCCCGCGCCTTGCGCACCAGTTCGACGTGATTGACATAGGCGCTGCCATCGACCCACTGAAACGCACGTGGCAGCGGTGCCGCCAAGGTCGCGACATTGAGCGAAAATGCGCGATCTTCGATGCCATCATTGAGGCGCTGATAAGTGTGATTCAAGCGCGGCGCCGTATTCGGCCAGTCTTCTATCGCCTGCTGTAATGTGGGAGAAATATCGGGCACCGCCACGGCCCGCGTCAAATCGCGGGATACCACGATCAACGTGCCGTCACGGCCGGCACTTTTCAATGACGCCAGTTTCATTCGGCGGCCTCGGCCGGCGTTGCCGGTTTCCATGAGTCGACATAGCCGGGCCATTCAACGCTGGCGGCGGCTGGCGCGATGTTGAGGGCGTCGCGGGTGTCGATCATCACCGCGACCTCGTCGGTTTCTTTGCGTGCCGCCTTGGCGCCGGTGGCAAAGGCTTTCGGATGGGGGCCGTGACTGAAACCGCAGGGGTGCATGGTAATCATGCCAGGATGGATGTTGTCGCGGCTGAAGAACTCACCACGGTGGTAGAAAATCACCTCGTCATAATCTTCGTTGCTGTGAAAAAAGGGCACTTTCAATGCACCGGGATCGCTTTCGATCGGCCGCGGGCAAAAAGTACAGACGACAAAACGATCCGACAAAAACGTCGTATGGGCGGATGGCGGCAGATGATAGCGGTGGCTCATCAATGGGCGAATGTCGCGCCAATTGATCCGGACCGGCGCCAAATCACCGTGCCAACCGACAGCGTCAAGCGGGTTGAACGGATAGGTCAAAACGGACGTCTCCTGGCCGCGTTTGATATGCACCTGCCACTCTCGCTCGTCTTGCTGAGCACGAAAGGCGTCGTCGATTTGCGGTGTGTCGAGAATGGCCGGATCAAAAATCGCGTGCCGGCCGACCATGCCCTTTTCAGGCAGGAAATAGCTGCCGTTTGACGCTTCGATCATCAGTACGGTCATGGGGTCGCTCGGTTCGATGCGCCACATGGTGCCGCGCGGCAGCACCACGTAGTCACCGTCCCGGATGGCCAGGCGGCCGTAATCACAAAACAGATCGCCATGGCCCTGATGAACAAACAGCAACTCGTCGCCGTCGGCATTGCGGGCCAAAGAATCCATGGCGTCGGCGATTGTCCACATGCGAACCCGCGTCGCTTGGTTCCACAGCAGTTCATGCGCGTGCCAGGGGGTGTTGGCAGATTTTGTTTGTGCGCCGGATGTCAGCTTGTTGGTATCAAAAGCGCGCGGCTGCAACGGCCCGTCAAACCCAATCCACCCGGTCGGTGGATGAGTGTGGTACATCTGTGTCGCCGGCCCGAAAAATCCTTCCTTGCCGAGTTCGCGCTCATAGGTGCCGGTCGGCAGATCGGCATGGGCCTGACGCGACGATCGGCCCTCTGTGCGAGAAACAGTCAACCAGGTTTTCATACGTGTGCGTCCGCTTTGTGTGCCAGCTTCAATCAGATTACCCTGCCGCGCAGGCGTGTTACAGAGGCCGACGACGCCAGTGTGGTCGGTGCCTCAATAGGCCGGCCGGTTAGTTTAATTTGTAACTAATTTCCACCATACGACCCTTGGTCATGTCGCTCAAGAAGCACACTCACTATTCGCCTTCGACCCACACCCGCGATTGTGCGGCCGTGGACGGCGACCCGTTGATTTTGGACCGCTTTTTTCCGTATCGCTTATCGATTTTGGCGACCTTGGCATCGAAAGCCCTCGCCCACGAGTACGCGACCAAGTTTGATTTATCGATCCCGGAATGGCGGATTATTGCCGTCTTGGCTCAGTCGCGCGACGTGACGGCCAATACGTTGTGTGCGCGCACATTGATGGACAAAGTCACTGTCAGCCGCGCCGTACGACGCCTCGAGCAGGCGCGGCACATCGAGCGCAAGGCGGATGTGCGGGACCGTCGCCGAAATCTTTTGCGGCTAAGCGCTTCCGGGCGTGCCGTCTATCGGCGCATTGCGCCTTTGGCGCGCAATTATGAGGCGCACGTCTTGGCCGTGCTTTCAGAGGCAGAACGTGGCCAGCTCGATCGCCTCCTGACCAAGCTGACCAGTCACCTTGAGACCTTTGACACCGCGCGATAACCCAGCCCCGATTGTGCCGGCAGGCGGCGCTGGCCGTGGATGGCGCTGGCCGAACCGAACAAGGGCGCGGCGCATACTTTTTCTGGCCATACCGGTCGTTGGCGCCATGGTGTCGCAGAACATCTTTAACCTGGTGGACACGGCGATGGTCGGTCGGTTGGGACCGACCGCATTGGCCGGCGTCGGGTTGGGCAGCTACGTTAATTTCATGGCATTCGCCTTTGTGACGGGGTTGGCCGTTGCCGTTCAGGCGATGGTCGCCCGGCGCAAAGGCGAAGGGCGTGACGATATCACCGCCGTGCCGCTCAATGGCGGTCTGGTCCTCGCCCTAGCGGCGGCGCTGCCGCTTAGCACCATATTGTTTTTGCTCGCGCCCACATTGATTGGTTGGTTGAACGACGATCCCGGTGTGGTTGCCGAAGCCGGTCCCTATTTGCAGGCGCGCGTGGTCGCGATCGCCGCGGTCGGGATGAATTTCGCCTATCGCGGCTTTTGGAATGCGACCGACCGTCCTGGCTACTATCTGCGCACCCAGTTGATCATGCACGCCGTGAACATCGCACTGAATTACATGTTGATTTTCGGCAACTGGGGCGCGCCCGCCATGGGTGCATTGGGCGCCGGCATCGGCACTGCCATCGCGACGTTCGTCGGAACGGCAATGTACACTTATCTTGGGGTAGGGCATGGCCGACCGAATGGCTTTTTGGTCGGCTGGCCGGACCGCGACACGATGCGTCGGTTGATCCGTTTTGCCTTGCCGTCGGCGCTCCAGCAGTTCCTTTTTGCCGCCGGTCTAACCGCGATGTTTTGGATCATTGGTTTGATTGGCGTGCGCGCCTTGGCCGCCTCCAATGTCATGACCAACATTATGCTGGTCGCGGTGTTGCCCAGTCTGGGGCTTGGTTTGGCGTCCGCGACCCTCGTTGGACAGGCCCTCGGTCGCGGCGACATCGCCGATGCGCGACGCTGGCCGTGGGACACGATTTGGGTCGGGATGGCGCTCATGTTGGCGATCGGATTGCCGCTAGTCCTCGTACCCGACCTCGTGGTGGGCGTTTTTGTCACCGACCAAGAAACGATCGCCATCGCCCGCTGGCCGCTCCGCATGATCGGTTGCGTGACCCTCGTCGATTTGGTCGCGGGCGTAATGATGAACAGTCTGAACGGCGCCGGTGCAACCCGACAGACCATGATCGTGACGGTGATCATGCAATGGATTGTGTTTTTGCCGACAGCCTGGCTGGTCGGCCCGACGCTGGGTTACGGCCTGCTTGGCATGTGGATTTGTTATGTTGTGTACAGAATTGCTGTCGCTTGCATTTTGAGTGCTCTGTGGCAAGCCGGTTACTGGTCGAGAATCAGACTGTGAACACAATTGGCGCGAGATGAAGTTTTGGACCTTGCTGGCCTCAGCGCCATAGAGGCGGCGCGCCTGATCCGGAGCGGCGCTATTTCGCCGGTGGCATTGGTGAACGCCTGTCTCGCCCAAATCGATCGCGTCGATCCGGCGGTCAATGCCATGGTTGTGAGAGACGATCGGCAGGCGCTGGACCAGGCCGCGGCGGCCGAAGCCGACGTCGCGTGTGGCGCAGACCTCGGGCCACTGCACGGCATACCGGTTGCGATCAAGGATATTCACGAAACCGCCGGCCTTAGGACAACCTTCGGCGCCACCGAATTCGCGCAAAACGTGCCGAGCCGGGATGCCGGCATCGTCGCCCGGATCCGCCGCGCGGGCGCGATTGTTATCGGCAAAACCAACGTACCGGAGCACAGCATCGGCGCCAACACCGTCAATCGGTTGTTCGGTGCCACCGGCAACCCGTTCGATGTTGCGCTGACATGTGGTGGTTCATCGGGCGGCTCGGCGGTGGCCTTGGCGACCCACATGGCGCCTTTGGCGACCGGGTCCGATCACGGCGGCAGTCTGCGCATTCCAGCGTGCTACAGCGGCGTGGTTGGCTACCGCGCAACACCCGGCGTGGTGCCGAACGAACACCGCACGACGCCGCAAACCTTTTACAGTGTCCAAGGCCCCATGGCGCGCACGGTCGCGGATGCGGGGTTGTTGCTGTCGGTCATCGCTAGCCGTGGCGACGGCGGCCACCGCGATCCGATGGCCTTTCCGCTTGATGTGGCGGCGTTCGCGCGGCTGCAACCGGTTGATTTAAGCCGCCTGCGGGTGGCGGTTAGCGCCGACCTTGGTGGCGTGTTGGTATCGCAATCAATTCGCCGCTGTTTCGCGGATCGTGTGGCCCGAATGAGCGGCCTTTTCGCGGCGTGTGATTGGCATCCCATCGACCTGCGCGACGCGCCGGAAGTGGATTGGCTTTTGCGCCAGGACGTCTTTGTCAGCCAATATTACCGTGACGCCGAAAGTTGGGACGCGGACTTCAATCCGAATATCCGCGCCACTTATAAGTCGGCGCTCGCGACCCCAATGAGAGACATCGCGGTCGCGCGGCGGCGGCAGATGGATCTTTTCCAAGCGTTTGCCGGTATATTCGACGATTACGACCTGTTGATCTGTCCGGGCGTCAGCATTCCGCCATTCCCATGGCGGCACCGCAACCCGCCATCCATAGATGGACAGCCGGTCGAAAACTACATGGCGTGGCTGGCGTTGACGTCATCGCTGACGGTGGTTGGCCACCCGGTTGTTACGCTGCCGTGCGGCCGCGACGAAAACGGGACGCCGTTTGGCATCCAAATTGTCGGCCGCATGTTCGGGGATCATGCGCTTCTTTCCGGGGCGCAGGCCATCGAGCAGATTTTCGCCGACGATCCGGTCCTGGCCCGTCCGACACCGGATTTCGACGCGCTTGCAAACTTGCCATCGGATTGCCGGACCGTCGGCCGAGCGGTGACTTAGGCTACGCTATCGATTTTCGACGATTTCTTTTAGCGCATCGACGACGAATCGATTTTCATCGGCCAAACCAATCGAGAAACGGAGACAGTCCGGCAGGCCGTAATTATCGAGACGGCGCGGAATGATGCCCCGCCGCAGCAATTGATCATAGGCCGTCGCTGCCGACGAGGAGTCGGTGCGCGGAAACTCGACCAGCACGAAATTGGCCGCGCTCGGGTGCACTGTCAGGCCGAGCCGCGCGATTTCTCGTTCCAGCCAGGGCAGCCATTCGGCGTTGTGGGCGCGCGCGCGATCGACGAACGCGACATCGTCGAGGGCGGCGACCGCCGCGACTTGCGCCGCGGCATTAACGTTGAACGGGCCGCGAATGCGTTGCAGCACATCGATGATCGGCGCCGGCGCATACATCCAACCGACACGTAGTGCGGATAATCCGTAAATCTTCGAAAATGTGCGGGTCATGACCACATTGTCGTGGCTGTCGACGAGCGCACGGCCGTCGGCACAGTCGTTGCGCGTGATGTATTCGGCATAAGCCGAATCGATGACCAATAGCGTGTGATCGGGCAAACCGGCGCGCAGGCGCGCCATCTCGTCGTCGGCAATGTAGGACCCGGTCGGGTTGTTGGGATTGGCGATATAGCAGATCCGCGTGTTTGGCCCGGCGGCTGCCAACAATGCATCGACATTGGCGGTCAGTCTTGTTTCTTTCGTCACGATCGGGGTCGCGCCGACCGCTTTCGCGGAAATGACGTACATGGCGAAGGCGTGTTCGGTCATCAGCACGTCATCGCCGGGGCCGGCGAAGGCATGGGCCATGAGCATCAACAGTTCGTCAGAGCCGTTGCCGCACAAGATCCGATCGGGGTCCAAACCGTTGCGGTGACCAATTGCATGGCGCAAAGCGTTCGCGCTGCCATCCGGATAAAGGTGTAGATGGTCGGCCAGGCCTTTATAGGCCTCGATCGCGGCGCGGCTGCAGCCGAGGGGCGTTTCATTCGACGACAATTTGATCAGCCGCTTGCCACCGTCGGCTTCGGCACGTCCCGGGATGTAGGGTGCAATGTCAAGGATGCCCGGCTGGACCTTAAGTGTTGTCATGGCTCGCCTTGCCGTTTCAGGATTTCAAGCATGGCATCGAGCGCCAGCAAATAGGAATCCGTGCCAAACCCCATGACCACGCCACGCGCGACATCGGCCAGCACCGACTCTTTGCCGCGCTTGGCAAGATTGCTCATGTGCACCTCGACATAAGGCAACGGCGCGCAACCGAGAATACAATCATGCAAGGCCTTGCCGTTCATCGAGAACCCAGCCGGGTTCATCACCAACCCGTCGATCCCTTTGTCGACGGCATCGTATATGGTCGCGATCGCTTCGCCTTCGACATGTGTGTAGAAGATATCGAGCTGGTAGCTGTGACGCTGCGCATGGTCGCGGACCATTTCATCAAGTTCGGCGGCGGTGGTGGTGCCGTAATGTTCCGGCTCGCGCCGGCCAAGCCAAGTCATATTGGCGCCTTGGATCAACAGGATATGGGTCATCGTTCCGCCGCGGTTCTGCGCTGTTTCGAATCGCGGCGCACTTTACGCTGCCGAGCGGGCCGGAGTCCACGCGGCGCGTGTGCTAGCTATGCATGACAGCCTGCGATATTTTTCGCCGATGACTCGCAAAGTTGCGTTCTTGTGGCCTGAGGCCGACTTCCGTGCCACCGGCCTGGCGCCGCCGCCGGGCTATGAGCTGTATTTTGGGCAAGCCGCCGTGCGGGCTGAGGCCGAGGCCGCATGCGCGGGCGCCGCGTTCATTATCACGGCGTCCGGCTTCGGACGTGTCGATACGGCGCTGCTGGATTTGGCGCCAACAACGCGCTTGGTCCAGCTCACCGGCGCCGGCTTCGACAATGTCGACCGGGCGGCATGTGCCGCGCGCGGCATTCCGGTGGCCTATCTTCCCGGACTGAACGCGCCGTCGGTGGCCCAATTGATCGTGCAGCTGGCATTCCGGTTGCGCCGACCGCTGCCCGTGCTGAGCACCGGCGGTGCGGCGGCTTGGGCGGCTGGTCGTCGGGCCAACGTCGCCGGCCAGGAACTTGAGGGGCAGGTCGGCGTGGTCGGGTTCGGCAATATCGGACGCGACACGGCAAGGCTGTTTCGTGGCTTGGGCTTAGAGGTTGTCCGCGCCGCTCATCGCGATCAGCAAGACGACGTCGTCGCCGCCATGGATCTGGATCGATTGTGCGAGACATCGGACATCGTTGCGGTCTGCCTGCCTTTGACAGCGAAGACCAAAGGTCTGATCGACGCGCGCCACATTGGCTTGATGAAAAAGGATGCCATACTTATTAACGCAGGGCGCGGCGGCATTGTCGATGAGCAGGCGGTCGCCGATGCGCTTTCGGCCGGACAGCTGGCGGGTGCCGGCTTCGACGTGTTCGCCGACGAGCCCTTGAGCGCGTATCATCCGTTCTTGTCACTATCGGACGCCGCGCGCGGGCGGGTTATTCTGACGCCGCATATTGGTGGGCAGACGCGCCAGTCGAAGACACGGAATTTCCGCATCTCGTTGGAGAATGTCGAGCGGGTGGCGAACGGAGACCCGCCGCTTTATGAGCTGGCGCCGCCAAGATGATCGGCGCATCGATGGTGGTCGCCGCGGGGCCGCGATCAGGTCGTGACTCCGTTGGCTTGGCTTAGTGCGGCATTGTGGCTGATTATATTGTTGTTGCCGTGGCAACCATGGCGAACCCGCGAGCGTTTCGACGTTGCGGCGGCCGATACCGCAAAGGCGGCTCTAGACGATGTCACGGTATTGATTCCGGCGCGCAACGAAGCCGATACCATCGATACGACGCTTCGCGCGCTTGCCAATCAAGGCGACGGCCTGCGCATTGTGGTCATCGACGACCAGTCAGACGATGGCACGGCGGATATGGTGCGCGGCCTCGAATTGCCCGGGGTCTCAATTCGTGCCGGTGTGGCGCCGCCCGACGAGTGGAGTGGCAAACTGTGGGCCTTGCAACAGGGGTTGGCGGACGTTCACACGCCGTTGGTGCTGTTGCTCGATGCTGATATCGCACTCACACGGGGGACCCTTGTCGCCCTTCGCCGCAAACTTGTCGACGGCGAATGGGACCTTGTGTCGCTGATGGCAGCGCTGCGCATGGTCACATTCTGGGAACGTTTGTTAATGCCGGCGTTCGTTTATTTTTTCAGATTGCTCTATCCCTTTGCCTTGGCCAACAGTCGGCTGCGCTGGCCTGCGGCCGCGGCCGGCGGCTGCATTTTGGTGCGCACCGATATGTTGCGGTCAGTCGACGCGTTCACGTCTTTGCGCGACGCCCTGATCGACGATTGTGCGCTGGCGCGCAAAGTCAAGGCGCGCGGCGGGCGTACCTGGATCGGGCTGAGCCATGCCGCGCGCAGTCATCGTGGCTATCGGGAGTTGGCCGCGATCTGGAACATGGTGGCGCGCACGGCGTTCACTCAACTTGGCTACTCGCTAGGGCTGTTGATGCTTTGCACCGTGCTGATGGCGATCGCCTTCGTCATCCCGGTTGCGGCACTGTTGACCGGGCCGGCCGAGCTGGCTGTTCTGGCATGCGCGGCGATGGCCATCAGTTATCTGCCGACCCTCCGTTACTACCGGCAATCGCCGTTTTGGGCGGCGACGTTGCCGCTTATCGGAACACTCTATCTGGCCATGACCTGGACCTCGGCGTGGCGCTATTGGCGCGGCGTACGATCAAACTGGAAGGGGCGGCGTTACTGCCGCCCCGCCCCATAGCGCGACGGGCCAAGTGATGCCACGAGCAACGCCTTAACCGAGCATGTCAGCCCAAATCGCTTGGGCCCAGTCTTCGGCGTTGGCGGCGACCTCGGCCGAACGCTCCGGTGACAAGCCCTTGGCACCTTCGATGGCCGCCATTTTCGATTCCTCTTCGTTCCAGTCATAGACGGCAGTGACGGAAATGCCCTCATCGGCACTCACCAGGCTGTAGCAGGTGTTGGCCATGCTCGGCCGGCTCGGTTCGCGGCCCTCGATGCGCGCGGCCACGGCGGCCGCGGCGACTTTGCCCATTGAATTGGCAATGAAGCCGGATTTCGGCACTTTGCCGACAGTTGTTTGATCGGTGGCGTCGCCGATCACGTGAATGTTGGGTTGCTCGGTCGATTGATAGTCCCATGGATTAACCGCAACCCAGCGCCGGCCCTGGGCGCGTAGCGCGGCGGCGTCAACCAAATCATTGGCCCGTTGCTCGGGCACAATATTGATGACGTCGCCCTTAATGTCGTCGAAATCGGTCGACACGGTCATGGTCGACGGGTCGGCTTTTACCACCTTGCTGTCTGGCCAATATTCGATGGTGTCGCTGTAGAAATCGTCCCAGGCCGCTTGGAAAAGCTTGCCTTTTGAGACGATTTTCTGATTTGCGTCGAGAACGATCAGCTTGGACGATCTTTTGTGTGTTTTCAGGTAATTGGCGATCATGCACGCGCGTTCATAGGGCCCCGGTGGGCAGCGATAGGGGCTCAGCGGTACGGTCATGACCACGGTGCCGCCATCTTCCATGGCGGCCAACTGATTGCGCAGGCGCTGGGTCTCCGGGCCCGCTTTCCAGGCGGCGGGGAACACGTCACGCGCGGTTTCCGCGGTCAAGCCTTCGATACCGTCGTAAATCAGCGTGATACCCGGCGAAAGGATCAGGCGATCATAGGCGATGGAGCCTTCACTGACGGTGACGGTTTGGGCGGCGGGATCGATGCCGGTCACCGTGTCCTGGACGACCTTGACACCGTGGACGTTGGCCAAGGTGTCGTAGGCGACCGTGATGTCGTCCATGGTCCTGAGACCACCGATCACCCAATTGCTGACCGGGCATGATCGAAATGCATCTTCCTTTTCAATCATGACGACTTCGATCGACGGGGCCATCAGCCGCAAATATTTGGCGGCCGTGGCGCCGCCCCAACCGCCACCCACGACAACCACCCGTGGGCCCGATTTCGGCATAATTTCACCCGCCGCCAGGGCTGGCAGCGGCAGTTGCGACGTTGCCAGTGCGCCGACACCGGCGGCGCCGTATTTGAGCAGTGTTCTGCGATCAAATCTCATCGTCGCCTCCTAGCGCAAGCTGGAATAATAGTGGGCGAGAGCGTCGAGCTCGCCGTCGGCGATCTTTTGCACCAACGTCATCGCAAGGGCCGTGTCGCTGGTGCGTTTGCCGGCCTTGTACGCTTGCAACGCGCTGGCCAAATAGGCCGCCGGCTGACCCGCGATGCGTGGCCCGATGTCAGTGCCTTCGCCGGTTGGGCCGTGACACAGGGCGCACAAGCGCTCGGCGCGTGGCGCCGCCATGCTCGCGCTGGCCTCATTGTGCGCGGTTTCCGTTGCCACCCAATCTTGAGCCGCAAACCACGCCGAAATCTGATTGATCTGGTCGTCGGAAAACGCTTTCGCGATGTAGTTCATCACGTAATAGTCGCGCTTGTCGGCACGGTAGTCGCGCAGTGCATCGCCGATATATTTCGCGTGTTGTCCGCCGATGACGGGAATGGTATTTCCGGGCGCCGCGCCTGCCGGGCCGTGACAGCCTGCACAGGTCTGTGATACCCGAAACCCTTCCTTGATATCCTCGGCCGAGGCGTCTTCGGCGGCAGCAGGTGCCGTCATCAGCGCCAAGGCCGGTGCCGCCAACAACGTGACGATGGCCGCACCGAGCCGGCGCTTCCACCATGTTGTCGGATCTACAGCCTTCCTCATCCGTTTTGCTCCTCCTCCCAACGTTATAGCCGGTTGTTCCGGCCCATTCCTGAGCCACATTCATGGCACGGAATAGAGTAGGGCTATGTGTTCCCTGCACCAAGCCCTGATCGTCCAGGGCCACGAAATGGCGGGGTAATGCGGCCAAATCGGATCGGACGACTCCATGCTGGGCGCCCCTGGGCCGGAAACGCGCCCTGCGTCCGAAAATGTCGAACGGCGTCGATATTGTGCTTTTACGGCCACGAACTAAGATCCTGACCAGGATAGTGCGTTATTGTCAATTTCTCGTCGTGCAGTGGCTCCAAGTAACGATGCGCGCCGGCTCGTCTCGCCGGCGCCCGTCGCGTGTGGTCAGTCTCTGGCTGCTGGCTTTCGTCGTGTGCGTGCCGGCCGCGCGTCGCTAGCGCGCTTCTCCGGCGACGCCATTCGAAAATATTGTAGGTTCTGAGGCTGACCGGCGTCGCTTTTGCTTGCCTCTCGAGCACGGCCCCGGAATCAATTACGGACCGATGACAACGGGATGCCGCCGAACGTGGTTTGGTGTTATGGCCAAACGCAGGCGTGGCGCCCGCAACTGGGAGGGAGCTGGGGCCATTATGCCGAGCAAGACGCCGTCAGGAGCACGAACCGTCGCATTGGTTGGAACATATTCCAGCGGCAAGACCACTTTGATGGAAAGCATGTTGTTTGCCGCCGGAGCCATATCGCGCAAGGGAACGATCAAAGATCGCAATACGGTGGGCGACGGGTCACAGGAGGCGCGAAACCGGCAAATGAGCGTGGAGGTGTCGCCGGCGAGCTTCGAGTATATGGGGGAAACTTTCACGATCCTGGACTGTCCCGGTTCCCTCGAATTCCTTCAAGAGTCACTCGATGCCATGGTTGGCGTCGATACCGCCATCGTCGTTTGCGAACCCGAACCCGATCGCGCCGTCGCCGTGATGCCGCTGCTGCGATTCCTTGATGACCGCAATATCCCGCACATGATTTTCGTCAATAAAATGGACCGAGCGACGTCACCTGTGCCGGATTTCCTTTCCGCACTGCAGGGGGTTAGCAAGCGGCCGCTGGTGCTACGTCAGGTGCCGATCATCAATGACGATACGGTCGAGGGCTACATCGATTTGGTGCACGAACGTGCCTATCAGTACAAGGACGACCAGGCATCTTCGCTAATCCAAATTCCCGAATCGATGACCGATTCCGAGCAACAAGCCCGCACGGAAATGCTCGAAGCGTTGGCGGATTTCGACGATACGTTGCTTGAGCAGCTGCTCGAAGATGTGGTGCCGCCGACCGACGAAATCTTTGCGTCGCTACACAAGGATTTTGGCGAATCGCTGATCGTGCCGGTGTTCTTGGGTGCGGCGGAGCATGAGAACGGTGTTCGCCGACTGATGAAGGCCCTGCGCCATGACGTGCCCGAAGCTGATGTCGCCGCGGCGCGCGTGAGCCTGGCCGATCGGTCTGAGACCGCGGCCCAGGTGCTGAAAACCTACCACACGCAGTCAAGCGGCAAATTGTCGTTGGTGCGGGTTTGGACGGGCACGCTGAAAGACGGCATGACCCTGAATGGCCAGCGCGTCGGCAGTGTCAATCGCATGGTCGGCCAAGCCACGACCAAGGTGCCGGAGGCCAAGGCGGGCGAGGTTGTTGCGCTTGGGCGCATGGACGAGATCGCGACCGGTGTCATGCTGTCGCCCGATGGCAAGTTGGCCGCAACCGATGGCGCCGTCGTCGAACCGCTGAAGCCGGTTTACGCCTTTGGCGTCGCTGCGGAAAACCGTGGCGACGAAGTCAAGATGTCGGACGCGCTGCACAAATTGACAGAGGAAGACCGGTCGCTGATCATGGAGCCGAACCCGGAAACCCATCAGATGTTGCTGCGCGGCCAAGGCGAGATTCATTTGCAAGTGGCATTGGAGCGCGCGCGCAACAAATTCCACCTGCCGCTTCGCACCGAGTCGCCGTCGGTGCCCTACAAGGAAACGATTCGCAAACCGGCGACCCACATTCATGGGCGCCACAAAAAGCAATCGGGTGGCCATGGGCAATTCGGCGACGTTTTCATCGATATCAAGCCGTTACCACGCGGCAGTGGGTTTGAATTCAACAACACGATTGTCGGTGGTGCCGTGCCGCGCCAATACATTCCCGCGGTGGAACATGGCGTCGTCGACTATTGCAAACGTGGACCGCTGGGCTTCCCGGTGGTGGATGTGGCGGTGACACTGACGGACGGCTCATATCACTCGGTCGACAGCTCGGAAATGGCATTTCAGACCGCGGGCCGAATCGCCATGAACGAGGGCATGCCGAAATGTAATCCGGTGCTATTGGAGCCGATCTACCACGTCGAGGTGTTCGTGCCATCGGAATTCACCGCCCATATTCAGCGCCTATTGAGCGGTCGCCGCGGCCAGATCCTTGGTTTCGGACCCCGCGATGGGTGGGACGGCTGGGATTCGGTGGCGGCTCAATTGCCGCAATCGGAATTGCACGACCTGATCATCGAGCTGCGCTCGCTCAGCCGTGGCGTGGGCACGTTTGACTACCATTTCGACCATCTGCAGGAACTTCAAGGCAAGCTTGCCGATGACGTGGTCGCCGCGGCGTCGGCGTCATAGAGACAATAAAGGCAA
Organism: Alphaproteobacteria bacterium; assembly: GCA_965216755.1. Classification (GTDB taxonomy): domain Bacteria; phylum Pseudomonadota; class Alphaproteobacteria; order UBA7887; family UBA7887; genus CBDCGL01. The sequence continues at coordinate 2,270,910 of CBDCGL010000011.1, read as the reverse complement.
TATGGCCAACTGCTTGGGGTGCGTGCGCCAGCGACTCGATTTGGGGAATAGCCGGTTTTGGGCTATACTTGTGTTGAAGAGCTGATCGGGGGGTCGCGGTGGCAAACCCGGTGATCGAAAACCAGGGGGCGCCCGCAACCTGACTCGGCCCCCCCGCTCGGCGGCAGGGGGTTGGCTATGTATGTACGCGACATATTGCAAGAAAAGGGGGTGGCGGTTGTTACCGTGACCCCGGATGTGCGGATCGGCGATTTCGCCAAGCGTCTGGTAGATCATCGCATCGGCGCCGTCGTGGTGACCGGTGCTGACGGCGTCGTGGTCGGCATGATGTCCGAGCGCGACATGATTTATGGTGTGGCCGAACGCGGCGCCGCTTGCTTGGATGAAAAAGTTGAGACATTGATGAGCACCGACGTGTTGTCGGTTACCGAGTCGACCACCATCGACGACGTCATGTCGATGATGACCAGGCGGCGATGTCGGCATTTGCCGGTCCTCGCTGACGGCACCTTGGTCGGCATCGTGAGCATCGGTGATGTAGTTAAGTATCGGATCCGCGAGGCAGAGGAAGAAGCGAACCAGCTTCGCGAATACATTAACGCCTGACGAACCCCATAACCCTACCGGACGTCGTGCGGTCGGGCATGTTGGGCGTTGGTGCGTGTCAAGACGAGAGGCCGGCGGCTGAGCGCAGTTTTTTGTGCTGCGCGCGGTCGCGACCGGCGCAACCTCTTCCATCAGGCACCTCACGGCCGATTATCGTGATTTCGGGCGCCTTGACTCGCCGCCCGTTTCACAAGAACATTTCATTAATCATCAAGAATAAGCCGCGCTGCGGCCGTCGCGTGTATGTGCGGCCGAAGTCGGAGGAAGGGGAGGTTATGCGCATAGGTTTCTATAGCCCTGTGGCGCTTGCGATTTTGGTGTCGCTAAACCTTGCGGCAGGTGGCGCCACCCGCGTCGCGACGGCGGCGGATGGACCCGAAATTCTCAATGCTCGCTGTGGTAGTTGCCATACTCAAGAGGATGGCGGCCTCAGTCGCGTTGCCGAGCAGCGCAAAACGCCCGAAGGGTGGCTGATGACGATAGTGCGGATGGGCATCATGCACGGCGTCGAAGTCTCGGCCGAGGAACGGCGCGCCTTGGTCAAGTACCTTTCCGATACCCAGGGCCTAGCACCCGCCGAGACTGAACCTTATCGGTATATTCTAGAGAAACGGCCCGGCGCGATCGAAGACTTCCCGGACGAATATGGTCTGATGTGCGCACGCTGCCACAGTGGCGCGCGCGGCGCGTTACAGCGGCGCACGCGCAACGAATGGTTGTTGCACGTCCATTTCCATCTTGGCCAATGGCCGACCACGGAATATCAATTCTATGGTCGCGACCGCGAGTGGTTTGAGATTGCGACGACGGATACGGTCGATTGGTTGACGGAGCGCTTTCCCTTCGAAACCGACGCGTGGAACGCCTGGAAAGGATTTCAGAGCCCCGACTTGTCCGGAAGCTGGCGGGTCGTGGCGCACGCGCCCAGCCGCGGCGTGTCACAAGGTATGATGACGGTCGAGAGCATAGGCGACGACAGATATAGCTATTCGTTTGAGGCGACCTATCCCGATGGCTCAACCGTCTCGGGCACGGGCGAGAGCATTCTTTATACCGGCTATGAATGGCGTGGACGGTCGACCAACAGTCGCGGCGACGTCAACCGATCCGTTTTTACCGTTTCCGAGGATGGCAACCGCATTGCGGGCCGCGCATTTCAGTTGGGTGCGGATGAGTTCGGCGCCAATATCGTCGCCGTGCGCGATGGGTCGGGCGGCCACATTATGGCCGTTCAGCCGGCCTATCTGAAATCTGGCCAGACCGCGGAGATCGCGGTGCATGGCACGGGCCTCAGTGGCGACGTCAGCTTGGGCGACGGCGTAGCCGTGCTGGAAACCGTGTCCGCCGATGCAAACACGATCGTCGTGCGTGCCGAGGCGGCGGCCGATGCCGCCGTTGGCGGGCGCGGGATCTCGGTCGGCGGCAGCCAGGCCGACGGGTTGTTCGCGGTCTATACCCAAGTCGATTCGGTTCAAGTCGAGCCGCCGTACAACATCGCGCGGGTTGGCGGCAATGGCGGACTGACGCCCTTGGTCAATGCGGTGTTTGACGCGGTCGCCTACGCCAACGGGGCCGACGGTGAGGCCGGAACCGATGACGATATTCGCATCGGTTCAATGCCCGCGACTTGGGCTGCGGTACCGTTTGACGAAGTGGCGGCCGAGCTGGAGGATGAAAAATACGCCGGCGCAATGGATCCCAATACCGGGGTCTATGTACCGGCTGGCGCGGGCTTGAATCCAGAGCGGCCATTCCGGACCAACAACGCTGGCAATTTGCGGGTCGACGCCACCATCAATGACGATGGCAACGAGGTGGTCGGCTCCGGGCAGCTTATCGTCACCGTGCAACGCTGGAACGATCCGCCGATTCGGTAACGCGGTCATGATCCCAGCCAAGAACCCCAAACGAAAAAGCATGCGGCGCAGGCAAAAATGTGCGCCGCATGCGGACATGCGGGGGCACCGATGACCACGCTGCAATTGGTTGACAGCAATGTCCACCAGGTCGATGTCGGACCGCGGCGGATGCTGTTTCATATTCCGACCAGCAGTTTGTTCGAGCTCGATCCGGTCGGCCGTGAAATCATGGATTTGTTCGCGGAAACGCGATCCGTGACCGCGGGCGATGTCCGCGCCCGTTTTGAAGGCCGCGTGCCGCCCAAAGAAGTGACCGAAGCCCTGCAGGAATTCATTGACCTTGAGGTGGTCAGCGATGGCCGCCCGGTGCGCGCTCGACAAAAGCAGATCAAGATAGAGAATTTTCCGCTTTCCACCGTTGTCTTGAACGTCAACACCGGTTGCAATCTGGGCTGTACCTATTGCTACAAAGAAGATCTGACAACGCCCGCCAAGGGCGACAAAATGTCGTTCGAGACGGCGGTCAAGAGCATCGAAATGCTGCTCGAGGAAGGGCGCGCGCGCGATCGTTTCAATGTCGTGTTTTTCGGTGGCGAACCGTTGACCAATTTGCCGCTGATTAAGGACGTGGTCGAGTATGCCGAACGGCGCGCGCGCGAATTGGGTAAGCGCGTCGATTTTACCATGACCAGCAACGCGACCATGCTGACCGCGCCGATTGTCGACTATCTCAATCGGCATCGCTTCGGCCTGACCATCAGCATGGACGGGCCAAAGGCCCTGCACGATATCAATCGCCGCACGGTGGGCGGCGCTGGCACCTATGACGTGGTCGCGGCGAAAGCCAGGATGCTGTTGGACCGCTACGATTCACGGCCAATCGGCGCACGGGTCACGTTGACCGCCGGGGTCACCGACGTGGTGGCGATTTGGGATCATCTTATCAACGATATTGGTTTTCACGAGGTCGGCTTTTCGCCGGTGACGTCGTCCGATAACGCCTTGTTCAAATTGAACGGTGACGAATTGGCCGAAGTCTTCGCCGGCATGAAGACGCTCGGCCGCAATTACCAGGACGCGGCGTGCGAAGACCGCAATATCGGCTTCGGCAATATGCATCAGCTGATGACCGATCTGTCGGAGGGCATGACCAAAGCGTTGCCTTGTGGCGCCGGACTGGGCCTGGTTGCCGTTGACACCGGCGGCGGCATCAATCTGTGCCATCGCTTTACCGGTTCAGATCTGGACACCTTCGGCGACGTCGATGCGGGTTTGGACAAGCCGAGGTTGGGGAAATTCCTCGAGTCACGACTCGACCGGACCGATCGCGGCTGCGACACCTGTCGAATTCGGAATTTATGCTCGGGCGGCTGCTATCATGAGAGTTATGCCCACTACAACGATCCGGTGCACCCGACCTATCACTATTGCGATCTGATGCGTGACTGGGTCGACTTCGGTATCGACGTTTACACCCGGATCATGAATCGGAACCCAGGCTTTTTTGCCAGACATATCGAGCCTCGGAGGGCTTACAAATGAAGCATCTGAAGTCCATGAACAGAAAGGCGGACGTGGTCGATAAAGCGATCGACGGTGGCCAGGTCGAGGAAGTGATGATGATGCAAGTCGTCGCCGGTTGCTCGACCACCCTGGATCCCGGTTGGGAAGTCGATCCGTTCGGCGGTGTCGCGTCGCTGTGTCAGCCCATGGAGGCTGATCTGTACGGTTGTGCCGACCCATGCTGGTGGCCGGCCCAGGTACCGGATACGCTGAATACCTATCCAGACTGGAACGCCAATGCGCCGTCGGCCGAACGCGACTGGCGGCTGCTGGAATCAGTGTTTCCAACCGGCGACGGCACGGTGTAGGGCAGGCGAGACATCACGCCGGTGAGCCAAAGAAGAAAAAAACGTGGGAGGATAAGGTGAGCAAAGTCCTGACGCATGCACTGATCGCGACGGTTGGGCTCGCCGGAGTCGCGCTGTCTGCGGCGACGCCGGCCCTGTCTGCCGATTTTATTGTCGCTATCAGCAAACCGAACAAGCTGTTCTTGATCGATGTCGCCGCGCGCGAGGTGGTGCGCGATTGCGATATTCCAGGACGCGGCTCGCCGCTGACCGTGTCTGTCAATCCGGACGGCGACGTCGCCTATGTCGTCACCGCGGGCTGGGGCGAAATTTCGGGCATCAACCTGGACACCTGCGAAGAAGTGTTCCGCGCCAATATGTCGGAAGGCAATATTCGCGGCAAAACGATCGGTGCCATGACGGTGACACGCGACGGCAGTGAGATCTATGCGATGCAATCGCGGGTCGAGCTGCTCAGCGATCGCTACACGATCTTGCCACACCGGGTGGCGGTTTTTGATGCCACCGCCGGCTTAGAGGCGACGCCGACACGTACCTTCGACGTGCCGCGTGGTTTGACCATCATGGCGCCGTCGGCCGACGGCGAGCATATCTGGGCGGGCGGTCATGATCTGTACAAGATTCACATGGCGTCCGGCACCATTGTCGAGACCATTCCGATCTTGTATTGGCAGGAGACCCAGCCAACGTACGGCACGCCCGACGGTCTGGCGTTTTGGCCGATCTACGAAACCACTGAAACCATGGTGATGCCGTTTGGCGCGCCAGAGTTTTCCAGCCGCGAAGCGCGCGACGCGGGTAATTTCGATGAGATGGTAGATTTCAAACTGGGCGCGACAATGATCGATTTGACCACCAACGAGGTGAGCCAGGTGCCGATCGCGTCGATGGACCTGATTATCTTTTCGCTGGCCAAAAGCCCCACTGATCCCAAGCACATCTATGGCGTCTACTCGCACCTCAGCAAGTACGATTTGGACACCGGCGACCTGGTCCATCGCATCGAGCTAGATCACACTTATTATTCGGCGATCGTGTCGAGTGATGGGTCCGAGATTTACATCGGTAGCACGTTCGACGACATCGCTATTCATTCAACCGAAACTCTGGAACAGATTGCGACGATCGAATTGCCGGGCGGTGGCGACCAAGGCGCCGGCACGTTTCGTGTGGTCCAACGATAAGCTTTCTACGAGCGGAGTGGGTATGGGGGGCGGCGTAGGGCCGGCCCCCTTTTTCTATATCCGCCCTGGTTCGCGCAATGGCGCTGGCGGGTATGGCTGAGCCGCAGGTGGCGCCTTCGATCCCGTCGCTCCTGGACGCCGAGTCGTTGCGCTGGTTGTTCGGCTATGTGCGACCGCACAAGGGCCGATTGATCGCAGTCTTGGTACTGTCTGCGCTGGCCACGGCGATCATTACCGCCCAGCCCTACATCATGAAGCTGATCATCGACGATGGCATCCTAGCCGGGGATTTCGCTTGGTTGACGGCGTTGACCGGACTGCTTTTGGCGACCGGGATCGTGAATCTGGGCGTGGGTGGCGTCAACCGCTACCAGCACGTCAAATTGTCCGGCTTGGTCCTGTTTACCATGCGCGAGGCGGTGTACGGTCATTTGCAGACCTTGTCGCCCGCATATTTTGCCGCAGCGCGCAGTGGCGACGTGCTGCAGAAACTTGATGGCGATGTAGCTGCGTTGCAGCGCTTCAGCGTTGATGCCGTGCTGGCGGCCGTCAATGGCGTATTGGGCCTGATCGGTGCCTTGGCACTGATGCTGTGGCTAAGCTGGGAATTGACGCTGGTCGCCCTCGTCCTTTTACCGGTCGAGGCTTTGTTTCTGCGCCGCATGCGGCCGCGCGTCGAAGTGCGCACGCGCACTGTGCGCGAACGATTGAGTGATTTGACCGCGTTTCTGGTTGAAACCTTACCGGCGATGAAGTTCATCCAATCGGTCGCTGCCGAAGCGCGCGAGGTGGCGCGCTTGCGCCGCCTCAATCAACGCTATCTTGGCGACTTGTTGCGGCTGCAAGTGACCGAGTTTCTTACCGCCGCGGTACCCAACCTGCTGACTTCGGCTAGTCGAGCGCTCGTCTTTTTGGCCGGCGGCGCGATGATCATCAGGGGTGAGCTGACCATCGGCACATTGATTGCGTTCTCAACCTATCTCGGATTTGCCGTGGGGCCGGTGCAAAGTCTGTTCGGTGTTTATATTGGTATGATGCGTATGGCTGTCAGTCTGGATCGCGTGCGCAGCCTGACCATGGCACGGCCTGCTGTTCGTCCGACCGCGATGCCACGGCCACTGCCCGCGGATGGCGTCGGCGGGGTCGTTTTTGACTCAGTTGAATTTGCCTATCCGGGTGATTCAAGCGTGGTTTTGGATGGCGCGAGCCTAACCATTCGCGGGGGCACGAAGGTTGGCGTGGCAGGCATTTCTGGGGCCGGCAAGACAACTCTGATAGATCTTTTGCACCGCCATTTCGATCCTCAAGCTGGGCGCATCGTGATTGATGGGATCGATCTGCGTGAACTGGATTTGGCGGCATTGCGCCAAACGGTTGCCGTCGTCGCCCAAGATATCGTGCTGTTTCGTGGTTCGATCGCCGACAATATTCGCTACGCTGCGCCGGAAGCCGACGCTGCTGCGGTGCGCGCTGCCGCCGCCCGCGCGCAAATTGACACGTTTGTGTCAACTTTGCCAGAAGGCTATGACACGCCCGTTGGTGAGCGCGGCGCGCGCCTGTCTGGCGGCCAACGCCAGCGCCTGGCCATCGCGCGCGCGGTGTTGCAGGATCCGCGTATTTTGGTGATGGACGAAGCCACGTCGGCCGTGGATCTGGAAACGGAACGCCGGTTGGTTGAAGCGGTCGACGCCGCCTTTGCAGATCGTACGCGGATCATCATTTCGCATCGCCCCGATGCGCTGATTGGTACGGATGAAATCGTGACCTTGGTCGATGGCCAATTGATGCCACAGTCGTCCGGGCGCGCTACCCACGACACACGGCCGTGACAGTCGCTGACCATACCGCAGTGCGTATTGGCTTGTTGGACAGCGGTGTGGATGCTGCCCGCGTGTCTCATGTGATCGCCGAACGCCGCTTTGTACGCAACCAAGCCGGGCAAATCGAAACTGGGCCCGCCCGAGCGGATCAAGTTGGCCATGGCGGGGCGTTGGCTCGGATCATGTGGCATCACGCGCCGAACGCGGTCTTGGTCAACGCGCAAGTCTTTACACGTCGGCATCCGGTGACCGCCGAGGTGGTGGCCGCGGGCCTGGACTGGCTGATATCCCAGGACGTGCATTTGATCACGCTGAGCTTCGGACTCAGGGCCGACCGACCGGTCCTGCGAACCGCATGCGCCGCCGCGTGTGCCGCGGGTGCCGTGCTGCTGGCCTCGGCGCCGGCGCGAGGTGACCCGGTTTATCCGGCCGCATACCCCGGTGTAATCAGGATCACCGGCGATGCGCGTTGTGCCGTCGATGAGATCTCTTGGCTCAACAGCGCGCAGGCCGATTTCGGCGCCCATGTTCGGCCGCTAGATGCTGTTGGTGAGCGCGACGTACCATCCGCCGGCGGCGCCAGTTTCGCCGTCGCGCATGCATGCGGTCTACTGGCGCGGGATACGGCCGCGCGCAAGCCGCGGACCACGTCTCAGGCCATCGCCCGATTGCGGCAGATGGCACGATTTTGTGGCCCAGAGCGCCGTGGCAGCGCCGACCCCGGCGGTCGATAACCCGGTGGTCCGGACGCTCACAACAGTCACCATCGCCGCACTCTTGGCCGGTCTGCTGATGCTGATCGGCGGCTTGGCGTCACAGATCTCGGTGGTTGGCGCGCTGGCGGCGATCCTCGGCGGTCTCCTGATGCCACGTCGACAAAACGCGGCAGCCACCATCGCCGCCGTGCTGTTGTGCGCGGCGATGCTGGCCTTGGCGCACGCGCTGCTATTCGATCGTTTCAACGTCAATTACGTATGGCTTTACAGCGCCACCGCGCTGCCTTGGTATTATAAGCTTGCTAATTTATGGGGTGGCGATGAAGGGACATTGCTGGGGCTCGGTGCTTTCAGCGCCGTGGCGGCCGTCGCGCTGACCAATTATGGAACATGGACGGGACGTGGTGCCCTGTTGGTGACGGCGTTATTCGCGTCGGGGGCCGTGTGGTGGTCGCCTTTCACCGCAACGCCCGAAGCCTATCTTGCGGCAGCGGACGGACGCGGCATGAACGCGCACTTGGTGCGATTCTGGATGTTGTTGCATCCACCGATGGTTTTTGTGGCCTACACCTTTTTTGTTGCGCCCATGGGCGCTGCGTTTGAAGCCTTGGCGCGGGATGGGACTGCATGGGCCGCGGTCGCGGCCCGTCACATGCGTTGGGGCTGGTTGATCCTTTCGGCCGGACTTGCCGCCGGTATGTGGTGGGCCTATGAAGACTTTACCTTTGGGGCGTTTTGGCATTGGGATGTCGTCCAGACATCGGTGTTTGTCGTCTGGGCCCTGGCGTCCGCACAGTTGCATACCATCCGTCGCTATCGCGCCAATGGTGCGTATGCGCGCCTAAGCCCACTGTTGGGCATTGCCACCGCACTGGCGGCGTTGCTGTCACTGGTTATCACGCGGACCCCAACCTTGGCATCGTCCCACCGCTATGTGGGCGAGACGTCTTTTCCGTGGATCCTGGTCGGGGCCATTGTTGTTGCCGCCGCGATTCCCTGGGCATTGTGGCGCGCGCGCGGCCGCAACGTGGAGGCGCCGCGCCGCAATGAGGCCGCCGTGATGATCACCATCGCGGTTTTGGCGCTCACGGTCATGGCGACCGTCGCCGCTGGCTATATTGCCCAAGCCTACATCGCTGAGTGGCAGGATTGGCCCCGACCGGCCTCGCTGAAACCGTTTTTTGCATTTTTGGCGCGCTGGGTGTCATCCCGCGAGGCCGAGTCTCTGGATCAGCTTTTTGCCCAATGGGATGTCGATCGGTTCGGGGTCAATGCCTGGCTGGCGGTGATTGGTATTGTCGTCGGCTGGGCCGGCGGCCACAATTTCCTGCCGCTTCGGCACTGGCAAAGCCGTTGGGGCGTCACTGCCGCGGTCATTTGCGCGACCGCGTTCGTGCCGTATTTCATCGCGCCGACCGGGATTTTTTATACCGGGAAAGGCATGACCTCGGCTAATACGACGGCGATATTTCCTTGGCTCGACGGTTTGGCGGTGGCCATGGGCTATTTTGCTGTGGCCGCCCTTGTCTGGGCCATCGACGGCATGCGCCGACGCGGCCGCCATAGCGTCGTCACGCGCTATTACCTGCCGATTGGTGTCATCCATGCGGGCTTGGTCGTCGCCCTGTTCAGTGCCACCGTTGCCACTGTCTATGATGTCCACACCAAACGTGACGTACGCTTTCCGGAGGGATTTGGCCAATCAATCGATTTCCCGTGGGGCTACGCGATCACTGTCGACATCGAGCGCGAGCAAATTGCACGTGATGGCCGCCGTGGCAGCGGTGACCAAGCCGGGGGCTTTTCGGCGCTCGGTCGCGTCGCGTGGCAACGGCGGCGCGGCGATGACGTCGTACAAAGCGCTGTCGGACAAGCGGCCTATCGTGACAGCCAACCGCCGGCGCCGGGTGGTTTGGGCCCGGTCCGTCTGATGTGCGAAATTCTGGATTATCGTTATGCGCGCACCATCAGCGGCGCAAGCCAAATCATTGACCCGTTTATTCATCGCGGCTGGTGGCGCGATGTGCAAGTGTGGTTGCCGGCGATTTCCTATACCGCGGTTGGCGCCGAGGCGCCAACGGCGCAAGCGGCGGGCGCGTCGCCCGACTTAGTGCGCGCGCCGTCGACAGTACCGGTTGTGCTGCGCATCTATCCGATGATGACCTGGCTTTGGATTGGTCTGGTGGTGGTTCTTGTTGCGGCATTGGTGACGATGACACATGGTGCGCGCGCCGTGGGCCGCCACTGAGAAGGATTTCACGATGATTGTTTTGTTTACCGATTTTGGCACGGAAGGCCCCTATGTGGGGCAGCTCAAAGTGGCGCTGGCCAAGTGCGACCCGGATCAGCCGGTGGTTGATTTGATGCACGATGCGCCAACATTCGACCCCAAGACCGCGGCCTATCTTTTGGCAGCGCTCGCCGAACAGCTGCCGGTACGTTGCGTATGTTTGGGCGTTGTCGATCCGGGTGTCGGAAATGTTGGAAGACGACCCATTATGGTACGTGCCGACGATCGTTGGTTTGTGGGCCCGGACAATGGTTTGTTTGCCATTGTGTCGCGGCGCGCCCAAGAAATTGAATGGTATGAGATCGACTGGCGCCCCGATCAACTCAGTGCGACATTTCATGGCCGCGACCTTTTTGCGCCGGTTGCTGCGGCCCTGACCGGCCATGAACCTGTGGATGGCACCCGGTTGGACCCGGCGACAGTCGCGGGCGCGGATTGGCTGGATGATTTGGGCGAAGTTGTTTACATCGATACATATGGCAATGCGATGACCGGCATGCGCGCCAGCACCTTGCCCTCCGATGCTGTTCTAAAGGCTGGTCGACAAACCATCCCTCATGCGCGTACATTTTCCGATGTCGCAAAGGGTATGCCGATCTGGTACGAAAATTCCAATGGTTTGGTCGAGTTAGCCGTCAATCAAGGGCGCGCCGACGACCTGCTTCGGCTTTCTATTGGCACGCCCGTTTTGGCTCTCGCATCGTCATAGGTGGGCGATTGTTCGGGCGGCGGGCCCGTGATTTGGTGCCGATTTGGCAAGGTTGCTGGCGGACGTCGGCGACACCGGGGTTGTAACAAACGCCTTTTGCCGAAATAATCGCCTCGCCCAGGCGCCGGAAGACGCGCCGCAATGAATGTGATTTTGGGAGGATAAGATGCAAGCGATGTTGGGTCGCCGCCTGGCGGTGGTGGGCGATGTGCGCTGCTAGTATCGCGGCGCGGGCCGATTCAAGCAGCGCCGACACGTTTCCCAAGCTCTTGATTGCGAATGGCGAGAAATGGCCGACGCGTATTGCCGTGCGCGAGAAAGATCTCGGCATTTGGCAGTCCTGGACGTGGGCGCAGTCGCTGGCCAATGTGCGTGATCTAGCGATGGGCGTACATAGCCGGGGTTTGAGGCGCGGCGAGAAAGTGGCGGTGATCGGAGATAATCGGCCGCGGCTTTATTGGTCCATGACGGCGGCACAAGCGGTGGGTGGCATACCGGTGCCCATCTATCAGGATGCGATCGCCGAGGAAATGCACTTCGTCTTGGATCACGCCGAGGTGCGGTTTGCGTTTGCCGAGGATCAGGAACAGGTCGACAAACTTCTATCCATCCGCGCGCGCCTGCCCAAGTTGGAACTCATCATCTACGATGATCCGCGGGGCATGCGCCACTATGATTTCCCCGGCTTGATAAGTTGCGACGGGCTGATCACAGAAGGTCGGGATGCGGCCTCAAAAGACCCAAACAGGCTTACCGAAGAAATCGCCAAAGGCCGCGGCAGCGATATCGCAATCATGCTTTACACCTCGGGCACGACGGGCAAGCCCAAGGGTGTCATGCTGACCTTCGACAATGTTATCAAAGCGTCGCGCATCGGCATCGCGCACGACAACCTCACCCAAGACGAGGATGTTGTTGCCTACCTGCCAATGGCGTGGGTGGGCGATCATGTTTTCTCGATCGGCCAATCCTATTGCGCCGGCTTTTGTGTCAGCTGCCCGGAAAGCGGCGCGACAGTGCTAAGCGACGTGCGCGAAATCGGTCCGACTTATTTTTTTGCGCCGCCGCGTATCTGGGAGAGCATCTTGACCAATGTCATGGTGCGCATGGAAGACGCCGCATCGATCAAGAGGTGGCTGTTCAAGCGCTTTATGGCTTTGGCCGAGCGCGTTGGCAACGACAAGATCGATGGCAAACCGGTCGCGCTCATGGATCGGATACTATATGCGCTGGGCGACGTGCTTATCTATGGCCCGCTCCGCGACAGTTTGGGTCTGTCACGCATTCGCAATGCCTATACGGCGGGTGAAGCGATTGGCCCGGAAATCTTTCGCTTCTATCGATCGTTGGGCATCAATATCAAGCAAGTCTACGGCATGACGGAAGCTTCGGTTTTTGTCTGTGGACAGGAGGACGGTGCTGTTCGTGACGATACGGTGGGCAAGCCCATGCCCGGCGTTGAGGTCAAAATCGGCGACAACGGCGAGGTCATGTTTCGCAGCCCGGGCGTTTTCGCCGGCTACTACAAGAACGACGAAGCTACCCGCGAAACCAAGACCGAGGACGGTTGGATACACTCAGGCGATGCGGGCTTTTTCGACCATGAGGGCCACCTGAAAATCATTGATCGGGCAAAGGATGTTGGGCGGTTGAACAGCGGCACCATGTTTGCCCCGAAATATCTAGAGAACAAGCTAAAGTTCAGCCCCTATGTGCGCGAGGCCGTATGCCACGGTGACGGCCGCGAGTTCGTTGCCGCGTTTATCAATATCGATCTGGAGGCAGTTGGCAATTGGGCCGAGCGCAACGGTATCGCCTATACCAGCTACACGGATCTTGCCGCGCGACCGCGAGTTTATGAACTGATCAAAGGTGAGGTCGAAAGGGTCAATGCGGGATTGCGCGCCGATCCAGAGCTCACGGGCTCTCAGATTAGGCGTTTCCTTATCCTGCATAAGGAACTTGACCCAGATGACAACGAGCTGACGCGGACGCGTAAAGTGCGGCGCCGGTTTGTCGCCGAAAAGTATGCGGCGTTGATCGCCGCACTGTATGACGGCGCCGACCACGTCGACATCGAGGCCAACGTGACATTCGAAGATGGCCGCAGCGGCGCGATTAAGGCGACGATCGCCATCATGGATGTGGCACCGGCGCCCGCGTTGGCTGAGGCCGCCTGATGCCCGAGAACGCCAACGACATGAGGCCCGAAGACGCCGGTCCGCCGCCGCCGGACAAGGCGCTTGGCGACGTTCTGCTGCGGGCCGAGGGCATTACGCTGTCATTCGGTGGTGTCAAGGCGCTCAACGATGTCAGTGTCGCGGTGCGCGAGCACGAAATTCTTGCCATCATCGGCCCCAATGGCGCCGGCAAGACGTCGCTCTTGAACTGCGTCAATGGCGTCTATCACCCGCAGGCTGGTCACATTTACTTTGATGGTGTCGAACGGCGTTCGGGCGGTCCGGCGGAAATCGCCCGCCAAGGCATTGCACGCACGTTTCAGAATGTGGCGCTTTTTAAGGGCATGACCACGCTCGATAACATCATGTCGGGCCGAAACATGAAGATGCGGCGTGGTTTCTTGTGGCAAGCGCTGTATTGGGGGCCGTTCCAACGCGAGGAGATCGAGAATCGTGAATTTGCCGAAAAGATTATCGATTTTCTAGAAATCCAGTCGATCCGGAAAACGCCGGTCGGGCGGCTTCCCTATGGCATGCAAAAGCGCGTCGAACTTGGCCGTGCCTTGGCTGCTGAGCCGCGCCTGTTGTTGTTGGACGAACCGATGGCTGGCATGAACGTCGAAGAAAAGGAGGACATGTCAAGATTTGTCCTTGATGTGAACGATGAATTCGGCACCACCGTGATTTTGATAGAGCACGATATGGGTGTTGTGATGGACATATCCGATCGTGTGGTTGTGTTGGATTACGGCCTCAAGATAGCCGATGGCACGCCGGACGAGGTTCGCGCGGATCAACGTGTCATCGACGCTTACCTCGGCGTCTCCCAATAATTCGAGCGACGGCGGACGGGATTCATGGATATTTTTCTGCTCTATGTTCAGGCGCTGTTCGACGGCCTTTTGGCCGGCGTGATGTATTCGCTGGTGGCGTTGGGATTTGTGCTCATTTTCAAAGCTTCCGGCGTGTTCAATTTCGCCCAGGGCACCATGGTGCTGATGGCGGCTCTGACATTTGTGAGCTTGCTAGAAATGAACTGGCCGTTTCTGCTCGCGGCAGCGGTCACGATTCTGGTAATGATCGGACTGGCCATCGGCGTCGAACGAGTCGTGCTGCGGCCGCTGGTAAACCAGCCCGCAATCACGCTGTTTATGGCCACAATTGGTCTCAATTTTATCATCGAAGGCATGGCGCAGGGCGTTTGGGGTAGTGATCCGCACGCGCTGGAGATTGGCGATCCGTATGCCTCTTTTGAACTGGGGCCGTTTTTTTTCGTGACCAACGAGATTTACGCGGCGGCGGTGGCCGGGCTGTTGGTCGCGTTGTTGGCGATCTTTTTTCAGCGCACGCGTATGGGGCGGGCCCTACGCGCCGTGGCTGACGATCATCAAGCCGCGCTCAGCGTCGGAATTCCGTTGCGGACGGTATGGATTGTGGTGTGGGCGGTGGCGGGCATCGTTGCCTTTGTCGCGGGGATTATCTGGGGCAGCCGGCTGGGTGTTCAATTCAGCCTCTCTTTGTTGGCATTGAAAGCGCTGCCGGTGCTGATATTGGGTGGGTTTACTTCGGTGCCTGGTGCGATTGTTGGCGGATTGATCATCGGCGCCGGTGAAAAACTGGCCGAGGTATTTGCCAGCGATGTGCTTGGCCATGGCGGTGTCGAGAATTTCTTCCCCTATCTCCTGGCCATGGTTTTCTTGATGATTAGGCCGGAAGGCCTGTTTGGCGAAAAAATCATCGAACGGGTCTAAACTCCGATGCTCTATCGCGAAACCGGTCAATTCAAGAGCACATATCGTAGCGATCAAGCGATCTTTCCAATTGCCCAAGACCGCTGGGGCGTATGGCTGCTGTTGCTTGTCGCATTCATCGCCGTACCGTTGCTTGGCAATGAGTATTGGCTCGGTTCGATCTTCATCCCCTTTCTGATCTATTCGTTAGCGGCGTTGGGACTCAATTTGCTGACCGGCTATGCCGGGCAATTGTCGCTGGGCACTGCCGGTTTCATGGCGGCTGGCGCGTTCGCCGCGTACAATCTGATGATTCGTATCGACGGCTTGTCGTTTTTGGTCGCATTGCCGTTGGCCGGTTTGGTGGCGGCACTCGTCGGAATCCTGTTTGGCCTGCCGAGCTTGCGGATCAAGGGGTTCTACTTGGCGGTCGCGACCCTGGCGGCGCAATTCACGATTGAGTGGATGCTAACGACGATTGGCTGGTTCACCAACTATGACAGTTCAGGCGTGATTAGTGCGCCGCCCATCACCGTATTGGGTTACGAATTTAAGTCGGTCGAAAGCCGCTATTTGTTGACATTGGCGATTGTTGTGGTGCTGACCCTTGCGGCCAAGAATATGGTGCGGGGCTCGATAGGACGTGCGTGGATGGCGGTGCGCGACATGGACATCGCCGCTGAGGTCATCGGCATCCGGCTGCTACGAACGAAACTGTTGGCCTTTGCCATAAGCTCGTTCTATTGCGGCGTGGCCGGGGGATTGTGGGCGTTTGTGTATTTGGGCACGGTGGAGCCACAGGCATTCGACCTCAATCGCTCGTTCCAAGTGCTATTTATGATTATCATCGGCGGTTTGGGTAGCATTCTTGGGTCATTTTTTGGTGCTGCATTCATCGTCTTACTGCCAATTTTGATTAACAATTTTGCAGCGCTGTTTGGCTCAGCGATCCAGATCGATACCCTGTCGAACTTGGAATTGGTGATTTTTGGTAGTTTGATCATCTTTTTCTTGATTGTTGAGCCGATGGGCCTGGCCAGATTGTGGCAGATTGCAAAAGAAAAACTCAGGTTATGGCCGTTTCCGCACTAGCTGAGTTTGGCCGTCGGCGGCCCGCGGCCGCCACATCGATATGCGGTGATATCCAGATTGGCAACGCAACCTATCGAATTTGTGATACTTTGCGTAAATATCGCCGGAAAAGGCGAATAATGAACGAGACAGGGAGGAAGCAATGACGACAGTGCGGACACGGTCCGTCCTAGGGCTTGCGGCGGCACTGACGGTCGCTGCGGCCGGTTTTGCCCCGTTGGTGGTTCAGGCAGAGGAACTGTTTGTGCCGGTGACCCTCTACCGGACCGGGCCCTACGCGCCCGGCGGATCGGGTGTTGGCGGCGGATTCATCGATTACATGGCCATGTTGAACGCCCGCGACGGTGGCGTAAATGGCGTGCCCCTGACGTGGGAAGAGTGCGAGACCGCCTATCAGCCCGATCGCATGGTCGAATGTTACGAGAGGCTTAAGGGTCGTGGCGACAAGGGGGCGACGGTTTTCAACCCGCTCGGGACTGGTTTGACCTATGCGATCATGGAGCGCGCGGCGGAAGACCGGATTCCGGTCATGACCGTGGGCTATGGCCGCACCGACGCGTCAGACGGTCGCGTGTTTCCCTATCTGTTTCCGGTGATCACGAACTACTGGAATCAGAACACTGCGAAAATTGCTTATATCGCCCAACAATCGGGTGGCTTTGATAAGCTTGCCGGGCTGAAGATCGCCAATTTGCATCATGATTCGGCTTATGGAAAAGAATCATCGCCAGTGCTCAATCGCATGGCCGAGAAATATGGCTTCGAAGTGAAGCATTATCCGGTTGCCCATCCTGGCCTCGATCAAAAAGCGACCTGGCTTCAAATTGGCCGGCGGTTTAAACCCGATTGGGTGATTAATCGCGGATGGGGCGTGATGTGCTCAACGGCTTTAAAAGAAGCCGCACGGGTGAATTTTCCACGCGAGCGTATTGTTGGCGTATGGTGGTGTGGATCTGAAGAAGACGTCATTCCAGCGGGTCGGGCTGCGGTCGGCTATGTGACGACCACGTTCCACGCGCCGGGCGCTGATTTTCCAATAATCCAGGACATCCTGAAATATGTCCATGACGCCGGTAAGGGCGCTATCGACACGGATCGAGTTGGTTCTATTTACTACAATCGAGGGGTCATTCAGGGCATTTTGGTGACGGAAGCTTTTAGGACGGCGATGGTGAAGTTTGGCAACCGTTCGTTAAGTGGGGAAGAGGTCCAGTGGGCTCTGGAGCATCTCGATATCACTGCTGAGCGTATCAAGGAATTAGGCGCCGAAGGGTTGCTTTCGCCGCTGAGCACTTCGTGCGAAGATCATGAAGGTCGCGGCATGGTCAACGTCCAGCAGTGGGACGGCGAAAAGTGGCAACTGATCACCGATCAGTGGATTGAACCGGATTGGGAGCTTACCCGCGAAATGATCGAGGAATCGGCGGCGGCCTATGCTGCGGAAAAAGGTATCACGCCGAGAGATTGCGCGGCAGCCGGCTGATCGAGCGCTTTCATGAGTTCGCAACAAATGGCGATGGCAGAGGTCATGGAACCGGCAGTTGATCCCGGTGTCCAGACCTTGCTATCGGTCAATAATATCGAAGTCGTCTATGACCATGTGATTTTGGTGCTAAAGGGTGTATCGCTCCAAGTGCCGGAACGCGCTGTGGTATCTTTGCTTGGTGCCAATGGCGCCGGCAAGACCACCACGCTAAAAGCGGTTTCGAATTTGCTGGGAAGTGAACGCGGCGCGGTCACGAAAGGGTCGGTCCTCTATCAGAACGAGCGCGTCGAACAACTTAGCCCGAACGAATTGGTCGTTCGCGGCGTCGTTCAAGTCATGGAAGGTCGGCATTGTTTTGAACATTTGACGGTTGAGGAAAACCTCCTAACCGGCGCCTATACACGACGCGATGGACGCGGCGCAGTTGGCGACGACCTAAAACTCGTCTATGACTATTTTCCACGCCTCGCCGATCGGCGTACAACCCAAGCCGGGTATGTTTCGGGCGGCGAACAACAGATGACAGCCATTGGCCGCGCCTTGATGGCACGGCCGAAACTTATTCTTCTCGACGAGCCGTCAATGGGGCTTGCCCCGCAGTTGGTTGAGGAGATTTTCGAGATCGTTGCGCGATTAAACAAGAACGAAGGCGTCAGTTTTCTGATTGCTGAACAAAATGCGACGATCGCACTCAGATATGCCGACTATGGGTATATCCTTGAAAACGGACGCGTGGTGCTTGACGGTGACGCCAAGGTTCTGCGCGAAAACGAAGATGTGAAGGAGTTCTATTTGGGTCTGAGCGAGAGCGGACGCCGTAGTTACCGCGATGTGAAGCATTATCGACGGCGCAAGCGCTGGCTTGCCTAGGCAGGGCTTTTTCACAAGAGATACCGTATCGCTAGCCACGATGCGGTGTTGGGAGGGCCGCATTGCTGCGCGGCATAGGCCACTTGGAAGTAAACCCACTTTGTGAAACAATGACTAGCCGCAAAAGAGGTTTGGTTAGTATGGCACGGGAAACGACAAGAAAATCAACTGCTCGTCGATCGACGGGTAAGGCGACAAAGCGTGTAGCAAAGGGCAAGTCCAGAGCCCGCGCGAGCACGGTCGCCAAGTCCACGTCGGTCGCACGGCGGAAGTCTGCAGGTAAAGCCAGCGCTGCGGCGCCAGCGAAACGTGCGGAATCAACGGCCCAACTGATCACCCTGGTTTCGCGTTTGGTTGCGCGTGCGCTTGCAGCGCGCCTGACGCCGAAGGGGATCGGATATGGACAACTACCGGTTCTTCTGTGCTTGTGGGAGGAAGATGGCCTCACACAGAAAGAGCTCAGCCAGCGCGTGCGGATCGAAGCCCCCACCATGGTGCGGACTTTGGATCGTATGGAACGCGAGGGTTTGGTTGAGCGTGTGCGCAGCGAAACGGATCGCCGACAGATTCATATTCGCCTGACCCGCAAGGGTAAGACGCTCCAGAAATCACTGGTGCCGTTGGCGGGCGAAGTGAATGATATCGCGTTGGGTGGCATAGGCCGCAAGGAACAGGGTCAGCTTAACGACTCGCTATCACGTCTGATCGCGAACCTCGAAATGGATGCGCAGGTGCAAGCCGCGCGCTAATGGACGGCGCCGGCGCAGTCCGGCGCCACCATTTTCCTATCTGACGAGGGCTCGGCAGTGTCACGACAACTGCACCTGCTGAGGCACGCGAAATCAAGTTGGGATGAATCGGGCATCGAGGACGCCGCGCGGCCCCTCAATGCCCGTGGCGAGCGGGCGGCGTTGCTCATCGGGCACCATCTGGCGCGACTGGAGCAACCGCCTGAGCTCGTTTTGTGTTCGCCCGCGATTCGCTGTCGGCAAACTGTTGATGTTGCCTTTGGCGCCGCCAATTTGGCGCCGACGGTCGAATATCTCGAACAGCTCTACCTCGCCAATGTTGGCACCCTTGTCAGTGTCATACGGGGGGTAGATGACGGCACCTCGGCGGTCATGTTGGTGGGGCACAATCCAGGATTGCATGATTTCGCCAACCGCCTGGCGCGGTTGTCGCGCGATCCGAATGCCAAGCTGATAGCGTCCAAGTTTCCGACATGCGCGCTGGCCTGTTACGAACTGGCGATCACCCAATGGCGCCAGGCTGGGCCCGACGTGGCCCAATTGATGTCGTATACCACGCCAAAAGACCTTACTTGATGTAACCGATACGGTGCTTTGAACGCCTAGCGGCCAAAGCCCGCTTGGCCCACTGGCCACCGTGCCCTAGCATATACCACACGTAACAGAGCCCCGCCGCAGACGACATGGTGAGGCGGACGTATGAGCTTCCGAATTCGCGAGATCGATTGGAGCCGTGTCCGCGCGCATGGATTGGGTGGGGACAAAACCCAACTTTGGGAGGAAGCAGATGCTAAAGGGCGCCACGATATCCACAGCGGTGCTGGCGATCGCGATGCTGGCTTCGACCAGTACCAGCGCGTTCGCGCAATATTTTGAAGGCGAAGACGCCGGTTTTCCGGCACCGACCGGCGATTCCAGTGTTCTGCCGGAAGGTGCCAAACTGATGAGGTTGTGGGATGGCGGCTGTATCTTGACCGAGGGCGTCGCCGCAGGTCACGACGGCTACATGTATTTCAGCGACATCACGTTTACAAAGTTCTGCAAGGACGAGGCAGGGCTTTATTCGCAAGCTGGCAACATCTGGCGTTACGATCCGAAGACCGGCGAGGCGACGATATTCCGGTCGCCCAGTGGCATGTCGAACGGCATCAAATTCGATCGCGACGGCAATATGATTGCGGCTCTTGGTGCCGACTATGGCGGCCGCATGTTGGTCAAGACCGATATGGAGACAGGCAAGAGCTATATCTTGACCGGCACGTACAATGGTGAATCGTACAATGCTCTCAACGACATCACCATTGACGAGAAGGGACGGATCTATTTCTCGGATCCACGCTATTTGGGCCACGAACCCATTTTCCAACCGGGTTACGCGGTTTACCGCCTCGATCCCGATGGCACGGTCAATCGCATAATCACCGACGCTGGTAAGACCAATGGCGTTTTGATCTCACCTGACCAGAAGACCCTCTACGTGGTGAGCAACGACAATGGCTGGTTCGGATTCATGCAGCTGGAAGAAGGCGAGGGGACCTTGGTCGGACCACATCTTCTACAAGCCTACGATCTGGCCGAGGATGGTACCGCGAGCAATCGCCGCGTTCTGGTCGACTACGCGCCCTATAGCGGCCCCGACGGCCTGGTCACCGACGTGGACGGCAATCTCTATGTGGCAATGCGTGCCGAAAACCGTCCCGGAATTGGTGTCTTTTCGCCAGACGGCGAAGAACTTGCTTATGTTTCAACCGGAGAAGAGCTGCCGACCAATGTTGGTTTTGGCCGTGGCGACGAATCCAATGTTCTCTACGTCACCTCAGGCAAGAGCCTCTATAAGATTCAAATGGTCAAGGACGGCTATCAGTTGCCGTAGCCGATCCGCTCCTGTGAATTGCGGCGACGCGCCCGGAACAAGCGCGTCGCCGCGCTTATTTGTAAATCCAACTCTGCTTGGTCAGCAGTTGGGTGCGTCTTTCGTTTCACACCCGGGCGCCGCAGGCTTGGGCATTTTAGCGATCGCCGGCAAGCCGACCAATGGCAGACCCTCGAAACTCAGGCGTCCGCCGCCCAGTTCAAAACTAAGGCTGAGATCCGTGACAGCATCAGTCTGCCGCAGACGGGCCAGCCGCGCTAGCCCGTCGCTTGCTGCGTTGCGGGTGGATTCACTGATCACACCGGCTTCGGTGGCCGCGACCAGCGCTTCGTCGACCCCGGTGATGGCGACGCGGACGCGGCCTTCGGGGCGGAGCACACCGTCAAGGCCAAACCGTCCGGAAATGTTCACGGCCAAGGGACCCCATTTGGCACGGACATGATTGAGTCCGACGACGCCGCCGCCGTCGCGCCAGGCGACGGCTGAGGTCGGTCGCGGATCACCCAAGCCGTGGACCCAGGCGTCGATCTTTATGCTCTCCATCGTGTCACCGAATGGCGGCCCAAGGTGCCAGGCCGCCGGTAACACAATATCCGTAATCGCCACGCCGATGCGGACGCGATCGGGCGCGGTGCGCTCACTCTTAATGATCAGAGATTCGGCCGAAAATTCGTGATCGCCGCTTTGCAAAGTAATACCGTCGCCCGTCAACCGTGTCTGTGATACGCGGCCGGCCGTATCGCGGTGAACCACGGCGGCTAGATTGGTTGCCCACAACGTCACCACGCGCCCGGTCTTGCCTTGCGCCAACCGAAACGTTTGCGGTGACGGTAGGAGTACGCGGACGATATTGTCCTGCCTGTCGGGGGGTGTCAGATACACGTCGCCGACCGCCCATTGCCACGCTTTGCCGCCGTGCTTGCCCGACACTGATACCGCCGACAGTGCCACTCGCGGGCCGCCGCCGCCATTTGTATACGTGCCGTCACCGACATCGATCGCAATCGGTGGCGGCATAGGAGCAGGCACAGCGATTTGTGCCGCGCCCAGAGTTGCGTCCGAGGAGTCCACCAGGCCCTGCCACAGCCCGGTCCAACCATCGAGCATGGCAACCAAAGCGGCGGCGGTGAGTGTCAAACTGTTCGCCATAATCCCTTCCTATGGATATAGCATCGGTGTGGAATACGGCCGCGCGATCCGAGCCGGCCGGGACCGAGTAGGAGTGAACGGTGACAGTGTCTTATGTCGTGGCGCTGGGGGTCGTCGGCGTGATCATGGGGGCCATGGTCTTTTTCGCTTTTGTCGTCACACCCTTGGTGTTCGCCAAACTGCCGCGCGACGTGGCGGCCGCGTTTCTGGCCGGCGTATTCCCGGTCTACTACGCGATCATGGCGATCGCCAGTGCGTTGGCGGCGCTGGCGACCATTTTCCATGATATGGCGGCTGCCGCGGTTCTGGTGGCGGTCTCGATTGGCTTTGTTTTTGCGCGTCAGGCTCTGATCCCCCGCATTGAAAGACACCGCGCGGGTCGGTTGGCCGGCAATCCAGCCGATGTCCGCGCCTTCGGGCGCCTGCATCGCCTTAGCGTTGTTCTGAATATGGCGCAAATGGTGGCTGTGGTCGCAGTATTCGTCCGCCTGGTCTGGATCATCACGGCCGAGTAGGGTAACCGACCAGCCAGCATGACTTCTAATCTGAAAGGGCACATCATGGCCACCAGCGATGCGCGCTATGCGGCGTTCGATCGCCTGACATTTGATCAACCGGCCGAAAAAATTCTGCGCTTGACCTTTGATCGACCGGAGAAATTCAACGCCATCGATGCGGAGACTCACGCCCAAGTGGCCGCGGTTTGGCGCGCCATCGACGACGACCCCGACGTTGACGCAGTCATTGTGCGCGGCGCCGGAAGAGCATTTTCCGCTGGTGGCGATTTTGACCTGGTCGAATCGATGATCGACGACGCGGATACGCGCGTACGGGTTTGGCGCGAGGCCCGGGACCTGGTTTACAACCTGATCAATTGCGATACGCCAATCGTTTCGGCAATGCACGGCGCCGCCGTCGGCGCGGGCCTGGTGGTCGGATTGTTGGCGGACATCTCCATCGCGGCGCGTTCGGCCCGCATTATCGATGGTCACACGCGGCTTGGGGTCGCCGCCGGCGATCACGCGGCGGTAGTGTGGCCGCTGCTGTGCGGCATGGCCAAGGCCAAATATCATCTGTTGCTGTGCGAACCGTTGAGTGGGGAGGAGGCGGAACGGGTGGGCTTGGTGTCGCTGTGTGTCGACGATGACGCTCTGCAGGACACGGCCTTGGACGTCGCCAAACGTCTGGCCGGTGGGTCGCGCACGGCGATTCGTTGGACCAAATTCGCCCTCAACAACTGGCTGCGCATGGCAGGTCCCACCTTTGACACATCGTGCGCGTTGGAGATGCTCGGCTTCACCGGGCCGGATGTGCGCGAAGGCGTCGCCTCTCATCGTGAGAAGCGATCGCCGCGCTTCGCCTGATCGGAGCCGCCCCGAAAGGGCGCGCGGCCCTCGCGCCCCCAAGTCACGTATCGGGGTGGCGCTCTTAACCAATCGCCACGGGCATGGCCAAGAACAGCGATGTGCCCTGGCGGTTGACGAGGAACAAGACCGTCCGATGGCCCGCCAGTTCGGCCCTATGGAGAGCTTCGCGCACATCGTCGCCGTCCGACACGTTGGTGTCACCGACCTTGGCAATGAGGTCGCCCTCCACGAGCCCTGCCGCGGCGGCCGGCGAGCCCGGACGCACGCCGACTACCACCATGCCGTCGACATCGGAGGCCAAATCGTAGCGCGCCTCGAGATCAGCGCTGCGCGGTGCGATCACTAGCCCAAAGCCGGTGTTGCCCGACGGGCTTGCCGGCGTCGGCAACGCGGCGACCACGTCTTCCTCGAGCTGTCCGATCCGTACCGACATGGTCTTGGCGTGGCCGTCACGGATGACGGTGACGTCGACGCGGCTCCCGACCGGGGTATTGGCGACGGCCCGCGGCAGCGTGCGCACGCGATCGATCTCTTGGCCATCGAATCCGACGATTACGTCGCCGGGTTGGAAACCGGCCGCGGCGGCCGGGCTTTCGGGGACGACTTCCGCGACCAGGGCGCCGGCGGCCGAGTCGAGGCCAAGTCCGTCGGCCAAATCTTCGGTAACACCTTGAATCTGGACACCCAACCAGCCCCGGATTGGTCGGCCATGTTCCTTTAATTGGTCGACAATCGGCTCAGCCAAAGCCGCAGAAATGGCAAAGCCGATGCCGACGCTGCCGCCGGTCGGCGAATAGATGGCGGTATTGACGCCGATCACTTTGCCATTCATGTCGAACAGCGGGCCGCCCGAATTGCCACGATTGATCGGCGCGTCGGTTTGAATGAAATCGTCGAATGGACCGGCGTTGATGTTGCGCGCCCGGGCGGACACGATTCCGGCGGTCACAGTACCGCCGAGCCCGAAGGGGTTGCCAATCGCCAGCACCCAGTCGCCGACCTGGGCGGCATCGGAATCGCCGAATTCCACGGCTGGCAGGGGGGTGTCCGCGTCAATCTTCAACAGTGCCAAGTCGGTCTTTGGGTCGCGTCCAATTACGGTTGCCGGCAGGGTTCGTTCGTCATGCAATATGACCGATATTTCGGTGGCCTCGGCAACGACGTGGTTATTTGTCACCACATAGCCCTGTGAGTCGACAATGAACCCGGATCCAAGTGAGGTTGGCAGCTGGCGTGGTCGCCCGCCATTGGGTTGAGACGGACCAAAAAAGCGATCGAAAAACTCTTCAAATGGTGAGCCGGGCGGAAACTGGGGTCGATCTTGCGGCGCCATGCGGGGATCGACATCGACGCGTTTCTCTGTCGAAATGTTGACGACGGCCGGGATCAAATCGGCGGCCAGGCCGGCAAAGCTGTCCGGCGCCGAGCGCGCTTGGGCGACAGCGCTAACCCAGAGAGACGCGATCAGCACAATGCCGGCCACGGCAGTATTGCGAACACGCGCGCCCGCGGGAGCGCGCACGGGGATCTCAAGCATCAGGTCGAAAACTCCTTCACGACGATGGCGCCAAGCTGTTGGCACCGACGCAAGCAGCGGCCGATGTTCGTGTTCGGTTCGCCGCTGTCGTCTTGATTTGAACAAGAATGCACGGCGACGTGCCGCGCTTGCCGGCTATGTGGCGCTTCGATCGGGTCGATCAATCGCCCGATCACGTTTTTTTGAGCCGCGCCACGAAAACGCCCAGATCTGCGCAGAGTCTGGCCACAGTCTGACAGTCGCGTGATCTTCTCGAGCTACCACGCGTCGCCTGTATCGCCGTCGTCGGTTGTTGGTCTTACGCGAATCGGATTGTCGACCGGCGGCAGCGCACGCAGATAAGTGGCCAGAGCTTTCAAATCATCATTCGAAAGATGGCTGGTGCTGTGCTCAATGACTTCCGCCATCGTGCCTTGCACATCATTGCCGTCAGGCCGGAACCCCATTTTGAGCAACCAGACGATATCGCCCTCACTCCAGTCACCAATGCCGGTCTCGCTGTCGGGCGTGATATTGGGTACGGTGTTTTCGCTGTTCGGCAATCGTGTACCAGCCTGAACCATGGCCAATTGCGGGCCGCCGAGCAGGTTGCGTGGTGTGTGACATGTGCCGCAGTGGCCCAACGCTTCAGCCAAATATGCGCCCCGGTTCCAGACCGGATCGCGTCCGTGATGGCCGCGAAAAGGACCGGGATGAAAAAATGCCGTTTGCCATAGTTGATTCAGCCAACGGAACGAGAAGGGGAACGCCACTTCATGTTGCCGTCGCGGCGTCGGATCGCCGGGTACGGTCTGCAAATACGCCCACAGGTCCGCGATATCGCC
Organism: Alphaproteobacteria bacterium; assembly: GCA_965216755.1. Taxonomy (GTDB): domain Bacteria; phylum Pseudomonadota; class Alphaproteobacteria; order UBA7887; family UBA7887; genus CBDCGL01. Next base: position 2,244,998 of record CBDCGL010000011.1, on the reverse strand, counting down.
CGCCGACATCCGCGTGTAAGTCGGATAGGGAAACACCGGGTAATAGGCTGTGCTATCGGGCGCGCGCCCTTGGGTCATGGCGCGGGTAAAATCAGCTTCCGTCCATCGGCCGATACCATGTTCGCGGTCAGGCGTGATGTTGGGCGCGTAGAACCGCCCAAATGGCGTTTCGATGGCTGCTCCGCCAGCCAGGAACGGGCCGTCCATGTCGGTCGCCGTATGACAGGCGACGCAGCCGCCGGCGCGCAGGATATAGGCGCCCCGGGCGACGGCGGCTGCAACTGTCGACGCTCCATCGCCGTCCTGGGCGCCCGCCGTCGGCGGCGCGAGCGCAAGCGACATTGCCGTCGCGAAACCACGCCAGGATGATCGCAAAATCGCGTCGAGTCCGCGCACGGTGCGCAGCCGACCCGTCAGCGATATTAGAGCTCTTTGCGGAATGGTTTGTGACAATTTCCACATGCCTTGCCCAACTTGCCGAGCGCCTCGCCGATCGTTGCCATGTCGTTGGTTTCGGCAGCCGCGACCATCTCGTCGGCAGGACCGTTCATGGCGTCCGCCAATTCATCGAACTTGGCACGGTCGGTCCAGATATCCGGCAGCGCATTTGTCTTGCCGGTGTCGGTGCCTTCCGGAAATAGGTCCGGAATCAGCGTCAGCAATTCGCGAATGGCCCGGGCATTCAGTGCTGTGTTCTCCACATAGGTGACCTCGCCTTTGACGACAGCCGCGATATTGGTGATATGCGCGCCGATCGCTTTCATAACGTTTTGGCGATACTTGATAATGTTTTCGGGTTCATCAGCGGCCTGGGATTGTGGGTTGATGGCAACAACAGAACCCATGATCAGGGCAACAAGACAGGTCCATCGAGCAGTCGCGTGCATTTGATCCTCTCCATCGTTTTTTGTCGGATTGCGATATTGTTCGCTGGGTCAAGGCAAGATTGCAACCGGACAATGGCCGTTGCATGCAGGGCCAGGTCTGCTGGCCAACGAGTTTCCTTGGGAATTATCGTTTGCGCCTTTAAGTCCCTGACCAGATTAGGGAAATAGATTGGTCAGTCGCACGCGATTGTTGGCGGCATGGTGTCTTTTCAGTTAGTTTGGATTTGGCGTGCAAAAAGGCGGCGCGGGCGGACGCTGAGAACCGGCCGCCAGCCGGCATTCGGAAGATAAGAAATGCGAGTAATTTTGGCTCAACCGCGCGGGTTCTGCGCCGGCGTCGAACGCGCTATAGAGATTGTTGAGCGTGCGCTGGAACGGTATGGGCCGCCAGTCTACGTGCGTCACGAGATCGTCCACAACAAGCGCGTGGTCGAGGAACTTCGCGCCAAGGGCGCGGTTTTTGTCGAAGAGCTCGACGAGATTCCAGACGACGCGGTGACAATTTTCAGTGCTCATGGCGTTTCACAAAATGTTGAAGACGAAGCCGGGCGGCGCGGCTTGTCGGTCATCGATGCGACATGCCCACTGGTGGGCAAGGTTCATCACGAGGCGCAACGTTTTGCGTTGCAGGGCCGGCAGGTGATTCTGATCGGACATCGCGGGCATCCGGAGGTTGAGGGCACGAGCGGGCGCGTCGAAGGCGGTGTCTTGCTGGTTTCATCCGTCGGCGATGTCGAACAGCTGTCGGTGCGCGATCCGGAAAAACTCGCCTATGTGACCCAAACGACGCTGAGCGTCGACGATACGCGCGATGTGATCGAGGCGCTACGCGCCAGATTTCCCAATATCAGCGGTCCCGACCTTCGCGATATTTGCTATGCTACGCAAAATCGCCAAACTGCCGCACGGACGTTGGCTGATCAAGTTGACGTGATGTTGGTTGTTGGTGCGCAAAACAGTTCGAATTCCAATCGACTGCGTGAGATCGGTGAAGAACACAGTGTTGCCAGCTATTTGATCGATGACTCAACAGCCATCGATCCGGCGTGGTTGGTATCGGCAGGCACGGTGGGCGTGACCGCGGGGGCGTCGGCGCCCGAGCAGTTGGTACAGGAAGTGGTCGATCGCTTGCATGAAATGGGATCGGTCGACGTTCGCGTATTGGATGGTGTTGTTGAGCGCGTCCAGTTCAAATTGCCTGCGGCGCTCTTGGCCGAGGCAGGCTGATCGTCAGATACGGTTTCGGCCGTTTCGAAGGAGACATAAGCAGTGGCGGTACCGTTGATCCAAGCTTACACCGTTGGCCGGTATGTTCTGTCTAGGCGGTTGCGGGGTGAGACCCGTTATCCTCTTGTGCTGATGCTTGAGCCCCTGTTTCGATGCAATTTGGCGTGTGCCGGTTGCGGCAAGATCGACTATCCGGATGAGATCCTGAACCGTCGCTTGTCGGTGCAGGAATGCCTGGATGCGGTCGACGAATGCGGCGCGCCCGTGGTTTCCATTCCAGGCGGGGAGCCGTTGCTTCATAAGGAAATTGATCAAATTGTCGCAGGCATCGTGGCGCGCAAGAAGTTCGTTTATTTGTGCACAAATGCTTTGCTACTCAAGAAAAAGTTGCATCTGTTTTCACCAACGCCCTACTTGACTTTCTCCGTTCATTTGGATGGCCTGCGCGAGGAACACGACCGCGCGGTCTGTCAAGACGGCGTGTTTGACCGGGCGATCGATGCTATCAGGGAAGCGCGCGATCAAGGCTTTCGTGTCAACGTTAATTGTACATTGTTTGATGGCGCGCACTCGGAGCGCGTCGCGGAGTTTTTTGACTATTGTATGTCGCTAGGCGTCGAAGGCATTACGGTTTCGCCCGGCTATGCCTATGAACGCGCGCCGGATCAAACACATTTCCTGACCCGCAATAAGACCAAAAACTTGTTCCGCGATGTGTTCCGGCGCGGCAAGGGGCGGCGCTGGCGGTTTAGCCAGTCGCACATGTTTTTGGATTTCCTGGCTGGCAATCAGAGCTACCATTGCACACCGTGGGGTAACCCAACGCGCAACATATTTGGTTGGCAGCGACCGTGCTACTTGCTCGCCGAAGGCACGGCCTCTTCATTTAGAGACCTAATGGACTCGACTGATTGGGACAAATTCGGCACCGGCCGCTACGAGAAGTGCGCTGATTGCATGGTTCACTGCGGATACGAGCCGAGCGCGGTCGCGGATACGGTCGCCAAGCCGCTGCGCGCCCTTGCGGTCAAGTTGCGTGGCATCCGGACCGATGGTCCGATGGCGCCTGAGATCGATTTGTCGCAGGCGCGGCCAGCGGACTATGTGTTCGAGCGGAACGTGTCAAAGTTTCTCGATGACGGAGACGGCGCACAAGGCGTCGCCCGCGACCGCGAGCATGCGGCGTAGCGCGCGCCGGGCGCGCGCGGTATGAATGCCCACGCGAATCAGGTTGGGCAGTTGCCAGGGTGCGGCGGCGACGCCCACGAGGGCGGCACGTGGGCTTACGCCGCCCTGCTCGGTTAGGGCTTGAAGTGCGGCGGGGGGAAGCTGGCACCAAGCCGGATCCGCGACCACGCGCAAAGCAATGAACGGAACATCAGACAGCGCCGCGGTCTGCGCGACCGTGGCACTCTCCATATCGACAGCGTCACACCTCAAACGGTCATACAGGGCTGCTTTTGCGGCGCGGGTCGCGACAGGTTCGGCGACGCTGCAAATGGTTCCATCGAGGACGCTGTCGTGATTCAGAACGGCGCCCAAAACCAATCGGCGCCAGTGCGGGTCACAGGCAAAGCTGTTGCCCGCGCTGTCGACCACCGCGCGCGCGACGACCGTTGTGCCCGAGCCCAGCCGCGGGCGCAGTCCTCCAGCAAAGCCGACGCTCGCGAGCGCGGTGGCGCCATCCGCGATGGCCGCTGCGGCGGCGCGTGCGGCCGCTTCCGGACCTGGGCCACAACACGTCGCGATGGGCGCTGGGGCGGTTCCACGTGACGTCCACAAAAGGCGCGTTACCAGGCGGCGTTCCGCGTTCAAGCCCGTAACGATTCCAATTGGGGCGCGAGACGGACGAACGCGCGTCACATGCCAAAAGCCGGTCGCCGACTGTTGGCGCGGCGCAGATTACGATAGCGCGCCAAAGCCCAGAGCGGGAAATAGGCCGCGTAACCGTGATAGCGCAGATAGAAAACGCGCGGAAAGCCGACCGCGGTGAATTCTTCCTCGTGCCAGCGCGCGCCGTCGCGAGGCGCCGCCAATAGATATTGAATGCCATGCTTGACGCTGTCGGAGCCGACCTCGCCGGCCATCATCAGCCCCAACAGTGCCCAGGCCGTCTGTGACGGTGTGCTGGTCTTGGCTTCGCCGCGCCGGGCCGGCCAATAAGTGGCGCCATCTTCACCCCACCCGCCGTCGGCGCGTTGCTGATTCTTCAACCAAGCGACGGCCTTTCGAATGTGGGGCGCCGAGTCGGGCTCACCCGCAGCATTGAATGCACATAATACGGACCAGGTACCATAGACATAATTTGTACCCCATCGACCAAACCACGATCCATCGGGCTGCTGACTGGCCCGCAGAAAGGCCAGGCCCCTTGCAATCGACGGCTCGTTTGCGCTGTGGCCAATCTGACACAACGCGCTCACGCAACGTGCCGTCACGTCCTCTGTTGGTGGATCCAACAACGCGCCATGATCGGCGAAAGGAATGTGGTTGAGGTAGTCGTGGGTATTGTCGATATCGAAGGCGCCCCAGCCACCATTCTTGCTCTGCATGCCTTTCAGCCATGTCGCGCCGCGGTTGATGGCATCGGCATATCTGGCCGGGTCGGCGCGATGCATTGCCATCATGACGACGGCGGTATCGTCGACATCGGGATAGTGGGGGTTGTTGTATTGGAATGCCCAACCACCCGGCGCCACGTTTGGCGCCCGCACTTGCCAATCGGCCGCGCCGGTCAACACCTGCCGCTCGGCTAGCCAGTCCAGCGACGCCGTGATCCGATTTCCGGCATGACGATCGTCGGCCTCGAGCAAAGCATGGGCGGCTAAAGATGTATCCCAGACCGGCGACAGGCAGGGCTGGCAAAAACCGCTTTCGTCATCGAACACGAGCAATTTGTCGATCGCGGCCCGGCACAAATCGCGCCGGTCGCGGTGGTTGTCATGGCCGAGCGCATCGAACGCCATCAGAGCATTGGCCATCGCCGGAAATATGGCGCCAAGCCCGTCATCGCCATTGAGCCGTTCACTTGTGAATGCCACGGCACGCGCGATGGCGCGCCGCCGCAACTGGCGCGGCATGATGGGGTCGAGCCACCGCAATACACGGTCGAGCAGACGAAACGCCCGTTCAATCGGGCCGCGATCGGCGAAAAAATGGCGTTCCTGATCGGGTGGCGTCAGGAACAGCTCGCTGATCCCCACGGCCTGTGGATTGCGCGCTTGCGGGCGCAGGGCCATCAGGATCAGAAGCGGTGCAATCACCGTACGCGACCAATAAGACACTTTGGTCAGATGAAACGGAAACCATCGTGGCAGCAGCATGATTTCGACTGGCATCATGGGCACAGCATGCCATGGCACCTGTCCAAACAGAGCCAAGGTCGTGCGCGTGAAGACATTGCTCCGGGCCGCGCCGCCATGGGCCAAGACAATGTCGCGGGCCCTGCGCATATGGGGCGCATCCGCCGGGTCGCCGGCCAATTTCAATGCGTAATACGCTTTGACCGTGCAGCTTAGATCCGTGTCGCCATCGTGGAACAATGGCCAACCGCCGTCAGTTCGTTGGCGCGCGCGAATATAGGCGGCCAATTTTGTGTCTGTGGTCGGGTTGATCTCGTTCAAATAGTGGCCGAGCAGAATATATTCGGCTGGTATCGTACAATCCGCTTCCAGCGGAAAGACCCAATGCCCGTCCGGACGTTGTTCCGCCAGCACCGCGGTTCGCGACGACTCGATGACTTGATCCAGCCGATCATCAAGATCGAACGGCGTTTCGGGACTGAGCCTGGGTGCCGCGGTGCTCCTCATCCCGCCCTGTCCAACCGCTAGGCCAGCTCGGCCGCGAGATCGGAACCACGCGCCAAGGCGGCCATAGCGGTCGAGACGATATCAGCGGCGGTCAACGCGGCCTCCTCGTACATTCCGGCCGGCGTGCCGTGATCAATGAAGCGATCGGGCAACATCATCGGCCGAATTTTCAAGCCGCGGTCGAGCAGCCCTTCTTTGGCCAAATAGGTCAGAACATGGGCCGCGAAACCGCCCACGGCGCCTTCTTCAATCGTTACGAGCACTTCGTGATTGGCCGCCAGGCGCCTGAGCAAAGCCGTGTCCAAGGGTTTTGCAAAACGGGCATCGGCCACGGTCGTTGACAGACCGCGCGCGGCCAAGTCGTCGGCGGCCCTTATGCATTCACCCAATCGCGCGCCTAACGACAGGATGGCGACCGTCGTGCCCTCGCGCAGAACACGGCCCTTGCCAATCTCCAAAGGAGTACCGCGTTCGGGCAAATCGACGCCCGAGCCCTCGCCGCGCGGATAGCGCACGGCACTGGGGCGATCATCGATCTGCGCGGCGGTCGCGATCATATGCATGAGTTCGGCCTCGTCCGCCGCAGCCATGACGACGAATCCGGGCAAGGCCGACAGACAAGTGATGTCAAACGACCCGGCGTGGGTCGGACCGTCAGCGCCGACCAAGCCGGCCCGATCAATGGCGAAACGCACCGGCAATTCCTGGATGGCCACGTCATGGACAACCTGATCATAGCCGCGCTGCAGAAAAGTCGAATAGATCGCCGCGAACGGCTTGTAGCCTTCTGTGGCAAGCCCCGCGGCAAAAGTGACCGCGTGTTGCTCGGCAATCCCGACGTCGAAGGCCCGGTCCGGAAATATGTCGGCAAATTTGTCGATGCCCGTGCCTGATGGCATGGCCGCGGAGATCGCCACGATCTTGTCGTCATGTCTGGCTTCCTCGATCAGTGCCTTGGCAAAGACCGAGGTATAACTGGGGGCGTTGCCCTTTTTCTTCGCTTGCGCGCCGGTGACCACGTCAAATTTGCTGACGCCGTGAAACTTGTCGGCTGAGGCTTCGGCCGGCGAGTAGCCGTGACCCTTGCGGGTTACGACGTGCAAGAGCACCGGGCCGCCAGCCGGCTCGTCCCGTATGTTCTTCAGGATTGGCAGCAAATGATCGAGATTGTGGCCATCGATCGGACCGACATAATAGAAACCCAGCTCCTCAAACAGAGTCCCGCCGGTCACCATGCCGCGCGCATATTCCTCAGCGCGCTTGAACGCTTGTTCCATTGGGCGTGGAAACTTGCGCGCGACGAGCGCCGCCACATAGCGCAGGCTGCGATAGGAATGTGACGATATGAGCCGCGACAAATAGGCGCTCATCGCGCCGACAGGTGGCGCGATTGACATATCATTGTCGTTCAAAACAACGATCAGTCGGCTGTTCATTGTTCCAGCATTGTTCATGGCCTCGTAGGCCATGCCGGCACTCATGGCGCCGTCGCCAATCACCGCGACGACCCGATTGTCGCCCTTGTCCAAGTCCCGCGCGACGGCCATGCCAAGACCGGAGGAAATCGATGTCGATGAATGCGCCGCGCCAAACGGGTCGTAGACGCTTTCGCTGCGTTTGGTGAAACCGGACAAACCACCAGGCTGACGCAAAGTCCGCATGCGGCTGCGTCGACCGGTAAGGATCTTGTGAGGATAGGCTTGATGGCCGACGTCCCAAATCAAGCGATCACGGGGCGTATCGAACACATAATGGAGCGCGACGGTGAGCTCGACAACACCGAGCCCCGCGCCGAGATGGCCACCGGTATGCGAGACGACTTCAATGACCTCTTGCCGCAGTTCGTCCGCCACACGGCGCAAGTCGGACTCTGGCAGTTGCCGCAGATCCTTGGGCCACGTCACCTGGTCGAGCAACGTTGGTTCGTCTTTTGTGCTAATTGCTCGTCTCCCCAGGGGCTGAACTCAGCCCGTTCATGCCACCGCGCCGCCGACACGGCGCGGGCCCATTGATGCATTTCGTCACACGTCGCAAATCAAAAAACCTAACGGCAAAAACCCTTTGTTTCAATTTGGTTTAATGGATCGCAGCGAAGACCATCAGTGAAGCTGTTGATTCCGTGTCATTTGTGCAACTGGTGGTGGCTATAGTTAGCCTAATGTATGGCTTTTTTGGGGCCGCGATCGGCGGCGGCCGCGTTGTCGGCAACCGGCAATATTTCGCGGCGGGCCAAACCGACCGCTAACGGCCGGCGGTAGGTCTGTGCCAACGCTGCGGCATGTTGGCCGGCGCGGACGGCGCTTTCGATGGTTGCCGGCAGGCCGGTATCGATCCAGTCGCCAGCGAGAAAAAGATTGGCGAAACGTGTTTCGCTGGATGGTCGGCGCTGATTTTCGACCGGTGTTTGCGCGATTGTCGCGCGACGCTCGTTGATCACGCGACTGGGCGATGGTCTACTTTCGTCCAGGGCCAAGGCGCGCGCAACGTCGCGCCACAAAACCGTTGCAATGGTCTCGCTGGTCTGAGCGGCCAAGGAATCGGCAGCGCTGACGGTTACGGACACCATTCGGCCGCGCACAAACAGCCATTGCGCGACACCCCCGATCAAGCCCATCAAGGGCGACTGATCCGGCAACAACGGGGCGTGGTCAAGTCGGAAGTGGGCATTGACAATGGTGCGGCTCTCACCCGGTACTTCGATATCGGGCAATAGAGCCTTGGTCGCCGCGGGCGGCAGCGCCAAGACCAGGCTATCCTGGCTGCCCAGCGCGACATCGTCGCGGCCGAAGGCCAGACCCGTCACGCGTGCCCCGTCACGGTCAAGCCCACGCAACCGATGGCCGAATCGCACACGGCCGGCGCCGATCTTGGCGAGCGCGGGATCGATCAGGGCATGCGATAGACCGTCGGTCGCCACATAGGGGCGACAAAATGCCTCGCCCCGCAAAAATGTTTCAGCCACAACTGGCCATAATAGACGCGCGGCGGCTTCGCTCGGGTCCGTGTTCAGGGCTGCGGTTGCCAGCGGTTCCCACAATCGTTTGTACAAGGTTCTTGCGGCGCCCAACACTTCAGCCACCGTTGCGTGACGATGCGCGATTGGCAGCCGCGCCGCCCTCAAATAATCGACAGCTTTGGTGCCGGGAATGCGGCCACTGGGCGAAAACATCCACCACGGAATAGGGCCCTGGTTGGGGCGAACGGTCCAGCGTTCCCCGGTCTCCAGGTCAAGAAACGGAAAGCGCGCTGGTGCCACGGTGGTAAACCTGTCACTTGCGCCGATTGCCTCTAGGTAACGAAACGTGGCCCGGTTGCCGGCCATGATCAGATGATTGCCATTGTCAATCATTGCGCCGAGTGTGCGGTCATAAAGCGATCGGCAACGGCCGCCGGCGTGGCCCGCAGCCTCGTAGACAACCACGTCGACACCCTTGTCGGTCAATTCAACGCCGGCGGCCAAGCCAGCCAATCCCGCGCCGACGATATGAACAGTGCCGGTCATGTCATCAGGTGGGCAGCATGCCGTGGCGGATCGCTAGCCATAGTTTCTCAGCGCGGCCCAAGCGCACCGGCTGCTCCAATGCGTTCCAGCCGCGCGCCGACAGGCGGCCCAGAATGCGTCGATACATGGCGGTCATAATGACCGCGGACCGCAAAGTCGCCGCCGCGGTTGCTGGCATGGCTGTGCGCAGTTCATCGGCTTCGTCGAAACGCCTTTCTGCGATTGCGGCGAGGGCTGCACAAGCTTGGCCAAGATTGGGATGACGCCGCACCTCGATGGGGACTGTTGTATCGATATTTGCCGCCAGCAGCAATTCGCGCGGCAAATAAAGTCGACCGACTTCGGCATCTTCATCAATGTCGCGCAAAATGTTTGTCAATTGAAGGGCGTGGCCGGTGGCAAGGGCGAAGGTGTCGGCAAGGCGATGGCGGCATTCAAAGACTCGTACGGATAGCAGTCCCACCGCACCGGCGACCCGTGCGCAATAAGTCTCCAGATCCGCCATCGTCGGGGCGGTGACCGGTCCGCGCGCGTCGGTCTCGACACCATCAAGGATCGCGTTGAAATCGCGCTGCGCGAGGCTGAAACGCCGCACCGGGTCGACCAAGGCGCGGCCGATTAACGTCGTCGGGCGATTATCGAAAATCGCCACCACCTCGTGGCGCCACCGGTCTAGCGCCGCTAATTTGCCCGTTTGTGGGGCAGGTTCATCGGCAACATCGTCGACCGCGCGGCAAAAGGCGTATATTGCGTACATCGCCGATTGTTTCATTGGCGGCAGCAACCGCATACCCCAATAGAACGACGAGCCGGCCTGGCGCACCATAGTCTCGACGTGGCTATTGGCCTCGCGATCGGTGATTTCGGCCGCGCTCACAGGGATCGCCTCAGGCCACCCAGCAGACACAATATTTTATGCATGGCTGCCAACTTGACACGTTCGGCGAGCGGGTCGCGCCGGCGCAACAATCTCGCCAGACGGTGTGCGATGTCGACGATTACGGCGGCTTCCAATCGCATGCGCCGATTGCGAATCAGACCGGGCAGCGACGCGGCTTCGCGGTTCAATGCGTCGACACCGTCGAGACACTGGTCAAGAACCGCGCGCAGGGCCGGTGTAACGGCTTTTGCGGCCAGAGACTCAAAACGCGCGCCAGCGGCGTGAATCCAGTTGCTTGGCAGATACACCCGATCCAGGGTCAGGTAATCCTGCCGGCAATCCTGCAAGTGATTGATCACCTGCAGCGATGCGCACAGGGCATCGGCGGCCGGCCATGTATCACGATTTTCGCCGTGAAGATCGAGCAGGTAACGGCCCACCGGGGCCGCCGAATAGCGGCAATAGTGCATCAAATCAACCCAGTCGCTGTATCGGTGCTTGATGGCATCACGCCGGAAAGCGATACACAGGTCGGTGCCATGGGCGATGGGAATCCGTGTCGCGGTCAGGCTTCGGTGCAATCGCGCCGCACGGACCTCCATGTCATTGACGGGCTCACGCCCACGCAACACGGCTTCCATGGCGTCCAGCTCAGCAATCTTCTGGGCGGCCGCTCGGTGGGGATCGTCCGCGATGTCATCGATGGCGCGGGCGAAATCGTAGTAGGTCGCGACATGTTGCCGCAGATGCGCCGGCAGCAGCCACGAACCGACGGGAAAGTTCTCCTCGCCGGCGGTTTTGGTCGGCGTGTAACGGTGGTCGGCGAAGGTGACGTCGACGGTTGCTCCGCGTTGCGACGGCGCAATCTTTTGCATATGGGCTCGTTCGCGTTTACCTCAGCGGCACCCTGCCTGTCGCGGTCTTGACCGACCAGTGCCCCCAACTCATCGCTGCCACTATGACTGATTTTTTGCCTTTGCGACAGGTTGCCTAGCCAGGACGACCGGAAATTTCCGTATCGCCCGCCGACAAAAAAACCCCCTCCAATCACGGAGGGGGCGAGGAAGTCGGCGGGACATGCAGCATCCGAACAGGGGGGGAGGGATACGGATCGTCCCGCCAGGGGAGGTTGGGTTCGGTCTATTGCACACGGCACCAACTCACTCGGCGCTTGGAACCGTGGCACGGCCGGTTGATCCCGTCGCCTATGTGGGTCGGTCGTATGATTGAATCAAGAACTCCCGAACACGTTAGACAGCATGGTTCTTATCGCAGCGCAGTTTGGCCAATCTTGGGCCGGAAAAAGGCAGCTTCATGGCAACCGGTCGAATCCCGCGGATGCCTCGCCAAATTGTCGCCAAGGCGTTGTGAAAAGACCTATTCTGCCAGGCGCCAGCACTCGATCGCGACCGTGACCGCGGCTCCCCAATCGCTCAATTCAGCGCGTGTTTTGGGGCCATCGGGCGGCGCTTCGTCATAGCGCACGCCGTTCATGTCGAACGGCAATCGCAAGGTGACCCCATTCAACGCGAAAGAGAGGGCCTCGGGCGGGCGGCCATGAACTTTGGCGATCAAGTTGGGACGCAGACCTGGCTCCGCTATCGCCAGTACATGGCCACTCAAGTCAAACACGGGCGCGCCGAGGTCCAGGTCGGTCAATTGCGATGACAGCTGTAAATAGCGATGGTCGACTCGTTCCAAACGATCCGATTCGAATATGGCTGTCTCGGTCTCACGCAGCGCTGGCTTGCGGTCTTCGTCCAAATGGTGGGCCATCACGACCACGGATTCCCCGATACGGGCGGCTGTCGTTCGAAACGCCACGGCGGCGGCGAACGATATCGGCGCCGAAATCAGCGCCAAACCATTGAATCGATCGAGAACCGCGATTTCGCCCGGCATGGTCTGACCATCTACGCGGATGCGCAGGTCTTCGCAGCCGTCGACCGCGCGAAAATGTGTCAGGATATGACCGTCTGAGGACGCAATGACGCCGCTGGACAAACGGCGCGGTGAAAGGCCGGCGTTTTTCTGATCAGCCGCGGCCAGAATGTCGCGCGCCTGTTGCTGGGCTTCTGCGATCTGCTCGGAGGTCATCTTGCGCGCCACGATGAGGCGATTGTTGGCCGCGTCCTGGTTGCCGCTGGCGGCGGCAAGTTCGAAATAGACAAAGGCCCTTGTGAAGTCCCGAGCGACGTCACGGCCTTCGAAATACATCATGCCGAGATAGTTTTGCGCGCCCATATGGCCGGTGCCGGCAGCCTTTTCATACCAGGACACCGCAAGATCATGGTCTTGCGCAACGCCGAGGCCCTGGCCATACATGAACCCGACATAGTATTGGGCTTCGCCGTGGCCGCCCTTGGCGAGCGGTCGGAGCGCCGTCATCGCATGTGCATAGTCGCCGTCTTGGAACGCGCGGACACCTTCATAGAGGCCGGCCGGGTCACCGTCGGCGGCGAGGCTATAGCCCGCAAGCGCGGTCGCCAGCCACATGAACGCGGTGGCCAGCACCATCGAGGCGCGCCGGGACATCCGGTGCCAAGATTTGTCGAAAAGCGTGATCACACCCTCCTCAGTCCCATTTCTTCCCTGAAAATCCGTTAATTCGAGGGCAAGTAACGGGACCTAGGCCGATTGCGGGCAACTTGATTCGGGTGGTAGGATTTGGCATCCAAGAAAGGGCCGAAGGAGGCCACGATCGTGTCAGAGACTGCCGCCGGAAACGGGCAAACCAATCCTGCCGACTACACTTTTGAGGTGCGCCAGGCAAATGGCGCCGAATATGAGACCGACGGGCTGCGCGAGGAGTTTATGTATCGCGATCTGGGCATCGCGGACGCGACCAAGGGGCACGTTCACGCTCATATCATCAAGGCGAAGCATCTGGATGGTGGCCATAACGGACTGCACCGTCATGTGGTTGATTGGCAGTTCGCGATGGTGCTGAAGGGATGGGTGTCGTTTTTCTACGAAGACCATGGCTTGATCAAATATGAAGAAGGGGACGCGGTCACGATCCCCGGCAATACCCTGCACGAGCTGAAGGACTATTCGGTCGATTTGGAGTTGCTCGAGATCACCAGCCCCGCTGTCTACGAGACGATCAAAGTCGACGGTACCCAGATGCCGACACCGGGCCAAAAAGTGAGGATCGACGAGCGCATCAAGGAATCGGCGAGCGCGTAACAGCTGATCCGGCAAAGCGTGGACATGCCGACGACAAACAACGGGGAAGGCGCGGAGAATGGGTGGACCGATCATATTTCGCGAATTCGACCGGGCCAGCCTGGACGCCCAATACAACAATCGAAAACGTTTCCCGAGATATATTGAGCATTTCACCAAATGGCAGGCGTGGAGCGCGGAGACGCGTGACAAATTGACCTGCCGTCTGGATTTGTCCTACGGTCCGGCGGCGACGGAAAGGCTCGACATATTTCCCGCGGCGTCGCCGAACGCGCCGTTGTGGGTGTTTATCCACGGCGGCTACTGGCAGTCGCTCGACAAAGCAGATTTCTCATACGTTGCCGAAGGCATGGTGGCCCATGGCGTTTCGGTCGCGGTAATCAACTACGCGCTTGCCCCGGACCACGGCATGGACGAGATTGTCCGCCAAAACCGGGCGGCGCTCGCGTGGCTGTATCAACATGCCGCCGCGTACGGCGCCGATCCAAACCGGATCACGGCCTGTGGTCACTCCGCCGGTGGCCATTTGGTGATGATGTTGTTGGCAACCGATTGGCCAGCGTTTGGCGCCGGCTTGCCGACCGACCTGGTCAAGGCCGGCAGCACGATCAGCGGGCTCTATGAAATGGAACCGATCCGCCTGTGCTACCTCAATGATGTCTTGGGCATGGACGCGGCGGTAACCGCGCGCAATACCCCGGTGGCGCAAAACTACCCTGTTGCGGCGCCGATATTGATCGTATTGGGCGACGATGAGTCAGAGGAATATCATCGACAAACCCGCGTTATGGATGAGTTTTGGCGGGGCCTCGGCTATCCGGCGGAGGTCTATGTTCCAAAGGACTTGGATCATTTTTCGATTGTCGATTCATTGATCCAACCCGACACTGAGTTAGTCAGCAAACATATAGCGCTCATCCCTCATTAGCGCCCCAGGGCGCGCGGATCGAGGGCGTCTTGCAGGCCGTCGCCAAGGAAATTGAAGGCGATCACGGTGACGAAGATGGCGAGGCCCGGATAAACCGCCAGCATCGGCGCCTCGTAGATCAATTCTTGGGCATTGGTCAGCATGTTGCCCCAACTGGCAATCGGCGGCTGAATGCCAAGACCGAGAAAACTGAGCACCGATTCCAGCAAGATAATATTGCCCACCGACAGGGTCGTCGCGACGATGATCGGCGACACGGCATTGGGCAAAATGTGGCGAACCATGATCCGTACCGGCCCGGCGCCCTGCGATATGGCTGCGATCACGAAATCACGTTCGCGCAGGGACAGCGCCGCGCCGCGGACCAAGCGGGCGACGGTTGTCCAGCCGACCAGGGCGATGATGATCACGATACGATAAAGGCTGACATCCGGGCTGGTTGCCAAATCGGCGGGTAGTCCCAGTTTGGTTAGGTCAATGGCGGCCATAACAATCAGCAATGGCAAGAGCGGCAGCGCGATAACGCTGTCGGTGAGACGCATCAAGATCGCATCCAGCCAACCGCCCAGATATCCAGCCGGCAAGCCGATCAGCACACCCAGAAACGCCGCCAATACCGCCGTCACCAATCCGGCGAAAAGAGAAACCCGGCCACCATGGAGGAGCCGCAGCATGAGATCGCGACCCAGTTCGTCGGTACCCAACGGGTGTGCCCAGCGCGGCGCGGCAAATCGGTTGAGCAAATCGACCTCATTCGGATCGATCGCCATGGCCCGATCGAGCAGCGGTGCGGCCGCAGCAAGCGCAATCAGGATTGCCAGAACGACGGCGCTAACCACGGCCGCGCGGTGGCTGGCGAAGCGGCGCAGGGTCAGCGCGGCGATCGACTCACGCCGATGTGCGGTCAAATCGGTCATCGCTAGCGATACCGCACCCGCGGATCGAGCCACGCATAACTCAAATCGGCGAGCAAATTGCTAAGCAATATCAACGTCGTCGCGAACAACAAACTGACCAGCGCAACGTTATAATCGTTGCCGATGATCGAATCGTAGATCAGCTTGCCCATGCCCAAATATGCGAACATGGTCTCTGTGATCAGCGCGCCAGAGAACAAGGTGCCAAAGCTCAAGGCAATGATGGTCGCGACCGGGATCATGGCATTGCGCAGGGCGTGTTTGTAGACCACCATGCGGCGCGGCAACCCCTTGGCCCGTGCCGTGCGGATGAAGTCTTGGCGCATGACTTCCATCATCGCGGCACGCACGAAACGTGTCAGACCGCCAATGTTGGCGACACTTAGGGCGACAACGGGCATGACCAGATAGGTGACGCGGTCCCATATTCCGGCGTCTGTCGCGCTGCCCATGCCACCCGCCGGCAGCCAGCCCAGTTCAACCGAAAAAACGATGATCATCAGCAAGGCCAGCCAGAATACCGGCACCGAAATCCCGGCCAGCGCAATGGCGTTAATCGCGTAGTCTGTGAGGGTATAGGGCCGCAGGGCGGAGTAGATTCCAATTGGCAGCGCCAGGGCGAGCGACACGGCGAAGCTCAGGCCCATCAACAGCAGCGTGTTCGACAGTCGCGGACCCAGCACTGTCATCACCGGTTGGTTGTGGATGCGCGAATAACCGAAATCGCCCTGCAGCGCGGCCGATAACCAATTGCCGTAGCGCGCCCAAATAGGCTTGTCGAGGCCGTAGAGCGCCTTAAGCCGCGCCGCGTCGGCCGGAGTCAGGTTTGGATCTGATTGCACCATGATATCGATCGGATCACCCGGCATCAGGGCCATCAGCCAGTAGATCAACCATGACATCAGTATGATAACAATGAGAGATTCAATAATGCGCCGCACAATGTATCGGGTCATTGCTCAGGCGTTTGCTTGGTGGCAGGCGACGACGTGGGCCGCGGTGCCGGCCAGCAAAGGGGTCGCTTGGCGACAACGTTCAAGGGCAACCGGGCAGCGCGGGTGAAACGAGCAGCCCGTGGGAAGAGCCGCGGGGTTTGGCGCCTCGCCTTTCACGGCCGTGCCAAGCCTCCTTTTGCCAGCTTGCATCGCGGGCACGGCGGCGCGCAGCGCCTGGGTGTAGGGGTGCTTCGGCGACGACATCAAGGCGTCGCGTGGCGCGGCTTCGACAATGCGTCCGGCATACATGACTGCGATCCGGTCGGCGATAAAATCGACCACAGCCAGGTCGTGGCTGATGAATAGATACGAAAGGCCCAGGTCGCGTTTCAGGTCTTTGAGGAGGTTGAGGATTTGGCTTTGAATGGACACATCCAACGCGGAAACAGGTTCGTCGGCAATGATGATCGAGGGCGCCAACGCCAGGGCGCGGGCGATGACCACACGCTGACGCTGGCCACCGGAGAATTCATGCGGATATCGATCGGCGTGCGACGGCGTCAAGCCGACGGCATCCATCACGGACGCAACCCGCGCGCGCCGCACGGCGCGTTGACCTTGCCGGTGGATGACAAGCGGTTGTTCGATCGCCGCGCCGATTGGCATGCGCGGATCGAGCGAGGAAAACGGATCCTGAAAGATCATTTGAATGGCGCGCCGGATCGGCCGGGCGGCGCGACCCCGCACGTCGGTGATGTCTTGGCCCTGGTGCAGGATTTTCCCATCGGTTGGCGTATAAAGCATGCCAAGCAGCCGCGCGAGCGTGGTCTTGCCGCACCCGCTTTCGCCGATCAGGGCCAATGTTTCGCCGCGCCGCAGGCAAAGGTCCACGCCGTTGACCGCGCGGACTGTCGCGCCCGCTGCCGCCGCGCCGTGGCCGAAAGCGCCGCTGCGTACCGGAAAGTGCTTCACCAGCGCATGTGCCGCGAGCAACATGTTGGGACCGGCGCTCATGGGCCTTGTTTGTGGCATGCCACGCTGTGCTGTTCAGCAACCGTCACAAGCGTCGGCGCGGCTTCGGCGCAGTCTTGATCCGCCAGCGGGCAGCGGTCGCGAAACGCGCAGCCAACAGGTAGCGCCGCCAGATCCGGTACCGAACCCGCGATCGATGGCAACCTATCGAGATGGGCACCGATTGCGGGCGCCGTCGCCAACAATCCCTGCGTATAGGGATGACGGGCGCGCACGAAAATGACCTCGGCCGGCGCCTGCTCAACAATGCGACCCGCGTACATCACAGCAATATCGTCGGCGACCTCGGACACCACGCCCAAATCGTGGCTGATCATCAACACGGCCATGCCGATTTCGTCTTGCAGTTCAAGGATCAGTTCCAAGACCTGCGCCTGCACCGTGACATCGAGCGCTGTGGTAGGTTCGTCGGCGATCAGCACGTCTGGATGACATGACAGCGCCATGGCGATCATCACACGCTGGCGCATGCCGCCGGAAAGCTGATGGGGAAAGTTTCGCGCCCTTTTGTCGGGCGCCGGCAGGCCGACGCGATCCAGCAAGGCAACCGTCGCGGCGCGCGCGGCACGGGAACCCAATCCCCGATGGACCACGAGCGTCTCGGCGACTTGATCGCCGATCGTGTAGACAGGATTTAACGCGGTCATGGGTTCTTGAAAGATCATGGCAATCCGATTGCCACGAAGCCGCGCCAAGTCTGTTTCGCCCATGGCGGCAAGGTCTCGGTGCCCCAGGCGTATGCGCGCAGCCGTGACCTGACCCGGCGGGTCGACAAGACCCATCACCGCCAAGGCCCCGACACTTTTGCCGCAGCCGCTTTCACCGACCAGCCCGAGGGTTCGTCCCGCAGCGATCTGATACGACATCCCGTCGACAGCGTGCACCCGACCGCGCCGGGTTGGGAAGGCGATGCTCAGATCCTTGACGTCTAGCGCGACCGCAGCCAATGCCTGGGTGCCGATGGTTAGTCGAAACTTGGCTTCACTGCGCGCGCCATTCTTCGATCCACAAGGTGGTGGTTACCAGATGTCCGGTGGGCCGCACCCCGGTCAGCCATCTCGGGAAGAAATATGCTTCGGCCCGGAAGAACAGCGGCAAGGCCGGCAAGTCGGTCGCATACAGGTCTTGTAGCTCGGCCCACAGTGGCATCCGCTCGGTGGGGTCCAGTTCAATCTCGATCGTGTCGATCAGCGTATCCATCGCGGGGTTGGCATAACCCGGATAGTTCTGTCCCGACCAGCCATTGTCGGCGCTGGGAATCGCGTCGGACCGCAAGGTCGTCAATGGCAAGCCTTCGGGCGCGCTCAGCCAGGCATACATCGACAGGCCGGGATTGGCGCGCTTTGTCATGGTTTCACCAAAGAATACCCGCGCTGGCTCATTGCGAATGACCGCGTCGATTCCCGATTTGCGCCATTGGCTTTGTAGCACCTGCTGGACCAGCTCACGCGACTTATTGCCGGCGGTGGTCATCAGCGGCAGTGTCAATTTCTCGCCTGCCGCGTTATGGCGGATGCCGTCGCGCATCTCACCCCACCCGGCTTCGCCAAGCAGAGCGGCAGCTTTGTCCGGGTCATAGCTATAGATCGGGACGTTCTCGCTATAGACCTTGTCAAGCGGATTGATGTTGGAATGGGCAACCGGTTGTTTGCCGCCGAACAATTGCGCCGTCAAGCTTACCCGATCGATGGCGTAAAGCAGTGCTTGGCGGACTCGCCGATCGGCCAATATCGGATTGTCTAAATTGACGTCGAGATGTTCGTAAATCAGACCTGGCTTAAACAACACGTCGTAATTGGCACCTTGGCGCCTTTCGAACGACAACGCCTGTTCAATGGTAAAACCGAGCTCGCCAGCAACATAGTCGATGGCGCCTGAGAGCAGGTTCGCTTCCAAGGCAGCGGTGTTCTCGATCGTGCGGACGATGATCCTCTCGAACTGTGGCGTCGGGCCGTACCAAGTTGGATTTCGCTCCAAGACGACGTGCGACCCCGACTCGATCGCGCTGATGCGATAGGGACCGAAATAAAGACCCGGATTTGTCGTGTCGGTATCGAAAAGCGTTCGATGACGATACTCCAAAGGGTCGGTGAACGCGGTGCGTTCCAAATGAGCCGGCAAGACGTAGAAGCCGTTGGCGGCGTTGTACTGGTAGGATAGACGGTCGCCGTGCACGACAAAAGTTTTCTCATCAACCACGTCGATGGCCAGGATTCTGCGATATCCTTCATAACCTGCGAAGCCACTGCGTTCGTCGCGACCGACCTCCCAGGTAAAGACCACATCGTCGGTGGTCACCGGCGTGCCATCGCCCCAGGTGGCGTCGGGATGAAGCGTATAAGTGACCGCGACGCCCGTGCCGCCCTCGGGCAGCTCTTCTGGCACCGCCAAGCCATTTTCGATCGTCGGCAGTTTCGTGCACAGGACGCAGACCAAATTCCACTCTTGGTCGTAAGTTGTCAGCGGTCGCAATGCCATGTTCAACACATAGGACTTCGCCAACATCGAGTTGATTGCCGGATGAAAGGTGGCCGGAAATTGGGTCATGCCGATGGTTAGGGTGTCGCGCGCTTGCGCGACGGCGGCGGGCGCCACGGCCAGCACGGCTAGGCTCCACAGAACACCTCGAATCAAACGCAATAGGTTCATGCGTCCGCCTCGATTGCACGGTCGACGAACTCCAGCCGATCTTGACCCCAGAACAATTCGCCATTGTAGACCCAGATCGGCGAACCAAACACATTGGCGGCAATGGCATCGTCCGTGTTGCGCGCAAAGATGTCGGCGGCGGCCTGCGACTTTGACGCTTCCAGCAGGGCGGCGCCATCGAAGCCCGCGGCCTCGGCCACCGCAATCAACGTCGCGTCATCGGCGATATTCCGTTCCTCCGCCCACACCGCGGTCAGATAGCCCGTTGCCAGGGCCATGACGTCGCCTTTGCCCTCTTGCGTTGCCGCGATCAACATGTGGCCTGCGGTCGTCGGATCGACCGGAAAGAACTTCGGATGCAGGGTCAGAGGCATGCCTAGATGTTGGTGCCAACGGCGCAATTCATTGAGCCGGTTGGCTTGCACGGGCTTCGGACGCTGGCCGACCGGCTTGGTGCCGTTCAGTCCAAAGACATGCATGATGTTGAACGGTTTCCAGTTGACGGTCAGGCTGTGTTTGGCGACCAAGTCCTTGAACCGGGGTGCGGCTAGATATGTCCACGGCGACGACAGCGCCAAATAGTAATCAATCGATTTCGCCACGATCCTTGCCTCCTTCCGATCCGCGCAGGTCAGACCGTTACCATAGGAGTCCGCAGGGCCCGGTTCAATTCATGGTGTGTCTTGGCCGGTCGGCGTGGTGTGAATACCGAGATTCGCGGCCCGCAGATGTTCGAGCAGGCTGTCCATGACATGGGGTAGATCCAAAGCGGTGTGATACGGCGCGTCAACGAACAGGCTCGCCTTCGGTTCCGGTGCGGCGGCGAACAATGCCTCACCCATATCGAATGGCACGATACGATCGCCCATGCAGTGAATCACAAGAACCGGCGCGCGTGCGGCGCCGATCTTGTCGATGGAGGCGAATTGGTCGCGGGTGAGCCAGTGCACCGGCAGCCAGGGATAAGCCCGGGCACCGACATCGGGCAGCGAGGTAAACGGCGCCTGCAACGCGACCAAAGCGAAATCGTAGTGCTGGGCAACGTCCACGGCAACCGCCGCGCCCAGCGATTCGCCGAAGATAATCATGTGGTCGGTCGCTATGCCATTTGTCTTCAGCCAGTCGATCGCGGCGTGGGCATCGGCATAAAGACCGACTTCATCGGGCGTTCCTGGATTGCCGCCATAGCCGCGATATTCCAACAAAAGCACGCCAAAACCCTCATCGATGAAACGTCGCGCATAGGGTGCCCGATTGGCGATGTGGCTGGCATTGCCGTGAAAATAAACGATGGTGGCGGCGCCACTCTGGGGCGGTGCATGGTGCCAGGCGACCAGATCGAGCCCGTCATCGGTATGCAGGGTGACGGGTGTCATGTCGCCAACACCGACGGCAATCGGTTCCGGGAGATTTTGGTCGGGGAAATAGATCAGCCGACGTTGCCACGTGCAGGCGGCGGCAACGATCAAGCCGTAAGCGATAGCAATCGCGGCGACGATGCGCAAGGCGTCAATCATGGTCAGCAAGCACTCCCGCGCGACACGCCATTAACACAACGATGTGGCATCCCCATCTTAGTGCGTTATGAGCGCGATACGGCCGCGGATTTTGCTGTTGCTCTTGGTGTGCGCCACGACTGGCTGTGGACCCAACGGTTGGGACGCGGCCGCAGTGCTGGCCGACGTGGCTGCGGGCGCGGAACACAGCCGGCTCAAAGCGACCACGCCGGCTCCGGTCGTGTCCACCATCCACTACCAGTTTGGCGACACCCCGCGTGTCGCCGATATCTATCGGTCGCCTGAAGGTAGCCGCCGCGCCTTGGTCCTGGTACCGGGCGTCACCCCGCAAGGAAAGAACGACACGCGGCTGGTCGATTTCGCCAAGAGTCTGGCGCGGGTGCGATTTTTGGTCATGGTGCCCGAATTGCCGTCATTGAAGGCGCTCAAGGTGCGCGGTGCCGATGCGCAAGAGATCGTTGCCGCATTTGGCTGGCTGCGTGACCGAAATCCGGACACTCCGGCGGGCGGCATTGGCCTGATCGCCATTAGCTACGCGGCCGGCCCCGCCTTGATCGCCACCGCGGACTCGCTTATTGCCGAAGATGTTCGGTTCCTGATCACGATCGGCGGCTATTACGATATCAGCCAATTGGTCACGTTCGTCACGACCGGGTTCTATCGTCGCGCGGCCCAGCACCGCTGGCGCCATGCGCCGCCCAATCCGTATGGCAAATGGGTGTTTCTGCACAGCAATGCCGATCAAGTTGCGGATCCTGATGATCAGGCCCGCTTGGCCCAAATCGCCGCACGGAAACTTGACGACTTGGCGGCGCCGATCGCCGACTTGACACGCGGCATGCGGGCCGAGGGTCAGGCGGTGCTCGCTTTGTTGACCAATGCCGACCCGGAGCGCGTGCCCGAACTGATGGCCGCGCTCAATCCGCGCCTGCGCGCAGAAATGCGGTCGCTCGATCCGTCATCGGCCGATATGTCGCGGCTCGCCGCGACGCTCTATTTGATCCACGGTCGCGCAGATCCGGTGATTCCTTCGACCGAAAGTGCACGCCTACACGCGCAACTGCCGCGCGGCCGTTCGCGTCTCTATTTGCTCGATGGCCTGGGCCATGTCGACCCAGACTTTTCCTTGTCCGACAAATTCACGCTCTGGCACGCCACCACCGACATCCTGGCGGAACGGGACTAGAGCCCTTTCGGACTATATGGAGCCGATTCTGATTGCGATCCGGCGCGGTGGTCCACACGAAGGACGGCGCAGCGCGATGCTGTCGCATCGGGCAAGCCGTCCGACAAAGTGGCCGCCCGCCGGTCACAAACCCGCAGGGCCGGGCGCTTTTGCACCAACCTCTGCGCCGCTATCCTGGGCCGTATGCCCAATACGCCCTGCGGACAGCGACTTGATCCTGGCGCAAAGTCGCTCCGGCAGAACGGCTCCATACAGTCCGAAAGGGCTCTAACCCTACGCCGCGTCGGCGCGGTGCAGGGTGAGCTGCGGGAAAGGAATCACCCAGCCGTTCTCGTTGCAAGTGTCGACCAGAATTGCGGCCATGGTGCGTTCCACCTGTTCAAATCTGTGGGCGGCCTTGCCGGCGATATCGGCTTCGACTTCGTAGTCGAGCGACGAGTTGCCGGCGCGCAGAAACTCCACTTCGACCGCGCGCAGCTCATCCGGCGCCAATATCTTCGACAGGCCGGCATGGACCGATTGCTGCAGCTTGGCCATGATTTCGGTGGTGGCGATCGCCTGATGCCGGTAATCGATGCCGAACTCGACCTCTACACGGTAATCGCCGGACAGGTTCTTAGGGTTTTGCTCCAGGAACGCGCCCGTGGGATAGGTGATGCGTGCGCCGCCCAATTCCTCGATCTGCACCATTTCCGGACTTTGAAAAATCACCCGTCCGATATTGTCGTCCTGCAATTTGACCCAATCGCCTTCGGCGCAGGGAAACCACAGCTCCTTTGTCGATGTCGGGCGCGAGTGTAGGCCAATCAGCTCGCGGATCGGCACCGTGAACGTGCCGCCGGCAAGCGCCGGATTCTCTAGGTCGGTGTAGAAATCGAGTGACTTCACGTTCCACGGGATGCCGTTGAACATGACCCGTTCACCTTCTTGCACCGCACCCAGGTTCAGCAACAATGCGATTTGTTCAACCATGCTGGGGATCATCTTGACGCTCACCCAGCCGAGGGCGATCAAGAATATCATCGTAATGCCCAGCAACAGCCAATCATTGAGAGTGTTGAACACGATCAGCATGGCCACGATTGCGAGCGCGAACGTGGCGAAAGTGAACAACAAACTGGCAACCCGCGCAGATGTGGAGCGCACCGCATTGCGACGCCGGTACAATCGGCTGGCGACACGCGCGATAACCCGCATGACGACGACCACGACCAAAAAAGCGCCGACACCGAGCAGAAGATTGATGCCCCGGTCGCGGAAGAAGCCGGTAAACGCGCGCCGGGCGCTGTCGGTGGCTGACTCGCGACTGGCCAACTTGGCGCTAAGCTGGCGGTCGACGGAAATCGACCTATCACTGGCCGCGGCCAATCGCTCTTGCCACAAAGCTTTGATTTCAACCAGTTTATCGCCGACGATCGCGTCTTGATTGTTGGCCAATAGGGGTTCAATATTTTCGAGCGCGCGGTTGGCCATGGTGCGGTGCCGCTGCGCCGTGAGCTTAAGGCGACGCAAACGTTCGATCTGCCGCGCATCATCCGTCGCCGACTTCAGCATAAGAACGAATGGTTGAAAAAGCTGCTCGATCTCGGTCTTGAGATCGATATCTTCGCCCGAGGCCAAATCAAACTCTGTGTCGGCAGTGCCGGTGGCCAGTGCCTGGATCTGTGATTCGATCTTCAGAACTTCCGTTTGGAGGCCGCGTAGAACCTCCAATCGCTCGGTTTCTTCGACTTCCGTCGTCGCGTTTTGAATCTCTCTTTTCACCTCTTCGATGTCGGCGCGTTTCGCCGCCACGGTGTCGAGCAGACTTGCTAGCGTTTCCAACGACGCCGTGACAGTTTCAACGCTTGGTTCGGCGACATCGGGAATTTCCTCGCCAACGGCGTCGGCTTCCTGAACTTGAAACTCGGCGGGCGGCGTTTGCGACGGGGCCTGGGCCCTACATGTGCCGGCGGGCCAGCTGAGCGAGACAGCGACAACACACAAGATCATCAATACGATGCGCGACGGTAACTTTTGGTCCATCCGAAGGCACTTTCCCCGAGGTTGGCGAGATCGGTCAATCGACCCCGTATGCTACAGCGAAAGTGGCAATGGTTGCAGGCCGAATTGTGCCTCAGGACCTGTGAGCTAGATTTCGCGGTCGGTGGCCTTTTTGCGCGTCATTACATCGTAAATGGCGGCCAACAACCCGCCCGATTTAATCGGTTTGGTGACGAATTCATCCATGCCGGCGGCAAAGCAGGCGTCGCGGTCCTCGGGTGTGGTGTTGGCAGTTACGGCGATGATCGGCACGTTGCGGATCTCTCCTGCCATCGACCGTATCGTCCGTGTGGCACTGAGACCATCTACCTCGGGCATCTGCACATCCATTAAAATAACGTCGAAGCTTTGGCTGGAGGCCGCTTCGACCGCTTCTCGGCCATCACAGGCGACAATCACATCATGCCCGACCTTTTCGAGCATTGTCTGCAAAATCAACCGGTTCACTTTGTTATCTTCCGCCACCAAAATCTTCAGGGTCGATGGTCGTTCCGCACTTGGCGGCACAGTGTCGCGCGTCATGAAATTACCCTATTCGATAACATGTGCTGCAAATCATGAATGCACAATCAAACCAAGGGCCGACTTGATCGTATCGAACCCAATTTCTTTTTTTGCGATCCGATTATCGCTTCGGATCGCGCAACGTGAAGCGAACGACCGCGATGGTCGCCGGGTTCATGTGAGAACCACCCATGTGTCGGCACGGCACCGAGATCCAACTCGTCCAATCCAACGAGTTGGAATGCAATATCATACTAAAAACGACATCGTATCAATAAAGTCTTTTTGTTGCATGGCTATTTGCGAGCGCACTGCGGGTCGAAGTTCAGGGGTATACAACCAAAATGCGATACGCCGTTCCGGCTACGTCATTTAGGTGAGACGCCTTGCATCATGCTGCGCTTTGAGTTGATAGGCAATGCCTGATTTTTCGTGCGCCTGCGCCAATTTGCTTGGCGTCGCAATATCTGTGGACGGCTAAAGACTCGCGTGATTCATCGACGCGAGGGCGCCCCCGACGCGGTCATCGCTTATGTTAGGCCAAGCCAGCAACGCACGCGCACCGGGGTCGCGTTTGATCAGCGAGTCGCCAATGCAGATTGGTTGACACAGTTTCTTAGGCGCCCGGTGGCAATATAGTCGACCGATGTTGACAAAGCTTTGTCGCGCATAAATGTGATGCCCACTTGGCTGTAAAAGGCAGCGTGCGGCGTGATCACCAAACGGCCTTCCAACCAAGGCGCCCTTTGCCGCCAAGCCTGTATGAGCCGATTGTCGGCCGGCGGTGGTTCGGCCGGCAGCACATCCAGGCCCGCAGCACCGAGCTGACCCTCTTCCAGCCCGTCATGGACGGCATCCAAATCGACGATCGGCCCACGCGCCGTGTTGATCAAAATTAGCCCGGGCTTCATGGCGGCTACCGCGTCGTGATTGATCAGATTGCGCGTCTCGAGGGTAAGTGGCGCGTGGATTGTCACGAAATCTGCGGACCCCAAGAGATCTGCGAGGGTTTCGGCACGCGTGATGCCGAGCGCCAAATCCTGACCGTCCGGTACATAGGGATCGTAGAAGATCACGTTCATGCCGAACGCCTTGGCGCGCATGGCCGATGCCGTTCCGATACGGCCCAAGCCAATCACACCAAACGTCTTGCCGCACATGCGTACCGTGGTCGGGCTGTGCAAATAGTGCCAGCCATCTTCGGGGTCGTCGCGGAACGCATCGTTATAGCGCACAATGCCGCGGGTAAAGCTGAGCAACAAGGCGATGGCGTGATCCGACACTTCATTGGTGCCGTAGTCGGGTACGTTGCAAACCGCGATGCCACGCCGCGACGCCGCATCGACATCGATGATGTCGACGCCAACGCCCATGCGGGTCACGATGCGGCAGGCCGGCGCGCGATCGAAGACCTTGTCGTCGATGGCCATGCCGATCCCGGTGATCAAACCCTGGGCGCTTTGCCACACCTCGTGCGGAATATCGTCGGCGTTGCGGGCGCCATAGGCAGTGATCGTCACCTTGTGGCCGTTGATCGATTTTTCGCCGGACTCGACATCGGGCGAAAAATTGTCTGGGTATAGAATCTGAACGTCAGTCATGATCAGACACGTGGGCTAGTGCGATTGGCGCGGGATTGCGCTGCCACTGCCGCCGCGCAAAAAGTCGAAATCGACGCCTTCGTCGGCCTGCAGGACATGATCGACATAGAGCTTGGCATAGCCCCGGTCGGTGGGCGCCTTTGGTGGCGTCCACGCGTCTCGCCTTCGTTTCAATTCCTCGTCGGCCACATCCAAGTGCAGGCGCCGGTTGGCGACATCAAGCTCGATCATGTCTCCATCTTGGATAAGCGCAAGCGGCCCACCGACCGCTGCTTCCGGCGTAACATGGAGCACCACCGTGCCATAGCACGTGCCGCTCATGCGCGCGTCAGAAATGCGCACCATATCGTCGACGCCTTTTTCCAGGACCCGTTTGGGCAGAGGCAGATTGCCAAGCTCGGGCATGCCCGGATAGCCGCGCGGTCCGGCATATTTCAGGACCATGACGCACGTTTCGTCGATATCCAATTCGGGTGAATCAAGCCGCGCATGAAGATCCTCGATGTTTTCGAACACGACGGCACGGCCGCGGTGCTGCATGAGGTCCGGCGTCGCTGCCGACTGCTTGATCACGGCGCCGTCAGGGCACAGATTGCCCCGAAGGATCGCGGTGCCCGCGCCAACATTGATCGGTCGGGCGCGCGGTCGAATGACATCCTCGTTCCAGTTCTGTGCCCGCGCCACATTCTCCGCGACCCCCTTGCCGGTCACCGTCACTGCATTTTGGTGAAGCATGTCGCCGAGTTCCTTCATCACCACCGGCAGGCCACCCGCATAGTAGAAATCTTCCATCAAGTACTGACCTGACGGCTGCAGGTTTACCAGGAACGGCACTTCGCGAATCAGGTCGTCAAAATCGTCGAGCCGTAGCTGCACGCCGATGCGGCCGGCGATCGCGAGCAAGTGGATGATGGCATTGGTGGAGCCACCGATGGCAGCATTGACCTTGATCGCGTTTTCAAACGCATCGCGGCTCAAAATGTCCGACATTTTGAGATCTTCGTGGACCATCTCAACAATGCGCGTGCCAGCTGCTTCCGCAATCGCGCCACGCCGCGAATCAACGGCTGGGATTGCCGCGCTCGACGGCAATTGAAGGCCGAGCGCTTCGCACATGCTTGCCATGGTCGAGGCCGTGCCCATGGTCATGCAATGACCTGGGCTGCGCGACAGGCAGGCTTCGGCATCGAGATAATCTTCCATGGTCATGCGGCCGGCGCGTAAATCGTCGGTAAATCGCCAGACATCGGTACCGGATCCAATATCGCGGCCCTGGAATTTGCCGTTGAGCATTGGTCCACCAGTGACGACGATCGTGGGAATATCGACACTGGCCGCGCCCATAACTTGGGCCGGCGTGGTCTTATCGCAACCACAGAGCAGGACAACACCGTCAAAGGGATTGGCACGGATGCTCTCTTCGACATCCATCGCCATTAGATTGCGGAATAGCATGGTCGTCGGACGCATCACCGGCTCGCCCAGCGACATGGTCGGGAACACCAACGGAAAGCCGCCGGCTTTCCAGACGCCACGTTTGACAGCCTCGGCGACACGCCCCAAATGGGCATTGCAGGGTGTTACTTCGGACATGCTGTTGGCAATCCCGATTACCGGTCGGCCATCGAAGTTATCGGGTCCGAAGCCTTGATTTTTCATCCACGATCGATGGACGAAACCATGCATGTCGTGGCTTCCAAACCACCCGGTACTGCGAAGCTTTTTGCCATTTCCAGCCATTATGTCCTCCCGTGTTGGTCGCCGGTCCCAGCGCCAATAAGGGCATTTATACGGTGCTTGGCAGCGGCCGGCAAAGGCTGTCGATGCGCGTCAGCACAGCGTGCTTCGGTGGTCTCGACCGGCGTCGCCTGGGCTTAGAACAGTGTCCGCCAATTTTGAATCAATTCTGTTCGCGGCACGGCGCCTTCCTGGGGCCGTGGGACAACACGCCGTCCCATCTGGCAAGCTTGCCGCGGCCGTGGCAAGATCGCCGCGGGCCACCGAATCGTGATCACGATCCGACACATTTAAGTGAATGGACATCACCATGCCAGTTGACCGTCCCAATTTGCCTGCCGTCAATGGCGCGCGTTTGTGGCAATCGCTGATGGATATGGCGCAAATCGGCGCCACCGACAAAGGCGGCGTGCGGCGCCTGGCGATGAGCGACGAGGACAAGGCGGGCCGCGATCTGTTCACCCGTTGGACGGAGGCCGCCGGCTGCACCATGACTGTCGACAAGATCGGCAACATGTTCGCGCGCCGGTCCGGCCGTGACGAGAGCTTGGCGCCGGTGGTGATCGGCAGCCACCTGGATAGCCAGCCAACCGGCGGCAAGTTCGACGGTGTGTATGGTGTGCTGGCCGGTTTGGAATTGGTGCGCACGTTGAATGATTTGAATATCGAAACGTTGCGCCCGATCGAGGTCGTTTCCTGGACCAACGAGGAAGGCTCGCGGTTTGCGCCGGCGATGATGGGCTCGGGCGTTTACGTCGGTGCGTTGCCATTTGCAGAAACTTTGGCGACGACCGCTTTGGACGGTGCCAGCGTCGGTGACGAACTCGCGCGGATCGGCTACGCCGGATCGGCGCCTTGCGGAGGCCGCGACCTGCATGCGTATTTCGAGGCGCATATCGAACAAGGGCCAATCCTGGAAGCCGAGAACAAGACGATTGGTGTTGTTCAAGGCATTCAAGGTTTGCGCTGGTTTGACTGCACAATCGAAGGCACAGACGCCCACGCCGGCCCAACGCCGATGACCGGGCGCCGGGACGCTTTGCTCGGTGCGGCCCGCGCGGTGCAGGCGATCAATGATGTCGCATTACGCCACGGACCCGACGGCCGCACGACCGTCGGTCAGATGCAGGTGTTGCCCAATTCGCGCAATGTGATACCTGGCGCGGTCACGTTCACAGTCGATGCCCGTCATCCGGAAGCCGACATTCTGGCGACCATGGCCGACGCGTTGCGCGCGGCAATCGAAACCGCCTGCACTGGCGCCGATGTGAACGGCACGATCAAAGAGATTTGGTATTCGCCGCCGACCAAATTCGACGACAGCTGCATTGCCGCGGTGCGCAACGGCGCCGAAGCGGCCGGTGCCACGAGTATGCCGATTACCAGCGGCGCCGGTCACGACGCCAAATACATGGCCGACATATGTCCGACCGCGATGGTCTTCATTCCTTGCAAGGATGGCCTTAGCCACAATGAGCTGGAGAGCGCCACCGAGATCGATATTGCGACCGGATGTCAGGTCCTGCTCAACGCTGCTATCGAAAAAGCCAACGAGCCTGAATAAACGTTTAGGCCGCCCACACCTGCTTGTAGATGTCGACGATCTCGTCGACGGTTGGCACGCGCGGGTTGTTCGCCGGCGAGCCTGACGCCAGCGCTTGCTCGGCCATGACCGGCATCAAATCGAAGTAGCGCTGCTGTTCGATGCCGAACACCTTGGGTGAGGGCACCTTCAAGTCTTCGTTGAGGCGGTGCAATTCATCGAGCAAACGGTTGACCGCGCCATCATCGCTGTCGTCCGACGCCGCGACTCCCATGGCGCGAGCGCAATCGGCGTAGCGAGACATTGAATCGCGCGCTGAGAACGCCGTGATCGCGGGTAGCAACATGGCGTTGCTGAGGCCATGCGGCACGTGAAAATGGGCGCCGATCGGCCGGCTCATGCCGTGAACCAGGCAAACCGACGCATTGGCAAATGCCATGCCGCCTTGGGTCGCGGCCAACATCATCGCTTCGCGTGCCGCGTGATCATCGGGTTGATTGCAGGCGGTGCGAATGTTTTCCGCAACAAGACGCATGCACGACCGTGCCATGGTGTCGGAAAACGGATTGCGCTTCTTACTGACATAGGCCTCGATCGCGTGGGTCAGCGTGTCGAGCCCGGTATCGGCGGTTAGCCGCCACGGCATGGTCAATGTCAAAGTGTAGTCGACCAAAGCCGCGGTGGGCACATAAGCCAAGCCCATGCACAACATTTTTTCATCGGTCTCGGTGTCGGTGATGACCGTGAAACGTGTCACCTCTGATCCGGTACCGGCAGTCGTCGGGATTGCCACAATAGGATAGTCGCTATGATCGATCTGGGCCGGCACCTTATAGTCGCGCATGGCCCCGTCGTGTGTCGCCAATACGCCCATCGCTTTGGCGGTGTCGATCGGGCTGCCGCCGCCGAGCGCGATCATGCAATCGCAATCGCTGCCCTTAAGCACCGCGACACCCTTGGCGACGGCCTCGGTCGTCGGGTCTGGAACCGTGTCGGCAAAGACGTCCCAGGACAGCTGTGCCGCGTCCAATGCGTCCGTAATGCGCGCCAGCATGCCGCTATCGCGTACGAATGCGTCGGTGACAATCAACGGGCGCTTCGCGCCGATTTGCGACAGCGCGGTGGCGACTTGGTCGGCAGCACCGCTGCCGATGAGCATTACGCGTGGCAATGTGACGGTGGCGATGGATCCTGTCATAGCGCTCCCCCCTTTACCAAAGTGAGACACCAAAAAGAGAGTCCTAGTCGAGAGAGACGATCGTCCGGCCCCGAACGCCGCCTTTGAGGATGGTCGCGAGTGTATCCCCGAGACCATCAAGATCGGTTTCCTGCGCGATCATGTCGTTCAATTGCGGCGGCCGCAGCGGCCCCGCCATGCGTTCCCATAGCGCCGTTCGTTCGGACATCGGGCAGTGCACCGAGTCTATACCAAGCAACGACACGCCACGTAGAATAAATGGCAACACCGTGCTGTTGAATGGGGCGCCGCCGGTTAGGCCGGTGACCGCGACGATGCCGCGATAGGCCATGGTGCTGAGAATCCATGACAGTGTCTTGCCGCCGACTTGATCGACCGCGCCCTGCCAAATGCTCTTGGCCAGAGGGCGTCCTTCCGCAGACACCTCGTTGCGGCTGAGAATGCGCGTGGCGCCCAGCGACCGCAGGTAATCATGCTCCGTTTCCTTACCGGTCGAGCCACTGACCTCGTACCCCAATGTCGATAGCATGCTCACTGCCAAACTGCCGACGCCACCGGTCGCGCCGGTCACCAGCACCGGCCCGTTGTTCGGGACCAGGCCATTCTCCTCCATGCGGCGGATGGCAAGCGCGGCGGTGAAGCCGGCGGTTCCGAACGCCATGGCATCCCGTGCCGACAACGAGTCGGGGCGTTTGACCACCCAATCGGCCGGCACGCGCGCATATTGGGCATACCCGCCATCGTGGGCAACGCCAAGGTCAAAGCCGGTCACCAGCACGGCATCGCCTTCACGAAAGCGCCCGTTACGCGATTCGGCGACCGTGCCAGCAAGGTCAATACCAAGCACGAGTGGGTATTGGCGAACCACGCCACCCTTGGCCAATGTCGCGAGCCCGTCCTTGAAGTTGACGCTTGAATGCGACACGCGAATCGTGATGTCTCCGTCGGGTAAATCTGCCAATTGCCGTTCTGTAACGGCAGTACTGACGGTGTCGTCTTCTTTGCTGGCGACTAAGGCGCGATAACTTTCGGGCATGGCGTGACGTCCTATCTGAGTGGGCCCTATCGGCGCGAGTGCGAAGCGATGTCGTAGCGTGTCGCCACGCCGTTGACAAGGTCTGGGCCGGCTGATTTCGTGGCTACGATTCTATCGTTCGCAACAAAGGAACCGCATCATGATCGTCGAACAGCGCACTTACACCCTCAAACCTGGCGGGCCACAGGAATGGTTCAAGCTCTATGAAGAGATGGCCATCGACACGCAAAAGGAAATTCTCGGCAATATGGTCGGCTATTTCTATACCGAGTTTGGACCACTGAATCAGATTGTACATATGTGGGGCTATGACAGCCTAAATGATCGCGCCGAACGGCGGGCGAAACTATTCCAGGATCCACGCTGGCAGGAGTTCATCCCGCATATTCGCCCACTCATGGTTGACCAGGCATCAAAAGTGCTGATCCCCGCGCCGTTCTCACCGATTCGTTAGGACACGGCGGTCTTAGCTTCGGCCCACGCGTCACCAGGCCTGGCGACCTGTGGGCCGGAGCCGGTCATTCGGCCGCGACTTTGACTTCAACCGGGCCAACATGTTCCTCTTCGGCGAGATCACGGCTGACGAGCAAGCTGAGCAAGGGTGGTATAATTATCAACGTCAGAAGCGCCGACAGCGCCAACCCACCGACCACGACCGAACCCAAGCCGCGATAGAGCTCTGAGCCGGCGCCCGGCACGAGCACCAAAGGCAGCATGCCAAACACGCTGGTCAACGTCGACATGAAGATCGGCCGCAAGCGGTTGCGCGTGGCTTCAACAATGCTGTCGGCCACCTGCATGCCTTCTTCGCGAATGTGATAGAGCGTTTGATGGACGAGCAGGATCGCGTTGTTGACGACGATGCCGACCAAGATAATGAACCCCAGCAAGGTCAGCATATCCAAGCCTTGCGGTTGATATATCTGTAGCAGGCCGAAACCCAGCACCCCACCGGCGGTTGCCAATGGTACTGACAGCATAATGATAAACGGATAGAGGAAGCTTTCGAACAATACCGCCATCAACAAATAGACAATCATGATGGCCACGATCAAATTTATAAGCATGGCATCGAATGTCTTGGTCAACTCGTCGGCGGTCCCCGACATGCGCAGCTTCACGCCCGGCGGCAATCCGCCTTCGGCAAGCTTGTCAATTACCTGGGTCTGAATTGTTTCAATCGCCAGTTCCAGCGGCACTTGTGCGTTGGGGCGGACCTCCAACGTGACCGTACGTTCGCGCTCCAGATGGCGGACCTCGGTGGGGCCATTGGTCACTTCGACTTGGGCCAGCGACGACACTGGCAAAATCTGGCCACTCGCGGTCACCACCGGCAGGTTGTTAATCCCTTGCGTTCGGTCGATCTTGTCTTCGGGTCCTTGCAAAGTCAGGTCGATGCGTTTGCCGTCAATCGTGATTTCGGCGACACGCAAACCGGAATTGAAAGCATCGACGCTTTGTCCCAAGGTCAGCGCCGAAACGCCGTTGTCGGCCAAACGTACCCGGTCGGGCACCACGCGAACCTCTGGCGATCCCATCTCCAACCCGGGTTTGGGTTGCATTTGGTGGCCTTCGCTGCGTGGATAGGTTTGTTCCACGAGACCGGCGGCATTCTGGGCGGTGATAATCACGTCTTCCAAGTTTGGTCCGGAGATATCCAGGCTGATCGCGCGGCCACCGCCAATATCGCGACTGAATAAACTTGGCTGGCTAAAGAAACCGAAAGTGCCAGGTTCACCGTAGAGCGGTTTGGATAGCACCGGAATCAATTCGGCAACTCGGTCCGCTTGGATCGCGCTGGCGCCGAAGAAGGTTCGATTGGCCAGCGCAACGAAGAAGTAGTTTTTGATTTTCGGCGGTTGACCCGGTTCGGGCTCAGGACCCGACTCGCTTGCCCACAACGGCCGGACCTGCTCCTCTATCCGGCTCGCGATTTCAGTCATCGTATCGAGATTGTAGCCAGGCGGCGGCAGCATGATGCCAAAGATCAGATTGCGATTGCCTTCTGGCAAATATTCCATCTTCGGCAAAAATAAATAGCTAACCGATAATGTGCCAACAATCAAAACCATAACAACGACGCCCGAAACGAACCGACTGCGTACCACCAAACGGGCGTAACCGAGAAAGGTGGCCGCAAAACCACGCGCGATATGATCCAATCCCGGCAAACTGAGACGTGATTGGGTGACGTCGCCTTTTGCTAACAAGGCACGCGACAGCGCCGGTATCACAGTGACCGATACCAACAGCGACATCAGGACGGAGACCGAGATCGCGACCGCGATGTCGCGGAACAACTGGCCCGCCTCCAACTCCATGATCAAGATTGGAATGAAAACCAGCACGGTGGTCAGTGCCGAGACCATCACCGCTGGCCAGACCTGTCGTGCCCCTTCATAGGCGGCTTCCGGCCGCGACCGGCCTTTCTCACGGAGACGATAGATGTTTTCCAACACAACAATGGCGGCATCGACCACCATGCCGACCGCGAAAGCAATGCCGGCCAGCGAAATCACATTGATCGACCGGCCCATGGCGGCCATGGCGACAAACGACGCGATCACGGAAATCGGAATTGCCAGGGTGATCACGATGGTCGCGCGTATCGAGCGCAAAAACAGGATCAAGATAAACGCAGCCAATGTGCCGCCGATCCATATGTTCTGTTGGACCAGAGAGATCGCCGATTTGATATAGATCGTTTCGTCATAGACCTGGCGTAGTTCCAGACCGGCTTCCGGTAAAGCGGTCTGGTTTAATTCCGCAATCGCCTCGTCGATTCCCTCCATGGTCTCGATGACATTCGCCCCAGTCGCGCGGATGGCGTTGACCGCCAATGCGTCGTAACCCAAAAAACGGATGGCCGCGCGCGGTTCTTTGGTGGCAAAGCGGACGTCGGCGATATCACCGACCGTCACACGACCAATGCGTCCGGACAGCTGGTCCTCCTCGCTGGTCAAAACCACGTTGCGCACTTGATCGATGGTTTCGAATTCGCCTTCGGCGCGCACCACATAGCGGCGCTTACCTTCTTCCACGTCACCGGCCGACACCGATGCGTTGGCCGCCCGCATGGCGTTGACGACGGCGGGAACTGTCAACCCATAGCGGGCCATTTTCTGCGGAACCACGGTCACCCGCATCTCACTTTCACTGCCGCCGTAAACGTTGGTGCGCGACACACCCGGGACCCGTTCGAGCCGGTCTTGGATCACGTCCTCGGCAAAATCACCGTAGCTTGCGATTGGCCGGGTATTGCCTTCAGCCCGCGATAAGATGAACCATGCAATGGGGTTGTCGTCCAAGCCGGCGGTATCCAGGCTTGGCTCGTCGGCCTCTTCCGGGTAGTCCGAAATCTGATTCAAGCGGTTCGACACTAGCAACAACGACCGATTCATATCCGTGCCGATCTCGAACTCGAGCGTGATTTCGGCTTGGCCGTCGCGCGAACTGCTTTCCATTTGCGCCAGGCCTTCGACGCCGCGCAGCTCTTCCTCCTGAAGATTGACGATTTCGCGCTCGATCTCTTCGGGCGCGCCACCGCCCCAGAACGTTGTCACGCTGAGCACAGGTTTTCGCACGTCGGGCGTCAGCTGGATCGGTATGCGTTGGAGCGACAAATACCCAAACACAACGACCATGAAGACGGCGGCCACCACGGCCGTCGGCCGCTTGATCGAATATTGAATCAGATTCATCAGCCTTCTCCGCCAGCCTGGACGGCTTGACCCGGACGCAAACGTTCATTGCCGCGCACGACGACCGTATCACCGGCGACCAGACCATCGAGCACAACGAAACGCGGCCCGACCGCTTCGCCCAAGTCGACCGGCCGTACTTGCGCCGTGTTATCCTCGCCGACGACATAGACCAAGGACAAACCTTGCCGTTTCAAGATCGCGTCTTTGTGAACGGTCACCACTTCGCGCGGCTTGCCAAGCGGCAAAAAGACGTCAACGGCTTCGCCGACCGCGCGCGCGATCGACGCACTCTCAATCATGGGTGTAAAACGCACCAAGCGCGTGCGGGTCATCGGATTTTCCTCGGCGCCGACCGCACGGACGATGCCGTTGTGCGAAGAGCCGTCCGTCAGCGCGATGGTCACGACCGTGCCGGCAGCCAATCCCTCGATACGGTTGTATGGCACGTCGGCCTCGATCTCGAGGTCGGTATCATTGATGAGAGAGACGACAGGACTGCCAATTGTGACGTAAGCGCCCAAGTCCGTGTGGCGCAAACTGACCACACCGTCATACGGGGCGACGATCTGTCCATGGCGCAAATCATCTTCGGCGAGCAACAGATTGGCTTTGACTCGGGCAACGACGGCACCCGCCGCGGCCACGCTCGCTTCGCCCTCCAAAACATTCTGCACAGCGTCGTCATACCGTGCCTGGCTGAACGCCGCCGACTCCCGTATGCGTTCCAAGCGCGACAACTCGCTACGCTGTTTTCCCAAACGCGCCTTGGCGGCCACCAACAGCGCCTCGGACTCGCGTGCCGTTGATTGCGCCAAATCTCGCTGCCAAGTCAATCGATCCAGATCCAAGGCCGCTAGCGTATCGCCCTTTTTGACGCGATCGCCGATTTGGACCGCCATTTCCGTGACCGCGCCCGCCGTGCGGGCAGCTACCGGGCCGGCTTGACGGGCGACAAATCTGCCAATGACCGGAACCGTTTGTGCCAGCGGCTCGACAACCACTTTGTCGACCCCGACGATGGCTGCGTTTTGGGCCGCGGCCGGCGTCCCGACGACGCATAACGCCATTGCTACCATTACTGGAAGTGCGGTCCGGACCGCAGCCAAACGCCCAGAATTCTGCATAAAGCCCTGCCACATAATAATAATTCTAATTCGATCGAAGTTTCGCTCGGGTGCCATGCCTTAATCTGTGCCTGGCGACCTCTCGACATCCGTGCGTTAGCGCTGCCGGCGTCGCCAAACGAGACCCTGCGCGGTCCGACAAAACAAATTCATACGTTCGTTCGAACCAAAAGTATCGCAATTTCCCGGTTTCCCGGCAACTCGCACGCTTGACCTACGGAGCCGCGCCATGGCGTGCCAAATCTCTGCGCTGCCTCGGGCTCAATCGTTCACGAACCGACTGAACGACAAAATAAAGAATTGGGATGAACAGGATACCGACAACCGTTGCCGCGACCATGCCGCCGAAAACAACAAAGCCCACGGACACGCGGCTCGCCGCACCGGCACCGGTGGCAAATATCAAAGGCAAGACGCCAAAAATGAACGACATGGCGGTCATCAGAACCGCACGAAAGCGTAGACGCGCCGCATCGGCGGCCGCGGCGCCCGCGTCCAGCCCGTTTTCGCGGCGCACCTTGGCAAATTCGACGATCAGGATGGCATTCTTGCTTGCCAAACCGATCAGCATGACCATGCCGATTTGCGCGTAGAGGTTGTTGTCCAAAAACGGCAACAAGGCGAGAGGAATCAGCGCACCAAGCAAGGCAACGACGACCGACAAAATTACCGATAGTGGAATTGACCAGCTTTCATATTGTGCGACCAAAAACAGGTAAGCAAATACCAAGGCCAAAGTGAAAATCACCACCACTATGCCGCCGGCTTCCAACTCTTGCTGTGATGTGCCGGTCCATTGGATGCCATAGCCATCGGGGAGGGCGGTGGCCGCGACCTGATTCATGGCGGCGATGGCATCGCCCGTACTGAACCCATCGGCCGGTGCGCCATTTATTGCAGCGGACGGAAACTGGTTGTAGCGGTTGATCGATAGCGGGCCGAGTGTTGGCACCACGTCGACCAATGTGCGTAACGGTACCATTTCACCCAAAGCGTTGCGCACATGCAGCGCGTAGATGTCTCCGACGGCGTCGCGGTCTTCGGCTTGGGCTTGGACAATCACCCGGTAGACTTTGCCGAACAGGTTGAAATCGTTGATGTAGGACGAGCCAAGGTTCGCTTGTAAGGCGGCGAAAATATCGCCGATCGAAATGCCGAGCACCTGGGCCTTGTCGCGATCGATGTCTAGGCGCAGCTGCGGGACATTGGCGGAATAGGTGCTGAAAACCGATGTCAATTCGGGTCGCTGATTGGCCGCAAAGACCAAGCTGCGGACGGCCGCGGCCAGTTCCTGAGGCGTGCCGCCGCGATAGTCTTGGACGCGCAACTCAATGCCGCCGCCCGTGCCAAGGCCGATGATCGGCGGCATCGGGAATGAAAAGGCTTCGGCCGCTGCGATTGCAGCGACGCGGCGATTGATTTCGCGCAAGATCATGAACCAGCGCTGCGCCAATTCGGTCCGTTCCGACCAGTCGGTCAACACCGGGATAAATAGCGCGCTATTCGAGGCTTGACCCGACAGGATGGAAAAGCCGCCAACGGAAATGACATCGGATACCCCGTCAACAGCGCGCACGGTCTCAACGACCTCGTCCATAACGGCTTCAGTCCGCGTCAGCGAAGCGCCGTCGGGCAGCTGGATATTGCCGAACAAAGCGCCTTTGTCTTCCATCGGCAGAAAGCCCGACGGGACCGATTGAAACAGGGAATAGGCGCCAAACGCGATCGCCGCGAACGCCACCATGGTCAGCAAGGCAACGCGGATCAACCGTTTGACCAGCCATACATATCCGTCGCGGCTCTTGTTCACCAGGCGGGCAAACAAGCCCAACGGGCCGCGCGGCGAACCGGCACCCGGCCTGAGCAACAGGGCGCACAAGGCTGGTGCCAGCGTCAGGGCATTGATCGAAGAAATCGATACCGCGACGCAGATGGTCACGGCGAACTGGCGGTAGAGTTCGCCCGTGATACCGGGCATAAAGGAGACCGGCACAAAGACCGCCAACAAGACCAGGGTTGTCGCAATTACCGGGCCGGTCACTTCACCCATCGCACGCCGCGTCGCGTCGCGCGCGTTGAGGCCGTGGTCGGCCATATTCCGTTGCACGTTCTCGACCACCACG
Source organism: Alphaproteobacteria bacterium (assembly GCA_965216755.1). Lineage (GTDB taxonomy): Bacteria > Pseudomonadota > Alphaproteobacteria > UBA7887 > UBA7887 > CBDCGL01. The sequence goes on along the minus strand of CBDCGL010000011.1, from coordinate 2,205,727 downwards.
ATCGAATCATCGACGACAATGCCGATCGCCAGGATGATCGCGAACAACGTAATCATGTTGGCGGAGAACCCGACGACGAACAGCACGGCAAATGTGCCGATCAACGACACCGGGATTGCCAAGGTTGGTACGATCGTCGAACGCCAATCAGCCAAAAATAGAAATGTCACGCCGACCACCAACAAGAAGGTGATCATCAGGGTCTGTATTACTTCTTGGACCGACGCGCGGACCGCCTTGGTCGTGTCGTAGAGAATCTTGTATTCGATCCCGGGCGGGAAGCTTTGCGCCAAGCGATCCAGTTCCGTGTAAATCGCGTCCGCCACGTCGAGTGCGCTGGCGCCCGGTGATTGATAGACCGCGATATTCGCGGCCGGCTGGTTGTTGACCTTGGAGATCGCGGCATAGGACTGGGAGCCAAGCTCGATCCGGGCCACATCTCGCAAGCGGACGAAGGTGCCGTCGGCGTTGGCGCGCACGACGATGTTCTCGAACTCTTCGACCGAGGTCAGCCGTCCTTTGGCCTGCAGAGTGTATTGAAACTGCGGTGCGCCCTCGAACGGCGGCGCGCCGAGTTGCCCTGCGGTGGCCTGAATATTCTGCGAACGCACCGCGTTTTCCACGTCGGCTGTGGTCAATCCCAGTGCGGTGAGCCGGTTGGGTTCCAGCCAGACACGCATGCCGTAATCGAGCGCACCGAATTGTGATACGCTGCCGACGCCGTTGATGCGCGCCAACGCGTCCTGCAAATTGATCGATGCATAGTTGGACAAGAATAACGCGTCGTGGTTGCCCTCCGTGGCCAGTAACGACACCACCAGCAGCATGCTGGTCGACTGCTTGCGCGTGATGACTCCGTTGCGGGTGACCTCGGAAGACAATTGCGCGGTTGCGATGGCGACCCGGTTTTGCACATTGACCGCCGCGATATCGGGGTCCGTACCCACCGCGAACGTCACGTCGAGCGAATAGCCGCCGTCATTGCTGCTGCGGGACGACATGTAGATCATGTCATCGACACCGTTGACTTGCGCTTCGATCGGCGCCGCCACGGATTGTTCGACGACTGAAGCATTGGCGCCGCTGTATTTCGTCGACACATTCACCACTGGCGGCGTGATTTCGGGATATTCCGTAATCGGAATCGCCTGCAGGGAAATGGCGCCGGCCAGTGCGATGACAATCGCGATGACGAACGCGAATTTTGGGCGATCGATGAAAAAACCGGACAACATGCCGCTTACTCGCTGTCCATTGTGACCGGGTTGACAATCATATCCGGCTGCACTTTTTGTAGGCCTTGAACAATCACGCGTTCGCCGACGCTAAGGTTTTCGCCAATCACCCAATCGGAGTCGATTTTTTGCCCGGCCACGACGCGGCGCACTTCCACCTCGTCGGTGCGGTTGACCACCAGAACGAAGTAGCCTTGCTGATCTTCCTGCATGGCGGCTTGCGGTATCACCAAGGCGGACTCGGGCACCTTTTGCTTGACGATGACCGTTACGAACTGCCCCGGCCACAAGACCCGATCTGGATTTGGGAATACCGCACGCACGGTAATCGTGTCGGTGCTTTGGCTAACGTCCGGGCTCAAGAAATCGAAGGCGCCGGGGTACTCGTAGTCGCTGCCGTCAGACAGGACCAATGACGGCGCCACCGGCGGGTTCTCGATATCGATGCCGCGCCGCCGGGCTTCGATCAGCTGTTTTTCACTGACACCGAAAGTGACGAAAACTGGGTCGACGCTGGTAATCGTGGCGAGTGGTTCGCTGCCGGTGCCGACCAAATTGCCCAGACTGTAGCGGGCGCGACCAATTTTGCCGTCGATCGGGCTGTAAATGTCTGTGTAACTGAGGTCGAGTTCGGCCGCCCGCAGCGCGGCTTCCGCATTTAACACTTGGGCGTGCGCGGCGCCGGCCAACGCCCGCGACTCGTCCAGCGAAGCCGTTGACACGGTGCCCCGTTCGACCAGTTCTTGCTTACGTGCCAAATCGGCCTCGGCGTTGACCAGCGTGGCCTTGGCGCCAGCCAGATCCGCTTGACGTTGCTGAACAATGACCTCGTATCGGTCTTTTTCGAGCGCAAACAGCAGTTGGCCCGCCTCGACTTCACTACCCTCGCGGAAATTGCGCGCCTCAAGAATGCCTTCAACGCGGGCACGCATATCGACGCGGTCCATTGCCTCGATGCGGCCGACATAGCTGAACTGCGGTGTTACATCGCGCGGCGCAACTGTCGTGACGACCACACTCGGCAAGGGATCACTTTCTTGGGCGATCGTGCGATCCGTCGAGATGGCGGCGGCGGCCAGCAGCACAATCATTGCCGGCCATCGTTTCAACCGCATTTTTTGCAGTCCTCGCAAACTGTCCTCCTCGCATCCGGCGCATTCGGATTTTCGCGCATGACGATTCCGGCCGACCGGTGCCGCCTCATTCAAGTGGGTTCCAAAGCGTCACTGTACGGTCTGCGTCTCTCAGTAGTTGACCGGCTCGGCATCGAGCATGCGCCACAAATACCACACAGCGACCGAGCGCCATGGTCGCCAAGGCGCTGCGATCTCTGCCATTTCTTCCGCAGTCAGGGGCGCACCATCATTGTACAGGTCGCGCATGGCCCGTTGCACGCCGATATCGGCAAGGGGTAGGACATCCGGGCGCATGAGGTGGAAGATCAAAAACATCTCGGCGGTCCACCGACCGATGCCCTTGATCTGAGTCAGGCTGGCAATGATCGCTTCGTCATCTAGGTTCGGCCAATCCTCCGGACATAGACTGCCATTCCCGAAATATTCGGCCAAACTTGCCAGGTAGCGCGCCTTTTGCCGCGACAGGCCGCACGCACACAGCTGTTCATGCGACACGACGGCAACGGAATCGGGCGCGACCTCTACAACCGTCGCTTCAAAGCGTGTCCAAACCGACTGGGCAGCTTTGACCGAAATTTGTTGCCCAACAATTGATCGCGCCAACGAATAAAAGGCATCGTGGCGGGGCACCAGGGCTTCACGTTTGAGACGGCCAACGATCGGCGCCAAGATCGAATCATTGTCTTGCAGATGACGCCGTGCTCTCGACCAAAATGGTGGTCGCGAAGGTTTACGGCGTTTGCTGTGGGTCATGACTTGGTATCGGAACCGTGCGTGACATTCTTGGTCGCTGGTGTGGCGGCGGTTGCGAGGGTTTTACGGCACCGATAGTATGCGCGCCGGCATGAGACGCCAAAAAAAACCGCAATGAACGTCTAAGCCCTTGGACTCAAAAGAATTCCGAGAGACCGCCCACGCGTTTGTCGAGTGGATGGCGGATTACATGGACACCGTCGCGACGCGGCCGGTCCGGCCGCCGACACCGCCTGGGGATGTTTTTGCGCAGTTGCCCTCAGAGCCGCCCGCCGGCCCGATACCGATTGCAACTAGTTTTGCCGATTTCGAATCATTGATCGTGCCGGCCATGACTCATTGGCAGCATCCGTCCTTCTTCGCCTATTTTCCGGCCAATAGCAGCCCTCCGTCGGTGTTGGCGGAAATGTTGACGGCGACGCTGGGTGCACAGTGCATGAGTTGGCAGACCTCGCCGGCGGCCACCGAGCTCGAGCAGATGATGATGGTTTGGCTGCGCAAGATGATCGGACTGCCAGACGGGTTTGAGGGTGCAATACAGGACTCGGCGTCGACCGGCACTTTGTGCGCCATTTTGGCCGCGCGTGAGCGGGCGACGAACGACAAAGCCAATGAAGACGGGCTGGCGACGCAGCCGCCGATGGTCGTGTATGGCAGCGCTGAATGTCATTCCTCGATTGAAAAGGCGATCAAGATCGCGGGACTTGGACGCCGCGGATATCGCCAAATCCCTGTTGATGACGCGACGTTCGCGATGCGTCCGGACGCACTGCACGCAGCGATTGCGGAAGACATCGCCGCTGGTCGCAAACCCATCTGTGTGGTCGCTGCGATCGGCACGACCGGCACCGGTGCAGTCGATCCGGTGCCCGCGATCGCCGAGATTTGTCGGGCTCATGGCCTGTGGTTGCATGTCGATGCCGCGTGGGCGGGATCGGCCTTCATCCTACCGGAATTTCGTTGGATGGCCGACGGCATCGGAGATGCGGACAGTTTCGTTTTCAACCCGCACAAATGGTTGTTCACCAATTTCGATTGTTCGGCGCTGTATGTGCGTGACGTCGACGCGCTGCTGCGCACCTTGTCGATTCTGCCCGAATATCTGAAAACCGAGACCGGCGGACCCGTGCGCAACTATCGGGATTGGAGCGTGCCGCTGGGGCGCCGGTTCCGCGCTCTGAAGTTATGGTTTGTGATCCGCAGCTATGGCGTCGATGGATTGCGGCGCATGTTGCGCGACCATATCGCGGCCGCGCATTGGCTGCGCGATGAAATCGCCGCCGACCCGGCGTTCGAATTGATGGCGCCTGCGCCCTTAGCCTTGATTTCCATGCGCTACCACCCCCCTGGCATCGACGACGGTGTCGCACTGGATCGGATCAACGCGGCCTTGGTGGAAGCGGTGAACGGATCAGGTCAAGCCTATCTAACCCATCATCGTGTGCACGACAGCTACATCATCCGTGTTTCGATCGGTCAAACCAGCACGACGATCGATCACGTCAAAGCGCTATGGGATCTGCTGCGTGAAACCGCGCCTGCAGCGCGCAGGGGCGTGCTGGCGGCATGAGCAGGACCTCGGTGTTTCGCGTGCTGTTTGTGTGTACAGGCAACATTTGCCGGTCACCGACCGCCGAGGGCGTGTTTCGCCGCGATATCGGGGCGGCGCAACTCGGTGATCGGATCATGGCCGATTCTGCGGGCACGTCGGGTTGGCATGAAGGCGAGCCGCCCGACGCGCGCGCACGAGCTGCCGCACGCACGCGCGGCGTCGATCTGGGCCATATGCGCGCACGCAAAGTGCGGCGGCGCGATTTCGACCAGTTCGACTTGATGCTGGCCATGGATCGTGGGCATTTGCAATGGCTCGAACGCAAGAGGCCCGATAGCGCGCTATGTCGCGTGGGACTGTTTCTGGACTACGCGCAGCACGTGGGCGCGCGCGATGTGCCGGATCCGTACTACGGTGATACGACCGATTTCGATGAGGTGCTCGATTTGGTTGAGGTGGCGAGCCTCGGCTTGGTCGACGTGCTGGCAAAGGATCTGCGTCGCGCGCCGATCGGCTGACGGTGCTTTCACTTCGAAAAAGGGTCGAAGCTGCCCTTGCCACGGGCGTCAAGACCGCCGAAAGCATCGGCGGTGGGCATGGTGCGACGGTCTATCGCGTGCGCCTGTCTGACGGGCGCGAGGTTGTCGCGAAGGCCGGTGGACGGCATGGCGCGCTACAAAACGAAGCGATGATGCTGCGCCGGCTCAAGGCATTGAGCACGCTGCCGGTGCCCGAGGTGCTCTTTGACGATGCCGAAATGCTTATCATGTCACAACTGCCGGGGCGGGCGGGCGCGCCTGGCCGCGCGGCGCAGGAACATGCCGCGACCTTGATCGCCGCTCTGCACGGCATCTCCGCACCGCAGTTCGGTTTCGGCTGCGACACGGTTCTTGGCGGTTTGTCACAAAACAATACGCTTAGCGATAGTTGGCTGGCTTTCTTCCGCGACCGTCGTTTGTTGCCGATGGCCGCCGATGCCCATGGGGCTGGCGCGTTGGAGGCCACCATGCGCGGGCGGGTGGATCGACTCGCTGATCGCCTGAGCGATTGGTTGACGGAACCGGCGCCGCCATCGCTGATCCACGGGGATTTGTGGGGTGGTAACGTGCTTTCCGCTGGCGACCACATCACCGGTTTTATCGATCCCGCAATCTACTACGCCGACGCCGAAATTGAGCTGGCCTTCACCGCGTTGTTTGACACGTTCGGTGACCCGTTTTTCCGTGCTTATAATGAGATCCGACCGATACGGGCAGGTTTCTTTGAGGCCCGCCGAGATCTATACAACCTCTATCCACTGTTGGTTCATGTGCGCCTTTTTGGCGCTGCTTATCTGCCTGCGGTCGATCGGATCTTGCGGCGGTTTGGCGTGTGAGTCCGGCCCTGCCGCGACGCCAAGCTTGGCCAAATACGCGAGCGATCTCTTGAGGAGTAACTCTAAAGGTTATCTCAAAAAACCTACATCAAAAGTTTCGATCATTTAGGTATCAGATCGTCGCGTCGGCGGAGTACGGTCGTATACCGAGAGTAACCAAATAATCAATGGTTATTGCGACTGAGTTTCATTCATTGAGTCGGTCGCCAAATCGCTGAACGGTACTAATTTTACTTCGGAAACCTGGACTCGGTCTTGGGCCTTCGCATGTGCAAACGGCTCGCTACAGGTGCCGATTCGGACTCCGATTGGGGCGGATCGATCAAAACCCTAATCGATTGAGGAGCGATTTGTCATGTCGCAAGCCTTTTCGCACCTGGCGTCCGTGGCTGGATCCTTGAGCTTGCGGGTCAGGTTAATCGGTAGCACGATTTCCCTCGTGATCTTGTCTGCCGTTGCGGTGGCAATTGGTCTCACCAATCTGCAGACGCAAAAACCGAGCCTTGCGACTATTCAGACGATGGCCACCGATTTCACCGAGGTTGACAGCCCCTTGGTCGAAACTATTGGCAATATCGAGCTTCATATCGTCCAAGTGCAACAGTGGTTGACGGATATTTCCGCGACCCGCGGCATGGACGGCCTGAATGACGGTTTTGATATGGCCGAGGAAAATGCACAGGCTTTTCGACAGCGGGTCGATGAGGCGATGGTTCTCGCGGACAAGCTTGGCTTATCCACGGTGAAGGCCAAATTGGGCACCGTGAAAGCACGATTTGGCCCCTATTATGAAACCGGTCAGCGAATGGCTCGGGCCTACGTGGATATTGGTCCGGCGCGCGGTAATCGGCTGATGGCCGACTTCGACGAGGTTGCCGAAAGCCTGAGTGGCAGCGTTGCCGCCCTGACCGAGGCGGTCCACTCAGAAAGCCAAAAGCGTGCTTCCGCTCTCAACGGCCTTGTCGGTGATGTTGTCGCCGCCAATGGGCGCGCCCGGTTTTGGATGTTTGCCACGACCCTATTGTGTGTGGCGGCGGCGACTCTATCCGTGTTTGTGATTGCGCGGGCAACGAACTCTATGGTTTCGATTGCAGCGATAACCAACGAGCTTGCGCGCGGCGAAACGAACGTGCCCATTCCGTATGTCGACGCCGGCGGAGAAATTGGCGAGATTGCACGGGCCCTGCAGGTCTTCAAAACCAATTCCTTAGAGACACAGCGGCTTGAAGCTGAAAAACGGCAAATGCTGGAAACCCAGCGTGAAACGGAAAACGCGCGCCAAAAGGAACGGGATCAGCAAGCACGGGTGCATGCCAACCAGATGCAAGCCGATCAACAAGCCGCCAACGACCGCGCCGAGTATGCTCAAGCAGTCATGCAAGACTTCGATCGGCGCACAGACATGCTGCTTGGTGGACTTGGCGATGCGCTGACGGAAATGTCGGCGACTGCTCAGGAACTGACCCAGGTCACGCAAGCCGCCAGCACGACCTCGACCACGGTCGCCGCGGCTTCCGAAGAGGCGTCTGCCAACCTACAGGCCGTATCAACCTCAGCCCAGAGCTTGTCGCAATCGATCAAACAGATTCACGATCGCGTGGCTGAAAGCTCGCAGATTGCGGATGCCGCCGCCGCCGCGGCGCGCGAATCCAACCGACATGTTGAGCGGCTTGCGAGCATGGCCGAGAATATCGGTACGGTGATTGGGCTGATCAACGATATCGCGGGTCAGACCAACCTTTTGGCGCTCAATGCCACGATTGAGGCCGCGCGTGCCGGCGAGGCCGGGCGCGGTTTCGCGGTGGTTGCAAACGAGGTCAAGTCGCTTGCCAATCAAACAGCGAAAGCGACGGAGGAAATCTCGGGCCAGATTGGTGATATTCAATCGGCGACGCACGAAACCGTCCGGACCATCAAAGGTATTGGCGAAACGATCGAGCGATTGAACGCTATCTCTGCTGACGTTTCCGTGGCGATCGACGTGCAAGATAGCGCGACGGAAGAAATTGCGGAAAGCGTGCAACACGCCGTCACGGGAACCAACCAAGCGATCTCGGGCATTGCTGATGTCAACAGTGGCGTGACACAAAGCAACGACGCCGCGAACAAGGTCGCCGACGCAGCGGCCGGTTTGACCGAGGTCGCCGCTGACATCCGTTCCTCGATAGAGGAATTCACAGATAAATCACGCCAGATTGCGCAGCGCGCGGCGAGTTAAAGCGGCGCCCGGTTCACGGTCCGTGGTGGCGCGCCAGGCGAGACAACCATTATTCTATCTAACTTGCACCAAGCTCATATCGCAACCGCAAGTCTATTGATGATTGACGATGATCAACGATCATCAAAAGATTACAAATCGGAGCGCGTCATGGGCTTAACAACAATCAACCTCGCGATCGCCGCAATTGGCCTGTTGGGTGTTGCGATCTCCGACGCGAGCGCCGCTAGTAAGGAGGAAGTGGTCTGTTCACACTACTTCAAATGCTGTGAGATGGGCGTTTCCGTAGCTGATCTGAAACCGTTGATCGAACCACAATCCGATCCGCAAATGGGCACCAGCCCGCAGTAATGTGCCAAGGCGGCAACGGCCGAAGAGCTCAAGACCCAAGTTGATACCGTGCACCAAGCCGATCCGAAGTGGGCTTGAGCGCGAAATGCTACACGGCCGGCGACTAACAGCGAGTGAATCCCCGAAGTCTCAGCTAGTGGCCTACCTATTGGTGCCATAGGGGCCAGACACTGTGGGGGGGCGGTGTCCTCGCGGACACCGCCCACGCAACCAGGTCTATCGGCGGTCGAGGATCGGGTAAAAGGTGGTGAAGACCATGTCGTGCGTGGCATTCGCCGTGTGGCAAAACGCGCAGCTTTCATTGGGCGCGGCGGCGGCGATTTCGGCGTAGGGTGGCGCGTGGTGGCCGAAGTTGAAGAAGCCCCAGCCGTCTGTGTCGGCAAAGCGCGCCGTGTCCTTGACCATCATGTCGATGCCGGCAAATTGGTCGGCGAAGAAACCCCGACCCGACGCTTCGTCGCGTGACCCGTCTTCGTAGTGGCCGTCCTTCAGCAAGACCAATTCCTTGACAATGGTTGTCCCTTCCGGGAATTCACCGTTTTGCTTGTACGCGGCAAAGGCACCGGGTTCGATATAAACGTGGTGGAACTCCGGGAAACCAGCAGCGCCGCCGTTCAGGCCATTTGGCGTCAACGGCGCGCCGATGAAGACCCACTCGCGAAAGCCGTCAGGGATAGATGTTTCATTGCTTGCGGTGATGACGGCACCTTGGGTTTCATTGGCAACCGACGAAGCCAATGGCGCACGGTTGACCAAGGCGTGCAACGCGGCGGCGCTGGCCAGTACGATCAAAGCCGCCATAACAAAGCGTAGCAAAGAAGTCCGATTGGTGATCATATCGCCTCACTTTCTGATCGAGTGCGAAGGAGTGGTGAGGGATCTGTATCGTGCCGTCTGAACTGTACTGAAACGATACAAATCAGTATCGTTTCATAAGAAGACAGACCCGTGCCGCTTGTCAACTGGTATCGCGGGCCTGGTGGATCGGTATGCTTCAAAAGTTGGTGAAAAATGTCTCAATACCGCTCGGTATCATACCAATACTACCGCACGTGACCCTAAAATTAGAGAGTACAGGTCTGTTTCTATTAGAAGGTCAAAAATGAAGCGAGCCGAGAAGCGTGCACATTTGATCGGGGTCGCCGGGGCGCTCTTTAATCGCATCGGCTTTCACGCCGTTGGTGTCGATCAAGTCATCGCCGAGGCCGGCATTGCCAAGACAACCCTTTACCGGCATTTCAAATCTAAAGACGATTTGATCGTCGCCGTGCTTAAACGCATTGATGATCAGTTTCGTGACGATATGCGCGAGACCGTCGATCGCGTCGCGAGCGATCCGCGGCAAAAGCTGCTCGCCACATTCGATTGCCTAGATAGTTGGTTTCGGGAGAAGTCGTTTTACGGCTGCCCATTTATCAGTGCGGCTGGCGAGTATGCCGATCCGTCCAATCCCGTTTTTCAACAGGCGGTCATTCACAAGCGCTTGATGCTTGCGTATTTCGAGGACCTTGCGCGGCTTGCCGAAGTCGATGATCCGAAGCGCGTGGCCGAGGCCGTCAATTTGCTGCACGAGGGCGCGACGGCGGTTGCGCAGATCACCGCCGATCCGGATGTGGCACGCAAGGCGAAGGCGGTCGCGGCAAAGCTGATTGAAGAGGCGCGTGGTCCGCGTAGTGCAGACGCACGTTAGCCCGAGGAGTTTGTTTTGAACCGTCCGGAGCACGCGCCGCAAGGTCGCTGAGCGAAATAGCAAGTCAATCCGATGCTAGAGCAGTGTCCGACAATATTGAATCAATTCTGTTCGCGGTCCGGCGTGGCGGTTCACGCGAAGGTCGGCGCAGCGCGATGCTGGCGCATCGGGCAAGCCGCCCGACATAGTGGACGCCCGCCGGTCGCAAACCCGCGGGGCCGGGTGTTTTTGTGACAATCTCGACGGCGATGTCCTTAGCCGTATGCCCGATGCGGCCTGCGGGCGTCGACTTGATTTTGTCACGAAATCGCTCCGGCAGAATGGTTCAATATGGTCGGACACTGCTCTAAATCGGCAATGCATCGGTTAGGACTGTGTCGGGGCGGGGCGTTGGCCGCGCCCGCGTGGCGAGGCGCCGAGCGTGGTGGGGCAGGTCGCCGGTTGCTGGGCCAAATGGCCGACAAAGGCGCCGAATATCACGGCGATCGCTGTATCGAACGCGGCGACAGTATCTGCCATGGCGCCACTTTGCGCGGCTACCGCGGCGACATAGTCGTGGCGCCAAAGGGTGGCGAGATCGTTGACGCGCGTCACGCGCATGTCGATTTCCACGGCGGCCCCCGTTGAGTCGTCGCCAAGCACGCGCTCAAATCGTCGAATGACGCCGGTGATACGGCAGCCGGCGTCCTGGCGGGCCTCGCGCGCGTCAACAGTGGTCGCGGCGTTTGCGGCGCGTAGGTAGCTGATCAAGCGATCCTGGATCATGACGGGCGGAGATTGCGCCCAATAGTGATACGTGTACTGTCGGAGCTCAAGCGGATTTGTCGATTGCGAGAACACCACAGAACGCTGCCGCACTAATGAATCTGAGTCGAATCGATCGACGATGACCGTGCCCGACAGGGCCGGTGTGTCCAATCGTGGTGCCGCCGCGTCGATCGCCAGCCGATAAAATCGGTCGACCGGGACCGGCGGTTGAACGCAGCCCGCCAGCGACATCATCGCGACGATGAAAAGTGCTATGCCAACCTTGTGCTTACGCTGGGTCATCTCGGGTCTGTCAGGGCGGCTTCGTCGGTCGGCGGCCGTCCACCCAATAGCAGGCCCGGATTCATGCGCAATTGTCGACTAAATTCGCGCATGTCCTGACTTGTGCCTTCCAGGTTTAGCGTGATGGCATCGATCCGTTCGGCGACCACCGCGAGCGAGAATTGAAGGTCAAGGATCGTTTGCTCCAAATCCGGCTTGTTGTCGGTGACAAAGTCCCGCAATTGAACCGTGATAGCCTGCACGTTGTCGCTCATTTTTGTCAGTTTGGTACTGATTTCGGCGATCTCTGTAGTGCTGGCCTCAACATTGCGAATGCTGCGCGAGACACTGTTGATATTGTCGTCGCTCAGCAACAAACTGGCGCGTGCCATCACGGCACGCGCGTCGCCAATGAGGGTCCGAACCGTGTCGCCCACCAAACCAATTTCCGTGCGCAGGCTCGCCGGTAAATCGCGATATTGCTCGGCCATATATGCGGCGTCATTGTCCAGCCAATTGTTGATTTTAGCCATCGCGGCGGCGGATTCCTTCATCAGCGCGCGGCCCTCGTCAATGAGCTCGCGACCGCTGCCCACGAGATCTGGCAGTGCGGCCAGACCGGTTGTGCTGCCACCCTTGATGGTCCCTTCGGGCTCGACCATGGTCTCGGCGCGGCCGGCGGCGATGCTAACTGCGCGCCCCGACAACAAATTGGGTTGCACGATCAACGCCACGCTGTCGTCGGGAATGCGCAGCTCCCGCGACACATCCAAGGCAACGCGAAAGTATGTCTGACCGCCGTTGGTATCCGGCTCTATGGCGATGACTTGACCGGCCAGATAGCCTTCAAAAAACACCGGCGTGCCGAATTTCAGTCCGGCGACATTCTCATATTGCGTGTAGTAGGTGTCCGTGGCGCCCGACCGGCCCGCCAACAAAATCAGGCCGATCACCAATCCGGCCAGGGAGGCGAAAACAAATCCGCCGACGATCAGATAGTTGGCTCGCGGCTGGCTCATAACATCAGATCCACGCGCCAACCTCGGTTTCCTCGGCGATGCCGTCCAGCAAATCGTGGATGCGCTGATTGTCGCTGGCGCGCAGCTCGTCCAAGGTGCCGACCTGCAAAATGTGACCCTTGTCCAGCATGGTGATGCGATCGGCGATCTTGAACGCACTGGCCCGCTCATGGGTCACCACCACGATGGTCATGTTGAGCGCGTCACGCAAACGCAAGATCAGATCGTCGATCGAAGCCGATACCGCTGGGTCCAAGCCGGCCGATGGCTCGTCACAAAACAACAAGGTCGGGTCCATCATGATCGCCCGCGCGAACGCCACCCTTTTCAACATGCCACCCGATAATTCCGCGGGCATCATATTGGCAACATGGGGTTCCAAGCTGACAAAGGCGAGCTTCATGCGCACCATAATGTCCATCTGTTCGGGCGCGAGGTCGGCCAGTTCACGCAGCGGCAATTTAAGGTTGTCGCCAACGTTCATCGAATTGAACAGCGCACCGCCCTGAAACGCCACTCCAAAACGCCGGCGCAGGGTTGCCAACTCCCCTGTGGCCAGGCTTGCAAGGTCCTGATCAAGAACGCGAATCGCGCCTGAAACAGGCTTTTCCAAGCCCAGCAAGTGGCGCAACAGGGTGCTTTTGCCCGAGCCGCTGCCACCCATGATCACCATGATCTCCCCGGCGCGAACGCGCATGCTAATGCCATGCAGGGTCGGTTCCGGATTGCCCGGATATTGCGCAACCAAACCCTCCACTTCGATGATCGAGCGTGGCGTGCCACCCTTGTCCGCGTTCGTCGGCATGTCAAAAACCAGTGCGTGTCAGCACCAAAATGAACAGCATGTCGGTGACAATGATGCCGGCAATGCCGATTACCACCGACCTGGTGGTGGCGCGGCCGACGCCTTCGGCGCCACCATGCACCGCCAGGCCGTTCGTTACGCCGATGATCGTGATCAAGACGGCAAAAATGACGCTCTTGCCAATGCCATGCATGACGTGATTGACGTTCAAGATGTCCATGGTGGTGTCTATGAACGCCTGTAGCGACATGCCGAGATCAAACCATGTATAGACCGCGGCGCCGAAAATTGCCGTGACATCGGACCAAAATGTCAGAAGCGGGAGCATGATCACCATGGCGACCAGCGGCGGCACCACCAAGAACCGAACCGGACTGATGCCCATGACCTGCAGCGCATCGATCTCTTGACTAATCTTCATCGTTCCCAGCCGCGCGGTCAGGGCCGATCCAGAACGACCGGCGACCAAAATCCCAATAATCAGGGGCGAGAACTCGCGCACAACGGCCAGGGCAACGGCCATCACCACTTGGGATTCGGCCCCGAAACGGCGCAACAGGTCGATCCCCTGCATTGCCAGCGTAATGCCGATGACCAAGGACAGAAGGGTGCCGATGGGTATCGCGCGGATGCCGATATCCATCATTTCAGCAACAATGGCGTACAGGCGAACCGGCTGATTGAGCGGCCGTCCCGCCACCAACAACATAAGGCATTCGGCCAGCAATACGGCGCCGTAGCCGATTTCTTCAATGCCCTGGCGCAACCGCGCACCGAGCCCAATGGTCCTACGACCGACGGCCTCAGTGAGATCGCCTAAGCCCCCGCGGGCAACGTCGTCCGCCATCGTGTCATGTCTTGCTTATCTGTGTGCCTCGACGCCCCGCCGCGTCTCGCCCACGCCGGCTTCGTTGCTAGCCTGCACCAGACACCGCGGCATCCACGGAGTCGTAAATCTGAAAAACCTTGTCCAATCGTGCCAACTGCAAAACTCGCATTGGCGAGCCACCGACATTGGCCAATGAGAACCGGGTGCCAGACATCTTGGCTTGTTGGTAGGCTTCAATCAGACTTGCGACCCCTGAACTGTCGATATAGGCGACCGCACCAAGGTCGACCACCAGGTCGCGTTTCTGCTCGACCAAGTTCAGCAGAGACGAACGTGCCCGCGGCGAGCTGTTAAAATCAATATCGCCGCTTAGCGCCACGATCGCGAAGCCGCCCCGTTCGGTTACATCGCAATCCATGCCTTTGCTTTCCCCAACATCGTTTAAGCAATTCTCTTGACCATCTGCAGCACATTGCCCGCGCCGTCAGGTGGTTGCAGGAAGGCCGTATCGTCCATGACTTGGGAAATCAAATGCAAGCCCAAACCGCCCGGTCGCACGTCTTCCAAATTTCTCGCCTTGACCGAAGCCGGGTCGATCGGATCGGCAAAATCGACCAACCGGAACGTCAACTCGTCCCGATCATGCCACACTTCCAGGATTATGGCGCCATCGGGCGCGCCGCGATAGCCGTGTTGGATGATATTCATGCAGGCTTCGTTGATGGCGATAACAATGTCTTCGGTACAGTCGTGGGTGCAACCGGTGACCTGGGCCGCGCCGCGGATTATTTCGCGCACCAATTTCAGGCGGTCCGGCTTTGCGGGAAAGCGAATTTCGATCAAGTTTTCACCTGTCGGTGCAGACATCGGTCGTGTGGCCACGGTCGGTGCGGTCATGCCTTGCGCCCACCCCTGAATTGTTCAACCACAAGAACCGTCAGATCGTCATGCAGTGGCTGATCGACATGGCGAAACGGACCGACGATGCGGTCAAGCCTGTCCGGTGGTGACAACTTGGCGTGTTCACGCAGCAGGGCGGTCAATCCCTCGAGACCCAGCATGTTGTCGCCGTCAACGCGGCCCTCCGTGACACCGTCGGTGAAGATGTACAAACCGCCGCCGTCAAGGCCAATGGTGACCTCCGGATAGCGTGCGTCCGGAAAGATGGCGGCCGAGATCCCCAGTGGAGGTGCTTCCGCCGGGAATTCGTCGACGGCCCCATCGGCGCGCATCAGAATAGGGGGCTCGTGTCCGGCATTGGCCAGGCAGACCGTGTCTGTCTTCGGATCGTAGATGCCGCCGACCATGGTGACAAACATGCCGCGGGTCGCGGTCTCGGAGATCTCCGTATTGATCACACCCATCAGGCGGCCGGGGCTATGGATCGATTTCCCCAAACATCGGTAAAGGCTAATCGTCTTGGCCATCATCAGCGACGCGTTAATGCCCTTGCCCGACACATCGCCCAAATTGAAGCAGATCCGTCCATCCGGCAACGCGAAGAAATCATAAAAATCGCCGGAGATCTGTCGCGCCGGCAAGTTGATACCGTGAACGGGAAATGATCCCGGGCGTCGCTCGGGCAGCAGGGCGCGCTGTAGTTCGGCGGTCAGGTCAAGTTCCCGTCGCAGACGTTCCTGGTCGACCAATGCCAGCGTCATGCGCGCATTGTTGATGGCCATGGCCGCGGACGCCGCCAACGCGCGCAGCACTTGCCGATCGGCTTCATCGAACAGGCCGTCGCCGCTGCGCTTGTTGATCAGCTCCAGTGCGCCAAGCTTGCGTTCTTTGACAGTCAGTGGCGCCGATAGGATCGAGCGGGTTGTAAACCCGGTCTGGGCGTCGACCTTGTCGCTGAAGCGCGGGTCGGCCCGTGC
Organism: Alphaproteobacteria bacterium; assembly: GCA_965216755.1. GTDB lineage: Bacteria > Pseudomonadota > Alphaproteobacteria > UBA7887 > UBA7887 > CBDCGL01. Next base: position 2,189,858 of record CBDCGL010000011.1, on the reverse strand, counting down.
GTCCCTAACCATGATCACGTCGCTGTCGGCGATGCTTTGACCGACGATGCCCTGGTTATGGTCCAGCCGGATCCCGGTTATATCGACTGGCCCAACGCAAACGCGACAAACCAGTTCTGTGTCGTCGTTTTCCAACAAAAACACCGACGCGGCCTCGGCATCGAGGTACGTCATGATGTGATTGAGCGCCCGCTTGAGGGTGCGGTCGACGTCCAGAGATGTGGCGAAATCCTGACCAATCACCGCCAGCAGCTCAAGATAGCCGCCGACGTCCTTATCCGAATCCATTGCTGGCCGAGGTTGCGTCGATGATTTGGTCATGGCCCATCATACAGTTGGAACGCGGCCCGTCACAGTCACCAACACAGACCACCCTTCTTCTTATAGCTGTAGGTGTGTGCCGCCAATTTCCACCATTGCGCCTGTTACGGTTGCTTTGCCCAGTTGATCAGTGAATACTGAACATCTTGTTGATTATTCACAGAGCCGCATATTGAAATGCCCGACATACTGGCGCCGGCGACACAAGACGACGTGAAAGCGCGGATCTTGATCGCGGCACAGGCGCGTTTCGAACGCTATGGCTTCAACAAGACGACGATGGCCGAGATTGCCGGCGATTGTAACATGTCGGCCGCCAATTTATATCGCTATTTCAACAGCAAAGGCGCCATTGCCGCAAGTGGTGCGGCGCGCTGGTTTGGTGACGCCGAGCGCTTGATCGCCGCCGCCGGACGCAGCGACGACGCGTCGCCGCGGGATCGATTGTTGGCGGTTGTTCACACCAAGCTGAGGCTTGTCGCGGACGTGGTCGCGCGGCATCCGCATCTCGACGAATTGGTCGGTCATATGTGTGCCGAACGGCCTGATCTCATCGCAGACCATTTGCGGGCCGTGCAATCCGTTATCGCGGATGTCCTGCGCGATGGCGTTGGCGCGGGGCTCTTCGACGTGCCCGATATTGACGCCACCGCGGCGACGATCCTGGTGGCGACGCAAGTGTTCCAAGATCATTCTTGGGTGCGCTGCACGGAATTGGAGAAGCTGGAAGCGCAGGCGACTGATGTGGTTGCGTTGCTGGTCCGCGGGCTCAGCGCCGCGCGCGACAATAACATGAGGGCGATCAAACGCCCCTGAGACGTGCACAATGAAAAATCGTGTGGAGACGGATGTGACGGATTCAAGCGGCAAATCTGGAACGACCGAATACGCGTTCGGCCGATGGGTTGTACGGCAACGCTGGCCGGTCCTGATCTTTTGGCTGGTGGCAACGGTCGTTCTCGCCATGGGGGCTCAAAAACTGACCAACAATCCAGACAATCGCGTCTTCTTCTCGTCCGACAATCCGCATTTGCTAGCCCTTGAGCGGCTGGAGAACACCTACAATCGCAACGACAATCTTTTATTTGTTTTGGCGCCAAAGGGGCGCGACGTTTTTGCCGCCGATGTGCTGGAGGCGGTCCATTGGTTGACCGAGGAGTCGTGGCAAATCCCGTTTTCCAGCCGGGTCGATTCGATCACCAACTACCAGCATATGCGGGCCGATGGCGACGATTTGATCGTCGAGGATCTGGTTGCTGACCCGCTGGCTCTGACCCCCGAAACAATCGAGGCAACACGGGATATCGCGCTGACGCGCCCCGTCCTGGTCAACCGGTTGGTATCGCCGGACAGTGCGGTGACGGCCGTCAGCGTGTTGACGATCAAGCCGCCGAAAGCGACGACGGAGGTCCTCGAGATCGTCGCATATGCGCGCGAGCTGGCTAATAAATTCCGCGCGCGATATCCGGATATCGACGTGTATATGACCGGCGGCGTCATGTTCGACGCGGCGTTTACAGAGGTGCCGGAGGTAGACCTGGCCACTCTTTTTCCGATCATGGTGGTTCTGATCATCCTGATCCTCGCTATTTCGCTGCGCATGATCATGGGCACAGTGGTAACAGTCATGGTGGTGGTGATGACTGTTGCCATAACCATGGGCCTCGCCGGCTGGCTCTTGGTGGTCTTGAACGCCGGGACCATGTCGGCGCCGGTCATCATTTTGACCCTGTCGGTGGCTCACAGTGTCCACATCTTGGTCACGATTCGTCAGGAAATGAGCCGCGGCGCCGGCCGTCACGATGCCATCGTGGAATCCCTACGTATCAACATGTCGCCGATCTTCATCACTAGTGTGACGACCGCGATCGGCTTTTTGAGTATGAACTTTTCCGACGCGCCGCCGTTTCGTTTGCTCGGCAATATTGTGGCCACGGGTGTTATGGTCGCATTTGCGCTGTCGGTAACGTTTCTGCCGGCCATGATCGCGGTTTTGCCGATTCGTGTGCGCAGGCGCGAGCTCACGTCGCGCCGCTTTATGGAACGATTGGCGGATTTCGTCGTGCGTGCACGGACCGGCCTACTATTCGCAACGGTGGTGGCCGTCGCCTTGTCGGCGGTGGGCATCAATCGGATTATCCTGGATGATGATTTCGTCAAATATTTCGATCCCCGCTTTGACATCCGCGTTCATTCGGATTTTACCGAGGACAATTTGACCGGCATTAACGCGATCGAATTCTCCGTGCCGTCCGGCGAAGAAGGCGGAATCAATGATCCTGTTTTTTTGGCCAAGCTGGAAGAGTTCGCAATCTGGTTGCGGTCGCAGCCCAAAGTTGCCCATGTCAGCACGCTGACAAATGTGATCAAGCAGCTCAATATGAGCATGCATGGGGACGACAAGACCTTTTATCGGGTGCCGGAGAATCGCGAACTGACTGCGCAATATCTGCTTGTTTACGAAATGTCGCTGCCCTATGGCTTGGACCTGAACGACCAGATCAACGTGGCCAAATCAGCAACGCGCGTGACCGCGTTGCTCAGCCATATGTCGTCGCGCGAGATGCGTGATTTGAATGATCGCGCGCAAGTTTGGCTGCGCGAAAATATGCCTGATCTGCAAACGCCGGGGACGGGACTATCGTTGATTTTCGCCCATATCTCGGACCGGAACATCAATTCGATGCTGTTTGGATCGCTGCTGGCCTTGGCTTTGATCTCTGGCGTGTTGATTCTTGCCTTGCGCAGCTTTCGGATCGGGGTACTCAGCCTGGTGCCGAACCTGTTTCCGGCCATGATTGCGTTCGGAATTTGGGGCTTTATCGCCGGCCAGGTCGGGCTGGCCGTCGCCGTCGTCGTGGCCATGACATTGGGTATTGTGGTCGACGATACGGTTCATTTTCTCAGCAAATATTTGCGCGCCCGGCGCGAGCACGGTTTCGCTGCGGCAGCCGCGGTTCGCTACGCATTCTCAACGGTGGGCATGGCGCTGTGGATCACTTCGGTCACATTGGTGGCCGGGTTCTTGGTGCTGGCGTTTTCCGGATTTCGGGTCAATGCGGAAATGGGGCTGCTGAGCGCCATTACCATTGCCGTCGCCTTGGTGGCAGATTTCCTGTTTTTGCCAGCCTTGTTGATGATGATTGATTCCGCCAAAAAAGTAGCCGACGAACCGGCGCCCGCGGAATAGTCCAGAGATGGCGCCGTACAAGCCGGTCGAGCGGCTCAAATTCGTGGTTAGCCCAACACGGTGAGCCATGGTCGGCGGGCGATCTGCTGTAACGCAAGCCGTTCACGAAGGAGTATGGGATGCCATTTGAGACGATGACGCTCGAGATCAGCGACCATGTCGCGCATGTGCAGCTGACGCGCCCGGCAGCGTTCAACAGCATGACATTGCCGTTTTGGGACGACATGGTCGCGGCATTCGAAGAGATCGCCCGGCGTCCGGAGGCGCGCGTGGCGGTGATTTCGTCAACCGGGCGACATTTTACCGCAGGGTTGGACCTTGCCGTCTTTGACACGCTCACAGAGACGGATGGCGATATCGGCCGTCGTGGCGAGCGCCTGCGACGCACCGTACACGACATGCAGCAAACATTTTCGGTCATAGACCGGTGCCGCGTGCCGGTGATCGCAGCGGTCCAAGGTGGCTGTATTGGCGGCGGGGTCGATTTGGTGTCGGCATGCGATGTTCGCCTGGCGACAAAGGACGCGTTTTTCTGTATTCAGGAAATCAATATCGGCATCACGGCGGATGTCGGCACTTTGCAGCGTCTGCCATATCTGATTCCGTCCGGCTTGGTGCGCGAACTCGCGTATACCGGCCGGCGTCTGCCCGCCGACGAAGCGCGCACGGCGGGCCTGGTGAACGCCGTGTTCGACAGCCACGACGCGTTGATCGATGGCGCCCGCGCGATGGCGGTGGAGATTGCGCGGAAATCCCCGCTGGCGATCGTCGGAACCAAGGAAATGCTGAACTACGCGCGCGATCATACAATCGCCGACGGCTTGAATTACGTCGCGACTTGGCAGGCTGGCATGTTGCAGACCGATGATGTGATGCGACAGCTGGCCGCCAACAAGGCCAAGAAAGAGGCGCAGTTCGACGACCTGCTTGGGCCGCGCGTACGTGTGCCAAACGCCGAGTAACCAAGCCGCCTGGTATACGGAGTCGGAATTTTGATTGTTGCCCAACTATCGTTTGAAATTGCCGGGTCGGCGGCGCTCTGCGCGACGTTGATCCTGGGTTCGACCGTGGCGCTGGCCGAACCAACAAACATATATGCGCAAGATGGTCTGTCGGCGGTATTTCACGACGAATGCGATGCCACGCCTTTCGTCGTCGTCACATTAGACGCGGCCCACGACGTGGCGCGCTATGCCGATCATGAAAAGTTTGGTGAGCTTGTCGCGCCCCATTTGAACCCCATTTTGAACGCCGCGAAGGCCTGGTTGGTAGCGCCCGAGAATGGAGACTGTGCGGAAGACCTCGCGCTTGAGACGCTGACGCTGGTCGGCGTGGTAAACGCCCTATCGGTCTATGCGTCGGCGGCCACCGCGGACTCGGCATGGGCCGCCAATACGGGCGTCCCCGATGCCCGGTCCCTTTCAGCCTTCGCCGCGGCTCTCCCGGCGGCGTCGCCGGGACGTTGCGCGACATTCACCCAAACCGTCGCCCCGGAGGTCGCGAAAATGCGCACCAAATTGTTCACCGCGCGCGCGGCCCACACGACCGGACAATGGAGCGACAAGCAAGCGCTTGAGGCTTTGGCGCCGCTTCACGCCCGGATCATGGATGCCGTGGGAGAATGGGGTTTTGACTGGCATTGTCCGGAAGTATTCGCGCTGACCAAGCTTGCCGTTCTTGCCGACTTAGAACGCGAAACGCTGTTGAAAGAAGCTGAGACAGATATCGTGGCAGCGATTACAGCGGCATCGACGCCCGAGGAAGAAGTTGCCGTGATGACCACAATGTACCGGCTGGAGGGCTACGAGCCCATTGCCCAATTCGACCAATTGGTGAAGGACATCAATGGACAGCCGACGATACGTTATGGCGGCTACAGCCATCCCGTGGTTGAGCGACTTGAAGCGACGCTGGCCAACTAAACTAACCCAAGCGCTTGCCGGCCTTGGTTTGATCGCGATGACAGAGAGCGAAACGCTTTCGCGCGAAAACAGGCAGGCTGGTCTGCGCGACCGCCGGAGGGCAACAATTTGATAGAGAAAATGGAGCCGAGGGGGGCCGTCTCGATTGGTTTTCGGGGGCTCGTGCTGTGCCTGGTTTTGGCAGCACTAGGCACAATTGCCGATCAAGCCGACGCGGTTGAACGGCAAGCGGTGGAGATTTGGAGTGACGGCACGCGCATGGCCGGCGATTTGTGGCTGCCGGACGGATTCGGTGATGGCGAGCCGCGGCCGGCCGTATTGCTCACACACGGGTGGGGTGGTGTACGCGCGCATCTCAACAGTAGCTATGCACCAAAGTTCGCCCGCGCTGGCTTCGTCGCTTTGACCTTTGACTATCGTGGCTGGGCGGACAGTGACAGCCGGCTGGTGATTGTCGGCGATCTGCCGTCACCAGATGCGCGTGGCGAAATCAATGTGCGGGCCCGCGCCATCCGCGAGGTCGTTGACCCAATCGATCAAGTTCGCGATATCACCAGCGCGCTCGACTATCTCAGCGGCGAACCCGGGATAGATCACGAACGAATCGGTCTATGGGGCACAAGTTATTCCGGCGGTCACGTCGTTTACGTCGGCGCCCGTGATGATCGGGTGGCGGTGATCGTTAGCCAGGTCGGCTATCAAGGTGTCGGATGGACGCCAGAGAGGCAGCGCCTCGCTCGGCAGCGCGCGATCGACAAAGCCCGTGGCAAGATCGATCCAATCCCGCAAGGTATCGATGAAATCCCCAATTTGCGGGGCACGCCGGATTTGGCAAAAATGGTTGACTACCGGCCAATCGACAACGCGGGGGCAATTCGCGTGCCAACCTTGATCATCGACGTGACAGAAGAGGAGCTGTTCGACCGCATGACAAATGGCCACGCGGTTTACGAGATCATCAAGGCCAACACCACGGCGGCGTACGAAACTTATCCTGGCAAGCATTATGACATCTATGCGCGTCACTACGACGCGGCGTCAAGTCTCGCTGTGGCGTGGTTCACTGAGTATTTGATGACTGAATGATCGATCAGCCGAACGCCGTCACCAAGCATTGTCGGAGATGCAGACGATGAAGCTCTATGACGGTCGCGCGCCAAACCCGCGCCGCGTGCGCATTTTCATCGCGGAGAAGGGGATCGCTATTCCAACAGAACGTTTGAATCTTCAGAAAGGCGAGGCGCGCGCAAGAGAATTTATTGCACTCAATTCGCTTGGGGAAACGCCGGTATTGGCGCTCGACGACGGCACGGTGATCACGGAAAGTGTCGCCATCTGTCGTTATTTGGAAGAAATCCATCCGCTTCCACCTTTGTTCGGCGACGATGCGGTGGCGCGCGCCTGCGTCGAAATGTGGAATCGGCGTATGGAAATTCAGATCATGCGGCGACTCGGCAGTGTTGCTGAACACACGTTTGAGTTTTTTCAGGAGCGTCTGACGCAGGTTCCGGCTTATGCTGAAGCTCAGCGTGTTGCAGCGGCCGAACGTTGGCTATGGCTCGACCGTGAGTTGGCCGACGGGCGTCCGTACATTGCCGGCGACGCGTTTTCCATCGCGGATATCACAGGCATGGCGGCATCGATGATCGGTGATTTTGTCGAAGTGCCAATCCCGGAGTCCGCGACGCACGTAAAGCGGTGGGATGACAAGATGCGTGCCCGGCCGAGTTGGAACGCCTAGAGCACACCAACACAACCTCGTCACGGCCGGGCCCGGACCCGGCCACAAGTAAACACAGTCGCTGGTTATGCAAGCTGCCCTCAGCGGGTTGTGTCAATTGTCCCATGGGGACCAGCCGGATTGCGGCGTGAATGTCATGGTTTCGCAGGGCCTGTGGAAGACCGGTATTTGTGATGAGAGGTCGTTAGTCAGCGAAATGGCTTGGGTCGACGCGTATGTCGTACAACAGCATGTCGCGGCAGATGTCTTTGTCGGTGATGGGCTCGACGCCATGGAACGAGTTCTTCGTCTTCAAAAAGCAGAACGCTGAATTGGGCAAAAACGGCATCGTGCCGACATTGATGAAATCGTCAATCGTGTAGTGGCGGCCGCCAACGCAGGTGAAACCACGCTTCTTGGGTACATACAATGACGTGCCCAGATGGGCCATGCGATTATCTTGTGGACAATAGAACAGCATCGACAGCAAGCGATGGGGGGCATCACTGTGCGGTCCAATGGAATAGTTCGTGCGATCACGGACCAGCAAAGCCTCGGGCGACAACCGCACCTCATTCATGTATGTGCCAAAACGTGTCTGTAAAGCGCGCAGAAATTTGTGGCTGAGCAACGACACCAGCGGTCGGCCCAACATCCACGACGCGACGTCTTGCCAAAACGCGCGTTTGGCGTCGGGGAGATGGGCGAGATTTTCCTGGTTGAGTACGTATACAAAACGTTCTTTATACTGGCCGGCGGGCACACGCCCGGTATCACCCAGGCACACAAGCTCGTTGTCGCTTGGAAAATAGGTGCGTAACCGCTGGTAGAACGTGTCGGGAAAAACGTTCTCGATGTAGAAATGGGGAAACGGGTTCGGCATGATCCGCGCCTCGCCGATCTGCCGCAGCACGTGCTTGTGAGCCGCGTTCTGTGCCGTGGCCACAGGCGGGGCAAGGGTGTCAGCGCCGAAAGACATAGTTCGCGACCCCTTTGAATAGGCCGTCCAACCGTTCCGATTCCGTGACCTGATCGAGCGTGTAGTGAAAGCCCTTGTCCTTAAGGTGGGCGACGGCCTCCACATGCTCGGGCAGGTTCTGATTGATTTCGACCAAAAGAGACCGGACGCGCGGGTTATCCAACGTTGTCGCCGCCCCACGCAGCACTTTGTGTTCGAAACCGTCGACATCGACCTTGATGTGATTGGGCACCGGAATTGTTTGCTGTTGTACCAGCGCATCCATGGCGGTCGAGACGGCACCTTGGCTGAGCGCAAAGTCGTGTGGCTGCAAGCGAAAATCAACCTTCTCGCCGAAGCTATGGCAGGATTGGCCGATTTCGAAACGACTGATATGCAGGCGGTCGAAACGGGTCTCGTCGCTGAGCGCGAGGCAAAAAGCGACCGCTCGGTCAGACAAACCGTTGGCGACAATATTTCGGTTGAGCAGCGCGAAGTTCTGTGATTCGGGTTCGAAAGCGAACACACGCGCCCTTGCGGCCTTCGCCGCCCAAATCGTGTACATGCCGACATTGGCGCCAACATCGACCAGCACATCGCCGGCTTCGAACGTGCCAATCCAAGCGACTGTTTCGGGCTCTTTGGTAAAGAAGGTCTGCACCCGCCACTGGGTGGCGCGGTTCGGCGTGCAATAGAGCACCTGTTGGCCTTCGGGCCCCAAGGCCATCGCAGGCTGGATCTGTTCGTATTCCTCAAGGGTCATCGACATGGTCATGGCGCACCGCCTCGTGATGGCTCTGGCCTCCATCTGATCCGACAGCGGTTAAGTAGCCGTGAATCCGTGCCGCCACCGCCGCGATGGGTGCCTCCCAGGCGCCGGGCGCGGCCTGCCGATACAGTGTTTGATGGGGGTACCAAAGCGGCCGATCGCCGCGTGCCTGCCAGCGCCAGTCCGGCGAAAAAGCGAGCAAAACATGGCACGGCACGCCCAACGCGCCGGCCAAATGGGCGGTGGTATTCGAGACCGTGATCACCATGTCCAAAGCGGCGATTTGTGCGGCGAAATCGTCCAGGCTTGCCATTTGATCAACGGTTGGATCGCAATCGATCGTCGCGCCCAGGGCGCGCGCGGTCGCGACATCGTCGTCGCAATCGCCATATTGCAGCGAAACGAATTGCAGGCCAGGGGTCTGCAGAATCGGCGCCCAGTGCCGCAAGGGCGCCGATTTGATCAGGCCCCACAGGGGTGTCTTGCTCTGCCAGGCGATACCGACCTTGAGGCCCGGTCCAAGGGCGGCATAACGGGCGCGACAGCGCGCCATTTTGTCGGGATCGGCGCGCAGATAGGCCTTGGGGTTGCCAAAGGCCGCGGCCTCGCGACGCCGCCAACGACACAGGCTGCCGGCGGCAATCTGCACGTCCGCGCAGTCGGGCCCGGTTCGGATATCGGGTGGCGTGCCCCGCGCGACGACCAATGCGGCCGGAAAGGATCGCGCAAACACTGGTTCCAGGCGCGCTGCGCATTCAATTACGCAACCGGCCGCTGCGCGGATCGTTTCGGGCAGCAGCGATGCAAACATGATCTCGTCGCCGATGCCCTGTTCGCCCCAAATCAGCAGGCGACGGTTTGTCAGGTTGGTGCCATCCCAATCGGGCTGCGCGAAGGGACGCCGCTTGTTGATTGTTTTCGGGCCTCGCCAACGCCATTCATATTCATCGAATGCGGGGCCAAATTCGCCCATCAACAGGCGCAATATGGCGCGATTCTTGTGGACATCGGGATTATCGGGGGCGCGTTCGAGGGCGGCGTCGAAGTGCCTGAGCGCGAATTCAAATGCGCCCCTCTGCTGGCAGACAAGACCCATATTGCTGTGCGCCTGGACATGGTCGGGGGCATAGCGCAGCGCGGCGTCGTAATGGTTGGCAGCGGTATCCCATTGCCCTTGCTCTTGGCACAGGCGTCCCAAATCGCACAGGGCTGCCGCATATGTTAGGCGCGCCGCTTCATCTGTGGGCCATTTCGCCAGGATTGACCGGCAATGCGCCGCTGCCTGGTCGGGTTGGCCGTCGCGGAGCGCCATCAAGGCGCGTGCGACGGGATGCGCAGCGGCCATTACTTGATCGCCTCGACATTCAGGCTGACCAGAACGCCGTCAGTCTTGTCCAAATGCGGCAAATAAGACTGGCTGAGATCGTCGAAGCCCGCGTGCTCGGTTTGCCGCCAGTCATAGCGATCGACCGAGTCGAATCCAACGTCGAGCAAGAGTTCCCCTAAATTCGCCTCGTCGAACAGCGTGCGGTGAACATCGTCACTGGTCGCTTGGCCACCGACCACCAGGCCCATTACGTCGCGGATGTCACCGTTGCTAAGGTAATAGCGCACGGCCTTGGCGAAGTCCGGGCCCGCCAGGCGTAACGCACCGCCCGGACGTAGCACCCGATACCATTCGCAGACCACGTCGAATATTTGATAACGGCCAAATTGTTCCAACACGTGGCTGGCGTATATCAGATCAACCGAATCGTCGGCAAACATAGGGAGCCGGTCAATCCGTGTCAGGTGATCGATATGTGGATAGGGACGTGAATCTATGTGGATGAAACCGGGCAGATGCCGCGTTCCACAGCCGAGATATAATTTTGTTGTGCTTCTCATGATGGTCCATCAAGCGATGGAACCTCAAAAGAGGCGGGTGTCTGTTGACGCGCGTGGTTATGCCACATATGGCGATACGCCCACTCCAGATGGCGGACAAATCGGTGATTGTCGAACAACGGCGATGTCTCGCGGTTAGCCTGTAATCGCCGCTTCGTTTTCGCAAGGCGTTCGCAGTTGGTGGCAAGGGCAACCGCGCAGGATCTATATGCGTGGACCGAGTCGCAGACCAGTTCCGCCATGTCAATCGCATGCAAATAGCCGGTGGTAATCCGCGAATAGGCGTTGGTCCCGCGTTTCGCAACGAGGGGTAACCCCGCCCACAACGCATCCAGTGCCGTGGTCGAAGCGTTGAAATTGAACGTGTCGAGGAATATGTCGGCGAGGGCGTGCCGGGCCAGGTGGACCGACTTGTCGGCAATGCGCGCGGCAAAGACCAGTCGTTCTGGAGCGATTCCAGCAGTCTTGGCGGCCACCTTCAGATTGGCTTCGGCGAGCGGGTTGGTGCCGCCGCTCAGCCACAGCACCGCATCCGGCACGGCGCCAAGAATCCGCATCCAAGCCTTGAAAACGGTCGGATCGATTTTCAACGGGTTGTTAAAGGCGCAAAAAACGATCCCTTGTTCGGGCAATCCTTGGCTGGCACGCGACGGCGGATCGGTGGCGATGGGCGGCCGGTCGGCACTTGAAAACGTTTCGGGCATGCGGACCACGGCCTCCGCCAAGCGGTCATCTTCGCTGGCCGGCATCATGTGTTCGTCGCCGATAACATAGTCGATATAGGGCGCACCAAGCGTGCCGGTATGGCCTTGCCAATACACTTGAATTGGCGCCGGCTTCATGGCGAAGATCTCCGGCCGCGCATGGCGCATGTAGCCGCCGAGGTCGATCAAGATATCGACTTCGCTGTTGGCAATATGTTGCGCCGCGTCGCGGTGGGATAAGCCTGACAGATCGATGAACCGATCGGCGCCAGCCCTGATACGCGCCAGATAATCGCCCGCCGCCGCTTGACGGTCGAGCAAGGCAAAACACGAGACTGCCACCTGATCGCGATCATGCGCGGCGTAGATCGGCACGGTAACATGACTGATCGGATGATCACCGAAGTCGGGTGAAACATAGCCGATGTGCAGCCGTTTATCGGGGTCAGTTTGTCGCCGATGATGGGGGCGCGTTACCGGTCGCGCGCCCCGCGCGATGCTGCGGCCGACAATTGTAAGAAGGTGGCCGATCAATTCATTGTCACGGCATATATATGGCAGGGCGAATCCGAGTGGCCGTAGAAACTCCGGCGATTCGCCGGTTTCTTGCAAGCGTGATAAGTGGTCAGGCAATTGCGCCAACAAGGCGCTTTGACGGCGCCAATCACAGATATTCCCAGTCTGCACCAACAAGCTAACATAGGCGGCGTGATGACCAGGCGCCGCGACGAGTGCGCGCTCATAGTACTGGATTGCTTCGTCGACATGACCTTGGTCGACATAGACGTTGCCCAAGCTGTTCAGAGCCTCAGCATGATTGGGGGCGAATTCAAGCGCGCGCTGGAGATACTGGTTCGCCGCGTCGAGTTGTCCACTCAAATGGAGCGCCCGACCCAGATTGGCATAGGCCGACACGGCCTTGGGGTTCGCAGCGATCGCCGCCTTGTAGTGATCGATCGCGCGCTCCGGCTGTCCGCAGTCGGTGAGTGCGGCAGCCAAGTTGTTTCGGATGTCGCCGCGGTCTGGCGCGACCCTCAGGGCACGGCGGTAGTAAGAAACGGCGGCTTCAGGGTCGCATCCACGATGAAGTACAACGGCAATGCGGTGCAGGCAATCGACATTGCTTGGGTCTGCCGCAATCACGCGTGAATATGTGGCCAGAGCTTCATTGCGGTGGCCCGCGCGCTCCAGGCTCATTGCCAGCAGCGTCAGCGCGGGCACGTGATCAGCATGCAGTGACACGATGTCTTGAAATACGTCAACGGCTTCGTCAAATTTGCCGGCTGCAAACAGCGCCCGGCCAAGGTTGATGGTGAACTGGACGGCGTTTGGCTTAAGTGCCACGGCTTTTCGAAGTCGCGGGATAGCGTGTTCGGGTCGTTGCTCTGCAAGCGCAACGAGACCCAGGTTATGAAGTGCGGCGGCACAATCCGGGTGCGCCGACAACGCTTGCTCAAAGTGCCATACGGCTTCCTCGCGATCGCCAAGCATGCGATGGGATTCGCCGACATTCGCGTGCATGTCGGCGTCGTCAGGACGCAGCGCCAGCGCTTGTTCGATCAACGCGACCGCACCAGCATAGTTGCCGCGCTGATGATAGAGTACGCCCAACAAATGCAGTGCATCGACCCGGAGGTTGCCCGCGTCCGTGCTGTCGTCGATGAGCTGGCGGTATAGGTCTTCGGCGGCGCCAAGGTCACCACTGCGATGACGCGCGACAGCTTCAGCTAAATTTGTGCTGGCTAATGACATATCACAATCGTCGGACGCGCTAGGCCGCGCCTCATTTTTCCGCCTCAACATTCAGGCTCACCAACACGCCCGCGTCTTTGTCCAAGTGCGGCAGATACGCTTGACTAAAATCGTCAAGCCAAGCGTGTTCGGTTTGCCGCCAGTCGTAGCGCCGAATGTCACGAAATCCGACATCTTCCAATAGGCCGCCCAGGCTCGTTTCGTCGAAGATGACGCGATGATAGTCGTAACGCGTTGTCTGGCCACCCATCAGCAAACCCAAGACGTGACGGATATCACCATCGCGCTGGTAGAATCGTGCCGCTGCCTGGAAATCGGGAACGGCGAGACGCAGCAAGCCGTTCGGGCGCAACACGCGATACCACTCAGCAACAACGTCGAACACCCGATAGCGGCCGAAATGCTCAAGCACGTGACAGGCGTAGATCATCGTGACGGTGCCATCCGCAAATTGATCCAGGCGCTCGACCGCGCCGATGTGGTCGACATGCGGATAGGGCATCAGGTCAATGTGATAAAACCCGGGAATCTCGCGCCGCCCGCAACCCAAATGAAGGCGCAGGCCAGCGTCGTGCGCGCGCGCCCTTGTCGTCGCGCCTGCCCCGTGGGTATCGGCGATGGTCATATAGTTTAGTGTGGCGGGAAATTGCTGAAGAAGGCTTAATCGGTCCGGCAAACCGGGACGTCGAACGACGCCGGTTTATCCCCTTCGGAACGGATTTGCCACATATGTTCAAAAGCCCATTCTAGGTGGCGAACAAAACGGTCCGCTTGGAACAGGGGTGCGGTCTTGCGCCGGCTTTCCAAGCGGGATTTCAACATTTGACGTTGCCCGGGATTTGTCGCCAGCACGTTGGCGCGGCGTACGAACTCATCGGGTGTGGTACAAATCATGTCGTCCATGCGCAAGGCGCGCAGATAGCTGGCGCCAATGCGGCTGTGAAATCCGTTGCCAGCAAGGGTCAGAACGGGCAATCCCGCCCATAGAGCGTCCAAGGCTGTGGTCGATGCGTTGAATTTGAAGCTGTCCAGGAAAAGGTCGGCCAAGCGATGGCGCGCGAGATGCAGCGTTTTGTCTTCCAATCGGGAGGCGAAAACCAGGCGGCCGGGATCGATCCTGGCGTTCGCCGCGTGGCACCGAAGACTTTGCTTCAGTACGTCATTGTCACTGGCGCTCAGCCACAGCACGCTGTTTGGCGTTGCGGCGAGGATTTTCATCCAGGCCATGAACGTGTCGGGTTCGAGTTTCAAAGAATTGTTGAATGCGCAAAACACAACCGCTTCGTTTGGCAAATTGAAATCCGACCGGCTCAGCGGTTGATCCGCGATCGGCGGCTGATCGGCGCTCGAAAAGCTATCGGGTAGGCGCGCAACCGCCTCGACATAATCGGCCCGCATTGTGTCGGGTACGACGATCGGGTCGGCGATCACATAATCGATGTATCGCGCACCCAATCCACCGCCATGGCCCAGCCAGTAAACTTGAATGGGGGCCGGCCGCATGGCGAAAATGGTTGGCTGGCCATATCGCATGTTGCCGGTCAGGTCGATGAGGATATCAATCTGATCGGCGTGAATCGCGCGCGCCGCATCGACAAGTGTGTGCCCCGAGAGATCGATGAACCGATCCGCCGCTGCTGCGATGTCTTTGTGATAAGGGGCGGATTCGCCGCTACGGTCCAACAACCCATAGCATGTGATGTGAAATCGCCTCCGATCGTGCAAGCCAAATATCGGCCGTGTCACATGGCCGATGGGATGATCGCCAAAATCGGGTGACACATAGCCGACCCGAAGTTGCCCGCCCCGAGGCTGGCTCGAGAAAACGATGTTCGGCGCCACATGGCGCGCGCGGTCCTCGATATGGCGCGCGGCCATGCGCAGGACCCGCCCGAGCAGCGCAGTGTCGTCTGAGAAGTACGGCAACGAAAACGACAGCGGGACAATATGTCCAAATCGACGCGCGTTGTCCGTTTTCTGTAGGTTCGTCAATCGCTCTTCAAGCAATCGCGTATAGCGCGCATGACCCGCCCAATCCGCGATCGCCGGCATGTAAGAAACGAGGCACCAGAATGCTTCGTCGGCACCATCGTCGGTGACCAATGCGTGCTCAAAGGCTTCCATGGCCGCGGCGAGGTCACGTTTTTGCAGCAACGCATTGCCCAAGACGTTTAAGGCCTTGCCGCTGTGTGGATGTGCCTCCAATGCGCGCCGCGCAGATGCGATGGCGCTGTTGACCCGGCTTTGCGCAAGATAGGCTGCGGCCAGGTTTTCGTGAGCGTCGGCGTAATCGGGGTCATAATTTATGGCCGATTGATAGTGCGCAATTGATTCTTGTACGCGGCCTTGTACGAAGCAGGCCGCGCCCAGGTTGTTGTGTGCCGAGGTGTCGGTGGGTCTAAGACTCAGGGCCAAGCGAAACGCCGCCTCGGCCTCCGACAAACGGCCAAGTTGTTGCAGCACCACGCCCAGATTGTTGCGCGCGCGGGCGCTGTTTGGCCCCCGGCGTATGGCTGCACGATAAGCTGTCTCGGCCGCTTCCAAGTGACCGAGGTGGCGCAGAGCGTTACCCAGATTCGCGTGGGCTTCAACGCAGCTCGGATCGATCTCAACGACCCGACGCAGGGTGTCGGCGGCTTGGCCGTGCTTGCCCAGTTCGATTTGAACGACGCCCAGATTGTTCAGGGCATGCACGTGTTTTGGGTTCAGCGTGACCGCGCGCTGGAAATGACTCAGCGCGCCGCGACGATCGCCGAGACTGCGCAGAACCACGCCCATATTGTTCCAGGCGTCGCCGAAACTTTCGTCGATGCGAATGGCTTCGCGGTAGGCGGCCATGGCGGCTGCACTGTCTCCCAGAGCACGGTGGGTTTCGCCGACGGAGTTGTGGTAACTCGCCGAAACCCGCCCGGTACCAATGGCCTTTGTGATCAACGACAAGGCACGTCGATGGTCACCGCGTTGGTGGTGCACCAGTCCGAGCAAATGGAGTGCGTCGGGATTGGCGCGATCGTGATCCAAGACAGCGCGATAGGCTCGCTCGGCCGCCTGCAAGCGACCGGCGCGATGTTTGGATAAGCCCATCTGCAAGATCTTACCGGTAGAGTTCATCTTGGCCCTGTCGCCGGGTGCACGCGGAAATGCGGATGCCGGCCCGGAAGCATTGTTTTTGCCCGCCGGCGGTAAACACATTCTTAAGTGTGGAGGCCGTAACGTGCCTTGGACGCCGACCATTTCGTGAAATGCTATCGGGGCGCGTATCTTGCCATTAGCAATGCAGCAGACCTACAGCCGGAGCGCACCAAGTCCGCGCTACCAAGAGCTCATTTCGCTCTACGCAACGATGCACGATCACGGCCAAGCCGAACAAGGCTTGGGCGCCGAGTCGACTTTTGCCGGGCAAAGCCTGTTTCGTCAGGCACCGGTGATCAAGCAAGTCGTCGACAAGCTTCAGCCACAAACGATCCTCGACTACGGCGCGGGTAAGGGGCTGGGCTACCGCACACCTTATGTTGCGCCCGACGGCAGCCGCCATGACAGCCTGTCGGCCTATTGGGGTGTCGACGCGGTCACCTGTTACGATCCCGGCTACGCACCCTATAGTGCCTTGCCAGACACCACGTTCGATGGGGTCATTTGCACCGACGTACTTGAGCATTGTCCCGAAGAGGATCTCGGCTGGATTTTATCCGAATTGTTTGGATTTGCCCGCGTATTTGTGTTCGCGAACATTGCGAACTACCCGGCGCAGAAGATACTGCCCAACGGCGAGAACGCCCATTGCACGGTGCAACCAGCAGGTTGGTGGACACCGGTCATCCGAGACATTGCCAGGGCTTATCCGACGATCCGTTACATGTTCGTGGTCGAAACGGCGGTTCAGTTAGCCCAGGGCGAAAGCGGTATCAAGTCCGATCTGATCTCGGGATGAAGGCAAAAAGGGGCCGCTTTCGCAGCGTCGAGACAAGGGGCGCTCATTTCGCATACGCGGCGCGTTAGGGAACCGATGGCTGCAGACGTGGGGGCAAAGCTGGCGCTGGGACTGCGGTTTCACCAAGCCGGCCGTCTGAGCGATGCACAGGCGCTCTATCAACAAGCGGCATCGCTTGACCCCGACAACGCCCACGCGGCCCATCTGTTCGGTCTGGTTGCGTTGCAAGCCGGGGACCTGGATACCGCTGTGACACAGCTGCAGCGGGCCGTTGAAATTGACGCGCATCGTCCCGACTACCTGAACCGGTTGGCGGCGGCGCACGGCGCGCGTGGTGCCGACGAAACCGCGCTTGCGTATTACCGCGCGGCGCTTGCCATTGACCCGACGCATCCCGAGGCCAACAACAATCTCGCCAACATGCTGGCGGCAAAAGGTGACGTGGAGGCGGCGATCACCCACTACAAGAAAGCCATCGCGGCCCGCCCCGATTTGGTCGACGCCCATAATGGCCTCGGTGTCGCTTATGCACGATTGCAGCGCTTTGCCGAAGCGCGCGCCGCCTATCGGACCGCGCACCAAACGGATCCCGATAATCCGGAACCGATTAACAATGATGGTACGGCGGCATTGGCAATGGGCCATGCGGACGAGGCATTGGCCCTGTTTCGCGCGGCGTTGGCGATGCGGCCGGACTTCCTGCCGGGATGGCGCAACTTGGCCGATTGCCTGCGCCAGGTGGGCGACCACGATGCGGCGATCCAGGCCTATGAACACCTTCTGGCCGAAGATCCACATAATCCGGAAATCCTCAATGCGCTTGGCGTCTGTCGGGCCACTTTGGGCGATGTGGCAGGGGCCGAAGCTTGCTTTTCCCGAGCTGTCGCAGTCGCGCCCCAAATCGCGGACAGCTACGCCAATCGCGCCATCATGCTGGGCCAAATCGGCCGCCTGACCGAGGCCGCTATCGCTTGGCGACAAGCGCTTGATCGGTGCGCGGACGTTGCGGACTGGCACGTCGCCCTAGGACGGTTGCTGCTCGATCAAGGCGATATCACTGGTGCGCGAAATGCCTTTACGGGCGCGTTGGAACAAGATCAAGACTGCGTCGCCGCGATGAACGGCATTGGCCGGATATCGCGTGGCGACGGGAAAATGGTCGACGCCATGGCGTATTTCGAGCGCGCCCTGGCCCTGGAGCCGGAAAATGTCGAGACTCTGGTCAATATCGGCAACGCTCTGATCGAGCAGGATCGCCTTGAAGCCGCTGAAAGCCGGTTTCGCCAAGCCATCGCCATCGATCCTCAACGGCCGGCCGTGCTGAACAATCTCGGCACCGCACTCAAGCATCAGGGTCGCTACGACGAGGCTGTCTCAGCCGTGCGTCACGCACTGGCCTTGGCGCCCGACGACTGTGATGCCCATAACAATTTGGGCAACGCTTTGGTGGCGGCAGGTGCTTTCGATGAGGCCGAAAATCATTACCGGCGCGCCATTTCCTGCCAACATGACGTTGCTGGGCCGCATCAGAATTTGGGCATGCTGCACCTGTTGCGCGGCGACTTCGCGCGCGGCTATCCCGAATACGAATGGCGGTGGCGGCAATCCGGGATTTGGCGACGAACCTTCCCGCAACCGTGGTGGGACGGCCAAAGGATCTCTGATGGCGCACTGTTGGTGTGGGGTGAACAGGGCGCCGGCGACCAAGTCATGCTGGGTACGGCCCTGGCCGACGTCGCGGATCGGGTCGCGCCTGGGCAAATTGTCTTCGAATGTGATCCACGCTTGGTCCCGTTGTTTCGACGTTCCTTGCCACAGCTATCAGTTGTGCCACGAACGACACCGCCGCAACCGGAAACGATTGACGATCCGGTCGGCGCGCAAACGGCGCTGGGCAGTGTTCACCAATGGGTTCGTGGCAGCCGCAAGGCGTTCTTGCCCGCACAGGCCTATCTACGTTGCGATGCTGCGAAAAGCGCGGATTGTCGCGAACGGTACGCGGCCATGGGGCCAGAGCGCAAGATCGGTATCGCGTGGTGCAGTGCGGCGCCCCATTGGGGGCGTATTAAGTCAGCGCCGCTGCCTCTGTGGTTTGAGATTCTGCGTTTGCCCGGCGTCCGCTTCTTCGACCTCCAATATGGTGACACAAGCGAAGATCGCGCGACCGTCGCGGAAGACCAGGGCGTACGAATCCACCGCGATGATCGCATCGATCAAATGACCAGCCTTGACGATTTCGCGGCGCAAATCGGCGCCCTGGATTTGGTGATATCGATTTCCAACACCACAGTTCATTTGGCTGGAGCAATGGGCATTCCTGTGTGGACGCTGCTGACCCACGTGCCCGATTGGCGCTGGCAGCTCGATTGCGATGAAACATTGTGGTACCCGAACATGCGGCTGTTTCGTCAGGCGCGTCACGGCGACTGGGCCGGCGTCATGAACCGTGTTGCCGCCGCCTTGACCGAATGGCTGGGATGCGAACCGTGAGACATGTCGGTTCGAAAATGGCGTTGGCCTTGCGCGCTCATCGCGCTGGTGCCCTGGATGACGCGGCGCAGATCTATGGGGCGATCCTGGCGCGCGCCCCCGATGACGCCGATGCCCTACACCTTTTGGGCGTTGTCGATTTGCAAGCCGGACGCGTCAACAGCGCGGTGGAACGATTGGCACGTGCCGCGCGCGATCGACCCGGCAACGCTGTTTATCAATCTCGCCTCGGCATGGCCTATGACGCCGCGGGCCAATTTGACATGGCTATCGATTGCTATGGTCTTGCGCTGGCCATCGATCCTACCTACGCGGAGGCGCACAACAATTTAGGCGCCGCACTGTTTGGGCGCGGAGAAGACCAGGCGGCGATCGAATCCTACCGCAGCGCGCTTCGCCAGGCCCCAGATTTAGCCGAAGCACACAATAACCTCGGTGTCGCATTGCGCGAAAGCGGCTTGATCGAAGAGGCGATCAATTGCCATCGCCGCGCCCTGGCGGTGAAACCGGAATATGCGTCGGCACATAAGAACCTTGGTATCGCATTGCTGCTCAAAGGTGAATTTGGGACTGGATTCGATTCCTATGAATGGCGCTGGCGTGAGCCAGATTCGGAAATCCTGCCATCCGGATTGCCGGCATGGCATGGCGTAACCGAATCCGGGCAGCGGCTGCTAATTTGGGGCGAACAGGGCGTCGGTGATCAGCTCATGTTTGCTACGCTGATCAAAGATCTGGCGGCGGCAGGTGTGGACGGGACGATTGCTTGCGATCCGCGTTTGCGGTCATTGTTTGGCATGGCGTTTGACAGTTTCAATGTCGTGGCGAAAGTGCCAGGTCAGCCGCCGGACCAGGTGACGTCGTTCGTGCCGATGGGTTCTCTGGGCCGTCGTCTACGCCGCGATCGCGATGCATTTGGTAATGGCCAGGCATATCTTTGCGCAGATCCAGAGAGGGTTGCCGCATTGCGGGCACGCTACCGGGGCAATACGGATACGCCATTGATCGGTATTTCGTGGGCCAGTCGCATTCACGACCAACAACCCGTTCGGCGCCGCCACGCCGCGGCCAAGTCAACCGCCTTGGCGGCGTGGCGGCCGATCCTGTCGCAGGAGCGGCTCAAACTGGTCAATCTACAATACGGCGATTGCGGCGCCGAGCTGGCCGCCGCGAAACGCGTTTGCGGGACGCGTCTCATCGATGACCAGCGCGTTGATCAGCTCCGTTCACTCGGCGATTTCGCCGCCCAGGTGGCGGCTATGGACTTGGTGGTCACCACTTCGAACACCACCGCACACATGGCCGGTGCGCTCGGCGTGC
Source organism: Alphaproteobacteria bacterium (assembly GCA_965216755.1). Taxonomy (GTDB): domain Bacteria; phylum Pseudomonadota; class Alphaproteobacteria; order UBA7887; family UBA7887; genus CBDCGL01. The sequence goes on along the minus strand of CBDCGL010000011.1, from coordinate 2,168,894 downwards.
CATGTTGGACCTTGCTCGCCCCAGTTCCCGACTGGCGTTGGCAAATGGCTGGCGCTCGTTCGCTCTGGTACCCACACATGCACCTCTACCGTCGGGCCCCGCATCAAGGGTGGTGCGCTTTGCTGACAGAAGTCGGTCATGATCTCAGCCAACTCAGCGTGACCGACCACATCCAATTTAGGCAACAGTTGGCGCATCAATTTTCAACCTGAGTATCTGCCTTGACCAATCCATTCTTGAAACGAGAACTCGCCAAGGCCGCAAGCTTTCATGATGCAGGCGATCTTGAGCAAGCAGAAATTTTGTATCGAGCCATTCTCGAGGTTTCACCGAGGATGCATGACGTTGTGCATAGACTCGGTGTTTTGCATTTGCAGCGCGGCGATGCGGAATCGGCCATTGGCTATTTGAAAGAGGCCACGAAAGCCGATAACGCGAATGCCGATTACCACAATCGCTTGGGAATTGCACTTGCCCGTCATGGCGCCACGGCGGATGCAATAGAGCACTACCGTATTGCGTTACAATTAGATCCGGAGCACGCCGAGGCGCACAATAATTTTGGCTTGGCTTTGGCCGAGACGGGCGTCCCGGACGCGGCGGCGAGACATTACCGCGCTGCACTCAAGACGGATCCGAAGCTTGTCGAGGCACACAACAATCTTGCTGTTGTTCTTGCAGCGCACGACCGTGATGCGGATGCGCTGCGCCACTATGGCGAGGCGCTTAAGTTACGCCCACATTACGCGGCCGCCCACGCCAATCTCGGTGCCGAATTGACCCGCATGGGGCGCTACGACGAAGGCATCGCGCACTTACGTGCGGCGGTGGAAATCGAACCTGACGCCACAACATCGCGGGCCGCGCTGGCAGACGCGCTTGCTCGACGCGGATGTTGCGACGAGGCGCTGCGCCATGCCGAAAGTGTGTTGCAGCACGAGCCGAAGAATGTGACAGCTTTGATTGTGAAGGCTCATGTTCATCGGCAACAGGGTGAGTTGGACGAAGCTGAGAAATCGATTCGTGAGGTGTTAGCAATCGCGCCCGATAGTGCCGACGCGCACACCAACCTCGCTATTGTTCTCGCCGACGGCGGCGACGTTGAAAAGGCACTGACCAGCGCCGAAACCGCCGGGCATTTGGCGCCTGAATCGGCGCCAACCCGACTCAACTTGGCAATGATCCGGTTGCTCAGGGGCGACTTTGAGCAAGGGTTGGCCGGCTATGCCGCACGTTGGGAGACGCCCGAGGGGCGCCAGCGGCGCCGGCCGTTCTTGCAAACGCCGTGGCATGGCGAAAACCTGGACGGTCGGGCGATCCTGGTCTGGGGCGAGCAAGGAATTGGCGAAGAGATCATGTTCGCCTCAGCCTTGGCGCCGGTGGTGGCGGGCGCCCGGCGCTGTGTCATTGAATGCGATATGCGGCTGGTTCCTTTGTTCGCGCGGTCATGGCCCGACGCTGGGGTCTGCGGTCGACAAGATCGGCCTAACCGCCGGTTGTTGGATGGAAAAATCGACTATCAATGCCCGTCTGGCGATTTGTTGCGTTGGCAATCGAACGCTGGCGCCAGATCTTCCAGTGCTTACTTGATGGCCGACCCAGACAAGGTCGATTCCTGTCGCCAACGCTACAAGGCATGGGGCAAGGGACCACGGGTGGGAATCGCCTGGCGCAGCACCGGCCCTAATGCGTCATTTGGTGCGACCAAGTCTTCACCGCTCGATGCTTGGGCACCGGTGTTGCAGCAAGCAGACTGTCAGTTCGTCAATCTGCAATACGGTCCATGTGACGATATACTGGCTGCCGCCCAGCGCCAATGGGGCGCGGTGATCCACGTTGATGAACAGATTGATCAACTGGACAGTCTCGACGATTTCGCTGCGCAAATCGCCGCCCTCGATCTGGTGATCACGACTTCGAACACAACCGCGCATCTGGCCGGCGCGCTCGGCATGCCGGTGTGGATCGCCTTGCCACACGTGCCCGATTGGCGTTGGGGCTTGGGCCGCGAATCCAGCCGCTGGTATCCTGAGGCGCGCCTTTTTCGGCAGCCCAGCCCCGGCGATTGGGCGGCGGTTTTTGCGCAAATCGGTCGCGCCCTTGAATCGTGGCGCCCATGACGTCGTACCGCCGTGCCTGCTTCCGCTGACCTGAAAGCAGCTTTGGCGCTCCATCGCGCCGGCCGGTTGGTCGAAGCCATGGCCCAATATCAGGCGATCTTGCGCGCGCAGCCGGGCCACGTCGATGCCTTGAATTTGAGCGGCGTTGTGGCCCATCAGCTCGGCAACCAAGACGCCGCCGTGGCGCTCATCGGCCAAGCGATCACGATTGCCCCGCAAGTCGCGGATCTCCACAACAATTTGGGCGAAGTGCACCGCGCCGGTGCGCGCTACAAGATGGCACTGACCTGTTTCGAACGGGCCTGTGACTTGGCGCCCCATCACGCGGATGCCCACAACAATCGGGGCTTGGCCTTGCGCGCACTGGATCGATCCGATGCTGCGATCGCGGCTTTCCAACAGGCGTTGGCGATCGATCCCCAGCATGGAAAGGCGCTCCTAAACCTTGGTGCCAGCTTTCGCCAAGTCGGTGCCGCCAAAGACGCGCTGGAAGTTCTGGAGCGCGCGCTACAACTTCGCCCAGGCGACATTGACGCGCGCATCAATTACGCCAATGCCTTGGCGGATTCCGGACGCTGGGATGATGCCATAAGCGCCTATCGCCGCGCGTTGGACGGTCGGCCGGATGACCCCAGGGCCCTGATCGGCTACGGCATCGCCTTGAAAACGCGCGGGCAAGCGCGGCTCGCCACTGCGCAGTTCCAACGTGCCGTCGCGGTTGCACCAAAGGCCGCCGAAGGTCACTACAATCTGGCGGTCGATTTGGCTGAAACAGGGCAATTGGACACGGCCATCGGCCATTACCGCCAGGCCCTGGCCGCCGACCCGGACAATGTTTCTGCCCACGTCAATCTCGCCCGTTTGCTGCTTCTGACAGGCCAATATGCCGAGGGTTTCGATCTGTGGGAATGGCGCTGGCGCGAGCCGCAGACCTGGCGGCGGCATTGGCCGGTGCCAACTTGGCAAGGTGAGTCGCTTGCAGAACGGACGATCTTGGTTTGGGGTGAACAGGGTGCCGGCGATGAGGTGATGCTGGCCTCTCTCTTGCCGGATCTCGCTGCCGAAGCGCGCCAGGTGATCGTCGAATGTGACCCCCGCTTGGTTCCTCTTTTTCGGCGGTCGTTTGCGTCTGTCACCGTTCATGCGCGCACCGACCCGCCGCAATCGGCGCTTCAAACCGAGGGCATTAATTTTCACTGCGCGATCGGATCCTTGGCGCGCTGGCTCCGTCGCGATTCCACGCGGTTCCGACAACCGACACCGTACCTGCGGGCCGATGCCGCGCAGGTGGCGACCTTGCGCGAACGCTATGCAGCCCGTGGCCAGGGGCCATTGATCGGAATCGCCTGGCGCAGTCAGAGCAAGCGGCAGCTGCTGGCGGATCTACACTTCAAAGCGCAGAAATCCTCGGAGTTGGCAGACTGGGGACCCATATTGGATGCTTGTCCCGCCCAGTTCATCAATCTGCAATATGGCGATTGCACCGCGGATCTGGCGATGGTGGGGCGCCGCTTTGGGCGGTCGATTTATGCTGACGAAACGGTCGACCAATTGCGCGATTTGGATCGCTTCGCGGCGCAGATCGCGGCGCTGGACTTGGTCATATCCACGTCCAACACGGCGGTTCATCTGGCCGGCGCCTTGGGATGTCCGGCGTGGACGATGGTTCCGGCGGTGCCAGATTGGCGCTGGCAATGCGATCGCGCCGATACCTTGTGGTATCCGCGCATGGACTTGTTCCGTCAGCAGACGGCAGGCGATTGGACCCCGGTCATCGCGTCGGTGGCGGCGCGGCTGAAACAGCGATTTGGCGATGAAGGCCGGACGCGGATCGACCGGGGTCAAGTCAGCTCGGCTATCGGTTGAACAACGAAAGCAGCACTTGCGGCGCCGAATTGGCGATGCTGAGTGACTGCACGGCGAGTTGTTGCTTGACCTGCTGCGCCTGCAACTTGGCCGACTCACGGGCCAGATCGGCGTCAACGATGGCACCCAAGCCCTCTTCCGTGGCATCCAGAATCGAGCCGAGAAACGAATCCTGAAACTCGAGCGCGCGCGCATCGGCGCCCAGTTGGCCAAGCGCGGTGTTGACTGTCGCCATGACCGAATTGACGGCCGTCAGCGCCGCGGACGCCGCCGCGGTTGTGGCCAGGCTTTGCGCGTTCAGCAGGCTGTATGCGGTGCCTTCCAAATTGCGTGCGCGCAGGGTCAAGGCGCCACCATCGATATCGGATATGACATTCACGTTGGTGCTACCGGACTCGAGGATGTTGCGACCGTTGAATTCAGCCTTTTGAATGAAGTTCAAGATCTGACCAACGAGTTCGGCATAGTCGGCATTTAGAATTGCCTGTTGCTCGGTCGTGTTGCCGGGATTGAGCCCTTCGATGATCTTGGTTTTCACATCGGACAGGATTTTCGAGATGTCCGTCGTGGCCGCCAAGGCGACCGATGCCACGCCGCGGCCATTGGCCAAACCCTGTTTCACCGCAGCGAGCGCCTTGACGTCGGCGCGAATGCCCTGGGCGATCGCGAACGACGACGCGTTGTCCTTGGCGCCGACCACTTTCAGGCCGGTCGAAACCCGGTCCTGGGTCTTGCCGAGGTCCGTATTGATCTTGTTGAGATTTCTCAGCGCAACCAGCGCGCCGACATTGGTATTGATGGAATTCTGGATGGCCATTGCCGACCTCCTTGCCAATAACTGTTTCGGCGCAGATGGCTAGCAAGTGGTGTGCCATTCCTGGGGTTTTCTAACCTATTGATTTACATAAAGAATGGTGGTCTTCGTCGGCTTTTGCTGAGCCCGAGCCTGTCCAACCGGGCAAGTCTTGCCGCCATGCCTATGCTCAGAAACGCAAAACGGCGCGGGAATGCCGCGCCGTCTGATTGTCCTAAGTGGGGCGTTGTGTGATCAGGCCAAGCCTTCCATGATCGATCGATTGACCTCGATGAGATCGGCGACGCTTTCATCGCCGTCGCAGACCTTGTCTGAGAACTTTTCGACCCAAATGCCAATCGAAATCAAGGCGCCCTTGAGTTCTTTTGGAAGCTGATTGTTCGGGTCGGTCAGGTCGATCAGGAATGTGTTCCAAATCTGCCGGTTGAACAAGACCGCGCGATAAAGGGCGCCAAGGTCGTCTTTGCCCTCGGTTTCACTCATCATCCGGTTCGCACGGGCGAGCAGACGGTACTCCCGCTCACGCGGCGATTCCGTCGTCTCAATTGCATTCGCATAAGGATTCGCGGCCATAGTTCAGTCTCGTTTCTTCGAACGCCATGAGTTTCTTGCACCGTTTGAGCGCCTGGAAATATTTTCCGCTGGCGATTTCCTGGCCCAACGGTTCAAGCATTTCCGTGACTTCGGCTGTCGGTACCGCACCTACGAAATCTCTCACCAATTGGTTAGTGCTGCGTAAATATTCGTCACGATTGTCAGGGTCGAGATAGGCCAATTGGACCTGAAAATAGATACGCTTGGCCGGCGTATTCGCTTCCTCCGGCTGCATCAGATCCTTATGGCGCAGGATCGTGGCTTGGTTTTCGATGCCGATGGTGATCTTGGAGGCGCCGTTGGTCAGCACTGCGCCGTTGACGACGACACGTTCACCCGGCTTCAACGTCAGCTTCAGGGACATGTCTAATTAGTTAGGCGCAATAGGGGGCCGGACAATGCCGGCCCCACTATTCCGTTCGCCTATCTGAACAGCGACAACAGCACCTGCGGCGCGCCGTTGGCGATGCTCAATGTCTGCACGGCGAGCTGCTGCTTAACCTGCAGTGACTGCAACCGCGCCGATTCTTTGGCCAGGTCGGCGTCGACGATGGCGCCGAGACCTTCTTCAATGGCGTCGGAAATCGATCCCAAGAAGTTGTCCTGGAACTCAAGCGCGCGGCTGTCGGCACCAAGCTGGCCGAGCGCCGTGTTGACGACTGCGATGACCGAATTGACCGCCGTCAGAGCGGCCGACGCGGCCGTGGTCGAAGCCAAATTCTGGGCGTTGAGCAGGCTGTAAGCATTTGCTTCCAGATCCTGTGCGCGAACCGTCAACGCGCCACCAGACGTATCGGCGATCACGTTCACCGCGGAACCGCCCGATTCAAGAATGTTACGGCCGTTAAATTCAGCGTTCTGAATGAAGTTCAGAACCTGGCCGACGAGCTCAGAATAGTCAGCATTGAGAATGGCTTGTTGCTCGGTGGTGTTACCTGGGTTTAAGCCCTCAATGATTTTGCCCTTGATGTCCTGCAACAGATCGGACACGGCGGTTGCACCAGTAATACCGACAGTGGCAACACCCTGACCATTGGCCAGACCTTGCCGCACCGCCGCCACTGCCTTGACCTCAGCGCGAATACCTTGGGCAATCGCGAAGGACGAGGCGTTGTCTTTGGCACCGATGACCTTAAAGCCGGTCGACACGCGGTCCTGGGTCGCGGCCAACGCCGTGTTGGTGCTGCCGAGATTGCGGAGCGCGACGAGGGCGCCGACATTGGTGTTAATCGAATTGGAAATTGCCATATGAACCTACTCCTGTTCTGGGTAGTTGACGGCTGCGTTATGCAGACATCACGGCAGGCCCGCAGATACCCTTCTGGCATCGATCACGTCTCGCCGCGGGATTGACATTAGAAACCGCGAAATCGAAATCAAGTAATCGAAAGTCTCGCCCGTTGTGAACGGTGCGGTCTCGCCATGAGATGCGGTGACCCGCCACCACAACTGTTTTGGCCGTATCGTCAGAAATCCTTAATAAATCAGTTTGTTATGAGCGGTCAGGTTGGCTTCTTGGTGGATTCTGAAAATCGTTGTGAGCGGCATCACACTAATGCTGTTTTCGACCAATTGGTGATTTATCTAAATATATCTAAATATTTATCTAAGTAGGCGTGCAGAAAAGACGAGTTTATATTTATATTTCGATAAATATATCTGTAAAATTTAAAGGAAATTCACCAGGCTGAGTCCACGCAACTCTCCGGTCACCCGAAACGTCGCTTCCAGAGCGGTTTGGGCTTGGCTCAACTCGACCACCGCCTCCGCCATGTCGACATCCTTGACCTGGGTGATGAACTCGTTGGTCAAGTCCAAGTCAAAGCGCATCCGTTCGTTGGCTTCGTCCAGCAGCTTCTGCTTGATACCCAATTCGCCGTCCAGCTGGTTGATCTGGTCGAAGGCCTGGTCGATGAGCGGCGTGATCAGGTCCGGTGTCGGACTGGCCGGAATCGGGGGGGGCAGGGCAGTGGCCGCATAGGGCGGTGGATAGTAACCGGCGGCGAAGTGGTTGAGAATGTCGATAAGCGGCTGAAACGTGCCGGATGGCGCGGTCGGGTTACTCGCCGCCAAGACGCCGATCTGGACGGTCAAATTGTCATCGATATTGGCCTGCTCGATCAATGTGTCGTTGTTGTAGGTGACTGTATAGTGGGGCGGCGGCGCGCCGTTGAGCGTGAAGCTGACGGGGGCGGTGTCGGTGCGAGAGCCGGCAAACAGGTAGTTGCCGTTTTGGTCGCGTGAGTTCAGCAATGCGAACACGCGCTCCATCATGTCCTGGGCTTCCGACTGCAGATATGTGGCGTCAAATCCGCCTTCGGCCTTCAAATAAGCGGCCTTGACGTCTTTGGCGATGTCGACGATTTCGTTGACCGCACGCTCGCGCAAATCAAGGCGCGTTTTGGTTTGAATGTTGCTTTTCATAATGTGGTCCAAACGCGCCGCACGTGATTTCGCCGTGGTCAATACGAAACCGTCGCCGCCAAGCAGCTTAAAGGTATCGGCCCTTTCGCCGGACGAAGCTTGGCGCTGCAGGTCGAATAGCCGCTGCTGGGTCAATTGGGTGCTGCGGAAAATCAACTGGTTTTGAGCAAGGGTCGAAACGCGGGTCATCGTTTTTGTCCGTGGTGTCGGGAACAGAGTTGGTGCCGAGCCGTGTCGCTACCGCAGCATGCCGAGCAAATCGTCATAGAGCTGATCGATCGTGCTCACCACGCGGGCTGATGCCGAAAAAGCGTTCTGCAGCACGATCATGGTGGACAATTCTTCATCTATATTGACGCCGCTGAGTTGCTTCTGTTGTGTGTCCAGGCTGATGTGCAGGGCACCGATATCATCGGCCAAGCCTTGGGTCTGCGCGGCATAGAGGGCCGAATCGGAAATCACTTCGCTGGCGTAGCGAACCAGCGTGGTCGACTTGGCGCCGATATTGCCCGCGGCATTGATCGAGACTGTCGCGTCGCGCAGGGCGACCAGCGCCAGGGCGCCGCGATTGTCGCCCGGGGTAATGGCGATATCGTTGACTGCGGTCCCCTGCATACGGCCGAAGCCCAACAGGGTTGAATTGGCGACGATGTCGCTGCGCACCTGCATGTTTTCGGCAAAGGTCTGAACTTTGTCGGGGCCGAGGCCCATCAGCGTTGCGAGCCCGATGCCGGTACCGTTGCGGTTGCTAGCGGTGGGTGTGGATTGGTCGGCGGCGAAAACCGAATAGCCGGTCGCCGGCGTGATTTCGAGTTTGCCCGTGGCGGCGTTGAGCGCCACGGTTGCGTAGGCCCCGAGTGCCGTATCCAAGGCCGTCGCAAGGCCCGCAAAGGTGGCGCCAGCCGTGCCGGCGTCGAAACTCACCGTCGCGACGTTTTCCCCGTTTGCATCGTAGACGTTGAACGTAGTGAAACCGACAAAGCCGTGGTTTTCCGCGGCTGTGAAGCCATGGTCATAGAACGGCGGCGAGGTACTCGTGACGACATCGTTGAGGCCGAAAAAGTGCGAGAAACCACGACCCGCCCGCGTGCTGGGCGTGGTTGCGTCTTGAACGATACCGACGCCATGGGCAGCGTTGGCGGCCGTAAAAGTCAGAACGCCGTTGGTCAGCGCCAATGTTCCGGCACCGCCGAGCCCGGCGTTGACGGCAGTGATGACGTCATTGACCGTCGCCCCGATTGCGCCAAAGTCGATGGCAACCGTCGCCGCGACGCCGTAGTCACCAGCGGTGGGCGCGTTGGGATCGATCACCGAGAAGCGGGCGATGCCGGTGAAATTGTGATTGTCGGCGGCGCTCAGCCCGGTGTTGTGTGAACTGGTCAGCGTGTTCGGTGGCGGGAACGCGGTATTGTCATTATGCGCCCGATTGATCTCGTCGACGACACGCTGGGCGAGTTCGCCCAACGTGATCGACGTTGCGGGCAATGCAACATCGCGCAAATCCAACAGGCCGCGGAGCCGACCGTTACCGATGTCGGTTTGCAGGGACCGCCCCGTGCCTGTGGGGTTACCGGTGCTGTCCCGCTGAAAGACTTCAATGGGGCCAAAGATCGTGCCAGGCAGCACCGTCGAGGCGGGGTTGTAGACGAGGATACGCGCGCCATTTTCCACCAAAGCCGCGCCCGCGCCCGCATATATGGCGAGCTGGCCATCGGACCGCTCATAGGTGCTGATATCCAGCTTGGCGGCAAGCACGTTGACTTGGGCGTCGCGCAAATCGCGGTATTCAGTGGCGTCGCCGCCGGTGTTGACCTCGCGCGAGATTTGCTGATTAAGCTCTTCGATGCGGACCAGCGCGTTATTTATGTCGGAAATTTCTTGGGCGATTTGCCGGTCGGCGTCGGCACGGAGTGTCTGCGCCTGGCCCATGAGTTCCGCAATTTCGCGCTCAAAGCTTTGGATCGCGCGCACCGCTTCGGTCCTGGCGAGCGCGGAATCGGGCGCCGTGGTCGCGAATTCGAACGCACCGAAGATCGCGTCGAGGCGGCCGGTTAGAACGTTTTCGTCACTCGGTGTTCCGAAAAACGACTGTAAGCGGTTCAAGAACGGCAGCTGAACTTCGTAGCGGCCTGCCTTGCCGCTGGCCGCGTGGACCTCTCGTGCCAAGAACTCATCCACAACACGGCGTATTTCACTGATCTTGACTCCGGCGCGTTGGTCGCCGGCGATCACTTGCTGCTGTTGGGCAATCTTCCGCGTGTAGTCTTCGTTGTTCGCGTTGGCGACATTGTTGGATACCAAGGCCAGCGCGGCTTGGCTGACCTGAAGTCCGGAAACGGCATTGTTCAAAGCGCCGGTAAGCGACATGTTGGCCTCGTTCAGTGACCTTCGGCGCGCATAGGCGCACCTGCGCGTATCCACGATGCAAGGCAGGGGCCAGAATTGCGCCTCGGTATACGGGTGCGTTTGGCCTTTATTTCAGTCGCTTAATGGTTGGGATCGGTGCCGACGCGCAAGGCAAGATTTGCCGCCCACCATTGTCTATCTGGGATTGTGCCGCAGTGTTTTTCGGCAAATTGGGCGAGATGTGACGGCGGTTACGGCCGGTCCCGAAACGTCCGCGTACAATCGTGGTTCAGCTTCGAAAAGGAAGTTGCACGGTAGCTGAGGTCGAGACAGAAGGTTCTCACCCATGTTGGTAGACAAGTTAGGTACGCATACGCAGATTGGAACGGTTGGCACAGGCGCTGACCGGGCTGCGCGCGCGCCGACTCCTTCGCTGCCTGGCCAAAGACGAACTGCCGAGACACAGCACGCGCCAACGCAAGGTTCTGACCGGGCGGCGACAGTCGCGGAAAAAGCGGCAGTGCAAGATGCTGGCAACAACAAAGAAACGGCCGCGTCTGATCAGGCGAGCACGGCGACTGACCGGGCGGCGGATGTCGCCGACGCTAAAGTGCCTGCACCCATAGCGACCCGATTGTCGATTTCGTTCGACCAGGCAAGTCGTTTGTTTGTGTCCCGCAGTGTCGAAGTTGAATCGGGCGAAGTCCGCGATCAATATCCGGCAGACTTCGTTTTGCGACGTGTGGCGGCGTTCGTTGAGAGTCTTGAGCAAAAACAAGAAAATTCCTTAGACATAAAAGCTTAGAAACTCTTCTTCATTTCCAAGCATAAAATCGATCGGTCACACTTGTTGATTAAGCGCGATCGGGACCGCCGTTGATTGGGGGGCACCTGATCCGTCATAGGTCCCTGTTCGGGAATATGCGGTTTGCGGCCGGGCCTTACGCGCCACCGCCTCACTGACAGCTTGAATCAGCTTTTCGTTGGCGGTTTTCGCCAGCCAAAGCGCCCTGGCGTTCTCTTCGACGGCTGCGCGAAACGCGTCCATTGTCTGCCGGAAGCGCGACTTTAGTGTCGGATCCAGGGTTGCCAGGGCGTCGCGAGCGCCGCGAACCGCTTCCAATTCGTCCGCGTAGGCAAGGGCCAGAACGTCTTTGCGCGGCGCCAATGCTTTGATCCGGTCTGGCGCGCGTGATCGCACTGCGTCAACTTCCTGTTTCAGCACGTCGCGCAGACCCGTGCAGATCTCGATCAACCGTTCAACGTGAACATGGACGCCGTCACCGGGCGCCGCGAGGATTGCCGTCGTCATGTTTAATCTCTTGAAATTGCAGTAAATTCCTGGCGATGTTGTCGGCCAGTCCGATGCCACCCTGAGCCGTGATGATCTTGCCGTACTCCTGAACGAGCAGCGATCGAAACATCCGTTCGCCATGCCCACCGCCAAAGGGACCATCGGTTTTGATCCCAGCGAACATGGTCTCAAGCATTTGGCCCAGAAAAAAGCCCTCCAGCTCTTCGGCTGCCTGGCGGACTTCGGTCTCGCTGGCGTCGGGGGACAAGACCGGCGCGGGCGGGCGCGGCATTGGCGGCAAAGCGGCCAAGGTTGGCGAGGTGGCCACTACAAGACCTCCAAGTCCGCCTGCAGGGCGCCGGCCGCCTTGATCGTTTGCAATATCGAGATGATGTCGCGCGGGCCAACACCAAGCGCATTAAGGCCGTCAACGAGCTCTTGCAGGCTTACGCCCTCCGGTAGGACAACCATTTTTTCGTCGATGCCTTCGTCGACCTCGATGTCCGTGCGTTCGACCACCACGGTCGAGGCGCTGTCGGGCGCAAATGCACCTGGTTGAGAGACTTGCGGCGTTTCCGTCACCTTGATTGTCAAGTTGCCTTGCGCGATGGCGACGGTCGAGATTCGGACATTTTGGCCCATCACGATGGTGCCGGAGACTTCGTCGATCACGACGCGCGCGATCTGATCGGGCTCAACCCGAAGCTGCTCAATGTCGGTGAGCAAATCGACCACTTGGTCACGATATGAATCCGGTACCGCCACCACCACCGTCGCGGGGTCGGTCGCTCTGGCAACCGGTTGGCGCAGCGCCGAGTTAACGGACTGGGCGACCCTGCGTGCGGTGGTGAAATCGGGGTTGCGTAAGCTCAATGTCAGTCGGTCAAGAGTAACCAGCGAAAAAGGGACTTCGCGTTCGACAATGGCGCCGTTGGCCAACCGACCCGCGGTCGGCACGCCTTTTGTCACGCTTGTGCCGCCCGCGCCCGCGGCACTGAAGCCGGCCACGGATAGCTGGCCCTGCGCGACCGCATAGACCTCGCCGTCGGCGCCCATCAAAGGGGTGACGAGCAAGGTTCCGCCGAGCAGGCTCTGCGCGTCGCCGAGAGAGCTGACGGCCACATCGATGCGTGTGCCCTGGCGCGTGAACGGTGGCAAAGTGGCGGTCACGACCACCGCGGCCACGTTCAACGTGTTGGCCGCGTTCCCGCGTGTGTTGACACCCAGGCGCTCCAGCATGGCCTCAAGGCTTTGGCGGGTGAAAGGTGAGTTGTTGAGGCTGTCACCGGTGCCGTTCAAACCGACCACCAGACCATAGCCAACCAGAAGGTTGTCTCGGACGCCTTCGAAATCGACGATGTCCTTGATCCGCGCCGCGGCATCGGCGGGGCTCGGGGCTACAGCGGTCAGTACCAGGGCGGCTGCACAGATTGCCCGCATGGCGCCGTTTCGACATGCGCGCAGCAATGCAATCGTGCTTGGAAGTAAAAGTGTCTTTTTCATCGTTCGCATATGACGCAAGCCTCGTGCCAAGTCGGTGCATTGGTTCAAGCGTCCTTGGAAATAAAAAAATTGTTTTATTTCAGTATATTACATTTTCTTCGCTTGCTGCGAACCGCATGTCCGATTGGTCCCCACCGGTAAAAATTGCCGCGGCCACCGGGCGCCGGTACCCGCGCGCAACCTGGCCCCTTAAGCCAATCTTAACGGCGAGCGGGAAGCCTTGGCTTCCGCAACAAGCGAGTTGACCATGAAAGTCAGCAATGATCGCCCAATACGACCACTCCGGTCGGCGAAGTCCGGGACGGCATCAAAGTCAGGTGCCGCTTCATTCTCGAGCTTGATCTCGGACGGCGGCACAACCCGCGCGGCGGCAACCGAGCCGGCCCGCGCCATAGCTGCCGTTGACGTTTTGCTCGCCGCCCAACAAGGCGACGGCGACGCGCCCAACGGACGCCGAGGCGCTCAGCGCGCGACGAGTATTCTGGATCGGCTCAACGATATTCGCTTGGGCCTGCTCGCCGGCGTGATTCCGGAGTCTGGTCTGCGCCAGCTGATCGGCGCACTTCGCCATCAGCAGGAAATGGTCGCTGACCCAGGTCTGCAATCTTTGATTGTGGAAATTGAGCTGCGTGCCAGGGTCGAGCTGGCCAAGCTCGAGGTCGAATATTAGCCTCATTCCGCATGCCCAGCGCATGGGTACATTACCAGCTACGTATTGCGGCAAAGGTTTGATGTGCCTATACTCCGGCCGCGTTTGACCGTGATCAGGCTGGGGATTGTATGGCCCGTCGGAATAGACTCCAGGATTCCGAGAGCGTAGACATTCCGCCCGACTATCGCCCGACCGAGGATGAGGAATTCATGAATCCTCGGCAGCGCGAGTACTTTCGTCGGATATTGTTGCAATGGCGGGGCGAGATTCTTGATGAATCGAGCCAAACGCTGGCCCATCTCCAAGAACAAAGCAGCCGAGAACCGGATCTTGCCGACCGGGCATCGATCGAGTCCGAACGACTGGTTGAACTCAGAACGCGCGACCGAGAGCGCAAGCTGCTCAACAAGATCGATTCGGCGTTGCGGCGTATCGAAGAGGGGAGCTATGGCTTTTGCGAGGAGACCGGCGATCCCATCGGCCTGCGGCGTCTTGAAGCCCGCCCCATCGCGACATTGAGCCTGGACGCACAGGAGCGACACGAGCGGCTGGAGCGGACCTACCGCGACGATTGACACCCGGGGTCGCAGAATTTTTGCCTTAGAACGGGTTGATGACGTCTAGCACCTGCGAGCCATAGCGCGGCTGTTGGACATCCGAAATGTGCCCCTCGCCGCCATAGGCAATGCGCGCATTGGCGATCTTTTCGTAAGAAATGGTGTTGTTGGCAGCGATGTCTTCGGGCCGGATCACGCCATAAATCTGCAGTTCGCGCATTTCGTAGTTGACCCGGACTTGTTGGTCACCGTCGATGACCAAATTGCCGTTGGGCAGTACTTGGATGATCACCGCGGCAACCTTCAATTCGATTGATTCATCGCGCGAAATCTCGCCGCCGCCGGTGTTTTCCATCGAAGAGTCAAGGTCGAGCAAATCAGTATTGACCACCGCTTCCGGGAGAATTGTATGGAGGGTTTGCTCATAGCCGAAAAGGGCGCCAATCGCAGCCGTTTCCTCGTTCTCGCGGCTTCGTGTGGTCTCGTTTTTGAGTTCGGCTTTGTCCTCGATCATGATCTCGACAGTCAGAATATCGCCGACCCGGGCGGCGCGCTGATCCTTGAAAAAGGCGCGCGCGCCGGGTTGCCACAGGGAATTCGCCGTGTTCACAGGTTCGATCGGCGCCGGCATGGGCATGTTGACCGGCGCATATTGCGGTTCTTGGGTCGGATTGATGATCGGGTCGAATTGTGGCTCACGGCCGACATTGGCGAGCCGATCAAGGGCATTGCAGCCGCTCATGATCAGGCCGATCGATGCAAGCGCAGCAAGGCCGCATAGGCGATTTGGGATAGTCATCGGACGCCTCCCGCCTGCGGTTCAGCCAGTGTAAGCGCTATGCCGGCTTCGAATGCCACCTCATTGCGACCGACCACGACGCCTTCGACGGACCGCTGGCTTTGGGTGTTCTGAATGGAAATGAAATCGCCGACGGCACCGGACTCTAGCGCGCGGCCCATCGCGACCAACGAAAGATTGTCGCGGCGATAGTACATGGTTACCAACGCGCCTTTGGTAACTGCGGTTGGCGCACCGACATCGGCATGGGTAATGGGGCGGCCAGGTACCACGGGCTTGCGCGGGGACTGGCCGATCAAACCGCTTTGGTCGGTGATGGTGCCGGCTGGCAGACGGTCGGCAGGTACGGTTTTCCAAGTCAGATCCTCAGCGCGAATGACGCTGTCCCGACCGAGCCGGCTATGCAGAACCGGGATTTTCGCCACGGCGACCGCCTTACCCGCGATCGTGATCCGAAGCGGCGCGCCGCTTGATGCGTCCGCAACCAATGTGGCGCGAAATCGACTGGTCCGCGGCTCATAGATCACGTCGGTGAATCGAGGTTCGACCAGGGCTCCCCGGGCAACTTTGACCTGCAACAATTCGCTGGGCAGATCCAGCTCCAGTGTGCTGCCGGCACCCGCTGCCTGCAGCGCGCTGTGCAGCATGGCTTCGAGCTGACCTCGATCCAGATGGCGCCAGGCGCGCGAAATCGCGACTTGGTCAAAAGTCGTAATTGGCCGCCAGGCCAGGCCATGGGCGTTGGCCAGTTCGAAGGCCTCGTGGGTGCTGATCTGAGTGATTTCGCCGGGCGGCGGCGCTTGCATAACCGGTATGTCCGCCTTATCGCCGCTATTGGTGAACAGGTCCCCAAGCGTCACGTGCCCGCGATCCACTTCGACAGCCGGCCGCAATTGCGGCGCCGCTTTCGAGTCGTCGATGTCACGGGCGGCGGCGCCGGCAGTGACCAGCCAAATCAAGGCCGTAGGCATTGTCACAGTCTTGAAAAAACGCACAAATTCCAACGAGGCACAAGAAAACATAAAGACCAATCCTTTTGCCATGCGCAAGCCGCTGGGATTAACGCAGCTGGCTAACCGCCGCCATCATCTCGTCGGATGTGGTGATGACCTTAGAGTTCATTTCATAGGCGCGCTGCGCGGTGATCAGATTGGTGATCTCCGAGACGGCATTCACATTCGACGTCTCGAGAAAGCCTTGCAGCAGGGTGCCAAAGCCATTTGACCCTGGCGTGCCTGTGGTGCCGGTCCCCGAGGATGGCGTTTCGAGAAACAGATTGGTACCGATCGATTCCAAGCCGGCCTCGTTGGGGAAATTCACGAGTTGGATCGTGCCGACATTCTGCGGCGACACCTGCCCGGCGACCTTGACCTCGACGTCGCCGCTGGCGCTGATGCTGATATCGACCGCATCGGCCGGTATGGTAATACCGGGCTGAACCGTGTAGCCGTCGGCTGTGACGATCTCGCCAGAGGGGCTCATTTGAAACGACCCGGCGCGGGTGTAGCCAGTTTCGCCGCTCGGCAGGGTGATCTGAAACCAGCCCTTGCCTTGGATCGCGAGGTCGAAGGGCGCGCCCGTTCCAATGGCGTTGCCCTGCTCGGTGATTCGATAGACGGCCGCGGTGCGCACGCCAAGACCGATTTGGATGCCCGACGGGACCACCGAGCCGGTTTCCGACGAAGTCGAGCCGACACGCCGCTCGCTTTGGTAAAGCAAATCCTGGAATTCCGGGCGCTGGCGCTTAAAGCCGGTCGTCGTCATATTGGCGATGTTGTGCGAGATGACTTCGACATTCAGCTGTTGGGCCTGCATGCCGGTGGCGGCGATATTCAGCGATCTCATGTTTTGTGAGCCTCCATTATCCCGTTTGGTCGCGCGCGCACGGCTAGACGCGCATCACGCGTTCGACGGTTTTTTGTTGTAGCTCTTCTTCCCTACGGATCAGGTCATTGTTGGATTGGTACGATCGCAGCAAATCGATCATGGACGTCAGTTCCCGGATCGGCTTGACGTTCGAGGTCTCAAGCATGCCTTGCACCACGGTGGCGTCGCGCGGTTCGATCGGCCGGTCCTGGCTGACCATCAGGCTGTCTGCCTCGCGTTTCAGGGCGCGCGGCTGGTCGAACGCGACCAATTTGAGGCGCGCGATTTGGCCGAGGCGGCCGGATAAAGTGCCGTCCGTTCCGATCGTGAATTCGGTTTCTCCCTGTGGTATCAATATCTTACGGGAATCAACATCGAGCAACGGATAGCCCGCCGAGGTGACCAGTTCGCTTTTGGCGTTGATTTCGAAATGGCCGTTCCGGGTGTAGCGGGTGCCACGTTCGGTATCGACCGCGAAATAGGCGTCGCCGTGGATCGCCACGTCTAATTGATTGCCGGTCTTGACCATGGGGCCGGCGCTGAGGTCGCGCACTGTGCCGTAGTCCTGAACGAAGGTCAGCGGCTTTTGCCGGGCCGGCGATTCAATGTATTCGATGAACAGCGGCCCCTCGGACTTGTAGCCGCCGGTATTAATATTGGCCATGTTGTGGGCGACCATGTCCATTTGCCGGCGCAGCGCGGCTTGTTTCGAAAGGGCTATATAAAGCGTGTTGTCCATGGCGTGATCCGCTGGTCTCCAAAAATTTTGGCCGAACTTGGTGCTCTGTGGCCGGCTTGTCTAAAGCAATCGGCATGCCACTGTTCCCGGCGACGCGATCCATGGCTCCTGCTACCGGAAACCCCGCGCGACGGCGCTTGTTTGGCCGTCGAAAGGCGTCCCTGTGCCCGCATCGCCAACCGTCGATGCGGGCTTGGAGAGGTTCAACCGGCAAAGCCTGCCCGGCAATTCGTACCAGAGATCGGTCCCGGTAATCCGGCCACGAAACTGCTTGTTAAGGTCTAAATCGTACTGTTTCGGGCAGCGAAAACGGGGTTGTCCACCAGGCTGAACCCCCAAGAAACCGAAATAATTCTGGGGCAAGAGAGGGGAGGGACGATGTCCGACGAAGCTGCGGAAGACGCTGAAGTCGAAGGCGAAGACGGCGAAAAAGCCGATAAGCCGAAAAAGAAACTCAGCGGTAAAAAGCTGGTGTTGTTCGTGGTCTTGCCCTTGCTGCTTTTGGGCGGCGCCGGCGCCGGCGTGTTTTTTAGCGGTATTTTGGGCGGCGGCGAGGAAGAGGTCGCCGAAGGTGAAGAAGGCGCCGAAGCTGGTGCCGACGGCGAACTCGCGGAATTGGCCGAGGAAGAGCCGCATGAGGCCGTGTTCTACGATCTGCCGGAATTGCTGGTGAACTTGAACACCGCCGGGCGCCAGGCCAGCTTTCTAAAAATTCAGGTCAGCTTGGAACTGGGTGATCCGGCCGCCGTGCCAGAGGTTGAAGCCGTTTTGCCGCGTATTGTCGACAATTTCCAAGTGTATTTGCGCGAATTGCGCCCGCCTGAGCTGCACGGCACAAAGGGAGTCTATCGCTTGAAGGAAGAGCTACTGGTCCGTGTCAACGCGGCGCTCGATCCGATTCGCGTGTACGACATTCTATTCAAGGAGATCTTGGTCCAAGGCTAATCAGCCTGTGATCAATTGCGGAGCTAACGAGGATGTCTGAAGACCTCAATGAAGCAATGGCCGCCGAATGGGAGGCCATGATGCAAGAGGAGGAGGAAGGCGGCGGCGGTCAAGAAACCGCCAACATGGCCGCTCAATCCACGCGCGTCCTCAGTCAAGATGAAATCGACAGTCTGCTTGGCTTCCGTGAGCATGGCAATGCCGAAGAAGATCGCTCTGGCATTCACGCCATGCTCAATTCGTCGCTCGTTTCGTACGAGCGCCTGCCGATGCTGGAGGTCGTCTTCGATCGTCTGGTACGGCTAATGTCGACGTCAATGCGCAATTTCACGTCCGACAATGTCGAGGTTTCGCTGGATCGCATCACGTCCGTGCGCTTCGGTGACTATTTGAGCTCAATTCCATTGCCAGCGATGCTGGCCGTCTCGAAAGCGGTGGAATGGGACAATTACGGCCTGATCACGGTCGATAGCGCGCTTATCTATTCGATTGTCGACGTTCTGCTTGGCGGTCGGCGCGGCACCGCGGCGATGCGTATCGAGGGGCGACCCTATACGACAATCGAACGCAATCTGGTTGAGCGCATGGTGAGCGTCGTTTTGCACGACATAGGCATGTCGTTCGAGCCTTTGAGCCCGGTGACTTTCCAGTTTGACCGTCTTGAGACCAACCCACGTTTTGCCACAATTGTACGCCCCGGCAATGCGGCCATCGTGGCGAGTTTGCGCATTGACATGGAAGATCGTGGCGGCCGCTTGGAGCTGTTGCTGCCCTACGCCACATTGGAACCGATACGTGAAATCCTGCTGCAGATGTTCATGGGCGAGAAGTTCGGCCGTGACTCGATTTGGGAAGGCCATTTGGCGAGCGAGTTATGGGTGACTGATGTCGAGCTTGACGCTGTTCTTGACGAGCAGGTGCTGCCGCTGAAGAACATCATGAACCTCAAGGTCGGCGACACATTGCTGCTAAGTGCGACCTCGGAATCGCAAGTCGAAATGCGCTGTGGCGGGATCACCATGTTGACCGGCTTGGTTGGCCGCGCCGGCAGCGCGATGGCGGTTCAAGTCGAGAAGAAACTCAAGGAGCAAAGACCGCAGCAATGACCACGACACTGCTCATTGATGTTCTTTTGGTCGTGCTCTTACTGATTACGATTGGCTATTGCGTGGTGGTTCACCGCAAGCTGAGCATCCTGCGCGGCGCGCAAAACGACATGCAGGCGCATATCGCGACGTTTGACCAGGCTGCGTCGCGCGCCGAAGCCAATCTCAACGCTTTGAAAGAAACAGCCGCGGATGTTGAGACGTCACTTGGGCAGAAACTCGAAGAGGGCCGCGTCTTGGTCAGTGACCTTGACATGCTGATTCACCGGGCCGGCAAATTGACAGATCAGGTTGAAGCGGGCACGCGCCAGCGGCGCAGCGCGCGAAAGCCGTCTGCCAAGCCAAAAGATAGCGCTGCCGCCGCTACTCCCACCGCGCCTCGTGTGGGGACCGGCCGCTCCCGCAGCGAAAAAGAACTTATCGCCGCGTTGGGCAAGGGCGACTAGCGGGGTGCCACAATGATTCGATTGCGCGTCTTGCCTCTAACGATCTTCGCAGCCTCATTGTTGCTGACCGTCAAGGTGGGCGGATTGTGGGACGATTACACCGACACGGCGCCCGAAATCACGATTTCCCCTTCATTGGCGCAACAGGCGCCCGGTGAGCGACCAACGGACTTGCTTGAGGAAGATGGCGACGCTGGTACAACGGGCGCCGAAGGGGTGGTGGCCGAAGAAGAGCCTTTGCTCGACAGTGATGCGCTGACGGACGCGGAAATCGATGTTTTACAACGCCTTCGCGATCGGCGTCGGGAACTTGACGCGCGCGAGGCGCGGCTTGATATGCGCGAGAACACGATTATGGCCGCCGAACACACGCTGGAAAGCCGGATCGAGGATTGGAAGCGTCTAAAGACCGAAGTCGAAGGCCTAATGGCCGAATATGAGTCCGAACAGGAACAAGATCTTAAGACGTTGGCGATTTACTACGAGAAAATGAAGCCGAAAGATGCCGCTAGGGTTTTCAATGAGCTTGAGTTGTCCTATCTCGTTGACATCGTTGAGCGCATGAAGAATGCGAAGGCGGCCGTCATCATCGGAAAAATGGAAACCGCCAAGGCCAAGATGCTGACTGTGGAATTGGCGGAAAAAAGGGTGTTGAAGACGCCCACGGATGAGCTAATTGCTCAGTATTAGGGATCATGCCGACCGTTTGGCATGCTCCGCAGACGCGACCCTGGTTGGTGGGGTGGAGGTTTCGGAATGGCTGTAGACAAGGACATGACCGTCCTCATAGTCGATGACTATAAGACAATGTTGCGGATTATTCGCAACCTATTGCGGCAACTCGGGTTCCAGAACGTCGAAGAGGCGACCGATGGCTCGCAAGCGTTACAAAAAATGCGCGAAGGCGAATTCGGGCTGGTCATATCCGATTGGAATATGGAGCCGATGACGGGTTTGCAATTGTTGAAAGAAGTTCGTTCGGACGACAATTTGAAAACCACGCCGTTCATTATGATCACCGCGGAAAGCAAGACAGAGAATGTCGTTGCGGCGAAGGAAGCCGGGGTCAACAACTACATTGTCAAACCGTTCAATGCGGAAACGCTGCGCGCCAAAATGAGCTCGGTTTTGGGGGCTTTCTGACGCCGCGGCGCGGGTTGGAAGTTCGGTGAGACGTTATGGCGTCGGCACAAGTTCGCAAGGAAATTGAACGTCGCTTAGAGGCGATCGGTGATCCGGAAAACGGGCTCGTCGAAATCGGCGATGCCGCCGGCCTGGTGGAACGCGCGGTTGATGCCGTGGCCCAACAGCTAAGCGAAGAGAATCAAAGCCTCAAGCAAGGCTTGGAGCGCGTATTGGCGCACATTCGCGCGTTCCGCGATTCGCTGGTCGGCGATCAGTCGGCCCACGGCCATCTGATGCATTTTGACGGTGCCACGGATGAATTGGATGCGATCGTCACCGCGACCGAATCGGCATCAAATGAAATCATGGATGCGGCCGAGCAGATCGAAGAAATGGTCAGCGCCGCAACCGGCGAATCCGCTGCGGTGATGCGCCAGCACGTGACACGGATATTCGAAGCTTGTGCATTTCAGGACTTGACCGGCCAACGGGTAACGAAAGTCATTACGACCTTGAAGGCGGTTGAACAGCAGGCATCGGCGTTGGTCGGCAATACAGAACAAACGGCTGATGGTCCTGTCGACCCGACGGACGAGAGCCGACTTCTGAATGGACCGGCTTTGCCCGGGGAGGCCAAGAATCAAGCGGACATTGATGCGTTGTTTGCCAGCCTAGACTAGGCGCCTTTCGGCATGGACGAGGAAGAAGAACAAAAAGAAGCACCAAAGGATCCAACACTCGCGCTATTCCTCGGCCTCTATCTGATCCTGCTGGCGTTTTTTGTGCTTCTCAACACCATGGCGACGCTCAAAGAAGACCGCGTCAAAGCAGTGATGGGCAGCCTACTGGCAACGTTTTCCAGCGAGATCCTCAACACGCTCACGCCCACGGAGTTTACGGCCAGCATAGGACAGAATCTGGCCGTGGACGAATACCATCAGGAAGTTCGCGACTTTTTCGAAGTTGCCGTGCCACTGGCCCGCATCGAGCTTTTCTCTGACGGGCGTGTCATGCGCATCAAACTGCCGGCGGACCAGCTGTTCGAAGCCAACAGTGCCACCCTACGCGCCGACCGCCAGGACTTGGTCAACCGGATTATTCAATCCCTTTCGCGTCGCGCCGTCGGGCTTCGCTACGAAATGGAGTTCTCGACCTTTACCGGACCTTTCTTGTCCGACGAGATCGTTTCAGGCCGGGTCTTGCAGGTGGCCCGAGCGGGCGCATTTGCCCGCGGTTTGGTGGCGCGCGCGGTGCCAGCCGAATCGATTTTGATTGGGGCCCAACCCGGCGATCCGTCGATGGTTGAGATGACCTTTTTCGTGCGTGTTGTCGAACAGGCGAAAGTCGATTTCCGCTCTGTCACCGTGACGCCGCAGCGTATCCAGTGACGGCTTCGGACATCGGAGGGTAGGTCCATGGACGAAGAAGAAGAACCAAGCGCGCCCGGGCCAGATCCGGAAGCCTGGATGCTTTCGTTTGGCGACTTGGTGTCATTGATGCTGGTGTTCTTCGTCATGCTGTTCTCCATGTCCACGCTCGAACAGGAGGAGTTCGAGGCAATTGTCAGCGCACTGGCCCAGCAATTCAATCCAGCGTCAGAAATGACCCGGCCGAAGCCGTCGGTGGATATGGATATCCCGAAAATCGATCTGGCCAAAGCCTATAGTCTTGACTATCTGCGAACACTTCTCGGACAAAAAATGGCTGACGATCCGGTATTAAAGCAAGTAGTATTGCATCAATTGCACGATCGTTTGGTCATATCATTGCCAAGCGATGACTTATTCGATGTTGGCGGTGTGACTTTGAATTCGAAAGCGCGCGACTCTGTTGGACTTATCGGCGATCAACTCCGCCATCTCGGTAACCGGGTCGAGGTGAACGGTCACACCGATCCCGAACCGGTCAGCAACAGCATATATCCCTCAAATTGGGAACTCTCGCTGGGGCGTGCGATGGCGGTCGCGAACGCGTTGCGTGGGGCTGGATACCGACGGCCGATCGATGCATTTGGTTTGGCAGACAGCCGATTTCGCGACCTTTCGGTGCGGATTTCGGCACCGCGGCGATATCAACTGGCACGGCGCGTCGATATTATCATTCGACAAGATGGCGGTCGCGACAACGCGTTGGTCCCATGAAACCTGCTGTTTAAGGAACGCTGCCGCGCCATGAACACCGAGGCACGATGACACGGGTCGGCCGTTTCTTCACCATTACCATTTGCGTGCTGTTGGTCGGCCTTGTCAGGTCCGGGATGGCACAAACGGAACAAAGTGTCGTCGTGCGGGCATGGGACCACGATAGCTATGTCAGGCTGGTTTTCGACCTGCCGGAACTAACACAACACACGCTCTCAAACAACGGCGGCCAATTGCGTGTCACATTCGAACGCGCGCTGGACCCTGCGTTCGACGAGTCGCTGGCAGCGCTGACCTCAATCATACAGGCGGGCGGTGTCAGCGACGGAGGTCGTACGTTCAATTTTCGCTTGTTGGAGCCGTTCGTGCCGCGAAGCTTCAACAGCGGCAGCATGGTTGTGATCGACCTGGTCCGCGATAGCGAACAAACAGCGACACCGGCGCCGCCACCAACCGACCCATCGGCGACCGCCCCGAATGTCAACACCGCACGCGCCAGCGTCGATTCAGACGGACAAACGGCACCCTTCGTCACCGTTCGCTTTGGTGAGCATGACGATTACGACAGGGTCGTATTTGATTGGCCGGCGCCTGTCGAATATCGCGTGCGTGCCGATGGTGACCAACAAATCATAGAGTTCGCAAGGGCGGCGACCATCGACGCCGCGCGATTGCGATCGCGCTTACCGCCGTCCATCGCCGATATGGCGGTCGACAGCGATTCCGGTCAGTCAACGGTGCGGCTGTCTCTGGCCCGGCCGTCATCGATTGACCATTTCGGTTATGAAGACAAAGTGGTCTTGGATATTCGTCCGGACCTAAACGTGCAAGCCGCGCCGGCGGACGCCACGGGCGACGGTTTGTCGGCTGCCGAGATCATCGATGCGTTGGTGGAATCGGAGGGCGATGCAGTACCCACCGATGCGACGGGTACCGATGCGGACGGCGCCCTTGCGACTGATGACGGCGCGGAGAATCAAAATAGCACCGACCCCGATGCGCCGCCGCTGGATGGCGATGCGCCTGACGCCAACGATCGGGATTCCCAAATCGCGGGGTCGGAATTCCCCAACGCAGAGCCATTGACAGAAACCGCCGAGCCGCTGACCAATGAAGAGGTCGGCGAGTCCGACGCGACTGCCGAAGTCGAAGATGCCTCGACCAAAGCGGAGGGCACGCCATCGGTTGCCGCCGCAGCGGTTCGAGTGGAGCACATTGCCGCGCCGGGTGGTAGCGATATCCAATTTGCATGGCAAGTTCCCGTGGCGGCAGCCGCGTTTCAACGTGCCGATAATCTGTGGGTTATGTTCGACGCACCGGCGGCGTTCGAATTTGTTGGTTTCGACGCCGCGGCCGATGTGTCGTTGCCGCAGCAGGTCGTTGTTGATGGGCGCGCCGTCGCACGTTTTGCCGCCAAGGGCGGCCACCCGACGATGATGGTCGACGGCAATGCCTGGCGGCTATCCTATCGAAAGGACATGGTCAGTTCTGATGCGGTACCGCCAGCGATACCGGTCAATCTGACCACTGACCCCGGCGGCGCGGCACGCCTTGTACTTGACAATGCCAATCCGGGTGGCGAGCTTTATTTCAAGGATCCCGAGGTTGGCGACGATTTGGTCATTGTGCCCGTACACGAACCGGGCCGCGGTATTGCGCAGGCGCACCGGTATGTGGACCTAGAACTCTTGCCGACAGCTCAAGGTGTCGCGGTTCGTCCGATCTCTGATTCGGTCGCGGTTCGCGCGTTACGTTCGCGTATCGAGATCAACAGCCTGGCCGGCCTCAACGTAACCATCCCCGAAGCCACGGACGTCGAAACGTCTGAGCCCACCGCAGACGTAGAAACGACAGACCAGTCGGTTGAGACTGAAGCCACGCCCGTTGACGAAACGATCGAGCAAATATTTGTAGCGACCGACGATCCGTTGTTTGATTTTCCGTCCTGGAGCCATGCAGAAAATCAGGATTATGCATCGAGCCGAAGGGCACTGAATGTCGATTTGTCGATGGCGCCGGAAGAAGAACGCGGCCCACATCGCCTCAATCTGGCAAAATTTCACTTTGCCAATCTACAGGCCGCGGAGGCGCTCGGCTGGCTAGCGCAAGCGACGCGTTTGGACGATGAGCTCAATGCCGACCAGACCGTCAAGGCCATGCGCGGCGTGGCCAATTTGATGCTCGATCGAACGGCCGAGGCGGAACCCGACGTTTTTGACAGCATGTTTGACGATAACGCCGAAATGGCATTGTGGCGCGGCGTTTACCACGCCAAAAGCGAAAACTTTGACGACGCCGACTATGAGTTCTTGCGCAGCGGTATGGTCTTGGACCGCTATCCGCGCGGCCTCAAGTCGGAAATCCGGCTGCAAACCGTGGCCGGGGCGTTGGCGTCTGAAGACCCACTACGCGCGCGATTTCAAATGGACGCGATAATGGCTGACCGCCCGCCAGCGCGTATCGCAGACTATGTCGACTATTTGCGCGGATTAGAACGGCAATTGGAAGGCGATGCTGCCGCCGCCGTCGCCTTGCTCGCGAAAGCGGGCCAGTCCGAAGACCGCGAAGTGCGGGTCCGCGCAGAGCGGGCGCGCGTTGAACTTATGCTCGCCGAAGGCATGATGAATAACGCGGAAGCGATTGAGGCCTTGGAGGGGCTAAGATTCGTATGGCGTGGTGACGCGTTGGAACTGGGCGTGATGCGCCGTCTGGGCGAGCTATATCTAGCGGAAGGCGACTATATGCGCGGGTTGGGTGCCTATCGCAAGGCTGTTTCAGCATTCCCGGATCGTCCCGAAGCACGGGAAATAGCCCAACAGATGAACGAAACATTTGAAGACATTTTCTTAAGCGGCAAGGCCGACGCATTGCCGCCCGTTGCAACATTGGCGATCTATTACGGTTTTCGTGAACTCACCCCGGTCGGCAATCGTGGCGATCAGATGATCTTTCGACTGACCGATCGATTGGTGGCTGTCGATTTGTTGGAAGACGCGGCCGAACTGCTCCGTCACCAGGTCGAGTATCGTTTGCGTGGTGGCGAGCTGGCGCGGGTCGGCGCCCGCCTGGCCGAGATCTATCTGCTTGATGAAAAGCCTGAGGAGGCTTTGGATGCGTTGCGCGCGAGCGATATCGTCGACATGCCTGAGAGCTTGGCGACACAACGCCGTTATTTGAGCAGCCGCGCCTATTTGGAAACCAAGCAATATGACGAGGCTTTGCGCCTGCTGCTGCGCGACGAGAGCCGCGAAGCCCAACTGGCACGCGCCGACATTTACTGGGCCATGCAGGATTGGATCGCGGAAGCGACGGTGCTGGAGGATGTATTCAGTCGACGAAATTCGACCGAACCTTTGTCGGAAGAGGAGACGGCCTACATGATGAAGTTGGCGGTGGCGTTGGCGCTGGCCAACAATCGCACGGCCTTATCCGATGTCCGCGACCGTTTTGGGCCCCTGATGGCGCGGACCGCAAGCGCCGACGCCTTTCGGGCCATTGCATCGTATGTCGACGGCGGTCGCATCAATCCGATGGAAATTACAGATACGGTGGCGGAGATTGGCGCCTATGAAGCCTTCATGGCGTCTTTGCGGCAAAGTGTTGCGGACAATAATCTGAGCTACATCAACTAGTGCACTATTTTGTTATACGCGGTCTAACCACCACTATAACTTTGCACCAGGCTGCCGGCGACCAGATACCAGCCGTCCAATAGCACGAAGAAAATAAGTTTGAACGGCAATGAGACAATCACCGGTGGCAGCATCATCATGCCCATCGACATCAGCACCGACGCAACCGTCATATCGATAATCAGGAATGGGATGAAGATCAGAAACGCGATTTCGAAGGCGCGGCGCAATTCACTGATCATGAACGCCGGCACCAAAACCTTCATGGGCGTGTCCTCGCGGGCCTCGACGACGGACCCATCGATATCCATGAACAAGGCCAGATCCTTGGGCCGCACTTGTCCCAGCATAAAGGTGCGAAACGGTGCCGCTGTGCGGTCGAACGCCTCTTCCTCGGTAATGGAATCCTCGATCAACGGCACAATGCCGTCGTCGTAAGCGGTTTCCAGGGTTGGCGCCATGATGAACGCCGTCAAAAACAAGGCCAGGCTGACCAATACGGTGTTTGGCGGCGTTTGCTGAATGCCGAGCGCGCTGCGCAACAGCGACAAAACGACCACGATGCGCGTGAACGACGTGACAACGACCAAGATCGAGGGCGCTAACGACAAGACCGTGATCAGCCCGATTAGCTGGATGATGCGCCCGGTGAACAGACCCTCGCCATCGCCGAGATCGACCGAGAAGGTCTGGCCCAGGGCCGGTGCCGCCGACATGGTCAAGATGACCGCGAGTGCCACAACGGCTGCCGATAGTGCCATGCCTGTGCCCCTGGTCACGATCGGTTCCCCGGGGCCGCGCCGTCGGTCGGCGGCGGCGTGATGCCGGTTTCGACGACCGCGTCGTTGGTCGCGCCGAGCAAAAGCAAATGCTCGGTTTGGTCACGTCGTACCAATACCAAGCGGCGCTTGGCGTCGATGGCGGCGATTTCCGTGATCGCCAGGCGCCGCCCACCGCGCTTGGTCATCGCTGCGACCGGAACGACCCCCAGTCGGCGCACAATCCAAGCAACGGCGCCGATCAGTGCAAGCACCAAGAGAAGGGCGATGATGGCCCACAGATAGGATTGTAGGTCCATCAGTCGTCCGTCTCGCGGTTTAGACGGTAGACATAAGAAAGAATTTCGGCGACCGCGGCGGCGGCCGCGAGCGGGATCTCGCTTTCCACCTCCATCGCCGCCAAAACTTCGGCCAGGTCCGCATCCTCGCGGACCGGGATGCCGTGCGCAAAGGCAATGGCCAACAATTCGGCGGCCAGCGCGCCGCGTGCCGCGGCCGTGACCACGGCAGCGTTGTCTTGGCCCCGATCATGATTTAGGGCGACCGTGACCGGCGTGTTCTGAGCCGGTTTGTCGACCGCGCGCTGCGCGACTTTGGGATCGGTTGGGTCCATCAGCCCTTGCTGCAATGATGGCCGGCAACGGCCGCGAAGACCCCAGTGTTCGCAGACTGCGTTGATAATCCCTTAAGAGCCTCAGATTTGCGGGAATTTTGCCGCGAATTGGTGGCGATCGTCAGGCTCGGCAAGACCCGACCTGCCTCGACCAAGCGATCGTGCGCGCCGGATTGTGGTAATCAGGTGCCAAAGCGCATTTGACCGTCGCTCCGGTATATGATCTTAACCAACTGATATTTATATAGAATATTCCAGACGCCCGCGGAGCAAGGCCAGACAATGCGATTGTCCGCGATTTACGGATTCTTAAGCGGCCATGGCCAAGATGGTGATCACCGTCATTGGATTTGTTGGTATGGATCTACGCTCAATTCCGCTGTTTTCTGTGCTTAATCGCAGTATGGGTTGGTTGTCGCACAACCATCAGGTATTGGCGGAAAACATCGCCAACGCTGACACTCCGGACTACACGGCGAAAAAGCTGGAGCCGTTGGACTTCAAAAGATTGCTGCCACAAGTGAAAACGGAACCCGTTGCCGTGACGCAGACGAGCGAGTCTCATTTGGCTGGTTTCCGACCGGCGCCGAGCCCTCACCGCCCAGAAGACTTGGAACAGCCCTACGATGTGACGCCGACGGGTAACGCTGTTTCGCTTGAGGAACAAGCGGTGCTCGTTGCCAAGAATGCCATGGACTACCAGCTTGCCAGCACGATCTACAGCAAGAGCCTGGGCATGCTGAAGTCTGCTCTTGGGCGTGGCAATTAACCGCACTTGGCGCTGATTTGGAGAGATTGAAATGGATTTCGTGAAGTCATTCTTTGTCGCCGCCTCTGGCATGAAGGCGCAGAGCGAGCGTATCCGCGTCGTGTCCCAAAACATCGCCAACTCAAACTCCACGGCCGCTACGCCCGGTGGCGATCCTTATCGGCGCAAGACCATCAGTTTCGCCAGCGAACTCGATCGTTCGCTCGGCATCGATTTAGTCAAGGTCACCAAGGTCGGCGTCGACGGCGCGCCATTCGGCACCAAGTTCCAGCCGCACCACCCGGCGGCAAATGACGACGGCTATGTGAAAATGCCGAACGTCAACGGCCTCATCGAAATGGCTGATATGCGTGAAGCCCAGCGCAGCTACGAGGCCAATTTGTCGGTCGTTGAGATCGCCAAGGCGCTGGCCAGCCGGACATTGGAAATCCTCCGCGTCTAGTCGCCTGGATGTCGCGCTAGGGAACACGCCCCATGGCAGGAACCACATTTGCCAACGCCGCTGCGGCGTATGCCGCCAACGCATCACGTGCGATCGAAGGTGCGGGCAAGATCGGCGTCGAGTCAGCGCAGACGGCGCAAAAGGCTGGCGCCGGCGGGTTCGCGGAATTGGTCGGTCAGGCGCTGGAGAGCGCCCGAGATAGCGGCGTCGCTGCCGAGAAAAGCATGACTCAAGCGGTGATGGGGCAAACCGGCCTGCATGACGTGGTCGCCGCTGTTTCCAACGCCGAGGTGACTTTGCAAACGGTCATGGCCGTGCGTGATCGCGTGATCTCGGCCTATCAAGACATCATGCGGATGCCGATCTAAGCCGACCCATGTCGGAGCTTGAAGTTCTCGATGTGGGCCGCGACGCCATCTTCACCCTGCTTAAGGTAATTTCACCGGTAATGGGTGTTGCGCTCGCCATGGGCCTGTTGATTTCGTTGTTTCAAGCGTTGACGCAAATGCAGGAAGTGACCCTGTCATTCGTGCCCAAGATTGTTGCCGTGTTTCTGTCTCTGGTCTTGTTCCTGCCGTTCATGCTGACGACACTGTTGGAGTTTTCGCAACGTCAGCTTGATCGAGTCTCCGGTTTCTAAAGCAGTGTCCGACCGTCGGACACTGCTCTAGGCGCGGTGAACGCACATGTTCGCCGAACTGCTCGGCGCCGAACTGTTCCCGTTCGCTTTGGTCTTTTTGCGGATCGGCGCGGCGCTGATGCTATTGCCGACCTTGGGCGAAAGCACCATACCCGGCCGCGTTCGTCTTCATCTGGCATTGGCTTTTTCAGTCATCGTTACGCCGTTCCTGGCCGACAAGTTGCCGGGCCTGCCGCCGACGATCATGGAAACGGCGCTGCTGGTGCTCTACGAAACGTTGGTCGGCGTGTTCTTCGGGGTTACCGCACGCATCATGTTCACGGCCTTGCATGTCGCGGGCATGGTTTTTGCGTTTCATTCAAGCTTGGCCGCGGCGACCATGTTCGATCCGAACCAAACCGCGCAAAGCTCTATGGCCGGCAATCTGATGAACTTGCTGGCGATCATGTTGGTGTTCGCCACCGACATGCATCATCTGATGTTGCGCGCCTTGGTCGATACCTATGTGCTGCTGCCAGCAGGCGTGCCGCCACCGATCGCGGATACGACCGAAGCGATCACGCGGACCGTGTCGGATTCCTTCCGGATCGGCTTTCAGATCTCGGCGCCGGTGGTGGTCGCCGGATTTCTACTCTACTTGGGTGCTGGTTTGCTCAATCGCCTGATGCCGCAGATGATGGTGTTTTTTGTCATTCTACCGATCCAGATCGGCGTCGGCTTTGGCATTTTGATGATTGCACTGGCAGCCATTATGTACGGTTTCTTGACCTTCTTTGGCGACGGTCTCAATCAATTCGTTGTACCGCTCTAGGTGGCGATGTCTGACACGGAAGATAAATCTGAAAAAACAGAAGACCCGACCGCGAAGCGGCTACAAGACGCACGCGAAAAGGGCCAGGTTGCAAATTCCAAAGAGGTCAACACGTTCGCCATATTGTTGGCGGGCACGGTTTTGGTCCTCGCCTTGGGCCGCTTGATCGGCAGCGAAATTACAGCGGCGATCGTGCCGTTTCTCGAACGCCCGCATGCGATCGCGACCGATTTCCCCAACCTACGGCGACTCATGCTGGACGTTCTGGGCAGCGTCGGTGCGGCATTGCTGGTAGCGGCGGCGATTCTGATGGCGGCGGCCGCGGGCAGCGGGTTTCTACAGCACGGCCCGGTCTTCTCCGCCGAATCGCTCAAACCAGACTTGAGCAAATTGTCGTTGATCAAAGGGCTCAAACGGCAGTTCTCCGTGAAGGCCCTGGCTGAGTTCACAAAGGGCATCGTCAAAATCGCCGTGGTCACCGTGGTCGTGTTGCTGGTGGTGTTGCCGGAAATGCGCGACCTTGAATTGCTGGTCGGCCTTGAAGCCGGCCAAGTCTTGCAACGGCTGTTCATCCTGTCGCTCAAGACGATGGGCAGCGTGGTTGCCGCGATGGCCGTGATCGCGGGGTTGGACTTCATCTATCAACGCTATGAATTCACCAAACAACAGCGGATGTCGAAGCGCGAGATCAAGGAAGAACACAAGCAGCTCGAAGGCGACCCGATGGTCAAGGCGCGATTGCGCTCGATTCGGATGGAGAAAGCGCGTAGGCGCATGATGGCCGCGGTGCCTGAGGCGCAAGTGGTGATCACCAATCCGACCCATTACGCGGTGGCCTTGCGTTATGACGAGACCAAGGATGACGCGCCGGTATTGGTTGCCAAGGGCGCCGATCTGGTCGCCCAACGGATCCGCGATGTCGCGCTTGAAAATCAGGTGCCATTGGTCGAGAATCCGCCGCTCTGCCGTGCTCTGTTCCAATCGGTCGAGATCGACCAAATTATTCCCGTGGAGCACTATAAGGCGGTGGCTGAAGTTATCGGCTATGTCTGGCGCCTGCGGGGCAAAGTGCGTGCCGCGGCACCGCCGGCCGACTGAGAGGCGCGTGTCCATTGCACTGCGTGAGCGACGCGCGACGACACTGAGCACGATCCGGGGTGATTCTGCGCGAATCACCTAAAGGGGTCATGAACAAAGTTTGAACAGAATGATTTTTGTTTCGTAATTATAATGCGTTAACGACACGCGTTGCATAATAGAACAAAACCGGTACATTGGCGTTGTTGAATCAGTTCACGGCCTGTGAAATAAGAGGAGGAGGCCACGATGGCGCACCCGGCGCTGCGTATTGTTGAAAAGGAATTCATGGATAAGCAAAAGGCACTGGATGCCGCGCTAAGCCAAATCGAACGGGCTTTTGGTAAGGGCTCGATCATGAAGCTCGGCCAAAGCGACATCGCCGTCGAAACCGAGGTGATTCCGACCGGGTCGCTGGGGTTGGATATCGCGCTCGGCATCGGTGGTTTGCCCCGTGGCCGGATAGTCGAGATTTATGGTCCGGAGAGTTCTGGCAAGACGACATTGGCGTTGCATGCCGTGGCCGAAGCTCAGAAGGACGGCGGTGTCTGCGCGTTCGTTGACGCCGAGCACGCGCTGGATCCGGTCTATGCGCACAAATTGGGCGTCAATGTCGAAGAGTTGCTGATTTCGCAACCCGATGCCGGCGAACAGGCACTTGAAATCGCTGATACCCTGGTGCGATCGGGTGCGGTCGACCTGTTGGTTGTCGATAGCGTTGCGGCCTTGGTGCCGCGGGCCGAGCTTGAGGGCGAAATGGGCGACACCCATGTTGGTGTGCAAGCACGATTGATGAGCCAAGCACTGCGCAAGTTGACCGGTTCGATTTCAAAATCGCGTTGCACTTTGGTTTTCATCAACCAGATACGCATGAAGATTGGCGTCATGTATGGCAGCCCGGAAACGACTACCGGTGGCAATGCGCTGAAGTTTTATTCCTCTGTACGCTTGGATATTCGTCGCATAGGTCAGATCAAAGATCGGGATGAGGTGGTCGGCAATCAAACTCGGGTCAAAGTGGTGAAGAACAAGATGGCGCCGCCATTTAAGGTGGTCGAGTTTGACATCATGTATGGTGCGGGGATTTCGCGCACAGGCGAGCTGCTGGACTTTGGCGTCAAGGCGGGTGTTATCGAAAAATCGGGGTCGTGGTATTCCTACGACAGCCAGCGAATTGGCCAAGGGCGCGAGAATGCCAAGAACTTCTTGAAGGATCACCCTGACATCGCCAATGAGATCGAGCGGGCCGTGCGCGC
Source organism: Alphaproteobacteria bacterium (assembly GCA_965216755.1). GTDB lineage: Bacteria > Pseudomonadota > Alphaproteobacteria > UBA7887 > UBA7887 > CBDCGL01. Next base: position 2,135,538 of record CBDCGL010000011.1, on the reverse strand, counting down.
CAACGCGGGATTGGCCGTCGATTTATTGGACGATCCTGCTGCGGCGCGCGATGAGGTGGCTGCCCAAGGCTGATAACCTGCCGCCTCGAGGCGCATTGGCGTAGACGGGGCATCATGATCCGCGACGGCGCGCCTTCACAGGCGTGCCGTTGGCGTTTCTGGACACGGTCTGGGACCGGCGGTAAAAGCGAATGCCCGGCGGCGTGGCGCCAATTGAAGATGGCGCGACAGCGATTTCACGCCCGCCAATTAGCGCATAGAGATGATCACGACCATGCAAACGACAAACGACATTCGCAAAGCGTTCTTGGACTATTTCGGTGCCCACGGTCACGAGATTGTGCCGTCGAGCCCTCTTGTTCCGCACAATGACCCGACATTGCTGTTCACAAATGCCGGCATGGTCCAGTTCAAGAACGTCTTTACGGGGGTGGAGAAACGCGAAATTCCACGCGCCACGACGTCGCAGAAATGCGTGCGCGCCGGAGGTAAGCATAACGATCTGGACAATGTCGGCTATACGGCGCGGCATCACACATTTTTCGAGATGCTCGGGAATTTTTCATTTGGTGATTACTTCAAGGACCGCGCCATCGAATTGGCTTGGAGTCTCATTACCCGCGACTACGGCCTTGCCAAGGATCGATTGATCGTCACGGTTTACCACACCGACGACGAGGCGTTTGACATTTGGCGCAAGGTTTCGGGCTTGCCGGAAGAGCGGATTCTGCGCATTGCCACATCGGACAATTTTTGGGCCATGGGCGACACCGGTCCATGCGGTCCATGCTCGGAGGTTTTCTACGATCATGGCGCTCATATCCCGGGAGGGCCACCGGGCAGCGAGGATGAGGACGGCGACCGTTTTGTGGAGATCTGGAATCTGGTCTTTATGCAATTTGAGCAGCTCCCCGGAGGCGAGCGGATGCCACTACCGCGGCCATCGATCGACACCGGCATGGGTCTGGAACGGATCGCGGCGGTGCTGCAGGGCGTGCACGACAACTACGAGACGGATCTTTTTCAGCACCTGATCGCGGCGTCGGCGGATGCCGCCGGCACTGCCGCGGACGGCGGCCACGCGGTGTCACATCGGGTCATCGCCGATCATCTACGTGCGTCGAGCTTTCTGTTGGCCGACGGTGTCATGCCATCGAACGAAGGACGTGGCTATGTTCTCCGTCGAATCATGCGTCGCGCGATGCGCCACGCCCATATGATGGGGGTCCGCGAACCGTTGATGTGGCGGTTGGTGTCGGCCCTGGTTGACCAAATGGGCCAGGCGTTTCCAGAACTTGGGCGGGCGCAAGCCTTGATCACGGAAACCCTGAAGCTCGAAGAGGCACGGTTTCAGGAGACTCTCGGGCGTGGTCTGCGACTGCTGTCTGAAGCGACCGCGGCGTTGCCGTCGGATGCCGCTTTGCCAGGCGATGTCGCGTTTAAGCTCTACGATACTTACGGCTTTCCTCTTGATCTTACGGAAGACGCCTTGCGCGCAGAGGGGCGCAGCGTCGACAAAGCCGGCTTCGAAGCGGCCATGGAAAAACAACGTGCCGAGGCACGCCGGTCTTGGGCCGGATCCGGCGCGGCCGCGACCGAGCAAATTTGGTTCGACATTCGCGACGCGGTCGGCGCGACCGAGTTTCTCGGCTATGACACCATCGATGCCGAGGCACAGATTGTCGCCCTGGTTGAAGACGGAAAACGCGTCGACCGCGCGGCGGCGGGAACGAAGATCGTGGTGATCACCAACCAAACTCCCTTCTACGGCGAAGCGGGTGGTCAGGTTGGCGATTCCGGCATGATCACGGGTGGCGCCGGCGTGCGCGGTTTTGTCACCGATACGGTCAAGCGCGCCGATGACGTGCATGCGCATATGGTGACCGTGGCAGACGGCACATTGACGGTCGGCGACACGGTGCATTTTTCGGTCGACGCCCAACGCCGGGCTGCGACCCGACGTAACCATTCCGCGACCCATTTGTTGCACGCGGCGTTGCGTACCCATTTGGGCGACCATGTCACGCAGAAAGGCTCGTTGGTTGCCCCGGATCGATTGCGCTTCGACATCAGTCATCCGAAACCGGTGACGGTCGAAGAACTGGCAGCCATCGAACAAGACGTCAATGCGCAGGTCTTGGACAATGCGCCAACCGCCACGCTTCTGATGAGCCCTGGGGAGGCGGTTGAAAAAGGGGCGCTGGCGTTGTTTGGTGAGAAATATGGCGATGAAGTGCGCGTCGTGTCGATGGGCCGTGGCGACAAAGACGCCTACTCAGTGGAACTATGCGGGGGCACACATGTGGCCCGCACCGGCGACATCGGCCTGTTCAAGATTGTCGGTGAGAGTGCCGTCGCTGCCGGCGTTCGGCGGATCGAAGCCTTGACCGGCACCGGCGCGCTCGCTCATGTTCGCGAGCAGGACGAGCGCCTGCGCGCGGCGGCGTCGGTGCTCAAGACGTCATCCGCGCAACTCGCCGACCGGATCGAGGCGCTTCTCAGCGAGCGTAAGAAGTTGGAAAAGGATTTGAGCGAGGCCCACCGCGCGCTGGCGACGGGCGGCGCCGCGGCGCATGACCACAAGACGGTTGCCGGAACCATTTTCGCGGCACGCAAATTAGATGGTGTGCCGGCCAAAGACCTGCGTGGGATGGCCGACGACCTCAAGAAACAGATCAAGTCAGGCGTGGTTGTCTTGGTTACGGTGACCGACGGCAAGGCCGCCATCGTCGTTGGCGTCACCGACGATTTGACCGATCGTTTGAGCGCGGTCGATCTGGTTCGCGTCGGCTCGGCGTCATTGGGCGGCAAGGGCGGCGGCGGTCGTCCAGATATGGCCCAGGCCGGCGGACCGGACGGGGCCGCCGCGCAGGGCGCGATCGATGCGGTCGCGGACGCCTTGGCCGCTGTCACGCCCTAACGCGCGGCTCACATCAGTCCTTTTTCAGCGGCGCGCTTCTGCAACGTTCGGTCAAGCTTGTCTAAGAATTCGTTGGTCGATAGCCACTGTTGCTTGGGGCCGATCAGGACCGCCAAGTCCTTTGTCATATAGCCGTTCTCGACTGTTTCCACGCACACGGATTCAAGAAGGTCAGCAAACGCGCTGACATCCGGCGTGTTGTCAAACTTGCCCCGATAATTGAGGCCGCGAGTCCAAGCAAAAATAGAGGCAATCGGATTGGTCGAGGTCTCCCTACCTTCTTGATGCTGACGGAAATGACGCGTCACCGTGCCATGTGCGGCCTCGGCTTCAACCGTCCGTCCATCCGGTGTAAGCAAGACCGAAGTCATCAACCCGAGTGAGCCGAAACCCTGCGCGACCGTGTCCGATTGCACATCTCCATCATAGTTCTTGCACGCCCAGACAAATCCGCCTTCCCACTTCAACGCACACGCGACCATGTCGTCGATCAGCCGATGTTCATAGGTCAGGCCCTTGGCATCAAACTTGTCCTTGAATTCCTGGTCAAAGACCTCTTGGAACAGGTCCTTAAATCGGCCGTCGTAGGCTTTCAGGATCGTGTTCTTGGTCGAGAGATAAACCGGCCAGCCAAGATCGAGGCCATAGTTCAGGCAGGCACGCGCAAAACCGCGGATCGAGTCGTCCAAGTTGTACATTGAGAGCGCGACACCGCCGCCGGTGAAGGTGAATACTTCGCGTTCGATCGGCGCGCTGCCATCGTCGGGATCAAAACGCAGAGTCAGTTTACCGGCCCCGGGAACCACCAAATCGGTTGCCCGATATTGGTCGCCAAAGGCGTGACGGCCAATCACGATCGGCTTTTCCCAGCCCGGTACCAAACGCGGCACGTTGCGGCAAATGATTGGCTGACGAAAGACCGTACCGCCCAAGATATTGCGGATCGTGCCATTGGGCGAACGGTACATGCGTTTGAGATCGAACTCTTCAACCCGCGCCTCGTCCGGTGTGATCGTGGCACATTTCACGCCGACTCCGTGCGTCTTGATGGCGTTGGCCGCGTCCACGGTGATTTGGTCGTCCGTGGCGTCACGGGATTCGATGCCGAGGTCGAAATAGCGCAAATCGATATCGAGATAAGGCAGTATCAATTTGTCTTTGATGAACTGCCAGATAATGCGTGTCATTTCGTCGCCATCGAGTTCGACAATTGGATTGGCGACCTTGATCTTGGACATGGATCGGTCTCCTCAAGCCCGGTGGAGCGGGTTCTGTGCTCTAACCCCGTGGGCCAGAGGCTTGCGGCACGGAAAGGTGCGTCTGAATTGCGGCGCGACGATAGCACTGGTGTCGTGGGAATGCCACGACACCATTGGTCGCGCGTTTGTGCATGGATACTGCTCTAGAGCCGGTCACCACGCGCGGGCGCCCGCGCCGCGCCCGCCCGCCGCGCAACGTCGATGGCTTGGCGCGGGCGGTCAACAAGCTCGAAAAGATGCGATACACGATGCGGCGCGAATCCCGTGCCGATAATGTGGCCGAGTAGATCGACAAGGGGCGCCCAGTAGCCGTTGGGGCTAACCAGGATGATCGGCTTATCGTGCAGGTGCAGCTGCTTCCAGGTGAGCACCTCGATGGCTTCATCGAGCGTGCCAGTGCCACCCGGCAGAACCACGAAGCCGTCGGCCAGTTCGAACATGCGGTGCTTGCGCGCGTGCATGCTGCCGACTTCGATCGTTTCGTCAATATCGGGGTGCGCCAGTTCCTCGGTGCGCAGGAACGTCGGTATGACGCCGGTGACTTGACCGCCATGTGCAAGTACCGAATCGGCGATGACTCCCATCAATCCGACGCGACCGCCGCCATAGACCAAACGGATCCTCGCCTGTGCCATGGCCGCCCCCAACTCTCGGGCGCAAGCCGCGTAGACGTCGCGATGACCGACCGATGAACCGCAGTAGACACAGAGAGACGACAAACCGGTCATAACCAATGGTCTCCGATAACGATCACGAGAGCGAAGGGACCGTCGCTGCCGGTCGGTCTTGCCACGATGGTTCCCGCAGCGCATGCTCGCTGCTGTCAGTGGCCAAAGGTCCATGACAAAAGGTGAAAACACTCGGGCCACTCATGTCTGCCATCCTAACCGATCCGTTGGGCCAAAGTGTGGTTGTCCCCTTGATCGCGGCTATTTTGGTCGCCGGGTTGATTCGGTTGATCGGCGGCCCAGGACGCGGCGCGCTTCTGGCCGGCCTCGCCATCGGGCTCGGATTCCTCGCATGTTACATTGCAGTCTTCGGCGTGTTTGCCTGGCCACCGCGCAGCGCGGCGCAAAAGATACCTTACATCGTGGTGCTCGCGATGGCCTTGGGCGTGACGATGGATCTGACGAGGTTGGCCGGACCCTTCGCGCGCGGTGCGATATTCGTCGGAGTGGTTGGCGCCGTTTGGTGGTTGTTTGGCAACAAAGTCAATCTGTCCGCGCCTTGGCCACTAGTTTGGCCTGGCGCCGCTGTCATTGCGGGGTGGCTGTTCGTGCTGTGGCGTCTCAACATGAAGGCCGGCGATGTTTTAACCCCGGCCGTCACGCTTCTGGTCGCCGCCGCGGGATTGGCTGTTATTGCGGTGTTAGCGCATACCGCGTCCGGCGGCCAGCTTGCGGCCGGCCTCGCCGCAGCAACCGGTGGTTTTGCGCTGTGGAATTGGCCGGTTCCACGATTTCGGTTTGGTCAGGGCGCGATATTGGCTGGCGCAGCGGCCCTGATGGCACTGACAACCCAGTTCGTTTTGTTTACCAAAGTCTCGCTGTGGGCGATTTTGGTCTTGGCGTTGGTGTTTTTTGGAATGGATGTGGTCGCCGGGCTGAAGTTACCAAGCGGGCGGCTGCGGGGCTTTGTCGCGCCTGTGGTGCTCGGCGCGGTTTGCGCCTTGCCGGCCCTGGCCGCCGTGGCCATCGCGTTTTTCAGCGCCGGGCCGGCGTCACCCTATTAGGACGGTCCGCAGCCAATCAACGCGCACCAATCCAGCCTTCAGTGCCCGGCAAGCCAATAATAGAAAGCATTCACCAGGTGGTGGCCAATAATACTGCGGTAATTATCGGCGCCTCACCGGCGACAATTGCGAATATTGGGCAATCGTATTAAGTTAGGCCCGTCATTTTGTCACAGCAGGGTGCAGATTTGTCACGTCAATTCGCTCCGGTCGCCGCGGTTTTTGTGTTTCTCGTCGCTCTGGGCGTGTGGCTGTCGATGCGTTCATTGGCGCCGGCGCCTGCGCCCATGGCCGACGGGTCAACGGCCGACGCGATGCGGCTTGGCTTGGCCGACCAGGACGTGGTTGGGGTCGAGGCCGGATCAATCGACCAGGCACCGCAAACAATCCAAGAAAGCGCAGAGCAAGACCGGGAGACCGAGGCGGATGGCCGCGCCGACAGTCGTGCGGACCGCGAGTCCGTCGCGACACCGTCGGACGATGGCCGGGGAGCGGACGTCGCGGAGTTGGAAATTGCCGAATCGGGCACGGCGGAGACGACCGCGGCCGCGGACGCGAGCGCAAATCGCCTTGTCGAATCATCGATCGCGGAGCCAGAGGCCGTGGTAGGCCAACAAACAGAGCCTACGGATTCGCAGAGCTCCTTGGTGGCACCTGGTCCCGCCGCCGCATCCGGCAGACAAATGCGTGACATGGACGTCGTGGCGTCAATGAACAGAGATGCGGCGACGGAAGCCGGTTCGCCGGCGACAAGTCAGGCTGCCGCAGATCCCGTCCGGTCGACGATCGATGAGCCGGATGCAATGCCATCCGGCCGAGCGTCACCGGACAGCGTGGCGATCGGTGAAACAACATCGCAGGCGGTGACCGCCGCAAAGAGACCAGCGGACCCGGCCGCGCCGCGGCATGCCGATAGCGCGAGCCGGACCACAACCGCGGCGGCATCGGCCCAGGATCCGGTTGCAGAGCGCCCCAACGGCGGCGCACCGACGCCGGGCGAGTTGTCGCAGGTGGAGGAGGACAGCCCCGGCGCGACACCGCCGAGCAATGTTACTGGGATGGCGGCGGTCGAGGACGGACGGACCGGAGATCCCGGCGCGGCACCGGCACCGTCTGCGGTGGAAATCGCTGCCGTCGATCCATCGACAACGGCAGCGAACGTGGCGCTTCCCGAACGCAGCGGAGCCCCATCGGCAGATGCGCAATCGGCCGCGCTGCAATCCGGTCCGCCAACCATGGCGCCGGTTGTAAGGCAAAGACCGGTTGCGGTTCCGGCGGGCGCTGTCGCGCCGACTTTCGATATTGTTCACGTTTCGCCAGAGGGCGCCGCCGTGATCGCGGGTCGTGCCGAGCCTGGTGCCCAAGTGTCGATCATGGAACGCGACCAGGTGATCGGATCTGTGGTTGCCGACAACCGCGGAGAATGGGTGTTCACGCCGGCGGAACCGATTCAGGCCGGTGAACGCGAGCTTGGTCTTGTGGCGCGAACCGCGAGTGGCCAAGTTCTGGAATCGCTCGAATTGGTCGTCATGATGGTGCCCGGTCTCGACGAGCGCATTCGTCCCGCGTCGCTCGCTGGGCCAGCGGAATCGGCTTTGGCCATGTTGGTGCCTCGCGAACTCGATGCGGGCCGCATTCGCCTTTTGCAGCGTCCGTCGCCGGACATCGGCATTCTGGCGGAGGAGGGATTGTCGCTCGATCTTATCAATTACGATACCGTCGGGCAGATTGACTTTGCTGGCCGCGCCCTGCCCGGAAGTACGATTTACGCCTATGTTGACGGTCGCTTGATTGGCACGGCGACAGTGGCTGACGACAGCACCTGGCGCCTGGTGCCCAGTGATGCGATTGTGCCCGGCCTCTATACTCTCAAGATCGAACAGATCGACAAGGACGGTGGCGTTCTCTCAAGTCTGGAAACGCCGTTCACTATGGCCGATTTGGAGAACCCGGCTGTTGGCGATGGCTTGGTCATTGTGCAACCGGGCAACAGCCTGTGGCGAATTTCGCGGCGTGTGTACGGCCGTGGTGTCCGCTATTCGGTGATTTATGATGCCAATTTGGATCAAATCGTGGATCCGAACCTGATCTATCCTGGTCAGATCTTCGTTATTCCGAAAGGATAGGTGGCCGGCGCGCGGTCGCACGGCCGTTTCAAGGGCGGTGCGCCGGTCTTTTGGGGCGCTCGTCATGCGCATGCCACCCTGGCGGCGCGACGCAAGACAGCACAGGTAGAGATCGGATGAGCGCGAGCCTTGGTGCGTCGCCCAAAGATAGTGCGGCGCCATCGAAAGCATCAGCCGAGAGAGGTGAACTGGCACGACCCGGATTGGGACATTGGGGCACGCTAAGAACATTGCTGCCTTTTTTGTGGCCGCACGGACGCGTTGATCTGAAGCTGCGGGTTGTTGTCGCGGTGTTGTTGCTGGTGGCTGCCAAAGTTGCCAACGTACAGATCCCGCTGCTGCTGAAGGCCGTTTTCGATCGTCTCGATCCGAGCACCACGCAGGTCATTGCGTTGCCCGTGGCGTTGCTTTTTGCCTATGGTGCCGCGCGCGTGTTCGCCATGGCTTTCGGTGAATTGCGCGACGCGGTGTTTGCGCGCGTTGGTCAACACGCCATCCGCAGCGCTGCGCTGCAGACCTTTCAACATCTCCATCGCTTGTCTCTGCGTTATCACTTGGAGCGCCAAACCGGCGGCCTTAGCCGCGTCATCGAGCGCGGAACCAAGGGCATTGAATTTCTGCTTAACTTCATGCTTTTTAATGTCTTGCCGACATTACTTGAGATCGGTTTGGTGTGCGGCATCCTGCTTTATCGCTACGAAGCCGGGATCGCCATAATCACGTTTCTCGCCGTCGCCGGTTATATCGTTTTCACCATGACGGTGACGGAATGGCGGATCAAATTCCGCCGACAGATGAACCAAAGCGACGAGCGGGCGCACACCCGGGCGATCGATAGTTTGCTGAACTATGAAACAGTAAAATATTTTAATAATGAAGAACATGAAGGCCGGCGTTTCGATCGTGCTTTAAGGCGCTACGAGGGCGCGGCCGTCAAATCGAAAGTGACATTGTCGCTGCTTAACATTGGTCAGGGCTTCATTGTCGCGGCCGGGGTCGTCGGCGTGATGTATATCGTCGGCACCGGTATCGTCGAAAAGCGGCTCACTCTGGGTGATTTGGTCTTGGTCAATGCGTTCATGTTGCAGCTTTACCAACCGCTCAATTTCCTGGGCTTTGTCTATCGCGAAATTAAGCAATCTCTAGTCGATATGGAGCGAATGTTCCAACTGCTGCATGTTTACCAGGAAGTTGTTGATCGCCCGGGGTCGCGGCCTTTGGCCGTATCGGGCGGCGAGGTTTGCTTCGACCACGTTGATTTTACGTATCAATCTGAACGGGAAGTGCTGCACGATCTGACCTTCACGATTCCGGCCGGGAAAACACTTGCGGTCGTCGGCGCCAGTGGTGCCGGCAAATCGACGCTGGCGCGACTGCTGTTCCGGTTCTACGACGTATCGGGTGGGGCGATCCGCATTGATGGTCAAGACATCCGCGATGTCACCCAAGATTCCTTGCGCGCGGCGATCGGCATCGTGCCCCAGGATACCGTACTGTTTAATGACACGATCCGGTACAATATCGACTATGGACGGCCCGGTTCGACCGACGAAGAGGTTATTCGCGTCGCGACCTTGGCAAAGATCCACGACTTTGTGGCGGAACTCCCGGAGGGTTACGACACCTCGGTCGGCGAGCGCGGGCTCAAGATTTCAGGCGGCGAAAAGCAACGCGTGGCCATCGCGCGCATGTTGCTGAAGGCGCCGCCGATTTTCGTTTTCGATGAAGCGACGTCGGCGCTGGATACGCGCATAGAAAGAGATATTCAAGCCAGCCTACGTGAGCTGTCGCGCGACCATACGACGTTGATTATCGCCCATCGTCTGTCGACCGTGGTCGACGCCGATCAGATCTTGGTGCTTGATCGGGGACGTGTCGCGGAACGTGGCCGGCATGAAGAGCTGTTGGCTGCAGAGGGGATCTATGCGGAGATGTGGCGGCGGCAACAGGAATCGGAGGGCATGGCAGTGGAGGCCGCCTCTTGATTTGAACGTCCGCCCGGCGCATCGTGCCCATTAACATGCGAGGGGGGGGGACTGTGCGCATTCATCCGGAAGGTTGGCGATTCATTGCCCTTTTTGCGGCCGTGACTGTGGTTTTGTGGTGGATCGCCGCACCGCTCGGCTGGCTCGGCGTTGTACTAACGGCGTGGTGTGTCTATTTTTTTCGCGACCCGGAGCGCCGTACACCAGAGCGCGATGGCATTTTGGTAAGCCCGGCTGACGGTGTCGTGTTGGGCGTTGTGTCCGCGCCTCCGCCCAAGGAATTGGGCATGGGCTCGGCGCCCCGCGACCGGGTCTCTATATTCATGAATGTGTTCAACGTTCACGTAAATCGTGTGCCCGCGACTGGGGTGATAACGAAGCTGGCCTATCGAGCCGGCCGGTTCATCAATGCTTCATTTGATAAGGCCAGCGAGGACAATGAGCGCCAAGCGGTGCGTATGCGCACTGATGGGGGGCATGAGATCGCCTTTGTCCAGATCGCCGGGCTTGTCGCGCGCCGCATCTTGTGCACGTTGTCCGAGGGCGATCGTGTGAGCATCGGCGAACGTTTCGGACTCATACGGTTCGGCAGTCGTGTCGACATTTATCTGGATGCCGGGCTGCATGCGGTTGTTCAAGGCGGCGAAAAAATGTTGGCTGGCGAAACGGTTATCGCCGAGACCGTGGCCGAAGGGGGGAAGCCATGATGATACAAAGGCGGCACCATCGTCGAATCCGCGCCGTGCCCATCGCCAGCTTGCTGCCGAATATCCTGACTGTTCTCGGCCTGTGTGCGGGGCTTTCGGCGGTGCGTTTCGCGCTGCTCGAGCGCTTTGAAATGGCGGTCATATGTCTTCTTCTGGCGATGGTCTTCGATGGCTTGGATGGGCGCATGGCGCGGCTGCTGCGGTCGAGCAGCGATTTCGGGGCCGAGCTTGATTCACTGGCGGATATCGTCAATTTCGGCGCCGCGCCGGCGCTCACGCTCTACCTTTGGTCTTTGCAGACCTTGGGCGGCATCGGTTGGGTTGTGACATTGTTGTTCGTCGCCTGCTGCGCGCTACGTCTGGCGCGCTTTAACACCGACCTGCATGCGGCTGACCCTGTGCCCATGCATCGTTATTTCACCGGTGTTCCAGCCCCGGCCGCTTGTGGGCTGGCTATGTTGCCGATGCTGCTGTCGTTTGAGATTGGTCCGGGTTGGGCCGCCGGCCCCGCGTTGGTGGGCGCCCACATGTTGGCCATCGCCCTGCTGATGATCAGCCGTGTGCCAACTTTGTCGTTCAAGTATTTCAAAATCAAACCGGAATACGCGCTGCCTGCATTGTTTGTGGTTGCGGTCCTGGCGGCGTCTCTAGTCAGCTACACCTGGTGGACGCTGTTTGTGATCGGGGTCGCCTATTTTTGCTCGATCCCGTTCACCCTATTTGCGGCAAGCAAGATGGCGCGCGCACGCGCGGCCGCGCAGAATGAAGATAAACAAATAGAAATCAACGAATTAGAATGTGTCGATGATAGCGATCATTAAGTAGAACGGACGCCGACACCGATGTGAACGCGGGCTTTGAGGGCGTATTGTTCGCCATCTAAATGGGCCGCGAACGCCGCTTCGATGCGATCGTCGATTTCCTCGCGCTGGCGCGCCGATAGCTGACCAAGCAAATGCCCGAACGACATTTGAACTTGCGGTTCCCAAAATCGCGACCCGAGGGCGGGTCGCGGCGAAAACTCACAATCTTGTTCGATGACGTCGGTGAGGCCAGCTTTGGTCATGACCTCGGTGAGCAGGCCCGTGGGGCCAAATCGAAATTGCGGTGAGTCATCTGCCGGCGGCAATGACAGGGCCTGGCGGACAACTGTGTTGATGACGACGAAGATGGTTGTTTCCGCCAGCGGCCCCCACACCATCCACGCCGTGCGGCCGCCAGGTTTGAGCACGCGCGCCGCTTCGCGCATGGCGGCGACTGGATCCGCTGCAAACATCAGCCCGAACCGACACGTGACACGGTCGAAGCTGGCATCGTCGAAGGGCAAGGCCTCCATGTCGCAGAGTTCGGTATCGACGTTGCCAAGTCCCGCCGCTGCGGCCCGCCGTGCCGTGCCCGCGAGCATTTCCGAAACCATATCAGTCGCCATGATCCGGCCATTTGGGCCGATGCGCCGCGCGATACCCAGGGCCGGCTCACCAGCGCCGGATGCCAAATCCAAGACCCGTTGACCCGGTTCGAGCGCCGCGGCGTCGATCAAGGGGGCATTGAAGCGCGCCGCCATGCGCTCGACCACTTCAGCCCATTGGTTCCAAGCTGGCGCACGTCGGCGCCATTCTTCGGCGACGTCATCCTTGTTGAGTTTCTGCAAGTCCACGGCCGTGCGCCGGCCGACTACCCGCCAATCCTGCGATAGATGAATTCCGGCGGCGCGCCGGCAGCTTCCTTCAGTGGGATTTCTAGGACGTCGCGGTCAGGCGAGAACTCACACGCCGGATCGACCGCTTCGGGATTGTTGGTGAGTGCGAACGCCTGGCAGCGACAACCACCCCAGTCAATCTCGCGACGGTCGCACGACTGGCACGGTTCGGGCATCCACGCGGTACCACGAAACTTCAAGAAAGCCGATGAGTTATCCCAAATCCATTGGAGGCTGCGGTCATGCACTGTTTCAAAAGTGAGCCCAGGGATCGTTTCCGCCGCGTGACACGGGAGCACCTTACCGACCGGGTTGACGTTGATAAACCGTCGCGCCCAGCCGCCCATGCAGGACTTAGGGCGCCGCGCATAATAGTCGGGCACGACATAGTCGAGCACCAATATGCCTTTTAGACGCTCGCGCGCTTCCGCGACGATTTCGGTCGCCACATCAAGCTGCTCGCGACTGGGCAGGAACGCCGCCCGGTTTTTCAGAGCCCAGCCGTAATATTGAACCTGTGCAACCTCTAAACGTTCCGCATCTAAATCGACAGAAAGGTCGATCATTTCTTTGAGGTTATGAAGATTTTGCCGATGCATGACGGCATTGACCGTAAGCGGCAGACCCGCCTTGCGCACCAAGCGCGCGATTTCGACTTTCTTTTCGTGCCCCTTATAGCCGGCGATGCGATTGGCGGATTCGGCGTCCGTATCCTGAAAACTCACTTGGACATGGTCTAAGCCAAGGTCGCGCAAACCGAACAGCCGCGCTTCGTCAAGCAGGACGCTGGACGTGATCAAGTTGGTATAAAGGCCGAGCTTGGCCGAATGTGCGACCAGGTCTTCAAGGTCTTTGCGGACCGTTGGTTCGCCGCCCGAAAAATGCACATGCAACATGCCCATATCGGCAGCTTCATTGATGACCCGCTTCCAGGTGTCCGTGTCGAGCTCGTTGCTGGCTCGCTCAAGCTCAAGCGGGTTGGAGCAATAGGGACATTGCAGCGGACAGCGATGCGTAAGTTCCGCCAACAAAGCGTAAGGTACCAACGGGTTTGCGCCATTGGCGCCATTGGCGCCAGATTCCTGTTCGATTACATCGGTCATGTTACCAAGAAGCCTTTGTCCGCCAGGTCTTGCAGCATATCAACGACATCCTTGGATATGACATCGCGCGGGGCCTGGAACTTGCCGGCCAGATGATCGACGACCTGGATCAACGTATTTTCACCGTTGCATAGGCTGACAATTTGATAGGCGATGTTGTCGAGCTCAAAGACTCGTTCCGGTGCCAGGATGACCCACTTGTCGCGTGGTTTATCGAACCGCAATTTGGCATGCCGTGGCAGTTTGGGCGTGCTGTCGTCGGTTATGACGTGGCGCTCGGCCATGATCGTTATCCCGCCGCGTTGGGCACAAACGCGCCCGGTGGAATGATGCCGGGATCCACATACGCGAAATACAACGCGTCCAACTGTGCCCATAGCACATCGGTCTTGAACCGCAACGCATTAAGCACAGCCTCTTGCAGCTCGCGCGTATGGGCGTTGCGTATCACGTAATCTCGCCCGAATTCCGCATCTTTCGGGGCCTCGCCCAGGCGTTTCTTGAAATATGCCAATGCATACTCATTGGCCCAGTCATAGTGCTTCGACAATCCAGCAATACGTTCGCGATGGATCGCGGGCGCAAACAGTTCTGTCAGCGACGAAGCGATCATTTCAAGCTCAGAGCGTTCCGCGACGAAATATACATAGGCATCGACGGCAAATCGTGTTCCCGGCAGCAATCCCGTGGTCGAGGTCACATAGTCGCGATCCAGCCCGAGGGTATCCGTCAATTGGAGATATCGGGCGATGCCGCCGTCTTCGACCTCGTGGCCGTCATGATCAAGAACGCGGCTACGCCAAGCCCGGCGAAGTTCAGGGCTGTTGAGCCGCGCCATCAACGTCAAGTCCTTGCGAGGAATACTGGCCTGATAATAAAAGCGGTTTAGCGCCCACGCTTGGATTTGCCCCATCTTGAGTTCGCCGCCGTGGAGCATCTTGTGAAACGGATGCAAGCTGTGGTAGCGCTCGCGTCCGATTTGTTGCATGGCGTCGGAAAATTCGTCAGGGCTCAACAGGCTTTCTTTTGGTGTGTCGAGATCGTACCAATGGGTTGGTTTGACACCCGGGTCGTGGGCGAGGGCGACGCTCATACGGTTAGCTCCATGCCGTCATACGAGACCTCCCAACCGGCTTCCTCCACGGCGGCCCGTTCCGGACTGTCGTCCAGCAGGATGGGATTGGTCGTGTTGATATGAATAAATACTTTTCGCCGTATATCCAGGTCGGCGAACGCCGCGATCGTTCCGTCCTCGCCCGAAACGCTCATGTGGCCCATGCGGTTGCCGGTCTTGACGCCGACTTTGTCGCGGATCATTTCGTCATCGGTCCAAAGTGTCCCATCGAAGAACACCAAAGGCGCACCGCGAAGACGCTCGCTCAACTCGGGCGGCATCGACGCGCATCCAGGAATGTAAAAAAGCTTGGTTTGTCCGGCTGCGTCGCGGACATCCAGCGCAATCGTGTCCTCTGCGACGGAACCAAAATTTGGCCCCTTCGATTCGTCTTCAAGCCACAATGCGACTTTGCCCGGCACGGCAAAGGGCACAACCACCAAGCCACTGGGCGTTCCGTCCGTCAGCTCTAGTTCGGTAGGCTGATCCAGGTTCAGCGGCTTTCGTTTCACGAAATCCGGGTTGAGCACATTGAAAATCGAATTCGCTTTGAGAACCGAAAGCACCCGCGGTGTTCCGTATAACGACAGTGGTTGCGATTCGCGCAGATTCAACAGGCCAGCGATGTGGTCAACGTCGGCATTGGTCAGCACCGCGCCTTGAATCGGACTGTGTCGTAGATCGCGATTCGGCTGTAGCACCGGGTTACTGTTTATCTGGTAGCGCAAATCCGGCGAGGCGTTGAGCAAGAACCAGTTCTCGCCATCGGCACTGACCGTGATTGACGACTGTGTGCGCGGCTTTGACGCCGGATCATTTTGGCGGGCGCGCCGGCTGTTGGGGTGATTGCAATTCCATTGCGGATACCCCCCACCGGCCGCCGCGCCAAGAACGCGGATATGCATTAAAATGCCTCCACTTAGTGGCTTTCTTTCCGCCGCCGGGTAGGGGGTATCGTCATCGTTTGGCCGAACGTGCTCTAGAGTTCGGCGCAGGCGTAGCAGTTGATCTCAAGTCCAACGGCGATCTCACGAACAACAGGGGTCGTCCACATGGTTGCTTCTCCCAAAAGACTGGTTATCCAAAAAGCCGGCCGAATCTCTGGCGCCGACGGCATTATAGATAGTGAATGTGTGCTTTGATCGACTAGCTATAGTCCCAATCGCCTTTACTTATACTCTGAATTGGCCCCCATTTCGACCGGACAGTCGGCGTAAGCAGGGAGGCTTAGGCATAGCCCTAAGCATGTGCTTATGTCTGATGACTTTCAGCATCGAAGTGATCACAGGAACCGCACGTCGACGGCATTGGTCGGCCCAACAAAAGCTGGCGATTGTCGAGGAAACGCTTGCGCCTGGTGCGAGTGTTTCGGCTGTCGCCCGACGTCATGGGGTTGGCGCCAATTTAGTGTATCGTTGGCGGCGGTTGATGAAAGAAGGGGGCGCCGTGGCTGTGGGGGCAGACGAGACGGTGGTCGGCGAAGCTCAAGAAGCTTGAGGCACAAGTACGTGAACTCGAGCGCTTGCTTGGCAAGAAGACCATGGAGGTGGAAATCCTGCGCGAGGCCCTTGAGCGGTCGCGGGCAAAAAAACCGATCTTGCACGTTGCCTCGCCGCTACGGGGCGATACCCGATGAGCGCCGTGGCCAGAACGCTGGGCGTGTCGCGCTCGAACCTGTACGAGCGGACACAGGGGGCCAACCGATCGCGCGGCGCTTATCGCAAACCGGGCGACGCGGCCTTGTTGGAACTGATCCGATGAACGGCCGACTTACGGCTATCGCCGGATCACGGCCCTGGCGCGCCGAGAGTTAGCGCGCGTCAACGAACCCCTGCCGAACCACAAGCGCGTCTATCGGCTCATGAAGCGACATGGTTTGTTGCTGCGCAAATCGTCTGGACGTCGTGACGGCCGTGTCCATGACGGCAAAGTCGTCGTCATGAGTTCGAACTTGCGATGGTGCTCGGACGGCTTTGAGTTCGCGTGTTGGAACGGTGACATTGTCCGCGCCGCGTTTGTCATTGATGCTCACGATCGGGAGTTGATCGCCCATGTCGCCGTTTCCGGCCGGGGCATCAGCGGTTCGGACGTGCGCGACATGATGCTCGAAGCGGTTGAAACACGGTTCGCGACACTGTCCGCGCCGCGGCGGATCGAATTCCTGTCCGACAACGGATCACCCTACACCGCCAAGGACACGCGCGACTTTGCCATGGCGCTCAATTTGGAACCATGTTTCACGCCGGTCGCCAGTCCTGAAAGCAACGGCCTTGCCGAGGCTGCACCAAGATTGTGAAGATATGAGGGCAATAGGAAATTTCATGCGCTGCACTCTGACGTCGATTTGCGGTGCCGGATTGGTGATTTCATGGGCCGGATCGACCGCGCCGCTTTGGGCGCAACCTGCCGCCCCGTCTTTGGTCGACGTTGCGTGGATGCAAGCACATGTGTGTGCGGACGACGTGGTGGTCATCGACGTGCGCAACTCGGTACCCAACTACCAGGCCGGACATATACCTTGCGCGGTCCATACCCACTACTACGAAGACGGATGGCGTATGTGGGTGGACGGGATCGTCAACATGTTGCCACCGGCTGCGCAACTGGCGACGTTGATCGGCCGTTTGGGGGTCGGAAACGATAGTCACGTTGTTCTGCATGGCGATGGGCTTGGCGCCTTTGACGTGGCTGAGGTTGCACGGATCTATTTTGCTTTTCGCTTTGTTGGGCATGAACGGGTCTCGATATTGAACGGTGGTCTGCCAGCATGGACCGACGATTGGGAAAATGACATTGAAGTTGGTATCCACGAACCCACGCCGACCACCTATGTGCCGTCGCCACGCCCGGACATCGTTGTCGAGCGTGACGCCCTATTGAAGGCCATTGAAGCAGGGACGCCGCTGGTGGACATGCGCAGCCATGATCATTTCCTAGGAATAAACGCCGAACCGATCTTGGCGCGCCGGGGCACGATCCCGGGTGCGCGCAACATGCCGATGACCTGGATGACTGTTGACGCTGGCGCCGTGTTTCGCTCGCCGGAGAACCTGCGGCGCCTGTTTGCAGCCGCCGGTGTGCCAACCGAGGGCGAGGTGATCCTGTTTTGCAATGCCGGATTCGAAAGCTCGGTCGGGTGGTTTGCCGCCCGTGTTCTACTGGGCAATCCCCACGTGCGCGTCTATGACGGGTCGTTGGCCGAATGGTCGGCCGACCCGGCCTTGCCCATGGAGAGCCACGTCGAGCTTGACCAGGGCACCAAACAAGAACTGGAATAGGGGCTGCGATGCTTGACGTCGTTCGACACGCGGCACACACGACAGTAGGTGGATTGCTACGCCAACAGGCCACGATCCGACCGCGTACTGTGGCGATCGAGGACGGGGTTCGCCGTTTCACCTATCGCCAGTTCAACGAACGCGTAAATCGGCTCTCTAATCTCTTTGAAAAATATGGCGTTCAGCGCGGCGATCGCGTTGCCGTTTTGGCTGAAAATCGGATCGAGTATGTCGAGGCCGCTTTTGCCGCGGCGAAATCTGGGGCCATGCTGGCGGCGTTAAATTGGCGATTGTCGGCCGATGAGCTCGACTATTGTATCGACTTGGCTGCGCCAAGATTCGCGTTGGTTTCGCCGCGACATGCCGAGCGGCTGACGCCGGATCATACAGAACGGGTGTTGGTTTTTGGCGATGCCTATGAGCGTGCATTGAGCGAAGCCGGAGGCGACGAACCGCCGGACGTGGCCCTGCCCGAAGATGGCTTGGTTATCCTTTACACCAGCGGCACGACGGGTCGACCGAAGGGGGCGGTGATCAGCCATCGCGCGTTTCTTTATCGAGTGCTCGTATTCTGCGTCGATTACGGGTTGTCGCGCCGCGAGACGTTTCCCGCCTGGCCGCCCATGTTCCACATGGCTTCGATGGATTTGGCGATTGGTTCCCTGTTGGTCGGCGGTCGGGTTTTTGTCGTCGACGGTTTTGACTTGGATGCACTGGTGCGCGTGGCGGCCGATCAACCGATCTCTTGGTTTTGTCTGATGCCGGGGGTGATCGATCAGACTATCGCGAGACTGCAGGCGGAGGACGCGCGCCCGCGGGCGATCCGAGTCGCCGGCGCGATGGCGGATTTGGTGCCGCGTCACCAGATCTCCGACGTGTCGCGTTTGCTCAACGCGCCCTATCTCAACAGCTTTGGATCGACTGAAACCGGTATCCCGCCGACATCGGCGGGACAGATTCCCCCGGGGGTTGTGCCGTCGAGCTTAGCCAAGACTCAAAGCAGTTACTGCGAAGTCAGGTTGGTTGATGAGAACGATCGCGATGTGCCATTAGGGACGCCGGGCGAGCTGGCGATGCGCGGGCCGACGCTGTTCAGCGGCTATTGGCAGAATGATGACGCCAATACCGAAGATTTCCGTGGTGGTTGGTTTCACATGGGCGATATGTTTCGGCGCCATGACGACGGTACGTTCGATTTCGTCGACCGCGCCAAATATCTAATCAAATCCGGTGGCGAGAACATTTACCCAGCCGAGATCGAACGGGTTCTGTTGGAAGATGAGCGGGTCGCGGACGCGGTGGTCGTGCGTGCGTCCGACCCGAAATGGGGTGAAGTTCCGGTCGCGGTCGTGGCCCGCGGCGACCGGTCCCTGACCAGCGATGATCTCGTCGCGCGCTGTCGTGACAAGCTTGCCGGATATAAGCGACCAAAGCAGATTCACTTTGTGGCGTTGGATGAACTGCCCCGTAGCACAACGGGAAAAATTCAACGGCACGAAGTGGAAGCGCGCCTGCGCCGGGACCAATAGCAACTTGACCAACGTGACAATTGTTGCGCTCAAGCCCGCACGAGATTGCCGCCTATTACGCAGGCACTTTTACCAGTTCAGTTCGACCAAGACGGGCAGCGGCGAAACCCCAATAATCAGCGGGTGGAGGCATAGAATCAGAGATATCACCACAAGCGTGGCAGCGATCGGTCGCCAGCCGATGTCGCTCATGGTTAGTCGCGCACGACCCATGATGAGGGCGACCAGCGGCAAGAACGACGAAGTGGCCGCAAATTGTGGCCAATCATCGCCCATCCGCTGACGTTTTTTGCGTTCCTGTGACAAGGCGCCGGCCAGGCCTGAAGCGACCAGACCGCCAAAGAAAACCAAAGACGCGGCATCGCCGTTGGTTACGCAATGGCCCAAAGCCCACAGAACGCCGCCCCATACCATGGGATGGCGCGTGATCGCCGAAGCGCCGCGCGCCACGGCGCTGTTTGTCGAATTATCGCTTTGCGGCAGAGATGCCGCCGCGCCCAAGACGATCAAAGTCATGCCGGTCACCGAGAGAACGAACGTGACCCAGCGGTGCCCCGCGCTTGGCATCCAAACGGCGATGAAAGGCGCCGCACGATAGGCAAGAACAAGCCAAATCAGGCTTGCCACCGAGAACACGGAAAATGCGACCAGAAAGCCGCGCTCACCGAGCCGGCCGACCATGCGGTCGCGCGCACCGGTTCCAGAGATCAAATTGTGGCCGCCGACAAAGACCAAACTGGCAATCACCAGATGCGTCATGGGCGTGCCGCGGCGACACGTACTAGATCAAACTTCGTTCAAACGGAATCGTTTGAACGAAGATAAGTTGATCGATATCAAAGAGATAGAACATGAGATGCGAACACATGTGAGCGTGAAATGCATTAGCAGGCTGCTGAAGACGTCTGTGCAGTGATTGTTTTGTCTGGTTTTGAAAGCCGGCTTTCTCGGCCGTTGCCTTTGCGATACAGCCGCGCCACCCGCTCGTGGCCGATGATACCGGTCAGGAACTTGGCCGATATCTTTGCTTTGAGAAGCCGGTCACGCTTCTTGCAAAACGTGCTGCTGTCCCAAACCACGTCGTCCACGCCAAGCCCGACAAACCAGCGGTAAAGCAAGTTGAATTCCAGCTGTTCCATCAGTTGACGTTCGGAACGGATCGAATAAAACGCTTGCAACAACAGCGCGCGCAAAAGCTTCTCAGGCGCTATCGATGGCCGGCCCATATCCGAATAAACCGAGCCAAGCTCCGCCGATAAATTCTCAAGCACATCGTCCACGATCACCCGGATCAAGCGCAAAGGATGCTTCCTCGCAACCCGTGCCTCGAAATTCACATAGCTAAAAAGATCACCGCTCCGACCGTCCTGACCACGCATCGCATCCCCCATCCTGCCCCACCAGAGAATCATGATACCGTGCTTAAGACGCGTCGTTTTTCAGCAGCCTGCTAGACTGAACCGCGCGGTCCGTTCAGCCGCCCTCCAGCGTGGCCAGAAGCGCGCGCGCGGCGTCGAGGTCTTCGGTGGCGTCACCGTCTTTTAGCGCATCGAAGGCTGGTCGCAGCGTGTCGCGCGCGTTGCTGTTGTGATCATTGCTGTGCCACAGACGCGCCAAGTCAATTGCCGCCCGTAGGGCAAACGCATGTGCGCCCTGGCGCGTGGCAACGGAGATAGCGGTTTTGAAGCAGTCGATAGCTTGCTCGTGATCGTGTGGCACGGTTTCGGTTAAGAACGTGCCTTTGAGACGATACAGCTCGGATTCCCACCAGCGCTCTTCAGTGTCATGAGCTATGGCCAGTGCTTCATTGATGGTGTTAAAGGCATCGTCCCAGCGACCGGCCTCGGCAACAACTTCTGCGTACGCCCCCAGAAGATAGGGCCGGTTAAGCAAGACATCGATGGATCGATAGGCGGCGAGGCCGCGTTCAACTTCACTGACCGCTTCCTCGACTTGGCCTTGGCGCGACAGAGCCAACCCCAATACGATTTGTGAGAAAGCTTGGTAGAAGGGTATGCCTTGTTCTCGCGATATGGCCAAGCTTGTGCGGGCCCGTTCCTCGGCCAGACTCGCGCGCCCTTGCCAGACATAGAACCGTGCGCCGGCTAGATGCGCCAAGGCCGACGAATAGGGTTGCGACAGGTGCTTGACTTCGTCCAAGGCCTCCGTCATCAGCGACTCAGCGCGGCGTGTATTGCCCAGCGCGGCGTGGATCCAGGTGAGGTAGCATTGTGCTTGCGTGCGCGGATCGAGGGCCATGGAAAAGCCCAGCTGTCGATCTTGCTGCGGGTGGTAGATTTCCAGCAGCCGTTCGAAATACATCAGCGCGGCATCGTTTTGGCCGAGATTCCATACTGTGCTGCCGATGACGTGGTGCGCCATGATCAGTGAAACGCGATCGTCACGCCGTTCGGCGTCAACCATCAGCGCGACCGCGTGGTCACGCGCGACCATGAGCTCCGCGCGCATCCGGTGGTAGCCCCACAAGCCGAACAGGACGCGCGGATATTGCTCAATATCGCCGAAGCGATCACATAGATCGCGCGCGCGATTGTAGGCTTCCGCCGTGTCCGGCACGGCATAGCCCTTGGCAATAATCAAGGGGACGCCCAGCGCGACCTGGATCTCCAACTCCTTGCGCAATCGCGCCTCGGTTTCGGACTCCATCGCCAAAACATCCAGTCCGGCGCGCAGATGGGCGATCGCTTCTTCGTTGGCCGACATTGCGGCCGCGCGTTTTCCAGCCCGTAGCCAATACTCGACCGCCTGCCAATGGTCGCCGGCGTGGGTATAGTGGTGCGCCAGCAGCTCCGGCTGTTTCTCGATAGCTTCGAATCGCTGCAATTCGAGCATCTCAGCGACCCGTGCGTGAAGGCGTCGCCGGTCGCTGCGCAACAATGACGCATAGGCGGCATCCCGCAGCAAGGCGTGCTTGAAACTATAGGACGCGTGCGCGCCCACGCCACGGCGGCTGATCAGGTCGGCTTCCAACAACCGATCCAAGCTTTCGTCCAGGCGTTCCTCGCCATAGCCGGAAACCGCCGCCAATAGGGCGTATGAAAACTCGCGACCAATCACCGCCGCGATTTGGGCGACATCCCGCGCGGCGGCCTCGCGATCAAGCCGCGACATAAGTGAGTCGTGGAGCGTGTCGGGGACGGCAATCGTCGACAGGGGGCCAGTCAGATGAAAACGGTCGCCGGCGTCCTCCTGTGTGCCGGACTCAATCACCGCCTTGGTTAATTCCTCGGCATACAGCGGAATTCCGTCGGCCTTGGTGGCAATCTCGTTGATCAATTCGGCTGAGGCCCCTTTGCCGCCGAGCACATGTTCGACCATGGTTGCGCTTTGCCGGCGCCCCAGCCGGCTGAGCAAGAGCTGCGTGACATGCGGCAAGAAGCCCCAGGGCGGGTCAAATTCTGGGCGACAGGTGACGATTCCCAAAACCGGGTGTCCCATCAACCGATTGATGCAGCTATTGAGCAATTCCAGTGTTGTCGGGTCACCCCAATGGGCATCCTCAAACACCCACACCAAGGGTTGGTGGCGCGACAAATACACCATCCGATCCGCAAATGCTTCGATGACGCGTTTCTTCTGCATTTGCGGGCTGGCCTGGACGTCGGCGAAGCGGGTGCCAAGCGGAATCGCCAATATTGTCGCGAACAAGGGCACAACATGTTCACGCGGTAGTCCACTCTCGGCCGCGAACGCCTCAAGTTTCTCCAACCGCGCCGGAGCGGCATCGCCGGGCCGAATCCGCGCCGCACGCAAAAAATACTCGATCACCGGCTGGAACGCGGTGTTGGTGTGATAGGGCGAGCTCTGATAGCGCAATAAGTTTTTCGACGCCCCCGTCAGCTGATCAAGAAATGCGCTGACGATCCGAGACTTACCGATTCCGGCTTCACCGCTG
The DNA here is from genome assembly GCA_965216755.1 of Alphaproteobacteria bacterium. GTDB lineage: Bacteria > Pseudomonadota > Alphaproteobacteria > UBA7887 > UBA7887 > CBDCGL01. The sequence continues at coordinate 2,112,170 of CBDCGL010000011.1, read as the reverse complement.
ACCAGCAGAACCTGACCATCGCCATCGGTCACTTGCTGCCACCGCTCCAGCATCAAGCCGATTTCATGGTCGCGCCCGACCAACGGAGTCACGCCGGTACTTTGCGCCGCGTCAAAGCGGCTGATCGCATCGCTTTCGCCACCGACCCGAAAACTTCGCACCGGGCGCGACAAGCCTTTTAGGCGATGCTCGCCAAGATCGATCAGTTCGAATGCGCCACGCAACAGACGACGTGTTCGTTCGCCGATCACCACGGTGTTGGGGTCCGCCAGTGCTTGCAGGCGGGCGGCGCGATTGGGTGTCTCCCCGACGGCCGTGCCAGGTACGAAGCTGTCACCGCTGGTCGTTTCTCCGACGACGACGCGCCCGGTCGCGATACCCACGCGCACGGCCAAGGGTATGGGGGATTCGATGGCGCGGATCGCGTCGATCACTTCCAAACCGGCGCGCACGGCCCGTTGGGCATCGTCCTCGTGAGCACGGGGAAAACCAAAATAGACCAGCAGGCCATCGCCAAGATACTGTGCGATATGGCCATCATATTGCCGGATGACGGCCGTCGCGGTCGATTGATACGCACCCATTAGACGGCGCAAATCCTCAGGGTCCAGACTTTCCGAAAGCGCTGTTGATCCGACCAAGTCGCAAAACATGACGGTGATCTGACGGCGCTCCGCGGCCGGAGCCGCGGCGAAAGGATCGTCCGCGGTGTCAGGCTGTGTTGGCTCGTGCTGAGGGCGGTCTGCGATCTCCTTCAAGATGCGCCGCCTGTGACCGAGCGAGACACCCAGTTCGCGCAGATCTTCGTCACTCAATTCAGGCAACAGGTCCAGGTCGACGTCATTACGGGCGAAAACGTCACCGTAGTGGCCCAACCCGATCTCCTGCAGCCATAATCTGATGTCCTGCACCGGCAATCCCTTCTGGGCGCACGGCAAGAGCCGCGCGCGCGCACCGTTCCCTTGGCAAGAACACGGCGCCAAATCAGATTTCCGGGTAATTGTAATGCCAGTGACCATGGACCAGAACCGCGAACAATCAGACTAACGCACCCAACACGGAGCGTTCTCAGCGACGGTCGAGAATGACGGCCTCCGATTGTGTCGGTGGTCCTTATTTGGTCGCTCAATAGCAAGTCTGCGCAAACCCGACTATGAACTTGTTCACCCGGATCACTAGATTGTGTTCAGGCACTTAGCTCCCGGCCTCAACGCGGATCGAATGAGGGCATCGCGCTCCGGGCCGCGCTTGCCGCACAGTCGCTGAACATCAAGGCGCCAGTACGTCACCGTTCTTGAGCCCTTGATGCATGTTGACCGTGGCGCTCGCGCAGCCGGTCGCCACGACGGCCGCGACCGCGCCGATGCCCTGGTCGTCGGCGCAAATGCGCACTTTCTTAGACTCACCTGGTTCCATTTTTGCGCGGAATACAACCCGTTCTTCGCACAGCATATCGCGCAACTCGATGCTGCGTTTCATATCGGACTCGTTGCTAATCTCGATCCTGATTTGTTGTTCGGCACGGGCCTTGGCTGGCAGAAAGGCTACCAAGCACGCCGCAAAGACCACACACAATGTGGCGGACATAACTAGGCCGGTAGCGCCGTGGCGCCGGCTCAGCGAAAGAGGGGACACATCCTGGCGCATGATTGGTTCCAGACTTTCATCGAGTTGAAAATTGCTGTCTCGTTCCAACTCTAGCGCCAAATCACGGCAAAACGAAGTCTCGACCAGGCCACGCGTCAGCGGTGCCGTTTTGGCGCCAATCACGCGCGATGTGTTTGCTATAGATTCGCGTCATGCGGGTAGTAGGGGCTTTGTATCGCGATTTAATCCACGATGCGTACAACGCACAACCGCCTAGGATCCACGCATGGTCGCAAAAATGAGCGCAATAAATTATCCACGAAAGCTGTGGATAAGCCTGTGGAAATGGGCCGGCCAAACCGGCGAGTGGCGCGGACTTAGGTGTCTGTCACGTCATTGCACAAATAATAGGCAAAAAACATAAACTATTGTTATCCATGAAAAAAACATCGGAGGTTGTGATAATCTTACGACTGTCTCTGATTCCCACGTGCTCGGCTCGGGACACATAAAACCAAATTGCCACATGTGAAAGCTTTTATGCTTGGCGCAAACAATAATATGGCTGATGATTGCCATTGCAATTAATAATAGAATTCCCAAAATGTCTAGCTGTCACTTGACCTCACCCAAATAGGTGATGTTTGTTCTGCCTGTAAGTCCACCTCGAATTCGATCGAATTTGTCGCCGACGTCACCCCTTTTAACCGGCCCTTGCGTGTCAACATAGGGCTGTTGGGCCCGCTCTGCATGGTCGAGGACGGTGACGCCGAGATTGCTGGAAATGTGCCGGGCCCTGCCGGTTGACGATGGCGGGAGCCGCCAACGAGAAGCCATGTGGGCGACTTCATCGTCGGACGGCTTGTCTGATCCGCCGGCATCACGCTCTGCCGCCCTTCAGGCGGGGCGCCACGCCAGATCGACAACGCAATCGGCCCGGTATGGTCGGAAGGTGCGCTAGTTCGTTTGCATCATGCTCGGTGACCTTTGGCCGGATACCGTGGCCGCCAATTCAGGAATCTCTAGAACCGCCCAACGCGGCGGGGCTGAGCGAAACAACCTGTCTCAAGGCAGGGAGGGCAAAATGGAAATGCCGGCAAAGAACCCGGTCCGAAACTTTGTGACCAAGCACAATCTCACCGCGACTCAGTTCGCACAACTTGTCCATTGTAATGGACGGGCGGCCAATCACTGGATCGACGGCGACCGTCGTGCGCCCGCCGCTGTTGCGCGCATGCTTGAAATGTTCGAGCTGCTGCCTGGACCGTGGCAGGTGTTTTTCATTCAAGAAGCGCGGCTCAACGCGCCAACCGCGTCAGGCAAAAGGGCCGGAAACGGCATGTCGCTTTAGCCGTCGCGCATCTGTGTTGTTCGCGCCGGGTCCCAGCGCCCGGCCGGGTCGACAACAACGCCATAGTCACGCAGTGCCGCCTCGGGTGTCAGCAGCCCGTCCCGAACATCTTGCGCAACCTTTTCCGGTGCCCGCAGGCGCGGATCGCCATAGCCACCCCCGCCCGGCATTTCCAGAACCAATTTGCCACCGCCGGGCACGGTCTGACGGCCCTTTGCCCGCAATTGGTGGTTGGGTGTGCAATAGAGACGCCCGCACGCTCCATCGCGGCCGCCGGCGCGACCGCGGGCGGCATATTCAACACGGTCGAACATCGACGACAATGTGAACGCCGCGCCGTCCCGATTGGTGATCTCCATCACCTGACCGCAACCGCCCCGATATCGTCCGGGACCGCCCGAATCGGCCCGATATTCCTTGCGCCAAACCACCAGTGGTGAGATCGACTCGTTGATTTCCACGGGGGTATTGCGCACGCCGGAGGGGTAAGCGGTCGCGGACAGCCCGTCAGCGCCCGGGCGACCGCCCGTGCCGCCATTGTGAAACCAAGTTACGGTAAATGGTGTCGCGCCTGCATGCGTGTGGCCATCGTCAGCAATGCCGTGGCCGCCATAAAGGACGAAATTCCATAGGCACGATGTTCCTTCCGCGGGCGCGACACCATCGATCGCCTGGTGCAGGCAACCGAGCACGACATCGGGCAACATCTGACCGACCGCGTGGCGGGCCGCGACGGCGCAGGGGTGCGGTGCGTTGAGAATCGACCCCTCTGGGGCGGTCACGCGGATCGGCGCCAATGATCCGGCATTGTTGGGAATTGTCGGGCCGACCACACAGCGGACCCCAAACGACGTATAGGCTTGCGTATAGGCGATCGGCACATTGATGCCGCGTGCCGAAACCGGCGATGTGCCCGCAAAGTCGACCGCGATCGTGCCGTCGTCGATGGTCATTGTGGCGACCAGATCGACCGGTTCGTCGTAGCCGTCGATCCGCATGCTGTTGCGATACTGCCCGGATGGCAGGGCGCGAATGGCGTCGCGCGTGGCGGCTTCGGAACGCGCCACAATGTGGTCGCCCAAGGGGGTGAGATCTGGCAGGCCGAATTCCGACATCATCGCGTTGAGCCGGCGGCTGCCGGTTTCATTGCATGCCGCCAGCGAGTACAGGTCGCCCACCAATTGGGTAGGTTCGCGCACATTGGCCCGGACAATGTCGAGCAAGGTCTCATTCATCGTGCCCCGGTGCGCCAACCGCATGATGGGGACGTATAACCCCTCTTCATAGACTTGCCGCCCATCAGGCCCGAAACCCAGGCCGCCAACGTCGACGACGTGGCAAGTGGAGGCAAAGATCGCCACCATGCGACCGTCGTGAAAAGCCGGTGAGACGACCGTGAAATCATGCAAATGGCCGGTGCCGTGCCACGGGTCGTTGGTAACAAAAACATCCCCGTCTTCCATGGATTTGCGGGGATAGCGATCCAGGAAATGACCGACCGAAGCGGCCATGGAATTGACGTGTCCCGGCGTCCCGGTCACCGCTTGCGCCAACATCCGGCCATCAAGGTCAAACACACCGGCGCTTAAATCGCCGGCCTCGCGCACGACATTGCTGAAGGCCGTGCGGATCAAGGTCTGCGCTTGCTCCTCAACAACTGCAATCAAGCGATCCCACATGATTTGTGTCTGGATTTGGGCGAGGGCATTGGGTCGGGCCATTACGGTCTCCCCGCTAGTCGGGCTTGCGTGTCAGGACGATGTGCCGATGGCCGTCGACCGATGCGCGCAGGTTGGCGGCGACAACGGTCGTGGTTTGTCGTTCCACGATCAGGGCGGGACCATCGACAATCGCGCCCGGCGGCAAATCGTCACGCTGCAAGACGGCGATTTCGGTAAAAGCCCCCTTGTCGGCGTCGAATACGGATTGATATTCCCCGGCTGGCGGCGGCACCGAGGCGGCCGGCTCCGGCACCCGATCCGGGCGCATCGGCGTCGTGCCGAGTTGCAGAGTCCAGCTCAAGATTTCCACGTCAACGCCCGGGATGGCGCGACCATACTGGTTTTCATATGCGTCACGAAAGGCGTGTCCGACTGCATCACCATCGCCCTCGACCAAAGCCTGTCGCGGCAATGGCACGGCGATTTCGTGCCCTTGGCCGACATAGCGCATATAGGCGCCGCGGGTCTCGGCCACCGGTTGATCGGGCGCGGCCGACGCGACCACCCGCGCCGCCTCCGCGCGCATCTTCTCTAAGGTGTCGTTGGCTGCGGCATGGTCGAATTGCGACAGCAACATGTAGCGGCTGCGCACCACTTCATAAGCGATCGGCGCGCGCAAAAGACCGATGGCTGAGCCGACGCCGGCATCGGCGGGCACGATAATCTCGTCAATGCCCAGCTTTTCGGCCAAGCGCGCGGCATGCAGGGGGGCCGCACCGCCGAACGCAATCAATGTACGCCCTGTAACATCTTTTCCGCGTTCTACCGCATGAACGCGCGCGGCGTTGGCCATGGCCTCGTCGACAATTTCGCCGACCGCGTAAGCCGCGTGGGGCCCGTCCAAATTGAGCGCATCGCCAACACCGCGCACAAGCGCGCGCTGTGCCAAGTCCGGCGCCAGGGACATGGTGCCGCCGGCAAAGTGCGACGGCACGATGCGCCCCAAGGTGACATCGGCGTCAGTCACTGTCGCGTCGACACCACCGCGGTCATAGCACGCGGGACCGGGCGCGGCACCGGCGCTCTCCGGCCCCACGGTAACTCGGCTGAGATTGTCAACTTGTGCAATCGAACCGCCGCCCGCGCCAATTTCCACCATTTCAATAACCGGGATTCGGAGTGGCAGACCGCTACCCGACTTGAAACGATAGGCGCGCGCGACTTCAAAGACGCGTGCGTTCTGGGGCTGAAAGTCGTCCAGGAGACATATTTTGGCGGTTGTGCCGCCCATGTCGAAAGACAGTACCCGCGTCGCGTCACACATAGCGGCAACATCGCCGGCTAGGATCGCGCCACCTGCTGGTCCGGACTCGACCAGTCGGATTGGGAATCGGGTTGCTGTGTCCAAACCAGTCAATCCCCCACCCGACGTCATCATCAACAACGGACCCGCGATTCCGATTTCGGTGAGGCGCGCTGCGAGCCGTCGCAGGTAGCGCGCCATCAGCGGTTGGACATATGCGTTGGCGCAGGTGGTCGACTGCCGCTCATATTCGCGAATTTCTGGACACACCTCGGAAGACAGCGAAATCGAAAGGTCGGGCCGTGCCGCACACAGACGCTCAGCAATACGCTGTTCGTGGTCGGGATTGACATAGGCGTGGATGAGGCCGATTGCGACGCTGGCGATGTCATGCTCATCGATCAGTGCGGGGAGGCGATCGACGGACGCTTGGTCGAGTGGTGCCAGCACGTCGCCGGTCGCGGCAATCCGCTCGGTCACCGGCCAGCGCAGATAGCGCGGCACCAATGGCTCGGGGCGTTCGATGCGCAGATCATATTGATCGAAGCGGTCTTCGTAGGCCATCTCCACCGAATCGCGAAAGCCTCCGGTGACGATCAGCGCGGTCTTGGCACCTTTGCGTTCGATGATCGCGTTGGTGGCCAATGTGGTGCCATGTACGACCAATGCGATGTCGGCGGGAGATAGCTCGGTGCTTGCGAGCACGCGTGCAATGCCGTCCATAACGCCGTGCTCGGGGCCTTCGGGCGTGGTCAGAACCTTATCGGTGACGTAGCGGTCGCCCAAATCGACCGCGATATCGGTAAATGTGCCGCCAATGTCAACGGCAAGTTTGAGTCCGCGGGTGCCAGATTTCATGGCACCGGATCTTGACCGAAGCGGTGGTGTCTCGACAAGGCCGGTTTTTGCCGGGCGGCCGCGCGTGGTGACCGGCTCTAGCAGCCAGCTAGGATGGAAATGTAATGACCGTGCGCACCGCCGCGCCGCGCACCATATCGGCAAAGCCGTCGTTGATCTGGTCGATGGCGATGCGCTGGCTGATCAGCTCGTCGAGCATCAGCCGACCATCCAGATAAGCCCGAGCCAACAGTGGGAAATCGCGGCGCGGGCGCGCGCCGCCGTAGGATGACCGGGTGATCATCTTTTCGCCCATCATGGCACCCCAGCGCACGGACACCTCGGCATCAACGTTGGTTTTGCCCAACAACACCAGCATGCCGCCCGGTCGTGTCGCTTCCAAACATGCTGCCAGCGTGGGGACGATGCCGGCGGCCTCAAACACATAGTCGGCGTGACGCCCGCCCGTTAGACCGGCAATCCGCGCGACGGGGTCGTCGACTTCGGCATTGATCGCATCCGTTGCGCCGAATTGTCGTGCCAATTCCAGCCTTTGGTCGTTCACGTCGATCGCGATAATCGGTTCCGCGCCGGCCAAGCGCGCGCCTTGGACGACGTTGAGGCCGACGGCGCCGACACCAAACACGGCGACACTGGCCCCGATCGGCACGTCAGCGACGTTGGTCACTGCGCCGACGCCGGTCATGACACCGCAGCCGATCAGGCAAGCGCGGTCAAAGGGAATGTCTTTCGGCACCGCGACCACACCACTGTCGGGCACGACACAGTATTCCGCATGCGAGGACACCTCGGAGAAATGGTGCAACTTTTCGCCGCCGACCCGTAGGCGCGAGGTGCCGTCCATCAGATGGCCTTTGGGTTGGGTGGCACGGAACTGCTCGCATAGGATCGGTTGATCGCGGTCGCAATGGAAACAATGGCCGCAGCTGGGATTCCAAGAACAAATGACATGGTCGCCGGGCTGGACGATCGTAACCCCGTCACCAACCGCTTCAACGACGCCGGCGCCTTCATGGCCCAGCACAATCGGCAACGGATAGGCCAAGGACCCCTGAATGACCTCAAGATCGGTATGGCACAGACCACTGGCACCAAGCCGTACCAAAACGTCGCCACGCCTTGGATCGACCATCTCGACGTCTTCGATTGTCAGCAACCCACCAACTTCGTGCAGGACAGCCGCTTTGTATTTCATTGCGGAGACAAACCGACCGTGGGGTCAGGCCCGGGCCGCCGCAATTTCACTGCGGGCCGCCGCCGCCATCAACCGCGCATCATTGGCAATCGTGACGAATTGGAAACCAGACGCGATCTTGTCTTTCGCCGAGGCCCCATTCGGACAATGGATTCCAGCGGCGACATTATTGCGTTTGGCCGCCGCCACGATGGTGGCAACCGCATCGATCACGTCCGGATCCTTGGGTTCGGGTGAGGGTGGATGACCCAAACTGATCGCCAAGTCGCTGGGGCCGACATAGATACCGTCCAGGCCATCGACCGACATGATGGAATCGAGGTTGGCCATTGCTTCGCTTGTTTCGATCATTGCCATCGTGATGATCGTATCGTTGGCGTGGGCCGCGTAGTCGCTGCCGCCATAGAGCAGGCCTCGCGGCGGGCCAAAACTGCGATAGCCTTGGGGGGCATAGCGGCAGGCCCCGACGAACCGCTCGCACTCGTCCTTGTTGTTGATCATCGGACAAACGATGCCGTAGGCGCCGGCATCGAGCAATTTCATGATCAGGGCCGGGTCGTTCCACGCGACACGCGCCAGCGGCGTCTTGTCGGTTGTCGAGATGGCCTGAAGCATGCCGATGCCGGCTTGGAAGTCGACCATGCCATGCTGGGTGTCGACCGTGACGCTGTCGAACGGTTCGTTGGCGATAATTTCGGCGCTGTAGGCATTCGCAATGCCAAGCCAACCGTTGACCACCGCGCCCCCTTGACTCCAGATGGTACGGACATTGTTCTCGCGCATCAAGGCGCCTCCCTTGCTCTCACTGTCACGCGTCGCAGTATCCCGCCGTCGTTGCGGCGCTGCAAGCGCTCTAGAAAATGCGTGACGCGGGTATTTTGGGACGCGGGCCGATCTTAGTGGATCTTGTCGCTACCGCCAGTTGCCGAACTCGACAGACCCAATGCCGTTGATCGCCGTGTGCGGACGCCTGTCAACATGGGCGACGTTGACCGTGCCCACGCCATTGACACTGACAGAGGCGGTTTCAGCATGGCCACCAAAATGAAGGCTGCCGCTGCCATTGACTTCTCCGTTGAGGCCATTAGCGCGACCGCTTTCGACCGCAATGGACCCACTGCCGTTAACCACCATGCCGAGTTGGCCATCAATGCTGGCGACGTGGACATTGCCGGCACCCTGCACGATCAGGTCGCCATCAGCGATTTGTCCAGCACGAACTTCGCCGCTCAGCAGTTCAACATGCAGTGGCGCCAAAATGTCGCCGATAACGGCGTCGCCGACGAATTCCCTCATATCAACGCGCGTTCCAGCCGGCACGATCACCTCCAAAACCACCGGATCTTCAGCGTCTTTGGTTACGTCGACGCCATCGATTGTGATTTGCGCGCGACCGCCATCGCCGACGATGACCGTGTTGTTGCTGACGATAGTGGTCGATGACGATGTCACCGTTGTCTTCGGACCACGTATTGCGAGTTGGCCGCCGCTCTCGGTGACGGTCATCTTTTCGAGTTGTTCAGCGGATCCCTCCGCCCGAACGGTCACGTCACCATGGGTTTGGACTGCGATTGTCAATTGGCCGCTGAACGGCCCTATGACGACGGCCTCAACTTTGAATGGCCCATTTTCCAGGATATCGGCTTGGCCATTCTGGACAAAAGCGGCTGTCAAAAAACACGCGATCCAGAGAATTCCGAGCTGTCGGGATAGTGACCAATTCATGGGCGACCTCTATTGGCGCCGGGGCAGCTAGCCACAGCGCATGTTCGATAGCCAACCGATGGGCTGCCCGTCTTCATCGAGCACCCGTTCATGCCAATAGCAAGCGTCCGTGGGCGGATGTTGCGGCGCTGGTGTAAACGCTGGTGCGGCCTCACCCGGCAAGGGCGCGGCGGTTGGCGACAGGTCTCGGAACATCTGGTTTGCACCATTTGCCGTCGCCACACATTCGAACCGGTTGCCTTCGCTGTTCTGTGTCCGCACCCCAACAAAGCCCCGATTTAAGGGCCATGCCTTGAGAACAAACGGGGCGTAGCCGGGTGTTCGTCGCAGGCATGTCCGGATAATTGGCAACAGATCTAGCAAATTGCTAGACCAGTCGCCGGGCGCGCGGGCGGCGAGATCGGCATCCGGCCACACCACCGGATTGACGGCGGCATTCGCCGTTGCCGCCACGGTGAAATCGGCCTGACAACAGCCGGTAAGGATCTCGCCATCCGGCAACGACACCACCGCGTGGAAATCCGACGATTCGGGATTATTGGGGGGTTCGTAGCAGGCTTGTTCATTGATTACGGCCACCAAGGGATGACCTGAGGCACCACCGACGCCACGCCACACATAGCTGCGCGTCCCACCTCTCCCGGCACTGCCGAAAAATCCATCCAATTCAGTATTTTGTGGTCCCGTCGCCGCCAGTCTGCTGTAGACGCTGCGTTCGGCATTGATCCGCAGCGACCATTCCGGCAGAGACCCTCGACAATTGAAATTATTGACTGCGGCGACTTGCTGGGCCGCCGCCGGTACCACGGGCCATACTGTGACCGTGCACGCCATCAACAGGCCCAATTTGATCAAACGTCTTGTCGATTGGAGTGTCGTCATAGCTTGTCCGCCGCAAGGTTGTTTTCGGTGGCCAACGCCCCATTGGCGTTGCGCGCGACAGGCTTTAGGAATCAAATGGCGATTAATTATTGGTTTAACAGGCCCGCGCGCACAAGGTCGGCAAAATCGCTGCTACTTTGATACTATCAAGCGTTGGTCGCAAGGGCAGGTCAGACTGCCAAGTCGCGCTGAGGACTTAGACAATGCCTGGAAATCCGCCCGGTGTACTTGAGATTCGACCGATTGCCGCCGCGCTTGGCGCCGAAATCCACGGCTTGGAATTGTCGCGTCCGCTGGATCAAGCAACGATTCAGGCGATCCGCCAAGCGCTGCTGCAGCATGTCGTTATTTTTTTCCGGGATCAAAACCTGGCGCCGGCGCAACTACTGGCATTCGCGGCCCAATTCGGCAGTCCGGTGGAGTACCCCTATGTGGCGGGGCTCGCCGAGTGTCCGCTCGTTTTACCGCTCATTAAGGAACCGGCCGACACGATCAATTTTGGTGGCATATGGCATTTCGATACCGGTTATCTGGACTGCCCCGCAATGGGCACGGTTCTCTATGCCGTTGAGACCCCTGCGACGGGTGGCGACACGCTGTTCGCCAACACGTATTTGGCCTATGACAGTTTGTCGAACGGTTTGAAGCGACTCTTGGGTCAGCTAAGGGCGGTCAATCGGGCCGACAGCACGGCCGTCGCAAACACCCGACGGGCCCTGGTGGCGAGCCACGGCCGGTCCGACAGCGATCAGGGAGCGTCGGCAATTCACCCAGTTGTACGGGTGCATCCAGAGACCGGCCGGAAATCATTGTTTGTGAATTCCGCGCACACCTGCTGCTTTGAGGGGATGACGGAAGTGGAAAGCGAGCCTTTGCTCGACTTTCTGTTTGCGCATCAGATCAAACCGGAATTTACCTGCCGATTTCAGTGGCGGCCGGGGTCCCTGGCGTTTTGGGACAATCGCGCCAGCTTGCACTATCCGTTGAACGACTATCATGGCCATCGCCGCGTCATGCATCGCGTGTCATTGGGCGGCGATCGACCGCATTGACAGCGGTCTTTCGGCCCTATCCAGATCAAAACTTGAGCAAAACCGCTAGGAGCGTGAACGATGAGTGGTGAAGGCATCGTCAGGGACAAAGTGGTTCTGGTCACGGGGGCCGGCCGGGGGATTGGCCGCGGCATCGCCAAGCTATTGGCGGCCGAGGGCGCGCGAGTCGTTGTCAACGACCTTGGCGGTACAGAGAAAGGCGAGGGCACCGACCAAGTACCGGCGCTGGAAGTCGTCAATGAGATTGCCGAAGCGGGCGGCGAGGCCATCACCAATTTCGATAGTGTGACGGATTTTGCGGCGGCGGAGGCCATGGTTGCGGCCGCGGTTGAGCGCTTTGGTCGACTTGATGCGGTGGTCAACAATGCCGGTATTTTGCGCGATGTCATTTTTCACAAAATGACGGAAGCGGATTGGGATGCCGTGATCGGGGTTCATTTGAAAGGCAGCTTCAACGTCAGCCGGGCGGCGGCGGCGCGGTTTCGCGAGCAGGGTCACGGCGCTTTCGTCCACATGACCTCGACCAGCGGTTTGATCGGCAATGTTGGCCAGGCAAACTATGCCGCAGCAAAATTGGGCATAACCGGTTTGTCGAAATCGATCGCGCTCGACATGCATCGCTTCAACGTGCGCTCGAACTGCATATCTCCGTTCGCATGGAGCCGCATGATTGGCACGATCCCAATCCAAAACGAGGCCCAGGCTGCGCGCGTGGAGCGACTCAAGGAAATGACGCCGGATAAAATTGCGCCGTTGGCGGTCTATTTGCTCAGCGACCGGGCGACCGAAGCTGGTGTTACGGGTCAGATCTTCGCGGTCCGTAACAACGAGATATTCTTGATGGGCCAATCCCGTCCGCTGCGATCAGTTCACCGCGGCGCGGGTTGGACACCGCAGGCCGTCAGCGCCCATGCCATCCCGGCCTTGAGCAGCTCGTTCTACAATCTAGATGTTACGACCGACGTGTTTGCTTGGGACCCCGTTTAGACTCGGGCAAGCATCATCACGGTGGCCATGTACTCCAGGACGCATTGCGTATCCTGATTGAGCACTTCGATATGGAGTGTGAGGACTCCCCGTGATCGATCCCTGGTCGGCCGTGCTTGATTCACAGTAAACCGCGCGCGGATGGTGTCGCCTGGGCGGACAGGGCTGTGAAACTGAAACGCGTCCATGCCGAGGCCTGCGACCAAATCGGGGCCAAGCACGCTTTCCATCATGCCAGCGGACAGCGCCGCCGTTAGAAAACCGGGCACGATGCGCCGACCATAAGGCGACTCGTCGCGCGCGAAGTCTTCATCCAAGAAGACTGGCAGTTTCAATCCGGCCAGGCCCGTGAAAGTGATCAGGTCGCTTTCGGTAACCGTGCGCCGATAACTTTCAAATTGATCCCCTTTTTTGAAATCGTCAAAGCGAGGTGGCCAGCGACGGCGCTTGTCGGTCATCTGGCCTGCGCTTTCGCGAGCGCTGTGGGCTCAGCCTGTTCATCAGCGATGACCTTCGCCGCGCGCAGATTATCAATCGCGACTGCGTCATAGCCAAGTTCCCGGAGTATGGCGATGGTGTGTTCACCCACGACAGGCGCGCCGGCGGTGAGATTTTCGACCGCGTCGCTCGGTTGGCCCGGAAGCCGCGGTAACGGTATAGCGCCGACCGCGTCTTGCGGCATCATCGGCGCAGCGTCAACAGCCTTGACGTGCGGATCTGCGCGCCACGCCGCCAAATCGTTTATCGGGTTGCACAGCACGCCCGCCTTGGCAAATGCCTCCAGCCACACGGCGCTTGGTCGCGCGCGTATGATATCCCGCACGATGGCGATCAACTCGGCGGCCGAATCGGCCCGGTCGTGCGGGTCTGCGAAACGCCGGTCGGTCACCAAATCGGGCCGCGACAATACACCGCAAATGGCCGGGAAGTGGCTTTCGCGGACCAATGTGACCGCGATCCAACCGTCGGCCGTTTGGTAGCTTCCCGCGGGGGCATTGAGGGCGCGAGGGGCCTCGCCTTCCAAATGCTGTTCGACGATTTTGGGCGCCAAAAAAGCGGCCGCCGATTGCATCAGGCTTACATCAATGAGCCGGCCTTGGTTTCGCCTGGCGTAGAGCGACGTTGCCACGGCCTGAAAGGCGAACATGGCCGTCACTGTGTCGACCAATACAATGCCGACACGCTGGGGTTGGCTGTGGCCGTCTCGGTTCAGTGCCATAATACCTGAGAACGCTTGTGCCACCGTGTCCGTGCAGGATCGCTGGGCATAGGGACCCGTGCGGCCATAGCCATTGATCGAGACATACAACGCTCTTGGATTCAGGGCAGAGACTTGCTCAAAGCCTATGCCCAGCCGGTCGGCGGCTCCGGGTCTGAAACTCTCGATGATTACGTCGCTGTCATTGATCAGCGACAACGCGGCGTCGCGGCCAGCGTCAGACTTGAGATCAAGCGCGATACTGCGTTTGCCTCGATTGACCGCCATTTCCAGGGCCGTGTGCGCGCCGTGGCGGGTGCCGAGCTGGCGTGACCAGTCGCCTTCGCGTGGTTCGACCTTGATGACATCCGCGCCGTAGGCGGCGAGCATTTGACCACAATAGGGGCCGGCCAGGCCTTGGCTAAAATCGATAACACGGATTCCGGCGAAAGGGCGCGTGTAACTGGGGTCGACCATATTTGTCCGTCCTGACGGGTTCGTCATCTGGCCATTGTGCCGGGGCATTGCTTGACCGGCAAGTCGGTGTGGTTAGTCTTCGAAGGTGGCAATGCCGCGATGGTCGACACGTGTGTTGGTCGCGGCCCTGATGCGGTTGCCCTAGGATCCGATGGTGTAACAGATCTATAGTACGCGAATTTTTATGGGCGCCGGAAAACCGACATTGACCAGCGATAGCGGGTGGGCTTATGCGCGTGGCCGATGCGCCGCGACTGGCGGTCAACCAGCGGTGATGATGTGATCGCCGCCGCAACACGAGTGTCGGCCCGCATGCACGAGAGACTGTGATGATTACAAAACCGAAGGCGCGGACGGCGATCGCCTATCACACCGATGATGCGATTTTCATCAGAGGGGCGAATTTGACCGACGATCTGATCGGCCAAATGACGTTCACAGAGATGATCTTTTTTCATCTGACCGGGCGTCATCCGACCGCGGGCGAAACCAAGATTATCGACGCGGTGCTCGTCACGTTGATGGAGCATGGCATCACACCAAGCGTGATTTCGGCACGCCTGACGTATATGTCGGCGCCGGAGGCGATGCAGGGCGCGGTGGCCGCCGGCCTGTTGGGCGTTGGCAGCCAGTTCGTTGGCACAATTGAACAAGCCGCCGCCCTGATTGACGAGATCCTTGGTGCGCATGAGCCGGCCGCAGTGACCGCCGAGGCAATCGCGCGTCGCCACAGGACGGCGCGAATGCCCGTTCCCGGATTTGGGCATCATCTGCATCGGCCGGACGATCCGCGGCCGCCCAAATTGCTGGCGGTTGCCGAGGCGGCGGGCGTGCCGGGACGCCACATCGCCGCGCTGCGGGCGTTGTCGGCGGCCGTCGATCGCGTCTTTCGGCGTCATATTACGATCAATGCGACGGGCGCCGTTGCCGCGGTATTGGGCGAAATTGGGCTGGCCCGTGAGATCATGCGTGGTATCGCGGTGATCAGCCGTGCCGCCGGGTTGGTCGGCCATTTGCGCGAGGAACAGACCTGTCCCGGCGGTCGGGCGCTGTGGCAGGCCGCGGCCGCGGCCTTGCCGTATGATTCGGATCGCGATCCATGATGTCGGGGCTGAACGGTGCGACGCGGCATGCAGCCAATGGCTTAAGCATTCTCGGCGGTGTGGCCTTGGTGGCCATGCTGGTGCACATCAATTTGGATGTAATCGGACGCTTTGTATTCGATCGCCCGATCCCAATGACGACGGAAATCGTCTCATACTATTACATGGTTGCCGTCGTCTTTTTGCCGTTGGCGGCGGTTGAATGTCATGACAAGCATATTGTCGTGGAATTACTCAGCCAAAATCTATCCGTCAAAGGCGCCATGATAACGGTTGGTTTTGGGTCGTTGGTCGCCGCCGCATATTTTGCTGCGCTTACCTGGCGCACCGGGCAAGAGGCACTGGCCAAATTTCAAATCGGCGAATATGCGCTGGGTGCCGCGACTCTGGTGACATGGCCGACACGATTTCTTGTACCGATCGGCTGCTTCGTGCTCGTTTTGGCGCTCATCCTGTCGACTTGCCGCGTCGCCCGTGGCACGCGGTAGACGGGCAGACGGTCAAACCATGACCAACCGCAACGGCAGGCGTGTCTTATGAGCGCGCTTTCGACGGGGATCGCGGGGCTTGGCGTCTTGGTGATCCTGCTGCTGTTGCGCGTGCCGGTCGGGGCGGCGCTGGGCGCTGTGGCGTTTGTTGGGATCTGGCTATTGGTTGGCGGTCGCGCGGCGTGGGGGCTTTTGGCTTCGGTGCCCTATGATTTTGTCGCCCATTGGTCGTTAAGTTCGATCCCGATGTTTTTATTGATGGGATTTGTCAGCTTTCGGACCGGCCTGACGGAAGGGCTATTTCGCGCGGCGCGGGTTTGGCTTGGCGGCGTGCCCGGCGGGCTGGCTCACACAACGGTCGCCGGTGCGGCACTGTTTTCCGCTGTCAGTGGGTCGTCGGTCGCATGTGCCGCAGCAATGGCAAAGATCGCGCTGCCGGAAATGCGCGCGCACCACTACGATCCGGCGCTGGCGGCCGGCGCCGTGGCGGCGGCTGGAACCATCGGTTCACTGATTCCCCCCAGTATTATTTTGCTGATATATGGAATCTTTGCAGAGGTCCCGATTAGCCAACTCTTCATTGCAGGCATCATCCCGGGCGTGCTGACGGCAGTGATGTATGGCGGCATGATATCGCTGCGCGTGCGTGCGAAACCGTCGCTGGCTCCGGAGCGTCTGGTCGGTGCGCCGCTGTCCGAAAAAGTTGCCGCGTTGCGCGAGACCTGGCCTGTACTGGTCATGATCATCGGCGTATTCGGGGGGTTGTTCGGCGGTTTGTTCACACCGACCGAAGCCGGCGCCGTCGGCGCCATGATGGCTCTCATCATCGCGGCGTCACGCGGCAAGCTGACTTTAGCGGCGGCGCGGGAAGCGGTTACTGAAACGGTCCACAGCACGGCTGCGATTTTTATCATCGCCGTCGGGGCTGCCTTGCTCACGCGTTTTCTCGCCTTGTCCGGGGTGCCGGAGGCCTTGGCCTCGGTTGTTGCGGCACAAGGGGAGGGAACTTTGCTGCTGGTGATTGGTTTCTCGGTCGTCTATTTGCTACTCGGCATGTTTCTCGATCCAATCGGGATCATGCTGCTGACTCTGCCGATTATCCTGCCGGTCGCTGAGGCGGCTGACATCAATTTGATCTGGCTGGGCATCTTGTTGACCAAGTATCTTGAGATCGGGCTGATTACACCACCGGTCGGGCTCAACGTTTTTGTCGTGAAGGGGGCCACGCCAGATATTCCGACGACGACCATATTCCGGGGCATCGCGTGGTTTGTCGGCGCGGATCTCGTCACCGTCGGCCTGCTTATCGCATTCCCGGTTTTGGCGCTGTGGCTACCCGGCCTGCTCCGGTAGTCCGACTACATGCCATAGTTCGAGGCATCGAGTTGGTCGAAGACCTCAGCCTTTAACGCCGCGGCCATGGCCGACGGGTCGTCTTGCATGGACGCGAAGCGGTCACGCCATTTCTCTGTTAACTTTCGAAACAGATCAATTATCGGCTCCGGTTCGGCAATGCCGTAGTCGGCGCGTGCCGTGTCGGCGACGACGGCCAAATCCGCGGCCGCGAACGTCGCGCGATCAGCGCGAAGCTCTTCGCTCGGATCCGCGAAAGTGATGCCATCCTCGGCCGATTCCGCGATGACCTCGGCATCGAGTGCCGTATAGGCGGCCGATACGCCGATCACGCCAAGTGCGGCATGATCCAAAAGAAGTTGGCGTTGATCATCGTTCAGGTCGCCCCATGTGTCGCGATTGAAGCTGAACAAAGTCACCACGTGATAGGTGCCGAGATCAAGTAAAGTGACGTGGCTTGCGACGTCGCGCAGGCCGTAGGATCGGAGCGCAGCCGGGGGTTGCAGGACAACATCGACGATGCCTCTTTCCAGGCCTTCAAACATGTCGGTCGATGGCAGGCTCACCGGCACTGCCCCCAGCTGGGTTGCCCAACGATCCCAGACACGACCCGGCGTGCGCACGCGGGCGCCCTTGAGATCGGCCAAACTGGCGATCGTCTTGGTGCCGATAATCACATAGGGCGCGCTTGAATATGTGCCGCCATAGACGAGGTTCTGGGCGGCAAATTCCTGCAAACATGGTGGGCAGTGCAGCAGATTGAGCTCGGTGATCGCCGCGGCCGTCGCCGGTGGATCGACCCCAAACATGGCGAGGTCGGCGAGCAGTTGGGCATGTGGGAATTCCGCCGGGTGATAGGTTAGCGCGAGCAGGCCAACGTCCGCGATTCCGTCGCGCACGCCCGATAGCGTTGTCTTGGCGCCTAGTAATGCGCCTCCTTCGAACAGGCGAAACGAAATGCTGTCGTCAGCGGCGGCCTGGATCGCTTCCATGAATGGCCGGTAACCGCCATAGTTGGCCGGATGCTTGGGCGACACCCAGGAGCTGATTCTTATCTCGGTCTCACTTTGTGTTGGCCCGCCCATGACGATTGCCAAGGCAATTGCCGCACCGATTACCGATAGACACCGCGCCACAGCCCATTGCATCAAATGCTCCTTCGTTGTGCGCTAGTTGTTGATATTCTCCTCTGGAATCTCGCTGGTCTGGAAACGATCCGTGAGAATCCATCTGTCGAGTGGTGTCGTATTACCGCCGGAGTTGTAAAAGCGAAACTCGTTAACAAACAAGAAGAACTTATCGCCCACTTTCTCGGCCGTCGTGGCTTGGAATTCGTCCCACTCATAGTCATAAACGGAGATCGTGGTGGTCACCGTGCCGGGGTCGATTGTGCCTTCGCTGCGTGACCGGTGATGCGGGCCATAGCTGATGACCAATCGTTCATATTCGTAGCTGTAGTCCGGCCGAGCAAGCACCTCTGCTGCGGCCGCCAACAAATCCGGATCGTCCGATTTGGCCTCTGGCATACTCATGCTGCCCAAAGCCTCGGCCCGTTTCGCCTTCGCCGTTTCAACACCTGCTTCAAGCAGGGCGAGTTGTTCACCACGGTCCGGGGCATCTGTGCGGGCCATGGCTTGGTCGAATGCTTGAGCGGTCTTGACGGATTCGATGCCTTTGTTCAGCCTGTCCATCATCTCTTCGAACCGGCCCTCGCCGAGCAAACGATTGGCCCGGTGGTTGACATCGCCGGGGTCGGTCTCATTGACGAAGTCGAGATAGGTGATGGCGGTGCTGGGGCCGATATCAACCGCATAGATTGTGTTGGACAGAGAAATGTCGAGATCCGACGGTTTCTCAAACTCCAACATGCTGACCAGCCGGCGATATAGGTTGGATTGATCAACATCCATCGGTGTTCTGCCGTCGATCGACTTGAGCCAGGCTAGGTCTTGTTCCATATGCGCGCGCAGCGCGGTGACGCCGTTAGCGTAGGTGGCGACCTGCTCACTTGTCACCGGGTCAAGCAGTGCCTCCGGGACTTTAATGCTGAAGGCACGGTCCTGGATGGCCGCAACTTGGGCGTCGACATCGCCGAGCTTGGCGTGTTCAGCTTTGGCATCGGCGACACGGCGCTCGAGCTCTTGCGCGACTTGCTGAATGCCGCCCATCAGCGCCGCGACATCCGGATGATCGGGACTGTCGAGCGCGGTGAGCTGGTTGTACACCGTGACAATGTTTGATCCGACCTGATCGACGTCAGCCTTCACCAGATATTGTAACGGTTGCATGTTGTTAATGTGGTCGACGATGAGTTGATAATTGTGCCGTATGCCAACGAGCACGTTGTCGACGACCAGTTTCTTGGTCGCTGCGTGGGCCGCTTCAACTTCGCCAAAGGTGGCGTGCGACTTGTCCGCGACCGCATCCAACTGCTGCCGAATGCGCGCCAAATCGCCCAAGAATCGGCTGCCGAGGCTCAAATCGCCAGGCCGAGAACTCTCGATTTGGCGTTTGATCATGTCGAGCTCGCGTCCTGCGCGGTCGACATTTGGATCGGCTTGGGCGACTGGCGGTGCGGTTTCCGGCGTTGGCGTGCTCGCAGTTGGGGCGGTCTCGGCCGGCGTCGCGGGAGCGGCTTGGGTTGGCGGCGGCGTTGCCGCCGGCTCGCCGCCCCCGGCCAACGCGGCTAGCGCCGCGTTCAAGACAGCCAATCGCGCGTTTGCCTCGGCCCAGGATGGGTGATCTTTGTTGGCCGAGCTGTCGAGCCGTTCCTGGGCCATCGACAGGGAGCGTTGCACGCGTTTGATGTTGGCCGCGCGTGATGGTGTCAGGGTTGGCAGCTGCTGTTCCGCGCGTTCAATGTCATAGAGCGCACCCTTGATGGCGGAGTCCGCCGGTTCAGTCTGCGCGAGCGCGGTCGACCAACTCAGGCCGATGATCAATAACCAAGCGATCGTATTTCGCAGCATCTCGTCTTCCCCCTGTTCGCTCCGCCGCAACATTCGGACCGGAGTCATCTTTTTGTATTTGGTCAGCCATACGCCAAATCCCGATCAGTTGGGAACGACACGGAATTTGCACACGTTTTCACAATGTTATTGTGTCAATGCGGTGTCGCACACGCAAGCTCTGGGCATGTTGTCGACCTGACGGCGGTCAAACACACGAGCGTTCACCTGGTCCAATTTGAGGCGATAGGCCGAACCAGCGCGGATCCGCACGCATGACGCCCAAAAGATCCAAGGTGCGCTCCCGACAACTTCCGGCGCTATTGCGAGTCGGGCTGCGACCATTTTTTTTGTTAGCCGGATTCTGGGCCGTGTTCGCGGTGCCATTTGCCATGGCGCTGGCCTTCAATGGCAGCACGGCAGCGATGGACTTCCGCTTTTGGCATATGCACGAGATGGTGTTTGGCTACGCAATGGCCACCATATCCGGATTTTTATTGACCGCGATTCCGAATTGGACAGGTCGGCT
This sequence comes from Alphaproteobacteria bacterium, assembly GCA_965216755.1. GTDB lineage: Bacteria > Pseudomonadota > Alphaproteobacteria > UBA7887 > UBA7887 > CBDCGL01. The sequence continues at coordinate 2,091,473 of CBDCGL010000011.1, read as the reverse complement.
ACCGGTTCGCGGCTGGCCACTTGCCGGCCTGGCCGTGTTGTGGCTTGCGGGACGGGCGGCGGTGGTTGCACAAGGCTTGATCGAACCGTGGATGACGGCGTTGGTCGATGTGGCTTTTCTCGCATGTCTTGGCTTTGTTATCGGGGTCGAAATCCTTGCCGGCAAAAACTGGCGTAACGCGGTTGTCCTGGTTCTGGTTGTTGGTCTGCTTGTGGCCAATGCCGTGTCGCATTTGGAAGCAAATGGTCACCTGCCTATGGGTGTGTATGGCATCCGTTTTGGAATCGGAGTCGTGGTGGGCCTGATCATGCTTATTGGCGGGCGCATTGTGCCGAGTTTTACCCGCAATTGGTTGGTTAAGCAAAGCGCCAGGCGTTTGCCGCGCCCGTTCGGCATGTTCGATCGAATCGCGCTTTTGATCGGTGCCGCCGCGTTGGCGGCGTGGGTGATCAGTCCGGACTCACGCATTGCGGCCATCGGAATGGTGACCGCCGGCATTTTGCATCTGCTCCGTGTCGGCCGGTGGGCGGGCGATCAAACAGGATCGGAAGCCCTTGTTTGGGTGCTCCATGTGGGCTACGCGTGGCTCGCTGTCGGCCTCATTCTGATCGGCCTGAGCCATTGGATTGACGGGCTGACGCAAGCCATGGCGATCCACGCCTTGACCGTTGGTGGTATCGGTACGATGACTGTGGCTGTTATGACCCGCGCGACCCTGGGCCATACCGGCCGCGCGCTGACCGCCGATCGGCTGACAATTGTCATTTATCTGTTGATCAGCGTGAGTGCGATGTTGCGTTTGATTTCAGGCTTATCGGTCGAAATGTACCAAGATCTTGTGCTGACCTCGGCCGCTGCGTGGACAATCGCATTTGCGCTGTTCCTCGTTCGGTATGGGCCGATGTTGGTGGGCCGATAACCAGGCTTTGGCGTCTTTACGGATGCGGTCCCCAGGGCGAGGCCATGAGCAACTTGTTCTCTTGGTTCAAGATCAGCGGGCGCAACTTCTTGCCAAAGGCCATAAAGTCCGCGTCGGCGAATAGCATTGCCCAGAACTTACGGCGATCCGCGTCGTCCTCGAACTTCCACAGATGGATCAGCTGGTTCATGCCGCCGATATCGCCAGTAAAATATCCGACCAGTTTGTCTTGGTATTTTTGCAGTGCTGGCCAGCCTTCATGTTCGTACAGGGCAATGGCCTCGGGAAGCTTGCCCACATAAAACGTGTAGGTGCGAAGTTCGTAGAGCGCCATATCGTCCTCCTCGTACGTGAATTGGCGTCCGCGCGCGGCAGCTTGTAACTTATACGCCGCGCAAACCTTGGTGCACAGCGAATGGTGCTCAGGTGGCAATGACAAAGGGCATGGCCGTGAAAATTAGGGCAATAACAGCGCGTTGGCTTCATGTGCCGATCGATAAGGCGCGCCAGCATCGCAGCGATTTTGGTCGCGTGGCGGCGTTCGATTCAACGCTGGTACGCGTTGAAACTGAAGATGGTGTTGTTGGTCACGGCGAGGCCAAGGCGGCCGTCGGTAGCACCGGTGCTTGTGCGGCGCTCTGCGCCCTGATCGAGCAAGAGCTTGCGCCTCAGTTGATCGGTGAGGACGCGCGTGACATCTCGCGCCTTTGGGATGTTATGTATAACGGATCGCGCGCGGCTTACGCCATTGAGCGGGGGCACGTATTTCCGGTGCTGGGGCGGCGCGGCCACACGATTTCGGCCATAAGCGGCATCGATATGGCGTTGTGGGACATTCTCGGCAAGTCGTTGGAGGTCCCTGTATGGCAATTGTTGGGCGGCCGCCGACATCGAAAAATGCCGGCATATGCCTCAGGGGGATGGGCGCCGACGGCGGGCATTGTCGAAGAGTTGCGCGGCTTTATCGAACGCGGCGATTTCCGCACGGTCAAGATGCGGGTCGGTTCCGGCGACGGCACCCTGGCACACTCGATCGCCCGTGTACGTGCTGCGCGTGCGGGGCTGGGCCCCGATATCGACATCTTGTGCGATGCGCACGGCACCTGGACGGTCCCCGAAGCCAAGAGATTTTGTGCCGCGGTATCTGATTGTCACATAGGCTGGCTCGAGGAACCGGTTACCGCGGACGACAAACCGGGGCTGGCCGAGGTCCGTGCGACGACTGATATTCCGATTGCAACCGGAGAGAGCGAATTCACGCGGTTTGCCTTCCGCGATCTACTTGTTTTGCGCGCCGCCGATGTCCTGCAACCGGATTCCTCGATTGCCGGCGGTATCACGGAGCTCATGCGAATAGAAGCTTTGGCGAGTGCGCACCAAGCGCGTTTCGTGCCGCATATGTGGGGCGGAGCATTGACATTTGCCGCGGGCCTACATGTCGCGGCGGCGGCGTCATCCGGCTACATACTGGAATATTCGGTGGGTGCCAATCCGATGTTGCACGAGCTGGCGCAGGAAGATTTTTTGGTACGCGACGGCATGCTTGAAATCCCGGATCGCCCCGGGCTCGGCGTTACCGTCGATCAAACCTTCGTCGACCGATATGCCATGCCCCTTTAACCAGCACGCTAGGCCGCGGCGCGCTGCGACAGCGACCTTTCGGGTAGCCCATTGTGGAACACCAGGAAACTCCCTTTGTCCATGATGTTCCAGGTCTCATTGTCGGTTAGGGGATGAGTCGCAATGACGGTGACGATGTCCTTGGGCGTGGTCAGCTCGGCAAAATCGACCGCCACATCGTCGTCGATCAGGCGCGCTTCACCGAACGGCGCGCGACGGGTGATCCAAGCCAGATGGGTCGCGCAAAATGTGTAAAGCGATCGGGAATCACTCAGCAGCATGTTGAAGACCCCAGCATGGCCAACATGTTCGACCAGATCGCCGATAGCGCGCCAGAGCGTCTTGGCTTGGCACGGCGGTCGTGGAAATTTGTTGCGCAGCTGATCGAGGATCCAACAGAATGCATATTCGCTGTCGGTGGTGCCGATCGGCTGATAGAAGTTGAGCGGCCAACGCTTGACGCCATTCAGGCGGCCATTGTGAGCGAACGTCCAATTGCGCCCCCAAAGCTCGCGCCGAAAGGGGTGGGTGTTTTCCAGGCAGACGCGGCCGTGGGTGGCTTTGCGAATGTGACTGATGACGACACAGCTCTTGATCTGGTAATTCCGGATCAACTTGGCGATCTCCGACTCCGCGCTGGCTTTGGGATCATGAAATGCGCGGCAGCCGCGCCCTTCATAAAAGGCGATGCCCCAGCCGTCGCTATGCGCCCCGGTACGGCCGCCGCGCTGCATCAAACCGGCAAAACTGAACTGAATGTCCGTGGGTACATTGGCGTTCATGCCGAGAAGTTCACACATCGTTCCGCCTCTCGATTTCCCTTCATTTTCGAATAAAATGGCGTACCAAACCAAGCCAAAACGCGACAGCGTTCGGCGCTTCGCCCAAAACACGTCGCACAAGCCCCCGCGCACGCCAATAGGTTCGCTTGATCGGGGCGCCACAATGGCATTCAATTGCCCGAAAGGCGGAGCGGCGGCATGGGTTCAGCACCGGTGGATATGACGAGCTTGCGGGAACAAGCCGCCGAATATCTCGGCCGGGTGCATGCCATCGCCGATATCATCTCCGCGGCCGCCGCGCGCGCCGAGCAAGAGAGACGACTGCCGGACGATTTGATGACGGCACTCCACGATGGGGCGCTGTTTCGATTGTTGCTACCGCGCCAGTATGGCGGCGAGGCGGTCGAGCCGGCGACGTTCTTTCAGACCATCGAGGCTGTCGCCAAACTTGATGCCAGCACCGCATGGTGTCTGTGTCAGGCGAACGGCTGTGCCATGGCGGCGGCCTATGTGGCGCCTGCTGTGGCTGAAGAGATTTGGGGCCGCGATCCAGCCGCCGCGCTGGCTTGGGGGCCGATGGCCAAGGCTCAGGCCGTTCGCGACCGGGGCGGCGTCCGTCTCAGCGGCACCTGGATGTTTGCCAGTGGCGGCCGGCACGCGACGTGGTTTGGCGGCTTCGCGCCAATTGTGGACGCGAACGGAACGCCCATCGAGCTGCCGGATGGCCGCCCCGCGACGCGCGTATTTCTGTTCCCCGCGGGTCAAGCCGAGATGACCGACGTTTGGGATGTGATCGGCCTGCGCGGCACGGGCAGCGACAACTATGCGGTCACCGATCTTTTTGTCGATGACAAGTATGGCTTCATGCGCGACGCTCTGGACCAATGTTTGATCGATGCGCCGCTTTATCGATTTCCGACCACCAATTTGTACGCGACCGGCTTCAGCGCGACCGCGATTGGCATTGCGGGCGCCATTCTCGACGTTTTCATGCCGTTGGCGCGCACCAAGGCGCCACGGCTGGCACGTATTCCGGTGCGCGACGACGGCGCCATTCAAGCGGATATCGCGATCGCCAAGGCGCGGCTGGGTGCCGCACGCGCGTTCGTTCTTACAGAAGTGGCCGATATCTGGGAACAGGTGATAGCGACGGGCCAGTTGACCGTGGATCAACGCATGCGGATCCGCTTGGCGGCGACCTTCGCTATTCAAGAATCGACCGCAGTCGCGGATCTTGTCTACGGCTATGCGGGCGCTACGGCCATTTTCGCGAGCAGCCCGTTTGAGCGGCGCTTTCGTGATATCCACACAGTGGCTCAACAAGTTCAAGGCCGGAAGTCAAACTTCCAATCCGTAGGTGCCTATTTATTTGGTCATCCGGCGGACTTGTCAGTTGCATAGTGCGATCGGAAACGGAGCAGCGGGCGAACGTCATGTGGAGAGGAATGCTAGAATTCGGGGGCCTGCCGCGACACTCTTGCGCAAATTACGACCGCGGCGTCTCAGGAATGGCCGGACAGCACGCCCTATGAGCTGTCAGCGGGTGATGTTGGACCTTTCATGTGGACGTGACGTGGGCGAAGTCCGAACATCTGATCGAAATGGGCCACATGGTGTTGCGGGCGACGGACGGTAAAATGGTGCACACTGATAACGCATAATCCGTTGTAGTGATGCGCAAAGCACGGCAAGAGGGGACAACATGGCGATACGGCAAGTCGCAAAAATGGGCCATCCGATACTGCGCCGCGTGGCCGCGCCCGTTGAGGATCCGACGGATCCGGAAGTCGCGCGATTGGCGGCAGACATGCAAGATACATTGGAAGACTTGGGCGCAAGCGGTATCGCTGCGCCACAAGTATTTGTCAGTCAACGTATTGTTGTCTATCGCATGATCGAGTCCCGCATTCCTGCGGGATCTGGGATCAAGCCGGTGCCCTGGACAGTGATGATCAATCCGGTCTTGACGCCGCTGGACGACGAGACGGTCCCCATGTGGGAGCGTTGCCTGTCGATCCCGGGCCTGCACGGTAAGGTCAATCGATATGCGCGGATCGGCGTTGAGTATTTGACGTTGGCTGGGAATACGGTGCGTGACGAGGCGCACGGGACCTGGGCGGCCTTGTTGCAACATGAGTGCGATCACCTTGATGGCGTCTTGTATCCCATGCGCATGTCTGACATGTCGCTGTTGGCGTTTAACGATTCACCCGGCCCTCTGGCAGACGATGTAGCCGCCCGGCCAGGCGAGATTGATCCCCTGTTTATCGATTTGGTCGCGCGGTGGCCGACGCGCGATCGTTGGACGGCGTAGGCATGAGCGGACAGTGATTTGAGCGACTGATTGGATTTGGCTGCTGCGGTTGGGCCCGACCGCGTCCACCGACGGCACGATACGGACACCGAGATTTTCGATTTGAAGATGGCGCGGATCTTCAATCAAGTGTGGACTTATGTCGGCCACGAGTCGCAGATTCCCAATCCCGGCGACTATTACACGGTCCTGGTCGGTCACCAGCCGATGATTTTCGTGCGAGACGGCGATGGCGCCGTCCACGTCTTGTACAATCGCTGCCCACATCGGGGTGCCATGCTGTGTGGCAATCACCATGACAATACAGAGCACGGTTTTGTGTGCTCGTACCATGCGTGGTCGTTCAATTTTGACGGATCGATCAAGGCGATTCCACTTCCCCGAGGTTATGATGGCACGCGATTTGCGCTGGACGATCCGGCCAACGGCATGAATGGGGCCGCGGATGTCGACAGTTATCGTGGCTTTGTTTTTGCCCGGCTGGCTCCAGATGGCCCATCTCTGTTGGAGTGGTTGGGGCCAGCAAGGGTCGCATTCGACGACATGTGTGACCGTGCCCCGGAGGGGCAGGTTGAAGTCGTCCCCAATTGCTTTCGGGTGATCCAGCATTCAAATTGGAAAATCTTTCTGGAAAACCAACTTGACGCGCTGCATCCGTCGGTGACCCACAACCGACGGGTGTTGCCGCCGGCGAAGTTGAGGACGAATTGAAGGCCACGTCCGAAGGGGCGCCGCGGCCTTTACCCGTTGGAAGAAAGGCGTGAAATCTGGAACTTCGCGCGGCCCGCCCATGGGGATCGCTTCGATGACCGTGCCACCGGCTTGTTCGAACCCGTGTTGAAATGCAGCAAGGCTGTTTTTGCCGGGCGGGCAATCGGTATAGCCGATGGCGCCGGTGTCGCAACCGAGATCTGTGGCCGCGTATGGGCCCATATGGTATCCCGCTTACCACATCGTGAAGGAAACCCGGACAATGTAGGGCGACAAAGACGGGATCCAGGCCGTGCCCGCGTTCATGACGATCATGGGCACAGGCGCCCGTGTTGCCAACTGGGCGCTGGCAATGGCATTCGGCGCGTAAACGAAGCCCGCCAAAATGTCGACATCTTCGCGCGTTTCAAGTTCCTGGACTGCGGTCTTCGCGATATCGCCGCCGGGTCGTTTCGAATCGCGTTTGATCAGGTTCACCGTATGGCCGCAACGGGACTCACAAAAGCACACAGCAAGGCCAAGCCCATCACCAGCACCAAGGACAGACCTTTCGTCGTCGCCATACCCGATATCCTCACGACCTTCGACTTCATGTTGGCACATGCGGATGGTAGTGTGCGCAAGGCTCTGGCCGCAAGACGGCTGGTCGTTTCGACTTGTGCGCCTGGCCCAAGTTTGGTCGCCAGTCCTACTGAGTGAAGGTACGACCGTGAAATTGACCGTTGCGAGCGCTTTGGAGATGCTGATCGGGTTGGCGTTGGTCGGAGCGCCTGTCTCGAAGGCTGCCGCCGATGCACGCTACACGATGCAACCATGTGGTGGCGGCGAGCCTTGCGCCTTCATCCTCGATACAGAGACTGGCGCCGTCCGCATGTGTCGGCCCACGGGTTGCATCGCGTTAGACGCTATGCTCGCGCCCGCCGGGGCGACGGATCTCGGTCGTGAATTGGGCTTGCGCAATGTGATCGACGCGACGAAATCGGCATTGCCTCTGGCCCCTGGGTCGGGACCCGGCGGCGGGGCGCAGCCGTTCCCCTTGGCACCGCCAGGTGGCCCTGTTCAAGGCGGTGGAGGAATACCGGCCGGGCCGTTTCCCTATTCTGAAGTGGGTCCAGCAAGTAACTAAGCCGGCGCGTTCAGACACCTGAACGCTGCATGAATGCCCCGTTCAGTCTGCCTTCAGCGCGAATTCGTCATGATCACCGCGACTGCCGATAAGACAGTGCCTGAGCAGGGGAAACGACGAAATGCACTGCCCAAACGTACCCATATTTGCCTTGATCGCCTTTGCCGTTGTCATTCGGGCCGGCGCGGCCGCTGCAGATGGTTGGGACCATGACGACGGTTATGGCTGGCATGGTCACCATCATGAGCGATATGAGGAAAAATGGGCTGGCGATCACTACAAGTACAAATATCGTGGTCGCGGATGCAAATACGAATACAAGGCCAGCCCCCACGGCTTCAAAGAGGAGGTCAAATGCAAGGGGCGCCCCCATGCGAAGGGCGCGCGTCCTCATGCACGTTGGTCCGCACGCGGGTACCCGTCGTATGACGACCTGCGCCCGCATCGCGGCGCCTCGCTGCCGTATGACCGGGCACCCATTGACCTAGGCTTGGGGCGCTGCAACCGCGATGCCGTTGGAGCATTGATCGGTGCCGCGGTCGGCGGTTTGACCGGCTCGCAAATCGGCCGTGGGTCCGGTCAGTTGGCCGCTGTCGGGGCTGGCGTGTTTTTGGGTGGCCTAATCGGACATTCGATCGGCCCCTACATGGACGATGTCGATTATGGCTGTGTGGGCCATGTCTTGGAATCGGCGCCGACCCACCGGCAGGTCGTATGGGACAGTCCGGAGACCGGCGCCCGCTACACGATGACGCCGACGCACACCTATCAAGTCGAAGACGGCCGCTATTGCCGCGAGTACCAGACCGAAGTGTTTGTCGCCGGACGTGTCCAAGAGGCCTATGGCACCGCCTGTCGCCAACCAGACGGTGCTTGGCAGATTGTTAACTGAACCCGTTGTGACGAACCATGGTGGCTATGCGGCGCGAACGGTCGTCAGGAAGTTGTCAACTTCCGCGCGCAGTTTGTCTCCATGCGAAACCAAGGAATTGGACGCTTCAAGAACTTGGTTGGTGGCAATTCCGGTTTCATCCGCCGCCTGACTGATGCCAGCGATATTGGACGAGACTTCCTGCGTGCCGCCTGCTGCCTGTTGCACGTTGGTGGCGATTTCGCGTGTTGCGGCACCCTGCTGATCAACTGCGGATTCGATATCGGCGGTGATTGCTCGGATCTCGCCGATTGTGTTGCCGATGGTTTGAATCGCCGAAACCGCATTGCCGGTTGCCATTTGAATGGCCGCGATCTGCCCGGCAATTTCGTCTGTCGCCCGAGCAGTTTGCGTGGCAAGGGATTTTACTTCGGCGGCCACGACGGCAAAACCTTTGCCGGCTTCGCCCGCGCGCGCGGCTTCAATCGTCGCATTGAGCGCGAGCAGATTGGTCTGGCTGGCGATGTCGTTGATGAGATTTACGACATCGTCAATTTTCTGCGCGGCCTCAGATAAGCCCTGGACCTTCTCGTTGGTTTCGTCGGCTTGCTTGACCGCAGACACGGCGATCTCGCTTGAGCGTCCGACCTGCCGAGAGATCTCTTCGATGGATGCCGAAAGCTCTTCGGCGGCAGATGCGACCGTTTGCACGTTTGCGGTCGCTTCCTCCGACGCCGCGGCAACGGTTGTCGCCTGTCGATTGCTTTCTTCACTGTTGGCCGACAGGCTGGCCGCAGTGCTTTGCAGTTGGCTGGCCGCGCTGGACACATCGGTCACGACTTGGCCCACTTGGGTCTCGAATGATGTCGCTAGATCAAGCATCGCTTGACGGCGTTCCGCCTGGCCCTTTTGTTCGGCCGCGCGACGCTCTTCTTCCACTTTCGCTTCGGCGGCGCGCTGTTCTTCCCGACGCCTTAGTTCTTCCGCCTTGGCCCGTTCTTCGCTTTCCCGCTGGGCCGCTTGAAGGCGTTCATTGTCGATCAAATTCTGCCGGAAGACCTTGACGGCGCCGATCAACACGCCGATTTCGTCGCGCGTTTCAGGAATTGACAAGTCGGCCCGGTGATTGCCTTTGGCAAGCTCTTGAGTCGCGGTCGTCAATCGGTTCAGCGGGCCGGCCACGCCACGGACAATTGCCATGGCAAAGGCAATCGTAATCGCCAAAGCCGCCAAACATATGGCTGTCCGCCACGCGAATTCGCGCTGGGCGGATTGCCCTAAACCGCCAACCAGACTGACCAAGTTCGCGACGACGACATCCTCGACCTGCTTCATCAAATCGATTTTCTGTGTAATCGTGGCGAACCATTGGCTGCCATTGACCGACAATGGACCGCGTAACGCCGATTCGCTCAAGCCCGTGTCGCGCATGCGCTGGACTTCGGCGACGACGGGCGCATTCATTGTCTTTTCGAAGAACTCAGTGACCTTCGACGAGCCACGTTGCAGAAAAGTCGTGAAATAAGTGTCTTGCTTATCAATCAAGCCCTTGAACTTCTGTTGCAACGCAAGCGGGAACGAACCTTTTGTGAAGCCAGTTGCGCCGGCGGCGCGTTCTTGGCCGGCGCGTTCCTTGCCTTCCTGTAGCGCGTGCCAGGCGATCACCGCGTTGACCACGCGACCATCCGTGGGAATAGCCGCCATGATCTCTGTAACTTTTAGGCCGGCCGCAATCGCCCCAGTGTAGTATTTGGCCATCTCAGGGATCGACAGGTTCTGGCTTGCAACTTGTTGGCGGATAGCATCGCGCCTCGACACGAGGTCTTGGAATTCGCCGATCGCGGTGCGGATCGAAGGATCAAACGATTCAAGATTTTCTGCTCCGACCGCTTCATTCAAGGCCGTGGTGAGCGAGTCGGTCAATTCCTTTTGGTCAGCGAGCTCCTGACTGAAGCGTGCGCCATTGCTGACTAGAAACACGGCCGATGCGCCGCGTTCTTTTTGAAATTCATGCACGACCCCGCTGATGGCGACCGCGGCTGTCGTGGTTTCTTCCACCATCTGGGCGCGATCCATGATCTGCCATCGGCTCAACAGCGCTTCAGATGCCAGCCAAATGATGGCGACCAAAGGGACGACGAGCAGCAGAATGAGCCTGTTGCCGATCCGCATGTCGCTCAGTGTAAAGCGCTTGAGCCAAGCCTGGGCTTGCGATAATGGCTCAGAATTCGCTCGGCTGTTGGCCATGTTGTCGGTTGCGCTTGCTTGCTGTGTCATCGTCTTTGCCTCGGATCCGACGTGGTCGATTTGACAATTGTCGTTGAACGCGCGACCAACGGGTGCGCTGTTTCCACAAGGTTGTAATATCGGCGGTTATACAATCTGTAGGTGTGGATTGTGGAGGGGTCATTATCAGACGGGGAGAAGCGCATATTGGGCAAAGCTGCTACGAAAAAATCGCCAGAATTTCTATACGTTGCCTTGTGCGGTGCTCCCCCTAGAGTCGTGAACCACGTCCTATTCACACGTCACAGAAACCGATATAGCGCGGCGTGATAATTGGCCAACAAGAAGTATGGATATTGCGTGCCGTTGCCGTTTGTTGACGACAATTGCCATTACCCAGCGCGAGCCCAGTGCGGTTGTTCAAATGTGGTCAACGACGAATATCGGTCAGCCGCATAAATGAATGATGAACGAACAACGCCTGTGAACCCTGATATCAAGACGCGGCTTGGTTGGCGTTCGGCGTTAACCGCACGAACCTTGTGGTCATTTTGATTTCTGAGAACGGCGATGATCCAGTCATATCCCGAACGCGACAGAAGAACTGGCTATATTGGAATAGTGACTAATTACTATGGGCCCTCGCGTAATTGGGCGGCGTTTCATTCATATTGGGCTGCAGCATACTCAAGTTGCCTATAGCGGACCAGTCGGCGGGGTTGTCCAGACTCGAAGCCGCCCCATCGATCGGCAAATCATACGTGTTCCGGTCCCACGCTCACGCAAAGGAGTCACAGGCACGCCATCATTGTGGGACAAAGTCGTGGGCGCCAGGGCCTTGGATCAATAGAAAGCGACATGGTGCGACGCGGCCGTTGCAGACCCGGTGAGCACCGCGCGGGGACATCACAATCGTCGCCTGGTCGCAACGCGTGTTTGGTCGGTGGTCCGCGCTCACTCGATTTTGCCCATCAACGCAAGGCATCTGCGGTTGCCACTGGTACGACCACCTCAATCCGGTCATCAATCAAGACCACCTCGCATGCGCAATCGGTAACGCGCACGGCGGCTTTCATTTGTTCGCAGCCATCGGTCGCAATCCTTACCGCCACGTCGTCACCAGCGGTTGAGTAGGAAAAGCCCAGCGCTTCAAAAATCCCCTCGTCCAAATAAGCCGAGTCGATTTGCTCCCACGGAATACAGGCGACCCCGGCTTTGCCGGGCTTCAATGCATCGTAGTCGTATCGCCAATGCGCCATGGTGCGACGGAACGTCTCGGCCATGCGGTCCTCGGCGCTAGGCGTCGCGTCGTCCGCTTCGGCCGACGTCGCCATGAGCGCTGCCATGATCATGGTCGCGAGCATCATCAAAACTGGCCGTGCGCCGGCTGCGGCGGAGGCTATAAAAACTATTGATGATTGGCCACTTTTCACTTTGCCATAATGCAACACGGGCCGAAAATGGCAACCCCAACCGTTTGAAGGTCGATCATGTGTTGGGATCCGGATTGCCAAGGCGCGTAACTCTTGTGGGAGTGTGCGGTGTCTTAGATTGATTGATGGCAACCAGGGGCTACGGCGTGATTGGTGCGAATGAACCGCCTAAGCCAATATTGGAAGATACAGTGCCATTTGCGCGCCAAGCGGATTTGCGTAGGCTCGCGATACTACTGGCGGTTGTGGTCTTAATCCCGACACTGGTGGTTATCGTGTTGGCTAGTCGGGTTGTGGAACTTGGCGGTGTCCAAAGTGACTCGGAGCGATCGCAGGCCGCCGCGGATGCACTTAGAGAATTTGATGGGCTGATCCTGAACGCGATATCGGCACTTGGCGAACGGATTGCGCAACGTGTCGATGCGGCAATTGAACGGGCGGATGATATCGGCAATCTGGCGATCACAGATGCGGCGATCAAACTTGCAACGATTTACGCGCCGGATGGCGAACGTCTTTTTCCTGCCGCCGAGGGCGCATTTCTGACGCCACGCGAGCGTCAGTTTGCTCGATCTTCCTCCGGAGCTTTGGCTCAAGCAAAGTCGGCGCTAATGCTCGGCGGCACAGAGAGCAGTCGCCCCAACGACGTATGGACGATGTCAGCGTCTCCCGCCGGATTGGCGCCGAGCCGGTGTTGGTTTGGCCGTGGCCGCGCCATTGCGTGTGTTGTCTTTGCGCGCTCTGCGGTGGTCGACGCCGCGATCGAGGCATTGGAGAGAGGGGCCGCGGGCCGCGGCTCGTTCGGCTTTGCCCTGATTGACGAATTGGAGTTCCAATTGTGGGCAAGCGTGCAGGGGTCGCACGGTGTGGTACTCGCGGCGCGCCCGTTGTCGGCTCCGCTGTCCGCTTGGCGCCTGAACGCGTGGCCCCTGGCCACGACTGCCAACAAGAATTCGGGTTGGCCAATATTCGCGGCCACGGTCGTCGTCTTACTGTTGATCATCGCTTTCTTAGCTGCACACATATTTCGCATGCAAAGATCGCGGCTTGAAGCGTCATATCGCCGGGCGGGCGAGGCGGCGCAAATTTCCCATGAGCTGCGAACGCCGCTGACCAATTTGCGCCTCTATGGCGATCTGATCCGAGCGCAAGCTAGCGAAAACGTGGTGATCCGGAGCTACTGCGATATTCTGGAAGCGGAGGCGAAGCGGTTGGGTGTTTTGGTCGAAGACGCAACGGCCGTCGCACGCGGCAGACCGTGCGCGGAGCCAATGCTGCGGCCCGGCAATGCAAACGACACCCTGGGCGAAACGGTCCGCCACTATCTACCAATGCTCAACGGGGTTGGCAGCCAAATCAGTATGCGGCTTGGCGCCGACGCCCCGGTATTCTTTGACCACGCGGCATTCGAACGCATCATCATTAATTTCCTCGACAACGCCCGCAAATACGCGCCCGGCAGCGATATAGAGGCTGAAACCTGGATAGAAGACGCTAACCTATTTATCGCTGTTCGCGACCATGGGGCCGGCGTGCCAGCGAACATGGCAGAAGCGATATTCGATCCGTTGGTGCGGGCGAACCAAGAACCCGACGGGCATGGGCTTGGATTGGCCGCGTGCCGGCGATTGGCGCGGGCCAACGGTGGCGACGTGCGGGTGGAACATGCCTGTCCCGGGGCGCGCTTCGTCGCCTGGTTGAAGATCGGGCATCGCGCTGAATAAGTGAGGGTCATCCATTGCATATGTTGATTGCGGAAGATGATGCGGCGATGCGGCATGCCATTTCCGAGTTGTTCCGGGCCGAAGGATTTGACTGTGTCGGGGTCGGTGATGGCTCCGAAGCGCTGGCGACGTTTCGGCGCCAGCGTCCGGCATTTTGCATCATTGATGTGATGATGCCAGGAATGGATGGTTTTGACCTCTGCAGGGCTATTCGAAGTGAAGATGCCGATGTTCCGCTGGTTGTGCTGACGGCGCGGCACGAAGAGATCGATCGCGTCGTCGGTCTGGAAATTGGCGCCGACGACTATGTAACCAAACCATTCGCGCCACGTGAACTTGTTGCCCGGGTCAAGGCTATTCTGCGCCGCGTCAATAGGGCGCCTAGGGAACAGAGCGGCGAGGTCGTGCTATTTCGGATTGGCGATTTGGACGTTGATCGGAGAGCGCAACGGGCCTATCGCAATTCGGTCTGCATTGATCTGACCCGACGCGAGGTTGCGATCCTCGGATTGCTTCACCGCCGCGCCGGACAAGTGGTGTCGCGCGATGAGCTTTACGACAGTTGCTGGGGGCGTGATTACATGCCCAACAGTCGGGCGATCGACCAGTGTATTCGCACCCTGCGTCGGAAGGTGGAACTGCGTCCGCATCGCCCAAGAATCATCCGAACCGTTCACGGGGTGGGATATCGCTATGAAGACGAGGACCTCAACAGATAAGGTTCGAACCGCGTTTTAATTTTGTCCTTACATTTCAATTGCATTTTTCTTGCGGTCATTTCACTCACCTTGCACAACGTCGTGGCATCGTTGGTTCGGAGTTCTCAAGGCATTGGCCGAACCGGGAGGCACCTAAAGGGATGAACGAAGGCCATGGACATCGTGCGCAAGGCGACTTTCTCGATATCGCGGTCTCGCGTTGGGGCGCGTTCGAGGGGCCTGCCGCGCTCCGTCAATGGCCGAATGAAAGCCAAAAAATGTCTACGATGACTACCACAAACGTGTAAGCGGCAGCGCGATGAACATCGTCGTTGTCTGGATTACCGCGCGATTGATTTTCCGATGCCCAACCAAACTTGCGCGAATCTCAGATAACGTTGTTCGTGGCGAGGCGCAGGCGCTTCGCCTTACTTGATCTCAGTCTCCTGACTCCACTCCCGGTGCAAGACTGTTGCCACGACCGAGGCCGGGCCATATTTCCGTGACTCCCGCTGACGGAAGTGGCCCGGCCGTCATTTTTCTTGGGCGTCCCGGTCCTTTCCGACTTGCGGCGCGCCTATTTGCGCGCGCTCAGTATCTTCACGCCGTTCGGTCCGACGGTTTCCGCGTGGGGTATGCCGCTGTTCAAAGCGAAGGTATCGCCAGCGCGACAAATCGTTGACTGGCCATCTTCGGTAACCACCGTGATTTCGCCGTCGAGAACGAGTATGTGGGCGCCGAAATCGTGGGTGTGCACGGCGTTGACCGTATCCGGATCCCACCTAACGACTTTGAATACCGAATAACCTTCGGCTTCGCGAGCCTGTTTGAAGCTGACTTCGTCCATCGCACTTGTCTCCATCTCACATGCCTCACGGCGCCACTATACCCCACTGCGCGGTGATATCGACGTGCGGTTTGGACCAGGCGGATGACCCGAAACCGCGCGCCACACCGACCCTAACCGTGCTCGCGTCAAAGGCATGCAAGATCGGCAGGTGATGTCGGGCGCGCGATCCATCATGATCGTGGTTTAGGGCCTTCGACAATGGACGTAAGACTGCGGAGGATGCTAGAGCCGTGTCCAACAATATTGAACCATTCTGCCGGCGCGCATTTTCGCCAAGATCAAGTCGCTGTCGGCAGGGCGTATCGGATATACAGCCAAGGACAGCGACGCCGAGATTGGCGAAAATGCGCCCGGCCCTGCGGGTTCGCGACCGGCGGGCGCTCCCCAATGGGAATCCATGTGGACGACCACATTGGTCGGATGGCTTGCCCGATGCGCCGGCATCGTGCGGCGCCGCCCTTCGCGTGGATCGCCACGCCGGGCGGCGAACAGAATTGATTCAATATTGTCGGACACTGCTCTTATGACCCAAATGCGTATGACGCCGATCGATGACGCCAGCATATGGCGCGGGGCGGACTTGGAGCGTGAAGAAACGTGGCGTTACACCCTAAACGCCGCTCATCGCGCCGAACTGGCCGAGGCGCTAGCCGCCGTCAAGGCACGAGAAATGCCGCTTGCGGAGATTGCTGCCGCTGATTTTCCCTTGCCGCGCGTCACTGTATTGCTGGCCAGGGTTGCTGATGAATTGCGTGATGGTCGGGGCTTTGCGTTGCTGCAAGGATTTCCGGTCGAGGACTATTCCTTCGAAGACCTCGAGCTGATGTATTGGGGCTTGTGCAGCCATGTCGGCACGGGCATCAGCCAAAATTCCGATGGCGGCCTAATCCACTATGTGACCGAAGGGCCGCGCCGGCCCCGTCAGGGGAAACGCGGAGTTGGCTTTCCCCAAGAGGCGCCACTGCACGTGGATTTGATGGATGTGGTGTCGTTGCTTTGCGTCCGTCAGGCACCCGACGACCCGCCAAGTTGGGTGGCAAGTTCGATGACGGTGTACAATGAAATCTTGCGCCGCAAACCGTCGATGTTGGATCGCCTTTACGCCGGCTTCGAATGGGACCGTATGGACGAGCATGGCGTCGACGAGCTTCCATCGACAGGTTATCGTGTCCCTTTGTTCAGTCAAACTGATGGCATTGTCAGTTGTCGATACAATAGACACTGGATCGTTTCGGCGTACGAACGCAGTCAACGTTCCTTGTCAAGGGATGAGAAGGACGCGCTTGAGTTCTTCGACGCCGTCGCACATGAGGCACGGTTCGCATTTTCGTTTGGTGCCGGCGATATCCAATTTTGCAATAATTACACGGTGCTGCACGGCCGCGCCGCGCATCGCGTAGAACCTGACATGGCCCGCCGGCGTGTCTTAATGCGTATCTGGCTGGATCTGCCGGATATCCGAAAATTTTCCGACGAATCAATCGTGCGCTATGGAATCGGTCGGCATGGGCAATTGGGGTGGACGGCGGCCGACATGCTGACACACCGCGACCGACGACCGCGGCAACGCCGCGCGGATGGGGCACCGTTGCTCACCTAACCGAGCGAGCGACCGGTACACGGTTCAATATTGTCGGACACCGCTCTAGGGATAGGGAAGCAACCATGAAGATCAAAGATATTCGTACACACTTGCTTGCGGTGCCCTTTGTCGACCCGCCGAAAACCGGGTTTCTAACGCTCGAGAAAATCGATCTCGTGATTGTCGAGATCGAGATGGATTCAGGCATCGTCGGCACCGGGCATTTGCATCCTCTTGCTGGCGGACTGCGTACAATCGAAATGTGCATCCACGAGATGCTCAAGCCGCTGCTGATCGCCGAAGCCGCCGATGACGTGCCGGCACTGTGGCGCAAAATGTGGAATGCCACGTTCATCCAGGGCCGTATGGGGATCACTGTCATGGCCATGTCGGCCGTGGATATGGCGCTGTGGGACGCAGTTGGGCGCGCCCAAATGAAACCACTGTGGCAACTGTGGGGCGGTCAACCCGATCCGTTGCCCATTTATGGTTCGGGTTGTTTCCGAGGGCTGGGCCATGACGGCATGATCGAAAAGGCTGAGCGTTACCTTGCCCAAGGGTTTACGACGATCAAGATGCAGGTGGCCCATCAATTCACGCATGAAGAGGATGTGATCAATGTGCGCGACATGCGCGCGGCGCTTGGCGACGACATCGGCATTCTGGTCGACGTGAATCAGGGCTGGACGGTTGACGAGGCCATCACGGTCGGCCGACAGCTGGACCAATTCGGTATCGGCTGGCTGGAAGAGCCGGTTATGGCGGATGACTTCGACGGCTACCATAAGATTGCCGAAGCCATTCAAACACCGGTAGTCGGCGGCGAAAACAACTTCACACACCACGACTTCAAACCGTTCTTTGCCAGCGGTAAGATTCCGATCTTGCAGCCGGACGTGATGCGCGGCGGATATACGGAACTGCGCGTGATTGCCGATCATGCCGATCGCGCAGGTCTAAAGATCGCGCCGCACGTGTTTCCAGAACTGAGTTCTCATTTGGTGGCTTCGATCCCGAATCCATCGTGGTTGGAATATATGGGTTGGTACGATCACCTTTGGGTGCAACCACTGATGCCAGAAAACGGTTTCTTGGTACCGCCGAGCGGTCCTGGCTTGGGTCTAGATTTCAAACCCGAGTTGTTCCGGGACTATCCCTATCGGGATTGATACAGCCGTTGGGGGGGGGAGCGTGTACGGACTTGACGGACAAGTGGCGTTGGTGACGGGTGCGGGCGGCGAGCACGGCATTGGTCGTGCCATAGCGGTGCGGCTGGCGGCGGAGGGTGCGACCGTGGTCGTCAACGATCTGACCGAAGGCGGTTGCGCAGGCTGGGGTGGCGTTGCGGCGGTCGTGGCTGAAGTCGAAGCGACCGGACGGCGCGCGGTGGCGGCGACCGGCGATGTATCCAACGCTGAGGACGTGCAGCGCATGGTTGATCGGGCGCTAGCGGCATTCGGTCGGATCGATATCTTGGTCAACAATGCCGGGGCGCCCGCAGGGCCTGATCGCGTACCACTTGTGGAACTTGACGAAGCGGCGTTCGACAAAGTGCAGGCGGTTAACGTGAAGGGCACGTTTTTGTGTTGCCGCACGGTGGCGCGCCATATGATCGATCGCGGTGACGGTGGCAAGATTATCAACATTTCATCGATTGCCGGCAAACGCGGCGTGGCAAAGTTCGCCGCGTATTGCGCGTCGAAATTCGCCGTGATTGGACTGACCCAATCGCTCGCGCATGAGCTGGGACCGCATAAGATCAACGTCAATGCGATTTGCCCTGGTTTGGTCGACACCGAACGGGTGTATGGTATTGCCGAGGCCATTAAACCGGACGATCAGAGCGTTGACGAAATGCGGACGCGAATGATTGCCCGTGCGACCAAGGCAAATCCCCTGGGCCGCGTCGCCCAAGGGGAGGATATCGCGCGAACCGCGGCATGGCTGGCTTCACCAGAGTCTGACTACTTGACTGGACAAGCGATCAATGTTGGCGGCGCGCTGATGTAAGGATTCCACTTGATGGCACCGTGCCGCGCGTGTGTGTATTTGCGAGGCCGGGATTGAGAAAAGGCGAGCATCCATGAAACTGACAGGCCGCAATGTTGTCGTGACCGGTGCGGCGAGCGGGATTGGTCGCGCGCTGGCACACCGGGCTCGTGCCGAAGGCGTGCGAAACGTTGTTTGTGTCGATCGAGACGGCGATGGCGCGTCGGCGGTAGCGGCACAATGTGGTGGAATTGCGCGCCGGGTTGACGTCGCGGACGAGGACGAGATCCACGAGCTTGTCGAGCGTGTTGAGAGCGATATTGGCCCCATCGACCTTTTCTGTTCCAATGCCGGAATCTCTATCCCCGGCGGCCCGGACGTCGGCAATGATCAGTGGCAGCGAATTTGGGACATCAATGTGATGGCCCATGTGCTCGCGGCGCGCTATGTCGTACCGCGTATGATCGAACGCGGTGGCGGGTACTTGCTCAACACAGCATCGGCCGCCGGCGTGTTATCACAGATTGGTTCGGCACCCTATGCGGTGACCAAACATGCGGCCGTTGGCCTTGCCGAGTGGTTGGCGATCACCTATGGCGATCAGGGTATCAAAGTCTCGGTGCTGTGCCCGCAAGCCGTGCGCACGGCCATGACCGCCGGTCACGAAGATGCGGTGGCAAGCATTGATGGTATGCTCGAACCCGAAGCGGTCGCCGACGCTTGCGTCAGGGCGATCGAGGCCGAGCAGTTCTTGGTCTTGCCGCATCCGCAAGTGCTAACGTATATGCGTCGGAAAACCGAAGACTACGATCGTTGGATCAGGGGCATGCAGCGTCTCAACCGACAATATGCGCACTGACTGATGCACATATGGTGGGTGCACTATTCTACAATTCTCTGATCGCTGAGATCCTTGCCGCCGATAGTCTTGGTTAAGGTGGCCGACAGGATCTCGACGATCTCTAGGTCCGCGAGTGCGTTGACGATCGGGTAGAGCGTCGGCAAATCCTGCCAACGGGCGCGAGTCCACGCAACAGTGCCATCGCCCGACCAACGTTCAACGATTTTTCGGTTCGGTGTGTGCGCGGGTGTTAACACCGCATAGGCCGTATCCGGTTCAGTCCAAAATCCGGTGCGTGGCATATATTTGTAGTGCAAAGTGCCATCAATCGGCTTGTTGGGGGCTGGTGGCGGGTCTCGTCGCTGCAGGTTGCTGAGGGCCATGTTCATGAAATCGAACCCCTGCCACCCTGCCGTCGCGCGTGCGGAGGCGCTCGCTAAGTCGGGTTCCGGCAACTCGCAGTAGACTTTGGCGAAGCCGAGTTCTTCGCGGCCGGTAATAATGGGATCCGCTAGATTTTCCCAAAGTACGCTGAGGAACGGGCCGCGTACACTCTCGCCGCGGCCTTGATACATGGCAGGGAATGTCACGCCGAGGGTGTTGTAGCCACGCCCGGCCAGCCATTCGATCTCTTTCATGTAACTGGCTTGCACAGTAACGACGGGATCTCCATCGAGTTCAAATCCCTCGGGCAACAGAGCCTGAATCTGCGCGGCATCGCTGCGATAGGACACGGCCAGAGACGTCGTTTTGGGATTGTCTTCACACGAGAATTTGCGCCCCTCCGGTCCTTGCCGGGGGCCCATCGCCGGGCCGTAGCCGATCGGCATGCGGTACATCAAGCCAGGCTGATACTTGTGCGCCATCTGCGCCACCTATACGTGTTTATCATTGCCTTCAAGGATGTTGTCGAAGACCGCCAGCGGCGTCGCCGCCAGCAGTCCGGCATCGATTGGCAATACGACACCGGAGATCCAACGTGCTTCTTCGCTGGCCAAAAACACGGCCGCCCAAGCGACATCCCAAGCGTTGCCTTCGCTGCCTAGCGGGCCGGCCCGACGTCTTTGCTCTCGCTTTGTGTCGGAGATGGCGCTGACAAAAGGCGCATAAATATGCCCTGGCGCGATGCAATTGACACGAATCTTGTCGCGTCCGTGGTGCACGGCCAAGACTTGTGTCAGCGAAATGGCGCCGGCCTTGGAGACGCTATACGGGACGTTCCGCGCCCAACCAGCTCGCATGCCGTCGATCGATGCGATGTTGATGATCGCCCCGCCGCCGTTCGCGGCCATATGCGGCACCGCACATTTGCAGGACAACATCATGCTTTTCAGATTGATGTCCATTGTGCGATCCCAGTCATCGACATCTATATCCGTAACGACGCCAGTGCCGCCGGTGGCGACATTATTGACCAAAATATCCAGCCCGCCGAATTTCGCCACGCACGCCGCGACCATCGCCTGGCAATCCTGTTCGCGGGTGACGTCGCCCTCGAAGAGGGTGGCCCGACCACCTTCCGACTCAATCGCGGTCAATGTTCTGCGTGCGCGCAATACATCCATGTCGACGAGCAATACGGAAGCGCCGGCGCGTGCCATCAACACGGATATCGCCTCGCCGGTGCCCGTCAAGTCACCGCGCTTACCAGCGCCGGTGACAATCGCGGCCTTGTTCTTTAGACGGTCGCATCGGGTCATGACGGTTGCCATGCGCGCGGCGCAATTCCCTCGATGTCGGTTTTGACGTCAATCACCGCGGGCTTGTTCGCGGCGAAAGCCTGTTCCAGCGCTAGGGGCAGTTCACTGGGCTTGGTCACCGTCATTCCAAAACAGCCCATCGCCTCGCCGATTTTTGCGAAATCGGCATCAGGAAAGACCCACAAATCATCGGAACCTTGCGTTTGTCCGCCATATGTGCGTTCGTTAACAGCCTTTTCTTGATTGAGCGAATGGTTGTTGTTGACAATCGTAACAGTATGAATGCCGTATTTTACCGCTGTTTCCAATTCGCTCAGGTGATACCAAATGCCGCCGTCACCGGTGAAACATAGCACCGGTCGCTGCGGCGCTGCACATTTGGCACCGATCGCGGCAGGCAATCCCCATCCCAACGATCCGGCACAACGCACATAGCTTTGCCCCGGATGTTTCAAGTCGATCATGGTTCCGGTCCAAATGCCGGCATGACCGGTGTCGGAGACCAGGATTGCATCGGGCGGGAGCGCGTCGGAGAGCTCGCGACACAGACGTTCCGGTCGCATGGGCAGCGCGTCAGAGTCTCGATGGACCGAAACCTCGTCGTGCCATGTCTTGACCAAGGCTTGGGCGCGGCCGACCCAGTCGGCGCGCGTTGTGACCGCCTCTGCATGGTCTATGATTTTGGCCAATGACACTTTGACGTCGCCCTGAAGCGCTAAAGTCAGTGCAAAGTTACGGCCCAACTCCGACGGGTTGATATCGAGCTGCATGACCGGCGTGCCCGGTCGCAGCAGGTTCCATTCGTTTGTCACTTGACCGCCGGCGTGGCTGCCAACGAAAAACACCAAATCGGCCCCGGCGACCGTTTGGTTAGCGCAGGCACGCGAATATTGACCGGGCACGCCAACGGCGAGCGGGTGATCGTGGGGGAATGTCTCTTTGGCGTTGAGAGACGTGGCAACCGGAATCTGTAGCTTTTCCGCGATGGCGACCAATTCCGGCCCGGCATCCGATTGGACGACCCCGCCGCCGGCGATAATGACTGGGCGCGCCGCTTCGGTGAGTAGGCGCACGGCGTGTTCAATCTGATCCTTCCCCGGTTCCGGCCGGAAGGGCGGCAGCCGCGTGAATGGGGCCTCGACAATCACCTCGAAGTCGGCTTCCGGTTCAGCGATTTGCTGGCCGACGAATCCGTCAAAGTCCAAATGGACCGGCCCGGGTGTTCCCGTCGTCGCCTCGCGAAACGCATGCCGCAAGGCATAAGGAAGCTGATCCAATCCGGTCACCGGCACGTTGTATTTGGTGACGGCGTCGTAGGGTTTGATGTGATCGATCTCTTGATAGGCGTGGCGATTTTGATTGATCTGCACTTGCCGCCCGGTAATCGCGATGATGGGCGTGCAGGCCAGAAAAGCATCCTGCAAACCGGCGGCGAGGTTTGCCGCACCGACCGATTGGGCCATGCAAATACCGACGCCGCGTTTAACCCGCGCATAACCATCGGCCATGTAGGCGGCAGGCTTTTCACCATGGGTCATGATTCGTTTGATGCCGAGCGACTCCATTTCCAACAAAGCTCTGGGGGCGATCACCGGCATAAAGAAAACGTGTGTGATACCGTAACTTTTAAACGTTTCCGCTATGAATCGACCCCCCGACATTCTGGCCATGGCTGCATCTCCCCTGTTTCGGCAAATTATTGCGTGGCTATGGTCTGCGTGGCATCCGGGTCAGGTGCGCAAGAGCCCCGCCAGTTCGTCTTCGGCCCACAATATCGCATCGTCAAACGTTTCGTTGTCGGCGGTAACACGCGAAACTAGATTGCCGTAGATGCCCTGGGTGAAGATTTGGGCCGCGACGTCGTTGGGCGCTGGGGTGCCGCAAAGAATGAGCTGTTCATCGCCGCGTGTCGGATAGTTGTACAGGGTACCGGCGGGCGGCGCGGCGGCTTCGACGACACCAAAATCACGAAACGAGTCGAAAATAATCGCTTCATATCCGTTGCTGGCGGTGACGAGTTCTTCCACGATGTGTCGTTGTGCCACATGGCGTAGCAAATCCTTGGCGGCTTCCTTGTTTTCCGAGAAGTGCCAAATGCCCCAACCGTTCGGTATCAAATGGCGGAACCGGCCACGCGGACCGGCAGGCAAATCGTGATGCCAAATCAGCGGTGCAATGTCTGGTCGGTCGCGTTTCGCGACTGCCCAGGGACTTGGCGGATTGATCACCGCGGAACCGTTGCCCGAGAGAATCCAACGATTGTTGCTGGCATCATCCCACGCATAAACCGTGTCGGGCATGAACTGACTGAGTTCTTTCATATATGCGAGCACGGCGCGCGTTTCGTCACTGTCCACCGTGATGTCGCGATTGGCGTCGACCAATACCGCGCCAAACGCTGCAAACAGGGGCGAAAGCCAAAATGTGGCATCAGGAGTCGGCGACAAGGCCGCTCCAAATCCATGGCCCGCGGCGTGAGTCTTTTGAGCCGCGGACAGAAGCCCATCATAGGTCCAAGCCGCGGTTTTGTCGGCGTCGCGGGGGCCGGCCGGAAACATGTCGGTCAGGTCGATGCCGGCGAATTCTCGAAAATGATCGATGCGGCTATTGAAAGCATGGGTCTGCCCCATCACGGCCACGGGTGAGGAACGCCACGCACCATCAATGTAGAAGCAGTATTTCGCTGCGGCGTCGATGGGGCCGACAGAGGCTTCGATATCGGCAATGACGTCGTCCAAGGGTTCCAACTTCGTTCTTTGGATGCTGGGGCCCCATAAGCCCATTTGATAGATGTCGTGGCCGATGCCCGCGCGCGCTTCCGCCTGTGCCGTCAAAGCCAGTTTGTTGCCGACGCTAGTGATGAAATCGACGCTGATGCCGACATTGTTCGCGCGTCCCCAATCGTTACAAATTCGCGCAACGACGTCGTTGACGCCGGGTATCCAGTGGTCCTGTACGCCCAATGCCAATTGACCAGCAGAATGGGTTGTTTTGACATAGGGTGCCGCAATTGCGACCGCCGCTACCGCTGTCGCTGTACCGATGAAACGACGGCGGCCGATACTGTGTCGTCGTGTCATAAGGGTCTCCTTCCCAAACGAAGCTTCGTTCTGAAGGCGCCATTTGGCCCCATTGCCATCATAGTAAACCGCTTGCGCGATGATGAAGATGGCCGGCTTCGTTGAGTCACCCCTGCGCGTTTTGGGGTTCTGGCAAGGCGCGACGCAAAACGTGCCCTATGACGAACATCTCGGGAATCGGTTTTGATGTGTAGGCATGCAATTGATCAAGCCAATATTTTTGTGTTGCTGCGTCCGGCGGGGCGACGCCGTGTGGAAAAGCGATGTCCTGACTGAAGTCAGCCGCGACACCAGATACCTTTTGCTGAATGGCGCCGGAAAGTTGCGATAGTTCGCCCGATTTTGCGAGATGGATGATCGTCGGCGCCACGACGGCCAGATAACCGGGCCAGCGCGCCAAATGGCGAAACAGGCTGGGAATCATCGGCTTTCCGGGTGGTGCGATGGGAGTGCTCAGGTCACGCACCAGGTTGGATGTTGCTGGCGCCATCTGGCTCATCGCAATGATTGGTGGCAAAGGCCGCGGCGTATGGCGGCCGACGTCGACGTCTGCCGCCGTTTTTTTTGTGTGGGGTGCGTTGGCGTTCAAAGCTGCCGCCAGTGCCGTCAGAACAAACAGATTGAGTCCATTGCCGCGATTGTAGTCGCCGAGCATGTGCGTAATGGCCGCCAAGTCTTGTGTGTCGATGCCCAGCACAGCGAACGTGGAGGCAGGGATTGCAGGCGTGGTCGGCCAGTGGGTTTTGGATTCGAGGGTCGCCAATGCGCGCGTGGCGCAGCCGGTTGTCAGTGCCGGGCGTATAGCGCCCCAAACCCACGCCAGCAGACCATCGACCATGGCCATTCGACGGTAAATCAGGTTGACCATGCCGACATTCATGGTCGATCGAATGTCTTCATAGAGCACCCGAATCTCGCCCTCGGCGTCGCCTTCCGAAATTTCAGCGGGTGCGTTCGTCATGGTGTTGAAGGTGTCCATCGATTCAGGATTTGGGCGGTGTCGTCGGTTGCTCCGGACCAAGCCAATGTCCGGTGATTCTATGCCTCCGTACTCGGCCGCGCTGAAAACATTGTGTGCCAGCGCTGTATGCCGGGATAGCGGCTTGCCACATCCATCTCGAACCGATTGGCCATGTTGATGACGAAATAGCAGGTGATATCCGCGATGCTGACTTTGGCACCCGCGACGAAATCGTTCTTGGCCAATTGGGGCTCGAGCCGCGCCAGAAAGATGTCCAGCATTTCTTTGCCACGTTCGACCATGACCGGAAGCTGTGGAAGGTCTGTGCGCGTGCCCGGCACGACACGACCGGCGAAAAGCGGCACGCTGTTTCGAGTCGCGTGGAGAATCGGCATAAAACCGTCAAGCTCGACCCGCCGATTCCACATATCGATGATGGCCCGCTCCACCGGGTCCCGACCGAACAGTGATGGCTCCGGGTGCAGCTCTTCCAGATAGCGACAAATTGAGATCGACTCCGCTATCACAGTGCCGTTATCCAGCTCAAGAAACGGTACACAATGGAAAGGGTTCATGGTGGTGTAGGGTTCTTTGAACTGTGCGTCGTCACGCACATTCAGCTCGATAACAGGTATCTTGAGCTGTTTCTCAGACAGGAACATGCGCACGCGCTTGGAATTGGCGGCCGGGCCGAAATCGTAAAGCTTCACAACGCTGACTCCGAGCTGTAGTTGATTTTGCCCATGTTGCCGCCTTGTCCACCAACGGACCAGAACCGTATGCGGCTATCAGGGGCGATGTGACGTGTTGGCACAGCCGGTGCCCGCTCTTTGGTCAAGTCAAGCCTGACCGAGTCGATAGGATGTTCACCGTCTTGTGACGACAAGGCCCTGTGGTGGGGCGAACATGGAGGGGTGTATGACCGAGGCCAAACAACCTGTCTTTTTGGTGACCGGGCTCGGCGAGGGAACCGGCGGCGCCGCGGCCCGGCGATTTGCCAATGGCGGCTATCGTGTCGCTATGTTGGCGCGGTCCGAAGACCGTTTGCGAAAGTTCGAGAACGAATTGCCGGGGTCGCGGGGCTATGCCTGTGACGTGGCCGATCTCGATCATTTGGTCGCAACGGTCGCACGGGTCAAAGCGGACATGGGCGCGCCCCAGGTGGTGCTGCACAACGCGGTCGGCGGTGGTTGGGTCAAGTTCCTCGACGCGAATCCCAGCTTGTTGGAACACAATTTCCGGATTAACACGACCGCGTTGTTTTATCTCGGCCGGGCGGTCATTCCGGACATGATTGCGGCGGGGAAGGGCACAATTCTGATCACCGGGAACACGTCGGCTCATCGCGGTAAGCCGCACACGCCGATTTTCGCGCCGACCAAGGCAGCACAACGAATCTTGGCACAATCCTTGGCCCGCGAATTCGGCCCGAAGGGTATTCACGTGGCCTACGTCACGGTCGATGCAATGATCGACACACCCTGGACACGGCCACGCATGGCACCGGACAAGCCCGATGATTTCTTTGTGAAACCGAGTGCGATCGCCGATGAAATGTTTCACATTGCCCATCAAGATCGGTCAGCTTGGTCGTTCGATGTCGAACTGCGGCCGTATCACGAAGTATGGTAGTGGGAAACAGTGATATGGGTTGCTATACGAATGAATGTGCGACGACTGAAAAGGAATCGGTCGCGCGGTGATTGTGCCGACATAAGGCACAAGGGGAATGTGCGCTTGGCGCGACCTGCGTACCGGCCCGATTCATTTGAAAGTCACGACATATGGCACGGCTGTTGGCGGTTTTTCTCAGTCTCGCGCTACTCGTGATCGTTCCGTACTTGATCTGGGGCGGCCATCTGGAAGACGCATTTTCCGTTTCGGCGGCGCTAGAGTGGTTGCGTGGCTTTGGCGGCTGGGCTTGGGCGGTCGGGATAGGGCTACTAGTCGCGGACCTCGTGCTGCCGATCCCTGCGACCGCGATCATGACGGTGTTGGGCATGATCTATGGCGCGCTTGTTGGCGGAATTGTGGCGTCCATCGGCGCTGTTGCTGCGGGTCTTGCGGGCTACCTGCTTTGCCGCGCCTTTGGCGAACGTGTCGCGCGCCGGTTGTTGGGTGAGAGAGGGCTAACAGAGGGTCGCCGGGTCGCTGGTGGGATCGGAATGTGGCTGGTCGTGCTGTCGCGTTGGCTTCCGGTTTTTCCCGAGGTCGTGGCGTGTATGGCTGGCCTGACGCGCATGCCCGCAAAGAAATTCGTCCCTGCGTTGGCTTGCGGTGCCGTGCCGCTGGGGTTCGCTTTTGCGGCGTTGGGCAGCACCGGGCAGTTGACGCCCGGCTTCGCGTTGGCGGCAAGCGCCGTCGTGCCGCCGGTCTTGTTTCTACTCGTTCGGCCGGTCTTGGGGTCGCGCCAGCAACATGATACCACGCGGCCGCCGGAGGCGAGATAGTCAGCGGCGTTACTTATGGAACAAATCGTTGTTGATAAAACGAACACAGGTCAAGGCCTCGCGAAACGCGGTCATGGATAACCCCCTGTCGCGTTTGGCCGTGTCGCGCTGTTTTTTTGTTTGGGTCGCGGTTTGAGGGCAAACTCGGTGATGTCGTGTAGTCCGGTATCGGATCGAAGACGCGGTCCGACATCAGAATGGATCTCGACCAATTGTTGGTGCTTTCGTGCAGTTGGACAGACACGTGCCAACCGGTGCGGCATGTGTTCATCGAGAAGGCTGCGATGGAAAAGAATTTGCTGCGGATAGCAAAACTTGGTTGAAATGGCACCGCCCGACAAAGCTGTCGAAATGGCGTACCAGACTGTCCAAGCTGCGACTTGAAATAGGTACGTGAGTCACGAAATCTACATTGACCATGCTGTGGTACGCGCACTACGCTGCTGCAAATGGCTTTGGCGGTCGCGGGCGTCATGAACACCAAATCAAGTGGGCGGCACAATAATTCCAATTGGGTGATGCGGCGCGGTGAGTTACGCCTAGAATTGCGGTGGGATCGGCAAAATTGGACATGGCCCCATGGCGCTTTTCAAGACATAACGATGATCCGGAGCGGAGCGGCTCTGAAGCTCGGTTCGGTTCAAGTAAGATGCTGACAAACTGCCGCGAGATTTGACAGACGAAATCAGGAAGAGTCCAAGGAGTGCTGACATGCGGTCAATCGGATTGGCGTGCGTGATGCTTGCCTGGGCTGCATTTATTGCAGCACAGCCGGCTGCTGCCGAGGATGTGGAGCAGGGCGCTGCTTTGTTCATTCAGCACTGTGCGGGCTGCCACGGTGAAAAAGGTCGCGGCGCGGCGAAAACGTTCATGCCCCATGTCGATACACTGACCAGGCGGGGGTATGTGGACCTGTTACCGGATGAATATTTGGTTCAGGTCATTTCGAAGGGCGGGCCGGAAGTCGGCAAGAGTGGGTATATGCCGGCTTGGGAGAGTGTTCTTTCCGATAGCGACATCAAGGACATTGTCTCCTACATCCGTAGCCTGACCCTGTATTGAGCGTGATTTGAGCTCACAGTAAGGGAGGTTAACATGAAGGGACGCAGGCTCACGGCGCTCGTTGCCTTCTCTGTTTGCCTATCGGCCGGCATGGCCATGGCAGACATGGAAGGAACAGGCGAGTCCGGCGGCTGGGAAAAACGCAAGGCAATCACGCCAGATCCGTCAAAGGTTGTGGTGCCCGACGGCTACGAGGTCGGCGTGTTTGTCTCTGGTCTTGACACGCCATCGGCGGCAACCATTGACGGTGACGGCAATCTTTGGGTGGCGATTTCAGGACCGCTATTTGGTGGTCTTGACGAAATCGATCCGCCACATGTCAAGGTCTTTGATCCCAGCGGCAACCACTTGCGTGACATCGGCATCGGAACGTTCACGACGGTGATGAACGAGATCGGCTATTGCCCGGAGAACGGCAAAGTGTACGTGCCGGAATATGGCGAGAAGATCTTTGAGATTGACGGCGTTGAGGGTGAGCCGAAACTGGTGGTTAAAGACCTGATGGTCGGTGACCATCGCAACGGCGGTGTCACTTGCAAAGACGGTTATCTGTATTTTGCCCTCGGGTTTCCGA
The DNA here is from genome assembly GCA_965216755.1 of Alphaproteobacteria bacterium. Classification (GTDB taxonomy): domain Bacteria; phylum Pseudomonadota; class Alphaproteobacteria; order UBA7887; family UBA7887; genus CBDCGL01. The sequence goes on along the minus strand of CBDCGL010000011.1, from coordinate 2,061,960 downwards.
GCAATACCGGTTTTGCCGATCCGGACAATCATGGCTGGACCGATGTGCCGAACGATCCGTATTGGGTAAAGCACAATGACGGCCACGGTACCACACCACACGACGCCGTGTGCCGTGACATGGTCCATACGGGCCTCAACGTGCGTTCGAGCGATGGCCGTTTGACAGGTGCGTTGCTGCCGGTCGGTGTGCCCGCGGAACCCGGCATGGTCATCAAGGCACAAACCCCGTGCCACGGGTCCGTGATCCGCGTCAAGTTTTCGGATCAGGGTGATGACGGCATTTTCCCCCACGACAAGATGGAGAACTATGCCTGGGGATTCAGAAATCAGGCCGGCATAGCCTTTGGACCGGCGGGGACCAAGTGGGAGAACGCACTGGCCGTGTCCGATAATGGCGCCAACGATCTCGGTAATCGACGTGTTGCCAATGGTGCCGAAAAGCTGTGGGTCGTTACCGAGATGGGACAAGACGCGGGCTTCCCGGACAAGGAAGGTTTTAATTTTGTCTCGAACAAGCGGTTCGGCTGGCGCACTTATGACGGCGCCAAGGTCGACCGGCCGTATCCAAACCTCTATATCGGCGACAAGCCGTTCATTCCGCCGGATTTCCCATACCGGTTCCAACCGCATGTTGAGGGCAACCGCGGTGTTCCGTTGATTGCCGCTAACCCGAATCCGGACGGCTATATCAACCCGGTTCTGGAATGGGATACCAACAACCCGATCGATGGAATTGCTTGGAGCGCGAGCAATTTTGGTGCGGACAATGATTTGTTCGGCGCCGTCTACGGCATTCTGGACACGGGTCCGGAAAGCCTCATCCCGACCTGGCCAATGATCCTTCAGGTTGAGTTCCTGGAACCCACGGGTGTGCGCTGGACGGCCTTTGCGCAGAATATTGAACCGGGCCCCAACGCCTATCAAAAGGAAGAAAATCGGGGCGGCCTGGAGCGGCCAAACGACGTTGTCTTCTCCAATGACGGCAAGACCATGTACGTCGTCGATTACGGCGAGGTCTACGTTGATTTTGAGATGCCGTCACCGTTCTATACGACCAAAGGCTCCGGTTTGGTCTGGACCATTACGCACACCGGCGGCTAAGACCGCAGGACAAACATGACGAAAGGGGCAGCAGAATGTTGCTGCCCCTTTTTTCACCGCTCTCGTTTGTGCAGGCAAGTGTGCGGGCGTTCGCCCCTATCGCTTTATTGGTCTGTCAGACGCAAGCCTCACAGCACGCAATCGCGCTTACTCGATTATGAGTTCCTCCATTGTGCGCCGATTGCGGCCTTCCGCGACCACGGGCTCTCGGCCACCGCGAAGGATCGAATTGCCTTCATAAACCGTGCGCTGATCGATCGACGGCGGATTGAGCCAGTCATCTTCCTGCAGCTGCCCGCTTTGTCCATAGGCATCAAGCGCGTTCTTGTAGCAAGCAAGGTGAACAACGGACTCCGGAATGCCTCTTTCCAATGCCAACTTCGCTGTTTTCGCGACACCGAGGGGCTCCGAAATTCCCCAGTCGCAGGCGGAGTCAACAATGATGCGTTCCGCGCCGTAGCGGCGAAGAATCTGCACCATTCGGGCGTTGCCCATCTTTGTGCTTGGGTAGATCGAAAATGCGGCCCAGAAACCGCGATCAAGAACTTCCGCAACCGTTTCCTCGTTGTTGTGGTCGATAACCACTTTGGAAGCCGGGATGCCGTGTTCTTCGATCACATCCATTGATCGTGTCGTGCCGCGTTTCTTGTCGCGATGGGGCGTGTGGATCATGATCGGCAGGTCGAGCTCTTTGGCGAGCTCAAGTTGCAACCTATAGTACTTGTCCTCCAAATCGGTTTGTTCGTCATAGCCAATTTCGCCGATGGCGACCACGCCTTCTTTGAGAGCGAATCGCGGCAGTATTTCCATGACAGCTTCGGCAAGTTCTTCGTTGTTGGCTTCCTTGGAGTTGAGACCAATCGTGCAATAGTGTCGGATTCCGAATTGCCCAGCGCGGAAACGTTCAAAACCAAGTAGGGCGGACAAATAGTCGATGTAGGAACCCACATTGGTTCGGGGTTGGCCGAGCCAAAATGCGGGTTCGATGACGGCGACGATTCCGGCCGCAGCCATGGCTTCATAGTCGTCCGTGGTGCGCGAAAGCATATGCGCGTGCGGGTCGATCAATTGCATTATCACGTCTCCTTACGGCGAACCATGGCTCGCCGTTGCCAGCTAAGCTCCGCCATTCTCATGCGGTGGCGCCGTCTGAAAGATTTTGCCATGTCAAGGCGCCGCTCTCGACAGCCAACGCAAGTTCGGGCATGCGGATCAGATACTGCCGTGCGTCCGGTGCCGGACTTGCAGCAAGCGCCAGGGCGGCTGCTTCCCGGTCACTATCGCTGTCGCTTTCCATCAGCCGCTCAAAATCAGCCAGTGTTTCACCATCGGAAAATGGTCCAACACAGCGCCACAATTCAGGTGCGATCTGTCGACCTGCTGCCCATCGCTCGTGTGCGAAATCGCGTAGAATGCGCGCCAATATGGCGTTCGCCCGTTCATCCAGCCCTTGGATCGGATCGAGCGTACTGCCGATAAACAGGGCTTTCAGGACCATTTGATTCCAACGATCTTCGTTGAACACCTCACGCGGATAAGGATTGCGATGGGCGACGGCCTCGAATATGGCGCGCACATTGGTACGCAATCCCTCGGCCGCTTGCAGTTCCAGGAGCTCCGGATCAGGGTACAGCGGCAGGCCGCGATAGAACGCAATGGCTTCTTGCACTTCGGCCGTTCGACACAGATCGGCGAACAGGGCGGCAAACGCACTTCCGATCAGGCCAGTTTGACACAATGCAAGAATGCGCGCGGTCTGATCGACTGTCCAACCCGTCGGGTCCCAGCCCGTTCTGACATCTTGCGCGGCGGCGAGATCTTGCTCGCTCAGCGCCAAATCGTCTCGTCCAATCTTCCGCGGTGCCATGCCCAAGAAAATGTGCAAAGCCTTTTCCGACGGATCTTTCCGCAACTTGTCTAGTTGCGCATCCAGCCAGCCACGTGCCACAACCGGCAGCTGTCTTTGCAGCCACATCGTGAGCAGTTCGAGTTGTCTTTCGGGCGCGGCCATGGCCACCTCATCATCCGGATTTACCGAGCTTGGCCGTATCTTTAATGCCACATTAGTTTACACGACGAGTGCAAAACTTGGGAAGGGCAAACCATTTGCTATTGCTGGGGCCGACCTGGTAGAGCTGCCGAATGAAACCGACACTCGTTTGCTTGGTCGTTGGCCTGACGCCGGCGCTCATTAACCAACATACGCCGCATCTGCATCGCCTGTCGCAACGCGGGGCATGGCGCCCCCTCAACACTGCTTTTCCGGCGGTCACCTGTACAGTGCAATCGACGCTTGCAACCGGTCTGTCGCCGTCCGGCCATGGTGCCGTCGCGAACGGTTGGTACTTCCGCGACCAGTCGGAGGTTTTGTTGTGGCGGCAATCAAACCGGCTAATCGGCGGCGAAAAAATTTGGGAGGCGGGCCGGGCACGCGATCCCAGCTTTACCTGCGCGAAAATGTTTTGGTGGTACAACATGTACTCAAGCGCGGATTGGAGCGCGACACCCCGACCCATGTACCCGGCGGACGGCCGCAAGATACCGGATCACTACGCACATCCGTCCCATCTGCGCAACGAACTGAACGACAAGCTCGGCATGTTCCCCCTGTTCAAATTTTGGGGGCCGGCAACCGACATTTCATCGAGCGAATGGATTGCGCGCGCAACGATACACGTTATGGACACGCGCGCACCGACATTGACGCTCTGCTATCTGCCGCATCTGGACTACAATCTACAGCGCCTTGGCCCGGATGTGGACCATCCGCAAATCCAAAAAGATTTGGCCGAAGTTGACGCGGTATGCGGCGAGCTTTTTGCCGCGGCGGAAAGCCGTGGCGCGGACACTATCGTCGTTTCAGAATACGGAATTACGGCTGTTTCCGATGCCGTACATATCAACCGCGCTTTGCGTGACGCCGGACTGATTCAGGTGCGTGTCGAGAACGGGCGCGAGCTGTTGGATGCCGGTGCCTCACAGGCCTTTGCCTTGGCTGACCACCAAGTTGCCCATGTCTATGCCGAAGACAAGGGGCGGGTCCAAGAAATCAAAGCCATGCTTGAGAAGCTCGACGGTGTCGAGGCCGTTTTGGATGAAGAGGGTAAACGTGCCACCGGTCTCGATCATCCGCGCGCCGGTGAACTTGTCGCGGTATCCCATGCGGATCGATGGTTCAGTTACTACTATTGGCTTGATGATGCGCGCGCGCCGGACTTCGCGCGAACCGTTGATATTCACCGCAAGCCCGGTTACGACCCAGTCGAGTTGTTTATCGACCCTGAAATCCGCTGGCCGAAACTGGCAATCGCGACACGATTCGTGAGGGCAAGAATGGGCTTCCGGGGCCTGTTCGACGTGATTTCGCTCAAGGACACGCAAATTGTCAGGGGATCCCACGGTCGCCTCATCGAAGACGCACAACATGGCCCCCTGGTTATCAGTTCCCGCCCGGATCTATTGCCCCGCGATAGCGTCGACGCGACAAACTTCAAACAACTCGTTCTCGACCACATCTTTAACTGAGGCGCGCTCGCTGTCTATGTGCCTGGCACATAACGTTGCAGGGCCAAGGTTAACGCGAATCCGCCGACGGCAAGCAACGCCAAGGGAAATTGGCCAGCGCCGGCTATCAGCATCGCGTCCAAAAGACAGATGCCGGCGATGAGGCTCACCACCGCGCGCGGGATATCTCCGGCGGCACGGCGTATGATGAACCGAAGGGCGACCAATATCCAACCGAACAGGGCTACCCAAAACACGGCGGTTAGTGGTACCGTCACGATGAGGTTGAGGCCATACAAGACCGGCGCGGCCAAGAAGGCCAGGGGCCACATGTTGCCTATCTCATTGATATTTTCCTGTTTCGCGACATAGGTCAAACCGATCAGATAGCAAAGCAACAAACCGGCGCCTGCAAGCAGCGGATTGGGCAGCGCAACGCTAACGCATAGACCCGCGCCGAGATAAATGAGCACCCGGCACAGACCCATTAGTACGGGGCTGAGTGGGTTCTCCTTGTGGTGCCAGTTGTATAAAACGATTGTTGCGGCCAGCATTGCGCCGGCGACGGCAGACCAAAGCCCGGTCCCATCGCTCGGTATCTGGCCGATCGCAGCCAGTATCGCGATCCCCACCGCCAGCATGGCGAACCCTGAAAGAAATACGGTCCCGCGCCCAATATCCCCTGCGGGGATTGGCCGTTCCGGACGTTCGCGCGCATCGATGTGCGCGTCGAAGGCATCGTTCAGATACATGCCACCGATATAAAAGAGCGAGAACGCCACGATGATCATCAGGCCGCGCGCATCAAGCACGTGACCGCCGGCGAGGACCAAGCCCGCCACCACATTTGTCCAAACGGTCGGCAAATTGGATACGCGCCCCAACTTGAGCGCGACGCGCCACCTCATGACACCAGCCGATCTCGCGTCCAGTTCAGCTCACGCGCGATGGCGGCGCCGATGCTCACATTTCGATACTGCTCCGGCAACACATCCCAGGTGTAGGTTTCAACTTCAAGATGCTCGGAGATCGGCGTTTCGCGGTGTATCGCCAGAATTTCCCGCAAGAAATCTTGCGTTGTCGAAAACATCTTCATCTGTTCCAGAAAAATGGGAACGTGAAAGTGAATGCGCCACTCAACAGATTCGCCCGTTACGCCTTGGGCGAGCGCTTCCGGCAAGTCGAGATAGCGAGACATGTGGCCGTTGCGATTGGCAACCACTTGATGCAAGTAAACCGGTTCGTCGAACGGCTGCAATTGTGATTTTTTGTTGTCGTCAATTCCCATGACCCGCAATGCCGCGCTGAGCTGCAGTTTGCCAATGCGAATGCCCGCGTTTTGCAATAGCGCGATGCTCGCCTGCGGGTCTTCGAATTCTACCGCGGCGTGACAGACGTCATAGCAAACGCCGAGATGTCGGCGCAGCGCAGTTGCCGCCTCGCCGCGCGTCAATCCGGTCAAATCAGCCAACCGGGCCTCGGCCGACGGCGCAAATAGGCGCTCGTCGAAGAATGCCGCCGTTTCGGCGATCGTTTCCAACAGGCATCGCGGCTCTGGTTCCAAAGCCAGCTCGATCGTGGTTCCCGTTCGTCCCTGAAGTTCGACCAAATAGGCAACGTGCGCGATCAGGTTGTCGACAATCGCGTCGATGCGACCCCCGGCCCACGGTCCAAACGTGCCCGGCACCGTGCTGATGCTGCCGGCCATGTTTTCATCCAGAAGCTCAGCCAAGAGCTGAGCCAATTGATTCGTGTAGGTCAGTCGGTCAGCTTCGCTCCAATCCGGCCGGTAAGCTTCTTCCTTTACCCGACCGCCATGAAATGTGCCGTACGGAAAACCATTTAATGTGAAAACGTAATAATTGCCGTCGGCAAGAAACTGGTGAAATCTGGCCATGGTTTCAGGATTGCTTAAGCCGCGCGCGGCCGTGGCGGATAGGCGCAATCCAATGCCCATAGCATTTTCGGGTGAAAACGCCGCTTTGATTTCGGGCAAATGTTCACGCAGGGCCGCATCGACCTCTTGCCAATCTTCGCCGGCGTGGATGTTCGTGCAATAGGTCAGGTGTCCTAGATCTGGCGCGCCGCCGAGCCGCATCACGTATATTCCCGCGCCTTCAGCCAATCGATCGCCTCGGCGACGAGTTCCTCCCGAATTTCGTGAACTTCGACACCGATACCAATGTCGGACAGGAGGGTTATTGTCAACTCGCCACCGAGATGCTCGCGAAAATCCGTGAGACCATCCAGCAGCTTGAGCCTGCCATCGACATTCGTCATTTCGATCGCGGGATGCCACAATTTAAAGCCCAAATGCTCGAGCAAGAAGAATATGCGGTCTTCGGCACCGGACGCGAGCAAACCCGATACAACGGAATATCGGGCATCCAGCGCGAGTCCGATAGCGACCGCTTCGCCATGTCTAAGATGGTATCGGGTTAGGCCCTCCAATTTGTGCGCGGACCAATGGCCGTAATCAAGGGGGCGCGCGCTGCCTTGCTCAAACGGATCGCCGCCGTGTGCGATTTGATGCATATGTAGCTCTGCACAGCGGCGGATCATTTCAACCATGGCGGTGCGTTCAAACGTCACCAAGTCGTCGGCGTGACGTTCGAGCCAGTGAAAAAACTTGCCATCTCGGATAAGTGCGACTTTGACGGCCTCCGCCATGCCAGCAACTTTGTCGCGGGCCGGCAATTGCTTGACGAATGCATAGTCGTTGAGGACCGCGAACGGCGGCGCAAACGTGCCGACATAGTTCTTTTGGTCGTAAAGGTTGACACCATTCTTGACGCCGACACCGGAATCATTTTGCGACAAGACGGTTGTTGGCACGCGGATATGGCGGACACCGCGATGGGTGGTGGCGGCAACCAGGCCGACGGCGTCAAGAACCGCGCCGCCGCCTATCGCAATTACGTAAGAGTGGCGGTCGATGTGATGGTCATACAGACTCTGCTGCATGCGCTCAACGAAATGAAGCTCGGATTTTATCCGCTCGCCCCCGGGGATGACGATAGGATCCGCCACCAAGTCGATGGATCGCCCATGTCGGTGCGCGTATCCTTTGATGTCGCCTGCAAGATTCGGACATGCGGGCAACAGACCGTCGTCGAGGAACACCAAACACCGATGGCGCTTGTCCGGTTCTAAACGACAGAGGACATCGCGCAGCACCCTATTTGCAGGGTCAAACAGTGAGTCTGTGAAACAAACGGGATATTCGAACGGAACTGAGAACCGTTGCCAATGTACTGAAGCCGGATCCGCAGCGGCATGAAACAAGCGTGCGGGCGCACGTGACATATCAATCTCCCTCTCAATTTCCCCGCATGCCGCTTTTGTCCGCGCGACCAGGCAAGTGTCCACATATTATGGATGATAGTGCAGCGGATTTTCCATGATCTTTTACAAGTTTATGGGCAGTCCACCCCGGTTGTGCCGGTGGCCCGGCATGGCACGAATCTTCCAAGTCCACACTTGGACCTGGCCGAGCTGTTTTCGCGCGCACAGCCCAGCCCGTCACGGCGTAAAGGCGTCGCTCAATATGTAGGCGACGATTGAGGTTCTCGGCCTCAATACGCCGACAATCTGGTCGGACAATGTGTGGGTGAGATGCCAGCAGCCAACATCCGAAACGCGCATCGATGTGCCGCTGTGTGCATCTTTCGATCACTCCAGGCGAGTTGACGTATCAAACCCCGTTGCCAGGCGACCGTCTGTCCGATGCGCATAGATGTCACCAGATTTGTCTCGCCGCGACTGCGCACAAAGAAAAGCGCGAACCGCGTCCGGCTCAAGCCAGGTCTTAAAAACCAGGCGATGGCTCTCACCACGGGACACGTTGAATTGATAGGGACCAAGTTCTGACAAGTGATCGAGACAAGTAAGCGCCACATCGATGGCGGCCGGTACATATTCGAAAGACAACGCGGGGATCGGCGACGAAAGACCCGCGAGCACGTCGGCCTCATAGCCTTCGACATCAATCTTGACGAAGGCCGGCGTACCATAGTGATCGATCAGATTATCTAGAGTCGTGACGTCAACGTCGTGGCGGGCGGACCAACGCACATGGGCGAAGCCGGCGTCTTGACTCACATTCTTGATCCACTGTTCGGACAATGTGCTGACCGTAGGTGTCAATGCACTGACCAGAAGTGTGGCGCGGCCCGTTGTTCGGCCGACAGCCGTCTCTTCAATGATGGTCTGCGGATCGGCCCCATGACGCCATCTCAGCAACTGAACAAATGCGGCCTGCGGCTCAACCGCGACAACACGCGCACCAAGTCGACGCCAACAGCCAACCCGGTTGCCACTATGTGCACCAATATCGAAGCAAAGATCGCCGGGCCCCATAAACTGACGATAGAGCTGGCCCATTCGGCGCGCACGAAATGGAATCGCATGATAGATCAAAAGCGATCGCGCGATACCCAGGGCACTTGCAAATTTCATCATGGCATCATCAACATCATGCGCTAGAATTCGTTGTTGTGCCTCTTGGGATGCGCCGGGTGGCAACTCTGATTAGTACTCGTTCAGACTGGTGAGACTTGCGGGCTCTGTTTAACATTTGCATGGCGATCGTGTCGCGACATTGACCGAAGCCGCGTGGCGCGCCCGAACGCGATGGTGAATCAGGAACTCTGAGAGCCGGCAGTGACACGTTTCTCGATCTTTTCGCTCGCGCGCAACGCGTTGAGCCATCACCGTAAATGGCCGCGGCAATGGCGCGACCCACAGCCGAAGGCGGAATACGACGTTGTCATTGTCGGCGGCGGCGGCCACGGCCTCGCAACGGCGTATTATTTGGCAAAGAACCATTGCATCACCAAGGTTGCGGTGTTGGAGAAAGGCTGGTTGGGGGGCGGCAACACGGGGCGCAACACGACAATTGTGCGATCGAACTATCTTTGGGACGAGAGTGCGGCAATCTATGAACATGCGCTCAAGCTTTGGCAGGGTTTGAGCCGGGACCTGAACTACAATGTCATGTTTTCCCAAAGGGGGGTGTTGAACCTGGCGCATAACCTTCACGATGTTCGTGAAGGCAGACGCCGTGTTTACGCGAATCGGCTGAATGGTGTCGACGCAGAATGGCTAAGCGCCGAGCAAGTCAGGAAATTCTGTCCGATTGTCGATACGTCACAACGGCCGCGATATCCGGTCATGGGGGCGACCCTCCAACGTAGAGGCGGGACGGCCCGCCACGATGCTGTCGCTTGGGGATATGCCCGGGCTGCCGATGCGCGTGGGGTCGATATTATCCAGCAGTGCGAAGTCACCGGGATACTGCGCGATCGCGGCCGGGTGTCCGGCGTGCAAACCAACCGTGGCATGATCAAAGCCAAGAAAGTGGCTTTGGTGGCAGCCGGGCACACACCGGTCTTGGGCGAGATGGCGGGATTGAGGCTGCCGATAGAGAGCCATCCCCTTCAGGCCTTGGTGTCGGAGCCGGTAAAGCCTGTGCTGAACTGCGTGGTCATGTCCAACGCGGTGCATGTCTATGTTAGTCAGTCGAATAAGGGTGAGCTGGTCATCGGTGCTGGGATCGACGCCTATGTCGGCTATGGCCAGCGCGGCAGTTTTCACATAGTCGAAGAACAAATGGCTGCCTTGTGCGCGTTATTTCCCACGTTCAGTCGTTTGCGCATGATGCGCAGCTGGGCCGGCATTGTCGATATATGTCCGGACGCGTCGCCAATCATCACGAAAACGCCGATCGACGGATTGTACATAAACGGCGGATGGGGGACCGGCGGGTTCAAGGCAACGCCCGGGTCTGGTTGGTGTTTCGCGCACACGATCGCGCAAGACACGCCACACCCGTTAAGCGCGCCTTTCGGCTTAGAGCGGTTTGTGAGCGGCCGGCTGGTCGATGAACATGGCGCAGCCGCAGTTGCCCATTGATCGAACAGGAGCCGGGTTCATGCTGCTTATTGAATGCCCTTACTGTGGCTCGCGACCAGAGCGAGAGTTTCGATATGGCGGCGGAGCACACATATCCCGACCTCTGGATCCCGCCGCGAAGAGTGACCAGGAATGGGCTGATTTTCTTTTTTTTCGGCGCAGTCCGAAAGGTGTCCATCGCGAGCGGTGGATGCATTGGGCCGGTTGTCGACGCTGGTTCAACGCAATACGTGACACATTGACCTATGAAATACTCGTCGTTTACAAGGTCGGCGAGACGGCACCGCCGGTCCCATGTCGACCTGATAGAGCCTGAACCGTGGGCTATCGCTTGCCTGATGGCGGTCGGATCGATCGTGCAAAGCCATTGTCGTTTACGTTTAACGGCGAACGCCTGGCGGGGTATGCGGGCGACACACTTGCGTCAGCCCTGATCGCCAACGACCGGCACTTGGTGGGCCGAAGTATCAAGTACCATCGTCCTCGGGGCATCGTGGCCAGCGGTGTCGAGGAACCCAACGCACTCGTTCAGTTGGGGATCGGCGCACGAACAATCCCAAACCTGAAGGCCACTGAAATTCAGCTGTTTGATGGGCTCGTCGCCACAAGTGTCAATTGCTGGCCGACGGTGCGCTTCGATCTTGGGGCCGTGGCGGGTTGTTTGTCTGGGCTGCTTTCCGCCGGCTTCTATTACAAGACTTTCATGCCGTCCCAAACGCTCTGGATGAAAGTCTTTGAACCCATGATCCGTATGGCGGCCGGTTGGGGCCGAGCGCCCACCAAAGCCGACCCGGATTTCTACGATCACTGCCATGTTCATTGCGATGTACTGGTGGTTGGCGGTGGCCCGGCCGGGCTGGCCGCGGCATCAACCGCGGCTGCGGCCGGCGTGCGGGTGATCTTGGCCGATGAGCAAGCCGAGTTTGGCGGTGCGCTTCTTTCCACGCGAAACCAGATCGATGGTGCCGGTGCGATGGATTGGGTAGACCAGCAGGTCGCGGCGTTGTGCGCGAACGCTGATGTGCGCCTGCTGTCCCGGACCACAGTGTTCGGTTATTACCAAGATAATTATCTGTGTGCTTTGGAACGGCGATCTAACGATTTTGAACGACCGTCGACCCCGGAGAGCACACTTTATCGTCTTTGGCACATTCGCGCGAAACACGTGATATTGACGACGGGCGCGCATGAACGACCGTTGGTGTTCGCCAACAATGATCGGCCCGGGATTATGCTGGCCGGCGCAGCGCGGAGCTACGTAAATCGCTATGGTGTGGCGCCAGGGCGGCAAGCCGTTTTATTGACAAACAATGACGGCGCCTACCAGGCGGCATTTGATCTCAAAGAGGCGGGAATTGACGTGGCGGCGATCGTCGACACGCGTCGCGATGTGGCCGCTTGGGCGCGGGCGCGCGCCGACAATTTGGAGCTACGTGTGCTCGATGGTTGTTGCATAACCGGCGTCGGAGGCGCGCGACACGTCAGCGGCGTCGAAGTGCGGGCGTTAAGCGAAGATGGCGCGTCCGTCGCCGGCCCGGCGCGCAAATTCGATTGTGACTTGGTGATGATGTCGGGCGGTTGGAGCCCGGTCGTCCATTTGTTGTGTCACGCACGCGGCCGGCTCGCGTTCGACCCGTCGCGCGCTTGCTTTGTTCCCGATCGCGTCAGCGGCCCAATATCGTGGGCCGGTGGCGTTGGCGGGCGCTTCGATCTGAACAGCTGCCTGAGCGATGGTGCGGCAGCCGGCCGTAAAGCAGCGACCGCCGTCGGTGCTAGTGATCCGAAAGTCGCCCCCCCGGCCTGCAAGTCCGACGATCCGGTGGTCGAACATTGTGATGCAGTCTGGATTTTACCTGCGGCGCATGGGGACCTGAACAAGCACTTCATCGACTTTCAAAATGACACGACGGCCGCCGACATTCTCTTGGCCGTTCGCGAAGGGTTTGAAAACGTCGAGCACATGAAGCGCTATACGCTGAGCGGATTTGGCACCGATCAGGGCAAAACAGGCAATGTCAACGCGATCGCCAACCTGGCCATGGCGACCGGGCAGACCATCGACGCCACCGGTACCACCACATTTCGGCCGCCCTATACACCAGTTCCATTCGGCGCGATGTCCGGGCGCGAGCTGGATGACAGGCTCGACCCAATCCGGATCACGGCGATACATGATTGGCACGCCGCTCATGACGCTGTGTTCGAAGACGTCGGCCAGTGGAAACGACCGTGGTACTACCCAAGGCTGGGAGAAGAGATGCGCGCCGCTGTTTCGCGCGAATGTTTGGCTGTACGCAGCGGTTGCGGTGTTCTTGACGCCTCTACACTTGGCAAGATTGACGTTCAGGGGCCCGATGCCGGCGCGTTCTTGGATCGAGTCTATACAAGTGATGTGAGCGGGCTGGCGGTCGGGTCGATCCGCTATGGCTTGATGTGTCGCGAAGACGGCATGGTGTTCGATGACGGCACGACCACCCGACTGGCCACGAATCGCTTTTTGCTCACAACAACGACCGGCCATGCCGACGCTGTTCTGGATTGCTTGGAGGACTATTTGCAGACCGAATGGTCGGAATTGCGAGTCTATTGCACCGCAGTGACCGAAGAATGGGCGACTGTGGCGTTGGCCGGGCCAAAATCGCGCGTCATCATGGAAAAGATCTGTGAAGACATTGACTTCGATAGCAAAAGTTTTCCATTCATGACCTACCGCAATGGCACGGTCGCGGGACTATCGGCACGGGTCTTTCGAATTTCTTTTACCGGTGAGTTGTCGTACGAGATCAATGTTGCGTGGCAGCATGGCGCCACGTTGTGGGATGCCGTAATGGCTGCCGGCGTGGCGGTCGACGTAACGCCATATGGCACCGAGACGATGCATGTGCTGCGTGCGGAAAAGGGTTTCATCATCGTTGGTCAGGAGACGGATGGGACCGTTTCGCCGCAGGATCTGGGCATGGCTTGGGTTGTCTCGAAAAACAAGCGTGACTTCATCGGCAAACGTTCCTTTCTGCGCGCCGACAATCAGCGCAGGGATCGCAAACAGCTGGTTGGCATCCTGACCGATGATCCGCGTGTCGTCCTCCCCGAGGGCGCACAACTGGTCGCCCGTCCGGTGTCACGGCCGCCGGTGGCCATGGAAGGGCATGTGACGTCGAGCTACTGGAGCGCCACCCTTGGGCGTTCGATTGCCCTTGGCCTGGTCAAACACGGGCGTAACCGGCACGGCGAGCGCCTCTATGCGCCGCTTGAGGGTAAGTCTCACCCCGTCGCGATCACCACGCCCAACTTTTATGACCGTAATGGGGTACGGCGCGATGGCTAGCGGGGCGCACCCAAGAAGCGGCCTCGCGGCGTTCACCGAGGCGTTTAGTGGCGCTTCGTCGACGGCGGTTTCGGTTCGAGAGGTGCGACTGGCGTGTCAGATCAATCTGCGCGGCAATCCGGATGACCCGGCATTCCTAGAAGAGGCGATGGGCGCCGTTGGATGCCCGCTGCCGTTGGGTCCGTGCACGGTATCGTCCAGCCCTGGGGGCGCAAAGGTTCTGTGGCTAGGGCCTGATTGTTGGCTCGTTGTGCATCCCGATGTCACTGCGATGAAATCGATCTTGCGTCGGACACTGGCCGGCCAGCACGTATCCATCACCGATGCCTCGTCGTCTCGCTTGGTTGTGGAATTGTCCGGGCCCAAGGCGACACGCGTGCTTGAGAAGCTTTGCCTAATCGACCTGCATCCGTCCGTATTTGCGGTCGGTCGCGTCGTTGGGACGGTGATCGCAAGGACCCAGGTTTTTGTCGAGAAGACCGATCCGCAACCAACATACTGGCTGTACGTCTTACCGTCATTCTGCCGACATCTTGCCGCGATGCTCGTCGACAGTATGGCGGAATTTAGCGGGGGATCTTGATGGCCGTCGGCGCCCAAGATCTATAGCGGCTTCGGTTCGTCCGGGCTGGCTCGTTCGAATCCGGTGGCGATCGCCTTGATTAGATCGAAGATGCGTTTGCGAACCGCTCGATCCGGGATACGGTGAAAGACCATGGCAATTTCCATGGTTTCACGGGCGGTTAGGGGAGGTGTTTCGACCGAATCATCATGATTAAGCAGCCCCACAGCGCTCTGACCCGATAGTGTCGAAATGTCGTCAAAGAAAAACGACACCGGTACATTTAAAACGCGGGCAATCTCGAAGAGTCGGCTGGCAACAACGCGATTGGCGCCACGTTCGTACTTCTGCACCTGTTGGAACGTAACACCAATCGCCTTGGCCAACTGGTCTTGGCTCATGCCCAAAAGCTTTCGCCGAAGCAGGATTCGGCTTCCAACGTGAACGTCTACAGGGGCGGGCTGGGCTACCATTTTGTCTTATGCGCTCCAATTCTCATCGGGCGGGCCAAACTCGCATGATCCCACCCTGCCATATGAGATTTCCGAAAACCGATACTTCGGGTGAATCGGCCAAACAAGTTCGTAACACGTAAAAAAATCGACCGCATCGAAACACTGCATGGTTAACCGTGCTCAACGAGTGACGATGTTGTCGCCATGAGGAATAAGGCAGTGGTCGCCACCACCCTTCCGAGCGGAGATGGTGAGACTTGTCAGGATCAGCTGTTCAGTTCGCATTCACGGCCGATTCGCGTCAAGAACGTACTCATATCATTCGTCGCCCTTGGTCCGGGGCGCGTCAACTAATGATTGTAAACTCAAAGCCGTATGAAATTCAAATCGTGACGCGGTCGATGAGGATGTCTCAATCTGTTTGTGCAACGCAGTCCGATAGAAAAGCACAAAGGACAGCATTAAAAGCTTCTGGATATTGCCAGTGCGGCGCATGTCCTGCATCCGCGATGACGTGGACCTGATTCGCCCAAAGATTTCGATATTGCAGCGAAATCAGATAGTCCAAGCGTACAAAAGGATCGCCTGCGCCATGGAAAACGCAGAGCGGCCGGGGGTCTGTCTCCACCAGGCGGCGTTGATCGATCCCTTCGCCGCGAACAGCGTTTGAATACATTTCTTGGCGCGCAAGGCCATGTGTGCGTCGTACATTTTCGAGCAGGTGGGGTGAGACCCAGTTCGCGCCGCCCAGGGTACTCGCGGCGTAGGTGCACGCTTCGACGGCGGTGAAGTGAGGTTTGCCTGTCAGATCCATACTTGATGACACATGGAATGCATCTTGTAACGCTGCCCGGCCCGGACAAGCCGGCGGCGTGCCAACAATCGTTAATGATCTCACGCGCTTGTCGGTTGCGAGCCATTGCAGGCCGATATGGCCGCCCAACGACCAACCGACAACGTCGACGGTCGGCCAACCGATCGCGTCGAGCAGGTGGCTGACGACACTCGCATATCCCGGGAAACTATATGTAGAGACTGCATTCTTGGCGTTGGTGCTTCGCCCATGGCCGGGCAAATCGGGGGCAGCAATCGCGTGTCCGCGTTTCCGCAAGGCTGCGATCTGATGCACCCAGACCTCTTTACATGAGGAATTGCCATGAAGAAACATGACTGGATGTCGCGGACCCGGTGCAAGAATCGCGGCGATAGTCGCATCCTCAAGAGCGAACTCTTGTGGCGTCAATCCGCCAAGACATACGCTGTGATCATCCGCGACGGTTGCGTCTCCACCTAGTCGCTCCGTAGTGGAGTCGTTCATCGACGGACCGAGGACCGCTTGCGCCATGTCGCTTCCGTGCCCAATGCTATCAGGTCGTTAGGTCACCTTGGATGGATAGAGGTCGTTCGGTGAAATGTTCTGCGACGACACAAGGTGCCGAATACACTGGCCTATAATGTCGGAATTGGACGCATCATTGAAGTTCTCCGAGAGTTCCATATGAATATATGAGAGCATTCTTATGAGAACAATGAAGGCACAGTAAGTTTCATCATAGGTCTCTTTGGGCACAAGACCAGAACCTATATTGTATTTCACTCTTAGCAGTTCTTCGCACTTCTGAATGTGAGTTACGCAATAGTCGTTGGAGAAGCTGACCTTGGCCGCGTTCTTCGCGGCGCACAACAAACCGACAATCGCGATTGCCGATGCGCGACCGCCGTCCGGTTCACCGCGGACGACCAAATTCGGTTTTAAGCTTTTCTCGTTGCGTCTCGGGCTTTGCTCAACGCTCATCGCTAAACCCCACCTCGCAAGCCACCTGAACGAAGTACGGTCCCTATTGCGTCACTTTTTCGCAACTAGGCGAACACCTAGGTACGGTGTTTCGTCAAACGACAATGGACATGGTGGTGTTTCGATCGACCCTGGCGAAGTGCCGCTGTCGCAGTTGCGCCGATACCGTGGCCCAGGCGTCCGCCCGCGCTTCCGTATAGCGCTGCGCGTAGCGAAATCCATAATCCGTTGCCTAGCCATCGATACCTAGGAACTCGCCTAGTACCAACCCGTATTTGAATGTGTTTGATTCTGGTTTGCGCGGTTTCGGAAGACCAGTCTCGGAAAGCGGGTGGTAATTATGATTGAAGCGTTTTCGTTTAGGAATGCTCACGAATTTGGGGACGCGTTGGCCTCACAATCGCGCCTAAGATATCGCGTATTTGTTCTAGATCGATCGTTGCCTCACTGTTTCTATGACGGAATGGAGTATGACGAATTCGATACGCCGGCTGCGGTATATCTAGTCTGGCGCGATACCAATTTGGTCGTGCGTGGGTTGATTCGGATGGTTCCGACATCGGTGCCTTACATGCTGAAGTCATACTGGCCTTACCTTTGCGAATCGCAACCTCCGCCGGTGTGTGACCATATCTGGGAAGCCAGCCGGATATGCGTTGATCGACGATTCGATCCCAAAATTCGTGGTCGCATCATGCCGGAGCTTCTTTGCGGTGTGCGCGAATTCTGTGAGGTCAACGATATTCAAGCGGTCGTCGGCGTGACTCGCAAGCACCTCATCAGCCATTTTCTGCGTTCGGGAATCGAGTGGCTCGGTGAGCCGACCGAAATTGAAGGACAGCAGGAAGCGGCGCTACTTGTACCAACCCCGAAAATCACGCCCGTGGCGCATTGCAGGAAGTACGGCATTCACGGGCCGGTATTGACCCTGAATGCGATTGAGCAAAGAAAGATCGCTGCGTGATGGATGCTTGCGATCTTTCAAGTCAACGAGAAGCGGGATTAATTTCCTTGACAACTGATGCCCGGAACATGGCGGATGCCATTACCTACCTCATTATGGTGGCGCGTGACGCCGGTATGCGGAGGATTGCGACCAAGCTTGCCTATGTTCGTTCTGATCTTTTGGCTCACGTCAATGAAGAACCCGACAAATCGGAGAATGACGGCATAAGACTTACGCCGCCGGAACCGCACTGAACAGGCGAGGCATTTGATTGGTCTAGGGAGGACGATAGCATGTCCGGATTGCCCAACGGTTTGGGTGGGTACGCGGAGTTCGAAGAAACAGAATCGGCTGTTCGGTATTATTGCCGGCAAATGCCGTCGATTTTCGTCAAAGCGGCAAACGCGCGCGTTTGGGACGAACGCGGGAGGGAATACACCGATTTTCTTGCCGGTTGTGGGTCGCTCAACTTTGGCCACAACCATCCGGCGATTAAAGCACAAGTGTTGCGATATTTATCTGAAGACGGGATTGTCAACGCCTTGGACCTGCATACCGACGCCAAGAGACAGTTTATTCGTTCACTAAGAATAAATATTTTGGAACCGCGAGGTCTGTCATATCGCGTGCAGTTTGCAGGCCCGACGGGCACAAATGCCGTTGAGGCGGCTATAAAGTTAGCTCGCAAAGTGACCGGACGCCAAGGCGTGGTTGCATTTACCAACGCATTCCATGGCATGACACTCGGTTCTCTTGCGGTATCTGGGAATCGGCGTAGTCGCGCTGCGGCGGGCGTGGCGCTCACCGACGTGGTGCGTTTGCCTTACGATAGTTATGAAGGCGCGGGGACGGCCGATTTGGATCGTTTCGTGGCTATGGTTGACGATCCCTCGGGTGGTGTCGAACCTCCCGCGGCCTTTATTGTTGAGACGGTCCAGGGCGAGGGCGGACTACGTGTCGCCAGCAAGGCGTGGCTGCGCCACTTGGCAAAATGTGCACGCAGATTGGGCGCGGTTTTGATCGTTGACGATATCCAGGCCGGGTGTGGTCGCACCGGGACTTTTTTCAGTTTCGATCAAGCCGGCATCCGACCTGATATCGTGTGCCTCGCGAAATCGGTGAGTGGCATCGGATTGCCCATGTCCGTCGTGCTGATCCGACCGGACCTGGATCAGTGGCGTCCCGGCGAACACAACGGCACTTTCCGCGGAAACAATCTGGCGTTCGTTGCGGCCGCGGCGGCGCTGGATGTTTGGCTGGCACCTGCCTTTCAAGAGAATCTTCGAGGCTTGTCGGACCATATTCGGCGGTGGCTTGGCGGTATGGTTGAGATCCTTGGGCCGGGTGTCGCCGAGCCGCGTGGTGTCGGTCCAATGTCGGGACTTGCATTTGCTGATGCCCGTGTTGCCGGACTTGTTGCACAAGAAGCCTTTCGGCAGCGTGTTTTGGTCGAAACGTCTGGCCCCCGCGATGAAGTCATCAAACTGATGCCTCCGCTGACAATTCAAGCCGAACTGCTAAAGGATGGATTGCGGCGCTTGGAAGTGGCGATTCAAACAGTCACATCAGCGGCGCGAGAGGATAGGCGGCCGACGGCAGCATAAGGGCACACTGCGCGCCGCACATCACGTGTCGCTGACCCGCCGTCGCCGCGCATCGGCGCCCTGCGTGTGTGTATGGCGTTGATCCCGCGGATCCCGCGCGCCTGCGCCAGGAACGCGTCAGAGTTCCAACAACCCCCGATGGATCGCGATCACCACAGCTGAAATTCGGTTGTTCGCACCCAACTTGTCCATCGAATTGCGAATGTGGAATTCGACGGTTTTTCGCGATATCGACAGGATTTCCGCGATGTCGGAATAACTCTTGCCACACTTGGACCAGCGCAGCACTTCGAGCTCCCGGTCAGTCAACGCGATATCTTTGGGAAGCGGAAACTGATCATCTTCCGTGAGTTCAAGGAACCGCGTCCATGTTTGCGTGCTGATCGAGTGAAGGAAAGCCGTGCGCTCTGGATTGGCCAGTTCATTCGTTCTTCGGCTAATGCTCAGAATGTCGAGCTGGTTCCCGGGCCCATGAAAGGGAAATGCGATCCCGGAATGAACGCCGATGTCCTTGCATTCATCAAGAAGGTCGACCTGTGATCCCGACAGAGATGATCTTTCAATTGCATCGTTCCAAAGAAACGGCCTGCGCGCACGCAGTGCGCACGACAATATCGGATCGATTCGCTCCCAGTGTTTCTCGAAATAATATTCTGGATAACCTTCTGGAAACTCAAGCCAATGCAGCTTGTTGACATCGCGACCGCGCACCGTGGTGAAAATCAGATTCTCGTATCCATCGGAACACACCGCCTGCGAATAGAGCTGCTGAAGCTCAGACACTGTCGCCGCTTTTTGGGTCAGTTCAACATAATCTTCAAACTGATACATTGGGCCGACTCCGAATTCCCACCGATCCCATCAAGAATTATGAAACGCAAGGCCCACTTGTCGCAAGGATTTCGATACGGTAGCGCCACGTTTTTGCGACCCGCTCTGTCCGCCACCTTTCGTACAGGTCGTCGTTTGGAGCCCGCAACGCGTCGACCGGATCGCGCACCGCGAGATCGATTCGCGGACCCCACTCTCGCGTGTGGGGTATGCTTGACCCTAAGCATAACAGCACGTTCCAGGAACTGTATCGCGCCAAAAAATTGGCTTAACTTGAAAGATTGGTGGGCCACAAACTGCGCCCTGTTCCGACAATTGGCTCTTGTAAAGATCGGCAACCAGCATGCTCCACCGACAACGGGACTTAGGTTCGAACAGGATGCCTGAATACGCACAAGCCCTTGTTCGCGTCGTTGCCAATTTGTCAGGGCCAATAAATGGCGATAGCGTTACGTTCCGCATAAACTCAACCATAACGAGAAAGCCACGTTCCGGGCGTCGATCATGTTGGCGGTGGCCGCCGCGGGACTCGCAGCCGGTCCGCATTTGCCCAAGGATTACACCGAATTGCCCCCGAACTGTGAGGACGTGTTCATTCTTGATGAGGCGTCCCGCGTAAACGCCGCGGACTCCAACTAGGATGCACCAAAGCCCAGCAATCCCCCGCTGTTACTGATTTATCGTCCGCGCCCGCCAATAAAACATGCCATTGGAAACGGATCGCGCAGACATAGGGTGGACCTAATCGTAGACGACACCGTTATCTTCGAACTGCAGAGGAGAGGCGAAGTTAAAGTTAGCGCGCGGAACGTCAAGGTGGCTGCGGGCAAGACCGGTGGTACCGCCATCGGCTGGTATTGTACGGCTGATCCTAGCTAGAGCATCTCGCGCTCACATGCGTTCGCTTAACATGCTCTGTCTAGCTGATATCGGTTAATTCAACTTCGTTCAAACGACTTCGTTTGAACGAAGATTGATCTAAACTGCATTCGAAGCGCGATGAGCCGCGAAGGCTCAACTCAATCTTTGGAGCTGCCGCCATGAACAATACAATCACACCGCCCAGTATCGCCGCGCCGGTCGGTATGTATAGCCACGCTGTCGAGGTGCCGGCGGGCGCCCGGTCGCTCCATATTGCGGGTCAAGTCGGCATGCGCCCAGACGGCACTGTTCCGACTGAGTTCGAAGATCAAGTGCATCAAGCTTGGCGTAATGTTATCGCGATTCTCGAGGCCGCCGACATGGCGGTTGCTGACTTGGTTCACGTCAATCATTGGTTGGTTGATCAAAAAGACTTTGAAACCTATGCAAAAATTCGCGCGGAATATCTCGGCGACGCGCGTCCGGCAGCAACTCTGATGATCGTCAAGGCGTTGGTGAAGTCCGAATTCATGGTTGAAGTTGGCGGAGTCGCGGCCAGAGTGGATTGACGCCGGCTGTCAGGGGTCGCGGGCACAATTGGAATCGCGCGCCCGGCAACGCCCAGAGCCGCTTTGTGCTGCGACGCCATAGCCGATTTTGGGCCGACTTAGGCACGCGAACAATCCAACGTGGCACAGTGGCAACTTAGCCGATGGAAAGCGTGCCGTTTTCTTCACTCAAGGGGACCGGTTCGAGCTGTCCGCCCTTGCATGGCCCATCTATGCAGAATCCATCTTCAAAGCGGAATTGAGCAGAATGCTGCCCACACCACAAGACCTCGCCGGTCGTCAGAAATCTGCCATCACCGGTGTTCATCGGAATGCCGAAATGTGGCCAGCGGTTGACGTATGCCCGCGTTGTGTTTCCGGATCGGACCACAATCATTCGAAAAGCGCCCTGGCCTTGACCGCATGCGAACTCTCTGACACCACCGTCGGGAATATCTTCGACAGTGCACAACGTCGTTGCCTGCCGCGGTGCATATGCGTGGTCGTTCCAACTCATTTCAAGTTGCCCCGGCACGCCCAGTCAGGGGCGCTCTTCAGTTCAGAGAGTTTGCACACGAAGAACACAGCACGCGACATTACGGCGCCTGACACAGCTTGAAGTCATAGGCGACAGACAAGGTGTCACCACAAGACGCATAGTGCACTAACAGGCTGTCTTTGACGCCGAATACCGCGTCCGAGTTCAAATACGCGTCGTCGTCTGTGAACAGTTGCGTTGCGATGGGCTGATAGCCGTTGGCTGACACCAAGAAGTGAACATGGGCTGGCCTAAACGGATGACGCCCAATGGCCCGAAGCAGTGTGCCAACTGGCCCATCGTCGGGCACCGGATAGCTGACGGGCTTGACCGTACGGATCTCGTACCGGCCGTCCGCGTCGGTCTTGAAGACGCCCCGCAAGTTGTAGTCTGGTTGGTTAGGATCTTGTACCTCGTACAAGGCGTTGGCTGCGGTCTGCCAGACGTCGAGTTTGGCGCCCGCGATCGGCACCCCGCCGGTGTCGGTCACCCGGCCCGATATCGTCACAGTCTCCCCGATACCGTCTTGCGAAATTGACTCACCATTTTCGTATTCCGGCGCATTTTCCCGATAAAACGGACCCAATACCGAGCTGTCAGTGGCACCTGTGTCATCTTTGTGGGTGTGATAGTCAACCAGCATTGAGACGCCGGTAACATCCGATAGCAAGATAAATTCCTGCCGCCGGTCGTCGCACTTTTGTCCGACCTCTGTGAGGAACCGGATGCCTTGGAGCCATTCTTGCTCCGATGGTTGAACTTCGTTGATAAAAGCGTACATGTGGCGCGTAAACGCGGACATGATTTCCTTCAAGCGCGGCTCTTCGATGAACTCTATCCGCCGAAGGGCCTCCTCAAGGTGGCTTTGGGCACTGAATTGTGGCATGGATGATCTCCTCAGACGCTTTCTTTGATTTGGCTGTGTCACCGCCGTCCAGTCAATCGATGTCTACGTAGCCCCCTGGCTCTTGTCGCCGCGCTGACCCAGGCCGAATGGCGGCAAGCCCAGGTCCATGATTCGTTTCCGTAAAGCCTCAAATCGGGCGACCGTTTCCTGGCCAAATATCGGATCATCATTCTTGGCGAAGGCGGCGTCGATCTCGGCCCAGTCCTGTTCGGTCAACAGAGTCTCGGCAAGCGGGAAGGCGTCGGCATTTTCAAGGGTCATATGGTTCTCCAGAAACGCAACATAGTTTTTCGCCACGCGAACGAATGCCGCCGCCTGGGTTTCCGGATCCGTTTCATAGGCATGCAATTGTTCAGCAAATTCGCGGATGAGTTCGTCCTCGCGCGTGTGTTCCTGCAACAGCCGATCAAGCACGGGAATTGGTTCGGGGTTGCGCTTGCGCATTGCGGCAAACACGTAATCCTCTTCTTTCGGATGATGCATTTGGTCGGGAAACGCCTGAATATAGGTAACGATCGCGTGCAGCACATCGATGTCGATTGATCCGCCGCGCTCAATGACCAACGCATCCATTTTTAACACCCGCGCCACGCCGCGCAATGCCATATGTTCGCGAGCGAGAACGGGCATTGACGGCCTCATGATTGTTCTCCTCGATCCGTGTCTGGCAGACGCAGGCGCCGCTGAACCGGCAAAAACCGAATATCGTAGCGGCCGCCAATCCAGCCCCATATGCCCTTTGGCACGCGGAGCATCAACACGACCGCGACCGCCCCGAGAACGATTAAACACCAGGATCCAAAGTCTTGTAGTAATTCGCGCAGTGCAAAATAAATGACGGCGCCAATAATTGGCCCTTCGTTTCGCCGCGCGTGATCTGAAAGTCGACGCCGAACAGAGCCTGGAAGTCGCCATAAAAAGCGGACAGATCGTGGACGGACAACAGGGTCATTCGACGATGGTCCCCATATAGACATCCTGAACCTCGGGGCATGCCATCACGGTTGCCGGGTCACCCTGGGTTAACATCCGCCCAAAATTAATAGCAATCAAACGGTCGCCCACCGCAAGCAAGGCATGGACGATGTGCTCGATCCAAACAATCGAAACACCTTCTGCCCGGATCTCGTTGATCGTGGCGATTAGGTCGTGGACCTCGTGCTCCGTCAAACCGCCGGCGATTTCATCGAGCAAAAGGCGTTTCGGTTTGGTTGCCAGCGCGCGGGCTAATTCCAACCGTTTGCGATCCAGCAGTGTCAACGAACCGGCGAGCCAGTTCTCCTTGGCCAAAAGGCCGGCGCGTTCGAGCACCGTGATGCACCATTTGGTGGCATCCCGCTCCGACATTTTTGCACCGAACGTGCCGCCGACCAGAATATTTTCAAACACGGTCATGCCCGAGAACGGGTGAGGAATTTGGTACGAGCGGCCAATCCCAGCCTTGCAGCGGGCCGACGGTGGCAGATTAACGATGTCCTGGCCATCGAAGGTTACCGAGCCCGCGTCGGGGCGGACGTCGCCGGTGATGAGGTTGAACATCGTCGTCTTGCCAGCCCCATTGGGGCCGATCACACCCAAGGCTTCGCCTTGTGCCAACGAAAACGACATTTCATCCGTTACTTTTAGCGAACCGTAGCTCTTGGACACGTTGTCCAGTGCGAGGAAAACCGACATCGCCTGCCCCTCTCGGCGTGCTGAACCCCCGGCCGCCGCATCGTCTGGCGGCCGGGGGTCGTGTCCCATTGCCTATGCGATCGGGTCCATGGTGCCCTGGGTCGGGATATCAGGCGCCTGATTGTTCGAGACCCTGATTGTTCGAGACCAGGACCATTTCGTAATGGAATGCGCCGCCGCGCGGCCATTGCCCGCCGACGAGCGGGGTCTTGGCCACGTTTTTGAACGGTCCGTCATCGCCCCATTTGACATTTCCGACGACGGTGTTGAGGTCGGTCGCGGCGAGCGCGTCGCGGACCGACGCCGGGTCGTCCAGGGCTTCGACCGCAACCGGGAACAGCAAGGCCTTGCCGATGCTGCCGACCTTGGGTTTGAAGTTCTGTTGGGCAGCTTGCGTCCAAAACGTCGTGAAGTCGGGCGGGATCGGCACGCCAGTGACGATCTCGGCGCCGCCATTCTTGTATGCAGAGATTTGTGCCGAAAAATCGTCAGTCAGGTTTTGGTAGCAACCCGGGTCGACAATGCTGTCACCCTGTGCGTCCAGCACCGGTGGGAACCCGATATTCGGGTCGCCGCACGCATTGCCGTCGCCATCATTGGGTCACAAAACGGCAACCACTTTGTGAGTGTCTACCGCCGCCCACATATCCGTGAACACGCCGATGATGCCTTCCAGACCCCAGAACCAGAAGAAGTGATAGGTCCATTCAAAACCTTCCTTGGGTGTGCCGCCGCGAGCGAAAAACCAGGGTTGCCAAGGCGCCACGGTCGAGATGCAGGGCACCTCGTTGAGTGCGGTCAACAACGGCAAGTTCTGATCCCCGGTGTCGCGCCACAATTTTTGATTTCAAAAGGACAACGAGACGCGGAGCTGCGGAGCGCAATTTTGATGCGAGCCCTCTGTTACA
Source organism: Alphaproteobacteria bacterium (assembly GCA_965216755.1). Lineage (GTDB taxonomy): Bacteria > Pseudomonadota > Alphaproteobacteria > UBA7887 > UBA7887 > CBDCGL01. Next base: position 2,036,486 of record CBDCGL010000011.1, on the reverse strand, counting down.
CCCAAATTAATAACAGAGACCGTGGCTGTCTTGACGCCGATACGTTTCAACAGGTGTGATCCGAGATTGGCTTTCGGATCAGGACACACCAAGGCGAGCCGCTCGCCGGCACCTTGGAAGAGGTCGCTTCGGATCAACGCGTCGCCACATTTGCAGACAGGCTCAGTCCAATCGATCTTACACGGCAAGTGGCGGCGGGACGTCAGAACGTGATGGTTGCTCCTGGCGCAATATCGCGCATTTCAGTGCGTTTGACTTGGGAACAGCCGCTGCCATAGGTGACACCAAGCGCACCGACGCCGTCGGCATCGACACACATTTCAATTTCGCGCACCTCGCCGGGATCCAGTTGGTCGCGGAGCAGCACGCCACCGCCGCAGACTTTGTCGCGCAGCTCCACGTTCAGCATGAAAGCCCGCTCGTTGACCACGGTCACTGACGTCCGATCAACGGCCTGGGCAATGCCAGCCAGCGCCTGAGCCGTGGCTATGATCGTGAATGTTGCGGCCAAATGCCGCCACCGATTACTTATCGCCATGTCCTTAGCGCTTCCATGTTACTTGTCCCTGGGATCAGCCACTCCAGTATAGCGCAGAACATGGCGCCGGAGTCCGGTCGGTGCCGTGCGGGCTGAGCGTGGCGAGTTTCAGCGGCCACGTTGACGGCGTTTAAGGAACAGTCGCGGATCGACGTTGAGCTATCCCGGCAGATTTGGCCCCGTCGTCCGAAATCTCGGCGGCATCTCAAACGCCGCGTGACAATGGGTTAACCCTCGCCGACAACCGGCGCAATTGAACGTCGCAGCGCGTTTGCCGACGGTGCAATCGCGTCGGTCAGATGTGGCGTGACGAAGCAACGACGGACAGTCGCGTCGGGGGTAGGCGCCCAGCGTTCTATCTCGAAATTGCCGTCCGGGACCTAAACAGCTAACCTGGCGCCGAATCCGGCGGCCATCTGAGCAATCCCGGTCAAATTGGTCTCGACGTGGCTGCGGCGCTAGATTGTTGCGGGGCTGCCGTTAGCGGTGGTTCTCGCCAGACGGAAACGACCCGGTTTGCGCTGACAAACCGGCCGGCAATGGGCCAATGGCGCCGTGACCTCGGTAATCGGCAAGATCGAGGGTCGGATGCCAGTTTGCGCATTCTAATTTGGGCGCAAAGCGGTCACGGAGACAAGGGAGATTTGGGCGCGTGTCGGTTCGCTCGACGTTCGTTGATTTGAGGAAACGGCTCGAAGCCGGCGTGGTCGGTCAGCGCCAAACTGTCGTTAATCTATTGATCGGCCTATTGGCCGATGGCCACGTGCTGTTGGAGGGCGCGCCAGGCCTCGCCAAGACTCGCATGGCCCGCCTTCTGGCACAGGCGATGGAAGGCGTGTTCAACCGTATCCAGTTCACACCTGACCTGTTGCCCTCCGATCTGACCGGGTCGTCGATTTACGATGCGCGCGAACAGAGATTCGATTTCCAGAAGGGTCCGGTTTTCGGCAATTTCATTCTGGCCGATGAGATTAACCGTGCGCCGGCCAAAGTTCAGTCCGCCTTGCTCGAGGCCATGGAGGAGCGCCAGGTCACCAGTGGTACCAGAAGCTTCAGGCTGGAACCGCCGTTCTTCGTGATCGCGACCCAGAACCCGATCGAGCATGAGGGAACCTGGGAGCTACCCCAGGCACAGCTCGATCGCTTTTTGCTGCACGTGACTATCGATTATCCGGATCTCACCGCCGAGCGGGACATATTCGATCTTGTGCTTCGAGAAGCGGTCGAAGCACTGACGCCGAGCCCACCGCCAACGCCGATTTCAAAGGCGGATTTGGCGGAGGCGCGGCGCTTGGTGCTGGAGGTGCATCTTTCAGAACCGATCCGCGACTATATCGTGCGCCTCATCTCGGGTACGCGCGGCGACCCGGAGAGCCTCAAAGGCGTGGGTGAACATTTGTCTCATCCCGTCAGCCCGCGCGGATCAGTATCTTTGGCGCGCACAGCGCAGGCGCGCGCCTGGCTCATGGAGCGCGACCACGTTTTGCCCGAGGACGTCATCGCGCTGACGCCCAATGCGCTGCGCCATCGCATGGGGCTGACGTATCGCGCGGAAGCGGACGGCGTGACTCCCGACCAGATCGTCCAGAATTTGCTGGAACAGGTCAATGTGGTCTAGCGGCGCCAAGTCGCCCGATCCGGATGCAAATGAACCTGCGAGACTTACGCTACGCGAACTGATGGCCACGCAACCGCATCGCGTCCGTGGTCGGTTGTTGCCAGGCGAACGGTATCCAACCGGAATGCGCCCGGGTCGACGCCGCGCGCAGGGTATGGACCTGGACAGCGTTGGCCCTTACGTTCCCGGCGACGATATCCGGTGGATGGATTGGCGTGCCACGGCCCGCACGGGACGCGCCCAAATGAAACGTTTCGTGGCGGAATCACATCTCGCGCGGATGCTGATCGTCGACCTGCGGCCTCACCTGATGTTCGGTACCGCGATCCGGCCGATGGCCAAGACCGCAGCGCTCTTAGCCGCCCACATGGCGTGGGAAGCCCTTACCTTGCAGGAACCCGTCGGTCTGGTTGTGGTGCCGGACCAGATTTTGGTGCGCCCGCGCCGCGGCCGCGGCCATATTCTGTTCCTTTTGAAGCACTTGGAAGATGCCTACGCTTCGGCACTTTCGCGAACCGAGGCGGGTGACTCGGACGCCTTGGTGGTTGCGATCGACACCGCCAGCGCGCACTTGGCGTTTGGCGATGAGATTTGTGTTTTCAGTGACTTTGGCGAACTGCCCGCGGCATTGAGTGCCAAAGTTCGAGAGCTGGACGCCATTCGTCATTTCCGGGCGATCATCGTCGAGGACCCGATGTTTCGGGAACCTATCCCGGCGGGGCGTTATCCGTATCAAACCATGCATGATCCCCAGCGCCGCACGGCGATGGTGGCAACAGCCCCGGTGCAGCGCCAACAGAACACCGTCGACGAACTGCGTCGCGCCCTGCGTCGCCACCTGACGAGCGACGGTTGGCGCATTACTGACGCTGCGAGTGGCGGCTATTTGTTGCCTGGAGAGGAGCGGTGAGCGAGGAGGAGGTCCTCGCGCAACTGCGCGACATTCACGTCCCGGCGAATCTCGAGGCGGCGCCGATCGTGCTCGCAGCCTGGCCGTTCATCGTTTTGGCGATCATCGTCGGTGTTGTGTTGCTCGCGCGCTGGTGGAAACGCAATCGATGGCGGCGGATCGCGACCGGAGATCTGGCGCGCATTGCCGGGGCCAAAGATCCGGCGACGCAATGGTCGTTGCTGCTTGCTTTCGCCGGCACCCTTTCCCAGCGGGCGGGACGTTCGGTCAATTTGCCGGCACTTGCCTATCGCCGCCCGGCCTCGATTACCGATGCCGAACGAGCCGAGTTCATCTCTTTCCTGAGTGGTGAACTTCGCCGATGATCGAGTTTCTACGCCCTTGGGCACTTGCCCTCTTACCCCTACCGCTCGCGGCTTGGTGGTTGTTGCCGGCGCTTGCGGCCGACGCCGCATTGCCTGTTCCCGCGCCGATTGGCGGTCTGATCTCGGGCCTGTCGGGCCAGGGCCGGCGGCGTCGCTGGGGCGGCCCGGAGGACCTTTGGCTCAAGGCGCTGGGATGGGTTGTCTTGGTGGTCGCGCTGGCCGGACCATACAGCCGCGAGACGATCCTGGTGACGCCGACCGGCCGCGATCTGATGGTGGCGATCGATCTATCGGCGAGCATGGAAGAGCCCGACATGGCTTGGAACGGGGACGGCGCATCGCGCTACGTGGTTGCTCGTGCAATGGTTGGCGACTTTATCAAATCGCGTAGGGGCGACCGGGTCGGCCTGATCGTCTATGGCCACGAGGCCTATCTGATCGCGCCCTTGACCTATGATGTCGAAGCCGTCGCGGCCGTGCTGGGCGAATTGGAGATCGGACTGCCGGGACATCGAACCGATCTTGGCCGCGCCATTGGATTGGCGGTAAAGACTTTCGATTCCAAGCAGGACGCCGGCCGCGTGCTGGTGTTGCTGTCGGATGGCGAGGACAATTCGGGAGAATTGACGGGCCCAGACGCGGCGGACTTGGCCGCGCGACGCGACATACGCATACACACGATCGGCTTTGCGTCCAATATCCAGGCGGATGGCGCGGACATTTTGAGAACCATTGCGCACAATACCGGCGGGGTGTTTTTCTGGGCCCAGTCGGCGGCAGGTTTGGCCGCGACATCGCGTGAAATAAGCGATCGCGAACCCGCAACACGGCCTGAGGAAGAGGATTACATGGTGCGCGATTGGTCGGTCTACGCGATCGCCCTGGTGCTGATCATACTCGCCGGTCTTGTGGTGCAGGGGATCCGCAAGGCATGAGTTTCGCGGAGCCTCGCGCGCTTTTGTTGCTGGTGCCAGCGATCACGTTGGTGGCTTGGCTGACGCTCAGGCAGGGGCAGGCGGTGATGAGCCTGCCCGGTCATTGGCGTCGAATCATCGACACGACGATGCAACCGTTTATGGCGCAGCGGGTCGTTTCGCAAATCCGGTTGCCGGTGGTGCTTTGGTCGGCGACATGGGCGCTGCTGGTGCTGTGCCTGGCTCGGCCGATCCTGGATATCGGCGAGCCGACCGAGTATGGCAACCTGGCCGGACGCGTGATCGCGCTCGACATTGGCGCGGGAAGAGACATCGAACGCCAACGATTGATCGCATTCCGAATTCTGGACGCGGCGCCGAGCGTGCCGACGGCGCTGGTTGTTGCGACCGCCGAGGCGTTTGACATTGTTCCGTTCACCACTGACCGCGCGCATCTTGACCGGTATTTGCGTGTCATCGATCCCGAACTTATGCCGGTCGCGGGCCGTGCGCCGGGCATCGCGATCACCCACGCCGAGGCGCTGTTGAAACGCGCCGACATGGCGGTCGGGCAGTTGGTATTGGTGACCGGTGGTGGTGCGCCGACGATTGCGGCGACTGGTGCCGGCAAGTGGTTGCGGGCGCTGGTTGTCGATCCAAATGGCGCTGATGGCTGGCAAGCCTACGCCGATCGAATCGGCGCGCGGGTGGCCGACGACACGTCGATTGATGCCGTCATTGATGACTTGGATGACGAAGTCGCGAAGGCGTTGCGCGACAGCGATGACGCCGCCGCATATGACCTGCGCCCATGGCTGGTCAGTGCTGCTGCATTACTTTGGCTCTTCTTTTTCCGTCGAATCGGGTCGACGTGATGTGGCGGGCTGTCGGATGGGTGTTGGTCTGCGCGATGGTCGCGGCCATTTCGTGGCTTTGGCCCCGAATCGAACGCCCGCCGAGTGACTTTGAAATCGCGCTCGACTACCTAGACAGCCGTCAGCACGACTTGGCGCTATTGTTCTTTCAACAGGCGACCTGGCGCGGCGTGGCCGCTTACCGCGCTGGACGGTATGAGCAAGCGTCGCGTGAATTTTCCGACCAAGAGACAGTGCTCAGTTTGTACAATCTTGCCAACAGCTATGCGCGTTTGCGCGACTGGTCGAATGCCATCGCCACGTATCAACGGGTGCTGAGATTTGACCCCGACCATGTCGATGCGCGCTACAATTTGACCTTGGCGCAAAAGCTGTTGGAGCCCGAACAGACATTGGGCGAGCCCGAGGCACGTCCGGAACAGGAGCCGGCTGAGGTCCAAGAGCATCAGGTCACCGAGCCGCAGGAGGGCGTATCGAACCGCTCGCAAGCCGCAGAATCGAGGCAAAACGATACGGCAGGCAACACCAACGATACAGACGAGAGGATCGATAGCGAGGCCGCTGAGCGTCCCAAGCCGGTCGAGGTTGCTGGCGAGGCTGGCAGCGCCGCTGCGGTCGGCCAGACGAGCGAGGACCGCGGGCGAAACAACCGGCGCATGGTGGGGACCGTCGACCTGAAACCGAGAACTAGCGCGCGGCCGCCGGAGACGCTGCTGCGCAGAATTCGCGACGATCCAGAAAAGGTTCTGCGTGCGCGCATGCTTTCGGTCTATGAATCGCGGATTGCGGGAATCGCCGAATGACCCGCGTATTGCTGTGTTGGCTGTGCGTTTGCGTGTGGACCCAGCTGGCTTTTGCCCAGCACCCGGTCGAGCAGGATCGGGAAAACTTTACCGTCACCTTGGAGCCAGCGTTTGTAGCGACCACGGGCGCGTATGTCGGCGGCGAAATTGTCATGCACGTCCAATACATTTCAGCTAACCCGTTTAAGCGCATACGTCTCGAGCTGCCAATTATCGAGGATGCGCGATCAGACTTTTTGGCGCGTCCGCATACGCGGCAAATCGAGGTCTCAGGCGACGAGGGGTACAGCATTGTCGGCAGCAAGGGGTACAGCCACGACGTTCGCCTCGCGATCGTGCCCGTACGTGGCGGAACCCTCGTTATCCCGCCGATCACGGTTACCGGCATTTCGACGCGAAGCGATGGCCGCAGCGTTGAGTTCAAGGAAATACATCCGCAACGAGACATCGTTGTTCATCCGAAGAGCCCCGATTTCGACGGCGATGCCTGGATCGTTTCTCACCAAGTCACAATGGAAGACTCATGGTCGCACGTGATCAGTGAAATCCAGAACGGCGACACAGTGCGCCGCACGGTGTCACTGACCGTCGCCGGCATGAGCGCCGACGACTTGCCCGAGCTTGTCTTGGCCGCCGGCGAAGGTTATCGGGTGATGAATACCGAGATGTCCGCAGAAACCGAAAAAACCACCGCTGGTTTTGTCGCCCACCTGCGGCAAAGCTGGGACATTTACATTGAAACCGAGGACGTTACGCATATCGAGGGCGTTACACTGCCATATTGGAACCCCGAGCGCGCAACAACCGAAGTGGCGGCTGTGCCGGGCCAACGCGTCGAACCGCTTAAGAGGGGTGCGATGGAGCTTCGCCGCGAACTGCGCAGGGAAGCACTGGCGAGGCACCGGGCGGAACGGTTTGGGCTGTTGACACTCTTCTTGATGCCGGCCGCGGCGCTGTTTGTTTTTCTCGTTCTGGTCATTTGGCGGGTTGTTCCGACGCGGGCGGATCTGCGCCTTTGGCGCGATGCCGTGCGATCCGAATCTAGCTTGGACTTTTATCGATCGTTTCTGTCCTGGAGCAGAAATACATTCGGATCTGACGCGGCGGCTGGTCAGGCGGCGATGGCCGGCCTCGGCAGCCGCGCAATGGACCATATATCCCGCATGCACCGTTCGATATTCGGCACGAGCGGCGGCGACATAAGTCCCAAGAGCATGGCCTTCACCCTTATTCAGGCGTCCCGGCGGCTGACGACGGCGCGTTTCTTAACCATGATTGTGCCAGGTCTGGCGCGGTTCTTCTTTTTTCGCTGAGGTGCGGACCCGCCGCTCCAAAGTATGGGCCATGATTCAGCCCAAACCTCCGAAAACCTTATATGTCGGCCGCACACAACCATGAATTCCGCAGGAATGCCTGTTCCAGAGCGCTTTTTTTGTGACTGGCGAACGCGATGCCGCTAAGCTCTCAAGGCTTGTCAGTAGCAGGATCTTTGGAGGTGCAGTCAAACGGATGGCTGTGGCGGTGTTGCGCAATGGCGCGCGATGGGTGCCGTGCTTTCAAGGAAACGTTGTACGTACTAGGGAGGACCCGAAGCATGGAATTTGCGAGTAGGGCTGGGGCCAAGGCACCAGTCTTCGGGATGTCGGCAGCTGCGATTGGCGCGGCGATGCTTACGACCACGGCTCTGGCTGGGACGGTCACTGACGATCGTCTGGTCAACAGCGAAAACGAACCCGAAAATTGGATCAACCATCACGGCAACTACGAAGCCCATCGTTTTTCTGGCCTTCGCGAGATCAACAGAGACAACGTAGGGGACCTTAAGGTCGCGTTCACCTACGCGATGGGAAGCGCCCAGGGCGGCGGGACCGACCCTGTGGTATTCCCGTTCGCCGGTCTCGAAGGCACGCCGATCGCCGAGGACGGGTTTCTGTACCTGACCACTGGTTGGGGTGTGGTCACCAAGCTCGATGTGCGTGGCGGAAAGCCGGTCACGGTTTGGAAGTCCGATCCGGAGGCCGACAAAGATTGGGGGCCGAGCGTGTTGTGCTGCGGCATCAACAATCGCGGCGTGGCCCTTCACGGCGACATTGTGGTCTCCCCTGTCATTGATGGTCGAATTCGCGCCTTGAACAAGACCGATGGTAGCCTGATTTGGGAAGCCCAGGTCGCAGACCCGGGTATCGCCGAAACCATCACCGGTGCACCTTTGGTTGTTAAAGACACGGTTGTCACGGGTATGGCCGGCGCCGAATTCGGCGTTCGTGGCTGGATTGCCGCGCTGGACATTGCCACCGGCGAAGAAGTCTGGCGGACGCACACAATTCCGGGGCCGGGCGAACCGGGTCACGAAACGTGGAAGGATGACTACGGCGCGTGGAAGACCGGCGGTGGTTCGACTTGGGTCACCGGGTCGTATGATCCCGAGCTGAACATCATCGTCTGGGGCACCGCCAATCCGGGGCCGGACTGGGACAATGCTTATCGTCCCGGCGACAATCTGTGGACCGACAGCACCATCGCAGTGAATGCGGAAACGGGCGAGTTTCTTTGGGGTTTCCAGCACACGCCGAACGATCCCTATGACTATGACTCGATCGCGGAAAACACATTTGTTGATACTGTGATCAACGGTCAGTTCACACGCGCAACGCTGCACGCCAACCGCAACGGCTTCGCATACGCGCTTGACCGTTCGAATGGTGAGTATGTTTGGGGCACGCAGTTTGTCAAAAAGCTGAACTGGACGGATGGGCTCGATGAGAACGGCCGGCCCGTGTCGTACGACCCCAATGTGGATGTCCAAAGCTATAACGACGGCACCGCGGCCCACCGTGGCGAAGAAACGGAAGCGGGAACGCGGAGCGAGGTCGAAGGCATTTCGTGTCCGGCGCATACCGGCGGCAAGAACTGGCCCCCGACATCGTATAGCCCGCACACTGGCCTCTACTACATTCCGGTGATCGAAAGCTGCAACAAGGCGTTCGCGGAGGTGGCTCCGAAGAACTTTGACCCGGCCGATCGGCAGTGGTTCTTGGGCGGTGCGCCGTACTTCACCTTTGACGATCCGCGTTCCGGACGCATCACCGGCAGCGTGACGGCTATTGACGTTTCTACCGGCGTCGTCGTCCGCAAGTGGGAAACCGAATTCCCGATGCTGGGCGGTATCCTGTCGACGGCTGGCGGATTGGTGCTCACTGGCACCGCGGACGGCGCTGTGGTTGCGCTCGACGATACAACTCTCGAGGAGCTGTGGCGCTTCGAAACCGGTTCGTCGATCAATGCGCCGCCGATGTCCTATGAGGCCGATGGCAAACAATACATCGCCATCGAAGTCGGCCTGGGTGGTGCCTGGCCGCAGTGGTTCACTGACTCGACACCCGAGCTGAAAGCCGCTGTACCAAGCAACGTTCTCTACGTGTTCTCGCTGTAGAGTATCGATATGGTGTGAGCCGGCGCTATGGCGTCGGCTCACCCTTTATTCTCCGAAGGCCCTATATACAAGGTGACCCGTGCGCTGGTATCGGGCCGTCAGGCTCTTGATCTGCGCATCGGTACGCCTCAGATAGGTGTGACGTGAACTAGCGACCGGATTTGAGAAAATGCAGCATTTTATAAAGCGTGTGCGACTTGTTGGCAGCCTGATGGCAATGACAATCGCCGGCACGGCGGTGTTTATGGTGCCGTCGGGCCCCGCCTTGTCGGCCGACGAGAAGCCCCGGCGGTCGGGGCCGCCTCCGATCGTATTTAAGGAATTACCCAACGAATGCGCGCGCTGCCACAAATCCGATGGGCGCGGCGGACCGGCCTATGGCGGTTACGCGGCCGACCTGCGCGCCACGGAATTGGATCACGAAGGGCTCGTCTACATTATCACCGTCGGCATTCGCGACCGCGGTATGCCTGAGTTCAAGACAACCATGTCAAAGCGAGAGATCTCCGGAATCGCGACCTATATCGTGGAACAAATCCAAGGCGTTTACCTGGACGCGGACGGCAATCGGATTACCGCTGAAGAAGCGGCCGCCTTGGCAAAGGCAAACTGATACTTTTGCCGGCGGCTGGCCCGCTTATTCGGTGACGGCGAGACGCGCCTCCGCTTCTCGTGCCTCGGCGATTTGCTCCGGCGTCATTTCGGTCTCTAGGCGACGCCGCCACGACACTAGGTAGTCTTCGCCCTCTGCGATCGCCTTGGTAAGCCAATAGTGGGCCTCCACGGGGTCGCGGTGCGCGCCTTGCCCCGCCTGCAAGTGGACCATCTTGAACAGCATTTTTCCGCCAAGGAACCCGGCTTGCCTCGATTGTGATGCCCATTTATAGGCTTCACCAAAATCTCCGCTGACGCGTGCCGCATCATACGCCTCGCGCCCGATCATATACATTGCCGCGGGGTCGCCGTTTTCGGCCTTGCACAAATTCCCTTCTGGCCCTGCTGGGCAATCCGCGCCGATCGCTTGCCCAAGGCCGGCGATCAAAGTGATGGCAAGAATGGGGGCCGCAATCTTCATTTCGGTTTCCTTCTCGAAGCCGTTCAGAGCCTGCTTGCGCCTATTATTGTTGCTCCGCTCCGACGGTCAATCCGAGCTTGTTCCTTGTTGTGAAATTGGCTTGGGAAATCGTCGCAACTCATTCTCAAAAAACAAGAATTGTGGCATTAGACCCCCAAACGCCGAGCGCAGCCTAGGAGCTCTTGCAAGGTGCGCTGAGCTCGATCGCCTCGATAAGCGCGATCGCGGCGGGCTCACGCATTAGTGACGGTCTGCGGCCCACCCAAGTCACGAAATTTGCCGCGAGCTCGCTCAGATCCTCCGGAATCGTCACACATTGCCATTTCGGCGCGTCGTCAAGCGCGAACTGACCAGCCTTGATCATATCGGCGATCGTGCCGACCACGGCGCGACATTGGACAATGAGCATCGAGCGATAGGTCTTTTCACCGACCACGTCGTTGAACCCATCCACGTCCTGGCCGCAGGCGAATTTGAGATCGGCGCCCGTCTCGACCGACTTGATCGGACCATCCGGCGGTGCCCCCGCGGCGGCGAATCCCAATCGGGGGCCACCAAAGCCGAGCCCGACAATAACCAAAACCATCACGATTGCGCGGACTGGCTTATCCATCGCTTCGACACTCCTGTTCTAGCGCCTTCTGGCACTCGCAACTGGCAACGGGCCAGGCGACGCCCAACCCGACTCTATAGTTTCTAACATTGGCCCCGTATTTCGCCAATCCCCGCGCGAGGCAATCACTTTCGCCCCAACTGATCAAGGACCGTGCCCCGGGTAGGCTCGAGGGCGCGCACAATACGAATCCGGGAAGCTATCGATAACGCTCGCGCCGAAAGCACACATGCTGTCGGAGCCGTCGTGCTTGTGCCAACTGTCTGTTTGAAATCGGGGCTGATTGGCCACGGAGGCGTGCCGTGGATGTGTGGGGTGCGTCCACGCGACCCGGTCTACGTCCGTAGTGTTGTCAATGAGTTAACGGGGTTTTGGAGGCTGGCTGCCCTTCCTGGACAGGTATCGAACCATGTGCATTGCGCCGGCGCCAGAATTCCACGAGCCCTCCGCCAGAGTGCATCTGCGAGGAAGGCCTGCGTGGACGATTGAGCGGACTCGTCAGACCTTCATGCAAATTGGCGTAAACGTTTGACGGCGGCCGGACATTCCTGACCTGATGCAAATCAATGACGAAACGCCGGCGGGCGAGGCACGCTTTGATGAAACACCGCGTTTGTCGAATGGCTTCCTTACCGGTGACGGGGCACGGTCCGGTCCGGCCAGCCGCAACCCGATGATGGCAGGAGAGAACATGAGGATAGCATGGGTCAGTTCCGAGATACGGGGCGAAACCGATCGCCTGCTTGCCGAGGTCGCCGATCAGCTGCAGGCCGGGGGCTTGGCCCTTACGGGTATCGTCAAAGAGCTGGGCCATACCAGCGCCTATGCCAACGGCTGCGACATGAAAGTGCGGGTTCTGCCCGCGGGTCCGGTGATCCAGATCACGCAGAACCTGGGCACGGGTTCCGACGCCTGCCGGTTGGACCCGGGCGCGATTGCCGCCGCGGTTTCGACCGTCGAAAGCAGTTCGCTCGACGAGGCCGATCTGTTCATCCTCAACAAATTCGGCCCAGAAGAAGCGGCGGGTCGGGGGTTCGTATCCGGGATCGGCAAGGCGCTGGAACAGGACATTCCAGTCCTGGTGGGCGTCGGCGCGACCAACCGGGAAGCGTTCGTTAACTTTGCCGGGGGTCTGGCCGAAAAGCTGCAGGCCGATCCGGACGCGATCCGCGAATGGTGCCTCACGGCAATGTCGGATGGTCATGACGGCGAATGCGGTTGAACCGATCACGAAATCAGTGAACCGGCGACGTCGGGGCAGTAAGCGCGGTCGATATGGGGCTTTCGTCGTCAGTGCAGACCACGGCAGGCGAAGCGATTTCGTGGCCGGGCCAGACGTCCGCGTCCGGCTACGAACACGCCTACTGCCAATATGGCAGACACGACGGCCATGCCCCAACGACGGCCCTAAATCGTTGAAATTTCTCTAAGCTCCCGGCCTCCGGACCCAATCCCAGATGGTCCATAGGCGTGTTGTTGACCCAACCAAGACGTGGGCAAGGCCAGCGATGATGAAAGGACACAACGCAAAGCCGCGCTGACTGCCGGAATAGTTGGCGTGGTACGATCATCAACACGTACGGGCAAACAGAGCGACACCGGAGACTAATTTGCGCTATGACCGCATCGCTCGGCTCTACGACATCCTCGACCTGCCGTTCGAACATGGTCGTTATAAGCCACTGCGACGTCAGCTGTTCGAAGGCCTATCGGGTCGTATACTCGACGCCGGCGTCGGCACCGGCCGCAACATGCGTTTCTATCCTCCTGGAACACAAGTCGTTGGTATAGATGTTAGCCCGGGCATGCTGAAACGAGCGGTGAACCGTCGGCAAAGAACTGGCGCCGACGTTCCTTTTGCCGTAATGAATGTCTGCAACAGTGGCTTCGCAGATTCCACATTCGATGCCTTCGTTGCCACTTTCCTGTTCTGCGTGCTGGCGCCTGAACTTCAACTACCTGCTCTAAAAGAGGCGCGCCGGGTTTGTAAACCGGGCGGTGAGGTTCGCATCCTGGAGTACGCCTATTCGGAAAATCCGATCAGGCGCTTCGTTATGCGTCTATGGGCGCCGTGGGTAAGGCTGGCGTATGGTGCCGCCTTCGATCGAGAGACTGAACGCTACATTCCGGACGCCGGGCTCAAGCTGATTGAGGAGCGTTTCTTGTACCACGACATGATCAAGCTATTGATCGCCACGCCTCAGTAACCTCGGTTCAGCATCGACCAATGCACTCAACCGCACCAAAATGTTGCCGTCCAACATGATTTCGACAGCAATGCTCCTGACTCCGGACGCGAACCACCCTTGTCCAATACAGCAATAAGTGACCCCGAGCGGCCTAATAGACGTTGCCAAACGCAGCGTGGCTTGCGATCGGTCCTTTGTGAATCACGACGGATTTCCACCAGTAACATTGTTTCTGTCGATGAGATATTGGAAGTCGGAGCGTGTTCGTCCCGAGCGTGCCGCCGATACCGCTGAAACCAAGTTCACAGCCGCTCTTGTCAAAGCCTCCTCGTGGCGGGTAGGACTCCCTTAGGCACCAAAAGCCGCTGCGCGATCGTTCATGTAGCCGTACTCCGCATAGGGCGCGCGCTTGATCGAGGCCTCACGGAATTTCCACCAACTGTCGAAGATCCGCTTGGCAATATCGCCTTCTTTGGCGGTCTCGGCGATGACATCCAGCCCGGCCTCGCTCGCGGCCTTGACCACCTCGCGCGGGAAACTCGCGATCGTCACGCCATGCTCCTCGACCAACACTTGTTGGGACTCGTTGTTGCCAGCCGTGAACTCGGCGAGCATATACTCGCTCTCCGCCATGCATGCGTTCTGCACGATCATCTGCAGATCACTCGACAACGCCTCGTATCGTTCCTTGTTAACAAATGCCTCGACCGACGAATTCGGCTCATGGAAGCCGGGGCCATAATAGAACTTTGCGATCTTATAGAAGCCAAAAGCCAAGTCGTTCCAGGGCCCAACCCATTCCGTCGCATCGATCACGCCAGATTGCAGCGCCGGCATGATTTCGCCTCCCGGCATATTGACAGCCGTTGCGCCCAGGCGGTTGATAACCTCAGCCCCGAGGCCGGGAATGCGCATTTTGAGTCCCTTGAAATCGTCGAGACCACGGATTTCTTTCTGGAACCAGCCACCCATCTGGACGCCTGTGGACCCGGCGATGAAGGGTTTCAGACCGAAGCCGCCATAAAGTTCATCCCATAGGGCCTGGCCACCGCCATGGTGGAGCCAAGCTGTATGTTCCTGCTGGGTGATGCCCGCCGGCACGGTCCCGAAGAACGGCGTGCTTTTGTGCTTGGCCACCCAATAGACAGCGGAAGAATGCGCCATCTCCGCCGTGCCCTCACGCACCGCATCGAACGCTTCGAAGGCGGGTACCAACTCGCCGGCAGCAAACAGCTTAATCTGAAGCCGGCCATCCGACATGCCGTTTATGCGGTCGGCGATGCGTTGCGCGCCGGTACCGAGGCCCGGAAAATTCTTAGGCCAGGTTGTGACCATTTTCCATTCGGTCAGCCCGGCCGTGACGGCTGGCACTTCGCCGGGCGCGTTCGGCGTGCCCGTTATGACTGGCTTGGATGTTCCCGTCGCCAGATATGTTGCTCCAGCCCCAACAACCACGCCCGCGGCGGCTCCAACCACGAAATCCCGACGCTTCATCGCTCGCTCCTTGTCTGTAGTTGCTTCCAACAACTGTGCCACCGGCAAAACGAGATATGCACGAATCTTGGTGACGGGGATGATCAGGCGTCCCGAGAAAAACGTCGGCTTCTCAATCTTGTACTATCGAAATGCTCATGGAAGGACGGTGAGGTGGTTGCTGCCTTCCGTCAACCTTCTGATTTATTGGCCAAAATAGCGCTCTCCGCGGCTCAGAATGTGCGTCAAAAAATACCGATTTAGACAAATCTGATATTTGGCTGGGGGACCTGGATTCGAACCAGGACTGTTCGGGTCAGAGCCGAAAGTTCTACCGTTAAACTATCCCCCAATCGTCGCTCAGACGCGGTCTCGCGGCAGCAGATCGAAGCGAGCGTAAGGGCGCTGCCGGGAATGTGTCAAGCCGGCGCCAATTCCCTGCCGGACCGCGCCGTGCCGACCTGCCGCTTGCTCTCGGGTACATTCCCAGCGCATGATAATCGCGTGCGTGGCGCCACAACCGGGTCCGGGCAAACGAGACCCGAGGACGACATGTAGTGCATGGGGAGGGACGTCGATGGTCGGGACACGTGCGTTCGAAGCGCGCCAACGCGCGCCGACAATGCCGCCGCGGTCCAGTGCCATTTATGCGGCGCTTGACTTGGGCACCAACAACTGTCGATTGTTGATTGCCAAGCCGCGTGCTTCTGGCTTCCACGTTGTTGATGCGTTTTCAAGGGTCGTTCGCCTGGGCGAAGGCTTGGCTGCCGCGGCGCCCACACCTGCATTATCGGCACCGGCGGTGCGGCGCACCGTGCGAGCCTTGCACGTTTGCGCCGCCAAAATCCGACACAACAACGTGACGCACGTCCGTTGTGTGGCAACGGAGGCCTGTCGCCGAGCCGCGAATGCGTCCGAGTTCTTGGAACAAGTTCGTAATGATACAGGATTGCGCCTGGAGGTGATCTGCAGCCGGGAGGAAGCACAACTGGCCGCGCGCGGCTGCACCCCACTGTTGGATACCGCCGCGCAACGGGCGCTCATATTTGATATTGGCGGTGGCAGTACCGAGCTGATGTGGCTGGCACGCGACCAAGACGGCCAGTTTTCGTTGGTCGATTGGGCGTCGCTGGGCTGCGGCGTGCTGACCATGCTCGAAGA
Organism: Alphaproteobacteria bacterium; assembly: GCA_965216755.1. Lineage (GTDB taxonomy): Bacteria > Pseudomonadota > Alphaproteobacteria > UBA7887 > UBA7887 > CBDCGL01. The sequence goes on along the minus strand of CBDCGL010000011.1, from coordinate 2,020,519 downwards.
TTACGGTGGCGACCGATACGCCTCCGCCACTTACGAACACATGATCCGGCGCATGGAAACGCTGATCCGCCCGTTTGTTGTCGATAAGCTGCTGGCCGATTCGGTGCGCGCCGAAACCATCCAGGTTATCGGCACGTCGGGCACCGTAACGACCTTGGCAGGCGTAAATATGGGCCTGCGACGCTATGATCGAACCGTTGTCGACGGCGCGACATTGTCGGTCGACAATATTCGTCGGATTTGTCAGCGCTTGCGTCGGATGGACTACGCCGATCGTGCGCGCATTCCCTGTATCGGGCGTCAACGCGCCGATCTGGTCGTCGGCGGGTGCGCGATTTTGGAAGCTGTTTGCCAAACTTTTCCGGTGGAGCGCATTCGTGTGGCCGATCGCGGGGTGCGCGAGGGCATCTTGTACAACTTGATAAGTCGGCACGAGCGGACGGCGGCACCCGTTTGAATCAACTGCCTCTGCGTCCATATATGGACGACTTCAATAAGGCTGAAACGGTGGCGTAGATCATGCGGCGCGAGGGTCGAGGTTCCGGAGGTCGTGCTGAGGCGGTCCGAGTGCGTAGCGCGCGTCGTCGGCGCGCGTCGTCCACGCGCTGGCTTCAACGGCAGCTTAATGACCCCTATGTGCAGCGGGCGCAACGCGAAGGTTTGCGCAGTCGTGCCGCCTATAAGATCATGCAGATTGACGACAAAGCCTGCCTTTTTGCGCCTGGGCAACGGGTGGTCGATTTGGGGGCGGCGCCGGGCGGCTGGTCGCAGGTCGCGGCGCGCCGCGTGCATACCGGCGCAATAGGGGGCGGTTGTGTTGTGGCGCTGGACGTAAGCGACATGGATCCTTTGGATGGTGTCCTGTTCTTGAAAATCGATGCACTGGGGGCCGATTCCATCAGCCAGATCAAGGCCCACCTTGGCGGCCCTGCCGATGTCGTGCTGAGTGACATGGCGAGCCCCGCAACCGGACATGCCGCAACGGATCGGCTTCGCGTGGTCATGTTGTGTGAGGCGGCGTTCGAAATGGCGGACGCCCTGTTGGCGCCCGGCGGCAGTTTTGTCGCGAAATTGCTGCGCGGTGGCGATATGTCCTTGGCAACCAATCTGCGTCGTCATTTCGACAGCGTGAAACATATGAAGCCGCCAGCCAGCCGATCTGACTCGGCTGAGATTTACGTTGTAGCAAAGGGGTTTATGGGAAAATCTTCTGATGTATAACTAAATCCCATGACAGCCATGTGACGGCGCTGCCTGGCGTCGCGGGAAACCAGGTTTGGTGCGCGACCCGTGGTCTGTATAGTTGCCAAACTCAATAGGACGAGGCTTGGATGAAGATCGAGTTCGCGGAAGCTCTGACATTTGACGATGTCCTGATTCGCCCGGGCGGTTCGGACGTGCTGCCGGCGACGGCTGATACGCGCACACGTTTGACTCGGTCTGTCGAGCTTGGCATCCCATTGGTTTCATCGGCAATGGATACAGTGACCGAAGCACGTTTGGCCATTGCCATGGCGCAGGCTGGCGGATTGGGCGTTGTTCACCGCAACCTGGATATTTCGGCGCAAGCCGATGAAGTGCGGCAGGTCAAGAAGTTCGAGTCGGGCATGGTGATCAATCCGGTTACGGTGACCCCGAAAATGACCTTGGCCGACATACAAGCGTTGCAGAAGCGTCACCACATTTCGGGTTTTCCGGTGGTCGAGAACGCCGCAGGACGACTGGTCGGTATTGTCACCAACCGGGACGTGCGGTTCGCGTCCGATCCGGCGACACCGGTCTCGGAACTGATGACAAAGGAAAACCTGGTTGTTGTTCGAGAGGGTGTTGACGGCGACGAGGCCCGTCAATTGCTACACAAGCATCGAATCGAGAAACTCTTGGTTGTCGATGGCGAATTCCACTGCATCGGCCTGATTACCGTCACCGACATCGAGAAGGCACAAGCTTTTCCAGATGCGTGTAAGGATGACAAAGGGCGACTGCGCGTTGCCGCGGCGACCGGCGTCGGCGAAGGCGGCGTCGAACGCGCGCGCGCCTTGCTGGACGCCGAGGTGGATGTGATTGTCGTCGATACGGCCCACGGCCACTCCGCCGGCGTTCTCGAAACTGTCGGTCAGGTTAAGAAACTGTCAAATTACGGCCAGGTGATCGGCGGCAACGTCGCAACCGCGGACGGCGCCAGGGCACTTATCGATGCCGGCGTTGATGCGGTAAAGGTGGGTATCGGGCCGGGATCGATCTGCACGACACGAATTGTTGCGGGGGTCGGCATGCCGCAATTGTCCGCGCTTATCGAAGTGGTCGAGGAATGTGGCAAGAAGGATGTACCAGTCATCGCGGATGGCGGCATCCGCTATTCCGGGGATCTCGCCAAAGCTATCGGGGCCGGCGCCGACTGCGCGATGATCGGCTCGCTGCTGGCCGGTACGGAAGAAAGCCCAGGCGACGTGTTTCTATATCAGGGGCGGAGCTACAAATCATATCGCGGCATGGGCTCGGTCGACGCCATGGCACGCGGTTCCGCCGATCGATATTTTCAGCAAGAGATCAACGATTCCCTCAAATTGGTTCCCGAAGGTGTCGAGGGACGTGTGCCGTTCAAGGGCCCTGTCGGGCATGTACTCCACCAATTGGTCGGTGGGCTGCGCGCGGCGATGGGTTATACGGGCAACGGAACCGTTGCAGAAATGAAACGGAACTGCGTGTTCCAGCGGATCACCAACGCCGGCGGTCGCGAAAGCCACGTCCACGACATCGGCATTACGCGCGAGGCGCCAAATTACCCAACAGCACGCTAATCCGCGCGCACCGAACGCATTGATCGTTGTGCAGTGGACCGGGCGAGTACCATAACTCGTCAACGGGACGCATAGCAGGGACCGATGACCCCATCAGCGCGCGTTCGGGCGGCGATCGAGCTGTTAGATGAAATAGAGTCTGCGCCACTGCCCGCAGACCAGGTCGTTCAAGCCTATATGCGTGGTCGCCGCTATGTCGGATCGAAAGATCGTCGGGCGATTTCGGCCATGGTGTTTGAAGTTGTGCGCCAACGGGTCCGTTTGGATTGGGCGCTAACAAGGGCCGGATATGCGTTGACGACCCGCAATCGGGTGATCGCGGCCTTGACACAGTCGGACCGGGCGTCGCGTGAGTCGCTTGCACAGATGTTTGATGGGATCGGCTATGGGGCTTCGGCCCTGACGGCAAATGAGGTCGCCATGGCGGATGCCATGCGCGAAGCGGGCGGCAGCTTGTATCTCCCGCGTGCGCCGCAAGTCCCAGATCATGTGCGTGGCAACTATCCGCTTTGGTTGGACGAAGAACTCAGACGAACCTTTGGCGACGACATCGTGGCCGAGATGGCGGCGTTTGCCGAGGAGGCGCCAACAGATTTGCGGGTCAACACGCGTCGCGTCGCACCGGGCGATGTTCGCGCCGCGCTGGAATCGATGGCGGCCCATGCGTGTGCCACGCCGTGGGCCCCCGCCGGCGTCCGGGTGCGCGGCCGACCCCAGCTTTCAGACAGCCCGCAATTCCGGGATGGACGATTTGAGATCCAAGATGAGGGTGCGCAGCTGGCGGCAGGTCTGGTTGACGTCAAATCTGCGCGTCTGGTCATCGACTATTGCGCGGGCGCGGGTGGCAAGGCCTTGGCCCTGGCCGATTTGATCTCCGAACAGGCTCGGCTGGTCGCTTGCGATGTCGACTCCAAGCGGCTTGCGCGCTTGACGCGCCGCGCGGCGCGGGCGGGGCTGTCGATCGAAACGATCTTGGTCGATGAGGTTCTCACCTGGCCCGCGACAGGGGCGCGGCTGGCCGATCGGGTGTTGGTTGATGTTCCCTGCACAGGGACGGGCACATGGCGTCGCGATCCGGACGGGCGTCGCCGCTTGACCTCGGCGGATCTTGCACGTTGGGTGAAGCGCCAGGGAGAAATCCTCTCCGCGGCCCAAACTTTGGTCGCGCCGGGTGGTCGCTTGGTTTATGTCACTTGTTCGGTCTTGCGCGCCGAAAACGCGGATCAGATCGAACGTTTTCTGGCGTGCCACAGCGATTTTGTACCAATTGACGTGGGCACGGTTTGGCGACGTGTTTTTCGGTCACCTTGTCCGCACGAGGGCCCATCATTGCAGTTAACACCCCGCCGCCACGGCACCGATGGCTTCTTCATCGCTATCCTGCAGCGGCTCGATGGCTCGCAGCCCGCGTGAGGATTGGCAAGACGGAGACAAAAGGCTTATCTATCGGATCAAGAGAGGTCTCGAGCAGGAGGCGAGATCATGGAGACAAGAAAGTTGATGACTGTCGGTCTTTGCGCGCTGCTGATTGGCGCAATCCCATCGGCCGCATCGGCCAACCGGGGCGGGGCCGCCGGTCCGCCGAAGCCGGAGGCCGAGACAACCGAAGCCGGACAGGCCGACACGTTCGGGGACGCGGTGGCCGCTTTGGACAAGGGGGAATACGAACAAGCGATCGCCTTGTTCACCGCAGTCGTGGAATCGGAACCAGACAACGCCGATGCCTTTAACCATCTGGGCTATATTCATCGGCAGTTGCAAAGCTTCGACGACGCGTTTCGATATTATCGCCGCGCGTTGGAGATCAATCCTGAGCATACCGGCGCGCACCACTATATTGGCGAGGCCTACCTTGAGGTCGACCGGCTCGATATGGCGGAACAACATCTTCGCCAGCTCGACATTATATGCCTTTTTGGTTGTGATGATTTTTACGAACTCAAGGAAGCGGTTGAACTCTATCGTGTCAACCACACGAGCTAACCGGGACGCGCCAGGCGGATCGGGCCGTATGGCGCCATGACGGACCGGGTTCTGATCGTCGATTTCGGATCCCAAGTCACGCAGCTGATCGCGCGCCGCGTGCGCGAAGCCGGCGTTTATTCGGAGATTATCCCCTATCAACACGCCGCGGCATCGATCGGCGAGCGGCCTCCACGTGCCATAATATTGTCCGGTGGACCTGCGTCGGTCGCCGAAGGGGATGCGCCGCGGGCCCCAGATCAAGCGTTTGCCGCCGGCGTACCGGTGCTCGGTATATGTTATGGCCAGCAGGCCATGTGCGTTCAGCTTGGTGGTGCTGTGGAAACGGCGGACCACCGTGAATTTGGCCGCGCAACAATTGATGTGGTCGACGATTGCGATCTTTTTCACGGCGTGTGGGAACAGGGAACGCGCGAACAGGTATGGATGAGTCACGGCGATCGGGTCACGTCGTTGCCGCCGGGGTTTCGCGCGGTGGCGCGGACCGATCATGCGCCCTTTGCGGCTATCGCCGATGATGAACGGCACTGCTATGGGCTGCAGTTTCATCCGGAAGTTGTTCACACGCCGCATGGCGCGGCGCTGCTGCGCAACTTCACCCGAAATGTGGCGGGATGCGCCGGCGACTGGACGATGGACTCGTTTCGTGATGCGGCGATCGCGCGGGTCCGGGAACAAGTTGGTCAGGGTCGCGTTATTTGTGGGCTTTCCGGTGGCGTTGACTCATCCGTGACGGCGGCACTTTTGCATGAGGCGATCGGCGATCAATTGACCTGTGTCTTTGTCGACCATGGTCTGCTGCGCGGAGGCGAGGCGGCGCAAGTGGTGTCCGTTTTTCGCGACCGTTTTAACATTCGGTTGGTGCACCGGGATGCGTCGGAACAATTTTTGGGACGGTTGGAAGGCACGACCGATCCGGAGCGGAAGCGCAAGATCATCGGCGCGACGTTCATAGACATATTCGAGGAAGAAGCGATCAGCGCGGGCGGCGCCGAATTTCTGGCTCAGGGCACGCTGTATCCTGATGTGATCGAGTCGGTCGCGCCGACCGGTGGGCCTAGCGTCACGATCAAATCCCATCACAATGTCGGCGGCTTGCCGGAACGAATGCGCATGGACCTTGTTGAACCGCTGCGCATGCTATTCAAGGACGAGGTTCGGGCTTTGGGGCGGACGTTGGGTTTACCGGACGACATGGTCGGGCGGCATCCGTTTCCCGGGCCAGGCTTGGCGATTCGCATTCCTGGCGCGGTGACCCAAGACAAGCTTCGGATCTTAAGGCAGGCGGACGCGATCTATATCGAAGAGATTCGCACGGCCGGCCTTTATGATGCCATTTGGCAGGCGTTTGCCGTCTTGTTACCGGTCAAATCTGTCGGTGTCATGGGTGACAGTCGGTCCTACGATCATGTTTGCGCTTTGCGTGCGGTGACGTCGTCGGACGGCATGACCGCCGATGTCTATCCATTCCCGACGGCACTGCTGAATCGGATTTCTAACCGCATCACCAACGAAGTCCGCGGCATCAATCGGGTCGTGTACGACATCACCTCGAAACCACCCGGTACGATTGAGTGGGAGTGATGATCGTGAATGCGGTCTTGCCGCAAAAACCGTGAAAAGATTAGTCGCGCAACAGTCCGAACAGTCGCGCATCGATCCTCTCACCATCGAAGACGTATTGCTTTTCGCGCACGGCCTCCAGCTTGAAACCGTTTCGCTTTAGGGCGATCTCCGAGGCCGTGTTGTTTGCATACGTGCCGGCGGACAGCTTCTCCAAATCAAACTCAGTAAACGCGATCTTGATCAACGCCGCGATTGCGGCGGTCGCGACTCCATGGCCCCAAAAAGCCTTGTTGCCGATGAGGAAGCTTATCCAAGCTGTCTTGTGATGCCGGCTCACCGCCCCGAGTTTGATGTTTCCGACATGTTCGCCGTCGACAAATATTCCGTAGAGAAATTCCGTGTCGGAGCTCAACGTGCGTGAGACATAGTCGCGCACATCGTCGATGGTGTGTTTCCGCCATCTTTGTTCGGTGTATTTGACAACATCGTCGTCATTCAGCCAGGCCACATAGTTTTGTGACACGTCTTTGAGCTGAAGCCGCCGGATCGTAACCATCGGACCGATGCTGTTCTTCATCCATTTATCGCGGCGCCGACGTGTCAGGGGTGGTCAGACGAGCGATCGCGAGGTCTGAAGGTGTTTGATCGTTTCAGACACCAACACAGCAGTCTGCCATGTCGATGTGGTCATGTCAGTGGATGTTGTGACGCAAAGTGCGCCATTACTGCGGAACTGGCAGCGCGGGCCGGACGCCTGACGTCCGGCCCAGGCCAGGTCAATGGATTCTATTTCTAGTGGCTGGGCGTCTGCTCGATCGTATAGCGCACCATGCAGTTGTCGATCGCATGCATGGAAAGGCCTTTCCATAGGGCCAGAGCCTCGTTGATCGACATGGGGCCGTGGCATTCTTCGGTGCCGGGGATGAGGGTTGCAAACGCCGTGTCGGTATATTCACCGCCAATTACATAGTACATCGCATCGGGGCCATTCTGACTGTCCAGTACACAATCCGTCTCAGGCGTCGAGCCACTCCCCTCCCGGCGGCCTGCCCAATCGATATTGGACGGGTGTGGCTCGAATCAATGGTCCAAATGGATCTTGACCGGGCCATCATCGCGTCCGTTGCGCGGATGCCACGAATATGGCGGAATCATGCGGAATTGCGGTAAATTTAGGTGTGATGGATGGCGAAAAAACGACACGAAATGTGATCGTTCACACAATTTTCAGGGCTGGTCGAAAGATGCCGAGAACGCCATGCAATCTATGGTCGTGGGCGAGCTGCCGAATGCCGCGCATGACCATATAGTCACCGCCCGGGTAGGTGCCTGGAGCGAACTTATAAATCCGGTAGAGCGGGGCGTCCCAGGCCCGTCGATAAACACAAAACACGGCCGAACCGGGTCGATTGTCGATGCTGTAATCGAGCCACTGCTGGCTTTGGACGCGGCGGCTAAACAGGCCTAGGAGCTGGTTCATGTCTGATCGGCTGAAATAGACGATCCGGCGCCGATGCCGAAGCTCATCAAACTGTACGACCCCACCCATGTTCCGTAACCCTGTTATCATTCATGTCTGACGCTTGCGCCGGTGGCTGATTTTCCGCTACATGCGCGAGACGGTCAAATAGCTGTAATATGAGCGTGCCTGATTCAGGCTAGTCGCTAAGAAAAGATTGGGGACCGCGTTTGGCTGATATCTTCCAAGAGGTCGACGATGACGTACGCCAAGACCGCTATATGGCGTTGTGGCGCGCGTATGGTCGATATTTGATTGCCGGTTTGGTTCTCGTGGTTGTTGGCACAGGTGGTTGGGTCGCCTGGGGACACTACAAGGCTCAACAACAATTGGCCGATGCGCGGCGCTACTTCGCCGCTCAAGAGCTCGTCAACCAAGACCGCCCGGATGCGGCGGTCGCGGCTTTCGCGGCGGCGGCGACCGAGTCCGGGGTTGGTTACAGCGCATTGGCAAAGCTGCAGGAAGCCCGGCTATTGAGTGCGACAGGTGACCGGGCAGGCGCAATTGCGGCATACAGGGAATTGTCTCAGGCGCCAGATGCGCCACAGACCTTTCGCGAGATCGCGGTGTTGCTGGCAGCGATGCACGAACTGGACACTGGCGCCAGTGGGCCGCCCGACGCCGAACTGATCCGCCTCGCGGAAGGTAGCGGGGCTTTGCGCCATTTGGCCCAGGAGATGCGCGGTCTATGGTTGCTCAACAGCGGCAAGACCAGCGATGCGCTCGACATTTTGAGGCCGCTCGCCGAGGATGTGAGCGCCCCGGCGGGGGTTCGTGGTCGGGTAGACGAGGTACTTGCAGTGATCGGCAATAGCGATGCTTGAGCGATTTGTATTAGGACACGTTTGCATATTTGGCTTGAGTACATTGATGCTGGGGGCGTGCGGGTCCGACTGGATTGGCCGCGGAGATACGGAGCCGCCTTTGCCGGGCGAGCGGGTCTCTGTCTTAGTGCTCGAGCGCGAATTGGTTCCGGATCCGACGTTAGATAGTGAATCGGTCAGCCTGCCGGCGCCTGTCGTCAATGAAGCATGGCCTCAAGTTGGCGGACAGGCCAACCATGTGATGCAACATCTGGACGGCGGCGTGACATTGAGCGTCGATTGGCGTTACGGTTTTGGCGTCGGCGAGAACGCGGACAACCTCATCCTCAACACGCCCGTGGTTGCCGGCGGCGTTGCCTATACGCTGGATTCGGAAAGCACAATTCTGGCTTTGGATCTGGTCGATCGATCGATGATGTGGTCGGTGGAGCTGTTGCCGGATAGTGAAGACGACAGCGCCAGTTTGGGTGGCGGTGTCGCTTATGATCAGGGCTTTGTTTTTGCCACCAGCGCATTCGGCGACATCGTGGCTCTCAATGCGGCGAGCGGTGATCGGATCTGGACTGCAAACATCGGCGTCCCTATCCGTGGCGCCCCGACAGTGGCCGGCGGTCGCGTATTCGCCGTGAGCTACGACAACCAGCTTCACGCCCTCAACGCGTCAACCGGCGAAACCTTGTGGACACATAGCGGCATCACGGAAACTGCCGGCTTGCTGGGTGCCGGGGCACCGGCGGTTTCGGGCGATTTGGTGATTGCCCCATATTCCTCAGGCGAAGTCTTTGCGCTGCGGGTCGAGAATGGCCGGGTTGCCTGGAGTGATTCCTTAATCTTTCAAGGGCGTGTGGGCGCGAGCACAAAACTGAGCGATGTTGACGGTAGCCCCGTCATCGACGCAGACAAAGCCTATGTCACCAGCCAGAGTGGCCGGTTGGTTGCGTATGATTTGCGCTCCGGTGCGCGCCTCTGGGATCAGGAGATCGGCGGCGTCCAGACACCTTGGTTGGCCGGCAGTTATTTGTTCGTGGTGACTGCAGACAACGATCTTGCTTGTCTGCGGCGCGCCGACGGTCGGATAAAATGGGTGCGCGCATTGCCGCAGTTCGAAGATCCCGATGACCGACGTGGCGTGATCATCTGGAGTGGTCCCGTCCTGGTTGGCGATCGCCTGATTGTGGTCAGCAATTTGGGCGACATCTGGGCCATATCGCCGTATTCGGGCGAGACGCTGGCAGAGGAGGAATTGCCGGATGGGGCGCGCGTGCCGCCGGTCGTCGCCGGCGGCACGGTCTATGTGTATACGGTCGATGCGGATCTGGTGGCGCTGCGATAGATCCGCGATAGGGCACGAAGTTGCCGCCAACTCAGACAGTTGCCATAGTCGGCCGGCCCAACGTCGGCAAATCGACGCTCTACAACCGCTTGGTCGGCGGCCGCGCCGCCCTGGTTGACGATCGGCCGGGGGTCACGCGCGACTGGCAGCAGGGCGAGGCACGGCTTGGTCCGCTAACCTTCACGGCCATTGACACGGCTGGCCTGGACGATAGCCGCGGAGATTCACTGCAGGCGCGCATGGTCGAACAGTCCCAGATCGCGATCACGCGTGCCGATCTGGTCTTGTTCTTGATCGACGGGCGCGCCGGTGTGACTCCGCTGGATAGCGCGTTAGCGGCACAAGTGCGTCGTGGGTCGCTTCCCGTGATTTTGGTCGTTAACAAGGTCGAAGGACGTGCCATAGAAAGTGGCGCCGTCGAAGCGTACGACCTGGGTCTTGGCGAGCCAGTTCTCATCTCGGCTGAGCATGGCGACGGGATGAGTGATCTTTACGACGCGATCGCAGAAATTCTCAGCGAATCCACGGAACCGGCCGTCGCTGATGCCGACCATCGCGACGACGGCGCGGGACCGCTCCGGCTAACGGTCGTTGGCCGGCCAAACACTGGGAAGTCGACCCTTATCAACAGGCTCCTGGGCGACCAGCGCGTCTTGACCGGTCCTGAACCTGGCGTGACCCGTGATGCCATCGCCATAGCATGGCATTTCAACGACCGCCCAATGGAGTTGATCGACACGGCCGGGCTGCGGCGCAAATCGCGTGTAACAGAGCGCGTTGAACGCTTGTCGACCCAAGATGCGTTGCGCGCAGTCCGCGCAACCCATGTCGCTCTTCTCATTGTCGACGCGACTGCGGCCATCGAACGCCAGGATCTTACGATCGCGGCACGGGTGATCGAGGAGGGGCGCGCGCTCGTGATTGGTTTGAACAAATGGGACAAGGTGCAAGATCCTGTCTTCGCCCGAAAGGAAGCGGCGGAGGTTCTGCGTCGTTCTCTGCCGCAAGCACGGGGGGTATCCGTTGTCGCGTTGTCGGCGCGAACGGGTGATGGCGTGACGGACCTGATCGAGGCGGCCTTTGAGGCCCATGGGATTTGGAATATGCGCGTGCCCACGGCGCGCTTGAACCAATGGTTGGCTGATATTCTGGCGTACCATCCACCACCGATAATCAAAGGCCGGCGCATCAAGATGCGCTACATAACGCAAACAGGCGCACGCCCCCCGACATTCAAGATCTTTGTCAATAAAGCGAAAGATATACCTGATTCTTATAGAAGATATTTGGTGAACGGTTTGCGCGAGGACTTTGGCATGCCGGGTACGCCAATTCGGCTACTGTTTCGATCGGGCGACAACCCGTACGCCCCCAAAAAATAAGCGGACCAAGCATTACAGCCGCGCCGCTTTGATCACCTCACCATGGTGTTGGCAGCCAGATTCGGCCAATAGGACAAATGTTTCGGTGATTTCGTCCGGCGCCGGCAACGACATGGGATCTTCGCCGGGCATGGCTTTGGCGCGCATTTGTGTGCGCACGGCGCCGGGATCAATCAAGTTGACGCGCACCGCGGACTTGGCGACTTCAGCGGCGTAGGTTAGTACCAACTTCTCGAGACCGGATTTGGATACTGCATATGGACCCCAATAGGGGAACCGACCGCGTGTCACGCCAGACGTGACAAATATGGCGCGGCCCGCGGGCGCGGCGCGCAGCAAGCTGTCAAAACTGCGGATGAGCCGCCAATTGGCGGTCAAATTGACATCGATGACGCGCGTCCAGTCTTGAGGTTTCGCGTGACTCAGGGGAGTCAACTGGCCCAGAACGGCGGCATTGCCGACCAATATGTCAAGGCGGCCGAAGCGCTCGTATAGCGTGCCGCCCAAGCGGTCGATCGCCGGGCCATCGGTGAGATCAAGCGGTACCAGAGTTGCGGTACCACCATGGCCGCGGATCTGATCGTCGAGCGATTCCAGTTGATCCGCGTGGCGGGCGACGGCGATAACATGGGCAGCTTCGGCTGCAAAACGTCTGGCCACAGCCGCGCCGATCCCGCGCGAGGCCCCTGTCACCAGGGCCACCCGACCCGACAATCTTCCCATTTCGACCATCTATGTCAGATGCTGGCCAGTAGCGAAAGTTGGGCCGGGTCACCGTCACTTTCGTCGACCAAATCGATGGGATATGTGCCGGTGAAACAGGCATCGCAATATTGCGGGACCTGCGCATTGCGCTGTTCGTGACCCATGGCCCGGTACAGCCCATCGATCGACAAGAAGCACAGGCTGTCGACACCGATATGGCGCGCCATCTCAGCAACATCCTTCTGTGATGCCAGAAGGTGTTCGCGCTTTGGCGTGTCAACACCGTAGAAGCAAGAATGGGTTGTTGGTGGGCTTGCAATTCGCATATGAACTTCGGTTGCGCCAGCGGCGCGCACCATCTCAACGATTTTGATCGACGTTGTGCCGCGCACGATCGAGTCGTCGACCAATATCACGCGTTTGCCCGCCAGCATCGTCCGATTGGCGTTGTGTTTCAACTTGACGCCAAGATGACGGATATTGTCCGTCGGCTCGATAAAAGTCCGGCCCACATAGTGATTTCGAATTATGCCGAGGTCGAACGGCAGGCCGGCTTCCTCGGCATAACCGATCGCGGCCGGAACACCGGAATCGGGCACGGGTACGACCACGTCGGCGACGACGCCGCTCTCGCGCGCCAACTCTTCACCAATGCGTTTGCGGGCGTCATAGATGCTTGTGCCTTCGACGACGCTGTCGGGTCGGGAGAAGTAGATGTATTCAAAGATGCAGAATCGCGATGGTGCCGGTGCGAACGGTTGCAAAGTTCGCATCCCATGACGGTCGATCACGACTATTTCGCCGGGGGCCACATCGCGCACAAAATCAGCGCCGATAATGTCGAGCGCACAGGTCTCAGATGTCAGGATGTGGCCGTTGTCCATCCGGCCCAACACCAACGGTCGCACCCCATAGGGGTCGCGCGCCCCGATCAGTTTGTCATTGGTCAACATGATGAGTGAATAGGCGCCGCGGACGTGAAACAGGGTGTCAACCAGCCGCTCGACGATTCCGGTACGACGGGCCGTCGCGATCAAATGGACCAGAACTTCGGTGTCCATCGTCGATTGAAAGATAGATCCGCGACTCTCCAGCTCGCGGCGTAAAACGCGCGCGTTGGTCAAGTTGCCATTGTGCGCAACCGCTAGTCCACCGCCGGCCAGATCCGCGAAAATAGGTTGTACATTGCGCAATAAGGTCTCGCCTGTGGTCGAATAGCGCACATGGCCAATCGCGGCATGGCCGCGTAGACGGCTGATTACGGACTCGGTATTGAAGCTATCGCCCACAAGCCCAAGGCTGCGATGGGTATGGAAATGCAAGCCATCATAGGTCACGATCCCGGCCGCTTCTTGGCCACGATGCTGCAGGGCGTGCAGACCCAGAACCGTGTGAGCAGCGGCATCATCATGGCCGAAAAGGCCAAATATACCGCATTCTTCGTGCAGCTTATCGCCGTTAAATGGGGTGGTCGTTACCCGCACGTTTGACGCTACCCGGCTATTGATCCTTTTCCGACGTAAGGTCACGGATCGTTTCTTGCAGCCGATCCATCGCCCTTTGGTCAGCCTCTTTATACCCTGTTTGGGTATTTTCGCCATCTGTTGGTGCGACCGGGGGTTCGGCCATGCGCCGCATTGTCTCCAGCCGCTCTTCTATGGTCTTAAGGCTATCCGCGCCTTTATCAATATTCTCGGCCGCATCATCAGCAAATCCGACCATATCGGCAGGTACGACCGAGACAATCAACTCCGAAGTCTGCTGGATGATCGGCAATGTCCGAGCCTCGGCCGCCCAGACCGGGATCTCGCCGTCCTGCCACAAGGCGCGCGCCGCGATCATGTAAATCAGTGCCAACAAAACCATGCCGCGGGCGATGCCGAACAAAAAGCCCAACGAACGATCAAGTGCGTTGAGCGCACTGTCTTTGACCAACGAGACGATCATTCGGGTGAGGATCCAAAACACGATTAGCGCCGCGACAAAAATGACCGCGCCGGTGGCAAGATCCGCGAGCTGCTCTGTCGGGATGAATTCGCTGGCATATGGGCGGCCATAAGGGAACAGCCAAATCGTCACCGCAGCGGCGCCCACCCACCCGGCAATCGCTAGCACCTCGCGGACAAATCCTCTGTAAGCCGCAAACAGGGCCGACAGCAAGACAATCAGGCCGACAACAAGATCCAATATGTTGATGGGGAATGAGTCCATTGATGGTCCTCGCGGATCTGTTGGCTAGCTATTCGGCGGCGTCTTGCGCCGCGCTGGTGGTATCGTCAATCATGAACTCGATCAATGATTGCAATCGCGGCATTTCAACAACGCTGATCGGGCTGCGAGTGCGGGTCCGCATCGGCGCAACCAAGGCTTGGCTGAACCCCAATTTCTCAGCCTCGCGCAAACGGGCCTCGGTATGTGGCACCGTGCGTATCTCGCCTGACAGTCCGACCTCGCCGAAGACCACGGATCGGTCGGGTACCGGGCGGTCGGCGAACGAGGAGATGAGGGCGGCCGCGACCGCCAAGTCGGCGGCGGGCTCGCGCAATTTGAGACCGCCCGCAACATTGAGGAAGATATCCTTGCCCCCCAAACCAAGGCCGCAGCGGGCGTCCAGAACCGCCAATATCATGGCCAAGCGGGCGTTGTCCCAGCCCACCACCGTTCGCCGCGGGGTCCCAAAGGGTGACGGCGCGACCAACGCCTCGATTTCGACCAATACCGGCCTGGTGCCTTCCATGCCCGCGAAGACTGCCGCCCCGCTCATCGGTTGACTGCGTTCGCCAAGGAACAGCGCCGATGGGTTGCCGACTTCCTCCAAGCCGCTGGTCGTCATCGCGAAGACGCCGATTTCGTCGGTTGCCCCAAATCGGTTTTTGACGGCACGCAGAATGCGAAACTGATGGCTCACATCGCCTTCAAAATATAGAACCGTGTCGACCATATGTTCGAGCATGCGCGGGCCGGCGATCTGCCCTTCCTTGGTGACATGGCCAACCAGAACAACGGCAATGCCACGTTGTTTCGCAAGGCTGATCAAAACCTGTGCCGCGGTGCGGACTTGCGCGACGGTGCCGGGCGCGGAATCGAGGTTGTCGCTAAACATTGTCTGGATCGAATCGACGATCAACACCTGGGTACCGTTGGCGCTGTCGAATGTGGTGATGATGTCTCGGACGCTGGTCGATGCCGCGAGGCGAACCGGGCATTCGGCTAAACCGAGCCGTTTGGCGCGCAAGCGGACTTGTTCTGTCGACTCCTCGCCTGAAACATAGGCGCACGTCGCGCCTTGAGCGGCCAAAGCGGCGGCGGCCTGGATCAACAGGGTGGATTTGCCAATCCCGGGATCGCCGCTGATCAGGGTGGCGCCGCCGGCAACCATCCCATTGCCGAAGACGCGGTCCAATTCCGCGATGCCGGTCGCCAGTCGGACATCATCTGCGGTGGGACCTTGCAGACCGACCAGATCGAGTCGGCTACCATTTGCGCCCGCAACAAGCCCTGTGCGACTTTCCTCGGCAATCGTATTCCAAGCGTTACAATTGTCGCAGCGACCGCTCCAGCGCGCATGAACCGCGCCGCAAGACTGGCAAACAAAACTGTTGGATTTACGCGCCAAAGCCGCTGTTGCGCTGCGCTTTGGACGCGGAGAAGCTGGACATATGCGTCACGACGCTCTCACTTGCATCTGTATCGGGCCCTCAGCACGACCATTGATAAATTGGTCGACGCGTTCATCACCGCTATTGTCGATGGTCGATGTCGCACCATGCCATATGATGCGGCCATCGTGGATCATGGCAATTCGGTCAGAAATCTTGCGCGCGCTGGCCATGTCATGGGTGATTGTTAAGGCGGTGGCACCCAGTTCACGGACACATTTGACAATGAGGCGGTCGATGACGTCGCCCATGATTGGGTCAAGGCCGGTTGTCGGTTCGTCGAAAAATATGATCTCTGGCTCGGTGGCAATGGCGCGTGCTAAGGCGACGCGTTTTTTCATCCCTCCTGAGAGTTCGGCCGGATACAGCGCGCCGACGTCCGGCGACAGCCCAACGGCGCCGAGTTTTTGGGTGGCGATCGATTTGGCATGCTGACGATCATGGCCCTCGCCCTGGATGAGGCCGAACGCGACGTTTTCCCAAACCGGAAGACTGTCGAACAGCGCGGCGCCCTGGAACAACATGCCAAACTTGCGATTGACTTGTTCACGATCGGGCGGCGATAGGCGCGTGACGTCTTGGTCGTCAATGATGACCTGCCCTGAATCCGGTGTAATCAAGCCGAGTATGCATTTGATCATGACCGATTTGCCGACGCCCGAACCGCCAATGACCACCAACGACTCACCGCGGGCGACTTCCACATTGAGCTGGTCCAAAACGACCTTGTCACCAAATCGCTTTGACAAACCCTTTGCCCGGAACTTCGGTGGCGCGCTCATCGGGCGAAAAACAGTTCGGTAATGATGTAATTGAACGTCAGGATCAGAATCGACGCCGAGACCACGGCATTGGTGGTGGCGGCGCCCACACCTTGTGCGCCACCGCGACTTTGATAGCCGTGGTAGCACCCCATCAACGTGATAATCAGGCCGAAAGCGGACGCTTTGACCAAGCCCGAGACCACATCCATGGTTTCCAGGCTGTCCCACGAATTGTCGATATAGATCGCCGCATTGAAGCCTAGCTTGTGGACACCGACGAGATAGCCGCCGAGGACGCCGATGATATCGGCGACAATCACCAACAACGGCAACATGGTGACGCCAGCGATGATGCGTGGCGCGACCAGATACTTAAATGGGTTGGTCGCCAGGGTGGTCAGCGCGTCGATCTGTTCTGTCACACGCATCGTGCCGATTTCGGCGGCCATCGACGCGCCGATGCGCCCAGCTACCATCAACCCCGTCAAGACCGGTCCGAGCTCTCGGGTGATCGACACCACGACGACGTTGGGGATCGCGGATTCGGCGCTGAATCGGCTAAAGCCCGTATGGCTCTGCAGGGCCAAGACCATGCCGGTAAACACGGCGGTCAGACCGACAACAGGAAGAGAGTAATAGCCGATGTCCATCATTTGCCGGAAGATCAAACGTGGATAAATCGGCGGCCGCACACAATGTGACAGGCTGTTGGTCGCAAAAATGACAATGCTGCCCGTGGCACCGACAAAGGCGATGAACACGCGCCCGAGCGGCGCCAGAAAATTCATTTGCTAACGATCCTGGTCGACATACCGGCGCGGGATGCGACGCGACAGTCTGGTCAACACTTCGTATCCAATCGTTCCTGCATCAGCGGCAACATTGTCGATCGGTCGTTCGGGACCAATCAATGCGACGTCAGTACCGGGAACGGCAAAGTGATCCGGAACATCGGTAAGATCAAGCGTGATGAGATCCATCGACACGCGCCCCACAAAAGGAACACGTTGCTCACCAATGATTGCATAGGCCTTAGATTCCGACGCGCGCAACACTCCATCAGCGTAACCGACCGGAATAGTGCCAATACGCCCCGCACGCGCAACAAGATGGGCGGCACCATAGCCAACCGACATACCCCTGTCAACGTGCCGCACTTGAAGAATTTTTGCTTTTAAAGCAACAGCTTGGTCAAGTTGATTAGGATGGCCGGGAAGCGGGTTGATGCCGTAAAGCGCAGCACCCGGGCGCACCAGATCAAAATGATATTCGGGTCCGAGAAATACGCCTGAGCCATTGGCCAGCGACGCGGGAGGCGCTGTGCCAAATGCCGCCGCGAAAGCGCTTCGCACCGCATGAAAGGTTTCTAGTTGTTGGCGATTGGCAACATGATTCGGTTCGTCGGCACAGGCCAGATGCGACTGCAGCAACACCACATCAACGGCTTGAAGCCGGGAAGCCGCGCGGGCCACTTGTTCACATTCCGTTGTCGGTAGTCCAAGTCGGTTCATGCCGGTATCGACGTGCACGGCAACGCGCGCTGGGCTGCCACGCGCCTCGTGGATGAACCAGTCCCACTGGTCCAGGCTGTTGACGACCGGGATCAGGCGATTGGCGACGAAATCGGGAGCGCTACGGGGCTGGGGGCCATCCAGAACATAGATCGATGCCTGGCTCAGCGTGGCACGCAGATCGATTGCTTCGTCCAATGTGGCAACGAAGTAATCACGGCACCCGGCTTTCCATAGCGCGGTTGCCACGGGCACCGCGCCCAGGCCATAAGCGTCGGCCTTGACCACAGCCGCGACACGGACGTTCACACCGACGCGTCCAGCCAATGCGCGGTAGTTGCGCCTGATGGCGGACAAGTCGATGGTGATTTCTGCGCCGGCCCGCTCGCGGGCCGCAGTCAAGAACGTGGCTCCGGCAAATGATCGGCGGATGCGTAGTCCTGAAAGCGTGTGGTATTTGCGTCAAATCGGGCTTTGACGACACCAATCGGGCCGTGGCGTTGTTTGGCGACAATCACTTCGGCCAGCCCAAACGCCTGTTCGCACCGCTCCTGCCAACGATCATATCGTTCCATGAAATGCTCGTATTTTTCCTCACCGCGTTGTTGGGGTTCGCCACGCTCCAGATAGTAAATCTCACGATAGACGAACATCACCACGTCAGCATCTTGTTCGATCGACCCCGACTCGCGCAAATCGGATAGAAGCGGTCTTTTGTCTTCCCGTTGCTCAACGGCGCGACTGAGCTGCGAAAGCGCTAACACGGGTACATCAAGCTCCTTGGCCATCGCCTTTAGACCTTGGGTGATTTCCGAGATTTCCTGTACCCGGCTTTCAACGCGGCTCGCGGCCCGCAAGAGCTGCAAATAGTCAACGACCACCATATGGAGCCCGTGCGTGCGCTTTAGGCGGCGCGCCCGGGTGCGCAGGGCCGGAATGGTCAAGGCCGGCGTGTCGTCGATGTAGAGTGGTACGCTGCTCAATCGCTGACTGGCTGGAACCAGGCGTTGGACGAATTCCTCGTCCGAGAGCTTCCCGCGGCGAATGTGATCTGAGCGCAATCCCGATTCCTCGGCCAGAATGCGTGTCGCGAGTTGCTCGGCTGACATCTCCAAAGAGAAAAACGCCACGACATGGCCGTCATGGCGCGCGCCCTTTGGGGTGGCGGAAAGATCGTCGCGGTCCATTTTTGCGGCATGAAAGGCGATATTCGTCGCCAATGCCGTTTTCCCCATCGACGGCCGCCCGGCCAAGATCAACAAGTCTGAGTTGTGAAGGCCGCCGAGCAGGTTGTCCATGTCGACCAAGCCAGTCGACACGCCGGACAGTTTGCCTTCGCGCTTGTAAGCCGCCTCAGCGCTCCGCACAGCCGCCGTAAGCGATTGACCGAAAGTAACGAACCCGCCCTCGTGAGCGCCGGTTTCGGCCAACTGGAAGAGCTGATGCTCCGCGCGTTCGATTTGCTCGGTCGCCGGATCGTCGATGGTCGGATCAAACGCCGTCTCGACGATTTCTTCGCCCATGCGGATCAAGGCACGGCGTATTGCGAGATCATACACAACGCGGCCGTAATCTTCCGCGTTAACCAAGCTGACCGCGGCCATCGCCAGGCGATTGAGGTACTGGGCGCCGCCGACCTCGCCAAGTGCCGCGTCATTGTCGAACGCGGCCTTGAGCGTGATTGGTGTTGCCAATTGCCCGCGTTGAATTAGTGTCCGTGCGACATCGTAGATGCGGCCATGGACCGGGACGTGGAAATGTTCGGAATCGAGGAACGTTGAAACACGATCCAGCACCAAATTGTCGACCAAGATGGCACCGAGAAGCGCTTGTTCTGCTTCAACATTGTGGGGCAGTGTGCGCGGTTCGTTGTCGGTTGTCGCATCACCGACCGAAACCGTCATACTGGCCGCATTGCCGCCGAGGTTCATGGTCGGAGACTAACTGTTCGTAGCAACGAATGCTATGGCCACGCCTGTGGATCAAAAAGGATATCGTGGATAACTATGAGCCAGCTTGGTGCAGTAGGCTGGTCGTCCTATCGAGGTCACGCGGCGGCGCTCTTGCGCGGCACAGGCGTGTTCTCCAGCTCGGCAATATAATCGCGCGTCAGTGGCACCGAGGTCTGGTCGCACGCCAGCTGAATTTGGAAAACCACCATGCCCATGTGGCGGAACGCAACCTCGCTGCCCGCCAAATAGAACTCCCACATGCGACAAAAGCGTTCGTCATACAAGGCCTTGGCGCGATCCCAATTGGCCATGAAACGGCGGCGCCAATGGCGCAAAGTATCCGCATAGTGGAGCCGCAGAACTTCAACGTCGGTGACCACCAGCCCAGCCCGCTCGATCTCCGGAATGACTTCAGACAAAGCCGGTATATAGCCGCCGGGAAAGATGTAGCGGCGGATAAACGGATCCGTCACGCCCGGTCCGTCGGTACGACCGATGGTGTGCACCAGGGCGACCCCATGCTTGTTGAGCAGGCCGCGAATCTTGTTGAAGAACTCGCCATAGTGACCGACGCCGACATGCTCAAACATGCCAACCGACACGACGCGATCATACGGACCGTCGACATGGCGATAATCCTTGAGCGCAAACTGCACCTTCTTGGCCAGGCCCTGCTCGGCAGCGCGTTGCGACGCCACGCCGTGCTGTTCTTCCGACAGCGTCACACCGTCGACAATGGCGCCCCATTCGCGCGCCAAATGCAGGGCCAGTCCGCCCCAGCCCGATCCAATGTCAAGCACGCGATGATTGCGATGCAGCAGCAGTTTGGCCGCGATGTGGCGCTTTTTGTTGGCTTGTGCCGTTTCCAAATCATCATCAGATTGGACGAAATACGCACACGAATACTGCTTGTCCGCGTCAAGAAACAAATCGTACAGATCGCCCGACAGGTCGTAATGGTGGGCGACATTGCGCTGTGCGCGTCCGATCGGATTGTATTGCATGAAACGGCGCAACAGGATGCCACCCCAACGGCGTAGGGTTTCGGACTTCCTGGGCGCGGTTCGATTCATGTTGGCGGCGACCAATGCCAGCAAGTCATAGAGCGAGCCGTTTTCCAAGGTCAAACGGCCATCCATATAAGCTTCAGCGGTCGCTAGGGACGGCGAGCACAACAGGTGCAATCCAAACCACCGGTCATCAACGCGCATGGTGATCGGGGTTCCCGTGCCGTCACCAATGCGATGTGTGCCACCCTTGTGGTCGACGACCGTCAGGTTGCCAGACTGAACTATACCTTCCAAAAATCGTACCAATAGCACCGAACCGTTCCCCCTGCTTGTGGGGGTCGACAGTGGCATTAAGGCCACTACCACGACCCGAGTATCTATTATAGAACGCGTAACCCCGTGCGATGCAATCGATTTTCACAACAGTGACAAAGGATTGGCTTAGTCGGTTGGGCTTGCGCTTAGTCCTCAGGCGGTGTTTCGTTGGCTTGGTCAGACGGTTCGGGTGTCTCAGATATCTGTTCGGCGCCAGTCGATTGTTCCGATTCGGGTGCGACTTCGCCCACCAATGTCTCGTCAAACGGCTCATCCATATCCGTCGCGGTGACGTCCACGCCCTGGGCCTGAAGCTTCGCTTCTTCTTCCGATCGCGCGATATTGACGGTGACTTCGACGCTGACCTCGGGATGTAAGACCACGCGAACCGGATAGAGACCCAATGCCTTGAACGCGCGATTGATAACCACCTGGCGGCGTTCGATTGTGAATCCGGCCTCGGTCACGGCTGTTGAGATATCGCGGCCGCTGACCGAGCCATAAAGTTGACCCGAATCACCAGCTTGACGAATCATCACGACCGACAGATCAGCCATTTTCTCCGCAACTTGTTCGGCTTCTTTGCGGCGTTCTAAGTTGTCGGCTTCGAACTGCGCGCGCCGCGTTTCGAATACATCGCGATTGCCGGCCGTTGCCCGCAGTGCCTTCTTGCGGGGCAACAGGAAATTTCGCGCGTAGCCATCGGCGACACTGACAACGTCGCCCATTTGTCCGAGGCGCTCGATCCGCTCCAAAAGAATTACATTCATATCAATCGCCCTTCCACATGGTGTATCGCGGCTGAACCGCGGCGACACCGACCTGTCGTTACGTCGTCTTGAGACGGTCGCGAATGCCTGCCCACGGTTCGATGATACCGAGCCCAGCGACGACCAACGCGGGCCACAGTTGCAACACGAGAAAAACGTAAAACACGCCCAGGATCAATGTTGGGATCCGCATGGCGCGCGTGACGCTGTGTATCACGGCCAGGCCCAAAAGGAAAAACGGCATCAGCACGGTCACCAAAACGGCGCCCGACAAAAAGCCCAGGGCGGACTCGCCGCCGACTAGCCACAGCAGAGCGATGGCGCTCAAAGTGAAAGTCAGCCAAAGCGGCAGCTTCAGACGCGAGTAGTGCGGCGTTGGCCGTAGATTGCGTTTCAAGCGAACCGCCAGCGCTTGCGCCATGACGCCGTTGACCGCGACGATCAACACCCACATCGCACCTGCCAGGCCGGGAAACAGAAACGCATACCGCAAGATCACGTCCTTTGGCGGCAGCGCCATACCGGATTCAAGCGAGGCGAGTACTTCGTCTAATAGTCCTTCGATCGCCCCTTGCAGCCCGCCTTCCTGACCGACGAACGCGAAATTGGCAGCGACCAATAGTGCCACCGCATATGCGGTGGCTAACGCCAACAAGTGGCCGGGCGGATACCACTCAGTTTGTCCGTCCGCGTCGATTCTGTTCAATAGCGCCTGTCTGGCCAGTAGAATCACCGGAACCGCATAAGCAATCATGAAAATGCCGCCGACCAAGACGTTGAATAATAGCGTCAGTACCGACGCGGTGGCGCTGGCGACGACAACGGGGCCTGTGCCCATGGCAAGGCCGACAAGAAACAGCGGTATATGCGTGGCGTAGTGGAAACCAATGAAAATTGCACCAGCCAGCGGCGCCAAATAGAGAACGGCGCTTAGTAGGCCCCCTGCTATGGCGACAAGGGTCGGCGTCGGCATGTCTCTGGATTCACCGCGTTTATCGAGGCGGCACCCCGCTTACTTGACCAGGTAAGGCAATAGGGCCAAAAATCGCGCGCGTTTGATTGCCCGCGCCAACTGCCGCTGTTTCGGCGCTGATACCGCGGTAATTCGGCTCGGCACGATCTTGCCGCGTTCCGATGTAAAGCGCTGCAATAACTTATAATCTTTGTAATCGATCTTCGGTGCATTCGCGCCCGAAAACGGACAGGTCTTGCGCCGGCGAAAGAATGGCCGTCGCGGCAATGGCACCGGTCGCCCTCCAGAATGTTCCGCCATCGCTTATGCGCCTCCTTCCGCGGCAGCCGGTTCTTTTTCGGCAGCTGGACGTGTGCCGTCGGTATCTCTCGGGCGGCCGCGACCTTCATCGGAGCGCGCGTCTTGCCGAGGGCCGTGACGCGAGCGACCGCGGCCGTCGTCACGGCGTCCACGGTCATCGCGCGAAGACCTGTTTTGGAGCATCGCAGACGGCCCTTCTTCCAGCTCCTCGACACGCAGCGTCATATAGCGCAATACGTCTTCGCTGATGCGCATGTTCCGTTCCATTTCCGAAATTGCGCCGGACGGTGCCTCTATATGCATCATGATGTAATGGCCTTTGCGGCTTTTCTTGATGCGATATGCGAGATTGCGCAAACCCCAATATTCGCGCCGCTTGACCTCGCCGCCATTTTCGGAAATCAGCCCCGCATAACCATCGGCCAAGGATTCAACCTCCTGGGCCGGGATATCTTGTCGCGCTATGAACACGCTTTCGTATAGCGGCATATTTTCGTCTCCACCGCAGGATGAGTCTTGGGCGAAGTGGCACGATCGGCACCCAAGCCTGTGTCGATAGGTTACCTTTTTGGCTGCGCGCCCGATCCGCGATTTGCCCAGTTGCTCGGGTCATTTTGCCCTGACCCCGGCAATGGAGTCGAGCAAGAGCCACGTACCCACGGTAGACTACCGCAGTTTCAACAACCAACAACACGGATGGCAGCCCAACACGCCCCGGACGACCTGACGAGGGTGTTTCGGAGCGCCGCACTATAGCGATTATCCCACGTCGTGCAAGCGAACCCCGCCGGTAACGCGGCACATTCTTGACAGCGCCGACCCGACTGTGTCTGTGTGGCGGACAAACGGTGCAAGTGCGGCATCAAAAGCGCGGCCGCGCGGAAACAAAGGTCGCGCAGAGGACGTTCGCATCGCAAGTTTGCACCGGAGCTTTAGTCCACTTAACTTTGAGCTAGAAACAACAGTCGGTACAACGGCAGCTATGGTGCGCGCATTTGTATTTCCGGGGCAGGGATCCCAGACCGTTGGCATGGGCCAGGAATTGGCCCAGGTATTCCCCACCGCAAGGCAGGTTCTTGAGGAGGTCGATGATGCGCTGAATCAGCATTTGTCGCGTTTGATGTTCGAGGGTCCGGCCGACGAACTCACCATGACGGAAAACGCCCAGCCCGCCTTGATGGCCGTTTCTATGGCTGTTGTGCGTGTTCTGCAGGCCGACGCCGGGATCGATTTTGCGACAGCGGCGAAATTTGTCGCTGGCCACTCGTTGGGCGAATATTCGGCATTGGCCGCGGCTGGTGCTCTGACGCTCGCTGATGCCGCCCGCTTGTTGCGGTTGCGTGGCAAAGCCATGCAAGACGCAGTTGCTGTCGGCGAGGGCGCCATGGTGGCGCTCATCGGTTTGGATCTTGCCGACGCGATTGCGGTTGCCGAGACGGCCGCTGAAGGAGACGTATGCGACGTCGCCAACGACAACGCCCCCGGCCAAGTGGTGCTGAGTGGACACGCCCGCGCGATTGGTCGTGCCGAACGTATCGCCAAGGAGCGGGGCGCGCGCCGGGTCATGCCATTGGCGGTCAGTGCGCCATTTCATTGCGCATTATTGACACCGGCGGCCGAGGTCATGGCGGAGGCTCTTGAGACATTGCCGATCGTGGCGCCCGCGCCGGCGCTCATCGCCAACGTTTCGGCCGCGCCAGTGACGGAACCTGAACAAATCCGAACGCTTTTGGTCAGCCAGGTTACGGCGCGTGTCCGCTGGCGCGAGAGTATCCTGGCGATGGTCGATCAAGATGTTGATAATTTGGTTGAGCTCGGAATCGGTAAGATATTGACCAATATGGCACGAAGGATTTCCTCTGATGTGTCGGGTACGGCCGTGCAATCTGCGGCCGATATCGAAGCCTTTATCAAAACGGTCTGACGCCAATGTTTGATTTGACAGGTAAATCAGCGCTGGTCACCGGCGCCTCGGGCGGCATAGGCCAGGCGATTGCCCGCGCTTTGCATGGGCAGGGTGCGCGCGTCGGCCTGAGCGGAACGCGCGTCGATAGGCTGGAACAAGAGGCGGCGGCATTGGCCAGTCGGGCTCATGTCTTGCCGTGCGACTTGACTGATCCACAGGCTGTGGCAAGTCTCGCCAAAGACGCCGAAGGTGCTATGGACGGAGTCGATATTCTCATCAACAACGCCGGCTTAACCCGTGACAATCTGACATTGCGCATGAAGGACGAGGACTGGGCTGCGGTTCTTGAAGTCAATTTGTCGGCGGCGTTTCGCCTATGCCGCGCGACCATGCGCGGCATGATCAAGAAACGCTGGGGGCGCATCATCAATGTCACCTCGGTTGTCGGCGTGGCCGGCAACGCAGGACAAGCGAACTATGCGGCATCAAAAGCTGGCTTGATCGGCATGAGCAAATCCTTGGCCGCCGAAGTCGCGGCACGCGGCGTTACTGTCAACTGTATTGCGCCCGGCATGATTGAAACGGCGATGACCGACGCGCTTGGCGAGGCCCAAATTGAGAAATTGCGCGAGGTTATCCCGATGGGACGTATCGGTGCGCCGCAGGACGTGGCATCGGCAGCCGTATATTTGGCTTCCGACGAAGCAGCTTACGTAACCGGGCAAACCTTGCATGTGAACGGCGGCATGGCCATGATTTAACAATCGTGTACACCGTGTCGGCGCCGGCTAGTCAGGTTCTATGAAGTGTGCTAGGAACGGCGCCTCTCGGGTCGACAAGTGACGGTTCCGCTATGTTTTTTTGGTCCGTTGATGCATGTGTCCCATATAAGGACTTCGCCGCGGGCATTTCTACGAAGATGGCATCAAAGAAGGGGTGAAGCATGAGTGACGTTGCCGAGCGCGTGAAGAAAATCGTGGTCGAGCATCTGGGCGTCGACGAATCAAAAGTGACCGACGGCGCCAGCTTCATCGACGATCTTGGCGCGGACAGCCTGGATACCGTCGAACTCGTCATGGCATTCGAAGAGGAGTTCGGTTGCGAGATTCCGGATGATGCGGCGGAAAAGATCGTCAGCGTCAAGGATGCGATTACGTTTATCGAGAGCCATCAGCCCGCTTAATCGCCGTGCGGTGCCGCGGCACGATGCCAGCGCGATGTTCTCGCTAACTGAATGGCGGCGCGTGCGATGAGACGTGTTGTAATAACTGGCCTGGGCATCGTATCGCCGTTGGGATGTGGCGTTGGCCATGTTTGGGATCGACTAATTGCTGGCGATTCGGGTCTTGGCCCGATTGTCACTTTCGATCCGAGCAACATGCCCAGCCGTATCGCGGGCGAGGTCCCACGTGGCACAGGCGACGGGGATTTCGATCCGGATCGATGGATCGAACCCCGAGAGCAGCGCCGCATGGATACGTTTATCCACTATGCGATCGCGGCTGCCGACGAAGCTGTCGCGAACGCGGCTTGGCGGCCGACCGATAGCTTTGCTTTGGAGCGTACCGGTGTCTTGATTGGCTCGGGAATCGGCGGTCTCCCGGGCATCGAGAAAGCAGCGGTCACCTTGCATGAACGCGGACCTCGAAAGATCAGTCCCTTCTTCATTCCATCTTGTTTGATCAATTTGGCGTCGGGCCAAGTGTCCATGCGCTTTGGCTTCAAGGGTCCGAACCATGCGGTTGTTACCGCTTGTTCAACGGGCGCCCACGCGATTGGCGACGCATCGCGGTTGATTGCTTTGGATGACGCCGACGTCATGGTCGCCGGCGGTGCCGAGAGTGCTATATCGCCGCTCAGCATTGCCGGGTTTTCGGCTGCGCGGGCGTTGTCAACGGCGTTTAACGATGAGCCTAAGAAAGCGTCACGACCGTGGGACAAAGCACGCGATGGCTTCGTTATGGGAGAAGGCGCGGGCGTTGTGATTCTTGAAGAACGCGAGCACGCGCGGCGCCGGGGCGCGCGGATATACGCAGAAGTGGCGGGCTATGGGCTTTCCGGTGACGCCTATCACATAACCGCACCCGCGCCGGACGGTGACGGCGGTTTTCGTTCGATGCGGGCGGCGCTGCGCCGGGCAGACATGGCGCCCGAGGATATCGACTACATCAACGCGCACGGCACATCGACGCCTTTGGGCGACGAGATTGAATTGGGCGCGGTGAAACGGCTGTTTGGCAATGCGGCGGAAGGACTGTCGATGTCGTCAACCAAGTCGTCAATCGGTCATTTGCTGGGCGCAGCCGGCGCCGTCGAAGCGATTTTTGCGACTTTGGCCATCGTATATGGTGCCGTGCCGCCGACGCTTAATTTGGATGACCCGTCGGAAGGATGCGATCTCGATTTGGTCGCCAATGAAGCGAAGTCGCGGCCTGTGCGTGCCGCTCTATCGAATTCGTTCGGTTTTGGCGGTACCAACGCGTCGCTGATATTGCGCGCCGACGACGGCGACTCGTAACACACGCACGGAGTTGGCCTCGCCGCAATGGCGCGATTCATAACCGGCTTCTTTTCGTTTTTCTTTCTAGTGATTGCCGCTGCCGCGCTCGGTTTCGTGGTTTTCGATGACCGTTTCAAGTCCGCTGGCACGCTTGGGGCGGAAACGTCGATCGTTCTGCCGCGCGGTGCTGGCGTACAGTCGATCGCCGCGCAGCTTCGCGACGCCGGTGTGATTTCGGGGGCATTTTGGTTTCGGCTCGGGTTCTATGTTTATGGTCGCGATCAGACTTTGAAAGCCGGGGAATATGTCATTCCCGCGCACAGCAGCCCATACCAAGTCATGCAGAAAATGATTGCCGGTGAAACGGTTGTTCGGCGCTTGACGATTCCTGAAGGGCTAACATCAGCGCAAGTGACGGCGTTGGTGAATTCTGCCGAAGGCTTGACCGGGACCATAGAAACCATTCCCGCGGAGGGGACGCTGCTGCCCGAGACCTATCATTATTCTTGGGGCGACGGTCGGGCTGAGATCGTGGCCCGCATGGAGGCGGCGTTTGGCAGGGCACTTGCGTCGCTATGGGATGGTCGCGCCGACGACCATCCTTTGGTAAGCAAGTCCGAGGTGGTGGTATTGGCATCGATTGTGGAAAAAGAAACAAGTGTACCTGAGGAACGCGCGCATATTGCGGGTGTGTTTTTCAATCGACTCGGTCGCGGTATGAGGTTGCAGTCCGATCCAACCGTGATTTACGCCTTGACCAATGGTCTTGGGCCACTTGATCGACCGCTCACGCAAGCCGACTTAAAGGTCGCATCACCGTTCAATACGTACCAAGTCACCGGTCTGCCTCCGGGGCCGATAGCAAATCCGGGCCGCGACGCGCTTGCGGCTGTGATTGCCCCGCTTGTGACCAAAGATCTCTATTTCGTCGCAAATGGCCAAGGTGGGCATGCGTTTGCTGAGACGCTGCGCGGCCATAACAGGAATGTGGCAGCTTGGCGCAAGGCAAAAAAACAGGCGCGCGCCCGGCAAAACGCATCCCCGGGCGGCGCAGTCGAGCCAGGCGCCGCGCGAACTGCGGCCGGCCAAGATGGAACCCCCGGCACCGATGCTGAGGTCGTCGTGGAGCCGTGATCATGGCCTATGACGGAACATGTCGCGGGCATCAGCGGAGAGCGTAGCTGTGACAGTCAATAGCATGACAGGCTTCGCGCGTCACCAGATCCAAATCGGTGCGTATGATTGGATTTGGGAAGTCAAGAGTGTCAATGGACGCAATCTTGACACGCGCTGTCGCTTTCCGAGTGGCTATGAATGGATCGAAGCGGCGGCGCGCGAAGCGGTCACAAGCCGTTTTCGCCGTGGCCATGTGACGATCGCGTTGCACGGTAAGCGTGCGGCGGCCGGCGACGGTTTGCAGGTCAATCAAGCGATGCTCGGTCAGGTCTTGGTCCTGGCCAAGCGCCTGGCCGCAGATGGCGTGGTCGACGCGCCGCGTCTGGATGGGCTTTTGACATTGCCTGGCATGCTTGGCGATTTCGAGGAGTCCGAGGCCGACCTAGAGGCTCGCGAAGTCGCCATGCGGCGCGCGCTGGACACCGCATTGGACAACTTGGCCGCCGCACGTCGCGGCGAAGGCGCGCGCGTAGCCGCGCTGGTCGACACACTACTCGGCGAAATCGAGGCATTGGTGGAGAAAGCCGTCAACGTGGCGTCCGTGCAGCCGGCGGCTCTGCGCCAGAGACTGAAACGGCAGGTCGAGGAACTGCTGCAGGCGTCACCCGCCTTGCCAGAAGATAGGCTTGCCCAAGAAGCGGCTCTGCTGGCATCCAAAGCCGACGTGCGCGAGGAACTTGATCGGTTACGCGCACATATCGCGGGCGCCCGGGAACTCCTCCGGGATGGGGGTGCAATCGGCCGCCGCTGCGATTTTTTGTGCCAAGAGCTGAACCGCGAGGCGAATACCTTGTGTTCAAAGGCGGCTGATGTTGCGTTGACGCGGATTGGGCTGTCTTTGAAGGCCTCAGTGGAACAATTGCGCGAGCAAATTCAAAATATTGAATGATTGTGAGCCCCAGGGAGACACGGTCGGGTGACACGCAAAGCGAAAGTTGACGCCGGATATGATCAACGACGCGGCTTGATGTTGGTTCTGTCGTCACCATCGGGGGCGGGGAAGACGAGCATTTCGCGCGCATTGCTGGATGACGACGATGGGCTCTGGATGTCAGTTTCGGTTACGACCCGGCCAAAGCGCCCAGGGGAGGTGGACGGCAAGGATTATATCTTCGTCGACAAGCCAGCTTTCGATGCCATGGTGCAAAACGACGCGTTCTTGGAGCACGCAAAGGTGTTTGACAACGCCTATGGCACGCCGCGCGGACCAGTGGAACGCGCCCTTGAAGACGGCCGAGATATTTTGTTCGACATTGATTGGCAGGGCGCGCAACAGGTGGTTGAAAAAATGCGCGGAGATGTTGTCAAAGTCTTTGTTCTTCCGCCGAGTACAGCAGAGCTGCGGCGCCGCCTAACAGCGCGTGCCCAGGACAGCGAGGACGTTGTCATCGCGCGTATGGCCAAAGCGGCCGACGAGATGACCCATTGGGCGGAGTATGACTATGTCATCGTTAATGACGACCTCGATCGATCGGTGGCGAGTGTGAGGGCTGTTTTGGCGGCGGAGCGGTTACGCCGGGATCGTCGCACCGGGCTCAATCGCTTCGTCGAGACCTTGCTCGCCGGGGCTACTGGCCAAATCACTTGATATTGGGATTGGAAGCGCGCGCCTCGAAGCTTCGCGCCAACTTGCAATAATCGGCGATTGTCAATTCTTCGGCGCGTGCTGTTTCCCGAATGCCGATCTTTTCAAGCAGCGGTGACGGCTTGGGGCATATGGTCTTAAGACTTGCGCGGAGCATCTTGCGACGCTGCCCAAAAGCGGCTTTGGTGACGCGCTCGAGCCAATATTGCGAGGCCGGAAACAACGGCGCCGGCCGTGGCACGAGACGGACCACCTGAGACGTCACTTTGGGCGGCGGTGTGAACGCTTTGGGTGACACGTCGAACAAGGACGAGACATTGCACAGCCATTGCGCCAAGACGCTGATTCGTCCGTAGTGGCGCGTCGTTGGTGTCGCCGCGATGCGCGCGCCGACCTCGCGCTGCACCATGATGGTGAACTGTCGAAAGTCAGCAACATGCGACAGCCAGCCAATCAACAAGAAGGTCGCAATGTTGTACGGCAGATTGGCGACGATGCAACGCGGAGCCGTTGTCGCCGCCACAATGTTGACTCGACGGGCGTCACCTTCGATCAAATGGAGCCGGCCATCAGCCGCTTCGACAAGCGAGGCCAGGGCGTCGAGGCAACGTCGGTCGCGCTCAACCGCGACCACCTCTTTGGCGTCGGACTCAAGTAACGCACGCGTCAAGCCGCCTGGGCCCGGGCCAATCTCGATGACGGTGACGTCGTTGAGGTCACCAGCCGCGCGCACGATGCGACGTGTCAGATTGGGGTCGAGCAAGAAATGCTGGCCCAGGTCCTTGCGTGCATCGATGCCATATTCGGCGATAATGTCGCGTAACGGCGGCAGCGTGTCGCAGGTAAATGCGTGCCGTCGCACGTTCTTCACGCGGCCAGCGTCGCAAACAGAATCGACTCCATATTGTCCGAAAGGGCTCTAGACGCGCAAGTCGACAAAGGCCACCCGGCGCAAGTCACGCAACAAACGTCGCGCAATCACTTCAAGCCGCTGCGTCTCGAGCCTGTCATAAATGGTCTGGCGCTGGGCGTCGATGCCGACCGAGTCTTCGCGTTCGCACACCATCAACACATGAACACCGGCGTCGGTGGTGATCGGTTCGGTCGGTTTACCGATCGCCGCGTTGGCAACTTCCGTGCGCATCGAAACGGGCAAATCGTCAACGCGCAGCCAGCCAATATCGCCTGATGACGGCGCACTCAATTCTTCGGCGACGCGATCCATATCAGGACAGCCGTCGACTGTCTCGCTGACCGTGCGTGCAAGTTCGACCTGGACCGCCAGCGTATCAGGTGTATCCGGCTGCGGCCGCGGCAGCAAGACTTGGGCCAACCTGACCCGTGCGTCGTTGGCGCTTGCGCCGGCGACTTGACGACGGTCGCGAAGGTGGATGATGTGAAAACCTTCGAGCGATCGGATTGGCCCCGCGAACTCCCCAATATCAAGTTTCTGTAAGGCCTCATCGATCTCTCCGCGGAGCTGTCCGATTTGGATCCAGCCGACATCACCGCCCCGTGACGCCATAGATCCCTGGCTGAACTGCTGCGCGATGGCTCTGAAATTGCCGCCCTCACGCAACTGCTGGACCAGGCGATTGGCTGTCTTCAGGACTTCCGCCTCGTCGGACTGGTTGTCGACATAAAGATCGATTTCCGAGATCAGATACTCAGGTTTGCCTTCGCTTGCCTTGAGTTGCGCCAACTCTTCCTCGATCTCTTCGTTTGAAACGATAACCGTCGGTCGCAGTCGTTGGCTGATGAATTTCGACCAAGAGAGTTGTGCCCGCAATTGCTCGACCAGTGTTGAAACGGGAACGCCAAGGCGGCCCAAATAGGCGTCCAAGCCACCGGCATCAAGCCCGTTTTGGCGTTCAACCGCGGCAAGTGCATCATTCAGCTCGGTTTCTGAGATTGTGACGCCTTGCCTTTCTGCCTCCTGCAACTGAAGCTTCTCGTCGACCAACGCGCGCAGTACCGGCGCGGCAAGCTGGCGGCGCATGTCCTGCGTACCCTGCAGGCCGGCGGTTGCAAGTGCCATGTTGATGCGCGCGTTCATATCTAGGACGGATATGACGTCGTCGTTGACGACTGCGGCGATCCGCACGAGATCTTGCGCGTTCGATGGTGCTGTCAGAGCCAGCGATGCCAAGCATGCAATCACCGTGGTCAGGCGCCTGGTGGCAAATATCTGATTTCGTTTCATTCGAATGCGACCCAATTTGCCCAGATTTGCAAGTACGACGCCAAAATTATGCAGTCCGTGGCATGCCCGCAACGGTCCACATCATTCTTTCGTCTGAGCGTGTGACAAAAAGCGCGGTAACTTCAGCCAAGATTGCGAAGTTGCACCTCGATGATAAACGACGTGTTGTCTTCGATATCGAAATCGCGCGTGAAGTTGCGATCGTAGCGCGTTCGCACAAGCACGCATTCGTTTTCGTATGCGATTCCAAATCCGGTATACAGACTCCCGCCACCAGAGGTCAAATCGCGCTCGTGGCGGGCCGAGAAGGACCAGTTGTCACCAAGTTTCAGAAGGCCGGAGACGTTGACTTGCTCCAAGTTGCGCGGCACGCCCGAGGTCGGTTCGTCGTTGAGTTGGCTATAGTTGACGTTCACTTTGAACCACGCGGGTCCCGCCGACAAGGACACGGAGCCGCGCCTAACGGCTAGATTTTCCTTGTCGATGCGAAACCGGTAACTTGCGTCGAGATACTTGTTTGGCGCGACTGTCACACGGCCGACGAAATCCGAGAAATCTTCGTTGAGGCCGGTTCCGGGCTCGAACGTGTCATCGGTCTGGGCGCGATATGTTTGACCAATGAGCGCTTCGATCTTGCCACCGCCAGCGCCAACATCGGCAATACGCAAGCCATAATTGGTCCGCGGGCCGCCTTCGACGCGGTCGACGCCGGTAAACCGATTGCTGGAAAACACGTTTGTATCGGTGAACTCGAACGCCAAGCTGTCCTCGTTCGGGATGGTCGGATCGTTGCCGCCATGTGGGCCGACGATAGCCTGTACAATCGGTTCGATGACTTGGTGGCCACGTGACGTGGGCCGCACCCACGGATAGCGCCAGACCACCTCGGCTTGGGGAACAACGCGCCCTGTGAAGCCATCGAATTTGGCACCGGGCGCGCCGCGCGGGTCGGGGACGTTGGTTACGTGATAGATGTCGCCCCGAAGTGAGACGCCGAAATCCAACAAATTCCCCCATGGTCCAACCACGGGCAAATGCCATCCGCCAGTGAGCGACAGCAAGCGGCTGTTGGCGCCCTGAGATCGGCCGATCACGCGCAATTGGGTATCGAGTGACACATATCCGAATCGCGCATCTGGATCGCTCTTATAATTAAAGTCGACAAGCGGCAGGACATAGGGTTGTTGGCTCTCGTCAACTTCCGGATCGAGGCTTTGGAACGCATATGCATTGGCAGACGTAAAGGTGCGTTGACGAGTCCCGTCCAGATAGATGCGCGACGTCAGCGAGTCGCGACCCCTTTGGAAACCATAGCGGCCGAGATATGTGGCATCGGTCGCGCGTCCCACGTCAAATCCGTATAACCAGTGCGGTCCCCAACGGAACTCGCCTTCGGCTTCCAGGTGGCCGCGTGTGCGCTCGCTCGTTTTTGGATCATCGATTGCTCTTTCGTCGCGGGTGACGCTGCCGTCGATCCGATAGGCGCCGGCTTCGGTTGCTTCACGGTATTGTCCGGTGAGAATGGTGCCTTCGTTGGTCGTGATAATCGGTGCAATCGTGGCGTCCTGACTATCCGAAATGTTGAAGAAGTACGGTTGCTTGTAAAGCTGTCCGAGCGTCGAATCTGTCCCGATTGTCGGCAGAAGAAAGCCGGTTTTGCGCTTGACCGTTGGATCGGGGTGGCTGAAGAACGGAAAATAGGCGACCGGTATGCCGAACACTTCCAGGAAGGCATCACGGTAAAACACCATCTTTAATTCTTTGTCGTGGGTGATGCGGTATGCCTTGAGCTGCCACAAGGGCGGGGCGGTCGGGTCGTCTTCACACAGTTTGCACGGGCTATAGACCGCTTTCGCCAAATCGGTTCGTCCATCGGCGGTCATGCGCCCGCCGCTGGCAGCAAATCGCGAGTCGTCTGAAAGTAGTATCCGCAGTTGGTCGATCGCGCCGCTTTTGAGATCTCCGGTCAGCTCGAAATAATCTGCAAATATGACATCCCCGGTTTCCTCAAGCAGCGCGACGTTGCCTGAAGCCGTGACAACATCAGCGCGCTGATTGTACGACATAGTGTCCGCGCGGAGAACGCGCAGGCCCCGGCTTAACTCGACATCGCCGCGCGCCGTGGCGATCGCAAGGCGTTCGTCATAGGCGATCTCGTCGGCGATCAGCAGTACGTCGTCTGGGGTCGCGGCAGAGGGTGCGGTCTGGCGTTGCGCCGCGGCTGGCAGCGCGAATGTGAGCAATCCCAGGACCAGGATCACAAACGGCGGCCAAACCTGGAACCGCGCGTCGGGCAGGCGTCCGAACGCACAAGGACGGTTTGGCGTCATAGGCGACTAACTATCCTCAAGGTACAGCAGCAACGCTGCTCCGGTTACGATGGTTAAGGCGGCTGGCGCAACACCGGCGAGAAGGGCGGGAAGATTGGCTGACAATCCAAGTGCCAAAACGACATCGGAAAATACATATATCAAAAAACCGA
This sequence comes from Alphaproteobacteria bacterium, assembly GCA_965216755.1. Classification (GTDB taxonomy): domain Bacteria; phylum Pseudomonadota; class Alphaproteobacteria; order UBA7887; family UBA7887; genus CBDCGL01. Next base: position 1,985,300 of record CBDCGL010000011.1, on the reverse strand, counting down.
GGCCGATCCCGAGCGCCATGAGCAAACCGACGCCACCGCGACGAGTCATGCGCAGCGAGAACGCAGCCGCGATGAGAACCATACCGACGTGCAACGCTGGTTCGGCCAGCACGGTATATAAATGAACGCGGTGCTTTAGCGAGGAAAATCCAGCGCGTTCGAGGAGCGCGATGAACGCCGGGAGTTGCCAAAAGGACATGGTTTCGGGCGACGCAAAACTGTCTTGGATTTGATTAATCGTCAGATTGGTCTCGAAATAAAGGGTCTCGCGGCGCTCACCGAGTCGCTCTGGACCGGTCACGAGAGCGTTGGTCAACATCCAACGACCATTTTGAAGGGCAGCTTGGTCGGCATCAATGCGGCCAACAAATTCGTCGCGATTGGCGAAATTCAGAATAATCACGTCGTGCAGAACAAGGCCAGGTTGGGATATTCGCGACGCGTGTATGACCGATTCGCCTGTCGGGTTGGACTGTCTAAGCCACAAACCCGATGACGACACGGCCAAATTGGTGACTTGGCCACGAAGATATTTCGCGTCGAGTTGTTCAAATTGCGCCAATAGAGCCGATGCGATCGGGTTGAAGATGGTGGTCACGAACAGACCAATCGCGAATGCCAAGGCCAAACCGGGAAACAGAAACTGCCACACGGAAACCCCGGCAGCTCGAACAACCACCAACTCGTGTGTCCGAGTCAGGCGCGCCAGCGCCAGCATGACGCCAACCAAAATAGCATACGGGATGACCCTTTGGGTCAGATAGGGCAAATGGGCAAGAGCCATTTTGACGACGACTGTCAGACCGACATCGGGTCGACCGGCGGCGCGTCGGGTCAGTTCGACAGCATCGAAAAGCAATATCAACATGGCCAAGGCGAACAGCGCTATGCCAATGCCGATCATGAATTGGCGGCCAATGTATGTGGATAGTGTTAGCGACGCGCGCATGAACATCCTAGCGTTGTTGGCGTTGCGTTGGGGCGAGTGAGCGTGGTCGAAAAGGATCTTCAACCAACACATAGAGCGCACACAAGCCGACCGCGGCCAAGCTGACATACATAGACGGCACCAATTCGGGGATTCTTACGATGACGTTTGCAAGTCCGAACGTAAACATCTGAAATACAACGCCCAAACCAACCGCAATTGCAAGTCGTTTGCCGTGTCCGCGGCGATTGAATTCACCAGACAGCATTGTTGCCAGCGCCAGAAGGACCAGGACCAATCCGGTGAAGGGTCCGATCAAGCGTTGGTGGGCTTCCACCAGAAACTCGCGGCGATGGCGGTCTTCTTGGACATCACTCGGAAACAACAGCTCGTGCAGGTATCGTTCCTTTGCCTCGCGAAATCGATTCGGATTGATTGGGGACCCCGACGCAAACTGAAACGTATAGCTATCGAAATAAAGCAGCTGCAATTGACCTTTGTCCGTTGCCACTGTTTGACGGTTGCCGTTTTGCAGGACGAAACGTGGCTGCTCCCCATTGCGGACCAACATGCCAGTCTCGGCCATCAGCGTCGCCGTCTCCGCCGGGTCACGGCTATCGTGTACCAGAATGCCGTGTAACTCGCCATTGCGCGCGCGTTCGCGGACGTAGATCGTGAGCCCGTCGATCGGCGTGTTAAACACGCCTTCTTGCAGCATCACCGTCGCAAATGAGTCGCGAACCTGAGTTTGCAAATCTTTGAAGGCGCGATAGCCTGCGGGCATCAAATACAGATTCAGTATGTAACTGACGATCATCACCGCGACGCTCAAGAGCAATGCGGGCGTAGCCAACCCCAAGTTCGAGATGCCGCTTGCCCGCAAAACTGTCAGTTCACTGTCGACGGCAATGCGATGATAGCCGTAGAGAACGGCGGCAAATAAAGCAAAGGGCAAAATCACCGCCAAGAGCGACGGCAGCAGCAACAAGGTTAAATAGAAGAACAAGCCGACGCTCAGGCCCTTGTTGATGATCAAATCCATCAGGCGCAAGGATTGCGTCAACCATACGATGCCGGTCAAGCTGGTGATCACAACCAACAATGGGCCAGTCAACTGACCGAGGACATAGCGGACGAACTGCTTCATGGACGTATTGGCCGGGTGATTAGCATCGATTAACCAATCCCGCGTCTGACCGCGGCGACGAAAACAATTGAAACCTAATCAAAAATGTTCCCAATACGCAACTTGGGCTACAGTCGCCAGGTTTCGCGGATCGCTATTGAGCCCGCATACGGCGTTATCGCGCGGCAACGGCTTAGGTCCTGTTGGAGGTGGGCACGCGTTGGCGAACGTGCAACGGACGCACGTGTCCAATTGGTCGGAAGCTTGAAAGGGAACTCATGAATATCAGCTTCGGCAAATTTTCTGTCGCAGTGACCGGTGCGGTTGTCTTGGGGGTTGTCAGCGGCAAAGCGAGATTGATCGGCAACGGCGAACGTTTGGACACGCGAACCGGCGGCCAACTATCTCGGGCCATCAGGAGCGCCAAGTTTGACGGCAAGTTCGGCGAGGTCCTCACAGTTGTAGCGCCCGCAGAGATTAAGGCTGAGCGTGTAGTTTTGGTCGGATTAGGTGAAGCCAAATCGTTTGACGCCGCCGCCGCGACTCGGCTCGGCGGTCGCATCTGCGCGGAACTGGCCAGACAAAAAATCAAGCAGGCCGGCATTTGCGTCGATCCGATAAAAGATTCGCCGATCAGTGTCAATTCCACTGCGGCGCACATCGCCTCGGGCGCCAAGTTGCGCAGCTATCGTTTCGACAAATATCGTACGCGGCAGCCCGATGACGAAAAACCGACCCTGTCGAAACTCACACTTTTGGTCACCGATCCGACCAAAGCGCGCGCCGAATTCGCGCCGTTATCGGCGGTGGCTGACGGTGTTTTCCTGACGCGCGATTTAGTCTCGGAACCAGCCAATATCTTGTATCCGGCGGCGCTCGCCGATCAGGCCAAAGCGCTGAAATCTGACGGTGTGACGGTCGAGGTGCTGAACCGAGCACGATTGGAAAAATTGGGCATGGGCGCCCTGCTTGGCGTCGCCCAAGGCAGTAGCCACGACCCCTATGTCGTGGTCATGCGCTGGAACGGCGCGGGCCGCGCTGGCAACAAGGCGCCACTGGCATTTGTTGGCAAGGGCGTCACGTTCGACACCGGTGGCATATCGATCAAGCCATCTGGCGGCATGGAAGACATGAAATGGGACATGGGTGGATCGGGTGTGGTGATCGGCCTGATGCGCGCGCTGGCACGGCGCAAGGCCAAGGTCAATGTGGTCGGTATCGTCGGCCTGGTCGAGAACATGCCCTCCGGCACCGCGCAACGACCCGGCGATATCGTAACCTCGATGTCGGGTCAGACAATTGAAGTGATCAATACGGATGCCGAGGGACGCCTGGTGTTGGCAGATGTACTTTGGTATGTGCAGCAACGATTCAAACCGTCCTTGATCGTTGATTTGGCGACCCTGACTGGTGCGATTATCGTTGCCTTGGGCAACATACGTGCCGGGTTGTTCTGCAACGATGACTCGTTGAGCGAACGGCTTGTAGCCGCCGGCGACGCGGTCGGCGAACGCTTGTGGCGCCTGCCGATGGATGATGCTTACGACAAGCAAATTAACAGTCCGGCCGCCGATATGAAGAATGTCGGCTCGGGACGGGGTGCGGGCTCTATCACGGGGGCCAAGTTCATAGAGCGGTTCATCGAGGACACACCATGGGCCCATATCGACATCGCTGGCGTGACCTGGTCAAAACAAGCAAACGATGTGGTTCCCCAAGGAGGAACCGGGTTTGGTGTCCGTCTGCTCGATCATTTTGTGGCGTCGCATCACGAGACCAAACGCTAACGGCACGCGCGAATCTGACGAACCTTGGAGATGACCGAAGTTGGCTTTTACCAGTTGCTGAAATGGCCGCTTGAAAAAGCGTTGCCGCGCTTATTGGCGCGCGCGCACGAACGCGGTTTACGTGCCGTCGTGCGGGTCGGATCGGAAGATCGGCTGCAAGCATTGAACAGCGTGTTGTGGACTTACGATCCGGGTTCGTTCTTGCCGCATGGTGGCCCCGCTGACGGTAACGCGTCGCAACAGCCGATCTATTTGACGACGGAGGCGGAAAACCCGAACGAAGCGACTGTTTTGATCCTCACCGACAGTCTTGAAGCCGCCGATATCGAGAAATTCGATCGCTGCATCGACATGTTCGATGGCAACGATGAAACAGCGTTGGCGGCGGCGCGTGATCGTTGGCGCCGGCTAAAAGACACCGGTCACGAATTGACCTATTGGCGCCAAACCGAGGACGGCCGCTGGGAGAAACAATCTTAACGTCCGCGCGCACGGGGCCTAGCGACCATCGGTATCGAGCGCGTCTTGGGCGACAAGCCACGCGTCTTCCGCCCGCGTGAGCGCCGCCATAATGGCCACGCGCTGCTGATTAAGGGCGCTGATTTCGTCCGCCCGTCCGTTGTAGAGGCCGGGATCGGCCAACTTTGCGTCCAAGATGTCGCGCTGTCGCGTCAGTGTTTCAATCTCGCGTTCAGCGTCCGTGACGGCGCGGCGCAGTGCGACAGTTCGCGCGCGGTCCTGGGCAGACGCCCGGCGCATCTCTTTTTTTGACGGCCGTCCGTCAGCAGCGGTGCGTCTGCCGGTACCATCATCGTTTCGGCGCCGTTTGAGCGTGAGGCGACTGTAGTCCTCTAAATCGCCGTCATAGGGCCGGCAACGACCGTCAGCGACCAACCACAAACGTTCCGTGCACAATTCCAGCAAGGACCGGTCATGCGTGATCAACACGATGCCGCCGGCAAAATCGTTGATGGCATCGATGAGGGCCTGGCGCATGACCAAGTCTAAATGGTTTGTCGGTTCGTCGAGAATGAGCAATTGCGGGCGCGCGTGACACATGACGGCCAGTAGCAACCGTGCCCGCTCGCCTCCGGAAAGATGGGCGATTTCGGTGTCGGCATGTTCGGCCGATATTGCAAAGCGGCCGAGATAGGCGCGTATGGCTGTCACGTCCGCACCGGGCATGAGTGGCGCAATCTGGGTCATGGGTGTGTTGGTCGGCGCCAACGTGTCGAATTGGTCTTGAGAAAAATAGCCGACACGCAGTTTGGGCGTGCGGACGCAGCTGCCCCGCGTGACGTCGAGGCGGCCCGCGAGCAACCGGGCGAGGGTCGTTTTGCCGTTACCGTTGGCACCCAACAGGCCGATTCGATCGTCCAAGTCAATGCGCAGGTTCAAGTCGTGCAAGACAGGCGCGTGTTCCCCATAGCCGACAGCCGCATCTTCGAGCGTTATGACAGGTGGCGGTAGTGGCTCTGGTTCCGGGAAGATTATGTCTGTGGCCGCGGGGCGCGGACGCGGCGGTGCGGCCTGCAATCGCTGCAACATTTTTAGACGACTTTGCGCCTGTCGCGCCTTTGTCGCCTTGTACCGAAATCGGTCGACATAAGACTGGAGATGTTCCCGATAAGCTTGTTCTTTTTCGTAGGACTTTTGGGCAAGAATTTGTTTTTCTTGATAAATTCTTTCGAACTCGTCAAAGCCGCCAGGCGTTGTGGCAAGCTTGCCATTTTCGAGATGGACGGTGTGCGTCGCGACCGCATTAATCAAATTCCGATCGTGACTGACGATCAACAATGTTCCTTGCCAACGGGCAAGAAAGGACGTCAGCCACACGGTTGCTTCGAGATCTAGATGATTTGTGGGTTCGTCCAAAAGCATGACGTCGGGAGCCGAAAACAACACCTGCGCCAAGCCGACGCGCATGCGCCAGCCACCCGAAAGCGTGTTCAGCATTTGCGATTGGACGGGTGTCGGGAAACCCAAGCCATGCAGGATCGTGGCAGCGCGCGCCGGCGCGGCGTGGGCGCCGATATCAGCCAAGCGCGTTTGCATGTTTGCGATCGTGTGCGGATCTGTTTCGGTGCTGAGCGCAGTCAACAGCTGTGTACGTTCATGGTCAGCCGCCAGGACCACATCGATGAGTGAGTCGGCACCGTTCGGCGCTGTTTGTGACAAATATCCCACGGTGATACCGGGACGCCGATTGATCGTGCCGTGGTCCGGCGGTGTCTGGTCGGCAATCAGCCGCATGAGCGTTGATTTCCCGGAACCATTGCGCCCGATCAAAGCGACACGCCAACCTTTTGCGATGGCGCAGGTTGCCCGGTCGAACAACGGCCGGCCATCGATACGGTGGGTCAGACCATTAATGTGGAGCATACTGTGTCGCTGGGCGGTGATGGGATGGGGCGGTAATCGCGAATGATTTCCACAATACCTCAATCGGGCCATTGCTGTGCGCGGCGGTGCTGTCTATAAACCCGATCGCTTCACTGATCGCTCTGGGAACAAGCCATGGCCACTGAACGCACATTGTCAATCATCAAGCCAGATGCCACCCGTCGCAATATTACCGGCAAGATCAACGCTTTGTTGGAAGATGCCGGATTGCGGGTGGTGGCGCAGCGACGCATTCTGCTGAGTCGCGCACGAGCCGAGCAGTTTTACGACGTGCACAAGGAACGCGCGTTTTTCAAAGATCTGTGCGAATTCATGTGTTCCGGGCCGGTGGTTGTACAGGTGCTCGAAGGGGAGGACGCGATCTCTCGCAATCGCGAGGTGATGGGCGCCACCAACCCAACCAACGCTGCTGACGGTACCATTCGGAAGCTCTATGGCGAGTCAATCGAGGCAAATTCCGTTCACGGTTCCGACTCGCCGGAAACCGCGGCCCGCGAAGTCGCGTTTTTTTTCGCGGGCGTTGATATCGTCGGTTGAGCTTCGTCTAGCTGTCGAGTGCTGGACTGATCAAGTTGTGCTCTTGGGATGTCACGCCTTGGAGCGCGACGCGTTCGCCACGCAGCGAGATACGACCTTCCGCCAACCACCGTAGGGCCGCCGGATAGCATCGATGTTCAGCCGCGAGAACACGTGCCGCAAGGCTTTCTTCGCTGTCATCTTCATGCACAGGCACGGCAGCCTGCAAGATGATCGGACCGTCGTCCATGTCCGGGCGAACAAAATGCACGGTACATCCGGTGATGCGCACGCCCGACGCCAGCACGCGCTGATGCGTGTGTAGGCCGCGAAAAGCCGGCAGCAGCGATGGATGAATGTTGATCACGCGTTCGCGCCAGCGTTCGACGAAGGGGCGGCCGAGCAGCCGCATGAACCCAGCCAAACAAACATACTCTATGTCGGCTTCTGCCAGCGTGTTGCCCAGCATGGTGTCGAAGTCATTGCGATCGGGAAATTTCGTGTGGTCGATCACGAGAGTTCTCGTGTTCCGTTTCGCGGCGAGATCCAGACCGGCCGCGTCCGGCCGGTTGGAAATGACCAACTTGACCTCGGCGGGGTAGCCGGGTTCGCGCGCGGCGTCGAGTAGCGCAGCCATGTTCGAGCCCCGACCAGAGATCAATATGGCAACGGGAACACGGGTCTTCGTTTTGGCACTCATGAGAACAAAGTGTCGAGGCCGGCTATGGTTACAGCCAGCTCGTCCAGGCGCGGCACAATTTGCCCCACTTGCCAGACACGCTCGCCGCGAGATTCAAGTTCCGAGGCGATCGGTTGGGCAAGCTCGGGCTCGACAATTGCGACCATGCCAAGCCCGCAATTGAAAGTGTCGATCATTTCTGGGGTCGGAACATTGCCGCACTTGGCCAGCCAGTCAAAAACGGGCGGTGCCGACCACTTCGTTGCGTCAAGTGCGGCTGTGACAGTATCGGGCAAGATCCGGGCGATATTATCTCGAAGCCCACCACCTGTGATGTGGGCGAGCCCCCTGATGCCGCTGCCATTCCGGCTGACAAGGGGGAGCAGGCTTTCGACATAAATGCGAGTCGGCGCCAACAGAGCCTCGCCCAGGTCGCGATCGGGATCAAATGGTGCCTGTACGCTGTATTCAAGGCCGCTTTCGGAGACGATGTGACGGACAAGCGAGAAACCGTTGCTGTGCACGCCGTTGGACGCCAGCCCAAGTACGATATCACCCGGTGCGATAAGGTCGCCGGTCAACAGATGCCGCCGTTCGGCGGCCCCGACCACAAAGCCCGCTAGGTCGAAATGCCCGGGGCGATAAAGTCCCGGCAATTCAGCTGTTTCGCCACCGATCAGCGCGCAACCGGCCAACCGGCAACCGGCCGCAATTCCTGACACGACGGCTGCGACGGTATCGACATCCATTTGGCCGGCAGCATAGTAGTCGAGAAAAAAAAGTGGTGTTGCGCCTTGTACCAAGACGTCGTTGACGCACATGGCGACCAGATCAAGACCAATGGTATCGAATTGTCCGACTGCACTGGCGAGCATGAGTTTCGTGCCAACCCCATCTGTGGCCGCCACCAAAACTGGATCGCTGAAGTCACAGGCGGCGAGGTCAAATAAGCCGCCGAAGCCGCCAATCGTGCCGTCGGCGCCGGGGCGGGCGGTCGCCGCGGCCAGCGGACCAAGCCGATCGACAACAGCGCTTGCCGCTTCCAGACTAACGCCGGCTACCGCATAGCGAGTCTTTTTGAGAGATTTGTCGACCATGCTATAAGTCTGAATGAACGCTGTGTTCGACCATTTTCGAAAATCAGGCGGTGTGCTTATGCGGACAATACTGCATTGGTCCGGCATTGCAATTCAGCGGCGTTGGACCGTTGTCGCGGGTGTTGCTTTGGTGGCGACCTTGGCGGGTCTAAGTGACGCTGCGCGCGGCGGAGACTTATTTGCGGTTACGGGTGTGCAGATCGATGCCACGGCTGATAGTGCGCAAGCGGCTCAGGACCAGGCGTTGGCCGATGGTCAACGCGAAGCGCTGCGTCGACTGCTGGAGCGTCTGACGCTGGAAGCCGATCGTTCCCGCCTGCCGGCCATCACGGCGGCAATGGTGCGCGACACGGTGCTGGGATTCCAACTTGCCAACGAAAAGCGCTCTTCGCGCCGGTACGTCGCAGAACTGACGGTTGATTTTCGGCGAGAGCCCGTTTCGCGCTTGTTGCGCAGCTTGAACCTGCCCTACGCAGTTGGCCAAAGTGAGCCTGTCGTTGTTTTGCCGGTGGCGCGCGATAGGGAGCGCCTTCTCTTGTGGGAGGAAGAAAATATTTGGCGACAGGCTTGGGCTGAGACTGAAAGGGTTGAGGGTGTCGTTGATTTGGTTGTGCCGTTTGGGGAGCTCAACGATATCCAAACAATTGACGCACAGCAGGCTGTAGAGGGCGCACCTGATCCGATTCGTGCCATGGCCAACGCCTATGATGCTGAGCGCGTTCTGGTGGCGCTGGTCTCATTCGAGACGGCCTCGACCGCTGGTATTCCGCGCATTGATGTCACTGTCGACGCCCATGGCGACGCTGAAACCCGATTGTTTCAAGATAGTCTGGTTGGTGGTATCGACGAGCCTCTGGACGCGTTGATGGCGCGCGCGACTCAGATGGTCGCGGCCACGCTCGACCGAAACTGGAAGTCTCAAAACCTTTATGCCTTGGGCGAAGTGCAAGAAATTGATGTTGCTGTGCCGATCAGTGACATCGACGACTGGCTCGACGTGCGCAAACAATTGACCGCCGTCGCCAATGTCGAAGCGACCGAGCTACTAGAACTAAACTTGCGTTGGGCACGCCTCGCCCTACAAGTGCGCGGTGAAATCGATTCCTTGGCGTCGGCGTTGGAAAGACGCGGGTTGTCACTGATAGAGACCGGTGGCCTGTGGCAGCTGATGCCAACAGGCGCCGCATTCGCCGCGGATACAGTTTTGCCGCGACCGCCGGTTGGGCGCTCGACTCCGCCGGTTTCGGCGGCACCGGGTTCCCCGGCCGCGCCGTTACCGTCGTCGCCACAATCGGAACCGGCGATTGACGCCCATGTCCCGGCGCCACCGCAGCAAGACGAGCCGCTTGAAACGCGTCCGACGGCTGATGACTTCCTGGTCGAGTAGTTAAGCGATTGGTGATATGCCCGACTGGATTGGCGCACAGACGGCCGCGGCAACCAAAGGGACGCGGCGGCGGAAAGATGACACGATCGAAGGCGGACCAATAATACACGCGTGAACCTGCCCAACCTCATTAGCCTGGCACGTTTTGCAGCCGTTCCCATCATTGTTTGGATGGTGGTTGAGGCATGGTATCGGCCGGCATTTTGGTTGTTCGTTATAAGTGCGGCATCCGACGCAGTAGACGGCTTCATCGCCAAGCGATTCAACGCGACGACCTTGCTGGGCAGCTACCTAGACCCGATTGCCGACAAGAGCATGCTGGCAGCATCGTTTGTGGCGCTGGGCGTGATTGAGGTGCTCCCCGTATGGATTGTGATCTTGGTTGTCTTTCGCGATTTGTCGATTATCGGCGGATGGTTGCTGATGACCATGCTGGGTTGGCAACCCCAGGTACATCCCTTGTTCATTAGTAAGCTGAACACCACGGTACAGATTGCTTTGGTAGGGGTTGCGTTTGCCAAGCTTGCGGAGATTGCCAGTATCCCCGAGTTGGTTTTGGAAGCACTGATGTATCTGACCTGTTTGACGACGGTCATGTCGGGAACCGTGTATGTTGGTCGCCTGTTTCAAGCCAGTCGTGACCTTGAGGGCCCGCAATGAGCATCCGCAATCAGACAATCGCATGGCTTCTGATCGGCGCCGCGTTCGTCGCTATCCTGGTTTTGCTCAAACAAGTTCTTCTGCCGTTTGTTGCGGGCATGGCGGTTGCGTATTTTCTGGATCCCGTTACCGATCGATTAGAGCTTTTGAAGATTTCGCGGACCGTCGCCACCAGTGTCGTCCTGTTGCTGTTTTTTCTCCTAATCATCGCCCTGACACTTCTGATCGTCCCCGTTTTGCAGACCCAGTTGGTAGCGCTTTTGGCCGAGATTCCGGGAATAGTGGCTCGATTGCGTGAGGACCTTGTGCCAGCAGTGAATGACTGGTCGGATGGGTTGGCGCCCGAGGCCGCGGCCAGGGCGCAAGAGGCGATCGGGCAGATCTCGGAACAGCTGGTCACATGGTCGCTTTCCCTGGCGCGGAGCGTTTGGTCGTCGGGTGTCGCCGTGATCAATCTGATCGCATTGTTGGTCATCACACCAATCGTGTCCTGGTATCTGCTACGGGATTGGGATCGGCTGGTGGCCTGGTTCGACTCTCATTTGCCTCGCGCTCATGCTGAAACCGTACGCGAGCAAGTGCGCTTGATCGACCAAACCTTGGCCGGGTTCGTCCGCGGCCAAGCCACGGTGTGCCTGATTTTGGGCATTGCCTATGCGGTAGCTTTGGAAGTTGCCGGGCTTCAGTTTGGTCTAGTGGTCGGTTTGCTTTCCGGTCTGATTTCGTTCATTCCGTATGTCGGTTCGATCGCGGGTCTGATCCTGAGTGTCGGTCTGGCCATCGCCCAGTTCGGCGATCCGATACGGGTTGCCATAATCGCCGGTATCTTTTTTGTCGGGCAGGCCATTGAGGGGAATTTCCTAACCCCCAATTTGGTCGGCGATCGCGTTGGCCTGCACCCGGTATGGGTGATGTTTGCCCTGTTGGCCGGTGGCGCCCTGTTTGGCTTTGTTGGGGTCTTGTTGTCGGTTCCCGTCGCTGCGGTGATCGGTGTTCTCACGCGCTTCGCCGTTGGACACTATCGGGGCAGCGCGCTATTTCACGGCGCGGCGCCGCCCGACACGCGCTCCTAATTCGGCGTACGTAGTTGACACGACCAACGCAGCTTGCCCTGGACCTGGCAAGTCGGGAGGCATTGGGTGCCGAAGACTTTCTCGTCGCCCCCAGCAACCAATCCGCCGTCGACTGGATCGATCGCTGGCCTGCATGGCCGGGGCGTGGTTTGATTTTGCACGGGCGACCCGGCTGCGGAAAGACACACTTGGCCAAGGTTTGGGCCGAACGCAGCGACAGCCAATTCGTCGATGCAAGCAAACTGGAGCGCGCGCGTGTCGCTGATTTTCTTGAACAGAGGCTTGCCAAAGGCATTATCCTGGAACATGCTGATCGGGCGCCGGATCAAGCTGCCCTCTTGCACATGCTGAACGCCGCGCGCGAGGCGGATGTCGGCTTGTTACTTACGGGCCGCGGTCCGCCGGTCGGATGGTCGTTGACGCTGCCAGATCTGTCATCGCGGATCATGGCGCTGCCGGCCGTTGGCATAGGCGCACCCGACGATTCGCTCTTGGCGGCCGTCCTCATCAAACAATTCCGGGATCGGCAGATCATGATCGATGAGACCGTTGTCGCGTTTTTGTTGACGCGGATGGAAAGGTCGTTTGCAAGCGCTCGACGAATTGTCGCGACGATTGATCGGACGGCATTGGCCAAGCAGCGACGAATCACGGTGGCACTGGCACGAGAGGCCTTGGCGGATTTGCCGTCGGACTAGACAAGGAGAAGCGGATGGACTTGGGGATTGCCGGTAAAACGGCCATAGTTTGCGCGTCGAGCAAGGGCTTGGGAAAAGGCTGTGCGACATCATTGGCGCGCGAAGGCGTCAACGTGATCATCAACGGTCGCGACGAAGCGACATTGGCCGCGACGGCGAAAGATATCGAACAACAAACCGGTCACCCCGTGACCGCCGTCGCTGCCGACGTGACAACCGCGGACGGGCAAGCTCGCCTTTTGGACGTGTGTCCGCAGCCAGACATTTTGGTGAACAACGCGGGCGGTCCACCGCCGGGCGATTTTCGGAATTGGGATCGCGAAGATTGGCTCAAGGCCGTGATCACCAATATGATCACCCCCATTGAACTCATTAAGGCCACGGTCGATGGCATGATCGATCGGCGCTTTGGCCGCATCGTCAATATCACGTCGGTATCGACCAAGGTGCCAATTCAGATCTTGGGCCTGTCGAATGGTGCGCGTACCGGCCTGGCTGGGTTTGTCGCCGGACTCGCGCGCCAGACCGTTCGGCACAATGTGACCATCAACAATCTGCTACCAGGATCCATCGAAACTGATCGTCTGCGCGGCGCGACGGCTTACGCCGCGGAGAAAGAGGGACGGCCACTTGAAGAAATTCGGGCTGAGCGAATGGCCGAGATCCCCGCTGGGCGATTCGGTACGCCAGAGGAATTTGGCGAGGCATGCGCATTTCTGTGCAGCGCGCAGATGGGATATGTCACTGGCCAGCATTTTCTGCTCGATGGTGGTCTCTATCCAGGCACATTCTAATCGGCCAGACCACGTCGCTCTTATTACAAGCCCGTCGCGTTTCAACCGACGAGTAGCGATTTTTCCGGCTCGTGGTCCGGGTGGGCTGGTAGCGGGCGTTGACGGCCACAATGTTAACAAGGAGAGATGGAGCGACCTGTCGAGGCGGGCACGCGGGGAGCGACTCGGTCGCTTGGCGCGGCCAATTGTCTCCAGCAACATGGTTGTCGCAATCGAAAGGCACAATCCCGGGTAAGATGGGAGCAAAAGACGGGAGAAGCTGGGAGGAAGGCGCATGATGGAGGACAAAACACGCATAACTGGATCGTCTGGCGCCGCTATGAGCTTACCGAAAGACCAGACTTCGCGTGTCAAATCGTCCGAACCGCGTTATCTCAATCGCGAACTGTCATGGTTGGCCTTTAACAGACGCGTCCTCGCCGAGGCCAACAACGCACGCCACCCGCTGCTGGAGCGTGTGCGGTTTTTGTCGATATCTGCCAGCAATCTGGATGAGTTTTTTATGGTTCGCGTCGCCGGACTGAAGGCTCAGATCGATGCCGGCGTGACTCAATCGAGCCAAGATGGCTTGACTCCCGAGCAACAGCTCCAGGCTGTGCAGCGTAGTGCCAACGCACTGATTGGCGAGCAGCAGGCGCGTTGGCGAGAGATGCGAAAGGCCTTGCGCGATTCCGGCATCGCGGTGGTTGATGCAGACGAGCTGAGCGATGACGACCGACGGTGGTTGGAAACCTATTTCAACGAACAAGTCTTTCCCGTATTGACGCCACTGGCCATCGATCCAGCGCATCCATTTCCGTTCTTCCCCAATCGCGGATTTGCTCTTGCCCTGTCGTTGAGACGCAAGAGCGATGGCGGCACGATGCGCGCGCATGTGCCGCTACCCAATCTCATTCGCCGCTTCATAAGGCTGCCTGGCGAACGGGTACGTTTTTTTGCCCTGGAAGCCCTTGTCGAACTGTTTATCGAAAAACTGTTTCAAGGCTACGAGGTAACCGGTCGCGGTCTTTTCCGACTGATTCGCGACAGCGATATCGAATTCGAAGAAGAAGCCGAGGACTTGGTCCTGGTCTTGGAAACCGGGTTACGGCGACGCCGCCGCGGCAATGTCGTTTTGTTGAAACTCAGTGCGGACATGCCCGACGATTTGCGGGAACTGCTAACGACCGAGTTGACGGCGCATCGCCACGACATAGTTGAAATCGAAGGCATGCTTGGGCTTGCGCAGATCGAGCAATTGATAGATTGCGGGCGCAATGACTTAACTTTTGATCGCTACACGGCCCGTTTCCCGGAACGCATTCGCGACTTTGGCAACGACTGTTTCGCGGCAATTCGGCACAAAGACATTGTCGTTCACCACCCCTATGAGAGCTTCGATGTCGTCGTCAAGTTTCTTGAACAGGCGGCCGCCGATCCAGAGGTGATTGCCATCAAGCAGACACTTTATCGGACCTCTGCAAACTCCCCGATATTGAAAGCGCTGGTCGCGGCGGCCGAGGCTGGCAAGTCGGTCACAGCGCTGATCGAGCTGAAGGCGCGTTTCGACGAAGAAGCCAACTTGCGGCTGTCGCGCAGCCTCGAGCGCGCCGGCGTTCACGTCGTGTTTGGCTTCATGCGCCTCAAGACGCATGCCAAAGTCTCATTGGTTGTGCGGCGCGAAGAAGGCGCTCTACGGCCGTATGTGCATTACGGGACCGGGAACTATCATCCGATCACGGCGCGGATATACACCGACTTGTCGTTCTTCACCTGTGATCCAGCCTTGGCGCGCGATGCCGCGCGCGTGTTTAACTTCGGAACCGGTTACGCCCGCCCCGAACATTTGGACAAGCTGGCGCTGGCACCGATCAATTTGCGCAGCACGGTGCTTTCGTGCATCGACAAAGAAATCGAACATGCACAGGCCGGACGCCCGGCGACGATTTGGATAAAACTCAATTCGCTGGTGGATCCGGCCGTAATTGACGCGCTGTATGCGGCGAGCACGGCTGGCGTCCATATCGACATGGTGGTAAGGGGCATCTGTTGCTTGCGGCCGGGCGTTCCAGGCCTATCAGACAATATTCGCGTGAAGAGTATTGTTGGCCGTTTTCTTGAGCATTCGCGCATCGTCTGCTTTGGCAACGGGCGACGGCTGCCGTCACCGGATGCCAAGATATTTATCTCGTCGGCGGATTGGATGCCGCGCAACTTCGACAGGCGTTGTGAGGTCATGGTTCCAATCGACAATCCGACCGTGCACGAGCAGATCCTCAACCAAATCATGGTCGCGAATTTCAAAGACAAATTGCAAAGTTGGTCAATGAAATCGGATGGCGACTACGAACGTTTGCTCGCCGATGACGATTCGTTTTGCGCGCACACATATTTCATGACCAATCCGAGCTTGTCGGGACGTGGCCGGGCTTTGAACAAGACCGGACGACCGGCGCCATTGCGGATAGCGGCAGCAGAGTGACGCAGGTCGCCGCCGCACATAGCGCCGGCCGGCGCCGGTCGCGGCGCCAACGGGCCGCGCGCCTCGCTGTTATCGATATCGGTTCCAACTCTGTCCGCCTGGTGGTTTATGAGAGCGCCAGGCGCGTACCGGCCGTGCTGTTCAATGAAAAGATCATGTGCGGCCTGGGACAAAGGCTCCAGGAAACAGGGCAACTCGATCCAGACGGCGTAAAGCTGGCACTAATGAACTTGTCCCGATTTGCCGAACTGCTGGAGAATCTCGGAATCGACGACGTCGACGTGGTGGCGACGGCCGCCGTGCGTGACGCGACCGACGGTGCTGCATTTGTCGATGCGGTCGCTGCCGAAAGCGGCTTGTCCGTGCGTGTGCTTTCGGGTGACGAAGAAGCAAGATTGTCGGCGCTGGGGGCGGTCGCGGGTGGAGCAGAGGGCGATGGTGTCGTCGCTGATCTTGGCGGCGGCAGTTTGGAATTGGTGTCGATCTCAGATGGTCGGGTCGGTGCGCGGAGTTCGGCGCCGATCGGTCCGTTGCGGTTGGCCAACCTCACTGGCGGCAAAAAGTCCCAAATCGTTCGCGCGATCGATAATGCCCTTGCGGAGGTGGACTGGCTTGCCGACGTGAAGACAGCGCCGCTGCACTTGGTCGGGGGCTCGTGGCGCGCATTGGCCCGGATTCATATGGCTCAATCGCAACATCCTGTGCGCATTGTTCATCAATACGCGTTGCCTCGCGATGCGGCGCGCCGGGTCGCCGATTTGGTGGCACAGCAAAGCGGGCGCTCATTGGCGCGATTGGAGGGCGTGTCGCGGCGTCGCATCGATGTCTTGCCCTTGGCCGCGCAGGTGTTAGGCCGGTTACTCCGCCGGTTGCGGCCTCCGCTGGTTACATTCTCGGCGTTCGGCTTGCGCGAGGGATTGGTCTATAGCCGGTTAGCTGGTCGGGACGCAGCCTATGACGTTCTGGTCGATAGTGCTGTGGACCTCGCCGCGCGCGCGCCGCGCGCCGCGGGCACCGGCGATGCCATTGCACGGTGGACAACACCGTTGTTCGCCGATGAGTCGGCCGCATGCAGACGGATGCGTTTGGCAGCGTGCGCATTGTGTGACGTCGGTTGGCGCTTTCATCCCGACTATCGTGCGATACAGGCGTTCGAGCTGGTCTTGCTGGATCCATCCTTGGCCGCGTGTCATGAGGAACGCGTGTTTGTCGCCTTGGCGACATATTGCCGCTACACCGGTGGGGACTGGCCCGACTCGGTGCAACAGGTCGCGCGCATTCTGGACGATGAATTGGCTTTTCAGGCGCAAACGATCGGACTGGCCGCGCGTATGGCTTTGACTCTGTGCGGTACCGCCAGTCATCTCCTCAACGGTTTCGCGCTTGAACTCGATGATGATGCGATCGTGCTGACACACGACAGCATTGCCGCGTCTCTAATCGGCGAGGTAACCGTACGGCGCTTTGAGCGGCTCGCGCGCCATTTGAAGCACAAGGCCGCGTTTCGGGTACGACCGCCCGCGGAAGTTGCATAGCGACGGCTGGTTCAGCCCAGGCTAAATACCGATCTCCGCGATATTGCCATTCTTGCCGGTAAGTGCCAGCCGGCCTTCGATCAAAGCGATCGCGTCGGCCCCAAAGATTTCACGACGCCAGCCCTGCAGCGCATTGATTTCCGACCTTTCTCCCGCCGCGAGACGTTCTAAATCATTGGCATTCGAAACCAATTTCTGAGCCACGTCATGTTGCTGGCATCTCAATTTCAGAAGCACTTTGAGCAGATCGACGATGGGGCCGGCAGCGCGGTTGCCATTGTTGAGTCGGACCGCCCGTGGGCAGTCCTCTTCCGGCACGGCCTGCCCGATCGCAACCGCCCCAAGCAACGCCGCGCCAAGTTTGCCATGGGCAATACTGCGTGGCAGTCCGCGTGTGCGTGCCAACGCCTCGACGTTGTCAGGCATGTGCGATGCGATCTCAATCAAGGCCTCTTCACGCAGAATTCGGTTGCGCGGCTGATCTCGTTCTTGCGCCATGCGTTCCCGAACCGCTGCGACTTCGCGCAGAATCGCTAAGAATCTTGTGTTGGAATTTCGCGTCTTGATGCGCTGCCAGGCGTTCTCGGGCGCGGTCGTGTAACTGCTCGGGGCACTCAGAACAGCCATTTCCTCTTGAACCCATTCGCTGCGACCAGACGATTCCAGCCGACGCGCCAATTTTGTGTAGATCGGCCCAAGATGTTCCACGTCGGCCAGCGCGTAGGCGATCTGGCGGTCGGTCAAGGGCCGCTTCGACCAGTCGGTGAACCGCGACGATTTGTCGATGCGCGCACGCGCCAAGCGGCGGGCGAGCGTTTCATAGCTGGCCGCCTCGCCGAATCCGCACACCATTGCCGCGACTTGCGTGTCAAAGATGGGCGTCGGGACTCGCCCCGTCATTTGGAAAAAAATCTCGATATCCTGGCGGGCCGCGTGAAACACTTTCACCACCGCCGGGTTGTCGAGCAACTTGATGAGTGGTTCGAGGGAAAGGCCCGGCGCCAACGGATCGATCGCAACCGCGTCGCCGCCTGGTCCCGCTAGCTGGATCAAACACAGGCGCGGCCAAAACGTGCTTTCACGCATGAATTCGGTGTCGATACACACGAATGGATCGGTCGCGCGCTGCGCAACCAGCGCGTCGAGATCAGCGGTTTCGGTTAGAAGGGCCATAGGGCAGCCGACGGAAGCATGCGCATGCTATAGCACCGTCGGTGCCATTGGGGCCAGTGCGCGGTGACAAATATTAGGCGCACCGCCACGGCTTAGGACCTCGCCGCTGCGGGTTTTGTCCCGGTGGACAAGAACTCGTCTGTGACCCGGATCAAACGGCCAGCGTTTAGAGGCTCTTCACCGAGACCAAACCGTCGTCCGGACCAACCGCTAGCGGATTGGACAGCGCGTTTCCAAATTGTTCAGACTCGAGCTCAAACACATCGCCCGATTGTGCGCGAATACCTGCTGTAAAACTCAACACCCCAGTGCCAAAAAAATGAATGTGAACGTCGCCAGGGCGGCGAAAGAGCTCGTACTTAAAATGATGGTGCTCCAGATTCGCAATCGTGTGCGACATGTTGCGCTCGCCGCTAAGAAACTCGGATTCGAAAATCACTTCATTGCTTCGACGAATTCGTACCGTGCCACTGACATGCTCAGGCAGGGGGCCAGTGCGCAATTCCGGTCCGACGGCGCAGGCGCGGAGCTTTGAATGGGCTAGATAGAGATAGTTGCGTTGCTCCATAACATGGTCCGCGAACTCATTGGCCAATGCAAAGCCGAGTCGATATGGCTGGCGGTCGTCGCCGATCACGTATAGCCCCGCGATCTCGGCTTCTTCACCGGCATCCTCGGCAAATCGCGGGCTTACCAAGGGCCGGCCGCAGCCGGCCACGATCGAGCCGTCGCCTTTCCAAAACCATTCCGGTTGCGCACCGATGGACCCAAAGGCCGGCTTTCCGCCTTCCAATCCGAGTTTGAACATTTTCATCGAATCAGTGAGTTGCTCGTCGCCCGCGGCCAATTTCGCGTGCATTTCGTCACGCGACTGGGCACTGCCCAAATGCGACAAACCGGTGCCGGTGACCAGGCAATGGCTGGGATCCGGATGATCTAACGGCGGTAAGATCCGCTTGCCGTCGCGGAGCTCATGAAACAAACGGGTTTCGCCATCGAGTCCCGCCAATACGACGGCCTCCAGGGTCTGACGTGCGCGCACGGCTTCGAGGGCAAGGTCATAGACCCGGGCTGGCTTGTGATAAACGCGCACACGATCGCCATCGTCTTCGACGATGCCGACGCGATGGGTCCGATCGTCCCCCTCAAACTGCAGAATGCGCATCGTGTGTTTCCCGCTATTGACTGTTTCGGCGCTATAATCACGGCCCGCGCAATGTGGGGCAAGGTAGACTGACGATGAGATCGTATCACGTGATCGTGGGACTTTGTCTTGCGATCGGTTTCACCAACGTCGAACATCGTACTGCCGCCGGCGCGGTCGAACGCCTGGAGA
Source organism: Alphaproteobacteria bacterium (assembly GCA_965216755.1). Taxonomy (GTDB): domain Bacteria; phylum Pseudomonadota; class Alphaproteobacteria; order UBA7887; family UBA7887; genus CBDCGL01. The sequence goes on along the minus strand of CBDCGL010000011.1, from coordinate 1,965,647 downwards.
TTGAGGAGCGGGTGCCGTTTGCGCGCGGCACCGAATTTGGGCCAGCGGGCGGCTATGAGAAGATCCGCGGTCAACTGACGATCGCGATCGATCCGGCCAATACGGCTAATCAGGCCATTGTCGATCTGCAACATGCGCCCACGGATACCGACGGCCTTGTGCGGTTTCGTGCGCCATTCCTGATGCTGCGGCCGTCAGATATGGCGCGGGCTAACGGCCGCCTTTTGTATGAGGTCGGCAACCGCGGTTCGGTCGGCATGTTGGCGTTTTTTAACGAAGGCCCGCACACAAACGACCCGTCCGACCGGGCTGATGCCGGCAATGGATTTTTGCTCGCGCGCGGCTACACCTTGTTGTGGAGTGGGTGGAACTGGGATGTGGTGCCGGGCCGCGATCGCATGCAGATCGATCTACCGATCGCCGTCGACAAGGCACCCGACGGCAGCGTGGTGCCGATGACGGGTTTGGTGTCGGCCGAAATCACGGTCAACGTGCCGTCTCAGACGCAGCCCGTTGCCTGGGGCAACTCGCGCGGCTATCCGGCGCTGGACACGAACGACCCCGACGCGGTTTTGACGCAGCGCTGGAGCCAAAGCGGTTCGCGCGAACTTATTCCGCGCGCCGATTGGCGCTTTGCAAGACTGACCGATGACGGACCGATCAGCGATGCGACTCATGTCTACTATCCCGACGGCTTCAAGGCCGGCGTGTTGTACGAACTGGTCTATCGGGCAGAGGAGCCGCGCGTCGTCGGCCTAGGTTTGGCGGCGATCCGCGATGCCGTGGCCTTCTTCAGATTTTCTGATCAGGATCGGTCGGGACGCGCCAATCCGGTTGCCGGCCATATTTCACACGCGATGATTTTCGGCATTTCCCAATCTGGCCGGGTGATTAACCACATGCTCTGGCAAGGCTTCCACATTGACGAGGCGGGGCGTCCCGTGTTCGATGCCGCGCTGATCAATGTTGCCGGTAGTGGCAAGGGCAGTTTCAATCACCGTTTCGCGCAGACCACGCGACACGGGAGCCAACATGAAGATCACCAATATCCCGCCGATTTTTTTCCATTCACAACGGTGCTACAGGAAGATCCGATCACCGGCGCCAGCGGGGATGTGCTGGCCGTCGCCAAGACGCGCAACGCGGTGCCGAAGATCTTCTACACAGATACGTCGACCGAGTATTGGACGCGTTCGGCGTCTCTGAAACATACCGACGTCGGTGGCACGCGCGATGCCGAGGTTGATGAGCGCGTTCGTATCTATTTTGTCGCTGGTGCGCAGCATGGCGTGTGGGTTTTTCCCGAACGCGGCATCAACCAAAACTGTGCCAATCCGCTTGATCATCGACCCATCCTGCGCGCGTTGTTGGTGCGACTGGACGAATGGATGGCGAACGGCGTGATGCCGCCGCCGTCGGTACGGCCAACCATTGCCGATGGCACCCTCGGGTCGGTCGCCGCGTGGCACACGGCGTTCCCTCGGATCCCCGGCGTACAATTGCCGACTACCAATCTGGCGCCGCCGCGTTTGGATATGGGACCGCGCTGGACGTCTGACGGGATCATCGACAACGTGCCGCCGGCGATGGGTCGCGCCTATCGGACCTTGGTTCCCATGCCAAACGAGGACGGGCTCGACCGGGGCGGGATTCGCCTGCCTCGGATTGCGGTGCCGCTGGGCACACATGTCGGCTGGAATCTGCGCCGGCCACCCTATGGCCTCGATGGGCAGCTCGGTCGGTGGACTGGCTCGTTTTTCCCGTTCCCCGAAACTGAGGACGACCGCGCCGCGGTCGGCGACTCGAGGGTCTCTATTGCGGCGCGGTATGCTTCAAAAGAGGACTACATGACTGCGGTTATGGCTGCGGCGGATGGCCTGGTGACGCGCCGGTTACTGCTCGACGAAGACAAGGCACCCCTTGTTTCGAAGGCGTCGTCGTTCTATGACCGAGTGGTTGATCATGCGGCGGCCGATCTTTCGTGCACCTATCTTGTGCCCTAAACGCCGCCGCATACCCACATATGTATCTTGGTATTTTGCGTCCGCATGACGACGCGATGCATTGCATACTGCAAATGCGGCGGTGCCCAATTTTTTTACAAACCCCTTATCGATGTAGTTGTTGTCTGTGAAATACTAGACCTCTGTTTCTAAAATATCTTACACCAAATTGTGTGGGGCATTAACAGTGGGATCCACCATTGCTATTACTATGCTCTATTAAAAAACTTTCTTAATTGGTCTTATACCCGCGTTCGCTTGTTTCACTGACCTATCTAATTTCGGTATGTCGTGTCAGCTCGCGGTTCGATACTGAACACCTGAATGAGCCCCTTTTTTAGATACATGCGAAAGTAAATTGCAAGAAAATGGTCAGAACCAGCGTGGTTGGTCCTGACCATTTTCTTGCAATTTACTTTCGCGCATTTCACCAAGCTTTGCCTCGGGCATGTCACCTACCACCAAGTCGTGCTTGGCGCGGCTGTTTGAGGGTAAAGGTTAGGGAGGAATCATGCCTGGTGTTGCGAACCGCGTTGACTTCGTTTGTCCCAACGATGCCACGTCCCAGCGACAAGAACTCATGGGCATTGTGACACTCGGGCTATGGCGGCCCGTTGTGATTTCTCGCCTCCAGTCCTCCGAGGTGGCGCAATTGCATGCCTTCATGAGCCCCAATGAGCTCACGCAAGGAATGGAGCGTATGGTTCGCGCCGCGAACAGCCTCGACATGCATAGCTATACAAGTATTGAAACCGTTGGGCAAGATTTGCCACGGAAAGATACAGGCATAGAGGTGATGGAAGGCCAAAACGTCACCTTTCTGGCGAGTTGAGATTGCGGCTCGGAACATCCCGGGCTGTGTGGATGTGGCGGTTAAATCGGGTTGGCGGAGGTGAAACGGACGTGCGCGATCATGCGCTCGGCCAACGGCTTCTAGTCGTGCTTGTCTCCGAAGCGCAGCCAACAAATACAGGAGGGCTTAATGATGAAATCTGAGAGAATGCGCGAGTTACGAACATGTGTCGCGGGTGCGACCGCGGCCGTTGCAGGGGCGGCCATGTTTGCGGGCTCGGCGTTGGCGGGTAATGTTACCCACGAGCGTTTGGCCAATAGTGAAATTGAGCCAGAAAACTGGATCAATCATCACGGCAATTACGAGGCTCATCGCTTCTCTGGTCTCAGTCAGATCAACTCAGACAATGTCGGCGACCTCAAAGTTGCGTTTACTTACGCAATGGGTAGCGCTCAAGGCGGCGGTGCCGATCCGGTTGTGTACGCATTTTCTGGCCTAGAAGGCACGCCGATTGCGGAAAACGGTTATCTGTACCTGACGACCGGTTGGGGCGTTGTCACCAAGCTTGACGTACGCGGCGGAAAACCGGTCACGGTTTGGAAGTCTGACCCGGAAGCCGATAAAGATTGGGCGCCGAGCGTTCTGTGCTGCGGTATTAACAATCGCGGTGTCGCGCTGCATGGCAACATGGTTCTCGCGCCGGTTATTGACGGCCGTATTCGCGCATTGAACAAGACCGACGGCAGCTTGATTTGGGAATCCGAAGTCGCGGATCCGGGCATTGCCGAGACAATCACTGGCGCTCCATTGATCGTCAAAGACATGGTCGTTACCGGCATGGGTGGCGCTGAATTCGGTGTCCGCGGTTGGATCGCTGCGCTCGATATCAACACGGGCGAGGAAATCTGGCGCACGCACACGATTCCTGGTCCGGGCGAACCGGGTCACGAAACGTGGAAAGATGATTACGGCGCATGGAAGACCGGTGGTGGTACCACTTGGGTCACTGGCTCCTTCGATCCGGAGCTGAACATCATCGTTTGGGGGACCTCCAATCCTGGTCCTGACTGGGATAACGCCTATCGTCCCGGCGACAACCTGTGGACCGACAGCACCATCGCCGTGAACGCCGACACGGGTGAATTCCTGTGGGGCTTCCAGCACACGCCGAACGATCCGTACGACTATGACTCGATCGCGGAAAACACCTTCGTTGATGCCGTGATCAACGGTCAGTTCACGCGTGCAACACTGCATGCCAACCGCAACGGTTTTGCTTACGCGCTTGACCGTTCCAACGGCGAGTTCGTTTGGGGCACGCAGTTTGTCAAGAAGCTGAACTGGACGGACGGGCTTGATACGAACGGCCGACCCGTTTCGTACGATCCCAATGTAGATGTCCAGCGCTACAAAGAAGGCACCGCAGCCCATCGTGGCGATGAAACGGAACCGGGCACGCGGAGTGAGGTCGAAGGCATTTCCTGCCCCGCTCACACCGGTGGTAAGAACTGGCCTCCGACCTCTTACAGCCCGCACACCGGCCTCTACTACATCCCGGTGATCGAGAGTTGCAATAGGGCGTTTTCAACGGTTGCTCCGCAGGACTTCGATCCTTCCACGCGTCAGTGGTTCCTGGGCGGCGCACCGTACTTTACTTTTGGAGATCCGGCATATAGCCGTCCCACCGGCAGCGTGACGGCGATTGATGTCTCCACGGGCGCCGTCGTGCGCAAGTGGGAGACACAATACCCGATGCTGGGCGGCATTATGTCGACGGCTGGCGGCTTGGTCTTCACTGGTACCGCCGATGGTTCGTTGGTCGCGCTTGACGATACCAGCCTTGAAGAGTTGTGGCGCTTCGAGACCGGCTCGGGGATCAATGCACCTCCAATCTCTTATGAGGCCGATGGCAAGCAATATATTGCCATCCAAGTTGGTCTCGGCGGTATCTGGCCGCAGTGGTTCATCGACTCAACGCCTGAGATGAAATCTGCTGTGCCGAGCAACGTTCTCTACGTGTTTTCGCTCTAAAAACACTGCTTATGGTGTGAGCCGGCGCGAAACCGCCGGCCCATGCTTTTCTCCGATTATTCGGCTTTTGGTTTAGAACCCACTACCGTGTCCGAGCGCCCAGCTATGTACCTGAACAGCAAGGCGCCTCATCTGTGTGTGAGGCGACCTATAGACCGGACGCGACACAATGCACGAACCTTTCCAACAGGTACGAATTCTCGGCAGCGTGGCCGCCGTGATGTTTCTTGGCACGGCAGTATTCGCCATGTTATCCATCGTGACAACCATGGCCGAGGAGAAGAAGAAACGGCGCGGTCCGCCGCCGAAGGAATCCACCGAATTGCCCAACACGTGCGCGCGCTGTCATAAGGCAGACGGCCGAGGTGGTCCCGCATATGGCGGCTTTGCGGCGGATCTGCGACGCTGCTCGTTTGCGAAGGCCTCGTCATGTGATTACGGTGGGCATCCGCGACCGTGGCATGCCTGGATTTAAGAGCACGTTCTTAAAACGCGAAATCGCTGGTATTGCGATCTATATCGAGGAACACATCAAGGGCGCATATTTCAACGATGACGGCAACCGAATCAACGCCGAAAAAGCCACCACGATTCGAGAAGTTATCAACCGAATTATCTTCCGAACGACGGGCGTTCACATATTACTGCGTGTCGGCGCGTTGTGCTTCGTTGTGACGAGCCTCAGCCAGTTCTTCGGGCGTCAACCGAGCTTACAGGCGTCGTTTCCAAGTCACTAAGTAGTTGTCGCCATCGGCGAGTGCGGTGCATATCCACCGTTGAGCTTCCACGGCATCGTGGTGGCCGCCCGCGCGGAAACAGCGATCATCATTAGGGCAAGTGCAGCACCCAACGATTTCATGGCTGGTTTCTTAATATCCGGGTCATCGCCACACCAACGGCAACTCGGTCTTGTTCCGCCGATCGGCCAATCCCACCGTGCGCATGCTACTTTCAGAAACAGTATCGTCCACTTGTTTCAATCTACGCCAAACGATCCGTTCTCTTCTACGAAGCTTCTTTGCACGGCGCACTAGATTCGATCGCCTCGACAAAGGCCACTGCGGCCGACCGCCGCATTAAGCCCGGTTTGCGTCCGACCCAGGCTACAAAAGCTGCCGACATTTCGTTTAGGTCCTCAGGAATCGTAACGCACTGCCATTTTCGCGCATCATCCAAGGCAAACTGACCGGCTTCCATCATGCCCACGATCGTGCCCACGACAGCGCGGCACTGAACGATGAGCATGGAGCGATAGGTTTTCTCGCCGACCACATCCTCGAAGTCTTTGACCTCCTGACCGCAGGCGAATTTTAGATCAGCGCCTGTCTCGATCGCGTCGATCGGGCCGTCGGGGGGCGCCCCGGCGCCGCTGAAGCCTGGTTGCGTGGCGCCCACGCTGAGACCAAAGATCGCCATCAGCACAACCAGGTTACGCGCCCACAAATTCATACCGAGATTTCGCCTATTCTTACGCTTGTGCCATCGCTGACAATCGAATTTCCCATGAGCAAATCTTCTCATTTTCGAAGCTTTTGAAACGGTTTGGAATGTTCAAATCCTTGGAAATGCTGCCTGACGAGCACTCAATCGTTTTGGTGTGCCTCCAAGGCCCTTGCCGCCGAGTCACTTCCGCTTGCATTGCGTCGGCTGGGCTCGGTCAGAAGAATGAATCCTGCAGCCCGCCCTGACGATGTCTTGCATGACATAATCAGGATGGGCATTTGGTCAGAATCGACTAAGAAACTTGCAATAGCTTGGTGAGACTTGTAATGCAGCCGTCGCATTCGGCAATCGCGTTAAACGCGGGCGCATCCGACTTGAAGCGGAGAGTCGGAACAACCATGTCCCCGACCCACTTTTCGCTAGGCCGACCAATGCCGTCGGCGTGCGATCCCTGTGAACACTTCGATCCGCTGAAAACCATCAGACATAAGCATATGTTTAGGGCTAAGCCTAAGCCTCCCTGTTTACGCCAACTGTCCGGTCCAAATGGGCGCCAGTTCATTGGAGGGATTCTGTATGTTCATCAATGTGTCCGTAAATCGGAAAAAGAGAAACGATTTCAAATGCTTTGGCGACACTATGAGAATCCGTAAGACACAGACAAACAGTCTTCTAAACCGTTCGTTAAGCGTGGTCGTCACACTGTTGTGGCGAGACCAGATCAATCTTCGTTCAAACGGCGTCGTTTGAGCGCGGTTAAATTGATCAATATCAAATATATAGGGCATATCATGCGAACGCATGTGGGCGTGAAATGCTCAAGCGCGAAACGCGAGCTTCGAAGAATATGCCCAGAATTTTGAGTGTTTTGCTTTTATCACTTTCCCTTTGGGCATGTAGCGGCGAGCATGTCAAATCGATCGAGGACAGTATCTGGACCATGTTCACCGGGCATCCCAAACCCGTGGTACTGAAGAAGCCGCGCAAGGTCTACTGCTATGAGACCATTGGTCAGCCGGACTGCTACGAAGTCCCCAGAGAGCAGCAGCCCGATCGATAGGCTAGATCGGCGCGGTTAGCGCTTTGACCTCGGCGGCGGCGTCACTATGATCCGCCGCGGCACAATCGGCGACAACCGCCATCTTTCATCCCGACACCGGTATCTGCTTATGCACCCCTATCGAACCCACACTTGTGGCGAATTGGAACTTTCCCACGTTGGCACCACCGTGCGCCTGTCTGGCTGGGTGCATCGCAAACGCGATCACGGCCACCTGCTGTTTATCGATTTGCGTGACCATTTCGGCATCACCCAATGTGTCGTGGAAAGCGGTGATACGCATTTCGAGGCCGCCGAGGCGGTTCGCCCGGAGAGTGTGGTCACAATCAGCGGGCCGGTTGTTGCCCGCACCGAGGATACCGTCAACCCTGCCCTGACGACTGGCCATATAGAGGTCACGATCAACGACTTTCATGTCGAGTCGGAAGCCGAAGTGCTGCCCATGCAAGTCGCCGGCGATCAGGACTACTCGGAGGAAATGCGACTTACCTATCGATTTCTCGACCTGCGTCGAGAGGCGATGCAACGCAATATCATGCTGCGCAACGATGTGATCGCGAGCATTCGCCGGCGCATGATCGAGGCCAGCTTCCGTGAGTTTCAGACGCCCATACTGACGTCTTCAAGTCCGGAAGGCGCCCGTGATTTCCTGGTGCCCAGCCGGTTACATCCCGGACAGTTTTATGCGTTGCCGCAGGCGCCACAGCAATTCAAGCAACTGGTGATGGTTTCCGGCTTTGATCGCTATTTCCAGATCGCGCCGTGCTTTCGCGATGAAGATGCGCGTGCCGACCGCAGCCCCGGCGAATTCTACCAATTGGATTTAGAGATGGCGTTCGTCACACAAGAAGACGTGCTGTCGACCGTCGAGCCGATCCTGGCCGAGGTTTTCGAGGAGTTCACCGATTGGCCGGTGACACCGCGTCCATTTCCCAGGATTGCCTATAAGGACGCCTTGTTGCGATATGGCACCGACAAGCCCGACCTTCGCAACCCAATTGAAATTTGTGATCTAACTGATTGTTTTACAATGGAAGGCGTGGAGTTTAAGGCATTTCGTAACGCGATCGAAAAAGGCGCTGTCGTGCGCGGCATTCCAGGTCCGGGATCGGCCGGACAGCCGCGAAGCTTTTTCGACAAGCTCAACGATTGGGCGCGCAGCGAAGGGGCGCCTGGGCTCGGCTATATCACGTTTGACGATTCCGGTGTCGGCAAGGGGCCGATCGCCAAGTTTATACCGGACCATGTGCAAGCCTTAATCCGCGAGCGCGCCGGCCTCGGCGCCGGAGATTCGATCTTTTTTGTCTGCAACAAGAAATCGGACGCCGAGAAATTCGCCGGCGCCGCTCGCACGCGCTTAGGCGAGGCGCTCGAACTCATCGAACAGGGCGTTTACAAGTTTTGTTGGACTGTTGATTTTCCACTTTATGAACTTGATGAAGCGACCGGAAAAATTGAGTTTAGTCACAATCCTTTTTCGATGCCCCAAGGCGGATTAGCGGCTTTGGAGAACGACGATCCGCTGAGCATCCTCGCGTATCAATACGACATTGTGTGCAACGGCGTTGAGCTGTCATCTGGCGCGATCCGAAATCATAGACCGGACATCATGATCAAGGCATTCGGGATCGCCGGTTACGCCCCGGAAGAGGTGGAAGAGAAGTTTGGCGGTATGTTACGGGCGTTTCGATTTGGTGCGCCGCCCCATGGTGGGTTGGCGCCGGGTATCGATCGCATTGTTATGCTCATCGCCGATCAGCCGAATATTCGCGAGGTCATCTTGTTTCCGATGAACCAGCAGGCACAGGATCTGCTGATGCGTGCGCCGGCGGAAGTACCGTCAGAGCGGCTCAAGGAACTTCACGTTCGGGTGGCTCTGCCCCCGGTTAAACAGAACTGAAAGTTCAGACGTTAAGATACTGCTTTGGCAGCGACTTTCTCGGTTTGCTTGGCCGATGTTGGCGTTGGCCCGTGGGGCTGGCTGGCGGCTGTTCGGGCCGCATCCGACATCATGGCGGCAATCCAATTGTCGCTGCTCGCTTTTAGTCGCTCACACAAGATAAGGCACAGGTTGAACAGAACCTTGACCGTGATTTCAGGCATGCTGTTCATCACTTGCTCGAAAAAGTTTTGCGTGAGTATGAGGACTTCAGAATCTGCCACGGCGACCACATTGGCTGACCGGGGCGTTGTGGCCAAGAGCCCTAATTCGCCGAAGATTTCGCCCTGATCCAGGCGGTTGAGCAGATGCTCGGTGCCATCGTCGGCGATCGAGCGCAGTTCCACCGCACCATTTAATACCACGAACATTTCGTTGCCCGAGTCGCCGGCACGCATGATGACATCACCGCATTTGGCGTGCATCACACTGCCGCGATTTAGGAATGATTTGGCATCTTCGTAACTGAGACCCTTGAGCAGAGGGATTGAAACGAGCGGAATTTGGTGCAGTTTCTGGGTCAGCAGTTGCCAGAAATCTTCCTCGCTGAGGCTCGATCTGGGCGCTCCGATGGCGACTTCACGGAATTCCTTGTGAAACCACTCTACGGCCTTGCGGTTATTTGGAAATTGAGACGCGATGCGGAAGAATGGGGATTTGCACGCTCGCAAATAGTCGAGATCTTCAGTCAGCAAGACCATGGGCACCGCGTAGCCAGTGTCCGGGTCGACAAAGTTATCGGTATAGCGCCGATAACCGAGGCGTTCGTAAAGCGGCACCAGATATGGCGGACATTGGCAGAAATCGAAACGAACGCCCTGCTGGCGGGCCAACTTGTAGGTGGCGCCCAACAGCACCGCCGGTACGCTGCTTGAGCGCCACCGCTCTGACACCATCAGTTGCGTGGTCGTTGAGATCTGCTCGCTTGGAAAAGCGACGAACTTGTCCAGCGCGTAGGCGCCCCGAACCACATCTGAAAATGTCGTCAACTTTCCAAGATTTAGGCGGATTGTTGCGACGACCTTCCCATCGACGACCATGTAGAGATGCAACCCCGTATCGTCCATGGGGTCGCGCATCATCTCGCGTTTTGCATCAGCTGCCGAGTGATCGCGATGCATCTCCTCGACGAACAGACGGTAGCGAAAGCGATAAATGTCGGCGCGTTCGGATTCGCTGCGCGCAATGCATACTTGGGGTTTCGACGACATGCCCGACTTTGTGGCCATGCCTAGAGAGCCTTCCGTTTGGCCGTGGCACGGTTGCTGCGGTGCGGCGCGAACAATGGCAAAAATGGATCCTCTGTGAATCGGAATGGGAAACTGGCGATTGACCGGGGACGGGGGCCCAACATCTTGATTATCCTATATACGTCGCGGACACAGGTTGGGTAGGTGGAGACCGTGAAAGTCGTATCAAAGGCGCGCCATATGCTGGCTTGTCGCAGTGTCACCGGATCATGAGACTTTTTTGGTGCGGAATTGCGATGGTCGGCGCGTTGGTGTTAGGCGGCGACGGCACCGCGTTGGCCAATGATCGGATTGACCTGGCGCAAAGGTCGCAACCAAACCGGATAATCACCCTACGGATTGCAGCAGACGAGGAATTTCGTGCCAAAGGGATTTGGCGCCGTAACCTGAACGCTTGGATTACGGCTGTAAACCGATCGTTTGAGAGCGCATTTTCGATTTCCTGGCAAGTCGCCGACATTGTGAATTGGCATTCGGACGACCAAATTCGCGACGTTCGTGCGATGATTGCGTCGCTACGCCATACGGTCGGAACGGGCCCCGCCGAAGTATTGTTGGGCTTGAGCGGCCAGGCGGTTGGTAGCGCGGGGGCGGGCATGCCCTTTCGTGATGTGGCGGTTGCGGTCCGCCACAGCGTGTCGGGCTATGACATGCCCGTCGTCATAGCTCACGAACTCGGCCATTTGTTCGGTGCATGGCACGTTGCGGACCCGCGATCGGTGATGTTCGCCGCCGGCGCCAGAACATTGCGCTTTGATGCGATCACCCACGATCTGATACAGCTGATGAGGGATTTCGATTTTGGCACTGGTGTACTTGGCATCGACGGGCCAACCGCGTTTCGGATTAGCCGAATATTTGCCCGCGGACATATGGCGGGTGCCGTAAATCCCCTGGCCAGCGCCTGGGCGACCGAAGGCCGCGACGCTTTGTTGCGACGCGACACGCACCGCGCGCTGACGTCGTTTTGGCGGGCGGCGCGGCATGCACCGACCTGGGGCGCCAACCGTGCTTTGTTTTCGCGAGCGCTGTTTGCCGCCGGTGACTATCGCCATGCCAAAGCCCAGTGGACGGCTGCCGTGTTGCAGGGGATCCATCCTGATCCGCAATTTGCCGCCGCCCTCGAAACCAAGATCAGTAGTCTTGGGCCGGAACCCATGATGCGGTGTCGACTCTATCGTCCAGACTGCCGCGGCGAATAGAACGGCCAGCGGTAAGATCCAGACTGCTGGAAAGAAAACCGGGGGCTGGCCAAACCAGCACCCCGTTTAAGTCTGTTCGCAGAGGTCAGAACAAAAAATTGGGAACGTGCCTACCTTGACCACGCTCCCAAAGGCTCAGGAGGATTCGCCCCACAGCAGCGAATGCACAGGCGAATGATCCGGTTTCCCGGATCGTGTGCTCCCCAGGCAGTTAGGAGCACCCACTGGTACCGCCACAGGTGTCACATTTCAGGCAGGTCCCGTTGCGCACCAGAGTAAAATTTCCGCATTCCGAGCATGGATCTCCTTCGTATCCTTTGACTCGGGCTTCTTGAACTTGGTTCGAAACTGAGTTGATACCTCGATCATAATGGGCCGCGACCGCTATACTGGCGTCGCCCGCAACCGCGGCCGCGGCGATTTCAAACGTGCCGTCGTGAACGGCGGCGCCGAGTTGCGCCTGGACAGTTTCGCGGCCGATCGCGCTGTTGACGATGCTGGTCGCTCCACCATCCACCACGCGCAGGCGTCCGCGAACATATCCCGGGCTCACATAGGCAGATATGTCCGTGGCCGCCGGTGCCTTTGGCATGTTTTCGCCGGCGATTTCGCTTTGCTGTTCGCCCGCGCCCAAACTGTCGGGCAACAAATCGTCGGGCTCGACATGAGCCAAATCCGTCCGATCCAGATACGAAATCGCCACTTCCCGGAAAACGTAGTCGAGGATTGATGTTGCCATGCGAATGGTATCATTACCTTCGACGATGCCACTGGGCTCAAAGCGCGTGAACGTGAACGCCTCCACAAACTCTTCGAGCGGCACGCCATATTGAAGGCCAATGGAAATGGCGATGGCGAAATTGTTCATCAGGCTTCGAAAGGCGGCCCCTTCCTTGTGCATGTCGATGAAAATTTCGCCAAGTCGTCCGTCGCGATACTCACCGGTCCGGAGATAGACTTTGTGCCCGCCGATGATCGCCTTTTGTGTGTATCCCTTGCGTCGGTCGGGTAGGCGCTCGCGCTCGCGCAGTTGCACGACTTTTTCGACCACGTGTTTAACCACCTGGATGGGAGGCGCAGACGTCTGCTCGTCGTCGCTTTCAAGCGACTCCTCGACGGCAAGGTTTAATGGCTGGCTGAGTTTGGAACCGTCGCGATAAAGGGCGTTGGCCTTTAGACCGAGTTGCCAAGACAACATAAGCGCTTCGCGACAATCATCGATCGACGCGCTGCGCGGCATATTGATCGTCTTTGAAATCGCGCCCGAGATGTATGGCTGTGCCGCCGCCATCATCGTGATGTGGCTTTGCCAAGACAGGGCACGGGTGCCACGGGCGCCGCACGGATTCGCGCAATCGAAAACGGGCAGGTGCTCTTGCTTAAGGTGGGGTGCCCCCTCCAAGGTCATCGCGCCGCAGCAGTAGAGGTTTGCCGCCGCGATCTCGGACGCGCTGAAGCCCAAGGCTGTGAGCATGTCGAATTCCGGGGCGGCCATTTCTACGTCGGAAAAGCCTAGTCCCTCGTGGCAAAATTCCGCGCCCAGCGTCCATTTGTTGAACACGAAGCGAATATCGAAAGTATCCGCCAACACCGCTTCAATGCGTTCGAGCGCAGCCTCGTCGAACCCCTTGTTGGCCAGCGTGCCATGGTTGATATGAGGCGCATCGACCAAGCTGCCGCTGCCGATCGCATAGGTAACCGTGTCCTCGATTTGGTCTTCGCGGTAGCCGAGACTGCGTAGCGCCATCGGGACGACCCGGTTGATGATCTTGAAATAGCCGCCTCCGGCCAGTTTCTTGAATTTGACCAGGGCGAAATCCGGCTCTATCCCGGTTGTATCGCAGTCCATAACCAAACCGATTGTGCCGGTCGGCGCGACGACGGTGGCTTGCGCATTGCGATAACCGTGCGTTTCGCCCGCGGCGACAGCCTTGTCCCAAGCTTCGGCGGCGCGATCGGCCAATTTGGGATCGGGGCAGTTCGCGATGTCCAACGGGACCGGGTGGGTTGAAAGGCTCTCATAGCCTTCGGCCAGGCCATGCGCCGCCCGACGATGATTTCGCATGACGCGCAGCATCGACTCACGATTGTCAGCGTAGCGCGAAAAGGGCCCTAGCAATGCCGCCATTTCGGCTGACGTTTCGTACGCGGTTGCGGTCATGATCGCTGAAATGGCGCCGCACATGGCACGACCGGGGGCGCTGTCATAGGGCAGACCCGCACTCATCAGCAAACCGCCGATATTGGCAAAGCCAAGCCCAAGCGTACGGTAGTCATGGGAGCGTTGGGCAATTTCAGCTGACGGGAATTGGGCCATCAACACCGAGATTTCGAGAACGATAGTCCACAGACGCGACGCATGGACGAAACCATCGATGTTGTAGGTGCCATCGGCATTGCGGAACGCGAGCAAATTGAGCGATGCGAGATTGCATGCCGTGTTGTCCAAGAACATATACTCAGAGCACGGGTTAGAGGCGCGGATCCGCCCACCCGCCGGGCATGTGTGCCACGCGTTGATCGTGGTATCAAACTGCACGCCGGGATCCGCGGACTGCCACGCGGCAGCCGCCATATCAGCCCACAAAGCGGCCGCGTCGATAACTTTTGCAGCGCTGCCGTCAGTGCGCCTGGTCAGCGTCCATTTGCCGCCGTTGGCAACCGCATCCAAAAAAGCATCGGTGACCCGCACCGTGTTGTTAGCGTTTTGTCCTGAAACGGTCAGGTAGGCTTCCGAATCCCAATCGGTGTCATAGATCGGGAAGATGATCTCTTCGACCCCCTGTTTGGCCAATTCTATGGTCCGTTGGATCATCGTTTCCGGTATCGACGCCGCCCGTGCCGCCGCAACCGCTTTCTTGAGTTGCGGATTATCCTTGGGGCTAAATCGGCTGGTGCCACCGATTTGGCAGGCTTCCATCACTGCCGTGAGATGCTTGGCGGTGGCTTTAGATCCTGCGACAAGCGCGGCAACTTTTTGTTCCTCTACCGACTTCCAGTTGACGAATGTCTCGATATCCGGATGGTCACAATCGACCACCACCATTTTTGCCGCGCGTCTTGTCGTGCCGCCCGATTTGATGGCGCCCGCCGCGCGATCGCCGATCTTTAGAAAGCTCATCAGGCCGGATGATTTGCCGCCACCGCTCAAGGGCTCGCCTTCGCCGCGCAATTTGGAGAAGTTCGAGCCCGTTCCGGAGCCATATTTGAACAGCCGGGCTTCACGGACCCATAGATCCATGATCCCACCTTCATTCACCAAGTCATCGTCGACACTTTGGATAAAGCAGGCGTGTGGTTGGGGATGTTCGTAGGCGGACGTCGACCGAGTCAGATCACCGGTTTTATGGTCGACATAAGAATGTCCCTGTGGCGGCCCGTCGATGCCGTATGCCCAATGCAATCCGGTATTGAACCATTGCGGGCTGTTGGGGGCGGCCATCTGTTGGGCAAGCATGAAGCGCAGTTCGTCATAGAACGCGCGCGCATCTGCTTCCGACGTGAAATAGCCGCCCCGCCAGCCCCAATAGGTCCATGTACCGGCCATACGGTCGAACACTTGTGTGGCTTTCGTTTCGCCTTCGAAGCGTTCTTGTTCGGGTTTCGTGGCCAAGGCATCTTGGTCGGCTTCGGACCGCCATAGCCATTCGGGCACGTCCGGCTCGGGGACGCGCTTGAGGATGGTCGGGACTCCGGCCTTACGAAAGTACTTTTGTGCCAAGATATCGACGGCCACCTGTGACCATGACGCCGGTACGTCGATATCGGTATTGCGGAATACCACCGAACCATCCGGATTGCGGATTTCGCTGGATGCCGTCCGAAACGCGATACCCTCATAGGGTGACGTATTGGCCCTGGTAAAGTGACGATCGATTCGCATAGACCCCCCGAAACCCGTTCGCTAGCTGGTTTTAGTTGTTGAGACACATTGAACGGTCTGGCGATGCCCGAACACCGCCGAATGTGTCCCAT
Source organism: Alphaproteobacteria bacterium (assembly GCA_965216755.1). Lineage (GTDB taxonomy): Bacteria > Pseudomonadota > Alphaproteobacteria > UBA7887 > UBA7887 > CBDCGL01. Next base: position 1,949,951 of record CBDCGL010000011.1, on the reverse strand, counting down.
TAGCCCCCAATATTTTGTGACCGAGGTCGCTTGTGGCGCTACATATAGGCTGACATATGTTCGGTGCGCAAAGCTTTTTTTCGAAATGTAGTGGATCCAATAGCCTAGCGATCGAGGCGCACCACTAGATGCTGTTCGAGACCGCCAAAACGTCTTTGACGAAGCCGAAACGATCGCCAATTCGCCCCGGATTTGGGGTTAACGAATCACCCAATCGGCCATGGGGCGCTTGACCGTCCGCCTGTCAATTCCTTGCCGATGGTTTATGCAAGAAGTCAAGCGCCAAAGTTGTGAGCGCCCGCACGCCGGTTTTCAACGCGGTCTCGTCGATGATAAATCTTGGCGAATGGTTTGGCGCGGCTTGGTCCGCGGGAATGTCGGCTGGTCGTGCCCCCAGGAACACAAACATGCCCGGGATCTGCTGCTGAAAAAACGCGAAATCCTCATAGCCCATGACGGCCACCGTCGGCTTGACATGGCGGGGGCCCGCCACGCGGACCAGACTCGGTAGCATGTCTTCGACCAATGCGGGTTCGTTGTACGCGACCGGAATGCCAAATCCAAATGATACAGTGGCCGTTGCGCCGGCGCTCTCGGCAATGTGTGTTGCCGTGCGGCGAATGCGATCTTTGATGTCGGCGCGGACGTCTTGGCTGTGCGTGCGCACTGTCCCGATCATTTCAACACGATCGGGAATGATATTGTTGCGGACGCCGCCATGGATACTGCCAACCGAAATCACTGCCGGCTCACGGGTATCGACCTGCCGGCTATGAATTGTTTGCAGCCCCAAGATGATCTGGGCCGCCACGACAATTGGGTCGACACCGCGCCAAGGCGCGGCACCATGGGTTTGTCGCCCTTCGACTTCGATCTTGAGAACGTCCGCACTGGCGAGCATGGCGCCTTTGGCGGCAAACAGCACATTTCGGTTTCGTGGACCCACATGAAGTCCAAAAATCGCTTGCGGCGTTGGATTCGTCAGAGCGCCTTCCTCGACCATCATCTTAGCGCCACCATTCTCTCCTTCTGGTGGCCCTTCTTCTGCCGGCTGAAAGATGAACTTGACGGTGCCAGGGATCGTGTCGCGCATCTCAGCCAAAATCGACGCAACACCCATCAACATCGCGGTATGGGCGTCATGACCACAGGCATGCATGACGCCGACGTCCTGGCCATTGTACGTGGTGCGTACTGTGGAAGCGAAAGGTAGGCCGGTTTGTTCCGTGACGGGCAGTGCGTCCATATCCGCCCGTAGAGCCACAACGCCGCCCGGCTGGCCGCCGACCAGCAAACCGACGACACCGGTGTGCGCGACATCTGTACGCACTTCATCAAAACCAAGCGTGGTCAAATGTTTGGCGACCAAGGCGGAGGTTCGAAATTCACGATTGCTGAGTTCCGGATTGGCATGGATATCGCGCCGCCAGGCGATGACTTGGGCTTCAATTCGGTCAGCCAATGCGCTGATTTCCCTGTCGTAATAGGGTTCCGCCGAGGCCGGCGTCGTTAGGAGCAAGAGCGTCGCGATGACGACGCCGAAACGAAAAAGTAAATGTTCGAATGTCATAGCCAGCTCCTTTGCGCCACGCTTTGCGTGATTTTAGCCGAGCCATGGGGTGCCGGGAATGGTGGCAATTGTGTGCTGGACGGACGCGAGCCGCGACGCCATATTCGGTCCACTGTGGCGGCGCTGACCGGTGTTGGATGCTGGCGCAAAAATCGGGGCAGACTGTGCGATGGGCGCAACTTGGGGAACGCGGCTTTTCACTTATTGGCGCGGCGAACTGGTCGGCGAGGACCAGTTCGGAAATCATTATTATCGTGATCGACGCCGCAAGGCGGGCACCAAAGAACGGCGCTGGGTGATCTATCATGGCGAGCCTGAAGCGTCAGCGGTGCCGCCGGAGTGGCAGGGCTGGTTGACTCATACGTTTGCCGAGCCACCGACGGTGAGCCCGGTGATCGAGCGATCGTGGCAAAAAGAGCACGAACCCAACTTGACAGGCACACACGCGGCCTATCGCCCGTCCGGAGCCTTGGAGCGCGGTGGCCAACGTGCGGCCGCGACCGGTGATTATGAACCGTGGACGCCGAACGCGAATTGAGGCTGCAACATTGGTCTTGTCACGCCACCGCAGCGTGCGGCGATCAAACGGCGGAAAAACATGCGGATTCTTTGCTTGCCGCGCCACCGTTTGCTGTGATCGTCACGCTGGAAACGCACAGTCTGGCGCCATAAGTGGTTTTATATCTTCCACAGATATTCGGGGGACAATTGGTTAGATCGAAATGGTCCATTGTGATGTGCGGGCCCGTTGTGGCTGTCGGGTTCACCGTTTGGGCAATGTCGACGGCGTCGGCAGGAATACTCGTGCACACGATCTTGAAGAACGCGGCGAGTCAAGCCACGCCGCATGCCGTGCGCGTGGCGCAGCTTGTCACAGAAATGCCGGCCGGCATGCGGGCCGCCTATATTGTGGCGATTCAAAAGGAATTGGCGATCCACGGATTTGATTCGGGACAAATCAACGGTACGGTGACGCGCGACACGGTCCAGGCGGTGCGCGATTATCAATCCGCGGCGGGCCTGCCCGTCGATGGCCAGCTCTCGCGCGATCTGCTGGATCATCTGAAGTTCGCGTCGCCAAAGATCTATCGGCCGGGGTTTACCGCACGCGCGACGCCAACACCGGCGCAAGCGCTGGTCATTGAGATCCAAGCCGAGCTGAAATCGCGGGGCTATTATGATCACGCGGTCGATGGGTTGCTTGGGCCGATTACGCGGCGCGGTATTCGCAATTTTCAAATTGACGCCGGATTGCCTGTCACCGGCGAAATCGACGACGCACTCTTGGACGACCTGACTGAACGCTATCCAAACATACACGCGAGCGAGTGATGTGCTGACCGAGATAACGTGGTCACGCGGCGTCACGGAAAGGCACCATGACACGGAACATTGCTGAAACTTTGATCGGCGCGGTTGTCTTGGCCGTCGCGGTAATTTTTTTGGTATTCGCTTACACGCAATCTGACGTGCGTCGGGTAAGCGGCTACACCGTGGTCGCGCAGTTCACGGCGATTGGCACGCTGAACGAAGGCGCCGATGTCCGGATCAGCGGCATCAAGGTTGGCTCGGTTCACCGCATGGACATTGACCCGGAGACCTATCTCGCGCGGGTCACGTTGAGCATCGACGATGAAATTAAACTTCCGCTAGACACATCGGCATCGATTGGTGCGGAAGGCTTGCTGGGCGGCGCGTTCATCGCGCTGGAGCCGGGCGGCGAGGACGCGGTTTTGGCTGCCGGCGACGAAATTCAATATACACAGGCCGCGCCTGATCTCATCGGGTTGATCACGCAGCTTGTGTTTAGCCAGAAGAACACCAACTAAGTCAGCATGGCTGACGCGGAAAAACCGGAGTCGATATCGCCCAAGATGACCAACTTGGACGCAAATCAGAAAGGCACTTTGGTGCCAGACGAATGGCGTGGTCGTGACGGCACACCAGTTTCGTGCACAGAGAAAATCAAGGTTTTGAACGAGAACATTCTCGAAATCCGCGAAATGTGTCAGGAGGCCTTGGAAGACGCGGTTCTCATGGGGTGTGACGAACAACAGGTTCGATCGGTTCTCGCGGCTCTGGTGGCGGAATTGGATGCACCATTTGAAGACTGAACGACCGCGGGGCTGTGCACGTCATGGGCGCTGGATAGCCTTGTTTTGGGCCGTATGGGCGTCCGCGGTATCCGTGGCGGGGCCGGGGTCGGCATATGGTGCGGATCCCATGGAAATCGCCGTTCTGGAGGCTTTGGACAAAGTCACCGGGCGTGTTTATGTCCTTGATGTGCCGATGAATTTGGAGCTCGCTTTCGGAAATCTGCGGGTCATGGCACGCCAGTGTTTACAGGCCCCGCCCGAGGAAACGCCGGAAAGCACCGTGTTTATGGAAATCGCGGAAGCGAAGCCCGGTGAACCGCCCGAGCTGATTTTTCAAGGTTGGATGTTCGCATCGAGTCCCGGTTTGTCGACGTTAGAACATCCCGTCTACGACATCATTGTATTGTCGTGCAAAAACTATGAGTCGACTGACCCAAATACCTCACCGGTGACGCCGACGGGCGAGATTTCGGCGACCGACCCCACATCGGGTGGCAGCGAGTAGAAATCCCCGCGACGCCGCAGCGCGTTCGCCAGCAGCTTCAGGTAGTGGGCACGCGGCACGTCGATCGCGCCGAACTGGGCCAAATGGTCTGTTACGAACTGCGTGTCGAGCAGGGTATAACCACCAGCCGACAGGCGCTGAACCAGGTGGACCAACGCGATTTTGCTGGCATCGGCAGCTCGACTGAACATGCTTTCCCCGAAAAAAGCGGCGCCGATGGAGACCCCATACAGGCCACCAACCAATCGCTCGCCATCCCAACATTCAACCGAATGTCCGTAACCCATTCGATGTAAATCCGAATAGAGCTCAATAATCCGGTTGTTGATCCAGGTTGTGGGTCGGCCGTTGGCCGGTTCGGAGCAAGCCTCGATGACCGCGCCAAACGCATGGTCAACCGAGACCCGAAAGGGTGTGCGACGCAGGGTGCGGCGCAAACGACGCGGAATGTGAAATGACGCAATCGGCAAGATGCCACGCGATTCGGGGTCGACCCAGTAAATGGTCGGGTCGTCGCGGCTCTCGCCCATCGGGAAGAGGCCCCATTGATAGGCGCGCAACAGGGTATCGGCGGTGATGCGCGGCGGCTTTATGGCGTCGATGTCTATGGCTCCTTGCGGACGCTACCGATGAACCTTTCTAACCAATTGATATCATAAGCGCCAGCGGCAAAATCAGCGTCATCAACCAGGCGTCGATGAAGGGGCAATGTGGTCTCAATCCCGCCGATAACGAACTCCTCCAGGCTGCGTCTGAGACGCATCAAACATTCGTCCCTGTTGGCGCCGTGGACGATCAGTTTGGCGATCATGCTGTCGTAATAAGGTGGCACCGCGTAGCCTGAGTAAAGCGCTGAGTCGACTCGAACGCCGAGCCCACCAGGCGGATGGTAATCGCTGACCCGTCCAGGCATTGGCGCAAATGTTTCCGGATCTTCAGCCGTGATTCGACACTCGATCGCATGGCCTTGAAGGCGGACGTCCGTCTGTGCATAACCCAGCTCTTCGCCGGCGGCGATGCGAATCTGCTCACGCACCAGGTCAACGCCGCTGATCATTTCGGTAACCGGGTGTTCGACCTGCAAACGCGTGTTCATCTCGATGAAATAGAACGAATCGCCATCCAACAGAAATTCGATTGTGCCGACGCCGCTATATCCGAGCCGCGTCATGGCCGTCTGCGCCAGCTCGCCCATGCGCGCCCGTAACGTGGGTGGCAACGCGGGTGACGGCGCTTCCTCAAGGATCTTCTGGTGTCGACGCTGTAACGAACAATCGCGTTCGCCAAACTGCACGACATTGCCGTGGTCGTCGGCGAGAATTTGGATCTCAATATGACGTGGCCGCTCCAGGAGGCGCTCGATATAGACCGTGTCGTCGCCGAATGATTCGCGTGCCTCGGCGCGAGCGGCGGCTATCAAGGGTTCAAGAGTGGTGGGGTCGCGAACGATTTTCATACCGCGGCCGCCGCCACCGGCGCTTGCCTTGACGATGACCGGAAAGCCGATCTCTTGCGCGATCGCGCGCGCGGCGGTTGGGTCGCGCACCGGACCGTCCGATCCGGGCACCATTGCCAACCCCAGGCCGGACATAGCTTTCCGCGCGGCGACTTTGTCGCCCATCAGCGCCATGTGCTCGGCGCTGGGTCCGATCAGTTTCAGACCATGCTCGGCAACAATGCGGGCAAAATTCGCATTCTCAGCCAGAAAACCATAGCCGGGATGGACGGCGTCGGCGCCGGTGACTTCGGCCGCGGCCATGATTGACGGAATGTTCAAATAGCTGGCGCGTGCCGGCGGTGGCCCGATACACACCGATTCGTCGGCCAAGCGGACGTGCATAGCGTCGGAATCCGCGGTGGAATGGATGGCAACGGTTCGGATGCCCATCTCGCGGCATGCGCGGTGAATGCGCAATGCGACTTCGCCGCGATTCGCAATGAGCACTTTTTCGAACATGGGCGCGCCGCGCGCTAACTCAGGATGGCGAGGGTTTCGCCATATTCGACCGGAGTGCCGTTGTTGACCAGAATATCTCCGATCTTGCCGGATCGCGGCGCGCGTACCGGATTCATTGTCTTCATGGCCTCGATGATGAACAGTGTGTCGCCTTCGGCCACCATCGAACCGATGGTAACAAATGGCGCCGCGCCAGGCTCCGCGGCGACATAGACGGTGCCCACCATCGGCGAGGTCACCGCGCCGGCCGGAGGTTGTCCGTCGGCGTTGTCCTGGGCCGAAGCGGGCGCTCCAGTTGCCGGTGTCGCGGGGGCGACAAGGCCCTCTTGAGCGACCATGGCGGGCGACCGATCCGGCGTTCGTGCGACTCTGACGTGCCGGTTGCCTGTGCCAATTTCGATTTCTGTTAGCCCTGTTTCGTCAAGCAATTCAGCAAGTTGACGTATAAGGCCCCCGTCTACCTCAAACTTTCCTGCCACCGACTAACTTTCTTTGGTTACCACCTTGTGGAGCGCGCGCAATCCTAACACATAGCCATACGCGCCGAAGCCGCAGATCATGCCATGGGCGGCACGTGACACGTAGGAGTGCCGGCGAAACGCTTCGCGGGCGTGAATATTAGACATGTGCACTTCGACGGTCGGCACTGCGCTGGCCAACAGCGCGTCGAGAAGGGCGATGGAAGTGTGTGTATGCGCGCCGGCATTGATGACAATGCCATCGGCCGTTTCGCGTGCCTCTTGGACCCAGGTCACAAGTTCACCTTCGCCATTGGTCTGTCGAAAGTCGAGTGAAACCCCCAGTGGTTCCAGCGCCGATTCGCATAGCTGCCGGACGTCGGCAAGGCTCTCCCGACCGTAAATTTCGGGCTGGCGCAGCCCCAACATGTTCAGATTGGGACCATTGAGGATCAGGAATGTGCACATCTCACGTTTCGGCCTGCTTATATCATGCCTCGCTTGTCTGACTTCAATTGCCGATATCGATTGTCGTCCGCGTCGCGCTGGTGTTGTCTTGACGGCGATTGCATTTCTGATCATTTAGGGCGAGACCAAGGCACCGCGCAATAGCGGCGCGACGACTGAACGGGAATCAAACAGCAATGCGCATTACGATCAATGGCGAAGACCGCACCTTTGACACGGCATTGACAATTGACGGCTTGCTGGGGTGCCTGGGCTTGGACGCACGAAAGATCGCTGTCGAGCGCAACCGCGAAATTGTGCAGCGGTCCCGTTATGAACAAGTTCGACTGTCCGATGGGGATGTGTTGGAGATTGTCCATTTCATCGGCGGCGGCAATCAAGCCGCGACTGAAGCGGCCGTGCTAACCGGCAACGGCGACGTTTGGCAGGTCGGCGGGCATGCGTTCGCGTCTCGTTTGATCGTGGGTACCGGAAAATACAAGGATTTTCGGCAGACGGCCGATGCTTTGGCGGCCTCGGGCGCGGAGATTGTCACTGTCGCCGTGCGACGGGTCAATGTCACAGATCCGAATGCGCCGATGTTGATGGACTATGTCGATCCCAAACGGTACGTCTATTTGCCCAACACCGCCGGATGTTTTTCGGCGGAAGACGCCCTGCGCACCCTAAGGCTGGCGCGTGAAGCCGGTGGCTGGTCACTGGTGAAATTGGAGGTCCTTGGCGATCGGAAGACGTTGTATCCGGACATGGTTGAGACGTTGGCGGCGGCCGAGGCGCTGATCAAAGACGGCTTCGAGGTGATGGTTTATTGCAGTGATGATCCTTTGATGGCGAAACGTCTCGAAGACATCGGCTGCTGTGCGATCATGCCCCTGGCCGCGCCGATAGGTTCGGGCCTTGGCATACAGAATCCCGTCAATATTCGGCTCATCGTTGAACAGGCATCGGTGCCGGTCTTGGTGGATGCGGGCGTGGGGACGGCGTCCGATGCCGCGGTGGCGATGGAGCTTGGTTGTGATGGTGTTTTGATGAATACGGCAATTGCCGAAGCCAAGGATCCGATCTTGATGGCGGCGGCGATGAAGCTTGCTGTTGAATCGGGTCGGCTCGCCTATCTTGCCGGACGTATGCCGAAACGGACCTATGCGGATCCGTCTTCGCCTCTGGCTGGGTTGATTTGATGATCGCTATGCGTGCCGGGGTGCTTTAGCCGAGTCTCTCGGGCCGCCCACGATGTTGATCGCTCACATGACGGATCTTCACATTTGTGCGGCGGGCGCGCTTGCCAGTGGCAGTGTTGACACTGGCGCATATCTGGAACGCGCGGTTGCTCACGTGAATCGTCTTCGTCCGCGACCGGACGCGATTTTTTTGACTGGAGATCTGGTCGATCAGGGTTCGGCGGCCGAGTATGCACGTTTGCGTGCCATGCTTGATGGGTTGGACAGGCGCTATTTCCTGATTCCGGGCAATCACGATGATCGCGATCAATTGCGCACGACTTTTCGGGACGTTATCCCCACGATGCCGCCGGACGGATTTATTCAATATGCTTTCGCGTTAGGATCGTTGCATGTCATTGCCTTGGATACGTTGGACCCGGGTTCACATGGCGGCAGATTGTGTGACGCGCGGCTCGACTGGATAGCGCGCCAAATGCGGGCAATGGCCGACCGACCGGTACTGGTCATGATGCATCACCCACCATTTGCGACCGGCATAGAACACATGGATCATATGGGCTTGGCCGAGGGTGCTGGACAATTGGGCGCGATTGTCGCTGATCACGGCAATGTGGTGCGAATTCTCTGCGGCCATGTCCACCGCCCGATCGTTGCCAATTGGCACGGAACGACTGTGTCGACGACACCGTCAACCTCTCACCAGGTTGGCTTGACCCTGGTTCCAGGTGTGAAGCCCGGATTTGTGTATGAACCGCCGTGCGTCCAACTACATTTGTGGACGACCGGCGACGTTTTGGTCAGCCATACGAGCTATGTCGACACCTACGAGACCGTTGCCAGGGCGCCATCGTCCGGGTGAGCGGCGATCTCAAACCGCCATTCGTCTACTGACTGATCGGTGTTTGTGCCAGTTCGCTCGCACCGCGAAGCATATCCAAGGCACACGCCAGTGGCGGATCTTCCTTTTGCTGCGCCCCCGGACACAGGCTGGTCGCTTCCGTCTTGGCATCGATGGCCAGCGGGTTTTCTTCGGCTGGTAGCGCGTTCTCTAAATCGGCTTCCCGTTCGCGCTCGGTTTCGTCGTCCGACGCGATCGTCACATCTGGGCGAATACCCGTAAGTTGGATGCTGTTGCCAGATGGCGTGTAATATCTTGCCGTTGTCAGGCGGACCGCACCGCCGCTGCGCACCGGGATGATTGTCTGGACCGACCCTTTGCCGAACGATCGCGTGCCGATCACGGTCGCGCGGCCATGATCCTGTAACGCACCAGAAACAATTTCCGATGCCGACGCGCTGCCACTGTTGATAAGAACCATCATCGGCACACCGTCTGACAAATCATCGCTATCGGCGGTAAAACGGCGTACATGCTTGTTGCCACGTCCAATCGTCGAGACAATCTCGCCCTCGGTCAAAAAGGCGTCCGAAACGTCCAAGGCCTGATCAAGCAGACCACCTGGGTTATTTCGAAGATCCAAGACGATTCCCGACAACGCTCCATCATGATCTGACTCGAGCCTTCGCAATGCCTTACGCAAACCAGATATGGTTCGCTCGTTGAATGTGGTGATCCGCACGTAGCCGATTTCGTCTTCCAGGTGGGCGCGCACCGGTTGGATCCGGATCATGTCGCGTACGATACCGATTTCCAGCGTCTGTTCTTCCTCACCTCTCAGTACGGAGATAATGACTTCGCTGCCGATTGGGCCGCGCATCAAATCGACGGCCTCGGCAAGGGTCTTGCCTAGAATGGGATTGTTGTCGACATGGGTGATCAAATCGCCGGCTAATACGCCTGCGGCGGCGGCGGGGGTGTCGTCGATGGGCGCCACCACCTTGATCAACCCTTCTTCCATGGTGACTTCGATACCAAGTCCGCCGAATTCGCCGCGGGTTCTGACCTGCATTTCCTGGTAGTCGTCTGCCGACAGATAATCTGAATGCGGATCCAGCGCATGCAGCATGTCGCTCATGGCCAGGGTCATCAGTTTATGTGGCGCGCGTGTTCCTGACTCCGGGTCGGCCTCGCGTTGGCCTTCCATGCTGTTCACCGCGGCGTCGATCAACTGAGTTGTGGGCACCTGGTCCACATAGTCGCTCCGAGTCAGCTCGAAAACTTCCGCAAACAGGTTGAGTTGCCGAGTCCGTTCATGTTGGTCGGGTACGGGAACGGCTACTGAATCGAAAGCGCTCGCGATGCGCGACATTTCAGGATAGCGTTCTGCCGAGCGCTCGTAGCTATGGCTCCGCAAACTGAGCACGCCCGAGGGCAATTGCCCGGTCGCACATCCCGCAAACTGCATTGACAGGACCAGAACCGCGGCGAGGCCGATCGCGGCGCTGCCCAAGCGCTTGACCAAAGTGGCGTTATGCCGCCGAGATAGCTCACGATCCCTATGTGTTCGAAGATATTGACGCATGATTCTGGCGCGACCCCGTTGTTGTCATTTGCCACCAGCGGCCGAAACGCCAAGCGGCATTATTTGTTATTGCGTTTGCACGAATTGCGGGTCCGATGCACTGCCATGTCGTGACGTCGTTTGGCACCACCACAACTGGGCACTGCGCCGCACCATCCAGAGTCCAAGAGCCGTTCACCGCTGCGGTCGCGGTCCGACTAGCTGGATGACCGCTGTTTGGCGATCATCTCGCGCAGCGTCTCCACATCCAAGGCACCCGGATACAAAGAGTCGCCAATGATAAAAGTTGGCGTGCCGCTGATATCCAGTGCCTGTGCCAGTGCCATGTTTTCATCCAGCATCGCCTGGATTTCGGGCGAGTCCATGTCGCGGCGCATTTCCGACAAATCGACGCCAACTTCTTGGGCGATCTCCATAATTTGGTCGTCGCTGAATGAGCCACGGGCCGCCATCAATGCGTTGTGCAAGTCAAAATATTTGCCCTGCCGATGTGCAGCCAGTGCGGCGCGCGCGGCACGCTCCGACTCGGGGCTCAGTATCGGGAACTCCTTAAAGACCACGCGAACATTCTTATCTTCGTCCAAGATCTGCTGTATGGCTGCCAGCGACGCCTTACAATAGCCGCAGCGGTAGTCAAAAAACTCTACGATCGTCACATCAGCGCCGGCAGCGCCGACCGCTGGCGCATTCGGGTCCGAGATGAGTTTTTCACGCAAATCAACCAGGTTCTGCTGCGCGCGCTCGCGCGCCGCGGTCTCTTCGCGTTCGCGCAAGGAGCGTACAGATTCGACAATGACCTCAGGGTGTTCGACGATATATTTGTGAATCAGACTTTCAATATTTGCGATCTGCTCATCGGTCAATTGCTCTTGTGACCATGCTGGCGTGAGCCCAAGGGTCAACACCAGACCGATCGCGACCAAGGGCCAGATTTTGGAAATGCCCATTTTCAGGCGTGAAAATTGCATGACTCGAACACTCCGGATTTTGCGGACAAAGCCTAAGATACGGGGACTGTCAAACGCACCACATTATCTTAGCATGCAAGTTTCACTTGGCGCGAACAAGCTATTTTCTGCACTCCGCCGCAAATTACACACCCTTTTGACCTTCGGGCTTTGACATCAATATATGTTCGCAGGTGGATGAGACAGTGCAGACTTTTGATCGGCTAGATTTTATGCTGATCATTACTTGTTGAGATTGTCGATTTGTCGCTCGGCGAGTTCCAGTATGTCTTGTGCCCGCAGCCACTCCGGCGAACCCTCGGCATAAGTTCGGTCGGCGCGACGTGCATGCAAGACCGCGTCTTTCGGGCGGCCTTCGAGGAGTGCTTGCTCGCCCGCGGCCAGTGATGAAGCCCCGACGTCGCCGGTGCGGCCATGTGCCACGGCAAGCAGACGCCAAGAGGTTGAGTTGGCCTGATCTAGCCTGGTCGCCCGTTGCAAGGACTCGATTGCTGGTGCGGTAACGGCCGGATCACCTGATTCGAGCTGTGCTTGAGCCAAGCCGGTAAGGAGCAATGGATCGTCTGGCCGAAGTCGATTGGCGGCTTCGTAAGCGGCCATGGCGTCGTTTGCCCGGCCGTTTTCGAGCAGGATCTGGCCCTTCATCTCATGAAAAAACGGGTCTTCCGGTCGCTCCGCCAACAGGCTGTCGATTTCAGCTAGGGCGCCAGACATATCGGATCGTCGATGCAGCGCAATTGCCCGCGCATAGCGTCCGTACAAGCTTTGGTCACCGGCGGGATAAGCGCGCATGACCCTTTGTGGGCGGTCGAGATAGCCTTTGAGCTTGGCGCGCATGCGCGCGTGCTGATCGCGCACGCGGGCATCGGCAATGCTGTCGGTCCATTCGGACGTTTCCGTATGGGCCGCGATCACCTCGATGCGGTCGCGCGTCAGTGGATGGGTGCGCAGATACGGGTCTTGTCGGTCTGCCACCAAGAGCTCCTGATCGATGAGTTTGTCCAGGAACGTCAATAACCCCCGCGCCGTCCGGCCGGATCGATCGAGGTAAGTGAGCGCGGCCTGATCGGCGGCGTTCTCCTGGGCCCGGGTGTATTGCAGGAACGATCGAACCCCCGTGAGTTGGCCGCCGGCTATGAGGGCCCCGCCAACTTCGGTGGTCCCACTGGCGCCGGCGGCCGCACCAGCAGCGAGGATGCCGAGACCAAGCAGTGTGTGCAAAAGCGACAGGTTCTGTGCGTTTTCCAACGCATCGCCAGTGCGCGCCAGGTGGCCGCCGGCGATATGGCCAGTCTCGTGTGCGATCACGCCAATAACTTGGTCCGGGTCGTCGCTGGACATGAGCAGCCCGGTGTTCAGAAATAGGTTTTGACCACCAGCCACAAAGGCGTTCAGCCGCTGATCGTTAACGATCAATATTCGTACGGCCGATCGATCCAGCCCGGCGGCGTCGAACAGCGGATTCGCCCACTCCCGTAGAATCATCTCGATTTCAGAATCGCGAATGAGTGATAGCTTTTGGGCGTGGGCCGGTGCCACGATCGCCGGAAATACGGCCAAGAGCCAAGCACAGACCATAGTAAGTTTATTGAATGCCACTGGGGCGCTCCTGATTCCTTAGACAAAAGCTAGCGATCACACCAGGTCAATTCAATGACGTCACCCGTCCAAACTTGTGACTAGATCTTTGGTGGCAAGCGGCGGACGTTGACGGGCCACCATGGGACAAGTTGCAATAGGGGAAATCATGGTTCTGAAAGTTGCGCGCCGTAGCGCGGTCGCACCGTTTTACGCGATGGAGGTGTTTCGAGCCGCCAACGCTCGCGCCGCCGGCGGAGCCCATATCTTGCGCCTTGAAGTCGGCGAGCCGGCCGCCGGCGCGCCACCGGCAGTCATTGCCGCGGCGCAAGACGCCTTGGCGAATGAGCCGCTCGGTTACACCGAAGCGTGCGGGATGAGGGGGCTGCGAGAAGCCATTGCCGGCCATTATGAAGGCACGTATGGCGTTAGAATTCCGGTGGATCGTATTGTCGTAACGACTGGCGCATCGGGCGCCTTTATGTTGGCGTTCCTGGCCGCGTTTGACACCGGAGACAGAGTGGCCCTGGCCGAGCCCAGCTATCCGGCTTACCGAAACATTCTGTCGGCATTGGGCATCGAAGTGGTCCCGCTTGCGGCGACCTTGGCCGACCGCTTTCAGCCGACGCCGGACATGTTGGCGGAAGCGGGCCCGCTCGACGGGCTGGTGATCGCCAGTCCATCGAACCCCGCCGGAACCATGCTCGATCGCGCCGCTCTCGGCGCTCTGGTCGAATGGTGCGACAGCCAGGGTGTCCGCCTGATATCAGACGAGATCTATCATGGCATCACCTATCAAGCCGATGCCGTTAGCGTCGCCAGTCTTTCGGAAAGCTGCGTCATCGCCAATAGCTTCTCAAAATACTTTGCCATGACCGGGTGGCGGCTTGGCTGGATGATCGTCCCCACCGATCTGGTCGATGGCGTCGACCGCCTGGCACAGAATCTGTTCATTTCGCCACCGACCCTGCCACAGCGGGCCGCGTTGGCCGCCTTTTCTTGTCGTGACGTCCTCGACGGATATGTGGAGATCTATCGGCGCAATCGTGCCGTTCTGCTCGATGCTTTGCCGCGCGCGGGATTCGATAGGCTGGCTCCGGCCGATGGCGCCTTTTATATCTACGCCGATGTTTCCAACTTGACGGACGACGCCCAGGTGCTGTGCGCGCGCATGCTAGATGAAATCGGCGTGGCGACAACGCCCGGCGTCGATTTTGATCCGCGCCGTGGTCATCGTTTCATGCGCATATCGTTCGCCGGCCACCACGATGATATCGTCGCGGCTGCCGAACGCATTTTGGCCTGGGATGTATAACTGACGCCGGCGGTGGACGCCGCCGCGCCCGCGCCAGCTACGCGCCCGTAATCCGTTGCCACCAGCCGCGGCGACGAGGTTGGCCGTCGGAATCCCCAGGCAAGGCCGGCGTGGTTTCGGGCAATGTCGGCGCGTCATCGGTGAGCCGCTGGTCGGCCTCGCCGCCATTGCCATTTCCCGATGCTGCCGGCTGTTGGCTTGGCACCACTTCCGGTTGGCGCGTTGCCGCATCCGGGCCGGCGGGCGTGTCCGGGGGTGGGGGGGCGTCATTGGTCGTCGCCTTGCTGCGCCGGCGCGGTGTTCGCCTCGGCTTCGCCGCCTTCGCGTCGTCCTTGGATCCCGCCGCCGCGCGCCGGCGTCGGGGTTTGGGCCCGGCATCGCCATCGCCGGTACCCGCTGCGACTTCGGTTGGCCCCGCTTGGTCTGTCGTTTCGCCGCCGGCGGCGACGGTTTGCGATTTGGTATCTTCCGTGGCCGCGAGACTGGCCTCTGCCTTGGGCGCCGGGCGGCGGCGTCCGCGCCGCCGGGGCGCCTTGGGCGCCGTCGTGGCCGGCTTGTCCTCAGGCGTCGGCTTGCTTGCGAATTGTTCGTTGTCGGTCGGCGCGGGTGCGACTGGCTCTGATTGATCCGCAATAGCGGTACTCGGCTCCGCGGTCTCTGGTTGATCCGCAGCAGCGGTACTTGGCTCCGCGGTCTCTGGTTGATCCGCAACAGCGGTACGTGGTTCCACTGGCGACTCGGCGCTATCGTCCGAGATGTCGGCTGTGGCCTGGACCTCGCGGCCACGCCCACGCCGGCGTCCGCCACGCCGTCCGCGTCTGCGCCGACGACCCGGTTCGCCATCGCCATCTGCGGAATGCTGCGGTGCACGGTCTTCGCCAGGCGCCTCGCCTTCGGCGTCAGCGTCCTTGTTTCCCTTGGCTTCGACCGGCTTTTCGGTGCTGGTCTCGCTTTCGCCGCTGGCACGTCCGCGTCGTCGCCGCGAGCGGCGGCGGCGCCCTTCGCCGTCTTTCTCCGGTTCAGCCTCGGCAACCATTTTGTCTGCCGTCTCTTTGGCCTCCACCGCGTCGGGCGCATCGGTGGTCCGTGGGGCCAGCACCTCGACCTTGATCCCGGGCGGTGCCAACGCGTCGTCTGCGGCGATCCGGATCTGCAGTTTGTAACGGGTCTCGATCTCTGATAACAGCGTCCGCTTGTTGTTCAAAAGATACAACGCCACGGGTGTCGGCACTGATAGACACAGTTCATCGGCACGGTCGCGCAGAGACTCTTCCTCGGCGGCGCGCAAGGCTTGCAGCGCAGTCGACTCGACCGAACGCACGCGACCCAGACCGTGGCAGGTCGCGCAGATCTCCGAACTCGCTTCGATCAGACTAGGCCGCAGGCGCTGCCGGGACAATTCGAGCAGCCCGAATGGACTAATTCGACCCATTTGAATGCGTGCGCGGTCAGAGCGCACAGCTTCTTTCAACCGTTTTTCGACAGCGCGGCAGTTGCGCGACTCCTCCATATCGATGAAATCGATCACAATCAATCCGGCCAAGTCACGTAGGCGCAACTGGCGGGCTACTTCTTCTGCGGCTTCGAGGTTGGTTTTGGTCGCCGTTTCTTCGATGTTGCGCTCTTTCGTTGCGCGACCCGAATTGACGTCGATGGCAACCAGAGCCTCGGTCGGATTAATGACAATGTAGCCGCCAGAGCGTAATTGCACGGTGTCGCTGTGCATTGCGTCGAGCTGACTTTCAACCTGGAAGCGCTGGAAGAGGGGGAGTGCGTCGCGGTAGGGTTGCACCAATTTGGCGCGGCTGGGCATCAGAGTTCGCATGAACTCCTTGGCGACGCGGTAACCAGCGTCGCCCTCCACCAAGATCTCTTCGATATCAGGTCGATAGAGATCCCGTATGGAGCGGCGAATCAAATTGGCTTCTTCGAAAATCGGCGCTGGCGCGGTCGAGGTCATGGTGAGTTCGCGAATGGTGTCCCACACCCTGACCAGATACTCATAGTCACGTTTGATCTCAGCTTTGGAGCGTTCTTGTCCGGCCGTCCGCAGAATCACGGCCATGCCGTCTGGCAAATTCAGAGCGCTGACAACAGCACGCAGGCGTTTGCGGGCTTCACCAGACTGGATCTTCCGGCTAATCCCGCCACCCCGGGTGGTGTTGGGCATCAGTACGCAATAGCGCCCGGCAAGCGAGATAAACGTCGTGAGCGCGGCGCCCTTGGTGCCGCGTTCCTCTTTGGCAACCTGCACCAACATGATCTGCCGGCGCTTGATAACTTCTTGAATGCGATAACGCTGGTGGATTGGCGGGCGTCGCGAGATCTCGTCGATTTCCTCGCCACTCACGGTCTCTACGCTACCGTTGCCGCCTTCGTCGCCGCTGTTCTTGGCCTCGCCGTTGGCCTTGACGCCATTCCCATCTGCCTCGCCGCCCTCTCCCTGGATCAGGGCCTCACGGTCCGCGATGGGGATTTGGTAGTAATCGGGATGTATTTCGCTAAAGGCCAGAAAACCGTGTCGATTGCCGCCATAGTCAACAAAGGCAGCCTGCAGGGACGGTTCGACCCGTGTCACTTTAGCGAGGTAAATGTTTCCTTTGATCTGTTGTTTGGTGGAGGTTTCGAAGTCAAATTCTTCTAGCGACTTCCCTTTCAACACAACGACCCGAGTCTCCTCGTCGTGGGCCGCATCGATAAGCATTTTCGTTGACATTCAGGTTTGGTCCTTCGCGCGTCAGCCGTGCAGGGTCCGGTTGGCCCCGCGGCGTCGCGTTATGGTTTGCCCCAATACCGTGTTCGAGCTGTGGACGGCTCGGTGCAGACGCACGCCATCGCGTCCGCACCCGGCCTCCAGGACCAGTATGCAAATACACCGTCTGCGCGGTGCGGTGCTCCGCACGGTTTGGGGTCACGTTAAGAAACTCCGTGATCTTACAGATCACCCGACGGCTGCCGGGCTACACACCACGTTTTCTCATCGTCTCGACGGGCGCTTCCGTCGTTGCCCCGCAGTTTCGCGGTATCCAAGCCCAGGCCCCACGGGGGATACACGGCAAACCGAGGACAATAGAGGTACGTGGCAATGTCCAATCATAGTCACTTGTCTGATCGCGCTCAACGGGCGATGTAGATATTGCAAAGAGCCGGCAGCGCTGGGTTTTGGGGCCGATATGCCGTGTTTTTTGCCCGTGTTGGAGTGGAAAGGGCATGCGATACACACAACTATATGGTAAATATATGCCCAAGAGTCATCGGGTTAGCGGAAATTAGCAAGATGGCGTAGCAGCACTGAGCTCTATGCCCACTGAATGAGGACAATGGACGCGATTCGCACTTTTGCAGATTGGCGCCTTTTGCGCCCGGTGATCGTGCTGATCATGGCAGTCGTCACCGTGGCTGCCTGGGTGCCGCGGGTGGAAGCGGGTGAAAACCGCGTCACCTCTGTGCGCGCTTGGGCGCATCCTAAACATACGCGCTTTGTGCTTGAGGCGGCGTCGGCACCAACCTACTCGTATTTCTCGCTGTCGGAACCAAATCGCCTGGTCATCGATTTTCCTCAGTTGGTTTTCGAGTTGCCGCCTGGGCCGCAGCCGGGCCAGCAAGATGTTGGGTTGGTGGCGGGATTTCGATATGGCCTGTTCGAATCGGGCACTTCGCGCATGGTGTTGGATTTGAGCCAACCTGCGACCATCGTACGCGATTTCGTGTTGCCGCCCGGCGAGGGACGACCGTTTCGGCTGGTGATCGATCTGGAGCCTGTGACCGAAGAGGCGTTCTTGGCGGCGGCGGTGCGTCCTCCGAAGCCTGAAACCGCAAGAGCACGACCTAACGCCACGGTGCCGGCGGTCGATTCTGCCCAACCGCGTGTGGCACCGCCGATGCGCAAACCGCGGCGCGACGGAAACAAATTCACTGTCGTCATCGATCCGGGCCATGGCGGTATCGATCCGGGTGCCACGGGACGCGGCGGTATCCATGAGAAGGATATCGCTTTGGCCGTCGCCCGCGACTTGAAGACCAAGCTGGAACAGACCGGCCGCTACCAAGTGGCTCTGACTCGCGCACAGGACATATTCTTGCGGCTCCGTGACCGCGTTGCGATCGCGCGCGAACGCGGTGCGGATCTGTTCTTGTCGTTGCACGCGGATACGATTGACGATCGCTCCATACGTGGCGCCCACGTCTATTCGCTCTCAGAGAAGGCTTCTGACGCCGAGGCGGCAGCCCTAGCGGCCAAAGAAAATCGCGCCGATATTATTGCTGGCGTTGATCTGACGATGTTTACCGCCGAGGTCGGCAGCATTTTGTTGGATCTCGCGCAGCGCGAGACAAACAATGTTTCGTCGGATATCGCGGACACGGTCGTTGACGAGTTTCGAGTCACCGGCGTGCATACGGTGCGAAAGCCGCATCGGCAGGCGGGATTTGCTGTTTTGAAGGCACCGGACGTACCGTCGATCCTGATTGAATTGGGATTTCTGTCGAACGTGGAAGACGAAAGAATGCTCGTTGATCGGTCATCTCGGGCGCCGTTGGTGACTTCTATTGCGCGTGCGGTTCACCGTCATTTTGACACCCGTATCGCTGGTAGCATGTGAGTACCGCGCCCGCGACCAATCGACTGTAACAACCTTGATGGACAATTTCGGCGATTGCCGGTACGTCGTGCCATATCGTCGCCCCAATCGGGTGATAGTGCGTATGGCTCGTTTCAGCCAACTGAAATGGCTCTAGATTGATTGTAGATCTGGTCGAACAAGTCGGGCTCCACATCGGTAAGACATGCTGAGACTTCTTGGCTTTATGGCCGCGAGCGCCGTGCTCGCGGTGTTGGTGCTTGCCGGTGCTGTGCTCTGGGGGCTCTACCACTACGGGCGTGAACTACCCGACTACAGTCAATTGGCCGCCTACGAGCCGCCAACGCTGACCCGGCTCCATGCGGGCGACGGCCGCCTGTTGGCTGAATTCGCAACCGAAAAACGCGTCTTCGTGCCCATTCAAGCCATGCCCAGGCGGCTGATCCAGGCCTTCATTTCCGCGGAAGATAAGAATTTCCAACGCCATCCGGGCGTCGACATATTTGGAATTGCCCGCGCGGCGGTTCAAAACATTTCCAACATCGGCAGCAATCGGCGATTGATCGGAGCATCGACAATCACCCAGCAAGTCGCCAAGAATTTTCTCCTTTCCGGGGAAGTTTCCTATGAACGAAAGATCAAGGAAGCCTTGCTGGCGCTGCGGATCGAGAAGGCTCTGTCTAAAGCCGAAATACTGGAACTCTACTTGAACGAGATTTTCCTTGGACAGCGGGCCTATGGCGTTGCGGCGGCCGCGATCAACTATTTCAATCGCTCACTTGACGAATTGAGCCTGTCGGAAATTGCATATCTGGCCGGGTTGCCAAAAGGACCGAACAACTATCATCCTGAGCGCCAACCCGAATCGGCGCGGGCGCGACGCAACTACGTGCTGCGGCGCATGCTGGAAGACCGATATATCCGGCCTGATGAAGCGGCGTCCGCCATGGCGGAGCCGATCGTGATGCGCGAGCGCGGCGCTGAAGTATTCGCCGATGCGCCGTTTTTCACCGAGGAGGTCCGGCGTCAGATCGCCGCGCTCTATGGCGAAGATGCCCTGTATGAAGGCGGGCTTTCTGTCCGAACCACGGTAAATCCCCGTTTGCAGTCAATCGCCGTGGACGCTTTGCGCCAAGGCCTTATTGGCTACGATCGACGACACGGTTGGCGCGGGCCTATCGAAAGGATCTCCGCCGACGCGAACTGGCCGATGAACCTCATGCGCGTCGGGCGGCCGGCGGTGCCGTTGCCGTGGCGCCTTGCCGTCGTCTTGGGATTTGACGGCAGCGATACGATGGTCGGCTTTGCCGACGGTCAAATGGGGCGGGTGCCTTTTGACGGTTTGTCGTGGGCGCGGCCGTGGTTGCCCGACCAGACGGTTGGCCCCGATGTTGAGAGCGCCGCCGACGTTGTTGCCGTTGGCGACGTCGTGCTGGTCGAGAAGCGCCCAGAGACGCGCGGCGAAGCCACGGCCGACGGCGAGAGCGCGGATGACGATTCGGCGCCGGATATCGGTGATGATCTATATGATCTTCGCCAAAAACCGAACATCGAAGGCGCGATTGTCGCATTGGACCCTCATACAGGCCGTGTTTTGGCGATGTCGGGCGGTTGGAATTTCGAAGAAAGCGAGTTCAATCGGGCGACTCAAGCGCGCCGTCAGCCTGGGTCGGCATTTAAACCTTTCGTGTATTTGTCGGCTCTGGAACACGGCTATACACCGGCGAGTCTGATATTGGACGCGCCTTTCACGATCGAGCAGGGGCCCGGGCTGGATATTTGGAAACCGCAGAATTATAGCCGCGACTTCTATGGTCCATCGACGATGCGGATCGGTGTCGAAAAGTCGCGGAATGTCATGACGGTGCGGCTGGCCAACAAGATCGGCATTGGCAGCATTCAGGAAGTGGCGCGCCGATTTGGGATCGGCAATTACCCAGGGATACTATCAATCGCGCTCGGATCCGGCGAAACCACACTGATAAATCTGGTGTCGGCCTATGCCAGTTTGGTAAACGGCGGACGGCAGGTAGATCCTGCCATCATCGAAAGAATCCAAGACCGAGACGGCCAAACCATCTATCGGCGCGATCAACGCGAATGTACGGGCTGCCAGGGCGTACAAGCGGTGACCGCGGTGCCAACCTTGGTTGATACACGACCGCGACTGACGTCACCGGCGACGGCATTTCAGTTGACGTGGATTCTGAAAGGCGTGGTCGACCGTGGCACCGGGCGGCGCATCTCCACACTGGGGCGCCCGCTGGCTGGCAAGACCGGCACGACCAATGAGAGCTTTGATACGTGGTTCGTAGGATTCTCGCCCGATTTGGTGGTGGGTGTTTTCATTGGATTTGACGAACCCCGCACACTGGGGCCGAAAGAAACCGGCTCCAACGTCGCCGCGCCTGTGTTTAAAGCGTTCTTTGAAATGGCGCTGGAGGGCGAACCCGCCATTCCATTTCGAATTCCGCCATCCATCCGCATGGTGCGTATTGATGCCGAAACCGGCGTCTTGCCCGGTCCAAATAGCAAACGCGTGATCCTGGAAGCGTTTCGGCCTGGCACCGAGCCGCGGACGACCGCGACGCCCGGCGTGACGACTGTCGGCGCTGCCCAGCGGCCAGATGCGGCACCATCGTTTGACAGCAGCTTGTACTAGCGCCCTGGCCCAAGCGCGCGGGGCCCCTAGGGAGACTGTTTGGCGGACCCTGTTGATATTAAGGTGGAGAGCGCTTAGTCGTTGGGGACGAATTCCACATGAGACATTGGTGAATGGACCATGCGCACCGAACTGCAGGCGGTCGCCAACGAAATTGAGCAGTCGTTGGCTCTGCTGAGGAGGCATCTTTGACCCCGACGCGACGCGCCAGAAACTTGCTGAGCTGAATCGCCAGGCCGAGGATCCTAATTTGTGGGATGATCCGCAACGGGCACAGGCGTTGATGCGTGAGCGCACGCGGTTGGAATCCGACTTGTCGGCGTTCGCCCAACTCGAAACGGCCTTGTCAGACAATGTCGAGCTTGTCGAACTGGGTGAAGCCGAGGGCGATGACGAGGTGGTCAACGAAGCCGGCGAAGCCCTGCGTGTGTTGAAGGCGCGCGCCAGCAAATTGGAGCTGCAAACACTGCTGTCGGGCGAAGCCGACGGCAATGACTGTTTCATAGAAATCCATGCGGGCGCTGGCGGTACTGAAAGCCAGGATTGGGCCGAAATGCTCTGTCGGATGTACCTTCGCTGGGCCGAATCCCACGATTACAAGACTGCGTTCGTTGAGGAAAGCGAGGGCGAAGAAGCCGGAATCAAATCAGCCGTGGCGCGGATTTCCGGTGTCAACGCCTATGGCTGGCTCAAGACCGAGAGTGGTGTCCACCGTTTGGTGCGTATTTCGCCTTTCGACTCTTCGTCTCGTCGGCACACCAGTTTCGCAAGTGTTTGGGTGTACCCGGTGATTGATGAAGCGATCGAGGTGGAGATCGCTGACAGAGACATTCGCGTCGATACGTACCGCGCGTCCGGGGCAGGCGGACAACATGTGAACAAGACCGATTCCGCGGTACGCATCACCCATTTGCCAACTGGGATTGTCGTCCAATGCCAAAACGAGCGATCACAGCACAAGAATCGCGCGACCGCTTTCAGCATGCTGCGGTCGCGACTCTACGAGTTGGAACTGCAAAAACGCGACGAGGAAATGCAAGCGGCCGAGGCGGCGAAATCTGATATCGGATGGGGCCACCAAATCCGGTCGTACGTGCTACACCCCTATCAGATGGTCAAGGACCTGCGCACCAGCGTGGAGACCAGCAATACTACCGCGGTATTGGACGGCGACATCGATGATTTCCTCGCCGCCGCTTTGGCCGCGAGGGTCGGGAACACACGCGACGAAAGCCGTGATGCGCCGTCCTGAAGCGCTTAGTCAAGGGGCACGATTGTGACCCGCAGCACCTCTGCCACGGACGGATAGGTATAGCCGTCATTCACCGGCTCGACCGGGAGACTCTCGCTTGGCCCTTCGTTGAGCGTCGTTTGATTCATGCCACTACAAACACCGAAGCCCGGCTCTTCGTTGACCTCGGTGCCGGCATCGAGGAGCGCGAGCTGAGGCGTAATATCGCCCGAAACAGGGCGCCCCTCGCGGTCAAACAATGCGATCGATCCTGACGCCGGCGCGTAGACCAGGTCATTCGACTGCATCAACATGGTGGCGAAGGTCAGCTGATCACCGGGATCGGCGGTGACGACAAATTCATAGATCTTGCCCGGCCACAATTCTTCGTCGCGGACCGCGCCAACCGGCTTATAGAAGATCCCGGATTCGAGTGACGAGGGGGCGCCTTCCAAAAACGACTGCAAAGGGCGGACGTTGCCATCTTCGGCAAGCGCTTCGAAACCATTGCCCGACGCGACGACTTGGCCGACCTGGTACATTGGGGATTGATCGCGAAACACACTGTAGACGCCATGCGACATGCCGGCAGCTTCGGTTGTGCCATCTCCATATTGCATTGCCGTTTCAGGAGAAATGTTCTCCATACGAACGAGGAATTTGGTGCTGCCTTCGCGCTGGAAAACGGCCTCTTGCTCCCAAACCCACGGATAGACCGGCACTTGTACGGCCGCGGCCGCGCGTTGGCCACGAATGTTTCCACGTCCTTGGTAATTGGTCGAACCCCGCGCGCGAACGCCTGACTCGCTTTCCAAAACCTCCGAAGCGCGAGTGTTGCGCGATTGGAGGGGCATGGCCCAAGCGCTATCGGCAACGAACCCTGCCAGCGCTGCGACCAATGGGATCATTCTCCACTTCGGTATCATCGGTCTCGTTCCTCTTTCAGCGGTCAACGTTTCGGACAAAGATCGGCATCGGAGCCGATAGAAACAAGGCGAAACACGCCACGACATTTTATCACTGGCCGGACGTGTCAAGTCTCCGCCTTTGCCTCTCATCCTCTGTTGTCTTTGGTTGCAACTTTGCAAGCCCCCCGTCACAGTACGGCCGCCGATTTCGGCATGTTCCGGATCGATCTTGGCAATGTCAAATGCGGGGGCGGCAATGGCGGTTGCAGCGACGGAACACGGGACGGAGATCACGGAACGGCAGTGTCAGGCGTTTAGGCGCGACGGATTCCTGGTGTGTCGAGGCATGTTTGGGCCCGAGCGCATGGCATCGGTGACGCGTTGGGTCGATGCGCTGCAAGCAATGCCCGAAACGCCGGGCGGCGCGATGTTCTATTACGAAGACCATGTTCGTGACGCCAGTCAACGCGTGCTGTCGCGCATTGAATATTTTGCGGATTTTCATGCTGAGCTGGGTGCACTGATGCGGGGGCCGGAAATGTGTGGCCGCGTTTCGACTTTGTTTGGCGCACCTGCCATCCTGTTCAAGGAGAAAGTCAACCTGAAGTTGCCTGGGGGGCAGGGATTTGAGCCCCATCAGGATGTGCAGGCAGGGTGGGCTGTGTATGGTGCGCGCCACACCACGATGATGATTTCAATCGATCCGGCGACAAAGCAAAACGGCTGCTTGGAGTTGGTGGCAGGACACCACGAAGACGGTTTGATCGGCGAAATGTGGAAGCCGCTGTCCGAGAGTGATATCGCGGATCTACATTTTGAGAAGCTTCCAACTGATCCGGGCGACGTTGTCTTCTTCGACTCTTTCGCGCCACACCGGTCTGCGCCAAATCTGTCTACACTCCGGCGGCGGATTTTGTATGTGACCTATGGCTTGGCCGAGCACGGCGATCATCGGGAGCGATATTTCGCCGAGAAGCGGGCGAATTTTCCGCCGGATATCGAACGAGAGCCCGGCAAAAACTACGCGTATAAGGTTTGACGGCCTTCTCTGTGGACGTGCTTGCTGTGGATCCGAGAACGCCAATCGTCGGTCTGACCAGCGCGGACATATCCAAGGAAGCATGGTCGCATATGTTTCGAGATTGGGATGGCCATGGGCCCGCGACCGAGGTCACACCGCGTTATGTTGATCGAGTGTTGGCTGATCGGGTCTCACTGGCAAGCGCGCCGTAGTAGCCGTCGTCAAATCCTGCTTGGGCGCGCGCTTCGTCGTTGAACGGTGGCTTGAGCGTGCCTTTGAAGTGCGTGCGGACCAATCTATGCCATGCTTGTCTCGGATCAAGGCCGCGATCCTGCGCAATTTGGTTGAACCAACGCAGGCCGACGGCGACATGGCCAATTTCGTCAAGGTAGATCCGACGCAGTACGGTACCGCTTTGCGCATCTCCGGCGCGTTCGAGGTTACGAATCATCGCTGGTGTCACGTCGAGGCCGCGTGCCTCGAGAACCAGCGGTACAATCGCCAGCCGGGCAAGGATATCGTGGCGTGTTTCATGGGCCGCCTGCCACAGTCCATCATGGGCGGGCAGGTCACCGTACATGCAATCAAGTGCTACAAGGCGCCTCGCGAGGAGCCGAA
This sequence comes from Alphaproteobacteria bacterium, assembly GCA_965216755.1. GTDB lineage: Bacteria > Pseudomonadota > Alphaproteobacteria > UBA7887 > UBA7887 > CBDCGL01. The sequence goes on along the minus strand of CBDCGL010000011.1, from coordinate 1,924,409 downwards.
AATGGAGAGCTTCCTCGCACGCAACCCGCACCCAGTCATCGAAGAAGTCCGGGTGTGGCGCGATAGCGGCGAAACGCGCGATCAGATCCCATGCCAGATCAATGGCGTTGAGTTCGATGTGTGTTACCGCATGTAGCAACGCGGTGCGCCCTGAACGGCTTTGTCCGCGCCGCCGCCGCGCCATGTCTCGCGGCGGCCGCAACAACGGGCGCTGAGGCCGCCGCGGTGTGTCCGGGGGGCGCCGGTCGCCAATTTTGACCAGGCGCCGATTCCGCCATTCAGCGGCGATTTGCAGGCTGAGCGCGACCTTGGCGTTGGGCACTGGCATTTCGAGAACGGCGCACGCTGCCGCGGTCAGGGTCTCGAAACCTGACGCTGCCAAAGCCCGGTCATCCGGTCGTTATGTGGATATCAAATCATAGCGCGCGCGCAGCTTCGAGTACCGCCGCAACGTGGCCGGTGACCTTCACTTTTCGCCACACATTGCGAATGATGCCTTTGCCATCAATGAGGTATGTGGCGCGCTCGATGCCCATATATTTGCGCCCATACATGTTCTTTTCGACCCACACGCCATAGGACTCACACACCGCGCCATTTTCGTCAGACAAAAGGCGCACGTTCAAACCATGCTTCTTGATAAACTTGTCATGGGTCGCGACGCTATCTTTCGATAAGCCAAGTACAGTGACATCGAGTTTCTCGAAGTCGGATGCCGCCTCGGTAAAGCCAATTGCCTCTTTCGTGCAGCCGGCTGTGTCGTCTTTCGGATAGAAGTAAAGGACCAGCGGCTTACCATTGAAGTCCATAAGTGTGATGTGCTCGCCACCGTCGGCCGGTAGATCGAATGCGGGAGCTTTGTCTCCGACCTGCGGCCCCAATTGGCTCGTTGCCATACCAATCCCTCTCCATCAAACAAAGTTTGTGCCACTACGTGATCGGTGCTTCGATCAATGCTTTGAAGATGCCGTGGATACGCGATTGCGTGTCTCGCAAATGATCGTGAAGTGTCGCAAAACTTTCGCAACCGCCGACGCGTGCCAAGGCCTCGCGGAGGCCGGCGGGTGCATTCTCATCAATGGCCTCGACCAAGCACAATCGGGCCATGGCTTGAACATCGAGATACAACCGTAACGCTGCAATCAAGTCGCCGCCATCATCGGCGGACAGGTAACCGGCTTCAACCAATTTGCGCAGTGCGAGCGCCGTGTCCACGCTCAGTATCTGTTCATTTTCCGCCGCGTAGCGGAGCTGCAGCGCTTGGGCGATAAACTCGACGTCGATCAATCCACCCCGAACATGCTTGACGGACCAGGGATCGGATGTTCCGTGTTCTTGAGCCATGCGTACGCGCATTTCCACGACGTCGCGCATCAAGGGTGCTGGTTCTCTTTTGCGCGTGATGACATCATGAAAGACGTCCGCCAGTCGGTTCGCTAGTTCCGGCGCTGCTACCGCCACCCGCGCGCGGGTGAGGGCCATGAGTTCCCATGTCCACGCATCCTCGTGGTAGTACCTCCCGAAACCAATAAACTCGGACGCTATCGGACCGTCATTGCCCATGGGGCGCAGGCGAATGTCAACTTCGTAGAGTTTACCCTCCGCTGTCGGCGCGCTGAGCGCCGTGATCAGGCGCTGGCAAAGGCGGTTGTAATACGTGCTGGGCATCAAGGATTTGGGACCGTCAGACCCGCTGCCGCTGGAATCGATATCGTAAACGAAGACGATATCCAGATCGGACCCACGATTGAGCGCGCGACTGCCGAGTTTGCCATAGCCCAAAATCGCCAACCCGGCCCCTGGCACACGGCCGTAGTTCTTCGCGAACTCGACCTGGACCGCATTGGTCATGGCCTCCAAGGCCAGATCCGCGATATCGGCAAGGGTGCGACCACTGGCTTCGCTGTCGACCAGCCCCTTCAACTGTTGCACGCTCACTTGGAACTTCGCGTCACCGGTCCACCGCTGCACCATGTCGAGCGTGTCCTGAAAGTCGACAGCCGGCGCCAGCGCGGTACGCAGCGCTTCGGCAAGGACCGGCTTCTCAGGCATCGGATCGAGAAAACCTTCGGTTAGGACAACATCAAATAGGCGCGCATGGCGGCTTAAATAGATGGCCAGTTTGGGGGCTGTGCCCATGATCTGCGCGACCAAGTCAAGCAAGGGCGGATGAGCCTGAAACAGACTGAACAGCTGAACGCCAGCTGGAAGATTGCTCAAGAATTCGTGGAAGTTGAGCAGCGCCTGACTCGGATTCGCGGTTCGCGAAAATGCCGCCAGCAAGTTCGGCATGATGCTGGTCAATATTTCGCGCGCTCGTGTCGAACGCATAGCGCGCAGACGGCCATGATGCCAGCCACGAATGATGTCCCACACAGTCTCGGTGCGCTCGAACCCCATATCCGACAATGTGGTCAAGGTCTCCTCGTCACCCTCGACGCCTGTAAACACCAGACTACCGCCCCGATCGGTCGGCGCTGCGAGATCGGGCGACTCTTCGAACAATCGCCCATAATGATCTGCGACCGCGTGGAGGTGATGGTGCAGTGTGGCCAAAAAAGTCTGCGGGTCGTCGTAGCCGAGAAAGGTCGCAAACCGGGCAAGTTCGCCGTCGTCGTTGGGCAGCACGTGGGTCTGTCGGTCTTCGACCATTTGCAGCCGCTGTTCGGCGCCGCGGAGAAACCAATATGCGGCGGTCAAATCGGATTTCGCATCTGGCGAAATGCGGTGCGACGTGGCGAGTCCGTTGAGCGCGTCAATCGTTCCGCGCGTGCGCAGCTCCGGATAGCGGCCACCCCAAATAAGTTGCTGCGTTTGCGCAAAGAACTCGATTTCGCGAATACCGCCACGGCCGAGCTTGATGTTGTGCCCGGCCAGCTGGATCTCGCCACCGCCCTTGTGGCTGTGAATTTGTCGTTTGATGGCGTGGATGTCCTGAATGGCGGCAAAATCCAAGAAGCGTCGCCAAACAAACGGCCGAATTGATTGGAGAAATGCGTCGCCTGCATCGCGATCACCGGCGATCGGGCGGGCTTTGATCATGGCCGCGCGTTCCCAATTCTGGCCGAGACTCTCGTAGTACGTTTCCGCCGCCGAGACCGAAAGCGCGAGTGGCGTTGCGCCCGGATCCGGTCGCAGACGCAGATCAGTACGAAACACGTAACCGTCGACAGTGCGATCGTCCAATATTGACACTAAGGAGCGGGTTAGGCGGACAAAATAGTCCTGCACGGTGCGCCGCCCGCGATACGCCACTTTGTCAAGATCATAGAGAACGATCAGGTCGACGTCGCTTGAGTAGTTCAGCTCGCCGCCGCCGAGCTTTCCCATGCCAAGCACGATCAATCCGCAGTCTTTTGCCGGATCCAGCGGGTCGGCAACGTCCAGATCGCCGGTATCGGCACCCCGAGCGATCACATGTTCGACCGCTCGCGCGATCGCGGCTTCCGCGAAGCGGGACAGGGCATGGGCGGAGGTTTCGATCGACCACTTACCGGTCAAGTCAGCGATCGCGACCAACAACGCAGCCCGCCGCCGCGCGATGCGTAGGGCCCGTTTAACGCTATCGTCGTCCAGGTCCTTGGTCGCATCGTAGGCGATGGCGGAAAGAATGCCGTTCCAGCATGTTTCTGGTGTCGCCGAGAGCGCCCAAGCGAAGAACTCGGGTTCCGCCAGGGCACAGCGGCCAAGAAATGGCGCATTTCCAAATAGCGCTTCCAGAACAACGCGGCTGTTTTCGGCGTCGGCCAGACCAGCTGCGGTTCTCAATTCGGGGCGATCGGAATTGGCGCTTTGCGTGCGCCAATCTTCGAGCCCGCGCGCCGCCGCCTCAGGATTGCCGGCGCGTGGCGGGTGGCGGAGGTTGGATTGACAGGCGTTGTCCATTAAGGTCCCCAGCGACCAGGTCAAGATTGGGGGTAATCGGCGGTCATTCGCCGCCCGACGAACATGTCGAATTCACGTTGATCCGTCCAGCCACAAGAGGACTGTTGCACGGACTGGCAGCGTTGGCCGCAATGCTGGCCATGCTTGTTGCGGCTGCGGCGTGGCGACTATCCAGTGGTCCGATCTCTCTGCAGACTTTTGCGCCCTACGTCGAGGCGGCGCTGAGTGATGGCTTCGACGATATCGACATCCGTTTCGACGATTTGAGTATCAACTGGTCGGGTTGGCAGAATGCCGTCTCGGTGCGTGCGTTCAATGTCCGCGCGATCGACAGTCAGAACGACAAAGCGGTCGCCGCCGTCATCCCAGAAATGGGCTTTGGACTGAGTGTGTTGGCGCTTTCGCGTGGACTGATCGCGCCGACCTGGTTGGAAATCAGCGGGCCGGAGATCCATTTGGTGCGGCGGCCGGATGGCGCGGTTCGGACCGCGGGTGTCGCCGCGACTGACGCCAGCGACGCCGACGCAGCAGGCGACGAAGTCGTGGTTGAGCGCGTCGTGGCAGAGCTCTTGGATACGCCCGATCGAAGCCAGACCTTAGGATACCTTGAGGGCCTGAGCATCGCGCGCGCGCGTGTGACCGTGGACGATATGAAACTGCACACGCAGTGGGTCGCGCCAAGCGCAACAATCGCGGTTTACCGCGATGACCGCGGATTGAGTGGCGATGCCGATCTGACAGTCGATGTCGGCGGGATGCCTTGGTCGGCAACCGCGACAATGCGTTTTGACAACGACACGCGCAAGTTTGATGTGGCTGTGAATTTTGCAGACGTCTGGCCATCGAAGTTGGCGGAGATGTCGCCACAGTTAGCGCGACTGGCGTCGATAAATTTGCCCGTGTCGGCCAACGTGGAGATGTCAACGGGGGCCGATGGCCGGGTGATGCGGGCGGCATTTGACGTGTCATCCGGTGCCGGAACATTGAATTTGCCGGAATTGGACCCGGAAAGACCATTGTTCGAGGTCGGGCTGGCGCAAGTGAAGGGGGTGTACGATGCCGCCAAAGACACCCTGCGCATCGACGATGCATTCATTGATTTTGAAGGCCCCACGGCAGCGTTCTCCGGGATTGTGAAGGCGCCGTGGTCGATGCCCGAAGTGCGCGGTGACGTTCTTGTCGGCAATGTGCCGGCCCTGGAGGTTGCGCATTATTGGCCTAGCGGCGTGGCCCCCGGCGGATTGCGTTGGGTCCGTGAGAATATTCAGGGTGGCCACCTCGAGCGCTTAACGCTGAGCTTGAACCTCGCCGGTGACGACTGGTCAAAGCGCCATTTGGCGCGCGATCGGGTTCGCGGTGCGTTCACGATTACGAATGGCGCGACGCGGTATCTGGATGGGATGCCAGCAATTGAGAATATCGAACTGCAAGGAACCTTTGATCCCATCGACCTGAGCATTGACGTCGCTATGGCGTCGAGCGGGGTACTCGAAATGGGGCCAAGTTCCGTCAGACTTCGCAATTTGGGTCGTGACCAGGAACAAGGTGAGTTCGATATCGCGGTCGAAGGGCCCATTTCCGAGGCACTTGCTCTGCTTTCGTTACCGCGGTTTCGATACACGCAGGCCATGGGACTGGATCCCGATGCGGTGGGCGGCGAGTTTGTTTCGGAGTTTCGTCTTGTTACGCCGTTGCGCGACGACCCCGGGCCCGGACAATGGAGTATTGATGTCCTGGCTGAATTGTCGGGCGTCGCGACGCGCTACAGCTTTGCGGGCGTACCGCGACGCGAGGTCAGCGCGCGGAATGGTCACTTCTCCTTGGTGCTCAATACTTCAGGGTTCCATCTTGGCGGTGCCGCCGATGTCGATGGTGAGACCGTCAATCTTTCGTGGCACGAGATCTTTGAACCCGCGCCAGAGGGTATTGTACGCGAGATTACCGTGGCCGGGCGTGTGACAGAGACCGCACGTCGCGCGATCCGGCTGGCAGATCCGCGTGTTGCCGGTCCGATCGACCTTGACGGAGAAATCACTGGTAGGGCTAACGGGTCGTGGGTGGGGCAGTTGGCCCTGAATCTCGATGCTGCAGATGTCTTCATGCCCATGCTGCGTTGGACCAAACCCGCAGCTGAAAATCTATCCGTGTTATCGACCATTCGTTTAGATCCCGACGGCAGGCTCGACATTTCGGACCTCGAGATCGAAGGGACAGAGATAAAGGGTTTTGGTGCTGCTTCATTGGAACCCGGCGATGACGGTCGAAGAACCATCACATTTCAACGTTTGTCTCATCGCGGCAGCGAATTGTCTGTGAAGTTGGTGGCCAGGGATAGCTCAAACATAAATTTAACTTTTTCCGGTAAAATACTGGATTTAAGACCATTTATACTAGATGACTCAGACGAGGCTGGCGACTCGCTGGGCGTCGATCGGACGGAACCTGATGCAACGCCGGTGACAGCGACATTCGAAGGCGAAGTCGATGAATTGGTCCTGTCCGACGAAATTGTCGTGCGTGATGCGAATGTGTCCGGCTGGTACGACGGCGAAAAACTAAGCCAGATGCGATTTCATGCCAGCGTCGACGCCGGCTCCGATCTCTCGTTACGGGTCGAACCCAGCGGCAGCAATCGTTTGGCCACGCTTAGCGGGCCGGACGCTGGTGCCGTGGCGCGCGCTTTCGGTCTCAGTCAAAACATGGTCGGCGGTGCTCTGCACGTCGAAGCGCTCTTGCACGACGAAGCGGATGACGCGGATGTTACGGGCTTTGTTCGGGTCGACGATTTTCGTGTTGTTGACGCGCCGCTGTTGGCCCGCGTTCTGACCGCGGCAACGCTGACCGGTGCATTGGAGATGTTGGACGGCGGGGGATTGGCGTTCAACTCTCTCGAAGCCCCGTTTGGCATACGGGGCGACGTACTGACGATCGAGCGTGCCCGCGCCAGTGGCATTTCAATCGGGCTGACCATGAACGGACGTGTGCTTCTGAGTGAAGAAAATCTTAATCTGAAAGGCACCATAGTGCCGGCATATATGTTGAACAGTCTGATCGGAAGAATACCGCTGATCGGCGATATTCTGACGGGCGGCGAAGGCAGCGGCGTGTTCGCCGCAACTTACCGGGTTACCGGCACCATGGAAGAGCCCGACGTTTCGGTCAATCCACTTACGGCGCTGGCACCAGGGATCTTGCGCGAGCTGTTCTCCGCCTTTGGCGACCGTCAGACGACGAACGGGACGAGTGCCGACGGCGCCGCAAATCCGCGTCGGGCGCAGCCGGGCGCACCGATCTCACGCTGAGAGAACGTTTGGTCAAAGGGGCGAAGCGCTATGTCGGACGACGATCAAGAACAGACCGAGGCGGCCGCTGAGAGTGCCGATCAGGACGACGAGGTTGGCACTGAATCGGTTCCAACTGAGGCCGGATCGGATCAAGGCAATCTGACCGAAAGCGAGGGCGATACCAGCCATCCCGAAACGGTCAATATGTCCAAGTCGGCGACTGTCGTGCCCGATGATTCAAGTGCCGTGTTCGAGGTCCCGGTCGAAATCTCCTGTGTCTTGGGATCGGCGCAGATTCAAGTTTCACAATTGCTTAAGATGGGCCGCGGCGCGGTCTTGGAATTGGATCGAACCGTCGGCGATCCGGTCGACATCTACGTCAACAAACGGCGTGTCGCCCAGGGCGAGGTCGTTGTTGTCGAAGACCGCTTAGGGGTCACGTTGAACGAGGCGCTACGGGCCGATCAGTTCGAATAAACCTTGCCTCGGCGCGCTCACACCGGCCGGATCAAGACGTGCCGTTTGCGACCGGCCGACAGTTTGACCAGGCCGTCGGCGTTCAAGTCACTTGCATCGACAAGTCGGTCTTCGGACTCGATCACCGCATCGTTGATCCGAGCACCGCGACCGCGGATCAATCGCCGCGCTTCGCCTTTCGAAGCGCATAATCCAGACTTGTGGATGGCGTCAAAAACGGGAATGCCTGCGTCAAAATCTGCGCGCGGAAACTCAAAAACTGGCAGCGCTGTGCCATGGCCGCCTTGCTCAAAGGTCCGATGCGCAGTTTCTGCCGCTTGCCGTGTCGCTGCGTCGCCGCGGCACATGGTCGTCGCCGCATCCGCCAAGACTTTCTTGGCGTCGTTAATCTCGGCGCCGCGCAACGCTTCCAGACGTGAGATTTCATCGATTGGCAGGTCGGTAAACATCCGCAGAAAACGGCCGACATCTTCGTCTTCGGTATTGCGCCAGTATTGCCAATAGTCGTAGGCGGACAAACGATCTTCGTTGAGCCAAACGGCGCCTTCCGCGGTCTTGCCCATCTTGGCGCCCGACGCCGTCGTCATCAGCGGCGCGGTCAGGCCAAAAAGGGTCTGGTTATCGAGGCGTCGCGCCAGATCAACACCGTTGACAATGTTTCCCCATTGATCTGAACCACCCATTTGCAGTCGGCAATTCTCGCGGCGCGCCAATTCAACAAAATCATAAGCCTGCAGAACCATGTAGTTGAACTCAAGAAACGTCAGCGGCTGCTGGCGATCGATACGAATTTTCACGGAGTCAAACGACAACATGCGATTGACCGAAAAGTAACGGCCGTAGTCGCGCAGAAAATCGATGTAGTTGATCTGATCCAACCAGTCCGCGTTGTTGACCATGATGGCGCCCGTCGGGCCATTGCCGAAATCTAGGAACCGTTGGAAGACGGTCTGAATACCTTCCATATTGCGCCGAATTTGGTCATCGCCGAGCAGTTGACGTGCCGTGTCCTTACCCGACGGATCGCCGATACGCGACGTACCGCCACCCATCAGCACGATCGGTCTATGGCCGCATTGCTGCAGTCGCCGTAAAAGCATGATCACAAGCAGGCTACCGACGTGCAGACTGTCGGCCGTGCAATCAAAACCAATATATGCGGAGACAACGCCAGCGTTCAGTGCACGATCCAGCCCCTCAAGGTCGGTGCATTGGTGCAAATAGCCGCGTTCGATGACGGTGCGGAGAAATTCGGATTCAGCATTTGTCATGAAAATGCGGGGCCTTATATCGCGGCGTGATCGCTTCGGAGATGCCACTTAGCACAACCACTCGGCACGCGGCAATGGCGCCTGATCGGACCCAGTGGCATGGTCGCGCGGATCATCGATGCGCATATTGGTAACTGGAACGGGAAGATGGCGGCAGTGAAAGCACTTGGATTGATGAGCGGCACGTCAATGGATGGCGTCGACGGCGCAATCCTAACCACCGACGGCGAAGTCATCGGCGGGTTCGGTCCGCATTTGACAATGCCGTACAGCGCCGCCGACCAAACCACAATTCGGGAGGCGCTGGGGCGCGAGACCGAGTTTGAAGCCGCAGCCAACGCGGTGACAGATGTGCATATCGCCGCCGTCCAAAAATTGTTGGCCGAAGCCGGACCGAACGACGCGCATGTTGAATTGGTCGGATTCCACGGGCACACGATTGTGCACGCGCCGGAACGTGGGGTGACAATACAAATCGGCAACGCCCAGCGTCTGGCGGACACGATTGGCATTGATGTGATTGCCGATTTTCGCAGCGCGGATGTGGCGTCCGGTGGCGAGGGCGCGCCGCTTGCGCCTTTGTTTCATCAGGCATTGTGTCGCGAATTATCCGGTCCGATTGTCGTTCTGAATATCGGTGGCGTTGCCAACACCACCTGGGTCGGAAAGGACGGACAGATCGTGGCTTGCGACACAGGTCCAGGCAATGCATTGCTGGACGACTGGATGCGCGTTGGTACGGGGCAATCACGCGACACAAACGGCGCTGCGGCGCGCGCCGGCACTGTTGACAGCAGCCGAGTCGATCGCTTGCTCGAAGATGCATTTTTCAGGCTGCCGCCGCCGAAATCCCTGGATCGGGACCATTTCAGTGAAATGACCAAGACGGTATTGCAGGGTTTATCCGTGGAAGACGGTGCGGCGACGCTGACGGCATTCACGGCGGTCGCTGTCAAGCGTGCGATGTTGTTCTTTTCAGCGGCGCCGCGGCGGGTCTTGGTCACCGGTGGGGGCCGTCACAATTCGGCGATGATGGCGGCGCTTCGAAGCGTTCTGCAGGTGGCGGTCGATCCAGTCGAGGCAGTCGGCTGGCAAGGTGACGCGCTTGAAGCACAAGCATTTGCCTATTTGGCGGTGCGCGGTGCCCGTGGCCTGCCCCTGAGTTTACCGGCGACGACCGGGGTCACAGCGCCTGCCACAGGCGGTCGGCGATTTTACGCGCGCCAACATCGCAACAAATCTGGGCAGTGAAACTAGCCGCCTTAGGCGACCATGCGCGCGCCGACGTATTCCTCAACCAGACGCCGCAATTCTTCGAGATAGCCTTCAAAGAAGTGGTCGGCGCCGGCGAGTCGGCGGTAGTCAATCTCGACATCCTTTTGGGACGATAGCTTATGGGCTAATTTGGCGACCGAGGCGGCCGGTACGAGCCGGTCGTCTTCACCGTGAATCACCATGCCGGACACGGGGCAGGGCGCCAAAAACGAAAAATCGAACATGTTCGCCGGCGGCGCGATCGTTACGAATCCCGTTATTTCGGGGCGCCGCATCAAGAGTTGAAAGGCGATCCATGCGCCGAACGAAAAGCCGCTTATCCAGCAAGCACGGGAGTCGGCATTGTAGGTTTGCATCCAGTCGAGCGCGGAAGCCGCATCGCTGAGTTCGCCTTGGCCATTGTCATAGACACCTTGGCTGCGACCAACACCGCGAAAATTGAATCGCAATACGGAAAAACCCATACGGGTGAATGTGTGGAAGATGTTGTAGACAACCTTATTATTCATGTTTCCGCCGTGCTGCGGATGTGGGTGCAACACCAGCGCAATCGGCGCATTCGGGCTCGGGCTGTGATGATACCGCCCTTCCAGGCGGCCCTCGGGACCGTTAAAGATTACCTCTGGCACGGTAATTTCCACCCCACTACTCTGACACTGGTTTCCGGACAACGGCCGCACATGTCTTTGACACATCGCCCGACCCGAGAGCAATAATGTTGACTAAAATAGTCAGAGATCTAGAATTCGAGCTGGGATGATGACGACTGACGGAATATTCTTAGTTCTTAGTTCTTCCTGCGAGGTTTCGAAACCCATGATAGCACGATGGCCCCGATGACCTTCAAGAGACTTAGGAACGATATAGCCACGATCGTGGCGCGCGACCCGGCAGCACGTTCTCGGATTGAGATATTGTTGTGCTATCCCGGCTTGCATGCGCTTTTGTTTTATCGACTGGCGCGCTTTTTCTGGCGTCACAAATGGTATCTCATGGGTCGGTTTGTATCGCATTTGGGACGCGTGCTGACGGGCATTGAGATCCACCCAGGTGCGACCATCGGTGATCGCTTTTTCATCGACCACGGCATGGGTGTCGTGATTGGGGAAACCGCCGAAATTGGGAACGAAGTGACGATATATCACGGCGTTACATTGGGCGGAACATCCCTAGACCGAGGTGTCAAACGGCATCCAACTTTGGAAGACGGTGTCATCGTCGGCGCGGGCGCCAAGGTCTTGGGCCCGATCACTGTCGGCGCCGGCGCACGCATCGGTTCGAACGCGGTGGTCATCAAGGACGTACCGCCATGCGCAACGATCGTCGGCGTCCCTGGGCGAGAGGTGGGCAAGCGACGAAGTCAGCCCAAAGAGCAGAGTTTTATGGCGTACGGCACACCGGGCGACATTCCGGATCCGGTGGCGCGCGCGCTGGACGGTTTGTTGGATGAAGTCAGTAGTTTGCGGGCTCGGATCGTGGAATTGGAATCGAAATCCGTTCAAGACGAGGCGCAGCTTCCGGCAACGCGCATAGAGTCAGGTAGCGAGCGTCAGATTTCGGGCGACCGATTGAGCTCCCACCTTCCGCCGGATTGAGCCGTGGCCACGTGTGCATCGGGGCGGTGTCGCAAACGCGCGGATACGACGGTAGACGCCGTGTGAGCAACGCACGGCGAGGGGATCAATTGTCGAGGAGATCGAGGTTGTGCGACTGAGTACCAAAGGTCGTTATGCAGTCATGGCCATGGTTGATTTGGCGCGGAACGCGGCAGACCGGCCGACAGCTTTGTCAGATATTGCCGCGCGACAGGAAATTTCGTTGTCATATTTGGAGCAACTATTTAGCCGCATGCGGCGCGCGGGGCTGGTAAAGAGCGTACGAGGTCCGGGCGGGGGTTACATGCTGACCAGGCCGGCGATGGACGTAAAGATCTCCGAAATTGTGGTTGCCGTCGATGAACCATTGCGGGTCCCGCGTTGTTCGCCGGAGACCGATAGGGGATGTATGAGTGACGGGTCACGATGTGTGGCCCATGATCTGTGGGAAGAGCTGGGCAATCAAATTCTGGACTATTTGAGCTCAGTTTCGCTGGATGATGTGTGTCATCGCCGATTGGGCAATGGCGCGGCGCGACTGGCGGGAACGCCTTCGAGTCCCTGTTCACCAAGCGCTCCGTGTAATCCCTGTGCGCCAATGGACGAGGTTGTTGTCGGTCTTCGTTAGAACGAGACACATGCCTCTGGTCGGCGCGGCCATTTCGGATCGCGCTGATCTTGTCTGCTCGGTTGAGGTTCGATTTGGCCGATTTGTTCTGGCACTGATGCAACTTGCCATGGGCGGCGCGACCGAAGCATCGTGTTAAAGGGTTATTTGGATTACAACGCCACCGCGCCGCTAAGGCCGGAAGTTCGCGAAGCGATGAACGTGGCGCTGGCCCGGGTGGGCAATCCTTCTTCGGTTCACCGATTTGGGCGCGAAGCACGGCAGGGGGTTGAGAGGGCGCGCGCCGCAATTGCCGCCCTTGTCGAGGCGGATCCGCGTCAGGTGGTCTTCACCAGCGGTGGCACCGAGGCCAACGCCATGGCCGTCAATGGGACGCCGCGCGCGGTCCTCGCGTCTTCCGTGGAACACCCCTCGATTCTGGCCGCGCGAACAGGTGTTACCCACATACCCGTTGATTCCAAAGGCATCGTGATGCTTGACGCATTGGCCGCGCTGCTGCGGTCGTCGAGCATGCCGGCGTTGGTATCGGTTATGGCGGCCAACAACGAAACCGGGGTTATCCAGCCGGTGCCAGAGATTGCCGCCACGGCACACGAATTTGGCGCGATCTATCATTGCGACGCCGTGCAATGGGTTGGTCGACGTCCGTTCAATTTGCGCGAGAGCGGTGCCGATATGGTGACGGTCTCGGCGCACAAGCTTGGCGGCCCACAAGGCATTGGTGCATTGGTCATTCGCGACACATTGGATGTCGAGCCGATCATACTTGGCGGGGGTCAAGAACGCGGCCGCCGGGCGGGCACCGAGAATGTTGCAGGGATTATCGGGTTTGGGGTCGCCGCCACAGTGGCCCAACAGCAATTTGGGCAGTGGAAAATAGTTGAGAAGCTGCGCGCACAATTAGAGGACGCCATCAGGTCTGCGGCACCGGATGCCACGATATATGGGGCCGACTCCGCCCGGATCGAAAATACCAGCTGTGTGGGTATGCCGGGCGTGCGAGCGGACGTGCAGGTCATGGCCATGGACATCAGTGAAATCGCGGTCAGTGCCGGTGCTGCCTGTAGTTCTGGGACTGTCGCGCCAAGTCACGTCTTGCGTGCCATGGGCGCCGATGACGCGAAAGCTGGTGGGGCGATAAGATTTAGTCTTGGTTGGACGACGACCGAAAGCGATATAGATAGAGCTGTCGCCGCATGGTTGGCGCTCTATCGACGAACGCGCGCGCGTCACGGACAAAGCGCAGCATAGGGATTTAGTTGGAAGTCGACGCATGAACGAAGCGACCGGCAAAACGGTCCACACAGGCATGACCCGCAAGCCCATTTACTTGGACAATCAGGCGACCACCGCTGTCGATCCGCGGGTTTTGGAAGCCATGATGCCATTCTTTACCGAGTGCTATGGCAATCCACACTCGCAAAGCCATAGCTATGGGCGCGAAGCGGCGGCCGCGGTCGAGCGTGCACGAGGTCAAGTAGCCGCGCTGATTGGCGCGGAGCCACGCGAAATCGTGTTCACTTCGGGTGCCACCGAGGCAAACAATTTGGCGATCAAGGGCGCGGCGCAGTTTCACCGTGGTAAGAAAAACCACATTGTAACCCTCGAGACCGAACACAAATGCGTTTTGGAAAGTTGCCGATGGCTGGAACAACAGGGCTTTGCGGTCACTTATTTGCCGGTCGCGCGCAATGGTTTGGTCAAACCAAAGACCGTCGGCGCGGCGCTTACGGCGGAGACGGTTTTGGTTTCCATCATGGCCGCACACAACGAGATCGGTGTGATCCAGCCGATCGCGGAAATCGGGGCATTATGCCGCGCCGCGGGCGTGCTATTTCATAGCGACTGTGCCCAAGCGGCCGGAAAGATACCGCTGGACGTCGGCATGATGAAGATCGATTTGTTGAGCATATCAGCGCACAAGATGTACGGCCCAAAGGGCGTTGGCGCGTTATTCGTGCGTCGCCGTCCACGCGCCCGCATTGCCGCGCAGATGAGCGGTGGTGGTCAAGAACGAACGTTGCGATCCGGCACGGTCGCACCGGCCCTGTGCGTCGGCTTGGGCCAAGCTTGTGCGATAGCCGACGCTGCCCTAGGCGAGGAATCGTCCCGTTTGCGTGCGTTACGTGATCGTTTGCTGAATGGCCTGTCGCACGCACTGCCGGACCTGGTAGTCAACGGAGACATGGAAGATCGATTGCCCGGCAATCTCAACGTAAGTTTTCTCGGTGTCGATGCGGAGGATCTGATGACATTGATGCCGGAAATTGCCGTATCAACTGGTTCGGCGTGCACATCTGCGGCGGTCGAGCCGTCCTACGTGTTGCAGGCGACTGGTGTTGGCGAGGCTGTCGCACGCAGTTCAATCCGGTTTGGCGTCGGGCGCTTCACGACGCAGGCAGAGGTCGACGCGGTGATCGCAAGTGTCGTTCGCGCGGTTAACACAATTCGGTCAGATGCGGTATCCAACACGGCCAGCCACGCAGTCCTTTCAGGTTCATAGGGCCCATGCCGAAGATAACGTTCGTCAATCCAGACGGTTCCCGCCTGAAGGTTGAGGCACCGGTCGGGTGGTCGGTCTTAGAAGTTGCGCATCGCCACGGCATCGATCTAGAGGGTGCCTGCGAGGGATCCATGGCGTGTTCGACATGCCACATTATCGTCGAAAACGAATTCTTCGATCGCCTCGTTGCGCCGAGCGAAGACGAGGAAGACATGCTTGATCTGGCTTACGGCCTGACCAAGACCTCGCGGCTTGGCTGCCAAATCGTGTTGAGCGAAGCGCTTGACGGACTGATTGTGCACGTGCCCAGCGACGCCAGAAACGCCCTGATGGGTTGACGCGCGCCTACCAGCTGTTACGCAACTCCCGTAGTTTCAGGAAGACCTGTTTCGGCGTCGGCGTGTCCGGCAAATCCGGAAATCTTTCGCAAAGGGCGGCGATCACCGCCGGGTTGCTGAGTCGGAAAAACGTGTTGACCTGTTTTTCCAACGCGATCGTTGTCACGAGCGGGCAGTGCGGGTCTTGGTCCTTGACGTCTTTGAGCAACGCGCGCGCGCGCTGATTGTCTGGTTCGCGGTCCAGCGTAAATTCGAGATTGTTGCCGATATAGTCATGTCCGGGAAAAATCTTGGTATCGTCTGGCAGCTGCGCCAACTGTTCGGCAAATGTGTCGAAAAGCTCTTCCGGATGGCCGCCATTATGGCAGTTGCCGGCCCCGGCATTGAAGAGCGTGTCGCCGCAAAATAGCGCTGGACCGTCGGCGTGCGCCAAAACGCACACATGGCTCATTGTGTGGCCCGGCGTATCGAGCACTTGCAGCTCCACCGTCCTGCCGATCCGTATGGCATCGTCCGCGACAAGACCACGATCAATTCCCGGAATCTTTTCTTTCGCGCCGGCGTGGGCGAGGAGCTTGGCGCCGGTCGCGGCAATCATCGCCTTGTTGCCGCCGGTATGGTCACCATGTTCGTGGGTGTTGAGAACCAATGTGATGTCCCAGCCATGGGCTTTGGCCGCGGCCAGGCATTTACGATGATCGAGCGGATCTACGGCAAGGGCCTCACCAGTCTCGTCGCAGGCGATGAGATAGTTGAAGTTGCGATAGGCGTTCTCGGTAAAGATCTGTTCGACACGCATTGTGGGCTCCCAGCACGGCACTGACTACGGGGCTCTAACAAGGCCTAACGGCCCGCGCGCGTCAAGCCGGCCGTTGGCGGTTGGGCCATCGGCACACGTTCACACTCCAAGGACGGCATGCTAATAGGTTGATTGACGCGAACAAATCCGCCGAAAGGTTCGATTGCCGCTGATGACAGAGATACTGCGTACGCCAGACGAGCGCTTCGAGGGATTGCAGGATTTCCCGTATGCGCCGCATTACGTTGATGAATTGCCGGGCCTTCCCAGTCTCCGGATTCACTATGTGGACGAAGGCGATCACGATGCCGACGTGACGCTCTTGTGTCTCCATGGCCATCCGAGTTGGAGTCATCTGTATCGGCGCGTCATACCGGTGTGGGTTGCGGCGGGATGCCGAGTGGTGGCGCCGGACCTGCCCGGCTTTGGTCGCTCCGACAAGCCGGTCGACGAGGCGGCGTTCAGTTTCGACGTTCTGCGTGGGTGTGCGCACGGGCTGGTTACCCATTTGTCTTTACAGAATATTGTACTTGTGATGCACGACTGGGGCGGCACCATAGGATTGACACTGCCCATGGACGATCCCGCGCGCTATGTCGGGTTGTTGATCATGAATTGCTGGTTGGCGACAGGTGACCGGCCTTTGCCGGATGGTGTGATTGGTTGGCGGTCGTGATTCGGTGGTCGGCCACACGGCGATGCGCCGACGACACAGCCAGATCCGCGGCGGGGCTGACGCCATGTTCCTACAACAGGCGGGCCATTTTGTGCCGGAATGGGGGGACGAGTTCGCTTTGCCGGCATTGCAATCACTGCGTGCTCAGATACAAGAACGGCACGAACGCGAAGCGGCAGAGGTGGCTGCCGCGGCGGAATCAGAAAATAGCAAGCAAGATGATCATCAGATCAATAACGACGAGCCAAGCAAGGTACAAACGTGACGACGTTGTTTGATAAATTGCGTGCCGATGTGGAGCCGACGTGGCGAAAACATGTTGGGCATGTTTTTGTTGACGGACTGGCGGATGGGTCACTGCCAGAGCCAGCATTTCGCCATTACCTCGTCCAAGACTATCTGTTCTTAATCCAGTTTGCGCGCGCGTACGCCTTGGCGAGCTATAAGGCGGAACGGTTGGAAGACATGCGCGCCGCAGCGGAGATCATGCATGCGATACTCAACGTCGAAATGCAATTGCATGTGCGTTATTGCGCCGATTGGGGGTTGACCGAGACCGATCTGGCCGGCGCCAGCGAGACGCTGGAGACGGTCGCCTACACGCGCTATGTGCTGGATTGCGGGATGGCCGGAGACTTGTTGGAGCTTCATGTTGCGCTGGCACCATGCGTTATTGGATATGCCGAAATTGGTCGGGAATTGGCAACGCGGCCAGGTGCGCTCGACGATGAGAACATGTATGCGTCGTGGGTAAAGATGTATGCGGGCGACGAATATCAAGCCGTTGCGCAGAGTGCGATTGAAACACTAGACCGATTGGCCGCGCGGCGCGGCGGTCAAGACCGTTATCCGGGTTTACGCACCATGTTTGAACAGGCGACGCGCTTAGAGACCGCATTTTGGCAAATGGGTTGGGATGCAGGACGCCGATGAACAGCCCAGGATATGACAAGCCGTCCAAGGCCACGCGTGTTATGGTCGCCATGTCGGGCGGTGTCGACAGCGCGGTGACCGCCGCGCTCCTGGTCGAACAGGGTTACGATGTAATTGGCGCGACACTGCAACTTTATGATCATGGGTCATCGGTCGGCCGGAAAGGCGCATGTTGTGCCGGCGAAGATATCTATGATGCGCGCCGCATCGCCGAGACGTTGGATATTCCCCACTACGTGCTGAACTACCAAGATCGGTTTAAGTCCGATGTGATTGATGATTTTGTTGACAGCTATGTCGCTGGTGAAACGCCGATCCCGTGTATTCGATGCAATCAGCGAACCAAATTTCGAGATCTCTTGCGGAGCGCGCGTGATTTGGGCGCGGACGCGCTGGCAACCGGCCACTATGCGCGTCGGATCGAGGGGGCGGACGGCCCTGAATTGCATAGCGGCCGTGATGCTGCGCGGGACCAAAGCTATTTCTTGTTTGCGACGCGACCCGACCAATTGGACTTTATCTGGTTTCCGCTTGGTGACATGGAGAAATCGGATACGCGGGATTTGGCGGCGCGCTTTGATCTGCCCGTGGCTGACAAACCCGATAGCCAAGACATATGTTTTGTGCCTAATGGAAATTATGCGCGCGTGATCGAGCAACTGCGTCCTGGTGCCGTCGAGCCGGGAGAGATTGTGACCATGTCTGGCGACGTCGTGGGGCGGCACGATGGCGTCGTCCACTATACAGTCGGACAACGCCGCGGGCTGGGCGTGGCGGGTGCGGCGCCGCTCTACGTTGTGCGTTTGGAACCTGAGGCGCGCCGCGTCGTGGTGGGTCCCAAGGCAGCGCTGGCGCGCACGGTCTTTGCGGTGCGCGAGACCAATTGGCTCGATCGCACCATGCGGCCGGGTACGGCGCGCGCGGCGACGGTCCGAGTTCGATCGGCGCACGCCGGCGCGCGTGCCACCATCCGCATCGATGATGATGGCCAGGTTTACGTCGCTTTGGCCGAACCGGCTGGGGCGATTTCGCCCGGGCAAGCGGCGGTCTTTTACCAAGGCACGCGCCTTTTGGGTGGTGGCTGGATTGCCCGTGATGATGCTGGCACCCCGGCAACACCACGGCCCTAGCGCAGTTTCTTGACAGCGTCTGATCGGCCCCGTATATGCGGACGGTCAGCCTGGGGCGGAGTAGCTCAGCTGGTTAGAGCAGTGGAATCATAATCCATGTGTCGGGGGTTCAAATCCCTCCTCCGCTACCATTCTTCTCTTGGTCCAGCCCGGAGACATAGGTAACAGTTTGTACCTAAGACATGGGTGACAACCACGCGCCGAACGGGTTGTCGAGGGGTTGCAGGGTTCTCTGTTCAAGATCGACGTAACCTCGCGCCTATGCTTGCGCGTGTCGAGCTTTCGGAGGGAACGAAGCTGATGTCTCGATCATCGTTCGAAACGCGGATTATCGGGCAGGAAATTCTTGACCGCTTCAAGAAACTGCCGGTCGCGACGATTTGGCATCATGTTGTTCACGATGCCGGCGTGGCGTTGCCTTTCATCGAAGGTCTCGAACTTTACACCCGGGAACAAGAGCGACTGGCGGCGCGGGCCCGCACGCTTCGGTTTTTGCCGCCTCGACCAGATCTTATTGCCGAAGTCAGGAAGGGGGAGGATTCGCCCGAATATCGCGCCATGGCGCGGTGCGGCCCCGGCGACGTATTGGTGTGTGACTTGATGGGTGAGACGCGGGCGTGCGTTTTTGGTGATGTCAAGGCACTGCAACTGAAAATGAACAACGCCGACGGTATCGTCACGGATGGCGGCATGCGTGATCTCGACGTCATGGCCGCGGAGCGATACGACTTGATCGTCTATGCGCGGAGCCGGACGCCTTATGCGTCCGAGCCTTGGGCTGAACCTGCCGAGGAGAACGTGCAAATTCAGTGCGGCGGCGTGCTGGTGCGCCCCGGTGACGTGTTGGTCGGTGATGGGGACGGTGTTGTTGTGGTTCCGTCGTGGTTCGCCGAAGAATGTGTGGTGATTGTTGAGGAACATGAAGCGGTGGAGGCGTACGTCAAAGAAAGGATCGTTCGCGACCAGGTGCCACCGGGCCGCTACTATCCGCCTTCGCCCGAGATGTATGAGGAATTCCGGCGCCAGCGTAAGTCTTGAGCTGCCGGTGTTAGAGCACTTTCCGACCATATTGAATCAATTCTGTTTGCGGTCCGGCGCGGTGGTCCACACAAAGGGCGCCGCAACGCGCCGCTCGTGTCCCGAAACCGCAGTTGGTCACGTCTGACCCCAGGCACCTTACGAACTTCGGTTTCGTCAGGACACGAGCCGAATATTTGGATCTCGTGCGGTTCACGGATCGAACGTTCGCTCTGGTGCTCGCTGCGAGATCAAGCGAACGTCCGATCCACCGCACGCGCGCATCGGGCAAGTCGGCCGACCAATGTGGTCGTCCACATGGATTCCCATTGGGGGACGCCTGCCGGTCGCAAACCCGCAGGGCCGGGCGATTTTGTGACAATCGCGACGACGCTGTCCGTAGCCGTATGCCCGATACGGCCTGCGGACATCGACTTGATCTTGTCACAAAGTCGCTCCGACAGAATGGTTCAATATGGTCGGAAAGCGCTCTAGCGCTTGGTGCCGCGCGCGCTCGATATGCGCCTTAAACGGCGCATTTGACCGCGCCGAATATCTCGTCTTCGGATGGAAACTTGGCGATGTCGGCCATGCCGGTTTGGCCTTCCAACCAAGTCCAATGGACGCGACGGTCGGTACCGATCAGTGTATAGCCGGCGCCTGTCAAACCGTGGTCCGCTTGTATCTGTCGGTCAACTTCGGTCGGCTCGAAGCCATCGTGTTGATTAAGGGCTTCGTTCGCGTCGAGCGGCGAAAGCGATTCTGGCAGTTCCCCGGTTGGGTTGGTTCGCATCGCCAGAAACTCGTTCAAATTCATCGTGCGCGGCCAATCTGATTGGCCTTCGGTCAATGTGGGCCGACCAAGGCCATAGCGCCTGTGCGTGTCCCATTCGGGGTCGACGGCCAGAGCCATATTCATCGCGCGACGCCCATAGTAGAGACGCGCCCGCGCCAATGTGGTGTTGACGACCGCGACGGATTCGATGCCAAGCTCACGGAGTTTTGCTGCCAGTCCATTCATCTGCACAACTTGGCGCCGGCAAAAAGGGCAGTGGAGACCACGGAACAGCCCCAGGAATAGGGCATGCCGGCCAGCGTAGTCGGCGAGGCCTATTTCACCTTCGCGATTCACTGCCGGCAATGTGAAGTCTGGCGCGGCATCGCCGATCCGCAGCGGCTCGTTGATTTGGGGCTCGTTCGACATGACTGCGTTCATCTATCGGCCAAAGGCTAGGTGGGGCGTCGTCGCGGGCGCGTGCAATGCTGCCATCAGACCCACGCTTTCATCTGTCATAGCTTTTTTCTTTCAACACAGGAATGGCATGACGACCAACGAATCCGGATCCAGGCCCGCGCGCTCGCACACCGCTTGCGCTTGCTCCATGTATTTCTCAGCGCTGGTCAAATCGTCGATGTCAAGATGAACGGTGGCCAGTCCGTCGTAACAAGGAAACAAGAGCTGCGGTTCGTTTGAATCAACTGCCAGCTCAAGCGCCTCTTGGTAGAACTCAATCGCCATACGCGGTTGGCCGTGGCATTGATAGATTTGCCCCAACGCGATGAGCGATACCGGTAGATGGTCGACCAGGCCCAGCTGTCGGTCGAGTTCGATGGCGCGGCGCACGGCATCCACACCTTCACCCTCGCAACGCCCGGTGAATGTACAGTATGACACGCCGAGATTTGCGTAGAGCAGTGATTGATATGCTAAGTCGCCAATTTTGATCGCCACCGCGAGACCGCGCTGACACACGTCGATCGCGCGTCTTGGATCAAGCGTGCTGTAAAGAACCCCAAGATTTGTATAGCCGCGACAAGAGACATCGTGGAGCTCATTGAATTCAGCAATTTCGAGACTCCGTTCAACATCGGCAACGGCATCAGTAAACTCTCCGAGACGCGCTTTTGCAACGCCGATCGTGTTATATGCTTCGGCAACAATACGTGCAGCATCCCCATTCGGTTGCCCATGGGCTGTCGCGGCAGCGGTAACCGCTGGATCCACTGCGCTAAGCGCCCGACCGGCCCAATCAATGGCTTTCTCGTTGTCACCACTGCGAAAGGCGAGTCGCCCCATCTCTTGGCAAAGGTATCCACGCTCGGTTGACGATTCATGCTCGCCAACCAAACCAAGCGCCGCCTGCAAATTCGCAAACGATGTGTCGCGTTCGCCAGCCTCCCAGTGCAAACCCGCCATCTTGCGCAGCGTACGCGCCCGCACTATCGCGTGATCTGGCGCGGTCACCATCTCCAAAAGGGTGCGATAGTAAGCCAAAGCGGCATCACGTTCACCGAGTGCGCCAAGCGTGTCAGCGAGGCGTTCCAATATATCGCAATGGAGAGCAGAGTTGCGCCCGTTTCTTTCCACCAATTGAAGCGGGATGCGAAAGTGACTGGCGGCATTCTCCGCTGCAAAACTGCGTCGCGACCAATCTCCTGCGGCAACGAGATATTTGAGCCCTTTCGTTTGGTCAGCGGAGCGGCTGAAATGACGCGCCAGTGCGTCCGCGTCTTCCAAACGTTGTGGCGTGCCACTACAATGTTTTTCGAGTGCCTCACCGGCTAAACCGTGAAGTTCTGTCCGCCGCCGCATCAGCAGATTTTCGTAGATCACCTCTTGCACGATGGCATGCGTAAATCGAAATTGCGGGTCTCCGTCGCGATCGTACGGCATGCCAGGCTGGTCGATCCGCTCAACGATTTCCGCTTCGCACAGCGCCGCCAGACCGCTTTCGACATCGGCTTCGGGACCGGCCAGGGTGGCAAGCAAATTGCGGCGAAACACGACCCCCAATATGGCCGCTTCCTGGATCCGCGCCCGCAGCTCATCGGAAAGCCGATCAAGGCGGGAAATGAGCAGACCTTGGATTGTCATCGGGATATCGACCGGCGCATCCGCGTGGGCGGAGGTCCAAATGCCTTCCTCCCGATAGATGAGTTTCTTTTCAATTAGGCTGCGAACGAGTTCTTCAAGGTAGAACGGATTACCACCTGCACGCGCCGCGACGAAGCTGCGCACCTTGTCCGAAATAGTCGACGTTGACGCGCCGAAATAGCAATCGAATAGCGCGTGACAATGTGTCTCATCAAGTGGCGACAACCTAACGATCGTTTGCGGCGTGTTTTCTGTGTGTAACGCAGCGGCATCCCACGTTGGGCGGTGGCTTACGAGTAGAAGAACGCGTTGCTGGGAGACGTGTTCGACCATGTACCGCAATACTTCGACTGATGCCGGATCGCTCCAGTGTAGGTCTTCAATCACGATGATCACTGGGCCGGCGTTCAACCAAGTCTCAAGCATGTCGCGGGCAGCTACAAATATTTGGCGTTTCAGCTGCTCAGGCGGCACGGTATTGGGGTCGCCGTCTTGTGACGCCAACCCTAAGATGGGGCCGAGTGATGACACAATATGGTGCACATCACCATCTGCGCTTGCCGCAACAAGCCCGCGGCGTATCTTGTTACGGGCACTCTCAAAATCGTCTGTTTCATCGAGTTCGAAGGCGTTTCGAACGAGTTGTGCCAACACACCAAAACCCTGACGGCCGAGGGCGGAACAAGATGTCCGATGAACTGTCGCGTTCGATTGTTCCATTTCGTCGGCGAATTCGCCCAGCGATTCATCAACTAAGCGGGTCTTGCCGCTGCCGGCATCGCCCACGATGCGCGCGATTTGGGCGCGACCACCGATAGCGCGCGCATAGACAGTCTTGAGCTGCGTCATTTCCTTGACTCGCCCGATCAGCGGCGCCGAAAGACCAAAGCTTGCCAGGCCGCGGGCCGGACCGAGACCGGATGCCAGTCCTTGGTTTGATAACCGATAGACAAATATCGGTACGGACTTCCCTTTCATGCTTATTTCGCCGACAGGCTCGAATGTGAACAGCTGACGGGTCAGACTATGGGTTTGCGGGCCGACAAGGATCTCGCCCGGTCCAGCCGCGGACTGTAATCTTGCTGCCGTATTGACGGTATCGCCGGTGACCGCGTAGGCAGCGTCCCCCGCGGCCCCAAGTGCGCCGGCCACCACCGGTCCGGTATTGACGCCGATGTGGAGTCGAAGCGGCTGGCCTACGCGGGCTTGCCAGCGTTCGTTGAGCGTGTCTATCCGTTCCATCAGGGCAAGGGCGGCACGCAACCCACGTTCCGGATCATCCTCATGGGCGATTGGGGCGCCAAATATGACGAGCGCGGCATCGCCAACAAACTTCTCTAGAAAACCGTCAAATTCACGTACCACATCACGGATTGCGTGGTGGAAGTCATCCTGAAGGGCGCGCACTTCCTCGGGATCCATACGCTCGCTCAGGGTGGTAAACCCGGACAAGTCCGCAAATATGACCGTCACAGGCCGACGATCAGCCTCTTTTTCCAGGTTTGCGGCAGGCTTGGATGCCGTCGCGGATGGCTGGCTATCGAGGGTATTGCCGCAGCGCGGGCAAAAAGAGAAATCCGGTGCGCATTCGGTGCCGCAACTCGCGCAAGTTCGCGCTTGTCTCGACCCACATTTCGGGCAAAACCGGAATTCAGATTCGAGCTCGTATTGGCAAGTCGAGCAGTTCATCTTACGGTTGGTCGCACCGGCGCGTTTCCTCGTTGCGTTTCCACACACACTTCCACGAAACCTATCATATGCGACGAATCAACACGACTTGCGCAAGGCGTTTACTCCGCTGGCGAACTCTGATTGACCGCGCTGGCACGTGGGGCGGAACTCAATTCCCACGGTCATCTGGAGCGGTTCCGGATGTCGTGGGCGGATGCGCCGCGGCTGTTGAGCAATGTGATTGAAGATCCGCGCGCGCACGCCCATATTGCGGCGGAGAGCGGAAGGTGTTGCGACAAAGGGATCAGCTCAAATGACAATGGTTGCGCCGGGCGCGCGAGCGCCTGATTTCGATTTGCCATTGGTGAATGGTGACAATCGGGTACGGTTGACCGACTACCTCGAACGCGCACCCTTGTTGCTGGCCTTGTTACGCAGCTTCGAATGTCCATTTTGTCGGCGTAACTTGGCGGCGCTCGCCTATACAGCAAAGGAACTGGATACGCAGGGGGTCGAGACGTTGGCTGTCACCACCACATCCATCGCGGCGGCGCGGCTATATACGAAATATCGGAAACCAGGATTGCCACTGGCGGCCGACCCGACGCTCGGTATTCATCGTAGATACGGCGTACCAATATATCGGTTCTCGAAAGACCAACCGACAGCTTGGCCCGAAGTCCTGAATGTCGCCGATTTTGGGCGCACTTTACTCAAAGATAGCGACGACTTCAGCGAGCCGGTCACGGTTCTTGAAGCCGGCAAGCGCATTGATGCGGAGGACGGCTTCAAAGCACAAGACGCGTCGGAGGAAGGCCCGCCGGACGATGTATCACCATTAATTAGCTATTTTCTGATAGACCGTAGCGGCATCGTTCGCTGGACGCATGTGGTCGCCCAAGACGACTTCAGCGCCTATGCGCAGCATCCAAGCCACGCGGAACTAATCGCGTCGAGCGAGCTGTTGCCTCGGTAGGTAGACCGGTATTTGGGCTGATGGCATTGGGACGGCTTCACCGTTGGCCGTCACCCGCCAGTTCATCGTAAATGATCTCGACCAAGCGATCGTTGGTAAAGAAAAAGCCTTCCGGATAACCCCACTGCGCGTCATAGCTGGCGGTCACTTTCGCCGCCACGACCTCGTCGCGCGACTGTCCTTTGTCGACGCGTGCAGCAATCCGCGCGCCGATATCCGCGACCATATCCCGAAATGTCTGGACCATGGCTCTATCGGTCACCATTCCATGGCCGGGAATGATCTTGGTATTGGGACCGGCGGTCTGGAGAATTATATCGAGGGTTTCGATCGTGCCGCGAAACGTGCCGCCATTGCGCGTGTCAATGACAGGATAGCTTGTGGTGCGAAATACGTCGCCGGTATGAATGACGTCTGATCCCTGGAAATGCACGATCGTGTCGCCATCCGTGTGTGAATCCGGCACTTTGAAGGCGCGTGCGTCCTCGCCATTAAGATGGAACATGAGGTCGTGCTCAAAAGTGATGACAGGCAAGGCAATTGCTGGCGCGGGCGGATTGCCGAACACACCCTCCATCAACCGCTTTCGAATATTCTCATGGCCAATGATCGCGGCTCCGTGACGACCGAGATTCTCATTGCCGCCCACATGATCGGGATGAATGTGGGTGTTGATCAGAAAACGAACGCCTTGGTCTGAGATCTCACGGATCGCTGCGAGGATCTTGTCGGTGAGTGGCGCGTATTGATCGTCAATCAAGAATACACCGTCATTGCCAGCCCACACGCCAATATTACCGCCGGCGCCTTCGAGCATGTAGATCGTCTCGGCAACTTGATGCGTCTTGATTTCGACAGTGCTGAAATCACGATCCTGAGCCACGGCATTGCCGGTTGAGGCTGTCAGCGTCACCAGAAAAGTAACGGCCATACTGATCCGAGCAGACACGTTTAACCTGGAAGTCAAGACATCAGAGCACATCGCGTCCCTCCTAGCGGCACCATAAAGCGACGCATACAGGTATCACGACCCGTCGTTGATTCCCACCAGGGCGTGGCATTGAAGCCGCCAAGGTTCGGTTCAACGCTGATATCCTTGTGAGGTCTTAGGAATCATGGTTCGCCTTCTACCGATATGTGGTCCGGACGAGCTGCGTGCCGCCGCGTTCAGAGCAATGCGGCGCTGTGGCCCCCACAACCTGTCGGGCCGCCAATACGGTTAGATTGCGGCCCATGCGCTTCACTTTGGATGGCAGTGCACAGCGAACCGGTGCGTCGTTGGCATAGCCCACGCTATGGATCGTTGAATTCGTGTTGTCGAGGGGCATGGCTGCCGCCTGCTGGGCGGTCGCGGAAACGCTCAAAAGCAGAGCCGCAAAAAACGGGATCATGGTTCTTTGCATCGTCTCTCTCGGTGATGTGTGGCCGGTTGCGCGTCCGGGGCAGTGGTTAACACGTGCACTTGGCCAGAATAGGGTCACGGGCGGTGCGAACATGCTGTGGCATTCTTGGTGGACGACATCGTTCGCCCGCCCGTGCTTTGGACATTATCTTCAACTTTTCAATGATTTGTGCGCCGACCCACAGTCTTCGCCGGGCAATCGGCTTTTGACCTGACAGCTGCATGTTGGTTGTGCTGCGCGTGGTCTTACGCGTGGAGGAAACGGATGTCGGATATCCGGGCGTGGCTGCGGGAGCAGGACGTGGGCGAATATGCCGAGGCGTTCGAGGCCGCACATAGCGCCGCTTTGACACCCTTGGTCAGCCGCGAAGAAGAGATCGGCCTGCTGTTGCGACGTTGGAACCAAGCCCAGGATGGGGAACGCCAAGTGTTGCTGCTATCCGGCGAGCCAGGTATCGGCAAAAGCCGCATCACACCAATTCGGCGTTCTATCCGATCATCGAGCCGTTCGCCTTGAGCGCTGGCTTTGGCCGTGACGACACACTTGACCAAGCGCGCAAAGATGGGGGCACGGCTGCTACGCAATGCCGATGACATGGGTGAGACCTTTGCCCTGATCGCGGCGCTGGCCGCGGGCGGGCCGGTGCTGATCACCGTTCGGCTGGCGTTCGACCCGCCGTGGACCGGTCGTGGCCATGTCACGACGCTGACCCTCAACCGCTTGGGCCGCAGGGATGGCGCGGCGTTGGTGGACAAGGTGACAGGTGGCAAGGCCCTGCCGGCCAACGTTGGCGATCGCTTTGCGCTCGATGGCCCGTTGCCGCGTATGGCTCAAACTCGCGGGCAAAGCTCTCAGCACTGCGCCCTGCTCGGGTCAACGAAATTATCTGCTCCCCAAATTCCGTGGGATACGGGTTTCTTGTTTGCAGCATTCGCACACTTTCTCCTATCGGTCAAAATGTGTCCATCAAACCGGGGGAACTCCAAGTCCACACGCACTGGCCGAGGCGGCCTACTTAAAGGCACTTGAGGTTGCTCGGTCACAGCGAGCGAAATCTTGGGAACTTCGGGCCGCCACCACGCTTGTCCGTTTGTGGCATCAGCAAGACAAACATAAGCAGGCGTACGATTTTCTCGTGCCCGTCTATGGCTGGTTCAGCGAAGGTTTCGACACGGCCGATTTGAAGCAGGCAAGGGCATTGCTGGATGAGTTGCAAGTTGCGCTATTTCGGTGACAGTTTACTAAATACACTAATAATTGTATGTTCATATAAGCGCTTACTAAGCGTAGTGTATTTAGTAAACTGTCACCGAAATAAGGTTAGCGATTGGGGCCGCGGCGCTGCGCGTAGGGTTGCCAGCGAAGCAACGGCATGCGGGGCAAGACGGATGGATTGACGGCACTGCGCGGCCAACGACCTTGCAAGACGGTGGCGAGTTCTCGGCCAAGACGGCGCCGCGTTTCCGGTGCCATTCGCGCGCTGGCCGAGGCAATATGCGGCGTGCAGAGTACGTTCGGCATTTGAAGCAGGGGATTGTCCGTGGGCAGGGGTTCCGTCTCAAACACATCGAGGGCAGCACCGGCAATGGCTTCTTGTTGTAACGCCCGAATCAAAGCAGCTTCATCGACGGTTGGGCCGCGGCCGGTGTTAATGAATAAAGCGGTGCGTTTCATCCGTTCGAAATGTCGGTCGGTCAGCATGTGGCGCGTTTCGGCGTTGAGGGGCGCGTGCATGGAAACGAAGTCGGACCGATCGAGCAACTCCATCAGGCTGGTCACCGGCTCCACGCCCGCCTCGGTCATCTCCAGTTCGCCAACATAAGGGTCATGGGCGAGAACCCGCAGGCCAAAGGCGGGACAGCGGCGCGCGACAGCACGCGCGACGTTGCCGAACGAGATCAGCCCGATCGTCTGTCCCCATAGACGCGGCAGATTGGCAAACTGTGGCCGGCCTTCGGCCCAGCGCCCTTCGGCAGTCAAGGTATGCATTGCCGGCAGTTGGCGAAACGCGGCCAGCAAGAGCGCCATGGTGTGATCCGCGACCTCTTCAATGAACACATCCGGCACGTTCGTGACGACGATGCCGTGCTCGGTCGCTGCGTCCACGTCGACCGTATCGGCGCCAACGCTGCCAAGACCGATTGCCACGCATTTCTCAAGGCGTTCGATAATCGGACGCGTGATCCGGCGGCCGCGCCCGATCAGCGCATCGGCGTCTCGTGCAGCGGCAATGAAGTCCGCTTCGGTCTCCGCCGCCACTTCGACGATCTCTGCCCCGATGGGATCCAGCGCTTCGCGTTCCATCTCATAGGCCGAGTCGGCCAGATCGAATGAGATGCCTTTCTGTTTTTGGACAACAACCTTGTATTTTGATTCTGACATCTTTCCTCGCTTCCGAGCTGTTTCCCATCGCAAGTGGCGTTTCGGCACTGGCTCCCGCAAAGATAGCACAGCGAAAAACGTGGTTGCGTGCAACGGATGCAGATCTGCAACCACAATCGACATGCCCTGCTTGCGGCAAGAATATCCATCGATGTGGTGAAATCGCCAGGTTCCAATGATCCCCGCGCAGGTCGCTGCCTGTTCGGGAATCAACCACGGACTACAAAAGGGCCGGCAAGGAACCGATCTGTGCCGGGGCAAAAAGAGGGTGCGAAGGGGGCTAGAGCGGCTCTGGTGACAACAGAGTCGTTTGGCGATTTTCGTATGATTCAAGATGCGAATCACTCTTCTTGTCGACGCACCGGGAGACGATCGTGGCTGGGAGCAAGAGTTCGGATTGGCGTTCACGCGTGATTGGAGTGATAGAATACTGCCAGTCGACCCGTCGGACGGCGAATCGATTTGGGACTTGTATATCGACAGCGGGAATATGGTTTCGTCGCTATCGAGGTTACGGCCAGATGGGTGGACCCAAGCAGGGTCAACCATACGGTTTTATGTGGGACCAGCATGAGACATTCTTATCGGCCTGGGGCCGGCACAACCGGGCGCCAACCTTTCGGAGGTCGCCGAGCGTCGGAAGAATAAATATGGCGTATCTGTCGTTCGTTCGGCGGTGATGCAGTTTTTTGGCAAACGGTGTATCACGTTTAAGAAATGCCGGTGCACGGGCCGAATGCTCTATCCGGTATCTCCCAGGCGAATCGGTGAAAGAGGCATCGTTCTCGTCTTTAGAACGGGCACGCGCGGCCATTTCACTTTGGCAATAAGATCAAAACCATGTTCGGCTCCATTCATCGTTAGGAGGGCAAACACCGCAGGCCTGCAAAATAAATCAATTGCTATTGCAACCAACGCCCGAAACGGGCATTACATCAACCAAGGTCTCTCTCTTGGATCGAAGGCTACAAAGAGCGCGCCACAGGGAATGGGATCGATCGAGATCAACCATGGCCGCCACCTCTGGGCACGGAGGAATACGGGCCAGATCGTTGATATAACCACTCAGGCGAGATGATTAACGCTTAACGCAACGTTCCGTCGCCGATGGCCGATATGGCACACGTGTTAGTGAGAAAAGATGAAGCTCTCGGGTCGCGTTTCGCGACAATAGAGAATTTGGAGCCGCTTGCGACCGCATCAGGCCTTGGGCCCGATGACGAGCTGGTCGACTTCAAAGCGTTGTTGAACATGATTTGGCGACGCAAGGTGATAATCGCCGGTATGACGGCCATATGCACCACGATCGCCGCCCTAATATTGTTTCAATTGACGCCGATCTACACCGCGACGGCGGTGATCATGCTTGACCCGCGTGAGCGATCGGTTGTTGACATTGATGCCGTCGTTGGCGGTTTGCCTAGCGATGCTCAAGCGGTGCAGAGCGAAATTCAACGGATAACATCGACAAAGTTGATCGGCCGCGCGGTCGACGACCTGCGATTGCTGGCGAATCCGGAATTTAACGACGCGTTGCGTGATCCGCATCCGGCGAAAAAATTGCTTGATCTGTCCCAATTGGTTCCAACGGCGTGGTTGAGCACGGTCGGCGCAGAGGATGAGCTGGTTGAAGATGTGGCCGAGGAAGCCGCACATACACGCGCTAAAGTTGTTAGTAGAGTCTTGGATTCGATTACCGTAAAGCAAAAGGGGTTGTCGCGGGCGATCGAAATCTCGTTCAAATCTGCCGAACCTGCCACTGCGGCGGCGGTGGCGAACAAGATCGCCGATCTTTATATCGTCTCGCAACTCGATGAACGCTTTGAAGCCACCGAACGGGCGAGCCAGTGGCTCGGCGAGCGCCTGGAAGAATTGCGCGAAAAGGCGCTGGTGTCGGATCGTGCGGTGGAGGAGTACCGAGCCGCCTCCGGCTTGTTCGAGGGTAAGGACTCGTCGCTGGCGGCCGAACAGATTTCGGAGTTGAACACACAGCTTGTACTGGCGAACAGCGCCAAAGCCGAGGCCGAAGCCGAGGTGCGCCAATTGGAATCGATCACCAATACCGGCGGGCTACCCGCAGCGGCGGAGATCTTGGACTCGCGCCTTATTCAAGACTTGCGTAGCGAGCAGGCACTATTGACCCGGCGGGTCGCCGACATGGCGCAAGAATATGGGCCGCGTCACCCGAAAATGCTGAGTGTCGCCGCGGAGATCGACGACCTGAATGCGCAGATCGGAAACGAAATACGGAAGGAGCTGCAGCGGCGGCGAACCAATCTGGACGTCGCCGCTGCACGCGAAAGGTATCTGAGAGGCGAGGTGGCGCGTTTGAACACGCAGGCCGCAGCCCTTAAAGGCTCTGAGGTCAAGTTGCGTGCCTTGGAACGGGAAGCCGAAGCAAATCGGGCCCTGTTTGCGCGCTTCCTAACGCGATTCAAAGAAATCGGTAGCCAAGAAGGATTTGATAGGGCCGAAGGCCAAATAATAACCGAGGCGACCGAGTCCCTCGAACCATCATTTCCGAAGGTCAAGCTATTGTTGAGTCTGGCGTTTGTCGGGGCCGGCGTGCTGGGGGTCGGCCTTGCTTTCCTGGTAGAAACCCTTGATAGCGGCTTCAGAAACGGAGAGCAGATCGAGGCTCAATTGGGCGTCGGCAATCTTGGGTTGGTGCCGTCGTTGAGCCGCTTTGGCCGGATCTCACCGCAAGACTATTCGTTGGACAAGCCGGCATCTGCCTTTGCCGAGTCGATTCGCACACTGCATACGAATTTGATGCTGTCAGCTTTGGATCAAGAACCCAAAACCATAATGTTGACCTCGTCGGTCGCGGGCGAAGGTAAGAGCACGGTGGCCGTTTGCCTCGCGCGCGCGTTGGCGGCGGTTAGCAAGAATGTTGTCATCGTTGACTGCGACCTGCGCCGCCCCATGGTACACATGCTCCTGTCCTCGACACGGAAACCGGGCTTGGTGGACTATCTGATCGAGGATGCGGGACCCGAGGTGGTTTTGCAGCGGGATGCCAAGAGTGGCACACATTTCATCACCGCGGGTATGCCGACGGTCAATCCGCCCAATCTATTGCGTTCCGAGAAGTTCGCGAACTTATTGCGTCAGCTGCGCAAGTCATTTGACTACGTTGTTGTCGATACGCCGCCCGTAATGGCCGTATCAGATGCGCAGATCCTCGCGAAGCGGGCCGACAAAATTGTCTTTCTTGTGCGTTGGGCCGAAACACGCCGGGAGACCGCACGACTGGCGACGAAACGCCTGCAGGACGCCGGTGGCGACATTGCCGGTGTGTTACTATCGCGTGTCGATGTACGAAGACTTGCAGCATACCGATCCGGCGAGGCTGGTGTATATTACAAATCCAAATATGGCAAAAATTACTACACGAGCTAAATGGCATTGTCGCTTGTCCGCGCCGGGTTCGCCATGGTCGTTACCGCTGATGTGCCGATGATTTGCACAGTATCCCAGGCCAAAAGAATCCCTCGTGTCGTTAGCATTGTGCTATAAATATTCTTTCTTTATTGTTGGTGGTGAATTTGACAGGAAGCCGACAAATATTAACTGTATGTACGTCCAGCGTGCGTTTGTGGGAGCTTAAGCTCGGGGGAATTTGATTGTGAAAGTTTTTTTCAAAGCCGCGACGGCTTTCACGATGGTCATCGCCTTTATGGCGTTGGTCGGCTTTGACGTTGGCGAGGCGTCTGCGGATGACGGCTGGGGAATGCCGGAGCGGCACCGGCATGAGCAACCTGCCAGATATTTCGTACCGACAAATTACTTTGTTTCGTCGAAGTATATGTCGGGACATGGCGGCCACAAGATGAAGAGCCCGACCATCCCGGACATACTCAAAAAGAAACTTAAGAGAATAAGGCACCTAAAACGACAGATCAGAGAGCGCATAAGATTGATCCGCCAGAGACTGGCGAAAAAGAGGCGCCATCACTTTGCATATGCCTACGGCGGCAATCACAAGAAGCATAGTATGTATTTGAGAGGGCGAAGGTTTGGCCACGCGCCGCGCAGGCTGGTTTTTTAGCTCGTCCTCCGGGTGGAGATCTCTTTGGAGCTTTGATTGGATGTGTGGCAACGGCTCCATAAGACATCGAAGAACTCAATAAAACAGCCGCTCGGCGTAATCGGTGTCGTTTCCGTTTCCGTACCGGCGATTGTTGGCGTGTTCCTGGTGTATTGTGGCTTATCGCGCCTCGTGGCGGCAGTTATCGGGTTGCCGGGCGAACCGACGCTGGCTGTCATGCGTGCCGGTCTAGATCCAACGGTTTCCGAACTCAGAGAGCTTATCGAATCACGAACCGCGATGGCGCGGTACGTCGCCTCGGGGCGCGTCCACACGGATTTGGGATCTGCGCACCTGACATTGGGCGAGCTGCTGGGTGGTGAGGGGGTCATCGATGTGACGTCCGGACGAGCCGCAATTGCTTCGCTTCGTCGCGGACTGTCCCTATCGCCGGTGCGCCCGTTTGCTTGGGCGCGTCTGTCGTTTGCGGAGGCGGTGATAAATGGACCGACGCCGCACGCGGCCGAAGCACTCGAAATGTCATTCACATCCGCCCCCCACGAACGTGACTTGTCGTTCCCCCGGCTTGAGCTTGGCCTTGCGCTTTGGGATCATCTCAGCACTTTTGCACGCGACGCTGTTCTAAGCGAAATTCGTCTGGCTTGGAAACATGATGATCGTCGGAGTGTTGTCGCCCTCGCACATCATTTGGCGCGGGCGGATATCGCGATTCGTGCGATTGGAGACAACGCGGAAGACAGCGCGGCGTTCAACAGAATCTTGCAGGGTCAGATCGTCGTGCCATCAGAGGTCCCGAACTGATTCCCGGCAACGCACAGATTGCCCCACCGCAATGCCCATGACCATGGCATAGAGGGCCGCTACCGCAGGAATCTGCATACTGAAATCCACAAGAGAATGTGTGGCGACGAGCGCGGTAACACCCAGTCCGATCGCCGGATATGCTGAGGCCGTATTGGGCGTCCGTATTGCTGACGCGCACTGGCGAATCAGTCCCACCAGCGCAAGTAATATAAGAGCCGCCGCCGGCAAACCGACCTCAACGGCCATTTCTAGGTAAGTGCTGTGTGCCTTATCGAACGGTCCGTCGATGCGTTCGTCGCGAAAACGTGGAATCGCGTCAGCATATGTGCCAAACCCGAATCCGGTTAGCGGGGCTGTTTTAATTGCCTCTAAGGTCACCTGGTAGATCTTCAGCCGTTCGTCCATGTCGGCATCGGCTGTGGTCATGCGATCGAGGACTTTTGCACCGTTATAGGTCGCCACGCCGACGATGCACAGTGCCACCACAAAAGCGACTTTTCCAAGATTGCGGGACGTCATCGCACCCGCTGGACGAAAAGTAAGAAAGAACGCAGCGAGCCCAACAAAAGTGCAAAGGATCCCCGCACGCGAAGCAGTCAAGGTCAGCGATGTCAATATGACCAGTGCAGCCAGAACGAGCACCGGATTTTCTTCCATGGCCAGGCGAATAACATTTAAGACATTTCGCCGAAGGCTCGCGTCAAAGTCGGTACTGTCGACATATCGTTTGACCAAAACGCCTATGGTGCAAATCAATCCGATTCCAGCGAATGTGGCGTAACTGTTTCTGTTGACGAACGTCGACGTGACAACGTTTGCATAGGCCGCTTTGTCCAACCACAGGACTTTGTCGAAACCGCCAAACTGTACTACGAGTCCGTAAAGACCGTATGCGAGCCCGGTGACGGCTATTGAAACGAAAGCTTGTTCCGCACGCCGAGTGGAATAGCAATATTGAGCTGCAAGCCAAAAAATGCCCGCATAAGTTAAGAGTCGGACAAGGGCCGACACGGTTTCGAAGGGATTGATCGACAACGGAGCCGGTCGTGGCATCATTTCCAATGCATCGAACGCTCCTTGCCAGAATTCGGTGGTGGGGCTTTGCAGATTGGTGGGCCACAGTTGGATTCCGATCCAAAAACAGATCAGTACGAAAGGTACAACGTACCATGGCGACAACCGCGTACGAAGGCTTGCGCTATCCCAACCACCAAACAGACAAGAACACCAGACCAGAAGCAATACGCCAACGAGACACGCCAACATTGCCCACGCCATCATGACAACTGAGCCAATTGCCAAGGGTGTTAGCAGTACAGCGGCAACGAGGACCCAAAAAACCATTTACAAATAGCTTGTTCGAATCGAACCTAATTCAGAAAACGATCAAATCCGTTCCGATCTGCGCTTTCAACAAGAGAGTCGCATCAATTCCGCAGGCCGTTCAAGTTTCGAAAAAAAATGTCAATGGGCATTAGTACCTCGGACCACCACAATAATTGTTCTGACAAGGATCTTTAAATCAAGCCAAATCGACCAATTATCAATGTACTCCAAGTCACACTTCACGCGGCCAAGAATCTTGTCTTCATTATCCGTTTCGCCGCGCCATCCTCTAACTTGCGCCAGGCCGGTGATCCCAGGTTTCATTTTATGGCGTTTAGCGTAGTCGCTGACGACGTCTTGATAAAGGCGGTCCCCGGCTTTCGCCGCCGGCGCATGTGGCCGAGGTCCGACAAGCGACATGTCACCCCGAATAACGTTATAAAGTTGGGGTAGTTCGTCGAGGCTATAACGTCGCAAGAGACGCCCCAGAGGCGTGACACGCGAATCGTCCCGCGTCACAAGCCTTTCTGCAGCGAGGTCCTGATTCTCTACGTACATTGTGCGGAATTTATAGACACGAAACAACTTCTTGTGAAAACCATAGCGAGCTTGCCGAAATAATATCGGTCCCGGGCTTTGGAGTTTTATCAATATTGCGATTAGTACTATTGTTGGTGTGGATGTAGCCAATAAGAAACTCGCAATAAAGCGATCTCCGACTGATTTGCCAAAGCGCCACCAGTCGTCCAGGGGCTTTTTCCCAAGGTTGAGCATGGGAATACCACCGACAACGCCAAACGAATGACCCGCGATATCCAATATGCTGCCGGTCGGCGCCAAACGGATATCCAGTGCCAACTCGCTCAGTGCGTCAACAATTCTCTGGATGCCACGCGTGTTTGACCAATCTGAGGCTATGATGACTTGATCGAGCGGGTTATTGCGTGCAAATTCACGGAAATCGTGCAGCTTCTTCTGAAAATCCCAGACGTCTTTTGAGCCCTGATGTTGGTTTACACCAAGGCAAGTGCAAACCACATCGATTCCGTTCTTGGTGTCACTGGTTAAGCGCAACCAAAGGTCCGCCCCGAAGGCGCGATCTCCGACGATCGCCACCGCCTGATCAAGGTATCCTGACTTGTTGAGTCGGCGGGCGAGGTAAAAGGCGCCGTAGCGACCCAAGGCCAATAGGAGCACGCATAATATGAGCCACGTTATGCCCCAACCTCGCGAGAACAAATGAGATGACTTTGAGAGAAATGCGACCGTAGCCAGAAAAAGAAAAACCAAAAGAAGCCGCACCAAGAGCCGCCGCATCGCCGCGGACGGTTGCCACAGCAGTTCCGCTCGATACACGCCAGATCCATGAAAGACCGCACCAGCCAACGCCATTGCGACGAGGGAAACTGCAAGGTATTTCTCGACGCCCGAAACTTCTTGACCGCGCAATACCCCTACGCCCATGACAATGTACAACTCAAACGAAATTAGCCCCGCTGTTGCGATGGCCACGCCTTCGTAGATCCTCAGTAGATCTAATATTGTCGAACATCTTACGCCCGGACGGCGTTTTGGCTCAAAGAGCTGAGGTTCGTGCGCTGGATCAATCTCACAAGGCAGCTCGCCAGCATATGCATGACCGTAAGGTTCTTCGTTCGAGTACCGAAACGGTTCACGTTGTCCGTCTTGATCCGACATTGGACGACCGGAAAAATGCAAGGCCGTAACAAAACTGAGTCGCAGATCAGAATGGTTCCGGCGAGTGGTGCTATCGAATGTTATAGAACAAATATACGAACTGATCGGGATGTCCAATGCAAATCGGAAGGTGCGATGGTATCGCAACCAATAGACTGACATCGTGGGGAAATCGCCGGTAACGGGCGCACAGCCAAGTCATATTGAGCCGACAACATTTCCGGTCTGAGAGATGTCGGTCTTTTCAGATAGTTTGGTCGGGGCGCTAACATCAAGGTTTGCCACGGATCGGGTGTACGAATTCCTATCCCAATGTCTGGGCCCCTGATTCCGCCAAGAGTGATTCGCGCACCTTGTCAAGCATGGAGAATCGTTCAAGTTACTGGCGTGGCAGGACAATGAACTGCGGGCGGAAGACCCGATTGTCTGTGGTGCAATGTTTCTGCTGGGCATCACGTGTCCTATTCGGACTCATTAGGATAGCAAGTACCGTCGGTCGCCGCTGCGCTCGTCTTGACCACGCATCACATCTCCCAATCCCGCTCCCACAGAGACTCACCATACACCGCCCAACGCGAACCGTTTTTCAGCACTCTGCTAGGCAGGCCCTAGGCAATTGCATATGTCTGATGAATTGCGGCGGAAAAAAGTCATCGCAGGAGCGGAGCGTCGATGATGTTGGGCGGCCAAACAAGATCTGGTCGGCGTCGGGGACATTCTTGTGCCCGGAGCGTGTGTTTTGGTTTTGGTCCGCCGTCATGGGATTGACGCCAATCTGGTGTTTCGTTGGCGACGGCTGGCAAAAAAAGAGGGCGCTTTGGCCATGACGGCAAGGTCGCGGTCATTGGTTCGAAGAAACAGTTAGCGTCAGCGGCGGCAAATGACCGGGGCGGGCACCAATCCGCTCTGGCCGCATGGCCACGGCGCGAGCGGGCGGCCCGCGTTGATAAGATCCCTGCTTGCACGTCGGTCTGAGCCAGCTGGACGCGCCCGTTCCGTCCCGGCTGGCTTTTCTCGATGAGCAGGATGACGGCATCACGAAACCCCAAGGCGTTCCGGTTCTACGGCGACAACTGCGCGGCGAGACCCCGAAGCCTGCCAACCCAGCCTCCGCTTCATTTGCTCCTCTCCCGCATGGCCGCAACTTGGTTGTATGGAAATTGCCGATTGACAACCTGAAGGTACTGTCGGACGCTTATTACTAAAGCGTAACGAGATATTCGTGGCTATTGGAGCTTTTTGGGGGAAGTCGAGATGGCCGTATCGCAAGAAACCCCGATCTTTGCGATCTGTGGTGGGGGCGCGTTCGACAAGCTACGACGATCCTCCAGGTTCGCACCAAACACCCCGATGGCTCATGGAGGCACGGGCCAGGCGTGGGGATTTAGGATTTGTCAGTTTAGGGTCGGCAACGGGGTCATTTTTTTTGACTGGCGCCAAGAGACTGGCGAGCCGTTTTGGAACGCTATAGCCGATTTTGTTGTGATCTGTCTGAACAGCGAGATGTGGGCCGGTCGCGATTGGCGCGTCCCATGGGCGATGCATCGCAAATCCGATCACAAGCGCGGTTTCCGGTCGTCGCCACGGGAAGTGATTGACGATTTCGCCGGAGGCCCAAATTCACACATAGACTCACTCAGCGGTCCGTCTTCGAGACTCATCGCGTGGTCGCGGGGCCAGCTTGAACCGACATTTCGGGAGATGAGTTTGAATGCCGCGATCTTGGCCAAACGTGGATCGTACGCCGCAGTGAGTGGCTTGCAGACTTTGCCGCCTACATCCGCAAGCCGCTGGCACTTGACGCCAGGGGCAGAGGGAAACGGCAGGCGCGACCAATTATTTTGTCAGCCAAGCGAGATGTCTGTTCGAAGCCGGCGTTTTGCGACAGAGCGTTCAAACCCAGCAGCGCAAGAGCGCGATTTGGCGGCACGAAATAGCGCTATTGCTGAGCAAGCACGCAAATGGCGGAATCGTGAGTGCGACAACGAATCACGAGCGCGCGAAGCCGTATCGACGCGTGGTAAACACGGAGCCATCCGGAGCCCGAAGAAGTCCGACAACTGCGGTGGCGGCGCGACACCAGATTTTGACGATTTTTTGCTGAGATTGGACGACGTTTCGTCCCTGCAGGCTCTCGGTGCGGCGATACAAACGGCGGTATTGGACATCGGCGTCCGAACATTCGCCTATCATCAGATCCGACCGCGGTGTCGGTCGTTGGCGCAGCGAGAAGATCCTAACGATCGATCATATTATGCTGAGGGCTATCCGGATTACCATTTTGCCAATTTTGGGTTCGCTCGTCGGCACGCGATGTTTTCGGTGGTGCCCGTGACATGGGAGCTGCTGATCAAACGCGGTCGGTCGACGACCTCACACAAACCGGTACTTGATCAACTCACTGCCTGTGGCCCGCATTCGGCCATTCCGATTCCGATTCATGGGCCCGAAGGATCGCTCGCCGCTTTTACGTTTGCCACCGACATTGCGGCCGACCCGCGTGGCGACTTTTGGCTTAGACATCGGCTCCAACTGCAGGCGATGTCTTATCATATCCACGAGACCATTGCGCGCGTCCGCCCAGATCGATCCACCAATTCATCGACGCCCATGCTGACAGATCGAGAAGCAGAGTGCTTACTCTGGGCGGCCCGTGGCAAAACCAAGTGGGAAGTGGGGCGGATACTCAGCGTTAGCGAGAACACAGTCCGTTTTCACTTAAGGAATGCGATGCAAAAACTGGGCGTCAGCAGCGTCATCCACGCCGCAACGATGGCCACGCGCTCTGGCGCGATTAATCCGTAGCCCAAGCCGGGACAATCTCGGATGTTTCGACAATTGATGGTCGACGAGAAAGACCCGACGCCGCGTCAGTCGCGATGGCTTGAGAGCGCCGGTTGGTACGCGCTGAACGATTGCGTGGCGCCTGTTTGGCACTGAGTTTGGTTCGCCGGACCGTTCGGATCGCGCTATAATCGCGACGCAATTGGAAGTCTCGGTCGCGAGTGTGGGGCCGCTGGGGAAACAGGCAACGAGGTGAGGGGTCATGTCCGTGTCCGTGCGGCGTCTTGGTGAAAGTTTGGGGGCCGAAGTCACGGGGATCGATTTGCGCGAACCCGTGGGACCAGCGGACCTGGATGCGCTTAACCAGGCGCTTTACGCGCACACCGTCATTTGCATTCGCGACCAGCACTTATCGCCCGATGAGTTCATGCGCGCCGGTGCCCTGTTTGGCACTTTGGAAACGCAGGTGAATAAGCATCTGACACTCGGTTTGGCGCCAGAAATCGGCGTCGTCTCGAGCGAGGCGGCCGATGTGCATGGCGATGGCAAGCGCTTGCCGCAGGGCACGGCCTGGCATACCGATCATTCGTTCGTGGCGCGGCCACCAAATGCAACGATCCTCTATGCGGTCGCATTGCCCGATCATGGCGGCAACACAAGCTTTTGCGACATGCGCGCGGCCTATGCCAGCTTGCCGGCCGCAACCAAGAACCGAATCGATGGGTTGCGCGCGAGACACGTTTATGAGAGCAGCCGGACACCAAAACCGATGTTCAAGCGATCGGCCGAAGAAATCGCGGCGACGCCGGATGTTGTGCATCCACTTGTGCGGACTTATCCGCCGACGG
Organism: Alphaproteobacteria bacterium; assembly: GCA_965216755.1. Classification (GTDB taxonomy): domain Bacteria; phylum Pseudomonadota; class Alphaproteobacteria; order UBA7887; family UBA7887; genus CBDCGL01. The sequence continues at coordinate 1,883,780 of CBDCGL010000011.1, read as the reverse complement.
GCGAAAAGGCGCTTTACCTGAGCACCACGCGCCTAGAACAAATCGAGGGCATGGCGCACACTGAAAGCGATGCGTTAATCGATGAGCTTATGGCTCACGCGACCCAGCCGCGATTCGAATATCATCATGTTTGGCGGATGGGCGACATGGTGGTGTGGGACAATCGGTGTTCCATGCATCATGCCAATGACGACTATCCACGAGGCCAGAAACGGCTTCTCCATCGATTGCTGATTGAAGGTGAAGAGCCGTATTAGCCCGCGCTGTTCTTGAGCGCTTTTTCGATTGCGGCGAGCGCGGACAGCAGGGTTTCGCGATGGTCTTCCGGCATGGGCGGCTGCGCGCTAAGGGATTCGGCCCAATCTGTCAGAATATCCGCGAGAAGGTGATGGTGTAGGTGCACGCCGACGGCACGCTTTTTGTCGCCGGGGCGGAGCAACTTGATCACCAAGCCGTCGTCTTCGGCGCGCGCTTCGAAAGTCGAGTCGCGGCCAAACGACCCCATATAGAACTTTTCCGGGAAGTCGATGGAGACTTCGGCTTTGTCGGTGACCGGATGCATCGCGATGGTCCTTTCTTTGGGCGGCATGACCGTCATGCGCCACGTGTATTAAGAATTATTCCGGGATTTGGCGCTGTCTACACCCGATGGCGAGCCTTAGAACAAAACAAGAAACGTAGCGGGGATCTGTTCAACCTTTGTTTCGTCTTGGTGCCAGTGGCACGAGTGTATACACAGACAAAAATTACTATACTACATATTATATAACAATTCAGTGGTAAGACATTGATACGATCAGCAAAATATATGTATAGGATGAGTGTCAACAAAATGAATATCACACTATTTGTGGTAATGCAATCGGATGTTCGGCTTCGTAGTTTCGTGCGACGTCGATGAGCAGCATATCATTGAAGCGTGCCGCGACGAGTTGTGCGGCCACTGGCATGCCATTTGGTAACATGCCGCACGGAAGGGTCGCCGCCGGTTGTTGGGTCATGTTGAAAGGATAGGTAAATGGCGACCAGTCCCACCAACGGGTCATGTTGCTATCCGGAGGGACTTCGTGACCTACCGGAAATGCTTGTATGGGTAACTGCGGTGTCAGAAGAACGTCATGGCTCAGATGAAATTGGCTCATGCGGGTGCCCAAAACCTCTCTTTGGCGTTCGGCCTTGCGATAACCGACCGTGCCCAAAGTTCGGCCATGCTCGGCGATATCAAGAATTGGCGGGTCGAGGCAGGCGCGTTTGTTGTCGTCAAAACCGTCGACAGCCATAGCCAAGGCAACCGACCAAAGATCGACCATTGCCGCGAGAGGGTTATCAAATCCCGGCGTAACTTTTTCAACAATGGCACCACTTTCCTCGAACCAATCGGCGACCCTTTCGACCGCGCGGGCGATTTCGGGGTCGACCGTTGCATAACCGAGATCCGGACTATAGGCGACGCGCAGGTCGTGGAGCCCTTCCATTCCTCGAGACGACCGCGCGAAATCAATAGAAAGAGGGATTTCCGCCCAATCGCGCCCATCCGGTTTGGCGATCACAGATAGCATCAGTGCCGCGTCGTTGACCGAACGGGCGATCGGTCCTTGGTGCCATAGGCTGCCGGTCGGCGAATGGGGGTGCACGGGAACCAAGCCGAATGTGGGTTTGAATCCGAACAAACCGCAGAAACCAGATGGAATGCGGATGGAGCCGCCGCCATCTGTCGCGACATGAAGATGGCCCATGCCAAGGGCACACGCCACGGCCGCGCCGCCGCTGGAGCCCCCGGGCGTCAGGTCGACGCGCCACGGATTGCCTGTGACGCCGGTCAGTGGACTATCGGTAACGCCCTTCCAGCCAAATTCGGGCGTTGTCGTCTTGCCCAGAATGATCGCGCCGGCGGCCCGCAATCGCGCGACAGGTGGTCCGTCCTGGTCCCACGTTTGGCTGTCCGGATCAATCGTTTGGGAGCCGCGGCGCGTTGGCCAACCCTTCGCAAGAATCAAATCTTTGACGGTCGTCGGAATACCATCGACGGGACCAAGCGGCGCACTATTTTGATAGCGATCTTCCGATCTGCCGGCCTGTACCAACGCTTGTTCCGCATCCATGATGCAGAATGCGTTGAAAGTTGGGTTATATTTCTCGACCCGATCAATGACGGCGCGTGTCACCTCAACCGGAGAAAGTTGACGCGTGCGATAGAGGCTCGTCAGCTCTGTCGCGGACAGCATGCACAGGTCCATTGTCGTCATATTTCCCTCCGCGTCCGCCGATCAGTCCCGGGGATCGGTCATCGTCGATGTTGGCGCATTGCTTTACAGGGCTCAAAGGGTCCAAAAGCCGGATGCCGTGTGATCTTCGGAACTTGTTAGCTTGCTCCGCAAATTCCGGATCGGTCAAGCGTTCCGGTTTGATCCATGCAAGACCGTGCGGCCGAACTTTTCAAACCCTCGAAATGGATCCCGGAATGGCCAGCGCGCTCTTGTCGTCTAGCCGAACAGTGCGTGTCGAGCGGACTTAAGTGTCTCAGAAGGTGTTCGACCAAATTGAGAGCGGTAATCCTTGCCGAAGCGGCCAAGATGATCGAAGCCGCAATCGTGCGCGATGCGGGTGACCGTGTCGCCCGCGCGGGGCGCAGACAGGCGATCATGAGCCAAGCTCAGCCGGGCATGGCGCACAAATGCCATCGGCGAGTAGCCACGGTGAATCTGAAAGGCTCGATAAAGTGACCGTCCACTAACCCCGGTCAATGCCACGAAGTCCTCAATCGTGTGGCGAAGTCCCGGATCAGCTCGGACATGCTCCTCGACCCTCTCCACTGCCCGCAAGTTCGCCGCCGATAGCGGTCGTTCCAAGAAATGCGTGTATGTGTGCGGCTGCTCGGTCAGCAATGCCGTCATCAACATGTCTTCCACATGTGCGACCAACAGGGGCGCATGGCATAGTCCGCCGTCCACGTCGAGCTCGTCCAATATGTAAGCGAGCAGCCTTTGGTAGCGGCCGCTGAACGGCGCCGCCGCGGGCACGGACGCTTGGAAGATCAGGGGTTTGCCAATGGGCGCGCCGATCAAGGCACTGAGATGGCGGCAGAGCGCGCTTTTCGAGATTTTGAAGATCAATCCGCGCGATTTCGCGCTATAGCAGATGCGCAGAGGTCGCGTCGGCGATGTCACCATCGCTTGCTTCGTCGTTACGTCACAGAGTTCACCACCATTAACATACTGAATGGCTCCAGAATCTGCGATCTGTATCAAATAATAGGACTCTGTTTCACCAAGGTCGTAATGGAAATCGTCATTGAACGACATGGCTCCAATCGTCGTGCGGCGAAGTTGGGCCTCGCAAAAGCGGAAGCGTAGCGCTGACGACGAGTTTAGGACTCGGACCTTATGGCCGCAATAGGTCTGCGAAATGATGTCGGTTGCTTCATCCGGGTTATTCGTCAAAGCAACCTGGTACCGTGAAAGCGGGCCGAAACCTAACCCTTTCGTGGCTGCCGCCACCACATCAACCTCCCCAGCACGCCCGTCCGCGACGCTCCTGGCGTCTGTTGCACCCTCGATGCAGTGTTGAGCCACAAAGCTTGGCGCGACATGTCGCGCGGTGTCAAGTATCGCGCGCGAACGTGGCACGATTCGGATAGGGATGGCGCGCATGGGATTGCACGCATCTTTCACGCTGGCTTTATCTGCGTGGATCTGCGGATTCGGCAAGCCAGAAAGGAGGCCGCTGAAAATGCCCCAATTGACCATCAACGGGCACAGTCACTTCGTTGATGTCCCGGACGACACGCCACTGCTGTGGGTGATCCGAGAAACCCTGCAGCTTACCGGCACCAAATTCGGTTGTGGGATTGGCCTGTGCGGCTCTTGCACCGTGCACGTTAATGGTGAGGCCGTACGATCCTGCCAAACAAACGTTGGCGATGCGGATGGCGCCCTGATCACGACGATAGAAGGCCTTCATCACGCCGATCGCCATCCGGTGCAGCAATCGTGGATCGAGCAACAAGTCCCCCAATGCGGCTATTGCCAGTCTGGGCAAATCATGCAAGCGGCAGCGTTAATTGACCGCAATCCCGATCCCAGCGACGAAGAGATCGTCGATTGGATGGATGGCAATTTGTGCCGCTGTGCCACCTATTTTCGCATTGTCGACGCAGTCAAACGTGCTGCGGAAATCGCGCGAGGGGAGGCCTGACATGTCTAAGAACAGCTCGAGCAAAGCGCGGACCGTCGATGATTTGGCGCCTTCGCGCCGCGACGTCTTGGTGCGCAGCATGGCCGCCGCCAGTGGCGTGGCGTTCGGCATCGGGATTTTGCCGGTTCTCGGTGCGGCGGGCCGGACAGCGACCGCGGCGCCAGTCCCATTCACGCCGTCGATTTGGTTCACAATGTTGCCCTCGGGCGAAACGAAGATGAACATCGTTAAGGCCGAAATGGGGCAGCATATCGGGACCGCCTTGGCACAGATTATCGCGGATGAACTGGAGGTCGATTGGGACAAGGTGACACTGAACTACCCTGAGGGCAGTGTCGAGAATTTCGCAAAATATGGTCTGGCCTATACGGTCAATAGCGGCAGTGTCACAACCGAGTTCGATCGTATCTCGCGGGCCGGTGCGGCCGGCAGGATCACATTGATCGAGGCGGGCGCGAAGATTTTGGGCGCGTCGCCTGCGGATTGCATCGCGCGCCAAAGCGAAGTCATCGATCAGACGACCCGGCGCTCTATCGGTTATGCGACGATCTTGCAGCAAACGACAATCGACCGGATGTTCGCCTATCCGGATGACTTCCGCGATGTGCCGCGCAAGTCGCCAGACGCGTATCGGATCATCGGCAAGTCGGTCCCTGCGCTCGATATCCCTGACAAAACCAGCGGACAGGCCAAGTATGGCATTGATACGTTCTTGCCCAACATGGCCTATGGTGCGCTGGTCATGCCGCGCTCGCGATACGGCGCAAAAGCGCTGTCGGTCGATGATTCGGCGGCCCAGTCAATTCCCGGATACGTCCAGGCCGTGATTGTCGATGACTCGTTTGGCAAATGCACGGGTTGGGTTATCGCTATCGCGGAAAGCTTTCCTGCCGCCATGAAAGCTGCCAAAGCGTTGAATGTGGAATGGGATCCTGGCCCCCACGGCGATGTTGGCCTCGACCAGCTGCTTGTCGAATATCGGGAGTTACAAAAGGACCCGAATGCCGGTGCACCGTGGGTACAAGACGGCGACGTCGACGGGGCGATGGCAGCAGCCGACGAAACCATGGAAATGGAATACACCACCGACATGGTGTGTCATGCGACGATGGAGCCACTGAACGCCACCGCGCATGAGGTCGATGGCACGTGGCATGTGTATACCGGGACTCAGAGCACGTCATTCGCGCGCATGACCTTGACCGGCTACATGGCGCATGTGACAGGCAAACCGGCGGAAGAGATTTCTGTAGTTATTCACCAATCTGTGCTTGGCGGTGGGTTCGGTGGCAAGCAAGATTATGACGAAATCCTGGCGGCCGCCTATTGCAGTATGCAAGCCGGCCGACCGGTCAAATTGATCCAAACACGCGAGACGAACTTCGCCACAAGCTTCCCGCGTACACCAACCTTCCACAAACTCCGTGCCGGCCTAAAAGATGGTGAACTCAGCGCCATGGAGCACGACATCGTGTGCGGCTGGATGGGGCCGCGGTTCAGCGTTGGTGAAGAATTTGGCACCGATTGGCTCCAGCTCGATGCGGCCGACGGATCGGGCCGCGACATCGATCAATGGTCGATCGGTGGCAGTGATCACTGGTATTCGGTCGCCAATCACCGTGTCCGCGGAATCAATCACGATCAGACCACCTGGGCTGTGCAAGCGTCCGCGCTACGCACGGTGTCGAACTCGTACAACTTCTTCGTCGTCGAGTCGTTCATCGATGAAATTGCCCATCGTTTGGGCAAAGACCCGTTGGAAATGCGACTCGCCTTGCTGTCCGGCGAAGGTGGCAGCCGCGGTATCCCGAACAGCGGCTATCCGGCGGGCACGGGGTCTGACTATTACATGGATCGCCTTTGGATATCACTGCCTTGGACGCAAGAGGGGTCGTGGATCCCGTACGAATCTGCGACGGTTGGCGGCGCGAAGCGGCTGGCCAATGTGCTGCGCGTGGCGGCCGGCAAGGCCAACTACGGTAAATCGATGCCCAAGAACCATGGCATGGGCATCGCCGTTTCATCAGCGGAGGAACGCCAAAGCCCAACCTGGGTCGCCGGCGTCGCGGAAGTTGGTGTCGATCCCGATACGGGGGCTGTGACGCTTGAAAAGCTGACGATTGCCATGGACATGGGAATCGCGATCAATCCCGTGAACATCAAGGCCCAAGTGAAAGGCGCGGCGCTGTGGGGCGCCAGCCAAGTGCTTTCGGAACGACTGACGATCAAGGACGGCGCATTTGAACAGCACAACTTTGACACATATGTGCCGATCCGTTTACGCCAAGTTCCCAAGATCGATGTGGAGATCGTGGAATCCGGGCATCATCCGAGTGGTGTTGGGGAACCGTCGTCAACGGTGGTCGGGCCAGCGGTTGCCAATGCCATATTCAATGCGGTCGGTGCGCGGGTGCGGCACATGCCGATCACACCCGATGCGATTATGGCGGCAATGCGCAAAGTGTGACGATACACGCGGTTGCGGCTCATGAAACTGGCCACGTGGTGAATAAGCCACGTGGCCTTTTCATTTGTCATTTAGGATAGTGGTGGCGCAGACCACCCTGTCCGCATCCCAACGTACCAATCCGGATTTTTGAGCATGACGTTCGATTGGCGCACGGGTACTTCTGTGTCCGCTTTCGACGCCATGCCCTATTTGCTGCCAAGTCCAAAAAAAGGGAGCCCGAAAAGGCGATGCCTGTTGGTATGTAGTCGCGTATCTTGGGGCAAGGTCCTATGGTTGCCATTCAACATGCGGGACTAGAAAAACAAGAGGCGACAAAAACCAATGTTATGGTTGTGACGCCATGAGACGGTTTTTGTTCATTGTCATTGCTGCCCTGATTTTGTTGGAAGTCGCGGCCCGCTTCGGCATGCGGCAGTTCGCGAACGATTGGGGCGCGGTATTTTACGGAATCGATCCCCGTGTGCGTGTGCATGTGCACGACGTGTCGCAGCAACGTGCCTATGTTTACACGGACGGCGTACCGCGAACCACGGCGCTGCCGGCACGTGAAGGCGTCACACGCGCGTTGGCCATGGGACGCGATGATGGCCGGCGGCCGTTTGTCGCGTGGGCGTTCGGTGACGGTGCGACCGGCGGATTTTACTGCACAGACGACTCGTCGTCATGGGCGCATGAGTTGGTTCTCATTGCCGGCGGTGTGATTCGAAATTTCGCCCGTGCGGGGTCTGACAGCGTATTTGCAGCACGCACTTTAGCCGGCGCTCTGCATATCGGACGACCCGATCTTGTGTTCTGGACCGCAAGCACGGGCGACTTGGCCACGCCGAGCGAGGTGCAGCGGTGGCACACCGCTGTCCGCGAGAAATCGCTCGCCTACGAACTGATTGCCGTCACGGTCGAGCATGCCTTCGAACGCATTGCTGGTGCCCGCGACCGCGAGGTGCCGCGTAACATCGACGAAGCAACGCTGGATATGGCGTTGGCACGATTCAACGCGCGGCTTGAAAGCGTTTTTGCGCTTGCTGAGCAGTTCGACTTCCAAGTTGCACTGATGTCATTGCCGGCGCGTGGCCCAGCCGAGGGTTGGTCGCGCGCCGTTCATGAACGGATGGTCAATTTTGCAAACCATCCACGTAGCGTGCTGATCGATATTCGGCACGCGGACGAGACGAACTATTGCGATGACCGCCATCAAACGCGAGACGGTCACAAAGCCACGGCCGCGCGTTTGTGGACAGCGATACAGGAGACTGATCTGCGTTACGCGCCGCGTCCGCTCGAGGAGTGAGCCTATCGGGTCACCGTACTACGACCGCGTCGTGCGGCCGGCGCTTGGAGCATGCGCGGTGCGGATACTTGAACCACTTCAACCGCAATGTGCTCCTCAAACGGCGAATTCGATTCAAAGGAACTGTCTGCTTCACAGTGGGCAATGAAATCAGCGGTTGACGCCATGCGTGCAACGGAACTTTGCACCGAGAAATAGCCGGTGAACTCCGACGTCCAACTGCCGTCGTCCAGTTTGCGAAATGCGTTCTCCTTGCTTGTGATTCCGATTGCGACAAAGAAATTTCGGCCACGCTTGGTTACTGCACGGATTTCTTCGGGCAGGCTCAGCGCCCAATCCGGCATGTGGCTTGCTTCCAGCTGGCGTTCGACCAGCGTTTGGCAACCTTGCATGACCCGGCGCAGAAGAGTTTCTTCTTTTCTCGCGATCGCCGCGGCTTCTTCTTGGGCTGTCAGGGGCGCTGGGCCGATCAATGCGGCATGGATCAATGTGTCGGGTTCGTTGGGATTGCCGCGCGTGTTGATTTCGCCCCGAAAGCGAATCTTTTTGCCCGGGCTGGCAAGACTGCGATCGATTTTGTCATCATCGAATTTCAGGACCAGGTCGTCGCGTGCACGCGGGCGCCCCGGTGTCATGCGAATATAGACGTCGTTGCGCACAACGCGCGTCACCAAGCCATCCCAAATCGCCCTGCGGCCCACGCATTTTTCGGCAAACGGATCGCGGTCACCGTCGGTGGAATCGTACCGCGTATTGCCGCTGCAATCCTGCCAAAAAAATTGCCACGACATGTCAGAGCCATCGAGGCGGACATATTGCTGATCGCGCATCATCTGGACGATCGCGGCGCTTTGTTCGTGACCATATCGGGCGAGTGGTTCCGCAATATCATAAGCGCGCTCATAGTCTTCACGCTTGAAGGCGCGCTGCGAGGCGCCAACGGCTTCGCCGATACGCAGGCGGATGGTGCGATCGAGGGACTTATAGGATTGGTCGACCCGCGCGGCCCGTTCGGCATAGTCCATGGCCTGCACGTAGTCGATCGGACCGCCAAGGCCCTGCAGATGGATCAAGGTCAGCAGCTCAAGGCCAACAATATTGTCTTGCGCGGCAAGTTTGGCCGCTAACAGGCGTGCGTCTTCAAAATCGCCGCTGTCGTAGGCGGCACGGGCCCGTTCCTCCGGTGTTTCGGAGCAGGCGGCAAGAAGACTCCCGGCACAAACGAGCCACAGCGCCACGGCGACACGACGGTGTGCCGCGCGAAGCCGTTCAATCTTGTGACTAGGCAGCACGATTACCCATGTAGCCAAGTTCACTGAATGCCGCATTGCTTGCCATGCGTCCGCGGAATGCATTCCAGCTGTCGAAAATGCGGCCGCCGATCTCGGTCTTCGCCGCCGTTTCGGTGAGTACTTGTTCTGATATTTCGAACATCGCTTGCAACACGTCGTCCGGAAAATGACGCACATCGACGCCGTGTTCCTGGATCAACGTCTCCAACGCTGAGGCATTGAATGCGGTCGTTTCGGCGATCATGCGGCCATTTTCGTCACCGGCCGCGGTTCTGACAATCAGTTTCAGGTCGTCGGGCAGAGCTTCGTATGCCTCCTTGTTAATGACCAAAGACAGGCCTGGACCCGGTTCGTGAACCCCGGGGCCGTAGTAATATTTCGCGACTTTGTAGAACCCGAACGCCAGATCCAAATAGGGCCCCGCCCATTCCGTGGCGTCGATCGCGCCGGTCTGTAGCGATGGTAAGATTTCGCCCCCGGCAAGGTTCAATGTCGTGACGCCAAGGCGCGCAAATACTTCTGCACCCAGGCCGGGTATCCGCATTTTCAAGCCGTTGAGGTCATCCAGCGAATTGATCTCGCGCTGAAACCAACCACCCATGTTCGGGCAGCCAGATCCGGCCAAAAAGGCGATCAAGCCGAACTCATCGTAAAGTTCGTCCCACAGCTCTTGGCCGCCACCCCCGTAGATCCAGGCGGTATGTTCTTGCGGCGTCAAGCCCGCCGGGACCGAACAAAAGAACGGCACGGCCGAGTGCTTGTTGATCCAATAGTAGGGCGCATCGTGGCCACATTCGGCGTTGCCTTCGCGCACATAGTCGAAGACTTCAAACGCCGGCACCAATTCGCCGGCGCCGTAAAGCTTTACCGTGAGACGGCCGCCGGACATCGCCGTGATGTTGTCGGCCATGCGTTGGGCGCCGGTGCCCAGCGCCGGAAAATTCCGCGGCCAGGTGGTGACCATGCGCCATTCGAACTTCTGTTGGGCGATGGCGGGGGCCGAAACCATCGCGGCGGCGGCCGCGCCGGCGGCCGCGCCTTTCAAGAATGCGCGCCGTTTCATGTTTCTTTCCTCCCCGCGCTTCATGCACCCGGTCATATTTGTGGCGACTATCTTGGCAAAGCGCGGCGGATTGGGAAAGGGTTAGCCCGAGGCGCCCGGCCAATGGGTGACTTTGACGGTCAATTGACTAGCGCCAGTTGGTGTGCCGATAGACGTTTGGTACCAAGTTGGGATTGTCATTGCCGTTTCGCGCCGGTGCTGGTGATTTTGCGACGCCCGTTGGCGCCGCCACAACGCTTGGATCTGAAGACGCAGGCGCCCCGCTGCTCATTTGGACGGCCAACGTTTGCGCGGCCGCGATTTGCTCTCCGGTCATGCCGCCGGCCAGCGTGTCGCGCGCCGCTCGTGCTTCTGGATGGCCGAGAGCCGCGGCCAGGTTGTACCAGGCATGTGCATGCACATAGCTTTGTGGCACGCCGAGTCCTTCCTCATAAAGCCGACCCAGTTGAAAACGCGCGTTCAGATCGCCGGACAGGGCGGCATCGCGCCATGCATCGGCGGCACCGACATAATCGCCACGGTCGAATTGTCGGACGCCAGCCTGGTAGTCAGCTCTCGCGGCCGTGCTGGCGAGCATCGCGACAACGCTGACAAGGAATAGAGCCGCGCGGCAGGTCATTTTGCCCCCGTGTCCTTGGTTACTCGCGGAATGACGCGTCTTGTTGCTCGATCAAACGCACATAGGCGTTGAATTCCAGGGCGCCGACCGGTTCGCCGTCATTCCCTGACAAAAAATCATCGGTCAGAACTGCGGCTTCTCGACAGACGGTTTCCGACGGTACGGTTAAACGCGTTCCGCCGGATTGGGCGGCGATTTGGATTCTTCATCGAGAATTGATGACGCGGCGCACAGACGACCGCTTTGAATTCCTTGAGCTTCGCAAAGAAGTTTCCGACGGTACGGTTAAACGCGTGCCGCCGGATACGAGATTTCCCAAGGGCGGCGATTTGGATTTCGCAGGCTCGCTGGAGACGAAACATGCGAATAAAGGCTTCTTCTGTGGTGTGGCCGCAGGTCAACAGCCCGTGTGTGCGCAGGATCAGTACATTTTTGTCGCCGAGTGACGCCACCAGGCGCGCACGTTCATCCAGTTTCAGGCTCGGTCCTTCATAGTCATGATAGGCCACGCGCTGATAAAATCCGGTGGCGGGCATGCTGACGGGCAACAGACCGTCGGCTTGCGCGGCGACGGCCATGCCGGCCGTGGTGTGAATGTGAAACACGCAATGGGCATTGTCGCGCGCTTCATGAATGGCACTGTGGATGGTAAAGCCGGCGCGATTGACACCGTACGCGCTGTCGCCGACCACCGCGCCATCGGCGTTGATCTTGACCAGACTGGATGCGGTCACTTCATCAAACCGCAAGCCCCAAGGGTTGATTAGAAAATGGCGTTCCGGCCCGGGCACGCGCAGGGTGATATGGCCGTAAATCGACTCGGTCCAACCCAAGTGGGCCGCAACCCGATAGGCCGCGGCCAAACGGACGCGCAAAGCCCATTCTTCGCTGTTCAACACACTTGGTGTCTTGAGGTCTTGGACCGATCGCGCCAGGGTCATCGCCGCCCCCTCTTGAACATTGCTCGTTGGGTCTATGGTACCCCAGGGCGGCCCCAAAGTCGCGATTACCGGACCGGGTATGGTCGGCTTGTCGGGTCGGCGAATGCTTCCTACCTATGAGAGTACTGTGACGTCTTACTTTGTACCGATCGATCATGAGCGCCGCCGCGCGCGCGCTTTCCAGAATGCCCTGCAAACCGGGGCGTTGATGTTGGCCATGGTCGGCCTGCTGGCCGCCTGTGGCTGGATCGTCGCGGGCGCGAAGGGCGTTTTGTGGCTTGCGGTGATTGGCGCGTTCGGCGTGTTGATCGCACGATGGGTCTCACGCGGGGTCTTGCTGCGATTGTCGGGGGCGATGCCGCTGCGCGCGGCCGATGCGCCGGAAATCTACAAGGTCGTATCCACGCTCGCCGCGCGCGCGCAGCTGGACTCGCTGCCGGCCCTGTATTACCTGCCCAGCCCGACGATGAACGCGGTAACGGTCGGCAAACCTGGTAATGCCGCCATCGCCGTGACTGACGGACTGCTCAGGAGCATGCCTTTGCGCGAGTTCGCCGGTGTCATGGCGCACGAAATCAGTCACATTCGCCACAACGACATCGGTGTCATGATGCTGGCGGCGATGATCGGACGGATGACCCGCGCCCTGTCGTTCGTCGGCTTGATCGCTGCCTTTTTCGCCTTGCCTTTGCTTGGCGGCGGGGCGGATACAGTGTCCTGGGCGGTCATCGCCTTGCTGATCGCCGCGCCGATGATCGTCGATCTATTGCAGTTGGCCTTGTCGCGGACACGCGAGTTCGCCGCTGATACGGAAGCGGCGCGTTTGACCGGCGATCCGGCCGGTTTGGCTGCGGCGTTGCTGCGTATCGAAGGTGCACAGACCAAGTGGTGGCAAAGGGTGCTGCGACCCGGGCAACGCCAGGTCGATTCAAGCCTTCTGCGTACCCATCCACGTACGGAGGATCGCGTCGCGGAACTGGTCGCGCTCGGCAAACAAGAGGCCATGGTGCCAATTCAGATCCCGCCGGCCGTGGCGCGCTGGCCCGCCTTCATGGATCGCCCAACCCGGCGACCGTTCCTATGGATCGGCCGGGTTCGGTGAGTTGGTCTGTGCGAGTCTGGTGGGCAGTTCGCTGTGGACGAAGAAGATGCCGATCTGCAAGCGAGCCGGTCGAGGACTACTTCGCGGAATCGATGTCGCTGTTGCCGCCAATCAGTGCCGCCGCGCAAGCTCCCCACCGGCGCCAAAACATATAGTGGACTATAATTCGTCGGCGCGAGACCGGGATCGGTCACACGCGCGTTTTGAACATAAAGCGACGGTTGCGCCGGCAAAACCGCCGCGCTCGGACCATCGGACATATCGTTGGCAAAGTCATCGGCAATCAGGGTCGAGTGATGTTGAAGCGAATCGATGCGCCCCTTGATGCCGAGGTTCATCATGAAGGTTGAGCAGGATAAGTCGGTTTTCTCAAGCCGGGCGGGTCGCCATCGGCGCAGTAACGAGCGGCCGATGTTTCGACGCCGACCGCGCGCCGCCCCGAAAAAACCAAGTGCTTGACCGGCTCATTGAGACGAATCCGCACATCTATCGACCGCGCCAGTTCGGCCATCGCTTCGCTCACGGCGCCGCAGCCGCCAATTGGGTGAAAGATACCGAATGCGTATTCAATGAAAGATAGTATGGTAAACAAATTCGGGCAATCGAATGGTGACATACCGAGATATTTACTCTGAAACGAAAAGGCGAGGCGAATTCGCGCATCAGTGAAATGCCGCGCCAAGCGCGCGCCGCAGGCCGCGAAAATCTCTTCTAGGGTCCGCGGATGCAAAAAGAAGGTTGGACCCAAATCAAACCGAAATCCGTCGATTTCCAATGCTGTACATCGCCCGCCAACCCGTGGTTGGCGCTCGAGGATGGTGACATTGCATCCGGCATTAGCCAGGAGCAACGAAGCGGCGAGGCCGCCGGGCCCGGCGCCGATGATGACGACATCGCGGTTCACGTTCTGGATAACTTCCTGCCAGTCGTGGCTTACAGAGGATTTGTACGTGCCAGTGCGCCGACAAGATCACCACGGCATCGCAGATTCCTCAAATGGGTGCTTAGAGGCGCTATCCCTGGACCTGGCAAAGGTTACGGATACGGGTAGGGCGGAGCCCGGCGCGCAATGCGGGCGTGCCATGTGCAGCGCGACGTTGGTTGCGACGGACGAGCTGTTACGATCGCGCGAAATCTCACCATATCGGCGGGGGTGACATGGCAACTACAAGTGTTGGTTTGCGGGACGAAATCCGTGGCGCCGAAGGTATTGTGCGGGTTTTGGAAGAAGCTGGCATCGACATGGTCTTTGGAATCGCGGGCGGCAATATGGGCCGCTTATACGACGCGCTATACGACCATCAATCGACCATCCGCGCAGTTTTGGTGCGCCACGAGCAGTTGGCGAGCGTAATGGCCGAGGTTTACGGTCGTCTGACCGGTAAGCCCGGCGTGTGCACCGGCCAGGGCATCTTTATGCTCGCGAATGGGTTTCTCGGCACCCTCGAGGCACATTTCGGATCGTCACCGATGCTGGTCTTGACTGATTTGTCGGATGTTCATCCGTACTCGCAGCACGCGCCCTATCAGAGTGGCACCGGCGACTATGGCGCTGTGGACACGAAACAAGCCTTGGCGGCGGTGACCAAATATACGTCGGTAGCGCATCAGCCAGCGCAGGCCGTCCACGCCACGCAGCTTGCCATTAAGCATGCCCTGAGCGGCGAACGCGGCCCGGTCGGTGTGATCTATCATTCCGGTTGTTTTCAGGGGACGATCGATCCCAAGCAAAGGCCATTCCTGTATCCGACGTCGCATTATCTTCCGGCCAAGCCGGCGGCGGATCCGAACAGCATCAAGGATGCGGCGCGCGCGTTGAGCGCCGCGCGGCAGCCCGTCATCATTGCCGGCAATGGCGTGCGCATTGCTCAGGCTTACGATCAACTGGCCGCGCTCGCCGCTTTGGTCGGCGCGCCGGTCGCCACTAGCGCGTCCGGAAAGGGCGTTTTTGCGGAAACGGCCGATTGGGCGCTGGGCGTCTGCGGAAACTTTGGTCAGGCGACAGCCAACGCAGTCATCGGCGACGCGGACATGGTGTTGGCTGTCGGTACCCGCTTGGGTCCCGCGGATAGCGCCAACGAGAATCCGGCACTGATTGATCCGGCGAGGCAGACGCTGGTGCAGATCGATATCGAACCGAAAAACGCCAGTTGGACCTTTCCCTGCGATACGGTGGTCGTTGGGGACGCCGGTGATGCACTGACACAGATCGCGGATGCGGTGAGGGCGACCGGAGCACGAACGGGCGAGACAATCGCCGCGCGCAAGCAGGCGTTGAATGCAGCCCGTGCCGCGCACGGCTTTTTTGAGGACGTCGGATATAGTTCGAGCGACGTGCCGATCATGCCACAGCGCTTGTTTTCAGAACTCATCGCGGCAACAGATGCGGATGCGTTATTCACCTGTGATGCGGGCGAGAATCGCCTGTTTATGGTGCATTATTTTCAGACCAAAGCACCGGGCACATTGCTGATGCCCGGGATAGGAGCCATGGGCTATGCGATACCGGCGGCGTTGGCCGGAAAGCTTGTATTTCCCGGCCGACAAGTGATTGCGGTGACGGGCGACGGCGGTTTCGGCATGGCGATGAACGGCATCATGACCGCCCGTGACGAGAACATCTCGATTGTCGCAGTGGTCCTGAACAACAGTGCGTTGGGCTGGGTCAAGCATGGCCAAGGCAACCGCACCATCGCCAGCACGTTTGCGGCGATGAACTTCGCCGAGATTGCGAAAGCGATGGGTGTGAACGGCATTCGGGTCGAGAGCCCGGACCGGATCGCAGATGCCCTGACCGAGGCGCTCGCGACTGAGAAGCCGACCGTGGTCGACGTGGTGACGTCGTTCGAGCCGTCGTTTCGCGATGTCACCTCGCCACTCGCACACGGGTGAGGGTGCGCTATGGTTCGAGTCCACCGTCGATGATGATTGTGCGTCCGGTGACATAGTCGGACAGGTCGGTCGCCAGGAACTCGACCACGCCGGCGCAATCATCGATCGTGCCTTCGCGTCCCAACGGCACGCGTTCCGCGGCCATTCTTGCACGATCACCGAGTCGCCCGGTTCGAATGATTCCCGGCGCAATTGCATTGACGTTGATATTGAACGGCGCCAGCTCCTGGGCGAGTGCCCGCGTGTAATGAATGATCGCGGCCTTGGCCGTGCCATAGGGATGATAGCTGCCCCGGGCACCGACACCGGCAGTCGACGATACGGTGATGATTTTGCCGCCCCCTTGGCGCTTCATATAGGGCGCAACAGCCATACAAGTGTGCATGCAGGTTTTGATGTTGAGGTCCATGACGCGTTCGAGCATGGTGTCCGGACAATCAGCCGGAGTTCCCGTGGTTACTTCGTCCATGACGGCATTGGCGCCGGCTTGTGTGGGGTGCTCGTCAGCGAACCTCACAGTGCCGCCGCCTGCATTGCAGATCGCGATATCGATGCGCCCCAGATCTGCGGCAATTTGGGCGACCGCCGCCTCGGTCGCGCCACGATTGATCAAATCGACTTCCAGGCCGGTCGCCCGCACGCCCAGAGCCTCACACTCCTCCATCACCGTGTCTGCTGTGAGCAAGGCCCGTTCGAACGCGTAGACGTCGGCCGCCTTGAGGTTACGATCGATAATGGCGATATCGGCGCCGAGGCCGGCCAAGCGCAACGCATAACCGCGTCCCAGGCCGCGCGCGCCGCCCGTGATCAGCGCGACTTTGCCGGCCAGTTTGGTCTTACTCACGGTTTCGTCTCGTCCGCGACGGCGCGATCAAAGTCACGGCGCGCGTTTTCGATGTAAATGCCCGCGCTTCCGAAATAGGTTTCCGGCGCCATCAGTGCATCCAGCTCTTGCTCAGACACCTGATCGGTCACGCGCTTGTCCGCCGCGAGCTGTGCACGCAGGGGCTTTCCCGACGTGGCGACTGACTGACAGAGTTCGGACACCAGAGCCTTGGCGTTGGCTCGGCCCATCCGGTTTGCCAAATGCATCATGACCGATTCGGCCATGATCAATCCGCTGCTGCGCGCAAGATTTTCGTGCATCCGCGATTCGTCGACGTCAATGTTGGTTAGGCTGTCCGCGGCATAGCTGACCGCCGCCGATGTTGTGCAGAACAAGTCGGTAACAATCGACCATTCGGCGTGCCATGCGCCGACGGCACGCTCGTGCTCATGGATCAAAGTGCCGAAATACGCTTGTGCGTGGCCGACCGCCAAGCGCGTGGCTGTTTGGGCAAGCACGCTAGAGACCGGGTTGCGCTTGTGAGGCAACGTTGACGAACCACCCTTATTGGGTCCTGCGGATTCCAGCAGTTCACCCACTTCGGTTTGCATCAGCGCGGCAATGTCATGACCGATCTTGCCTGCGGCTGCTGCCGCCAAGCCCACGGCCGATGTCACCACGCCGATTCGATCGCGTTCGGTGTGCCAGGGCAGGGAGGGTGTCGCGAGGCCAAGCCGGTCGGCCATCAAAGCCGCGATTTGCGCGCCGTCCTGGCCGAGGGCGGCGGCCGTGCCGGCGGCGCCACCAAGTTGGACACACAGAGAGTCTCTACTGTCGCGGCGCAAGCGGATAATGGCGCGAGTCACGGCCGATAGCCAGTGGGCGGCTTTCAGGCCGAACGGCATCGGCAGGGCCTGTTGCAGTAGGGTCCGCGCCACCATCGGCGTACTCTGATGACGATCGGCGAGCTTTGACGCCAACGCGCCAAGGCCAATCAACTGCTCTACCAACAGCGTGATACTCCGCCGCATTTGAAGCATCAAACCGGTGTCGACCGCATCTTGGCTGGTGGCCCCCCAGTGCACATATCCGCGCGCCGTATCGCCGACACGTGCGGTGAGTGCCTTCACCAGAGGAATGGCTGGCGTGCCCGCATGCGCCGCGGCGGCGAATATCTCGTCGGGATCATAGAGACCGCCCTGGCACTGCCGGGCAATCTCCTTGGCGGCCTTGGACGGGATCAATCCGACATCAGCTTGAGCCGCCGCCAAAGCCGCCTCGAAATCGAGCATACCCTGTAAGCGCGCCCGACTATCGAACAACGCAGCCATTGCCGGCTGAGCATAAAGCGGATCACTCACAGTCAGCGCAAACTAGATCGATAGCTGTTTATGCTAACCATCAAAAAACACCGTTTCTTCGCTGCCCTGCAACGTGATATCGAAACGGTATACGCGACGACCGTCGCGATCTTCGCGCTCAGCCACCAAAGTTTGGCGCCGCGCGGGGTCTTCGATCGAGGTCAAGACGGCATCGTCGCCATTCGCGTCGGTCTCATCGGAAAAATAGAGTCGGGTCATGGCGTGGCTGAGCATACCGCGTGCGAAAACGGTGACATTGATGTGGGGGGCTTGCCACATATTGCCGCTGCCGGGGACCGCACCAGGTTTGATGGTTTCGAACCAAAACAGACCGTCGTCATCGGTCGGTGCCCGACCATAGCCGTTGAACGCGGGATCAAGCGGCTTATCCTGAACATCGACCGGGTGCTTGTAGCGGCCCGCGGCGTTGGCCTGCCAAATCTCGATCATGGCATCGGGGATCGGCGCGCCTTCGCCATCTCGGACCGTACCTTCGATCCTGATGCGTTCGCCAGCGGTGGCCTCGTTGACCAAGACATTCTGACCCTCGCGGATCAACGCGTAGTGAAAGAAAGGACCGACCGTTTGGCTGGCGGTTTGTGTGGGCATGTCACGCCTCCCGTGGTGTGGCCTTGGGGCCGCGCAATACGATATCGAAACGATAGCCGAGCGCCCATTCCGGCTGACTGACATCGTGCGCGTAATCGGCGATTAAGCGCGCGCGCGCGGCTTCGTCCGGCACACTGTTGTAGATCGGATCGAGCGGCAACAAAGGGTCACCGGGAAAGTACATCTGCGTGACCAGCCGGGTCAGCAAACAGGGACCGAACAAGGAATAGTGTATGTGGGCGGGCCGCCAGGCGTTCTCGTGGTTGCGCCAGGGATAGGCGCCCGGTCGGACAGAGGTAAACCGATAGACGCCGTCGTCGTCGGTCATGCAACGCCCGGCGCCATAGAAATTGGGATCGAGCGGCGCATCATGGAGGTCCTTCAAGTGGGCGTACCGGCCAGCGGCGTTGGCTTGCCAGATTTCGACCAATGTTCGCGGCACCGGTCGACCGGCTTCGTCCATGACTCGACCGGTTACGATAATGCGTTCGCCGATGGCCTCTCCGTCTTTGGCAGCATTGCGCGTCAGATCGCTGTCGATGTCCGCCACGGTATCGTCGCCAAACAGCGGCCCCGTCATTTCCGAGACGGTTTGCGGCAGCGGCAACAGCGGTTTTGTCGGCGCGCGGGCCACGGTGGACTTGTAAGCGGCGTGAAGATAAGGCGGTTGAACCGACCAATCGCGGGGACCTCGGTCACCATCGATATCACGCGCGGTGGTCGCCATTCTCAAAACCTCCCGTTGATCGTGTACTGTTCACTAAGCAGATGACCGCACTTTGCCGGATGGACGATATTCCCGCAATCCTCGTGTGGTTTGTTGGCGCTGGTGCCCAGACTGCGACGTAGCGCGAGGCCCGTATGGCATTTTGGCGCGACAAGAAGATCGATCAAATGAGTCCTCGGGAATGGGAATCGCTGTGCGACGGCTGCGGCCTTTGCTGCCAGATTCGTGTGGTCGACGAAGATACAGATGAGATCGCCCTGACCGACGCCGCCTGTCGATATCTCGATCTGGATACACACCGTTGCATGGACTATGCCAATCGCCGAGGTAACGTTGCTGACTGCGTGAAAATCACGCCGAAAAACATCCGCAAACTCGATTGGCTGCCCCATAGTTGCGCGTATCGTTTGGTTGCGTTTGGACATGATTTGCCGGAGTGGCACCATCTCGTGTGCGGCGATCCCGAGCGTGTTCATAGCCACGGACCGTCGATGCGTGGCGAGCTGGTCAGCGAAGACGAAGTCGATTGGCCCGATGATTAGAAATCAAGGTCCGGTCGCAAGACCGGAATCACATGGCGCAACGGGGAGGGAATGCAGCCGATGATTGAGCATGAAATCGAGATGCCAACGGCCGATGGTATGATGGATGGGTTTGTCTGTCATCCGGACGAAGGCGGGGTATTTCCCGCCGTGATCATGTACATGGACGCACCCGGAATCCGCGAGGAACTGCGCGACATGGCGCGGCGTATCGGCACGGTCGGTTACTACGTGATGCTGCCGAATATGTATTATCGAACCGGCCGGGAAGGCGCTTATGGCTTCGACCCGCTGACGATACGCAGCGACGACAATGAGCGTCAGAAGATGTTCAAGGTCATGCACACGTTGACCAATGCCCGGGTAGTCGACGACACCAAATCCATACTGGACCACATTCGCACCGCACCCGCCGCCGCCGCGGGGCCTGTTGGTTGCGTTGGGTATTGCATGAGCGGCCAGTATGTCGTCTCGGTGGCGGCTGCCTACCCGGACGATATGGCTGCCATCGCCTCTTATTACGGCGTGGGCATCGTCACGGACGGTGAAAATTCACCGCATCTTTCGGCCAAACAGATCAAGGGTGAACTGTACTTGGCGTTTGCCGAGAACGATCAATACGTGCCGCAATCTGTGGTCGATTCACTGCCCGGGATTTTGACCGCGGCGGGTGTCAAGCATCGGGTTGAGATCTATCCCGGCACCGAGCACGGCTTTGCGTTTCCAGCGCGACCTGTCTACGTCAAACCTGCCGCCGAACGCCATTGGGAGCGTATGTTCGCGCTGTTCGAGCGGCAATTGCGGCGCTGACACGTATTACGCGGCACGGACGTCTCTCAGAAACGCGTCAACTTCACGGCGCAAGTTCTCGGACTTTGTGGTTAGGTCGCCGGCGGCGGTGAGGACGCTTTGCGCCGCGCTGCCGGTTTCGCCGACCGCATTGGAGACCTGCGAAATATTACTGCTGACCACAGAGGTTCCGGAAGCGGCTTCCTGAACGTTGCGACTGATCTCGTTCGTGGCCGCCGCCTGTTCTTCAACCGCGGCGGCGATCCCGGTCGCCAGGTCGTTGATGCCGGCGATGGCGGTGGCGATTTCGCCGATCGCATCAACGGCTCCGGAGGACGTCTGCTGAATTGCGGTGATCTGCTGGCTGATTTCGTCGGTGGCTTTGGCGGTTTGGCTCGCCAGTTCTTTGACTTCCGCGGCGACGACCGAAAACCCTTTGCCGGCATCGCCGGCGCGCGCCGCCTCGATGGTCGCATTCAGCGCGAGCAAGTTGGTCTGGCTGGCGATGTCATTGATCAAGGTAACGACTTCGCCAATACGTTGGGTGGCCTCAGATAGGGCACCGACGGTTTCATTCGTACGCTCGGCCAGGCCGGTGGCCGCTCTGGAATTGTCGGCCGATTGATTGACTTGGCGTGTGATCTCTTGAATGGACGCAGCGAGCTGTTCCGCAGCGCTAGCCACCGTCTGCACGTTTGTCGATGCCTGCTCGGTGGCGGATGACGCGCTCAGGGCCTGTTCATTGGTGACATCGACGGTTTGGTTCATCGCCTTGGCCGTTACCTCGAGTTCCTTGGCTGAATCGCCGACCCCGCTGACCACACCCATGACGGCCTGTTCAAAGCTATTGGCCATCGCTGTAAGCGCGGCCTTGCGCTCAGCTTCGGCGGCTTCTTCCGTTTCCTTCATTTCGTGTTCGCGTTGGATACGTGCCGTCTCACGCTCCTGCTGGGCCTTTTCACGATCCTCGGCGGCCTGCCGTTCAGCTTCAAGTTGTTCAGCTGCCAATTGTTCCATCTTGATGGCGTTGGCCTTGAAGATCTCGACCGCGCGCGCCATGTCACCGAGTTCGTCTTGACGCACGCGTGCAGGTACGTCGGCCGATTTGTTGCCCTCGGCGATCTCTGTTGTCACGGTCGACAGTGCGCTCATGGGTCGCACAATGGTGCGCGCGAACAAGAAGCCAAGGACGGAAACGCCAACGAGTGTCAAGAGCCCAAATAGAACGTTGAACTTGACCATGCTGCGGATCGGCCCGAAAACCTCATCGGTCGACGCTTCGCTCGCCAGCCCCCACCGTGTGCCGAGAAAGTCAATGTAGTCATAGGCCGAGAGAACTTCACCGCGGCTGGCATCGGTTCCCACCAACACACCTTGCTCGCCGGCAAGCGCTCGTTTGGCGGCTTCCGTGTCGACGCTCTTGGCCAAAATCGTCGACTCGGCAGCAAATCGCGAGTCGCTCCGCATGAGACTGTCAATCCCAAAAATGAAAGTCTCGCCGGTTTCGCCCATACCGGCCGTTTGCTGCATTGTGGCATTGAGCCTATCTATGGGCATTTGGAAAACCAGAACGCCTTCAAGCGTGCCCCGGTCATCAACAATTGGGGTCGATATGAAACTGGCGGGCGCGCCGTGGCTCGGCGCGTAAGGCTTGAAATCGAAAAAGAAATGTTCTCCCGCAACGCCGCTCGATCGCGCCGCGCGGAAGGCATTGCCGAGGTCGGTGTCCTTCCATTGACCCCGTCTTAAGTTGGTCGCGTAGTCAAGTTCCTTGAAGACTGTGTAGACAAGATTGCCATCCGGATCGAAGAGAAAGATGTCGTAGTAGCCGTGCTCGCGCAGAAAACTGCGGATCCATGGGTGATACTGGGCGTGAGCCCGACTATAGATCGAGCCGTCATTGGCGAAATCCAGATCATCTTTTTTGCCGGTCGGATGCGGGTTGTCTTCAATGTACAGGCGCTGCAGTTTTTGGGTGGGGTTGATTCCGATATCTTGCCAGCCGCGACGAAAGTCGGCGAGGGCCGCGCGGACGGTGGCGTTGCCGGAGATAATGCGCAGATCTTGGCGAATAAATTCTAAGTAATCACTCAGACTATTCTTTTTGGCTTCCACCAACGCTTGGAACTTTTTCTCCGCCTCGACGCGCAACGCATGGCTTGCCCTGTTCGTGCTCAATATACCCACGACGACGGCTGAAATAAGTGCTGCGCCGATAATGATCGCGGGGATCTTCGTCCGCAATTTGAGTGCGGAAAGCCGGCCGGCAATTGAAGATCTGAGTTTGGCGCCGGCGTCATGAACGCCCGAAGTCCGTTCTTTTGTGTTTTCGGCAGATTTCGCGTTTCTCGCTTCCGGAGCGTTCATGGCACGAGGTCCTCTAGGTTCAACAGCATCACCGAGTGGTCTGGGTTACTCGCAATAGACATTGCCGACGTTTGGGCCTAGGGCGGGCTCTTGACGATGAAGGTTTGTTGGGTTTCCTGGAAGCGTCGTCGCGACTTGGCAGCACTGGCCAGACCGGCGAGCTCGCCTGTCCGAGCGTGGTTGGAAACCAACCGAGTTTGCCTTCCGTCTATCGCTGAACGGGACGTTCCCGGTTCTCGTCACCACTACACCGAGCCCTCAATTCCCACATTCGTGTTGTGGACAAATACGGGCCACACTTGCATATGCAATCGGTCCGTATGGGCAGAGGAAATAGTACTATGCAACTAAATGGCGACCGCCCCGACGGAACCAATTGGATATTTTTTGGTCATCATGAGTAAGCCGAAAGGAAATGCGCCAATTGATAGTTCTAGAGAATGATTGGCCCAAGTGATTGACTTGTTGCTAACTGCGCAGGTGTGGCTTGTTTGTCGGTGCTCGCCTTGTCCATCCGGAGCCTGGTGACGCAATACGCAAGAAGCAGCGCTTCCCGCGATACTTTGCTCAGATGACGGCGCGCGGTTATCCTACACTGCCGACGACAGCAGTGTTCGAACAATTGCCGACCATTCCTCGGCGAGCGTGGCCGTCGATTCCGGTTTGTCCGCCCGTCGATACCAATACCGCGCGTTGCTGAGGTCACCCTCAACCCGATGCAAATAGGCATGAACCCAGGCGCCGTCGGTGTTGTCCGCCTGCTGCGCGGCTGTGTGCGCCTGGTCCCAATCGCCGGTGGACTCGTACCACAGGGCTTGTAAGGGCAACGACAGCGCGTCGGGTGGGGACGGATTGCGCAAAGAGGCCTTGAACCCGTCAAATGTCATCGGCTTCGTCATGGCACGCTCCCAACTGAGCCAACTGAAAATCTAGTCCCAATATGAACCGCGCGACAACCCGCGATCTCGTCGATCCACGGACATTGCCCTTGCTCGCATCGCGCGGTGGCGGCCAGACTAGGGTGGCGGCGAGGATCGCAGGGAGGCAGACCTGTTTCACGCGTCCACTTTCTGGTTTGTTCGATATTGGCTCTTGGCTTTGGTTCTGGCGATCGGACTTGTTGGTCCCGCGGTTGCGCAAATCACCGATCGTTTGGTGCCGTTGGCACAGCCGGGGCCGTGGTCCGCGGTGTCGCGAATCATCGGCTATGACGGTCGTATCTGGTTCGCCAACAGCGTCAAATTCGTGAACCACAACGCCGCCGACATCTACAGCTTTGATCCGGCCACCCGGCAAACACGCTACGAACAGCATTTGTTTAGCCAAGATGCCGGTTTGCCACTTGTTCACAACGGCATGATGTACTGGCCGTTTGAAGACCCGCGCGCCAGCACTGGGCGTGGCGAATTTATGGTCAGCGATGGCCGTGACTGGCAATGGCGCGTTCTGCAAGATGGCTTGGCGTTCCATGTCCACGCCATGATCCCACATGACGGCGGCTTGGTCGCCGCATCTTCGGCATGGCGGGCGCTGCTGCAGCGGTCGGATGACGGCGGCGCGACATGGCGCGTCATCTACGACCACCCGACCTCCGAGGGGCGTGTCAGCCGCATAACGTCGTTGGCATCGCTGGACGTCACGGTTTTCGCCGGCCTGACCTATGGCGGTGACGGCGGGCCCAAGCTCCTGATGTGGAGGGACGGGCTTATGGCCGCCGCGCCCAATTGGCCGGATGGGTGGCGGGTCCGCGATGTCACTGTGTTCGATGGTTGGGTGTACGGTATCAATGAACGTGATGGCATGACTTCACTATGGCGCACGGACGGCATCATGAGCGAGCGTGTCGGCAAATTTGACGATCAGTATTTGGGCGCGATGGCGGCGGGCGCGAGATCACTTTCCGTGGTGGTCCGGTCAGACAGCGGCGGCGCCCTGTGGCGCAGTCAGGACGGCGCTGTTTGGCAGAAGAACCAAGCCTTCGACGGCGCCCGGCCCGTCGATGTCGCCGATGTTATGGGCGATGTCTATGTCGGCACGATTGGTCCCGACGGTCGCGGCACGTTGTGGGGGCCGGACCGCGCGGCGCTGGCTCAACCGGAAAGAAATACTCAGGCGGCCGCCTGGCCATCGCTCCGCAATGAAGCATTGTGCGCCGACGGTCGGGGCGCGCGCGCGGTGCACGGATTGGGCGCGGTACTCGCCGATCGGATTTCATATGAGCAATTTGGCGCCGGTCTCCGTGCCAATTTGGCCGACATCGTGGCTTGCCCCGGTCCGACAAGCGGCGCTGTTCTGTCCGCGCATTTGGCGCGCGGCTTTCCGGATCTTCAAGTCCCGCTTTTCGGGGCGCGCACGGTGCCGGCCGCCGATATCGCTCGATGGGGCCTATTGTGGGCGATCGGGATGGTTGGGGGCGGATATGTACCGCCGGACATTCTTGCCGAACCATGGCGCACAAAACAGCACGAGTCAGAGAAATACCTAGAGGCCGCGCCGGCGGCGGCATGGGCCATCGGGCGCCTGGCGCAATCCGATGTGGCGACGATCGACCGATTGTTGGCGCGTCTACAATCGTCCAATGGTCCCGACTGGATCAAAGGTGACATCGTCGGTGCGTTGACCGCGGTCACGGGCCAAAGATTTGGCTATGATATCGCGGCGTGGCAGGCTTGGTGGGACGGCCGTCCCTGAAAGTCATGACATATTGGTCGCCTCAGTCATCTGCCGTGCCGATAACACGATCGTCGCGCAAGCGGTCAATTTCGTCTGCGGCGTAACCAAGCTCCAGAAGTATTTCCTTGGTTTGTGCACCCAAGGGCTGCGGCGGCAGCCGAATTGGTGGCACTTCGCCATCATAGCGCACCGGGTGGGTCAAGAGGGTCACAGGCGCGCCACGCGCGCCCTCGATCGTAACAAACGAGCCGTTGTGTTCGACTTGCGGATCTTCCATGACCGCTGCGTAGTCGTTTACCCGTGAGTACCACAGTTTATGTTTCGCTAATCGTTCTTCAAGTTCCGCGGTCGTGAAGTCACGCACGGCTTCTTGAATGAGCAATGCAATGTCACCGGCCCGTTCGAATGCTTGGTCGTCATCAAATGCTTCGAGCGGTTGGCAATTGAGCGCGGCCGCCAAGGATTTGAGTGAGCCCAGTGAAATCGCCACATGTCCGTCTCTGGTCGCGTAGAACCCATAGGGCGCTGGATAAAGCCAGCCGCCGATATGCCGTGGCGCACGCTGCGAAACCGGCGCACCATTAGCATAGCAAACTAATGATTCCATTTGGAGATCCAAGCTGGCCGACAACAGATTCACGTCGACCCGGCAACCTTTGCCCGTGCGTTCGCGACGAAACAAGGCGGCGAGGACGGACATGGCGAGAATTTGCGCACCATGATGGTCGGCGGCCGAAACGCCAACCGGCGTTGGCGGCTGGTCCACCGAACCCGTGATATTGGCCAGGCCAGACATGGCCTGGATTACCAAATCTTGTCCAGGACGGTCGCGATACGGGCCGTCGCGGCCGTAACCCGACGCCGAGGCATAGATCACTTTCGGGTTGAGCTCTCGCGCGGCATCAAAGCCGAATCCGAGCTTGTCCATGACGCCGGGTCGGAAATTCTCGGTTATCACGTCGGTTCGTTCGATCAGGCTGCGGACAATCCGTTGGCCGTCAGGCGCTTTGAGGTCCAGCGCCAGGCTGCGTTTGTTGCGATTGCCGCATTGAAACAGTACCGACTCGCCATCCACTTTGCGATTGGCACCGCCCCATTTGCGTTGAAAGCTACCGCCGACCGGTTCGATGGTGATGACGTCCGCGCCGAGATCCCCGAGCACTTGCACGCCCACGGGCCCTAACAGGAAGTGATTGAAACTGAGAATGCGAATGCCGTCGAGGATTTCCATGGGAGGGCTCTCGTCGCTGGAATATGGTCAAAAGTCCGATGTTGGGTCGCGCTCGGTGGTTGCCATCGTCCGTGGGCTGTGTCAACCGTAGCTTAAGAGGCCGGGTCGCTGACAAATGCCGGATTGTCCGGGGAAAGGTGCCGAAATGACATTGCGAGGCAAAGGGGTTATGGCGTTTTGGAATGACATTGCGCCCGGCGGCGAGGCAGACTTCCATCACTGGCACGTTTTCGAACATGTTCCCGAGCGTGTCGGAATTCCCGGGTTTTTGCGTGGACGCCGGTATGTGTCAGATACGGCCCAGCCGAAGTTCTTTAATTTCTATGAAACAGAGTCAGTGGCGATATTGACGTCGGATGCTTATCTGGCTCGGCTGAATGACCCGACTCCGTGGACGCGCGCGTCCTTGGCCAATTTTCGGAACGCCAATCGGACCCTGTGCGCGGTGGCGGCAAGCCACGGTCGTGGCATTGGGTCTGCGATGCTGACGCTTCAATGTGCGCCAACGCTGGAGCGCCGCGCCGAATTGCAGGACATGTTGGACACCAAACTGTTCCCAGAACTCCTGACTCGCCAGGGTATCGTTGGCGCGCATCATTTAGTTGGCGACGAGGCGGCGAGTCACTTCGAAACACAAGAGAAATCGTTGCGCGATCAGCCCGACGCCGTCGCAGAT
Source organism: Alphaproteobacteria bacterium (assembly GCA_965216755.1). Classification (GTDB taxonomy): domain Bacteria; phylum Pseudomonadota; class Alphaproteobacteria; order UBA7887; family UBA7887; genus CBDCGL01. The sequence continues at coordinate 1,856,118 of CBDCGL010000011.1, read as the reverse complement.
TGGGTGATTTTGGTCGAAGCCGTCGAAGAAGCCGCGTTGACGGCGCTACGCAACAACGATCTTGCCGATGGAGGTTTGTCGGCCATAGGCGTCGGCCCGGCGGCGGCCGGCATCTATCGCCTTCACTATTGTTTGGATCAGAACGATCTTTCCGCTTGATTAAGCTTCGGCAGTGCCGCGTTTCGGCCTTTGCTTGGCCCGGCGGTACTATTCCAATAACCTGATCTGACGCGTTTTGGGATGCTGCTTCTGCCGCCCGCGATACTGTTTGCCGAGTGACAAAGCTGTGACGGCCGACCAGCATCGCATTGAACGGCTGCGCATATTTCAGAACGACTTCGAAACGTTGCCTATTCATTGACAAGATGATCTTTCATACTCCAAAAGACTAGTGATATATGTATCGGGCTACACTCGGCGCTGGGCCGTGGCGTCGTACCCTGCGAATGGGGGGCAGCGTGCGGTGGTACTACGCGCCTGGGGAACGGCTCAGCCCGAGTGTGGCGATGGCCGCTCACTGAGTAAATTTATCCCAGTCCAGCAGTTCGGCTTGGCCCCGCGGCCGTCACCGCGATTTTAACGCCAATTCAATAAGACGATCCGCTCTTAACTCATTTTAGCGACGCGACAGGCCGCCAACAGTCAGTGTTTCACCAGTTGCGTGCGCGCCCAGTGCTGGCCAGATGTGCCGCGAGTGCGACGGGCCTGGTTATTAAATTGCGAGTCTCATCATGCCCCCAGCCGATACGGGATCGCGGCCGAATCGCCGTGATCGACAAATTAGGGAACACATTCACGATCCGTATATGGTTCGTTTGAAACCGTCCGGACCTTCGGTTTGCGGGACTTGTGGACTGGTGTTTGCGCAAGGACGCTGGCGACGGGCTGAAGCCGCGACCAATGCCAAGGTTGTGTCCTGTCCGGCTTGTCAGCGGCAGGCGGACAATATGCCGGCCGGCGAAGTGCGGATCTCTGGTGCATTTGCTGTGGCACACCACGATGAGATATTGGCGTTGGCACGCCATCGTGTGGAACGCGAAGCGATCGAACATCCGCTTCACCGGATCTTGAGGGTTGAAGAGGGGCCTGACGGGTATGTGATTTTCACAACGGATATCCACGGGCCGCCGGGGATCGGGCGCGCGCTTCGCGATGCCCATGGCGGCGACGTCAATATTCACTATGACGACTCCGGGTACTATGTTCGGGTGACCTGGCGGCGCGAGGATTAAGCCCGCAACGGTACGCTCTGTCGATCAGATCATCATGTAAATAACTGATAATCAACAGAATATATCGTTCTGCGGGGTGAAATTTGGGCCTCTCCGGCAAATCCAAACAATTTTAGTTTAATTGGATCATGACCAAAATGTGGCAACTGCCGTATCGTTGCGTCCATCAAAAGATACGGCTCCCGCGGGGATATCGGGGCCGTTCAGGGCAAGTAAAACGGCGGCAAGATGGAACCTCGCACACACGGCCTCGACGCATCGACCGACATTTCCGCATCTTCCTCGGAGGAGCGGCACAGCCGGATGGAGTCACCCACAAAAATCGGGTCAGTGATCTCATTCGCATGTGCGCTTCACGTCGGTCTCTTGTTCAATCTGAGCCCGGCGACGGGCGAAAGCCCGGGCACGTTCCAGGTTGCCTCCGACGTGCTGTCCCGCTCGTTCGAGATTTCGAAACGAGACCTGCCGCCGACGTGGCAAGTGACTTTGGTCAAGCAGGAAATGACCGACCAAGCTGGTGTATCGCTCGCGGCGCCACCCGTGCCTGGTCATGCCGACGCGCTTGTCGACGGCAAACGCCAAGCCGAACTGAGGTGCCTGGCGCTCAATGTCTATTTCGAAGCACGCAGCGAACCACACGCCGGTCAGGTTGCGGTCGCACATGTCGTCTTGAATCGCGTGCGCGATCGGGTTTTTCCGGAAACCATTTGTGGAGTCGTTCGACAGGGCGGCGAGCGAGTCTTGAACCGGTGTCAATTCTCCTGGTGGTGCGATGGGCGCAGCGACAAGCCGCGAGATGATAGGGCGTGGGAACGCAGCAAACTGGTCGCCCAAAAGGTGTATAACCTGGAGGTCGACGATCCGACCGATGGTGCCCTCTGGTATCATGCTGACTATGTACAGCCAAGCTGGCGCCATGCGTTCAATGCCAATATCAAACTGGGCCGTCATATTTTCTACGCCCGCAAAAGCCGGGACTACGCCCTGGCGAACACAAAATAAACCAGCCTTCGGCCCGGTTGAGCCGGGCCGAAATCTCCAATGTCCACCCGGACCGCCGGGTGATGAAACAGACCGCGCGTGACGACCTTGTCGGGGCAGCAGCGTACGTTCCGCATGGTTGGGGTCACCAAGGTTTACCGCACGGACGCCATCGACGTTCAAGCCCTGCGCGGCGTCGACTGTGAATTCTACAAGAGTGAACTGGTTGTACTTGTCGGTCCGTCGGGGAGCGGCAAGTCAACCTTGCTGAATATTCTCGGCGGTCTAGACGTGCCGACATCGGGCGACGTCTATTTCGATGAGCGCAGGCTGACCGGCTTCAACGATCGCGAAATGACGGCCTATCGCCGCGATCATGTCGGCTTTGTCTTTCAGTTCTACAATTTGATACCCAGCCTGACCGCGCGCGAAAACGTGGCGCTGGTGACCGAAATCGCGAGAGCACCAATGGCCGCCGACGAAGCGCTCCGGCTGGTCGGGCTCGGCGAACGGATGGACCACTTTCCGTCCCAATTGTCCGGTGGTGAACAGCAGCGTGTCGCGATCGCGCGAGCCATCGCGAAGCGGCCGCAAGTTTTGTTGTGCGATGAGCCAACTGGTGCGTTGGACAGTCGCACGGGCATCGTGGTTCTCGAGGCGATTGATCGCATCAATCGGACTTTGGGGACCACGACAGCGCTGATCACGCACAATGTGGCGATTGCCGCCATGGCTGATCGGGTAATGTCTTTCGCGGACGGCCAGATCGTCAAAGTGACGGTCAATCCGACCCGGACCGCGGTCGAGAATATAGCTTGGTAGACCGTCGACAGAATTGGGATTTTCGCCAATGCGCGTGCTTGATCGGAAGCTAGTTCGCGACATTTGGCGGATAAAGGGCCAGGCCCTGGCCATCGCTTTGGTGATCGCATGCGGCGCGGCGACATTGGTGATGGCGTTTGGGACGCTGCGCTCGTTGGAGACCACGCGCGACGCTTACTATGAGCGTTACCGATTCGCCGATATTTGGGCGTCGGTTAAGCGGGCTCCGGAATCTTTGGTCAATCGACTGGTGCGTATACCCGGCGTGGGCGACGTTCAATCGCGGATTATCGCAGACGTCACGATCGACATCGAGACGATGGCCGAACCTGCGACGGGGCGCTTAGTTTCGCGAGAGGCCGTCGGTGGCAAGCCAATCAATGATGTTGCAATCCGACGCGGGCGCGATATCGCGGCCGACCGCTGGGACGAGATCTTGGTGAGTGAACCGTTTGCCGAGGCTCACGGGTTATCGCCCGGCGACGATCTCCAAGCAATTATCAAGGGTCGAAAAAGGCGCCTATCGATAACCGGAATCGCGTTGTCGCCTGAGTTCATCTATGCCACCGGCGGCGGGCAATTGATGCCGGACGATCGTCGGTTTGGTGTGCTGTGGATGGGACGCGAGGCGCTGGCTGCGGCGTTCGACCTGTCCGGCGCATTCAACCAAATCACGGTCCGGCTGACCCGCGATGCATCCGAACGGCAAGTAATTGGTCAGATCGACGGCGTTTTGGAGCGATACGGTGGGGCTGGGGCGATCGTACGGGACGAACATGTTTCGCATGCATTCTTGAAAGGCGAGATCGAGGGGTTGGGTGCGATGGGACGGGTCATTCCGCCTATCTTTCTCGGTGTCTCTGCGTTCTTGCTCAATATGGTCGTGGCGCGCCTGATCGAAACCGAACGCGAACAAATTGGTCTTCTCAAAGCATTTGGATATGGCGATCTGGCGGTGGGTTGGCACTACGCCAAGATGGTGCTGCTGTTGGTGGCTGTGGGCATGGTCATTGGCCTGGTCGGCGGCACCCTCTTGGGGCGCGGACTGACTGAGCTTTATGCGACGCTCTATCGCTTTCCATTTTTGGATTATCGCGCCAATCCGCCGGTTTTTGTGATTGCGATCGCCATCAGTATCGCTGCCGCCCTAATCGGGACGGCGACGGTGGTCTGGCGCGCGGTCAAGTTGCCGCCGGCTGTCGCCATGGTGCCGGCGCCGCCGACAAGCTATCGGTCTTTGGGCTTGGAACGACTGGGCCTTTTTCGTGTGGTTTCGCAGCCGACGCGCATGATCGCGCGGCATTTGACGCGTTGGCCCGTGCGCGCCGGACTGGCTATCTTGGGGCTTTCATTGTCGGTTGCTGTGTTGATTGGCTCCATGTTCGGGCTTGATGCCATCAATCACATGATCGATGTGACATACGCTGCCAGTCAGCGCCAGCACGTGACCGTTACGTTCGAAGAGCCGCGGCCACGACGTGTCATTCATGATATCAAGCACCTGCCTGGCGTGTTGGCGACCGAGCCGGTGCGCAGTGTCGCCGCGCGGATTCGCTTTGGCCATAAGGAGGAGCGGCTGGCCATTACCGGCTTGCCGCAGAAGACCGCGCTTAGTCGGTTGCTTGATGAATCGCTGCGACCGGTGGCGATGCCGCGAGATGGTCTGGTTGTGACCAGCAAATTGGCGAGCTTGTTGGGCGTCACAGCGGGCCGAGTCGTGACTGTCGCCGCTATGGAAGGACGCCGCCCCGTCGTGCAAGTGCCGGTCGCGGCCGTGGTGCAAGAATATGTCGGCTTGGCGGCTTATATGAACTTGCCCGCGCTCAACCGTTTGATGGGCGAGGGCCCGACGATTTCAGGCGTCCACATGCTGGTTGACGATGGCACCGCAGATACGCTCTATCGCGCGTTGAAAGACGCGCCAGCCGTCGCGGGTGTGTTGCTCAAGGCCGCAGCAATTCAGACATTTCGCGCCACGATCGCCGAAACCATGATGATTGCGATAACCTTTTACATCGGATTCGCCGGCCTGATCGCGTTTGGGGTCGCGTTCAACAGCGCGCGCATCGCCTTATCCGAGCGGGCGCGGGAATTGGCGAGCCTGCGGGTGCTGGGTTTCACCCGCGGCGAGGTCACTTACATTTTGCTGGGCGAACAAGCAATCCTGACGTTTCTGGCGCTGCCACTGGGCTGCGGTCTTGGGTATCTTTTAGCGTGGCTAGCATCGACGCAATTCGAAACCGATTTGTTCCGCATACCATTGGTGGTGGCGCCGTCAACTTACGGCATTGCGGTCTCGACAGCTGTCGCAGCCGCAGTGCTTTCCGGTCTGATCGTGCGGCGGCGGCTTGACAGACTGGATCTGGTCTCAGCTTTGAAGGTGAGAGAATAGGACGAACGATGATTGGTTCGTGGCGGCGCGCCCTGGGGATTGGAGTTGTTTTGGCCGTGGTCGTGGCTGGCTTGGTATTCGCCTTCATGCCGCAACCCGTGCCGGTCGACATCGCGTCTGTGGTGCACGGACCATTGCGTGTGACGATCGACGAAGAAGGCCGGACGCGGGTCAAGGATGTCTATGTGGTGTCATCGCCACTGGCCGGTCGCGCGCTTCGCACCGATGTCGAAGCCGGCGATTTCGTTTCCGCCGGCGAAACCGTGATTGCCATGATCGAACCCACGGCGCCGGCGTTCCTAGACATCCGCAGTCGGCGCGAGCGCGAGGCGGCGGTCAAGGCCGCCGAAGCCGCGCTGACCTTGGCCGAGGCTGATCGTGAACGGGCGCAAGCTGAGCTGAGCTACGCACAGTCTGAATTGCGTCGCGCCGAATCTTTGGTGGCGCGTGAAGCGATCAGCAAAGCCGCGCTTGATCGTGCTGTGCTCGACGCCAAATCGCGCGGGGCCGCATTGGAAACGACAGTAGCGGCCGTTGCCATGCAGCGTTTCGAATTGGAGACGGCGCGCGCCGCGCTGATCGACCCCGGCACGCCAGACTCAACAAGTGACAACGCGGACAACGCGGAGAATTGCTGCGTGCCAGTGACCGCGCCCGTCGATGGTCGGGTCTTGCGGGTGTTTCACGAAAGCGAGGCCGTGGTCGGCGCCGGCACCCCATTGGTAGAAATCGGGGATCCGCAAGACCTACAAATTGTTGCCGAGCTGCTGTCCAGCGACGCGGTTCAAGTGGCGCCCGACGCGCCCGTGCTCATCGACGACTGGGGCGGGACGGCGGCGCTGACCGGCGAGATCGCGCGTGTCGAGCCCTATGGGTTCACCAAAGTGTCCGCGCTCGGTGTCGAAGAACAAAGGGTCAATGTGATCGTCGATTTCACCGATCCGCCGGAGGTTTGGCGGCCGCTCGGACATGGCTATCGGGTCACCGCCCGCATAATTGTTTGGCAAGCTGACAACGTCCTCAAAGTGCCGGTCAGCGCGCTGTTTCGGTTGGGCGATCGCTGGGCCGTATTTGTTGTCCAAGACGGTCGCGCACGCAGCCAGATTGTCGAAATTGGCCACCGCAGCGGTGTGGAGGCAGAAGTCAATGGCGGCTTGGCGGCTGGCGATGTGGTTGTGATTTATCCCAGTGACCTTGTGGTCGACGGCGTCGCAGTTGAACCGCGCAGTTCAGCATAGTTTGCCGCCTTTTATCATAATTTGTTATGTTTCAATTGCTTAATGGATATTTCCCGCACTGAACACAACCATAGGGCGTTGCATCCCTTGAAAGTTCCGCATATGTTCCCCACGTAAAGGGGCGAACAGGGCCAAATACTGCACAAAAATTGGATCTCGCTCTCGTCATCGTGTTCCGGAAGTGCAAGCCGGACGTCATCCGATGTGGTGTTTCGGCGCGTAATAGGAACTAGAAAGAGAGATCCGCAAACAGAGGGCGACCGATGTCGCTCGGTGCGGCCCAAACCGTGGAAAGGGAATTGGAGGACGATTGACTTTGGACAACGCGCGTATGGACAGTCTCGGCACTTATCTCGAAGAGGTTGCCAAATACCCGTATTTAACCGTTGAGAAAGAGCGTGAGCTTGGTCGCCGTTGGCGCGATTCGGCTGATCGCACCGCCTTGGACGCGTTAATGGGCAGTCACCTGCGTTTGGTGGTAAAGATCGCCAAGGGCTATGGCGGCTACGGCTTGCCGCTCAGCGATTTGATATCCGAAGGCCATGTCGGTCTCATGCAGGCTCTGCACAAGTTTGACCCGGATCGCGGTTTCCGGTTGGCCACCTATGCCATGTGGTGGATTCGCGCCTCGATCCAACAGTACGTTCTGAACAACTGGTCGCTGGTCAAGCTTGGGACGACCTCGGCGCAGAAGACTCTTTTCTTTAATTTGCGGCGGCTCAAGGCGGATTTGCAGGCGTTGGAGGAGGGCGATTTGGCGCCCGAAACCGTCGCCGAAATCGCGCGACGACTTGACGTGCCCGAGGATGCGGTGGTGACGATGAATCGCCGTTTGGCGGCCTCGGATTCATCGCTGAATATCGTGTTGGGCGACGACGGGACGGGCGTGGAATGGGTCGAATTGCTGGCCGACGAGTCGGACAGTCCAGAGAAAATTGTCGGTGCCCAACAAGAACTCAATCGGCGGCGGCAAAGCTTGGCCACTGCCATGGATACGCTCAATGAACGCGAGCGCGATATCTTGAATGAGCGCCGCCTGAACGAAGAACCGCTAACATTACAAGTGCTCAGTGAGCGATACGGAATCAGCCGCGAGCGCGTGCGGCAGATCGAACAACGCGCATTTGAAAAAGTCCAAACTGCCATGTGCCGCGAGGCACGCAGGATACGCATACCTAGCCAAATCGCCGCTTAGCCCACCAATTCTGGCCGGTTAGCGTTTTAGCCGAGCATAAACCTCGCGGCAGTCATCAAGACGACGAAGCCCTAGGGCCTGTTGCGGCACGCTCTCATGCGCGCCGACCACCAGAAAGCCGCCGATGCGCAATCGCCCGACCATTGCCGCCGCGACCGCCCCACGTAGAGTGGCATCGAAGTATGTGAAGGCCAGGTTGCGGCACATGACCAGATCGAATGGTCCTGCCGGCATTCGGTAGCGCAGATCCTGGCGCCGAAACCGCACATTGCGCCGAAACTGTGGTTTCAAACAAAGCTGGTTGCGGCGGCGCACAAATGCGGCGTCGCGCCAAGCGCTTGGCAATTCGCGAAGCGATCCGTCGCTAAAGCAGCCGCGTCGGGCACGTTCCAAGACCTTGACCTCCGCATCGGTGGCAATGATTTCGAGACGCATGTCGGGAAAGGCGTGTCGGACGCAGAAATGCCATGAGAGGATCACGCTGTAAGGCTCTTCGCCCGAGGCGCAACCAGCGCTCCAAAATGTGACTGTTTGCCGCTGTTGATCCATCGCCGCGCGTGCGATTTTTGGCAAGACAACCGATCCGATCGTCGCGAAGATGCGGCGGTTTCGGTAGAATCGTGAGATCTGAATACGGAACATTTGGTCGATCACAGCCCATTCGTCAGGGTGTTCATTGATCCAGACCCGGTATCCGTCAAAATCTGGCAGTTCAAGCGCGCACAGCCGTCGCTTGAGTCGCTTGCAGACCGTTCCGCGGACTTTGCGATATCCTGGCCACCGGAATCCCAATTGCGGCAAACACCATTGTAGGAAACGAATACAGGCCTCGTCCGACATGATCCCGACCCTGCTTGGTTACCCGCAGAACCGGTGGATCGCCGGTTCTCTTGTGTTGGCGATACGATGACGCCGTTGCTGCATCCGGCCCTGATCAATGGCCGCACGGGCGATCCGGCGTTGTATGTGGACGTGCAGTTTCAGCGGCGCGCACTTCTTTTCGACCTTGGCGACCTGCATATTCTGGCGCCCCGCAAGATCCATCGCCTTGACGCCATTTTTGTATCCCACGCCCACATTGACCATTTTATCGGATTCGATTTGTGCTTGCGCGTATGGCTCGGGCGCGAAAAGACGATCCGCCTATGCGGACCAGCAGGTATCACGCAGCATGTTACGAGTAAGCTGGGCGGCTACAGCTGGAATTTGGTCGGCCGCTATAGCACCGAGATCGTATTTGAAGTGTTAGAAGCGTTGAGCGGGGCGCAAGGGCAACTGACCGAGTTTCATTTGACCGATGGTTTTACCGCCCATGATCGCGGGACGATTGCGCTTAAAGATGGTTGTGTCTTTGCCGACGATATGGTGGCGGTGCACGCGGCGGTCTTAGATCATCGGATTCCGTGTCTGGCCTATGCCGTCACCGAGAAGGCCCATGTGAATGTGCACCGCAATCGATTGGAAGAAATCGGCTTGGTGGTCGGGCCGTGGCTTTCCGAGCTGAAAAGCGCCTTGGCCGCCGACCGGCCCGATGACACGCCGATCACGGTTGCAAGGCAACCCGGGCGGCCGGGCGCCGCCACGCTCGCCTTAGGTCAGTTGCGCCAAGACGTGGTGCATGTGACCGCTGGCCAAAAAATCGGCTATGTCGTTGACTCCGCCTACAACCCACGAAACGCCGAACGGATTATCGACTTGGTCCGCGATGCCGATACGCTATTCATCGAAACCGCGTTTCTAGAGGAAGACGCTGATTTGGGACGGGATCGTTTCCACTTGACGGCGCGTCAGGCGGGCGTGTTGGCTGCGCGAGCCGGCGTCCGGCGTTTGGAGCCGTTTCATCTTTCGGCGCGTTATGAAGGTCGTGAGGACGAGTTGCTTGACGAAGCGCAAGCCGCGTTCGATGCCGAAAAGGATCTGCACCGGCTATGACGCCATGGCGTGGGCGTTGTGTCCGCGTTCGATGTCGGCAATTGATTCGGCCGCAACAGGCACGGAAATGTAGGCAATCACGGGCAGGTGGTCGGACGCCTTGCGACTGACTCGATCGCGTGCCACGGTCACGCTGCCCACTGCGATTTCGTTGCTGACCAAAATATGGTCCAGGCGAAAGATGGGGAAACGGCTGGGCCATGTCCGGTACGGCCGGCGACCCTGGGCGGCGGCTTGGGCATCGCGTAACGCCCGCGTCAGGCGGCGAAACACCGCTGAATTGGGCACGGCATTGAAGTCGCCGCACAGAATATGAGGCCCGTGGCGGTGCGGACCACCAAGCCAATCTGGCCCCAGCAGAGCGTCCGCTTGGCGCATACGCTCCTTGGCGCTCAGCCCCAAATGCGTGTTGACCACATTGAGTGCGAGATCACCAACATTCACGCGCACCAACAGAGCGCCGCGCGGTTCGATATCCGAGTTGTGGTCGAGGCCCGGCAGCCGGGCTGCTTTCACCAATTCCATGGGATGCTTGCTGAGGATGGCATCACCATATTGGCCGTCACCGCCATCAATGGCTGGAAAAAACTCATGAGACATATCGAGGTGCGCGGCGATCATCGCAGCCTGATCGACCGCGCCTGTGCGGGTCCGTCCAACATCGACTTCCTGCAAGGCGACGATATCGGGTTGATGCGCCCGGATCACGTCAGCGACTCGCGCTGGCCAAAGTTGGAGATCGACGCCGATGCAGCTATGCACGTTGTATGTCATCAGCCGCAACGCGACGTGCTGATCATCGCAGGTTGAGGTCATAACAGTGAAACTGTGTGCATCTGCGGCACAGATCAACGTGCGCGGGTCGCGCCGTCCACTCAAATTATGACCGCGTCTCAAATGTACGGCGCGGTGCTCACGCTGTATTTCGGTGACAGTTTACTAAATACACTATATATTGGGTAGTGGAATTTCCAACCTACAACATATTGTGTATTTAGTAAACTGTCACCGAAATAACATAGAATCATCGCTAGATGATGCCGTCGGCGCGCAAAGTGGCGATTTGATCGGCTTCCAGCCCTAACTCTGCCAAGACTTGGTCGGTGTGTTGGCCGCGCTCAGGCGTCGGCGCACGCAGTTGCGACGGTGTTCGGCTGAGCATTGCAGCTTGGCCAACCAGCTGAATATTGCCTAGAACGGGATGGTCGACGGCGGGCGCCATGTTGAGATGCTTGACCTGGGGATCGGCGAAGACCTGGTCGATTGCATTGATCGGCCCGCACGGGACGCCGGCGGCGTTGAGCGTGGTGACCCAGTCCTCAGTCGTGCGTGTGCGGGTCGTCTCTTCAAGCGCGGCATTCAGTGCGTCGCGATTCTCGGAGCGACCGGCATCGTCGACGTAATCCGCATGTTCGATCAGCTCGGGACGGCCAATGGTGCGGCACAATCGGCCAAAGATCTCATTGCCCGAGGCGGCGATATTGATATGTCCGTCCTTGGTCGCAAAAACGCCGGTCGGGATACTTGTCGGGTGATTGTTGCCGGCCTGGCCCGGGACTTCGGCTTTCATTAACCAACGCGCCGCTTGAAAGTCGAGCATGGCGATCTGGGCCTGCAAAAGCGAGGACTGCACCCACTGGCCTTTACCTGAGACCTCGCGTTCGAGCAGTGCGACCAGAATACCGATCGCGGCATACAAACCTGCCGACAGGTCGGCAATCGGCACCCCGGCGCGAACGGGACCCTGCCCGGGCAAGCCGGTAATCGACATCAGCCCGCCCATACCCTGCGCAATCTGATCGAAACCCGGCCGGTCTCGATACGGTCCGTCTTGGCCAAATCCAGAGATGCTCGCGTAGACCAGGTGTGGATTGATGGCGCGCAGCGATTCGTAGTCGACGCCCAGCCGGTCCTTGACGGCCGGGCGGTAGTTCTCGACGACCACGTCGGCGTTTTTGACCAAGCGCTTGAATACGTCCAGGCCGCGCAAATCCTTTAGGTTCAGCGTGATGCCGCGCTTGTTCCGGTGCAGGTTTTGAAAATCCGGGCCATGGCGTGGGCCGCCCATGCCGTCGCCTTCGCCGGGTTTCGGCGGTTGTTCAATCTTGATGACGTTGGCGCCCCAATCTGCCAATTGCCGCACGGCCGTGGGCCCGGCGCGCACGCGCGTGAGATCAAGTACGTGAAATCGCGAAAGGGCTTGGCTGCCGGCAGCTTGTGACATTGCGGGCCTCGTCTTGTGTCGAAACCGCCCTCTCTATACGGTGTTTGCGTTGTCAGCGAAACCGAAACGACTCTTTGGGGGCGCTCGCTGGCCGTAATTCTCGGGGGCATGGAAATGGCGAAATTGGAAGGCAAGGTGGCGATCGTGACGGGCGCCAGCCGCGGCATCGGCCGGGGCATCGCGCGCGCCTTTGCAAGCGAGGGGGCGAATCTAGCGCTGGCAGCGCGACGGCAAGAGACATTGGACGGTGCCGTCAATGAAATGACAGAATTGGGCGCTGAAGCCTTTGCGCGGGCGACCGACGTTACCGCACCTGAGCAAGTCGACGCGTTGTTCAAGTCTTGCAAGGACCGATTTGGTCGGCTGGACATTGTCGTTAACAATGCCGGTGCCTTCGACGGTGGCCCGTTGGACGAATTGTCGGTGGAAGCATGGGACCGCGTGCTCGCGACCAATTTACGCGGTCCATTCCTGTGCACACGGGCCGCCTTTCGCATCATGAAACCGCAAGGCGGCGGCCGGATCATAAATATCGGATCCATATCCGGTCAGCGGGTGCGCCCCGACAGCGCGCCATACGCAACATCAAAACATGGGATATGGGGGCTGACCCAGGCCGCGGCGTTGGAGGGACGTGAGCACGGCATCACCTGTTGCTGCCTCGACCCCGGCAACATTTTGGTGGAAAGGCGCCAAAAGTCTGAACGTGCACAAGATGTGGAACCGATGATCGCGACGGAAGACTTGGCCCAAGTTGCGCTGCTGATGGCAACGCTGCCACCGAACGTGGAAATGTTGAAGGCGATAGTCTTACCGCACCAACAACTTTATGTGGGCCGTGGTTGAGCGGGACAAGAGGAACGGCATGACGAATCTCCGCGACACGTCCCCGGAGGAACTGGCCGATGCCATGGTCAGCCCGCCCAGCGGGGCCGCGACGGCACCGTCGCCGGAACAGATCCTGTTCGGTGTGAAAGAGCCGCCGCCCTTCCCGGACAACAACATCTTTCCGATCGAGTGGCCCGTGCACACGCCCAAACTGGCTGAGATTTATGACGGCGCGCGTGATCCCGGTTGGGCGCCGAACCGCTTGCCTTGGGACAGTCTGGATCCCGAGTCGTTCTCGGCCGATCAACGCGCCGCGATCGCCTATTGGTTTGCGCTCTTGTCAGTGTTTGATAGTTCCGGGCCAGCGGTATTTGCGCGGGCCATGATCCATACCTATGAGAGCCATCAAGAGGATCCGATTCGCAAATGCTTCTTTTCGATCACCCGCGATGAAGTAAATCACGAGGAAATCTGCCAACGTGCAATCCAAATTCTGACCCCCGGCGGACCGGTCGGCCACACGCCCACTACCGCTCTTGGCCGTTTGGCCCAGAATAACGCCAAGTGGTACTACCACAACGGGGCTCGCTATTGGAACGGATTCAAAGGCAGCGTACACAAATACCCACTTGCGATATTGTTCACATCTTTTTTGATGGGAGAAATTGCTGCAGCTAATCTTTTTCATACAATGAATGAGCGTACTACTATACCAGTTCTCAAGGAAGCATTTCGTTGCGTTGGCAAAGATGAGGCGAGACACCTAGCAATATGTCTGACAGTGTTACGTAACATATTACCTGACTTAGACATAGATAACAAGGCAATTATTACGAAACAGATTCGAGCGGGTTATGTGTTTCTTTCGGGAATTTTATATGAACCGCCTGACGAGTTTTGGGATTTGCCGGAAACGTTCTTGCCGGCGCATCGGCTGTTGGAAGCATGTGCCCGCGATGCCGGCCTGGGGCTGTTGACATTAGAGGAACGTGCAGAGAACTGGCGCCAAGCGGTTTTGCGGCTGAAAGGCGAAGTTGAGAAGTATGGCATTGTTTTTCCAGCAATTCCTGAAATCGGGATCGACGGCGAGACTGTCGCTTTTGATCCGGCCGACATAATTCCGGTTTTCTGATCGCGGCCACGGCGCGACGGTCGTTGACGGGCTGGTCGTTGAGGCGCACACTAAACACCGGCTCAGTTAGGCGGCGTACCATTAAAAAGCAGATGAAACTGCATGGTCACAATGGAGGGAGATAAGAATGCCCGAGCATGGAACATTTTGGTGGAATGAGCTCGCGACCAACGACCCGAATCGCTGCAAGACGTTCTATGGCGAAGTCGTTGGTTGGACGTCCAAATCGATGGAAATGCCAGGCGGTGCCGGCACCTATACGGTTTGGGTCTCGGGCGACAAGGATGTTGGCGGCATGCTGAAGATGGATGGCGCACAGTGGCAGGGCGTGCCGCCGCATTGGATGTCGTATATCGCTGTGAGCGATGTGGACTCGGCGGTCGCGAAGGTCGAACCAGCCGGTGGGAAGGTAATGGTGCCACCGTTTGATATCGAAGGTGTCGGGCGGATCGCGGTGGTCGCGGATCCGACGGGCGCATCGATCGCATTGGCGACGCCGGCCGCGGGCTAGGGCACTTTCCGTCCATCCTGAAACGATTTTTTTGACTGCCCGGCGTGGCGGTCTACGCGAAGGGTGGTGGCGCGTGATGCTCGTGTTCCGGATCCGAAGTTTGTCACATCTGACCCCATCGCGATGCGAACGCCGGATCTGTCAGGACACGAGCCAAATCTTCGGATCTCGTGCGGTTCATGGATCCGACGTTCGCTCCGGCGTTCGATGCGAGATCGGGCGCACGTCCGATCCGCCGCACCCGCGCATCGGGCGAGCGGTCCGATAATATGGTCGCAAAGTGCGTCAGCGTGGAACGTTCTAATCCTGCCACATTGCGCGCATCTTGGCCTTGACGTCAACGCGGGCGGTCAATTTTTCGGCCCGCCCGCCGGTGTCGAGCCGATGGCTTTGGCGTTTGCGCGTAAATAGAGGCAGCAGCGCGTCTGGGATAAAACGCGTTCGTGGCGCAAACATGTGGCTGTCGCCGTGGCGCGGTTGATTGTGTTTGAAGAAGCGCAGCGGGTGAACCAAATGAAGCGATTGGCGCGCACGAGTCATTGCGACGTAAAGAAGGCGGCGTTCCTCTTCAATTTGATCGGCACTACCGGTCGCCATGTCAGACGGAATGCAACCGTCAGCGGCATTTAGCAAATAGACACTATCCCACTCTTGGCCCTTGGCCGAGTGGATCGTAGACAGGATCAGATAGTCTTCGTCCAAGAGCGGCGCGCCAGCGTGATCGCCGGAGGCCGCTGGTGGATCCAACGCGAGCTCTGACAAGAATTGTTCACGTGTTTGATAGCCGCTGGCGATATGTTCCAGTTGGTCGAGGTCGCCGTCGCGCGCGATCGTCGCCTGATAGACCCGTTCCAAATGGGGCTTATACCAGTCACGCGCACGGCTGACTTGATCACCCAAAGACAGGGCCTTGCCAATAAGCCCGGCCATCAACGTGCACAGGGCCGGCCAATCGTTTCTCGCCGCTATCGGCACGCTCAATCCCGCGAGTTGTCTTATGTCGCTGCCCGTGGCTGTCACCGCATCGAAGATGCGTCGTGCATGGACGGGCCCAATCCCTGGCAGCAATTGCAGCACCCGAAACGCGGCAATCTCGTCGCGCGGATTTTCCGCCCAGCGCAACACACAAATAACGTCCTTGATATGCCCGGTTTCGAGGAACTTTAGACCGCCAAATTTCACGTAAGGAATGTTCCGCCGGCCCAGTTCAACCTCGAGCCTGTCGCTGTGATGACTGGTTCGAAACAGAACGGCTTGATCCTTGAGAAGCGTACCGGCCTCACGCGCCGCCAAGATCTCGCTCACCACGTAATCCACCTGTGCCGTCTCATCAGCAGCTGTGATTAGGTAAGGTTTTTCCGATGACGTGCGTGTGGAAAAAAGGCTCTTATCAAATCCCATCGACGACAAACCGATAACAGCGTTGCAGACGTCAAGAATGGGGCGCGAGGAACGATAATTTTGCTCCAACTTGCAGACCTCGACCTTAGGCGCGAATTGGTCCGGGAAGTCGAGGATATTGCGCACCGTTGCCGCCCGAAAACCGTAGATAGCTTGGGCGTCATCGCCGACCACGTTGACGCCCACGCCGGTCGGTTTGAGCGCACGCAATATGTTCGCTTGCAGCGCATTGGTGTCTTGGTATTCGTCGACCAAAATGTGATCGAAATCCGCGCCAACCGCGGCGGCGACAGCCGGGTCAGACATCATATGGTGCCAATAAAGCAACAAATCATCGAAATCCGCGACGTTGCGGTTTTGTTTGGCGTCAACGTAGCCGGCGAATAGAGATTGCAGATCGTGCGCCCAATCCGCACACCATGGAAACACCTCTTCCAAAATATCGAACAGTGGGCGCCGTGCATTGACAACATGCGAATAGATCGCCAGGCAAGTGTCTTTGCGTGGAAACCGACTGGCCTTGGTTGCGAACCCAAGGTCACTTCGCACCAAATTCATCAAATCGGCTGCGTCGGCGCGGTCGAGCACGGTAAATGCCGGGTCAAGTCCGATCGCCTCGGCGTGACTTCGCAACAATCGATTGGCGATACCGTGGAAGGTGCCTGCCCACGGTATGCGCGCGGGCGCCGCGGCACCCAGCGCCCGGGCACAAATACGCTCGACCCGTCGCGTCATCTCAAGCGCCGCCCGACGGGTAAAGGTAAGCAACAAGATGGCCGCGGGATCGGCGCCATTGACGATCAAATGGGCGACCCTGTGGGCGAGGGCCATGGTCTTGCCGCTACCCGCGCCGGCGATGATCAACAAAGGCGGCGTGCCCGACATTGCCGTGTGGGCATCAATGCCATGTGTGACCGCGGCCCGCTGGCCTTCATTCAAGGTGTCGAGATACGACGCCGCTTGCGTCGCCAGCGCTCCATCCATCCGTTCGTCGCGTGCCCCCTGCGGCTGGCGTCCTGTTACGTTGTTCGCTAAATGTTCACGCTCGGTTGGGTTTTTAGCATTGCCGTGAAACACACGCAAGATGTCGCTGATCCAGGTTGTCGCGTTTGGTCGCGCGGGCGGGCTCACTGGCGTCTTGAATCGACATCGGACAATGACCATTCACAATGTCAAGGAGGGCCGGAACGTGCGAGCTAGGTTTATGATTGCTGCCGCCATTTCAATGGCTGGTTTTGTGGCCGGGCCGGCCATGGCGAATTGGGAAGAGTTGTTGGAGGAACAGGCGCTCATCGAACTGGGTTGCGAAGTCGCGTTTGTCAATGAAGTCGAGGAGCGCGAGGTGGACGGGCAATTGTTCATATTTGCCAAGGTCCACTGTGTCGATGAGCGCGCCTTTTACGCCGATTGGGTCGACGAATTCATCGGATTCGCATTTCGACCGTGCGAAATCGAAGTGAACGAGTGTTGACTGTGTGCGCCGGGACATGACGTCCTAACGGAGTCCGAAAACGGCCAGACAGCGGCGGCGATGACCGCTATACCTGTGGCCATGACCTTGGATCCGGAAACCTGCTACCAGGCAGTTCTGAGCCGGGACGCGCGCTTTGACGGTCGTTTTTTTACGGCTGTGCGTACGACCGGGATCTTTTGCCGACCGGTTTGTCCGGTGCGCACCCCGCGCTTTGAGAATTGCACTTTTTTGCCGAGCGCGGCGGCTGCTCAGGCGGCCGGTTTTCGACCGTGTTTGCGCTGTCGCCCGGAAGCGTCGCCAGGTACGCCGGCGTGGCTGGGGGCCTCGGCGACCGTGTCCCGTGGATTGCGTCTGATCGGTGAAGGTGCACTTGACAACGGTGGTTCTGTCGAGGCGCTGGCGGACCGCCTCGGCGTCGGCGCGCGCCATCTTCGACGCCTATTTTCGCACCACTTGGGCGCAGCGCCGAATGCCATTGCAGTCGCGCGCCGGGTGTTGTTTGCGAAAAAATTGATCACCGAGACGAGCCTGCCAATGACCGAGGTCGCGCACGCGGCCGGGTTTGCGAGTGTTCGTCGCTTTAATGATGCGCTCCGTCGGATGTATGCGATTTCCCCAGGTGATCTGCGCCGCCGTCGCGTGGCAGAATCGGAGATCACGGCGGGCGCGCCGATTACTTTGAAGATGGCTTATCGACCGCCATATGACTGGCCGGCGGTCGCCCGATATTTGCGTGGCCGCGCGATTCCCGGCGTGGAAAGCGTGACCGAAGCCGGGTATCACCGCACGGTCCAACTTGGCGCGGCGCGCGGCAGGATTTCTGTCTCACCAGCCGGCGCCGGCGCGCATTTCAATGTAGCGGTGTCGGTGGATGGACCGGCTAACCTGATCGATGTTATGGAGCGCGTGCGTCGGTTGATGGACTTCGGCGCCGATCCAAGTGCGATTTGTGAGCATTTGGCGGCCGATCCAGTTCTCTGTGGCGCGCCAGAAAGGTTGGCGGGCATGCGCGTGCCGGGTGCCTGGGATCCATTCGAACTCGGCGTGCGCGCGATTCTCGGCCAACAGGTGAGCGTCGCTGGCGCGAGTACGTTAGCTGGACGATTGGTGGACCGGTTTGGCGGTCAGTTCGATGACCTCAACGACACAGTTGCGCCATACCGGCTGTTTCCAAACCCTAAGGACTTGGTCGACGCGGACTTATCTGCGATCGGTTTGACAGGTGCGCGTGCCACAACCATTCGTGCCTTTGCCCGCGCTGTGGCGGACGATGATCTTTTTGCCGATCTGGCGCGCGACCTGGACGACACGATCGCGCGTTTGACGTCATTGCCGGGAATCGGCCCGTGGACTGCCCACTATATCGCCATGCGCGCGGTGCGGGAGCCGGATGCCTTTCCTGAGACGGATCTTGGCCTTCGCCGCGCCTGGCGTCGGCGCACGGGCGGCAATGGCGAGGATTTGGCTGCTGCCGCGTGCCGTTGGCGGCCCTGGCGCGCCTATGCCGCAATGTATCTTTGGATGTATGGAGGTCGCGATGACGGACATCGTGGTTGATGAAATCGAGACTCAAATTGGCAAAGTATTCGCGCTGTCCGGGCCCAATGGAGTCGTTGCCATCGGTTTCGACGAAACCTGGGCGCGCAAAGAAGACATCGTCAAAAAACGCTTCAAGGACGCGCGCATCATCGCAGCGCGGACACCAACCGCGATTGGTCGCCAACTGCGGGCGTATTTCGATGGTGATTTGGGGGCGCTCGATGGGGTTAAGGTGGACGCGGGCGGCACGCCGTTTCAGCGCCGCGTATGGGATGAATTGCGTAAAATCCCCGTCGGCGTGACAACATCCTATGGTGAATTGGCAAAGAAATTGGGTAAGCCGGGCGCGTCCCGCGCGGTGGGCTTGGCAAACGGGCGAAATCCGGTTGCCGTCGTTGTGCCGTGTCATCGCGTGATTGGTCATGATGGCACATTGACCGGCTATGCCAGCGGTGTCGAACGCAAGGCATGGCTTTTGCGCCACGAAGGTGCTTTGCTCTGAAAGCCATCGCCGACATATCGGTAGTCTAAAATTCATTAGCCGTGCGGTGCGTGGACCTGGCGGTTGAGAACGACACACACGGAACGGGCGGCGTGAGGCTGCGCATTCTGATCGATTGACCCTGGCTTCGTCGCAACTAAACTTGGCTTACGTGGCTGTTGAAGGGCCAGATGCGGGGATGATGGAGCCAAGGCGCGATGGCGGATTATGTGCGACCGCAGAGCATTGATGAGGCCGTAGCCGCGCTTGCCGCGCGACACCTGACAGTTTTGGCGGGCGGCACGGATTTCTTTCCGGCGCGCGCGGCGCAGCCGCTTGCCGATGCGGTTCTTGATATCACGGGCATCGACAGCCTGCGCGGTATTGCGTACATAGCCGATCACTGGCGTATCGGCGCCACAACCACATGGGCGGACATCGACGCGGCAGATTTGCCGCCGGTCTTTGACGGCTTGCGTGCGGCGGCGCGCGAAATTGGCGGACCACAGATCCAGAACGCCGGCACGTTGTGTGGCAATCTGTGCAATGCATCGCCGGCAGCTGATGGTGTGCCACCCCTGTCGGTGATGGATGCCCACGTAGAATTGACATCGGTCGCGGATGTGACTCAGATTCCGTTATCAGCATTTATCCAAGGCAAGGGGCAAACGGTTTTGCGGCCGGACCAACTGATGACGGCCGTACTGGTACCAACACCGCGTGCGTCCGTGGCCGTGAGCGATTTTCGCAAGCTTGGGGCACGCAAGAATTTGGTCATTTCGATCATTGCCGTGGCGACTGTGATTGAAGCCGACGATGGCGTCGTGACCGCCGCGCGTGTCGCAGTTGGTGCTTGCGGCCCCGCGGTGCGCCGGCTGCAACAATTGGAATCCCAATTGTTGGGCCTGCCATTGGCGCCGGAACTTGGCAACATCGTCGAAGATAGCCATTTCGCCGCGTTATCGCCGATTGACGACATTCGGGCCACGGCCGCCTATCGTTGTGATGCGGCGCGACGAATGGTAGCTGATTCGCTTGCGAAGTTGGGTGGGCAACCGGCCGTCGGCGGATGATGGCACGGTCCCATGGCATCGACTTTCGTCTCAACGGGCGTGACGTCAAGGCGCACAGCGCGCCGATGGCGCGCTTGTCGAACGTCTTACGCGACGAATTCGGTCTTTACGGAACCAAAGTCGGCTGCGATGCCGGCGACTGTGGCGCCTGTACGGTATTGGTGGAGGATGCGGCGCGTTGTGCATGTCTAGTGGCACTAGGACAAGTGGCCGGCTGTACCGTCCGCACCGTCGAAGGGTTGGCGCAAGATGGCATTTTGAACCCCTTGCAGAAGGCGTTTTTGCGTCACGGTGCCGCGCAATGTGGCATATGCACACCGGGAATGTTGATGGCGGCCACGGCTCTGCTGGCGCGACATCCGCATCCGACTGCTGCACAGATTGAAATAGCCCTCGGCGGTGTCTTATGTCGCTGTACGGGATATCGAAAGATCATCGCCGCGGTTTCTGACGCTGGGGCGAGAGTAGGGGTCGAGCCACCGGCGGACGTGGCCGTGGGTGCCCGCGTCACGCGGCTTGATGGTCCCGCTAAGGTCAACGGCAGCGACGTTTTTGGTGCCGACAATGTGCCGCGCGACGCCTTGTGGCTGCGCGTTGTCAGATCGCCGCATGCTGCGGCGCGGGTGACCCTCGGGGATATGCGGGGCATCGTGACGACGACGCCGGGACTCAGCCAAATCCTGACCGCGAATCATATCCCCATCAACCGGTTCGGGATCTATCCAGAACTGAGGGACCAGCCCGTGTTGGCCGACGGGTTGGTTCGCTATCTGGGCGAAGCCGTCTTGGCCTTGGTCGGTACGCAAGACGCCATCGCCGATCTACCTGATCAAAGCTTGCCGATCTCTTATGTGCCTATCGACGCGGTATCCAACCTCGATGCAGCATTGGCGCCCGGCGCGCCCTTGGTTCACGAAGATTGCACAGGCAATATACTGATTTCCGGTCGCGTGAAATCGGGCGACATGGTCGACAATGCTGACGCACTTGTCGCCGAAGGCACTTTCGAAACCAGTCGTGTCGAGCACGCCTATATCGAGCCCGAAGCTGGATGGGCGGTGCGCCAGGGCGACCGGGTCGAAATCCATGTCAGTACACAAACACCATATATGGATCGGGACGAAGTCGCCCACATCTTAAATATGAGCCCACAAAATGTGCGTATCATACCCACTGCCTGTGGCGGTGGATTTGGTGGCAAGCTGGATTTGTCTGTTCACGCCTTGATCGCGCGCGCCGCTTTGGACTCAGACCGACCGGTCGCCTGCGTCTATGACCGCGCTGAGAGTATGGCCGCAACAACCAAGCGCCATCCGGCCCGGATTGCGGCGCGATTTTCTTGTGATCGCGAGGGCGTATTGGTGTCCGCGACGGTCGATGCGACCTTTGATACAGGTGCCTACGCATCGTGGGGGCCGACTGTGGCGGGCCGCGTGCCCATTCACGCCAGCGGGCCGTATCGCGTGCCCAACGTTTCGCACCGTGGCCGCGCCGTCTACACCAATATGCCGCCGAGTGGCGCGTTTCGCGGGTTCGGTGTCCCGCAAGCGGCCATTGCGCACGAGGCCATGATGGACGATTTGGCCCTGGCGCTTGGCATCGATCGGTTCGCCTTTCGCCGCCGCAATGCGCTACGGGCGGGCGACCGCTCCGCCACCGGCCAAACGCTCCCTACCAGCGTCGGGCTCCAGGCCTGCCTCGACGCGTTGGCGCCAGCTTGGCGTGACGCATGTCGAGATGCGCGGCGTTACAACGACACAGCCATGCGGTGGCGACGCGGGGTTGGTATCGGATGCATGTGGTATGGCATCGGCAACACGGCGATGGCGAATCCCTCCACCATCCGCCTTGGCGTGACCCGCGACGGTGCGATCCGGCTGGCCAATGGCGCGGTGGATATCGGCCAGGGCTCCACCACGGTGTTGGCGCAAATCGCCGCAGATGCGATCGGCGTACCGCTCGACGCAATTCGGCAAGTGGTAGGGGATACCGACCACACGGCGGATGCGGGCAAGACTTCGGCATCACGACAAACTTTTGTCAGTGGCCGGGCTGCCGCAGAAGCCGGCGCGGCACTGCGGCGGCAGATTTTGCGCTGTGTGAATGCCGGCGACGGCGCGACGATCCATGCGGGCGACGGCGCTCTGACGATCAGTGACGGACGCCAATCCCACAGGCTTGATCTCGCGGCGCTGGATGCCGACGCCGATGGATTGGTTATGTATGCCGACGGCGTTTTCGATCCGCCGACCACATTGATGGATGCCGATGGCCAAGGTGATCCCTATGCGACATATGCGTTCGGCGCGCAAATTGCCATGGTCGATGTCGACCTGGCGCTAGGCTTGACCAAAGTGCGGCACATGTGGGCCGCTCATGATGTTGGTCGCGCGATAAATCCGACCCTGGTCGAGGGGCAGATTGAGGGTGGTATCGCGCAGGGGCTTGGCATGGCGCTCATGGAATCGTACGAGCCTGGCCGGACCGCAAACCTTCACGATTACTTGGTACCGACTTTCGGTGACGTGCCGTCGATCGATATCTATTTGATCGAAGATCCGGAACCGGCCGGTCCGTTTGGCGCGAAAGGTGTCGGCGAACCGGGATTGGCGCCGACCGCACCGGCCATACTGGGCGCGATCCGCCATGCCACCGGCGTGCGTATGACTTGCGTTCCGGTCTTGCCCCATCGCCTGCGGGCCGCCATCCTGGGGCGGGAACGATAAGCCATGGCCGACGACAAATCTTTGATCCGGTGTGAGGCCTGTCCGGTCCTGTGCCGCATTCGCGATGGCCAGTCCGGCGCATGTGACCGCTATGCTAACTTCGACGGGGTATTGACCCGAGTCGATCCGCTGCTGGTCGCCACGCGCGCGGAGACGCTCGTACCGTTCGTTGAAGACACCTCCGCTTGGCAGGGCGCCGTGGTGCGCGGCGGCGACCAGTTTGTAACCGGTGTTGGCGCCGGCACGACCTACCCCGATTACAAACCCGCACCCTTTATCGTTGCCAGTCAGATCGACGATATTGACATGGTCACTGTCGTGTCTGAGGGCATTTTCAGCTATTGCGGCGTCAAGGTAAAAATCGATACCGATCGCTATTTGGGACCTGAATCGGCGGCTGTGCGCTGTAATGGCGAGCAGATCGGCCATGTGACCACGGCGGAGTATGGCTCACAAATGCTCGCGCTCGGCGGCGTGCGCCATTTCACCGGCGGCTCCAAGAAAGAGGGCGCGGTGACATGTCGTGCGCTGCTCGACCTGTGCGACCGACAGCCGGTTGATTTGGATATCGATGGTGGTGCGGCCATCACGGTCCAAGCCGGCGCCGCACCTGTGGTCGACGGTGTGCGCGAGGATCGGATGCGGGTCGGTTGTGGTTCGGCCGCGATCGGCATGTTCGCCAAACAATGGCACGGCCACGCAGATGAAGTCATTGTCGTCGACGATCACATCACGGGCGTCTTGACGGAACATCAAGCTGGCCGGTTTCTCGATATGAGGCCCGCCGGCATACGCGTGCGTGGTCGCAGATCGACACCCGGTCGCTATTTTCAAGTCGCCGCCCATGGCGCTGGTTGGGGCGGTACCGACATCCACAATCCCTTGGATATCATCGAACGCATCGATCCGAAAAAAGCGTGGCCAGGATTGCGTTTGCTGATGGTGTCCACCACCGGCGAGGATTCTGCCTGGTTTGAATTGAATGCGGACTTGGAACCGCGGCCAATGGAGATGCCCGAACCGGTCGCCACGGTTGTCGCGCGGATCGCCGAAAACTGCGAGCCGGCGCTGTGCAGTGTGTTGTTTATGGCCGGTGCCGGTGGTTCGTTGCGCGCCGGCGTGACTGAAAACCCGGTGCGGCTGACCCGTTCGGTTGCGGGCGCTTTGACGCGCGTGACTTGTGGCGGCGCGCCTGCTTATGTGTGGCCGGGCGGCGGTATCACCTTGATGGTGGACGTCACAAAAATGCCGGCCAAGTCGTTCGGTTACGTGCCGACGCCGGCATTGGTCGCGCCGATCGAGTTCACGTTGGGGCGCGCGGACTACCTCGCGCTGGGCGGCTACGGCGATCATATTGTCGACGTTGACACGGTTGTCGCCCGCACCGACGTGACCAGGGCACATCTCGACCATGACGTGCCGTGGCCCTGGGATGTGGCGACCGGGCGGCGTTCCCGGTGATGTCCGCCCGATCTTGGCTGATGGCCGAAACCGGGCGGCTGCGTTTGCAGCACGGCCCGATTGACCTGGTGGCCGGTGCGTGGGGCAATCCGCAGGCCGTGCGACACGCTTATCGCCGTGCCGTTGCGCGATTTGAGTACGTTCTTGACGAATTGGTCGGCGACTTGCCGGTGCTGCGGCAACCGATTCCCCCATCTCGACCAAAGATGCGCGGGTCCATCGCGGGACGGATGGTGGCGGCGACATGGCCGCATCGGCGTCAATTCGTCACACCCATGGCGGCGGTGGCGGGTGCTGTCGCCGATGATATTCTGGCGCATTTGCGGGCTGAGGGCGGATTGGTACGCGCTTACGTCAACAATGGCGGTGACATCGCATTTTATCTTGCAGCAGGCGAAAGTTTGACGGCCGGTGTTATGGACGATATCGGCGCGCCGGCGCTGGACGCTCGGGTCTTCCTAGACAGCACAATGTCGGTGAGGGGGCTCGCCACGTCCGGCTGGCGCGGCCGATCGCTATCGATGGGTATCGCCGACGCGGTCACCGCGCTGGCGGATAGCGCCGCGGCGGCTGATGTCGCCGCGACCTTGATCGCGAACGCCATCGATGGCGTCCATCCATCGATCCAGCGTGCCCCCGCAAATTCGATCGATGCCGACAGCGACCTGGGTGCGCGGTTGGTGACCAGGGTGGTGGGGCCCCTGCCGCGTGACTTTGTCAGCAAGGCACTCCGCGCCGGTCAACAGGTCGCGCAGCGCATGATCGCAGGTGGCCTGATCGTCGGCGCATATATGGCGTTGCAGGGTCAGCGACGCGTTGCGAGCGCGGCCATCGCCGGGTACAGGCGTCAAATCGTGGCAGTATCGTGACCGGGGCCGTAATCGGCGTTGATGTCGGTGGCACGTTTACCGACCTCATGGTGCTTGATCCGGAAACCGGCCAAGTGCGCATTGCCAAAGTACCGACGACCGTTGGCAACCAAGCCATCGGGGTCATGGCTGCCCTGGCCGACAGCGATATATCGCTGGGTCAGATCTCGGCCATTAGTCATGGCACGACAACAACCACCAACGCCCTTCTGGAAGGCAAGATCAGTGCCTGCGGGCTGATCACAACCAAGGGCTTCCGTGATGTGTTGGAATTGGGCCGTCGCACGCGCCCCAGGCCCTATGGCATGACCGGTAGCTTTGAGCCCTTGGTCCCACGCGAGCGCCGCTTGGAAGTGACCGAGCGCATGGCCGCCGACGGTACCGTGATGGTTCCCCTTGATGAAAGCGAACTGCGTCAAATGCTCGCGCAGCTCATAGATATTGGTTGCGAATCGTTGGTTATTCACTTTTTGCACAGCTATCGAAACCCAGTCCACGAAAACCGAGCACTCGCGATCGCACGTGATGTCTGGCCAAATGATTACATCACGGCGGGACACCGTATTCTGTCAGAGTTCCGCGAGTATGAGCGGGGCACGACCGCGGCCGTGAACGCAGCCGTACAGCCGGTCTTGCATCACTACATTGTCCGATTGAGCGACGAACTCAAACGCGGCGGGTTTGAACGTGACCTGATCGTCATGCAGGGAAACGGCGGCAGCGTCGCCGCCAAGATCGTGGCCGAGCGCGCCGTCAACACAGTCATGTCCGGGCCCGCATCCGGTGTGATGGCGGCAGCGGCGGTGGCGCGGGCCTGCGCGCTGGATCGCGTGATCACCTATGACATGGGGGGCACCAGTTCGGACGTCGGTTTGGTGTTAGACGGCGTCCCCGCAGTGACGTCGGAAACCGAGTTGACCTATGGCATGCCGATCCATGTCCCCATGGTTGACGTACACACGATTGGTGCCGGCGGTGGCTCCATCGCCGCGATCAACAAAGCCGGCATGGTTCAGGTCGGTCCGGAAAGTGCCGGCGCCGATCCGGGGCCCATTTGCTACGGCCGCGGCGGCACACGGCCGACTTTGACCGACGCCAATCTTGTGCTCGGCCGCCTGCGCCCGGACGGCTTGTTGGGGGTCGATGCGCCCGTCTCGCGGGCAGCGGTCGAAGACGCGCTGGTGGCATATATTGGCGCGTCGCTGGGGCTAACCGCGCCGGATGCCGCGGCCGCAATTCTTTCGATTGCTAATGATCGCATGGCAGGGGCGGTGCGTCTTGTGTCACTGGCACGTGGTCACGATCCAAGAGATTTCACCATGTTCGCTTTCGGCGGCGCCGGGCCGATGCATGCCAGCGCGTTGGCGCGGGAACTTGGCATCCCGCGGGTCATGATTCCGGCTCGGCCGGGTGTCACCAACGCCATAGGCTGCATCACCGCAGATTTGCGTCACGACTACGTCACCACGCTCAACACACTTTTGGCGGACCTCGATGGTGAAGTGGTGACCGACATCTTGGCCAGACAAGAAGCCGAAGGCCGCGACGTGATCGCGCGTGAAGGTGTTGCGGTACGGGAAATCGTTGTTAAGCATTTCGCTGACATGCAGTTTGAAGGGCAAACGCACATGTTGACCGTGCCCATGCCCGAAGATTGCGGTGACGTCGCGGCGCTACAACGCGCATTCGCGGCCGCCTATTGGGATCGTTTTGCGGTTGAACTGGCGGAAATCCGCGCCGTATTGGTGAATTTACATAGCGTCGTGATTGGCCGCCGCCCGGTTGTGTCGCTGCAGGCGTTGGCACCAGCGCACGTTGATAGATCGCGCACGTGCGACGGACCGACAACACGGCCCGTGTGGTTCACAAATGGTTGGCGCGAGACCCCGGTCTACCAGCGTGACCAATTGTCACGGGACGAACCGTTTGATGGGCCGGCCATTGTCGAGCAGTTAGATGGGACGACGGTCATCGAACCGGGCGACCGCGCTCACGTCGATGGACTGGGAAATCTGGTGATTGAGGTGGCGCGGTGACGGCAATCGATCAAGTGACCTTGGCCGTAATCCAAAATGGCCTGCAACAGGTGTGCAATGAGATGGATCTGGCGTTCGTGCGCGCGGCCTTTAGTCCGGTGATTTCGGAGGCGCTCGACCGATCCGACGGCATCTATCATCGCGATGACGGCGCTTTGATTGCTCAAGGCGACCTGGGCTTACCGGTATTCGTCGGCACCATGCAATATTCGACGCGGGCTGTGATCGAACGCGCCGACGACGTGCAACCCGGGGATGTGTTCGTTTTGAACGATCCTTATTTGGGCGGCACGCATCTGATGGACGTAAAATTCACCCGGCCGTATTTCTATCAAGGCAAATTATTTGCCTGGCTATCAAATACTGGCCATTGGCCGGATACGGGCGGCGCGGTACCGGGCGGGTTTTCGGCGAATGCCACCGAAGTTGAACAGGAGGGGCTGCGGTTGCCACCGGTCAAATTGTATAAGGCCGGCGAAATTGACCAAGAGATCCTTTCGATTATTTTGTCGAATATCCGCATTGCGGACCAACGAATTGGAGATATCAAGGCGCAAGCGGCCGCGTTGTCGGTGGGCGAACGCCGT
This sequence comes from Alphaproteobacteria bacterium, assembly GCA_965216755.1. GTDB lineage: Bacteria > Pseudomonadota > Alphaproteobacteria > UBA7887 > UBA7887 > CBDCGL01. The sequence continues at coordinate 1,827,984 of CBDCGL010000011.1, read as the reverse complement.
TTGACCGCGTTGCTCGATCGCTATGGCGTTGACCTGGTCGAGGAATGCATCGCCGAATTGCGTCGCCGCGCGCGCCGGCAAATGGAAGCCGAAATCGAGACCATTCCAGACGGCGTCTATCACGGCCAGGCGTTTGTCGATTCCGACGGTGTCGTCAACGAGCCGCTGAGAATCGCCATGGCTATCACCAAGCGTGACCGCCAACTGGAATTCGACATGTCGGGGTCAAGTCCACCCTGCTTGGGTCCCATGAACAGCGTCATCGCCACGACGCGGTCGTCGATTTATCTGGCGATCAAGCACATTTTTCCGGACGTGCCGATCAACGCCGGGACATTTGAACCGTTGCGGATCATCGATCCGGATGACACGTTCCTTTACGCGCGTTACCCGCGCCCGGTCTCGGGATGCGCGGCCGAGGTCAGCCAGCGGATCGCAGAAGCCGTGTTCGATGCCATGGCAAAGGCCATACCCGATCGGCTGTTCGCCGCGCCAGCCGGAACGTCGGGCAATTTTGCCCTGGGTGGCGTGGATCCAACGCGCGAACGCGCGTATGTCATGTATGTCATTTCCGGCGGCGGCTATGGCGGTACGTGTCAGAGCGATGGCTTGAGCAATGGCTGCTCAACCATTGGTATCTCAAAGACAACGCCGATAGAAGTGATGGAGCAACGCTATCCCGTTGTGTTCGACGAATATGCATTGCATGAGGGGTCGGGGGGCGCCGGCCGGCAACGGGGCGGTTTTGGTGTTCGCTATACCGTGCGCTTATTGCGTGGTACGGCACGCGCTTCAATGGTGATGGATCACGGTCGATTCGGTCCAAACGGCGCCGCCGGCGGCGATATGGGAGGTCGCAATGTGGTGACAGTGTGCCAAAATGGTGCACGGTACCGCCCGCCGCACTATTCTAAGGATCAAGATCTTGTACTAAATAAGGGCGACTGGGTCACCGTGGAAACCCCTGGGGGCGGTGGTTTTGGCGATCCAATGACCCGCGATCCGGACGCGGTGGCGCGGGACGTCGCGCGCGGATACTACAACGCCGAGGATGCCAAGCGCTTGTATGGAGTCGTTTTATCGGAAGGGGTTAGTGTCGTCGACGACCGGGCGACGGGTGCTTACCGTGATCATGTGGCGACCGAACCATTGGCCCGGTCTCGAACCGTCCAATCGCCCCGCTGAGTGTGGATGTGACCTATTCGCATCGCGTAACAAACCTTTGTCGACGATCGCAAATCGAACTTGTAAAATAACTCGATTCTGCTTAAATCGCCCGCTACACACGGGGAGCGGGTGTTTACACAAATCTGTACTTAGCGTGCAAGCGATCGGTGCGTCCGCTCGTGGTTGTATGCGGTTTTTAGACATTCGCAAGGTCAGAATTGGTGGGATTACATGGTCGAAATCCGAAAGATATTGGTGGCTGTGGGCGTTGTTGCCATGCTCGGCGGGTGCGGGCTGAAGCTACAGTCTGCGCGAGACGCGACGCCGCCGCAGGATGCGTTCGCGAACGGCCTTTACACAGGTTACGTGGACTTGGCGGAGTCTGAATACGGGGAAGCGGATTATCAGGACTCCGACGTATTTGCTCGACGGGCTTTAGCGGCTTCGTCGGGAGACTGGTCGCAGCCGGAAGAGATATCGGCACGGGCCTTGCCGGAAGATGGCGTAGGACCGCTATCTGCGGCACGCCAAAAGCTGGTCAGTGCGCTTGATGCCAGCGCGCGGTCGAAAGTGCCCGACCAGGCTTCGAACGCGCAGGTGATGTTCGAGTGCTGGATGCAGGAGAAAGAGGAGAACTTTCAGCCGGAAGACATAGCGCGGTGCCGCGCGGGATTTGAACAGGCGATGAGTGCGATCGAAGTCGCCATGGCGCCGCCAGCCCCGGCTCCGGCACCACGCGAGGAAGTTGTCGCGGTTGAGCAGGCGCCAGCGCCAGCCCCGGTGCGTCAATATACAGTGTTCTTCGATTTCGATAGCGCGACCGTCGACGATGTGGCCATGGCCGAAATCGAGCGCGCGGTCGGAGATGCAAACTCGCGGGCGACACTGAATGTGGTAATTGTCGGTCATACGGACACGGTCGGGTCCGGCGATTACAACGATCGTTTGTCGCTGGCGCGTGCGGCAGCGGTCGAGGGTGCCATGACGTCAATGGGCGTATCCGGTGAGGTGATGACCTCTACCGGTTTGGGCGAGAACGAATTGGCAGTGCCAACCGGCGACGGAATTAAAGAACGGCGCAACCGGCGCGTGAATATCACAATTAGATAGTGCCGAGCGCATAGCCGGGAAGGTGTGCGCATAACACGGAGGGATAGCCGCGCGGCGACTCATGTTTCGCCGCGCGGGACCGTGGTGATCTTGTGATCTGAATTTGGTGGCGTCGCCTACCATCGGTTGATTTCTCAAATTTCGTCGGGCCGTGGAAAATCGGTGAGTTCGGGGGCGTAAGCGCGCGTTTTCACAGGACCGACCGTATCCCGTCGGCGCCGCCGATGGGTGATATTTTTGTTTTATTTCAATGGCTTGTTTCTCAATCTGGACGTTAATGTGGAACGTAACCAAATTTTATTGGTACCTGGGCCATATTGCCGCACGAACTTGTAGTTGAAACCGTCCCATCAAGAGCAATTTCTTTTCAATGGCGGCTTTTCATCCCGTTCGACCCATCAGAAGCTGAGGCTTCAATTACCGCGTAACCGTTTCGCGCCTGTCGGCGCCCATTCAGGCCCTAGTTGAATCAGAACGAGCTCATAGCCCTGGCATCTTCGAGATCGAAGGAATCTCGTGCGGGCGTATTCAGCACGGTCGGCAACTTGATCGCTGACGGGGGGGCTGAATACGGCGAGACGGAGCGCGCGCTGGCGGCCGAGATCTTGCGCCATCTGATGGGCGAGGTAGAAGCCAAGCTCCGCTGGGAGTTGGCAACCAAAATCGCCCATCATTCGGATGTCCCAGCCGATCTGATCGTCGAACTCGCGTCCGATCAATCAGAGGTCGCCTATCCTGTATTGAAATCCAGCCCGCTGTTATCGGATGCCGATCTGGTGCGCATTGTGCGCACGCGGGCACAAGGCCATCAACTGGCCGTGGCACGCCGGGACGCACTTAGTTCGACTGTTTCGCAAGCCCTGATCGATAGCGACGACCCACTTGTCATTGTCGAACTGCTAGGCAACAGCGGTGCGACACTTACGGACGAAATGTTGGCTTTCCTGGCCGAGGAATCCCAATGGCAAACCCTTTATCAGAAGCCCCTGTTGACCCGCCAGGATCTGCCGCTCGACATCGCTAAGCGGGTCTATTGGTGGGTCGCCGCGCCGCTCCGCCAACACATTTGCAACCGCTATGGCATCGAAGCGGAAATAATTGATAGCGAGCTTGACCTCATCGTTGACGATCATTTGCGCGACCTGGCTCAGCGCCGCACAGCGCCAACACGGACACAAAAAGTGGTTGATGAGCTTCAAGAGCAAGGGAGTTTAACCATCGCTTTTTTGACTGATGCGCTATCGAAGGGCGAATCGGACCTGTTTTTGGAAGGCTTTGCACAGATGACTGGTCTGCGCGTGAGCATGGTCAATCAGTTGGTCAGCGATCCGACCGGCCGGTCGCTGGCCGTTTCGTGCTGTGCTCTTGGGATGACCGATGTTGAGTTTCTCGCCTTATATCGTCTTACCCGACATGAACGTGGTAAGGCACGGAAAATCACCAGCGGCGAAAGCGCGCGTGTGCTGCAATGCTACGCGCGTTTGAATGCAAATGAAGCAACGAAACAATTGCGCAGTTGGCGTCGCAATCCTGAATATCTCACAGCGCTGCAAGCGATCGCCGAACAAAAGGCGAGCGGTGCTTGCTCTCCGACGCCACAGGATGACTAAGGGTCGGCGTCGAACCCAGTTGATTGCGGGCCATTGCCCGTCGCGACGCACAACCGCGCCGCGCGTAGGGGGCCGATGTGTCTGACCTGTCGATGACAGAAAGCCAGTTGCGCGCAGAACGCGACCGATTCGTTGCGTTGGCATTTTCCGCTGCCGACGTCCTCATCGAGCTTGACGCCGATTTGCGCATCGTGTTTGCGGCAGGCGCGATGTCGCTGCTTGGGACCTCGCGGCCCGAGCAATTGGTCGGCCAGCCCATCGAAGAGCTCATCGATCCCCGCGACCGATCTTATTGTGTGCGATTGCTTCGCCAGGCGGACGGTGGTGAACGGATCGCCGCAAAAATCGTCGGACTAGCCATGCCTGATGGCAGCGTTGTGCCGGCGGCGATTTCGGGGCATCGCCTTTCAGAGCTTGGCGATCGTTACTTCGTATCCTTGAGCTCTGTACGCAATAACAGCGTTTTTCGCATGCTGTCCGCGGATCGGCGCGATGCTGAATCTGGATTGGCCGGCGCGGAAGACTTCACGACATTGGCTGCGGAGTGCCTGAATGCCCGCAATGATGCCCATCGGTCCAGCCACCTGACCTTGGTTGAAGTCGATCACTTCGGCGACCTACAGAATCAGCTTGAAGCCCATGTTCTGCGGGATGTCGCGGGCCATATTGGCGATCAGTTGCGAGCTATGTCGATTGATGGCATGACGGCGGGCCGGCTCGCGGACAACAAGTATGGTGTTGTTCACGACGGCCAATTCGACACCGATCGGGCGCTGGCACAGCTGCAATCGGGATTGTCGAGTTTAGCCCCCGCTGGCGAGCCAATTGAGTTCAGCAGCGCGACGATCGACATCGGCGCCGGGGCGTTGGATCCCGACGACGCGATTCGTGCCCTGATTCATACTGTGGAGCGTTTTACCCGCGAACCACTCAGCCGACTCAGCATCGCGAACCTGGATGATGGCTATCAGCTGATGCTCAATGATGTGGTCAACCGGATATCTGAATTTCGGACGATCATGGAACGCGAATCATTCGGAGTCGCCTATCAGCCAATCGTCAATTTGGCCGACGGAACCATTCATCATTTCGAGGCGTTGGCGCGCTTTGACGGTGAGGGTAGTACCAAGTCGCCGTTCGAAATGATCACATTTGCCGAGGAGGTTGGCGTTATCGGCGAGTTTGATGTCGCCATGACACGGCGCGTGCTGAGTGATATCGAAACCGTCCTGGACGCGGGCTTAAAGGTCAACGTAGCGGTGAACATTTCGGGGCGATCGCTCACCAGCCGCTTCTTTCTGGATGCACTGGATGTGGTGCTCGATGGTCGCGATCAGCTGCGTCAGCATCTCTCATTTGAAGTCACCGAAACCAGCGAGATCAGTGATCTTCCTGCTGCAGACACGGTGGTTCAAAAACTCCGGAAACGCGGCCATCATGTTAGCCTCGATGATTTCGGGTCCGGGGCGGCCGCGTTTCACTATTTGCGCGAGCTGTCGGTGGATATCGTCAAAATCGACGGCGACTACATCGTCGATGCCCTGGCGAGCGCCGAAACCCGCGCGTTTCTGAAGGCCATCATCGGCCTGTGCCATGACTTGGGCATCGCCACCGTGGCGGAACGGGTCGAAGATGAAACGACCGCGCGTTTCCTCCGCGATAGTGGCGTTTCGTTCGCGCAAGGCTTCTTGTTTGGCAAACCCACGGCTGGTCTGGCCCAAATGGTATTGCAGGTGGCAGAGGCCAATCTGCAGCCATCGGCGCAGACATCTGCCCTGACCGCGGAGCCTGTGACGGCCGTCACAGAAGACGCCGCGAAACCCAGTGCAGCGGTCGCGGCCTCGGTTGCGCGGCGAAAGGGTTATACCACGTCCTGGTCCTAGGTCCGCCACCACAAGTCTGACGCGCAGGCGCGCGTGCAGACACTAAATCATTGATAACACTAAACGAATCCGGACCGGCAAGATGCCGGAACGCAAATTTACACTATTGGTTCGTTCGAACCATGACGTGGGCGCAAAATCCCGTAAAATTTTCCACGCATTCAGACAGGTGACCGAACCAACCTGTCGTGAATTCAGGGACAAGAGGCCGGTAGGCCATAACGCGTGGAGACACACATGATCACCGAGATAGGCCATTCGGAACAGATCGACAGCCAATTCTATTGGCGTACGCTGCAATGCCTTCGCGATGATGCGGCGGTGCTGTGTGGCGAAGCGCGGCTGTTGTGCGAGATGAGTGACGATGGCGAGCCGGCGGCATTGAGTGCGCGCGAGAAACTGGCCTATCGCCGCGAGATGCTCTTGGTCACCGCCCGCTTGATGCAGGTGATGGGCTGGGCGCTGGCGCAGCAATCGGCAATCGAAGCGCGCAGCAATCCGGACACGCGTGCTAAGAACTGGACCTTGGACCGCACGCTGGGCGCCAATGGTGCGCAAGACGCGGCGCCGTTTTTCCCCCGATTTGATGAACTCGTCGAAGGCAGCCAGCGCTTGTATCAGCGCGTCGTGCGTCTCGACAATGACCTGCGCGGCTATGTCGACGAACCGGCCGCAGCCGTAACCCCCGTGCGCAAGAGCGCATCCGATTTGTAATCACTTCCGAACATACGTGAGAGTGGACCACGCCGCCGCCGGTTTCCGGAGGCGGCGTTTTCCTGTTGGCGACCGGGTACCTGGGAAGCACCGATCGAAGTTGACGTACGGGTCTTCCATGGCTTTTGTTTACACAGGGCGTGCCGTGTATGGCACGCGGCACGATGATTTGGAGGGAGTGGCATGGCTGTTTACTTGATCGCGGACAGCGAGGTACATGATCCGGAGGCGTTCAAGACCTATCTGGAAGGCGCTCCGGCTTTCGTGAAGAAACACGGTGGCGAGTATCTCGTGCGCGGCGGTGACGTTGACGTGTTGCGTGGTGATTGGAAGCCCTCACGGCTGTTGATATTCCGCTGGCCAAACCGCCAGGCAATCGACGATTTCCTGAACGACCCGGACTACCAGCCGCTGAAGGCAATCCGCGAGGCGGCGACCACGCCGAAAACCCTACTCATCGTCGAAGGAGTCGACGCGCCGCTGTAAGCGCGGCCGTTACCACATGCCGTAAACGTTTGGTTAAGGCCGGGCTTTGATCCGGCCATGAGCAAAACGGATGAGGCGACGGTGACCCGCCACAGACGACGGTCGCCACGCACGGCGCGTCGGCACGTGCTTGGCTATTGCGCGACCGCAAAGGCTTCGGGGCCCGGGTCGGGCGGCACATTCCAACCGCAGGCTTCAAGGCCCTTGGCAACTGCGTCAAGGAGTGGCCTGGTCGCCCGCCCCTTGTGCCAGAAATACATTTTTTGCCAATGGACTTCGGCAAGATTTGGTTCTTCTTCCAATGCTTTGTCGAGCATTTGCCGACCCTGTTCCGTATCGCCATTTGCGCATAAGGCCGCGGCCATGAAGATTTTTGTTCGGGACCACCAAAGCATCTCGGTTTTCTCGATTGACCGAATGGCTTCGGCATAGTTGCCGCGGGCCAGATGACCTTTTGCCGGTTCCCAATTCATCCATGCCGAATAGTTTGGATTCAAAACCGCGACTTTCTCCATGGTTTCTCTGGCGCGATCGTATTGCCCCGAGTTCGTGAATACGACACTGGCTGTGCCGAGGACGTCGGTGTTGTTGGGTGCCAATTGCAACGCTTGTTCGGCTTCACGAATAGCACGTTCGGGCTGATCATTAAGTAGAAGCGCGCGGGCCAATCGGACTCGCGCCACGCCATTCTTCGGATCTGCGGCGACGCCTTGCTGAATCAGATTGAGGCCCGACCGAAGGGTCGCATGCGGCGAAAGGCCAAACTCCATTGCGACATCATCGACATAGAGGTCACCAAGGAATGTCAACGCGTCAGCGAAGTTCGTATCGGCCGCGACAGTGGATTCCAGGCAATCGAGCGCTGTACGAAATGTTAGTTCGCTGGTAACCCGAAGGTACTCAAAATACCTCAGCACACAATCGTAAGATGCCAATTGACTTGGCGCACGCTTGACCGAACGTTGGAACTCGGCACGGTTTATGGCGCCACTGGGGTCTCCAATGCGGCTTGCCACCGCGGCTGTGATCTCATCTTGAATGGCAAATAGATTGGCGGGATCGAGTGCGCGGTCATAGGTTTCGACCCACAGGTGCGTGCCGTCATCGCCGTTCAGCAGCTGGGCGGTGACGCGCACGGTGTTGCCGCCACGGCGGATGCTGCCTTCGACCACATAGTCGGCGCCGAGTTTCTGGGCGACAGTTTCGATGTCAATGGCCTCGCCCTTGAACTGAAAAGACGTGTTGCGCCCGAGTACGAGGATATCCTGGACCTGCGCCAAGCGCGTGATGATGTCTTCGGTGATGCCATCCGAGAAATAGTCTTGCTCCGGATCACCACTGAGATTGTCAAACGGTAGCACGGCAATGACCGGACGAGAAGGTGCAAAAGAGGGTTCAGGCAAGCCCGCCTTGCGCAGTCCATCGAGTATGTCAGCTATCAATGCATCATCAAAGTTCCAGGTCCGATGCAACTCCTCCGCCATTTCGAGATCGTAACCAGGATAGAGCTCGGTGAGTGCCATCACTGCTGATCTGCCTCTTGCCAAACGCCCTAGTTTCCCATATGCGGCCGCTTGCATGAGGTTTGACCAATAGAATCCGGGAACGACGCCTAGTTCCGCCCGCTCTGCCGCCACTTCGTATTCTCCATTGCGAAAGCGGTCATAAAAGAACACCCATTGAAACCACGGCGGAAACCGGGGATTTAGCTTCATCGCTTTTGTCGTCCAGGCCAGACCTTCCTCCCAATAACCTGCATAACCCATTGCCATACCCATAGACGCCAAGGCGTCAGCGCTATTTGGGTTAATGGAAACCGTCCGACGTGCGCTGACTAGAAATCCTGGGATGTCGTGCTTGAAAAAGCGCACGTGCGCGAGCACCAGGTTGCCTTCGACGTTCTGCGGATCCAAATTGACAGCCTTGCGCGCAGCATCTTCGGCCCGAACAAGCGCGTTGGGCTTTGCGTTGAAGCCAACCATGTGTTCATCACGGTACATGGCTGCAAGCCATGCCCAAGCGTCCGCATAATCCGGAGCAATCTCGACCGCGCGTTCCAGACAATCGCGAACACGTGCATGCTCGGTTGGCGTCGTATTGCTACCGTAGTAGCCGTGGGCGCCCAATACACACTCATAGGCAGATAGGTCCGCGGAGCCGCGGACAAGCGATCGCTTATAGCCGGCCAGCGAGATAACACCGTAGGTATCCGCCAATGTGGTCACGACCTGTTCGGTTATCGCATCTTGAATATCGAAAATATCTCCGGCGGTCAGGTCGCCATCAAAGCTGTTTGCCCACAAATGGCTTCCCGCGTTCCCATCGATCAGTTGCGCAGTGATCCGCACGCGCGTTTCGTCGCGCCGAACGCTGCCTTCAAGCACAAAATCGACACTGAGTTCGCGGGCCACTTCGCCAACGTCAATTGCTCGGCCCTTGTATTGAAACGTTGTATTGCGCGCTATCACCATGTAGTCAGGGAAATGTGAGAGGCGCGTGATGATGTCTTCGGTAATCCCGTCGGCAAAGTACTCGTGACCAGTGTCGTCGTTTATATTATTAAACGGTAGCACTGCAATTGATGGCCCCGTCGGCATCGCCAAGATCGGATCATCGGTCGGGATACCGTCGGCGGTGAGCATGGGTGGTGTTGTGTCGCGCAGGGCGAACCACCAAACGGCACTGGCGACAATAATCGCCGCAACCAATGCAGAGACGCCCAACGGCACGGCGCGGCGGCGGAGTTTTGGGCGGGGCGCGTCGGTGGCTTCGTCGGCGGTCAGGTGAACGCGATAGGCGCGGACGAGGCGCGGGATGTTCTTGACGTCGTGGGTGCCGGCGTCCGCCAGGCTCACGTCGAGCTTGCCTTCGATTTGTTCGTGGGCCGAACCGGAAATCATGATGCCGCCGGGTTCGGCGAGGCCTTCGAGCCGTGCCGCGACGTTGACCCCGTCGCCATAGATCGTGCCATCATCGCGCACGATAATATCGCCGAGGTTGACGCCGACGCGGAAATGCATGCGGCGGTGACCGGGCAGATCTTGGTTGCGGTTCGCGAGCGCGCGTTGGATTTCGACGGCCGCCTCGACCGCTTCGACCATGCTGTCGAACGTCGCCAAGACGCTGTCGCCGGCGGTGTCGACGATGCGGCCTTGGTGGCCCCCAACATATTCGCTGAACAGGGTGCGATAGGCAGTGAGGGTACGCACGGTGGCGCGCTCGTCGTCGGCCATCAGCCGCGAATATCCGGCGACATCGGCGGCCAATATCGCCGCGAGCTTCCGTTGGCCCTCGTCAGCGACCATCGCCCACGATCACTCTCGATAGATGCCCTCAATCGCGGCATTAGGATAAGCCCAATCGGATAGGTTGCAAGCGATAGGAACGAAGCGTACCGGTCAAACGGTCGATTGTGGGTCGACAAACGCGAACAATGGTGTGTCCGGCGCCAGGATCGCAGCAAAACGGGATATTCCGTGTGGCCGGATCAAGTCCGGCGGTGACGGAATGGGCATGGCGGGCCGCTGGCATCGAATACGACGATCACATTGCACCTATGTTCCGACGTCGGATGTGATGGCGCGAGATCCGGGCTACACTTCGTCCGCACAAATGGATTCACAGACATCAAAGAGCGATCACCGTGGCCGAAGACTTAGGTCCTGACGCCGCCTATTGGCGGTATCTGGAAGACGGCGTGTTCATGATCCAGCATTGCCGGTCATGCCAACGCCATATCTTTTATCCGCGTGCCTTGTGTCCCCATTGCCAGGCATCCGATCCTGACTGGGTGCGCGCGAGCGGCGAGGGCGTCGTCTACGCCACCAGCGTGGTCCGAAGGCGGCCCGAGAAAGGTGGCTCTTACAACGTTGCGCTGATCGAACTCAAGGAAGGGCCACGCCTGATGAGCCGCGTCGATGGTTTGGCGCCGGACGCCGTGGCCATCGGGCTGGCGGTTGAAGCGCAGATCGGGCGCAAGGACGACCGGCCGTTCCTCACCTTTCGCCCGATGTCTTCCGAGGGAGGGCAAGGCAATGGTTGATGCCTTGCGTGGCGCGACGGCGATTGTTGGTGCCGGTGTCGCGGGGCTCGGCGAGGCGCCGGGGCAGTCGCCGTTGGAAATCCTTACCGAAGCGGCGCGGACGGCCCTTGACGACTGTGGCCTGAGCTTCGCCGACGTCGACGGCCTGTTCACCGCGTCGCCGCTCTACAACATGGCGACGCTCACCACGGCCGAATACTTGGGGATCAAGCCCAGAGTCTCCGAGTCGAACATGATCGGGGGTGCGTCGTTCGTCGCCCACATTCTGCCGGCAATGCTTTCGTTGTCAGCCGGTCTGTGCGACGTCGCGCTCATCTGTTATGGCAGCAACCAGCGCACTGCGGCCGGTCGCTTGGTGTCGAACTCACTGCCGGATCTCTATGAAGGGCCGTATGAGCCGCGCAATCCCATCACGTCTTATGCGCTGGCGGCGTCGCGTCATATGTTTGAATACGGGACGACGCGCGCCCAATTGGCCGAAGTGGCGGTGGCGGCGCGCGGGTGGGCGGGAATGAATCCGGAAGCTTTTATGCGCGATCCCCTGTCGATCGACGACGTATTGAACGCGCGCATGATTTGCGATCCCTTGTCCTTGCGGGACTGCTGCCTGGTGACCGACGGTGGCGGTGCTCTGGTCATGACCCGCGCCGACCGTGCACGCGACTTGAAGAAGCCCCCGGTCTATGTGTTGGGTCAGGCCACCGCGCATTGGCATCGCTATATCAGCAACATGCCCGATTTGACGGTGACGGCCGCGACCGAGTCGGGCACGCGTGCCTATGCCATGGCGGGCTGCGCACCTGACGATGTGGATGTGCTGCAGCTCTACGACGCGTTTACAATCAACACGATCTTGTTCCTTGAGGACCTGGGCTTTTGCAGCAAGGGCGAGGGCGGGGCGTTCGTCTCCGGCGGCCGTATTGCGCCGGGCGGATCGTTGCCGGTCAATACCAGTGGCGGCGGTTTGTCGTGCTGTCATCCGGGCATGTACGGGATATTCCCGGTCATCGAAGGTGTCCGCCAGGTGCGCGGCGAAGCCGCTGAACGACAGATCCCCGATGTCGATATCGCCCTGTGTCACGGCAATGGCGGCGTCTTGTCCAGCCAGGCGACGGTCATCCTGGGCGGCGCCAACACGGTGTAGAGCCACGGCGCGGCGTTGTGAACTTCACGCGACCGCCGTTCACCGTTGCGTCAGAACCTGACTAATTCGGATTGTGTTTTACGATCGGCGTCCTATCATTGGGATGAGATTCTGAATGACGCCCGCTGCCGCGAACGTTCCCTGGGGCCGAACGCTGCCGGCGGCTCGCGCGTCGACATGTTGAGCGCGTGGGGAGGACTCAATGAACGGATCAATCAGTTTGCGACACGCATTGCTGGGCATGGGGCTTGCGATGGCCATGGCCCTGCCGGCCGCGGCGGATACCGGTGACGAGACATGGCAAACCCGTGTCGTGGTCGAACGTACTGGCGACCATTGCGCCGACGATCCCGCTTGCTTCAATCGCTATCATCCGGCGATCCCGCCGGCGGCGACCGCCGATCCGGGTGACATGATTGTGCTGAGCACGCGTGATGCCCTCGACAGCAATTTGACGCTCAATTCAGTCGCCGAGGAATTGGCTGCTGTGGACCTCAATTTGGTCCATCCGATGACGGGGCCGGTTTACATCAACGGCGCCGAGCGTGGGGATGTGTTGGCGGTTACCTTGGTGGACATCGAGCCGGATCAGTATGGTTACACGTTGATTGTGCCGGGGTTTGGTTTCCTGCGTGACCTCTATCCGGACCCGCACATCGTCAATTGGAAGCTGAGCCGGCTGGAGGCTCGCTCGGACCAAATTCCGGGTGTGGCGATCCCCTACGAAGCTTTCATGGGCTCGGTCGGGGTATTGCCCGGCGAGTCCGAAGTGGATGCGTGGCTTGCGCGCGAAACGGCTCTGGCCGAAGCCGGCGGCATCGCGTTGGATCCGCAAGCGACCGGCGCGCTGCCGGCCGCCGTTTGTGGCCCCGAAGGCAGCCATCCCGATAAATGCCTGCGTACCATTCCGCCGCGCGAAAATGGTGGCAACATGGATGTGCAACAGATGCAAGTTGGCACCACGCTGCTGCTGCCTTGTTTCGTGGACGGCTGTGGACTGTTCGCGGGCGACGTTCACTATGCCCAAGGCGATGGCGAGGTTTCGGGCACGGCGATCGAAATGGGCGCACGGGTGATACTGCAGACCGAGGTGCGGAAAGGCCAGGCGGCGTATATCAAAGGCCCGCAATTTGAGGGCGGTGCCCAGCTAAAGGCGATCGAACCATCATCGTTCTACGCCACGGTCGGCTATCCGCTCAAAGAGGCCGGCTTTGTACCGCCTTATTCGGCCTATCTGGATTCGGCGGACTTGGCGCCGCTGGAAAACCTGTCCGAGGATCTGACAGTCGCTGCGCGCGCGGCACTCATCGACTTGATCGACTATATGGTGCGCGAACATGGTCTGACGCGCGAGCAGGCCTACATATTGACCAGCGTTGCTGCCGATCTGCGCGTCGGCCAAGTGGTCGATGTGCCCAATTACGCCGTATCGGCTGTTCTGTCTTTGGACATCTTTGACGAATAGCGGCGGCAAGAACGGCAAGAGCGTGATGCAAACGGCCACGCGGCGACGCATATTGCAGGGCGGCGTCGCCGCCATGGCGGCATGGTTGTGTCAGGCTCACGCGCCGTATAAGCAATGGGTCGTCTACCGGCAAACCCACTTGATGATTTTGGCGACCAAGACGGACGCGCCAAGTTTCCCTTTGAGCAAAAAGGTCGCCAATCTGCTGGCGATCGCGTTGCCGGAAAGCCGCGCGCGTGTCGCGCTGGCACCGGACTTGTCACGCGCGGCGAGCCTGCTGTCGACCCGGCAAATCGAACTCGCGGTGGTGTCGACGGCCGACGCGGCGCGGTTGCTGGCGGGTGGCAAGACCGATCAAAGTCTTCCGTCCGTGCCGATTTCCTTACTGTTCGCGCTGGGTCACCACCACCTGGTGTGCCATGAGGCCTTCCGCCCCATCCACGCCTACACGGTCGTCGAGACTCTTGACGGCCATCGTGCCCGGTTGGCGGAAGCGCGTCAGCCCGCCGACCCGGCTGGCGTCGCGTTGGACATTCATGCCGGAGCGGCGGCGTATTGGCAAGGCTTGCCGCCGCCGGATCCGGCGGTCGACGGTTAGCATTTTCACGGTGCGTTGCACTGACATCGGCGCCCATTGGGTTGTCGCCATCAGCTTGCTCTGCGCGACGATTGCGCCGTGCCGGGCGCACGACACGATCACCGCCGATCAAGCCGCGAGCTTTGGAACTAGCGTGGCGGCGCTTCAGCGATCGATGGATGGTCCTGGAGACACAGCCCAGCGCGCGGACGCCGCCTATCGCCTTGGCCTGTTGCTGGACGAAGTCGCGGTCTTGCTGAGCGATGACTGGTTGGCGCACGCCGGTAGCCACAGCGTTATTGCGGAGCTTTTGCTCGCGGACATCCAGACCCACGGCGTCACTCTGGAAATGTCGCCATCGACCCAACGTTACCAGGTCGACCCGACGCCCTTCGAAACCTATCTTGCTCTACGGCCGGATGGGGACCATGCCGCCGATATTCACTACAACCTGATCACAACGTGGTTCTATGATCGGCCGATCGCCGCAGATGCCGGTCGGTCTAATTGGAATCTGCGCGTGGCGCGCGCAGATTCGGTGGCCGCGTTTTCGGCGCGTTTCCCAAACTATGGCGATGATGCGCGCCGCGAAGAAATCGCGTTTATCGCGGCCGCGACCGCCTTTGAAGCCGCGCGCGATGCGCCCGATGATGTTGACGCCGGCCGTTATCTCTTGCGTGCTGAAACAGCGTTGGAAGCGTTCTCGCGCAATTACCCCCAAAGCCTGCGCGCGGCCGCGGTTGGCTTGATGCAAGACGCGCTCCTATCCACCCCCTAGCGGTTGGTCAGTCCGCTTTCGATGCGCGTCTTGTGGCGGAAATGGCCCGCTCACCGGCATTTTTTTGGCAACGCTATTTTCGTGTTGCGACGCCGCCCCCAGCCCCTTAGTTTGCGCAGCCGGTCAAGATCTCGTGGGCGGGTGTGGGCGCTCTCTACTAGATATTGACTTTATCCACAAAGTTTTATCCACAGCTGTGGATAAGGCCGGGCCAGGGGAAGTACGGGGGTCGGATGCTCAACGTTGTGCAGCTGGAGCGTGGCGGGCGCGTCGAAACGGACGAGTCACGCGACGCAGTTTTGACAGATTTTGGCAAGGCGGTGCTTGCGGACCGCTATCTGATGCCGGGCGAATCCTATCAGGATTTGTTTGGGCGCGTCGCCAGCCACTTCGCCGATGACAGCCAACATGCACAGCGATTGTATGACTACATAAGTCGCCATTGGTTTATGCCCTCGACACCCATTTTGAGCAATGGCGGTACGGATCGTGGCTTGCCAATTTCGTGTTTCTTGAATGAGGCTGGCGACAGTCTCGATGGCATTGTCGGGCTATGGAACGAGAATGTTTGGCTGGCAGCGCGCGGCGGTGGCATCGGCAGCTATTGGGGCAATTTGCGCTCGATTGGCGAGCGGGTCGGGCGCAACGGCAAGACTTCGGGCGTGATCCCGTTTATCCGGGTGATGGACTCGCTGACGCTCGCGATCAGCCAGGGATCTTTGCGGCGTGGGAGTGCGGCGGTCTACATGCCGGTCAGCCATCCCGAGATCGAAGAGTTTATTGAACTGCGCCGCCCGACCGGCGGCGACCCGAACCGCAAGGCATTGAACCTGCACAATGCTGTCGTCGTCCCGGACGCCTTCATGCGCGCGGTTGAGGACGACGACGAATGGGCACTGGTCAGCCCGAAAGACAATGCCGTCATCCGTCGCGTGTCGGCACGAGCGCTTTGGATTCGCATTCTGACCGCGCGGATCGAAACGGGTGAGCCCTACATTCTTTTCATCGATCACGTGAATCGCGCAGCCCCGGAACATCACAAGCTGGCGGGTTTGACAGTCAAGATGTCAAACCTGTGTAGCGAGATCACGCTACCGACCGGGCGCGACCGCTTTGGGCAAGAGCGGACTGCGGTATGTTGTTTGTCATCCTTGAATTTGGAGAGATTTGACGCTTGGCAACAGCACCCACGTTTCATCGAAGATGTTCTGCGCTTTTTGGACAATGTGTTGGAAGACTTTATCGCCCGCGCGCCGGACAGCATGGACCGAGCGCGATACGCCGCCATGCGCGAACGCAGCATTGGCCTCGGCGTCATGGGTTTCCACTCATTTTTGCAAAGCAAGGGTGTGCCGATCGAGTCGGTTATGGCCAAGGTGTGGAATCGCAACATCTTCAAGAAAATCCGTGCCCAAGCCGATGCTGCGTCGAACCGGTTGGCGGCGGAGCGGGGACCATGTCCGGACGCGGCCGACTACGGGATCACCGAGCGCTTTTCGAACAAACTCGCGATCGCGCCGACAGCCTCCATCTCGATTATATGTGGCGGCGCGTCACCGGGGATTGAACCGGTCGCGGCGAACAGTTATACGCACAAAACTTTGAGCGGCTCATATACCGTGCGCAATTGCTACTTGACACGTTTGCTGCGCGAGCACGGTCGTGATACCGACGACGTCTGGTCTTCAATCACCGCCCAGCAAGGTTCGGTACAGCACCTCGATTTTCTTGGCGCGCACGATAAGGCGGTGTTCAAGACCGCGTTTGAGCTGGATCAGCGTTGGCTGGTTGAACTTGCCGCTGATCGGACGCCGTATATCTGCCAATCACAATCGATAAATCTGTTTCTGCCCGCCGATATCCACAAACGGGATCTGCATCAAGTCCATATGTTGGCGTGGCGCAAGGGCGTGAAAAGCCTCTATTACTGTCGTTCCAAGTCGATCCAGCGGGCCGACACGATTAGCAATGTGCCGATGGCGCCAGCAGCCGCGGCGGCAACGATGCCAAATTCGGCCGACGATGCACGTTATGAAGAGTGTCTGGCTTGCCAGTAGCGTACAAATAATATCTGGGGAAAAGGTCTGAATTATGTCTTTGCTGGACGCCAACCCGGTTTACAAGCCGTTTCGATATCCCTGGGCGTATGATGCTTGGTACACGCAGCAGCGCATCCATTGGCTGCCGGAAGAAGTGCCGCTGGCCGACGACATCAAGGACTGGCATCGGAATCTCACCGCCGAGGAACGAAATCTCCTCACGCAGATTTTCCGTTTCTTCACCCAAAGCGACGTTGAGGTCAACAATTGTTATATGCGGCACTACGCCGCTGTCTTCAAACCAACTGAAATCATGATGATGTTGGTTGCGTTCGCGAACATGGAGACCGTCCATATCGCCGCCTATTCCTATTTGCTGGATACGATCGGCATTCCTGAAAGCGAGTACGCCGCGTTTCTGCATTACAAGCAGATGAAGGACAAATATGACTATATGCAGCAGTTCGGGACCGCGACCAAGGGAGACATTGCGCGGACTTTGGCTGCATTCGGTGCGTTTACGGAAGGGCTGCAATTATTTGCCAGCTTTGCGATTTTGCTGAATTTCCCCCGTTTCAACAAAATGAAGGGCATGGGACAAATCGTCTCGTGGTCGGTACGCGACGAAACCTTGCACACCCAATCGGTTATTCGGTTGTTCAAGACTTTTGTGACTGAAAATCCGGAAATTGACAATCGCGGGCTACGCGATGATCTCTATCAGATCTGCGATACAGTGGTGGAACATGAAGACGCCTTTATCGATCTGGCGTTCGAGCTTGGCGGCGTCGAAGGGTTGGGTGCCGTCGACGTTAAACGATACATCCGCTATATCGCCGACCGTCGTTTGGCTGAGCTCGGACTCGATCCTGTTTATCATGTCGGCCGCAATCCGCTGCCGTGGCTTGAGGAAATCCTGAACGGCGTTGAACACACCAATTTCTTCGAAAACCGGGCCACCGAATACTCGCGCGCCGCCACCCAGGGCACGTGGGAAGAGGCTTTCAACTAGAACTTGTCATGCTCACTTGCGTTCGCATGATATGTTCCATTTATTTGATACCGAGCAAATTAACTTCGTTCAAACGACACCGATTAAACGAAGATTGATCTAGAAACCCGCGCGCACGGTCAGAATATGTTCGACCGTTCATATTGAATCGGCCAGGTGACGTTGCGCGCACGGAGGCTGTTGGCGGCGCGCAGTGGCCAATGGGGGTCGGCCATCAGGCCGCGGCCCAACGCGACCAAATCCGCGCGCTCGTTGGCGATCACTTCTTCGATCATATCAGCACTATGCAACAGACCAACCGCCATGGTCGGAAGATCCGCCGCGCCACGAACAGCCTCGGCAAACGGGATTTGATAGCCGGGGTGGATCGGGATTTTCTGGCGCGGGTCATTGCCGCCTGTTGAGCAATCAATCAAGTCGACGTCACCGCGCGCTTTCAGGGCGCGGGCCAACGTGATCGATTGATCGAGGTCCCAACCGCCGTCAACCCAGTCTGTACAAGACAGCCGTACAAATAGGGGCAAGTTGTCGGGCCAAACGTCACGCACCGCGTCCAGAGTTTCCATCAGAAATCGCATGCGATTGTCGAGCGACCCGCCATAGCCGTCGGTGCGGCTGTTTGACAAGGGCGACAGGAACTGATGGATCAGATAGCCGTGAGCCGCGTGGACCTCAACCAGCTTGAATCCCGCTCGATGGGCACGGCGCGCCGCCTCCGCGGTCGCGGCGATGGCGTCATCAATCGTGGCCTGGGACATCTCTTCCGGCACTTGCCAACCCGCGGCGTAAGCGGTGGGCGAGGGAGCGATGATCGGCCAGCCGCCACCATCGGGCAGGACGGGCTTGGTTCCCTCCCACGGCCGCGTGACCGAACCCTTGCGGCCGGCATGGCCGAGTTGGATTGCTGGGACCGCGCCCTGACCGGCGACAAAAGCGGCGATGCGCGCAAAAGCGTTCTCCTGGGCATCGTTCCACAACCCCAGGCAATGATGCGTGATACGGCCGCGCGGCTCGGTATGGACGGATTCGGTGAAAACGATGCCCGCGCCACCGGCCGCGCGCGCCCCGAGGTGGACCAAATGCCAGTCGTTGGGCAGCCCATCCTGGGCGCTGTATTGGCACATGGGCGACAGCACGATGCGATTGCGTGTGGTGATGCTGCGCAGCGTCATGGGCTCAAAGCATTTGGGGTTAGGGTCGCGGCGCAAAATGCGCCGTTCATTTTCGCCTTTCTCGACCATTTCATTCAGTCCGTAGAGGGATTTATCCAGCGCCTGGCCGGATTGGCGTGGTTGCCAGGGTGCGTGAGGATAACCGCTGTAGCGCCTGGCCGATACGGGATCGGCATCAAAAGCAGTTTGATTTGCTAGATTTCGGCAGAGTTGTTCGAAATTCCGGCATCCGGCCCCTAATTACTAGTCATGGCCGGCTAGAAGAGCTTTCTCCCGACGACAGCTGGACCTGTCTGAGGCCGAAGCCGTTGAGATCAGCATGAGGGGCACCGATGCGACCGCTTGAAGGGATCCGGGTCTTGAGTTTGAGCATGTCAGCGCCTGGCACACAGGTGGCTGACATATTGGCCGACGCGGGCGCGCGCGTCACGCGCATGGCGCCAGAAGACGCAGCCGGCGAGGCGGGCAACACGACCGATGTGTTGATCCAAGACGCGTCGGAAGGACCGTCAAATGGCATTTCACCCCGCTATCACATCTACCACACAGCCGATACAGGCTATGTGGTGGTGGCGGCCGTCGATGGTCAAAGGTGGGAGAATCTGTGCGAACGCCTGCAGCTTGACGAGTCGTTGCGGGATGATGGCGTCGATCCAATGGCGACGCTCAACGCCCTGGTTGAGGTTTTTGGGCTCTACGACTCACAATATTGGCGGGACAAATTCGAAAACCGTGATGTCGGCTGCGTGGTCGTCAATACCCTGCCGGCCGGTCTGCGGTGCGTCGCGCCGTTTCCTGTGAGCAAGAAAGTGGGATCCGCCACCCCATAACCCCCGTAAACTGGCGCCCGCGTCGGGCGCGCCAACAGTTTTGTGCTTCTTGTCGCACAGCACCACGCGAGCCGTGGCGCTTGTGCCACGTCTGTGCTTTTCTTGCACCACCCAAACTTGGCATGGGACACGCACGCAGTTCCGGCCAATGCTCGCCTATTCACAGTAATTTTACAAAAAATATGACAATTTTTGACCCGAACGCGCCGGTCCTCTGGGGAATGGCGGGTTTTAGACATGCGGCCTGGGCCGTTGTGCCATTTGTGCAACGAAGGCGCGGGAATAGTGGCCGCCGGTCGCAGCAGGACTTGGACTCCCCATATCAATCTGATGAAATCCCTCCAATGAATAACGCGGGGAGGGTTGCTCTAATCTAAAGCGACCGCTGCGGTCGTCGTCTGAAAGGGTGAGATGAGAGAAATCCGCGTTCTAGGGTTTGCTGCGGCCTGCACATTAGTGGCCATACCGGCACTTGCCGGGGAACAAAGTACCGATACGACTTTGCAAGCAGGTTCCGTCGCGACGTTTCCCGCGACCACCAACGAGGCCCTTAGTACCAATATTGGTCTGATCACGTCGCGCGTGGCCGCATCGCTGGGCCCGACCCCGGGCGGTGCGGTGGGAACCGTTGTGGATATCGATTCCGGCCTGGCTGCCGGCGGCAGCGACGATCGCGTGAGCGTATGGGGCGCCAGCGCATGGAGGTCGTTGGAAAACGACTTGGGCTCGATCGCTCATGATGGCGATTACGTGACTATGGTCGGTGGCGCCGACTACCAAATGACCGACCGATTGTTAGGTGGGGTCGCGACCAGTTGGGAGGACATTGAAGTCGATACGACCTACAATCGTGGTAGCTTGAACGGCGACGGTTTTACTGTCGCGCCGTATGTCGGCTTCATCTTGAACCGCTATTTCACGGCCGATGTTGCGGGCGGGTATAGTTTCGCCGGCAAAAGCGAAATGACCAGGTCGACGGGCGGAACCAACATTGCCGGCGATATGGATTGGGAGCGCTGGTTCCTGGCCGGCAACGTTAACGGCTATTATCGCGTCAACCGGCTGGCCTTGTCGGGGCAAGTTGGACTGCTGTGGGCGCAGGAGGATCAAGACGAGTTCACGGAAACGGATGGGACGCGAAATCCGTCGCGCGATATTGAATTTGGGCAGCTCCATGTCGGCGGCCAGGTTGGCTATGTGCTGGGGCGGGTCGAGCCTTTTGTCACCGGCCGGTTCGAGCATGACTTCATGCGCGACAAGGTTGCCGTCGGTGCCGGTCAACTGGTTCCTGAAAATGATCGCAATGGTTTCGAAGTTGGCGGCGGCGTTAACTTCGCGCTTAGCGAGCGCGTCACGGGTGGAATTCAGGGCACTACGCTGTTTGGCCGCTCGGATGTCGAGCAAACGACGGTTTCAGGCAACCTGCGCATCAAGTTCTAGCCGCCATTGCGAGGAATTTATTGGCAAGGCCCGGCGCGTGCGCCGGGCTTGTCTTATTTTGGCGCCGCTGAGCATCCTCGGTTTTGGCTGCTCAGGGCCGGGCCTGCCATCCGATTCGCGTCAGGCGAGCGACGATCTAGCGCGTGACCACGGCTTTGATCGTCGCGATATCGCGGCAGGTGAATTTACGCTCCGCAGCTACAGTCGCGGCCACGACAACAAGCGCCTGGTCGTCTATATCGAAGGTGACGGCGCGGCGTGGCGCAATCGCTATCAGCTCTCTATGGATCCGACACCGAGGCAATTGACCGTGTTGCGCATGGCGATTGCCGAACCGGCACCGGCGGTCGCATATATCGCGCGCCCCTGCCAATTTGTTGAACGCGGTCCAAGCGGCCCTTGCGCACCGCATTTTTGGTCGTCCCACCGCTACGGCACCCCAGTTATTGATGCGATCGGTGCCGCCATTGATATCCTTAAGTCCGACGCCGGGGCCGCGCGACTCACTTTGATTGGCTATTCGGGCGGTGGCGTGATCGCCACCCTGTTGGCAGCGGGCCGTGGCGATGTCGATCATGTCATGACGGTGGCTGCCAATCTCGATCACGCAGCATGGACTCGCTACCACGGTGTCAGCCCGCTGTTGGGTTCGCTCAATCCAGTCGCGTTTGCGGCGGCGCTTGATGCGATCCCGCAGACCCATCTGGTTGGTGCCGACGATGACAAAGTCCCGGAATCGATCGTCCAATCGTATATCGACGCATTGTCGCCGACCGCTCCGGTTAAGCTCGCCGTCCTGCCGGATTACAACCACGAATGCTGTTGGGCGGACGATTGGGCACGGCTACGGCAACATTATGGTGCTGAAAGCCATTGATATACGAATTTTAATTTCGGTGACAGTTTACTAAATATACAAAATAAAGTGGTCTAAAACATCACCATACAACGTATAGTGTATTTAGTAAACTGTCACCGAAACTGTCACCGAAACCGACGCTGCTGAATTACCCATTGCCCGGACGCCGTCGCCGTTGTCGCTGTTCACCCCACCGTTCGACCGCGCCGATGTCGATGCCGAATATGTCGAGGACGCGGCCGATAGTGTGGTCGACGACGTCATCAAGGTTGCGCGGCCGGGCGTAAAAGGCGGGCACCGGCGGCGCGATCGTGGCACCCAGCTCGGCCAAGGTGGCAAGATTGCGCAAATGCCCGGCGTGTAGGGGCGTCTCCCGCACGACCAGGACCAACGGTCGCTTTTCCTTGAGTACCACGTCCGCTGCGCGGGTCAGCAGCGTCGCCGTGGTTCCGGCGGCAAGCTCGGCAACGCTCCGCATGGAACACGGGGCGACAACCATACCGGCCGTTCGGAAGGAGCCACTGGCAATCGCCGCGCCAACATCGTCGTTGGCATACCAATGATCTGCGAGGGCACGGACCGCGGCGACCTTGAGGTCGGTTTCGTAGGCAATGGTCCGCTCGCCCGCCGGCGACATCACCAAGTGGGTTTCAATTGGCAGATCCCGCAATTGCTGCAAGAGACGGATGCCGTAAATAGCACCCGAGGCGCCGCTGATACCGACTGTCAGTCGCTGGGGTGTCATGTGTTGCGTCGCACCTCAGTCGGCAATACGGGCGATCGTGTCGGTTGTGCTGTAACCGTCTAGTAAGTCCGCCAGAACCACGTCGCCGCCATAACTTTGTACAAAGTCAGCGCCCACGACATTCGTGATCGCATAGTCGGCCCCCTTGACCAACGTGTCCGGCCGCAGTGCCTCGATCAGGCCGATTGGCGTGTCGTCGGCAAATATCACGACCACATCAACCAACGCGAGCGACGCCAAAACCAAGGCCCGCGCGTTTTCAGATTGCACTGGCCTCCCTTCGCCCTTTAAGCGCGCCACCGATGCATCGCTGTTCAGCCCGACGACCAAGCGATCGCAATGGCTGCGGGCTTGCTGCAGCAGCGCCACATGACCCGGATGCAACAGGTCGAAACAGCCGTTCGTGAATCCGATCCGCGCCCTGCGGCGGCGCCACCTTCGGACCGTTTCCACGGCCATTTCGGCGCTCATCACCTTGGTTTCGTCGGCAAGGACATCCGACTCGCGCAGCGCCGTCTCAAGTTCGGCGCGGCCAATCGTGGCGGTGCCGACCTTGCCGACGACAATGCCGGCGGCTGCGTTGGCCAGGCGAACGGCGTCTTCCATCGGTATTCCGGATGCCATGGCCGCCGCCAAAACCGCGACCACGGTATCCCCGGCACCGGAAACATCGAAGACTTCGCGCGCCTGCGTGGGGCACACGAAGTGATCATCGCGGGTGACGTACGACATGCCCTCGTGACTCCGCGTCACGAGCAAAGCGGCGAGATCAAATCGATCTATGAGGGCGCGTCCAGCCGCGACCACGTCCATGTCGCCGTCCACCGCGCGACCGACGGCTTGTTCGAACTCGGCACGATTGGGTGTGACCAGGGTGGCGCCCCGATAGCTGGCGTAGTCCGCACGACCCGGATCGACGAGTACCGGTTTGCCGTGAGTATTGGCCAAGCCAATGATCTTGGCAGCGATGTTTGCGGTGACGACTCCTTTTGCATAGTCCGAGAGAATGACGATGTCGCATTGAGGTAGGGTGTCTTTGGCGGCCGCGAGCAACTTCTCGCTCAAATGGCCATCGATGGGTCCGTCACTTTCCCGATCAGCCCGCAAAAGCTGTTGACCGCTTGCGATATAGCGTGTCTTGACCGTGGTTGGACGCGATGGGTCGATCGCCAAGTTTGCGTCGATTCCAGTGAGTTCGTCGAACATCGTTCGCAGCGCGCGACCGGATTCGTCGTCGCCAATCACGCCCAGGCAATGGCAATGGCCACCCAGGGCGGCGACGTTGCGCGCCACATTGCCGGCGCCGCCCGGTATCGACCATTCATGCGCGGTCTTGAGCACGGGTATCGGTGCTTCGGGTGAGATACGGGCGACTGCGCCATCAACGAACCGGTCGCACATGATGTCGCCGATGCAAAGCACGCGACGACCCACCAGGGCTTCCAGTTGCGCCGTCAGATCACTGGTTTGCGACATCGTGAGCTTGAGCCGAAGCGCCGCGCAGCGTCAGGCCGGCGGATCCTCTACCGTAGCGGCGGCGGGTTCGGGTTCGGGCTCCGGCTCGGTCTTCGGTCGCCGTGCCGCCGCTTTTTGCACCTCTATCTCCAAGTCGGTTTGTGTGCACAGCCCAAGCAGCACCGGGTCGCGCGGCTTAATATTGGATGCGTTCCAATGCGTCCGCGAGCGAACGGCTTCGATGGTTGCTTTTGTTGTGCCCAGCAACTTGGCGATGCGCGCATCCGTGATTTCTGGGTGATATTTCAACAGCCACGCGATCGCGTCGGGCCGGTCTTGGCGTTTTGAAACAGGCGTATAGCGCGGCCCCTTGCGGCGTGCCGACGTCAGCGGTGTATCGGTCGCCTTCATCTTCATTTGCGCGTTCGGATCGGCTTCGCAGCGTGCGATTTCGTCGCGTGTCAACTGACCATTGGCGACGGGGTCAAGGCCGATAATGTCGGTGGCCACTTTGCCGTCGGCGATGCCTTCGACTTCAAGCTTGTGGAGACCGCAAAAGGCCGCAATTTGGTCGAAGGTCAATGTCGTGTTGTCGATCAGCCAAACGGCCGTCGCTTTGGGCATAAGCGGGTGCGCCATTCTTGTTCCCCGTTTGTCAGCAAATCGACCGCGATACGGTCGTCTCTTCAGATGATCGACCAGCGGTCAGGTAAAAGTTGCCGTTAGATATAACGATGGCCAAGACCCGAAAAAGGGGGCTTGAGCAAAATTTCGACCGCGCCAATCCTTCAGACAGATAGCATGATTTTGCCGACATGCCGGCTAGATTCCATTAGGCCGTGAGCTTCGGCGGCTTGCGCGAGCGGCAAAACCGTATCGATGACCGGTTTAACGCGTCCGGATGACAGCAACGGCCAGACTTGTGCGCGCAAGGCCGCGGCGATTTCCGCCTTTTTCTCCAGTGACCGCGGACGCAACGTGGATCCGGTCAAGGTCAGTCGTTTGCGCATGACCGGATTGAAATCGATATGAGCCTTGCTGCCGCCCAAAAAGGCGATGATGACCAGTCGGCCGTCTTCCGCTAAACACTTGATATTGCGCGGAACATAGTCGCCCGCGACCATGTCCAAAATAACGTCGACGCCGCGTCCGTCGGTGGTCGTGCGGACCACTTCGACGAAATCCTGGTCACGGTAATTGACCGCGACCTCGGCGCCGAGTTCCAGACACGCTTGGCACTTTGCGGCCGATCCTGCGGTTGCGATCACGCGCGCGTCGAATCTGCGCGCCAACTGGATCGCCGTGGTGCCAATTCCACTGCTGCCACCGTGGACGAGCAACCACTCACCGGCTTGCAACCGGCCACGTTCAAACACGTTTGTCCAAACCGTAAAATAGGTCTCGGGAAGCGCGGCTGCGGCGATGTCGTCTAGTCCATCCGGGATTGGCAGTGCGTGGGATGCAGGCGTCATGCAATACTCGGCGTAGCCACCGCCAGGCGTTAGTGCGCAAATGCGATCGCCAACGGTGTATTCGGTGACATCCAAACCACATGCCGCCACTTCACCGGCTATTTCCAACCCCGGCAAATCCGAGGCGCCGGGTGGCGGCGGATACAGTCCTTGGCGTTGAAAAACATCCGGGCGATTTACGCCCGCAGCGCGCACGCGGACCAAGATCTCACCTTGGCCGGGCGTCGGCACCGGCCGTGTCGCCGGTTGCAGAACTTCTGGCCCGCCGGGTGCCGTGATTTCGATGGCGGTCATGGTCTCGGGCACGGTCATACGCGGCCTCCACTAAGGTCTGATCGTCATGCCCTCTTGCGCGACTAGGGAACCGGGTCGCGCACGCGCAACATCGGCGGCGACCCCGTCCATGAAGGCATCATCGTGATCCGGGTCGTGGTGAAACACGATAAAGGTCTTAACACCGGCGGCATCGGCGATGCGCGCCCCTTCTTGCCACGTTGAATGCCCCCAACTGACGTGACTCGGGAATTCCGCATCAGTGTAGGTGCTGTCATATATGAAAACATCGGCGTCGCGAACCAGGTCAATGATGTTTTGATCGATCTGCCCGGGCACATGTTCGGTATCCGTGACGTAACAAACCGATTTGCCGTCGAACTCGATGCGATAGCCAGTGGCATTATTCGGGTGATTGAGCGGCGCCGTACGCACTGTAATGCCACTGTGGGGGGCCAGCGTATCGCCGGCTTGAAAATCGCGAAACGTCATTTTGGCGCGCATAGTGTCGATCGGGATGGGGAACAATGGATCCATCATCAGGTAGATCAAAACCTCGCGGATGGTCCTATCAGGCAATAAGTGGCCCGCCCAAATGCGCAATTCATTGTCTTCGGAAAAGGCTGGTGCAAAGAATGGAAAGCCGCAAATGTGATCGAAATGCGTATGACTAAAGAAAAGATCGGTCTGCAGCGGTTGCTCGCCGTCAAGGCGCGCGCCAAATTCATGAATGCCCGTGCCGGCGTCAAAGATCAACAGGCGATCACCGCAGCGAACTTCAAGGCAAGACGTGTTGCCGCCATAGCGCATCGTGCGCGGGCCGGGACACGCGATACTGCCCCGCACACCCCAGAAGCGGACAAGGAACCGGTCAGAGTTAGAAACCATGGTTCCGGTCCGTCGCGTTGCGAATAGTGTAAAAGGCCGCACCCACATTGCGGCATTGACCATGGGTCAATTGCAGAACACAGTCGCTCATGCGACAGAGTATGCCCTGTAACATATGGAAATGTCTTGGGGATATTGGAGGGCGCAAGAATGCTATCGGACGATGATGCTGCAAAGCCAAAACAGGATCTGTCTTTTCCGAGAAATCTGGAACCGATGTCTCTAGAGGCACTACAGGAGTATATTGGCGATCTGGAGGCCGAGATCACGCGGGTCAAAGAAGAAATTTCAAACAAACAAGCAGCAATGAATGACGCCGAACGTTTTTTTCGTTAGTCATGCGTCATTTAGTTTTCCCAGGCGCTTTTATGTGCAAGCAAAGTTTTTTGCCTGCGTTAATATTTCATTAAGTGTTTCGCTATTAATTGGTATCTGGTGATGCACAGCACGAAGGCTCAATTCTCGGCCTTCTGGCTTTTGCGAGTACCTCCCTGTTAACCTTGGCCGTCCATTTGGACGGCCTTCTTTTTTTTGGGGCCATTTGCCGACGATTGTGTTGGCTCGGCCCGACGGTGGCGCCAAGTAGACGGCCACTGACTCGGTGTGTAGGCTTGCCGCGACCAAGATGGTTCCAGGCACAGGAGGCACGCATGGCCGACCCCGACTTCCTGAAATTCGATACTTTGGCGTTGCATGCTGGACAACATCCTGATCCGGAATTTCGTGCCCGAGCCGTGCCGATTTACCAAACAACATCGTACATGTTTGAAGATACGGCCCATGCCGCGTCACTGTTCAATCTCGAACGCGCCGGTCATATCTATTCACGCATCAGCAATCCGACGGTAGCGGTCCTGGAGGAGCGCTTGTCGGCGCTGGAAAATGGGGTCGGGGCAATATGCACGGCCAGCGGTCAAGCCGCTTTGCATTTGGCGATCGCCACCCTCATCGATGCCGGTGGCCACATCGTAGCGTCCAAATGCCTCTATGGCGGAAGTTACAATATGTTCTGCCATACGCTGCCACGGTTCGGCATTCAAACCACTTTTGTCGATCCACGTGACCCGGCGGCATTCGAGGCGGCCATTCGGCCCGAAACGCGCTTGGTATTCGGTGAAACACTCGGCAATCCGGGTCTGGAAGTCCTAGACATCCCGGCAGTGGCAGAGATCGCCCATCGGGCCGGACTGCCGTTGATGATCGACAATACATTTGCCACGCCCTATTTGTGCCAGCCGTTCGTGCTCGGCGCCGATCTGGTCATGCATTCGGTCACAAAATTTCTCGGCGGCCACGGGGTTGCGATCGGCGGCGTGTTGATTGATGGCGGTCGGTTCGATTGGGAAGCATCGGCGGCCAAGTTTCCGACTTTGACCGAACCGTATGAGGGATATCACGGCCTTGATTTCGCCGACGAGTTTGGGCCGGCGGCAATGATCATGCGCGCGCGCGCCGAGGGTCTGCGCGACTTTGGGGCTTGCATGAGCCCGACCAACGCCTTCTATATCGTGCTCGGGGTTGAAGATCTGCCACTGCGCATGGCCCGACACGTCGAAAACACGCGCAAGGTCGTGACGTTTCTCGACCAGCACGCGGCGGTCGCGTGGGTTAGCTATCCGGAACTGGAGAGTCACCCGGATCGGGCGCTGGCCGCCAAGCTATTGCCCAAAGGTGCCGGCGCGATTCCTTCATTCGGAATTAAAGGTGGCCGCCAGGCCGGCAGGCTTTTTATCGAGCGGTTGAACCTATTTTCCCACTTGGCAAACGTTGGCGACGCCAAATCGTTGGTGATTCATCCAGCCAGCACGACGCATCAACAAATGTCACCCGACCAACTCAAGGCGGCTGGGATCGGCGAGGAATTGGTGCGTCTGTCGATCGGGTTGGAGGATCCTGACGACCTCATCGACGATTTGGATCGCGCCCTGCGAGCGTCCCAAAAAACCCGAAAAACGGCAAATGCGGTACAGGGCTAGGTCATGGAACTCACGGTCAACGGTCGGTCGGCCTATGCGGCGACGGGTGGTGCCTCGTTCGATCCTTCGCAACCAGGCCTGGTGTTTTTGCACGGGGCGGGTATGGATCGCACGGTTTGGGCACTACAGGCCCGTTACTTCGCCCATCATGGTCATGCCGTGTTGGCGGTCGATTTGCCCGGGCATGGGCGCAGCGACGGCCCGGCGCTGACATCAATTGAAGATGCTGCCAGCTGGGTGAGCGGTTTGCTAGATGCTGCCGGATTGCAGCGCGCCGCATTGGTCGGCCACAGTATGGGCGGCCTAATCGCGTTGGAAGCCGCGGCGCAGTTTGGAGATCGAATTATCGCGATCGCCGTTCTCGGGGCCGGCGACGCCATGCCGGTCAACGAGGCACTGCTGACTGCGACCAAAGATGACCCCGCGGCAGCGATCCGCTTCATCGTCTCGTGGGCTTACGGCCAGCGGGCCCATATCGGTGGCATGCGCGCGCCCGGACTATGGATGCTCGCCGGCGGACAGAGGCTGTTGGAAAGAGACGGCGGCGCAACGCTGTATGCTGATTTCAACGCGTGCAACGCCTATCAACGGGGGCCCGCAGCGGCGTCTGCCGTTTCTTGTCCGGCGATCGTCATTGGCGGCGCCAGCGACCGCATGGTGCCGATGCGTGCCTGCCAGCAACTAAGCGAATCCCTGCCGAACGGCCGCTTGGCCATGATCCCGGACAGCGGGCATATGATGATGATTGAAAAGCCCGACGCGACGCTCAAGGCCTTGGCCACGTTCCTATAGAACGACCACATCCCGAACTGCAAAAGGAGCCGGCAGAGCCGTGACCACGGACGACCAGCGCACGCGCAACGACTATCCCTATTTTCGCGAGATCCAGACCCGCTGGAAGGACAATGACATCTACGGGCACGTCAACAACATCGTCTATTACGAATACATCGATACGGTCGTCAATGGCCACATGATCGACGAGGGCGGCTTCGACATTCACAACGATCCGGCCATCGGCATTATCCCCGAGACGCGCTGCCGCTATCTTAAGCCTTTGAGCCATCCTGAGATCTTGGATGCGGGGCTACGGGTGACCAAGCTGGGGCGGACCAGTGTCGTCTATGAAATCGGCTTGTTTCGCCGCGGTGAGGACGACCCGGCGGCGATCGGCTACTTCGTGCACGTATTCGTGGAGCGTGCAGCCCAGCATAGGACGACGCCGATACCAGACAAGATCCGACGCGCGTTGTCGCGTCTATGTCCGTCCAATTGAGTTCGTCGGTGATCTATTTGAGACCAATACCCTGAAAGCGCTTGTTGAAGCGCGCGACTTGACCGCCGGTATCAATGATCTGCGTGGCGCCGCCGGTCCAGGCCGGGTGCGTTCTAGGGTCGACGTCCAGCCGCAGCGTATCGCCCTCTTTGCCGTAAGTTGATCGAGTTTTGAATTCCGTGCCGTCGGTCATGATGACGGTGATTTCATGATAGTCCGGATGAATGTTTTTTTTCATGCCAACTCTCCTTGGCGCGATGCATCTCGACGCAGATAGGTCGTATCACCGTCATGTCAGTCGTCGAGGCGGCGGTATAGCGAAGTCGGCGCACTGAAACAAGCCCCACCTGACAGTGCTGCCCCTTGTGGCGCTTGTGGGCTGACGTTATATCCGACCAAGCTTCATATCGATCGGCAGAAGTGGAGACCGTCACAATCGTCGATATCGGACAGGCGCGCGCCAGCGACCGGCCCACGAACCGTGATCTCGGCCATTTGCGTCGCCTAATCAGTTACTTGCGACCGCATGGTTGGATCATTGCCGGTGCGCTGGTGGCATTGACGATTGCATCGGCGACCGTGTTGTCGGTCGGCGTCGGGCTGCGCTGGTTGATCGACAATGGATTCGGGGGTGGCGACCCCGGCGCGCTGGACACGGCGTTGTTGATTTTGATCGCGGTGATCGCGGTACTCGCCCTAGCCACCTACGCCCGGTTTTACTTGGTGTCATGGTTGGGTGAACGCGTCGTTGCCGACATCCGACGCGATGTTTACGACCACGTTATCGGATTGTCGCCAACCTTTTTCGAATCGACCCCGACCGGTGAAATTCTGTCGCGCTTAACCACCGACACCACCCTGCTGCAAGTCGTTGTCGGCAGCAGCGCATCGATCGCGTTGCGCAACGCACTGTTGTTTATCGGGGCAACGGTCATGCTGGCGGTCACCAGCCCAAAGCTGACCGGATTGGTGTTTTTGCTCGTGCCGGCGGTCGTTTTTCCGATCGTGTTTTTTGGCCGGCGCGTCCGGCGGCTGTCCCGAGATAGTCAAGATAAGGTTGCAGACGCCGCCAGTCATGTCGAAGAAACCGTGAACGCGGTCAACACGGTCCAAGCTTTCAACCATGAAGATATCGATCGCGCGCGCTTTCGTGATCGTGTGGAAACAGCCTTTGTGGTGGCCATCCGCCGTGTGCGCGCACGCGGCGCGATGACGGCGTTCGTCATGTTGACCGTATTTGGGGCGATCGCCCTGGTGTTGTGGGTGGGCGGCCGCGACGTGATGGCCGGCGCGATCAGCGCTGGCGAGCTGTCACAATTTATTTTCTTTGCGATTGTCGTCGCTGGCGCGGTAGGTGCGATCAGTGAAGTGCTTGGCGATCTGCAAAGGGCGGCCGGGGCAACCGAACGTTTGATGGCACTGTTGTCCGTGGCACCGGAAATAGTTACCGCTCCGACAGCCGTTCCGTTGCACGGCCCGGTCGCGGGCGCTGTCGCGTTTGACAATGTTACGTTCCACTACCCGACACGGCACGACGCACCGGCCCTGGAAGGTTTGACATTTTCCATCGCGCCAGGCGAATCAATCGCCCTAGTGGGGCCTTCTGGTGCCGGCAAGACGACGATTTTCCAGCTGTTGCAACGCTTTTACGATCCGCAGGCGGGACGTGTAACGCTGGATGGCACCGATCTGCGCAACTTGGATCCACGCGATGTGCGCCGGTGCATGGCCATCGTTCCTCAGGAACCAGCGATCTTCGGGAACGACGCCTGGGAGAATATCGGCTACGGACGACCGGAAGCCGGACGCGACGCGATCCGCGATGCGGCACGTGCG
Organism: Alphaproteobacteria bacterium; assembly: GCA_965216755.1. Lineage (GTDB taxonomy): Bacteria > Pseudomonadota > Alphaproteobacteria > UBA7887 > UBA7887 > CBDCGL01. The sequence continues at coordinate 1,795,735 of CBDCGL010000011.1, read as the reverse complement.
GCGGCGGCGGAAGGCTTCCTTGATGAGTTGCCGGATGGCTTTGGGACACATTTAGGGCCACGCGGCGTGCGCCTGTCGGGCGGACAGCGCCAGAGAATTGCCATTGCCCGTGCAGTGCTGCGTGATCCGGCTGTCTTGCTGTTGGATGAAGCCACAAGCGCACTTGATGCCGAAAGCGAACGTGTCGTCCAGCAGGCCCTAAGCGAACTTATGGCGGGGCGCACGACATTGATCATCGCGCATCGTTTGGCGACAGTACGCAATGCGGACCGGATCATCGTCATTGACAAGGGCAGGGTGGTTGCCACGGGTGACCACGACACTTTAGTCGCCGAAGGTGGCCTTTACGCGCGCCTGGTCGCCCTGGAGTTTCGCGATGGCGGTCGCATCGCATCGACCGTGGCCGCCCAATGAGGCGGGTGATCAACGGCTTGGAGTGGGCGGGCGGCTAATGGCGCAGCATGGATTGTTTCCGCTTGCCTCTTCTTTCGACAGCCGACGCATCGACGTCGGCGACGGACATATCCTCTATCTGGAGCAGTTTGGCGTGCCCGATGGTACGCCTGCAGTGTTCCTGCATGGCGGACCGGGCAGCGGTTGTCAGCGTGATCACGCGCGCTTGTTTGATCCGAGGCGCTTTCGCGTGATTTTGTTTGATCAACGTGGCGCCGGCCGCAGCACGCCGAAGCGTGGCCTCGCGGCCAATACCACGTGGCACCTGGTGGCTGATCTGGAAGCGATCCGCCAGGCCCTGGCAATCGACCGATGGCTGGTGGTTGGCGGTTCTTGGGGATCGACGCTGGGATTGGCATATGCCGAGTCGCATCCCGAACGTGTTTTGGGACTTGTCTTGCGGGCGGTTTTTTTGGGCACCAGAACCGGTTCGGAATGGGCCTTCGTCGGCGCGGCGCAGACCTTTTATCCATCTCTATGGCGCAAGTTCGTCGATCTCCTGCCGGAAGCAGAGCGCGCCGATCCGGTCGCGGCTTACGGTGCTCGACTCGAGCACAGTGATCCCGCAGTACATGAAATGGCGGCGCGAACATGGGGCGCCTACGAACGCGCGCTGTCGGTCTTGAAACCGGACAACACAGCGCTGCCCGCCGCGTTGGATCCGACGAGTGCGACAGGTCCAGTGCCGAATACCCCGTACCTCGAATGGCACTACATGCACAATGATTGGTTTATGCAGCCTGATCAATTGCATGCCAATGCTTGGAAACTTGAGGGCATACCCGGCACTATCGTGCAGGGGCGCTATGATTTGTTGTGTCCGCCGCGGGGTGCCGTGCGGCTTGCGCAGGCTTGGCCCGATGCTGTGTTGCATATCGTCCCGGGCGCAGGTCACAGCGCCAGTGAACCCGGAATCGCGGCCGGTTTGGTCGCCGCGATCAATAACATCAAAGTCTAGCTTGGCGACTAATCGCCGTCGCTGTCGTCGATCTCGTCGCCCAAGCAAATACCCAATCCGCGAGCCGTATGGATCAATGGATCCGCCGTGTCGACGGCTGCATGGCTCTGAGTCGCCGCATTGATCGAGACATCGACGACACGACGGTTCTGCCATGCGACCATGCGGTCAAAGCGCTGTTGGGCAACCAGGTCAACGGCGTGGACGCCAAAAGCAGAGGCCAACATGCGATCGGTGTGGGTTGGAATGCCGCCGCGCTGGACGTGCCCCAACACGGTGACCCGTGTGTCCGCCTTGCATAATGTTGCGAGGCGGGCGGCCAGATAGTGGCCAATGCCGCCATAGCGCTTCGCGCCGTCCGCTTGTACCGTCAATACTGACTCGCCCGTCTCTGTCTTCACCGCCTCGGCTGTGATGATCAGGCTGTGGTTCATCCCGCGGCGCGCGCGTTTTTCGATTTTGGCGCGAATGGCCTCCAGGGTGTACGGAATCTCCGGGATCAAGATTACGTCCGCTGCACCAGCGATGCCGGCACGCAACGCGATGTGGCCGGCATCTCGACCCATCACTTCCAAGATCATGACGCGATTATGGCTCGCCGCCGTAAAATGCAAGCGATCCAAAGCTTCCGTGGCGACGTGGACCGCTGTGTCGAAGCCGGTTGCGTGTTCAGTCAGACCGACATCGTTGTCAATCGTCTTGGGGATGGCGACCAACTTCCAGTCACCCATTTCGGCCAGCCGCTGCAGAATCGACATGCTGCCGTCGCCGCCGATTCCGATCAGAGCATCCAGACCGGCGATGTGATAGCCTTCGGCAATCTCTTTGGCCCGGTCGGTGGGTTTTGCGAAGTCGTCGTCCTCGAACAACCCGCCGCGACTGGTGGTGCCGAGGATCGTCCCACTCATGACAATGATTCGGCCGCCGACCGCCTCGAAGTCCAGGGGCGCGGCATCGATTGGTCGCGAAGCCAAACCGTCGGTCCCTTGCTTAATGCCCAAGACATCCCAACCATAGGTCCGTTTCGCCCGATGGACGACGGCGCGGATAATTGCGTTCAAGCCCGCGCAATCACCGCCGCTGGTCAATATCCCAATCTTCTTTTTGTCGAAAGTTCGGTTTCGGTTCTGGGTCGTCATAATCTTCACCAAGTTATTGATAACTCGATAGTTTTGGGCGTGGCGGGGGCGCAGGCGGGCGGCTTTCGAAAGCCGTGAAGGTTTTATTACCAGGTCATCTCTGGTACTGTTTCCATACTGTAAATAGGGTGCGGGGGAGCACCAGGAAAAACAATCAATCGGGGTCCGATGAACAAGGACGCACTGGCGGAAGAACTGGAAAGCCTTCGGGCTGAACATCGCGTTCTGGATGACCAGATACGGGCGATTTTCAACGAAGGCCGGTTTGACGATGTCGAAATCCAGCGGCTCAAGAAACGTAAGCTAGCCATCAAAGATAAGATTACCAAAATCGAAAGCGATTTGTTGCCAGACATCATCGCTTAATGCTGGATATTGACGGCTGAGGAATCCTGTACTGTGCACCAGGATTGGGATTTGCACAGCGTATGCTTACGCTTTTTTCGGTGTGCATGGCAAAAGCAGCAAAGTCCGGGAACGGGGGCCGTCTGTCGGATGTGTGATCGCTTTGGAGCCGGTCGATGACTGGTTCGCAAGATGTCCTGGTCGGCGTCATCATGGGCAGTCAGTCAGACTGGGATACGATGCGCCACTGCGCAGCCACGCTTGAGCAGCTTGGCGTTACCCATGAATGCCGAATTGTGTCAGCCCATCGTACACCTCATCGTTTGTATGAATACGCGACGGGGGCTCGCGATCGCGGTCTACGCGCGATTATCGCTGGCGCTGGTGGCGCCGCTCACTTGCCGGGTATGAGCGCGTCGATGACAACGTTGCCGGTCTTTGGTGTTCCGATTGAGAGCAAGGCATTGAGTGGCTTGGATAGTCTGCTTTCGATTGTGCAAATGCCTGCTGGCGTTCCGGTCGGGACAACCGCCATTGGTCGTGCCGGCGCCATCAATGCGGCGCTCTTGGCCGCCGCGGTTGTCGGTCTGGAAAACGAGCAGGTTGCCAATGCATTGACGGCGTATCGGGTGCAGCAGACAGCGTCCGTGGCCGAGACGCCGAAGGATGACTCCTAGCGGACGCCACGGGGCCGTGATCGCGCCGGGAGCGACCATCGGTATTTTGGGTGGCGGTCAATTGGGCCGCATGCTGGCGCTGGCCGCCGCGCGGCTGGGCTATCGGTGCCATGTCTTTTGCCCCGAGGTCGATGCGCCTGCCGGTCTGGTTAGCGCCCAGCAAACCACTGCGCCATATGGTGACGAGTTGGCCCTGGCTGACTTCGCGGCGCGTGTCGACGTCGTCACATTGGAATTCGAGAATCTTCCGGTTGCACCCGTTGCGTGGCTAGCGGAACGCGTGCCCGTGCGCCCAAGCGCCAACATTCTTGCGGTCGCACAGGATCGGATCGCCGAAAAGTCTTTTCTGCGCGGTATTGGCGTCGCGACCACGGATTTCTCGGAGGTCGCCGATGCCGCTGCGATCGCATCAGCTCTTGATGGAATCGGATTACCGGCTGTCCTCAAGACCGCTCGGATGGGATATGACGGCAAGGGACAGGTACGGATCGACGATCAGGCCGACGTCGGGACGGCCTGGAAAACCATGGGTGGTGACCGCGGGATCGTTGAGGCTTTTGTCGATTTCGAGCGCGAGATTTCGGTCATCGTCGCCCGCGGGGTCGACGGCCAAATGGCCACCTATGACGCCGTTGAGAACCATCATGCCAATCATGTTTTGGATCGGACCATCGTGCCGGCGCCGGTAGCGAAACGCGTTGCTTCCGCCGCCGACGAAATCGCGCGCCAAATTGCGGAAGCGCTTGACTTGGTTGGCTTACTAGCGGTTGAGATGTTTGTCACCCACGCTGGTCGCGTGCTCGTCAACGAATTGGCGCCGCGCCCGCACAACTCAGGTCACTGGACCCTGGATGCCTGCGCGACAAGCCAGTTTGAACAGGTTGTGCGCGCCATTTGCGGTTTGCCGTTGGGGTCCGTTGCACGTCAGGCCGATGCGGTCATGACGAACCTGATCGGCGATGCGGTGCGCGCCTGGCCGGAAATATCGGCCGAACCTGGGGCGCGTTTACACCTCTACGGCAAAAAGGAGATCCGGCCGGGGCGCAAGATGGGCCATGTCACGCGACTGAAATAATCCGTCCACAGGTTAGCGCGACCCGTGGCGCGCAAGAACGCGCCGCAAAACGGGGTTTAAAGATGCAAGCCGTTTTTCGAATCGAGCGCGCAACTTCTGGATTGCCATGACATTTTCGATCCGACGATCGAGAAATTGCCATGTCGCGGCGTTGCCGGACGAACGATCGCTGAGCCAATAAAACGTGGTGCTGGTATAGACTCCGGCCAGCAAGCCGCGCTTCGTGTAATAGTTGAAATCCGTCGCGCTATCGCCGGCCGCGCGCCACATGAGGTCAACCGTACGCGCCAGCGCGCGGCTCGCCGACGGTACGTATTGCGGTGTTGCTTGCAAAGCGATGGCGCGCCGGATGGTCTCCCGATTTTCGCTTTGCTGTTCCAGGCGGATCCGAACGGCGCGCGCAATGCGTTCTCGAACCGGCAAAGCCGTGAGATTCTGCTTTTCCAGCGCCGCAACCATTTGGGCGTCTGCGTCCTCAAGGAACAATTCCAGTAAATCGCGGACACCGTGCGGAAAGGCACGTCCGGCCATCGTCGGTTCGAATCCGGCGTCACGCGTCGCGCGGGCAACGCATTGCGCTGTCCAGCCTTCAAATGGAATACGCTGCAAAGCGGCGGCCAGTATAGCGACACGGGCCGCTGCGTGCGGATGTCTTGGTGCGTCAGTCATCTTCTCCCTTCGCATCCGTGTTCGGATCGGGACCCATCGCGCCCGGGTGAAACCGCATTTCACTGACAAAATGAAGAGTCGACAAGTCGGTCATGCGCATCGGATACAGAATGCCATCAAGATGGTCGAATTCGTGCTGAAAAACCCGCGCATGAAAGCCGTGGGCCTCGCGCTCGATCATTTCGCCATCGTCTGACAGGCCGCGATAGCGGATATGGGTGTAGCGTGGCACGGCACCTCGCAGCCCCTCGACCGACAGACAGCCCTCCCAACCGATCTCCATGTCGTCGCCGACGACATCCAACTCTGGATTGATCAGGACGCGACGTGGCTCCGCCGCGCTCTCGGCCTCGTCGGGGCCGATCCGGGTCGCCGGTGCTTCGAAGATCAAAACCCTCAGCGGCACATGCACTTGCGGTGCGGCAAGACCGACTCCCCCCGCGTCGTCCAGCGTTTCGCGCATATGGCGGATCAGGGATTTGATCTCGGCCGCATCTGGATTGGCAACCGGGTCGGCACGCCGCGCCAGGATGGGATGGCCCATTTGGGCAATTTTCAGTATCGCCATGGGCGCCACTATGGTCAGCTAGAGGACTTGGGTAAAGGGCTGAGCCAAGCGGCTATCGTAAATATATCCACGGGTATCAGGGACTGCGTCATGCACATGGTCATATTTGAACTTCGCACCAAAGCGAGCCAATCGGACGCCTATTTCGCGTTGGCCGCCCAGTTGCGGGTGGCCCTGGATGGCATCGACGGTTTCATGGGAATTGAGCGCTTTCAAAGCGTATCCGACCCGGACAAGTATGTTTCGATTTCCCTGTGGCGGGATCTGGACGCCATCGACGCGTGGCGACGTCACGGGCCGCATCAGGCCGCCCAAGATCGGGGTAAAGCCGAGATATTTGAGTCATTTACGTTGCGTGTCGCGGCCGTGGAGCGCGAAATTCAATTTGCTGATGGGCGCCGCGATGTGACAATCGGCGAGCAATAGCGACTATTTTCTCCGGCGTCCTTCCCAATCAGCCTCCGTTACGCTATCTATAATGCTTCCACGTCGACCCGTCACACACTGAGGAACGAGACCCGAACATTGCAGGTATTGGTTCGCGACAACAATGTCGATCAGGCCCTTCGTGCGTTGAAAAAGAAGATGCAGCGCGAAGGGATTTTTCGTGAGATGAAAATGCGCCGGTCCTATGAAAAACCGTCGGAACGTCGGGCCCGCGAAAAGGCTGAGGCGATCCGCCGGGCGCGAAAGCTGGCGCGGAAGCGGGCGCAACGCGAAGAATAGCAAAGCCCGCCGCGGCGCCGGATCTGTGTGCCGCAGCTGCCAAACTCCCCAAATCAGCAATTCAGCATTCCGACCGCGATTGCGGCGCGGGAGTATAGGCTTCGCGCGTCTCGGGGCGCATTTCCGGCGCTCAGCCTTGTCAGAGCGCCTTGACGACGTCCTCGACCATCTTCTTGGCGTCGGCAAACAACATCATGGTGCCATCAGCATAAAACAGCTCGTTGTCGATGCCGGCATAGCCGGGCGATAAGCTGCGTTTGACAAACAGCACGGTCTGCGCCTTTTCCACCTCCAAAATGGGCATGCCCGCGATCGGACTGGACGGGTCTTTTTGCGCGGCCGGATTCGTCACATCGTTGGCACCGATTACGAACGCGACATCAGCCGAAGAAAAGTCGCTGTTGATCTCCTCCAGCTCAAAAACGTCTTCATAAGGTACGTTGGCTTCCGCCAGCAGGACGTTCATATGGCCCGGCATGCGGCCCGCCACCGGATGAATGGCATAGCGCACCGATACGCCCTCTTTCTTCAGCTCATCAGCCATTTCACGAACTGCGTGTTGTGCTTGCGCAACCGCCATTCCGTAACCGGGTACGATGATCACCGAGCTCGCGTTCTTCAGTATGAACGCAGCATCGTCGGCGCTGCCCGGCTTGGCGACTTTATCGCCACGACTGGCCATATCGGCCGCCTGAGCTTCGCCGCCAAAGCCCCCCAAAATGACGCTGAAAAACGACCGGTTCATGGCGCGACACATGATGTAACTAAGGATCGCGCCAGATGAGCCGACCAAAGCACCGACGATGATCAAAGCGGTATTCTGCAGCGTAAACCCAATCCCTGCGGCCGCCCACCCCGAGTACGAGTTGAGCATCGAGATCACCACCGGCATGTCGGCGCCGCCGATCGGTATGATGATGAGAATTCCGATCAATAGCGCGAGCGCCGTCATCAGCCAAAACGTCGCGTGCGATTCCGACAGGCAGAACGCAACGATCAGGCCGACAATCACCAGACCAAGCACCAAATTGAGCAAGTGTTGACCTGGAAACACGATCGGCGCACCGCTCATCAGTGCCTGAAGCTTGGCAAATGCGATGACAGAACCGGTAAAGGTGATGGCGCCGATGACCGCGCCCAACGACATTTCGACGCGGCTGATGGCCTTGATGTGGCCCACCGTGCCGATGCCGTAAGCATCTGGGGCGTAGAGCGCGGCGCCCGCCACCAACACTGCCGCCAAACCAACCAAGCTATGGAATGCGGCCACCAATTGCGGCATCGCAGCCATTTCGATGCGCATGGCGATGACCGCGCCGATGGCGCCACCAATCAAGACGGCGATCACGATATACCCGAAGTTGCCCATGTCCGGCGCAGCCAGCGTGGTCAGTGTGGCAATGACCATGCCGACAATGCCGAAGATGTTGCCCGAGCGCGCCGATGTCGGTGACGACAACCCCTTCAGCGCGAGAATGAAACAGACGGCGGCGATCAGATATGCGATCGCGGATACATTGGCACTCACGTCTCGCCCCCGTTATTAGCGTTTTTTCTTGAACATTTGCAGCATGCGCTGGGTCACGATGAAGCCACCGAATATGTTGACCGACGCCAGCGCCACCGCGACAAAACCAAGAATGCGCGCCAGGCCCGTTTCACCGCCACCACCGCCATCTTCGGCTGGTGCCAGCGCACCGCCTGCGCCAACAGCGATAATCGCCCCGACCACAATAATCCCGGAGATGGCATTGGTGACCGACATCAGCGGCGTATGCAGCGCCGGCGTCACGCTCCAAACCACGTAGTACCCGACAAAGACCGCCAGCACGAAGATTGTGATTTGGTTGACAAAGGGATCGATCATGAACCGTCTCCATTCTTCAGGGCCGGGTGTACGACTTCGCCGTCGCGTGTCAGCAGGGCCCCTTTGACCACTTCGTCGTCCCAGTCGATGGCCAGGCTCTTGCTTTCGCCATCGATCATTGGGTTCAGGAAATTGAGCAGGTTGCGGGCGTAAAGATGGCTGGCATCGGTGGCCACGCGCCCTGGAACATTTGCATGGCCAATAATGATGACACCATGTTTTTTAACGATCTTGCCGTATTCGCTCAATTCGCAATTTCCACCGGTTTCGACCGCCAAGTCGACGATCACCGAACCTGCCTTCATATCCTTGACCATTTGTTCAGTGATCAAGGTTGGTGCCGGCCGCCCCGGAATCAGGGCCGTCGTGATGATCATATCCTGCGTTTTTGCGGTCTCATGAATGAGCTCACGCTGCTTGCGCTGGTAGTCCTCGCTCATCTCCTTGGCGTATCCGCCGGCCGTTTCCGCGCCCTCGGACTCGTCGCTCGCCACCTCGACGAACTTGGCGCCCAGGCTCTCAACCTGCTCTTTCACGGCAGGCCGAACGTCAAACGCCGAGACCACGGCGCCAAGCCGCCGTGCCGTCGCAATGGCTTGTAGACCGGCAACGCCGGCGCCCAAGATCAACGTCTTCGCGGGGGCGATTGTGCCGGCGGCCGTCATCATCATCGGCATGGCCTTGCCAAACGTCGCGGCGGCATCAATCACCGCCTTGTAGCCGGCCAGATTGCTCTGTGACGACAGGGCATCCATGCTCTGCGCCCGGCTGATGCGGGGCACCAATTCCATGGCAAAGGCGGTGAGTCCGGCTTTGGCGTATTGCGCCACCTGTTCCTTGTGCTGCATCGGTGCCAACAGGCCGATCAGCAAGGCGCCCTTGGGCATCGCGCCCACCTCATCGGTGCCTTCATCTTTGGACATCGGCCGGGCAACCTTGAGCACCACGTCCGCACCCTTCAAAGTTGATTTCGCGGTTTTCTCGATCTTGGCGCCGGCGGCCGCGAAAGCGTCGTCCAAAACACCTGCGGCCACTCCGGCGTCCGCTTCGATGGTAACCTCGATCCCCATGCCGACGAGTTTCTTGACAACGTCCGGCGATGTCGCGACGCGCGTTTCGCCCGCGCGCACTTCCTTTGGAACCGCGATCTTCATTCGCACAACCTATGTCTATTACCTTCGAGCACCCCCCCAACGAGCGCGCCACACCATGCCCTATTTGCAACCGGATTGCCAAGGTCGCTGTGACGTCTGGTGTTATCGCGGGTTGGCGACCGATCTTTCCAATGCGGGATAGTAGGCGCCAAGCGTGATGCCGCGCGCCGACATGAACAGTGTGAACGCCAGCCACAAGCCGTGATTGGACCAGACCGGCACCAACCAAAGCATCAAGGCGATGAAGATGACAAACGACAGCACCATGGCATTGCGCATATGCGCGGCGCGCGTGGCGCCGATAAAGATGCCGTCAAACTGGAACGCCCAAACCGAAACCAGAGGCGACGCGACCAGCCACGGCAGGTACCGCGCAGTCTCGTCTTTCACGTCCGGCAAATTGGTTATCAGGCTGATGAGGGACACGCCGAACAAACCGTAAAGCACAGTGTATCCGCCGGCGACCATAACCGCCAAGCGGGTCGAAGCAACCACGGCGGTCCGAAATGCGCGGCGATCGCCTTTCCCATATGCGGCACCTACCAAGGCTTCGGCGGCGTGGGCGAAACCGTCCAGCCCATAAGACATAAAGGACTGGAACAACAGTAAAATACCGTTGGCCGCGAGGACCAAGTCTCCCATCCGTGCGCCTTGGGCCGTGAACATCGCGACCGCCAGCAACACGCATATCGTGCGCACAAAGATATCGCGGTTGACACGTAGGAGACCCAGCAAGGCGTGACGATCACGGATCGTGTCCCACCGCCAATGGGCGCCGATCTGCCGGGCGCGATGTGCAATCAATGCGGCACCTACGGCCAAACCCAAATATTGTGCAATGACGGTGGCAAGGGCGACACCGCTGACGTCCATGTTCAAACCGCGCGCGAGCCATACGTCCAACGCGATATTGGTGCCATTGATGACCAATTGAACCGCGAAGGCCGTTCCGGCGCGTTGCTGCCCAACCAACCAGCCAACCACGACCGAGTTGGCAAGCGCCGCTGGTGCGCCCCAGATACGGATCAGTGCATAGTTGCGTGCCAAAGGTTCTACCTCGGCACTGGGGGCGACAAGTGAAAGAGCGAGGGCAATTGTCGGCCATTGCAGCAGGACAAGCGCACCACCAAACCCGATTGCCAGCAGGCAGGCGCGACCAAGAAGCGCGACGGTTTCATTTGCGTGGCCGCCGCCATGGGCTTGCGCCGCGAAGCCGGTGGTCGACATACGCAGAAAACCGAACGCCCAATAGAGGAATGAAAATATCGTCGCGCCAACCGCAACGGCGCCAATATGTGCAGCGCTTTGATCGCCGATAACGGCGGTATCGACCGCGCCCAGCAATGGCACGGTCAAATTGGCAAGGATGATTGGCAGGGCGAGCCGCCAGACGCGGCCCCGCGGCTTGTGGGTCAAGATCGGATCTGCAGCGCGTCGGCGGAAACCACCGAATGGATCAATCTGAAATCCAGGACCTTGTCAGAAACGCCGCCATAGGTGGCCATTGTGCGTGCCGACAATTGAGCCTCGCAAGCGCTGGCGATCGTCGCGGTAGACAAGCCCTCAACCATCAACACCAACGACGAGATTTCGTCCGGCGTCTCGCGGATCTCGGTTTCTGTCGAGTCGTTGCGGCTAAGCGCTGTGTCGCCGGCGAGCAGATGCGCACCGACAATGCCATGACTTTCGTCGAGCGCGGGTAAAGCCCCGTCCTCTAACCAACGACAAAAAGGTGCGGCGTCGCCGATCGGAGCCAGTGGCATCACCCGCAGGGCACCACCAATGCCATGCCCCAGACTTGCTACGACGCGAAAAACGGTGCGGTTGGTGTTTCGAAACCGCGCCAAGTTGTCGCGGCTCAGGGGTGTTGGATCGTTGAGACGTCCCAAATAGGCGGCGCTTTGTAGCGTCTCCGCGGTTTCGGTTTCGTAGACGGCGGCGAAACGCGGAGACGATTGGGGATCAGCAGAAGAATAGCGGCGCGCGCGAATAAAACCCGGGATCCCGATTCGCTCCAGCAAATGCTCTTTAATGTACCAATGGTGAAGTGCGACGTCGTCATCCGCATCGACGTCGTGCCAAATGCACAGGAGACCTTTTCCCAACAGTGCCATGGGCGCCACGCTATCCGGCCGTTTAGGGGTGGTCAACCAATGCCAACCGCTTATGCTGACAAATCGCATTGGAACCGCGCATGGCAGTTATGACTCAGCCCATTGTTATTGTTGACGCGTTCACAACTAAGCCGTTTGCCGGCAATCCGGCCGCCATATGTATCTTGCGGTCGCCGGCGTCCGCGGATTGGATGCAGGCGGTTGCGGCGGAAATGAATCTGTCCGAAACCGCATTCGTTGTGGCGCGCGGCAACGATGATGGTTTCGATTTGCGCTGGTTCACGCCGCGCTTTGAAGTTGATCTGTGCGGTCATGCGACTTTGGCGAGCGCCCACGTGCTCTGGACATCAAAGGTTACGCCGGTTTCGCAGATTCGATTCCATACGCGCAGTGGCGTGTTGGTGGCGCGCCGCGACGGCGATTGGATCGCGCTCGATTTTCCCAGTGATCCACCTCATGAATCTGAGCCGCCGGCGGGATTGACCGCTGCGTTGGGGGTGACACCCATATGGACCGGCCGTGGCAAATGGGATGTTCTGATCGTCGTAGAGCGAGCACAGGACGTGCGCGATCTCAACCCTGATTTCGGGCCGATCGCGGCCATGGAGATGCGCGCGGTCACCGTTACAGCGCCAAGTGATCAAGACGATGCTGATTTTGTGTCGCGCTTTTTTGCGCCCGCAGCGGGCATCAATGAAGATCCGGTCACGGGGTCGGCACACTGCATGCTTGGGCCGTTCTGGGCGCGCCGACTGAACAAGACCAGTCTCGTCGGCTATCAGGCATCGTACCGGGGTGGTTTCGTCCGGGTTGCCATCGGTTCGGATCGCGTCGAGCTGGCCGGCCAAGCTCGCGTGGTGATGAACGGCCATCTTGTCGACGGCGCGGCGCCACGCACGGAGTCCGCAAAGTGACACCGGAGAATTTAGATCGCGCGGCCAACTTGCTTGCCGAGGGTCGCCGCCATGGACCCCTTGTGCGCGCGTTGCCGACTGAATGTCGCCCGACCGATGAACACCAAGCCTATGATATCCAAAATCGGTTACACGCCGTGCTCGCCGATAGTGGCGCCGGTCCGATCGCAGGCCGCAAGATCGGTTGCACGACGAAGGTCATGCAGCGTTTCTTGAGTATCGATAACCCCTGCGCAGGCGGCGTATTGGCACCGACCGCCCATCGGGAAGCTGGCCAGTTTCGCCATAACGATTATCGCAAGGTCGGAGTCGAGTGTGAGATTGCCGTGAGCCTGTGTGCGCCCTTGTGTGGCACGGGGACTTTTTCACGAGACAGCGTGGCCCCCGCGGTCGGCGCGGTGATGGCTGCAATCGAAGTCGTCGACGACCGCTATAACGACTATCATCGTCTGGGCGCGCCGACGCTGATCGCCGATGATTTTTTCGATGCTGGTTGTGTGTTGGGTCCCGAACGTCCCGATTGGCGCGATTGGGATCTAACCGCGATTGCCGGCGTCATGCGGATCAATGGCGACGAAGTCGGACGTGGCGTCGGCGGCGATATCATGGGCCACCCGTTCGAGGCGTTGGCTTGGCTGGCCAACATGTGCGCCGGACGCGGTGAAACACTGCCTGCAAAAAGTTTCGTGTTGTTGGGCAGCGTCGTGGAGACGAAATGGGTCAACGCCGGCGACGTCGTCCAAATAGAGGTTGATCGACTCGGTCGGGCAGAAGCCCGATTTTGAGCGTGCAACTCAGCGTGCTTCTGTCCAGCTTTCGGAAAATGCAAGGGCGCAAGTGCTGAACGGGCGCCCCTCGCGTTCCTGCGGCCAGGGCCGGCCGGCGGCTTCACTGCCGTTATGCAGCAAACGGGCGCTCATTGCTGGGACCAATATCGTGGCGACACCGTAGGGACGGCCAGGTTCCGCGCCAGGTTGTGTGTGCACCAAAAGAGGTTCGCCGAGACCGTACCATGTCAAACTGATGGTTTCGTTGGCGGCCTCGACATGCTCGGTCCAGAAGTCCCGCGCATCGCCTGACTGGTCGAATGCGGCGTCAATCACCGGAATTGTCGTATCGGCGGTCTCTTCATTCAACATGCCCTGGACGGTCTTCTGCAACCAACGCGCCATGGCAATGTTGTCTGCATAGATCCGCCAATGGTCGTCGGTGAGTTCACTCTTCAGATAGAGCACATGTCCTGGGCCGGCCGGGCAAAAGATGATGCGCCAGAAGCTGGCGACGGTGCTTAGTGGCCCATCCTGGTTTCGGCTCAAACGGATAAAGGGATTCTCGCCGGTCAAAATGACGCGATTGGGGTCGACTGTGCTCATCGGATACGCCTCCATGTGAAAGTCGCAAGCAGCATTATAAAGACGCGCGGCCCGTTCGGGCGACTTCGCTTTGACGAACGCGCTATCGCTAGGGACTTTGCGTGACCGAATGCTTGGGCGCGACATCGCTCTTTGTGGCGCCCGTAGGTTACGGGTTCCCACGAATCGAACGGAGGAAACGACGGACGTGCCCTTCGCTCGTATTCTTCCAAAGTGGCCAAGCACAAGCCGCCCGCCATTATTTTTCGCTGGGTTGGTGCCGCCATTCGACGTCGCGCCGATCGCGGTGCAATCCGATACGACCTTGATGGTGGTCCTCGACGATGCGTTCCGAAAGTCTTCGGCCATGCAGAAGGATAGTGGCGTTTCCGCTGTCATCGAACATGAAGGAAAACCCATCGTGTTCGGCACTGGCAACAAGCCTGAGACTCTCGCGCGCGGCAACAACGTAAAGGAAACCGACCTCGGCGACCCTACTTCGCGACTCCTGGAATGTTGGTTGGATTGCCCCCGTCTCTTGCCCAGCCGAGCCGGCTCTTACCATTCTCAAGGAGATTGTCGGTGCGCGCCATGCCTTTGCCGCGTGGGGTACAATCGCATGGTTCGCGGATCGCGTCATTGTTAAGGCTAACACCGGAAACCCGCGCGGATGCGCTATGAGCGCGCCAGATGTTCACAGCTGTCGGACGATCCAGGCGCGCCACTCCCCAATGGCGTAGCTGCAACGCTACGGCGTCCGGGCAAATGCGCATGACACTCTAGGTCATCGTTAACCGCGCGATCACCGCGCGCACCGGGTCGTCATGTAGACCAGGCGAAAAAGTGACGCTGCCCTCACGCGCACGGAGGACAGCGTTAACTCTAGTCGACCAACGACAAGTTCTCGGCGGATGACTTGCCGTTTTGTCCAGTCTGCAATTCGTATGACACTTTCTGTCCTTCGCTGAGCCCGGTTAGGCCTGCGCGTTGGACAGCGGAAATGTGCACGAAGGCATCCTTCGAGCCATCTTCCGGTTCGATGAACCCATATCCCTTCGTGGGATTGAACCATTTCACAGTTCCGGTAGGCATAAGCATACCTCTGACAGAGATTTGGAAGAACGCAACCCGTCTGAGTGGGCTGCGGGATCGTTTCAACGCTCACAATGTCGGAAGGAACCGAGCTTACCGGGTCAACGGCAATTCAATCATCGCGAAACACATGCGATACGTCTCCACTCAACATTGTTGATTTTGCGGCAATTTGGTCGCCCCATCAAGTGTTTCACTGCAAAAAAGCGTCTGTCAGGCATTGCTTCGCGCGACCAAGCTGTAGTTAGGCGCCCGGTCATTGCGCGGTGTCGGGCGAATGAAAAAGAAAAATCAAACAGTGACAAGCTGATATCAGCGCCGCCGAATGGCAGGTGAAGCCGCGCTAGCAGTTCCGAGATGCCTTGTCGGCCAATCGCAAAGAGGCCGTTCCATACTTGCGCGGCGCTCAGCCAGACCTTTGGTGAAACAAGGACCAGATCCATTCCATGGATCAAATTGTTATCGCTTCGCTAGTGTCCCAATCGTATGTCAATGTCCCGACTGCTTCATCGGGCTAAGCGTCAAGGTGCCATCTTGTGTCCGCGCGCGACAAAGATCAGCCATACCAGTGCCGCGCCTTGTGCAATTCCATACGACGCCCGCTGCGACCGGGCTGTCACTTGGTCGCATGTTTAAATCAATCGTTTGTTTAAAGCCAAATTCGCGGTCGTCAAAAATAACTTTAAAATATGTGTGGATATGAATGTCGCAAAGATAATTGCTACGATAACAATAGCAGCTTGATCTGACGCCCTGTGTCGAACGGTCCGGCAGCACCGCGCTGCTGCGGCTTGAATGTAGTCATTCGGATCATTGCAAAACGTTAGATAGGTTCAAACTAATAAACTATGTCCAATTATTTGGGCATATCGATTGAAGCGGCGACTTGTCACCTATTTGGGTGTCATGGCATCAACTAGTAGGCAGCAGGATACCGATTCGTGAGGAATTGACCTTGTGAAATCTTGCGACACTTAACCGAAGTCAATCTGACGACCCGTGTGTAGGTATATGCTTAAGCAAATATTTCTCTTACGGAACAGTATCGCTGGCGCAAGGAGCGGGATGTTTTGTCAGATTTGGGAGAGCGTTCATCCTGTCAGAATAGCGCGGCGTCAGCTCAAGCGCGCGTCGCGCCGCGTGCGCCAGAGGTGAACATTCATTCACTCGAACGAAGTGTCCGACATTTGCGGGCGGCGCGCCGCGCGCGACAACGAAACGAATATCGCCCACGCCGCGCCAGGCCGTCAGCCCTATGGCGCGCGACTTTTTTGCTTATCAATCGACTCACCAAGATGTCAGCGAACCATGGCAATCCGACTTAGACCAGGTCGCCTACACGACCAATCTGTGAATAGGAGCGAGACGATGGCACGCGAGGCCACACGCAAGGCGTTTTCTCTGAACCGTACGGAAAACCTGACCAACGTGTTGCGATCATTGCAAACCGGATCGCCGGACGTCGAAGCGGCAGCGCTAATTTCGGAAGACGGATTGATGATCGCGAGTTCACTTCCGGAACACCTGGACGAAACGCGGGTCGCGGGCATGAGCGCGACAATTCTCAGCCTCGGCACGCGCGGCGCGGCGGAGTTGGGCCGTGGCACCGTTGAAGAGGTCGTCGTTCGCGGTGAGCAAGGTTATGCGGTTCTGATTGACGCCGGGCGCGGTGTTTTGCTGCTGGTTGTGGCCAACGATAACGCCAAGCTGGGGCTCATCTTTTTCGATATGCGTGAGACCATCAGCAATATTCAAAACATTCTGTGAGTTTGCGTGGGCCGGGGCGTCGCCAGAGATCAATGATGTCCCGATGTCGTAGAAAGGAGCCGGAATGCCAAACACTGTCCTCTATGACGACGGTACCCATCAAAACATCATGCTTGAAGACTTTGGACTTGGTGGCCTGGCGGTGCAAGCCAATCAGCACGTTATCATCCATGGCGAGTCGGGCATGATATTGGATCCCGGCGGCCACAAGGTTTATGGCAAGGTCCTCGGTGCGACGATGTCGCTGCTGGGACGCATGTCGTTGCGGTATATATTCCTGTCTCATCAAGATCCGGACATTGTCGCGGCCGTCAATGGTTGGCTTATGACCACGGACGCGGATGCCTACGTTTCGCAATTGTGGATTCGCTTCGTTCCTCATTTCGGGCTTGATCATCTGGTTGAAGAGCGTTTGCATCCGATCCCCGACGAAGGCATGGTTTTCGACCTTGATGGCGCCCAGTTGGCGGCCTTGCCTGCCCATTTTCTGCACAGCGTTGGCAATTTTCAGCTTTACGATCCAGTCGCCAAGATCCTTTACAGCGGCGATCTTGGGGCGTCGCTGGGCATGGATTACACAATCGTGCCTGATTTCGACGACCATCTATCTTTCATGGATGGATTTCATCGCCGCTATATGGCGTCAAATCGTGTCATGCGGGCGTGGGCCGAAATGGTGCGGGCCTTGGATATCGAGATGATTGCTCCGCAACATGGCGCCGTCTTTGAGGGCAAAAAGATGGTGAACAAGTTCATTGATTGGTGTGCCACGTTGGAATGCGGCGTCGACGTAGTGAGCGATCTGTTTCGGGTGCCTGAATTGTAGATGGTCTCGACGGTCCCGGCCGCCGCAGTCGCATGACGGGCGCACCAGAGGCTAAACGGGGGAGGCCAGTTTTGAGATGTTCTCTGATCATGCCTTGCGCATACCCGAAGAATTTGACGTGTTTTGCGAAACCGTTACGTCGCCGATGGCAACAGCCATTGCAATCATGGCGATTATGATTTCATTCGCCGGCGGTTGGGTCATGTTTTCGCGGGGCGAGGTGCCGTCGTTTGTCGAAGTCTGGTCGGGACTTGCAGGGAAGCCATTCGTTGCGGGTTCGACGCCGACACGGCCTTTAGCGCACTCAGCGACGATAATGGTACAGCCTGCTTTGGCGGACAAAGACATGCGCCGTGGCAAATTGGTCGGCGCGGCCGACAAAGCGCCGATGGTGGCGCCGCGGCGGGCACCACTAAACGTCGATATTGATCAGACCATCGAGGATCTTGACAGTCGATTACAACGGATGCAGCGGGCGCGCGCATTGATGCTGTACGGACGGTTCGAAGATGCGAGAGAGATCCTCATGCGAGATACCACGGGTATCGGCCTGGTAGACGCTGCGGATCGGTCCATCGCGCCACGGACGACGACGACGGCAGGATCAAAATCGTGCCCGCCCATGCTGTCGGTCAATTTTGGGTTTAACGACACCAAACCTAAAGCAGTTTTGCCGCAAGCCGACATCGCCCGATTAACAAAATGGTTGCGTGACCACCCATCGGCCATAGTGACTATCGAAGGGCATGCCGACTCTTGGGGCGGAGTTCACCGAAACCTCGCTGTCAGTCAGCTGCGTGCATTGGCGGTAGCCGAAATGTTGACGGCCGCGGGTGTTCCGGAGTACCGGCTGCGCCGAACGGGATTTGGAGAAACAAAGCCTGTAGTTGGCATGCCGGGGTGGTCGGGCGCAAACCGGCGTGTTCATGTGTTTGTGGATGACGCCGCCGTCTGTGAAGAACCGAGCGCGGAGGGAGGATCATGATCGCGTTCATCGTCTTCATAGGCGTTGGCTCCGGCGCCGCACTATTATTGGCA
Organism: Alphaproteobacteria bacterium; assembly: GCA_965216755.1. Taxonomy (GTDB): domain Bacteria; phylum Pseudomonadota; class Alphaproteobacteria; order UBA7887; family UBA7887; genus CBDCGL01. The sequence goes on along the minus strand of CBDCGL010000011.1, from coordinate 1,777,001 downwards.
GGCTATATATTCGGAGCTCGGCAGGGGTTCCGCGCCCGATCGCGGCTACGCCAGCAGGCGCGCCGTTTGCTGAACGACGTTATGCGGGCGCGCGAAGACCTTGCCTATCAACAGGCAACGGCAGAGGCGCTGACGTCAAATCGAGATCGCACATTCGAAGTTTTGCTGGAGCAGAATAACAGCGTTCATGAAATAATTAAGGAAGCTATTCATCCGCTCGTCCGGCGTGACAAGGAAGTCGAGGACCTCCGTGTCATTGTTCAAGATATCTTGACGCCGCTCATGAAACGGGAACGGTTGTCGCTGGAGCTTTCCGATGTTCAAACCGGGCATGGGCGTCGCAGCGACCTAACCCATCTGTTGGACCAGATTTCGGAAAAGGGTCAATTCGAAGCGGTGCTGCTGAGCGATGACAATGGTCTGCCTTTGTCAGCCAGCAGCAATGCGCGCGATTTGGATCGCCTGGCCGCATTGTCCTCACTCGTTTTGTTGTTTGCGGATCGCGCCGCGCGTGGTGGCGAGGCGACACCTTTATCTCTGCTCATACACGACGACGAAAACAAGGAAACCCTTTGCCGGATTTTCGAGGTTGGCGATCAACGGTTGTTGTTGACGGCCGTATCGCGCGGCCTACAGTTGACCCCGGTTACTCTGGACGCGGCTTTGACAAAGGTCGACAACGTCCTTTGGCCTGAGATCGAAGCTTAGCAACCTGCTAGCGCGAGCTCTTGAGTGTTCGCTGCTTGGCGTTAAGGGGCCAATAGAGCTTTCGCGGCGCGAAGGTCGGCGGTCTCGAGCCCTTCCGAGAACCAGCTGTAAATGGGAGTGAGCAAATCGCGTGCTTTGTCGGCCATGCCATGGCGACGCCACAGGCGGGCTTGCGATGTCGCGGCGCGGAGTTGCCAAGATTTGGCGTCTTGCGCTTCCGCCCGTAATATTGCGGCGGCAAAGCATGCTTCGGCCGCTGCCATATCCGATTCCGCCAAAATCTCGCCCTTGAGACGCACGGTCTCGGGCGCCATCCAATGTTCGCTAGTGTTCGCGGCGGCCTGGGTCGCGTCTTCAAGCGCGGCGAGCGCCGATTCAATTTGGCCTTGTGCCGTGTACCCATCGGCCAGCGCACAATGCGCCATTGGCCAATAGAGGCCGCCATCAATTTGACGGTAATGTGAGATCCCACGCAATACTTCGGTCATGCCGGTGTCAATTTCACCGCCCTTGATCAGCGCCCAACCCCTGACGATATGGGTGAACGCAAGCCAATACGGGAATCCATGTTCGGACGCGACAGCCAAGCATGTCTCTGCCTCATGTTGCGCCTGCGTCCACTCGCCGCACAGGAATTGGATCATCGCTTCAAACATCAGCTCAAGGGCTAGACTGTAGGGCTGCGAGATGTCCTCACCAAAGGCACGCGCGTCACGGATTGTGGCGAGTGCGCGACCCGGATAGCCCAGGCACCAATAGGTCCAGGACAGGTAAGCCTTGGCCGTGACGTAGGGGTCCAGCGAATAGACGTGACCGAGCCAGCGATCTCGCTGCGGGTCATAAAGTTCGATTGTGCGCTCCAGATCTTTACGGGCATCTGACAAATTTCCCAAAACCAACTGGGCAGATCCCAAAGTTCTGTGGGCTGAAATGAGAGCGACCCGATCCTTGGATGCCTTAGCGCGTCGCAAGAAATCTTCCCCAAGTGTTCGGGCCTTGTCGAGCTCGGCACGGATAAAGCGAATAACCCATAGCCCATAGAGAATCGGAAACAACTCCGGCGGATCACCAAGCGCGTGGCACAACGAAAGGGCACGCGCGTAGCATACTTCCGTTTCCTGTGCTAAATAACCTTGTGTCGAAATGAGAGATGGCCCGAGGGCCACCTGCAGATCGAGTTCCTTGCGCTGTTGGAGTTGACCATCCTTGGGCAACGCCTCAACAAGTTCCAGCCCACGGTGTAATTGGGCGACGGCCTCGACATTCGCGACATTCTCGGTCGACCGACGGCCGGCCTTGAGCCAATGGTCGATGGCTTGCTCGGCTAGTCCGGCCTCTGTGTAATGATGGGCCAGGTATTCCGGCTCGGTTTCCGCGCGTTCCGGAAACCTTGCCTCCAATGTGCGGGCAATATGTGCGTGATGCCGCTGTCTTCGACTGATCAGGAGCGAGTTGTACGCCGCCTCTTGCACGAGTGCGTGCTTAAACTGGTAGCTCATATTGGGCGCAGCGCCGCGGCGGAATATAAGCTCAGCGGCTTCCAATGCCCGAATTGCCGATTCGAGCTCTTCGCGCCTGTCTGGCGCCAGGGCGAGAAGAAGATCATGACGAAAACTGCGGCCGAGTGTTGCCGCAAGTTGTGCAACCTCTTTCACGGGGCCCAATCGGTCCAGACGTGCCGTCAACGAATCCTGCAAACTGGTCGGGATTGAAAGAGGTAGCGGGCTGCCCGCGGTTGGTTGATTTTGCGTGGATGATTTCTCTGCGGCCGTCTCGATCACTGTTTTCGTCAGTTCTTCGATGAACAAGGGTACGCCATCGGTGCCAGCGACGATTTGTTCGAGAACGCGATCGGCGAGGCGGGTGTCACGCGCGACGGCCGTTGCGATGGATGCCGCGTGCCGGCGGTCCAGCCGCGCCAAGCTCAATGACGTGACATGGCCCGCATGCAGAGCGTTGGCGTCATATTCGGGCCTGTGAGTAATCACCAGCAAAACACGCCGGTTGGTGATACAGCCGATAAGCCGCTCCAAGACCTCTTGCGTCGTGGGATCGACCCAATGGGCATCTTCGAATATCACCAATACGGGTAGCTTTTCCGAGAGCGCTTCGATTTGGTTTGTCAATGCGAGCAGCGTTTGATCTTTTTGCTGCTGCGGCGTCATGTTGAGCGGCGGGTAGCGGTTTGCCGTATCCAGAGACAACATCGCAGCAAACAGGGGCGCGATATCGGCTATGTCGTTCGTCGCTTGGCGTAGCACCTTTTCGACTTTATCAAGCTTTTGCGCAGCTGTGTCCTTCGGCGTAAATCGTGCAGCAGCTTCAAACTGATTGATGAAGGGATGGAGCGCCGAATTAGAATAGTAAGGAGAACATTGATAGCGTAATCGTATATGTGCCTGGTCGGCGACGTGATGCCGTAGGGCTTGTGTGGTTCGGCTTTTCCCGATGCCAGGTTCGCCGCTGAGCAGCACAACTTGCCCTTCACCGGTTTTCGCCGTTTCCCAACGTTCCAGGAGCAGCGCAATCTCGCTTTGGCGGCCGACCAGGGGCGTTAACTGCTGCGTGCGCGCTTCAAAACGGCCGGCGATATCAGCGAGACCGCGGATCCGCCACGCGCGGACGGGCTCGACAATGCCTTTCAACGCGTGTTCGCCGTGGTCCTCGAGGTCAAAGGCCGCGCCGACAAGTTGACGAGTCGACGGCGCGATGACGATTTCGTCGGCGCGGGCAAGGCCCTGTAACCGTGCGGCTAGGTTGGGCGTCGCGCCGACCGCGTGCGCCGGCGTAATTCGCGCAGCGTGCACGGCCTGGTCAAGCGCCAAATCCCCAACGACGACGGGGCCGGTCGCCACGCCGATGTGAACGTGTAGGCTCGGTTTCGCATCCACGGCCTTGATTGCTTCGACGATGTCAAGTGCTGCTCGGATGGCGCGCTCGGCATCGTCCTCGTGTGCCGTTGGCCAACCAAAATAGGCCATGAATCCATCGGCCAAATACTGGGCGATGTGGCCATCATAGGTGTCTATTACGGTGGTTCCGGTCTGTTGGTACGCGCGCATAAGAGCCTGCAGGTCTTCCGGGTCGATTTGCTCCGATCGCCTGTCGGCGTCGATCAAATTGCAAAACATGATGGTGAGCTGTCGACGTTCGGCCTGCGGCTCCAAGTCGTTTTCCGTCGGCGCCTTCAGGTCGGTGGGCTCTTGTTCGTTTTGTGTTGGAGGTCGCGCGCGCGTCGGCGCAGCGCGCGCACGAATCGCCTTCAGTAGTTTGCGTCGATGGCCGAGACTGAGACCGAGGTCTGCGAGGTCGGCTTCGGTTAGTTCAGGCAATAGGGTCTCGTCGATGTGATTCTGTGCGAACACATCGGCGTATTGGCCCAAGCCCAGGCCTTTCATCCATTCTCGTATATCGATCACTGTCACCTGCCTGGGCCAAGGTTACACGGCAGCTGCATCCGGCTGCCAGTATCTCGGCGGAGAGACGCGCTTTGAGGTAATGGCAGACCCGACTGCAACGCATGGACCGTGAAGTTGGAGTGAGCCAACCGTACGGTTGCTGGTCGGGCGGGGGTGATCGGACGCTGGATCAAACAACAAGCGGGCAAGGGGAAATCGACAGAGGATCTTAGACGAGATGGCAAGAATGCGATGATCTGTGGGTCCAGCCGCGGGCTCGGTCGTGGATGCGCCATGGCATTGGTTCGCGAGGCCGTTGTCGTGACGATCGATGGCCGTGGATCTAGACCACACGGTGGCCGGACGGCAGACATTGTCCCTCCGCGGTCTAATGCGAAGATCGTTAACGACCGGGGCAAATGCATGACCTGATTCAGAATTATGTGTCGACGGATGGCCGACACGGCCGGATCGGACATTGTGAGTTGAGCTACGGATTGAATGATGCGCAACCGATGAAACACCGCGTATAACAGTGTTGTCGTCCGATGCGTTTCGATAGGTGTGACTTAGGGGGCTTATGACATGCCAGGTTTGCAACGTTTAGGCGCCGAATTTTTCGGCACCTTTTGGCTTGTTTTTGGCGGGTGTGGTTCGGCTGTCTTGGCAGCCGGGTTTCCCGAGATCGGCATTGGTCTGGTCGGCGTCTCACTCGCTTTTGGTTTGACTGTGTTGACCATGGCCTATGCCGTCGGCCACATTTCGGGCGGTCATTTTAATCCCGCGGTGACATTGGGGCTTTGGGCCGGTGGGCGTTTCCCATCAGGCGAAATCTTGCCCTATTGGATCGCGCAAGTTCTTGGTGCCGTCGCCGCTGCGGCGGTCTTGTTCGTTATTGCATCCGGGGCGGCGGGGTTTTCCGTTGCGGATGGGTTCGCCGCCAACGGCTATGGCGATCACTCGCCGGGCGGCTACACCTTGGGTGCGGCGTTGGTGGCAGAGATCGTGCTCACATTCTTTTTCCTGATCATCATCATGGGTACGACCGACAAGAGTGCGCCGGTCGGTTTTGCCCCTTTGGCGATCGGCCTCGGCCTAACCTTGATCCACCTGATCTCTATTCCGGTCACCAATACATCGGTCAATCCGGCGCGCTCAACCGGCCAGGCGCTTTTTGTTGGCGGTTGGGCGCTTCAGCAGCTGTGGCTGTTTTGGTTGGCACCTTTGGTCGGCGCCGTCGTTGGCGGCTTCGTCTATCGTTGGTTGGGCGGACGCGACGACGCCTGATCCCGTATGGCGCCCGACCGTTATTCCGCCGCTGCCGGCTGTGGCTGGTAGAATTCGGACGAACGCGCGCGTCGCACAAGCCACCAGCCATATTGCTTGGGCATGTCGGCAAATTGCGGGTCCGCACCCAGCATTTGTGCCGCGTGGTGGGGCCAATAGGGGTCATAGAGAACCTCGCGCCCGAGCGCGATCAAATCGGCTTGGCCGGCGGCCATGATTTCTTCGGCCTGAACCGGGTGGGTGATCAATCCGACCGCTTGGGTCTTGATGCCGCCGTCGCGCCGCACCCGCTCTGCGAAGGGCACTTGGAACCCTGGCTGGCGCTTGACTCGCGCGGCCGTCGCCGAGCCACCGATGCCGCCAGAGGAGCAATCAATAACATCGACGCCGCGAGCCTTGAGTTCGCGCGCCAATGACACGGTATCGTCCAATGTCCAGCCGCCTTCGACACCGTCGACTGACGAAACGCGGAAGAACAGAGGTCGATCTTCGGGCCAAAGCGGCCGCACGGCTTCGGTCACCTCCAATGCCAGGCGCATGCGTCCCTTGAGATCGCCGCCATAGCCGTCGGTGCGGACATTGCCAATTGGCGACAGGAAGCTTTGGATCAAATAACCGTGGGCGCCGTGGATTTCCAGAATGTCGTACCCGGCCTGAACCGCGCGTTTGGTGGCGGCCGCCCATCTGTCGACGAGTTCAACGATCTCGGCCGGGCTCAGTTCGTGCGGCACCAACCAGCCTTGGTCCACGGGCAATGGGCTCGCGCCAACGATATTCCATGGTTTGTCGCCGCGCGCGATATCATCGTCGTTAAGCGCGGCGTTGCCGAACCAGGGCCGTTGCATGCTCGCCTTGCGACCGGCATGGGCCAGCTGAACGGCCGACAAGGCGCCATTGGCGCGCAGAAAATCGGTAATGCGCTTGTGGCCCGGAACATGTTCGTCGTTCCACAGACCGACATCGCCATGGGTAATGCGACCGCGTTTCTCGACCGCCGTCGCTTCCGTAAATACGATGCCGGCACCGCCGGTCGCGAATTTGCCGAGATGAACCAGGTGCCAATCGTTGGGCATGCCGTCTTCGGCGGCATATTGGCACATCGGCGACACGACAATCCGGTTCTTGGCCATAACGCCACGGAGTTCGATGGGTGAAAACAAAAGCGGCGTGTCGGTATTGACGCTCACGGCAAGTCCCTCCAGACGATGCAATCGGGCCACCAGCTGGCGCCAAATCTACACTGGCAACCAACACGGGCGGGCCCTTAGTCAAACGTTCGATTGCTGCCATTGTCCCGCGCGCGCGTGTGGTTTTCCACTCCCGGAAGCGGGCGGGGCCCATGCCCAAACCTCATGGCAGTGCGAAACCTAAACAGAGGCCCATTGACCGGTCTGATGGGAGCGGAAGGTTGCGTCGATGGCACGCATGTTTCGGATGGCGTCTTCAAGCGGCCAAGGCGGCGCGATTTCGCCGCGGATAACCCGCGCGAATGACTCGGCCTGGGCCGTGTATTGATTGACCGGTTCAAATTGCTCGGTCTCGACGGTTTCCGGGTGGGCGCCAACGTCGATGGTCAGTGTGGTCGGTTGGTCGGGTGGCGGGGTAAACGCGCGATCCACGGTCAGGCGTCCATCGGTGCCGAAAATTTCGACGCGCTGCAAGTCGGCCATTTGCGTTGCCGCAGTGAACGACAATTGGCAATTGTTCGGAAAGACGGCGACGACGCTGCTCACCACATCGACGTCGAATTCCGGGTCAACCATGAATTGCGCAACCAGCCGTTCGGGTTCTTTGCCAAGTATGAACCGTGCGGTGGTCAGTGCGTAGCTGCCTTTGTCATAAATCGCGCCGCCGCCGGTTTGGTGTCGATTGCGGATATCATCCTGATCGACGTTGAAGCGCGAGAAGATCGTCTGAATAAGACGGATCTCGCCGAGTCGACCGGACTGGACCAGTTCGCGCGCCCGCAACCAACGCGGATGATAGCGGACCATGAAGGCTTCGACGATATGTACGCCACAGCGATCGCGAACAGAGAGCATGCGTTCGGCTTCCGCCACGTCCATGGTAAGCGGCTTTTCGCTCAAGACGTGCTTGCCCGCCTCTGCCGCGCGGCTGGTCCATTCCAGATGCATGTCGTTGGGTAGCGGATTGTAGATCGCGTCGATATCGGGATCTGCCAGCAGGTCGTTGTAGTTGCCGTAAGCTTTAGGAATGCCGAGCCGGTCGGCGGCCACCTTGGCGGTCTCCGGATTGCGCGATGCGATTGCTGCGACTTCATTGTTCGCTGCCGCCTGCGTCGCCGGAATCACGATATTGGTACCGATGCGCGCCGTGCTCAAAACGCCCCATTTGATCGTATCGACCATCGTTAACCTCCCCACAGGCATTGGTGTCTTGCGGGCACAGTCTAGTGGACCCCACGGCTCGGCGCGACCAGCCGTCATTTGCCACAAGACTTGCGCGCCGCCCGTGGTTCGGCGACAAAGGCGACATGTTCTATTGCACCGATCTGCCTCACGGCCTGCCGCACAATCCGTTCAACGCTCTGGTGGTCCCGCGCCCCATCGGGTGGATTTCCTCGGTTGACGCCGATGGTGTCGTCAACCTCGCGCCATATTCGTTTTTCAACGGCGTTGCGTACACGCCGCCTCAGGTGATGTTTTCCGCGACCGGGCCGCATGAGGCCGGCGGCTTGAAGGACACGATCGCCAATATCGAGGCTACCGGCGGTTACGTCGTCAATTTGGCAACATGGGAGACTCGCGAGGCAATGAACCGATCCGCAAGTCCGGCGCCCCATGATGTCGACGAGTTCGAAGTCGCCAGGTTGACCAAGGCGCCAGCGGAGCTGGTCGCCGCGCCGCGCGTCGCCGAAAGCCCGGTTCATTTGGAATGCGAATATTTGCAGACGGTCCCGCTGCTCAGCACGCGACCGGATCAGCCGGCCAACATGGTGATCGGCAAGGTCGTCGGCGTCCATATCGATGACGCGGTTCTGGTCGATGGCATGGTCGACTTTGCGCGGCTCGATGTGATCGGACGACTCGGTTACATGGACTATGTGCGCGTGCGTGACGTGTTTCGCATGGACCGGCCAGGGTGGCCGATCGCCGGCTAGATCCGTTCGCAGTGCCTCTTAGCTCGCGGCGGCGACCGGGTCTCGCCGCTGACCGCTGTTGCAATAAGCCTCGATCCAGCCGGTGCGATAGCCGTCGCCTTGCCAAAGGATTGGGAAAAAACTTTCGTTTAGCCGTGGGTCGCCGGTGATTTGATAGCGGCGATAGATATAACCGCCGGGCCGATCGCTGAATTGCGCCCAGGCCGGCAATAGGTGAATCCCGATGGAGCGGCGCATTCTGTCGGCCGTAATGTTGGGTCCGGAGCCGTGCCAGACCTCGCCAATGTGGAACACGACCGAGCCCGCCGGTGCTTCGATTTTGACCGGTTCCGGCGGTGTGACACCGACCGCGCGGGCGGCCGCCTTCATATTGGCCCGGTAGTCGTCGGGCGCGTGGAAGTCGGCGGGGATTTTGGTTAGCGGCCAACGATGTGAGCCTGGCACATATTCGATGGTGCCGGCATCGCGATGGGTGTCGTCCAATGTCACCCAGCAGGTCACTGTTTGCGCCGGATTGAGGAAATCGAGAAATGACGTGTCTTGGTGCACCGTGATCGCTTTGCACTGCGCCGGCTTCCACCAGATGGTGTCTTGCCCAAGCCGGATGCCGGACCAATCGGCTAGCGTCCCGGTCGCCCGGGCGATGTCCGCCGACAACACCAAACGTGCGATGGTCAGATCCGATTTCCAGGCATTGCCGATGTGGCGGGTCACGTCCGGCAGGCTCATGCCCGCGCGCCAATGCCATTCGTCCGGATAAACACCGGTATCAAAGTCGCCCGCAAAAATGCGCGGGAAGCTATCGCGCAGGCGCTCGACCGCCGACGCAGTCACCACGCCGCGGCGGACAAGGAAGCCATCCTGTTGGAACTGATTGATGTCGGACTCAGAGATGGCCAGGGCCTGAGGATCGATCATCGCATTCTCATTTATTCGTTTTGATTCTTATTTTAAAGAAATATCATCGGAATTAATCAAACACCATCGAATTGAATTCGGGGATCTTCCATGGGTGCCGTGCTTGACCGAACGGATTTCGAAATCCTGCGCCTTTTGCGGAAGGATGCGCGGATGTCCAACAAGCAGCTGGCCCACGCGGTCAAGCTGGCTCCATCCAGTTGCCATGAACGGCTTAAGCGTCTGCGCGCCGACGGCGTGTTGCGCGGCATGCATGCCGACATCGATTACGCCGCATTGGGGCTGGAGCTAGAGGCGTTGCTATTCATCGCGCTGGAGAAACACACGCGCGACGTCGTCGAGGACTTCCTCAACGAGGTGGTGGCGTTCCCTGAAGTACGTTCGGCCTATCTGGTCACTGGCCGCCACGACATGATCGTGCATGTGGTGGTGCGCGACATGAAGCATTTGAAGGACTTGGCCTTGGATCGATTTACCAGTCGTCCGGGCGTGACCCAGCTGGAGACCTCGATTATCTTCGAAGCGGCGCACCGACAAGACCTGTCGGTCGGTATCGACACGCTCAGCATGGGCTAGCCGAACCGATCAATTGGTGCTCGGGCTAAGGATCGCAGAAAGTTGTTCCGGGCTTGTCTTGCAGCCTGCGCTCAAAACAAAGGGCAGCGGCGGATGCTCTCGCTGGCGATGCGTGCGACACGCGATGGTCTGAGCCACTGGCCCGCGAATCAAATCCGCGGGTGACGGGGGAAGATATTGCGTGGGCGGCGCGCGACCAGGCCATAAGTGGACTCGGTTGCCGGGGATGTGTGCGGCGGGCGACGACCAATTTGGCCGCCGCCTTTCACAAACGACTAAAACAACACCACGCTGCGAATCGACTCGCCTTCATGCATCAGATCAAAGGCTTTGTTGATATCGTCAAGGGGCATTGTGTGGGTGATCAGGTCATCGATGTTTATCTTGCCGTCCATGTACCAGTCGACGATTTTGGGCACGTCGGTGCGGCCCTTGGCGCCGCCAAACGCCGTGCCACGCCACACCCGACCTGTCACCAGCTGAAATGGCCGCGTCGTGATTTCCTGACCGGCGCCGGCGACGCCGATGATCACGCTTTCGCCCCAACCTTTGTGACAGCACTCCAATGCCTGGCGCATGGTGTTGACATTGCCGATGCATTCAAAGCTGTAGTCGGCGCCGCCCTTGGTGAGATTGACCAAGTAGGGCACTAGATCGCCCTCGACTTCTTTGGGGTTGACGAAGTGAGTCATGCCGAATGTCTCGGCCAGGGCCTTTTTGCCGGGATTGATGTCAACGCCAACGATGATGTCGGCGCCGGCGATGCGCGCCCCCTGGATGACGTTGAGCCCGATCCCGCCCAAGCCAAACACCACCACATTGGCGCCGGGTGTGACCTTGGCCGTATTCATGACCGCGCCAAGGCCGGTGGTGACACCGCAGCCGATATAGCAAACCTTGTCGAACGGCGCGTCTTCGCGAATTTTGGCGAGCGCGATTTCCGGCACAACCGTGAAGTTGGAAAAGGTCGATGTGCCCATATAGTGAAACAACTGTTCCGATCCGAGGCGAAAGCGGCTGGTGCCGTCGGGCATTACGCCGCGGCCCTGTGTCTCGCGCACGCTCTGACACAGGTTGGTTTTGCCACTGAGACAGTACTCACACTGACGACATTCCGGCACGTAGAGCGGGATGACGTGATCGCCCTTCCTGAGCGTACTGACGCCCGGGCCGACATCGACCACGACGCCGGCACCTTCATGACCAAGAATGGCGGGGAATACACCTTCCGGGTCGGCGCCGGAGCGCGTGAACTCATCGGTGTGGCAGATGCCGGTTGCTTTGATTTCAATCAGGCATTCGCCTTCGCGAGGGCCGTCAAGGTCCACGGTTTCAATGGCCAGTGGTGCGTCAGCCTTGTGTGCGACCGCGGCTCTGGTTTGCACGGTTCGTCCCTCCCTTATACTTTTCGGCCCCTGCGAAAGGCGGCCGCATTTTTTCAGGACGACCCCGCGATGACAATCAAAACTCGACCGTTATCCGACTGAAAGGGCCAACATACGGCTTAGGTGGCACAGTGGCCGGCCAGTCTGTTCATGCCACGCGTTGAAAGCAGTTTGCACCGCGGCCATGTCTTTTTGCGATGTCGGTTTCTTATCGATGATATTGGCGCCATTTAGCGCCTTGACCACATCGGGTGTCAGCACGAACGTGTCCTTGCCGACCATGCGAAGGAAATAGGGCGTTGAGCTGCCACCCAACTGTTTGAAGCGCTTGCCCATATCGCGCCACAAGCCAACCATGTCGTCGCTTGGCCAATCCGCCAGCCAATTGCCGAAACTGCCGGCCTCCTTCGCGATCGCGACAATCGCGGCGGCGTTGATCGGCACCGAGCGCATTTTGGGCAGATGGCGGATCAGGCGACGGTCACCCATGAGTTTTTCGATATCTTCGTCGTGCATGGCGGCGACCCGCTTGGGTTTGAAGCCATGGAAAACTTCTTCAAAGGCTGGCCACTTTGCTTCGACCATGGAATGCTTCAGCCCCGCCGAAAACACGCGCAGACTCAGCAGCGATAAGTAGCGGTCGTCACTGCGCGCCCGCAAAGTTTTGTCCGTTTCCGGATCGGGCAGCATGGCGGCGAGTTCCGCTTCGCCGCCGGCGCGTTTTATCGCTTTCTTGAGAAAAGCGTCAAAGCTCGGAATCTTGCTTGCCATGGCCGTGTCTCCATGTTGCGCTCAGATGACGAGTGTTGCCTCGCGGCACGATGATCGCAAGAGTGTCGTGGCGGAAAGGAGCGGCGATGGACATCACGATAGTCGGCGGTGGCATCATGGGCTTGTGCGCCGCCTGGGCCCTGCAAACGCACGGCTGTACGGTGACGGTCATGGAGCAGGGGCCATTGCCCAATCCCCGTGGCAGTTCAGTCGACTCACAACGGGTGATTCGGCGGCCCTATGGGCCCGCGATCGGCTATATGCGCATGGTGGGCCAAGCTTATCGCGCGTGGGATGACTTGTGGGCCGATCTTGGCCGCCAGCTATTTGTTCGCAAAGGGACTCTGATTGGGTCACGCGGTGGCGCCGGCTGGGTAACGGAGTCGGTGCGCGCCATGCGGGCCGACAACTTGCCCTTTGAGACGTTGACATGTGCGGACATGGAATCCCGTCGGCCGCATATCCGAACGGACGGGTTTGAGGGTGGCTATTTCTTGGCGGACGGTGGCCTGCTGTTGGCAGATCAAATCGTCGGTGCTCTGGCCGACTATGTCATCACGCGCGGTGCGACCATACTGACGGAGACCTCGGTGGCGTCTGTTGACACAGCGCGCGCGATGGTCGTGTTGGATCGCGGCGACGAGGTTCGCGCTGATGCCGTCATCATTGCGGCGGGGCCTTGGGTCGCGCGGCTGCGGCCCGATTTCGCGACCCGTGCAAAGCCATCGCGTCAGATCTTGGTGTATTTGGAGCCACCGCCGTCGCTGGCTGTGTCGTGGGACGATGGACCGATGTTATTGGATGTTAGCCTCAGCGGTGGCGCGTTCCTGTTGCCGCCGGCCGGTGGGGCACCCGGCAAGATCGGCATTCACACTTTGACGCCATCCGGCGATCCCGACGACGACCGCCAGGTCACACAAGCCGATATCGAGGCGAATTTGCGCGCGGCGCGCGAGATTCTGCGCGCCAGCGCCGACTATCGCGTGGCACGTACGCTGGCTTGTTACTACACAGTGGCCGCCGATGAACGATTTATTGTCGAACCGCTTGATGGCCAAGACCGCGCATGGGTCATGACCGGTTTTTCCGGCCATGGTTTCAAGTTCGCGCCTGTCATGGGGCGGGCGGTGGCAGATGGTATCCTCGGACACCGTCCCGCTGCCGAGGTCTCAACGTACTGCGCAGGAACAGTTCTAGCTGCCTAAAGATATCCCATCTCGCGCCATTCGGTATAGGCATCCCGAAATGACTTGAGCGACTCCCAGACGCGCGCGAAGATTTCATTGTTGGCCGATTCTTCAGCCATCACTTGATCCGTCGCCTCGCCGAACTTGTCCAGCATTTCGGGCGACCACTGGTGCAAGGTCACGCCCTCGGCCTTGAGTTCCTCCAGTGCCGTGACTTGCATGGCTTCAGACATGGCGGCGCCGGCGCGAAACATGTCGCCGCAAACCACTTCGATTTGTCGTTTGTGTGTATCTGAAAACGCGTTCCAGCGATCCACGTTGATAATGACCTCGAACAAGCTGGTTTGCTGGTGCCAGCCAGGCAAGTAATGATGTTTGGCCACTTGATAAAGTCATTGGGCCAAATCGCTGATCGGCATCGAGAATTCCAGCGCGTCGATGGATGGTTCCCAGTTCCAAAGCCGCGATAGATACCCGCCCATGTTGGGCCCAAACGGGATGGTTGTGAACATGACCATCGCCGGTTCTTTGCCAGCCCTTTGGCCGGGGCTCGACCAGCCCGCGTCGACCGGCCCGGTGGACACGGCGTCGAACAACTCGAGCGCCGGCACTAGGGCGCCGGGTTCGAAATACTTGGCTTGCAACGTTCCACCGGAAACCGCGTCAAGATTGTCGACCAACAATTTTCCGAGATCGCCGTGGATCGGCCATGAGCTCATCTGGGCGCTGCCCATTTTCCGTGTGACCGTTTGCAGCGCGGCTTCGGCATCGGCTGTTGTCGCCTCAGCCTGATTATCGCTGGCAACGGTTTCAGTGACCGCAACCGTGCCGGCGTCCGGCGCGAAATATTGCCGGCCGATGATCATCCCCACGACAAGCGCGATTACCAAGCCGACTAGCGTGCTTACGCGGCCCATCCCCATGTCCTCCCAAATGCGCCACACATATGTGCGCCGAGGAATCAGACGCCCGCTTTACGACAAACGATAGCGCGCCGCGACCATCACGCAATCGGTGCGGTCCAAGAAGAAGGAAGCCGTATTACAGGGAAGCCGCGAGGCTCAACAGTGGATCGTCTGCGTCGCCGCTGGTGTCGTCTTGGGCGATGCCGGGTTCGGCGGCATCCACGGCGACGCCGGTTTGCCTCTCGATCGCGGCATACAGGGCGCGGCGATCGATAGGCTTGGCGACGTGATCGTTCATGCCGACATTGAGGTAGTGCGCTTTGTCGTCTTCGTTGTCGTTGCCAGTTAGGGCGATGATCGGCACTTTGGATTTTGGTTCCTGCAGAGCGCGGACGGCCTGGGTGGCCGCGATCCCGTCCATGACGGGCATCTCAATATCCATCAGAACGACATCGAACTCGGCGTTTTCCAATTCTCGAACAGCTTCTGCGCCATTCTCGGCCAGCGTCAGCCGATGGCGTGCATTGCCGATCATCGTTTGAATCAACATGCGATTGGCCAATTTGTCCTCGGCCACCAGGATGTTGAGCGCCCGATCCGCGACTGATGCCGCTGCCCGGCGTGACCGATCGGTGGCCAGGGCAACAATTTCCGCGGCCAAAGCGTCCCGATGCTCGCGCCCTGATCGGACGACGTGCACGTCTTTGGGTAGGCGTTGCAGCTGTGGGTGGTCGCGTTCAAAACTTGTTAAGACAATCTTCGGAATCGAAGATGTGGCTTCGATCTGTGAAAATGCGCACAGCAGATCGATTCCAGTTACGTGATCCATCACCGCGGACGAGACGATCACATCGGGCTGCGCGCAAACAGCCAGTTCCAGCGCCTCCCATGGCGTGCCGCAGATTAGAACGCGACAACCACGGGGGGTCAGCATGTTCTTGACGGCTCTGGCTAATACTTTCGACGGGGTGATCATGACGACTTCGATATCGTCGGGTGCCGAATCGCATGGTTGGGTCCCATGCGTGGTTGGCAACGCGCGGATCAAATCGCTGGCATTGGCCATGCCGTCGTCGACGCCCGTATCCAATATCTGATCGATATGGTCGAGGAAGATCTCAACCTGGCGCGCGGTCGCCGCAGTAAGGCCGCCGGCATCCGCGACAAAGTCCTCAAGCTGATGGGCTAGCAAGCTAATCGTAGGAAACCCGAACGAACCGCCCATGCCCTTTAGCGTATGGATCTGACGTTGAAACTCCAGGGCCAAACGCCCCGGATCCCCGCTGCCGTCGCATATGGTGTTGAGCGCCGTTTGCGCCGCGTCCAGGCTGTCGCGGGCGTCAGCCAGAAACTCTTGGCGAAGTTGATGGGCGATATCGTCGGTCAAGGGCACGTATCCGAGCGTGGGTGCAACCTGGCCCAGTGTGCGCCCAATTTCTTGAGACAACCTTACTTCTTTGGTTTCTATAGGTTTACTTCAGATTGTATTATGCTCGCTAAATTTCTACTCTTTCGAAAGTATATAATGGGCACTAAAGCATCACGGGATTTATGGCCCATTTCGTCGGATCTTTCGCGCGCTGACGCACGATGGTGCGGCGTCGGCCCCCATGTTATCTTTCTCCAACTATGAGACGATATTCCCATACGCTCGCCATCGGGGCTTCGCTTCTTGCGTGTACGGCGGGCTGGGCAGAGGAGTTTGGGGGCGCGCCCGTCGTGATCGATGGCGATACGCTGCAGGTCGGCGAGCGGACGGTGGACTTGGCGGGCATTGACGCGCCTGAACTCGACCAGACCTGTGGTGCGATCGGCCAAACGATCGATTGTGGCATCGTTGCGCGCGCCCAGCTGAGTGACTTAACGGCAGGTGTTGATGTCGTCTGCGACAGCGTGATGGGATTCGGCGATGGTGGGCCGCTGGCCCGTTGCAGTGCCGGTGGCTATGATTTGTCTCGCAACATGATTTACACCGGGTGGGCGGTGGTGCCGCCGGGTGACGCTCTTGACCTAAAAGCAGAACAGGCCGGTGCCAAGCAGGAGCGCCGTGGGCTGTGGCGGTACGTATTTGTTCCGCCTTGGGAATGGCGCATGTCGCACGGGTCGGGGCACCCTACCGCGCGCTAGTCGGTTCAAAGTTTTCTGGTTTAGGCAGCGACCGCCATTGCGCGGCGGTCAGCCGTGGGTTATCGCTATCGGGGCGTGGACAGGCGGATGGTAAGGGAAGGAAACACATCATGGCCTTGCACAAAAATCTGATCGATGGGGCCTGGGTCGAGGGCGCGGATATCAATCGCAACATCAATCCATCGGATCTGGCCGATGTCGTGGGAGAATATGCGCGCGCCGACGAGGCCCAGGCCCATAGCGCGATCGCGGCGGCCCGCGCGGCCGCGCCGGCATGGGGCCGATCGAGCATCCAACAGCGCGCCGAAATTCTCGATCGCATGGGGACCGAAATTCTCGACCGCAAGGAAGAATTGGGGGCCCTGTTATCACGCGAGGAAGGTAAGACCCGACCCGAAGGGATCGGTGAGGCCATGCGCGCCGGCCAGATCTTTCGTTTTTTTGCCGGCGAAGCCTTGCGGTTGACCGGCGATCGGCTGGACTCGGTGCGCCCCGGCGTCGATGTCGACATTACGCGCGAACCGCTTGGCGTGGTCGGCCTGATCACGCCCTGGAACTTCCCGATCGCGATTCCGGCATGGAAAATGGCCCCGGCACTGGCTTACGGCAATTGCGTTGTCTTCAAGCCTGCGGACCTGGTTCCGGGTTGCGCCTGGGCGCTGGCCGATATCGCGCTACGGGCGGGCTTGCCGGACGGGGTTTTGAACTTGGTCATGGGCCGCGGCGCGGTGATCGGCGAAGCGATTTTGTCGTCGCCGGACGTTGACGCGATCAGCTTTACCGGGTCGGTCGAAACAGGTCGGCAAGTGGCTGCCAAAGCCGCGGCGCGTTTGGCGAAAGTGCAATTGGAGATGGGCGGTAAGAACCCGCTTGTTGTATTGGACGACGCCGAATTGGATGTCGCGGTCAATTGTGCAGTGCAAGGCGCGTTCTTCTCGACCGGTCAAAGGTGCACGGCGTCAAGCCGGTTGATCGTCACCGAGGGAATTCACGACAAATTCGTCGCTGCGGTGACCGACGCGATCAAGGGGCTGAAGGTCGACGATGCCATGAAGGACGGCACGCAGATCGGACCAGTTGTCGACCAAAGCCAGCTCAATCAGGACCTCGACTATCTGGCGATTGGACAGAAAGAAGGCGCTACATTGGCGGTTGGCGGCGAGCGATTGAGTCGCAATACGGATGGTTACTTTCTGGCGCCCGCGTTGTTCACGGACACGAATAACGCCATGCGCATAAATCGCGAAGAGATCTTTGGCCCAGTCGCATCCGTCGTGAAAGTTCGTAATTATGACGACGCCTTGGCCACCGCCAATGAGACGGATTTTGGCTTGTCATCGGGTATTGTGACGACCTCGCTCAAGCATGCCAGCCACTTTAAGCGCAATGCGGAAGCGGGCATGGTGATGGTCAATTTGCCCACCGCCGGCGTCGACTACCACGTGCCGTTTGGCGGTCGCAAAGGATCGAGCTATGGCGCGCGCGAGCAGGGGCCCTATGCGCGCGAGTTTTACACTACTGTAAAAACCGCTTATACCGCACCGTAAAGAATTGATAAGAAAATCAAAGAACTCGGAGGATGGCGCGATGATTGCCGCAAAGACATGGATGCGTGCGACCGTCACAGCAAGCGTAATGACTGTGCTTGGGGCGGCTGCGGGCGTAACGGATGCCACAGCCCAAGATGGGTCGGTTTTGCGCATGGGTTTGGTCACTTTTCTGTCTGGGCCCGCGGCCGGTCATTTCGGCATTCCGGCCCAGAATGGTGCCAACATTGCGATCGAGGCGATCAATGCCGGCAGTCTGCCGGCCCCCTATAACACAAACACACCGGGCATCGCCGGCGTGCAGATCGAGGCGGTGGTGATCGACGAGGCTGGCGGTGCCACCAAGCAGGTCGCCGAATTCCGCAATCTTGTGCAACGCCAAAATGTCGATGTGGTGGTTGGCTATATTTCCAGTGGCGACTGCCTCGCCGTGCCGCCGGTTGCGGAAGAACTCAAGATGCTGACGATTCTTGCCGATTGTGGAACACCACGGGTGTTCGAGGAAGCAAGCTATCGCTATGTATTTCGAACCGGCGCCCACGCCGTGATGGATAATGTGGCGGCCGCGCGTTACCTGCTAGACCATCATCCGGACGTCAAGACCATGGCCGGGCTCAACCAAAATTACGCTTGGGGTCAAGACTCGTGGAATGATTTCACGGCGGCGATGGGCGTGTTGCAACCTGAAGCGGAAATACTGACCGCGCAGTTTCCGAAAATTTTCGCGGGCCAGTACGGTGCCGAAATCACCGCGTTGTTGGTTGAACGCCCAGACGTGATCCACAGCAGCTTCTGGGGTGGTGATCTGGAAGCCTTGATTCTTCAAGGCGGGGCGCGCGGACTGTTCCAGCAAAGCGTCATGATTTTGAGTGCTGGCGAACAGATCATGCCGCGCATCGGTCAACAGCTGCCGGATGGCACGATATTGGGTGCGCGCGGGCCGCACGGCGATTTCGCACCGGCCAGTGAACTCAATGATTGGTTCCGGACGACTTACATCGAAAGACACGAAACGATACCCAACTATGCTGCGTACAAATTCGTTCAAGCGTTACTTGGCGTCAAAACCGCCTATGAAAAAGCCGCCGCCGCGGCGGGTCAGTTCCCGACTCAGGAACAAGTCATCGAGGCCTTCGAATATCTCGAATGGGACGGACCGAGTGGCAAAGTGAGCATGGCGATTGGCGATGGTCACCAGGCGATTCAAGACAATGCGATTGGTATCAGTAAGTATGATGCTGAACAGGGGCGCGTGACGGTCACAGATGTCGTGTATTACCCGGCTGCCTGCGTCAACCCGCCTAACGACATGAACGGTATCGCGTGGATACAGGCCGGTTTTCCGGGCGCTGAGTGCGAATAGGATATCAGCGGACGGCGCGCTACTAGCTGGCGCCGGCCATCTGCTCAAATTTCCTTATCCCTGAGCACGCTATGCAAACACTAACGGTCATTTTTGTCGAAGGCGTCGTCTATGCCGCGTGGTTATTTATCGTGGCCATCGGGCTAACCCTGATTTATGGCGTCATGAAAATCCTGAATGTGGCGCATGGCAGCTTGTACGCCCTGGGCGCCTACACGGCGGCATGGTTGATCGGTGAGTATTTTGCCGGCGGCTGGCCGCCATTAGGCAGCTATCTGGTCTTGTTTGTCGCTGCGATCATTGTTGGCGTGGTCTTTGGCCTGGTGATCGAACGGGGCATTCTGCAATGGATGTATGGCCGCGATGAGATCGTCGTTGTGCTGATCACGTTTGCCATATTCCTAATTTTGGAAGATGTCATGAAAGCGGTTTGGGGTGTCGAGTCCTATATGCCGTATCAACCGCATTTTCTGCTGGGCAACGTCAGTCTAAGCGGCATACCGTTTGTTGTTTACGATCTCGCGCTGGTTGGACTTGCGGTAGTGCTGGGCGGATTGGTCTGGTTTGGGATCAATCGGACGCGGCCCGGTAAGCTGCTGAGTGCGGTCATATTCGATCGCGAAATGGCGCAAGCCATGGGCATCAATGTCGCACGAATTTTCACCTTCACGTTCGTTGTTGGCGCGGTGCTGGGAGCCCTCGGTGGTGCGTTTACGGCGCCTTTAATTTCGGTCAATCCGGGTCTTGGCGTTGAAATTATCGTGCTGGCTTTTGCGGTTGTCGTCATTGGTGGATTGGGCAGTATCGAGGGCGCCGCGATCGGTGCTCTGGTGGTCGGCCTGGGCCGTGCGTTTGCCGTCTACAAGTTACCGGAAGTCGAACTGTTCGTTGTTTATGCCGTGATGTCATTGGTTTTGATCCTGCGGCCGCAGGGCCTGTTCGGCAAAACCGTTGTGCGTAAGATCTGATGTCTAACGGCATGGCGCGACACCGGGATTTGACGCTGGTCGGCTTGACCGTGGCGCTGGCGGTAATGCTCGCGGTTCATCCGTTGCTACCGGGCTGGGCGGTCAATACGATCGGCTTGTCGCTTGCTAATGGACTGGTGGTTTTGGGCCTGCTGGTATTGATGCGTGCCGGTTTGGTGTCATTTGGCCAAGGTTTGTTTTTCGGCTTGGGCGGTTATGCGGCGGCCATGGCTGGGGTTAAGCTCGGCATATCTGATTTTTTTGTTTTGCTGATATTTGGCGCGGCGGTATCCGGAGGTGTCGCCTTCGCGCTGGGTTTTCTCACGCGACGCTACCGCGGTATTTTCTTCGCGATGTTGAATATGGCGTTCTCAATGATCCTGTTTGGGATCTTGGTCAAGAGCGCCGAGCTGGGCAGCACGGATGGCTTTAGCGTTGCGCCGCCAACATTTTTTGGCTTCGCCCCAGATGGTGGGGAAACGCGGCTGACATTTCTGCTCTATGCATTGACCTGTTTGCTGGCCTATGGCTGCGCGGTCGCCGTGCACCGATACCTCAACGCGACGCTCGGCTTTATCGGCGAAGGTATACGGGAAAACGAAGTCCGGGTGGAATATCTGGGGGCGTCGGTGGAAGGTGCCATCCACACCAAATATGTGATCGCCGCCATCGTTTCCGGGATTGGCGGAGTCCTGACCGCGTTGCTGATCGGTCACGTGACGCCGGAAGATTTCACCTATTGGACCAAATCGGGAGAGTTCGTGTTCGTCGCAATCCTGAGCGGCACCGGCAATGTGGCGGCTCCCTTCATCGGCGCGATCATTTTCGAGCTTGTGCGCACTTATGCGCTGCAATATGCGCCGGGCTTCTGGCAGATGCTGTTGGGCAGCACGCTATTGCTGGTGATTGTGTTTTTGCCGGGTGGGTTGTGGTCAATCTTCAGCCGATTAGGGGCGGCGCGGGCGTCATGAATGCGGTGCTTGAGGCGTCTAGCGTGAACAAAGCGTTCGGCGCTGTTGTCGCGGCCGCTGACGTCAATATCGTCATTGCTCCGGACGAGGTTGTCGGTGTGATCGGCGCCAATGGCGCCGGCAAGACGACGTTTATCAACATGGTGACCGGTTATCTGGTACCGGACTCTGGCAGCATCAGGTATCGGGGCCAAGAAATCACGGGGCGAACGCCGCGGACGATCACGCGCTTGGGGATGCATCGGTCTTTTCAGATCCCGCAGATCTTTGGCGAATTGAGCGTCTTTGACAATATGCTGGTGGCGCAAGGGATCGCGCGCCGGTCCCGTCCGGGATTTTGGCGCCCATTGCGGACTGCTGCGGCTCTGGACGACGCGTCGGGCGTGATCGATCGATTTGGTCTCAGTGATGTGCGCAATCAACCCGCAAAAGAATTGCCGCAAGGTCAGCGAAAGCTGCTGGATATTGCTATGGCAATGGTTGGTAACCCAAGTATGATTTTGATGGACGAACCAACCAGTGGCATCAGTGTCGATGAGAAATTGGCGGTGATGGACCGCATCATGGCGGCGCTTGCGTTGGCCAACGTGACCGTGCTGTTTGTCGAGCATGATATGGAAATCGTTGGTCGCTACGCAAAGCGTGTGATCGCGTTCTATGATGGCACCATCATTTCTGACGGGCCGCCGGGCGACGTTTTGTCCAACGACGATGTACGCACCTATGTCATTGGCCCGGAACTGCATGCCGGACAATCGCGGGACGGCCGCACCGATGCTTAAGGTCGAGAATTTGACGGTATCGATCGCGGCTGCAACGATCTTGCGGGAAGTTGCCTTTGACGTCGCGAACGGATCGATGACCGGGCTGATGGGGCGCAACGGTGCCGGCAAAACCACCTGCATGCGAGCGATTATGGGCCTGGTCCGTGCGCGATCCGGGAATGTCCACTATGAGACGGTAAGTTTGCTCGGCCAGCCGTCGCACGCGCGGGCCACGCTCGGCATCGGTTACATGCCCGAAGATCGCCGTCTGGTTCCCGAATTGACGGTTGAAGAAAACATCATGATTCCGGCTTGGGCGACCCGGTTGACCGATGCGCCAGCCCGCTTGGCATGGGTCTTCGAACGCATGCCCGAGGTCGCGCAAATGGCCGATCGGCGCGCCATGCAGTTGAGCGGTGGCCAGCAAAAATTGGTGGCTCTGGCACGTGGTCTGATATGTGGACGCAAGCTATTGCTGCTTGATGAACCATTTGAAGGCGTGGCGCCGGCGTTGGCGCGCCGGCTGGCGGATGTGCTGTCGAACCTGAAGGGCGAAGGTTTGTCTGTTCTGTTGTCCGAATCGGATGCAACCCATTCCGCAGATTTGACCGACGCCCTTTATTTGATTGAGCGCGGGCAGGTCAAGCGCGCCTAGATCTGTTTCATTACTGTCGACAGTTACGTTCATATCGAACCCGCCGAGAGGGATCGCCGTGGAGCTTTGGGTGCCGATTACAATCGCGGCCGCGTTTCTGCAAAACGCGCGTTCAGCGCTGCAGCGGCACCTCAAAGGACGCTTGAGCACAGCCGGGGCAACATTCGTGCGCTTCGGCTTCGGCTTTCCCATCGCCATCATTTATGTGCTCGTCCTGCACTATGGCTTCGACCTGGCGTGGCCGACGCCAAACGCCGGTTTTGCGTTCTACGGCGCGCTTGGCGGCCTGGCACAGATTTTTGCGACTTTCCTGTTGGTCTATTCTTTTTCGCTGCGCAATTTCGCGGTGGCCACGGCCTATTCGAAGACAGAGCCGGTCCAGGCGGCCGTGTTCGGGATCATCGTACTCGGTGACACGATTAGTCCGGGCGCGGCTATTGCGATTCTGATTGGTCTGGCCGGCGTGATGACCATTTCTGTCGCGCGCAGTCCGGCGACGCCGCGTACGGTGCTTCTTGCCTTGGCACAAAAATCGGCACTGATCGGCCTGGCGGCAGGGGCGTTTTTCGGTGCATCGGCGGTGTTTTATCGTGGTGCGTCACTGGCGATCGCGGGACCCGGCGTGGTCATGCAGGCGGCTTTCACGTTGGCCTGTGTGACTGTATTCCAAACGCTGGTCATGATGGCCTATATGCGCGTGCGCGAACCGGGCCAGATTACTACCGTGCTCCGCAACTGGCGACCGTCCAGCTTGGTTGGGTTGGCGGGGGTGTGCGCGTCGGCGGGATGGTTCACCGCCATGACTCTGCAGACGGTCGCCTATGTGCGCGTGCTGGCGCAGATTGAGTTGGTGTTCACCTTTGCCGTTTCGTACTTCTTTTTTCACGAACACCCGAACCGAAAGGAGATCATCGGCGTTGTCTTGATCGCGGTGGGGATCATCGTATTGCTGCTCGCCCGCTAGAGACGTCGGTCTTCGCTTTCCAACGCGCGCATCAATTCCGTGGCTGTTTGCCGTTTCGCGGGATCAGGGTCGCGCTGCATGATGCGCAATAAACTTGGCCGGGCGGCGGTGTCTCCGCGGCGCGCCATCGCGAATGCCTTGCGATCGCGATCGTCGTAATACCGTCGATCGAACGGTGCGATTTGGAGCCCCACATCGCGCCAGTAATACTTCAAACCATTGTGGGGCCAGTTCGCATAGATCTCATCCCACGTGCCGGTGCCGGCATAGGGCGACAGGGAGACCTCGGCAACGGGATCACTGGCTCTCTGATAACGCATATCCAGCGATTGCCGCAGCTTGTCGCTCTTATTCGGTAGGCCTCGATGTACGGTCATGCTGTGGAAAATTAGAACATCACCGACGACGAAGTCGTTGCAGTGCCATTGGCCGTGCAATGGGTCGGTCACGGCGATGGCACCCGCGCCCGTTGAGACGTCGAAATCGCGCACGCCCGCAGTATGGGATCCTTTGGCGACGGCAAGCGGGCCCATACTCTTGGGGCAGTCCGACAGCGGCACCCATGCCGTGTATGTCTCTGGCGTGCCTTGGATGTGGACGTAATCCTGGTGCGGTGGCGTGGTGAGGTCATCGCGCGCCGGAAAGACCGCGCGCGGAATCACTAGTGGGTGTACAAATACCTCGTCGCCGAGCAGGCTTTCGAAAACGCCAAACAGCGCCGGATGATGTTTCAGCGCGTGGAGCGCTTCCAGACGGTAGAACCGTGCCAGTACAGCAACGAAGTTTTCCTCGGGGTCAGCGCATGCGGCACCGGGGTCCGCGATTGCTTCAGTGGGCGGCCGGTCCTGCCTGAGCCAGCCGGCTTGCCCCGCGATCGCTAATAGTTCGCTGCGCAAATTATCAATCGGTTCCGCAGGCAGCAGCCGACGGAAATACAGATATCCGTCGCGTGCCATCCGTTCTGCCAACCGGGCGCGATCGCCGGCTATGTTCGCGGAATCAAGAAAAGGGCGCATATCCGGGCGAGCGCACAGTTCGATCAAAATCAGTCGTAAAAGACCATCGAACGGATTTCGATGCTTTCTCGTGGCGCCGCGCCGCCGCGGCTGGTCGGATCCTGGAACGACCCATGCGCGGTCCAGCGCGCTGTGCCATCGGTCTTCGAATCGTAGCATTTCAACAGGACGACTTCGTCGCGGGTCATGTGCGGATAGTAGATCCACTTTTGCGCGGGGTTATAGGCCAAATGATAGATCCGGCCAATCCGACCGTCGGGGTAATGCCGCTCCGACAGGATCAAGTCCTCGTAGACGATGTCGTTATAGCCGCATATGGCCAAGGGCGCGGTTTCGACCGGGCTTCGTATCGGCCGCCACACATTGATGGAGCCAAAGCGTTTTTGCAGCAATGCCTCGGCTTGGTCTGGGGGCAGCAGGTCGCGAACCCTTTGCTCCGCCGATTGCTCTGTGAAGTCGTTGTGGACGATGACCGCCGGCGGCCTGATCTTGCGCGCGTCTTGGGCGGCGCGGTCGTCGATCCGGGCCGTGTGGTCGAATATCACCACTTTCGACGCGCCGCTCTCCCGTATGATGAGTTTTTCCATCTCTGGGTAATAGACCCGGCGGACTTCGTCATCGTCATAAAAATCCTTGGTTGCGGATACATCGTCCAACAGCGCGAACCCGTCGCCATCAAGCGTGAATTGCGCGCGTCGCGGCCGGCCGTCTTCGATAAACACGTCGCGATATGCGAATTGGCCCAAGCGATCATCAAGGCCGGCACCGGGCACTTTCACCAGCGCGACCGGCGGTTCGCCGGTATCGGTTGTGAATTGCAGGGGCGCCGTTACGCCTTCGGTATGTTCGGTGGTCAACGCGGTTGCCATGTGTTGCTACTCCAGTACTTGTAACCAAGTGTAGGCGCATATTTGGCACGAAATCGACTGGAGGACCAGTTGACGAAATGTTGCATCAGCTCGTCGCGCGCCGCCGCCGTCGCACATCGAAATTGTGGTAACGTTGCCCTGTTCGCCCGTCTGTGCGTGGAGGAATTGGCTGTGAGCTACGACATGGTGATTAAGAACGGCATGGTGATCGATGGATCGGGCCTGCCGCGCTATTGGGCAGATGTCGGCGTCAAGGATGGCATGATCACGCATATTGGGCGGATCGCGGCGCCTGCGGCCGAGACCATCGATGCGGACGGGCACGTGGTCACGCCGGGATTTGTCGATGGCCACACGCACATGGATGCTCAGATCTTCTGGGATCAGCTGGGCAGCTGTTCCTGTTATCACGGTGTCACGACGGTTGTGATGGGGAATTGCGGCTTTACATTGGCGCCGTGCAAAGAAACAGAAGTTGATTTCGTTTTCCGAAACCTGGAACGCGCCGAGGATATTGCCCGTGAAGCCATGCTGGCGGGCATCGACTGGCAATGGGAAAGCTATCCCGAATATCTCGACGCCGTCGATGCGCTGCCGAAGGCGATCAACTATAGCGGCTATATCGGCCATTCGGCGTTGCGCACCTATGTCATGGGCGAGCGTGCGTTCGAGGATGCGCCGACGGAGGACGATCTGGCGGCCATGGTGCGCCATGTTCAAGAAGCCGTAAAAGCCGGCGCGATTGGATTTTCGACCTCACGGACGCCGAGCCACTTGACGTCGGACGATCGACCAGTGGCAAGCCGGGTGGCGCCGTTCTCCGAGGTTCAGGCGATCGTGCGCGGCATGGGTGACATCGGCGCAGGTATTCTCGAGCTGGCCATGGAACGTGGCGATATGGCCCATATGACCCGCGTCTACAATAACTTGCGTGATCTATCGATCGAGACGGGCCGCCCGATCACGTTTGGCAGTTTGAGTTTTCGCGATCGACCTGGCCAATGGCGGGAATTTTACAAGCTCATCGATCAGGCCAATCTGGCCGGCGCGCGAATTTTCACTCAGGTTCACAGTCGCGATCTCAGCACCATCTTATCTTTTGAAACGACGACGCCGTTCGACACATGGGACGTGTGGCGTGAATTGCGCCCGCTGCCGTTGGACGCCCAAAAGGAAAAGCTTCGTGACCCAGGGCTACGCGCCAAACTGGTCGAGGTGGCGAGCCAGTCGTACGATGGGCCGGAAATAGTCGGTGCCGAGGCGCGGCCGCCGGAATGGGATATTTTTTACGTGATGGACAAGGTCGCGCGGCCGCATCGGTCCGTCGCGGAGATCGCGTCCGAGCGCGGTGTTGCGCCGGCCCAAGCCATGATCGACTTGGCAATGGCCAATGATCTCAAATTGTTTTTCCGCCAATCATTAGCGAACGAAAATCAAGACGATGCGCTGGCGTTGATGAAGGAAAAGCATTCGGTCGTGACGTTTTCCGATTCCGGCGCGCACGTTTCACAAATCATGGATAGTTCCTTGCAGACCCACCTTTTGAGTCATTGGGTGCGCGACCAGCAAGCGTTCACTTTAGAGGAAGCCGTGCGGTTGATCACCTACGACACGGCGACGCGATGGGGGTTTCATGATCGTGGTTTGTTACGCGAGGGTCAGGTCGCGGACATCAACGTTCTCGATCCGGATGCCGTCGGCCCGCGCATGCCCGAGGTCGTTTACGATCTGCCGGCCGGCGCCCGACGGCTCAAACAATATGCCGACGGCTTCAAGGCAACGATCGTTGCCGGCCAGACGGTGTTGCGGGACAATGTGCACACGGGTGCCCTGCCAGGCCGCATTTTGCGCGGTCCCCTTGCGCGACATTGAGCGTCTCGTCGCACGGTATCGTTGCGATGACAACACGGCCGCAACAGACGCGCCGCTACGACCATCGATTTTTTGACAGTGCCCGCTGGGCCGATTTCAGGCCACGTTCTGATGATATTTTTGTCTGCACGGCCTATAAGGCTGGTACGACGTGGATGCAGATGATCTGCGCGTTGCTGGTCTTTCAAAAGACGATGTTCGACCGCCCACTCGGCCGGATTTCGCCGTGGCTGGAACGCGAGCCGACGCCGATTGCCGATGTGTTGGCGCTGTTGGAGGCGCAAACCCATCGCCGCATCATCAAAACGCACACGCCCCTGGATGGTTTGCCTTATTTCCCGGATGCGACATACCTGTTCGTCGGCCGCGACCCGCGCGACATTTTTATTTCGATGCGCAATCATATTCTCAACAGCAATCCAGATTCACCGGCGCGCAAGACTGCGAACGGGCCCGACTGGCCCGAGACACCCCGCGATGTGCGGGAGTTTTTCCGCCTTTGGATGACCACCGGCTTCTTTGACTGGGAGCAAGACGGGTGGCCATCTTGGTCCGTGCTCCATCATGCGGCGACGTTTTGGGCGTTTCGTCATTTGCCCAATCTGCATTTGTTTCACTACGAAGATATGCGCTGTGATCTTGCCGGTGAAATGCGGCGGGTCGCTGCAGCAACACGTATTGTGGTCGATGAGGCGTTGTGGCCGCAATTGGTTGATGCTGCGACGTTTGAGTCCATGAAGCAGAATGCGGATCGCATTGCGCCCGGCGCGGATAAGGACGCATGGCTGGACAACAGCCGCTTTTTCGCTAGGGGGACCACCGGACAATGGCACGATACGCTCGGACCGGCCGAGCTTGAGCTTTACCGAAAGGCCATGGCCGAACGCCTGCCGCCGGAACTTGCCCATTGGCTGGAGCAGGGCGGGCCTGTTTGAGTGCAAGTCGGTGTTTCTGTTATTTCGGTGACAGTTTACTAAATACACTACATCTTGTAGCCGAAAGAGAGAGCATGCAAAATGCGGCGTATTTAGTAAACTGTCACCGAAATAACAGAAATAGGCGTGCGACGGCTTCACTCCGTCGCTGAAAACAACAACTCGAACTCGCCGATCAGCTCGTAACACAGGGTCAGGGCTTTGGTTTCGGGATCCCACCAGGCGTTGGCATCGCCGTCACAATCTTGAAATGTTACCGGCACCGTGCGGCCCGGCGACCATTTGCGGCCCAGGTCGTCGAGTGCGGTCGGCAGGTCCGAGATACTTCGCACGATCTCTTTGGCGCGTCCGGTTTCGTCAGTTGCCGCTTCGCCAAAGCGCAGGACAAACCGCCCACGGCTTTGTTCGCGACTGCCGTGTGCCAACGCGCGGCGCCAGTCATCGGACCGATCGGCAAACTCCTCGACGCAAAAATCGACGCGATCATCGTCATATTCCAGATCGTCGGCGAGATCGACCCAACCCTCGGCATCCGAGCCGACGATATGGCACAGCATGTTGTAACCACGTTGCAAATCCAAGCCATGCTCATCCATGAAAGCCGCTTCATCGATCTCATCACCGGCCAGAACATCTTGGCTGAGCAGCCATCCTTCGGCCGCCGCCAACGCCATGTCTTCGGCCCGCGCGCCGTTATTCGGCTTGATCATCAGCATGTTGGCGAAATTGTCGGCGGCATCTTCCTCCCGGCCCAAAATGGGGGATGTCGTAAAGATCGACATAGGCGTGGGCGAGCTCGTGATAGAGCGTGTGCACGGTCATGGCGGTGAGGGCGACGCGCATGTCGTCGGATAGGGCTTGGCCCTTGGCGGGGCCGACTCCGATCGTCGCGAGGACCAGCGCCATGGCGCCGGCGCGTGCAACTGAGGGATTGGTGATGGTCATGTCTGGGTCTCCGGCCGCGCGGTCTTGCGCGGGAAAGTGCGTCCTTTCGTTACTCTGACCGACTCTTCGCGCGCCGGAAACCCAGAATTGTCAAGAATCTGCTATGAGAATTGGCAAAGCGATGCCGTCATGCCGCGAGCCAAGCACTGCAAATGGCATCAACATGGCGGTGGTCGGTACCGCAACAGCCGCCGAGAACATTGAGATTTCGCAATGATCCGCGCAATTCACGAATTTCCGTGCCGAGTTCGCGCGGATTGCCTTCGTCGAGTTCGGTCGATTCGTCGAGCTCGGCGTGGCTGCGGCGCGAGGCGTTGGCGCGCAGACCCCGGATCCTGTCAAGCCAGGGCTCGTCGCAAGCTACCGCACCATCGAAGTGGGAGGGATGGGCGCAATTTATCATGTAGTATGCCGGCGCTTCGTCGGTCGCCGCGTCGACGCCCTCAATCGCCCGCCGCAGGGTATCCCCGGTCGGCAGGCAACCATCGGTCTCGACAGTAAAAGATAACGCGATCGGGAGCCCTGCCTTGGCCGCTGCGCGTGTCATGCCGATTGCTTCGGGAATGTTGGTCAAGGTAAAAGCGGTCACCATGTCGGCGTCACTTTCACGGAATGCTTGGATTTGCTGAGCATGGTAATTTTCAGCTTCGTCGGGGCTCATGATGGCACCCGGATCATAGCCGTCGCCGCGCGGGCCGAGGCAACCGCTAATCACCATGGGCTGGTCGCCGGTCTCAAAACGGGCCCGCAATGAACTCAGCATGGAGATGCTTTCTTGATTGGCAGCGGTCAACGCTTCTGCAGTGTAGCCGAGCTTGGTGCCCCAATCTGAACTGGCGCGCCATGTGGCGCTTTCCAAAATGAATCCCAAGCCATTGGCGCGGGCGATTTCGGCGTAGTCGACATAGTAGTCGTAAAGCAACTTGCGACCGTCTTCGTTGCGCAGCAGATCGAAAGCGGCGAAGTGCGGCAGGTCAATTTGCTTGTGAAATACCAGCACGGTCTCAAGCCCGCCGTCGGTCAGGAACATGTCACCGTCTAATTGGGGCAATCGGTCTCTGTATTTGGCCATGGTTGCGACCTCTTCAAACGCGTGGGAGGAGAAATCTAAGTTGCGCAAAAAAGGTGCCGCCGACGGCCTATAGATTCCAGACGACTCGTGGTCAAGCCAGTCGAAATTCCAATAAAGAAAGAAACTTCAATAATTTATGTGGGGTGTTGACGTGCCCGACCAAGGCGTCATGGCGGCGTTTCTAATGTCAACTGTACTTATGGTACAGTAACGCATGCTCAATACACTGCCACGGGCGGGAAGCGGGACGCGGGACCGTATCTTGGAACTGGCGGAGATGGCGGTTCTGGAAAAGGGCTTCGCCGCGACCTCGATCGACGAATTGATCGCCGGGGTCGGTATTACTAAAAGCGGATTTTTCTATCATTTCAGGGACAAGAGCGAGCTGGCCAAAGCACTGCTGGAGCGCTACTTGGATCGCGAAGAGGTCCTGCTGAACGACCTGTTCACGCGCGCGGACGAGTTGCACGAAGACCCGCTGCACGGCTTCTTGGTCGGGCTCAAAATGTTTGCCGAAATGATGGCGGACCTGCCCAGCACCCATCCTGGTTGTTTGGTGGCGTCTTACTGCTACCAAGACCAGTTGTTCAACAAAGAAATTCGCGACATGAACGCCGCCGCCATATTGGGATGGCGCGCCCGTTTTCGGGCCCGTTTCGATCAAATCTCTGCACGCTACCCGCCGCGCGTGGAGGTCGATCTGGATGCGTTGGCCGATATGGTCTCAGCTCTGGTCGATGGGGGCATCATCTTGTCCAAGGTTGTGCACGAAAAGCAGGTGTTACCGCAACAGGTGATGCTGTATCGGTCCTTCGTTCGCGCGATCTTCCTGGGTACCGAAGGGGCTGCTTAAGCGGGCACAGGTGCGTCCTCGCGCAAGAGCCTCTCGCATTTCAGCTCCGCCCAAAATCTGCAGGAATTGGAACGCTGAACCATCCCAGGTTCTGCTCCAGCTAGGCGATGGTACGGGTGCCGGCGCAGAATGCCGCGACGGCCGGGTGTGCGACGACAAATTGCAGGGCGCCGCGCCCCACGAACCAAGCGGCGCTACATGTATTCGCGAGTGGTCCTCGTTAGTCGCAAGAACCTCTACTGGGCCGGTACCGCCTGTGCAGGACGGCCCGGCGTCCGTTTGGCCTGGCGCATATCAGTACGCACGTATTTTTCGTTGTAGCCGTTGAAAATGTGGCCGACCAGACCGCGATCGAGATCCGACGTACCCATCAGCCAATCCGCAATGGGGAATGTCAGGTTCATGTTGCGCTCCATCATGATGTTCTGCGCATGATGGGCGGTGTGATGGCGTCGGATTGTGTTGACGAACGGACAGTTGCGCACGAACCAGTTTTCGTTCACGTGGCAGCAGAAATGCATGAACTCGTAAATGAGATACATGCCCGTGGTTGTACACATAACGAGCCAGCCCGCATTGGTGGATATTAGCCAGCCAACCACAAGGGCGCCTGGGACGGACATCAGGATAAAGGTGACCAGGGCGTAGGGCGGGAAGAATGTCACGCGCCAGTCGGTCGAGTCGGCGAAACGCATGTCTCGATCCGTAAAGAACTGATGGTGCATCATGGTGTGGCGCATATAGATGGCCCGCAAAGCGCGCGATGTTTGCGGCCGGTGCATCACGTGGCGGTGCAAAAACCATTCAAAGAAATTGCAGATCAGCGCGACGACCGGCACCACCAGCCACTCCCACCAAGTCGGCTGGTGAATGTGCGATACGTAAATGTAAAACGCGACGATGCCGATCGCATAAATCACCGCCACATGCAGGTAGCCGTTATACCAACCGGCAATGCGTTCGCGATATCCGGCGCGATAGTTACGCTGGCGATCGCTCATTTGTGAGTCTGCCCACTCCACCATTTCAACCTCCTTGGCGATGTGCTTTGGCGCCAGATCGATTCAGTAATATATTACACGACGCAATAACTCAATCATCCTTCGGCATGGACTTGAGTGCGGCATCGATATCGTCGCTGGTCATTTCCCAATCATTCTCGAAATTGGCGACCACGTGACGCATGAATCCTTCATAGAACACGAGGGCCTTTTCGTCGCCAAGATGATCGGCGAGCAGGGCCAACGCCAACTGGGCGGGCGCGGCGCCCTCATAGGTCCACTCGAAGCCGCTGGGCGAGAGTGCCTTTAGATCAAATCGTGGCGAAAGATCCGCATCGTCCACCGTGACTCGAATGCCATCAATTGTTCGTTCGCCCAGATAGCGCTTCATTATTGGTGACCATTGGTTTTGGAGGTCGTCGCCGTGCTCGCGCGCGCAAAATCCTCGATGTAGTCGATCAGGCGATCACTGGCAGCGACGGCCTTGGCCGCCTTGCCGACGCTGATTGAGCGCGCGACATTGGCGTGCAATTGGGCGCACAGTGGTAGATCTAGAGCATCGCGGTAGTGCGAATACCAAAAGCGTCGCGAGAGTCCTTGGATCAGTTTCATCGCACTTGCGACGTATTCATTGCGCGCCGCCGCACACAGCAACTGATTGAAGCGCCGATCGAGGCGCATGAACGCGACATCGTCGTCGGTTTCGGCAGCGGCTTCCATGGCCGTGGCGAGCGCGTCGAACTCGTTTTTCTCGGCGTCGGTCGCACGCTCGGCACATGCCTCAGCAAGAACTTGTTCCAAGGCGCGCCGCAATTCGAGCAGGCGCAGTTGGCACTCGCCATCGATACACGAGATCCGAATGCCGCGGCGCGGCATAACCTCTATCAGACCCTCGCGCGCCAGCATTTGTAGGGCCTCCCTTACGGGCGTGCGACCAATGCCGACCCGGTCGGCGACCGCCGTCTCGCTCATCACTGCGCCGGGCGGCAGTTGCAAGGTTACAATGAGCTCTTCAAGCGTGCGGTAGGCGATCTGCGTCAGCGAGCCGCGGCTTTCACCGGTGATGGCACGGTTCGACAGCGGCTCCCGATCTTCATGAGGGTGTATCGCAGTCATGGTCCAGAACAGATTACAACGCTGATCTTGACCTGTAATATATCACCACTATCCTGAGCACAATAGCTGTTTTTGATATGAGGATGAGGGCGCATGCCACCACATCTGAAGTTTCTTTTGTCGCTGATCGTGTGCGCGCTGGCCGCAGTGATGTTCGTGATCGAACATCGCGCGGGGTCGTATGATGTGGCCTGGGTCAGTGTTCTTTTGGGCGCGTTCATGGTGTTCGCCGTATGGCTGTTTCCGGAAACGAAGAAGCGCGCCAATCCTCCTAGAGGCTAGCAACATCCGAACTACTACACTGCGGCATTTGTTCTTGCGGCGCGCCTGTGCTTGCATGTGGCACGCGCGACGAACGAGACGATTGTGAGTATATCCTTGTCTTCACACCGCTTTTGCGTGGCGCCGATGATGGAGCGCACCGATCGCCATGATCGGTACTTTCTGCGGCTAATCAGTCGGCGCGCCCGCCTCTATACCGAGATGCTGACCGCCTCGGCGGTCTTGCACGGCGATCGCGGTCGGCTGCTGGGGCATGATCGGGCGGAACATCCCCTGGCCGTGCAATTGGGCGGTAGCGATCCGGCGATGTTGGCCGAGGCGACGCGGATCTGCGCAGACTATGGCTATGATGAAGTCAATTTGAACGTTGGCTGTCCCAGCAGTCGGGTGCAGGACGGCCGGTTTGGCGCGTGCCTAATGGCGGAACCGGATTTGGTCGCCCGGTGTGTTGCGGCTATGAGCGAAGCCCTGGCTCGCGCCGGGGCGCGCATTCCAGTGACGATCAAGACCAGGATCGGCATCGACGACCAAGACAGCGAACCCACTTTGGCCCGTTTTGTCCAAATCGTCGCGGCGGGCGGCTGCCAAACGTTCATTATTCACGCCCGCAAAGCGTGGCTCAAAGGATTGAGTCCGCGCCAAAACCGGGAAATTCCGCCACTTCGCTACGATGTTGTTTATCGGCTCAAACGCGCACATCCCGATTTGAACATCGTTATCAATGGCGGCGTGACAACACTTGACGAAGCGGCGGCGCATCTGACACAGGTCGATGGTGTAATGCTGGGCCGCGCCGCCTATCAGAATCCGTATTTATTGTCACGGGTCGACCAAACCTTGTTTGGCGATCCGCCGCGCGGCAAAACGCGCCACGATGTGGTGGAGGCGCTGATGCCTTATGTCGATGACGAAGTGCGGCGCGGGACGCGACTTGGCAGCATCTCGCGTCATGTACTTGGACTGTTCAATGGTGTCCCTGGCGGTCGTGCGTGGCGTCGCCATTTGAGTGAGCGCGCCCACCGTGCCGGCGCCGGCGCCGATGTTATGGCGGCTGCTGCGGCGAAGGTCGCAGCCGCGGGTTCCGTTAAAGTTCCGGGCGTTTGAAGGTAAGCGCGCGTGATGCACATTCATCTTGATCCCGTCGGCGGGATTGCTGGCGATATGTTCATCGCGGCACTGCTGGACGCGCGCCCAGACTTGGAAGAGGGGTTGCTGAAGACGCTTGCGGCGGTCGATTTGCCGCCAAACCTTGAGATAAATGTCCGCGACCATGACGACGAGACGCTGACCGGCACGCGGTTTCATGTCGCCTTGGCCGGCAACCAACGACCGCATGGCCACCGCGCTTATACAGATCTGCGCGAACGGATTGCCGCGTCACAAATCGACCGCGCCGTGGCAAATCGTGCGCTCGGGCTGCTGGAACTGCTTGCCGATACCGAAAGCCAGGTGCACGGCAAGCCCGTTGAACAGGTGGTCTTTCACGAAGTGGGTGGTTGGGACTCGATCGTCGATATCGTCGCCGCGGCGTTTTTGATCGAGTCGCTACAACCGGCAACTTGGTCGTGTGCGCCATTGCCACTCGGCTCGGGACAGGTGCGCGGCGCCCATGGTGCATTACCGGTGCCGGCACCGGCGACGGTTATTCTCCTGCGCGGTTTTCGCATGGTCGACGATGGCGTACCGGGCGAACGGGTCACGCCGACCGGCGCGGCGATCGTGCGCCATTTGGCGCCGGGCGAGGTCGGCCCAACGACGCCTCATCGACTTGTGGCCAATGGCCAAGGCTTTGGGATAAGTACGCTAACGGGGCGCAGTAATATTCTGCGGGCCATGCTGTTTGAGCCCGCCACGACCGCACTCGCCGGCATTCAGACGACAAGTGGCCGCGTGGCTGAAATCGCATTCGAAGTCGATGACCAAACGGGCGAGGATCTTGCGATCGCGCTTGATCACATCCGCGCCGACCACGCGGTCCGTGATGTCGTGCAGTGGCCGGTGGTCGGCAAAAAGGGTCGCGTCGCCGTGCATGTGCAAATATTGTGTGATTACAGCGAATTAGAGCACGTCATTGGACTGTGTTTCCAAGAGACCACGACGATTGGAGTGCGCCACCGACCGATCGATCGGGCTGAACTGGAGCGCGAGGTGGTTGAGACCGATGGCAAGAATCGGCCAGTCCGGGTTAAACTGTCGATGCGGCCGAAGGCTGCCGGCGACCGGGTCTCGCGGGTTTCGGCCAAGGCCGACGCTGATGACGTTGCTGGAACGGGTGGCGGACACGCGGCCCGCCAGGCAGCGCGGCAGCGTGCGGTCGAAGAGGCACAGGATCGAAGGCGGCGAGAGCCAAAAAAGTAAACGAATGACCGGAACCCACGAATATCGATCACTCGGCGATGCGTTGGCGCGCGTGCTGGATTCGATCGGACCAATCGCCGTGGCCGCCAGCGGTGGTGTTGACAGCACGACTTTGGCGGTGTTTGCGCACCGTCGCGCGCCAGGCCAATGCACCGTGTACCACGCCACATCGCCCGCGGTGCCGCCACAAGCGACAGCGCGTCTGCGTGATATCGCAGAGCGCGAGGGGTGGCGTCTGCGCGTCATAGATGCCGGTGAATTTGCCGATCCCGACTATCGGCGTAACCCTGTCAACCGGTGCTTTTATTGTAAAACCAACCTTTACGATGCGATTGCCAAGCGCGCAACTGAAACGGTCGCCTCCGGGACCAATTGCGACGACCTGGGCGATTTTCGGCCCGGCCTTGAAGCGGCCCGCGCGCGCCACGTGCGTCATCCCTATGTCGAAGCTGGAATCGGCAAAAGCCAGCTACGCGCCATCG
This sequence comes from Alphaproteobacteria bacterium, assembly GCA_965216755.1. Taxonomy (GTDB): domain Bacteria; phylum Pseudomonadota; class Alphaproteobacteria; order UBA7887; family UBA7887; genus CBDCGL01. The sequence goes on along the minus strand of CBDCGL010000011.1, from coordinate 1,740,585 downwards.
CGGCGGGGCTCGGCTATGTTGACTTGGGAGCGTTGCCATCATCACCTTGCCTGTCGAGCCGAGTCGAAACTGGAATCGCGATCGAGGCTGACGCTCTGCGTTTGATCAACGACGCGGAGCGTCATATTCAGGCGTCTTTTGACACCGATACCGTGCGCTGTCGTTTGCGCCGAGGTGGAGTTGTCGTAGAGCTCGATGACCGCACATTGTCGCGTTTGGATGCGGCGGCACGGCGGCGTTTGATGCGTGACATCGGCCGCTTGTTCGCCGCGGGCGGTCGCCAAATCGCCGTTAGCCTGGCGGCCTACAAGCGCGGCAGCGCGTTCGTGCATGGGGCGGCGTCCTGATGCCCGACGAATCGGTTCACGATCATCAGCGCCCACAAAGGATCGGGCTTGACGAAGCAATCCTTTGCGATAGCAAGACAATTCCTCAAATCGCAGCAATATTGGACAAGGCCGTAGCCGCAGAGCGGACAATGCTTTTGACGCGTCTGGCGGCCGACCGATACGATTCGTTGCCGCGCCCCCATCGCATGGTCATCGATTATGATCCGGTATCGCGTACCGGAATTCTTGGGCCGCGCCCGGCGCCAAGCCAAACCGGTGGCGCCGCCGTCGTAACAGCAGGTACGTCGGATATTGCCGTGGGGCGCGAGGCAATACGCACGCTGGCATATTACGGCCATGAGGCGACGTCTGTGTTCGATGTCGGCGTCGCGGGACTGTGGCGGCTGTTGGAACATGTCGACACACTGTCCAAGTTTCCGGTTGTGATTGCGGTCGCCGGCATGGATGCGGCGTTGGTCAGTGTTCTGGGTGGGTTGGTACCAGGCGCTGTCATCGCGGTGCCCACGTCGGTCGGCTATGGCACGGCGTATCGGGGTTCGACGGCACTGCACGCGTCGCTGACCAGTTGCGCGCCAGGTGTTGTCGTTGTGAACGTTGACAATGGCTACGGCGCCGCCTGCGCGGCTCTGCGCATCTTAAGGGCACGCGAATTGAATGGTGGCGCGGCTTAGGGGAGCTGGGACCATGCGCGTTGATGTAAGGTACGGCAAGGGGACCGTGCCGGTGTCGATCCCCGACGGCTGCGAAGTGACAGTGGTCAGCAAGCCAGAAATGCCATTGTTGGCCAATCCCAAGGCCGATTTGCGCAACTCGTTTCAGGTGCCCTGTGGCGGTCCGCCGCTCGCCGCCCTGGCCGCCGCGGCGAAACGGGTTTGCATTGTGATTTGTGATATCACGCGACCCGTGCCGAATGGCGCCTTGCTGCCGCCGTTAATCAGAACGCTGCTTGACCAAGGCGTTGCCGCCGACGATATCACCGTGCTGGTGGCGACCGGCCTGCATCGTCCCAACGAAGGCGATGAGTTGGCGGAAGTTGTGGGCGACCGCTGGGTGCTGAATACCGTGCGCGTGGTCAATCACTTCGCCGAAAAAGACGCCGATCATGTTGGCATCGGCCGAACTGCCAGTGGCACGATGGTGCGGCTCGACAAGCGGTTGGTCGATGCGGATTTGCGCATTGCTGTGGGACTGGTGGAACCCCATTTCATGGCCGGCTATTCCGGTGGGCGCAAAGTCATCGCGCCCGGTGTCGCGCATGCCGAGACGATTACGACATTTCACAGTGCCCGCTTTATGGAAGACCCGCTGGCGGCGAATTGTGTGCTCGACGGCAATCCGCTGCACCGCGAGCAGCTTGAAATCGTCGATATGCTGGGTGGCGCCTACGCCATCAATGTCGTCATTGATGAACAGCGCCGCGTTTCATTCGTCAATTTTGGCGAGATCAAGACCAGTCACCTGGCCGCGGTGGACTTTGTGCGCGGCTATGCGGAAATACCAGTCTTGCAGCGATTTGGCACGGTGGTCACCAGCGCGGCCGGATATCCGCTTGATAAGACGTACTACCAAACCGTCAAAGGCATGGTCGGTCCGATCGACATAATGACGCCGGGTGGCGATTTGATCGTTGTTTCGGCTTGCTCGGAGGGTATGGGGTCGCCGCATTTTTTTGCCGCTCAGCGCCGTCTCGTGGATTTGGGGCCAGATGCTTTTCTCGCATCGCTCCGCGACAAAAGCCATGCTGCCATCGACGAATGGCAAACCGAGATGCAGCTGAAACCCATGCGTATCGGCCGTATCCGGCTATTCACGGACGGCTTAGATGGCGAAGAGCGATCGCTGACTGGGGTCGATATGATCGATTCGATTGATGCAGCCGTGCGCGAGAGCGTCGCCCGCACTGGAGATCGCCATGTTGCTGTTGTTCCGGAAGGCCCGTATGTGGTGCCTCAATACCGCAGGGAACCGACGCCGGGTCCGGCGTGAGATGCGAAGGACCGGCTAGATTTCGGCGACCTCTGCGACAAGGTCGGCCAGATCCTCCAGACCCCCGCGAAGATGGCGGCGATTCATGATTTTCTCCTGTGCCGGTTGCGGCAAGTCGGTCAGCAGAATGACGTTTTTTGCAATCAAGACATCAATAAGATCTTCAACCACGCGGCCCATGGCGAGATCCGAGTCTTCCAGTGTCCGGCGCGTCTCATCGATTGGGCGCCCATCTATAAATTCTTGAATTTCCTTAGAATTTGGCGCCAAGAATTCGTATGCTGAGGTCTGAGCCTCGCCATAGATGGCCGCAATACGACCTGCATCATCTCGCTTCACATAGGGCATGGGCCGACTCCTGCGCCCGATTGGCAAAATTTCCGTGACATTTCAGGCCTCTGGCGTCCTGGCTCGCGGACAGAGACTCTCTAAGTGAACATAGAGCCACGTCTCCGACGGCCTATAGCGCATAGTGCGTTCGCATCATGTTTCGCTGGGCGGCGCGCGCTATGTCTCTCTCTGTGGGTAAAAGGGTTAGGTCGTTGCCGGCGAGAAGAACACGCAAAAAAATCTGTCGGCCTCGTCCGCGAATGTGTTGAATACGAAGTGGTGCTGTTATGACGATCAAACTGCTAATTGGGCAAGGTGGGAACGCGCCCGAGACAATTGCCGCCGAGGCGGGTGCCGTTGTCGCCATCGCCGACGGTGAAACTGTGAGATTTCCGGATGTCACCGTCGACAAAGTCGCGATCGCGATCGATGCGCAAGACGAAGTCGTGGTTACCGTGGACCAGGTCGATATCCATTTGCACGGTTTGCGCGCTGGTTTGGAGCAAGAAATTGATATGTCGGTGGTAATCGACGGTGGCCCAACCCCGTTGACAATCGCCGCTCTTGGAGATTTGTTGGCGTGGACCGCCGGGAGTACCGAGAGCGAGACCCTTTCGAGTACCGATAATTCGGATGGCGTGCTTTGGATCGACGGTGCCGAATCTGCGCTTGTCGGTGAGTCCATCGAGAGTGGTGTGTTTTTTGATTCCGATGAGGCGGCGATATCGGTTCATGATGCTGTGCCAGGTTTCTTGGACACGCCGCCGCTGGCCATGGACGACATCCTCCGCTTTGACGAAGCGCATCACGAAGTTGCCATTGACATGGTGTCGACGACGGCGCCGGGTTTTCCCGAAGATCCGTTTGCCGGTTACTTTACAGCCGCAACCATCGGCGGCGCCGACCTTGTGTGGTCGGCGCTACCGCCTCTGAATGCCACCCCCGACGCTCCGTTCCAGTCGAATTCACAAGACCTTGATTCTGGAGTGTTTGCGGGGATCGGTGTGACCGGTTTGGTGACGCCGGCCAGCTCGATTGAAGACGATGACACGTTCGACGGTGGCACCTCATTCTGGGTTGTCTAAACCTTCTAAACCATCCACAGAGATCCGGTCACCGGGGCTGCGCCTCGTTTGTCAGGCGGCCCGAAGTGTCATGTTGCATTTCGCGACCGCTAGTTGACTACATGTGGACGACTGGTGTGCAGTGACCTGATAAGTCATACAAATCACTGAAGAATTGCGTGTCGCTTTTGCAACAGGACCCTTGTTTGACCCACGATTACCCTATAAGCGTGGACGGCCAACACTATATTTGCTACTGGTTTCAACGACAAATGCGCGGCGATTTCGGCGGTCGAACCCACAGGGATAACGATGCCGACGTAAATGCGGCAGCCGCGGCTTGTTTGCTGATCGGGGGGCAGAGCAATTGCAATTTGGTGGGCGTAGCCCGGGGCCAAGGCAGCTAGGACAACACCGCAGGGCGCCCAAATGGGCGGCCAGATGTCGCGCGTTTGCGGTTTCGATGTTGATCGGCTGCCCTGTCGCGCCCGGTATGGCGATGACCCTGGAAGAAGCGGTCAAACTCGCGGTCGATTCGCACCCGCAGGTTCTTGCCTTTCATAAGGCTCAGGCTGTCGCCGAACAGGAGATCGGCGAAGCACGGGCGCGCTATTTTCCCGAGGTCAATACCCGGGTTGGCGTGGGTATTCAAAGCGTCAATAACAACACGACGCGGTTTCGTCGGACGCGCGGTACCGGTGGTCCGTCGCATGTTGGCGTCCTCCGTCAAGATGGGTCGGTGACCGTCAACCAAATGTTGTTTGATGGCTTTGAAACGCCCAATCTGGTTGATGCCGCGCGCTATCGGTTTGACACGTCCGGCCACCAAGTGACCGATGTCGAAGAAGCGATCGCGCTGGCCGTGATCGAAGCTTTTTTTGAGGTTCAGCGCAGCCGGGAAGTGATCGCGCTGGCCGAAGACAATGTACAGACACACGTGGAAGTTCTTGACGACGTGACCCTGAGGGCCCAAACAGGCGCGGGCAACCAGGCCGATGTCGTGCAGGCGCAGAGCCGGCTCGCGCTTGCGCGGACACGCCTTACAGAGCAAGAAGGACTCCTGCGCGACGCCGAAGCCGATTTCATTGAAGCGGTGGGTGTGCCACCGGACGACCTGATCGTTGGCAACTATCCGTCGGAATGGGTACCGAAGACGCTGCAAGACGCGATAACCCGGGCGGTCGCTGAAAATCCAGCCGCGCTAGCCGCGCGCACGGCTGTAGAAGCCCGGCGATCCGATGCCAAGGCGGCGGAGGGCGTGTTTGTGCCGCGCTTCGACATCGAACTCTCGGCAACGGGCGAAAACAACGTCAACGGTGTGCGCGGATCGGGCACGGATTTGGCGGCGCTGCTGGTCATGCGCTTCAACCTCTATCGAGGTGGCGGTGACAGTGCCATTTTACGCGGTGCGCGAGAGCAGGTCAGCAAGACGATTATGGACGAACGTGCGACGCGTCGGCTGGTGGAAGAGCAGACGCGGCTGGATTGGAGTCGGCTTGAAACCGCACAAAGCCGGCTTCCGAATGTCGAAGAGCGTGTGATCAATTCCGCCCAAGTTGTCTCTGCATATCGCCAGCAATTTGAGCTTGGTCAGAGGACTTTGCTGGACGTTCTTGATACGGAAAACGAGCTATTCCAGGCGCGCGTCGATTTGGTGTCGGCGGAATACGACGTTCATTTTGCCCACTGGGCGGTCATTTCGACCTTGGGACAGACCACAGAAGCGATGGGTATCCACCCAGAAACCCCTGAAGGTTTTGATGAAATGTCGGACGAGCCACCGGTCTTCCTGTTGGCGCCGCGTGATCATTAGCTAACGCGTACTGGGCGCAATACCACGGAAGAGTGTGGTGTCGTCGCAACCATCGCGTGGCCGCCTATATTACAATTCACACAATTCGATGGGGCCATGGGGGCCAAAGTGCTGGTCGTGCGACGAGCGGCGGCTCGCGTTGCGCAGTGGTCCCGAGCAGCCCGTCGTATCTGAATGGGACATCGCAAGTGCTCACCGGGTCTGCCACTATGGACGATTGCGCGGTGGTGAGCCGGCTGGTCGGCTGACCGGCGTCCAAAGCGAAACGGAGTTGGGAGCGGCGGCGTGACGGAAGAGCCGACAGTCAAACATCCGCTCGACGTCGGGCCTCGCGAAGGCGCGCAGGCGCCCTCGTCACCGATCTATGTGGTTGGCGACGACAGTGGCGCCAATTTAGCTCCCAACGAGGTCGATGCCGCATCTAGTCATGAGGATCCGCTCCTTGAATGTCTTGAATTTCTGACGCGGTTCCACGGCAATCCTCGGTCCGGCAGTGTCTTGATGGCGGGCTTGCCGCACGCCGGATCAGGTTTGACCCCGCAGTTATTTGTACGCGCAGCGGAACGCGCCGGCCTAAGTGCCCGAGTGGTCAAGCGACGCCTGACCGCGATCTCGCGGCTCGTGTTGCCTGTCGTCTTGATCCTGAACGATGGGCGCGCCTGCGTCCTGGTTGATCTGCCGGGCCGGCGTGCTGCCAAGATCGTTACGCCTGAATCCGGCGGTGGTACGATTGACGCGGATCTCGGCGCATTGGCGGACGATTATGTCGGTTATGCAATCTACGTCCGGCCCACTTTTCACTTTGAAGACCACACGCAGACAGATCGTCAAGCAATCCCCAAAGCTCATTCTTGGTTTTGGGGAACCTTAGCCAAGAGCTGGTGGTCATACATCCAGGTGGCGCTGGCCGCCATTCTGATCAATCTGTTTGCCTTGGCGACACCGCTGTTCATCATGACGGTGTACGATCGGGTCGTCCCGAATGATGCCGTGGAAACGCTGTGGGTGCTCGCGGCCGGTGTGGGCTGTGTCTATCTGTTCGATTTCTTGCTCAAGCATTTGCGCGGCTATTTCATCGACATGGCTGGAAAGCGCGCCGATGTGATCCTGGCATCGCGCATATTCGAACAAGTGCTCGACATGCGAATGGCGGCGCGCCCGGCATCTGCTGGCGCCTTTGCAAATACGTTGCGTGAGTTTGAAACACTGCGGGATTTCTTCACCTCGGCAACCCTTGCCGCTGTGGTCGACCTGCCGTTTGTCGTGTTTTTCGTTTTGGTGATTTGGGCCGTCGGTGGCCCGATTGCCTATGTGTTGATGGCGACCATTCCGCTGGTCCTGATCGTCGGCCTACTCATGCAGATTCCGCTGAATGTGGTCATACAACGCAATGTTCGCGAAGCCGAGCAAAAACACGGCGTGTTGGTCGAATCGCTCAACGGCTTGGAAACACTCAAGAGCCTTGGCGGTGAAGCGCGTATGCGCCACAAATGGGAAGGGCTTGTCGGCCTAACCGCGACGTCGTCGTTGCGCGCGCGCGTGATATCGCAAGCGGCGGTCCATTTCGCAACTTTGGTGTCTCAGATGACCGCTGTTGGCGTTGTCATTTACGGCGTCTATCTGATCAAGGACGGTGCCTTGACCGTGGGCGGGTTGATCGCGTGCGTGATGCTAAGCCACCGTGCTTTGGCGCCTCTGGTGCAAGTAGCCCAGTTGCTGACCCGTTTCCACCGTTCTATGGCATCCTTGCGCGCCCTCAACCAAATCATGCGGGCGCCGGTGGAACGGCCGCCTTTGAAGAAGTTCCTGCACCGGCCCGAGCTGAAGGGTGGTATCACTTTTCAAGACGTGCGTTTCCGCTACCCGGGCCGCGATATCGAAGCGCTCAAAGGCGTAAGCTTCAAGATCGCGCCCAGGGAAAGGGTTGGTCTTATCGGGCGCGTCGGCTCTGGCAAGAGTACGGTCGCAAAGCTGATTTTGGGTTTGTTCGAGCCAAGCGACGGTTCGATTTTGGTCGACGGCACAGACATTCGCCAAATCGACCCTGTCGACCTGCGGCGCAGCATTGGTTATGTCCCCCAGGACGTTTATCTGTTCGCCGGTACCGTACGCGAGAACATCACGGTTGCGACCGGCCACGCCGATGACGCGGCAATTCTGAGCGCGGGGATCATGGCCGGTACCGACGATTTCGTCAGCCAGCATCCGATGGGATACGACTTACCGATTGGGGAACGGGGCGAGGGGCTGTCCGGCGGACAACGTCAGACAATCGCCATCGCCCGGGCGCTGCTGAATGAGCCACCGATTCTAATTTTCGACGAGCCGACCAGTTCAATGGACACGCGCGGCGAAGACGCCTTCAAAACCCGTCTTGGCGGCATGTTGCCCGATCGTACATTGATCTTGGTAACGCACCGGGCCTCATTATTGTCGCTGGTCAACAGGCTGATTGTCTTCGACGGCGGTCGAGTCGTCGCCGACGGTCCACGCCAAGCGGTGATCGACGCCCTGGCGGGCGGCAAATTGCGGGCGGCAAAAGCATGATCGCATATCCGGCGGGCCCTGGGGCCGCGCACGTGATGGGGTGCAACCATGCATAGCGCGCGGAGTGAAGATATCGCATTCATGTCGGATTTGCGCGCGGCTGTTATGCGTGGCCCGCGCCTGTCTGCGCATATTTTGTTGCTGTCGATCGTCGCGTTTTTCGTCGCGGCCGGCGTCTGGGCCAGTGTCGCGACCTTGGATGAAGTCACCGCTGGTCAGGGGCGCGTGATCCCGTCAAGCCAACTACAAATCGTGCAGAATTTGGAAGGCGGCATATTGTCGGCGGTGCACGTCCGCGAAGGCGAAATCGTGCAACCCGGCCAGGTTCTGTTGACTATCGATGATACGCTCGTCGCCTCCAAATATCGTGAAGATCGGGCCAATGTATTGGCGTTGCGCGCAACCATCGCCCGCCTGGTCGCCGAACGCGACGGCGAAGTACCAACCTTTGCCGACGAAGTCACGACGGAGCGGCCCGACCTGATCGAAAGCGAGTTGGCGGTCTATAAGGCGCGCCAATCGGAACTGGAAACCGGCATCGAAGTGCTGCGCCGGCAGGCGGATCAACGTTCGCAGGAATTGGCCGAACTTGACGCTCGGATCCGTCAATTGCGTGGCAATTTGAGATTGGGTCGCGAGGAGCTTTCCATTTTGGAACCGCTCGTGGCGCAAGGCGTGAGTGCGCGGATCGAGCTGATTCGCCTTGAGCGCCAAATTAACGACATGTCTGGTGACCTGGAGACGGCCCAAGAGTCGGTACCGCGGGCGCGTGCCGCGCTCAACGAAGTCCGGCGTCGCATCGAGGAACGCAACGCCGCGTTTCAATCCGAGGTCGCGGTTGACCTGGCGCGGGCGCGCGGTGAGTTGGCGGCGATTACGGAATCACTTGCCTCGGCCGCCGATCGCGTGCGGCGCACAGAAGTGCGATCGCCGGTCGAAGGCACAGTGAAGCAAATCATGATCAATACGGTAGGCGGTGTGATGCAGCCGGGCGCTGATTTGATCGAGATCGTGCCGTTGGAGGACAACCTTCTGGTCGAGGCACGGATACGCCCTTCCGATATTGCGTTCTTGCACCCGGGCCAAACGGCGAAAGTGAAGATTACAGCCTATGACTTTTCGATCTATGGCGGTCTCGACGCAACGCTACAAAAAATTAGTGCCGACACGATTACCGATGAAAATGGCGAATCGTTCTATGAGATTACCGTAAGGACGGAGAGAAATTTCTTGGAAGGGAAAGGTGGCGCCACGCTGCCAATAATTCCCGGCATGATCGCCGAGGTCGATATCTTGACCGGTAAGAAAACAGTGCTTGACTATTTGCTTAAACCGATTCTGCGCGCCAAGGGGCGTGCTTTGCGCGAACGCTAGCGCATCTAACTAATCGAGACATAACACAACCTCGAATCCGTCGTCACGACCACGTGCTGGCGAGTAGATTTGCAGACATCCGCCCGACTGGCGCATGACCATATCGGCGATCGCAAGGCCCAATCCGAAGCCGCGGCTTGCTGTCGCGCCGCGTTCAAACCGGTGAGTGAGTTTCGCAAGACGCTCGGGCGGCACCACGGGGCCTGGATTCACGACCGAGATTGTCTTGTCAGCGGTCACGACAATATTGATTGGGGCATCCTGGGGGCCGTGGGTGAGCGCGTTGTCCAAGATATTGCGCAACGCGATGCCGAACGCGTCCACGTCTACACAAGCGCACAACTCGAAATCATGTGGCGGTACGAATTGTAGCCGTGTTGCCGAGTCAGGGCGGTGGCGATATTCATCAATGAGAAGTTTGACCACGGGTAACAGATCGACGCGCTCGCGCGTCAGCGCGAGTCCGGCATCAAGCCGAGAGAGCTGCAGCAGCTTTTCAACCAATCTACTCAGGTCTTGTAGGCTCATCGCGATAGAGTTGGCACGCGATTGGTGCGCGCTGCCAGACAAAAGGTCACTGAGCCGCTGCGTCTGGGCAAGCGCCGCGGCGATTGGCGTCCTGAGCTCGTGCGCACTGTTGGCGGCGAAGGCGCGTTCGCTTTCCAGCGCACGGCTGAGTCTTTCCAACAATCGATTGATGTCTTGAGTGACTGGCGCCAACTCGGCGGGCATCGCGGTGTCGGAGATCGGCGCGAGGTGGAGGCCGCTACGCCGGCCGATTTCCTCACGAACCACGCCGATCGGTCGCAAAGTGGTCCGCACGGTGAGCCAGATGGAAAGTCCGCTTAGGGGTATGAAAATGAGCAACGGTGCGCTTAGCCAGCTGAGGCTCTCGACAATCGCTTCGGTGCGATGGCCAATAGGTTCGCCGATTTGGATGATCAGGTCGCCGCGGCGGCTGACTTCGCTATAGAAACGTTGGCCATCAGATTCGAAGAAGCCATGTTGCAACGGAACAGGAAACGGTGAATGCGGCGCATCATGTGAACGAATAAGAACAGTGCCGATGGCATTGCGCACCTGATAAATGAGATATTCCTTGTGCTCGGCAATCAAAAACATATCAGCGATCTCGTGTGCATCATCGCCATCGTCATGGTCGTCAAAATCAACGTATTGCGCGGCTGCCAGGGGTAACAGTCGCTGCGCCGTTTCCTGGAGCGCGCTGTCGAACACTTCGTTGATCTCATGGCGCATGACCAATGCGGACGCCGCCACGCCGAGAAGCCAGAAACCACCAAACGCAACCGTTAGGATAGTAATTAAACGCCCGGAGATGCTCCAATTGCTCACGGCTCCGATCCCAGACGATAGCCAACGCCGCGCACGGTTTTGATTGCCTCACGACCGAGTTTTCTGCGAATACGGCTGACATAAACTTCGACCGCGTTGCTTTCGATTTCGGCGCCAAACGGATAAAGCGCTTCTTCCAGTTGGCTTTTCGACAGGATTTGGTTCGGCCTTTGCAGCAGTTGGTCGACGATGGCCCATTCGCGATGGGTCAAGATGATCTCCTGACCGCGCAATTTCACGCAGCGCGCGGCTTGATCGATTTCAGCGGTACCGACACGCACAATCGGATTCGGCTTGCCGGCATAGCGACGGGCCACGGCCTGGATACGCGCACTGAGTTCGTCCAAGTCGAATGGCTTTACCAAATAATCGTCGGCGCCCGCGTTGAGCCCTTCGATGCGGTCACGAATCTGATCCCGGGCGGTCAATATGATGACTGGGCATTGGCTGCCGCCTTGTCGATGCGACTTGAGCAAATCCAGGCCAAGACCGTCCGGCAAGTGCAGGTCCAGCAAAATCAGACCATAGTCGACGGCTCTTAGCGCGAGTTCGGCGTCGTCAAGGCGCAACACCCAATCGACCGCATGTCCCATGCCAGCGACGTGCTCTTGCACCGCTTCGCCTAGGGTCGGTTCGTCTTCGATGAGCAGTATCCGCATCGGCTTCTTCGTTTCACGCGCACCGACTCTTGCCCAGTACTCTTACAGGAACCTGAACAAGATTCTCCCTTCGTTTCAGCTTGCTGTCAGCCGCACCCGGCAGAATGCACCTTATCAGCAATCAAACAAATGAGGTTCCCCGATGAAAGCTCTGATCGGTACGATATTTCTTCTGTCGACAAGCATTGGAAGTGTCGCCATGGCGAGCGACAAATGCTCGGTTCCGGAAGCGGAATGGCGGCCGCAAGAAGACCTGCAGCGACAATTGGAGGGCGCCGGCTGGACGGTCAGGCGGATCAAGGTCGACGATGGCTGCTACGAAGTCTATGGCGTGGACGCGGACGGACGACGCTATGAAAACTACTATGACCCCAAGACTTTGACACTCGTGTCAGCCGAGTTGGAAGACTGAGGCCATGGCGCGGACTGTCAAGGTTTGGGACCCGGTCGTGCGCATTTTTCACTGGGCTCTCGTAGCGAGTTTTGTGGTCGCATGGCTCAGCGCGGACGACTGGGAGCGCATGCACGAGGCCGCCGGTTATGTGGCAGGCGGTCTGATCGCGATCCGCCTCTTTTGGGGGCTGGTGGGAACACGCTATGCGCGTTTCTCGAAGTTTGTCAGGTCTCCGGCGGTTGTCCTTGGCTATCTAAAGGACATGCTCCGCGGGCGGGAAGACCGATTTGTCGGCCACAATCCTGCTGGTGGTGCCATGATCGTGATGCTGATCTTATGCATGGCAGGTTTATGCGTTACCGGTTGGCTCTACACAACCGACGCCTTCTGGGGCGTTGAATGGGTTGAGGAAACGCACGAGCTTTTAGCCCATGGGCTGTTGCTTCTGATCGCACTGCACATTGCTGGCGTTGTCTTCGCCAGTGTCCGCCACCACGAGAACCTCGTTCGCGCCATGATCACAGGACGCAAACGTGTAGCGATTGCAGCGGACAGCAAATAAGCTGTCTTCAACAGAGCCCGTTTCCGGATTTGGCACCAGGGAACGGGCTCTTGTCAATCGTCACAGAGCGCGATGTTTCCACCAACCGGTTTCATTCACCGAATAAAGCGGCCTGTAATGACGGATGCGACGATCTTCGACAACAATGGAGAGTTGGTTGTCGAGGACCAAGATTTTGCCATCTTGATATACACCCAATACGGCATGTTGAACGTTCAGGTTTAAATCCATAACAATCACAATCCGCATGTTGTCCGGATTGATCCCCAGCGCGCGCAGGGTCAAGAATTTGGCAATCGAATAATCTTCACAATCACCATATTTTTCGAAAAATTCGCCGGGTGATTCCCAATAATCCTTGACACCCCAGTTGATCGGATCGGTGATGTAGCGCCGCCGGTTCATGAACCGATTGACTTCTTTGAGTTGGGTCTTGAGGTCTCGATCGCGCAAACTATCGATAAATGTTTGCCAGGCTTCATAGTGGCAGCGGTTGAATTCCGGTGCTTCGCAACCGCCCTCAGCATTGGCTCGTTCCTGGAAGTATTTTTCCAGGGCACCTGTCCATTTGGGAAATGGGCGCAGGCCATCCTTGCGAATCTCGGTACTGCGAAATATCGCCGCATCGGTTTCCGCTGTGACGGTGGTCATATTTCCGCACCAAGCGATCACGGCGATCGCTAGAGCGAGACACCCGCGGCGGACAATGGGCGGTAACGCTGGGCTTTGATGGGGCATGATCATAACCCCACGTTAACACTTCAGTAATGAGGACTTCGTTAACACTCGGCGTTGATACTATCGCGCTGTGTCGAGCACCCATCGATTAAGTCAGGCGGGGCGGGGGACGTGCGGAAATACCGTCGTTGTTCAGGAGCCGAAGGTTGGCCGCGGCGGCGCGCGCGCGGCGTGCGGTCGATAACCCATGTCTGAGCTGGCGATCGGCGGACGTATTCCGACGGGGCGCGCAAACCGCTTCGTCATAGTCGTCGCGGTCGCTTTCATTCTGGCTGGATTTGCCGGGGTCTGGGGTGTTTTCCGGTTTGTCGAAGCAGAGCGACAGCGCGATCTTCAGTCGTGGCAGGTTCGGTTGGGCGTAGTTGCTGACACGCGCGCGGCCGCGGTCGGTCAATGGCTGGATTCACAAATCGCCAATTTGCGCGACCTTGCGGATAACGCATCGCTGCAAATCTACATGACCGAGCTCATGCTGCCGTCCGACGGGGGCGCGAGCGAGCCGGAACCGGCGGAATATTCGTACCTTCGCAACCTTTTGGAGGTGACGGCCCAGCGAAGCGGTTTCGACACGCCCATAGCCGATACCGCCGATATCGTCGCCGCAAATGTCGAACGGGTCGGGCTTGCCGGCCTCGCGCTAACCGACGTGAACGGGAATGTTGTCGTGGCAACGGCAACGATGCCGCCGCCGGCCGGCACCGTCCGACGTGCCATGGCCGATGCGGCAAGCGGCCGCATCGGTGTTGCCGACATGTATGTCGGCGCCAGCGGTGAACCAACCATGGGCTTCGCGGTGCCCGTCTACGCCATTCAGGCAGACGATGGCGCGTCTGAACCCATAGGTCTGGTCGTCGGTTTACGGCTGGTCGGAAATGAGCTGTTCGACCAACTCCAACAACCCGGCGATGTGCCGGCCGGCGCGGAAACGTATTTGGTTCGCAAGGGCGCAGAAACCATCGAATATCTGTCGCCACTCAGTGATGGCTCTGCGCCCCTCAAACGTGTGCTAGCGCAAGATACGCCGGATCTGGCGGCGGCATTTGTCATTGGCAGACCCGGCGGGTTCGCCATTGGTCGGGACTACAAGAGCGAAGATGTCTTGGTGACCGGGCGGGCACTGACCCAAGCGCCCTGGTATATTGTACGGACCATAGCGTCACGCGAGGCGCTAACGGAAATCAACGCACGCGCGCGGACGCTGTCGACGATCTTTTTGACCATACTCGCCGGAGTCGCGATTGCTTTGGTGGCAGTCTGGCGTCATGGCAGCTCGTTGCGCGCCACGGCAGCGGCCGAACGCTATCGCGAAACCGCCGAGAAATTCGAGAATGTTACAAGTTTCCTGCGCGTCGTCACCGATGGCTTGACCGACCCGTTGATCGCCGTTGATCGGGCCGGGCGCTACATTTTCGCCAATATGGCGGCGGCGCAAGCGGTTGAAATGCATCCGCGCGATATGATCGGCAAGACCATGACGCAGGTCATCGGTCCGGCGCGGGCTGCCGCCATCGAAGCGATCAACAAGAGGGTCTTGGATAACGGCCTTCCTGCCCACCATGTTCACCGGTACGACGAAGATGGCCAACACCATGTGGTCACGACGATTCATCTGCGCTTGCCGGTGACCCGCCTGCGACCGGATGGGGTGCTCGTCCGCTTTGACGACATTACAAACGTCGTCACGGCGCAGGAGCGACGCGAACGTGTGCTTGGCCAACTGATCGAGACGCTGGTTGGGTTGGTCGATCGCCGCGATCCTTTCGCTGCCGGCCAGTCAGCCCATGTGTCCGACGTCGCGCGGGCGATCGCACAAGAAATGCGGCTGAGTGAGCAGCAAGTCGAGACTGTCGAAATTGCCGGTCGTTTGCTCAATGTTGGCAAATTGCTGGTCGCACCGGAATTGCTGCGCAAAACCGACGCGCTCACCGATGATGAACGTGCGCAGCTCAACGGGTTGTGTGAGGAAACCGCGCGCTTACTGGCCGGCGTAGATTTCGACGGGCCGGTCGTCGAGACGGTGCGTCAAGCGAAAGAGCGATGGGATGGCAGCGGCCCCTTGGGCTTGCGGGGTGAGGCAATCGAGATGTGCGCGCGCATCCTTGCCGTGGCCAACGCCTTCGTTGGCATGGTGAGCGTTCGCGCATATCGCGACGCGATGTCTCTGGATCACGCGGCCAACGCGCTGCTCGAGGATGCGGGCGGCATCTTTGATCGACGGGTCGTCTCAGCTTTGCTCAATCACATCGAGAACCGTGGTGGTCGGGCAAAATGGGCGCATTTCGGTGCCCGGCCAGAGTCGGACGAAACTTCGTCAAATAGTTAGGTGGCGACTGTAAAGATGAGTAATCGACAAACCAAGGCCGAGTGTGTTGATATAATCGGTGCCGTCTACGATTGCGCTATGAGCGGCGGGTCCATGGCGCGGCTGCTCGAGTCGCTGCAAACAATCTTGGCGCCGGCGGGTTTGGCGCTGATCGTTCAAGAAGATTCCGTGCCAGATGGTTCGATAAGTGCACCGGTCGGCGAAAGCGCCGTGGCGGCCACGGTGGGCGGAACCGACGGCCCCGCACTTGGCGGCGATGTGGCGACCGTCGATCGGCCGCCCACCAATGTCGCTGACGACGAGCTGGTTGCAGATCTGACAACGGAACATGCAGTTGAGCGGTCTGAATCGGCCATTCTCGGTTACTTCAGCCATGCCGGCGGCGGCCAACGCGCGCGATTGTTGCTGCGTCCAAAAGATGGCGGCGCGCGCCGGCAGCGGGCGTCAGAAATGGCCTCTCATGTGCGCCGGGCAATCCAGATTCATCGCAACCTCGCCGGCCAGCGTGCGGAAAGCATGGCGGCGCAGTCGACGCTCGACTTTCTGCCGATTGGTGTCCTAGTGGTCAACAATGTGGGTCGGGTATTGCAGACCAACCGTCACGCCCGCGCCGTCATTGAGCTCCGCGATGGATTGTCGGTGGATCGGACCGGCCTGTGTGCCGCGGTTCCAAAAGAAACGGGGCGGCTTCGCAGGATTATCGCCCAAGTGGCGGCGGCCGGCCGGCAGGCCGCGCGCACGCCAGTTGGAGTCATGCGTATCGATCGGCCGTCATTGGCGGCGCCATGGCTGACGATGGTGTTGCCCGTCGATGGCGGCGCCAAAGTCGACGGCATTGCCCAGTTGGCGGCGGTATTCGTCTCCGACGGCGAAACACAACCGGATATTCCCGGCGAAGTCCTTGAGCGCCTGTTTGATCTGACACCGGCTGAGGCCAGATTGCTGGTCGCGCTGGTCCGTGGCCAAAGCCTTGACGAAGCCGCGCAGGCATTCACGCTGAGCAAAAACACACTGCGTAATCAGCTCAACCAGATCTTTCGCAAGACCGGAACGGCCAAGCAATCAGAGCTTGTGCGCACGGTTCTGATCAGCCCAGCGCCGGTCATGATCTCGCTTTCGCAGGAGAACAACGGTAATACTTAGGGGCGTTGCCGATCACGATGCAATTTTACTTGCGATCGGCGGCGGATTCTTTGCGTGATCACGTGGCGCGCGATGCCAACTAAGCCGGGAATCACGGCCTATGGACCGCACAAAGATCGAACCCCAAGAGAACTCACCGCGTCTCAAAAACGTGCAAATGGCGAACAGGTTTGCCGTCAAGACGGAATACGAAGCCGCTTTGGCCGGACTGCAGAAACGCATGGGGCGGTTGCTCACGGCGTACTACAATCAGCGCCGTCGCGCGGTGGTGGTGTTTGAAGGGTGGGACGCAGCTGGCAAGGGCGGCGCGATCCGCCGTTTGACCGCAAACCTTGATCCACGCGGTTTCAAGGTGTGGCCGATCGGCGCGCCGACCGACGTCGAGTTGGACCAGCACTATTTGCAGCGCTTTTGGCAGCGCATGCCGCATTCTGGAACCATTTCGATTTTTGATCGGTCCTGGTACGGGCGAGTGCTAGTCGAAAGGGTTGAATCACTGGTTTCAGATCAAACCTGGGGTCGCGCTTACGACGAGATCAACGCCTTCGAACATTTGCTGATCGACGATGATGTGCGGATCGTCAAAATCTTTATGCACATCACCAAGCAAGAGCAGTTGGAAAGGTTTCGCGAGCGCCTACGAAATCCCTACAAACGCTGGAAACTCACCAAAGAAGATCTCCGAAACCGTACCAGGTGGGCTGACTATAAAAAGGCCTACCAGGATATGTTCGATCGAACCGCCACTCGCGCCGCACCTTGGACGGTGATTCCCGCGGATCACAAATGGACCGCGCGCGTTCATGTCTTGGAGGCCGTCGCCGAGGGTTTGGCGCAAGGTATCGATGTTGAACCGCCCCCGTTCGATCCGGAAGTCCTGCGCGAGGCGGGGCGCGAACTCGGCATTACTGTCGATATTCGTTGAATGCGCCTGCGCTTGGTGTGCCGCCGACCAGACTCCTATTGCCCTCCAAGAACACCAAAATACGCGACCAAATCCTCGATCGTTTGAGTCGACAATTGAAAATCCGGCATTGCCGGGTGTGGCGTCGCGAGTTTTACAGTTAGTTGGTCCGCGTCGTTCTGTGGATTGCGTGCTATTGCATTAAAACTCGGCACGGCATCTGTCCCAGACGGCGCATTGTCGCTTGCGACGACATGACAAGATGTGCACCAGCGTTCCGCAATATCTCGGCCACGCTCGGCGTCGCCGAACGCGTGCGCGGTACCAACGGACGACAAGGCAAGCGTGCCGACCAGCATCAGACGAACGCGTCGCATGGAATCTCCCTATGCTTTGAGTTCCCGGTTGGGATCTAGCGCATTATGCGATGCTCTAAATGTCGACACGTTGATTTTCATCAAAGCCGGCCGCATCGGCGAGCTTGTCGGGATCGAGAATGTGCAACGTGCGATTAACGACCTGGATCAGGTTGTCTTCGCGTAGCGCCCGCAACGTGCGGTTAACGTGGACCGAAGTCAGGCCTAGAGCATCGCCGATATGTTCCTGTGTCAGCGGTAAGGGAATCGCGGTACCCACCGGATCGCTGTGACGTAGTCGAACGCGATAATACAACTCAAGCAAGAAATAAGAGATTCGTTCTCGCGCTGTGCGCCGCCCTAGGCTGGTCAACCGCTCGCGTGCAACCATGATGTCGCTGGAAATCAGCCAAGTAAGCCGCATGGCCAGTTCCGGTTGTTCGCGAAACAGGCTCATGATCGTTTCTCGCGGAAAAACGCATAATTTCACGTCGGTCAGCGCTTGCGCGGAATGGTCCATTGGTGCTTTTAGATCCGGTCGAAAACCAATGAAATCGCCGGACAGTCCGACTTTCGTGATCTGCCGACGCCCATCTTCCAACAGCTTATAAAGAATCAGCCAGCCTTCGAGTATTGTGAATAGGTCGTCGAGCGGCTCTCCTTCCGCGTAAAGTTCGCTGCCAGCTGTGATGAGCCGGTCTCGAGATTTCAGGCATTTCATCAGGTGCAGGGCTTCATCGTCCAGCGGCTGGCAAATCGCCCATTGGCGGACCAGACATGCCGCGCACGGGTTCTCGGCCCGAGCTCCTGCAATCGGCACCGCGTTTCTCAACACATCCATATGTTCACAATGTCGTGCCGCCGCGTTATCGCGGCTGGCGACGCTCCACATATCGGCACGCCTGTCACAACGCTAACGTGGATCAAGGCACGCCCACATTGTTACTCGCATCCTCTCGCATCAAGCGACGTTAACTCTATCATCTTATGGCGGTCTGTTGAAACGCATCGCGATGACGTTGTTAGCGGATGCTAACGACGCGCCACTTTCGCCCTTTTTCGCCCGCGCGCGGTGGGTTGGTGTGTTTGATGTTTCGAGCAACCAACAACACTTCTTGCGAAATGTTGAGCGGACTGCGGATCACGTTGTTGACTTGATTTGCCGTTCGCAGCCGCAAACGGTGATTATCGGATTTGTTGACGACGCATCGGCGGCGCGTCTGGCTGCGGCTGGGATCGAGCTGCGCTGGGGGCCATGCTCGGTGCCGGCGTCCGCCCTTATTTGCCAGGCCCCGAGGTTGCCGGTCGTCAAGATCTGAGCGAACGGGCGAGAAATCGTTTGTGGTCACGACCAATGGGGATCCGAACGAGCCGAGGGGTGGCCTGGGTAAGCCAGAAAAATCGTTCCCTTTTCAGTAAGAAACATGGTTAAAATGTCGGCGCCGCAACCAGCTCAGGGGATCGCGCGGTAGATCGCAAGTTTATTTGTTTTCTGAGATGTCGGAGGACGAACAGATCCTCGTTCAAAGTTGCCGTGGGAAACGGACGGCGTATCGAGCTGCTGGAAAAGAGACAAAGAGCCGCGCGAAGACGCGTGGAGCCTTGATCGTTAGGAAGGAAGCCATGAGAAAATTGGGTATCGCTGCAGCGGTGTTGGGCGCGCTTTGTATGACAGGCGCATCGACAGCATCAGCGCAAAAACTTTACTGGACTGCCAGTGGGCAATTTGGACCATTTAACATTCAGGGACTGATTCCGACTTATCCTGAAGCGCGCGACATCAAGATCCCGATCAACATGTGGATCTTGGACCATCCGAATGGCGTTGTTGTATATGATACCGGCAACAATGTGGCGATTTCGGACGGCGCGTGTAATACGCATTGGGCGCAGGGGTCTTGCGACTTCTTGCAGCCGGGTCAAACGCGCGACGACGTGATTGACAAGCAGCTGGAAAAACTGGGTTACAGCACCGACGACGTCAAAGTGGTGATCACGTCTCATTCACATTTGGATCATATCGGTAACATTGAAATGTTCCCGAATGCGATCCACGTGATCCAGCAAAAAGAATTGTACCAGGCCTGGTGGCCCGAGAAGTTCCAACGCCCGAGTGGCGCCCATATCATGGCCGACTACGATGATGCGCGCGATTTCAACTACTTCGCGCTGGACGGCGACTATGACCTTTTCGGTGACGGCACCGTCATGATCATGAGCACGCCCGGTCACACGTTTGGACATCAGTCGGTCAAGGTCAAATTGCCGAATACCGGCACCGTGATCCTGACCCAAGATGCGATTTGGATGGAAGAGAACCTAGAAGGTCACCCAGCCGGATTGAATTACAGCGTTCTTGACTATTTTAACTCGGTTGAGCGGCTGAAGATGACGAGCGCATTGGAAGACGCGCCGATGTGGTTTGGCCACAGCATCAAGCAGTATGAATCAATGGGCGAGAAATGGTACGACTAACCCGTTGAATATTGCGGTTTTGGAGGCCTTCGGTTTCGGAGGCCTCCTGTGCTTTTGGGACATTGCAGGATAACGCGACGGATTAATGATTGCGCTTGATTCGGTGACGAAGCGCTATGGGACCAAGACCATCATCCACGGTTTGTCGTTTGCTGTGGATAAGGGCGAGATTTTGGGGTTCCTTGGTCCGAACGGGGCCGGCAAGACGACCACAATCCGGATGATTGCGGGTTACACGACCGCCAGCTCTGGCACGGTCAGAGTGGCCGGCTACAATATGGCAACGGAGAATTCCGCAGCTGCGCAGCACATTGGTTATTTGCCCGAACACCCACCGCTGTACGAGACACTGGATGTAACCGGCTATTTACGCTTTGTCGCGAAGGCCAAGGGTGTGCCGCGCGGCGAGATTTCGTCGGAACTTGATCGGGTTACGGCGGCCTGCCACTTGGAACAAGTCCGTCGCCGAGAGATATTTAAGCTTTCCAAAGGATACCGGCAGCGCGTCGGATTAGCCCAGGCACTATTGGGCAAGCCCGATGTGTTGTTGTTGGACGAGCCGACAATCGGCTTGGATCCTGGTCAAACGCACGAAACGCGGGATGTCATACGCTCGTTCGGGGCGGATCACGCGGTGCTGTTGAGCACCCATATTTTGCCGGAAGTGACCATGATTTGTGCGCGTGTCGCCATCATTTATCAAGGGCGACTGTTGGCGATCGACACGCCAGCCGGGCTACAGCGGGCGGTCGAACGCACCAATCATATTGCCTTGCGGGTGACCGGACCGGTCGACGACATACGACAGGAACTTTTGTCGGTTGACGGCGTCAATAGCGTGCATTTCGAAGATGCAGTCGGAGCGACGGGCCGCCAGGGCTTGGATGTGGAATGCATCGTCGATGACCGCGACGGAATTGAAGCGGCGATCGCCCGCACCGTAGCGCCGCGATGGGATTTGCTCAGGCTAGAGCGCCGATTGCCGACTTTGGAGAACGTGTTTCTGCACTATGTTGGCACTGCCCAGTCTCAGGATTTGGCCGCATGAGAGGTGTTCTTGCCGTCTATGAAAAAGAGATGTGGCACTATTTTCGCTCGCCCATCGCGTATTTTGTCGTGGCCGTGTTCCTGATTGGGACGGGATATTTTTTCACGTACAACATTTTCTTGACCAATTTGGCGACGATGGCTGAGACATTTCAGAATATGGGCATATTGCTGATTGTCCTGAGCCCGGTCATTTCCATGCGCTTGTTCGCGACCGAATATAGCGACCGGACGATGGAGCTGTTGCAGACATTGCCGTTGCGACCCTGGCAAGTGGTGCTGGGCAAGTATCTGGGTGCGGTGACAATCCTGCTGTTGGCGACGGTGGGCACCATGATAGATCTCATCCCACTATATCTGTTTGCCCAGCCCGAAACATCGACAATCTTTTGCGGCTACATCGGATTCGTGCTGCTCGGTATGGCGTGCTTGGCGGTTGGCCAATTCTTTTCTTCTTTGACCTCCAACCAAATCGTGGCGGCGTTGATCACTGTTTCTGTGTTGCTGGCGTTTTGGTTTGTCGCCCATTTGCAAACGTTCCAGTCATCATATTTTTTGCATACGCTGTTCGGGTATTTGTCATTCTCGCTACACTTTGGCGAGTTTGTTCAAGGCTTGATCCGATCTGAGGCCGTCACGTTCTATTTGATCGTGTGCGTGGTGGCTTTGACATTGAACACCAGCTATTTGCAGTGGCGGCGCTGATATGGATCCGGGACACCGTTTCGGCTTGATTTTGCTGTTTGGACTCACCCTTTTGGGCGCGTCCTACGGCTTGCGCATGATCTATCAAGATCCAGGCACCTGGATCACGGTGTTGACCATTATTGGCGCCGTGGTGGTGGCGTGGGGTGCCTTTGGCCTGCGCCACGACTTTGCGGCCCTCGTTCGTCAAAGGCGGGGCGAAATCGCGCTTTTCACATTGGGGATCGTCGGTGTGATGTGCGCGATTGGCTATTTGTCGCTGCGCTATCCGTTGCGCTACGACATGACGGAAGCCGGGCTGCATTCGCTCTCGGATTCAACACTACAGATGCTGAAACGGTTGGCCAAGCCCGTACATATCGTGTTCTTTCACGATCGCATGCTCAAGGAGTCTGTGGAGCTTTATCAGCTCATGGCGAGCCATTCCGATTTGGTCACGGTGGAGTTTCACGACCCGACCGTCAACCCGGCGCAGGCACGGCTCATGGGTGTCCAATTCGCCGGCACGGCGGTGATGCAAAGTGAAGACCGCAAGCTGCAAGTCCACGGCGGTACGGAGACCGACATCGCCAACGGCATTCTACGCGTCACCCAAGGTGCCAAGCAGCTGGTGTGTTTTTCGGATGGTCATGGTGAGGCCGACCCGTTCAGCAAGGAATCGCACGACCATACGGAAGGCAAGGGCAACCATTCCCATGGATTGGGGGCGCAATATGTGCTCCACCAAACCCATGGGCTGGCCAAGGCACGGCACGGTCTTGAAACGGTCAATTACACTGTGGAGAAGGTCACCTTGTTGCAGGGTGGCGACCCGCTGGCGGGGTGCGCTCTCTTGATCGTTGCAGGGCCGAAGACGGCCTTGTTGGACCACGAGATTGCTATAGTCCGTGACTACTTGCTTGATGGCGGTAACGCTTTCTTCATGCTCGACCCCTTCATTCAATCGGGTTTGGAACCGATCATTCGGGATTACGGTGTGGCCCTTCAAGACACAATCGTTATTGATGAGAAGAGCCACTATTGGGCTGACAGGTCCTCGCCGGCCGTGACCAGTTACAACATCCACCAAATCACACGCGACTTGCCGCTAACGTTCTACCCGGGTGTGCGGTCTTTGGCGCCGACGGAACGAATTCAAGGTGTGAGCGTTGTTCCGCTGGTCAGTTCGTCACAGGATAGTTTCGGCGAAACGACAGAGGACCGCGCCGATTTTGAACCAGGGCGCGATGTCGCCGGGCCTCAGACTTTGATGGTCCTGGCAACGCGCAAGCCGGTCGATCCCAATAGCCCCGCAGCGGTGCAGCTCGGCCCACAGAGCGCGGAGGCGGCGGCCGGACAACAAATTATTCCGGCCCAAGCGGACGTACGCGGTGAATCACGTATTGCGGTCGTCGGTGATTCAGATTTTGCGACCAATTCTTTCTTCCATTTCCTGGGCAATGGCAACCTGTTTCTGAATACGGTGAGCTATCTCGCGGCACAGGAGAATCTGATCGGTATTGAGCCGCGCACATATGACTTGCCCGGTATCAGCGTCACCAATCGCCAAATCAAAGGGACATTTTTTCTGTCGGTCTTCTTGATGCCGGCTGTGCTTGCCATATTAGGTACGGCCGTGTGGTGGCGGCAGCGATAGGGCGGCACGGCATGCGTGTGCGGCTGATTGTTGTTTGGTCCCTGTTGCTGGTTCTGGTGGGGACCGTGGTCGCGATGGAGAAGACGACGTTTTTCGATTCCGAACCGCCAGCGCCGACCGGCCGGTTTCCCATATTCAGCTTTGCCGAGCCTGAATTGGGTGCGGTCGAAGTTATGTACCAGGGCCAGTTTGTGTCACTGATGCGAGATGATCAAGGGCGCTGGTTTCAGCACGATGCGTCGCATAGCCACAGCGGCGGTGATATCGCACCCGCAGGTACCGATCAACATATGTCCGTGCCAGAGCAGGCCAACAAGATCGCGAAACAGATTGCCTTGACCGCAAGCCTGTTGGTGGATCGCAAAATCAAGCCGGAACAGGATATGGCCGCCTATGGACTGACCAATCCGCAAGCCATGATTGCGTTTTACGGCCTGGGCGCGGATGGCGTAGACTATGCGCAGCCGCTTGATCTTCTTTATGTCGGAGATCTTTTGCCGACCAATTATACATATTACACAATGCGCGATGGCGATCCGGAAATTTCACTGATTCCGCGCTATTACATTGCCTTACTACTGGCGCTTGTGTTTGGCGAGGAGAACGCGCCGACACCCATGCCGGAATTGAGGCAAGACGCGGTCGCGAAATAGGGCAGAGCGTCACAGGTTGCAGTGCGGCCGAGTCTTTTTGGGTTGAGGGCGGGAAGATGCGCCTGTGGTTCATCCTTGGCCTGTTGGCTTTGGTCAGTGCCGTGGCGGCCTATGGGGCCATGCGCGCATTCGGACCAGAGCTCTTCGATGTTGCAGCGAAACCCCGCAACGGTGACCGAAGCCGCATACCGCTGATGACCGTGCCGGCGGCACAGGTAAAGAGCGTGGAAATTATTCTGGAAGATCGTCTGCACCGGTTTGAACGGACGACGGACGGGGGATGGTATTTCCATGCCCATGGGGAGACCGGCGGTGCGACTGGCCACAGTCACGCGGGCGATCCTCAGGTTGCTTTTGAAATCGAACGAAGTTTGAAGTCCTTTGCGCAGTCGACCGTTGCCGAAATCGTTGCGTTGGCCGACCAAAGCGCTGCATATGGCGTGGCGCACTCCGGTGCCTTGATCATGTTGTTCTCCGACGCCAACGACCGGCCATTTCTAAAGCTGGCCGGCGGGTCCATGACCGCCGACCGCGCGCAACAATATGCGATGGTCGAAGGTGCGCAAATCATTGTCGCATTGCCCGTGTCGGTTTTCGCGGACCTCGCAGATTTGGTCTATACGCTGACGCAGACAAGTCCGGCCAACTGACCGTCGACGATCGGTCAGTCGGACGTCGCGGGACGCCACGCGTTGAGGTCGACACGGCCAGTGATGCCAGGCACGCGACCATTGTTTGCAAATTGCCAAATCAACCAGTCTGGAAACAGATCTGGGTCCGGCTGGCCAAATAGATTGCGGGCCCACATCGCATAATCAGCAAACAGACTGCGGGCGATATAGTGGACAAAGAATTCGTCTGTTACATAAAGAATCGGATGCGTGCCGTAGTGCGCCGCGAGCCGGTCCGTAAAGTCGCGCAATTCGTTGACGATGAGGTTTTGTGGTGGTCGTCGGGAACAATTGCCGCCGAACTCAAGGTCGGCAACGGGCGGCAGCGCGCCATCGACCACGGGCACCACGTCGATGAAATTCTGAGCTTGATCAGCGCCCGGCCGGCACAGGGTGAAGAAATGGTATGCGCCAACCCGCAACCCGGCTTCCTGTGCGCCGCGCCAGTTTTCATGAAACCGCGAGTCGCGGAAATCACCACCTTCGGTGGCCTTGATGTAGACGAACTTGAAACGTCCGGCTGGTACGGCTGGCCAGTCTATGGGCCCTTGGTGATGCGAGACATCCAATCCCTGGACTGGAAAATCGCCGACGGCTGGGTAGTTAAAACGCCACAGACCTGCGTAATAGGTGTGGCGTACCGCGAAACCGGCCAGCACAGATACGCCCACCACGATCGTGCCGAATACGAGTGGACGGCGAAGTTTCACGAGCCGTGGATACCTTCTATTCGCACACCAATGGTCGGTGATGCATTCACCGTCGGAATTTGCGCTAATAGGTTGCGCGGCCGCCCGAGATGTCAAAAACCGCACCAGTCGAAAATGAGCAATCCTCGGATGCCAACCATGTAATGAGCGCGGCGACTTCTTGCGCATTACCAAGACGTTGCATGGGAATTTTCTCCGCCATAAAACGATTATGCTCTTCACTATTTTGGGCCATGATCGGTGTTCTGATTAGTGCTGGTGTGACGCAATTGCAGATCACACCTTTGGTTGCCAGCTCTTTGCCCAACGATTTCGTGAGGCCGATGACACCGGCCTTCGACGCGCTGTAGTGGGCCGCCTTCGGATTGCCTTCCTTGCCGGCAATCGAAGCGATATTGACGATACGACCATATCCCGCGGCGATCATGGTCGGCACGACGGCGCGACAGCACAGAAACACGCCGTTCAAATTGATGTTGATAACGCGTTGCCATTCTTCGATGGGTGTTTCCCATAGCGTGTAATTGTCACCGGCGACGCCAGCGCTGTTGACCAAAATGTCGACCTTTCCGAACGCGCGCACCGTCGCATCAAGCCCATGGGCGATCGAGTCGGCGTCGCCGACGTTGACTGCGATTCCGAGGGCATTGTCGCCGCCGATCTCTGCGGCGGCGGTCTTGGCCGCATCCGCGTTCCGATCCCATAGCGCGACGCGTGCACCCGAGGCGACCATCCGAACCGCCGTTTCGCGCCCGATGCCGCTCGCCCCGCCTGTGATAATCGCGTCACGGTCGCGAAGGTCCAAAGTATTCATGGTGTCTCCTTACTGCGTGTCGCCGCCAAGGCCGGCGAGAATCGCAGGCAGCTCCACAAATAGGCGCTCAGTGCCAAATCCACCAGCCTTGCTCACCAGCCACAGCGGTGCGCCGTCCAGGTCCAAGCGACTGAGCGGAATTCCCGGGCGCAGCTCGTCGATCAAGTCGAGACTGGCATGGCCCAGGGCATCGAGCAATGCCACCGCAATATCACCGCCCGTGACAACGACCACTGCTGGCCGCACGCCGTCTGCAGCGCTGCGTGCGAGTAGCGCGGCGACGTTCCGGGCGAGGTCGGTGGCAACCGTTGTTGCATCGCCTGTGGGGCTCTCGGGTACGGCAATCGCCAATCTCGCCGCCGCCGGCTTGAGCGCACGAGCCCCATGCGCGACCGAGAAGTGGCCGCGCGCGGCGCGCATCATCGTGCAGGTGGAGTCATGGTGGGTAAGGTACGCGAGTTGGGCCCGGCTGACCGGTGCGCGCGAACCGACCACGAACAGCGTCCGAAAAGGCGCGGCGATACGCGTTAGCGCGCGCTGCGCTTGGGGGAAACTTGCCGCAGCCGTGGCGTGGGCCAGTCCGGCCGCGCCGACCAGCAATACCTGATCCCTGCAATCGTCGGCCCAAGCCGCGATCACACGCAAATCCTGATCGGTTTCCGCGTCGGCGATCCAAACCTGACGATTCGCCACCGACTTAGGCGGGGTCGTGCCGACCGTAACAGCGATACTTGGTGCGGCCGACTTGAACTGGTTTTCGAGAGGTGCGCGAAGCGGCGCCGATAGCGCGTCTCTTGCGAATGAGGTCCGTTCCAAGGGCACGCCATCGACCAAGACCAAGCCGCTGCGGACGATGCGATTTTGCGCTGGTACGGCAGGCGCCACGACCGCGTACGGCCGATCGCAGGCGGCCATGACGGCAAGCGTTTCCACGACAACATTGCCGCGGAGCGTTGAATCGATCTTCTTGAATAGTAAAGCTGGCGCCGCTGCCATGATTGTACGGCATGCGCGTTGCACCAGGATGGCGGCCAGTTCAGCTGTGACATGGCGTGACGCCGTGTTCACGGCGACAACATCGGCCGATTTCGGGATGTCGAAGACAGTCTCACCCAATCGCGCAAATACGCGGGTGCGTAGACATCTATGCGCAAAAGGCGCGCCCGAATCGAGGGCGCCGGTTAGATCATCGGCGATAAGGCCGGCGGCAAGCACGCGGACAGACTAAGCCGCCGCGTTGGCGCGCTTTGCAGCCGCCATGCGGCGGCCATACGCGATGGCCGCCAGCATGTTTGTATGGTCGGCTTTGCCTGTCCAGGCAATGTCAAAGGCAGTACCGTGATCGACCGACGCGCGTTGAATTGGCAGGCCGAGCGAGACATTCACAGTGGTGTCGAACGCGATCAGCTTGGTCGGAATATGCCCTTGGTCGTGATATTGCGCGACGACAAGATCGAATTCGCCTTTGGCAGCGCGGTAAAAGACCGTGTCACCCGAAAATGGTCCGGAAACGTTGAGCCCCGCATTACACGCGGCCTGAACGGCGGGTGCAATCTCATCGATTTCCTGGCGACCGAATATGCCGCCTTCGCCGCTATGTGGATTCAGACCGGCGACTGCGATTCGTGGCGCAGCCAACCCAAGCGCCCGCAAGTGCGCATTCCCGGCTTGGATTGTGTCCAAGACCCGCTGTTTGCGACATCGCGCGATGGCATCGGCAAGCGAAACGTGGGTCGAAACGTGAATGGTCGACAGTTCCTCAGAAGCAAGCAGCATATAGGACGATGGCGCTTGGGTCAGATGCTGTAACAGCCCTGTGTGGCCGTCATATTCGTGGCCGGCGGCGTGCAAGGCCGCCTTGTTGAGTGGAGCGGTGACGATAACCGCGATGGCGCCTGCTTGGGCCAGTTCGACGGCGCGGGTGACATAGCCATACGCTGCGTGGCCACCACCTGCGGTCATGACACTATCGCGGATTTCGTCCATTTTCGGTGTCGCGACCGTGACCACACGTGTGCGCCCGACTTCGCCAGAGTTGGTCGTGAACGCCAAATTTGCGCCGACGATCTCGTTTGCGCGCTGGAGAAAGCTGATATTGCCGATGACCAGAATTTGCGAACGTTCTTGGGCTGACAAATCGGCCAAGGCCTTGCAGATAATTTCTGGCCCGACCCCGCTTGGGTCGCCCATTGTGACACCGATTTCGACCATTGTTGCTAGCCTAGCTCTGGCACTGTCTGAACGGATGGCGGATGATACGGCCGCGCCTGGGGGCGCTCAAGAACTACCAGACAAGAGGTATGAGGCGTGCGCACATTTCGTATCGCGTTGATCGGTGGCGATGGCATTGGACCCGAAGTCGTCGCGGCCGGACGCCGCGTGTTGGATTCCGTCGCGGTTCGCGGCGGCTTTGCTGTCGAATATGGATCGTTTCCATGGGGTACCGGCCATTACCGCCAACATGGGCGCATGATGCCCGAGGATGGATTGGCGCTGCTGCGACCGTTCGATGCGATCTATTTCGGCGCTGTGGGCGACCCGAGCCTGCCCGACGATGTCACCCTGTGGGGGTTGCGACTAGCGATATGCCAAGGCTTCGACCAGTTCGCGAATTTGCGGCCGGCGCGCCTGCTGCCTGGCGTTACGGGGCCACTACGGTCGGAACTTGGCCGAGCGATCGACATGATCATCGTGCGGGAAAATTCCGAGGGTGAGTACGCAGGAGTTGGTGGGCGCAGCCATCGAGACATGCCCCATGAGGTCGCGATAGAAACATCGGTTTTCACGCGCACAGGGGTCGAGCGCATTCAGCGGTTCGCGTTCGAATTGGCGCGTACGCGGCCAAGACGAAGGCTGACCTGTGTGACCAAATCCAACGCGCAGCGCCATGGCATGGTGATGTGGGACGAAATTTTTCAAGAACTCGCCGCCAAATTCACCGATGTCGAGACGGACAAAGTCTTGGTCGACGCGGCGACGGCACGCATGGTTCTTGACCCAGGAAGCCTCGATGTCATCGTCGCGTCAAATCTGCATGCAGATATTCTGTCAGATCTGGCATCGGCGTTGACCGGCAGCTTGGGCATCGGTGCCACTGCCAATCTCGACCCAACCGGGACCGCACCATCGATGTTTGAGCCGATTCACGGCTCGGCGCCCGATATCGTTGGCCAGGGCACAGCGAACCCGATTGGCGCCTTTTGGACGGCGTCCATGCTTCTCAACCATTTGGGTGAGCATGACTCGGCCAAACGTGTTCTCGGTGCCATTGAGCGGGTGACGGCGGACGGCCGTGTCTTGACACCCGATTTGGGTGGTAACGCCACCACAGAACAGGTCACCGATGCGGTGATCGGTGCGATCGAAGGCGCGAATTGGTAAGCGGTTAGGAATTCAAAATTATGCTCGTGACACAAAGGGGCCACGATCGTGGCGCCTCGTTGCCGCATTGAGCGGTTAAGCAGGGCTGATTGTGGCCTGGATGGAGGTGACCCTTATGCCCATCGTTCGATACCCAAGAGCGTCTCTGGTCGCGTGTGTCGCGTTGCTGGCTGCGATGGTCGGCCAAATCGAAGCCGCGGCCGGTCAGGAGCTGGTTCTGCGTCGGGTCATGTTGTCGACGGGTGGCGTCGGATATTTCGAATATGACGCCGAAGTCAACGGCGATGCAACGCTGAGCCTGCCGGTGGACATGGAAGCGGTCGACGACGTTCTAAAGAGCATTATCGTATTTGATGACCGTGGCCGTGTTGGCATTGCCCGATTGCCGGGGCGCGACGCGCTCGACCATCGTTTTCGCTCTTTGCCCTTTGACATTGATGACTTGGAATCGATGGTTCACTTGTTGGACGCCCTGAAGGGCGAGACGATACGGGTCTCGGGTGGCCAATCGCTCGAAGGGCAGATTCTGGGGGTGCGACCGGACGTGGTGCGCCTGCCCGACGACCTCGGCACCGTGACACGCCATCGCGTGAGCGTCATGACGGACGCCGGTATCCGGCACTTTGTGTTGGAGGATGTGGCCGACGTCGCCTTTGCAAATCCCACTTTGGCGCGGCAGGTGCAAGGGGCGCTGACCGACATTGCGACGATGCGCGCGGGAGACGCGCGGACAATCGCGATTGACAGTCGTGGTGAAGGCCGTCGACGGGTTGTCGTTGGTTTCGTGGCTCCGGTTCCATTGTGGAAGTCGACATACCGCCTTAGCGTCGCGCGTGAGGGAGGCAGTAGCGATTTGGCGCGGCTTTTCGGCTGGGCGGTGTTGGAAAACATGACCGGTCATGATTGGCATGACGTGGAACTAACCGTGGCGTCAGGAAATCCGGTCACGTTTCGTCAAGCGCTCTACGAGACCTATTACGTCGCCCGACCAAACGTGCCGGTGGAAGTTGCCGGTCGAATCTTGCCGGTGCCAGACAGCGGCGGAATTGCTTATGCGGATGATGAATTCCGACGCAAACGCGCGGAACTTATGCCGGAACCGGGCGTGGCAATGGAACGATCGGCGGTCATGGCCGAAGGCGCACGGCTTGAGAGCCTTGAATCCGATGTTATGGCGATGGCGGCGCCACCGGCGATAGCCCAGGCTGCCGTTGGCGTCAGTCCCGAGCAGGGCGCCGGCCAAGTGGTATTCCGTGTCCAAACCCCGGTCAACGTTGCCGCGGGACAGTCGGTTATCGTACCCGTGGTTGAAGCCACGCTTTCCGGTGGACTGGTGTCCGTTTATCAACCTATGACCGAACCCCGCCATCCTTTGGTTTCGGTCGATTTGGTCAATGAATTAGAGACTGGATTGCCGGCGGGTGCCGTGACGCTATATCAGCGTGGCGCGGCCGGGACCGTGTCTTATGTTGGCGATGCGCGCTTGTCGCCATTGCCCGCTGGTGACAGTCGATTGTTGAGTTTCGCAGTCGATGAGGCTGTACGGATTGACCGTGAGGAACGAAGCCAGCAGACCATTGTGTCTGGTAAGATCAGTCGCGGCGTGCTGTCTCTGCTGCGCCGAGAGCGTGCGACGACCAGCTACCGCATCAAGGCCCCGACTACGGAAGATCGTCAATTGCTGATTGAACATCGGCGTCGTCCGGGCTGGGACTTGATTTCTCCCGCCGGCGACGACGTGACGATCACCGACATGGCCTACCGGCTACCCTATGCGTTGCGAGCAGGTGAAGATATCAAGGTCGATGTCGTATTGGCGCGGCCGCTAACCGAACGATTGAGCCTGTTGGATCTAAATGACCGCCAGGTGCGCGCCTTCGCGCAAGCGACCGAACTCGGAGCACCTGTGCGACGGGCGTTCGAGCAGATCGCGGTCCTGCGCGCTGAGATCGATTCGTTGGCGGAAAATCTCGATAACCTTGAAGCGGAGCGCACCGAGATCTATGCCGACCAAGATCGGCTGCGTGACAATCTCAACCGCGTGCCACGCGGCGAGGATCTGCATCGCCGTTACCTATCAAAGCTTTCCGATCAAGAGGATCGATTGGAAGGGCTTGAGGTCGAGCACAGCAAATTGCGCCGCGCTTTGGCGGACGCTGAGGAAGCGCTCAAAGACTACGTTCAAAGTCTCGAACTCGCCTCGGAATGAATTGGCGACGGCGGCCCCGTCGCTGATATCCTCATTCCGTCATTTTCAATGGCGACGGAGGCGAGAAATGCAAGTCGTTCGATTGGGGATGCTGGCGCTGGTCGTCCTGGCCACTGGGACGGTTGTTCGATCCGGCCCGGCCGGGGCGGACGCGTTCATGCGCAACCATCTTTATGTGCCGAGTTCTGCCGACGCATCTGCACGGATCTATGTTCGCGAAACGCTCCCGGCCGGGCATCAAGCCGCCGAAATGGGTAAGGCCGTCCTGATGGTCCACGGCGCCACCTATCCGGGAGATTCGTTCGATCTGCCCATCGCTGAATATAACTGGACGGAAGATTTGGTCCGTCGCGGTTACGCCGCGTACTACTTGGACATCCGTGGCTACGGTCGTTCCACGCGGCCGGCGACGATGGATTTGCCCGCAGCCGACAATCCGCCGTTTTCACGCGCGACCGACGCCATCAGGGACATCGGCGACGCGGCCGCTTTGATTCGCGAACGGGCAGGGGTGGCAAAAGTTTACCTGATCGGTTGGTCTTGGGGGACGGTCACGACGGGCATGTTTAGCGCCCGGAACAATGACTTGGTGGAGAAATTGGTGCTTTATGCGCCGGTTTATGCATTGCATTTGCCTGACCGGATCGCCCAGTTCGGTTTGGCGGATCCGGCCGATCCGCGCCGTTTCAATCCCGCGATTGGGGCGTATCGAACAGTGACCGAGGCGGCGGCACGCGCGCGCTGGGAAGCCCAGATTGTGCCCGACGACAAAGACGCATGGCGTGAGGATCGCGTTTTTCGCACGTGGTTCTCGGAACTCCTGCGAACCGACCCGGCCAGCAATGACACAGCGCCACCAAAGCTTCGAGCGCCCAATGGGGTATTGATTGATGTATTTGAGATTTTCTCCGGTCGGCCAATCTTTGAGGCAGCTGAAATTTTAGTGCCGACGCTGGTTCTGCGCGGGCTGGACGATCCGACCGCCACGCACGAAGACGCGGTCGGACTGTTCGACCGCCTAGGCGCTGTCGACAAAGAACTGGTGGAGCTCGAAGATGGCAGCCATTTCATAAGTTTGGAGCGCAATCCCGGGCGCGTATTCGACGCTGTTGCGGCATTCTTGGAGAAATGACAAGCCGCAGTCAGGTGATGTGCTCGGTGTCCACGACCCCAAGTTTCTCTGCAATTAGAGCGGCGATTGCCAGAGATGCGGTTATCCCCGGCGATTCAATGCCATAAAGGTTGATCAGACCGGGTATGCCATGGATGTCCTGAGCTTGAACGACGAAATCTCCTGGCGGCTCACCTGGACCGGTGATTTTCGGGCGAATGCCCGCATAACCGACCTGTAGCGAACCGTCGGCCAAAGCCGGGTAATAGGTTCGAATCGCCGGATAAAATCGATCGGCTCGGCCGGGATCAACTTCGTAGTCAATTTCATCAATCCACTCGACATCGGGTCCAAACCGGACTTCGCCCGCCATATCAAGGGTCACGTGGACGCCGAGTCCCCCGTCCTCTGGGATCGGATAGATCAAATGTGAAAACGGGGCGCGACCGCTGAGCGTGAAGTAGTTCCCTTTGGCGATATAACGTGGTGGAATTTTGTCTGTGGGAACGCCCACAATGGCGGCAGCCACGTCATGCGCGCCTAGACCCGCAGCGTTGACCACCATCTTCGCCGTAATGTCGAATGGCCCGTCATCGTCGTTGATGGTCAGAGTGATTCCATCGCCGTCGGCGCGGCCCGCGATCAGCGTGGAATTAAACGCGACCATGGCGCCGTGCGCTTCGGCATCGCCCAGCAGGGCCAACATGAGTGCATGGCTATCGACGATACCGGTCGATGGCGAGATGAGCGCAAGCTCGCAACGCAGCTGCGGTTCCAAATCGCGTGCTTCAGCTGCGCCAATCAGTTCCAGATCGTCGACGCCGTTGCGCTGACCTGCCTCCTGCAATCGAGTTAGCGCGTCGCGCTGCTTTAGATCAGTGGCGACGATCAATTTGCCAATCGGTTTATGCGGCACGCCGTGGCTGTGACACAGCGCGTAAAGGCGTTGTTTTCCCTCGACACAGAGGCGCGCCTTCAAGCTGTCGGTCGGGTAGTAGATTCCCGCGTGAATGACTTCGCTGTTACGGGAACTGGTTTCAGTCCCAAACGCGTCCGCGGCTTCGACGACGACAACTTCGCGTTCGGCCATCGCCAGCTGGCGGGCGACCGCCAGCCCCACAACACCCGCGCCCACAACGACACATTCGACGTGTTCGCTCATTCGGCCGCGTCATGGCCGATTTCGGCCTCATCGCCGTAATAGACAGCCGTTCGGTCACGCCGTTCGAGCCACCATCCATAGGGCCGCGGCCAAGTCTCGTAATTGGGGTCGACGCCCAGCGCGTGCGCTGCGTGGCGCGGCCAAAACGGGTCATAAAGGGCCTGCCGCGCGATTGCGATCAGATCGGCGCAGCCGGTTTGCAGTATCTCCTCGGCCTGAAAAGGGTCGGTTATCAGGCCCACAGCCTGTGACTTGATCTCAATGTCGCGTCGTACTCGCTCAGCGAACGGCACCTGGAAGCCGGGCTTGCGGCGAATACGCGCTGCCGTGGCACTACCGCCGATGCCGCCGGACGAGCAGTCGATGACGTCAATGCCTAGGCTCTTGAGCTGTTTCGCAAGCGCGACCGTATCATCCAATGACCATCCCATGTTCAGCCCGTCGACGGCCGAAACGCGGAAAAACAAGGGCCGATCGTCTGGCCAAACGGCGCGGACGGCCTCTGTAATTTCAAGAGCAAGGCGCATGCGGCCTTCGCGATCGCCGCCATAACGGTCACCGCGCATGTTGGAAATTGGCGAAAGAAAGCTGTGGATCAAATAGCCATGGGCGCCATGAACCTCCAAGATATGAAAATTCGAAGTCAAGGCGCGGC
Organism: Alphaproteobacteria bacterium; assembly: GCA_965216755.1. Taxonomy (GTDB): domain Bacteria; phylum Pseudomonadota; class Alphaproteobacteria; order UBA7887; family UBA7887; genus CBDCGL01. Next base: position 1,705,460 of record CBDCGL010000011.1, on the reverse strand, counting down.
GCGCGCCGTCGGCCCAACGTTGGACAAGGTCGGTAATCTCGGCGATGGACAGTTCGTGGGGGGCAGGCCAGTGGTCGGCAACGGGCGCGGCGCTTGGCCCAATGGCGCGCCACGGCGCCTCGTCACGGGCGAGATCGCTTTGATCTATAGGGCCAAAGCCATGCCAGGGGCGCTGCGCGCTTGCCTTGCGACCAGCATGGGCGATTTGGATTGCGGGAATAGAGCCTTGGGCGGAGATGTAGTCTGCAATCCGCTGTAGACCGTGCACATGTGCGTCATCCCAAATGCCGAGGTCGCCGTGCGAGGTTCGACCGCGCGCTTCGACCGCAGTTGCCTCGACAAACACCTCGCCGGCACCGCCGGTCGCGAGCCGCGCATAGTGGGCAAAGTGCCAATCTGTAACTCTGCCATTGTCAGCGCTGTATTGAGCCATGGGCGCAATGACGACACGGTTTGGCAACGTTACGTTGCGCAGGGGAAGCGATGTAAACAGCAGGGGCGTCTGGGCCATGATTCGTCGGGTCCAAAACCTGAACGCGTTTTCGCGACTATGCCGCAGGCCCTATCCACTCGCAACGCGTTCGGGTCGTTTTGACGGGTCCCGGGGCATGTTACACTTGAGCCGTCTCAGGTCATTTCGGGAGAAGCCATGCGCGCTGCGCCGCCGGGTCGGACTATCATTATCGGCAATGAAAAAGGCGGATCTGGTAAATCCACCGTCGCAGTTCATGTCGTGGTCGGGTTGCTCAGGCTCGGCTATCGGGTTGGGAGCGTCGACGTGGATTCGCGCCAAGGGACATTGACCCGCTTCCTGCAAAACCGTGCGAACTACCGCGATGGCGGGGCGATGGGCATGGTGATGCCGGAGCACTGCCTGGTGCGACCGGATTCGACACAGCACGAGTGGGAACCCCCAACAGGTTGCGAAAACAGAATTATCGAAGCGGATGAAGCTTCGCTGGCCGCGGGTTTGGAGCGGCTAGCGCTGCGCAATGACTATGTGGTTGTCGACACGCCCGGATCGGATTCCGCTCTGTCGCGATTAAGCCACTCCCACGCCGATGTTTTGGTGACGCCGATCAACGACTCGCTGGTCGATTTCGATGTTCTTGGCACTGTCGACGGTGACACGGGCACAATCATCGGGCCGAGCCACTATGCCGAGATGGTTTGGGAGCAGAAGAAAGTGCGCGCCCGACGCGATCGCCGGTCAATCGATTGGATTGTCATGCGCAACCGACTTTCGAGCCTGGAAAGCCGCAACATGCGTGATATCGCCGATTTGGTCGACCGATTGAGCAAACGGATCGGATTTCGCATTGTGCCAGGTTTCGGGGAGCGGGTCATTTTTCGCGAATTGTTCCTCAAGGGACTCACATTGTTGGATTTGGGCGGGCGCGATAGCGGCGTTAAGATGACCATGTCGCACATTGCCGGGCGCTCTGAACTGCGCGGCCTGCTCGAAGCGATTTTGTCGTCGCCGGCGCTTGATGGCGATCGGTCGCTTGGAACTTCGGCGGTCGGCGCCAATCTATAAGGACATGAGGCGGCGCGCCGCGACAATTCCTGGGCGGTGAACACCGGTAACGAGCAAGGCACGATCGAGGCGAACTAACATCGATGGCAGGCGATCGCGATAAGCTGCCGACACGGTCCTCGGACGCCGACATCGACGGTTTTCTGGAGAAGGTGCGGCAGAGCCCCCGTGCCAATGCTGGCAGCGGCGTTGGACGGTTGATTTTTGCCATGGACGCGACGGCGAGCCGAGAGCCAACCTGGGATACAGCCAGCCATATCCAGGCCGAGATGTTCTCCGAGGCGGCGGCAATCGGCCGGTTGCTGGTTCAGTTGGTTTATTATCGCGGCTTTCGCGAATTGCATGCAACGCCGTTCACCGACGATGCCGCAGTTATGGTACGGCAAATGACTGCCGTGCGCTGCTTGGGTGGGCGCACCCAGATTAGCCGCGTCTTGGCACATGCGGTGCGCGAGACCGAGCGCCAAAAGGTCAACGCTTTGGTGTTTGTCGGCGACGCCTTTGAAGAGGATATCGACGCGGTTTGCCATCGGGCCGGCGAAATGGGCTTGCATGGTGTGCCGGCGTTTGTGTTCCAGGAAGGTAACGACGTGATCGTCGCCCGCGCCTTTAAGCAGATTGCGCAGCTCTCTGGCGGTGCCTATTGCCAATTCAACATGGCCAGTGCGCGGATTTTGAAAGAACTTCTGGCAGCTGTCGCAATCTACGCAGTCGGTGGCCATCGCGCGTTGCAGGATTTCCACAAGCGGGCCGGGCGGACCGTACTGCAAATCGCCGCCCGCCCTCGGCGTTAGACACGCTCGGTCGCGGCCATGACCTATCTTTTGCTCGGTGTTGCACTGCTGGGGCTGGTGTTGCTCTTGGTGCGCGCAATTGTTGCCACCAGTCCAGCAACCCTGGCGCAGATATTGCGCTGGAGCCTCATCAGCCTTGGAGTCATTCTGGCGTTGCTCTTGTTGGTGCGCGGGCAGACAGCTCTGGCCGCGATACCGGCGGGCATTGCGGCGATCGCGTGGCGTGTGTTTCGGGCGGTGCCTTTGTCCGGCTGGTTTGGCTTGTGGCAACTGGGGCGTTTGTGGCGGCAGGCACAGGCGCAGCATCGGACATCATACGGCCCGTATCGTTCACCTGGTGGGGCAGGTGGCGCGGGGGCTGGTGCGGGCACGGCTTCCGAGGTTGCGACCGGATGGCTGCGCATGCATCTGGACCATGCCAGCGGCGACGTGTCCGGAGAGGTTTTGCGGGGCCCGTTCGCCGGTCGGTCATTGGACAGCCTTTCCGAACATGACGCGTTTGTGTTCCATCAGATGCTGCGAGCTGAAGATCCGCGGTCTTTGCAGCTCTTTGAGACGTATCTCGATCGGGCCCACGGCGATGAATGGCGTGATTCATTCGAACGCCAAGAGCGCCACGCGCGGGCGCAACGCGCCGGCCACAGCGCGATGAGCCGAGAGGAGGCGTTGGCGATATTGGGCTTGGACGAGGGCGTTGACGAAACGGCGATCAAAGAGGCGCATCGCAAGCTGATGCAGAAGAATCATCCTGATCGCGGCGGGTCCGACTATCTGGCGGCCAAGATCAACGAAGCCAAAGACGTTCTGATGAGCCCGTCGGGTCGGGCCGGTTGACGGTGGCGCCAGGGCGATTTATAGGTTGCGCGCGGACCGCCGGTCGGCATCTGCGTCCCCATCGTCTAGAGGCCTAGGACACCGGCCTTTCACGCCGGCAACACGGGTTCGAATCCCGTTGGGGACGCCAGTTCGGTCAATCTCGTAAAGACTTTTTTCGCAGCTGCGCAGTCGGTTGCAAAAAAAATTGTGGAAAAGTCGTTGCCGGACGCGCGTGCGCGTTTTTACGCCTGAGATAGGCCGCTGCAACTGCGATGCGGATTGCGTCGCGGGGCGGAGCCGGGCTACGCATGGCGATGCCAAAGCTTTCGGATAACGACTGTCTTGTCGGTCTCGGAGATGAGCGCCACGGATGCCTGACCGTGTATGGCGCTCGGTCATATGTGTGACGCCCGTGGCCAAACCGAGACCGAGCGCTGTCGCTGGGGCCAAGGTCGCCAGGCCGGTTGATTACCTGACTGGCGCGTCAGTGAATCTTGCCTCGGTTGTGATTCAAGCCACGCCAAATTCACCGAGTTGGGCATCGATGGATTGTCCAACGAGAGTAACGACGACTTTAGACGGTTGGACGTGGTCAGATTCGGGCAAATTGCCGCCGCCCCAACGATCGTCCGAAGGCCCGGGTCCCGTTCGCGCAAGCATTCCACGTTCAGGGTCAAGCGACGTACAATGAAATTTAGTGAGCACGATAATTTTGCCAGAGTAACAATGTTGTTCGCTGGACAAGTGGTTATTAGTCGGCACGCGTTCCAGGGTCGGCTCGTGGCTACAGCCCGAACCAACAGCGACATCACGCGACGCACGATTGGTTTGTGATCTCTGACGGCACGCACGTGTTCCTTCGGGTGGAGTTACTGGTGCAAGAAGGTCGGGCCGCGTGCAGCACGACGCGCGCGACCAGTGGATGCAGGCTGTTTTCGGGTCTGTGAACTTGTTCATAGAAAACGAACCTCATAGCGTGAACTATCCGCACGAAGAAACACTTCGGTGTATTCGTAAGCGATTCCGATCGCCATTGCTAACGTGGAGCGCTTCCGATGAGATCTTTTGGTGTTTTTCGCTCGTTGTCGGGTTTTGTTAATTGCTCGTCGAATGATCTCATGAGCGCATTGTGATGCAAAACAAACTAACGAGGTACGCAATGACTCGACCAATTCGTGCACTAATGAGTTTTTCATCGTCTGTGTTGGCTGTGTCGGCCGCGATTGTGGCCCTTACACCGAGCGCATCTATCGCGGAAGACGTGACTGTCGAATTGGCGTTCATCACGCATTTAGAGGCGGATTTGCCGGAGCAAGACGTTTACATTGAGAGGAGACTCGGGTCGGGCCAGTTCTACAGGGTCACCAAAGGTGACCACGACATGAATGCGCCCTTGTACCGGCTGACCGAGGAACAGCATCACAATCCCTTCGACGCCGATGCGGTTGGCCCTTATCAAGGCGCAGTCCCGTTGGGCTTTACTCTTGGCGAGTGGTTGCGACATCAGGGCACCGGGACATATGCCTGCAAGGACGGTACCGGCACACTGGATCTTTCGTTCTCCGGATTGGTTCCGAACGGCGTCTATACGATCTGGCACGCGTTCATTGCGATTCCGCCGCCCGAGCCGTTCACCGGTACACTGGATCTGCCATTGGGGGCCCGGGACGGTTCCGAGAGTGCGTTTACCGCCGCGGCAGATGGTACCAAAGCATTCAAGCACGTCTTTCAGCCTTGCCTTCAAATGTCCGATACGTGGACAACCTCCGTGCTCGCTATCAATTACCATAGCGATGGCAGAACCTGGGGCGGTCACCCTGGTCACTTCGGCAAGGACGCCCACATACCGCTTTTCGTCGCATTGCCTCTGCGAGATGGTGTCGAGGTCGTGGCGACGTCGGAATAGCCACGTCAAGCGGGCAAATCGCATCCGTCCCCGGTCTGTCGGGGACGGGTGCTGCCGTATCTCCATCTACCTACGGACCGGCAGGGAACAGAACCGTGAGAACGTTGATCAACCTGACAGTGGCATTCACCGTTTGTGCCTACGCGCCCCTCGCCGCCGGACACGAAGGCGAAGGCGCGCCTAGTCTACCGGCACCTGTGACCGACGCCGACTATTTTGACCAAGGGGCCCCGGCAAAGGCCAAAGTCGAGCTTGGCAGGCTATTGTTCTTTGACAAAGTACTCAGCGGCAATCGCAACATATCTTGTGGCTCGTGCCACCATCCGGCATTGGCGGGCGCTGACGCGGTCGCGCTGCCGCTCGGTGAAGGACCTAAAGGCCTTGGACCCGATCGGCGCACCGGTGCCAGTGTTGTGGAAAGTGTCCATGGTCGTGTGCCACGTAACACGCCTGCGCTGTTCAACCTTGGCGCCCGGGCGTTCGAACGTATGTTTCATGACGGTCGGGTAGAGGTCGATAAGCATGGCTATTACGAGAGTGGATTTATCACTCCCGCGAAATGGAAACTGCCCCGTGGCCTCGACAACGTCTTGGCCGCCCAGGCCATGTTTCCGCCGACGTCGCCAGATGAAATGGCCGGCCACAAAGGCGAGAACCCTGTTGCCGATGCAATCTCGCTGAACAACGCTGCCGGGCCGGACGGCGTTTGGGCGCTGCTCGCGCAACGTCTGAAAGCTATACCGAAGTATGTTGAATTATTTCGAGCGGCCTATCCGCAGGAGGTCCGTGGTCCCAAAGACATCAGCATGGTCCTGGCGGCAAACGCCATAGCGGCGTTCGAGGCCACAGCGTTCCGCGCCGACAATAGTCCATTTGACGAGTATCTCCGCACCGGAACCGGTCTCACGCCGGCCGCCGGGCGTGGTGCGCGACTGTTCTATGGCAAGGCCGAATGCGCCGTATGCCATAGTGGCAAATTTCAAACCGATCACAGTTTTCATGCTATTGCGATGCCTCAAATCGGCCCGGGCAAGGCCGATGGTCATGACGCAAATTATTGGCGTGACACTGGTATCAAGGCGTTTCTCGAGGACTTTGGTCGCGGACGCGTTACTGTACGCAAGGATGACAATTACAAGTTTCGCACACCATCATTGCGAAATGTCACGCTAACCGGGCCTTGGGGTCACGCGGGCGCCTATGGATCCCTCGAGGCTGTTGTGCGACACCATTTGGATCCGGTGCGCGCGCTGAACAGTTACCAAGTGCCTGATAACCTGCTACCGCAGTTGCATCATGTCGTCGAGACCCGTGCAAACGGCCCGAAATTGGTCAATTATCGCCTGGAAGGACAGCGGCTCGAGGGGTTTCTTCGGCGCGATTCGTTCGTCATGCGCAGTCAAACCCTTCGCGGCAAGATCGCGCAAGCGAATGAGCTGACGCCGGTTGATCTCAGCGACGGCGAGATTTCAGATATTCTCGCATTTCTGGTGAGTTTGACCGATCCGTCCTCAAAGGACCTGAACCATCTTGTGCCCAAAATTGTCCCCAGCGGATTGCCCGTTGCGGATTGACGGACACTGCTCCAGTACGCTCTGACGATTCGCGCAATCCCGCGCCTGAGCGCGTCGCTGGTACTTATGGCGACGCGTTTCAGGCGTGGCCGACTTTTGCGTAAGTGTAGACGCCGTTCTTTCTTTGCTGATTGGCGAACAGGCCGGAGCGAAGGATAGCTGACGGTACGCCGGCCGAGACAGGAAACATCCACATCGCCAAGCCGCCGTCGGATTTCAAGACTATTGCATTTCAGGCGGCAACCGTTTCAACGGCAAAGTTGGAAAAGGAAGAACACCGAACAGCAGAGCCACATCGACACTTTCCGGATCCAGCCCCGTCTTCAGGGCGTCACGTCTGACGACGTCGACATTTGTCAGGCCCGCGCGGCGAACCTTCCCCTTAACTCTGTCGAGAAAGTCCGATGGAGGGTCCATCGCGATCAGGTGTCCGGTCGCGCCGATCATCTCGGCGGCGGGCAGAGTGAAAAATCCTGTGCCGCAGCCTACTTTCAAAACTGTTTGTCCGGGTTTGAGATTGGCGCCCCGCAGGGTCGTTGCGGGATTGGCGAGCCGGCGCCGCAAACGGCTTTCCATCTCCATACCGCTGAGCTTAAAAAGCACGTTCAAAAATCGCGTCGTACCGAGCTTTTCCGTGTCCACCGACTTGTCTTTCTCTGAGGACCCGCATCTTGCGTCGCCGACGCGGGTGCTTCCTCCGCTTAGGCGGCGTGCAGCCATGTTACGTATTGACTAGGGCTTGTTGAGATTCATCGAGAATTGATGACCGCGGCGCATGCGTGAATCATGGAACAAAAGTTACGATCTGTCTTTTCGCAACGCATGGCGACCGCTTTGAATTCCTTGAGCTTCGCAAAGAAGTTTTCGATCAGGTGGCGCCACTTGTAGATCTCCAGATCAATCTTGAGAGGGGCCAACCTCTGGGGGCGTTGCGAAATGACGATCTGCGCCCCGCGTTCATTCATCTCTTCGATGATCCAGTTGGAATCGAATGCTTTATCGGCCAGCACTGCGTCGAATTCGATGTCTTCGATTAGCGGCGCAACACCGACCGTATCGTAACGGTTTCCCGCCAGCAGGACAAAGCGTACGAGATTTCCCAAGCCATCCGTCAGCGCAAGGATTTTGGTGGTCCAGCCTCCCTTCGACTTGCCGATGGCTTGATTTTGAGTCCCCCTTTTGCGCCGTGTCCGTGGCGGTGGACCGGAACAATGGTGGCGTCGATCATGGCATATTCCATATCAGGGTCATCCGAGACCGCGGCAAAGAGGCGTTCGAAAACGCCCGCCTTCGACCAATCGTCAAACCGCTTGAATACCGTGTTCCACTTGCCGAATTCTTCAGGAAGATCGCGCCAAGGACTGCCCGTCCGCGCCTTCCACAAAACCCCTTCGACAAACAACCGGTTGTTATCACCACTGCGGCCCGGATCAGTCCGCTTGCCTAAGCAATGCGGCTCCATCTTGGCCCATTGATCGTCTGAAAGTACTGTACGCGTCATCAAAGCCCCCAAAAGGAAGCTTGAATCACAAATACAACACCATGGGAATCCTAATTCTCAACAAGCCCTAGAGCGGTGTCCGACACGCTGAGGCCCCGATGACTTAGCAGTATACACCCAAAGCCCGGCACCAAGCCCTGGCTCAACGTTGGCGCAAGGATGGCGATGTTTCCCATTGCGCCCTTATGGCTGGCGGGCACGTGGCGGAGGCGGGAAGCGTGCACCCTTATCAGTCTTTGGTTCACCTATGAGTTCGCGGCAACCCGAGGCGCCCGTGTCAATGGTCAGAACCCGAATGTGTCGGCCCGTTCTCGGCCGCCAAAATATACTCATCCGGAACATCCGCCAACGTTTCGACCCGACCGCCATGTTCCTGGGCAAATGCGAGGGCCGCCGCTTCGGTTCCAAACGGAACGGCCTCTTTTGCCCCCATCCCGCCACGGCGGCTGCTATGAATCACGTAAAATGCGTCATGTGCAGATATCCAGGTTTCGGGTTCCGGTTGGTCCCAGGTTTGCGCCTTTCCCATGTCGTTGACATAGACGCCTTGAATGTTCTTCGGTTCCTCCGGAAGGCGCATGAACGCGATCGTGTCACGTACCGAGCTGAACCAAATCGGCTCTTTATCTGAACCAACAAAAATCTGGCCCTTTGGTCCCGGATGATCGGGCACAATCATGTTGCAGTAGTAGCCGATCGATTCGCGTGTCGGCTCTTGGGGCGACGGCGCTTCAATCAGCTCGGCTTCATCACATGCGCCGAGCACGAACAACAAGGCAACGCCGAAACGCACCGGTCGGGAAAAAATCGCTTTCATAGTTCCCTGCGCGCGAATATCGCAATGCTGGCGAAAAGCGGCAAAACCACCCAAACGCCCATCGCTGCGATGAGCGTTGGGGCGCTAATCGCAGCCTGGGCACCGATGCCCGTCAATCCGGAGAATTGGGCGACAGTTTCGAAACCGGCCAAATTGATAATTCGGTATGTATCTACGGGGTTGGCCAAAAGTAAAACGGGAAAAACGTCGGCACCGATGGCATGCTGTTGGTCGGCGACCAAGAGACCAAGCAGAAACAGGTCGTAAACGAGAACCAGCACCAACCACGCTGCAACGGCGAGGCCAGCGGCGGTTGCGCGCTCACGGACGAAACTGCTGAGCAGATAGCCGCAGGCGACGAAAACGGCACCGAGAAATACAGAACTACCGATCAAGACCGCAAATGCTCGCCAACCCGCGTTAGTCGCGGAACCGTCCATCAGGATCAACGCGACCGCCGCCGTGCCATAACCCAGCGTCGTTGCCAAGGTCAGAAGCACCATATGGCCGGTAAACTTGCCGACAATGACCTGCCAGCGTTTGACCGGATATGCGAGCAGAAGCATCATCGTGCCGTGCTCGATTTCGGCGACAACGGCGTCGTAGGACAGCATCAGCGCGATCAGCGGCACCAAATACATGGTCAAGCTCGATAGGCTGACAACCGTGATGCTGACCGCATCCACCCCAAGCGGGCCGGCCGGCGCGCTGCCCATCAAGACAAGCGAGAGCGAAAGTGCCGCGAGTAGCAATGTCGTTGCCACGACCCAGCGATTGCGCAAGCCATCGCGCGCTTCTTTGGCCGCTATGATGGCGATCGCGTTCATGTTGATGTCTCACGGTCGCGGTAATATGCGTAAATGTCGTCGAGCGTTGGCGGCGTGATATCCAAGTCGTCGATGGCCACGCCGAGATCAAGTATCCTTCGCACGACGCTCACTTTGTCAACACTGGCGCAGCTCAAATGCACGGCATGGTCGTTGACCAAAGTCGGGTGCGCCGCGTCGACCCGTTCGGCGATCGCGGCGGCTTGCCCCTGGGGCACCGCCAGCCGAATGCGCACCGGCAAATTCGCATCACGCCGCAGCGCCGCGAGTGAGCCATCGGCGATCACGCGGCCGTTCTTCATGACGACGGCCCGATCGGTCCGTGTTTCAAGTTCGGTCAGCACGTGGGACGACAGCATGACGGCGCAGCCGCCCGCGGCAAGCTCCGTGACCACGTCAAAAAAATGGCGTCGCAGAGCCGGATCCAGCCCGGAGGTCGGTTCATCGAGCAGCAGAAGGTTGGGCGCGCCGAGCAAGGCTTGGGCCAGACCGAGCCGTTGTCGCATGCCTTTCGAGTAGGTGCGCACAGGCTTTCGAAGCGCGTCTGAGAGTCCCACCTGTTCGAGTATGAAATCACAGCGCGCGGCTGGCTCGCCCTTGAGCCGGGCGTAGAAACGCAACACTTGGCGCGCCGACATGCCGCCGTAAAAAGATACATTCTCCGGTAGAAAACCAACCTGGCGGCGCTGCCTGGCGATGTTGTGCGCATCAACTTCGACGCCAAATAGCCGGATCGCGCCGGCGCTCGCATGAGTGAGCCCGAGGATAAGCTTCATGAGCGTCGTCTTGCCGGCGCCATTGTGTCCCAGCAAGGCCAAGCGCTGCCCGGGCGGCACCGATAGAGTGACCCCGGCAACAGCTCTCAGGGCCCCATACGCTTTGGATACGTCAACGAATTCGACCGCGGCCTGATTCATCCGGGACCTCCCGCCGCGACCGGAGGTAACATCAATGGCGCACTGTCGACCACGCCGCCCGGGTGGAGGCCCGGAAATTGGGCCTGGATCCAGCGCAAGAACTGTAGCGCCGGACTTGTAACCAGGGTCTTTGCCAGCGGATGGGACCACAACAACCGATCAACGACGCCGTTGGGCCGATATGGCGCCTCGGCTATCCTGTCACCATCCAGGTCAAATCCGGGATGATCGCTCCAATAATTGCCGCGGCCGTCCACGGACCATTCCAACCATTGCGTGCCGACATATTTAACTTGCGTACGATTGCCAATAAATGCGTTTTCGGTCACGGAATTGCGTTCCGAGCCCGCCGTGAAATGGACGCCAATTTCGCATCCTTCGAAGTAATTGCGTTTGAAAACGTTTTTTGAGGAATTGTAGATGAACACACATTTTTCAGGGCCAGCTCGGACGGCGTTCCCGACGATCTCGGATTCGTTGGCGTAGTTCAGCAGCAGGCCCCGATCGCGATCATCCACAGAAATGTTGTTGTGAACTGTGAGGCCGGTTGAAAACATCAACGCGAAACCGACGTGATTGCCGATCGAGACGTTTCGCGCCACTTCGCTATCGTCGGCGTACATGTAATGAATTGCAAAACGCAAGTTCTCAAAGTGGTTGTCACGAAAGCTGTTTTCGCGGCTGGTATTGACGAATATGCCGTCACGGCCCTGTTCAAAGTGATTGCCAAGCACCTGTGACCCTGGACTGTTCCACACGGAGACGCCATTTCCGCGTTCACTCATGCGGAGGTCATCCCTTCCGACCACGTGATTGTTGCGGACGACCGCGTCTTCGGGGCCTTGAAGATAAATACCGAAAAGATTTCCTTCCAGTTTGTTGGCTTCAATCAACGCCCTGTCGCCATCGACATCGACGAAAATCCCCGAATCCATTTCAAACAAGTCGCCACCCGAATGCCGAATCGTTAGCTCGCGCAGGATAACATCGGGCGCGGAAACCGTAAGAACGCGACCCTTGCCGCCACCATCGACGATGGCGCCTGCGCGTCCGACAATAGTCAGCGGCTTGTCGATCACAATCGGACCGTTGTACGACCCGGCGGCGACGGTGATTTTGTCACCCGCGTCGGCGGCGGCGACCGCGCTGCGCAAGGCATCGCGGCCGCCGGTCACCAGATTGTCTGCGGCCATCGCGGATGGGGCGATCATCAGGCCAATGAGGACGACAGTCGCGTGCAGCCCGTTTCTCACCTGACACCCGCGACGACGCATCAGCTACGCACTCCGCGGTTCAACCATCATTCGGCCGCGCATCTCCATGTGCAAAGCATGGCAGAACCACTGGCAATAGAACCAGTGCACGCCTGGCCGATCGGCAACGAAGGTGACCGACGCGGTGGCCTGTGGCGCGATCTCGAAGCAAACCCCATAATTGGCCAGCGTGAAACCGTGGGTCAGATCGTCGATATCATCCATGTTGGTGATAATCACCGTGACCTCGTCGCCTTGGCGCACTGTGAACGATTCCAAGCTGAAGCTGGGCGCAATGGAGTTCATGTAAACGCGCACTTTGTCACCGTCACGTACGACGTGTTCCGCCGTCTCCAGATCGATGCCATCTTGCGCCGCCCAGGCGCTTGCTTCGCGCCAATAATCGTCGTTTCGGTCCCAAACGCGATTTGGGTTGACGACGGAGCGATGCACGATAATGCAATCGTGCGGTTCGCCAAAGGTCGGGCCGTCGTGGACCACCGCCATGCTGTCCCCCGCAATGTCGATGAGTTGCTCATTCTCCGGCTTGAGCGGACCAACATTGAGAAACCGGTCTTTTGAGAATTTGTTGAGCGATACCAACCAGCGACCGTCTGCGTCTTTGGTTTCACCCATCGAGGTATGATTGTGGCCTGGTTGATATTGCACGTCGACTTTTTCAATTATCGGGTCGACATCCTCGCCGGCGTACGCACGCACCGCGTCGGCAACATTCCATTTGCACACCTGGCTATCAAGAAACAGGGTGGTGAAGGCGTTGCCCTCGCCGTCGAAAGCGGTGTGAAGCGGGCCCAAACCGAGCTCCGGTTCTGCAACGATGACATCGCGTGGCGCAATCTTGTCATCAAACAGATCTTCCAGGCGCGTCACGTCAATCACCGAGACCGTCGGCGAGAGTTTGCCGTTGATCATGATGTATTGGCCGTCGGGCGAGGTATTGACGCCGTGCGGACTGTTCGAAACCGGGATATAGCGTGTATAGGGCGAGCCTTTGCGCCCGTCGAGCACCGGCACACCCGAGATTTCCTGATAGTCACCGGCAGCAACAGCGGCTTCGATGCGCTCAATGTTGAAAACCACCGCCCAATCTTGCTCGTTTGCGGTCATTTCCGCCAGGTTTACACCTTCTTCACCATTATAGCAGGACGAGACTGCGTACTTGCCCTGGTAGTCCGCGTCGACATTGTCAAGATTGCCGTCGACGATCACTTGCCAAGCTACGTCCATCGAATCGCCGTCGACGGCAGTGAAGATGGCATGATACTTGTCCGGTTCGTCCAGGATGCTGCCGTCGTTGGGGATCGGTACCCGATGTTCGCCATTGGCGAACACATAACCGGTGCGCGGATACTTCTGTGGTCGCAGCCCGTGGATGTCGGCGGCGTTGGGAATCTCAATGATCTTGTCGACTTTCATAATATCGCAGCGAATACGCGCGACACGGGTATTGGCTTTGTCATTGATCCATAGATAGCGCCCGTCATAGGTACCATCGGTAAACGACATATGCGGATGATGCGCGTCGCCATTGAGAAAGGTGCGGCCCCGCGTCGACAAGAATTCCTTGGTTTCCGGTAACAATCCCTCGGTCAGGATTCGTAGGCTCTCATTGGTCTGGCCCCACCCTGTGGCGCTGCAGCGGTTGAAGACCGGAATGCGCATCAGCTCCCGCATCGACGGTACGCCAATTATGCGCACTTCGCCGCTCTGCCCACTGCTCCAGAAGCCGTAATATTCGTCGAGATCACCCGGGCCGATATAGGCGTCATTGTCGGCCGCATGGGCGCTTTTCGATTGACTGCTGGCACTGCCCATCAATCCGGCCACCCCGGCGGCGGTGGCGCCGCCGAGCCCAGCCATGGTCGCGATCTTGGCGGTACCCCCGAGCAAGTCTCGTCGGCTTATCGCGGGGAGCACACTGTCCCGAATTGCCTTTAGCATATTGGCTTCCTCCTTTTTACACGTTTCGGCCGGATTGACCTGTCGCCGAATGGCTCAATAAACAAATCTATGCAGCACCCGGAAGACGTTTCGGATTGAGTGGCGTAACTTTTCGTCCGCGAACTGAATCTGGCTGAGGGGTGCCCAGGCGCCGCTGTCGCCGTACGCGCCGCTTGATCATTGGTGGACAAATGAATTCATCGTGATAGAGCGTCTGACAATGCATGCAGTACAGACATTCGTTCGGGTTGATGACGCCATTTGGATGAATCGACTGGACCATGCATTCATTGGCACATGTCCGACAGGGTGCGCCGCAATCGCGATGTCGCTTAAGCCATTCGAACATCCTGAGGCGGCCAGGTATGGCCAACGCGGCGCCGAGCGGGCACAAATATCGACAGAAGGCACGCTCTACGAATAGTCCAATAACAATAAGTAGAACAGCATAAATGACGAATGGCCATTCGCGCAAAAATTTGAGAATGATGGCTGTTTTGAAGGGTTCGATTTCCGCAAGTTGCTCGCCAAGCGCGAGGGAATAGATTGATATGCCGAAAAGCCCCAGGAACAGCATGTACTTGACTGGCCACAGCCGCTCATGCAATCCCCACGGCACCGCGACCTGTGGTACGCGCGCCAGTTTGGCGAGTTTGTTGGTCAGTTCTTGCAGCGCGCCAAACGGGCACAGCCAGCCGCAAAATGGGCCTCGTCCCCAAAACAACAGCGATGCGGCAATGGCCGACCAGAGCACAAAGACCAGCGGATCCATCAAGAAGTACTCCCAGTGGAACTCGCTCATCAGTGCGCTGGTAAAGGTCAAGACATTGACCACCGACAGTTGGGCGTTGGCATACCAGCCCAACCAAAACAATGCGAAAAGAAGAAAGGCAATACGCACGCGGCCAAACAACACCGGCCGCCGGGCCAACCAATCTTGGAAAAAAAAGATCACCGTCAGCAGGCTAACCGCAACCGACAAGATGCCCACGTCAACGATCTTGGCGCGCCAGATTCGCATCCACAAGGGTTCGGCGGATGCCGTTTCGGCAGCGGTCGTGGTACCGGGTTCCGACATCGCGGTCATTGCTGCCACGGGAGTTGGTGCTGGGGCCGGCAACAGATGGGTATCCGGCAATCGATAGGTGACGTCGAATGTCATGAAGGCTTTGTCGAGTGCGCTGACCGCGCGTTGGGCCAATAGCTCAAGCCGCCACGGTCTGGTGGGATCAAATGCGACGTTTTCTGGTAACACGAACAAAGCAATCTCATCGAGATCTGGAGCAAGCTCGGCTTCAATTGCGCCCAGACGCTTATGATCGCGATCCCGAAATCGAACGCTGTTGTCGCCTTGGATCAGTTGAATCCGATCGAAGATGCCGCCACGCACGTAACCCGATCCCTTGAACGAATATCGGCCGATGCCGGCAACGACGATGGCGTGTTGGTCCTGCGCTAGTCGTTCGGATAAGAGGCGATGTTCAGCGTCGCCCAACAGGCTGCGGCCGATTGCCGGAACTGAGGCGAGGCTGACATAAAGGTCAATAAAGGTTTCGTCCGGGTCGCCTTTTTCCGGTCGTTGCGCGGCGTGTTCATTGCCGGCGCGCGCGAAGGCTTTGTTGACGTCGTCGATACTCAGTCGCAGGCGTCGCACGGATCCATCGCCGACCAATGTGAACCAATCGATCGGCGCGCGTGGATTGGTGTCAATCACCCTATTGATCGTGCCGGGGTGGGGAGCCGTCGCGACGACCGGCTCAAAACCGGCTAAGCCAAGTACGCGTGCCATTTTCACGGCGGCATTGGTGATGCTGTCGTCGATGACCATGACGGTCACCGTGGCGCCACTAATGCCTTCAACAAGCCGCTCGCCTGAGGTGCCTTCCTTGGATATGGCTGCCGCGCTGCGACCCACATAGCGCGCGATGAAATCAGTCATCCGCTGTTCAGGAATACCGATCAGCACAATCGGCTCATGATGTTCGGTCAACAACGCGCCGCTGACGACGCCAGCCATGTCGAGACCAATGAGGATATGGATCGGTTTGCCCGAATAGCCGATCGCACCGACGATATCGGTATTCAAAAAGGCATATCCCACTCGTTCGCCGCCGGCATAGGCTTCAACGTATGGCGGATTGCCAACCACCTCGCCAAAATGATCGGCGCCTGGCACCAGCGACTCAGGGGGCACGTCCGCGATCAATTCGCCCAAACGCGGCGCTGCAAGGGCCGGCCATGCCAAGAGCAAAAAGCAAATCGCCAGCGGGCAAATGAACCGCCACCCGCTAGAAGCTTTTCGTGTCGGCCGAAATTGCCGCCTCTGAGTGTTCTCGAGCATTGGCGGGGTCCAGGTCTACCGTTGCAAACTTTTGAGCGCGGCAATGCGATGTATGATGATTCTCTGTAGCGCGCGGTGGTCGACTCCGCCTTAACGAAGGTCAAATTTGGGTGATGTTGGCCGCACAAGCGCCGGATCGCACGGCCTTTTACGGTCATTGGCCAGCGGATTCTCGAACCCGCGCGACAGTACCTCATAGTCATTGGAAGACAACCACCTTTGTCGGTGGACTCAGGCTAGAAGGCATGCAGTTAAAGTTCCCCCGGTTTGATGGACACATTTTGACCGATAGGAGAAAGTGTGCGAATGCCAAGAACAAGGAACCCGTACCCTGCGGAATTTAGCGAGCAGATAATTGCGTTGGCCCGAACGGGGCACAGTGCTGACAGCCTTGCCCGCGGGTTTGAGCCGTGGGTTCTATGCCCATCTTGGTCGTGATCCGTGCGACCGGGCTGTTGCTGATGCGGAACTGACCGTTCGTATCAAGGCAATCCATCAGGTTTCCAAAGAGACCTATGGAGCCCCGCGTATCCACGCTGAACTTGCCGATGAGGGGATCCAGGTGGGACGCAAGCGGGTCGAGCGTCTAATGAAAGTGGCAAGGATTGCCGGCGTCAGCCGCAGGAAAGCGGCTCGTACCACATTCCGTGATGACCGCGCCCAATGGCGCCACAGCGCTGCTCGCCCTCAAAATATCCGCTTGTTGTCTGCCTGATCAACGAACAGGTCCCGCTCACGATCAACCTCCTCGTGAGATATCTGGGTTAGACTGCCGACGGTGGACCAGTTGGGCCAACAGGATTCTCGGGAGGAACAAATGACAAGAGCAGCCAATTGGGCAGTAGGTACCATTTCCGTTGCTGGAGTACTTACGATTGGGGCGGTGAGTTACGCTGGGGCCGCCGAGCCTGTGGGGCCAAAATTGACACCGCGACTGAAAGAACTGTTGGCAACGGAAATGCAGCAAGTCTCGCAAGCGACCGCCGATTTGTCTGTGGCCATCGCGGCTGGCGAGCGGGCGCATGTGAAGGAACTGGGTACCAAGATACGCGACAGCTTTATTCTCAAGCAGTCACTGACTGACCAAGACAAACAAGATTTGAAGGGCGCCGTGCCGGCCGAGTTTATTGCGCTGGATCGAAAGTTTCACGGTGCCGCGGGCAAGCTTGCGCACGCCGCCGAAGTCGGCGACGACGAACTGGTGGTGTTTTACTATGGCCGCATGGTCGAGGCCTGCGTTACGTGCCACGCGCATTTTGCCGCCGACCGTTTTTCGGGCTTTTCTTCGGCTGCGGAGGGGGCGCGACCACTGACGCGTTGCGACGCGGCGTGGCGTCGTCCGCACGGCGACCAGCGATCTACGGCCGATCTAGACGGACTGGTCTCCATCTGTAAGATGGCGGCACGTCAGCTGCATTCGGTTTTGCGTCAGACACTTCGCGTCCGCGCCGCATCGCATTCGAGTATGGGGACTCACCATGGCCACGCAACAGATCCTTTCGCCGTTACCGGGAACCTTCTATCGGCGGCCGCAGCCAGACGATCCGCCATACAAGTCAGACGGGGACGCTGTGTCCGAGGGCGACATCATCGGTTTGGTCGAAGTGATGAAATCATTTCACGAGGTTAAGGCGGATTGTGCAGGGACGGTTGCGAAGTTCCTGGTCGACAATGAAGACGCGGTCGTTGCGGGACAGCCCTTGGTAGAGGTCGCAAGTTAAGCGGCGGCCCTGGGGGCGCACCAAGCCGATGGCCATTCGCAAGCTGCTGGTCGCCAATCGAGGCGAAATCGCGGTGCGGATCATCCGCGCCGCGCAAGAACTTGGGATCAGGACGGTGCAGGTCTACAGTGCCGCCGATTCCGAGTCGTTGGCCGTGAAACGCGCCGATGAAGCGGTCCCGATAGGGCCGCCACAGGCCGCCAAGTCCTACTTAAATACCGACGCTATTTTGGAGGCAGCGCGCGCCACAGGGGCCGATGCGGTTCATCCGGGCTACGGTTTTTTTGCTGAAAACGCGGATTTTGCCGACGCAGTGGTCGACGCCGGATTGGTTTTTGTTGGGCCGACCGGCGATACGATCCGTTTGATGGGCGACAAGGTCTCAGCGCGTGAGGCCGCGGCCTCTGCTGATGTACCGACCGTGCCCGGCAGCGTCGGCCGGATCGATGATCTAGATGACGCGGCGGCACTGGCCGACGAGATCGGTTTTCCGGTCATGATCAAAGCGGCGGCCGGTGGCGGCGGCCGCGGCATTCGGGTGGCGACCGACGGCAACGAATTTGCACGACTTGCCCCACAGGCGCGTGCGGAAGCCCAATCGGCCTTCGGTGACGGTGGTCTCTATGTCGAAAAGGTGATCGAACGCGCGCGCCATATCGAAGTGCAAGTGCTGGGTGATGGCGAACGTGCGGTGCATTTGTTCGAGCGCGAGTGCTCGCTGCAGCGACGGCGGCAGAAGTTGTGGGAAGAAGCGCCGTCGCCCAGCCTGCCGGACGCTATCCGCGAAAACTTGTGCGCAGCTGCCGTGCGTCTGGCCGAGGCGGTCCGCTATAGCGGCGCCGGCACCGTCGAATTCCTCTACGACGATGCCAGCCACGATTTCTATTTCATCGAAATGAATACCCGCATTCAGGTCGAACACCCGGTCACCGAGCTGGTCACCGGTGTCGATCTGGTTCGGGCCATGCTCAAGATCGCAGTCGGCGAACCTCTCGGTCTGCATCAGTCTGATTTGGCGGTGCGTGGCCATGCCATCGAAGTGCGGATCAATGCGGAGGATCCGGCTAACGGATTCATGCCATTCCCCGGTGTCATTGATCAATTTTCCGCGCCGGATGGTCCGGGGGTGCGATTCGATGGCATGATCTATTCCGGATACGCGATCCCACCATTCTATGATTCCTTGCTTGGCAAATTAATTGTCTGGGACGAACACCGACCCGCGGCGATCGATCGCATGGCACGTGCCCTGAGCGAGCTCGAAGTAAGGGGGATCAAGACAACGCAACCGCTCTATCAAGCTTTGGTGCGAGACAACGACATTTGTGCCGGGCAGGTCCATACGAAGTGGTTGGAACATTGGCTCGAAGATAATGCAGCCCAATTGAAAGATGGAGGCGGCGGAACCTAGATGAAAACACGCTATTCCTTTGGTGGCGACGAGCATGTCTTTGTCGAAATCGACGAAGAAATGTCGCTCGAAGCCTTTTTCAAGAGTCTCTCGATTACCAATGCTGTTCGTGCCAGCGAGATAAACGGCGTGACGGAAGTGTGCCCGTCCAACGCCTCGTTTCAGGTCAAGTTTGATCCGGACGTAATTAGCCCGGACGACATGCTTGGCGAGCTGAAGGCGATAGAAGAACAGGCGGAACACGCCGATCACCGCCTGGAAACACGGATCATCGAAATTCCCGTGTTTTACCGCGACCCTTGGACACAAGAGACGCTCATGCGTTTTCGCGAACGGCACCAGGACCCCAACAGCACCGACCTTGAGTTCGCCGCCCGTATCAATGGCTATGACTCGGTCGACAAGTTTATTGCGGCGCATTCTGGCTCGCCATGGTTCGTTTCCATGGTCGGATTCGTTGCCGGGCTGCCATTCATGTATCAGATGGTTGAAAGGGCGCGCCAAATCGAAGTGCCCAAATACCTCCGGCCGCGCACGGATACGCCGAAACTCACGGTTGGCTATGGCGGCTGCTTTTCTTGCATCTATTCGGTCCGTGGCGCCGGCGGCTATCAGATGTTCGGCATTACGCCAATGCCGATTTTCGACCCGAACCAAGAGATTAGCTACCTCAGGGATTTCATGGTGTTCTTCACGCCCGGTGACATCGTCAAGTTCCAGCCGATCGATCGTGCGGGCTACGACCAAGCGGTTGCCGATGTCGAGGCGGGTCGATTTGAGCCAGTGATCAAGCCCGTGACGTTTTCGTTGGACGAATTCAATCAGGACATTGACGGCTACAACCAAAAGCTGCTGGAGGTGCTCAATGGCCATTAAAGTCATCTCGCCCGGGCTTGCGACCACGGTCCAGGATTTGGGGCGGCCGGGCTATTACCATCTCGGCATCCCGATTTCCGGCGCCATGGACCGGTTCGCCTTGCGCGCGGCCAACTTGCTGGTTGGCAATGACGAGGGCGCCGCGGCTCTAGAAGTCGTTTTTCTGGGGCCCGAGCTGACGTTTACGTCTGACGCGATCGTTGCTGTCACCGGTGCTGATTTGCAGCCCAAAGTTGACGGTGAGACCGGCGCCACGTGGACGTCGTTCGCGGTCAAGGCTGGCCAGACCTTGTCGTTCGAGTTTCTGAAAAGCGGTGCGCGCGCCTATGTCGCTGTTTCTGGCGGCATCGATGTGCCAGTTGTTCTGGGTAGTCGCTCGACCTACGCGCTTGGGGCCCTTGGCGGCCACCAGGGGCGTCCCCTGGCGGCTGACGACACTCTGCCCGTCGGCACCACAAACGTGGCGGCTGCGCCGGGACGCCAGGTAGCAGAAGCGCTGCGCCGTATGCCGGGTGCACCGGCCGAACTGCGCGTGCTGACCGGAATTTACAGCCATCGCTTAACGCCAGGGTCGCTACAAAACTTCTTTGGCGACACGTGGAAAGTGGCGCCCGAAGCTGATCGGATTGGCTATCGTTTTCGCGGTGGCCACGCCATGGAATTTGTTGATCGTGAACAGCCATTTGGTGCCGGCTCGGACCCTTCCAATATTGTCGACGGCTGCTATCCCTATGGTTCGATCCAGGTTCCCGGCGGTTCGGAACCGATTGTCTTGCACCGTGACGCTGTATCCGGTGGCGGCTATTTCATGCTTGGCACGGTCATCTCTGCCGACATGGATTTGATTGGCCAGCTGCAACCCCACACGGAAGCGCGATTTGTCGATGTGACCATGGAACAAGCCTTGGCCGCGCGGCGAGAGCGGCGAGAACTGATGGGCAAATTGCGGGACTCTCTGAATTAGCGACGGCATTGATTGCGCGCGTTCCGGTCATGTTTCGGTGTTGACGCGCGTGCCGCGCCCTTGAGCGGCAGCAGATGCGAGCGGAAGCGGGAAGGGAGAGGCGATGAAGATCACCGATCTGAAGACCTACGTGGTTGCCAATCCGCCGCCGCATCATGGCGGCCCCTATTGGGTGTTCCTCAAGCTGACGACGGACAACGGCGTCGAGGGCATTGGCGAGGCCTATGGAGTGCCCTTTGAACCACATGTTGTCGCACGCATGATCGAGGACGTCGTTGACCAGCACTTCATTGGCGCCAGTCCGTTCAAGATTGAGACTCTGTGGCGGTCTGTCTATTCACGTGGATACAGCCAGCATCCCGATCATTCATTGATGGGTGTCCTGAGCGGTATCGAAATGGCCTGCTGGGACATTGTCGGCAAAGCGCTTGATCAGCCGGTCTACAATCTGCTTGGTGGTCAAGTCCACGAGACGCTCAGGTCATACACGTATCTCTACGCGCACTACGAAGGCGCAGGTTCGGTCGACGCGCTGAAGCTCGTCGACGTCCATAGCAATCCGGCGGCTGCCGCGGAACGGGCAGCGCATTACGCGGACCTTGGTTTCTCCGCGATCAAGTTTGATCCGATCATGCCGATGTCGTCATTCGATCCCCGGCAATTGTCTCTCGACGCGCTGGACAATGCGGCCCAAGTCACGGCAAGCGTGCGCGAGGCGGTCGGCAATCGGTGCGATCTGTTGATCGGGACCCATGGTCAAACCAACACCGCCGCGGCAATTCGCTTCGCCAAGCGGCTCGAGCCCTATGCGCCGCTTTGGTTTGAAGAACCGGTGCCGCCGGAGAACATGGACGAAGCGGCTCGCGTAGCATGCGCGACGACGATCCCCGTAGCGACCGGCGAACGCCTGGCGACCAAATATGAATTCGCGCAGCTACTACAAAGGAAGGCCGCGGCGATTTTGCAGCCTGCGCTTGGCCGGGTCGGCGGTATCCTGGAAGCCAAGAAGATTGCTGGCATGGCGGAGGCGCACTACGTCCAGATCGCGCCCCACCTTTACTGTGGGCCGGTGGAGGCTGCGGCCAACATTCAATTGGCGACCTGCAGTCCGAACTTCTTGATTCAGGAAAGTATCGAGCGTTTCGACGGTTTTCACGCGAAGATCCTGAAAACTCCCATCACCTGGCAGGACGGTTTCATAATACCGCCGACGGCGCCAGGTCTCGGTATTGAGCTCGATGAACAGGTTGCCGCCGCCAACCCTTACCGCGGTAGGGTTTTTCCCGATATGGCGGATCGTCCATTGTAACTTGGGTTGGTCCGGGGCCGTTGTGCACGGATTGGCCAACTACGGATTGAAATCCGCTTTGCAGGTCTAACTCCCTATAGAGGGGAATTAGGCATTTTGCTGCGATGCACAATCCGGAGCGGACAGTGCGTGGCCGCTTGCGGCGAGCGGGCATGGTATTCAAGTCGCGACTGGGCTTTCGCCTGACCGTCGCTGTGTTCCTCAGCATTCTGGCGGTTGAAGCCGCCGTATTGGTCCCATCATACGCGAACTACAAACGCGATTTGATTGGTCGACTTCAGCATGTCGGATTGGCCACAGCCTCGGCGGCGTTGCGCTCCCACGGCCATTCGCGGCCCCGTGACTTGTTGATCGCCGCGCGACTCATGGATCGCATGAGCGAAGAGTTCGTCGGTGGTGCGATTTACACCGATGATGGCACACTGATTGGCACGTTTGGCGAGGTGCCGGATCTGCGACTTGTTCAATCCGTGCGCACAATACCGAATAAAACTTCTGTCGCGCACAATTACCGCATGGATGTTTTGTGGAAATCGGCAGTTACCGGTTTGCCATTTACTTTGATAGGTCGGCTTGATACAGCATGGATTCATGCCGAGCTTCGAAATTTTATTCTTCGCATAGCCGGTCTTGTATTTTTGATCTCTGTGGTTGTTTGCGGTATTACCCTTACGGTATTTGGAAAACTTGTTTTGATGCCGATTTTTCTTTTGCGCGATCGGTTGCTCACCGCGGGCGCAAATCCCACCAACCCCAATCCCCATCTTGTCGCCGACAACCGTTCCGACGAACTGGGTGACGTGATGCGCGCTTTCAATTCCATGTTGCGGACCACAGCAACAAATATTCTGGAGCTCCAGGAAGCGAAGCACCAGTTGACGGTTGCCAAGGAGACCTTGGAGGAGGCGGTCGAAGCGCGCACGTGCGAACTGAGGGCGACCAATCAAGAGCTAAGGTTGGAAAACGCCGAGCGCGAGCGCATTGAAGCCCAGCTGCGGCACGACGCGCTTCATGATGGTCTCACCGGATTGGCCAACCGCGCCCATCTCATTTCCGAACTTGGCCGCGCCATTTGTGGCGTTCATGACCGGGCGAGCGGGCACTTTGCCGTCATGGTCCTGAATGTTGATCGCTTCCGTATCGTCAATGACAGCCTTGGCCATGCGGCTGGCGACATGATGCTGCGCGCGGTTGCGGATCGACTAACGGCAGCCCTACGGCCTGATGATTTGGTCGCGCGCACGGGTGGCGATGAGTTCACACTGGTTTTGCGTGAGACCGATTGGCCCGAAGGCGCTTTGTCATGTGTCACACGAATTCGTGAATATCTTGAAGCACCGGCCTCGATCCGCGGACAAAACGTCTATTGCACGGTCACCGTCGGATTGACCACCAGCGCCTTGGACTATGACGACGCCGAAAGCATGATGCAGGATGCGAAGCTCGCGCTAACCAAAGCTCGGGCAAGCGGCGGCTCGCGGACGGGCTTGTTTGAACAATCAATGCGCTCAGGCGGTATTGGCGTCTTGACTCGTGAATCAGATTTGCGGCACGCGTTGCGCGATAAACAGCAGCTCACCCTATTTTACCAGCCCATCGTTACAGCGCGTGATGGCCAAGTTGCCGGCTTTGAAGCGCTCTTGCGGTGGCGCCACCCCGACCATGGATTGGTACCACCGGGTGAGTTCATCGGTTTGGCCGAAGAGACGGGATTGATCAGCACGATCGGCGCATGGGCATTGGACCAAGCCGCGGGCCAGCTTGTAGCCTGGCGCAATGCCACATCGCAACCACTGTTTGTCAGCGTCAACGTCTCTGGTCGACAGATTGCTGACAACAGCATTGTGCACGACGTTGAGTCCGTGCTCAGCCGGCATCCGGTTGATCCCGCAACAATCAAGCTCGAACTGACCGAATCTTCGGTCATTGCCCACCCCGAAGCAGCCAAGCTGGTTCTGGATCATCTCAAGGCCTTGGGCGTCAAGCTGGCAATTGACGACTTTGGCACGGGCTATTCCAGCCTTGGCTACCTTCGATATTTTCCATTCGATGATCTTAAGATCGACCGGATGTTCGTGCGTGATATGGCCGACGAAAAGAATAGTCAGGACATTATTCATATTATCATCGATCTGGCGCAAAAGCTGGGCCTGG
This sequence comes from Alphaproteobacteria bacterium, assembly GCA_965216755.1. Lineage (GTDB taxonomy): Bacteria > Pseudomonadota > Alphaproteobacteria > UBA7887 > UBA7887 > CBDCGL01. The sequence continues at coordinate 1,680,780 of CBDCGL010000011.1, read as the reverse complement.
GCGTTGTGGCCGAGGGCATTGAAACCGTCGCGCAGGCCGATGCGCTTTTGGCATTTGGTTGCAATTACTTGCAAGGTTTCCATTTCGGCCGGCCAATGCCGGCGGAAGAGGCTGGAGATTATATGGCCACCGCGATGAGGCCGGCTCCTTTCGTCATCGCCCCGGATTCCCACCATACGGTGCGCTCGGCAATCGAGTCCTGATTGCACTCATAGATCACGGCAGCCGAACCAGCCGACGGTCGTGAAATGGCCGCGAAACACCAGCCACTGGCCGTCCAGAGAATTGGAGCGGCGCGCCGAAGTCTTCCTGCTTGCGACAACCTCATAGTCGAATTGCGGGAGAGTTCAGGCAGTTTACCGGATCGAAAAACCAACAAAATCTAGTCACTTATAAACATTCCTAAATTGAGATTTAGATACCCTGAGTCGGTGAGTTCTACGGGATCTTTATCGCAATCTGCGTCTGGTCGTCGCGATTCTTTCGACGATAATGGTGGGAACTTGGATTGACAGGCCAACGAGACCCAGTCTTTAGCGAGAAGGGGATGAAACGTGACACTCGCAGAAGCACATTTAAACGAGGCGGCTGTTCCGGCGACGCCCGTCTGGCTCGATAATTTTGTGTGCCAATACCAAATGTTGGACTCTACCGGGTGTCCTGAGATCATCCATAATGTAAATCGGTCCAGCCGTTGGAACCAATCGCTGACAGTTGGCGGTGTCAATACTTACAGTCGTGATTCCGATCAGATCTATTATCGCGGTGAAGCCCCGCCCGTGGACCATGAACCGGTTCTTGCTTTCGCGCAGGATTGTCTTAACCACTACACGACCGAGCGCAAACACGCTGGCGACGTCCCTCTCTTCGCCATGCCGGAAGGGTACAGCATTCTTCGCTATCGGCCCGGGCAGGCCTATCACGCCGTCCATTCCGACGCCGCGTGGCCCGACCTAACGCACCGGCACGTCACCTTTATCATGTTCCTCAACACGGTATCCGCTGGTGGCGAGCTGGAGTTTCCCCAGCAAGATCTTAAGGTGAAACCAGTCGAAGGCCGTGCCGTGATCTTTCCGGCGGTGTGGACTCACGCGCACAGAAGCCTGCCCTGCAATGTTGAACGCTACGTGTTCAATATCTTTTTTGGGTTTGTAAAGGAGACATAGGCACCGCGATCGCCGCGTCGGCCATTCTCAACGCGGCCGTCGCCCACGGGCTTGACCCGTGGGTTAGGTGACACTACCCGTGGATTGGTGGGGCGCCGCCCACCGCCATCACTTCTGTTTGCCCAGCGCCTGCGGTGTCTATTAGTGGCCGGATCAAGCCCGGCCACGACCGGACATATTTGCGGCACAACCGCGTTTCACTCGATGGTCGCCCACGGGCCTGACCCGTGGGCAAGTAAACGCGAACCTAGATTGGTGGGGCGCCGCCCACCGCCATCACTTCTGTTTGCCCAGCGCCGCCCGTGTCTACTTGTGGCCGGGTCAAGCCCGGCCACTACCAGACATATTTACGGCACAACCGCGTTTCACTCGATGGTCGCCCACGGGCCTGACCGTGGGCAAGTAAACGCGCACCTAGATTGGTGGGGCACCGCCCACCGCCAGCACTTCCGCTTGCCCAGCGCCTACGGTGTCTACTTGTGGCCGGGTCAAGCCCGGCCACGACCAGACATATTTACGGCACAACCGCGTTTCACTCGATGGTCGCCCACGGGCCTGACCGTGGGCAAGTAAACGCGCACCTAGATTGGTGGGGCACCGCCCACCGCCAGCACTTCCGCTTGCCCAGCGCCTGCGGTGTCTATTAGTGGCCGGGTCAAGCCCGGCCACGACCAGTTTTGTTTGTGGTGCGAGCGCATCTAACTCACCCGTCGCCCACGGGCCTGACCCGTGGGCAAGTAAACGCGAACCTAGATTGGTGGGGCGCCGCCCACCGCCATCACTTCCGCTTGCCCAGCGACTGCGGTGTCTACTTGTGGCCGGGTCAAGCCCGGCCACGACCAGCTTTTTTAAATGCGGGTGCGTGTTCAACACACGTCACAACGCACCTTGCAGCTCTTCCAACAGGGCTTTCGCGTCTGTCAGGTCCTTGGTGTCGAACCCTTCTGTAAACCATCCGTAGACGGGTGCCAACATGTCGTAAGCCTGCTGATGTTTTCCCTGGGATTGCCATAGGCGAGCAAGAGACGTGGCGGCTGGCAACTCAAACCCTGTTGCTCCCTGTTCACGGGCTACCGCAACGGCCTCCCTATATGCCTCAGCCGCCGGATCCGTTTCGCCTAGGCTGCAGAAAATTTCGCCTCGCGCACGAAGCAGGATCGCATCGGTCCAATGCTCGCCCCCATCTTTAGCTTGGCCGAGCCCAAGTGAAAGTTGGTCAAGAGCCTCGTCAAAGCGCGCACGTTTGGCAAGGGATAAGGCAAGGAATGTGCGCGCGTGCGGCACCTGAACGCGGCCGCCAAGGTCCCCCCACGAATCTATTCCGTGAACCAATAGGGCAGCTCCCTCTTCATACTCGCCAAGGCCAATGCGGGCACAGCCTTCCGAGATCGTCGCCGATGCATAGATGAAGTCAAAGTCAATTTCTTGAGCCAAATTTCGGCCATGCCGGGACCAGGATTTCGCTTCCTCAAATCGGTGCTGGACCAACAGACCGAAGGGCGCTGTCCCCTCGGTCCAGGCAAGGTGATGGGCGCGATCGAGCCCGCGCACGTGATCGTAGCTCTTTTGGCTCGCAGCCCGGGCGCGGTCCGGATAGCCCAATGCCCAATACGCAATTCCGAGAAAACACAGGTCCGACGAGAAAAAGTCAGCGCCCCACTGATTCAAAAAACCACGATCAGTATTCGCTTCATATGCAGACATCGATCGTTCAAAATATTCCGTCGACCGAGCAAAGTCACCGCGCCAAAGATGGCTTTGTCCGTATGCTTGGTAGCCGACCGTTCTCCGATAGTCCGTTGGGTCAGACTCGAGAACACGAACCGCTTCAAAAATAAGTGGAACAGCGTCATCGTGAAATCCGCCAACGTTATAGAAATAGAACATGCCGACTAGCATGTCGAATTGACTGTCGTCGCCGCCAAGTCGCTCTATAATTTCCTTGGCGTGGTCATAGGCTACCTTTGCATCGTTCGATGCCCAGCCAGATGTTGCGCAATGCGAAGATGCCATGGCCATGTGGAACTCAAGCGCAGTGCGATCACGTGCGACCGATTCTGGAAGTTGTTTGACCAGATTTAGCCCGGTTTTCAAGTGTTCTAGCGCTTCGAGATGCGCATGTTGCTCACGCGATTGGTTGCCTGCTTCCAGCCACAAAGGCACAGCTCTATCTATCGCGCTCGCTCTGGTCAAATGATGCGCCACGAGCTCCGGCTTTGTCTCAAGCACATCCGGGATATTTTTCTCGAGCATTTCCGCGATCCGAACATGAAGCTGTCGACGGTTGTCTCGCAGCAAGCTTCCGTACGCCGTGTCTTGAACAAGAGCATGCTTGAACGTGTAACGCACCGCCGGAGAAGTGCCCGAGCGGAAAATAAGCTCGCTATTAATCAGCTGCTGCAACGCAACTTGAAGTTCATTGTCGCGCAGAGGCGAAACGGCGGCGAGGAGTTCGTACGAGAACTCGCGCCCAATGCACGCTCCGATCTGGGCGGTTTCTTTGACCGGGCTCAAACGATCCAGGCGCGCCATCAAGGAATCTTGAAGGGTCGATGGAATGGTGATGTCCGTCAGCGTGCCCGCAAGCACGTAGCGGTCTTCTTCAGCTGTCACCACGCCGCTTTCGATGACCGTCTTGGTCAATTCCTCCACAAACAACGGCACGCCGTCGGTCTTGGCGACGATTTGGTCGAGAACTTCATCAGGCAAGACTCGGCCGCCGGTTACACGCTCCACCATCGCCGTGGCGTTGGCTTTGCCAAGCCGGGTCAATGTCAGTGGCGTTATGTGGCCAAGACCGGTCCACGGCGGTTCATATTCCGGGCGATAGGTGACCACCACCAACGCGCGGTGGCCGGCAATCGCGGGCACGATGAGCTCAAGCGACTCCTGCGTCGTCGGGTCAATCCAATGGGCGTCTTCGAAGATCATCAGCAAGGGCTGCGCGGCGGCGAGCCCCACGACTTGATCGGACAGCGCCTGCAGGGTCAATTCCTTCTGTTTCTGCGGGCTCAGGTTCAAGGCCGAATATCGCGCGCCGGAGTCGATGCTGAGCAGGGGCGCGAACAGCGCCGCGACCGTCTTGACATCGTCGGCAGACAGACTGAGCAATGTTTCCAGCTTGTCCAACTTCTGCGCGGCTGTGTCGTCGCGGCCGAATCCCGCTGCGCGCTCGAGCTGCTCGATCACCGGATACAATGCCGAATTCGTGTAGTAGGGTGAGCATTGGTAGCGCAACCGCGTGTGCGGCTCATCGGCGAAACGTTCACGGAGCACTTGGGTGATGCGGCTCTTGCCGATACCCGGCTCGCCGCACAGCAACACGACTTGGCCTTCGCCCGCCTTGGCTTGCTGCCAGCGGTCCATGATCATGGCGATTTCGGCGTCGCGGCCGACAAAGGGCGTCAAATGGCCGCCGCGTGCCTCAAACCGACCTTCGGTCTGGGCAACGCCGGTCACCCGCCACGCCTGCACCGGTTCGACGATGCCTTTCAGCGTGTGCGCGCCGAGGTCATCGAGATCGAACGTGCCGCCGACCAAGCGCCGCGTGGTTGGGCCGATCACCACATGGTCGGAGTCAGAGAGGCCCTGCACACGCGCCGCGAGGTTGGGCGTTTCGCCGACCGCCAGCTTGGGCACCGAGGCGTCGCCGGACCCGGTCTCGCCGACCACCACCGGCCCCGTCGCGACGCCGACCCGCACTTGCAAGGGCGCGGGCGCTGTCACGTTTTTGACTGCCCCGACGATATCCAGCCCGGCGCGAATGGCACGTTCGGCATCGTCTTCGTGCGCCTGCGGCCAGCCGAAATAGGTCATCAGGCCATCACCCAAATACTGCGCGACATGGCCGCCATAGCGCTCAATGACAGCCCCACAGGCCTTTTGGTAGGCCTGCATCAAATCGCGTAAGTCTTCCGGATCAAGCTGTTCGGACAACGCCGTCGAGCCGACCAGGTCGCAGAACATGACCGTGATCTGGCGTCGCTCCGCCAGCCGTGGTGGCGGCGCGGGCGACTCCGGCCTGGCATCTTGCAATCCTTTGACGGCCGCGAGTATTTTCAAACGCGGCCCGGCCGGTAGCCCGATATCCTTTAATATGTCTGCAGTGACATGTGGCAACGCGTCGAAATCGATCTCTTCGCGGACGAAGACGTCCGCATATTGGCCGAGTCCCAATTCCTTGAGCCATGCGGCTATGTCTGACATTGGCCGACTCTTATGATCTCTGGCAATTAGGATGAAATTCTAACGTTGTAATCGCCGGAGTGGAAACGATTGCGTGTGTGAATGGAGCGGCGTGTGTTTCGTCCACGCATCGTATCGAATAGCGTGTTGGGAATGCGCGCGATGGGGCGCTTGGGAACAAGGAGGGGCAATGTTCGATCTTGGTTTGAAGGACCGTGTAGCGATTGTGACCGGCGGGAGCGACGGCTTGGGGCGGGCAACAGTCGCGCGCTTGGCGAGCGAGGGGTGCAAGGTGGTCAGCTGCGCGCGTCGCGGCGATCACTTGGCGGCATCGGCGAAAGCGATCGCGGCCGATACCGGCGGTATGGTGCACCCCGTGCGCGCCGACGTTGCGATCGCCGCTGAAATCGATGCGCTGGTGGACGAGACGGTGGCCAGGTTCGGTGGTGTGGACATTGTCGTCAACAATGCCGGTCGGTCCGCCGCCGCGGGTTTGGAGGCCACCGACGATGTTGGTTGGCAGGAAGATTTCGATCTAAAAATCATGGCCGTGGTGCGCATGTGCCGGCGCACTCTGCCGATCATGCGCGAACGCGGAGGTGGCAGTGTCGTTAATGCGACGATTGTCGGCGGTAAGGCGCCGCCCGCGCGCGTCTTGCCAACCAGTGTGACGCGCGCCGCAGGCATCAACCTGACCAAGTCATTGGCTCAGGAATATGCGTCCGCCAACATACGGGTCAACACGATCTGTATCGGCTTGATCAAAAGCGCCCAATGGGAGCGACGCGCGGGCGATCGTCCAGTTGAAGAGCTCTACCAAGAAATGGCTGCCGGCATCCCTTTGGGGCGCGTGGGCGAAGCCGAAAACTATGCCGATCTCGTTGCCTTCCTCGTTTCGGACCGCGCGTCGTTTGTTACCGGCGCGTCGGTGAACCTGGATGGCGGCGCGTCGCCCGTTGTCTGATGAGGAGAGTTCGGCGCGATCAGACGTGGCTCAAAACGCCTCTTTGTAAGGTCTGAGTTCGGTTTCGAAGGTCCACGCGGTCTTGTCCTGATTATGTAGCTGCCAAAATGTCTCGGCAATGCCGTCGATAGTGATCAGGCCATCTTCGCCGCGTTGCGCGGCGATGTCGGGGCGGCGACTGCGCAGCAGTTCGCCATTGATGCCGCCGTCGACAATAACATGGGCGATGTGCAGCCCCTGGGGCCCAAATTCACGCGCCATGGCTTCGGCGATGGATTTGAGCCCCGCCTTGCCGGCGGCGAAGTGTGCGAATCCCGGGCGTCCGCGACGGCTTGCCGACGCCCCCGTGAACAGAATGGTTCCGGTCCCACGCGGCAACATCCGGCGCGCGGCTTCCTGACCGACCAGAAAACCACCATAGCAACACACGCGCCAAAACTCTTCGAACGTGTCGGGCTCGGTTTCCAAGAGCGGGATGTGGCGATTGTTGCCGGCATTGTAAGAGATCACGTCGGGTACGCCGGTTGCCGCCTCGACCTGGTCGAGAAATGCGACCACCTGAGCACGGTCGGTCACGTCGACCGGTATGGCCACAACGTTTTGACCCGTTTCATCGGCGATCTCGGCGGCGACGGTCTCCAGCCGGGCTCTATTCCGCCCGCCGACAAACGCGGTGAAGCCGCCTTGTGCGAATCGCCGTGCAATGCCGGCGCCTAGCCCGTTCCTGGCACCCACACCAAGGACCGCGATCGAGTTGGCCATAGTCGTCTTGCCCCCCCCTCTATTCCAAGGTCCGATGCTACACGATCTCATGCGCATCGACCTCGGCGCCCGCGGCAAGGGTGACCTGCGAACCGAAACGGCCGGCGCCGCCGGAGCGACGCCAGCTATCGTATCAAGAGGGTGGCGGCGCCGTGTCCTTGAAGCTCGCGCGTTCGCCGATCCGCGCCATGTAGTCGGCGAGCGCCGGGTATTTTCCGAATTCCTCGCCGCTTTCCGGAAAACGTGGCGCGATTCCCAGGGTCGGTGCCAGATGGCAGTCGCCGAGGGTAAAGGCGGATCCGCCGACGAAGCCGCCAGCGACGGCTTTATCGATGGCGCCAAACAGGATCGGGAACTTCTTGACGCTGCGGTCGATCAAATCGCGGACGACATTGCCGTCGTCATCTTTGTTGAACAGATATTCGAGCACGTAGTTGCGCACCAGCACGATATCGAGAGCGGTCGTGATCATAGAGATCCATTGCTCGATAACGGCGGCTTGACGCGGATCCGATGGCATCAAAGGCGGTCCGTCAAAGGTCGCGTCGATATATCGGGCGATGGCGGCTGACTCCCACAAAATGAATCCGTCATGCCGCATGATCGGGACCTTTCCGAGCGGGTTGAACTCGCGCGCTTCGGGCGATTGTGGCGCGACGATGACGAATTCGAATGCGGCGCCTTTTTCCAGCGCCGCCATGCGTACGGCGCGCGTGGTGTTGGACTGGGGAATCCCCATGATCTCAAGAGCCATATGAACCTCATTTGGCAACGGGATATGTGATGACTTAGCCGGCCATCGCTTTCATGGCTTCGGCCATCTCTTCCATTGGCACGTCGCGGACGTGTGTTGCGAAGGTCCACGAAATGCCATAGCGGTCGACGGCGACGCCGGTCCGATCGCCCCAAAACATGTCTTCGGGCTCAGATTTCGATGCCATGCCTCCATTAACGGCTTGCTTGAAGGCGGCGTCGGCATCGTCGACATAGACATAAAAACTGATCGCCGATTGCCCCGACGCACCTTCCTGACCCCATTCCGGGTTTGGATCGGCAATAAAGATCCGCGATGTGCCGACTTGCATCATGGCATGCATGACCTTGTTTGTACCTGGCATGTCCATGCGCATGGCGGTTTGTGCACCGAGCGTCTTTTCGTAATAGGCAAGGGCGTCACCGGCGCCGTCGATGAAAAGATGTGGTGTCAAAGTGTGAAAACCTTCGGGAATCGACCCCATGCTTGCCTCCTTGCCGAGTACGTTGTTGCAGTTTTGCGGGTTCATCTAAAATGTAAGAATATACTTACACATATTTGACGGTATACGATCGACCGGGAATTGCAAATGCTATTTGTGCCGCGCCGCGAAATGTGAACGAAACGGCTCAGCCAACTAACGCGCGATACGCGCCCGGCGTCGTGCCAGTAACGGCCTTGAAAGTCGTCGTGAAATGCGCTTGAGATGAAAAGCCGCAGGCCAAACTGATGTCCGCCAGGGTCAAGCTTTTCTGGGTGAGCAGATATTTTGCACGCTCAATACGTTGTGTGATCACGTAGCGATGGGGCGGAACGCCGGTCGCGGCTCGAAACGCGCGTGCGAAATGGTACGGACTCAAGCAAACTTGGCGCGCCATTTCGTCCAATGCCAAGTCGCTTTCCAAGTGCGCCTCCACATAATCGCGAATTTTTTCAAGTCGGCGCGCGTCGAGGGCGCCCGGCGCCCGCGCCAAGGCCATCGATGTTGGCGCGCGACCGGAATGCTGTCGCAGGATCTGTACGGCCAAGGCAGTTGCCAGCGTTTCCACCAAAAGCCGGTCCGCCACACCAGACTGCACCAATTCGCCACGGATCGAGCGGCCGATTTGCTCGATTAGCGGGTCATGAAAACCGCCGTCATATTGCAGGCCAACTTTATCCGGATCGAGGTTGAGTTCTTCCAAGGCCGAGAGCGAAAGGGGGGTCGCGGGAATATACATGTGCAAGCATTCGGGCATGTGGCCATAAATGTGGATCATGTCTTCGCGAATGCCGGCGGGGCAAAGCCAGACCGTTCCGGGCTTGGCGTCGTGATATTGCAGGCGGCCGTCGCCACGGCGACGGGTACGCGCATGCCCCTCCATCAGCACTATGATCTCCGTGTCGCGCGGTTCGACCTCTCCCAAATCGCCTTCTTCATGTCGCCAAAGCTCGGCGAGCACGCCGCGCCAATTGCGGTCGCGGCTGGTCGCGAGTCGCGTCCCGGTCGTATATTTCGCATTGCCGTGACCGATGATGTGGGCCACGTGTTGTCACTCCTTGGACGTCGAATGCGGCAAGCTTAGCGCGAAATAATCCAGCGCACAAAATTGCATCCCAGCGATCGCGCGAAACCCTTTGTAACAGGCTGGTGGACGGACCAGCGAGCCCGATTACGAACGCGCAAGAATTGGCAAAGTCACGGCAAGGGCGTGAAAGACACGACGGGCAGTCGGCCGGCAGAATCCCAAATAAGGGCCGAGGACGGCCCGAGATCATGAACCGTACCGACGACGAAAGCGACGCGGTCGGCGCAGGAAGAAAAGGCGAGGGAGAGATGACGGAAAAGGTCGTATTTGGTGCGTGTCCCCACGATTGTCCCGATACTTGCGCGATGCTGACGACAGTCAAGGAGGGCAAAGCCGTGGAGGTCTGCGGCAATCCCGACCACCCATTCACCCGTGGGGGACTTTGCGTCAAGGTGAACAACTATCAGGACCGGGTCTATAGCCCCAACCGAGTCCTTCATCCGCTGAAACGAACCGGCGCAAAAGGCGAAGGCAAATTCGCGCGCGTCAGCTGGGATGATGCGCTTGCGGAAATCAAGACACGGTGGACGGATATCATTGACCAAGACGGTCCCGCGGCGATCTTGCCCTATAGCTATCTTGGCACGGAAGGCATTCTCAACGGTTTGAACGCCGGCGATGCGTTTTTCAACAAGTTGGGCGCGTCCATCGCCGAGCGTACATTCTGTGATTCTGCTGCCATCACGGCCTTCTTCATGACCTGCGGTCCGACGGCGGCCGTCGATCCGGAAAGTTTCGTGCACTCGAAATATATCGTCCTGTGGGCGATCAACACGATCAGCAACAATCTCCATCACTGGCCGTTTATTGCCGAAGCGCAAAGGAATGGCGCGAAAGTGGTCGTGATCGATCCGGTTGCGACACGCACGGCCAAGCAGGCTGATTGGCACATTCCGATCCGGCCGGGCACCGATGCGGCACTCGCGCTTGGCATGATGAATGTGATCATCGCGGAAGATCTGGTCGACCACGACTATGTGGAGAAATACACAGTCGGCTTTGATGAACTCAAACCTCGCGCGGCCGAGTTTCCGCCTGAACGCGTGGCTGCGATCACCGGCATTCCGGCAGATGACATACGAACGTTGGCGCGAGAATTCGCAACGACCCAACCATCGGTCATCCGCATGGGGGTCGCGATCGAGCGCAGCGCCAGCGGCGGCAACGCGGTGCGCGCCATGGCCGGCCTGCCGGCGTTGGTGGGATCGTGGCGCCATTGCGGCGGCGGAATTTTGCATATGCCGATTTGGGCCTTCCCAATGAATTGGGACGGTCTTAGCCGACCTGATTGGATCAAGCCGGGGACACCCGTGATCAACCAATGGCGCATCGGGCCGGCTCTGGCGAGCGAACTGGACCAAACGATCAAGTCCTTGTTCGTCTACAACTCGAATCCGGTTGTCGTGGCGCCCGAACAGGCAAAAATCGAGCAGGGCCTCAAACGCGAAGACTTGTTTACGGTGGTCAGCGAGCATTTTCTGACCGACACCGCCCTTTATGCCGATCTTGTTTTGCCGGCCACGACACAATTGGAGCAATTCGATGTGATGTTCTCGTGGGGGCATCTTTATTTGATCCTCAACGAGCCGGCGATACCGCCTTTGGGCGAGTCCGTGCCCAATACCGAACTATTTCGCCGTTTGGCGCGCACCATGGGGTTTAACGATCCCTATTGGGACCGGACCGACGAAGAGATGATCATGGACTCGCTGGATTGGAGCAATCCGGTGTTGCAGGGGATTGATCTCAACAGCCTGCGCAAAACGGGTTGGGCGCGCCTGAACGTAGGGTCGCCCGACGAGTTCGTGCCGCATCGTGAAGGCAATTTTCCGACACCGTCGGGGAAGGTGGAGTTCAAGTCGTCCATGGCTGCGGGTGGAGACATGGTGCTGCCGCTGTTTCGGCAGGGCTATCCGGGTGATCAATCGGGCAAAGCCATTGATCCGCTGCCCAATTTCATCCCCCAAAACGAGGCCACCGAGACCAATCCGGATCTCGCCGCGCGCTACCCGCTCAATATGTTGTCGCCAAAGAGCCATGCATTTCTCAACTCGTCCTATGGCAACCTCGACGCCCAGTTGCACCATGCCGGAGAACAAATGATCATGATCAATGGCGCCGATGCTGGGCCGCGCGGCATCGCGGATGGCGATTTCGTCAGGGTTTTCAACGATCGTGGCGCATTCGAGGCAGTCGCACGAGTATCCGATGATGCCAGACCTGGCGTCGTTGTTGCCCCGATGGGTTACTGGGCGAAGAACAGTCGTAACGGCCGCACGGTCAATGCGATCAATCCGCCAGCTTTCGCGGATTACGGTCACGCCCCGACGTTTTCCGATATGCTCGTAGAGATCCAGCCGTCGGCAACGTAAGTCATTGATCCGATAGGGTTGACCGCGGTCTACGCGCGGTCGCCCGCGATTGACCGTTTGGCGCGCCGCAATGAGAATTGGTATCAGGCATTGGGGCCAGACGCGCCGCCGGGGCATTGCTCCCCTGCATTGATCCGACTCAAACAACCGATTGAACTGTGGTAAGCACCTGAATTGTCGATTGGTGCTGGATCGTGTGCTTTGTGGCTCGCCATGGCCACACGGGCACGCCATTTTGAGAAGCATATGTAGTCGCATTGATTCAACGGGATCCAAAGCATGGCTGAACCGGCGACCGCGGAGATGCCGGGTGATCGGCCCAAAGTACCGCTGACGCCCATACCGACTGCCGAGCCGCCGGAACCGGTCCGACCATCTCGGCTACGACGATGGGCGCGGGGCATGATGCGTGGGATTTTGTTGGTTGTTGTCCCGCTGCTGGTCGTTCTGGTCGGTGGTTACTATTGGATGACCGGCGGCCGCTACGTCAAGACCGACAATGCCTATGTTCGCGCGGACAAGGTCGCGGTGGGCCCAGAGGTGGACGGTCGCGTCACCGACGTTCTGGTCAGTACCAACGACACTGTGTTGGCGGGCGATATTCTATTTCGTATCGACGATGAATCTTTTGGGATCGCGCTGTCCGAAGCTGATGCGCAACTGACCATGGTCCGCACGGAAATTGCCGTTTTGCGCGCGAACTATCAGAGTTTGCGCGAGCAAGTCACGCTGGCCGAAACCGACGCACTTTTTTACGAGCAAGAGTTTCGCCGACAGGCCGAACTGGCGGAGCGCAATGTCACCTCCGGCATCAAGGTCGACCAAGCGCGCCATGACATGGACATGGCCATTCAGGAAATCGCTGTCCGAGAGAAAGCATTGGGTGAAGTGCTGGCCAAGCTGGGCGGTGATCCCAACACGCCCGACGAAAAGTTCGCGCGATTTATCAATGCGCGATCGCGGCGCGATAAAGCGGCGCTGGACCTGCGCAACACAGTGGTGCGGGCGCCCGCAGACGGTATCATTGGCCGCGTCGATCTCCGACCGGGAAGCTATGTCGAAACTGGCAAACCGGTCATCAGTTTGGTCGAAACAGGAGATTTGTGGTTCGAAGCCAATCTGAAGGAGCGCGATCTCACCCATGTCGCGATCGGCCAACCGGCGACTATCCGCGTCGATTCCTACCCGGATCACGAATGGAACGCCAAAGTTGTGAGCTTCAGCCCGGCAACCGGGGCGGAGTTTTCATTGTTGCCGCCGCAAAACGCGACCGGAAATTGGGTGAAAGTCGTTCAGCGGGTACCGGTACGCTTGCGAATTGACCGGCGCCCGGACGACCCGCCCTTGCGGATCGGCATGAGCGCAACTGTCTCAATCGATACCAGCCACGAACGCCGATTGCCCGGCCTGCTGGAGCCATTGTTTGGTTGGCTGCGGCCGTAGAGTGCCGGGAGACCGTGCCCGGTTGGGGCTGAAATGGCCGACACGACACTAACCGGCCACCACGAAATGCCGACCGGGCTGCGGCGCGTGTTCATCACCGTCTCGGTCATGGCAGCGACGATCATGCAGGCGGTGGACATGACTATCGCCAATGTCGCGCTGCCCAACATGCAAGGGTCGCTGTCAACCACGCAAGATCAGATCGCCTGGGTCTTGACGTCCTACATCGTGACGGCGGCAATCATGATGCCACCGACGGGGTTCTTGGCCGGCCGCTTTGGACGCAAGCGGCTTTTTATCATTGCGGTTTCCGGGTTCACGATCACATCCATGTTGTGTGGAATTGCTGAATCCCTGGCTGAAATGGTCACATACCGCATTCTCCAGGGTGCGTTTGGCGCGTTCTTGATCCCGCTCTCTCAAGCCACCATGCTCGACAGCTATCCCATGGCCGAGCATGGCAAAGCCATGGGCATTTGGGGTGTCGGTGTGATGATCGGGCCCATTCTCGGGCCAACCTTAGGTGGCTATCTGACTGAGGAATTCACTTGGCACTGGGTGTTTTTTATCAATCTACCGATCGGCATATTGGCATTGATCGGAATTCTGTTATTTGTCTCCGAGACCCGGTTGGATCGCGAGCGCAGATTTGACTGGTTTGGATTTGCGTTGCTGGGGCTTGCGATAGGCGCCTTCCAATTAATGCTTGACCGTGGCGAGCTGAATGCTTGGTTTGAATCAACTGAGATCATAATCGAAGCAGGTATCGCTGCGGTTGGGCTGTACATGTTCATTGTCCACACGGCGACGGCAACGCGAAAGCCGTTTCTCGACCCTCACATTTTCGGCGATCGGAATTTTGTTGCCGCGCTGATTTTGGTTTTTCTGTTTGGTGCCTTGCTGTTGACCGGTTTGGTCTTGCTGCCGCCATTCCTCCAGCACCTGATGGACTATCCCGTCGTCACCGTGGGCCTTGTTTTGGGGCCGCGTGGCGCCGGTGCCATGATTGCAATGCTTATCGTCAGCCAATCAAGCGGGCGGGTCGATATGCGCTTTTTCATTGTCTTTGGATTGGTCCTCATCGCATGGTCTATGTGGTACATGACCGGCTTCAACACAAATGTTGCCCAGTGGACGGTGCTGTGGACCGGGATCGTCCAAGGTCTTGGGCTCGGTTTCTTTTATGTACCGTTGAACGTGATTGGATACAGCACGCTGCCCATGCGATTTCGGACCGAGGCCGCCGGAATATTCAATTTAATGCGCAATTTGGGCAGCAGCGTTTCCATTTCCGTATTGGTGACGCTTGTGACTCGGTACACACAGATCAATCATGCTGAGATCGCGGCCAATGTGACACCGTACGCGCCGATGGCGCAGGCACCGTATCTTCCCGACCTTTGGATATTGAACACCGCAGCTGGCAGGCTGGCTTTGAACGAAGAAGTCACCCGCCAGGCCGCCACGATCGCTTACCTGAATGATTTCAAATTGATGACAATCGTCGCCATTCTGTCGATCCCATTGGTATTCATGTTCCGCGTGCCCCGCGGCAATTGAGCCTAGACGTACTGCATCGTACAGTGGGCAATGTGGCCATGCGCTGGGCGAATTGGTTCCAATGCATGTTGTCCTGTAGCATTCAGTCGACCTTGTGACCACGGAAGGGGTGCACCATGAGCGATTTGCGAATCTTCTCTTACCTGCCCAATCCACGCATTTGGAAGGCAACGATCGCGGCTCGGCTAAACGGGGTGGTGCTCGACATAAGGGGCGATGAGCCCCCCAGGCTACAAGGCTGGTTGTGGGACTTTGAAGCGCGGCCATTAACAGACGAAGATCGTCAGTCGCCGGACGACCTTGTCCAGGCCGCCCGGACGGGTTTCAAAGGGCGTTTGTTTAAGACCGCAGCTTTCTTGGAGGCACATCCGTTTGGGACTGTGCCCGCTGCATTTAGCCCGGACGGCAAGGTCGGCATATTCGAATCCAACAGCATTGCGCGGGCTGTCGCGCGGCTGGGTGAATCGCGCTATCCGCTTTGTGGCAGCGACGCTTACTCCAGTGCGCGGGTCGATAGCTTTCTCGACGCAAGCTTGATCTTTGCGCGTGATGCCCAGATTTACCTGTTGTCGTTTCGAGATAACAGCACGAGTATAGAAATCTATCGCCGTGCCGAGGCGGCGTTTCATACATATATGAGCGGGATCGATCGGGCGCTCGCTGGCGATCAGGCGTTCTTGGTCGGCACGGACATATCGCTTGCCGACATTTGCTTTGTCGCCGAATTGACTCTGTTTTCCCGAGAGCGCGCGCAAAGCTGTGTCTTGGCACAACTGAATTTATCGCCCGTCATGAATGCGGATCAACTGGGGCCCTATGCGCGGGCCATGGCACACTATGAGCGTCTGTGCACGCATGAGGCGTTTGCACCGGACGTTGGGCCCTATTTGGAAAAACTCGCTCAAGACATCGAAGCGGATAGGCGCGCTCATCGCGCGGTCGCATCGTGACTGCCGGCGCCGCTGACTCAGCCAACCAAAGGGTCACGGTATGGGGTGTTCGTTCGACACGTACATTGCGGGTACATTGGACGCTAATTGAACTTGGTGTCGACTACGTCTGTCAGCCCGTTGTGACTCGATCTGCGGCGACGCGAAGTAAGGCTTATCGCGCCCTCAATCCGGCACAAAAAGTCCCCGTGCTGCAACATGGCGAATTGGCCTTGACCGAAAGTGCAGCAATAGTCAGTTACCTCACCGATGTGTTCGCGCCGCCTGAGGGTTTCTTGGTGCCACGTGACGCGGTCACGCGCGCACGCGTCAACGAGTGGACGGCGTTCGTATTGATGGAACTCGACGCGAACAGCCTATACTTGATGCGGCGGCACCACTATTTGGTCGATGTGTACGGCGAAGCGCCGAACGCCGTTGCCGCGGCCGAGGCTTATTTCCTAAAGCAGTTGACGGCCGCGACGGGGCGTATGGTGGGCCAAGGATGCTATCTGATGGGCAACGACTTCTCGACCGCGGACATTTTGATGATGTCGTGCCTAGATTGGGCGATCGCCTATCACATTACTCTGCCACCCGACTGGCAGCTGTATCGCGATATGGTTGCGCAGCGTCCGACCTATCATCGCGCAATGTTGGCCAACGATCCAGAGGGCACCCAGCATGAGACTTAACGCATGAAGCAGCACGACATAGACAGCCAAGACCACAAGAGATCGGACGACGGGCCACTGAATGGTTTTCGAATTATAGATTTGACAACCATGGTGTCGGGGCCCATCGCGACCATGATGCTGGCTGATCAAGGCGCCGATGTGATCAAGATCGAACCACCGCGCGGCGAACTGATGCGCCATGTCGGCATACCTAATAACGGCATGACTACGTCGTTCTTGTCGTGCAATCGCAGTAAGCGCTCGCTGGCGGTCGATATCAAAACCGACGCAGGGCTTGATATTGTCAAGCGACTTGCGGCGACCGCTGATGTGCTTGTTCAAAACTATCGACCCGGAGCTATCGAGCGTATGGGCCTGGGCGAGGACGTGGTGCGCCAAATTAACCCAGACATCGTCTTCGTATCGATCAGTGGGTTTGGCGAGGCTGGCCCCTATGCGAACCAACGTGTTTACGATCCGGTGATCCAGGCGCTGTCCGGTCTCGCCGATATTCAAGCGGATCGGGAGACCGGTACGCCACGGATGGTGCGGACGATCATACCCGACAAGACGACCTCGGTCACGGCGGCGCAGGCCATCACTGCCGCGCTGCTGGCGCGGGAACGGACGGGTAAGGGGCAGCACGTTCGATTGTCGATGCTTGATACAATGGTCGCCTATTTGTGGCCCGAGGGCATGTCGGCCCTGTCATGGGTTGGCCAAGAGGCGGATCCGGCGCGTGGCCAAATGGGCATGGATTTGGTTTTTAAGACAAAAGATGGCTACATCACGGCTGGTGCGGTAACAGATCAGGAATGGGCGGGAATGTGCCGCGCGTTCGATCGCGAAGATCTGCTCGATGACGAACGATTTACGACCGCGGCGGCGCGGTTTCAGCATGTAGCTGAGCGACGCCAGATCACTGGCGAAGAAATCAGCAAATGGACAACCGACGCCATATTGCGCCGTCTGCAAGGCGAGCAGGTACCATGCGCGCCGATATTGAGCCGACGGGCTCTACTCGACAACGAGCAGGTCGTCCAAAATGAGATTTTCGAGATCCACGATCACCCGCAACTGGGCGCGGTGCGTCAGCCACGGCCGGCCGCGCGATTTGATCGTACGCCGGCTCGCGTGCGCGCCTTGGCGCCATTCTTAGGTGCTGACAATGGGGACATATTGCGCGAGCTCGGCTACTCCGCCGCGCGGATCGAAAAGTTCCAAACGGTTGGTGTGGTGCATAGCGCGGTGCTATGAACGGCTCGCTGCGCGGGGTGGCGCAAGGGCGGTCCATGGGTCCAGTGATTTGGCCACTTGCCGCGACCATGCTGGTCCAAGCAATGGTCGCTATGGCCGTCAATCTGGTCCCAGTCTTAGCGCCGGTGCTGGCCGGGTCTTACGGCATTGCGCCGAGCCTGGTCGGGCTTTATGCCTCCTTGTCGTTTGGCGGCGCGTTGATTTTCACTCTGCTGGGCGGCGCGGTCGCGCGACGCGTCGGTGCCGTACGTTGTAGCCAGTGGGCCCTTGGGGTTGCCGGTGTGGCCGTCGCGGCCACGGCTATGGGGCCATTGGCGGGCGTTGCGATTTTTGCTGTGATCGCCGGTATGGGCTACGGCCTCGCCACGCCTGCTGCCAGCCACATCCTTGCGCGCGTGACGCCGGCGCAAAGCCGGGGCGTGGTTTTCTCGCTCAAGCAAAGTGCGGTGCCGATTGGCGGGTTGCTCGCGGGGCTGGCGGCGCCCCTTGTGGCCGCATGGTTCGGTTGGCAAGCGGCATTGTTGTGCGGCGCCGCCTTGGTCATCTCCACGATAGCCGTTATCGCGCCGTTGAGAGGTGCCCTTGACGATGATCGAGATCCGACCTTTGTGGTCTCGGCCAACGCGCCGTTGCACGCGATTGGTCTCGTTCTTGCCGAACCGCGACTCCGCATTCTGACCATCGCGACTTTTGCGTTTGCTGCAACGATGGCGTCAATTTTCGCGATCTATCCTGCATATCTGGTTGATCGGGGAGGGCTAAATTTGATCACTGCCGGACAGGTCTTTGCCGCCTTGCAGGTCGCCGGGGTGTGCGCCCGCGTGTTCTTTGGTTGGTGTAGCGACCGGTTGGTGCGCGCCACGAGCCTGCTTTCCTTGTTGGGCCTTGTGATGGCCGTTGTCGCGGTTGCGGCAAGTAACCTCAACGAAACCTGGTCCGTGGTAGCGATCGTTGCTTTTTCGATACTACTGGGCGCCGTCGCCGCCGGCTGGCCTGGAATCTATTTGGCCGAAGTCGTGCGGGTCGTGTCGACGGCACAAGTGTCTGCGGCCACCGGCGGCATGGTGGCCTTTACCTTTCTGGGCGTGGTCGTCGGGCCGGCCTTGTTCAGTGCGATTGTCCAAATCACCAAAGCCTACGCGCCGGCGTTCTACGTGTTTGCCGGCACAACCGCGGCCGCCAGTGTCGCCTTGTGGCTACTCAGCCGCCGCCGCTACGGCAATGTCACGCGCCCGCCATCCGCCACATAGGTCTGGCCAGTGATGAAGCTGGAACGCTCGGACAGCAAGAACGCTGCCAGTTCCGCAATCTCTTCGGGCTGTGCGACCCGCTGAAGTGGCGTCGTCTCGACCATGTTGGCGCGCGCTTCAGGCGTCAAAGATGCAATCATGTCGGTTTCAGTCAACCCTGGGGCGATGGCATTGATACGGACAGAAGGGGCAAACCCACCGGCGCAATTACGGACAAACGCAATGACGGCCGCCTTGGATGTCCCATAGGCGATCAACCGCGGCCGCGGCGCCAGGCCAGCGATCGACGCGGTCACTGCTATCCGTCCGAAACCTCGGGATATCATGCCGTCCTTGACGGCCATTACCGTGTGAAATACGCCGTCGACATTGACATCCATCAGACGTCGCCACGCCGCGAAATCCAAGTCGGTGTGATCCTCTGACGACGCCAATCCGGCATTTGCGAAAAGCAGGTCGACGGGTCCCAGTGCTCGCTCGCACGTCTCGACCATGTCGGCGACCGCACCCGGATCAGTCACATCTGCGGCAATCGTTATGGCCGCGCCGCCGGTACTTTCGACCAATTTCTGGGTTTCAGCGGCGGCTTCCGCATTGCCTCCGAAACCGATAGCGACCTTGGCCCCCCCTTGGGCGAGGCGCACACACGCAGCCCGGCCAATACCCCGCGACCCGCCCGTCACCAGGGCCACGCGACCGTCAAATTCCCGTTCTGCCATGCACCGTCTCCCCGTTGAAGTTCGAACGGGACATCATAGCTGAATTGTGCCCGCGTTCGCGGCTTCGAGTCGGCAGGGGAGCGGTGCGCTGGTGTCAGCCCTCTGGCGTCACCGGTGGCAAGTTCGGGGTTGTCGCGCGCACTTGTTGTACGAGCTTGTTGTGTGCGTCCATCAAGGCAGCGGCAATCAACTTGCCCTCAGCGGTATCGCCATAACCGCCAACGCGGCCGCCACCGAATATGCCGCCGCCCCAGCCACGGAGGCTACCAACGCCGCCGAAGTCGGTCACTTTGGCCGAACCCTCCGCCGCGGCGGTTTGCAAGCCCGATTGGGCGTCGGTGACGAACAAGACGGTTTGTGCTTCTTGAAAGCTCATCGAGCCCAACGCCCCGCCGACGAGCCCGCCGACGGCACCACCGACGAGATTGCCGACCGCCCCCAGAGCTCCAGAGGCGTCCAACCCGCCCGCGTTATCATCCGAGAACACCACGTTTGGCGTGACGATATATTGCGCCGTGACCATACGCCCGCGCGCCGTCGTTGAGCCTTCCTGCAGCATGCCCGATGCCTTAAGCGCGTCTTCCTGCTGGATGTTGGCCATCGCCGCACCGCGGTCGACCACTTGAAAACAGTTGGATTGCGCCATCATCAGCCGCACTAGTGGCAGTGGTGATTCCAGCCTCAAGGCGTAGAGCCGAGACATGACGTAGTTATCAGGTTCGACTAGCGTTGCCGTGCCCAGCGGTTGCGCGCATCGCTCCAACTGGGGGCCGGCGCCTTGCCCGCCCGCTTGGCCGGCTGAGCCCTGCACGACCGAGCTGCCGGCGCCCAACTGGGGCGAACCTTGACAGCCGATCAACAAGGCGGTGGCCGCCACGAGCCCCAATGATAAGGGCAAAAAGCTGCGATTCTGCGGTTTCTTGCGACGTGGATTCGAAATTAGCCGACCCTGTTTCATGGCTTGCTTGCCTTTTTAGTTGTTATTGCGTCCGCGGGCGTTGACACTGTACGCAACGCGCTGGTTACTTTGTTATTCGTCGGCATTGTTCCGAAACACGCCTATTATCAGCAACCAAACTCCCTCAAATCAGTGTAACAACTATATTTTCGTATTACCAGCAAGACTTTAGGCGCGCGCATCAAGAGAATAGCGAAGACGAACCCTACGCCATTTTCGCGCATGCTTTCGGCAGGCGCGGCCATACCCACCTTTGACAAGGGACGCAACGCTGACGCTGGGCCCGCCTACGTCATTCCTCGGGCGCGTTGTGCGGCGGTAGGCAAGATCGTCGTGACAACGTCTATCGGTGGTTTGTTGCGTAATGTTTGGTACACAACACAATAACGCTCAGTGAGTTGCACCAAACGGTCGATGTCTTCTTGCGACGCCTCGGTGACAAGGTCGAAACGCAGCGTGATGGATTTGAACCCGACCGGTGCATTCTTATCGACGGCAAGCGTGCCGCGCACGTCAAGGATGCCGCTGGTATGGACCCGCCCTGCGGCGACCGGAATACCTGTCGCGGTTGCGGCGGCCCGCAAGGTCACGCCCGCGCAAGCGGCGAGGGCCTGCAGCAGCATATCGCCCGAACAGGCCTGCAGACCTGTGCCGCCGGTGGATGGATGCAAGCCGGCTTCAATCATCGCCCGACCGGTGTCGACACTGCAGGCGACGTCGTGGTCGTCGAGAACGCCTTCGGCTTTAAGTGTTATTTCAGCGGCCTCTGGCGTTTCTTGGTATTTCTGCTTGAACGGCGCTTGCAGCGCTTTGAGTTCCTCACTGTCCATGGTTCCTCCGTCCGCTCGTTAGCCTCGATTGTTGCGACGTGATCGCCGCAGGGCGGATTATCCCGCAAATCCGCGTACGCCGAAAACACACCTGTGCGTGATCGCCGGCGGCTCCGACCCGCCCGGGAAAGTTAACGATTGTTAACTTTTTCTTGGTACCATCGGCTTGAGGTTCGGGTTTTCGAGAGGTTCATGTCAATGCGCAAATCTGCGCTGTATGGAGCCGCCTTGTTAGTGGCTTTTGTCTTGGGTGGGTGCGGCAGCACGGCTGAGGAAAGAGGAATCTCCGGCGCCGGCATCGGAGCGGCCGGTGGCGCGGTGCTGGGTGCGGTCACGGGGCTCAGCCTGGTGCAAGGAGTATTGATCGGTGCGGCGGCCGGTGGACTGACCGGCGCCCTGACCGATGAAGATACAGTGGACCTCGGTGATCCGATCTGGAAAAGCAGTGACGCATCGGACGATGGCACGGGCCCGTCCCGTCCACGGGCGGCCAGCACGGTGACCCAAGACATACAACGCGGATTGGCAGGTCTTGGCTACACACCGGGGCCCGCCGACGGCATTAATGGGCCCAGGACCCAGGCCGCCATCCGCGCCTATCAGGCCGATCATGGGCTGCTGACCGACGGTCGTCCGTCGATCGAGCTCGCATCGCACATCGAGGCGCAAGGCGGTACCTAGTCGGCGCCCTTGCCATATGGTCCATTCTTGTCCCCTAATCAGCCGGTGCGGGCCAGGGGGACGGGATGGTAGCGACAACACCACTCATCATTTGTGAGGATCGCGGCGGCAGCTACCACGTGCTGCACGCGAATGAGGCGTTCGCATCGCTTGCGGGCGTGGCGCGGCATACCTTCGCAGGCAAAGACATGGAGGCGGCGTTGGCTTGCGCCGTCAATGCGCAGTCAGGCGGGGCGCTCGCCGCGCCAATGGCTGAACATGTCAGCTTTCGGCTGACTTTGCGTGCCGTATCGGCCCAAGCTCTGGTCGGCGCGCCGATACCGCCCGGCAATACCGCCCCCCAACTCTGGGTCTTGTGGATCGACATCGATGGGGGTGTTGCGGTGCCATCTGGGCTCGATGACCTACCGGTTGGATTGGTGTTGTTCGATGCCGATGACTGTTTGACCTGGTGCAACAACACTTACCGCCGCGTGCTCGGCAAGAATGCCCACCTGCTCAAGACTGGCGCGCGATTCGAATGCATCATGTCCGCTGCGTATCGTGCGGGCCATGCTGCGGGCGGTGCGGCGGATGCGGAGCAGCGAATCGCCGAACGCTTGGCGCGCCATCATAATCACGAGAGCTTCGAGGAAGCGCTGTCTGGCGATCGTTGGCTGCTGACTGAAGAAATCGCTTTGGCGGACGGCGGTATCCTCGGTGTGCGGACAGACATCACCGAAGCGAAGCGGCGTCAGGCCACCGCCGGCGCAGGCGCCGAAAAACGGACCGTACGATAAATGACGAACCGCCTCATCGGTCGTCCGATTGACCACATTGTCGTGGCGGTGCGTAATTTGGATGCGGCGGCTGAAATCTACGCGCGGCTTGGATTCACGGTGACGCCCCTTGCGCGCCACCCAGACCACATGGGCACGTCGAATCGTCTGGTGCAATTCGACAATCACAGCTTTATTGAATTGGTCACGGTCGACCGACCTGAAACCGCGGTTGACCATGACTTTGCGGCACAACCACCAGAGTTTAGTTTCGGCGCGCATATCAGGGACTATGTCGCGAAACGCGAAGGCATGGCGGCATTGGTTTTTGCCAGCGACGACGCACGCGCAGATGCCAATCGCCTATGTGCGCTTGGCTGCAAGAGCTACGCGCCTCTGGATTTCGGGCGCGAGGCGCGCGCGCCGGACGGCAGCGTGTCGCGCGTGGCCTTCACTTTGGCGTTCACAACCGACCCTGCGATGCCCGATTGCGCGTTCTATTTTTGCCAGAACCACTATCCGCAGAATTTCTGGAAACAACCATTCCAGCGTCACGCAAACGGCGCATCGGGCCTCGCGTCCGTATTTCTTGTCGCGACGCGGCCTTCTCAACATGTTCCATTCCTGGAACGACTGACCGGTTCACCAATGCAGCCGGTCGAAGGCGGGGTCCGCCTACATTGCGGCGCTGACCAAAACCTTTGGGTATTGACGCCCGAGCGAATCGCTGACATCGCGCCCAATTTCAACATGCGCGATATCGACCACGGTCCGACTCTTGCCGGGATTGCCGTCCATTGCGCCAAGCCGCCGTCAACGGGCACCGCAGCGGCAGACGCTTGCGGCGTGTCCGTAATTTGGGACGCCGACTCCCATTCCCATGCGTGACCTAATCCATATCGCCGAACGTTCGCCAAATGTCGTACTTGACACGGAAGTCCTTCAAGGATTGCCACATGCGGGCGAAATCAGGATCCGTCGCTGCGGTTTCTTCGGCGACTTGCATCCAGCCGTCGTGAAATGCCTTTATCATGTCTGGCGGCCAGCGGTGGATCGTGACTCCTTTTTGCTCAAGCTCGCGTAGCGCATCGGATTGGGCGGATTCACCAGAGGCGATACTGTCAACCAGTGCTTCGCCACAGGTGGTCTCGATCAGAGCCTTCTGACGGTCCGCTAGGCTTTTCCAACGGTCCAGATTGATGATCAGCTCGCCCATATTGGCAGGTTGGTGCCAACCGGGCAGGTAATAGTGTTTGGCGACCTGATACAGACCGAGATCAAGATCGATCGCCGGCATGGAGAATTCGGCAGCGTCGATTGTCCCAAGTTCTAGAGCCGGAAAGATGTCGCCGCCCGCCAAGATTTGTGTCGACGCCCCGAATTTCTCTAGGACACGCGCGCCGAGACCCAAATAGCGCACTTTGAGGCCGGCGAAGTCCTCGAGCGTGTCGATGGGATCACGGAACCAGCCTGAGCCATCTTGCGGGACGAAGAAACACACCAAAGGATGTACATTGTGCGGATGATAGAGTTCTTGGAACAGTTCCTGACCGCCGCCGTAACGCATCCAGGCCATGAGCTCGCCAAACTGTGGGCCGAACGGCACCGAATTGAAAATCTGTGCCGCGGGCATTTTCCCGGCCCAGTATCCTGATGACGACCAACCTGCATCGATCGATCCGGCCGACACGGCATCAAATATCTCAAGCGCTGGCACGAGCGCACCCGGGTCGAAAAATTTCATTTCGATCTCGCCGCCGGACACGGTACTGATGCGCGACTCGAAACGCTTGCCCTGGACACCGAGCAAGGTCATCTCCGAGGGAAAGGCGCTGGCAAGCTTCCAGCGGATCCGCTCCGCTTGTGGCGCTTGTTCGTTGCCGTTGCCAAGGTCGCCAGCGACGTCACCCGAAGTTTCGTCTTTTGTCCAGAGTTGACCAGCAAAAATGCCAACGACTAAGCCAAGAATTGCGGTAAGCAGAGCGATCCTGTTCATGACACGGTCCTTTGTCAGGCCTGCGGGATCGGGCCCGCGCACGATGACGCGTGCCACGGACGGGATAGGTAATCATGGACAAGCCGCGCGATTGGGTCCACGGCAATATTCCTATGCTTTCAGGAAAAGTTCCGGATTTGCGAGCGACTCCATGGGACGAAAAGATGTTTGTTTGCGAATGACCAGCATGTCCAGCGATGTGTCGGACGCCGCAGTTGGTCATGGTCGCTTCGGTTACCATGACGGCTGAGGTGATTGACAGCGTCGGCGAACGCCGCCTTGGGGGTCGCAACCTTCTCGCGTTTATTGGCATGGCGCTGGGGATGTTCCTGGCTGTTTTGAACATCCAGATTGTCGGCAGTTCATTCGATGAGATCCGCGCCGGCCTCGCTGCGGGTCCGGATGAAGTGAGCTGGGTGTTGACGGCATCTTTGATTGCCGAAGTGATCATGATTCCGATGTCCGGTTGGCTATCGCGGCTTTTTTCGACACGCTACCTTTTCACGCTGTGCGGCGCCGGTTTTACTTTGGCGAGCATCGCGTGCGCCAGCGCCACAAGCATCGAGTCGATGATCGTGTTTCGGGCATCGCAGGGTTTCTTTGGCGGTGCCATGGCGCCCATGGTGTTCTCGACGGTCTACGCCGCATTTCCCCGCCGTTACCAGGATAACCTCATCGCCATCGTATCTGTCCTGGGAACCGGCGCGGTAGCGCTCGGCCCCAGCTTAGGGGGCTGGATTAGTGAATCCTTGTCGTGGCAATGGCTGTTCTTATTCAACGTGCCGTTCGGCATCTTGGCTACGGTCACGGTGTTTGTCTTGGTTGACTTCGACCGACCGGACTGGGAGTTGGGGCGGCAAATCGATATCCCGGGCATCGCGCTGCTGGCCGTTTTTTTCATGTGTTTGCTGATCGTTCTGGAAGAAGGGCGGCGCGCCGACTGGTTTGAATCAGAAATGATCGTCACTTTGACAATCATCACCGCAATCAGCGGCTTGGTATTGGTATGGCGCGAGCTGACTTGTCGCTACCCGGTCGTCGATTTGCGCATTTTCAAGAATCGTAACTTCGCCATTGGCGCGTTTTACATAATGATATTTGGCGCTGGTTTGTTTGTGCCACTCTATTTATTACCACTTTTTCTTGCGCGGATTATTGGGCTCAATACTTTTCAAATCGGATCGTGGTTGTTTGTTCTTGGCGTTTCGATGATGTTCGCCGGATTCTTGGTGCCGACGTTGTTGCGCTATTTCCGGCGGCGGACCGTAGCGTTGGTCGGTTTTTCGCTGTTGGCCGTGGGTACCTGGGCCCAAGGACGACTGACCGCCGACGTCGATTTCGTCTATTTGCTCCTGCCGCAGTTGCTGCGTGGTTTTGCGACTCAGATGTGTTTTTTGT
This sequence comes from Alphaproteobacteria bacterium, assembly GCA_965216755.1. Taxonomy (GTDB): domain Bacteria; phylum Pseudomonadota; class Alphaproteobacteria; order UBA7887; family UBA7887; genus CBDCGL01. Next base: position 1,654,553 of record CBDCGL010000011.1, on the reverse strand, counting down.
CGATGATCGGCTTGGCATTGGGGCTGTTGCCAATCGACAAGGTCAAAGACGGGACGGCGCTGTTTCAGCTGACGATGCGGTTGGGCGCGGCTGTTGCCGTGGCCATCGCCAATAGTTTCTTGGTGACGCGCGCGCAGATCCACTATCACGAATATCGCGAGCAGCTGCCTGTTGGCCAGCAATATGCCGGTGACATTTATGGCGTACTAAACAGCCTAATCGGCAATGGGATCGGTGAATCTCCGGCGCTGGCGACCGCGCAGGTCCAGATTTTGACGCGTTTGGTCGAACGCGAGGCTGTCATTCAGGCTTTCAATGAAATTACGGTCGTCGTCGCGGCTTTGGTCGCCCTGTCGTTGGTTTTGATGCCGCTTGTACAAAGTGTTCGAAACACCACAAAATCATAGTGTCATCCCGACCAGCGTTTTGGCTTGCATCATGGTATGATTATTTATCAGCGGATATGGCTGTTACGACAATGGCTTAGACATCGCGCCCAAATCACGGTGCATGCCTGTGTCGACAGCTCATTCTGACAAGTCGAGGAGCGAATTATGGAGATTCCGCTTCAGATCACCTTTCGCGATTTTGGTCACTCCGACGCCGTCGAAAGCCGGATCAGAGAGCACGTGGCCAAACTTGAGCAGCTTCACGATCGCATGACCAGTTGCCGGGTGATGGTCGAGGCGCACCATCGTCGTCATCACAAAGGCCGCATATTTCACGTTCGTATCGACATCACCACGCCGGGTCGGGAGATCGTGGTCAATCGTGACCAACATGATAAGCACGCCCATGAGGACGTCTACGTTGCCCTGCGCGATGCGTTTAGCGCCGCGCAACGGCAATTGCGAGACCACGTTCGGGAACGTCGGGGCCGAACCAAGTTTCACGAAGCGCCGCCCCATGGTCGCGTCGTGCGCTTGGTCGCGAACGCCGATCACGGATTTCTGGCCAGTGCCGACGGACGTGAGATCTATTTTCACCGCAACAGTGTGATCGGCGCCGACTTTGATTCGCTTGAGGTTGGCACCGAAGTGCGATTTAGCGAAGCGGTCGGCGATGAAGGTCCGCAAGCGACCAGCGTTCGACCGGTTGGCAAACACCACATTGTGTAGGTGCTTGTTGTCGAAAAGGAGGGGTCCCGAATATGGATCGCGAGGAAATCGAAGCGGCCGTGATGGACTTGCTTGCCGAGATGGAAGGCGATCTTGGCGACTCACACGAGATTTGCCTTCGCCTTCAGCAGCTTATTAACAGTATGCGGGCGATGAACATGCCGATACCGGATGATCTGCGCGATCTTGAGGCTCGCCTTGGCGCTGCGTTTGAGGCGGACACAAAGCCGTAAGCACGTAGCTGGCTCATCGCCGATCCGTTTAGGATAGCGCGGCGCATAGGCGTTGTGTTAGCTGAAGGGTCGGCGTAGTGCGTGGGAGTGCGGAGGCAGATGACATGAGTTCAAAATTGGATCAAGAGCCAGCCGTCGATTGCCGCGGCCGGATTTACGACAGCATCATCGAGACGATCGGCAACACACCACTGGTTCGCTTCAAGAAACTGGCGGACGCGACAAATTGTCGGGCTGATTTGGTCGGCAAGTTGGAGTTCTTTAATCCGCTGGCATCGGTGAAGGATCGCATCGGTGTGTCGATGATCGAAGCCTTGGAAGAATCGGGGCGGATCAAGCCGGGCGATACCTTAATTGAGCCAACGTCGGGAAACACTGGCATCGCTCTGGCATTTGTTGCGGCGGCGAAGGGCTATCGTCTGATACTCACCATGCCGGAGACGATGTCGATTGAGAGGCGCAAGATGCTGCGTTTTTTGGGCGCCGAGATCGTATTGACCGAAGGGCCGAAGGGCATGAACGGCGCGATCGCCCGGGCAAATGAGCTGCTTGATGAGATTCCGGGATCGATCATGCCGCAACAGTTCCAGAATCCGGCAAATCCCGCTATCCACCGCCGCACGACGGCTGAAGAGATTTGGCGGGATACAAGCGGCCAGGTGGATATCATCGTCAGCGGTATTGGGACCGGGGGCACGCTGACGGGTACGGCCCAGGTATTACGCGAGCGAAGGCCGGGTTTGAAGATGGTCGCGGTTGAGCCGACACACAGCCCGGTTCTGTCGGGTGGGGCGCCGGGACCCCACAAGATCCAGGGGATCGGCGCTGGCTTCGTGCCGGATATTCTCGACACCGATCAAATCGATGAGATCATTCAAGTCAGCAATGACGAGGCCATGGCCATGGCCCGAAAAGTCGCGCCTCTTGAGGGCGCGCCGTTGGGTATTTCGTCAGGGGCCGCGCTGCATGCTGCAGTGACCGTCGGTCAACGTCCCGAATCGGAAGGTAAATTGATGGTGGTTATCATTCCGTCATTTGCGGAAAGGTATCTTTCTACCGCTCTGTTTGACGACATTGAGACCTGAGGTTGCTAGATCAATGTTCGTTCATACAGAGTCGTTGGAACGAAGTTAAATTGAACTGTATCAAATAGATAGATCACTTCGCGCCAACGCTTTTGAGCGTCAAACGCTCTAGGATCGGTGATTGCGGGGTCGGGAACAGACTCGCAGGATACAAAGTAGCGGTTCGAGGCAGCCGCGCCGGTACCGTTGCCGCCAAGCCGGTCGCCAGGCGAGACGTGTGACACGCCGGAGTTCCGACTCAGGCAATTCTGCTGGAACTAACAATGTTCCCGTCGGGCGCGGGTCACCATCGTCGCGCGCGGAATGTGGGTCAGATGCCCGGTCGTCAGCCATATTGAGCGTATCGGTTTGGGATCGCGCGAAGATGATGGGCTGGAATGGTCCAGACGATCAAGGCTCGCGTACTTGCCGACCAGATTTGACCATCCTGCCGGTTGCTGATCAGCGGGCGACCGCGTTGGATTCGACGTGGGCGACCACAACGTCTGACGGCTTGCTCTATGCAAGACATCAAGCTGTGCGGCCTTTCGCGTGGATCGCAACGCCCGATCGCCAACGGACATGAATCAATATCGTCAGAAAGTGGGCTGGATGCCGCGGGTACTGGGAACGGTCGCCAGATCAATCTTTGTTCAAGCGACTCCGCCTGAACCAAATTATATCTAATAATATCAAATAATTATTGAATATAGTGCGACCGCAATTGAGCGTGATGTGCGCTAGAAAAAGGCTAGCCGCGCAGTGAGCGAAAGGGCGACACCACCCCACAATGTGACAGCCATGAGTCCTGTAAACCATCGACCGGTTTGAAAGACCATAGCCGTCAACGACACTGCCGCGGCAGCGATGGTCATAATGTAGATCCATTCTTGGGTCGTATCTGGTGTCATGCTGTCAATCTAGTGTCTTGTCGTGGCGCACGATTGTGACGCCCGTCACGGAACTATCAAATAACCGGCTATCGTCGCGCCCCACCAAGGCAGGGCAAATAAATTTCGAATTTGAGGAAAATATCCGATGGTTAGGCGATACCAACCGCGGCCCCCAGCGTGTCGCCGATTTCGCTGTGCAGCGCAAGGTCTGCGACACCATCGAGGGGAGTCGCATCACGATTAACGATCGCGAGCGTGGCGCCGTTTCGTTTGGCGAGTACCGGAAATCCAGCCGCGGGCTGAACCGACAATGACGAACCCAATACCAGAAACAAATCGCACGCCAGGGTCTGCCGTTCCGCCAATCGCATTTCGGCCTCGGGCATGGGTTGTCCAAACGAAATCGTTGCCGGTTTGATCAGACCACCGCAATCATCGCACGTCGGCGGGTTCCCGGACACATTGAAACGCTCCCGCAATATGTCTAGCGCGTAGTGCGCCGCACATGAAAGGCACTTCGCGTAGGTGGTATTGCCATGCAACTCGATGACCTTGTTCTCGGGCACCCCGGCGGCCTGGTGTAGTCCGTCGACATTTTGGGTGATGACCGCCGTCGCGCGGCCTTGGCCAATCAAATGTGCGACGGCACGATGCCCACGATTGGGTCGGGCATCCGCTATAACCGGGTCCGATCCAAACTTTCGTTGCCAATATTCCCGTCGCGCCGCTTCGGACCCAATGAATTCGCGAAAGTCGATTGGCTTGAACTTCGTCCAGATGCCTCCAGGGCTACGAAAATCCGGAATACCTGATTCTGTACTGATGCCTGCGCCGGTGAAGACGGCGATCGTCCGATGACCCTTGATCATGGACCGAAGCGCGTGAATGGGATCGTGGATGGTCATCGCTCGTTCCAAACATCACGGCACAAAATCCCGCCGCAAAACCCCTTCATTGCCGTTGGATTGGCTGACCTCATCGTCAGGTCGCTTGTCAGTGAGCATGACCGAGGTGGTACGCTGGAGCAACAGATCCGTGCTGTGGGCGGGCTGCTATTTCATTTCGGAGCTAATTTTCAACCCGAAAATCGGCTGAGTCCCCGCGGCACGCGACCGTTCGTGGAACAGGCGCAGCGCTACTGTCGGCCGCCAAGAACACGGGTATTTATGAGCTCCGAATGATTCTCCATTAGATTGAGTTGATCTTTTGTCGCTTGAATGGCTGCCTCAAGGAAGCCGCTTTCCTTTGCCAAGCTGACAAATACTGCTTGTAACGCCGCCAAAGTCGGGGCATCGCCATAGGTTGGCCGTAGTTCCGACAGTACATAGCCAAACAGCGTTTCCACGCACATATCGATCTTGCGTTGGCTGGATTGGCTCGAAGGCTGGCCAATAATTGTGGGGCGTACTCGTGGTGGATCGCATGCTGGCATGATCGGCCACTTTGAATGTCAGGCTAAGGAACGAATACGCCAAAAATCAGGTTCGATCAACCCCAAAATGGGGTAATTAATCGAAAGTTGCGACCCAAACTGTGGTGCGGGTGGTTCTGGATCGTTGGGGTGGGCGTCGGTCTCACTTGACCACCATGGCGGCAACGATCACGCCAACGATATCACCCGGGTCGTCGGCATTTGCCGTATAGGTAATGGTTGGTCGCGACCCCAGTTGGGCGGCACGCCACTCGCCGCTTCGATCCGTCAAACCGGCTGTCCCCCGAAATGGTTGGATGACAATACTTGCCGGGACCTGGCGGTTGCTGCTGCGCGTGACCAAAACAAGGTCGCCCGCGAAATTTGCGTCAAGGTAGCCAACCAAGACTTCCATCGGCATCGCAGTGCGACGGGTCGCGGCATAGTGGCGGACCAAAATTTCGGTTCCGATCTCCAGAGGTACTGCAATTTGAACAATCGGTCGGTAAATTACTTCCGATCCAGGCGCGTACAAAATGTCCGCGCTGTCATCCAGGATGCGGGCCGCCGCACAATTCTCCGGCTCGTCAAGCCCGCGCGGCGGATGGACACGGTCATTGTCGTCGCGAACGACAAACTGATCCGGTCGCGATTCGGCGAACGCGCTGCTGACGAGATAACGTACGGGAATGCTCGGAATCGAACCCGGTAACAAATCCGACGGCGCGATATCCAGAGCCTGCGCCAGACGACCGAGCCAGTCGTCGCTCAAGCGGCGCTGGGCGTTTTCCAACTTGGCGATCTGTTGTTGGCGCGTACCGACGCGGTCGGCCAACTGGCTTTGGGTGAGCCCACGGCGCTTGCGCCAACGCCGCAGGGGCGTCTCTGGCTTGGTCATGGAGAAATTGGTGTGCGCGACGCCTGGTGTCCGATTATCGCCGCTGTTCCCTGATCGTGAATAACATCATGGCACTTTTCTAAGGCAAATCTACCTGGCGCGCATCCGGCTTGATTTCGGCGCAAGATCGCTCCGGCAGAACGGCTCCATATTGTCCGAAAGGGCTCTAGGGATCGCTCGCCTCTCGTCCGGGACGACGGCGATCAGCGATCTCCAACAAGCGATCCGACAAGATCTTGCCCATTTCAGTCAAATCGTCGATGGCCGTAAGCCACGCGGTCCGGCCAAGCTGCGCCATTCTGCCCGGCGAACGGCCGGCGGTGGTGCCGAACTCGTGCGAAAATGCGCGAAATCGCGCATAGAAACGCACGACATGTTCCGAATCGGCGGCATCAAGAAGCCTGAGATTGCCAACATTGCCGTCGAATACGACTGTGTCCGGAAGGGGTGTCAAAGGTGCAGCAAAGGTCGGCCGACTATCGTCCGCGATCTCAAGAGAGAACAACAGTTCGCGGCGCCGGTCCAGTCCGTCGAGTAAGACAAGGATTTCAGCACGCAAGGCCAGGGCGACGGCGTCCCGTGCGTCTTCGGCATCGGCATCGCGCCGAGCATGCGCCGCCACGCTTGTTGCTGTTGTGGCACTCGTAGCGGCGGCCAACGCGATGAATGCCGCAACAACGGCAAGCCCGCCCGTGATCAGGGTTTGCCAGGGCGCCAAGAGCGCACGAAATTCCGGGTCGTTGAGGAAGCGAGAGCCAGCAATTCCAAGACCCAAGCCGACCAGCAAAACAATAATAAATATGAGAAAAATAGAAAAACTACTATCTTCACGGGGGTCGCGCATGTTTATGCTTACTCAGAAACAATTGCCGGGGAACGAACGCAGTCATAATCGTCGAAAAACGTCACGTTGACAATGATGACAACACAGATCTGATAATTGACTGCTCATTCTTGACTGAGATTGTCACATGAATACTCATGGAACCATCTCCCGCAACATGCCGGCACAAATGTCGAACAGGGCTGTCGACGATCAACTTATGCGGTCAAGCTTCGGGTGCGTCGTAAGTTGTTTGAGCGCGCCTGGCGCATCGGTCGACGCATTGGAATCGGTGAGCAGGCCGATCACTTGAACGGCGTCCAGCGCTGCCTTTTCCATTCGGCTTTCGTAATCCAACAGGGTTCGTCGCCGAATCGGTGTGTTGCCGAGCGCCGCCGCGTCGACGGTGATGGATTCCTGCAACAGTTGAACCAAACCGTAAAAACCAACAACAGATGATGCCGCTTCCGGACCCAATAGCCCGATTCGGTGTGCGTTGGCGGTAAATATTGGTGTTTCCGTGTTGATCGCCGCGCGCAGCTGCGCGGCAGTTGGCACAAAATCGGCTTCATTCCATGCTTCAATGCCGATCGCGTAACCAGACAATCGGCTTTGTAGGTTGCGAAGTTCGGCGACGAGGGCCATCGCCAAGGTGCGCGCTTCTTGATCTCGAACTCTGGCTTCGTGATCACTCTGCGCTTGCCATTGATTCCGAAACAGATCGGTGATGTTCTCCAAATTTCGCGCTGATCCGTAATGAGCTCCATAAAGACCAAGCAAGCCGCCAAACAGCACCATGACGCCTGCGACCAGGACCGGCCAAAGTTTTAGGCCCTCCCTAAACCAATCTTGTTCGACGATCCGGGCAAGTGAATTGGTCGACGCAAACCCAAGGCTGGCGCCAATCGCCAGCGCGAACACGACAAACAAGATGAGTAGGAGGTTTTTCATGATTGCTTGACGCACGCCGTCGCGGACTTCGGTCGACGCGCGAATTTGTTGCCGCGTTGTGTTGCCCAAGACGACTCGGTGTAGGCGCCCATGTTTATATCTATGTTCCAAATGATGTATCGGCGACCTGGTTAGAATACACATATTCACCCACGGGATAATTACAGCTCCGAAACGAAAATGCCTAGGTCGCGAAAAAAACTAGGGTCATTGTGACATTTGCGGCAAAGACGGCAGTATCATCGAGCCACATTCATGGGCGAATCGCCGCACAAACTGGTGGCGAAGCGCGCGAAAAAGGGAGGGAAAATAATCATGCAAATCAGAAACCGTGTCCGCGAAAGGCTAGATTCCGGTGAATTGGCAATAGGCATGGGGTTGCGCCAATCGCGCGACGTGGACATCGGAAAAGTTGCAAAAAGTTGCGGGTTCGATTGGTTGTTCATTGACATGGAGCACAGCACCATGTCGGTCGATTGGGCCAGCCGTATATCAGTCGCCGCTCAGGATGCCGGCGTCACACCAATTGTGCGTGTCCCGGGCATGCAACACTATCACGCCACCCGCGTCCTAGACGGTGGCGCAATGGGTATCGTCGTTCCGCACGTCGACACGGCAGAACAGGCCGCAAAGGTGGTCGACAATTGTCGTTATCCGCCGGTTGGCCATCGTTCGATCACGGGCGCATTGCCGCAGATCGATTTCCAATCTCTGCCGGCGGCCGAGGCGACGGCGGCCATCGACAGGGCGACCCTTTTGATTGTCATGATCGAGACTCCAACCGCAGTCGAGAACGTTGAGTCGATCGCTGCGGTGCCGGGCATTGATATCTTGCTAGTGGGTACCAATGACCTCTGTTTGGAAATGGGCATCCCGGGACAAATCGATAGTCCGCAGATTGCTGGCGCATATGAACGGATTATCGCCGCGTGCAAAGCCAACAACAAATTCGCTGGTCTGGGCGGCGTCTACGAACCGACACTGATGACCCGCTACACCGCGATGGGAATGCCCTTCGTTCTGGCGGGCAGTGATTTATCATTCATGATGGCGATGGCGAAACAGCGCGTCGCGGGGTTGCGCGATTGATCGGTCAGACCGAATTCAGGACATGCCGCGGCGCAACAGATTGAGGGCTGTGAACACCAGCACAATCAGCATAAGGCGCTCGAAATGACTTTGTGAAACACGGTCGCGCAGTCTTTGACCAGCGTAAACGCCGACCATAACTGGAACGGCGGCCAAACAAGAAAGCCCGCCGATGTTTGGCGAGAGCACACCATGAAAAGTCAGGCTGGCGTACAGCGGCAGACCTCCGATCATAAAGAACAGTGCGATTGTGCCGACGAATTCGTCCTTATCGAGGCGCAAAGCCGACAAGTAAAGAATCAAAGGCGGGCCAAAAAAATTGCTGACGCCGCCAAGCACGCCGGCGACTGTGCCCATCACCGGATTCAACCAACGCTCGGATCGCGGCGGCACGGCGAAATTCATGGTGGTCGCGCGTGTCGCACAGAACAACAGAACAACGGCGGCCAAGACGATTGCACCGGTTTTGGCGTCGAAGGCCGCCAGAAACTGACCACCAAGAAGCGTGAATGCGATCAGTGGTACGAGCAAAGTCCAGTAACGGCGCACTGTCGAGGCCACGCGACCGTGACGGACAAGCAGAAGCGTGTTTGATGCCAATACCGGTACAATCATCAGCGCCACCGCTGTTGATGCCTCGAACATCGTCGCCAGCAGTGGTACCGCCACCAGGGGCAGCCCAATCCCCAACACACCTTTGACCAACCCCGCGGCAACGAACGCCGCGGCGCCGGCAATCGACACTGACATTTGGAGATCAATTTCCAAAATCCTATCCGCCTCATCCAATCCGTGTCGAGGGCCTGGTAGGACCAATCATCCCCAAGTGCAACCGCAATCGATTTGCGAGATTGATTTGTTGCACAAAGCAGACAACTGCCTTATCCGACTCATCGTTGGGGGCGTTGAACCAGTCGTCAATATGGGCCAAACGATCACGTTAGACGACGTTCGCTCGTGATTCTTGACGGATTTTCAGCCCCTCGACACCCAAGACAGTGGCTCAAACCTCGTTTTCGCGCTAGAAGCGGTCTAGCCGGCCTGCACCGTCTTCTGGCTTCTGACGGTCGCCATCTGTGCATGATCGATGAACGAACGGAAGATCGATGAAAATTGCCATAGTCGGTGTTGGCGCCATGGGATCTGTCTACGCCGGTTTGCTCGGGGACTCCGACAACGAGGTTTGGGCGGTCGACCCCTGGCGTGACCATGTCGACGCGATCAATGCGCACGGCTTACGGCTTGAGGGCGCGAGCGGTGACCGCACCGTGTCACTCAATGCGACCTGTGATGCCGGTGACGTTGGCGTGTGCGATTTGGTGGTTATTGCGACCAAGGCCATGCATGTCCAAGAAGCCGCACGCAGCGCCCTGCCTATGGTCGATGAAAAGACCGTCGTCTTGACCATTCAGAACGGGCTGGGGAGCGCGGACAAGGTGGCGGCCATTCTTGGCGAGGACCGGGTTGCGATCGGTGTTGTCGGCGGCTTTGGTGCATCTATGATCGGTCCTGGACACGCGCACCACAATGGCTGGGAGTTGGTGCGGCTAGGGGAGCGCAATGGCACCGTGACTCCACGATTGGAAGCCGTCGCCGCGGCGTGGCGAAGCGCTGGATTTCGAGTTCGAACTTTCGACGACATTCACCAGATGATCTGGGAAAAGCTCATCTGCAATGTCGGGTACAGTGCGCTTTGTACGGTCACCGGATGGCGGGTTGGCGAAGTCCTGGCGAACGAACATGCGGTGCATATATCCGCTCACTGCGCGAGCGAGGCGTTTCGTGTCGCTCGTGCCATGGGGATCAAGCTCGAGTTTGACGATGCGCCACAATATGTACGCGCGTTTGGAGAGAAAATTCCAAATGCGCGGCCTTCGATGTTGCTCGACTATTTGGCTGGGCGTCCAACTGAAATCGATGTTATTAACGGCGCTATCCCGGCCGCCGCCGCGAAAGTAAACATGACGGCACCGGTGAACGATACGCTCAGTGCCATGGTCCGGGCGATGGAGTGGGCAGCTCGTTCAAAGATCGTGTCCGCGGACTGATCGGTCACGCTTCAGCTGTTATCGGTTCCTGCGAGCTTGAGCGGCCCTTCATGAGCCATAAAGCAAAGACAGCCGTTTGTGTCGGCGACCGGTGCGTGAGTCACGGCGCCATCGGCTACGCTCAAATCGCCACGACCAAAGAACATGTTTCGGTCGGTGAAGCCACCATCTAAGACCAGGGTCAGTTCCAAGCCACCATGTGTGTGCAATGGTGCCGCATAGCCGGGCGCCAATCTGAGCAAGCTGACACGACAATCGCCATCGGAGACTGTCAACTCAATTTCCTCTCGGTCTTTGGTCAGGCCGCGCCATGGCAATGCGGCTACGGATTGGCCCACATAGTCCCAAAGCGGCGCCGGCAGCAACGACCGAGTGTGCGAGTCGGGCGGCGTTGGCGCACACGGAGCACAGATGTCGGCCGATTTCGCGCGGTGAATGGTTGCAGCCATGTTGTGTTCCGAGATTGCCACAGGGTCGATTTGCGTGAGCAGCGCGCCACCCACTAATTCGAGATGCCGCGTCAAGGCAGCACATGACCCACAAAGTGTGAGATGGGCGGCTACAATCAGGCCTGGGCCCTCTGGAAGATTCCCGGCGGCATGGTCGAAGACAAGATCGAGGGGCGGGTGATGCTTGGTCACAGGGCCGCCTCCGTCGCCTGGACACGAAGGCGCGCGAGCGCGAGCCGCACCCGACTCTTCACAGTTCCCAAGGGTAATTTCAGCTCGGCCGAAATCGCGCTGTGAGATTTCCCTTCGAAGAAGGCCTTTTTTAGAATATCCAGCTGTTCTTCGGGCAGTTCCAATATGAGGTCGCGAAGCGATTCCGCGCGGCGTTGCTGAATGATCTGCTCATCGGGCGTTGGTGGGGCAGTTGACCGAAAATAGGCCAGTTCAGCGCTAAAATCGGGGCGTTTGTCGCGCCGTACGCGATCTATCTGTTTGTTGCGGGCGATTGCGAAGACCCATGCCGATGCCGGCGCAATGCTGCGGTCAAACGTTGCCGCACGGCGCCACACGGCCAGCATCGTTTCCTGCGCAACTTCCTCGGCAGTTTCCGAGTCCATGCCGCCGGTCATGATGTAGGCCTTGAGCTTGGGCCCGTAAAATGTGAACAGGCGCGCAAACGCACTCTTATCGTGCCGCTGTGCGATCGCCTCGATCAGGCCACATAGATGATCTTCACGCACCGGTTCCAGTCTCTCGCCAAAGGCGGCCAGTGTCACCATGCGACGCAATGGCCATTACCATCATGCCAGAACAAGACTGTAGCCCGACCAAGGGCGGCTGTCATGAAATGCTTTCGAAATAGTCCGGGTGACTTCGCGTCGACTTGCACGCCTGTTGAAAAGGCTAATTGCTAAGTGTCAGCCCGTGGACGCCGGCCAAAATCGATCGCGGCGATAGGACCGCCCTGCAAGCGATCAGCTGGATTGTCGGGATCGGGTGGCGGTGCGTTGGCTAGAACGTCCTGGGCGAAATCTTCAGCGTTGTCTTGCGGCACAAATCCGATTCGGTCGGCTTCAGGGTTATCCCACCATCCACGTGTATTTGCCGAAATGCCGTAAACGACGGCGTAGCCCAAAGTTGGCGTATCAAGGCAGGCGCGCACCAGCCGGACCATGTCACCATGACTTAACCACGTGCTTAAGTGACGCGGTGTGCTGGGCGCTTCGAGAAAACTCCCGATCCGAAGGCAAGCGACGTCAAGTCCCCATTTGGTGTGATATAATATACCCATATTCTCACCGAATGCTTTGCCAACGCCGTAGAAGCTGTCCGGTTTTTGCATCACCTCTGGGCCAATTCTCTTACCGACGGGGTACAAGCCGATCGCATGATTGCTGCTTGCAAAGACGACGCGCTCGACGCCGCGGCGATAGGCCGCCTCGTATATGTTGTAGACTGCAAGGAAGTTCGGGGAAATCAGCGACTCAAATGAGTCTTCGGTCGCGATTGCCCCAAGGTGGACGACTGCCTCCACGCCACTCATGGCCTCGTAAATTGCATTGAAATCGCTGATATCCGCCTGATTGAGCTCTTCCCCTGGACCTGCTGCCGACAGAGTTTTCTTGTCTGACAAGCGTAATAATTCATAATGCCCGGCAAGTCCTTGGCGTAGCACCGATCCAATAGCGCCAGCGGCCCCAGTGATTAAGACCCGTCGCACCGTCATGTTGTCCTCCCCAGCGTGACCGTTGTCATCTTCGCTACGTCACCTCATAGATCCGATAGCGTGGTGTTGGCGGCAGATCAAATCCGACGCCGAGGCAAACGATACCGTTAAGCCAACGATATGCGTCCGCTCCCGTTTCAAATCGTGGCGTGACCCGAAAGTAATAGTTATTTGGATCGATTTGATTGCCTTGCAGATATGAGCGCCAGAGTTCTGGTGCCATGCGCAGCAAACCACGATAGCTTACCGTTATGATCGCCCCATCGTCCATTTGCAAAGCTGCGCGAATGTCGACGTCAAAGATGCCGTCCGCACGCATCACCGCCCAATCACCGAACCCCGGAAGGATCTTCCCCTGGAGTTTCGGGCCGTCAACGCGGCCGCCTGCCACCCGTAAGATCGTACGATCCCCAAACGGTCCTGACGGCAGTCGCAGCGGCTCCGTGAGTTCGAAATGCAAATCGCACAAATGAGTCAGTTGCGGAAGGGCGGGGTGATCCGTTTGCGCATGAGCGGAAGATGCAAACGCCCACGCGCTGCCAGTGGCACCGGCCAACAGTGATCTGCGGCTGACATCCATCATATCTATCCTTTCCACACTATCGGATGGGCCGTCCAATAACGGTCCGCCAAGGTATCTGCTGCAATTGCGGTTAACTTCCTGGCCGGTCAATGCGGCCGACATCGCGGCCTAGCGGGCGCCGGCTTCGCGCCGCCGCTTGTCGGTGCCGCTTCCGCGTCTCGCGGTTCGCGAACAATCCGCGCAGCGGCCGCGTAGTTCGATAGTTTCATTCTCGGTTGTGAAGCCAACACGCTGCGCCGAGCGCGTGATCGCATTACCGAGGTTGTGATCGACAAGTTCACCAACCTGGCCGCAATCATCGCATAGCAAAAAATATGCGCGATGTGTCGACTCAGGCACGGCGCAGCCGACATACGCGTTGAGTGAATCAATTCGATGAACCAAACCTTGATCACACAGAAAATTCAGTGCCCGATAAACTGTCGGCGGCGCGGCCGTGCCGCGCGGGCCGCGGAGTCTTTCCAAAAGCTCATAGGCGCCAACCGGTTGATGTCCTTGCCAAACCAGTTCCAATACTTGTCGGCGCAGATCAGTGAGACGAACCCCGCGTTCCTGGCACAGGATCGACGCGGCGTCGAGCGCATCGTCGATGCATTTGCGGTGATCATGACCGGATGCAGCGAAAGGATCGACGGCACTGCGGCTGGGTGTACGTCGACGCCCGCGTGAATTTCTTGATGTCCCGGCACTCGTCATTAAGAGGATCCCTTTATGCGTTTTGTCGAACAACGGCGCCGGCCGCGCAACAGGTTTGATCGATCCGTGATCCGTCAGCCAGGTCACTATCATTACACAGATTCGTCAATCAAATATGCTACCAATTTGTTCTCGTCGGATCTTCAAGATCATTCGTTAGTAGGTACCAAAATAGGATTTGTGGTGGCAGCTGTCACCCAAAAGCGAACCATCATGCTGGGGGATTGGCTGAAGTCGGGGCAAACACAGTCTTAGCGCCTGACTGGAACCGCGAAAAAGGCGGCAAACAAAATGGTCGCTGCCACAACGATCGAGGGACCCGCTGGGATGTCCCAGTACCAAGACCCAGAGAGGCCGCCTATGACTGCGGTGACTCCAATCAATGCGGCCACAATTGCCATCTGTTCAGGTGTGGAGACCAAAGGGCGCGCTGCCGCGGCCGGCACTATCAACATCGACACCATCAACAGCAATCCGACGACCTTCATACCGACAGCCACAACAACGGCGATAACCAACATGAAAGCAACGCGCGCGACCACCGCGCGAACGCCTTCCACCCGAGCCATATCCTCGTGTACCGTGATCGCGAGTAACGGGCGCCATAAAAAGATTAGGACAATACCCGAGCCAGCAGCGCCCACGTAAATCACCAAAACGTCACGCCACCCGATTGCCAGTATGTCGCCAAACAAATAGGCCATGAGGTCAACGCGTATACTCGTGACAAGGGCGGCCGCCACGATGCCAAGCGCCAAACTGCTATGGGCCAGAATTCCCAACAGTGTGTCGCCCGCCAGCGTGCGCCGCTGTTCCAGCACGACCACGGCCAATGCAACCAGAATACAGAGAGCGACAATGCCGATTGTCGGGTTGAGACCCATCGCGAGACCGAGGGCGACGCCCAACAGAGCTGAGTGAGATAACGCCGCGCCGAAATAAGCCATACGTCGCCAGACGACGAAGCACCCGAGGGGACCGGCAATCAATGCCACGCCTATACCGCCTAAGGCGGCTCGGATCAAAAACTCATGGCCAAAGTCAATCATCTAGATGTGACTGGAGGACACGTCGCGGCTGGACAACCGCGCCTGATTCATCATGCACATGATCGTGTTGGTGATGATAGGGCGCGATGGCACGGGGCAGTTCGGATCCAAATAAAGACTGAAATGCCGGATCAACGATGACGTGGTCAGGGTGGCCCGTGCAACAGACATGATGATTCAGGCAGACCACCCGGTCTGCGGCGGCAATCACCATGTGCAAATCATGAGATACGAGCAACACGCCGCAGCCATGGTGCTCGCGAATTCGTTGGACAAGCGTGTAAAGAGTGGCTTGGCCCGCGATATCCACGCCAGCCATCGGTTCGTCAAGGACCAAGAGGTCCGGTGTGCCGAGCAACGCGCGAGCCAACAGCGTCCGGTGAACTTCGCCGCCCGATAGTCCGGATAACTGGCGGTCCACCAAATGGTCCGCGCCGGTCTCACGCAATACCGATAGGATCCGATCTTTGGGCTGCCGCGCGCTCAGATTCAAGAACCGACCGACGGTTATGGGCATGATCGGATCCAAAGGGAGTTGCTGCGGCGTGTAACCAATCCTAAGATCGGGACGCCGCCAGACGGAGCCGGAATCAGGTTTGATGAGGCTGAGAAGTACGCGGACCAGCGTTGATTTGCCGGATCCGTTTGGGCCAATCAGCGTTACGATTTCGCCGCTGGTCAGCGAGAGATCGACATTGTCGAGTACGTTTCGGCCATCAAAAGCGACCGTCACGCCCTGTGCACACACAAGTGGTTCTTGATTGGAGCTGGCGCGACATTGGGCTTGGGCGCCGTTCGTAGATGCAAGTTTGCTCATATGATCAAAACGTTATATAATAACATTAACTACCAGTTTTTCCAGGTGATGATGCTAGCATGGACCGCGCATAGATGACAGATGTGCGCACGCAACCTGATTGGATTCGCGTCATTCTTAGCGCGTTTATGATGATGTGGGCGGGGATGTTCCATGTCGGCGCCAAATCGGTTTGGGCGGCACCGGACGTAGCTGTCAGTATCAAGCCGCTCCATTCTCTGGTCGCGAGCGTCATGGACGGCATTGCCGAACCGCATCTGATTCTTAAGGGGTATGGATCGCCACACGCCGTTCAGCTGCGTCCTTCAGGGGCGGCTGCGCTCGACAACGCCGACGTAATTTTTTGGATTGGCCCATCATTAGAGCGATTCTTGATTGATCCTATCAATAATTTGGGCAAGGACGCCCTACACGTCGCGTTGCTAGACGTACCTGGAATCATGACATTGCCGGTACGGGAGGGCGGTGTTTGGGTCGGATCTCCTGCGAATAACCATCAGCGGTTGGACAAGGTTTCTGATCCTCATATTTGGTTATCACCGGCACATGCTAAGCAAATGGTTCGCGCGATTGTCGATAGTTTAGTGCAAATAGATCAGAAAAATAGTGAGATTTATCGTAACAATGGGACACGACTTTGGGTGCGGATCGACAATATGGTCCATGATATCGCTGCGAAATTAGAGTCTGTCGCCGATACTCCCTACATTGTTTTTCATGACGCCTTTCAATATTTCGAGCATGCCTTTGGACTCAGTCCGGTTGGTTCGGTGGTCGTTAATCCGGACCGGCCACCTGGCCCACGACGGCTCGCAGAGATTCGTCGAGTCATTATGACGACGGGCGCCAAATGCGTTTTTTCGGAACCACAGTTTGAGTCAGCTATCGTGGCGGCCGTCACCGAGGATACGTCTGCCAAACACGGCATCTTGGACCCCCTTGGTGCCGGCGTGTCCGCGGGTCCAGATGCGTATTTTCAATTGATGGCCAGTAATGCGCGCGCGGTTGCATCGTGTCTTGGCCAAATTCGGAATTAGTCTTCGGTCCAGCGTGCGTATGCGGCCAATGTTTCCTCATTGGGCGGATAAAGGCCAAACGTCGGCTGACCGGCTTTAATCTGGGCGTGTACAAAGCGCTCGAAACGCTCCTGTTCTGCGCCATCACATGCGATGTCGGCGGCCACATGCTTGGGCACGACAACAGCGCCTTCGCCGTCGCCAACGATAATATCGCCGGGAAACACGGCGACTCCCGCGCAGCCAATCGGCACCTGTAACGCGACGGCGAACAGGGTCACGATGCTGGGTGGCGCCGCCGCACCCGCACAATAAACGGGAAAGTCCATCGCTGAAAAGGCCGGCGTGTCGCGCATGGCGCCATCGGTAATGAACGCTTTGACCCCGCGCTCCCGCAGACGCAAGACGAGAATGTCGCCGGCGGCGCCGGCACGCATGTCTCCATGGCTGTCGACGATAAGGACCGATCCGGCAGGGGCTATCTCGATCGCCTTCCGTTGCGGATACTCACGGTTTTTCCATACCTCGGGAACGGCGATATCCTCGCGCGAAGGAATATAGCGCAGCGTGAAGGCTGGGCCGGCGAACGGGCCCGCAGTTGGGTTGAGTGGGCGCACGCCGGTCAAAAACGTATTGCGGAAACCACGATGGATGAGCTGCGTCGTGAGCGTCGCCGTGCTGATGCCGGCGAGAACCTCCAGGACCTTGTCGGAGACCGGGACATCTTCCGATTCAGTGGGCATATGCTTGCTTCCTTTCACCCTCGACGCGGAGCTTGACCCACGATCGCGTCGATGACCACGGTTGGACGAGCTTTGAAGCATGCGCCATGAGCTCTTGGTGCTAGGATGATATATTCGTCGCATGCGAAGAACGAGAGGCACATTATGACGATCCGGCGATGGGTTTTGGCAAATTTATTTGGTTTCATCTTAACGTTGAGTGGTACTGCCCACGCCGAAACGTTTCGATGGGCGTTTCAGGGCGACGTCGGCATGATGGATCCCTATGGCCTGTTCGAAACCATGACGCTTGGTTTCCATACCAACATCTATGAAGGTCTCGTGCGGCGCGGCCGCGAGTTCCAGTTGGAGCCATCTCTGGCTACGGCTTGGGAGCAGACCGCGCCGGACCGTTGGCGCTTTGTCTTGCGCAAAGGGGTCTTGTTTCACGGTGGTGAGCCGTTTACAGCTGATGACGTTGTCTTTTCGTTCGAACGGATCAATAAGCCTGGGTCCGATTTCGCGTCGCTGCTGGCTACGATCAAGACAGTCGAAAAAATCGACGATCATACGGTCGATATCGTCACCGACGGTCCGGACGCCATGTTGGTTCACAAACTGACGGCATGGCTGATCATGTCTGAAACGTGGACCAAGGAAAACGGTGCCGAAGACCCCACCGATGTGCGCGCGGGCAAGGAGAATTACGCGACCCGCCATGCCAACGGCACCGGGCCATTCAAACTGACTGTGCGCGAACCTGATGTGCGGACTGTATTGGTGCCGTTTGAAGATTGGTGGGATGCGCCACAACACAATGTGACCGACGCGATTTTTACGCCGATCGGGGCTGACGCGACGCGCATCGCCGCATTGCTATCAGGCGAGCTGGATATGGCGTATCCCGTACCGCTACAAGATGTGCGGCGTGTGGATCGCACGCCCGGGGTCACTGTTTTGCAAGGTCCGGAATTACGCACGATTTTTTTAGGTATGGACCAACGGCGCGACGAGTTGTTGGAGTCGAATGTCAAAGGTGCCAATCCGTTCAAGGACAAACGCGTCCGGATGGCGATGTTTCAGGCCATCGACATAGACGCCATTGAGCGCAAGATTATGCGCGGCGCGGCGACGCCGACCGGGCTGATGATCGCGCCGGATATCACCGGCTTTGACCCCGTACGGAACGATCGCTTTGCTCAAGACCTTGACGCAGCGCGCGCGTTGATGGCCGAAGCCGGCTATGGTGATGGTTTTGAAGTCGGCATGGACTGTCCCAACGATCGTTATGTCAACGATGAAGCGATCTGCCAAGCGGTGGCAGCGTCCTTGGCCAAAATCGGTATCAAGGTCAATTTGCTGGCCCAGACCAAAAGCAAATTCTTCGCCAAGGTCCTGAGCTTCGATACCAGCTTCTATCTGCTTGGCTGGTCACCGGCCGCCCTGGATGGCTTCAATGCGATCTACAATCTGATCATGACCCGGGGCGAACGCGGTCAAGGGAAGTTCAATTTGGGCGGTTACAGCAATGCGGATATCGATTCACTTGGCGTACGAATCCAGCGCGAGGTCGACCTCGATCGCCGCAATGCGCTCATTGGTGAGGCCTTGGAAATCCACAAACAGGATGTTGGCCATATTCCGTTGCATCAGCAGGCCTTGGCGTGGGGAATCAGGGAGTCAATCGGGGTGTCACAGTTTCCGAACAATATTTTGGATCTGCGCTGGGTGACCGTGAACTAGAGCCGTTCCGCCATGTTTGCCTTCATTGTGCGTCGGCTTATCCAAGCTCTATTCGTCCTATTGGCCGTCGCCTTCGTCGCCTTCGCGTTGTTCACCTATGTTGGTGACCCAATCAACAATTTGGTTGGGCAGGACACCAGCACCGAAGATCGTGAACAGCTGCGCGAGGACTTGGGACTGAACGACCCAATGCCGGTACAGTTTGCACGTTTTGTGGGCAACGCGGTGCAAGGCTCGTTTGGGTTGTCGTATCGTCATGGTCGGCCCGTGGCCGAGCTGATCGCTGAACGTTTGCCGGCGACTCTGGAATTAAGTTTCGCGGCTGCGCTATTCGCGTTGGTGATCGGTATTCC
Source organism: Alphaproteobacteria bacterium (assembly GCA_965216755.1). Taxonomy (GTDB): domain Bacteria; phylum Pseudomonadota; class Alphaproteobacteria; order UBA7887; family UBA7887; genus CBDCGL01. The sequence continues at coordinate 1,634,871 of CBDCGL010000011.1, read as the reverse complement.
AATGGGCATATTTGCCGCACTCAATCCGCGCAGCCTGCTGTCCAGAGCTTTCATGATCATTTCTTTGGTTGGCATATCATTGCCGACGTTCCTCATTGGCATTCTGTTGATATTGCTGTTTTCGGTAACGCTGGGCTGGCTACCGTCTTTCGGGCGAGGGGAAGTGATTGCCATCGGCCCGTGGACAACCGGCTTGCTCACCGCCAGCGGCCTGAAGGCATTGGTCTTGCCGGCGGTGACATTGGGCCTCTGGCAGATGACATTGATCATGCGCCTGGTACGTGCGGAGATGCTGGAAGTACTCAGGGCGGACTACATCCGCTTTGCGCGTGCGCGCGGGTTGCGCCGGCGTGCCATTCATTTCGGTCATGCGCTGAAGAACACATTGGTGCCTGTGATCACGGTGACCGGTTTGCAACTGGGTTCCATCATCGCATTCGCGATCATTACCGAAACCGTGTTCCAATGGCCTGGCATGGGGCTGCTGTTCTTGCAGGCGATCGATTTTGTCGATATTCCCGTCATGGCTGCTTATCTTTTGTTGGTTGGCTTATTCTTTGTGATCATCAATTTGGTCGTCGATCTTTTGTATTTTGCGGTTGATCCTCGTCTGCGCATCGAACGCCGAATCGCCGTTGGTCATGTCGGCTGACACGGAATTTGAAACGCGCGCAGCATTATGGCGTCGCGCCGTCCGCCACGATCTGACTTATGATTTCTTGAGACGACCCGGCGTTGTCTTGGCGGCAATTGTCACAGTCACTCTTTTTTTGGCGGCGGCATGTGCCCCTTGGATCGTCCCCCAAGATCCATTCGATTTGGCATCACTTGATTTGTTGGATTCATTCGTGCCACCGCTCTGGCATGCTGACGGTGATTCACGTTTTTTGCTCGGAACCGATGATCAAGGACGCGATATTCTATCGGCCGTCCTTTACGGTGCCCGTGTTTCATTGTTGGTCGGCTTTGCCTCGGTGATCCTGGCAGCCGTCATCGGTATTGCCTTGGGGTTGGCCAGCGGTTTTTTCGGCGGCGTCATCGATTCGGTTATCATGCGCGCCGCCGACGTGCAGTTAAGTTTTCCGGCGATCTTGATTGCCCTGCTGATCGATGGTTTGGCGCGTGGCCTGTTGCCACGTGATATGCACGACACGCTGGCAATTCCGGTACTCATTGTGGCCATTGGCTTGTCGGGTTGGGTGAGCTACGCGCGCACCGTGCGCGGCTCAGCGATGGTCGAGATGTCGAAAGAATATGTGCAGGCGGCGCGCCTGGTCGGGCGGCGACCCCTCGGTATCATGGTGCGCCACGTGCTGCCAAATGTCATGGGTCCGGTGTTGGTGATTGCAACAATCCATTTGGCTGTTGCGGTGATCACGGAAGCAACATTGTCGTTTCTCGGCGTCGGCGTACCGCCGACACAGCCGTCGCTCGGGACTCTGATTCGTGTCGGCAACGACTACCTATTTTCGGGCGAATGGTGGATGACAATCTTCCCCGGGGCCGCACTGGTGATACTGGTGCTGGCGGTCAATGTCTTGGGCGACTGGTTGCGCGATGCGCTTAATCCGAAATTGGGGTAGCCGGTGCCACTTCTCGAAGTCAAGTCACTGTCGTTTGCGTTCGACACGCGCCATGGTTCGGTCACGGCACTGGATGATGTTTCGTTTGCTGTCGAGCCCGGCGAGGTGCTGGGTGTGGTTGGGGAATCGGGTGCCGGAAAGTCGCTGACGGCGCAAGCCGTGATTGGCTTGATCGATCCGCCCGGTCGAATCTCTGGTGGGGAAATCTGGTTTGCCGGGGAACGGATTGATCGGTTTCCTGAACCGGCAATGCGGCGCATTCGTGGTGCGCGCATCGGTATGATCTTCCAAGATCCGCTGACCAGTCTGAATCCGCTTTACACGGTGGGGCGACAACTTGTTGAGACGATTCAGACCCATACCGATATGAACCGCTCCGCCGCCTGTGATCATGCGATTGCCTTGCTCACCGAAGTCGGAATCCCCGGGGCGGCGCGGCGCATGGACGATTTTCCGCATCAATTTTCAGGCGGCATGCGCCAACGCGTGGTTATCGCGCTGGCGCTATGCGCGGGGCCTGATATGGTCATCGCCGACGAGCCGACCACGGCGTTGGATGTTTCCGTGCAGGCACAAATCCTTGAGGTCTTGAAGAGACTCTGTCGTGACCACGAAACCGCTGTCATCCTGATTACCCACGACATTGGTGTGATCGCGGAAACGGCGGATCGAGTCGCGGTGATGTATGCGGGGCGTATCGTTGAAACGGGGCCGACACCTGAGGTGCTGTCGCGGCCGCGCCATCCCTACACGATTGGGCTAATGGGAGCTGTGCCGCGGATCGGTGCAGAGTCTACACGCCTGGTTCAGATCGAGGGTGCCATGCCACCCCTGGGCGAACGCCCTGCGGGCTGCGCGTTTCACCCGAGGTGCGGTGTCGCTGAAAATCGTTGCAGCGCCGCACCGCCACCCACTTGGGCCGATGACAAGGTCGAGATTGCGTGTTGGGTGAAGGCATGAGTACAGACACATTGATTGAGGTCGCTCATCTGATGCGCTATTTCGATGTTTCGTTGCCGTGGCTGGAGCGGGCGTTGGCCACGGGCGACGATCGGCAGCGGCGCGTGCTGCGGGCGGTCGACGATGTCAGCTTCACGATACCCCGAGGAACAACGTTCGCATTGGTGGGCGAATCAGGCTGCGGCAAATCGACAGCGGCACGTTGTATTGTTGGGCTAACGAAACCGAATGGTGGCACCGTGCGTTTTCAGGGGATTCCCGTGGCCGGCCAGGATGTCGAAGCGTTTCCGCGCCAAGTACGGCATCGAGTGCAGATGATTTTTCAGGATCCGTATGCGAGCCTCAACCCACGCTGGCGTGTGGCTGCGATTATTGCCGAACCATTGTTGGCGCATGGTTTGGTGGCGGATCGGGCCGCGGCGCGAAACCGCGTCGGCGGCTTTCTGCGCGACGTGGGATTGAACGCACGCGATGCACGGAAGTTTCCACATCAGTTTTCCGGCGGCCAGCGACAGCGAATCTCGATTGCCCGCGCGCTGGCCAGCGAACCGGATTTTATCGTGTGCGACGAGCCAACATCGGCGCTGGACGTTTCGGTTCAGGCGCAAATCCTCAATCTGATGAAGGATCTGCAAGCGGCCAGACACCTGACATATCTTTTCATTAGCCACGACCTGGCCGTGGTCAATCATATGGCAGATCAGGTCGGGGTCATGTATCTTGGCCGCCTTTGCGAGGTGGCGGACACGGGGACACTATTCGCCAGCCCACGCCATCCTTACACAAAAATGCTCCTGGATTCGATCCCGCAGATCAATGGGGCGGGGCGGGAGCGCACCGCGAGCGACGGCGAGGTGCCGGATCCGATATCGCCGCCAAGCGGATGTGCGTTTCACCCACGCTGTCCACTTGCCGTGGATCGGTGCCGCCGTGACAGGCCTGAATTGAAGTCGATCTACGGCGTGTCGGTCGCGTGTCATGCCATAGCATAAACAAGGGAACACAGGGTCATGCCACCTCAGTATGTCAGGATCGGCGCTGGTGCCGGTTACGCCGGAGATCGTTGGGACCCGGCGGTTGAGCTGGTCGAGCGCGGAGAAATCCAATATCTGGGCTTCGAATGTTTGGCGGAGCGCACGATAGCCCGGGAGAATCTTGCGCGTCATCATGATCCGGATGCCGGCTACAATCCGTTTTTGGCCGAGCGTATCCGCGCGGTTTTGAAAGCGGCACACGAACGAAACGTCGTCATTCTGAGCAACATGGGCGCGGCAAATCCTGAGGGCGCGGCACGGCACGTCGGCGCGATTGCGGAAGAAGAAGGTGTAGCCAATATCAAGGTCGCGGCCGTGCTCGGCGACGACGTCCGCGAGGTCATCGCTGGTCGGCCCGAAATGGTTTTGATGGAGACCGGCGCGCCACTCGAATCAATTCTGCCGCGTATGGCTTCGGCGAATGCCTATCTGGGGGCAGATGCAATAGTTCCGGCTCTCGCGGTGGGCGCCGACGTGGTAATTACCGGCCGGGTCGCCGATCCGTCATTGTTTCTCGCACCAATGATTCACCATCTTGGATGGTCTTATGATGACTATTCATTGCTGGCACAAGGAACCGCGGCGGGCCACTTGCTGGAATGCGCCGGCCAAGTGACCGGCGGCTACTTCGCGGATCCGGGCGTCAAAGATGTGCCTGATCTGGCCCGGCTCGGATTTCCGCGCGCGGATATCGGCTTATATGGTGCGGTGTCGATTTCCAAACCACCGGAGTCTGGCGGCCGGATCGATCGTATGACCTGTGCCGAGCAGCTTTTGTATGAAGTCCATGATCCGTCGCGCTACATCACGCCGGATTGCGTGCTTGATATGACCGACATCGCATTTCGTGAATGGAGCGGCGACCGGGTGACCGTGACCGGGGCCCGTGCCACGCCGCGCACCGATACGTATAAGGTCAGCGTCGGCTACTTTGACGGCTATATCGGCGAGGGGCAGATCTCTTATGGCGGCATCAATGCGGTTGCCCGCGCGCGCCTGGCGGGCGACGTCGTGCGCGAGCGCCTTGCAATGCGCGGCTTTCACTATGATGACCTACGGGTCGAGCTGATTGGACTGGAAAGCTTGCATGGGGCCGATGGCGCCAGACCCGAGCCCTACGAAGTGCGCTTGCGCGTTGCCGGGCGGACGGCCGACCGAAGAGCAGCGGAAGCGGTTGGACAAGATTTGGATACGCTGTTGACCAATGGACCCGCTGGCGGCGCTGGAGCCGATCGCCAGGTGCGGGAGATCTATTCCGTGCAATCGGTGCTCTTGCCGCGCGACCAGGTGACGCCTCATTTTTCAATGGTGGCGCCATCATGACGGTTCGTCTGTATGATCTGGCCCATGCCCGTGCCGGCGACAAAGGGCACATCGTGAATGTTTCCGTGATCGCGTATCGGCCCGAAGATTATGATTATTTGGCCGAATACCTGACCGAAGAGCAGGTCATGGAGGCGTTCCGAGGCGTCGCTAAGGGCCCCGTACGCCGCTACAAGTTGCCCAAGATCCAAGCGTTTAATTTCGTGATCGAGCATGCCTTGGACGGCGGTGTCACCGCCAATCTGTCGCAAGATCTACATGGCAAGAGCATGAGCTCCTTGATGCTGACAATCGAATTGCCGTCTCGATAAGTCTGAGCACGCCACAAAGGAAGAGGCCGGCCGTCTATGCGACGACCGGCCCCAACTTTGTCGAACTTCTAAAGTTCGGCTCTCTTATCGATCCTAGTTGAGCGCGAACACCCAGAGTACGCCACCGATCGGCGTCGGCCGCGTGTCGCCGTCCCAACCTCGCTCCGCGGCGAGCGAATTTTCCATGCGCACCGCGTCGACGCCCCAGCCGGCTTGCACGGCAATATACTGCTTGCCGTTGACCGAGTAGGACGAAGGAACCGCGGTAATTCCGGAGTTGGTCTTGAACTGCCAGAGGATCTCGCCGGTCTCGCCGTGGAAGGCCCGGAAAAGACGATCCCTGGTGCCGCCCGCGAAGACCAGGTTGCCACCGGTGGTGAGCAGTGGGCCCCAGTTGAAGGACTCGAAGTTCTGCGTCCACACCTCTTCGCCGGTGTTCAGATTCCAGGCCTGGACTTCGCCGATATGGTCCGAACCCTCGACGTAGTACATCTTGATGTCCGGGATCGGCACGCCGAGCCACAGCTCACCAGGCACCAAGGGCACGTCCTCGCCGATCAACGAACCGCACAGGTTGTCGTTGGCCGGAATATAGAACAGGCCGTTCTTCGGGTTGTACGCTTCCGGTGGCCAGTCCTTGCCACCCCACAACGATGGGCAGAACTTGATGAGTTCGCCGACCACAGGCTTCTTGGACTCGTCGTAACTCGGCCGCCCTGTTTCCGGGTCGATGCTTGTGAAGGCGTCTTGGCGCACATATTTATGCGCGTCGACAAAACCGATGTCCGCGCCCGTGCCGCGATCGAGCAGCCACAGATAGCCGTTGCGCCCCGCATGGGCGAGACCTTTGATCTGCTGGCCGTCGCGTTCAATCGGAACCAGCAACGGGGTGGAAACCTCGTCCCAATCCCACGAGTCGTTCCAGTGATACTGGTGGTGGCCGACAATCTCGCCGTCCGCAACCCGGATTGCGAGCGCCGAGGTGGTGTAGAGGTTGTCACCCGGGTGCAAGTCGCCGGTCCAGGGCGCGGCATTGCCGGTGCCCCAGTAGGAGACGCCGGTATCGGGGTCGTAGTTTCCGGTCAGCCAGACCGAGCCGCCGCCCGTCTTCCAAGCATCGTTTTCCCAAGTTTCATGGCCGGATTCACCCGGACCTGGGATCGTGTGGCGGACCCATTCTATCGCGCCAGTCTCGGCATTTATCGCCGTGATATGGCCGCGGATGCCGTATTCGCCACCCGACGTGCCGACCATGATTTTGCCTTCCGCAATCAGCGGCGCCATGGTCATGTAGTAGCCTGTCTCCCAATCGTCGGTGGCGGTCTTCCAGAGTTCCTCTCCGGTCTCCGCGTTGAGAGCGACCACCATGCAATCCGTGGTCGTGATGTAGACGTTGTTGCCGTAAAGCGCGACGCCACGATTGGTCGGATGGAGCTGGAACAGCTCTTCCGGGATCTCATGCTGGTAGCGCCACAGAAGCTCACCGTTCTCCGCGTCCAGCGCGATCACCTGGTTCTCCGGCGTGGTGATGAACATGACGCCGTCATTGACCACCGGCGGCGATTGGTGGCCTTCGTTGACATCGGTCGAGAATGCCCAAGCCGGCTTAAGATCTTTAACATTCTCGGTATTGATTTCTTCCAGAGGGCTGTAGCCCCAGCCGGCGTAATTACCGCGATACATGAGCCAATTCTCGGGCTCAGGGTTGACGAGCCTGTCGTCGGTAACGGCCGAATAGCCGTCCGCCGAGGCGACCGCGGGCATAAGCATGGCCGAGACGACCAACGCCCCGCCGAATGCCCCAATGCTCCTTCTTGCAGCCATATTTTTCCTCCCTAGAGGTGGTTTATTACGGGACAGGACCGTCGCAGGTCCGATGTGAATCGCGGGCGGCTTTAGGTGCGCTTGCGTTTTCCCACCCTACCAGTCAGGCCTTCAGCGGCGACAAGCACGCCGTCTTTGACCGTCAGCGGTAAGGCCGGCAAGGCCCGTTTCGCCGGTCCCGACACGACCCGTGCCCCGTCCTTCGGGTCGTAGTGTGTTTCGTGGCACGGACAGATAAAAAGCTGTTCGTCAGGGTGCCAGCCCGTAACCGGACAATTCTCGTGCGTACAAATCGCGGAATAGGCGATGACACCCTCAGCCGCGCGACTGCGCACTTCGTCCGTATATCCCGTATCCGGCAAGCGGAGCACCAGGACCTGATTAAAACGCGAACCCTTGCGCGCGATATCGTTAACGGGATCGTATGGATACGCGACCAAGGGCCTTGCCCCACATTCCACGTCAGAAACCGAGATAGCTTCCCCTTTGCGCGCGCCGCTCTTGAATATCAATTGATCACCGGGTTGGGCGCGCATCTTTGTCGGATCATCGGTGGCAGCACGCGTCGTGGTCACACCAGGCAGAATGCGTGACGCGGCCCACGCTGCGACACCACCCAGCAAGATCCGGCGGCCCCAATTCGCGCGCCGCCTTTTGCAGGTGCAGCCGTCGCATGTGTCCGCGTCCACAGGTGCGCCGGCGCGCCTTTCGAACCTGGTTTGGGGTATTGCGTTAGTGCCGGTGTCTTTCGCCATGGTAACTTCGGTTCCACTCAGCAGGATACGACTATGAAAACGGGCTAAACGCCGACATCGTACATGCCAATAGCCGGCCAGCGCCACTGACTTGTCATGCGATCGCTGAAAAGATACCTGGGAAAACCACGGTGCGGTGCACAATGAAACCGTTTATTTGTTTGCACGATGCCCGATAATTCTGGTCCACTAATTCGAATTTTGCTGCCCTGATATTGACCAAAAAAGAATCGCCTGCGGGACGCAAGTAACTGAAATCATTCCGTGATTTTCGCAACTTCGCATTGTGGTCTCGCGTCGAGACCCAATGCTCCAATCAGAGATTGTCGATGTAAATGAATACTCGTCATTGGCCGCGCGACGGACGATGACTTGGAACCTCGATGTTTCGTGCGTGCCCTTACCGAAGCGGCAACAGCGATCCGCAATGGCCGATTGACCCGCGTTCGCTGGCCTGCGACAGTTTCACCGCAGCTTGTTCGCGAAGGGGAGGGAGCGATGGTCGCCAATTTTACAAATCGCGGATCGCATTGTGCGTTGTTGGTGGTGTTGATCCTCGGTTGGATGGCGATTGCGGCGGGCGTCGTTCGCGCGGAGACCATGGCAATCGCCCACCTTTATCCTGAGAACATGGACAACGATGTCCATCCCGCCTTGCTCCATTTCAAACAACTCGTTGAGACCGCAACCTCCGGCGAAGTAGAGGTGCAGATATTCGGTGCCGGTTCGCTGGGGTCAGAAGTTGAAACAGGCAAGCAGGCACAAGGCGGCAAAACGGTCCAGTCAGTGGTCATTTCGTCTGGCGCCATGTCATCTTTCTACAAACAATATCAGATCGTCGCGACACCTTTCCTGTTTCCCAGCTATGAGGTGGCGTGGCGCTTTTTTGACTCGCGTTGGTTCGCCGACTTCATGAGCGGCGCCGTCGACCAGGCAGGACTGCGCTATTTGGGCACAATGGATGATGGTGGTGGCTTTGTCGCATTTACCAACAACAAGCGACTCATCAAGACGGTCGAGGATGTGGCCGGTCTGAACATACGGGTCGAGGAGAACCCTGCGCACATCGCCACGATGCGGGCACTCGGCGCCAGCGCGACGCCACTGCCATGGGGCGAAGTGCCGACCGCCTTGGCGACGGGTCTGGCAGATGGTCAGTTCAACGCGCCCGGTGTAAGCGCGTCGTTTAAGCTTTGGGAAGTCAACGATTACACAACCTGGTCAGGACATGTGTACAACACATTGACGTGGCTGGTCAGTGAGGCATGGTTTACCGGCTTGTCGGAAGAGCACAAGGCGTCGATTGTTGTGGCCGCACGTGAAGCGGTGTCGATGGCCCACGGCATTGCGGCATTGATGAGCGTTCGCGGTTGGAACGAGTCTTGCGACAATTTCGAGGCCTGCCATGTCTTGTCAGCGGCAGAAAAGGCGCGCATGCGCGATGCGACACGACCAGCGTTCAAGGCGTGGATCACAGATGATTTCGGCATCGAAGCCGCTGAGGTTGATGCGTTCTGGGCAGCCGTCGACGCCGTCGCCGCCGACTTAGAGACAAGCTCGCGCGACAGTTACCTGCGCTAGGATCGCCAACGTGGTGCTGAAGCGCTGGCGGTGGCTCAGCGATTGGGTGGATCGCCTTTCCATCATTTGGTGTATTGCGCTGATCGTGGTCATGTTTGGGATATCCATTACGGGTATCGCCCACAATTTCTTCGCCGGATCGCCGCTTTCTTGGACATACTCGCTGGCGCGCTTGTTTGTGCCGTGGATCGCACTGCTCAGTGTCACGGTCGCTTTCAAGCGTGGCGAACATGTTGCCATGACAATTTTGACGCGTCGGATGCCAGCCTCGCTTCAGGCAGTAGCCAACATGGTCAACATCGTGTTGATTGCCGCGTTTGCGGTGGCCCTATTGTGGTACGGCCTCGGATACTTTCTTGATGCGGATCAGCTGTTCATGGTGTCGGATCGGATACAGATCTCGCACAAATGGGTCGCCGCCGCGGTTCCGGTTGGTGGTCTGATCCTTCTTATTCATGTCGTCGACGGCATCGCATTGGTGGGCAGCCGGCCGGTTGACGAAAACGCCTCCCGGTCGTCGGGCATCAATCTTTGAGCCTCGCGATTACAGTTTTTGGTGTTCTGCTGCTCATCGGCTTGCCGATTGGCTTGGTTATGGTCGCGGCAGGATTGGCGGGCGCGGTCCAGTTCGGCGGAATCGATTTTTTGGAAATCGTCGCCGATCGTTTCTATGCCGGCGTCTCTGGATTTTTTCTGATCGCCGTCCCGTATTTCATTTTTACGGCGGAGATCATGAACCGCGCGGGCCTGACCGATCGCTTGGTCGCGTTTGCGAACAGCTTGATCGGCCGTATCCCGGGCGCCCTTTCACATGTGAACATCCTTGTCAGTGTATTTTTCGCCGGCATTACGGGGGCCGCCGTCACCGACACGGTCGCCATAGGCAAAACCCTGATCCCCTCGATGAAGAAGGAGGGTTATGGGGCCGCGTATAGCGCGGCTGTGACTGCGTGTTCATCGATCATCGGACCGATCATTCCGCCCAGCATCATCATGATCGTCTACGCGTCGACCCTGCGTGATGTTTCCGTGCTGAGCTTGTTTGCCGCCGGATTGGTCCCTGGTCTTGTTATGGGCGGTGCTTTGTTGGTGGTCAGTGGACTGCTGTCGTGGCGACGCGGTTACGCGCGGCATGCGGGGATATCGTTCCGGTTCATGTTGTTGACAGGTATCGCGACATTGCCGGCTTTTGGCATTCCGCTGCTCATCATTGGCGGCATCTTAAGCGGATTGACCACATTGACCGAAGCTGGTGCCTTGGGCGCCATCTATACGCTGGCCGTCGGTGTTTTGGGTTATCGCGCCATTGGTTGGCGCGACGTTTGGGAGTCGCTTTTGTCGACTGTACGTTTTTCCGGTGTGGTGTTTTTGCTTCTTGGCGCGTCGACAGTGTTGGGTTGGTTCGTCACCCGTTCAGGCGTCGCACGCGAAGCCGCCGAGTTGATTACGCTGATCAGTCGTGATCCCACAGTTCAGATTCTTGCTGTGAATGCCCTACTACTCGTGCTCGGTATGGTCGTCGACGTTTTGCCGGCTGTTGTCATTGCGGCACCGGTGCTGGCGCCAGCGATGATTGAGCTTGGCTTCCATCCTTTGCATTTCGCCATGGTCATGCTCTTGGCCCTTAACATGGGCAATATTACGCCGCCCGTCGGTATGACCCTGATGACCGCGTCGCGGATCGCCGAAGTGTCGTACGAATCCACAATTCGCGAGTCAGTGCCGTTTTTTGTCAGTCATCTTGTTGTATTGATCGTCGCGTCTTTGAGCCCGTCATTGGTACTGTGGTTTCCGCGGCTCATCGGGGCCATCGGATGACCGCAATGTTGTCAACATGCGCGCGGTCCGGTCGGCAGGTGTTGGCCCAAGTCCTAGTCGCCGATAACGAATAAGACTTAACAGCTATCGCGGATCTTAGCATTGGTGGCTTGAAACAATAGAAACAGCCAATAGTAAACGGAGGATCGCGATACTGACCTCACAATATCGAATATTTCGTAATCGGAGGACGTGCAATGGCAGACCAAGATCCAGCCACGATCGGATCGGACCCCGATAGGGTCATGCTGACTATTTTTCTGAAGCACACCCAACAGCTGACCCTTGAGGAAATGGGTATCAACCTGCGCAAGAATGGTTTCTTTCAGAAGTTTCCGCCGCAAGGGGTCGAGGTCATAAGTTGGTACCAATTGATGAGTTTTGGTCATGTGGTGACGTTGGCCGTGCCGCCCGGCAAAGTGCGTGACGTAAATCGCGCGCTCGAGTCCAGCAGCTACACGACGTTCAAGAGTGAAGTGTATGTCGGTTACGATTTCTGGCCGATCATCCAAGCGACCAAGGCGCGTGAGGCGCAGTAGAGTGCGCTAGAACGAAGGTACACAGCGGTCCAGCGTGTACTCTACTGACTCGTTGCGGAACTTAGATCCAGGTTGATTCATATCAACGCATTGCAACAGCGTTCACAGCACTCTTTCGCTTCTTGAAAGATTCGGCAAGTGATCGCCAACGTGATGCCACAAGCGGCCCGAAGTTACGTACATGGCACCAGCCACATCCCACTCTTGGGCGAGACAGTTGGGGCATTGTTCGATCGTACGGTCGAGCAATACGGTGACCGGGATGCCCTAATCGTCTGTCATCAAAATATCCATTGGAGTTATGCGGACCTGCGCGACAGGGTCGATGAAGTTGCTGCCGGACTGCTTGCACTTGGTCTCGAATCGGGCGATCGAGTGGGTATCTGGGCGCCAAACCTGGCGGAGTGGGTCGTCACACAATTTGCTACAGCAAAGGCGGGTCTTATCCTGGTCAACATAAATCCCGCCTATCGGCTGCCGGAATTGGAATACGCGCTGAATACCGTCGGCTGTCGCGCCCTGATCACGACGCCCGCGCTGAAGTCAAGTGACTATGTCGCCATGCTCAACGAGTTGATTCCAGAGCTGGCGACGGCCGCGCCCGGCAATGTCAAGGCGGCGCGGGTCCCATCATTGCGATGGGTCATCTGTTTGGGCGACATTGAACCGCGCGGTATGATCACTTTCGACTCGGTTGCCTGTCGTGCGACGGCAAGTCATCGCGCACAGCTGAGAGAAGTTTCGGCGCGGCTGCAATTTGACGATCCCATCAACATTCAATTTACCAGTGGGACGACGGGTGCGCCGAAGGCTGCCACATTGACACACCACAATATCGTCAACAATGCATACTTCGTTGGCAAACAGATGGCTTTCTCAGAGGCAGACCGGTTGTGTATTCCGGTTCCGATGTATCACTGTTTCGGCATGGCATTGGGCGCATTGTGTTGTGTTGCCCACGGCGCGGCGATGGTGTTTCCATCCGAGAGTTTTGATGCGCACGCTGTGCTGGCTGCGATCGCTACCGAAAAATGCACTGCGTTGCATGGCGTGCCGACCATGTTCATTGGCGTATTGGATGCAAGGGAACAGGCGCCCGGTAACGTCGCCACCCTGCGGACCGGGATCATGGCCGGGGCGCCCTGTCCGGTTGAATTGATGCATCGGGTGATGGCCGACCTTCATCTCCAGCAGATCACGATTGCCTACGGCATGACGGAAACGGGCCCGGTCAGCTTTCAAACTTCGGTCAGCGACACGATTGCGCGGCGCACCGAAACCGTAGGGCGCGTACTGCCCCATATCGAAATCAAGATTGTCGATGAAAACAACCGGATGGTGCCGCGTGACGTTGCCGGAGAACTCAAGACCCGCGGCTATTGCGTGATGCCAAAATACTGGAACGATCCGGCGCGGACGAGCAAAGCGATCGATGATGCAGGTTGGATTGCCAGTGGCGATACCGCGACGCTGGACGACGAAGGCTATTGTCGCATTGTTGGGCGCATCAAAGACATGCTGATCAGAGGCGGTGAGAACATATTCCCACGTGAAATCGAGGAGTTTTTGTATCAGCACCCGAAGATCGATGAAGTCGAGGTCATTGGTGTGCCGGATCCCAAGTTCGGCGAGGAAGTATGCGCATGGATCAAACTGCGCGAAGGGCAATCCGCGACAGAAGAGGAAATTCGCGCATTCTGCCGAGGCAAGATCGCGCATTTCAAGATCCCGCGGTACATCAAGTTTGTCGAAGCATTCCCGATGACCGTGACGGGAAAGGTCAAGAAATTCGTCATGCGCGATATGATGGCGGAGGAACTGGGGCTTGGGTGACAGTTCTTACATTGGCCGTGCTGCCGTCGCGGATGACTACCCCTTGCTGCGTTTTGTGGATGCCGAAGGACGCGTGGTCGCTGACCTTCCCGCGATCGCGCGTGACCGAAATGCCCTTATTGCCCTCTATCGAGCCATGGTGCAGACACGCGTTTTCGATCAGCGGGCAATCGCACTGCAGCGTACCGGACGCCTTGGTACTTTTGCGTCGACATTGGGGCAGGAAGCCGTGGGCGTCGGCGCGGCGCGCGCCATGGACGACGCCGACGTCTTGCTGCCATCGTTCCGCGAACATGGCGCGCAGCTGGTACGCGGCGTGACGCCGGCCGAGCTCTTCCAATATTGGGGCGGCGATGAGCGAGGCAGTAATTTTGCTGGGCCGCGGGAGGATTTTCCGGTCAGCATTCCTATCGCCAGTCATGCGCCGCACGCCGTTGGCGTCGCGTTGGCGATGAAGTTGCGGGGTCAACAGCGTGCGGCTGTTTGTATTCTCGGCGACGGCGCCACATCGAAAGGCGATTTCTACGAAGCCATCAATCTAGCCGGCGTCTGGGCGCTGCCTGTCGTCTTTCTTGTCAACAATAACGGCTGGGCGATTTCGCAGCCACGTTCGCGGCAATCCCGTGCGGTGACATTGGCACACAAGGCGATGGCTGCCGGAATTGCCGGTATGCGTGTCGACGGTAACGATGTTGTTGCGGTTTACGAAGGGGTGAGGGACGCGTTGGAGCGCGCGCGGACAGCGCGCGAGCCAACCTTGATCGAGGCTGAGACCTATCGGCTCAGCGATCACACGACGGTCGACGATGCGCGCCGCTATCGTGACGAGAACGAGGTCCGTCACCATTGGCACGCGGAGCCGATCGCTCGATCTCGCGCATTTCTGACCGCTATGCATGATTGGACGGCTGCCGATGAAGAACGCTTGCTGACCTCATGTCATGAGCTGATCGATCAAGCCGCGGCGACCTATCTTGCTTTCGACCGCGAGCGGCCACAAGCAGCATTCGATTCGTTATTTGCGCAACTACCGGAACCACTTGCCGCTCAGCGTGCGGACTTGATCGCGAAGGACGACGCGCGTGCCTGAATTGACCATGGTTGAAGCGCTGAATTTGGCGCTTGCCCGGGCTCTGCGCGAGGATGAGTCGGTGATCCTGGTTGGCGAAGACATCGGGCGAAACGGTGGCGTGTTTCGTGTCACCGAAGGATTGCAGGACGCGTATGGCGCCGACCGGGTTCGCGATACGCCGCTGTCGGAGACAGTCATTGCGGGCCTAGCCATCGGGTTGGCTGCGCAAGGATTTCGGCCAGTGGTCGAAATTCAGTTTATGGGCTTCGTTTACGCGACCATGGATCAAATGGTCAATCATGCGTCACGATTGCGAAATCGTACGCGCGGTCGGCTGTCATGCCCGATGGTTCTGCGTGCGCCTTTTGGCGGCGGCATCCATGCCCCTGAGCATCATTCAGAAAGCACCGAGGCAATGTTTGCCCATGTGCCAGGGTTGCGTGTCGTCATACCGTCGTCGCCACGACGTGCGTACGGTTTGCTACTCGCGGCGATTCACGACCCGGATCCGGTGGTGTTCTTAGAGCCCAAAAGGCTTTATCGCGCTTTGCGAGAGGACTTTGATGACGATGGCGTGGCACATTCGCTGGACCAGCCAGTCATGTTGCGCGATGGGGCGGACGTGACATTGGTAACGTGGGGGGCGATGGTCGAAGAGACCTTGCACGCCGCCAACGATATGGCCGGGCAGGGTGTCGAATGCGCCGTCATTGATGTCGCGACGCTGTCGCCACTCGATATGTCCGGGATTCTGGCATCCGTCGAGACAACTGGACGCTGCGTCATTGTCCACGAGGCGCCGCTGACCGGCGGATTCGGTGCTGAGATCGCGGCGCGGCTGGCACGAGACGCCATTATGTCCTTGGTTGCGCCGGTCATGCGCGTCACCGCTTTTGACACGGTCATGCCGCTGCCCAGATTGGAAGGAATCAATATGCCCTCGATCGCGCGCGTCACGGCCGAAATCGAGAAGGTGATGGCATACGGCTGAGGTTTAGGAGAGCGGTACATGAGCCGATCGGGATTTGATTTCTGCGATGATCTGGGGCCTGAGCGAATTCTCCAAATCTATCAGCCATCGATAGGCCTTAAGGCGGTTGTCGTTGTCGACAATATCGCGGCGGGGCCGGCAATCGGTGGCGTTCGAATGGCGCCCGACGTGAGCGTTGAAGAATGTTTCGGCTTGGCACGGTCGATGACACTCAAGAACGCGGCTGCCGGCCTGTCCCATGGCGGTGGCAAGTCGGTCATCTTTGGTGATCCACGTATGCCGGCACGCGAAAAAGAACGTATCGTTCGCGCCTTCGCGTGTGCGATCGGCGATGAGAGCGGATACATCGCTGGCCCCGACATGGGCACCAACGAAATCTGCATGGCATGGATGAAGGATGAGATCGGTCGAGCTGTTGGTTTACCACGGGAACTCGGTGGAATCCCGCTCGATGAGATTGGCGCCACGGGCTTTGGCCTGGCGGTGGCGGCGACCATTGCCGCGCCGTTCTGCGATTTGGATTTGCGCAACGCGCGTGTTGTCGTGCAAGGCTTTGGCGCGGTCGGGCAGCACGCCGCCCGATTCTTAGCCGCGAAGGGCGCTGTTTTGGTCGCCGCATCGGATTCGCGCGGCGCCGTCTACAATAGCGACGGTCTGGATATCGAAGCATTGATTGCCACGAAACGCGATAGTGGTCACCTGGCTGACCATAATACCGGTGTCGTAGTCGATCGCGACGCCGTCATCGGCATCGAATGTGACATTTGGATTCCGGCGGCGCGACCCAATGCGCTGCGCGGCGACAATGTCGAGCAGCTTTCCACCAAGCTTGTTCTGGAAGGCGCGAATATACCGGCGACCGCCGAAGCGGAACTCTGGTTGCACAACAAGAATGTGCTGGTTATCCCCGATTTCATTGCCAATGCCGGCGGCGTGATCTGTGCGGCCGTCGAATATGCCGGTGGGACGGAAGCGGCCGCACTGCAATTCATCGAGGAAAAGATTAGCCTCAATACATCGCAAGTCTTGAGCCGCGCGCAAAGCGACGCGGTGACTCCCCGCGCCGTGGCCGACGCGATGGCCTCGGTACGTGTCCGAAAAGCGATGGCCACGCGACGATGGTCTTCACCAAACCTTTAGCGTGCGGATTAGCGCGTCGAAAAGACGGGAAAAACACCTCGATGCGAATGATCTACCAATGACCGCCACTGTGGATCGCGTGTCTCAGCATGTCGCCGGAATCACTGTTTCGGCAATCAAGGAGATGGCTATCCGCGGTGCGAAAGTCGACGGTGCTGCCTCCTTAACGTGGGGGCTGCCCTCGTTCGAAACACCGGAACATATTCGATGTGGCATTGAAAAGGCGCTCGAAGCGGATCCGGACATCGGCAAATATGCATTGCCCGACGGTTTGTCTGAGCTCAGAGATATCGTTGCCCAAGTGCATCAGGACGCGACGGGCGTTGCTACGGATGCCGATCGAAATGTGATGATCACCGCTGGCAACATGCAGGGCCTCAATGCGCTATTTCATGTTCTGATCAACCCCGGTGATGAAATCATCGTCACCGATCCGGGTTTCGCGTCACACTTTCAGCAGATTCGCCTGTGCGGCGGCCGGCCGGTCTTCTGGCCGATGGATGAGGCACGGGGCTGGCGCCTCGATGTCGCCGCATTGGACAGCCTTGTCACCGAAAAATCCAAGGCAATCGTTCTGGTGACACCGTCGAATCCCACGGGCGTGATTTTTTCTGAGCAAGATCTGCGGCATGTTGGCCAGGTTGCGCGGCAACGTGACTTGATGATTCTGATCGACGATCCCTATTCGCATTTTGCCTATGAAAATCATGACCGTATCTTCAATTTGTCGTCGGTGACCGAGCTTTTCGATCACATCGCTTACTTGTTCACGTTCTCGAAATCCTATGCGATGAGCGGTTGGCGAGTCGGCTATATGATCGTACCGGCGGCCATTAAGAAGGAAGTTCTTAAAGTTCACGATGCAACAATCATTTGTACACCAAGGATTTCGCAAGTTGCTGCGATTGTTGGATTGAGCGAACCGCCGGTACACTTGACCGCCTTTGAGGCCGTGCTGGCGCGCCGCCGCGCATTGATTTGTGAACGCCTCGATCGACTCAACCATGTTTTTTCCTACGTCAAACCCGAGGGCGCGTATTATGTCTTTCCAAAAATTCTGGTGCCGCACAAAGATTCCAGCACATTTGCTATAGATCTTCTTGAACACGCAAAGGTAATCGTGACACCCGGTAGTGCGTTTGGTCCGCGTGGTGAAAGCCGTGTGCGCATGGCGTTTTGCGTGGCCGATGACGTGATAAATTCGGCGTTCGACCGTATGGACAGGTATTTCGGCACGTGACACGAGCGTGTGCCATTTTTTCGTTTGGCTTAGTTAAGAAGGTCCAAAGAGGGCAGCATGAACGCGCAAGGTAAGGATACGGTCGAGGCGCGGTTGGCCGCACTGACGGTCGTAAACAAGGTGCTACTGGAAATGCTGATCCGCGCCGACGCGGTCAGCTATCATCAGGTCGATGCGGCGTTGGAGTCCGTCCTTTCAGCGCTGGGGCCGACGCAAACTTCGACCGCGTCCAGCGCACGCGCGACCCTTGAAGACCTCAAACGGTTCGTTGAGTTCGCCCACCAACCGCGCGCGTTGGGCGAAGGGGCGCGGTCGGTCGATTGGTCCGCTGAAGTGGCACAAGGTTAGCTGGAGTCCAGAATCAGTTACAGAGACGTTGCCATCCCGGTTCTTTTCGTCGCGCTTTAACGGATTTCGTGAGCGTGGCGCAGGTGTCGATCGACCTCATGCATCAGTTCAAGGAGATTGAGAGCTGGCAAATAGCCGCAACAAAAAATCACCATGATTGCGATTGATTTCCACTGTCGGACCAAGCTTTGAGCCGTGAGCGGAATGGACATGTCGGCGATAGAAGGACGTTCAACAACTGAGCCAAGCGACAAGCCGACATTGATTCCTGGCGCGCACGCGCATGGTGCGTGGCACGCCTTACGCCGGGATCAGGCGTTGGCGCAATTGCGGACCACGGAGGATGGTTTGACCTCCCCCGAGGCGCAGGCGCGGCGACGTGTTTTCGGCGCCAACATCTTGCCGCGACGAAAGCGCGCAAGTCTTGCAGTCATCTATGCCAGGCAATTCAAGAATCCACTTGTTTATCTCTTGTTGCTCGCCACGGTGGTGTCGGTTGGCATGGCCGAGTGGGCCGACGCCTTTTTTATTTTCATTGTCATACAGCTGAATGCGGCGATCGGAACCTATCAGGAGAGGCAAGCGGAAGGCCAGGCGGCCGCCTTGGATGTGCTGGTGCGCAATATCGCGGTTGCCCGCCGAGATGGCGTTGCCCGGCGGGTGGATGCATCGGACTTGGTGCCTGGAGACATTGTTTCCCTGGGCTCAGGTGCCTTGGTGCCGGCGGATATTAGAGTACTTTCAGTTACGGAACTCACTGTCGACGAATCACTTCTCACGGGCGAATCGACCCCCGTGGCGAAAGACGCCGCGGCGATGGCGCGTGACTCGATTCCCATCGCCGAACGGCGCAACATGCTGCACGCAGGGACGACCGTCTTGTCCGGGCGCGTCAGTGGCGTCGTTGCCGTCATCGGATCGGGGACGGAGGTTGGCCAGATTGCTGCAGCGCTGGCACGTGGCGACGTGGCGCCGCCGCCCTTGGTCACACGCCTGGAGCGGTTCAGCCGGGTGATCGGCGTTGCGACGTTGTTGTTCATTGCCTTAATTGCTGCCGTTCAACTCCTTCAAGGTTTACCGCTGGTCCAAGTTTTCTTGGTGGCCGTGGCGTTGGCCGTTGCGGCCATTCCGGAGGGATTGCCAGTGGCGATCACCGTCGCCTTGTCGATTGCCGCGACGCGCATGGCGCGCCGCAATGTGATTGTCCGCGCCCTGCCGGCGGTTGAAGGCCTTGGCGCGTGCACGCTGATTGCCAGCGACAAGACCGGCACCTTGACGTGCAACGAGCTGACGGTAAAACGGGTCCGATTGTTCGGTGATGCTGCACCACCGGACCTGGTCGAGGTGGGTGGTCAAGGATATCTGCCTCAGGGTGGTGCAACACTGAACGGCCGCGCACTCTCAGCGGATATCGACGATCTGTTGAGAGGTTTTGCGACAAGTGCTGCACTGTGTAACGAAGCCAGCCTGCGAGTGCGGGCGCACGAGGTTGAGCATTTGGGCGATACCGTCGACGTCGCGCTGCTTGTTTTTGCCGCCAAGCTCGGACTCGACTATCGCGTATTGCAAGAAGCACATCCGCGTCTGGGCTTGCTTCCTTATGAACCACGCCGTCGATTTGGTGCTGTATTCACGGCTGGCGCTGCACCCAAAGAGCATGAAAAGGCTGTGGCAGTCGCCCATGTCAAGGGCGCACCGGAGGTTATTCTGGATATGTGCGATGGCCCAGCCCGCGCGCCAATCCAGGCCGCCGCCGAGGACATGGCTGCCGCGGGATATCGAGTCTTGGCCGTCGCGCGCGGGACCATGTCTATTGAACGCGCTCTATCGCCGGAGATAGAGGCGCTAAGGGGGCTGACGGTGCTCGGACTCGTCGGCCTAATAGACCCCGTCCGGCCAGAGGTCCCTGCGGCCATAGATCGATGTCGGTCGGCAGGCGTTGACGTGCGGATGGTCACTGGCGATCACCCCAGCACGGCCCTGGCGATCGCGCGTGAACTGCGCATCACCGGCGACCGAACACAGGTCGTTAGTGGCAGTGAGCTCGGCGATGCCGCAGATGACCAAACCGTGTTCGACTCTTTGGTCGGTGGCGCCCGCGTATTTGCGCGCATCGACCCGGTTCAAAAGCTGTCAATTGTACAGGCGTTGCAACGTCGGGGGGAACTGGTCGCGGTCAGCGGTGACGGCGTTAATGATGCCCCGGCACTGTCAGCCGCCGATATCGGCGTGGCCATGGGCGAAAGCGGCACCGATGCCGCGCGCGGCGCTGCCGATTTGATTTTGGCCGACGACAATTTCGCGAGCATTGTTTCCGGCGTGGAAGAAGGGCGCATTGCCTACGACAATGTTCGCAAACTTGTTTTTCTCCTTATCACGACGGGCCTCGGCGAGATCGTGTTGTTCTTGCTTTCGATCGCCACCGGTTTGCCGTTACCATTGTTTGCCATACAATTATTGTGGCTAAACCTGGTGACCAACGGCATTCAAGACGTCGCCCTTTCGTTCGAAAAGGGCGAGCCGGATGTTCTTGGGCGAATGCCACGACCGCCGACAGAACCGTTGTTCGAGCACCGGATGATCCTGCAGGTCATTGTCGGCGGGACGTACATGGGCGTCGCGGCCTTTGCATTTTACAGTTGGGCATTGGACAGCGGGATGAGCGAGGCGGCGGCGCGAAACCTGTTGCTGCTGCTCATGGTGTTGTTTGAGAATGTGCAGGCTCTGAACGCGCGTTCGGAGCGGCGTTCGGTGTTTCGTGTGCCACTATCGGCGAACCCGTTTCTGATACTCGCCATATTTGCGGCGCAGGGCCTACATATTGTAGCGATGTACACGCCCGGTTTCAGCGGAGTCTTGGACGTAGCGCCCATTGGTTGGCGCGACTGGCTGACAGTGGCGGCAATTGCCGCAACCTTGCTAGTCGTAATGGAAATCTTGAAGTTGGTAACCAACCACACTGATGGGCATGTGCGTCGTGGGGAGCCGGTAGAGCGTGTCGCCAAATAGCCATATCGCCGACATACTCGACCAAATCGCCGCTTTGCTTGCCGGTCAAGGCGCGAACCCATTCCGTCAAAACGCCTATCGCCGTGCCGCTAAGACCGTAGTCGAACTTGATGACGATGTCGGCGAATTGGTTCAGCGGGCAGGTCATGAAGGCCTGGTTGCGTTGCCAGGTATCGGGCCATCGATCGCGAACACGATTGAGGAAATTCTCCGGACCGGCCGATCGAGTCTACTGGAGCGGCTACGGGGCGAATCGCGGCCGGAGCGATTGTTTCAGACGGTTCCCGGGATTGGCCCGAAGTTTGCCGAACGTATTCACGACACTTTGCACATCGACACACTCGAAGCCCTAGAAATAGCTGCCCATGACGGCCGGCTTGACGCTGTACCCGGGGTCGGCTCCAGGCGCGCAGCCATGGTTCGTGCATCCTTGGCGGAAATGCTGAAACGTGCACGCCCAAGGCCGCGGCCGGCGACGGCGACGGAACCGCCGATCGACGCCTTGCTCGATGTGGATCGCGAATATCGCGAGAAAGCGGCGGCCGGCCAGCTGCGTACGATCGCGCCCCGGCGTTTCAACCCAAGCGCCGAAGCGTGGCTGCCGATCCTTCACACCAACCGCGGCCGCTGGCATTTCACTGTGTTGTTCTCCAATACAGCGCGCGCCCACGATCTGGGGCGCACGCACGATTGGGTCGTCGTCTATTTCCACTCGGATGATCATGCAGAAGGTCAGCGCACGATTGTGACAGAGACCCGGGGCGTTCTTGTCGGTGAACGCGTGGTTCGCGGTCGCGAAGGCGAGTGCCGACGATACTATGCCCAGGCACCGCCGCCCAAGACCATGAATTAAGGCGTCGCCGTTCCCGGGAGGGGTGCTTTTGAATGGGGACGCTGCTATCAGGGTGATGGTCAATAACTCACCCCAGGCCGTCTTAGGACCTCGCCCCAGGCCAACCACTGAACCGAGGTGTTGACCGTGCACGATATCGCTGAATTGGTAAACGGGTATAAGGACTTTCTTGAAAAACGATATCCCCAAGAAGCTGCCGTCTATCGAGCACTAGCGGATGCGGGCCAAGCGCCGAAAACGATGGTGATTGCCTGCTGCGATAGTCGCGTCGACCCCGCGGCCATATTCAACGCGGGCCCCGGTCAGCTGTTCATCGTGCGCAATGTCGCCAATTTGGTCCCGCCGTTCGAGCGACACGGCGACTATCACGGCACCAGTGCCGCTTTGGAATTTGCAGTCAACGGTCTGGACGTTGAGAACATATTGGTCTTGGGCCATGCCCGTTGTGGTGGCGTTCGCGCTTTCTTGGATGGGCTTCAAGATCGCTCTCAAGGATCCATGTTCATTGAACGCTGGATGTCCCTGTTGAACCCCGCGCACATTGAGGCACTCGGCGCGACTGCTGAAGCTTCGCTCGAGGTGCAGCAGCAGGTGCTTGAACATGCTTCTATCCGCCAATCTTTGGAGAATTTGCGGACGTTTCCCTTCGTGAATGAGCGGCTCGCGGCCGGGCTTTTGCGTTTGCGCGGGGCCTATTTCGATATCGCGGACGGCCGGCTGCACGGGTTGGATCGAAAAAGCGACCAATTCAGGCCGATTTGGCGATGACTGACGACGCAAATGTGGAGGCTGCGCCGCTGGGCGCGATGAGCCGACTGCAAAGTTTCATCGAGGCCGGGCTGACACGCAAAGCGATCATCGCCGTTATTGTGGTCAACGCCATCGTTATCGGCCTCGAAACATCGTCGACCGCCATGGCTGCGGCCGGCAGTCTGTTACGCGTGCTCGACGCCATGGCTTTGACCATTTTTGTTGTCGAGATTGCCATCAAGCTTGTTGTCTATCGCTTTCGCTTTTTCCGAGATCCGTGGAACCTGTTTGATTTTGCGATCGTGGCCGTTTCATTGGCGCCAACCGGCGACGGCATTTCGGTACTCCGCGCATTGCGTATTTTGCGGGCGCTGCGCCTCATTTCGGTGGTTCCCCGCATGCGCGTCGTTATTCAGGCGCTGCTACAGGCAATCCCGAGCATGGGGTCCGTCTTGGCCCTATTGTGTTTGGTCTTCTATGTCGCCGCGGTTATGGCCACAAAGTTGTTCGGTGCAGACTTTGACGCCTGGTTCGGAACGATCGGGCGGTCGGCGTACACGCTGTTTCAGATTATGACGCTGGAGTCCTGGTCAATGGGGATCGTGCGCCCGGTGATGGCGCTACATCCTTACGCTTGGGCCTTCTTTGTGCCTTTTATTCTGATCGTGACATTCGCGGTGTTGAATTTGTTTATTGCGATCATCGTCAACTCCATGCACGAAGCCGCGGCGGAGGAGGAGCAAGATCAAGCGATTGCCCATGATCTGGCGCTTCGGGCGTTAGTCACCGAAGTTGCTGCACTTCGCCGCGAGATTTCGTCGATGTCCGCCATCCCACGCGACCAATCGGACCCGACATTCGCGCGGGACGAGGTGACACCGCGTTGACATAGGGTCTTCCCCGGTCCGACGGCGGCGTCATCAGCCCTTGATACATATCATGGGGTCAAGTCGTGCCACGCGACGCGCCAGCCCCGTATGTTCGGTCGCCGCCACGACGACGGTGACGTCCTTGTAAGCGCCGGGCGCCTCTTCGGCGACACCACGCGCGCTTGGGCTGCGCACGAAGATGCCGCGCGCCTCGAGGGCTTCGGAGACATCGCGGCCGCGCCAGCGTTTGCGCGCTTGGTGACGGCTCATCGCCCGACCGGCACCGTGGCAGGCGGACCCAAACGAGCGCGCGAGTCCGGCCTCGGTACCGACGAGTATATAAGAGCAGGTGCCCATGCTGCCGCCGATCAGAACCGGTTGTCCGGTCTCGGCAAAGGCCGTTGGCAAGTTCGGATGTCCGGGACCGAGCGCGCGCGTGGCGCCTTTGCGGTGAACAAAAAGCGACCGCTGCTTGCCCTCGACGTGGTGTTGTTCGACCTTACAGGTGTTGTGCGAAACGTCGTAGAGCAGCGTCATCGACGCTGAAGGAAGCAGCTCGGCAAAAACGTGGCGTGTGAGGTGACCGATGATTTCCCGATTGGCGAGCGCACAATTGATGCCAGCGCGCATGGCGCCAAGATAGCGGGCGCCGATTTCGGATTTGATCGGCACACAAGCGAGTTCACGATCCGGCAGAATGATGCCGTGCTCGGCGGCCGCCACCACCATCTCACGCAGAAAATCGGTGCCGATCTGATGGCCAAGACCGCGTGATCCGCAGTGAATGGTCACGATCACGTCGCTCGCGCGCAGATCCCAACGCGCCGCAGTGGCGGCATCGAAAATCTCGGCGATGGTTTGAACTTCGAGGTAATGATTGCCCGAACCCAAAGTGCCCATCTCTCGACGCTGGCGTTTCTTGGCCTGCTCTGACACGCAATCGGGCCGGGCCCCGGCCGCGCACCCATGTTCCTCGATGCGATCCAGATCTTCGCTTAGGCCCCAGCCTTGGTCGACCGCCCAACGGGCACCGCCTTCCAGCATGGCGTCCATCGCGGCGGGTTCAAGGCTGATTCGCCCCTTGCTGCCGACGCCCGCCGGGATCGTTTCAAATAGGGCTTTGGCAAGATCCTGGGCGCGCGCGCGCACGTCGGTTTCGGGGAGGCCGGTCAGCAGCGTGCGGACGCCACACGAAATATCGAAACCCACGCCACCGGCGGAGACAACACCGCCCGCGTCCGCATCAAAGGCCGCGACCCCGCCGATTGGAAAGCCATAACCCCAGTGCGCGTCGGGCATGGCATAGGATGCCGTAACAATGCCGGGGAGGGTGGCAACATTGGCGACCTGCTCGCGGACTTTCTCGTCCATTTCGCTGATGAGGTCTTCGCTGGCATAAATAATGCCGGGAACCCGCATTGCGCCGGATGGTTCAATGCGCCATACCGTGTCATCGACGCGGGTCAGTGAGCTTCGATCCATGGCGCCCCGCGATCAAACGTCCACGACGCACTCGGCGATCCAGTGGCCGTCCGCATCTGGTTCAAGCCGCAATCCGGTGAAGGTTGCGCCTTTGATTTCGGCGGCCGGCTGATGCCGGTCAGGATCTACGGATTCGCCCCAAACGGTTGCCGTTAGGCGATCCGCTTCAAGGACGATGTCAAAGCGGCTGAACAACATGGAACGGACCGCCATTTCGAAGACGAGTGCATTGAGCCAGTCGTACAAAAGCAGTGAGTCATCACCGTGCCGAAATTGAATGTCTACGCGATCCCGCGGTTCGATATGGCTGGGATCCGTGACGGCAGCGGTCATCGCCAACGCGACTTGGGCCAGCGCATCGGGCTTGGTTGCGCCAACGCCTCTCACGCCGATGTCCGCATCGTGGGGAAAATGCTCCCAGCGCGGCAACTTGCCGGATGATTGCTTGATCATGGGGACTGCATGGTCGCACGTGTCATGATCCAGAACTGTAATTCAGATCAACCAATCGGGGCGCTCAGCGGGATAGAAAAGGGGGCTGAAATGGATAAGATTGCCGAAAAGCGCCTGCCGTGGATTGGAAGGACGCTATGAATCGAACGCCGTCCTGGCTATTGGCCGCCCTAGTCGGCGCTGTCGTGTTGCTCACCCTGTTCTACGGGGCTCAACAGGCAGAGATTGAGTCGGGCGCGGCTGTCACCTATTCCCAGTTCAAGTCGTTGGTCTCAACAGGCAAAGTCGCGAAGGTCGCACTGCGAGGCAATGAGGCGACGGCAGAGCTGACCCAACCACAGGTGGTTGGAGACACGGCAACCGCGGTCCGGCAGATCCGGACCAGGCTGCCAGAGGTGGGTGACCCGACATTGCTGCCGCATCTGGAGGAATTCGGCGTCGAGATCGAGAACTTACCAGGTGCAGATGGGGGCCTTGGATGGTTTTCCGCCCTTTTGCCATGGCTCTTTTTCTTGGGTCTCTATTTCTGGTTTTGGAGCCGGATGCAAAAGAACATGGTCGGGCGACTTGGCGGCCGCGATCTTGGCGACTTTCTGTCCGGTTCCGCGAAGAAAGAGGAAAAGGGCCAAAAAAAGGTCACGTTTGCCGATGTTGCCGGCCAGGACAATGCAAAAAAGGAGGTCTCCGAGCTCGTCGATTTTTTGCGCACGCCAGAACGTTATCGCAAGCTCGGGGCAGAACCGCCCCGTGGTGTGCTGCTGGTCGGCCCACCCGGCACAGGAAAAACGTTGCTGGCTCGCGCTCTTGCTGGTGAAGCCGGCGTGCCATTTTTCCATATCTCGGCATCGGAGTTCATCGAAATGTTCGTCGGCGTAGGTGCGTCGCGGGTGCGCAAAATGTTCGACGAGGCGAAGAAACGGGCGCCGGCCATTATCTTCATCGACGAATTGGATGCTGTCGGCCGCGTCCGCGGCGCGGGATTTGGCGGTGGCCACGACGAGCGCGAGCAGACTCTGAATCAGATATTGTCCGAGCTCGACGGATTTACCGGTCGTGAGACCGTGATCGTGCTGGCGGCCACCAATCGACCCGATGTGCTCGACCCCGCGCTGCTGCGACCGGGCCGATTTGATCGGCATGCGACGTTGGAACTGCCGGACAAAAAGGCGCGCGAGGAAATTCTCAAAGTCCATGTGCGCGAGGTGCCACTGGCCAAGGACGTCGATCTCGGCCTTCTCGCAGCGGGCACACCGGGGTTTTCTGGCGCCGATCTCAAGAATCTCGTCAACGAAGCGGCGATGGCGTCCGCGCGCGATGGCGCCGACGCGGTGACCGCGCGCCATTTTGACGACATGCGCGACAAAGTCATGATGGGCGCGGTCCGCACGCTCGCCATTTTGCCGGAGGAGCGGCATCGATTGGCGGTGCACGAAGCGGGGCACACCGTCACCGCGCATTTTCTGCCCAAGGCCGACGCGCTCTACAAAGTGACCATTATTCCGCGCGGGCGCGCGCTCGGCGGCACGCATATGCTACCGGAGGAGGAGCGTCATACGTTGCCCGAGGACTATTTGCGCGATCGACTTGCCGTGATGCTTGGCGGGCGCACCGCGGAAGATGAGCTTCTCGGCAACGTCTCATCTGGGGCGGACGACGATATTCGCCAGGCGACGCAATTGGCCCGCGCGATGGTCGCGCGTTGGGGCATGTCTGACACGATTGGCCCCATCGATCTGCGCCAAAGTGAGGAACATCCGTTCTTGGGACGGGAAATCGCGCAACCGCGTCGATTTAGTGAAACCACGGCTCATGAAGTCGACGAAGCCGTGCGCAAATTGCTTGCCGAGGCGGGTGAGCGTGCGGCAACCCAAATTCGCGAACATCGCCCGGAGATGGAGCGTCTCGTTGCCGAACTTGAGGCCAAGGAAACCTTAAGCCGTGCGGAGATCGAGGCATGTTTGGGCCCGGCGCAGGGTGAAGCTGCGGTGGTTCGGGCCGTGAATTGAGATCGGATCTCGCTAGGACACGTGCCGCTGTCGGCGCAGCAGAAACCGGTTATAGAACCAGGCGATCAGGACACCGAGAACAAAGCCATCAAAGAACGCCCACACCGCGCCAGCAACAATGCCGACGAAACTCGGACCGTAGCCCAGGAACAGAGAACCTAGGACTTGCACCACGGTGACGCCCCAGCTCGCCAGCCATGCCGACAAGCCAAGCACGACGGTGACGATGACACCGCTCATGCCGAAAGCGAGGCCAAAACTGATAACACCGAGTGTGGCGTGCCTTTGGTCTTCCATTGGGGTGCACCTGAAACTTTACGCGATACGCGCCGTGCGCAGTCGCCCATCATTGTGGCGTTAGCGACTCAAATTGCGAACGAACCGCGGCAAATTGCGCCATAGCCGCAGTGCTATACTGCGCCGTCAACCGCATCAACAAATGCGCCAACCAGGCCGTCTGGCGCCTTGATCACATGTTCGGCCGCCGGGAAAGCGCCCTGCCGAACGTCAGCAACGAACTCCTTGAAAGCACTGATTCGTTCGGCCTGCATCTGTTCTTTGAGTTTGTACAGGTGACGATATTGCTTAGAGTGGCGCGGGTACGGCGGGGCGTTGTTGCCGAGAATATCGTCGGCAAACAGGAATTGAATGTCGCCGCCGCTGCCGCCGCCAATCGACGAGGTCAACAGCGTCGTGCGTTTGCTGATTTCAACCAGCAGCGCCTCGGGGATAACTTCGACCTCGACTGCGTAGGCGCCGGCTGACTCAAACGTTTTAATCTGCTGGTAGACCCACATGGCTTCGTCAATGTTCTTGCCGACCGCACGCAGACCTCCGGTCCACGTGCTCTTGCGCGGTACCAAACCCGCGTGACCCTGCACCGGAATGCCGGCCTCGGCGGCCGCGGCAATAAAGCGGGGGCTCCACTGTGTCATAACAGCATCCGCGCCGATTGCCATCGCTTGGTAGCCAATGCGCACCGCTTCATCGGCCGTGGCAGCCGCCACCAAGGGTACCGAAAAAGCCATAAAGGTGTTGGGCGCGGCGCGCCGAATCTCGGCTGCTGAGTCCGGCGCGGCCGGGTCGAACCGCGCTTTCATGGTGTCGATTCCGGCCTCCTCGGCGGCCGCGGCCTCCTCCGGCGAAAACGGTAGGGTCTCAACCAGAAGCTTTTTGCCCTTTTGGTCGCGCAGTCCTTTGACCGTGTAGTTGCGTGTGCCGTAGGCACCGCCAAGAGTCATGACCCGCGTTAAGCCGCGTTCGTTCGCGTCTCGAGGCGGGATGCCGCCGTCCCCTGTCGTATGGCTTGCCATGAATATATTCCTTCTCGATCGTCTTGTTGCGAAACCCGCGGTCGGTCGCCGCCTTTAGCCTTCTGGCGCGCTCTAATGCTGTGTCACGAGATGAACCAGTCCGGATACGACAATGCGCCAACATCACCCGAGTTTTTCACCTTTTTGCATATTGTTTACTGCCGAAAAGGATTTCGAAGCGTTCCTTGTCTTTGGTCAGTTCAGAAACTGGTTTGGTCGCGTCGCGCATGACGTCGCGGCCCTTGCGTACGGCCGGCCGCCCCTTCATCACGTTCCGCCAGCGACTGAGATTGGGGTAGTCGTCGAAATTCTGGCCTTGGCGTTCGCCGAGCAGCCAGCACCACGTGGCAATATCCGCAATCGAATAGTCGTCGGCGAGCCACTCACTTTCTGCCAACCGATTGTCGATCACGTTGTAGATCCGGCTCGCTTCATTCGTGTAGCGGTTGATTGCATATTCGATTTTTTCAGGCGCGTAGGTGCGGAAATGATGGGTTTGGCCGAGCATCGGGCCCACTGTGCCCATTTGGAACATCAGCCACTCGAAAACCTTGTAACGGGCGCGCGGTTCCTGTGGCAGCAATTTGCCGGTCTTGTCGCCGAGATAAATCATGATCGCGCCGGACTCGAATATGGAGATCGGTTTACCGTCTGGCCCTTCAGGATCGACGATGGCGGGCATCTTGTTGTTGGGGCTGATCTTCAGGAATTCCGGATTGAACTGATCGCCCTTTGATATATCGACCGGAATGACGTTGTAGGGTAGCCCGACTTCTTCCAGCATGACGGTGATTTTCCAGCCATTCGGCGTCGGCCAGTAATAAAGGTCGATCACGGGGTTCTCTCCTCGCGGTGTGGGTCAGTGCCGGCGCGCGGCGACCCCGCGACGGCGTGATGAGATCGGCTATACTAGCCTGACGGAGGGAATTCGCCCATGGAACGATCATTTAAGCGTGAAGTCGAGACCCTGCGGCGTGGCGACGGGGAGATTTTCGAGGGCGAAGGGATCCTGGCTGTCACCAAGGCGCTTTTGCAGTCGGGCGTGAGTTACATCGGTGGTTATCAGGGGTCGCCGGTATCTCATTTGCTGGACGTGATGGTCGATGCCGCTCATTTGCTCGATGAGCTGGGTGTGCATCTTGAAACGCCAACCAGCGAGGCGGCGGCTGCGGCGATGCTCGGCGCGTCGATCAACTATCCGATGCGCGGTGCTGTGACGTGGAAATCGGTGGTTGGCACCAATGTGGCGTCGGACGCTTTGTCCAATTTGGCTTCGGCAGGGGTCATGGGCGGGGCCATGATCGTGATCGGCGAGGACTATGGCGAGGGCGCCAGCATCATTCAGGAGCGCAGCCACGCCTTTGCGTTGAAATCGTCAATTTGCCTATTGGACCCGCGCCCGGATCTTCCGACCATCGTGCGCATGGTCGAGCAAGGCTTTGCCTTGTCGGAAGCCAGCAATCTGCCAGTCATGTTAGAACTGCGCATCCGCGCGTGCCATGTCACCGGGCGCTTTACGTGCAAGGACAATCAAGCGCCGGCCATCTCCCGAAAGCAGATGCTGGCGCAACCGGATTTCGACTATGCACGCATATGCCTACCGCCGGCGACCTATGCGCAAGAAAAACTCAAAGTCGAGACACGGTTGCCGGCGGCCGAGAGGTTCATCGCCGATAACAAACTCAATGAGGTTTTCTCCGGTACCCGCGATGATATCGGCATCATCTTGCAGGGTGGTCTCTACAACACGGTCGTCAGGGCGCTGGAGCGGCTGGGTTGGGCGGACGTTTTCGGCGCAACGCAGATTCCGCTCTATGTGATGAACGTCACCTATCCGGTTGTGCCGACGGAAATCCAGGCGTTTTGTGCTGGCAAGCGGGCGGTATTGGTGGTTGAGGAGGGCAATCCCGACTATCTGGAACAGGCCGTGCACGTGGTGCTGCGCAAAGCAGACTTGCAAACCAAAGTTCATGGCAAGAATTTTCTGCCCATGGCGGGCGAGTATACCGGTGAGGTCGTCATCGCCGGCGTGCGCAGGTTCTTGGAACAAGTCGCACCGTCAGACACGCACTCTCTGGCTGTGGAGAAAGTCGACCGGGCGGCCGCCGACAGGGAAAAGGCCACCGCGCTCTTAGGTGCGACGATGCCGGGCCGGCCGCCAAGCTTTTGTACCGGCTGTCCCGAACGGCCTGTGTTCAGCGCCATCAAGATCTCTGAGAAAGAGTTTGGTCCAACACATATTAGCGCTGACATTGGTTGCCATACAATATCGACTTTGCCGCCATTCAATCTCGGCAATACGGTGCTCGGCTATGGACTGGGGTTGGCCAGTTCAACAGGCGTCGCGCCAAGCTTCGACAAACGGGTGGTAAGCATAATGGGCGACGGCGGCTTCTGGCACAATGGCCTGACGTCCGGAATCGCCAGCGCCCATTTTAACAAAGACGACTCTGTCTTGGTGATCATGAACAACGGTTATACCTCGGCGACAGGGTGGCAGTATCTGCCGTCGAGTCGCCAGCATCGCGCCGGCGCGCCGATGGGTATGACGATTGAAAGCGCACTCAAGGGCGTTGGCGTCGAATGGATACGCAAGGTCCGTACATACGATGTACGGCGCATGGTGCGCACTCTGCGTGACGCGATGACCACAGCAACACGCGGTCTCAAAGTGATTATCGCCGACGGTGAATGTCAGTTGGCGCGGCAACGGCGCCTTCGACCCCAGATTCGGAAACAAGTCGCGGCCGGAGAGCGGGTGACCACCACGCGGTTCGGTGTCGACGAGAAAGTATGCACCGGCGATCATTCGTGCATCAGGCTTTCAGGTTGTCCGTCACTGACCATCAAGGCCAATCCGGATCCGCTGTGCAGTGATCCAGTTGCGCATGTGAACAATGACTGCGTTGGTTGCGGTTTATGCGGTGCGGTTGCCGATGTGGCGGCCTTGTGCCCGTCTTTCTATCGCGCCGATGTGGTGCGCAATGGCCGGGCTTGGGAGATGCGGCTGGAATCCTTGCGCCAAAAAGCCATTCGCTTCCTGGCGCCGCGAACCGCGACATGACCGCGCCACGACCGCTGTCGGTGTTGATCGCCGCCATGGGTGGCGAAGGCGGTGGCGTGTTGGCGTCATGGTTGGTCGCCGCCGCTTCGGCCCACGATTTGCCGGTCCAAGGCACATCCATACCCGGTCTGGCCCAGCGCACGGGCGCGACAACCTATTACATCGAGATCTTCCCGATCGATCGCGGACAACTGGGCGGACGCGCGCCCGTGTTTGCGCTCTACCCGATCGGCGGCACGGTCGACCTCGTGATCGCCAGTGAATTGATCGAGGCCGGCCGTGCGGTTCAAAACGGCTATGTGACGCCCGACTGCACGACTTTGATTGCTTCGACCCACCGCGTTTTTGCGATTGAGGAGCGCGCCGCCATGGGTGACGGCCGCGCGTCGTCCGAGCGTGTTCTCGCCGCCGCCCAAGAAATGGCCAAGCATAGCGTGTTGACCGACCTCCGCCGCGCGGCGGCCGAGAGCGGCGGTGCGATGAATGCGGTCATGCTCGGTGCGATCGCCGGTAGCGGCGTATTGCCGATTCCCGAAGGCAGATTCGCCGATGCCATACGCGCGGCAGACATCGCGGTCGAATCCAATCTCGCTGGATTTGAAGCCGGGCTCAAACTCGCCAAGAGGTCGCCCTCCAACGCGGCCGTGGACGCCTCTGAACGGATAACCGCGGCCGCGCCCACCCAAAGACCGCTTGTCAAACTGATGGATCGCATCGACAACGAATTCCCTGCCGCCGTCAGAGAAGTCTTAAGGTTGGGCGTAACCCGCGCGGCGACGTTTCAAGACTTTCGCTATGGCCGACGTTTTTTGGATCGTCTGGCCCCGATCGTCCTATTGGAGGCATCCGGTGACAACCGCGTTCTCCTTGAAACCGCACGTCACCTGGCACTGCGCATGACGTACGAGGATGTCATTCGAGTCGCGCAAATCAAGGCAGACGTGTCGCGACTCGCGGCGATACGTGGCGAAGCCGGTGTTGGCGACAATGACCGGCTCATCGTGACCGAATTCTTGAAGCCGGGAATTGAAGAATTCTGCGCGCTGATGCCGGGCGTCATTGCCGTACCGGTCTTGAGTTGGGCAAGACGCCGTGGGTTGACCGAGCGCCTGCGGTTGCCGCTTCGTGTGCGCAGCTCTGGGGTCGCCGGGTTTGCCGTCTTGCGCGCCTTGGCTTCCCTGCGACCGTTGCGCCGTCTTGGCCATCGCTTCGCCGCCGAGCAGCGTTGGATCGATACCTGGTTGAGCGCGGTGGCGCGCGGGTTCGAAATCTCACCTGAGTTGGCATTCCAGATTGCCGCTTGCGCACGGTTGGTGAAGGGCTACGGGGAGACCGATCAACGCGGCCGTGGCAACTATGCGCGAATTCATGACACGCTGATTGCGCCGGCTGTCAGAGGTTTGATTTCGCCCGAACGCGCCATTGCCGCGCTTTCGGAGGCGCGGCGCGCCGCGTTGGCTGACCCCAGTGGCGCGGCCCTCAATCGGGCTCTGACGATTCCCGAGGTGGCAACGGCATCTGCGGCGGAATAGCAATCGGCCGATCGTCGAGGGCGGCAATCAGCCGACCAATCTTTTCAGCCACGGCCTGTTTGTACCTATCAATATCGACGGTGCGCCAATCATAGAATCCCGTGCCGGTCCGAATGCCCAAAGTATTGTCGCGCAATTTCTGCGCCGCGACATTGTGCGCCTCGGCCTTGTGACACAAATACGGGACAATCGTTCCATGCGCGCGTGCATGTGTTTGCAAGCCACTCAGATCCTTTTGCATCAGCATGCCAGTTACGGCCATGCGCGGGCCCAACAATCTGCGCGCAACTTTGTCCACGTCCTCGACCGATACAACGCCCGTCTCAATCAGATGATAGGCTTCATGAAAGAGCGCATGTTGCAGCCGGTTGATCAAAAAACCGACCACAGGTTCATTGAGCACAACTGAATCCTTGCCGGCTTTGGCCAATGCGGCACGCGACCTGTTGACCACGTCGTCGGTGGTTTCCGCGACGCGGGCGATTTCGACCATGGGCATCGAATCCGCCGGGTGCATGTAGTGAATCGCCAGAAATCGCTGGCGGTGAACCAAGGGCGCGGCCAATTCTGTGATCGGCAAGCCCGACGTGTTGGTGCCAATAATCGTATCCGGCCCATATGCGGCATCGACACGACGCAGCAATTCGATTTTGAGGTCGATATCTTCGGGGACCGACTCAATAATCAGATCAGGCGGTGTTTCGGGAAGATCCGCAACGGCATTGATATTATCGGGCAAATCGGCCAGTTGGCCGGCGCGCCGGCTGAGCACGGTGGTTGACAGTCCGGATTGCGCAAACGAACGTGCGATCCCTTGACCCATGGTGCCGTAACCCGCGACCATCACATGCTGCACGGTCTTGCCCATTGTTTGTCTCCCTAAGAGTGTCATTTGAGTGCCCACTGGCCTGGCTGACGTCGCTGCAGAAGCCCCGCTTCGCGGCAATTGTAGATGGTGCGCGCCGGTGCCGCGACGTCAAATGCGTTGTGTCACGTATGCAAGCGTAGCTTTTGATACAGGCACCCTTTGCATCATCCGGGCGACTCTGATTCACGCATGGCCGCAAATCAAGAAACGAGCACAAAATGACACCGGAACCCGGGTATGCTGCCAAATGGAAGTCGGGAGGACCATATGCGCTCTTTCACCTATGATGCCAAGCCCGGACGGGTCGTATTCGGCGTCGGCGCCATTGACACGATTGCGGACGAAATTAAGGCACTCGGCGTTACCCGTGCGTTGGTCATTTCCTCGTCAGGTCGCGCGGCACTCGCGTCGCAAGTGTCAGAATCTCTTGGCCCACTGCATGTCGCCACATTCGCGGAGGCTTTGCCGCACGTACCCATCGAACAAGCCGAGCAGGTGCGCGCGATCGCCCGCGAAGTCAGAGCTGATGGGGTGATCGGGCTTGGCGGCGGCTCGCCCGTGGGACTGGCGAAAGCGGTCGCACTAACGTGCGATGTACGCCAAGTGGCCGTGCCGACGACGTATGCTGGGTCTGAGATGACGGCGATCGTGGGGATCACGCGCGATGGCGTCAAACGGACGACTGGCAGCCCGCGGATCCTATCGCAATTGGTGATTTACGATCCGGCATTGACAGTCGGCTTGCCGGCACACGCGACAGCGACCACCGGAATGAACGCGCTCGCCCATTGCGTCGAGGCGCTATATGCCCCGTCTGCGAATCCGGTCGCTGACCTGGCGGCTGAAGAAGGTATCGAAACACTGGCGTCGGCGTTACCGCGTGCGGTGGCGGACCCAGCCGATATCGATGCGCGGACCAATGCCTTGCGCGGTGCCTATTTGGCTGGTGTCGCTTTGGGCTCGACCGATATCGCCATACATCACAAAATATGCCATGTCTTGGGCGGGACCTATGGCATCGGCCATGGTGACGCGAATGCCGTAATGTTGCCCTATGTGGTGCGCTATAACGAACCTGCGGCCGTCGATGCGATCGCGATTGTGGCGCGCGCTCTCGGCGTGGATGATGCGGCCCATGGGCTGCGCGCTCTCGTCGTCGAAATGGGGCTGCCGACCAGCTTGCAAGCGTTGGGGCTCGACGCGACAGCGTTGGATAATGTTGGGCGTTTGACGATGGAAACCACAAAACAAAATCCACGCCCGATGACGACAGAAAATGTCCGCGCGCTTCTTGACCAGGCCTATCATGGTCAGTTCTCTTAGGTAGTGAGAGATCTAATAGGGCAAAAACAATCAATCAACAATTGAACTAAGGGGACGATGCTTTGACCAAAGATCTGTTAACCGAAGCCGAATTGTCGGCGTTGCGTGCGTTGGATACGCCCACCGTATGCAACGCGATCGAACTCGTGGTGCCGGAGCGCCGCGCATACGGATTCACCACGCAAAATCTGTTTTGCTTGCGTCCTGAATTGGGGTCAATTGTCGGTTACGCGCGCACAGCGACGGTGCGCGCCTACAGACCGTCGAACGACTCGCCTGCCGAACAACGTGAGCGGCGGTTCGGATATTTGGATTATTTGGAAAACGGGCCGCGACCCAGTGTCAGCGTCGTCCAGGATCTTGATGACGGTCAGGCGGGGCATGGCTGTTTTTGGGGTGAGGTGAACAGCAACATTCACCGCGCGCTCGGCTGTATCGGTACTGTCACAAACGGTGGTATACGCGACTTGGGCGAATTCGCGGAAGGTTTCCAGGCGATCGCCGCGGCGGTAACACCCAGCCATGGCTTTATCCATGTGGTCGATTTTGGGACAGAGGTGAACGTCGCGGGGATGGTCGCTTATCCGGATGATGTCGTGCATGCTGATCGTCACGGTGCTGTCGCCATGCCCATCGGCGTCGCGCGTGATGTGCCGGCCGCCGCCGATCTGATGGCGCGGCGTGAACGGGTGGTCTTGGATGCGGCCAATGCCCCCGGCGCCAACGCCGCGTCGATCAAACAAGCGATGATCGAGTCAGGAAAAATCAAAGAATAGACTCAGTCGCGCTGGGCCTTGTCGTGGGCATTGGCGGCGCGGATGGACTCGCCGACTTCGGTCCACTCTTCCGCGCTGAGCGCGCAATCCGGCGAACGTGCTGGGTCCGCTCATCCATTGGCCGCCATCGATAGGGATCACCGCGGCGGTGAGATAGTCGCAACCGTCGGTCATCAAGAACGTCGTCAGATTTGCGAGTTCGAGATCCGCGCCGGCGCGGCCAAGCGGTACGGTCTCTGCATAGTTGCGTTCGAATTTCGGAATGGAGTTCAGGCGTTGCCGCGCGCCCTCCGTCGGAACGGGACCAGGTGCTATGGTGTTGAGACGGATTCCATACGGCCCCCGTTCCACGGCCAGGCTTTGTGTCATTGCGGTGACGCCGGCTTCGACATGGCCGACGGGACGACATAGGCGGAACCTGTCCACACGCACGTGGTCACAATGCTCACGACACTGGCTGCACACCCGTCATTGATCCAACGCTTGCCGCAGGCCTGGGTCATGTAAAATGTGCCATGTAGAACGATATTGGCGATGGCATCGAAACCACGCGGGCTCAGGTCTTTGGTTTGGGCGATGAATTTGCCGGCGGCGTTGCTGACGAGGCCGTCGAGGGGGCTGCCCCGCAAGATCTCCTCAACCATTTCGTCGACACGGTCGGCGACGCGAATATCACAGTGGTGTGTTTCGACAGTGCCGCCAATACTGGACATCATGTCGGCGGCGCTGTCGTCCAACAGCCGTTTACGCCGCCCGCAAGTGACTACGGACGCCCCGAGTTCGAGATAGCGTTCGCTCATGCAACGCCCGAGCCCGGTACCACCACCAGTTACCAAGATTCTTTTGCCTGCGAGAATGTCATTTCGAAACATGGTACATCTTTGCAATTCGTGGCATGCGAAGTGGTCGTCGGAGCGGTTATGTCGTGCACGGGCAGAGCAACCAGCGGATCGATCAAAGCACAGATGGACTAGTTGCTTCGTCTGGTAATGAATAGCCAGACGGGTTGTGCTAGTTGTCGTTGCCGCGTTGACATTTGTGGTCCATCCGGCTATGCCCGCGCAACAAATCAACCGAGGGTAGATTGGGGGAGGCGCACATGGCCGGAAAGGGATTCAAGCAGTTGTTGGCAGAGGCCGATGCGGTCATTGACACGATCACGGCCGAGGAGGCCATTGCACTGCACGGTCGAGACGACGTTTTGTTTGTCGACGTGCGCGAGAGTGATGAGGCTGCGAAGGCCGGCCAAATTACGAATTCTGTGGCCGCGCCACGGGGTTTTTTGGAGTTTCAAGCGGATGCCGAAAGTCCCATGCACAATCCCGCTTTTTCGGCTGGCAAGCGGTTGGTGCTTTATTGCGCCTCGGGCGGACGCTCGACTTTGGCGGCGAAGACCTTGGACGATATGGGAATTGACAATGTTTGCCATATAGCCGGCGGCTTCGCCGCTTGGCGAGAGGCCGGCGGCCCTGTGAGCTAAGGCGCGCCCGATTGCATCCCTAGTTCAGCCATTGCCGCGCCAACAGCCGCGACGGCGCGGTCAATGTCGGCAGTTGTGATATCACCAATGCAGCCGATACGAAAAGTTTCTCGGTCCGTCAGCTTGCCCGGATAGATCGCAATTCCGCGTCGCCCGAGCGCACCATAGAATCTTTCGAACTCATAGGCTGGATCACGCGGTCGACGGAATGTCACGATGATCGGCGCTTGGATATCCTGCTCTAACAAGGGGACGAAACCTGCGGCTCTCATGCCGGCGATCAGGCGTTGGCAATTCGTTTCGTAGCGGCGCCGGCGGCCTTCTACGCCGCCTTCGGCGTCCAACTGATCGAGCGCCGCGTCGAGTGCGGCGACCACATGGGTCGGGGGTGTAAACCGCCATTGACCATTTGCCTTCAATCCTTGCCATTGGTCAGCCAAATCCAGGCTCAGGGATGGGGCGGTATCCGTTGCACTCTCCAATGCGGCGCGCCTGGCGATCACGAAGCCGACACCGGGAACACCTTCCAAACATTTATTCGCTGAAGCCGCAATTGCCTGAAACGGCATTGTGGCTGCGCTCAGCGGTAGCCCTCCGAAGCTACTCATGGCATCGATTAACAGCGCACGATCCTGTGCCGCGATCACGCGCGCGATCTCCGCTATGGGGTTGAGCAGGCCGGTCGTGGTTTCGCAATGCACAACTGCGACGTGACTGATAGCTGGATCGTCGTTCAATGCTTGTTCGATCAGACTAGGGCGTACCGGCTCCGCTTCCGGCGTCGCGACGACCCGAACGGCGCGGCCGAGTTTTTCGCCAATCAACGCCATGCGTCGGCCATACGCGCCGTTGGCGGCGACCAAGAGCTTGCCGGCGGCAGGAACCAAAGTGCCAAGCATGGCTTCCACCGCGAATGTTCCGCTGCCTTGGATTGGAACACAGGCAAACTGATCGGCGGCACCGACAACAGAGAGCAATCGGCGGCAGACTCGTGCTGTCAAAGCAATAAAAGCCTCGTCGCGCGACCCCCAGTCGCGCAACATGGCGCGCTTGGTCTGCTCCGACGTGGTCAAAGGGCCGGGTGTCAACAGGAGCGGCCTCGACTTGGCGGTGTCACTGTCGGTGGAGCGCGCGCCACCATGTTGACGTTTGGAATCAGCCATGAACGCCTTCCATTGTGTACCCGCCGTTGTACCGTGTCGGATCCTGGCGCCGCAATATCGGGTGCCGGGCGGACCCATCCCCGTGTCGCACGCGAAGGCGCCCCATGCGCATTATCACCGCCGCAGAATTAGAAGAGTACCTCGATTTCGCCAGTTTGGTGGAGGGGTTGCGCGAAACCTATCGGGGTGGCGCGGATGCGCCGGACCCGGCTCGGTTTGAACTTGGCGATCATGGCGCCGCCGCTGACGGTACCCTCGTCGCGCGCCCGGCTTGGCGCGGGCAACGCGACCTAGGGGTGATGGTGAGCACGGATTTCCCGTCCAATACGTCGCGGGGCCTCGCGCGACATATGGCGGTGTTCTTGCTCTTCGAGCGGTCAACCGGCCGACTGCTTTCTATGATCGATGGGCCGGCGCCGCGGGCCCGCCGGCTCGCCGGAACTTCGGCTCTGGCCGCGCGCCATCTTGCGCGACCGGACTGCCAGCGACTCTTGGTAATGGGCTCCGGACCACAAGCAGCGGTCTTGGTTGAGGCGCATTGCAGCGTGCGACCGGTGGTCAATGTCCTGGCCTGGTCGCCTGATGGCGACGCGTCTGGCGACACATCTCAATCGAATACGGCGGCGCGCGGCTTCGACAGACGATTTGGAAGGCGCCACGCGCGGCGCGCATATCATTTGTTACTTGTCTGACAGCCTGTTAGCAGACCCCGGAAGCCTTAACGGTCGGCGGTTACCGCAAGGCTGCCACGTGGACTTTGTCAATCTACAATTTGCGGAGAAAGAAAAGATAAACCAAAGCGTTTTGGAAAGGTCGCGAATTTTTCTTGATAGTCGTCAAGAAATTGAACGCAAGAAAACGGCAGTTTATTGGGCGATCGAAGACAAAATTATTACGGCGTCCGAAGCTATTACGACCAGATTACCTTGTTTGAATCAACCGGATCTCCAATTGCTGACCTGGCAGCGGCGCGCGCTGCTTTCGCCTGTTGTCCGTGACTTCGTCGACGGCCCCCCACATCACCCGATTTTCGGCAATCAGGCGCTGGGCGATGGGCGAATTCGGGCTAATTCTTTCCTGGATAGGCTGCATTCAGAGTGAATGTGCCGGGCGAAGGAGGATGTCGTGCAAGAGGCGAAGCCAGGCCAGCTCGACAATATCAATCTATTAACGGAATTGCCGGTCGAGGAGCTGCGCGATCTCGAACGTCGCGCCACGTGGCGCCGCTACGAGCGAAACGAACAAATTCTCGATCGCAATAGTGAGAATCGTGACGTCTTCTTCGTCGTCCAGGGCGCTGTCCAAATCGCCAATTATTCGTTGTCCGGACGCGAGATCTCATTGGCAATGGTATCAGAGGGTGCGTATTTCGGCGAACTGTCAGCGATCGATGACGCCCCACGTTCGGCCAGTGTGACCGCGTCCGAGCGCAGCCTGCTGGCGGCGGTGTCGCCGACAACGTTCCGCGACTTGCTGGCGCGAGACGCGCGTATCGCGTTCGCGGTATTGCAGAACATGGCCAATGTCATTCGTGCCTGCGACGAGCGGATCATGGATCTGAGCACCCTAGGCGCCGTGCAAAGGGTGTATGTTGAGCTCTTACGCTTGGCCGGTCCCGATCCGGCCGTGCCCAATTTCTGGTCCATCTACCCGATGCCGACCCAAGCCGATATTGCGGGGCGAGCAAGCACAACCCGTGAGACTGTCGCACGTGTCCTCAGCCAACTGACGAGCGCCGAGATCGTCGAACGCAAGGGCAAAACCTTGTACTTGAAGGACCGTGGCAAGCTTCAGGCGTTGTCCGAGCGCCTCGACCGCGACCACCAGCGCGCAGCAACCCGTTAGCACGTCCATACTGTCGTTGTGCTTGGTCGCAAATGCGACCTGCGTGCCCATGCCATGCGGCTAAGTACCATCCATGATTGGAAATATCTGAGCCTTGTGACCGCCGTCACTGCGCCTGTGACGGCAATCGCGGACCCTGTTTCTACGAGAGGCGGGTGGTGTCCGCGGCTGTGCGGGACCGTCTCATAAGCGGAACCGGCGATTCACCCCGCTCCCCGCCGGTTCCGCTTCTCTCTGCTCGCCAGGCGTGAGTCCGTTCGGAACCAGCTATTGGGATGGCGCCGCCGGTGCTTGAAGCGCTCCGCTGGTCGCCATTCGATCTGAGATGGATTTGACTGTTTCAACGAAGGAAACTTCGGCGTCGTCAACGATGTGCACCGAGTCCTCGAGCCATGACATCATCATGATCGGGTCGCCCGAGAGCGGTGGCCTAAACATCTGGCGGGCGACGGCAAGTCGATCGTCGATGGCGGCACTGGCTTGAGATCGATTCAGCGATTCCCAACTTTCACGAGCATAGGTTCCTGCTTGAATTCCTTGTAATAACATAAACTTATGCCGGTGTGGTAAGGCCAACCACTGGGCCGTTGACAGGTTGGGGTGATGCATGCGGCCCAAGATCTGCGCCCGGGCGAGCGCCGTTGCCAGGCGCGTTTCGCTGGTGCGCGGCGCGTTGGCTAGCCGCGTGATCGCCAAATCCAGGCCGTCAAACATCGTGACTGCCGTATCAACCGCAACGGCAGGGTCCTCCACGGGTTCGTCCGGTTGCTCTGCTTGCTCCTCGGAAATCTCAGGCTCAGGCTGTGCCGCGGGTGGGGTGCGATGCCAACCTAGAGCAAATCCGTCGACAAAGATCTGGCGGTCATCGGGCCGCAAGTGCAACCAATCGCGCAGACGCAGCTCCGTCGCGACCAC
Organism: Alphaproteobacteria bacterium; assembly: GCA_965216755.1. Taxonomy (GTDB): domain Bacteria; phylum Pseudomonadota; class Alphaproteobacteria; order UBA7887; family UBA7887; genus CBDCGL01. The sequence continues at coordinate 1,592,818 of CBDCGL010000011.1, read as the reverse complement.
CGACCGCGGGTCAAGGGCATCGGCACTGTCGATGGTGACGACAATAGCCAAGGAAAAGACCGCCATAGTCGTAACCACAGGCCAAAACCTAGCGCATTGTCTGCTGTTCAAGTCCATCCAGGGGAAATTAGGGCGCGGCGGGCGCGTGGCGATATCGGCGCCCGGAGGTGCTCCCATTTATTGCAGTATTCCGTGCTATAGAGCTATGGGGCGCCGGTGTGGTCTTGCCGGCCAGCAGCAGTTGCGCATAATGCCGCGATTGTGATTGTGAGGGCGCGAGTGATGGTAAATGGACGGGCTACATTGTTCGTGGCTGCCGCTTTGTTTTATGGCGTCACCGCGAATTTGAACCTGTTGGTGGCCCAACCCGATTTGCTGAGCGCGGAGGAGGCGGAAGCGCTTCTGGCGGGTAACACCTTGGTCGGTTTCACGCCCAAGGATCAAAGTAAATATAAGACGTTCTATTCAACCAGTGGTCAGATACGGGCCAAAATCGAGACCAAGACAGAACGAACGGACGCGATCGGGCGGTGGTGGGTCACGGCGGACGGCAAAGTCTGCAACGAATGGGAGACGTTTGGTTTCGTTAACGCATGTCACGCGATCCGCAAAGACGGTAACTCAATTGCGTTTATCGACGACAGCGGCCGGGTGGTGTCGTTCGCCGAACACCACCTGGGCAACGAGGAATTTCTCTAGGGTCGGGACCTATCACCTGACCGCTTTTGCCGGATGACGGCTTTGAATCCATTGCGACTGTCTGTGTTGGGATTCACCCTCTCTATTGCCGCGCCTTGTGTCCCGATTTTCCTTCCTTTGCCAGTTGCTTTCGTAGGTTGCGCGCGCGGGCTCGCACCGACGCGGCTACGTCGTCCTCCGCTTTCAGTAAGGCGTTTTCAGCGGTGCGGCGGAATTCCTCAAACCTAATACTTAGGATTACTCTAAGATGCAGGCTCCACGCACGCAATAACGGTCGCGAATGATTGGCAAGAGACGCAGCCCAGCCAGAAAACTTCTTTGCATGCTCTGCGGAAATCTCAAATGCCTCAAACGACTGACAAATATGCAGTTGGGCTTGCCAAGGTGAAATATCATCCAGCCTCTGCACCAAGCGATCAATTAGTGCCGGCCCAAATGAATTCCCATCGTCGCATTCCGCCTTCAGTATCCATGTCGCTCCGATTGAAATGGTAGGCCGCGGATCCGCACAAAGGCGTATGAGCTCGTCAAAATAACCAGGCATACTGCTGCACGCAGCCCGTGCTTCAGACACAACAGAAACGGCAACTCCATCGAACTCTTGCAAATAGTCTTCAAGTTTGGGCGTCATGAGATTCAACTTCAATTTACACAAGTATATTTTGCCATTGGACGGCAATCTTCGTCCGCACGGCCGCCGGTTATAAAACGGATTTCACCTAACGGATTTGTTGAGATTCATTGCGGCAAGGACGATCGCCCAAATCACGCTTGTTTTGGCTCACCAAAGATCAGATTGCACGGATCAGGTCGTTCTTCCCCAAGGAACGGGGCATTGGTTGGAGCCCGGCCCCGCGGGTTCGCGACCGGCGGTTGCCCCGCAATGGGAATCCAAATCGATGATCACATTGGTCGGACGGCTTGCTCGATGCGCGCGTGCGGTGAACCGCACGAGATCCAAACATTCGGCTCATGTCCTGACGAATAGTACGGCGCCTGGGGTCAGATGTGACGAACTTCGGATTCGGGACACGAGCATCGGGCGGCGCCGCCCTTCGCGTGGATCGCCACACTGTGTCGCGAACAGAATTGATTCAATATTGTTGGACACGGCTCTAGCAGCAATCATCTCGTGGTTATCAATCCTGACCGTAGATTGGCGCCATCGCAGCGGCGCGCGCCGGTCCGATTGTTTCGACGGTCACTCTTTGCAATTGGATGTCCGAAGACCAATGGTCCAGCGCCAGGTCAGCCTTGGCCTTGAGCTGGGTTACGAATTGATGGGCGTCAGCCATATGTTCCCAGACAGCTGGCAAGAAAAAGGCACGTTTGTCACCCCACTGTAAATGCAAGCCATCGACATGCGGGCGCAGCGTGTCACACAGCTCGTCCTCCGTGCTGACGTAAAGGCGCTCCGGTTTGCGCAACAGCGCGATGGATAGCCACAGCGTCGGCCATTCGTCCGTGCCGAGCGGAACAAAGCGTGGGTCTTCGAATGCCGCACCGCGTGCGTTCCGGGCCACATCGTGCGCCAATGGTTGAGACGCTGTTACGGTGCCGACGCAGCCGCGTAAGACATGATTTGTTTTGAGAGTCACAAAAGTTGCTCGCCGTTCGCTGAAAGCGGCCGGCAGGCGCGCGAGATCGGGAACAAAGGGACCACTTTCGTTGAGCCCTTGCGCGATGGATTGTGCGGCGACGGCCAACATGGTGTCCGCATGCTCAGTCGCCGGTGCTCCGTGCTCAGTGTTGCGAGAGGTCACGCCAACGCCCATGCGCCATAACCAACCACACGTGATTTGTCACCGGCTGTATCCCCTGAATTTGCAAGCGACAAAGTGACCGCGCTAAGAGCGTGATGTTTGGATGCCGTCAACAGGCCTTGGATTGCCGCATGACCGCACGCGCGTGCGCCATCCAGGGCGGCGCCGTTGCCGGCGACGATTGTGGCCGCTGTTGACGAGTCCAGCGCGACGGCCGCGTCATAGGTGTGATAGTGGCTCAAGTCGGAGCTGACGACGAATACTGTTTCGGGGCCGCCCCACGACCTCTCGAGGACATGCGCGGTCAACGCGGCTGGGGCATCGCCCACCAGCAAGGGGATGATTGCTGCGTCCGGGAGTACGACCTGCAGGAACGGCAACTGGACTTCGAGGCTGTGTTCGTCGCGGTGCGCGCGGTCATTTTGCTCGACCCCGCTGATAGTCTCGACATTGGCCACCGCTTCACGGTCAACGCGCATGGTGCCCAACGGCGTGGCAAAGCTGTCGGCGCCGCTCGTTGCCAGACCGTGAAGCGGCACGCGATGCGCGGGCCCAATGAGCACCACGCGCTCCACCCGTGCCGCGATGGTCCAAAGCTTCGCGTAAGCTGCTGCCGCGATGGAGCCCGAATAGATATAGCCTGCGTGCGGCGCGATGATGGCTTTGGGCGGCCTTTGGCTTTCGTTTACAGGGCTTGCTTGGGTATCGGCAAGCAACTCTCCCACCGCGGCGCGCAGCGAATCTGCGTCACCCGGATAGAACAGCCCCGCCACAGCCGGCGGTCGGATGATCATCTTATCCGTACGTGCGGTATTTGCACCGTCCGCCCTCGTTGTTCATGCTTACCTTACTATATTTGGGGTGAAATCTGGTTCGCCAATGCAATTTAAGGGTCAATGCGGCTGTGACGGAGAGTGCGACAAAAAGTGGCATAGAGGTCGGCTATTGGCATCGACTCGACGATGGGCGCATGCAGTGCGATCTATGCCCCCGTCATTGCAAATTGCATGACGGACAGAAGGGCTTGTGCTTTGTGCGTGCCCGCGACGGCGAACGCATGGTCTTGACGGCATATGGGCGTTCGAGCGGTTTTTGCATCGATCCGATCGAGAAAAAGCCGCTGAACCACTTTTTGCCCGGCACGCCGGTACTCTCATTCGGCACCGCCGGCTGCAATCTAACCTGCAAGTTTTGTCAGAACTGGGATATTTCGAAATCGCGCGCGTTTGATACGCTGGCGGCCGCCGCGATGCCTGAGACGATCGCGCAGGCGGCTTGCGCCCATGACGTACGCAGCGTTGCCTTTACTTACAACGATCCCGTCATTTTCCTGGAATACGCGGTCGATGTGGCCAAAGCCTGTCACGCCATCGGCATCAAGACAGTCGCTGTCACCGCTGGCTACGTAAGCTCGGCCGCGCGGCGTGTATTTTTCGATCATGTCGATGCCGCAAACGTCGATCTCAAGGGATTTTCTGATGAATTTTATCGATCGCTGTGTTCCGCGAGTCTCGACCCGGTCTTGGATACGCTCAAATACGTGAAGCATGAAACGGATGTGTGGCTTGAGCTGACCACGTTGTTAATCCCGACTCGTAACGACGCACCGGCTGAGATCGATGCTATGACCGGTTGGGTCGTTGAGACTCTGGGGCCGGACGTGCCGATTCACTTCACCGCGTTTCACCCAGACTGGAAGATGATCGATGTGCCGCCGACGCCACCGGACAGCCTGTTGCGCGCACGTGACATCGCGCACGCGAACGGTGTGCGCCACGCCTATGTTGGCAATGTTCACGATGCGGCGGGGCAGAGCACCTACTGCCACGATTGTGGCACACTTCTGATCGGTCGCGACGGGTACACGCTCACCGCTTGGGCCTTGACTGTTGAAGGGCGGTGCTCGCAGTGCGCCACCCGCTGCCCGGGCATTTTTGACGGGCGGGCCGGGCGCTGGGGCGCGCGCCGTCGGCCGATCGCATTAGTATCCTCGCGTACCGGGGTCTAGCTGGCCCTCCACTTGATCGAGCACCCCATGCTGGCGACCTGCTCGGTCGGTCCCTTGCCGGTCTCTGCCACCTGAACCATGGCTTCGAACAGCTCTCGGCGCGCGTTCGGCACCCGCGTCGTTTTCGATTCGTCCAGCCGGCCTCGATACTGCAGTCCTAGGTCGGCGTTAAAGCCGAAGAAATCCGGCGTACATACGGCGTCATAGGCGCGCGCGACGTCTTGGGTTTCGTCGAACAAATAAGGAAACGGAAACCCACGTTCGTTTGCAACCCGCGCCATGTTTTCAAAACTGTCGTCTGGATAGCTTTCCGGATCGTTGGCGCTGATGGCAATGGTGTTGATGCCATGCGCCTGAAGTTCGCGGGCATCGCGAATTAGGTTCTCCAGGATGGCCTTTACGTACGGGCAGTGATTGCACATGAAGACGATCAAAGTGCCCTTAGAGCCGCGAAGGGCCTGCAAGCTGTGACGTTTGCCATCGGTTCCGGGAAGCTCAAAATCCGGAGCCTTCCAGCCAAAATCGCAAATCGGTGGAACCTCAGCCATGTCTGTACCTACCTTGTTTTATTTGTTGGCCGACGTGTCTCGTAACGCGTCGACTGGATTGGGTCAAGGCATCTCAAGCGGCATATTCACCGGCCCCAATAAGTGTCTCATGTGCCATGGAATAGGTTTTTTGCCAGCAAATGCTTGCAAGGCTATTGACGAGCCGGTTGTTCGCCCAATAGGGTGAGTGCCAGGAGGTCATTTGTTGTGTCACCAGAACAGTTCAAAAGATGTCTTAAAGCTTTCTATGAAGCATACGCGGAGTCGCGGGACAGCACGCCGAGCCTGGCTGCGCGCGCTTTCGCGGAAGTCGCGGTCGAGCTTGTGCACGCGCAGAATGAGGTTTTATCGTCCGAACTCCGTGAACCGCTCACACCGGTTCTGGAACGCCGGGCCGCCTAACGGGGACGTTCGAGCCACGCCAATCCTTACCGCCACGTCGTCGATGCCCTATACTTTATATTGGTCGTGTGCGGAGAGTTGGTGACAATGAGTGGATATTACGAGCCGGATTTTTCCGTGGCGGGCGACAACCCGTTCGCACGTGACGCGGATGGCAAGCTTGTACGGCGAGCGTTTTGGCTTGGTATGAGCGATCAGTCAATGGTGTTGGCCCTGACACAGGGTATCGGCGCCCCGCTGACGAACGATCAGAAACGTTTGCATTTGCGCGATCTTGGTCGAGAAAACCTAATCGATCGGGTGTGCGTTCAAGAGATTCTTGCGCCTGAGGATTAGTCCTCGGTTCGTCTTCAGTGCGCACATTCAAGAGTTTTCTATACTGATCAGCGCCATTTCGGCATGCTTGGGCGCGTGGATGATCAGCGTGACGATTTGGTTCCGGTACGCCGCTTTCTCGAAACCCGGCGGGCCCAAGACTATGCCCTGGTTCTAACGGCGGCGGGGATCCGTTCTTTTGTGGTTAGCGAGGGCGGCGCCGTGGCGATCTATGTCGCGGTGGCAGATCGCGCAATCGCCCAGGCCGAGCTTGCCCAATACGACCAAGAGAATCGGGATAGCGGTTCCCGTCCCGTTGGATTGCGTTTGGTTCTGCCACCAATTGAGGTCGCGACAGTCTATTGGGCAGTGCTGCTTTTCTTCTTCGCCGCAGCGCGCCGTGGCGCGTTCTCCATCGATTGGTTGGCGGCCGGCGCCGCCGAAGCGGGCGCAATTCTTGATGGCCAGCTGTGGCGTGCGGCGACAGCATTGTGTTTGCACGTGACCGTGACGCACTTACTAGGCAACCTCTTTTTCGGTGCTCTGTTCGCTTATCTTTTGGCTCAAGTTACGGGTCCCGGCGTGGCTTGGCTGTCAATGCTGGTCGCCGGCATTGGTGGCAATCTCCTGAATGCGTTTTTGCAGCCGCCAACGCACGGTTCTATCGGGGCGTCAACAGCGATCTTTGCCGGACTTGGCTTGCTCGTTGCGTTGCGCCAGACTTGGACACATTTTGCGGGAAGATCCGGCTTGCGCAAATGGGCACCGTTGGTTGGCGGACTCGTTTTGCTTGCTTTGCTTGGCGTCGGCGGCCCGCAGACCGATGTGCTCGCGCATATCTGTGGTTTTGCTTTTGGTCTCGGCATCGGTTTGCTATTGGCGCGGTCGCACTATCAATGGTCGATCGACCGGGCGCTGCAATGGCGCATGGGCGGAATCGCGCTGATGATTCTCATTGTCTCGTGGAGTCTGGCGCTTGTAGCGTGAAAGGCGACCATGTCTAGGTCGCGGATCGGGGCGGGGTATCGCGGCCCAGCTTCGATTCGATCGCAACTTCGCCATGAAGTGTCCGATGCACCGGACAGCGATCGGCGATGCGCGACAGGCTGGCTTCCTGAGCCCGATCGAGCTCGCCCTGCACCGAAATCTCGCGCATAAATCGGTCAACTTTGCCGTCGCGTGTCTCGCAGTCTGCGCAATCCTGCGCATGGATTTTGTCGTGAAACACCGTCACAGACACGCGATCAAGCGGCCACTTCTTGCGCGCCGCGTAGAGCCGTATCGTCATGGCGGTACAGGCGCCAAGCGCGGCACTCATCAATTGGTAGGGCGTGAGACCTGTGTCGTTTCCTCCGTAGCTTTGCGGTTCGTCGGCATGAATGAGGTGGCGTCCGGCGGTGATGTCCAGTGCAAAGCGCCCCTTGCCGTTTTCGCTGACCACGACAGCATTATCTTGCTGGTCGTCATGAGTGTCGCGCGATTCTGCCTCATCCACATACCGCGACGCCCAGGCGGCAAGGATGGTCGCGACATAGTCAGCATCGCGGCGGCGGGTCAAAAGGTGATCGGCGTCATCTAGTGAGACATAGCTCTTTGGGTGCTTGGCCGCCTGGAAAATAGTGGTGGCATTGTCGATGCCGACATAGGTATCGCGCGGCGCGTGGAGGACCAACAAAGCCTTGCGCATATGACCAACGGCATCTTGCAAGCGTTGAGTCCCAATATCGTCGAGGAACTGTTTGCGAATACGAAACCGACGGCCGGCAAGTGCCACGACCGCTTCCCCTCTTGATTCGATTTCAGGAACGGCATCGGCGATAAGATGTGCAACATGCGCCGGGTCGGCCGGCGCGCCGATTGTCGCGACCGCTTTGGCTTCCGGCACATGCTGCGCGGCCGCCAACACGGCGGCGCCACCGAGACTATGGCCGACCAGCAATTGGGGCGCCGCGTAGTTTGTGCGCAAGAACGCGGCGGCGGCGACCAAATCATCGACGTTCGATGAAAAGTTGGTATTGGCAAAGTCGCCGTCGCTTGCGCCCAAACCGGTGAAATCGAAGCGCAACGTCGCAATCCCCTGAGCCGCCAAACGTGTCGCAATGCGCGAGGCCGCGAAAATGTCCTTAGAACAAGTAAAACAATGGGCAAAAAGCGCGTAAGCGCCTGTGCCTATCGCGGGTCGCTCAAGCCGCGCGGCCAGCATGGCGCCGTTGGCGCCGGCAAACTGAATTCGCTGGGACGTCACGGCCATGGGCGATCTCCTCCTCCGCTAAACGATGTCAGGCTGCCATGGATGCTATCGGCGAAGCGCAAAAAAGAAACCGCACTTTGTTGTGACAAAGTGCGGCATCAGGACAGATGGGTGCCAATTTATGCGGAATAACTATTCCTGCATGGACTCCTTCAGGTCGTCGATCGAGCCGGTCGCGGCGCAGTCTTCGCGGCCAGTGCCAGGTGCATGACTGCCGGCGTCTTGGCCTTCACACCCCATTGCCGGGTCGGTCGTTTCGTGCGCTATTTCGCAGCCGGCCTCAGGCGTGTATTCAGCAACCTCGGTCGACGCCGTTGCGCCCACGGCCGGATTGTCGCATTCACCCGGCGCTCTGTCCTCGGGCTGCGCATACGCGGTCGCAAAAGCTGCGATGACCAAACCTGCAGCGGCCAAAGGCACGACCAGACCTCTTGTGGCGATGTTCATGGCTGTATTCTCCCAAATAAAGTTTCGTAAACCCGTGATCGCATCGTTGCGGCGATGCCTATCGCTCGTGTACTTCCGAGATACAAACATCCGGGTCATGTGATCCTTAACCTAAAGCAAAAGTATCTGCATATTTTCGAAGATGTCTGGTAAATGAACAAAAGCACAATCAATATTGATTTAAGTTGTTGAACCCATTCTCACAGGCCCCAATCTTCGAATATCCTAATAGTAATTTGGTGCATGTACTTTGTCCTTGGGTTTGCTATCAATATTGCGTGTGCCGGCCAAAATTTTTTTTTCGTGGTACGACAAGAGCTGTAAATGATTGTACCAATGTGTAGCCTTTGCGTCGTTGCGCCGAACGCGGTCGCAGCGCAACGCTCGGTGGGCAAAACGTTACTCATGTGTTATCATATAAGTGTATTGCTCATGTAACGAAGGCCTTTCGGTTTTTGTGTGAGTCGCCGAATAACGTGTTGGTCGAGTGATGTTGGCGAGAGGAGAATAGCCGTATTGGGGTTCGATTAGGCGGCTATGAAAAGGTTGATTGTCGCGTCCAATCGTGTGGCCGTGCCGACGTCCGCGTCGGTGATGACCGGTGGGTTGGCGGCGGGCTTGTCGGCTGCGTTGCGCGAAACAAACGGGGTCTGGTTTGGCTGGAGCGGTGAGATTGTCAACGATCCGTCGCCGTCGCCAAGAGTTCTGACACGTGGCAATATAACGTACATCCTGACCGACCTCAGCGCCGCTGACCATGACGCCTATTACAATGGCTTCGCCAATCGGTCGCTGTGGCCCTTGGTCCACTATCGTTTGGATTTGCTGTCGTTTGATCGCGCATGGTTGGATTCCTATCTGGCGGTCAATCGCGCCTTTGCCAGGCAGTTGGTGCCGCACCTGAGGCCGGACGACACAATTTGGATCCACGACTATCACATGATCCCGTTGGCATTGGAGCTGCGTCGCCTTGGCGTTTCTGCACCGATTGGGTTTTTCTCGCACACGCCGATGCCACCGCCGGATGTTCTGATGACTTTACCGCAGCACGAGACAGTCATTCGCGCCATGACCGCGTGCGACTTGGTCGGGTTTCAAACAACCGACGACCTGCGTAATTTTCGTGCTTATTTGGCGGCCACGGCGAGGCCACGTGACGATGCACCGTATTTGGCACATACCGCTAGCGATGCCTTCCCAATTGGGATCGACGCAACCGAGTTCGCGGCTTTTGCCGACTCGGCCGACGCAAGGCGACATCGCCAGCGGCTTATTGGCAGTCTCCAAGGGCGCGACCTTGTCGTTGGCACGGATCGAGCCGACTATTCAAAGGGATTGCCAGGGCGGTTGCGTACGTTCGAGCGTTTCTTGGAACGGTATCCAGAGCATCGTGGCCACATACATTTGCTCCAAATCACGCCGCCGACGCGTGAGACCGTGCCGGAATATGTGCAAATGGAGCGAGACCTCGAACGGCTAAGCGGTCATATCAATGGGCGCTTCGCCGAATTTGATTGGATACCAATTCGCTATATGCATAAAGCCTATCCACGACCGGTCCTCGCCTCGTTTTTCCGGGCTGCGCGCGTTGGTTTGGTGACACCTTTGCGCGACGGCATGAACCTGGTGGCAAAGGAGTATGTGGCCGCGCAGGATCCCGCCAACCCAGGGGTCTTGGTCTTGTCACAATTCGCCGGAGCCGCGGACCAGCTCGATCAAGCGCTTATCGTCAACCCATTTGATCAAGAAGCCGTCGTTGAAGCCATAAAGACCGCATTGGATATGCCGTTGGACGAACGTGTCGCGCGCTGGAACATCATGATGCGTGGGTTGCGGGCGGCTGATATCGACCATTGGCGTGACAGTTTTCTAAGCAGTTTGCATTCTGCTTCTGGCGCGCGCGTGTCCGGCGGACATCAGGCGGCATCCGCGGCCAGTTCTTCGGGCGTACACGTCGAGCCGGCATAGGCCGCGCGACCGTTCCGGACTTCCATTCGCCCTTGGCCGTGGTACAAGGCGCTCCATGCTTGCCGCGAGGAGCCGACGTGAACCGATTCCACTATACACGCCCCGTGATCGCAGGGATTCGCGCGCATTGGCCTGCCATCGCCCACCGCTTGCGGGGCCGGCGCGTCGCGTTGTTTCTCGATTTTGACGGGACGTTGTCGCCGATCGTTGGACGTCCTGATGACGCCGCGTTGCGTGGCCGCGTGCGCCGGGTCTTGATGAAATTAGCGGGACGCTGCCCCATTGCCGTGGTTTCCGGCCGTGCGCGTGCCGACGTGGCGTCACGTATTGCCGTGCCGGCGCTCATCTATGCGGGGGATCACGGCTTCGACATTTCTGGTCCCGGGCTCAGTTTACTGCCGGAAATTGCAGACGCCGACGTCGAGCAGAGTGTTGCCGCGGCGGCGCAGGCGCTTACGCGTCAGTTGTCCGGCATTAAGGGCGTGATCGTTGAGGCCAAAAGATTTTCCGTTGCGGTGCATTACCGCTTGGTTGACGAAACTGACATGGCGTCAATCGATGCGGCGGTCGCGGCCGTGACCAATGAAGCGCCCGCGCTACGGTGTTTTGCAGGCAAGAAAGTTTACGAGATTCGTCCCACCGCTCCATGGGACAAAGGCAATGCCGTTATTTGGCTGCTGCACGTTTTGGGGCTCGGCACGCCGAATGTCGTGCCGATCTATATTGGCGACGACACGACCGACGAGGACGCGTTCCGCGCCTTGCGCGGTCGTGGCATTACAGTGCTGGTCGCACGTCGATCGCGGCCGTCGTTCGCCGACTATCGCTTGCGTGATCCCGACGAAGTGCTGTGGTTCTTGGAACGCCTGTCGGCGCACCTGCGCCGGCGGCATGCCAGTTACTTTCGGGCAAGTGGCAAACGTTGAACGGCCGTTGCCAGGCCGATCAATATGGGATTCGGATGCCGAATGGCGAATGTCGCGACCGGCGCCAAGTAATCCTTGAAGCGGCCTTTGTCCTCAAACCGATCGCGGAACGCCGACGCTTGGAGCTGCGGCACATAGCGCGGCACAATACCGCCCCCAATATACATGCCACCGCGGGCGCCAAGCGTCAGTGCGACGTCACCCGCGACGGTGCCGAGTAATCGAAAAAACACATCAAAGGTCGTGCGGCACAAGTCACATGACTTCGCAAACGCGTGGGCGCCAATTTCCCCAGCCGATAGATCATCAATCGTGAGACCGCGAATTTTGGCGAGGCTTCGGCGGAGATTTACAAGTCCCATGCCTGACAGGGCCCGTTCCGCGGAAACATGCCCGAAAGCATCGCGCAACACGGACACGATCTGCATTTCCTCAGCGTCGATGGCGGGAAGGCTCACGTGGCCACCTTCGCCAACAATGACGGCGCCGCCCGCCGCCGTTGGCACATAGCCCGCGACTGCCAGGCCCGTGCCGGGCGCGACGATCGCGCGCGGCCAATCCGGCGTGACTTCGCCGCTGCCGATTTGTACGCAGTCATCTGTGCGCAGCCCGTCAAGCGCCCAGGCAAGTGCGGCTCCATCATTGATCAGCAGCACGTCATCCATCGATAAGGCGTCTCTGAGAGTTCTGCTGTCAACGGTCCAACCGGCATTGGTAAGCGCGATCCGGTCGCCGTGCCGTGGCCCCGCTGCGGCGATAGCCGCGCAGCGTGCGCCACGGGCATCGTCGTGCGCGTGGCGATGTTGTGCGAACATCGTTTCTGGGTCGATGAAGTCAGCGACGCAATAATGGTGCACGGCGCCGATGCCGCGGTTCGGGTCGAATATCGTGACACGCGCGTTAGTGCCACCGATGTCGGCAAGCAGAACCGGAGTCTTCATTGCAAAATGCCCGTCGGATTATCTGCCACGTGGCTATGAGTATCCCGGCGCGACGGCCAATGCGTCTACGAATTGGGTCCACCACGCGGCTAGATCATGGGTTTGCAGATGTTCGAACATCCCCGACCATCGTGTTTGCCGTTCCTCGAGCGGCATGGCCAGCGCGGCCTGCAGCGCTTCGGCCATCGCTTCCGTGTTGTAGGGATTGACCAACAGCGCGCCTTTCAGCTCGGACGCTGCGCCGGCGAAACGCGACAGTACCAAAACACCCGGATTGTCCGGCGCCTGTGCGGCGATGAACTCTTTTGCAACCAAGTTCATACCGTCACGGAGGGGAGTGACAAAGCCGACGCGCGCTTGTCGAAAAAACCCGAACAAAATGCGACGCGTGAACCCCTTGTTTAAGTATCGCAACGGAATCCAATCATATTCCGCATAGGCCCCGTTAATGTTGCCGGCCGTGGCCTCAAGCTCCCGGCGCATGTCGGCATATTCGGCAACATCGGTACGGGACTGGGGCGTGATCTGTAACATGACCACACGGTTGCGCTGGTGCGGGTCAAGGTCCAGCAACTGTTCAAAGGCGCGCATGCGTTCAACCAGGCCCTTTGAATAGTCCAGCCGGTCGACGCCAATAATCAAGGCCCGGTCGCGGAGGCTATCGCGCAATCTGACCGACTGACTTGCGGTTTCCGCTCTGGTAGCGAGTTCGGCGACGGCGTCCGTATCGATACCGATCGGGAAGGCGCCGGTACGAATCGTGCGGCCATATGCGACGACCCGGCCATTCGGATAGACTTCGCCGTCGATCTCGCGCTCGATGTAGTCGTGAAAAGCACGCAAATGGTCTTCGGTTTGGAAGCCGATCAAGTCATAGGCGCAAAGCGATTGCACGATCTGTCGGTGATTAGGCAATGCGCGAAACACTTCAAGCGCTGGCCAGGGAATGTGTAAGAAAAAGCCGATCCGTTGGCGACTACCGGCCTGGCGAAGTTGCTCCGCCAGGGGAATGAAATGATAGTCGTGCACCCACACCAGATCGTCCGGTAGCAACAATCCAGCGAGGGTGTTCGCGAATAGGCTATTGACGCGCAAATAGCCGGCCATGTTGCGGCGACTGAATTCGGTCAGATCCAGTCGATAGTGAAACAGAGGCCACAGGGTACGATTGGCGTAGCCGTTATAATACTCCTCGTAGTCGCGCGCGCTGAGATCAAGGGTGGCATAGGTCTGGTTTTCGATCGTGGTAATGCGTGGCTCAGTCGTTGCGTCATCGCCAACGTTACCACTCCAGCCAAACCAAATGCCGCCACGTTCTGCCAATGCGCCGCGCAACGCGACCGCCAAGCCGCCTTCGTTTCCCGAACGCGGGCGGCGGGGCGAGGCGACCCTGTTCGATACCGCGACCAAACGGCTCAGAACGCTTCCTCCCAGGGTTTTGATAACCGCATGGCGGAGTGTATCAGACCGACCAACGAATAGGTTTGCGGGAAATTCCCCCACAGTTCTCCGGATCGCGGATCAAGATCTTCGGACAACAGGCCCAGGCTATTGCGATGCTGTAACAGTGAGTTAAACAGTGTCCGCGCTTCGCCGCCGCGACCCACCGCCGCCAAGGCGTCGATGTACCAGAACGTACAAATCGTAAACGCGGAATCGGGCGTACCAAAATCGTCCGGTGCCGCGTAACGCAACAGGTGATCGCCGCGCCGCAAGTGTTTCTCGACCTGGTCAAGCGTGCCCAGGAACATCGGATCGCTCGGCGCGACAAAACCCAATTCCGGCAACAACAGCAGGCTGGCGTCAATATCACGGCCACCAAAGCTCTCGACGAAGCTGTTGAGCTCTCGGTTCCAAGCTTGGGCGATAATGCCGGCCCGAATGGTGTCAGCGTGCCCGCGCCAATAGGTTTCGCGGCCCGGCAGCCTGAGCTGGCGGGCGATGCGGGCGAGGCGATCGCAGGCTGCCCAGCACATCACGCTGGAGAAAGTATGGACGCGTTGACGCGTCCGGAGTTCCCACAATCCGGAATCCGGTTTGTCCCATCTGGATCGCGCCTGTTCACCTAATCGTTCCAGGCGCTGAAACAATGAAACGTCGCCGCGCCAGCGCAGCCGCCGGTCGAAAAAGCACTGGGCGGTCGCCAGGATAACACTGCCATAGCCGTCATTTTGAACCTGGGTATAGGCGCTGTTGCCAATGCGCACCGGGCCCATGCCCCGATATCCGGACAGCGAGCTGACGTGCGATTCATCGAGTTTGGTCTCAAGCGCAATTCCGAAGACCGGTTGCAGGTAGCCGTTTTCCGCGCTGGCGACGACGTTTGTGATGTAGGACAGAAAGCCTTCCATGGTGCGCGTCGCCCCCAAACGATTGAGGGCATGGACGACAAAAAAGGAGTCACGCAACCAACAAAAGCGATAGTCCCAGTTTCGTTCAGAGTCGGCCGCTTCAGGCACCGATGTGGTCATTGCCGCGATGATCGCGCCACTTTCCTCATAGTTACAGAGCTTCAACGTGATAGCGGCGCGAATGACAGCCTGCTGCCATTCATAGGGTATGGACAAATAGCGGCACCATTCTCGCCAATATTCGTTCGTTTTTTCCAAGAACTCCCGGCCGATTTCAGACGGCGCTTCGATCAGACTTTCATCGGGTCCGAGCAGGAGCGTCAAGGGGCGCTCGAGGATGAATGGGGTTTCTTCGAGGACATATGTTACCGGCGCGTCGGTCGTCAGGCGGACGGTCAGTGCCGACATAATGTAGCGGACGTGATTGCTGCCCCGGGTCACATCCGGTCGATGTGCGCCATAGTCATAGGTCGGTCGCAGGCGGATCCGGATGCGCGGACTGCCGGATACGGGGCGAACTTGGCGAACGATCGTGATCGGGCGAAAAACTCGTTCATAGGCGCGAAAGCGTGGGGCGAAATCAGTGATTTCGACGGCACCGCCGGACTTATCATAGAGCCGCGTGACCACCACGGCCGAATTGTCCAAATAGTGTTGTTCGGATCTTTGCAGATCGGCCAATTCAATGGCGAAGAAGCCTTTCTCATGGCCATCATGGTCGTTGAGCAAGGCGCAGAATACGGGATCGGCGTCGAACCGCGGCATGCACGACCAAACGATACGGGCCTGGGAATCGATTAAGGCGCTGAAACTGCAGTTGCCGATGACGGCTAGTTCTAAAGTGCTCATCCGACTACGATTGTGTTCCTTCCGAAGCGACCGTTTTGCGCCGCTTTGTGGCGTCGTGACCAGCCGCCAGTCAGGGCATAGCGTTAAATATGGGCGCAATTGTCATTGCGGCACAGTGATTCGATAGTCGGAGCGCGCTCGCGCGGTTAGGGCTTGGTGGATGAATCCTGGGGTGGTCTGAACAAAAAGTCGTTGATCACCTTAACTGCGTTATCAATAGCTTGCGATTCTTCCGTGGGCGGCTCGCCGTGGGCACGATCAACGACCATGCGCCCGATTGCGGCCGCCGCAGTGGCAACGGCCGTCGCCGCGGCATTCGGCTGCTCAGCGCTGCGTCTGTTCAATTCGCTTACGGCGGTGGCCAGCACGTCCGATATCTCGAGTTCGCGCTGGACATCAGCCGCTTGGATCGCGTTGTCGGCGTCGATGTAGCCATTCCATATCGTCCGTACCAAAGCAGAAAGCGGCCAATCTTTCATAGTCTCCCAATCCCTGGATTGATCGACGTCTGACCAGAGAGGAGGAAAGTCTAAGCGTTTCGGGCGCCTTTGGTAAGGGGTGAGCGACGCGGTGGCGCAAATGTCGCTGATCCGAAATACGCACGCCCCGCTCGCCGCGCCTAAGTGTGGGACGCGGCGGCGAGGCGCGAGAACAATGTTAACTTGTCGGCGCGGGCTAGCCTGTGTCAGTTACCGACGGCAATGCTGTTGCCCGGAATTGGCGTCTTGAACTTCGGTGGATTGAAGTTGCCGCTATTGTTGCCGATGTTGAAGCTGCCAACGGTTGAGAAATCGGCGAAATTATAGTTGCCGTTATTTGTGCCGATGTTGCCGACGCCTGCGGTTCCAAAAGTACTGGCAAAGTTATGATTGCCGCTGTTAATGCCAGTATTGTAGTTCCCGGCCGATCCACCAGATGAAGGCGGCATGATGCTATTTCCGCCGTTCACATCGGCAAGCGTATAGAAGCCGCCAGAGACGGAATTGCCGTTGCCACTGTTGATGCCTGTGTTGCCGCTGCCCGCGGTTCCACCGCCAATCGCGGAATTGTAATTGCCGTTGTTTACGCCGGTGTTGTAGTTACCCGCCGTCGCCGTGGAATGACCGTTGCCGTTATCGTTGCCATTCTCTGGCGCGACTTTGGTCGTGCTTCCGACAAAGGGTGACAGGCCAACCGCTGTGTTGTGGTTACCGTTGTTAATGCCCGTGTTGTAGTTGCCGGCGCTGCCCCCGCCGCCGACACGATTGCCATTACCGTTGTTGATGCCGATGTTGCCGGTACCACCATTGTTGATGCCGATATTGTTGGTGCCGGTGTTGTACAACCCGTAATTGCCATTTTGGCCCATGTTTACACCTGGCATGACGGCATTGGGCGCCGGTCCAACGGAGAGCGAGGGATCCGTCAACATCTGTGCAGACGCTGCGCCCGAAAGCACCAGTGCCAGAATTCCAGGAATAACGAATGCGGTTCTCATCGGTCCTTGCCCACCACTGTTGTAAAATCCATCCGAACGGAGGCAAAGTCTGCACCGATTTGAGACACTCATAAAGTGTTTTATTGGGATGTTTTTGAGAGAACCAAATAAAGCGTATCAGACTTGAAACACTCTGAAAGAAAAACTTATCACCTATTCAGGGGATTTTAGACTTGATCATTAAGCTGTTTCAAAATTCTGGCCGGCGCCACACCTCCGGCACATAACGGATGAGTTTTCTATCGGATTGTTGCACGTCTGCGCCATTGCTTGCCGTCAAACAGCCGGCTCTATGGGCTCGACAACGCCGGTAACCGCGAAGGCGTGGCGACCAGTGGTGATCAAGTCAACGCCTTATCGCGCATTTTTCTTCTCGGCCGCGCTGTCCCAAGGGCGTAGTCGGCAACACCTTTGAACGGCACGCGTGGTTCCTTGATCCGAGCGACGAACAAGATCATGTCTCGCTGAATGTTTTCATCGCGGATCGGCGGCACGCCGTGGAATGACGCATTGGTATTGAGAAAGCAGAACAGACTATTGCGTCGGAACGGCATTCTGGCCACTTCGACGAACTGTTCAAATTCGTAATGGGGACCACCCGCGCAGGTAAAACGCGGATCAATGGGCATATAGAGCGACGTTCCAAGGTGTTCCTGGCTGTTGTCGGGCGGGCAATAAAACAGCATGGTGACGAAACGGTGGGGTGCATCGGTATGCGGCCCGATGGCGTAGTTGGTGCGATCGCGGACCACCATCATTTCTGGGAATTGCTTCATTTGATCGATTTTGTCGCCAAAACGAATGGCGGCCGCGTTTGGGTATTTGTCGATCATGGTCTGCAGAAACCGTGGGCCCGTCAGCCAGCTGCTCAGCTCTTGCCAAAAGGTCTGTTTTGCCGGCGGAAGGGTCCGTAACGTCTCGGGGTCGGGAACGAACACGAACCGTTCCGGATAGCTGCCCGCCGGGACCCGGCCGGTTTCTCCAAGGCAGGTAAAATCCGAGTCGTCGAGGCTGTTTTGAAGCAGCTGATTGTAATAATCCTCGGGGAAGACGTTATCGACGTGGAAATGCGGCGAAGGCAGGCGCGTGATGGACGCGGCGTTGATACGCTCGATGACATGTTCTTCAGCGGCACAAGACATGATCGGCGCCTCCTTGGCGCGGTCGCAAGCCGGATGTGGGCCAGCCAAATTCTGACCGTGACCGATTGATTTCCGGTTAAGGACGCCAATGCCAGCGGTCGCCGACGGAATGGAGGTGAGGGCGATACTTGTTCGCAACATGGTCTGGTGTGCGCGGCTGCCGGCCAGCCCGGGTGTTGCGGCACTAATGACTTGTCTCATAATTTTCGGATCATATGTCGCAGAGGTCACTGTGCAGGATCGTTCGAAATCAGGCGGAATACGTGGGCATGGCGTATGATCTTGCGAGAATGATGCGATCTTTGCCCTAGCAGGGAGGCGCGCGATGGCAAAACGGCTAGAAGGGAAGCGGGTGGTTGTCACCCAAGCGGAAGACTTTATGGGGCCGGCGACCATCGCGCTTTTCCGCGCCGAAGGGGCTCAAGTGATCGGTGACACATCCGACCTGACGCCACCCGACGCGGCGGCCGATTTGATTGCTCATGCCGGGCATGTGGACGTGCTGGTGGCCAATCTGGCATCACCCAATTTCCATGGCGTGACTGTGACCGAGTCCACCGACGAGCAGTTCGCCGTTGCGTTCGACATGATGGTGCATCCGCTTCATCGGCTGGTGCGTGCGCTGGCGCCACAGATGATCGAGCGCGGCGCCGGCAAGATCGTGGTCTATGGCAGCGCCGTGCCGCTCAGGCCGATGGCCCGCCTGGGCGCGTATTCCACGGCTCGCGGGGCGCAAATCGCTTTCGTCAAGTCCGTGGGTGCGGAGCTGGCGCGGCACAATATTCAGATGAACTTGATCGCCCAAAATTGGGTCGAGAACGAAGCGTATTATCCGCCGTCTTTGCAGGCCAATCCGAAGTTTCAAAAGAATCTGAAGGCGCAGGTGCCGCTCGGCCGCCTGGCGACGGCCGAGGAAGACGCCGCTTTTGCGCTCTTTCTGGCCAGCGACGAAAGCGATTTCTTTGTCGGCCAAGCAATACCGTTCAGCGGCGGTTGGGCGGCTTAGGATGTGCATTCGCATCCCAAGACTTGGACGCCGCCATTAAAATAAGCGACGCTTTGCAATGTATGAGTATTTGTCTATGGATTTGGATGTCTGTGGTGAGCCAAACTGGGTCGTTTGGTTTGCCGGCTCATTTACGGCGGTTGTCGGAGACCGCAAACCGCGCTAACGTGCTGGCGATCGTCAATGTTTTTTGGCGGCGCTTAACATTTCGGATCCCTCCAAGGGTGGCCGCCCGCGCGACAAAACACCGTCGCGTCACCACGACACATAGATAGCCAAACAAAGAACACGTATCGCACACATCTGCACCCAATTTCGATGTTGTTTGAGGCGTCCATCTGGTGTTCGCGGGCACGTCGTCCTTGTCGTATCTTTGCAAGTCAAACGCCTTATTGCACTGCAGCGTGGGCGTGCTAAATATTTTTCAGGTAAACCAAAAAAACCGGGATACGAGGCAAACGCGGCAATTGGATCAGGGAAATACACTAATCTGATTTCGAATAATTTCCCATGATGGCAGTTATCATTCTGCTGTCCGCGCAGGCATTGATCAACCCCACACTTGAGCGCTTTCAGCATCAAAAAACTCTACGGACAGTGGCCGCTTTCCCTTGAAGAGTTGGACACGATTTGCGGCCAGCTCGTTCGCGCGCTGAATGATTGCCGGGTTTCCGTTTGCGTCAGCGTCGCCATAGATGCTGACGAACAGCTTGGATACGCGGCCATGTTCGATCAGGCTCAAGATGTGATTGTCACTCTCGCCAAGCGAATGGCCAAAAATGAACAGGTTGCGCTGAATACTTTCCAGACTTCGGGCGGCCTTGTGAAGATAGGCACTGTGCATAATCTTGGTCAGCTTTGCTGTGCTATGACCTTCCGATACAAATAGCGGAAAGCGGTTCTCATCCAGCGCCGCGCGGATTTGGTCGACGATCGGTATGTCGGTCCGCGACCAGGTGTATTTCTGCAATTCGTGCCCAGCATCGAAAAGATGCAGAGCCCCGTGAAGGAAATAGACGCTCGGGCTGTGGGACTCTTGCCACGTCACGTACGGGGCTTCAGGGTCGTCTTCCAATGCGCGGAACCCGTCGTCACATTTCAGAGGAAGTTCGTCCACGTCCTCGTGCATCAGTGTCCAATACAGAAGAACGTCGTAGTTCAGGGTGTAGATTTTGCTTTTGATGAAGTGAGATAGGAACTGGCAGCATGCCGCATGTTGTTCATCAGACACATGGTGGGGGCGATCTGGGTGGCGACTGGCGATCGCTCTTACAAGAATGGTTTTGATCGATTCGGCGTCACCCTCAATCTGCTCGATAAGTTCGGCTGGCACGTCCTTGTATGCGGTCAGCACCCGCGACATATCCACCAGCACCTTGATCACGGATTCGAAATCGTGCGTCTCCAAAGCGGTAAAGATTGCTTCGGCATAGGGGACAGCCTCAAAGTTGGCATCGTTATACAGGGCCTCATAAGTGAAGATATCCGGCTTCAAAGCGATGCTGAAGCCGTTGCCAAGAAGCAGGTGGCGGTGGCCGGCATTGGATCGATCCAGCGCGTCGTCGAATGAAATAACGTCGACATTGGGCATTACCGTTCGCTCCTAAGGGGCACGCCATCGAACGAAAAATATTGCACGCTAAGGGGTGCCCTCCATTTAGCTGCCGAAGTTGTCCGCTGTCGCCTTCCTCTCCAAAGTACGACAGAGCCCCTAGCGTCGGACAACTCTCCCTTTTGTTAGCTAATTAGTGTATCATAAAGGACATTATTTGGCCGCATTGAGAGTGTTTCGATAGGGGATCAGCGTGGGGAATTGAGCCATGGCGAATGGGCTCGCTTTGAAGACGGCAGGCGCAGGTCTCTCCATCATTGGCACTTTCGCGCCGCGGGAGCTTTCGTTTTGTTCTTTGATGCCAATGTCGAGGAACGAATGGCTGAGTGGGAGCAACTCAAGGTACAGTCATGCAAGCCGACACGAACAGCTTCGCCTTACAAAGCTGCAAAAAGATCCAAAGAAACGTTGCCGCTCACACGAATTCGGTATTCAAACCTGAATTGGCCCCCATTTCGACCGGACAGTCGGCGTAAGCAGGGAGGCTTAGGCATAGCCCTAAGCATGTGCTTATGTCTGATGACTTTCAGCGGATCGAAGTGATCACAGGAACCGCACGTCGACGGCATTGGTCGGCCCAACAAAAGCTGGCGATTGTCGAGGAAACGCTTGCGCCTGGTGCGAGTGTTTCGGCTGTCGCCCGACGTCATGGGGTTGGCGCCAATTTAGTGTATCGTTGGCGGCGGTTGATGAAAGAAGGGGGCGCCGTGGCTGTGGGGGCAGACGAGACGGTGGTCGGCGAAGCGCAGGTCAAGAAGCTTGAGGCACAAGTACGTGAACTCGAGCGCTTGCTTGGCAAGAAGACCATGGAGGTGGAAATCCTGCGCGAGGCCCTTGAGCGGTCGCGGGCAAAAAAACCGATCTTGCACGTTGCCTCGCCGCTACGGGGCGATACCCGATGAGCGCCGTGGCCAGAACGCTGGGCGTGTCGCGCTCGAACCTGTACGAGCGGACACAGGGGGCCAACCGATCGCGCGGCGCTTATCGCAAACCGGGCGACGCGGCCTTGTTGGAACTGATCCGCCGTCTTGTCGATGAACGGCCGACTTACGGCTATCGCCGGATCACGGCCCTGGCGCGCCGAGAGTTAGCGCGCGTCAACGAACCCCTGCCGAACCACAAGCGCGTCTATCGGCTCATGAAGCGACATGGTTTGTTGCTGCGCAAATCGTCTGGACGTCGTGACGGCCGTGTCCATGACGGCAAAGTCGTCGTCATGAGTTCGAACTTGCGATGGTGCTCGGACGGCTTTGAGTTCGCGTGTTGGAACGGTGACATTGTCCGCGCCGCGTTTGTCATTGATGCTCACGATCGGGAGTTGATCGCCCATGTCGCCGTTTCCGGCCGGGGCATCAGCGGTTCGGACGTGCGCGACATGATGCTCGAAGCGGTTGAAACACGGTTCGCGACACTGTCCGCGCCGCGGCGGATCGAATTCCTGTCCGACAACGGATCACCCTACACCGCCAAGGACACGCGCGACTTTGCCATGGCGCTCAATTTGGAACCATGTTTCACGCCGGTCGCCAGTCCTGAAAGCAACGGCCTTGCCGAGGCTTTTGTGAAAACCATCAAGCGCGATTATGTCCGGGTCAATCAGATCCCGGACGCCAAAACCGCGCTTGAACAAATCACCGGATGGTTCGAGGATTACAACGACAATCATCCACATTCCGGGCTCAAATGGAGATCGCCCCGCGAATTCCGAGGAGCCCAAAACACATAGCCGGGTGTCCGATCAAACGGGGGCAACACCAAAACCCCAGTTGTTGGAGCCGTCCCGATCAAAGGACATCGACGCGTGGTTGTCACCCATGCCTTAGGTACAAAATGTTACCTATGTCTCCGGGCTGGACCCCTGATGTGTATGGTGCCGGGTGCGGGACTCGAACTCGCGACCTGATGCTTACAAGGCAACTGCTCTACCAACTGAGCTAACCCGGCTTATGAGGTGTGGGGCAAACGCGGCGACCGCCTCTGACAGCGGCGCAGAGCATAATCGCCCGGCTAGTTCGCAGCAAGATGGTGCGTGCGTTGGTCCGCGTCTAGAGGGGCGGCGGGAACATCGTCATCCATCGCCAACAAAGCGGCATTGCCGCCGGTCGCCGCGGTATTGATTGTCAGTGCACGTTCGGTGGCGAATTGGTGGAGATAGTGTGGACCGCCTGCCTTTGGCCCCGTTCCGGAAAGCCGTTCACCACCGAACGGCTGCACGCCGACCACGGCGCCGATCATATTCCGGTTGACGTAACTGTTGCCGATGCGCAGCGCGCCGTGGATGGCCGCGGCGGCGCTGTCGATCCGTGTGTGAACGCCAAGCGTTAGTCCAAAGCCGGCGGCGTCGATTGCCGCCAGAACCCGGCCCAATGCATCGGCATCATACCGGATCACGTGCAGAATCGGACCGAAGACCTCTCCGTCCAGCTGGTCCAGCGCATCGATCTCAAACACCATCGGCGCCACGAATGTCCCGTGGCGGCAGCGGCTGGGCAGGGGCGTGCGGGCGAGGGCGCCGCCGCCCCGTGCCATCCGACGGGCGTGTCTTTGCAGCGTGCGTTTGGCGTCGGCATCGATAACCGGCCCGACGTCGGTGGCCAGCCAAGCCGGATCACCGACCGTCAATTCCTGCATGGCGCCGATCAGCATGTCCAAAACGCGATCGGCAATGTCGCTTTGCAGAAACAAAACGCGTAAAGCGCTGCAGCGTTGCCCGGCGCTGCGAAACGACGAGGTAATGACATCGTCGACCACCTGTTCCGGCAGGGCCGTCGAGTCCACGATCATGGCGTTTTGCCCACCGGTTTCGGCGATTAATGGGATGATCGGACCATCACGGGCGGCAAGGGCGCGATGGATCGCTTTGGCGGTTTCAATCGAGCCAGTAAAGGCAACCCCCGACACGCGCGGATCCGCCACCAATGGCGCACCGACAGAAGGGCCGTCGCCAGGCAGCAGATGCAGGACGTCGCCCGGAATACCAGCCTCGTGAAACATCGCCACCGCTGCTGCCGCGACGAGTGGTGTTTGTTCCGCCGGTTTGGCAACCACGGCGTTGCCAGCGGCCAAAGCGGCGGCGACTTGGCCAGTGAAGATGGCCAACGGAAAATTCCACGGACTGATACAGGCAAAAACGCCGCGGCCGTGGAGTGACAAGCTGTTGCTTTCGCCGGTTGGCCCCGGCAAATCCATGGGTACGGCAAATTCGGTGGCCGCGATGGTTGCATAATAACGGCAGAAGTCGGCGGCTTCGCGCGTTTCCGCAATAGCGTCGGGAATGGTTTTTCCCGCTTCGCGCACACACATGGCGGCGAGCAGCGCCCGATTGGCCTCGATCAGGTCCGCCATGCGGTTCAGGGTTGCGGCACGCTGACGCGAATCCGTCCGATCCCAAGCCGGCTGCGCTGCGTTAGCCAGATTCAAGGCGTGCTCGAGTGATTGCGGTCCCGTATCGACGGTTTGACCAATCGTGCGCCGCCGATCGGCGGGATCGGTTATTGGACGCGCCAAACCTCCCGAGATCGTCTTGCCGCCGACGATCGGCGCCGCATGCCAGGCTTCGCGCGCCATTTCGCGCATGGCGCCGCCCAAATGGTGCAATGCCGACGGTTCTGATGTGTCGACGCCTGTCGAGTTTTGGCGTTCGGGGCCGAACAAGTCGCGCGGCAGCGGAATGCGCGGGTGTCGAATTGTCGTCAACGCCCGTGATTTGGAAACTGGATCCGCGATAATCTGATCGATCGGGAGCTGCTCGTCGTGGAGCCTGTTGACAAACGAGGTGTTGGCGCCGTTTTCCAATAGTCGGCGCACCAGATAGGGGAGCAGATCTTGATGGCTGCCGACCGGCGCGTAAACGCGGCACGGAACTGCGGAGTCACCTTGATTGCTGGTTAGATGGTCATAGAGCGCTTCACCCATCCCATGCAGACGTTGGAATTCGTAATGTCCGGGCCGCGCCAAGGTCAGAATTTCAGCGACCGTGCGTGCATTGTGGGTGGCGAACTGAGGAAAGAAGGCGTCCGGCTCAGCGATCAAGCGTTGGGCGCAAACCAAGTACGATAGGTCGGTGCTGCTCTTGCGCGTGAATACTGGGTAATCGTCGAGACCATCCACCTGGGCACGCTTAATTTCAGTGTCCCAGTAGGCGCCTTTGACCAGCCGCACCATGAGCCGGCGGTTGCCGCGGCGGGCGACATCGGCCAGCCAGGCAATCAGGGGCACTGCTCGTTTTTGATACGCTTGAACGGCAACACCAAGGCCCTGCCAACCGGCTAGCGCGGGGTCCAGAGCGACAGCCTCGATCACATCCATGGATACGTCAAGGCGCGCCGCCTCCTCCGAGTCGATAGTCATCCCAATATCGTGCGCGGCCGCGGCCCTCGCCAACTCCCGCACCGCAGGGATCAACTCGGCGATGACGCGCTCGCGCTGGGCGAATTCAAAGCGCGGGTGTAGGGCCGATAGCTTGACTGACAAGCCCGGGCCGTGGTCGATGCTGCGACCGGCCGGGTCAGCGCCAATGGCGGCAATGGCATCGCGATAGGCATCGTAGTATTGCGCCGCCGCAGTCCGGGTTCGCGCGGCCTCGCCCAACATGTCGAATGAAAACCGATAGGCGGCGAAATCACTTGTCCGCGCGCGCTGCATCGCGTCGGCTATTGTTCGTCCCATAACGAACTGGCGGCCGAGGATGCGCATAGCCTGGGTGATGGCGGCACGCACCACGGGCTCGCCACTGCGCGACACCAGACGCTTGATAAATCCAGCGGGTTCGCCGCCCGGCTCTTCATCCAGACGCATAACGCGTCCGGTCAACATCAGGGCCCAGGTCGACGCATTGACGAAAAGCGATTCACTGCGGCCGACATGGGCCGACCAATCGGCCGACGCGAGTTTGTCCTTGATGAGTTTGTCGACCGTGTCGGCGTCAGGTACCCGCAACAATGCCTCTGCAAGGCACATCATCACCACGCCTTCTTTGCTCGACAGGTCGAACTCTTGAAGGAAACTGTCGAGGCCGCCATGACTGGCCTGACGCTCACGAACCGCTTTGGTCAGTGTGCGGGCGCGCGTCGTGATCGATCGGGCGACGTCGTCGGGCAGCTCGAGTATGTCGAGCAGGCGCGTGACGACCGTTGCCTCATCGCGCAGCGCTGCCGCGCGAACGGCCGCTCTGAGCGGCGTTACGTCGGCAAGCGATGGCGAAATGATCATGGTCGACGGCGTGGCTAAGGACGAGGATCACCGGTGTCGGTGAGACAGGCCATTTGTATCACGTTGGCGCACGCGCGATCGCGCGCGAATTGCGCCGCCTGTGCCATTGCGAATGCACGCCAGCCATCGTGGTCACGCCAATCGTCGACCATCGACGAAAAGCGCGACAGAGTTGCCAGGTCCCCGTCCCGCCAATAAGACACAAACATTTGCATTGTCAGGGGCTTGAGCACCGGTAACGTGTTGAAATCGGCACCCGGTGGTCCGTCGCGTCCGGGCAGAAGGCGTCGCTCACCGAGAAAACCCTTGAAGTGATAAAAGGCATCCGATGGCGGCAAAAACACCAACTCATAATCGATTTCGTCCGCCGGCTGGGTGAGGTCATCCCCGGCGAGCCAGGGTTGCGATTCGCCGGTGATCAGATAGGCGAACGTTTCGGTATCAAGAAATCGTACCGCACGTCGCTCCGCCGGCTGATTGCGTGCCGGATAGAGTTCATTCGAACGCACCGCCACGTCGACCCGCAAACGCTGATCGTCAGGCAACGTGATATCAAGGTCCAGCATATAGGTGCGCATATAGTTGTGATGCTGGAATATCGCAGCCACCGGCTGATCGGCGGGGTCGAGGACCAAGGTGACGCTGGTGTAGTGATCCAATTGGTGCCAATCCTCCGGTTGAGCAAAGAGGGAAACCAAGCTCTCTTGCCACCATGAAAGACTGGCCGGCAATCCGGAATGGCGAAAAACGGCTGTATAGCCGATGAACGTATAGGGCTGGTCGGATACGCCAGGATACCATGTCGGATCAATCACCTCACGCGTGATTCGCGCGTATACCTTGGGCTCGGGGGCTTGATGCCGTGGTTCATGGACGAAAACGACATGCCGATCGTCACGGTATTTGTTGAGCATCGCCTGCGTGACACGATCACTGATCACATTGCCGTCGCGGTCGCGCAGAGTGCCTTGCGCAATATAGTCGGCATAGAAATCTATTGGTCCGGGATGGTCAGCTGGCAGCAGCAGGCGTGGACGATAGCGAAATGCCAGGGCCTGGTCGCGTTCCGAGGGGGGCGCCATCGGTGGCGGGTGCGCCGCGAAATATCGTGCGAAACCTGGATATTGAGAGAAGTTGCTTTCCGTTTGGCAGGTCGCCAGCACGGGGAGGGCACCGACTATCGCGATCACTGAAGCGGCCGCCCAAGCAATTTGACGGTTTCGGGTGCGCGGTGTCACGGGCCGGTTCCCCGCCGCAGTTCATACAAAGCCACGGCCGTTGCTGCAGCGACATTAAGTGTATCCAGCGCGCCGAACGATTCGATATGCGCAAGATCGTCGCACGTTTCGCGGGTCAGGCGGCGCAGGCCTTTGCCTTCGGCCCCAAGGACCAACGCCATGGGGCCCGCGATTTTGCTTGCGATCAGGTCTCGGGTTGCCATGTGGTCTAAGCCGATTCGCCAATAGCCGAACTCCGCGAGCCTGCGCATGGTTCGCGCCAAATTGGGTACGTGCACGATCGGCACGCAATCTAGCGCGCCAGAGGCCGCTTTCGCGAGTGCACCGGATTCACGTGCGGCGTTGTGGGCAGGCGCAATCACGGCCCGTGCGCCGAAGACACTAGCGCAGCGGATGATCGCACCGACATTTTGCGGATCGGTCACTTGGTCGATCACCACGATTAGCGCTGGTCGATCGCCATCCTGGCCAACGGCATCTGCCAAGACATCGAGATCAATCGGAGGCAAGGGCAGGACAGCGGCGGCCATGCCTTGGTGCGCGGCACCGTCCGGTGTAGCGCGCGTGACATCGGCGCGCCGAACCACAGAAACGGGCAGGCCGACAAGATCGACGCGTTCGGTCTTGTCGAGGTGACGACGCGCGTCCTCAGTGACGAGGACCTGAGTGACGATTCGTTTTGGGTTGGACAAAGCGGCCGCAACGGCATGTAAACCATATATCCAGAAAGCCTGATCGCGCGAATTGCGATTGGGGCGACGATGGTTGGATCGGGTGTCCTTGCGCGCGGGCATGGCGAGGTTTATATTACGTTAAGCACGGTATGTGCTTCAGGACTGACGCCACCGCAGTCGAGACGGGGGCCGGTGGCGTTCATTTGCGTTTTAATCGGTTGACACACAGCTTGAATTTCCCTTATTTCGCCTCTTCTCTGCTGGCGTCTGTGCGCTGAGGCGGAGGGGTGGCCGAGTGGTTAAAGGCAGCAGACTGTAAATCTGCCGACGTACGTCTACGTAGGTTCGAATCCTACCCCCTCCACCAGAGTGTCGAGTAGGGTTTTGATCCAAACATATCGAGCTATGGTGCGGCAGGGTTCAAGGGAGTCATTTAACGATCGTATTGGGCGCGAGCCGCGCGGGTGTAGCTCAGTGGTAGAGCCCCAGCCTTCCAAGCTGGTTGCGTGGGTTCGATTCCCATCACCCGCTCCAAAGCGGCATTCCAAAGCGGAAGGTGGTACGCACAGTGAGCGCTTCGGATGTCTTCGATATGACCGGTTCGGCGGTAGCGTCTTTTGTGTCGTGACTGCCGGTTTAGTTGGCCGGGCGCGCGGTGTTGTACCACGTGCCCATCAATAAGTTGGACGCAAGTTAGGCAAGGGTTGCAATGAGCAAGGCGAAGTTTGAGCGGACGAAGCCGCATGTGAATGTGGGAACGATAGGTCACGTTGATCACGGCAAGACGACGTTGACGGCTGCGATTACGAAGATCCTTGCGGAAGCTGGCGGTGCGGAGTTCACGGCGTATGACGAGATCGACAAGGCGCCTGAGGAGAAGGCGCGTGGTATCACGATTTCGACGGCGCATGTGGAGTATGAGACGGAGAACCGTCACTACGCGCATGTGGATTGCCCTGGTCACGCGGATTACGTGAAGAACATGATCACGGGAGCGGCGCAGATGGACGGCGCGATTCTTGTGGTGTCTGCGGCGGATGGCCCGATGCCGCAGACGCGAGAGCATATCCTATTGGCGCGTCAGGTTGGAGTTCCAGCGATTGTGGTGTACCTGAACAAGGTTGATCAGGTGGACGACCCTGAGCTTTTGGAGTTGGTGGAGCTTGAGGTTCGGGAGCTGCTGTCGAGCTATGAGTTTCCGGGCGACGACATTCCGATTGTGCCGGGATCGGCATTGCAGGCGCTGGAAGGCGACGAGGGAGAGACGGCTCGGGGATCTGTGTTGAAGTTGATGGAAGAGGTGGACCGATATATTCCGCAGCCGGACCGTCCGAAGGACTTGCCGTTTTTGATGCCGATTGAGGATGTATTTTCGATATCGGGTCGCGGGACGGTGGTGACGGGCCGTGTGGAGCGAGGGGTGATCAATGTTGGCGACGAAGTGGAGATAGTGGGTATCCGGGAGACGTCGAAGACGGTTTGCACGGGCGTGGAGATGTTCCGGAAGTTGTTGGACCAGGGTGAGGCGGGCGACAATATTGGCGCGTTGCTGCGTGGCACGAAGCGTGAGGATGTGGAGCGCGGGCAGGTGTTGGCGAAGCCTGGGTCGATCACGCCGCATACGAAGTTCAAGGCTGAAGCATATGTGTTGACGAAGGACGAGGGTGGACGTCACACGCCGTTTTTCACGAATTACCGGCCGCAATTTTATTTCCGGACGACGGATGTGACGGGGATGGTGTCGCTGCCTGAGGGCACGGAGATGGTGATGCCGGGCGACAATGTGACGATGGAAGTGGAGCTGATTGCGCCGATTGCAATGGACCAAGGGCTGCGGTTTGCGATCCGCGAGGGCGGCCGCACGGTGGGCGCCGGCGTCGTCGCCGAAATCGTCGAGTGATCACGAAGGTGGCTACGGAATCATGCCATCATGAAGGAGTGTAGCTCAACTGGTAGAGCACCGGTCTCCAAAACCGGGGGCTGGGGGTTCGAGTCCCTCCACTCCTGCCATGGCCTCTGGAATTGGCGGAATGGCCGCGGCGGCAAGTGGCGGGGCATATGCGGTGATGCCGCCGGAGGGATGGCACACGGAGAGCGTGATGCCGCAAGGGTGTCGGTAAAGTAGGTAGTATGGCAAAAACAAGCCCGGGCGAGTTCGTTAGACAAGTTCGCCAGGAAGTCAGCCGGGTCACATGGCCAACGCGCAAGGAAACGACGGTCACTACGGTGATGGTGTTCGTCATGGTGTTTTTTCTTGCGATATTCTTTTTCTTGGTTGACCAAGTGTTGGCTTGGGGCGTGCGGTTTTTTCTGGGTATTGGGGCGTAGTCGGAATGGCGCAGGATCAGCATCGCTGGTACATCGTGCACACTTATTCCGGGTTTGAAAAAAAGGTGGCCCAGGCGATCCGAGAGCAGGCGGATCGTAAAGAGATGGGCGATCTCTTTGAAGAGGTATTGGTGCCGACCGAGGAAGTGGTCGAGATGCGCCGCGGCCACAAAGTATCAAGCGAACGCAAGTTTTTCCCAGGCTACGTGCTCGTCAAAATGATCATGACCGACGAAACCTGGCATCTGGTGAAGAACACAGCCAAAGTGACCGGCTTTTTGGGAACCGGCGGCCGACCGTCACCGATTTCCGACGCCGAGGCGCAACGAATTCTGCAGCAGGTGCGCGAAGGTGTGGACCGGCCGAAACCGTCGATCACCTTTGAAGTCGGGGAAATGGTGCGTGTCGCCGACGGGCCGTTTACGTCGTTCAACGGCATGGTGGAGGATGTTGACGAGGATCGGGCGCGCTTGAAAGTCGCGGTATCCATTTTTGGCCGTGCGACGCCAGTGGAGCTGGAGTACTCGCAGGTCGAAAAACTCTAACTCCGCCGCCGCCCAGTGTGGCGGTCGTGGTGGAAATGCGTGGGAGACTGGCCATTGTCGAACCACGCACCCAAAGCAGAAGGGCTAAGAAATGGCAAAGAAAATTAGTGGCTACATCAAGTTACAGGTGCCGGCCGGCCAAGCCAATCCGTCGCCACCGATTGGTCCGGCGCTTGGCCAACAAGGCGTCAACATCATGGAGTTCTGTAAAGCGTTTAACGCTGATACACAGAAGTTGGAACAGGGTATGCCGATCCCGACTGTGATCACGGTGTACGCGGACCGCAGTTTCAGTTTTGTGACGAAATCGCCGCCGGCGAGCTATTACATAAAAAAGGCGGCTGGATTGGCCAAGGGGTCAGGCGAAAGCGGGCGTGGCGCCATCGTCGGCAAGGTAACTATGGCGCAGCTGCGCGAAATCGCGGAGGCCAAAGCCGCGGATCTGAATTCGAACGATAGCGATGCCGCATGTCGGATGCTGGCGGGATCGGCGCGTTCGATGGGCATCGAGGTGGTGGACTAGGGCGATGTCGAAGAAATCGAAACGTGGTCGCGATATTCGCGAAAGTATCGACCGGCATATGCAATATGCGTTGGATGATGCGGTAAAGATGGTTAAGGAACGGGCCAGCGCCCGGTTCGATGAAACTGTTGAAATTGCGCTTGGCTTGGGTGTCGATCCGCGTCATGCGGATCAGATGGTCCGTGGCGTAGTCGGATTGCCGCACGGCACTGGTAAGACAGTGCGCGTTGCGGTTTTCGCTAAAGCCGCCAAAGCTGATGAAGCGAAGGCGGCCGGCGCGGATTTGGTCGGCGCCGAAGATCTGGCCGAGCAAGTTCAGAAAGGGGTTATCGAGTTTGACCGGTGCATCGCGACGCCGGACATGATGGGCGTCGTCGGTCGGTTGGGCAAGATCCTTGGCCCGCGCGGGCTTATGCCGAACCCGAAACTAGGCACGGTGACAAATGACGTGGCGGAAGCGGTTCAGGCGGCGAAGGGTGGCCAGGTGACGTTCCGTGTTGAGAAAAATGGCATCGTTCATGCCGGCGTTGGTAAAGCGAGCTTTAGCGAAGAGGCCTTGGCCGAGAATGTGCGTGCGTTTGTCGGCGCCATCAACCGCGCCAAGCCAAGCGGCGCCAAGGGAACATTTTTACAAAAGGCGGCTTTAAGTTCAACGATGGGCGCCGGTGTGAAAATCGAAGTTGGTTCGTTGGGCACGAGTTGAGTGACCAATTGAAGAGACAATTCGACCTGCCAGCAATGGCGGGCGAAGTCGCGGCACAAACTGGGTGCCGTGGATCCTGTCCGAGACTGCAGGTGTCCAAGCGGCCTGGCCGCGACGGACTTAAGCAAGCGGTTGGCCTGCATAGACAGTGGTTGGACCCGATCCGGTCCAAGTTCGTTGGTGCGATCCGACGGGCTTTGCTTGATTGCCGGTCTGAACCCCTGGGACAGGCGTGTGGGTCCGTGTGGCTGCCTGCGTACGGCGGTCTCAAAGGTCCTTGTTAATGTCGTCGCCTATCGGCTTTGGCCGTGGTCGGCGGCACATGGTGGAGAGCGAAAATGGAAAGAGCGCGTAAACAAGACGTCGTTACGTCGCTGCACCAGGCCTTCACTGACGCCAACCTGGTGGTGGTGACCCACTATCTTGGCATAACGGCTGCGGATTCGACGGCGCTACGGCGTCGGATGCGCGATGCCAACGCCAAGTTCCGGGTGACCAAGAACCGCCTCGCGCAAAGGGCGCTTGAGGGCACAGCGTTTGTTGGTTTGACTGATCTGTTTACGGGTCCAACCGCAATCGCATTTTCGGACGATCCGGTTGCCGCCGCCAAAGCGGCAGTCGAGTTTTCGAAGACCAACGAAAATCTGATCGTTGTTGGTGGTGCGCTCAGGGAAACGATGCTGGATGCCGACGCCGTCAAGAATTTGGCGAGCTTGCCATCGCTTGATGAATTGCGTGGCAAGCTCGTGGGCTTGTTGAGTACACCGGCCTCACGCGTTGTCGGCGTGTTGAACGCGCCGGGTGGCCAAGTGGCCCGGGTTCTCGGCGCCTACGGCGCGACGGGTGATGACTAGGGATGCAATGGCGTTGTGTGACTGCCGCGTAGCGGCACCAGAGGTTCAAATTCAAGGGTTCGGATACGGGAGTTAAAGCTGAGATGGCCAACCTGGAAAAGCTAGTCGATGATCTTTCGGCTCTGACTGTCATTGAGGCAGCGGAATTATCGAAATTGCTGGAAGAGAAATGGGGCGTGTCGGCAGCCGCGCCGGTCGCCGTGGCCGCTGTGCCTGGGGCTGCCGGTGGCGAAGCGGCTGCGGCCGAGGAAAAAACCGAATTTGACGTTGTCTTGGCGTCGATTGGCGAGAAGAAAATCAACGTTATCAAGGAAGTTCGCGCGATCACGGGCCTGGGCTTGAAAGAGGCCAAGGACTTGGTCGAAGGCGCACCGAAGCCGGTGAAGGAAGCCGTGTCTAAGGACGAAGCTGAAGAAATGAAGAAGAAGCTTGAAGGGGCTGGTGCCTCCGTTGAGCTCAAGTAACATGATTGTCAAATCCGCCTTGGGCGGCCATAGGGGGCGTTACCCTGTGGCGGCGGGCACAGATCGGCCATAACGGGCCGACGGAGGAGCAGACGGGGCCGCTCGGAAATCGCTATCAACCGGTTCAATCCGGGACGCGTTGGGAATCTTGGTCGTCATGCACTGACACGTTGCAGCGTTGTCGGGTGCGGGGCGACCGCAAAGCAGATGAAGCGCGGCGCGCACGAAGAGTTTGTGCGTGGGCGCGCTTCTTTGCGTGCAATTTGGCAGCTGAGGAGTAGGCATGAGCCTTTCTTTCACGGGTCGCAAGAGAATACGTCGTAATTTTGGTCGGATTTCGGCCGCCGCGAGTATGCCGAACCTCATAGAGGTGCAACGCACGTCATATGAGTACTTTCTTCAAAAGGAAGCCCGGCATGAAGACCGGGGCGAGTATGGCTTGCAGGAAGTGTTCAAGTCGGTGTTTCCCATTCGCGATTTTTCCGATCGCGCGCAGTTGGAATTCGTGCGCTACGAGTTCGAGCGGCCAAAATATGACGTTGAAGAATGCCAGCAACGCGGCATGACCTATGCGGCGCCGCTGAAAGTTACGCTGCGTCTGATTGTTTGGGATGTCGACGAGGACACCGGCGCGCGCACCGTACGCGATATCAAAGAGCAAGACGTTTTTATGGGCGATATGCCGCTGATGACGGATAAGGGCACTTTCGTCATCAACGGGACCGAGCGGGTGATTGTCAGCCAGATGCACCGCTCGCCGGGTGTGTTTTTCGATCATGACCGTGGAAAAACCCACTCGTCAGGAAAGTACCTCTTTGCCGCGCGGATCATACCGTATCGCGGATCTTGGCTCGATTTCGAGTTTGATGCCAAGGACATTGTTTATGTGCGCATCGACCGGCGTCGCAAGCTGCCGGTGGGCACGTTGCTGCGCGCATTGGACATGTCCGCGGAAGAGATACTGTCAGCGTTTTACGAGACCGTCATCTATCACCATGACAAGAACGGCTGGCGCGCGCCATTCGACATCGAGCGCGCGAAGGGCACCAAGTTGCTGCATGATCTGGTTGACGCGAAGTCTGGTGAGGTGGTCGCCAAAGCTGGTGATCGGATTACGGCGCGGACGGCCAAGAAACTGGAAGACTCGGGCCTGACTGAGTTCAGGATTGAGCCGGAGGCATTGGTCGACCAATTTGTTGCTTTCGACGTGGTGGACGAGGAAACCGGCATCATTCATGCCGAGGCCGGCGATGCTTTGACGCAAGACATCCTTGAGAAAATCGTTGAATCGAAAATCGACAAGATCTCTTGTCTGATTTTGGGACAAAGCATTGGTTCGTATATTCGCGATACGCTTGCCGTGGACAAGAACAACACCCGGGAAGAAGCGCTCACCGACATCTATCGGGTCATGCGTCCGGGCGAGCCGCCAACGGACGAGAGTGCGGAGCGCCTGTTTTATGACTTGTTCTTGAGCCCGGCGAAGCTGACCAAGCCCGAGGCGGGCGCGCGACACGCGGCAGGCGCCGACGCCGAGGTGGTCGAGACTCTGGGTAAAGCGGATTTCGACGGTGCGTCGTGGGTGTTGGACGTCCGTGATGGACGCGTTCTCGTCGCCCTGTCGTGCGCGTTGCCGCGGTCATCGACCTTGCCGACGGTCTGGTTGGACGAGGACGACGTAAAGGTTGAGCGCTCCGAGCGCTACGACTTGTCAGCCGTCGGACGCGTGAAGATGAACAGCCGGCTCAATCTCAGTGCATCGGACGAAGTGCGCGAGCTGCGCCGTGAGGACATTGTTGCCGTGGTGCGCACGTTGGTCGACCTGAAAGATGGCAAGGGAGAAATTGACGATATTGACCATCTTGGCAATCGACGCGTGCGCTCGGTTGGTGAATTGATGGAGAACCAATATCGGGTCGGTCTGTTGCGCATGGAGCGCGCGATCCGCGAAAGGATGAGTTCGGTCGATATTGACGCAGTGATGCCGCATGATTTGGTCAATGCGAAACCAGCGGCAGCGGCCGTGCGGGAGTTCTTTGGCTCATCGCAATTGTCCCAGTTCATGGACCAGACCAATCCGCTGTCGGAAATCACCCACAAGCGGCGCCTTTCGGCGTTGGGTCCGGGCGGGCTGACGCGCGAACGTGCCGGCTTTGAAGTGCGCGACGTACATCCAACGCACTATGGCCGCATTTGTCCAATTGAAACGCCGGAAGGGCCAAACATTGGACTTATTAATAGCCTGGCAACTTATGCGCAAGTCAACAAATATGGCTTCATTGAGAGTCCGTACCGCAAAGTAATCGATGGTCAGATCAGTGGCGATGTTGAATATCTGTCGGCCATGGACGAGGGGCGCTATACAATCGCCCAGGCCAACGCGCGATTGACGCCAGATGGGCGTTTCGAGCGTGATTTGGTCAGTTGCCGGCGAAACGGCGACTTTGTCATGGTGCCGCCGGATACGATCGATTACATCGATGTATCGCCAAAGCAATTGGTGTCGGTGGCGGCGGCACTGATCCCGTTTCTCGAGAACGACGACGCCAACCGGGCGCTGATGGGATCTAACATGCAACGCCAGGCGGTGCCACTCCTGAAGGCCGAGGCGCCATTGGTTGGCACGGGCATGGAAGAAGTGGTGGCCCGCGATTCGGGGGCCACCGTCATTGCCCGTCGCGGCGGTTTGGTTGACCAGGTTGACGCCCGACGCATTGTGGTGCGTGTCACCAGTGATGCCGGCGACAGTACGACCGCCGGCGTCGACATTTACAATTTGCTGAAGTTCCAGCGCTCCAATCAGAATACGTGTATCACCCAAAGGCCCTTGGTGGCGGTGGGTGACCGGGTGGATGCTGGCGACGTCATTGCCGACGGTCCGTCGACGGATTTGGGTGAGCTGGCACTGGGGCGCAATGTGTTGGTCGCGTTCATGCCGTGGCTTGGCTACAATTTCGAGGATTCGATTTTGATTTCGGAACGCATCGTCCGCGATGATGTGTTCACTTCGATTCATATCGAGGAATTCGAAATCATGGCGCGTGACACCAAACTGGGGCCGGAGGAAATCACGCGTGATATCCCCAACGTCGGCGAAGAGGCGCTAAAGAATCTGGACGAAGCCGGCATCGTCTATATCGGCGCAGAAGTTAAGCCTGGCGATATTCTGGTTGGCAAGATTACGCCGAAAGGCGAATCGCCGATGACGCCCGAGGAAAAGCTGCTGCGTGCGATTTTTGGTGAGAAAGCCTCGGACGTGCGGGACACGTCGCTGCGATTGCCCCCCGGCGTAACCGGCACCGTTGTCGAGGTGCGGGTATTCTCGCGCCGCGGTGTCGACAAGGACGAACGTGCCTTGGCGATCGAACGCGCAGAGATCGATCGCCTGGCCAAGGACCGTGACGACGAACGGAAGATCATCGAAGGCAACATTTACGACCGTCTTGAATCGTTGCTGCTCGATGCTGATGCGGTCGCGGGTCCGAAAGGCCACAAGGCAGGCGCGAAGATCACCGCGGAGGTATTGGCCGAATACAGTCACGGTCAGTGGTGGCAGTTCGTGGTCAAGGACGAAAAGACCATGGCTGCGATTGAGTCGCTGAAACGCGAATTGGACGATGCCAACGCCAAATTGCTGGCGCGATTTGAGGAAAAAGTCGAAAAGATCCAAAGCGGCGACGAGTTGCTCCCTGGCGTTTTGAAGATGGTCAAAGTCTTCGTTGCCGTGAAACGCAAGTTGCAGCCTGGCGATAAGATGGCCGGCCGGCATGGCAATAAGGGCGTGATTTCGCGCATCGTGCCGATCGAAGACATGCCATACCTGGAAGACGGTACGCAGGTTGACATTGTGCTCAACCCGCTCGGTGTGCCGTCGCGCATGAATGTTGGCCAGATTTTGGAAACGCATTTGGGCTGGGCGACACACGCGATTGGTCGCGAGATCGGCGAATTGATCGAAGATTATCAAAGCCAAGGATCGGCCGAGAAGCTTCGTAAGCAACTTGAGGGCATGTACGGCGACAAAGGTCAGAAAGACGCGGTTCAATCGCTGAATGATTCCCAAGTTGCTGAGCTCGCCAAGAATTTGGAGAACGGCGTGCCGATCGCAACGCCGGTTTTTGATGGCGCGCGCGAAGACGACATCAACAGCTTGCTCGAACGTGCCGGACTCGATGTGTCCGGGCAGGTGACGTTGGTCGATGGTCGCACCGGGGAGCCGTTCGATCGCAAGGTTACGGTCGGGTATATCTACATGCTGAAACTGCATCATCTGGTGGACGACAAAATTCATGCCCGGTCGATTGGGCCATATAGCTTGGTCACGCAACAACCCTTGGGCGGTAAGGCTCAATTCGGTGGGCAGAGATTTGGTGAAATGGAGGTGTGGGCACTGCAGGCCTACGGTGCTGCGTACACGCTTCAAGAAATGCTTACCGTCAAATCGGATGACGTCTCGGGGCGGACCAAGGCGTACGAATCCATCGTTCGTGGTGAGGATACGTTCGAAGCCGGTATCCCCGAGTCGTTCAACGTGTTGGTTAAGGAGCTCCAATCCTTGGGGCTGGATGTCGATTTGATTCAAAGCGAATAGGCGTGCGCGCCGTACGGCGCTGCTGAGGGTTGCAAGTGACGTCGGTCAGGCCGGCGTACCGTTAGGAGAGAGACATGAATGATCTGATGAGCATCTTCACGCCTGCCGGAAACGCGCAGCGCTTTGACCAGATTCGGATCTCGATCGCCAGTCCGGAAAAGATCCGATCATGGTCATTCGGGGAAGTGAAGAAGCCGGAGACGATCAACTATCGGACGTTCAAACCGGAACGCGACGGCTTGTTTTGCGCCAAGATTTTCGGTCCCATCAAGGACTATGAATGCTTGTGTGGCAAATATAAGCGCATGAAGCATCGCGGCATTGTCTGCGAGAAATGCGGCGTCGAAGTTATTCAGTCCAAGGTGCGGCGTGAACGTATGGGGCATATCGAGTTGGCCTCGCCGGTTGCGCATATATGGTTCTTGAAGTCGCTGCCGTCGCGCATCGGTTTGTTATTGGACATGACGCTCAAAGAAATCGAGCGCATCCTTTATTTTGAGAACTATGTCGTCATCGAGCCTGGGCTGACACCGCTCAAGATGAACGAGCTTCTGACCGAGGACCAGTATCTGCGCGCCCAGGATGAATACGGCCAGGACGCGTTTTCGGCCGGCATCGGCGCGGAGGCGATCCGTGACATGTTGATTCGGATCGATCTTGAAGAAGAGCGGACGCGGATGCGCGCGGAACTGGCGGAAACCAATTCGGAGGCCAAGCGCAAGAAACTGGTCAAGCGGCTCAAACTGATCGAGGCGTTTTCCGAATCCAAGAACCGGCCCGAGTGGATGATCTTGGAAGTGGTACCAGTAATTCCACCGGAACTTCGCCCGCTGGTGCCCCTCGATGGCGGCCGCTTCGCCACGTCCGATCTGAACGACCTATATCGGCGCGTAATCAACCGGAACAACCGGCTCAAGCGGCTGCTGGAATTGCGCGCGCCAGATATCATTGTGCGCAATGAGAAACGCATGCTGCAAGAAGCGGTGGACGCGTTATTCGACAACGGTCGCCGTGGCCGTGTCATCACCGGCGCCAACAAGCGTCCGCTCAAATCGCTGGCCGACATGCTGAAAGGCAAACAGGGGCGCTTTCGGCAGAATCTTCTCGGCAAACGGTGCGACTATTCGGGCCGTTCGGTCATTGTGGTCGGGCCGGAATTGAAGCTGCACCAATGCGGCTTGCCCAAAAAGATGGCGCTGGAACTGTTCAAGCCGTTCATCTATTCGAAGCTCGAACTTTATGGCATGGCGACGACCATCAAGGCGGCGAAACGGATGGTCGAAAAGGAGCGGCCCGAGGTTTGGGATATTCTCGAGGAAGTGATCCGCGAACATCCGGTGATGCTCAATCGCGCGCCGACCTTGCACCGGCTGGGCATCCAAGCGTTTGAACCGGTGTTGATTGAAGGCAAGGCGATCCAGCTGCACCCCTTGGTATGCGCGGCGTTCAATGCGGACTTTGACGGGGACCAGATGGCCGTCCATGTGCCGTTGTCGCTTGAGGCGCAACTCGAGGCCCGCGTGCTGATGATGTCGACAAACAACATCCTCAGTCCGGCGAACGGTAAACCGATCATCGTGCCGACTCAGGATATCGTTTTGGGGCTCTATTACCTGAGTTACGAACGGGACGGCTTGGTTGGTGAGGGCATGACTTTCGCGAGCGTCTCGGAAATTGAACATGCTCTGGAAGTCGGTACGGTTGAGCTCCATACGAAAATCAAGGCAAGATTGGTGCGTCCGGACGCGGAAGGCACGGTGCGCACGCTTGTTGTCGAAACAACGCCCGGGCGCATGCTGTTGTCCGAGATACTGCCACATCACCCAAAGGTTGGTTTCGATTTGGTCAATCGTCCTCTGACCAAAAAGGAAATCAGTCAGGTCATCGATGGGGTCTACCGCCATTGTGGTCAGAAAGAGACGGTCATTTTCGCCGACCGTCTAATGCAGCTCGGATTTTCGCGCGCCTGTCGTGCGGGTATTTCGTTCGGCAAGGACGACATGGTTATCCCGGGCGAGAAGGAGAAGCTGGTTGACGAAACTCGCGCCAAGGTGAAGGAGTTTGAGCGGCAATACGCCGAGGGCCTGATTACTCAGGGCGAGAAATACAACAAGGTGATTGACGCCTGGTCGCAGTGCACCGACCACGTCGCCGATGAAATGATGGGCGGCATCGCCAGCATGGATCCGAAGGGGCAGGATGGCGATCCGCTGCCGCTGAACTCGATTTATATGATGGCGCATTCAGGCGCCCGCGGTTCGACCGCGCAAATGAAGCAACTGGCTGGTATGCGCGGCCTGATGGCCAAGCCATCCGGCGAGATCATCGAGACGCCGATCATCTCGAATTTTAAAGAAGGTCTGACCGTGCTCGAATATTTCAATTCGACGCACGGCGCGCGCAAGGGGCTTGCCGATACGGCGTTGAAGACTGCCAACTCCGGCTATTTGACCCGCCGCTTGGTCGACGTGGCACAGGATCTGATCGTCGTCGAGCATGATTGCGGCACCACGCAAGGCCTGGATCTCAAGGCGGTGATCGATGGCGGCGATATTATCGAACCCTTGGCGGAAAGGATTTTGGGTCGCTGCGCGTCGATCGACGTGGTCGACCCTGTCTCGGACAAGGTGATTGTCGAAGCCGGCGCGCTGATCGACGAAGACGCGGTGGCGCGCGTCGAGACCGCCGGTATCGAGCTGGTTAAGATTCGCTCGGTTCTTACGTGCGAGTCAGCGTTCGGCGTATGTGGTGCGTGCTACGGGCGCGATTTGGCGCGCGGCACCACCGTCAACATTGGCGAGGCGATCGGCGTGATCGCCGCGCAATCGATTGGCGAACCAGGCACGCAGTTGACCATGCGCACGTTCCACATTGGCGGCGCGGTATCCCAAGGGGCCCAGCAATCCAGTGTCGAGAGCGTGATTGACGGGACACTCAAGATCGAGAATCGCAATGTCGTCATCGATTCGACCAACACGCCGGTTGTTATGAGTCGCAATTGCGAGCTCATCGTGCTTGATGAGAACGGGCGAGAACGGGCCCGTCATCGGATCCCCTATGGCGCGCGCTTGCGGGCCGATGATGGTGACTCGGTGTCGAAGGGGCAAAAGCTGGTCGAGTGGGATCCGCACACTAGGCCAATCATTACCGAAAAGGCTGGCCGCGTGCAGTTCAACGATTTGGTCGAGGGGGTCAGCTTACGTGAAGTTGTCGACGAGGCGACTGGTATCGCGAGCAAAGTGGTTGTCGATTGGAAGGCTCAACCTAAGGGTACAGAGTTCCGGCCACGAATTACTTTGGTCGATGAGAATGACGAACCTGTGACGCTATCGAACGGGGCCGCCGCCCACTACGAACTGCCCGTGAACGCGATTTTGAGCGGTGAAAACGGTGACGAGGTCCATGCCGGCGATGTGATCGCGCGTATTCCGCAAGAGGGATCGCGCGCACGCGATATCACAGGTGGCCTGCCACGCGTTGCCGAGCTGTTTGAGGCACGCAAGCCCAAGGAACACGCGATTATCAGCGAAGGCGATGGCCGGGTGGAATTTGGTCGCGACTACAAGGCAAAGCGGCGCTTGGTTGTGGCGTCGGAAGAAGGCGACTCGGTCGAGTATCTGATTCCAAAGGGCAAGCATATCACCGTCCAAGAAGGCGACTATGTACGCAAGGGCGATTTGCTCATGGATGGCAACCCGGTGCCCCACGATATTCTCAAGGTGTTGGGAGTGGCCGCGCTGGCCAATTACTTGGTCAACGAAATCCAAGAGGTCTATCGCTTGCAAGGCGTCAAAATCAACGACAAGCATATCGAAGTGATTTGCCGTCAAATGCTGCAGAAGGTCGAAATCGAAGACCCGGGCGAGACGACGTTTCTTATTGGTGAACAAGTCGATCGTGTCGAATTCAATGCGGTGAACGCCAAGGCCGAGGCCGAGGACCGGCGCCCGGCGACGGCGATACCGGTTCTGCAAGGCATCACAAAGGCGAGTTTGCAAACCAATTCGTTCATTTCGGCTGCATCGTTCCAGGAAACGACGCGGGTCCTGACCGAAGCTGCGGTGAATGGCCGCACGGATCGTCTGAATGGCTTGAAAGAAAACGTCATCGTCGGCCGCTTGATCCCGGCTGGGACCGGGCGATTCATGAACCGGATGAAGCAGGTTGCCGCACGTCGGGATCGCGAAATACTGGAAGGCCGCGAAACTGCGGCGGCGCCCGAAGCGGAGCTTTTGGAAGCCGATGGTGGTGCAGCCTAGTCGCTTTTGAACACGGAGTTTCGATGCACGGAAAAATTGAGTCGCGAGTGTCGGAAAACTTGGAATACTCTTGACGGGGTGGCGGTGCGTTCATAGTATCCGCCATCCTAAATTCGGGGCAGGTGGTAGGCGGTCCGTCTAAACGCTGCGCCCGTGGCCAGAGGTGGGTAAGGCCAGACGAAAGACACGATCCGGATTTTGGGCCGTCCGACGTATTACGTCGCGACGGCTTGGTGTTTGAGGACAGGGCCGCAGACCGAACGGGCGTTCGGATTTGCGGGCCGGCGAACCATTGAAACGTGAAAGCGTGAACACGCAGAGGTAAGGCGGCATGCCAACGATCAACCAGTTGGTACGGATGGGCCGGGAGCGGCCGGTAACCCGTAACAAAGTTCCAGCGATGGAGCAGTGCCCGCAGAAGCGCGGCGTGTGCACGCGCGTATATACGACGACGCCGAAAAAGCCGAACTCGGCTTTGCGCAAGGTGGCGCGGGTGCGGCTGACCAATGGCCACGAGGTGACCAGCTATATTCCGGGGGAGGGTCACAATCTTCAGGAGCATTCGGTCGTGCTGATACGCGGTGGTCGGGTGAAGGATTTGCCCGGCGTTCGCTATCACATCATTCGCGGTACGTTAGATACGCAGGGTGTCGGCGATCGACGCCAGCGGCGATCCAAATATGGCGCCAAACGGCCGAAGTAGGGCCGTGCG
The DNA here is from genome assembly GCA_965216755.1 of Alphaproteobacteria bacterium. Lineage (GTDB taxonomy): Bacteria > Pseudomonadota > Alphaproteobacteria > UBA7887 > UBA7887 > CBDCGL01. The sequence goes on along the minus strand of CBDCGL010000011.1, from coordinate 1,550,011 downwards.
AGGCTAGGTGTCAATTTGACCATTAGGAGACAAAGGCGTGTCCCGCAGACGAGCAGCTGAAAAACGTGACGTATTGCCCGATCCGAAATTTGGCGACGTTGTGTTGACCAAGTTCATGAATTCGCTCATGTACGCGGGCAAGAAGTCGATTGCGGAAGGCATTGTCTATGGGGCGCTGGATCGCGTCGCGTCGCGCGGCGGTGGCGACGCGTTGAAGGTGTTTCATGAAGCGTTGGACAATGTAAAGCCGATCATCGAAGTCAAGTCGCGGCGGGTCGGCGGTGCGACATATCAAGTGCCGATCGAGGTGAGGCCCGATCGCCGGCAGGCACTCGCCATCCGTTGGTTGGTGGACGCGGCGCGGCGGCGTTCGGAGAAGACAATGGTCGATCGACTGTCTGGCGAATTGTTGGATGCGGCGGCGAACCGTGGCACGGCAGTGAAAAAGCGCGAAGACACGCACCGGATGGCGGAAGCCAACAAGGCGTTCTCGCATTACCGTTGGTAAATTCGGATTAGGTGGACGGGAAGTCAGGCGAAATGGCACGCGTAACGCCTCTCGAACGCTATCGCAATATTGGCATCATGGCGCATATCGATGCGGGTAAGACGACGACCACGGAACGGATCTTGTTCTACACTGGGCGTTCGCACCGCTTGGGTGAAGTGCATGATGGCGCTGCCACTATGGATTGGATGGAGCAGGAGCAAGAGCGCGGCATCACGATAACTTCAGCCGCGACAACGTGCTCATGGAATGACCATCGCATCAACATTATCGACACGCCGGGTCATGTTGATTTTACGATCGAAGTCGAACGATCATTGCGGGTCTTAGACGGCGCGGTGTGCGTGTTCGATAGCGTGGCCGGCGTTGAACCACAATCCGAGACAGTATGGCGGCAGGCCGACAAATATGGCGTGCCGCGAATTTGTTTGGTCAACAAGATGGATCGAGTCGGCGCCGATTTCTATCGCTGCGTTGACATGATTGTCGATCGGCTCGGTGCCAAGCCGCTGGTCATGCAATTGCCACTGGGCGCTGAGCAGGATTACGCGGGCGTGATCGACTTGATTTCCATGAAGGCGATCGTTTGGAAGGATGAAAGCCTTGGTGCCGAATTTGAAGCCGAGGACATTCCGGCCGATCTACTGGATCAGGCTCGATCTTATCGGGAGAAACTCATAGAGGCCGCGATCGAAGAAGACGAGGCGGTCCTGGAGGCCTATCTGGAGGGCAACGAGCCGGACGAGGAGACCCTCAAGCGGTGCATTCGCGCCGGGACCGTGGCCGGCGACTTTGTTCCGGTGTTCAACGGTTCGGCCTTTAAGAACAAAGGCGTGCAACCACTTCTTGACGCTGTGGTCGACTATTTGCCGGCGCCAACCGATGTGCCAGCGATCAAAGGCGTAAAACCGGGCACCGAGGATGAAATGCAGCGCGAGAGCTCGGATGACGAGCCGTTCGCGGCGTTGGCATTCAAGATCATGAATGACCCCTTTGTCGGCTCCCTAAGCTTTGTTCGCATTTACTCCGGCGTATTGGAAAGTGGCCAATCGGTTCTCAATAGTGTCAAAGACAAGCGCGAGCGCATTGGTCGCATGTTGGAAATGCATTCCAACCATCGCGAGGACATAAAAGAAGCACGGGCGGGCGACATCGTTGCTTTGTGTGGCCTGAAGGGCACGACAACCGGCGACACTTTGTGCGATCCGCAACACTCTGTGATTCTGGAGCGGATGGAGTTTCCCGATCCGGTGATCGAGGTTGCCGTGGAACCGCGCACCAAGGCCGATCAGGAGAAGATGGGTGTCGCCCTTCAACGGCTGGCGGCAGAGGATCCATCGTTCCGGGTGGCCAGCGATGCCGAGAGTGGACAGACCCTGATCAAGGGCATGGGCGAGCTGCATTTGGAGATCATCGTCGATCGCATGAAGCGCGAATTCAAGGTCGATGCCAATGTTGGCGCGCCGCAAGTCGCATATCGCGAGACAATCACGCGCGACGCTGAAATCGACTATACGCACAAAAAGCAGACCGGCGGCTCTGGCCAATTCGCGCGCATCAAAATGCGCTTGGAGCCGGGCGACCCCGGCTCCGGTTTTGACTTTGAGAGCAAGGTCGTTGGCGGCAACATTCCAAAGGAATACCTGCCGGGCGTTGAAAAGGGCCTGGTCAGCGCGGCCGAAGGTGGCGTTGTCGCCGGCTATCCGGTGATCGACTTTCGGGCAGTCGTCACTGACGGCGCGTATCACGAAGTTGATTCGAGTGTCATGGCGTTCGAAATCGCGGCGCGGGCCGCCTTCCGGGAGGCGGTGGAAAAAGGCGCGCCGTGTTTGCTTGAACCGATGATGCGTGTCGAGGTCGTCACGCCCGAAGAGTACATGGGCGACGTGATCGGCGACCTCAACAGCCGTCGCGGCCAAATTCAGGGCATGGAGCCGACGGGTAACGCCACGATTGTGCGGGCGTTCGTGCCGCTGGCCACTATGTTCGGTTATGTCAATAGCCTGCGCTCGATGACTCAGGGCCGGGCACAATATTCGATGTTTTTCGACCATTATGAGCGTGTGCCGCAAATGGTCGCGGAGGAGATGCGGGCGAAACTGGCCTAGCTGCCGGGCCCACTTGTTTCCGGGCGTTGTGTCATAACCGACCGTATTGCGGTGGCGCGGCGTCTTTCGTCAACGGTTCGGGGAGTATGCCGCCAATGGACGGGCGGTCAGGATTACGGAGACCATTGCAATGAGCAAGGCGAAGTTTGAGCGGACGAAGCCGCATGTGAATGTGGGAACGATAGGTCACGTTGATCACGGCAAGACGACGTTGACGGCTGCGATTACGAAGATCCTTGCGGAAGCTGGCGGTGCGGAGTTCACGGCGTATGACGAGATCGACAAGGCGCCTGAGGAGAAGGCGCGTGGTATCACGATTTCGACGGCGCATGTGGAGTATGAGACGGAGAACCGTCACTACGCGCATGTGGATTGCCCTGGTCACGCGGATTACGTGAAGAACATGATCACGGGAGCGGCGCAGATGGACGGCGCGATTCTTGTGGTGTCTGCGGCGGATGGCCCGATGCCGCAGACGCGAGAGCATATCCTATTGGCGCGTCAGGTTGGAGTTCCAGCGATTGTGGTGTACCTGAACAAGGTTGATCAGGTGGACGACCCTGAGCTTTTGGAGTTGGTGGAGCTTGAGGTTCGGGAGCTGCTGTCGAGCTATGAGTTTCCGGGCGACGACATTCCGATTGTGCCGGGATCGGCATTGCAGGCGCTGGAAGGCGACGAGGGAGAGACGGCTCGGGGATCTGTGTTGAAGTTGATGGAAGAGGTGGACCGATATATTCCGCAGCCGGACCGTCCGAAGGACTTGCCGTTTTTGATGCCGATTGAGGATGTATTTTCGATATCGGGTCGCGGGACGGTGGTGACGGGCCGTGTGGAGCGAGGGGTGATCAATGTTGGCGACGAAGTGGAGATAGTGGGTATCCGGGAGACGTCGAAGACGGTTTGCACGGGCGTGGAGATGTTCCGGAAGTTGTTGGACCAGGGTGAGGCGGGCGACAATATTGGCGCGTTGCTGCGTGGCACGAAGCGTGAGGATGTGGAGCGCGGGCAGGTGTTGGCGAAGCCTGGGTCGATCACGCCGCATACGAAGTTCAAGGCTGAAGCATATGTGTTGACGAAGGACGAGGGTGGACGTCACACGCCGTTTTTCACGAATTACCGGCCGCAATTTTATTTCCGGACGACGGATGTGACGGGGATGGTGTCGCTGCCTGAGGGCACGGAGATGGTGATGCCGGGCGACAATGTGACGATGGAAGTGGAGCTGATTGCGCCGATTGCAATGGACCAAGGGCTGCGGTTTGCGATCCGCGAGGGCGGCCGCACGGTGGGCGCCGGCGTCGTCGCCGAAATCGTCGAGTGATCACGAAGGCCCAATCGAAAAAACGAGAGACAACGAGGGCGGGGACCGCGATATGGACAATCAAAATATACGCATTCGGCTGAAAGCGTTTGATCACCGCATCCTCGATCAATCGACGCGGGAAATCGTCAACACGGCGAAGCGGACCGGCGCCCAGGTGCGCGGTCCAATTCCCTTGCCGACCCATATTGCGCGTTTCACCGTTAACCGGTCGCCGCATATCGACAAGAAGTCGCGCGAGCAGTTCGAAATCCGAACCCACAAGCGATTGTTGGATATTGTTGATCCGACGCCGCAAACGGTCGACGCATTGATGAAGCTGGACCTGGCGGCCGGTGTTGACGTCGAGATCAAACTCTAGGGGCTGAGTTATGCGAACCGGATTGTTGGCGCAAAAACTCGGCATGACACGAGTCTATTTGGAAGATGGCAGCCATTTGCCGGTCACCGTGCTGAAAGTCGACAATTGTCAAGTGATCGCGCAACGCACCGCCGACAAGCACGGTTACAGCGCACTGCAAGTCGGTGTTGGCCACGCCAAACCCAACCGCGTGAGTAAACCCATGCGCGGCCATTTTGGTGCGGCAAATGTAGAGCCGAAACTGGCGGTCGCCGAGTTCCGCGTGAGTGAGGATGCGTTGGTTGATGTCGGTGCTGAGCTGACCGCTAAACACTTTGTGCGTGGGCAATTTGTCGATGTCGTGGGGACAAGCATCGGAAAAGGTTTTGCCGGTGCGATGAAACGGCACAATTTCAGTGGTTTGCGCGCCAGTCACGGCGTGTCGATTTCACATCGCGCGCACGGTTCGACGGGCAATTCGCAGGATCCCGGCAAGGTATTCAAGGGGAAGAAAATGGCGGGCCAGATGGGCGGCCGGCGCGCCACGGAACAAAACCTCTATGTTGTCGAAACTGACGCGGAGCGCGGCCTGATCTTTGTGATGGGTGGTGTGCCCGGGCCGAAGGGTGGCTATGTCCGCGTCACCGACGCCGTTAAACGCGCCTTGCCCGGCGACGCGCCTTATCCGGCTGCGCTCAAGGGAGCCGGTGCGGAAAGCCCCGACGTGGGTGAACCTGCCGCTGAAGACACCGCCAGCGAAGACGCCCAAAGCGAAGGCGGGGCTGAAAAGGAATAGCAGGGCATGGAAACCAACGTCATCACGCTTGAGAATAAGGCCGCTGGCAAGATCACATTGTCAGATGTGGTATTCGGTGCGCCAGTTAAGCCTGACTTGCTCAATCGAATGGTGACCTGGCAGTTGGCGAAGCGCCGCGCGGGCACCCACAAGACGAAAGAGCGCAGCGAGGTCAGGGGGTCGACTCACAAGATCTACAAACAGAAGGGGACTGGGCGCGCACGCCATGGCACACGCCGCGTATCTCAATTTGTCGGCGGCGGCACGACCTTTGGACCACGCGTGCGCAGCCACGCGATTGAGTTGCCGAAAAAGGTCCGCAAGGCGGCACTCAAATCTGCGTTGTCGGCAAAGCGGGCCGATGGGAGCTTGGTTGTTGTTGAGTCGCTGGCTTTGGACTCGGCCAAGACAGGGGCACTGGCGAAGCGTCTGAGTACGTTGGGTTGGGCGTCAGCGCTCATCATTGACGGCGCGGAAGTTGATCAGAGTTTTCGACGCGCGTCGGCGAACATCCCGAGGGTCGATGTGCTGCCAAGCCAGGGTGCCAACGTTTATGACATTCTGCGCCACGATACGTTGGTCTTAACCAAAGCGGCCGTGGCAGCGTTGGAGGCGCGGTTGGCATGAGTGCGGAGCGTCTACACGACATAATTCTTGGACCCGTGATCACGGAAAAAGCGACCGTCATGAGCGAGCATAATCAGTTCGCGTTTCGGGTCCTGCGCGATGCCAATAAGGCCGAGATTCGCAAGGCCATTGAGACCCTGTTTGGAGTCAAAGTACAGGCCGTCAACACGATCCGCGTAAAGGGTAAGGTCAAGCGCTTTCGGGGGCGTCTGGGGCGGCGCTCCGATTGGAAAAAGGCGATTGTAACCCTGGCCGAAGGCGAGAGCCTTGACTATACGGCCGGTATCTAGGGGCGAGGGACGATAAATAATGGCACTTAAGACCTTTCGCCCGACGACGCCGTCACGCCGCCAATTGGTGGTAGTGAACCGTAGTGAGCTGCATAAAGGCAAGCCCTACAAGAAGCTGACCCAGGGGCTGAGTAAGAGCGGCGGGCGCAACAATTTGGGCCGCATGACCATGCGCAACCGTGGCGGCGGCCACAAGAGGCGCTACCGAATAGTCGATTTCAAGCGCCGCAAGTTCGATGTGCCAGCCGTGATCGAGCGGCTGGAGTATGACCCCAACCGAAGTGCCTTTATCGCTTTGATTCGGTACGAAGATGGCGAGATGGCTTACATCCTGGCGCCGCAGCGGGTACGACCGGGTGATGCGGTCATTTCTGGCGAACGGGCCGATATCAAGCCGGGCAACGCCATGCCCATGCGCAACATGCCAGTGGGCACGGTGATCCACAATATCGAGATGAAGCCGCGCAAAGGCGGCCAATTGGCGCGGGCCGCGGGCACCTATGCGCAATTGGTGGGCAAAGATGCTGGATACGCTCTGTTACGCCTTTCGTCTGGCGAACAGCGTATGGTACGCGCGGAGTGCATGGCGACGGTTGGCGCTGTCTCGAATCCCGACAATCAGAATATCAATTTGGGAAAGGCGGGGCGCAGCCGTTGGCTTGGGCGCCGGCCTGTGGTGCGCGGCGTGGCCAAAAATCCAGTCGATCATCCGCATGGCGGCGGCGAGGGGCGAACCTCGGGTGGGCGACATCCGGTAACGCCGTGGGGCGTCCCAACAAAAGGCAAGCGGACTCGTCATAACAAGTCGACCCAGAAGTACATTTTGCGTAGTCGGCACCGGGCGAAGAGCAGATAGGGAGATCGCGAACGTGGCGCGTTCGATTTGGAAAGGTCCATTCGTGGACGGGTATTTGCTCAAGAAGGCCGAGGCCGTTCACGGCTCGGGTCGTAAGGAAGTGATCAAGACGTGGTCGCGGCGTTCGACGATCCTACCCCAGTTCGTTGGATTGACGTTCGGTGTTCATAATGGACGGAAGTTCATTCCCGTGTTGGTGACCGAGAATATGGTCGGTCACAAACTCGGAGAGTTCGCGCCAACGCGCACTTATTACGGTCATGCGGCCGACAAAAAGGCGCGCAGGGGCTGACTATGGGCAAACCGGAGCGCGAACGCCAATTGGCGGAAAATGAGGGCATGGCGATGGCGCGCAGTTTGCGCACCAGTCCGCGCAAGTTGAACCTTGTCGCCGAGGCCATACGCGGTATGCCTGTGGCGACGGCGTTGGAACAGTTGAGCGTTTCGCCGCGGCGCATATCCGGCGCGGTCAGCAAAGTTGTCCAAGCCGCGATCGCGAATGCAGAGAACAATCACAATTTGGATGTCGATCGCCTTTACGTGGCGGAGGCCTATGTCGGCAAGAGTCTGACCATGCGGCGGTGGCGTGCGCGCGCGCGCGGTCGCGTCGGACGGATCGTTAAGCCTTTCAGTCGCTTGACGGTTGTCGTGCGCGAGCGCGAGGAGGATTAGGTATGGGGCAGAAAGTCAATCCGGTCGGGCTTCGGCTGGGGATCAATCGCACCTGGGATTCGCGTTGGTACGCGGATAATGAATATGGTGAGTTGCTGCACGAAGACTTAAAAATTCGGCAATTCTTGAACAAGCGTCTCGATCAGGCGGGGGTCGCACGTGTGGTGGTTGAGCGGCCCGCAAAAAAGGCGCGGATTACGATCCACACGGCGCGACCTGGCGTGGTCATTGGAAAGAAAGGTGCAGACATCGAAAAGCTGCGCGCCGAGATCAGCAAAATGACCGATAGCGAGGTGCATCTGAATATCGTCGAAATCCGCAAACCAGAGATCGAAGCGCAGTTGGTGGCGGAGAGCATCGCTCAGCAGTTGGAACGGCGCGTGGCTTTTCGCCGCGCCATGAAGCGTGCCGTGCAATCCGCCATGCGCCTGGGGGCACTCGGCATTCGGATCAATTGCGGTGGCCGACTTGGCGGCGCCGAGATCGCGCGCACGGAGTGGTACCGCGAGGGACGGGTTCCCCTGCATACACTGCGCGCGGATGTTGACTATGGCGTTGCGACGGCGCGCACCGCGTATGGCTCGTGCGGGGTGAAAGTTTGGGTGTTCAAGGGCGAGATCATGGAACACGACCCGATGGCCCAGGATCGCCGGCGCAACGAAATGCAAGGTGCGCGCGTCTAAGCGTCGCGCGTAAAGGAACAAGACCATGCTGAGCCCGAAGCGAACCAAATATCGCAAAGCCCATAAGGGGCGCATTCACGGCAACGCAAAAGGTGGAACCGCCCTCAACTTTGGCGCGTTCGGCCTTAAGGCGGAAGAGCCGGGGCGGGTGACGGCGCGGCAGATCGAGGCGGCGCGGCGTGCCATTACACGCCACATAAAGCGTGCCGGCCGCATGTGGATTCGCATATTTCCAGATGTCCCAGTGTCATCAAAGCCGACCGAGGTGCGCATGGGCAAGGGCAAGGGGTCGCCAGAATATTGGATGTGCCGGGTCAAGCCGGGCCGGGTAATGTTCGAACTTGACGGTATACCCGGTGAGCTGGCGCGCGAGGCGTTTCGCCGCGGCGCCGCAAAGTTGCCGATGCGAACCCGCTTCGTGGCGCGTATTGGTGAGGACATCTAGATGGCGGCTCAAGATTTGCGCAGCAAGGATGATGGCGCATTGCAGGCGCAATTGCTCGGCTTGAAGAAAGAGCAATTCAACCTGCGTTTTCAGGCTGCCACGGGTCAATTGGAGAATACCGCGCGGCGCCGGCATGTCCGGCGAGAGATCGCGCGCATTAAGACAATCTTGGGTGAGCGTGCGCGGGCGACGGTCGGCGGCAAGGATGGAGAGTAGGGGATGCCAAGGCGGGTTTTGTCTGGGACAGTTGTGAGCGACGCGGCCGAGAAGACGGTCGTCGTCAGCGTCGACCGGCGCATTCGGCATCCGCTGTACAAGAAATTTATCCGCCGGTCGAAAAAATACATGGCGCACGATGAGGACAACCGTTGCAAAGTTGGCGACAAGGTCCAAATCCGCGAATGCCGGCCTTTGTCGAAACGCAAGCGTTGGGAGGTGCTGGCCGAAGCCTCTGCCTAAGCGCGCAGGGCCTCGCGATAGCTGGCACTTACGAAACGGGAAAAAACGGGGACCCTCGCCATGATCCAGATGCAGACCAACCTGGACGTTGCCGACAATTCGGGCGCGCGCCGGGTGCAGTGCATCAAAGTGCTCGGTGGCGCCGGCCGGCGATGGGCCTCAGTCGGCGACATCATCGTGGTCAGCGTTAAAGAGGCGATCCCGCGCGGTCGCGTCAAGAAAGGCGATATTCATCAGGCCGTCGTCGTGCGGACCGCGAAGGAGGTCAGACGGCCCGATGGCAGTGCCATTCGGTTTGATCGCAATGCGGCCGTTTTGATCAATCGGCAAGGTGAGCCGATAGGCACCCGCATCTTCGGTCCGGTGACTCGTGAATTGCGCGCCAAGCGGTTTATGAAAATTATTTCGCTGGCGCCGGAGGTCCTGTAATGGCGACAAAGTTGCACGTAAGGAAGGGCGATCAAGTCATTGTCGTCACTGGGCGCGACAAAGGCCAAAAAGGCGAAGTCTTGCGCGTTTTACCCAAAGACAAACGTGTCCTTGTGCAAGGTGTCAATATGGTCAAGCGGCACACCCGGCCGTCGCCGACGGGACCGGGAGGCATCATAGAGAAGGAAGCGCCGTTGCATGTCTCGAACGTCGCCCATGTCGACCCCAAGGACGGCCGCGCAACGCGGGTTGGCCGGAAAACCTTGGAAGATGGCCGCAAAGTGCGTTTTGCCAAGCGCTCTGGCGAGATCATCGATCGCTAAACGGGGGAGCTGATGACGCGCCTGCAAGACGAATATCAGAATGTCATCCGCGACAAGCTGCGCGCGCAATTTGGGTACAGCAATCCGATGCAGGTGCCGAAGCTGGTCAAAGTGGTCGTCAACATGGGGGTCGGCGAGGCTGCCCGGGAAAGCAAAAAGATCGACGGTGCGGTGAAGGACCTAACCGCGATTGCCGGTCAGAAACCGCTTGTGACCAGCGCGAAAAAGTCGATCGCGGCGTTTAAGTTGCGCGAGGGCATGAAGGTTGGTTGCAAGGTCACATTGCGACGAGACCGGATGTATGAATTCTTGGATCGGCTGATCACGATCGCTTTGCCCCGTGTGCGTGACTTCCACGGTGTATCGCCGGGTGCGTTCGACGGTCGCGGCAATTATGCGCTGGGCCTAAAAGAGCAAATCGTGTTTCCGGAGATCGACTACGACGCGGTCGACGAGATCCGTGGACTGAATGTGGTGATTGTCACGTCCGCGCCGACGGATGACGAAGGTCGGGCGCTGCTCGCCGCACTCAACATGCCTTTTACAAAGAACTAGCGCACGACGCGCGACCAGTTTGGAGGATTTACATGGCCAAGACCAGCGCCGTTGAACGGGACAAGAAACGCCGTCGTCTGGTCGAGAAATTTGCGGCGAAGCGCGCGCGCCTTAAGGCGCAAGCAAACGACCAATCGTTGCCACCGGAGGATCGGTTTACGTCGCGTTTGCAGTTGGCGGCGGTGCCGCGCAACAGTGCCAAGGTACGCGTGCGCAATCGATGTCAATTGACCGGACGGCCGCGTGGCTACTACCGCAAATTAAGACTCTCGCGTATCGCACTGCGCGAGCTGGCGTCGAGCGGCCAGATACCCGGCATGATCAAGGCCAGTTGGTAAGGAGACGGCCCATATGACGATGTCCGATCCCCTAGGGGATATGCTGACCCGCATTCGCAATGGTCAGCGTGTGGGCAAGCGTACTGTGCGCTGCCCGGCGTCACGACTGCGCTCCAATGTGTTGGAGGTATTGCATCGAGAAGGCTTCATCCGAGGCTATAAGCGCTTTGAAGACAAGCCTGGAAAACCGCATCTTGCAATTGAATTGAAATATCACGAAGGCACGCCGGTTATCAGGCAGATACGTCGCGTATCAACACCGGGACGGCGTGTGTACTCCGGCATCAAGGATCTGCCGCGGATCAATAACGGATTGGGTATTTCCATACTGTCGACCCCGCGTGGCGTGATGTCCGATGCCGATGCGCGCGCCAACAATGTTGGCGGCGAAGTTTTGTGCAGAGTGTTTTAGGGGGGACGACGTGTCACGTATCGGTTTGGCACCAGTTAACATTCCTGACGGGGTCGAGATTTCGATCGATGGTCAGGCGTTGACCGCCAAGGGCAAGCTGGGCGAGTTGAGCCATGTCTTTACGGACGAGGTCACATTGTCGCGGGACGACTCGACTATCGTGGTCAAGCCGCGTGATGAAAGTGGCAGAGCCCGTGCGATGTGGGGCATGAGCCGCACGCTGGTCAACAACATTGTCACCGGCGTTTCGCAAGGCTTCACGCGCAAGCTGGAAATCAGCGGGGTCGGCTACCGTGCCGCGATCCAGGGAGACATATTGAATCTGCAGCTGGGGTACAGTCACGAAGTCAAGATCGCAATTCCAAGCGACGTAACGGTCAAGTGCGAGAAGCCGACCGAGATTATGCTGTCCGGCGCCAACCGACAGCGCGTTGGCCAGTTTGCCGCCGACATTCGCGCATTGCGCAAACCGGAGCCCTATAAGGGCAAAGGCATCCGCTACGCCGACGAATATGTGCGACGCAAGGAAGGCAAGAAGAAGTAGGGTTTTAACGGATGTTAAAGACGCGGGCACTCCATGAACGGCGACGGCAACGGGTTCGCCAAAGCTTACGCAAGGCCGGAAAAGGGCGGCCGCGGTTGTCTGTCTTCCGCTCGCATCAGCATATTTATGCGCAAGTCATCAGCGACGGCGAAGGGCGCACGTTGGCGTCGGCTTCAAGTCTTGAAAAGGACTTGCGCGGCAAACTGAAGACCGGCGGCAACGTCGATGCGGCGCGACAAGTGGGCGCTTTGATCGCGGAACGAGCCAAAGCAGCTGGTGTCACGGAAGTGATTTTTGATCGCGGCGGCTATCTGTATCATGGCCGCGTCCGGGCCTTGGCAGAGGGTGCCCGCGAAAACGGATTGGAGTTTTGACGCCGCGCGTACTGCGTTGGGCGCTGAGAAAACGGATAGAGCATGGCAAGACAAGATAGGCGCGGCGATCGACGGTCTCGGAAAGACAATGATTCCGACGGCGATTTGATTGACAAATTGGTCAGCATCAACCGAGTCGCCAAGGTTGTGAAGGGCGGCCGGCGCTTCGGTTTTGCCGCGTTGGTCGTTGTCGGCGATGGTCGTGGGCGTGTCGGTTTTGGCACTGGCAAGGCCCGTGAGGTTCCGGAAGCCATTCGCAAAGCCACCGAGCAAGCCAAACGGGGATTGATTAGGGTGCCCTTGCGAGAGGGCCGCACACTGCACCATGACGTGCAAGGACGTTATGGAGCGGGTCGCGTGGTTTTGCGGACGGCTCAAGCAGGTACGGGTGTGATTGCGGGCGGGCCGATGCGTGCCGTGTTCGAAACTCTCGGTGTGCAAGACATCGTCACCAAATCGATTGGTTCGGCCAACCCCTACAATATGGTGCGCGCCACCTTTGACGCTTTGACCCGCATCGAGTCGCCGCGACAGGTGGCCAGCAAACGGGGCAAAAAGGTCAGCGATATCCTGGGGCGACGCGAGCCCACCGTAGCTGAAGCGCCGGCGGCCAAATAGGCGAGCCAGATAGGACGTAGAGGTTGCCATGGCAGCACGAAAGAAAGACAGCAAACTGCGCGTGACTCAGATCGGCAGCCCCATTGGGCGCCGCCGCGACCAGCGCGAGACGCTGATTGGCTTGGGCCTCAATAAGATGAACCGGGTTCGGGAGTTGGCCGATACGCCGTCAACCCGGGGCCGGTTGCGCAAGGTTCACCACTTGGTCCGAGTCGAGGAAATCGGCTAGCCGCAAGTCAGCGCAATCATCTCTGCCTAGCTCAAACAAAACGACGGGACCCGAATAGATGCGATTGAACGAGTTGCAACCAAAGGCCGGCGAACGAAATGTTCGAATGCGCGTCGGCCGCGGGATTGGGTCCGGCAAAGGCAAGACCGCCGCGAAGGGGCACAAGGGCCAGAAGTCGCGGAGCGGCGTGAGTATTAATGGTTTTGAGGGCGGCCAAATGCCTTTGCATCGGCGGTTGCCGAAGCGCGGTTTCCACAATCTTTTCCGTAAGCGCTTTTGTGCCGTCAACGTTGGACGCCTGCAGACAGCCGTCGACGCGGGCAAACTCGATGCCGACAAGACTATCGACGCCGCGGCCTTGCAGGCGGCGGGCATCGTTACCCATTTAAGAGATGGTGTACGCTTGCTGGGACAGGGTGAGTTGAAGGCCAAATTGGACATCGCGGTTTCTGGGGCGAGCAAGAGCGCCGCGGCCGCGATTGAAAAAACCGGCGGAAAGCTATCAATCGTGGGTCCGCTGACTCGGTCGCAGCAAAAGAAGTCATCCGGTAAGGGCGACTCGGGCGCTTAGGGCGGGCCGGGGTCGCAAGAGGAGATTGTATGGCGTCAGCCGCCGAACAACTGGCCGCGACGATCAATTTTGGTGCGCTAAGCAAGGCGACCGAGCTGAAAAAGCGCCTGGCGTTTACGTTTATGGCGCTCATCGTTTATCGGCTTGGCACTTATATTCCGCTACCGGGCATAGACCCGCTGATTCTCAACGATATTTTCGAGCAGAACGCCGGCGGTATCCTGGGCATGTTCAACATGTTCGCGGGTGGCGCGCTGGGGCGCATGACAATCTTTGCGCTCAACATCATGCCGTATATCTCGGCATCGATCATCATTCAGCTCATGACGACCGTCTCGCCGCACTTGGAACAACTCAAGAAAGAAGGGGAGGCGGGACGGCGCAAAATCACTCAATACACGCGCTATGGCACGGTTGTGCTGGCCGCCTTTCAGGCCTTGGGGATTGCCGTCGGCCTTGAGGGCATGACCGGCAGTGCCGGGTCTGCGGTGCTGGATCCAGGGCTTTTCTTCCGCGCGACCACCGTCATCACGCTGGTCGGCGGTACGATTTTCCTGATGTGGCTTGGCGAACAAATCACGGCCCGGGGGGTTGGCAATGGTATCTCCATGATCATCATGGCGGGCATTGTTGCCGAATTGCCGAGCGCCATCGCCGGTACGTTGGAGCTTGGGCGCACGGGCGCGCTCTCTGCCCTGTTCATCATCTTCATTATCGTCATGGCGGTTGCCGTTATTTCGTTCATCGTGTTTGTCGAGCGGGCGCAGCGGCGGATCCTGGTGCAATATCCAAAACGTCAAGTTGGCAACCGGATGTTTGGTGGCGAGAGTTCTCACCTGCCGCTGAAAATCAACACAGCGGGCGTGATCCCGCCGATCTTCGCCAGTTCGCTGCTGTTGTTGCCGGTCACCGCCCTGAGCTTCTCGGCTGGTCAGGGGCCCGACTGGCTCAATGCGATCAGTGCTTATATTGCGCACGGTCAACCGCTCTACATCGCCATGTATATCGGCCTGATCGTATTTTTCGCCTTCTTCTACACGGCGGTCGTGTTCAATCCAGCCGATACGGCGGACAATTTGAAGCGTAATGGCGGCTTCATTCCAGGCATTCGGCCGGGAAAAAATACGGCGGAATATCTGGATTACGTGCTTACGCGGCTGACCGCGGTCGGCGCTGTCTATCTGTCGGCTGTTTGTGTGCTACCGGAGATCTTGATTTCGCAATACGCACTGCCATTCTACTTTGGCGGTACCAGCCTGCTGATCGTGGTCAACGTAAATATGGACTTTGTAACGCAAATCCAATCGCATCTTTTGGCCCATCAATATGAGGGTCTGATCAAGAAATCCAAGCTGCGCGGAAGGCGGTCTTGAACCTGATTTTGTTTGGCCCGCCGGGCTGCGGAAAGGGCACGCAGGCCCAGGCTCTTCACGACAAACACGGTCTCGCACATCTATCGACCGGCGACATGTTGCGCGCCGCCGTGGCGGCGAAAAGTGAAGTTGGCATGCGCGCAAAGGCGATCATGGAAGCGGGTGAGCTGGTACCGGACGAGGTTGTGATTGGGATCATCGCCGACCGGATCGGCCAGCCGGATTGTGCCCGGGGGTACATCTTGGATGGGTTCCCACGGACGATTGCCCAGGCACAAGCATTGGATGAATTGCTGACGGATCGGGGACAGGGCATCGATCATGTCATTGTCTTTGAGGTCGACGACGACGCACTCGTGGAAAGAGTCGCAGGGCGCTTCTCATGCGAAAATTGTGGCGCCGGATATCACGATCGTTTCAAGCCGACAAAGGTCGACGGCGTTTGCGACGTTTGCGGATCTAAGTCG
The DNA here is from genome assembly GCA_965216755.1 of Alphaproteobacteria bacterium. Lineage (GTDB taxonomy): Bacteria > Pseudomonadota > Alphaproteobacteria > UBA7887 > UBA7887 > CBDCGL01. Next base: position 1,534,673 of record CBDCGL010000011.1, on the reverse strand, counting down.
TTCAAACGGCGAAAGGACGACAATGCGGAAACCGTCAGAGCGCGGCTCAGCGCGTATCATCAACAGACGGCGCCGTTGATTCCGTATTACCGTGAACGTGGTCTGCTCAGAAAAATAGACGGCATGGCGACCATCGACAAAGTGACACAAGATATCGACGCGCTATTGGCGGAGCGCGCAACCCGTTGACTGGTTGGAGCTTTCACTTATAGTGTGCAACGCTCTCCCCGAGCCGAAACGGCCCGGCGGTGAGCTTTCTTAGGGAGATCTCGCAGTGGCACGTATCGCCGGAGTCAATATTCCGACGAACAAGCGCGTTCATATTGCGCTGACATATATATTCGGAATCGGCCGCACCAAGGCCCAAGAAATCTGTGACAAAGCTGGTCTGCCGGAGGCGCGGCGGGTGAGTCAGATGACGGACAGCGAAGTCGCGCGGATACGCGAAATCATCGATGGTGATTATCGGGTCGAAGGTGATCTTCGCCGCGATACCGCCATGAACATCAAGCGCCTGATGGATTTGGGGTGTTACCGAGGACTGCGTCACAGACGCAGCTTGCCCGCGCGCGGGCAGCGAACTCACACCAATGCGCGCACGCGCAAAGGCCGTGCCAAGCCAATTGCTGGCAAGAAAAAGGCTTAATCACCATATAAGAACAGGTAGGGTATGGCGAAAGAACCAAGTGGTCGCGTGCGGCGGCGTGAAAGGAAGAATATCACGTCAGGTGTCGCGCACGTCAATGCGACTTTCAACAACACGCTCATTACGATAACAGACGTGCAAGGAAACGCGATTTCTTGGTCGTCGGCGGGATCTCAGGGTTTCAAGGGATCACGAAAGTCGACACCCTATGCGGCACAGATGGCGGCCGAGGCTGCTGGCAGAAAGGCCGCTGAGCATGGTGTGAAGACTTTGGAGGTCGAAGTCCGTGGACCAGGCTCTGGCCGAGAGGCGGCGTTGCGTGCCCTTCAGGCTGCGGGGTTCACCATAACCAGTATCCGTGATGTGACGCCGATTCCACACAATGGATGTCGGCCACCAAAGAGACGGCGCGTATAGAGCGCCGCGCAACGGGACGTGCCACTGACCAGGGCCCGCGTGATTGGGCCATGAGCGTCTTAGGATCGCCACGCCGAGGTGGAGTGGCGACAAAGAGGATTCTGACATCGCTAAGGAATATGCTGTGATTCAAAAGAACTGGCAGGAGCTGATCAAGCCCTCGAAGCTGGACATTCAGGCCGGTGAAAAACCGTCTCGCATTGGGACAGTCGTCGCCGAGCCGCTGGAACGGGGCTTCGGTCTGACATTGGGCAATGCCTTGCGGCGCGTTCTATTGTCGAGCCTGCGCGGTTCGGCGATCACGTCGCTGCGGATTGACGGGGTTCTGCACGAGTTTTCGTCCATTTCCGGCGTCCGTGAGGATGTGACGGACATCGTGTTGAACCTGAAGAGCGTTGCTTTGCGCATGCATGGTGACGGTCCGAAAAGGATTTCATTGAAAGCTACAGGGCCGGGCGAAGTCACTGCCGGCCAAATTGAAACCGGTCATGATATCGAAATTATGAATCCGGAATTGGTCATCTGTACATTGGACAAAGATGCAAATGTCCAATTTGAGATGACTGTGGAGACGGGCAAGGGCTACGTGCCCGCGTCTCAGAATTTGCCAGCGGATGCGCCGATTGGCCTGATTCCCATCGACTCGCTTTATAGCCCCGTGCGCAAAGTAAGTTACAAAGTTGAAAATACCCGCGTTGGACAAGTCACCGACTATGACAAGTTGTCGATGCGGGTTGAAACCGACGGAACGGTGAGGCCTGAAGATGCGGTTGCGTTGGCGGCGCGGATTGTCTCGGACCAACTGATCCTGTTCATCAACTTCGAAGAACCGAGCGCCGAGCAGCGTGAGGAAATGGCCCATGAACCGGCTTTCAATCCGAATTTGCTGCGTAAGGTTGACGAGCTGGAGCTTTCTGTCCGCTCGGCGAACTGCCTTAAGAACGACAACATAATTTACATCGGCGATTTGGTTCAAAAGACTGAGGCGGAGATGTTGCGGACGCCGAATTTTGGTCGGAAGTCTCTCAATGAAATCAAAGAAGTCCTGCAACAAATGGGGCTTCATTTGGGGATGCAAATCCCCGACTGGCCGCCGGAGAACATCGAAGAGATGGCCAAACGACTGGAAGAGCCGTTCTAGAAGCTGTAACACATCACCTAAGGTCGTCTTCAGGGCAAATTCGGTCGCGAGGACTAACAGGGGATTTCGTCATGCGTCATCGGCTTAGTGGCCGTAAACTCAACCGGACCAGCGCACATCGAAAGGCAATGTTCTCGAACATGGCCGCGGCGCTGCTGAAACATGAGCAGATCACGACGACGGTGCCCAAGGCCAAAGACTTGCGGCCCGTGGCGGATCGCCTGATAACGCTCGGTAAGCGCGGTACTTTGCATGCCAGACGTCAAGCGCTGGCGAAGTTGGGTGGCGACACGAAGATAGTCGATAAGCTGTTTACCACGCTGAAGGATCGCTACGCGGAACGGCAAGGTGGCTACACACGGGTCTTGCGTGCGGGCATGCGTTATGGCGATGCTGCACCGATGGCGATTATCGAACTTGTCGATCGGGATCCGGATGCGAAGGGACAGGATTCTGGGCCGGTTGCCGAGGACGAGAGCGAAGAGGAAGGCGCCGATTGAACAAATTGGCCGACGTACGCAAAGACGGTCAAAGGGGGGCAGTCCGGGATGGGCTGCCCTTTGTGCGTTGGGACATTGGCGTGCGCTTGAATGGTGCCGTGCGATGGATTCTTGCGACCATATTTGTGGTATCGGCCGTAAGCTGGCCAGGCGCGGCCCAAGATCGGGTTGTACCCGAGTCGTTCGATCATGTCCGGCTGTCTTATGCGCCTACGGTGCGCGCCACGGCGCCGGCCGTAGTCAATATCTACGCGCAACGCACGGTGCGCGCGCGGCCAATCCTGCCATTCATGGATGATCCGTTCTTTGGCCAGTTCTTCGATGAGCGGCTGTTCGGCATGCCGCGCGAGCGCGTGCAAAACTCACTTGGTTCGGGCGTCGTCATACAGGCCGATGGCTTGATCGTCACCAATCACCACGTCATTGAGAATAGCGATGAGATCACCGTCGCTCTCAGCGACCGGCGCGAATTTGACGCAACCGTTGTCGGTGTTGACGAATCCTCTGACTTGGCTGTCCTGAACATCGAAACCAACGGCGAGATATTGCCGTATCTTGAACTTGCGAATTCGGATGAACTTGAGGTCGGCGATCTCGTCTTGGCCATTGGAAACCCTTTTGGCGTAGGTAAGACCGTTACCAGCGGCATCATTTCGGCGTTGGCGCGCACGGGCGTTGGTGTCAGCGATGTCGCGTCTTTCATTCAAACCGACGCGGCCATAAACCCGGGCAACTCGGGCGGTGCATTGGTCACTTCAGACGGTAAGCTGGTCGGGATCAATACGGCGATCTTCTCCAGAAGCGGCGGCTCGATCGGGATCGGTTTTGCCATTCCATCAAACCTTGTTCGTGTTGTCGTCGCCGGGATTGCCGCCGGTGGGCGTCCCACGCGCCCGTGGCTGGGAATCGAAAGCCAGCCAGTCACCCAAGATATTGCTGATTCAATCGGGTTGGTGAGACCGCTTGGCGTGTTGGTCAACTGGATTCACGCCAAGAGCCCTGTGCGATCCGCGGGGCTAGAAGTCGGCGATGTGGTGTTGTTGGTTGATGGTCGCGAGATTTTCGATCCCCAAGGGCTCTCCTACCGGGTGGCCACGCGCGGCATCGGCGGAACTGTCACGCTAACCGTGCGCCGGCGCGGCGAGGATATCACGGTCGACGTGCCGCTGATCGCGCCGCCCGAAGATCCGCCTCGCGACGTGCGCGTGCTCACCGGTACGCAGCCGTTGGCGGGGGCGACGGTTGGCAATTTGTCGCCGGCTTTTGCCCAGGAACTCGACCTCGATATGGATTCGTCGGGCGTGATCACCTTGAAAGTTGAAAGCGGGTATGCGGCCCAAATTGGTCTCAAGCCCGGCGATGTCATCATGCGTATTGATGGCGTCGAGATCGATACGACGGCAACTCTTGCCGAGGTGCTCTCACAACCCGCGGAGCAATGGGAGGTGGTGATTTTGCGTGACGGGCGGGAGCGCAGTGTGGTCGTGCGCATTTGATGGCATCGCTGTTTGACGCTGCAGGCCTCGATAAGGCGGCGCCGCGCCCGCTGGCCGATCGCTTGCGCCCGGTATCGCTTTCGGAAGTTGTCGGGCAAGACCATTTGCTTGGGGTAGATGGCCCGATCGGGCGTGCGGTTGCCACCGGCAGCCTCGCGTCTGTTGTTCTTTGGGGGCCGCCAGGATGCGGCAAGACGACTATCGCGCGGCTCTTAGCCCATACCGGCGATCTATCTTTCGAGCCATTGAGCGCTGTGTTTGCGGGCGTTCCCGATTTACGCAAGGTGTTCGAGCGCGCCCGAGAACGCCGTTTGGCTGGCCATGGCACGTTGCTGTTCCTTGACGAAATTCATCGCTTCAATCGCGCCCAACAAGATGCATTGCTGCCCCACGTCGAGGACGGCACCGTAACGCTTGTTGGTGCAACGACAGAAAATCCCTCGTTCGAGCTCAATGCCGCGCTGCTATCGCGATGCCAGGTGTTGGTTCTTCGCCGACTTGATGATGCAGCACTCAGCAAACTGATCCGGCGGGCGGAGGCCGACGTCGGGCGGCCATTGCCCCTGACCGATGGCGCGTCAAGTGCGTTGCACGCCATGGCGGATGGCGATGGCCGGTATCTACTCAACTTGGTCGAACGCGTTTATGAACACGACGGCGAAACCGTCTTGGATACGGCCGATTTGGTGCACCTTGTGCAGCAACGCGCCCCGATATACGACAAGGCACAGGATGGCCACTACAATCTGATCAGCGCATTGCACAAGAGCCTGCGTGGCTCCGACGTGGACGCGGCGCTATATTGGTTGGCGCGCATGCTTGTTGCCGGCGAGGAACCACTTTACATCGCGCGTCGACTGATCAGATTTGCCTCCGAGGACGTTGGATTGGCCGATCCTCAGGCTCTCGTTCAGGCGATTGCGGCCAAGGATGCGATTGCATTTATCGGCAGCCCTGAGGGTGAGCTGGCGCTTGCGCAAGCGGTGATCTATTTAGCAACCGCGCCAAAATCGAATGCTACGTACAAGGCCTTTGGGGCGGCGACCCGTGACGCGCGGGAGACCGGCTCATTGATGCCGCCGAAGCATATTCTCAATGCGCCCACCACATTGATGAAGTCGTTGGGATACGCGGACGGCTATCAATATGATCACGACACCGAAGGTGGATTCTCTGGCCAAGACTACTTTCCCGAAACTATGGATCGACGCTTTTATTATCGTCCAATTGCGCGTGGGTTTGAACGTGAAGTCGGCAAACGGCTCGACTACTGGCGTCGGTCGCGGGAGCGCGGCGGCAACACTGACACAGAGCCGCAGATCTAGGTTGGTGTGGTGAACCAGCTATTGGCCATTGCCGCCGGCGGAGCCCTTGGCGCAGTGGCACGCTATGCCGTCATGGCAAACGTCGGGCAGTGGTTCGGCCTCACCTTTCCCTGGGGAACTTTGTGTGTGAATGTTGTTGGCTCGTTCGCTATGGGCGCTTTTGTCGAGGCCAGCGCGCTGATTTGGTCACCATCGCCGGAATTGCGGGCGCTTATCGCGATCGGTTTCTTGGGCAGTTTCACGACGTTTTCGACATTCTCTCTGGATGTCTATGTCCTATATGAACGCGGTGCGTTTAGTCAGGCGGCAGCTTACGTCGTGGCGTCGGTGCTGTTGTCGGTCGCCGGCCTCCTCGCCGGTTTATACGTTTTGCGGAGCTTGCTCGCATCGTGAGTGTGCAAACGGTCGCCGTGGCCACCGACGAGGCGAACATCCGACTTGATCGCTGGTTTGCGCGCCACTACCCGGACTTGAGCCGAACATTCGTGCAAAAACTCATTCGTTCCGGCCAGGTGCGCGTCGATGGCCATCGGGTCAAGCCCAGTGACCGTTTGGTGCCGGGCCAAACTGTTCGGGTTCCGCCTATGCCACGCAAACCTGATGCCGGGGCGCGACAGAGGTCGCTCTCCCCGGTGCGCGAAGCTGATATTGCCGCCCTCCAGCGGCGGATCCTCTATCAAGATGCCGATTTGATTGTTATCGACAAGCCGGCGGGCCTTGCGACGCAAGGTGGCAGTGGCCAGCATCGTCACGTCGATGCCATCATGCGCGCCGTTGCGGAGTCGTTGGACGTGTCAAAACCGCATCTTGTTCATCGATTGGACAAGGATACATCTGGCATATTGCTGCTGGCGCGCAGTCCCCAAGCCGCCGCTTGGTTCGGCAAGGCCTGGCGTGGCCGAGAAGTCACTAAGCTCTATTGGGCTGTCACGGTCGGCGTTCCGCAGCCTGAACATGGTGAGGTTCGCCTTTCGCTCGGCAAGAAATCAGATGCTGGCGCTCGCGAGCGCGTCGTCGTGGCGCACGAAGGTCGCGTTGCGACGACCCGATATCAGGTGCTGGACAAGGCGGGCAATGCCGCCGCTCTGGTTGCCTTGCATCCGCTCAGCGGGCGCACCCATCAATTGCGCGTACACTGCACTGCGATTGGCACGCCGATCCTGGGCGATGGCAAGTATGGGGGCCGTGCCGCATTTCTGGCCGATCTGCCATTGGCTAAGACTCTACATCTTCACGCGCGGCGTTTGACTGTGCCCATGCCCCGTGGACCTGCCAAGACATTCACCGCACCACTGCCAGAACACATGAAGGTCACGTTTGACGCACTGGGCTTTGACCCGGCCGCGCGCGCTGACCGATCGGAGCGGCGGTGAAGAGGTCGGACATGACCCTGGTCGTATTTGACGTCGATGGGACACTTGTTGATAGCCATCATGTCATTGCCACAGCCATGATCGCGGCTTTCGCGCAATTGGAATATGATCCACCGCCGGCCGCGGCCATACGACGAATCGTGGGTCTATCGCTGATTGATGCCGTGGCAGTCCTAGAGCCTGGCTTGCCGCCGCATGCATGTGAAGCTCTTGCGGCGCAGTATAAACGGGCGTTTCTGTCGGCGGTTTCGGATAACCGGCGCGCGGAAACTCTATTTCCGGGCGCGGCGGACGCGGTAGGGCGCTTGGCAAGCGACGGATATTTTTTGGGCATTGCCACCGGAAAGTCACAACGAGGATTGCAAAGGACCCTGGATCATTTCGGTTTGCGTGACCATTTTCATACAATGCAGACGGGCGATAGGGCCCCGAGCAAGCCGAGTCCGGTTATGGTTCAAATGGCAATGACTGCGGTCGGCGTTAAGCCGCATGAAACATTGGTGGTTGGCGATACCTGCTACGATGTTGAAATGGCACGTCGCGCCGGGGCTCATGCCATCGGTGTCACATGGGGCAACCATCCACCGACCGAATTGTTGGCGGCCGGCGCCCTGGAAATCATCGAACGATTCGACGACTTGGACCGCGTTGTTGAACGCGTCTTGGGGTCGCGCTGACCATGTTGCGTGGCGCTTCGGCGCTGGCTGGGGTCTTGCTGCTTGCCGCTGTGGCCGGCCTGATTGTGACGTCGCGACCGTGGTTCATGTCTCGGGTGGAACCAACACTTCTGCACCGTATGCTCGAGGGGCGGCTGGTGGCGTTGTTCGGTGCGCGCTCGGTCGTGACTGGCGAAGTGCGTTTGTCTTTGTGGCCCGCACCACACTTGTTGGCCGATGGTGTCGCTGTTGAGGGTCTTCCCGGCCAAAGCGGCCTACAGCATTTGTCGGCTTCCGGCTTGCGGGCCGGTATCGCCCTCGGAGACCTGATCCTCGGGCGGGTCGTCATCAGTCGGCTGGAATTGGACCGACCGTTATTGCGGATTCGGAGGCAATCTTCGGATCTTGATCATGTTCTTGCGCATCCCGGTGATATCGCGTCCGCAACGGCCTGGCTTTGGCGGTTACCGCCAACCTTGATCGCGCGCGGTGGCACGATGCATTTAACAAATGGTCGAGGTTCGGCGCATACAGCGGTCGTTTACGCGCGGCATTTGCGGCTCGACAGATTGGGCTTGGCCGGTCGGCGGCGGATTGCGTTTGAAGGCAACATTGCGGGGCGTTCGGCATCCATATCGGGTGAGGTTACGGGTGGCGGACGACAAGGGTCGGCCGAGCATTCATCCGGATTACGGATTTCGAAGCTGATTGTAGCATTGGGCGAGACGATGCTGACAGGATCGGCATCGATCCGCGGGCCCCTGGACAGAATTCACGTCGCGGCCGATTTGTCTGGCGCAACTATGCGATTGGACGATTTCGGCGTGACGGCGCGCGATACGGCTTCGCGTGGCGATCAGGACCAGGAAACCGAACGCACGCGACGTGAACTTGTTCGAGGCCGGCTGGGTTTTGCCGATCTGGCGCTGCCGACAGATTTCGGTCAACGTGTTTCATATCGGGTGCGCTTGGCGGCCGAGAATTTTCAAGCCGGCGCCTTCGCTATGTCCGGGGCTTCGGTCAAGGCGATTGTCGCTGACAAAAGGGCACGTATCGAGTTCTCGGTTGCGGATGGTGTTGGCGGCCCGATCACGGGCGCGTTTCGGCTCGACAACCAGGGCCCCGTTCCTTTGGTTGACCTGTCCCTGATTATTGATGACGTCGACTTAGCCGCAGCGAGCCGAATGGCGCCGGATCCTTGGGCCGGCACGATCCGTGTCCATGCCGGACTTGCCGGTGCGGGGACGAGCGTTTATGCAATACTTGCGGGCCTGGCGGGAAACATTTCCATCGCGGCTGAGAGCATGCGCATGCCAAGCGCGGCATTCGGCCGCACCTATGGTCCGGTCACCCGGCTGGCGATGCCTTGGATACATGGCGACGAGGCAATTCACATAGAGAATCTCAACAGTCGCTGGGTCATTGCTGGGGGTCGCGCGGTCATTCGAGAAGCCACGCTGGGTACGTCGGATGTGTTCGCTAGTATCGTCGGTTCGGTCGATTGGGACGACGGCATCATGCATATCGAAGTCAACCCGGTTGCCGTTGACCCGGACAGTGGTTCCGACCGAGCAGCGGCAATTGTCGTCGGCCCGCTCACGCAGCCTGCCGTGCTGCCGGCGCCGCGCGTGCCCGTCGCGGCAAATGCGGACCCCAACGGGTGACCATGAAGCGTTTTTATCGGTCCGTCACGCTGGCGCCCTTATCCGAGTCCGCGACCTCATCGGCATTTGGCGTCTTCCTCGACGACAGGCCCGTCCGAACGCCGGCTCGGAGGCCTCTTGCGGTGCCGTCGGAGGTCCTTGCCGAGGCCATCGCCGCGGAGTGGGGCGATCAGAAGAGTGAGGTCCGCCCAGAGGCGATGCCGTTGACGCGCCTGGTTTGCACGGCCATCGATCACACCGCCGATCATAGACAAGCGGTTATCGATGAGATTGTGCGCTATGGCGATACAGATCTTTTGTGTTACCGGGCCGACGGCCCTGAGGCACTCGTCGAGCGTCAAGCCGCTGCATGGCAGCCGGTTTTGGATTGGGCGGCGGAGACTCTGGATATCCACTGGAGGGTGACTGCGGGCGTCGTGCCTGTGCGACAAGACCGGGCGCTCAACGATGCGTTGCATCGCGTTGTCGGTCGGTATGAGCCGATCTCTTTGACGGCGCTGCACGCGGCCGCTGCTGCGCTGGGCTCGATCGGCCTGGCTCTGGGTTTGGCAGAGGGAGTCCTTTCGGCTGAAGCGGCTTGGCAAGCAAGTCAAATCGACGAGACGTTCCAGACCGAGCAATGGGGCGAGGACCCAGAAGCCGCCGCGCGGCGCGCGAACGTGCACGCGGACTTGATGGCAGCCGCCCGATTGCTGACTTTGAGTCATTCTTAACTGGTTCAAATCAACGGACCACGCCATAAAAGACATCACGGCGCCAACCAAAGGGAGGAAGCTGTGAAGGATATTATCCGCGGTCTCAAAGACCGGCGAGAGCGTGCCCGCATTGGTGGTGGCGAGCGCCGAATTGCGGCGCAACACGGCAAAGGCAAGCTGACAGCGCGGGAGCGGTTGGAGCTGCTGCTCGATGATGGCTCATTTGAGGAATACGACATGTTCGTCGAGCACCGCTGTGCGGATTTCGGCATGGATGAGCAAAGAATTCCCGGTGATGGCGTGATCACTGGTCATGGCACGATCAACGGCCGTCCGGTGTTTGTCTTCAGCCAGGATTTCACGGTGTTCGGCGGTAGCCTAAGCGAGGCGCATGCGGAGAAAATCTGCAAAGTCATGGAACAGGCGATAAAGGTTGGGGTGCCGGTCATCGGCTTGAACGATTCCGGCGGCGCGCGAATTCAGGAAGGCGTGGCCTCGTTGGGTGGCTATGCCGATGTCTTTCAGCGCAACGTGTTGGCGTCCGGCGTTGTGCCGCAGTTGTCGATGGTGATGGGACCCTGTGCCGGTGGTGCGGTGTATTCACCGGCCATGACCGATTTCATCTTCATGGTCAAGGACTCGTCCTACATGTTTGTCACGGGCCCCGATGTGGTCAAAACCGTCACTCATGAAGAAGTGACTCAAGAGGAACTGGGCGGCGCGGTAACCCATACGCACAAGTCCGGTGTTGCCGACCGCGCGTTCGAAAACGACGTTGAGGCATTGGTCAGTGCGAGGCGATTCTTCGACTTCTTACCGCTGTCGAATCGCGAGAAACCGCCGGTTGTGCCGACTGACGACCCGATCGATCGGCCGGAACCATCGCTCGATACGTTGGTGCCGGCCAATCCAAATCGCCCTTACGACATCAAAGAGTTAATCGAGAAAATCGTCGATGAGGGCGATTTCTTCGAGATCATGCCCGACTATGCCGCAAACATCGTCACCGGATTTGGCCGCATGGAAGGACACACGATTGGCATTGTCGCCAACCAGCCATTGGTTTTGGCGGGCTGCTTGGACATCGAGTCATCCCGAAAGGCGGCCCGTTTTGTTCGTTTTTGCGACTGCTTTCATATTCCCATTGTTACCTTTGTCGATGTACCGGGGTTTTTGCCGGGCACGGCTCAAGAGTATGGCGGCATCATCAAACATGGCGCCAAGCTCTTGTTCGCGTATGCCGAGGCAACGGTGCCGAAAGTTACGGTCATCACGCGCAAAGCCTACGGCGGTGCCTACGACGTGATGAGCTCCAAGCATTTGCGCGGTGACGTCAACTACGCCTGGCCCTCATCGGAAATCGCCGTAATGGGGCCAAAGGGGGCAGTGGAAATCATTTTTCGCGGCGCGCTTGATGATCCCGAGGCGGTCGAGCGGCGCACCCAAGAATATCGTGACAAGTTCGCCAATCCGTTCGTCGCAGCCAGCCGCGGATATATCGATGATGTAATTATGCCGCGCAACACGCGCCGCCGCATTGGACGGTCGTTGCGTCTGCTGCGCGACAAGAAGCTCGAGAACCCTTCGAAGAAACACGACAATATTCCGTTATGAGCGATCAAGAGACCCACGAAACCCATGAGCTAGAGCGCCGTGTGCGCAAGCATGTGCGTGCGGTCCGCGGCTTCTATACCCATGCCGCGGTTTTTGTCGTCGTGATTCTGCTCCTGGCAGTGCTGGACGCGGCGACGCCGGGCGATGGTCAGTTGCATCTTGTCATTCTGGCGTGGGGCGTCGGGCTCGCCATTCACTGGGCCGTGGTGTTCCGACGATTGCCATGGCTGACGCGCGAATGGGAGGACGAAAAAGTGCGTGAAATCCTCGATCGCAAGGGTGACGATTAACGGTTTTCGACCGCGCCACGGGCTAATACGGTAATCCGCGCCACTGCGACCATCGACAGCAGGATCGCACCGATGAGCGCATAAAGGCCCCAATGGATGTGCACATCCGCGACCAAGCTGATCTTCAGTGCGGCCACCGTTAACGCGATCAAAAATACATCGATCATTGACCACCGCCCGATGAATTCAAGCCGCTGCAGGGCACGCACCCGCGCCCGTGCTTCACGCCCGCCAGCATGCCAAAGGTGCAGAGCAAAGCAAAGCTTGATCGCCGGGATGAGAACCGTAAAACCACCAATCACCGCGAACAGAAGTAAGTCTCCGGTTTCCAACAAAGCGCCCAGGGCCTGGAAGATCGACACCGGTTCCCGAAATACGTACAGTTTTCGGATCGTCATAATCGGCGCTGTCCAGCCGACAATCAGCAACACCGCCGAAATTAAGAGGGCAAGATCCAACCACCGATCAAGCCCGCGCGCACTGTCACATAGCGGCCGCGTGGCTGTCGTGGATAAGCCATCATCAGATTGCGCCATCAGCAGCTCCCGAAATTGCGACTCATGTAATGTGAACGGTCGCGAAGGCCAAGCGATGCTTGGTTGACATTCCAATTTCGTTTCGGCGCAATGCGCGGCTTATTGGCCGAGGGGTAGATTGTGATTTCAAAGATCTTGGTCGCCAACCGTGGCGAAATTGCCTGCCGCGTGATGCGCAGCTCCCGAGCCATGGGGCTCAAGACCGTTGCGGTCTATTCCGAAGCGGACGCCGATGCGCTGCATGTCCGCATGGCGGACCAGGCGGTTGCGATCGGGCCGGCGCCGTCGGCCGAAAGCTATTTGGTCATCGACAATGTATTACGCGCGGCGCAAGAGACCGGCGCCGACGCCGTTCACCCGGGCTACGGGTTTCTGGCTGAAAACGCCGGCTTTGTGCGCGCCCTGGACGAAGCAGGGATCACTTTCATAGGGCCGTCTGCGGAAGCGATCGCCGCTATGGGCGACAAGATCGAATCCAAGCGTCTCGCCGCTCAAGCCGGCGTTAACACCATCCCTGGTAGCCCCGACGCGATTGCCGATGCCGACGCCGCCGTGCCGGTCGCCCGCGACGTCGGATATCCAGTGATGATCAAGGCGTCGGCCGGTGGCGGCGGCAAGGGCATGCGGATCGCCTATTCCGATGACGAAGTTCTCGACGGGTTTCGCTCGGCCCAAAACGAAGCTCGATCCAGCTTCGGCGATGATCGCGTGTTCATTGAGAAGTTTATCGAGCAGCCGCGGCACATCGAGATCCAGGTTCTGGCCGACGGCCACGGCAACACTGTCTATTTGAACGAACGTGAATGCTCGATTCAGCGACGCCACCAAAAAGTGATCGAAGAGGCGCCGAGCCCGCTCGTCGACTTGGAAATGCGTCGCGCCATGGGCGAACAAGCGGTGGCCCTTTCCAGGGCGGTCAGTTACAGCTCTGCCGGCACTGTGGAATTTGTCGTAGGAGCCGATAAGTCGTTCTATTTCCTGGAAATGAATACCCGCCTGCAAGTCGAGCACCCGATCACCGAAATGATTACCGGCTTCGATTTGGTGGAGTTGATGATTTCGATCGCCGATGGTGGCGCGCTGCCATTTACTCAAGACGACGTACCAGTGAACGGCTGGGCAATGGAAGCCCGCATCTACGCCGAAGACCCAAGCCGCGGCTTCATGCCGTCGATCGGCCGATTGACCCGCTTTGCGCCGCCGCCGGAAGGGCCGTCGGTTCGGGTCGATACCGGCGTCTATGAGGGCAGTGAGGTCTCGATGTACTACGATCCCATGATCGCCAAGCTGGTCACGCACGGCGCCAACCGGGAAGAAGCACGCAAACGCATGCGGGCCGCGCTCGGCGCTTTCCATGTCCGCGGCGTCAACCACAATATCAGCTTCTTGTCCGCGGTCATGGCGCAGCCGGCTTTCATATCCGGCGACTTGACGACAAATTTTATCGCCGAGACCTATCCCGACGGTTTCGATCATGCGCGCCCGGCGCCGGATGAGAAGCAGGTGCTCATTGCGGTCGCTGCGACCGTGCATGCCCGTCGCGAAGCGCGCACCGCTCGCATTTCCGGTCGTACCGATCAAGGTCGCTATGCGCCCGGCGCCGATTGGGTCGTCGCGATGGCTGGCGAAGAAGTGCCGGTCACCCTGCGCGATGCCGCTGGCGGTGCCAATGTTGAAACCGGTGATGGCCTGCTAACGGTTCGCGGTGATTGGTGGCCCGGTCAGGTCATCTTCGAAGGGCAGGTCAATGGGACCGGGGTCCACGTGCAGATCGACCCGCTTACGGAGGGGTATCGTCTGAGCTATGGCGGCGCCCGTGTCGCTATTACCGTGCGAACCGCCCGCGCCGCGATGTTTGCGGCGCGCATGCCGGCGAAGTTTCCCCCCGACCTTTCGCGCTATCTGTTGTCGCCTATGCCGGGGCTGATCGTATCGATCGCCGTCGAAGCCGGCGACAAAGTGAAGGCGGGCGAGGAACTCTGCGTGGTCGACGCCATGAAGATGGAAAATGTTCTGCGGGCCGAGCGTGACGGCACCATTGCAGCGGTAAATATCGCGGCCGGCGACAGCGTCGCGGTCGACGAGGTTATTCTGACGTTTGAGTAGCTGACGCGGTAGACGACGCGATGGCTGGGCTCGCCCCTTTCAGGTGCTGGTCGCCGGCGCTGCTGCGCAAAGCCGTGGCGACGCGGGTGGCGCGACGTGCGATACGATCACCGGCAAAATCCAACTGCACCATGGCAATGCTTGCGTCGAACACCTCATCATAGGATTCGATCAGATCGCCGGCGAACCGGAACCGGCCGATGCCTTCAAAGATCACACGACGACCATCGGCGCCGGCCAAGCGCGACGTATAGCTGAAACGATAGCTGGCATAGCCAACGTCACCGCTGCGCACGGCGTTGTTCATTTCCCAAAGGAAATCTCGCGCGTCCCCGTGAAAGCGGTCCGTAAGCATTTCCGCAATGGCGTCACGGCCGCGAAAGGCACCATAAAAGCCGTCGTGATAGACACCGTCGACCGTGAACAGGGCGGCGAGCGCTTTACCATCACCAGTTTCGACGGCGTGACAAAAGACGTTAAGCATGGATTCAAATGTCATCTGGCGCGTCCTTCCGATAGGTATTACGCCATGAACTGGCGTGATTTGCTATAGGGCATGCGAATGGCGGCGGGAAATGGCGATAGAGCGGTCGTACGCGTGCGGATAACCGGGCGCGTCCAGGGCGTGTGGTTTCGCGCATGGACAGCGCGCGAGGCCGCCCGGCACGGTCTAGACGGTTGGGTCCGCAATCGCCGCAACGGCGATGTCGAGGCAGTCTTCGCCGGGCCGCGCGCCGCGGTCGATGCGATGGTCGCCGCCTGCCATCAGGGACCGCGGGCGGCCCGTGTGGACAGAGTCGAACGTGGGTCGGAGCCGGGGCGCGTCGAGCCGGGTTTTATACAGATGCCGACGGTTTGAACGTCGGAATTACGGTGAATTACGGTGACAGTTTACTAAATACGCAAATGCCGACTTCAAAAAAGCACCAAAGATTGTTCACTCGTATTTAGTAAACTGTCACCTTAGTTCCCAAAATTCGCAGTGCGCGAAACGGGCGTCGGGATAACGCCCGCGCAACGTGCAAAACTGTTTCAGAAATTTGCACAAGCTGACACGTCCTTCTCGCGGAAATATGGTGGCACCGGTTTGGGGTTGGCCATTTCGCGTGAGTTCGTGAACATGATGAGTGGCGAGATTGACGTCGAGAGCAGCGCGGTCGCAGATGACATCTCACATGTCAAAGCGTCTAGCAGCCTGGAAGAAAGCGAGGATCGGTCATTCACCGAATCCCTCAAGGTCATATCAGGCTTTGACGACGTTGAGGCCGCATTTCGACGCTTAGGCCGTGATCAGAAAATTTATCGGAAGGCCCTTGAGCTGTTTCTTGAAGGTCACGATACCGCAATCCGGGACATCCGCGCGTCGCTGGCGCGGAATGATTGCACGGACGCTCGCGCGCTTGCTCATGATCTAAAAGGGTTTGCGAGCGCGATCGGCGCTGACGCGCTCTACCAGAGCGCGCGCGTCCTTGAAGGCGCACTCAGCCGCGGTGACGCTGTCCGCGATATCGACCAAGTCATCGAAATTTGCGAGATTGAGCACCAAGCGATCATAGGTGGCATTGACCGATTTCTAAAGCAACGCGGGGCGGCCGAGGTTTCAGCTGCTCTTTTACGCTGTCATCTTAACCCTCAAGAATTTTGCCGCTAAAACCGTATCACGCCCTTGCCTGTCGATTGCGTATCGAACAATTGGTAGGCGTCGGTGACTTGATCGAGTGTGTAATGCTCTGTAAACAGGCTGTCCACATTGATCCCGCGGTCAGCGATGAAGCGGGCGCACTCCTCTTGGATGACAGTCGAAAACGTCCACGATCCGATTAGGGTGAGCTGGCGCCGCAGCATGTCGGTGCTGACATCGATGGTCACGTTGCCGCCTTCACCGACAAAGCATACGGTGCCCCAGGTCCGTGTTGCCTTTATTGCAGCCGACCGCGCCGTCTCGGCCGATGAGCAATCGAGCGCGAGATCGACACCTTCACCGTGGGTCAGTTCCTTCAGGGCTTGCACCGGGTCGTCGTCAATCGGGTTGATGACGGAGTTGGCGCCGAATTTCTTAGCGAGATCGCGCCGCGCGCCGTTGGTGTCAAGCGCGATCACGCGCGCGCCCATGGCGGTCGCCAGCTGGGTAGCCGACAGACCAACCGGTCCCTGACCAAACACCGCCAACGTATCGTGGCCCGACAGATTCATGCGCCGGATCGCGCCATAGGCGGTGCCGGTGCCACAGGCAATGGCCGCGCCAGTGTCAAACGACAGCGCGTCCGGCAGAGCAACCAAGGTGCGTGCGGGCACTTTCATATAGTCGGCGTGGGCCCCGTGCGCCGTCGCGCCATAAACGACAAAGCCCTCCCGGCACAATTGCGACCAGCCGACCCGGCAATGGCGACACACGCCGCAACCGGCATAGTGGTGGTCCATCACGCGCTGGCCGATACGGGCCTGTCGCTCAGTGACACCATCGCCAACCGCGACGACGACGCCACAGGGTTCGTGTCCCGCAATCGTCGGTTCGGTGACGTCGCCAAGGCCCAGAGCCTTTTGCATCTCGCCCGGCGCCGCGCGGTAAAATTTGAGGTCGCTGCCACACATGCCTGAGGCCTTGATTTCCAACACGACCTCGCCGGGCCCCGGGGATGGGTCCGGGAACTCTTGGATTTCGACGGTCCGGTTGCCCGTGAATACTGCGCCGCGCACGTCTCTCTCCCTGGAATGTTCACATATTGATTTATCGGTAGCTGGCGGTAGGCTAGGGATAACTGCGTTGGGCGTCAATTGCGGGCCGGCGGCGAATCGCACGGACGGTCACCAGACGAGGGCGATATGGCTGACGAGAATTTGACCACCGGCATTCTTGAACAACAAGGCATTGAAATGTTTGGCGGCGAGGGCCGTGCGGCGCGTCGATCGCGCCCAAGTCGCACTGTTACCGAAGCCGCACGTGAGATTCCGGTATTTGCCGAAACCGACGTCTTGGTGGTGGGCGGCGGTCCGGCTGGAACCTCCGCGGCCATCGCGGCAGGCCGCATCGGCGCCGATGTCATGTTGGTCGAGCGTTACAATCATTTGGGTGGATTGTCGACCGGCGGGTTGGTCATTTGGATCGACCGCATGACCGATTGGTCGGGCCAACAAGTGATCGCCGGTATTGCCTGTGACTATTTGGACCGTTTGCCCAAGGACGCGGTGCAGGGGCCGCCGCGTGCGGACTGGGGTTCGAAGGATGCGGCCACGGCGGCCTATTGGGCGCAGCGGACCGCCGCTTATCACGGCATCGTCACCTGGGCGCCGACCGTAGACCCAGAGGCGCTCAAGACACTTTCGCTGGAAATGGTACTTGAACAAAAAGTCCAGCCGGTATTCCACGCTTGGGCGGCGGCGCCGATCGTCGACGGCAATATTTTGTGCGGCGCCATGTTTGAGAGCAAGGAAGGACGCCACGCTATTCTCGCAAAAGTGGTCATCGATACCACGGGCGACGCCGACCTATTGGCGCGGGCTGGTGCGGCGCTGGAGTCCGATATCGATGCGAGCGATATCCATCATTGTATCAACACCGCATTTCTGCTGGGCGGCGTGGATATGGAGCGTTGGATCGCGTTTCGTACCGAAGACAAACGGGGCTATGCCGATTTCATGGCGCGCGGTCGCGAGAGCCTGAAGTCGTTCGAAAAACCGTTCGTGTCTTGGCGTAACGACGTGGCCCTGTTTATGGGGCCGCGACTGTCCGGTTACAGCGCCGTCGATGTCGAGGATCTGACCGAAGTGGAGATCCGTTCGCGCCGGTTGACCATAGGCCACTTGGACCTGTATCGGGCGCACGCGCCGGGGTTCGAGAATGCGTTTTTGATGTTGGGTGCGCCGCAGATTGGCGTGCGTCACAGCCGGCGCCTGGGCGGCGTTCGTAAGGTGACGCGGGCGCAATGGGATGAGGGCAAGGTTTGGGACGACGAGATTGGTGTGTCTACGTCGCTGTCGCCCAAGTTCCCAAATATATCGGTGCCATATGGCGCGCTGGTGCCGGTCGGGTTGGATGGTGTGTTGGCCGCTGGCCGGCATATCGCCTGCGATGCCAGCTCCCATTCGTTATTGCGTGAGGTGCCGCAATGCTGGCTGACGGGGCAAGCCGCCGGCGTCGCGGCGGCGCTAGCTGTCGACACCGGCCTAAAACCGCGCGACGTGGACCCTCGCCTAATCCAACGCACCCTGCTGCGCCAAGGTGCCTATCTCTCGCCGTCGGTGGTGGACGCGGCCGGGTTGGCGTCGGCGGCGGAATGATCTGATCGCCATCGGCGCGCCCAAGGTCTTCGATTAAGTGCCTAATCAATCGTTCGCCTAACGTGCCATGTAGACGGTTACGCATCTAAGGACAGGGCAAACAAACGAATAGTCGGCGACAAGACTTGCCAAAGAATCCGATCAAGGCGATTATGGTGGCCTCACATCAATTCATGCTCTGAGCGGCATGGTTTTGTTAAGGGGGTCGAATGCGCGTACGACACGCATTATTGTCGCTTTCACTATCGGCAGTATTTATTTTTGGTGCCGCTGCGGCGGCCAGCGGCGCGGATTTGCACGCTGCCGCGCGGAATGGTGATGTCGCCGGAATTAAGCAAATAATCGCGGACGGCGCCGATCTGACGGCGACCGACGGCAATGGTTATACCGCACTTCATTTGGCCGGTCACAATGGCCACTTAGTGGCGGTTCAGGTTCTCCTGGAATACGGTGCTGCGGTCGACGCGCGCGGCAAGCTAGGCGTGACTCCGCTACATCTGAGCGCACTGTCCGGTCAGCCTTCAATCATCTCAGTCCTGGTCAAGGCGGGCGCCGATGTGGCGGCGCGCGACGACGACGGTAATCTTCCAATCGATTATGCAATGTTCAAAAATAATATTCCAAGCATGAACTTACTTCGGCAACTTTCCGAAACAGATCAAAAAACAGCAGGTAGTATCGAAAAGACAGAACAAAATATGATTTCGCCGCCTGAGCCGGTACCGCCGCTTCGAGTCGAACCCGAAATCACCTTTGAGGCTGGGGCCGCTGACATTGCGCGCGCGCCTGAGCCGACGACGCGTCCCGTCCAGCCAGCGGCGGCACCGGCGCAAAGTGACATGGTCGCCGTACAGCTGGCATCCATCGGTTCAGGACTAGAAGGGGCACAAAGGGCTTGGCAGGACATCCGCAATCAGTCGCCGCAAATTCTGAAGCCGTATCAAGCCTCATTTCCAGCAGTCGATATTGCTGGACGTGGCCGATTTCATCGCGTGCGCGTCGGGCCGTTGGCGCGTCGGCAAGCCGAGAGTCTGTGCAGTCTCCTCAAAGGCAAGGGCCAAGCGTGCCTGGTGGTATCGAATTGAACCATCATCATAGGCCGGCATCGCCGGTTTTGTCATATACCTCAATTGGGTGACGCATAAGCTAGACTCGTCGTCGAGGGTTCGATTTAATGAGCCCTCGTTAGCCAGCTTCTTGCTGCCGGTCGACGGATTGTGGTTATGCTGGCGCACGGGCGGACCATCTTGCTGAGCGTCACCGGCAATCTCGGGGGAAATGCGATGAAATATAGCCGTCTCTGTATCTTGCCAGCCGTTGCATTGGTCAGCGCTGCGTGTAGCCAGGTCGATTCCGAAGAGGCGCAACTAGCCCAGGATCTCGCCGTTGCCGAGCAGGAGTCGGCGGTGATCATGCAACAAAACGAGCAGCTTGAAGCAAAGGTCACAGAGCTTGAGCGGAGCCTGAGCGACAAGGATAGTGAAATTGGGCTGTTCGAGCTTCAGCTTGCCGAGGCGCAATTGGGATTGGAACAGCAGGAAGCGGCGTTGCTTTCCGGCGAGGCTGAATTGCCGCCGAATGCCAAACCTGGCGAATGTTATGCCCGCTTATTTGTACCGGCGTCGTATCGGACGGTTTCGGAGCAGGTGCTGGTTCGTGAATCAAGCGAACGCATCGAGACACTTC
The DNA here is from genome assembly GCA_965216755.1 of Alphaproteobacteria bacterium. Taxonomy (GTDB): domain Bacteria; phylum Pseudomonadota; class Alphaproteobacteria; order UBA7887; family UBA7887; genus CBDCGL01. The sequence continues at coordinate 1,514,250 of CBDCGL010000011.1, read as the reverse complement.
CACCGCAATATGAATGGATGGAAGAACGGGTCGTTGTGAGTGAGGCTAGCGAAAAAATTGAGGCCGTTCCGCCGGAATATGGCTGGGAGGAAGAGAAAGTTCTGGTTAAGGAGGCATCGGAAGAGCTCGTCGTTGAGCCGGCCGTCTACAATACGGTGTCGGAGCAGATTCTGGTGCGGCCCGCTTACACCACATGGAAGAAAGGTCGCGGCCCCATTGAAAAGGTAGACGATGCCACGGGCGAAATCATGTGTCTGGTGGAAGTGCCTGCGGAGTACAAGACCGTTAGTCGGCGTGTGCAGGTGGCCCCGGCCAAGACCCGGAAAGTATTGGTACCGGCGGAGTACAAGACTGTGCGCAAAAAGGTGGTTGTGACACCCGCGACGACGCGAACCATCACTGTTCCTGCCGAATATCGAACGGAAAGAGTTCTCAAGCTTGTCAACGCGGCCAGTGAACGTCGGACGACCATCCCGGCGGAATACAGCACCGTCACAAAACAAGAGAAAATCAGCGAGGGCCGGATGGAATGGCGACCGATCCTCTGCGAAACAAACACGTCGGCGACGCTTATTCGCGATGTGCAAAGTGCGCTGCGGCAGGCCGGATACGATCCGGGCCCGATCGATGGGGTCCTTGGTCCGCTGACCACGCGTGCGGTGAACAGTTACCAGCGCTCCAACGGGTTGGTCAGTGGTCAGTTGACCATGGAAACAATTAAAAAGCTAAATGTGCCGCTAACCCAAATCTAAGGCGCTTATCGCGCGCATTTTTCTGCGCGCGACGCCATAGGCGACCGAGCCGATTTCATACAGATCGGCCAGGAATATTTGCGCGGTTCTCCTGGGTACCAATCTTTGGGCAGGAGAGCCGCGGTTCTTTTTTTTCGCACCGCCGATGGTTTTGCGATCGCAAAGCACGCGCTATCAGATCTGCCCCAGGACATCGCAGAATGATGCAGTCGGAATCATCACGCCCGTGCCGTAGGCGGGCGTCAGGCCGGGGAAAGCCGTTTCCATCGCGTCCAAGACATGCTGTTCGACCAGAATGGCCGATACGATGCCGATCAGGTCGCCATCTTCGTCGAAGACCGGTCCACCGGACGCACCCAGGCCGATCGGCAGAGCCATTTCGAGAAATGGGCCTGTGCCAATTGGTTCCAATTCGTCAACATATCCCGCGATGGCGACCCAACCGGCATCAGACGGATGGCCGACAGCCGTCAGATGCTGCCGCCGTGGGCGCGGCGCGTGGCAATTTACGTGCGAGGGCATATAACGGTCGGGAACGTTGACCGACAGCACCGCGAGGTCAAGGTCCTCATCCGTCCAAACCACGGTGGCCGGTTTTGCCTCCCCGGCAAAAAAGGCGACTTCGATCGAGCCCTCATTTACGACATGCCAAGCGGTAACGACGTGGCGGTTAGATACGATTACGCCCGTCCCGTGGCCCACCGAATGGGCAACGCGCACGGTCGCCTGCCGCATGATGCGATCAATCTGAGCGGTGAGGGCTGCACCCGCGGATGCGCGATCGGTCTGAGTGGTGAGGGCTGCGCCCGCGAATGTGTGATCGATCGGCGCCGCGCTCGGAGCATGCTGCTGTGCCGAGGGCGCGCAGCCGGCGGTCATCCACGTTGCCAGCCATAGTGCCAGCAGGTACGGTCGCTTCGCCCGAAGTGGCATGGGTCAAACCTCTTTCAATCGTGCAGGCGATTGAAGATCGAAAAAGGTTAACAAACGCCTTTGGGTGCTTGAATTTGGGTTGCGGGTCGGGCCTATTCTGTCCAACGCCCAGTTCGACCGAAGAACATCACTGCATGTGAAGCCGATCGGGCGGCGCGCGTGCGCGGCGACTATTGGTTGATATTAGCGCATGCCCCGGATCGATCATTTCTGCCGACATACAATCAACGCAGTTCACCAATGCGTTATGTTCCTGGTAGCATGCCGCCCGCCAAAGTCGTGCGCCTGGGAAAAATGCTCGCGCGCTCATGTTCGGGCAATCAATGGAGGGGTCGTGGCGCCGACCAATAGTTATGTCCATGTGCGAAGCCTCAAGATTTCATCAGATTGTGTCACGCCGGAAACAGGGCCATGTCGTCGCGTGATTTTCGGTGCCGATGGTTGAGGTGCGGGCGCCGCTACATGATCAGATTGCAGGCGAAGTCGGCGTCAATCCGGCGAGAAGTGCTTTTTCAGGCGCGCGTGAAACAGGCGAGCAAGAAGAAGTGAGTGGCGCGCGGCGGACCATGGCGAAAGCGCGAAGGGGTTGTCGGCGCGCAGCATTCGCGCTGGCTGGCCGATGGCCATGGCGCGTGTCGATACCGCGTCCGGAACGGCTGACAGTCGTGCTGCCGGTTTTCCATGCTGTTCGGGCACGAAACCTTACGCCGCAGATCCGCGCCCTTCGTCGTTGCGCGTTTGTCGACCGCATCATCATTTCAAACCACAATCCGGATTTGACAGTTGAAGATCATCTTGGGATCGGAGATCGGCGGATCTCGGTTATTTCTCAAGAAACACGGGCGGGTGCCGGCAAACGATGGGATACGGCCATTGGCGCAGTGGCCGACTACATTTTAGTGATAGACGATGATCTGTGCATATTCCCCGGCCAAATCGCGCGCTTGTTCAAGCGTCTCATCGAAGATCCCTCTATCCCGCACGGATTGGTTGGCACCGACCGCGCGACTTGGCATCAGGAAGCCGATCTTTCGGTCGATATTCTTCATGAGATCTACGCGGTGACCGGTGCACACGTACAACACTATTTCGAGCTCAACGATGAATTGAATCGCGCTGGCGTGTCGAGCGATGTTGTGGAATGGTGGGCTGACGACATCGTGATCAGCCGATGCGGTGAAACGCGGCCGCGAATTCACAATTTGGGTCGGATTCTGCGGACATCGACCGCCGACGAAGCGGGCATAGCCGTGCATCGGGCGCCCGGATTCGTCGAGAAAAGAGCATCAGTGCTCGAAGCGTTGCCGCCGCGTCGAATGTTCTCGGATCTCGATCGGCAAACGGAGTAGGCCGGTTCGTGTCTCCACAACTTTTGCGTGTGGATGCTGTTTTACAAATTGTGTAGAGATTTGGTTAGACATACGTCGGTAATGGACAATAAATCGCTTCAATAATCGGCTGATCGAATCCATAGTTGCATGCGCCCAAATTTAGAGAAGAGTGTCAAGGAGCCTTGCGGATGTTACGATTGACTTTGTGTGCCATGTTTACCGTCATGGCTGTCGCACTCTATGCGCCACAAGGCGTGGCTGAGTCTCGAAGCGATCCGCTCAATTCCGAAATGTGGCGGGGCATCTTGGAGATGGAATTCGAGGGCGCGGACGTTGTTTATGACGAGAGCATTTATCTTGTCGTCCCGGACCAAGTCGAGGAAGCATTCAGCGTTCCGGTCGTCATGAATTTTGCCGACACGCCTTACGAAGTTGCCGAGATTGCGTTGTTTGCTGAAAACAACCCATTTCCGACAGTGGCCCGGATTTACCCGCAACGTCCGTTTAAGGCTGTTGGCTTTGACATTCGACTTGAAGAATCAACGCCGGTGCGAGCCGCAATCATGGATGCGGATGGACTGTGGCATATCGTGCACAAACAGGTCCAAGTCATGACGCCGGGTGGCTGTTCGGCACCCGACGGCGCGGGCGGCGGCGCGGGTCGCGGGGAAATAGCCATGCGGCAATTCGTGCGCGCCGATGGCGATAGTCGTCTCAAGGTAAAGATCGGCCATCCCATGCATACCGGTTTGGTGCTCGACGCGGCGGGCGATGTCATTCCGGCTCAATATATCGAGCGACTGTCGGTGAGCGACGAATTTGGGGGCCTTGCCAGTATGGTGCTGTGGGCCTCGGTGGCCGCGGATCCGGTCTTTATGTTTGACATTCCCGAGACTCAGCAAAGTGTACGCATTTCTGCGGAAGATACTGACGGCATGTCATTTATTCTGGATGGCACTCCGGCCAAAATGTAAGCGAAATGTCGCTGCTGTGCCGATATGCCTGCGCCGCCGCCCTGGTCTTCGCCGCGACGGCGGCGTCTGCAGCGGATTACGGCCTTACACCGTTTGAGACGGCGCCCGGCCTATTCACATTTTGGGGTGAACAAGCGGCGCTCTTGCCAAGCAACGGCGGCAATATCGCGAATGCCGGATTCATTGTTGGGACAGAGGCGGTGCTTGTCGTTGATACCGGCACAACCCGTCGTTATGCCGAACAGATGTTGGCCGCCATTCAGCGGGTGACCGAGTTACCAATTGTGGCCGTCGTTGTCAGCCATCACCACCAGGATCATTCGTTCGGCATTCCGGTGTTTGTCGAACGCGGTTACGACGTCATCATGCATCCGGATGCGGCTTCCATGTTGACCCGTGACGGCGTCATCCTTCTCGATTTCGTGACAGAGCTGGTTGGCGCCGCATGGACGGAAGGAACAACAATCGGCGCGCCGACAAACCCCATTACCGAGGCTGTAGCCATCGATCTCGGTGAGCGCCTGGTTGAAATCGAGGTCTTCGAAGGCGGTCACACACCCGGCGATTTGGTTGTTTTCGACAATGCGACCCAGACTCTGTTTGCCGGCGATTTGGTCTTTAATGGGCGCGTACCCACCGTGCCCCACGGGGATGTTCAAACATGGTTGGGACAACTGGTGACGTTGGCCAAATGGGACTGGCAGCGGATGATCCCGGGGCATGGCCCATTGGTTACCGATCGTGCGGTCCTGGACGGTATGTCGGACTATTTGGCATTTTTGGAAGCTCGGGTCGCGTGTTCTTACCGCATGGGTGACTCACCTGCGGAAACACTTGCGCTAGAGATGCCTGACCGATTTACGAATCTGTTCGGGATCGATCGTGAATATCAGCGTGCGGTGTTCCAACTGTTCCGCAAATACGACGAATCCGCGCCGCCACCCTGCCCATAGTCCGTTTTATGGGTCGCTTGGGGCACGCGCCCACAAGCGATGCGCCATGATTCCGACCCGGGATTCGATCGCTTCGGCGGCATCCAAGATAAGGTCTTCGCGAAATCTCTGACCGACAATCTGCACGCCAACAGGTAGTCCGTCATTGTGGTCGGCTGGGACGTTTCCCGCCGGCAAGCCCATGAAATTCATCGAGTAGCTGTAGAGCGCGCTACCGAGGACTTCCCGAATACCTTCGGCGCCCTGCGCGTCGCGATCCCAAGCGAACGTCGGGGCCGGCAAGAACGGTGTCAAGACCAGCGGATAGTCCTGCAGGAACACGGTCCACGCGCGCACAAAGCGCGCCCGTTCGGCAAGGGCGGTCAAGAGTTCGTTGCCTTCATGAGGCGCAAAATACGCGTAATAGCCATCGAAGATGTCGTTCAATGTACTGCTGCCATACTTGCGAACATCCTTATCCAGCAGTGCCTTGACTTCGCCGAACAAACATTTGGCGCCAGCTTCTGCGACTTCGCGCAACAGCGGTGGTGCGACAACGTGGATCTCATAGCCCGCGTCAGCCAATGCTTCGCGCGCGGTGTCCAGTGCCTTCGACACTGCCGGATGAAGCTCGAACTCAAACGTATTCTTGGTGAATGCGACCTTGACCGGACCCTCCGGCCGCGGTCCCTCAAACGGCATCGGCACCATCCAGGGATCGTGCGGGTCATAGCTGACCAACGACCGCATTGCCAGTCGCACGTCTTTCACTTCGCGAGCGATGACACCCTGCACGGACATGATCTGTGCCAGCAGTCCCCTTTCGACCGCGGCCGAGGGATTATAGGCCGGTGTCCGGCCCAACCCTGGTTTCACCGTGCAGGCACCGCATGCGTAAGCCGGAAACCGCAGGCTGCCGCCGATATCGTTGCCGTGGGCGAGGGGCGCGTAGCCCATCATGGCGCCGGACGCGGCGCCGCCCGAAGAGCCGCCGGCCGACGCTTCGTTGTTCCACGGGTTGAACGTGCGGCCGTGCAATTCGTTGACCGTGGTAGCGCGAAACGAAAACTCCGGCGTGTTCGTTCGGCCGATGACAATGGCGCCGGCGTTCGTGAAATTGCGCACGATCGGTGAGTCATCAGGCGCGATCACGTCCTTGAACGCCGTAACGCCGTTGGGTGTGGCACGATCCTTTTGATCGACGTTTTCTTTGATCGTTACAGGTACCCCGTGAAGGGGGCCGATGGGACCCGTGTCGGCAAGCACCTGATCGTGCGCCGCTGCTTGCCGCATTGCCTCTTCGCTCAGGTCATCAACAACAGCATTGATTTCGTCATTCGTGGCGCGGAGGCGCGCGACGACGCTTGTCATCACGTCGACACAACTGATGTCCCGGCAACTTATGGCAGTGGCAAGGTCACAGGCGCTCCATTGCCAGAAAGGTCGGTCGTGATTCCGGTGATCGCTCATATCGGATCCTCTTGTTGCATCCTCTGGTCTCGCCATGAGATTCTGGCGCTATGCGGCCGCCAAATGCTGGGCAATCTTCGGCCAAGCCGGTTCACCTTTGGCCAAAAGATCAGCCCGCAGGTCGGGACCGAGGTCTGCTGCGACGCCAACTTGGTACGAGGGACGGCTCATCATCCGATCAACCCATCCGGCTACGTGCCGACAATCATCCGCGTAGAGGGCCTGCCAACCAAATTGGACTAGCGTCTGAAAATAGGGGGCCATTGCACAGTCAGCTAACGAAAACTCTACACCTAGAAGCCATGGGCCTGCGCCCGCCAACGCGTTCTCCATATCAATCACGGTGCCCCGGTAGACGCCGACGGCGTCGGCGACGTCCGGCGCATCGAGTCCCATCTTGACCAGCCGTCTTTGTCGTTCGCGTCTCGGCTTCTCCGGGATCTTGGCCAGCAAGGCCTCACGTTCGTCTTCGTTCTTGGCCATCAAACCGGGGCGCATGACCAGCGGCCATTGCAGCGCACCACAGGACGGATGCAGTTTTGTATCAATATGTTTCATCCAAAACCGCATTTGTGCTGTGAGGTGTGGGTCGGCTGGCCGCAGGGGCGGCGCAGGCGCCAGGTCATCGAGAAACTCACAGATGATCGACGATTCGATCACCGGCTTGTCGTCATGGACCAGCGTCGGGACAACGCCGAGCGGATTCAACTTTAAATATTCCGGACGCAAGTTCTCCTTGTTCGGCAAATCAACGTGAACCGGCTCCCAAGTCAATTCCTTTTCTTTGAGAACGATGCGCACCTTTTGGGCGCAAGGTGATTGCGGATGCGTATAAAGCTTAATCATAAATACAACCTCGCCCGGTACCGGATACTTTTGATTACGAATTCGCGCCCTCGATCAGTCTGACAATACTCGACATGTCCAGCGAGCCGCTGCCGCTGTTGACGTGAAGCGCGTAAACGGCGGCTGCCACGGCCCCCAGAGGGGTCGACGTACCGGCCATTTGGGCAGCCGATTGCGCCAAGCGCAAATCCTTCAGCATGAGTGCTGCCGAGAAACCTGGTTCATAGTCGCGCCCGGCCGGGGCGTTTGGCACCGGCCCCGGCAACGGGCAGACATTGCGTAACGCCCAACAATCGGCGCTCGATGTGGACAGCACGTCAAACAGGATCTGGCGGTCGACACCGAGTTTCTCGCCCATAATGAAGGCTTCGGAGAGGACCAGAACAGAGACTCCGGCAACCATATTGTTGCAGATCTTAGTCGCTTGACCCATGCCGGGGCCGCCGCAATGGACGATATTTCGGCCCATATCCGCCAAGATGGGCTTGGCCTTGTCGAATGCTGATTTTTCGCCGCCGCACATGAAGGTGAGGGTGGCCGCTTCGGCGCCCATGGTGCCGCCTGATACCGGCGCGTCGAGCATAGCAAGGTTGGATTTCGCCGCGGCCTCGTGCACAACGCTTGCCGTTTCGACGTCGATGGTTGAGGAATCGATCAACAGAGTCCCGTCGGATGCGGCATCCAGCACGCCATCGTCCAGGTATACCGCGCGTACGTTGGCGCCCACCGGCAGCATCGTGATCACGTACGCGACGTCGGTTGCCGCGTCGGCGGCGGAGCGTGCCTCCTGGGCGCCGAGCTGGATGGCAAGATTACGCGCGTCTTCAGAGTGGTCGTACGCTTTGACCGCATGGCCGGCTCTAAGGAGATTTCGCACCATTGGTGCGCCCATTTTGCCAATGCCGATGAATCCGATGGCTGCCATAGCAATTGCCTCCGCTGGCGCTGTCATGGATCGAAAGATGGGGCAATCTTAACCCGACCGGTGGGCGGCGACCATCCGCAGGCTGCGTGCTGCCGAGTTCCTGCGCAAGTGGCTCGGAGAGCACGTGTCACCATTCTCAGCGACGACACATTTGGTGATCGTGGCATTCAGACAAAGTAGATTCTTAGTCTTGGGAGTTTGCAACAGCCGAACCGAAGCCGGCCACCAAACTCGATTCTACTTAAGTTTGACGAGGGCTTGCTGGGTGAAAAGATTGAATGCGAGATATTCGTACGACCAGCCATTTTCGGCGGCGGCCTCGGTAAGAGCCCGGTGTTCGTCGCCCTGCCAGCCCGGATTCATGAGATATTCGTCGAACAAGATTACGGTACCCGGCCCCACGCGCCCGGCGACATGGATGAAGACCGTGCGCGTGGAGCTGTAAATGTCGCAATCGATATGCAGAAAGCGGATCGGTCCGGCAAAGTTGTCGACAAATTGGGGCAGGGTTTCCGCGAACCAACCGACATGAAGTTGCACGTTATCGGGCAGCGGCGGTGTTTGGCCGTGGACCGTATAGACGCCGCTGGGGTTGTCGCCCCATTGCTCGGGCAGGCCGACAAATGAATCAAAGCCGTGGACGGTATCGGAGGTAAGGCTAGCGATATGGCGAATCGAGGCGCCGTTCCGAACTCCAAACTCCAGAATAAATCCGTCGGAACGGGCAGCCGCTAGACCGAGTCGAAACGCATCGCGACCATCCGCCAGCAAGCGGGTGCGGCCAGTGCTGTGTGTCACGGCGTAGCGCCAGCTGGCCAAGCGATAGTCCTCGTCGGGGTCATATTCGGTCAGGCGAGCGAAATGGCCGGCAGCAGCCTCACGATGGCCGATTTGGTCGCGGACCAGCCCCAAGTAGAAATGGGCCAGGGCGGCATTGGGCGCGCGATTGACGTGGCGTTGCAAGGCGGCTTCGAAGCGCGCCGGATCTTTCTCGTCAAACAGCGTTGTGCCCAAGACATAGACTGCGTCGTCCAAGTCCGGGCGCAGCGAGAGCGCATTCTCGCACGCCAGCGCGGCCTCTTCCCTATGATCTGCGTCCCGCAACGCGATGGCCAAATTGTAGTGATATTTGGCGTTGATCGGGTTCAAAGAGACTGCGTCGCGAAACGCGGCGGCGGCTTCGGCTGGGCGGCCCATGACGTGTAGAACGTTGCCAAGGTTGTAACGCAACGCAGCGTCTTTGGGACGAAGCGCGATCGCCCGCAAAGCTGCGCGCTGGGCTTCGTCCCAAATGCATAGCGCTTTGAGCGCGCTGGCCAAATTGATCAGCGCGCCGATGTGATTGGGGTCGATATCCAAAGCCGCTTTGAAGCAGTCTGCGGCCTCGACGACCTGGTCCAGATTGAGCAGGGCATTGCCCAAACTGAAATGGCCCTCTGGCAGGTACGGCGCGGCCGCTACGGCGGCCCGCAATAACGCTAGCGCTTCCGCGCAATCGCCGCGGTCGCCGACCAACGTGCCGAGCAGACGCAGAGCGCGGCCATGCCGCGGCGCATGGGCGATCGCCGCCCGGCATAGCCGCTCGGCTTCCGGTTTTTGACCCGCACGGGCGCTGCGCAGGGCCAGCAAATACTCACGATCGGCGATTGCTGCGGTCATGCTCAAACAAGTGGGTGAGGGGCCTTGCTTGGATATGATGCGCAATCGCCGCTGCGGCGATTCAGATTGGGCTGGATTCGTCCAAAGTGTGATGTTTAGGCGACTTGAATTGCCAAACAGCCTGCAGTCGGCCCAAAGACAGCCTCGAAATTCGCGCGTAGGCGGTCGTCGACCTCGGTCATGGTCACCGGCACGCCCAAGTCAACCAACGAAGTCACGCCGTGTTCTCGCACGCCACAGGGTACAATGCCGCGATAATGCGCGAGGTCCGGCTCGACATTGAGCGAGACTCCATGAAAGGTCACCCAGCGGCGCACGCGGACCCCGATGGCGGCGATCTTGGCTTCCGATCCATCTCCGCGGATGACCCACACACCGACTCGATCGGCTCGGCGCTGGCCGCGAATGCCAAAGTCGTCCAGCGTTCGGATGAGCCAATCTTCCAAATTGCGAACATAGCGACGCAAGTCTCGACCGCGCCCGACACGGCCTGGCCGGTCAAGGTTAAGCATCACGTAGACGACGCGCTGGCCGGGACCATGGTACGTGTAGCGGCCGCCACGACCGGTTTCATAGACGGGGAAACGGGAGGCGTCGACAAGCTCGGAAAGGTCGGCGCTGGTACCTTTGGTATAGATCGGCGGATGTTCAAGCAACCAGGCCAATTCCTGTGCCCGGCCGGCGTAAATCGCCGCCACGCGTTCTTCCATGGCCTCAACGGCTTCTGGGTAACCTATTGACCTTTCAGATATCTTCCATTCAACGGCAATCATGATCGCACGCTATCACGTGTTGCGTCGGCCCAACAGATTTGTTATGCCCGCCCAGTGCCGGTTGCACCTTGCGGTGCGCCTTGGCATAGCGCGGTCGTGGCGGAACTGGTAGACGCGCAGCGTTGAGGTCGCTGTGGGGGAGACCCCGTGGAAGTTCGAGTCTTCTCGACCGCACCAATTTCATGGCGCCTAAGTCGTCGCACGGCGTGTTGTGGCGCGCCTTTTCGATTGATCTCAACTTTCATAACACCGTGGCGCCGTGGTTTCGCGCCAAAATCAGAGCGTCGCCGATAACCAGGCAAGGTCGCTCGAGCCGACGGGGGCGTCATGACCGGGACTTTCCGCGACAGTGCGTTGGAGTATCACCGGGAGCCGCAGCCCGGGAAGTTGGAAGTTGTTCCCACCAAAGCACTCGCCAATCAGCGCGATTTGGCGCTGGCCTATTCACCGGGTGTCGCCGCGGCTTGCGAAGCTATCAGCGCCGATCCGACAGCGGCGCGGGATGTCACCAGCCGGGCAAATCTGGTCGCCGTCATCAGTAACGGCACGGCGGTGCTAGGGCTCGGTGCGATTGGGCCATTGGCGGCAAAACCGGTCATGGAAGGCAAGGCCGTGCTATTCAAAAAGTTCGCTGGGATCGATGTCTTCGACATCGAGATCGACGAGCGTGACCCCGATAAATTGGTCGACATCATCGCCAGCCTGGAACCGACATTTGGCGGGATAAATCTGGAAGATATTCGGGCTCCAGAGTGTTTTGCAGTGGAGCGCGCCTTGCGCGATCGCATGGGCATTCCCGTGTTCCATGACGACCAGCATGGGACTGCCATTATTGTCGCGGCCGCGATTGTCAACGGCCTGCGTTTGGTCGGCAAAGACCTTGCTGAGGCGAAGCTCGTCACATCGGGTGCTGGCGCGGCGGCGCTTGCTTGCCTCGATCAATTGGTCGCGCTTGGATTACCGAAAGAGCACATCGTTGCCACCGACATTGTTGGCGTTGTTTATCAGGGCCGAAAGCGGGAAATGGATCCCGAAAAATCGCGTTACGCGATCAAGACAGAATTGCGCACCCTGGAGCAGGCCATTAAGGGCGCGGATATTTTTCTCGGCCTGTCCGCGCCGGACGTGCTCAAGCCCGCGTGGCTCGAAACCATGGCAGATAAGCCGCTGGTCTTGGCCCTTGCCAATCCAGACCCGGAAATTCGCCCGGAGGCGGCCCGGGCGGCGCGCCCGGACGCTGTAATTGCCACCGGACGTTCCGACTATCCGAACCAAGTGAACAACGTGCTGTGCTTTCCCTTCATATTCCGCGGTGCCCTCGATGTTGGCGCGACAACCATCAATGCGGAGATGAAACAGGCGTGCGTACATGCCATTGCGGATCTGGCCATGGCCGAGTCGTCTGACGTCGTCGACCGTGCCTATGGCGGCCAAACCGCGCAATTCGGACAGGACTATATTTTGCCGCGGCCGTTTGATCCGCGCTTGTTAGGTGCGATTGCCCCGGCGGTCGCGGAAGCCGCCATGCAAACGGGTGTCGCAACGCGCACGGTCGAGGACTTGAACGCCTATCGCCTGCGCCTAGAGCAGTTTGTGTTTCGTTCTTCCCTGGTGATGCGCGGCGTCTTCCAAAGCGCAAAAAACGCTCCGAAACGGATTGTCTTTTCCGAAGGTGAGGAAGAGCGCGTTCTCCGCGCCGCCCAAGTGATCGTCGACGAAGGCTTCGCGCAACCCATTCTGATTGGTCGTCGTCGCCCGGTCGAGAACCGGATCGAACGTTACGGACTCCGGTTGCAGATTGGTCGTGATGTCGAGCTATGTGACCCTGAGGACGATCCTCGCTACAACGACTATACCACGCAATATCACGATTTCATGGGGCGTCGGGGGGTCACGCGCAGCGCGGCGCGCATTGCGATTCGGACCAATTTCACGGCGATCGCCGCGCTGATGGTACGACGCGGTGAAGCGGACGGCTTGTTGGCGGGGCCAAACGGCCGTTACGACGACCATTTGCGGACCATCGCCGACGTCATTGGCCTACGCAGTGGCGTGAGTAGTCCATATGCCATGCAAGTGCTGATTTTGCCGAGCGGGGCCTATTTCATCTTGGACACACATATCGTGCAGGCGCCAAACCCGCAGCAATTGGCGGAAATGACGGTTCTTGCAGCCGAAGAGGTGCGGCGTTTCGGGATTGTGCCGAAGGCGGCTTTGCTGTCCCACTCAAACTTTGGCAGCTCCGACGCGCCTGAGGCGGAAACCATGCGTGAGGCTTTGGCCATCATTCGCTCTTTGGTTCCCGATTTGGAAATCGATGGCGAAATGCATGCGGATTCCGCGTTACGCGAGACCGTGCGACAAAGCTTGTTGCCCAACGGGACCCTTGCGGGTGCGGCCAATCTGCTGGTGATGCCGAACCGCGACGCGGCCAACATTGCCTACAACTTCGCCAAGGCTTTGGGTGATGGCATCAATGTCGGTCCGGTTTTGATGGGCGCGGCTGGTCCGGCGCACATTATGACTCCGTCGGTGACTGTGCGTGGCATCGTCAACATCGCCGCTTTGACCGTCGTCGACGCTCAAGATCACGCGATCAATATGTAATGACCGAACCGTCACCCATAGGCGGCGTGCCGCCGACGGACGGTGCCGGCGAGCCGTTTGTCGTAACTACCGATCTGGTGCGCGAGGTTGCCGAGGCCCTGCGCGACGGGCGGCCGGAGACCGCGCGACGTTTGGTCGCGCCGCTCCATGCGGCCGACTTGGCAGACATCATCGAAGCCTTAGCGGCGGATCAGCGCGCGGAGTTGATCACTGTACTCGGACCACAGGTTGATCCAGAGGTCTTGGCTGAGATCGGCGAGCATGTCCGCGACGACGTGCTCAAAGGATTGGCCCCAGACACATTGGCTGCCGTCGCTGCACGGTTGGAAACCGACGACGCGGCGAATTTGTTGGAAGGTCTGACGCCGGCCGATCAAGACGCCGTGCTCAACGCGATGCCCGCCGCCGACCGAGGCTTGGTCGCCGAAGCGCTCGCCTATCCGGAGGACAGCGCGGGCCGCATTATGCAGCGCGACTGTGTCGCGGTGCCGGAATACTGGACTGTCGGTGACGTCATCGATTGGCTGCGTGAAACAGACGAGTTGCCCAACGACTTCTACGAGATCTTTGTCGTTGATCCGAAACATATGCCGGCTGGCACTGTCCCGCTAAGCCGCGCCATGCGCACCCGCCGGCCGGTTCCAATTAGCGAAATTATGGAGCGTGATCAGCGACTTATACCGGTCGAAATGGACCAGGAAGAAGTCGCGTTCATGTTCGATCAGTACGATTTGATGTCAGCCGCCGTCATCGAACCTAGTGGCCGCCTGATCGGCCAAATTACTGTCGACGACGTGGTTGACGTGATCCAAGAAGAGGCCGGCGAAGACATTCATCGCCTGGGCGGCGTGTCGTCGGAAGGCGACCTGCATCTGGGTGCCATGCGAACGGCCTCGAAGCGCTTCACTTGGCTGTTGGTCAATTTGTTCACCGCGATATTGGCCTCGGTGACAATTGCGTTTTTCGCCGACACCATTGAACAGCTCGTCGCATTGGCGGTGTTGATGCCGATTGTCGCCTCGATGGGCGGCAATGCCGGTACGCAGACGCTCACGGTGGCGGTTCGCGCGCTGGCGACCCACGAATTGACGGCGGTTAACGCCGGGCGAACCTTGTGGAAAGAGGTGCTTGTCGGCGGCTACAACGGGATCGCGTTTGCGTTGTTGACTGGTTTGGTGGCCGGCTTGTGGTTCGCCAGCGTCATGATCGGCGTGGTTATCGGGCTCGCCTTGATCGTCAATTTGTTGGTTGCCGCGGTGTCCGGGTTTCTTATTCCGCTCGGGCTGTCACGGGCAGGAATCGACCCCGCCGTGGCTGGTGCTGTTCTCCTCACCACCGTCACCGACGTACTTGGCTTTTTCGCCTTTCTGGCTCTGGCCAAAGCGATCCTGCTTTGACCATCGGGTGAATTCGGCCACAGAACAAGAAGGACGCGGCCAATGTGTTTGGCCGCGCCCCCATGGTCACAACATAGCTTTGGTCTGATCTAAGCTGCCATTTCGAGCGCGAGTGCGGTGCCCTCGCCGCCGCCGATGCACAGTGACGCGATGCCGCGTTTCGCGCCTTCCTTCTGCATGGCGCCGATCAGCGAACAAATGATACGCGCGCCAGACGCACCGATTGGATGACCCAGGGCGCACGCGCCGCCATGGATGTTTACCCTTTCGTGGGCCAGATTGAGATCTTTCATCGCCGCCATGGTCACCACGGCAAAGGCCTCATTGACTTCGAACAAGTCGACCGACTCCGGGCTCCAGCCGGCCTTTTCCAGAACCTTGCGCACAGCGCCGATCGGCGCTGTGGTAAACCAGCGCGGCTCTTGGCTGTGGGTCGTGTGGGCGACGATCGTTGCCAGCGGCGTCAAACCGCGCTTTTCGGATTCTGAGCGACGCATCATGACCAGCGCCGCGGCGCCGTCGGAAATCGAGCTGGAATTTGCCGCCGTCACCGTGCCGTCTTTGGCGAACGCCGGCCGCAACGAGGGAATCTTCTCGATATTGGCGTTGAACGGCTGCTCGTCCTTATCGACGACCGTTTCGCCTTTCCGGGTCTTGATGGTTACCGGCACGGTCTCGCGATCAAAGCTGCCGTCCTCGTTTGCCTGTTTGGCACGTTTGAGCGACGTGATGGCGAATTCGTCCTGGGCCTCTCGGGTAAACTGATAGGCTTCGGCCGTGGCCTCGGCGTAAGCGCCCATCAGGCGGCCCGGCTCGTAAGCATCTTCTAGCCCGTCCAAGAACATGTGGTCTTTGACCTCTTGGTGGCCCATCCGATAGCCGGCGCGTGCCTTTGGCAACAGATACGGCGCGTTGGTCATGCTTTCCAGGCCGCCTGCGATCATAATGTTCGCACTGCCGGCATCGAGCATGTCGCACGCAAACATGGTCGCTTTCATGCCTGAGCCGCACATTTTGTTGATCGTCGTTGCGCCGACATCAACCGGTAGTCCGGCACCGATCGCGGCCTGGCGGGCCGGCGCTTGGCCTTGGCCGGCCGGCAAAACGCATCCCATGATCACTTCATCGACATCGTCGGCGCCGACGCCGGCGCGTTCAAGCGCGCCCTTGATCGCGGTTGTCCCAAGCTGAGGTGCGGTCGCTGTCGCGAGCGCGCCTTGAAAGCTGCCCATTGGCGTGCGGGCCATGCCCACAATGACGATCGGATCTTCGGCCATAGGTCCTTCTCCCTGACTTTAGCTGTTCGTCCGTTATATATTCGGCTGAATCGCGCGCCGACACAGTAGCCGGACTGGCTTACCCAAATCGAACCGACACAGCAAATCAGCGGCGCGCCACAACTCTACTATACATATTTTTGTGCACTTGCGAAGACATCTTGCGCGGACGCTGGTCTTCGACCGTCAAAACCAGCTTTCGACAATTGTCGTATTTGCGCCAATCCATTGTTGCGCTGCGGCTTTCGCGGTCAATCCGTCGACAACAACGGTGTAATCCATGGCGGCCACGGCGTCCGTGGTCAGCTTGATGCGCCGCAACACATCAAGGCTCGTAGATGACAGTGCGTCGTCGCTTCCGGGCGCCGCAGCCAGCACAACGCGGTTGCTTTCGCCCAGCGAGCCTTTGGTATCCTTTAGCGCGCGCACGCCGTAAGCGTGAGTGACAAAGCGTGGCACGCTCGTGGGGATTACGATCCACCGTTTTTCATCAAAGGCACGACGTATGGCGTTGCGCCACTGCGCCTCTGAGCCCGGTTTGAATTGGTATCCGGCGCCGGCCAGTCCGTACGCGTCCATCATCGCGATAGATCGGATTGTCAGGCCAGAGCCGGGACCGGTTCCCTGAATAGTCTTGTCCATGCGCTCGACAATGCCGAGTTTCGGCAGGTCATAGATTGCGGCCACCACGCTTTCCGGAACATAGTCAGGTACGGCCCACATCAGACGCGCGCCGTCGTAAAGAGTCGTGATCTCCATCGCGTCGGCACCGTAGCGCTGCCAATAGGTCTTGTGGGCGTGCGGCAGCCAGACCGCGTTGAGCAGGTCGATCTTGCCCTCGGCGAGCTTCGGGAATAGCACGTTGTGCGGGCCGCGCACGACATCGACATCATGGCCGAGGCGCTCCAGCACATGTTCAACGATCGCACCCGAGACCGCATAGAACGACAAGTCGATCACGCCGAGGCCGATGGGGCGGTCTTGCGCACGCGCGCTGCCGGCCGCCGACGAGAGCAGGCAAACCGCGCAGGCCGCGGCCAGCATGTGCCGCAATGTCATCATGCCGTCTCCTCAAACAGCTCGCGGCCAATCAACATGCGCCGGATCTCCTGCGTGCCGGCACCTATTTCATAGAGTTTGGCGTCCCGTAACAGCCGTCCAGTCGGGTACTCGTTGATGTAGCCATTGCCGCCCAGGCATTGGATCGCCTCGAGTGCCATCCAAACCGACTTTTCGGCCGCAAACAAGATGGCGCCGGCGGCGTCCTTACGCGTCGTTTGGCCGGCGTCGCACGCGCGTGCGACCGCGTACACATAGGCGCGGCACGCGTTCATGGTTGTGTACATATCGGCCAATTTGCCTTGCATGAGCTGAAACGTACCGATCGCTTGTCCGAATTGCTTCCGCTCATGGACGTAAGGCACAACGATATCCATGCAATTCTGCATCAGCCCAAGTGGTCCGCCGGACAAGACCGCACGCTCATAGTCCAGGCCACTCATCAGCACGTTGACTCCTTTGTTGAGCGGTCCAAGCACATTCTCCTCCGGAACTTCGCAGTCCTGGAAAACCAGCTCACAAGTGTTCGAGCCACGCATGCCAAGTTTGTCGAGCTTTTGTGCAGTGGAAAAACCCTTGAAGCCTTTTTCAACCAGAAACGCGGTAATGCCGCGTGGGCCGGCATCTGGATCGGTCTTGGCGTAAATCACCAAAACGTCCGCATCCGGCCCGTTGGTGATCCACATTTTGCTGCCATTCAGGATGTAGCGGTCACCTTTCTTGACCGCGCGCGTGCGCATGGAAACAACATCCGAGCCTGAGCCCGGTTCGCTCATGGCCAAGGCACCGACGTGCTCACCGGATATCAGTTTCTCGATATAGCGCCGCTTCTGGTCGTCATTGCCGTTGCGGCGGATTTGGTTGACGCACAGGTTTGAATGGGCGCCGTAGGACAAGCCTACGGCCGCGGACCCCCGGCTAATTTCTTCCATCGCGACAACATGTTCCAGGTAACCCAAGCCGGCACCGCCGTATTCCTCTTCGACGGTAATCCCGAGTAACCCCAAATCTCCGAACTTGCGCCATAAATCGTCTGGAAAATCATTTCTTTCGTCGATCTGCGCGGCGCGCGGCGCAATCTCGTCGGCGGTGAACGACGCCACGGTGTCGCGCAGCATGTCGGCCGTCTCACCCAAATGAAAATCTAGCGATGGCAATTGATTCGGGATCATGATCGCACCCTTGACTAGAGGCACAGATTGGTCGGAGGCCGTGGCGGCACACGCGCAAGACCCCACGCACGATGTTGGTGGCGCGGTGGCGCGTCAAGATGGAATCGTGCCAGGCCATGCTAAACTGGCGGACATGGGGCCGGGAAAGGCGCGACAATATGCATCGCGGCGAAGAGTTCAGGGATGATCGGCGGGCCAGGGGTCTGCCGGCCTCGCGGGTCAAGGCTTTGAGTCGCATCGACGACCGCAAAGCGACGTTGTCGGTCGCGATCACTTTCGGCGCGCTTTCGGCGAGCGTCGCAATCCCCGTGATTTGGTGGCATCCATTGGTCATCGTGCCGGCCCTGATCGTCATCGCAACCAGGCAACAGGCACTGTTTGTTTTGGCGCATGACGCCGCGCACTACCGTCTTTATCGCGAGCGATGGCTCAACGACCTGATCGGCCGCATTTGCGCAACGATCGCCGGTATTTCCATGTGTACGTACCGGGTTGTGCATCGACTGCACCACAACCATCTTTACGGCCCCCAAGACCCGGACATACCGTTGCATGCCGGCTATCCGCGTGGCCGCGGGTATTTGATCGGTAAACTGGTCAAGGATTTGGCCGGACTGACGGCGTGGAAGACCTACGCCTATTTCTTTGGCGCACCGGCGCTGAATATCGCGACCAACCAAGCCAGCCGGCCGATCGACGATACCTCTCCAGTGTTGCGGGCTGCGGCGCGACGTGATCGTTGGTTGGTGATTGGTTTTCACGCACTGGCGCTGGCCGTCGCCTTCGCGTCAGGGTATGGGGTCGCGTATTTGGTGCTTTGGGTTTTGCCGTTGGTCACGATGTTGCAGGCCATCTTGCGCCTGCGTGCGATTTGCGAGCATGGCGCCGTGCCGGACGTGACCCAACCGATTACCGCCGCACGCACGAACATCGCACCGACCTGGCTGCGTGTTTTACTGTTTCCGCATTACGTCAATTATCATATCGAGCATCATCTCTACCCGGCCATACCGCATTACAACTTACCGGCCTGTCACGCAGAAATGACCCGTTTGGGATTGCTTGCGGCGGCCGAAGTACGACCGTTGTCTGAGACGCTGCGGCTTATTTTTGCCAACCCCGATGGCGAACCCCACAAGGTGGTTCTATAGCCGGTACGCCGGCGCATCTTGTTCGCCGGCCGCAGCCCGATCTAAGGCCCAAGGATTGTCGGCGGTGTCACCAGCCAAAGTCGTGCGATGCATGATGCGGTGGTGTTTGGCCATGTCATACGGGCGTCCACGGTGCAAGACACAGCGGTTGTCCCACATCACCAAATCGCCAACGGTCCAATTATGGCGGTAGACGAACCGCGGCTGCGTGGCATGTTCGAGCAGATCTGCCAATAGCTTGCGGCCGTCCTCGAGGGGCATGCCGACAATGTGCGAGGCATGACGACCGATGTAGAGAGCTTTGCGGCCGGTGACCGGATGTACGCGTACGACCCGATGCTGGACCGGTGGCAATTCATCGATTTGACCGTCTGATAGTGCCTCGAGGCTGATCTGGCCTTGGGAGTAGGCGAAGCTGTGTTCGGCGACCAAATCGGCGATGCCCGCCTTCATGGAATCGGTCAGAGCGTTGTAAGCGGCGCGCATGTCCGCGAATTCGGTTTCGCCGCCGGCCGGAGGCACCACGCGTGCCGACAAAGCGGAGGCCATGGCTGGCACAACTTTGAAAGAACTGTCTGTGTGCCAAATTTGGTTACCTAGCGAGAAGACATTGCGCGCGTCGCCATCGCCGTAGAGCCGGTTGTTTTCGTCGGCATTGGTGATGTTGGAGATCTCCGGGGGACCGCCGAAGCTGGTTTTCAAACTCCGCTCCAACGGGCCGAAGCGCCGACTGAAGGCAACCTGCTGTGAGTCGTTCAGCGGTTGGTTGGGGAATACCAGCACCGCGCTGGCATGGAATGCATTGCGAATGATTTCGAAATCGGAGTCACCGAGCGGCACCGATAAACTTACGCCGGTAATTTCCGCGCAGAAGGTGTCTTGAATTTTGCGGACGTAAATTGTCATCGCCGCTCTCCTATTTCACGCGTCGCCAGCCGAGCGCGGTAGGACCGATCATAGCAAAGGCCGCGCGCGTGGATGATTGCATCGCCCGCCGGCCAGGTTTGCAGTAGCTTAAGACGTCGCGGGCGTGTTGCCGGATGAGAGCGATACACAAAATGGGCGAGACCCGATGCTACTGACTGAAGAACAAAAGATGATGCGCGAAACCGCGCGCGCCTTTGCGCAAAGCGAACTTGCGCCATACGCGCCGGAATGGGACCGCAACGAGACATTTCCGGCCGACGCGGTGCGGCGCATGGCGGAGCTTGGCTTTCTGGGCATGTTGGTGCCCGAAGATTGGGGCGGGGTCGGTGCCGACCATGTCGCCTACGCGCTGACGATCGAGGAAGTCGCGGCCGGCGATGGCGCCTGTTCCACCGTGATGAGTGTGCAGAACTCGGTTGTGTGTGTGCCCATTCACCGCTACGGCAGCGACAGGCAGAAAGAGCGGTTTTTGCGGCCGCTGGCGCGTGGTGACATGCTCGGCGCATTCTGTCTGACCGAACCCGATGCGGGCTCCGACGCGGCAGCAATCAAGACCCGTGCCGAACTCACTGGCAACCACTACGTGCTCAATGGCACCAAGCAATTCGTGACATCGGGGCAGTCGGCCGACGTTGCCTTGATTTTCGCGGTGACGGATCCGGACGCGGGCAAGCGCGGCATTACAGCATTTATCGTTCCGACCGACACGCCCGGATATACGGTCGCGCGCCAGGAACACAAGCTCGGTCAGCGCGGATCTGACACATGCCAGATCGTGCTCGACAACCTGGAACTGACCCCGGATTTGGTCTTGGGCGCGCCCGGCGAAGGTTACCGGATCGCGCTCGCCAATTTGGAAGGCGGGCGCATCGGCATCGCGGCGCAGGCGGTCGGTATGGCGCGCGCCGCCTATGAAGCGGCGTTGGAATACGCCAAGAACCGCGAAAGCTTTGGTCGGCCGATTATCGAACATCAAGCGGTCGCGTTTCGATTGGCCGATATGGCGACCCAGGTCGATGCGGCGCGCCACATGGTTTTGCACGCCGCGACACTGAGAGATGCCGACGAGCCGTGCCTCAAAGAAGCCTCCATGGCGAAACTGTTCGCGTCCGAGGCAGCTGAACGAGTCTGTTCCGATGCGATACAGATTCACGGTGGCTATGGCTATTTGCGGGACCATCCGGTAGAGCGCATTTATCGTGACGTGCGCATTTGCCAGATCTATGAAGGTACCAGCGACGTGCAGCGGATGGTCATCAGTCGCGCCATCGCGGCGGAATAGATTGCCCGCGTCTTGATCCGCACCCTACGCGCGCTCGGCGGTACTGTCGGATTGCTGGCCTTGTGTTGGGCTTTGACCAGCACGGGGCAAACCGTGCTCGTCAGCGTGTCCGCCTTGGCCGGCAGTGTCCTGGCGGTAGACAAATCTCTCGCGACATTGCCAATTGCGCTGCAATGGGCCGGTACCGCGATGGCAACCCTTCCAGCCTCGTTGCTGATGGCCAGATGGGGCCGACGAGCGGGCTTCGCCGTTGGTGCTGTGATCGGCATTGTCGGCGCATCGATCTCAGCTTACGCGCTATGGTCGGGCGCCTTTGCGCTGTTCGCCGTGGGCATGTGCCTGTTGGGTGCGCATATCGGCTTTGGCAATTACTATCGATATGCCGCTGCGGAAGTAGCGCCCATAACCCTGCGCAGTACAGCGATTGGCTTGGTGCTGGGCGGTGGGGTCATCGCGGCGCTGCTTGCACCGACGGTGGCGAAATACGGTATCGATGCGCTGCCTGTTATTCCATTTGCCGGCGCGTATGGGGCGATCGCCATACTGGCGGCGGTCACCATCGCGGTCCTCACGACCATGCGCTTGCCGCGCATGATCCATCAGCGGTCATTTGGCGTGGCGCGACCAACCTTTGCTATTCTGCGGCAGCCACAATTCATGGTCGCGGTCGGCGGCGGTGTTGGCGCATACGCCGTAATGATCTTGATCATGTCGGTGACGCCGCTGGCGATGAGCCAATGCGGCCACGATTTCGGCGACGCGGCATTTGTCATCCAATGGCATGTCTTGAGTATGTTCGCACCGTCATTCGTAACGGGTTATTTGATCCGCCGCTTCGGAACTTTGCGCATCATGATGACGGGTGTCATCCTGGAATTCATGTGTATCGGCGTTGCCAGTAGCGGTATCGCCATGACGAACTTTTGGCTCGCTTTGGTGCTCTTGGGGATCGGCTGGAACTTTCTGTTCGTCGGTGCCACGGATCTGATGGCGCAATCATTTGGTGGGCACGACCGCGCGCGGGCGCAGGGCATCAATGAGTTTTTCGTATTTGGTGCGGCGGGTCTTGCCGCATTATCCTCAGGTGCGCTTTTGCATCAATTTGGCTGGGGCGGGCTGAACCTGATCGCCTTGCCAATTGCGGCGGTCGTCGGTATTGGGATCTTGACGTACGGCGTGCGGACCGGATGGGATCGTGGCACGGGCGACGTGCAGGCGGAGATAGGCGAAATATGACGGCGCCCATCGATTTCTATTTTGAGTTCGCGTCGCCGTATGGCTATTTCGCGGCCCTGAGAATTGATGCGATCGCCGCCCGTCACGGGCGCAGCGTGACATGGCGACCGTTCATGCTGGGTGCGATCATGAAAACCACTGGCGCGCGTCCACTGCCGTTGACGCCGCTGCGTGATCGCTATTTTTTTCACGATGTGCGGCGAATCGGGCGCGCGTACGGTATCGAGATAAAGTTTGCGGAAGACCTGCCGCTGAACGGCCTGGCCGCGGCGCGCGCTTTCTATTGGTTGGCGGATAACGACGACGCGCTGGCGAAGCGGTTCGCCCTGGCCGTCTACCATGCGCATTTTTGTGAGGGCCGCGATGTTGGCACGCCCGACGCGGTCGCGGATGTGGCGGCCGAATTGGGCGTCGCGGCTCTAGACCTGACGGCTGCAATTGCGCGGCCCGACATCAAACGGCGGCTGATTGACGCGACCCAACGGGCCGAAGAGCGTGGCGTTTTCGGGTCGCCGTTCTTTATGGTCGATGGCGAGCCGTTTTTTGGTCAAGACCGACTTGACGATGTGGCCCGTTGGATCGACACCGGTGGTTGGTGAGAGCATGGCCGCGGTCGCGCATACAGACAATGGTGCCACGTGCCCTCTGCCGTTTGTCGATGCGCATTTTCATTTGTTCCGCATTGCTGATCTGCCTTCTCAGGGACTGGCGACCAATATTGCCGACGGTCACGATGTCTTATGGGCTGATTATGCGGCCGCTGTGAGAGCGCAGCCATTGCGGGCGGCGATCGCGGTTGAAGTCGATCTCGGCCCGGGTGCGGCGGACTCTGAGGTTGCTTTCATTGAGGGCATCGCTGCGGCCAATCCACAATTGCGGGCATTCGTTGCGTGGGCGCCGATCGAACGCCCGGATTTGCCGCAGCAGCTTAACCGCCTCAAGCGCCACGACATCGTGCATGGGGTGCGGCGGGTGACGCAAAACGAGGCCGATCCGATGTTCTGCGCGCGCCCGTCTTTTGTTGCCGGCGTCCAAGCCGTTGCGGCGGCTGGCTATGTCTGTGACGTGTGCGTCCGCCACACGCAGCTTGAAGGCGTGATTGCACTTGCTGGCGCTTGTCCCGAGGCGGTCATCGTCGTCGATCATTTGGGCAAGCCGGATATCGCGGGCCAGACATTGGACCCGTGGCGCGCACACATGGCAACCCTTGCGGAATTTCCAAACGTGTATTGCAAGTTCTCGGTGGTCGTTCAGGGGCGTGAAGACGATCGCTGGACTCAGGAGTTGGTCGCGCCATTTGCAACACATCTGCTTCAGGAATTTGGTCCCGACCGTCTGATTTTTGCTAGCAACTGGCCGGTGATGACGGCGGTGACAGCCTACGATGTGTGGTATCGAGACGCCTTGGCATTGACAGCGACGCTGCGAGCAGAGGATCGGACAAAGATTTTTGCGTCGAATGCGGCGCGGATTTACCGGATTGGCGATGCCGTGTCGTAGGCGGCGTGCTTCACAAAAGTGGTCAACGAATAATTGGTGGAATATCCAATGATATTGGCAGCATCCGTTGTTTGTTGTTTTGAGACTTGCGTACAGGTGGCCGTGCGGCCATGTTTGAACCACGTGACGAGTTGAGACTAACCAGCAGTCAATTCATGTCGGTCATCCACTCCAAAATCGATACGGGCAGCGATGCGTTTCATGCCAACGCCGCGCAAATGCGCTCTCACGTAGAAGATCTCCGCGCCGCGGTGGCGATCGCCACCGCTGGCGGCGGCGATCGTGCGCGCGATCGCCACATATCTCGCGGTAAAATGTTGCCGCGCGAGCGCCTCAAACGGCTCGTGGATGTCGATGCGCCGGTGCTCGAGCTGGGCCAGTTGGCGGCGCACGGCATGTATGAAGATCAAGCGCCGTCCGCGGGTATTGTTACGGCGATCGGGCGCGTGGCGGGTCGCGAATGCGTCATAGTTGTCAACGACGCGACGGTTAAAGGTGGCACTTACTTCCCGATGACCGTCAAAAAGCATCTGCGCGCCCAAGAGGTCGCGATGGCGAATCGGCTGCCGTGCCTATATTTGGTCGACTCAGGCGGGGCCAACTTGCCGAACCAAGATGATGTTTTCCCGGACCGCGAGCACTTTGGCCGCATTTTCTATAACCAGGCGACCATGTCGGCCATGGGTATCCCGCAAATCGCTTTGGTCATGGGGAGTTGCACGGCCGGTGGTGCCTATGTCCCCGCGATGTCAGATGAAAGCGTGATTGTTCGGGAGCAAGGGACGATTTTTCTCGGGGGACCGCCGCTGGTCAAAGCGGCAACGGGCGAAATAGTGAGTGCAGAAGAACTCGGCGGTGCCGACGTGCATTCGCGGACATCTGGCGTGACCGACTATTTCGCATCGAATGATGCCCACGCATTGGCACTTGCACGGCGGATCGTTAGTCATCTACACGGCACGAAAAGCGTCGACATGGATATTGCGTCGCCACGGCCGCCGCGTTATGCGGCCGAAGAGATTTATGGTGTCGTGCCACACGATATTCGCCAACCCTATGACGTGCGTGAAGTGATCGCGCGCATCGTCGACGATAGCGCACTCGATGAATTCAAGCACCTGTACGGGCAGACTTTGGTGACGGGATTTGCGCGGATATTCGGCTACCCCGTCGGCATCGTTGCCAACAATGGTATTCTCTTTTCGGAGTCGGCGCTGAAGGGCGTTCATTTCATTGAACTCTGTTGTCAGCGCCGGATACCTCTGGTGTTCCTTCAGAACATCACAGGATTTATGGTTGGCCGGAAGTACGAGGCGGGGGGCATTGCCAAGGACGGTGCCAAAATGGTCACCGCGGTTGCTTGTGCCCAAGTGCCGAAATTTACCGTGATCACAGGCGGCAGTTTCGGCGCCGGCAACTACGCGATGTGCGGGCGCGCATATGGCCCACGTTTTCTTTGGATGTGGCCGAACGCGCGCATTTCCGTCATGGGTGGCGCGCAAGCGGCGAGCGTTTTGGCCACGGTCCGCCGCGACTCAATCGAGGCACGTGGTGAAACTTGGTCGTCCGACGAGGAAGAGAGTTTCAAGGGGCCGATCCTTGAGCAGTATGAGAGCCAGGGCCATCCATTCTACGCCAGCGCGCGTTTGTGGGATGATGGTGTCATCGACCCGGCCGACACGCGGCGGGTCCTGGGCCTTGGCATTTCCGCGGCGCTGAATGCGCCGATCCCGCAAACGCGGTTTGGTGTGTTTCGGATGTGATCAATGGCAGATGATCCTCTTCTCGTGACGGACGATGGTAGTGGTATCGTTCGCGTAACGCTCAATAGAGCCGATGTGCACAACGCGTTCGACGATGCGCTTATTCGCCGGTTGAATGAAACGTTCGCCCAGCTGTCTGAGGGGCGCGACGTGCGCGTGGTGATTCTAGAGGCGTTGGGGCGCAGTTTTTCGGCCGGCGCGGACCTCAATTGGATGAAGCGCACGGCCACTTTCGAGGATGCGGAGAACCTTGCCGACGCTCGTGAACTGGGACGCTTGCTGCGGCTGATCAGCCGCTTGAACAAGCCGGTGATCGGCCGCGTCCAAGGGCCGGCTTACGGCGGTGGGGTCGGCCTGGTTGCGGCGTGTGACATTGTTGTTGCCACGAACCGCGCCCGGTTCATGTTTTCAGAAGTGCGTCTTGGCCTGATTCCGGCTGTGATCAGCCCATATGTGATCGCCAAGATCGGTGAGAGCGCGGCCCGTCGGTATTTCTTGACCGGAGAACAGATCGGTGCCGACGAAGCCAAGCGGCTGGGGCTGGTACACGAAGTCGTAGCCGAAGAGAAACTCGACGACACGGTCGTGGCCCTTGTGGGTCACATCCTGAACGCGGGGCCGCACGCATTGGCTGCGGCGAAAGACCTGATTTACGCGGTTGCGACCCGCTTGATCGATGATGACGTCATAGACGACACGGCGCGGCGAATCGCGGAAAGCCGCGCGGGCGACGAAGGTCGCGAAGGGGTTAGTGCATTCCTAGACAAACGTGCGCCGGCTTGGCGCTCAGAATAGGCTCGAACGCTCACGCAACATGGATCGACCCCGCCGACATTGGCTGCTCAGCGTTGCCTTCAGTGTCAGCCTATTGGCTTTGGTCGCGTTGGCGTTGTCGGGCGTGGCGGGTTATTTCGTCTTCATAATGCTCGCTGGCATCGCAGCGTGTGTCGCGATCATCTATAGATTGTTTCCGGACAGCCGGTTCTTTTCTTTGGCTCTGACCGACTTTTTGAGCGTCTATATTTGTCTGTTCATCTTTTTTGTCGAAGCGAATTTTTGGCCATTGTCCCTGTGGGCCATTTATTTTGGTTTTTTGCTACCGATTGTGTGTTTCCTGGTTGGGGTGTTCTGGCATCGCGACCAGATACGCGCCGTCCTCTTGGCGACGCCGTACACCGTCAAGCGGAGTTTCGTGCAAGCACTTCGTTGGTTGGTGCCAATCTTTGCGATCGGTGTGGCGACGTTTTTTGTCCCCGCGTTGCAGCTAGATCAACTGACCAAGGACTTGGTGTTTCTAGCAGCGATGGCCGGGATCGGTCTGGTCGTCGTTTTTGTCGCGCGCGGTATTAGCCTATTTTTGATCGACGCCGGTCTTCTCTTCGACGCGTTTTTTTCGCGGATCGCGGAAATGGCTATGCCGGCTTTCGCTTTTTTCACGTTTTACTCGCTGACCGTGATCGTGTTCGCCGCGATCTATCGGATTATTGACCGCTATTCGTCAGCGCATCATTTTTTTGTAAATGGCGAACCAAAGTCGCTCGGGTTTCCGGAGAGTCTCTATTTTTCCATCGTGACGCTGAGTACAGTCGGTTATGGCGATATCACACCACAAAGCGATGTCATTCGCGTGATTATTGCGATCGAAATCGTACTCGGTGTCATGCTCATGTTGTTTGGTTTCTATGAGATCATGACCTATGCGCGCGAGCAGCGCCGACATCCCGGCGATTAGACAGGCTGACCCAACTGATGTTCGACAAAGTATTGATAGCAAATCGTGGTGAGATCGCCTGCCGTATCATGCGGACAGCGCGGCGCATGGGAATTCGGACGGTCGCGGTCTATTCACCGGCCGACGCCACCGCGCTGCATGTGCGCGAGGCGGACGAAGCCTACCCAATCGGCCTTTCGCCGGCGGCGGAAAGCTATTTGCGGTCGGACATGATTCTCGAGGTGGCCCATCATGCCGGCGCTCAAGCCATACATCCGGGCTACGGTTTTTTGTCCGAGAACGCGGCGTTCGCGGAAGCGGTGACCCAAGCCGGGCTGGTGTTTGTCGGGCCGACGGCGCAGTCGATGCGTCAGATGGGGCGAAAGGCTGAGGCCCGGCACTTGGCTCAGGAAGCCGAGATACCGGTCGTACCGGGCTACCACGACGCCAACATGGACCTAAAGGTGTTTGCGACGGCGGCACGGAAAATCGGATATCCGGTCTTGGTCAAAGCGTCCGCCGGTGGTGGCGGTCGGGGCATGCGGGTTGTCACACGCGAGTTGGATTTGGCGGAATCGGTGAAGGCGGCGCGACGTGAAGCACAGGCGTCTTTCGGCGACGATCATGTGTTGTTGGAAAAATACGTTGTTCGGCCAAGGCATATCGAGGTTCAGGTGTTCGGAGATTGCCATGGCAATGTCGTGCATTTGTGGGAACGCGATTGCTCCATACAGCGGCGCCATCAGAAGATATTTGAGGAGGCACCCGGTCCATCAGTGTCGGCGGAGCTGCGCGCGCAATTGGGCGAGGCCGCGATTTCGATCGCGCGCGCGAGCAACTATATCGGGGCCGGAACTGTCGAATTCTTGGTCGACCAAGAAAGCAATTTTTACTTCTTGGAGATGAACACAAGGCTTCAAGTTGAACATCCGGTCACAGAACTCATTACAAGTCTTGATCTCGTTGAATGGCAATTTCGGGTTGCCAACGGCGAAACCCTGCCCCTGACACAAGATCAAATCGTCGTGCGCGGGCATGCTATCGAGGCGCGCCTGTATGCGGAAGACCCGCGCCGCGATGATCTGCCGTCGACCGGCACACTCGTCCATTTCCGACTGCCGCAGGACGAGGATGGCGTCCGTGTCGACACCGGTTTTGAAATAGGCGACACGGTTTCGCCCTACTACGACCCGATGTTGGCCAAAATCATTGCGTTTGCAGAAAATCGTGCGGGGGCATTATCAGGCATGCAAAGGGCGCTTGACGCCTGCCAAGTTGTCGGCGTTGCGACCAATCGTGATCTGTTGGCTGCGATCGCCGATCACAGCGCATTCGTCACGGGCGATTTGGCGACCGATTTTGTTGCCGCGAACCGCGAAACGCTGGTCCCGCCACAAAGATCGGCACCGCCGGAAAGCGTTGCGCTGGCGGCGCTGTTCATCCTGCTTGAACGCCAGCGCGCCGCGACCCAGGCGGCCGCGCAATCCGGCGATCCGACATCGCCGTGGGGGCAGGCTGATGGTTGGCGGCTAAACCAAACGGGCGGCGACGAGATCAAGTTGGTCGCTGACGGCGAGACGCGCGCCATTGGCTACCGCGCCTGCGGCGCGGGCTTCATCTTCACGATTGGCGACGGCAATGTGCCTGCGTCCGGCGAATTGATCGAGGGCGGTGATTTACGTGCGGATCTTGGCGGTGTCAGGTTTCGGGCGACAGTCACCCAGCACGACAATTTGGTCACTGTAATCGAACATGGCCAGAGCCAGGCTTTTCAGATGGTTGATCCTCTGGATGGCGCCACTATTGATGACGAGCAAGGGGGCCATTTGACGGCACCAATGCCTGGTCGGATAAGCCAAGTTTTCATCGAGGACGGCGCTGAAGTTGCGATGGGTGCCCCACTCTTGGTTTTGGAGGCCATGAAGATGGAGCACACAATTGCGGCGCCGGCCGATGGCAGTGTCGAAAAGGTGTGCTTTAATGCCGGCGACTGGGTCGATGAGGGCGCGACACTCATCGACTTCTTGCCACAGGCTTGAAGCGACATGGTGCTTTCTGGGTGTCGCGGGGTCGTGCGCATGCACTGCCTATCTGTCTTCTAGGCACATTCATGCTGCATTTGCTCAAAATGTGTGTCGGAATCACCAGTGTGGGTCATCTGCGCGACGCTCAAGCGAAGCGCTTGGATGCTTTGCATGATGCTGGCGATCCCGCATTGCTGCGCCATTGGACTCGGCATACACCGCGGCGCGCCGATGAGATTCTCGACGGCGGTTCGATCTATTGGATCATTGCGGGTCAGATTCGTGCCCGCCAACGGATCATTGCCATCGAACGAAACCAGGCGCACGGGACCAACAAACGGTGTGCCCTGGTCCTTGACTCGACGGTCGTGGAAACCGAACCGAGGGGCGCCCGTCCAATGCAGGGATGGCGCTATCTGAATGCTGCCGACGCGCCTCCGGATCTCAAACTTGGGTCGGATGCGCCTGACGACATGCCCGCGAAGTTGGTACGCGAACTCCGCGCGCTTGGATTGCTGTAGGAGGCTGTGTTCCTAACCGACATTATGGCGGCGGCTTGGGGGGCGATGCACAAAAGTTTGGTGCGAAGCTAGGAGAGGGACAAATCGACCCATGAATCATCGCCACCGAAAGATTCTACACGCTTTTTTTGCGCATCCGGTCAGTGCCAACATCCATTTTCGCGATATTGAGAAAGTGTTTGTCGAATTGGGAGCCGACGTGTCGACCGCCCATTCCGGACGCCTGCATGTGTCGTTGAATGGCCATACGGCGAATTTTCCGACCGCCAATCACAGCGTTCCGAAGAGCGAGGTGATGCGGATTAGGAAGTATCTGGAAGAGTGCGGGATAGATCCAGAGCGCGACTTTCCGCTTTGACCACTCAGTTTGTATTTCGGTGACAGTTTACTAAATACACAAGATAGGGCCGTCAATGCACATGAGTATTCAATATATTGTGTATTTAGTAAACTGTCACCGAAATGCTAATGGTGCGCGAAAATAGAACGCTGGTCGTTGCCAAACAAGATGACATCGTAGGCGTCTTGGCGGCCGTCCATTTCCATGCCGGGTGAGCCGATTGGCATGCCCGGAACGGCGAGACCCTTCGCCGCGGGCCGCTCCGTCAGCAGGCGATGAATATCGGCCGCCGGAACGTGGCCTTCGATCGCATAGCCATCAACTATTGCAGTGTGACAGGACTGCAGTTCAGGAGGTACGCCGAGGCGCGCCTTGACAGGGGCCAGGTCCTCTTGTTCTTCGACTCTCACGTCAAAACCATTGTCGCGAAGGTGGTCCACCCAAGCACCGCAACAACCGCACCAAGGAGACTTGTAAACGGTAACGTCTGTCGCGTCGGCGGGTACCCCAGCCAGCAAAAGCCAGCCACCAACGATTGTGAACGCCAGTGCTGCAAGCACGCCATGTACCGCCAGTCGTTTTGGTCGCAACATGATGAATGTCCTCTGCCGGCAGTCGCGCCCTATTCCGCGGCCGTTGCCACACTAACGGGGTGTCTGCGTTCGTGAAGCGCTTGAACAACAATCTGGGCGGCTGACCAGAAAAACAGGCCGGCCATGATCGAGGCGACGATCAAGTCCGGCCAGGCCGTGCCTGTCAACCAGATTCCGCCCGCTGCGACCATAACTGCGACATTGCCGATGGCGTCATTGCGGCTGCACAACCAAACCGAGCGAACGTTCGAATCACCATTCCTATAGCGTGCAAGTGCCAGCGCGCTGCCAACATTTGCGGCCAAGGCGACAAATCCCACGGCACCCATGATGTGCGCTTGCGGTACGCCCAGCACCCAAATTTGGTAGATCGTGGCGCCAAGCACCCAGGCGCCAATCGCGCCAAGGCTCAAACCCTTGAAAAGAGCCGCGGCCGCCCGCGTTCGCAATGGCATGCCGATAACATAGAGGCTGAGGGCGTAAGTGACTGTGTCGCCAAAGAAATCAAGCGCGTCTGCCTGTAACGCGCGCGACCCAGCAATGGCGCCGGCGGCCATTTCAACGACAAACATCGTGCCGTTGACCAATATCAGGGCCCACAGCGTGCGTCGAAACGCCGGCGACATGCCGTCGAACTTGGGCTCGTGATGGCAGCAATTCAGGCCCATCACGCGTGTTTCATCTTGCCGACAGATCGCATGGGCACCAGGTTAATTGCTCCAATCGCTGTAGGTTCAAGCGGGAAATGACATGTCTGCCGCATTGACAATTGGCCGCGTTGCCAAGGACACCGGATGCAAAGTCCAAACGATCCGTTACTACGAGCAAATAGGGCTCCTCTCTCCGCCAGACCGAACCGCTGGTCATCAAAGGCGTTACGACAAATTGCACATCAAGAGACTAGTATTTATTCGCCATGCTCGAGAACTAGGGTTTTCCCTGGATGCCATCCGCGACTTGTTGCGTTTGGCCGATCAGCATGATCGACCATGTGACGCCGCAGACACCATTGCGCGGAATCAGTTGCTTGCCGTGGATCGCCGAATTCAGCGGTTGCAATCCCTAAAAGGCGAATTGGAGAGAATGCTCCGACAGTGCAGGGGCGGACGTATTGCCGACTGTCGGGTGATTGAGGTGTTGAGCGATCATCGTCAGTGCCATTCCGAGCATGGCAAAGTTGAAAGAGGCGTGGCAGCTGAAGGTTAGCCGGCGTCGGTCCGGGCCGCGCGCCGGTACGCGCTTGGACTGATTTGGAATTGACGCTTGAAGGCGCGACTGAACGCCACATCTGAATCGTATCCGATGCGCGCGGCGATATCCGCGAGTGTCAGGCCATTCGACGTCAATAACTCACTTGCTTGATACATGCGCCATTGGGTCAGATAGTCGATCGGTGTCACACCCATAAGCCGCTTGAAGTGCTGAGCAAACGCGGTGCGTGACATGCCAGCCGCGTCGGCCAATCGCTGGATTGATAGATTCTGATCATGATCTCGGTGAACAACTCGCACTGCGCGTGCGATTCGGCCGTCCGATATTCCCGCAAGAAAACCGCGCCTCTGAGGCAATCTGTTTACATAGAGACGCAACAATTGTACCAGCAAGATCTCGGCGAACCGCTCGATCACAGACTCCGATCCCGGTTGCTGGGTCTTCATTTCGTGGGTAAGAAGCGGCAGCACGGCCGCCAACGTTCCATGCGATGCGGCATCGTAGGCGGCTTCATGCACGAATTTCGGGAGTTCTGCGAACAAAGGATGACGCAAGTCGGACCGATACGCGAAATGCCCACACAATATTTGCGTCACACGATCGCCGGTCACGAATGCCGGACATTCGGAACGAAAAGACGCCATTACGTCGGCAGCTGGCTGCGCCGGACTGCCGCACGAATCCGCCAAAACATGAGCGTTTCCGTGGGGCAACAGAATGACGTCGCCGGTCGACAATGAAACCGACCGGCTATTGATTTCGACAACACAATGTCCATGCACGACAGCATGAAACTGCGCGACCTTGCCCTGAGGAATCGCGATGCCCCAAGGCGCGCGGAAGTCGCGCAAGAAGTAGACACAGGATTCCACGCGGACCAAGCGCAAGATATCGCTAAGGACGTCGTCCATGGGATTGTCGTTCACACCATTATCTTCTTTGGCATTCAGGCAGTCTGAACATCGACATCACATAATTCTAGCGTAGGCTCTAGCTGTTCGTACGTTCGATCGGGAAATGTGGACGATCGATCATTCAAAGTTCAATCCTTGTGATCATAGGATCAGCCACGACGGTCAAACAACCAGCGCGGGAGATGACGTGGTGAAATACGCAAGCGTGGTCATTGTGACCCACTTTTTTATGGCAAGCGGCTTGGCCAGTGCCGCGTTCGCAGAGTCGTCCTTCGACTCGACGGCCGAAGCCGTTCTGCCTGCGCCGGAAAGGCAATTTGAGGCGATGAACGAAATGATCGAGATGGCGCCGGCATGGGGCGATCGCGGTCAGGGGGCACATGGTACCTTCGGTAGGTTCAAGCCTCACTTTCAAACACCTTTTCATACACACAGCGGCGCCTATCACGCGGTCGTTCTTTCCGGCACGATGACCAATCCCTTTGCTGACGAAGAAGACCCACCAACGATGCATGTCGGTTCGTATTGGTATGTCCCGTCGGGCGCCGTTCACGCGACCGCCTGCGTGTCGGACGTCCCCTGTTCGTTTTACTTCCACGCCGAAAACGCATTCGACTTCACGCCGATCGAATAGCGCAACCCAGCTCTCACGCAATTGCTATTTGTCGCCGGTCGTGGGCACGCCTTAGCCTTGCCAACTGCACGCATTGTGCTGAACGCGAAGGAAAATGGGAGGTGGAAGTGGAAAAGCGGGGTTTGTTGACTTTGGCTGTGGCCGTGGTTATTGCGAGCGCCCTGTCGAACAGGGCCGAAGCCGTTGAACAAAAACCGGTCCTAACATTGGAAATGGCGAAAGCGATGGCGGACGCATGCGAAGCGGCGCAGGCCGAAGCGGGCTGGCGTCCCCTGAATATCGCGATCTATGACGATGGCGCGAATCTTAAGCTGTTTAGGCGGCAAGAGAACGCGTTTTTGGGCAGCATTCAGGTTTCGCGATTGAAAGCCAATACGTCTGCGTCGTTCCCATTTCCGTCAAGACTGATCGCAGAACTGGCTTATGGGAAAGACGGCGAACCGGGACCCTTGCCTGGCGTGGCCGAGGTGCCGGGCCTTGCTGCGTTTGCGGGTGGCTTGCCGATCATGACCAAAGATGGGCAGCATATTGGCGGTATTGGCGTTAGTGGTGCCAGTGCGGACGAAGATGAAGCGTGCGCGCAAGCCGGAATCGACGCCATCGCCGACATGCTATAGGAAACCCGGATTTCGGTGATGGCTTACAAATTCGACAATTGTCGTGCCACCGAAGATATTGCGAATGGGTGGACCGAGACAGCCGTCACCGAGATCTTTTTGATGCGTCAGCTTGTGTTGTCGAGAACCTTCTTTGCCATCGCGTCGGCGACGACGTCGGTCGGTCGGTCGTATTTTTGTGATTGTGCGAATATTTCTGAGAGTCGGCCGTCGATGCGCTCGACATCCCTCATTACGCGGTCTTGGTCGTACGTCTCACCGGCGTGCAAAACGTCCCATGCGACGTTCATGAGCCCGCCGGCGTTGATCACATAGTCTGGCGCAAACAGAATCCTTTTTGCATGAAGGGCGGCGCCGTGGCGCGGCTCAGCCAGCTGGTTGTTTGCGGCGCCGGCGACGATGTCAACGTCGAGCTGCGGCAGTGTGTCGTCGTTGATCACGGCGCCCAAAGCGCAAGGCGCAAAAATGTGCGCTTTCGATGCGCTGATTTGATCAATCGGCACGACAGCAGCGCCAAAAGCAGATTTCGCTTTGCCGCATGCGTTTGCGTTTATGTCAGAAATGATGAGATTTGCGCCGGCGTCGTGAAGCAGCGCACAAAGATCGTAACCGACATGTCCGATGCCTTGTACGGCAACCGTTAATTCGCTCAGTGATTCATCGCCATAGCGATGACGTACCGCGGCGCGGATGCCCATGAATACGCCCCGTGCCGTCACGGGTGACGGGTCGCCGCTGCCTTCGGCGCGGCCCGCGACATGGGCTGTGCTTTCCGCGACGAATTCCATATCAGCAACCGATGTGCCGACATCCTCGCCCGTCACATAACGCCCCTGCATGCTGTCGACGAATGCGCCGAAGGCGCGCAGCAGTTGGGGCGACTTGTCGGCCCTCGGGTCGCCAATGATCACTGATTTGCCGCCACCCAGGGGTAGGTCGGTCAACGCCGCCTTGAAGGTCATGCCGCGCGCCAACCGTTTGGCGTCATTGATGGCGTCGCGTTCGGTCGGAAAGGGCCACATGCGACACCCACCCAAAGCCGGCCCGCGGCGCGTACTGTGAATGACAATCACGGCGCGCAAACCAGATGCTTTGTCATCGCAAGTGGCGATTTGCTCAAAATGGTCGAGACTACGGCTTCGCTGTGTGGTCATCTTCGGCTCCCCATTCGACCGACCCTAAGGATGGTCAGTGGGCTCGTGGCCGGCCCAAACCGGCGGCAAGGGTCTCGCCTTTAGATATGATGCCGGGTAGGGAGCGGGTCCAGAGATGGTCACGGTGCCGTTAGTCGGTTTGATGACGTCCAAGCCTAGTGGAGATGCGCAATGCATGACCTGGTGATCAACAACGCGACGGTCTATGACGGCACCGGTGCCGCACCACGCGTGGCGTCTGTTGCCGTAAATGGCGACCGCGTCGTCGATATCGGGTCCGACCTTGGTCGTGCCGCCGAGATCGTCGACGGCGCCGGTCTGGCATTGGCGCCTGGATTTATCGACACCCACACACACTATGACGCCCAGATCACGTGGGACCCTCTTGCCAATCCGTCACCGACGTTAGGCGTCACCACTGTGATCATGGGCAACTGTGGCTTCACGATCGCGCCCTGTCGACCGGAGCATCGGGATCTGACTTTGCGGAACCTGACCCATGTCGAGGGTATGTCCTTGTCGGCCTTGCGTGAGGGCGTGCAGTGGTCGTTCGAAACCTTTCCGGAATATCTCGATTTTCTGACCCAACGCGGTGTGGGCGCCAACGTGGCCGCCTATGTCGGGCATTGTTCCGTGCGAACCTGGGTGATGGGCGAGGCTGCGACCGAACGGGCGGCCACCGCAGAGGAAATTGAGGAAATGGCCATTCTGGTCCGTGACGGCCTGGCCGCAGGCGGGATCGGCTTTTCAACATCGACCTTCGAGGGACACAATGGCGAAGGGGGCGTGCCGATGCCATCGCGGTTGGCAAACGATGCGGAGCTCCGGGCGCTCGTCGGTGTCCTTGGTCAGGCGTCTCATGGCGTATTCATGCTGACCAAGGGATCAATGACACCCGTGCCGTATCTGGAAGCTCTTATCGCTGATACGGGCCGGCCTGCCTTGGTTGCCGCGCTGCTCCACGACAGTACGCGCCCAGATGCGGCCATAGCCGATTTGAACCATATCGGTGAGGCATCGGCGCGTGGGCACGAGATGTATGGTCAGGTCTCCTGCTGCCCATTGACCATGGATTTCACCCTGGAGGCGCCGTATTTGATGGAAAGCCTCGATGCGTGGGCGCCGGCCATGGGAGCGCAAGGCGATGCGTTGAAGGCGGTCTACCAAAACCGCGAATTTCGCGCCGCCGTTAAGCGGGAAATTGAAGTTCCTGGCAGACTGCGCGTCTTCAATGGGCAATGGGATCGGATCAAGGTTGTCGAGGCTGCCGACCCGCGCAACCGGGCGGCAGAAGGCCAGTCGATCGCAGCTTTGGCGGCGGCGGACGGCCAACACCCCCTTGATTGGTGGCTGGATTTTGGTCTTACCGAGGACCTAAAGACACAATTCGCGGCCCTGTTGCTGAATTCCGATGAATCGGCGGTCCGTCGTTTGTTGCGCCATCCGCAAGCGTCGGTCGCTCTGTCCGACGCCGGGGCTCACTTGACCTTTTTTTGCGACGCCGGATATGCGCTCCATTTGCTCGGGCATTGGGCACGCGATAAGGGACAATTCCCCATGGAAACCGCGATCCATATGCTGACCGGTCGACAGGCAGATATCTATCGATTGCCCGACCGC
This sequence comes from Alphaproteobacteria bacterium, assembly GCA_965216755.1. Taxonomy (GTDB): domain Bacteria; phylum Pseudomonadota; class Alphaproteobacteria; order UBA7887; family UBA7887; genus CBDCGL01. The sequence continues at coordinate 1,476,944 of CBDCGL010000011.1, read as the reverse complement.
GGTCGGATTGCGGTCGGCGCCCATGCGGATCTGGTTCTCTTTGACCCCGAAACGATTGGCCGCAGCAGCAACCGACGTATTCACGATTTGCCTGGTGGCGCGCCACGGCTGACGTGTTCAGCGACCGGTCTAGATGGTGTTTGGGTTAACGGCCAGCGGATCGTGAACGATGGAGCGCTGGTCGACTCGCCTCCACGCGCTGGTGAAGTCATTCGAACGTTCGCTGCCTGATCGCGCGGCCTGCGCCTGTTCCGCTTAACCGCCGCCGTGACCGCTGATGTCGTAGTCGAAGGCCCAAGTCAGGCCGTCAAGGGTCGGACCAGCCGGACGGTACTCACAACCGATCCAGCCCTCATATCCGAGCGTATCGATAATGTTGAACAAGAAGGGATAGTTTATTTCGCCGCTGTCGGGTTCATGGCGTCCGGGCACGCCGGCAATCTGGAAATGGCGTATGATGTCAATGTTGTCGCGAATAGTCTGCGCCAGGTCGCCTTGCATGATCTGCACATGATATAGATCGCACTGCAAAAACAGGTTGTTACGCCCCACCTGTTCGATGATCCGGCGGGCTTGTGCGGTGCCGCTCAAGACGTAGCCTGGGGCATCATATTTGGTGTTCAGGGGTTCGATCAGTGCCCGCACTCCCCGGCGTGCGGCCTGTTCGGCGGCGTATTGGAGATTCTCGACATAAACGGGCTCGACGGTCGCCGGAACGAGCGTGTTGGGGAGTACCCCGGCCATAACGTGAATTTGCGGGCAATCGAGAGCTTCCGCATAGTCCAAGGCGCGTTCTATCCCTTCACGAAACTCCCTTTCGCGCCCAGGTATCGCGGCCAAACCTCGGTCACCGGATTGCCAATCGCCGGGCGGCACGTTGAATAGAACTTGTTTCAGGCCACTTACGCGCAGTTGTTCCGCTATTTGACCCGCCGGCCAATTATACGGAAACAGGAATTCGACACCCCGAAATCCGGCATTGGCGGCGGCCCTGAATCTGTCCAAAAAATCTAACTCGGTGAACATGAAGGACAGGTTGGCGGCTAGGCGCGGCATGGTCTGTGACTTTCTGACGTGGCGATAAAACGGGGCTCAACCGGGGCGCGGCAAAGCGGTTTCGATCAAGCGCGCGAAATAGCTGGCGCCGACCGGCAGGATCTCATCGTTGAAATCATAGTGCGGGTTGTGAATGGCGGCGCGATTCGGTTCGTTTCCGTTGCCGACCCATGCGTAAGCCCCTGGTTTCTCTTGTAGAAAGAAAGAGAAATCTTCGGATCCCATGACTTTGGGTTGCTCGATTCCATTGCCGCCGCTGACTTTTTCGGCGACGCTGCGCGCAAACGCGGCCTCGTTCTCATGATTGACGGTTGGCGGGTAACCGGCTTGGTAGTCAAAACCCACTGCCACCCCGTGGGCGGCGGCGATACCGTCCAGCATCTGCGCCATGCGTGCGCGGGCGTTGGCGCCCACCTCTGTGTCGAAATACCGAACAGTGCCGCCCAGCGTCACCGTGTCCGGTATGACATTGAAGGCATGGCCGCCGTGGATTTGTGTTACCGAAATCACGAGGGTGGCATGGGGGTCAATTTCACGCGAAACCAAGGATTGAAGCGCCGAAACCATCGTGGCTGCTGCGGTCACCGGATCGCGAGATAAGTGTGGCATGGCGCCGTGGCCGCCGCTGCCCTGCACGGTGACAGAAAATGCGTCGGCTGCCGCCATGACCGCACCCGGGGAAACCGCAATAACGCCCGCTGGTATTCCAGGCATGTTGTGAACACCGTAGATAGCGTCGACGGGGAAGCGCTCAAACAAGCCATCTTCAAGCATCGCTTTGGCGCCCGCCGCGCCCTCTTCGGCAGGTTGGAAAACCAAGACAACTGTGCCGCTGAAATTTCGCGTTTCCGCGAGGTACTTTGCGGTTCCCAGTAACATCGCCGTATGGCCGTCGTGACCGCACGCGTGCATGACGCCATCGTGTTCCGACGCATAAGGCAATCCGGTCTCTTCGACGATGGGCAGGGCGTCCATATCAGCGCGCAGGCCGATACGTCCACCCGAGCCATTGCGAATGATCCCAACGACGCCGGTTTTTCCAATCCCTTCAGTGACTTCATCCACTCCAAAGGCGCGCAGAAGCTCGGCCACTTTGGTTGCCGTACGGTGTTCTTGGTAGGCCAGCTCGGGGTGACGATGTATGTCTTGTCGCCAGGTGCGCATATCACCCTGAAATGCGCCGATGCGGTTTACGATGGGCATGTTTGTGTACCGAAATACTTGAAGACGAGTTCAGAAGATCACCAGATAACAACGTTATCATGGCTGGCTTGTCTCAGTCACTGCGGTCGCCACCCGCCGAATGCTGCCTCGGCGTCGAAATCGCTGCCCAAAATTCGGCAATTTACGATCGAGACACTATTTTGATTTAGGGATTAATGCGGATGCATCGGCAAGTTTACAGGGCATCTGCACATATTATCCGGCGATCGACGCTCGGCGACTGAATTGGCCTCAGGGAAGGCACCGTGACGGAACAATTTAGCGATCAAGAACAAATTTCGAACATGACCATCCTGGTAGTGGACGATCTACCAGGCAATAGGGTCTTGTTGAAACATATTCTTGAAGCGTCGGGCTTCCGTAACGTTGTTTTGGCTGAGTCGGCCCAAAACGCCTACGATATTATGGGTATCGCCGATGACGACGACGGCGCCAGCCGCACCACATCCCAGGAAACAGATACTTTGCCGTCTGAGCGCGATCCGATCGCGCCACATCCGGAGCAAGCTGTTGGTTCCGAAAACACGGTAGATTTGGTCTTGATGGATGTGATGATGCCCGGTATCGATGGCATTGAAGCGTGTCGTCGCATCCGCCAATCAAGGTGCCACGCGGATACCCCGGTCATCATCGTGACCGCACTGAATGAAGGTGAGACACTCGAAGATGCGTTTCGGGCGGGTGCTGTCGACTACCTGACGAAACCGATCAATCAGGTTGAGTTGCAGGCGCGCGTAACTTCGGCATTGACGCTGAAGTTTGCAATGGACGAGCGACGTGTACGCGAGCGCGAATTGGAACGGCGTGAAAAAGAGTTGCTCGAAGTGACGCGGCTCTTGGAAGAAACCAACGAGCGACTACGCCGTCTATCGACCTTGGATGGTCTTACTGGCATCCCCAATCGTCGTTGGTTGATGGATTTTCTCGAACAGGAGTGGCGTCGCAGCGCCCGCGACCGGAGTTGGCTTTCCGTCGTCATGATCGACGTCGATTATTTCAAGAATTACAACGACAATGCTGGCCACCAGGCAGGTGACGACTGCCTTTGGATGGTTGCCAACTGCTTACGCCGCAGCTTGCATCGGCCGGCGGACATGGTCGCCCGGTATGGCGGCGAAGAGTTTGTCACCGTATTGCCCGATACGCCTATAGACGGCGCGGCGAAGGTTGCCGAATTGATGCGCGAAAACGTCGCCAAACAGAAAATCCCGCATCCCGATTCACAGGTTGGGTCCTACGTGACGATAAGCCTTGGGGTCGCCAGCTGTGTGCCAGGGCGTAGTTTTGTTGCTTCCGAGCTGCTAACGGCTGCGGATAAGGTGCTGTATACGGCCAAACGGGCTGGCAGAAACAGGGTTGAGTTGGCCGAGCCGATCCCGAACCTTGGGGGCCCGATCGGAGATGATTCGAGCGAGGGGGCGGATGACCTTGGCGGCCCGGCCGATCTGCAGGCTGATCGGCTGGATACTGTCGCGTTGAATGCGGACGATCTGAGCCCACCGGACCTGATGGTCGCGGCGCGTCGCAAAGAAGCCTCGTCCGGCTGACATTAGCTGATTTTTTGGTTGGCGCTCAGCGGCGGCCGAAATAGCGCGCGCATCCGGAGAATTGTTCGTCGTCTGGGGCAATTCGGCGTCGTCGCGACCCTGACCTGTCACACGGCTGGACGTGTCCACAGAACCGTTTACAACTAAGCTGGCGTGGCGCCGAACATTCAGTATTGCGCCGCTGGCGGCGTATTCAATTGGAACGCGGTAATTTGATAGATCTTTCCGATTCAGCGGCCGATGTTTTGATAGCCCTGGATTCTGAGCACCGCGTCACGGATGCGGTCGGCGATACATCGGGTTTCTATGGAAAATCGCCGAAAGAGGTTTCGAAACTGAGGTTGGAGGACCTGGTTGCGCCGGAAGATGCGGGATATCTCAGGCATTTGCTGCACAGAGTCCGAGCGGAAAGGCTGCGGCAGCCAGTCTTTCTTCGCATTCCCGGACCAAATCAGCGACAAATTCGGGTGATTGCCGTTATCCGGCCGAATTCGCGTATGCCCGGTCACGCGCTCTTGTCATTGATGTTCGGCAGTCCGAGCCTTTGGTGGCCTGGAGGCGCTGAAGCGCGCCAAAACAGTGATAGCCAATTGATCGATCGACCCGGCATATGCCGGCTGGCCGCGCGCTGTTTGCACCGCGGTACCGAAATCGGCCAAGTTCCCATTTTGACGCTTGTCCAAATCGATGGATTTGCTGACCTGTTGTCGACCGTCGCTGACGCGGAAAAGCAAAATATCCTGCGCCATTTGGGTTTCGCCTTGCGCGTGGGATCTATTGACGGCCTTGCGGCTGCACAGGTCGCGAGTGAGAAATTCTGCTTCATCCACGGCACGTCGGGCGACCTGGCGGCGGCGCGCCGGGATGTTCTGGCCTTACTGGTCGCTGAGACGGAATTGGCCGCGACGGTTGAGATCGCGACAACGTCGATTCCGCTCGATGTTAACGAGCTCAATGGCCGGGCTGCGGCGCCGGCAATCGAGCAAATTGTCGCCAAATTCGTGGAAATCGGGAGCGTTGGGTTTGAAAAGAGCAGCTTGGCTGAAAGCGGCGCGTGGCTCGGTACCGGCTTTGTCGACCAGAGTGCCGGCCTGCGTCAAATTGTCAGCGAAAAGTCGTTTACAATCGCGTTCCAACCGATCATCGACTTAGAGACCCGCGCCATCCACCATTTTGAAGCATTGGCGCGGTTCGATCACCCCGAACAACAGCTTTCGCCGATGGAAACGATCATCTTGGCCGAAGATGTGGGCGTAATCAGCGAGCTCGATCTAGCCATATGCGAGCGTGTGATTGAGGCCGTTTCTCAGGGTCTACGTGATGACCGCGCACCGTCGGTCGCGGTGAACATTTCCGGTCGCTCGCTCGGCAACCCCCTCTTCGTCGATACGCTTCGCACTGTGCTGAAGCGGCATCCGGCCGAAAGGCGATTTTTGATGTTCGAAATCACTGAAACATCAGAGATTACAGACTTGCAAGCTGCCAACGAAGTGCTGCAGGAGCTGCGCGCTGGCGGCAATCCGGTCTGTTTGGACGATTTCGGCGCCGGCGCGGCCGCGTTCCAGTACCTGCGCGCCTTGCAGGTCGATTTGGTGAAGATAGACGGGGCCTACGTTCGAAATGCGCTTGAAGATCGGCAAGCGCGCGCCTTTCTAAAGGCCATGACGGCGTTGTGCGGTGATTTGGAAATTGAGACTGTTGCGGAGATGGTCGAAGACGAGGCGACTGCAGCGTTCTTGATGGATAGTGGCGTGCGCTATGGCCAAGGTTATCTATTTGGCCGGCCGTCGGATCAGCTACCGAGTAGCAAGATGGGGCAACCCGTGACGCGGCCACAATGAATTGTGATATGTTGTTGATCATTAAGTCCCATACCGTGTTGAACGTGCGATAGCGCTTTCGGCGCGCGAGAGAAGGCAAGTCATGGCCCCTATTGGTGTTCAGCTTCTGGCCGTAAGCGTGATGGGCCTTATTCTGATGCCTGGCGACGGGCTAGCGGGCGACGCTGGTGCCAAGAAGCAGGAGTTCGTGGTCGAGTTTACGGCAGCCCCGGAGGTTGAAGTCTTCGGCGATGAATTGAGCGAGGAGGAGACCTTTTCGGGCCGCTATTTGGGCGTTGTGACGGGCGATGACGCGGGAATTTTTGCCGATGCCGAAGTCGCCTGTGAATTTGAGGGCTATGCCGCGCCCGGCCGCGCATTCTCTTGTGGATTTACGAATGTGGAGCAGGTCAGCGGGCGATGTCTGTTCACGGCGGCTGACGGCGACAGCGCGATTGCCGAGTGGCAATGCCGGACCGGCGCCATGATGACCTCAGATGCGCGCTGCGAAGGCAAGGTCGAGTGGATAGATGGAACCGGCCGGTACGCGGGGATCACCGGCGGCGCCCGGTTCCACAGCGACCTGTTCCTGCCAGGCGACGGCCCGGGCTTTGCCAAATGGTTCGGAGATTGGCGCGTTCCGGCCTTTGCGGCCTTGACGCAGTAGCGACATGCAGCCCGGCCAGCCGCCGTCGCTACGCGATGGGCGCGTTGTCCTTTTTCCAGGCGTCAATTCCGCCCTTCAAATGTTTTGAGTTGTCCAAACCGCATTCGCGCGCGGCTTGCACAGCCATGGCTGAACGCTCGCCATACGCACAATAAAACACCAAGGCGCGGCCGGTGGCGGTCGCGAGCTCATAGAGCATCCCGCCGGGGCGAATATTCTCATCTAGATCTTTGTAGAGCGCGTGTACGGAGCCCGGGATAACGCCGTGGCGATCACGCTCTGCATTGTCCCGAAGATCCACCAACACCGTGTCATGCCTTTCCAAGCACTTGCGGGCGTCCGCAACCGTCATTGACCAGCCCTTGCGATCAACCTCGTCTTGCGGCAACCCGATATGTAGATTCGCCGGCACCGCCACATCCATCAGTTTGGGATTGGGCAGCTTAAGGGCGTTCATCTGGTCGACATACTCGTCGACCGACGAGACTTGGAGGCGCGGGTTGAAAGCCCGTTCCTCGGCAATGGTGCTAACTGTTTCGCCCTTATAGTCATGGGCCGGATAAACCAGAGTGTCATCCGGCAGTTTCAGCAATTTATTGAAAATCGAATCATATTGCGCAACCGGGTCGCCATTCTGAAAGTCTGTGCGTCCGGTCCCGCGAATCAACAGAGTGTCGCCGGTGAACAGCCGGTCCTCGCAAAGAAAGCAGTACGAATCGCTGGTATGGCCCGGCGTATAGACGGCTTGTAGCGAAATCCCTTCAATGTCGACGGTTTCGCCGTCGGCGACGCGTAGCGAGACAACGTCGACGGCACTTTCCGCACCCATGACTGTGATGCACCGTGTGCGGTCGCGCAACGCGCCCAGGCCCGTAATATGGTCGGCATGGACATGAGTATCGAGTGCTTTCACGAGGCGCAGGCCGAGTTCTTGTAGCAACTGCAAATACCGATCCACCTTATCCAGTACGGGATCGATGATGACGGCCTCGCCGCCGCGACGGCTGGCCATGAGGTAGGTGTACGTGCTGGACGTCGAATCAAACAATTGGCGAAAAATCATCAGGCGTCTCCGCGGGTTGTTCGACGAAAAGATCAGCTGCGCCGGTTCCGTGACACAGGCGCCGGCGGCGCCGCGGCACGGGGACCGCGCCATTATGGCATGCGCGATCCACCCGTCCATATCTGCCAGACCGCTTCGGCCTTGGCTCGACCGGACAATGGTTGAACCCTCGCGCTGCTGCCAATTGTGACTGGCATCACAAAATCCCCACTCGCTCCGGTTTCATTTCCTCGGAATTTCGTCGGCTCTAGCGGGTCTCCGCGGACGCGCCGTTGCGCTTAATGAAACATGAAGAAGTCGATCTATATGGATTGCGGGCGCCCGTGCCATGGCGCTGGAGCGAGCCCGGCGCATGGTGTTGCCAGGGCTGTTTCGTGTTTCTGCGGCCAGGAGCAGTGAGTGAAAGACGCAAAGCCACAAGCAGCCCGTACCCGGACCATGCCACCGCAAAATGTCATCGGCGCCATGCCGTCTACCGCTGTTAGCACCGCGCCCAGCAGATCCGGCCCCAACCGCCAAAGTATTTCCGCAGACACGACAGTGACGGATCAGGCGATCGTCAATGAAACCATCTTGAACAATATCTCCGACGGGGTTGCGATTTTCGACGCACAATTGCGGCTAGTGATCTGCAATCGCCGTTTCGGCGAAATTTATGGAGTTCCAGATGATTTGACAGAACCTGGTACAACGATCGAGGCGCTCATTGGTGCTGCCGCGGCGCACACCGTTTCGGACGGCGAGGATGTCGATCTTTTCGTGGCCGAACAGCTCCAGGTGCTTTGCAGTGGCGAGATCAGCGAATTTATCCACTATGGATCGGACAGCGGCGTCGCCAAGGTGAGGGTTGCGCCGGTGGCGGATGACGGTCTCGTCATGACCGTTGCCGATATCACCAGTTTGATGCAGCAACAGTCGACCTTGCGCGATGAACAAGAAAAACTGCGCCTATTGATTGAGCACACGCCGGCTGCAATCGCTATGTTTGACCGCGGCATGCGCCATGTGGCCGCAAGTCAACGGTGGCTTACCGATCTGCGTCTCGATGATGCCAACCTATCCGATCGCCGGCTCTACGACTTGCTAGAATTTGACACCGAGGAATGGGAGACCCTACACGCACATTGCATGACTGGCAGCATCGAGCAGCGCGAATCTGATCGTATTGTTTGGCGCGATGGGCGCGAAGACTGGTTTCGATGGCAAGCGAGACCATGGTGGACGACGGAAGGCGACATTGGTGGCATTGCAATTTTTGCTCAGCTTATTACGGCACAAATCGAAGCCGAACGTCGGGCCCACAAGAGCGCAAGCTACGATTTGTTGACCGGCCTGCCAAACCGACATCTGTTCAGCGAGTATTTGGAGCGCTCACTTGGGCTGGCCGCGCGCGACGACAAAAAACTGGCCCTGCTGTTGCTGGATCTGGACGGTTTCAAGTATGTCAATGATACACTGGGTCATACGGTCGGCGACGAGCTGCTAAAGGAAATATCGGAACGACTCTCTGCGTGTACGCGCAGTAGCGACACCGTGGCCCGGTTCGGCGGTGATGAATTCGCCATTATCCTGCCGGGTCTCAAATCAGAGGTCAACGCCGACCTGGTGCTGAGCAAGATCTTAGAAAGTGTCGCACTGCCGATCAAATTGGGCGATCGAAATGTGTGTGTTACGGCCAGCATCGGCGTTGCGTTGTATCCCGATGATGCCACGTTGGGCGGAGAACTGGTCCAGCACGCCGACGCCGCAATGTACACGGCCAAGGAACAGGGCAAGAACGTCGCCGCCTATTTCAAGCCTGAGATTAATGAAAGATCTCGAACGCGGCTATTGGTGGAATCGGAATTGCGGTCGGCTTTGGACAACGACGAATTCACATTGCACTTCCAACCCAAGGTCGATTTGGGCAATGGCCAGATCGTTGGTGCTGAAGCGCTAATTCGCTGGTCCCATCCAGAGCGCGGCTTAGTCCCGCCGGCCGAATTTATTCCGATCGCTGAGGAAACCGGTCTGATTGTACCTATCGGTGAATGGGTTCTCCACGAGGCCTGCCGTACGGCTCAGGATTGGTTCGAGTCGGGCATAGATCCGATCACAATTGCGGTGAACGTCTCGGCGTACCAATTTGCCCGGGGGTCGCTTTCCGGTGCTGTGGCGCGGGCACTGGCCGCCACAGGCATGCCTCCCGGCAATTTGGAACTGGAGATCACCGAGGGGCTCCTGATGCGGGAACCCGATAAGGTCGCCGACATCTTGAGTGTGATGCGGGATATGGCGATTCGCGTGTCGATCGATGATTTTGGAACGGGATATTCGTCCATGAGTTATTTGAAGCGGCTGCCGATTGACACGCTCAAAATTGATCGATCTTTCGTCAGCGATGTGACCACTAGTGCCGACGACGCGGCCATTGCCGCCGCGATCATCAGCGTTGCGCACAAACTGAGACTCAATGTGGTCGCCGAGGGCGTCGAGACCCTCGAGCATGTACAATTTCTGCGTGAGAATCGGTGCGAAATGGCGCAGGGCTATTATTTCAGCAAGCCGCTGCCGGCCGCTGAGCTGCCGTCAATTCTGCGGACAGGGGTCGGATTGATCAATAATCCAGCGCCAGAGAGAGAGAGCAGGCCGACGCCAGTTTCCGCGCAGCACTAATGGCGCCTGTGGCGGGCGCCGCGAAGTTCGCAAAAAAAGGACAGGCCGCCTTTTGCTCAACGGCCTCAGTTATCGGGAAGTACTTTTATTATTTGTCCAAAATTAGCGGACGTCGGATCGCCACGCATGATCCAAGGGCACTATTAGCTTGCTCGTGCGGCGCTGAGGGCGCCGCTTGAGCCTGCGGACCGGCTGACCCCGGACTGCTCTAGTGATCCGAAATGGCGCCAGATTTCTTGAGTTCGATGGCGTAGGGACCGTCCAGACTGTCCACCACCAGGCTCCGGCGCTCAGCCCCTGCGGGCAACTCGGCCTTGATGACGATAGGTGGGCGTAGCGAGCCTTTGCCTGCCTCCGATCCCGAAGAATGAAACGGCGGCAGGGTCATCGCCATGGTCAGTTCCACGACGCCGGCATTGGGGTCGACATTGTAGATGCCATTTATGCGTGCCCGAGACCAGCCCAGACCGCGAATTGTCCCGTCTGTCAGCAGCAATGTTTCTTCACCGGTTTGTTCGGGCCCCGAGAAACGGATCTGATACCGCGTTGGACCCGCGCCAAACGCTTGTCCAATTAGCGCTGAATTGTCGTGCATAGCATTCCTTTTTTTATCGTTTGTCAGGGTCTTCAGCGATCTTGGACTTGTTCCCCTCCACATGATTGATTGATTTTTTCGAGAACTTGAAACATCTTTCGCGAGTATTGCTTGGCGTCAGCAAAAAGCTTCCGTCATTCAACATGTGGTGGGACCGCCGGGACAGCATTGTGACCAAGCTGTGATGAATCTGGGTAGAAAGCGTTCGGTCATCACACTTCTGTCCGATGGGACTTGGTTTGGGCTCCGGTGGATACGAGATAAGGCATTGGTTTACCGCGTCTCGAAGGCCGAGAATTTGTGCTAAATCCGCAGAGCATGCGAAAGCTCGCGCGACTTGTCGTCTATGCTTCGCCTCTGGCGGCCGTGGCATGTACGCCCGGCCTGGCGCCGGAGACCGCAAAGCTTGATGATGGCGCAACAATCGATACCGCCGAGCGGGACGTTCGAGCCATGACGCCGACGGCGGAGTTGCCACAAGCGCCGAAGTGGCCGGTTCCGAGCGTCTCGGAAACAGTTGAGGAGCAACCACAGGAGACCGAGGTTAATTTTCCACATCCGTTGGAGAAGCCGGTGGCTTTGAACAGCGATGCAGGGATTTTCGATCCGGATCAACTCATCGGGCTGGAACCAGACCAAACCGTCGCCCTGCTCGGAATTCCGCCAAGTGTGCGTGAAGAACCGCCAGCAAAAGTTTGGATTTACGATTCAAAGTTTTGCACTCTCGATGTTTTTTTCTATCTTGATATCGGGAGCGACAGTTTTCACGCCTTGGCCTATGACGTAACCGTGACGGACAGTTCCGAACAGGCAAGATTGGCGTGTTTGTCCCAGATACAGGCAGAATATGGAGCTTCAAGCCAGTAAAACACTAACGCCCCTACAAAAGGTTGTTGTCGTTGATGATGACCCGTTGTTCCGTGAATCCTTGGGCCAGAACTTGGTCGATGCCGATTTCTGCGTCGAAAATTTCGCGGATGGGCGCACAGCGTTGCAATATTTAGGCGGTTCACCTGACGTCGATTTGGTGCTGCTCGATTGGAAGATGCCCGAAATGAACGGTATCGAGGTCCTTCGCGAGATGCGCGAATCCGGCCTCCAAGTTCCTGTGATCTTTTTGACTGTCCTCAGCGATCAGATTTTTGAGGAAGCGGCGCTGCAAGGCGGCGCCGTCGATTTCGTGGAGAAATCGCGGAGCTTTGCGATTCTTCTGAAGCGAATCGATTTGATCTTGGCCGGTTCGAAAGGGCGGTCGCGCGAAGACGCCAACGACAATGTCGAGTCAGGGCAACATCTGGAACTAGATGAGTTGTCACTTGATCTGGATACCAGTCGTGCTTTGTGGAAGGGGGCCCAAGTAGAGCTCAGTTTTACCGAGTTCAAGATCGTTCATTTCATGAGCGCGCGGGCCGGCCGCGATATCCGCTATCGGGACCTGTACGACATTGTCCATGGTGAGGGGTTCATATCGGGTTCCGGCGCCGACGGTTATCGGGCGAACGTGCGGGCATTTATCAAGCGCATCCGACAGAAATTCCGCGAGATCGACGATAGTTTTGACCGGATCGAGAATTATCCGGGGTTCGGTTACCGCTGGCGCCCCAGTGGCGTGGGGGCTGACTAGAGCTTTTGGTGCTGTTGTGCTGCGGGCGCCGCGTTGTGAGGCGCCTGGTGATGAGTGTGCAGGGGTGCAGTGACGGCGTGGGTTCGCCTTGTTCGACACGCCGTTTACGGCCTCTTGGGCGAAGGTAGACCGGTTGGTGATGCCGGCTTTCTTCAATTCGATGGCCGCGAAATTGGCGATCATCGTCGCCATTTTTTTTGCGGTACCATTGTTTCTTTATTGGCAATTCAAAGCCGGTGACGATGAGCGCCGCAGCCTATTGCTCAAGCTTGTCGAGGAGCAAGGTGCGCTGGTGGCGCGCACGCTGTATCCCATCATTGAAGCTGACACTAGCGGGCAAGCAATTCCCGAAGTGAATACGGCGCTTTCGCGCCTGAACATGGAAGACCTCAGAATCAAGCTGCTGTTTCGTCCAAAAGGCGAAAGTGGCTCTGACAGTTTTTACTATGTCGCGACGTCGCCGAGCGTGCCCACGGACTATATCGACAAGGAACGCGCTGAACTCATCAACACCGGCGTGTTGGAAAAAATGCGCGACACATGCGATGGCAAGAAAAGCCTTGCCATCCGATACATCAACCCGGCTGGCGAGGCTGAGATCCTAACATCGATCACACCGATAACCGCCGGTTCGGGATGTTGGGTGGTGATCACGTCGCGTTCCGTCGGTGATCTGCTCGGTTCGTCGATCACCAAGCCCTATTGGCAGAGCGGCGAAATTCAAGCCGCTGCCGCCGTCTATGTGCTCATGGCCGTCTTGATTTTGACTTTGTTTGCAGGCATCTGGCGCGGCCTTGGGAGATTCACGAAGGCCGCCCGTGAGATCCGCATCAAAGCAAGCGACGCGCCGTCGTTCGCATCCTTGAACAGCATGCCCGAACTCGGCAGTGTGGCCGAGGAGTTTGACCGTCTGGTTGGCACGTTGCGTCATTCGGCGCAATCCATTCGCGATGCCGCCGAAGAGAATGCCCATGCCTTTAAGACACCGCTGTCGATTATTCGGCAGTCGCTGGAGCCCCTCAAGCGATCCGTCAGGGGGGGCGACGCGCGCAGCCGTCGGGCGCTCGAGAATCTCGAATCATCGGTCGACCGCCTTGATACGTTGGTATCCGCGGCCCGGCGTCTGGAAGAATCGACAGCCGACTTGATCAATCCGCCGCGCGATCTCATAAACCTTTCTGAGCTGCTCGACGAGTTGGCAGACGAGTACAAGGGCGCGGCGATTGTCAACGATGTATTGGTCGCGGCGCGTGTTCAAGAAGGGGTCTATGTGCGCGGCGGGACCGAGTTGTTGGAGACGGTGATCGAGAACATTCTGGACAATGCCATTGGATTTTCACCGCATGGTGGATTGGTTCAGATCTCAGCTGTGAAAACGAAAGGCGTGGTCCGCATCGCGGTGACAGACGACGGTCCGGGCATGCCGAGCGACATGGCCGAGAAAGTGTTCGAACGTTACTTTTCGTATCGAAAAAAGAACGCCAACGGCAGCGGTGCGGGCAATGGCCATGACGGCACGACACCTGAGGCGCACGCACATTATGGTATTGGGTTGTGGGTTGTCCGCCGCAACATCGAAGCGTTGGGTGGCCGAGTCAGTGCGCACAATCGTCACGAGGGTGGATTTGCCATTCGCATAGAATTGCCTTTGGCCGCCCATTAGCTGTGCATCTTTTGAGAGAAAATAAGTTATTCGTTTCAAAAAATTAAGCGGCAATTTTCAGAAGTTTTAGCATATTCGCACAGGCGACCAGATCCCGCGTTTCACCCGCTACTGCGGCAATTGTTCCAAGAAAGACACAGGTCAAACGCCGGATCGTGGCTATCATCACTATTGGCTAAAGGTTCGAGGTGACTGCTTGTCGCCAGCAAAGCCGATCGATGGATGGCAGGCCGGTCGGCGCGGCGGTGGCAGAACGGGACAAGAGAAACCGAACCACGCGGTCAGCAGAGCCGATAGCCGACCGAGAGTGACACCAAGGGAGGGTGGGGCCCTATGTTGTGCAACTTGAGATGGATAGGTGTTCGCTTATCCGCAGCGGCCTATTTTGGAACGATCTTGCTGGTGCCGGCCGCCGCACAAGAAGACCGCACCGCGGTAGCGGCCGTCGTACCGGGCATTGAGGAGCGCGCGATCGCGCGGTCGTACGACGATTTCTGCGCGGCGCTTAAGGAAATCGTCTTTCACGCATTTGAGGATTTCGCGGGCCTCAAAGGACCGCAACTCGATCGCCAATCCTGGCGCGGCATCGTTGACTTGCCGGGCACTAATCAATGTCGGGTCACGGAAGTCATTGGTGCGGCCTATGAATGTCGGGGGCGCGCCGGCGGGTGGCAGGCAGAGGCGCGTTTTAAGCAAGAGATCCTAGATCTGGGACACAGGGTCGATCGGTGCCTGCTGACCTCGGTCAGCGGCGGTGGCCGATGGCGCGGTTCGACATTGCGTCAAAACCCGCCGGGATTTGCCAAATTCTACAAGAGCGGACGCGTGCAGATCTATCTGACGACCACGGCTGACGTGCGATCGGACAGCTTCTACAATGTGGTGCGTATCGAGATGTAGCCAGCGAATCGGCAGCGGGCCGGCGAACGTGGTATAGAGGCGCGTTCGCCGCTATGGGACGGAGCCTCGGTGCAGGCTTCCGAACGTGTGTCAATGTCTGGTTCTAAGGTGCGTGTCGTGGTTGTCGGTGTCGGCCATTTTGGTCGCTACCACGTACAGAAGTTGAGCGCGCTTGATTCCGCTGAGCTGGTCGCGATCGCTGATATCGATCCGGCGGTGCGGGCTGCTGCCGGCCAGGAGTTTGGGTGTCGGGCAGTCGCTGACTATCGCGAGCTGCTGTCCCAGGTCGATGCCGCAATTATCGCGGTCCCGACGCTTCAACATCATACGGTCGCCAAGGATTTTCTTGAATCCGGCGCCCATGTGCTGGTTGAAAAGCCAATCGCACATACGGTTGCGGAAGCCGAAGATTTAGTGTCGCTGGCTCGTGACCAACGGCGTGTGTTGCAGGTCGGCCATCTGGTCCGATTTTCGGGTGCCGCGCAAGCGTTGCGACAGCATTTGGTGCGGCCACTTTACGTTGAATCGATCCGCATTGCGCCGTTTAAACCGCGCAGCATGGACATCAATGTCGTTTTGGATTTGATGATCCACGATCTGGACTTGATCATGGCATTCGTCGAATCACCCCTGGAGTCGGTCGACGCGGCCGGCGCGCCCGTGGTATCTGCCAGTGAGGATATTGCGAATGCGAGATTGAAGTTCACTAATGGATGTATAGCGAATATTACCGCCAGCCGCATCAGTCTGAAGACCGAACGGCGTATGCGCGTTTTTCAGCGCGATTGCTACCTGACGGTGGATTTCGACGCGCACAGCATACGTAAGGTGGCGCTTGCCGGGCCGCGTCCGGTCGAGGCCATGCCGAAGGTCGTGACCACGACGGAGAGCTTTGCCGACGCCGATCCTTTACGCCAATCCATCGGTGCTTTCTTGCAGTCTATTGTGGAGGGCACGCCACCGCTGGTCAGCGGCCACGACGGCGTCCGTGCCTTAGACGCCGCGGTTCGCGTGACAGAGAGTCTGCGAGCACATGCTGCGTTGATTGCCGCCGCAGGGGAATCGTTGCGGTGACCGCGTCGGCGCGATCGGTGAACTCCGCCATGTCGGCCGAGCACAGATCCCGATGGTACGCCTACTACTCCGAAAAGCGTGTTGTGCACCAGTGGCAGCAAGTCCATATGCTGAAGGAGCTGGACATAGAGAAGGTGCTGGAGGTTGGGCCCTATCTTGGGTTGGTCAGCGCCATGATGATCAACGCCGGATATCGGGTAACAACGCTCGATGTGGCGCCGGAACCGCGGGTGCCCGGCGTGACTCGTCACATTCAAGGTGATGTCCGGAATGTGACACCAGAGCGGTTAATGGGGCACGACGTAATCGTCTGCTGCGAGACGCTGGAACACATCCCCTGGTCGCAGGTTGGTGATGTGTTGGCCCGATTCTCCGCGTCCGAAGTCCCATGGCTGCTAATTTCGGTGCCCTACGAAGGTTTTCAGGTCAGTTTCTCGACGTATCTCAATCGGTACGTTTGGCGTAAACGGAGCGCGCTGAAGAAGTTCCGCTTTCTGACCGAATTTCCAGCGCCGGCTGCCGACGGTTGGGAGCCGCATAAGTGGGAAATCGGCTATCGTGGCTTTACGGTGCCGCGCTTGCGTAACCTCGTCACAGAGGCTGGATATGATGTTCGTCGGCAGGATTTTACCGCCGGTTGTCGGTCGATTTTCCTGCTGTGTCGAAACATGAATAGGTGAATTACGGTTTCGCCGCGCTTCGTTCGGCGATGGCGGCCAATATCAGGTCGGCGGCGCGCGTGCTTGGCGGCGGCGGGGCGTCTCCCAAACGCCGCAGCACGTCGCGAAAACCCGCCCTTTGGCGTGCCGCTGCGTCTGGGTCCGTTAACAATACATCGATTGCGTCGGCAAGTGCGCCGGGTGTGCAATGTTCTTGCAGCAACTCGGGGACGATTGGCTGCGCGCCAATGAGATTGATCAGGGCGACTTGTTCCACTTTGATCAGGCGTCGGATAATCATGGCGGTTAAGCGGTTGATGCGGTAGGTGACAACCATTGGCACGCCAGCAAGGGCCAGTTCCAAGGTCACGGTTCCGGATTTGGTCAGTGCCGCGGCGCTCGCCGCATAGGCGTCGGCTTTGTCCTGCGCGTCTGTCACGATAATCGCGCGGACGGGGCAGTTATTGACGGCGTTCTCGATGCGATCACGGACAGGTTCGGCCGCCGGTATGACGACGGTTAGGTCGCGGTGGCGATCGGCTAATAACCGCAATGCGCGCCAGAACACCGGCACGAGACGAGTTACTTCTGTGCTGCGACTGCCGGGTAGCACAGCGATCACCGGCCTCTCAATCGACAGGTTGTGCCGTTTCCGAAAGCGCGCGGCGTTCCCTTCGCGAACATTGGATTCGACAATGGGGTGGCCGACAAAACTGCATTTCAAGCCGACGCGCGCGAAAAACTCGGGTTCGAAAGGCAAAAGCGCCATCAGGTGGTCTACCGAGTTGGCCAATTTACGCGCGCGGCCCGGCCGCCACGCCCAGAGCTGGGGTGCGACATAGTGAAAGATCGGGATACCAAGTCCACGCACACGCGATGCCAATCGCAAACAAAACCCAGGGGAATCAATGGTCACGACAATGTCGGGTGGCGCGCATCTGATGGTTTCGGCGGTCTGATGAAGGCGCCCCAATAATCGCGGCACATGGGGCAAGATTTCGGCCAAGCCCATTAGGCTGAGTTCCTTCATGGGGAACAGACTTACCAGACCTTCCGCGGCCATCCTTTCGCCGCCGACGCCAGCGAATCTAATACGATTCTTGGTCTGTTGGCGCAGCGCCGCCATCAATCGCTGGCCGAGAGCGTCGCCGGATGGTTCCCCCGCGACAAGAAAGACCAGCGGATCAGCTCTCATGCGCTGCTAAAACACGCCGCCGCGTACGCTGGCACCACCGTCGATCTCGAATATCGTGCCGGTAATATAGCTGGCTCGGGCGGAGGCTAGAAAAACGGCCAGGTCCGCGACTTCCTCTGGGTTTGCCGCGCGGCCAAGCGGCAGCGGGGCCAACAGGGATTGCCATCGAGTTTCATCGCCGAAATTCTCCTGAGCGCGCTTTTTCAGCAATTTGACCATACGTTCTGTTTCGACCAATCCAGGATTGACGCCAACGACACGGACGCCGTTGTCAATGCTGCGGCTGCCCAAAGCGCGCGTGAACGCCATAAGGCCCGCATTTCCCGTCGTCCCGGCGATATAGCTGAAGTCAGGGCGTTCGCCGGCCATGCCGATGATGTTTACGATGACGCCATGTCCACGTTTGGTCATACTCTCGAAATATGCGCGGCACAGATTGATATATCCAAAGACTTTGAGATCCCAGGCCTCGCGCCATTGTGGCTCGACAACATCAGATAGCGAACCGCCTGGTATGGCGCCGGCATTGTTCACCAGAATATCGACGTCAGAGCAATTCTTGGCCAAACCCCGGGCCGTCTCGCCATCGCTCAAATCGATCGGATGAACCGTCACATTGACATCACAACGCGCTGAAATCTCGGCTTTTGCCGTCTCCAGGTCCTGCTTTGTACGCGCCACAAGGCGCAGGTGACAGCCCTCGTCTGCGAGTCGATCGGCGATAGCGCGGCCAATGCCCTTTGATCCACCGGTGATCAACGCAGTTTTGCCAGTCAGTCCGAGTTCCATTGCCGCGGTGGCTCCTTCGATTGGTATTATCAGTCGTCAAACTTTGTCGTTGGCCAACAGTGTACACCAGACAAACACGTGCTGCCGACGGGAACCCTTTGGGCCGCAATGTTGGTGTTCGACGGTGCCGTTCTTTCGTATTGTTGCGCGCGCGACGCAATGCGTAGTGGAAGGAAGCGCGGGACATGACAGTAAGCAATGGCCGCCAATTTCTATGTATTCCCGGGCCGACGACCGTTCCGGAAAGCGTTCTCAACGCGGCGCATCAACCGGCGGTGGATATCTATGCAGGAGATCTAATTGCTCTGACAGATCGTTGCCTGATGGACTTGCGCACGGTTTTTTGTACGCAAGGCCGGTCCTACATCTATGCCGCCAATGGCCACGGCGCGTGGGAGGCCGCCTTGAGCAATGTATTGTCACGGGGTGATCGAATCTTGGTGCTGGAGAGTGGTCGCTTTGCGCACGGTTGGGGCGAAATGGCGGCAATGCTGGGCATCACGGTGGACCGCATTCCGGGCGACTGGCGTCGGGCGGTCGATCCGGCGGCCTTGGAAGCGCGCCTGCGGGATGACAAATCCGGTGAGATAAAAGCCGTGTTGGTGGTGCAAGTCGACACGGCATCCGGCGTAGTAAACGATATCCCGGCGATCAGAGAGGCGATCGACGCGGCTGGTCATGATGCCCTGTTAATGGTCGATGTGGTCGCATCGCTGGCGGTCGTCCCCTTTGAAATGGATGCTTGGGGCGTGGACGTCGCCGTCGCAGCGTCGCAGAAAGGTCTCATGATGATGCCCGGGCTGAGTTTCGTCGCGGCCGGCCAACGCGCTCAGGGCGCGCATCAACGTGCCAATCTGCGCAGTCGCTATTGGGATTGGACTGCACGCGACGGTGATGAGCACTACATGAAATATTGCGGCACGCCGCCCGAGCATTTGCTGTTCGCCCTGCGGAAATCATTGGACTTGCTGTTTGATGAGGGCATGGATTGTGTGTATCAGCGGCACGCGTTGTTGGCGTGCGCCGTCCGACACGCCGTCGCTTGCTGGACCGAGGGCAATGCGCTTGCCTTTAACATCATTGCCGATCGCGAACGGGCTGACGCGGTCACGACAATCGTAACAAACGGCGACCGATCACCGAACCAACTGCTTGAATATTGCCGGGAGAAATGTGGCGTGGTGCTGGGAATTGGGATTGGCGATCTCAACGGCCGCGCATTTCGTATCGCCCACATGGGCCACGTAAACGCGCCGATGATCCTCGGCGCGCTCTCTGCCGTCGAAATTGGCCTTGCCGCGCTTGAAATTCCACATGGGCGCGGCGGCGTTCAGGCCGCCATTGACGCCCTGGCGCGACTGGTGCCCGCCTGAATTCTGACCAATAAGTGGGTCTGGGGCGACGAATTCATCCACAGGTTGATTTTTGAGTATTTATCAACCATTAATTAACATTCTGCGATTGCGAACGACCGTTACGAGTGTTGCGGAATCTGTGGCAAGATTGCTGCCGTTGGTCGTCAGCGGTGTTTTCTTTGACTTGATACCGCGGACCATGTGATCGGTTCTGAAAAACGAGAGCTTGCACGCTGTACATCGCAATCGATTCGTTTGCACGCAAACCAACGGCCCAGGACTCAAACAAGCGATTCGGGCCGTGCGGACTCAATCGGGTGAGTACAGACAATGCTCAGCAAAATCCGTCGCCAAACGACCACCACGCAAACCTAGCGCCCGCGGTCAATACGCCCGGTACAATGCTCGCGGGAAGTTTACGCGTGCCGACCCTCAAGATCCGCGATCGAGTGATGGCGGGATGTTCACCGACTATCTTGTATGCGAAACCGAAGGGTGAATGTTTGGTCTGACACCAATTCGTTGTACGCAGAGCTTGATGCGCTGTGCGTGACTTGGACGGATCCGGCAAACGTTCGATATGCCGCCAAGAAGTCTTGGCAAGTGTCATGCACGTGTCTGAGGCCACCAGAGAAATCCAAAATACCTCAAGCCTGACCGTCAACGCCGCCAAGCGCGTTGCTGAACAACGTCAATTGCTGCGTGCCAAAGTCGACGCGTTTGTTTCTTCGGTGCGTGGGGCCTAGCTCCAGTGGTCCTGCATTCTGGTGCAGCATTGCGCTTAGCGGCAGACATCCTGGTTTTGCAAAGCATTGACCAGGACGAGCGCGACGTGATCGTTGCCCGTGTACTCGCGCCCGAGGCTGCCGGTCGGTGAGGCAACTTCGTCGTCGACGAACGCGATCAACTCGGCGCTTGGTATGGGGACCGGCGTAAAACAGAATTCAGGATGTTCGATGGCGCCTTGGGCATAGACCGCGGTTTCGTACATCGCGCCCAAAATCATGCCCAGCGTTTGCCGATCGGAGCTCTTCATCCGTTCATAGTTGTCCAACGTGAATTGCTCGCTGGCCGCGGCTTGCCCAGCAAACGCAAGGACAAGAGCCAACAAGAAGGAAATGCGCGTCATGATGTCGAACTCCTGAAACATCGGGAATCGTGTGATTGTCACGGTTGGTGGGCTTTGGGCCGACTCTTGATGACCGATTCGGTATTGGTAATAATCGCGGTAATCACAATGGCGGCCACCATGATAGCGACCACAATGAGCGGATTCTTCAGTAAATCGGGCGTCGTAACCAGGATGACACCCAAACTGGCTAACATAATGCCCGATAATAATTTTAAGGCGCGCCCTTCTGATTCTTTTAGTTTTCTTGATCCAAGCGTGGCGGTAAAGGCGACGACGATCAGGGACATTGGAATCATGTAAATGCCAACATAGAAACCCAAATAGAGAAAGTATTGAAACGCGGGCAAGTCGTGCAGCGTAAGGGCACGTGTGTACGTCATGGCAAAGCCTGTCGTGCACAACAAGGCGTAACCACCAGCCGACAAAGTCAAAGCCATCGTGCCCACGATCATCGGTGCCATGGCTGCTGCGCGCACCGGACCCGAATGCGCGGCGTCCGCACCGCTTTTCGCCTCTACTGCACGATGACTCAGTCCGCCCATGCGCGCGAACAGGCCAGACTTGGCGCGCGCGCTCATCGACAGGGTTGGTCCGCGCTTGACGCCCATATAGTCTTTGAAATTGAGCGCAGCCATCACCAACACAGTGAGGCCCGCGACCGTCGTAATCAGCGTGATATCGCCGACATAGTCAAATAGACTCAGCCATGCACTCATCAAAAGGAAGTACATCGCCGCCCACGTCAGCACGAAAGTCGCACCAATCGCCAACATGTGCGCACGACTATGCGCGCGGATCATCATGCTCATCAACATCAACAGCACGAACAACCCACATGGATTGAATGCGTCAACTGTTGCAATGGCAACTGTGAGGACAGGTATCGATGCCGATGCAGTCTCGAATTGGCCAAGCAATGGCAAATCAATGGGCGGGGGCGGCGTGTCGGCCGCCGAGGCGCCGATTTCCGCGCTTGATGGTCCAGATGCCAATAGCCGCGCATAGCAGTTGACAGCTTGCCGGTGCAATGTTTCGCCGGTAATCTCATCTGACTGATAGCCGACCGTCATTTGCCCGCAAACAAAAGACGTCGGCACCAGTGACGTGCTACCTCCAGCATTTTTTGCCATTTGAAGCAATCTCTTGACATTGTCGCGATTCTTGCTGACCTCATAGTCGACGACGTCAAGCCACGAATATTGGTTCACCAAGTCGTCTAGAAAGGCGCGCTCTTTCTTGCAGTAGGGGCATCCGATTGCCCAGAAAAAGTGGATCTTGAGCCGAACGTTATTGTTGGCGTCGAGCTCCGACCAGACGCCCTCAGTGGTGCGGTCGGTCGGTTCTGCGCCGACCGGTGCCAATGTCCACAGGATAAGCATTGCCGCGGTCAGCACCCATAAGAAGCAGCCCCAACGGGATACGGATCTACCGGTATCGCGCCTCGTCTCAGTTGGTATCGTCATCGACTGGTGTCCGATACCAGAAGATTGGTGGCGTGAAGCTCTCGGCGGTGAATTTGTCCTGTTCGGCTTGATCGTACAGAAAGGCCATCATGTCGGCGATCTCGTCGCCGCGCAGGCCAATTTGATAGCCCAGTTGCTGTTCCTGAAAATCAATCATCTGGCGCGCGCCGCGCCACATCTTTGCGAAGAAATCGAAGGGATCCGGGCGCGGACCGAGCTTCGCCGCCTCCAAACTTGGTCCCGGTTCACCGCCCAAGTCGCTGATCGCCTTACCACCAACACCGTTTATGGCGTGGCATACGACACAGCCCTTGGTCACAAACAATTCCCGACCTCGGGCCGGATCCAGGACCGGCAAGACCAACACGGAGCCGCTTGTTTCCAGCTCCGGATCGATTTGCAGAATATCTTCCTCGGCGCTGGCAATATGCGTGCCCAGCGCGCAGACAACGACCAGTGGAAATCGCAACAAGTGGGTGAACATCAGTGTGGCGGGGCCCCTGGTAAGCATCTGTACGCAAATGATAGCGTCGGCGGTCACATAACCTCACCAACCTTATCTCACGTCAGGATCGCCGCACCCTCACTAAATTGGATCAAGTGGCCTGTTCGATCATGCGATTCGTGGTACTGGATCAGGCACTCCGGTCGACGGCTCCGATCGAACGGGTGGCTTCCGATGTGCTGTTTTGCGACCGGGGCGCGCAAGAGGGCAGTGCTTAGGCCGCGAGCTTGGTTTCGTAGACGGTTTCGCCGGACTTGTCCGAGATTCCAATGAGCGTCACGCCATAGCCCCATAGGCGCCGAATATGGCGCAGGACTTGGTCTCGGTCTTTTTCATCCAGAGGAATCCCGTTGCGTACCACATGATGAAGCACAAGTTGACGGTCACCAAGCAAATCGACGTCGACAACTTGAATGTCTGGTTCGCGGATCGACAAGTCGAACGAATGTGCGACGGTGCGTCTGAGTTCCTCGAAGCCACGTTCGTCATGGATTGGGCCAACGGTGAAGTGGCTTTCCTCTGGATCGTCAGTGAGAACAAACATCCTCATTTCGCGCATGAGATTGGGGCTGAGGAATTGGCGGATAAACGACTCATCGCGGTAATTTGCCCATGCGTCCTTTAGAGCACTGCGCCAATCCTGACAACCGGCGATATCGGGAAACCAATCACGGTCTTCCGCCGTTGGGTCGGTACAGATGCGTCGAATGTCCCGCATCATACTAAAACCCAGAGCATATGGATTTAGACCGCGATAGCGAGGGTCGTCGAAATCCGGTTGGGCGACCACGTTTGAGTGGCTATGAATGATTTCCAACATGGCGCCTTCAGTGATCTGGCCTCGGTCGTAAAGTGTATTCAAGATATAATAATGAACAAACGTCGCGCACCCTTCATTCATTATTTTCGTTTGTTTTTGTGGATAGAAATATTGTGAGATATTTCGGACTATACGAATGATTTCGCGCTGCCAATCTTCCAAAATTGGGCTGTGCGATTCGATCATGTACAAAAGATTTTCTTGCGGCAGGTTTAGTTTTCTCTTTTGTTTTTCTATTTCTTCGGCCGCAATATCTTTTTCATTGTTGCCGTGTTTCGGCAAGGTCCGCCATATATCGCTAAATGTGCGTTCTTCGTAGTCGCGTCGTTCGCGTTCCTTCGCCTGCTGTTCCTTGAGGTTCAATTTCGGCGGCCGCCGATAGCGGAACACGCTGTGATCCATGAGGGCGTGCGCGGCATCGAGCGTTTCCTCGACCGCGTCAAAGCCGTGGCTCTCTTCGCACTTGGCGACGTAGTTCTTGGCGAAGTTCAAATAATCGAGGATACCTTCGGCATCAGTCCACTGTTTAAACAAGTAATTATTCTTGAAAAAATGATTGTGCCCAAAGGCGGCGTGGGCCATAACCAATGCCTGCATCGGCATCGTGTTTTCTTCCATGTTGTAGCTGATGCAGGGATTGGAATTGATCACGATCTCATAGGCGAGCCCCGCGAAGCCCTTTCGATACATTTTTTCATCGCGTACGAAATGCTTGCCATAAGACCAATGTCGATACATCAATGGCATGCCAATTGATGAGTAGGCGTCCAACATCTGTTCAGAAGAGATGATTTCTATTTGGTTGGGGTAGATGTCCAAGCCTAAATCGTTGACCGCCACGTCATTGATGGCGTCATAGGTCTTGCGAAGGGTGTCAAAGTCCCATTCGGATCCGTCGAACAATAATTTTCGTCTTGCCCTTCGTGCCATGCTAAGCCCTGCGTTCCATCATGCGTTGTTTTAGTGATCGGCCTATGTCTGGAAGGAAATCCGATTTCGGTTTAGCTCTTCTCCCTGTCTCGCGCGAACAGCTCGCGGAACACCGGATAAATGTCGCTTGGGCGCGCAATCCGTTTCATGGCGAAGTTCGCCCAATCGTCCACGACGGGGCGGTAAGCCCGCCATAGCGCGGCGCCATTGTGGGAGCCCCGGAATATCTCAAGTTCACGCTCGTCCAAAATCTCGACATAGGCATAATATTGGCAAAGGGGCATGATTTCTTGCCCCAGCAGCGACGTACAGCGCTGGCCGTCACCCGAATAGTTGTCGCCGTCAGAAGCCTGGGCCGCGTAAATGTTCCATTCGTTGGTGGGATAGCGCGCGCGCACGATCTTCAGCATCTCGACCAAGGCCGTACTGACGACGGTGCCGCCGGTTTCCCGGCTGTAGAAAAATGTCTCTTCGTCGACTTCTTGCGCTTCGTGCGTGTGGCGAATAAAGACGATGTCAATTCGTTCGTAGCGGCGCTGCAAAAAGAGGTGCAGCAGCATAAAGAAACGTTTCGCGAGATCCTTTTCACGTTCGCCCATCGAGCCAGACACGTCCATCAAGCAAAACATGACGGCGTTGGTGTTGGGCTCGGGAAACGGCTGCAGATTGTTGTAGCGAATGTCGAGCGGATCGATGAAAGGCACAGTGCGCCATTTCCGTTCGAGCCGTTCGAGCTCTTCGCGAAGCGCGGAAAGCGTACGCGCTTGCGTCTCGGTGGGTGATTCGACGGCCTCAAGTTGGATGATCTTTTCCTGGAGCTCGGCGATGTCGTCCGGATTTGGCCGGCGCAATGCAAGCCGACGCCCGTAACTGTTCCGCATGGTGCGCAACACGTTGATATTCGCGGTTGTGCCGGTCACCGTAAATCCGGCGCGGCGCATTTTGTAGGTCGTGACTTCTCTTAGGCTGGTCTTGACAAGGTCGGGCAAAGACAAGTCTTCGAAGAAGATGTCGAGGAACTCATCGCGCGTGAGGGCAAATTCAAAGGCATCTTCACCTTCGCCCTGGTCGCTGCCTTCCTTGCCACCGCCATTGCCGCCGGACTCGGGCGGTTTTGGCAGGGTGTCGCCGGTGACGAATTCGCGATTGCCGGTAAAGACGCGTTGTCGATAGCCGCCGGTGGGCGCATTGTGGAAGCGCGGTTCGCCTATGCCCTTGGTCGGGATTTTGATTGTTTCGCCGGTATCAATATTGGAAACGTTGCGGCCTTTGACCGACCGATTGACCACTTCCTTGATTTGGGCGTGCGCCCGCCGCATGAATCGCTGGCGATTTCCTAGGCTCTTGTCTTTGGGGTTCAGCCGTCGATCTATGAAATGGGACATCTCAGTGTCTCCGCGGCGAGGCGGGCACTACCCGGCCTTATTCACGCGCATGTACCATTCGACAAGCCGGCGGACTTGGCGTTCGGTGTAGCCGCGCCCCGTCATCCGGCTGACAAATTCGGTATGCTGCTTATCGGTTTGGCTATCTTTCTTCGTGCCGAAACTGATTACGGGCAAGAGGTCTTCAACCTGGCTGAACATGCGTTTTTCGATGACGTCCTTCATCTTTTCGTAGCTTGTCCAGTGCGGGTTCTTGCCTTTGTGGTTGGCCCGGGCACGCAAGGCGAACTTGACGACTTCGTTACGGAAATCCTTTGGATTTGCGATGCCGGCCGGTTTTTCGATTTTCGACAGCTCAGCGTCGAGGACCTGCCGGTCGAAGATTTGACCCGTGTCGGGATCTTTGTAGTCCTGTTCCTCGATCCACGCGTCGGCATAGGCGATGTAGCGGTCGAACAGATTTTGACCGTATTCGGAGTATGATTCCAGGTAGGCTTTCTGTATTTCGTGGCCGATGAACTCGGCATATCGTGGGCTCAACTCCGATTTCAGGAAATCAAGATAGCGGTTCTCCGTTTCCTCGGGGAACTGCTCGCGCTTGACCGCCTGCTCCAGCACATACATCAGATGCACCGGATCCGCGGCGACTTCGTTGATGTCATAGTTAAAGGTCTCAGACAGCACTTTGAAAGCGAAGCGCGTACTGACACCGGTCATTGCTTCGTCGACACCAGCGGCGTCGCGGTATTCCTGCATCGACTTCGCTTTGGGATCCGTGTCTTTTAGGTTCTCGCCGTCATAGACGCGCATTTTCGAATAGAGCGTCGAATTCTCGTGCTCACGCAAACGGGTGAGAACACAAAAGCGCGCCAACAAATCGAGCACACCGGGTGAACACTGGGAGTCGCCCAACTCGCTATTGTGCAACAGTTTCTCGTAAATCTGCGATTCTTCGGTAACTCGTAGGCAGTAGGGAACCTTGATTACGCAGATGCGGTCAAGAAACGCCTCGTTGTTACGATTGTTCTTGAACTGCTGCCATTCCGCTTCGTTGGAATGCGCCAAGACGATACCTTGATAGGGGAAGGCGCCGAAGCTTTCGGTACCCAGATAGTTGCCCTCCTGCGTTGCCGTGAGCAGGGGATGCAAGACCTTGATCGGTGCCTTGAACATTTCGACGAATTCCAGCAGGCCCTGGCTGGTTCGATTCAGACCGCCAGAGAAGCTATAGGCGTCCGGATCGTTTTGGCTGAAATGTTCCAACTTGCGAATGTCGATCTTGCCGACCAACGCTGAGATATCCTGATTGTTCTCATCACCGGGCTCGGTTTTTGCGATACAGACCTGTCGCAATTTCGACGGTTGCAGTTTGACGACCGTAAACTTGGAGATATCGCCGCCGAATTCATCGAGGCGCTTGATCGCCCATGGCGACATCAATCCGGTCAGGCGGCGCCGGGCAATGCCATATTTTTCCTCAAGCAAATCGGCCATGCGGTCCGGGTTGAACAAGCCCAGGGGTGACTCGAACACCGGGCTGATCTGGTCTCCGGCCTTCAGGACATACACCGGATGAATTTCCATCAATTGCTTGAGGCGTTCGGCCAAAGACGATTTGCCGCCGCCGACGGGACCCAGTAAGTAAAGAATCTGTTTACGCTCTTCTAGGCCCTGTGCAGCGTACTGGAAATAGCCCACAATCCGCTCGATTGTGTCTTCCATGCCATAAAAATCGTGAAATGCCGGGTACCGTTTGATGGTCCGGTTGAGGAAGATTCGGCCCAATCTTGGGTCCGGACTGGTATCGATAACTTCCGCCTCTCCGATTGCGGCAATCATCCGTTCCGCCGCCGTGGCGTACATCATCGGATCTTCGCGGCAGGCAAGCAGATAGTCCTTCAGCGTGAGTTCTTCCTGCTTCTCCTGGCTGTAAATCGATGAGAAGAGATCGAAGACGTCCATTGTTACGACCCGAAAGTTTGATAAAGATGCCAACGCACCTTTTGGATATGGGGGGGATGACAGAAGCAAACAATACGGTGCGTGATTTACTTTTGTTTCAAAGGTTGTGACAGCTGCATGCCTGATTGATGTCTTACAACTTTGGGCAAGACGCTTTATTGCACTGCCGCAATCGACATTGAACTTCGTCATGCGCAATCGGTGACAATGGATGTGACGCACAATACGTCGGTGTGACCGGGCCGACGTGCCAAACCTTTGTTTGACAGCAATAATCCGCCATAACTGTGGCAAAAGGTACCGTTGTGACCGCGATCGCATCCGCGTGCTGGCAGGTCGGGCATGCTGATTTCGGCCTGATTGGGCCTGTGATCTGTAGACATACGGGGATATGCCAAGCCTTGGCGGTTACTGCCCCGGCAATGCACATGCGTTGAGGCGTAAGGCGTTGGGAGCTAACGGGAAAATGGACGGTCGCGTCATCGCTGATATTGACGAACTGCAAAAGCGCGTTCGGGCTGCCGAGCAACGATTCGGGCAGATCGACGAGCAGCGCAAGAATTACGGCAAAGGTCTCGCGGACCTGGTCGAACTTGTCGAGAAACGTCAGCAAGAAAAGCGCGACGAAGTCGCGCAACGTGAGGCTCAAGTGTCGGCCATACGCGAAGAAAACGAGCATTTTCGCGACACCAACGAGGTCTTGCGGCAGGAAAATGAAACCCTGCGGACTATGCTGAGTACTTTGCTGAATACCGTCGAGCGCGGCGAACCGGAAGTGGGCGGCGGCAACGAGACCACGATTGAGCAACGTCTATTCGCCTTGGTCTCCGAGTCGCCGGGTGAGTCGGCGAATTCTGGCATCATACCTGCCGCGATCGAGCAGAGCGAGGCGCGTAGCACGACCAGCGCCGGGGAGGCCGAGGCTGCTGACACGGATAGCCCGACGACCGAACTGGTGGCGGAAGAAACCGCGATCGAGCATGATTTGGACGAATCTGCGACCGATCCAGAGGTCGCCGAGATAGTTTCCGGTTCTGACGCGCTCGACGCGCCGTCTGAAGCCGACGACGATGATGACGCGGAGTCTCCGGAAAAAGAAGCCGAAGCAATGCTCGCCGCGATGAATCAACGTCTCGCCGCCATGAATGAAGAAGACGAGGCGCGCGCGACCGGCCAGGCGGCGGACGATCGAAAAGGGAAAAAGAAGGCGCGCGGTTCCTCATGGTTCCTGCCGGCCTAGTCACGCCATAGCCCCCGACGGCGCGCGGTTCGCCGGTCGCACCAGGTTTTACCAGACAGGCCAACTGACAGGTCACGGAGAGTTACGGCATAATTGACCTTATGCCGAACAAAGCGAGTCCGCGCGCGGCCACCGGTGGCGATTCTTTTTGTGACGCGTGGCGCGAAGTGAGCCGCCGGACACATCGGAACGGTATTCTGGTTCTGATTTGGTTTCTGTGGCTGAGTACCGCCGCGATCGAGGCTGGGGCCGTCAATCCAACCGACAATCTGCGAGCTGCGCTGTCCGCGCCCGACCCTGGCAGACGCGCCATCGCCGCGCGCGCGATCGGGGCCCTAGATGTCGGTGAGGCCCGTCACCTGGTGCCTGATCTGGTGGTTTTGACGCGAGATCCCGCGATCGACGTCCGCGTCGCGGCCATCATCGCATTGGAGCGCATTGGCGCGCAGCTCAATCACACCAACCCAGCGTTGATCGATGCCCTGTCCGATGCCGAACCGCAAGTTCGGCGAGCCGCGGCGGGTGCTTTAAGCGTTATCGGCACGCGCGCGCTCGCATCGATCCCGCACCTCGTTGGTGCGTTGGCAGATCCCGACCTATCCGTTCGGTCGGCGGCCGCCGGGGCCTTGGCCAATATGCGATCGCCGGCTGTGCCGTATCTTATTGAAGCTTTGCGGAATCCAGACCCGCAAACCCGGTACACTGCGGCACGCGCCCTGACAGGGATTGGGGGCGAAGCCCGTGCCGCACTGGAACCGCTTGTTGCCGCGCTTGCGGACAAGGACCGCCGGGTTCGTCGTGCCGCGGCGGGCGCCCTTGGGCGTATCGTCGAACAGAGTGCCTGGATGGACGATGTCGGCCAGGCTATCGGCGCACCGCCGGAATTCCCGAAAGGCAAGGATGCGGCGCAACGCTCCGCAGCGGCTAACGCACATCGGGCAGCGATCGAAAGAATAGTCGTCCCCGCTCTGATCGAGACATTGTTGGATCCGGATGACGATGTACGTGTCGCCGCCGTCCGTGCGCTGGGCGCGGTTGGCCCGGCCGCCGGTGCTGCGGTCTTACCTTTATTGGACATAACCGACAATCCAAACAAGGATTTGCGCCGCTTGGCGACCGTGGCGCTGGGGAACATTGCCGGGTCGGCCGATTTGGTGATGCCCCGGCTCGTGGAGGCCCTCGTCGATAATGAGAGTACCGTGCGTTTGGCGGCGGCGGATGCCCTGGCCAAATATGGCAAGATCGCGGTCGCTGAATTGGCGCAGGTCATCGCCGGTGTTGACGCGGAAGCGCGCCGGATGTCGGTGCGTGCCCTCGAGGAAATCGGTCAGGATGCCGCCGCAGCTCTTGGTGCGCTTTCTTCCGCAGTCGCCGATCCCGATCCTGAAACGCGGCGCGCGGCGATCAGTACCCTGGGCCTGATCGGGCCACCGGCTGGCGAAGCGTTACCGCGCGTGGTTGGCCGGATCGCGGATCCGGATTTTGACGTGCGACTGGCGACGGTCGTGGCGCTGGAACGCATTGGCCATCCCGGTGCGGTGCCGACCCTGTTGTCGGCGCTGGATGATCTGGAACCGGACGTCGCATGGGCGGCGGCGTGGGCGCTTGAGCATCTCGGTGCGGATCCTGAGATCGGTGTTCCGGCGGTAGTCGCGGCCTTGGATGATCGTCCCCGGAGCGAGCCACGCATGCGCAGTGCGGTACTGGACAAGTTTGGTGTCAAAGCGAAGTTCGACATCGCGGTGATGAAGCGGGCGCTTCGGGATCCAGACCGGAATGTGAGACGAGCGGCGGCCGGCGCGTTACGAGATATGAGGGCGCGTGCCGCACCCGCCGTCGCCGACTTGACACGTGCTTTGGATGACGCCGACCCAGCGGTTCGGTTCGCCGCGGCCTGGGCTCTGGCGGTGATTGCAGCCGATGAAATGGCAATCAATTGATTGGTCTTTTGCGGCACTTGTGCCATTGATAACGCCATGATGAAGCCGATCGGGCGCAGTTTGGCGCACTATAGCGGGTTTGCGGTGTTGGTCGCTGGCCTGTGGGGGATATCTGGTCCGACCGCAGCGTTGGCGCAGGACTGGGTGGATTTGGAGCTCGTGCTGGCTGTCGACGTCTCATCAAGCGTCAGCGAGGATGAGTATGCCCTACAGATGCGGGGGCTTGCAGAAGCGCTGCGGCATCCGGATGTGGTCGACGCTGTCCATGCCGCCGGCGGCAGCGGCGTCGCGGTTTCCATTATTCAGTGGTCGGACAAGGGCGAACAGGCGCTGGCCGTGGATTGGACTATTATTCGCGACGCGGAGTCCGCCGCGGCGCTCGCCAAACGGGTGCAGCGGACGCCAAGGCGCATCGTCGGCGGCCAAACGGCCATTGGTGGGGCCTTGCGTGCCGCACTAGATCATCTCGACGACAACGACATCGAGGGGCTGCGAAGAGTCATCGATGTATCAGGCGATGGCCGCGCGAATTCCGGCGTCGAGCCGATGCGCATGCGGGATGAGGCTATTGCCGCCGGGGTTACAGTCAACGGCTTGGCAATTCTCAATGAAGAGCCGTTTGTCGACGGCTACTACCTGCACAGCGTGATCGGTGGCACGGGCGCTTTTCTGATGATCGCGGAAGACTATGAAGACTTCGCGGCGGCCATGTTAGAAAAGCTCGTTCGGGAAATCGGTGTACCTTTGGCGCAATCGCCAACTTCGCCAAACCAGCCGATGTTTGTTGCCGGCAACACGCTTGGCGCGGCTTCTCTGCCGTTCGTCAACGTACGATAGCCCGCGCAGCTCGGGTCGACGTTTCATGTCGTCGGTTATCGGACCGCGTTTGTGGTCCCGGATTTTGATCACGGCGGCGGCCATGGCGGTTTTCGCCGTTCTGGGGCCGGCGCGATCCGACATGGACGACCCGTTGCCGTCCCGGATCAGTCCGGGACTGACTCGGATGATGTTCCCAGAGAATGATGGGATCGGTGACGTGCAAGACGATCCGGCCGTCGCCCAGGTCATCCGCGATGACGCGCCGATTGGCTATCTATTCTCGACTTACGATCTTGTCGATGGCCGTGGCTATGCCGGCGAACCCTTCGATATCATCGTCGGTTTGGATGCGGAGGGGCGCATCGCCGGCAGCGTTCTGCTGGAACAATACGAACCGATGCTTGGCCCGGGTACTATTCCGGTTGCTGCCATGCAAGGCTATTTGTCGCGTCTGGAAGGGTTGGACATCAATAGCCCCATGCGGCGGCGCGGTCGCGGTGTGATCGATGGCGTATCGGGTGCAACGATCAGCTCGACCCTCATGCACGGCGCTATCGTCTTGTCTGCGCGCAAGGTCGCGCGCGCCAAAGGTTTGCTGAAAGACGACGTCGGCGCCGCCGGTGGGCTAAGCATTGATCTCGAACTCTTTCAAGACGCGGATTGGCAAACTCTGCTGGACAATGGAGCAGTCCAGCTCTTGGTATGGGATGGCGAGGATCGCGATGCCGGAACCGGTCCGGCATCCGAGGTTGCGGTTGCTCTCGCGACGCCTGCCGGTATCGGGCGCAATTTGTTCGGGCGCCGCTGGCACAATCATCACCTCTCGAATCTGGAGTTCGGCGAACATTTGGTGATGGTGGCTGGACGCGGCCGGTATTCTTGGCGCGGTAGCAATTACAAAGCGACCGGCGTTTTTGATCGCGTGCGCATCATCCAGGATGACCGGGTTATACTTTTGCGCGCCGACATGGCGCTGCCGCCGACGGCCTTGCGCGTTGCTGGCGGACCGAAATTCAATGAATTGGCGTTGCTGCGATTATCACGCGATGTCGGTTTCGATCCGGTGCAGCCGTGGCGCTTCGAATTGCTTGTGGATGCGCCGATGCCGGCGTCGGCAGGTGCCGCGAATGCCGCGCAATCAGAGCGTCCATCCGTCCATGCCTCTTATCGCCTGCCGGCGGGTTATATTGTTGGCGATGATACGGCATTAGAGGAGGCGGGCCTGAAAGAGGCCAACTTCGTTGGCTTTGGGCTGTTTCGAGAAAGCGCCCTAAGCGACTGGCAAAAGGTGTGGGCGGCCCAAGACTATGAAATTCTGATTTTGATCACATTGCTATCCGTATTGACCGCCGTCCTCTTGTTCCAAAATCAATTATCACGTCACCGACAGTTGCACGCGATTGTGCGAATCGCGTTTTTGCTTTTCGTGTTGGTGTGGCTGGGATGGATCGCCGGCGCCCAGTTGGCGATGGTCAATGTCTTTGCATATGTGTTGGCACTATTCAAAGGGGCAGGGTGGTCCGCTCTCCTTTTTGAGCCGCTCATGGTTATTATCATCGGCTACACACTTGTTACGCTTATTTTATTAGGGCGCGGTGTGTTCTGTGGCTGGCTTTGCCCGTTTGGGGCGTTGCAGGAACTTCTCGCGCGGTTGGCGCGTTGGACCGGGGTGCCCCAATACACGCCATCATTTGCCGCCAACGAGCGGATGTGGATGGTGAAGTATGCGATCGTGGCGGGGCTGTTCGCCGCGGCGGCGTTCTCGATCGAACTGGCAACGGCACTGGCCGAAATTGAACCCTTCAAGACGGCGATCACACTCAAATTCGTGCGCGCGTGGCCGTATGTTGTGTATGCCGGATTGCTTGTCTTTGTCGGGCTCTTTTTCGAACGATTTTACTGCCGATATATTTGCCCGCTGGGCGCGGCGCTTTCGGTCTTCGGCCGGCTCCATGTGTTTGACTGGCTTCGGCGGCGGCCTCAATGCGGGACTGCGTGTCATATTTGCGAACTATCCTGTCCGGTTCAGGCGATCGCCCCGAACGGGCGTATTAATTTGAACGAGTGCTTTCAATGTTTGGACTGCCAGGTCGACTATTTAGACACAAGTCGCTGTCCGCCCTTGGTTGCTGATCGGAAGCGTGGCGAGAGGTCTCGGTCGGGACAGGCCGCATTCGCCGGATAAAATACGGCCCGCAATACAGCCTTGCTCGTCTTTGTTCGGCCAAGACATGGGCAGACCTCGCGCCGACCGCGACAGATCTAGAGTTCCTTTTCCAATGTACGGATTTGTGGTCGGTTGATTTCAGCCAATTTCGGTTTCGACGCGATCTTGCGTTGAACTAATACAGACTTTCGTTACATTGGGCGCCGATGATCAGAGCTGTCTCCGACGTGCGTAGGTGGCTCAAAAACAGGGATGGCGACGGCCATGACTAAATGCTTGGCCGCGCGTCTGAGTTGTTGTCATCGCTCGTAACGCAGGGTCCGATCCAAGGAACCAGATATTCTAGACTAGGATTGTCTTGAATGCGTCGTGGACTCGCTTCCGTTGGCTTGCGCGGACGATAACACTGTGGCCGTTCTGGCGGCGTGGTGAAATGGCAAGACCTGTGGCACGAGATTGTGAGTAGTAAGTGCACTATTTGGGGAGGACCTGTGTCATGAAAGACCGGTCTCTTACGACCTGCAGCCGTTCGGCTTTGGGCGTTGCTGCGTTGGTAGCCGGCGCTGTCAGTCTTGGATCGGTGTCCGCATGGGCTCAGGGAGTCGACGTTCTCGAGGCGGCTCCGCAGCAACCGAACTATGTATCGGACGACATGTTGATGAATGCTGACGTGGATCCAATGAATTGGATGCACTATGGCAAGGATTATCAATCGACTCGTTACGCGCTACAGACGCAAATCAATCAAGACAATGCTAGTGATCTTCAAGCCAAATGGATTCTGTCATTTGGCTCGCTTGATGGCCAGGATAGTGAAGTTGTCGTGGTCGGCGGCACCGGCTATGTGACGTCGTCTTACAACAAGGTCTGGTCGGTGAACACCGCGACCGGTGATGTGAACTGGAAGTATGAACGTGAACTTCCGGCTGACGTCTATCCGGAATTGTGCTGTGACGTGGTAAACCGCGGCGTCGCGCCTTACAAGGACAGTGTTTATCTTGCATCGCTGGATGCACATCTTGTGAAGCTGAACAACGCCACTGGCGAAGTCGAATATGACGTCGCTGTTGGCGACTATACTTATGCCGAGACCTTCACCGTGATGCCGATGGCGCTTCAGGACAAGATCATCGTCGGCACGGCCGGTGCCGAATATGGTGTTCGTGGCTGGATCACCGCCCGTGATGCGGAAACCGGCGACGAAGTTTGGAAGACCTACACGATCCCCGCGCCGGGTGAGCCGGGCAACGATACGTGGGCCGGCGAGTCCTGGAAGTATGGGGGCGGCTCGGCGTGGATCACGGGTTCGTACGACAAGGACCTGCACCTGCTGTACTGGCCGGTTGGCAATCCGGGTCCGGACTTTGACCGTCACGTTCGTCTTGGCGACAACCTGTATTCGAACAGTACCTTGGTGCTGGATCCGGATGACGGTTCAATTAAAGGCCACTTCCAATACACGCCAAACGACCCGTATGACTATGACGGCGTGAACGAAGTCATTCTGGCCGATGTTGATGGTCAGAAGGTTTGGTTGCACGGTGATCGCAATGGTCATCTGTATTCAATCAACCGTGAGAACTTCGAGTGCAATTGGGTGGTGCCGATCAGCCGCGTCAACTGGGCGAAAGGCTTTGAGGACAATTGCCGCCCGATCATGAATTGGCCGGAAATGGATGTCGGCTACGATGCCCCAACCCGGGACATCGCGCCCTCGCTGGACGGTGGTAAAGAGTGGCATCCGATGGCGTACAGCCCGCGCACAGGCATGGTCTATGTGCCGACTTACAACTTCTCCATGGACTTGCAGGCCAAGAAGATGGAGTGGAAGCGTGGCGAATGGTATCTGGGTGCTAAGGTCATCACCTGGAACAAGGGCAACGGTGCCATCCGTGCCCATAATGCCTCTGATGGCAGCTTGGCTTGGATCCGTCCGATGAGCACGCCCGCAGTGAGTGGCACGCTCGCCACGGCCGGTGGTGTGGTTTTCTACGGTGATGCCGAAGGCTATGTCCACGCGGTGCGCGATGACACCGGTGAAGAACTCTGGCAGTTCAACGTCGGTACCGGCGTCCACGGCAACCCAACCTCTTATAGCGCTGGCGGCGAACAGATGGTGTCGTTCGTGGCTGGCGCCGGTGGCGGTGGCATTTGGCCGCTTTACTACGGTGAATGGCTGAAGAAGCACTCTAAGGGCGGCGTTGTCGTCACCTTTGGTTTGCCATAGGCCTTAATCGGTATCGTGGCTGTTCCAGGGCCACGAGATCGGTTGACAAAAAACGGGGGGAGGCGGCATGGTCCGCCTTCCCCTTTTTTGTAAGTTGGAGGATGTTCGGTGAACAGGGCCCTTGGAATCGCTCTTGGCTTGGTATGTGGCGCGGCGGCGCTGTTTTGTGTTTCAGGCGCTGCACTAGCGGAAGATGCCCTTGAGAAGTCAAAACGACGTGGCTTGTTAACGGTTTGCGCCGACCCCTACATCTATCCTTATTCGTCGCAGGGCGAGTTTCCGCCCGGTTTCGATATTGAGATCATCGAGGCAATCGCCAAGGACGCGGGCATGGGCATCGAATATGTCTGGACGGATACCGGCACTCGTGGCGGCCTCGGTAAAGCCCTCCGCAATTCAATTGCCAAAGGCTCCTGTGATCTGTTCATGGGTATTGGCGTCGACGACGACGGTGTGCGCGAGCTTGCTGAGAAAAACCTTGTATTTTCAGCTCCTTATCTCGGGATGGGATATGTTTTGGTGGTGCAAGGTGCGGCCGGTGATGCCCGCTCTCTTGAAGAGATTCGGGGCAAGCACAAAGTAGGTGTGGCGATGACGACACCTATGGATGCGTATCTGTTCGATAACGAGATCGATCGAGAGTTGTATAACGGCAATCGCCGTGTCATGCGCGGCATGGCGGAAGGCGAGGTCGACGCCGCGATGGTTTATTCGGCGGCGATCGCGAAGGCGCTGAAGAACCATCCTGATGCACAGTTTCGGACGGTTGAGGATTTCGCGCCTTTGCCCGGTCTACGGTGGAATTTGGCCATGGCCGTGCCCGCGAAGGAGACCGCTTTGAAGGCGTTTATCGATGAGTCGATTGCGCGCATGCTGGAAAGTGGCCGGATTGAGGAAATCGTCGAGGGCTACGGCATGCCGTTCTACCCTCCATTTCAAGATAAGAGCTGACGCAAAGTAAAAGAAAGTCTGGAGTAAAAGAAAGACCAATGAAAACGACGGATTTCGTGGCGAGGAAACGCACAATTTCGAGCTATATCGGTGGAGTCTTTGCGATTTTCACTCTCGTCGTGATTGGGCCGGTATCCGCCCAGGCGGCGGATGACGTCGTTGACGACGTAGTGAATGAATTTGAAGGTGATACCGACGCGATCGCGCACGGCAAAGAGCGCTTCGGGGCACGTTGTGTTTACTGCCATGGTGGCGGTGGTCGCGGCGCGAAGGGGCCGGACCTGACCGATGACAAGTGGAAGTTCGGTGGCTCCAATGAACGCGTCTTTTACAATATCGCCGCTGGGATTCCAAATACCCAGATGGGGG
The DNA here is from genome assembly GCA_965216755.1 of Alphaproteobacteria bacterium. Lineage (GTDB taxonomy): Bacteria > Pseudomonadota > Alphaproteobacteria > UBA7887 > UBA7887 > CBDCGL01. Next base: position 1,439,148 of record CBDCGL010000011.1, on the reverse strand, counting down.
CTTTTGGTGGATCGATGGAAGGTGACGATATTTGGAAGATCATTGCGTATCTGCGTGACGAAAACCGCAAGCGGCACGAGGCAGGTGAAATCAAGAAATAGCAGCAACGCTAGGGAGAAGAGTGTGGCAATGTTCTGGCGGGCGACAGCGGGGGCCGGTCTTTTGGTCATTATCGGCGCGGCGCCCAGCGATGCCGGCTTGGACGAGGCCAAACACGCAGTCCTTTGTGGCAACTATCAAGATGCTCTTGCCGAACTACGACCCTTGGCCGATTCTGGGGATCCGTCAGCGCAGCACGAAATCGCCAAAATCTATCAAAGCGGCAAATATATCCAAGACTTCATCGCCGCCGCCGAGTGGTATCAGCGTGCTGCGAAGCAAGGCTACGATGAAGCGTTATACGCGCTGGCCGGCCTTTATTCGCTCGGCATCGGTGTCGGGCGCGATGCTGGAACAGCTGCAAAACTCTATTTTCGGGCCGCCAACCAAGATTTTCCTGCGGCGCAACGGGCGCTGGGCGTTCTTTATGAACAAGGTGAAGGCGTCGCACAGGCCGATGACAAGGCGGCGGAATGGTACGAGCGCGCGGCCGAACAGAATTTCGTTTGGGCACAGAGTGACCTCGCGCGTGTCTTGAGCGAAGGCAAAGGTGTGGCACGCAACTATGTGATGGCATATATGTGGTACGATATTGCCCATCGAAACTATGAGCGAGAGAGCGCGCAAGCGGATCAAGACGCGAAAGAGGCTGATTGCGCGCAAATAGAAGGCGACCGTGCCGCATACGCCAAATTCACGCGGCAACAAGCCGGCCAGGCGCAGCGTCGGCGGGACCGTTTGGTTTCGGAGATGACGACGGAACAAGTCGCTGAAGCGCAACGGGCGGCGCACGATTGGCTGGTCGCGCACGAATAGCCTTATTTACGCAGAAAGTGCGCTAGACCTTGGTGGCTTGCCAGTCGTCAAGGATATCGCGCGCACGGTTTTGTCGCGGGTCCATGGCGTGATCTTGACCGTCCTGTTTGGCCGCCAGTTCGATTACATAACCATTCGGGTCGCGGAAATAAATCGAACGTATGAATCCGTGGTTCGACACGCCGCGGATTTCGCGGCCTTCCGCCTTGCCTCTATCGAACATCGACTGGAGATCATCACGGCTCACTTCAAGCGCGATATGTAAGTCGAAGTCGTGCTGATCCTTGAATTCAAATGGCATGTCTGGGGCCTCAAAGAAGGCCAGATATGAACCATCATCCAACTCATAGAATGTGTGCAGTACGTTCGTGGGGCGACCAGTGACCGTCGTGTCGATCTTCAAACTCCCGGCCAAACGCATGCCCAAGAAATCCTCATAAAACTGGCGCGTGGTCTCCGAGTCGCGACAGCGATAGGCGTTGTGATGCAGGCCTTTAATCATGATGCCATCCCTCGCATTTTTTGGGCCCAAACTACGGGACAGCCATCATATCGCGGAACCGTCCATCGGGTCACGATGTACCGAACGTGTGATCGATTGTTGTTACATCCGTCACCATGTCCGTCTTGGTGGCGACTTGACTTCAACCTGCACGGAGTCTTCCAACGTTTCACTGTAATGGGCAACGCCGGGAGGATGTATCCAACTGTCGCCAGCCTTGGCGACAAATTCGTTGCCATCGATGATAACGCGCATGCGCCCGCTGACCAAATAGCACATTGATTCATGGTCTGCGTGCGCGTGGGTGGCATCAACAAGACCTTTTGACCGTCTAATCTCCATTAGAAACATGTTGTCGCCGGTCAAGAGCGGTTTAATTTGCAGCGGCGCGCTCGCCTGTGCGCCTTCGATGCGGTCGACAGTCTCTGCAGCGACATTCTCCCCGTCGCACGTATAGTTCTCGGAGTGATGCGGGATGCGGCGATCATCTTGCATGGTCATACTCAAATGTTGCTGACCGTAACAGTCTAGCATCAAATAACGGAGGTGTGCGATGGCGGGTCGATTGCGGAACAAGGTTGCCTTTGTCATGGGCGCGGGATCCGTCGGGCCGGGTTGGGGCAACGGCAAAGCAACAGCCATGTTGTTCGCTCGCGAGGGCGCCGACGTGTTCGCCGTAGACATTGATGGAGTGGCGGCAAGAGAGACTGTCAGTTTGATTCGCGGCGAGGGCGGAAGTGCCGCGGCTGGGCAGGCTGATGCCACCAATTCGACGGACGTTGCGAAGGCCGTACAAATGTGCGTGGCACGATTCGGCCGGATAGATATCCTGCAAAATAATGTTGGCGGGTCAATTCCCGGCGGGCCGGTGGAGCTAAGCGAAGCTGCCTGGGACGGCGCAATTGCGTTTAACCTGAAGTCAGCATTTCTCACATGCAAGCACGCGATACCCGTGATCTTGGATCACGGCGGTGGCGTGATCGTCAACGTATCGTCGGTTGCAGGTATCCGCGCGCTGGGCGATCGGGCGATGGCGTCTTATCAGGCCGCCAAAGCCGGGCTCATTCAGTTTACGCGAGGTGTTGCGCTGCAATATGCCCGCCAGGGCCTGCGCGCAAATTGTGTGTTGCCCGGCCTGATGAACACACCTTTGGTGACGGCTCGCATTGCGACACAGTATGGCGACGGTGACGCGGCAGCGATGGTGGCGGCGCGCGACGCGCAGTGTCCAACCGGAAAAATGGGTGACGCCTGGGATGTCGCCCATGCATCGCTGTTTCTTGCCTCAGATGAAGCGCGCTATGTCACGGCCACCGAACTCATTGTCGATGGCGGTCTATCCGCCAGTTGCGGATAGGAGCACATCCACAGAGTGGATACGATGCTTGATGACGCAGCATCAGCATTGCGTTTCTGAGGATCTGAATGCCGAGCGCACTTTCCGACCATATTGAGCGTGCGGATAAAATTAAATCAAGTATAGAGGAAAATAAATGCGACATTTTAGTTATGGTTTCTTAAAGTATAGAACGAAAGAACCGAAGAATTTTTTGAATACATAGAACTGATCACACTCATTCCACGATACGGCCAGATTATGAGCACGTCGCTTTTTTCAGGTTGTCTGCTTGATGGACACAACTATTTTTGTTGGGGCCGACTTTGGCGTCACAACACGCCAAAACCCAAAACCTGTGTCGTGGAGCTCGCATGATTAATTCAATTTTTGCAAGATTTGCATGGAAACCCACAATTGTCGCCTTTTCTATGGCTTTTGTCGCTTCATGTGCGGGTCCCCACGTTGGGGGCACCGATCAACCGTCGGACATGAGCGAGACTGCGGGCGTCGAGACTATTGAATTGCCGACGACGCGGGCGAACGGCGAAAGCTATCGCATGGAAACGATCATCGTTTCCGAGGAGCGGCGCGGCCAGCAAACAGTAAGGTCGGAAAAGCATCGATCGATTGGTCGTGCAACGGTTCGGCATGTAACACCTCTCGGCCATACGCTGGTGTGGGATGTTGAGGATTACGAGATGGACGGCAACGCCCTGTTGCCTGATACATTGGTCGAGCGTTTGGAACGGATGGAGGAAGACACTCCAATCCGGATCAAAATGGATAGGTTCGGATCTGTAAGTAGTCTCGCGAATCGCCAAGAGGTGACCGCCGTCATCCAAAGGTCGCTGCAAGAAATTAGCGGTGAGCTCAGGTCACAAGGCATGCCTGAGCAAGTCAATGCGCTGGTCCAGAGTATGATGGGTCAAATGAATGATCCCGAATATCTGGAGAACGCCGTATTGGAACACGCCCGTCTCTATTATTTCTTGTGCGGCGTAGAATTGGAAGTTGACGCGGTCTACTCGCTGGACGATCAGTTGGTATCACCGTTCCTCGGTCAGCCCATCCCAGGAAAGTTTTACTACGGCATTTCCGAAATCGATCACGACGCCCGCACCGTGACGTTTGAAGTCTGGCGTGAGCCCGACCACGAAGTTCTGCGATCGCAGCTCAAGGCTTTCATGAGCCAGGCCGCTCAGTCGCTTGATGGTGGGCAACAAGTGGTTGACGGGATCGATTTTGACGATTTCGAGGTGGCTTATGAGGGGACGATCGTCTACAGCCTTGAAAATGGTTTGCCGCTTGCAATGAAATATTCAGAGGACATTGTCTTCGGCGAACTCAGTAAATCGGAACGCGTTGCCATCCGGACGATGCTCTAGTCAACGACCGTGCACAGCCTCCCAAGGGCTTGGATGACCGCCGGGCGGCCCGCGCGCCCCGGCGGTCATTGGTCGGTCGTTCACGTTTCACCGATTGTGCGGATAGCCCCGTGGCCCGTCGTTGCGGCGTAAGTGCCGCAGCCCTAGATCGTCGACTCGGTTGACACCAACCAGCGCCATATCGCGCGCGATTTCGCTCCCAAATATGTTGAGTGCCTTCCGCACGCCTGCTTCCCCGCCGGCCGCGACGCCGTAAAGATAGGGGCGGCCGCACATGCATGCTGTGGCGCCCAGTGCAAGCGCCTTGACGATATCGGTGCCGCGGCGTATCCCGCCGTCCAAAATCACGTCCGCCCGCCCTGCGACCGCTTCGACAATTTCTGGCAAGACATCCACCGTAGCCGGCGTTTGGTCCAACTGGCGTCCACCATGATTTGAAACGATAATGCCACTCGCGCCAATATCAACAGCGCGCATTGCATCCTCAGCACTGAGGATGCCCTTGATCGCGAAGGGTCCACCCCAATCTTCGATCATTTGCGCCGCGTCGTCCCAATCGACTGATGGGTCCAATTGGTCGTTGATGTATGCCGCGACTGTGGAAAGATCGTCGCCGATGGCCGCGGCTTTGCCGGTGACGTTGGCAAGGCTGAGCGGTGGGCTTGTAACAAGCTTGAACCACCAATCGGGATGGACCGCGACATCGGCCAATGTTCGTGGTGTCAGCCGCGGCGGCACAGTCATGCCATTGTAGAAATCGCGTTGGCGATTGCCCAAGACCTGGACGTCGACTGTCAGACATAGCGCATGAAATCCGGCGGCGCGTGCGCGTGCGATAAAATCGCGCACCAAACTTCGATCCTTCCAAACGTAGATTTGTAGCCATTTTTGCCCATTGGTGAGGGCTCCGATATCTTCGATCGACACACTCGAACCCGACGACAACGAATAAATGGTGCCCGCACGCTTCGCTGCGCGGAGCACGGCTTTTTCGCCCTCAGGATGAAACAAGCGCGTGAGGCCGGTTGGCGCCAAGATCAAGGGCATTGACACGGATTGGCCCATTACAGTTGTTGTCATGTCGACAACCGACACGTCTTTGAGCACTTCGGGGACCAGGGCGTAACGACCAAATCCCGATTCGTTGCCGCGCAGAGTCACTTCGTCGTCAGCCCCGCCATCGATAAAATCGAATATCGCCCGTGGCAGCCGACGGCGCGCGGCAGCACGAAGATCACCGATGTCGTAGCAATTCCTAAGTCGGTCCACCGATTGGCTCTCCCGTGGCTGGGTCGGCACTATTTGTGTGGAAAATCGCCGCTGGCCCGTGCTTCGGCGCGTACGCTGCCATCTTCACCCAAGGCTTGAACTGTAAACTCGTATGTGTGCGTGTCGCCGGGCGGACAAGGCCCCCGATAATCTTCAGACTCATAGTCGCTTTCGCGGATCTTGTCGTCGCCGGTATATGGCGCGATACCGCCACCGTGATTGAAAGCTGTAAAATCAAGGTCGACGAGTTTGATCTGAAATCGTGCCGTGTCGTCTGGAACATTGACCAGCTTGATATCGGGTGGTGTGGAAGAGCATCGGGCGATTCCCTCCCAACTGAAATCAATGGAGAAATCGTCGGCCGATACTGATGCTATGCGAAAAGATAGTACGATAGCGATAAAGCCAACTGCAATCCGATAAGATGTGGGCAATCTGCGCTCCTCTCATTGTCGAGAGTCCATGTTCTTGGACTTGTTCGTTGATACGATGCGGTTTGTCTTTGGATGGGGCTTGCGGCACGGTCAGCACTATGCTACGCGCGAATTTCAAAATGAACCGTTTCACCGAAATGATCGAACCCGCCACCCGTTTCATTTATGATTTCGCCCACAACGACGCGGCAATCGCGCGACACGTGTCGAGATCGCGCGCGTGCGGGTTTTTACGGTGTTTCAATATGCGAGCCAACGTCAAATTGTCAAACATATATAATATCAGATAGTTATGTTGCGACGATTCCGTGCATCCGCCGTCGATGGCGGCGGCATGGTGTTCTGTATCTTGCGATTGGCGCCTATCTCTTTCTACGCTTCCTGTGCGTTTGCTGTTATGCCGGCGGCACTGGCAAATCTCAAATTGTGTGAAACGCGACGATGTGATGACTGACGAGTTCGTATGCTGGCTTGGTAACCTTCCGAAGGCCGAGCTCCACCTCCATTTGGAGGGAGCAATCCCTTTACCGACATTGTGGGCGTTGATCCAAAAGTATGGCGGCGATGGGTCAGTTGCACGAGAAGAAGACCTGCGTGCGCGCCTTACCTATCGCGACTTTCCACACTTCATTGAGACCTGGATTTGGAAAAATAGCTTCCTCAGGACGTATGAGGATTTTCAGTTGATTGCGGAGGCGGTCGCCGAAGACCTGGCGAGGCAGAACATACGCTACGCTGAGATCTTCTATTCGCCGAGCCGATTTGCCGACCGGGGCTTGACCCCCCAAGGATTAACCGAGGCGATCCGCGCCGGACTTGACGACGTGCGCGGCACCGAAGTGCATTTAATACCTGATTTGGTCCGCGACCACGGCCCGGCGCGCGCCGCGGAGACGCTGAGTCAAATTGCCGATGTCATAGACTACGGAATAGTCGGGATTGGCATGGGCGGGTCGGAGCACATGCACCCGCCGAAGCCGTTCGCCCCAATATACGCGCGAGCGCGGGATCTTGGTTTACGCACATCTGTGCACGCCGGCGAAGCGGCGGGGGCAGACAGCGTGCGCGAGGCGCTCGACGCGTTGGCCGTCGATCGCATTGGCCATGGCACGCGCGCGGAAGAGGATCCGGCGGTTCTTGACCTGCTTGCCGAGCACCAGGTGACGATCGAGATGTGTCCGCTGTCCAACCTGGCGACAGGTGTCGTCAGTGATTTGAGCGCGCATCCCGTGCGACGTTATTGGGACTTGGGCTTGCAGGTGACCATCAACACGGATGATCCGGGCATGTTTCACAATAGCCTGGTCGAAGAATTCACGATGTTGTCGACAAAGTTCGGGTTTACGCCCGATGAGATCCGGCAGCTGACCCTAAACGCTCTTGATGCCGCGTGGCGACCCGCGTCGGAAAGAGATAAATTGCGGCGCGCATTCGAATCCGACCCAGTTTGGCGGCGTACACCACCAAGCGGATAAGCGGCGCCGTCTGCAGGGAGAATTGGGAGTGACCAAATCATGAAGCTTTATGATTGGCGTGCCGCGCCAAACGCACGGCGCGTGCGTATTTTCTTGGCGGAAAAGGGCATCGAGATTCCAATCGAGGAAGTCGGGGTTCCAAAAGCACCTACTTTGACTCCTGAGTTTCTGGCACTGAGCCCCAGCCGCCTTGTTCCCGTACTGGAGCTCGACGACGGCACGCGAATCAGCGAGGCCATGGCAATTTGCCGCTACCTGGAAATGACACACCCGACGCCGCCGCTGATGGGGCGCGATCCGAAATCCGCGGCCTTGGCCGAGATGTGGGAACGACGCGGAGAGCTTGAGGGCATTCAAGCCGCTGGCGAAATGCTGCGCAATAGCCATCCCGGATTTGTCGATCGGGGGTTGCCGGGTTTTGTCGTCCCTGTGCCGCAAATCTCGGAGCTGGTCGAACGGGGACGCGCGCGCATCAAACGATTCTTCGGGGTTCTGGACGCGCAATTGGAGGATCGGCCGTTTGTCGCCGGCGACGACTATACTGTGGCGGATATTACCGCCCTGTGCGCGATAGACTTCGCGGCGCGCGCGTGCAAGATGGAGATACCTGATGCGGCTATCCATCTGCGACGCTGGCATGATGCAGTGTCCTCGCGCCCGAGTGCGCGGACGTAAGGCTGGTCGAAACCGACCGACACCCTTTTTTGCTAGAGCGTGGCGCGAACTTGCTTGGTGCCGGTGACAAGCGCCTCCATTTTCGCGCGTGCCAAATAACGCGGTAGCGCCGAGAAGCCACAATCCGCGGTCACGCTCAGCCGCGCCGCAGGCATGTGTTCCAGGCATTGTCGGATGCGCCGAGCCACGTCATCCGGGGTTTCGGTCCGCCAGTTCTTGACGTCGACAACGCCGGCCGCGATATCGAATTTTTCCGACAATGGGGTCAGGCATTCGATGTCGGCCATCTCGCGGTTCGCGAACTCCAGAACCAGTTGATTGCACGCCAACGCATTCATGGCTTCCATCAGCCGGCCGAAGCGACGGTCTGAGCGTGGCCGGCCCGCATTATTGCCAAAGCAGACGTGAACCGCGGTGCGCACTTCGAGTCCGTCGAGCACCTTGTTGATTATGCGCGCCCCGTCGGTTGGCGAGCGACCATAGGCCGGATGTGGCAAGGACGGTTCGTCGAGTTGAATGTAGGTGGCGCCGGCGGCGACAAGGGCATCCAGCTCAGTTCGAACGAGCTCGACGAGTCGATCGAAAACTGCATCCGGTGATTGATCTCCGGCCTCAATATTGCCCGCGAACGTAAGCGGTCCCGGCAGAGCGACTTTCAACGGTCGATCTGGCACCAGCTCTTTCAGGGCGCGCAAATCAGTTACCACGCCAAGGCCATCGGGCACCGTTGGTAGACTTTCCACGACGAAATGTGGTGCTGTATCGTAGCCCCGCAGACCCAATTTGCGACGTGGTGGCACTCGCCTTAAACCCTCGAAACGGTCGTACATTTCGAAAACAAATCGTTGCCGACGCAACTCACCATCGGTCAGGATGTCAATGCCGGCCTCGATCTGATCGGCAACAGTGATGCGCACGGCATCATCGAATAGCTCTTCGACATCATGGGCTCCGAATCGGCCTTCCGCGATGGGTCCACGCGCGGCAATAAACCAACCCGGCGCCGCATAACTGCCGACGCCCATGGTGGGTAATATGGGCAATGATGTCATTCTCCGAAACTCTCGTCTATTTCGTCAAAGGAGTCGCGGCACGAACAGGGCCAGGACCGGCAGTGCCAACAACAAAGCGATACGCACGATCTCGGCGGCGAAAAACGGCATAACGCCGCGAAACGTGTCTTTCATTTTCGCGTTTTCCGCCATCATGTTGATGATAAAAACGTTTAGCCCGACAGGAGGTGTAATCAATCCGAGTTCGACGACAATCAGGGCCAAGATGCCGAACCAAATCTTCAGTTCGTCTGTTGTCATGCCAAAGGCAGCGCTGTCGGCCGTTGCCCAATCGCCACCGTTGAGGTCAATGAGCACTGGCCAGAAGAACGGCACGATAACCAAGATCATGGACAAGGATTCCATAAAGCAGCCCAGGGCGATGAGTATGATCAGCATGACGATCAAAACAACCCAGGGGTCGAAACCACTGACACCGGCCCAACCTGCAAGCGCCGTAGGCAGGCCGGACCGGGCAAAAAATCCTTTCAGCACTTCGGCACCGAAAAGGATGAAATAAATCATGCTGGCGGTAACCGCAGTGTCGAGCAGCGACCGCCGCACGCCGCCCAGTGTTAGCCCGTCGTCGCGCCACGTGCGCATTGCAAAGCCATAGACCAAGATGGCAAACACACCGATGCCGGCAGCCGGCGTTGGCGTGAACAGCCCCATTCCCAGTCCCAGAATGATCGCGCCAAAAATGGCCAAGACCGGCAACAGGCGCGCAATCGCAGCGCGCCTTTCGGCTGTGGGCATTGGTTGGGCGATGGGCGCTTTTTCCGGATTTCGGGCGACGGTTACGGCAATCACAGCGACAAACATGCAGACAGCGATTAGGCCGGGGACGATCGCCGCTTGAAACATCTCAACGATCGAGGCCTCGACAATGATGGCATAGATCACCAAGGCAACAGACGGCGGGATCAAAATACCCAGCGTACCGCCCGCCGCTAGGGCCCCGGTCGCTAAACTGGGGTCATAGCGCATGCGGCGCAATTCTGGCAGCGCAACGCGTCCCATAGTTGATGCGGTTGCGAGAGATGACCCGCACACGGCACCGAAACCGGCGCACGCACCGACGGCCGCCATCGCGACTCCGCCGCGCAGGCGGCCGCAAAGGGCGTTGATGCCCTGGAACAGATCGCGGCTCAGATTCGATTGGCTGGCGAGAAAGCCCATAAGCACGAACAGCGGAACAACCGACAAGTCATAATTTGCCACCGTGTTCCAGAGCAGCGTTTTGAATTGCTTGAGATAGGGGGCAAAGCGCAGATGTGGCGCCACAAGGCTGAGGACAAAGGTGCCGCCAATGCCGACGCCGGTCATGGCCAAACCAACTGGCACGCGCAAGCCGATCAGGATCAGCAAGATTACAAATCCGGCCAAACCGACCCATTCGCGTTCACCCACGACGACCGCCCCCGCCACGGTGGAACGACATCGCGTTCAAGGCCACGGCGATCGCCCACAAGACCAGAGACATGAGTCCGGGCAAGTAAAAAGGCCATTCGGCCCAGGCCAGAACCGGCGACTGCAGCCCGTCGGCTCGGGCGTCCATCATGCCGTGTGCGATCCAGTAGAAAAGAAACAGAACAAGCGCAAGCTGGCCAATGCGCGCCAGGTTGCCTGCGCCACGCTGCAGCCAACGCGGCAGGCGATCGAACACTACATCGACCGAAACATGACCGCCACGCAGTTCGCAGTAAGGGAACAACATGAGCGCGGCGGCGCCGACCGTATAACGAATAAAATCCTCGTAGCCAGCAAAAACGCCGACCGTCCCGCCCCAAAGGCGTGCCAAGGACCCTGCCACATAGGCGCTGACATTGAACGCGGTTACTCCGACAATCACAAGTAAGACGATGCCGCCTGCGATAGCCCACGCCGAAATAACTTGTTCTAGCCGCGTTTGCATGGCCCCAGGCCGAAAGCGTTGGCGGTTGGACGCTGGCATCGGTCCATTGAATCGGCTGCGGTGCTAGTCTGAGTTCTTTTCGTATTTGGCGATCGCCGCCCGTGCGGCAGCAACCAGCGCCACCCCATCAATGCCGTCTGTCGCCACGTCATCGATCCACTTTGCAACCACCTCATCGGCGCGTGCATCAAACGCGGCCATGGCGTCGGAGCTAAGTTCCGAAATTATACTTCCGGTTGCGGCAGTCAGGGCGCGCCCGTCTGGTTCAATCGAATCCCAGACGCGCCCGATCTCGGCTGCCAACGCGCGACCCGAGTTGTTGTCAATGACGGATTTTAGGTCGTCCGGCAGACTCTCATAGCGCTCCTTGTTCATCGCAAACAGGAACGTTGCGGTACCAAACCGGGTCGCCCCTGGTCCTTCGACCGAATACTGGGTCATCTCGTGGACCTTAAGCGGGATGACGATCTCGTAAGGCACCAAAGTGCCGTCGATCGTGCCCTTGGACAGGGCTTGGGGCAGCTCCGGTACCGGCATGCCGACGGGCTCCGCGCCCCAGGCTTGGATCAGCCAGGCGCCGGTACGGCTGGGAATGCGAATCTTGAGTCCGGCCAAGTCTTCAATGGCCTTGACCGGCCGGTCGACCATGTGAATGGCTTGACCCGTATGGACGTGAACCAGAATGGGATGTATCGCCGCAAAATCAGCCGCCAAATGCGCGTCATACAAATCTTGGATCGCTTGATTTGTCGCCTCCGCGCTGCTTTGGTGAACCGTTGGCAGTTCGAATACCTCGGCGCGCGGAAAAACGCCCGGCGTATAGGCTGTGACGGTCCATATCAGGTCGACGACACCATCCCGAACTTGGCTATAAAGCTCGGGTGGTTTGCCGCCTAACGACATGGAGGGGAAAATTTCGACCTCGATGCGGCCGTCGGATTCAGCTTGGATGCGCTCCGCCCATGGTGCCAAAAAGCGCGCGTGCGCAGGGGCCTTGGGCGAGGCAAAATGTTGAAGGGTCAATGTCACTTCGGCGGCAAAACCTTCGGCCGAGATGATCATGCCGACAGCCGTCGCGAAGACAAATAAGTGACGCATATGAAAGTGGCCTCCCGTCCGCTCGCATCTTTTTCATTTCAAACACGGTAGTATGACCGCAAACGCGTCGGATTTCACGTCGCGCCCCAACGTCGTTGGGTCTATCGTTGACGATTGAGAGACGACGCTGGCCGATGAGCTTGAAATCCCGGCCATCAATATAGTGAAAGGTTGAAATCTTGGGCAAACAGCGGACCCAGGTAGGTATTGTTGGATCGGGTCCCGCGGGGCTCTTGTTGTCGCAAATTCTGCACAATGCAGGTATCGACTCGATCGTTCTGGAACGGCGTAGCCGCGCGCATGTTGAAGGCCGGATCCGCGCCGGCGTCTTGGAGCAAGGAACGGTCGACTTGCTGACCGAGGCAGGTATCGGCGATCGCATGCATCGCGAAGGGCTGGTCCATGGCGGGATCGATATCAGCGTCGCCGGTCGGCGTCAGCGCATCGATTTCCAGGAATTGACGAACGGCAAGTCGGTCATGGTCTACGGCCAAACCGAGGTGACCAAAGATCTGATCGAGAAGCGGCTAGCCACCGGTGCCCAGATCATTTACGAGGCCGAAGGCGTCGAGGTGAGCGGATTCGATGGCGATTCGCCGACAATCGTATACCGCAGCGATGGTGCCACGCACGAAATTGCGTGCGATTTCATTGCCGGTTGCGACGGATTTCACGGTGTATGCCGGCAAAGCGTTCCGCCGGAAAGTCTTCGCCTGTTCGAACGCGTGTACCCGTTTGGTTGGTTGGGGATATTGACCAATACGCGACCGGTTTCAGAGGAACTGATCTACGCGTATCACGAACGCGGCTTTGCGCTGTTCAGCATGCGCGCGCCAACCGTCAGTCGCTTATACATCCAATGCCGGCCAGATGAGGACTTAGAAGACTGGCCGGACGAACGTATTTGGAATGAGTTGTGCGCTCGAGTTGGTGGTGACACCGGGGCCAAGCTTGAAACCGGCCCATCGATTGAGAAGAGCGTCACGCCTATGCGCAGTTTCGTCGCCGAGCCCATGCGATTTGGCCGTTTATTCCTGGCCGGTGATGCGGCGCATATTGTGCCACCCACAGGCGCCAAGGGGTTGAACTTGGCGGCGTCAGACGTCTTGTATCTATCGCGGGCCCTCATCGACCATTACCGCACGGCGCGAACCGCATTGCTCGATTCGTACTCCGATACTGCGTTACGGCGGATTTGGAAGGCTGAACGTTTTTCCTGGTGGATGACATCACTCTTGCATCGGTATCCCGGCCGCAATCCATTTGAAGACAGAATTCAATTGGCGGACCTGGACTATGTGACGACGTCGCGGGCGGCTATGATTAGCTTGGCGGAGAATTATGTCGGCCTGCCGTTCTGAGCGGCCTGATTTTTTGGCCGGCGCCATGGTCGATGCAGAGAAAGGTGTTTGCCGAATACTTGTTAGACCGCGATTTTTTGTCGTTTATTCGGATCGCTATCTAGGAAAATGTCGATTTGGTCCTTGGTCACCGGCCGACTGAACAAATAGCCCTGCACTTCTTCACAATTCTCATGTTGCAAAAACTCAAGCTGTGGCGCCGTCTCGACACCTTCGGCCGTTGTCCGCATGTCGCGGCTGCGCCCCAGAGCAACGATGGCGCGCACAAAAGCCGCAGCTTCAGGGTTGTCACTCAGTTCCTGAACGAACGACCGGTCGATCTTTAAGCGATTAAACGGGAACAGCTTGAGATAGCTGAGCGACGAGTAACCCGTTCCGAAATCGTGCATGGCAATTCTAACGCCGAGGCCCTGCAACGCGCACAGCGTATCGAGCGTGTGGGCCGTGTCGCTCATGAGAACGCTTTCGGTGATCTCAAGCTCAAACAATGCGGGTTCGATGCTGGCATTGCCGATTACGGAAGCGTCCACATAAAGGCGGAAATAGTTCGTTATCAACACATGACAAAATGGTATGCCAGTACCGAATATGTTAGGTATCGAGCGCGTATGATCAAATAAACTAATAATCGAACCGATAGTAAGACTTTCTCTTTCCAAGAAAACGATTCGATTGTTGTTCTCTATTTAATTCATGATGCCTCTACTGTCACTTCTATTTCTATCAGGAATTGTGGCCGCATAAGTCGTGACACCTCGATCCAGGTTGCGGCGGGTGGTGCCGCGTTGGCGTAGAACTCGGCGCGCACGGGTAGGGCCTCGCGAAATGCTTCGATATCTGTCACGAAGATCGTTTCTTTGACAATGTTCTGAAAGGTCAGGTCGTGCGCTTCGAGGCTCGTCTGAATCAACCGATAGATCTGCGTCATCTGGCCCCGCATATCGTTCGCGGCGATGACGTTGCTATCTAAGTCCAGGCTACAAGTACCTGAAACAAACAACCGGCCAGACGACCTAACGGCTTGCGCGAAACCCAGCTCTTTCTCCGCCTCCCGCAGGTGGAACACTTGGTCAGGTCTGGCCATGGTGCTGTTCTCCCTATTTCGCAAATCGTTGCTTCATTGAGCTTCGCGATCGTTCATTCAGCCGCGCACGCGGGCGAACATGCGTTAGTCGATCGGGCCAGTCTGGGCAGCAAATCGCTGTCTTAGCGCCGTTTTTAGAACCTTGCCATAATTGTTTTTTGGTAGGCTATCTAATGCCATGTACCGCCGTGGCCGCTTAAACCGGGCCAGATGGCCGAGGCACAGCTTGTCCAGCGCAACTTCGTCGAGAACCCGTCCCGGTTTGAGGACGAGACACGCAACAACCTCTTCGCCCCAATCTTCATGCGGTTGCCCAATAACCGCAGCTTCGACGACATCACCGTGCTGTAGAAGAACTTCCTCGATTTCGCGCGGATAAATATTCGTTCCGCCTGAAATGATCATATCTTTGGATCGGTCGCGCAAACTCAAGAAACCATCTTCGTCGAAGACCCCGACGTCGCCGGTATCGAGCCAACCACTTCGGATTGTGCTCTCTGTGGCGTCGGGGTTTCGCCAATAGCCGGCCATCACTGTTGTACCCTTGACCATAATCGTCCCAACATCGCCGGGTGGCACCGCGCGGTCCTCGGCGTCGACAACACGCACTTGAACAGCGCTCATTGGCACTCCGACAGACGCCAATCGGGCCCGATATCGCCGATTGTTGGTGTCTGAATGCCAATGGCGTGCCAGCGCGGTTATGGTCATTGGCGATTCGGCTTGGCCATAAATCTGGGCAAAGCGCGGTCCCAACGTGTTCAAGGCTTCCTCGATATCCGCCAAGTACATCGGTCCGCCGCCATAGACGACCGTTTTGAGGCCACTGCCATCGCGCCCGCTTGAGGTGGCGGCGCAGGCAACAAGCCGACGCACCATGGTCGGTGCGGCGAAAAGGGAGAGGTCGCGCAATTCGCTGGCCAAATCCAAAATCTCTTGTGAGTCGAAGCCCTCAGAATCTGGCACAACATGGCGCGCCCCCGCACGCAGATGGGGCAGCATATACATGCCCGCACCATGTGAAATCGGCGCCGCATACAGGCTCGCGTCGGTGGGGGCGACCGAGGCCACGTCTGCGAAATAGCACAGAGCCATGGCCTGCAAATTCGCCCAGGTCAACATCGCCCCCTTGGGCCGGCCGGTGGTGCCGGAGGTGTAGAACAGCCAGGCGAGATCAACGCCGGCGCGTTCCTGTGGTGGTCCGCCGCTCGGCGTGTTCCGCCACCGCCTAAAAGGCTGTTCGTCGACCGAGATGAGCGTGACAGTGTCGGGTAGGTCGATATTTTGTCCGGCCAGCGTGGCACCACTCTCATTTGAGACAAACACGAGCTTGCAGCCGGCGTCGGTGCAAATCCATGCCGCTTCTTTCGGATGCAGTTTCGCGTTCATCGGAACGGCGACGGCGCCGGCCCACCAGATACCGAATAAAGCCTCTAAATAAGCCGTGCTGTTGGGCATGAACAGGCCGATGCGGTCGCCCGGTCGGATGCGAAATGTGACGCGCAGCTCGTTGGCGATGGCAGATGCGCGGCGTGCGAACGTCGCATAGTCGGCGTCGCACCGGGTGCCGGTCAGCAATGCCGGTGCCGCGGGACGATGGTGCGCCGCGCGCGCGAGCCACAGAGCGAGGTTCAAGACAACCTCGCGCCTACACCGGGAAGCCCTTTCGTTCGGCTTGAAGCGCTCGGAATTCACGCATGGTTTTAGGGCCAAACGTTTCCAGACTGGGGTGTGGATCCTCCCGCGCCGCGAGACGACGGCGTGCTATCGCATCCACCGCGGCACGCTGCTCAAATTCGCGGGCGTCAACGCCATAAACCGCAGCACCATTGGCGCCAAAAACTTTCGCCTTCAAGGCTGGCGTCAAATCGGGATATCCGTGGGCGTCGTGCAATTCATCAGCAATCTCGAACGCTCTGAAGGCTTGTACTTGATCCTGAGGCGAGCCGTACCATATCGAATCGGTTCCCCACAGCACCCGATCCTCGCCGACATACTTGAGCAACTTACCAATTGTATGGGCGGCCAAATCGGGATTTGCCATGACGATACGCCATGTGCTGCCAAGTTCAGCATAAACATTGCTGTTCGGTGCAATGTCGTTGTCGTCCAGGGACTTGATCAAACTATCAACACCCAGCGCCCCACTGTTTGGATCGTAGGCACCGCCATTGGTTCCCCGTTCGAAGCCTGAGTGGTAGATGATAAAGTTCATATCAGGGTATCGGCGCGCGGCCCGACCGACATCGGCGCATCCGGCGAACTGTTTCGGAAAACCACTGAACGACAAGCCCTTGTGAATGCAGATGTTGCGAATGCCGAGTTCGCGCGCCTTTTCGATGAAGGGAATGCCGATTTCTGGGTCATCGAGTTCCCAGCCCATGCGCTGGGGCCCCCATTGGGTATAGACTTTCCACGCGGCGATTCGCCAATCGCGGACAGCAGTTTCCATCAGGGCATGTTGATCTCGATAGGGTTGGAGGTTGGGCACGACCATGCCATGCAACAGCAGCCGATGGGCGCCGTCTTCCATTTGACTGACAAGGGTCCTCGCGCGGTCGGCTTCTTGAATGTCAAGCGGATTGCCTGCTGGGGTTTCCGGCACGAAGCTAAGCACCGCCAGGTCGGTGTCGCTGTCAACAAAGATGTGCTCCAAGTAATAGTCTGCGGAGAAGCAATCGACAGGATCTGCATTGCCGCACGAGCCCTGCGGAAAACGCGGCAAGATCTGCTCCCAATACTTACCGTGATTTGCGCGCCACTTGCCGGCCGGATTTACCATATGAGTTTGAACGTCGAAGATGAACTCGTTCCCGGCCAGCGTATCTTCGGCGGCGGCAAGGTCAAAAGTACCCTCTTTGCGGACTCGAAACCTGCCGCCATTGAAGCCGTGCGCCGCAAACGCCTCATTGAGAGTCAGCAATGTTGTCGCGGCGCCGCACAACCCAGCCAGGAAACGCCGTCGCGGTATGTCGGTGCGGCGTGCGGCGTCCGCTATGCGTTGCGCGGCCAAGCGATTTGCATTCCGAACCATCCGCGACACGGGCAGGGGCGCGTATTCGCCGTTTGTGGTGGAATCGAGCTTTATCGGCAGGCGGGGTTTGGTCGTCATTGCGGGACCTCAAAAGAAATACCCTGAGAATGCGGATCCCAAATCATGCCACACTGTCGATGTGGCGTCAGGTGTTGCGCCATTCGCCGGATCATGGACCAGTCACTGATCCCGATTCGGCCATTCTGGTAAGGAAGCGGCTGCGCCCGACCTTCGGTACAGTTGATTGAGCAGACTGCCGCAACAATATCGTAAGCTATAGGCGCCTCCACGACAGGTTGGGGGCCGCCCGATAAACGTCGTTGTGCACAATCCTTTTTTGGGCCAAACCTGGTGCGGATGCCGCAGCGAAAAAAGTGTTGCCGAGTGGCCGGCCAATCTTGTGATGTACGGCGGAGAGATCATCCTTATATGAGCCATTTTCGTGACCATCTTGGTCAAGGAACAAGATTGTTCCGTCGCTCTGAATGATCCGAGTTGTTTTGGCCGGTGGATTGGGCAATCAGATGTTCCAATACGCCGTTGGCCGACTTCTTGCCGAGGAACTTGGGTATACACTCGTATGCCCGGCTATATCGGGATTCCCGGGAACGCATGATGTTGTCGCGGGTCAGCAATATGAGCGCGATCCCGTCACTTTCGGCGGCCATACGATTGATCTCGCTGGCCTTAGGGCGGGGCGCTACCACGGCCGACAGATCGTGCTTGAGGGTTGGTTTATGGTTTACGACTACCTCAGGCCGGCCTTACCAAAAATCCGATCCTGGTTTAGACCAGGGCGGTCCGTCGCGGGGCCCGTTGGCGACAATCATCTGGTTGTGCATTGGCGCGTGGGGGACTATGTGCGGCGCCGGCGGCCTTGGAAGGTGTTACCATCTTGGCTTGTCGAGTCGGCCATCGATCGGCGCTCTTGGGACAAAGTATATGTTGTCACAAACGCGCCGGATCACCCACCCATCCAGCGACTTGTCCGCCGCCGCGGGGCGACGATTGTTGCTGGATCAACTCTGGCGGACTTCGAGTTCATCCGACAAGCCTCGAACATCATGCTGTCGACAAGTTCGTTTTCGTGGTGGGCCGCCATGCTGTCAAACGCGGACCAAGTCATTTATCCGGAGATCTATAACTGGCATCCGTTGACTGTATTTTTCCCCAACGCCCAGATTCCGGCGGAACGCTTGTTTCCCCATGATCAGCCCAGATTTCAGAAGATCCCTGGACCGGTTTTGCGGACTGGCATGACGCTGGTGCGGATCCCTTTCTATCGGTACCCGCACAACGTCGATCATCTGAGCCACTTTGGCGCGGAGTTTCGCAGGTGGCTTACCGGCACGCCGACTATAACACTCGATCCGACACACGCCGCCGGGAGATTACCCGACTCGGAGTGATCTCTGGTTCGAAACCAGACGTTTGGCCAGCATTGACCAATCGCCGGTGCGTTTCGTCGGCATGGCAGCGCCGCATGTCCGATCTGTGTCGCATCGGTTGGCACGCACCGCAGCACGACGAACAACCGGCTCGTGTCTGATAAGTTCCCGTAAACATGCTAAAAGCCGTTTCGGTGCGGCTACCGGTGGAACAAGGGTGTTGACGGCGAAGCTATGCGTATTGGCGTTGTAGGGGCGGGGGTCATTGGCAAGTTGCGCGCGCAGTCGGTGCGCGCCCATCCCGAGACCACGCTTGCCGCGGTGATGGACGTATCGGCAGAAGCGGCGGCTCGCGCGGTCGCCGGTACGAAAGCGGCGGCCGTCACCGATCTCGACAAATTCCTCGACTTAGACATGGACGGAGTGATCGTGTCGACGCCGCCGCATGTGCACGAAGCTGCGTGTATCGGTGCGTTGCAACGTGGGCGCAGCGTGCTGTGTGAAAAGCCGTTGTCCAATACTGTCGAAGGTTGTCGGCGCATTGTTGACGCGGCCTTGGCGGCCAAGCGCGTGTTGGCGGTCGGCTTCAACCTACGCTATTACCCGGCGATCCGGTTTATCAAGGAGACCATCGATCAAGGCGTGATCGGCCGGCTCGATCACCTGCGTGTGTTCGGGGGGCACGAGGGCTTGTCGAAGTTCCGCATCGATTGGCAGTACAAGGCACCGGAATCAGGCGGCGGCGCGATGATGGATGTCGGCATTCACATGACCGATCTCGCCCGTTATTTCTTGGGCGAGATCACAGAGGTCTATGGCATGATGTCCGAATCCGTGTGGCAAGTGTCCGGTTCGGAAGACAACGCTATGGCGGTTCTTCGTAGCCCGGAAGGCCTTTCGGCTTCGTATCACGCCACTTGGACGGAATGGCAAGGCTATCGCTTCTACGTCGAAGCATACGGCGCGTTAGGCATGGTCCGTGGCTTCTATGCACCGATGCGCAACTTGCTCATCACACAGGATCGCCCCGGCGGACGCACCAAGGTCAGGCGTCGGCTCTATCCGGAAATCATGGTGCGGGAGAAGCTCAAGAGTTGGCATTCAACAGCGCTGTTGTCCTTCGCTGGTGAGTTAGGAGACTTTCTTGCCGTGCATAACGGGCGCTTGGATGTACCGCTCGCCGATGGCTATGCCGGACTGCGGTCGGTGGAGGTCGCCGCAGCTGTTCGTCGCAGTTCGGAAACAAAAGAAGCGATTCATCTCCCGGCGCTGGGGCGCATGGTTACATGACCGAGAATGTCGTTGCGCCACATGACGACGGTGACAAGCCAGATTCTCTGCCAAAAGAGCGGCCGGGGCATCGCGTGGGCAACCCGCTGCTCAGCATTGTGGTGACACTGGTCGACGGGGGCGCCGTGATGCGGCGGTTTCTCGATGCCGTGGTGGCCCAGGTCGATCCGCCGCCGCTCGACATTGTCTTGCCCTATGATTCCAGTGTGTCAGACGTGGTGGCGCTTCAGTCGGACTTTCCGGATGTGCGTTTCTTGGACTTGGGCACGATCACGCCGGCGCGGCCAATTGAGACGGCGGCTGGCCAGCACGAGCTTTACGACCGGCGGCGGTCAGCCGGGTTGGCGGCTGCAAAAGGTGACTTGATCGCCATCCTTGAGGATCGGGGCGCGCCGCGACCTGATTGGGCCCGGACGGTCGTTCGCCTGCACGGCGAACCCTATGGCGTGATCGGTGGTGCCATCGAGTGCGCTCCTGGTGATCGTTTGAACTGGGCATTTTATGTCTGCGATTTTGGGCGCTACGGATTGCCCTTCGACAGTGGTCCGGTAAGTTGGGTCAGCGACGTGAACGTGACTTACAAACGGTCAATTCTTGAGGCGACCCGCCCGCTGTGGAGAGACAGGTTCCGTGAACCGGTCGTCCATTGGGCATTACTCGAACGCGGCGAGACCCTGTATTTGTCGGCGGAACTTGTTGTCGAGCACAAACGGCCGCCCGCAACACTTGGCGTTCTATTGCCGGAGCGCTTTCATTGGGGACGGTTGTTCGGTCACATCCGCGCCGCCCATATGAGCCCTCTCAAGCGCGCCGCGTACAGTTTTGCCGGCCCGGTCATTCCGCCGCTGCTGCTTCTTCGGCACGGGTTGACACAATGGCGCAAGGGTCGCCTCACACGCTACGTCCAGGTTGCCCCTCTGGCTGCGCTCTTGCTCATGGCATGGACCGCCGGCGAAGTCTGGGGCACTGTCACGGGCAAGCCATGAACGGCGAGCAAATCTATGACGCGATCGTCGTCGGTTCAGGCGCGGCAGGGGGCTGGGCGGTCAAGGAGCTTTGTGAGCGAGGACTCAAAACGTTGCTTCTGGAAGCCGGCCGTCAGTTGGACCTCGCGGCGGATTTTCCTTCAAAGAGCACGGGTCATTCTCAGATTCAGTTATTGACACGCGTCAAAGCCGTGCTCGGCGGCCAGCACGTGCAGGCACGTTGCATGTCATTTAGCCCACAAACAAAACATTTTTTCATTAGAGACTCACAGAATCCCTACACGGTACCCCGTGGCATGCCGTTCAACTGGTATCGCGCGCGCCAAGTCGGTGGACGATTGCACCTTTGGGGGCGGAACGCCATTCGGATTTCCGACGATCAGCTCAAGCCGGCAAGTCGAGACGGTTTCGGCCAGAATTGGCCAATCGGCTACAACGATCTGGACCCCTGGTACGATAAGGTCGAGACATTCCTTGGTGTTCTTGGCAGCCCGGCCGGAATTCCAAGTATTCCCGACGGGAAGTATGAATCCGCCTATCCAATTACCTCTGCCGAACGGAAGCTGCTGCATGATCTGGCGGAAAAGTGGCCAGACTGTCCAGCCACCACATGTCGTATCGTAAAGCATAACCCTGAGCGGTTGCCATTGCCGATCCGCGCGGCCCAAGAGACGGGCAAGCTTACGCTTCGCAGTGATGCCGTGGTCAGCCAAATAACCGTTGACGACGACTCCGGCATGGCCACTGGTGTTTGTTACGTCGATCGCAAGTCCAAGCAGCAGATCAAGGTTCGTGGTCGCACCGTCATCTTGGGCGCATCGACCATCGAGTCGCTGCGTATCTTGCTCAACTCGCGCTCGGTACGACACCCCAACGGCATCGGCAACAGCGCTGGTTTGTTGGGGCGCTACCTAACGGATCATGTCATGGTCTTCAGGGCCGGTCCCCTGCAGCCCCTAGAACCGATCACGCGCGCCGATCCGTATGACTTTGGCGTCCAATCCGGCATCTACATTCCAAGTTTCCGCAATGTCTCAGATCCGCACCAAATGGGGTTTTTGCGTGGCTATTCAATGTTGGGCTCAGTTGGGAGAATCCAACCGGGATGGTTTTTCATGGCAATCGGTGAGATGTTGCCCCGTTTCGAAAACTATGTTGCGCTGGATGACAGCAAGCGTGACGCGTATGGTATCCCGGCCGCCCGGATTACGTGCGCCCATTCAGACAACGAAAAGGCCATGGTGAGCGATATGAAGGGCTCGCTTGACAGGCTTGCAATGGACTGCGGCTTGCGTGTTGATCACCTTGAGAATGAGGGCATTGTCAGTCGGGCCATCTATAAGTTTGCCTCCAAGCTTGTTTACACGGAGGAGGGGGCCTTGGTGCCCGGGTCTGCTATTCACGAATGTGGCGGCGCCTGTATGGGCGACGACCCGGCCACGTCGGTCTTGAACCAACACAACCAATGTTGGGATGCGCCGAACGTATTGGTGACGGATTCGGCGTCGTTCACTACCGCACCGTTTCAGAACCCGGGCCTAACGATTATGGCGCTGTCGGCGCGAGCGGGTCACTTTGTCGCCGACCAGCTGGCCGGTGGTGCGTTCTAACGCGTCGGGGATGGCGTATCACTATGCGCGCGGCGGTAGATGCGATCGTTTGGCATTCGGGCAAGATTCGATCAGAACGAGTGGCCACACAAATGGAGGTGGGGCAGCAATGGGGCGATTGGCGGGCAAGGTTGCGTTGATCTCTGGCGCGGCAACGGGTATCGGACGCAGCGCCGCGACAATTTTCGCGACCGAGGGTGCCCACGTTGTGATTGCTGACGTCGATGTCGAGAACGGCCGGGTCTGTGCAGAACAAGCTCGTGCCGCGGGACAGACAGTCGGCGGCGATGCTCTATTCATCGAAACTGACGTGACGGATGAAAAGTCCGTGCGCGCGGCCGTCGCCCAATGTGTCGGCCACTACGGCAAGCTCAACGTCCTCTACAACAATGCCGGTGGCTCGACGATGAACGACGGCCCAGTAACCGAGGCACCCATTGAAGAGTTTTGGCGCGTCATCACCTTGGATTTGTTTGGCACGTTTCTGATGAGCCGCTACGCCATCCCTGAGATCATCAAGGCCGGTGGTGGTTCGGTAATCAACACATCGTCAAATGTCGCACTCATGGCGCTTCCCGGTCGCGATTGTTACACGGCCGCGAAAGGCGGGGTTGCGTCTTTGACGCGATCCATGGCGGCTGAGTACGCGCCCCACAAAATCCGTGTTAATGCGATCGCGCCGGCAGCGACAAAGACCGACCGTGTCGCGGCGTTGGCGGCGCGGGAGCCCAACATCGAGCGGATGGTGGCGCGTCATTTGCTGGGGTGGTGCGCGCCCGAGCATATTGCCTACATGGCGCTCTATCTGGCATCCGATGAGTCTGCCGTCACGACCGGACAGATTTTGCCGGTTGACAGCGGCGTCACGATTGTATGATTCAAGCCAAGGACGGTTTTATTTGGACCAGCCGCACGCCCGACATATTGGGGTTCGCCGACAAGGGAAGTCGTGACATGAATGACGCGTCGCTTGAGTTCGATCATATCCATATCATCAGTGCCGATCCGGAAGCTGCGGCCGCATGGTACGCGAGGGTCCTTGGCGGCGTTGTTGCCGACACCAACGAAGTTCGTGGGGCGCCACAAATTCGCGTCGACTTTGGCGGCGCGACAATTGTTATACGTGGAGGGCGACCGGGCGAAAACCCCATCCCAAACGCCGACTTGCGGTCGTTCGGCGATTTTGCCAGCCACGATCAATGGGGCGTCGATCATTTCGGCTTTCGCGTGGCAGGTGATTTCAAATCCTATTGCGACAATGTCCGACGCCAAGGTGGAGCATTTTCGGTCGAGCCGCACGAGTTCCTGCCCGGACTTCACGTGGCATACATTGCGGCCCCTGATGGTGTGACTGTTGAACTGATAAGCATGCTCAGCTAATTTATCGACAGTGTGCCACGTATACGTTACGCGCTGCGCTTGAAATCGACTGTACTTGAGGAGGCAAGAATTGGCCACGAAGACTGCGGATGCCAATAAGAAATTCAAATGGGTGGGCACGCGCCCCGTCCGGCCGGATGGGGTGGAAAAAGTCACTGGCCTGGCCCGATATGGGGCCGACTTCTCGCTGCCCGGCATGTTGGTGGGCTATGTCTTGCGCAGCCCGCACGCCCATGCGCGCATTCGTGCGATCAACACCGCCAAAGCGGCTGCTTTGGCCGGCGTGAAAGCGATTGTAACGGCCGCTGATTTTCCGGATCTGCCGTCGAAATATAGCGGCCCCGATCGGCTCGAACGCAACATGGCGCATATGACCCGCAATATCATTGCGCGCGAAAAAGCTCTTTACGAGGGCCACGCGATCGCCGCAGTTGCGGCGACGTCGACAACAATTGCGAAGCGTGCGTTGGCTTTAATCGATGTCGACTATGAAGTGCTACCGCACGTCATTGACGTGCAAGAGGCAATGCGGCCCGACGCGCCGTTGCTTTTTGAGGACATGATAACGCGCGGTACCGACAATCCCCCAACACGACCGTCAAATGTCGCAAAAATCCGAGAACTTGCGCTGGGCGATGTCGATGCGGGTTTTGCGGACGCCGACCAAGTCGTCGAAATGGAATTCACGACCAAGCCGGTGCATCAAGGCTATATCGAACCGCACGCCTGCGTGGCCCGTTTTGGCCAAGACGGTAAAGGTGAGATCTGGTCATCGACGCAAGGGCAATTCGCGGTTCGTGCCATGACCTCGACGATGCTGGGCCTGAGCTTGTCGGATGTGACCGTAATCCCGTCGGAACTGGGTGGCGCGTTCGGTGGCAAGACGGTTGTTTATCTGGAACCGTTGGCGCTCGCCTTGGCGCGGCAGTCTGGTCACGCTGTGAAAATGGTCATGACGCGTGAGGATGTATTCAAGGCGTCGGGGCCGACCTCGGGCAGTGCCATGAAAGTCAAGATTGGCGCCAAGCGCGACGGCACGATCACTGCCGCCGATGGTACGTTCATGTTTCAGGCCGGTGCGTTTCCCGGGTCACCGGTCGTCAATGGCTGCATGTGCGCGTTCTCCCGCTATGACCTGCCTAATGTCAGAACGACTGGTTATGACGTTGTCGTCAACCGACCGAAAGCTGCGGCTTATCGCGCACCCGGCTCACCGATCGCGGCATTTGCGGTCGAGAGCACGATGGATGCCATGGCTCGGAAGCTCGGCATGGATCCGTTGCGGTTTCGCGCCAAGAACGCGGCACGCAATGGCAGCGGGACCGTGTTCGGAACGACGTTCTCTAGTATAGGTTATGCAGAGACGGTCGAGGCTTTGCTTGAACATCCGCACTACCAAGCGCCGCTGGGTCCGAACCAGGGGCGGGGCGTTGCATCGGGTTTTTGGTTCAATGCTGGCGGCGAATCTTCCGCGACTTTGCATATCAACGAAGACGGCACAGCCGTTGTCGCGACGGGTAGCCCCGACGTTGGGGGGTCGCGGGCTTCCATGGCGATCATGGCTGCTGAGACGTTGGGCATCGACTATGAAAAGGTCAAAGTCGTCGTCGCCGATACAGCGTCGGTGGGATTCACTTTCGTCACTGGCGGTAGCCGTGTGACGCTGGCGACGGGGCAGGCGGTGGTCAACGCCGCCAACAGCGTCATCGGCCAATTGTGCGAACGGGCCGCGAAGATGTGGGGCGTCGACCCCGAAGGCGTCACGTGGGAAAACGGTTACGCCAAACCATCAAGCACGAATGTGGGTGACTATGAACCGCTCTCGTTGGCTGAGATCGCCGCGGCAAGGGCGCAAACCGGCGGGCCGATTGGCGCCGGCGGCGCGGTGAATGCTTCCGGTGTTGGGCCCGGTGTTTCGACGGTTGTCTGCGATGTTGAAGTCGATCCGGATACCGGTCGTGTGACAATTCTGCGCGCGACGGTCGCACAAGACGCCGGCCGCGCCGTGCATCCGGACTATGTAGAGGGTCAGATGCAGGGCGGTGTTGTTCAGGGCATCGGTTGGGCACTTAACGAGGAATATGTTTATGACAGCGCAGGCCGCATGGAGAATGCGGGATTCCTGGATTATCGGATCCCGTTGGCGTCCGATCTGCCGATGATCGACACCGTGGTCGTGGAAGTACCAAACCCGGACCATCCCTATGGCGTGAAGGGCGTCGGGGAGGCGAATATCGTACCGGTGATGGCAGCCGTCGCCAACGCGGTTCAAGACGCGACCGGCGTGCGCTTTACCGACCTGCCAATGTCGCCCCCGCGCGTTCTCGCTGCGCTGGACGCTGCGAAGGATGTGTGATTGATCGCGGGACGCGCGCGGTGGTCGCATTATTGCGCCGCGCAGCCGCACCCTGCAGTCGTCTTCAGATAATCGCGCAACGGGTCCGGATCAAAGCCGAGAAGCTGACCAAGCGTTTCGAGGTTCCGCCAATTTGACGGGCGCGCCAGTTGGCAGTCGATCGATTGCATGGCAACTTGTGAGAGAACCCAACCCAACGGGGGCTCACTTTGCGAAGGCGGTATGTCGAGTCTAAATTCGATAAAGTGGGCACTGTTTTCCGGGCGACCTTCGACCCAGTCGTGAAGCGATTGGGCGGCCAAAATGCCGCGAGCCGTGCGCGTGTTGAGAAGCGTTTGCATTGGTGCAAACAGTTCCGTGGCAAATCGCCCCGGCGTGGCTTGATCTGATTTCTTAGCCGGACAATTGTCAACCAAAGATTTTGCATCATTGCGAAGCACGCCACGGTAGTCTGGATCGCTGCTTATTTGAATGACAATAAATTTGTGACTACCCACCGTGTTACCCAGAGCCGACGATGCGCTCTGCGGTCGGGGTGTGGCGGCAAGGTCTCGTAATATGTCAAGCGCCGTTGCCGCACCGAAATTTTCGAAATAGCCGCCATCGACGATGCGGTCCTTGGGGCCGTTCGGGCTGTCCGTGGTAAGCGTTCCGCCTGGACCGATGACGGGAAAACGCGCACTGTTGTTGGCGGCGGTACTCGTGCGAATGGACTTCGGCCACCGATCGAAAAAGTCGAAGCCATCTGTCAAGATTTGCGAAACATTCAGATTGCTTGTCACGATGCGCTTGCCGGTGGCGACAGAGGTGCCATTTAGAAACAGCGCGGGCAGGCTTGTCTGTTGCCGGTCGTCGGTCGTGGCATTTGGCCATAACTCGAGGAAGTTGTCGGCAATAAGATTGTCGACGTCATCCCGGCCCATGGCATGCTGCCAAGCGGCTTCCCACGATCGTTCCAGTGCCTCCGCTCGATCGGGCAGTAGGGCGACCGGCAAGAAACGCTGAACCAAGTCCGGGAAGAGCATGGCCGCCAGCGTGGGTGCCAGGAAATCGCGCTGCAGAACCGTGCGCGCGCAATCTCGATACGGATACGATGCATTTGCGCTGGCTTGAGCACAATGTGTCTCTCCCCGCCGCAGTGTGGTCAGCAGCCCCCGATAGACCGCAGCACCGAGCGACCCGCCCGATACACCGCTGATGCCGAAAAGGTGGCTGTCGAAGGTGGGATGCAAGTCCTGGATTGTGCTGAGAACGCTGGCCGTCCAGTACGCAGCTCGGCTGCCGCCGCCCGCTGCCGCGACCATGATCAAATACGATGAACCGACTTTTTGGTCTGTCCTCTCGGCATACCACGTGTTCAGAGCCATTCGGGGATTGATACGGTGCTGCGGAATTGGCTGCTGATCGTCGTCTATCTCACGCACATTGTGATTATCATTCACGAGACTAAAGCCGAGCGCCAATACAAGAAGAACGGTCAGCACTGGAAAATCACCACGCCGCGCAACAAAAAGGAGCCACGTTCCGGGCGCGATCCAGAGACTCGCGCCGAAGAGGAAGACCGCGTCGGGCCCAAAAACGGATACAGCCGCTGGCGCCGCGCACACGACAATGAAGAGGGCAAACAGAATTGCGGTTAGAACAATGAAGCTGCTGCGAACAACCGCCGGCACTTCGCGTAGGGTTCGCGCTTTTTGATAGGCGGGAGCGTTCGGTATCATCAACCACTCGGGGCCATCGGATCGATTTGTCGCGGCTGCGACTTTGCGACCGAGCGCTTGCGACAGTTTGCGTCGCACCGCGGTAAAATAGTAAAATACGTAGGCGAGTACGAGGCTGCCTGCGGCCAAGGCCAACAATAACTGCCCTTCGTGAAGATCAATGCCGAGACGCAATGCCGCCCGAAACTGGGCGATTGCGATCATGACAAAGGCGCCGACACCTATCAGCCGCGGCACAATGCGGATCAGCCACTTCACGCGTCGTCGGCGGCCGCCGAAATAAGGGTCCTGGCAGGACTCGGTGGTGTCAATTCTGGCGCCGTACGCCAAAGTTGAGCGAGCCCAATACCACGCATTCAATGCCCAGAACACGATCGCGAGGTAAAACACCGACAGCGATCCAGGCGTTTCGGCATGAATGAAAATTAGATCCTGCCCTTGATCGACAAATATGAGCACAAATCCGGCGGTTAGGGTGACCAATAGGGACAACCGCGTATACTTGCAGACACGGCCAATGTCTTGAAATACATCCCAGAAACAACTCAATTGTTCCAAAAAGCGGCCGAACGCCATTTCCACGAATCCACAATGTTAGGCAGAAATACTAACGATATTTCTCGATATGATAGGAACTGGAGATCGGAATGTCACATACAATCGGCAGTTGTGGAGCGGGACGTGAATCAGCTGCGCGGCTGCGCGGGGTGGTCTAGCCGTGGGAGCATCTGAATCATCGCGTGTCGATGCAGACTTGGTCGGCGGGCTCTATGAACGCGGGGCGCACGCGTGGGATCGGGAGCGGAACGCCGGCGGTTGGGCCGAACAGCATTGGTTCGCGCGCTTCGTTGTCATGTTGCCCGCGGCTGCCCGGGTTCTTGACTTAGGCTGCGGTTCGGGACGTCCTATCGCGCAATACTTGGCAACGTGCGGGCATCGGGTCACGGGGGTTGACGTGGCACCGACGATGATTTCGCAATGTCGGACGCGGTTTCCCAACCACGAATGGCATGTCGCCGACATGCGTGGGCTACATCTCGACATGCGTTTTGACGGCATTTTGGCGTGGGACAGTTTCTTTCACCTGACCCATGATGACCAACGCAGCATGTTTGCCGTGTTTGGCGCCCACGCTGGGGCAGGTGCGCCGCTCATGTTTACAAGCGGACCGGCCCACGGTGAAGCGATCGGTTGTTTTCACGGCGCGCCGTTGTATCACGCAAGCCTTGATCCGGTGGAATATGAGGCGCTTCTAAACCACACCGGCTTTGATGTGTCGACCTATGTCGCCGAGGATACGACGGCAGGCGGTCGTACGGTTTGGCTGGCCCGCGCACGGTGACCAATTGGCCGTGTCCAACTGTGTGCCAAAGGGTGTGAGTGTAGTGTGTGCTCGTTTTCAAGCTAACTGCTTGCGGATGACTGGGAAGTAGAGATCACCGTCGCCGGCTTTGATAGCTTGTTCAAAAAGCGCGGCGACATGTTGCGCGCCGGGCGTATGTACGGCGAGCTTCTGCGCCATTTGCAATGCGTAGGACAGATCCTTTGCCGCATATTTCACCGAAAACGCCTTGTCAGGATAGGTTTCCGGCAACAGACATTTCATAGCATGATTCCGGAGTGCGAAACTGTCGCCGGAGCCCTTCGACATAGTGTCCAACAAGACTTGCGCGTCTACGCCCGCGCGTTCGGCCAGGGAAATAGCCTCGGCGAGCGCGGCGACGGTCTGGAACAGCACCATGTTGTTCATGATTTTGACGACCTGACCGGCGCCGGGCGCGCCGCAATGGAGAATGTCGCTTCCCATCACCGCTAGGATGGGGCGGATGACGGCGAACACATCCGCGCTTGCGCCGACCATGATGGCCAATGTGCCATTTTTCGCTGCTTGGCGCGTACGCGCGATCGGTGCATCGGCGAAATAAGCGCCGCGCTCAGCGGTCGCGGTTTCCATTTCTTGCATCAGGTTCGGCGGTGAGGTCGACATGTCGACAACGTATTGACCGGCGCGGACACGGGCGATCATCCCATTTGGGCCGAGCATCAGGGCGCGAACTTGCTCGCCGCCAGGGAGACACATGATGACGAGGTCGGCGCGATCAACAACACTGCCTGCTGATGATGCCGCTTCGCCGCCCGCCCATGCGATCCGGACAAGCGGTTGCGGGTCTATGTCATACGCGGTCACCGGCCAGTGGCCCTTCGTGATGAGGTTGTGGCACATGGCTTCGCCCATCACGCCCAAGCCAATGAACCCGATCATGTCGACTTTGCTGGACATCCTGCGGAACTCCCTTCGCGCACAAAAGTGACGGCCATGATACTCCCGTTGAGGTCGTGACGGTGGCACGGCGCTCGAACGCCTTGTGTGGCACGTGTTCTACGCCCTTTGGCCGGCCTACGCCCTCAGCGATCGCTAACGACTCAGGGACCAATAAATTAGTGATTGAATCGATCAGGTTGGTGCCCGGTGTCGGGTGCGGACGCGTGTTTCCTCACCAACCACCCCGTGGCCCAGCTTGCCGCGAAAATCAATCCAAACGGCAGCCACATGCCCAATATGGATTCAAACATCTCGAAACTTCGCTCGACCAACAAGGCGACGATGACGACATCCAATGAAATGGCCACCGCCACGAACAGCACTGCTGGGCGCAGCGGCGCGACGTATGCGAAACGCCGGAAGTATAGCCATGACAGGGCCGCGAAGATGACCGGTGCGGCGATCGCATGAAGCACCAACGCGCCGAACTCACTCGTCACGGCAAATCCAATTGCGATCGAGGCGCCACATATGGCCCATCCAACAGCGCCAAAAGCAATAGCGCCGAACGTCGCGTGCTGATTTTCGATCATCATGGAAGACGACAATGATTGCGTCTGCCTTGCGGCAATGCGCCAACGGTGCCGACGGTCCGCGCTTAGACTTCCGCGAGGCATAGTCAGTTGGACTGGGACGCGTCGCTCGGAGCGGTACGTGTCGCGTTAGCTCGAGTAGCAACGTGCCGAGAAAAAAACTGTATTCGTGAGCGCCAATCGCCAGTTTCCCGAGCATACGTGCGACAATTTACACCCACTAGTGGTATTTCCGTGCGATCTTTGATATTACTGGGTCCGTAACGTTTGCCGTCGCATCGATGCCTCGCGCATCAACCGGCGGTGCCCAATGTGAGGCGTGCAATTGTGGCCCTAGCAGTTTCTGCACTGTATCTGTCAGGTCTTTTGTTTGCGGCCATTCGGGTTCCGGCGGTAGGCTTGGCCGCGCTCTTGGTGCTTTTTTCATTTGAAACTTGGTCCCAGACGAAAATTATTTACCTGTATGAGCACTCCTACATAACAAATGTATTTTTCTTCTGCTTAATCCTAATCGCTGTTATTTCCAAGTATCAAAAAGAAGAAAATCTTCATGTTCCATATAATCGCGTATTTATTGTAACTTTATTCTTTTGTGGTTATGTATTCGGAAGTCTTTCCTGGAGCGATGGCTACAAGACACTCGACAGCATTGAAACACAGATTGTCCCCGGCATCCTGATGGCGACGGTATTCATTCCTTCGCTCCTCAGCCGGCCAGAACACTATGCCCGCGCATTCGACATCTTTCTGCCATTCGCAGCCACGTTGCTGTTGCTGTTAGTGATCGATGCGGACTGGGGCAACCGGCGCATTCAAGTATTGACTGGCGGCCAGCCCAGTTTCATTGGAAATCCGTTGGAGTTCGGAACATTTGCGGGTACGGCAGTATTGATTGCCGTCGCGATCCCAGCCAAAACGATAAAACACCGACTGCTGCAGATTGGCGCTATCGCCCTTGGACTGATCGTTCTTATAAACTCTCAGTCGCGGGGTCAACTTTTTGCTCTCGTTCTGTGCCTTTTGATTTGGTTTTTAATTGCACGCATCGGGTGGTCTGTTTTCGGCACAATGTTTTTTCTGCTCTGCGTGGTGGTGCTGGCGTTCATTGTTCGGACCACTGCATTGGAGCTGCTACATGGTGCTGCGGTTTGGGTGGATCGTATCGGCATTGTCGATGTTTGGGCTGACCGCTATTCGAGTGAGCGGCTCATTGAACACGCCGACATTCGACTAAAAATGATATTGGGGTTATTGAAATTCTGGTCGCGTGACCTTGGCGCGATGGTATTCGGCATCGGATTGGAGGAATCGGGCGGTCACGTCAGATGGTATCCTGAAAATATCCCAGTGCAAATTCTTGTAGAGCATGGCGTTGTTGGCAGCGTTCTGTTTTGGAGTATTGTTGCGTACACGTTCTCGAATTTTAACATCTTGCTTCGTAATCAATGGATGACCGGTTATGAGCGCACGGTCGGTCTTCTCGTCGGGCTTTTGTTTGTATTTCACTTCTTCATTATGCAGAAGCAAGGCAACGTGCTTGGTAGTTACCGGCTGTTCATGTATGCAATTCTGCTTGATCACTATGTCGGCGGTTTCCGGCGTGCCGCCCTCAATATGCCGCGTCGCCACGGCCGCGACCACACGACGCCCGGTCCTTCGTGATCGTGGGTCTTTCAAAGTTGCCAAACGCCCCCGGGTCCATGTGCGACACGAGAAAAGCCCGAAACACAAAACGTCTTGAACACGATTTGGAGTGGGGTGGTACAAAGATGCCGATTTACTTTTGTAGGTAGATATTGCTTAACCAATAAGTAAATGACAAACAAAAATAGTTTCCCGACTGACACATGGCGATGGCATTAACCTGGCCGGTTGTACCGGTTGGACGACGCAATATAGACGAAGGTCGGCGGCCAGCCGCGTTGGCCTGGTATAGTTGCGTCGCATCGTCGTAACATGGATTGAAAGACCTGAAGTGGGCGCGTGAGCGTAACATTCGGCGAAAGACGGTAGCATGAAGATAACAGATGTGCGAACGGCGGCGAGCCAGGGTCATGGCATGCATTTGTGGGTCAAGGTTGATACGGATGCCGGCATCACCGGACTCGGTGAGTGTGTGCATGGGGAAAAGCAAGCAATTGCGATCATTCATGACTTGCGCCCACGCTTGATTGGGCACGATCCGTTCGCTATTGACGCGCTGTTCGAGGAAATGCGCAGATCACAAGTTTTCAATGGTGGCTTTGCCGGCGCCTTGATTACCGCGCTAACCGGAATCGAACTTGCGTTATGGGATCTCAAAGGCAAGGCGCTCAAGGTGCCGGTGTACGAGTTGCTTGGCGGCAAATTCCGGGATCGCATTCGAGTGTACGCCGATTGTCAGATCGATCCGCAAACCCCAATCGACGATGTGGATCGCATCGTCGAAAGCGTGCTGTCGAAAGGGTTTAGCGCGCTCAAGATCGATGTCGATGGTGGTGATGCTCCTCACAAGGATCGATTCAACCATAGCGCCAGTCGATTCGAGCATGATCGCATGTTGGCCCTCATCGAACGGACATGCCGCGCTGCGGGCCCTGATATAGCGGTAGCGGTTGACGTGCACACGCGACTCGACATCGGCAGCGCCATCCGGCTGGCAAAAGATTGCGAGCCGTTTTCACTGCTTTGGTTGGAGGAGCCGGTGCCACCGGAGAATGTGGAGGCCATGCGTGAGGTCAAACGCACGACCACAACACCGATCTGCGCGGGCGAAAATCTCTATCTCCGACACGGTTTTCGGCGCCTCATTGAGCATCAGGCTGTCGACATCGTCATGCCCGACATTCCCAAATGCGGCGGGCTTTCGGAATGCCGCAAAATCGCCAACCTGGCCGAGCTCTATTACATGCCGTTTGCGCCACACAATGTCGCTTCGCCAATCGGCACGATGGCGTCCTGCCATGTGTGCGCCAGCATTCCGAATTTCCTGATCATTGAGTTCCATTGGCTACACCGCGATTTCTGGACGACGATCATCACCGACAAATCTGACATCATTCAAGATGGCTACATCGCGATGAGCGACCGGCCGGGGATTGGCGTTGATCTCGATGAAGCTATCGCGCAACGCTATCAGGTTCCCGGGACAACATGGTTTGAACCGTCGACCTAAGAAGGTGGCGGCGCGTGATTCCGGGCGTGGATTGTCGCACCGGACCGTGAACCAGGCCGCAAAGGGCTTTAGTTGGGCAGGGCGAAAGCAAATACTGAATCACCGGGCGGAAATCCAAAGAACCGGCTGCCGCCGGCCGCAACAGCGACATATTGGCGCCCGCCAACCGCATAGGTGACCGGTGGCGCGTTGACTCCCGCGCGGCAATCAAAGGACCATAACCGATTGCCGGATTCGGCATCGACGGCGACAAAATGTCCGTCGCCCTGGCCATAGAAGACCAGATCTCCGGCGGTGGCGAGGACTCCGCCAACCAGCGGTTGCGGCGTTTCGATCTGCCACGCGATCTTGCCGGCGGCTCGGGTATCGATGGCGCTCAAAGTTCCCCACGTCTCGATGTCGTCGTCATATTCGGTAAGGCTAAACCTCAGGGATTTGCCGGTCGCTTCGTCGGTGATCGATCTTTCGAAAATTGTTGCCGGCTTGTGAATAGCCGGCACATAGATGAACCCTGTACCGGCGTGGTAGGCGCTGGGTGACCATGATGCACCGCCGAAAGACCCTGGCGCATATGTCACGCCGTCAACCGTGCCGCGGCTGTACATATTGCTTTGTGGCACGAGCGCCCCCGATCTGAAGATCAGCCCGCCTGTCTCGCGCTGGAAGGCATAGAACCAGCCGTTCTTGGCGCCAACGCCGACGGCCGGCCGCGAATCATAACCCGACGGCACATAAAACAGAATTGGCGGGCCGGCGACGTCGTAGCCCCACATGTCGTGCGGCACGATCTGGTAGTACCAGCGAACCGCGCCGGTCTTGATGTCAAGCGCTACCAGCGCGCTTGTGTACAAATTGTCACCCGGTCGGAATTGATCTGCATCGGCTGGCGACGGGTTGCCGGTGCCGACAAAGATCAAACCCAATTCAGGGTCGTAGGCTGGCGTCATCCAAGTCGAGCCGCCGCCGCGGCGCCACGCGTCGCGATGGTCGGCGGCGGCCGCTTTTTCAGCCTCGATGTTGCGGTTTAAGGCATCGCCATCGCCCGTTGACGCCCGGAAATCACCTTCCCAGCCGTCAGGCTTTGTCGTGTGCCAGCGCCAAAGTTCAGCGCCGTTTTCGACATCAAAAGCGGCCAGATAGCCGCGCCGCCCGTTACGTGTCTCCACTTCGGGTGGGCCGCCAAGCCCGAGATCTGCGGCAAGGTCCTGATAGATTCCATAACCCGCTGAGATCACGCCCGCGATTACTTTGCCGTCGGCGACAAGCGGCGGCATTTTTCCCGGGAATGATCCGACGCCGGCCGCGAAGGCTTGTTGAAACTCCGCACCGAAAGCGGCGAGTGATTCGATTTCACCAGGGGCTGGGCTGGCGAGAAGACTGTCCCACAACAAGGTGCCATCGTCTCGGTCGAGCGCGATCAGGCGACCATCGTTTGTTGCTTGGAAAACCTTGCCGTGACCCATGGCGGGACCGCGATTGCTCGGCCCGCCACGCGTTTTCTCAACGCGTTTGACGTGTTCGTAATGCCACAACACATTGCCACTGGCGGCGTCTAGGGTCGTCACGTTGTTGTGCGGCGTGGTGATCACCATCATGCCGTCGGCCACCAGTGGCTGTGTCTGGAACGGACCGTTGAGGCCCGTGTGATGTTCCCAAACGACGGTGAGCCCGCTGACCGACTCGCGGTTGATCTGATCAAGCTTGCTAAAGCGCTGGTTGGAGTAATCGCGGCCAAAGGTCAGCCAATTTGTGACATCGTCTGCTGCCGCAAGAAGCCGCGTTTCGTCCACCGGCGCGGCCCAGGCACGCGCCGCCACCGTCAACAACATCGTCCCAATGATCCACGTAGTGCGTCGCGCTGGGGGCATAATCTCGCTCCGATCGTCAACTATTCCCTACAGACCTTCGGCGCCATTATTAGGCGAATGAAGCACCTCAAGCCATCGATAAGGTGGCCGAGTTCATGGACGCCGGCGAGCTTTTACATGCACGGGAGCGCGTGATAGGGTCGGCGCGTCGAGATGAGGGAAGCCGGTGCCACCCGCGATATGGGAAAAGCCGGCGCTGCCCCCGCAACTGTAACGGCTAGGCTGCGGCACGAAGCCACTGGCGCGGAACGCGCTGGGAAGGCGCCGTCGGCCAAAGATCCGGAGCCAGGAGACCCGCTCGGCAGATTGGGCACCAGCCCAATCCTCGGAGGGAGGATCGATGAACGAATTTCGTGTACCTGCGTTGGCCGGTGACCATGCGCCATTTTCGTCCGAGAACGCGGGGAAGATCCCGGCGACGATCATCACGGGCTTTCTCGGGGCGGGCAAAACAAGTCTAGTCCGGCATTTGCTGGAAAACGCGGCCGGTCGGCGCATTGCGTTGATCATCAACGAGTTCGGCGATCTGGGCGTTGATGGAGAGGTGCTGAAATCCTGTGGTAGCAGTGTGTGTCGCGAGGACGACATCGTCGAGCTCGCCAATGGCTGCATTTGCTGCACTGTTGCCGACGATTTTCTGCCGACGATCGAAGCGTTGCTGGCACGTGTCCCGTGCCCCGAACATATCGTCATCGAAACTTCTGGGCTTGCTCTCCCAAAACCCTTGGTGCAGGCGTTTGCGTGGCCAGAGGTGCGCACGCGAGTCACGGTCGACGGTGTGGTGGCGGTGGTCGACGCGCCAGCTGTGGCCGCCGGCCAATTCGCCAGCGATCCGGGCGCGGTCGATGAACAACGACGGCTTGACCCGTCGCTGGACCACGAGAGCCCACTGGAAGAGCTGTTCACCGATCAACTGGCTTGCGCGGATTTGGTCGTAGTCAACAAGTCCGACCTCGTCGATCAGAACCAGCGGTCGGCGATCGAAGCGGCGATTACGAAGAACCTACGCCCGGCTGTGAAGATCGCGATGACCCGTCACGGCGCCATCGATCCATC
Organism: Alphaproteobacteria bacterium; assembly: GCA_965216755.1. Classification (GTDB taxonomy): domain Bacteria; phylum Pseudomonadota; class Alphaproteobacteria; order UBA7887; family UBA7887; genus CBDCGL01. Next base: position 1,401,945 of record CBDCGL010000011.1, on the reverse strand, counting down.
GGTGCTGCTGGGTATCGATGCCGCGGCAGAGAACGATTTGGCGTCGCGTCCCTCGCACACAGATGACGAGGGTGATCACGAGCATGACGAGTTCGACAGTTTTGTCGTAGATCTCGCGCCTGTTCGATCGGCGGATGGGCTTACGGATCGATTGCGCCGGATTATGGCGGAACACCAAATTCTGCGGCTGAAGGGGTTTGTTGCCGTCGACCGTAAGGATATGCGCCTGTTGGTACAGGCGGTTGGTGACAGAGTTCAGCACTACTTCGACCGCGCGTGGCGCGACGGCGAACCGCGCCACGGTCGGCTGGTTGTGATCGGCTTTGCCGGGTTAGACCGGGTCGGTATCACGCAGGCGATTTGCGCCAGGTAGCATGCATCTTCTGGCGACCCAGGCCGGCGCAATCTCTGACGGCAACGAGGCCGTCGACCTCGGACAAAGTCCGGGGGAGATCGTCATCCTCTCCGCGGCTGATAGCGAACTCGCCTGCCTAGCCGCGGCCCGGCAAAACCTTGGCGATGAATTTCCCAGCGTGCGATTGGCCAATTTGATGCAGCTTGGCCACAATCTGTCCGTTGACTTATATGTCGAACAAGTCGTTTGCCATGCACGTATTGTCATCGTCCGGCTGTTGGGAGGCGTGGCCTACTGGCCCTATGGCGTCGAACGAATCAGCGGTGCCTGCCGCGCCGCGAATATTCCGGTTGTGTTTGTGCCAGGTGACGATCAGCCTGACGCTGAGCTTCAATCTCTTTCGACCGTTGGGCCAGACGCGGTTCACGGTTTTTGGGAGTATATGGTTCACGGTGGCGTCGAAAACGGACGCAATTTAATGGCGACGGCGGCGCAGCGCGTTGGCTACGAGTTGGAGGCGGCGCCAGCGCGTCCGCTGCTGCGCACGGCACTCTATTGGCCGAGTTTGGATCGACCCGACCTTGATTCCATCGCGCAACAGTGGCGGGAGGCGGCGCCCGTGGCCGGTCTCATCTTCTACCGCGCGCTTGTGCAAGGTGGCGCGACGGCGCCGGTCGACGCGCTCATCACCGCGCTTGCCGATCGGTGCCTCAACCCGTTACCGATCTATGTATCGAGTTTGAAAGATCCAACATCGGCGGCACTTATTGCACGAGCGTTCGAAGAATTTCCGCCGGATGTCATTCTCAACGCCACGGGTTTTGCCGTTTCGCGTCCCGGCGCGGCGCGGGTCCCGACTCCGTTTGAAGCGGCAGACTGTCCGGTGCTACAGGTTGTCTTCTCCGGCGGACATGAAGCGACGTGGCGCGAAAGCGCGCGGGGCTTGCTCCCCCGCGACCTGGCAATGAACGTCGTGTTGCCCGAAGTCGACGGCAGGATTTTCAGCCGCGCGATTTCGTTTAAGGCAGAAGCCCGCTTTGATGCGCGGACCGAACATTCGGTGGCGACATACGCGCCGGTCACCAATCGCGTGGCGTTTGTTGCCGAACTGGCCAGAGCCTGGGCGCGCCTGCGACGAAATCGGCGACCTCAGCGCAAAATTGCGTTGGTGCTCGCGAACTATCCCAATCGGGCGGGCCGTGTCGGCAATGGTGTTGGCCTGGATACACCGGCGAGCACAATAGCGATTTTGCAGGCATTGGCGCAGGCGGGGTACTGCGTTGAAGGCATGCCGCGTGACGGTGCTGAACTTATTCGTTTGGCCCAAAGTGTGATCAGCCGCCCAGGTGATCCGCGGGCGCACGGCGCGCGAGGTTACGCTCTTGAGGACTATTGCCGTTTTTTTGTGAGCCTTCCGGGCGCCGTTCGCGATGCTGTCACGGCGCGCTGGGGCGAACCCGAAAATGATCCGTCCGTCATTGACGGTCGGTTTGCAGTGCCGGTCGTGGCCTTTGGCAATGTCGTCGTTATCGTCCAGCCGAGCCGCGGCTACAACGTCGATCCGGTGAAAAGTTATCACGACCCGGCGTTGGTGCCACCGCACGGCTATCTCGCAACCTATGGGTGGTTGCGGGAGGAGTTCGGCGCCCACGCCATTGTGCACGTCGGCAAGCATGGCAATTTGGAATGGCTTCCCGGCAAGGCGGTCGCATTGTCTGAGGATTGCTTCCCGGAAGCTGCCTTGGGCCCCGTGCCGCATCTGTACCCTTTTATCGTCAACGATCCTGGGGAGGGCACCCAGGCCAAGCGTCGCGCTCAAGCGGTGATCGTCGATCACCTGACACCGCCCCTGACCCGGGCAGACTCCTATGGTCCGCTAAAGGACCTGGAGGCCTTGGTCGACGAATATTACGAGGCCGCGGGCGTCGATACGCGGCGGCTGGGACTCTTGCGAACTCAGATTCTCGAACTCGCCCGGTATTTGGGGCTCGATCATGATTGTGGATTTGGTGAAGACACTGATGATGAGTCCGCTTTGTCTCAGCTTGATAATTATTTATGCGAAATTAAAGAAATGCAGATTCGCGATGGACTGCACATTTTTGGACATGCGCCGACCGGCCGGCAGCGCGATGACCTTCTGACCGCGCTTGTGCGCGTGCCGCGCAACGCCGGCGAAGGCGCCGATGCGAGTTTGGCTCGGGCTTTGTCGGCAGATCTGGGTTTCGACGGATTTGATCCGCTCGATTGCGAGATGGCGTCACGTTGGGTGGGACGACGGCCCGCCGTTTTGACCGGGATTTCCGACGGACCATGGCGGACATGTGGCGACACAGTTGAGCGCATCGAGCTTCTCTCGGCGGCCCTCATATCGGGCGAATTCGACTCTCCGCGCACATGGTCGCGGACCCGCGCAGTGCTGGATCATGTTTCCGAAACAGTGCGTCAGAACGTTGAACAATCCGGCGTTGCTGAAATCGATGGCCTGCTTGCCGGGCTCGATGGCCGATTCGTGACGCCCGGTCCATCCGGCGCGCCGACGCGCGGTCGACTCGATGTCTTGCCGACCGGGCGCAACTTCTATTCTGTCGACAATCGGACTGTGCCAACGCCGGCCGCGTGGCAATTGGGCTGGAAATCGGCAAACTTGTTGATAGACGACTACCGTCAACGAGAAGGCAGCTGGCCCGAGGCGCTTGTGGTGAGCGCATGGGGTACAGCCAACATGCGCACGGGTGGTGAAGATATCGCGCAAGCGTTGGCCATGATGGGCGTGCGGCCGACATGGGATAGCGCGTCGCGCCGGGTCACCGCGTTCGAAATCCTTCCTGTTCGGGTATTGGGCCGCCCGCGTGTCGATGTGACTTTGCGTGCGTCGGGTTTTTTCCGTGACGCGTTTCCCACACAGTTGGATTTGCTGGATTCGGCAGCGCGCGCGGTAGCGGCCTTGGACGAACCGCCGCGTGACAATCCGATGGTCGCGCGAGTCCAAGCTGATACGAAGCGATTGATCGCCGAGGGTACGGACGCCGAGGTAGCGGCAAGCCGCGCGGCGCACCGGATTTTCGGATCCATGCCCGGCGCGTACGGCGCGGGCCTCCAGGCGCTGATTGATGAGCGTTGCTGGGAAAGCGATGTCGATCTCGCCCGCGCTTACCTGGCCTGGGGCGGGTACGCGTATGGCGGCGGCGCGGACGGGCGCGCGGAGCACCGCATGTTTGAACGCCGCTTGGCAGGCGCGCAGATCGTTGTCCATAACCAAGACAATCGCGAGCATGATTTGCTCGATTCCGACGACTATTACCAATTCGAAGGTGGTGCGACCGCGGCAATCCGGCATTTGTCAGGCGAACAACCGGTCGTTTACCATAACGACCACTCCCGACCGGAGCGCCCGCGCATTCGGACACTGCAGGATGAGATTGGCCGGGTCGTGCGCGCGCGCGTTGTCAACCCAAAATGGATCGCCGGTGTGATGCGCCATGGGTACAAGGGTGCGTTCGAGATCGCCGCTACCGTGGACTATTTATTTGCGTTTGCCGCGACCACCCGCATGGTGGCGGACCACCATTTCGACCTTGTCTACGACGCCTTTGTCGAAGACAAAACGGTCAGAGGATTTATGGATAGGGCAAACCCGGCAGCCGCGCGTGAAGTTGCCGAACGTTTGACCGAGGCGCAGGAACGCGGATTGTGGAAGCCGAGGTCTAATCGGGCGCCGATCCGGCTGCGCGCGCTGGCGGGGCAGAAATCACGAGAAACTTCATGAGTGAAATACAGAACGAAGACGACATCAATCATCGCGCCAACGAGAAGGCCCGCAAAAAGAAAGCCGCTCGGGACAAGATGCTGGCTGGCAAAACGATCGAGAAAGGTTTGCTGATTGTTCATACCGGCACGGGCAAGGGCAAATCGACGGCCGCGTTCGGACTCGCCGTAAGGGCGATCGGCAATGGGCTGCGCGTCGGCGTTGTGCAATTCGTCAAAGGCAAATGGCAAACCGGTGAGCGTGCCGTCCTGGAAAAGTTCCCTGATCAAGTCACCATAAGAACGATGGGCGAAGGATTTACTTGGGAAACGCAGGACCGCGCCCGCGATATTCGTGCCGCCCAGGCGGCATGGTCAGCGGCAAAGGACATGGTGGAGGCAAGCCGTGGTTCGTCGCCGCAGTACGATATGATTATCTTGGACGAACTCAATATCGTGCTGCGCTATGATTATTTGCCACTTAACGAAGTTGTATCGTATCTCGCCGATCGCCCGGCCGATTTGCACGTTGTGGTAACCGGGCGAAACGCCAAAGAGACATTGATCGAGGCGGCTGACTTGGTGACCGAAATGACCATGGTCAAACATCCCTTTCGTGGCGGCGTCAAGGCGCAGAAGGGCATCGAGTTTTGACGGTACCGGCGCTCATGTTCCAAGGTACCGGCTCCGATGTGGGCAAGTCGCTGCTTGTCGCTGGCCTGTGCCGCGCCTTCGTGCGACGGGGCCTGCAAGTGCGGCCGTTCAAACCCCAGAACATGTCGAACAACGCCGCGGTTACGCCCGATGGTTGCGAGATCGGGCGCGCCCAAGCATTGCAAGCGCGCGCGTGCGGCGTGGCGCCGACAGCGGACATGAACCCAGTATTGCTCAAGCCCCAAACCGACATCGGTGCACAGGTGGTTCTTCAAGGACGTGTTTGGGGCAACGCGCAGGCGCGCGAATACCATGCGCTACGCGCAGAGTTGTTGCCGTCAGTAACCGCATGCTTTGCGCGCTTGGCTTGCGAGGCGGATCTGATCTTGGTGGAAGGCGCGGGTAGTCCAGCCGAGGTCAATTTGCGTTCTGGCGACATCGCCAATATGGGCTTCGCCGAAGCGGCCAATGTGCCAGTGGTTTTGGTCGGAGATATTCATCGCGGTGGCGTCATTGCTAGCTTGGTCGGCACATGGGTGCTGCTGCCCGCTGAGGAACAAGCGCGCCTGAAAGGATTCATCATCAATAAATTTCGCGGTGACCCTGAGCTGTTCGCCTCGGGCATGCGCATTATCGAACAACGAACGGGCATGCGCGGCTTGGGCGTCGTGCCGCATCTTGCCGATGCGATTCATTTGCCGGCCGAAGATGCCATGACTTTGGAAAGTCGCCGACCCGCAAATGACCGGGCCATTTGCGTCGCCGTGCCGGTGCCAAGTCGCATTGCGAATTTCGATGATCTTGATCCGTTGTCGAGTGAACCAGACGTGGAGGTGCGCTTTGTACGTGCAGGTGAAGCTTTGCCGGGTGACGCGGATATCGTGATCCTGCCGGGTACGAAAGCGACGCGCGCCGATCTCGTGCATTTTCGTGAAAACGGTTGGGATGTCGATTTGCTGGCGCATCGGCGCCGGGGCGGCGCTGTATTGGGGATCTGCGGCGGCTATCAGATGCTGGGCAGATTGGTCGCGGATCCACACGGTGTTGAGGGGACACCCGGCGAAACGGCTGGCCTCGGCCTGCTCGATCTATCGACAGAACTGCATGATGAGAAGATGTTGATCCCGGTATCGGGCGTTGAATGCCAAACCGGGATGTCGGTTCGGGGCTACGAAATGCATGTTGGCCAGAGCAATGGCCCCGCGTTGGCGACACCCATGCTACGACTGGACAACGGTCGACGGGACGGTGCGATCAGTGCAGATGGGCTTGTCATGGGTTGCTATGTCCACGGGCTGTTCGCATCCGATCAATTTCGCCACGGGTTTCTAAACAAGCTGCGATCCCGAACGGATGCCGGCATGGTTTATGAATCGCTAGTGGATGAGACGTTGGACAAATTGGCAGTACATCTGGAAACGCACCTCGATCTGGATCGTATTTGGGATCTTGCTTGTGCCGCGTAACCCTTTACAGAATTGCTGCCAAGATAACAATGATCAAAGCGGTCAATGCCCAGCTGGCACGGTAGAGCGACAGGGCACGGCTGATATCGGTTGGTCCAGGGGCGGCACCTTCGCCAAAAAGCCACAGGGCGTCGACCCATTTCTCGTCGTAGGCGCGCGGTCCGCCGAGCCGCAGGTTGAGCGCGCCGGCTACGGCCGCTTCGGGCCAGCCGGCATTGGGCGATCTGTGAAAACGGGCGTCGCGCATGGCGGCTTTGGTGGCGCCGCGTCCATCGCAGTTCGGCATGGCGAAGGCTGCCATCACCAGCAGCACAGCCGTCAGTCGTGCAGGAATCCAGTTGGCAATGTCATCGAGCCGCGCCGCCGCCCAGCCGAAGTCGCGATAGCGTGCATTGCGATAGCCGATCATGCTGTCGAGTGTGTTGATCGTCTTGTAGATAGCAAGTCCCGGCAGCCCCATCAGCACGTACCAAAAAAGGGGCGCGACCAAACCGTCGGACAAGTTCTCAGCCATGGATTCGATTGCAGCGTGGGCGACACCACTATTGTCCAAAGATTGGACGTCGCGTCCGACCAAGTGGCCAACGGCGTTCCGTGCCGCCGCAACGCCATCAGCGAGGGCGCTGGCCACAGTTTGCGCGTGATCATGAAGCGAACGTCCGGCGAGAAAGCTGCTGGCGACCGTAGCTTCGAGGATCGGGCCCCACGCGCCGCCGAGCGTGTGAAAAGCAATGGTCAGGCTTGCCGATATGCATGCGACGCCGACAAGCGCAAGTGCCACAACCAACAAGCCGCGGGCGCGTCTGCCAACAGTGGGGCCGTACAAGGCACGTTCCAGTGCCCCAATGCCGCGACCGATCAGGGCCACGGGATGGGGTACGCGGGTGTAGAGCCACGATGGATCGCCGATCAGTGCGTCCAAAATCATGGCGGCAACCAAGATCCAAAGTGCGTCACAGTAGAAAATCATCGGGCAACTTTGTCGGCGTGGCGATCCACGGTCAATCTCGATGATATTCCGGCGGCGCTGTGGCGTGTGTCGCGATCGGGTGCGAGGAGGGCACGGTCATAATGACTCAGAGCACAGGAATTCTTGTAGTCGGGCATGGCAGTCGCGACGAGCAGGCCGTTATGGAATTCGGAAATCTGGCAGAACATGTCGCGAAAAGACTCCCCGATTTCCGTGTAACCCATGGGTTTCTCGAATTCGCGACGCCGGTTATACGCGATGGTCTAGACGCACTGCGCGAGCAAAGTGTTCGTCGGATTGTTGCCGTTCCCGGCATGTTATTCGCTGCCGGCCACGTCAAGAATGACGTACCGTCCGTGCTCAACACCTACATGGCGCAGAATACTGGTATCGCCATTTCATATAGCCGCGATCTGGGCATCGATTCGCGAATGATTCAGGCGGCGGGAGATCGGGTTCAGCAAGCACTTCAAAGCGCTGCAGGCGATGTGCCGGCGCACGAAACACTTTTGGTGGTCGTTGGTCGGGGGGCTTCTGATCCTGATGCCAATTCCAATGTTGCCAAAGTGACTCGCCTACTGTGGGAAGGATTTGGATTCGGGTGGGGGGAGACGGCCTATTCCGGCGTCACGTTTCCGCTCGTCGAACCGGCGCTTGAACAGGTCGCGCGTTTGGGTTTTCGCCGCATCATCGTGTTTCCCTATTTTCTGTTTACGGGTGTGTTGGTTCGGCGAATCTACGATCACACGGATCTGGTCGCCGCCCGTCATCCGGAAATTGAGTTTATCAAGGCACCCTACTTGAACGACCATCCTTTGGTTGTCGACACGGTGATCGAGCGCGTTCACGAATGCCTCGATGGTTCGCCCAACATGAACTGCCAGATGTGCAAATATCGCGAACAGATCTTGGGATTTGAGGCGGAAGTCGGCTTGGCTCAAGAAAGCCATCACCATCATGTTGAAGGGATTGGAACCGGTCCGACGGCTCTGGACAACACTGATAATAAGCATACTCATAGCCATAGCCATAGCCATAGCCATAGCCATAGCCATAGCCATGGTGGTCACCACCACCCTTATCCGCATGCTGACCATCCATTGGGGCCGGTGACCTTGAAGAAACTCGGGAGCCACCGGTGAACTACATTCGCGACCCGGGCGAGATTACGCGGCGCTCGTTTGAGATCGTTCGCCGCGAAACCGCGTTTGGCGATCTACCAGCGGAACTTGCTGGTTTGGTCACGCGACTAGTGCACGCGTGTGGAATGCCCGACATCATCTCTGGATTGGAGCACCGCGGGGACGTGGTAGGTGCCGGACGCGCGGCACTTCGTGCGGGCGCGCCGATATTGGTTGACTGTGCAATGGTCAAGGCCGGGATCACTGCCCGTCGCCTGCCGGCCGACAATTCCGTCTTGTGCATGCTTGATGATGTCACGGAGATCGATGCCAAAAGGCGCGGCGCGACCCGGTCGGCTGCCGCGGTGGAACTATGGCGCCCGCATATGCTCGGTGCTGTGGTGGCAATTGGTAACGCGCCGACGGCCTTATTTCGGCTTTTGGAGATGCTGTGGGATGGTGCGCCGAAACCCGCGGCCATTTTCGGGTTTCCCGTCGGATTTGTCGGTGCCGCCGAATCTAAGCAGGCGCTTATTGAGAGTGGAACCGGCGTGCCATTCGTGACTCTACGTGGCCGGCGTGGTGGCAGTGCGCTGGCGGCGGCGGGCGTCAATTCGCTGACTGCAGGCGAATGAAACGGTGGCTTAGTGTGGTTGGCCTTGGTGAGGGCGGATTCGACGATCTGCCCGCGGTCGGCCGCGAACTCATTGCCGAGGCGGAGGTTTTGGTCGGTAGCCAACGCCATCTGGATTTGGTCCCAGACGCAGGCGCGCAACGTCTCACTTGGGCTTCACCACTACAAAAGACGGTCGAGGACATCAAGCGGTGTCGCAGTCGTCGAGTCTGTGTGCTGGCGACGGGCGACCCGATGGATTTCGGCATCGGCACAAAGCTAGCGCGCCAGCTTCCGATATCCGAAATGCTGATTGTACCGTCGCCATCGGCGTTCAGTTTGGCTGCGGCGCGAATGGGGTGGTCAAGACCAGACTGTAGCTGCTTGACCGTGCACAGTCGTCCGATCGAGATGATTCATCCATTTGTCCAACCATATGCGCGACTACTAATTCTAAGTAACGACGGCGGCAGTCCCGCTCAAATCGCCTCTCTACTACGGGAACGCGGATTTGGGCCGAGCCGTCTGTCGGTTTTCGAACATATGGGCGGCGGCCGCGAACGTCGTGTGGATGGCACGGCGGAGAATTGGACTGACACGTCGATCGCGGATCTCAACACGGTCGCCGTTGTGTGTCATCCGGCGGACGGCGTCCAAATGCTTTCGCGGTCGCCTGGTCTACCGGACGACGTGTTCCGTCATGACGGTCAGCTAACCAAGCGCGAAGTGCGTGCCATGACTTTGGCGGCGCTTCGCCCCGGGCCAGGACAACGGCTGTGGGACGTGGGCGCTGGCTGTGGCTCGATTGGCATCGAATGGCTGCGCATGGAGCCCTATGCGGCAGCGATCGCCATTGAAAGCAATGAAGATCGTGTCGCGTATATTCGGGAGAATGCCGTCGCATTGGGCGCACCGACCCTCAGCGTCGTTTGTGGTGAAGCGCCGGCTGTGCTTTCGGGGCTTGAGCCGCCTGACGCAGTTTTCGTCGGTGGCGGGCTGACGACAGCCAACCTGATCGAAACATGTTGGCAGTCGCTCAAGTCTGGCGGCCGATTGGTCGCGAATGCCGTCACGGTCGAGGGTGAGCAAAGGCTTGCGGAATGGCATGGCACGAAAGGCGGCGCGTTGCGTCGGATCGCGGTCACGCGCGCGGCACCGAGCGGCCGGTTTGAAGTGTGGCAGGCGCTGGTGCCGGTCACGCAATGGGAAATTATCAAATCATGACCGGAACACTCTATGGGCTCGGGGTCGGTCCCGGCGATCCTGAGCTTTTGACGCTGAAGGCGTTGCGTGTGCTGACGACCGTCCCGGTTATTGCCTATCCGAGCCCCGAGCATGGTGACAGTTTGGCGCGGCAAATTGTCGCTGAGCATCTGCCTGGCGACCAAATTGAAATTGCCATGCGCATGCCCATGGTCGAAGCCCGATTTCCGGCGCAGGAAGTTTACGATCGAGCGACGCGTGAGATCGGCGATCATCTTGTCGCGGGGCGCGACGCCGCCGTGTTATGCGAAGGCGATCCGTTTTTCTACGGCTCGTTCCTTTATCTCTTTGGGCGCATGGCCATGGACTATCGCGTTGAGGTGGTGCCGGGCGTGTCTTCATTGACCGCATGCGCCGCTGCGCTCGGTGCGCCATTGTCGGCGCGCAACGATGTCTTGACGATTGTGCCCGCGACGTTGTCCGAAGACGAAATTGATGCGCGGTTTGAAAGGGCCGAAGCCGTCGCGCTTGTCAAGCTCGGCCGTCACTTCGAGAAAGTCCAGGGGATCCTGCGGCGCCGCGGTTTGATCGATCGCGCCCACTACATAGAGCGAGCAACCATGTCCAATCAACGCGTTCTGCCGATCGATCAAGTGTGTGCAGACGAGGTGCCGTATTTCTCCATGATTCTCGTCCATTGCCGGGGCGGCGCATGGCGCATGTGACCCCACCAATAATTTTTGTCTGGGCGGAACGCGCATTGCCGTTGGCACGGAAAATCGCGAACGCCCTAGATGGTGCGGAAATTCATGGTCCGACAAGTGTTGACGGTACGGACAAACGGATTGACCAGCCGGGCGATCATTTGCGGGCCATCTTTCGGTCTGGCCAACCCATCGTCGGAATCGGAGCCGTGGGCATACTGGTTCGTATTCTAGGCGCCTGCGTGCACAACAAAGTGGCGGAGCCGCCGGTCATTGCCGTCGGCGAGGACGGCGGTGCCGTCGTGCCGGTGCTGGGTGGGCACCATGGTGCAAACGTCATAAGCAAACATATCGCTGCCGTTTTAGGTGTTAAGGCGACGACCACGACGGCAACTGACGCGATGTTTGGGGTGGCGTTAGACGATCCGCCAGCCGGCATCACGCTTGCCAACCCGGACGATCATAAAGCGTTTGCGACCGCGTTGCTCAATGGCTCAAATGTGCGTGTTGCGGGCGCGCAAATGTGGCCGGCATTGGCGACATTGTCGCTCCGTCGGGGTGAGGGGGCTTTGGCCCTGACCATTACGTCGCGGCAGGATGAAGGATCACCGTCACATCTTGTCTATCATCCGCGCGTCCTTGCGGTAGGGGTCGGCACCGAACGCGGCGCGCCACCCGAAAAGGTCATCGCGTTTGTTCGCGCGACACTGGTCGATGCCGGTCTTGCCGAACGGGCGGTAGCCGGTATGTACTCGATAGACTTGAAGTTGGACGAACCGGCCGTCCACGCCGTCGCAGCCGCGCTGAAGGTTCCAGCGCGTTTTTTCACTGCCGAACGATTGGAGCAAGAAACGCCGCGCTTGGCCAACCCTTCCGAGACGGTCTATCGGGCGGTCGGCGCTCATGGTGTGGCTGAAGCCGCCGCGCTCGCGGCCGCGGGCCCTGAGGCACATCTGGTGGTGAAGAAGCAGCGTGGGGCCCAAGCGACGGTGGCTGTGGCCGAAGCACAGTTGCCGTTCGACGGAACACGCGTTGGCCGCGCGCGCGGGCGACTGGCAATCGTCGGGCTCGGACCAGGCGCGGCAAATTGGCGTACGCCGGAAGCCGAACGGTTCATCGTCGAAGCCACGGATATCGTTGGCTATCGCCTCTATTTGGATTTGATCGGACCTTTGGCGGCCAATCAAGCTTGTCATAGATTTGATCTTGGTGACGAGGAGGCGCGGGTGCGCCGTGCACTCGATCTTGCCGGCCAGGGTCGTTCAGTGGCGCTTGTGTGTTCGGGCGACGCGGGAATATACGCCATGGCGTCATTGGTTTGGGAGTTGATCGATCAAACTGCGGTGATTGCATGGCGACGCATTGAAGTGGTCACGACGCCGGGCGTCAGCGCATTGCAGGCCGCAGCCGCGCGCGTCGGAGCGCCTCTTGGAAACGACTTCTGTGCTATTTCGCTGTCCGACCTCATGACGCCGTGGTCGGTCATTGAACGCCGGTTGCGTGCGGCCGCAGAGGGTGATTTCGTCGTCGCCCTTTACAATCCAGTCTCTCGTCGCCGCCAAGCACATATTGGCCGAGCGCGCGACATTCTTTTGCAACGGCGTGAACCGGAAACGCCCGTCGTATTGGCCCGCAATCTCGGCCGGGAAAACGAAGATGTGCGTGTTGTCTCACTTGCATCGGTGAGCGCCGATAATATTGATATGCTGACAATTGTTGTGGTGGGGTCGTCGCAAACGCGCACGTTCACAAATCACGACCAGGTATCCATGTACACGCCACGGGGCTACGCCATAAGCGAGGTGGAGAGCTCGTGACCGTACATTTCATTGGTGCGGGGCCGGGCGCGCCCGACCTGATCACCGTGCGCGGGCGCCGGGTAATTTCGAAATGTCCGGTTTGTCTTTACGCCGGCTCCTTGGTTCCGCGCGACGTGATAGCCCATGCGCCGGATGCTGCTAGGGTTGTCGACACGTCAGGGATGACGCTGGACGAGATCATTGCGGAGTTCCAATCGGCCGATCGCAGAGGGGTGGACGTCGCACGCGTTCATTCCGGCGACCCGTCGCTTTATGGTGCGATCGGCGAGCAGATCCGTCGCCTCGACAAGCTAGGGATCGCCTACGAGATTGTGCCGGGCGTACCGGCATTCGCGGCGGCCGCGGCGACACTTGGTCTCGAATTGACGGTGCCAGGCATAAGCCAAACCGTAATATTGACCCGGACCGCAATGAAATCGTCGCCCATGCCTCGCGGTGAGACGCTGGCCGCATTCGCGGCGACACACGCGACGTTGGCCATTCACCTTTCGATCCGGAATTTGCGCCACGTGGTGACCGAGCTAACGCCGGCCTATGGGGCCGACTGTCCGGCTGTCGTGGTCTACCGAGCGAGTTGGCCGGACCAACTTGTGATCTGGGGTAGGCTCGCCGATATTCGCGAAAAGGTGCGTGCGGCCAAACTAACCCGGACCGGGCTTATCCTCGTCGGCCGAGCGCTCGATCCTGCCGGCGCGACCGATAGTCGGCTATATGCTACCGATCACACCCATCTATTCCGTCGCGGCGGTAGCAAATCCTAAAACGGCCGCGTGCCCTGCTTGCTATTTGTTTGGGTTAGCCACGCGGCGGCATCCGCCACCGAGCTGACTTCCAGTGCGGCCGGCAAGACCGGGCGCGCGATCATGATGACAGGAAGACCGAGCTGACGGGCTGCGCCGATCTTGCCAAATGTCGCGGATCCACCGCTGTTTTTTGCGATCACAACATCAATCTTGTGCTGTCGCATCAGTGCCGCTTCATCGGCTTGTCGGAACGGTCCGCGCGCAAGGACGAGTTGCGCATTTTGCAGCGGCACGCCCGCGGTCGGCGAATCGACCATGCGAACCAAAAACCAAGTATCCGCGCAGCGTGCAAAGGCGGCCAACCCTTTGCGTCCGATGGTTAGAAAGGCCCTTTGGCCGATGCGGGGCAGCCATGCGGCTGCGGCCTCGATATCGGCGACGCCGATCCACCGATCAGCCGGTTGCGGGGACCATGCCGGCCGTGTCAATCGGCGGAAAGGCAAGTCTAGACGGCCCGCGGCGATGACGGCTTGGCGACTCATTTGCGCAGCAAACGGGTGTGTGGCATCGACCATCGCTTCAATGCCTTGGTCACACAAATAGCGGACCAGTCCTTCCGAACCGCCGAACCCGCCGGTGCGCACGCAGCCTTTGGGCCGACGGGGTGCGCTGGTCACGCCGGCGAGCGATGTGGTCACCTGAAAGGATCCTTGGCTATGAAGAAGATGAGCGAGAGCCATGGCTTCGGCTGTGCCGCCAAGGATCAGCACCCGGTGGGCGTCAACCATCGCCCTGACCGACCAACTGGCCCTGATGATCGAATATCAGCACCTCGACGGCGGCTTTCTCAGATAGATGCTCCAGCGCCTTCATCCGCGCCCTGCTGGCGACGACGTCCGCCAACGGCACATGGACCACGCGGGAGCAAGCGAGTGCGCCACGTGCTGTTTGCTGTTGGCGTATTGCCGTGATCAAAGCTTGGTCCGCACCCGCGTCTGCGGCGGCTTCGGCCAGCCAGTTCATGTCGACGACGCTGCGTCGCGCATGCAAGTCCAAATAGCCTTGTGCGAGTTTAGTGATCTTGCCAATTCCGCCCGCAATGGTGAGTTGTGCAACCGGATGTGTCCGGAGATATTTTATAAGGCCGCCGGCAAAATCACCCATCTCGATCAACGCAGTGTCAGACAGGCCGTAGTGGCGCTTGACCGCGGCTTCTGAGGTGGAGCCGGTGGCCGCGGCGATATGTTTCAGACCGGCGGCCCGTGCCACGTCGATGCCCCGATGGATGGCGTGGATCCACGCGGCGCAGGAATAGGGAACCACGACGCCGGTCGTGCCGAGCACGGACAACCCGCCTTCGATTCCCAGGCGCCTATTGAGAGTGCGTTCTGCCAGCGTCGCACCGCCTGGGATGGAAATCTGGACATCGATGTCCGCCCGCACACCGTGAATCGCCGCCGCGTCCGCTATCACCTGGGTAATCATCCGCCGCGGCGCGGGGTTGATCGCCGGTTCGCCGACTTCGAGTTGCAGCCCCGGCTTGGTCACTGTGCCGACCCCGTCGCCGGCAGAAAACGTGACCCCGGTGCCCACGCGGCCGGGCCGCACGCGAATGACCACCAGAGCGCCATGGGTGACATCCGGATCATCGCCGGCGTCCTTGACGATCGCGGCTTCCGCCCAATCGGGCCCCAGCCCCTGATGGGCGAGCGCGAATGCCGGTTCCTGACCGTTTGGTAGTCTAATCGACACTGGGTCGGGGAACGCACGAGTCAGCAACGCCGTGTATGCGGCCTTTGCCCCGGCGGCAGCGCAAGCGCCGGTCGTCCAGCCACGCCGCAAGGGCTTGTTTTGGGGGGCATTCATGGTGCGATGATAGAGAGAAGGTCGCTTGGTTGGCCAGGACCGAACGTGTACTTTGCGCCTATGGTCGATAATGTCCCGGATCTTCCTGAATTTGCGCCCGGTTCGGTGTGGCTGGTTGGCGCCGGCCCGGGTGATCCTGGCCTATTGACACTTCACGCCCTGCACGCTCTCAAGCATGCGGACTACATCATTCACGATGCGTTGGTGAGTCACCAGGTCCTGGACATCGCCGGTCCAGACGCCACGCGCGAATATGCCGGCAAACGTGGCGGTAAACCGTCGCCGCGCCAGGTGGATATATCCCGCCGCTTGATAAAGCTGGCGCGCCAAGGCCACAGGGTCTTGCGGCTCAAAGGTGGCGACCCGTTTGTTTTTGGGCGCGGCGTCGAAGAAGCCCTGTCGTTAGTGGCGGCGAATATTCCATTCCGTGTCGTGCCCGGCATATCGTCTGGCGTGGGCGGGCTTGCCTATGCGGGTATCCCGCTGACATTTCGTGAAAGCAATTCGGCCGTTACGTTTGTCACGGCGCATGCCGCCGGTGGTGCCGTCCCCGATGGTGTCAATTGGCGGGCCGTTGCCGGTCTCACCGGAACCATCGTGGTTTACATGCCGCTCAAGAACCTCGCTGACATAACCGACCAACTGATCGCAGGCGGCGTTGCTGCAGATGCGCCGGCGGCAATAGTCT
Source organism: Alphaproteobacteria bacterium (assembly GCA_965216755.1). Lineage (GTDB taxonomy): Bacteria > Pseudomonadota > Alphaproteobacteria > UBA7887 > UBA7887 > CBDCGL01. Next base: position 1,385,995 of record CBDCGL010000011.1, on the reverse strand, counting down.
CCAACGCCACATTGCCGAACCAGTACGTTTTGGAGACCAACCTAAGCTCTGCGGCACGCGCCGCCGCTGACGCCGGCATGCCGCCGCCCGCGCTGCTCGTGATTGGCGACGCCGTTCGCTTGCGCGCCGGGTTGGATTGGATTGGCGCTATGGCCGGCCGCCAGCTCGAACCGGATCCACTCGGTGTTGGGATCCGCGACGAGACCGGCTGAGCGGCAACGGGCTAGAGCCGTGTCCGACAATATTGAATCAATTCTGTTCGCGGCCCGGCGTGGCGATCCACGCGAAGGGCGGTGCCGCGCGATGCTCGTGTCCCGAAACCGAAGTTCGTCACGTCTGACCCCAGGCGCCTTACGAACTTCGGCTTCGTCAGGACACGAGCCGATTGTTCGCATCTCGTGCGGTTCACGGATCGGACGTTCGCTCCGGTGCTCGATGCGAGATCAAGCGAACGTCCGATCCACCGCACGAGCGCATCGGGCAAGCCGTCCGACCAATGTGGTCGTCCACATGGATTCCCATCGGGGGTCGCCCGCCGGTTGCGAACCCGCAGGGCCGGGCGCCTTTTCGCCAATCTCGGCGGCGCTGTCCTTGGCCGTATGCCTGATACGCCCTGCGGACAGCGACTTGATCTTGACGAAAAGGCGCTCCGGCAGAATGGTTCTATATTATCGGACACGGCTCTAGTGCCATGGTTCCTGGAGTCATCGTCGCGGCGCCGGCCTCCGGCGCAGGTAAGACAACTCTCACTTTGGGCCTTTTGCGTCATTTCAGCCGTGCCGGCACCGCCGTCGGGTCGGTCAAAATCGGGCCCGACTATATAGATCCAGCATTTCATGCCGCGGCCACCGGTCGGCCGAGCCGAAATATCGATGTTTGGGCCATGCGGCCGGAGACGATCGCGCGCGTCATTGACGCCACCGCCGAGGGTGCCGAACTTGTCATCGGCGAAGGCACCATGGGGTTGTTCGATGGTGCCACCGACGGTACGGGCAGCACGGCGGATGCAGCGCTGGCGATCGGTTGGCCGATCGTGTTGGTGGTCGATGCGCGCGGCCAGGCGGCGTCGGCGGCGGCCTTAATCCAGGGATTCATGAACCATCGTCCAGGCGTCAATATTGCTGGGGTAATCTTCAATCAAGTTGGTGGCACTGGCCACGTGCGCATTCTGAATGACGCATGTGCGCCGCTGGGTCTGAAACAACTCGGCTTCGTGCCGCGCAATCTGGAGTGTGCCTTGCCCAGCCGCCATCTTGGTCTGGTCCAAGCCGGCGAGCATCCCGAACTCGAAGAATTCCTGGATCGCGCCGCGACTATGATTGGGTCTCACGTCGACACCGACTTATTGCTCAGCTTGGCAAGACCGACTCAGATGGAGCGCGGGTCGCGAATGGGCGGCCATTTGCGGCCGCTGGGGCAACGTGTCGCGGTGGCGTGCGATGCAGCATTTGGGTTCGCCTATCCCCATTTACTCGATGATTGGCGTGCGGCCGGCGCCGATATCCAAATGTTCTCTCCGCTGGCAGATGAATCGCCGTCATCTTCCGTGGACGCCATCTATTTGCCGGGCGGTTATCCGGAACTTCATGCCGGCCAGCTCGCGGCCAATCAAACATTCTTGACGGGACTACGACGTGCGGGGGAAGCCGGCGTCAGCGTTTATGGTGAATGCGGCGGCTATATGGTGCTCGGCGCGTCATTGACCGACGCCGACGGCGTTGCGCACCGGATGGCAGATCTGTTGCCGGTCGAGACGACGTTTGCGTCGCGTCGTTTGCATCTTGGCTACCGAAACATGGAAACGTGTGTCGAGAGTCCTCTGGGACCGGCCGGTCAGCGCTTTGCCGGGCATGAGTTCCATTTTGCAAGCGTTATTCGTGAGCGGGGCAATACGCCATTATTTGCCGCGCGAGACGCACGCGGCACACCTCAAGGCGGCCATGGGGCGGTGCGTGGTTTGGTGGCGGGGTCATTCCTCCACGTTATTGACTCACGGTAGCCGCCGCCCGGTTGAGCACGTAGCCTGCGACGGCACCAATCACGAGCCAGAAGAACAGGTTGGCGACCAAAGTAGCGGTCACAAAGGCAGCCACCAACTCGGCCGGGACCGTGCCTGATCCGACGGTTTCCACATGAGGCGCGCCGATGGCATGCGGCAAGACAATCAACGCGGTACCAAGGGCTTTCCACAAGACCGCGCGCCCAAAGGCGATCAGCGCTAGTCCACCCGCTGTTCCCACCGCGGTCATGACCCACCACAGCTGACGTTCGGCTAGACCGGCAGCGCGCATTCCCGGCAATTCCGGTGGTAAACCCAGGGCTGGCGCCAAGTTGACTGCGGCATAGCCGGCAAGGCCCCAAACCAGGCCCTGGCGCCAATCTAGTCCGCCCCGCAGCACGGCGCCCGCACAAAGCAAGAGGGCGAAGCCGATTCCCACCAACACATTGGAGAGTGCGGTCAGCGAAAACCTCTCCAGTCCGTCCGACGGTGCCCACGGCCCGCCATGATCGTGGGTGTGGCCTTCGGCGGTTTCCCTTGTGTGACCGGCGTCGACTTCATACATCTCCGCTTCCGCGATCAGCGGGAGGATTTCAAAACTTTGGATGACAGTGACGACCAGCCCACCAACGAGCCCGGCCAACAGAGCCGCGACGGCAATTCGCCCTAGCATCTTCGGCTCAATGGCAGGGAAAAACCAAACCGTGACGTGTGTCGTGCGCTGCGTTATGCAAGAGACTGGGTTGCGCAAATCCGACCAAGAAAATGATTGCAACACCAAGCAACGCCGCCACCGCCACCGCGCTGAGCGTGCCGGTCCCGCTCCGATCGACTATCGATGTCGTAGCGTGTGTTTGGGGATGGGCCATCTGCGCTTCCTCCTGAGACTGGTGCCAATGACGCGGCGTTCGGATGGTAATAAGGAGTTGCGCGAACGTAAAGCTTACATCCGCCGCCCTAGCTATCGCGGCCCAACATGACTGCCCGACCAGCGGTCGTGGGCTTTTTCCTACACGAATTTTCTCGACCGACGCATGGTAGCAACTGTCACGAAATCCCCGTACCGTAAGCACCGTGCATGTCAAATAAGGGCTGAGGCGGCAATGATATCGGGCAACACGTTCATGTTCGTTCTTGGGGGCGTGCGATCGGGCAAGAGCGTCTATGCGGAATACATTATCGATTCGATGGGGGGAACACCAATCTATGTCGCCACCGCGGCGGCCGGTGATTCTGAAATGGCAACGCGTATTCATAAGCATCAAGCGCGGCGCGGGCGACATTGGCGAACGATCGAGGCGCCGTTGGAATTGGCCAATGTGATCCGAGGTAAAAGTGCATCGGGTTCGCCACTGCTGGTCGATTGCCTCACGCTGTGGCTAACCAACATCATGCTCGCCCAGCGGCCCTTAGAGAGTGCCGTACACGAACTACTCGCGGCGTTCGGCCAGCGCGCGGGGCCGATCGTCGTCGTGTCGAACGAAGTTGGGCAGGGAATTGTACCCGATAACGCGTTAGCGCGGCGCTTCTGTGACGAAGCGGGTCGCCTTCACCAGGCAGTTGCGGCCTTGGCAGACCGAGTGGTGTTCATGACCGCAGGCTTGCCGTGTGTGCTTAAACCAGCGACATAAGACGCTGCTAAATCTGTTTCTTACTGCTTTCGCTCACGCCCGCTTCGCCAAATGTCGCCATGCCGTTGTGGGCGGAGATCGCGGCGCGAACAATATTGGCAGCCAACGCCGCGCCAGAAGCTTCCCCGAGGCGCATCCCCAGGTCGAGAATGGGGCTAAGTCCGAGCGCTTCCAGCAAATGCCGATGTCCGGCCTCCGCAGAGCAGTGGGCCGCGCGGCAATGGTCCAGCCCCCCGGTGGTCAGACGCGCCAACACAGCGGCCGCCGCTGTCGCGACATAGCCGTCTAGCAAGACGGGGATGCGTCTTTGCCGGGCGCCAGCAACGGCGCCGGCCATCGCGGCCAATTCGCGACCGCCGACTCGGCGCAACGCTTCCAACGGATCGTGGGTTTGCGTTTGATGCTTGTGCAAGGCGGCGGCGACGGTTGCCCGCTTGCGATCCAGACCATCGTCGTCAACGCCTGTGCCGCGTCCGACCCAATCGTTGGGTGTGCCACCAAAAAGGGCATTGGCGAGTGCGGCTGCTGCGGTCGTGTTGGCGATGCCCATTTCGCCGACGCACAACAAAGCTGCGTCGGAATCGACACTCTCGAGGCCGAACTGCATGTGCCGAGCGCACTCGGCGGCGGACATCGCTGGAACTTTCGTGAAATCTTCGGTCGGGCGGTCTAGCTCGATCGCGTGTACGTCAAGGCGCGCGCCCGCGATGCCGCAAAGCTGGTTGATGGCGGCGCCGCCGGCGCTGAAGTTCGCCACCATCTGCGCCGTGACTTCCGTCGGGTAGGCCGACACGCCCCGCGCCGCGACGCCATGATTGCCGGCGAAGACGAGCACTTGTATGGGCGTTTCACGCGGCACCGCGCGACCCTGCCACGTCGCCGCCCAAATGGCCAACTCCTCGAGACGGCCAAGGGACCCAAGGGGCTTGGTCAGGACTTGTTGACGGGCCGTGGCGGCGTCGCGCGCGGCCCGGTCTCCGGTGGGAAATTCGCTGACAATTTTGCGCCAATGATCCAACGCGCGCGATTCCTTACGATTGGTGTCATGGATGCCGGATATGGCCTGGTATCCTATAACCAACCGAGGCGCCATCTGCGAGGAATTCTGGCGAACGGAAGTCGAGATATGGGCGACAGCGGCGACCGAACAGAAAAGACCCCGGGCGATGATTTGTGGGCGGGTCTGCTGCACGCCCTGATATTCCTGACCCGCGTTCCGCTTGCAGGTGCGCATGCCGTTGGCTCTCTCGCGAACGCCATGTGGGCTTTTCCCATCGTTGGCGTATTGGTTGGCGTTGTTGGTGGGGTGGTTTTTTGGTTTGGTGAGATTCTTGGTCTGGGGCCGTGGCTCGCAGCCATCGCCGCTGTGGTCGCGCAACTTCTTATTACCGGTGCGCTGCACGAAGACGGCCTTGCCGACCTAGCTGACGGATTTGGCGGTGGCGCATCGGCCACCCGCAAGCTTGAAATCATGCGTGACAGCCAGATTGGTACGTTCGGCACCATTGCGATCGTGGTCGCATTGATGGCGCGCGTCGGCGCGCTCGGCACGATTGGTGCTGCTATCCCCGTGGTGGTGGCTTTGGTCGCGGCCGGCGCCCTGTCGCGCAGTGTCATGGTCGCCATCATGAGGTTTTCCTCGCCGGCGCGGGTCGACGGACTTGCCGTGACGGCTGGGCGCCCGGCGGCTGATACGACGGCGGTTGCGGTGGCATTGTCGATCGTCGCCGCATGCGGATTATTGGCGTTCAGCTTTGCCGCAATGGTCGCGGCGTTGATCGCGGCGGCCCTGGTGGCCGTCGGCGTCGGCGCGTTGGCGCGGCGCCAGATTGGTGGTTATACCGGCGATGTGCTGGGCACCGCCCAGCAAGTCACGGAGATTATCGTACTGATGATCGTGGTGGTTGCAATCAGCTAGATCCATCCTCGTTCAAAAGGAGTCATTCGAACGAAGTTAAATTGATCAATATCAAGTAGATAGGGCACGTGCCGCTTGAGGGGCTATGGCGCAGGCGCGTCCGTGCGTGGCGGCCATTGTGGTCGTGACACCTTGGTTCTGAGCACGGCCGTCTCACATAAGCAGAAGTTGGGACGCACTTGACCGGCAAAATCCAGTCCGACGGGTTGATCCACCTCAATGACGGTTGGCGGGCACCTCGATAGGTCTGTTTTAGGCCGACACCCAATTGGAGGTTCAATGAAAGTTTTGGCAATGGCGATTGCGGTGGTGGCGCTGTTTGGCTGCACCTATGGTTCCGGAGATACGTACCGGGTCAGCGAAACCGGCCGCAAATTGCAGGTTGAACAAGCTATCGTTCTGTCTAGCCGGCAAGTGACCGTGACCGAGGATCCGGGTTTCGAAAACAATTGGTATGGGCCCGTCGCTGGCGCGACGGTCGCCGGGGTCGGTGCTGACATTGCTGGTGCGGAGAGCGCCATTGTCCTGGGCGCTGCGGTCATTGGGCTGGGACTCGGTTATTTGATTGAGGAAGCGGCCGATACGCGCGCGGGGCATGAATATGTGATGCGTGACAGCGAGACCGGTGAAGAATACGCCATTGTGGTCGCCGCCAAAGATGGCGCGCAGCCGCTACCGCCGGGGACCGCCGTTCGAATCATCGGGTCGCGCGGAAGTTTGCGGGTCGAACCTGACGGTTGATTGGCCAAGTTGCGGAACGCCAACCAGGCTTTTGACCCGCGGGCGCCGCTTCTTGACGGTACGACCCAACATTGGCGAGGAGACTATGGCCGCCGCGCGCGCCGATCTTGAGATCCGGGTTGTCGGGCTGCACAAAGCCTTTGGCGACAACGAAGTCTTGAGAGGTGTCGATCTTGAGGTCGCGCGTGGCGAAGTTGTCGCAATTGTGGGCGGTTCCGGCTGCGGCAAGACGGTGTTGCTCAACGTCGTCCTGGGACTCTTAGATGCCGATGCCGGTCATATTTTGATCGCCGATCACGACTTGCCAGGCGCACCGTTGATCGACTTGGATGAACTGAGCGGCCGCGGGTTGGACGGCGTGCATTCTCATTGGGGTGTCGTCTTCCAACGCAACGCCTTATTTTCCAGTAGCGTTTTCGAGAATATCGCGCTGTGGTTGCGTGAAGTTCAAGGGCTTGAGACGGACCAAATTCGACCCATTGCGCGCGCCGTCCTCGACTCAGTCGCGCTGCCCACCGACGATGTCTTTCTCCGAACGTCAGTTGCAAGTCTGTCCGGTGGCATGGCCAAACGCCTGGCCGTGGCTCGCGCGCTGGCAATGGATCCAGTTGTGATCTTTTATGATGAACCGACGAGCGGCCTGGATCCGACCAGCGCCTCACATATCCAAGACCTTATTTACGCCGCGCATTCCGACAGTCGGCCGGGGCAGCCTGCACGTACGACTGTCATTGTCACCCACGACAAAGACCTGTTGAGTCGCCTTGCACCACGAATCGTAATGCTGCACGAAGGTCGCGTGCTATTTGACGGTCCTTTTGTAAAATTCGAGGCTTCCGAATCGCCTGTCATAAGGCCATATTTTGAGCTTATGCCGACCCTCCATCAACGCACGGTCGTTCTGGGCCCTTGAATTGATTGTTCAACCAATGAAACGCCGCCGTGTTCCGGCGCGGGCCGCGTTAGTTGTTGCCGCTTTCCTTTTTTGCCTTTTTTGGAACGGCACGGCTAGCGCACTCACCGCAACTAACTCGGTCGTGCCGGATATCGGGCAAACCGAAGCCGCCATCGCCCGGTATTCGTTTATCGCGTCGAACGGTGGATGGCCCGCGTTTCCGGACGGTCCAACGCTTGAACCCGGCATGACCGATACGCGCGTAGCGGTCTTGCGTGTCCGCCTTCACGCGACCCGAGACTACTATCGTCACATGAGCAATTCCGTGGAATTCTTGTACGATTCGAAACTGGTGCGGGGCATTCGACGTTTTCAGGCGCGGCACGGGCTGGCGGTCGACGGCGTCGTTGGTCCGCGCACGCGCGCCGCATTAAATGTTCCAGCTGAACGACGCGCGGCACTGTTGCGACTCAACCTGACACGCCTAACCAATCTATTACCTTGGCCAGACCGCTTTGTGCTTGTCCACGTGGCGGCGTTCGAGGCGGCGGCCATGGAAAACGGCTCCATGGCGGTTTACAGCCGTGCCATTGTCGGCCGTCCGACGCGTCAGACACCGGCGTTCCGCTCGGCCATTGAAGACATCGTCTTCAACCCATATTGGAATGTGCCGCCAAAAATCGCGCGCCGCGATATCGCGCCGAAAGTTCGGCAAGATCCTGACTATTTGCACCGACAGGGCATTCGCGTGTTCGCGAGCTGGGCGGCCAATGCCCCGGAAATCGAGCCTGGTGGCGTTGATTGGGAGGCCTTGCCAACAACGATCAAGTTGCGCCAGGAACCGGGGCCCATGAACGCGCTCGGCGCGGTTAAGTTCTTGTTTCCGAATCCCTATGACGTCTATCTGCACGACACGCCGAACCATGATTTGTTCGATGAGATAACCCGCGCGTTTAGCTCCGGTTGCGTGCGCCTGGAGCGTGCCGATGATCTGGCGCGTTGGCTCGTTAAACGCGATACGGCGACGGATACAGAGCGAGTACGACGCAAGGCCGCCCAAGGTTCGCCGACCACTGTACCCTTGAAGACGCCGGTACCTGTGGTTTTTGCGTATCTGACAGCGTGGGCCGGCGCCGACGGGATTGTGAGCTTTCGGGACGACATCTACCGGCGCGATCAGATTGGCGCCGGCGCCGACGTGATCGCCGAGGGCGAGGGCTGTCATATTGACGATTGGTCGGCGAAACCGTAGCACGTGGGGCCGATGGGGCCGATGGGGCCGATGGGGGCGTCGGCGTGACGTGCGCTTGGCGCCGGCTGAGTTCGAGATAGTTTCTTGTGCTGGAGGCTTTGAATTTGTTGAAACCAAGAAAACAGCAAAAAGCGGTGATCGGGACGGAGCCTGGAATGCTCGGCCGTCGCCAAATCCTCGGATGGCTCGGCGCGGGTGCCTTGCTGGCGCACGCACCGGCCGCTTGGGCAGCAGGCGCGCCACGGTGGTTGGCTTTCTACAACACCCATACGGGTGAGTCTCTGACACGCACCTATTGGGATGATGGCGTCTATCGCGATGATGCGCTGGCGGAGATCGATTTTCTGTTACGCGATCACAGATCCGGTGATGTCGCGCCGATCGATCTGGGGTTGTTGAATCTATTGTTTGCGCTGCGCTCGGTCATGGAGTCCGACGCGGCGTACGAAGTGATCAGCGGCTACCGCTCGCCCAAGACCAACGCGGCGCTGCGGGAGAAGAGCTCGGGCGTCGCCAAGAAGAGCCTGCACATGCTTGGAAAAGCCATTGACCTTCGTTTGCCCGGAAGCCAGTTGCCCGATCTTCGGGCGGCTGCGATAAGCCTCGAATCGGGTGGCGTCGGATATTATCCGAAATCGGACTTTATTCATGTCGACATCGGCCGCGTGCGCCAGTGGCAGTAGGTGCAGCGCGTTACGGGAAGAGCCTAGTTGGGCGCGCCCAACGCCAGAAGTCAGTACGTTCTCGGTAGTTGCCGGCCTGACACGAAGCGCCGTGTCTCGGCCGGACAGTGACGCTTAACTGTCATGAGTTTCACATGCGACCGCAATGCGCAGCGTGCTAGCGATGCCCAATCGGTGAGGTGACAAACACAACTTCACACGTTGGAGGTCGAGAATGACTGCGTCGACTACTGGCCGCTTTGCGGTGATGGTCTTCCTGTGGCTCACGATGAGTGCAGCGCCGGCAATCGCAAAAACGGTATGGGTTTCAAACGCTGCCGACAGCGGGCCTGCGACATTGCGCGCGGCGATCGGCGAAGCCAATGCCGATAGCGATATCGACACGATCGTCATTCGACACGTCAAGAGGCCGATCAAACTAAGTGAACCGATTTGCTTCCGGGGCGCGCAAGCTCTGTCGATCGAGGGCGGCGGCAGCACGATTACCAGTGGTGGTGCGCGTGACTTGTTTGTGGCAGATGGCGGTGGCGACCTACGGTTCGCCAACATCAAGTTTTCGGGCGCGCCGGAAACGGCGCTTACCGTCAATGTTCCGGTCGATCGCACTGGCGAGCAAGGGGTGGTGCTCTATAACACCACGCTGGACGGCAATGGCCACTACGGCCTGCATTTCGATGACCAAGCCGAGGGGGATGGTGCGGGTGCGGATTCGCCCGCGAGCCTGCGCCTAGTAGTCATCAAGAGCGTTGTGACCAACAACAACCATGAGAGTCTTGCGCCCGACGCAGACGATAAGGATGGCATCCGGGTTGACGAAGGTGGCGTTGGCGGCATTGTCGTCAATGTAGTTGCGACGCGCATGAACGGTAATCGTGCGGAGGGCATAGAACTAGACGAAAAGGGCCCAGGCGACGCTTATCTGACGGCCAGCGACAGCCATTTTGACGAGAACGGCACGCAACCGCAGAACACCGAAGACCTCGAGGATGGGCTGGATGTTGATGAAGCGGACGGTGGCGATCTTGTTGTCGTTTTGAACAACGTCACCGTCAACGGAAATTCCGACGAAGGCGTCGACTTGGATGAGGCGGGTGCGGGCAGTACATACCTGTTTGCTGCCAATCTTGTCGCGTCCGGCAATACCGACGAGGGCATCAAGCTGAGTGAGGATGCCGATGTTGAAGAGACACCCGATGAAAGCGACGGAGACGGGCATTTGGTTGCCAACTTGTCGCGAATCGTCGTCGACGGCAATGGCGACGACGGGATTCGATTGGAGGAATTCGGGGTTGGAGACGTGACTGTGAACGTAACGTCAGCCGACGTGACCAACAGCGGCAAAGCGGGTCTTAGAATTGTCCAAGAGGCGGCCGGCGATGGAAAGCTGTTCGCAGATGACCTGGCGGGTGGTGGCAATGGCGATCGCGATCTGAAAACCGATGGTGTGACCATTGTCCGTCAATGATCAACGATTGGGCGCGGGCTCGGATTCGGCTGGTTGTACATCGAAGGTGCCGTCTTGAAGGAATGCCAGCGTGGCCTTGATCGCTTCGGGCGTGCCGGCGACTTCCGTGTGGAAGGCCGGTATAACCAGAAAGTCGCGCGCGCCAGCGAGTCTTGTTTCGTCGACGCGCAGAAGTCCGTCGTCATCGCCTGGCAGGAATGGATTGTAGCCACCGCCATCCCTCTGTCCTCCGGCGACGATGGCAAAACGCCCCAACGGCAAGGCGGGTGTTTTGTGCTTGGCCACGGCGATCTCTTTGGCGGCTGGACCCAGGGTCGCATCGTACAAAGGGACGTCCATGATCCATCGGGCGAGCATTGACCCCCGGTTGGGCGGTGCAATCTGAACGATACGTCCCAATTCTAGCCGTTGGCGCCAAGAGCCTTGACGCGCAAGCAGGTGACGAACGACCAAACCGCCCATGCTGTGGGTCACGAAAGACACTGTGGTCGCGCCCCTGGTCTGATCCAAAAGCTGCTCCAACCGGAATGCGTGCTGCTCCAAGGTACCGCGGGTGCTGGGGTAGCTTACCGCGACGGCGCTGTATCCGGCAGCTAGGAGCGCGGTTTTCATCGCTTCAAATGTTCTGGGCGTCGCCGCAAGACCGTGCACCAAAACCACCAAATGGTCACTGCTTACCGCGTCTTTTTGGGTATCCATGGAATTTTGGAACGAACGTTCAATGGTGTCGAACGCGCCCCAACATAACACCTGTTCGTTGTTATCAATTATCCGACCATGTCCGGTAATGGTGTTTTTCTGTAGGCGCCGACCGGCGTGAAATCGGGTATCGATCCAGACTTCCAAACCGCCTCTGCCGACAATGGGCTTGTGAAACGGATCGGAGATCGGCTGCGCGCTGAGTGTGTGCGTGCCGTTAACGATCAGGCCCGTCAATAGCGCCGCCATCGCGCCAACAAGCACCTTTTTCATTGCGATGAGTCGTTCCATTGCCAAAGTATGAACACTGTTCATTTTTCGGAGATCGCGCGAAATTGTCAACCCTGGTGGGTATCGTCGATTGCGTCTTGCGGATTTAGGACCGGCCAAAGCAGTGTCTTTTACCCGGAGGGTTCAACGAGAGCTTCCAATCCGAGAAGGTGGCAGGTGATCAAATGGTCGATGGTCGGTTCGACCGATGCCAGTCGGACGACGCCGAGCCGACCGCTGTCGGAAAGCATGAGCAAGCCGTGCACGGCAGCCCATAGGCCGCGCGCCGAACCGCGGGCGGTATCCGTGTCGATCCGATCGTCATGGCTTTGAATCACGGCCTCGAGTTGGGTAAACAACTGATCAACGAGGGCTTGGTTTGGCGTTGATTGGCCGGGTGCGGCTAATTCAACCTCGAACAGAGCCAACCACCTGTTTCGGTTTCCAGCAACATAATCCGAATATGCGAGCGCAAAATTTAACAACACGTCCTTGGTAGAGCGGTCGTCGACGGCAACGCCCGATAGGACGGCCACCAAATCCGCCAATGTGCGGGCGTTCACTTCGGCGATCAGCTCGCCAAGGTTTGCGAAAACGTTGTAGGTGGTGCCAAGGGCAACCCCGCTGTCGGCGGCCAGGCGTCGCGCCGTGAGCGCAGAAATCCCTTCCTCGCTGATGATTTCCGAAGCGATTTCAATCATTTGTGTTTTGAGGCCGACACCCCGCCGGCGGCCATTTGTGGATCCTGTCATCTGGTCCGCAGCCTCCCCGACCGAAGAAATAGCTGAAATGGGCGCATTTTTCCATTCGAGTTGAACATCGTTCATTTTTCGGATAGTGTATGAACATCGTTCATGAACGATGTTCAGTAGGACAAAAAAAGATGAATGAAATGACCATCAAATCAATCGTAACAGGCGCATGCGTGAGCTTCGCGAGCCTCGGACTGGCAGCCTGGCCAGCCGCTGCGGCCGGATTGTTGTCGCCCACAGATGGCGGAAAGGTTCTTCAAATACGAGATCACGCTGTCCGGGTGGTCGTCGAAGACGGCTATGCCATCACTACGGTCGAACAGACTTTTGCCAATCCCCACACCCGGGATCTTGAGGCAATTTACTCGTTCCCAGTTCCGAAAAAAGGGGCGGTTTCCGAATTCACGTATTGGATTGATGGCGCGCCGGTGACAGCCGAAGTGTTGGAAAAGGAGACGGCTCGTCAGATCTATGACGACGAGAAGGCGGCAGGTCGTGAAACCGGACTTGCGGAACAAGATAGTTATCGAACGTTCGACATAAGCGTGTGGCCGGTACATGCCCAAGATCACGTTCGCGTTCGCCTTGCCTATATCCAACCGGTCAGCTTGGAAACGGGAATTGGCCGGTTTGCCTATCCCCTCGAAGAAGGAGGTGTCGATGAGGAGAAACTGGCGTTCTGGGTCGCTAACGAGGAGGTTTCGGAGACGTTCTCTTTCGACCTGCATTTGAAGACGGACTATGTGGTGGAGGCACTTCGGCTGCCAGCGCATCCGACCGCCACGATCTCTCAATCCCAAGATGGTACCTGGCGTGTTCACATTGACAATGCCGCCGTGCCGGATGCAGCAAATGCGATAGATCCGGAAGCCAGCGAGGCTAAATCAGTGCGACAACGGCCGGTACGGTTGGATACCGATATCGTTGTTTATTGGCGTCAAATGGCGGACGAGCCGGCGCGCGTCGATACGGTTGTACATAAGCCTGATAGTGCCGCACGCGGGACATTCATGCTCACACTAACGCCCGGCATGGATTTGCAGCCGATTTCAGAAGGTCGGGATTGGGTCTTTGTGCTCGATCAGTCTGGGTCGATGAGCGGCAAGTTGGCAACTCTCGCCGAGGGTGTTGCGCGCGCGTTGCGCAAGTTGCCCGGGGGCGATCGTTTCCGAATCATCTGCTTCAGCGAGGACGCCTACGAGGTCACAAACGGTTACACACCCGCGACGTCGGACAATGTATCCGCAACAATCGATGAGCTGCGCAACGTCTCGGCGGACGGCGGGACAAACCTATTCGCTGGTCTAGAGAGAGGTTTAGCAGCTCTGGATGCCGACCGTACTGGATCGATCGTCTTGGTCACCGACGGGGTCGCAAACATTGGCAAAACACAAACACGCGATTTTTTCGACCTTATGCAAAGAAATGACGTCCGTTTGTTCACTGCCATCATGGGTAACAGCGCAAACGTGCCACTGTTGGAGCCGCTGACGCTCGCGTCCAACGGATTTGCGATGATCGTGTCGAATGCGGACGACATTCCGGGCGTATTGCTGCAGGCCGCCACAAAAGTAAATTACGAAGCTTTGCACGGTCTCTCGCTCGACATTGTCGGTACCGAGGCGAATTTGCGCATCGACGACATTCGGCGCGACGCGATACGGACGCTCTATCGCGGCGAGCAGTTGGTTCTGTTTGGGCATTATTGGGGGCAGGGCGATGCTGCTTTGAGCCTGTCGGGGCAGATTTCCGGCAAAGACGTGTCGTACAGCACGAAGTTCGCATTTCCAGACGTCGCCAATCGCAATCCTGAGATCGAGCGTTTGTGGGGATTTGCGGAAATCGAACGCGGTCTTCATGAAATGGCATTGATGGGTGACGATGCCGACATCAAGACTTCGATTGTGGATACTTCAAAAGAGTACGGCATACTCTCTCCCTATACTGCGATGCTCGTGGTGCGCGACGAGCGGTTCCAAGAGTTGGCACTGAAGCGAAACAATCGCGACCGTCTCGCCATAGAAAGCGCGGCACAAGCTTTGCGCCAAGGCCAATCTGCTGCACCGGTGCGGGTTGACGCGGCGCAGCCGCTATTTACGCAGCCGCGTCCAACCTATGGCGGCGGTGCGACGGGGTCCGGTGCGCTTGGTTGGCCGGGGCTCGTTTGGTGTCTTTTTACCGGATTCGCTGTCTTCTGGATGCGGCGATCACGGGCGACACCGTGAATAACAACCTTCTAGCGACCCGCGGCACGATCTTCGTGCCGTGGGTCACTCTTGGTGTTGCGACGGTTTGCATCTGTTTGCACGTGGTGTTTGGTGCCACGCCGGACTTGTTGGTCTACGATCGCGCTCGCATTCTGGATGGCCAAATCTGGCGGCTCATGACCGGGCACTTGGTCAATTGGACGCACAACACATGGCCTACAACGTCGGCGCATGGCTGATGCTGGGTCTGGCCTATGAAACCGCCGAGGGCGGTACTTCCCGTAGACTGGCGTTTGGCATACTCGGATTGTCCGGCACGATGATCTCGGCAACCATTTTTGTCGGGACACCCAACGTTTCGTATTTTTGTGGTCTTTCGGCAATCTTGAACGCTCTCTATGCCGCGCTGACTCTACGATCGTGGCGTCGCACGAGGGCCAGTTTGTGGCTGGCGATGTTCGGTATCGGGGTTGCCAAGATCGTTTGGGAAATATCGTTCGGGCCGATCGTCTCGGGCAACTTGGCGTGGCCGCCGCATATGGGGGCGCATATAGCCGGATTGCTGGCGGGAGTCGTTGTGGCACTCAGTGTTGCACATCGCGTCGCCGTGCTGCCGCCGTTGACCTGGCGCGTCCAAACGATAAATTTGCTCTTGTCCAGCCGCGGCCGCCATGTGCGTCAAAGCGCTCTCGCATTCCCCGCGTGCCGCTGTCGCAGACAAGTCGCAGGTGTCGATGGATAGAAAACAGTATTGGAACGATACCTACGTTGCCTATTGGCGCGATCGCGTTGCCGAATCAACCGAGAGGGGGACCGAGAGTTCGGTTGTGGCCGGCGACGCCAAGACCGAGGGTGACGAGATTTACGAACGGATCTTTGCTGCGACGCCGTTCTCGGCGGGCAGCCTGCTTGATGTGGGCTGTGCCTGGGGGCGCATGTTCGCACTTTTCAAAGGCTGTGGCCTGCGCGTCACCGGTGTTGACATTTCGGACGCGATGATCCGAATGGCACGTGACCAATGGCAAGGGGATGCGGCGGTCGACGATCTTAGAGAAGCCGAGGCGGAAGAGCTTCCTTTTGCTGATGAGAGCTTCGACAACGTCACGTGTCTGGCCGTGTTTGACGCGACCTACCAAGCCGAAGCGTTGACGGAGTTTTCTCGTGTGCTGCGGCCCGGCGGGCGGCTCTACGTAACCGGCAAGAACTGTTCCTATCGTGAAGACGATGACTTGGCGCTGGATGCCGAATTGGGCGCGCGTAAGAAAGGCCATCCAAATTATTTCACTGACGTTGATCAATTGCTTGCGCAATTAAAGCATCGCGGACACAAGTTGTTGGACGCGTACTATTTCGAAAAACGGGGCGATTTCGCCAAGTTCAAGTTTGTGAAGCACAAGCCACCAAAGTTCTATGAGTATTTCTTGATCGTTGAACGGGGGCTTCGCCACCAACCGTTTGAAACGCTGTCGGACGCATATTCCGAAACGTTCAAGCGAAGCGACGAAACCGAGCGCGTGGGGCTAGGATAGCCGTGGGTCGCGATGACGCTGGCGCAAGTCTGGACGACCTGCGTGATTACCTCGGAACGGTCGAAGAGGTGCGGCCGCTGTTTCTTTCCAGCTTGTACCGATCAAATTCGACGTTTCTGGCCGGCGTGATCGGCTGCCATCCGACCTATACCGCGACGTCGTCGGTAGTCAAATATTTGCGATTTTGCATTGGTCGGTATGACCCGATCACGGTCAAAGAAAACTATGTGCGGCTCGTCCGCGAAACTCATCGGCGGGTCGAAGCCCGGTGGCGAATGCGATTCGATGTCGATGCTGTCTTGGGCGACGCCGAGTCGCGCGGCGTTTCATATGCGGTCCTGTACGACAGCATCATGGCGCACCTGCTGGCGGCCCATGGTGCCAGCGGCACATCATGGATCGAGAAGATCGCGTTGATGTGGAGCCGCATTCCCGAATTCCTGGCCATGTTTCCCCACGGCAAAGTGATCCACGTCTTGCGTGACCCGCGCAGTGTTACCGCATCCTACAAAATGATGACCAACGAGCCGGGATACACGTATTTGGATGCCGCTTTCAACACGGTGCACGCCATCGACTCGATTGACCGGTATCAGGCATTGCTCGGACCGGAGCGCGTGATGATGCTCCGCGCCGAGGATGTCGCCGCGAATCCACGGGCCGCGGTCGATCGGATCTGCGCGTTCCTGAACATCGACTATTCAGATCGTATGCTCGATCCGGACAGCTATGGCGTAACGATTGGCGAGACGTGGCACGATAATACGTCGTTTGGTGGCGCGATGGTCGGATTTGCGCCGGCCACGCAGCGCTGGCGCGATGTGATGACGCCCGCTGAGACAATGTTCGTCGAGCTGGTCACCCAACCGCATCTTGCCCGATACGGATATGAGGCTGATAATCATTTTCCATCTAAGGCAGATTGGGATGCGATGTACGGCTTTCTTGAAGATCCGTTCATCCGCAAGCGTTTTGAGAAATGGTTGCAAACAGGCCAGGGCAGCGAAGGCTACCGTACCGACCCCTATCATACTGAAATGAAGATCGTATTTCCCGAACGATACGACCAGGAGCCGTCGCGTGGTTGACGTCCAAGGCGGGCGCCCTATGATCGCGGGACGATTGAGAGATTACGTCGCGCTGCTGCGGCGGCCATTCTGAGAGCACGGTGGGAATCCATGAAGCTGCGCGGCCAAGGGGGGCTGTTGTGGAAGTCGCTGCCGTTGGTGGAAGTGGCCTTCCACTATGTCGGCAGGGAGTGGAATCATTTTTATGGTTGGATGCTCGACCGGCAAGAGAAGCGCAACAGCATCGCGTCGATTCTCCAGCGCAGCGCGAAAGTTCAGGCCGCACGAGAAGACAAGGGCCTTTACGATCTTTCGCGTGGCACCTATCACGTGGATTATCTGTGCCGACATGGCTTGAAGCCCGATCTCACAATTCTTGACTTTGGCTGTGGCTTCGGTCGAACGGGCATTCCGCTCATCAAGTTTTTGGGACCCGGCCGCTACATCGGTGTGGAAATTTCAAAGGAACGTATTCGGTTAGCCCGCGATTGGACCACACGGGAGCGTTTGGATGTCAAACAACCGACGTGGATTGTCGCATTCGATAATGCGCTGCCCTATCTGGATGACCAGAGCGTTGATATGGTTTGGGCGCAATCGGTCTTGACTCACATGCCGCAGCGCGAAACAGAGATCTTCATGAAGGCGGTTCGTCGGGTGTTGCGTCCCAGCGGATTGTTTCTGTTCAATTTCGCCAAGGCCGACGGTACGCGCGTTGCGCGATCGAATGTCAAGGACTACCAATATCCATCAGGTTTGATGCAATCGATGTGCACGAATGCTGGTTTGTCATATGTGCGACTTACCGATTGGCAAGATGACCTGAGCACGGAATCTCGAGCCGCCCACAACGATATGATCAAAGCCATGCGTGTGGAAGAAAAACGGGTGAATTGATGACCGATACGAAGCCGCTTTGCTATTGCTTCAACGTGACTGAAACGGACATTCGTGCCCACTTTGCCAAGCCAGGCGCCACGTATGAGGACCTTGTGCGGGACACCGCCATAGGCACCAAATGCACGGCGTGTTTGTTCGATCTCGACATTGTCATGGAATCGATTCACCAAGGCCACGCCAAGGTAATGATCGGGCCCAAGGAACGGGCGCGTCGGCGATTTGGCCAACTTCTCATTTCTGACTTTGCCGATTCAGGTTTTTTTGTGTGTGACGACAACGTGAAAACGACGCTGCACTTGTCTAACTTTGGCCAAATGTATGACGACGAATTTGCATTGATCGATTTCAACTACAATGTTCTCGTGTTCGCAGAGTCCGGTCAGCTTGTCAGTCGACAAGCAGGTCGTATTGACTCCAACACGGATTGCACGATCGATCTTAACAAGCTTGTGCCGGGTATCGATCGAGGTTGGTTCTTGATTGCACTCCATGCCCTCGACGAAGGCTTTTTTGGAACATTACGACCGCAGATTGCGCTGTCAGGGAAGGGCTGGACTGCATCGTACCACACGCAACCTCATGCCATGGCGACGCGTGACAGGTACCGCTATTCGGTGGTGACGGCCGGCGATGGTGAAAGGTTGGCGACGCGCGTTTCGATCATCAATGCGGTGGAACGGCGCACGGGATTGGAGATCGAGGTGTCGTCCGCCGCCGGCGGCTTTCAGCGCACCGTGCATCAAGATCTGCCGCCGCGCGGCGCCGCGATCGAAGACTTGGATATACTCTTTCCCGAAGCGCCGAAGGACGAACCTGTTTTTGTTACAGTGCGAAGTGCGCGGCCTACACGCAAACATATCATCAACGAACATCGCGATGGGTCATGGAGTGTAGACCATTTTCCGAACTAGCGGTTTGAGGGCCGGCTATGTCTGAGCCATTGTTGTTTCCCTATCTCACGCCGTTGTTGTTTCCTCTGTTTCCGGTTTCGGAGGGAACGATAACGATTGGTCTAAACGTACAAAAAATATTGGATAGCCGGACAAAGGAGCCATTTACCGGCGAGTTGCTGGTCGAAACCAATGTCTTTCGCGATGGCAAGCACGCGGATGGCGGCAAAAAGGCGATTTCAGTACGCGGTGGCCAATCGGACATCGACACTGATTGGTCGCAGTATCGGCTTGGCGCCACGGGATTTGTAGAAATTGCTTTGTCGGCCGGAGAGGCGATTTTTCGGCGGATCGACCTTCCGGTTGGCTACGGTATCATGCGCGTTCCCGGTTACGGTACCGTGACGGTTATTCCCGACGCGAAATTTGCGCGGCCGATAATTATCGAGCAGATGCAGACGGTGAGCCGGTTTTGTCTCACGCGGTCCGGCTGCCGATGGCATAACGCCAGCGGTTCGGGTGAGTCGATCTTTCTCGTCAATCCCTACGAAAAAGATATTGTTGCCACGCTGTTTGCGTCGGCATCACAGAAGTTGCGTCACAAAGTTCCTTCGAAACACGCTGTCATGATCTCATTGCAACCGCTCTTGACCGATGGCCAATGGTCTTGCGTGATGCTTACCGGCAACAACAGAATCCCGGCGTGGGATATCCGCCACGCGGCCGACAATCCGGCTGTCATCAATAGCGTCGACCATCTCGATGTGTTTCGGGGATCGCCGACCCATGAGCAAGTTGGGGTGGTGCAATACGCGAAACAACAAACACGGCGCGCCATGCGCCGATTTGGGCATGTGTATTGATGCATCGACGCGGTTGCTACTTTGGGACGCGATCGTAGAACGCCGGCTTTTCACGTGACCACACGTGAACGCGCCGAAAAGTGGCGGCAGTATTACGTAAACACGGGCGAGCGGCCGCCGCGTGACACGCTTTTGTTTGCGCTCGATCGGTTCGATGCCGAGCCTACGTCCGACGGGCGGCGCTTCGCGGTCGACCTCGGGTGCGGCGGGGGGCGCGACACGGTCGAACTGTTGCGGCGCGGATGGTCGGTTCTCGCCATAGATGCGCAAGCCACGGCGATCGAGTCCTTGCTGGCTAGGCCGGATCTGCCGACGAACCCGAGTCTACAGACCAAAGTCGCGCGATTTGAAAGCGCGACGTGGCCACGTGCGAACCTGATCAACTCCAGCTTTGCGTTGCCGTTGTGCCCACCGGTCGCCTTTCGCTCTATGTGGTCGCGCTTGATCACTTCACTTCGGGTCAATGGGCGTTTTTCCGGTCAGCTGTTTGGCGAACGCGATGGTTGGGTGGGCGACCCGACTATCACATTCTTCAGCCGCACGGAACTGGACCGCATTCTGGCCGAATTGCAGGTCGAAAAATTCGAGGAAGAGGAGACCACGTCGACGACGCCGCGGGGTACGACCAAATGTTGGCATCTGTACCATATCGTGGCGCGCAAAGCGTCGACGGCCGCCGGCACGGCATAAGTGGTGGTTCAGCGGTCGCCGACCGTGCGTATGATCAGCTATTCGGCCGCTTCCGTTTGGTTCTCGTCGTCGAGTGCGTGGAGTGTCGGTCCCACTTGCGGCGTGACGGCATGCGCTTTACGGCCGCGAAAGATCTCCAAGAGCGACACGAGCAACGGGGGCAGGAAGACAATCGTAATGGCGGACGCGAATAGCAATCCGAACAGCACGATGGCCCCGACGCCGCGATAGAGCTCAGTGCCTGCGCCAGGCAATAGGACGAGTGGCGAGATCCCAAACACCGTGGTAATCGTCGACATCATCATCGGCCTAAGTCGCGATCGTACGGCCGCCGGAACCGCGTCGCGCGGCGCCATGCCTTCATCGCGGACGTTGCGCAGCGACTGATCAACGATCAAGATCGGATTGTTGACGACCGTGCCGAGCAAGATCAAAAATCCAAGCATGGTGATCATGTCAAAGGGCTGATGGATGGCGGCCAGTCCGAAACTTGGTAGGGCTCCACCAACGAGGTTCAGGAGCGAAAGGCCAATGACACCGCCGGCAATACCCAGTGGAACGGACGTTAGAATAACCAAGGGCAACGCCCAATGTGTGAATATCGCGACCATAACCAAATAGCAGAGCAATAATGCGACCGCAAAATTTCGGGCCAGAGCCTGCCGTGTGGCGTGCATCTGGTCGCTTGCGCCCGAGATGTCCATTGTCACGCCAGCGGGCAGCCCTTCTTGGCGCATTTGATCAATAACATCGCCTTGGACAATATTGACCGCCGTTTCCAAAGCGATATCGCGTGACGGTATGATATTTAGCGTGACCGACCTTTGACCATCGACTCGGCGCACGCTGTCGGTGTCGGCACGTTCGACCAAATCGGCGACGGCGCCCAACGGCACGACCGTTCCCTGGGGCGTGTAGAGTGGAAGTTCCGCCAAGTTGTTCAGCGATTGTGCGGTGCCCGCTTGGCTGTACAGGAAAATGTCGACTCGACGTCCGTCGAGGATCGCTTCGTCGACATATGCACCGTCGCTCAATGCCGCGATGGCGAAACCGATTTGCTCGTGGCTGAAGCCAAGCTCAACCGCGCGTGTCCAACGGGGACGAAACTCAATCATCGGCTGTTCAAGAACCAGAGAAGACGGATCCGAGTTAATTTGCGGCTCGTCGAAAGCCAGTTCGGCCCGGCGATAAGCGGCCAACGCCACGTCATAGATGGTTCGCAAATCGGTTCCAGCGATGTCTACGTTGACACTGCGCGTGCCGCCGTCATTGCTGCTAATGATCGAACCGCGGGACGAAAAGGCGCGCATGCCGGGATAGCTTCGAAAGACATCGTTGAGTGCGTTCATTAGTTGATTGATGTCTTTTGGATCGGCGGTCTCGGAAACCACGAACAGCCGTTGCGCGCTGATTGACATCAAGAACCATGCAATTGGGGGAAACGGTGTTTCGCCCCGCACGAAGGGACCCGGATCGGCGCCAATATGCGGCAGCACAATTTCATGCACCTTGTCGGCAACAGCTTGCATTGCCTGGAGGTTGTAGCCGGGCGGCGCGATCATACGCGAAAACGTTTTCGCTTCTTCGCCTTCCGGAAGATATGCTGCGGGCGGGGTCAGCTGCACAATTGCCACGATTGTCGCAGCCAGTGGCAGGCCAATTCCAAGCAGTCGCCGCGGCCAAGTCGCGACAAGCCAACGGACGCTGGCGACCGTGGTTGCTTTCAAATAGCCGTCACCCAGACGCGCGTTCTTGCGAACCAAAGCGACGTGCGCGCTCGCTGAAGGTACGACACTGATCGCCATCAGCATTGACGCGGCAATTGCGGCTGAAATGGCGATGGCTATGTCGGAAAACAGTTGGCCGGCTTCTTCGCGTACAAACAAGACAGGTGCGAATACCAGCACGGTGGTCATCGTTGCGGCAAGAACCGCGGGCCACACGCGGCGCACGCCGGCCCACGCCGCGGCGGCGCGATCGCCAGTTCGCGACAGTTCTTGGCGTATGCTTTCCAAAACGACGATGCTGTTATCGAGCGTCATTCCAATCGCGAATGCGATGCCCGCCAGCGAGATAACGTTTACGGTCCGCCCTGCGGCGAGCAAACCGATGAATGCGGCCAACGTGCACACGGGAATACCCATTACGCCAATCATCGTCGCGGGCACCGTGCGCAAAAACAGGAACATGACTGCGCTGGCGAGTACGGCACCGATCGCCAGATTCTTCCATACGTTGTAGATCGACGCCCGCACATAGCGGACGTCGTCGCTGGTCAACGTAATTTGCAAGCCGATGGGGTGCAGAACGTCGCGATTGAGATTTGCGGTAACCTCCATCATCGCGTTTTTGACGTCGATCACGTTGGATCCGATCTCTCGCCTGACCGATAGGATGACCACTCGTTGGCCGTTGACAAAGGTGTGGTTGGTCAGTTCGGCATGATCCAATGTCACGGCGGCAACGTCGCTTAGTCTGACAATTGACTCGCCTTGTCGCGCGACGATCAAATCGGCAAGATCCTTGGTATCGCTAAAGCGACCGACCGTGCGTAACAGGTATCGACGTTTGCCGCTGTCGATGTCGCCGGCAGAAATGTCGCGGTTGCGTGCCCGGATGGCGTCGCGAACATCGGTTAGCGTCAGGCCCATCGCGGCGATCCGACCGGCGTCAATCGCAACCCGGATCTCTCGACGGGCGCCGCTGCCGACACGTACTTCCGACACGCCGGGGACCCGTTCCATGCGCGCGCGGACATTGTCGTCGATGAAGTCGCGCATCATGTCCAGGTCCAAAGTCACCGCGCGTCCGGGCCGGGGTTCGATTCGGAAAAAAATGAATGCGTTCTGCGAAAAAGCGCTCGCGAAGACGCGCGGTTCGTCGACATTCTCGGGATAGTCGGAAACTTGGCTGAGGGCGTTGTTGACACGAATCAGCGCATCATTGATATCGACGCCGAATGGAAACTCCAATTCGATGCGCGCACTGCCGCGTTCGGCGGTTGCCGTCATGCGCTGCACATTGGGGATGGTTCGGAGGTAGTCTTCCTGCTCGATGAGAATCTCATTCTCAACATCCTGGGGCGTTGCCCCGGGCCAGCTGGTCCGGACACTGATTGTGCGCACTTCCAGATCTGGAATCATCTGCACCGGAACACGAAGCGCCGCGATCAAGCCCAGAACGCAGACAACCAATACGACGACCGCCAGTTGCGTTCCGTGGTTTATTGCCCCGCGGATCATTGCAATCTGCTAGCGCATCGTGGTCGTGTCGACGATCCGCACTGCCACGCCCTCGCTCAGCGTTTCGTTCCCGCGCACCACGACCCGAACGTCCGCGTCCAGTCCATCCAACACTTCGATCGTTGCGCCAATGCGCGGACCGATTTGGATCTCGCGTTCATATGCGCTCAGCCCATCACTTGCATCGCGCACGATCCATACGGTTGTTGTTCCATCAGGATACCTCTTCAAGGTATCGCGGGGCAGAACCAAGCCGCCGGCGCTGTGTTGCGTGTCAAAGGCGACCTCGCCCGACATACCGGCACTGATCTCGCCGGAAGGATTGTCCAGGACCACGCGAACCAGGAACGTTCGCGACGAGGCATCGCCGACCGGCACTTTCGCTGCGACCGATCCGACAAAATGCTTTTCAGGGAAAGCATCCAGCCGCACCCGTACCGACCCGCCGACGAGTATCCCGGCGAAGTGGTCCTGCGGGACCTGCACATCGAGCCGCAACTGATCGGTGGCCACGAAATCCAGAACCGGTTCGCCGGGTGTCACCCATTCTCCAACTTCGGTCCGTTTGCGGCTCACGACGCCATCAAACGGCGCCAAAACTTCATGGCGCGCGACGAGTTCTTCCTGGCGTTGTTTCTCCGCGTCAAGTCGCGCCAGGGCCGCTTGCTCGATGGCGACCTGTGCCTCGCGGGTGCGCAGCGTGCTTTGCGGAATGTTGGCGCCGAGGGCATGGGCTTCGTCGCGGAGGCGTTGCGCTTCGGCGAGACGCGTCAATGCTTCATCAAGGGCCGCTTCGGCGCGTCGAAGCTCGATCTCCACCAGAGAAGCATCCAAGCGCACCAACGGCTCACCGTGGGTCGCGCGATCGCCGGCATCGACCATAACGGCCGTCACCAAACCGCCTTCCCGCGCGGAAAGGGAAGCATGTCGCGCGGCTGTTAACGTACCGGTGAGACGTAATGTTGCCGCACGTTCGATCTGTTGGGGGACCACGACTTCCACGGGGACTGGGTCTTGTGCCAGAGCCGATCGCGCCAGACTTACCGCAATCACAGCGCAACAAGCAACGCGCCGCCGCAACGGATTCAGCGTATGAAAACAACCCGCTCTTGAGCGCGCGACTGATTGCCCGGTCGATGCTTGACCCATCATAGGCCGATGGTAGCCGAGCCGGGCGGTTGGGGCGAACCTATTTCCAACATGCCGCGCGCGCTCGGCGAAATCTCAATCACTCAACCACGATACCCTCCTCTCGACGCCTCAGATCATGTAGGCTCTTCGACCGCCCAGTGGTTTGACGAATACCGTCTTGGCGTCGCGTATTCTGCCGATGTCAATGCCGACAAGGAATGGCTACCCATGAACGTTGCCGCAGAACCCCTCCAGGATCTGGTTTGTCGAATTTTCGAGTGTGCCGGTTGCTCCTCAGAGGAGGCCGGACTTGTCGGGCTCCATTTGATCGAGTCGAATCTGATGGGCCATGACAGCCATGGTGTGATCCGCGTCGCGCCTTATGTCGGCTTGATGAAAGATGGCAAGCTGACCGCAAATCAGCATATCGAGATTGTTGCGGACGGCGGTGCCACTGTTACTGTTGATGGTCGGCAAGGATTTGGCCAAGTGATCGCGAAGGAGGCGATCGACCTCGGCATTGATCGGGCGCGTCGGCATGGCGTTTCAGTGATTGGCGTGCGCAACAGTGGCCATATGGGCCGTATCGGAGCTTGGGCCGAACAGGCCGCGGTCGCGGGATTCGCCTCGCTTCATTTCGTCAATACAACTGGCTATGGCATTCAAGTTGCGCCCTACGGCGGCAGCGACCGTCGCCTGTCGGTGAATCCGATTGCACTGGGTGTGCCGCGTCCGGATCACGACCCCATCATTCACGACATGTCGACCGGCGCCATCGCAGCAGGCAAAATCCGCGTGGCCCGCAACCGCGGCGCGCGGCTACCTGAAGGGGCGATCATCGACAACCGGGGCCAACCGAGTCGAAATCCGGAAGCGTTCTATACGGATCCACCGGGTGCACTGACGACCGCAGCCGGGCACAAGGGTCATGGGCTGTCGATATTTGTGGAATTATTTGCGGGTGCCATGGTCGGCGGCGGCACGGGCCATCCGGACAATCCAAGCGCTGACCGACCAATCAACAATCTGTTGGCAATCTTGATTGATCCAGAGCGCTTGGCCGGTACGGCTGCCATGGGCGGCGATATGGATCGCTTCGTTGATTTTATTACGGCTTCACCGCCTGTGTCAGATGACGCTGAGGTATTGTTGCCGGGCATGGTTGAGCGGCGGACCAAAACAGAGCGCCTGGCGAACGGCATTCCGTTGGACCCAAAGACACGGCAGCAAGTGTCAGACGCGGCCCAAGCAACAGGGTTGACGACGGACACCATCAAACGCGGATTTGTCGATGCCAATTGACGCCGTCGGCGCGCACTGGACTGACGCCGCGCCGAGCCCTCGCCACAGATAACGCATTGCATTCGGCGCGACGCTGACATTATGTCAGGTTCCAAGCTGCTGAAAACAAGAGATTCTTAATTTCGGTCTCCGATTTGTCTGCCAATTTGGCAGGTTAGAGACAGGCCCTTGAACGTGGCCGAAGTCGAATTCATACAAAATTTCAAATACTTACGCTTGCACGCTAAGGCTGGCACGAAATCTGCTTATTAAAAAGCCGGCGCCGCAATCAGCGGCGTCAACGGGAAGGCAAGCAGTTAGGTGGGAATTCGAGCCACAGTACCTAGGAAATGTTCATCCCGGGTGCTGCGGCGTCTTTTCTCGGTCAGCACATTAAAGGACCGCTGTCTCCACGGGAGACGGCGACATAGAGGTACGAATGATTAGTACGCTAAAAAAGATTGGGAGGGTTGTTGGCCTCGTTGCCGTTGTTGCGATGGCGTCACTGAGCGCGACAAGCACGGCACATAGCCAGCAAACTATGCCCAATCAATGGGGTATGCAAGGTATGCCCGGTATGTGGGGCATGCAAGGTCAGCAGTATTCGAACTATCCCGGCATGTGGGGTATGCAAGGCATGCCCGGTATGTGGGGTATGCAAGGTATGCCCGGTATGTGGGGTATGCAAGGTATGCCCGGCATGTGGGGTATGCAAGGTATGCCCGGCATGTGGGGGATGAACCCCGGCATGTGGGGCATGCAAGGTCAACAGTATTCGAACTATCCCGGTATGTGGGGTATGCAAGGTATGCCCGGCATGTGGGGGATGAACCCCGGCATGTGGGGCATGCAAGGCCAACGGTATGCCAACTATCCCGGCATGTGGGGAATGCAAGGCATGCCCGGCATGTGGGGAATGCAAGGCACGCCCGGCATGTGGGGAATGCAAGGCATGCCCGGTATGTGGGGAATGCAAGGCATGCCCGGCATGTGGGGAATGCAAGGCATGCCCGGCATGTGGGGTATGCAAGGCATGCCCGGTATGTGGGGTATGCAAGGCATGCCCGGTATGTGGGGAATGCAAGGCATGCCCGGTATGGGCGGCATGCAAGGCATGCCCGGTATGGGCGGCATGCAAGGCATGAGTGGTGGCGCGGTCTTCGCCGGCTACTTCACCGTTGGCCCTGGTAACGTCATCACGCTCTATCCGGCAAACTTGGCTGCGTTACAGCCCGGCATGGGCGGAATGTACGGCATGCCTGGAATGGGTATGACGGGGATGCCCGGAATGACCGGCATGGAAGGCATGACCGGCATGGAAGGCATGTCCGGCATGGAAGGTATGTCCGGCATGGGCGGTATGTCCGGCATGGAAGGTATGTCCGGCATGAGCGGTATGTCCGGCATGACCGGCATGGAAGGTATGTCCGGCATGGAAGGCATGTCGGGTGAGTCCGACGACGATAAAGACGGCTAAGTCGACTGCAGCATGGTGGGCGCAACAGAGCGCCCACCATGGCTTGGGAATTCTGACAGAGCAACTGGGCCGTTCCCTCAAGAACGGGGCGTAAGCCACAGATCTTTTTATTCAATGCCGTCAATAAAACGGCGAAAGGTTGCAGTGCGAACAAATGGATAGGGTTCACGGAACAACGATGCATAGCTGATGTTCTGTCCGCAACGCCGGTCCAAGATCGAGATTTGTCGGTGTCGGACCTTGAACGGCGGCACTTGCAACTGGGATTCGAGGATTGAGTGAAGTCTAAGCCGACCGAACAATTGTTATGAGGAAGGTTCGTTAAATGTTGAAGCAGCTAAGGAGAGTGGCCGGTACGGCGATGGTCATTGGCGCGATGCTAATGATGTCACAGCCATCCGCCGGCCAAGGTATGCAGGGGATGTATCCCGGCATGTGGAGCATGCAAGGCATGCCCGGCATGTACGCGAACTATCCCGGCATGGGTGGCATGTACGGAATGCCCGGCATGTATGGCATGCGCGGCATGTGGGGGATGAACCCCGGCATGTGGGGCATGGGCGGCATGTATGGCATGCGCGGCATGTGGGGGATGAATCCCGGCATGTGGGGCATGGGCGGCATGTACGCGAACTATCCCGGCATGGGCGGCATGTGGGGGATGAACCCCGGCATGTGGGGCATGGGCGGCATGTACGCGAACTATCCCGGCATGGGCGGCATGTACGGAACGCCCGGCATGTATGGCATGCGCGGCATGTGGGGGATGAACCCCGGCATGTGGGGCATGGGCGGCATGTACGGAATGCCCGGTATGGGCGGCATGTACGGCATGCCCGGTATGGGCGGCATGTACGGCATGCCCGGCATGGGCGGTATGTACGGAATGCCCGGTATGGGCGGTATGTATGGCATGTACGCGAACTATCCCGGCATGGGCGGCATGTACGGAATGCCCGGCATGTGGGGCATGCGCGGCATGGGTGGCATGTACGGAATGCCCGGCATGTATGGCATGCGCGGCATGTGGGGGATGAACCCCGGCATGTGGGGCATGGGCGGTATGTACGGAATGCCCGGTATGGGCGGTATGTATGGCATGTACGCGAACTATCCCGGCATGGGCGGCATGTACGGAATGCCCGGCATGTGGGGCATGCGCGGCATGGGTGGCATGTACGGAATGCCCGGCATGTATGGCATGCGCGGCATGTGGGGGATGAACCCCGGCATGTGGGGCATGGGCGGCATGTACGGCATGCCCGGTATGGGCGGCATGTACGGAATGCCTGGCATGTGGGGCATGGGCGGCATGTACGGCATGCCCGGTATGGGCGGCATGTACGGAATGCCTGGCATGTGGGGCATGCGCGGTATGTACGGCATGCCCGGTATGTGGGGCATGCAAGGTATGCCCGGTATGTGGGGCATGAACCCTGGCATGTGGGGCATGGGCGGCATGTACGGCATGCCCGGTATGTGGGGCATGCAAGGTATGCCTGGTATGTGGGGGATGAACCCCGGCATGTGGGGGATGTACGCCAGCTACCCCGGAATGTGGGGTATGCAGGGCATGCCCGGAATGTGGGGCATGCAGGGTATGCCCGGAATGTGGGGCATGCAGGGTATGCCCGGAATGTGGGGCATGCAGGGTATGCCCGGCATGTGGGGCATGCAAGGTATGCCAGGTATGGCAGCCCGCAACTGGGAACCGCCGCGCTAAAACGCTAAAGCGCTAGCATGGTGTATGTGTCCGGTGAACGCCGACAGAAGTCGAGTCAGTTGTTTTCCGGACACTCACCGCGAAGCCTCTTTCTTCCCGATTGCGACCTTCACGCATGATGGCACGATCGGAACATTGTGAGTTAGACAATGATTGTAATTAGGCGTGTGACAAGTTTTGGCGTCGTCTTGCTCATGACAGCATTCATGGCGGCCAAACCGATGCAAGTTCTCGCGCAAGATGGTCAGTCGCTTGTGCCGGCTAATCCAGATCAGCCGATCGCCGTTGGTTCGTTGGTGGACGCCCATGGCTTCTTTCAGTTTATGCCAAATGGGGGGATCGTCCTTTATCCTGTGAGCCAAGTCGTGCCGCCTGAGGTGATGTACACGATCCTGGGCATGTTCGGCAGCACAAATCTGGTCAATTCCCGCGGGTTCTTTCGGGTCGCGCCAGATGGTGGGCTGCTGCTTTACGCACCGGCGGGCTTGTTATTTGGCCAACAAGGACCGCGCTCCATGCCGTGGATGCATGGCCAGGCACCGACTGCCACACAACCGATGGCGGGACCGAGCAATGTGGATCAGGATAACTCCGACGTGACAAACTAGCCGGATGAGGCCAGCGACTGGCAGGATGACCAAGAGTTCAGGATTTTCTTTGACAGCGTTTACCAGCCGGGAGGGACGACGCGTGCGGGCAAGAAAAAGAAGAGTGAGAAATAGCATGACACTGTGGAAACTTGTGCCGCTGGCGGGTGTCGTTCTGGCCAGTCTCGGACATGTAGGCGCGCAAGCCAGCCAAACAACTCTTTCAGTCGCTGGAACCAAGCCAGATCAGCGGCCGGCAGACGCGCCGGTGGTCCATGAGTTGGAAAAGAATGGGGCTTGGTATGACCACGCCCTCACAGGCGTCGACAGTCCTTATCCCTATAGTCTCCGTTTTCTCGAAGATCAGGGGGCCTGGTTCACGCCTTTTACACGTCCAGGCATGACCGGACCGTACGACATTCGTGGATGGCACCAGAGCCACAGCGAGATATCCAATGAAGAAACGGCCTCCATGAGTGGGGCGACGCAACAAGTGGTGGGGCAACAATGAATAAGGTGATGGCCATCGTGCGGCCGTTGACTGCCATGTATGTCGGGTTGTGGGCGGCGTCCGGTGCTAGTGCCGCGGAGATCGACTATGAGAGCGCCATCTGGGATCCAATTCATTTCCGGCCGGCAATCGAGTCAGCAACGAACGATCAATGTTTGTCCTGTCACCAGGAAATTATCGACCGCCGCGTTCTAAGCGAGTCGCCGGCAGGCGTTGAAGCTGTGGAATCAACGGCGTGGTATCAGACATTGGATACATATCAGGGAGATCAAGAAACTTTTCATCGGAGGCATTTGATAACCCCATACGCGACGCAGGTTATGGATTTGCAATGCAACACCTGCCACCTGGGTCACGATCCCCGTGAAGAAGCACCCATACCACCGACCGCCGCTGACGCTGGATTTAGTTTACGTAAGTCGGTGGTCCCTCAAGAAACGTGCTTGTTGTGTCATGGGCGTTTTCCAAACGAACTGATGCTCGGCGTCGAGGGGCCTTGGCCAGAAGTTCGTGTTGATCTGGAGGATGAGGCGACACCCAATGGATGCCAGCTGTGTCATGAGGAACTGTTCCGTACGGTTCGGCACAACGTCAACTACCTCAAGGCAGATGCCATAGAAGAACTGGCAAGAGAGAGCTCAGATGTTTGCTACGGCTGTCATGGTGGCCGTGCGTGGTACGCGACATCGTATCCATACCCGCGACATCCTTGGCCGGACATGCCGGAAGAAACGCCGGAATGGGCGGTCGATCGCCCGACCGAGTCGGCGTCACGCTTTCGCATCAACGCGCAGTGACGTCAAACGTCATGGCAGGAAATAGCAACGACAAGTTGTGCAGTAGGCGACACCAGACAGGAACTCAGTAATGACTAAACAAAATCGCCTGGATGAATTGAGATCAGCGTTCAATGTTTCGCGGCGGGGCTTTCTGCAATCGGCCGCCGCCGGCGCGACGGCCGGCTTGGTGAGCACCGCACAGAGCCAACAGGCTGACGCGTTCGCTTATGAGCCCTATTACACGGATGATGAGCTCACCACGGTTGTCACCAGCTGCGCACACAACTGTGGTTCGCGCCATATGCTGGTTGCGCACAAAAAGGGCAATGTGATCGTTCGCTTGTCGACGGACGACGGAACCTATCAAGGCGATGCGTTTAACACTGACACGGAAGCGGTGCCGCAAGTGCGGGCTTGCTTGCGTGGCCGATCGTATCGATCGCGTATTTATTCGCCGGAACGGTTGCTTTACCCAATGATCCGGGTCGGCGCACGTGGTGAGGGCAAGTTCAAACGCGCGTCTTGGGACTATACCCTTGACTATCTCGCCGAGCGCATGTTGCACCTGAAGAATACATACGGCCCGACGGCCATTCTCGATCAGTCCTATGCGGGTGCGTCTTGGGGTGCCCTGCACAAGTCGGATCAGATCGAAGGGTCTCTGGGTCGGTTCCTCGGCATATTTGGCTGCCGCACCGTGTCATGGTCCGTGCCATCCTATCAAGGTACAACATTTAGTTCACTACAGACGTTCGGAACAATCGAAGACGGCAACGAGGATGACGCGTTCGCTCATTCCAAATTGATCATTATGTGGGGCTGGAATCCGGCTTACACATTTCATGGCGGCAATACGTTCTACTATATGCGGCTGGCGAAGCAACGCGGCTGCAAATTTGTCGTCGTCGATCCTCAGTACACGGACTCGGCAGCCGCCTACGACGCATGGTGGATTCCGATCAAGCCGAACACAGACGCGGCGATGCTTGCCGCCATGGCCTTCCACATTTTTGAGAATAATTGGCAGGATCAAGATTTCATCGATAGATTCTGCTTGGGAATGGATCAGGGCACCATGCCGCCCTGGGCGGCCAATATGGAGAACTTCCGCGACTACATTTATGGCCGTTATGATGGTCAACCAAAAACACCGGAGTGGGCCGAACCCATTTGCGGTGTGTCCGCCGCGGACATCAAGAAATTGGCCGAAATGTATGGCACAACCAAGCCAGCCGCGCTCAAGGCGTCTTGGGCGCCCGGGCGCGCCGCCTATGGGGAACAATACAGCCGTATGGCCGCGGCGCTGCAAGCGCAAACCGGGAACATCGGTGTTTTGGGCGGTTCGAGTGAAGGTGTCGGCAAGGGCTGGCATATGGAAAGCGTCGCCGGCCCATACGATCAATATGCTAACGTGCACGCGGCTGCGATTAAGTCCGATCGGTGGGCGCATTGTGTGTTGAACTACCCGTATGTGCGGCGCGAGGATGTTGGATTGTGGCCAAAACCTGGGCCAATGGACGGCGTGATTCCGAATATCCGTGCAATTTGGTGGCAGGCATCCGATTGGTTCAATCAGTTGACGAATATCAACAAAGAGATCGAAGCCATAAAGAAGCTTGATCTCGTGGTTTGCCAAGACTCCACGATAACCCCGTCCGGGATTTGGGCCGACGTGTTACTACCGGTAGCCACGCATTTCGAACGGCACGACGTGGCCCTACCTTGGTACAAGGGGCATTACTACATTCATCGGCCGAAAGTCATTGAGCCGTTGGGGGAAAGCAAAAGCGACTTGCAGATCTTCACCGAGCTCGGCTTCCGATTGGGATTTGGAAACGTCTTCAATCCGAAGGCCACGCGCGACTATTTCTACAATGACGACGCTGTCGACGAAGCGTATCTCAGTGAGTGGTGGGAGACCAAAGTACGGCATCACCACCACGTCGAGATATCGTGGGATGAGTTCAAGAAACGTGGGGTCTACAAATTTGAGCTCGACGAACCACACGTTGCGTTCCGGGATCAAGTCGAGAAAGGTCAACCGTTCTCGACTCCGTCAGGAAAGGTTGAGATTTTCTCGACACAGTTGGCGTCGGTCACGGATTGGAAGAAGACGCAGTTTGGCGCGCCGATCCCTTACATCCCGAAATGGATTGAGCCGTGGGAGTCGCTCAATCACCCGAAAGCGGAGAAGTATCCGTTCCACATGATCACGCCGCATCCCCGGTGGCGCACCCATTCGATCTTCAACAACATTCCTTGGTTGCGCGAGACCTACGAGCAAGAGGTGACGATCAACACGAAAGACGCCGAGGGGTTGGGTATCAAGACTGGTGACGCCGTCTATGTTTGGAACGATCGTGGTGCCACGGTTGTGCCGGCCTATGTGACCGAAAGGTGCATGCCCGGCGTCGTCGTTCTGCACGAAGGGGCCTGGATGGATCTCGATGAAACAGGGGTCGACCGCTCGGGCAATCCGGACTTCTTGACAGCCGACGAACCGAGTCCGGCGGGCGCGTTCGCGTACAATACGATTCTGGTCAACATGTCCAAGACAGAGCTCACCCACAGGCCCGGATGGGACAAGCTTGCCACGGCACGTGGCCACGTTTTCCGGCGTGACAACTAAAACGTTTTAGGGGGAGTTGTTCCATGACGAACCAGATCGATAAGGCACGGGTCAAAGAAGCAGTCAAGAGGCGCAAGCGCGAAGTTTACAAGCCGGTCGTGCCCGATACGCAACTCGGATTCGTGCATCACAACGTTGATTGTATCGGGTGCCGCGCGTGCGAAATTGCTTGTAAAGACAAGAATGGTCTTGGCCCAGGGCCTCGATTTCGCCGAGTGCAATACATCGAAGGCGGCCAGTTCCCGGACGTTTATGCGTACAAGGTTAATATGTCATGCAACCATTGCGCAGAACCGGCATGTTTGCCGACATGTCCGACCGGGGCCATATTCAAGCGCAAGAAAGATGGCATCGTTGATATCGACTCGACGCTGTGCATTGGGTGTCGGCGATGCGAGGCCGCATGCCCCTATGGTGCACCGCAATTTGATCCGGAAGATAACCTGGTCAAGAAATGCAATATGTGCGTCGACGAAATTGATGCGGGTCGAAAACCCTATTGCGTCATGGCTTGCATGATGCGCGTGCTGGATGTTGGGCCGATTGACCAGATCGTAGCGGGTGGCTATGAGACTAAGGCGTTGGGTCCGGCGGACAAAGTGACGCAGCAAGTCAAGAATTTGGCGGATCCAGCGTTAACCAGACCGTCGATTGCTTTTGTGGCGCACAGCAAAGGCCGCGTCGATGCCGGCTGAAATGGCATCGGCCGTGGCGTCCGAGATGCCCGGGGGTCGTGATTTGCTCGACCAACTGCGGACGAGTGTGGCCGCGGATCTCAAGCTCTTGGCCATGCTTCATGACAAGGAGCCAGAGGCGAAGACCCTAGCAGCGCTGCGTGAAGAAGGGCTTGCCCAAAGCCTGGGTCTTCGACTGGAGACGGCGGCGGGACGCGCCGCACTCGATATATTCGATCAGGCGGTGGCGGCGTTGCCAGATACACCTGGTGATGACGTACTGGATCGGCTCGCGGTCGAATATGGCGAAATCTATTTGACGCATGGCTACCGCGCGTCCCCTTACGAATCGGTGTGGCTGGACGAAGATGGATTGGAACGTCAGCAACCGATGTTTGAAGTGCGGGCTTGGTACCGGCGCCACGGTGTTTGTGTTCAAGACTGGGCAAGTCGCGCGGATGATCACCTGGTTTTGCAACTGCAGTTTGTTGGCCGGTTGCTGACGGATGGACGCGATTTGCAGGCGGTGAGAGACGCGGCAGCGTTTTTGGATCAGCACCTCCTGCTCTGGATCGACGCTTTCGCGGAGCGCGTCATGGCGCGGTGCGAAATGCCTTTCTACGCGGGTTTGGCGGGAACGACTGCAGCCTATCTTCATCGCGCACGTGAATTGTTCGCACTTGCACTTGATCAGCCCAAGCCCAACTACGAGCAGCTACGCGCCAACAAGAGATTTTCAAAAGACTGCGGCGAATTGGGCCCAACTTATCTACCTGGCACCGCGCCGAGTTGGTGATTGGTCGATTGGAAATGGCGGATTCGCCGAGGGATGCGGCGCACGATCAATGTCCCGAGATTGATGGCAACTTATGCGTCCACGGGCGTACGGTCGATGCGACATGCACCGCCTGTGTCAAGGCCTGCCCCGAAGGCGCTTTGTCGTTGTGCGATGATGGCTTGATGATCGACGTCGGCCGTTGCGACGGCTGCGGCCTGTGCGCGGCAGTATGCCCAGAATCCGCGATCGAGGCCAAATTTGCCACAACAATGCGTGATGTGCGCGGGCAAGGCGTCGCGTTCGTCGCCTGCGATACTGCGACAAGCGACGACGGCGCAGGCGTCGTGCCATGTGTCCATGCAATTTCGATGCGTGCTTTGTTCCAACTTCACGACCGCGGAATCTATACGTTGTGGGTCGCCGAGGCACCATGTGACACATGCCGGCGGGGGGCGTGTATGCGCCTTGAGTCTGTCGTTGATACCGTGAACCAGTATTTGTCGGCGCGGGACCAGCCGGCTTTGGCCATTCGCTTGCTGCCCGTCGGCAAGTGGCGGGCGGCGCGTGACGGCGCCGAAGTGCGCCGGCGCGACAACGGGCTCGGCCGTCGTTCGCTCCTGAAGGGTATGGTTAGTACACTTATCGATCGCGTCGAGCGACAGACGGTCGCGGACGAGGCGCCACGGCCAAAGCACAGGCCACCTCTGTTCGCGGATGGCGATACGGCTCTACTTCCCTTTGTCCCGGAGATCGACAGCGAACGGTGCTCGGGCTGTGACGCCTGCGTGCGCTTGTGCGCACATGGCGCGATCACTCTGCGGCGTGACGGTGACAATACGCACTATGGGCTGAAGGCGAACCGATGCAGTGGGTGTATGCTGTGTGTGGATGTTTGCAGACAGCACGCCATATCGATCGGGACCGACATCGCGCCCACGCAGCTTCAATTGCCGTTGCGGCGCCAGGTCTGTGCGCGCTGTGGTACGCCGTTTCACATGCCGGGCGACCAGGCTCTTGAGTCCGCGACGTGTTGGGTATGTCGTGAAACCGGACGAAAGCTCAATCTCTTTCAAGTCTTGGCATAAGACGACTCGCGTTGGGAGGGCGCCGCGCTGGCGTTACGTCCCAAAAACCCTTATAACTATGTGCTTTTTTGGGCCCAATTGAAATGTCCGATTTGTGACATTGTCAAAAGGGGTTTCTGGCTGAGGGTCACGCCGTTGATATCGCGACTAGATCGTAGATTTACCGTCATTATGACGATTGGTCTGGTTGCCGCGTCGCTTATTTTCTTAGTGCTGTTTGTCGGCATGTATCGCGCGCAACTGGAGCGCGAACGCACGGAGGCCTCAACACAGATCAATCGCTTGCTCCAAGCATCGCTAGAGAATGCGATGCTGAAAAGAGACCTGAGTGGATTGCGGGATATTGTCGTACGCCTCGGTCAGCAGCAGGGGATTAGCGGCGTCATGATTGTGAACCCGGCGGGTGAAGTGAGGTTTGCATCGTCAGGAGATCGTGTCGGAATACGGTTTGACCGCGGCACCGATCCTGCCTGCGCCGGGTGTCACGCATCGGAGACGGCGTCCCGGCCGCGCAGTGTTTTTACTGTTGATGCGCAGGGACGGGAGGTGTTGCGCAGCGTGAACCCGATCCGGAACCGCCCTGCTTGTATCGGGTGTCATGGTTCGGTCGAAGCGCATCCGGTCAATGGTGTCATCTTTGTCGACTATGACGCCGCGCCGGTGCGTCGGGATGCCCGTATGCTGGCCTTTATGTTAACCGGTTCGGGCGCGCTCGTGGTGTTGTTGACGGTTGGTGCTGGATGGTGGTTTGTCCGCAACAACGTGGTTCGCCCAGTTCGCCAGTTGGCGACGGCGACGCGCAAACTGTCTTCGGGACAGCTTGATAGCCGAGTCGCCGTACGTGGGCGTGACGAAATGGCCGAGCTTGAAAACCGTTTCAACGAAATGGCACACAATCTGGCGACAAGTATCCGGGAATCGCAAAGGCGAGGGCAATTTCTGCAAGCATTGTTGGAAGCAAATCCAGATCCATTGCGTGTGATCGATTCGGACCACGCGATCGTCACGGCGAATTCGGCCTATTGTCGCCATCTTGGCGTTCATATGACCGACGTGGTCGGCATACCCTGCTATGAGTCAAGTCATCGCCGCGAAAGCCCCTGTCCGGCTGGATTGGTCATTTGTCCGTTGACTGAAATCGCGCGCACAGGGAAACCCGTAAAGACGATCCACCAGCATGTTCTAAACGACGGGTCCCTGTCGCGGGTGCAGGTTTACGCCGCACCACTTATGTTGGAAGAAGAGGGACGGCCGAAGACGCTGGTCGTTGAGTCCATTCGCGACCTATCAAACGAGATGCAAATTTCCCAAGAGCAGAAGTTGAAGGAATTGGACCAACTCGCCACGGGTGTCGCGCACGAAATCCACAATCCGCTGAGCTCTATCAGGTTGGCGCTGCAAGCGGCGCTCCGAGCAACGGGGCGGGAAGATAAGTCCCTTGATGACATAGGTCAGTATCTGAGTACTGTCGATACTGAGATCGATAAATGCATCGAAGTGACAGAGCGCTTGATGAAGTTGAGCGCACCACCAAGCAGGTCCCCGGAACTGGTCGATGTCAACCGTGCGATCAGCGACACCGTGTCTCTATTGTCGTTTGAATCCAAGTCGCATGAACATCGCATAGAGCTTGATCTGGATCCGCGGCAACCGCGCGTACTGTGCAGCGACAGCGAGATTCGAATGATTGTCCTGAATTTTGTGCAAAACGCGTTTCACGCCATGTCGCCGGGCGACGAACTCAGAATCGCGACTTCGGAGACGCAAGACAACGTAGAAATCATATTCGAGGATACGGGCTGTGGGATCCAGCCTGGAGACCTTCCTCACATTTATGATCCATTTTTCAGCCGCCGGGCAGATGGTGAAAAAGGGACCGGATTGGGCCTTTCGATTGCCAAAGCTATCATCGAGCGCTACGGGGGCACGATCGAGGTAAGGAGTGGTGTCGGCGTCGGAACCCTATTTGAGATTCGGTTGCCGCGCGCCGGATATCAGGCAGTTGTCGATCAGGGAGCCTGCGTTGAAGCCGAACATATTGATCATTGAGGACGATCAAGTTCTGAATAGTTTGCTTGTCAAGCAACTCAACCAAGTCGGCTATGCAACCGAGGGCGTCGATTGTTGGGCGGCTGCGGAAAACTATCTGACAGCGTACGAGCCACACCTGATCGTTCTTGATCCACGACTACCTGATGCTGACGGGTACGAATTCCTTTCGGATCTCGTCGCGCAGCAACCGGTCATCATATTAACGGCATATGCGTCTGTGCAGAAAGCCGTGAAGGCCATGCAGTTGGGCGTTGCCGACTATCTCTCCAAGCCCGTCAACTTGGAAGAATTGGAAGTCGTTGTCGACCGAGTCTTGGAGAATGCCGCGCTGCGCCGCAATTTGCAGTTTGTTGAAGATCGGTTGCGCACCAGTCGGCGAACTTTTTTGGTCGGCAACAGCACGGCGGTGGAGCAGGTCAATCGTCTGATCGATGCTGTGGCGCCGTCGGATATGACCGTTTTGATCCAAGGCGAAAGCGGTGTCGGCAAGGAGCTTGTCGCCCACGAAATCCACGAACGCAGCGCGCGACTAAATCGCAATTTTGTCGCGTTGGACTGCTGTACCTTACAGGAAACGTTGTTCGAATCGGAACTTTTCGGCCATGAGCGTGGGTCCTTTACCGGTGCTGATCGACAGAAGAAAGGGTTAATCGAGGGGGCCGAAGGCGGCACGCTCTTTCTCGATGAGATCGGCGAAATCACTTCGTCCATCCAGGCAAAGTTGCTGCGCGTTCTTGAATCCGGTCAATTCCGGCGCGTCGGCGGCACAAAGGACCTGACAGCGCATGTTCGAATTGTTGCCGCGACAAATGCCAATCTAGAGAAGTTCAGTCGGGACGGCCGGTTTCGTTCAGATTTGTTTTATCGACTCAGTGCCTTTGTCATAACGGTACCGCCATTGCGTGAACGTCGAGAGGACATTGAAGACTTGGTTAATCATTTCATTAGCAATCACGATTTTTCAAGACGGATTGACAAGCGCGTATCGCGGCGCGCCATGAAAAGAATGATGGCATATGATTGGCCGGGTAACGTGCGAGAGCTGAAGAATGTAGTGGAGCGCGCGATAATTCTGTCCGGTGCACATCCGACCATTCATGAAGAGCATGTCGTTCTGTCGACCGAGCAGTCGCCGAAGGCCGAGGAGTTGGTCTTGTCATTTGATCACGAACCGAGCTTGAAAGAAATAGAGCAAGATTATCTGAAGCATCTCT
The DNA here is from genome assembly GCA_965216755.1 of Alphaproteobacteria bacterium. Taxonomy (GTDB): domain Bacteria; phylum Pseudomonadota; class Alphaproteobacteria; order UBA7887; family UBA7887; genus CBDCGL01. Next base: position 1,346,381 of record CBDCGL010000011.1, on the reverse strand, counting down.
TGGAAAAATACTCGGGTCATAGGGTAAAAGTTGCGGCCACACTTGGAATAAGTGAGCGAAACACGTACCGTCTGATCCGAAAATATGGTTTGCATGAGGAGTCGTCGGGTTCGACGTGAACACGCTGGGCACGAGGGTGGCACCGGACAGGTGCGGTAGCTACAAGCTAAAGGCTTACGGTGGCCTAGTTTTGGCGTGTCTTTTCTTGATGGTCGCAGGGGGGACGGTTGCGGCAAGCCAATCGAGCTTGGATCCTGCGACGCGCGGCTACACTGCTGGGGGTGTCCTGGGGTCAACGGGATGGTATCGAATCCTGACCACGGGTCAGTTGGCCCTGTATCCGTCGGGGCCGACCATGCCGCAAGCGGGGATGGTCGGCATGGTGGGTATGCCGGCTATGCCGATGGTCCCGAACGTGCCGGGTTTCTTTGGTATGGCCGAGGCGGGTGAACCAACTGAGATCCATGCGGGCGCTCACGGGTGGTATTGGATCGCGCCAAATGGCGCGTTGATACTTTATCCACTTGCCTCACAATAGAATGCCGCTCGGGATTGGTATGACTGCGTGGCGCACAAATTTGTTTATGGCGTGGCTGTCGCGATATACGCTATGTACACGGCATATGTTGACTTCGGATCTGGTACTTCGGGCCGGGCAGGTGATGTAAGGATATGCTGGTGCGTGTGCGGCCCGGATGGGCGATCGACGAGAGCGCCGTGACTCCCGAGCATACATTCCGGGAACGCCGTAAGTTTCTGCGCGGGTTGGCGATAGCCTCCACGATGGTGTCGGTAACGGGACTTATCGCCGCGTGTGATACGGGCGACGAAGGCGAACAATCGGCAGCGCCGGATGCACCGGAAATATCGACCGCGGGGGCACGCTCGGTTGCCGAGCTTCTCCCGGTCATGCGCAATGCCGCGTACGTGGCTGACGACTCGATCACGGAGAAAAAGTTGGTGACTCGGTACAACAATTTTCTCGAGTTCGGCTCGCACAAGAACATATGGAAAACGGCCGTCAACCTTCAGACCAGCCCCTGGGATGTCACCATCGACGGATTGGTCGAAAAACCGATCTCGATTTCATTCGATGATTTGGTTCACAGAATGCCGCTCGAGGAGCGGGTATATCGGCATCGTTGTGTCGAAGCCTGGTCGATGGTGGTGCCCTGGAGCGGATTTCCGCTTAGCGAGCTGATCGCCATGGCGCGCCCTTTGAGCGACGCCAAGTTTCTTCGCATGGAAAGCTTCTTCGACAGCGATATCGCGCCTGGCCAACGCCAGGCGTGGTATCCGTGGCCGTATACGGAGGCTTTGACTATTGACGAGGCGACCAATGAACTCGCCTTCGTCGTTGTCGGCGCCTATGGCAAGCCTTTGCCGGAACAGAATGGGGCGCCGTTGCGTCTCGCGGTGCCTTGGAAATATGGCTTTAAGCACATCAAGTCCATCACGCGATTCACGCTGGTGGAAGACAGGCCGCAGACGTTTTGGGAGGACGTCCAACCGAACGAGTATGGCTTTTGGGCGAACGTCAATCCTAAAGTCCGCCACCCGCGTTGGAGTCAACGGACTGAGAAGCGGTTGGGGTCGAAAGAGAAAATACCAACATTGCTCTTCAACGGATACGCGGATCAGGTCGCCCATCTATATGAGGGTATAAGAGGCGAGCGGCTTTACACGTAAGCGCCGTGTCAGCAATAGGTAGGGGCGACGCGCGACGAAACCTGCGAATCGCACGGCGTTTCGGACTACAAATGTTCTAGTCAATCTCAAGTTTCTTGGAAATTGGCATCGACTCGGGCGCGCATGGCAATCCACCGGCACGTCGCGGTGACCTGCATTTCGACGCACCGGCACCTTGTTCGGAACGTCTAAAGCGTATGCCGGGTGTCTCTACAGCCTTGAATTCATAGACGGATGTCGTTTCATCCGGTGCCCGTATTGACAAGCAGCCATGTGCGTTTGCGCATGGTTGATCGTTAGTTTGCGCTGCAACAAACTGAATCGGCGGCATTTTCGGTTTGAACCGCAAACGGACGCCAGCTACGCTTTTGGTTCGACTCAAGAATCACGGATCGTGTCGCGGGTGTCCGGCCGGGGGGCAGGGCTGACGACAAAGTCTTTCCGCCGACCGTTTACGATCCGCTGCGCGGTCCTTTTAGGGAGGAAAACCCAAGATGGACCGGCGAAGGTTCCTACAGATACTCGCGGGCACGGTCGCATCCGTGGCCGCGTCGGACGTTGTCGCCTCGGCGCCACACACAGAGGCGCGCGTTCATCGTGCCGATCTAGGTACGATGGACAAGACGTATACATTTTTTACCGACGCAGAAGCCGCCTTCATTGAAGCGGCGGTCGCTCGCCTAATCCCGGCCGATGATCTCGGGCCCGGCGCTTTGGAGGCGGACGTCTCGTACTTTATCGATCAGCAGTTGGCTGGTGACTATGGCGCCGGTGCGCGATTTTATCAGCAAGGCCCGTTCGGCGACACAACCGGGTACCAAGGCTATCAGCTACCCCTGTCACCTCGGCAGCTCTACCAAGTTGGCATCGCTGCCACGGATCAGTACTGCCAGGAAAGCTATGGCAAGTTCTTTAGCCAGCTCGAAGCGGCTCAGCAGGAAGACGTTCTGAGCGGATTGCAGGGTGTATCCGGTGACGTGTCGCTGGAAGAGGTGCCGGGTGCAACTTTCTTTGCTCACTTGATCACCGACACAAAGGATGGGTTTTTTGCCGATCCCGCCTATGGCGGCAATCGCGATATGATCGGGTGGAAACTGGTTGGCTATCCGGGCGTCGCCGCGTCTTACAGCGAAGTGATCGGCCAGAACGAACCGTACGACGTGGAGCCCGTGAGCATGGAAGATGTGCGTCAGGCACGTGTGCCGAAGGACCATCATGGTCATCCCCATCACAAACGTGCCGAAGCACCGCGTAAGACAGAGGCGCCCAAGAAACGTACGGAATCGGAAGACGTCGCGATGGATTGGAACGCGAACCATTTTGTGGGTTTCATGTAGCTGCATTCGCTTCGTAGAAAAGTTGATGCTGAAGCGGAAATAAGCACGCTATCCAAAATTATACCACAAGCGGCGTGTGTCGAGAGGCGACGCGTGCCGTGAGAGGAGGAGAGAATGGCGATCAAAATGAAACCGGTCGACGTTGTGACGATCGGTGTCGGTTGGTCGGGAAGCATTATGGCACTTGAGCTCGCCAAAGCAGGCCTCAAGGTTGTTGGCCTCGAGCGTGGTGGCGAGCGGCGGCAGGAGGACTACAGTCTTCCTTCCATGCATGATCAACTCAAGTATGAACGGCGCCTCGAAATGTTCGAGGATCTGTCAAAAACGACCCATACGTTTCGTAATTCGACGGGCGAAGTCGCGCGTCCGCAGCGACGCCACGGTCCCTGGCCATGGGGGTCTGGCGTGGGCGGGGCGGGGTTTCATTGGGCCGGGTGGACATGGCGCCTAACCCCGTGGGATTTCAATATCCGGAGCCAAACAATCGAACGCTATGGCGCACGCATGATTCCCGAAGACTGCACGATCCAAGACTGGCCCATGACTTACGAGGAAATGGAGCCTTATTACGATCAGTTTGAATATACGTGCGGCATATCGGGCAAGGCCGGAAATGTTCAAGGCAACGTCCAAGCCGGTGGCAACCCCTTTGAGGGACCGCGTTCGCGCGACTATCCGAATCCGCCATTGAAGCGGAGCCACGCCGGCAACGTCTATGCGGAAGCCACCAAAAGTCTTGGCTACCACCCGTTTCCCATGCCCGCAGCGCAGTGCAGTCAGCCTTACACCAATCCGGATGGGGTGAGCTTGGGTGAATGCGTCTATTGCGGCTATTGCATGAATTATGCGTGTGAAACGGCCGCAAAGTCGACACCGCAGACCTGCACGTTACCAGCCGCGTTTGATACCGGAAACTTCGAAGTGCGGACGAATGCAGCGGTAACCCGAATTAACACGAATGGCAACAAGGCAACCGGCGTCACATATATTGACGGTCTGGGTCGTGAAATCGAGCAACCCGCCGACATTGTGCTTCTCACGGCGTTCACTTGGAGCAATGTCCAGCTGATGTTGGTCTCCGGCATCGGCGCGCCATACGATCCAGCCACAGGCAAGGGCGCGGTCGGTAAGAATTTCTCATGGCATTGGGTAACGCCAGGAATTCAGGCCTATTTCGACGATGGACATCACTTCAATCCGTACATGGCGACGGGGGCTCTCGATACGGCCGTCGCTGATTTGCAGGGCGACAACTTCGACCACAGCGGCCTTGATTTCATCGGAGGAAGCCTGATGGTGGCCTGGATGGGTGGTCATGGTCCACTGGCCTTCCAACCGGCTCCACCAGGCACGCCGGCGTGGGGATCGGATTGGAAAAAAGCCGTAGCCCACTACTACAACCGCAGCTTCCTTGTGGTCGGCCTGCATGATCATTTGTCCTATCGCGGCAACTACATGGATCTTGATCCCAACTACAACGACGCATGGGGCAATCCGCTGTTGCGGCTGACCTACGACTTTGGACCCAACGAACACAAACTGAGCCGTTACATGGTCGGCAAGGGCGAAGAAGTTGCTAAGGCAATGAATCCGAGCCACTATGCGTTGTGGGGGCTGCCGCAGCGTTTTGATCAGGGCCAGTATTACTTCATGATCCACCAAGTCGGCGGGGCGATCGCTGGCGACGCACCAGACAATAGTGCCGTCAATCGGTATCTTCAGAGTTGGGATGTCGACAACCTGTTTGTGGTGGGCGCCAGCGCTTTTCCACAACTTTCGTGTTTCAATCCGACTGGTCAGGTGGGCGCGTTGGCTTACTGGACCGCCGACGCAATCAAAAACAAGTACCTAAAAAACCCTGGACCACTTGCATGATAGTGGCGTGGGCCGGCGATGTTCGCGCATCGTCGGCCCCTTTTATCCCGTCCTATAGCAATGCGACGCAATTGGTCAGGGCATCCGCGATCGCGCGGTCGTATGCGGCATCCAGGTTCGTCGCCCGCGATGGCCGGCCCATCGCAATCGAAAATGACACGCCGTCAGATGTGCCACGGACAATGCCGCTACTGCTTTTTCCTGGGGCGTGGCCGTAAGCTGAGACGGGATCTGTCATATCGGCGACGAACAATTCGACCAGAACCGTGACACTTGATCCATCATGGCGGCGTTCGACAACATTATATCGCCAATTGTTGACATGTTTCTGTTGCAACATGCGGATCGCATCTTCGGCGCCGGGCAATGGTGCCAGATCCGGTCGCGTCATTCGGGCGGGTGCGCCCAGCGCTTCGGCTGACTGCGAGGGCGGCGCCTCGACCGCCGCCTCCGCATCGAGCAAACTGTCAAATTGCTGGCGCGCCTGGACCAGCATGTCGTCAAGCGGTGAACTGTACGCGCCGCGGCGTTCGTCGGTCATCGTGACGTCCGTCAGGCGACTGCGCCGCGATTCCACCAGCGGTCAAAGGCATCGGCTGCCTTACTTGCCATCCCGCCAGCACGACCGAGCTCTTCCAGATATGTCAGAACCTGCTGACCGGAGACGACGTCTCCATATTTGGCGTCGATATCAAACAAGTTCGCCTCATGGGGACCTTGCGCGCGGTCGCCGACCGCATCGCGGACCACAATCGTCTGGAATCCATGCTGCATCGAGTCGACGGCGCTGGCGCGAACGCAACCGCTGGTCGTGGCGCCGGCGATCACGACCGTATCTACAGCCAAAGAGCGCAAATGGCGGTCCAATTCGGTACCAAAAAACGCGCTCGCGAACTTCTTTTCCAGCACCATCTCATCCGGGCGCGGCCGGATACGGTCATCGATCGCGACCATTTGCGAGCCCTTGAGCAGGATCGACAGCGACGGGACTTTCTTGATGAAGACTCCGGCATCGCGGAAATGCGGCTCGTAGGCAACCGTTGTAAATACAATTGGCAAGCCACGGCGACGAAAACCGTCGAGTAACGCCGCCGTTACGGCTAGCTCCTTGCTGAAGTCGCCGCCCAGCGGGCTGGTTGGATCAGTAAAACCATTGCTAAAATCGACGACCACGAACGCCGGTTTCTCGCCAAAGCCAGAACGACTTCCCAAGCCCTTTCGCTGATAGTCCTCAAACGTTTCGTGATGTGTCTCGCCCATGGCCATCTTTCTCCGCGTGTTGACGCAAAACGATACCCCGTGTGCCATTGTCCGGCAACGGGTGTGCGGTCTTGATGAAACGGCTCTTGCCCCACAAAGCGCAACCGACGCAAGATAGCGGCGGCTGAGACGATCGGTCGTGAGCGGGAGGCGTGTGATGAATCAACGACCAGGCAGCGATCATAACAAAGCGTTGCGAAGTTCCGGCGGCCGCGCGAGTGCGGAACGTTATCGACCACGACCGCTCATTACACCGAGCACCAGCACGGCTAACATTGGCTCGCGGCACCTGGCGAAGGCCGGCGGCGGCGGCAAGAAGGAGATCTTCTGTGCGTTCGGTGTCGATGTTGATGCCGTCGCGGGCTGGCTCGGCTCCTACGGTGGCGAGGATTCACCATGTGATATCTCGCGCGGTTTGTTTGCCGGCGAAGTTGGCGTGCCGCGATTGGTACGCTTGTTCGACAAGTTGGGTATTCCGACCTCGTGGTTCATTCCCGGCCATTCGATAGAGACATTCCCCGACGAGTGCCGCATGGTCGTCGAAGCTGGCCACGAAATCGGCATGCACGGCTATTCCCACGAAAATCCGATTGCCATGACGCCGGAACAGGAAGAGGCCGTCATGGACAAATGCATCGACCTGATCGAGCGCTTGAGTGGCCGGCGCCCGACCGGCTATGTGGCGCCGTGGTGGGAGTTCAGCCCGGTCACCAACGAACTGCTGCTCAAGCGGGGCATCAAATATGACCACAGCTTGATGAACAGGGACTTCCATCCGTTTTATGTCCGCGTCGGCGATAGCTGGACGCCGATCGATTATTCCAAACATCCTGACGAATGGATGAAGCCTTTGGTGCGCGGGGCAGAAACCGACCTGATCGACATCCCGGGTAGTTGGTATTTGGATGACTTGCCGCCTATGATGTTCATAAAGGCCGCGCCGAATAGTTTCGGTTTTGTCAATCCCCGCGATATTGAGGATTTGTGGCGCGATCAATTCGATTGGGTTTATCGTGAATACGACTATGCCGTATTCACGATGACAATCCATCCGGATGTTTCCGGAAGGCCGCAAGTGCTTTTGATGCTCGAACGTCTTGTTGAATATTTCACCAGTCACGCGGGCGTTCGGTTCACAACATTCGATGAGATTGCCGACGACTTTGCGCGCCGCCATCCGCGCCAACCCGCGCGCGCGAACGTGGCGGCAGGATAGGTCCGGTTAATGTGCGGTCTATGTGGTGTGCTCGGCGGACCTGGACATTGGACCGAAACGAGCAGTCACCCAAAAGCCTTTCGCCACCAGCGCGGTCACACGCGACGACAAGAGCGCCAACAGCGCTTACGCCTGGCAAATCACGTGCTGCGCTATTATGGACTCACGGTCAGCGATTTTGCCGGCGCGAGCTATATATTGCGTTCACGCACGGGTCGAACGGCGATTGTTGACAATATGACGGCGCTATGGGCCGCGGCCGAGTCGTTGATTGGTCGTGATTGCGATCCATTGGACGACACATTGCTTGCCACCCTGGCACGCTAGCGCCATTTCGGACGATATGGAGTCGATACTGTTTGCGATCCGGCGCGGTTGTCCACACGAAGGGCGGCGCAGCACAATGCTCGTGTCCCGAATCCGAAGTTCGTCACGTCTGATCCCAGGCACCTTACGAACTTCGGTTTCGTCAGGACACGAGCCGAATATTTGGATCTCGTCCGATTCACCGCACGAGCGCATCGAGCAAGCCATGCGACAAAGTGGCCGCCCGCCGGCCACAAACCTGCGGGGCCGGGCGATTTTGCGTCAATCCCTGCGCCGCTATCCTTGGCCGTATGCCGGATACGCCTTGCGGACAGCAACTTGATATTGGCACAAAACAGCTCCGGCAGAACGGCTCCCTATTGTCTGAAAGGGCTATAGCCATGGCGGACTACGGTACCCTCATTCCGATCAACGTCGTCACTGGCTTTCTGGGCAGCGGCAAAACGACCCTGCTGCGGCGCATCCTCGAGGCGCCACAACTCAAGCAAACCGCTGTCTTGGTGAATGAATTTGGCGAAGTCGGACTCGATCACCATCTGATCGGGCACGCCACCGAAAACACGTTGCTACTCGACAATGGGTGTGTGTGCTGCGCGGTACGCGAAGATCTAAAGGGGGCCCTTCGAGACCTACTGTCGCAGCAGACCCGTGGCGATATTCCGTCGTTTTCTCGTGTTATCATTGAAACTTCGGGGCTCGCCGATCCAGTACCCATTGCCTATACCTTGCTGTCGGATCAGGTGATCCAGCACCACTTCCGGCTCGGCAACGTCATCACGGTTATCGACGCAGTCAATGGCGAAAGCCAGTTGGCGACTTTTCCCGAGTCTGAAAAGCAATTGTTGGTCGCAGATGGGTTGGTGTTGACCAAAACCGATTTGTGCGCCGAAGATCGCATTCGTTCGCTTATTGCAGAGCTGAAACGGCGAAATCCTGGCGCAACCGTAAGTGATGCCGCCGCGTCGAGTTTCGACGCGATCGCACTCGTGACAAACGACCTTTATGCCCAAGACCGCCACACGCAAGCTGTCGCCCAATGGCGCCAAGCGACGCCGGATCGGAACCACCAACATACAGATGGCGTGAATTCGTTCTGCCTGATGTTCGATCAGCCGCTTGATTGGACCGCCTTCGGCATATGGATGACGATGTTGCTCAATCGTCATGGCGACCGTGTGTTGCGGATCAAGGGGCTCTTGAATGTGGCCGGCATGGCGGACCCGGTGGTCATCAATGGGGTCCAGCATATTGTCCATCCGCCGACACATTTGAGCGCCTGGCCAGACGAGGATCGGCGGTCGCGCCTGATTTTCATTGTGCGGAACTTGGCGCCCGCGCGGCTCAAGGAGTCTCTCGCGGCTTTCAACGCGCTGTCGAATCCGGCCGACCCGTCGCGGCTCCAGCAGCAGTCGATCGCCGTCTAAGAAGTCCTCGTTAGCCTCGGTGGGCCGGCGAATCTCCACGACCAGGTGGCCGTTTTGGCCGCCAACCAGAGCGGAACGCACGCACCACATGGTGCAACAAGTAAAATCCGATTGCCAAGAATACCAATAGAATGATGGTCAGTAGGCGGCCGCCAAACACGCCATCAATGATGCTGCCACGGGTGATCAAATGTTCGCTGAGAATTCCGATCGCCTGCAATGTCGCGCCGGCACAAAATATTACCGCGATCAGAATCGAGATCTGAAGGGTGTCGAAGACCAAAGCATCGGCATCCAGCTCTGCCCCGCGTCGAAATATCTTTTGCTGGAAGGTTTGCCAGTGGGCAATGGCATATCCGACCACACCAACCAAAGATGCAAACCAGAAAATAATATTGTCAGATCGGATATTGCCGATTCCGGTGACCACGAAATTTTCGAACGGTTCGTAAAAATACAGGAAAATAAGAGCGACAATCAGGCCAACAAGGAACACCCAAAAGCGTCGCGATGGACTATGTGTCGATTCCTGCGCCATAGCTGACCGTTGGTCCGAGATTTTGCTGGGCGAAACGCTACACGATCGTTTCGGTGACGTCTATGGCGCCGAAGCGGGTTGACCGAGTCGTACATGTCGGGAATCATTCGCGCATCGACCTCCGGAACCTATGACCTTGGAGCGGGTTCTGATGGCGCCTATCGACGGATCTGGGGAGTTGACGGTGGACGCTGGAGACGGCAAACAGGGATTCGCGCATGGCCACCCGACTCGGAATCGACGTTGGTGGGACTTTCACCGACCTGCTGCTGTTTAATGACGCGACTGGCGATATCCACCTTCTGAAGACACCGTCCACGCCAGAAGACCAATCGGTCGGAATTCTCAAGGGCATCGAACGAATCGTGGCGGATTCAGGTGTCGCGCCGGACACAATACTAAGTCTTCTGCATGGTACGACGGTTTCCACAAACATCGTGCTGGAAGAAAAAGGCGCCAAGGTCGGCCTGATTGTCACCGAGAATTTTGAGCAAGTTCTCCACATGGCACGGTCGCAGACGCCGGGTCCGCTGGCCGGGTGGATGATTATGGTCAAACCTGACCCGCTTGCCGATCTGGAAGCCACGCGCGGCGTACCGGAACGCGTTAACGCTCACGGCGACGTTGTGACACCTTTGAACGAGGCGCGCGTCCAATCCGCTGTTCAGGATCTATCGGCCCTTGGCGTCGAATCCATCACGGTGGCTTTGCTGCACGCCTATGCCAATCCGATCCACGAGCGACGCATACGTGAAATCATCCGGGATATGGGCGTAGATTTTCCTGTTTCTCTATCCTCGGATATCCTGCCGGAGTTTCGAGAGTATGAGCGGACGCTGGTCGCTGTGATGAACGCCTATGTGCGGCCGGCAATGCGTGCCTATTTACGCAATTTCGAAGAGAAGCTGCGCGCGATCGATTTCGCGCCTCACGTCAGTATCATCCGTTCGGACGGCGGGCTGATGAGCGTCGCCCGGGCGACGGAGTCACCAGTCCACACCATGCTCTCCGGTCCGGCTGGTGGCGTTTCGGGGGCAGCGTACGTCGCCTCATCGGCCGGGTTTCCGGATGCCCTTGGATTCGACATGGGGGGCACGTCGACCGACGTGTCGATGATCCGTGATGGCAAGCCCGTTATTTCGCGCCAAACCTCACTTGGCTATTACCCAATAAAGATTCCGTCGGTCGAAGTGCATAGTGTCGGTGCCGGCGGTGGCTCGATCGCCCACGTTCCGCTGACCGGGGCTCTGCGGGTTGGGCCTGAAAGCGCCGGAGCGATGCCCGGTCCGGCTTGCTATAGCAATGGGGGGGACAATCCGACCGTCACCGACGCGAACGTCGTGTTGGGGCGACTGCCACCCAGCTTGCTCGGCGGCGAGATGCAGCTGGACATCAAGGCCGCCGAAGACGCCATGGAAAAAGTCGGCCGTACGCTCGGTTTGGATGCCTGTCAGGCGGCACAAGGCATTTTGGACATCGTTAACGAGAACATGTTTGGCGCCTTGCGACTGCTGACTGTGCAAAAGGGCCTCGACCCACGGGATTTCGCCTTGGTTGCGTTTGGCGGCGCCGGACCCATGCACGGCAATGCGTTGGCGGCCTTGGCGGGATGCTTTCCGGTCGTGGTGCCGCCAACGCCGGGCGTGCTATCGGCGCTGGGCTTTCTGTCGTCCGACGTCAAAAACGAGTTTGCCCGGACTTTCATTCGAAACATCGATGACGTCGATGGCGACCAACTACAAGTGCACTTCATGGAATTGGGGCGCCAAGCCCGTGCTTGGCTGCATGACGACGGCGTTGATGAAACAGAACAGAACGTGCGTTACGAGGTCGATGTCCGTTATCTGCGACAAGGCTATGAATTCACCCTGGACGCCGCGCCGGATAGCCTAGCTGCTGGCGGGTTGGCTGATATCGCGGATCGTTTCGGCGCGGCGCACGAGAAATTGTATGGATTTCGGCTCGACCAACCAGTGGAGCTGGTGAACTTGCGTGCGGTGGGCAGTGGCGCTGTGCCACGTCCACGCGCGCCAGACTTCGCACTTGGCAGCGCGGATGCGGCGGCGGCTGTCGTCGAACAGCACCAGGTTTATTTCGACGGTGCCTTCATTGACGCGGAAATCTATGATCGGAGCCGTTTGGTCGCCGGCAATCGGGTCGTGGGTCCGGCCATTATTATGCAGACGGACACGACGACTGTTGTTCATCCAGGCTATGTTGGTCGCGTCGATACGCATCTCAACTTCTTGATCAATCCTGCAAATGCCGAAAACTGAGATCGACGAGGACTGAAGGCGAGGATGCAAGGCTGATGAGCGAACCCGAACCGCCGCCAAAGTTACTGTCGCTGGATGACTTGCTGAAGGCAAGCAAAGCCCAGTTCGACGCGATTGCGGCTGTTCAATCTAAAGAGCTGGGCGTTGTTGGCGTCGAACACCGTCCTGCGACAAAAGAAGATCTGGCGTCGGCGAGCTTGCAGCTTGAAACCGGTGCCGTTTCGGATGCGGTCGCATTGCTGAACCAGCAGTTTGGTGATGCATGGTCATCAGAGATCGTTGAGCACAAAATTGAGCGCGGTCGCGTGACCGTCCTGTGCAAATTGCTGGTGGACGGCGCCAGCAAAATGCAATTCGGCAGTGCGCGAATCGCTGGCGACGAAGGCGCGGCGTTGCAGCGCGCGACCGATGATGCGCTACTCAAATGCGCGGCGATGTTTCCCGGCAATGGCCAAGTGGAAGCCAAGCCAACGGGGTCGGCGCCGGCGCCCGTTGTCGAGAAGTCCGAAGACAAATCGGCGGACATCGACCGCACGCCAGGCGGGGCGACAAGCCTGGATACGATCACGCTGGACCTGATCGAAAACGCATTGCGCAATGCGCGTCACGAAATGGACGCTGTGTTGTTTCGTTCGGCGATGTCGCCAGTCATCCGCGAGCAGCATGATGAGTTTCCGATGATCACCGATCGCAAGGGTCGGATGATCGTTGGGCAGTTTGGTTCATATGTCCCGGAGATGCTCGAAACCCACGGCGTTGCCTTTGATCCGGGCGACGTGCTTCTGCAGAGTGATCCCTACAAGTGCGGCGGCGCGATCAGTCACATCAACGACTGGATGGTACTCGTACCGATCTTTTTTGAAGGCGAGTTGGTCGGATTCAGTTCGATGTTCGGGCACATGATGGATGTCGGCGGTTGGGTGCCCGGCAGCATGCCAACCGCGGCAACGTCGATTTTCGGTGAGGGCATCCGCATTCCGCCCATCAAGATTTATGAACGCGGCGTGCTGAATAAGGCGGCGCTCGATCTTTTGATGAACAACACGCGCACGCCCGAAATGAACTACAGCGACCTGATGGCGATCATCGCGGGCAGCCGCGCTGGGGAGCGACGGGTTATCGAAATCTGTCAGCGCTTTGGTGTGGAGACGTACAAGAGCGCGTGCGATGCGCTGCTGGAGCGCACCAACAAAGCCATGCGCACGTTGATCGTGCAAAACCTGCCCGAGGAACCGCAGTCATTCGAGGATTTTGTTGACGACGACGGTTGCGGCAACGGTCCCTTCAAAATGAAATTGACCGTTTGGCGAGAAGGGGAACATGGCTATTTCGATTGGACCGGCACAGCCACGCAGGCGCCGGGGCCGATCAACTTCTACCTGCATGAAGGCATGTTCAAGATGTTCATCGGGGTCTACATGATCATGGTGTTTGATCCCCAGATCTTGTTCAACGATGGCTTTTATGACCTGATTCATGTGACCTTGCCGCATGGTTCGCTGGTGCAACCAGACTTTCCGGCCGCGCTCGGTTGCCGAACGCACGCCTTGTCGCGTCAGTTTGATGTGTTGGGTGGAGCGCTTAGCAAGAACGCGCCGGAATTGGCGACGGCGGCGGGATACGGCTCCAGCCCGCATTTCCTTTACTCCGGTGTTGATGCCCGCGGCGAACCGTTTCAGCTCATGGAAATTCTTTACGGTGGCATTCCCGGGCGCCCGGTCGGCGATGGCATGGACGGTCATTCCTGGTGGCCGTTGTTCGAGAACATCCCGACCGAATATCTCGAGAGCTACTACCCGATGATGATCGAAAGCTATGGCACGATCGTCGACACTGGCGGCGCCGGCAAGCATCGCGGTGGCAATGGCGTGGACAAGGTTTACCAGCTTATGGAGCCGGGCCACATTTCCGTTCATGACGATCGGCACCTGACACAACCGTGGGGCATTTTGGGCGGCAGGCCTGGTCAGTGTTCGGAGAAGTGGCTGATAAGAGCCGACGGCACGCGGGAGCCACTACCTTCGAAAATCGACAATGTGGAAGTCGCCCACGGGGATCGCGTCATTTTTCGCACCGCCGGGGGTGGCGGCTGGGGCGACCCTTTGGATCGCGATCCCGTCGCGGTGCGCAATGATGTTGCACGAAAGCTTGTGAGTATCGAAGCGGCACGGCAAGATTATGGTGTGGTATTGGACGGCGAGGGTGTTGAAGTTGACCGCCAGGCAACCGAGACATTGCGCGATGGCATGCGCCACGGTCGCGGGGAGTCGTCGTTGTTTGATTTCGGCGAACGCCCGGGTGGCGCGCGCCGTGCCTGAGCGTGGAGAGGAAATACGGTGGGAAACCGCCCGCGCGCACCTCTGGTGCGCTGAAGACCAAAGGGCGTGGAAACCTTGCCGGTAACGAGGTGGTCAAGAGATGCTTGAACTCTGGCTAACAATAATACTGTCAATCATCGTTGTCATAGCGATTGTCTATGTGTTGTCGATATGGGTCTACAAGCGCGCGCCAGCGAACCTCGCCTTCATTCGAACGGGATTTCTGGGAACAAAAGTGTGCATTGGGCAGGGCGCGGTCGTTCTTCCTGTTTTTCATGACGTAACCTGGGTATCGCTGGAAACGATCAAGCTGATCGTCAGTCGTGCGCGCGACCAAGCCGTCCTCACGTCGGACAAAATCCGCATTGATATTGTCGCCGAACTCTATGCGCATGTCGGCCGCACGGTCGACGACGTTTTGACTGCCAGCCGAAGCCTGGGCGACAAGACGTTCGACCCCGACAAAGTTCGGAATTTGCTTGAGGCAAAAGTGGTCAGCGCCGTTCGTAGCTACGCCGCCACCAAGACCCTGAACGAATTGCACGAGAACCGAGAATCCTTCGCCCAAGCTGTCAAGGAAAGCGTGATTTCCAGTTTCCAAGCCAACGGTCTGTCGCTGGAAGAGGTGACGATCGTGACTTTGGAACAGACCGGCAAAGACCATTTCAAGACCGACAATGTCTTTGACGCAGAAGGTTTGAAGATCATTACGGCAATCACGTCGGACGCCCGCAAGAAAGTGCACGAAACCGAAAAGCGGACCACGGTTGCAATTCGCCAGAAGGACTTGGATACCCAGCTCGAGCTCTTGGAAATCGAACGCCAGGAGGCATTTGCGCGCGCGTCTCAAGATAAGGACGTCTCAAACGAACAAGCTTTGCGGCTCGGCGAAAAGCAGATCTACGTCCTTGATCAGCGTATGGCGGTTGAACAGCGCGAGATCGAGAACGACAAGGAACTAGAGCAGCTGCGCACCGGCCGCGAGATCGCAATTACAGAGGAGGCGCAGAAACGAGAAGCATCTGAAATTCGGAAGGATCTCGCATTAGAAGCTGAGAGGCGCGAGAAGGAAATTGCGTTGATTGCTAAGGCGAAGGAAGAAGAGCTTGCCGATATCGAGCGTCGTCTCGCTCTGGAAAAGGCAGAGAAGGATCGCGAGATTGAGTTGATTACCAAGTCGGAACAGGAAGAACTCGCTGAAATCGGCCGCGCCTTGTCACGCGAAAGGGCCGAAAAGGAGCGCCAGATCGAGCTGACCGCCAAGGAGCAGGAGCGGCAGCAAGCAGATATCCAACGGGTCACAGCCGTCATGTCGGCAGAGGAGATCGCTCGCGACGAACGCCATAAGGCGACAGAAGAGGCGGCGATTGCCATGCGCAAACGCGGCTTGGAAACCCGCCTAATCGCGTTGAACGTCGAAAAGGACGATGCCTTGGCGACGGCTCAGCATGAGCGCGAAATCTCTGATGAACGCGCGCGAATATTGGCAGAGAAGCAACGCTTTATTTTGGATCAACGTTGGCAGGTTCAGGAAACGGAAATCGAGAAAGAACTGGCGGTTGAACGCGCGCGAATCCAAAAAAAGGCCTCCGTGGCCGAGGAAATGAAGGTGCGCGAAGCAGCCGAGGTGCGCCGTGCGCTGGCACGTGAGCAGGAGGAACGCGACCGCGAAATCGCGCTGGTTGCCAAGACGGAGGAGCTGGAACGGGTCGAAGTCCGCCGCGCGCTTGCCCGTGAACAGGAAGAACGCGATCGCGCGATTGCCTTGGTGGCGAAGGACGAAGAGCTGCGGCGGGCAGAGGTGCGCCAAGCCAAGACCGTGGAGCTTGAGGAACGCGAGCGCGAAATCGCGATCATCCAAAAAGAACAAGAGCGCGAGAAAGTGGACATTCAGCGTTTCCTGGCGCGCGAGTTAGAGGAGCGACAACGCGAAATCGCGCTTGTGCAGAAGACGCAGGAGCTTGAGGCCGTGGAGGTTACGCGTCTGGAGACGACCGCCGCGAAAGAGCAAGCGGAACACAATGTCGATTCCGTTCGGGTCGTTGCAGACGCCAAGCGTGCCAAAGAGGTCGAACGACTTGCGGCCGAAAAGGAAGCCGCGGCGCGGCGCATTGAGGAGGAATCGAAGGCCGAAATCACGCGCATGCACATGGTTACGCAATCCGATGCGCGCAAAGATGCGGCCGAACGCGAGGCGGCGGCGACACTTATGCGCGCACGTGCAAACAGTGACGCCCAGAAAATTGCCGCCGAAGGCATGGAACGTGAAGCGGGCGCCAAGGGCCGCGCCGAGATGGAAATCGAAACGCTACGTGTTGAAAACACGCAGCGCATGCTTGAGGCCGAAGCCGCTGGCCTTGATGCCAAAGCGAGCGCGCTCAAGAAGTACAACGAAGCCGCGACCTTCCTCGAACTGGCCAAGATGTTCATCGAGGCCGAACGCGATGTGCATATTGATCAAGCGAAGGCCATGGGCTCGGCGCTGAGTGGGGCGCAGATCCGTATGTTCGGCGGTGAGAATGGTTCAGGTGGTACGATCGACACGATCCGCGGCTTGTTCACGTCGGGCTTCGGTCTGGGCGAGGCCTTGGAGGGGTTCGGCCAGTCATTGCCGGATGGGTTGCGAGATAGATTCACCGCAAATGGTATTCGCGGACTGCTCGGCCAGCCGCACGACCCGAACTCTCTACGCCAAGCGTTTGAGAACCTTGACGTGCTGGTTGGCAGGGCGTTGGCAACTTCGGAAGCGCGCGATGTGCCGTTTGCCCAGGCGCTCAGTGCGCTTGAGGCCGAGGCCGGCGACAACCAAGCGCAGGTTCGCGCGGTTGGATTGTTACGCGATCTCGAACGCCAAGGCGGCTTTGAAGACGTGACTTTCGAGCGCGTTTGGGAGTTGATCCAAACACTGGCAAGGTTGCGTCAATAAGCGCGAGGCATGGCCGACTACGATGTCATTCTAGAGGGCGTCGACAAGACGTTTGATGGCCACGTTAGGGCGGTCATTGATTTCAATGCCGAGATCGCGCATGGCGAGTTTGTCGCCATGCTGGGACCGTCGGGCTGCGGAAAAACGACGACCTTGCGCATGATCGGTGGCCTAGAAGAAGTCACTGCCGGCCGAATTATCATATCAGGTCAGGATGTTACGGATTTGCCGCCGTCGCACCGCGATACCTCGATGATGTTTCAAAGCTTTGCCTTATTTCCGCACCGCACGGTTTTTCAGAACGTCGAGTTCAGTCTCAAAATGCAGGGGCAATCAAAGGACGAGCGCGCCAAGCCAGTTTGGGACATGTTGGAAATGGTTGGTTTGGATCCGTTGGCGACCCGTCGCCCACATGACTTGAGCGGTGGTCAACAACAACGTGTCGCACTTGCGCGCGCGCTCATTAGCCGGCCCACGGTCCTTTTGCTCGACGAACCGCTAGGGGCGCTGGACTATAACCTTCGGCATACCATGATTTACGAGCTCAAGCGCATTCAACGCGAGCTCAATATGACTTTCATCATGGTCACGCATTCCCAGGAAGAAGCCATGTCAATGGCTGACAAAGTCATAGTCATGAGTGATGCCAGGATCCAACAGACCGGCACCTCGCGAGAAATCTATGAACGGCCACGCACCAAGTTCGTCGCCGAGTTCATTGGCAATAACAATCTCTTCGAAGGGATCATTCGATCCCGCAGCGGCAGCGTCGTCTTTGTCGAGTCAGGGGAACATCTGTACTATGTCACTGTTCCGCCCGATGTGCGCCATGTGCCGATCGGCGATCGGGCGCATTTTTCGGTTCGCGCGGATTTGATGCACACCGGCACCCAGCGCGATATGGCGAACAGCGTCACCGGTCGATTCGTGACAACGGAATTCAAGGGGTCGCTCGAAACCGACGTATTCGAAGTGGCGCCAAACCACTATGTACATGTGGAACAGCACCGCAACGTCTCAGACCGCGTTTATGACCTGGGCGAGGTCGAGACCATCTGTTGGTCGGTGGAATCGGCGGCGTTGCTGGAACAGATATGAGTCGTCCGCACCGCCTCTTAGTGAGATCGGCGGTAGAGTATCGTATAGACCATCAGGAATAGGCCGATCATTCCCAACGAGAACAAGGTCGAAGCTGTGCCGAGGGCAAAAAGAGTCGGTCGGATTCGTTGTGTCATCGAAGCATTGATATC
This sequence comes from Alphaproteobacteria bacterium, assembly GCA_965216755.1. GTDB lineage: Bacteria > Pseudomonadota > Alphaproteobacteria > UBA7887 > UBA7887 > CBDCGL01. The sequence goes on along the minus strand of CBDCGL010000011.1, from coordinate 1,327,945 downwards.
GAGTGGCAGGGTGTTGAACTCACCCGCCAACAGCGTTGTGCGGGCAAACTCGTCGTAAGATAGCGTAAAACCAAACAAGCCTGCCGCGACGATACCAGGCGTTACCAAGGGCAGCGTAATCTCCTTAAACACGGTCCACTCGTCGGCACCCATGTCGCGCGCGGCTTCTTCGAGGGTCGCATCAAAGCGATTGAACACCGCCATCATCACCAAGAATCCAAAGGGCAGGGTCCAGACGACATGCACGCCCAGACCCGAAGACCACCAGGCTGGCTGAATGCCGATCTGTTTCAGGAAGGTTGCCATGCCCAGGCTCAGCAGGATTCCCGGCATCATCAGACCGGCGAGGACCGTATAAAACAACGCGCCCGAACCGATGAAACGCTTACGAAACGCCATCGCCAACATGGTAGCAAACAGGGCGGTGATCACCATGACGATCAACGCCAATATCAAGGATCGTCCCATCGCGCCTTGTAGATCACCGACAGTAGATGGCTCGATCAATTTGCGCCACCAATGGAAACTGGTACCACGCATCGGGAAGCTGGTGCCACCACGTTCACCTTGGAATGACAAGATGAACATGGCGATCATCGGGCCATAGATGAACAACAGAAAAATTACGTAATAAGCGCTGAAGCCCGTCTTCACCGCCAATTTGCGCCGCCGTTCCGCCGTCCATCTCGCCATGGTCCGCGCCTTAGAGTTCTTTTCGAATATTGACCAGTTTCAGGATAATGACCACGCCCATCATCATCGCCAGCATCAGCATCAGGGCATTGACTGCGGCAAACGGATAGTTGGCAATGGCATAATAGTTGAGGATCACCGTGCCAGTGGTCGATGTCTTGCCGCCATAGACGACCACAGCCGTGGCAAACTCACCCATCAACATGACAAAAATGAATATCATGCCGATTGCGACACCCGGCAGCGACAGCGGCCCGATAATTTCACGAAAGATCTGAAATGGCGTCGCGCCCATATCGCGCGCGGCTTCCAGTATGCTCTTGTCGATCTTCGCCAGTGAAAAGAAAATCGGTCCAACGGACAACACGACATAGAGCTGCACCAGCGCCATGGTGTAGCCGAATTCCGAATAGAGCAGGAACGTGGCCGGCTTATCGAGAATGCCGATATTGACCAGAGCTTGGTTGAGCAATCCGCGCCGTCCCAGCATGGGTAGCCATGCAACCGCGCGGATCAGATAGCTTGTCCAAAACGGCACCATGGCGAGCAAAAACAACGCCATTTGCCATTTAAAGGACTGCACCTGCATAGATAAAAAGTATGCAATTGGATAGCCAACAATCAGACATAAGATCATCACTTCGGCTGTAAACCGGAAGGTCTCCCACAGGGTGCGAATGAAAACGGATGGTGTAAGAAATTGTCGTGCTTCCGGATCGAAGAACCCCTCGGCAACGAAGAAATCGTAGTAATGCTGAAGAGTCAGTTCCGGTACCATGCCGTGGCCCGTACTGGTCCAGAAACTGAAGACGATAATACTGACTAAGGGAATGACCAAAAAAATGATAAGCCACAGCGTTGCAGGCGCAATAAGCCAGCCGGTTGGGAAGCCAGTTTCTCGCCGAATCTGTTTGCGTCGGATCGCCTGCTCAGGCGCCTGCGGTTGGGTACCGATCAAACCCGGATGCTGAATATTTTCGACCTGCGCCATCATGCAAGACGGGCGGAGCCATTGGCCCCGCCCGTGTACAGTCTCAACATTGGTTTCAAGGCTAAGCGCTAAGGAACTCTGTCCAGCGTTTGACCAGATAGTCGTTCTCTTCCATCAGCGAGTTCCACACCGCAATATTGCGGAACCGTTCTTCATACGACCCGCCGTCGCGAATTTCACCTTCTTCGACAATGATCGTGCCGAAAGGATCGGGTAGTTCTTTCGCGGCAGGTTTGCCGAGATACCAAAAATCCCATTCCTCTGGTTCCAGATGTGCTTTCACATTGTCGGGCACCGACATGTAGTAGCCTTGGCGGGCTACGAAAGCGCCGGGCCATCCCGACAGCCACCAGTTGATATATTCGTACGCCCGATCCAAGGCCGCGCCGGTGACTTGGGCGGAAATGGCCAAGCCGCCGTGCCAACCGCGCATGCCTTCCTTTGGCGAGGCGTACACGCATCGTACGCCTTCTGCTTTGACGGCGGTGACAGCGGGCGACCACATGCTTTCCAACACCACTTCACCGCTAACCATCAGATTGACCGATTGCCCGAAGGTCTCCCAAAACGCGCGGAAGTGCCCCTCGTTTTTCTTCTCGATCAAGAAATCAATCAGGAAGTCGATTTCCTCGCGGTTCATGTTGCCCTTGTCGCCAAAAGTGCGCAGACCCAAAGCTTCAATTCCCATGGCGGCGTCCATGACGCCAATTTGCGGCACGTTCAACAGCGCGACGGCACCGGCAAAATCCTCACTGAACAGTTCTGCCCAGCTTTCGATTTTGCGCCCCGTATCGTCTGGGTTGTAGCCGATCGAGTCTGCGTTGTGCCAACCGGGCACCATGGAAATGTAACGCGATGGACCTTCGACCCGGTCGCCATTCTCATCCAGCCACAGGTGGCGAAACGGTGCATCGCCTTGTCCCGGATTCGAATCTGGAGTGAGACGCCCCGTCTTGCTCAGATCGCTGACTTTGTCCCATTCGGTTATCCGCGTCGTGTCAATCGGCTGCCAAACTTTCGCCGGAATAAACACATCCATGTCATTGAAGTAGCCTTCGGCGATCTCGTATTGATCGTTTTGGTTCAGCATCTTACCGAACATCGCGCCATAGCCGAGGGCCTGCCCGCGCACGTCCATGCCAAGATCGCTCGACGCTTGCCCTTGAATCTCGTTGATGACGCTTACACCCAAACCAACCGTGCGCAGAGGATCTTGCGCGCGCGCGATATAGGGAAACCCACTGATTGTCGTAGCTGCAGCGACAGCGCCGGCTGTGGTTCCCATAAAGCGGCGGCGTGTCACTCCAGCGTTGGTTTTCTTTGCTGACGGACTTGAACTCTTGGCCGGCATCGCGTTCCTCCATCCTCCCGGGTTTTCGATCTTTGCACACGTAGATCTAGACCCACGTGGCCATATGCGATCTTACTAGCGTGCCTCAGCACATTCGCTTTCTTCACCCATTCAGATTCTGATACTACAATGCAGGCGGCTGTATTTGAACCCAAAAGCCCTAGGCGGAGGCCACGATGAGCGTGTTGATAAAGAACGGCCGCGTGGTAACCGCGGTCGATGACTATACCGCCGACATCTTCATCAACGATTCGACGGTCACGTTGATCGGCAAAGATCTCGTGATTGAAGCAGATCGGATCATCGATGCCTCGGGCAAGCTTGTCTTTCCGGGTGGCGTTGACCCCCATACACACCTGGAAATGCCGTTCGGGGGCACGGAAACCTCCGACACGTTCGAAACGGGTACCCGCGCCGCAGCCTATGGCGGTACGACCTGCATAATCGATTTTGCAATGCAGCCGAAAGGCCACTCGACCATAGAAACCCTCGACAAATGGCACGCCAAAGCCGCTGGGACGACCGCGATCGACTATGCCTTTCACATGATCATTACCGACATGCCCAACGAGCGCGTGCCGGAGATGCGACGTCTCGCTGACGAAGGCGTCACCAGTTACAAGCTGTTCATGGCATATCCTGGCGTTCTGCTGTCGGACGACGGGACGATATTTCGGGCCATGCGTAAGGCGGGAGAGGATGGCACGTTGGTGTGCATGCATGCCGAAAACGGCATTGTCATCGATGAACTCGTGAAAATCGCCCTATCTGAGGGTCATATCGAACCCAAATACCACGCCTACACCCGGCCTACGCGGCTTGAAGCCGAAGGCACCCACCGCGCCCTTGCCATTGCCGAAGTTGCCCGGGCGCCGATCTATATCGTGCATCTCAGCGCCTACGACTCACTTAAGGAACTCAGGGACGCGCAAGCCCGGGGCGTTATGGCGCACGCCGAGACCTGTCCGCAATATTTGCTCTTGGACGTGGATGCATATGACGAACCTGGATTTGACGGCGCCAAATATGTCCTGACGCCGCCATTGCGTGAAAAATGGAATCAGGATGAGCTGTGGTCCGGGCTGCGAACCGGTGATCTGAGCGTTATCTCCACCGATCACTGTCCGTTTTGCTTGAAAGAGCAAAAGGAGCTTGGCAAAGACGATTTCAGCAAGATTCCCAATGGTGGTCCGGGGATCGAAAACCGGATGAGTTTGATCTATCACTATGGAGTCAATCAGGGACGGATCTCGCTTAACAAATTCGTTGAACTGACCTCAACCGGCCCCGCCAAGATATTCGGCTTGTTCCCCAGAAAGGGGACCATCGCGGTGGGGAGCGATGCAGATATTGTGATTTTCGACCCCGACCAAGAAGAAACGATCAGCTACTACAACGCCAAAACCCACCATATGAACATCGACTATAATGCTTTCGAAGGCTTTCCGGTGCGGGGGATAACGGAAACCGTTATCAGCCGCGGCAAGGTGGTGATCGACCGGGGCGAATATGTCGGCCGGCCTGGTGATGGTGCGTTTGTCAAGCGCGGGCCCTATGGCGGTATATACGAGCCGATGGCCCGAGCTGCCGCGTCCCAAGGGGTGCTGGGGCAAACGTCGGAGCGTGGATACGGCGCCTCGAGAAAGTTGGCGGCTGAGTAGGCGACCAAGCAGCCAGCCGGGTCCGGTCAACCGATTTGTTGGCGCTGGGCGCTGTCCGGTCGCGCGACCTTGAGCAGCCAAAAAATTATGCAGAACACAGCGGTGAGCAGAACCAAAGCGATAATTGCGGCCAAGTGACCGCCAAAGCCGGAGTCCGCCGAATAGCCGTGGCGCAACAAGCTGATACAAAGGCTTTGCACGGCCTGCAATGCGGCGCCCGCGGTCAACAAGATCGCGACGAAAGTCGAGCCGCGAAGTGATGCGAAAACGATCGACTCGACATTGCCATGTTGCACGATATGCACACGATAGGCGCGCCAGTGGTAGGCACAAAACCCAACGATTCCGGTGATCAACGCAGTCCAAAAGATTATGTTGTCAAAAGTTATGCCATAAACAATGAGCTTGAAAAGTTCTGCGAACGGCACGTAGAAATACAGAAAAATCGCTATGGCGATGTAGGCAAGAAAACCCACAAGCGTCCAAAACCACTGCCATCCGCTCATAACACATTTGTCCCAAGTTCAAATCTATGCACATGGTCAGCGCCAGGCACGCGCGCGATATTCGCGCATGCCGCATACCATATGGCGTCCACCGACCTAAATCCAGCCATCTTCAACACGTCGCCTAAGGGGCCGGATCCAGCGGTGGTCGGCGGATATGCCAATCAGTTGCGTTTTCATAGGCGCGCGCGGTCCTTAGAACAAAGGATTCGGCGAACCAGTCACCGATCATCTGCAAACCGATTGGCCGACCGTCGCCAGTAAAGCCACAGGGAACCGAGATCGCCGGTTGGCCGGTAAAGGCCGCGAAACGGGTCAAGCGGCCCAGCACGGTGGCGGCGCGAATGGATTCTCCGTCGATTTCAATCGTCCGATCCGAAAGCGAGACCGCCGGGATCGGGCTTGTCGGCATGGCTAGGACGTCAACCGAATGCATGAAATCCTTCATGGCCGCTATCACCTTCAACCGCACCGACTTTGCCTCAGCGATATCGACTGGCTGCATGTCGCGCCCGCGCAACAAGCGCGCCCGCACATCTCGCGAAAGCATCTCGCTGCCATCGCGAACGTGCTGTTCGTGCACGGCGTAGGCGTCGGCCAAAGCAATGATGTCCCATGCGCGTTCAACCTGGTCGCAGTCCACCGGCAGCCCGACTTCCACGACGTCAGCGCCTAGATCGCTGAGCAGAGTCAGCGCGCTGTTGACGGCGTCGCCCACCTCGTTATGTAGCGAATCGAAAAAGAACGCGTGCGGCACGCCAATTCGGAGCCCCCTAACGCCACGGTCCAGTTCGGGTTCATAGTCATCCACGCGCGCCGCGGCTGTGGTCGGGTCCCGAGGATCCGCCCCGGCAATGGCATCAAGCATAATCGCCGCGTCGCCGACCGTTCGCGTGATGGGACCGCCATGGTCAAACAACGCGCTGACCGGATAAATGCCATGCCGGCTTGCGAGTCCGTAAGACTGTTTCAGGCCAACGCAACCGCACAGCGCGGCCGGAATACGGATCGAACCGCCGGTGTCCGTGCCGAGCGCGCCGGCCGCTAGGCCGCCGGCGACGGCGCACGCGGAGCCAGAGCTCGACCCGCCGCAACATAGGTCCGGATTCCAAGGATTGCGCGCCGACCCGAATTGATCATTGACGCCGGTTGGTCCAAACGCGAACTCGTGCAAGTTTGCCATGCCGAGAATGATCGCGCCGGCGTTTCGTAGCCGTGCGACGCTGGTTGAGTCTTCTACCGACGGTGGTTCGTCAATCAGGCGCGAGCCGCAGGTCCGGCGCATTCCGCTGACTTGGTAGAGATCCTTTATTGCTAACGGCACGCCGTGCAATGGGCCGCGCCAGTCGCCGGCGGCGATTTCGTTTTCAGCGATCGTGGCGGCTTCATGCGCTTGTTCAGGATAAACTGAAATGTAGGCGTTCAGCGCCGGGTTGCGGCGATCAATCTTTGACAAGTAAGCTTCGACAAGGGCGACGGGCGAAATATCGCGCCGGCTGATCAGCAAAGATAACGTACTGATATCAACCTCAGTCAGGTCACTTGCCGTCATGCGGCCGCCTCCGGAATAGCGATCAACAGCAAGACGCCGTACATGATGAAAAATACCAAGTCCTTCACTGCACCGACGCCATGTCGCGGGGTTTCGCGAGACGCAATGATCAGAACGATCTCAAATACGAAAAACAAAACCGTGAGCAGGAAGCAAGGCCAAATTGTTTCCCACCAGGATGTTGCGGCCATCCCCGACACATCGTGCGCATGTCGCCATATCAAAAGCAGCACTGGCGCCAGAACGATAAATCCATAGGCAAACAGAAAACGGAGTGTGGTGTGCTTCCGATCAACAAGCCAAAACGTAAAATACAATGTCGCGATATAGACGATGTCCCAAAACATCGCCGCATAGGCTTGTTCTTCTGCCGGTTGCCATTGGCGCAAGTTGAGGTAGCCGAGCAGCAGAAACACAGCTAGAGCATCGCAAAATAGCCACTCACGAACTGTTTCCGCCGCGCCTTTGGTGACCCATTCCCGGCTGGCCTTATCGAACAATAAAACAAGGGTCACGGCCATGGCGGCCGGATAAATCAGATTTTCGACGAGATCGTTGCGTTGGATCGGGTCCAAATATGCCCAACCGACCAAAAGAACCAAAAGAACGAACGCCAGCAAACCGAGCAAGCGTGCGGTCGATGGCGCCTCGACAGTGTCGCGCGCTACCGCGTCGGTGACCGTCGCATGGTCCGCGGTGCCAGATGCGGCGACACCCGACGGGCGTCCGGAATTGAGGCCATGGCCAAACAGAAACACAACAAACGCAATGAATCCGACAGCTGCGGCGATCAGCATGACCGTCACGAATGCACCTTCGCGGCCATCCGCCTGACCATCGCCCAGGTCCGGCGAGACATCGGCGCGGTCCGGTGGCGCAGCCGCGTCGCTTCCGGTGCCATTTGTTTCGTCGATATCTGACGCGGCGGCCTCGGTTTCGTTCGCGCCAGCGATCTCGCTGCTATCAGACGCTTCCGGGGCCGGCGCGCGTTCCCAAAGCGGCACCTGCCAAATTAGGCCACCCGCGACCACGGCTAGGACCAACAGCGCCAGGACGAACTCGTACCAGCGGGGCTGATAGACGAGGCGAACGCCATTTCCCGAGCTGTGGCGTGCAACGGATGCTCTCGCAATCAACAAAATAAAGAATGCCAGCAGTGCGATGACGGCGATCGCCGCCATAATCCCGACGAACGCGATTTGTTGACTATCCATCGGCAAAACAGCCCTTTTTGACTGCGTGACTCGCTGCTTGCACTACAGACTCCACCGGATCTTAAAGCCCCGGACCGCGTAACAATTGGGGACGCATATAGGAGATGAAGGTACCCCGCGAAGGGGCACCCGAGCATCTGACCGAGCCACCAATGACCCCGCGCTGTCGTGTTTGACAGCCCGGCAGGCGGGCAACATGCTAGCAGGAAGTGGTTCGAAATCGCCAGAGAGCTTCGCAAGGAGATAATAGATGTCCCCGATTGACACGCGTGACAAACGCGCTCTTTTACGGAGTCGCATCGGATCTGGCCCCTTGGTTTTGGCGCCTGGCGTTTTCGATGGTATTTCAGTCCGTATCGCCGAAAGCGTCGGATTTGAAGCTCTGTATATGACGGGCTATGGAGTCTCCGCTTCGTATCTGGGATTGCCGGACGCCGGCTATGCGACCCTGACCGACATGGTTGATCGAGTCCGCTGTCTGAGCGCGCGGACAACTGCGGCCCTGATTGCAGACGCCGACACTGGCTATGGCGGCGCGCTCAATGTCCGCCACACGATACAGTCTTACGAAGCCGCGGGTGCCAGTGCGGTCCAACTCGAAGACCAGGAATTTCCGAAAAAATGTGGCCACACGCTGGGGCGCCGCGTGGTTCCGACTGAAGACATGGTGACCAAAATCAAGGTCGCCATCGACAGTCGCTCTGACCCGAACTTGCTGATCATCGCGCGTACCGACGCGCGCACCACCTTGGGGCTTGACGAAGCGCTGCGGCGCGCGGAGGCCTATGCGGCGGCGGGTGCAGACGTGCTGTTTGTCGAGTCGCCAGAGTCCGAGGATGAAATGGCCAAGATTTGCCGTAGTTTTGACACGCCTTGTTTGGCCAACATGGTCGAAGGCGGTCGCTCGCCGGTGTTCAATGCGGAAAAACTGGGCGAAATCGGTTATCGTGTCGCCATATTCCCAGCGACCGCTTTTCTGGCCATCGGCGCAGCCATAGCGTCTGTATATGACACTTTGAAGACAAACGGCGGCAGCGAGCAAATCACGTCGGCGCTTTATCCATTTTCTGATTTCAGCCGGCTTATGGGATTTCAAGAGGTATGGGACTTCGATTCACGTTATGGAGAGGGAGACTAGATAAAGCGGGGTTTTCCGGGATTGAAGCGCCGCGATACCTCGACATAAGGCGCGGTCGACCCAATTTCTTGTGAGCGAGGGTTTTCGTGGCGCGCGTTCGTGCGGTCGCGGTACACCGCGCGGCGGCGACGCGATATAGGGCCAAGGCGACGCTGAGGGGACACGGAACCAAGACCATGGATGGCACCGGTCGAGCCAATCACATCGTACTCACGTCGCATCCACCGCAGAATGGAAATGCGGCGCCTGCCATATGCTGGGGTGCACGAAACGCCAGCGCGCGGGGCCCGATAATCGGCACTTTGGCCGACCCCAACCATCGTAATGTCATCGGCGCCCATTCCGGTTCTTACGCGCTGTACCGTGCTTTGGCGATTGCCGCCCAAACATTGGATCCGCTCCACGTGCCGGATCTGTCGGACACGGCTCCAGCTGTTCAGATCGGTCCGCACGCTCAATGGGCTGACCCAGACAAGATCGTGTCCTTGGACCCCTATGGTCATTTGGTCAGCGATGCCTTCGCCGACAAACTGCGCGATGGTTGGGACATCCGACCAACTATTGCGGTCACGAAAGCGCGCATTCGCTTGCCGGAAATGGAATCGGCGGTGGCCAAGGGCCGCCTGGCGACCGATGGGCAAATTCTGGCTCCAAACGGTGACGTGAAGGTGACCAAGGCCGCCATTGAGCCGGTTTGGTATCTTCCCGGCGTGGCGGCCCGGTGCGGCATCTCTGAAACGGATTTGCGGCGCGCCCTTTTTGAACACACCGGAGGCATGTTTCCGGATCTGGTCACCAGGCCGGATCGGCACGTGTTTCTGCCGCCGATTGGTGGTCACACCGTCTACATATTTGGTGACCCCGCGGCGCTTGCCGATCCGACACGCGATGTGGCTTGCCGAGTCCACGACGAATGCAACGGGTCCGATGTTTTCGGGTCAGATATTTGCACCTGTCGGCCGTACCTGACCCATGGCATCGAAGTGTGTATTGGCGCCGCGCAACGTGGCGGGGTCGGCATGATTGTCTACAATCGCAAGGAAGGGCGGGCCTTGGGCGAAGTTACCAAATTCTTGGTTTACAACGCCCGTAAGCGTCAGGCCGGCGGGGATCGAGCGGAAGCATATTTTGAACGAACTGAATGCGTCGCGGGCATTCAAGATGTGCGCTTCCAAGAGCTCATGCCTGATGTGTTGCATTGGTTGGGTGTGACGCGCATCGATCAGTTCGTGTCCATGAGCGATACCAAGCACGACGCCATCGTTCGGCAGGGGATCGAAATCAAGCAACGTGTGCCAATTCCCGAAGAACTGATCCCCGCGGACGCGCGCGTGGAGATTGATGCGAAGATGTCTGCGGGCTATTACTCCTCTGGCGAAACACCAAGCGCGCAGGATCTGGCCACGCCAAAAGGTCGTCGGCTCGGCGACTGAACCCCGGAAATGCGCGTCCACAACTGATCCGGCGATCTTCTAGCGCCAGGGAGCACGCTTGCGGGATAGCCAAACACCGGCCGACGCGATCTTGTGGCTTCGGTCGCCGGCTGCAATACGCCGCCGCTGCAATTTGGTTCTTGATGCCGGCATCGCGGGTACGCTGGGCCATTTCACTGTTGACCTGGACCAAGTCGATCGGGCCGCCGAATATGTCGTTGCGGTCACGCGCGGGCGCTTTCCCACACTTGAAATCCCGATGCATAGCCGATGGCGCCATTTCATGGTGGCCGGTGAGGATCGCTGGCAAGGCCTAGCCGGCCGGCTACAAGACGAAAGCCCCGCCGAGCGCGCGCGCAGCCGAATCGATCTTGTTACAATCAGTGTCCTACTCGATGCTGGGGCAGGCGACCATTGGAGCTATAGAGACCAACAAACGGGCTCGGTGCTGCAACGCTCCGAAGGGCTGGCGCTGGCCAGCCTTGATTTGTTCGCATCGGGCGCCTTGTCAAGCGACACGCGGCATCCGTTGCGTGCCGACGCAGTCGCATTGGGTGGAATTGACGAGTCAACTCTTGCAAACGCGTTTCAAGTCGGCGCGGACAATCCGCTGGTGGGTGTTGCTGGGCGCGTCGCGCTGCTTCGGCAACTGGGCCAAACTATGCAACATGAAACAGCGATTTTTGGATCGTCAAGACCGCGTGTCGGACACATCTACGACTATATCGTGCGGCGCACACGCAGCCACACCCTGGCGGCGCCGATTCTGTTTTCAGCAGTTATGCGGGGCTTTTCGGGCATATGGCCCCGGCGAATCGAATTGGGTGGCGTCAATCTTGGCGATGTTGGCCACCATCCAGCCGTGCGCACAAACGATCTGACCAACGGCTTGGTGCCGTTTCACAAGCTGTCGATGTGGCTGACCTATTCGCTGGTCGAACCGCTCGCTGAAGCCGGAATTACCGTCACCGCGCTCGATATGTTGACCGGCCTTGCGGAATATCGCAACGGCGGCTTGATGATCGACTGTGGACTCCTCAAGCCGCAGTATGCCGAAATACTTGATGAAGAGCACGCTGCCGACTCGGAAATCGTTACAGAATGGCGGGCGCTAACGGTGGCATTGCTGGATCGATTGGCGGTCAATATTCGCGGGCGTTTGGGGCTAAATGAGGAGATGTTGCCGTTGGTCAAGATACTCGAAGGCGGAACTTGGGCGGCTGGCCGGCAGTTGGCTGCCGAACAGCGCCCAGGTGGCGGACCACCCATTCGCGTGGCGAGTGACGCGACCATCTTTTAGTTCGAAGCGATTTAATCGTTCCGCGGACGTCACCGCCGAATTGGGGGGAATGCAACCATGACAGCAGCGCTGACAATCATAGACCATCCTCTGGTCCAGCATAAGCTGACACTGATGCGGCGACGGGAGACATCGACTGCCAATTTCCGCCAGTTGCTGCGTGAATCTGGGACGCTCATGGCATACGAAATTACGCGCGGTTTGCCTCTCGCGACGCGCGAGATCGAAACGCCGATCGCCCCGATGACCGCGCCGGTCCTGGCGGGAAAGAAATTGTGCTTGGTTTCAATCATGCGCGCTGGCGACGGTCTTCTACAGGGCATGCTCGATTTGCTACCTTCTGCGCGGGTCGGGCATGTTGGCCTATATCGCGAACCAAGTTCTCTGGTGGCGGTCGAATATTATTTCAAGGTGCCACATAGTCTGGGCGATCGCTTGATCATTGTCGTCGATCCAATGTTGGCCACGGGCAATACCGCTGTTGCCGCGGTCAGTCGGCTAAAGGCGGCAGGGGCTCGGTCACTTATGTTCGTTTGCTTGCTAACGGTTCCGGAAGGTGTCGAAAAGTTTCATCAAGCCCATCCCGACGTGCCGGTCTTCGCGGCCGGCATGGACGATTGTCTGAATGAGAAAGGCTACATTGTTCCCGGCATTGGCGACGCGGGGGATCGGCTTTTCGGCACCAAATAAAAAGGTGGCCCGTGATGGAGGGACCAAATTTACGAATTCATGGCTTGGACCATGTCGTTTTGCGGACCGCGCAGCTAGAGCCCATGATTCGATTCTATTGTGACGTGCTCGGCTGTAGCGTCGAACGTACGCTGGACGAATTGGGGCTCGTGCAGTTGCGCGCCGGCGCCAGTTTGATCGATTTGGTCGATGTTCACGGCCCAATCGGCAGAACAGGGGGCGATGCGCCAGGGCAGGGTGCGCGCAACCTTGATCACTTTTGCATACGTGTCGACGCGTTTGATGTCGAATCGCTCAGAGCGTCCCTCGCGACCGTGGGTGTAACGGTTGGTGATGATGGACGGCGCTATGGCGCGGAAGGGTTCGGGGTTTCCTTGTATATCGAAGATCCGGACGGCAATGTTGTCGAACTTAAGGGTCCGGCCGAGCCAGGTTCCAAGCAAGACGCTGCCAGCGCCTAGGGGCCACACGCAATTCGCAACCACTTTTCACGCAGCGTCAGCCACCGATGGATGACAATGCTGCAAAAGCTCGCGGCCGCGCTCACCCTTGGCGGCATCGGTGGCGCCATTGCCCATTGGATCGACATACCATTGGCTTGGATGCTCGGGCCGATCATGGCGACGTTTGCAGCCAGCATGGTGGGCCTGCCGGTGGCCGTGCCCATGAACTTGCGCGCCGCAATGCTCGGCGTCCTCGGTGTTTTTTTGGGTTCGTCATTCACACCGGAGGTTCTTCATGGCATCGCCCTTTGGCCATGGAGCGTTGTTGCGGTCTTGTTGTACGTGCCGATTCTGACCCTCCTAACCGCGGCTTATTACCAAAGAATTGCGCGCATCGACCGCACGACCGCCTTATTCGCTTCGGCGCCCGGGGCGCTAACCCCGATGATCATTCTGGGTGCGGCGGCTGGCGGCAACGAACAACGCATCGCCTTTATTCAAAGCTTGCGCGTCATGCTTTTGGTCTTTGCCGCCCCTTTGATCGTTTCCCTTCTCGGCGGCGACTCCAATCGGGCGCCAGGGGCAAGCGTGGACGCATTGATATCGTGGGATGATGCGATCCTTCTGGGAATTGTTGCCGGTATCGGCGCTACCGCGGCGCGGTTGTTGCGTACACCGGCTGCACCGATGATTGGCGCGATGTTCGCCAGTGCCCTGCTTTACACAACCGGCATTGTTGAGGGCGCGCTACCAGCTTGGCTGTTGGCCGGGACGTTGCTCGTGCTCGGCGCCGCGATTGGCAGCCGTTTTTCGAATGTCGGCCGCGGCGTTCTACTGCATTTGTCCGGGCATGCCGTCGTTGCGACCGCCTTGATATTGGCCGTGACGGCGGTCGCGTCGCTGGTTGTCGCATTCCCCCTTGGACTCGATTACATAGCGGTGTTGCTGTCATTCGCGCCCGGTGGCGTCGCCGAGATGTGCTTGATTGCTCTGGCGCTGGATATTGAACCCGGTTTCGTTGCCATTCACCATTTGGCACGGATTTTCGAGATCATCTTTCTGGCCCCCTTTGTCGCTAGACATCTGGTCAAATTCCAGAATTAGAGGCCGGTGGCCAGGCCTAGCGATTGGCGCCGGGGACCCAAAGCACGTCGCGCGCGCCCTTATCGTTGAGAAAGCGCGCTAGAGTGAATAAATGATCTGACAATCGATTGAGATATTTCAACGCTGCCGGATTGATCGTTTCTGTGTCCATCAGTGCTACGACAAGCTGCTCCGCACGCCGAACAACCGTGCGCGCCAAATGTAAATGGGCGGAAGCCTGCGAACCACCCGGCAATATGAACGACGCCAGTGGCGCCAACGCTGCGGCCATGGAATCGATTTCGCTTTCCAACCGAGCCACCTGGCTATCCTCGATACGAAGCCGTGCGCGCGAGTCGTCTTTGGCCGGCACGCAGAGATCGGCGCCGACGTCAAACAGGTCATTCTGTATGCGCGCCAACATGGCGTCGGCGTCACCTTCGGTATGCAAACGCGCCAAGCCGATGACGCCGTTGGCTTCGTCGGTGGCGCCATAGCATTGCACACGGAGTGCGGCTTTCGAGACCTTCGTGCCGTCGCCCAGCGTTGTCATCCCTTTGTCGCCGCCGCGCGTGTAAATCCGGTCAATCCTGACCACGTGCCTATCCTTCCAGGGTGAATTTCCGGTACTTACGCATTCCAACTGATAACCCACTGTAGATTGTTTCAAAAGCGGCAACAGCCAACGAAATCTATCAAGCGCATATCGGCCAGGTGACAACGGCGCCTGCCTATGGCACAGTCGCGCGGTCGAAATCCATCTTGCATGCACATGAAGCTGATTAGCGCGACACCGAGCCCTTATGCGCGCAAGGTGCGCATCGCCCTGGCCGAAAAGAACCTGTCATTTGAACTGGTCACCGAAGTGCCGTGGAATGCCGGCGCCGAAACGCCACGCTACAATCCGCTCGAGAAGTTGCCGGTGCTGATATTGGATGACGGCACGGCGGTTTACGATTCGCGGTTCATTCTGGAGTTTTTGGAGACCAAGTTTCCCATGCCGTCTTTGCTACCGCGGGACCCCAACTTACGGTTGGACGCGCTTCGGCTACAAGTCCTTGCCGACGGCGTTTGTGATGCCGTCGTCCTGCTGGTGATCGAAGAGCTGCGTCGCGAGCCGCAACGCAGTCGTCCGTGGCAGAAGCGTCAGCGGCGAAAAGTCCGAGCTGGTATTCGAGAAATCGCGCGACTGACACCAGGTTCGACTTTTTGCGTTGGCGACCAATTTGGATTGGGTGATATCGCGGTTGGGACTCCTTGGGCTATTTGAACGTGCGTATGCCGGGATACGACGGGCAGCGCGAATACGCCCATCTGGATGCCCTGTTTCAACGTCTATCAGAGCGACCGTCTTTTGTGGCGACAGTGCCGTCGCTACAGACGATCGAATCTGATGTGGTCTAGCCTTGCCGTGACGCTTTCTCGCTTGTACCCGGAACCCACGCCGACCATACACGCATTGCCGGAGTATTTGGCCGACGGGGCGCTCAAGGCGGATTACGAGGACACCAAAAGAGTCTTGCAGGTGCCTTGGATGGGCGTCATTGCCATGGCGCACGCACACTATCGTGCATTCTACCAGGTACTGTGGCCGGGACTCAGGCCGCTCGCCGCCAGCGCACCGTTTGTCACGGCTTGTCAGCGGCTCCGCGCGCAGGCCGAGAGCGCGGTTTGGCAACTCCAACCGACAGGTTTGGAACCGGCACTATCGGGCAACGGCTATGCGCCTCGCGAAATTGACGAAATCCGCGATGTCATTGAGGTTTTTTCGTATGGCAATTTTCCATACGCGATGATCGCGACGATCAGTCGCTGGCTATTGGAAGGTCACGAGCTGTCACACGAAACCATGGCCCCACCATATGCCAAACAGCGCGCGCCCAAAGTGACCGTGCCATTTCTGCTTATGGAATCGCATCATGTCGATGCGCCGACCCGGGCGGTCTATGACGACATCAAATCGCACTTGGGCTTGCCATTTGTGAACACCGACTACCGCGCACTTGCGCGATGGCCGAGTTATTTTGCTCTTGCATGGCAGGATCTACGCTGCCACATCGGCACGGCCGGTTATGAGGAATTAGTCACGAACCTTCATGATGCGTTCGTTGCGGAAACGCGGATGCTGCCGAATCCGGGCGCTTTACGTAGCGCGACATTGCAAAGTGCCGCCACGCGCGATGCGTCGCTGGCTGAGATCTTGAACATGGTCCGACTCTTTCAGTGGCTGTTGCCTGGCCTGATCATCAATGTCGCATTCTTCCGGGCTCAGTTGATCCCGAGATAAGGTTAGGCTGAGACAGAAACGGCTCGGTCAAGACCGAGCCATTCTGTTAACTTTCAATGCGCGATTGTCGGGCCTACTCGACCGTGGTTTCGACACCCTTGTCGTCGAGCATCTGTTTGAGTTCGCCGTTCTCGAACATCTCCCGAATGATATCCGACCCGCCAACAAACTCGCCCGCAACATAGAGCTGGGGGATGGTCGGCCAATTGCTGTAGTCCTTGATGCCCTGACGGATCGTGGGTTCATTCAACACGTCGATGCTCTTGAATTTGACGCCCATATGGCTGAGCACCTGAACCGCCAGCGCGGAAAAGCCGCACTGCGGAAACACCGGCGTGCCCTTCATGAACAGCAGCACTTGATTGTCTTTTACTTCTTTGTCAATCCGTTCAAAAGCCGGATTGGTTTCCGTGGTCGTCATCGATCACTCCTCGATATCCTCATGCCGCCTTCTTGGGCTGCGTTGTATTGTGGTCCAATATACACCAGATTCAGGCGTCCTCGGGTACCGCTGTTTGCAAGGCTAGCGCGTGAAGCGCGCCGCCCATGGCGCCTTGCAGGGCTTGATAAACCATCTGGTGCTGTTGGACGCGTGTCTTCCCTTTAAACGCGGCCGCCACGACATAGGCCGCGTAATGGTCCCCGTCGCCGCGAAGGTCCTCTATGTGCACCTCGGCATCTGGCAAAGCCTCACGGATCAGTCGCTCTATCTCGGTCGCGTCCATCGCCATGGGGTCGTCTCCTTGCCAATTAGGCACGTGCCATGTAAGCCGGGAACCAGCGTTCATGCGCTGCACGCAAATCGGCTACCGATATGGCACCGGCGCCAGGTAGTGTCAACGCGTCGCCACCGGCCGTCGCAATCCGCTTCACCGTCAACCCTGCACAAAGCGCATCGCGAATTATAGCATCCGCGGAGTCCGGTGCCGCTGCGACAAGATACCGGGCCTGATCCTCACCAAACAATTGACCGATATCGAATTCCGTGTCGAATGCGAGGCCGATATCACCAGCCATGGCCATTTCGGCCGCCGCGACAAGCAAGCCGCCGTCCGAAATATCGTGACACGCCGAAACGCGACCGGCACCGATCAACGCTCGTACAAAATCGCCATAACGCCTTTCGTCGTCCAGGTTGAGGTTAGGCGGGGTGCCAAGGTCTTCACAAATCAAGTGGCGCGCATAAAGCGATTGTCCGAGATGAGCCCCGTCGCGCCCGATCATAATCAGGCTGTCGCCAGTTTGTCGGACGGCCAAGTCGACCATTCCTGACACGTCGTCCAACAATCCAACACCACCGATCTGTGGTGTTGGTGGAATATTGCGGCCCTCGGTCTCGTTATAGAACGACACATTTCCGGAAATGACGGGGAAATCAAGGGCTTTGCAAGCCTCTTTCATACCTCTCAACGCAAGCACAAATTGACCCATCACGTGCGGCCGTTCCGGGTTGCCGAAATTGAGGCAGTCGGTGATAGCCAGCGGCCGCGCGCCGACCGCGGTGAGGTTTCGCCAGCACTCGGCAACTGCCTGTGCACCACCCAATTCGGGATCGGCTTCGCAATAGCGTGGCGTACAATCCGTGGCTATCGCCAGGCCTTTCTTCGTGCCGTGCACGCGCACGACCGCGGCGTCGCCACCAGGGCGCTGGACTGTGTCGGCCATGACCATATGGTCATATTGTTCCCATACCCAGCGCCGCCCGCAGAGATCAGGGCCCGCCAGCATGCCCTCTAGGGCGACCAACGGCTCGGCGGCCAGTAGATCGGGCAGGGGACGTGGCGTCTGCGGGCGTTGCCACGGGCGTTCATAGCGTACGCCCTCTGCCAGGGGCTCGATGGGCGCATCGGCGACAACCTCATCGCCAACGCGCAAGACCATGCGGCCCGTGTCGGTCACGGACCCGATCACAGAGACATCCAAGCCCCACTTTTCGAAGATCCGCCGCGCCGTCTCCTCTTGGCCCGGACGCAACACCATCAGCATGCGCTCTTGGCTT
Source organism: Alphaproteobacteria bacterium (assembly GCA_965216755.1). Lineage (GTDB taxonomy): Bacteria > Pseudomonadota > Alphaproteobacteria > UBA7887 > UBA7887 > CBDCGL01. The sequence goes on along the minus strand of CBDCGL010000011.1, from coordinate 1,309,604 downwards.
TCAGACAGCATTATCTCATAGGGACTCATGCCGTCTTCACGCACCGGCACACGATCCAAGTTCAAAACAATGCCGCCTTCGCCCTTGGCGGCCATTTCGATGGACGATGACGTCAGGCCGGCCGCGCCCATGTCCTGAATACCGATAATCGCGTCGGTCGCCATCAGCTCCAAGCAAGCTTCCAGCAACAGCTTTTCGGTAAAGGGGTCACCTACCTGCACGGTCGGCCGCTTCTCCTCTGAATCCTCCGCAAAAGCCGCCGAAGCCATGGTGGCGCCGTGAATGCCGTCGCGCCCGGTCTTCGATCCGACATAAACCACCGGGCTGCCGACCCCCGTGGCCTTGGCGTAGAAAATTCGGTCGGAATCGGCAATGCCCACGGTCATGGCATTGACCAGAATATTGCCGTCATAGCGGCTATCGAAACTCACCTCGCCGCCGACCGTGGGCACGCCAATGCAATTGCCATAGCCGCCGATACCGGCCACGACGCCCGCAACCAGATGGCGGCTGCGCGGATGATCTGGCCGACCAAAACGCAAGCAGTTCAGATTGGCGACGGGGCGCGCGCCCATGGTGAAAACATCGCGCAGGATGCCACCGACGCCCGTTGCCGCGCCCTGATACGGCTCGATGTAGGAGGGATGGTTGTGGCTCTCCATCTTGAAGATGGCGGCCCGACCATCGCCAATATCGATGACACCCGCGTTTTCCCCGGGGCCACAAATCACCCACGGCGCCTCAGTCGGCAGTGTCCTCAACCAGATCCGTGACGACTTGTATGAACAATGCTCGCTCCACATGGCCGAGAAAAGGCCAAGTTCAGTGACGTTTGGGATCCGCCCGAGGATCTCGCAGACGCGTTTGAACTCATCTGCGCTCAAGCCCATTCCAGCGGCCAGCTCGGCATTTACCTTTGTCAAGACAGGGTATCCACGAGCGATTCGAATAGTCGGCGACCATCTGTTCCGCCGAGCGCTGGTTCAACCGCGCGTTCCGGATGCGGCATCATGCCCAATATTGTGCGGTTTTCATCGACGATTCCTGCGATGGCGTTTCGAGCGCCATTTGGCGCCGACTTTGCGCCCACAGTTCCGTCCGGGAAGCAATACCGAAACGCAACGCGTCCGTCGCCTTCCAGCCGCTCCAACGTGTCCGAATCGGCTTGGTAATTGCCATCATTGTGGGCGATTGGTACGCGAATAACTTCGCCTTCGCGATAGCGATGGGTAAATCGTGTGTCGTTGATTTCGACTCGCAAGGACACATCGTGGCAAAGAAAACGAAGATTCTGGTTCCGCATCAATACGCCGGGAAGCAGTCCGCACTCGGTCAAGATTTGAAAGCCGTTGCAGATGCCGAGGACTGGGACACCATCATCGGCGCGTGCGATCACGGCCCGCATTATAGGTGAATGCGCAGACATCGCGCCCGCGCGCAAATAGTCGCCATACGAAAAGCCGCCAGGCAAAACAATGAGATCGACCGGGGGGAGTTCGGTCCAGCCATGCCACACCATTTCAGGTGCGCGCCCAAGACTTTCGGCCAAGGCAACCGCGACGTCTCGATCGCAATTCGAGCCTGGAAAAACAATAACCGCGGATTTCAATCGTCCGATCCGGACTTTGGTTTATTCAAGATCGATTCGATAGTCCTCGATGACCGTGTTCGCGAGCAGCTTGGTGCACATAGCTTCAACGGTGGCACGCGCCTGCGCCGGACTGGCCTCGTTTATCGTCAGTTCGATAACTTTGCCTTGACGAACATTGTTGACGTCGTCGAAACCAAGCGCATGCAAGGCGTTTTGAATCGCTTTTCCCTCGGGATCCAAGACACCGTTCTTGAGAGTGATGTGGACGACGGCTTTCACAGAATCTCGCTCCTCAAAAGCCTACTGCATCGTCTCCGGCCCTTTGAGGTCGCGTGGTCCGCCTTCCGGCAAGATTCCGAGACGGCGCGCGACTTCTTGATACGCTTCCTCGACCCGGTCTAAATCGCGCCGAAATCGGTCTTTGTCCAGCTTTTCATTCGTTTTTGTGTCCCAAAGTCGACAATTGTCCGGGCTAATCTCGTCGGCCAAAACAACACGCATATCATCGCTCTCGTAGAGCCGACCAAATTCGAGCTTGAAGTCGACCAAGCGGATCCCCAATCCAAACAACAAACCCGAGATGAAGTCATTGATCCGCAAGGACATCGACAACATTTCGTCGAGCTCCTGCGGTGTTGCCCAACCAAATGCGGTGATATGCTCTTCGGCAACCATCGGGTCATCGAGCTCGTCGGATTTGTAGTAATATTCGACGATGGAGCGTGGTAGTGCCGATCCCTCCGGCAACCCAAAGCGGTTCGTAAACGATCCGGCGGCCACGTTTCGGACCACGACCTCGATTGGAATGATCTCCACTTCCTTGATCAACTGCTCCCGCATGTTGAGTCGACGCACGAAGTGTGTCGGAATTCCAATTTCTCCAAGACGTGTCATCAGATACTCGGAGATTCTATTGTTGAGCACGCCTTTGCCTGTGATCGTGCCGCGCTTCTTGTTGTTATGGGCCGTGGCATCGTCCTTGAAATATTGGACCAATGTGCCCGGTTCTGGCCCTTCGAACAGGACCTTTGCTTTGCCCTCGTAAATTTGTCTTCGGCGAGACATGCAAGCGATCCCTTCGGCGGCCTTGGAAAAGAACGAAAGACGGCCTGATCGCGAGTCGTCTGGCCGCCTTTATGGGTCCTAAATAGCGCAAAAGGAGACCACCGACAACGTGCGCGCGGACTAATCGCCAACGCCGTCGAGGACGGCCTCCCTTAGATTGGAATTGCCTATTTCCAACCCTTATTGGAGAGATTCATTTTGTTATATCAACGCCTTGCGTTTCATTACTGAGCGGCCGCATCAAGTTGATCGCGATAGATGATGTAGTCGTCCTCCGCGTACGGTAAATGGCATTCCATGCATGGCCCGGTCTCGACATCGGCCTTCAATGCTCCGTCCGGGGCAAAAAAGGCGTATTCCCAGTCCCCATTGCGAACATCCTCGGGGTAGTCGTTGCCCCAGCCTTCGCCCTTTTCCATGACTGCGATGACCTTCAAGATCTCCGGTATGAATTTACCGTCGCTGTCCAGCACTGGTTCGCCGTTCTCGTCGACTTGGGCTGCAAAAACCTCCATAGCGAACTGTGCCCCGTTCGGTAGCGCGCCGCCTTCGCGGGCGCCCTGAATGGCCAAGTCATTCGCATAGAGGAAGCGCACTTGATTGTTGTCGGCGCGCTCGCTGGTCATAAAGTACGTGAACGAATCCTTAAAACCCTCTGGAAACGTGACACGCTCCGATCCGGCCCAAGCGCTGGAAGCGGCGATGATCGCGGTGACGGTGCCGATCGCCAAAATTCTAGCCTTCATTGTGATCTCCTCTCCTCGTACTGTTTTGCGCATTCTTTTGTGTTTAAAGGTGCCGTTAGCAAGCCGCGTTCGCCAGCACAATCTATGGGACCCATCGATTAATCCAAGAAACAATCAGCGGATGCCGCCTGGAGTCACCGGGTGAGTCAGTCCATCGCCACTGGTTTATAGCCGTCTTCCTGCGGCGGCCCCGCGGAGAATCGCCAGACGGGTTTTTGTGGCCAAAGATTTATACCGGGCAGGGCAATCAGCGAGCTTGATATGGTGCCAAACCCCTGATCCGTTTCTATACACATCGCGCCGGTCGGACCATATGTCTGGTTGCCAACGCGATCCGCCAACAAGGCTTCCCAAGACTTCCATGAATTGGCGGCTGGGTCTGGTGCGGTGGCATTCGCGAACTTTGCTCGGTAGTGGGCAATACGCGGCGAATCCGTGTCATTCAGGTCATGCGCCGTTACCATCGATAGGCCGCCGGGAATCGCGTGAGCACGGACATGGCGATCAGTCCCACCACGACCGTGAAGCCAAAAGGCGTCGCGATTATCAGCAATGACCAAGTTGAACCCTCGGTATGCACGGGCGTCGAGCGTCGAGAGCGCTTCCGCGGCCGTTCTTGCGTCCGCGTGATCCAGCGCCTCGAGCACCAGTTCGCCGCGCGAGCGTTTTTCGGATGAAGGCCCTAGTTCGCCCGTGCGATTGAGCACGGCGGCCAACACACCGTCGTCATTGAGACCCAACCAACTGCCACCGGCCAATTCGTCTCGGCCGGCGAGTACGTCGCGGCGGTCTCGCCAATGTCGGGCCGGAGGTTGCCAAGGCCGGTGATGCATTTCATCGCGGTTCGCCCCCACGATTGTCGGCCAGTCTTGGTCTGGGCGGCGCAGTATGACAACGGTACACATCTTGGAGTGGGGCTCTCAGGGCCTATTTGCACGCGGCGGCGATGGTAGTAACGGACACAGACGTGCACAATATGTCACCCGTCACCGTCCGATTGCGGGGTATACTGAGCACAAAGAGGCATAGTAGGGAAAGGCATGACCACTTTCGATGAACGTGAACGCGGCGCGGAGAAGAAGTTCGAGCACGACGAAGAACTCCGCTTTAAGGCGACGGCGCGGCGCAACAAATTGCTTGGTACCTGGGCCGCGGCAAAGCTTGGCCTGTCTGGCGCCGATGCAGAATCATACGCCAAGACCGTCGTCCTGGCTGATTTTGAGAAACCTGGGCCCGATGATGTCGTGGAAAAGGTTCTAAAGGATTTTGCGGACAAGGGCCTGGATATCGACGAGCACAAGATACGCCTGGAGATGGATCGGCTCTACGAGACCGCAAAACAGCAAATCATGAGTGAGTAACAATTACGAATTACGGTGTTACGGTGACAGTTTACTAAATACACAAAATGTAGTGGCTTGGGACACAAGAGGTCAAAATATGGTGTATTTAGTAAACTGTCACCGTAATTATGTCCGAACGGATCGCGATTTCGCCAACCAACAACCAAGAATCATCGAAGATCCGGAACCAGGGCACTAGCGCGTACCGGCCGCAAGTATTGCGTCGGTCACGTCCGTTGGCTCGAGCGGCAAACGCAATGCTCCTACGGGAATTGCGGCGTGAGCTTCGACGAGTGTCGCTTCAACGACTTGGCCGTTGACATCCGCGACGCGCATGCCCCATCCGATCCACTTATAGTGACGGTAAGGGATGCGCTCGCACGGTGCGCCGGCACCAGGCGACAGAGCCATATTGAGTCGATCCAACAGTTCGAAGGCACGCGGCGCCGGATCGAGCGACCGATTTAACCAAAGATTGGCGTCGACGGTCGTGCACAGCTGGCCGTCGAACCAAATCCGAAATCGCGACGTTGGAAAACCCGCGATCCGTGGTCCAGGTCCGATTTTCTGAACCACAACATGCCCTCCGATGCGTGGCTCGGGTAGCTTCTTTAGATCGACAACCCGTGCCGGTTGCCCCTGATCAAGCAAGTAAATCAACCCGTTGACAGTGTCGACGAGCTTGATCCCGATGTCGCTCGACAATGCGACCAACCCGGATTCTGGGTCCGCAATTAAGGACACCGTCGTATCGCCAACACGCGTCTCAACCCGCGCGGCCGCGACGGCGCTTGCTGCAATCACACAGTTGAAAACGATCAACAATACGGCGGCGGGTATTGCGGGGTACGCCATGAGCCGAGTATCGCCGTCGACCATTAACGCCCGGTTGTTGGCTATGTCCCGAAGACCCGCGCGAATATCGTATCGACGTGTTTCGTGTGGTGGGAAATATCAAAAAGGAGGCTCAGCGCGGATTTGTCCAGATGCGCGGATACTTGGGGATCGGCGGCTAAGCGATCGAGAAACCGGCCGCCCTCAGTCCAAGTCGTCATGGCGTTGCGCTGTACCGTTTCATATGCGTTTTCGCGGCTCATTCCGGCTTGCGTCAGGGCAAGCAGCACCTGTTGCGAATGAATGAGGCCGCCCAATTTCTCAAGATTCCGCCGCATTGCGTCCGGGTAAACGACCAGAGTTTCGATGACTCTGGCGAGCCGCGTCAGGGCGAAATCAAGCGTGACCGTGGAATCCGGGGCAATCACGCGCTCGACCGAGGAGTGAGAAATATCGCGCTCATGCCACAAGGCGACATTCTCCAAGGAGGGCACGACAGCCATGCGGATTACCCGGGCCAAGCCGGTCAGATTCTCGGTCAGAACCGGATTGCGTTTGTGCGGCATGGCCGAGGACCCTTTTTGACCGACGGCGAAATATTCCTCGGCTTCGCGCACCTCAGTGCGTTGCAAATGACGAATTTCTGTTGCGAGCCGTTCGATCGATGACGCGACGACACCCAAAACCGCAAAAAACATGGCGTGCCGGTCGCGCGGAATGACCTGCGTCGATATGGTTTCGACACAGAGACCAAGCCGATTGGCGACATGACGTTCCACCTCCGGATCGACATTGGCAAATGTCCCAACCGCCCCGGAAATGGCGCAGGTCGCGATTTCGTCTCGGGCTGTCTTCAACCGCGTCAGGTTGCGGGCAAACTCGGCATGTGCATACGCCAACTTCAGCCCGAATGTCGTCGGCTCCGCGTGAATTGCGTGGCTGCGGCCGACGCAAACCACGTCCTTGAACTCATAGGCCCGGGTCTTGAGCGCCGCCAATACAGAGTTCACGTCATCGATCAGCAAGTCCGTCGCACGGCACAACTGGACCGCCAAACACGTATCCAAAATGTCCGACGAAGTCAGACCCTGGTGGACAAATCGAGCTTCCTCGCCGACATGTTCGGCGACGTTGGTGAGAAACGCGATCACGTCATGTTTTACGTCGCGTTCGATCGCGGCGATTCGATCGACGTCAAATTGGCCCCGTTGCTCAAGTGCGGTGGCAACGCCGGATGGAATCACGCCCAGTTTCTCCTGCGCTTCGCAGGCATAGCGCTCAATATCAAGCCAGATTTGAAAACGCGTTTCCGGCGCCCAAATCTGCGCCATTTCTGGTCGGCTGTAGCGTGGAATCATGTGCGGTCGCCACTATCGTTCAAGCGGCGGCGAGTATAGGTGTCGGCACCAGTCTGAGCCACAATTGAAGTGGTCTCGCACAGCGTTTAACTTACGCGCCGTCGGAATGCGGCGTGGATGCCATGAGAGTTGGTGATAAGTCCTATCGGACGATCTGGCTGGCGGACGACGGTTGGGCGGTGAATATCATCGACCAAACGGCGCTTCCGCATGAATTTGCGGTGGCGCGACTCGAAACCGTGGCCGACGCGGCGCAGGCTATTCGGTCGATGCAGGTACGCGGCGCGCCGCTGATCGGCGCAACCACAGCATACGGTGTGTGCTTGGCCTTGCGCGCGGATGGCCGCGACGAGGCGTTGGACGAGGCGTGTCGGCAATTGCTCGAAACACGGCCGACGGCGGTCAATCTACGCTGGGCGCTAAATCAGATGCGGGCAAGCTTGACTGACACAACCGGCGAAGGCCGCGTTGCTCTGGCCTATGCCCGGGCTGCGGCCATTTGCGATGAAGACGTCGCGACGTGTCGGAGCATCGGGACACACGGTGCGGAGCTTATTCGGGAAGCCCATGCCGCGGCACCTGATCGACCTGTCAACGTGCTGACCCATTGCAACGCCGGATGGCTGGCCGCCGTTGATTGGGGTACCGCGTTGGCCCCGATTTATGCGGCACACGAACAGGGCATTTCCCTACATGTTTTCGTCGATGAAACGCGACCGCGCAATCAAGGCGCTTCATTGACCGCGTGGGAACTTGGTGGCCATGGAGTGCCGCACACGGTGATTGTCGACAATGCGGGCGGCCATCTGATGCAACATGGCATGGTCGATATGTGTTTGGTTGGCACCGACCGGACCACGGCACATGGCGATGTCTGCAACAAGATCGGCACGTATTTGAAGGCTCTGGCGGCGCGGGATACACGTGTGCCGTTTTATGTGGCGCTGCCGTCGTCAACAATTGATTGGAAAATCGGCGACGGGATCGGGTCAGTGCCGATAGAGCAACGGGACCCACGCGAAGTCACCGAGATTTCAGGACGCGACGATCGCGGCGCGGTGACCACAGTGGCGTTAACTCCGCCGAATAGCCAGGCGGCCAATTACGCATTCGATGTCACGCCGTCGCGGCTGGTGACCGCATTAATAACCGAGCGTGGCGTGTGTCCGGCCTCGCGCGAAGGGCTTCTGGGCCTTTATCCGGAGCATGCCGCCGACGCGGCCTAGCGGCACGACTCGGGGCCTGAACTAGGGGTTTCTATGGAAAGTCTTTGGTCAGATGGCGACGCCGACGAGACCGTCGCCCACTATGGCCGTCAGAATGTGGGGCGGGAGCTCGCATTGCGAGTCTACTCCAGCCGCTTGCTCGGTCGGGACCCGCGCTTGGTGCTACACGGCGGCGGCAACACCTCGGTCAAGACGGTCATGGCGGACATTATCGGCGATGAGGTCGAGGTTCTGTGCGTCAAAGGGTCGGGCTGGGGCATGGCGGACATTGAGCCGGCGGGGCTTCCCGCAGTCCGTCTTGCGCCGCTCAGGCGCCTGCGAAAGCGGGATGCGCTCAGCGACGAGGATATGGTCAACGTCCAGCGTGGCAATCTGTTGGACAGTACGGCTCCCAATCCATCCGTTGAGACATTGCTACACGCGTTCCTACCCCATAAGTACGTTGATCATACGCACGCCAACGCCGTATTGGCGCTCACCGATCAACCCAACGGCGCTGACCTATGCGCTGAGGTATTTGGCCGGCGCGCCGCTCTCGTCCCCTACATCATGCCGGGATTTACGCTTGCCAAAGCGGCGGCGCGGGTGCTGGACGAAAATCCCGATTGTGAAGGCTTGGTTCTCCTTAAGCACGGTATCTTCTCTTTTGGCGACAGCGCTAAGCTGTCGTACGAGCGTATGGTCGATTTGGTCAGCTTGGCCGAGGATCGAATTTCGCAGGCGCCGAAGTCGCATTTCCCGTCGGTTGAGCTGCCGGCAACAATCGCGTCGGCGGCGCGCGTCGCACCTCTGCTACGTGGCATGATCGCGCAACCGCGCGACCGGGGCCACGGGCGTTATCGCCCGATGGTCATGACGCTGCGATCGGATCCAAGTATCCTTGCTTTTGTTAACGGGGCGGAAGTCGCCCGCTATGGACGGGCCGGCCCGATTACCCCGGATCATGCAATTCGCATAAAGCCATGGCCCTTGGTCGTGCCTGCACCAGGTGTCGATGACCTGGCGCGTTGGGCATCCGGGGTTCGGCGCGCTCTGGATAGTTACGGCGACGAATACGCGGCTTATTTTGCGCGCAACAATGCGCGCCAAATCACAGCCCGAACGCAGCTTGATTCAATGCCACGGAGTATTCTGGTCCCCGGCGTCGGCGCGTTCGGATTGGGCAATTCGGCCAAGGCATCCAAGATTGCGGCGGATTTGATCGAAGCCAATATCAAGGTAATTGCCGATGCCGAGCGCCTCGGCACATACCAAAGCATTTCGGATTCAGACTTGTTCGACATTGAGTATTGGTCGTTGGAGCAAGCCAAACTCGGCAAGGCCAAAGAAAAACCGTTGGCGGGACGCATCGTGGCCGTGACCGGCGGTGCCGGCGCCATCGGCGTGGCGACTGCGACCGCTTTTGCGCGCGCCGGCGCGGAAGTCGCCATACTAGATATCGACGCGGCCGCTGTTGGCAAAGCGGCCGTGAAAATCAATGGTTTGGGGCTAACTTGCGATGTGACCGACAGCGGCCATGTGCAAAAGGCGTTTGATGACATCGCCGCGCATTTTGGCGGCCTAGACATCGTTGTTTCAAACGCTGGGGCCGCATGGCAAGGGCGTATGGGTGAGGTCTCGGACGCACAACTCAGAGAGAGTTTCGAACTCAATTTCTTCGCACACCAAACTGTTGCGCAGGCCGCCGTAAAAATCATGGTGGCCCAAGGCATTGGTGGCGTCCTGCTGTTCAACGCGTCAAAGCAGGCTCTCAATCCGGGGCGCGAATTTGGACCCTACGGACTTCCGAAAGCAGCCACTTTGTTCCTCGCCAAGCAGTATGCAGTTGATTACGGCGCTGCCGGTATACGGTCCAATGCAGTAAACGCGGATCGCGTTCGATCGGGTCTGGTAACCGACGATATGATCGCGACACGTGCACATGCGCGTGGAATTTCAATCGACGACTACATGACGGGTAATCTACTAGGCCGTGAGGTCCTGGCCGATGATGTGGCTCGGGCTTTTGTGGATTTGGCGATGGCGGACAAAACCACCGGATCGATCGTGACCGTCGACGGTGGCAATATGGCCGCGGCGCCCAGGTGAGTCGAGGTTCGACATGAGAGTTCTACCTGCGTTTGGGACTGCGTGTGGCTTGTGTCTGTGGGGGATCGGCGCGTCCGACGGCGCCGACGCGGGTCATGCTCCGTTTTTTCTTGATTGGGGCATGCCCGTGGCCGAGGCGAAAGGCGCGACGTACCCCGAGACTGTTGGAAACGTCACGGGCGCTACCCTGCATCCGCCGGGCACGCCCCACGACACGCAAGAGGTGGTCGGTTTCTTTTGCGGAGAAGCGGGGCTCCAAAAAGTGCAACTGGTCACCGGGCGATACAACAAACGCGCGGTAATGAACCGCTTTCGGACCTTGTTGGGAACCATGGCATCGGAGAATGGCGAGCCCGATGCCGGCGATCCGACCGTTGGCACGGCATATTGGGGCACCAGTTGGCTCTCGAAGCCTATCCGGCCACCAAAACAAAGTTTGTTGTGGTGATTACCTATTCCGGTCCACGGCACGGCATGTGCGAAGAAGAGCCCAGTTGATTGGATTGTTGCGTTTTGCGCGCTGGCCCGGCCGTTTTCTCTTTGGGCGAAACTCCCTGTTAAGACGATTACCCTATGAATTATGCCGCATTGTCCGATTTGATGCGGTTTGTATCGCGTATCTCTCAGACCCGCATGGGGATTCGGAGCAGCGCATTCCTTGTGCCGATCTGATAAGCAGCGGCCGTCAACGAGGCGTTAATAAGCCAGAATGGACCTCGACCAAGCCAGCCACGCTAAGTCAGCGGATGCGCCGCCGCCCGCGCTCTTTGATGAATTGGGTATCGCCGATCAGGCCGTACCCATGGACAGTGGCGAACGTCGCAACGACCCCGGAGCACGCGCCTATTCTGAACGCGCAACAGTTGTCTTTCGGCAGCAAGCCGTTGGCGCGTTATCTGCCCCAATACTGTGCTGCGCAATTGGGTATGTCCTCTGGCAGGAGGTAAGTCACGGGGCACTATTGGCGTGGGCCGGGTTGTACGCGGCCGTCTTTGTGGCAATCCTGGCTTTGGTCGGTGCGTTTTTTCTGGGTCCAGGTCCGGCATCAGACTGGCGCGGCTGGGAAAAACTTCACTTTGGCTTATCAGTTTTTGAGGTAATGCCGCTGGTTGTGGCGGCGGCCTATTTCTACCCGCAGATCAGTGCAGAGGCGCGGCTCTTTCTGGCCATCTTGCTGGCTGGCACATCAGCCGGCGGATTGGTTCTTTTCGTCGCATTTCTCAGTTCGGCATTGGGATTCTTGGTCCCGATGCTGGTGGCGCTGTCCTTTGGTTTCTACGTATCAGGCCATGAGTTCAGTGGACTGCTCGCGGCACTCGTTTGGGTTTATCTTGGCTTTCTCGGTTATGCCGGATTGGAATTCAACAAGACGTTGCGCACTTCAATCGAGCTTAAGTATCAAAACCAGGCGCTCGCGACCGAATTAACCGACGCCTTGGAGATCGCTCAAACAGCCGAAGCCGAATTGCGCGCCAAATCGCGCTTCTTGTCTCAGACCAGCCATGAATTGCGCTCACCGATGAACGGCATCATTGGCCATAATCGCCTATTGTTAGGGTCTGAACTTGACGCGGCGCAGAGTGAAAACAGCCGTGCCATTGCAACACACGCAAGCGATATGATGCGCGTTATCGATAACGTGCTCGATTTCACCAAACTAAGCGCCGGCAAAATTGAACTACAAGAGACGCCATTTGACCTTGGAGAAATTATCGCCGGCACGATCAACATGTTTAAGTCACTCACAGACCAAAAGGGGGTCGATCTGGTCGTGTCCGTCGACTCGGATATTCCCGACCTGGTCCAAGGAGACCCGAAACGACTGAAACAGATCTTGGTGAACGTCGTTAGCAATGCCGTGAAGTTTACATCTTCCGGACGCATTGCCATCAGCCTTGTCAATGACCCAACCGCTGGCGATCGCGTGTGTTTGTCGGTCTCTGACACGGGTATAGGAATTGCTCCTGATTTGCAGGAGAAATTATTGGGCCCCTATGGCGACGGGCAGCCGAACGTGCGCCGTGCATTTAGCGGCAATGGGCTGGGCGTGGCCATTTGCCGAGAACTGGTTGATACCATGGGCGGGACGTTTCACATTGAAAGTACACTCGGCAAGGGGACGACCGTTACATTTAGCGTGCCCTTGCGAAGGGTCTCCACACCATCGACCGTCGCTTTCTCCAAGACTTATATTGAAGCATAACGCGGCAATCAGTAGTACTCCTATAGAATTTCAATTTGTGCGGATGTCGAAAATTCAAAAAGCTGTCGCCGGCGCAAAGGCGACGGCCCATCATGGCGCATGGCCGAGGACGGACGCGAGCGCGTCGAGGGCCTGGTGCCCAGACGTAACCTTGATCGTTTGCATGCCCATGTCACGCGCCGGCCTCAGATTGACGCCCAAATCATCTAGGAAAACAGCTTCATTCGGCGTGATGCCCATCGTTCGGCACGCCAGTTGATAGAATTCTGTTTGCGGCTTGCGAATGCCGACTTTGCTGGACTCAAACACGTAGTCAAACAAGGCCATGATTTCGTTCGATTGTTTGCGTTTTTCGGCATTGATTGGGGCGAATGTCATGTTATTGGTCAAGCAAGCTTGTCTGTAGTGGCGACTTAGCCGTTCTATGGCTGCGACGATTTCGTGGCGGATGTCGCCATATATCAAGGTCAGCACATCGCGGCCCTTGACCATGTGACCCGCTGCCCGCGATTCCTCTTCGAATAGAGCACAAAACCCGTCCAAGTCGACCTCGTTGCGTTCCATCTTCGCCCACGCGTTGCCGTGGATATTGCGCGTATTTACGTTGCGAATGAAGTTCATGGGTAGGCCGTTGGCGGCTTCGAACCGATTAAAAGCATCAAACGGGCTGGTCGTGACCACACCACCATAGTCCCACAAGATCGCCGTAATTTCGTGCGCGGGCATCAGATGTATCGCCGTGCTAGAGCAGTGTCCGACAATATGGACAACCGCCGGTCGCGAAACCGCAGGGCCGGGCACCTTTCTGCCAATTTCGGCGTCTCTGTCCTTGGCCGTATTCCCGATACGTCCTGCGGACAGCGACTTGATCTTGGCGAAAATGCGCTCCGGCAGAATGGTTCAATATTGTCGGACACTCTCTAGTGGGCGCTGCGGCCACCGTCAATCATATACACCCCGCCGGTGCAGTGGGCGCTGTCGTCGCTGGCGAGATACAGCATCGTCTTGGCAATTTCCTCGGGTGTCGCGTAGCGACCCAGGGGAGATGCCTTGGCGTAATCTGTGCGAAACTGGCCTGGATCATCGGGTTGGAATTGCTGTTCGAGCGAACGCATCATACGCGTATCGACAGGCGAGGGGTTAATGCTATTGACGCGAATGCCTTTGTTGGCACATTCAAGTGCCGCCGTTCGTGCCAGGCCGACGACGGCATGTTTACTGGCGACATATGCCGACATTTTTGGGCGGCCCCGTACACCGGCAATCGAGGATGTCAGAACGATACTACCGCCGCCCCGTTGATCCATAGCGGGAATGATGTATTTCAGACCGAGCCAGACGCCCCGCATATTGATGGCAATCACTTTGTCAAACATGTCTGTCGGGTAGTCCGTTATGGGACTGACGGTTCCCTCGATTCCAGCATTTAGCAGAGCAACGTCAAGACCACCAAATCGATCACAGGCCGCTTGGACCATATTGGCGACGTCACTTTCTTGGGCCATGTCGGCGGTGAAGAACGCGGCCCGATCTTCACCCAAGGATTGCGCGAGCTCTTCCAAACCTTGGTAATTCACGTCGACCAGAAAGACCTTTGCACCTTCCGCGGTGAACAAGGCTGCGGCGGCGGCTCCAATTCCGCCTGCAGCGCCGGTGATCAGCGCAATCTTATCGGCAAGTCGCATAGTGGCTCCGTTGGCACGCGGTTGAACGACGATGAATTCCTATATGTCGCGTTGAGCTATCGCAATTGCCGGTCGATACCGAACACGGCGGAGCGACCCTAGTGGTCGCTCCGCTGGCGATCGTTGCTATTCCAGATAGCCGAGCTCCGCCCACAGTTCATAGCCCTTGCGGAACTCAGTCAGCGACGCCCATACCCGCCCAAAGTCTTCATCGGCGGCGGCCTCTTCAGTCACCACCTCCAGCCAAGCGGCCTCAAGCGCCGCGAGAATTTCGGGCGACCATCGGTGGAATTGCACGCCTTTGGTCTCAAGTTCTTCCAACGCCGGGAATTGGATTGCCTCGCCCTGCGCGAACCCGCGAAGCATGCTCTCCTTGCAGGCGGCATTGATGATTTCCCGGTGCGTTCCACTCAAACTGTTCCAGTCATCCAGGTTGATCATCAACTCGCCAACGCTCATTTGCTGGTGCCAGCCCGGAAAATAATAGTGCTTGGCGACTTGGTGAAACCCAAGATCAAGGTCGATGGCGGGCATCGAAAACTCGGTCGCATCGATCGTGCCCAGTTCCAGTGCCGGGAAAATGTCGCCGCCCGCCAATAGCTGTGTTGACACACCAAGTTTTTCCATCACTTTGGCGCCCAGTCCGAAAAAGCGCATTTTTAGGCCGTTCAAATCTTCGACGGAGTTGATCTGTTTGGCGAACCAGCCAGACCCTTCCGGCGATATCAGGTTGCACGGCATCGACCGAATGTTGTGTTTCTCATAAAGTTCATTCCAGAGATCGACACCACCGCCGTAATACAGCCACGCAAGAAGTTCACCGGCGTTGGGCCCGAACGGTATCGCCGTGAAAAACTGCATGGCTGGCACTTTGCCCGCCCAATAGCCGGACGCTGTCCAACCGGCGTTGATCGAGCCAGAGGAGACCGCGTCGAATATCTCCAGCGCCGGTACCAGGGCGCCAGGCTCAAAAAACTTGATCTCCAATGCACCGCCGGTCAACTCGCCAATGCGTTTCTCAAGCAGTTGGCCTTGGTCGCCGAGCTGTACCAACTCGCCGGCGAAACTGCTGGCCATTTTCCACCGAATCTTCTCACCCGAATCGGCTGATGGTGTGGCGCTACCAGCGCTGTCACCTTCCGCCGAGGCCGTCGTCGCCGTTTGCGGCGTCGGTGCCATGACAAAGCGACCGACCGCCAGTCCTATCACTAAGGCAATAATGCCTACAACAATTGTTGATCCCCTCATGGTTCTCTCCCCAAACGCGGCTAATTCGCCGCGTGTCTAGTTGCGCGACTCCGCAACCGCCACTCTGGTGATTCAGTCCAAGAGTCGCTATTTGGCGCCATCGCCTCGTCGCGCCCCGAACCCGCACATGCCAGGTTTTCAACATTGGCGCGTCTTGGCCAGGGGGTACCATGCCAATGTCCCACGCATCTGGGCTACACGCATTCAGGTGCGCAACCACCTAGGCCCGTCAAATGTTTCATTTGCCGCTGCCGGAATTGACTCATTAGCCGTGCGTTGCGCTTCTATCGTGGGTCGCGGCCAGCATATGCGAACATGAAATCGTAGGCGACCTGCGCGTGTTCCGCAATCAGCGATCGCCGCTCCAACTCTGTCACAGGCGCTATAGCTCACGGCGAGCGTTCTATTCGACATCTGGCGCACGCATGGTGGCGAAAACTGGCGTAAACAGTTATGGGATGGACCAACGATCAATCGTAGAAAATAGGGTCGCACGTTATGGATTTTGTCCTGTCGCCTGAAATCGAAGGCCTGCGCGCAAAGATTCGGACATTCGTTGACGAAGAAATCATCCCAATTGAATCGGATCCGGAGGCATGGGATCCGTATGAGAACATTGCCATTCCCGCGTTGACGGAACTTCGTGATAGGGCGCGCGCCAGGGGTTTGTGGGCGCTGCAAATGCCACGAGCACGGGGCGGTCAGGGACTGTCAACTGTCGGAATGGCGGCTTGCTACGAGGAGATGAATCGATCAATTTTCGGACCGGTTTGCTTCAACAGCGCGGCCCCCGACGACGGCAATATGATTTTGCTCAACAAAGTCGCGCGCGAAGATCAAAAAGACAAATGGTTGCAGCCGATTATCGATGGTTCCGTGCGATCATCGTTTGTTATGACCGAACCGGATGGCTGCGGGTCGGATCCGACCCTGACCCGGACCACGGCCAGTCGGCACGGCGATTCATGGCGCATCAACGGCCGCAAATGGTTTATCACCGGTGCTGACGGCGCCAAGCACTTTATCGTTGTTGCCCGGACGTCCGACGATGATCGTCGCGGCCTGACGGCATTCTTGTTTCATGCCGATCAGCCGGGTTGGGAAATCGTGCGCCGCATTCCAATTCTTGGGCCCGAGGAGCACGGCGGTCACTGCGAAGTGCTGTTTGACGGTCTGGAGATTGCCGACGAGAATCGCCTAATGGGCGTGGGCGACGGGCTAAAGGTCACCCAAATTCGCTTGGGAACGGCGCGCCTAACGCATTGTATGCGGTGGTTGGGAATGGCAAAGCGCGCTCTGGAGATTGCATCGGAATATATAGAACGGCGTCAAAGCTTTGGCCAAACTCTATCCGACCGGGAGTCGATCCAGATCATGATGGGCGAGGCGGCGATGGACATTGAAATCGGCCGACTTGTGACCATGAAGGCAGCGTGGACGTTGGATCAGGGCGCGTTTGCCCGCAAGGAAGTGTCGATCGCGAAAAATGTCGTTGCCGAGGCCCTACACAAGTCTGTTGATACGGCGCTACAGCTGAACGGGGCCCGCGGCTATTCCAAGGATACCGTGTTGGAGTGGATGTACCGATATGCGCGCCAGGCGCGCATTGTCGATGGCGCCTCTGAAGTGCACAAAATGGTCATCAACCGATTTCTGCGCGCGGAGGGGACTGATTTCTGGTGTTGGGGCATGCCGACGACGGCCTAATGACGCGCAATCATGACGATTCCGGCAAGACTCCGGCGATTACGCGCGTGGGCGGTTCAGGAACTGCGCCATCAATTCATGGGGTTCGTCGGCGCGAAAGGCGTCCGCAAACGCATCGATCCCGGCGGCAATAGCTGCATCCAAAGGCAATTCTTGCCATCGATTGATCAGCGCCTTCTGCAGCAGTATGGCGTTCCGTCCGGAAGCCATGATTGAGGCCACGCAGGCGTCGACCGCCTGGTCCAGCGCGTCGACCGCGACCAGCTGTTCGATCAGACCCCACGCGAACGCCACGTCGGCAGATATGTTGTCGCCTGTGAGGAGCAGGTACCGGGTCCGTCCCCAGCCGATCAGGTAGGGCAACAACGCGGCTTCAATCACCGAGGGAATGCCAACGCGCACTTCCGGCATTCCAAACACGGCATCTTGCGCCGCAACGCGGACGTCGCAGCTTGCCGCAATTTCCAACCCCGCGCCGAGACAATAACCTTGAATGCGCGCGATCACCGGCACCGGCGCGTTTCGAATCGCTCGGCAAGCTTGATGGAGATTTGAAATGAAATCCTTTGCGGTTGTCTGATCCAAGCCCGCCATTTCGTTGATGTCCGCGCCGCCGATGAAGGCGCGGTTGCCGGCGCCGGTCACCACGACGACCCGAACTTTCGGTTGCGCTGCAGCTTGGGCGACAGAGTTCGCCAATGCGTGACACATTGCACGAGTCACGACATTGATCTTTGCCTGCCGATCGATCGTGATTGTCGCGCATGTACCGTCCGGCGATAGGGACGTGGCGACGACTCCGTCGGTCACGGTTGGTTCTTTGTCACGTGACGTTGAAACCAGACCACGCGTGATGGCAGATCATCCGTAATGTGCCGCGTCGGGTCGAGATCAGTTCGGACAACCACTGTCATCAAGGCCCCAAGGCGTGATCGTGCGGCAAAAAATCGCTTCGTCAACGCGCGCATTTCTTAAATCGCTGGTGCTGATGTCCAGATCAGTTAGATCGACCCGGTCCAGCCGACTTTCCCGTAACAAAGCTTGGCTCAAAATGGCACCGGACAATTTGGCATCGTTGAGGTTCGTACCAACCAGGAAAGCCGCGGTAAAGTTGGCCCCTCGAAGGTCAGCGCCGCTTAGGTCCGCTTGGCGCAGGTCAGAACGCTGTACATCCGCCTCCGTCAGGTTCGCACCATTTAATCGTGCGCGCTCAAGTCTCGAGTCCGACAAAACCGCATTGGCAAGAATTGCGGCCGTCAAATCGGCGTCTCGCAGCCTCGCATGTTCCAAGTTGGCGCCGGTGAGATTCGCGGCTCCGAGTTTTGCGCCGATCAAATTTGCACCACTAAGGTCGGCATCGGCGAGATCGGCATGACGCAGATCGGCGTC
The DNA here is from genome assembly GCA_965216755.1 of Alphaproteobacteria bacterium. Lineage (GTDB taxonomy): Bacteria > Pseudomonadota > Alphaproteobacteria > UBA7887 > UBA7887 > CBDCGL01. Next base: position 1,291,121 of record CBDCGL010000011.1, on the reverse strand, counting down.
CCGCAAATCGCACTTCGGGCAGGCATTGCTCTCCCTCAGCGTTTCGACGGCCGTTTCATCAAATGCACGACTGGCTTGGACATGCCAACCGAGGCACACTGCGACCCCTATGACAAGCGAACAGCGCCAGATCAGGATACCGGTGCTCATTCTTCGCACCCCGCGTTGATCTCGCCCGTCGGCAATTGCGTTCGGCAAAGCGTTGCGCCTGTCATTTTGGTGTCGTCTAAATTGGCCGATACGAGAGTGGCACCCGTCAGATCCGCCCCACTCAGATCCGCATTTCGCAGTTGGGCGTCAGCAAACGTTGCGTCGCGTAGGATCGCTTTACGCAAATTCGCGCCAGTAAGGTCGGCGCCCGTCAGATCGGCGCCAGCCAAGCTCGCGCGCCGTAGGTTTGCCTGTTTCAGATCCGCGCCTTGAAAGATCGCCTCACTGAAATCAGCACCGGCAAGATCGGTCTCGCGCAAAATCGCATTGCTTAGATCGGCGCCGCCGGCGTCTGCTTGACTGAGATCGGCGCCTTCCAAATCGGCGCCGACGAAACGCACTTCGCCGAGCAACGCGCCATGCAGTTTCGTACGCCGCAAATCGGCGTTGCTCATATCGGCGCCAGCCAAATCGCTGTCACCAAAGTCGGTCCTTGTCAGCGTCGCGTGGGTGAAGTTCGTATCCCCAAGGCTGGCCCGGACGGCGCTCGCCCAGGCCAAACTGACCGCGGACAAATTGGCGCCGTATAGATCGGCCAAGGCCAAATCAGCCTCGTTCAAATTGGCCCCGGTCAGGTCCGCGTCGCTGAGGATCGCCATTCTGAGGACGGCTTTCGCAAAGTTTGAACCAATTAGGCTTGCGCCCCCCAGATTCGCCACGCGCAGGTCGGCCTTGCCGAAATTCGCACCGTTCAACGTCGCGTCGGCCAAATTCGCATCTCGAAGATTGGCACGGGACATATCGCTTTCGGCAGCCTCGGCCCTGCTCAGATCCGCCCCATCCATTTTCGCGAAAGCCAAGGAACTGTTGTTAAGATCAGTTTGCCGCAAATCGGCATTAGTCAAAATGCTATTGTTCAAGTCTGCTTTTGACAAAATCGCTTTGAAAAGGTTCGCCTCGTTCAGATTTGCCGCGCGCAAGTCGCTTGCCGTCAGGTCGGCGTTTCGCAAGTCGGCGCCGGTTAATCGGGCGCGACGAAGATCCGTGCCTGCGAGTGCCGCGTCGCTCAAATCGCAATCTATGCACTGGTTCAAGGCCTGAAACTTCTTCAAATGCGTTTCATCGAACGCGGCCACGTCCACACCGGGTACCGTGCACAGCCAACCGATAAGCAGTGCTGTGGTCGCCGACCAGCAGACTTCCTTCTTCTGCCGCACGCGACAATTCGCACCGTTCGACATAGCGACACCTCATCGCAGGTTCACAATCAAAAAAGGTCCATAATCGAACTCCATTATGCAACCTACTTCGACGCCGGCGCACAAAATCGTACCGGAAATACAAGATGATTTTTCTTGGTTTTTGTGGCCAGGGAAAATGCCTCGCATCCTCAAAAAGAACGTGTGGCGTTCTTGACAACGTGTTGGCGGTCGAAGACTCTTCCGCCAAGGGGACGATCGTGCGACGCGGTCGCATCCGATGCGGCCGATCGGCAACCGAGAACAGTCGGCATTGCTTTGATGTGGCCTCGTCATCGATTGCGGGTGCATTCGGTTGGGCGGACCAGCTGATCCGAGCCACGTGAGTCAAGGGGAGGGACGAAAGGGTGGCGCATTTCCTTTCAGGATCGTGTCGCTTTGCGGCGCGCGCGAAGTTGCATGATGCGCAGAACGTTTTGACGCCGAATCCTGGCCGAGTGGCGCTGCCATCGATCCGGCCAGGTGCAAGACTAAGGCGTGCATATTTGCGCCTCTTCGCGCTGCAACAACGCATTGTGGATGTTCCCGTCGCGTGGACACAAGACACACTGCGCGCCGCGGTCAAATCCGGTCTCTGCGTCGTTGCACAGGGGGAGACGACATGATCTCTCAGATTTCAGGGTGGATTGAGTCCCGGACCGGCTTCGGTGAGGCCATACGTAAGAAACGGGCCCAGGCCGTTCCGAATGGCGCGTATTATTACTGTTTTGGTGGAATTTCTTTTTTCATCATTATTCTACAGGTTCTGACCGGCATTTTTATGGTCTTCTTTTACACGGCCACGCCGCAAGAGGCTTTGCAGAGCATCGAATATATGAGCAACGAAGTCAGGTTTGGCTGGTTGTTTCGGAATGGCCACCGTTGGGGTTCGACGCTGCTATTGGCAACGGTCTTTACCCATATGCTGACTGTGTTCTACCGAAAGGCGTACCGCAACCCGCGCGAACTCAATTGGGTATCGGGTGTTTTCCAGTTCGTGATCGTGTTTTTGTTCGTTATTACAGGTATTATTCTGCCGTGGGACTGGCGCGCGTATTGGTCTTACGCGATTTGGGTAGACTATGTCGATACGTGGCCATTTTTCGGGGGAGCAGTGAGAGCATTCCTGTTGGATGCGTTCACCATCTATCGCACGTTCATCATTCACGTGCTGATCCTGCCGATCATCTTGTTCGTGTCGCTGTTTTTTCACTTCGCCATGGTGAAGAAGCACGGCATTTCCGAACCCTTGTAGGGCGCCGACGGAGAACGACTGATGACGGGTTCCGACAAAGACATCATCATCGACGCAAAATACGCGCCCCCTTATCCGCAGGGGTTTCACAGGTTTTGGCCGAAACATGCGCTTAAGGCGGGGATCGCGGTTCTCATAACGTTCGTGATCATTGTCTTGTTGTCCTACTTTTTCCGGGTTCCCACCGATCACATGCAACCGCCGCTTCCCGATCACGGCGCGTATGTGCCGGCGCCCGAGTGGTACCTGCTTTTTTTGTTCGAACCGTTTTGGTATTTGGTTGGTGACAACGCGGTTTGGTTGCAGATTGGAACCTTCTGGGTTCCGTTGGCGATCCTGCTGTTCCTCGTTGTGATCCCGTTTTTCTTCGGCCGCAAAAGGGCGTCCGGCCACAAACTGGCGATGGGGCCAAGGTTGGCTTTGGCGTCGGGTGTATCCCTGGTTTGGATAGGGTTTACCGCCGGAGTGGTCGGGAGCGGCTATCAAAACAAGACGACAAGTTGCATTTCGTGCCATACGCCAATGGTCGACCAGACTCAGGCGCTGCCGCCTTTGGATATGGCGAAGTACTTCCGCGAAACGCGACAAATTGATATTGAGATGGGCCGCCACCGTCCCGGCGAGACCGGCAAGCCGAGCGAATCCTACAAGGATGCGAACTGGCAGCTCAGGCATTTTTACGAACCAACCGAATATTGGTAAGTGCGGAGTCGTCCCATGATGTCGCAAGAGATTGCCAGAGGTTTTCGCGCGCTGTGGTGCGACCGAGCGTCGCCCTTGTTGACGATTGACACGGGGCCAAAGCGCTTTTGGTTCGCGTATGTCGTCGGCATCGCCATGGCGCTGACGATCGCGTCGCGCACTTGGGCGGACATACCGATCGAGACGTATGACGCGTTGGGGCTGGAAGAAGGGGGCGACCCCGCAGAACTCTTCGATGCTCTTGAATGGCGCTATCACGATGAAGAGGAAGGTGCCGGCGAGGGCAGCCAGGCCGACTATTGGGATCCCATTCCTTTTAGCAGATATCTGAATCCCAACTCGTTTTACGAACCGCCCGTAAAAGGGAAGGGGTCCGACCGCGCCGGCTGCGTGGAATGCCACGAAAAAGATACGGCGGGACACGTGATCGCCTGGAAGCAAAGCGCGCATGCCAATTTAAACGAGATCCGGAATCTGCCGCCCAGTGACGCTCGCTATTACAAGAAGGAGAAACTCAAACGAATCGAGAATAACTTGGTGATGCTGGGGTACCTGGAGGAAGAGCAACGGCTTCCAGACGTCACCTGCATGGACTGCCACGTCGAAATCATGCGTTTTGGACAGGCCGATCATAAACGAGACTTGCGTTTGCCCGACGCCGCCGTGTGTGGAACCTGCCATTTGCAGGAGTTCGCCGAGCGTGAGTCCGAACGTGACACTCTTAATTGGCCGCAGGGGCAGTGGCCAAACGGGCGACCATCGCACGCACTTGACTATCATGCCATTGTTGAAATGGCGATGTGGGCCGCCATGTCAGAGCGGGAGATCGCGGAAGGTTGCTTGACTTGTCACTCAAATCAGAACAAATGCGATTCGTGCCATACCCGCCATCTTTTCTCTGCGGCGGAAGCGCGCAAACCTGAGGCGTGTGCGACATGTCACAATGGCGCGGCGCACAATGAGTTTGAGAACTACATGATGTCGAAACACGGCATCATCTACCAGACATCTGGCGATTCATGGAATTGGGAAGTGCCGCTGAATGAGGCGTTTGCCAAGAGTGGCCAGACCGCGCCAACCTGCGCCAGTTGCCATTTCGAATTCAAGGGTCAGTTTGGCCATAATGTCGTGCGGAAGGTGCGCTGGGCCTTTAGTCCCACCGCTGAGATCGCTGATAACCTAGGGGATAGTTGGTTCGAGACTCGCAAGGAGGCATGGATTGCCACCTGCACCAAATGCCACTCCGAAACATTTGCCCGCGCCTACCAGGACATGGTCGATAAAGGAACGATTTCCGGTCTCAAAGTGCAGCAGAACGCCAAACATGTGCTTGACGCATTATATGAGGACAATCTGCTTGTTGGGCAACAAACGAATCGACCGCCGCCGCCAGACCCGGAACAGGATGGCGCCGGCAAGTTCTTTCAGGGATTTATCGCAAGCGGTAACAACCCATCGGCCGCGGAGATCGAGTATGCTCGGAACTGCGGGAATCAACTCAACAAATTGTACAAGGGGCTGTCGCACGCCAATCCCGGTGGTTGGGCGTATAGCGAAGGGTGGAGCCCGCTTGTCGAATGCTACGCGCGAATTGCCGATGCCGACACGCGATTGCGTGAGATGGAGAGCTTGCGTGTGAAACTTGCCAGTATCGAAGGCCGTACGCGTTTTGGATTTCTTGAGCTTGAGAGTGATGTTGAGAAAATTTCGATCGCTGGCCTCGGCGGCGCGATGATGGTGATTGGTGGCATTGGCTTGGTCCGTCGCCGCCGCTCGCCAACTGAACCTGGAGGTGGCGATCGTTTGGCGTCATAGTCTTTGGCGTCGACGCGTTGGCAAAAGTCGGATTGTTCCGTTTGTCTATGGCGGTTTGATCGCGGTCGGGTTTCTGTTGTTCGACTGGGCGGGGTGCGCCTTACTTTTACCCGCCCATGCGCCATACCGGTACGAACTCGTCGCCGAGGGGCCACTCACCGAATTTGCGCACCTTGACTTGGACGTGGCAGTGCCCGACGCGGTGTCGATCCGCAAGTACGAAGTGCGTGCTGAGGCAGACGCCACAATTATCGGCGTCGCGCACGCGGCAATACCGGATCCCGATAGCCCACCGATCCTGCTGAATTGGGAAAATCTTACCGGTCGGCCGTTGCTGACAGAGATTCAGTCACTGTCCGACCTCAGCCGCTTGGCCCAAGCCGTTCGGGAACATGTTCCGAGCCCCGCGGTTGTTCTGGGCTGGTGGGATACGATGCGCCAGCTTAGATTTCTGACGAAGAGCGAAGTTCTCATCGATCGAAATCTGGCACAGCCGGTGCTCGTGCCACCGATATGGCGCGACCAAAGCGACGCGATCATGGCTTTGGAAAGAGAATTTTGGCAAGTGCCGTCGCAAGCTGACCCGGTGTTTTCGAGTTACGTCGATGCGCTGCTTGCAACGCCGCAAACGGGTGCCCTGGCACTGCGCGCGCTTGCCGGTAATCGTCCCGCATATATCGTTGTTGGTCTGGCCGACGCATACAAATTGGGTGCTTTGCGGGCCGATAAGTTCGGCATTGGCTACCGCGATTTCGTCCGCAGTGGCGATGTGCATGCAGAGATCAGCCAAGTAAATGCATGGCTTGGCGAACAAGGCTATCAGAGCTATGCGATCGACAGGCGGAGTGGACGCTCCAATCGAATCTACTTTTTGACAGATGGCATGACCGAAGAAACTCTCTTGGCCCAAATGTTGCCGTTCAGCAGCTCAAATCCAAAGGACCTCAGTTTTTTACGATTGGTCGCCAACTATGGCGGCTACTGGGTCTACGAGATTCCGCACGCTGACCAGTCGCCGCCTGATGACTAACGCATACAACGTGGTCTTTCATAATTTTGTCGAACACTAAAGAACAGTGAGATAACAAATATAACTTGCGGTTGGCTACATCAGGTTCAAATTTGTGCCGGCCGTGCCGTCATAGGTCTTCTCGCTCTTCGGGCGCGTCCCTTTGAGGCTGAACACGTAGGCGGCCACATTCTTGACTCGGTCCAAGCCAAGCTTGTTTTCCCAAGCATTCATCGGTTTTCCACGAACGCCGTTCGTGACAACTTCCAATATGTCTTCGTATGTGCCACCGTGAAGCGTGTCGTTGTCGGTCAGGTTGGGGCCGGCGCCACCAACGCCGCCGGGGCCGTGGCACGCTTCGCAATGAATCATGAATGTCCGCTGTCCGGCCAATATGTTGGGCGATTCAGCTTTGACAACTGTCTGCGCCATGACCGCGAAGACCACACCACATCCGATGAGAGCAACAATGACGCCAGACTTTTCAGGCCGCGAATAGGCCGACGCCGAGCGGCATTTTGGTCGGGTGCGAAAGCCGGAATTCAACGTCATCGTTCTTATGGTTCCTCTTGCCACGTCGATCAATATGAGCTGGCCGAAGGCCGAAAAAATCCGGCGGCCCATTAGACCGCCGGAGCGCTCTTCAAACGCGAAGGTCACCGGGCCGGGAAAATGTCCCAACCCGGTGCCTCATTCTTTTACGTCAGGCTAATGCCATGATTCTTCAGCGGCAGTGAACGAATCCGCTTGCCTGTCGCGGCGAAGATCGCATTGCACAGCGCCGGCGTGAAGCTGATGAACACCGGTTCGCCGATACCTGTCGGATCGTTCTGATTCTGAACCGCATGAGCTTCGTATTCCGGCATCTGCGAAATGCGCGGCAACTTGTACGTGTTGAAGTTGCTTTGCACCATCTTCGCGCCCTTGAAGGTGTGCTCGCTCAACGCAGCATGCCCAATGCCCCAAACGACACCGGCCTGCATTTGAGCGTCCCATTGATCCGGGTTCACGATAAGACCGTTGTCGATTGCCCGGACGACACGATGGATCGTAACACGCCGCCCACCTCTGACTGAAATCTCGACGACGTCAGCAAATGGTGAATCGAAGCTGTTGTGGAAGGCGATGCCGCGGAAACGCCCTTTCTCAAGTGGCTCACCCCAGCCGGCCTTCTCAGCGACCAGCTCAAGCACAGCAAGCATGCGCGGTTCCTTGGCGAGCAGCTTGCGACGAAGCTCGAACGGATCTTGCCCCGCTGCATGCGCGATCTCGTCAATAAAGCTCTCGATAAAGAACGCGTTTTGGGTATTGCCGACGGCGCGGAAGAAGACGATCGGAACCGGGAAGTCCTTCTCCACGACCTCGACTTCGAGGTTGGCGAAGTCGTAGCCGATGTCTTTCGCACCTTGCGCCGTATGGAAATCGACTCCGCTTTCCTGCATGCCGTTCATGAAGTCGGAACCGGCGAACAGATTCTTCAACCGCGATGAGCGGTACGGCGACAACCAGATTCCCGGACCGGAAATCTTGTGCCGCCATGCGACTGGGTTGCCGTCCGCGTCCAGGCCCGCCGTCATCTTGGCGGCGTAACCCGGTCGGTTCAAATTGTTCTGCATGTCTTCTTCGCGAGACCAGATCAACTTGACCGGTTTCTTCAAGCGGAATGACGCTTCGACGGCCTGCTCTAAGGCATCGACTTCGACACGACGTCCGAATCCACCGCCGGTAAAGGTCATGTGGATCTTGATCTTGTCTTGCGGCAGTCCGGTGATCATCTCGGCAACCGCATAACCAGCCCCCGGATCCTGGGTCGAGGCCCAGATCTCCAAGGAATCACCCCGGAAATCCGCCAAACAGTTTTGCGGTTCCAGCGGTGAATGGCTGATATACGGTACTTCGTAGACTTCCTCTATGACAGTGTCAGCCGATGCCAGCGCGGCGTCGACGTCACCATCCGCACGCCCCAGCTTGCCCTCTTCTTCCAAGCCGTCATGGAACGCTTTGGACATCTGTTCGCTGTCGAGGTCGGCAAACTCACCATAATCCCATTGCGGGTTTGCGGCTTTCATGCCTTGCTCGGCTTGCCAGTAGGTATCGGCCGTCACGATCAAGGCTGGCACATTGTTTTCGAGGAAGATCGCGGGCTCTTCCGCGCCGACCACGACAACATCGTGAACACCCGGCATCGCTTTGGCCGCGGCTTCGTCGTAGCTCGCAATCTTGCCGCCAAGCGGCGCATGTCGAATTGCCCCGATGACCATCCCTTCGACTTCGTGGTCGATACCGAACATGGCCTCGCCGGTGACCTTGACCTTGTTGTCCAGTCGATTCACGGCGGTACCGATCAAGTGGAACTCGTCGGGGGACTTGAGGGCCGGATCCTCCGGTGGCGTTTCTTGGGCAGCCAGTTCGGCCAGTTCGCCGAATGTGGCCTCTTTTTCGATACCACTACCCTCGGGTCCGGGACCCTTATAGGTCACCTTGCTGTTTTTCGCCGTGCAATCTGCGGGGTCGACATCCCACATTTTTGCCGCCGCTTGGACCAGCATGTGACGCGTTTGGGCGCCCGCCTTGCGCATGACATCCCAGAAGCCTGGAGTCGCGGTGCTGCCGCCGGTCAACTGAAGACCGACCAACGGATTCACGTACTCCTCACGACCGGTCGCGAACTCGTACGTGACGTCGTCCCAGTTACACTCCATTTCTTCGGCGAGCATCATCAGGTTGCCCATGGTCGGGCCCTGTCCCAGCTCAGTTTGGCTGGCACGGATGGTGATCGTATTGTCGGTCCCGATATGGACCCATGCATTCAGCTCATTGCCGTTGGTCGCGGCCCTGGCTAATCGGCCGCCAAGCGAAGGCAGGTGCAGGCCGATCATCAAGCCGCCAGTCGCGGCGACGCTTGTTGCAATAAAATCTCTGCGTGTAACTTCCATTTTTTCACTCATCTCTGCCTCCTATCGGTCAAGCGGAGGATGCGGCTCGGTGAACCGCTTTCCGGATGCGTGTGTATGCCCCGCACCGGCAATAGTTTTCTTTTAGTGCGACATCGATTTCGTGATCGGTCGGCTCCGGATTGCTATCCAGCATCATCGCGATGGTCATGATTTGCCCAGGAATGCAATAGCCGCACTGGGTGACATTTTCATCGATGAATGCTTGTTGGACCGGGTGAAGTCCGTCCGCTCCCAAGCCTTCGATGGTCGTAATGTCGGCGCCCGATGCCTTGCCGATCGACGTTTGGCAAGACTTGATCAATTCACCGTTCATGTGAACGTTGCAGGCTCCGCATTCGCCGATGCCGCAGCCATACTTGGTGCCGGTTAGGCCCATCTGCTCCCTGAGCACCCACAAGAGTGGGGTATCGGGAGCGACCTCCACCGTATGGCTTTGGCCGTTTACGGTTAGTGTTGTCATGACGTTAACCTCCCAGGTTATTCAAAAATGCTATCACACGTCACTCGCTGCATATGTCGTGGCCGCGGGGAGTAGCCCTGGAAGTCTTAACCGTCAACGCAAAGTAGAGCCGATCCACAGACATATGGATGCCACTGCCGTCTCCAAGCATTTTGCTGAAACAATCTTCTTCGCTTCGAGGCACTCGGCCCACATTTACCCCTTTGTCGCCACTGATATCAGCGCGCCATTACTCGCAACGTTTGGTCAGCACGCCTTCTAAGGACGCTCTATGCTGCCGCTCGATGCGAACGACCCACAATGTCGAACTCCAATCCAGTCAAAACCATACACTAACTGTGGACGGCAAAGCAATTTGCAGTACGCACCAAATCCGATGAGTTGATAATGTTTCTCATTTGCACTTTATGCACGGTTTGATCACCGATCTAACCGAGGCAAAGATCGGGCGGGCCAGGTGGTGCGCAATTGATTGGCCATGGCCCCTGAATGCGGCACACGACCCGCAATACTGGCGACAACCTCGAAGATGAACGTTTTTCGGCGGTCTCGCGCGTCCCTGGCATAGCTTTGGCCGCGGGCCGTTTCGTCCCTACCGATCGACGCGGCGACGACCCTCGACCGCTTGGTTCGGGCCGGGACTAATTAAACGGGTAGCGATGTTGAGATTTCGCAATGACGTCACGAATTTTCCAATATTCACAGAAGCTTCAGCCGTGATTTCGGTAGCGCCATCGTCTGCTTTTGCTTCGTCAAGGATGCGAAAAGACGTCAGGTACCTGTCGTGCTTCACCAAGATTTGATCTTCGATGACATCAAGATTTGCGTCGAACTCCGCCGGTGGCACGTAACGGCGGAGCACTTTCTCTATTGCCGCCTCAGCTGCGTCTTGAATGGCGATCGGCCTGGTGAAGCCACGGCCCGAAACCGTGAACGTGTCAATCGTGTCAGCTATTGTCGGCGCCGCGGATACACTGGCGCCCAACAAAGCGAAGAATGCCACTACACTCTTGCCGCAAAGCAAGTCCAAACCTCCAACGATCTCGGGCGGGAGTCGCGACAGGCCGGCCGAAACCAAGTCATCGCCCCAACGCTATGTCGCCCGATACGATGCGCAATACGCATGCATTGTGCCACAAGTCGGTCCAAGAGTGCGCGATCAATTCACCGTGTGCACATCTCACAAGCACAGGCCAACTGGCGATTTATCCTGTGTCGTCAACGACTTCGATCGTTGCGATCGCGGTCGTCGTGTGATCTGCGTCGTCGATCCATCGCACTTCGATCGGCCCCGAATCGGTAGCCCGCAATTTGAACGTCAAATATGGATTGGCCGACACGCCTTGGAACCAGTCCGCAAAGAAAACAAGCTCATCATTGTATCGACATTCCACGCGACGGATGATCATACGAGGCACGATGGCACCGGTGCTTTGATCGACGCGTATGCCGGTCTCCATATCATGTTCAGCCAAACACTTGACTGTAAAAAGCTCGCCGCGTCGTGCTTGCTCCGGTACTTTCAGGCGTCGCCTTTGTTGCTGATCTGGCATCGCTTTTTCCGTTAGGCACAAGCGCCGACTGTAACAGTCACCCACTGCGACCATTGGCCGACGCTGCCGTCAGCCATATCGGCGATGATGACAAGGTTTGACGATGTCCGCATACGGCAGCGAAAAGTGACCTCGGCAGCGCCGCATGCCGGTGTGAAATGGAATCTCGCGAGTTCGGGAAATGGATTGAGCGTACCAACAATATGGACGGTCTTTGGATAATCGCCCTCGGTCATCGCGCTTTCGATCGCAAATGACACCGGGACGGCGCTACCATCTTCGGCGATATCTGGCACCGTGGCGTGGACGAGGCCTTCACGAAGTGGCCGATCACCGACGATCCGCTGTATTATTGATTCAGCTTCGAGCCGGCTACGCTCAAGTTCATCTTTGTCCAAGCCTGCCCGAGGGCCGTCGGATGCCGCGTGTTGGGCAAGGGCCCTGCCAGTGGCGGCGTAGGCGATACCGGCTGCTGCTACACCGACCAACAGCGATCGGCGATTGGTCTCACCATAGAGAGTTTTAATCGCGTTCGCCGCCGGTCTCAATGTGCTCGTTTTGTTCATCACCGCCAAATATCTGCCACCAATCATTGTACTCGATTGGCAAGCCTCAAAAAGGGGGCCGCTATTCTTGCAGCCCCAAGTCTCACTCTTGAGGGTAATCGAACCTCCACCCCCAAGAAAATTTCGTACCTCGCGTTCGCCCGGCGCATTTTTGTGGCAATGCCAAGCAAACATATCCTCTCAACTAATGCGGTCCGTGTCTATGGGGCACCCGCACACGTTCCCTGCGACCACGCGGAACCGTTCTATCGGAGCGGATTTCGGCCGAAACTAAGTCATGGGCCGCAGGGCGTATTGCACTGTTTGTACTATCGCAGAATTCTCGCGACTCGGAATCCCAGCGCTGGCGCGCGTGTCCGTGCATCTTTTCCGACCCGACTCGCGGAACGGGCTTGGTCGGCCGGCGTTAGCCAGGTGCCGCCTCGATTGACACGAAGGCTGCAATCCCCCTCTGGCCATGGCGTATAGGGTTCCGGGCGGCTGGTTCTGAGTGACCTCGTGCGCGCATTGCCATCAACAGGCGCACCGGCGTAGCCCTCGAACCAACAGTCCTCGACCCATTCCGAGACGTTGCCGAGCATGTCATGGAGGCCAAAACCATTGGTACTGAAAGAGCCGACGGGCGCGGCCTGGGCGAATCCATCATCACAACTGTCCTGATTATTCGCACCGCCACCGGTTTGCACGCCCGAGATGTTAAATAGGTTTTCGTGTTGGCAAGCGCCATTCGTGCTGGCGCCCCAATACCGCGCCGTATCAGTCGAGGCGCGTGCTGCATATTCCCACTGTGCTTCGGTGAGCAGTCGGTATGGCGCCTTGGTCTTCTGCCTCAACCACACCAGGTAAGACTGCGCGTCATGCCAATTGACACCGGTGACCGGGCACGTCTCGCAATCCGTTTGCGATCCGATTGCTTCAACCTCCGGACAGCCGTCATCCGCGACGCAAGCGCGCCACTCGGCCACCGTTACCTCAAAGGCGCCGACGGCGAAGGGCTGGCGGATGAAAACGCGATGAACAGGGCCCTCGGGATCCGTCCGACCGGGCTCATCCGCCGGCGCGCCCATCATGAATTGTCCGGCTGGCACAACAACCATTTCGGGACAAGCCGGGCAATCTCGGAAAGTTTCGCCAACTCGAGCGAGTGCGTTGGCGGGTTCGCCATCTTCGCCTTGCGCCACGAGACATGGTGGGGCGAGAAGGGCGGCGAGGGCGGCCAGGACTCTTGTTGCGGCCGGTGGTCGTATTGTCATCATCACGATTTTCGAAACTCTTTAGCTTCCCAGTTTTGTCCGCTTATGCGGCCAGTGTTGCCCAGAGCTCGCCAAAATTGCAATGGAAGGAGGAGATCCAAGGACGCAATAGGCACGTATAAGTGCTAGTCCGCTGTGTTCACGGTACGCTGATCAATTCTGGGCACTGGCGTCTGTCGACTAGGGCGCCGCCCACGGGCGAACGCGAGAAGGAAGCAATTTTGTGCCTGTGCGGTATCGCTTATTGGTCAGTCCGAATACCGACCTCTCTACGGAATTGTGCTATCCGTTTCCCATATGTTAAGCGGGGGCCCAGACACTGACTTTGCGCCTATTGGCGCGTTTGTTACGATCGGATTGCAAGCCGGTAACGCCAATGCATAAGCGATGCGGAAGTGAACACTCGGCCGGACGATGGCTTCAAGACCAGCATAGGGAACGAGCGCGTGCCCAAACGAATTTCACGACGGACTTTTTTGCAGACATCGGCGGGGGTCGTCGGTGCGATGGCTACGACTCAACTCGGCGCGGCCCACGCGGCAAAGTCCCCGGTCATAAAACCAAACATCATTGTCGATCAGCAAGCCGAGCTGCCGACGCCGAGCGGACTGCGGGCGGTGGTCGTGGGCGGTGGTTGGGGCGGTCTAACCATCGCGAAGCACTTGAAAATGCACAGTCCTGAACTGGACGTTGTTCTCGTTGAGCGGCGTGCCGTGTTCATCTCGTGCCCAATCAGTAATCTCTGGCTCGCCGATGTGGTCGACTATGACTTCATTACGCATAGCTTTTTGGACGCGGCGCGAAATAATAACTACACGTTCTTCAATGCGACTGTTTTGGACGTGGATCGCGAGATACGTCGCGTTTTCACAGAGAAAGGGCACATTGACTACGATTATTTGGTTTTGTCGCCCGGCATTGACTATGACTACGATGCGATCGGCGTGCATGATCCGGACCAAAAACATGCGCTGATGGCTAATTTTCCGGCCGCCTTCAAGCCCGGGTCTGAGCACTTAACACTTAAGCGCAAGGTCGACAATTTCGAAAAAGGCTTGTTTTTGCTGACCGTGCCCAGCGGGAACTATCGCTGTATGCCGGCGCCTTATGAGCGCGCCTGCATGATCGCATCTGTGTTCAAGCGGAAAAAGCTGAGTGCGAAAGTCGTTCTTCTGGATTTCAATCACGATATCAAGATAAAAGCGGAAGGGTTTCACGCCGCGTTTGACGAACTCTATAAGGATTATATCGAATATTACCCGTCAATTACTGTTGTCGGTGTTGACGTCGAAAATAAAACGGTCATCGATGAATTCGACGACTATACGTTCGATGATGCCGCGATCTATCCGCGGATACGCGGCGCGAGACTGATTGAGACGTTGGGTTTGGTCAATGACGCGAGTCCGCAGATGGAAGCGCGGATCAACCAATATAGAAATAATATTATCGACGACGAACGGGTCTACGTGATCGGTGACTCGCGTTCGACCGGCTACTCGAAAAGCGGTTCCACGGCGCAAGCCGAGGCGCGTTTCGTGGCAAAGGTTATTGCCGCGCGCATCAAGGGTGAAGAGATCGCGTGGGAGAGTCCGTATACATCGTGCTATTCGATGGTCAGCGCCGATCCGATGGAGGCCATTTACTTTGGATCGGAGTATTTGCCGCCCCAAGCCGATATCACGGCGATGAGCATGGAGCGTACGATTGCCAGTTGGACCGACACGGGCGCGGCGTTTGCGTGGCGAGACCGCAACATGCAACGCAGCGCCGATATGGGCCAAGAAATGATCGGTTGGGCGACGACCCATTTCAAAGAAATGTTTGAGTAGTCGGCCACCAAAGCGGTTGCGCTATTGCGCCCAGGTGCGGCTGAGATTCCGATGCGCCTTTGGTGGCGACTAGAGCACGTTCCGACCATATTGAACCATCCTGCCGAAGCGATTTTGTGACAAGATCAAGTCGATGTCCGCAGGCCGTATCGGGCATACGGCGAAGGACATCGCCGTCGAGATTGTCACAAAATCGCCCGGCCCTGCGGGTTTGCGACCGGCGGGCGTCCCCCAATGGGAATCCATATGCACGACCACGTTGGTCGGCCGACTTGCCCGATGCGCTCGTGCGGTGGATTGGACGTTCGCTTGATCTCGCAGCGAGCACCAGAGCGAACGTCCGATCCGTGAACCGCACGAGATCCAAATATTCGACTCGTGTCCTGACGAAACCGCAGTTCGTAAGGTGCCTGGGGTCAGACGTGACGAACTTCGGTTTCGGGACACGAGCATCGCGCTGCGCCGCCCTTCGTGTGGACCGCCGCGCCGGACCGGAAACAGAATTGACTCAATATGGTCGGAAAGCGCTCTAGCCTGTCGTTAAGAGCGCGGTCAAGCGATTGGGGCGGGGAAACTCTCTCCGCCCCGGACTCGTGTCGGCGCACGCTGTGGTCCGTTTTGGCTTCAGTTCCGGCTGCGAACCGGAGCAGCCGAGCATACGTGCTTTTGACCCGAAGCAGTCCACTTAGGAACGGTTGCAAAGGCCTATTTCAACACGTCCAATAGCGCTTTCGCGTCCGTTAGATCTGCTACGTCAAAGCCCTCTGTGAACCACTCGTAGACGGGTGCGAGTAGGTCGTAGGCTTGCTGGTGTTCGCCTTGGGATTGCCAAAGACGCGCAAGTGAATTGGCGGCGCGGAGCTCGAGTAAACGCGCGCCTTGTGCTTTCGCAACATCCAACGCCCGCGCAAAGCGTGTCTCGGCGTCAGAGGTCTGATCCGCCCGACTCAGAAGCACGGCTTCCCCGCCCAACCGGTGCAACTCGCTCTCGAAGAAAAACCCTTGGCTGTGCCGGCACAAAGCCAAGGCTTCGTTGAGAGTTGACAGGCCCTTGTCCGCATCGCCCGCGCGCGCAAAGGCCTCAGTCAAGAGCCCGAGAAAAAACGGATAGTCAATCATGGCACCAACAGAACGACAAAGATTGAGGCGGCGATGAAATTCGTCGAGCCGGACCGGCCGGTCGCCGCCAATCAGTTGCGCCCATTCGGCGATCAGCGCCGAAACGGTTTCGCGATAGGCGAGCCCACTTGCCTCCGACATTTCTGCCGCCCGGGCTGCGTGTTTGAGCGTCGCCATGCTGTCTCTTAGGTAGGCATAGAAAACAGCCGCTTCGAGCTCGGCATGGGACCGGGCAAACCAATGCGGCGAGTCATGCGCGGCGGCATTCGCTGTCTCGAAGCGGGCCCTTGCCGCACCAATTTGTCCCTGAAGCAACAGCGCTTTGGCAATCCAAAACTCGCAAGCCGCAGCAATGTCTTCCGCCAGGTTGATGCCGATCAAACGGTGTGCCGCCGCCTGGTAACGATCAAGCGCATTTTCGGCATGGCTGATGGCGCTGTCGAAACGACCTTGGTGAAATGTGGAACATGCCAAGAGCTCATTTGACTCGACCTCACTACGGCGTTGGGGCGTCTCGCCAAGCAGACATTTTCGACGCGCCAATGTGTCCTGAGTCAGCGCAAACTCGCCCCTGACTTCGTGCATGGTCGCGATGTGATATAGCACCATCGACTGTGCAGACGTGTCACCGAGTTGAACAGCGAGCTGCAGGGCGCGTGCAAGCATCGTTCGGATATCTTCCGTGCCCCAACCGGTCAGAGCGACCTTCACCGGGGCACTATCGATCAGAATCTCCAACTCGGCTTGCCGTGTCTCTGCGGTCTTATTGAGTTCACTAATTAATATTAAGGCACGCGAATGGATATCTGACGCCTCGCGCAGAGCACCCGCACTGACGGCTTGGGCGGCCGCGCGGCGAAGCCACGGCAGAGCACCGAGACTCTTATCCGCCGCGATAAGATGGTCAGCAACTGCGAGCGGATCGCAGCCCCGGCCCTGTTGGTCGTCCTCGATCAGGCGATCGGCGATGGTGGCTCGAATACGCTGCTTGGTGCGTCTCAACAGCCCGGCGTATGTCGTCTCTTGGACAAGGGCATGCTTGAATGCGAAGGCAGGATCGGCACCCGATCCGGTGACGTACACCAATCCGCTGCCAACAAGGGTATCCAAGGATGCGTCAAGCGCTGTGCCTTGAACGGAGCTCACCGCGGCCAACAGCGAGCGTGAAAAGCGGCGCCCGATACAGGCGGCAACTTGCGCAACTTCCTTAGCGGGACCGAGACGATCAAGTCGCTCCGTCAGGCTATCCTGAAGCGTCGCAGGAACGGCAAATTGCTGCAATGGAACGGCCAGCTCGTAGTGGTCACCCGCGTCGCTCAGCGAACCCTCCTCGAGCACGGTTCGAGTGAGTTCTTCGACAAACAAAGGCACGCCATCAGTCCTGTCGACGATTCGGTCCAATATCTCCCGCGGCAGGGTCTTGTCATCCGTGAGCTGCGCGACCATGGCCGCGCCTTGGCGTCGGCTCAATGGGCTTAAGTTCTGAACCGCAACATGTGCCTGCCCCGTCCACGGTGCCACGAATGTCGGTCGATGGGTGATGATGATAAGAACCCGGGCGTTGTGAATTGACGCAATGATTTCGCCAAACGTTTCGAGAGTAGTCGGATCGATCCAATGCGCGTCTTCAAGAATAATCAGAACAGGTCGACTTTTTGCCAATCCCAAAACTTGCGCCACCAGAGCACCAATCGTCTGTTCCATGTGTTGCCGAGGCGAGAGATCGAGTGCCGGATACCGACCTTCCGTCGACAACGACAACAGCGAAGCTAGTAGTGGGATAACTTCTTCTAGCGACTCTGTACTCTGGGCGAGGAGTGTTTCCAGCCGATATAAACGGTCCTGCGACGGGTCGGCGGGCGTGACATCCAGGGCGTGCCGCAGCTGTTCGATGATCGGATGGAATGCTGCATTCGCATGAAAAGGCGTGCATTGATAGAGCAAGCGTGTGTGGCCCTCGCTGGCGATCCGCTCCCGTACCTCTTGGGCAAGCCGGCTTTTGCCGATTCCCGCCTCTCCACTCAGCAGAACGACTTGGCCCTCACCGTCTTTGGCACGTTGCCAACGATCCATGATCAGGGTGATTTCGCTGTCGCGCCCCATAATTGCCGTGCGCACACCTGCGCGCCTGGCCGCGAAACGTCCTTGGACTCGTGCCAAACCGTTGACCCGCCATGCGCGTACCGGCTCGATGATGCCTTTGAGTCCGTGCAAACCAAGGTCGTCCGTGTCGAACAGCGCGCCGATAAGATCGCGCGTGACCGGCGCGACGATGATCTCGTCTGGGGCCGCCAGTCCTTGCACGCGGGCCGCCAAATTGGGTGTTTCGCCGACCGCGAGCTTAGGCACTGAGGCATCACCGCCGCCGGTCTCACCGACCACCACCGGTCCGGTGGCAACGCCCAATCTCACCTGTAAGGGCGTCGGCGCATCGACCGCTTTCACGGAACCAACAATGTCCAAAGCGGCTCGTACCGCACGCTCGGCATCATCCTCATGGGCACGCGGCCAACCGAAGTAGACCATCAGTCCATCGCCCAAGTATTGCGCCACATGGCCTTCATAGCGTTCTACCACTGCGCCGCAAGCTTGCTGGTAGGCCTGCATCAAATCTCGGAGGTCCTCGGGATCGAGCTGTTCGGAAAGTGCTGTGGAGCCCACGAGATCGCAGAACATCACTGTGATCTGACGGCGCTCCGCGTCCGGAACAAATTTCATGCTTGGTTCGGGCAAAGGCGACGTCAAAGACGGCGGGGCTGGGTCGTTGATGCTCGATCCTAGCGCGTCGATTGCCCGAAGAATCTTTCGCCTTGGGCCGATTGGCAACCCCATGTCCTTGAGGTCCTGCTCGGTTATATCGGGCAAGGCATCTAAGTCGATCTGCTCGGCCTCAAAGGCCTCGGTGAACTGACCGAGCCCCAACCCTTCGAGCCACTCGCCAATAGCAGTCATGCGTAACCTCCAAACGCGAGGTTACACGTGAGGAAGAAAGCGCGCAGCCGATATGTCGCATATCTCTTGTTGGCTGCACCCAGGAAAAATCAGACGGCTCCGATGACAAAGGGCTGGAGAAAAATGCAGCTATTTCGGTTTGTTACGTAAAATCTACGCCCGAGTCCGGACGTCATTCAGCTTGCCCAGCAAGAACGGAATGGTGGACCGATCAGTCAAATGACGCTTCGGCCGCCCATCAGATTTCGCCAGTGCGATGCCAGAAGATTGCGTCTTCCAAGCGGTCATCACCCCAGAATAACTCCCGCCCGACAACATATGTCGGGGAGCCGAAGATACCGCGGGAACGCGCTTCGTCTGTCGACTCCAAGTAGGCAACTTCAATTTCCGGAGTATTGGCCAGTTCGATCACTCGCTCCGGGCGCTGATCGATCTCGGCTAAGCTCTCTGTCAGGTTCGGCTCGCTACCCGCGGGTTGGCCATGCTGAAACCATCGACGATAGGTGGCGATGACGTAGTCACGACACCAACCCTCTTGCCGGCCTACGATGGCAACTCGATTGGCCAGATCGAATTGCTGCAGAGGATATGGTGCCGGCAGGACAGCTTCGATGCCATATTTCTCTGCTCGCCGTCCAATATCTCGCCACATATACCGGGCTTTGATTGGCTTATTGGCAAACGGAATATTGTCCATCTCGGTCATGATGGCACGCACGCTAAAGGGGCGCCAATCGAAGGAGATTCCCGTCTCGGTTTCGACATCTGCCAGACGCATGATGCTCAGGAAACTATAGGTACTGCCAACCGAAAACCAGAATTCTATAGACTTCATGAGAGCTCCAAGGTCTTGATCAGATGGTATCGAGCGAATAGCCAAAATAATCCTTTCTTCGCCAGAGTGGAAACCCCAGACAGGCGCCGACCAGCAAGTTAATTGAAGCCCTTAACGCTCTGGCCAGTGAATGGGGACTGAGGTCTTCTCAAGGCGAAATGACACGAGCACCTGCTCTGCCTTGTACCGAAATAATTTGCGCCACTGGATATCGCAGTGTGAGGGCTATCGAGCTCGTGGCGGCCGTCTAGAAAGGCAGGTTTTGGCTACGGGCCGACCCACTGGGGCCCTGGCTCAAACGTCCGGGTTCCACTCAGAAACGGACGTAAGTTGCTGAAATGTCTGCTGTTCGTCGGTTATCAGACGTGCATCGGAAGTGCTCCTGACAACGGGAATTGACCCGTTTGCGACGTTCATGCCTTGCTGCTCGGCATCGATAGCTGGGCGCAAGATCCCGTAGAGTGAGCTCGGATCGCCGAAGTGCTCAGTAAGTATTTCGACGGCTTATGGTCGACAGCCTCGAAACAGGATGGCGAACAGCCGACCACAGTTGCTGGGAATCTTCGTCGAAGAGCTGCTCGGGGGTAAAAGTGACCTGTCGGCCTCACGTTAGAATGCCTTTAGCCGGCTCGTCGTCTCGGGATCAAGAAAGCCAGCAATCGTTGCTTCTGTCTCCAGATTTAGGGCCAGATTGAGGTCAGTCGCCGCTGTTTGGGCAAGCACCCGTTTCATGGCTCTGACGGAGAGGGGCGGCAAAGCGGCCAAGCGGGTCGCCACACTGCGAGCCTCATCCTGCAGCTGGTCGTCAGGGACGACCCGCCAGGCAACACCCAAATCGAATAGCGCCCTGGCATCATAGCGCTCACCTAAAAACAGCATTTCCCGCGCCGTATTGAACCCGACCAAGGCGGGTAGCAACGACGTAACCCCTCCGGTTACAAATAGATTGAGCGAGATCTCGGGGAAAAAGCCTTTCGCGCCCTCAGCCCATATCGGAAAATCGCAGTTGATTGCCCATTCGAAGCCGCCGCCGACTGCCCAGCCATTGATGGCGCCGACGACCGGCTTGCCTCCGTAAACTATCGCGCGTGTCACCCGCTGAATCCGAGTTACCAGAGCACGAGCCTGCGTTTCGCTCTCCGGATGCACGTGCTCCTTTCTGTCGTCCCCGGCGCAGAAAGCACGCCCTTCTCCCGTAAAAAGGATGGCCCGTGTCGCAGGATCACCGTTCGCATCCTCGAAGGCTTTGGCCACATCCTCGATCAACTGAGGGTTCATGGCATTCAGGCTATCGGGCCGGTTCAGAGATATGGTTCGCACGCCATTCTCGTCGAGACCGCTCAATACAGTTTCATATTCGAATACGGTCATGCATACCTCCTAACGACGCGGGGTGTCTTACCAGGCGTCCCCGCGAAACTCGCCGCCGGCAGAACGCTCACTTTGGCGGACGCGCCGAGCCTGGTCTTGATAGCCTGCTCCACCTTGCCGGCAAGTTTTCGAGTTACGTTTTGCCCTTTTGCAAGCTCTACCTGCAAAGGCAAGAAGTCGTATGGCGGCGCATGATCGAGCACGATGCGGAAGTCACCCGATAGCTCCGAGAAAGTGGCAACCACGGCGGACACCATGGTTGGATACAGATTGAGGCCGCGCACCACGACCATGTCGTCGGAGCGTCCGACGACGCGAAATCGCATTCCACCTTGCCCACATGCGCATGGCTCGGTCTCGTCAACCGCTATGATGTCACCCGTGCGGAAGCGCACCAGAGGCTGACAGTCGCGCATGAGATGAGTGAGCACCAGCTCACCCCGCTGGCCGGCCTCGATGGCACGCGGCGCCGCAGTATCCGGATCGATGAGTTCCGGATATAGAACGTGGTCCGCAAAGAAGTGCAACCGCGTGTCATGCTCGCATTGGGCAGCGAAGATCGAAAGCACGTCGGAAACGCCGTAATTTGCGTTGCGTGGCGCTATGCCCCAAGTATCGCTAATGCGCTGCCGCAACGCCGGATCGTCGAGGCCGGGCTCGCCACCGAATAGGCCCAGCTTCAAGCCGAGGTCGCTGGGACGGACATCGCTAAACTGCTCTTCGAGAACGCGTTCGAGCACCGCGGGATAGGATGGCGTGCACGAGATTGCGGTCACGCCCAGCTCGAGAATCGTTTGGATGAGGGTCCTGCTGCTGCCTACGCCGAAGGGAATCACTGTCGCCCCGGTACGTTCGAGGCACAGATGATCGGTCAACCCGCCAATCCACATTTGATAGTTCAAACAATGCACGACTCTGTGGCCAGTAGTAAGACCCGCTGCCCGAAAGCAACGGCCGCCGACCATCTCGGTGACCTCGCAATCCTGCTTCGACAGGGCGAGAGTCATCGCCTGCCCGGTGGTGCCCGAGGTGCGGTGAAGACGTGCGACGTGAGCAGCAGGGCTGGCAAGGTAGTCGCCGAAGGGCGGACACGCTGCCTGCGATGCCCGTAGCTGTTTCTTGTCCGACAGCGGCAGATTGGGAAGGTCACGCAGATCCTTTGGCGGAGCGAGACCCTGCCAAAGCTTGCGATAGAATACCGATTTATCGACCACGACTTGGCGCTGGCGCTCCCAGGCAGACTGTTGCTGAGACAGCAAATCCGCGGAAGTCGGCGCCTCGGTAAACCGCATCACAGTCATCTAACGCCGATACACATTAGGGTGTCCTCGAGAGAAAACGGCAACGCGAAGATACTGCGCTGCCGTAGCTTGTAGGGTCGGGTAGGCCAGTCTCAAGGGAGCTTCGCAAGATATGCGTCGAGAGCAGCATTGAACTGGTCAGCGCGCTCCCAGAACATCATGTGTTTGCCTAAGACCACGATATCCGCGCTTGGCGTATACTCGCGCGCCAAGGGCGGAGCAATATCCTTCCACTCATCGCGGAAGACGTAAAGCAACGGAAGTTTGCCTGCCAACCCCTTGAGCGTCTCAGTCTGGTTCACATAGGCGCCAGTCTCGTTGAGCAAGGCGGCTATCGTATTGGGCGTTCCGTTCGACACCGCATCGATCCACGCCAAGTTCTCTGACGATTGATCCTCGATCATCCATTTGGCGAACTCGACATTGAAGGATTCCCTGTCTTGCAGTGGACCCATGGTGAAGTATTGGCGGAAGCCATCCGAATCGTTCTGGCGAAACCAGATCCACTCCTTGGAGTTGTCTTCGCCAAGGCTCTTCGGCGTACCGTCGATGACAACCATGCCAGCGAGATTGTCTATACCGAACTGTTCGACATAGGTCAGCATGCTAAGCACGCCGTATGAGTGCCCGGCAATTATCACGTTCTCCAGTCCGAGGGTCGTGATGAACGCATGCAGATCGCGGCCATGCTGCTCGTAGGTATGGCCCTCGGCCGTCTTGGTGGAAAGGCCATGGGCACGCGGGTCATAGGCGATCGCCCGATAGGTGTCCGACTCGGCGAAATGCGCCAACTGGCGCTCGAAGGTCGCAACCGTCAGGGTCCAGCCCGGCGTGAACACGATTGGGATGCCATCCGGCT
This sequence comes from Alphaproteobacteria bacterium, assembly GCA_965216755.1. Taxonomy (GTDB): domain Bacteria; phylum Pseudomonadota; class Alphaproteobacteria; order UBA7887; family UBA7887; genus CBDCGL01. The sequence goes on along the minus strand of CBDCGL010000011.1, from coordinate 1,267,894 downwards.
TGCCTGACTCGTCATAGTAAATCGTAAGATCGTCCGACACCTTTGCATAACCGCTCATCGCCGGCCTGGACCAGAGGGCCGAGGCAAGTAGCACTATGCTGCAAAAGGCGACAAAGGCTCTATTCCGCGCGTCAAAGATTCTGGGGCGATTGTGCATGAGATTGCTCCTTGCTCGAAACGGCCGGCGGTGAGCCTTGTTGTACGTGGCAATTAGGCAATGCCCAATGCCCTCTACAGTTCAGCAAAGGCCCAGATTTGCCGACCCTTGCAGCAAGGCTGATCCCAGATATACTGGGCAGCAAGTGAATAGTTTTGGATCTTAGGGCGAATAAATTTGCACCATTGGCCAGCGCGCCCCTATGCCGTTCCGCCACTCGGCGCGCTTCGCGTTTTTTGCATCTCGGCAAAGCTCGGCGGGTTTCGCCGGGCCGCGGACGACCTGAACCTCACACCTGGTGCCGTCGCGCACCAGATCAAGAAGCTGGAAGACTGGCTAGGCGTCACCCTGTTCACGCGACTCGCCAAGGGCGTCGAGCTGACCCCGGCCGGCGAACGTTACGCCAAGGTCATTGGCACCCTGCTCGAGGATATCGCGCGGGCTACCGACGAGATCCGTCGCGAAGTAAGCTCGACAGCCGTTGCCATCAGCGCACCGCCATCCTTTGCTGCACGCTGGCTGCTGCCACGCATCGCTCACCTGCGCAATAGCGAGCCCGAACTCGAGGTGCGCGTGCTCGCCAGCCTCGATGCGGTCGACTTCACGCGAGATCGCGTCGATCTGGTCGTTAGCGAAGCCCCCGATTCGAATGCCAACATAGTGTCCGAAGAGATCTTGCCCGAATATTGGGCACCCGTCTGCAGCCCTAGCTATCTCGCCTCACGGTCGTTCGATGCCTTGGATGATCTTCTACCCTGCACATTGCTGCACGACGAACCATGGCCGGGCACCCCCAGGCAGCTGCTGTGGGAAGATTGGTTGGCAATAGCGGAGCTGTCCGCAACCGAAGTTCAGCAAAATCTGTATTTCTCTCATAGCCATCTCACCATCGATGCTGCGATTGCCGGTCATGGCGTGGCACTTGCCAACATTATTTTCGTCGCCGACGACCTTTTCGCCGGGCACCTCGTGGCGCCAACGGGATCCTGGCTCAACGGCCCCTACTCACTTCACCTTATGGCCACCAAACACACCTTGCGCCGGCCGGGGGTTGAAGTGATGTGGCACTGGATACGTGCGCAGGCGCAAATCCAACGCAGCCTGATCGAGCGCCTAGTCGGCGAGGCGGATTAGATTAGATTCGCCAGCGACATCCGCCGCCAATATTGCGGCTAGCCTTTGCTCGACCCCTGGCTCAGTCAACTGAGCTTCCCCCCTTGATGACTGCGCTCCGCCCTAGGCCCCCAACCCCATGCGCCAGCCTATGGCTCCTCGAGAGGAACTGGCAAGCTGCGCGTCGCATGCGCAATCTAGGTGGCAGCAGCCGCCACAGCGAAGAGTCCGGAAGTGGCTATGGGCCGACGCACTTCGAACCCGGCGCACATGTTCGGATTCCGCCCATAAGCCGACGTAAGTCAATGAAATGTCGTCTGTTGGCCTGCGACCAAACGTGCATGGACCATGGCTCTGACAGCGGGAATCCATCCTACTCGGTCATTCACCCCTGTGGGCACGATGCGGGTCCGAAACTGCTCCACGCCGCCGCAGCCCCTTGTAAACGGCTGGCCTTGAGAGCCGCTCCGTTAGATCCGGGCGTCGGCCAGTCGGAATTCCGGGGGTGCGGCCAGGATTCAAGAGGTTGCGGTTGACCACGACCTCGGGCGGATATTTGAGCGCTTGACTGCCTCATGTTAGCGTATCTTGACAAATGCGGGCGGTCTGCACGGAATCTTTATCATTCATGACGTGGACTCGGTGCGCGTCGCCAATCGGGGCACCAGAAGGTGAGGAGATTTTCGCGTGTTGAGTTGCAGGACGCTTAGTTTGGTCTTGTTGGTCGGACTCGGTCTTTTTTCTACGGCGGTGGCAGACAACCGTGTGCCGGTGGTCGAGCTCAACTCGGATGACGTTTGGCGTCCCGGCGAAGGCAATTACGCGGCCGATTTCAACCGCTGGGTTTGGCACAATTTTAGTGGTCCCAACCAGGCGGTCGTGATCAGCGAAGGCGCGATGTCGGCCGGTAACGCGACCACGGCGACACGCACGCGAGAGGCGTTTTCGGTTCCCATAACAGTCGACCAGCCGCGGCTTCGCGATTTTGCCTTCGCGCGTATCCTTTTTCGCCACAGATGGGCAGTTGCGCCTGGCACCTATGAGCGCCTCGACGGGCTCGGCCCGACCTACAACCGCGTCTCGTGTTCCGGGTGTCACTTGAAGGATGGCCGTGGCCAGCCGCCGGCGAGTCCCGAGGCGCCGATGGAATCGATGCTGATTCGCCTCAGCGTGCCTGGCGACGGCGGGCCGTTGCCGCATCCTGTCTATGGCTCCCAGCTTCAGGACAAGAGCATTGCCGGCGTGCCGAAAGAGGGCCGTACGTCGGTCCGCTACCGCGAGATCGAGGGCCGGTTCGCCGATGGTGAGACTTACAGTCTGCGGGCGCCGGTCTACAGCTTCAACGATCTCAAATACGGGCCACTGGGAGACGACGTCTTGTTCTCGCCGCGGGTTGCGCCGGCGGTCTTTGGTCTCGGCCTGCTCGAAGCGGTCGACGAGCAAGAGATTGAAAGCGCCGCCGATCCCGATGATGCCGATGGTGACGGCATCTCTGGCAGAGCAAACCGGGTCTGGGACATTTTAACTGGCGAAGAGCGTCTCGGCCGGTTCGGCTGGAAGGCAAATACGGCGAGCCTCGACAGCCAAGTTGCGGCGGCGGCGTTCGGCGACATGGGCATCACCACCAGCGTCTACCCGATGGACAATTGCACGGCGGCGCAAAGCGATTGTCTGGAAGCCCGCAATGGTGGTGTGCCGGAACTCGATGATGAGCGTCTTAAGAAACTGGTGCTTTATATGCGGTTGCTGTCGGTGCCGGCGCGACGCGACGTTGACGACCCTCAGGTTCGTCGCGGCGAGACGTTGTTCGCTGACGCCGGTTGCGCGGCTTGCCACACGCCGAGCCTGACCACCCGCGCGGACGCCATTTTTCCGGAGATTGCCGGACAAACGATTTATCCCTACACCGATCTTCTTCTCCACGACATGGGCGAGGGGCTGGCCGACGGACGGCCCGACCACGCCGCCTCAGGCCGCGAATGGCGGACGCCGCCGCTATGGGGCATTGGGCTGGTACATCGTGTCAACATGCACCAGTTCTTCCTTCATGACGGGCGTGCCCGGGGCTTCATGGAGGCTGTGCTGTGGCATGGCGGCGAGGCGGAGGCAGCGCGCGATGCGGTCCTGGCCATGACCAAAACCGACCGCGAGGCGTTGATGGCTTTCATCGGCTCGCTTTGAGCGCGGCGCCGACCTCGGCAAAACGGATGGTCAGGGGTGCGTGGTCCAGCAAGGCCGAGACCGGGCGATCTGTCCACGTTTTCGTCTCAACGGTCCCAAGTGCCGAAATCGCCAGAGCCTGAAGAGGCGCATCGCCCCATTCGGGCCAGGGCTTCGTATCCGGCCGGAGCCTCGTCCAGCCCGTGTTCGAGGGCAGGGGCGGTGGCCGTATCGTCGCTTGCGCGTGGGTGTGGGCGAGATTTGCAATACCTGCTCATGGCGGAACCCAAAGCGCGCCAAATATTGTAGATCGGCGTGGAATAAGGACCCCAGTATTGGGGTGATCGGCGTCCAAAAAGGCCCCTCCCTGATACGAGGGTCCATTGTGCTCCCGATTCGAATCGGGGGCCGAGTTTGGGATGCTGGTAGTGGAGACGATCGCGAAGATCCGGCGGGCGTATTTTCAACAACAGAAGCCGATCAAGCAGATTTGCCGGGAGCTGAAGGTCTCGCGGAAGGTTGTCCGCAAAGTGATCCGCTCCGGGAAGACGGAATTCATTTACGAGCGGTCGGTTCAGCCCAGGCCGAAGATCGGCCCCTGGCGGAACGAGCTCGATCACATGCTCACGGAGAATGCGCGCCGTCCTAAGCGCGAGCGCTTAACACTGGTTCGTATTTTCGAAGAGCTCCGCGGTCTTGGCTATGAAGGCGGATACGACGCGGTTCGGCGCTATGCCGCATCCTGGATCCGGCAGACATGCGCAGCGTCTGCATCGGCCTTCGTGCCGCTGAGCTTCGATCCGGGCGAAGCATATCAGTTCGACTGGAGCCACGAGATTGTCCTGATCAACGGGGTCACCACGACGGTGAAGGCGGCACATGTTCGGCTCTGCCATAGCCGGATGCCGTTCGTCCGCGCCTACCCCCGCGAGACGCAAGAGATGGTGTTCGATGCCCACGATCGAGCTTTCGCTTTCTTCAAGGGCGCGTGTGCGCGCGGCATTTACGACAACATGAAGACGGCGGTCGACGCAATCTTCGTCGGCCGGGAACGCGCCTACAATCGCCGGTTCCTGCAAATGTGCGGGCATTACCTTGTCGAGCCGGTGGCCTGCACGCCGGCCTCGGGTTGGGAGAAGGGACAGGTTGAGAACCAAGTCGGTGTCATACGTCGTCGGTTCTTCACGCCACGGCTGCGGTTCAAGACCTACCGGGACCTCAACGCATGGCTGCTCGATCGCTGCATCGCCTGGGCAAAGGCGCATCCACACCCGGACAGGCGCGACAAGACTGTCTGGGAAATGTTCGAGGCCGAACGCGCAAGTCTTGTCCCCTATACCGGTCCCTTCGACGGCTTCCACGCCGTGCCGGCATCAGTGTCCAAGACCTGCCTGGTCCGGTTTGATTGCAACCGCTACTCGGTCAATGCCACAGCCGTTGGCCGGCCGGTGGAGATACGCGCCTATGCCGAACAGGTGGAGTTCTGGCAAGGCGGTCAGATTGTCGGCCGCCATGCCCGTGTCTTCTGCCGTGACAAAACGGTCTACGATCCTTGGCATTACATCCCGGTTCTTGCTCGCAAACCCGGTGCGTTGCGCAATGGAGCACCGTTCAAGGACTGGTCGCTTCCAACCGCCATGAAGCAGGTGCGGCGGAAGCTGCGGAACATTGCAAACGGTGACCGGCAAATGGTGGACATCCTTGGCGCGGTGCTGACCGACGGTCTGCCGGCGGTGGAGGCCGCTTGCGCCGAAGCGCTTCGCGAGGGCGTGTCTTCTGCCGACGTCATTCTCAACATCCTGGCGCGGCAGAGAGAACCCGGCCCACCGGTGAGCATCGCAACGCCAGAAGCGCTGCGACTTCAGTGTGAACCTGCCGCCGATTGTGCCCGTTACGACAGCCTCAGGAGATCCAACCATGGAAAGACTGCAAGTTCTCGACGCGATGGGACAGCTCAAGCTCTACGGCATGAAGGCCGCCTATGACGAGATTCTCGTCAGCGCTGTAAAGCGCCAGCATGAACCGCAGAAGATCATCGGTGACCTCCTTCATGCCGAGATCAGCGAAAAGCAAGCACGTTCGATCAAGTATCAGATGACCATCGCCAAGCTACCGCTGGCCAAGGAGATCGAAGAATTCGACTTCAACGAGACGCCGGTCAACGAGACTTTGGTGCGCGATCTGGCTGGCGGCGCATTCCTGCAGCACCAGCGCAACTTGATCCTGATCGGCGGTACCGGCACAGGAAAAACCCATCTCGCTGTGGGCATCGCCCGCGCCTGCATTCGGGACGGGGCGCGGGGACGGTTCTTCAATGTCGTCGACCTCGTCAACAAGCTCGACGCCGAAGCGCGCGCCGACCGGCAAGGGCGCATGGCCGACCTTCTGTGCCGACTGGACTTTCTGATCCTCGATGAACTCGGCTATCTGCCCTTTGCACAGACCGGCGGTCAGTTGCTCTTCCATCTCATCAGCCGTCTCTACGAGCGCACGACGATCATCGTATCCACCAACCTGACCTTCGGCGAATGGCCGAGCGTGTTCGGAGATGCAAAGATGACGACGGCACTGCTTGACCGGCTGACACATCACTGCGACATCGTCGAAACAGGCAATGAGAGCTGGCGCTTCAAAAACCGCGCCTGAAAAAACCTCCTCGAAGCGCCCTCCGGCAATGCACTGCGCAAACCTGATGGCTTCGCGCATCGCCTCCGGGCGTCCTCAAACACGCCAACACGGGGGTCCTCTTTGCACGCCGATTGGGGGGCCCAATTCAATGCCGGTTGACAGTCAAGGCAACGGGGCGGGGATACACTCTCCGCCCTGTTGTCGTGTTGTCGTTACAGGCCTTGGTCTTAACTCCGGATGTGAACCGGAGCAGCCGCGAATGCGCGCTAATAGCCCGAACGTGGCACGCCTGAAGGGAGACGCCATTCCGAAACCATACCTTTACCGAGAACTGGGTTCTTGTCCCACGTATGTATTTTCCGGAGGGGACTGGCATTTGGCCGGCGAATGCTTGTTCAAAGCGACGCCTTGCAAAGTAGTGCTCTACTCCGAGTGGTTGTCGAGCGGCTTCCGACAATCCCGTCCTTAGGCTGTCTCAATGCACGTTGAGCACGACTTCGAGGCGGTGCGCTTCCACTACACCCACGGCCACGAGTCTTGCAAGAAGTCGGTCAATCTCAGGTCTGTTGTCGGCGCCAAGTCCAAACGCTCCGGGGTGTTCATCACGAACAGACGCCATCCACTGGCAAATGCGCCGACCTATGCCGAGGTCAATCCAAAAGTCACGATCATCAGGATAAGTATCGAGCGCGGCCGAAGAGAAAGCCAGAAGGAAAGGCATCTGCGCGACCCGTGGCGCGACCTCGAGCAAATTCAAGACAACGATTGCTACGAACGGCGAGGGCGCGCTTACTGCGAGCTCCTGCAACGTTGGTATGAAAACGAGTGATTTTTCAATCGCGTTTATGGGTAAATAACACCTGGGTGTTTGGCCAAAGTCGTGATCGTTGAAAAACTGTACGGCGGCCGCCCGCGCCAAGTGCATCTCAATGCCGTCAGACTTGGTGCCGCGTAATAGTTGCCAGCCATGACTACGTTCCAGGCGCTCGGCGATTCGAGCCCGGACTGCAACAACAATGTCAGATCCGATGCCCGCATTATTGAAATAAACGACATCGAGATCTCGTAATAATTCAGCGACTACATCGTAGAAATTCTTGTCCTGGAGGGTGAAGATCGGCGCGATGGCGGCCTCGACAAACGGCTGCGGCCAGCCCGGCAAGCAATTGGCCAAAACAGTAAAAAAGATGCTGTTCCAATCACTCGGCTGTTCGGCTGTCTCCTCCTCTTCGGGCAGTCCCGCACCATTCGCGCTAAAGGTCCAAGCCGCATAGGTACGGAGTAGATCGCGAAGCCAATCCCGATTGGTCTCAGAGGGGTCCCAGAGGCCGCGTAGCCAGAGCGCTGCTGCTTGATGGTCCACGAAGGTCTTGCGTGGATTGCTCTTGTTCCCTCTCGTATCCCTGCCGACTGCACCGATGCGCATACCTAGACGGCTACGTGACCGCACGGCCTCGCGAGGAAACAGGGGCCAAGCTGGTTCCACGCCGTCACCACAGAGCCATGTCAGTTCAGAACTGATTTGGCTATTCACCTTGTCGCGTAGGCGCTCGTCCGCTAGTCCGTTTGCCGTGCTGTTGGCGTTCGACCGACGCCACGGCCGCACACTGGCCGCGAACGCAACGCGCAACACGGCTCGCGGCAATCTGGCATCGATCGTACGCAATGCGAGGGCCGCCGCTGGGGCTCCATGCGCGGCGGCAGGGTCGCCGCCTGCCATGCCGAGTATGCGCTTGAGTTCGTCTCGCGTCGGCGAACTCTTGCGAAGAGCAAACACACGACCCGCGAATGCAATGGCGATGGGATTGTGGAGCATACCGGTACGGAAGAATCGCGCTCTGTCAGGCTCGGTAGCCAGTGCCTTGGCAAATACATCCTGTGCCCACTGGTCAATCCGCGCGCGCAATTCTGGGCCGCCGTCGCGAATCGCAATCATGGCTACGGCTACGATGTTATCGGCGATAACGTCATCGTCAGGATCGGGTGTCCTCACATTCTGTGCCCATTCGACAAGAGCTTCGGCTAGCTCGGGTGATGACCGCTCAGGATTATCAACGGCAGCAACCACCCATTGCATAGCTTGAACATCATTGTCGCGCGCAAATGCCACCTTCTGTAGCAACTCGAAGTGTTTCGCCTCTGCCGCTGGCGGTTCGAACTGGCGGCCACTGACCTTCTCGCCGTCGTCGCGCTCGATCTCAACATCGACGTAGTTTCCAGGGTCGAGCATATTCAGAGCATGAAACGCCATCAGCCGTGGACAACCCAGATCGTCCCTTCGCTGGTAGGGGCCAAGCCGGTCCGCAGCTTTTGTCATAAGCTCCGCGACGCGTTCGCGAAGGTCGTTCCAATCGCGGTTGTTGGCGTAGCGTGGTAAGAGGTGGTCTAGGCTCACGCGTCGTGATGCGCGACTTCTTAGTGCCTCAAGCTTTGGCCCTGCCGGCCCGGAGATGTTGGCCATATTGAAACTTTCTTGTACGGGACGTACGAGATCGAGCGACAAAAGTTCTGGACATGCGATGTACGGTATCGCAGCAGCACGCGACTCAGGCCAATGCGATAACAGTATGTCGACAACAACAAGCAAATACGCGGCAGGCGCATCGGGTGGTCCGATAACGTCCGCAACAATAGCGTCGATGGCATCGCCCCTCTTGGCTCGTGCGTGTGCCCACGCTTCGAGAGCCATCAATGCGGATGTGATGGAAAAGTACCCGCTCGAGCGCGACCATCCATAGGTGTTCACCCACGGGAATCGGCGAGTGCCACCGGAAAGCTCAATGAGGATAGTGTCGTGATCATCGGCGGCTTCACCCTTGGAATGGAAATCGATCACGCGGTCAATCAGGCTGCGGATAAGCTGCAATCCAACGGCGGGCGCGTGCGTGAGCAGGTCAAAGAAAGGGCCTTGCTCCGGTGACGCGGGGAGAAATCCGTGATCAACGTGAGTGAGAGCGTCGTTGTACCAGCGGTTGCCGCGCTTCTTGGACTCCTCCTCAGGGTGGAGAAGTGCGTCGAGGGTTATGGCAGCTAACTCTTCCGGTGCGGCCTGCGCCAGCGTTCCATGAGATTTCAGAAGCTTTGCGTAAACATCTTCCTTGCGGCGAAGTGTCTGCACAAAGCGTAGGTAGTCTTTAGCGATATCTGGTACGCGATCGGAAAATAACGTGAAATATGCTCGAAGGTTCTCCTCGATTCGCTGGAGGTCCTTATGAGAGAGCTCACCACCGAATACTGTCGGACTGTCGCGCCAGCTTTCGGCATCGTTCGACTTCTCTATGTCCACCAGCCAGGTTTTCAGGCGCTCCAAAACCGCGTGTGGAAGCAGATCTGGGGTAATTACTCCAATGTTGCACCAACCCAGAAGCAGATCGATCACCGCGGGGATCGCCGCAGCCGGCAGTTTGTCGCCGAGCTGCAAAAGCCATTCGACTAAAGGCCACCATCCCGGGCTGCTCGGTATATTGAGCGTGTCCGGAATAACTGATGCGTCCACGCTGGCCGTTGCGTAGACATCGCGAATCGACCGCACGTCCACCGCAATCATAATCGGGATTAGCTCACGCAAGAGCGCTGCGTCGTTGGCGAGCAGCGTCTCCTCCATCAAGGTCACTAGTTCGTCGGCGATTTCGGAATGGGCCATAGCCAGCAAAACAGCACGCCGCCATGACGGGTGAGCATGCACCCCACTCACGGTATCCAAAAGCCTTCGCCAATTGACGAGGTCGCGCGCCATTTCGAGCACGATTCGTGCTGCCAGCTCAACGCCTCTAGCCAGCGCCGGCGATGCTACCTGCGCGAAAGGCAATTGGTCCAGCGTTACCGGCTTTGAGACGATCAGGTTGGCAATCGCCCACTCGCGAAGAACGTCATGACGGAACGCAACCCGATCGTTTCCGAGGTCACGCAGACTCTCTGTCTTGATGAGCGCATCAACGGCCGACGGAGGGTGCGACGTGACATCGAAGCTTTGGTCACCTTTGAGTGAGAGCGCAGCAAGTTCGCGTAATAACCGCCCTCGTTCCCGTCGCGTCTCGGCGGGTGCGCCGTCAGCGGTTTGCCACCAAAGTTCAGCCATATCTACTTCTGATCGCGGCTCCCGCGCGCCTTCGGGCGCTTGAATCAGACGTGACAACCGGAAAAGATTTCTCGTTACTGCCTTAGCCGGATGACCACCAGCAAGCAATGCACGCAGCTTCGGCTCAGCCTCACGCAGTTCGGCGACTTCTTCTTCGCTAAGCTCATTGACCCGCACTGTATCAGCACGTCCAAGGCAGCAGATGGCGTCTTCAGGCAACCAGCTCGGCTCGTCGAGCCCAAAACGTTCACGCGCTGTCGCGGTTACGATGACGCCCGGGATGCCTGCCGCCGCACGTACCAAGTCGTTGACCGTGGGACGTTCCTCAGGAGCAATGAAGTCAAGATTATCGATGAAGACCCAACCGCCGCCATCGCACGCTAGATCGCTCAATAGTTCTTTGGCGGTACCGTCGAAGCCGATTTGGTTGCGCAGAGCCGACCAGCCCCCTTGCGGCACACGTCCAGGTGCGAGCACGAGGACACGGCTTTCGCGTGCGGCTTCTTCCGCCAAATGCTTTAGCAATGCTGATTTGCCAACACCTGCGGCGCCGCAAATCAGGATGAAGCGCCCGGTGTCGGCGGCGGTTCGGATGCTGGCAATTCTAGCGTGGCGCCCGAGCGCGACACCTCCAACCTTATCGAAGATATCGTCGAGAGCCTGTTTTGAGGCCTCCGCAATTGCTGCTCGAGCAATTGAGTAGCGGCGCTCTCCTTCAAAGCGGAAACGACCCTGGAGTGCATCGAATAGGTCTTGGCGCGTAGCGTCGCCTCCGCTCGCGGCTAGGTCAAGGGCATACTCAATTAGCGCGCTCCACAAAGCGCCGGCTTCGCCCTTTGCGTCCGGATGCAGCACATCAGCAGCACGATCGCGGGCATGGGATTCGCTCGCCGACCCGACCGCAGTGAAATCATAGACGTGGATTTGTAGACGGCGAAGCACTTGCCAAACCGTCTCGTCGTCATGTGCTGCGCCACCCTGTCGAAGATGCGATTGTAGCGTCGCGACAAACGTGCGCATTTGGTCATTGGCGGAGCCCGTCCGGTTGATTCGTGCCAAGAAGTCAATTGCCGAGCCCATCTTCCGAGCCCAGTTCAACACCTCCTGATACGCGCCAGTAATGACGCGCGTTGTTTGTGCGGTAGCTATTGCGAGTTCGTAGTGACTGGACAGGAGTTCCGATTTTTGCACTACAGCGGCAATTTGGCGGACGACCTCTTCGAATACTTGATCCCTCGGCGCAAAGCTGATTGCGCGCTTCACTTGGACTTCAAGTACAGCTTCAGCGCCGCGCTGGTCATGTCCATGGACGATGATATCGTCGAGCGGATGGCCCTCTGCGGCGCGCTGCAGCTCAACGCGATCAAAAATCCTATCTGGCAAACCGCGCGGTTCCGCGCCCCGCAACATGGCAAGCAGATAGTAAGCGCCTACCTTGGCTTCGAATTGTGCCCCGGCCGCACCTGTTGAGGCCGGTGGGGCTACGGACGTAGTGACCACTCTATCTCAAGATCTTTCTCACTTACGCGATGCAGTCGAAGGAACGGACGAGCAAAGGCATGTGATATGGCTCGCCTTCGATCCTCCAATTATATCCTGCTAAGATTCCCCCGCCAGATTTCGTGGCGCTGCCTTCCCCTCAACCGCCCACAACGCTGACAGCACCAAGGCCCCGCTTCAGCGGGGCTTTTCCTCCGAAGAAGTGTAAACTCGTGGGCGGATTCACGCGGATGGTAGGGAGGCGCCATGCAGGGCTGCGAGTTCAACATCGTACGGTTTGCTGTCGGTACGGGCCTTTATGCACTGACGTGGCTGCCATTTCTCGTGCTTTTTATAGTCCCTTGGCCGGTACTACTATTGGATACTCTGCCGCTGCCTCAGCCCATGTTAGGAGGATTGGCACTGTTGGTTTGGATTGCCTGGTGGGTTGCCATTGGCAAGCTCATTCTTTCCAGCGACAATTGGTCGTGGCTGCGGCGACTGCGGGCAAGCTGTCATCAAATCGGTGGAATTGACCGACTGTGAATCTGGAAGCCCGCCAAACGAGTACCGGCAAGCGCTCTTACGATCTAACTTCTGCCAATTTGGTAGGCGCATTCGGCTGCCAATTACCCATAACCCAGGCGGCCATATTATTACGGTTTCGTCCCTTTACAGAGTCTTCGTAATTGCCGTATCAAACTGGCCCATGATCTGAGGGAGGCGGCTATGTCGGCTGGGCTATCCGAGCGAAAGCGGTTCATGCTTGCGGCGCTCGCCACCGGTCGGGGTCTGTCGTTTGCGCCTGTTCAGGTTCAAAAACTGTTTTTCCTGTTGGACGAGAACGTGGCAGATGCGATCGGCGGGCGCAAATTCACTTTTGTCCCCTATCACTATGGGCCATTTGACAAGACGATTTACCGCGAACTTGAAAGCCTACACACCGAGGGGCTGGTGAACGTTGAGCGCTCAGATCAAATGGCTGGCCGCCGCCGGTACTCACTTACTCCGCAGGGACAACAGATTGGTGAGGCCGAACTCCGGTTGCTACCCTCTGGTGTTCAAGACTACATGAGAACGGTTATCGGCTGGATAAAAAGCCTTTCATTTTCGCAACTCGTAGGTTCGATTTACAAAGCCTATCCCCGGATGCGCGTGAATAGCGTATTCCAAAGCTAAGTGCTTAACCTGCCGGGCATGGGCACATCGCTCGTTCCGGCCTGCCCTTCGACGACGTCTCGAAATCCGCGCATGTGTTTCGTGGCGTCGTTTACGAGATTGCGGTGTTCGGCAAGTTCGTCGTCGTCGAGCAGCTTTGCACGAAACTCATCACCGTCTTTCGCGAGTACAGCGATACGTTCCGGTCGGTTGATGCCGCCCGGGTTAACCTCGCAAGCGTGGCTGAGTGCCCAGAGTGCCATGAATATTCCTCCTTGCAGATTTGGAGGTTCATCGGGCCAAAACACCTGACGGAAAAGGGCGAGAAAGGAGTCGGTGATCGATTGCCCGCTGCCCATTGAGACAAACCAAAGATCATTTGGCTCCTTAAGCTCCGGCTGAAATGCTGTGGGCATCGACTGGTTCAACAATGGCCCGCCTGGTAGCTCGCATAGGATCGGCTTCCCGCTCGCCACATATGCTACTAGGGCACCATAATCTAGCTCGAAAATATGTGTTTCGGCGAACTCTCTAATTCCCTGCGCAGAAAGCAGTTTTGCGATGTTCAGTGCCGAAGCGTTCGCCAACTGATTATTGGTGAAAAGCTCTTTTACGACGCCGATGAACCGTTGACCGTGCCCAACCGCCCCGGTCCCGGCCACAATCACTTGGTCCTGTATAATCTCGATCTTGCGCTCGGTGAGCTGCTCAATCGTGCGGAGCCGTCCGCCGCTTCCACCGAACGTAGCAGAGCTATCCGCACCGATTACGATGCCATCTTTACATTGGATGCCGACGATTGATGTCACACGAGTAACATAGCCAATTTTCATGAAGACCGAATAGTAGTATCGAGGCCACGCACCGAATTGCGGGAATGCCCTACGTAGCGTCAGGGATCTGACCGCTAGACCCAGCCGCTACACTCACACGAACCGACAGCCCCCAACGCCGATAGGACCAACGCCTTGAGTGACGCGTCATGCAACCTGGCGAGCACCCGTCGCAGCTGCACGGCGGCATCCTCGAGTGTCACGGCCTTGGCGCTGGCGATAGCGGCCTCGAGCTCAGCGATCCGGGCCAACGTTTGTTCGTGGCGCTTCCCGATCCGATAGCGCTCCATGGCAGTCCGGCCACGCGGCCAGGCCGCGGATAGGGCCTCATATTCGATCAGGCGTTCGTGGAGTTCCTGCTCGAGGGTGGGGAGGTTGGTGACCCTGCCCACGCCTCTACGTGCGAGTGTGTCTGGCATATGCAACAGATGCTCGTGAAGGGTCTACAAGTGCATGAATGTGTCAGAGCGAAATCCACGCGAAATCGGCGTCCGTGCTTACTATGTGCTTACTGGCTTGTCGCTCCCAAAATCGCCACAACGAAATCTGTTCTTTAACGCATTGATTTTATTGGTGGCCGCGGCCGGACTCGAACCGGCACTCCGCGAACGGAAGCAGATTTTAAGTCTGCTGTGTCTACCAATTCCACCACGCGGCCGATGCTCAAATGGGACTGCCACTGAGCCATCGGCGGCGACAATATAGCAACGTATATGAAGGCAAAAGGGGTGCTGTCAGTGCACGCGACCGGGTCGCGCGCCGTGTCGGAACACCCGTGCTATTCCGTTTCCGGATCCCCGCCAAGATCGTCGACAAGGCGGATAAGCGCATCGACTGCGCGATCAAGTCGTGTCCGATCGGTGCTGCGCAGCACCAAACTGGTGCCGAATCGCTTGGCCCGATAAAACGGATAGCTGCCCATCTCGACATCGTCATATTCGGCCTGCAAAGCGCCGAGCGGCGCCGCGACCGTGCCTTCCGGCAGGTAGGCGACGACGGTGCGCGATAGCATCGGCGGCCCGCCCGCGATATGGCGGCGGCAGCCTTCAAACATCGCCTGCATGATCTTCGGCACGCCCGCCAACACGAACACGTTGCCCATACGATAGCCGGGCGCCGCAGAGACGGGATTGTCGATCAAAACCGCGCCTTTCGGTGTGTTGGCCATGCGCAACCGGGCCTCGTTGAGTTCGGCCCCAATGCGTTTGAATTGGGTTTCCAACAAGGCACGTGCGTCTTGATTTTGGATCAGCGGTACGCGGAACGCTGCGGCCACGCACTCGGACGTAATATCATCGTGAGTCGGTCCGATACCGCCGGTTGTGAACACGTAATCGTACGCCGCCCGACACGAATTGACCGACTCGATGATCACGTGCCGATCGTCGGGAATGACCCGTGCTTCGGCCAGACGCACGCCCATGTCCGTGAGTTGGGTCGCGAGGTAGTTCAAGTTCACGTCTTGGGTTCGGCCGGACAATATCTCGTTACCAATGATCAAGACGCAAGCGGTCGGACGCGCACCACTCTTCATAAGGGAGAATTCTTTCTCGGCGATTCATACGGGACGCCGATCATAGCGGAGTCGATCGCGGCGCCCAAGCCGCACCGGATTGCGGACGCCCGCCGGGGCGGCAGTTCAGGCGGTGGACCGCCGGCCGCCGCCTCACTATGTTCGCGCCATGAAGTTTTTGGATCCTTTGGTCGCCGGCTACCTTGTGCGTCGCTACAAGCGATTCCTTGCCGACGTGCGTTTGGATGATGGGCGCGAGGTGACGGCGCATTGTGCCAATCCGGGTAGTATGTTGGGGCTCAATGAACCCGGTATACGCGTATGGCTCTCACCCGCGCGCAATCCAGCTCGAAAACTGCGCTGGTCGTGGGAGCTCGCCTACGTAGACGACGGCTTGGTGGGTATCAACACAACCCATCCTAATACCATCGTCGCAGAGGCGATCGAGGCGGGGCGGGTTACCCAGCTGGCGGCGTATCCGAAGCTTCGGCGGGAGGTCAAATATGGCCGGAATTCCCGGATCGATCTGCTTCTTGAAGGCGACAAAGGTTGTTGCTATGTGGAAATCAAGAATGTGCATTTGAAACGCGATGCGGGTGCCGAATTTCCTGATTCTGTAACCGCGCGCGGGGCCAAGCATTTGGCTGAACTTATGGATGTGGTCGCAGCCGGGCATCGGGCGGTCCTGTTTTATTTGGTGCAGCGTACGGATTGCACAGATTTCCGTGTGGCGGCCGATATCGACCCCGCTTACAACGCCGCCTTTGTTGAGGCGCAGGCGCGCGGGGTAGAAAGCGTGTGCTATTCTTGTGCCATAAGTACGGAAGCCATTGTCTTGGATCGACAATTGCCAATTCGGTAGGCTGCGTCACGTTGGCAATTGAGGTATTGGGAGTGTGAAATTTGTATGAGGGAAAACGCGCGCGGCAGCCCGAAGTCAAAATTCACGGTACCGATGCGTTCGAGGCGATGCGCCGGGCTGGCCGCCTGGCGGCCGAAGTACTGGACTTTGTTACCCCGCATGTCGTGCCTGGCGTGACGACGGGCACGTTAGATCGTCTGTGCCACGATCTTATTGTTGATCACGGTGCGATCCCGGCGCCGCTGAATTATCGTGGTTTTCCCAAGTCGATTTGCACTTCGGTGAATCATGTTGTCTGCCACGGCATTCCTGGCGACAAGAAGCTGCTTGAGGGCGACATCGTCAATATCGACGTTACGGTCATCTTGGACGGCTGGCACGGTGATACCAGCCGGATGTTCCAGTTGGGCAAGGTTCCGCGTCGGGCCGCGCGCCTGGTCGAAGTGACTTATGAGGCCATGATGCGGGGAATCGAAGCTGTCCGGCCGGGCGCTACCTTGGGCGATATCGGCCATGCCATACAGAGTTATGCAGAAAATCAAAGGTGTGCCGTCGTTCGCGATTTTTGTGGCCATGGTATCGGGCGCGTATTTCATGACACGCCCAGCGTCATGCATTTCGGCAGACCGGGCCAGGGCTTGGCGCTCCGTCCGGGCATGTTGTTTACCGTCGAGCCCATGATCAATTTGGGTCGGTGGGAGGTCAAAGTGCTCAATGACGGATGGACGGCGGTCACCAAAGACAGGTCCTTATCAGCGCAGTTTGAACACACCGTTGGCGTCACAGAAACTGGCCACGAGATTTTCACACTTTCGCCAGCCGGGCTGACCCAGCCACCTTATGTGACCGCATAGATGCTACGCGATGCGTCAGGTTCGTCCGGTGGCCCTCATCATGTGGGTCACCGCGAACGGCTGCGCAGGCGTTTTTTGAATGCGGGCGCTGACGCCTTGGCGGATTACGAACTCCTTGAACTCTTGCTGTTTCTCGCCGTACCGCGGCGCGACGTTAAACCCTTGGCCAAGCAGTTGATCGAACGGTTTGGCAATTTCGCCGGCGTGATCGGCGCCGATCCGGTTCTGCTCCGCGAATTCACGGGAGTCGGTGACACAGTCATAACAGCGCTCAAAGTTGTCGATGCGGCGATGCAGCGCGCGCTTCGCGATCAAATCTCCGACCGGCCTATCGTCAATTCATGGAACGCCTTGCTGAGCTACTGTAAGGCCGCCATGCAGTACAGCACAACCGAGCAGTTTCGCGTTCTGTTTCTGGACACAAAGAACAAACTGATCGCCGATGAAATACAGCAGACCGGTACCGTGAATGAAACGCCGGTTTATCCACGAGAGGTCGTCCGCCGCGCACTGGACCTTGGGGCCAGTGCTGTAATCGTCGTCCACAATCATCCAAGTGGGGATCCAACGCCATCCGAGGCGGATATCGCCATGACCAAGAAATTGGTCGAAGCTGGCCACGCACTTGGTATTACCCTCCACGACCATTTGATTGTGGGCCGTGAGGGGCACACATCTTTCAAGTCAATGGGCCTTATTTAACATTATTCGACAATCGGCTGCGCTAATATCCATAAGCTAACCATTGTATAGCCAATCATCAAGATGACGATGGGTATCTGACTAATCAGAGATAGCCAGCGGTCGCGATAAAGCTTAAGTGCGATAACGTGCGCCAGATACACGGCGATGATGTGCCCAATGACTATCGCGACGACCGCCGTATACCAAACGTCGCGTGCGTTGATGACTGAGATATCGATGCGATACCGCGCCGTTCCGAAAAGGTTCCAACCTGCCCCAAACGGATCCGACGCAAGTGGGATGATCATCTGGCCCGCGATCAAGAGATAAGAAAGGTAGTGGGCCAAGTGGTAGGCGATCGCGATGGGAACCAAAGACAAGACGAACAGGCCGCCGAGTTCGCGGACCGTATAGGCACGCCAGGCCGCCACGGGCGCGCGCGCATCGTTGACCGGTGCCACGCCATGTGTGAGCGCGCGCATGGCCCAAATGAACGTCAAATAAACAAGAACGAATAGCGCCGGCAGGACAACCAGTCCCAACGTGCGGATAACGGCCGGCACATCCCCGGTCCAATCCCTAAGCGTGAACAAGACTGGTGCCAGCCCTTGCATCCGAAAAACACTGTCTTCAATGTTGTTCCAAAGTGGCGTCTCCATGATCCCGTCGTAGCTGACCGTCGCGAGCATCAATAGGACGAACACCATGCGCGACGGATGCAGCGGGCGGGCGACCACAAGCCCAGCGGCGTACGGCCGAATTTGCAAACCGGGCCCGGACAAGGGCGCAAAACGTCCAAAGATCGCGAACACCACCGAGAATGCTTCGCCACTGGCGAGCCACGCGCGTCGGCCCACAATAGCCATTCCAGCCCACGTGACGACGCCATATGCGAGTGCGGCCAACGCCAAGTCGAATGGTGATTCGCTATTCGACGCAACAAGTTCAAACCAGGCAAAGACCGCGAATAGAAATACTGCGGGCCAGGCACCCAGCGCATCTGCTTTAGCGGAGTCCGGGAATCTGTCGTTTTCAAGCGATTGCCGGGCCGGGCCAAACCAACGCGCCAATGTGTCAAATGGGTTGAGCAATGGCCAAATATTACCAAGCAAGGCGCAGATAAACGCCATCCCGACCCACCAAACGATCCAAACAGTGGCCGGTGCAATGTTGCGCAGCGGGCTTTGATTGCCGGTCAGTCCGGCTGCGATGATCAAGACAAAAATCGCCACGCCGATGATTGCGACAAGCTCTTGAACAATTCGCCAGGCACCGGTTTCGACAGCCTTCTGCGACAACAAAATGGCCGACGGCCGCGCGGTGTTCGCAGAAGTACGCCGCAAAAAAACCGCAGCGATGGCGAACGAAAGCGCGACAGCTAACCCGGCGCTCCAAAGATAGAGCGGCAAGGGCAGCGGCAGGTCGTAACGTTGGCCGAACCCATGTGCTTCAAGAGGCGCCGCGGTGACGATAAGCAGCCCGCCGGCAGCAATGATCACTTGCCCCGTTCGGCAGCGCCATGTGAATCGGGCTGCCGTGCGGTGATCAGTCCGGATAGACCTCAAGATAGAGCAGGGTCGCTTCTTCCCCGTGGACATGCGCGCCCTCAAAGCCGTGGGATGTGACCGGAAAACGCCCGGTGGCGGTCGCGTCGACGGTCATGATCCCAACCTCGCCAGGTATCAAGGCGACCGATACGTTGTAGCCGTGGAGGTGAATCTCAGTTGCCTCATCCGTGGACCATTGGAGGGTCACACTATCCCCCTCGGTCACACGTACGACATTGCCGTCGCCACTCACCGCCCTCTGCACGATGGCCACGTCGATGCTGACATTGTCCGCTAGCGCGGGGGTCGCTTGTGCGGCCGCCAACAGCGCAAACGGCGCCAGGCCCTGTCGGAGAAATTTAATGCAGCTAGGTGCGTGCATGGGACGCCGAGGTTGCGAACTCCCAAAGGTCTCCCGGATCATCGGAAAACTCCAATGCGAAAAGATACCGAATTCGTTGGTGATTTTGACGCGTTACCCGAAAAAAGCAAGATGAATCAGTTGTTTGCGTGATGGCGTGCGCATCCAACCACCGGATAGTGCCTTCGCATCATGTGTGTTCTCGGGTATTTGCGGAAAATTGCGACGGTCGACACATGTGTTGGATCGTTCAATGCGCGAAATCACGCCCGAAAGAGCTTTTTGTGTCCTGGCACAACGCGACGCTGAGCCGGTTGTACGCAATGCCATGCGCGCGTGCGGGCACACCTACCTGTTGGCGTGCGGTGTTGACCTGCGGTCGGACAAGGGTCGAGAAGCTGTTGCCGTGCTGCAGAAATTCAAACCCACATGTCTTGTCTTGGCACCTGGCAACGATCGACAAGATGTTGCCGACGCTTTGAAATGCTTGCGCGCGCTTCCCACAATTGGCGCACTTCCGATTGTTCTTGTCGGTGCATTTCCCGACGCGGCCATCAACGACGTGCTTGCCCAGTATGGTGTTGCTGGGCTGGTGCGAATTCCCGCGACGGCGGAGCAATTCCTGGCATGCTTTCACGCCGCCGTGTCAGCCGCCCGTGCGCCAGAATTGCCATGATCGGCGTCGCAAGAGTTGGGCGCTATGCCGTTGCCGGAATCATTATCTTTGCGGCGACCTTCAGTTCAATGGCACTGTCGCCGGCGCATGCGGATCCTTTTGAAATCGGCCTAAAGGCATATGGCCGAGGTGACTATCAAGAGGCGTTTGCCGCATTTTCAGCTGCCGCCGAGGAAGGACACCCGGCAGCCCAATACAGCCTTGCCGTTCTTTATCATGCGGGGCGTGGTGTGAAACGCGACCACAGGCGCGCCCTCAACTGGTACCGGCGCGCGGTTGCAAACGGAATCCAAGGTGCCGCCTACCGCTTAGATACACCGGGGCCACTGGCCACGTTGGCGCCCGCGACGAAAAAACCCGAGCCTACCTTGGCGCCGAAAAGCACGGTTGTCGCGGCCTTGCAACCGCAGTCCGTGCGCCCGCCCGCGGCGGTGGCGCCGCGTCCCAACGAACCAGTGGTCAGACGCGCGAAAAGAACTAGGCCGTGGGCGGACCTGTCCGACGCGGATGTCGAGAAAGGTCAGCGCGCCTTGCAAGTCCTGGGATACGAACCCGGTTTCGTCGATGGCGTTTTTGGCCCCCGCACCGAAGCGGCAATGCGCGCCTTCTTGGCCGACAATGGTCTGTGGGTTAATGGCCGAGTCGATAAGAAACGCTACTTGGCCATGCTTCTTGTCATCGTGGGAGATTGGCCGCCGCCGCCACAATGGCCGAATTAGGTATGCCGAGGTCAGATAACGGCCCCCGGGCGTCGTTTACGGGACGCCGTTCGACACTTTCAATCTCATGGTATTGCCTAGGTGCGGCGTGGTTGTATAAAACGGGCTATGGCCGACCGCGCCGACAACTCTGAAGAACTGATTCCCGTTCGCGACGCCCATCGTTTTGACGAGGCGCAGCTCGAAAAGTACTTGGCCAGCCGTTTGGACGACTTTCGGGGGCCGTTGCGCGTACGACAGATGAGCGGAGGGCAGTCGAACCCCACTTTTCAGCTCGATTCCGGTGGCCAAGAATTTGTCATGCGTAAAAAGCCGCCGGGCGCGTTGTTGCCGTCGGCGCACGCCGTCGACAGAGAATACCGCGTGCAACACGCTCTTCGTGAGAGCGGGGTTCCCGTTGCCCGCATGTTGCTGTTCTGTGACGATCCCGGGGTCATTGGTACGCCGTTTTATGTCATGGAACGGATGCAGGGGCGGGTATTTCACAACAATGGCCTGCCCGGGCTGTCGCGGTCTGAGCGCACCGCCGCCTATGACGCCATGAACGACGTTTTGGCGCGGCTGCATCTTGTCGATTGGCGTGGTTGCGGTCTAGCGGATTTTGGCCGGCCGGGTAATTACTTCGCGCGGCAAGTTGGCCGGTGGACCAAGCAGTATTTGGCATCCAAGCAAAGCGAAAGTGCGCCGATGGATCGCTTGATCGAATGGCTGCCGCCGCACATTCCTGATGATGATGAAACCACGATCGTGCACGGCGATTATCGACTTGGTAACATGATGTTCGCGCCAAATGAAATGCGAGTTATCGCCGTATTCGATTGGGAGCTTTCCACACTTGGGCATCCGCTTGCCGATCTTGCATATAATTGTATGCCATATCATATGGAACCGGAAGATTTCGACGGTATCGCAGGACTGGATTTGGCGACGATGGGTATTCCCGAGCAAGATCGTTATGTTGCTGATTATTGCAGGCGGACCAATCGACCGGTCATGGACATGACGTTCTATATTGTGTTTTCAATGTTCCGAATTGCAGCCATTCTCGAAGGCGTCTATGCACGGTATGTGCAAGGGAATGCCAGCAGCGAAGATGCAGGAAGGGTCGGTCTGAAAGCGAAACCGTATGCTGAATGTGCGTGGGATTTGGTCGTGTCGCGCGGCTTGGCATAGAGTGGAGCGTTGGATAGGTCTGTTTCCAAGACTGCGGGGGCGAAAAAGATATGAAATATCTGTTGTGTCTTTTTGTGGTGTTTCGGCTGGCCCTTGGAGCCACCGCCGCCGCGGCGGACGACGCGGGCGACGAGTTGGAATCACGCATCGCGGCCAGTCGAACGGTTGCACGCGCGTTCGCGGAAACTCTGAAAGAACACCTTGTGTCCGCAATGGGCAAGGGCGGACCTATCAACGCTATTCGCGTTTGCAACACGGCGGCACCAGCCGTTGCCAACGACATATCGCTCACGCATGGATGGCAGGTGGGCCGTACGAGTTTGAAATATCGCAATCCCGACAACGCGCCGGATGCGTGGGAGACGTCGGTGCTAACGGCTTTCGAAGATCAAGTTGCGGCCGGCGCCGAGATCTCGGCGCTAGAAAAAGCGGAAATCGTTCACGTTGATGGCAAGTCCGAATTTCGATACATGAAACCAATTCCAACTCAGTCTGTTTGCCTAACATGCCATGGTCAACAGCTCGCCCCCGACTTGGCTGCGGCGATCGATGAACTGTATCCCAACGATCTGGCCCGGGGGTTCGCAGTCGGGGATATACGCGGCGCTTTCACAATCCGCCAACCAATCGCTGAGTGACCACATTGCGCACGCATCACCAAAATTGGATTGAAAAGCCGGGCCGCGAACAGAATTGATTCAATATTGTCGGACACGGTTCTAGCGCCCGACAAAGTTAGGTCGGCGTTTCTCAAGAAATGCGCGAACACCCTCAGAAAAATCTTGCGACGTACCGCTGGCCGAAATGCTCTGGGCCTCCGCGTCAAGCTGCGATTCCAGACTGGATGCCAACGATCGGCCGATCAACTCTTTCGACCTTGCGAATGCGGCCGTCGGTCCATTCGCGAGACGCGATGCGATGTTCTCCGTCTCTGCTTCGAGTTCTGCGATTGGAACGACCCAATTGATCAATCCTATCGATTGCATGAACTCCGCATCATAGCGATCGCTCAACATGATCAATTCCATCGCCCTGTGGAAGCCGACGAGACGCGGCAAGAAAAAAGTCGATGAACCGTCAGGGCTGGCGCCGATGCGCGCGTATGCGACGGTAAAAGCGGCATTATCGGCGGCAATGACCAAATCGCTTGCCATTGCAATTGAAAAACCAGCGCCGGCGCACGCGCCATGGACGCTGGCGACAACAGGTTTTGGCATCCGCCGTAGTGAAATAACCGCGGCGTGAAGTTCGTGCGTGATTTCTACAATGTAGCGTTCGATATCGCGGGAAAGGTGTGCGTGAAACGAGCTTACATCGCCGCCGGCCATGAAACCATCGCCGGATCCGCGCAGCACGACGGCGCGTGCCTCCGAGTCATACTCGATTGTCATCATGACTTCACGGAGCGCACGCGCCATATCCGCATCGAATGCATTAATGCGGTCTGGCTTGTTAAAAGTTACGTATGCGATGCCATCGTTTGTTTCGCAAAGAACCGAGTCTGCAACCCGCAACTCCCCTGGCGCCGCCTAACTTAAGTCGTCCATGTCATCCACGGCGGCTAACGTTCAGCCAATCTGACCGCGCCGTCAAGGCGAATGGTGGTGCCATTGAGCATAGCGTTTGTGTAGATCGTCTCGACAAGCGCGGCATACTCCTCCGACGTCCCCAAACGTTTCGGAAATGGCGTTCCCGCCGCTAGAGACTGTTGCACATCTTCCGGAAGGCCACGCATCATCGGCGTCAGGAACAAGCCGGGTGCAATGGTGACGACGCGGATTCCGAACCGGGCTAGTTCCCGTGCTGCCGGCAAAGTTAGGCCGACCACGCCGCCCTTGGAAGATGCGTAGGCTGCTTGGCCGATTTGACCTTCGTAGGCCGCGACCGAAGCCGTGTTGACAATCACGCCCCGGCCGCCCTCCTGATCCGGCTCGTTGCCCTGCATGACGGTCGCTGCCGCCTTGAGCACGTTGAATGTTCCGATCAAATTGATCATGATCACCGTTTTGTAGGTATCCAGAGCGAGCGGTCCATCGCGGCCAACGATCCGTCCCGGCGTCGCCACCCCCGCGCAATTCACGGCCAAGGTCAGCGGTCCAAAGGCCCCGATTGATTCAGCGATGGCCCGTGTGATATCGGCTTCGTCAGTGACGTCGGCCTGTCGAAAACGCGCTCCGTCGCCAAGCTCCGCCGCCACCGCCTGACCATGTTCGGCATCGCGGTCAAGCAATGTCGCTCTGCCGCCGGCCGCGACGATTGCGGCTCCCGTCGCGGCACCTAAGCCAGACGCGCCGCCCGTTACGACGGCATGGCAAGTCTTGAGATCCATCGGCAGTTCCTTTCTCGATAATCAAGGATGATATGTGCGCCACGTCCAGGCGCGAATGCGCTAGCAACCGTGCAGCCCGCGCAGTCTAAGGAATGAATTGCTCGGCCACGATCCGCTCTTCCAAATCATGCTCTGGATCGAACAAGAGCCGAAGTGTCTTCCCTCTGTCTTGCTCTATGTCCACCGAACGAACGTGGCGTGCTTCAGTATAATCGGCCGTTGCGCTGACTTGCCTGATTTCCGGTTCCAAGACTTCAAACCGAATGACAGCGGATTCTGGCAGCAGAGCGCCGCGCCAACGACGCGGGCGAAACGCGCAGATGGGTGTTAGTGCCAGCAATTTGGATTCCAATGGAAGGATCGGTCCATGTGCCGACAGGTTGTACGCAGTGCTTCCGGCCGGCGTTGCCACCATGGCGCCATCGCAAATCAATTCGTGCAATCGGACACGGCCGTCAATCGAAATACGGATTTTTGCCGCATAGCGGGTTTGTCGCAGCAACGACACCTCATTGATCGCCAACCCCTGCGCGCGCGAGCCGTCGACAGCGATGGCCGTCATCCGCAATGGGCACAAAGTCGTTTCGCGGGCCGCCTGGATTCGCTCGACCAAGTCGTCCTCACGATAGCTGTTCATGAGGAAGCCCACCGTGCCCTGATTCATGCCGTATATCGGTAGATTTCGATCCATGAAGTCATGCAGGGTGTGCAGCATGAGGCCGTCGCCACCGAGCGCGACGATGACGTCGGCCCGGTCGGATGCGGCATTGCCGTAGCGCGCGATAAGCTTGGCCGACGCTTCAACGGCCGGCCCCTGGTCCGAGGCGACAAATCGAATTTGCATTCTCGGCATTTATTGCACCAGCCGCTCAACCGAGGGGAAAAACTCGTGATCCACTCTCGCGACTAGCCACCCGTGACACTCATGTGTCGTTGTACTGCCGGCCCGCGGCCGCGGCGATCGATGACAAAATCGTGGCCTTTTGGCTTCCGATCGATTGCGGCCCGAATGGCCCCGACAAGTAGATCGTTACTTTCACTAGCCCGCAAAGGTGCGCGCAAGTCAGCCGCGTCGTCTTGGCCCAAGCACATATAAAGTGTACCCGTGCAGGTCAGGCGTACGCGATTGCACGATTCACAGAAATTGTGTGTCAATGGTGTAATAAAGCCCAATTTGCCACCGGTTTCTTCGATGCGCATATAGCGCGCGGGTCCGCCGGTGCGGTAGTCGATATCTGTCAATGTCCAGCGCCGCTTGAGGCGACTTCTGACCAGCGACAAGGGAAGGTACTGATCAGTTCGGTCGTCCGAGATGTCGCCCATCGGCATGGTTTCGATAAGCGTCAAATCAAAGCCCTGATTGCCGCACCAGCCAACCATATCGTCGATCTCGTCTTCATTGATCCCTTTCAAAGCGACCGCATTGATCTTTATCGACAGCCCGGCCTTTTTGGCCACCTCAAGGCCTTGCAATACTTTATCCAATCGGCCCCAGCGCGTAATGGCCGCGAATTTTTCCGGCACCAGCGTATCGACCGATACATTGATCCGACGCACGCCCGCAGCGACCAAATCATCGGCGTATCGCGCCAATTGGCTGCCATTTGTCGTCAATGTCAGCTCGTCCAATGCGCCGCTGTGCAAATGCCGGCCAAGGCTTTGTATTAGGGTAAGGATATTTTTTCGCACCAGCGGTTCACCACCGGTGAGACGCAGCTTTCGTACGCCTAGATCAACAAAAGTGCTGCACAAGCGATCCAGCTCTTCCAGAGACAAGACCTCGGACTTGGGCAGAAAGGTCATGTTCTCGGCCATGCAATAGGCACACCGGAAATCACACCGATCCGTTACTGAGACGCGTAAGTAACTGATTTTTCGGCCGAATGGATCAATCATTGTCGTCGTTCCCTGGTGGCCCATCTTGCACCCTTGTGGGTCTTGTCGCGTTCTAGCGCTATTTGCATAACCTGAGCCTTGCGGCGCCGATACCACGGCCCAACGGTGCCGTTGAACGGTTATATACCGCCAAATATACCGCTCAGTATACTGGATAATAAGATCGGCGCTAGAGGGCATCACGGCCGCGGCTGTACGCGGATACGTACCACCTTAAGGCAATGTCGGAAGGTGCACGGCGCCAAGTTGCGCGATCAAAAATCCAGGTCCTCTGGATCGACGGTTATCAGTGTGACCTCGCCAATATTTATTAAGACTTTCCCGGCATTCTCAAAGTTCACAGTGACGCGGCGGCCGATGACCGACTGAACCTGTCCAAGACCCCAGTCCGGCTCTTTCGGGTGACGCACAAAGGCTCCCGGCGTGAAATTTTCAGGGTTCATTCGGTGGCCATGACAAGAAACTGCGGAGTCTTTGGCGATGAAGCCGCAGAACGATTCTCGAATGAACGGTTCTACCCGATCCGATCGACAGTTCTACATAAATCTTGAGCTCCGTGCTCCGTGCCCGGGCTTTGCCGGTGCATGCGATTACGCCGGGCAAGATAGGTGGTAACCCGGTACGAATAGGTGCCGGTTGGAGGGCCAAGTGGACGACCTGCTGAGCGAATTTCTAACTGAAACAACGGAAAGTCTTGACCAGCTTGATGTCGAGCTTGTGAAGCTTGAGCAAGATCCAAATGATCCCGATCTGATCTCAAACATTTTTAGGTTGGTCCATACGATCAAGGGAACCTGCGGGTTTCTGGGCTTACCGCGTCTTGAGGCGGTGGCACATTCGGGCGAGAACGTGCTCGGCAAATTCCGTGACCGAACCCTGATGGTCACGCCTGAGGCCGTCAGCCTGATTCTTGAGGCACTCGACCGAATTAAGGAGTTGCTTGGCGAGCTGAGCAGAACCGAAGCTGAACCCGACGGCGATGATAAGGATCTGATTTCGCGATTGGATCGCTTTGCTGAAGGTGATCAGGCGCCGACCACCGAGGCCGCGCCGACAGCGGCGGAGCCGCAAACATCGGCGGCCGAACCCGCGGCTGGGATCGGGCTGGAGGAACCCGATGAATTCGGATTTGTTCCGGTTCCCGCCGCAATGACCGGCCAGGACATGGACTCCTTGATGGCTCAGCAAAAGGAGGCCGAAGTCGAAAGCGAAAGCGCGACCGCCGAAACGCCATCGGAAAGCGCTGAGCCCACAGCGCAAAGCTCCAATCTGCCAGCGCCAAAGAAGCCGGATACGCCGCCGGCGGTGCGCGACAAAGATGCCGCCAGCGCGCCGGTCGCCAACCAGTCCATCCGGGTCACGGTCGATCTCTTGGAAGACCTTATGACCACGGTTAGCGAGTTGGTGCTGACCCGAAATCAATTGCTCCAGATGCTTCGGACCCTGGAGGACAGCGAGTTTACGGCGCCCTTGCAGCGGCTTAGCCACATCACGACCGAACTCCAGGAGTACGTGATGAAAACGCGGATGCAGCCAATCGGCAACGCGTGGGCCAAGCTGCCACGGATCGTCCGCGACCTGGCCCATGAGCTGGACAAGAAGATCGACCTCAAGATGATCGGGGCTGAAACCGAGCTCGATCGTCAAGTGCTCGAGCTGATCCGCGACCCCTTGACCCACATGGTCCGGAACTCCGGCGACCACGGTATCGAGGGGCCCGAGGAACGTCGTGAGGCCGGCAAGGCCGAAACCGGAACGATTACGCTCAACGCCTTCCACGAAGGCGGCCATATCATCATCGAAATCGCTGACGACGGCCGCGGCATCAATATCGAGAAAGTCAAAAACAAGGCCGTACAAAATGGTTTGGCCACCGAGTCCGAACTCGAGGCCATGTCTGATGAACAAATTCAGCAGTTCGTTTTCAAGGCTGGGTTTTCAACCGCGCAGAAAGTCACCAATGTTTCGGGTCGTGGCGTCGGCATGGATGTCGTCCGGACCAATATCGAGAAGATCGGTGGCACTGTTGAGATGAAATCAACATGGGGCCAGGGGTCGAAGTTTGTCATCAAGATCCCGCTCACCTTGGCCATTGTGTCTGCATTGATCGTCGAGGCAGGCGGGGAAAGGTTCTGCATTCCGCAGATTAATGTTGTGGAACTTGTGCGTGCTTCGCAGACCAGCGAGCACCGGATCGAGACAATCAAGTCCACGCCCGTGCTACGGCTTCGTGATCGTTTGCTGCCACTGGTGTCTTTGAGCGACGCGCTCGCGTTGAAGAGCGAAGACCAAGAAGAGTCAAGCGGCGAACGATTCATCGTCGTGGTTCAGGTCGGTGCACAAACCTTTGGTGTCATCGTTGATCGTGTCTTCGATACCGAGGAGATTGTGGTCAAGCCCGTGGCACCAATCCTCCGTGACATCAATATCTTTTCCGGGAATACGATCCTGGGCGACGGAAACGTCGTGATGATATTGGATCCGAATGGTCTGTCGGCCGTGTCCGGAAGCAGCGTCTCGGCCGATCAGGTTGAGGAAACCGACGAACCGGGCGGCAGCGCAGCGGCGGCGGAATTGATTTCGATCTTGTTGTTCAAGGCTGGGGGACAAAACGAACCCAAGGCGGTGCCCTTGTCGCTCGTTGCCCGGCTGGAGGAAGTCAATCTCGGCGACATCGAATATTCGGGCGGAATGCCGATTGTCCAATATCGCGGTGAATTGATGCCTTTGGGGACCATCGACCAGAGCGCGGACCTTGGTGATAGCGACAAGCGTCCCGTGCTTGTCTTCGCAGAAGGCCATCGCAAGATGGGATTGGTTGTTGATGAGATCCTCGACATTGTCGAGGCGCGCCTCGACGTCGAACTTAACAGTTCGCGGCAAGGACTCATCGGCAGCGCCCTAATCGCCGGTAATGCTACTGATGTTATTGACGTGGGCTACTACGTTGCCGACGTGTGTCCGGACTGGTTTAACCAGGGCCAGGGCGAGAGAGTCGAAGACGCCGCCGAGCGCCGGGTGCTGGTCGTCGATCAAAGCCCATTTTTCCGTAGCATGCTTGTGCCGCTATTGGAAGCCGAGGGGTATACGGTTGTGGCCGTTGAGTCGGCGAACGACGCACTGATGCTGCGGGAAGAGGGAATGACTTTCCATCTGATCCTGACCGACGTCGAATTGCGCGGCATGGATGGCTTCGAATTTGCTGACGCGTGTAGAAAGGATCCGCGTTGGAGCGATACGCCAATGGTGGCGTTGACGGCGCGGACCGCGCCGCAGGATGTGAATCGGGGGCGGGCGGCCGGCTATGCCGACTATGTCGCAAAATTCGATCGCGACGCCCTCATGCACTCTCTGGATCAGACACTGTCAATGCTGGGAGAAGCCGCATGAGCGCCCCGGACTCGCATAGGCCGCTGGGCTCCAGCCTCGGCGGCGTCGACTACATTACGATGACCATCGCAGGGCAACTGTTTGGATTGCCCGTGTTGTCGGTGCAAGATGTTCTTGGACCTCAGAAGATAGCCAAAATTCCGTTGGCACCGCCGGAGATTGCTGGGTCGCTCAACCTGCGTGGGCGTATCGTGACAGCGGTCGACATGCGCAAGCGCCTGCATCTTGAACGGCGAGACGACGATGAAAACAACATGAGCATCGTTGTGGAACACCAGGGTGAGCTGTACAGCCTGGTGATCGACCAGGTTGGAGAGGTTCTGAATCTGCCATCGGAAAGATTCGAGGCCACTCCCGCAAATCTGGACTCGCGATGGCGTGATGTCTCGGCTGGAGTCTTTCGCCTCGACGAAAGCCTCCTGGTCGTTTTGGAGATCGATTGCGTACTCAATATCAATCACGCCGCGGCCGCATAGAACGCGATCGGGGCTGAGGGGTTAATAGTCGTGGATAGCATTGTACAACAAGGCGGGATAGGGACATGAAATCTTGCCTCGTCGTTGATGACTCAAAGGTCATTCGCACCGTCGCGCGTCGCATACTTGAGGATCTCGAGTTTTTGGTCGATGAAGCAGAGGACGGCGCGAAGGCTTTGGACGCCTGCAAGAATAGCATGCCCGACGTTGTTCTGTTGGACTGGAATATGCCGAACATGGATGGCATTGAGTTTTTGCGTAACCTTCGCAAGTCACCCGGTGGCAATGAGCCAAAGGTTATTTTTTGCACAACCATTAACGACATGGCACAGATTCAAGAAGCGATAACGACCGGGGCTGACGAATACATCATGAAGCCGTTCGACAGCGAGATTATTAAGTCCAAGTTCGCGCAAGTAGGACTGTTTACGTGAGCGTTGCGGCACGGGCGCGAGGTACCGCCAGCGCGGAAGGTGCTGACGGGCCCTACCGAGTGATGATCGCCGATGATTCGGCGGTCGTGAGGGGGTTGTTCGCGCGCTACCTGGAAGCCGAATCGGATGTCGCTGTCGTGGCGTCGGTGGGCAACGGCCAGTTGGCGGTCCAAGCGCTCGATCGGCATGACGTAGAGCTGGTCATCCTCGATATCGAAATGCCGGTCATGGACGGCATGACCGCGTTGCCGCTGCTACTCCAGAAAAAGCCCGACTTGAAAGTATTGATGGCGTCTACGCTGACCGCACGCAATGCGGCGATCAGTCTCAAAGCCTTGTCGATCGGCGCATCCGAATATGTGACAAAGCCAAGCTCGTCAGGGTCATTGCACAAGGCAACTGACTTCAAACGCGAGCTCATCGACAAGGTGCGTGCCCTTGGCGCAACAGCGCGAAAAGGCGGCCTTTTGCCCAAGCGCGCGCGCGCCGCGGCCCCCCCGGCCCCCGCCAAGGGCCTCTATAGCGGTGCCAAGGTCACTCTGCGGCCGCAATCCACGAACATCCCCGGCGTGCTGGCGATCGGTAGTTCGACAGGTGGCCCGCAGGCGCTGTTTACAATCTTTGGCTTGCTCAAGGGCCAAATCACCTGTCCGATCTTCATTACCCAGCACATGCCGCCGACATTCACCAAAATTCTGGCGGAAAATCTGGAGAACGTGTCGGGGATCAAGGCTGCGGAAGCTGAGGATGGCGAGCGCGTTACATCACGGCGCATTTATGTTGCGCCCGGCGACCACCACATGATGGTGGTTGGCGGTGCGACAGACGCTAAGATTAAGCTGACCAAAGATCCGCCAGAGAACTTCTGTCGGCCGGCGGTCGACCCCATGTTTCGCAGTCTCGCCGCGGTATACAAAGGACGCGTCTTGGGTGTCGTTCTAACCGGGATGGGATCGGATGGAACCAAGGGTGCGAAACATATCGTCGAGGCCAATGGAACCGTGATCGCGCAGGACGAGGCGACAAGTGTGGTGTGGGGCATGCCAGGTTCAGCGGCGACCGCCGGTTTGTGCAGCAAAGTCCTGCAAGTATCAGATATCGCGCCGCATCTGGTGCGCACGTTCAGGGCAGGCTAATGATCCGACCCGAAGACTTTACATTGCTTGCCGGCGTAATCCGAAAACGATCGGGAATCGTTTTGGCGGAAGACAAGACCTACCTGCTCGAATCCCGGCTAATGCCTCTGGTTCGTACGCGCGGTCTTGATAGCATGGATGCGCTGGTCGCGTCGGTCCGCAAAGGTGGTGATGAACCGCTTTTGCGCGAGATCACTGATGCGATGACAACCAACGAGACTCTGTTCTTTCGTGATATCCGGCCGTTCGATCAGTTCCGCGATGTTATGGTTCCCGCCTTAACGGAAGCACGCGCGAGCCAGAAAAAAATCCGCGTTTGGTGCGCGGCTTGTTCGACCGGGCAGGAGCCATACTCCTTGGCAATGGTTATCAAGGAACTTGGTGCCAAACTCGCCGGATACCGCATCGAATTCATTGCGACCGACCTTTCGACCGAGGCGCTAGCGAAGGCCAAAGCCGGCATCTACTCGCAGTTCGAGGTCCAGCGCGGGCTGCCCGTGAGCATGTTGGTAAAGTATTTCCAGCAGCAGAATGACGCCTGGCAGGTGAACAGCGAGATTCGCGCGATGGTGCGCTATGAAGAGCTAAATCTGCTCAAGGATTTCTCGAAAATTGGCCCTGTCGACATCGTGTTTTGCCGAAATGTCCTGATCTATTTCGACCCGGAAACAAAGAAGGATATTTTGGAACGGGCGCATAAATTGCTACCGGACGACGGCTATCTGCTGCTTGGCGGATCCGAAACGGTGCTTGGCGTGACTGAAAAATTTGGCGCCGTCGACAACCAGCGCGGTCTTTATCGGCCCTTGTAACTTCCACCGCGTGGTATCAAGCGCCACAATGACCAAATCGCAATAGGGGCCATCGTCCGCTGACGATGGCCCCTATTGGTTTGCCGATTGACCGGTTTGTAGGCTAAGCAGGCACTGTGGCGGGCATACGGGTCTCAGTGACAACAGGGTCGGCCGGCGGATCCTTCAGAACGTACCCGCGGCCCCAAACCGTTTCGATATAGTTTTCACCACCGGTTGCTGCCGCGAGTTTCTTCCGCAATTTGCACACGAACACGTCAATAATCTTGAGCTCAGGCTCGTCCATTCCGCCATAGAGGTGATTGAGAAACATCTCTTTGGTCAGGGTTGTGCCCTTACGCAACGACAGTAGTTCCAATATGCTGTATTCTTTGCCCGTTAGGTGCACAGGGGAACTACCCACTTCGACGGTGCGCGCATCCAAGTTGACGCAGATCTTTCCCGTCGTGATGGTTGATTGGGAGTGACCTTTTGACCGTCGGACAATCGCTTGAATACGCGCTAACAGTTCGCCACGGTCGAAAGGCTTCGTCAAATAATCATCAGCACCGAAACTCAGGCCTCGGATTTTCTTGTCGGTTTCACCCAGGCTGGACAAGATCAATATCGGCGTCTGGACTTTGGCCAAGCGCAGATGCTGAACGACCTCGTAGCCATCAATATCCGGGAGGATCAAGTCAAGCAAAATTATGTCAAAATCATACAACTTTGCCAGTTCTACGGCGTCTTCCCCTAAATCGGTGACCTCACATACAAAGCCTTCTGAACACAGCTCATCCTCGATCATTTTTGAGGTATAAGCGTCATCTTCGACAACCAGGGCCCGCATCCCGATCAAACCCCCTTTTTTCTACGTTAACCAGTGTTAACCATAGATATAGGACGCGGAATCGAAAAGGTAAACAACGAAATCACATTATTATGTGTTTCAGAAACTTTGTTTTTGTTGCCCACCGAGAGCGGTACCAATGGTCGTGATTTACCGTTCCTTAAGGTCCGCCGCGGGATATTCGGGAGCGCCAAAAATTCAATCCGATGTACATATCGTCTGTCGTTGTGGCGCCGTGTGAGGCAAATATCACCATGTCAACCGTTGCCGACTTGGTCCATGAAATCGAGCATTTGCGCCCCTATGAAATCACCGGGCGCGTCGGTGCGGTGCAGGGCCTGCTGGTCGAGTGCAGTGGTCTGCAAGGGGTCGCGGGGATCGGCAGTCGTTGTCAGATCCATACCAATTTTGGCCATATCGTGAGCTGTGAAGTCGTTGGCTTCCGCGCCGATCGGGCGCTACTCATGCCCTATGACACATTAGAGGGCGTGTCACTCGGGGCCCGCGTCCGCTTGGGCAACACCGAGCCAATGGTGTATCCGGATCGTGCTTGGCTTGGTCGGGTCGTCAACGCGGTCGGCGAACCCCTCGATGAACTCGGACCATTGCCCCGCGGCCGCCACGGTCGATTGCTCCGTGGGCGCCCGCCACCGGCGCATGCCCGCCAACGTGTGGAGGGCAAGGTTGACCTCGGTGTACGCGCGCTCAACACATTTGCAACCTGCTGTCGCGGCCAGCGTATGGGTATCTTTGCGGCTTCGGGCGTGGGCAAGTCCGTATTGCTTTCGATGATGGCGCGTTACACCTCATCCGATGTCAACATCATTGGGCTGATCGGTGAACGTGGCCGCGAAGTGCAAGAGTTCATCCAGGATGATTTGGGCGCGGAGGGTTTGGCGCGCTCTGTCGTGGTGGTCGCCACTTCCGACGAATCAGCGCTCATGCGCCGGCAAGCCGCCTATTTGACCATGACGTGCGCCGAATATTTCCGGGATCAAGGAAGCGATGTTTTGTGTCTCATCGACAGCGTGACACGCTTCGCCATGGCGCAACGCGAGATCGGGCTGACCGCTGGTGAGCCACCCGCGACCAAGGGCTATCCGCCGTCTGTTTTCGGCGAACTGCCCCGCGTATTGGAACGTGCCGGCCCCGGCATCGATGCGGGCAGCATCACCGGTCTATTTACGGTCTTGGTCGAGGGCGATGATCATGATGAGCCGATCGCGGATGCCGTGCGTGGCATTTTGGATGGCCACATCGTCATGGAGAGAGCTATTGCAGAGCGCGGTCGGTTTCCAGCCGTTAACATCTTGCGCAGCATTTCGCGGACCATGCCCGGCTGCAACAGCGAGGCGGAGACTGCGTTGGTCAATCGGGCCCGCCGCTTGATGGCAGCCTACGCCAATATGGAAGAAATGATCCGGTTGGGCGCGTACCGACGTGGTAGCGACCCCGAGGTTGACGAGGCCATCCATTACCATGAGTCGCTTGAAGACTTTCTGCGCCAGGGCATCGCCGAACGGTCGACCCTCGACCAGGGCTACGCATCCTTGGCCGGCATCCTTGAGCCCGCGAATTGACCAAGACTCTGAAAAGCCTCATCCGTCTGCAAAAGGAAGAGGTGGACGAGAAGCGCCGTGCGTTGGCTGGGATCATCGCGCGACAGGACGCCCTGATTGAAAGAAAGGCGGCACTGCGCGGCGCTATGGCGGCCGAGCACGCGCTGGTACACATGGAGCCCGCCTTGGCCGCGAGCTACGGCGACTATGTGCGTCGTGTTCTTCTGGAAGAGGGTGCGCTGGAGGACATGATCGCGGCCCTCGAACCGGAAATTGACGTCGCCCGCGAAGCTGTTGCCGAGAGTTTCACGGTGTTAAAGCGCTATGAGATTGCCCAGCAGAGACGAGTTGCGGCGGAGCAGGCGGCAGCGGCTCGACGTGCGCAGCGAACGTTGGATGAAGTCGCATTGACGCAATATCGCCAACGCGACGCCGATGATGAAACCCGGACGGTTCCGCGCCAGGGCAAGAATTGATCGCACCGCAGCCTAAAATCATCCGTTTATGATCAGATTCCTTGTATAAGAAAAAAGCGGTTTACCCATGGGAAATTTAGGGTCAAAATCGCAAGTGATAATCGATCTCAGTATGGGGCTCAGTCATGGCGTGTCAGTGCCAAAAAGCCGTCACCAACACTTATGTGGAGCTTCGGAAAGCCAATCACGACGAGGCGCGTGCGTTTGACGCCGCCGTTCGGGTTTACCGGCATTACCATCCCGAGCAACGCCGACTTGATGCGTTCCAGACAGTCGCGGATTGGCTAGATCAGACGGAAACGCAGTCGACGCCTGCCGATTAGGAAGTGGGGCGGCTGTAGGCACGGCGTTGAGGGGGCGACGCGTGCCCATTTTCGGATTTCGCGTTTGCGCGGTGGCGAAAGTGCTTGCCAATCGGATTGTGCGGCCCTAAACGCGGGTCGGTCGGTGGTGCGGCGCTAGGCAGTTTGGTGTGCCATTTGCCGATCGTAGCACCCGTTGGAGGAGACAAATTCGTTTGCCATGAAGGGTGATAAAGGCGTCATCAAGCATTTGAATGCGGTGCTGAAGAACGAGTTGACCGCAATCAACCAATATTTCCTGCATTCGCGAATGCTCAAGGATTGGGGTGTCGCAAAACTGGCGGTCCACGAATATGCCGAGTCGATGGACGAAATGCGTCATGCGGACCACTTGATCGAGCGAATCCTCTTCCTGGAAGGTTTGCCCAATCTTCAAGATCTCGGCAAGCTCACGATCGGCGAGGACGTCGCCGAAATTCTGGCATGCGATTTACGACTTGAGAATGCGGCGATGCCCGCTTTGCGCGAAGCGATTGTGCATTGTGAGCAAGTCGAGGACTTTGTGAGCCGGAAGCTCTTTCGGGAGATTCTCGCGAGCGAAGAAGGGCACGTCGATTGGCTGGAGACACAGCTGGGATTAATCGAACGGATGGGGCTGCAGAACTATATCCAGGCGCAATCTGAATCGTCCGATGCCTGAGGTTGATTTCCGTTGAATTGACGATCAGGGCTGCTCTGTGCGGCCGTGCGGGCCGGTCCGACCCGCCATCTCAGCCAACGGTCAACATGTTCGCTCGACACAGACATCGACCGCTGCCAGGAGTGCGCGTTTGGGCGTGCTGTCCGCAAACCCGCGTAAGGCCGCACGCGCAGCATTAGCATAGCTCTGCGCCTTTTCTAAAGTCGCTTCGAAAGCGCCATGGGCTGCCATATACTGAGCCGCGCGTGCGAAGTCACCTTCGGCCTGCTCGCACTCGACAACGGTGCGCCGCCAAAAGCTCCTTTCTGCCTCACTGCCGCGCGCATATGCCAAGACCACAGGCAACGTGATCTTGCCTTCGCGAAAATCGTCGCCCACGGATTTCCCGAGCGCGCTGTCGTTAGCCGCATAGTCCAACCAATCATCGATCAGTTGAAACGCGATACCAAGATTCAGGCCAAATTCCGCCAGGGCCTCGCACTCGCGCGCTGGTCTTTCGGCGACAACCCCACCAATTTCGCAAGCTGCCGCAAACAGTGTCGCTGTCTTTGCGGTGATGACGGCTAAATAGTCGGCCTCGCTGGTGCCAACGTCGTTGGACGTGACCAGCTGCATCACTTCGCCTTCCGCAATCACCGCCGATGCGTTCGAGAGTATGTCCAACACGCGCAGCGAGCCGTCTTTAACCATCAGCTGAAATGCTCGACTGAACAGAAAATCGCCGACCAAAACACTCGCCTGGTTGCCCCACACGGCATTTGCGGTTGCCTGACCGCGGCGCAGCGCACTCACATCGACCACGTCGTCGTGTAATAGCGTTGCGGTATGGATGAATTCTACGCAGGCAGCCAAGGCAATTTGCCGGCGCCCGGCATATTCGCACAGGCGTGCGGCCAAGAGTGTCAATGTCGGACGAATGCGTTTACCACCCGACGACACAATATGCCCGGCAAGCTGCGGGATCAGGCCCACCGAACTCTGCATGCGGTCCAATATCAACCGGTTGACGGCGAGCAGATCGCCGCGGATCGGCGCTTGAACATCGTCGAGCGAAGCTCTCGTCGCCCGCAACGGCACGGCATTGGGGTCGGTGGCTATCGCCACAATGCTGGTCCTCCTTCGATGACAGGGTCGGGGCTCAGGCTGTCGACTGTTCGACGACTTGACGGGCCGCCCAGCGCCGCCGAGCATAGAAGCGCGGTGCGCGGGCGGTCAAGCGCCTGTACCGCCCAACGAAATCCGACTCGATAGATGGATATTGGTCTTTGAAGCTAATCTTGAAAACCAGCGACCCGGTCAAGATTTCGTGGGTTTGCGCGTTGCTGCGTGATGCGCATATCGATCCGGTCGTGCTCGACACCAATATGAGCATTCTGGAAGGTTCGATTGGCGTCCTTCCGCGCCGCATCATGGTGGCTGACGACGACCTCAGCCAGGCGCGGCGGGTGCTGACGGATGCAGATATCGAATATACCAATGAGTAGCGTCATGGTTGGTCGTGATGAGCTGTCGACGACCGATACCCTACTTGACGGGCGGGTCACATTATCGCAGCCAACGCTCGGCTATCGAGTCGCCATCGACCCGGTCTTGTTGGCCGCGGCGGTCCCGGTCAAGCGTGGCCAGCGGGTGCTCGAACTCGGCGTCGGCTGTGGTGCGGCTGCGCTATGCCTGATCGCGCGCGTGCCTGGTTGCACGCTGGATGGTCTGGAACTGGACGCTGACCGTGCTGCCCTGGCGGCCCGCAACGCGTATGCAAACGGTTTCCAGCGCCAGATCGACGTTTACGTTGGCGATATTGTGGCGCCGCACGCGTCGCTAACTGGGGACTATGATCATGTGTTGGCCAACCCGCCTTATATGACTTTAGATCGCGCGCCGCCGAGTTGCCGTAGGGACGCCAGTCGTGTCGAAGTTCGTGGCAGCTTGGATGATTGGATCCAATGCGCCGCAAAACAGGTCCGAGCGAAAGGGACTGTCACGTTTATTCACCGGGCCGATCGAGTAGACGACTTGCTGCAGGCTATGAACGGTATTTTCGGCGGGCTTGTGATCTATCCGTTATGGCCGCGTGCGGGGCGGGCGGCCAAGCGGGTGCTGGTGCAAGGACGACGCGATGTTGCGACACCAAGCCGGATCGCCCCCGGCCTTGTCTTGCACCAAGACGGCGGCGAATATACATCGGCGGCGCGCGCGGTCTTGCGAGACGCACAAGCTCTGGTTCTATGACATGGCGCGTGCTAAACCACGAACCCCCGATCGTCGTCGACTTGCGCTCGGTGTCGGTCTATAGGCAATGGCAAGTAACAAGTAAAATGTGGCCGTTTCGGTCTTCGGCACCGATCGTACCTGTTCTGCGGCTGTCAGGCGTAATCTCGCCGACGGCGCAACCGTTTCGCGGCGCGCTGAATCTGGCCGACTTGGCTGGCCCGATCCAACATGCCTTTGCCCTGCGTGGCGCCCGCGCGGTCGCCCTGGCGATCAACTCGCCTGGTGGGTCGCCGGTGCAATCGACATTGATTGGCAAACGCATCCGCGCCTTGGCGCGCGAGAAGGACTTGCCGGTTTTCGCGTTCGTTGAAGACGTGGCCGCGTCAGGTGGTTATTGGTTGGCTTGCGCTGGTGATGAGATTTTTGCGGAGTCGACTTCGATTGTCGGATCGATCGGCGTCATATCGGCAAGTTTTGGCTTCACCGAGGCATTGAAAAAGGTAGGCGTCGAGCGTCGCATTTATGCGCAGGGAGCACACAAGGCCCTGTTGGACCCGTTCAGCCCGGCCAAGGATGAGGACGTGGCGCGTCTCGAATCCATTCAAAAAGACATATTTGAATCGTTTAAGCAGCACGTGCGCGACCGACGTGGGCGGCGGTTGAAAGCGGATGACGACGCGTTGTTCAACGGCGATATTTGGACCGGCACACAGGCGCAGCAATTGGGTCTGGTTGACGGCATTGGAGATATGCGCACGATTTTGCGTGAGCGGTTCGGCGATAAGGTAAAGCTAAAATTGGTGCAAGCAAGCCGAGGTTGGATACGACGTCGGCTGCGCATGACCGCACCGGACGATTTCGCGGGTGGGACGCCGGATCTGATATCAGGCGTTGTCGCGGCGCTTGAGGCGCGCGCCGTCTGGGCGCGTTTCGGTCTCTAGCCAGGAATACGAGGAACTGCTTTGGGTGAGGGGCGATGTTCGGCTTTAGCCTAACTAAGCTGTTGTTCACGATCGCCATCGTGCTGATCGTCTGGTATGGCTTCAAGATGGTTGGGCGCCTCGACGCTGAGCGCAAGCAGCGCGTTAAGGCGGCGGCGCGCAAGACACCCAAGAGCCGCCGATCCGAAGCCGCGTCAAACGACACAGAGGACATGGTCGCATGTCCCAGCTGCGGTACCTATGTAAGTGTCGGCGGTGCCCGGGCCTGTGGTCGAGATGATTGCCCGTATCCCGGATGAGGACCGTGTTGCCTTGCCGTGTGCCGGCCCGCGTGCCGCTTGACCCAATGTGGGGCCACCCGTATGTTGCGCCCGCTTACCCAACTCTGCCCCAGGACATTGAGCCATGGCCGCAGGCAAGCCCGGCGTGCCGACGTTCCAAGCGCTGATTATCAGGCTACAAACCTATTGGGCGGAGAAGGGCTGTGTGATCCTTCAGCCCTACGACATGATGGTTGGCGCCGGCACGTTTCATCCGGCCACATTGTTGCGGAGTCTGGGGCCAAAGCCATGGAACGTCGCATATGTTCAGCCGTCACGCCGGCCGACCGACGGACGCTACGGTGAAAATCCCAACCGGTTACAACATTACTATCAGTTCCAGGTCATCCTGAAGCCGTCGCCCGCCAACATCCAAGATCTATATCTGGAAAGCCTAAGCACGCTGGGGATCGATTCGGCAGTTCACGATATTCGATTTGTCGAAGACGATTGGGAAAGTCCAACCTTGGGTGCCTGGGGGCTGGGGTGGGAGGTCTGGTGCGACGGCATGGAAGTATCGCAATTCACCTATTTTCAGCAGGTTGGTGGCTTTGACTGCGACCCGGTTTCAGGCGAATTGACATATGGTCTCGAAAGATTGGCCATGTATATCCAAGGTGTTGAAAACGTTTACGATCTGGATTGGAATGGAGCCGGTGTATCCTATGGTGACGTATTCCTGCAAGCAGAGCGTGAATATTCCCACCACAACTTCACGGTCGCTGATGTCGACATGTTGCGTCGTCACTTCGTCGATGCGGAAACCGAATGCAATACGCTCGTCGACGAGAAGCTGCCGTTGCCGGCGTACGACCAGTGCATTGCGGCAAGTCATTTGTTCAATTTGTTGGATGCGCGTGGGGTGATCAGCGTTGCGGAGCGCGCCGCCTATATCGGCCGCGTGCGCGCGCTGGCCAAGCGTTGCTGTGAAGCCTGGCTGGCAATTGAGAGCACAGCATAAGCCTGGGTCTAGAGCAGTGTCCGACAACATTGATCCATTCTGCCGGAGCGATTTTGTGTCAAGGCCGAGCGGCGACGTGCCGGTCGTATCGAGCATACGGCCAAGGGCCGCCGCGCTGGATTTGACACAAGAGCGCCCGGCCCTGCGGGTTTGCGACTGGCGGGCGACGCCAATGGGAATCCATGTGGACGACCACATTGCCGAATGGCTTGCCCGATGAAACAACATTGCGCTGCGCCGGCCTGCGCGTGGATCGCCACGCCGGGCCGCAAACAGAATTGATTCAATATTGTCGGACACTGCTCTAGGTCATGCCCGAACTGCTCATTGAGCTTCTAAGTGAGGAAATTCCCGCGCGCATGCAGGGGCGCGCGGCGGCGGATCTGACGCGATTGATCTGTGGACGTCTTGATGATGCCGGTCTCGACTATGGTACGGCGCGTAGCTTTGCGACGCCACGACGCCTGGCCCTGGTTATCGACGATCTTCACGCGGCACAACCGGATATCCGCGAGGAGCGCCGCGGGCCGCGCGTGGGCGCGCCAGACCAGGCGATCGACGGCTTTCTGCGTTCGGTCGGCCAGACTCGTGCTCAGTTGGAGGAGCGCGAACTCGGCAAGGGCCGGTTTCATGTCGCAATTGTTGCGCAGGACGGTCGTCCGACGGCCGATTTGCTTGGCGAGATTGTGCCAGACGTGATCGCGCGCTTTCCCTGGCCAAAATCCATGCGTTGGGGCACGGGCAAACTGCGTTGGGTGCGACCTCTTCACAATGTCTTATGCGCCTTTGACGGCGCGCCGGTCGGGCTCGACCTTGGTG
The DNA here is from genome assembly GCA_965216755.1 of Alphaproteobacteria bacterium. Classification (GTDB taxonomy): domain Bacteria; phylum Pseudomonadota; class Alphaproteobacteria; order UBA7887; family UBA7887; genus CBDCGL01. Next base: position 1,226,308 of record CBDCGL010000011.1, on the reverse strand, counting down.
ACGGCATCACATCGAACGTGACCACTCAGGGTCACCGCTTTATGGCTCCCGATGTAATCGACATTGTGGATTTCGCCGACTATGAACGGAAGTTGCGTGACAACTACGTAGTGCTCGACGGTGCGGAAAGGCGCGCGCAGATTGTGGCGCGGGCCACGGAATTGGCGGCACGTTCGGCGCTCGCGTTGGTGGACGATCCCGCGCTCCTTGACGAGCTGGCTGGGCTCGTCGAATGGCCGGAGCCTTTGATCGGCAGCATGGACACCGCGTTCATGGAGCTGCCGCCCGAGGTTTTGACCACGGCAATGCGCAGCCACCAGAAATTCATCGCCTTGCGCGACAGCACGGGCAAGCTGGCGCCGCGTTTCGTGCTTGTCGCAAACTTGGCGGCGCCAGACGGCGGCGAGGCCATCGTCGCCGGCAATGAGCGCGTGCTGCGCGCAAGATTGCACGATGCCAAGTTCTTTTGGGATCAAGACCGCAAGACCACATTGGCGGCGCGTGCGGGACGCCTGTCCGAGATCGTGTTTCACGCTCGTCTCGGGACCATCGCCGACAAAGCGCGACGCATGATTGCGCTTTCGACCAAAATTGCGGAATTGGTGCCCGGAACAGATATCGCTGCCGCGCAACGCGCCGCCCAGCTGTGTAAGGCCGATCTGCTGACCGACATGGTTTATGAATTCCCTGAACTGCAAGGGATCATGGGTAGGTATTATGCACGACATGATGGCGAGCCGGCGGCGGTCGCGGATGCGATCGCGGAGCACTATTCGCCGCTGGGGCCCAACGACGATTGCCCGCGCGCACCGGCTTCTGTCGCCGTCGCGTTGGCCGACAAGGTCGATACCCTTGCCGGTTTTTGGGCTGTTGAAGAGAAACCAACCGGTTCAAAAGATCCATTTGCCTTGCGCCGGGCCGCCTTGGGCATAGTCCGTTTGATGCTGGAGAACCGGTTACGTATCGGTTTGCTTGGTCTGTTTCACAAGGCGCTCGGGGGGATCGAAGTGGTGGCCCAAGATGGATCGAAGACCGCGCTCGCCGATGACGTCATTTCGGCGCGGGCGGACGATTTGCTGGCGTTTTTTGCCGATCGCCTGAAGGTTCATATGCGTGAATCGGGGTTGCGCCACGATTTGGTGACGGCGGTTTTGGGGGCGGGCCGCGACGATGATTTGGTCCGTGTCGTTGATCGCGCCAATGCCTTGAAGGACTTCTTGGATACTGACGATGGCCGCAATTTGTTGGCGGCTCACAAACGCGCCAGCAATATCGTCCGTATCGAGACCAAAAAAGACAAGACCAGCTATCGTGACCCGGTCGACGAAGGCCTGCTTGAACAGGCCGAGGAGCGACAACTAAGCCGTGACCTGGCGCGGGTTGGCGAAACAATCGCTGCGGCTTTATCGACGGAAAACTATAGCGATGCAATGACTGCCTTGGCGCAATTACGTGCACCTGTCGATGCGTTCTTCGACCATGTCACGGTGAATTGCGAGGATCCCGAGGTTCGCCGCAATCGACTGCGTTTGCTGTCGCAGATTCCGCGGGCGTTGAGCGCGGTCGCCGATTTCTCTTTGGTAGAGGGGTAGCTCACGACATGAGCAAATGGGTGTATAGGTTTGGCAACGGCAGCGCGGACGGGAACGCGGAAATGCGCGAGCTTCTGGGCGGCAAGGGGGCAAATCTCGCCGAAATGAGCAATTTGGGTTTGCCCGTTCCGCCCGGATTTACAATCACAACGGACGTATGCACGTCGTTTTACGCAAATGATCGATGCTATCCGGAGGGACTCCGCGAGCAACTCCATGCCGCTTTGGCCGAGATCGAATCTGCCGTCGACGGCGAACTTGGCAATCCTGCCAAACCGCTCCTGGTTTCGGTTCGCTCAGGGGCGCGAGCGTCGATGCCCGGCATGATGGATACCGTACTGAATCTTGGCTTGAACGACGAAACCGTGGCAGGTCTGGCCGCCGGCAGTAATGATCCGCGGTTCGCATTCGACAGCTACCGACGTTTCATTCAGATGTACGGCGATGTGGTGCTTGGTGTTGACCATCATCATTTTGAAGACCTGTTAGCAAACTATAAGGAAGATAGCGGTAGGACCCTTGATACCGAACTGGACGAAGGCGATTGGAAAAAATTAGTCGAGCAATATAAAGACAAGGTCCAACAGGAGCTCGGCCGGCCCTTTCCACAGGATCCGCAGGAACAATTGTGGGGGGCAATTGGCGCGGTGTTCAACAGCTGGATGAACCAGCGAGCGATCACGTACAGAAAGCTCCATAACATTCCGGCGGAATGGGGGACTGCCGTCAATGTGCAAAGCATGGTCTTTGGAAATATGGGTGATAACTGTGCGACGGGAGTCGCTTTTACCCGCAATCCAGCGACCGGAGAGAAATCCGTTTACGGCGAATATCTGGTCAATGCCCAGGGCGAAGACGTCGTCGCGGGGATCCGGACACCACAGCCGCTGTCAATAGATGGTCGTACGAGCATCGACTCTGATCTTCCGGCCATGGAAGAAGTCATGCCGGAAGTCTTTCAACAGTTGCTGGGCGTTTTCGACAAACTCGAAAACCACTATCGCGACTTGCAAGATATCGAGTTTACGGTCCAGCAGGGCCGTTTGTGGATGTTGCAAACACGTTCGGGAAAACGCACAGCGCGCGCGGCGTTGAAGATTGCCGTCGACATGGCCAACGAAGGCCTGATCGATGCGGCCACTGCTGTGCGACGGATCGATCCGGCGTCGTTGGAGCAACTGTTGCACCCGATGTTGGATCCGAAAGCGGAGCGTGTGGTTTTGGCGCGTGGTCTGGCAGCTTCGCCGGGCGCTGCATCCGGGGTCTTGTCGTTGGACGCGGCGGACGCCGAAATGCGCGCGCAGCGCGGCCAAGATGTCATCCTCGCGCGGGTCGAAACCAGCCCCGATGACATTCACGGCATGCATGCGGCACGCGGGATACTGACGGCCCGCGGCGGGATGACCAGCCACGCCGCGGTCGTAGCACGGGGCATGGGACGGCCCTGTGTATCCGGCGCCGGTTCGATCAGAATTGACTACAAGGCGCAGACTTTATCTGCAAATGGCCGAACCTTGAAGGTCGGCGACACGGTGACCATCGACGGATCGACGGGCGAGGTCATGGTCGGCGAGGTGCCGACGATCATGCCGGAACTGGGTTCGGATTTTGAGACGTTGATGGGTTGGGCGGATGCGCATCGTCGTCTCAGGGTGCGCACCAATGCAGAAACCGGCCCGGATGTGCGCGCCGCGCGCGATTTCGGCGCCGAAGGCATCGGTCTGTGCCGTACCGAGCACATGTTCTTTCAGGACGATCGGATCGTTGCCATGCGAGAAATGGTCATGGCCGAGAGCGAGGACCTACGGCGCGGTGCCATGGCTAGGATTCTACCAATGCAACGGCGGGATTTCATCGAAATCTTTGAAGTCATGAAGGGATTGCCAGTTACAATTCGGCTGTTGGATCCGCCGCTGCACGAGTTTTTGCCCAAGACAGATGCGGAGTTTGCGGAGCTTGCGGAGGCCACGGGTGCGCCCGAGGCAACGGTGCGGCACCGCGCGGCTCAGCTGCATGAACTTAATCCGATGCTTGGCCATCGGGGTTGTCGGTTGGGTATCACCCATCCTGAGATTTACGAAATGCAAGTGCGCGCAATTTTTGAGGCGGCGCTTGAGACCGATGCTGAGCCTGAAATCATGATCCCCTTGGCTTTTTCGCGCGGCGAGCTTGCGCGATTGCAGGAGCGAGTCGTCGCCGTCGAGTCTGAGATCGCAAGCGAGACCGGTAAGACAGTCCGCTATTTGCTGGGTACGATGATCGAACTGCCGCGGGCGTGTTTGCGTGCCGGCGATATTGCGGAAATCGCAGAATTCTTTAGTTTTGGTACCAACGATCTGACGCAAACAACGTTTGGCATCAGCCGCGATGATTCTGGTCAATTCTTGGGTACATATGAAGATTTGAAATTGGTTCCACGCGATCCTTTTGTGACGATCGACCGCGACGGTGTCGGCGAGCTCATCCGTATCGCGGTCGAGCGTGGCCGCGCCACGCGTCCGGAAATCAAACTGGGGATCTGCGGTGAACATGGCGGCGATCCCGATTCAATCTACTTCTGTCACGAAAACGGATTGGACTATGTGTCTTGCTCGCCATTTCGTGTGCCGATTGCGCGTCTGGCCGCAGCGCATGCCGCCTTGGACGACAAAACGGGTTAGTTGGCGTCTATTTAGCCGTCTCCCGGTTATGCGCGGGGGTTCCAGATTCATGAGAGCGTCGGCGTTCACCTCCTCGGCAGTGTCGCCATGGCCGACGCGGAAAGCGTGTTTCGGACTCTGGCGGGCGAACTCGGGCGATGGTTGAAACGTATTCCCGACGGGGAAACCGGTGAACGCCATCGCTGGATCTATTGGCAACGGGAAATGTTGCTGAACCATCCCCGACATGGAACTTGACCCCAGTGCCGCGCCATTGCGATTGGAACAATGGGACGGCACACTGATACGCAACACGGAGTTGGTTCGCTTCAGGCCGGGCGTGGATCCGACCGATGTCGTGTTCGAAACCGGTCATGCGGATGCCGCGCAGGGCTCGTATAAGATTTTCCGCGCGCTGCGGGACGCTGCGATCATTCCTCAAGGGATGCGGTTCCAAGTCGCATTGCCGTCGCCGATGGCATCGGGTTACATATATGTGTCGCCGGCGGCGCTCGACGATTACTTGGCCACCTATGAACGGGCGTTGCTTCAAGCTCTGTTAGAAATCGTTCGGGCAATTCCTGCTTCAGACTTGTCAATTCAGTGGGATATTTGCCAAGAAGTCTTGATATTCGCAGATTACTTTCCACAACGTCCGGCGGATTACACGGCGCAGATCTTTACTGAGATGGGGCGACTTGGTAACGCAGTGCCCGAGCCTGTTGAGCTTGGCTACCATTTTTGCTACGGCACGCCCAAGGACGAGCACCTCGTCATGCCGAAAGATCTTTCCATTGCTGTGGAAATGATCAATGGCCTAGGCAAAGTGCTGAATCGCCCCCTCGATTATGTTCACGTACCAGTGCCAAAGGATCGCACGGATCGCGCCTATTTCGCCAGGCTCGGATCGCTCGATCTGAATGATGCCACCGATCTCTATCTCGGGCTTGTCCACTGTAACGATGGCGACGGCGACCGCGCGCGTATCGCGGCAGCCGAAAAAGTTACCCGGCGATTTGGCGTTTCGACAGAATGCGGATGGGGCCGTACAGACCCCGCCCGCGTTTCGAGCCTTATAGCCGCGCATCGACGGATCATGGAATCCGATTAGCGCGGGTCTCCCGCCCCACGCCGATACGAACATCTTGACCCGCTGACACCGGTATGACCGACGATGGGGCCGTTTCCGCGCCGCTCGGCCGGCCCGTGCGTTTCTGCTATCATAGGCAAAAACAAGAAGCGGGAGCGCCAGAATGATGAAATGCATGACTCTTGTCGTCGTTGCCACGGGTATCCTGCTGGGGCCCGTGTCGGCGGAAGCCGGCGGTCGGTACCACAGCCATCACCGCGGGCATCATCATGGCCACTACGGCAATATCGGAGGCGATATTCTCATTGGCGCCGGAATCATTGGGGGTGCCATTCTCTTAGGTAGCTTGTTGACACGTCCTTACTATCCCCCGCCACCGCCAGTCGCCTATGTGCCGCCACGGCCACGCTATTGCGTGCAAGATCGCGTTTATCGTTATTTGCCAGACGGGCGTATACAGTGGGGAACCAGAACCACGTGCTATTGAACGCCCTTGTGGTTTCCGCCGTCGCCAACGTTCACACTCTGGGCGCGTCTGTATCCCGGAAAACGCGAGCCTTATTCTGCGCCTGAGCGCCAAAATAGATCCGGATTTGGGCAAGGGGCGCGGGAGGAAACAGGGCATGGACAAGGGTGCAATCGAGACTGCGGCATCGCAACTCCTACGGGTCAGACGCGGGCGAAAGGCCCTTGAGTCATTTTCGGTCGGCGCGGAACCGCAGTCAGTTGACGACGCATACGCTGTGCAAGAAAGACTGATCGCGGCCCTTGGCGACTCCAGCTATGGCTGGAAGGTCGGCTGCACCAGCAAAATGGCGCAGGAAATGTCGAAGACCGACGAACCGTTCTATGGTCGCATGTTGATGTTGACGAGTTTCGCCAGCCCGGCGGACCTTGACTCGCAAGTTTTCTTCGCACCGATCGTTGAACCCGAAATCGCTTTCCGATTGGGTCGCGATATTACGCCGGAGAATGCGCCCTTCGACATCGATACAATCTTGGATGCAGTCGATGCCATGTACCCGGCGATCGAGATCGTCGATTGCCGTTACGAAGGTGGTTGGCCGATCACGATACTGCCGACAATCGCCGACAACGGCGTGCATGGCGCTTTTGTGCTCGGCTCTGAGGTGCCTGATTGGCGTGCTACCGATCGCCCACGGATACCTGTCCGGGCAGAGGTCAACGGCGCTTTCAGCACGGACGGCATCGGGGGCAATGCCCTGGACGATCCGATCAATGCTTTGGTTTGGCTTGCCAATCGTTGTACTGGCCGGGGGCATAGCTTGATTGCTGGTGAGATCGTCACAACAGGCAATACGGCCAATGCGCCGATCTTTGCCAAGCAGGGTGACTCGGTGACCGCGACATTTGGTGCGCTGGGTGATGTCACGGTCCGGTTCGCGTAAACCGAACGCGAGAAGGAAGTACTGCGATGCCGCTTAGCCAATCACAATGTGCGCAATATGCCAAAGACGGCTATCTCGTGTTGCCGTCGCTGTTTGATGAAACAGAAGTGGCGTGCCTACGCGCTGAAGTCGCCCGACTCGCGCAGGTTAGCGATCCCTGCGTGTTTCGGGAAGGTGCGGCGGGCACGGCAAAAACCATGTTTCGCATGCATGAGGGTGACGGGCCGACGGCATCGGCGGCATTTGGCGCTGCGTCGCGGCTGCCGCGCGTGTTGGGCATGGCACAGCAACTGCTTGGCGACAGCGAGGTCTACATTCATCACACAAAGGTCAACATGAAGGGCGCAATCGATGGCACAGTTTGGCCATGGCACCAGGATTTCGGCTCCTGGCATTTGGATGGCATCGTGGCCCCCGACATGCTCACTGTGATGGTCATGCTCAACGAGGCGACCGAGTTCAATGGCTGCCTCTATTTCGTGCCTGGCAGCCACACGCGTGGCCGAGTCGATCCGGTGTGGGATGAGTCAACACCCTACAAATTGTGGACGGTGCCGCACGCGACCGTGCGCGAAGTTCTGAACGGTGCAACTAAGCCGGTTGCCATAACTGGTCAACCCGGCGACGTCGTGGTGTTTGACTGCAACATCATTCATGCGTCAGGACATAACCTTTCCGCTTTGGACCGATGGCAAGCTTACTTCTGCTTTAATCGTACTGAAAACCGTCCGAGGGACGTGCCCAATGCCCGACCGGACTATGTCAGATCGCAGAATTGGGCGCCGATGGCCCTGGTCTCGGACGATTCACTGCGTGGGCTTGGGCAACAAGCCCTATGACTCGCGAGTATTGATCTGTTCGGACGACGTTTGCGCCTCCAGAAACGCGACGATGGCGTCCGTGGTGGCGTCGGGGGCCTCCTCGGGCAAGAAATGACCGCAATCAATGGGCCCCCCGCTGACGTTTTCGGCGCGCGCCTGCCACGTCGCCATAATGTCCAGGCGCAAACTTGGCCAACCCGGATGCTGCTGCTGTTTCTGGCCCCACAATACAAGCAGCGGACAACGGATTTTTGCACTGCCATCGGCATCGTCATGGGTGATATCCAAGCCGGCGGCGCGGTAGTCCTCGCACATCGCATGCAACGTTTCCGGATCCCTAAAACACCGCAGATATTCGGCGAACGCGGCGTCCGTGATGGCGTCAGGCGTGCTGCACCACCGGTCGAGCAACCAGCGCAAATAGAACTCAGGTGCCGCCCCCATAAGAGTTTCGGCAAGCGGCGCGGGCTGCAACATCAAAAACCAATGGAAATATGCTTTCGCCATGGCCGCGTCGACATTGGCAAATACATCCGCCGTGGCCACCACGTCCAAGATGGATAAACTGCGAAGAACGTCCGGCGTGTCGTAGGCAAGCCGATAGCCGACGCGCGCGCCGCGGTCGTGACCCACCAGATGAAATCGCTCGAAACCGAGTGTCGCCATGATTTGTCGCTGATCTTCGGCCATTGCGCGGTGGGTGTAGCCCGCGTGATCGGTTCCAGATGGCGGCTTGCCGCTGTCGCCATAACCGCGCAAGTCCGGCGCGACGACCGTATACTTTTTCGCCAGCTCCGGTGCCATCTTGTGCCACATGATGTGGGTTTGTGGGTAGCCATGGAGCAGCAGCAACGGGGGACCGGTACCACCGACAACAAGGTTGATTTCCGTGTCGCTCGTCGCGATACGTCGGCCGTCGAAACCTTTAAACATCTCATCCCTAGCCACGGCAAATCGTGCTCCGGTAATATCGACACCGTCTAGCCCGATCCGTCAGCTACCACTTTGTTTTCGGTGCGCGACCGTGTTACACGAAGGTAGGACAGATACGACAAAGTCGGTAAAGGGTATTCGACATGGCAGGCGATCGAGCGGCAATCGAGCGAATGTTGGTGGAGACCGACTGGCTCGCGGCACACCTATCTGATCCTGACCTACGCCTCTATGACTGTACCGTTTGGTTAAGGCCGGATCCGCCGCGAATTTATCGCGTGGAGAGCGGGCGCGCTGACCATGAAGCCGGACATATTCCCAACTCCGCTTTTCTGGATCTGCCGGGTGCGCTGTCCGATCCCGACTCCAGTTTCAATTTCATGATGCCCGCGCCAAACTGGCTGGCGTCGGCTTTAGCAGAAAACGGCATCAACAACAACGCGCGTGTCGTGCTGTACAGCCGCGACAATATCCAGTGGGCGACCCGGGTTTGGTGGATGCTACGCGCGATCGGTTTCGATTCAGCTGCTGTCCTCAATGGCGGCTTCGATAAATGGCAAGCGGAAGGTCGAGAGATCTCTACGACGCCGACAACCTACCCACCGGGTGAGCTGACCGCACGTCCTCGCGACGGTCTCTTCTGTACCAAAGACGATGTTCGCCAGGCCATGGACGATGCCGGTGCATGTATCGTAAACGCCTTGCGGCCGAGTCTCCATGATGGTTCGGACTCGGTAAATTATGGCCGTCCCGGCCGGATCCCGGGCAGTGTCAACGTGCCGGGGATCCACCTGATTGATCCGGATAGCAAAACTTATCGACCTTTGACCGAACTCAGAAACCTGTTTGCGGAATCCGGGGCGCTGGCCAGCGACCGTATCGTTCTGTACTGCGGCGGTGGCATTGCTGCAACCAACGACGCTTTTATATTGACCATGTTGGGCCACGACAACGTCACGGTGTATGACGCGTCGATGTCGGAATGGGCCAACGACTTATCGTTACCGATGGAAACTGGATAGCACTTGGGGGGCGCCCGCTCGCGACGTTCACGTGCGACAAAATGATGTTTTGGCGTCGTGCCTTCGGGTAGTTATTGTGAGAAATATTGTCACAATAATCGTTTAGATACCGTCGCAACATGATCCGGCCTTCCGCGCGGTGCGATTGTCAACGCAAGCAGCGCCGTGACGGATGGTGAAATTCCGACCTTGACATGATACTAAATGGTATCTTATAAAAATGATACCAACCGGTTTCATATGAGGTCGCGATGTTTACGCCATCAAGGTCGAACTGGACGCAGCAGGGTTTTGTCGATCAAGGCGGCAGGCTGACCCCAGCATCCGAGTTGAAATGAATACGATGACTGACAAGACGGCGGTTCAGGGCGCATTTCGCGCGCTCGCCGATCCGACGCGGCGTGACATCCTGGTTTTTCTTAGTGAACGGGACATGACGGTTGGCGAGGTCGCCGCCTGTTTCGATATGACACGCGCTGCTGTCAAAAAGCATCTGACAGTCCTGGAAAAGGGCGCGTTGATTTCCGTCCAGCCCAGAGGTCGTGAACGTATCAACCGACTTGAGCCACTCGGCTTGAAGACTGTTGCCGACTGGCTCAGCTATTTCGACCAATTCTGGGATGCACGTTTGGCCGCCTTGCAAGATGCAATTGAGGATGAGGAGAGGTCGAAAAATGGCTGACGCGACGACAATTTCGAAAACTGTGTTCTTCAATGCGACGCGTGAAACAGTGTGGTCTTTTCTGACCAACAAAAACAAGCTCGCGACATGGTTCCATACGGCGGAATCAGACCTCACGGAGGGGCAAGACTATACGCTGTCGCGGATCGGTGACGACGGCACGCATGTGCGCCAGATATGGGGCAAAGTGCTGAAAACGGACCCACCCAGTCTGTTATCTTATACGTTTGTTGTCGGGCCATTTAACGGCGCGGAGACGACCGTGACCTGGCGGTTGGAAGAGGTCGCCGGCGGGACACGTTTATCGTTGAAGCATGAGGGGATTGCAGAAGCCGCGGGCGCAGAGGCAATGACCTTGCTGATGGCGTTGGACCGCGGTTGGGATCTGCATTTGGCGGATTTCCGGCAGGCCGTTGCGTGACGTGTTCGGGTCTCGGCCGGTTGGGGCACCGGCGGCCGAGACCCGTTTGCCGACGGCGCGTTCCGATCGGGTTAGCACCATGCGGGCGCGGGCATTCTAGTCGGGCAGAGCAAAAGTAATTACGGCATCACCCCTGGGAAACCCGAACAATGAATGGCCGCCGGCGGCGACCGTGACATATTGGGTGTTGCCGAGTTGGTAGGTGATGGGTGGCGCATTGACTCCGGCGCCACAACGGAACGACCAAAGGCGTTCGCCTGTTGCCGCGTGGAACGCACTGAACAGGCCGGTGCCTTCGCCCATGAACACCAGGTCACCTGCGGTTGCCAAGACGCCCCCTATCAAGATGTCGTCGGTCCGGGTCTGCCAAACGATGCGGCCTGCGTCGCGGGTATCTATGGCGCTCAGGATACCCGCCCGGTCATCGCCGGCGGGCTCGAGGACGGAATAACGCAACGCCGGTTTATCGCCTTCCGCCGGGCGCTCACGGACTGAATAAGTCGTCGGCATGTCTATAGCGGCAACATAAACGAGGCCGGTCCGCGGATCGTAGGACACGGGCGACCAAGAGGCGCCACCGGCGGCACCGGGCAATATTGTGGTTCCTTCTTGGGTCGGCGGCTGAAAGATATTGTGCTGTGGAACGAAAGCTTCCGACTTGAATATGAGGGTCCCGGTTTCCCGATTATTCACATAGAACCATCCGGTCTTTGATGCTTCGCCGACGGCTTTGATGGTTTCACCGTCTTGGACGAGGTCAAACAGCACAGGCGGACTGCCCGCATCGTAACCCCAAAGATCGTGAGGCACCTGCTGGTAATGCCAGCGCAACGCGCCGGTGCGCACGTCCAGTGCCACCACCGAAACCGTGTAAAGATTGTCTCCGGGCCGGGATTTGTCGTCCATTTGCGGCGCTGGATTGCCGGTGCCGAGGTATATCAAGCCAAGCTCCGGATCCAGCGCGGGTGTCGACCATAGTGAGCCACCGCCCACTTTCCAGGCATCGTGGTACGTGTCGGATCGTGCTTGTTCTGCGGCTATATCCCGATGTAGCGGCGCGCCATCAGGTGTCTCGGTACGCCACGCGCCTTCCCAGCCGTCAGACTTGGTCGTGTACCAGCGCCAGATCTCGGCGCCACTTTCGGCGTCGAACGCCGCCAGATAGCCACGTCGTCCGAACCGGCCCTCAAAGCCTACGACCGCGCCGAGCTCGCCGCGCCGATCATCGTCGATATGCAAGCCGTAGCCCGCGCCCGTGACGCCGGCGACGACCATGCCCTCGAACACCAATGGCGCCATGTTCGCACCCAAACCGCTGGCACCGGAAACCCGTGCATTGCGTAAGGGATCATCGGGTGCCAATTCGGCAAGCGTTTCGGTTGGGGTGGTATCCGGAACAGCAATCCAAACATCCCATTTGACCATTCCGCTAGCGCGGTCGAGCGCGATCAAGCGGCCGTCCGCAGTGGCCATGTATATCGCCCCGTAGCCAACGGCCGCGCCGCGATTGGCTGGTCCGCAGCACAGCGTCTCCGTCGCCATTTCGTGCCGGTAGCGCCAGATTTCCGCGCCGTCTTCGGCGTTGATGGCAACCACGTCGTTTCGCGGCGTCGTCAAATACATGACTCCGTCGGCCACCAGAGGGTTGGCTTGGAAAGTTGCGCTGATGCCGGTCTGATAGATCCAACGCGGCGTCAGAGTCGACACTGTTTCCGTGTTGATCTGGTCTAGGTTGGAGAAACGTTGATTATCATAGCTCAGACCATAGTTGAGCCAATCAATCGACGCTTTTGACGCTGCCCGTAGACGCGCGTCGTCGATCGGCTCCGCGGAACCCTCAGCACCTACAAAAAGTGCCGCGAAGCAGGCCACGCTCGCCACCGCCCGCGTAATGCTGGACACACCGGTCCTCCTTAGATTTGCTGTCAAATCCTGCGCGCCGGACGTGACGTTGTCCACCAATGCTCAACATAGGCATATGGTTGCGATGGGCCGCCTATCTAGATCCTGACCAGCAGGGCACCAATTGGCAATGCCGGGCTGCAGTCACCCGTCCAGACCCGGCGGCACATGGCACCCATAGTCCGTGGTCTGCTCAAATGCCCACGCGATGCGCAGTGCCTTCGCTTCGTCGTAGCCCCGACAAGCGATCTGCAGGCCGCTAGGCAAGCCCTCTGGCGTGAAGCCGTTGGGTAGGGTGACGGCACACATTTCCAGCAAATTGAAGGCGCGGGTGAAATAGGCCGGCGTGGCGGACTCATCGACCTGGTCAAGGGGAATGGCGGCGGTTGGCACTGTCGGTGTCAACATGGCGTCGATGCCGTCAAGGGCATCCAAAAAACGGGTCTTCACGTCCTGCTGCTCGCGCAAGGTCGTTAAGTAGTCTCGTGCGCTGAGATCCTTGCCGACCCAGATTCGGGGCCGGACCGCCGGATCCAACGGCAAACTCATGTCATCAACCATGTGACCGACATGTAGATAGCCTTCGGCACCAATGATGCGTCCTGTCATGGTGGCAAAGTCCGCAAAGCCGAATGGTAAAGTCACGTCAACGATATCGGCGCCCAGCTCGGCCAACACGGTCAGCGATCTGTCGTAGGCCGCCAAAATATCCGCAGCGACCATATCGCGTTCGCGGCTCGGCAGGCGCGCGACGCGCAGGCCCGCGATACCACGTTTCAAATCCGGTAGCGGGTCATCGACCGGCCTACGCTGTGTCAATGGGTCCCTGGCATCGGGACCGGCGAGCAGGCGATAGAGGTGCGCCGTGTCCTCGACCGTGCGGCACATGGGTCCGGGCGTGTCCAAGGTCGGCGCCAACGGCATCACGCCATGCGTGCTGATCCGTCCGATCGTTGTCTTCAGGCCAACCAGTCCGCACCACGCCGACGGCAACCGCACTGATCCGCCTGTGTCCGTGCCGATTGCCCATGGTGCCATACCGGCCGCGACAGACACGCCGGAGCCGGCGCTGGAGCCACCCGGCGTGCGGTGCGTTGCCAAGTCCCACGGATTCCAGGGTGTTCCCATATGCTTGTTGGTGCCCCAGCCGCCCATCGCGAACTCGACCGTATGGGTCTTGCCGAGGATGAGCATGCCGGCTGACATCAAGCGCTGGGCCAAGCTTGCGGTCGTCGCTGATTTGCGATCCGACCATGCCTTGCTGCCGCCGGTGGTCACGCGCCCCTCAAGTTCGACGATGTCTTTTAGCGCGATCGGCACACCGTGGTACGGACCAACGACGTGGCCGGATTTAATGGCCAAATCGGCGCTGTCGGCGGCCATGCGGATGTCGTCGGAATAGAGTGCAATATAGGCGTGCAGCTTCGCGTCGTGACGCGTGATACGGGCCAGGAACGCCTCGACCACCTCACGGGCCTGAAGTTCCCTGTCATGGATCCGCCGTGCCAATTCGGACGCCGGCAAAAAGGCAAGTTCGGTGTCGCTGAGTGTATGTTTCACCATATTCGCGCACCCGAGCCCATCGTTAAGCTCTCTTCAAGTGGGTCTCAAAAAATTCGAGGGTGCGTCGCCAGGCGGTCGCGGCATCGTCCGAGTCGTAACGGGCGCTGGTCGGGTTGGCGAAAGCGTGGTTCGCCTCGTACCAATGGGTTGTGTAGGGATGGCCGATGGTATCCATATTGGCCTCGAAGCCGGAGACCATGTCGGCGTTGATGAACTTGTCCTCGGTCGCGAAATGACCGAGCACCGGACCCTGCAGAGTTTCCAGGCTCTCGGGCGCCACGGTGACCCGACCATAGTAGACAACGGTCGCGTCGACCGGTTCGACCGTCGACCCGGTCAGCGACCAACCGCCACCGAAGCACCAGCCGATAGTGCCGATTTTGCCATTGACTCGTTCTTCGGCCTTCAACCAGCGCAACCAAGAGCCTATCGTATCCAAGGCTGCGAGGGGATCGACTTGGCCCATCAGCGTGCTCGCTTCCTGACGATCGTCGGTCACCGCGCCGCCATATAAGTCGATCGCCAGCGCGAAATAGCCTTCGCGCGCCAACTCCGCCGCGACGGCCTTGATCTGATCATTCAGCCCCCACCATTCGTGGATTAGTAGTACCGATGCGGCTGGTGTTCGGTCGGGCAGGGCGAGGGCCGCGCTCACGGTCAGACCGCCGTCGGTTTCCAGCGTGATTGACTCCAACGTGCCAGCAGCTGCGCGGACCAGTTTTGGATCGGCCAAAACGCCAGCGAGCGACATTGATGCAAACGGTGTCGTCGCAACGCCGGCCACCACCCGGCGGCGCGTGATTTCAACATTGTCTGTCATGAGGGGGGGCTCCGTGGGTTATCCGTTCTTGAGGCGTCGCGCCACATCAACTGCCGAATAGGTCAGGACACCATCGGCACCAGCGCGTTTGAAGGCCAGCAGGCTTTCCAGAACAACCCTGTCGTAGTCCAGCCAGCCATTGGCACCGGCGGCCGCCAACATGGCGTATTCACCGCTGACTTGATAAGCGAAGGTCGGGACGCCAAAGCTGTCCTTTACACGCCGAATAATGTCGAGATAGGGCATGCCGGGCTTGATCATAACGGAATCAGCGCCCTCCGCGATGTCAAACGCGACCTCACGCACGGCCACGTCGGTGTCGGCGGGGTTCATTTGATAGGTACGCTTGTCGCCGCTGCCGAGCATGGCTGCCGAGCCAACAGCATCCCGGAACGGTCCGTAAAAGGCCGAGGCGTATTTCGCCGCGTAGGACATGATCTGGACATGTTCAAAGCCGTCGGCGTCTAGGGCACCGCGAATAGCGCCGACCCGCCCATCCATCATGTCCGAGGGTGCGATCACCGTGCAGCCAGCCCGCGCCTGAACCAGGGCTTGCCGGGTGAGGACAGCGATGGTTTCGTCATTGACGATTTCGCCGTCGCGAACCAGGCCGTCTTGACCGTGTGTGGTAAATGGATCCAACGCAACATCGCAGACAATGCCGATGTCATCGTGGGCGTCGGCGACAGCTCGAACCGCACGGCAGACCAGGTTTTCGGGATTCGTAGCCTCGTCGCCATCGGCGGTTTTCCTAGCCGGATCAATGGCGGGAAATATCGCCATGGCTGGGATGCCGAGTTCGCGCGCTTCGCCCGCGGCGTCGACCAACAGATCGATCGATAAACGAGCGACTGATGGCATCGATGGTACGTCTTCGCGTGTGTTGCTGCCTTCGCACACGAATACGGGCCAAATCAAATCGTCGACCGTCAGCACGTTTTCGGCGACCAAGCGTCGCGACCAGTCGGCGCGGCGCACACGGCGCAATCGCGTGGTCGGGTAGGCGCCAAGCGGCGCAGCGCGCCCGAACTTAGACATTGTTCCTCCCTTGCCTTAATTGGCGAGATCATACGAGCGCGCGCGCCGCGAAACAACGGGATGGACTGACAATCACAATGCCCGCGCCAACATTTCGGCGCGTTGACAGTGGCCGGCGAGCCGATACCATCTGGCGCCCTTTACCTTCACACTGGTCAAGCCGATGGATTTTGAGCTGACGGACGAGCAGCGGGCTTTTCGTGATACATCACAGGCCTTTGCGCGTGAACAAATGGCGCCCCATGCGGCGACCTGGGACGAGCAAGAGATATTTCCCGTCGAGACACTACGGGCGGCGGCGGCGCTTGGGTTCGCCGCGCTCTATTGCGATCCGGACCATGGCGGTTCGGGGCTGAGTCGTTTGGATGCGACCATCATCTTCGAGGAACTGGCGGCCGCTTGCCCGTCTACGGCGGCCTACATTTCGATCCACAATATGGCGGCATGGATGATTGATCAGTTTGGCGACCAAGCTCAGCGGGCCCGTTGGATTCCCGGATTGGCGTCAATGGATCTGATGGCTAGTTATTGTCTGACCGAACCGGGCGCGGGCTCCGACGCGGCTTCGCTGCAGACGCGTGCCGACCGGGATGGCGATTGCTATGTGCTGAACGGCAGCAAGGCGTTTGTTTCGGGTGGTGGCACGTCCGATGTCTATGTCTGCATGGTGCGCACCGGCGAGGCTGGTCCGCGCGGCATCTCGTGCTTGGTGGTTGAGGCGGGCGCGACCGGGCTGGGTTTTGGCAAGAAAGAACGAAAACTCGGTTGGCATTCACAACCGACCGCGATGGTGTCATTTGACAACTGTCGGGTGCCGGTTGCCAATCGCATCGGCGACGAAGGCGAGGGTTTCAAGATCGCCATGCGGGGATTGGATGGTGGGCGGATCAATATCGCCGCTTGCTCAATCGGCGGTGCGCGCGCGTGTCTGGAAGCCGCCACGGAGCACGTTGCCGTGCGGCAGCAGTTTGGTCACGTGCTGGCCGCCTTGCAGTCGGTACAGTTCAAGCTGGCGGACATGGCCACGGGGCTTGAGGCCGCACGCCTCATGGTCCGTCGCGCCGCCTCCGATCTTGACCAGCGACGCCCAAATGCGACCGCGCACTGCGCCATGGCCAAGCGATTTGCCACAGATGCTGGATTTGATATTTGCAATGAGGCGCTGCAGCTTCATGGTGGCTATGGCTATATTCGCGAGTATCCCGTCGAGCGAATCCTACGCGACCTTCGCGTTCACCAAATCCTAGAAGGAACCAACGAAATCATGCGCTTGATCATCGCACGTTCAGTTTTGGGGCAAGCATGAGCGCGACCACCGATGACGATGAAATCCTGTTCGAGCGAACCGATGGTTGCGGGTGGATCACGCTCAATCGACCAAAGGCGCTCAATACCCTTACGCACAACATGGTGCGTGCATTTCATCAGAAATTGGATGAATGGGAAGCTGCATCCGATGTTCATGCCGTTCTTGTCAAGGCGACGGGCGACCGGGCATTTTGCGCGGGTGGCGATATTCGCGCGATTTCAAGGTCTCACAAGTCGAACGGCAGCCTGATCCGTCAATTCTTTTTTGACGAGTATCGGCTCAATACGGCGATCAAGCGCCTTACGACGCCCTATGCTTGCCTCTTGAATGGCATAACAATGGGTGGCGGGGTTGGTATATCCGTTCATGGCGGCTACCGTGTTGCCACCGAGCGCACGACATTTGCTATGCCGGAAACCGGCATCGGCTTTTTTCCGGACGTTGGCGGCAGTTATTTTTTGCCCAGGTGCCCGGGCGAAATTGGCATGTATTTGGCGCTGACAGGCGCGCGGCTAAAGGCGGCGGATTGCGTTTACGCGGGCGTCGCGACCCATTACGTGCCATCGGAAAGGCTCGCACAGTTGGAATCGACGTTGCGTGACGGGCTGGATCCAGGCGATCTGGAAGCAAATTTGGCTCAATTCGACGCCGATCCTGGACCGGCACCGTTGGCAGACCAACACACCGCAATCGGCCGGTGTTTCGCACAGAACTCGGTGGTCGAAATCCTGACCGCGCTTGAGAACGATGGGACCGCCTGGGCGGACGCCACGCGTCATGCGCTGAGCGAGCGGTCGCCGAGCAGTCTGCGCGCGTCGTTTCGGTTGATACGCGCCGGTGCTGCTTTGTCATTCGAGGATTGCATGGTCATGGAGTATCGGCTGAGCCAGCGCATGACGCGGGCCCATGATTTCAACGAGGGCGTCCGCGCTATTCTGGTTGACAAAGACAATGCGCCGAAATGGCAGCCGGCAACGTTGGATGGCGTCGAGGATGCGATGATCGACGCCTATTTTGCGCCACTCGAAGGGGGCGAACTGCGTTTTGAACCCGACGCTTCCGAACCGGGATAAGCGGCCGAGGTTACTAAGGAGACCAAATATGAAAATCGGATTTGTTGGCGTCGGCAACATGGGCGCGCCGATGGCCTGCAACTTGATCAAGGGCGAGCACAGGGTAGCTGCCTTCGACCTCGATACAGATGCCGTTGAGATCGTTTGCGACGCGGGTGGTCGGGCGGCGAAGGATATTGCGGATTGCGTGGAAGATGCTGACGCTGTGATCACTATGCTGCCGGCCGGCACACATGTGCGCGCGGTTTATATGGATCCGGGTGGAATAATCGATTCAACCAAAAGTGGCACGCTATTGGTCGACAGTTCCACAATCGACGTTGATAGCGCGCGCGCTGTTGCCGGAGCCGCGGCCGAGCGCGGGTTGGCAATGCTCGACGCGCCGGTTTCGGGCGGCGTCGCAGGGGCACAGGCCGGCACACTAACGTTCATGGTCGGCGGCGAAGGCGACGCGTTCGCGCGGGCTCGCCCGATTCTTGACTTGATGGGCAAGAATATCGTGCACGCGGGTCCCAGTGGTAACGGTCAGGCGGCCAAGATTTGCAATAACATGATTCTGGGCATTTCAATGATCGCATTGTCCGAATCATTCACCCTTGGGGCCCGGCTAGGCCTGGAGCCGAAAACCCTATTCGAAATCGCTTCCGCTTCATCCGGAAGTTGTTGGGCAATGCTTCACCACCTACCTGTTGCGGGTATTGTCGAAACCTCGGCGGCGAATCGCGACTTCAAACCGGGTTTTGCCACCGATATGATGCTAAAAGATCTTCGATTGGCCCAGCAAGCGGCACAGGCAACCGGCTGTCCGACCCCGGTTGGCGCGCAGGTTGCCGCGCTTTATGGCCTCTTCAGTGCGGCAGGAAACGGGGGTTTAGACTACTCCGCGATCATTAAATTGATTGAAGGGCAATAAATTGCGCAACGTTTGTTGGAAATTTAAGGAAATTTAGTGAATTTTAACCTTCGCGCTGTCCTATCTACCCACGTCGTGAGACTCGATCGATTCGTTAGGAGCAAAGTGCGATGGCTGACGCCTTCACCGAGACCCCGCCTGTTGCCGCTGAGACCAACGACTCAGCGACGCGCGAGGTGTACTTAGACGTCATTCGACTGATTGAACGCCTGCATCGGCGTTTTCTGGATGTTGTGAAATCCGAGCTGGACCGGCTCGGAATCGAGGATATCAACAACGTCCAAGCGGTCTTGCTGAGCAATATCGAAAACGAGACGCTGACCATTGGTGAGTTGACCAACCGCGGCTACTACCTGGGTTCAAACGTCTCTTACAACGTTAAGAAGCTGGTCGAAAACAGCTATCTGGTGCAGGAACGATCGACCCACGATCGGCGGACGACGCGCGTTCGTCTGTCTGAAAAAGGTTTGCAGTTGACCGCCGCCATCAATTCGATGTTCGAACAGAATGTCGGCGCTTTGGGTCGTCAAGGGCTGGGCGGTGAAGGCATGAACCGTATGATCAGCAGCCTGCGATCCTTGGAACGATTCTGGTCAGACTACATCAATTATGGTCCCCGATAGGCTCAAGCCTGCCTAAGCAAGCTTTCTGCGCAACGCGTTCAGCAGGCTAATCACCGCATAGCCCCGCAAACGGTCACCACGGCCGGGCAAATTGACACGCTCGGCCCGTGGTGCGTCGTCCAACGCCAATCCCAGAAACACGGTGCCGCGCGGAAATCCATTTTCTTCGTCAGTGTCGGCGACCCCGACGGTGGCGATGCCCACGTCCGCCCCAAGCGCTCGGCGCACCCCGTCAGCCATGGCCGCCGCCGTTTCCGGCGCGACCAATGGCCCGTTGGAGACGCCGAGCAGACGGTGGCGCACGTCGCCGGCCGGCGAAACCAGCGCGCCGCGAAACACGTCGCGCGCGTGGGTGATGGCGCTCATGCGTTGTGCGATCAGACCCCCGGTCAGCGTTTCCACGACGGCGAAGGTCTGACGACGTGCGCGCAACTGGTCCAGAACGACCGACTCCATCGTCTGGTCGTCGACGCCAAACACGATGTCACCGAGTATGCCGCGGACCAGCCGTTCCTCGGCATCCAGGGTCTTGTTGATCGTCGCCTCATCGGCCTCCTTGGCCGTGATTCGCACTTTCAGTCCCTCGATGCCGCTGGCCTGAAAGGCGAGCGTCGGATTTCCGAGACGATCCAGTTCATCAATGCGGTCCGCCAGCAGTTCGGCTAGGCCTGATTCAGTGTGCCCCCAAGTTTTGACGACCCGGCTCTTGATCACCGCGGTGACGCCGGCGCGGCGCTGCAAATCGGGCAGGATCGTGCCAAACATCATGGTCCGCATTTCGTGCGGCACGCCGGGCACCGCATAGATCACTTTGTCACCGACGGGGCAGACCAATCCCGGCGCGGTGCCGGGCATTTCCGAGATCGTGTAGGCGCCTTCGGGCAGGTCGGCCTGGCGCAGGTTGTTTTCGGTCATCGTACGGCCGCGTGACGCGAATAACGCCCGGATCTTCTCGCCCATTTCGTGATCGCGCACCAATTTGACGCCCATCACCTCGGCGATGGCCTCGCGTGTGATGTCGTCTTGGGTCGGACCAAGGCCGCCGCAGGTAATGACGGCGTCGCTGCGCTCCAAAGCCAAACGCAGGCACGTAACCATCCGGCCATGGTTATCGCCAACTTTTGTTTGATAGTAGGAATCGATTCCGGCCTGTGCGAGCTGGCCACCGATCCAGGACGAGTTGGTGTCGACGATTTGGCCCAGTAAGAGCTCGGTGCCGATAGCGATTACTTCACAACGCATACTACCTCCCATGCTTGACCCTCGCGTGACAACCTTCGGGCGCGTGCATTAGAAAGGTTGTCCGCCTTGCGCCCAACCGATCGGACCGAGAGAGACGCCCATGACCGAACAAATGGCTGTTGGCGATGTTGTCGCCGCATTTTTACAACAATGCGGTGTTGATACCGCGTTTGGGGTCATTTCCATTCATAACATACCAATCCTGGATGCCATCAGCCGTAGAAACGCCGTTCGCTTTGTCACCGCGCGCGGCGAGGCGGGCGCGGGTCACATGGCCGATGCCTATGCGCGGGCGAGTGGGCGCCTGGGCGCATTGGTCACCAGTACCGGTCCCGGCGCGGCCAACGCGACCGGCGCACTTGTCGAAGCAGGCTTCGCTGGCACGCCCCTGCTGCACATAACCGGCCAAACCGCGACGCCGAATGTCGATCGCAAGCAGGGACCGGTCCACGATGTGCCGGCCCAGTTGGACATGTTGGCGGCGGTATCAAAGGCGGCATACCGCGTGCGCGCGGCGGAGACTGCATTAGGAACGCTCATGCACGCGGCGGCGGAGGCGCTGACTCCGCCAATGGGGCCGGTCAGCGTCGAGATTCCCATTGATATTCAGCGAACCCGCATCGCCGCACCCGCCGAGCTCGATCATTTCGCGCTGCCGATTCCGGCGCCGGCGGAGCCCAGCGACGATCAGCTGGCTGCCATCGTATCCATGATCCGTGCCGCGCGGCGGCCAATGTTTTGGTTGGGCACCGGAGCGCGCCGGGCCAAAGTGGAGGCTGCCGCCTTGGCCAAACTGGGTATCCCGATCGTGACCAGCTGGAATGGCCGCGGCGTGCTGCCCGAAGACCATCCCCTTGCTCTGGGTGGATTAAACAATGTGCCCGAGGTCGAGGCATTCTACGACAGTGTCGATTTGATGGTGGTTGTCGGCGGACGCCTGCGTGGTCACGAAACCCGTGACCAAACGTTACGTCTTCCGACGCGACGGATACAAATCGATATCGATCCGGCCGCAAATGGGCGCACCTACACCAGCGATCTATTTGTGTGTGGCGAGGCGCACGCGACGCTGGCGGCCTTGCTGAACCGGCTCGATGGGCAAATCACAATCGCAGAGGGATATGGTGAGGAGATCGCGGCTTTGAAGGCCAAGGCCATCCGCAACTATCACGCCGGGCTCAGACCGTATCAGTCGTTTCCGGACGATCTGCGGGCGGCAATGCCGCGCGATGCTTTGTGGGTTCGTGACATCACCTTGAACAACAGCACGTGGGGAAATCGGACCTTTCCGGTCTATGACCCGCGCGATAGCATTTATCCGGTCGGTGCGGGTATCGGCCCCGGCTTGCCGTTGGGGATCGGCGCGGCCCTCGGTGCGCCCGGCCGGAAGGTCGTGTGCATGTGCGGGGACGGCGGATTCTTTCTTAGCCTGGCCGAGCTGTGGACCGCGGTGCAAGAGAATGTCGATGTCGTGTTTTTGGTCATGAATGACAATGGCTATGGGGTGATCAAACACATCCAAACCAAGATGTATGACGGCCGCCATATTTACGGCGACGTCGCCGGGCCGGACTTCGCGCGGCTCGCCGAAGTTGCCGGCATGCCGTTCCAGTGCGTATCGCGTGCCGACCAGCTTGGCGATGCCGTTAAGGCTGGCCTAAATGTATCCGGGCCCGCTCTCGTTGAGGTGGATATGGGCGCGATTGGACCCTATCCGCCCTATTTCGCACCGCCGCCTTTTGTGGACGCGGAAAAAGAGGGTTAGACGAGGCGCGGCAACGCAAAGCAGTGGGCCATGATCGGGCCACAAGCAAACACAGCTTTTGCCGGACGGTGTGCTGGTGAACCGTTTCCAGATCAACGCGGTGCGACTTGGTGCAGCAGCGGCGCACCGGCCTCGAGGCGGCGACAATTGTCGACCAAGATGTCTAATGTCCTGTTGAGCGTCTCCTGCGTTAGCCAGGCAATGTGGGGTGTGACAACCACGTTGGGCAACGCGAAAAGCGGATTGCTTGTTTCGGCCGGCTCCTGCAAGAACGTGTCCAGGCCGGCCGCCGAGAGCTGACCGCTTTGAAGCGCCACGACCAAGGCCTCTTCATCGACCAATCCGCCGCGCGCGCAGTTGATAAGAACGGCGCCGGGTTTCATTAACGCCAGTGCCGGCGTGTCGATCAAATGGCGCGTCGCGGGCAAGAGCGGCACATGCAAGGTCACGATGTCGGCCCGCCTCAAAAGTTCGGGCAGATCCACGAACGGAACATCAACACCGTCGACTGCGGCCACGTCGGTATAGACGACGTGTGCTCCCATGGCTTTGAGCGTTGGCGCAAGGCAGCGGGCGACGGCGCCGTAACCCACGATGCCAACTGTACGGCCGTGAATCTCGCCAAGTTCGTCTTGTCGTTGAACCGGCCATGTCCAACCGTCACCACGTCGCGTTTCGCCGTCAAACGTGACAATGCGCCGGAGCGTGGCAAGCATGAGGCCGAGGGTAAGCTCGGCCACGGCGCGGCTGTTGACCCCAGGTGTGTTGCAAACGGCGATGTTGCGTGTTGCGGCCGCTTCCAAATCGATCGTGTCGAGTCCGACGCCCACTTTGTGGATCAGGCGTAGTTGGGGTGCGTGTGCAATGTCGTCCGCGGTGACGGGCTCCAAAACGTGCCACAGCACGTCACAAGTTTCGAGCCGTGCTTTCAGTCCCGCATTGTCATCCGGCTCAACGACTGTGACTTTCAGACCGCTTTCTTCAAGCCCGGCAAGTCGCTTGCGGAGACCACGGCTCGCGGCATAGTGGAAGACGATGCGCATCTTACTTCTCCTCCCCAAGAAACCGCCGCCAGGAGGGGCCAGGTATTATGGGTTGCGCGCAACTCTTCCTCTATCCTAATCCCTTCGTTCCATTTGGCCATCCTCTCTGAGCGACTGAACGAGCCAACCTTCAGCTGATCCGCGCCCCAGCCGACGGCCAAATGAACGATGGTGGTGTCCTCCGTCTCCCCGGATCGGGCCGAAACGACGGTGCCCCAACCTGCTTGTTGGGCGGTGCAGACGGCGGCATAGGTCTCGGTAACCGTGCCAGCCTGATTTGGCTTGATCAGCGCCGCATTGCAGGCTCCGGCACTTGCGGCGGCCGCAATGCGCTGAGCATTGGTGACCACATAGTCATCAGCGACGATTCGTACCTTGTCACCGACCGCCGCCGTGAATTGGCGCATGCCGTCGTGGTCGTCCTCGGCAACCGGATCCTCGACGGACAGAATCGGAAATCTCTCGATCCAGTTGATGACCTTGCCAATAAACGCATCGGTACTGAAGGCCTCGCCATCAAGCGCCAAATGATAGTGACCATCGTCGTAGAATTCCAATGCGGCAATGTCCAAGGCCATCCCGACATCCTTACCGGGCACGAAGCCTGCGGCTTCGATGGCCTCGGTTACAAATGCTAGCGCATGCTCGTTGCGATCAAATGCCGGCCAATAACCGCCTTCATCGGCAACGCCATAGCGTTGGCCCCGGCTTTCCAATAGGGCGCCAGCTTTGGCATAGACCGCGGCCGTCATTGACAGAGCATCGCCAAATGTCTTGGCGCCCGGGCAAACGATCATGAAGTCCTGAATATCTACCCGTCGGCCCGCATGCGCACCGCCGCCGAGGATTTGAATCTCCGGCATTGGCATTTGATTTGGCACAGCACCGTGCAAGTGCTCATACAGCGGTCGCCCAGATGATCTTGCCCCGGCGTGCAGTGCGGCCATGGAAACGGCGATCGTTGTGTTGCCGCCCAGATGCGCCTTGTTGTGCGTGCCGTCGAGCTGGTTGAGCAGACCATCGATCGCCTCTTGGTCCAACGCGTCCATTCCGACAAGAGTGGGGGTGATAATCTCGTCCAGGCGACCGAGCGCGGTTTGCACCCCAAGGCCGTCAAACGCGGGACCACCGTCGCGCAAGTCGACGGCCTCATGGCGCCCGCGCGAAGCACCCGCGGGTGCGATTGCGCGTCCGACGGAACCATCTTTAAGCTGAACTTCTGCCTCAATCGTTGGGCGGCCACGCGAGTCCCAGACTTGCCGGCCGGCGACCTTTGTGATTTCCGATCCAGTCATCATTGATCCATTGTACGAATTGTTGTCCGCCAAGCGGCACGAATGTCGCCGAGGCTTAAGTTGGGTGCGATCAAGCACTGCTTGGCAAATCTGCGTATGGTCGCTTTCTGCGTGTCTGTGTTGACATATTCGACGGGCGATTTTCCGTCGACGCGCGCAAGCAACAAGGCCGCGACCAACCGGGCCGCGCGGGACTCGAGATCTGACGGCGGCTCCCAACAGACACCGCCAAAATATCCCTCCCGCAACGCTCCGTAGGACGCGTCGAGCGCATCAGTACAATCGCGCCGCAACACGCATTTCAGCAACATATGCGCGAGACAAAACGCGACATCGAACGCGGGATCCCCAAAACACGCGCATTCGGCGTCGATAAAAACTGGCCCGCGTGGCCCCACCAAGATGTTTTTCGGACTGACGTCGCCGTGGAGAAGCACCCGTTTTGTCGCCAATGTTTGCTGGCACAGGTAATGAAGTATCGTCGCGACATCTGAATTGCGGCGCCCGGATTCTTCGAAATAAGGCGACAGGCGCAACGAAATGAACATGTCGTCGTTGGCGAACTCCGCCGCCAATGACGGACTGTCCGCGGTTCCAGCATGGATCGTACCGAGCGTTGCCCCAACCTGAAACGCCGTTGCAGGATTGACATGGCCGCTGGCCAATTGCGCTTTCCAAACCGGATAATCCGCGGGGTCGAGAAAGCTCATCACCAACGTGTTGCTGGTTTGATCTTCCGCGATGACTTGGGGCACCGCATCGCGCGAGATTCCTGCAACCGCACGCAGCCAGGCTGCCTCCGCCGCGTTTCGTTCAACAGGGGCAAACCAGTCTGCGGCAACATCGAGCTTGGCCTTTGCCTGCTTTACACAATAGGGCCGTTCGCTGCCGCGGACATGCCAGATCTCAGACGACACGCCGCCCGAGAGGGGGGTGGCAAAGATCTCATCATCAAGGGAGATCAAACCCTCGCTTTGGAGGAACGCGAAATTTGGGTGAGACAGTTGGGACATGGCAGTGATCCTCACACCATCGACCATCAGAAATATATTTATCGTATATCAATGGTATATCAGAATGTCAAGTTCAATGCTTGGTCGGTCCCTATTACGGTGACAGTTTACTAAATACACTATATGTCCGGAAACGTAATAAGAGCCAACTATATATAGTATATTTAGTAAACTGTCACCGTAATACACCGTAATAGGAGCGGGCGCCTGTTGTTGGAATGCACAACTGATGCGATGGTATGGACTTGAATCTCGATCGCGCAGGCTGCATAGGACTGAACGCGCACAGAATATTTTGCAATGAAACGTTACAAGTATCCACGAACCCCGCATTTACCGTGGTCACCGGGGTGGAGCTCAGATGATGTCGTGATTGAAGACCTTTCGGAGTTTGCGGACCAGGAGGTCGTCGTCACTGAAAAGATGGATGGCGAGAATACCACGTTGTACAGGGACGGCTTGCATGCAAGGTCCTTGGATAGTGGGCACCATTCATCACGGTCATGGGTCAAACAGTTGCAGGCAACAATCGGCCATCGCATACCCGAAGGCTGGCGAGTCTGTGGCGAAAACCTCTATGCCCGCCATAGTGTTGCATACGACAACTTGCCAAGTTACTTCATTCCGTTTTCGATATGGAATGATGAAAATACTTGTTTGTCGTGGCGCGAGTCCCTCCAATGGTTCAAGATTTTAGACCTGATCCCGCCTGACGTTTTTTATCTTGGCCCATGGGATGAACGGCGGATCAAGGCGATTGCTGTCGATTCCGCGACCAGTGAGGGCTATGTGGTGTGTCGCGTCAGCGCTTTCGGCTTTGGTGAATTTCACCGTTGTGTGGCCAAATGGGTCCGAGAAGCTCACATCCGATCGGAGCGGCATTGGATGCAGTCCGCAATCGTACCGAATGGCCTTGCGAAATTCGGCGGTCAGTCGTAAGTCTGTTGCTTAGTCAGCTAAAAAATCGCCAAGCAAATCCATAAAGACATCAAGCTTGTCGTGGTGGACCCAGTGGCCGGCGCCGTCGATGTTGACAGCCTTGCCATTCTGGAAAAACGCCGCTCGGCCGTCCTCAAGCGGATCGCTGGCCCAGCTTTCGGTGCCCCTGACGAGCAGGGTGGGGCAGGTGATACGCCCCCAAATCGCATGCAGATGGTCTTGTGGAATGTCGTAGGCGGGAAAAGTCCGCACATAATTGTCGAACTTCCAGCTATAGGTGCCATCCTCGTTCTGGTTGGCGCCGTGTACGGTTAGATGGCGCGCCTGCTGCGGCGTCAAATGTGGGTTTTCCGCCTGCATGCGTTGGAAAGCTTCTTCGATCGAAGGATAGCGCCGCGGCATGCGTGCCGACAGACCTCGAAGGCGCGTGATCCACGCGGTCAACCTTTGATCAGCGGGTTTGGCTTCGGCTTCCGCGATCTTCTCGGGCGAAAAGCCAAGCCCCTCGATGGACACGACTTTGGTCACGTTATCCGGATACAGTCCGGCATAACGCAACGAAATCATACCACCCAATGAGTGGCTGACGATCGTGACAGGAGCGACGCAGGTCTGGTGGATCAGTTGGGCCAAGTCATAGACATATTCGGTCAGCGTATAGCTACCGCCGATCGCCCACTGTGAATCGCCGTGTCCCCGCAAATCCGGCGCGATGATGTGGTAGTCGTCGCGCAGTCGGGCTGCCACCCAATCCCAATTGCGGCAATGGTCGCGGCCGCCATGGACCATAATCATCGGCGGCGCCGACTCGTTGCCCCAGTCGACATAGTGAAGGCGCAGACGGTGCGAGAAAAAACTGTGTGAGGCGGGACCAGGCGCGGCGGCCGCTTGAATTGTTGTCATTTGGTCAAATGTTGGTTTGCGAAAGCGTCACGCGCGGAACTTTTCCAATCCGTCCCAATCGAAAACAATCCCGTGTCCGTCTGTTTCCGGTGCCGTGGCGAATCCATCAACCACAACCAGGGGTTCTTCGATATAGGTCTCGAGGCCAAAGCCGTGCACCTCAAGATAGGATTTATTCGGAACCGCGGCCAGTAAATGGACGTGCAAGTCGTGCACGCCGTGCGAGGTGACGGGAAGGTTCGCCGCCTCCGCCAAATGGGCGATCTTCATCCACGGCGTAATACCGCCGCAGCCGGCCACATCGGGTTCGGGAAACGAAACACCGTCGGCGCGGATCAGTTCTTGAAACGCGTGAATCGTGCGCAAGTTTTCCCCGGCGGCGATGGGCATCATGCCATCACGTAGGATCCGCGCGTGACCGGCGACATCATCAGGGATTGTCGGCTCCTCGAGCCAAAAAACATCCAGCTCCGCGAGCGGACGCGAGGCACGGATCGCCTGGTCGACGGTCCAGCCCATATTGGCGTCGACCATCAAGGGAAAATCATCACCCAATAGCTCACGCATGGCACGCACGCGGGCGACATCCTCGCTCAACCGTGTGCGACCAACTTTCATCTTAATGGCGCGAAATCCTTTTTCGAGGTTGGACCGCGTCTGATCGAGCAACTGTTCCAAAGGGAATTGCAGATCAATGCCACCGGCATACGCCGCGACTTTGGCATCGTGTCCACCAAGGAGGCGCCATAGGGGCATCTTCGCGCGACGCGCCTTCAAGTCCCAGAGCGCAATGTCGATCGCGGCGATACCGCATCCGGCAATGCCGCCCCGGCCGACATAGTGCGTGTGCCACCACATGCGCTGCCATAGTTTTTCGATTTGATCGCCGTCTTCGCCGACGATCAACGGCGCCAGATCCTGCTCGACGACGGCGTGAATGGCGCCGGCACCGGCCATCGAATAGGTGTAGCCCATGCCCTTGGCGCCGTCGGCATCACGCACCCGCGCGGTGATGATTTCGAACGCGGCCATGGTGCCGTGGGTCGCGTCAGATAGGGTCACCGGAAGCGGCAGCCGAAATCGATCCGCGCGAAGCTGGTCAATCCGCATTTCTAAAGATCCCTGTGATTAGGCGTGGGCGTAGACGCCGGGCGTGCCGCGAACGCTGATTCGCCACAACAGCCTTTCCTGTTCAGGTTTTTCGGGCAGATCGATGGGTTTGGCGGCATGCAAGGTCAGCTGCGTATCCCAGATGGCGATGTCGCCAACCTCGTACTTGTGCTCATACACATATCTCTGTTGGGTGGCGTGGTCACGCAGGGTGATCAGCAGCTCGGTCGCGGCGTCGCTATCCAGACCCTCGATGTCATACGCTGTCCCGGCGACCGCGTACAGCGCCTTGCGGCCGGTCACCGAATGCGGTCGAACGATGGGATGACAGATCGGCGGGACCTCGGCAGCCTGTCGCGGGTTGATCAATGGCGCGGCACGATGTTCGCCTTCTTTCAACTCTCCGGCACCGTAGAAATGGTTCGCTTCCATGCCGTTCAGGCGTGCCTTCATCGAGTCATCGAGATCGTCATAGGCGGCACACATGTCCGCGATACGTGTTTCACCACCGACCGCCGGGACCTTTTGCGCATAGAGCATCGTGACCATGGCAGGCTCTGTGTCGTAAGACTGGTCCGTATGCCAAAACGCGGCACCGTTGCGGACTTCGGGCGCGACCGAATGCGATGGCGTATTGCCGATCTCCAGCATTTCGGGAAATCCAGCCATACGCAGGTGATCCAGCACATGTGGGATTGGCCTGCCCCAGCGCCGACCAAAATCAAGATAGGTCTGTTTGTCACAGCTCTGATTTTTGATCACCAGCACGCGGTTTTCATAGAGCGCGTCGACAAGCTTGCGAAAATCTTCATCCGAAACTCCTTTGGCCAGGTCGACGCCAAAAGCGGCGACACCGAACCGGGGTGTCAAGGCCTCAAATCGGATCATGGGTCCCAATACCTCCTACGCATGCGTCGGTTAAGGTTGCCGCGCGCGGGACTTCAGAACAAGCGCGTCGGTCGCTTATCAGCCACCGCGCCGATGCGA
Organism: Alphaproteobacteria bacterium; assembly: GCA_965216755.1. Classification (GTDB taxonomy): domain Bacteria; phylum Pseudomonadota; class Alphaproteobacteria; order UBA7887; family UBA7887; genus CBDCGL01. Next base: position 1,196,161 of record CBDCGL010000011.1, on the reverse strand, counting down.
CTTCGTCACAGTCGTACCGACGGCCAATATTGCCGCCGCGACACAGGCGGCGATGCCGCACGCAAGGACAATGCGCCACGACGATCCGCCCGGCCGGTAATTGTCCGGTCGACGCGCACCCGATACGCCGGGAATACTAGGAAGATCGCCGTCGCCACCCGCGACCACGAGCTGCCCTTTCATGCCCATTTCCATGTGCTGGGCGATATCGCAGTGGATCAAATACGTACGTGGCGTGCTTGGCACGATGAAAGTGCCTGTCTTTTGGGCGCCGCCGACGGCCTCCAGGTGGAACATGCCTTGCTGATATAGGTAGCGCGGCAGACCGTGCACCATCCACTGATGTCGGATCTGGTCGTCGTTCACGAGCGTGACCGTGATGCGCGCACATGCCGGCACGCGAAAAACGTTTTGGTCGTAGCCGAACATCGTTCCGGCGTGGGCCAGGGCGTATTTGTGTCCAGCATGGACCGCAAATTCGTGGTCTCCAGAGATTTCGGCGCAATCTTGGGGCAATTCGTTGGCATTTTCGTTCATGACCATGCCTTCCATATCCATAGTCATGGCGTGATCATGGTGATCGCTATGGTCGCCGCCGCCGTCGCCGCCCGTCCGCGCGCGCGCGGCCTGGAGCGCCTCGACCGTCGAGGCTTCGAGGTCGTCGCCCGCGCGAAGTTCCCGAATCCGGTACATGCCTTGTTCATCGCGGTCCAACGTCATCATGACCGGATCGTCGGGTCCCAAAGTGCCGATCTCGGCGTCTGGCCCCAGGCCCAGATCCATGGTCATGGCCGGCCAACCGATATCCGGAATGGGACCATGTGTTACGTTGACGTTATCCCCGTCCGGCGAAATCGCATTGAGCATGGCGGGCACGGTCACGCCGCCATCGTCACTCTGCGCGTCGGCGCCGGTCTCTTGTTGTGCTTCGACCGGTGCGGTGATGCACGGCAACAAAGCAAGTCCGACAACGATTATTTGTCGCAACATTGTTACTGTCCACTGCGCGTCCGAACATCGCGCAGGATCAAGATGATGACACCGACGAGCAGGCCAATGGCGATCGCAAACAGAATAATGCGAACTGTGAGAAGGGGGCCTGCCGCCGTGTCGCCAAGGACGCCGCGCAGATCATACGAAAGCCAAACTGGCAATTGCCGTGCGTAATATTCTGGCGTGAAGAACGACGACCAATCGACGCCCTGTGTTCTTGGCCAGGCGTTCTCGTCCAGAAAGCTTTCATAAACGATGGCTGCGACATTGCCGCCCGGACTGATCCCGTCCGTTGTGATGCCAACTTCCCGATGGTCGTGCATCAGCCAAACACCTTCACCATAGCTGTGCAGGCCGTCATCGGTCGTGTCCAGCAACAGATCGACTCGTTGGGCGGGGCTAATGCTGACCACATCGCGCGTGATTTGTGCCGCGGGATTATGTTCGACACCGTCATAATGCGTGATCGTGACTTTGTGACCGTGGGTATGTAAGGCGATGCCCTCGGCCGCGCCATTGGCGACGCGTAGTTTGACGTCCTCATTGGGCCGTACGACCACCAGAGATTCGCGAAAGGTGTACGGAAACGAGCGACCATTGAGCATGAAGTAGTCGGCCGTGCGCTCCGTAACATCGTAAGCGCGGTGCGCGTCTTTGATGATCAGGCGCGGATCGTTCGAAACTTGGATAAGCTCATGCAGCTCTCGGTCAATATCCTGATAGTGCAGGTCATACTCGCGATCATACGATTGATGGCTAGCGACAGACCGTTGTCGAACTTGACCCGCGCCGACGTTCAGGGTTTGCACCCAATTGTTGGCGCGCGCGTCTTCGATCACAAACATGCCCTGCAATCCCATCAGGATATGGACGTCGGGCTGAACGTGGCAGTGATAGAACATTGAACCGGTCTGTCGGGGGCTCATGTCATAGGTGCGGCTTTCACCGGGCATAACTGGCTTTTCGCTGGTTTGTGGGACTCCATCATTGCCTTCGCCATTCGCATCGATATACGGGTGATCGACACCGTGAAAGTGGATCGTGTGCGGCATGTAGTGGGTATTTTCCAGCGTGATATGGACATCGTCGCCTTTCTCGATGCGAATGACCGGTGATGGCACGCGCAATAGGCGGTTCGCGATCAGGTCCTCAAGGTTATCCGTTGCCATGCCACGTGTTTTCGGCGCGAAGACCCAAAACCCCGGTTGTACACCCGGCGCGATGGCATAGGCCGGTACGAGCTGGTTGTGATCCGGTGACCCGCCATTCAATTCGACGACTTCCAGGCGTATGTGGATTTCGTCCGGGTCACCATCGCCGTCGCGGTCGTTGTCTTTGATCACTGCGTCCGGTGCCAGCTGCGTTTCCATCAACGTCATGTGCGAGACGTTGTTCGTACCCCTCACGAAAGACGCCACCGCGGCGGGATTATCTGGGTTACAGGCCAGAGACGCCTCAATCTCAACACCGTCGATGGTCTGGGATTTGCGCCAAGACGCATCGTGACCGTCACAAGGCGCTTCTGGTTCATCGGTGCTGCTGGCTAAGCTTGGTGGTGGCGCGCGATAAGCAAATTCACCAAATGTCGCGTGGTAAAATGACCGGAAACCTTCAGGCCACAAGCTTGGCGGGGAGAGCAAAATGGCTACTGCCCCCAGAAAGAGTGCGGTCAGAAAGAGGACTAGGAGTCTCACGAATGACCCTTCACCCCATAACAGGCGGCAGCACGACCAGCATTGTGCACACGACTTGAACCGGCGGCTCGCAACATCAGGCCGTCTTTCGCTGCGCGTCCTGCCGCTTTTTTCGTTCGGAGAAGTAGTAGATTAAGCCGATGAACGCCACAATGCCCAGCGCCACGGGGACATATGTGGCATAAGACGTGACACCGACCGAGAACGGAAACACGGATATATAGGTTTCGCCTAAATCGTCATCGATCCCCGTCAAGATGCCAATATACTGGCCTGCCGTATCAAAGTCGTATTCAACGGTGATCGTACCAGCTTTGTAGACCTCCGCTTCCTTATAGAAAATCGTGTTTTTTTGAATATCGTCTTCGGTCCCCAAATCCGCATATGTTGCGGTGTTGCCAATACTTTGCGCGTCAACAATGATTCGGAAGTCAACCGACAACTCGCGCATTTTCCGGTCGATATAGTCCAAGACAATAATTGCTCGGCTTACCTCTGGGATATCTTCGCAAAATTCTTGGGCGCCGCGCTTGCTCGGCTGATAACCAGTAAAATGCGCGCGATAAATCCCAGCCGTAAGCACACACATGTCATCTTCGATCGACACACCACCATGCGCGCGCACCGCCTCAGTGTGCCAATTTAAGCAAAACAAAACAACAAGGGCGGCAGTCAGGAATCTTGCCACAGGCCGTTCCTCCTTGTGTCGCCGGTGCGACCGGTCACGTTACATCGAAAAAGTGGGCAGCATCGGTCCTTCGACCTCAACAACCGAGCGATTGCCTTGATCGTCGTACAAGAACACGAGACCCGCAAAGCGGCTATCTGGGTCATAGATCAGCCGCGACAGACGATGCGTCTCCCACAAAGCATCCTCAGCGATCAATGTAATCGCCCGGCTTTCACCTGCCGGAATTGGGCCACCCTCAATGCGCAACCCACTGGGCGCAACCAAATCATGTGAATCGATCGGTTGTATATCGAGCACTGCGTCGTTGATAAAACGCACGTTCGCCGTGGCAAACTCTCCAACCTGCACGCCGTTGTCGGTGTCGTTGGTGATCGTCGTTTGGATTGTTAGCCGCCGGCCGGGGATCTCGTATTTCGCCTCTTTCAATTTGAGATCGACGGTTGCATCCGGTTCCGGCAACGGCGGAACGATGACGCGGCCGGTTTGCAGTGGCACGGTCACGGGATACTTTGCGTCCGCCCAATAGAAGCCGAACGCAGTGATTGTCAACGTCGCCGCCAATAGCCCGAGCGCAAATCGGCGGTCCATCGGCGTGATCATGCTATCGGCATCATCGCCCAACATCGCAACTTTCCGATAGCGCGGCAACAACAAGCGACCTTTAAAGAACAGCCAATACACGAGCCATGCCGCGCCGATAACGAACCACAGCGCGTGCCAACGAACAACGTTGGCGAGGCCATAGGTTTCCAAATCGACGACGTCGCCCGTAAGGGCCGTCACTTCATGCTTGAAGTGTGCGGGATCGCCAGCGATGTCAACCCACACGCCGGGTCCGACCAACGGGCCGGCGTCCTGAATGTTCATCAGGGGGTGGATGTGAAAGCGTCCGGGGCGCCGTGCTTTCAACACCACTTTGTATTCGTATGTGGCGCCCAATTCGAATTTGGTCGAATTCACCATATTGACGTCGTTGATGAACGACTCCAAGCGCACAAACATTGGACCCGGGACCCCAATGTTGAGAAACGCCACGTCGGGCTGGGCAATGGCCATGGGCCATGCCTTTGAGGTCCGGAATTTGCCTGTTACCGTGACTATGTCGTTGATAGAGCCCTGGCGCGGCGAAATCTCCGTATCGAACCAATGCAAGCTACGCATGCGCAGAAACGCTTCTTGCGCTTTTTCACCATGCGCGCCGACCGGCGCGCTCCAAGCGATACTCAGAACAGCCACGATGGCCGCCAATGTGAACAGTCCGAAGCGGCCCGCTGGGCTTACCTGTGGATGTTTCATGGCTCTATACCCTCTTCACCCAGGTCGTTCGAGCCAAGAACGCGCCGATACGATTCCACAAGAAATACATAAGAATGCACACGAAGGCGGCAAAGAATACCGTGATCGGTGTGACATGTTCGCCAAATGTGCGCAGGGTTCCTTCTTCGATGATCCGAATGTACTCAGGTGTGCCCGCTCGCACATACATGTAACCCTGCAGGTCCGCCAGGGTCATCAGCACGCCGTGCAACTCAATGGGCAAATGATAGGGGGCTAATATCGCCCAGTTCGCTGGATAGAAGACCACAGCCCATATGAAACCGCCGAAGATGCCGGTGAGCAGGTAACTTCTTGTCAGCACCAACACGGAATCGAGCACGAGCGCCATCGGTATAAACATGGCCGGCCAAACGAAACTCATCGGGTAATATGCCCAACCGACGAACTGCACGCTACGACTGATCCACATGCCGATCGTGATCAGCACAATGCAGACCGTGGCGCCGAATGGGATGCGGAACTTGGACCATAGAAGATATTGTACCGCCGCCGGAAATGTGATCAGGGTGATTGGCGTGATCAGGGGCCACCAGCGGCGATCTTTCCAATCGGTCCAAAAATCCCAGTCGCCGGCGGTTAGCATGAAATGCAGATGAAACGCGGCCAGGAGAACGATCGCGATCGTTGGGATGGCCAACACATCAAAAGCAACCTCAGTTCTGTGCTGCTCGTCGGCGTTCCGAATGGCCGACGTTGGCGTGGATTCCGTGACAGCCATGGTCTAATCCTACCCCTTGTCTTCAGTCGTGCCTGTTATCTTTTTCTCGGCGGAATTGGCGCCGGCCGGCGTTTCAGAATCAAATGGAGGCGCGCCACCATCGACCGCCTCCGTCATGATTCCCACCAATCCTGCTGGATAAGTTTGACGTCTATGGTTGCTCAGTGGCGTTGATGTTTGTCAACTCGACCATGCGCCGAAGCAACTGCAGAAGTAACCCGCCCAATGCCAGCGCCGACCAGCCGAGGACGACAAATCCCCAATGAATTGGCGCAGCAAACAGCTCTTCCATGAAAAAGAATGTGTGCCCCCACTCGTTGTAGCCCAGATTTGGCAGAATGAGGAACGGCCCGGCAACTCCAATGACGAAGGGCACGGAGATTCTGTTGGCAAATTCCGGCAGACGCGTCCGCGCATATAAAAACGCCGCCACGCCAAAGATGACGTAAAGGGGCATCGTTAGGTAGAACAGCGGGATGTGGCTCGGCGTGAAATCGGTATCGCGGATCGCCACTTGGTGCCATGATGCGTCTTGTTCGGCGAAGAAACTGCCGGTCCAATAGATGATAAAGACGTACGCAAAGATCATCGCGACTGCCCTGAAATAGCGACGCAGCTCCTCGCGTGGCGATAGGTTGGCTAGGTCACGATCGCGGGTCATCCAAATGTAGCCCCAAATCGTGGTTGCCAAGACCGCTTCCAAGATCCATTCGCCATACAAGAAATTCATCCAGTAGGTCTGAAACTCGGGTTCGAAGTAGTCGAGGCCCGCGGTCCAGCCAAATATCTGCTGGTAAATGCGCACGCCGATCATGGCGGTTGTCACGATGGCGACAAAAAGAAGAATGGGTTGCCATGGAATCAATCCACTCACCGACATGCTGTCATCCGACGAGGCGGATTCGGCGCGTACCTGTTCTGCCGTTCTAAGTTCTGCTGTTACGGCCATCACTTTGTCCCCATGAATCTTTCAACCATTTGTCCGAAGTTGGCGTCCTCGCCAATTGCGACTTGTTCTTATTATTCATAACCATGTTGGCTTTCAGGTCATGTTGTCACAAGATTTTGATCCTGTTCAAGCGTCTTGGCCCTTGTTATGTCCGATAGCAGACGCGCTTTAATCTTGCTAAATCGCGTCATTCTGCACTGCAATATCGACAATCTTCATTGATTTAGCCGATGTCTGAGGATGTTCACGACGTAATGCTGCGTTGCAATGTGCGGCTGCAAGACCCACAGAATTCTGCATGGCTTTGGCTAGGCGGGGCGGACCTGCGCGGCGCGCGCGGTCGTGGCGGTGTGATTCGCGCGAATTCTCTTGCGCGCAATAGTGGCGCCATCGTCGGCCGATGAAACTTAGGGTGTCGTCAAACGTTGTTTGGATGGCGGGTTTCGTCGCGGCCGTCGTGATTTATTTGGCCTGGCAACGGCTTGCGGTCGAAGACGCGCGCCGCCGCGATCAGCCGGCGGAACACGACTACCCTGCCGAAACATCAATTGGTGTTTGTGACTCTGCTGGGCGCGTGGGGCGGGGTGGTGCGACCAATGATCTTCAGTCGCCGAGTGGGTTTGGATACAGCGTGCGTGCGCCCGGCAACTATCGTGCGGATGTAGCGCATCCGTTGTTGATGGTCTATGCACCGGGTGGTCGCAGCCGCGCCGCGTCTGAAAGGTTGCTTGGAATTACCCGGCAAGCGACGGCGGCCGGATTTATCGTGGCGTTTGCTGACGATGCGGAAATGTCGGTCGAGAGTATCCTAGCGCTCGGCCGAATTCCGAATCTCGTGGCCGACGATTGGTGTATCGATCGAACCCGTGTTTTCATGACCGGCCATTCGAATGGCGGCCTGGTCTCCAATGCTCTCACGTTTCTCGAGGAGTCGCCGATCGCGGCGGCGGCAATCGCGCCCAGCGCGGCCGGGCTGGGCGGCGACGATCTTGCTAATCAGTCTTGCCCGGACCCTACATCAGTGATGGTCCTGCACAGTCGCGACGATCGTTTGTTTCCCGGCTTGGGCGCGGAAACGGCGGCATGGTGGGCCGCCTGCAACAAATGCGATGGCGAACCGCGCCCGCGTAACGCGGAAAGTTGTGTCGCTTACGAAAACTGCGAGGGTGGCGTGGAGACGCTCTATTGTGAGGGAGAGGGTCCACACACGAAATGGCCAAATCGCAACAGCGCGATCCTTGAGTTTCTGTCTCGTGCGCCGTCGCGTCAGCTCACAGGCCAATAGGCCCCATTACGACTTTTTCGCGGGTGGCGGAATCGCTTGTGCCAGGCGGCGCGCGACGACGTCGGGATCCTCCAGAAATTCGATGCCCATGCGGTCGCCGTCAATCCAGGCGACACGCCCCGGCGTTTCTTCCAGCCGCTTTGTGGCCAGGATCACCCATTTGCCGCATTCGACGCCCTCGGGAATGGACAGACCGGCACCGAACGCGGACACATCGATGACGTCGCAAGAGCTGGTGCCGTTGATCGAGCTGATCGTCCCGACCCACATGACCGCGGTACGGCTGTACCGGCGCTGTTCGTCCTGCTCGATGGCTGGGGTCTGGTCTTCTGAACCAGGGTCGTCGAGCAGGCGGAGGGCCATTTCCTGGCCGTTTCGCCACAAGAGCTCGCATTTGATGTCATTTGGCCCAGGCAACCGAAGATAAAGGTCGTCGGATTCCGCGATGTCCGCCGGCAAACGGACGCGCGCGGCGCCATTGGACAATTGCGTGACTTCGCAATCGTGGGCCTGTCCCTGAGCAACGACTTGACTTCGCGTTTTCACAGATTGGCTCCTGGTCAGCGGTTGCCGGCAAATCAGATGCAAACAATGGAAATGGACGGTGCCTCTCACAATTTCCAATTTCGCTTAACATTCTCTGAAAATCGATCCGGCGGCGCGAATTAATGTGGCTTTTGTGGGCCTGGGAGGTGGCCTCGAAATGACCCAGGAAATAGCCGCGATCTATTTTGTAAATTATTGATAAATTGTATTAATCCTCGTCGGCGTCGGGGCGCACGGGCGGCGCGCCCCAAGCATGGTCAACGCTGTCGTAGCGATCTTGACGATCCGCGCCGAGCACGCGCGATATTTCTTCGGCGCGGGCGCGCGAGTGCGCCAGATAGGTGCGCGAGTCCTTGCGTACGGCCGCCAGGTCTCTGAGCATGGCGCTATCATGGTGTTGAAAGGCTCGCGCCATACGGTGGGCGCGGTGAGCCCGCATTCCTGCCGCGCGCAGCGCCGCGACACCCATGCTTAGGGCGGAGCCGAGGGTCTCGCGGTACACATCGGTGATGCCCATATCAAGCAAGTCGTATGCGTCGCGGCGGTCCCGGGCACGCGCCAAAATATGCAAATGGGGAAAATGTCGACGGGCTGTCTCGCTGATTGCCAAGACTGCCTCTTGGTCGTCAACCGCGATTACAAGGACTTTGGCGGTCTTGCAACCCGCGGCTTCAAGCAGATCGGACCGCGTCGCGTCGCCATAGTAGACCTTGTAGCCAAATCGCCGTAGCGACTCGATTTGACGGGCGTCGTGATCCAAGACCGTTGGGCGTATGCCTGCGGCCAGCAACAGCCGGCCCACGGTCATGCCGAAACGGCCAAATCCGGCGATGACAACCGACGACTCAAGATCGTCTATCGTGTCCGCCTCGCGCGTAGCCCCGCGCGTCGTCAAACGCGGCTGAATAAGGCGCTCATTGATTAATAGTAGCAGCGGTGTGATCGCCATGCTCAATGCGACGGCGGCAACCAGTGGGCCGACAACATCGGCCGCCAATACGCCGTTGCTGAGTGCAAACGAGAAAAGAACAAAAGCAAACTCCCCGCCTTGTGCTAGGGCAAACGCGAATAAGGTGTTGACCGGCAGCGACAGGCCGAATAGGGAGCCGACGCCGAGCAATAGCGTCAGTTTGATCGCCATCAATCCGAGTGTTACCGCTGCCAAGGTCCATGGCTGGGCCGCCACCAACGCGAAGTCAATGCTGGCCCCCACCGAAATGAAAAACAGCCCCAAGAGCAAGCCTTTGAAGGGCTCGATGTCGGTTTCAAGTTCGTGTCGGTATTCACTTTCGGCGAGCACGACACCTGCCAAGAACGTACCAAGCGCCGGCGACAATCCGACCGACTGCATGAGCAGGGCGGTGCCAATCACCAAAAGCAGGGCCGTGGCTGTAAACAATTCGCGCAACCTGGTCTCGGCGATGAAACGAAATATCGGGCGCATGACGAAGCGCCCGGCCAGTACGATGATCGCGACCGCGCCAAACACCATCAACGCGCGAAGCCACGGGGGCCCGTCCGGTGCCAGGCTCGATCCATGTGTATCATGGCGCGCATGCGTGGTGGTGTCCGCGAGCTCTGGCACAGCGAGCAACGGCAGAACAGCGAGGATGGGGATCACCGCGATGTCTTGAAACAACAAGACCGCGAACGCTGATTGTCCTGCCTCGGTCTTGATAAGGCCCTTTTCAGTCAGGCTTTGCAAGACGATCGCGGTGGATGACAATGCCAGCGTCATGCCGATCGCCAAACCAGCGCGCCAATCCAACCCAATTGCCAGGGCGATAACTGTTAAAACGAACGTTGTTAAAACAACTTGTAGGCCACCAAGTCCCACAATGGGTTTACGCATTGACCACAGCAATGTGGGACGAAGTTCAAGGCCAACAATAAACAACATCATGACGACGCCGAACTCCGCGAAATGCATGATGTCGGTCCCTTCGTCACCGACTAGGCCGAACACGAATGGCCCAATCATGGCGCCGGCAATGAGGTATCCGAGAACGGATCCCAGGCCCAAACGCTTTGCGATCGGCACAGAGACGACGGCGGCCAAGAGGTAAACGAAGGCCTGGTAAAGAAAGCTCTCGAGTCCCATGGCCTATGTAACAGAGCGCGAATTTGGCGGTGTTTCTTGACCGAATGACGACAAAAGGGTGTTGGCGTCGTCCCATTCGGTCAATTGCGCCGAGTCGATTTGTCCGTCGCGCAGCTTTTCCAGAAGACCGCGGTAGGACTTCGCCAAGACCTGTCGTTCAGTTGCCGCCAGGGCACGCCCTTGGTGAACGATGAATGGCGCCAAATAGTTCATGCCGCAGAGCCTGGCCGTCTGTTCGAATGGCACAAGGAACTGACGTATCGTGAAGTGATTGTAACCGGCGGCGCTATAGGCAGCTTTGCCGCCTCCCGTCGAAATCACGTTCATAAGGGCTTTGCCCACCAGTGCAGTGCCGGCACTGCCATAGGCGAAGCCATGCTCCAAAACCAGATCCTGCCATTCTTTGATCAGGGCCGGGGCCGAATACCAATAGAAAGGATGCTGCAGTACGATGATGTCATGGTTGCGGAGGTTCTCTTGCTCGCGCTCGACGTCGATTTCGAAGTCGGGATAGTGTTCATACAGGTCGCAAATGGTCACATCGCGCATGTTCCCTATGGTGTCCGTCAATGATCGGTTGACAACAGATGTTTCCAACGTGGGATGTGCGACCAGAACCAGAATACGCGGCATCAAATGGCCTTCCTGACGTGTGACAGACTCGACAGCGTTCACCAAGCGCCGACCGCGGTTGCCACACGACGCGCAACACGCAACCCTAGCGGCGCAGTTGATCGAGCAAAGATCTTGCGTGGCGGAGGTCTTCGGTCAAGGTCCTTTCTTCGCCGAACCGGGCGACAATGGGCCGAAGCAAGTCGGCGGCTCTTTGGTCGTCATCCCGATCATGCCAATGTTCCGCCAGCGCGGCGACGGCACGCAGCGCAAATGCGTACGCGTCTTGTTTGTATGCGGTGTCCACGGCATGGCAAAGCTTTTGCTCGACATCAGACAGCGTTGTGTCGGGCAAGAGTCTCAGCGCATCGGCGGTCATACGGGCGAGCTCGGACCGAAGCCAACCTTCCGCGGTATCGGCAGTGAAGGCGCGCGCCGCGTCCAGCGTTTTCAAAGCGCGGTCGGGACGATCAGTTTGTGTGTAACCCTCGGCGATCAACGCGTGCAAGAACGTGCTATTGAATGTTGCGGTCGTTACCTGCCGCGCGGTCAGCACTTGCTGTACTTGTGCGATACCCTCGTTCGCCTCCCCGCGAAGAATGTCGATCCAACCCAGGGCGGCTTGACCAAATGGGCGCCACGTAACGATATCGTCTTGATCGCAAACATCTACGAGCTCTCGGGCGCATTTCTCGACCGAGTCCACGTCGCGCCGTAAGTAGTTCGGCAGAATACCGGCGTGAAACAAGGCATAGGCGAGAGTGTGGCTATGACCCATGGCACGTGCACCGGCCAGGGCCTCGGTCGATGCGCCAATCGAGTCTGAAAAACGACCAACGAGCCAGTAGGCCCACGACAACAGAGCGAGTGTCGCGACTTTCGGATCCTGCGCATAGTGAAACGCCATGCCGCCATGCGCGTCCGGATCGTGGAGGGACAGCGCTTTCTCAAGGTGGCGCACGGCGGACGCCGGCGCACCAAGGTAAATGTCCGTCAAGCCCATGATGCGATGGCCGACAAGCCTAGATCCAGCTTCGCCTTTTGCGTTCGCCAAGTCCAAGAACTCGCGCGCGACGTCTTGGCCGCGCCGATGTTCCGAACGCACCGTATGAAAAACACATTGGCCGTATAGCGCGGGGAAAGACAGTCTTGTGTCCTGAAGCTTATCGGTAAGCGCGCGCGCCCGTGTTTGGGCACGCGCCGTATCGTCGGCGGCAAACCCTTTGGCGACGATAAGCGGCGTGCTCAACGCCGTTTGTAGACGCAATTCAAGCCGGTCGCGTTCTTCCGAAACGGGGAGTGCTTCAAGCAGCGCCAGTCCGCGTTTCAGGTGTCGGATAGCCTCGACATTTGCGGACCGTTCCGTGGCGAGTTCGCCCGCGCGCAGCCAGTAGGGCACAGCGCGATCCGGGAGTCCGGCGGCGGCGTAGTGCTGGGCGACCAGCTCTGGTTCGCCGTCCAATATATGCCCAGATTTCTGCTCGATAGCCCTGGCAATAGTGGCGTGGATCTGCTGGCGTCGGCTGGTGAGAAGGGAATCATATGCCGCTTCTTGGACCAGTGTGTGGCGAAACGTGTAGCTCGAGTCGGGTGGGGCTCCACTCTCAAAGATAAGGCCGCTGTCGGTGATTTGCGCCAGTGCATCGTCCAGTGCCTCGCCGTGAAGTGGCGCGACAGCCGCCAACAAGTCGTAGCTGAATCGGCGGCCGATGCACGCGCCTATTTGCACTAGGTCTTTCACGGGCGCCAATCGGTCGAGCCGCGCCATAAGTGAATCCTGCAACGTCGTCGGGATCGCGAACTCTGGCAGCGGGCCGGCAAGCTCGAGCGCACCGTTGCGCTCAGTCAGCAAATCGCTGTCCAAGACGGTTCTGACGAGTTCTTCCACATAAAGCGGGATACCGTCCGCGCGGGCGACGATCTGTTGTGATACGACCTCGGGCAGTGGCCGCTCGCCACAGACGTGCCGCAGCAGTCCGGATGCGTGGCGACGACCCAACCTGCCAATCACCAGTCGCGTGGCATGATCGAAGTCTGTCAGCCGACCCCGATATTCGGGCCGAAACGTAATCACAATCATGACCCGTGCGTCGCGCGCGTGTTCGATGAAACGGCCGACCGTTTCCTCCGTTGACGGATCTATCCAGTGCGCGTCCTCAATAACAAGAAGCAGGGGCGTCTTGGCGGCGATATCGAGACCACGCTGGACCATGGCGTCGGTCAGGGCTTGTCGCAAACTCTTCATCCTGCCGGCGCCCGCGGCCGCGCCGCCGATTTCATCGGCCAAGCCCAAAGAGCCCGCAACGACCGGCAAAGTCACCTTTGGCGGGAGGCCAACGCCCTTGACGAATCGTTCCAATTTGGTGATCGCGACATGCGGTGATTCCTCGTGTTCCAGCCGCGCCCCGCGAACAATGCTATCGATGAATGGGTGCAGCGGTGTGTCGGTACGATTGGGGGAGCATTGATATTGCTCCACAAGATGCGACTCGTCGTCGATGTCCGCGCGCAACTGCTCGATGATCCTTGATTTTCCAATGCCCGGTTCACCTGCGATCGTCACCAATTGGCCATCGCCCTCGCGGGCCATCTCCCAGCGTTGGTGTAATATTCCAATTTCCGATTGACGTCCGACAAACGGGGTCAGCGCGGTCGCGCGTGTTGCCTGAAAGCGGCCACCAACATGGCCAAGCCCCAAAACTTTGTAGGCCCGCAAAGGTGCTGAGAAGCCTTCGACAAACTGCGCACCCAGATCCGCGTATTGGAAGGCCCGACCGACCAACCGATGGCTGGTTGCGGCGATAACGATTTCGTTGGCGTTGGCCAAATCCAACAAACGGGCCGCCAAATTCGGCGCTTCCCCAACCGCAACATCGGGCCCACCGCCGAGTCCGTGATCGGCCCGACCGACGACAACAATGCCGGTGGCGATTGCGATCCGCACATCCAGACTTGCGGATGATCCTGCACCATTGAGCGATTCGACAACGTCGATCGCGGCGCGAATGGCACGCTCGCAATCGTCCTCGTGCGCTTCTGGCCAACCAAAATAGATTAGGGCACCGCCTGACTGAAATTGGGCGACATAACCCGTATGCCGTGAGATGACCTCACCCACAACGCTCTGAAACACGCTGACAAGGTGTTGGAGGTCCTCAGGGTCAGACCGTGTGCCCATGGCCAGCGCGTTCGCGATATCGCACGACATCACGGTCAATTGGCGACGTTCGCCGTCAGAATGTTCAAAGCCGATTGACGATATGGCGGGCGAAGGCGTCGCCTGAGGTTGATCGTCTGTCTCCCGAGCATGCTCGGTTGGGGCGGTCGTCCCGCTTGCAATGTCTTGGATCAGCGCGTCCTGATCCTTTAGTCGTTTTGCGGCGGCCAGAATTCGCTTGCGATGACCGAGGCTCGCGACACCCAACTCCTTTAGGTCGACGTCGCTCAGACCTGGAACAAGATCAAGCTCGACATCGGCGCGTGCAAACATGTCCGCGTAAATGCGCAGCCCCAGACTATCGAGCCAACTTTCGACCGCCGTCATCGTACGTATCCGTTGCGAACTACGCCGTAGTTGCTGTTCAGGCGTGGCGGGTTCGCATTGGCAGTCACCGCACGCCTCAAATTATTATAGAATGACACATTGGTCGTGTGCCTAATGCGTTTGCCACATGAAGGAGAGAAGCGTGACTACGGTTTATCAGAGAATTGTTTCCTACGCATCGGGACTGGCCGCTGCGATGGCCACGTTTACTGTCGCGACACCGGCCCTTGGTGATGACGCCGAAAACCGTGAACTCTACCTGAAAATCTGTTCGAAATGTCATGGCGGAATCAACGAAGACCAGGTCAGTGAGCGGGATTCCTTGCTGCACTTTGTCGTCACGATGCCGCTTGGGCCAAGCTTGCAAGACATATACGGTCGCCCGGCCGGGATATATGAAGGTTATCCCTACTCGCCAGCATTCCAAGAACTGGCGACTGGGTGGGCCTGGGACGACGAGACCCTCGATCTATGGCTGACGAATTCACAGGACTTCGTTTCTGGCTCGACGATGGTGCTACGTGTCGAAGATCCTGAGGAACGCGCTAAAGTCATCGACTATCTAAAGAAATATGCGGTGTACGAAGGGGCCGGCGGCCAGTAGTTGGCGTCAGGCGCGGTACATAAGAACGTCGGCCCCCGATCACCTCGGATCAGGGGGCCAGCGTGGGTAAGGCCAGTTCACATCGGCGGCGTAACGCCATTTTGTCCGACCACGATGGCCGGGCTGGTCGTCGTGCCGTCTTCATTGTCGATGGCAAGCAGAAACACGTCGCCGCCGGGTACCAGTTTTTCTGGGCCGACGGCAAAGAAGTTCACGATTGTCGCGTCGGGCGGCACCAGAATCGTTTGGGTTCCTTCGGTGCGGGCGTCCCCTGAACCTTCGACATAGCTAACCGTGAGTTTTCGGCCATCTCCAGTTTCGACCAACTGGGCAACGTTGGCATTGGTCATCATGTTGGGTTCGTCAACCAAGTCCCAGGGGTAGTGACCCTCAGCAAGCCCGCGCAGCGCTTCTTCGAAGATGTGCACTTCGATGGCAATTCGTACGCCGTCTTTCTCGATAGACGTGATCCCCACGAATTGCCCCTGTTGGATATCAGACAATCTTGCTTGCTCGACCGCGAATATTCCTGCCTCCTTGTTTAGCATAACTGTCGTGCCGACGCCGTCGCCCTCGTCGATTGTCAATTCCATATCGCTGCGATCGGTCAACATGCCGCGCATGTGGTAGGGATCGGCCGCAGCGGCCGGAAGCGCACCGGCCGCGAACGCCGCCAGTGCCAATCCGCCAGTCAGTGTTACGACTATCCGATTCATTGTGATTCTCCACTCAAGAACTTGCATCGCCTGAAGCGGTATCAACAAAGTCCGGTCGGCGCTCGCTATATCCGTCATTCGAATTCTGTAACCGGAAGCGCGGTTGTTTCTTTGATCGTTGAAACAACGATTCTCGATTGCACGTCGGCCACGTAATCGAGCGACAACAGCTTGTGGCGAAGGAAGTCGTCATACGCTTCAATGTCTGATGTCACGACTTTTATAAGGACGTCCGCCGCGGCGCCGGTGATCAATTCGCAAACTAAGACCTCAGGCCAGGTCTGCACGGCTGTCTCAAAGGCGTCTATGTTTTGCCGATGGGCGGAACCGAGCTTAACGAATGCGTATACGACGAAGTTAAGTTCAACGGCCCTGCGGTCGACCAGCGCCACGCGGCGACTGATGATACCGCTGTCTGTCAGGGCCTGAATTCGGCGCCAGCAACTGGATGCCGACATCGCAAGTTTTTCGGCCAGATCCGCGACGGAGATACTGCAGTCCTCCTGCAAGCGCCGGAGAATGCGAATGTCAGTCTCAAGCAAACTGATATGTTTTTTCTTTCCTTCGCCCATTTTTGAATAAATATCTCAGTTCTTGATGGTTTCCGTGAATCTTAGGCAACAAATATCGGCTAAGACTGTCTAATCTGCAAGGGCTCAGAAATCCCTGGGTCGTTCTTGCGCCGGCCTCTTTCGGCGTCAGGTCTGCATCACTTGAAGACCGGAGATTGGATAGATGTTGTTCGAAAACCAAGCGTTTGATGATCATGAACGGGTCGTGTTCACGTCCGAACAATCAACAGGCTTACGTGCGATCATCGCAATTCATTCGACAAAAGTGGGCCCTGCCATGGGCGGGGTGCGCTTCTATCCATACGCAAACTCCGAAGACGCTCTGACCGACGTTCTCCGACTCTCGCAGGGCATGACCCTCAAGAACGTCATGGCCGGTCTGCCGATCGGCGGCGGCAAATCGGTCATCATCGGCGACCCCAAGACGGACAAGTCGCCGGCTTTGCTCGCCGCATTTGGCCGCGCCGTGAATACGTTGGGCGGTAGTTATGTATGCGCGGAAGACGTCGGCACAACGACTGCCGATATGGCTCAAATACACGCCGCGACCCGCCATGTCGCGGGACTCGCAAAAGGTTCCCAAGCGAGCGGCGATCCATCTCCGCTCACGGCGCGCGGTGTCTTTTTTGGAATTCAAGCCGCGGTCCGCCACAAGCTCGGACTCGCATCCCTCGCGGGCGTGCGCGTCGCGGTATTGGGGCTCGGCAATGTCGGCGGGCGCCTGTGCCAAATGTTGAACGAAGCGGGCGCGCAACTGACTGTTGCGGATATCGACCCAGATAAGTCCGCGCGAGTGTCTCAGCACTTTGGCGCGCAAGTCCTGCCAGTCGACAACATTATCTGCGCAGATGTCGATGTCTTTGCGCCATGTGCGCTCGGCGGGGTTTTGAATGCGGATACAGTCCGACTGCTGAAGGCGCCGATTGTCGCGGGCGCAGCGAACAATCAGCTCGCTGAACCCAGTATTGGTCGTGCATTGCACAAACGGCGGATCTTGTATGCGCCTGATTTCGTCATCAACGCGGGCGGAATCATCAATGCCGCGGGGGAGATGTTGGGCCACCACGATGCGGCCCGGGTTGCGCAGCGCGTGCGCGGCATCGCCGATACGCTCGAAAGCGTTTTCGCCAAAGCTGACGCCGAAAATTGTGCGACCGCAGATATCGCCGTCGCGATGGCGCAAGCGCGCTTGGCGGCGGCACCGCGGCTTGTTGCCTGAGCGCGCTGCCGCGTTTTGACGATGGTCCCGCGAAACCCGGGTCGCGGGAAAAGTGTGGCACGACCTTTGGATTATCGCCTTCGTGCAATGCAAGCCACACTTGGCTGGTAGCGTACAACTTTGATTGACCGTAACCAGATCTTTGTTCATCATTATCGGTAGCTTGACGGATTGAGCGAGCTTTCCGTCGGTTGCCGGTTTATCGGACAAGAGGTTCTAGTCCCTAATACGCGACCTTGTGTCGTGCTTGTGGGCACCAAAACAGTTTTGGTGCGAGCAAGAGATTGGGTATGCACTGCGCCTGCAGAGTTGGTATTTGCGCGTTGACGATCGAAACCATCGAGAGCAGAGCGTCAATCCTCTCCAGACGACCGGCATTTGGTGGCACGCGGCCATGTGTGAGGCCACGTGCCATCACCCTTGCCTTGATTGGGCCGTTTACCCAACAAGGCTGACTGGCACTTATGCGGGAGGAAACTTCTAATGCCATTTAGGCTGGATAAACAGCTACTAGCATCGGCTTGCGTGGTTGCGGCCGCCGGGTTCTACTCGGCGCCGGCCGCATTGGCTGACTCATCCGCGGAGAACATCAAGAATTGTCCCGCGGAGAACTGGTGTGCGTATCATCGGTCGGTGGATAAGGCGTGGCGTCATAGCCCGTTGGATCAAATCAACGCCGATAACGTGCAGAATCTGCGGCCGGCCTGGATCTTCCAGCCGGGTGAAGTCCGTATGGGCTTGCACAGCACGCCCGTGGTCGTCGATGGCGCCATGTATATCGCCACCAACCCGTCGACCGTTTGGAAAATTGACGCAGCGACCGGCGAACGTCTTTGGGCCTGGGTGCCTGAGATGGATGAAGCCGTTGTGTCAAGGTCGTTCTTTGCGCATGCGCGCGGCCTCTCCATTGGCGATGGTCGGGTTTACATGGGCACGGCCGATGGTCGCATTGCCGCACTTGACGAAAACGACGGTTCAGTCATTTGGGATAAGCAAATCGTCGATTCCGCCACTCTGACAGCAGGCTTTAGCGGCGCGGCAACCTTTGTCAGCTCAGACCTGCTGGTTATGGGCATGAACGGCGGTGAGTATCCGGTTGAGGGTTTGATCTACGGCATCGATCCGAACAATGGCGATGTCAAGTGGACGTTCTCCACCACCGGACGTGACGATCCGGAAGCGCTCGCAACGTGGGGCGGCGATTCGTGGAAGTATGGCGGCGGTGGTTCTTGGCAACCGGGCACGGTTGACTATGAGAACAACCAGATTTTTATCGGCACCGGCAACCCGAACCCCGACTATGACTATTGCGGCGATACCTGCCGCGATCCAAACACCGACGCCTGGCGGCCGGGTGACAATCTATACACCTCGTCAACCATCGCGCTGGATCTCGATACCGGTAAGCTGAATTGGTATTTCCAAGAAGCCCCAAGCGATCCCTATGACTATGACGCCGCACCGGGCGAATATGTCATGATCGAGGGTGACGACGGCCGGAAACTCGTTCTGCATCCGGGTAAGAATGGCTTCAACCATGTCCACGACCGCGCCACCGGCCAGCCGGTGAACGTCTATCCGGACATGAAATCCTATAACTGGACCACCGGCTTCAACCTTGAGACCGGCCAGTGGGAAAACATGTTGTGGCCGAAAGCTGGCGAGAAGACTCTGGTATGCCCGGCGATCGACGGTGGTCACAGCTGGAACGCCGGCGCATATAGCCCGGTCACCGGCCTGTTCTATCGCGTCGCGCAGGAATGGTGCATGTGGTTGACCGTGCAGCCGAAAGAGGGCGGCACGACGATTACGGCCGGTTCGGAATCGCGAACCACCGAGCCG
The DNA here is from genome assembly GCA_965216755.1 of Alphaproteobacteria bacterium. GTDB lineage: Bacteria > Pseudomonadota > Alphaproteobacteria > UBA7887 > UBA7887 > CBDCGL01. The sequence continues at coordinate 1,176,737 of CBDCGL010000011.1, read as the reverse complement.
TTTGCACAAGCCTTCATGGCCGCCGAATGGATCGGCACCAATCCTCCGGGCGACACGACCCATGGCTTCATCACCGCGCGTAATCCTGTGACTGGTGAGTTGGCTTGGGAAAAACGCTACGAAGTTATCCCGCACTCGGCGCTGATGACCACGGGCAGTGGCCTGCTGTTCAACGCCACCACCGACGGTTTCGTCGAAGCGATCGACGGCAACACCGGTGATGTGCTGTGGAGCTTCAACAATGGGTCCGGTCACAATGGCGGCATCGTGTCGTATGCGGTCGACGGCAAGCAATTTGTCGCGGTTGCATCTGGCCATGGTTCATATGTTGGCCGTGCGGTTGACAGCTTGAACAAAGACAAGCTGGTTAACTATCAAGAAAGTTCCGCGATTATTGGGTTTGCTCTCAACTAGACGAACGTATCGCAAGACTTTCTCGGAAGTCATGGGGCAAGGGGTGAAATCCACCCCTTGCCCTCTTATTTGTGAAGACAGGCAAGACGACTGAATGCTAAGGAGTTTGGGCGTGACGACGAAGTCTTGGTCCGCGCGTGTTGCGTGCGGCATTTTTTTGACAGCCGCTATTGTGGTGATTTCGGGTCTATCAGGTTCTCAGGCGATGGCGGCCGACGATCCGGCGGATGCGTATCCTGACGCGAACCCCCTGGCGGGCAACGAAGAGGCCATCGAGGCCGGTTTGGGATTGTATTTCAAGTGGTGTGCGGCTTGTCACGGCGCCCAGGCCAACGGGGAATCAAGATTTGGCAAATACGCGGCCGATTTGCGGAAGTTTTGGCGCGGCTACCCAGAATACATGATCGTTGTGCTGAATGGCCGCACGAAAAAGCAGATGCCGCCGTGGGGTGGAGTTTTGACCGAGGAAGAGATCAACCAGATCGGCGCGTATTTGGAGACCTTGGCGATTGAAGGCGCCCGCTGGACCCGATAGACCAACGATGTGATACGCTGGTTGCATCTTGTGGCGGCACCGGGCAAGCCGATTGGTCAGGTCAAAGGGAAGGGCATTCGAGATGTTGCGATTCAGTCTATTCGTCGTGGTGATGGGCCTCTGGCAATCGACGGCTGTTGCGGCTGGCGATCCCTATACCTTCACGCGCCCGACCTGGATTTGTGCGACGCCCGACGATTATGGCCACGCGGCCGAATCGGCCCAGGATCTGCGGGAAAAAGGACTCGGTATCAGTGGGTTGAAAAAAGAGCTCTATGACGCGCAGAAGTGCATGTATGTCGATGACGACGATATCGAGGACTTGATGCAGCCCTTCGTCCAAATATTGGCGCGTGACGGAAATGCCGACGAATTTGTCAAGGTCTCGTTCACAATCGAATTCTACAAGAAAGTCGAGTTCCTGCATCGGCGCATGAATCGCGTAACATTCGCCGGATGGACTCACATGGATAATCTTCGCGATTTGAGCGAATATTATCAGTGACCTATCGGATCATTTGGAATCGCAGTACAAAGCGCTCTGGTGACTTGCGGACAAACCGGTGGGGCAGCCCCGTGGTTCCAATGGGCGAAATGACTCGAATGAGCCAGTTGGGCGTGTGGGCCCTGTTGACCGCTGCGGCGAGCGTGGTCATTGCCTTGGGATATTGCGGCGCCGTCGCCGCCGAAATGGACGACGATCCGCTTATCGAAGGCGAAATCGCCCTTGCGCCCGACCTTGCACACCACTTTGAGCCCGGCGATCGATTGATTATCAAGCTTTTCCGACCAGGTGACGATGTCGAGCTTGATGTCCGATATCAGATTGTGGATGCGCCAGCGTTACCAATGACATTTCAAATCGGTCCCGCGATGGACATGAACCGACGCGCCAAGTGGGACGCATATGTGGTCGAGGTCTTTACCGACAAAGATAACGATATCTTGTCAATCGCTGACGGCGAACTCGCCGGACGCTCGCCCGATATCGTTCCGCTTGGTACCAAGAATCTGTCGATTCAACTCGGCGACAAGCGCTGATCGGAGCCATTGACGCCCGGTCGCGCTACCAAATCTTTTCAACCTTCGCCTCGCGCATACGTGCTTGTCGCCATTGGTCCCGTTTTTCTTGGGCCGCGCGTGCGCGATTGCGAATGATATCAACCATCTGTTCCGCCTCTTGCGGCGAAAGTTCTTGCTGAGAGGCTGCTTTGGGTGCTTCGGCTTGGGTGCTTGATTGGCCGCTTTGACTGCCTGTCTGTTCACCCTGTTGACCTTGTGGTTCGTCTGAATCGCCGCGCTCTGCGTCTTCCTCTGTGGCACGGTCCGTGACCGAATCGTCATCAAAAGTCTGGCCGCGATTCTGGGATGCTTGCTGATTGCGAATCTCAGGATTGGGTTGAGGCAACACGTTCTGATCCTGGAGCTGCTTAAGCAATCGGTGGGCGAGCTCCAAATTGTATCTTGCGTCTTCGAATCCCGGATCGAGGCTCAGGGCATCGCGATAGTGACCAATCGCCTCCTTGAGTGGCGTGACCGCGTCTTGATAGGTGTTCATGGAAATGAGCGCGATTTCGTAACGGACATTGCCGATGTTATAGCGAGCCTGCGCCTGTAGCTTTGTGTCGTCGGCACCCAACGCCAGCGCGAAGTGTTCGACGGCCTTGGTGTTGTCATGCAATTTGAAGAACGCAGCACCCTGATTGAAGCGAATCTCGGGTTTATCGGGCAGTCCGGCCGCCGCGATCGCATATTGTTCAGCCGCCGCGCTGTATTCGCCAATGGCATAAAATTCATTGCCACGCGGGATCGCCTCGTAAGCCATGTCGCTCGACGTAAAGCCGGCCAGGACCAATAGAACGAACAGAGCGCCGACACTTTGTCGGGTGATTGGCGACATCATCAAATCGCTCCCTGCGACCGGAGGCGGCGATGGGACAAGACGAGCTCGACGCCAAGTAAGAGCAACCCAATCGCCACAAACCAATAATACCGATGCGCGCGTCGTTCGTCGTGGGTACCGCCCACGTCGCGACCAGGTTTGGGCGCGATTCGCTCCTTATAGAGCCCAACCAGATCCGCGGCGCCGGTTCCGGCGTGAACGTATTCTCCGTCTGTCAGGCGCGCGATTTCCAGGAGCAGGCCCTGTTGCATGGTCGACTTGACCTCGAACTGGTCAACTTTCAGGGTTGAGCGCGTTCCATCGCGATTCGAGATCGGGATTGGTGCCCCCCGGCCCGGATCGCCAATGCCGACAGTGTGGATTGAGACGCCCTCGTCGGCCGCGCTTTGCGCGGCGTCGAGTGCCAGCCCATCGTGGTCTTCGCCGTCAGTGACCAAAATCAGGTCAGTGTATTCGGGGGCGAGTTCGCCGAAGCCGTACAGCGCCTGACGAATGGCGTCGCCAATGACCGTCCCTTTGAGCGGCACGCTCGGCGGATCCGCTTCATCAAGTCGTTGCAGAAAGAACCTGTAATCGCGACTTATGGGACAATGCAGACCGGCACGACCGGCAAATGCGATCAAGCCGACGCGATGGCCACCATCTTCGCGCATCGCCTGAACCATATCGCGGATGGACGTCTTGGCGCTTTCCAGGCGGTTGGTCTCGGCGTCCTCGGCCAACATGCTCAATGACACGTCAAGCAGTACCATGATATCCCGACCCTGGCGCGCGACATCCGTCCGATCGCGTCCCCATTGCGGCTCCATCATCGCGATACCCAACATGGCGACCGCTGTAATCATGCATCCCGCCCGCAGCCAAGCCTGGCGCGCGTCGACGTCCGGCACCATCGCGCGGCCTGGCCCCGGGTCAGCAATTGCGGCGATCGCCGCGCGTCGTTTCCGAACCGCGCGCGCGTGCAGGTAAAGCAAGACCGGTACCAACAACAATATGAATGCAAAAATCGGCGTCACGAATGCCATGGTTTGGTCGCCCCCTATGGCACCGTTCTCAATCGCGTCGCGCGCAGAACAAATTCGATCAGCACCAACAGCAGCGCCAGTGCCACCAGGTACGGGAACAGCTCGGTATATTGTTGATAGCTCTCAGCAACGTGGGTGCCTTTTTCCATGCGATCAATCTCAGCATAGATCGTCCGCAACGCGTCCGCGTCGGTCGCCCGGTAATAGGCGCCTCCGGTGTTGGTCGCGATCTGTCGGAGCGTGTGTTCGTCGATGAAAACCTGTGTCGGCCGCATCTCGCTTACACCATTCTCGCGCACCGGTATCATGGCCGTACCACGGGTGCCGGCACCAATCGTGTAGATGCGAATGCCCAACGCCTTGGCGATTTGGGCGGCCTGCACCGGATCGGTATCACCCGCGTTGTTGCTGCCGTCGGTCAACATGATCATGACCCGGCTTGCGCCCGACGTGCGCCGCAGGCGGTCGATGCCAAGTATGATAGCGTCGCCAATCGCGGTGCCATCTTCTTCGGCAAGTTCGACAATCGCGACTTCCTCAAGCAAATTGAGTAGAGCCTCGTGATCGAGCGTCAGCGGGCTCAGGGCATCCGGAAACCGCGCAAAAGTGACCATTCCGATCAGGTCGCCCTCGCGGCCGCCAAGGTCGTCGCCTTCGCCCTCAATAAATGCTTTGAACGTGGTCTTGACCACGTCCAGGCGGTTTGCCGTTTCGTCGCCTATCTTCAGGTCGACCGCACCCATGCTGCTTGAAATGTCGACCACCATGGTAACGGCGATGCCTTCGCGATAAATGCGGGTGGTTTCGATGCCCCACTGGGGCCGCGCCAAGGCCAAGACCAACAAGATCATCGCGATAGCGCGCAGGAAAGGCAGGACACGCCTCAGGCGCACCGCCCATGTCGGACGCACTCGTGCGAGTTCGCCAACAGTGGAATGGGAAACAGCCGCTATCTTGCCGGCGCGCTGTACCAACCAAAACAGCAGCGGAACCGCCGGCAAAAGCAGCAGGGCGTAGGGATTGACGATCTGCATCAGTGTTGTGCCGCCGGCGGCGCCAGCACGTCGGAGTTTGCCGTGTCGGTAACAAAGCCCTTGGCAAGCGAAAACAATTTGTGCATCGCCGATGCGTCCGGCTCGTCACGCGCAAACTTGACTTGATCGCAGGCGGACAAGACCGCGCTGAGTCGCGATTGCGCCTGGGCGGGAGACCCTTCGACATGCGACAACGCAGCCAAAGCCTCTTGCGTCGTTCGTGACGGTGCCCGCAAGTCGAAACGCCAATCGGTGTAGCGCCGCAAGATATCGGATAGAGCGACATGAAACGCTTCTATTTGCCGCTGTCCGATGAGGTCACGCTTTTCAAGCTGTGCCAACAGTGCCAGTGCAACATCGTGCGCCGCGTGGTCGCTGGTCGGTATTGCGCTTGCCTTTGGACGCCGCCGCATCCAAAAGTAAACTGCCGTTGCTAGCAGCACGAATGCGCCGGCCGCCGCCACCATCCATCCACGTGCGGAACTTGGCGCCGGCGGTGGTGGCGGCACGATTGCAATTGGTCCCGCGATGTCGCGCGGTTCGGTAACCAGGGCCGCCGCTGGTACAATCGAGGTCACTTCGATGTCGACCACCGGTGTGCGTAATTGACCGGGAACCGTGTATTCGGCGCGTCTGGCCGAACGCGGGCATTGATGCATTAACACACAGGCTATTCCTGGCGCATTTGCAAGGTCGTGGACCGTTAGCAGCATCGATGGGATCTGCAGTGTGCCGACTTCATCTGTTTCTAAGATCAGGTCGTGTTTAACGAGCTGTGTGCCGTCTTCCTTGATCTCAGGACCAATTTCCTTCGCCTCGACGATCCGAAATTGCCCGAGAGATTCCCGAAAAAACGGGAACGTGATCATGGTCTCCTCAGGCGACGTCACGGAGAAAACAATGTGCAGGCGGTCGGCAACGCCCATCGTTTGTCGGTCTGCTGTCAAGACAAACTGCGCTTTCGGCGCATCGACCGTCAGCCGGATATCAGCGAGCCGTTCAGCGCCTGCTGGTGCCTCTGCTCTTGGCGGTGTCGAGATCAATCCAAGTACGGCGCCGACCAAACAGCCGAATGCAGCCACCATAGTCCCGCCGCATCGCCGCGAACGCCTTTCAGAAACTCTTTCTTCTTGCCCCTTTTTCAACTGCCTAGCGTCCTTGCGCCAAACGCCGCTCGCGTATCCGAAAGAACTGCATCAGCGCCCTGAAATGCGGCTCGTGCGTCATCACTTCAACGGAGTCCATGCCGAGTGTGCCGAACAGTTTGCGCCGTTCCGTTTGTCGCGCTTCAGCGCGGCGCGCGAAATCGTGACGCGTCGATGCGTCGTCCGTGTCGACAACGACCGTTGCGCCGGTCTCCAAATCGCGCACCCGCAACAAGCCGACCGCTGGCAAGGACATTTCGCGACGGTCGCTTATGCAGATCGGAATGACGTCATGCTTTTGGTGCGCAATGCGCAGCGCCGTTTCGTATCCAGATGCCAGGAAATCCGAAACCAAAAAAGCGACCGAACGGCGGTGACATATCTTGTGCAGATACTCTAAGGCCAATCCGATGTCGGTACCGCGACTTTCGGGCGTCGCGTAGAGCAGATCGCGGATGACGCGCAGCGCGCGATTGCGGCCTTTCTGCGGTGGCACAAACTTCTCAATCCTGTCCGTAAAAAGGATAAGCCCGACTTTGTCATTGTTTTTGATGGCGCTCATGGCAAGCACGGCGCACAAATCGGTAACAATCTGGTCTTTGAGATAAGACGTGCTGCCAAAACTTGCCGACGCACTTCGATCGACAAGCAACATGACTGTCAGCTCTCGCTCCTCAATGTATTTCTTGATGAAAGGGTGCCCCATACGCGCCGTCACGTTCCAATCAATCGTGCGCACGTCGTCGCCCGGCGTGTATTCGCGAACCTCGGCGAATTCCATGCCGCGCCCCTTGAAGACGCTGTGATACTCGCCTGCAAATACACCGTCGACGAGGCGCCGAGTGCGCAATTGCACTTGGCGCACATGTTTGAGAACGTCTGGCGAAAGCATGGTTTGTCGCTGGGCCGCCTAGGGTACCGGCAGGTGATCAAAGACTTGCTGGATCAAGTCTGTGGGTGATACGTCCGCGGCTTCGGCCTCGTAGCTGGTGATGACACGATGGCGCAGAATATCCATGCCGATGGATTTGATGTCTTGCGGAATGACATAGCCACGTCCCTGAAGGAACGCATAGGCTTTTGATGCGAGTGCCAGGTAGATCGTCGCGCGTGGCGACGCACCAAAGTCGACATACGGGTCGACGTCGAGCCCGAAATTGCTCGGCTTGCGCGTGGCAAGAACAATGTCGACGATATATTGCTTAATCTTATCATCGATATAGATGCGATCGACAACATCGCGCGCCGCAACAATCGCGTCCGTCGTCACCACGGCGTCGACGTCGGCAATGGGTTGGGTGCTGGCCATGCGGTCGAGGATCTCGAGTTCTTCGTCCCGGCTCGGGTAGTCGACTGTCAATTTGAGCATGAATCGATCCACTTGCGCTTCGGGCAACGGATAGGTGCCTTCAAGCTCAAGCGGGTTCTGGGTCGCCAAGACCAAGAAAGGCTGCGGCAGTTGGTAGCTGTCGTCGCCGATCGTGACCTGTTTCTCTTGCATTGCCTCGAGCAAGGCACTTTGCACCTTGGCTGGTGCCCGATTGATCTCGTCGGCCAGCACCAAGTTGGCGAAGATCGGCCCTTTTCGGACTTTGAAATCGCCGGATTGTGGCTGGTAAATCAATGTCCCGACCAAGTCCGCGGGCAACAGGTCGGGCGTGAACTGAACGCGCTGATATGATGCGTGCAGGGCCTGTGCCAGCGTCGTTACAGCAAGGGTCTTGGCCAATCCTGGCAATCCCTCTAACAGCACATGACCGTTTGCAAGCAATCCGACGAGCAGCCGCTCCAACATGTAACGCTGGCCGACGATTACTGATTCCATGGCGGTCATGAGCTCGCCGACAAAGCGGCTATGTTCCCCAACCATGGCGTCAATCTCTTTGACGTCCAAGGGCATAAACCGATCCCATTGTAGTTCCGCGAAAGCAGCGGCGTCACTTTACAGGAACGGATGTTGTGGGGGATAGCCTTTCGCCGAATGGCGACGTGCGTTCAACGCCCTAGGTGGGCCATGAACACGATGCGTCAAATGGAGGAACGTGTCAGCCGATCTAATCCGGCACTATCGCCAATACGGTTCGTGAATCCAGACCGATATGACGGGCCGAGGAGCTTATCGTGGTACGCCGGGGAAACGATCGCGGTTGCTGACAGCCGCATCGGACGCGACATAGGGGTGCGCGGTCGTCGCCGAATGTGATTGGCCCGAGGCTGCAAATTTCGATGCAGGGTGGCCGGCACAAGCCGTCAGCGACAGCGCGATAAATCCAGCAAATAGCGCGATTTTCGTTTGGCGAGCAGCGATAAACATTTGATTTGTCACACTCAACGTTCCCAATTGGCGATGTCGGCGGCTTTCGCAACAATAGGATCGCGCGCTGTCGGTGCGCGGGCTGTGATTTAGCCCACGCTGTCGCGACACGATTTCGTGAAGAGATGTAGAGCCATCCGTCGGCTCGCCCAGCCGATATCGGCCGACCGCGTTCGGCGTCGTCGGCCCCAGCCATGGTTCGCTTGAACCATGACAACCGGCCCAGATCGCAATATTTTTAATTTTATCGAAAATAAGTAAATATTATTTGCATCAACGCGTTAGACGATAGTTCAGGTGGAATATACAACCGTCAGAGTGGCAAGGTGAGGTTGCAGGAATGACACCGTTGTGGACTTGGCGAGGCCAGTTCTTCGGATACCGTAACAACAAGCACTTATTCACGCATTCCGGTCAATGCGTCGGCATGTTTGATGAGAATCGCGTTTACGACCATGACGGTCGGTATCTGGGTGAAGTTGTCGACCAGCGCTTGATCTGCGATCTGGAGAAACGCAAATGGGTCGGCGGTCGGGCGCCGCGGTTGGTCAGCCGGCGCGTGCCACGCCAGCCCAATCGACCGCGTTTGTCACTGTCTTGCCGTTATACGGATTTCCCCAGCGCCGACGCGATGGCCTCATGATCCGACTGGTTGACCTGCGTCTGCTCTGCCACTGACCACGTCGTCACGTCGCTTCCGCGGCGGGCGGCATCGGGAAAGGCCGGGCCGATTCAAAAGCACGACTTGCGCGCAGGACCTTCGCATCGTCAAATTTCGGCCCGACGATCTGTAGCGCAGCCGGTAGGCCGGAAGCCGTTAACCCACATGGCACTGTCGCTGCTGGCTGCTGTGTGAGGTTAAACGGATAGGTAAACGGCGACCAATGCCACCAGCGTTCGAATTCGCGCCCCGGTGGCACTTCATGTCCGGCTTCAAACGCCACAAGCGGCAGCTGCGGCGTAATCAAGAGGTCATATTCGTCGTGAAACCGGCTCATATGCGCGCCGAGCGCTTCGCGTTCCTGTTCATTTCGGCGCCCATCGGGTGCGTTCATGGCACGTCCGCGTTCGGCCAGGTCCAAGATCGGCGCATCCATTAGTGCCCGCTGAGATTCCGACATACCATCCACCAACACGGCCAACCCGACGCACCAGATCCGTTCCATCAGTGATTCAGGCGACGGAAAGCCGGGGTCGATCTCGTCAATATCGGCACCCAGTTCCGCCAGTGTTTCCACTGCCGAATCGACGCGCTCTCCGACCTCGTTGTCAACCCGGGCATAGCCGAGGTTTCGACTATAGGCGATACGTAAACCTTTGATTCCGCCCTCTAAGTCGTTGCGCACATCGCCCATGGCAGGCGGAACGGCGTACCAATCCCGGACATCCGGCGCGCTTATCACGGTCAACATCAAAGCGGCATCGGCGACGGTACGCGCTGTCGGCCCATGATGCGACAACGTGCCCATGACGCTCGCCGGATAAGCCGGAACAACACCAAACGTCGGTTTGATGCCAAACACCCCGCAAAACGCGCCAGGCATACGTATCGATCCGCCGCCGTCGGAGCTGACGTGGAGCGCGCCGAAACCGAGCGCCGCGGCAACCGCTGCGCCACCACTGCTGCCGCCAGATGTCCGTTCGGGGTTCCATGGATTTCGCGTGGTGCCGGTCAACGGGCTGTCGGTGACGCCTTTCCAGCCGAATTCCGGGGTCGTGGTCTTGCCCAAGAAAACGGCGCCATGGTCGCGCATACGTGCCACGCACGGCGTGTCTTCGTCCCACGGGCCATCGGGATCGGTCGTTCTTGATCCACGCCGTGTCGGCCAGCCCTTTGACAACATGAGATCTTTAATGGTTGCCGGAACACCGTCGATCAGACCGGCCGGTTGGCCGGCGGCCCAACGCGCCTCGGACGCCGCGGCGTCGGCCAACGCGCGCTCTGGATCGACAAGCACGAAAGCATTGTAATTGGAATTGAGGCGGTCGATCCGCGCTAGAACCGCGCGCGTGACGTCGACCGGCGATAAAGTCTTGTCACGGTACCGTTGCAAAAGATCGGTCGCGGACATCATGCACAGGTCGTCGGTCATAGGGGCCTCCCGCTGCAATTTTGCCCGCGGCATTGATTGTTCAGTCCGGTGAATTGCCACAATATTCTAGCGGCGATCCGGTGCAGGCGCGACGTGTTCGTTGCGCGCGACGATGGAGTCTATCGAAGCTTGTTTACAGCAAGCATTTCAAAAACCGCATGCCGCGTCGTCACGTGCCTCACCTGGGCTGTTGCGCCGATGGCTGGGGCACTGGCCGACCAACTTGGTCCGACCGCCATCGACTTGAACATGGTCTTTGTCCCCGGTGGTAAATTCGTTATGGGTGACGATCGCGGCAATCCGAACGAAACCCCGCGTTTGAGAACTGTCCAGCCATTCCGAATCATGCGCCACGAGGTCACCAACGATCAATTCGAACGGTTCGTCGAGACAATCGGCTATACGACTGACGTCGAACGAAAAAGTAGTGGTCACGTCTGGTGGAAGACATGGCGGGCCAGCAGTGATGCGAATTGGCGTCACCCCCATGGACCCGCTGACCATATTCACAGCAGGCGGGATCATCCGGTCATACAAATTTCTGCGCGCGACGCCGCTGCCTTTTGCGCCCATTATGGCTATCGCCTGCCCACGGAAGTGGAATGGGAATTTGGTGCTCGCGGCACGGATCGGCGACGCTATCCTTGGGGGTCCGCGGAACCGACCCAAACGTCTGATCCGAAAGCAAATTTCGGAACAGTGCCATGCTGTGCGGCCGATCCGACCGACGGCTATTTGCGCACCGCGCCGGTTGGCAGCTATCCCGACGGGCAGTCGCCGTTCGGGTTGCTCGACATGGCGGGGAACGTATGGGAATGGACATCGAGCGGTTTTCCGGGTCATCCCGGCCATGTCGTCCTGCGCGGCGGCGGTTGGGGAAATAATCCCTATTGTCTACGGACGGCATATCGCCATGGAAACCCCCCGGATATCGGTTTGGATATGGTCGGATTTCGCTGTGCCGCGGACGTCGGGCCGCCATAGATGCGTCGTTTTCGGTCCGAACGCTGCTCGGTTTGGACCGAGCTTCGGTACATTAGCCATTGAACTTTGCCACAAATCATCCTTTATCAATGGCAGGATTTGCAAGGCAACCATATGCATCGCTGGTTCATGCGCCGCCTGGATACTCTGTTGGGGACCGGTTTAGCTGTTCTAGCCGGCGCCGCGGCGTCGCAGCTCTTTGCCTTTATTCAACAGTATCTTCAAAGACTCGGGGGGCATCTGGACGAGGCCCGCCGGACCCACGAGCAGATTGTGTCTGACGATTTATACGCACAACTCGGACCGGATGCCCTGGCCTTGCTGGTTTCTGCGGCCGACCGCCGGGTTACACAACTCAACGAAAGCCACGATGCCATCGCGAAGGCCGGACTTGTTGATCGGCCGTTTCAGTTTTTCGCGCATGTCGACACTGACATCGCCAAGGCCACGCTAGAGAGTTTTCAGCCTGCGTTGCCTCTTGATGCAGCAAGTCTGATCTATGCCGCCAGTGGGATCGTCTTGGCGTTGATCGCGTATGAGCTTGTTAAGCTGCCATTCGCCGTCAGCCGAAGGAAAACGGAGTCGGGATGATAAAATCATTTTTGATCAATAACTTATATGTTAGTTTTCATATTTCAAAGTAAGATAGTTATAGCCCGGACGGACGCGTGAACGGGAGCGCGCTGAAGACATACGTGGAAGTGTTAAGGAACGTCACCAGCTAATTTGGCCATTGACTTAACCCGTGTTCTTGATTCTCGCGGTATTTACACATGTCATAAAGTTTTTTATTGCGATTTCGCAATGAATACTTATCTTTGCCACCGTTTGAGTCGGTTTGTCGGGTGCGGGAGACGACAGTCCGAACCGCTTGGTCGATGATGGATGGCATGGATGTCAAGAACTGAATTGACCGGCGTGCGTGAGATTTTTGAGGATCCCGTATGCTTGATGACTCCCTGAAAAATCGGCCAAATTGGCCGTCCGGTAACGCTCGACGCCTCGTCATTACGATGACGGCGGGCGCGATGCTGCTGGTCGCTTCCGGGTGTCAGACCCCACCCGGCAGTGTCACTGAAGGCTTTGATTCGCAGGCGATTGTCGACGAGTTCAAGCGATATGGTTTGACTGCGACTCGGACCGACCGGGGCGTCGTCGTCTATCTGCGCAACATATTCTTCGGATTTGACAAGTTCGTGTTAACGGACGCCGCGGAAGGCAAATTGAAAGAACTCGCCGTCGTTTTGACCGGGGCCGCCGCTGGGCATTTGCCTGTCGCTGTCGAGGGACACACCGACAGTATCGGTACAACTTCCTACAATGCCAGATTGTCCGAGGCTCGCGCGCAGACGGTGGCATCATATTTGATCGAACGCGGCGTTGGCGCCAAACGGTTGACTGTGGCAGGATTTGGCGAGGCGCGGCCAATTGCGGCGAATCGCAAACCGAATGGCCGCGATGACCCGGAGGGCCGCGCACGCAATCGCCGCGTCGAAGTCGTCATAGAGCGGATTGAGGAGAAAGGCCACGAATGAAAAACTGATCAAGAGTATGCGAATCTTGGCGACGCGAGTTTCAAATATGAAACCAAACAAAAGATAGCCGAGGTTTGAGTTTTGGAGGCGTTTCCAGCAAAATGGCCGGGCTGATTGGGTCGGATCGAAGACAGCCTACAGGCAGAATAAAAAAAGGCTGCAGCGCAAGATGAGCGCCAATTACAACGAATATTTCGGTTTCACGGAAAGCCCGTTCCGGCTGATGCCGGACGGCGGGTCGTTCTATTCGAACGCGTCGTACCGCAAGACTTATGAACGCGTGATCGCCAGCATTTGTGGGCGTCGCGGGTCAATTCTGATCGTCGGCCGCCAAGGCGTCGGCAAGACAACTTTGCTGATGAAACTGATGCGCGATCTGGGCGGTGCGGTGGATCTGGCGACGTTCTGCCACACGACATTCGAATTCGACGAATTTGTTGATCTCCTTGGTGAGAAACTCGGATTGCGCATACCACCAGGCGACGCCAGCGGGCGTATGCGAGCCCTCTCAGACGCGCTGGTTCGCCATGCCGAAACTGGCCGTACGGCGGCGGTCCTTATCGATGAGGCACACAAGCTTTCAGACGATGTACTGGCCAAGTTGGGCGAGTTGGCGAGGAATCCCATCGATGGTAGCGCCGTCTTGCAGGTGGTCCTGTTTGCGGAGCTCGAGTTTCCCGATCGGCTTGACCAACCTGGGCTTGTGGCGCTAAAGGGCCAGCTGGTTCTGCATTGTGGGCTGTCGCGATTTTCCCCCTACGACGTTGGTCCGTATGTTGCCAATCGGTTGCGCTCTGCGGGCAGCCGCAATGACGATCTTTTCGTTCCCGCAGCGCTGAATCGGATTGCGCGTCATACCAAGGGCGTGCCGCGGGTCATCAACGCGGTTTGCGATAGAGCGCTGGACGTAACAAAAAAGGAGGGGCGAAGGACTGTCCTTGCCCGCGCTGTCGATGCGGCCGTGGCCGACCCCGAAATAAAGGGGATATTGGCGCAAGCAAAGCGTGACAAAGCGGCACCAAAGCATTGGAAAGATGGTCCATTTGTCGTCATTGGGCCGCCTGACGCGTCAGACGGGGTTGCGGCGAGCGCGGCGGACAGCGCCAAGCCGAACCCGGATGACGAGGTTATGGCAGCCGTTCGCGCGGTCGTCGAAGGCAAAGCAAAGCATCATGGGCCGGAGGACGCAAATCGCGGGGACGACCGCACTGGCAAGCGGGCCGCCGCGGTCGATCGAACCGACCGCGCCGGCGTGATGGGCAAGTCCGCGCAAAGCGGGACAAACATCGTTCCGATCACGCCCGTCGATCGTGATGTGCCGGAGGAACCGGAGGAAACCGCGCCACGACTGGTTGCCGATCGGCCGGCGCTAAGCGTTGTCCCGCACGCAAGCGAGAAGGCCGCCGAGGGCGAAAACACCGCGGCGTCTGGGCCAACAGGCCTGCCGGCGGCGCAAGGCGCCGGCCCACGAGAAACCGCCAACATCGAGGTGCCGTCGCGCGCGTTGCCGCCGCTTGATAGCGAAGATCGTCGCGTGTTCGGAGGGCGATTTGGCGCAGCACTCGGTATCGCGGCGGCAATATCCGTGATTTTCGGCGCGACCTATTTGGTGGCCAAGCCTTATTGGGAGTCGCGATTGGCGGACAAAGTTCGTGCCGAAATCGCTGAATCCATGGCGGCGGTGACGGAGCAGCGAAACGGTCTTCGCCGTCAGTTGGCATCGAGGAACTGGGAGTTCGATCAACTCGCGCGACGCGCCACAAAATTGGAAAACCAAGTCGCGGCATTGAAGGATGACGTCGCGGTGGCGGGGACGGCGGAGTCTGGGCAGCGTGCCCAAGAGCTCAATCAGCAAGTCTCGCGCCTCACGGCAAATCGCGACCAGTTGGCCGCCGCGCTAGATCGTGCGAGCGGCGAGCGGGACTCGTTGATTTCCGAAGTGGCGATCGCCGAAACCGCGACCGAGGAATTGCGGGCTGATTACCAGGAACAGATCGACAGTTTGACCGAAAAAGTCACTGCTTTGGAAACAGACTTGGCGACCGCGAACGCGACCGGCGACCGGCTCGAAGAAGAGCTGTCTGCCTCCCGCGAGGGTCAGGAAAGTGTCCTCTCCGACGCGCGATCGGCTTACGAGCGTGCCCGCACGGATGCGGACGAACTGCGTGGCGAACGGGACGCCCTGAGCGACGAGCGCGACGCATTGCAAACGCGCGTGGCCGAGCTTGACCAAGCCCTTGAAGATGCCACGGCCGCGCGGCAAGGCCTCGCAACAGAGGCCGAAGCGCGTGTGCAGGAATTAGAGACCCAAATTGCGGCCCTCACGGAAGAGGCGGCCGGCAACGCCGGCCGGATCGCGGATCTTGAAGCTGAAAAAGAGGCGCGTGAAGCCACTGATTCAGAGGCTTTGTCGGTCGCTCAATCGGAAGTTGAAACTCTAACGGCGCAGCTCGAGGAGGTGTCCCAAGAACGCGATGGACTCGTTGAAACAATGGCTGGCCTGGAGACAGAGACGGCCGCGGCGGCGGATGCCTTGACAAGGGAGCGGGACTCGTTGGCTGCGGAGGTCACCACCCTCACGGCAGAAGTTGAGACGATTTCGGTCAAGCTTCAGGATTCAGAGAACGCGGCGACGACGGAAGTGTCGCAATTGCGTGAGACCGTTGGCAGCTTGACCGATGAACGCGATGCGTTGTCGAGGCAACTTGCGGATCTGACGTCTGAGTCCGAGGCGACGATGCAAGCTCGTCTCGATGCGCTGGCCAAGGCTGAAGGCGATATTGAAGCGCTAAAGACAGAGGTTGAAGCGCTGGAGGCGGAGCGTGACAAGATCACCGAAGATCTTGCGACCGCTGAGGCCGTGCGCGACGAGGCGCTGAGCTCGGTCGACGCGTTGCGCGCAGAAGATTCGACGGAATCTGAGCAATTGCAGAACCAGCTGGCAGAGTTGCGCGACGAGCGCGAACGCCTGACGACCACGGTGGATCTGCAGGAATCCCGCATGGACGACCTTCGGGTCAAAGTGACCGCTTTGGAAATTGCCGGTGCCAGTGCCGAGCGCGAAAGTCAGAACAAAATTCGGTCGCTGGAAACTGAAATAACTGCGCTGGAGGCGCAGCTGGAGGTATTGGCGCCGACAGGTGGCGCCGCTGCGTCCGAGATCTCGCCCAGCCCGGAGATTGCCGCGGCGGCGACGGCGGGTTCAGGCGATACGTCGGAGTTGCCGTTCGGCGGCGATGTCACTGCAAGTGCGGATCGTGACCAACCCGCGGACGTAATGGCCGAGACTGTCACGCGTAACGCGACAGAACCAGATGCAGATACCGACACCGAGGCGCAATCGCCGGCGGAAGACGAAACGTCGCCCTCGCTGGGGGCGTTTGGGTTAAACGTGGCAAATGCCAATGAAACAGATGATACGGAGTCGGCCGCCGACGATGTGACCTCGGCGGCGGATGCGGCAATGAACGCTCTCTTGGAGGCCGCCGCGAACGCCGAGCGCAACGCGACGGATCGTCCGACTCGTGATGGTGGTCCTCAAGTCACTGATATTGATGACGGAGACCAAGCTGCGGAAGACGACCGTGGTGAAGCCGGCGGTCAACAGCTCGTGGCCAGTGGCGAGGCTCTCATGGAATACGCGCGTGCCGGGCGACGTGACGCGGTGTTGTCCGTGATAGATGGCGGGATCAGTGCGAACTTTCGCGATCAAAGGGGCCGTACACCTTTGATCTATGCTGCCGCCCAGGGGCATCAGGGCGTGGTTCGGGCCCTGCTGGAACGCGGGGCCTGGATTGAATCGCAAGACTCAACGCGATCGACGGCCCTGATCGTCGCCGCAGATTCAGGCCACAGCGATGTGGTCAAGGCGCTGCTCAATGGCGGCGCCGACACTGATGCGTCGAACGAGCAAGGTGAAACGGCGCTCATGTTAGCGTCGTGGCGCGGCTTCACCGATATTGTCCAAGCGATGCTGGCCAATCAGGCGGAGGCAAATCTTAAGAACGTCGATGGCTGGTCGGCGATCATGTACGCGGCAATCAATGGTCATACGCCGGTGGTGCGGCGATTGTTGGCGGCCGGCGCGGACATCAACACCGTCAGTCGAAACGGCTCCACGGCTTTGGCTGCGGCCGCGTGGAACGGCCATTCGGAAATTGTCGAAGCCCTGCTCAAATGGGGTGCCGACGCGAACGTCAAAGATCGAACCGGTGGCACGGCGTTGATGCACGCCGCCGAGAACAATCACCCGACGGTTGTTCAATCCTTGCTACGTGGTGGCGCGTCGGTCAATGCCAAGACGCGGGACGGTTGGACCGCACTGATGAAGGCGGCGTGGAACGGAAACGCCCCGATTGTCCAAGAGCTGATGTCCTGGGGTGCGGATACGACCGTGCGAAGTGCCGGCGGTGACACGGCACTGACAGTCGCCCGACGGCAGGGCCATGGCGAAGTCGTCGCGCTGGTCGAGCAGGCGACGACGCAGTAGGGCCCGGCTTCGCCGGTCCGGGTCTGACCCCAACGCATATGTAGACGTCGTCGTTGGCCCCAAGAGAATGGAGGCCGGCTGCACGAATTCGACTCGTTCGGGTCGACAAAGCCATTGTCGTGGTGCATGTCTGGAGCACAATGTTGAGATGTTGCAATGTGGGCGTAGCCCGTTGACACGGACCATTGGGATAGCCTTGCGGGGTGGATCGGGGATGAATATGGCCAACCCAAAGATAGCGATCGAAGCGAAACGCTGCGGCACGGAATCCTTGCTGGGATGGATCGTGCGAAGATGGCGTCGGCCCGTCCGGGCTTTAGGTGTCTGGCGCGGAAGCGTTGCCGTTTGGACGATCCCGGCGATGATCTTGGTGGCGGGTTGCGCCGTCAATCCGGCGACTGGAGAAAGAAGCTTCACGGCGTTCATGTCGCCGGAACAGGAGAAGCAGGTCGGCGAGTCCGAATTTCCTAAACTCGTCAATGAGTTTGGTGGTGCATACGACGATCAGGCAATTCAAGACTACGTCAACAACATCGGCCAGCTTCTGGCCCGCACGTCCGAGATGCCCGATTTGGGGTTCACCTTCACGGTCATCGATTCACCTGTGGTCAATGCCTTTGCGTTGCCTGGCGGGTATGTCTCAATCACGCGTGGGTTATTGGCATTGGCTGAAAGTGAGGCGGAAGTCGCCAGTGTGGTGGCTCATGAGATCGGTCATGTAACCGCCCGCCATACGGCGCAGCGGTACAGCCGTGCCGTGCTTGCAAATATTGGCGCGGTCGCGTTGGGCGTCGCGACCGGTAGCGGCGATATCGCGAAGATGGCGAGTGCCGGCGGCGCGCTATATCTACAGAGCTACTCGCGGGATCAGGAATTCCAGGCCGATCAGCTCGGGGTTCGGTACCTTTCGCGCGGCAGCTATCAGCCGGTCGCGATGTCGTCATTTCTGGCCAAACTTCTTGCCCATTCGCAACTCGAAGCCGAGCTGGCCGGCAAACCGGGCGCCGCCGATCAATTCAACATCATGCAGACGCATCCGCGTACAATCGATCGTGTGAATCGGGCGATCGCCGCAGCCGGTACGGCGAACGTTCCCGATCCGGTGGTCGAGCGCGATTCGTACCTCGATCAAATCGACGGCTTGTTGTACGGCGACAATCCCGAACAAGGTCTGATTCGGGGGCAGGTATTCGCCCACCCGGTACTGCGCTTTCAATTTGTCGCGCCACCTGACTACCGTTTGTACAACAGTGCGCGGCAAGTCTCGGCCCGGCGCCCCGACGGCGCGCTGATGGTCTTCGACCGGGCACCGCCGGAAACCAGAGGTGATATCACCGACTACATGGTCAATGAATGGGCGGCGGACGTCGAGATGCGCAACGTCGAACGAATCACGGTCAACGGCATGGCCGCCGTAACAGGAGAGTCGGACCTGCAGACCAAAGCCGGTGAAGCGCGCCTGCGGCTTGTTGTGTATCGCTATGACGCCGATACGGTCTACCGCATGGCGTTCTTGACGCCGGCGGCCAAGGCTGCCGAAGTGCAGGAGGACTTGCGTCGGACGACTTATAGTTTTCGCAAGCTCAGCACGCAGGAAGCGTCCCAATTCAAGCCTCTACGCCTGCGCGTGGTGCGAGTAGGATCAGGTGTGACCGTGGCCGACTTGGCGGCGCGGATGGCTTTCGACGATTTCAAGGAGGCCCGATTTCGGACGCTAAATGGTTTGGATGAGACCGAAGAGCTCAAGACCGGACAGCGGGTCAAATTGGTGATTGAATGAGCCAACCGCCGCCAACCGTGACGTGCCAAAGTTGCGATTAGTCTGCGCCGGTGGCGAGAAATCGATTGGTCGCGCCTTCAAGGACGAGGCAGGTTAGCGTGTTGGAGGCAAACGCGCCGGTGTCGATGCTGATGCGATTGTTTCGAACTTGGGGCCGCTCCATGGGCGTGTGGCCGTGCACCACGAGCTTGCCCCATTCCGCCGACGAGCCTAGAAACTCGTCCCGAATCCACAGCACGTCTTCCGGTGATTGACTGTCGATCGACTGATTTGGCCGCAATCCCGCGTGCACAAATATGTAGTCACCACAGATATAAGACATCCGCAGATTCTTCAGAAAATCCAGGTGTTTATCAGGCAAGTTGTTGCTCAATCCGCGCCATAAATGGTCCAGCCATTTGGAAGACGGCAGATCGCGCGGCACGCGCACGTCGTAGCTCATGACGGTCGCTTTGCCGCCGATGGATAGCCAGTGATGCCCGGTCTCCGGATCATCCAGAAACCGCAGCATTGAATCCTCGTGATTGCCTTTCAGAAATACCGTTTCAAAGCCAGGCAATGGGTCGGACAGAATGAGATCGATAACGCCGCGGCTATCCAGACCACGGTCGACATAATCGCCCAAGTACACGACGATGCGCCGGTAGTTCTCCGGTAAGCGACTCTGATCGTCTTGAATTTGGCGGATAATATTGGCCAATAGATCGGATCGGCCATGAACGTCGCCGATGGCATAAAGGCAACATTCAGGCGGCATCTGCCGCGTTATATGTGCGTCAGACTTACGCGCGCCGTTGAGGCGCAGCCAGCTGGCTAATCCCACGATGTAGCCTCAAGCGGTCGGTACAACATCATTCCGATTATGTGAACTCAGAACTTATATACGAAAACCAGAAGTTTGGGACACCAACGAATTAAAAAACGAGAATACCGAAGTATACAAAGCGTCTCAAACTTATCACATGACTTGTTAGCAACTTCGTATGAACTTCAATTGTCAAAAGGGATCACCCGTGTCGCATCTGAAGGTCGGTGACAAGTACCGCATTTGACGCAAACTTGTGAGCATAACTAAGAGCAATCGCTTATTGCGGTCAGAGCGGCGAGGGTTGCACAATATGGCGACGATCGGTGCCGGTGGGACGACGGACCGATGGAACGCCGCTGGGACGAAAATGTGGGAGGACGCCGAGGTGGGCCCCAGAGCGGACTTGGGCGACGACTCGATGCTCGGTCTTATCGAGAACGTTTACGACGCCACGCTGGACGGCAAGCATTGGTCGAAGACCTTGCAGGCCGTACGAACAAATTTTCACGGCAATTCGTGTGCGATCGCATCATACGACATTGCGACCGACGTGGGCCGACAAGAGATTTCGTGTGGCGCGAATGACGCTGTGTCGCGATGGCTATCGCAGCACCCAAATATCACAATGGATCGAAATCATTCGCCCTTGTTCAATCGGCCCGGCCAAATTTGGACCGGTCGCGAAATTCTGGCTGACCCGGAGCAAGCGAGCGATCACCCGGCGGTGACCGAGGTGCAGTCGCCGTTCGTATTTCACAGCATGCGCGGCGTCTTGGATTGTGACGGGCCGATGGTGTTTTATTTGGGCCTACGCCGGGTGCCGGCGGCCGGCGCATTTCGTCCCGAAGAAATTGCGCAGTTTCGTCGTCTTGTCCCACATGTGCAGAGAAGCTTCAAAGTGTGGCGCCGGTTCGGGCGCACCGTTGCGATGCAGGAAACGGCAGAGGAGAGCGTCAACGCGCTGCCGATCGGGGTAATTATTGTGGCGCGCGGCGGTCGCATATTACACGAGAATGATGCGGCCAGAGAGATCCTGAGCGCCGGCGACGGTTTGTGTCTAGATGGCGATCGGGTGGATGTGGTCGAAGCCGATGAACGCCAACGATTTCATGACTTTATTGCCTCCGCCGCGGGGAGCAATGGACGCGCGGGCGAAGCGCGCGCATTTCTGTCAGTCACCCGCCAGTCTGGACAAAAGCCACTGTCTGTCGTGATTTCACCGGTTCGGTCACGCACAGAGGCCCTGTCGATTGATCGGCCAACCGCCATCCTTTTTGTCTCCGACCCGACACGGCGGACGGAGATGCGGAAAGAGCGCTTGATGCGGCTGTATACGCTGACCGGTGCCGAGGCGCGGGTTGCGGCGCACTTGGCCGAGGGGCGTCGTCTCGACGAAATCTCGCGCTTGCTCGGGATTTCGGACAACACCATCAGAACGCATTTGAAACGGATCTTTACCAAGACGGGCACGGAACGGCAGGCCGAATTGGTGCGGATGTTGGTGACGGGGCCGGCCCCGCTGAGATTGTCTTGATCCGAGCGCATGACGCCGATCGACAAGGTCAGCGTCAGATGACCATTTCGGCATCGCCTGGATTTGCCTCGGCGGCGCGTGCCGCGGCCCAGCAAATGGGCGTCGGATGTCGCCGCAACGCCCCTGTGGCATAATTATTCATACGTAGATCGCGCGTGGCCGACTCGAACGCGCACATGGCGTTTGCGGCGCAGACTTGTCAAGCGACCGATGTGTGGGGACCGATGGTCATCGGATCAAAGTGTTATGGCATCCAATGGGTGATCCAGAGTGATTGAGTTTGGGTTTCTTGACGCCTGGCGGGGGCGCCTGTCGCAATTCATACATTATGGTGCGCTGTTCGTTGTTCTGTTCGGCATGTCGGGTTGCGTCGATTTGGCCGAACAACGACGCCGCGCTGAAATGGAGGCGGCCCAACGAACCCCGAGTGGCGACCTGATCGGCGCCGAACGCACGTTCGAAACCAATGCGGACAGCACCTTGATCCGGATGGCCCGTGACGAAGATGTGGGCTATGTAGAGCTGGTCGCGGCAAATCCGGGGGTTGACCCGTGGTTGCCGGGCGATGGCACGGTGATCACGATTCCGACACGGCACATCCTTCCGGCCGGCGCTAGATCGGGAATCGTGATCAACCTGGCCGAGCAACGGCTCTATTACTATGATCATGCCGGCGCTCCGATTACGTTTCCGATTGGTATCGGACGGGACGGTTTTGCCACGCCGTTAGGTGTGACAAAGGTCGTCAGGAAAGCGGAAGACCCCATCTGGTACCCGCCGCGGTCGGCGCGCAGGGACGATCCCAGCTTGGGCCGTAGTGTGCCGCCCGGACCGGACAATCCACTCGGGCATCGCGCCCTCTATCTCGGCTGGCCGCAATACCTGATCCATGGCACCAACAAGCCAGACGGGATCGGCCGGTTGGTGAGCCGCGGTTGTATCCGCATGTATCCCGAGGATGTCGAAGCGCTTTTCGAATGGGCGGACGAGGGGACCATTGTGCGGGTGATCGACGAGCCGATCAAAGTCGGTTGGGCACGCGGTGAGCTCTATATAGAAGTGCATCCGACGATTGCTCAGGCGGGGCAAATTGAGGAAGGCGAGGGCTTTGACCCCGAGCCGGATGTTGATGTTCATGATTTGATCGCGGCTGCTGTCGGACCGGACATCGACGGTGTCGACTGGCAAAAGGTCGACACGGCCCTCGCCGAACGGCGCGGCGTTCCGATCCAAGTTACGCAACGCTTTGCGGACACGCCACCCGCAGGTGACGACGTGCTGTCACGCTGGCGCGAGGAGCTGCTGAGCACCTTGGCGATCGATTAGAAATAGCGCCCTTCAAAGTGTAGGTCGTGTTGCACGGCTGTTGAGTGCGGCGCGAAATTTTCGATTTAATCTCGACAAATTCGCCCGAAATGCGGTGCTGAACGCTGTGCTTATGGGCGGCTCATACGGTTTCGTACCCAAGGTGGAATGGTTCTGCGCGTCGCGTCGTGTCCGGCCCTGCGGGTTCGCGGCCCGGCGGGCGCCCCGCAATGGGAATCCATGTGGACGACCACATTGGTCGGCCGACTTGCCCGATGCGCGCGTGCGGCGGATCGGACGTTCGCTTGATCTAGCATCGAGCACCAGAGCGAACGTCCGATCCGTGAACCGCACGAGATCCAAATATTCGGCTCGTGTCCTGACGAAACCGAAGTTCCTAAGGTGCCTGGGGTCAGACGTGACGAACTGCGGTTTCGGGACACGAGCATCGCGCTGCGTCGCCCTTCGTGTGGACCGCCACGCCGGGCCGCGAACAGAATTGATTCAATATGGTCGGGAAGCGCTCTAGGGCTTGTTGAGAATTAGGATTCCCATGGTGTTGTATTTGTGATTCAAGCTTCCTTTTGGGGGCTTTGATGACGCGTACAGTACTTTCAGACGATCAATGGGCCAAGATGGAGCCGCATTGCTTAGGCAAGCGGACTGATCCGGGCCGCAGTGGTGATAACAACCGGTTGTTTGTCGAAGGGGTTTTGTGGAAGGCGCGGACGGGCAGTCCTTGGCGCGATCTTCCTGAAGAATTCGGCAAGTGGAACACGGTATTCAAGCGGTTTGACGATTGGTCGAAGGCGGGCGTTTTCGAACGCCTCTTTGCCGCGGTCTCGGATGACCCTGATATGGAATATGCCATGATCGACGCCACCATTGTTCCGGTCCACCGCCACGGACACGGCGCAAAAGGGGGACTCAAAATCAAGCCATCGGCAAGTCGAAGGGAGGCTGGACCACCAAAATCCTTGCGCTGACGGATGGCTTGGGAAATCTCGTACGCTTTGTCCTGCTGGCGGGAAACCGTTACGATACGGTCGGTGTTGCGCCGCTAATCGAAGACATCGAATTCGACGCAGTGCTGGCCGATAAAGCATTCGATTCCAACTGGATCATCGAAGAGATGAATGAACGCGGGGCGCAGATCGTCATTTCGCAACGCCCCCAGAGGTTGGCCCCTCTCAAGATTGATCTGGAGATCTACAAGTGGCGCCACCTGATCGAAAACTTCTTTGCGAAGCTCAAGGAATTCAAAGCGGTCGCCATGCGTTGCGAAAAGACAGATCGTAACTTTTGTTCCATGATTCACGCATGCGCCGCGGTCATCAATTCTCGATGAATCTCAACAAGCCCTAGGCCGGTCCAAAATATATCGCCCCCGAGGCACATAATTGTCTCGCAACCGCCGTTAGTTAGATCACATCGGATGTTGTCACATCGTGTGATTGCTGGGGCAACAACCGACGCGCTAGAAACTGCGGTATTTGGCTGTGCATGCGACATTTGCAACGGGGTGTGACCAATTAGATATCATTCTGTTGTGGCGCTATTGTTCAGGACGAACATCATTGAAAGTGCTGCTCACCCGCGCTTTGTACCCAGACCGATTTCTGCCCTTAAAAACAACTGTTTTGTCAAATCCGGTCGGACCGCCAACAAACAATGGGGGCAAATTCAGACTCGATAGCGATGAATCGATTGAGTTGTTACGGCAAGATATATTATGGTAACCGCCTACGGGAGGGGCCGCGAAACAGCGCAAGCTGTTTCAGGCATCACGTCTTTGACAGTGGGATCCGCGATAGTCGGTACTGCCATGCCGGCTGTTGCGCAGTGGACACGAATTGTGCTCTCGCGGCAACGTGGGCCCCGATGGATTGAATGGATGCATGCGCCCGCCCGGCCATCAGCTGCAGATTCGTGTCGTCACATGTTGCGCCGGCGAGTAGCCAACGGTGTGCCGACTGCTTGTTTCCCCGCGGGATTGTGCGTGGTCCCGCGGATCATCATGTTCGTGATGGTGGTTGCCGCATGGGTATCACGCGGGTCGTCGCCGCGCACAATGTCAATCGCGTGGCGAAACCGGTAGTGCCATGGGCACCGCACGAATTGCGGTGTGGCCCCAATTCCGGGCTGGATTTTGATGACAGAACCGCAGCCTAATACTCATTAGAGTGAGTACAGATGGTTAGTTAACAATTAGATAGGGTATGTTTTTCGTATGGCTCTAAAAAAACACGCCGAATTCGTGCCGATGTGTAGTGCCAATGCCTGTTCTTACCTAAAGCGACGTGAGGTGCGATGAAAGGTCCGCCGGATTACGCCCATCAGCGCGACGCGCGTGACGGTAGCCTGTTCGTCACGTCGCGATTCGAACATACGACCATGGATTTGCGCGAAACATTGCGAAAGCTGTGGCGGCGCAAGGCAATAATCGTGGGTACGGTTTGCGTCATGGTCGGGTTTGCGATTTTGATTATTTCTCAACTCACGCCTCGGTATACGGCGCACACGCTTGTGCGTATCGATTCTGATCGCGAGCGCGTGGTTGATGTTGATGCCGTGTTGTCGGGATTGCCAGCCGATATCGAAACGATTGAGAGCGAGGTCCAAGTCATTCGGTCACGCGATTTGGCGACTCGCACCATACAAAAACTCGGGTTGGAGAAAATGGCAGAATTCAATCCGACGCTCCGCAAGCCGAGCAGCTTCGATATCTACACGGACCCGGCGACATATTTACCTGAAGCGTGGCTGTCGGCGTTTGTCGTTTCCGATCCAGTGGGGCCAACGTTGTCGGCGGAGGAACTGGCCCAACGGAATTGGGACAACATTGTCGACGGATTTCTAGGCAAACTTCGCGTTGGGCCGGTCGGGCGATCACGCGTGATCCGAATATCGTTTGAATCGACGGACCCTGTTGTCGCCGCAAATGTTGCGAATACTGTTGCGGATTTCTACATCGTTTCGCAATTGGAAGCAAAATTCGACGCGACCGAACGGGCAAACCTCTGGCTAACCGAGCGGCTCGAAGAGCTGCGCGCTAAGGTCGAAGTTTCCGAAGCCGCGGTCGAAACCTACCGCAAGAAGGCGGGACTGATTGCAGGCAAAGATGTCGTATTGACGGCCCAGGAGGTTTCGGAATTTGCTTCTCAGTTGGTCGTCGCGCGCACGGCGCGCGCGGAAGCGGAAGCGCGTTTGCAGCAGGTCGAAGTTTTGCTTGCGGGCGGCGGTACCGTGCGCGCAATCGGCGCTGTAGGTGAGGTTCTCGACTCACCCTTGATCCAACGGTTGCGACAAGAACAGGCCGCACTCACACGAAAGCAGGCCGAACTTTCGGAAGAGTTTGGGGAACGCCATCCACGAATGATGCATGTGCGGGCGGAGATAGACGATATGCGGTCTCAGCTTGCCATTGAAGTCGACAAAATTGTCGAACGTCTTCGGAACGAAGTGGCGGTTGCGCGCGCGCGGGAGAACTCGTTGGGCACCAGCGTGGCCGCGCTGAAACAGGACGTTGCTCGACTCAACAATGCAGAAGTGAAGTTGCGCGGTCTGCAGCGCGAGGCCGATGCAAATCGAACGTTGTTCGAGACATTCCTGCTCAGGTCCAAAGAGACGGGCGCACAAGAAGGGTTTGAGCAGCCCGATGCGTATATCATATCAGAATCTTCGATTCCGCGAGGTGCGTCATATCCCAACAAGAAGTTGCTCTTGTTGTTTGTCCTTGTCGGGTCGAGTGCGCTGGGCGTTGGACTTGCCTATGTTGTTGAAAATCTTGATCAGGGATACCGGAGTTCCGAACAAGTTGAGGAGTCAATGGGGGTGGCACCTTTGGGGCTTATCCCGGCCTTGACCAAATTGGGCCGGCTGCGGGGCACGCCAGAGGCCTATATTCTCAAGAAACCCGCGTCGGTATTCGGTGAAGCGATACGAAGTTTGCATACAAATCTGATGCTTTCGGACGTGGATCGCCCGCCGAAGGTCGTGCTGATCGGATCCGCTGTATCTAACGAGGGGAAAACGTCGGTTGCGGTGTCATTGGGTCGTATGTTGGCCCGCTTTGGACGGCGTGTGGTTCTGATCGATTGCGACCTGCGCAAACCTTCCGCGCACACTTTGCTGAAATTGCAACCACGGCCCGGGCTGGTGGAGCACCTTTCGCGCGGCGCCTCGCTAGAGGATGTAATGCAAACCGATACGGCCACGGGGTTGCGGTTCATATCGGCCGGAGCACCGGCGCCCAACCCGCCGGACGTCCTGAGTTCCGAGCAGATGAAGGAACTTATGAGCCAATTATCGGACATGTTCGACATGGTGATTATCGACACATCCCCGGTGATGGCTGTCGCTGATACTGTCGCCATGGCCCGTTTGGTCGACAAGATTGTTTTCGTCGTGCGTTGGGCGGAAACAAGACGCGAAACAGCAAACACGGCGGTGAAACGGCTAATTGATGCCGGCGGCGACGTGGCCGGCGCGGTGCTGTCGTTGGTGGATGTTAAAAAGCATGCACAATATGGCTACGGCGATTCATCGAGTTACTACGGGTCAGCATACAAATATTACACTGAGTGAAATACGAACGAAGCGGTTTGATAGGGACGGCGACGCCCTATCGGCCGCGACACTTGGTTGTGGATGAAACGCCGAAGCATTCACAGGTCTTGGGATTAGGGCCAAACGCGGATACTACATACAGTGTCTGGCTTGGGCTTGGAATTGTCACAGGCAAGACCATGTTTGGCCCTGGATAAGGTCGATTAGCGCAGCTATAGTTCTTAGTACAACGGAACGACGCCATGAATCTGGAGGACGAATTGAGAGCTTTGACACGATACTTTGGCATGCTGTTCCCGATATGGGTCGTGCCATTGGTGGCATTGTCGTTGCTCGTTGCGCCAACCAGTATCGATTCTGCGGCTGCTGCGGGTGCTCACAACATGGGCAAATGGTCGTCGGCCAAGGGTTACTCGTCCATACCGAAATACTTGCGCGGGTCATCCAAGAAAACGGCCGAGCACGCCAAGCATCATGTCAAGAGCCCGGTTAAACCTGGTCTGCTGAGAAAGGTCCAACAGCGTTTGAAGACGATTACGGTTTTGCTTCGTCAAATCAAAACCGAAATCAAACAGCTCAAAAAGGACATCAAGCAGAAATTCCCGCCGAAGCACAATGTGCATGGCAAGAAAGCCGCTTGGGGTGGCGCAGTGTGGTCAAAACCGAACCCCTGGTAAACGGGTGGTATTGGCCGCACGATAGCACCGACAAATCGACTCATGACTCGAACCGTAGGCGGGCCCGGTAATCACTTGCAGCCGGGCCCGCTGCGGCTTGTGCGACTGTCGGCGGCGAGATCGGCTGCAATGCCCCACGTGCGCGGTAAGCCTTCGCGGGCGACTTGTGTCACCTTGAGACAGCATAGATCCGATAACAGACTGTTTGCCCAAATATGCGCTCTGCAACATATCGTGACTTTTCTGTCGTCGCGTTAACCGCGGGTCTTGGTTTGGTGGTTGCCGCATTGGCTATTCCCCGACTGGTGGCGGAGTTCGTGTCGCTGCCCGGAGAGAGCCCTCTAGTTGACTTGCAAAACGGAGATGCCGTCGCCGAGTCACCGCTGGAACTTCTCATCGAGACCCGCAATCATGCACTCAAATGGGTCGATAGTGGCCGGACTTACACGGATTTGGCGCTGGCGCATTTGGTTCTTGCTGAAACCAAGGCCGGATATGGGGCGCTGGATCGGGAACACTTGCTGCGCGCGATTGACTTGTTGCATCAAGGATTGGCGTTGGCGCCAAGTCGTCCGTTTGCTTGGGCCCGCTTGGCATTTGCACGCTATGTTGCGGATGGTCCATCGGACGCGGTCGGGCGCGCACTGGAAATGTCGATCAGGACAGGACCGCACGAACCCTATCTGTGCGATATTCGTCTGGAACTTGCTTTGGCGACCTGGGACCATCTATCTGTTGAAGCTCAACAATTGAGTCATGAAGACATTTGGATCGCATGGTCATTGTCGCGCGAGGCGGTGGCCGCGCTGGCGTACGATCTAAATCGCCCTGATGTGATCCGTGCGGCGTTTGCCACGTCTTCGGAAGATCTTGTGGCGTTTGAACTTATTTGGAACGACATCCAGACACAGTACGAAATCAATGAGAGCTAGAGAATTTTCCGACGACATAGAATTGGTTCCGCATGTTCGGAGGGTGCACGAAACAATTGGACTGCGGTGTCATTGCACGAAGATCTTGGTGCCGATGGGTGGCCCGAAACCTAACGGACATGCTATCTGGCCGGCCGCCGATGACTCCAAGATTGCGCGCAAGTTATTCCCATGAGAAATGCGTAAGTGCCGGCGACGGCTGGAATTTGAAGGCTGAAGTCGACTGCGGCATGCGTAACGACCAGTACCGTGGCCGCGGCGCCTAGGCAGGGATAGATCGCGTCGCGTTGACGCCGATACGCGCCGATCAAGCATCTGGTGAATAGTGCGGCAAACAAGGCCGCAAACATGATGATACCGACAATGCCCACATCAAGCATGGTTTCAAGAACATCACTATGGGCCTTGTCTATCGGCAACAAGAACGTGCTGGGGCGATAGTGTCTGAAAATATCCTCAAAACTGCCCAAGCCATATCCGAACCAGGGGTTTGCTCGGATTGCTTGGACTGTCGTGGCATAGGTTTCAAGGCGGTCTTCATTTTCCAATGTTGTTGCCGCCAAACGTTCTGCCGTTTGGTCGCCGCTGAATATAAACAGGAACAGCCCCGCGGCGGCGATCGGCAACATCGCCCGCCCGCCCGCCCGAATGTTCAGGGCCGGTGCGAAAGCTGCAACTCCGACCAGCGTGGCCAAGCCAAGCAGCGTGCTAACAAACCCGCCGCGCGACTTCGTCAACAGCAGGGCGGTCGCAATGAAAAGCCATGCCAGAAGCACGATCCAGCCGCGCGCCGTCAAAGCCTCGACCAACCGCTTCAGCTGTTCGCGGGGGCCGCCCGTTTCAATGCGGACCCGGCTGAAAAGGCGAATAAGAACGGCTGTGGCGGCGAGCAGGCCGAGACCGGCATACGTTGCATAGTTGTTTCGATTGACGAATGTACTCGACAGGACACCGTGCTGTGGTCGGTCGTACCAAAGCACCAGATCATTCCCGCCGAGAAAGATGAACAAGCCATACGCAGCGTAGGCAAGGCCGGCCAAAACCAGACCCTGAAGCGCACGTTTGGCCACTCTGGCGTCGCGTCCGTACTGAAGCGCGAGCCAAAAGATAGCTCCGTAGCTCAGCAAACGCATCAACGATGTCAAGGCGTCGTCCGGCGTGAGAGCTATGGCGCTGGTCACCGGTTGCCCCAACGCCTTGGCCGCTTCTTGCCACAGGGGATGGTGCCATGATGTTGGCGAAACTGGTATCGTTTGAACGTAGCCCCAGGTCGCAATTAGTGCGAATGGGACGATGACTGTGACCATGGCGTCCGGTGGCAATGCAATTGGCGCGCGATTCGTCGCCGCGCGTACGCACCAATGGATCAGCAGCCCCGCGGTGCAAAGGCCGACGAAAGCCGATGCAAGTTCGGAGACCGAGCCAATCGGAAGTGGCAATAATAGAACCAAAAGCAGCAGACAATAAAACCCGTGTGGTATTTCAGCCGTCCGCGCGTCGATACGCGTGCGTGTACCTGCCGCCGGCGCCGCCGCAAGAGTGGCGGATAGGTCGCCCATCGATGCCATACGGTCTCGTCCGTTTGTGCCGGTCTCGGAGTCGTCACAGTCCTTTGGAACTGAACACGACATATACTGTTTTCAACAAGATCTTGAAATCGAGCAGCAATGAATAGTTCTGCACATAGTAAAGATCATATTCAAGCTTTTGTTCCGCATCGTCCACACTGGCGCCGTAGCGAAAGAAAACTTGGGCCATGCCGGTGATGCCCGGGCGCACCAGATGTCGGAAATTGTAATAAGGAATGGCGCGCTCATATTGGTTGACCAAGATATCCCACTCGGCACGAGGGCCGATCAAGCTCATTTCGCCGCGCAGGACGTTCCACAGCTGCGGCAACTCGTCAAATCGAAATCTCCTCAGGAAATTGCCCACCCGCGTGATGCGCGGGTCGTTCTCGCGAGTGTACAAATCTTGAAACGAAGTGTCTGTGCGCATGGTTCGAAATTTATACAACTTAAACGCGCTCCCTCCAATGCCGACTCGCGTTTGGCAGAACAAAATCGGGCCGCCGCCCTCGATCTTGATTGCTAAGGCAATCAGACCGAGGATCGGCAGCACCAAGGCGGAAGCCAGAACTACGAAAGCAATGTCGACGCCACGTTTGACGTTCGACGTGACCAACGCCTGTCGGCCGGAGAAGCCGCCGCACAGTAGCCAGTGTTCGCTCACGATTGACTTGCAGACTTTATGCAAGCGATGTTGATAAAATTTGTCAATAGGTAGGATTTGTACGCCCATGACATTCAGCTCAACAAGCGCGGACATCAAATCACTGGCCAAATCCTGGATCCGCGACCCGACGACGATCGTGTCGCAGTTTTGGGCTTCAGCCGCGAAAATGTTTTCCAACCGAGCGCGCAGGCGCAGTCCGGAATCAGACTCTGTATTTGGTGTGCCGTGGTCCAGTGGTACCACATGAACCGATTGACGGGGGCTGCTGACCGAAAGGTCGCGGCGAAATTGTTGTGCCTCGTCGTTTGGCCCGACGAAAATGACGCAACGTTGACCAACATGTTGGGACAGCCAGGTTGCGAACATGCGCCGATAGTAGAGCGACAGAGGAAGAAAAATAACCGCTGCGACCAAGTAGCTGCCCCGGCTTTGATAAAAGACCGAGCCATTGCGCGCGAACACATAAATGACCAAAAAGGCAAGGGTAAAAGCGATTATGCCGGCGACCACGTGGCTGACGGCGTAATCCAGTGCCGCGAACCGGTGTACAGTTCGGTAAGCGTCGATGGCATAAAACGCCATCCACACGACGGCGACCGAAAACCCGGCGGATGCGAGGAAGTTTATGCTGGGGCTCCCTAGGGCGCCGCGAAACCGAAAAGTGGCGTAGAAAACCGCGATAATTGTCAGCACATCGAGAACAAAAATCAAACGTCCAGCCATAGCCTCTGTGAGGGCCGGCAGAATGACCTTCGGAAGGGGCAGTGTTGCTGCCATTTGCTCGGTTGCTATCGGTTTCATTAGCTTCGTTCAGCCTCAATCACTCTTCCGACTTCTGGCTCTCATGCTAGGGCCAAAGCGGAGATAGGAGCCAGTGACAATTTTAAGCAAGCTTACGGACAGCGCCGTACAGAAGTCTACAAGTTGTTGAAAGTTTTGAGAAAGTTTCGGGAATCGGGAACAATTCTGGGTCGATTTTGCGCTAATCTTGGCGGTTGCGTAACAAATTGTTGACATGCCGATAACCTGATATTTATGCGATTTTGGCGCGTGCCTGACGGTGATGATGTGGTATGCTATCAGCTGTCTTTGCGGGCATGCGGTGAAGTCGTGGCGATGGCGCCACAATGTGATATTTCCGCAAGCGCGCGTACGGTAAGTAGTTGAGGAATATTTGGCGAAATGTGGAACGCTGAAAAGTTGCGCATTCTGATCGCGGCGTTTTCGGCTCATGGGCATGGTTTAGCCTTCGTGCGACGACTTATTCCTGCCGTTCGCGACCTCGGGTTCGGTGTTGATGTTGCAATTCCGCAAGGTGCCTTGAGCTCGAGGGAATTTGAGACACAGCTGTCGAGATATGCGGGTGAGCTGAACATCCACCCGATCATGGCGAGTGGCGCCAAACGGAAATATTTTCGAGCTGTGGTTCGGTTGGTCTCGTTGCGGCGTGCTGTGATAAACCTCCGCCCGGATTATGTTTTTGTCGTTGATGCCGACGGTGTTGCGCAGTTAGCCGGCATGATGGGTGCTTTCGGCTGGCGCGCGTTGCCGCGCGCAGTGGATGGGGAGTGCCTAATACTTGGCGGCCGTTTTGCGTACGAACAGGGGGACGCTGCCGCTTGGTTGTCGAAAAACTATATGCGTTTGGCAGTCGCCTGTGGGCCTTGGTCGCGTGTTCATCATTTGGACCCAATTGTCTTTCGCTACATCAATGAGCATATGCCTAAACTGTCCAACAAGCTTTCGCTCATGCCCGATCCAGTTGATGCAATGCAACCTCGGGACACAATCACCGCGCGCCGCGCTCTAGGTATTCCAATCGGGGGGCGATATGTAGGGTGCGTCGGCACGTTGACGAAAAGGAAAGGGATTGACCTTTTGCTTTCGGCGTTCTGTGACGCGGACTTAAGGGAAGATGATCGGTTGTTGCTCGTCGGTCGAGCCGACCAAGAAGTGAGGTGCTTACTGGAAGGTGAATACCGAGAACGGATCCGCGAGGGCCGTATCGTGGTGATCGATGATTTCGTTGACGATCGGGTTTTGGAGCTTGCATTGCAAAGCGTCAATGTTGTGTGTGCGCCGTACCCGCGCCATATCGGGTCCGCGAGTGTCGTTATTTTGGCGGCCGCGGCGCAGCGTCCGGTTCTGGGTTCGGAATTTGGTTGGATAGGTGAGATGGTGCGCCAATACAACCTGGGCGATGTGTGCGACGTGAGAAACCATCAGATATTTGCGAAGGCGATCACGAGCTCGATAGAGAATTCGTCGACCTTTATGCCCGACGTGTCATCGCAACGATTTGTTACCTATAATTCAGTCGAAAACTATCGGGCGCGGTGGGTAGATTTAGTTCGCAGTCGTGGACGAGGAAGATCGCCCAGGCGCGCCGCAGTTTCTTATCAAGGCAGCGCCGGCGTTGTTGACAAGGAATTGAAGCTGTCATCGTCGGACGTCGCGCCCATTGCCGGAGGTGAGCTTCCCTAGGCGCGTGCTTTGTCGCAAGAACGTTGGCTCGAACGAGTTGTGCCGCGACCTACCTGGTCGGTCTGGGCGTTGAACTGGGGGACTTCCTGCCGTGATGCGATGGATTAGGGCTTGTGTCAGAAAAGTGCTCTCAAAGACACAGATCGCGTTACTCAAAAAAATGAAACTTGATCTGAGCGGTCGCGGATTGCGGTTGATTGCAAGGAGCCGTTTGCTGTCGAAAGTCTATTTGGTGTTGCTCTCGGACGCCTTCGATCGCGAGGCGCTGGCCGTCATCGAAGGTCGAATTCGCCATGTCGACAATCAGTTGGGAGGAGAGCAGACGAACTACTGTTTGCGCCGCGCCATTCATCGACTGGAAAAAGGACTGAGTATGGCGCCGCGACGGCGGACATTCGGATTGGACTATATCGGCGAAGCTGTATCGGCATTCGAGAGGAATGAATCGCTCAATCCGGAAGAACGGCGGTGGGCGTCGGATGTTTTGGCGAATTATTTCGAGAATGTGGATGAACACCCAATCGTTGAGGCCGCGCGCAGCCGTTACCTGGCTAGACGAAATACTGACGTTCCGGAATTTGAACCCGACATGTCGCGCCGTGTTCCGTATCGACGGCATACCGTTCCGGAGACAAACATACGGATTGAGATGCTGCACGGTCTTGCGAGCAGAAGACGTTCCGTGCGTTGGTTCAGGCCACAGCATGTCCCAAGGGAGCTAATTGATAAATCGATAGAGATTGCCGCACTTTCGCCGTCGGCGTGTAATCGGCAGCCCTATAGATTCCGGGTATTCGACCAAAGGGATTTGGTTGACGTTGTGGCAAGTTTGCCACCAGGTGTGTCCGGGTTCGGTCACAATATCCCTGTCCTGGTTGTACTTATTGGGCAACTTCGCGCCTATTTTCATGAGAGGGATCGCCATTTGATCTATATCGACGGCGGTCTTGCGGCAATGAGTTTCATGTTAGCGCTTGAGACCGTTGGGTTATCATCCTGTCCCATAAATTGGCCGGATATCGCGTCACGCGACAAAGCGATGTCCGCGCTCTTGGGGCTGAGCGCTGACGAGAGGACGATCATGTGTATTGGCGTCGGCTACGCGGATCCTGACGGCCTTATTCCGTATTCGGAAAAGATCCCGCTTGAAACCTTACGCGAATACAATGCTGTTGACGTGGGTGAACGCGTCTCCGCATGACGTATATGCAAGCTGCCAAGTTAACACCCGGCGCGTTATTGCTGCAGTTTCAGCGCTTGCGAAGTTGGTCGCGGACCGAAGGAAGGGGCATTGCGTCCGGTGCGACGTGGTTGACGTTGTCACGGTCCGTGGCAATGGTGGCGCGCGGCGTAACGATGTTGATTGTCGCGCGGCATTTGGGCCCCTACATGTTTGGTTCGCTAAGCTACGCCGTTGCGGCGGCGAGCCTGATTGGGCCAATCGGGCATTTGGGACTGAACGCTATCATAACCCGCGATCTGGTAGAAAAGCCCGGCGAGGCCGGAGGTATCCTTGCCACAAGTCTCCTGCTGCGACTTTTGGGAAGTTGTGCGATCGTCATATTGGCATTCTGGCTCCTCGGTATTCTTGATACGAATGAGCCCAACCTGCGGACATTTGTCGTCATAATACTTGCAGCTGAGGTGTTTCGTTCGACGCAGGTATTTTCGTATTGGTTAGAGTCGGAAAGACGGTTTGTTAGCAATGCAGTCATTTCGCTTTGTGCGACGAGCGCAGGCGTGATTGCAAAGCTCGTTTTCGTTATTCTCGATGCGCCACTTGTTTGGTTCGTCGTCGTATATGCTGGCGAAGGGCTTGTGTACGCCTTTCTTGTTGTTGGACGGTTTTGTGCGCTCAGACCGGTAAGCCTCAATATGTTGAGCCCAACTCTGAATTATGCCAAATCTTTATTGAGTCAGTCGCTTCCACTGACGCTGTCGACGATCGGGGCGGTTGCTAACCTTCATTTGGATCAAGTTATGCTAGGCCATATGCATGGCAGCCAGACAGTGGGTGTATATGCGGTGGCTGCCCGACTATCGGAATTTTGGTATTTTGTGCCGGCGACTTTGGTCACCGTTTTGTTTCCAATGTTGGTTGAGGCGAGAGGGCGAGATTGGCGGCGATATCAAGGTCACCTTCTGCGCTTGTTCACGCTTTTGGCGTGGCTGGGGGTTCTCGTCGCATTGATTTGTCAGGTATTTGCCACAAGTTTGCTGCCAGCGTTGTTTGGGCCGGCTTATGCCGCATCTGCAACTGTTTTGACGATACATGTTTGGGGCGGCATATTCATGTCCATGCGGGTGTTGGCCAGTCGATGGTTGATCGCCGAGCATTTGACGAAGTTCTCGATAATCTCCCATGGCATTGGGGCGGCCGTGAACATCGTATTGAATTTTTTGTTGATACCTGAATTTGGCGCGGTCGGCGCGGCATACGCCACACTCGTGTCATACATGGCCTCGGGGTGGTTGTGTTTCTTCGCGTGGCGCCATACGAGAGCTGTTGGACTGTTAATGGCGAAAGCAATGACAATGCCGCCCATTTATTTGTGGAATACGGCAACCGGTTCACGAGTAGCGTAGGAGGCCGCAATGCGGGTCGAATTGCACGGGGGACAATTCTCGAATATTGGCGCCTTACAAATGTTGACGGTCGCCTCAACTGAATTACGACGCCGAATTCCGAACGTGGAACTGGTGACAGACCTGGCGACAGGGACGCGCGCGCAATTGGAAACGTTGGGGATCAGTCCCATCCTGGTGAAGCGGGGTTGGACTTCGGCGCGACATTTTGATCAAAGGTTCTTGGGTCAACGAATTGTGGCGAAGATGGGTTGGCATGTGTCAAGAATTGGTGTGCCGATAAACTGCATCGATGCTTTGGTTGATATCTCAGGTTTCGCATATACCGACCAGTGGGGAGTTGCGCCAATGCGGGGATTTTCGGCAATTGCGCGGTATTACGCCGCGCGTGGTGCGCCGATTGTCATGCTACCTCAGGCCTTTGGTCCCTTTGCACTCGAAAGTTCGAGAGAGTACATGCGTGAGATTTGCGAGTATGGCGATCTTATTTATGCGCGTGATCGGACGTCGTTTGAACACTTGACCAGTTGTGGGCAATCAAATGCATTGATAAAAATTGCGCCTGACCTGACGGTTGACGGATTGCGCGGGGTGGATGGTACAAGCGCGGTGCAAGGGGGGGCGGAACGACCTGTCTTCATCGTGCCGAATATCAGAATCTGTGATCGGGGCGGGATCGATGAGGAAAGCTATTTGGATTGTCTCGTTGTTGCCGCGAACATGGCGTGGGCGGCGGGGCTGACGCCGAAAGTATTGGTTCATGATCGGACCGGCGATGATGCCAAGTTGGGGGAGAAAATTCGTACAAGAGTGGAAGGGCGCATGAACGTGGTAATAGCCGAAGACCCGGTGCGAGCGAAGGATATTCTCGGTTCCGCATATGCGGTTGTGGGGTCACGATATCACGCATTGCTGGGGGCGTTATGCCGCGGTGTACCCGTGTTGGCAATGGGGTGGTCTCACAAATATTCTGAAATGATGAGAAATTTCGATGTAGAACGATACGAGTACAAATTTGACGAAGATAACAAATACCGCGCACTGCTGTCTTCGCTATTGGAGAGGTCATCGAACCAGGCGTTGCGCCATAGCATCGAGAAAAAGGGCCGCAGCATGCTGGAGGAAAAAGCGACCATGTGGGATGAGGTTGCCGCATTGCTTGAGCGGCGAATGTATGCGCGCGCGGCCTAGCCTAACCAACGGATGTTGGGAGAATTATTGCTGTTGCGTTGCGAATCTTGGGGCGAGGTGGTGACGCGATGACAAAGATCCTTCACCTGGTGGCCGGATCGCTTGGGGGCGGCGCAGCCCGGGGCGCAGCTTGGTTGCATAACGGACTGTTGGCGCAGGGGGTTGAGTCTCGGATTCTGACGAGCGGGCCGCCGGTCGATGACCCGACGATATTCACTCTGGAGTCCGGTGGTCGTGGAAAACTCAAAAGGATGCTGCGAACAGAGTTAGATCGTTTGGCAATTGGAACGCTGTATCGCGAGGCCAAGGGCCGCGGCGTCAGTGCCGGGTTGTTCGGCTACAACGTCATGAGGTCGGAACACTATGATTGGGCAGAGATTTTGCACCTGCATTGGATTAACCAAGGTGCATTCAACGTTGCTGCGTTGCACGACTGTCCGAAACCGATCGTGTGGACTCTGCGTGACATGTGGCCGATGACCGGCGTGTGTCATTATGCGATCGATTGTGATGGGTACAAAACCGGTTGCGGGGCGTGTCCGCAACTGGGGAGTAAAGCTCGGCAAGACTTGTCTCGGTTTTTGGCCAGGCGTAAGCGGAAAAAGCTGCCGGCGAACTTTCAGGCGGTGGCCATCAGCCAGTGGCTTGCAACCTGCGCAGCAGAAAGCTTCGTATTTGGCGGGCGTAGTATCAAGACTGTTCCAAATTGCGTGGATGGGCAGGAATTCTTTCCAGTGCCGAAATCTGCAGCGCGATTGGCGCTCGGATTGCCCAATGAGTCGCAAATCGTGATGTTTGGCAATATTTCGCATGATACGTACAAGGGTGCGGACCTGGCGATTTCGGCTTTGAAACGATTGACTGAAAGGAACTCGAAAGTTCAGGTTCTTTCGGTGGGTGGCCGGAACGACCTCGATATTCCTGGGGTCGTGCATCATTTTGGAACATTACGGGACAATGTCTCTATGCGTTTGGCCTATTCGGCTGCCGATATCTTTCTGACCGCGTCCAGGGCCGAGGCGTTTGGGAAAATGTTGGTTGAGGCGATGGCCTGCGCAACGCCAGTTGTCGCATTCGATTCGACCGGGCCGCGTGACATCGTGGTCAACAAGAAAACAGGATATCTTGCCAAACCATTTTGTCCCGATGATCTGGCGAATGGTGCCGATTGGATCCTGCGTGATCTTGATCGGCAGCAGGAACTTGCGCGAAGATCGCGAGCGCGCGCGTTGGAATGTTTCAATCCGAATGTTGTTGCGAAGGCATACATGGACATATACGACAAGTGTCTAGCGCGGCAATTTGCAGCAAACAAAACGTCGGTCGATGCGCGTCTGGATACAACCGTCATTCAACAGCGAACAGAACTGAGTTGATGAGCCAAGTTCTTGCCTACGATAGCAATGGATTTGACCAGGCCATCACCAGCGGTGGAAAATCGCGTATGATGATGTTGCTTTGGCGTACGCTCGTTTGGCGAAGCTGTCGCGGGTCGTGAGTTCGTGAGTCGTTTTGACTATTACATAACCGTTTTGCCGCTGATGCCCACGATGTTGGGTGTGATCGTTGTTTCGATCGTCGTTTTGCTGACCCCTGCGCATTATAGGCTTGGATTGGCCTTGGGGATCTTGCCCATATGGCTACTGCTTGGCCGATTGGTGGATTTTGGCGCGATCCAAGTTGTGGCAAAAGCAACAAGTATCGGCGCGTTCATGTTGATTGCGTTGGCGGCGGCGACCCATCCGGGACCGCGCAGGCAGTTGGCACCGCTGGCTTTTGTTTTGGTCTTGGTCGCGTCTATGGGCTTCATTTATATGGTACACGCGTCTGATCGAAGTGTCGCGTTGGCCATACGGGCACAATGGTTCATGCTGATTGTGGCTGCACTGATGGTGGCAAGGGTCATTTACGACGATTCCTCACTGCGCTATGTCTTGGTATCCTTGTCCGTGGGGTTGTCGGCGGCTGTCCTGATTACGCTGTCGTCGCTGGTGCTCGATTCCCAAGCGGCGTTTCATTTGGGTAACTGGCGGTTTTTCCCGTATGGCGCGAATGCCAATCAAGTCGGTGTCGTATACGCGATGGCGACGCCGCTGGTGATATATTTGGCATTTCGAACGCCTATGCGGTATGTGCGGTGGTTGTTTATTGCGATTGGCGCTATCTCGTTTGGATTGGCTCTTCTCACGGCAAGTCGTCAAACTTTGATGATAATTGTTATCGCAATTGCGCCTGTCGCAATGATCTTTCTACGGCGACCAGGTGTGGTTATCATTGCTGCCAGTGTCGTCGCGTTGTGTGCGGTTGTGCTAGTGCGTGAGGCACCACGCAATGCTTTGGTTCGTTTGGCAAGTTTGGAGTCCGAACGTTGGCGCACGGCGGCCGAGTATTTGGATGTTGTTGAGCGAAGGCCGTTTTTTGGGATTCTCGGTAGTCCGGGCGAATTGTCGGCCGGCCAACGGGGCCTGGATCACCATCCACACAATGCCTATCTGCTTTTGCTTTACATTGGTGGTTTTTCATATTTCCTGCCGATGTTATTGGTTATCTTGGCAAGTGCGGCTCATGCGGTGAGATGTTGCGGCCGTGCACGGCGTGACGAACGCTATGAACCGGTATCCACTTACATGCTCGCCGCGTTCTTTGCGGCGATGATATTGCAGGGCTTCGCTGGGCCGTTCATAATTTACCCAACCTACACCTGGGCGTTCTTTTTTGCTCTATTGGCGGTCCATTTCATGTCTTTTTACAGGCCACTCGCGGGCAGGGTTTTGAGTACCGCGCAGCCGGTGGGGTCGGTCCATCGAAGATATCCGCAGGAAGTAAGGGATAAATTGCCGTTGTCGGCGGGGCAAATGACGAGGTGAATGGCAGTGCGTTTGTGCGTCATCGTTCGGCGTGTCGGGCCGTATCATTGTGCGCGTATGGAGGCGCTGTCGCGGTTCTGTGATTTATTAGTTGTCGAGTTCTCGAACGTTGACGCCACATACTATTGGAATGACATTGGCGAGGTCTCTGGGGTGAGACGAGAAACGCTTTTCCGCGGCAAAGCGTTTGAAGGCCTTACATACAGTGAAGTATGGCAGAAGTTATCCCGTGTTCTGGCAAAATTTGATCCCGATGTTGTTGCTATTCCAGGTTGGTCGCATCGTGGCGCGTTGATGGCGCTGAGATGGTGTCGACGAAATGACGTTCCGACTGTCGTCATGTCCGACAGCCGGTACCAGGATGCGCCGCGGCGTAGTCTCAAAGAAATTATCAAGAAAACCATAGTTTCACAGTTCTCGGCGGGCCTCGTCGCCGGCACGGAACATATCGATTATGTGCACAGGCTCGGAATTCCGAAATCCAGAATATTCGTTGGCTATGATGTGGTCGACAACAGATACTTTGAGACACAAGCGCGGTCAGTCCGTACGCAACGTGATTCGCAGAGGCGGTCGGCGAAATTGCCAAACAATTTCTTTCTTGCCGTGTGCCGTTTCATCGAAGAAAAAAACTTGTTTCGATTGTTGGAGGCTTTTGCCCAATATCGAGACCGTTTTCCGGCTCACGCGTGGGATCTGGTTTTGCTTGGCGAAGGGCCCCTGAAACCGGCATTGGAAGCGACTATCGAAAAACATAATCTTGTGGGGGCGGTCCACTTGCCGGGTTTTGCGCAATACGAAGTATTGCCAACCTACTACGGCTTGGCGGGGGGACTTGTTCATGCGAGCACGTCCGACACGTGGGGGTTGGTTGTGAACGAGGCGATGGCCGCGAGCTTGCCGGTTATTGTCTCCAATAGGTGTGGATGCGCCGATGATTTGGTGTGCCACGGACGAAACGGTTTTGTGTTCGATCCCTATAATGTCGAAGAACTGATAGGAAGTTTCGCGGCATTGGCCGATCCGCGATGCGATCGCAAAGGAATGGGGGCGGCGAGTCGTGAAATGATCAAGGCTTGGAGCCCGATAATTTTTGCTGAGAATATGATCAAGGCGGCGGACGCGGCAATGGAAGCTCCAAGACGTCGGCCGCGACGTCTGTTGACCACGGTGGTATGGCCTGTCCTCGCTTGGCGGTGAATTGGCATGTGTCGAGGCCGCTTGTTTTCTTTGGCTATGGGCAATGGCAGGCATAGGAAGGAAAGAACAGTTGCGAGTTTTTTTGTCAGTCACGAGTCTTGAGCCAGAGCATGGCGGTCCCGCTGTGTCAGTGTCCCGGCTTGGGCTGGCGCTCGCAGACTTGGGTGTGCAGGTGGCGTTGTGGGCGTCCGACGGATCTGCGCCGTCTTCCCGTTTGGTTGGGACTCATCCTAATTTGCAGGCGTTGGCAGGGGACGCGGCGAGCGCGTTGGGCGCGTTTGGGCATGCGGATGTCGTGCACGACAACGGTATTTGGCTGGCGCACCACCATGCGCTCGCGCGACTGGCCGGGCGGAAGGCGATCCCTCGGATCGTTAGCCTGCGGGGCATGTTGGAGCCATGGGCCTTTCGACACCGACGACTCAAGAAGCGAGTGGCATGGTCGACTTACCAACGCCGCGACTTAGCCACCGCA
Source organism: Alphaproteobacteria bacterium (assembly GCA_965216755.1). Taxonomy (GTDB): domain Bacteria; phylum Pseudomonadota; class Alphaproteobacteria; order UBA7887; family UBA7887; genus CBDCGL01. The sequence continues at coordinate 1,134,623 of CBDCGL010000011.1, read as the reverse complement.
CAGTCGTTGCACGCGACGGCCAAATCCGAGGCCGATTACGCCCGAACATATGGGCTTGATGTGGATGTGCAGGTTGTACCGAACGGTGTTGACAAACCCGATCGTTCGGCCGATCGCAAGTCGTTCGCGACGCACAAAGATGCAAAAACCGCTTTGTTCTTGAGTCGACTTCATCCGAAAAAGGGCCTGCCAATGCTCTTGGAGGCGTGGGCTCATGTACGGCCGGCGGAGTGGCGGTTGCAAGTAGCTGGCCCTGACGAAGGGGCGCACAGGGCCAAGTTGGAAAGGTTGACCCAGAGATTCGGTTTGTCGGAGGTCGTGAGCTTTCTCGGTCCGGTCTATGGGGCGGCCAAGGTTGACCTCTATCGCGACGCCGACCTGTTCGTGCTTCCGTCATACTCTGAAAACTTTGGCAATGTGGTCGCCGAGGCGCTTGCATATGGCGTTCCTGTTTTGACGACCCAGGGCACGCCCTGGGGAATTTTGGAAGAGCACAAATGCGGGTGGTGGGTGCCGCCAAATCTTGACGGCGTTGTGAAGGGGTTGCGTGCCGCGACAACGACGCCATCGGAATGCCGTTTTGCGATGGGTGGGCGGGGTGCCGCGCTGGTCGCTGAGCAATTTGATTGGGGTGCCATCGGCCGACGGTTTCGCACAGTCTATCGCGAGTTGATCAGCCGATGTTAGGCGAGAAAATCCACGAAGGGGGTAGTGTGCGCACGGCATCGTTTGAGTTTCGTGAACCACGCACGCCAGCGCAGCACCTGGCGGGTGCGACGGCTTCGGATGGCGTCGATTTGACGCGATTTCACAGTGAGTTTGGTTTTGGTCACAAGGTTCGACGGGCGGTTTGGGGCGTGGTCCATACCGTTGCGTTCCGCACCTCGCCACGGCTGTTCTACGGTTGGCGACGGCTTTTGTTGCGCGCTTTTGGGGCAAAGATCGGATCTCGTGTCAGGGTCTACCCATCCGCACAGGTCTGGGCACCCTGGAACTTGATTGTCGATGACAACAGCGTTGTTGGGCCAGGTGTAGAGTGCTACTGCGTCGCACCCATACGTATCGGCCCGAACAGCATCATTTCGCAATACACCTATTTGTGCGCTGCGTCGCATGACTATTCTGACCCAAGCATGCCCTTAACCATGGCGCCGATCGTCATCGGGGCGCAGGCTTGGTTGTGCGCCGGCGCGTTCGTGGGTATGGGGGTCAACATCGGCGACGGGGCCGTGGTCGGTGCGCGGGCCTGCGTAACCCGCGATGTTCCGGCCTGGACGATAGTCGCAGGCAACCCGGCCAAGGAACTGAAACAAAGGATCATGACCACGTCGAATGACGTGTCAAAAAGGTGATCTGTGCCGCGCGTCTTGTTTCTGAATAGGTTTTTTTATCCTGATCATGCGGCGACCAGTCAGCTGCTCAGCGATCTCGCTTTTGACCTGGTGGCGCGTGGTTGGGACGTGACGGTCATCGCCGGGCGCACATCATATTCCGATGGCGCCACCAGATTTCCAGCCCGCGAAAGGGTGCGAGGGGTCGATGTTTATCGCGTGGCGACAACGCAGTTTGGTCGTGGTCGGTTGGTTGGCCGGGCAATTGATTATCTTGGCTACTACATATCGTCGACCTGGCATTTGTGGCGTCTCGTCCGGCGCGGCGACATTGTCGTGGCGAAAACCGATCCGCCGCTCATATCGGTTTTCGCGGCGCCGACTGTTTGGCTGCGTGGCGGTAAATTGGTCAATTGGTTGCAAGACTTATTTCCTGATGTTGCCATGGCACTAAAGGTTTTGCCTGGCGGCTGGTTGACAGGACGGGCTTTGACTCTTTTGCGCAACCACTCGCTTCGGCGGGCGTCGAACGTCGTGCTCGGCCAGGCCATGGCGCAGCGTATGCGTGAGGTCAACAAGATCCAGCCCGTCGTCATTGAGAACTGGGCGGATGCGAGCGCAATCACCCCGCTTGACGCCGCGCAAAACCGCTTGCGTTCGGCCTGGGGGCTGGACGAAAAATTTGTCATCGGATATTCGGGAAATATGGGTCGTGCACATAGTTTCGGCGCTATTCTTGATGCGGCGACCGAGCTTATCTCTGACCAACGAGCGACGTTCTTGTTCATTGGCGCCGGCCCACGGCAATCAGAGATTGTGCGGGCGCAACAGGCGCGCCAGCTTAACAATATTGTCTTCAAGCCATATCAGAAGCGGGAGGCCTTGGCCGAGAGCCTTTCGGTTCCCGATGTGCACTTGGTCTCACTCGAACCGTCGATGGAAGGTCTGATCGTTCCCAGCAAGATCTACGGCATTATGGCGGCGGGGCGGCCGATTTTGTTCGTTGGCGATGTAAATGGCGAGATCGCGCACTTGCTGCGCGAAGAGAAGATAGGGATGGTTTTTGATCCTGATGATGGGGCCGGTCTGGCCAGACAGATCCGACACTGGATGGCAGAGCCCGAGACTTGCCGTCGTATGGGCGCGCGGGCGCGCGCGCTGATATTGCGGCGGTACGATAAGAAGCTGGCGCTGCAGCGCTGGCACCGAGCGCTGTCGCTGATCGCCGAAAGCAAGACATCGTCCATAGTATCTGATAGCGCGGCATTCAACACACGGTTTACGTCGTCACAATCGTAAACGGCGCGTTTCGGCGGACATTTTCATCGACCCGCCAGCGGTGATTGAGCGGCGGATACGCGCGTTGGACGCAATCGAGGTGTTCGCAGACACGACAATTTACGCCAACCGGTGTTGCGCGCGCACTGTCCTGCAAGACAAGGCCGTCGGCGTAGACGAGGTGCTCGGCATCGCGGACGTCACAGCCGAGGGCAACGGCCAAGCGTGGTTGAGCGGATTCGGGCCAGGCTTCGATCGGTTCGACCGTCTTGGCGAGGGCAAAAAACCGTGTTCCATCAGGCATTTCGGCAAGTTGTCTATGTATGCGTCCCGGCGTGCGAAACGCGTCGTGGACGATCCATCTTGGGCAGGTCCCGCCAAACCGGGCAAAGCGAAGACCGCCCGCGGAAAGCCTTTTTGAAACATTGCCGGCATTGTCGGCGCGCATAAAGAAGAACGATACACCACGCGCACCAGGGCGCTGCAGGGTCGTCAAGCGATGGCACACCTGTTCGAAGCTGGCGCCAAAACGGCACCCGAGCACGTCGATGTCGTACCGCAGATCGCGCGCGGCGGCCAAGAACAGTTCATACGGCATCATCACGGCGGCGGCGAAGTAGTTGGCCAGCGCAACACGCATCAAGCGGCTCGCCAGGTCTGTACTGAGATCGGACTCGTCGATGATCCGGTCGAGCGTCTCGCGCCAGGATAAGAGCGCGACTTGGCTGATGAGCTGAAAGGCCCGACCCGACGGTGGCAAGATCTCCGAGAGCAGGATCCTACGACCGTGATGATCGAAACGACGCAACGTGCTGCCCATGACGTCGACGGGCAGAATCTTGACGCGAATGTCGTGCTGAGCCTGTAGGTGTTGACTAATGCCGCGATCCAGTTGGTCGGGCGCCAATTTGGCCGTGTCCCATAACTCCTCTGCGGCGGCCTCCAAGCTCGGGAAATAGTTGCTATGGGACTGTTGAACATCCCTCACTTCGTCCGCGGGTGCGGCTTGACCATCTTGTCCGGTGGGGCGGCTGCCACCGCTCATTCGGTCCGCGAGCGCTTGCGTATCCTCCCAAAGGCCGCGATAGGCCCGATAAAGTGACAAAACGGCCTCGCACGCCTGGGGGCTTGCGGCCGCCATTTCTCGCAATTCTTGTGCACCGATGCTTTGCCCATCAAAAAGCGGATCGCCAAAGACTTCGCCCAGCGTTGCCGCAAGGCGGGCGTCGTCGTCTTCGGCGAATTCCTTTAAGTCGATATCGAAGGATTGGCCCATGCGAAACAAAAGCTGCACCGTGAGCGGCCGCTGATTGTGCTCGATCAAGTTGAAGTAGCTGGGCGAGATGCCAATTTGCTCTGCCATTTCGGTCTGGCTAAGGCCCAGCTGTTGCCGAAATCGGCGCAGCTTATGACCCATCATGACTTTCTTCTCCATCCGAATATTTTACAAAATTGACAAAGATGGAGCCATAATATTTTCAAGTTTTACTCAGTTACATTTTTACAGTTATCTTCAGTTGGGATTCATGCTGCGGTGCGTTATAGTCCCATCGGCAATCATAAGGAGATACCCCATGGCAAACGGATTCGCTGATCTGACCAATGTGCGCGCTGAGCGGTTCGACGGTATTGAGCGACCGTACACGGTCGAAGACGTGCTGAAATTGCGCGGTTCCGTAGCCATCGAATACACGCTTGCGCGCCGCGGCGCCGAGCGACTTTGGGCGCTTTTGCATGAGGAGCCGTACGTCAATGCATTAGGCGCGGTGACCGGCAACCAAGCGATGCAAATGGTCCGCGCGGGCTTGAAGGGTATTTACCTCTCCGGTTGGCAGGTCGCGGCCGACAACAATGTTTCTGGCTCTGTTTATCCGGATCAAAGCCTGTATCCCGTCAACAGCGGTCCTGAGTTGGTTCGGCGCATCAACAAAGCCCTACAACGCGCGGATCAGGTGGAGCACCTGGAAGGTGGCGCCCAGCGGGAATGGTACGCGCCGATCGTCGCCGATGCGGAAGCAGGCTTTGGCGGTACCCTAAATGCCTTTGAACTGATGAAAGCCTACGTCGAAGCGGGCGCGGCGGGCGTCCATTTTGAGGATCAGCTAGCGTCGGAGAAGAAATGCGGCCATATGGGCGGCAAAGTCCTGATTCCCACCCAGCAGCACATCGCCAACTTGACTGCGGCGCGCCTGGCCGCCGACGTGTGCGGCGTGCCGAGCCTGATCGTTGCGCGAACCGACGCCGAAAGCGCCAAGTTGATTACCAGCGATGTCGACGAACGTGACCAGCCCTTCCTGAGCGGCGAACGCACGCCCGAAGGGTTTTATCGACTGCGTGACGGCACGAGTTTTGAGCGTTGCGTCGCCCGTGGCTTGGCATTTGCGCCCTATGCCGACTTGATCTGGATGGAGACTTCAACGCCAGATTTGGCGCAAGCCAAGCGCTTTGCCGAAGCGATGCACAAAGTCTATCCGGGTAAGATGATGGCCTATAATTGCTCGCCGTCATTTAATTGGTCGGCAAATTTGGACGCCGACGACATTGCCCGGTTCCAACGCGAAATCGGGGCCATGGGATACAAGTTCCAGTTCGTGACACTGGCTGGATTTCACAGCATCAATCACGCCATGTTCGAGTTGGCCTCAGGATACAGTGAACGTGGCATGGCCGCCTATTGCGAGCTTCAAAATGCTGAGTTCGCGGCCCAGGAGCGGGGCTATACGGCCGTCCGTCACCAGCGCGAGGTTGGCACCGGCTATTTCGATGCCGTTTCAATGGCCGTGAGCGCGGGCAAGGCGTCCACGACCGCGTTAAGCGATTCGACCGAGGCGGCTCAATTCAAGACTGCCGCCGAGTAGACTGGTCACTTTCTGATGCGACCAAGCGCTCGGGCCAATTGGTCCGGGTGCTGTCGCTGGTAGTGGTGACGTTGGACTTTGGCGTATTAGGCCTGCAAAAGCACCAGATCTCGCGCTTTCGGCAGTCGTCTTTGTGAATCCATGCGAAAACGCAGGCGCTGGCCCGAAGCAAGGGGGCCGACGCCGGATCGGATCAGGTCGACAAACGAGACGAGAACTTCGAATCCGCTGCCGTCAGTAATAACGACCGCATAGCCGTGCTTGCTGTCGTATGACTTGACCGTCCCCGTGTGCATCGTCGCCATTTCCATCCCCAGAGCGCATTTTCGCTGGTTTTTAGAATTGCTCCAACATATCGATCCGGCACCCAATGAAACATTAATAGCGAGCATCGCTATTTCCTATAGCTGCCCGCCGCACTCGCGGATCCATGCGTTTCTTTGTCGGGACTCGCAAATTTCTGACATCGCGCTGACATCGTTCGCGAAAAGTTGAACGATTTGTGTGCCCGGTGACTGCTTCGTCGGCCCGTTTAGCGAACCCTAAACCGCTGGCCCATATTGTGGTGGCAAGCCAACTGGCCAAATCACGGCCATTACGCGCAAATCTGACACTGCGCGTACCCTGAACTGTTGAGGGTCTCGCACATGCTTGGGTGGGCACTACGCACGGTATTCTTAGTTGCGGTAATCGGTGTGATGGGCGCAATAATCGCCGACCAGCGCACTGACATCGACAACATGGCGCGAGATTCGGCGGTGGAGCGTTCGAGCCCTTTGAACGCCAGCATGCGACGGGTCGTGCGGGACGATTCGGAAGATGCGGCGGATGACGAGGGGTGGGGCCGCAAATTGCGCATTCATGCGGATTCGCGCGGTCACTACATGGTCGAAGCGCGCGTAAACGGTGTCACGATACCATTTCTGGTGGACACCGGTGCGAGTATGGTGGTGCTCTCGCGGGCGGATGCCAGGCGGATCGGATATGGTCCCAACGAGCTCGACTACAGCATGCGTGCCCGAACGGCGAACGGGGTCGTCAAAATGGCGCCGGTCACGTTACGACAAGTCCGTCTCAATCGACTTCGGGTCAACAACGTCGATGCAACCGTCAACGAGGGCCCTATGTCGGTCTCTCTGCTTGGAATGAGTTTTCTCGGCCGCCTACGCGGTTATGAGGTCGAAAATGAAGTTATGACCTTGCGCTGGTGACCGGTCCAACCGCCGCCATCATCGCGCCGCGGCGGATGCGGCGACCTAACTGAGAGCTTGGCGCAGGCGACCCAAAAGACCTTCTATTCCCTCGCGCCCGACGACCGCGCTGAATTCAGACCGTTTTGTCACGATCAAGCTCACGCCCTCCACCGCGGTATCTACAATCTTGAGCGCGCTGCCATTGTCTTTGACGCGGAAGTCGATTGGCAGCGGCGGACCCCCTTCTCGCAGAATTTGAAGGGTAACCAAAGTATCCGTTTCGGATAGTTCAGTTTTCGACACAATCTCAAAAGTTTGCCCAGAATATTTATCAAATTGATGCGCGTAAATCTCCACGACATAGTCGGCGAACAGGGCGCTGTATTCAGTTTCTTGCTCGGGTGTCATTTTTTGCCAATGTCGGCCTAGAACAAATCTAGAAATAAGTTCTACATCAAAAGCTTCCGTGAATATGCTGCGAAAGCGCATGTGCCGTTCTTGGTCGGTCGGCTGCGTCGTTTGCAGCACATCAACGACTTGTTGACCAACTGATTCAATGAACTGGCTTGCGGTTTCGGCGGTGGCGCCGGCTATGCGGGCGCCCGTCGACACCGTCAAACAAGCGAGTAACGTCAATACGATAGTGAAATCTCTGCGTCGGCTCATGGCGCAATGTAACCCTCTCAAGGCCGCTCGTTTGTCGATTCCGAGCATGTTACGTTCATTGACAAACACAAGAATAATCCATCAACGCGGCAAAAAAGCGGCGACACTCTGCCAATTAGGGCGACCGAGGAGACGGGTTTCAAATCCCTTGTTCAGCGCCGTTTCCCGCACTTTATTCCTGTTCCGATTCGCTGGTTCGGCGCGGCCGCCCTACGGCAGCCTAACCTAGGTCAAAGTGGTGCCTGCGATTGACGCGACAATGCTCCAGCGAGGTGAATTTTGTGTCTATTTTTGAGTTCTTTTAGCGGACATCGAAATTGGGGTGCGGTGATTTGGCAGCGACTTATGGGATACACGACGTGCGGTCGAATCAATCCCATCGCCAGCCGTTCTGCATCTGGTCCTCGCCAAGCAGCGGAGCTTGAGGAAATGAGCTGGGCCAGGGCTTTGACATGAACGAGCAACAAACGATCGCCATCCAAGATACGATTGACGCGGTTGGCCAGGCGGTGACAGATGTCAGGCCGTTGACCGGTAATGAGGCCATCGCACGTGGCGCCTGGGAGGCGGGCGTCAGGCTGGCAGCCGCCTATCCAGGCACGCCGAGTACCGAGATTTTGGAAAGCCTCGGCACCTATCCCGAAGATGATGTTTGCGCGCAATGGGCGACCAACGAGAAAGTCTCCGTGGATGTGGCGATCGGTGGTTCATTTTCGGGTGTTCGGTCATTGGCGGCGATGAAGCATGTCGGGCTAAATGTCGCCGCCGACGCATTGATGTCGCAGACCTATATCGGCGTCAATGGCGGGCTGGTGTTGGTCGTCTGTGATGATCCGGGGATTCACAGTTCACAAAACGAACAAGATACGCGTCTGTTCGCGCGCTTTGCGAATGTGCCGGTTTTGGAACCGTGCGATGCCCAAGAGGCATTGAACTTCACGAAACGCGCGTTTGCTCTGAGCGAAGAATTTGACACGCCGGTTATCGTGCGAAGTACGACGCGATTATCACATACGCGAAGCCCAGTTCGGGTCGGACCGCGCGAGGACATCACGCCCGGTCAATTCGTTGAAGATCGAGTCAAGAACGTCATCATTCCGGCGCATGCCCGACTTCGCCATCCGCTGGTGTTGGAACGTGAAGCTGCGCTGGAAACCCATTTGGCCGGAGAAGAGTTCACGCGGTGGGAGGTGGGAACCGGTAACTTGGGGATTATTACTCACGGCATTGCCTACACCTATGTCAAAGAAGTCGTGCCCCACGCTCATGTTTTGAAATTGGGCGCGTCTTATCCCCTGCCGAGGGAACAGGTGCAGCGTTTTTGCGCCTCGGTCGAACGAGTTCTGGTGGTCGAAGAACTGGAGCCTCTGCTCGAGACCGAAATCCGGGCCATGTGCATCGACGTGGCGGGCAAAGAGTTTTTCCCGCGCGCCGGGGAACTGTCGGTAGAGCGTGTCCGGGAGGGGCTCGAAAAAGCCGGCTTGATGCCGGCAACTGAAGTTCAGGCGGCCTGGGCACCGGGTACGGTTGCGCGGCCACCCCTGTTGTGTGCGGGTTGTCCGCATACGGGCGCATACATGGCCCTACGCGGCCTCGGCGCGCGGGTCACCGGCGATATCGGTTGCTACACACTGGCGGCGATCGAGCCGCTCAAGTCGATCGATACCACGGTCGCCATGGGTTCCAGCATTGCGAACGCGGTCGGGATTGCCAAATCCGGCACGGAAACCAAACCAATTGTGGCGACGATCGGTGATTCGACATTCTTGCATTCGGGCATCCCACCCTTGATCGATGCCGTATACAACAAGGCCAACATAGTCGTCGTCTTGCTCGACAATCATATTACGGCGATGACGGGTGGCCAGGATCATCCGGGCACCGGACGAACCTTGCGTGGCGAGGAAACCCACACCGTAGACTATGAAGCCCTGATCCGTGCGGTTGGTGTCAAGTGGGTCAAGAAAGCGGACCCCTATGACATCGGCGCGACGTTGCGTACGTGCCGCGAAGCCGCCAACTATCAGGGCGTTGCCGTGGTTATTGTCGACCGACCCTGTGTCCTCGATCCAGTCCGGATCAAGGGGCCGGCCTTGACTATCCAAAGCGAGAATTGCACCGCATGTCAGTCGTGCATGAACCTGGGGTGCCCGGCCATCTCATGGAGCGATGAACTGTATGACGGGCATCATCGTGTCACCATCGACCCGGCCAGCTGTATCGGGTGCGCGATTTGTGCCCAGTTGTGTCCGGCCGGTGGCATCACCGCGCCTGATCATTCGAAAACCGACGGCGCAGACGCCCATTAGACGGTGCCGAAGATGGCCAAGCCTGAAAGCGATGCTGCGACAAAAAGCGTTTTGATCGTCGGCGTCGGCGGCCAGGGCGTTATTATGGTGTCCAAAGTGCTGGCACATCTTTGTCAGGCCCAAGGCTTTGAGGTCAAACAAAGCGAAGTTCATGGCATGGCCAAGCGTGGTGGTGCCGTGTTTAGCCATGTTCGTTTCGGCGCGAGGGTCTGGTCGCCAACCATCCCGCAGGGCGAAGCCGACATTTTGGTCGCGCTCGAATGGGCTGAGGGGTTGCGGTGGTTGCCTTATTTGCGTTCGGGATCAGGTACTTTCATCGCCGATACGCAGACGATTGTGCCGCCGTTCGCGTGTCGAAATCGTCGTCGGGGTGCGGCACCCGACTATGCGGTTGAAACGCCGCGCGAGGTACTAGCCCACGTCGGCGATGGTTACGCGCTTGACGCCGCCAATATTGCCCGGGACCTTGGCAATGTGCGCGCCGGCAACAGTGTGCTTCTTGGCGCCTTGTCCACGGCCTTAGACTTTACGGAGGACGACTGGCGACAGGTTATCGGGCTCTACGTTCCACCGAAGACTGTCGAAGTCAATCTGCGCGCGTTCGACGCCGGGCGTGCGTGGGTGGGTGAGGCGCAGCGCGGCGTGCGGCCGGCCGCGGGGCCGAGCCCGGCGCGCAAATCGGTACCACCAGTGGTGAACGACGCCGACCACGTGCGATTAGAGATCATCGAGAGATGGTGCAAAGGGTGCGACATCTGCGTCAAACTCTGTCCCGAGCGGTGCTTGGCCCTCAATCGCAAGCAAATAGTCGTTCTGACCGATCCTGAGGCATGCACCGGTTGTCGGATCTGCGAATGGTTGTGTCCGGATTTCGCGATCACCGTGCATACGGTCCCGGCGATGGCACCATCGGTGGTCTAGGCCGTGGCCGCTCACGTCCGCAATTTGCAAGGCAACGAGGCTTGTGCGTTGGGAGCCATTGCTGCGGGATGCCGGTTTTTTGCGGGTTACCCGATTACCCCGTCATCGGAAATAGCGGAGCACATGTCCGCGGCATTGCCGGAAGTCGGCGGTGTCTTCATACAAATGGAAGACGAAATTGCATCGATGGCGGCCGTGATCGGGGCTTCTTTGGGTGGCAGCAAAGCGATGACCGCGACCAGTGGGCCGGGGTTTTCGCTCAAGCAAGAGAATTTGGGCTATGCGGCGGCAACCGAGGTGCCGTGCGTGATTGTTAATGTCATGCGCGGCGGTCCGAGTACCGGGCTGCCAACGCGTCCCGCCCAGGGCGACGTGATGCAGGCACGCTGGGGGACACACGGGGATCACCCGATCGTCGTGTTGACGCCACACTCGGTGAGTGAAATCCATGCCCAGACCATGCGCGCTTTCAATCTTTCCGAACGGCTGCGCGTGCCCGTCGTGGTCCTTTACGACGAAACACTTGGCCACCTCACGGAAACAGTCGACTTGACCCATCATCGGGTCGATTGTCTGGAAACGCGGCCGTGGGCAACCACGCCACCAGAAGACTTTAGGCCGTATGTCGAGACGGAGGATCTGATTCCCGCGATGGCGCGTCCTGGCGATGGCTACCGATCCCATACCACCGGGTTGACCCACGGCGAAGACGGATTTCCGACCCAGGATCCGGCGGCGGTCGAACGCGCCGTTACGCGGCTCTTGAGAAAGATGGAGCTGCACCAGAACGAGATTGCGGCCTACGACGTGACGGCATGCGATGACGCAGAGATCGTTCTCATCGCTTATGGGATTTCTGCGCGCGCCGCACAGCGTGCGGTTTCCGGCGGTCGGCAATCTGGGGTTCGGGTGGGGCTTTTTCGGCCGATCACGCTATGGCCATTTCCGGAAGCGGCGTTCGCAGCGGCGACGCGGAACGCGCGAACGATCGTTGTACCGGAAATGAACGCCGGTCAGCTGCGGCTGGAAATCGAACGCTTGAGCCGCGACGGTGTCGTGGTTCGTGGGCTCAATCGTATGGATGGGGCACCGATCGAGCCCGCTGCGATCTTGGATACAATCCGTGAAACCGCGTTGGAAGGCGGTCGGTGATGCGCAGCAAGCAGCCCGACCAATTCGACATTCGGTCCTATCTGCGTCACGACATGATGCCGCACTTTCTGTGTCCGGGCTGCGGTCACGGTATTGCATTGCGGGCGATGCTTTGGGCCGTCCACGAGCTCGGAATTACCAAAGATCGCCTTGCGGTGGTATCGGGAATCGGCTGCTCGGGCCGGCTTGGGGCCTATATCGATGCCAATACGTTCCATGTGACCCATGGCCGGCCACTTGCGTTCGCGACCGGGCTGGCCTTGGCACGTTCTGACCTAAGGGTCGCCGTGATCACGGGAGATGGCGACTGCCTCGCGATCGGCGGCAATCACTTGATTCACGCTTGTCGGCGTAATCTCGATCTCACCTGCCTGATGTTGAACAACGAGGTCTACGGTATGACCGGGGGGCAAGTCTCGCCCACGACCGCGGATAGCCGGCTCACGACCACGACGCCAACTGGCAACCACGAGCCATCGTTTGATGCCTGTGGTCTGGCCGAGGCGGCCGGCGCGGGCTTTGTCGGCCGCGGTGTCACGCTGGAAACGCCGGCTCTCAAAAACCTGATCAAAGAGGGCTTCGCCCATCCCGGCTTCTCGTTTATCGAGATCATCTCAGACTGCACCGAGATATATGGGCGAAAGAACGAGTTGGGCTCGTCGGCGGAAATGGTTCTCAGCCAAAAAAGCGCAATGCGTCCAGACGTTTATGACAACACAGTCGATCAGCCTTTTCGGCCCAACCCTGGGCGGACCGGCGTTTTGGCTCGCAACAACCGCCCCGAATACGGCGCCAGCTATCGGCATGCCATGCGCGACAAGCAGGAGCGACGTGATAAATCCCAGTAACGGACAAGCCGGACTGATCCAGTTGCGGCTCAGCGGTGCGGGTGGCCAGGGCCTGCAGTTGGTGGCACGCATCATTGCTCAGGCTTTGGCGGTAAACGGACGCTATGTCGCGCAATCGCAGAGTTATGAGCCCACGTCGCGCGGGGGCCTTAGCCGGGCCGACCTGGTCATCGACGACAAGCCGATCGATTGGCCGTTGGTTACGGGTCTCGATGCGCTGCTGGTGCTGGATCAGGTCGCGGTCGCCGCTTCGGAAGGGCTGATCAAAGAGAACGCGGTCGTCTTTGTCGACAGCGAGTGCGTAACATCGCCACCCAACGGACAATTCAAGGTGTACCCACTGCCTTTGCGTGCGACGGCAATCTCACTGGGCTCTGTTCGTGCGACGAACATCGTTGCGCTGGGCGCACTAGCGGGACACACGGAACTGTGCCCGCGTGACGCGTTGGCAGACGCGGTTCGCGGTGATTTGCCCGAGAAACTCCACAAATTGAATCTAGCGGCGCTTGCGCGCGGCTACGAGTTGGCGGCTGGCCAGTCGGGCAGCGCTTAGCCGTTCAGCCTAGTTCTGATGGGTTAGTGCGATTTGTGCACTATCTCATCTTGATGACCCCAAGATCCCGGCAATCGATACAACGTTTGACCCCGATACGGGGAGCGTTGCTATTCACGGTGATTTCAGTGACCGGCTCGGTGGCCATGTGTTTCCCAATGTACGCGTTATGGTTGCACAGATCGTTCTCCGAGCCGCTTGCAATGATGTTGCCCATTCTTGTGCCCGCGCTGATAACGCCGCCGATCTCGTATTATCTTTTCTATTACGGTGACAGTTTACTTAATACACAATATTTGGTGTGTTAATATCTTGTGGGCACATTATTTTGTTAATTTGGTAAACTGTCACGGAATCCACGGAATCCGCCAAAAACCGAAATTTCGACCGGTACTGGTCGCGGCTCTCTGGCGCTCGGGTGGTCTTCGATTTTCCGAAACGCACCAAAAAGGGTTGGTTGCGCAGTCATTATCGCAAAAATTTCAACGAACTTTGCACAACTAATCTGAATTCCGTGAGCTTTCGCCGCAACGGAAGAGAAAGGTGGCGTTTGGAACAGTACCAATCCGGGTTGGAAGCTAAGGACCTCGCGCTATCTCAGTGTGATGGCGTTGTTCTTTCGCGGATGTGTAGAGCGACTGAGCCCGGTTCAAGGCGCGCTGATCTTCTCGATCATCTGCGTCATTGTGTCCGTGACGGTCTGCTATTTGGCCTATTGGATATGGGAACCCATATCCTTCACCCAGTCGACCGCCATTCTGCTGCCGATCTTCATTCCAGTCCTGCTAACCCCACCGATCGTCTACTATTTCCTGGTGTTTGGCCGAGACCTCGCATCCGAGCGTTCGGAACTGCTCCACCGAGCGCTCCAGCTAAAGAAGGAAATCGAACGCCGAGAGCAATCCGAGGTTGCACTCAAGGAATTGACGACACGCGACGAACTCACGGGTCTCTATAATCGGCGACATTTTATGGAAATTGCGAACCATGCCTTTCGGGCCGCGCGGCGGTTCCGGACGCCGTTATCTTTCGCATTTCTGGACGCCGATCACTTCAAGGCGGTCAACGACACCCATGGTCACGGTGTTGGCGATGCGGCGCTTCGCCACATCGCGCAAATCTGCACACGTACTTTGCGAGAAAGCGATGTTCTGGCCCGATATGGCGGTGAGGAATTTGTTATCCTTCTGGAGCGAGCCGACAGGCGCGAGGCGTATGAGATTGCTGAGCTGCTGCGGACTGAAATTGCGGCAGAGCCGCTGGTGGTTGGCGACCGGGTCTTGTCCCTGACCGTCAGTATTGGCGTCGCCACGATATCGAATCGAGACACGGAGATTACTGGGCCGCTGCGGCGTGCCGATGCGGCGCTTTACGAGGCCAAAGGTGGCGGTCGCAACCGCGTGTGCCTGTCAACCGCTGACAAGGCACTGATGCAACAGTCATGACATTGGCTATCGACGTCGTGGTACGGTCCGTCAGGGCTGGCCATGAAGCGAGCCGAGGGTTTTCTTCCGCCAGGCGCGAATGAAAGTGCGACAGTCCTTGTCGCGCCCTAGCAAAAGATCTTCGGCAAGTTTGTACGCTTGCGTTTCACGATCGACTTGCCGCAGTTTGGCCGGCGGGGTCAACACAGGATCGATGATGCCGCTATCGGCGCCGGCATCCATGACCAGCAGCAAAAAAACATCGTTGATAATCAGCCTGGCCGGGATGCCGAAGGAGACATTGCTCATACCGCCGGTGATGTGAATCTCTGGGCCGTATTTTTCGCGCAAGGCTCGGATTGCATCGAGGCAATGATTGCCGCTTTCTTGGTCCACCGAAATCGGGAAGATGAGCGGGTCGATATAAATATCTGACAGGGCAATGCCTTTGTCTTGTGCGGCGTCAACCATGCGCGAAGCGTTCTCCACACGTTGTGCGGTACCGTCGGGCATGCCGGCTTCACCCGCAGCCGTCACCACGACCTGCGTATCCCATTTCCGGGCGATATCCAAGGCGTCCAAACGCTCCAACGATGCCGAATTCAGCATCGGCCGGCCGCCATGGCGGTCGAGCACGTCCAAACCTGCTTCGATCACTTCAATGCTTGATGAATCGATGGCAAGCGGCAGATCCGTCATTGCCTCGACTGTACGCGCGAGCCACTGCATGGCGGCCAGACGTTCTTCGTCTTTGATCGCAATTTCGTCAACATTGACATCGAGGAAATCGGCGCAAGCCTGTTCCTGATCGTGAACCAGACGGCGCAAATACAGCATGCCTTCTTCAGGATCCGTATCCGTTTTGCCCATGGCCGTATTGACCGCGATGGCGACATGCTTCATCCGTCCTTCAGCATAGTCCTGCGTGTTCTTCATAGTATCGGGGACCGGCAACAATCGTTCCTCACCGTCGACGGTTTGATATCGAATCGCCTCGAAACCGTTGTCCTCGTGAAACCGCTTGCTGCGACGCAGGACCACGCGTGTCGTATGAATATTTTCACCAATAACAATAAGTGGGCTATCTGAATGAGCTGACGCGGACATCAGTTTTTCCTCGCTATTTCGCGGTGGGCATCGGTTTGAATTGGCAACCTTCGACGAACATGTCGAAAAATGAAGGCGACGTTTCAAGTTCAACATGAGCGATCGCCTGGACGCTGAGCTCAAGGTTTCGGCGCGCTATTTTCGACAACAGGACGGCGCGCGTACCGCGAATGGCGGCATTGCCGACCTTGATGATGCGTTCCTCTGGTACTGGAGCCAAAAGGCCGATGGCAATCGCATTGCTGACGTCAACATAGTTCGCGAAACCACCCGCGAGATACATTCGATCGATATCGGCCGGTGTGACACCGGCCGTTTGCATCAAAACGCGCTGGCCGCAATAGCTGGCCGCTTTCGCCTGCGCCAAGTTACTGGCGTCCTCCTTTGAAAACGTGATGCCACGGTCAGGTACAACCGTTATTTCAAACTTCTTGCGATCCTCGGCGAACACCCCTTTGGCAGTGAGGCGTTCGTGCTGGCGCAGTTCGGCCAATAGGTCAATCAGGCCCGATCCGCATAGCCCTTCTGGCGGTACATCGCCAATAGTGTGGTAGGCAAAGCCCTGTCCGCCATTGGCGACGGAAATAGCTTCAATCGCCCCGTCGCAGGCTGGCATGCCATATTTCACCAACCCCCCCTCGAACGCCGGGCCGGCCGGGCATGAGGCAGCGAACAGCTTTCCACGATGGCGCAACACGACTTCACTATTGGTGCCCATGTCAATAAGCATCGCGGTTTCACCCGTCGGTTCGGTCATCCCGGCGGTAACCAACGCCGCGGCTGCGTCGGCACCCACGTGACTAGCGATTAAGGGCAAACCATACACAGTTGCATGCCGATTGGCGCGCACGCCCAATTGCCAGGCATTGCCACATAAAGCCGTGTGCGCGCGCTGTCCGGAGAGATATTCGCTCTCAACCACCGACTTATAGGGCTTCTGACCGATGCTCTGCACATCGAGGCCAAACAATATGTCGCGCATGGTGGAGTTCCCGGCGACAACGATTTCGTAGATCGCGCGCCGTGGAATATGCAGATCGCGCGCGATCGTGCGCAGTTCGCGGTTGATCGCCGCGATCACCGATTCTTGGAGGCGACCGCGATTGGGTCCGCCGTCATAGACGATCCGCTGCATGATATCGCTGCCGGCGAAACGTTGCGGGTTCTCAAATCCCCGTGTCTGGATACTCCTTCCAGTTTCCAAATCAACCAAGTCAACGACAACTGTTGTTGTTCCGACGTCGACAGCCAGGCCACAGATATGACCGCGATATTGGTCGATGACTTTACCGTCATAGAGGACTTGGTCATTCGCCCGCGTGACGAGGGGCGCCAGTGTCCCATCCGGCGCGTCAGCACCAATCGTCAAGACGCGTGGTCTTCGACGCAAAGGCGTGAAGGCAATGTCGCTTTGGATATTCTCGATGATCGCTTGGCACGCCAGCCGGTAGTTATCCCGCAGAAACGATTCCGATGCCGTCGGCGCGCTTAGCGCATCCATACCGCGGGTCACTTCCACGACACATTCGTGGCACCGGCCGGTGCGATGGCACGAGGTTGGTACCTCAAGCGCCAGTTCATCCGCATAATCGAACAGAGTCCTGCCAGGGGCGGGCGCGGCTTCGCAACGGTCGTGGCTAACCGTGCTCACGTCACTCTATCCGCTATTTCTGACGCTTTTGCGCCGCGGCGGATTTTATGTCACGAATTCTTTGTTTTGCGCGACGACGGCTGCTGGGCTTGGTTTCCCACGCCGTGCGGTGGTCGAACGTGCCGTCATGGCTACAAATGAAAGGCTCGTCTGGCGAACCCGGATCTTTCTGGTTTCGACAGCGGAATTCGGCAGTACAGCGATCGGCCTTATTGCGGTACGGACAGCGAAACTGCGACACCTTTTCGGCATGGGCGACCATGTCGGTAAACAGCTCGCTAATCTTTTCCAAGCGTCTCTGATATGCGTCTTTGTCGATCTTTGCCACGACCGCGCTGCCGCTCTAGGCGTTCGCACTAACGAGGGATTTCGCAAGGTCGACACACGCCAATGCATCTTTTGCGTATCCGTCGGCGCCCATATCGTCAGCGAATTCTTGCGTTACCGGCGCACCGCCGACCATGACCTGCACGTCATCACGTATACCGGCATCGATGAAGGCTTCGATGATCTTGCCCATATTGGGCATGGTCGTGCTGAGCAGGGCCGACATGCCGACCAACGGTGCCTCGTGCTCTTCAATCGCATCGATGAAATTGTCATCCGATTGATCAACACCCAAATCGACGACCACAAATCCTGCCCCGCGCAACATCATGATGCACAAATTCTTGCCAATGTCGTGCAGGTCGCCCTTGACCGTGCCCATGATGACCTTACCCAGCGGCTCGACCCCCGACGCCGAAAGAATAGGTTCGATATGGGTCATGCCCGCCTTCATGGCACGCGCACATGCAAGTACTTCGGGCACAAAAATGAACATTTCCCGAAACTTGATTCCGACGATGCCCATGCCGGCGATCAAACCGTCATCCATCACTTCGATCGCGTCGATGCCTTCGCCCAGGGCCTTCGCCGTCAATTGATCGACCACGTCGTCATCGCCTTCGACGATCGCCGCTGCGATGTCCTGCATGAGTGGCTTCGCACGGGCGAACAACTCAATATTGCGTTCAATTTCTTCTGGCCGTTCAAGGTATTCCGCAATCTCGTCGCGAATTACCTCGTTGGCGATATCGTTAAGTTCCGCCATGATTATCTACATGCTGGATTTGCGAAAGGTGGTTAGTGTACTGATGGATGTGCTGCATGCCATTCTCTGATCGTGCGCTGGATTTCCAGCAAATTCTCGATCGGGGTCTGCAATGGGATCGCACATTCGGGACCGATCAGGTGCACGCCGGCTTCAAGATTCCGCAAAACCTCTTCGTGGACCGCTTCCGGATCTTTGACGAACAGCGTCTCCGGGTTGTTGATATTCCCGACCAGGGCAATATCGCCATGCACCGCGTCCATGGATTCCTTGGGCTTGTTCTTGGAATCGAAATGGAACGCCGCCATACCGGTTTCGGCAATGTAACCCATTCGATCAACCGTACGCCCGCAAATGTGAAGAATGAGTGGGATCGGGATCCGTTCAACCATTTCGATATGAAGATCCTTGAGAAAGCGCGCGTAATATTCGCCGCTGACCAGGTCGCCCGTGGCATGGTCGGGTAGGGTCAATGCGTCGGCGCCGGCGTCAATTTGCGCTTGCCCAAACAGCACGGTCATCTCCTTCAACCGATCCAGCACCTGCTTGGTCTTCCCGGGATCGTCGAGGGTCATCAACAAGAACGGCTCGACGCCAAAACAGTGGTAGGCCATTGTCCATGGGCCCATCGTTTTGCCGATAATGGCCACCTCGTCGCCCAGTTCCCGGCGAAGGATCTTGATGGCGTCCAGGACGCATGTGATGTCCGGATGCATCAAGAAGTCATTCGGGATGACGATGTCGTCGACATCGTGGAAGATTGGTTCGCTCATGCGTACGGTCGGCCAATTGTCTTTTTGTTCCCACTGCATTTTGCAGCCCATCGCCGACGATTCTTGAATGATCGAGAACACCGGCATGACCGAATCAAAGCCCAGCTCGGTGTAGCTCGTCGCCGCCAATCGAGCCATCATTTCGGGATCCCGATTGGCCATCGGAAACGGCGCATTGACAAGGTCCATCAGCTCAATGGTTGCCACGGATGTCGGATTGCAGACCGGCGTCCGATCGACCGGTTCTCGGTTGAGCGCGGCAAGAACGCGTTCACGGCTTGTCATCGATGGTACAGCTGCGGTGGTCATGATGGTTGTTCCCTAATCGGTGCCACTCACCAGAGATTCAAAGACTTTGCGCGCTGGGCGCCGCGAGCACACCGCGGGCGGCTTGTTGTTCCTGTTCGCGCATTGCCGCCCGCACATTCAGCGCGCGCGGCAACAATAGGTTGACCAATACGTCATGGGGCTGGCCACAGCCGAAACAGATGGCGTCATCGCCGACGCGTTCCATTTCCAGCAACTTGGCAAATCCGCCGGCAATCGCGGCGATGCGCTTGGACGCCTTTTCATCGTCCTGGTCGCAAGTAACACGATAGGCGCCGGCGCCTTCCGATCGGACATGCATCGTTCCGTCCGCTTTTTTGTCGAAAATGGAAGAACTTCTTGCCGTGGGCTTGGCATCGAACGGGACCTTACACGCCTCCAGAAAAACCCGTTTCGCCGCTGCCAGGTGCAACTTTTTGCAGGGAAACACCAGCGACGGGCGAACACCGTCGCACCGTTGCATGCCGCCGAGCGCGACCATGGCCTGCGCCACATGGTTGAGGCGCCCATCCGTTCCATCCAACTGACTGTAACTGTGCACCGAATAGACGCCTTGTTCAGCGTCTTGTCGCTCAAGATAGAGGCCGATCGTGATGTCGTGAAAATGCGAATCGATCGGAACCAGTTCGACGCGTCGCCCAAGGTCCACTATGTGGCTCATCGCACGAGCTTCCTTCCCCAATGCGCCAAATGCGGTCGAACAACCTACCCAATTTTATCGTACCAGAAAGCCAGCGACCGAGGCAATGTTCTAGTATGCTAGATGTATGTCAGGTTCTGGCCGATCGCAAAGTTGGCGTCTGATCACTGTCGGCCGAACCCCTCTGAGACGCGGATTCGCCGCCGATTACGCCATCCCGACGGAGCGCGCAAATCGCGTCCTCATCATATCCAAGTTCCCGCATGATCTCATCGGTGTGCTCGCCCAGGAGAGGTGCGCCGAAACGTAGCTCGGTCGGCGTGCCTTCAAATCGTGCCGCGTTCCGCGTTTGACGCAGTTTTCCGGCCGCGTGGTGGCTGTATTCCTGCACAATCTCGCTTGCCACGATTTGTGGATGCTGTATGGCTTGGTTTCGGGTGAGGGCTGGCGCGCAGGGAACGCCGGCGCGTTCCAGCACGGTCAGCCATTCAGCAGTCGTCTTCGTCCGCAACACCTCCTGGGTCAATTGCAAGCGCGCATTGACATTGCGATCGCGCGCCTCGGGCGTGGCAAAGCGCTCATCCGTCAACCATTCGGGTTTGTTGAATGCTTGCGTCAGACCGGTCCATTCCTTGTCGCTCATGACGGCGACTGTCATATGGCCGTCCTTGGTCTCGTAAATCAGGTCGATGAAACTCGCCGCAGCTTGATTGGTGGTCGGCTGATCCGGATAGGTTTGCGCGCCGTAGTCTGAAGCCCATAAGAACGACATCACGGCGTCGAGCATGGAGAGTTTCACATGTTGGCCCCGGCCGGTTCGTTCGCGCGCGAACAGTGCCGCGGTAATGGCTTGCGAGGCCGTCACCGCGGAGAGTTTGTCCGGCAACACGGTGCGCACCAGCCGTGGCCGCTCGTCATCGGATCCCGCCTGGATTGTGGTGAGGCCCGATATCGCTTGGATGACGGGATCGTATACGGGCTTCTGGGCATAGGGTCCGGATTCGCCGAAGCCATTGAGCGATAGGTAGACGATGCTTGGATTTGCGGCACGCGCATCGTCATAGCCGACCCTTAGCCGATCAACCACACCGGGGCGGAAGTTCTGCACCACAACGTCCGCGTCACGCACCAGGTCAAGGAATACTGCGCGGCCCTGATCGGCTTTCAGGTTCAACGTGAGAGACCGCTTGTTACGGTTGATATGGAGGAAACTTGAAGACATCCCAGCGCGCCGGTTTCCCAGAGAGCGCGTGTGGTCGCCTTTGCCCGGGACCTCGACCTTGACCACGTCCGCACCCTGGTCGGCCAATATGGTCGTCGCCCAAGGCCCCGATAACATCGAGGTCAGGTCGATGATCTTTATCCCCGTGAGTGGTCCAGGCATCGCTTCATGCTCCGCTTTCGTGGTCGCTTGGGCGCCAGTGTAGCGGCGCACCGGACCAATTGAAATCGGAGCTTCGCGGTGCCATCCGGAACGTCGATTAGGTGCGGATATTCCCGATAGGAGTCAATGAACCGTCCAGCGCAATTGAGCCATCGCTGATCCCTGTCGCCCATGCGACCGTCCGCGAGATCCCACTGAATGGGAAAAAGTGAATGCCGTCTATCAGTGACTCTGGATCACTCCGACGAGCTTCCGAGAGATCCGACACAATTGGCCCTGGATCATAAGGCCGGACAAGCCGCGACAAACGCGCCCCTTGACGCATGAGCGTTCGCACCGACGCACCGACGCCACAAGCCCGCGCATGCCGTACGAGTGACTTGATGCCGGCCAATCCAGCAAGGCCAACACAAACCGGTAACGCATTGCCGCGGGCGCGGATACGTTGCTCCCAGGTAATCAGCGGTGCCGCTTCGAAGACGAACTGGGTAATTATCCGCATTTCGGCGTCGCTCTGGCGGGCGTAGGCGTTCTTTTCGTCCAACGCACGCTGCAGCTCAATCTCTGGGATAGACGGCGCGCCTTCTGGGTGACCGGCGACGTTAATTCGACGAACGCCATAGCGTTCAAGCAAACCTGTTCGCAACAAATCGATAGTCGAAGGAAACTGATCGGCGATCGGCGGCGTGTCCCCCGCTATGACCAAAACTTCGTCAACATCGGCTTCCGTGACGAGGCCGTCCAGTAGAGCACGCAGTTCGCCGACATTCGCGATGCGCCGGGCGGCCAAGTGGGGAACGGGCCTCAAACCCGCTTGGCGTAGTCGCCGGGCCGCTTCAATTGTATCGGCGTCTCTGTTTCGCTCCAAATGGGTGATGAAGACCCTGGTCTCGGCCGGCAGCGGTGGTGCGGCCAACAATGCGGCGACGCCGGACGGTGTGACCTCGAGCGAAAAGTCGCTGAAGAGAGACGACAAACCAGTAAAAGCGGCCCCTGGTTCGGGCACCGTCTCTTGCGGCATCAGGGTCATGACCTTGTTTGTTGGAACGGTGAACGACTAAATGTGATTCTCTTCGAAATCCTCAATCGAAATATCAAATGTATCGAGAGCGCTTTGCAGATACTCCGCCAATAGCGGCATGCCGATCAGATATTCGGCTGTGTGATCGCTGCGCCGCTCACTGGCCAAACGGACCATGTCCTCCCAGTCGACTTTGCCGCCGTCACCGCGTCCGATCCAAGCAAGCGCGATCAATTCGCACTGCTCGTCGGCGGGCATATCATCAATAAACGCTTTGAGGTCCCACCAAACCGGGTCCTTTTCGTGCTCCTGATGGACACTGCCAACGAGAGCCTCATCCAGGACTTCTTCAGGTTCCTTTGTGACATCATCTTCGTCACTGAGGCTCTCACGAACCTCCTCATCGACGTTGAGCTGCCGCGCGGCAAATATGACGCGACTCACGGCCTCAGGTTTGATTTCCATGCGCCAAATGACTCCCTGCCGAGGGTCTTTAACCCAATCTAAATTGACCGCTTATCTCGCGGCCCGGTGGCGCACCTTGACACAGATCAAGATGAAGCGAGCGTGGCGGGCGAGCAGTTAACTAAGGTTCCGCCGAACGATGGCCGCACCGTCGGCCAGGGCTTTGAGTTTGCCGAACGCAACGTTGCGGGGCAGGTATTTCATGCCGCAATCCGGTGCGGGGACCAGATGATCGGCCGAAACGTGATCGAGCGCCGCAGCGATCCGGTTGGCAACGCTTTCAGGCGTTTCGATTGCCGCATCGCTAAGATCGAGAACACCCAAGATGATCGTTTTCCCGTCGAGGGCGCGCAATACCGAAAGATCCAACTTCGGTTGTGCGGCCTCAACGGAAACCTGGTCGACGCTGCAATTGGCGAGTTCTGCCAAGAAAGCGTAGGCGTTTGGCTTGTTCTTGATCAAAGCCGCATAGCCAAGGCACAAATGCAAAGCTGTTGTGCCTGTGATCCCGTCAAGGGCGCGGTTGACCGCTTCGACGCCATAGTCGCGTGCCGCCTCGGGACGGGCCTGCAGGAACGGCTCGTCGAGTTGCACGACATCGGCTCCGGCCGCGAACATATCACCGATTTCTTCGTTGACGACCGCCGCGTATGCCATCGCAAGCGCGGCCGGATCGCTGTAATAGTTGTCTTGTGCTTGTTGCGACATGGTGAACGGGCCGGGGAGAGTCGCTTTGATAACGCGGTCCGTCTGCGCGCGCAGGAATTTTATGTCGTCGGTTGAAAACGGCTGTGAACGTTTGAGAGGCGCGATCACCCGCGGCACCGGGTCGGGTTCGCCGCGTCGCGAGATCCCCATACCGGTTTGCTTGCGGTCGATCCCATCGAGCGCATTGGCGAAGGGGTTGGAGTAGCTTTCACGCCGTATTTCGCCATCGGTCACGATGTCGATGCCGGCGTTTTCCATGTCGTGAATGGCAAGGCGCGTGGCATCGTCCTGGGCCGCATTCCGCCAACGCGGGTCGATGCGCCATAGGTCGTGAGCGCGCACGCGCGGCGGTGTGCGACCGGCCAGCGCGGTCCGGTCGATCAACCAATCCGGCTGCGGATAACTGCCGACCACGGTCGTCGGCAGTAACGGGAGCGGTCGGCGCGTCGACATTGTCAGGACCTCTTCATGTACCGGCAGGCTCGACAGTGCGTCTGTGGAAGTATGACATGGCGCGCATGCCGAGGTTTCAACGGGTCCGCCAAGCGTAATTCGCATTCTCGCTTTTTGCCTACGCATGGTAAAGGCATGGCAGGTAAGCGCTTTGGTGGGAGGAAACTATGGTCTCGGCGGACTTGGACGGACCCGACGCACAAAGCGACCCAACCTACGATTGGGGCTGTTTGGTCGACGGTCTCAACCGCTATTTACGCCTGCGCACAACGCCCATCGGTATGAAACTGTTTGCGACCGTCGCCGAGATGGAGGCGATACCACGCATCCGGCGGCCGAGTGCGAGTCATACGGCCGATCAGATTGTCGCCCAGGCGTGCCGGCTTGGTTGGACAGTCGGGATCACGGCCGACGATTTGGTCAGCGCGCAGTGCGGCGCGGTCCTGGGTTTGCGACCACAGGACGAAACCTGGCGATCCGGCGCGCACATGACCGGCGTCTGGTATGCGACTGATGAGGATTCTGCGGCGCATCAAGCCGCCATGACCGTGGTACCGCACGGCCGTTACCGTTCGATGGCCGTCTCGCCTCTTGTTTCGGGCCGGCTCGACCCCCCGGATATATGCTTGATCTACGCGACTCCGGCGCAAATGATTATTCTCGTCAATGGCCTGCAATGGTCCGGGTATCGCAAGTTGGAATGGGGTTGCGTCGGCGAGTCTTCTTGCGCGGATTCCTGGGGACGCGCGTTGGCCACGGGCGAACCCAGTCTGTCGATCCCCTGCTTCGCTGAGCGCCGCTATGGCGGCGTTCTAGAAGATGAATTGCTGATGGCGCTGCCGCCACGCTATCTGGCGGGCGCTATTGATGGCATGGCCCGGCTCGCGGCGAACGGCTTGCGTTATCCGATCCCGCAATACGGCATTCAAAGCGATGCTGCCGCCGGGCTTGGCAAGAGTTACGGCAACCGTTAAGCACAATCCCGTTTTCCACTACGAAAGGACTCGCGATGGCGACTGTTGGGCTAATTGAATACGATGACGCATCGCTGCGCGTGCGCGCAGTCTATGATGACATTCGTGCACTGCGCGGCACGGATTTTATCAACAATTTTTGGAAGGCCTTGGCGAACCAGCCGGACTTGTTGGAAGCAACTTGGCAGCGTCTGAAACAGGTTATGGGGCCGGGTGAGATCGATCCCTTGGCCAAGGAGCTTGTTTACATCGCCGTGTCGATCGCCAACAGTTGCGACTATTGCATTCATTCCCATACCGCTGCGGCGCGCGCGAAGGGCATGACCGAACGACAATATCAAGAGTTGTTGTCCATTGTTGCAATGGCGCACCAAACCAATGCCTTGGTGACCGGAATGAAAGTCCCGGTCGATGACGTTTTTATGGTTAGCTAATGGTTTGCGAACGTATGACCAGAAGCGTCGTTGTTTCACATTGATTTTGAAGAGCCACTATGACTGACACTCTAGACGCGACCGCGATCGTCGATGCGGCCATCACCAGCCGGCGCTCCGTGCGTGGGTTTTTGCCCACGCCCGTATCCCGTGAGCAAGTTGAGCATTTACTGGAAGTCGCTAGCCGCGCGCCAAGCGGCACAAACATGCAGCCTTGGCAAGTCCATGTTGTCTCTGGTGCGGCCCAACGGAAGTTAACCGAAGCGCTGGTTGCGGCCCACTATCGTCATGGCGATGAACATGACGCCGAGTTTGAGTATTACCCAGCACATTTTCCCGAACCTTACAAAAGCCGTCGCCGCAAAGTTGGTTGGGATCTGTATGGCTTGGTCGGGATTAAAAAGGGCGATAGCGAGAAAATGGCGGTTCAAGTCGCCCGCAACTACCAATTTTTTGATGCCCCAGTCGGGCTTATTTTTACGATGGATCGGGTTCTTGAAGTCGGCAGTTGGCTAGACTACGGCATGTTCATCGAGAACATCATGATCGCGGCGCGTGGCGCCGGGCTACACAGTTGTCCGCAAGTTGCCTTTGCGCGCTATCACAAGGTGCTGCGCGAGCATTTGGGCATTCCAGATGACCAGATCGTCATTTGTGGCATGTCGATCGGATTTATCGATGAGACCGCGCCGGCTAACGCGTTGAAGACTGAACGCGTACCGGTTTCTGCGTTCAGTACGTTCCATTGGGATGAGACTTGAAGAATATGTAACGGAGGCCCGTATGAAGCTCTATGATTTTGGCCTGGCACCAAATCCACGTCGGGTGCGGATGTTTCTTGCCGAGAAATCGATCGAAGTCCCGATGGTGCAAGTCAACACGCGCGAACGTGAGCAATTCTCCGACGAGTTTCGGGCCGTGAACCCTTTCTCTGTCGTGCCGGTTCTCGAACTCGATGATGGGACGAGGATCGGTGAATCTGCGGCGATTTGCCGCTATTTCGAGGAGATACAGCCCGCGCCGCCATTGATGGGCGTGGATGCAAAGGATAAAGCGATCGTGGAAATGTGGGATCGTCGGGCGGAGATCCACGGTTTCATGGCAGCCGGCGACGCCGTGCGCAATTCGGCGCCGATGTTTGAAGATCGTGCGCTTGCCGGCGAACCCAGCGGCGTGCCGCAGATACCGGCGCTTGTGGAACGTGGCAAGGCCGTGGTTGATCGATTCTTGCATAAGATCGACCCGCACTTGGCGGAAAATGAGTTTTTGGCAGGCGCCCGCTTCTCCATCGCGGACATAACTTTGACCTGTGCGATTGGATTTGCGGCTCGGGCAGAGATTGCTATGCCGGATGCTTGCTCAAATGTCGCGCGTTGGTATGCCGCCATGACCGCGCGTCCGAGCGCATCGGCATAATTCGCGTAACTGGAGGATTTCATGATCGTCGACCATCGGACTTACACGATTTATCCAGGCAAGATGCCCGCATTCCTGAAAGCTTACGGGGAAGAGGGGTGGCCTTTGCAGCAAAAGCATTTGGGCGATTGCGTCGGTTGGTACGTATCCATGGATATCGGGCAGCTCAATCAAGTGGTGCATATGTGGCGGTACAAGGATCTAGCTGATCGTGCCGCGCGCCGTGGCGGCCTCTTGAAAGACCCGGCTTGGTTAGCCTATCTCGAAAAGGCGGCGTCCTTTGTGCAACATCAAGAAAATAAGATCTTGACGGCCGCGCCGTTCTACGACTCAACCACGACGTAGGCTCCGTTCACCTGGCCGGACAAAATGGCCGGTCCTGCAAAGAGCCGAACCATATTCTTGAACCGCTATATGTCAGGCGACCAACGTTGTTAGCTGGCGCGGCGGGGCTGTTGGGGACACTCTTGGTGGGGACCCGGGTCCATAAGCCGATCAAACATGTCGTCATCGAACCCGGCAATATCGGCGAGACGGTCCGGATCCACAACATGTAGCTTGTGGCGCTCAACCTCGATCAACCCGTCTTCGCGCAATCCGCGCAGCATGCGATTGACGTGCACGGCGGTCAAGCCTAAGGCGTCCGCGATATGCTCTTGGGTCAAGGGAAGTTCGATCGTGCTCCCGATCGCCTCCGATTCCCGCAGCCGAACCCGATAAAAGAGTTCGAGAAGAAAATGCGCGACGCGCTCGCGCGCCGATCGGCGGCCGACGCTAGTCAGATGGTCGCGACCAAGTTCCGCATTGTGCGCGATGATCCAGGTCAGGCGAATGGCCAACTCGGGGTGATCGCGGACCAAGTTCAGGAAATTCGCGCGCGGGAACGCGCATAAGCGCACGGGGGTCAAGGTGTGCGCGGAGTGGTCCATATGGCCATCAAGGTCGGCGGAAAATCCGATGAAATCGCCGGGAAGGGCGACCATTGTGATTTGGCGTCGCCCGTCCGGCAACAGCTTATACAAATACATCCAGCCGGACATGACGGTGTAGAGTTCGCGCCACGGCTCGCCTTCGCGATAAACATCGGCGCCTGCGTCAAGAATGCGATCGCCAGCCTTGAACGTTTCAACGGTCGCCAATTGGTCGCGCGGCAGCGCTTCGCACACCGTCCAATTTCGAACCGGACACATACGGCACGGTATGGGAACCCGCGTGCGCGTAACCGGACAAACGCGCCTCAACATGCTGTAGCAGTCCTCACCATTGCGTGCCAAATACTATCACAGTGCGCGGACGTCGCGTGCAAATTGCGGCCGACGCAAAGACCAGGCCAAATCGTGGCCATAGGGGAACCTCGGCTATGTACTAAGTGCATTCTGAAAGTCACTAATCAAATCGTCGGGAGATTCAAGCCCGATCGAGCAGCGAATAAGGCCATCACCGATGCCGAGCTGCTGTCTGGCATCGGCCGAAAGGCCGACATGGGAGGTGATGGCGGGCCGCGTCATGACCGTCTCTGGGCCGCCCAGGCTGGGTGCGATGATTGGAATTCGCACGCGCGACAAAAACCGTTCGGCCGCATCAAGGCCGTCTTTGAGCTCGAAACTCACCATCCCACCAAATCCATCAAGCAGATCGCGGGCCCGGTCGTAGTCCGGGTGACTCTCAAGACCGGGGTAGCTCACCGCTCGAACCTGTTCGTGGCTTTCCAGAAATTGCGCCACTTTCAAGGCGCTATCGCATTGATATTGGATGCGCACAGCCAGCGTGTTGACGCCGCGGTTAACCAAGAAGGCGGCATGCGGATCCAGCGCACTGCCGAGGCTGTGGAGCGTGGACCGAACCGTGGCGATAAGTGATGCCGTCGACAAAATCGCACCGGCGACGACATCCGAATGGCCATTGAGGTACTTGGTGGCACTGTGCAATGAGATGTCATAACCGTGTTGGGGCGGGCGAAAAAGTACCGGCGACGCGAACGTATTGTCGATGATGGAAGTAAGCCCGTGATGTTTGCAGAAACGCACGATTTCCGTGTGATCCGGAACGCGCAAAAGTGGGTTTGTGATCGTTTCAACGTAGACGGCCTTGGTGTTGGGACGCACATGTTGGGCCCAACTTTCCGGGCGATTGCCATCGATCACTGAGTGCGTCACGCCGAAACGCGGCAACACTTTGTGAATTAACTCGTGCGTACCGCCATAAAGTGACTCCAGGGCGAGAAAATGGTCATCAGATTGGAGCAAGGTCAACAATACGGACGAAATGGCGCCCATGCCGCTGGCCGTCACGAGACCCGCCTCGGCACCTTCCAGAGTGGCCAGTTTGTCACTCAGGGCCGTTTGATTGGGGGTGTTGAAGTAACGAATATAGCGCGCGCCCCTGGGGTCGTTGCCGGCATACTCGAACATGGCGCTTTGGAATATCGGCAGGCGCACGGCGCCGTCAACGCGGGTTTCCCCAGCATGAACAAGCTTGGTTTCCAAGGCGTCTGAGTCGGAATTTGTCATGGTTCAATCGATCAAAAAGCACGATTTTTTGCTGACCTTGTTTGACGACAAACGCGGAAAGGCTAGCAATGTCAAGTGCGAAAGCCGTGCTATAGTCACAGCGACCCAAATGTGTTCAAACGCCGCCCCGGTCGGGCGCCAGCGATACGATTTCCACAATGATTGACCAGCCGCGCATGCATGATGTGGGCGACGTATCCAAAGGGGCGCGCCGCGCTGTGGTTGCGGCTGTGATCGGCAACGTCTTGGAATGGTACGACTTTGCTGTATACGGCTTTATGGCTGGAGTCATCGCGACTCAGATCTTCCCGTCAGACAACGAGGCAACGTCGCTCTTGGCCGCATTCGCCGCGTTCGGTGTTGGTTTCGTGGCGCGGCCGCTGGGCGGCATCATCATCGGCCGTTTGGGCGATCTGCGCGGCCGCAAGGTCGCTTTGATGACGACGATCTATCTGATGGCCTTCGGCACGGTGCTCGTCGGGTTGGTGCCGAACTTTGAAACCATCGGGGTTTTTGCACCCGCCTTGATCGTCTTCGCTCGCCTCGTTCAAGGGTTCTCCGCCGGCGGCGAATGGGGCGGGTCGACGGCGTTTATCGTTGAATGGGCGGGCGAGGGGCGGCGTGGTTTTGTGGGCAGCTTTCAGCAGTGCAGCGTTGCCGCCGGCCTGTTGCTCGGGTCGGGGGTCGCGGCCTTGATCAGCACAATGTTGTCCGTCGAAGCCATGGAATCTTGGGGCTGGCGGATTCCATTCTTGCTGGGCGGCATCATCGGGCCGGTTGGCATATATATCCGTCGCCACATTGACGAGACGCCAGTTTACCGCGAGCGCGCCACCGAGCTACCGCAGGCAGGCGCCCTCCAAGACCTGTCGGGGCCCAAGTTGGCCGCGCGTGCATTCGGATTTACGATTTTGTGGACGGTCTCTTACTACATATTCTTGTCATACATGCCGACATTTGCACAACGCCAACTTGATTTGTCCCGCGAACAAGCGTTGTGGTCGAACACCATCGGGCTTTTCGTATTGGTCGCAGCCGTACCCTTGTTCGGCTATTGGTCAGACCGGGTGGGACGCAAGCCTTTGTTGCTGGCCTGCTGCATCGGTTTTATCCTGTTGCCCTACCCATTATTCAGCCTACTTCTGGGCGGCGTTTCGTTTGCCACCGTGATCGCCGTCCAAGTCTTGTTTGCGCTGTTGATCGCGACTTTTTCCGGCCCTGGTCCTGCTGCCATAGCTGAGTTATTTCCGACCCACGGCCGTACGACATGGATGTCGATTGGTTACAGCTTCGCGGTGGCCATATTCGGGGGCTTCGCGCCGTTCATTGCAACTTGGCTAATCAGCTCCACTGGATCACCAATTTCGCCCGTGTTCTATGTTATTGCTGCGGCAATAGTCAGCAGCTTGGTTATTTTGAGATTGCGAGAGTCCGCCCATCGGCCGTTGCCATAAACGTGCGCGAGGAATTGGGATGCCCAAAGACAAGACAACGCTTGAGCCCTGGCAGTGGCCCGAGGCGCAATGGCGAAAAATTGTGGATCACGTGCGCGCCGGTCGCCGGCTTCGGCCGGCATCATGGAAGGACGGCGCACGTTGCGCGGTGGCGTTGTCCTTTGACTCCGATCACGAGACCAACGAGCTGCGGGACGGCGGTGGCTCCATCGGTCGCTTGTCATGGGGACAATATGGGCACCGAGTTGGCGTGCCGCGAATCCAGAAATTGCTCAAGAAACATGACGTACAGGCAACATTCTACGTTCCGGCCGTGACCGCGTTGCTGTATCCAGACGAGCAGCGCCGCATTGTCGACGACGGACATGAGATCGGTATGCATGGCTGGATCCACGAGCTGAACTCGGTGCTGTCTTACGAGGCGGAGCGCGAGCTCATGATGCGGTCGTCCGAAACGCTGACCGAAATTACGGGGATACGTCCGGTGGGTATGCGGACGCCGTCATGGGACTTCAGTCCGCACACGTTGAAGATCGCGCAAGAAATGGGGCTTGAATATGACTCGTCGCTGATGGCCGACGAGGATTGCTACGAATTACTCCTGGATGGTGCGCCCACCGGTGTTGTCGAGCTTCCCGTGGAATGGGTTCGTGACGACGCTGTCTACCTCATGATGCATCGGTTTCAAGGATTGCGACCACATACGCCGCCGATGGCGGTCTTCGATATATTTCGTCGTGAATTCGATATGGCGTTCGATGACGGCGGCATCTGCCAATTAACGTTTCATCCCCACATCATCGGTTATCGGTCACGCATCTGGATTGTGGAAGAGCTGATTCGTCATGCCCGCGCCCGAGGCGATGTCTGGTTCGCGACCCATGCCGATATTGCGGCGTGGGCGCGAACCAATGTCAAGCAGGCGCCGGAGTAAGTTGGCCGCAAGCGGCTATTGCAGAACGGCCGGCGTACTTCGCCCCGTCGTGGCGTTTAACCCACCATGCATGGTACCGGCGGGGTCGTGACCATCTCTGACCGGATGCAACCCGACAATACCAGGGGCGCCGCCGCCAATATTGTGAATGCCGCCATTGACGTTTGCGTTTCCGTCCGCGCCGACGCCATTGGGATTCGCCGAATTGCCGCCATTTGCCGGATTGTTGCCCGGCAAACCATGGAGCGCAGTTGCCGTCGGCGTTTTCCCTAGGCCGCGGACCGTGCTCAGATCATCCGCATCCAAAGCGATTCCGAGTTTTGTCTCGTCTGCCGAAGCGGTTTGATAACCCAGCATGGCGGAACAAGCGAAGAGCATAACCGCGATAAAGGTACCTAATTTCATTTTCTTGCTTTCCCATCGTTTGCGGTTTCCATGTATGGGAAAGCATAGTGTGTGCTTCGGCCGAGGCCCGGTGACTAGTGATGTTCCGTTGTGACAAATCGACGATACGCACTCGTCACATGTCTTGGTGAGGGAACTATGAATTCAAGTGCGTTTAGACCCGTTTGAAGGGCTTGTGTGGTTGTGGCGAAATTCGGGTCTATGGCCGACGACCCATGTCGAACTTGGAAAACCCGTGTGGCTATAAGCCGAATTTCGCTTTGGCCTCTGCGCGCCGGGCATGAAGGATCGGTTCCGTATAGCCGCTCGGCTGGGCACGCCCCCCAAAGACAAGATCGCGGGCGGCCTGAAACGCGACGCTGTCGTCGAAGTTTGGCGCCATGGCGCGATATGCGGGGTCGCCCGCATTCTGGTCATCCACAACCGCCGCCATGCGTTCCAATGTTTCCTGGACCTGCGCCTTGGTACAAATGTCGTGATGCAGCCAATTGGCAATGTGCTGGCTTGAAATACGCAGTGTCGCGCGGTCTTCCATCAGCCCGATGTCATTGATGTCGGGCACCTTCGAACAACCGACACCCAGTTCGACCCATCGAACCACGTAGCCAAGGATTCCTTGGGCATTGTTATCGAGCTCTTCTCGGATGGCTTCCGGTGGCCAGTTCGGGCGTTCCGCCAGCGGTATTGTCAGGATGTGGTCAAGGCTGGCGCGTGGGCGTGATTTGATTTCGGCTTGGCGCGTGGCGACATCGATTTGGTGATAGTGCGTTGCATGCAGGGTGGCGGCCGTGGGCGAGGGCACCCAAGCCGTGTTCGCGCCGGCCCGTGGGTGTCCGATCTTGATTTTTAGCATGTCGGCCATCAGATCCGGCATCGCCCACATGCCTTTGCCAATTTGCGCGTGGCCTTTGAGCCCGCATTCCAGGCCGACATCGACATTCCAGTCCTCGTACGCCTGGATCCAGTGGGCCGATTTCATATCGCCCTTGCGGATCATCGGACCCGCTTCCATCGAGGTGTGAATCTCGTCGCCAGTACGGTCCAAGAATCCGGTGTTGATGAAGGCAACCCTGTCTTTCGCGGCACGAATGCATTCCTTGAGGTTTACGGTGGTACGCCGTTCCTCGTCCATGATGCCGACTTTCATGGTGAACTTCGGCAGCCCCAACGCATCTTCTACGCGGCCAAAAAGTTCGCTGGTAAATGCGACCTCCTCTGGGCCATGCATTTTGGGCTTAACGATGTAGACCGAACCGGCGCGGCTGTTGCGCAGCGGACCGCCGCCAGCAAGATCGTGCATGGCGATCATGGCCGTGACCATTCCGTCCAGTATGCCTTCCGGCACCGGCGCGCCGTTTTTGTCCCGTACCGCATCGATCATCATCAGATGGCCGACATTGCGGACCAACATCAAGCTGCGGCCGTGAAACGTTACTGTCCCCGCGCCGTCCGGGTTGGTGTAGGTTCGATCTGGGTTTAGACGTCTCTCAATGGTTTGGCCGCCCTTGGCGAAGGTCGCCGCCAGGTCGCCTCTCATCAGCCCGAGCCAGTTGCGATAGACGGTCACTTTATCGGCGGCGTCGACCGCGGCGACCGAATCCTCGCAGTCCATGATTGTCGTGACGGCGGCCTCTAAGATTACGTCGCTAACGCCAGCTCTATCCGACCCGCCGATAGGGTGGTTGCGGTCGATCGCGATCTCTATGTGCAAATCGTTATTGCGCAGCAGCACCGCGGACGGCGCATCGGCGTTGCCGTGATAGCCTGCAAGCTTCTCTGGTTGCTCTAGTCCGGTTGATTGGCCATTAACTAATGTTACCTGTAACCCGCCGTCAGCGACGGTGTATTGCGCGACATCACTATGACTGGCCCCGGCAAGCGGCGCCGCGTCATCCAGGAAATTTCGAGCGAATTCGATGACCCGCTCGCCGCGAACCGGATTGTACGCGCCACCGCGTTCCGCGCCGTTATCTTCCGCGATGGCGTCGGTTCCGTAGAGGGCGTCGTATAAACTTCCCCAACGGGCATTCGCAGCATTGAGCGCGTAACGCGCGTTCATCACTGGCACCACGAGCTGTGGTCCTGCGACGGTAGCGATTTCTGGGTCGACGTTGGTTGTTGTGACGGAAAACGCGCCGCCTTCGTCGTGCAGATAGCCGATTTCGCGCAAGAACTGTTTATAAGCCTCCAAGTCGTGGGCTTGGCCCCGGCGTTCCTTGTGCCAAGCGTCGATCTTGGCTTGGAACTCCTCTCTGGTTGCCAGCAGTGCTCGATTGGTGGGTGCCAGGTCCTCGATCACGCCGGTAAGACCAGACCAGAACTGCTCCGCAGAAACGCCCGTACCCGGCAAGGCTTCGTCATTGATGAAGTCAAAAAGCTCTTTTGCTACCGAGATTTGGCCGGATTTCACATAATCCATGATGGGTCCCACACTCCATAACACGCGCGCCGTTGCCGACGGTCGTTCAGTCAATCGTCTCTTGTTTGCTGGGCAAGCCCCAATAAGGCGGTTTGGGTATTTTGTCCAGTGTTTCGGCGAGCAGCGAACTCTAGGTGTCCGTTGAGACGTCGGCTTCATCGGCCGTGGCACGACAGTTCTGTCGGCAAGTTTCGGTGACCACGCGCGCCGCGTCCTCGGCACGCACAAGGCGCAATTGCTTCATGGCGAGCGGCAGACATCAACGCGCACATGCACGATATGCATTGGCCGGATCACTGTCAGCAGTGTTGACCGGCCCACACCATATGAGGGTTGCGAGTGTGACTCCCCGACGAACCGCAGGGTGCTCGACATGTTCGATTGCGCGACTCAGACCAAAGCTCAATATTGCACACGCCGCGTCAGCGCGCCGTCCACAACCAAATTGGCCCCGGTGACAAAACTTGCGGCTGGACTAGCCAAGAATACCGCTGCTTTGGCAACTTCGTCGGGACGCCCCATCCGGCCGCTGGGATTGTGGGCAAGCGCGCGTTGAAAGATCTCCGGCGAATTCTGTTCGCGTTGATGCCAAACGCCGCCTTCAAAATAGATGGTTCCGGGCGAAACCGTATTCGCACGTATGCCTTTGGGTGCCAATTCGACGGCAAGATTGGACATATAGTTAATAACCGCGGCCTTGATCGCGTTGTAGGGACGGACACCACCGAAGAATTCCAAAGCCGCGGTACTGGCGATCGCGACGAGCGCACCCGCGCCCGAGTTCTCGATAATAGGCAGGGCCGCTTCCACTGCATGGAACGTGCCCAAGATGTCGGAGTCAAACCCGCTGCGCCAGCCATCTTCGTCTAGCGTAGTGCCAAATCCGCTGACATTCGCAACGAGAATGTCGAGTCCACCCAGTGTCTCCGCAGCCGACCCGATCCAGGTGCGTAGCGCGGCGCCGTCACGCACGTCGACCGCGCCGCCGGTCGCCGTAACACCCATGGATTGGAGATGGGCTACGACGCCCGGGATTGCTGCTTCCGTTCGCGCGCAGACGGCCACGTTGCACCCGTCCGCTGCCAGGTGCTGCGCAATGGCCCGTCCGATCCCCCTTGTGCCTCCAGTTACAATCGCGCGTTTTCCCGTAAGCCCCAGATCCATGACAAGCTCCTGATCAAGAAGTCAGCGCCGGCAACGCACACCGTCGACTGTGTCGGCGCCAGGCCACCGTACCGGCAACGGCAACCCATGCCCCTGCGTCCATCCGCTTGCGCGCGCCGTACTGTATAATACGGTGGCCGCGCCGCGCGAACCGCACATCGAAACGCTGTTTTTCGGGGCCTGGCCAGCTGTGTTCGGATTGGTAGAGGATCGTTGCTTGAATGTCGATGTCGGAAACCACGGCTCATGAATTCACTTTTGAGGGATTGGATGGTAACAGCTTACCTCTGGACGCCTATCGGGGGCGCGCGATGCTTGTGGTGAATACAGCCACCGAATGTGGGTTTGCGCGCCAATTTGAAGATTTGCAGGCGCTGTGGGAGCGTTTGCAAGACGATCCCTTTGTGCTGATCGGCGTGCCTTCGAACGACTTCTTGGAACAAGAACCGCGCAACGGGAGAGAGATCAAAGACTATTGCAGTGTCCGATACGGAATTACATTTCCCCTGACCGAAAAGGTGAAGGTCACCGGCGCCGACGCCCACCCGTTTTATCGGTGGGCGGGCGAATGCGCCGGCGTTATGCGCCGGCCCCGCTGGAATTTTCACAAATACCTGATTGATGGTGAGGGCCGCTTTGCTGGCTGGTTTTCGACCATCACATCCCCGCGGGCCCCGCGGGTCTTGCGGACGATTGAAAAGCTCATTGCCTGAGATCAGGCCGCCCGAACCTTACCCAGGAATTTCACGACTTCGTCGCGCAATGCAGCGGATTTGACTTTAAGGGCGCCGGAGGCGTCGAAGTCCTGGTGTGCGGCGTCACCCAACTGGTCTTGTTCAGCAATTTGGGCTTTGAGCGTTGATTTCGGTCGCGGCTGCAAGCGGTGTGGCACTCGAGATTTTTCGCATCCCGGAAGGTTATACGCTTGGTTCAATATTGTCGGACACTGCTCCAATTGCCGCATATAACTTATGCAGGATAATGAGTAGCGTAAAACTAAGGTAACTAAATAAAAGCCGGACATGATATCATCGGATAGTATCGATCGCGGTTTGTCGCAGCGGGTGCGAGCATCATTGGTGCGACGTTGGCTGTGGAGCCATGCGCGGTAGGGCTTCGCCAGGCAATCTGCCTTGTGGTGTCTGTGATATGGCGCAAATTGATGCGATAACAGAATCGGTCGCGACCATGGAAATATCAGAACGCATGTGACACTTTGCGCCGATGGTGTGTTTGGCTTGGATGCAAATTCGGGGTAAATGACGTGGCGATTGGCGCTCGGTGGATCGGTGTGTTGGCCGTTGGGCTGTTGGGCGTGGGTGTTGGGCTGCAATTGTATGGCGTTATCGATATCTTGCCGAGCGCCCACCTTCATCTACGGCCAAAAGCAGATACGGGGCGGCCGTTGGTTCCGGCGTCGTTCGATAAGATTGCGGCCGCGGAGATCGACGTCGATGGCACGACGTATCGTTTCGTACGGGCGAGCAGGGGGCACTGGTCTTACGTCGCTTCTGGATCTCAAGGCAACACGACTGGCCGTCAGAGCGCAGTAACCGAAGGCGTTGGTCGAGGTCGCGCGGCGACGATCGGCATTTCATTGAGCGCGTTTGCCGGCGCCACAGTCATACGGGATATCGATGCTGGTGGCGCCGTGCAGGACTATGGCGTGCTGCGGCCGGAAATGACGATTTCCTTCTATGACGATGTAGCGTCGCCACGACCGCTGATACGTTATTTCGTTGGTGATGAGGCCCCGGATGATGCTGGCCGATATGCCATGGAGTTCGGCAGTTTTGCCGTCGTCGTGTTACCGACAGCCCGTATCAACGACTTGAAGGCCTTGATCGCGCCATTTCGCGGCACGCACGGCGCCGGTGGCTGATCGGCCAATCGGACAACGTCGCGCGTAACATTCTGGAGCATCGCGCGGAGAGGTCTGTTAGGATCAGGGCGTTATGCGCCATGGTGTGATTCAGCCTATCCGCCACCAAGGCCGTGGACTCGTTTGGTTTGCGGCGGCCTGCCTCGTTGCTGGCTGGTTACATGCGTGGCTGCATGACGTGGCGGCGCACGCCGACGATCATTTTGATTCGGAAGCCTCGGAGGCCTGTCAATTGGCGGTGTTCCCGCCAAGCCTATTGGCGGCGGCGCCAAATTGTCCGCTGCCTCGCGCTTGGCGAGTCCGCAGTGTGCGCACGGCGCTAGCGGCGCCGGAATATGACCGCTCCCTCCGTGTCCGCATTCGCGCGCCGCCACACATCTGATTGATTTTTTGATCGCGGGTCTCTCGGGGTTGTTCGCGCGAACAACGCCCGGTTGGCGCGCTTGGAACAGACAATCAGATGAGGATTTTACCAAATGCGCAATCTTACTTGGGCGGGCTTGGCGACCGTACTTTGGATCGGGCCGGCGATTGCAGACGAGGACCGGCGCGAACTTGACGCCCACGAACATGGTCATGGGGCGCTGAACATCGCGATTGAGGGTGGTTCCGTATGGATGGAGCTCGAAGTGCCGGGCGCCGACATTGTCGGATTTGAGCACGCCGCGGTGAGCGATGACGACAAAGCGTCGGTCGAAGTCGCAAGATCTGTTCTGGCCCGGCCGCTGGATATTATGGTTTTCCCGGACGCGGCGGGTTGCGCCGTGGAGTCGAGCCAGGTGGCGATCGTCGGCGACGAGGCCGATGATCACGCGGCGGAAGACGAACATAACCAACATGATGAGCACGGCGCCGCGGGCGAGGCGAACCACAACGAGTTTCACGCGGAATATGCGTTGTCTTGTTCGGATCCGGAAAAAATTTCTTCGATAGACTTTGCGTATTTCGATCAGTTCCCGGCGGCTGAGGAACTCACGGTCAGTCTTATCACGGACAAGGGCCAGTCCGCGCACGCGATCGACCGCGACAGCAGAAATCTCGATCTGGGCGGGTTGATCTAGCCAAACGGGGCGGCGGCGCGCGGTAAGAAATGGGGCGAGGGAGACTGAGTGATGAAACGTTTTGGCATCGAAATTGTTGTAGTTGGCTTGACCATGGCCGCGATGCTTTGGGCGTCGGCGATGGCTGCCGCCGGCGAGGTAGTCGAGATCAATTGGCAGGACCTGGTTCCGGCCCAGGCTGGCAGCACGAATGCTGATATCCAAGGCATGTTTGGCATTGTCGAACATGAACAGATCTCAAAGCTTAAGGACTCCGGGCCAGGAGATGCCGACGTGGTCACGGATTACAACGGTAAGACGATACGCCTGGCCGGCTACCTGGTTCCTCTGGATTTGACGTCCGAAGGGGGCACCGAATTCCTCCTCGTGCCCTACTATGGCGCGTGTATTCACGTGCCGCCGCCGCCACCCAACCAAATTGTCTTTGTGACGACGGAGAAACCCTACCAACTTGAGGCGCTGTTTGACCCGGTCGCTGTCACTGGGGCCTTCGGTGTGTTGACGATGGCAACAGCCCTGGCAGACACCGGGTACGTTCTGGCGGCAGAAAAGTTCGAGGATTACGACATCAATTAAGCTCTGTTGCCGCGGTGCACGCCGAGGTCGTCTGAACTGCGACAGATGCGAGCATATCGTTATTCTACAATGTGATACGGCGACCAGATCTTGTGGAGTTCTCAGGTCGCATGTCTCGGGCTGCGTCGAATGTGGTTAGCCATGTTGTCGAAGTCGTCGCAATCATTGTCTTGCACCGTGATTGAGGCACGAGTATTTTGTAACCTAACGCGTCTGTAAAATCATCAGAAACCATCGATGCCGAATCTTCGTTACGAACCGCGGTCGCGCGTGAAGTCGGAAAGCACGTATTTAGACATCGTACGTCGAAACGTCACCTCTCAAGCCGGCGAGGACGGCATTATTGAGCGCATTTTCTCGATGGCCGGCGCAGAGAACAAATGGTGTGTTGAATTTGGCGCTTGGGACGGGCGACATTTTTCCAATACCTGGAATTTGATCACCAGCCATGGGTGGCGCGGTGTTCTGATCGAAGGGGATCCGGAAAAGTTTCGCGATCTTCAGGCGACCCACGGCAAACGTGATGCGGTCGAATTAGTTGAGCGTTTTGTCGGCCTGGCGCCGCCCGACGATCTCGACAGTATATTGGCCGCGACTCGCATCCCCGTCGACTTCGATTTGCTCAGCATCGATGTCGATGGCCTGGACTGGCATATTTGGCGGTCGTTATCGCGCTACCAGCCACGTGCGATCGTGGTGGAATTTAACCCGACGATCCCAAACGACATCTATTTTGTTCAGGATCCCGATCCGGCCGTTCGCCAAGGTTCGTCGTTGCGCGCGCTCATCGCGCTCGGTAAGGACAAAGGTTATGAGTTGGTCGCAACCACCGAGATCAACGCGTTGTTCGTGCGCGCCGATTTGTTTCCGGTGTTTCAGATTGCCGACAACGACATCGATGCCATGCACGACCCCGGGCAGTTTGAAAGCAAATTATTTCAGCTTTACGACGGCACTTTGATGCTCGCCGGTTGCCGCCGTCTGTTGTGGGCCGAGATGGACATCGAACACGAGGCTCTACAAGTTTTGCCGCCTGACAAACGCACCTTCAGCGACCGCCTGTCGGGGGCAGAGAGGTTACGAGGGGAGTGATATCATGCGTACCTCTCAGGGACTCATTTCCTAAGATTACCGCAACGGCTTATGCATACCAAGCGCGATGCGAATTTCAGATATGGCGTAAAGGCCAACGGACATCGTACTCCAACCGCCGACCGGCCCGTCCATGCGGCTTGCCTTTCTAGCCATTGACCGACTCTTTTACTGGAAGCGACAGCGATTTCGAGCGCCCGGACGTAGGTATGTCGCAAGGCGTAAAATCATCCATGTATGAAATGAGTCTCTGTTTTTTCATCGGCCTGGCAAAGAAATAGCCCTGAAACAAATCGCAACCACAAGCACTTAGCGAAACAACGTCCGCCATGTTCTCTAAACCCTCGGCCACGGAAGGAATGCCAAGACTGTGGCCAATGCCGATAATGCTGTCAATGAAGGCGAGGCCACGCTGATCCGCCTGAACGCCTTGTACAAAGCTCTTGTCAATTTTGATTTCATCTATTGGTAATTCTCGCAAGACGCTCAATGAGGAGTACCCAGTTCCAAAATCGTCCAGAGAAATCCTAAAACCGTAACTTTTTATTTCTGTCAGTATGTCTTTGATCTGCTCAAAGTCATCAATGAAAAGGCTTTCGGTAATCTCAATCGTTATGTTCGTTGGACAAATGCCATATTCAATTGATTTGTTCCTAATAAGTTTACAGAAACCAAAATTATGAAGTTGACGAACTGAGACATTAATGGACACGCTAAATGGCGAGACGCCGGACCGGATTTCACTCATTTCTCTAAGCGCGGTATCGACAATAAAGTCACCTATCTCATTGATTTTGCCGGATGACTCAGCCAAAGGAATGAACTTGTCTGGAGGGATGAGGCCCATAGTGGGGTGTGCCCATCGTATCAGGGCCTCAACTCCGTGAAGTCTCCTGGTATTCGCCTGAATCTGGGGTTGATACACCATGAACATCTGACCGTTGTCCAATGCGTAGTGAAGTGCTTCTTCTATCTGTGTCCTCTCATTGCTGATTTCTTTTAAAGCGCCGCTGAAAAATGCATACTCACTACAGTGCCGTTTTGCTTCATACATAGCCATATCGGCGTTCTTCAAGAGCTCACCGAGTGGATCGTTCGGCAGTTGCGATATTGCTATGCCGATGCTTCCGGTTAGAATGAAGACTAACCCGTCGACATGGATACTCTCCCGCAGTTCATCGCAAAGGGATCTAACATAACATTCAATGCGCTGCGCGTTGTCATCAGGTATTAGTATAATAAACTCATCGCCGCCCTGTCTAATCGCCAAAGCATGATTTGGGGCGTTTTTCTCCAATCGTGCCGCCAATACTTTAAGGATTTTGTCACCGGTTGCGTGGCCGTAATAGTCGTTAATGGCCTTGAAGTTGTCCATGTCGAGAAAGACAACGGCGTAACCCCCTGCGATTTGATTCTTCCAGTTTGGGAATTGCTGTTCCAAATAATAGCGATTCGGCAAGTTGGTCAATTGGTCATGAACAGCTTGGTGCTCTAATAACGCCTTCGACCTCTTCTGAACTTGTTCGAAACGGCGAATTATATGGTAAAGGGCTAGATTGAATATTAGAAATACGCTGGCATATTGGACCCATTTTGCCCAGACTGCCTTGTTGACAAGTTCATGGTTTCGATTAACAGCGATGAAGATCTCAAATTCCTTATTGTAGGCGATGACATCGAGATCGTCCGTACCTTTCCAAGGGTCTTCGAAGATCCAGTGAACGGCAATCTCCCGTTCTTGGAATGTTGCGAAGTCAGTATTGGCCGCAGCTGCTATTCGTTGCTTGGCTTGAACAACCACGTCGTCAGGGATAGGTGTGGCATAATATGCAGTTTTCTCTAATTCGTTTTTTCCAATAGGTGGATAATTGTATTGTGGGTAATATTCATTGGCGCTATTTTTGTCTTTAGTAATAGAAATCGCAAGACCTTCTGGCAACCCACCAATTTTCCACGGATTGAATTGGCTATCGACGGAAATGGCAGCTGAAACGACACCAATTGCGTTGCCAGTGTCGTCGCGAATTGCATGATGTAACGGAATAATCCATTGGTTGATGGGCGAAAAGAAATGAGTGCGGCCAATTACCATGCCGTCTTTTTTGAGCATTTCTTGGAAAGTTTCGCGAGCGTTTGAGCTTTGAAGCAGATTGGGCAGCGTTGTGTTGTCAAGGCTTAGAGAGCTAAATATTACTTGCCCCTCAGTCGTGGACAGACTACAGGCCACGAAAGCAGGGTAGTCTAATAAAACCTCATCCATTGCGTCCTTTACGGAGTCAACGTTGTCTATGCCGATATTCACCAAGCGGCGGCTGAGTATCCTCAGCATCGCTGATTGCTGAGTGAGCTTGGCAATCGCGGCGCTGTGAATCAGTTGGTGGTAATGGGTGAGTTCTTCAACTGCCATATCTTCAAGGTGAGTTGTTGTTTTGCGCCCGATTCCGTACAGAAGTGCCAGCGAACACACGAAGAGAAATAAATATAGTCGCCAGAGGGAACTACGGGGCATGTTAATCTACCCAAAAAATGAAATGCACGTTTGTTTTCGTTTTGCTTGTGCAGGCGACTGCCGAGCCATGATGACATTTACCGAATGACACTGTGTTCGGCGCACGACGGATGATTACGGCCGGTTGGCTTTGTTAACGGCATGGGAAGGCAGTCGATTGAGAAAGGGATCGTCCTGCTGTGCGCAAGTTGTTGGAACACAAAAAATGACGATGCGTTGGTCCAAGTTTGATGGCTATTGTGGACCGGTTGGCGGTCACAAATCGGGGATCCCATGGTCTGCGGGTTCCGGCTTGGAGGCGCAAACGGTAACATACGACCACTCCGGGTGATTGCTGTCTTATGAGCAACGAATAGTAGTGATTTATTCGTTATCTTGATCACTTAGATGTGAAATGTTTGAGCATCTAAATGGGTACTTGTATCAAGCCTGATGGATATTTGACTTGAACGCCGGGAGGTCCACTGATAAGCAATAAAAAAAGCCCACCGAAACAGTGAGCCATTTTGCACGTTTCCATGATAGTTGTCGGGTATAGTTGATGGGGCAATAATTTGGCTCGTCTTTGCGCAGCCATGCGCTGTACGTTGCTATCCCGCGCATGCGGCGCGGAGTTGGCGATCGTTTGGCCAGCGGAGACCGATGTCGCACTTGGTATTGCTGTTGTCCGGCCGGTTTCGCCGCAGCATGTGAATTGGGCGCTGCATGACGTCGTGGACCAAGTAGACGCTATTCGAAGGGTCGCGTGACGCCCGGATCAAAGACGCTGGATGGTCGTGGTGTTGTGTTGTCTCACTCCACCTGAAACGAATTCGCGATGGCCGTCAGGTGACGCAGGCGCCGTTCGTTCATCGACTTGATGACGGTGTAGTACCAGATGTCATCAACGACCTGTAGGCGGAGCACAACGAATTGCTGAAGCGGGCCGAGGGCGTAGACGCAAGAAAGTTGGCGCGCTGTGCCCGCCTGGGTGCGGGCATCGTCGGGATCATCGCAAAACGACAACGGCCATTCGCCCAAGTCTTCAAACTTACGCGTCAAGTCCCGCAAGACCTCACGAAGGGTTTCGAAATCATCGCCGTAAAATGGCGTATCCGGGCTGTCGAATAACTCATCGAGGCCATCTTCGTCAATCGGATCGCCAAAATCAATACGCATGCGATCGGTTAGCCAGCTGTCCGGATCTTCGATTGCATCGGGCAATGGCTGCATTTCGATTGAACTAAGGCGGGCAAATGCGCCGTCACTCGGCTGAACTCTCAGGATCGTATGCGCGTCACCCAACCTAGTCGTCCGTTCGATGGTCATGGCAAATCCCTCTGGCGTATCGAAGGTCTGCGCCCGGGCCATGACGGGGCCGAGAGCGGCAAAAATGCCAATTGCAATCCAGCCCA
The DNA here is from genome assembly GCA_965216755.1 of Alphaproteobacteria bacterium. GTDB lineage: Bacteria > Pseudomonadota > Alphaproteobacteria > UBA7887 > UBA7887 > CBDCGL01. The sequence continues at coordinate 1,090,244 of CBDCGL010000011.1, read as the reverse complement.
CCAGTGCCGGTGACCGAACTCCCGGCGAGTCGCTTGCACGTTGCTTGCGCACGGCGTTCATCTGCTAGTGGACCTGCACGTGACTGGTATGACCAAAGCTGATGGGCTGGCCTTGTGGGGTACCGACCAATCCATCGTCGCGCATGACGACGATGCCGCGAACGATCGTCGCGATCGGCCAACCCGTCACGGCGCGTCCGGCAAACGGTGTCCAGCCACACTTGCTCACGATCCACCTCTCTTCGATCGTTCGCTTGGCACCTAAGTCGACGATCGAGAAGTCGGCATCATTGCCGACCCGCAGGCTACCCTTGCCGCGCGCATCGTACAGCCGTGCCGGTGCGCCGGCGATCAAATCGACCAATCGTTCAAGCGTCAGCCGACCAGCGTGCACATGGTCGAGCATGATCGGCAACAGCGTCTGTACACCGGGCATGCCCGACGGGCTTTCGGGATAGGGGCGGGACTTTTCGTCGCGCGTATGAGGCGCGTGATCGGATCCAACCATGTCGACCGTGCCATCGCGGATGGCGTCCCACAAGCCATCGCGATGTGCGGTTGTACGAATTGGTGGATTCATTTGTGCCAGGGTTCCGAGCTGATCGTAGCAGTCGGGCGCGACCAAGGTTAAGTGCTGGGGCGTGCATTCGACGGAGACCTGCGGCGGGGCCTGGCGCAATAGCGCCATTTCGTCGGCCGTCGTGATGTGCAGCACGTGGACCGGCCGCCCCGTCCGCGCGGAGAGCGCAATGATGCGCCGGGTCGCCATGGCTGCACTTTCAACGTCACGCCATTCCGGATGTGCGGCCGGGTCTGCTGCGTTGACTGCGATCTCGTGGCGCGCCACCAGCCGGGCTTCATCCTCAGCATGCACGGCAACCCGGCATTGGCCCGACCTTAAGACTTTCTCCAACGTTTCGTCGTCGGCGAGCAACAGGGACCCGGTGGACGAACCCATGAATATCTTGACGCCGCAGCAACCCGGATGTGTTTCGAGCTGGCCCAGTTGATCGACATTGTCGGCCGCTGCCCCAACGAAAAACGCATGGTCGACCCACGCACGGCCACGCGCGCGCCGCAGTTTGTCGTCAAGGGCAGCCGTCGTTGTGGTTGGTGGTGTCGTGTTCGGCATTTCGAAAATTGCGGTCACGCCGCCCATGGCCGCCGCGGCAGTGCCGCTGGCCAGGTCTTCCTTGTGCTCCGATCCGGGTTCGCGAAAATGGACCTGGCTGTCGATGACGCCTGGCAGCACATGCAGCCCGTCGGCTTGAAACACGTTCTTGCGCGGCCATTCTGCCAAAGCGCCGATCGCCGCGATACGGCCGGCGACAACCCCAACGTCGCCAGGACGAATCCCATCCGGCAGAACCAAGGTTCCGCCTTTGATCAACAGGTCGAACGATCTCTCAGCCACATCGCACCTGTGGCGCCACCCGCGGTGCTACCTGAACGCCTTGAAGGTAATCACCGTGAAGGTGTCCTTAATTCCGCGGCAGCCATGCACGCGTTCATTGACGAAATGTCCGATATCGGTTTCGTCATCCAAATAGGCCTTAATCATAAGATCATATTGGCCTGAAACGGAATAGACCTCGGAAACTTCCTCGACATTTTGAACCAGATCGTCGGCAGTTTCGTAGGCCCGGCCGAGTTCGCACTTAACAAACACAAAGATTGTCTGCATGAGCGCGTTCCTTTTTGCCTCGCGCCGGCGCGACTGTTAGCGCGGCTGTCGACTCGGTGTCAGCAGGAAAGCAGGCACGTGATCGCCCAAGCCGACGACGGGTTCGTCCCGCTCCTTGCGCGTTTCTGGCTTCTTTTTCGTCGCGCGGCGCGGGGGCTTGTCGTCACCCTTGGCCGGTTTCGACGCGGTTCGATCTCGGTTCCGACCGGTAGAACTACCATCTTTTTTTGCGGTGGATGACTTTGCGCTGCTTCGTCGGGTCCGCCCGCTGCGCCGCCGTCCGTCGCCTTCTTCCAGTTCGGCGACGTCGATTCCGGCAATGGAGATGGATTCAATGTCTTTGCCGATCAAAGACGTGATCGCCTGGACAAACTTTCCGTCCTCGGGCGCCGCCAACGTGAACGACCGACCTTCGCGCCCGGCCCGCCCGGTGCGTCCGATGCGGTGGACGTAGTCCTCAGCGTGGATCGGCACGTCGAAATTGAAAACATGACTCAGGTCTTGAACATCAATTCCGCGTCCGGCGACATCGGTCGCCACCAACAGTTTGATATCCCCATTCTTGAAGGCGTCGAGCGTCTCGGTACGGGTGAGTTGCGGCATGTCGCCATGCATCGCGGCGGATCTAAACCCGTGTTTGCGCAACGATGCGTTCAAAATGTCGACGTCTTTTTTACGGTTGCAAAAGATCAACGCGTTCTCGACCTCTTCACCTGCGAGCAAGGTACGCAGAGCCTGACGTTTGTCAGAGCCGAGAACAATGGCCAGCTTCTGTATCACGCTGGCGGCCGGCGACGCCGGTGGCGCGACCGTAATTTCCTTCGGCGAAATGAGAAATGCGTCGGCAAGGCGCCGGATCTCTTTCGGCATCGTGGCGGAGAACATCAACGTTTGACGGATCTTCGGCAGCAAACTGACAATGCGTTCGATATCTGGGATAAATCCCATATCCAACATGCGGTCGGCTTCGTCGATCACAAGAACCTTGACGCCCGAGAGCAGTATTGAGCCACGCTCAAACAGGTCCAACAAACGGCCCGGCGTGGCGATCAACACGTCGACCCCGCGATCCAGCTTCCGGCCTTGGTCAACGGACGATACGCCGCCAATTAACAGAGCCATACTGAGCTTGTGGTACTTGCCGTAAGTCTCGAAATTCCCAGCGGTTTGCGTGGCGAGTTCGCGCGTTGGCGACAAGATCAACGACCGTGGCATGCGCGCCCGTGCCCGGCCCGCCGACAGGATGTCGATCATCGGCAACGTAAAAGAAGCTGTCTTGCCGGTGCCGGTTTGGGCGCAGCCAAGCACGTCCCGGCCCTGCAGAATGACAGGAATGGCTTGCGATTGGATGGGAGTAGGTTCGGTGTAGCCGGCGTCTTCGACAGCCTGCAAGGTCCCGGGGCTCAGCCCCAAATCAGAAAATGTCATACACTCTCGTGTCTTTTGATGCCTCTACGGCAATCAACGCGCCGGCCCACTGCGGCTGGCCAAATGTTATAGGTGACTATAGAGTCGCGACGTTCGCTGTCAATGTTTCCCATGACTTGGTGCATATTTGGGTCATTCTTCATGACAATCAAGCGCAACCGGGCGTTTCTTCTGGTTATTGATGTACAAGAGCGACTGCTGCCGGCCATGCATGCGCCCGAGGCCGTTGTTACGCAATGTGAGATACTGATTCAAGCTGCCCGCAAACTTGGGCTTCCGCTGCTCGTGAGCGAGCAATATCCGCGCGGGTTAGGTCCGACAATCGAACGCCTGCGCGAGCAGATTTCGCCCGAACAAGTGTATGAAAAATTGCACTTTTCTTGCGCGGATGATTCTGATCTCGCCGGTGCCATGGCGGCTTTGGACCGCGACCAGGCCATATTATGCGGAATCGAGAGCCACGTCTGTGTCAGTCAAACGGCACTCGGGCTTCGGGCGCGCGATTACGAGGTTCTTGTTGTCGCTGACGCGACAACCTCGCGGGATCCGATACACGTGCCGATTGCGCTCGATAGGCTGCGCGATGCCGGCGCGCAAATCGTGGTGACCGAGCAAGTCTTGTTCGAGTGTCTCGAGAAAGCCGGCACGGATCTTTTTCGCGGCGTCAGTCGCCTGATCAAGTAGTGATGGGTATCATGACGACGACCGATGGCAGTACGCGATATTTCATGCTGGTGGCTGCGGCGATCATTTATGGCGCCATATTTGTTGCCAATAAAATCGCCGCCGAGGCGGGACTGCCGCCAATTGCTTATGCGTTTTGGCAGTCGTTCGTCGCGGGTATCATTCTCCTGGTGATATCGCTTGCGAAGCGGGCGGCACCCCGTACTGATTGGGTGGCGGTGCGCGCCTACCTTGTGATCGGCGCTCTGGCCATTGGTTTGCCGATGTCGCTTCTGACATATGTGGCACCAAACCTGCCGGCCGCCATCGTTACCCTGGTCCTGGCATTGTCGCCGCCGATGACCTATGCGTTTGGGGTGGCGTTTCGCGTCGAGCGCATGCATTGGCTCGGCTTGTTGGGCATCGCCGCGGGTTTTGTTGGTGTGGCTTTGCTGATTCTGCCATCAGCGGCGCTTCCTGCCGCTGGCATGGCCGGCTGGTTCATGCTCGCGCTGATTGCACCGGTCCTGTTTGCGGCATCCAATGTTGCCGCCGCACTGTTGCGACCACCAGCGATGCAGTCAACGGCAATGGCCAGCGGCGTTTTACTCGGTTCATCGGCGATCCTGGCCGTCATCTCGGCCGTGACTGGACAAACATATTGGTTTCCGGATTTCCCAAGCGCCGGCGATTGGGCTTTGATCGGTGCCGTTGCAATCAACGCGGTCTTCGTCATTCTCTATCTGGAGATCATTCGTATCGCCGGGCCCGTTTTTTTCGCCCAGTTCAATTATTTGGCTGTTTTATCTGGGATCGCATGGGGATGGGCCGTTTTCGGCGACAGTCTGCACGTTCTCGTATGGCTCGCCTTCGCCTTGATGGTTGCCGGTGTGATCCTAACGTCCCGGCGGCCGGCACTGCAGACTTAGGTTTGCTCCCGAATCCGCAGAAGACCGAGCGGGTCCACCCAAAGCCTTTGGCCGGGCAAGACCACGGTCGTTGCCGTGGCTTCCTCGATCACCAACGGGCCGTTGAGCGTTATGTCGGGTGGCAGCAGGTCGCGATCGTAGATCATCGACTCATGCACGCCCGCATCGCCAAAGGCGACGGCGCGAGACGGGCGGCGGGCGGCGTCAAGCGCGCGGCCGGCGCCATCAAGTGGGGCCAAGTCGGGGCGCGGCGCGGGGCGTTCGGCAACCAGGTGGAAATGGATCAATTCGACCCGCGCCTCGGGTAGACGAAATGTGTAGGCCCGTTCGTGGGCGGCGTGAAATCGTTCCAACAGATCGGGCATGGCTACACGGTCGACGTCGACCGCCGCGGCGACTGTGTGCTCCTGACCATGATAGCGCATCTCGATCCGCGCTGCGTAGGACAGCGCATCGCAAGATGTATCGAAGTAGCGCGCCGCTGTCGCTTTCATGTCGCCAAAAATGGCGGTGATCTGGCGCGTGTCCGTGTCCGCCGCCGCCATTGGGACCGTACGCGCCAAATCATAGCGTGGTGCCGTCGCAAGCATTCCCCACGCTGAAAACAACCCTGGATAGCGCGGCACGATGACTTCGCGAACGCCAAGATCTCGCCCCAATGTCGCGGCATGCATGGCGCCACCACCACCCGACGCGAGTAGCGCGAAGTCGCGAGGGTCGTGGCCGCGTTGCACCGAGATCAGCCTTAGCGCATTGATCATATTGGCCTCAGCGATCCGGATCACGGCTGTCGCGGCGCCGCGCAGATCGGTCTTCAAAGCGTCGGCTATCGGAGAAAACGCATCGCGCGCGGCCTCGAGATTCAACGCCAATTGGCCGCTTGAGAAGGATTCCGCGTTGAGGACACCGGCAATGAGCTTGGCGTCTGTCACGGTCGCTTGGTGGCCGCCCCGGCCATAACAGGCGGGGCCCGGTTCAGCTCCTGCGCTTTCCGGTCCGACCCGCAACCGGCCATGGTTGTCCATATGTGCGATGGAGCCGCCACCAGCGCCGACCTCGACGATGTCGACCACCGGCGCTTTAACCGGATATCCCGGACTAAGGCGCGAGCGTTCAAGCTGGTACTCCGTGTTTACCGTTGGTATCCCGCCAATAATTAGTGAACATTTAGCGGTTGTGCCGCCGACATCGAACGAGATCACATCATCGATGCCGCATGCTTGGCCGACCAGCGCCGCACCATTCACGCCACCAGCGGGACCCGATTCGACCAGGGTCACAGGATGAGATTTCGCCCATGAGAACGCTGTTGTCCCACCATTTGATTGCATGGCATGAAGCGGGCAATTCAGGCCGACCTGGCGCAGGGCTGCTTCCAAATGCTCAAAATAGCGGGCGATGATGGGCTGCACATAGGCATTTAGGACCGCCGTGTTTGTGCGTTCGAACTCGCGCCATTCGCGTGTAATCTCCGAAGAGACCGAGATCGCGGCATCGGGCAACGCATCGGCCAGGGCCGTCGCGCATTGGGTTTCGTGCTCGGGATTTAAGTAGCTGTGCAAGAAACAAATGGCTATGGCCCGAACTTGGGCGGCGCGGCAGGCGTCGATGATCGGTGCCAGCTTATCCGGTGTAAAAGGTTCTATGACCGAACCATCGGCGCCGATCCGCTCCGCAATTTCGAAGCGGCGGCGGCGCGGGACCAGCGGCGTCGGTGACCGGAACTGGAGATTATAAAGGTCCGGGCGATTGCCCCGACCGATCTCCAGAACGTCGCGAAAGCCGGCGGTGGTTACCAGTGCCGTCGTCACGCCTTTGCGTTCGGTGATCGCGTTGATAACCGTTGTGCCGCCGTGAATGAAATAATCGACTCGCGTTGGATCCAGTCCGCTTTCGCGGATCGCGTTGACAACGCCTTGGGCCTGATCCTTGGGCGTGGTTAAAGACTTCGCGGTCTGAATCGCGCCGGTCGAGTCATCGTACAGGACCAAGTCGGTGAAAGTACCCCCAACATCGGTCGCCAATCGTGTCATCGGGCGCCAAAACCATAAACGTCCCGGGCGTGGTTGGACGAGAGGTACTGGTCCTCGAGGTCCGTTTGCACCGCTGCTAAGGGCCGCGTCATCGGGTCGCCCCAACCGCCACCACCACCGGTGACGATGCGGACGCGGTCGCCGCGACTGAGCGCGAAATGAGGCACGCGCGCGAGACGAGTCGTTGTGCCGTTACGAATCACTTCGATATAGTTGGTGCCGCCTTCGGTTCCGCCGTCGATGCCCCATGGCCGCGTGACCGATCGGCCAAGACTCGCATAAAGAAACGCGTCAGCACCTAGAACTTCATACTCGCGGACCAAGCCGAAACCGCCACGATGGCGGCCGGCGCCGACGTCGTCTTCGGTATTCAATGTATAGCGGCGGATGCGCAGAGGATATTTAGCCTCTAGCAGTTCGACAGACAAGTTATAGGTATCGCCATCGGTGACCGCGATCAGGCCACTGGCGCCATCGCGCTCCGGACATGCGCCCCATCCGCCATGCTGCGGCTCGATATGGACATAGAGATCGCCTGTCGCATCCGGACCGCAGAAGTAAGTGGCGCACAGGCTCATATAGCTGCCGGCGCTAAACCGATCCGGCGCCACGGGCGCCAACGCTTTCCAGGCGAGTTCCGAAGCTTGCGCAGATCCCTCATAATACCAGCCGATAGGCGACGGCGTCGTCGCACTGAAGATCGTTCCTTCGGGTATTTTGATCGACAAAGGTTGGAACCATCCTTCGTTGGAGGGGGCTTGCGGCCCAACCAAGGCCTTGAAGACGGTCTTAACCGCCGATTCGAGTGCGCCCCGCGAACAATTGATCGGGCCCGGGCGCGCGGCCGCACAACCGGTATAGTCAAAGGTGATCTCATCGCCTTCGACGGTAACGGCGACCTGGACCGCGATCTGATCGTCGGAGACGCCGTCACCGTCGACGAAATCAGTTGCATGGTACGTGCCATCCGGGAGCGCGGCGATTGCCGCGCGACTTTCAGCCTCGCTTGCGCACAGGATTCGTTCGAACGTGGCACCAATAACGTCGCGACCATATCGGGCGCATATTTCGTGAACCCGCCGATCCGCGATATTCACCGCGGCCAGTTCGGCGTTCAAATCGCCGAGCGCCAGATGTGGCAGTCGCACGTTGGCGACGATGAGATCGCGCATGTCGTCGATCAATTGATCGTCTCGGCACAGCCGCAGTCCAGGCAGGCGCAGGCCTTCTTGAAACACTTCAGTGGCGTTGGGCGGCAAGCTGCCGGCGATAGCACCGCCGACATCCAACCAATGGGCCACACTGATCGCGAACCCAATGGCAGTGTCCGCCAAGAACAGCGGTTTGATGACCGCCATATCGCAACAATGTGTGCCGCCGTGATACGGGTCGTTGGTGATGAACACATCGCCGGGGCGCATGCGGCCCGCAAACTTCGACTTGATGAAGCGAACTTGTCCCGCGAACGTACCGGTGAACAGGGTCAGGCCATTGGACTGCGCAATGAGGTTGCCATCGATGTCGCACAGCCCGCAGGCGAAATCGAGAACCTCGTATATCACCGGGCTCATGCTGGTACGGGCCAGCACAACGCCCATCTCGTCGACAGTCGCAAGCAACTTGCCGCCGACAATATCGAGCGTCACTGGGTCATGTGCCGCATCGTTCATGACAAGCTGTCGGGCGCGCAGATCTGGTCAATGCGCCGCCGCGCGGCTTGCGCATCGGAGACGCTAACCTGGCGGAATCGATACGTGTCGCCGGGCAGGGAATGGGCAAGTTTCCAAAACGCCCCGGTTGGGACGGTATACGGATTGATAAACCCACCGGTCGACGGACCATCATGGACGAGGATGATGGGTGTCTGTCCGCACAGGTTGATTGCGCCGACCGGATAGCCATGGTCCAGGATATTTGACGGATCCTGCCCATGTTCGGGCCGCTTGTCCGTTGCCAAATTTGTGAACGTCCACTCGGGACCATCGAGACGAAAGCCGGTGCGATTGCTCTTGGCCTGTAGTTTCCAATCGCTGGACAGAAATCTTTCTTGACCGGCGTTGTCGATCCAATCGTCGTTGGGGCCGGCGACAACTTCGATTTCCCAAGTTCGGGAGCCGGTCAGCGGAGGTCGACGATCCTCGGCGACGCGCCGCCCCGGTTGGTCCGTGCCATTGCCGGTCGGAACTTGGTCGCCGGCCTTGAGCGCGCCGTCGCCCAATCCGCCGATGCCGGCCAAATGAAACGTCGCGCGCGATCCCAAAACCTTGGGCGTTTCGATTCCACCGGCAACTGCGATATAGGTACGGGCGCCCAAACGCGCCGGTCCGAAGCTCAGGGTCTGCCCGGCTGCTATCTCGAAGCTCTGCCACATGGGCGCCGAAGCGCCGTCGAGTAAGGCGGTCATGTCGGCGCCGGTGATGGCCACGACCGTCGCATCATGAAATCGAAGCTTGGGGCCCAGAAACTGGCACTCCAAGCCGGCCGCTCCCGATGCATTCCCGGCCAGCAGATTGGCCAAGCGAAACGACCACATATCCATGGGCCCGGACGGTGGGAATCCTTGCTCCCAATATCCCAGGCGGCCCGGAAAATCTTGCACGCTGGTCTCTAGACCCGGCTCCAGAACTTCAATCATGCTGCATCCAACCCGCGCTAAAGACGCTCGTTCGCGTCGATTGCCTTGAGCCAGTCATGGTATTTGCCGATCGAAAATCTCTGAAAGTCGACGGCGTTGTGCTTGTAAGATCCGTCGGCGATTTTGGCCTCGACATATTCGTACTCGTCGCGATTGATTGGGATAAAGCGAACGCGGTCGCCCGGACTGAACAAAGCCAGGCTATCGCGAAAAGCCTCTAGGCGTTGGGTCTTGTCCCAAATCGGCATGGGCGTGCGGGCGAAGATCTGATAGCCGCCCGGCGTACGATCTGGATAGATGCAAGTGAGCGACCCGCCATGTCCGATGGTGCCTTTTGGGGTCCAAGTTCGAGGTGGATTGTATTTGGGCGCGGTCAGGCGGCTACGTGGATCCAGGGGCATCAATGAGCAGAGGCCGGGCCAAAATCCAAGCGCGGCGACAAAATACTCGCTCGCCGAGTGGACCCGCTTCAAGGCCTCCAATCCCGACAGGCCGTTGACGCGCACCATGAGGTCGCCGTCCCATTCCTTGTCCGCGATCTTGGCGCGATAGTCGTCGACACAAGCATGAGTCCAGGGATCGAAGTAAAGGATCGGCACGTAGTAGATACGGCTATCGAGTTCCAGATTTTCCAATGAACCAAGTGTTTCGAATAGATTGATCAGCTCCCGGACCAAATCGTCATAACTGATAAGATCCGGGTCGTAGCTCACCTGCATTGACGCAAGTTCGGGGATCAACTCGATAACGCCACGAATTTCAGCTTCCCGGATCCTGGCCGCTAGGCTGTGCACCAAAAAGTTAAGATCGAAGCTCATTTCGTCACCGAGATACATCTCGATGATGCGGTCACCGCCAGGGTGGAACGCGGGTCGTTCGTAGATCATGTCCGGCGCCTTCGGGTATTAGCGATGGGGAGAATGGCCGATGGGCGCAAGCCGCGCAACCGCAGAGGTGGCCGCGCAAGAGAAGTGGGATGGACCAGAGAGAGATGCTATTCTCAGCACTTACGGGCGAATGCCGGCAGGAGGAAAGACATGGCACGCAAGGTTGATCCGATAACGCTATCCGTCGTGCGTGGGGTTTTGGAAACCACCCAACGCGAAATGACCGTCACGTTGGAAAAGACGGCGCGGTCGAGCGTTTTCAACTTGGCCCACGACTATTCGAACGCGCTTTTCAACCACGTGCCCGAAATGATCATGCAGGGCCAGGATATCCCAATCCACCTTGGATCGCTGATTCCGGCAATGAAGTGCGTGGCGGCATTTTTTGGCGACGACATCCATGAAGGCGATGTGATTTTGCACAACGATCCTGCCTATCAGGGCAGCCACATCGTCGATGTTTGCATGTATAAGCCGGTCTTCTATCAAGGCCAGTTGGTGTTCTGGACGGTCTGTAAGGGCCACGTGACCGATATCGGTGGCCCGGTGCCCGCCGGGTATAACCCCGATGCCAAGGAGATCTACGCCGAGGGCTTGCGCATCCCGCCGGTCAAACTGTGGGAAAAGGGTCGGCGGCGCAACGATGTCATCAACTTGCTGCTAACCAATATGCGGGCGCGGCGCGACCAAGAGGGCGATTTGAACGCCGCACTCGGCGCCTGTCAGGTGGGCGAGCGAAACTTGATCGCCTTGCTGGACAAATACGGCTTGGCGGAAGTACAGGCCTGCATTGCCGAACTGATGGATATGGCCGATCGCCAAATGCGCGCTCTGATAACCAGTGTTCCCGATGGCACGTATACCGGCACGGCGGTCTTGGAAGACGCCGGACACAATCTGGGTGACATGGAGATCACGGCGACCGTGACGGTCAAGGATGACAACTGCCATATCAAGATCGATAGCCCGCCACAGGTGCCATATTTTATCAATTCTTACGAGGGCAACTCGTACTCCGGCGTTTATCTAGGCGTGATGATGTTTGCACAGGTGCCGCCGCCGTACAATGAAGGGCTCTATCGGTGCGTATCGGTGGATATGGGGCCAAAGGGTACCTTGTGTAATGCGGAGGAGCCGGCACCGCACGTCAATTGCACGACGACGCCGATGGAAACGTTGGCCGATTGTGTGCGGCTTGCCTTCGAAACCGCGGCCGCGGACCGGGTCAGCGCGTCATGGGGCCACGCCAATGGCTGCAACATCGCTGGCTGGGATACCCGCCACGATGAGGAATACGTGACCATGGTATTGGCGTCGATCATCTCCGGTGCCGGCGCCACGCCGCATCAGGATGGCTGGCACGCATGCGGTCCCGAATGCTGCTTTGGTGCTCTTACGTCGGGCGATGTTGAACTGCTGGAATATTCCTACCCGATCATCATTCATCGCTACGGCCTAATGACGGACTCGGGTGGCGCCGGCCGCTATCGCGGCGGGTCGGGGACCTGTTGGGAAGTCGAACCGCTCGACCGAGACATGACTTTTGTCTCGTTTGGCGAAGGCCGACGCATTCCAGCGATGGGGGCCGCCGGCGCCGCCAGTAAAATGATCGATTCGAAAGTTGGGCGGATCGAAATCCATCGGGGTGGCAAAGCCGAAGTTGTTCGAAAGAACATCATTGAAAACATCAAACCAGGTGAGCGCATTGCCAATATGAACCCGGGCGGTGGCGGCTATGGCAACCCGTTGGAACGTCCGGCGCACCTGGTGCAAGACGATGTCAGGAACGGTTTGGTGTCGATTGAAGGCGCCAAAGAGGATTACGGTGTTATCGTCGACCCGAAGACGTTGCAGGTCGATCAGGCCGCCACGGATTCGACCCGCGCCGCATCACTAGCCGCCGAATAGATGTTGACAAAATTAATATTGCGAAAGGAATAGTGGTATGCGGACGAAATACCGCTTAGGCGTCGATGCCGGCGGCACGTTCACGGATTTTGTCTTGGCCGACGATCAAGGCACGGTCCGCCTATACAAGACGTTGTCGACGCCTGACGACCCGACCCGCGCCATCAGCGAAGGGCTGGCATTGATTGCGGAGGCTGTAAGTGAATCACCCGAGCAAATCATTTCTAACTGCGATTTGTGCATCAACGGGACGACCGTTGGCTTGAATGCTCTAATCCAGCACAAAGGCGCCAAAGTCGGGCTGTTGTGTACGAACGGCCATGAAGATTCGATCGAGATTCGTCTCGGACACAAAGAAGACGGTTACCGCTACGACGCAGAATATCCGCCGGCGCGGATGCTGGTGCCGCGTTACTTGCGCCGTCCGGTTAACGAGCGAGTGTTGTCGAATGGCGAAATACGCACGCCGCTGAACGAGGATGACGTACGCGCCGCGTGTGCATTTCTCGGAGACGAAGGTGTGGACGCGGTCGCCGTTTCCTACGTTTGGTCGGTCCTCAATGACACGCATGAACGGCGCACGGCAGAGATCGTTCGGGAGATGCTCCCGGATGTATTCCTTTCGGTGGGCAGTGAGATTTATCCGCAAGTTCGCGAATATACGCGCACCTCAACGACGATTACCAATGCCTATCTGGGGCCGATTCTGAAGAATTATGTCGATTCCATCGATACCTATTTTCAGGAGCGCGGTGCCAAATATCCAGTGCGCTATTTTCAATCAAATGGTGGGCTTGCGATTGGCTCAGCAATGACGGACCGGTCGGTATATGCGATCAATTCTGGTCCGGCGTCGGCGCCGCAAGCTGGCCTGTATGTCAGTGAGCCGTTCGGTCATCGGGACGTCATCACGGTCGACATGGGCGGTACGTCCTTCGACATCACGCTCACCAAGGACGGCCTGACCAATATCAACAAGAACATCGACTTTTTGCGCTATCGCATTGGCGTGCCGATGATTCAGGTGGAAACTTTGGGGGCGGGTGGCGGCTCGATCGGCTGGATCGACGATCTCGGTCTGTTGCAGGTCGGTCCGCAAAGCGCCGGCGCCGATCCGGGGCCCGCATGTTATGGCCGCGGTGGTGAGCAACCGACGGTGACGGATGCCAATTTGGTGCTCGGTTATTTCAACCAGCAGTCTCTCCTAGGCGGTCGCATGGATGTGCAACATGGTCGGGCGGTCGAGACCCTGAAGACAAAGATCGCCGATCCCCTAGGCATTCCGGTCGAACAAGCGGCCTATGGGATATTCACAATCGTCAACAACAACATGGTCAACGGCATTCGCCGCGTATCGGTTGAACGCGGCATGGACCCGCGCGACTTTGTGCTGGTGGCGGCCGGTGGCGCCGGTGCCGCCCATATCACGGCCCTGGCGCGCGAAATGGGGATCAAAACGGCTTTGGTGCCGAAGCTGGCGTCTGGACTGTGCGCGTTCGGGCAAATCATCTCGGACGTCAAATACAATTACATGTCGACCCATCCGTTGCGCATGGAAGAAAGCGAAGATCTTGGGCGAGTGAACGGGCTGTTCGCGGAGATCGAGGGGCGTGGCATTGAAAATCTCAAGGCCGATGGGTTTCAAGACGACGACATCGCGATTTACCGCAGCTTGGACATGCGCTATGTCGGGCAAGTCCATGAGTGCACGGTTGAGATCGGCAATTTTGAAATCAACGCGGAGACATTGCCGACGATCAAGGACGCCTTCCACAAGAAGCATGAGCAGTTGTTTACCTATTCAGAGCCGTACAATCCTGTCGAAATGGTAAATCTGGAGAGCACCATATATGGTCGCGTGACCAAGCCGAAACCAACACGGGTCGAGGGCGGCGGCGGGCTCGATGGGGCTCTTAAAGAACGGCGGGGCATGATCTTTTCGGCCAAGGGCGAACGCGTCGACGCGCCGGTGTATGACGGTGCCAAACTTGCCGCCGGCGTTGAGATCGTTGGTCCCGCGGTGATCGAGGAAGTTACGACGACCATCGTCATCGAACCGGACTGGCAGGCGCAGTTACACGAAAGCGGGTCATATGTGCTGACCCAAGTGGCCTAGGGGATAGACTCATTATGGCAGACAGACCGGCGGCAATTCCCACCGTGAAAGTCGACAATGCGCGGACGCGGGTGACGGAGTGGCGGTTTCCGCCCGGCGCGGCGACCGGCTGGCATCGCCACGAAATGGACTATGTGGTCACGCCAATGACCACCGGCCCATTGACAATGGCCGATTCCGCGGGCAGCGAAACCCAAGCAGAATTGATCACCGGACAACCCTATTTCCGCGAACAGGGCGTGGAACACGATGTCATCAACAACAATGACTTTGAGTTCGTGTTCGTTGAAGTGGAGTTTAAGTAGCGCGCGCAGCTTGATCCGGACGCCGGCGCCGAAAGTACGCTCACGGGAATACGTGCAGGCTCTCACGTCGCATCAGCTCGGGGTTGTTCATTGAACGTCGCCAAATCCCTATCTGTTTTGGTGGTCGTTCGAAATGAGGCACTGCAGCTCGAAGATTGCCTGTCGCGGCTCACGCCGGCCGACGAATTGGTGATTGTCTTGGATCGTTGTACGGACGGCTCCGCGGCCATCGCGCGCCGATTTACATCCCTCATCCAGGAAGGCGCCTGGCCGTTGGAGGGTGATCGTCGCAATGCCGGCATTGACGCGTGCAATGGAGACTGGATCTTCGAGGTCGATGCCGATGAGCGGGTCCCGGAGGAGCTGTTCGACGAAATTCGCGCCGCCATTGCGACGGTTGACGACGGCTATTTCCAAGTGCCGTTTGATAACTACATCGGCAACCAACGCGTGCGCCACGGTTGGGGTGCTTCGTGGGGCGTCATGTCCGCACCACGGCTATTTCGCCGCGGTGCCAAGCGTTGGGGGCCGCAGCGCGTGCATCCGTCCCTGACTCTGAGCGGGCCCAAACGGTGGCTCACCACCCCCATCGACCATTTTGTCGACCGCGACATCAACGATATGATTGATCGATTGAAGCGCTACACCGATGCGCGCGCGGCGGATCTGCGTGCGTCAAATGAACCGTTGCCGCCACTTCGGCGCACATTACGGCGCAGTATTACGCGATTCATCAAGTGTTATTGGCGGCGCAAGGGCTACCGCGAAGGCCGCTGGGGTTTTATGATCGCGCTGATGGCGGCGCTTTATCCCCTAATTTCGCATCTAAAGGCCGAGCTTGGTACGTTGCCCCAAGATCTTGGTTGAGCAGCCCTAGACATGCGGGTTTTGATGGCCATGGCCGGGGCGCTGAACGGCGGCGCCGAAGACTCTTTTGCACGCATGGCGATCGCTCTGGCGGAGCGGATCGGTCCCGATTTGCGCCTTGTCACGCGGCCATCGACGGACAGAGATGGCCGTTATCGAGCGGCGGGTATCGTTGTTACTCATGCGCGGTTTGGCGGCCTGTTCGATCGCCGCACCAGCGCGGTGCTACACGACGAGATTGACAATTTCAGCCCTGATATTGTGCTCACCTGGGCCAATCGCGCGACCCGCTTTTGCCGACGTCGCGGCGCAAACGACCGATTTGCGCATGTCGGGTCTCCGCGCGGCTTTTACGACCTTAAATACTACCGCCACTGTGACCACATCATGTGCAACACGGATGACACGGTGCGGTTCTACACAAGCCAAGGCTGGGCGCCCGACCGTATCACGCGCGTGCAAAACATCATCGATGGCAGATGCATGCCCGCTTTGAGCCGTTCCGCGTTTGACACGCCGCCCAAGGCGCCACTGGTTTTGGGGCTCGGCCGCTTGCACGTCAATAAGGCGTTCGACACCCTGTTGGATGCCGTCGCACAGTTGCCTGAGCACTGGCTGTGGTTGGGTGGCGAGGGGCCCGAGGCGCCGGCGCTGCGGTCACACGCCAAGCGACTTGGCATCACCGATCGGGTCCGTTTTATTGGCTGGCGGCGCGACGTTCCGGCCGCCTTGGCGGCGTGCGATATGTTTGTGTGCCCATCCCGACTTGAGCCGTTCGGAAACGTGTTTGTCGAAGCCTGGGCCCAGAAACGTGCCGTGGTGGCAACCAACACCGGGGGCCCGGGTGACATTATCGAACACGAGCGCTCCGGCTTGCTGGTGCCCGTCGATGACGCCAAGGCGATGGCGTCGGCAATTGATCGTTTGACATCTGACACTGACTTGCGTGCCCGGTTGGTCGAAGCGGCTTATCGACACTATCAAAAGGATTATACCGAGACCGTGGTGATCGATCGACTGTTGGCTCTCTTTGAAAGTCTGAGCGGCTGATGTGCGGCATCGCCGGTGTGATGACGAGCGGGCGCGAGCCGCCCGCGGACAACGTTCTCGATGATTTGAGCGTCGCTCTGGCCCATCGTGGTCCCGATGGTGAAGGCCGGCATTTGGCAAGATCGGTTGGGCTGGTGCAACGCCGACTCGCCATCATTGACCTTGAAACCGGCGATCAACCACTGTTCGACAACCACGGCGCCGCTTTGGTGGCCAATGGTGAGATTTACAACTACATCGAATTGTCGGCTGTTTTGGATGATGGCCAACTCGCAACCCGTTCCGATTGCGAGCCACCACTCCACTTATATCGGAAATTTGGCCTTGATTTCGCGCGGCAGTTGCGCGGCATGTACGCGATCGCGATTCACGATCCGGGCGATGACCATCTGGTATTGGCGCGCGATCCGTTCGGCATCAAACCGCTTTACTATACAGAGAGTGGCGATCGTTTCGCATTTGCTTCCGAACCGCAGGCACTGATCGCAGCCGGATTGGCATCTCGCGCGGTTTCGGATGGTGCGCGTACCGAGCTTTTGCAGCTCCAATTTACGACAGGTCGAGATACGATTTTTCGCGATATCAAGCGTGTGCTACCGGGGGAGACATTGGTTGTCCGAAGAGCACGAGTCGTGGAACGACGGCGACTTGCAGCCTTGCCCGACGAAGGTCCCGAAAGCTGCTCGGATGACGATGCCTTGGCGCGCATCGACGCGGCGCTCATGGATACGGTCCGTTTCCACCAGCGATCTGACGTGCCTTACGGCATGTTTTTGTCGGGCGGAGTTGATAGCACGGCACTTTTGGCGGTTATGACGCGGCTTAATGAGCGGCCGGTGCGGGCTTTTACCGCGGGCTTCGATACGCAGGTCGTGCCCGATGAGCGGGCCCATGCCCGCACCGTGGCTCAGGCACTTGGCGCCGATCATGACGAGATCATGATTTCCGACGGGGATTTTTGGAATGCTTTGCCGGCAATTACGGCTGCGGTAGATGATCCGTGCGCGGATTATGCGATTGTGCCGACCTATTTGTTGGCGCGGTCAGCCGGTCGTGACCTAAAAGTTATCCTCTGCGGTGAGGGGGGCGACGAGATGTTTGGCGGTTATGGTCGCTATCGCAGCGCGTTGCGCCCCTGGTGGCGAGGTGGCCGACCGATGCGGTCGCGCGGGGTTTTCGACCGCGTCAACGTATTGCGCGACCTATCGCCGGCTTGGCGCGACGGCTTGGTCGCCGACGAGAGCACGTCCGCGGCGCCCGGTCGATCGCGTTTGCAGGTCGCGCAAGCGGTGGATTGCGCCGATTGGCTCCCAAATGATCTGCTTGTCAAACTGGATCGTTGCTTGATGAGCCATGGGGTCGAAGGGCGAACCCCATTTTTGGATACGTCATTCGCGCGGACCGCATTCTGCCTTCCCGATCGCCTCAAAGTGCAGCGGGGATATGGCAAATGGCTGCTGCGCATTTGGCTGGAAAAAGCGCTCCCCATCGCGCGACCGTTTCATCGCAAACGTGGCTTCACGGTGCCCGTCGGGCATTGGATCTTGCAGCGCGGCGAGAGCGTCGGCGCTTTGGTCGCAGCGCAGCCGGCCATACGGGAGATCTGTCGACCGAATTTGGTTCCCGGCCTGTTCAAGACTGCAGGAAAGCGGTCCGCGTTCGCGTCATGGATCCTGCTGTATTACGCCTTGTGGCATCGTCACCACGTGCTGGGTCTGGCCAATGATGGCGACGTATTCGATTGCCTGTCGGCGAGCGCTGAACGTTGACGGCCGATAATTTCAGTGACAGTTTACTAAATATGCGATATCTTGTATGATCATATTTTGATATACAATATTTAGTGTATTTAGTAAACTGTCACCGAAATTATTTCATATGTCGTGGATCGGAAAGCACCTTAAATCGACGGTGCGATGCGTGCCAGCAGGCGGGGATTGTCCCATTTCGGGGCGCGATCTTCGAAAAGCAGATCATGCCGAATGTCGTCGACTGCCGCGGTTAGCATGACTTGCACCCAACGTGGGTCAATTTCGCTATTGAGATCCCCCAGCAAGGTTTGGCCTAAATCCTCCGCCGATGGCCAAGTCGTCTCGGCGAGCAGGGCCAAATAGCTTCGAAAATTCGAAGGTGGAAGAATCACACGATTGGGTACATATCGTACGCGCACATCGATTGCCGAGCCCGGATCGGGAGCTGTCACAACACCCGATAACGAGACCAAATAGTCCAGGGCCTGCCGCGGGTTATCCGTGACACGGAAATGTCGCCGTCGGATGATGGTTTGGTCGAACTGGTTGGTCATCGATTGTTCGGCTAAACCACGACGCGATCGTCGTCGATGGAAAGGGGCGGCGCGTCGACAGGAAGAATGCTGGCAAGTTGCGAGGAAACTTGAAAAGTTACCTGGCCTTCGAGTCCCGTTGTATCGCGCATCGTCATGAATATCTCGGATATGCCGGCGCGCACGGTCTTGTCGAGTGCCTGTTCCGAGCGCACGATCAATGAGAAATGGGCGCGCGCATAGCGGCCGTCAAACTGCAGCCGCCCGAAACGGCTGAGCGTGACGTCAACAAGCATGCGGGTGCCGTCTTTGTCCGTGTCCTCATCGCGCGAATCGCGGTTTTCGGGATCCGGCCCCAGATGGAGCCAAATATGGCGGGCGTCCTGACCGTCGCTTATGGGCAAGGACATATGCCGCCACTCACTGGTCGGTGCCTCGGTGAGTAAGCGGCCGGCCTTGTCGCCTGTGTCCGCCAACTTTGTGATTAGATCGCCCCGACCGGCTTGCTCGAGGGCACGCAGCGCGCGATCGCCGAGCCATGGCCGCACGTCGCCAGCGCGTAGGCCAAAAACGTAACTGATGAGATTAACGACACTATTCGGTGTGAGTGCGCTCGTTGCGCCGCCGGCGAGGCGATTCGTGATGGTTGGCACCTCTGCCGCGGCGGCATCTAGAGTGGCGGCAAATTCAGCGGCGGCTCTCGGCGACGGTGATTGCATAGCCGGCAAATGACTGGGTGACGCGGGTGGCCGCGCGAGACCCGCCGCTTGATCCGGCACCAACCAAACCGAGGTGCCGTTCGGCAGTGCCGGTGCGCCGGCGAGCCGCACGTTTTGCCCGGTGCTCGTGGCAACGACCAAACCGATCGATTTGTCATGTCCAACGACAGTCGCCGGAATGGCTGTGGCAGGACGTGGCGTGGTCTGGGCAACCAAGTTGGTCAGGTTTTCTCGTCCTGTCGACGGCGTCGGCGTAGCGCTGCCCGGGCCATCCGTCCGTACCGTGACTTGGGCCCCATCCGCAATTCGAAATGCCGAGGGCACGGCCTTGGATACGTTTGCTGCAGGGCTTGTTTCAACAACTTTTGCCGCAAACGAACGCCGATGCAGCGGTTGCGCGGTTAGATCGCTATCGGCTGGTGCCAGGGCGATTTGTGGCAACGGTCCGCTGATCGGTCGTCCGTCGATACGCAAGATGGCGGCGAGTAGCCGCGGCGCCGCGGATCGGATGTCGATTGTCAAGCGGCTACCGGTCTGCAATGGCTGGGGGGTCGCCAGCTGAAACCGTCCGGAGTTGGTGTCCAGGATCAATCGTCCATCGTTGGGCTGGAGCGCGACGGTACCGGTTAGCCGCGCACCGATATCTGGCATCAGACTGGTCGGGTTTGCGGATGATTGGGATGCCGGTTGCGGCACCGAATGCTGTGGCGGGAACGTCGCGGGCGCAATCGGGCCCGTGGCCGCGCCGCTCGGCGTCAACGGAGCCGTCGTCCTAGCTGTGCCCGATTGTACGGCGGCCGGGTCGATGAGAGCGCTCAACACCACGGCCGCTGGTGCCGCCGGCGCCGGCGGACGACCATCCACGGCGACCACCGTCGCGGCCAACCGCGCGCCGTTACTATGAATCTGCAATGTCACGCGACTGCCCGGCGGCAGGTCGATGTCTGTATCAAATGTAAGCAGGCCCTCGGTTGTGGCAAGTACGGCGCCTTGGCCAGACGGATGGGGCACGACCGCGCCGGCCAACAGCGCGCCGGGCGGCAAAGCTTGTAAGTTTGCCGGCAGGCTCGGCGTGGCTTGGGTCTGTTGTAGGCCGGCGGTCGGTGTGTTTGTGGTAACACTGACCGCTGGTCGAGTCGCCGCCGCGGGGGCCCCCTGTGCTGGCTGCGTCGTTGCCTTGGGCACCTTCGCGCCCCCGTCTGCGGACGGCGGCGCGTCGGTTGTGCGCCCGGGTGTCGGCGCCGATCCGCTGGCTGTGTGGCCGGTTGGTGGCGGGGGGCCGCCGGCGGGCGGCTGTACTGTGCTCACATCAACGGGCTTTGTCCAAAACGCCGGCGAGGGCCGCAATGTCGGTCCCGGCCGAGCATGTCGGATACCGGGTCAAGACCGGAATTTGCCGGCGGATCGAGTCACGTACTTTGTTGTCACGTCGTACGATCCCAGCCAAGGGTGGCGAAATCCTCAGGAAGCTCTCGCAAGCCTTGCGTAGGGTTTCATAAGTCCGTTTGCCCTCGTTCTTGGTACTCGCCATATTGACGAGGATTTGGGCGTGGTGCGCGCGTTGCTGGGCGTTCATGACTTTGATGAACGCGTACGCGTCGGTAATGGCGGTCGGCTCGTCGGTCGTGACCACCAACATCGCGCCAGCCAAGGATGCCAACGAGCGCACAGCTTCATCGACGCCCGCCGCCAGATCCAACACGACGGCGTCATAGTGCTCCGCCAATTCGACAATGCTGGTCTTTAGAGTTTTGAGATGCATGGCCGGCATGGCAGCCAAACTGCCCGAACCGGACCGACCGGCGATGATGTCGAAGCCGCCATCCGTATAACGCGTAATCGCGTCGTCGATTGATGCCCTGCCCGAGATGACGCTGGCGATATCATGCTTTGGCAGCAAGCCCAGCTGAATATCGACATTGGCCAATCCAAGGTCGCCGTCAAACAACAGGACCCGGCGGTTTCGTTGGGCCAGAGCCTGGCTCAAACTAATGGATAGGCATGTTTTGCCAACGCCGCCTTTTCCAGACGCCACAGCAACGATGTTGTGTGCCAATGGATGGATTGCGGGATGCTGAACAACATTATCTGTTACCGTGACCGTCATTGGGCAGCCTCTCGAGCGGGGAGTCGGGGTTCTGATTTCTGGGGATCGCGCATCAGCAAACGCGCCAGCGACAGCGCGTTTAGAGGTGTCAGCCCACGCCCGACATGGGCCGAAATGCTGACTTCGGAAAATGCAATAGGGCCGGCGGCGGCCGCAACCAGTGCCGCGCCCAACCGGCGCGAGATATCGAGCCGCGTGATAATAAATCGACGCGTGCCGATGGACCGAAACGCGCCCGCAATCTCTGCCGCTTCTTCAACATCGCCACCGGCCGCAAGAACGAGAATGGGCTCAACCGGCGCACAATCGATGAACCGTGCCAAGGCACTCATGTCCGCCGGTCCAAAGGGGTTGGTGCCGGTCGAATCGATGATGACAACGGTCCCGGACGGAGTATTGTCCAGTGCTTTGGCCAGTTCGCTTGGCGATTCGACATCGATCAATTCGGCGTCAAGAATATCGGTGAATGCGGCGATTTGTTCTAGCGCGCCGGCACGAAATGAGTCGGTGCTGATCACTCGAACTGGTCGCTTCGCAATGATTGCCCGCGCGGCCAGTTTCGCCGCCGTCGTGGTTTTGCCGGCGCCCGGCGGCCCGACCAACATGATCGGACGTGCCATTGATTTGGCGGTCAGGCCGACAAAGCGGAATTGCTTACGTAATGCGCCGGCCAACGCGGCGGTGGGATCATCGGCATTGGATGCTTGGGCGATATCCAGAAGTTGCTCGGACGTGCGCGGCGGCAACCCGTGGAACTGCAGCGCCGCGCCGACTGTTTCTTCAAGATTTCGGCGGCTATCGGCCGCCAACAGCGAGGCCAGCTCGTCTTCGGCATCGGGCATGTCGAGCGCTGCCGTGATGCGAACGCCCTTGCCGTGTTCGCCCGTCTGTGTCGACACAATAACCGCGTCGTCGCCGAGCTCCTCGCGGATCTGGCGCATCGCTTCGGCAACGGTGGGTGCGACATAACTCTTCAGGCGCATTGCTGCCTACCTACACTTGGCCCAGCGTATTAATGCGGGCTTTCGGATGGATCTCGTTCTGCGACATTACGACCGTTGCCGGTCGAAAACGCTCAATGATGGAACGAACATAGGGGCGAATGCTGGGACTAGTCAGCAAAACTGGCATTTCACCCTGTTGCGCGAGTGTTTCGAATGTTTGCCGCACCGCCGCGATGAATTCTTGAAGTTGGCTGGGTGCCAATGACAACTGCTTCTCCTCGCCAGAGCCGGCGAGGCCCTCGGCAAATGCGTGTTCCCACTCCGGAGCCAACGTAACCAGGGGAATAGCACCTGTATCGTTTGTGTACCGCGCGGAAATCTGCCGCGCTAAGCGACTGCGCACATGCTCGCCGATCATGGTCACATTCTGTGTATAAGCAATCGCTTCGGCGATGGCCTCCAAAATTGTCGGCAGATCGCGAATTGAGATTTGCTCGGCGAGCAAGTTTTGCAGCACGCGTTGCACGGTGCCGAGCGAGATCTGGCCTGGAATTAGATCTGCGACTAGCTTTTGATGGTCGCGGTCCAATTCGTCCAGCAATTTCTGGGTTTCGGCGTATGACAACAGCTCGGGCATGTTGTCTTTTAGGATTTCCGTCAGGTGCGTGGTGACAACCGTAGGTGGATCGACCACCGTGTAGCCCTTGAACATTGCCTCTTCGCGGGCGCTTTCCGCGATCCATCGCGCGGGCAAGCCAAATGTCGGTTCCGTCGTGTCTTGCCCGGGAATCGTGATAGGTTGGCCCTGTGGGTCCATCGCCAACAATTGGTTTGGGTTCAGATCGCCGCGCCCGGTCTCGATATCCTTAACGCGGATGACATAAGCGTTTGCCGCGATCTGCATGTTGTCTTGGATTCGGACAGGCGGCACGACAAACCCCAGATCGCTTGCCAGCTGTCGGCGAAGCGCCTTGATCTGCTCAGTCAGCCGGTGGCCTTTCTGGTCATTGATCAGGGGCAACAAACCGTAGCCAAGCTCCAGACGCAATATATCCAAGTGCAGCGCACTGCCGATGGGTTCGTCGGCCGGCGTCGCCATCGCGGCTTCGGCCTGCGCGCGCGCTTCGGCCTCTGCTGCAGAGTCCCGCTCGGTCGTGCGTTGGTAGATACTCCAGGCCGCGTAGCCCGTTATCCCCGCGAGAGCGAAAAACGGTATCACCGGCATGCCTGGTAGAAACGCCATAATGGCCATCAGCAACGACGCCAGGGCCAGGGCCTTTGGATATTGACTGAGTTGGCCAAATACCAGCTGGTCTGCGGATCCGACCGTGGCCGCTTTTGAGACCAGCAAACCGGCCGATGTTGACACGATCAACGACGGAATTTGCGACACCAAACCGTCACCTACGGTCAAGACGGTGTAGTTGTTGGCCGCCGCGCCGAATGTCATGTCGTGTTGAACAACACCGATGATCATGCCGCCGATGATGTTGATGAACGTGATCAGCAGGCCGGCGATGGCGTCACCACGGACAAATTTGGCGGCGCCGTCCATGGCACCGAAAAAGGTGGTTTCCTCCTCCAAGGTTTTGCGGCGACGACGGGCATCTGCTTCATCGATAAGGCCAGACGACAAATCGGCATCGATCGCCATCTGTTTGCCCGGCATGGCATCCAAGCTGAACCGCGCCGATACTTCCGCGATCCGTCCCGATCCCTTGGTGATCACCACAAAGTTCACAATCACCAGAATCCCGAAGACGATAAGACCAATAATGAAGCTGCCACCCATGACGAAGTCGCCAAAGGCTTGAATAACCTGGCCCGCGGCGGCGGTGCCATGATGGCCGTCGGCCAGGATCAAGCGGGTTGAGGCAACATTGAGCGACAGCCGCAACATGGTTGCGATCAGCAGGACCGTCGGGAATGCGCTGAAATCAAGGGGTCGTGCGATGAACAGCGCGACCATGAGCACCAATACCGAATAAGTAATCGAGATGGCAAGGCTGAAGTCCATCAACCAGCGCGGCAGTGGCATAATCAGAACGATCAAAATGCCAACGACCGCCAGAGCAAGCGCGACGTCACCGCGTCGCAGGGTTTGACCAAGATCCCGGAAGGCGGCAAAGCCGTCGCCACCGCCAACGCCGGTTGGCGCTAAGCCGCCATCGGCCGGATTGGCGCCGGTCGTGGTGGGCAGGGTGGTACTCTCGCTCGTGTCGCTCAAATTTCGCCCTTACAACACTGCGTTGCCGCCCGATTCGCCGCCCGGCGCGGGAATATGTGTGCCCTCGGCGGTGTACTGCCGGAGCTTGTTGCGCAATGTGCGAATGGATATTCCCAGGATGGTAGCGGCGTGGGTGCGATTGCCAAGACAGTGGCTTAACGTGTCGATAATGAGGTCCTTTTCCACATCGGCGACAGTGCGGCCGACCAAATTTCCGGCATCGTTGACGGCAATCGGGTGCGAGAGATTTTCGGCCGTCGTGTTGGTCATGTTTGTCGCGACGGTGGCCTGGTTTTCCAACGCGATCGCTTCGGCACCGATATGGTCACCCGCGGCCAACAGCACGGCACGGTGCATGGTATTCTCCAATTCCCGCACGTTGCCAGGCCACTTGTAGTTGAGCAACAGCTCCCGGCCACCGTTCGATAGTGTGCGCTCGTCGATATCGTTCATCTCGGAATATTTGCGGACGAAGTGCTCGGCCAAGAGCTCGATGTCTTTGGGGCGTTCGCGTAACGCCGGGATGCGGATGTTCACGACATTGACGCGAAAATATAGATCCTCGCGAAATCGACCCTCGGAAACCTCCGTTTCGAGCCGCCGGTTTGTCGTGGCCAGGATACGCAGGTCAACCTTCACCGGTTTGGAGCCGCCGACCCGATCAATCTCGCGCTCTTGTATTACGCGTAACAGCTTGGCTTGAAGACGAAGATCCATCTCACCAAGTTCGTCCAGCAACAATGTGCCGCCATTGGCCGCTTCAAATTTGCCGATGCGGCGCGCAACGGCGCCAGTAAAAGCGCCTTTTTCGTGACCGAACAACTCAGATTCAAGAAGATTCTCTGGGATTGCTGCGCAATTCACAGAAACAAACGGCTTGTCGGCACGCTGGCTGCGACGGTGGATATAACGGGCCAAGAGTTCTTTGCCGGTTCCGGATTCGCCGGTAATGAGTATTGAAGCCGATGACCGGGCCACACGTTCCGCCAGTGCCAAAGTTTGCCGCATGACGGGGTCGCCAAAGACCAAGCGATGGTCGTCTTGGGAGACGGCCGCGAACACCGCGGCGATCAATTCCGGATCCGGCGGTAGAGGGATATATTCTTTGGCACCGGCCTTTATCGCGTTGACCGCGCCGGTGGTGTCGTCCGCCGTGCCGCACGCCACGACGGGTGCACTCATATGCTCTGCCTGCATACAAGAAATCAGCGTGGCAATATCGATGGCCACGTCCACCAAGACCAAATCGGCACCGGCGCCTTCGGTCGAACGAAGCAAATCGAGGCCCGAGTCGATCGCGTCCGCTTGTACGACTTTCGCGCCGCGCGAAACGGCGATCTTGCAGGCTTCGCCCATCTGACCGGCAAGGTTTCCGATAATCATCAAGCGCATGGTCAAATCCCCCCTAGGTCGCTAGAGCAGTGTCCAACAATATTGAACCATTCTGCCGGCGCGAATTTGCGCCAAGATCAAGTCGCCGCCCGCAGGGCGTATCGGGCATACGGCCAAGGACAGCGACGCCGAGATTGGCGAAAAGGCGCCCGGCCCTGCGGGTTCGCGACCGGCGGGCCGCGAACAGAATTGATTCAATATTGTTGGACACTGCTCTAGTCAAAAAACTGGACCCGTTTGGCGGGTGGCAGCAATGTGTTGATAAGTGTTTCGAGCCGGCGCGGATTTTCTTGTCGGCCAATAGATCCGGCGCCAAGCGTATAGACGTTCATCAATAGCTGCTCTTCTTTCGAATTCCTCTCAAGTTTGCCTGCTAAGGGGTTGAAGACCATGTTCGCCAAAACCGCGCCATACATCGTGGTCAGCAAGGCGACAGCCATAGAGGGACCGATGCTGTTCGGATCGTCGAGATTGCCGAGCATCTGAACCAGGCCAATCAGCGTGCCGATCAGCCCCATGGCCGGCGCGACGGTACCGGCGCGCTGCAGGATGCTGACCCCTTTTTCGTGGCGCGCCGACATGCCTTTAATTTCTTGGCGCATCACCTTTTCGACATCATCGCCCGGCGTGCCGTCGACCACCATCGCAAGACCTTTTTGAAGAAACGGCGAATCGTCCAAATTCTTAAGGCTCTCTTGCATCCCCAGCACCCCATTCTTTCGCGCCAGGTCCGCCAGCTCCAACACCTTGAGGGCCGCCGCCGCGGGATCCGCGGCCTTGTTGAATACCGCCTTGAGCATCAAGCCCTGGCCCTTAATGATTTCGTTGAGCGAGAAGCTAATCATGGTGATCGCAAATGTGCCGCCGATCACGATCAGGACCGAGGGCACGTCGACGAACGCCAGCGGCGAGCCGCCGACGGCGATGGCGGCGCCGACCAGCCCGAAACCCACGACCATTCCTATGAGAGTTGCAATATCCATAATGCAATGTTCACTGGCACCACGTCATTGTTCTTGCGACGCTACGTACGGGATCAAGACCCGTTAGTACCGCTCCGTTTTTATGATCTCCGTCATGGTGACGCCCAACCGATCGTCAACAACCACGACTTCGCCGCGGGCCACCAAACGATTGTTGACGTATATATCGATCGCCTCGCCAACTTTGCGATCGAGCTCGACCACCGCCCCGCGCCCAAGGCGCAAAAGCTGACTGACAGGCATGCTCGCCTTGCCCAAAACCGCCGAGACCTGCACCGGGATGTCATAGACGGCCTCCAGGTCAGCGGAACTGCGCGGTCCATCGTCGCCCGTGTCGTCGGCCGACCCGTCGGCAGGCTGTTCCGAAGTGACATCCTGGGGCGGCAATTCCGCCACATCTGTTTCTGTCGTGTCCGCCATGGTTAGCTCTCGGTACCCGTGCGGGTCTGGTTATCGGGGGGGGCTTGGGAAGGTGTGACCTCGGCCTCGGCTGGATCGTCTGAGCCGGCGATGCGTTGCGCCGCGGCCATCGCGTCGCGGATCTCTGGCCCCAGGACCTCCGCAAGCGTCTCGTCCAAGACCGGCGGCAACACCTCTTGCGCCGGCGTGGTCATATCAATTTCTGGTTCAGGGGTTGCGATGGGCTCATCTGTCGACTCCACGACGTCTACCGTCGGGGTCTCCGCGGTTTCGTCGAATGCGATATAGCGCGCAACGACCGTTTCAACGTCGGCCCAGGTCGTTCGCTGAACGCGTTCGGCACAGCCGCCACGCCATTCAACGCGGCAGTCACCGCGCGCGAGGTCATGGCCCGCAGAGATTTGGACTTCAGCCGCAAATCCGCTAGCAAACTCGGATTTCGTGATTCGATGCTGCAAGGGATCGACGAGATCTGGATGCACCCGTACGACGAGTACTGTTTCACCGTAAAGGCGATCGAGGCAGTCCGTTATCACCGGTTCGATCACCGACAAGGAATCTCCTGCAAGCGCGGCGCCGGCAAGTTGCTTTGCAATTGCCATCGAAACTGTGGCGACATCGCTTGTGCTGGCCTGTCTTGCCACTGCGTCGACGGACCGCAGAGCCTCTACGCCACTGGCGATACGTTGCATAACGTGTACCGAGTCCTGCTCCAAGCTCGCGATGACGCGGCGCTGGCCTTCGGCAACACCATCGGCGAAAGCCTGCTCGCGCGCGGCAACAAGATCCGAGTCCGTATGAACCGGCCTCTGTCGCTCGCGGCGTTGCGCACGATCACTGGTCCTTTCACCATCGAGAATCGTGTCAAAACCGAAAGCAGCGGGGTCGATTTGGCCTGGAATCGATGGACACATTTTAGTTCAAACTCATTTGCATACTAATAGACCAACTCGTCATCACCAGATCCGGCCATCATCAGTTCACCGGACGCAGCCAATTCCTTGGCCTGATTGACGATCTCAGCTTGGGATTCGTCGACGTCGCTCAGGCGCACGGGGCCCATTGCTTCCATATCTTCACGTAAGATCTTGGCCGCGCGCTCAGACATATTCGAAAAGAATAGGTTGCGCAGTTCTTCTGAGGCACCTTTTAGTGCAAGTCCTAACTTATCTTTGTCGATATGCCGCAACAGCGTTTGCACGCCGGTAGGATCCAATTTGCCAAGGTCCTCAAACGTATACATCAGGGCCTTGATGCGCTCCGCCGCTTCACGGTCGCGTTCCTCCAGCGCTTGCATGAAGCGGGCTTCCGAGGCGCGGTCGAAATTGTTGAAGATATCGGCCATGAGTTCATGGGCGTCGCGCCGCGTGGTTGCAGCGAGATTGCTCATAAACTCGATACGGAGTGTTCGTTCGACGTCTTCGAGAATTTCCTTTTGCACCGTTTCCATGCGCAGCATGCGCATGACGACCTCAACCGAAAAGTCATCGGGCAACAAACCAAGCACGCGCGCGGCATGTTCCGATCGAACCTTTGACAAGACAACGGCAACGGTTTGCGGATACTCGTTCTTTAGATAGTTTGCCAGCACGCTCTCATTTACGTTGCCAAGCTTGTCCCACATGGTTCGACCGGCCGGACCGCGCAGCTCCTCCATGATCTCAGTGACCCGTTCGTCCGGCAGCGTGTTGCGGAGCAAGCGTTCGGTTGAGTCGAATGAACCCCGCAATGATCCGGTGCCCGCGATTTGATCGACAAAGTCAACATACAGCCGCTCCACCACTTCTGACGCAACCCCGCCAAGCTGTGACATTGTTGAGGAAATCTCTTTGATTTCCTCCATGTCCATAAGCTCGAACAACCGCGCGACCCGATCTTGATCGAGCGAGAGCACGACGATCGCCGCTTTTTGCGGACCGCTCAACGACCGATAATCATGAATGGGCGCTGCCATTTTCAAATCGTGTCCACTCTTTGCCTCAGTTGTGCGGGCTCTCGGTCATCCAACCGCGCAAGATTGTCAATGCTTCGTCCGGGTGCTTGTCGATAATTTCACCGATCTTGCGCACCGATGACGCGCGCACCCGTCCTTCGACTTTGGAGATATCGATCATCGACTCCGGTTCGACTTCGTCGGCCGGAGCAACCAGTTGGGCGGCCGGAGCGGCTGCCAGAGCTGGATCGCCAGTGGGCGCGGCCAACTGCGGTTGGCCCGGTGCGGCAGCGGGTTGGCCCAGGACAGCGGCGGCCTGCGCGCGGCCTTCGGCGACTCCGGCCAGGATCCGGCTAACCATTGGCCGCAGAACCAGAAGGATGACCAAAATGGCGACGATGGCCAGTACGACGATTTCGGCGATCTTGAAATAGTCGGTTTTGCTCAAGCCCAGTAACGGCACGTCTTCGGCGGGCAGCTCGTCGATCTCAGCAAATTGAAGATTGGCCACTTCGATCGTGTCGCCACGCTTTTCGTCAAAGCCGACGGCCGATCGGACCAGCGCTTCAATTTGCTGGAGCTCTTCGTCGCCGCGTGGTTGATATGTCCGCTCTTCCGTCTCCGCGTTTACGCTATAGATACCGTCGACAAGCACAGCAATCGACAGCCTTTCTATGCTGCCGGTTTCCTGAATCTGATTGCGGATCGTACGCGAGATCTCGAAATTGACGGTTTCCTCAGTGCGCAAGCTGCTGGTCTGACTTTCGATGCCACCTTCGCTATTGTCTGAATCAGGCAAGTTATTGCCGACCGAAACCTGTTCGTCGCCCTCAGTGCTGTTCGCGCTATCTTCGATTGTCTGCGTCGACCTGACGACTTGTCCGTCCGGATCGTAGAGTTCTTCGTTGATCGTCGTTCGGTCAAAATTGATCTCGGCGGCGACTTCGGCGCGCACTTTCCCGGGGCCGACGGACTGTTGAATGAGTTGCTCGATAGTCTGCTTGAACTGGCGTTCGACATTCCGTTGGTATTCGGCGGCGCGGGTTGCCATGACACCGACTTCATCGCCATTGTCTTCGCCACTGGCCAGCAAATTGCCACGGCCATCGACGATTGCGACTCGGTTGGTTTCCAGGCCCGGCACCGCCGCCGCCACCAAATGTTGGATCGCGGCCACCAGGCTCGGGCCCAGGTTGCCGCTTCGCAAGCGCAGAAAAACGGATGCGGTCGGCTCGTTGCCGTCTCGCTGAAACAACTCCCGTCGGGGCAAGACCACATGAACGCGGGCGCTACGCACCGGGTCGAGGGCACCGATCGTACGCCCGAGTTCGCCTTCAATGGCTCTCAGCAGATTGACATTTTGTACAAAGCTGGTGGTGCCCAGGCTGCTGCCATCATCGAAAACTTCGTAACCGATCGAGCCACCGGACGGTAATCCTTGCTCCGCCAATCCAACGCGAAGGCGCAGAACTTGGTCGCCCGGCACCAATATCTGCGTGCCATTGGCGGCAAGCTGGTAGGGCACGCCCATGCTTTCAAGTTGGCTGACGATTTCTCCGCTTTCATCAGGCGGCAGATTTCCATAGAGGAGGGCGAAGTCTGGCGCGGTCAAGCGCGTGGCCAAGTAGGCGAAGAATCCGAGCATGCTCAGCCCGACGATTCCCATCGCCAGAAGCCGCATCGGGCCTAGCGCGCGCAAGGTGTGTGACAATCCACCCACTGAAAACGACCTTCGCCCTGTACTGGTTCGCCCGATCGGACAAGCACGCCCGATGGGGCCGGTTTACGACCTTTTTGTTATTCTCGACAGCGAGCGTGAATAACCAGTTAAGCGCAGAATTCTGCGGTTTATTTGCCATGTCGAAGGGCTGCGGCATACATCTACGGCGGTCGACGTGGGCGGCCGACTTGAGATCGATTGCCGGCGTATATTTTGTCACCGGCGGCTGGTCGGAAGGTTCGCGCGTACTCTTGCCCGCTTAGGTCACGCGCAGGCCGGGTAAACCGCGGTCGAAGTAGGCTTTCTCCCACGACTCGTACTCTTCAAGTGACAAGTCATAACGGCGACAGGCTTCAACCTTGGTGAGTAGACCGACCCGCACGGCGGTCACCACGTCGGCTTTACGCCGGGCAACCCAACGCCGTAGGTCCGCGGGCGGCAACCGGTCCGGGGTCAGCAAAGTGACTTTGTCGTTGACTGTGGTGAAGGCGAGGCGCTCGACCATTACTTGCAATTATCTTTATGTCTTATTTGATCAACGCAATTGTACGTTGCTGCCCTTAAGACAGTGCTAACGACGGCCGAACCCAGCGTCAAACCAACGCTGCTGCAAACGTTCCAGTTTTTGTCACAAATTATTGATTCGAATAAAAAAATGGGGCCGAGCTATTGCTCGGCCCCGCAGCGTCGCCCTGGGGGACTGGGTTGACGCTAAGAAGATTACCGCCGCAGTCGCAGCAACTCGTCGAGCATTTGATCGACGGTCGTGATGACACGTGTGCTGGCGGAATAAGCACGCTGGGTCACAATCATGTCCGTGAACTCTTGCGCAATATCAACGTTCGAAGATTCCAGCGCCGCCGGCACAAAAGCGCCCGCGCCACCGGTTTTGGCCTCGCGCAAGTTGAAGCTGCCGGACAGATTGGTCTCAGCATAGGCATTGCCCTCGCGCGCGGTCAGCGATGACGGGTCCGAGAATGTGGCGAGCGGCAGTTTGTAGAGCTGTTGCGTTTCGCCGTTGGTGAAGGACGCGACCACAAATCCATCGGTATCGATGGCGACACTGCTGAGCAAACCGACCGCGGCGCCGTTTTGATTGACGAACGACACGTTGAACTGCGAGTCGAACTGGGTCAGGCCATCATTTTGATCATTGGTGCCCCAATCCAGCGTGGCCGAAGTGGCTGATGCGCCATTGGCCCAGTTGATCCCTAATGTTGTCTCGAGTGCGCCCGTGGTGGCGTTATACGTGCCGATGGTGGCGCCGGCGGCGTCGGCATCGAGGGTGGCATCGCCATTGAAGATCATGTTGCCGGTCGCCAGCGGGTTCGTGGTCGGCGCCTGCAGCTCCGCGGGCACTGCCGCATAGACTTCGACCGCCCAGGTATTCGTGCCGGTTTTCAAGTAGCCTGCGGTCAGTTCGTGGGAGCTGCCGAGGCTGTCATAGATGATGAAATTCCGGAAGAAGTGCGGCGTAACGGTACCAGCAGCCATGTCACCGACGGCATATGCGCCGGCATAGGTCGTTTGGCTTGCGTCGAGGTTGGCGCCGATCGCGACTGTCGTTGTTTCCGAAGCGACACCGCTGACGGCCGACACGTTGACCGTCTGCAGGCTGCTCAAATCGGCCGACGAGGCCGGAATATTGCCATTCGCATCGAGCGGCCAACCCTGTAGATAATAACCTGCCGTGTTGCGTAGATTTCCGGTCGCGTCCGGGGTGAAGGAGCCAGCGCGGGTATATAACGTCTCACCGCTTTGGTCCGCCTGTTGATTGATGACGAAGAATCCCTTGCCGACGACGGCCGCGTCCAGGTCGGACTGCGTGGTCGACAATTGACCCTGTTGTGCAATCAGTGCGAACGGTTTGGAACGGACACCGCCGGGCGAGAATGTGTTGATCGTGCTGGTGCTAGTCACCAGCGTCGAAAAACGGGCCGTCGTGCGCTTATAGCCGACCGTGTTGACGTTGGCGATGTTGTCGGAAATCATCCCCATCGCTTGGCTCTGAGCCCCAAGTCCGGTCACGCCGGTGAACAATGCGCCATAGAGACTCATCTCATGTTCTCCTTGTTAAGATATTGAAAACGCAGAGTTTTTGGTTTCATCTGCTTGGGCTCACTTAAGCCGATGGTTGGTTATTGTTGGACGGCAACGCCGCCTTGACCGAGGTGATATCGCTCAGTCGCACGCTGATCCCGCCGATATAGAGGAAAATGTCATCATCAGCGGTTTGCATGCCGGTCACGGTCCCGATGATACCGGTCTGGACCGGTATCGAGTTGCCGTCAGAATCCGTTGCCGTCACGTTCAGGGTGTACTCACCTTCGGGCAGCTGATTGCCGAATAGGTCCCGGCCATCCCATGCGAAGCCGTGGCTGCCAACGCTGTTGGGTCCATCGTTCAGGTAAACGACGTTGCCGGCCTTGTCGGTGACTGTCAGCGCGACTTGGTCGGCATTGCTGTTTAATGTGTAAGTCCACTCAGCGGTCCCGTTATCCAGCATCGTCGTGCTACCAGGAGCCTCGATCCGGGTGCCCAGGAACGACACGGCGGTAGCGGCCCGGTTTGCCTTTTGAAGTGCGATCAAGTTTTCTAAGTTTTTGTTTTGATTGATTTGCTGCTCGACGCCGGCAAACGAGACGAGCTGATTGGTGAACTCCGTCGAATCCATGGGCGAAAGCGGATCTTGATGGCGGAGCTGTGTGGTCAGCAACGTCAGAAACGTGTCGAAATTCTTGGCCAGGGTCGAGCCAGCGAGGGCCGACGCCTGTTGCACTTGGCTATTCGTGACGCCCGAGATCTCTTCCACGGTACCGAGTTCCTTTACTAATGCTTAAACATGAACGTCGATGGCGCCGCGCGCGCGCAGCATCGCCGCTGGATTTGTCTGTTGTGATTCATCCAACTGGGGTTCGCTTGCGGCCGGATTGTCCTCGTCGGAGCCGTTGTCGCGACGTGTCTCGGCGTCAGCGAAACGGCCGCGGTTGTCGTCGCCGCGCAGGCTGAAGTTCAAACTGTCTTTGTTCGCGTCCAGACCGGCCTGTTGAAGTGCTTTTTCCAGAGAGCGCGCGTCGCGTTGCAGCAGATCAAGCGTCTCTGGTCGTTCGACTACGATTGTGGTGCTCAGGCGGCCCGAATCAGACATCTCCAATTTGACGTCGATCATGCCAAGTTCGGCCGGGTGCAGACGGATTCTGATTTGACCCTGACCACCGGCGACGGCGCGTGTGATCTGAACCGCGATTTGGTCGGCAACCGGCAGGTGCGCGGTACCGGCGCGGATCGCCGGCGTACCGGTCTCGCCGGCCAGTCCGCCCAGCCTAACGCCATCCACGGATCCGACTGACGGTGCTTGTGTGCCCGTATTGTCGGCCGCAATTGCGTTATCCACCGGAACCGCGAACACAGCGTTGCCGGGGCCTGCGCCGGGTCGCGTGTCGCCCGCGTTTGATGCCGCCATATTGCGCGCTTCTTGAAGGGCTTGCTCAAGAACAGCCGAGGGAGCGCCCGACTGCGCGCCGTTGGCGCGACCGAGCGTTTTCGGACTCTCGCTGGCTACGCCGTCCGTGGACCCCACTGCAAACGCCTTCGATGTCGGTTTTTCGGCTGGGCTTCGCGGTGCGCGAATTCTCTCGCGCGGTGAAACATTCATCTCGGCCACAATCGGGTTGTTGCTGGCTGTGACCGGCAAGTCGCTGTCAAAAGCGGGGGCGGTCGTGGCGACCGTGCTGCCGGCGGGCCCTGGCGTCGAGGGCGCGCGTCGTGTTGCTGGTAGCTCGGCAGGTGGCAGCGGTTTCGTGATACCACCATTCTCATTCGGCAATTCGGTTTGAACTTTCGTGGCGGCCGTTGTCGCGGCCGACGGTGTGGACAGTTGAGCCCGACTCTCGGGTTTGGTTGTCTTCTCGATCGTTTCTTGCGCCCCGTCTATGAAAGAGAGGGGGGCCGATTTGCCCGGCCCCTCGACACCTTTGGCGGCGTCTATCGCTGTCAGAATCGGGGCCTGATCGGCGTTTGCCTTGGGCCCGGCTGTGGGCACCTGCAATCTATCGTTGCGATTCACCTCGTCGCCGGCACCGCCAGTGGCAATACTCTGGTTTTGCTCAGGTAGCGGCGAAGGACCGGACTTGATCTCCGGGATTGGAGTTTGAACTGACGGGGCGGGTGTCTTGCCGCGTTTTGTGGTGTTCAATTCCGGGGCGTTGGCCGCCACACGTGCGGCTTCAGATTGCTCACCGGCTGGTGCGGTAGTTCCTTCGCGGCCAGTATTTGGGTTCGAATGTGGGGTCGCCTGCTTTTCAGGTGCCGCATCATTGCGGGCTTCTGTCGGTTCGCCCTGTTGCGGGCTTGCGGCCGCAACCAAAGCCGCAAACGGCGCCGCGCTGGCGTCCTGTCCTGGCTTCGCGCGATCGCGTCCGTGGACCGGATCCGGGCCCGGCGGCGTAGGGCGTGTTTCGATCGCGATGTCGTTCATTGCAGTTTCATCCTGTTGCGGCATAGGGCTTTGACCAGCCGGACATTCAGCAAGTCCCGGGCCAATTTGGTAAACCCGCGGGAAAGCTTGCAAATTTGTTAACGCGCTTGGTGCGGCGGCTTGATTCCGCCGGGTAACCCGTGCCGCACGGCATTTCTTGCCGGCTGTTTCGGTCTTCATTGTGATGGCTCGCACAGAACCAGCCTGTCCGAATTGACGGACGGTGTTCTGACGATACTTTGGTTTGTGATGCAGACGCACCCTGGGGACAGAGTTTATGGATATTAACCAGACGACGGCGTCGTTCTCGAATGTGTCGCCCTTCGCGGGCACGCAGGGCCAGGCGGCGCAGGAGGCGGCGCAGACGGATCGTCAGAAGACACAGCGGGCCGCTGATGACCCGGCGGCAGTCAACTCAGCTGATACGCGCGCCGTGTCTGCCGAGGAATCCGCCGCGCCCGAGGTTCGCAAATCCGAAGATAGCGCACCGCGAACGGTCGTTCGTTTATCCGAGCCCGACGCACCGGACGATCGCGCCCAGCGCGGAGGTCGCCTCGATATAACGATTTAGGGGTCAAACCAGGGTCGTGCCGCTTCACCTGCGGATCGCCCAATAATCTCCCAAAAATGCATGTTTGCCCGCCCGTCCGGCACGGGTGGGCACGCTTGAGTCGCATGTCGTCGGCCGATAGACTGCGCACTGTTTAGGACCGACCGCGCGTCGCGCGGCGGCAACATTTGCGGTGCGGTTTGAATGACCAGCGGTGACATTGATGTGAGTGGCGCCAGCAGCGCGGCGGCGGGTGCAGCCGATGTTGGGGTGCCGATCGGTGAGACTTTCTCCGAGATACGCGCTGGTGTACGCGGATTGTGTGAGCGCTTCCCCGGCAGTTACTGGCGCGAGCTAGATCGGGAGCGCGCCTATCCAACAGATTTCATCAAAGCTCTGACTGAAGCTGGCTATCTGGCGGCACTAATTCCCGAGGCCTATGGCGGCAGTGGTCTGCCGATTGGCGCATCGTCATCGATCTTGGAGGAAATTCATCGCGCCGGATGCAATGGCGCCGCATGCCATGCGCAGATGTACATCATGGGCACGCTTTTGCGGCACGGTTCCGAGGCGCAGAAACGGACATATCTGCCGCGCATTGCCGATGGTTCGTTGCGGCTGCAGGCATTTGGCGTGACCGAGCCAATCACGGGTTCGGACACCACCCAGCTGAAGACGACGGCGGTGCGCGATGGCGACAGTTACCTGGTTAACGGTCAAAAAGTATGGATCAGTCGGGCCGAGCACTCGGATT
Organism: Alphaproteobacteria bacterium; assembly: GCA_965216755.1. Lineage (GTDB taxonomy): Bacteria > Pseudomonadota > Alphaproteobacteria > UBA7887 > UBA7887 > CBDCGL01. The sequence continues at coordinate 1,053,229 of CBDCGL010000011.1, read as the reverse complement.
TGATGCTGTTGCTCGCGCGCACGACGCCACTGGATCAAGTACGCTCGCGTCGCCACGGCTTGTCGGTATTTTTGATCGATATGCGGGCGGCGATCGGCAATGGCCTGACGATCCGACCGATCCGCACGATGATCAATCATGCCACGACAGAGCTGTTTTTCGACGATCTGCGCATTCCCGCCGACAGCCTGATCGGCTTGGAAGGCGAGGGCTTCAGCTATGTCCTCGATGGGATGAACGCCGAGCGCATTTTGATAGCGTCTGAATGTCTCGGTGACGGCCGATTCTTCGTCGATCGGGCAACCGCGTACGCCAATGAACGTGTCGTTTTCGGTCGACCGATCGGGCAGAACCAAGGCGTTCAGTTTCCCATCGCGCGTGCCCATGTGGAAATCGAGGCAGCGGAAATGATGGTTCGCAAGGCGGCGACGTTGTTCGATGCCGGTATGCCTTGCGGTGCCGAAGCCAATATGGCCAAGCTGGTGGCATCAGAGGCCTCGTGGCATGCCGCCGAAGCCTGCTTACAAACGCATGGTGGCTTTGGATTTGCGGAGGAATACGACATCGAGCGCAAATTCCGCGAAGCGCGCCTTTATCAGATCGCGCCGATTTCGACCAATTTGGTCCTAGCCTATGTTGGCCAAAATGTGCTGGGGATGCCCCGCTCTTACTGATATTTGGCCCGTCGGTGAGTCTTCGGCCAATGTCCAAACTAAGGAGATATGCCGTGAGCGACGTGCCAAACTTGGACGATTGGATCGGCCGGCGCGAGGAAAGGTCCGACGCGATCACCGCTTTTCCGGCCGCGGCGCTGGCGGCGACGCTCGATCGCACGACTTTTCCGGCCGCGGGCGATCCGCTACCGCCGGCGTGGCACTGGCTCTATTTTGTCGAGATCACACCAGAGGCGGATTTGGCGGCGGATGGCCACGCGAAACGCGGTGGTTTCCTTCCGCCAGTGCCGTTGCCGCGGCGTATGTGGGGCGGCAATCGATTGGTATTTCATAAATCGTTGCCTATCGGGGCCGAGGCACGGCGCGTTTCCGAGATCGAATCGATTAAACAACGCGCGGGTCGTAGCGGTGCTCTGGCCGTCGTGACCGTCAAGCATGCCTACCATGGTCCAGACGGACTGGCGTTGGAGGAGTGGCATGACATTGTCTATCGCGAGGCCGCGCGCGCCGACGCGCCGGCCCCGCCCACTGATCCGCCGGCTCGAGAGGCGGAGTGGCGACGGAGGATTACACCGGACCCCGTGTTCTTGTTTCGCTATTCGGCGCTGACCTTCAATGGCCATCGCATACACTATGATTACCCGTATGTGACGGACACCGAGGGCTATCCCGGCTTGATCGTGCATGGTCCGCTAACTGCGACATTGCTGGCCGAGCTGTTGCATCGAGAAATGCCTGACGCGCGGGTTGGGTCCATCACGTATCGGGCCAGGCGTCCGTTGTTCGCGGATGCCCCGTTTGACGTGGCGGGAACACCAACCGCCGAAGGTTGTGCCCTTTGGGCGGTCGATCCGGCGGGGTCTGTCGCGATGACCGCCGATGTGGTGTTTGCATGAGCGGATCCATGAAGCTCCGCAATCTTGGCCGTAGCGGCCTGAGAGTCTCGCCGCTTTGTTTGGGAACGATGATGTTTGGCGCGGGCGCCGACGAACCGGCGGCGCAGCGTATTACCGATATGGCCCGAGACGCCGGGATCAACTTTATCGATACCGCCGACGTCTATGCACGCGGCGCGTCGGAAGAAATCACAGGCCGTGCCATTCGCGCGCAGCGTCATGATTGGGTGCTGGCGACCAAGACCGGGCAGCCGTTTCCCGGCGGTGATGCCAATCAAGGTGGGCTGACACGTCGCTGGATTCTTCGTTCGCTCGACAATAGTTTGCGTAGGTTGGGTACGGATTATATCGATATTTTCTATTTCCACCGAGAGGATCTGGCGACTCGGCTGGATGAATCGATCCGCGCCGTTGGTGACGCGATTCGTGCGGGCAAGATTCGTTATTTTGGTCTATCCAATTTCCGTGCTTGGCGGCATGCCGAGGTCGTTCGGCTGTGCCGCCAGCTTGGCGTCGACGACCCGATTGTGAGTCAACCCTACTACAATGCCATGAACCGCATGCCGGAAACGGAAATATTGCCGGTGTGTCGACACTACGGCATGGGTGTCGTGCCGTACAGCCCATTGGCGCGTGGCGTATTGACCGGAAAATATGCGCCGGGCGCGGCGCCCGCCGCCGATACGCGGGCTGGGCGCAAGGACACGCGCATGATGCAAACGGAGTTTCGCGAGGAATCCCTGGTAATTGCTCAGAAAATTGTTTCCCATGCCGCCGCGCGCGGCATGCAGCCCGGTCATTTCGCCGTCAATTGGGTGCTTGCCAACAAGATTGTCACGGCAACGATCGTTGGGCCACGAACGATCGACCAAATGGAAAACTATCTTGGCGCGTTGGTCCAAGATTGGCACGCCGAGGACGAAACGTTGATTGACAGTCTTGTCGCACCCGGGCATCCGTCGACGCCCGGTTACAATGATCCAGGGTACCAGATCGAGGGCCGCCCAGTTTAGCTGAAGTCTATTTCGCAAGGCATTCCGGATTGACACAACAAACAGGTGACGCGCATTGACGGCGAAGCGACGCGTCCTGGCAATCGGTCTGGACGGCTATGAGCGCTCGCTCGGCGAGGAACTCATGGCTGCCGGCGACATGCCAGCGTTGGCGCGTGTTCGCGATTGTGCGGCGCGCTTTCTGCTCGATCATGGCGACGCACAAAGGATTGGTTTGGCATGGGAACATGTCGCCTCTGGCCTGAGTCCCGAACGGGCGAATCGCTGGTCGGCGGTCGACTTTGATCCGCGTACCTATGTCGCACGGCTAAAACCAGCCCGCACCACGCCATTCGCGGCACTTTTGAGCGCCCGTACGGTCGTCGTCGATTGTCCGTACTTCGACTTGAAGCTGGCGCCACAGGTTCAGGGCGTGGTCGGATGGGGGGCGCACGATCCCGGCACGGCGCGGATGGCGCGCCCGAACGGCATGCTGGATGAGATTCAATCACGTTTCGGCGCCTATCCGGCTGAGGCGTGGATCTATGGTTTCGCGTGGCCATCGGCAGGCCGCTGTCGTGCCATGGGCGAGGGGCTTGTCGAAGGCGTGGTGGCGCGTACGCGACTGGCGAAATGGATGCTGGGCGAACGTGTCCCCGATTGGGACCTGGGTCTTGTCGTTGTTAGTGAAATCCACTCGGTGATTGAAGGCTTGTGGCATGGCATTGATCCGGCGCATCCGTTGCACGACATGCCGTCGGCTAGGTCGGCCGGAGATGGCGTTCGCGCGGTTTATCGTGCGGTCGATGGCCTGATTGGTCAGTTGGTCGAGGCTTTTCCCGATGCGATTGTCGTGGTCTTTGCACTTCATGGCATGGGCACCAACCGGTCGGATGTGCAAAGCATGTTGCTTTTGCCGGAACTTCTCTATCGGCACGCGTTCGGATGCGCGGCGCTCAAGACGCCTGAGTCTTGGGCGCAATCCCATGAAGGTCTCGTGATTCCGGACACCGAGGCCAATTGGCTGGTTGCCGATTTGGTCACAAGTCACCGCACCGAAGCCCGGCACTTCATGCGCCGCGCCACGGCCAAATTGCGGCGTACCGTCGGGCTGTCCGCGCCCAATCGTGCTGCCTTGGAGACTGACTCAATGCGGTGGATGCCCGCCACCCGCTACCAAAGCTACTGGCGCAAAATGCCGGCATTTGCCCTACCGTCGTTTTATGATGGTCGCATTCGCATCAATTTGGTCGGGCGCGAGAAACATGGCTGCGTGCCGATCAACGCCTATCACGATGTGTGCGATGAGATAGAGGCGTTGCTAAGAAGATGCACGGACCCGTGTTCCGGCGAGTGCGTCGTCCAATCGATCGAGCGACCGCCCCGCAACGATCCACGTAATCTAGGTGTCAGCGAAGCTGATTTAGTTGTGCTATGGAACGCGCCGACGGCCGCCTTCGAACATCCAAAACATGGACGCATCGGGCCGGTTCCCCTACGTCGAACCGGGGGGCATACCGGCCGATTCGGCTTTGCCTATTTGTCTAATGCCGGCCTAGACGTGCGAGACCGTGGGATCCGCTCTGCATTCGATGTCGTGCCAACTTTGGTCGACTTGCTTGGCGAAGAGCCGCGGCCAGATATCAGTGGCACAAGCCTGCTGAGATCGGACCGCGACGGTATCCCGAGATCTTCGCTGCGCGCGACGTAATTACGCTTTTTCAAGTGCCTGACTTAGGTCGGCAAAAATATCCTCGATATGTTCAAGCCCCAGCGACAGACGCACGTAACCTGGGGTCACACCAGTTGCTTGCTGCTCTTCCGGCGTGAGCTGCGAATGGGTTGTGCTGGCGGGATGTATGGCCAGGCTGCGCGCGTCACCGATATTGGCGAGATGGTAGAACATCTGCAATGCATCTATGAACCGCGTGCCGGCCTCGTGACCGCCCTTGAGTTCGAATCCGCACAGGCCACCATAGCCCCCATTCATGCAGGCGTCGGCACGACGCCGGGCTTCGCCAGACATCAGGCTTGGATGAATTACCCGCGACACTTTTTCGTGGCCATTCAGGAACTCCGCCACCTGATTGGCATTCTCGGAATGGCGCGCCATCCGCAGCGGCAGCGTTTCTAGGCCTTGTAAGAATAGAAATGCGTTGAACGGACTCATGGCTTGTCCGCAGTCACGCAACAATGTGACGCGTGCCTTGATGATATAGGCTATCGGCCCCAACGGCGCAGTTGCCTCCACCCAAACGGCCCCATGATAGCTGGGATCCGGCTGATTGAGCATCGGGAAACGATCCGCGTGCGCTTTCCAATCGAAATTGCCGCCGTCAATGATGATGCCGCCTATAGAGCTGCCGTGGCCGCCGATATACTTCGTGCACGACGATGCGATGATCGCCGCTCCGTGATCGAACGGCCGGCACAAACCGTGAGCTGCCGTATTGTCCATGATCAATGGGACGCCGATTGAGCGACCAATGTCGGCCACTTCCTTAATCGGAAACACTTCAAGCTTGGGGTTCGGCAAAGTTTCGGCGTAGTAAGCGCGCGTGCGGTCGTCAGTCGCGGCGCGAAATGCCTCCGGATCCGCGGGATCGACGAAGCGCACTTCGATTCCCATCGTCTTCAAGGAATTGGCGAACAAGTTCCAAGTGCCGCCGTATAGATCCGTGGAACTAACGACATTGTCACCGGCCTGTGCGATGTTTTGGATCGCCATCATCGATGCCGCCTGGCCCGATGATACGGCCAGCGCCGCCGCGCCGCCTTCCAATGCCGTCAACCTTTCTTCAAGAACCGCGCAAGTCGGATTCATAATCCGCGTGTAGATGTTGCCCAATTCCTTCAGCGAAAACAGATTGGCGGCGTGTTCCACGCTGTCGAACTGATAGGACGTGGTTTGATAAATCGGAACGGCAACCGCGTTCGTTGCGTCGTCTTTGCGATAGCCAGCGTGCAAGACGATCGTTTCTGGGTGTTTCATTGTCATGGTGAGGCTCTGGCTCCCAAGTTGTCGCGAGTCTGTTGATCAGCGCAATTCAGCTGTAATCGGCATTTTTTGTCGAGACGTTCCAGTTTCAAATGCTACAGTGCGTCTTCGGCGATGGCCAGGACAGTTTCGTGACTTTTCGTCACGGCCGTATGCAGTGCAGCAGCCTGAGGCAAATATTGCTGTGCAAAATGTTGCGCAGTTTGGAGTTTTGAATTTCGAAATAAGGGATCTTCGGTGCTGTGTTCTGCGAGGCGCAGCGCGCCTTTGCCAAGCAGCCAGCCACCGGCAACGAAGCCGAGCATACGGCAATAGGCCGTGGCACCCGCCGCCGCGACATTCGGATCGCTTTTGAAGGTTGTACGGACCCAGTCGGTGGTCGATTCCAAGACATCAATCGCCGGTGTCAGCATCTTCGAAATGGCGGCCAGTTCCGGCGCACCGTTCTCCGCGAGCGACCGCGCGGTCGTGCGCATATCTGAAATCAACCGGGCCGCGGCCGCGCCTCCATCCTGCTGAAGTTTTCGGCGCACCAAATCGAGCGCTTGGATACCGTTGGTTCCTTCGTAAATCATCGTGATGCGGGCATCGCGCAGATGCTGTGCCGCGCCAGTCTCTTCGATGTATCCCATGCCGCCATGAACCTGAACACCGATTGACGCCACTTCGAAGCCTTGATCGGTGGACCAAGCCTTGGCGACGGGTGTCATCAATTCCAGATAACCACGCGCGGCTTCGCGCACGCCTTTGTCTTTGTGCCCGCGCGACAAATCAAGTGCCTCAGCAACCGAATAGCAAAGCGCGCGTATTGCTTCCGTTTGTGCTTTCATGTCCAGTAGCATGCGCCTGACATCGGGATGTTGGATGATGGGGACCATGTCCGGGCTGGGTGCGGCAAGCGGACGTCCTTGCACACGCTCCCGCGCCCATTCGCGCGCCGCTTGATACGCACGTTCGGCAATGGCAACACCTTGTATGGCGACATTCAGACGGGCGCTGTTCATCATCGTGAACATACATTCGATGCCGCGGTTTTCCTCACCGATCAAATAGCCGACGGCACCACCATCATCGCCATACGACATCATGGCTGTCGGACTGGCGTTGTGTCCCATCTTGTGCTCCAAGGAGACAACGCGCAGATCGTTATGCTGGCCCAAAGTACCGTCATCGTTGACCATCCGCTTCGGCACCAGGAACAGCGAGATTCCGCGGACGCCGGGCGGGGCATCCGGTGTCCGCGCAAGAACCAAGTGAATCACGTTCTCCGACATGTCTTGATCGCCATGGGTGATGAAAATCTTTGTGCCGGTGATGCGATAGGCACCGTTGTCGCGTACGGCTTTGGTCTTCAAAGCCCCGACATCCGAACCCGCATTCGACTCGGTCAAGTTCATCGTTCCCGCCCACTCACCTGAGATCATCTTGGGCAAGTATTTGGACTTCTGCGCGTCTGACCCGTGCAACTCCAACAACTCGACGGCACCCTGCGTAAGCATCCAGCCGTCGGCCAACGCCATATTGGCGGATTGCCACATCTCGCTGAGCACTGCATTAAGGGTCCATGGCAAGCCTTGGCCACCAAACTCCGGATCACCGCCGACCGAACTCCATCCGGCCTCGACAAATTGGCGGTAGCAATCGACGAAGCCGTCGGGCATGCGCACCACACCATTGACCAGCTGGGCACCCTGTTGGTCGCCCGACTGATTGAGTGGCGCCAACACCTCGCGCGCAAAACGCGCCGCCTCATCCAAAATCTGGTCGACCAGGTCCGGGCTGAGCCCGTCGGCGTCGCCAACCCCCGACAACCGATCCAAATCGATGAGTTCATTAAGGACAAATCGCATATCCTGGACGGGCGCATCGTATCCTGTTGCCATCCTATTTATCTCCCATGCCGTCAGACGACTTTGCCTGGATTCATAATATTGTGGGGGTCGAATGCTGCCTTGATGCGCCGCATGAGTTCAACTTCAAGCAGCGGCTTGTAGCGTTCAAGGTCATCACGCTTCATGCGACCGACGCCATGCTCGGCGCTGAAACTGCCGCCAAGTTCGTGAGTGAGGTCGTGAACCAAGTGGTTGATTCGATCCCACTCGGCGAGAAACGCATCCTTGTCCGCGCCGATAGGTTGGCTGATGTTGAAATGTACATTGCCGTCGCCGATGTGTCCGAACGGCACAGGACGCGCGCCCGGCAGCTCTTTTTCAATCAGCGCACAGCCGCGACGGACGAAAGTCGGCACCTGGCTGACCGGCACGGAAATATCGTGCTTGATGCTACCGCCTTCGGGTTTTTGCGCTTCGCTGACACTTTCGCGCAGTTTCCATAGGTCTTGCGCCTGACTCGTGCTGGCGGCGATGACACCATCCAGCACCAGACCGTCGTCGATCGCCTGACCAAGAAAGTTCTCCATGATCGAGGCAAGATCCGAATCCGTTTCAGGCGAACTGAGTTCGATCAGCGCATAATGCTGATAAATGTCCGGTAGTGGATCCTTCGTTCCTGGGACGTGTTTGAAGACGAAGTCGAGCCCAATCCGTTCAATCCATTCGAATGCCGTGACGCGGTCGCCGGACGCCTCGCGTGCGCGTACCAAAAGCGTCAACACGTCATCGAGATTGCGCACGGCCACCATGGCGGTTTGTACATCGTGCGGTTTCGGAAACAGCTTCAAGACCGCTGCCGTAATGATACCCAGCGTGCCTTCGCTTCCGACGAACAACTGCTTCAGGTCATATCCGGTATTGTCCTTCCGCAATCCCCGTAGTCCGTCCCATATCTGGCCGTCAGGCATTACGGCTTCGACGCCCAGAACCAGGTCACGGGCCATGCCGTATTTCAGCACGTTGATACCGCCGGCATTCGATGCCAGATTGCCACCGATACGGCAACTGCCTTCGGCCGCCAAACTCAACGGGAACAACCGATCCGCGTCGCCTGCTGCTTGCTGGACGTCGGCCAAAATACAGCCAGCCTCGACAGTCATGGTGTAATTGAGTGGGTCGATGGCGCGGATCCTGGTCATTCGCGACAGGTTCAGGATGATTTCATCACCGGTCGGATGGGGCACGGATCCGCCGACCATACTGGTGTTGCCGGCTTGCGGCACGATCGACACCCGGTCTTCGGCGCATATGCGGACGACAGTGGCCACTTCGTCTGTGTTTGCTGGACGGACTAGAAGCGGCGTTCGGCCGACATAGCGGTTGCGCTGATCAATTAGAAATGGTGCCAAATCGTCTGGCTCGGTCAGGCAAGCCTTGTCGCCGACCGCGGCCCGAATGCGCGCGATTGTGTCTTCGATCGCCGGTGCCGACTCGACGGGACTTACCATGGGCTATTCCATACTGCGCGATTCATATATTCCGATTTACCGGTTCGACGCCGTTGCCGCAAGGGGGGGTATGACCGATGGGGGACAGGGTTGCGGCGATCCTCCCGGCCCACAATGCGCGGTCACGACTTCGAACCCCTTTGCGCGCGCCGAAGGCGGTCGTTGATGGCGCGGCCCAAGCCACGATTGGGAATCGGCGTCACCGCGATGCCCCCGTAATCGCGCCGGTTAAGGTCGTGTAGAGCGGCAAAAAGATTTGCCGCCGCTTCGACCAGATCACCGGTGGGGCTTAGATTCCGGGTCGCGGCCGCGCCGTCCGGTATATCGGATCCAAAGGCAAGGAGCGCTTCATCTGCCGCCACCTGATGCGCATTGAGCCGTAGCGGTATATCGGGAGCATAATGCTGGCTGAGCATACCTGGTGATTTGACCGGGCCCTTGGTTGGCTTGCCGAGCGAACCGATGCACGCGGTAATCTCTTCGACAGTTACACCCCCTGGACGCAGCAGGCGCGGCGAACCGTTTGACAAATCGATGACGGTCGACTCGACCCCGACCGGGCATGCACCACCATCCAGGATAAGGTCAACCGACGTGCCAAGGTCTTCCGCAACATGGGCGGCTGTCGTCGGGCTCAACTTCCCCGAACGATTTGCGCTCGGTGCGGCGATCGGGCGGCCGGTCGCGCGCAGCAATGCGGCGGCTGTGGCATGGCGCGGACACCGGACGGCGACGCTATTGAGCCCAGCCGAAACGAGTCTTGACAGGGGACAAGCCGGGCGTTTCGGCAAGACAATGGTCAACGCACCCGGCCAAAACCGCGCCGCCAAATCCTCGGCCGGTTCGTTGAAAACTGCCAGCGCGGTGGCCGCGTCACGGTTTGCCACATGGACGATAAGCGGGTTGAACCGGGGCCGCGCTTTGGCTTCGAAGATCCGCGCCACGGCGCTGTCGTTCGTTGCATCCGCGCCAAGGCCGTAGACAGTTTCGGTTGAAAACGCGACCAAGCCGCCATTGCGCAATATCCTGGCCGCACGGGCAATCCCATCGTCGGTGGCGGGAACGATATTGTCATCACCGCGCGTCATTCTATCGCGTGTCTTGCTATGCGAGGGCGGGCGCCAAGCGGTCCAAGGCTTGTGAAAGAAATTCGGCCGACTTCGCGTAACAGATCCGCAGATAGGTTTCGCCACCGGCGCCAAAGGCGATGCCCGGGGCCAGGCCGATCTTGCGTTCGGCGAGCACTTGTTTGGCAAATGCCATGCTATCTGTTACGCCGTCGACAGCGAAAAAGGCATAGAATGCCGCTTCCGGGCGCGGCATGCGTACACGCTCCAGGGCATTCAATCTTTGGGTTACCATGTCGCGGGCAAGATGATAGCGGTCAACCATCGATGTGATAAACGGTTCGCCGTCCTTAATGGCCGTTATGCCGGCATATTGAGTCGGTGTTCCCGGCGATGCGACGTTATATTCATTGAGCTTGGCAAGGGTCAATTCCATCGATCGTGGCGCGGTTAGCCAACCCAGGCGCCAGCCGGTCATCGCCCATGATTTGGAGAAACTATTCACCACAATCAGCAAGTCGTCCGGGTCGGCGATTTCCAGAAACGATGGCGCGTAGGGCCGATCATAAACGATCCGCGCATAGACCTCGTCGGCAATCACCCAAATGCCCCGGCTTCGACAAAAATCGAGAACCGCCCGCTGTTCGTCTTGCCGCATCATCCAGCCCGTGGGGTTGTTGGGCGAGGTGACGTAGATCGCGCGCGTCCGCGCGTCGCAGGCATCAAACAGCGCATCAAGATCTAATTGCCAGCCCATATCGCGCGGTTGTAGCGGCACCAATTTCGGCATGCCGTCCATGATTTCGACGCAGCGAATAAAATTTGGCCACACGGGGCACAGCACAACCATATTATCGCCGGGATCAATGAGCCCTTGGGCCAACAGCATCATGCCATTCATGCCGGCCGCCGTAACCGTGATCCGTTCGACGTTGACGCGGAGGTTATAGAGCCGGCCGGTGTACCCGGCAATGGCTTCACGTAGAGCGGGCACGCCGCTGTTTGGCGTATAGAACGTATGGCCGTCACGCATGGCCTGAAACGCGGCTTGGTTGATGAAGTCCGGCGTCGATATGTCGGGTTCGCCGAACCAAAGCGGCATGACCGCCGGGTCGCCCATGCCGGCATGCGCGATTTCGCGGATCGCCGAATCCTCTAGACTGATAATTCTTTCGCGGACAGGCAGCGAAGCAGCGGTCGAAGCCATCGCCGAAGGTGGCGCGTTCATGTTCGTGCGGCCCTACGTGTTGCTACATGATGGCGCCGATTTGCCACGGCACGAATTCGGCGTCGCCAAAGCCCTGCGCCTCGCTCTTACTGGGTTCGCCCGAGGCAACGCGCAAGATCGTGTCGAATATCTCGGCGCCCATTTCCTGGACGTTCAGCACGCCATCCATGACTTTGCCGCAATTGACATCCATGTCGTCTTCCAACCGGCCGTACATAGCCGAATTCGTTGCAAGCTTGATACTCGGGACCGGCTTGCACCCAAAAACCGATCCGCGCCCGGTCGTGAAGCACACCACGTTGGCGCCGCCGGCGACCATGCCAGTGACCGACGTAACATCGTAGCCGGGCGTATTCATGAAGGCGAAGCCCTTGGTTCGGATCCGCTCAGCATATTGAAACACATCGACCAGGTTGGTGGTTCCACCTTTAGCCACGGCGCCCAAAGATTTCTCCAAAATCGTGGTCAGGCCACCGGCTTTGTTGCCCGGCGAAGGATTGTTGTTCATTTCGCCACCGTTGCGAGCGGTGTAATCCTCCCACCATTTGATATGGCGGATCAGTTTCTCACCAACCTCGCGACTGACGGCGCGACGGGTCAGCAGGTGTTCGGCGCCATAGACCTCAGGCGTTTCGGCGAGAACCGCCGTCCCGCCATGGCGGACCAACAGGTCGGCGGCGGCGCCCAGGGACGGATTGGCCGTCATGCCCGAATAGGCATCCGAGCCGCCGCATTCCAGGCCCAAAATCAGTTCACTCGCGGGAACTGTGGTGCGCGTCGCGCGATTGGCTTCCGGCAGCATAGCCTTGACCCGCGCGATGCCTTCTCGCACGGTCTTCGCGGTGCCACCCGTGTCTTGTATGGTGAGCGGGAAGAAATCCTTGCCAACTGCCCAGCCATGTTTCTCGATCATTGCCGCAACTTGATTGACCTCACAACCAAGTCCAACCATGAGCGATCCGCAAAAATTCGGATGTCTCTTGTAGCCGTCGAAGGTGGCTTGCAACAAATCCCAACCTTCGCCGTAGCCAGCCATCCCGCAACCGGTGCCGTGCGTGAGCGCAACAACGCCATCCACATTCGGATAGTCCGCCAAGGCGTCGCCCTTGAACGCGTCGGCGATATATCGACACACGGTGGCGGAGCAATTCACCGATGATAGGACCGCAATGTAGTTGCGCGTACCCACCCGGCCGTCGTCACGCACATAACCTTGGAACGTCGCGCGTTCAGACTCGGGCAGCATTCGGATTGGCATGGCGTCGGCGCCAAAAGCGTAGTCGCGTTCGAAGTCGCGCATGACGACGTTTTGCGTATGGACATGACTTCCGGTCGCAATGGCCGTCGAGGCAAAGCCGATAACCTGATTGTATTTGCGGATCGCTTCGCCTTCGGCAATGTCTTTGGTGGCGATTTTGTGCCCAACCGGGATTTCGTCGACAGCCTTCAGGTTTTCCCCGGTGAGTACCGAACCCGGTGCAATGTTCGATTTTGCGGTCACCACATTGTCCGCATCATGCAGACGCACTGTCGGTTCGTCACGTAACGCCACCGTCACCATGCCTTTACCTCGTCCAAACTTCGACCCTCACATGTTTCGGCCACACTAGTGGCAAAGCGTTTTAACTGCAATTGTCGCGCTTTGCCGACGCAATTGAAGCCAAGCCCCTTGCGAGATGTGGACTCTCGCCGTTATTGTCGGCGACGATGCTGCAGGCTAGCGGCGGCACAGGCGGGGGCGTGAACATGACACTCGCGGACAAGACGGCGCTGATCACGGCGGCTGGCCAAGGAATCGGGCGCGCCACGGCCGAGGCGTTCTTGGCCGCCGGAGCGTCTGTCTGGGCGACCGATATCGATCGGGCAAAGGCCCAGTCGATCTCTGGCGCACGCCCGTTTGGCCTTGACGTCACCGACAATCGGGCGGTGGCGGCGGCGGTGGAGACCACCGGGGCGGTCGATATTCTTTTCAATTGTGCGGGCTATGTTGCGAATGGCGCGTTGTTGGCATGCGAGGAATCGGACTGGGATCGGTCGTTCGAGATCAATGTCAAAAGCATGTACCGCATGATCAAGGCCTATTTACCGCTAATGCGATCCCAGGGCGGCGGCACCATCATCAACATGGCCTCTGTTGCTTCGTCGGTGAAAGGTGTAAAGGATCGCGCGGCTTATTCGGCAACCAAGGCAGCGGTAATCGGGTTGACCAAATCGGTTGCTAGTGACTATTTGCATGCGGGCATTCGCTGCAATGCTATCTGTCCGGGGACAGTCGATACGCCGTCTTTGCAGGATCGCATCAATGCTTACGATGATCCGATTGCCGCACGCAAGGCGTTCGTTGCGCGCCAACCGATGGGGCGCCTCGGTTCGCCTGAAGAAATCGCGGCGCTGTGCGTGTATTTGGCCGACGACAATGCCGCATTCGTCACGGGCCAAACCATCGTGATCGATGGTGGCATCACGCTGTAACCAATTATTGTGGCACGTTGTTAGGGGGACAAGAAATGAAACTGGTTCGCTATGGCAAGGTTGGCAAGGAGAAGCCGGGCGTCATCGACGAGAACGGCAAGATACGAGACTTGAGCGGAAAGGTCGCTGATATTACGCCGGAGTTGCTTTCGGCCAAGGGTTTGGCCAAGTTGGAAAAGATCGGCGTCAATCGACTGCCTCAGGTTCGCGGCCGGCCGCGCCTGGGAGTCCCGGTAAATGGCATTGGCAAGCTCATCTGTATTGGTTTGAACTATTCTGACCACGCGGCCGAAGCCGGTCAGCCGATTCCGAAAGAACCCATCCTATTTCTGAAGGCCATGAGTGCGCTGAATGGTCCCAGCGATCCTGTTGTGATCCCGAAGAAATCGAAGAAGTCGGATTGGGAAGTTGAGCTTGGCGTCGTAATTGGCGAAACAGCACAATATATCAATAAGCGCGATGCTCTCAATTATGTGGCTGGCTATACGATTTGCAATGATGTGTCGGAGCGCGAGTTTCAAATCGAGCGGGGCGGCACGTGGACCAAAGGCAAGAGCTGCGACACGTTTGGCCCGGTTGGTCCATGGTTGGTGACGGCTGACGAGGTCGACAATCCGCAAAAGCTCGATATGTGGCTAGACGTTAATGGCGAGCGGATGCAATCCGGAAACACGTCAAAAATGATCTTCGGCGTCGCGCATTTGATCTACTATCTCAGCCAGTTCATGACCTTGCATCCGGGCGATGTGGTTTCCACCGGCACGCCACCAGGCGTCGGTATGGGCATGAAGCCACAGCGGTTCCTGAAACATGGCGACGTCATGACTCTGGGGATCGCAGGGTTAGGCGAGCAAGAGCAAAAGGTCGTCGCGTGGAATAGACAATAGCTACGCTAAGGTAGTTTGCTCTTGCGGAAAGATGTCATGACCAAAGTGTTTGTCCACACCTGGGCGCCGGACGACGTATTAACCGACCTCAATGCTTTGTTTGCGGTCGATCACGTGGACGTCTTCAAGACCGGTCCGTTGCCGGCAGAAGTCTTCGCAGAGCGCATGGCCGGCAACGATGGAATCCTGGTTCTGACGCCGCTTCCGTATGTTGATGGAACGATGATTGCCAACAACGCCGGCACGCTCAAAGTGATTGCGAATGTAGCTGTTGGCGTTGACAACATCGACGTGGACGCGGCGACGCGCAATGGCGTGTTGGTGACAAATACCCCGGGTGTGCTTACGCATTCGGTGGCCGATATGGCGTTGGGGTTGGTTCTCGCGGTGGCGCGTCGGATTGTTGAATCCGACGCTTACACCCGAGCGGGGAAGTTCCAAGGCCCGTCTTTCCCACTTTTTTGGGGTGCCGATGTGCACGGCGAAACTCTGGGCATTGTTGGTATGGGTCGCATCGGCCAAGAGGTGGCGCGCCGCGCGGCTGGTTTCGACATGAACATTGTCTACCATAACCGAACCCCGCTTGATGGCGAAACCGAAGCCGCGTTGGGCGCGAATTGGCTGTCGCTTGACGATCTGTTGGCGACCGCGCGATATGTCGTTCTGTTGACCCCGTTGACGGCCGAGACGACACATCTAATTAGTGGCGAACGCCTACGCCAAATGCGGGACGACGGATATTTGATCAACGTGGCGCGTGGACCGGTTGTGCACGAGGTTGCGCTGTTAGAGGCTTTGCGTAACAAGCAGATTGCCGGTGCCGCGCTGGACGTTTACGAATTTGAACCCAAGGTGACCGACGGTTTGACTGATTTGGATAATCTCGTGTTGACTCCCCACATTGCCAGCGGCACGGTGAAGACGCGTCATGCCATGGTGCGGTTGGCCGCCGATAATTTGATTGCTGCCCTAACTGGAAAGCCGGTGCCGAGCCCATTCAATCGGGTTGGCTAGGTCCGGTTCGGCGAAAGAAGTGATAATAGCGAGTGTGTTCCCATGGCCTTTGAAATTGACTTGACTGGGCGCCACGCCCTGGTGACAGGCGGTGCCAGTGGGATTGGCTATGCGACAGCCCTCACATTGATGCAGGCGGGTGCCACAGTAACCGTTACAGCACGAACTAATAAGTCAATTGACGACTGCGTCGTTGACACGCCGTATGGCACGCTGGACGCGCATCGGATGGACGTAACCAACGATCTGTCCATCGAACAAGTGCTGGATCAGATCGATGCGTTGGACATTCTGGTCAACAATGCGGGCGCCATCTTGCGAGCCGGGGCGGAGTTCAGGCCCGAACAATTTGCCAATGTCGTCAATGCGAATTTGATTGGCACCATGCGCATGTCGCATGTGTGCTTGTCGAAAATTGCCATGCGGCGTGGCTGCATGGTCAATATCGGGTCGGTTTACAGCTTTACGGGCAATCCGGTGGCGCCGGCCTATGGGGCTAGCAAGACGGGGCTGATCGGACTGACCAAGTCGCTGGCGGTGGCATGGGCGCATCATGGCGTTCGAATTAACGCAGTCGCGCCAGGATGGATTGAGACGAAATTGGCCGAAGGCGTCAAAGCGGACGATGACCGCATGGCCAAAATCATGGAGCGAACGCCCATGCGACGGTGGGGGACGCCGGCGGAAGTCGGCGCCGCGGTGATGTTTCTTTGTTCGCCCGCCGCATCCTTTATTACCGGCACGACATTGGCCGTTGATGGGGGTTATTTGGCAACTTAGTCGATACCGCATTTAGTGTACATTTTATGAAAAGGCGTCGACAAGATTGCACAGTGTCTAGGTACATTTAAGTATTTCAAATATAGAGACAAATATAATGTGATTGGGCGCACATGCGCGCCCCAAAACTGCCGTCAATAGTTCAATCGCACCATTACAGAACCGCCCCCAGACCCAAGATTGCTGGCATGGCCGAAAGCGCGACGTGACGAGGTCGCCTCGGCGCAATCAAAAGGGGCTTGAGACGTCATGTCACTGGTTCGAGTTATCGACAACGCCAATGGTCAGGAGGTGGGCAGCTACCACGTCCCGCCCGCTGACGCGATTACGCTCGAGCCTGGCCAACGGATCGTGGTTGTTGCCGACTCCGACGCAGCGGCTGACGTTACCATGGTTCCGGCGGGCGACGGGACAGCCCTTCTGATGTTGCCTGACGGCGTCGTGTCCGTGGAAGGCGGCGGAATCGCCGATCCGGACCCGGTCCGGATCGAACTCGCCATGGCGGGTTTCGGTGACGGTCAAAGCGGCGGCGCGACCGACGACGTGATGACCGCGGACGAGGCCGACGAGTTCGTGCCCATTGTGGATGAATTGATTCAACCGGAAGCCGGTACGCCCCAGAATAGTGGCAATACAGGGCAAGTCATCGAGCGCGGTGGGTCTGACTTTGATAGCGCGATAGATCTGGGTGACCTCGATATCGGCCACATTTCGGCACAAGGTATCGTGTCGGGGGCGCCCGAGGACGGCAGCGGGGGCGGTGGCCAGGGCAACAGTCCCGGCAGCATCCCCACATCGGCCGCCCCGGCATTCTTTGCAGCGTCTGAGAGCGACGCAGCAGGTACCTTTGCTGGACCAACGAATAACGCACCGTTTGTGGATCAAGGCCTCGCCGACCAGTCCGGCAAGGAAGGGCGCTCGTTCTTTTTCCGCATGCCGGATAACGCGTTCGGTGACGCCGATCTAACGGCGGGCGACACCCTGAGCTACCAAGCCAACTTGCCGGATGGGAGCCCGCTTCCGGGCTGGTTGAATTTCGACTCGGCGACAGGAACGTTTTCCGGCATGCCTCGCGCTGGTGACGTTGGCCCTGTCACCGTTGCCGTTCGCGCGGTTGATAGCCATGGAGCAGGCGCAACGACGATGTTCGACATAGATGTCGGGCCGATCAATCCCGGGATCGTTGTACGCGGCACTAACCGCGCGGACAATTTGGTCGGCACGGCTAACGACGACACGTTCTATGGTCGGCGAGGCAATGACGATATGGATGGCGGCGATGGCGACGATACCTTTCTCGTCTTTGGCGGTGGCCACGGCGTGGATACGTTTCGCGGCGGCGCCGGTAATGATGCGATCCAAGGCCGCAACGGCACCGACTATTTCCGGGTTACCGACGATCTCGGCAATCTGAACAGCATCGAAGTGATCGACGGCCTGGGTGGCTTCGACATGGTGTTGGGCACCAACGGCGCCGATACGCTGGACTTCAGCGCCGCAGATGCACCGCAGTTATTGAACATCGAACGGATCGACGCCGGTGCGGGCAATGACACAGTGGTTGGGACGGCCAACGACGACGTCATTCGCGGCAACCGCGGCAACGACGATCTGAGCGGCGGCGACGGCGACGACACATTCCTAATATTTGGTGGCGGTGAAGGTTGGGATACGTTTGACGGCGGCGCCGGTACGGACACGATCCAAGGCCGCAACGGCACCGACTATTTCCGGGTTACCGACGATCTCGGCAATCTGAACAGTATTGAAGTGATCGACGGCCTGGGTGGCTTCGACACGGTCTTGGGCACCAACGGCGCCGATACGCTGGACTTCAGCGCGGCCGATGCGCCGCAGTTGTTGAACATCGAACGGATCGACGCCGGTGCGGGCAATGACACGGTGGTTGGGACGGCCAACGACGACATCATTCGCGGCAACCGCGGCAACGACGATCTGAGCGGCGGCGACGGCGACGACACATTCCTAATATTTGGTGGCGGTGAAGGTTGGGATACGTTTGACGGCGGTGCCGGCACGGACACGATCCAAGGCCGCAACGGCACCGACTATTTCCGGGTTACCGACGATCTCGGCAATCTGAACAGTATTGAAGTGATCGACGGCCTGGGTGGCTTCGACACGGTCTTGGGCACCAACGGCGCCGATACGCTGGACTTCAGCGCCGCCGATGCACCGCAGTTGTTGAACATCGAACGGATCGATGCCGGTCGGGGCAATGACACGGTGGTTGGGACGGCCAACGACGACGTCATTCGCGGCAACCGCGGCAACGACGATCTGAGCGGCGGCGACGGCGACGACACATTCCTAATATTTGGTGGCGGTGAAGGTTGGGATACGTTTGACGGCGGTGCCGGCACGGACACGATCCAAGGCCGCAACGGCACCGACTATTTCCGGGTTACCGACGATCTCGGCAATCTGAACAGCATAGAAGTGATCGACGGCCTGGGTGGCTTCGACACGGTCTTGGGCACCAACGGCGCCGATACGCTGGACTTCAGCGCGGCCGATGCGCCGCAGTTGTTGAACATCGAACGGATCGACGCCGGTGCGGGCAATGACACAGTGGTTGGGACGGCCAACGACGACGTCATTCGCGGCAACCGCGGCAACGACGATCTGAGCGGCGGCGACGGCGACGACACATTCCTAATATTTGGTGGCGGTGAAGGTTGGGATACGTTTGACGGCGGTGCCGGCACGGACACGATCCAAGGCCGCAACGGCACCGACTATTTCCGGGTTACCGACGATCTCGGCAATCTGAACAGCATAGAAGTGATCGACGGCCTGGGTGGCTTTGACACGGTTTTGGGCACCAACGGCGCCGATACGCTGGACTTCAGCGCGGCCGATGCGCCGCAGTTGTTGAACATCGAACGGATCGACGCCGGTGCGGGCAATGACACGGTGGTTGGGACGGCCAACGACGACGTCATTCGCGGCAACCGCGGCAACGACGATCTGAGCGGCGGTGACGGCGACGACACATTCCTAATATTTGGTGGCGGTGAAGGTTGGGATACGTTTGACGGCGGTGCCGGTACGGACACGATCCAAGGCCGCAACGGCACCGACTATTTCCGGGTTACCGACGATCTCGGCAATCTGAACAGCATAGAAGTGATCGACGGCCTGGGTGGCTTTGACACGGTTTTGGGCACCAACGGCGCCGATACGCTGGACTTCAGCGCGGCCGATGCGCCGCAGTTGTTGAACATCGAACGGATCGACGCTGGTGCGGGCAATGACACGGTGGTTGGGACGGCCAACGACGACGTCATGCTTGGCAACCGTGGTCTCGATTTCCTCAGCGGTGGCGATGGTGATGACATTTTGTCTGGCGGCCGCGATGCAGACACATTACGTGGCGGACAGGGGGCCGACCAATTGACGGGCGGTCATGGTAACGATCGCTTCGCCATCGATTCCGCCGACGCGGTTGACACGATTACGGACTTTGCGATTGGTGCGGATGTGCTGGATTTGAGTGAGATCATCACGGGTTACGACGGCAACCCGAACAACGCCTCGAATTTCGTGCAGTTCCAGGATGACGGCACCGGCAACACCAATGTGTTGGTGAACAGCGATGGCGTCGGCGCGTTCACGCAAGTCGCAGTGCTTCAGGGCGTTAGTGGTCTGGTTGGCCAAGAAGACGCGCTTGCCGCGAGCGCCGATCTGGTTCTTTAAACATCATAGCCAGGCGCTTTGCGGGCGTATCCGCCATAAAGATCGAGCAATCGATCTCGCCACGCGCGTATTGGATCGTCCACGTCGAGTATGGGGCGCGGACATACCGTACGTGCCCACATAAACGAACCGAAAAGAACGTAGTCAGCGTATGCGGCGGCGTCTCCGCACAAATAGGATTGCTGCGACAAAGTTTCTCGAAAGGGTTTCAAAGATCTCTTGAAAACCGCCACGCTGTCGTTGAAAGTCTTTCGCAATTCCTCAAGTGTCATGCCGAACATCGCTTCGCGTGATTGCCGCAGCCAGTCGCGATCGTCCGGGTGGGCGTGATCATAGGCAAACGGCACCACCACGCGGCGCAAAGAACCGTGCAGCGTATGGTCGACCCAGTTGTTCACGAAGCGCGCGGTTCCAAGACCAATCGGACCGCCAAACAAGCTCTGCTCTGACGGGTAGGTGTCTTCCAAATAGCAGGCTATTGCCCAAGAGTCAGAAACCCATCGGTCGCCGTCTTCTAGTGTCGGTACGCGGTCTTGGCCGCTGCCGGCGATGATTGTGCGATCGGTAAACTTCATCGGCACACGCTCGAACTCAAGCCCCTTGTGCAACAGCGCCATGATCGACCGCCAGGAAAACGGACTGAACCGGTAGTCATCCCGGGCGTGGAGTTCATAGAGAACACGGGTCATGCTGCCAAGAATCCGTCAAGCGGTGTCAACAATGACACAGCCGCGGCGGCCTTGCTCTACCGCTTCGTGGGCTTGCGCTATATCGTCCAGGGTGAACGTCTCGGCTATCCGGTGGGTGAACTTGCTGTCTTCCAGGAACCGGGTGATGTCCGCCGCCGCTTGACGTTTGGCCGTTTCGGGCATGGCGTAAACGAGCACAAACCGCAGGCTGATATCCTTGAACATCATCGGATAGAACGGCAGCTTTGGTTCCGGCGCCTGGGTTGAAGAGTATGTTGCAATTGTGCCGCCTGTACGGAGCACTTCGATCGAGGTCCCAAGGTTGGCGCCAAACTCGACATCAACAATGCGGTCGACGCCGCGCCCGGACGTGAGCTCGCGCACCTGGTCGGATAGGGTCTCCGAACGGTAGTCTAAAACCACGTCGGCGCCGGCCAGACCTGCATCCTCGGCGGACGTTTCATTGCTCGCCGTTGCGATCACGCGGGCACCCGCCCATTTCGCCCATTGCACCGCGTAGTAGCCGACGCGGCCGCCGGCTCCAGTAATAATAAGAGTCTGACCTGTCACCGATCCATCGGCGAGCACACAGCGGTGCGCGGTCATCGCGGGGATGCCCATGCAGGCACCGACTGCAAAATCGACCTGTGCCGGCAGCCGTATGGCACGATGGCTGGGCAATGCGACATGGCTTGCCGCCGTCCCGAATCGCCGCTGATATTGGGCTTGGTAGAGCCAAACCCGTTCGCCAATTCGCGCGGTTGGGACACCGCGACCAACGGCCTCAATCACGCCCGCACCGTCGCTATGGGGGATGACCCAGCCGTCGTCCAGAGCGGGTTGAAGACCGGCCCGTTTCTTCACGTCCGATGGATTGACACCTGATGCGTGCACGCGCACCAGCACTTCGCCGTGGCCCGGCTGTGGATCGTCGCGCGTGCCGACGTTGAGTACGTCCACCGCCGGGCCGTACGTTTCGAACCAGGCTGCCCGCATTACATTGTTCTCCCGTGCTCGGCTTTTGGCACCCGATTGCGCGCCACACGCGTCATAACCCACGCGTCGGCGCGCGACAAGATGCCGCCCCTGCAAACAGCCCCGTCGCTGATACGGACTTTCATGGCTTTACGCTCGGCGTGCGCAGGTAGAATATGGCATGTCTATCGCGCAGCGGCGGCCAGCCAATCGCTTGAGATTGCGGTGCCCCATGCGCAACAGTCTCATGGGGATACTTTGGGGGAACCAATGAAGGGTATGAGTTGGTTGGTCGGGCTGATCATCGGGGCCGTCGGCGGCCTAATGGTCGGCAGGTATGCTTTGGGTCCGGAAACACCGGCGACACAGACGGTCGCGGCCGACAGCTCGGAAACGGCAAGCGAAGCGGCGTCCGCACCAAGCGGAGAAAAAGTCCGTTGGAAAATGGCCAGCGCCTTCGGCAGTCAATGGCCTATTCAAGGTGAGCTGGGTATGCGGCTGGTCGATAACCTTGATCGGATATCCGGCGGCACGATGCAGGTCCAGTTCTTCGAACCGGGTGCCTTGGTGCCGGCGTTGGAGATTTTCGACGCGGTTTCGTCAGGCTCAATCGACGCGGGTTTCACCACGGCCGGATATTGGGCCGGCAAGATTCCGGCGCTGCAATTCTTTACGGCAGTGCCCTTTGGTCCCGACGCCATGGAGTACGCAGCGTGGCTATATCACGGCGGTGGTGACGAGCTCTACGACCAAATCTACGCGCCATACAACATCAAGGCCTTGCATTGCGGCGTGCATTCACCGGAAGGCTCAGGTTGGTTTCGAGAACCCATTGACTCGATTGGAGATCTGCGTGGTTTGAAGATGCGGTTCTTTGGTCTTGGCGCGCGTGTCATGGAAAAGGTTGGCGTATCGACACAGTTGCTGGCGGGCGGCGACATCTTTCCGGCATTGGAGCTAGGGACGATCGATGCCACCGAATATTCAATGCCCATTATCGACCTCAATCAAGGCTTCTATCAAGTTGCCAAGCATTACTATTTTCCCGGTTGGCATCAGCCGTCCAGCATCTTCGAGCTGATGATCAACGTCGACAAATGGAACGCGCTCAGCGACTCCCAGCAAGCTATGGTCGAAATCGTGTGCGGCGACAACTACCGCGAAGGCTTGGCATTGGGCGAGGCGGCTCAAGCCGACGCGATGGAGGAACTGCAGGCGAAGGGCGTCGAATTCCATAAATGGTCGCCCGAGGTCATCGAGACGTTGCGCGCCGCTTGGCAAGAGGTTGCCGCCGAGGAGGCCGCCAAAGATGAGACATTCAAGCTGGTGCTCGACAGTTTCGAAGCGTTCCGCAGCAAGTATAAGGTTTGGGCAGATCTCGGCTACCTGCGCTGAGACCCGGGTGAACCGGGCCAAGCCTTAGCCTACCGTTCAATCCCGAGTTGCCAGTGGTAATGAGACGCATTCGCAACACAACATAGGAAAATACACGTCCGGCCCGGTCCCGGCTAAAGTGCAGGTTCGAATATTACTTGTCGCTGATCAGTCCTGACGCAATGTAGCTAGCAATGAACTACGAACAGTATTTCGCTGATACCCTTGCCGACCTGAGACAGGAAGGGCGCTATCGCATCTTCACGGACATCAAACGGCATGCCGGGTGTTTTCCGCGTGCCCGCTTCTTTGGGGAAGGCGGCGAGCATGAGGTCGTGGTGTGGTGCAGCAACGACTATCTTGGGATGGGGCAGCACCCGGACGTGTTGGCGGCGATGACCAAGGCGCTTCAAGAGGCCGGCGCTGGGTCGGGCGGCACACGGAACATCTCCGGCACCACCCACTACCATGTTTTGCTGGAGCGGGAGCTTGCCGATCTGCATGGCAAGGAAGCGGCGTTGCTGTTTACGTCAGGATATATCTCGAATGATGCGACACTGAGCACGCTGGCATCCATGTTGCCGGGGTGTGTGATCGTTTCCGACGCACTCAACCATGCATCCATGATTGCCGGCATGAAGAATAGCCGCGCGCCGAAAAAGATTTTTCGCCACAATGATCCTGCGCATTTGGAAACCCTGTTGGCGGAACTGGATCGCGATGCGCCAAAAATTGTCGCATTTGAGTCTGTGTATTCGATGGACGGCGATATTGCGCCGATCGCGGATATCTGCGCGGTTGCAAAGCAATATGGCGCGATGACATATCTGGATGAAGTTCATGCGGTGGGCATGTACGGCCCCCGTGGCGGCGGGGTTGCGGAGCGCGATGGACTGATGGACCAGCTGGACATTGTCGAGGGCACGCTTGCCAAAGCTTTTGGTGTTATGGGTGGCTACATCACGGGGTCCGCAAATCTGGTTGATTTCGTGCGGTCATTTGCATCCGGTTTCATTTTCACGACATCGATGCCGCCGGCGATTGCGGCCGGTGCTTTGGCAGCGGTCAAACATTTGAAATCAAGCAAACACGAACGCCTGCGCCACCAAGAGCGCGCGGCCACACTCAAACGGCGCCTGGCCGATGTTGGCCTCCCCGTGATGGAGACGCCGAGCCATATCGTTCCCGTGATGGTGGGCGACGCCGTGCGCTGCAAACGTGCTAGCGACGCACTCCTGTTTGATCATGGCATCTACGTGCAGCCGATTAACTACCCGACAGTGCCGCGCGGCTCGGAGCGGCTGCGATTTACACCAACACCCTTGCACGATGACGAGATGGTCGATCACCTGGTGTCGGCCTTGTGCAAGGTGTGGGCGCAATTGAGCTTGAATTCCGCCGCCGCATGACCAAACCGGCGGATCTTTCGCCGCAAGAGGTTTTGTTCGAGTTCGTTCGGGTTGGAACGGCGGTCAAAGTCATTGCCGTGGATCCGGCGACTTTGACCGAGGTCTCGATCGTTGGCAGCGCGGCAACCAGCCAGGACATGCTTGAGCGCACAGCCTTGCGAAAACTGCAATACGTTCTAAACAAACGTAAAGACCAGTAGTCGGCGAACATCTCCTCGCGACATCTCGGCAACACGCGGCGCCTCTATCTTCGGGGCGCGGATCGATGTTGCGACAAATTTGGTGCCCAACCATTATGCACGTTGCACCCCACCAAAACGTGAGTCACGATCATTGCCATGGAACAGGATTTCCGCCGGTTCCGATAAAATGATTAGGGAGATTTTGAAAATGCCGATTCCGACCGAACCCGTCGGCTCTTTGCCGCGGCCATCTAAACTACAAGCTATGTACGAGGCCTATGACAAGGGCGAAGTGAGTCGTGCCGACCTAGAGGCGGCGCAGGATGAGGCCTGCCGCGACTCGATCACGCGCATGGAAGCGACTGGATCGCCGATCATATGCGATGGAGAACAGCGCGAATCAAGTTTCGCGACCTATCCGCTGACCGACACCTTGGCTGGCACGGGGTTGGCGGACGGTCTCGCCGGTGACGGCCAGTATTTCGCGATTTTCACCGATGGGCATCACCGCCAATTGCCCAGGTTGACGGACGGCCCTTTCAAATACAAGACATATGCTTCTGAGTATGTCGAAAAGGCTATGAAAATGGCGACTAAACCGCTCAAGCAAGCGGTGATTGCGCCGTCAATGCTCGCACTCCTATATCCGCTCGACGGCGCGGTTGAAGGCTATTCGCGTAAAGATTTCTTAAGTGACCTGGTCGATGAGTGCGAGAAAGACATCCGTCAGTGTTTTGCAGCCGGCGCCGCGCGTGTATCGATCGACTTCACCGAAGGTCGGCTGGCATGTCGCAATGATCCCAACAACCCGTGGACCGGCCGTGGCATGTTGCCCGGGTTTATTGATCTGAATAATCGCGTGTTGGATCGTTTCACGGCGGAAGAACGCAAGAATATCGGAATTCATACCTGCCCAGGCGGCGATTGCGATTCAACGCATAGTGCCGACGTCGACTACGCGGAATTGTTGCCGAGCATGTTCAAAATGAACGCCGGCTACTTTCTGATCCAGCTGGCGAGCGAAAGCGACAAAGAACGGATTTACAAGTTGTGCGGCGAACATAGCCGTGAGGACGCCAACGGTGTGCCTCAGGTTTGCTTTATTGGTGTGATCAATCCGCAGAATCCACGGGTCGAAACCGCTCAAGAAGTTTGCGACGACCTTCTCTTGGCGTCGAAATACATCCCGAAGGAGAGACTCGGTTCGACGGATGACTGCGGCTTCTCGCCGTTTAGCATTGACGTCAAGCCGAAGCATGGTTCACCAGACATCGCCCGCGACATCGCCTTCAAGAAAATCAGCGCACGTATTGAGGGTACGCGAATGGCGTCTGAGCAACTTGGCCTCTGACGCGCCGCAATGAATTATGGACCTACGGTGACGAATTGCGGTGACAGTTTATTAAATAGAACCAATGTCGAGCTATCCGATGTACGGCTCGGGGATCTATTTAGTAAACTGTCACCGCAATTCCACCGTAGTTCAGAATGGGTTTGTAACGATCCCGCCTTCGACCCTGAGTGCGGCTCCATTGGTTGCGCTTGATGCCCTGGAGCACACATAGCAGACCATATTGGCGACTTCTTCGGGTGTCGCGAACCTTTGCAAGAGTGACGAAGGCCGCCGCTCGCTAAACGTGCGCGTCTTGTATTCGTCCAGGGTTATGCCTTGGGCGGCCGCCCGCGCCGACAAACGCTCTTGATGCATTTCCACCCAGGTTGGGCCGGGCAGGACCGAGTTGACCGTAATGTTGGTGCCCTTGGTGTACTCCGCGGCGCCGCGCGCAATTGTCAGCTGGGCGCCTTTTGAAAAGCCGTAGTGCACCATCTCCTTGGGAATAAAAACGCCGGATTCACTCGAAATGAAAACCACGCGACCCCAATCCTTTTGGTCGATCATATGTTTGAGGTAGTGGCGCGTTAGACGGACGCCACTCATGATATTCACGTCAAACATCTTTTGCCAATCGTCATCGGGTGTGTCGAAAAAGTCCTTCGCTTCGTAGATACCCATATTGTTGACAAGAATATCGGCGTCCGGCACGGCTTCGGTGACGGTTGCGCATCCCGCCGCATTGCCAAGGTCCGCCGCGACTCCCCGAAGCACAGCGTTTCCGAATTCGCTCTTGATTTGGTCGATCGCTCTGTCGACGTCGCCTTGCCGGCGGCCGTTGAGCACCACTTCGGCACCCATTGCGGCAAGTCCTTTTGCGGTGGCCAGGCCGATACCGCGCGTTGATCCGGTGACCAAGGCACTTTTTCCCGTCAGATCCAAATCCATTGTGGGTGCTCCTCGTCTCGATTTCGGTGCGCCAGCATTTTCCGACGTGAATGTACACTCTATTGGCGCCATCATGCGCGATCCAACATTCAGCCGCAAATAAGGGCCTTTCGCCAAGAAGCTAGATCGGCTAGACCAATTAGGCGTTCGGCGAGTCGTGGGGGGGGGAGACGCGAAACCGCGTGGCGTATTTCCTACAACAACTAATCAATGGGCTGACGCTCGGCGGTATCTATGGCCTGATCGCGATCGGCTACACGATGGTCTATGGGATCATCGGCATGATCAACTTCGCCCACGGCGAAATCTATATGATCGGCGCCTTCATCGCCGTGGCCTGTTTCACGCTGCTCGGGATGGCTGGCGTCACATGGATTCCCTTGGCCTTGGTGGTTGTGATTATCATCACCATGCTTTTTACGGCCGTTTACGGATGGTCCGTCGAGCGCGTTGCCTACCGTCCGCTGCGCGGTTCGGCGCGCCTGGCTGCCCTGATCTCGGCCATCGGCATGTCCCTGGCATTGCAGAACTATGTGCTGTTGACGCAGGGCGCCGGGGTCAAGGCGTTGCAACCGATTATCTCTGGAGGGCTCATTGTTTACGACACGCCCGCATTTCGCGTGCAGCTGAGCTACGTCCAAATCCTTATTGTTCTGCTCACAATCGTGTTGATGGCCGCATTCGCGGTGATTATCGCGCGCACATCGCTCGGTCGGGCGCAGCGGGCCTGCGAACAAGACCGCGAAATGGCATTGTTGCTCGGCATCGATGTTGACCGGACGATCTCTTTGACGTTTGTCATGGGCGCGGCGTTGGCGGCAGTCGCTGGTGTCATGGTGACACTCTATTACGGTGTCATTGACTTCTTTATGGGGTTTGTCGCCGGCCTGAAGGCATTTACCGCCGCGGTCCTTGGCGGCATCGGATCGCTACCCGGTGCCATGTTGGGGGGGATGTTATTGGGGTTGGTGGAGGCCTTTTGGTCAGCCTATTTCACCGTTGAGTACAAGGACGTCGCCGCGTTTACGATTTTGGTGCTGGTCTTGATCTTCCGGCCGACAGGTTTGCTCGGTCGACCAGAGATCGAAAAAGTTTAGGTGATGGTCGACATCACGGCGGCACGGCGGGAACCCGGCGGCACGGTTGCCGCTGTCAAGGAAGCCGGTCTCGCGGCTTTCGTCTCATTCATGTTGGCGCTGCCGCTGATTGGTATTCACACGATCGACACGCGCGACGGGCTCGAAGTCGTGCCGCGAGTTGACTGGCTCGTCATTGCGGTTGTCGTCGTTTTCTTTGGGCGACTGCTGTTGATTGGGCTGCGGAAATTGTGGCCGGCAGGCAAGGCGTCAGGGGCTGCCCAAGGGCCGCAATTCGCGCTCGGCGGATTTCTGCGTCGTCGACGCGTTCCTTTGGCTGTCGCTGCGTTGCTGGCCGCGATTGCGTTTCCGCTCATGCCATTTGCCGATCGCTATTTGGTTGACGTTGCCACTTTGGTACTGATCTACGTCATGCTCGGCTGGGGCCTGAACATTGTGGTCGGCCTGGCCGGACTGCTGGACCTTGGCTATGTCGCCTTTTACGCGGTCGGGGCGTACAGCTTTGCCTTGTTGGGTACGACGCCGGGGCTAGAGTTTTCATTTTGGATTTGCTTACCAATCGCCGGTGTATGCGCGGCGGCATTCGGCGTCTTATTGGGCTATCCAGTGCTCAGATTGCGCGGCGATTACTTGGCTATCGTCACATTGGGATTTGGTGAGATCATCCGTTTGATTCTGACAAACTGGGTCGCTTTTTCCGGCGGACCCAACGGTATCGCGAGCATTCCGCGCCCGACCTTGTTCGGGCTGGAATTCAAACGTCGCGTCGCCGAAGGCCAAACAAGTTTTCACGAATTCTTTGGTATCGACTATTCCGGTATGCACAGGATAATCTTTCTCTATTACGTCATCTTGATGCTTGCATTGATAACGAACCAATTCGTTCAAAGTATTCGAAAACTGCCCTTGGGTCGTGCTTGGGAAGCCCTGCGGGAAGATGAAATTGCCTGTCGGTCATTGGGCATCAACCCAGTCAACACCAAGCTGTCCGCGTTCGCGCTCGGCGCCATGTTTGGTGGCTTCGCTGGCTCGTTTTTTGCTAGCCGGTCGGGATTCGTCAGCCCTGAAAGCTTCACATTTATTGAATCAGCGATCATTCTCGCGATTGTTGTGTTGGGCGGTATGGGGAGCCAAATCGGCGTTGTCTTGGCGGCGGCGGCCATCATCCTGCTGCCCGAGGTCCTGCGTGAATTCTCGGAATATCGCGTTCTCGTATTCGGCAGTGCCATGGTGCTGATCATGATCTGGCGACCGAGCGGCCTGCTCGCCCATCGTGAGCCAACTATTCGCTTGAAGACAGCGGCGCGGTCCGGTCCACCATGAGCGACGGCGCGCTTCTCAACGTCGAGCATTTGACCATGCGCTTCGGTGGCCTGCTTGCAATTGACGATTTGTCGTTTGTTGCCGCCGACCAAAAAATCACTGCAATCATCGGACCTAACGGCGCCGGGAAGACGACCGTATTCAATTGTCTGACCGGTTTCTACAGCCCGACGATTGGCCGACTGACCCTGGTTGGGCGCGATCGTCAGCCACATTTTTTGGAACAGATGGATGGCTTTCGTATCGCCCGTATCGGGGTCGCGCGAACATTTCAGAACATTCGCTTGTTCGAAGCCATGTCGGTTCTGGAGAACTTGATTGTTGCCCAGCACAATGCCTTGATGTCGGCTTCGGCTTTTTCGATAGCCGGTTTGCTGCGCCTTTCGCGTTACCGACATGCCGAGGCCACGGCGATTGACAAGGCATGCTATTGGCTGGACCGCATCGACTTGACCGACCGCGCTGATGATCCAGCCGGCGCATTGCCGTATGGCGACCAAAGGCGGTTGGAAATCGCGCGCGCCATGTGTACGGAACCAGTCCTTTTGTGTCTGGATGAGCCCGCCGCTGGCCTCAATCCAAAAGAGTCGGCCGAACTCAACGCCTTGCTGCGGGAAATTCGTGACGAACACAAGATCGGTCTATTGCTGATCGAGCACGATATGAACGTTGTCATGGAAATCTCGGACCATGTGGTGGTGCTCGACTATGGTCGTCTGATCGCTTCTGGAACGACCGACGAAGTGAGGCAGGATCCGGCCGTAATCCGCGCCTATCTTGGCGAAGAAGAAGACGCAGAGCTACCTCAGGTGGTGTCTGGCGATGTGAGCCACGAGCGGCCGCGATGATGCTGCATGTACAAGATTTGGAGGTTTTCTATGGTGCCATCCAGGCTTTGCGCGGTGTCGAGCTGGAAGTTGGCGATGGCGAGATTGTGACATTGATCGGCGCCAATGGTGCGGGAAAGTCGACACTGTTGATGTCGATTTGCGGCAATCCGAAGGCGGCGCAGGGCCGCATCATGTTCGACAGCCAAGACATCACAGACGAGGCGACATTTCGCATCATTCGGCGCGGCATCGCTCAAGCTCCAGAGGGGCGGCGCGTTTTTCCGCGCATGTCCGTGCTCGAAAATCTTCAAATGGGCGCGGTGACAGCTGACTCGGCCTATCTTGACGACGACATAGAGCGGGTATTCACATTGTTTCCCGTCCTGCGCGAAAGGCAGGCTCAGCGCGGAGGGACGATGTCGGGCGGGGAACAGCAAATGCTCGCGATCGCGCGTGCGCTGATGAGCCGGCCTCGTTTGCTGTTGCTCGACGAGCCGTCGTTGGGGTTGGCGCCGATGATCGTCAAACAGATCTTTGATGTCATCGCCACAATCAATCGTGATCAAGGCGTCACCATCCTCTTGGTGGAGCAGAACGCCTATCACGCGTTGCGGCTCGCTCATCGTGGCTATGTGATGGCCAATGGTCGTATCGTGTTGAGCGGTACGGGCGAGGAGTTGCTGTCCAATAGTGAAGTTCGGGCCGCTTACTTGGAAGGCGGAAGATAGTTCGACTGCCGTCAAACTGAACGCGCACACGCGGGTTCAATTCCATAAAAAACAATATGTTAATGGT
The DNA here is from genome assembly GCA_965216755.1 of Alphaproteobacteria bacterium. Taxonomy (GTDB): domain Bacteria; phylum Pseudomonadota; class Alphaproteobacteria; order UBA7887; family UBA7887; genus CBDCGL01. The sequence continues at coordinate 1,022,206 of CBDCGL010000011.1, read as the reverse complement.
CAATCTCCGCATTTCATGAAGCAAGGATCTGCTAGCCGCGCAAAGGGATCCGCGCTATCCTTCCCAGTGCAAAGGGACTTCACCAACGCGAGTGCACCGCAATGCACGCACTGTCCGGCACATCGGTTGCCGTATTCGTGTGTCTGACCGTCGTGATAATCGGCGGCGCCGGAGTCTTGACCGGCCATGCGTTGGCGCAGCGCTGGCGACCGGTGTGGCAAGTTGTTTTTGCTTCCCTCGGCTTGGGTGTGGCCGACCGATTTCTCGTATATGCGTTGTTCGATGGTCCGTTGCTGTCGCCGATCGGCTATGTTTTTGACGTCGCCGTGATCATGACGATGGCGCTGATTTCATACCGTATCGCGCATGTCACCGAGACAGTCCGCCAATATCCCTGGTTATATGAGCGGCATGGCCTTTGGCGCTTTCGAGCACGAGGCTAGGATTTGGTAGTGGAGTACCGCTTGGTGGATTTCGTGCCTCTTACAATATGAATGCTTGTGGTCGCTGCCAGACGGGATGATCGAGGGGAGCGCGCTTGGGGAAATGAGGAGCTTTTAATCATATGACCGAAAAGATATGCAGGTATATCCGCCGAACGGGCCTTGCGGCGGCGGCTTCTGTCTTGATGGCCGGCGCTGGCGGCGTGGCTATGGCCGACGATCTTCAGATTGGCGTCGCGGGCCCGATTACAGGTCAATACGCGATCTTTGGCGAGCAGATGCTCCGCGGCGCCGAAATGGCGGTGCAAGACATCAACGCGGCCGGCGGCGTTTTGGGCGCCGATCTCGTGCTCGAAGTGGGTGACGATGCCTGTGAGGCCAAGCAAGCCGTGGCGGTGGCCAATCAGATGGCGAACAAAGGCATTGTCTTTATGGCTGGCCATTTCTGTTCGAGCACCTCCATCCCAGCATCAGAGGTTTATTACGAAGAAGGCATTTTGCAGATCTCACCAGCCTCGACCAATCCAACGCTGACCGAACAGGGCTTGGACAACGTCTTCCGCACATGCGGCCGCGACGATCAACAAGGCGCTATCGCTGGGGCTTTCCTGGCTGACCGGTACTCTGGCGCACGTATCGCCATCCTCCATGACAAAACGGCGTATGGCAAAGGCTTGGCTGACGAGACACGTAAATCGCTGGCCAAATTGGGGATTGAAGAAGCCATCTATGAAGCATATACGGCCGGCGAGAAAGATTACTCAGCACTGGTTAGCAAGCTGAAGGCCGAGCAAGTCGATGTCATCTATGTTGGTGGTTACCACACCGAAGCCGGTCTAATCGTCCGTCAGGCCCGTGAACAAGGACTGGAAGCCACGCTGGTCTCGGGCGATGCTCTGGTGACCGAGGAGTTTTGGTCGATTACGGGCGCCGCCGGTGAGGGGACGCTGTTCTCGTTTAGCCCGGACCCGGCGAAAGATCCGGCCGCGGCTGATGTCGTGGAGCGTTTTTTGGCGCAAGGCTTCACACCGGAAGGTTATACGCTGTACACCTATGCGGCGATCCAAGCCTTTGCGCAAGCTGCCGAGGACGCCGGAAGTACCGATGTCGAGGCACTTGCAGAAGCATTGCGTGCCGGCTCGTTTGAAACCGTGCTCGGGACTATTGGTTTCGATGAAAAAGGCGACGTCACGGCACCTGGCTACGTGTTTTATGAATGGAGCAACGGCGGCTATGACTACGTTGAGGACATGTAGCCGACCCGTTCCTTTTTCTTGAATGCTGAAGAGGAGCCCGGCCCAGTGCTGGGTTTCTTTTTTTTCGAAGCGACACGAGAAAGACGATTCGATACGGGGCGACGTGGGTAACAAACTAATGATGATTTGCGGGCACGCAGGCCGCCATCGTGCGCCGATAGCACCGTTGGGTTCGGTGGCCATGGTCTATCTTGGCGTTTTGGCGCGCGCGATCGCCGTACAATCAGGGTCAGAACGTATCGGCTTCAAGGTGTTTCGAGACGACGTCCCACAGGCGGGCCGCGAGCAGGACCACACCGACCGGAATGAAACCCGGTCCGACATCGACGGCTTGGAACGCTGCAGGGTCACATAGAGCGGCAAATGCGCCGCGGCCAGCGGCAGACCGGGCAGGGCGTAGGCCACGAGCACCCCACGGCCGAGCCCGCGTGACGGTTCAAGGCTCGACCACACGCGTTCGCCTAACTTCGTGCGAATGCCGCGTGCAGCACGTCGATACGCCCGGTCTTAAAGCCCGCTTCGCAATAAGCCAAGTAGTAGCGCCACATGCGGACGAAACGTTCGTCAAACCCCAAGTCAAAGACCTGTTGCCGCGCGCCTTCAAACGTGCGCCCCCAGGCGGCCAATGTGCGCGCATAGTCGTGGCCAAAACTGCGCCGATCGAGCCAGTCCAATCCCGCGCGGCGCGCTTCGGCGCCCAGTCGGCCGGGCGACGGCAAAAGGCCACCGGGAAAGATGTAGCGTTGAATGAAGTCGACATCTTTCCGATAGGCGTCGAAATACTCGTCGCCGATGACAATAACTTGAAGGACGGCACGACCAGCCGGCGCCAGGCGATCGCGCAGGGTGCCGAAAAAACGGGGCCAATACTTCTCGCCCACGGCCTCCAACATTTCGATCGACACAATCCGATCAAAACGGCCGCGCACGTCACGGTAGTCCTGCAGTCGCAGGTCGACTTTCTCGGCAATTCCTTCATCCTGCAACCGCCGAGCGGCATGGGCGTGCTGCGCCGGAGAAATCGTCAGGGCCGTCAGCCGGCAGCCGATTTCGCGCACAGCCCAGCCACAAAAACCGCCCCATCCGCAGCCGATCTCAAGGACGTGATCGTCGGGACCAATGCCGGCAAGCTCCGCGACACGCCGATACTTGTTCTCTTGCGCGGCGTGAAGCGAGTCTTGGGGTGTTTCATAGACCGCCGACGAGTAGGTCATCGAAGGATCAAGCCATAGCGCGTAAAACTTGTTCCCGAGGTCGTAGTGTCGCGCAATGTTGCGGCGTGCGCCGCGCCGCGAGTTCGGGCGCAACAGATGTCCGAAACGTTGAAGAATGCGGGTCCAGCGATGGCCATCCAGGGCGACCATCAGCGCCTTTTCATTCTTGATCACGAGTTCAACGAGGGCCGCGAGGTCTGGGCTATCGCAATCGCCGTCCATAAAAGCTTCGGCGAAAGCGAGGGTGCCACCCAACAACAACCGCCGAAATGCACGCGGATGTCGGAACCGCAAGGACGCCTGCGGTCCAGGGGCACACCCCGCGAATTCGAGCTGATCGCCGTTGGGCAGTGTGATCGCCAACCGGCCATATTTGACCCGTGCTGCCAGTGCGAGGAAAAGCGTCTCGGCGAGCCCGGCGCGTTTACGAGGTTCTTGGACTTGGAGTTCGGCGTGCATGGCATTCTCACTTGCGAGTTTGGCATCCGCACCTTAATCGGCGGCACGGGCCAGAGGCGATGACGCGATGGTCACGGCGTCATCGGATTTGGGTGGGCGCGACACGAATTTTGCACCCTTCCGCCAGAGTTTAGCGGCATGCCGATAAATCCCAAGTGTCACTTTCAGCGTCATCAATGGATATGCGAAAAGCGCCCATAAGAGAGTGCGGTCGTTGAGTGTCCGACGACGTCCTATTTGCATGGCGACAAGCAGCTGACCTTCCCGAGTCCGTTGACGGATCTACACGCTCAAACGTGCATCCGGTTCGGCGAGACGGAAGCGGTAGGTTGCCTCCATTTGCTGAATGGCGACACGTAGAAATCCTTATCGCAAGATTGGACGATCCGGTCGTCGTGTGGCCGGTTAACCTCGACGGGGATCAGGTAACCATGGCGCTCGCCGAAGGTGTTGTGCACTTCATATAAGATGGCCACCAAAGCGCCACTTCGGTGATAGCAAAACCAAATCGTCAACGGATTGAACAGGTAGCCGAGCATGCGGGGGAAACAGAGTAGGCAAATGGCGCCGCCTTCCGAATTGATTCCGGCACGGGCGAGCTGATTTTCGATCCAAGGCTGCGGAGATGTGCCGTCGCAGGGGCCATGGTCGTCATCGCGGAAGCTGAACAGGTTCCAGTGATTGTGCGAAAAGAACAGGAGTCGGCGCGCCAACCCGGGCAATTCGTCCAAATCGACAAAGATCGAAAAGACGCGAAATGAAAGCCGGTGTCGGAACGGCAGCAGCTGTCGGTGCATAACGCGGCCGAAATAAGGGCATGATAGGGGCTGGGCGCGTTTCTCTATTATTGGTCGCTATTCAGCTGCAAGCGCCGGAATCGTGGGGGTCGCGATCTGCCATGCGCGGCTCATTTGATTGATCTCTACGGCCCAGGGCGCGTTCTGACCCAGCGCCGCCGCAACCGCAAGGCCGCAGTGCAAGCCGTCCTCGTGGAAACCGTAGCCACAGTAGCTGCCACAAAACCATACGCGGTTGCCGCCTTGGATGAGCGGCAGTTGCGCTTGCGCCGCAAGGGCGCGGCGATTGAATTGCGGATGGTGATAGGTGAAGGTCACGTGAGTCAGACGGGCCTTTGGCTCTTGAAACCGATTTAATGTGACGAAAACATTCTCGGCTGTCTGTAGTGACTGCAGCCGGTTCATCCAATAAGCAACCGCCACGTGGCGCCGAGGCCGGAGATGCCACCCCCGGTAACCGCAATTTTCATAGAATGTCCGCACTCGGTCCATCTCGTGCCCGCATTCATGGTGGCAGCCAGCCCCGGCGCGCCGCCGCGGCGAACCTGTCAGACGCGCAAAAGGAACTTCCGCCATTGGCCTATTTCGGCCACAAATCGCACAGCGCGATCCCTGCGGAGGTATCGCTTCCCCTTGGCACGGTCACATCGCGCTTGCGCTTGCTCTATCCAAACTGCGTGTCGCGCTGGAGACGGTGCAATGACGCCTGAACACCATCCGAGTGACGATCTATTGGTCGGTTATGCGGTCGCGACCTACGAACCTCCGATTAGTGTTATTCTCGCGACTCACCTTGCGCTTTGCCCGCGCTGTCGCCGCGACGAGGCACAATTCGAAGAGCTTGGCGGTGTCATGCTGGAGGCGCTGCCTCCCCAAAGCCTTGACGAAAGCAACTTTGCACGGGCGATGGCGCGGCGATGCCGGTTCATACGCACGCTGGAATGGAATTGACGCTGGTCATCGCGGGTGGTTTTCGTGACGAGCATGGTCACTTTGTGCGTGGTGACATTGCCGTGGCTGACGCGTCGGTCGCGCATCGGCCGATCGCCGATCCGGGCGAAGACTGCATCTGTTTGGCTGTCACCGATGGCGCGGTGTCGCTAACCGGTCGATTTGCCCGTTGGCTCAATCCGTTTCTCGATATTTAACGCTATGTGTATTGAAAATCTATAGCCATCTATTGACACGTTGTTTGTAGGTTAAATATGTCTCACCAAATTGTTGCTCAAGAAAAGCTTCTTCTTTCAAAACCACGAAACGATGAATAATCCAGACCGCCGGAACTACCATCAACAAAATCCACGCGCTGTCGACCAAAATCCCGATCCCAATTTGCAACAGAGTCATTCCCACATAGATCGGGTTGCGGCTATAGCGAAACGGCCCGGTATCGATGATCGTGGTCGTTGGCCGATGATGAATAGGGTTTGTCTTGTGCCGCACGAACGCGTGGAGAATGATAGCGGCTAAAACGATACTTAGAACAATGGCCGTCGTTCCTATGGCGTATTGGACTGCCGGCGGAAGAAAGGCCGCTGGCCAAAGGCGATCAATACCTAGTCCGAGCAGGATGGCACCGAGATAAACTAACGGTGGTGGTGGGACGGATTCAGTGAGGTCGCCTTCCGACATGGCGCGTCTCACGCGTGACTCACCAAGCGGTCCATCCACCGTCGACGCCGATGATTTGTCCATGGACCTGATTCGAATCGTCCGAAGCCAGGAACACCGCGCATCCCACCATGTCGGCGGTGTCCAAAAAAGCCGCGCCGGAGGGTGTGCGCTGTCGCATCGATTCCGTATAGGCGTCGTCAGCACGCAAGCTTTCATTCATTGCCGTGGCAACATTTCCTGGCGCCAGCGCGTTGACGTTGATGCCGTCCGCCGCAAGTTCCAGGCACAGGGCCTTGGTCATCATGTTGATCCCGCCTTTGGTGACGCAATAGGCGGTTGAATTCGGAAACCCGCCGGTTCCGGCAATCGATGAAACGTTGATAATTTTGCCGCGGCCCTTGGCGCGCATTCCGGGGGCGACCGCCTTTGCGGCAAAAAACGGTCCTTTGAGATTTAGGTCCATCATCCGGTCCCACGTCGCCTCGTCCGTATCGTCCAGCGGTGTCGGCAGAAACAAGCCCGCATTGTTGACCAGAATATCGGCGCTGCCCCAACGTTCCGTAACCGCGCTGACCATCGCTTCGATCTGATCAAGTTTGGTCATATCGGCCGCAAACGCGTCAGCCGTGCCGCCGTCGGCGCGGATCGACTCTGCCACAGCTTTGGCGCGATCCGCATGGCTATGATTGACGATCGCCACATGGGCGCCCTCTTGGCCATAGCGTTTGGCGATCGCGGCTCCGATTCCTTGACTGCCGCCGGTGACGATGGCCGTTTTACCCTTCAGTTTCATATTCGCACCGATCAATCGGACCGTTGCCGTCGCAGCCGATCGACAAATATCGCGGCGACAATAACCGCACCCAAGATGATCTGCTGAATGTATCCGTCGACGCGCAGCAGGTTCATGCCATTCGACAAAACGGTGATGAACAAGGCGCCGACAATTGGCGAAAAAACGGTACCTTCGCCGCCACGCAGCGATACCCCGCCAATCACGGCTGCGGCAATGGACTCAAGGGTTAGGTTGCCGCCCAAGTTGGGTTCGCCGGAGCCGGTCCGCGCGGTGAGCATCAACGCGCCGACCGCCGCGTAGACTGAACAGAGCACATAGGCGAGTGTGAGATAAATTCGGCTCGGCAATCCGGCAATGTGCGCGGCACGCGGATTGCCGCCCATGATATAAAAACTGCGCCCCAACACCGTGTGGTTCAAAACGAAATAGGTGACGATCATGATAACGATCGTCATCACCACCGGAGACGGCAGACCAAACCAAAATGCCCGGTAGAACCAAATGTTAAATTCCGCGGGAATGTCAAAGACCGGAAAACCGCCACTGATGGTCGAGGCAATGCCCAACACGATATTCCAGGTTCCCAACGTCACCACGAAGGGATTGACACGCAACCACGCCACGCAGGTGCCGTTGACCAATCCGACAAGGGCGCCGGCAATCACGCCGCAGATGCAGCCGACAAAGATCGCGAACCCAATCGAACCGGTTTCATCGGCAAGCCAGCCGACCATGGCCAGCCCGCTGACCACGCTCACCAAAGACACGGTCACGCCCAGCGCCAAATCGAAGCCACGCGTCAACAGCACCATCATTTGCGCGGTCGCGAACACGGTCAAATAGCTGGCCTGGATAAGGATATTCTCCAGGTTTGCCATCGACAAGACGTTCGGTTCGACCAATCCGAAGCCGACAAATAGAACAACCAGCAGGATTGGAAGAACGCCGTATCCGAGAATCCAGTTAATCGCCCGCGACAGCGCGTTGGCGCCGGTGTCCGTCGTTGTGTCAACCACCGCGTCGCCTCCGCTCTCCATATTGTTCGAACGCAACCGCGACGATCAGCACGACGCCCAAGACAACCGTTTGAATTTTGCTGTCAATGCGCACCAGATTCATGCCGTTGGTAATGATCGTCAAAAACAAAGCGGAGAGGGCAACCATTTCAACCCGGCCGACACCGCCACGCAACGACACGCCGCCGATCACCGCAGCGGCGATCGAAGACAGCATGAAATCGGTCCCCATCGTTGCTTGGCCGGAGCCGAGCTTTGCGGTCAGCAGTACCCCGGTCACTGCTGCCAATGTCCCGCACATGACATACGCCAAGATCAAATAGAAACTGGTCGGCACACCCGATACGCGGGTCGCTTGGATATTGCCGCCGATGGCGTAAATATAACGGCCCAGTTTGGTCCAATTTTGCATCGCCCAGATCAATACAATGAGCGCCAGCGCGATATAGACTTGTGCCGGCAGACCAAGGATGAACAGGCGGCCGAATTCCTTGGTGAACTCCTTTGGCATGCCGTAAACGGGAATGCCGGTCGTGTGGTAAAGCGCGACGCCGCTCGCGACCGAAAGCGTGCCAAGGGTCACCATGAATGGTGACACCTTGAGAAACGCGACGCACAATCCATTGATAAGACCAATGCAGAATCCGGCACCAAGACCGGCCACGACGCCGACAAAAATAATCAATCCGACAGCTTCCGGCGTCGTCTGCATCATTGACGCCATCACAGACGCCGTCACGGTCGAAGTCAGCGCCACGACAGCGCCGACCGAAAGATCAAAGCCACCGACAATCAGCACCAGCATCTGCCCGGACGCGACGATCATCAGGAACGACGTATTCCGCAGCACATTGAACAGATTCAAGCGGTTTAAGAAGCGCGGTTCAGCAATGCTGATGACAACAATCAACAGGATGACGATGATTGGCAAGAAACCGACGCGGCCGATGGCGCGGCGAATCCAGGATCGCGACTCTGTATCCGGACCGAAATCGCCGCTTGCGGTAAGCTCGCTCATAAAGCCGCCCCCCTCCATGCGGCCGGTGCTGGCAAAATCCGCGCGGTCTACGCGGCCGCGTCGTTTTGTGTCTCGCCGTCTTGCTCAAAGAAGCACGACAGGACCTTTTGCTCGTTGATGTCGTCTCCGGTGAGCTCAGCCACCATGTGCCCCCGATGCACGACATATAACCGGTTCGACAAATGTAGGACCTCGGGCAATTCGGATGAAATCAGCATGATGGCGGCGCCGTCTTCAGCAAGCTTCTTCATCAACTCGTAGACTTCGATCTTCGCGCCGACGTCAATACCGACGGTTGGTTCGTCGAATAGAAAAATTCGCGTCCCGCGGGTCAATCCGCGCGCCAACATGACTTTTTGCCGATTGCCGCCGGAAAGATTGCCAACGGTTCGTTCGATCGACGGCGGCCGTAACTTTAGCCGGTCCACGATCCCTTGAATCAACGATTTTTCCGCGCGCCGTTTCAAAATATTGCGCTGGGCAAATTGCGGTAGGTCAAGCGCGGCCATTGAGGCGTTTTCCCGAACCGGTCGAATCAGCGCCAAGCCTTCGGCAACCCGATCTGAGGGAAAATAACAAACGTCTTCACGCAAGATCGCATGCGGCGACAAGCGTTCAACCCGGCGTCCATTGAGCATAATTTTGCCACTGGCGATGCTCTGAAGCCCAAAGACGGCGCGCGCCAGTTCCGATTTTCCGCAACCGACCAGGCCGGCAAATCCTGTCACTTCGCCCGCCCGTACGCTGAAGGAAACGTCCTGTACCGCGCTGTGGTTCAAGGTCAGGTTTTCGACTGCGAGGACGGTATCCCCTGGGTTGTGCGCGATGTGCGGAAAAAACACATCGATTTTCCGTCCTGTCATCAGCTCGACCAATTGGGCTTCGCTGACCGAGTCTGCTGCTACCGTTTCAATTAGACGACCGTCGCGCAGAACGGTGACGCGGTCTCCCAATTGCTTGATCTCGTTCATGCGGTGCGAAACGTAAATGATCCCAACACCCGACGCCTTCAAGCGCGCGATCAATGCAAATAGCTTCGTCGTTTCCGATTCGGTCAGCGACGCGGTGGGCTCATCAAGGATGAGGAGTCGCACTTGATGAAGGAGCGCCTTGGCGATTTCAACCATTTGCTGGTGCGCGCGCGACAAATCGCCAATCCGCGCACGTGGATTTAGTGTAAATCCTAGCTCGTCCAAAAGCGCGGTGGCCTTGGCCCGCATTGGCCGCTTTCGGAGCACGCCCAGGGCGCTGGTCTCATGGCCTAGAAACAGGTTTTCCTCGATCGTCAGCTCGGGAACTAGGCTAAACTCCTGGAAAACTGGGCTTATGCCGAGCCGTCGCGCTCGGTGCGGCGTTAAATACCGAATGCTTTCGCCGCGATATGTGAATTCACCTTCGTCCGGCGGATAAGTTCCGGCAATAATGTTCGTCAGAGTGGATTTACCGGCACCATTTTCGCCGAACAAGACGTGGACCTCGCCCTGTCGGAGGTCAAAATCGACCCGGTCAAGTGCCAGTACGCCGGGGAACCGTTTTGTAATGCCGGTCAGGCGCGCCAATTCCACGTTAGACGAGCCGACCGCCTCTGTGGCGATCGGCTCCTGATCAAGCATTTCGGTTCGGTCCGCGACCGACACCTTGGGTCTCCTTAAGCGTTAGCGATCAGTCGACCGAATAGACCGGCTGCCAATCGGCCGGTGCCAACACGGCTGACATATCCGTCTCCGCGGCGTTCGCATTGCTGATCATCTTGGGCACCATGTAGACAAAGGTCTTCAGATCCTTGCCTTCCAACGCACGCACGGCCATGTCGATTGCGATACGGCCTTCGATCACCGGCCACTGGGTCGCGAATCCGAGGATTTCTTCGTTGGTCATGGCGTCAAGCATGGCTTGGTTTTCATATGACGACATGATGATCATGTCATCCGCTAGGCCCGCTTCGGCAACCGCGCCGATGGCGGCCTCGGCCGTTGGCGCCGTGCCCCAAATCACATTCATGCCGGGATAGGTCTGAAGTGCATCTTCAACCAGGCGCAATTGCACGGAAACACCCGTGTCACCGAACTTCTCTTCCATTAGTGAGACATTCGTGCCGTCAAGGGCCCGTTTGAATCCCTCTGCGAAGCTTTCCGCCCAGCCCGAAGCCTGGGGGCCAGGGAATGCGACAGCCTCGCCGCCCGAGTCGCCCAGATAGTCTACCAAGTAATCGCCGGTTTGCTCACCCATCGTGTCGAATTCGACAAAAACCTTGGCAGTCAGCGGTGCATCTTGCACAGGATTAACCGTGCTGATCTGCGGAATCCCTTTATCCAGGCCCTCTTGAAACTTCTTGGCCATGCCGGCTTCCGAAATCGCACCCGTGATGATGGCGTCCGCACCTGAGGCAACACAATCGTCGAACTGCGAAATTTGCTTGGGCAGGTTCTCATAACCGCCGGCTTGCAGCAGGGTCATCTTGACCCCCATGCGCTTGGCCTCTTCGACGATGCCATAGGCCACGGCGACCCAAAAACTATCCTTCATGTGCGGGAACAATACGCACAAATTCCAAGGTTGTTCGGCCTTTTCCAAAGGCTCATAAGTGGTTTCAACACGTTCGCCCGACGACATGTCGTAGATGGGGAACGGCCACCACTGATCCGCTGCCTGCGCCGACCCAATGCTGAGTAGTGCCGTCGTCGACGCCACCGCAGCGCCAATCTTCAGGTGATGTTGCATCCGCCTGACCTTCCTCTCTTGTCTTGTCTATGCTGATACGGACAGTCTGCGTGTGTAGGCTCCCCACAAAACCCATACTCCGGCCGCAAGATCGCCAACTGTCCGTCCATTCTGACATACATATTCTTTTTACTGTGCGATCGCGTCGCGAGTGTTGCGTAAAGGCAAGGGACGAGTCAAGGCTGGCAGGCGATACGCAAATTGAGGTTTTGAATATTTTCCAACGATATAGGTCAGGTCCGCGCGTTTTTCGGACAGCCCGCTGGGTTGGCGTTCCCTTGCATACGCGGTTGCATCCTGCAAAACTCCGGCGAAACTTTTTGCGGGGGTTGGAAAAGCCATGCAGGTCGTTCGAAATGCCAATTCAGAGCCGGCCGATTTTCCAAGTGCCGCGCCGCCGCGCACGGATTGGATGCGCGAGGAAGTCGAGGCCTTATTCGCGCTGTCGTTCAATGATCTGCTGTTTCGTGCGCAATCGGTCCATCGCCGATATTTCGATCCCAATGCGGTCCAGATTTCCACACTATTGAGCATCAAGACCGGCGGTTGCCCCGAGGATTGCGCCTATTGCCCGCAAAGCGCCCACTACGATACGGGTATTGCGCCTGAAAAGATGATGTTGGTCGGGGACGTATTGACCGCCGCGCGTCAGGCGAAGGATGCGGGGGCGAGCCGGTTTTGCATGGGTGCGGCCTGGCGAAATCCGAAGGATCGCGATTTGGACGCCATTTGTGAGATGGTGCGGGGCGTTCGCGCGTTGGGGCTGGAGACCTGCATGACGCTTGGCATGTTGACCCATGAACATGCGGCGCGGCTCGCCGACGCGGGGCTCGACTATTACAATCACAATCTGGATACGGCACCGGAAGATTACGGGCGCATTATTTCGACCCGCACCTATCAAGATCGGTTGGACACATTGGCGCATGTGCGCGATGCGGGCATCAAGGTGTGTTGTGGCGGCATTGTCGGGATGGGCGAGGGCCGGGCGGATCGGGTTGGCCTACTACGCGCTTTGGCCACATTGCCGGCACATCCTGAAAGCGTGCCGATCAACATGTTGGTCCAAGTCGAAGGAACGCCGCTGTTTGGGACGGAACAATTTGATCCGATTGAATTTGTTCGCATGATCGCCGTCGCACGGATCCTGATGCCGCGCTCTATGGTGCGGTTGTCGGCTGGGCGTGAACATATGGACGATGCGACCCAAGCCTTGTGTTTTTTGGCCGGCGCCAACTCAATATTCTACGGCGATAAACTGTTGACGACGCCGAATCCGGAAGCGGATCGGGACCGCGTTCTGTTCACGCGTCTGGGCATTGAACCGATGAGCCGCGACCGGGATGGTAAGGCGGCAAACTGACGAGGCAAGTACGATGGGCATCGATATCAATTGCGATATGGGCGAAGCGTTTGGGCTCTACGAAATGGGAGATGACGAAGGCATCATGCCCTATGTCACGGTTGCGAACGTTGCGTGTGGGTTTCACGCATCCGACCCGGTTGTCATGCAGCGGACCGTGCGCTTGGCCAAGCAACACGGTGTAAAAGTCGGCGCGCACCCGTCATTGCCAGATCTGCAGGGGTTTGGGCGCCGCGCCATGAAAATGGAACGCGATGAACTCGCTGCGATCGTCATCTATCAAGTCGGGGCCCTGAAGGGGTTTCTGGACGCTGAGGGCATGGCACTCAACCACATAAAGCCGCACGGCGCGCTTTATGGCATGGCTATGCGCGACGCTGACATGGCGCACGCGATTTGCGACGCGGCCGAGTTGTTCGGCTTGCCTTTGCTAGGCATGGCGGGCACCGTTCAGGAGGAAGTTTATGGTCAGCGCAACGTTCCGTTTGCCGCTGAATTCTATGTAGATCTGGACTATGACGGCGATGGTGGATTGATCATAACCCGCGTCCACCACGCTTGGGACCCGCAGGAAGCCGCGTCGCGGACCCTGCGGGCCATAGAGCAAGGCGTGGTGAAAACGGTTGACGGCAATGACGTTTCGGTGCGCGCGGAAAGCCTATGTGTGCATTCCGACACGCCGGGCGCCGTGGATGTCGCTAAAGCGGTTTATGAAACCGTAAAATCTCATCTCAATTAGCATCGAAGGGCGCGTGTCTGCCTTATTGATGCGCAGGAGCTACACCGCATGGCCCACAAGATCGTCACCGAGATGCCCGGCAATGTCTGGAAAGTCATGGTTAAGCCAGGCGACGTCGTCAAAGCCGGCGATACCTTGTTTATTCTCGAGGTTATGAAGACAGAAGTGCCCCACGAAGCGGACATTGACGGCACCGTCACCGCCGTCCACATCGAGGAGGGACAAGAGGGTGTGGAGGCGGGCACGCTGGCGTTAGAGGTCGGTTAGAAATTGCTTGCGTCCGACACTGGTTCCGTGGCACATTATTGTTTGCCATGTGAACCTGAAACGGCCTCAACTCATTGGGGCCTTATTTTTTGTAAAAGGGCCGCGGTTGGGAGTGGCGAGGGCGCATGGCACGGCATCCAATGAAGCTCATTTTGTGTCCGGGTCTGTTGTGCGATGACGCACTATGGTCGCACCTAATAAGAACGTTTTCAGCTGATTACGACATTTACGTGCCCGATTTTCGCAACTGCGATTCGATCACGGCCATGGCCGAGGTCGCCCTGGAAAATGGGTCGGATCGGTTTGCATTGGCGGGCCTATCGATGGGCGGCTATGTGGCCCAAGAGGTGATGCGCCTTGCGCCGGAAAAAGTGACGCATTTGGCACTCTTGGACACCTCAGCGCGTCCGGATTCGGAGGTACAGCGGGGGCGACGGCGCGATCTGATCGCGCTTGCCGAGCGGGGCAAATTTCGTGGTGTGACGCCGCGATTGCTACCGCTGCTGGTCCATGAGAGTCGATTGAGCGACGCGCCGCTCGTTGCTGAAATCACGGAAATGGCAGAGCGTGTCGGCAAAGACGCGTTCTTGCGTCATCAAACCGCCATCATGAACCGTCCGGACGGGCGCGGCGATCTGTCGGCGATCAACTGCCCAACGCTCGTGCTGTGCGGACGTCAGGATCAGCTGACACCGTTGGGCCTTCACCTTGAACTAGCAGAACGCATCCCTGGCGCCGATTTGGTTGTGCTCGGTCATTGCGGCCATATGGCCACCATGGAACGGCCGACTGCAACGGTCGCTGCCTTGAAAAACTGGCTCAAGCGCGATGTGTCGGATTCCCGAGTGTCCTGACTTCTTACGTCGGCCACGCATCGATAGTGTTATTCGAAATGGATGTGCCACGCTACTTGATCGCATACGATTTAGTTGTGGGCGGATCAGTTTGAGGAGGCAATGCGATTCGCGTCCGCTTGGGGTTCGTCATGGACGCCGAAAACAGCTTTCGTCGCGTTGGCCTGGTTACCCCTGAACCACTCACCGAACATCTCGGGTGCGATCGCGGGCGACATCAAATGCCCTTGGACGCCGCGACAGCCATTTTTGATCAAGAACTCTAGCTGGCCCACGGTTTCGATGCCCTCGGCAACAATGTCGTAGTGCAATCCCTCGGCCATGCGGATCATTGCGATGACGATCGCTTGGGCGCCTGGATCCGTTTCGATATCGCGGACAAACGACGAATCAATCTTGAGCGGGTCGGGCGCAAAACGCTTTAACAGGGAGCTGACAAGAGTCTCGGAAGTGAGCACAGTTCGTGATTCCCTGATTTAGAAGGGAGAACATCGATGCGCGGTCGGGATCAGTCGAGCGGTAGTCTTTTCAGCTACGTGGACCTCGAGGCGCGGATACCGGGGGATCATCCGTTGCGTCTGATCCGCGGGATTGTGAACGATATATCGGCTTCGTTGTCGGCAGACTTTTGAGCGAGTTATTCGCCTATGGGCCGGCCGTCGATCCCGCCGGAACAGCTGGTTCGAACGCTTCTGTTGCAGCCGCTTTATTCTGTGCGCTCTGAACGACAACTGATGGAGCAGATCGATTTCAACCTTCCGTTTCGCTGGTTTGTTGGTTTGCGTATTGACGAAACCGTTTGGGATGCCGGCAGTTTCTCTAAGAACCGCGACCGGTTATTGGCAAGGCAAGTGTCAGCGAAGCTTCTGACAGGGATCGTTGTACAAGAACAGGTGCAGTCCCTTCTGAGCTAAGATCACTTTTCGGTTGATGGCACGCTGGTTGAAGCTTGGGCGTCTATGAAAAGCTTCCGTCGCAAAAAAATGATGACCCAGATAGTGATGATGCGGGGACCGGCCGCAATAGTGAGCGTAATTTCCGTGGCGCGAACGAAGGAATTTGGTTGGAACGGTCGTCCGATCCCCGAACCTCGCAGTTACGAGCAGTCGCAACGTCATCGCAAGCGGGTCGAAGAAATATTTGGCTGGGTCAAGACCGTCACCGGCCAAGCCAAAACCCGTTTCCGCGGTGTATGTCGCGTCGCCGCTTCCTTTACCCTTGCCGTTGCTGCGTACAACTTGATCCGGTTGAGCAGACTATTAGCGGAGTCGGCGACATGACCAACAACTTGACCCGCCCCCTAATCGGCAAATGGCGTATCACCGAAGCGGATCTGTGGGATCGCCGTTACCTCGACCTTGTGGAACCCGCCTACATAAGGTTTGAAGACAATGGCCATGGCGATCCGCTTTTGGCTGCGTCAACGGCGATCTCGACTGTGGGTATTCCCGTCGCAACATTTTCTTTACATGGCGGGGGATCGATGAAATGGACGAAGTTTCAGGTGACGGATCGCCAGAACTCGACGAAGACGGAACGCGCCAGATCGAAATCTGCTTTGGTTGCGGAGATGAAGCCAATCTAAAAGCGCAAAAACGGTGACTTATTCAGCACCCTGCTACGTCTTTGAAAGCGCTCCACGCGCGGATATCTCGCACATGTCTCCCAATGGGGTCGAGGGCGCCCACGCCAGCTGTCAGCCGCTTGCAATCAATTCCGATCCGCGCCGGCATTCCACATGGGCGATCGGTTCGATAAGCTCGCGATTGGACGTCGGTGTTCGCGTGCCGCGCGCATCAACCGGAGGCATCTCAAATCTCCTATGACGATGTGAATCGCGCGCTTTCTATCATCGTTTTTACGCTATCGATGTCTTTGTCGTAATAATGTAGGCGGGGTGCCGTGAACATGATCAAATAGAGTTTGTCTCTGACAATTGCACCTGCGGCGTAGCTTCGCAGGTCGAGTTCCGATTTTGCTGTCAGCCGGTATTGGAAAACGAACCCGCGTTGATCTGCAAAGGTCGCGGGCGCCGCGCGCACTGTCTCGATCGTGCTTGCTTGCCAAAACTGCTTGATTGAATCGGCAACCAATTCGTCTACGTCGGCTTCGGACATACCGGATACAAAGATCGGAAATCGCATATCGTCACGACGCTCAAGCTCAAAAAGAGGCGCCCCATTTTCTATGCCATCAAAGATAAAGAGCAGATTTATGGGCGTACCATCGCGCGTCCATGTCGCGCTTGGACCGTTGATCTTAAAATAGTAGCTGTTGAGCCCGCTCCAGGCGATGTCTGGCGTAACCTGCAATCTGCCGACCGCCACGCTCTGTCCCGGTTCGATTTTTTGATAGACCGCGCAAGATGTGATTACGCTAACCAAAATAACTAGAAGTAAAACCTTAGATCGATGCATCACTATGCTCCAGCGCGTCTTTTGACACAAATTGCATCGGTTTCCAGTCGCGATGTCCAGGCGGTGCGAGTGCCGATCTCATGGCGGGGAGACGGTCATCCGTGTGTGCATCGTCCCTGTTATTTGGGCCAATTTATCACAGATCATGCCGCGCGCGCGGAAGCCGAATGGTCCATGGCTCATAGTTCGCGAACATAGCTTTCGATCAGTTCCGCGTCTGGTGCGTTAGGATCGTGCTGCAAATAGGTTCGGAAGGCGTCGCCCGCATCGCTCTTTCGGCCGCGATCTCTATAAATCAGCCCCAGTGCGCGCCAAGTTTGCGGCGGCGCGTTGTCCATGTGCGACGCGTCCTGATAGTGGCCGAGCGCGCGATCGATGTCGCCTTGATCGCGTCGCAGTCGGTAAACCTCACCGTGGTAAAACGCCAAAACACCGTCGTCCGGACCTTGCTCACGCAGCCGCGCGATCACGACCAGCGACCGTTCCGGCTGACGTAAGCTGATCTCATCGTCCAATAGGCGATCGCGTAACGCGAGGGCTTGATTCAGGTAATCCGTCTCGCCAAGGGTCGCGTCGGTCGGCGCGATTTCGGACGCCTCGCGTCGCAGCGTTTTTTCTCTTTCCGCTGGTTGCGGATGTGTGGCGAAAAAAACATCACGCTCTTCATGTTCCGGGTCCGCTTTGCTCTCGGCAATCAGATTTGCCCAAACATCCGCGGCGGCAATCGGCGCGTAGCCCGCCTTGGTCATGAGTTCCAATCCGATGGAATCCGCTTCGCGTTCTTGCTCGCGTGAATACGCCAAAATCCCAGCGATCGCCGCGATACCGGGCAGTTGCGCCAGGGCGCCGCCACCGACGACCGCGAGACCAAGGCCCAATATGTTGGCGACCGTCAGCGAGTTCTTGGCAGCGCGCCAGCGCTCTACAGTATGACGTTCACTGTAGTGCCCGATTTCGTGGCCAATCACCGCTGCCAGCTGCGCCTCATTGGTGACGCGCAGCAACAGGCCCGACCAGATTTGCATCATTCCATTTGGTGCCATCGAAGCATTGAAATAGGGCACGCGCGTCAAATAGATCCGAACGTCCGGGCATAATGTGCCGCCTAGGCGACACGCAATATCGCTCAGGTAAGCATTGATCGGTTGGTCGTAGATGCGGAATCTTGAGTACTTGATTTCTTCTTCGGCTTCATCCATCAACCTCCACAGACCGCCTTCTTCGCTGTCCAAAGCAGGGCGATAACCAGGCGCAACTGGTTCCAAATCTCCGCCAGCGCAGCCGGTCACAAGGCCAGCGGCCGAGCAGCCGCACATTGCGTGCAAAAGGTGCCGCCGTGTGATCATCCTGAATCGGGTAAGTCTTTCAGCAAGATTCCGATCGCCTCTCGTGCTTTTTCCTCGCCGCGAAGGTCACCTTCACCGCGGACCAGTGCGGCAAACCACGACAGATCGCCGGTTTCCAAATCAATCAGGGTTGCGTAACCGACCTGCCGTCCGCCACGAACGCCGAGGCCCAGAATTCCCGTCACGATATTGAGAACCACGCGCCCGGGCGACGAATAGCTGTCCCGAAGGTAAAGGAAAAGCGCATAGTCTTCCGCGCGATTTGGCGATAGGCGCGCGACCCCGGGCCCCAAGGACCAATCGAAGGGGCCCGATTTCGTCGGCAACTGCCCGTAGAAACTTCCTTCGAGTCGTGCGGCGCCGACGGCCTGGTGCAACTTGATAATTTGGTCAACCTCATGGCGTTCAGTTAGTTCCAAACCGTCAAGTTCAAATGACACCAGCGATAGGCCCCGGCTCTCATTTTCCGCCTGCAGCGCGGTCTCCACATGGGCGCGGGCGGTCTCGCTCCAATCCGCGCGTGGATCTTCCAAACCCGAGGCGGTAAACTCAAACAGTTCGACCGAGATCGGCATGAGCAGAATGCGACTTTCACCAGCCACAAAGCGCGGTGGTGCGTCGGGATTGACTGTCGACCGCGCTGCGCAAGCGGCCGTAAGGCAAAGAACGGCCGCAAGCATTCCGAGCAGAAGTGGTCTTTTCATTGTGCGCCGATGGACATAAATGTCTTGCTGATTAGTACTAAGCCGAAAGATTTATAGATACGGGAATACCGTAATTCTGTCAAATCCAAACGGGCACCTCGCGCGCCGATATCGAGCCAAGAACGAGAAGCACGAGGTAGTTTCGCGCAGATGTTGCATAGGAGTATCGTTGTGCCCGGTAAAATGAGACTGGTACTTTGAGTCACGCCACCATGTCGGATTTGAGAGCGAACGCCTCAGCCAGAAGGGCATAGGATTTGAGGCGCGATTCAAAATCATACGTAATCGTCAGTACGATAATTTCATCGATCCCGTTACGCGAGGCCAGCGTGGTCAATGCCTCGCGGACCGTGTCGGGACTGCCGAGTATGTTGCGGGTCCGGTTAGCAGCGACGCGTGCCAACTCGGCATGGGTATATGGATAGGCTTCGGATTCTTCAACCGATGGAATCGGGTCCAACGCGCCGCGGTCTAGGCGCAACCGCCATAGATCTCGGCTCTTTGCCAGGTGGTCCGCGTCGGCGTCGGAATCGGCGCAGATCACGAACACGCCAATATTGACGACTGGCTCCGGCCACGCTTCTGAAGGTTTGTAGCGTTCCCGATAGAGCGCGATGGCTGTCTCGCTGTCCGATGGATTGATGAAATGGGCGTAGGAGAATGGCAGGCCAAAGTGCGCGGCCAAGAGCGCACTTTGATCGCTGGACCCGAGAATCCACATTTCTGGCGGTGTTTCAGCGGCCGGCGTAGCGCGCAGACGTTGGAAGGCCTGCGTCGCCGGCGGGGCACCGGCCAAGAACGCACGCAGGTCGGCAACTTTGGTCGGGAAATATTCAATGCCGATTTGCGAACCATAGGCGAGCGCGGCGGCCGTCAATTGATCGCTTCCAGGTGCACGACCAATGCCCAAATCGATACGTCCCGGATGCATGACTTCCAAAAGACGGAACATTTCGGCGACCTTGAAGGGGCTGTAATGGCTGAGCATCACCCCACCCGAACCAACGCGGATCGAATTGGTGGCGGCAGCGACGCGCGCCACCATGATCTCTGGCGCGCTGCCCGCGAAACCGTCGGTCGCGTGATGTTCCGCGAGCCAATAGCGGGTATATCCCAAACTTTCTGCGGCCTGCGCGAGCGTGATTGTTTCTTCGATCGCTTGGGCCGGGGTACCACCGGTTCGCACCGGCGATTGATCAAGCACGCTGAGATGCAAAGGGCCGCTCCATCGCTATTCACACGCACGCGATGTTAGCTGTTCCTTGGACCTGACGCTACGCCGCCACATGTGCTTCGAAACCCATGTTGAACCGCGTTTGCGGCGCGCGCCGGAAGCCGCTGAATTTAGGTCTCGCAAAAACGTTCGCGAGGCGGGCTTTGCCGGTTTGCACGCCGCCGTCGATGCCACCTGGTTTCGACATGGGGTGGCCAAAGTATAACGTTGTCGAGGCCGCGTAATTCAGCCGGCCGCCCGCCGAGACGCTATGCAATTACGAACTGAAATCTGCGTCAAATTGGTGCGGTCTTTCAAAGACTTTTCTGGCGACCTCGTTCATCAACTTGACGAAACGAGGATCATCGGCACTTTCAACCGAAGCCAGTTCGCCGACGGCTGACGTCAGCGGCGTGTTGCCCCGACACATGGCGGCGACCACGCGCACGCGCCCCGGGGCGGGCGCCGGTTGTGCTGTGGGCAGTTCGCTACAAACAAAGCCTCTCCCGTATAGTGGACCATTGAACAAGACGGTGACATAGGGCCGATAGCGGGCTTGGGCCGCGGGTGCGGTCGAGAATCTGAATCCGTCATTGTTAAATCCCCGCCGCATGGCACCGAGCACCACTCTTTCGGTTTCTTCCTCGGAGGCCGCGAAAGGCTGGCCCCATATGCGGGTGCGGATTTCGTTTGAGACGGCCGAGGCGGCAAAGAAGTCGGGCCATCGATCGTGATAGGTACGGCCGTAGGGGACCGTCGGCTGATTGGCGCACGCGATCAATGATGTACCGACAGCGGCCAGGGTGCAAATAGCAATTAGGGAACGCATGACATGGGCCTCGCAACGTTATGTGGCGAATTCTCGCGTGTATGTCGGGATCATAGCGTTCAATGGCAAGGGGCGTCGTGTGTCACGGCGCCGTTACCGCAACACCGGGTTTTGCGGTCCACCCCCTTGGCCCAACATGGCGCGTGTCATTTTGCGAATGAGACGTACGAAACTGAGATCACCTGGACCGTCGCCGCGAGTCAAGCGGGCACGCACCACGGACACAGGTTCCGACGCGACACATAACGCCATCATCACGCGCACAGTCTCGATCGATGGATAGGTCGACAATGCCAAGCGTTCCCGGCAAAGGTCAGCCGCCGTCGCGTTGATCGCGGGATCGAAGGCGACGGTCGCAAATACGCCCGGGCGGACGGATTCGTTAGCCGTCACAACAAATCTCGCGTCGCGGCCTTCGACGGCACTGTCCATCGCCGAGGCGACAGTCTTGGCGAATGATACCTGATCAAAACTGAAGGGGTTGCCAACCACGGCCGTGCCGATGTTGCGACTGCCGGTATTGCCGCCATAGACCAACGCGGCAGGGTTCGGGCGGAAAATATTCGCGCCTGTGATGCCATGGCTGGTGAGGTTTGGCGGGGCACAGCCCGCCAGCCACAATGCCAGCACGGCGAACATCAATGGGCAGCGCATCTGGCATTTGGTCATACGTCTAGATTTTCCACAGTTGCCGCATGTTCCTGGATGAATGCCAAGCGTTTTTCGGGATGCCGACCCATCAGCGCGTCGACCCGATCGTCGGCGGCGTGAAGATCGTCATCGGAGACCTCGACCCGCAATAATGTGCGCGAGCCTGGCGCCATGGTCGTTGTCTTGAGCTGGGCCGGGGGCATTTCACCGAGGCCTTTGAACCGGCTGATTTCGACCTTGCCACGCCCCTTGAACGCCTCTCTGAGTAACGACTCTCGATGACTGTCGTCGCGTGCGTAAAGGCTCTTGGCACCTTGTGTGAGTCGGTACAGTGGAGGTTGCGCCAAATACAAATGACCGTTGCGGATCAACTTGGGCATTTCACGATGAAAGTAGGTCATCAGCAGTGACGCAATATGGGCACCGTCGACATCGGCGTCCGTCATGATGATGACCCGCTCGTAGCGCAAGTCCTCATTGCGGTAACGGTCGCGCGTGCCGCATCCCAGTGCCATGGCAAGCTCCGTGAGTTCCTTGTTGCCACGCAACTTGTCGGCGGTGGCGGAGGCTACGTTCAAGATCTTGCCACGAAGCGCCAACACGGCTTGCGTCTGCCGGTCGCGTGCCTGTTTGGCCGAGCCGCCCGCGGAATCTCCCTCGACCAAGAATATCTCGGTGCCGTTCGCGCCGGCTCGCGTACAATCCGCCAACTTGCCTGGCAGCCGCAGCTTGCGGGTGGCGGTTTTCCGCGCGACCTCTTTATCCTGACGCCGCCGCAACCGTTCATCTGCACGGTCCAGCGTTCGCGCGAGAAGGGCATCCGCGGCCGCGGGATCCTGGGTCAGCCAGTGCTCGAAATGATCCTTTATCGTTGATTCAACCAATTTGGCCGCTTCCGGCGTGGACAAACGATCTTTGGTCTGTCCTTGAAACTGTGGATCCCGAATAAACACCGATAACAGTCCGCTGGCGCCGCCCAGAACATCCTCGGCGGTGATTTGCCCCGCGCGCTTGTTCTTGGCCAGTTCGGCGTAGGCTCTAAGTCCACGCAGCAGCGCGGTCCGCAGGCCGTTCTCATGCGTTCCGCCATTCGGCGTTGGAACCGTGTTGCAGTAAGAATTGAGAAATGCGCGATCGTCGTCCTCCGGCCATGCCATGGCCCATTCAACACGCCCGGTTTGGCCGTTCAGGTTGGCCGAGCCAGCAAACGGCGCCGGCGTTACCGTTTCGGCGCCTTCGATGCTGTTCAGCAGAAAATCCGAAAGGCCGCCCGGAAAGTGTAGGGTCGCCTTTTCAGGTGTCTCATCGCCACTCTTCAGCGCCTCTGCGTCGCACTGCCAACGAATTTCAACGCCACGAAACAGATAGGCCTTTGACCGGGCCATGCGATACAAGGTCGCGGGTCGCAGGCGGCCCTTGCCGAAGATCTTGGCGTCGGGGTGGCACTGAATGGACGTGCCACGACGGTTGTGGACGCTGCCAACTGATCTCAGCGGGCCTTTTGGAACACCACGCTCGAAGCTTTGCCGCCACAACTTGCGGTCACGCGCGACTTCCACGATCAAGTGATCCGAAAGGGCATTGACCACCGACAGACCGACACCATGGAGCCCCCCCGAGGTTTCATAGGCCTTGCCGGAGAATTTGCCGCCGGAATGGAGCGTGGTCAGGATTACTTCCAAAGCCGATTTCTTCTTGAACTTCGGGTGCTTGTCGATTGGGATGCCGCGGCCATTGTCGCGCACGGTCACGGAGCCGTCGCCCGCTAATTCCAGCTCGATAAACGTGGCGTGGCCGGCAACGGCTTCATCCATCGCGTTGTCGAGCAGCTCAGCCACAAGATGGTGCAGGGCGGTTTCATCAGTCCCGCCGATATACATGCCTGGGCGTCGACGGACTGGCTCTAGCCCCTCAAGTACCTCGATGTCCTTGGCCGTATAGTCCGATTTAACTGGGGTATGAAAGAGGTCTGGCATGGCGGCGATTATAGGGCACAAGTTCCAACGAGCAACCCCGAAAGCGGGGCTAAGTGTTTACAATCTCAACATATTATGGCAATTCGTTTTGATGCTAAAGGAGACGCGAAATGAACACTAAGACCGACTCGCATGATTTGCGGCCGGCTGTGCGGACCTTAGCAATGCCGGCGGACGCCAATCCTGCTGGCGACATCTTCGGTGGATGGGTCTTATCACAGATGGACATTGCTGGCGGTTTGGTCGCAGCCAAGCAGGCCAGCGGTCGCGTCGCGACCGTCGCGCTTGAAGCGATGACTTTCCACCAGCCGATCAAGATCGGCGACATTGTCAGTTGCTATGCGCATGTAACAAAGATAGGGACAACGTCGATTTCGGTTCAAGTAGAGACTATCGCGGAAAGGGGCGTTGGCGCCGAAAATGTCAAAGTGACGGAAGGCTTGTTCACTTATGTCGCTCTGGACGGGGCCGGTCGACCGCGGCCGGTCGAGCGGTAAAGGAATCTGGTGGTCGAGGTCCCGATGGAGTCGAAATTATCCCTCAAAATTTCTGTGCCTAATAGCTTTGCTGGCGTCAGCCAGCGCTCCCATTGACACGCGATTTGTCTTGCGGCGTCAAAAAAGTGCCGTGCCATTGCACAATGCCCGGCGCGGGATGGCGGCCGCCGCGCCCTTTAGATTGATCGACTCAATCGTCGCAGAGCCGACTCGATGGATCCCCAGCTCGCGCGCACGACTTTGTCATTCTCAAAGCTTTGATCTTCGTAGGTATACGCGCGCAAACCCCTGTGAAACTGACGAATCGTTTCTTGGAGATCGATCTGCTCCGGCGGTTCTTCTGACCGAAACAAGGCTTGGTTGAAAAGGTTCAGAGCCAAAGTTGGATCCGAGACGCTTGTCGCAATGGCAAATGCCGTACTGAGTGCCGCGAAGCGTTCCAGCGCACGCGTTTGCATTTCGTGTAGGGCGTCGATGCCGAGCACGATTTGTTTTTGTTCCTTCTCGCGCACCAATTCGGATTCGGCGCCGTTTGCCTCACCTTGGCGGAGCAACGCCTCGATGCGCTTGCAATAGGATGACTCGATCTCCATCGCCCGCAGTTCGGCGCGTTTGACCTCTTCGTAGGCCAAATCCAAATCTGCTTTCGCCTCGTCGATCAGGTGGTGGCGTCGCATGTTCCGGATTCAATGTTGGTCGGGCAAAGTGACCGTGACGACGAAATCGCTAAGCGGCACAAGAACCGGCTCTTCTGCGCGGAACCACAGGTCCGGTTCCGACGGTGTATCCACTCAACGACCTGCCATGTCTCGGGCGCACTGATGAATATGTGACGGTCGGCCGCGTCGTCTATGCCTCGGGAGCAACAGAAAATGCCATACCTGGCCAACAGGGCACTGCATATCCCGATTTAGCTCAAAATGGTCGAGATTGCCGACCGAGTCACGATGGCTGCCCGGATTACCCAGCGCACCCGGCGGACCGGACGACAACGTCCGGTCCCTGATACCCCGGTGGCACTACACCGAGTAGTACAAATCGAACTCGATTGGATGTGGCGTGTGCTCGAAGCCGTAGATTTCCTCCCACTTCAAGTTCATGTAGCCGTCGATTTGGTCATCGCTGAAGACGTCGCCCTTGGTGAGGAATGCCCGATCCTTGTCTAGCGCCGAGACCGCGTCGCGCAGGCTTGCGCATACCGTGGGTACGTCTTTCAGCTCTTCGGGCGGTAGGTCGTAAAGATTCTTATCCATGGCATCGCCTGGGTCGATCCGGTTTTGAATACCATCTAGGCCCGCCATCAACATCGCCGAGAAGGTCAAGTAAGGATTTGCGGCCGGGTCCGGGAAGCGTACTTCGACCCTTTTGCCTTTCGGGCTGGTCGCAAACGGAATTCGGCAGGATGCCGAGCGGTTGCGGGCCGAATATGCCAGCAGAACCGGAGCTTCAAATCCGGGAATCAAGCGCTTGTAACTGTTGGTGGTTGGATTCGAGAAGGCGTTGATGGCCTTGGCATGCTTGATGATACCGCCGATATAGTGCAGGGCCGTTTCTGATAAATCAGCGTAATTATTACCTGCAAACGTCGGTTTTCCCTCTTTAAAAATTGATTGATGCGTGTGCATCCCGGAACCATTGTCACCCATGACCGGCTTCGGCATGAACGTGGCGGTCTTGCCGTAGGAATGGGCGACTTGATGGACCACATATTTGTAGATTTGAACTTGGTCCGCGATCCGAAGCAGCGTGTCGAATTCCACGCCGAGTTCGTTTTGGCTGGGCGCGACCTCGTGGTGGTGCTTGTCCATTTTGAGGCCCATTTCGAGCATCGTGCTGACCATTTCAGCCCGCAGATCAGACATCGAGTCAACAGGCGGAACCGGAAAGTAGCCGCCCTTGATGGCAGGCCTGTGACCTGGGTTGCCCCCGTCGAGTTGAGATCCGGTATTGTAGGGTCCCTCTTCGGAGTCTATGGAAAAGAACGTATTGTTCATTTCGACTTGCCAACGAACATCGTCGAACACGAAGAATTCCAGTTCTGGACCGAAATACGCCGTATCGCCGATTCCCGTGGACGCTAAATAAGTCTCGGCGCGGCGTGCGGTCGATCGTGGATCGCGCTCGTAGCCAAGGCCCGTCGCCGGCTCCAGAACATCACAGAACAGAATCAAGCTCGGCTGGGCGGCGAAGGGGTCCATGACCGCGCTCGCCGGATCCGGCTTTAGGACCATGTCGGATTCGTGAATGTCCTTCCAACCGGCGATGGATGAGCCGTCAAAAAATATGCCTTCTTCCAGAGAGTCCGCGTCGATGGTTCGCGCGGTTTGCGCCGTGTGCTGCCACTTGCCGCGAGGATCCGTAAAGCGAAAGTCGACATATGCGACCTCATGCTCTTTGATCATCTCGAGTACATTCTTAATATCATCACCCATCACATTGATTCCTTTTTCGCATCCTCATCTGGATTCGGGAGGGCAGACACAAGCGCCAGGCCGTTCGGACCCGCGCCCCACTCGAATCGGCGAATCTGAGAAGACTACAGCGCGTCCGTGCCTTTTTCCCCTGTTCGGATACGCAATGCCTCCTCGACGGTGGTTACAAAGATTTTGCCGTCGCCGATACGTCCGGTGTGCGCCGCCTTCTGTATGGCCTCAATGGCGCGCTCAACAAGACCGTCGTCTAGCACTATCTCGAGCTTGATCTTTGGAAGGAAGTCAACCACGTATTCAGCGCCGCGGTACAATTCGGTGTGCCCCTTTTGGCGCCCAAACCCTTTGGCCTCGGTGACGGTGATCCCTTGCAAGCCGACCTCGTGCAGCGCCTCTTTAACCTCATCAAGCTTGAACGGCTTGATGATCGCTTCGATCTTCTTCATTCCGATTCCCCGGCATGTGAATTCTGCGGACCCAGTCTCATAAGCACACGCCGTGCCAAGAGTCCTGCACACGGATCAGGCCATATAGCCGACGCCACGCGCGGCAATCAAGTCAGAAGCCCACGGGCACCGCACAACTTATATGCGGAATTCGCCCAACTTGCCTATTTTGTGGGCAAATGCGCCGTATGGGGATTTGTCATCCTGTTGGGTGTACGCTTGACGTTGGTATGGGATAGGTTCTAAACAGGCTCGAACGGCGGGTGTAGCTCAGTTGGTTAGAGCGCCAGATTGTGGATCTGGATGTCGGCGGTTCAAATCCGCTCACTCGCCCCAGATTCCTTAATTTTTGTTCGCAGAGGCGACGACGTGTCGGCGTCGGGCGGCGGATCGGATCGCAGGTCGGCAATGCGCAAACGATAGCATTCCGACTTGGTAACCATTCCCCCCCCCCCATCCAATCGAGCGGGTGGAATGCGGCTGGGGCGCTGCCCGACATTCAAAGATGAGCAGGGTCAATTTCACGGTTTTCGACCGCGCGGAACTTACCTAAGTAGGGGCGTCATCTGCCATAGTAGTTGACATAAACCGCGATCGAAACGAAGGTACGATGTCGTAGTTCTTGGTAGTCATTTCTTTGTTAGTAAATTGATAAGTAATGAAAGTTCCCCTTAGAGTCTGCTGAGAGAAAAACAACATACGTTGCCCACGGACTTCCGTCCCCGGCGCTGTGGCAACGCGATAGCGCACGGATCGGACGGCCGCGATAAGATGAACAGCGCCGGTTCCGCCATCGCTTACCCTTTCTACGAGGGGCGGTTTTCTGCCTGAGTCCGGGTGAGCTAAAAGGGTGCTGAGAGGCAAAGGGCCACAGGTCTTGGAGCCAGGAATTCTGACGGCGGCGCGTTGCGCCGGCGACCCTATGCGGTTTGTTAGGGTGTTTGCGATTACGCCTCGGATTGTGCGCAGTCCTCACGCAGGTCAGGCGACAAATCGCGGTAACTGGCCCCCATGGGCTTTCCGGGTTGACGCAATGCGCCGTCCGCTACCAAGGCGGATTGGTTGACTGCACCCAGCGTGGATCATCACTGATTGTCGACGCGCAGCCGCTAACACGCATCGGCTCTGAGCCGGTGCTCAAGATCAATTTGGTGGTCAGCGGACAAGGAGCGAAGCGACGAGCATTTCGGCACTTGGGAGGGCATCTCACCTGTTGGTGCATTCTGATCACGATTGTTCGACAGGAACAGCGAATGCCCGACCAGCCAGAACTAAACCAACAATTCATAAAATACATCAAAATATTAGAATAAACAATTATGGTATATAGTATAATGTACTTTGATTTATATATGAAATACAGATAAACTCCACTAAATCACTTTTAAACAATCCGTTAATTGATAATATTAATGTTTATGTCAAGATAACTTGATATAAACGTATATTAAATAACGATATTATCTGCGATCTGTCCCTCTGCCCGTCTCGTCCTGGCCGCAGATAGCGCGAAGCGCCATGAGATAGTCGCGATCGCGTTGCCATTGCCGTAGAATGCGACGTGCAGTTTGCGGGCGTATTGCTTCATATTCGGTGCGCAGTTTCTGTTCTACTTCCGGCTTGGTCGTTTGTGAACGGTAGCCGTCGTGGCGTGTCAGGGCATAAATTGTACCGTATGTCTCTGTATCCACGTTGAGTGCTCGGCAGGCTATTGCCAGGCCTTCGCCGGCCGCATCGTGTATGAGCCGGCGCACCAGTCGTGCCCGCAGGCCGGTCAACATAACCAAGCCTTCCTCAAAAAGCTCGGTCTCGCCGTGATAGAGCGCGCTTACCAAGAAATTGATTGAAAGCTCGTTTTGATCATAAAGTTTTTGCACCAAAGATTGTGTTTTATTTGGGTATTTCTTCTTTTGAACTAAGGCTTGAAGCTCTTGGTCGACAGCGCTTTCGATCACATCATCAATCAGTTCGGGATCGACCGAAAAATGTTCACAAATGTACTCGCGTACTGGCGCAGCAACCCACCAATAGAGCTTTCGTGCCAATGCGTCGGGCAAGTCTTCGCGATGAACCAGCGGCTCTTGATAGGCATGTTGCCATTTTGATTCCTCGACCAGGAATTCGAGCATTTCGGTGGTGAGTTTGGCTCCAGCATTGCCGATGAGCGTGCGAATTACATCAGCATCGTCCGAATCCAGAAGCGCCTGGCTGACGTCCTTGGATAAAGACTCGCGGCGGGCGATCGCCAGTTGATGAGCCTGTGCCTTATTGTGGATAATCTCGATCAAATCGAAATCGGTAAGAAGCGGGCTTCGGAGAAGGACCGGACGGGCAATTTCAACCTCGTCCATGGCCAGGGAATTGACCAACTCCCGTGGCACATCGTCGCGATCCGCCAGGCGCGTCGCCAATTCCCAGCGAAGCTTGCTTTCAATTTCGCTTAAGAGTCGGCGCAATATTTCAGAAGCGAGGCTCCGCGATCGATCTGAGCCCAGGCCGTCAGGTTCTAACAGCAGGTCGGCGATCGTCCGAAAGACAGCCTCGCGGCTTTCTTGAGATCGTTCGGCGGCAAGTGAAAGCAGCTGCTCGAAATCGCGATCGTCGTTCAGCAAATTCGTCTCAATACTAGACAAATGCGACCAGCCCCTAACGAACTCATACAGCGAATTGCCGTGCGTGCGCAATGACGCCAATACTGTTGTCTATTTATGCTTGAATAGCGCGCAGGAAAGCCCAATAGACGATAGCGATAATTCATTCTGTATCCGCTGGTCTCGATAGGCTGCTGGACTTGATATGGGTTTCATCAGCTTGGTGGGCTTTGACATTTGGGTGGGCAGACGCTGGCGGTGCCGTCGCCGATCAACTTGGCTCGTGACTGGGCGGCGCGTTCTAGGTAGGACGTCGCGGGTAGGCTTTGTGCGCGCGCGAGAATCGCCATCGCGCGCGTGCGCGAAGACACCGAAGGGTGACGCAGAAGAACTTTCGCATATTCTATAAGGATCAATATGTTATCTGGATCAATTGAAAGTGCACGCTCAAACGATCGGATCGCTTGGCCAAGGTCGGCTCCGAGCAGTTGAGCCGCAGCGGTTGCGCCGCCACGATGCACGGCCTCAGCATGCCACGCCCCCACGATTGCATGAAAAAACGGATTGTCGTCTTCCGTCGTGGCCAGACTATCGATGATCGTGCGCGCTTTGGTTGCCAACCCCGAGAAATACGCGCGCAGCGGCGTCATCGTCCGCGACCGATGGCCAATCGCGACCACCAACTGCATTCGTGCTTCAATGTGATTGGGTTTCAACGCCAGGGCGGCCTGGCACAGGTGCTCGGCGTCTTCGAAATGCGCCCTGCGTGAGCCCTCAGGAGCGAGATACGCTCCCTCCGCACTGGCCGCTCTGGCCGCGAGCGCAAATCCATCGGCAGTGCCGAGGCCCGTCGCCACCGCACGCGCGGTATCAAATGCGCCGGCATGGAAAAGACGCAAGGCGGTTTGGTAGCGCGCGTCCGTGGCGAGCGCGGGGGCGACCAGAACGATGCCGACCAACAGCGTGCCCAACACGAGCAGGAGATGCGTACCAGGTCGGATCATCGCGGCGATTCACCGTCCGTTACGATAAATGCGTGCTCGATCAAGCGGGGATCGTCGAAGTGTCGGCGGCCGACAAATGCGGTCGCGTGATGTCCCCACTGACGCATCGCACCGGCACTTGAGATCCCCATCGGCCACAACAAGAATCGCTCTAGGCGCTCGCTGCCGTGGACCATGCCATCGGCCCCAAAAAGCGATCTGTAGTGGTCGTGCTGTGTGGGCAGCGACCTGAGATATTCGGCTGGCACCAGATCATAGGTGGTATCACCGGCCGCGCGTGCCGTATTGGACAACTTGGCGACACCCCTGAAATAGTGGGATGACGCGGCCAGATATAGTGCGAGACGCTCGCCAGCAGCCAATTCGGGCGCGGCCGCCGGAGATTCTGCAACTTCCGTGATGTCAGACTCGTGGGCGCGTCCTCGCGCCATCAGTGATTCGCGTGGAAAGAACAAATGGTAGCATCCACACGCGTGAATTGTGTCGTAGAGCAGGATGTTACCGTCCGGCTCAAGTGTGACACGCCAGATAACACCATCAAGAGCGCCTGCCAGCAAATCGAAGGGCGCTGTTGTTGGGCGTTCAGGAAACCAAGATAAATAATTGATTTGAAATAACACTTTGTCTCTTAGGCGAGTGTGCGAGATGCGGTAATAGACAACTGGGTTGGTGGTGTCGACGGCGATATCATGCCCCCGCCATTGGGCAGAGCCGATGCGATCGGCTTCGGATGACGTGTCGACGATCCAGACCGGCGCGTAAGCGACGGCGAGGGTGCGCGCCAAATCCGCATCCAATTCGGCGGTGCCGAGCGGCGTGTCCATGGCCGCCCGCAGCAACATGGCAATCTCTTCGTCGCTTGTGCCGCGATGCTCCTTCGGCCAATAGCTAACCGCGCGCCGGCTCGTGATAATTGAAGAAACGTCTCCAAAACCTTGAATATTATCACGTTTCCACCGTTCATATCCTGCCGCAATGAAGAACGCGGTCAACGGATAGAGGCCGAGAATTCGCGCCCAATCCTGGTATGAATCCGGGACTTGAACAGCGTCGGCCAGGTTCATTGCGCCGCGTGCCTCAAAATTGACCGCGCGGTGCAAGCTTTGAGCACAAAGCTCGACCAGCTCGCTCAGATGTTCCGGGTCGTCAACGAGCGCTCGTTTTCCGGGTTGTTGCACAATCATTGCAACCCGGCGGCGGTCCGCCGCGGACATGTTACGCAGCTCATGGTACCGACCATCACGATCCAAGCCGCGCATGCGGCTCAGCCATTGCTGCCACTGGGCGTAGTTCAAGTCCTCGCCAGCGAATGATGCCAGGAAACGATTGCTGCGCAGGAACGGGAAGCCGTGAACACGATGTGCTTCAACGTCGCGCACGCCGGCATCATCAACAATGTCGTCGATGTCGGAAAGAACGCTGTGACAATGGACAAGATCGCCGTGCGCCGCGAGGAACGATGCACCACCGTGTTGAGGGGCTCGACCCGGCGCACACCCGAGTAGTGCCGCGGCCGTTATCGCAAACCAGGCCGCGTATACCAGACAGCGTCCAGGTTGGCGCTCCCCCACAATCCGACCCCGCTTCCCCATTGGCCTATCCGGCCGCCTCGAAGTGCCAACGGTATCTTGAGAAACGCCAGAGGTCGACTTCCTCGCGCAGCTGTGATAGCGGGCGCAGCGAAATCAACGGTGGAGGCGTCCATGACCAAGATCGAGCGGTATATTGTTCCGGGCCAACACGAACCAGTCAGCCATTATTGTCACGCCGTACGTGCTGGCGACCGAATTTGGGTTTCCGGTTGTGTCGGATTGACCAAAGATGGCGACGTGGCCGACGACACGGTCGCGCAGTTCGAATGTGCCATGGAGAACCTTGATGCCACCTTGCGCGCCGCAGGCGGCGCGCCACGGCACATCGTGAAGGTGACCGTGTACCTGACCGACATTTCGGATCGGAGCCGAATTAATCCAATCCGCGAACGCTACTTTGGTTCGCACCGTCCCGCATCGACTTTGGTTGAAGTGAGCGCTCTTGTACTGCCGACACTGAAAGTCGAAATAGAAGCGGAGGCGGTCGTAACAGAGGCATAGATTATGGCGATATTTGATCCGATGAGGCGCGCGGCGCGACATGCGCTTTTGTTCTTCATTCCTGTTCTGGCATGCTGCGTTTCACTGCAGGCGGCAGCGCAGTCATTCGAAGATGCTTTCGCCGAGATGCAGATGGGCAATTTTCTGGCGGCGGCGGACGCCGGCGAACAATTGGCAACGTCGCAAGGGTATGCGCTGGCCGCTGAATCCTTGGGCATCCACGGGTACTACAGGGCGTCCGATGACGACAAACAAGAATTGTTCAAGCGTGGTTGGGAAAACGCCGAAAAGGCGATTGCGTTGGACGGCAACAACGCCAATGCGCACCTCCAGCATGCGCATACAATGGGCCGCTACGCGCAAACCATCGGCGTGCTTGAGGCGCTAAACGAGGGGTTTGCGACCAAAATCAGAGAGGCCCTGGATAGCGCGCTGGCTCTCGATCCCGATCTGGCCGGCGCCCATATCAGCCTGGGCGCATGGCATGCGGAAATCGTTGCGTCAGCGGGATTCATGGCGGGCATTTTGTATGGCGCAGGCGCCGATGACGCCATTGCCCATTACCAGAAGGCGCTGTCATTGATACCGGACGCTGGGGTGGCACACCTTGAATATGCGATCGGCTTGATCACCTTGGACGTGGACGAGTATGCCGCCGAAGCTTGCCAATCGCTGGCGCGGGCGATTGAATCGCCGGCGCCTGATGCATTTGCTGAGATCGTTCGCGAGCAGGCCCAGGAGCGCTTGGCCGTACTCAAGAACGAGACAGGCGCTTGTAACTGACGGACGTTGGCGCTCGGCGTCTTGCATCGCCATACGGCGACCGCTGGTGTGTTGGTCGATGCTCCGATAGGACTATTCAGAAACTGGTCGCCAGTCGGCGACCCGTTGCTCGGCCTCGGCATATTGCTCAGGTGACATGGATTCGGCCAACCGTTCGGCGAATCCAAGAGCGCTCGG
Source organism: Alphaproteobacteria bacterium (assembly GCA_965216755.1). Classification (GTDB taxonomy): domain Bacteria; phylum Pseudomonadota; class Alphaproteobacteria; order UBA7887; family UBA7887; genus CBDCGL01. The sequence continues at coordinate 988,493 of CBDCGL010000011.1, read as the reverse complement.
CTCGCGCGATAAAAGGTACCATTTTACCGCTTCAATACGATCGATGGCGACACCGCCACGGCCCTGTTCGAAATAGAAGCCAACTTGTGCCTGCGCCTGGGGATAACCGCGCTGCGCCGCAATAAGGAGGTGTTCCAGCGCCTTGTCGAAGTCCCTCGCCTGGGCATACCGGTAGGCCATTTGGACTTGCTTGGCTGTGTCGTGGGCCATCCACTTCGAACGTGCCCAAGCGGGCTCGTCAGCCTCGTCTCCGGCAATTGCCGTGCCGCATATCAGGGCGAACACCCACGCTGCCATGAAACTATTGAGTCTGCAGTTCATACGCATCCAAGGACGATGGCTAAATTGCAAGCGCTGACGCCTACAGCCAACCCAGCGCCACGCAATATCCCACATTGTGCAAGTAGAGACGAAGGCGAGCCGGTTCAAGCGGACTAGCGCAGTTTGTACGCGATCTTGACTTCAAATACGGTGGGTTCCGGGATCATGCCATTGACAAATGCCGGATAAGGCGCGGCCCGCTCAACTGCGGCGAGCGCGGCACTCACCAGGCGCCGCGGCGCGCCGCCATCGTCAATCACATCCACTTTGAGAAGGTCGCCGCTGGCCCCCACAGTCAGACGCACACGCACGGCCCCTTCCTCGCGACGGCGTATAGCTTGACGCGGATAATTCTGCTGCGCCACAACATTGATCATGGTGTGAAGGGCGGTCGTGTACTGGGTGAGCGAACCGCTATCCGCGCCGCGTCTTTGCTTCGTCGCGGGCATTGCTTCCGGCGGCAAGGCCGCGGGCGGCGACGCTGCCGCCACTTGCCTATCCGTTGTGGGATTTTCGCGCCTCGGCGGCGGCGCCTGAACCGCTGGGGCTCGGGGTACCGCCACGCGTTCGGGAGCCGGGGCAGGCGGCGTTGCAACCGGGGCTGGCTGAGGGCGCCGCGCAACCGGCGTCGGCGGGCTCGCTGGTGCATTCGGTTGTGGGGGTCGTTCGACGGCCGCGACTTCAACGCGCGAAAGATCGGGTAGCGCAGACGGCAGCGGAGCGGAGACCACTGTTTCCGCACGCTCTGGCCGTGCTTGCGGCACAATCTCGGCGGCGCGCGCCGGCGATGGCGCTGGTTCGGGCGGTGGCACGGTCGGTCGGGTTGGCGCCGGCGTGGAATCCAGTTCTGGTATTTGCAGACGGGCCAAATCTACCGGTTGTTCCAGATCTTCAGGGATCGGCAGTGGCGGGCGTGCGCGCGCCGGTTCCGCGCTTGCGGTGAGCGGTGTTGCCGCGTCTGGTCGGGTCTGAACTTCGATTTCTTGCGCGCGTCGCGGTGCCACCAAATCTGGGCGCACCGGCGAGTCCGGCGGCGGCGGCGGAGAGATCTGCGGGGGCGTTGAGCGGTCCTGACGCGCCATGGAATCGTCGACCGTGGGTGCTCGGATTTCCGGGATCAGTGGCTTGTCAGGATCAAGCTGCGGTTCGTCGGGAACGGTCAATTCAAGCAAGCTTTGTGGGTCGATGTCCGTCGGTTTTTGCAGAATCATCGCGTCGGGCGGTGGCTCGACCATGACCACGGGTTTGGCAAGCGGTGTCTCGGTGGTGGGCACGGCCTGTTCGGCCAGGTCAACCACCGGACGAACCGCCGTTTCCTTTTGAAACATTCGTGTGGCTTGGGCGTCGGTGATCGGTGGTTGCTCCGCGACAGCCAATTGTTGTGGCACAAATTCACTCGGAACTTGGGGTGCACGCTGGTCGGGTGGCAGGGGTTGATCGGCGATCGTCGTCGGCGCAATGTTCGCCGTTGGTACCGGAAGGTCGAGCGGTCTGAGCTCTGGCGGGGCAGCCGTTGGCGGTGCCAACGCCGCCAAGTCCGGTGCGACTTCAGGCGGCACTTCGAGGGGGGGCGGGTCCTGAGCAGGTTGTGATTCAGGCAATTCCTGCGGCGTTGGTGGTGTCGCCGTATCCGGGACCTCAAGTGCTGCCAGTTCTTGGCGCGTTCGCGGCTGAGGGCGATCCGGCAACGGGTCCGCGCTGATCGCGGCGTCGGGTTCTATGTCTCCTTCCAGGTCGCCCAACGACGCCAATTCCAGATAAACCGCCTCAACGGCCTCCTCTTCGGGCGCGGCTTCGACGTCGAAAAACGTCGCTGAGATAAGCCCAGCATGGGCGAGAACTGAAAGAATGACTGCGACGCATATGTCGAACAGCGTCACGCGGATCATCGTGTCGGGCCTTCTGTTGCCAAGGCGACGCGTTCGATCCCCGCCAGCTTGGCGCGCTTCATCGCAGTGATGACAGCGGCAGTGGTCGCAGTGGCGTCGGCTTTCACCATGACCGACGGCGACGCGCCATCGGCGAGAGCCGCCTGAAATCGGGCGACCAGGTCGCCCAGCGCGACCGGCTCGTTGTTGATGGCGATGGCACCATCGGCGGCGATCAACAGGACCAGCGGTTCGGATTCGTGGGTGGCGCCGCTCTCGGACTCCGGCAGCGCCACGTCGTAGGCGTCGGGCGTTGTGAGTGTGCTCGTCAGCATGAAGAATATGAGCAACAGAAAGACGATATTGATCAATGGCACCAGGTTGATCGCGCCCCGCGGTGACTGTCGCCCCTCAATTTCGATGCCGCGCGCCGCCATGGATCATGTGCTCCGCCGGGTCATCACTGGGCGTCGGGCGTGGCGAGCCGAACATTTCGCGTGCCCGTGCTACGGATTCGATCCATAACCGTGACGAGAAGCTGGACAGCAACGTCGGCATCGGCGCGGACCGTTATCGCCCGGCCGACATCGCCGCCGAGCCTGCCAGACAGTTCTGGTCCCAGCTGATCAAGGCTAAGACTGAGGCCATTCAAGGCGATTTGCCCATCGGTCGCAACGTCGACCAAAAGTGGCTCTTCACTGACATTACCGGGCACGCCGTCGCCCGGCAGCACCAAGTCGATTGCTTGCGGCTCGATAAATGTGCTGGCCAGCATGAAGAACACCAGCATCAGAAAAACAATATCGATCAGTGGTGCGATATTCAGGCTCGGATGTGGCCGTTCACGATCGCCAAAATCCATCGCTTACCCCACGACCGCGCGACCGCCCTACGCCGCCGCGGCAGGGCGGTGGCCACCCCGGTAGACGCTGACAATGCGTGTGGTGGCGTCCTTCATGTTGGCGCGCACGGTATCCACCCGTCCTTCCAGAACATGGTAGACGCCCAATGTCGGGATCGCGACGGTCAGCCCGAAAGCGGTGGTCAACAAGGCTTCCCATATGCCGCCGGCAAGCAAAGCCGGGTCGACCTTGGTGCCCGCGGCCTCCAACTGGGCGAAGGCACCGATCATCCCCATGACCGTGCCAAGAAGTCCCAGCAGGGGGCTTAGATTGGCGATGACCTCAAGCCCCCGCAAATAGGATTCGAGATTGCGGATATGCGCCGTGCCGACTCGGCTGATTTCGGCATCGCGATCTTCCGCACTCAGCCGACGATCGCCGGCTGTCATGATCGCCGCTTCCATCACCCGCGCGGTCGGGTGCGGAGACGTGACCAATTCGCCCAGGGCTGCGCGCTCGTCACCATGGTGCAAGGCTTTGAGGGCTCTTTCAACGAAACCTGTGCGATTCAACTGGCATCGCCAAAACTGCAACAGCTTGACCAAAATGATCGCCAAAGCGACCACCGATAGGGCTAACAAGACGGCCATGACAGGGCCGCCTTTTTCGATCAGGCCGTAGCCTTGGACGAGGAGCGATGACGTGTCCATGGCCTCGTTCTTTCTTGCTTTTCCTTATTGCCCGCGGCCGCCCCCAGCCACTGCGATCCAGTTCACGCAAAATCAACCGCACCCGACCCAAGGGCCGGCTGCGGCTTTGTTATGCAGTCCGTGACACCGTTATTTGTCGCATACCATACACCAATGACGCCTATCTTCCCAGTCTGTCTGCCCCGCTGTTTAGGGCGCCACGCCCAGGGCCGCCTCACTCTCTGAGTGGGTCTCGCAGCCATCTCAATTGAGGAAAATGCGAAAGCCGACGAATGCGCCGAACGGCTGACCGGGCGACAAGAAGCGGGGATCTGTAATGCCGTTGGGCAGCTCGTAGATCGGCACTTCGTTGCCGGTTTCGCCCAACACGCCGAAGGTCTCGTATTCGGTGTTAAAGACGTTGTCGATCCAACCGAAGACTTCGAGGTGATCGTTGAGCATGTACCCCGCGCGGAGATTGAGAACCGCGTACGGGTCGGTCTTGTCGAGAAGATTGGCCTCGTCGCCGCGCAGAAATACGCCAGACGTCGCGACCACGTTGCCACCCACATAAAGACCGGGCAAGACCTCGTAGTCGAGACCGAAGCGGAAATTGTGCTGCGGAATGCCAGGGATGTTGTCGCCTGGTCGGACCTGGATTTCGCCTGCTACCGCTTGGGGATGGTTGGGCGAGGCGACATTGAATGTCGACTGAAACGTCGACTCGATGAAACTATAATTGGCTTGCCATCGGAATTTGCCCGCCAGGCCAGACAGGCCAAATTCGATACCTTGCCGACGCGTTTCACTGACGTTCGTAAAGAAGCCGGAACCCAACGTCGGACCCGCGCTGACGAAAATGATGTCGTCTTCAATCTCACTGCGGAAACCACCGACGTTCCACTTGAGGCTGGTGATCCCCTGCAACCAATCCGACGGCAAATCACCACGCAAGCCAATCTCAAACGTGCGACCGACCACTTGTTCCAAGGGAGGGTCGGCGACGAAGGCATTTGGCAGCCGGCAGGGCGCCGCGGGGTCGGCACACGTCAGTTCGGCCGGCGTCGGTGCACGGTTGGCTTCCGAATAGCCGCCGAAGGCCGTTAGGCCGAGGCCCGGCACGCGATATGTGGCGCCCGCGGCTGGATTAAATCGACTGAAACTGTGGCTGCCATCGAGCGTCGAATTGCGTGGAAAATAGGAATCGAGCTCGTCGTGCAAGTCGATCTGAGCATAATTAAGACGGCCCGCTAGCGTCACATCCAGGTTCGGTAGTACGGTCAGGGTGTCGCTGACATAGAGGCCATAATAGTCATTGCGTGCGCGCACCCGAACGGGACCGACTTCACCGCGTTCCAGATCTGAGTCATCCACAGCACCGCCAGGCGCAGAAAACTCCCAGACGGCCGTGCTCTCAAAGGTCTGGGTATGCGGCGTCACGCTACGGTCCAGATTGAGCAGCCCCAGCGCCGATTCTGAATGGAACTTGGTAATGCCCAGGTCAATACTGCCGCCGACAACGAGCAGGTTGTCTCTGTTCGCGATCTGATCATCCAATGTCGCCTGCAACCCGATGCCATAGCCGCGGGTCTGCGTGGTGCTGGTATTCAACGCGCTGAGATTGTCGGCGAATGCCTCGATGGCGTTGCCGAATTGGTCGAGTAAGATCTCGGCCTCGTCATCGCCGCTTTCTTCGGCACAAAGAAAATCGGTGATTGTTCCCGCTGCAACAACATTGCCTGAGTTTGCGACACCTGCCAGGAAATCAGCGTCGGCGAGGAGCAATGCGTCCGTTGCGGCATCGACCTCACATTCCTCGACTTCGGTTTCGTCACCGTTCAGCGTTGTTCGCGTGATGTTCCGAAAATATGTATTGGCTTGGATTGAAAGCGTGTCAGAGGCATCATAGTTACCTTGCGCCGATACGAAGAACAGCTCGTTTTCCGTGATATCTGGGGTGGTGAATAGTGCACGTCGATTCTTGTCGAGGAGTTCGGTCGGGGCCAAACCGTTGCCCGTCAAGTCAGTGTCAGCATAGGTGAGGCTAACATTGCCCGCGAAGTGCTCTTGCCTGAAGCCAACGTCCGCAAACAGCCGACCGACACGGGATTCAGACACGTTGCGCCAACCGTCATCGTTGAGCCACTCACCCGCCAAGTAGCCGCCGATTTCCTCTGTGCCGCCGCCTGCCTGGAACGTGCCCGTGTAGCGCCCGAAATAGCCGCCGGTCACCGCAGCCTCTGCTCCCCGATAGTCAAACCCATTTTGGAGTTGCATGGCTAAAGCGCCGCCGATGGCATTCAAGCCGAAGACGGGATTGGAGTTGACGAGATCGACGCTGCGGATCGCGTTTTCGGGGACGACATCCCATTGGACCGTGTCGCCGAAGGGCTCGTTGATCCGAATGCCGTTTTGGTAGACCGCAATGCCCTGCGGTGCACCCAACAGGGGCGAGGCGGTAAAGCCACGATAGTTAAGATCTTTTTGATAGGGGTTGTTCTGTACGTCGACGGCCGCGGCGCTGCCAATATTGGCATCGAGCACCTGGGTGATACTCTGTTGTCGGCTCCGCTTTATTTGTTCGCCGTCAATCGAACGCACGTTCGACGGCACTTTATCTGCGTTGACGCCCGTCCCTGGGACAGGCGAGACCCCGATGACTTCGATGTCTGGCAATACAAGCGTGGGATTCGCGTCTTGTGCCTTCGCCGCTGTGTTGCACAACAAGCAAGCTGCAATCGCTGTCATGCAGCGTTGCCCCGTCCTCCCCATGATTTCTACTTCCCTTATCCAAGCTTTCCCACCAGATTTCGTTTAAAGCGGGGAAACACTTGCGATGTCAAGAAATATAATAGGATATCTTATGATAATGCATTTGATCGTATGACTATCTGTAGTGTTTTTATTTCATTATTCCCAACGTTTATTCATGAATATTGGATGCAGTCAAGCCATTACTCGGATGACTGTAGCCATTGCTGGCTGAAATCAACCATCTCAGCCAGCATCGCCGCCCCCGCGCAGTCCGTGTTTTTCCATGCGATAGCGCATCGCCATACGGGTGATGCCCAGCCGGCGTGCCGCCTTTGAGACGTTGCCGCCGCAGTGCCGAAGTGCGTCCACGATCATCGATCTTTCTGCATCTCTTAGCGTGCGACCACCGAAACGCCCGTCCGATTTGCCGCTGTCACGGTGAACCATGACGGGGTGGTTGAGAGCCAAGCCAGATTCATCGATCATATCGCTGTCGGTGAGCAACGCGGCGCGTTCAATGACGTGCTTGAGCTCGCGCACGTTGCCAGGCCACGTGTAGCGTTGGAGCGCGGTTTTGGCCTGCTCGGTAAACCGTCCGGAACGGCGCCCATAACGCCGCGCCGTCTGGCGGGCGAAATACTCGGCGAGAATGATTGAATCGCTGCCACAAATCCGCAACGGCGGCATTTCAAGCGCGAGCACGTTGAGCCGATAGTACAAATCCGATCGAAAGTTGTTGTCGTTTACCATCGCCGCGAGGTTGCGATTTGTGGCCGCGACGAAGCGCGCATGGACGCTAACTTCACGGCTCGATCCGATACGACGTACCAAGCGCCGTTCGACCACATTCAAAAGTTTTGCCTGCAGTTCGTTCGGCAGTTCACCAATTTCATCCAGGAACAAGGTTCCGTTTTCAGCCGCTTCTATGAGGCCGACACGGTGGCCGTGGGCGCTGGTAAATGCGCCGCGTACATGGCCAAACAATTCTGCCTCCATCAAATCGCGGGGCAGGGACGCGCAGTCGACCTGAACAAACGGGCTGTCGGGGTTCGGGCCGTTGGCGTGGATCAGCCGCGCCGCGACATCTTTCCCAGTGCCCGTCTCGCCGGTGATTAGCACGGTCGGCGGCGGCGCCTGGCCGTCGCCGTGCAGCCGACCAAAGGCGATAACGCGCTCGCGCGCCTCGGACAGAGTGGAACTCTCGCCCAGCAGTTCATGGCCCTCGCTGGCGCGCGCGTCGCGCTGGCGCGAGTAGTCCAGCCGTGATTGCAACTCAGCCGAGCGCAGCACTTTGTCGACGACCAAAACCAGTTCGTTCAAGTCGATGGGTTTGCGCAAATAATCTGTTGCGCCGAGCTTCATAGCTTCGACCGCGCTGTCGACGTCGCCAAACGCGGTTAAGACGACGAACGCCGGCCCAAGTGCGTCGTCACCGCCATTTGCCGGCGCGCGCTCGGAGAGCAAGTCCATACCGCTGCCGTCGGGCAGGCGCAAATCGAGCAGCACAATGTCATGCCCGTTTTCACCGCCCGGATGCTTTGGTGTCAGAGCTTGGCGCGCCGCGTCGAGCGTGTCCGCGATCTCGCAGGCCAAACCTGCGCGTTTAAGTTGACGGGCGATGGCCCTGGCCAACAAGGTCTCGTCATCGACAATAAGAACGCGACCGGTTGCGGCGTAGGCCGCCAAATTTTCATTACTCTCCATCCGGATTTCCCAGCGACACGCGTGGCATCATTCCGACGCCGTGTGAGTTGGAACCGATACGGTGACACGGGCGCCGCCGCCCGGCGCTTTGTCGAATTTCAGATCGCCGCCATGTAGCTCACAGATTTTCGCGGCGAAGGGAATGCCGAGACCACTACCGCGCGTCTTTGTGGTTGGGCCAGGAAACACACCATTGGTGTCAGGCGCGAATGGGAAACCCGGTCCCTGGTCTTCTATGGTGATCCAGTTGGATCCGTTCGCGGCGCCGGCGCGCAATGTCAGTCTCCCTTCAGCGGGAGATGCGTCGAAGGCGTTGGCCAAAAGGCCATAGACGGCCTGTTCCATCAACTCGACGTCCAGTTCGGTTTGCTTCGTTGATGGCCAGTCGCGCTGTTTCACCGCTATGTCTTTTTCCGCCAATTTTGGTGCCATCAAAACGAGGGCATGGTCGACGCAATCACTGAGTTTCGCCGGGGCGCGACGTACCTCCAGCGGATTCAGGTAAGACAATAGGGCCGTCAACCAATGGTTCAGCCGGTCGACGGTGCCCACGATGCTGGTCAGTGCTTCGCGCGTTTCCGTCGGCAATGATGCGTCTTGAGACACCTGCGCGATCGCGCGAATGCTAGCCAGTGGGTTGCGAATATTGTGCGCGATCACGGGGACCAAGGCACCGAGCGCAGCTTGTTTCTCTGTCCGCACCAACGCCTCGCGGCTTTGTTCCAGGTCACCCGCCATGCGATTGATCGAATGTTGAAGATCGACCATTTCCGCCGCGCCGCGCTCACGGACACGGAATTCGAGATTGCCCGCCCGATACATTTCCATGGCTGCGAGAACGTCGTGCAGTGGTGCAACGAAGGCGCTTTGGAGATACAACCGCGCAACTAGCAGGAGAGCCGCGGAGAGGGCCACGGGCACGACGATGACTATTAGCGCAATGCGGACCATCGCCGTGGTGCGTTCGTCCAGTTGGAGGCGGCCAACGACCAACAATTCCTCAGCGGCGCTGAACGCGTCTTCAGTCGCGTCCATGTGGCTCGATTCGAGCTCTGTGTCGAACATTTTGAGGCGATCGGCTTCTGGAATCGATCCCGGCGCGGCGTCCATCAGCCGTAGCGTGTGTGAGCGTGCCGCCAAATAGGCCTCGGTTAGGCGATCAACGGCGGCGCGTTCGTCGGTGGTCAATGCCAACGCCGCGAGGGCAACGAAGTTCGCTTCGATGGTTTCTCCATAGGCCTCAAACTGTTGTTTGGCATCTGGGTCGGGAAGGAAGTGGTAGTCGGAAACTTCTTTGATCTGGCGGTTGAGGTCGCCGCGCGTCGTCTCGACGATCTCCAACAGCTTGCCGATTCGCTGGGCCTCTTGCGCCGTTCGTGACATCGTCACCAGGCCCAACGCGCCGGCGATGCCGGCGACCAGGACCAGGGCCGCAAAGGCAAGCCCGTAGATCCATTGAAGCCGTCTGAGCGACGAGCGCGCATTCACCGGCGGAATTTCCGGCAATGGAGCGGCGTCGAAGGCCTCATGAGCTCCAATCGCTCGGTTTGACGACAAAACCGGACCCACCATGATTTCATTTCAGATGCGCAACCATATCCAATTGGCTGAAAACAACCACCAGTTTTTTGCGCGTTATGTTTTGTTTGGGTCTGTGCCATAGATTGTGGCTGGTTAAAAAAATGCCCTGCAGCGGGTGGTGCTGCAGGGCGAATTATGGCTTGCCAGAAGGTCATTGCACCAATTCGGGAGCTCTTTTTTCTCCACAGCAAATGCGTGGGCCGACGTCATGTTTGCGGTTCGCCTGCGTTGGCCCAAGTGAGTCACCGCAATTTCTGTGCCAAGACTCCGACACAGCGCGCCAACAACGCAACTCTAATCGCGCGCAAAAGCAATTGCGCACGATCAAGCGTTCCGCAGATGGCGTTCGATCGTTATTCAGCACGATCCAGGACGAAGAAACAGAAGTTAGATTAGAATGATAGTTATTGCGCGACAAATGCAATGTCAGCTAGAAAATTGGCAGCATTAGGTTCTTAGCACGAAAGTGTGTGGAGACACGGCTTCCTATGTCTATTGTCCACGCAGGCCAAGAAATTGGCCCCGCGGAATGGGCGGGGCCGGGCTGGGAGGCCGTCTGGTCCGAAACCTCGCTGGTTTCGAAAAACGATCGGATCCTGTTACCAATTGACCTGGAAACGGACGCCAAATGCGTTGAAATCGTCGCCAAGTTGAACGCCCGTTGAATCGCGACGATCAACGTCGGCCATGACCCAGTTGAAGAGAATCCGAATGTTGGGGTTGAGGTACCAGTTCACGCCGATCGTGAAATTGGTCTCTTCACCGCCAAGAACCGTGCCATCATCCAAATCGGCTTTGCTGTAACGCGCCGCGACTTCAAGGGCACCGAAATGACCGGCGTCCATGTTGAAGTTGTCCTTTGGTTTCACACCGCCCCAGGCCGCGTTTGATTTGCTGTAGCGCTTGCGTTCGCCGGTGACGATGAAACCGGCTTGGACATAGTAGGCGTCGAACGAAACGTCAGCCGGTTGGGTCACGCCGTTTGATGTCGGCCGGAAACCGAACATGTTGTATTCGGCCTGGGCCCAAAACGGGCCGAACGCGCCGGCGGCTTCGAGGCCGACATTGAACGCGTCCTCAGGTCGCAAGACGTTGCCGGCGCCATCTGTGCCGCTGGTGCTTGAGGCATCGATGAAACGCGTCCCATCGACACGAATTTCCGGCCGATCCCGAAATCTGATCCGGCCGGCAGGGTCGGGCGTGTACCAGCCGTTCACGCCGAGGTGAACGGTCATCTCGTCATTGTTGATGGGAAACACGGCGATACGACCGTTGAGCGCCGGCCCTTCGTCCAAGGTCGCGGTACCTTCATCATCGAACGATATCGCGCCACCGACATAGAGGAAATCGGTGTTCGCAATGGCTGAAACCGCCGGGCGTTTGCCCGCGGCGGGGCCGGTGGCCAAGTTCGTGGCCAGCGAGCGCTCCATAAAGTTGATATTGTTGGAGCTGGTTTGCTCTTCGAAGTTGCTCGGTACCTTGTGCTTACCAATCGTTAGTTTAAGTGGCTTGAAGCCGCGATATTGAAGATACGCGACGTCAATGCCCGCCGACGTTCCGCTGATGCTGCTGCCGCCGGCGTCGTAAGCGATGCGATAGCGAAAATCACCGTCGATCTTGCCGCCAACCCCCAGGCGGGCGCGGCGGAAGTTGGTGCCACTGTTGAGATCGCCTATCGGGCTCCCCCCGTCGACATCGAACGCGACGGCATCGAAATGAATCCGGCCGCGGAGGCCAATGGAATAACGCCCGTCTGCCGATTCAAGCGTCGGCCGTGGTCCCTTCATCTTAAGCCTTGGCCCTGCGACTTCCTCGGCTTGCGCGCGCGCTGCCGCAGCCTCTTCCTGTGCTTGTTGAACCTGGCTTTCAAGTTGCCGCTTCAACAAAATGAGTTCCTTTTCGAGATCTTGGATTCGCGACTCGAGCGCGGCATCCTGCGCCCAAGCCTGACCGGCACCAAGGACCAGACAGAGTGCCGTTCCAAGGGATAGTTGTGTTTTAAAACAAGACATTATGACCCACACTTGATTTTCCAGATTGAACGTCAGGACAGTGTGGCGCGTGGGTGGTGATCGTTACTCCGACCTCTGCAACCGACTGTCCATCGCTTGCCGGGAGCGCGCGTCAAGTGCGCGTCCGGCACCAATCCGATGCACGCACGCGCATCGAATTTGAGCGGACCGTGGATAGGAACCGCGTGCCCTTAATGGCGCACACACGGTGTCATTTTTATTACATGATCTGTCAAAGTGGATGGGTCGAATGGCCGCAAACACGCCTGTTGCAGACCCGCAACAACATGCGTGCCGTCACATACGTGCAACGGGGTCGTGTCGTTTGGGAAACGAGTTGGAATCCAGCACGCGTGCCAGCGGTTGCTTCGCTAAGGTCGCTCGTCCTGGCCAAAAGTTCGATAGAGCCATCCGAAACGCTGTTCGCGGTCAGGCGTATCCAATTCGCCGGTACCGTATTCAAGCTGGTCCAGACGTTCGGCGATCTTCACCACGGCGCGCGCCAGCGGTGTCAGAGTTTGGTCCATGCGCGTCTCTAACGTCTCAACCCGGGACATCAGTTCAGACATGGCGGTTTGTACCGCTTCGACAGATTCGGCATCAACGGTCGTGCCGGCGCTTCCCGTGGCGTCGGGCGAGTCGACGGCGGCGGCACGGATAATCTCAGTTAACCAACCACCGATCGTCATGCCGCGCCGACGGGCCGCGATCTTGGCCAATTGTCGGATCTCGGGCTCAATTCCTTTCACGGACCACGGCATCCGCGCGGCATTGCTCTTTGCGTCATCGGCAGTCATAACTGGTTCCACTGGGACGGGGTATGAGGAGGCTGAATCGAGTGCACAGTACTACCTCATTTCGAGCTTATTGCCAAGCAGAAATGACTCAACATCAAAAGTAGTTGATCATTTCCTTGTCGGTAGTTCTTTTTCGCCCGTTGCGGTAGATCGTGAACTAAGTGTTTGGTAACATTCAGTAAAATGAACATGCAGGACACTCGGTCGATGTCGCAAGCAGATAGAGCGCTTGCGCATGTGGTCTTGTCGATAAAGCAAATGTATTGGGCCGACATCCAAAGTATGCAAGAAAGTATGCCTGGGATATACCTGATGGATCAGGCGGCCGCTGCCGTTGCGCGGGCGATTCGGCGACGCTGGACGCCTCGGCCGACCGTGGTCATTTGCGGGCCCGGAAACAACGGTGGCGACGGGTTCGGGGTTGCCCGGCGCCTGGCGGCGGCACGATGGCCAGTGACCGTCGCACTGCTGGGCGCGCGAGAGGAAATGCGTGGCGACGCTGCCACCATGGCGGACCGATGGCACGGACCCGTAGTGCCCTTGGGGCCCACCGTCATGGCCGGTCAATCTCTGGTTGTCGATGCCTTATTCGGGGCCGGCTTGTCCCGGCCGATCGAAGGCGTGGCTGCGGATACGCTGCGTGCTGTCCACGACCGCGAACTGCCGGCTGTGGCCATCGATATGCCATCGGGTGTTCACGGCGATAGCGGTCAGATCATGGGGCAAGCGACTCGGGCGGCGCTTACCGTGACATTTTGTCGGCCGAAGCCCGGCCATTACCTGCTGCCCGGTCGCGGCCACTGCGGCGTCCTGCACATCGCCGATATCGGTATCGACGATGCTATTGTCAGGACTGTTGCCGGCCCGCAATGGTGCAACAATCCCGACATTTGGCGCGCTGAAATGCCACAGCAATTGGCAGAAATGCACAAGTACGAGCACGGTCACGCCGTGGTGGTCGGTGGTGGCGCATCGAGCACAGGGGCGGCGCGTCTTGCCGCTGCAGCGGCTCTGCGCGCGGGTGCCGGACTGGTCACAATTGCAGTCCCCGAATCGGCGCGCGATGTCTATGCCAGCCAAATGACGTCCGAGATGCTGCGGCCGGTTGACGACGACTTGAATAAAGAAGACAAAAAATTCACGAAAATTACTGAAAATAAAAAAATAAGTTCGTTTCTAATCGGTCCTGGAACCGGTGTCAAACGCGCCACAAAAAGTCGCGTATTGGCCGCCGCTGAAACCGGCAAATCCTTAGTATTAGACGCAGACGCCCTGACGATTTTTCAAGATGATCCGCAGGTCCTGTGGCAGGCGCGGGCGCGTTGTCCAGGGGCTTCTTGGGTGTTGACGCCACATGCGGGCGAATTCGCTAGGATTTTTCCTGAAATAACAAATGATTCGATATCAAAACTTGATTTATGTAGAAAGGCGGCAGAGATAAGCAGTTGTATTGTAGTTCTAAAGGGATCTGATACCATCGTCGCTGCGCCGGATGGTCGGTCGGTCATCAACACGAATGCGCCGCCGAATCTGGCAACCGCCGGTTCCGGCGATGTGCTCGCCGGAATTGTCTTGGCCATGGTGACGCGGCAAGTGCCGGCGTTCGAGGCGGCCTGCATGAGCGTGTGGATTCATGGTGAGGCTGGGCGCTTATCCGGTGTTGGCGTGACGTCGGAAGGGTTGCTCAATGCGATTGGCGCGGCGTTCGCCAGCGCATGTAAAGGTTAGCGCAAGGGGTCGCGGATAATGTCAGAGACCTCAGGTGCCAATGCGACTTTCCTTGATCGCACGTTGGCCCGGTTTGGCGATGTTTGGCGAGATTTTCTCGGGGCGTCCAGGCGGCCCGGCGCGGCGGGCTGGACGCCGACCCTGCCGGATCCGGAAGTGGGGCGCATGCGCGCGGAAATGCGGGCGTGTATCGATTCGGGCGGCGACGAAGTGAGTGCCCGCACCCGTGCTGCCGAACTCGGAAGCGCGTATCTTGGGCTCAACGAAGTTGGGCGCCGTCGATTTCTCTTGATTCTGGCCCGCGATTTTGATGTCTCGGAATCCGATATCGATGATGCGATTGTCGCGCGACAGCATGCGCAAGGCCCTGATTCGCGCCGGCAAGCCGAACGCGCATTGCGCGAAGCGTTAACGGCGCGTCGGATCATTTTGTTACGACAATTCAATTCATTGCCGCAAGGTGTCAAATTTTTGGTAGACCTACGGGCGGAGTTGATTGGATGGTTGCCGGACGAGCCGGAGCTGTCTCCGCTGGAGGACGACCTTAAGTCGTTGCTGGCGTCTTGGTTTGACGTCGGGTTGCTTGAATTGCGCCGTATCACTTGGTCTTCGCCGGCGGCCCTTTTGGAAAAGCTGTCCATATATGAGGCGGTGCACGAAATCCGCTCGTGGAGTGACTTGAAGAACCGTCTGGATCTCGACCGACGGTGCTTTGCGTTTTTTCATCCTTGTATGCCTGAGGAACCGCTGATCTTCGTGGAAATCGCGCTCGTGAACGAGTTGTCAGAGAATATTCAAAGTTTGCTGGATGAAACGGCGCCCGTGCTTGATCCGCGCAGGGCGACCACGGCGATTTTCTATTCTATTTCTAATGCACAAAAGGGTTTATCTGGAATAAGTTTCGGAAATGTATTGATAAAAAACGTTGTTGCTGAGATTCAACGTGAGCTTCCGAATTTGCGAATTTTTGCGACCTTATCACCGCTACCGGGTTTTCTCACTTGGCTGCGGCGGTCGTTGGAGTTGCGTGCCGAAAATATACCGGTCTCAGAGGACGAGGCTGAACAAGTACGCGCATTGCTGACCACGGAGTCGGATGCACTCGTTGCGCCCACTCCAGATGTTCGTGGCTTGCTCTTGCGTCTCGGTGCACACTATTTGTTGCGGGAAAAGAAGAACGGTCGGGCGAGGGACCCGGTGGCGCATTTCCATCTTTCGAACGGGGCACGTTTGGAACGGCTGAATTGGTTGGCAGACGTGTCGCCGCGTGGCTTGCGGGCTTCGGCGGGTCTCATGGTCAATTATCTCTACAAGCTTGCGGAATTCGGCAATAACCACGCGGCCTATGTCCAGCGCGGACGCATACCTTGCGCCACTCAAGTTCGAAATTTATTGAAGAAATGAGAAAAGTCCTTAAAGGGGTTGATATTTATGGAATATGAGAACTTGACCCTGACGCAAGATGGTGCCGTCGCGGTCGTGACGCTGGACCGGCCGGCGAAGCGCAACGCGTTGTCGAGTCAATTGCGCGGCGAGTTGAAAGCTGTTGCGGAGCGGCTCGACGAGCAGGATGACTTGTCATGCGTCATCGTCACAGGTGCCGGGTCTGTGTTTTGTGCCGGGGCGGATATTGCCGAATCGGGTGCCTTTGGTTTTGGCCAACCGTTGGCCGCGGCCCGGCGCATTGCGCGTAGTGGGGCGGACATGTGCGCCGCGTGGGAGAGGTTGCGGCCGATGACTATTGCCGCGGTTCGTGGCGCGGCGATCGGTGGCGGGCTGTCGCTGGCGGTCAGTTGTGACTTTCGAATTTTGGCACCGGGCACGCAGCTGTGGGCGCCTGAGGTTGAGCTTGGTATCAACTACACCTGGAACAGCTTGGCGCGAATCGGGAATCTGGTTGGCCCCGCGCGTGCCAAACTGATTGGTGCGTTATCCCGTCGCGTCGATGCCGAAACGGCGTTGGCCTGGGGGCTGTGTGAGCAGATTGACCAAGACCCGCTCCGAGCGGCACACCGCATGGCCGCTGAGATTGTTGAGAAGCCACGTATTGCCCAGCAAATGGTCAAGGAATCCGTGAATCGCTATTTCGCGCCGCCAGCGACGGCATATCTGGAACAGGATCAAGTTGTATTGATGGCCCGCGACGAGGAAGCGGTTCAACGGCGCACCGCGCGGCGCAACGCGCTCGGCAAAAAAGACTAGCACATTTCGGTATTCCGGTGACAGTTTACTATTTACTAAGTACACCATATTTTGTATGCCCGGGTAAAATATTTCTATATGCTGTATATTTAGTAAACTGTCACGGAAATGCCCAAACTGCAATCGAACTGGTATCATGTCGTCGGAACGTCATCTAGCCGGGGTTCGCCATAGGGTCGCTGGCCCCAAGGGGAAGTGCGGTCCGGTACGCAACTTGTTTCAACGCAAAGCTCGACTTGATGCTGCGCACACCGGCAATTCGGGTCAAATGGACCTTTAGGAATTCCTCATAAGCGGCCAAGTCCCGCACGACGACGCGCATTAAATAGTCGGCGTCGCCGGTCATCAAATAGCACTCGACGACCTCAGGCCACTTTTGAACAGCGTCTTCAAACGACTCCAAGGCGCTCTCGATTTGGCGTTCCAAGGTGACATGGACAAAGACGCTCACCGGCAGGCCAATCGCGGCCTGGTCCAATACCGTGACATAGCGCCGAATGATGCCGGCGTCTTCGAGCGCTCGGACTCGGCGCAGGCAGGGCGACGGCGATAGCCCAACTTCCCGCGCCAAATCGACATTGGCCAAGCGCGCGTTCGCTTGCAGTGTGGCAAGGATGCGTATGTCGACAGCGTCCAATTCATGCATTCAGCAGGCTCCACCACAAATCGGATGATTTGCGCAATAATATGGCGCAAGAGGGCCGAGATCTCGACAAATAAACAAGAAAATGCTGCCCGACAGCTGGTAATATTGCGTCTTCCTTCCCTGATCTTGTGGCGAGAACCCTTGCGATGAACAGCGCGATCACGACCGCCATTCGTCCGCCAGCGACAGAGGCCGTCGCACCGGCACGTCCGATAGCACCGGCGGATTTGGCGATCTTGCGGCAACTCGAACGGAAAATCTTGTGGCTGTCCTCATGGACAATCCATCACGCCAATCATGTCCGATCGTCGGTTGACGGGGTCAAGGTCGGCGGCCACCAAGCCTCATCAGCATCGTGTACAACATTGATGACGGCGCTCTATTTGCACGCTTTGCGTGCCCACGATCGGGTTGCGGTCAAACCTCACGCCAGCCCGGTTTTTCACGCCATTCAATATCTGCTCGGCCGTCAGAGTTTGGAAAACTTGAAGGCATTCCGCGGATTTGGCGGTGCTCAAGCCTATCCATCGCGGACCAAGGATCAAGATGACGTCGACTTCTCGACGGGATCGGTGGGGTTCGGCGGCGCCATGGCGGTCTTTGCCGCGCTGGCTCAAGACTACATCAAGCTTCACGATTTCCCCGGGGTGGGCGAGCAGAACCCAGATTTGGGGCGCATGGTGGCGGTGCTGGGCGACGCCGAATTGGACGAGGGCAACGTCTTCGAGGCACTGCTGGAAAGCTGGAAACACGACATCCGGAATGTCTGGTGGATCATTGACTACAACAGGCAAAGCCTGGATGCCGTCACCACCGACCGCATGTTTAACCGCCTCGACGGCTTGTTTTCGTCGATGAAATGGCGCGTCATCACATTGAAATACGGCAAGCTCTTGCGGGCTGCCCAAAACGGCCCCGCTGGTGAGGCGCTGCTCGAGTGGATCGATGCGTGCCCGAATCAGCTCTACTCTGCGCTGACGTTCAAAGGCGGCGCTGCGTGGCGCGAGAATCTGACGCGCGATCTTGGCGGGACCGCGGGATTGAAGACGCTGCTCGATAGCCACGACGACGACACGTTGCACGCGTTGATGACCAACCTTGCCGGTCACGATTTAGAAACAGTCCTTGAGGCCTATCACACGGCGGCCCAGACGGATGATCCAACCGCATTCATCGCATACACAATTAAGGGCTTCGGCCTGCCGCTCGCAGGTCATAAAGACAACCACGCTGGATTGATGACACCGGACCAAGTGGCCCAATTGCAGGCTGAAATGGAGGTACCCGAAGGTGCCGAATGGGATCGGTTTGCGGGGCTTGCGTCGCCGAAAGCGGATCTGGAGGGATTCCTGTCGCGGGTGCCGTTTGTCGCCCAATATCCGCGCCGATATCAGGACGACCAGATCGAGGTGCCGCGGCACCTGACCGTTGCTCGGGCGGAACGTGGGGCCACACAAGAAGCCTTCGGTCGTATCCTCAGCAACTTGGCGCGGGACCAAAACAAACTTGCCGAACGTATTGTGACCGCATCGCCGGACGTGACCGTATCAACCAACCTGGGCGGTTGGGTCAACCGACGTCAGATATTTGATCGGCGCCGGCAGGCCGATACTTTCCGTGAAGAGAAAGTCGTTTCGGCTCAGAAATGGGCAATGGGGCCGCGTGGCCAGCATGTGGAACTGGGCATCGCCGAAAACAACTTGTTCCTATCACTTGCGGCATTTGGGCTGTCCGATCGCTTGTTCGGCACGCGGCTGATTCCTATTGGCACACTTTACGATCCGTTCATCGGTCGCGGCCTCGACGCACTAAACTATGCCTGTTACCAGGACGCCCGGTTCATGCTCGTCGCCACACCATCAGGCGTGACTTTGGCGCCCGAAGGGGGCGCGCATCAATCCGTGACCACGCCGCTGATCGGCATGGGACAGCCTGGCCTGACCTATTTCGAGCCCGGCTATATCGACGAGCTGGCGGTCATCATGGAATGGGGATTCCACCATATGCAGGCAGAAGACGGTGGCGCGGTATATTTGCGCCTATCGACGCGGCCGGTGGATCAGCCACAGCGGGAAATGTCTCCGCAGCTGTCCAGCGACATTGTGCGAGGCGGTTATTGGGAAGTGGCGCCAACGGCCGGATCGCGCTTGGC
Source organism: Alphaproteobacteria bacterium (assembly GCA_965216755.1). GTDB lineage: Bacteria > Pseudomonadota > Alphaproteobacteria > UBA7887 > UBA7887 > CBDCGL01. The sequence continues at coordinate 969,197 of CBDCGL010000011.1, read as the reverse complement.
CATTGTGTATAGTGGCGCCGTTGCAACCGAAGCGATGGCAGCATTCGCCGCAATACAGGAGGACATTCCGGGTGCTGGCCTTCTCGCGGTACCGTCCGCGGATCGATTGCAGTCCGATTGGATGACATCACAAGCCGCGGGTTGGTCCGCCACGGCCACGGATCCAGAGCCTGCCGCGACATGCCACGTGGCGCGCTTGTTGGACCGGCTAGCGCCGGACGCGACGCTTGTCACAGTGATCGATGGACATCCCGCAACGCTATCCTGGCTCGGCGCCGTGCGTGGCCACCACGTCGTGCCTTGTGGCGTACGCGCGTTCGGTCAGTCCGGCGATGTCCCGTCGGTGTATCGCCATTACGGTATCGATGCGGACGCCATTTTGGACGCCGCCGCGCGGGCGTGCTTGGCCGACGCGGCGCGCGCCGATGGCAGGCGAATTGGCGCTTAATGCACGCGGGCATTTCAGGCGCGCGTGCGTTCGCAAATTGTGCTCTGCCGACTTGATTTCATCGATTTAACTGCGTTCGCACGACTTCGTTTGAACGGAGATTGATCTAGCGGCGGTGGGCTTTTGGCGGGAAGTAAAGATTGTCCTGGCCAGGGGCGGCCGCCGCGTGGCACTCCGCACAGAAGCGCACATTCTCGCCGCCGACTCCGGCTGTTTGGCCAAAGACCCAACCGGCGGGCATGACCATCGTGTAGCGCCAATCATTGGTGGTGGGATTGGCGCCAGGAACCAACTTCTCCATGACGAACAGGGGACCGAATGACACCCGCCCACTCGCCGCGACTGTGAAGCTATCCTTGACGACGATGCCGCCGGTTGGCATGGAGCCCATAGCCTCAAAGCGGCCATAAGGTCGTGCGGTCTCATTACCGTAGACGCTGACAAACCGGCCTGCGTGAGTCGCCGATAAATAGGGGTGTTTCGTGAAGCGTGCCCAATCCGGATAGTTCACGCCCGCCGCCAAGCCGGAGGCGGTAAATGCCTCGGTCATGGCCGGCAAAATGCACGCATAGGCCTCTCGCGCGGCCTCGGCGTCCAGCATCGGCCCCGTGGGATCGGCGCTCACCACGGCCACGCAGTTGGTTGTCTGCCGGGCTTCCTTGAATTCTGCAGCCGTCAAATGCCGTGCTTCATCGTCGGCCCGACCCTTCGAAGTCAGATCGGGGCCAATGCCGATCGCCAAGACAACAATAGTCGCGGCGCCGGCGATAGCGGAGTGCGGACGTGATCGAATCATTGGCCTGCGGTTCCTCGTGGCATCGCCCCGTCAGCTCGCGGCGCGCAGGCGATAGGTTGTTCATTAAAGCTGGCGCGAGGAGGGACAGCCGAGTCACAAATAGTCACGGCGTGGTGACGTCATCCTGGATGCCTAGATGTTCTCAGAAGTCATTGATATAATGATGTAAATTCGACTTATCTCGCAATAGAGCGACGCAAAGTTTTTCTTGTATTAAGGCGCCAAAGCGCTATTTCTGTCCGGCGAGTGCGCCGCGCGCTTTTCTGGCCGCCGCGGTCCAACATGTCAGCCGCGGGTGTGGTGGAATTGGTAGACACGCCAGATTTAGGATCTGGTGACGGAAACGTCGTGGGGGTTCAAGTCCCTTCGCCCGCACCACTCGCTCTTTCGAAGCTTCGTGCGCACCGGCAATCGCGGCGGTGACCGAGCTCTGGAATAACGACCCTGATATAACAGCAGCGAACATTTGAGATATCCCATGCAGGTCACGGAAACAAACGCAGACGGGCTAAAACGCGAGTTCAAGGTGGTCGTGCCCGCAACCGATATCGATGCCTTGATGAACGAAAAGCTGAAGACGCTCAGCCAGACCATCACGATAAAGGGTTTTCGGCCCGGCAAAGTACCGGTTTCATTGGTGCGCAAGCGCTTCGGCAGCAGCGTCATGAACGAAGTGCTCCAAGAAAAAGTCAACGATTCGTCGCAGCAAGCCATGACAGATCGCGGCTTGCGGCCGGCCATGCCGCCGAAGATCGATGTCGAATCCTTTAACGAAGGCAGTGATCTGACCTTTACCATGTCGCTGGAAACCTTGCCCGAGTTCGAGCCAGCCGACATTGCCAAGATGAGCTTGACGCGGGTGCGGGCCGAGGTGGGCGATGACGATGTCGACACGGCCTTGGAGCGGCTGGCTGAGCAGCAAAAAAACTACGTCGATACAAAGACGAAACGGAAATCCAAGTCCGGCGATCTGCTGGTAATTGATTTTGTCGGCAAGGTCGACGGCGAGCCTTTCGAGGGCGGTGCCAGTGAGGATCATCAGCTCGAATTGGGCAGTGGCACCTTCATTCCGGGCTTCGAGGATCAGCTTACCGGCGCAAAGGCCGGAGAGCACGTGACCGTCACAGTGACGTTTCCTGAGGCGTACCCGTCCGAGACGTTACGCGGCAAAGAGGCGACATTTGATGTTGACGTCAAGGCGGTCAAAGAGCGCGAGCCGGTCGCGGTAGATGACCAGCTGGCGGCGCGTCTTGGCCTTTCCGATTTGCAAGCGCTGAAGAGCGCGGTTCGCGGCCAAATCGAACGCGACTACGCAGCAGCCGCGCGCATGCGGCTAAAGAGAGGGATTTTGGACGAGCTAGCCGATAGTCACGATTTTGCAGTCCCCGAAAGCATGGCGGATCGGGAGTTCGACCAGATTTGGAAGCAGATCGAAGACGACATGAAACAGGCCAACAAGACCTGGGATGACGTCGACGAGACCGAAGAGGAGACGCGAACCGAGTATCGCGGCATCGCTGAGCGGCGGGTTCGCTTGGGGCTCATCCTGTCGGAAATCGGCCAGCGGAACAACATCACGGTGCCGCAGGATGAGGTCAATCGCGCCATGATGGAGCAGGCACGGCGCTTCCCCGGACAAGAACAAAAGGTGTTCGATTATTTTCGCAACAGCCCAGAGGCTATGAACGAGCTGCAAGCCCCTCTATATGAAGACAAGGTGATCGACTTCATCGCAGAAATGGCGACGGTGACCGACAAGACGGTGAGCGCGGAGGAGCTGATGCGTGATCCGGACGAAAGCAAAAACACTGAAGAAGAAGCGAAACCAAAGACCAAAAAACGTGCGGCAAAGAAGAAAGAAACTTCTGACAAATAGTGTTTTGTCCAATGCACACGAAGAAATGGGAATGAGAAATCCATGACGGATCCTATGGATGTCTACATGAACGCGCTGGTCCCCATGGTCGTTGAGCAGACCAATCGGGGTGAGAGAGCCTATGACATCTACTCAAGACTTCTGAAGGAGCGGATCGTTTTCCTGACCGGGCCGGTGAACGATGCTGTTTCTTCGGTGATCACAGCCCAGCTCTTGTTCCTGGAATCCGAAAATCCGACCAAGGATATCTCGTTCTACATAAATTCGCCGGGCGGCATCGTTTCCGCCGGATTGGCGATCTACGACACCATGCAATACATAAGGCCGGACGTCGCGACCTTGTGCATTGGCCAAGCAGCGTCGATGGGGTCTTTGCTCCTGGCCGCGGGTGCAGAGGGCAATCGATTTGCTCTGCCAAATTCGCGGATCATGGTGCACCAGCCCTCTGGCGGGTTCCAAGGCCAGGCCACTGATATCGAGATTCATGCCAAGGAAATCTTGTCGTTGCGTGAGCGTCTCAATCAAATTTATGGCAGCCACACCAAGCAATCGATGGAAGTGATCGAAGAGGCCATGGAACGCGACCGATTCATGACTCCCGAGGATGCGCTGGCTTTTGGTTTGATCGATCAGGTTGTGACTCACCGCGAGGTTCCGACAGCGGAGACGCCCGGGACGTCGTGACGTTAACCAAGAAATATGCGTACTTTTGGTCCAAGGCACTCGCCGAACGGCGCGCGAGGCAAAATATTGTGCTATTGTGACCGCGTTCCGATGTCCGCTAGCGTCGGGATGGTGCCCGCTTTGCAGGAGATAAATCCGCATGAATAAATCCGGCGGCGGCGATTCGAAGAATACGCTCTATTGCTCGTTCTGTGGCAAGAGCCAGCACGAGGTGCGTAAGCTAATCGCGGGCCCGACCGTGTTCATCTGCGATGAATGCGTCGAGTTGTGCATGGACATCATTCGCGAGGAACATAAGAACAACCTTTCGAAGAATCGCGACGGCGTGCCAACGCCCAGCGATATCTGCACAATCTTGAACGATTATGTGATTGGCCAGGACCACGCCAAACGCGTCCTTTCGGTTGCGGTGCACAATCACTACAAGCGGCTTACCCACGGCGCCAAGAGCAACGATGTTGAACTTGCCAAATCGAACATTCTGTTGATTGGGCCGACGGGTTGCGGCAAGACGCTGCTCGCGCAGACTCTGGCGCGGATTTTAGACGTACCGTTTACGATGGCCGATGCGACGACTTTGACCGAGGCCGGCTATGTGGGCGAGGACGTCGAAAATATCATTCTAAAGCTGCTTCAGGCGGCGGACTACAATGTTGAGCGCGCGCAGCGCGGCATTGTCTATATCGACGAGATCGATAAGATCTCGCGCAAGTCTGATAATCCGTCGATTACGCGCGATGTTTCCGGCGAGGGTGTTCAGCAAGCCCTGCTGAAAATCATGGAAGGCACGATCGCCAGCGTTCCGCCGCAGGGTGGGCGCAAACACCCGCAGCAGGAGTTCCTTCAGGTCGATACGACCAATATCTTGTTTATTTGCGGCGGCGCGTTTGCCGGTTTGGAAAAGATCATCTCGGAACGTGGCCGCGGTACCTCGATCGGTTTTGGCGCTGATGTCAAATCGCCTGACGATCGCAGGACGGGCGAACTGCTGCGCCAGGTGGAACCGGAAGATTTACTGAAGTTCGGATTGATTCCCGAGTTCGTCGGACGTCTTCCAGTAATTGCGACGCTGGTTGATCTTGATGAGAATGCGCTGGTGGAGATTCTGACCACGCCAAAGAACGCTTTGGTCAAGCAGTATCAGCGTTTGTTCGACATGGAAGAAACCCAACTGACGTTCTCTGACGACGCATTGGTGGCTATCGCGCAGAAGGCGATCCAACGCAAAACAGGTGCGCGTGGACTGCGATCGATCATGGAGGGCATATTGCTCGACACCATGTTTGACTTGCCGACCTTGGAAAGCGTCGAGGAGGTCGTAATTAATCGCGAGGTCATCGAAGGCCGCGCGCAACCTCTCCACATTTACGCCGATCGGCGTGAAGACGTCGGTCAAAACGCTTCTTAGCCAAGGGCGCCATGCTCGGCGCCGCCCCTTGAAAGCGGGTACCGGCGCGGTTAGATAAACCTCGCGCCGCCACGCCGCGTGACAGACCAGTTGGTGTGGGGGAAACAGTGAAAAACCATCGTATCCGGCTTGGTGTGTCTAGCAGAGGCTCCGAGCGGCTGCGATTAATGGGTGACGTGCTATGATGGAATCGACACAAGCGACCACTTATCCCGTCTTGCCACTGCGCGACATCGTCGTGTTCCCACACATGATCGTACCTTTGTTTGTTGGCCGCGATAAATCTGTGCGCGCCTTGGAAGAGGTCATGAAGAGCGATAAGCAAATATTGCTGGTCGCCCAAAAAAATGCTGGCCAAGATGACCCGGGTATCGATGACATCTATATGGTTGGCACCATCGGTACCGTGTTGCAGCTGCTTAAGCTTCCCGATGGAACCGTCAAGGTTTTGGTTGAAGGCGGTGGCCGTGCGCGGATCGCCCACTACGCCGAGAATGACGCATTTTTCGAAGCCGTCGTTGATTCCGTCGACGAACGGGATGGCGATGGCCAGGAAGTCGAGGCGCTGGCACGGTCGGTCGTTTCGCAATTCGAAAACTATGTGAAGCTAAATAAAAAAGTGCCACCCGAAGTGTTGGTGTCGCTCAATCAGATTGAAGACGCCAGTCGCCTTGTTGATACGGTGGCTTCGCATTTGGCAATCAAGATTGCGGACAAGCAAGAGCTGCTGGAAACCGAGTCCATCGCAGAACGGCTGGAGCGCGTTTACGGTTTGATCGAGGGCGAGATCGGCGTGATGCAGGTCGAAAAGAAGATTCGCTCGCGCGTCAAACGCCAAATGGAGAAAACCCAACGCGAATATTATCTCAATGAGCAGTTGAAGGCGATCCAACGGGAACTTGGCGAGTCAGAAGACGGCCGCGACGAAGTGGCCGAATTGGAAGATCGCATCAAGAAGACGCGCTTGTCCAAAGAAGCCCGCGAGAAGGCTCTGGCTGAAGTTAAGAAGCTGCGCAATATGAGCCCGATGTCGGCTGAAGCCACGGTGGTGCGCAACTATCTCGATTGGATGCTGTCAATACCGTGGAAGAAGCGTACGCGCATCAAGAAAGATCTGGCCGGGGCGCAGAAGATCCTGGATGCCGATCATCACGGTCTGGAAAAGGTGAAGGAGCGGATCCTTGAATATCTTGCCGTCCAACTGCGGGCAAACAAGATGCGTGGTCCCATCTTGTGCCTCGTCGGCCCCCCCGGTGTCGGCAAGACGTCGCTAGGGAAATCGATCGCGCGGGCAACAGGTCGTAATTTCGTACGGATGAGTTTGGGCGGTGTCCGCGACGAAGCTGAGATCCGAGGTCATCGGCGGACATATATTGGTTCGATGCCAGGCAAAGTGTTGCAGGGCATGAAAAAGGCAAAGTCGTCCAATCCGTTGTTCCTGTTGGATGAAGTTGACAAGATGGGCGCCGATTTTCGCGGCGACCCGGCGTCGGCATTGCTGGAAGTGTTGGATCCCGAACAGAATTCGTCGTTCAACGATCATTACCTTGAGGTCGACTATGATCTCAGCGAGGTCATGTTTGTGACCACCGCCAATACTTTGCGCATGCCCCCGGCGCTGTTGGATCGGATGGAAGTGTTGCGTCTGTCGGGATACACCGAAGACGAGAAGATCCAGATCGCCAAACGGCACTTGATCCCCAAGCAGATGCGGGCGCATGGTTTGAAGGATACTGAATGGTCATTGTCTGATTCGGCGTTGCAGGATCTAATCCGCTATTACACGCGCGAGGCTGGTGTTCGTAACTTGGAACGCGAGATTGCCAATCTAGCGCGTAAGGCGACCAAGGAAATCATGATGACGAACGCAGAGCGTATTCGCGTGACGCGTACGTCGCTGGAGAAATTTGCCGGCGTTAGAAAATTCCGCCATGGCGAAGTCGATCACAACGACATGCCGGGTGTCACAACCGGCCTGGCGTGGACCGAAGTCGGCGGACAACTGCTTATGATCGAAGCGGTCATGATGCCTGGCAAAGGCAAAGTAACGATCACCGGCCAGCTCGGCGAGGTCATGCAAGAATCGGTACAGGCAGCCGTGTCCTACGTGCGATCGCGTTCTGTGGAATTCGGCATCGAACCGCCGATGTTCGAGAAGAAAGACATTCACGTGCATGTGCCCGAAGGCGCGACGCCCAAGGATGGGCCTTCAGCGGGCACGGCGATCATGACGTCGATTGTCTCAATTTTGACCGGGATTTCGGTTCGCAGCACGGTCGCGATGACCGGCGAGGTCACATTGCGCGGCCGGGTTCTTCCGATCGGTGGGTTGAAAGAAAAATTGCTTGCCGCTTTGCATGGCGGATTGAAGACTGTGCTAATCCCCAAGGACAATGAAAAGGACTTGGCCGAAATTCCGGACAACGTCAAAAAAGGCTTGGACATCATACCGGTTTCGACGGTCGAGGAGGTGCTCAAGCGCGCTTTGTGCACGCCGCTTGTGCCGATCGAGTGGGTTGAAGTCGACCAAGTCACTCAGGATAACAAGAGCACCGATGCCGACACGCTGGTGACGCATTAATGGGCGCTACGTCACGTCGATTTTCGACCGATAGGGGGCCCAATTTATGCATTGCATAAGATGTCAGTGCGGTTCGGTTGCCGCATAAACCTATGATCTAAGTTTGTTAGCTAGGTTTGCATTGACGGGCGCTGGTCCGCTTGGATAGAGTCGCGCGTTTGGTGCCCGGCGGCAGGCATCAGGTTTCACGCAGTTAATTCCGAATAAGGGGGGTCGGGGCTGTGAACAAAAACGATCTCGTCGCGATCGTCGCTGATTCATCAGAACTGTCGAAGGCGGATGCCTCGCGGGCTGTTGACGCAGTGTTCGATGCGATTTCAGACGCGCTTAAAGACGGCGATGAAGTCCGGTTGGTCGGATTTGGGACCTTCAGCGTCGCCAAGCGCGCGGCCACAGAAGGACGAAATCCCCGAACGGGCGAAAAGATCCAAATTGCGGCATCCAAGCATCCGAAATTCAAGGCCGGTAAAGGCCTCAAAGATGCTGTCAACATATAAGAACGGGCAATCGAGCAACTGATCTTGTTGTGTATCGGCCATCCAACTGTAAGGGTGGCCGATACAAACTTTCCATTTTTCTTGCCTTCTCTTGCGAGCTTTGTGATTTACTGTCCCAAGCTGACGGGCGATTAGCTCAGCTGGGAGAGCATCTCGTTTACACCGAGAGGGTCGGCGGTTCGATCCCGTCATCGCCCACCATTTCAACGGCAAGTACCGTGATTGGCCAACGCGGCGATTACGCCGGGGCGCCGCATCATGTGAAGTCCACGTTTGTACAAATGGTCGGCGCCTGCAAAGAATGGCGCACCCTTTGCCCGAGTGGCGATGACGTTTTAGCAGGTACGAGACACCGGCTTTGCCGCCGCCGGCGCATGCCTAGTCATCACAAAGGTCGCATCACAATTATTGTCGTTACATGAGAATTAATCCGCTGCTCGCTTAGCAACCCAGGTTGGTTTTGTGAGTTTTGACCACGTACGGGCCGGAGTTGCACTATGCCGGCGTCAGTTCTGAAATATGTTGGTTGAGCGGCGCGTATCGCGGTTGATTGTCCACAACATGACGACCTTGCCAATAGTCGGATCGTATGAGGCAAGCACAGTTCAGATCGCTGCGGCGATGCCGATCTTTCACATCGTCTCAGTAGAGAAGGCGACGGAATACGACCGAGATTGTATCGGGTTTACAGTCGATTGGGGGCATCGGTTCGACGATGGTGCGCCCCGATATCACGCCGAGTATCGCGACACGGTCCGGATCACGAGACGGGGATTGTCAATCGTTCAGGGATCGACCGGCTTTTTGCCAAGGAAATCCATTGAAACACCCCATATCGAAGACTGGAAAAGCCGAGAAATTCCGTGCATATTCAATGGAGTGTCCAATCAGCGAAAGGAGGTGATCCAATGTCCAGTGATATCGGAGCCGATCTTGTGACTTTAGGCGGCGGTCGCAGACAGGGGAGCAGCCTCTTCGGCCTGCGCTAACGCTTACGATCTTAGGATCAGGGCTACAATTTCGGCCCAAAATCACGGAAAGGCGGCCACCGCGCCGCCTTTCTTTGTGGCGACCTTGATGCCCTCACATTCAGGTAACATTCCGGCGGTGCGCACGCCAGCTTTGAATCTCGATGAAAATCCGTTTGATTTCGGGAAATTTGCGTTTTATGGCGTCTTCTAGTTCGGTCACAGTGGTTTCGATCTGTCCGGCATTGAATTTGTTGTGAAAATCAACGCTGACGTTCAAGAGGATGTCCGCGGGCGACATATGCATGGTCAGGATCTCATTGATTCGATTGATCTCCGGGCGCGCGATGACGATTTGGCGGATGCCAGCAATGACTGCTGGGCTGGCGCCTTCGCCAATAAGTAAGCCCTTGCACTCATAGGCCAGGACGACGGCGGTTAGGCCCAGAATTAACCCGATGATGATCGACGCGACGCCGTCCAGGATCGGAATACCTAACAGGTCCGAGGCCGCTATGCCGATGATCGCCACGATCAAAGACAGCATCGCCGCACTGTCTTCGAATAGTACGGTGAACACTGTTGGGTCCTTGCTGTCTCGAATGGCGGCGACAAAGCCCCGACGGCCGGCCGACCGACGAAACTCTTTGAATGCGATCCACCAGGCGCCAGCTTCGAAGATGATCGCCAATCCCAGAACCACGTAGTTAATGTAGACGTGCGTGAGTGCGTGGGGATGCAGGACCTTGTCGATCCCCTGATATATGGAAATGCCGGCGCCAAGGGCGAAAATCAAAATCGCGACCACAAAGGTCCAAAAATAGAGCTCTTTGCCATATCCGAATGGATGCATTTCGTCGGCGGGGCGGCGTGCTTGGCGCATCCCGAACAGCAACAGGCCTTGATTCCCTGTATCAACCACGGAGTGAATCGCCTCGCTGAGCATCGCCGAGCTACCGGTGATTGCCGCAGCAGCGAATTTTGTGACCGCGATCAGGGAATTGCCGGCCAACGCGGCATAGATCACCCGTTTTGACGCATGTGCCGCCATCAGTCGGTCTCGAAGACCGAGACATACTCGCCATAGCCTTCGGCTTCCAATTGGTCTTTCGGGATGAAACGAAGCGACGCCGAGTTGATGCAATAACGCAGGCCGTTTGCTCCTGGGCCGTCGGGAAAGACGTGGCCCAGATGAGAATCACCGGATTTTGAACGGACCTCAGTCCGGATCATGCCGTGGCTCTCGTCGTGGCGTTCGACGACATGTTCCGGTTCGATCGGCTTGGTGAAGCTCGGCCAACCGCAATGCGAGTCGAATTTCTCGTTTGACGTGAAGAGAGGTTCGCCGCTGACCACATCAACGTAGAGGCCAACTTCGTGGTGATCCCAAAATGCATTCCGAAACGCCGGCTCGGTTGCGTCATTTTGGGTGACGGCGTACTGCTCTGGCGACAGATTTGCTACCGCTTCTGCAGATCGGGTGTAGCTTTTTTTCGTCATTGTCGGTTCCTTCAACGACCGGCGACATAGGCCAAACTGTGGCCTTTTGTAGCCCGGCATTCAAGTTGGCTATTGGGACACAGACCATGGCCTCGGCCACAGCCGAGGAGGAACGCGTGTGGATTCCGCCACCCGCCGTGTTTGTCGCGTTCGGCACGAACTGAGTATCGCGTTCGTTAGTCTGGCATCAGACTGCTGGGTTCGATTGTCCCCGGTTAGCCAAACGTGGAAATCGACGTTTCCTTAGATGTGAGGAATTCAAGCAAGGCGGGGACGCCGTTTTGCGTTTGCTCGATGCCGCGGCGGATCGCCGGCACGATCTCATCTGGGGTGGTTACCCGCTCTCCATATCCGCCAAATGCACGCGCCATCGCCGCATAGTCGCCGGATATGTCAGTGCTCCGGTATTTCTCAGTCGATACCTGCATGATCTTAAGCTCAATCGCCATGGAGAAGTTATTAAGCAGGATTGACAAAATCGGAATGCGTTCACGCACGGCGGTTTCGAAATCCATACCGGTAAATCCGATCGCGGCGTCGCCCCAAACATTGATGCAGAGCTTGTCTGGGTGAACCAACTTGGCACCCATCGCCAAACCCAAGCCGTATCCCAATTGGGTGGTTTTGCCCCAACCAATGTACGAAAGGGGTGTCGTCGCTTGCCAAAACGGCGAAATTTGATCCCGCGGGCTGCCGGCATCGTGGGTGATGATCGTATTGTCGCGATCGACCGTGTTGGCCAAATCCCATAACACGCGATAGGGCGACAGCGGGGTTTCATTCGATGTCAGCTTGGGTTTCCACTCAGCCAACCACGTTTCACGACCCGTCGCGATTTCATCTGTGACCGAACCCGCGTCGCGCACTCCGCCGCCCAACCGATCCCGCACCTCGTCGATCAAGGCCCGCAAAGTCAAATCAGCATCGCCGAGCAGCACGTGTTGGGCGATCACGTCCTTGTTCAGGTCAGCGGTGTCTAGGGTCGCATGGATGATTGTTTTGTCACTTGGCATCGCGACGCCAAACGGGGTCGATGTGAAACTACAGCCAATGCCGAAAATGAGATCGGCATTGTGGAGAAAGTCGTGAACCGGCCGCGGCATGGTCCGGCCCGCTGTGCCAAGCGACAAAGGATGGGTCTCCGGAAACGCGCTCTTGCCGCCGAGACTTGTGGTCACCGGCGCGGCCAATAGTTCCGCGAGTTCCTTCAAAGAGTCCCAACCCTTTGCGTAGTGCACGCCTTGGCCGGCATAAATGACCGGGCGGGCAGCCGCGACCAGAGCGTCAGCCGCGCGTGAGACGTCGACGGGATCTGGTGCTGTGCGTGTGCTCGGCGGTGGCGTGTAATTGAGGTCGCCCGACCAGTCTTCGGCGAACATGTCGACAGGAACTTCGACCAACGCCGGGGCGGGACGGCCGTTGCGCAATTGGGTAAAAGCGCGCCGCATGATGTGGGGAACCTCAGCCAGCGACGTAACCGGTTCTGCCAATTTCGTGACCTGTTGGAAGTTTGCGACGGCATTGAAATTGGGTGTCACGTGAGCCAGTCGCCGCGCATAGCCCATCGGCATGACCAGGATCGGGACAGAATCGCCAAAGGCTTGGGCAACGCCGCCGAACGCGTTCTCGGTGCCTGGGCCGTGCTGCATGACGAATACGCCCAATTTCTCGCCGCTGGTCAGCCGCGACATGGCATCCGCCATGTGTAATCCCGTGCGTTCCTGGCGGACGATTATTGGCCGGATATCGGCCTTTGCCGCACATTCCAAAATGTGATTTACCGGATAGCCGAAAACGATTTCGACGCCCTCACGTTTCAGGATTTCGGCAATGACATCGCCAGTTTTCATGATCCGTCCCCATTCCCATGATGCGGTGTGTACAAGATCATAGCAGCGATAGATCCTGAAGCTATCAACAAGAAGACGGCCCCGAAATCGCGCTCGGGGCCGTAAGGCTTGTTAGGGTCGTTTCTGTCGGTCGTTCTGCGCTGGCTTGCGCCTCGGTACCTCGTTGCGACGGCTATCGAACGAGGAAAATATCGTAGGTGACGTGACTGCTATCCGTGCCGGCTTTCAAGGACACCATTTTGCCCACCGCCACCACGTCATTGAGCCACCCGTACTTTTCAGAAATCGTTTCGAATGTCGGCGACGTCATGAAATAGAGGTCGTCCGGGCCCAACGTCTCATCGTTGATCGCCAGTTTCTGCAAGGTGTGTTCGGTCAAGACAATCCGGCCGGTATAGGTGATGTAGATGATCGACCCATCGTCGGCCTTGATCGAGCCGCGGATGTCGACTTTCGAGGTGCCGTTCGGCATCACTCTGAGCCAATCCGCGCTTGGTGCCAAAAACTCACCCTGGATATTCGGTCCCTTGACCCATCCGCCGGGCTGGACGTTGTAAATAAAGAGGTCGCGGTTGGCAATTTGCGGAGGATCAAGTGGAGCATGAAGCGTCATCAGATATTCGGTTGTGATATCGGTCGATTGTGCCGCGACGTTCGACGGCACCGCAACCAACACGCCCGCTGCCGCAGACAATGCGGCCTGCAATAGACTGGCAAAGGGGCCGTCTAGCATGTGCGACCTCTCACTGACTGATTGCAAAACGAGACTTCCCTGACCGTGCGAACATACCCGGACTCTCGGATTGCATTCATCGCCCGTTGGGGCGAGGTGTATGCACACCGCGTTCTGCGCGTGCGATCCGTCGACGTGCGGCGCGTGTGTTCCGCGTGTGCCAGCTTTGTGGCAAGGTGGTCTGGAAGTCACGGTGGAAAATAAAGGGCATTCGGCATGCAAGTCGGGATGGCAACGATCTTTCAGAACCCAGGCAAAGTGCGCTCTGACTTCGAGGTCTATCAAGAAGATCTTCGATTGTCGGACCTGGCCGAGCCGCTCGGTTTCGATTCAATATGGACGGTCGAGCACCATTTTACCGACTACACGATGTGCCCTGATCCGCTCCAATATCTGACGTGGATGGCAGCGCGGACCACGCGCATACAGTTGGGCACGATGGTGGTTGTGTTGCCGTGGCGGGATCCGTTGCGTGTTGCCGAGCAAGTGTCGATGCTTGACAACATGTCGGATGGCCGGGTTGTGCTGGGGATCGGGCGCGGTGCAGGCCGCGTCGAATTCGATGGTTTTCGCCAGACCATGGACGAAAGCCGGGGGCGCTTCGTTGAGTGTGCGGAGATGATTTTGGCCGGGCTGGAATCCGGCCACTGCGTCTTCGACGGGGAATTCATCAAGCAACCGCGTGTCGCCATTCGCCCCGCGCCGCTCAAGACATTCAAGGGCCGAACCTATGCGGCCGCGGTGTCGCCAGAGTCTGTGCCGATCATGGCGCGTCTTGGCGTCGGTCTCCTGATCATTCCGCAAAAACCTTGGGAGGAGCTCGACAAGGAGCTGACGGCCTATCGTGATGCCTTCACCACAATCAATGAAGGTGCAACGGCACCGGCACCAATATTGGCCGGGTGGGTCTTTTGCGACCAAGATGCCGATCGCGCGCGCGACCATGCCAAGATCTATATCGGTGGATACTTTCACTCTGTGCTTGAGCATTATGAGTTCGCCAAGAAGCACCTCACGACCACCAAGGGCTACGAGTATTACGGAAAAATTGCCGAAAAGATCGAACGCTATGGAGTGGATAGCTTCATCGATTTTTTCCTGGGCCTGCAGGTTTTTGGCACGCCGGATGAGTGCGTTGCCCGCATTCGCGGGTTTTGCGAACGCAGCGGCGCCGAGAGCTTCGTCGGCGTGTTCAGTTACGCCGGTTTGCCGTGGGACGAGGCGGAGCGCAATCTGCGTTTGTTTGCCGAGCGGGTGCGACCGGCCTTGCAATCGCTGTCACCGGTGTCGGCCGTCGCATAGTTCCGGACGCCGTGGGAACTTCTGAAGTGCGAGTCAAAGGAAACCGGCTATGAAGTTCGAAAACTACAAGCTCATTCGTTTCGATCGCAACGGTCAAATATTGCGCGTGACGCTGGCCAGCAATACGCCAATGAATGGCGTAAATCACCGGCTTCACGAAGAATTGGCGCGCGTGTTCGTTGACCTCCAACGAGATCCCAGCAGCGATCTCATTGTACTAACTGGGCACGGACGCGCATTTTGCGCCGGCGGAGACATGGATTGGTTCCAGGACATGATCGATGATCCGACGATGTTCCGTGATATCGCACCGGATGCAAAGCGTATTATCAGTAGCCTATTGGATCTTCAGAAACCGATCATTTGCCGCCTGAATGGGGCCGCCGTTGGGTTGGGCGCCTCGATGGCTTTATTGTGCGACGTGATCGTCGCCGACGAGAGCGCGCGGATCGGGGACCCACATGTGAAAGTCGGGTTGGTTGCGGGCGATGGCGGCGCGGTGATCTGGCCGCAAATGATTGGATTTGCGCGTGCCAAAGAGTTGTTGCTCACCGGTGATTTGGTAACCGCCGGCGATGCCGTACAGATGGGGTTGATCAACTATGCCGTGCCGTCCGATCAACTCGATGCCAAAGTTAACGAAGTCGCATCAAAGATCCTCGGCAATCCGCGTTGGGCCGTGCGTTGGACCAAGGCGGCTATGAACATAGCCCTGCGTGATCTCGCGAACAAAATTTCAGACGCAGCGATTGCCTATGAAATGATCTCCAATATGACCCGTGATCGACAGGAAGCGGTCACGGCTTTCGTCGAGAAACGCATGCCCAACTTTTCAGGCGAGTAGGGGGAATGGCACAGACTTTTAGGATATTTGGCTCCGAGCTATCACCGTACTCGGTGAAGGTTCGGTCTTACTTTCGGTTCAAGGACTTGCCGTTCGAGTGGCTGATCCGCAATCCGTCCAACCAAGCGACATTCGAAGAATATGCACGGTTGCCGTTGATCCCGCTCGTCATTACGCCGGACGACGAAGGTCTGCAGGATTCGACTCCGACAATTGAGAAGTTGGAGGCGAGGTATCCGACGCCGCCGCTGCAGCCAGCCGATTCAACCTTGGCTTTTCTGTCAGCCCTGATCGAGGAGTACGCGGACGAATGGGGCAACAAACCGATGTTTCACTATCGGTGGACTTACGAACCAGATCAGCTGGCTACCGCTCGTGAGATCGCCATTGCGCATGTTGGGGCCACCGAGGGCAACATTGATGAAGTCGCCAGCAAGGTGCGGCAGCGTATGGTTCCGCGCCTTGCGTTCGTTGGCTCGTCACCGGCGACGCTGCCGATTATTGAGGGCTCTTTCGCGCGTCTTCTTGAGATTTTGGAGGCACATCTCGCGCAACACGACTATCTTTTGGGTGATCGACCTGCGCTTGCGGACCTCGGCCTGTTCGCGCAGCTCTACGAATGCTCTCGCGATCCGACGCCCGGTGCGATGATGAAGGCAACCGCAGCCAAGACATTGGCGTGGGTTAAGCGGATGCTGGAACCCAAGGCAACGGGAGATTTCGCGCGTTGGTTAGACTTGGCGCCAACATTGATGCCGCTACTGTCAGAGCAAGTTGGCGCGATTTTCCTGCCATGGTCGAGCGCCAACGCTGCCGCGCTGGCGGCGGGGCGCGACAGTTTCACGGTCGAACTTGATGGCCGCACATTCGCCCAACAACCACAGAAATATCACGCGCGCAGCCTGTCGGCGCTGCGGGCGAAGTACACGGCGGTTTCGGACAAAGGCGCGTTGGACCCAATATTGGAGTCTACCGGCTGCCTTGCGTATTTGCGTTGACCGCCCGAACATAAGTCAACCCGCTGGTGACACATGACGGACCTAACGAAATATTCATCGGACGTCGCGACGCTGCTGAAATCGCGCCGAGAGACGGTCGCTGTTGCGGAGTCCTCTGCCGGCGGATTGATTGCGGCGTCGTTGCTCGCCGTGCCCGGCGCTTCGGCCTATTTTGTCGGTGGCGGCGTTATCTATACCGCGACCGCGCGACAATCCTTGTTGCCGGAGGCCGGCACTGCTCTTGAGGGCGTGCGATCTGCTTCCGAGCCCTATGCACTGTGGCTTGCCCGAACGATGTGCGCTCATTTGAGTACAACCTGGGGATTGGCGGAAACCGGCGCTTCGGGGCCGACTGGCAACCGCTATGGCGACTCCGCCGGACATTCCTGCCTGGCCGTGGCGGGACCGATCGAAAAAGTTATCACGCTTGAGACCCGGTCGGCGGATCGCCAACAGAACATGTTCGCCTTTACCGAGCGGGCATTGCGGCTTTTTGAAGAGGCCGTGCGCGCGGCCGACTAAAACGCTGATCAGTTGAAACGCGGCGTGCGTTTTTCAATGAAGGCGCGAACGCCTTCCTTGTGATCATCCGAACGTGCCGATTCGATGATGTGCGCGGCCTCGCGATCCATCACCGTCCACAAGTCGTCGGTCAGGGCGCGTTCCAAGTTGGTTTTCATTAGGCGTATGGCTTGGCGTGGTCCCGACGCCAGAGCTTGCGCCAATTCTCTTGCTTCGCCGCGCAGTTGATCATCGTCGACCACATGGTTGACCAATCCCCAGCGCGCGCAGGTCTCCGCGTCGACGCGCGCAGCGGTGTACATCAATTCCCGCGCGCGCGAGGTGCCGACCAACCGCGTCAGCAACCAACTGATGCCATAATCGCCAGTTAGGGCGATGCGGGCATACCCCGTGCTTACAAATGCCGTACGCGCGGCGATACGGATGTCGCAAGCGAGCGCAATAGCCAGGCCGGCACCCACTGCCGGTCCCGGCAATGCCGCGATGGTTGGCATTGGCATGCTTGCAAGTGCGCCGGTCAACGTGCGTTGGCGTTCGCGCAGCCGGGTGACGGCATCATCCCCCGACAACGAAGAGCTGCCGTTTGCGCCCATGCCTTTGACATCGCCACCCGCACAAAACGCTCGGCCGGCACCAGTCAACAACACCGCGCCGACATCTGTGCGTTCGCTGAGCATAGCGATGGTCTTGCGCAACGCCGGGCTCAATACGTCCGACAAGGCGTTTCGCGCTTCCGGGCGGTTGAAGGTTAGGGTGGCAACACCATTCGACAATTCGCACAACAGTTGTGGTGTGCCAGTGCTGATCTCAGTCATCTCGGCTCTGGGCTCATCTAATGCAAATTACGGGGGCGGCGCGTGTATCCTTAGTCTTCCTGGCCAGCCGCAACGCGGGCCTCCCATGCTTCGTAGTCGATGTTTGGTTCGTGGACCGCACGCATTTGGCTGAGCTCCCGACCCAACAACAACGCAACCAAGGCCTGGTTGTTTGGAGTCGCCACGCCAACCGCCTCGGCCTCACGTATCAGCGCAACGTTGAGTGCGCCGATCTCGGTTTTTCGGCCCGCCTGAACATGCTGCAACATTGACGGTCGATTGAATTTTTTCCAACAACCGTCCTTGATGCGCGCATCAATGTTGGGATGGGGCAGGGCGATGCCCTTGGCCGCAATGACCGCCATGATTTCGGCCAAAACGCGATCTTGGAACGCGTTGATCTCCGGTACCCGTGCAAATTCTCCGGGGCGCAGGCCCGTGGTCGCGGCGATCGCGTTAGCGCCACAATTGAGCACGAACTTTTCCCAGATTTGCGCCATCATGTCGGCAGACAAACTGGCCTCGAAGCCGGCTTTGCCGAGCATCTCAACGATGGCCCCGGCCCGCGGCGTTTCGGTGCCGTTAATCTCGCCGACCGTAGTCATGCCCATATTGGTCAAGCGCACATGACCAGGGCCCAATGTTGCCGCGCTGCACATGCTGGAACCGCCGAGTACCCGATCCGCGCCGAGCACGCCTTGGAGCGTTTCGACATTTCCAATGCCGTTCTGAAACGTGATCGCGCATCCTTGGTCGCTTAGAATCTGCCGCGCTGTTTCGGCGGCGGCTTCGGTGTTGTTTGAATCCACAAAAACGATTGCGACATCGGCTGTTTGATCGTTGGGTGGCGACGTCGTCGCCGGCAGGCGCACACAATGGTCACCCAGCACTCCCTCAACACGAAGCCCCTTGGTGTTGATGACGTCCACGTGCGCTGACCAAGTGTCAATGAGTGCGACGTCATGACCAGCCAAGGCGAGCAGTCCGCCATAGGAACCACCCATCGCGCCAGCGCCAATGACTACGATCTTCATGCCTGAAATTCCTTTCTTTACCCCCAGCGGCCTATTCCAACTTCACGGCGGTCCCGTTCGCGCTGACCATCAGCATCGATTCGCCTATGCTTTCATAGTCCAAATCAACACCGATGACAGCGTCGGCGCCCAACGCACCGGCGGCTTGGGTCATGTCTTCAAGGGCGTGATTCTTGGCCTCATCAAGTGCGTGTTCGTAGCCCGCGGCTCGGCCGCCGACAATATCGCGAATGCGGGCAAACAGATCGCGGAAAATATTAGCGCCGACGATGGCGTCACCACTCACGATACCGAGATAGGTCGTGATTCGCTTGCCTTCGATTTGATCGGTGGTGGACAGGAGCATACGCGCTTCCCCACGGTCAAAATGAAGAATAAATAAAGCCCGTGCCGATGTTCGGCACGGGCCTTATCGTCTTAATCAATGCCTTTCGGCGGAGCCGGCGTCAGCCTTCGGCCATCAAGGCCATAACGGCCTGACGGGCTTCACCCACGCAGGTCTTCAAGGCAGTCACACAACCGCCTTGATCACCGGCTTCGCATTGTTGCGTACCCTCTTGGCACATTTGGACCTGCTCCGGCGAAGTCTGCGTTTCCGCCGGCACGTCTTGGGCCCAAGCGCCCGTTGCCAATCCAAATCCCGCTATCGCGACCGCCAGGGCATACACCTGTGATCTCATGCTTTCCTCCCTGATCTCGGTGTCACAACGAATTCTGGCTGGTCAGGCCGTCGTGTCAAGTGTTGGCTCGAATCTGGTTGCCAGGCAACCAGCGCCGCCGCGAGAGCCTTCGCGCGGATCCGGTCGTGGGTTTGTCGATTTGCGTGCCACGTTCGGTTTCCTTGACACTGCAATGCCACTAAATTAAACGGGCTGAAACGTTCGGGGGTGTAGCTCAGTTGGTTAGAGCGCTGGCCTGTCACGCCAGAGGCCGCGGGTTCGAGTCCCGTCACTCCCGCCACTCTTATGTTTCGTTCGCGGTTGCGGATCGCGCAATGCGCGGCGGTCGAAATGGGCTTCCACGCTCAGTTTACTTGACTGGCCGGCGGTTGACGCCAGGTCGGTTTCTGTCTGTAGCAGACACAGGTCTGGGGCGCCGGCGCCGTGAACATCCTGCCTTTGCAATCCATTGGCTCACGCTTATATTGCACGCGCGAACGGACTTGTTAGCTCAATGGCGCTGCGCGTTGTCCGTCAGCGTCTGTACGTGACCGTTACCACCATCTTTCGGGTGTCGCCCGGGGCGACATTCGGCACACGTTTTCTGTGACTTATGAAGGGGCGTCCGCATGGAGGCTCTTCTTTCGGAATACCTGCCGATCTTGATTTTTTTGGCCATAGCCGGTGGTCTGGCCGTGGTCGTCGTGACCGCTTCCTATATCATCGCGCGGCAGCAACCTGACTTAGAGAAGATCTCTCCGTATGAGTGCGGTTTTGAACCGTTCGACGATGCGCGTCGGCGGTTCGATGTGCGGTTCTACCTAGTTGCCATTCTGTTCATCATTTTCGACTTGGAAGTTGCATTCCTTTTCCCATGGGCGGTGTCGCTTGGAAAAATCGGCATGTTCGGTTTTTGGTCGATGGTCATTTTCCTGGCTGTACTGACCATCGGCTTCATTTATGAGTGGAAAAAGGGAGCTTTGGAATGGGAGTGACGGGTCCCAGGATGACCCGCGCCGAGCGGGCGAACGACGCCGCGACCCAACAAATGATGACCTATGTCGGGCAGGAACTGACCGACAAAGGCTTCGTTATCTCGAGCATGGAAAAAATTGCGTCGTGGGCGCGCACCGGATCGCTTTGGCCGATGAGCTTTGGTCTTGCTTGCTGTGCGGTCGAGATGATGCATTCCGGGGCAAGCCGCTATGACCTGGACAGATTTGGGGTCGTGTTCCGGCCAAGCCCGCGCCAGTCGGACGTAATGATTGTTGCGGGAACCCTGACCAACAAAATGGCGCCGGCGCTGCGCAAGGTCTATGACCAGATGGCCGAGCCACGCTATGTCATATCGATGGGGAGCTGCGCCAATGGCGGCGGCTACTATCACTATTCGTACGCTGTTGTGCGCGGATGTGATCGGGTCGTGCCGGTCGATATTTACATACCGGGATGTCCGCCAACGGCCGAAGCGCTGCTCTACGGCATTCTTCAGTTGCAGAAGAAAATACGCCGTACTGGCACGATAGCCCGATAGACGCCGCGCCAGCATCATGGACCAAGCCCTACACGATCTCGCAGCGCATATCACCTCGGCCTTGCCCAGCGATGTCACTGAATACGCCGTGGCCCACGGCGAGTTGTCGATTGCTTGCTCGGCGTCTGCGATCCAATCAGTGGTGACGTTTCTGCGCGACAATTCAGATTGCCGATTCAGACAGTTGGTCGATATTTGCGGCGTTGACTATCCGGATCGCGAGCGCCGCTTCGAGATCGTTTATCACTTGTTGAGCCATCATCACAATCAACGTATCCGTGTGAAGGTCGCTGCTGACAGTGAAACGCCGGTGCCGTCGATCAGCGATCAGTTTAGCGCTGCCGCATGGTATGAGCGCGAGGTCTGGGATATGTACGGGGTCTATTTTTCGGATCACCCCGATTTGCGCCGAATTCTGACTGACTATGGCTTTGACGGTCACCCGATGCGCAAGGATTTCCCGCTGACAGGGTACGTTGAAGTCCGCTATGACGAATCGCAAAAACGCGTTGTATACGAGCCCGTCAAGCTCACCCAGGAGTTCCGCAGTTTCGATTTTCTGAGCCCGTGGGAAGGGCCGGATTATGCATTGCCAGGCGACGAAAAGTCGGATGAGGCGGAGACCGGGTGATGGCCGAAACCGAAATCAAACATCTGACCTTTAACTTCGGTCCTCAGCATCCAGCGGCGCACGGCGTGCTGCGATTGGTCTTAGAGATGGACGGCGAGGTGTGCGAGCGCGCTGACCCACATATCGGGCTGCTCCATCGCGGTACGGAAAAGCTTATCGAATACAAGACGTATCTGCAGGCTTTGCCGTATTTCGACCGTCTCGACTATGTGTCAATGATGGCGCAAGAGCACTGTTACAGTTTGGCGGTGGAGAAGCTGTTGGGCTGCGAGGTGCCAATGCGTGCGCAATATGTGCGCGTGTTGTTTTGCGAGATCACTCGGGTCCTTAATCATCTCCTGCAAATCAGTGCAAATGGGCTGGATGTGGGCGCGATGACCCCATTCCTTTGGATGTTCGAGGAGCGCGAAAAACTTGTTGCCTTCTACGAGCAAGTCTCGGGCGCCCGGTTGCACGCCGCATATATTCGTCCGGGCGGTGTTCACCAGGACATGCCCGCCGGTATTGAACAGGAGATATTAGCCTGGGCCGACAACTTCCCGGCGATCATCGATGATGTTGAAGGGCTTCTCACCGAGAACCGAATCTGGAAGCAACGCAACGTTGATATCGGCGCGGTGACACCGGAGCAGGCGCTGGATTGGGGTTTCAGTGGCGTCATGTTGCGTGGAAGCGGCGTGCCCTGGGATATACGCAAGGCCCAACCGTATGACGTGTACGGTCAGATGAATTTCGACATCCCAGTCGGCAAGAACGGCGATTGCTATGACCGGTATCTCGTGCGCATTGAAGAAATGCGCCAAAGCGTGCGCATCATTCGGCAGTGCATCGAAGAAATGCCCGACGGTCCGATCATGGTCGAAGACAACAAGATCGCGCCGCCGAAACGTGGCGATATGAAGCGCTCCATGGAAGCGCTGATTCACCATTTCAAGCTTTACACCGAAGGCTATCACGTGCCGGCTGGCGAAACCTATACGGCGGTTGAGGCGCCGAAAGGCGAATTTGGTGTTTACCTGATTGCTGACGGCACGAACAAACCGTACCGGTGCAAGATTCGTGCGCCAGGATTTGCGCATCTGCAAGGATTGGATTTCATGACCAAGGGCCATCAACTGGCCGATGTGGTCGCTTGTGTGGCGACCATGGATGTCGTTTTCGGGGAGGTCGACCGGTGAGTGACAGGCAATTTGCGCCACCGGAACAACAACCGGACGATTTTGCCTTTACGGCAGAGAATCTAGCGCGCGCGAAAGAATATGTCGCACGCTATCCCGCCGGGCGGCAGGCGAGCGCGTTGCTGCCGTTACTTGACTTGGCGCAGCGCCAACATGGATGGCTGTCCATTGCAGCCATTCGCGCGGTTGCTGAGATGCTGGAAGTTTCCGAAATCCAAGCTCTGGAAGTTGCCACTTTTTATACGATGTTCAATTTGGCGCCGGTTGGACGCAATTTCATACAACTCTGTCGCACGACACCGTGTTGGTTGCGGGGCAGCGACGACGTTCGCGCGGCATGCGAGCGTCATCTGGGCATTGGACTGGGTGAAACCACCGCGGACGGCGCCTTTACTCTGGTTGAAGTCGAATGCCTTGGTGCTTGTGTGAACGCTCCGGTGGTACAGATCAACGACGACTATTATGAGGATTTGACCCCGGAACGACTCATCACGATCCTCGACACACTCAAACGGGCGCGACAACCAAAGATTGGCAGTCACGATCCGCGACGCAAGACCTCAGAACCGGTGGGGCGCCAGACAGCCCTGAATACGCTTGAGGATGCGTGATGCTGAGTGATCAAGACCGTATCTTTGCCAATCTTTATGGCGCCCGCGAGGCGACATTGGATGCTGCCCGCCAGCGCGGCGACTGGGACAATACCAAGGCAATCTTGGACAAAGGCGCGGACGCGATCGTTGCGGAGATTAAGGAGTCCGGTTTGCGTGGCCGCGGCGGCGCCGGGTTCCCGACAGGCCTAAAATGGTCGTTCATGCCAAAGGAGAGTGTTGGGCGACCGTCATATCTGGTCATTAATGCCGACGAGAGCGAACCGGGAACTTGTAAGGATCGCGATATCCTGCGCCACGAGCCGCACAAGCTGATTGAGGGGGCGCTGGTCGCCGGCTTCGCCATGCGCGCGCGTGCCGCGTATATCTACATTCGCGGCGAGTTTTACAACGAGGCACAAGCTTTGGAACGCGCGGTCGCGGAAGCCTACGAAGCGCGCTTGATTGGTGATGACGCTTGTGGCTCGGGATATGATTTCGACGTCCATGTTCACCGTGGCGCCGGTGCGTATATATGCGGCGAAGAAACGGCTCTGATCGAAAGCTTGCAGGGCAATAAGGGGCAACCGCGGTTGAAGCCGCCGTTTCCCGCCAATGTTGGCGTCTGGGGGTGCCCGACCACCGTCAACAATGTTGAGACGATCGCGGTTGCGCCAACGATCATGCGGCGCGGCGCGAGCTGGTTTGCTGGTTTTGGGCGCGCCAACAACACGGGCACGAAAGTCTTTTGCATCTCCGGCCACGTCGAACGACCATGCAATGTCGAAGAGGAAATGAGCATTCCTCTGCGCGAACTGATCGAACATCATGCCGGTGGCGTGCGCGGCGGTTGGGACAACCTGCTTGCCGTGATCCCGGGTGGTTCGTCGGTGCCCTGTATACCGAAGCCGACCTGCGACGACGTGTTGATGGATTTCGACGCGTTGCGCGAAGTAAAATCGGGTCTCGGCACGGCGGCGGTTATCGTCATGGACAAGTCAACCGACATCGTCACCGCCATTGCCCGTTTGTCGCACTTCTACAAACACGAAAGCTGCGGTCAGTGCACACCATGTCGCGAGGGCACCGGTTGGATGTGGCGTGTGATGGAACGGCTCGTCGACGGACGCGCCCGTGTCGAGGAAATCGATTTACTCGAGGAAGTCAGCAAGCAAGTTGAAGGACACACGATTTGTGCGCTGGGTGACGCGGCCGCCTGGCCGATTCAAGGATTGATCCGACATTTTCGGCTGGAGTTGGAGCGCCGCATTATCGAGCGTCAAAAGGCCGCATGATTTCGGGGAGCATAGCGTGCCGACACTAACTATTGACGGCGTTGAGACGATCGTCGAACCCGGTACGACGGTGCTGCAGGCGTGTGAGCAAGCCGGCGCCGAAGTGCCGCGGTTTTGCTACCACGACCGATTGTCGATCGCAGGAAATTGCCGCATGTGTTTGGTCGAGATGGAAAAGTCTCCTAAACCGATCGCTTCATGTGCCATGCCCGTCGCCGACGGCATGGTCATCCGCACCAACACCGAAAGCGTCAAGCGCGCGCGCGAAGGTGTCATGGAATTCCTGCTGATCAATCACCCTTTGGATTGTCCGATCTGTGATCAGGGTGGCGAGTGTGATTTACAGGACCAGGCGATGGCGTTCGGTCGCGGTCGCAGCAGGTTTTCGGAAAACAAGCGCGCGGTTGAAGAAAAGGACTTTGGGCCACTCGTCAAAACGTTCATGACGCGCTGCATTCACTGTACACGGTGCGTGCGATTCATGAGCGAAGTGGCCGGCGCTGCCGAACTTGGCGGCCTGTGGCGCGGCGAGAATTTGGAGATCGCGAGTGCGATCGAATCTGGTCTAACTTCCGAATTATCCGGCAATATCATTGATTTGTGTCCGGTTGGTGCACTGACATCGAAACCTTATGCGTTCACCGCGCGATCGTGGGAGCTGCGCAAGACCGAAACCATCGATGTGATGGACGCGGTTGGCAGTAACATCCGCGTCGACGTCCGCGGCGCACAGGTCATGCGCGTGTTGCCGCGCCTAAACGAAGACGTGAATGAAGAATGGATCGGCGACAAATCCCGCTTTGCCTATGATGGCTTGCGCCGCCAAAGGCTTGACCGACCCTTCGTGCGAGACAAAAAGGGCCGCTTGCAGCCGGCCAGCTGGACAGAGGCGTTCAAGGCGATCAAGCAACGCCTGAGTGACGTCGATGGATCGCAAATTGGCGCGATCGTGGGGGATCTTTGCGATGCCGAGGCCATCGTTGCGCTCAAGGATTTGATGGCTGCACTAGGTTCGCCGCACATTGATTGTCGTCAAGACGGCGCCAAACTTGATGCGAGGCATAGAGCCAATTACCTCTTCAACAGCACGTTCGCCGGTATCGATGCCGCCGACTTGTGCCTGATTGTCGGCAGCAATCCACGATTTGAGGCCCCCGTGATCAATGCCCGAATTCGTCGGCGTTGGCTCGAGTCTGGCATGCCGGTCGGGGTGGTCGGCGAGGCGTTGCCGCTAACCTATCGCTATCAACACCTGGGTGCTGGTCCCAAGACGTTGCAGCAAATCGCTGACGGGGCTCATGATTTCAATGCTGCCCAATGTGCGGCGCAACAACCACTCTTGATCTTGGGAATGGGCGCTTTGGCGCGTGAGGACGGCGCGGCGGTGCTGGCAACGGCTCGGACGATTGCAGAGAAATACGGGTTCGTGCGGGACGACTGGAACGGTTTCAACGTCCTGCACACTGCCGCTGCACGGGTGGCGGGGCTTGATCTTGGATTTGTCCCGGGTGCAAAAGGCCTGGATGTTGGCGGTATGGTTGCGGCGGCCAAACGCGGCGCGATTGAAGTTTTGTTCTTGCTTGGCGCGGACGAAATCGAAGTGGCTGGCCTTGGCGGCACCTTTGTGATTTACCAGGGTCATCATGGCGATGCAGGCGCGAGCCGAGCAGATGTGATCTTACCGGGTGCCGCCTACACGGAGAAGAATGGCACCTACGTGAACAGCGAAGGGCGACCACAACGGGCCCAATTGGCCGCTTTCCCGCCGGGCGAGGCGCGCGAAGATTGGACCATCTTGCGTGCGCTGTCTGAAACGCTGGGCGTGACCTTGCCCTATGATTCGCTTGCCGCCGTGCGCCAACGCATGGCAGAAATCGCGCCCCATTTGGAGAATATCGACGAAGTTACAACCGCGCCATGGACGACATTCGGTGGTGCCGGGACCATGGATGATTCTCCATTCAATAGTCCGGTAACCAACTACTACATGACCGACCCGATAAGCCGCTGTTCTGAGACGATGGCACGGTGCACGACGGCTTTTGGCCACCGCCAAGGCGTCGGCGTGCAGCACCTTACCGCTGCTGGCGCCTAGGGCGTCGGCGGACGAGACGAAGAGGGACATATGGATACAGCTTGGCTTTGGGCTGAATATGTCTGGCCCGGCGCGATCATCGTTGGGCAAGTGCTTTTGATCACTGTGCCGCTGCTGCTGGGTGTGGCGTATCTCACCTATGCGGAACGCAAAGTTATTGGCGCGATGCATCTGCGCAAGGGGCCCAACGTGGTGGGGCCATTCGGGCTGCTGCAACCGATTGCCGACGGCGTCAAGCTGCTGTTCAAGGAAACCATCATCCCATCGGGGGCGAACAAAGGCGTTTTTGTTATCGCGCCAATGATCACCTTCACGCTGAGTTTCGCCGCCTGGGCGGTGATTCCATTTGATGATGGTTGGGTGCTCGCCGACATAAATGTCGGAATTCTTTATCTTTTTGCCGTTTCATCGCTGAGTGTCTATGGCGTCTTAATGGCGGGCTGGTCAAGCAACTCGATCTACGCGTTCTTAGGCGCGATGCGCTCGGCCGCGCAGATGGTGTCGTACGAAGTCGCAATGGGTTTTGTAATTGTCACGGTAGTGATCTGCGCCGGATCCTTGAACCTATCCGACATCGTAATGGCGCAAAAGGATCTGTGGTTTGTCATTCCACTGTTCCCGATGTTCGTCGTCTTCGTGATCTCCGTGCTTGCAGAAACCAACCGTCACCCGTTTGACCTCCCCGAGGACGAAGCAGCGTTGGTGGCCGGTTATTTCGTGGAATATTCTTCGATGCTGTTCGCCTTGTTTTTCCTTGGCGAGTACGCGGCCATGATTTTGATGAGCGGCATGGTGACGATCTTTTTCCTCGGCGGTTGGCTGCCGCTTTTCGACGTGGCACCGCTAAACTGGATCCCTGGGATCATCTGGTTCGGGTTTAAGATTGCGGCTGTTCTATTCATCATTATTTGGGTGCGCGCAACGTTTCCACGCTATCGGTACGATCAGCTGATGCGTCTCGGTTGGAAAGTGTTTTTACCGTTTTCGTTGTTGTGGGTGGTGGTCACCGCGGGTGTCGGGCTGGCTTTCGGCTGGCTACCGACTCCGGCGTAGGGCAGATGGCGCATATGAGACAACATGTCGTCACCGGCCGGGAGGTCGAGAATGTCGTTCATTGATCGGGGCGCCCGTGCTCTGCTGCTGACGGAGCTTGTGTCGGGCTTATGGTTAACTCTGCGATACGCATTTCGACCGAAAGTCACAATCAATTATCCGTACGAGAAAGGTCCTTTGAGTCCGCGCTTTCGCGGCGAACATGCCTTGCGGCGCTATCCGAATGGCGAGGAACGCTGTATCGCGTGCAAACTCTGTGAGGCGATCTGTCCAGCGCAGGCAATCACGATAGAGGCTGAGCCGCGCGCCGACGGCAGTCGGCGCACGACGCGTTACGACATCGACATGACCAAATGCATCTATTGCGGGTTTTGCCAGGAAGCGTGTCCAGTTGACGCGATCGTTGAGGGGCCGAATTACGAATTCGCGACCGAAACGCGCGAAGAATTGATGTACGACAAGCAAAAACTGCTGGATAACGGCGATCGTTGGGAGAAAGAAATCGCCGCGAATCTGGCCGCGGACGCGCCGTATCGATAGACGCTGGCACAAAGGGGCTGTCCGTCCGCGATCCGATGCCAGCATTCGATCGCGGATGGCAAGGGGGGGAACGTGATACTGCAACGTGATTCGATGGGCGAGCCATCAGGTAACCGCCAATGATCATTGCTGCGTTATGCTTTTACTTGTTTTCGGCGGTGACCATCGCGGCCGGTTTTATGGTGGTCGCGGCCCGCAACCCCGTCCATTCGGTTTTGTTCTTGATTTTGGCGTTTCTTAGTGCCGCCGGACTGTTCGTGCTGATGGGTGCCGAATTTTTGGCGATGATTCTGGTTGTCGTCTATGTCGGTGCCGTCGCCGTACTGTTCATGTTCGTCGTGATGATGCTCGACATCGACGTCGCCGCGCTCCGCCAGGGGTTCATGCATTACCTACCTGCCGGGAGCTTGATCGGTGTTGTCTTGCTTATAGAAATCGGGTTTATCGTGGCGACTTGGCAGACTGGCGGGCTGAGCCAGCCGCTTGCGTCGCCGATGCCGCCTATCGATCAGGTACACAATACCGAAGCGCTCGGTAATCTGTTGTACACGAAGTATTTCTATCTGTTTCAGGTGGCCGGTCTGATCTTGCTGGTGGCCATGATCGGCGCGATCGTCTTGACCTTGCGCCAGCGCGTCGGCGTGCGCAAACAAAAGGTCGCCGCGCAGGTCGGCCGAACCCGGGCGGAATCCGTTGAATTGAAGGACGTAGCACCGGGGAGTGGTGTCGGATGACAATCGGCCTGGTTCACTATCTCATCGTTGCCGCGATCCTGTTCACTCTCGGCGTGTTTGGCATTTTTCTCAATCGGAAGAATGTCATCACAATTTTGATGTCGATTGAGCTGATGCTGCTTGCTGTCAACATCAATTTCGTCGCGTTTTCAACGCACTTGGGTGATCTGACTGGGCAGGTGTTCACGATGTTTGTGCTGACAGTCGCCGCGGCCGAGGTGTCGATCGGGCTGGCGATCTTGGTGGTTTATAGCCGCCACCGGGGAACAATCGCCGTTGAAGATATCAACATGATGAAGGGCTGACGATGTACACCGCGTGCGTCTTTCTGCCTCTCATTGGCGCCTTGATCGCCGGCTTGTTCGGTCGTGCCATCGGTAATCGCGGCGCGCAATTTGTCACCTGCGGTGCGTTGATCCTGTCGGCGGTCTTGTCGGTCGTCATCGGCTACGAGGTCATCGTTGTTGGCAACATCGTTGAAGTCGAGCTACTGCCGTGGATGACGTCGGGTACGTTGCAGTTCTCCTGGGCACTGAAGTTCGATGCGCTGACCGCGGTGATGGTGTTTGTCGTCTCTGTCGTCTCCGCGCTTGTCCACGTCTATTCGGTCGGCTACATGGCGCACGATTCCAGTGTGCCGCGTTTCATGGCCTACTTGTCGCTGTTTACCTTCTCCATGCTGATGTTGGTGACGGCCGACAATTTCGTACAGCTATATTTCGGCTGGGAGGGCGTCGGTCTGTGCAGCTACTTGCTGATCGGCTTCTGGTATACACGCCCGGCGGCAAACGCCGCCGCGATTAAGGCGTTTCTGGTCAATCGTGTTGGCGACTTCGGCTTCGGCCTCGGCATATTTGCGATATTCATGGTGTTTGGCGCGGTCGACTACGCAACCGTCTTCGCGGCGGTGCCCACATTTGCCGATACGACGATCGCGTTTATTGGTTTGGAAGTGGACACGCTCACGGTCATCTGTCTGTTGCTGTTCATGGGGGCGATGGGCAAGTCGGCCCAGTTGTTGCTGCACACCTGGTTGCCCGACGCGATGGAAGGTCCAACACCTGTCTCGGCGCTGATCCATGCCGCCACCATGGTGACCGCCGGCGTGTTCATGGTCGCCCGCTGCTCACCACTGTTCGAATACTCCGAGACAGCACTGACGGTAGTGACCATTGTCGGGGCGTCGACGGCATTCTTCGCGGCCACAATCGGCTTGGTTCAAAATGACATCAAGCGCGTGATCGCTTATTCAACATGTTCGCAACTCGGCTACATGTTTTTTGCCTGCGGCGTGTCAGCTTATTCCGCGGGCATCTTTCACCTGATGACTCACGCCTTCTTTAAGGCGTTGCTGTTCCTCGGCGCCGGTTCCGTGATCCATGCCATGTCCGACGAGCAAGATATGCGCAACATGGGCGGGCTGTGGCGATTGATCCCGGTGACCTATGGCTTGATGTGGATTGGTTCGCTCGCGTTGGCGGGGATCCCGCCGTTCGCCGGCTTCTTCTCGAAAGATATGATTCTGGAAGCCGCGTACGCGGCGCATTCCGGCGTTGGTAGTTACGCTTTTTGGCTCGGCGCTGCCGCGGCCTTGATGACAGCGTTCTACTCCTGGCGCCTGTTGTTCATGACCTTCCACGGCAACGCCCGTTGCGACGAACGGACGTTGGCACATGTCCACGAGTCGCCGAAAGTCATGCTGATCCCACTGGCTCTGCTCGCCGTTGGTGCCATCTTTGCCGGTTGGCTGGGGCTGAGCATGGTCGACGCACATGGACATTTCTGGGGTGAATCGATTTTTGTGCGTGACGATCACAACGTCTTAGAGGCAGCACATCACGTGCCGTTGTGGGTCAAGCTGTTACCCCTGGTTCTTGCCGTTGTTGGAATTTCCGTCGCGTACGTGATGTATGTGGCGCAACCAGGTCTGCCCGGCCGTCTGGCCGGCGCCATGCCAGGCCTTTACAATTTCTTGCTCAACAAATGGTACTTCGACGAGCTCTATGAACGCGTCTTCGTCGGACCGGCCAAACGCCTTGGCCGCGGTCTGTGGATGGCTGGCGACGGCGATTTGATCGATGGCGTCGGGCCGGACGGTATCGCCGCGGCGGTCGTCGGTTTATCGCGCTGGGCGAGCCGGTTGCAGTCCGGCTATGTGTATCACTACGCATTCGCCATGCTGATTGGGATTGCTGTGATCGTGACCTGGTTCATGTTCCGGGCGGGGGGCTGAGCGTGACCGATGCACCAATTCTGACAGTGTTGATCTTCCTGCCGCTGGTGGGGGCGTTGTTCATATTCGCGACGCGTGGTGACGAAGCGCTGGTGGCGCGCAACGCGCGACATACCGCCATGTTCACATCATTGGTGACCCTGGTTCTCGCGGTGCTGCTGTGGATCGCATTCGACAACACCACGGCCGAATTCCAATTCGTTGAGCAATATCAATGGATTCCATCGCTGGGCGTGACTTACTATGTCGGCGTCGACGGGATTTCAATACTGTTTATCTTGCTGTCCGCGTTCCTGATTCCGATTTGTGTGCTTGCCAGTTGGGTAACGATCACCGCGCGCGTGAAGGAATATCTGATCGCCTTCCTGTTGTTGGAAGCGATGATGATCGGCGTTTTCTGCGCGCTCGATACGGTCCTTTTTTACCTGTTTTTCGAAGGCATGCTGATCCCGATGTTTTTGATCATCGGGGTATGGGGCGGGCCACGCCGCGTTTATGCCGCGTTTAAGTTCTTTCTCTACACGTTGGCCGGTTCTGTTCTGTTTCTGATTGCTATCTTGGCCATGTACGTCGTCGCTGGCACGACGCAGATCCCGGCGCTGATGGGATATGGCTTTGACCTGGATCTACAACGTTGGTTGTGGCTGGCTTTGCTGGCGTCCTTTGCGGTCAAAGTTCCTATGTGGCCGGTGCACACGTGGTTGCCCGACGCCCATGTCGAGGCGCCCACCGCAGGGTCGGTCATCCTGGCTGGCGTTCTTCTGAAGATGGGCGCGTACGGCTTCTTGCGGTTGTCGTTGCCGATCTTGCCCGAGGCCTCGGCCTTCTTCGCCCCCATGATCTACACGCTGAGCATCGTGGCGATCGTCTACACGTCACTGGTCGCGCTGATGCAGGAGGACATGAAGAAGCTGATCGCGTATTCGTCCGTTGCACATATGGGCTTTGTGACGATCGGTATTTTCACCCTCACCGCCCAAGGTGTGGAGGGTGCGTTGATGGTGATGTTGAGCCACGGTGTCATCTCGTCAGCTTTGTTTCTTTGCGTCGGCGTGGTGTACGACCGTATGCATTCGCGCGAGATTGCGACTTACGGCGGCTTGGTGGAACGGATGCCGACCTACGCGTTCACATTTATGATCTTCACCATGGCATCGATCGGCTTGCCTGGCACCGCTGGTTTTGTCGGTGAGTTCCTGGTGCTGATGGGCGCGTTCCAGGTCAATACGTGGGTCGCGACATTAGCCTGCCTGGGGATCATCTTGGGTGCCGCGTACATGCTGTGGCTCTATAGGCGGGTGATATTCGGCGCTCTGACCAAGGATGATTTGAAGCGGATCACCGATATGGATCGTCGCGAACTGGCTGTTTTTGCACCGCTGGTTGTTGCCGTGTTTTGGATGGGTATCTATCCAAATTCGTTCCTCGATGTAATGCATGCGTCAGTGGAGAACCTTGTTGCGCAGGCGGGCGCGGTCGTGCCGACGGCCGATATGTCGGCATCACGGTAAGGCGCAAAGATGGCAGATTTTCCCAATCTTCTACCCGCTATTCCTGAACTGATTCTCTTGTTCGGCGCGATCCTCTTGCTCCTGGTCGGTGTCTTTCAAGGTTCGGATTCGGATCGTTCGGTCATCTGGCTGGCTGAATTGACGCTCATCGCCACGCTCGGCGCCGTCCTTGCCATGGAAGGCGCGAATGTACAGACCTTCGATGGGATGTTTGTTGCCGACGCATTCGCGCGATTTATGAAAGCTCTGATCGTGGCGGGCGCAGGGCTGACCTTGGTCATGTCGCACGGCTTCCGTGAGCGCCAAAACATGCGGCAGTTTGAGTTTCCGGTGTTGGTGCTGTTCGCCACGCTCGGGATGATGATGATGGTCTCCGCCAATGACCTGATGGCGCTCTATGTCGGGCTGGAGCTGCAAAGCTTGTCGCTTTACATATTGGCGGCCATCAAGCGAGATTCGCAGCGGGCGGCAGAGGCTGGGCTGAAGTATTTCGTTCTCGGTGCGCTCTCTTCGGGATTGCTGCTTTACGGTTGTTCGTTGATTTATGGCTTTGGCGGGACCACCAATTTTGATGATTTGGCGGCGCGCATAGCAATTGAATCGGACCACCTTGGACTAACAATCGGCATCGTCTTCTTGCTCGCGGGCCTGGCGTTCAAAGTCTCCGCTGTCCCGTTTCATATGTGGACCCCCGATGTCTACGAGGGGGCGCCAACCCCGATCACCGCCTTCTTTGCCGCTGCGCCAAAAATCGCCGCCATTGGTCTGCTGCTGCGGGTCTTGATTGAGCCGTTTGGCGAGATGGTCGGCGATTGGCGACAGGTTGTTGTGTTTGTGTCGATCGCGTCAATGGTATTGGGCGCATTTGCCGCCGTTTACCAAACCAATATCAAGCGCCTGATGGCGTATAGTTCGATTGGTCATATCGGATACGCGTTGGTCGGGTTGGCGGCCGGCAGCGAGAATGGTGTTCAGGCGGTGATCGTATACATGGCGATATATCTGGCCATGACGATCGGCACATTCGGCTGCATTCTGGCGATGCGGGTCAAAGGCGAAATGGTTGAAGGGATCGCCGACCTGGCCGGGCTGGGCAAATATCATCCGCTCTTGGCAACCGGACTCGCTGCCCTGATGTTCTCCATGGCAGGAATTCCGCCATTGGCCGGATTCTTCGGCAAGTTTTATGTATTCCGCGCGGCAGTCGACCAGGGCTTGTTTCCATTGGCGATTATTGGTGTTTTGACCAGCGTTGTGGCTGCGTTTTACTATCTGCGCGTCGTCAAAGTGATGTTCTTTGACGATGCACGCGAGCCGTTTGACCGGCCGATGGGGCGTGAATTGTCGAATGTCATCGTCTTGTGTTGCTTGTTCATTTTGCTTCTACCGGTGTTTGTAGAACCGGTCGTGGCCAGTGCCGCGACGGCGGCCACCGCTTTGTATCCGTGAGCGAGACCGTACGATTACCACCCGGCTATCGCCTTCTGGAATTCGAAACGATCGACAGCACCAACGCCGAGGCTCGCCGACAAGCCGAGCGGGGCGCGCCCGATGGATTGCTGATCCGCACGCGATCGCAAACGGCCGGCCGCGGGCGTCGCGATAGGGCCTGGGACTCGCCGCCGGGCAATCTGTACTTCTCGCTTTTGTTGCGACCAAGAGTCGATGTGGATACCGCCGCACAATTGTCTTTCGTCGCGGCTCTCGCTTTGGGCGACGCGTTGGGCGGTCTGTTGCCGCCTTTGGTCGCGCTGACCTACAAATGGCCCAACGATCTTTTGCTGAACGGCCGCAAGGTGTCGGGAATCTTGCTCGAGTCGACGGTGCGGGCGCCGCAGCGATTGGAGTGGGTGATCGTGGGCATTGGCGTGAACATTCGCTCTTTTCCCGATGGCGCTGAATTTCCAGCGACAAGTTTCGAATTTGAGGGCGCGAGCAATGTTTCTTCCGACGACATCCTGGGCGCATTCGTGCGCCATTTTCGCAGATGGTCTAGTATTTGGACCCATGAAGGATTTGGACCGCTTCGTCGCGCATGGCTTGCGCGCGCCCATGGCCTTGGTGACCCGATCGAGGTTCGTTTGGATCAAGAGCGCGTGCAGGGGACGTTTCTCGACCTTGATGAGTCTGGTGCGCTCGTGCTTGAGCTAACGAGCGGCGACAGTCGGCGGATTGTGGCCGGCGCGGTGTTTCCGCCCACGACCGCACCGTGATCTGATGGACAAAAAGGATCTGCTTCTCGCGATCGATGCCGGCAACACGAACGTTGTTTTCGCAGTGTTCGATGGCGCCGAGTTGGTCGATCAATGGCGAACATCAACAAATCCTCGGCGCACGGCTGAGGAATATGCCGTCTGGCTAACACAATTGATGTCTCTCGACGGGATCTCACCCGGCGCCATTTCGGCGGCGGTCATCGCAACGGTCGTTCCGCAAGCTCTGTTCGCCGTCGAAACCCTGTGCCGGCGCTTTTTTCGGTGCGTTCCGCTTATTGTCGGCGACGGTACGGATTTGGGCATCGAGGTCCACATCACACGACCAGCAGAGGTCGGCGCGGATCGTTTGGTCAATGCTGTAGCGGCGCACGAACGCTACCAAGATTGGCTGATCGTGGTTGACTTTGGCACCGCGACAACCCTGGACGTGGTGAGCCCCGACGGACACTACGAAGGCGGCGTGATTGCTCCCGGCGTTAACTTGTCAATCGATGCCTTGGAGCGGGCGGCCGCGCGGTTGCCCAGGGTTTCAGTCGAGCGAACCGACAAGGTCATCGGTAAAGGCACCGTGGAAGCCATGCAATCGGGCGTCTATTGGGGCTATGTCGGTTTGATCGAAGGGTTAATCGGGCGGATCAAGACTGAGGTCGGCAAGCCGATGAAAGTTGTCGCGACCGGCGGCTTGGCACCTTTATTCAACGAAGCCGCCGATTGTATCGATGTGGTTGAATCCGATCTGATATTGCACGGTCTTCGACTCGTGCATGACCGGAACCAGCGCGACGAGGCTACATGAGCGCGGGCGGCGGCGCCGGCGCTTCGCCCGACGGAGAGCTCTTGTTTGTGCCGCTCGGCGGTTCCAGCGAGATCGGTATGAACCTCAACCTATATGGCCTCGACGGGAAATGGCTGATGATCGATTTGGGCGTCGCATTTGGCGAAGAGCGCCTACCCGGAATCGATATCGTCATGCCCGACCCGTCTTTTATCGAGGCGCGTCGCGACGATCTTCTCGCTTTGGTTCTTACCCATGGTCACGAAGATCATTTGGGCGCGGTCCCGTATCTTTGGGAGCGGCTGCAATGCCCGGTCTACGCCACACCATTCACGGCAGCACTGCTGCGCAGGAAGTTGGCCGGCGAGGAGGTGGCCCGCCCAGAACAGTTGATTGAAGTGCCTTTGGGCGGTCGAATCCAAATCGGTCCCTTCGATCTGGAAATGATCACTGTGACCCATTCGATCGCTGAGCCAAACGCCGTCGCCATTAAGACGCGGCTGGGAACGGTTCTTCATACCGGCGATTTCAAGATCGATCCCGAACCTCTGGTGGGTGAGGTGACCAACGTTGCGGCCTTGCAGCGGCATGGCGCCGACGGCGTGATCGCCATGGTGTGCGATTCCACAAACGCTTTTCAGCCGGGTGAGAGCGGCTCAGAAAGGGCGGTGCGCGACAGTTTGCTGCGGCTGGTTGGGCAGCAAAAAGAACGAGTCGCGGTGACGACTTTTGCGTCAAATATCGCTCGTTTGGAAACACTTGCAGTGGTTGCGGCGACCCATGGCCGCCATGCGGCGTTGATCGGGCGCAGCCTTTGGCGCGTGACCGAGGCCGCGCGCGAGGCCGGATACCTGGCCGATATTCCGCCCTTCGTAAGTGCGGTGGATGCGGGCTTTTTGCCGCCCAACAAAGTACTCCTGATCTGCACTGGTTGTCAGGGGGAACCACGCGGCGCCATGGCTCGCATCGCGAATGGCGACCACCCCCAGATCGTACTGGAAGAGGACGACCTGGTGATATTCTCGTCTAAGATTATTCCGGGTAATGAGCGTTCAATCGGACGTTTGCACAATCAGCTGATTGCCCAGGGCGTCAAAGTGATCACGGAAAAGGACCACTTTGTCCACGTTTCTGGGCATCCGTCACAAGATGAGCTGGCCCGCTATTACGATTGGGTCAGACCGCGCGCCGCGGTGCCTGTGCATGGTGAACGTCGTCACATTGCGGCCCACGCCGCGCTCGCCCGATCGATTCAGGTTCCCGAGGTTGTGGAGCCGGAAAACGGGGCCGTCATACGGCTTGCACCGGGTCCGGCGCAAGTCGTCGACCATGTCTCGAACGGCCGGCTGGCACTGGACGGACGATCATTGATCGCGACTGACAGTCCGGTATTGCGTGAACGGCGGCGCCTAATGTTCGATGGAACCGCGTTCGTGACGCTGGTGACCGATAGCCATGGTCGCCTGTTGGCGCCGTCACGCGTGGCGACGCGCGGTATCGTCAACGACGACAAGGTGCTATGTGAAGACTTGGCCCAACGCATTGACCGGCATCTGGAAGAGATGGCGCCTGCCCAACGCGCCAACGACCAAACAGTGCGCGAGGCAGCTCGTCTTGTGGTGCGGCGCGAAATTCGACGGCTTCACGACAAGCGACCACCGATCATGGTGGAACTCGTCCGTGTTTGAGAAGGGAGGCACGTATTTTCAATGATCGGCCGGCTGAATCATGTCGCGATCGCCGTACCTGATCTGAAACAGGCCGCGGCGTTATATCGAGATGTGCTGGGCGGCGATGTGTCCGATCCGGTCCCATTGCCGAGACACGGGGTCACGACAGTGTTCGTAACATTGCCGAACAGCAAGATCGAACTGCTTCATCCGCTTGGTGATGTATCTCCAATTGCAGGTTTTTTGGCGCGAAATCCGGCTGGTGGCGTGCACCACGTCTGCTATGAAGTTGATGATATCATTGCCGCGCGCGATCAATTGCGCGCCAAGGGCGTGCGCGTACTTGGCAACGGCGAACCAAGAATCGGCGCACACGAAAAGCCGGTGTTGTTTCTACATCCGAAGGACTTCGTCGGCACGCTGATCGAACTCGAACAAGCCTAACCCACGTTGGACACAGCTGGCACAATCGTTGTTTTCGTGATCATCTGGTGGATGGTCCTATTCATCAGCCTACCATTTGGCGTGCGGCGTCAAGAATCCCCCGAACCGGGCATGGATCATGGTGCGCCAGAGCGCCCGCGTATGCTCCTAAAGGCCGGCGTGGCAACCATCGTGAGTGTCCTGATTACAACTGCCATCTGGTTTTCGGCTGATGCCGGCTGGTTGCCTCTGAAGGAATGGCTTCGGCCACCGGCGCCGCTCGACACGCGGCAGTTCGAACCTTCCTAAAGGTTCTCGCAAAAAGAAAAGAGCAAGACCTTTGATAAGGCCTTGCTCGCCAATAGGCAAAGTTATTTAGCCTAGCAATGCGGCATGCGGAATAGCGACCTCGGGGCAGTCGCTTCTCCGCAGTCCTTCCTCCCTAAACCTGGACCGCATTTGGCTATGTGGTACGGCTCCACATTAGTGATGCGAAGAATAATAGCTATTACGCATTTCGTCACTAATTAAATTAGGATTTTGCTTAAATGCAATATATCTCTCTTTCGATCGTTATCGCTTCCTTAGCATCGACGCGGGATTGTTGTTGCCATGGACAAGCGTTACGCAAAGCACTTCTTTGAAATAGTGGCATTTACCGTGATATTGGCTTCATTTACCGGCGGCGCGCTTGCGCAGTCGTCAGACGTTGACGCTGAGGAATTTGCAATAAACGGGGTGGATTGCGACGCGCTCGTTCGGCACGCACCGGCGGCGGACGTTGCGTACCAGTCCCGGGTCGGCATCGATGGGGAGGTGGTCGTCCCGGCCGACCTTCCCGATAGTGACACGCTCATCATTGATCCGGCGGACGTTTCGGTTGATCCGCGAATCCCTTTGGCCGACTACACCGTGCCGCCACCGGCACTCGCCGACGGGTTGGTCAATGCAGGCGAGATTAGGGTTCGTGACGGCGTGGTTTATCTTGGCGATCGGCCGCTCACCTCTGACGAACAGCGGGCACTGGCGGCGGCGTGCGTGGAACGCAATCCGGCACGACCCTGATCATTGCCATAAGCCGCATCATCTCATAGATTTGGCCCCCTTCCGCAGCGACCCGCGATGGACTTGCGAACGGAATCGTGATGCGACTTTCCGGATATTTTCTGCCGACCATCAAAGAAGATCCCAGCGAGGCGACCATCGTCTCCCACAGGTTGATGTTGCGCGCCGGAATGATTCGGCAATCGAGTGCCGGTATTTATAGCTGGTTGCCTCTCGGTTATCGGGTGTTACGCAAAATCGAGGCGATTGTGCGGTCGGAAATGGATGCTGCGGGCTGCCAGGAGATCCTGATGCCCGCGATTCAGCCGGCCGAACTATGGCAGGAGAGTGGCCGCTACGATGATTATGGGCGCGAGATGTTGCGTATTACGGATCGCCACGATCGGCCGATGTTGTTTGGGCCAACACACGAAGAGGTCGTGACCGACATATTCCGCCAGAACGTCAAAAGCTATCGCGATTTGCCACTCAATCTCTATCAAATCCAATGGAAGTTTCGCGATGAAGTGCGGCCGCGTTTTGGCGTCATGAGGGGTCGCGAATTTCTGATGAAGGACAATTACTCTTTCGATTTGGACCAAGACGCGGCGCGCAAGTCGTACAATCGAATGTTCGTCGCCTATTTGCGGACATTTGCGCGCATGGGCCTGAAGGCTATCCCTATGCGCGCCGACACCGGTCCCATTGGCGGCGATATGAGTCATGAATTCATCATTTTGGCGGAAACTGGCGAAAGTCAGGTTTTCTGCCACGCGGACTATCTGTCTTTCGATCCACTCGGGTCGGATATTGACTATGACGGTGATTTGAGCGGCATCGTTCGTGACTGGACGAGCCTTTACGCGGCAACCGATGAACAACACGACCAAGCCGCGTTCGAGGCCGGCGTGTCGGCGGATCAACAACGCGAAGCGCGCGGCATCGAAGTTGGTCACATCTTTTTCTTCGGATCCAAATATTCCAAGGTTTTGGGCGCGTTTGTAACGGGCCCGAATGGCGAGCTAATCACTGTCGAAATGGGATCCTATGGCATCGGCGTGTCTCGTTTGGTGGGGGCTATTATCGAGGCCAGCCACGATGACTCGGGCATTATTTGGCCGGAGACGGTGGCCCCATTTGACGTTGGTCTGATCAATTTGAAGACAGGCGACACAGCCTGTGACGCGGCTTGTGAGAAGATCGTCCGCGAGTTGGAGAATTCCGGCAAATCGGTGCTTTATGATGATCGTGACGAGCGTGCCGGGGTCAAATTCGCGACCATGGATCTAATTGGCCTGCCGCACCAAGTTGTTGTTGGGCCGCGCGGCGTCAAACAGGGAAATGCGGAAGTCAAGCAGCGGCAAGGTGGCGAGCGCGTGGAGATGTCGCTTGAGGCCGTTGTAGCAAACCTACACAGCTAGCTATCGGACCAAAGTCCGCAAGGGGGCCACCTGGATGTTAACGCTTATCCTGGAACTGGAACGCTAGCGGGTGTTCACATCATTTGAGCGGTGGGTTGCCGGCCGCTATCTTCGGGCGCGCCGGCAGGAGGGCTTCATTTCGGTCATCGCCTGGTTTTCGCTGATCGGCATCGCGCTCGGCGTCGCGACGCTGATCATCGTGATGTCGGTCATGAACGGATTTCGGCAAGAATTGCTCGATCGGATCTTGGGCGTCGGCGGGCACGTCATCATTCATGCCAGCATTCCCGGCGAGGGCATTGCCGATTTTGATCGAGTTACTGGCAGCATAGCGGCGCAAGCAAATGTCGTCATGGTCACGCCGGGAATTGAAGGTCAGGTCATGGCGACGGCGGGTACGGCCGCCCGCGGGGCCATGGTTCGCGGCATTCGTCCGCGGGATCTGAGGGCCCGCGAAATTATCGCCAATGGTATCGTTGACGGCTCTTTGGATGGCTTCTCGGCCGACGCCGATACCATCGTCATCGGGTACAGATTGGCGCGCAGCCTGGGCGTCGCGGTTGGCGGGGAGGTAACCCTGATATCGCCGGAAGGCCGCAGCACGGTTTTTGGCACGGTACCGCGGGCACGCGCTTACAGAGTTGCGGCGATGTTCGATGTCGGCATGATCGAATATGATTCAAGCTTTGTTTACATGCCTCTGTCGCAGGCACAGCTCTATTTTCGGTTGCCGGAGCAAGTTAACGAGATCGAGGTGTTTATCAACGAGCCCAAGGCGGCGGGCGACGCGCGAGATGGCCTGCGGGCGTTGGCCGGCGAGAACGTTTATGCCTATTCGTGGCAGCAGGCCAATGCTCAGTTTGTCAACGCCCTCAAGGTTGAGCGCAATGTCATGTTCTTGATCTTGACCCTGATCATTCTCGTTGCCGCGTTCAATATCATATCCAGCCTGATCATGCTGGTTCATGACAAGAGCAAAGGGATCGCCATCTTGCGGACCATGGGCGCGACACGGGGCATGATTATGCGGATCTTTTTCCTGACAGGCGCGTCGGTCGGCGTCATCGGCACTGTCGCGGGTTTTTTGCTCGGCTATGGCTTCGTCAGCAACATCGAACATATTCGGCAAGGAATTCAAAGCCTGACCGGGTGGCAGTTGTTTCCGGCCGAAGTGTATTTTCTATCCAATTTGCCAGCGAAAGTTGACCCGACCGAAGTTGGCACGGTCGTGGTGATGAGTTTGGTGTTGTCATTTTTGGCGACAATCTATCCGGCCTGGCGGGCCGCGCGGCTCGACCCGGTCGAAGCACTTCGTTATGAGTGAGCTGAACGACGCGGCGCCACCGGCCCTGACCATGAAGCGCATTGAGCGCACCTATCTGCAAGGTGGCCGGCCGGTGCCGGTGTTGCGCGGGGCAGAGCTTTCGGTCGCGGCTGGTGAAGTCGTTGCGCTGGTCGGTCCTTCGGGATCTGGCAAGTCGACTTTGTTGCACGTTGCCGGTTTGCTGGAACACCCGGATCGTGGAGAGGTGTGGATCGGTAAGACCGCCTGCGGCAAGTTGAATGATGTCACGCGTACCACGATGCGGCGGCAGGCCTTGGGCTTTGTCTACCAGTTTCACCACTTGATGCCGGAATTCACCGCGATCGAAAACGTTATGTTGCCACGCATGATCGCTGGCGTCCGCCGCAGCGACGCGCGGCTCAGGGCGCAGGATTTGTTGGGGCGGGTTGGCCTTGCCGCGCGCACCGGCCATCGACCCGGGCAATTGTCCGGCGGGGAGCAACAGCGCGTCGCCATTGCGCGCGCGCTCGCCAACAATCCGCGTGTCTTGTTGGCCGATGAACCGACAGGAAACCTGGATCCGGAAACGTCAGAGCACGTTATTGCAGAATTACTCAATGTCGTGCGCCAAGATGGTCTGGCCGCGCTGATC
Source organism: Alphaproteobacteria bacterium (assembly GCA_965216755.1). GTDB lineage: Bacteria > Pseudomonadota > Alphaproteobacteria > UBA7887 > UBA7887 > CBDCGL01. The sequence goes on along the minus strand of CBDCGL010000011.1, from coordinate 926,802 downwards.
GCGACCCACAATTTCGATATCGCCAACCGAATGGACCGCGTGCTGACACTGCGCGACGGCGCCTTGGTCTGAACCTCGTGCTGTCGCCGCGGCTGCGCGGAGCGTTGTTTATAGCCGCGGCGACGTTGTGCTGGAGCACCGGCGGCATTCTCGTGCGGTCCGTTTCGGTCGACGATTGGACTGTTATTTTCTATCGGTCATTCTTCCTTGTGATTGCGTTCGCCATATACCTGGCCGCGCGTCATGGCGCGGCCGCGCCACAGTTGTTTCATGCCGCGGGCTGGAGTGGGGTGTTGTCCGGGTTGCTCGTTTCGGGCGCGTTTGTTTTCTTCATTCTCGCGATGACCCGGACTTTGGTGGCGACGGTCTTGGTGATCCTCAGTGCGGCGCCATTGGTATCAGCCATACTCGGGCGCGTTCTGCTTGGGGAACAGGTGCGACCACACACGGCGTGGGCGATCGCGGCGGCGATGGTGGGCATTGCACTGATGTTTACAGGAGCCGGCCTCGATGGCGGAACCTGGCAGTCGTCGAGTTTCCTCGGTAATGTCTTTGCGTTGTGTGTCGCCCTATGTTTTGGCGCCAATATCGTCGTTGTACGGCGGAACCGGAATGTCGACATGGTGCCTGCGGTGATGTTGGCTGGATTGTTCGCGATGGCCTTCAGCGCACCATTGGCGCAGATTACAGCCGTTCCATGGACCGACATGATCCTGCTGGCGCTGATGGGGATCTTTCAGCTGGGCCTTGGCTTTTTCTTTTTCTTGCGCGGCACGCCTCATCTGACCGCCGCCGAGGTCGGCTTGCTAACCCTGCTGGAAACCGTGTTCAATCCATTGTGGGTTTGGATCGGCATTGGCGAGACACCGGGTGCGCGGACGCTGCTGGGCGGGGGCGTCGTGCTTTCTGCGCTCGTCGTGCATTCTCTGTTTGGTATCCGCCGAAGCAAACCACCCGTGGGCATGACATGAAATGGCGGAACTTTATCCTCGTCGGCCGTGCTGCATTGCCGCAGTGCGCGAATAGTTTACCAGCACATGCCGCCAAATATAGCGGCCATCCTTTAAGGGGGCAGGATGGCCGAGTCATCAGTCGGGGAGGAGAGGGAGAATTCAGGGGTCGTTAACCGGCATAGCTATTCGGGCGCCTTCGATGGCGTGAGAAAGGAATTCCAGCATGTCACTTTGCAAGTGCGGGCTGTTCTCCACCGGATCCACCAGATCTAGTCCGGAAATGCGAGCCGGTCCGAGTAACGTCGATTGTGCAATAGTCAGTCTATCAACGAATTTGTGCGGAATCTGGACATGGCACAGTAATTTGTGATCTCATCCGCCATGGACATTTATTTCGTGATAAAGACAGTTCATATCATTAGTGCAACGATTCTTTTTGGTGCCGGACTCTCTACGGCCTTCTTTATGTGGCGCTCCGGCGCCACAGACAGTGTGAGAGAAAAGTACTATGCCATCCGAACGACTGTATTGGCCGACTACCTTTTCACAGCGCCAGCGGCAATCATTCAGCCTGCCACCGGTGTATGGTTGGTGTGGCGTGGTGGTTACGGTTGGTTCGACGCATGGCTTGCGGCATCATACAGTCTGTTCATTGTGGCTGGCGCTTGTTGGCTACCAGTCGTTTGGCTGCAGATACGCATGAGAAACTTGTTGGCGGATAGTGTGGCATTTAATAAACCATTGCCCACGCTTTATGGTCGCCTGTTTCGCGTTTGGTTTGCGCTCGGTTGGCCTGCATTCATTGCGCTGCTTGTCGTGTTTTTTTTAATGGTAATTCGGCCCACGTGACACGGAGGGTTCTGATTATTGGCGGCTATGGGCATTTTGGATGTCGAATTGCCTGCCACCTCGCATCTGACCAGCAGATAGTACTGACGATTGCCGGGCGATCACTAGAGAAGGCCCAGGCAATGGCGACGAGGCTACAAGCACATCATCCCGCGTCCGCCGTGGCAATGGATATGTCCAAGAATCTGAAAGAAGTGCTGGCAGACGTCGACCCATTCGTCGTTATCCATACATCCGGGCCTTTTCAGCAGCAGGACCACTTTGTTGCCCAAGCCTGCATTGAACAGGGTTGTCATTATATCGACCTGGCGGATGCGCGAGCGTTCGTCGTGGGAATTGGTGCGCTCGATGCCGCAGCCAAGCGACGTCAGTTGTTGATATGTAGCGGTGCAAGCTCTGTCCCTTGCCTGACGAGTAGCATCATCGAAACTTATCGCAACTCGTTTCGCACATTGCATGAGGTCGACTACGGTATCGCAACGGCGCAAGTTACAAACCGTGGTTTCGCCACGACATCGGCGATTTTGAGTTACGTGGGTAGAGCATTTCCGACGTTGTTTGAAGGCGAAATGATCGATGTTTATGGCTGGCAGAATCTCCGGCGGCGGAGGTTTGACGGATTGGGATGGCGCTTTATGGGTAACTGTGACGTTCCCGATCTAGCTCTCTTTCCGATGAAATATCCAGAGCTGAGGACTGTTCGGTTCCAAGCTAGTCTCGAAGTTCCTGTCTTGCACCTAGGCTTGTGGCTCCTCTCATGGCTCGTCAGAATCGGTTTGATGGGAAACTTGGAGCGGTATGCAGGTCATTTACTCCAGCTTTCAAAGATGTTCGATTTCTTTGGGAGCGAGAGCAGTGGGTTCTCTATGACGCTGAAGGGTGAGGGACGACGTGGCCGAAGAAAACAGGTGAAATTCAGCTTAGTCGCACGTGGTGGCGATGGGCTTTACATTCCATGTGCACCGGCAATTATCTTAGCAAAGAAGCTTGCAAGGGGTGATATGCCGGAAGTTGGCGCCATGCCATGCGTCGGATTGATAACGTTAGAGGAACATCTAGAAATTTTCGAGCCCTATCAGATAGCGTGGAAGGTCTCGGGAAGTCAGCCTTCGTCGCACAAGTGACAAATGGGCATACAAAGAAAGCGGCCATCCTGTAAGGGGGCAGGATGGCCGAGTCATCAGTCGGGGAGGAGAGGGAGAATTCAGGGGTCGTTAGCCAGCATAGCTATTTAGGCTTTGGGCGAAGATCTTTGCCGGTTGCACCGTCACGTGGACATCGGCCGCTGTTGGTGTTTTCACGTAAGCGTTGGGATGAGTCGCTGTGATCTTCTCGGCCGGTTGGGTCATGGCGGCGTCGGTGCTCGTCGGACCGGACTGGTTCCATTGATAGCCGCCGCCCTGCGCGAACGCAGCGGTGGTCGATAGAGCGGTCGTAACGGCAACGATGGCGATGGTCTTGATCATGACGGTGTCTCCGGTTTGCTTGGGCGTCCGTGTGTGGCGCTTGGGTGATTTGGTCTTGGCCTCGATCTGGGGGAAAAGTAGAGCGTGGCGCCGCGACGCGCTGTGAACTGCTTCACGCGACGAAAAGAAGCTGCTTGTCGATAAGGTCGAATAGATTGCGCGAAAATCCGCCGAAATTTGGGCGTTTCTCGAATTTACATGAAGAGAGATAGGGCGCTATCGCGATTTTGTGATTGAAACTGTGAACCGACTCACACCAAACAGTAGCCTTGGGCAGGCGCGGGCGTGAAGACGGGCTATTGCCGATACGGCATGCCAAAGACAAAGCGAAGTGGCCCGAACCGCCGCACAATAAAAACATAGGCAACTAATATCATCGCTAGAGATAGTCCCGCGATCAAACCAAATTTAACTGATGGCGACAGCGGCAGTGGCACGACATAGAATGCGATCAGGACGATCACCGATTGGTGCAAAATATAAAATGGCAGAATGGCTTCGTTAAGCGCGCGTCTTGGCACCGCGTCGAAATTGAGATGATGCGCCGCATAGCCGAGGAACGCAGCGATTCCGCCCCACGCGACTCCGATGCGCACACTCAGGTTGCCGACATATCCAAAGTCAATGTCGTCAGATAAGACAATCATGAATCCGGCTGCCAAGCTTGTCGCGGCGATCGCGAGCGAAACGTGACGTGCGGCAATCAGGGCGTGTTGGAACTGGACGTTTCGGCCAATCAAATAGCCGAGCCAAAACCAAACCATATAAGTCAACAGGCTCCAACCACCAAAATCCTGCCGGCCAATGCTTTCTGGGAACAGCGCGACCAGCAGTTCAACCGCGAGAAGCGGCAAGGCGCAGGAAAGCCAAATGAATGATACCGGCCATCGGCAGGCCTCGGCGGGGTGGCGAAGCCACAGAAGCAGTGGCAAGAATAGCAATGAGAAAATGAACAGCATTTCCAGGTACCACAGATGCAGCCCCATCCATGCGAAGTTGCCGCCGAATGCGTAGAACCCGTCAAAATACTGGGGGAACCAAGTCAAGAATCTCTCGGTCACGCCGGCCTGTGTCACCCGCTCAACGTAGACTTGGTGCGGAATCAATATCAACGTGCCGACAATAAACGGCACCAATAGCCGTTTGACGCGTGACCTGACGAAGGCGCCCATGTCCGATTTTTGCAGTACCAAATAGCTAACCCAACCAGAGATGAGGAATAAAATCGGCATCATCCACTGAACAAGTACCAGCGAGAAAACCGTAAAGCCTTGGGTCGTCACGTCGTTCTTGATGTGCCAGCCATGGGTGTCGAACGCGCGGCCACAGTGAAAAAAGAAGACGGCGGCCATGGCCCCGATCCGCAACCAGTCCAAATAGAACGCGCGGCGGTCAGAATCGGATGGCGACTGTGTCATCGTGGAGTGTCCAGGTGGAAGGAGGAAGAACTCATGCAGACTTATCACGGCAGCTGCCATTGCGGCGCGGTGAAGTTCGAAGTTGATGCGGATCTGACCAGGCTGGTTCGCTGCAACTGCTCAATATGCACGAAAAAAGGCGGGATCTTCACGCGTGTTGCGACGCAGCGTTTTCGCCTGAAGGAAGGGCGGGACGAACTGAGGCTCTATCAGTTCAACACAGGAGTCTCAAAGCACTATTTCTGCCGGCACTGCGGCATCCATCCTTTCGGCCACCCACGTTCGGCGCCCGAAATGTTCTTGATCAATGTGTGTTGCCTCGACGATTTCGACTTGGAGTCCGCGTACTATGACGTTGATCTCTTCGATGGCCGCAACTGGGAAACCGCGTTCGCGGCTGGGAAGCCTCAATAGAGCTTCGTGCGATAGGCTTCCGCAACCCACGCGTCTGCCGCCGCCGCGGCGGCTTCATCCACATTGTCGCCGGTCTTGGCGGCGATTTGCTCCGCGATCATGCGGCCCAGGCCGGGAAGCCGATCCCGTGGCACTTGCGCCTCGGCATCCCACAGCCGAGATCTGATCAATGCCTTGCCGCAGTGAAAAAACACTTCGCGCGCCGCCACCTTCAGGAGGGCTTTCGGTGTTTGGCCATTGATCGCGGCAGCCGAGCAGAGGTCCGGATCTCTGACCACGGCGGCGGCACCGTTGACCCGCAACGTCTCGGCGAATCCCGGTATGAAGAAGATCAAGCCTGCCGACGGGTTTTCCAGGACGTTGCGAAATGTGTCAAGCCGATTGTTGCCACGTCGATCAGGGATGACGACAGTTTTCGAATCGATGACGTGCACGAATCCCGGCGCATCGCCGCGCGGGCTCACATCGACTTGGCCGTTCGCATCAGCAGTTGCCACGCAGACAAACGGCGACAGGGATATGAAGGCACGACAAAACTCATCAAGTGAATTGAGCTGCTTACCGATCGCGCGCTCTGTCGGTTGATCATAGATCGCTCGGAGTCCTTCGGTGGACTCTATCGTTTCGGCGGAATCGTGTTGAATGTCGGTCACGTCTCATCCTCTCGATCGCATGCGGCGTTATCTAGAAACGGCAGCGTCATGCTGTCCAGCATTACGCGAAACATACAGTATATTGAGGATGTCTTTAACAGCAGCCACGAAATGTTGCCGTCCTGTTCAGGCTGACGAATGTCGCGAAATCTGGAATTCTAGCAACGATGACACACGCTGATTTCGTGCATTTGCATATCCACAGCGCCTATTCCTTATCGGAAGGTGCGATCCGCATACCGCAAATGGTCGACTTTTGTGTCGCCCAAAATATGCCCGCGATGGCTGTGACCGACACCAACAACCTATTTGGCGCACTTGAATATTCACTTGCGTGCGCCAAAGCCGGCATTCAACCCATCGTCGGATGTCAAGTCGCCCTGCTTCGCCCGGAAGACGACCGGCGCAATGGTGCGCCGCCAGCGGCCGATCCGATCGTTCTGTTGGCCCAAAATGAGCAGGGATACGCCAACCTGTTGGCTTTGATCAGTGCGGCGTATTTGGAAGGTGACGCAGGCGTTGACCCACAGGTCAGCGAAGACGCGCTTGAGCGCCACAATGCGGGTTTGATCTTGCTGACGGGCGGGCCCTATGGCCCGATTGGCCATTTTTTGGCCAAGGGCCAGGCCGACGCGGCCGAAGCCATCCTGTCGCGGCTAGCAAAACTCTTCCCGGGTCGACTTTACGTCGAGCTACAGCGTCATGGCACCGACAGAGAAAACGAAATTGAACCGTCGCTGTTGGCGCTCGCCTACCGTCACGAGCTACCCCTGATTGCAACCAACGAACCATATTTTCGTGACCGCGACATGTTCGAAGCGCACGACGCGCTCTTATGTATCGCTGAGGGCAGCTACGTATCGCAAACCGATCGCCGTCAGTTGACGCCGGAACACTATCTAAAGTCAGCTGAAGAGATGCGCGCGTTATTCGGGGATGTACCGGAGGCCCTGGTCAATACATTGGTCGTGGCCCAGCGCTGTGCGTTTATGGTGGAACCGCGTGCACCGCTGTTGCCGACCGCCGGGAATGTCGCGGACGGCGGCGACGAAGAGGGTGCCGTGCGCCGCCTCGCGGTCGAAGGTTTGGAAAGGCGACTGGAGACCCACGTTTTTACCGACGATCTCGACCGGGCGGCGCGAGAAGTCGCAGCACGACCTTATCGCGAGCAGCTTGATTACGAGCTGGACGTGATCGTGCAAATGGGCTTTGCCGGCTACTTCCTTATCGTCGCCGAATTCATTCAGTTTGCGAAGCGCGAAGGTATCGCCGTCGGCCCAGGGCGTGGTTCCGGTGCCGGATCTTTGGTCGCGTGGGCGCTATCGATCACCGATTTGAACCCGCTCCAATTTGGCTTGCTGTTCGAGCGCTTCTTGAATCCCGAACGTGTCTCGATGCCGGATTTCGATATCGATTTTTGCCAGGAACGACGTGACGAGGTCATCCGGCATGTGCAGGAGGAATATGGCCGTGATCGCGTCGCGCAAATCATTACGTTCGGAAAGCTTCAAGCGCGGGCGGTGTTGCGCGACGTCGGTCGGGTCTTACAGATGCCATATGGTCAGGTCGACCGATTGTGCAAGATGGTGCCCAATAATCCCGCCAACCCGGTATCCCTAGCCGAGGCAATTGACGGCGAACCGCGGCTGCAAGAAGAACGCCAGCAGGATGACACGGTTGCGCGTTTACTCGACTATGCCTTGAAGCTCGAGGGGTTGTACCGTCACGCGTCGACGCACGCGGCCGGCGTGGTAATTGGCGATCGCCCCCTGCAGGAACTGGTTCCGCTCTACCGCGACCCGCGATCGGACATGCCAGTGACCCAATTCAACATGAAATATGTTGAGCAAGCCGGACTGGTCAAATTCGATTTTCTTGGTTTGAAGACACTCACAGTCCTTGAGCATGCGTGTCGGCTGGTGCGGTCCCGCGGCCAAGAAATCGACCTGTCGACCGTGCCCCTAGACGATCAAGACACGTTCGACTTGATGACCAGCGGCGAAACTGTGGGCGTGTTCCAATTTGAAAGTACCGGCATGCGGAGCCTGTTACGCGAGGCCCATGTCGATAGCTTTGAGGACATCATTGCGTTGGTCGCGCTCTATCGGCCCGGGCCGATGGAAAACATCCCGAAATATATCGCGTGCAAGCACGGCCGCGAGCAGCCGGAATTCTTGCACGAGACCATCGAACCCGTGGTCAAAGACACCTATGGCGTGATCATCTATCAGGAACAGGTGATGCAGATCGCCCAAGTCTTCGCGGGCTATACACTTGGCCAGGCCGATTTGCTTCGCCGGGCCATGGGAAAAAAGATAAAGGCTGAGATGGATGCCCAGCGTGGCACCTTTATCGACGGTGCCGTCGCACGGGGTGTCGACAAGGATCGGGCCCGCTATGTGTTTGATCTTGTCGATAAATTTGCGGGATACGGGTTCAACAAAGCCCATTCGGCAGGCTATGGTTTGGTCGCCTACCACACCGCTTACATGAAGGCCCATTATCCGGTCGAATTTCTGGCCGCTCTCATGACCCTGGACCAGGGCAACACCGACAAACTGAACATTTACAAGCAAGAGTTGGATCGGCTGGGGATCGCCCTGATGCCACCCGAAATCAACAGCTCGGGTGTCGACTTTGAAGTCGAGGGAATCGACGAGGATAAGCGTGTGATTCGCTATGGCCTGGCGGCGATTAAGAATGTCGGCGGCGCTGCGATGCGGCAGGTCCTAGAAGAACGCAAAACGAAAGGGCCTTTTAAGGACATCTTCGATTTTGCGGCTCGCTCGGGCGGCGGCCTGATGAATAAGCGACAATTCGAAAATCTGGCAAAGGCCGGTGGCTTTGATACGCTTAATCCCAATCGGGCGCAGATGTTCGAGTCGGTGGATATTCTCCTGCGCTATGGCAATGCCACTATAGAAGAGCGTACCAGCGACCAATCTAGCCTATTCGGCGATGTTCTTGATGAGCAGCTGACCCCGCCATTGCCTGTAGTCGCCGATTGGCCGATGTTCGATCGCCTGTCTAATGAATTCGAAGCGATCGGCTTCTACCTCTCAGCGCACCCGTTACACGCTTACGAAAAGAGCCTGGAAGAGCTGGGTGTGTTGTCATACACACAAGTGATGGCCGGCACGATGATCGACGGCGTGCATATGGCTGGGATTGTATTGAGCGTGCGTGAGCGCCGCTCGGCCCGTGGTCGCTACGCCTTCGTTCAAATGTCCGATGCTTCCGGTATGTATGAGGTGGCGGTTTTTTCCGACGTGTTCGAGCGCGCGCGCGACCTCTTGAATGTTGGTCAAACGCTGTACCTTGAGGTGGGAGTCCAACGCGACGAAGAGCAAGTTCGGATTATGGCCCGGCGGGTGACCCGCTTGGATGAAAAGGCGGCCGACCTTATCAAAGGCCTCAAGGTTTTCGTTGCCGACGGGGTCGCAATCTCGGCACTGAAGTCGGTCATCGACCGGGGTGGGCGTGGCAGCGGACAGTTGCGCCTGGTGGTGCGTCTTCCATTGGACGAAGAGGCCGAAATCGCCCTGTCGGGTCGTTTTGCCGTTTCGCCGGCAGCACGTGCGGCGCTCAAAGCTGTACCCGGCGTGATTGACGTGCATGATCTGTAGGTTGGCCAGAAAAAAGACAGCGTCGATCGCATTATCGGCTGGGATGGTAAGTTTACTTTGAAATTGCTTTCAAATTATGGTTTTGAATGGGAGGCGCGATGACCTAAGTCGCGCCTTTTGTTTCATTCCTCACGCGGGTTGCGGTCGCGAACCATAATTGGCGCGATTGATCCGGTGTTCGGTCAGACGACGACTGAGCCACATACCCGCGGCGGCATAACCGGAGATTGGAGAGACCATGTCAGTCCCCACGTTCACCATGCGCCAGCTGCTGGAAGCCGGCGTCCATTTTGGGCACCAGACCCAGCGCTGGAATCCCAAAATGGAACCCTATTTGTTTGGCGTGCGAAACGGCGTCCACATCATTGATCTGCAGCAAACCGTGCCCATGCTGTATCGCGCACTGGAATTCGTACAGGGCGTCGTTGCCGGTGGCGGAAGGGTCCTGTTTGTTGGCACCAAGCGACAGGCCGCTGGACCTATTGCGGAAAATGCGAAGCGTAGCGGTCAATACTTTGTCAATCACCGTTGGTTGGGCGGCATGCTGACCAATTGGTCGACGATATCAAAGTCGATTCACCGGCTTCACCAGCTTGATGAGCGGTTGGCGGATGAGAACATCGGCTTGACCAAAAAAGAGCTGCTGAACCTTACCCGCGAGCGGGATCGTTTAGAATTGACTCTCGGCGGCATTCGCGAAATGGGCGGATTGCCCGATGTGGTGTTTATCCTCGACACGAACAAAGAGCAGATTGCCAAACACGAAGCGCGCAAACTGAATATTCCCATTGTCGCCGTCGTCGATAGTAACTCGGACCCAGATGGCGTCGACTATTTGATTCCGGGCAATGACGATGCGACACGCGCGGTAAATCTGTATTGCGACTTGTTCGCGCGCACGGTGCTGGATGGCTTGCAGGCCGAATTGGTGGCGACCGGCCAGGACATCGGCGAAGCAGAGGAAGCTCCGGGTGAAGATCTGACTGGAAATGGCGCCAAAGCGGCCGCTGAAAAGGTACCGGATGGTACGGCTACGAACCCCGCCGCGCCAGAAACGCCGGCGGTGGCCACCGAAACGCAAGAACAACCAGCCCCGAGCGGATAGGCCCAGAAGGGTGATGGCGATCTTTTCGCCGTGATTTGCAAACACGACCACTCGGACAAGTAGGGATATTCGAACAATGGCTGAGATCACCGCCGCGCTGGTCAAAGAGCTGCGCGAAAAGACGGGCGCGGGCATGATGGACTGCAAGAAGGCTCTGTCTGAGAATGATGGCGATCTTGAAACCGCGACAGACTGGCTGCGCAAGAAGGGCCTTGCCGCGGCGGCAAAGAAGGCTGGACGAGTCGCGGCCGAGGGACTTGTCGGGGTCGCAACGGACGGCAAGCGTGGCGCGGTCGTCGAAATCAATGCGGAAACCGACTTCGTGTCACGTAACGAGGAATTTCAAGCGTTCGTGCGCACTGTGGCGGCCGTGGCATTGGAGAATGATGGTGACCTTGACAGGACTTCGGCCGCGCCATTTCCCGACTCCGGCACGACCGTCGCTGAGGCTCTGACCCAACTTGTCGGCCGCATTGGCGAGAATCTTGTGCTGCGGCGGACCGCTGCCATATCCGTGCCGGATGGGGTGGTCGCGAGCTACGTCCACAACGCGATCACACCACAGCTGGGACGGATTGGCGTACTGGTCGGCTTGGAGTCAAAAGGCGACACGGCCGTTTTGGACACTTTGGGCAAACAATTGGCGATGCATATTTGCGCGGCGCGACCGGAAGCGATCACGCGCGACTCCCTTGACCCGGCGGTTCTGGATCGCGAACGCCAAGTGATGACTGATCAGGCCCGGCAGACAGGAAAACCGGACAACATTATTGAAAAGATGGTCGAAGGCCGACTGAGGAAGTTTTATGAAGAGGCGATCCTTATTGACCAGGTTTTTGTTGTCGATGGGGAGACTAAGGTTGGCGCGGTGATTGAGAATACAGCCAAGGATCTTGGAACGGCCGTCACCCTAGTTGACTATGCTCGTTGTCAACTTGGTGAAGGCGTCGAAAAAAAAGAGTCTGACTTTGCGGCGGAAGTCGCTGCGCAGGCGGGCACCTAGCCGCCGGCGGGAAATGGCCCCGACAACCGCTGCAATTGTGTGTAGGGTGCGAGCGGCAACGCGGTGGCCCACGCCCAGTATTTAGATCGTTCGCGGCGAGAGGCATATGGGGATGGCTTTGGAAACATCTGAAGATCTGGCCGTCATTCCGCCTAAGTCCGCCGATTATCAGCGCGTCTTGATCAAGATCTCGGGCGAAGCATTGATGGGCGATCGAACGTTTGGGCACGACCCGGACGTCTTGCAGCGCGTCGCGATTGATCTGCGCGACGTGCACGCACAGGGGGTGGAGGTCTGTGCCGTGATCGGCGGCGGCAACATATTTCGCGGTGTCGCGGGGCCGGCGGCCGGCCTAGAACGCGCCACGGCGGACAGCATGGGCATGCTAGCCACTGTGATCAATGCCTTGGCGTTGCAAGGCGTGCTTGAGAGCTTGGGGGTGCAAACACGCGTGCAATCTGCGCTTCGCATGCCCGCAGTTTGTGAGCCATTTTTGCGTCGGCGGGCGGTTCGCCATATGGAGAAAGGGCGAATCGTTATATTTGCGGCGGGAACCGGCAATCCTTACTTCACGACGGACACCGCTGCGGCACTGCGCGCCGCGGAAATGGACTGCGATGCGATGCTGAAGGGGACCCAAGTCGACGGCGTTTATTCGGCCGACCCCCATCTGACCAAGGGCGCAAAGCGGTTCGACCGGCTCACTTTCCACGATGTCTTGGTCAAGGACTTGAAAGTGATGGACGCGTCCGCAATCAGCTTGGCGCGCGACAACAACATTCCGATAATCGTGTTCAACATTGGAAAGCCGGGGGCGTTCGCGGCTGTAATCGCGGGAAAAGGGCCGTTTACGCTCATCAGCGGCGAGAGCGAGGCGCCATGACAACCTACAACCTCCAGGGCTTAAAGCGTCGTATGGAGGGCGCGCTTAACGTTTTACATCAGGAGTTGACCGGGCTTCGCACGGGGCGTGCCGCTGTCAGTCTATTGGAACCTGTTTCGGTCGAGGCCTACGGTTCGCACATGCCGCTCAACCAGTTGGCCACGGTCAGTGCCCCCGAGGCGCGCTTGTTGACCGTTCAGGTCTGGGACAAGACCATGGTCAAAGCGGTCGAAAAGGCGATTCGCGATGGTGGTTTGGGCTTGAATCCAGTGACCGAAGGGCAATTGCTTCGGGTACCCATTCCCGAACTGACCGAAGAGCGACGCAAGGAAATGGCCAAATTGGCCCATAAATATGGCGAGGATGCCCGTGTCGCGGTTCGCAATGTTCGGCGCGACGGGATGGATGCCCTGAAGCGCATGGAGAAGGCGGGCGACATGTCGCAGGATGAACATCGCGCCGAGGGCGAGAAAGTCCAGGAAATGACGGATGAAATGATCAAGAGGATCGGCGCGTCGGTAGATTCTAAAGAACAAGAAATCCTTCAGATCTAGGGCAACTCGATAATGGAGCAGGCAGCGCCACGACTGGACCCACCGCCCCCACCGACGCACATCGCCGTTATTATGGACGGCAATGGAAGGTGGGCGCGCAGCCGGGGACTGCCTCGAACTGCGGGTCACCAGCGCGGCGCTGGGGCGGTGCGCAAAGTTGTGCGGGCCTGCGGGGATTTGGGCGTTCGCTATCTGACGCTCTATGCATTTTCGTCTGAGAATTGGAAACGGCCCGCAGACGAGGTCCAAGATCTGATGGCCCTGTTGCGGCTCTACATCCGCCGCGAATTGGCCGAATTGCGTCAGAATGGCATCCGCTTACGTGTGATTGGCGATCGACGGCGCCTGGCCAGTGACATACAGACGCTGATCGAGCAGGCTGAAGACTCAACGGCAGGGAATCAGGACCTTCACCTGACTGTCGCTCTCAATTACGGTGCTCGAAATGAGATTGTGGCGGCGGTTCGCGACATTGTCGCCGACGTTCAGGCCGGAATAATTAACATAGAAGACGTTACCGAGGATTTGTTCGCGGCACGCCTTGATACCGTTGGTTTGCCGGATCCGGATCTGCTCATCCGAACAAGCGGCGAATGCCGCCTGAGTAATTTCCTGCTGTGGCAGTGTGCCTACGCGGAACTGGTCTTCACGCCCACATTGTGGCCGGATTTTGGCCGCGATGACCTGGAAGCGGCAATTTCAGACTACCATCGCCGAGAGCGTCGTTACGGCGGCACCGGCGGGTAAGGGTGGCGTTGCAGTCAAAGTTAACCCTTCGTGTCCTCTCTGCCATTGTCATGGCACCGATCGTGTTATGGGCCGCTTGGTCGGGCGGCTTCCCTTTTTTGGCACTTGTCGCGATTGGCACGACAATCATGGCCTGGGAATGGAATCACCTCGCCGGTAACCGTGGCATCGGCTGGGCATTCGCCGCGTTACTGATATCGGTCATAATCGTGATGCCGTTGACAGCGTTACACCTGACAGTGGGCGCGGTCTTGTGGTTGGGCGTCTGGGCGTTGGTTATTGTTGTTGCCATCTGGCGGGGATACCGGCCATTGGCTTGGATCGGGGCGGGGGTTATCTACATCGGAGTACCCGCGCTGTCGCTGATATGGCTACGCGAGTTTCCCACGACCGGACGAAGTTTGCTGCTGTGGCTTCTTTTGGTCGTATGGGCGACCGATATCTTGGCTTATTTCGCTGGTAAGCTTATCGGTGGGCCTAGGCTCGCACCGCGAATTAGTCCCGGTAAGACGTGGGCGGGACTCGCCGGTGGGGTCATCGCCGCGGCGGCGGTTGCCGCTATTGCCGGCAGCATGATGTTTGCGCCGCAGTCGATTAAATGGTTCGCGGTACTGGGCGCGCTATTGGCCATTGTCGCGCAATTGGGTGATTTGTTGGAATCAGGTTTGAAACGTCGTCGCGGCATCAAGGACAGCGGTGGCCTGATACCCGGGCACGGCGGACTCATGGATCGCATTGATGGGCTTGTGACCGGGGCACCGTTTTTCGCGATAATCGCGTTCCTGAGCGGGGGGGATCTGGCGCAATGGCGTTGAGCGCGGCAACAACAACAAAGACAGAGGTGGCGCGCAGCCAACAGCCGCGGCACCTGACCATTCTTGGGTCGACGGGATCGATCGGTCAGAGCACGGTCAACTTGATCGAACAGAACCTGAACGACTACGTCATCGAGGCGCTGACCGCCAATCGCAATGTCGAGCGACTTGTACAGCAAGCGCGGCGACTTAAGCCCAAACTCGCCGTCATTGGCGACGACCGCAGCTATCCTAAGTTGCGTGATGCTTTGTCCGGTACCGGGGTTCGCGCAGCCAGTGGAATGCAAGGCCTCATGGAGGCGGCCGAGCGCCCGGCCGATTGGGTTATGGCCGGCATAGTCGGCGCCGCCGGCTTGGCACCAACTTTATCGGCCGTGCGCCGCGGCGCCGTTGTTGCGCTCGCCAACAAAGAGTGTCTGGTCTGCGCTGGCGAGCTGATGCTGCGTGAGATCGCCAAGCACAGAGCGACCTTGTTGCCGGTCGACTCAGAACATAACGCGATCTTCCAAGTCTTTGATTTTCAGTACCCAGAACGGGTCGATAAAATCATCCTTACGGCTTCGGGCGGGCCGTTTCGCGACCGCGATCGGGGCACTTTGGGACGTGTAACGCCGGACGAAGCGGTTGCGCACCCAAATTGGGATATGGGTGCCAAGATTTCGGTCGATTCGGCCACGATGATGAACAAGGGCCTTGAACTGATCGAAGCGTTCCACCTGTTTCCGGTGACCGCGAACCAGATAGAGATATTAGTTCACCCGCAATCTGTTGTGCACAGCATGGTCGCCTATTGCGACGGGTCGGTATTGGCGCAACTAGGTGCACCCGACATGCGCACGCCAATTGCGTATAGCTTAGGCTGGCCCGATCGCATGCCAGCGCCAGTGGCCAGATTAGACCTTGCCTCGATTCATCAATTAACCTTCGAACAGCCTGATTTCGATAAATTTCCGGCGTTGAGATTGGCACGAGATTCGCTGCGCGATGGTGGCGCAGCGCCGATTGTCTTAAACGCCGCGAACGAAATTGCGGTGCGCGCGTTCTTGGATGGCGCGCTGCCATTCCTCGATATTGTCACGGTGGTTGAACGCACGCTGGAAGTGATGCCACGTATGGAGGTCGAATCGCTTGACGATGTGATCGCCATGGACCGCGACGCTCGACTTCGCGCCAAGGACTTGATTGGCCGATGACGATCCGGCACCAATACGCATTAGAAACAGACTGGCATGATTGAAGCACTTCAAGGATTTCTATCCACGGTCGCGTGGTTCCTGGTCGTTCTGACTGTGGTTGTGTTCATTCACGAACTCGGCCACTACAGCGTCGCACGGTGGTGCGGCGTCAAGGTCGACGTCTTTTCCATCGGGTTCGGGCGAGAGATATTCGGATTTACAGCGCGGTCGGGGACGCGCTGGAAATTCAGCATGGTCCCCTTGGGCGGCTATGTTCGATTTTTTGGCGACACGGGGGCGTCAAGCGAACCTGACAGCGTCGCGCTGAACCGCATGACGGCCGACGAGCGGGCGGTGTCGTTTCACCACAAGCGGGTCTCGCAACGTATTGCTATCGTTGCCGCCGGACCATTGGCAAATTTCGTCCTATCGATCGTGATACTCACCGGAGTCTTCATCTTTGTGGGGCGCCCTTTTACGCCACCCGTGGTGGGGACGGTGGTCGAAGACAGTGCCGCCGCGGATGCGGGGTTGCTACCGGGTGACCGAATCATTGAGATCGATGCAAGCACGATCGAGCGGTTCGAAGACATTCGGGAGATCGTGCTATTCAGCCCGGGCGAGACGCTGGAACTCGCCATTGAGCGAAATGGCGGCCGTGTCACGCTACAGGCAACGCCGCGCGCGTCTGAGATCACAGACAACTTTGGTAACGTTCATACGATTGGCTTGCTCGGCATCGGTGTCGCCGAAAGGGAATTCGTCACACTCGGGCCTGCCTATGCGCTCATCGCGGCAGTGCAAGAGACGTACCTTCTGGTCCATCGCACAGTGGTCAGTCTGGGAGAGATTGTTTCCGGCCAACGGAGTCCGGACGAGCTTGGCGGTCCGATCATGATTGCGCAAATGTCGGCCGAGCGCGCTTCGCACGGTATCGTGTCGCTGCTGGAATTTGTTGTGCTACTTTCAGCCAGTCTTGGGTTGATTAACCTATTTCCCATTCCTGTTCTCGATGGCGGTCATCTTGTATTCTATTCGATCGAAGCGGTTCGCGGCCGCCCCTTGGGCGAACGGGCACAGGAATATGGTTACTTTGTCGGGCTCGCGATGGTCTTGTCGCTCATGGTGTTTGCCACGCTCAATGATTTGACGCGGCCCTCCATGATCGAATTCTTCAGTCGGTTAACGGGGTAAGAACATCTTGCATGGGTGGGGAGTACGGCGCAGGTTTTCTGCGGCGGGCGTAGCAATTTTGTGCGGCGTGCTTGCTTGGTTCATCGGCATGACCGTGTTTGGCAGCACAACAGCGATCGCGCAGCAAGTGCCAAGCATTAGCGACGTGCGGATCGATGGCAATCAACGGATCGAGAATGAGACAATCCTTTCGTATATGCGGGTTGGGCCTGGTGATCCTTTTGATCCCCTGCGCATTGATGAAACACTAAAAAGCCTGTTTTCCACTGGACTGTTCGCGGATGTGACGTTGCGGCGCGAACAGAATACGTTGATCGTTCAGGTCGTCGAAAACCCGATCATCAACAGGCTAGCCTTCGAGGGCAATCGGCGCATCGAGGACGAAATTCTCTCTGGCGAGGTGCAACTGAGGCCCCGTGTTGTCTATACACGCACCAAGGTTCAGCAGGACGTTGCGCGGATTATTGAGCTGTATCGGCGTAGCGGTCGATTTGCCGCCAGCGTTGAACCTAA
The DNA here is from genome assembly GCA_965216755.1 of Alphaproteobacteria bacterium. Lineage (GTDB taxonomy): Bacteria > Pseudomonadota > Alphaproteobacteria > UBA7887 > UBA7887 > CBDCGL01. The sequence continues at coordinate 909,434 of CBDCGL010000011.1, read as the reverse complement.
GGTTATACAGCTGGCCCAGAACCGCGTTGACCTGGTTTTTGAGATAAAGGAGGGACCCTTAACTGGCGTCCAACGGATCGTCTTTATCGGCAACGAGAATTTCAGTGACGGCACCTTGCGTGAAGTGATTCAGACGCGGCAGTCACGATGGTGGCGTTTTTTCTCGGCGACAGATAACTACGATCCCGATCGGTTGAGTTTTGATCGCGAACTGCTGCGTCGCTTCTATCTCAAAGAGGGTTTTGCGGATTTCCGAGTCGAAGATGCCGTGGCGGAGCTTTCGCCGAACCGTGAGGATTTCTTTATTACCTTTACGGTCAACGAGGGCGAGCGCTACCGATTTGGTGACATCGCGTTAGAGACCACTCTGCCCGAACTCGACCCAGAAGGGTTGCGCGGCGACGTCACCACGGATACCGGGGACTGGTACGACGCGGAGGCCCTGGAAGAAACGATCCAAAGCCTCACCGATGAGATCGGCTCACTGGGCTACGCATTCGTCGATATTCGGCCAAACGTGTCGCGGAACCGCGAAGACCTAACGATCGACGTAACCTATCAAATTGATGAAGGGCCACGCGTCTACGTTCAACGTATTGATATTACGGGCAATGTGCGCACCTTGGATCGCGTCATTCGCCGCAATGTGCGCTTGGCCGAGGGCGACGCGTTTAATTCCGCCAAGCTGCGCCGCTCACGGCAACTGATCGAGAACCTGGGATTCTTCTCACGTGTGGATGTGAACAACGAGCCGGGCGACGAGCCGGATCAGACAATTGTTAATGTTGATGTGGAGGAACAGTCGACCGGCGAGGTGACGTTCGGCGCCGGCTTTTCATCGGTCGCCGGTCCGACGGGCTCGGTCGGCATACGCGAGCGCAACCTGTTGGGTCGGGGCCAGGATTTGGGACTCAGTTTCACGCTGTCCGGCATCTCTCAGGAATTGCAGCTCAATTTCACCGAACCATACTTTCTGAACCGGAATCTTTCCGCGGGTTTTGACGTTTTCAACACGGTTCAGAAATTCGACGAAAGTTCGTTTGAGCGTGATCTCACCGGGTTCAGTCTAAGGTCGGGCTATCCGTTGACCGAGTTCCTGTCGCAGAATTTGCGCTATACCTTGCGTTTGGAAGATATCCAACCGGATTCAACGGCCCCCCAATCGATTCTGGACCAGTCCGGCGAGACGCTGACATCGGTCGTCGGACAAACATTGTTTTATGATCGTTTGGACAATCGCATAAACCCGTCTGACGGGTATTTCGCGCGCTGGTCAGCGGATGTGGCAGGGCTGGGTGGCGACAAACACTATCTGCGCAACGCCTTGGAGGTTGGCTATTATCTGCCGTTGTGGGGCGATTGGGTGCTGTCTCTGCTTGGTGAAGGGTCGTACATTTTCGGTATCGGGAGTGAGGATATCGACATCGGCGATCGGTTCTTTCTGGGCGGCAACTCGTTTCGCGGCTTTGCACCGGCCGGTGTTGGACCGCGCGACGTCGCCAACAATGATTCCCTTGGCGGCAACTTGCTCTATAAGGGAACTTTGGAAGCCTTGTTCCCGCTTGGGTTACCAACCGAACTTGGCATCAAGGGGCGGATTTTTGCGATCGCGGGGTCTTTGCGGCAAGTTGATACCTCCAACCTGAATGTGTTGGATACGGGATCGGTCCGCATGTCCGCAGGCATAGGCATTTCTTGGGCGTCACCCTTTGGACCACTCAGGATTGACTTCACGAAGGCGATCATCAAGGAAGACTTTGACGATGAGGAATTGATTTCCTTTGGGTTTGGGTCTTTCTTTTAATTACGACCGGCTAATCAGGACGAAGACAACATGACAAACGTCACGCGACGGTCTGTTCACTGGATCGTGGGCGCCGCAATGGGCTACGCCGCATTCACTTGTCTGCCCGCGACCCCAGCGCGGGCCCAGGATGACGCGGCCCTCGAACGTATCGGTGTTGTTGATTTGCAGCATATCTTGCGCGATTCGGTTGCCGCGCAAGGGGTCCGGCAGGAAGTTGAAGCGCAGCAGGAGACCTATCGCTCCGAGATTAGTGCGAAAGAGGATGCTTTGCGCACCAAGCAGGAGGAGCTGCAGCGCCAACGCACTGTCATGGCACCCGAAGCCTTTGCCGAACGTGAATCGGCGTTTGCCAAGGAAGTTGAAGAGTTGCAGCGCGATGTTGTCGCCCGGAACAAACAGCTTGAAGAGGTTCTGGCCTACGGCATGAATCAAGTTCAGAGCGCGGCCTTGAACATTGTCGCTGAAATTGCCGATCAGCGAAGTTATACGATCGTGCTGGACAAGTCCCAGGTTCTCTTGGTGTCCAAGAACTTAGATTTTTCGACCACAGTTGTGGACATGCTGAACGAGCGACTTCCCGCCGTTTCGACGACGCCACCGGAGAGCAGCGAATAGGAAACCATGGCAGAGCGGCGTTTTTTCGAGCCGAAAGGTCCATTCACCGTCGGCGTGGTCGCATCGGTGGGCGAAGCGACGCTGAAGGACTCGGCCGCTGCGGATCGCCAAATTGACGATATTGCGCCGTTGACGAGTGCGAAGCCCACACATGTCAGCTTTCTCGACAATCGACGGTATGTAGATGATTTTCGGGCCTCCAATGCGGGGGCGGCATTTGTCAGTCAGGATCACGCCGACAAGGCTCCGCCCAATATGGTCGTGTTGGTGACGAGTACGCCGTATTTGGCCTACGCCAAAGCGTCACAACTTTTTTATCCGACAAGCCCCGTTGAGGTTCAGGGTATACACGCATCCGCGGCGATCGCGCCGACGGCGCGGATTGGAGACGCGTGCCAAATCGACGCGGGTGCGGTCGTCAGCGACGGCGCCCAAGTCGGTGCGCGCTGCAGGATTGCCGCCAATGCCGTTGTCGGACGTCATGTTGTCATCGGCGACGATTGCAGCATCGGTATGGGCGCGACCCTGAGTTATTGCTTGATTGGCGCCCGCGTGATCATCCATGGCGGCGTCCGTATCGGGCAGGACGGGTTCGGTTATGCACCAGGCCCGACAGGACTCCAGAAAGTCGCGCAAGTGGGGCGGGTCATAATTGAAGATGACGTTGAAATCGGTGCGAACACGACAATTGATCGCGGCGCGGGCCCTGATACACTCGTTGGTGCCGGCACGAAGATCGATAACCTAGTCCAAATTGCGCACAACGTACGGATCGGACGCAACTGCGTCATCGTCGCACAGGTTGGCATTTCGGGTAGCACGCATTTGGAGGACAACGTCGTCCTTGCCGGCCAAGTTGGTGTTGCGGGGCATTTGCGGATCGGTGCCGGCGCTACGGTCGCGGCACAAGGGGGGGTCAGCAGTAGCATTCCACAGGGTGAGACATTTGGTGGAACGCCAGCCGTACCAATGCAACAGTGGCGTCGCCAGGTCGCGCGACTTGCCCTGATGGCAAAAGGAAAGATAAGAGGCGCAGGGTAAATGGATAGCGACGCGTCAACGGCCGCATTAGGTCCGACGGACATTGGACGGATCATGGAAATGATCCCACACCGCTACCCGTTTTTGTTGGTTGATCGAGTCCTTGATATGGTGCCGGGCGAGGGTGCTGTCGGGCTAAAGAATGTCACAATCAACGAACCATTTTTCCAAGGGCATTTCCCGCGCGAGCCGGTCATGCCGGGTGTCTTGATCATCGAGTCGATGGCGCAGACCTCTGCGTTGCTGGTGGTGCACACTTTGGGCAAAGCGGCAGAGGGAAAGCTGGTCTATTTCATGTCTGTCGACGGCGCCCGATTTCGCAAGCCGGTCGTGCCGGGCGACTCGATGCGCGTACACGTTTCAAAATCCCGCAATCGCGCCAATGTGTGGAAGTTCGATTGCCGCGTTTTGGTGGAAGACACCTTATGCGCGGAGGCGAAAATCGCAGCCATGATTTTGGATCGTTGAGCATCGTCCGGAACATCCATACATGAGCCAAATCCATCCAAGTGTCGAGATTCATCCGACGGCGCTCGTCGAAGCGGGAGCGACGATCGACCGTGATGTATTCATTGGTCCTTATTGCGTCGTGGGAAATGACGTGCATCTTGCGGCCGGCATCGTCTTGGAATCCCATGTTGTTATCGCGGGCCGTACGAAGATCGGGCCGCGTACGCGGATATTTCCCTATGCTGTCATCGGCCATCGACCTCAGGACATGAAGTATGCCGACGAGCCGTCGCGCCTAGAGATAGGGTCCGACAACATCATCCGCGAGCATGCCACGATGCATCCAGGCACGCGCGGCGGCGGCATGACCACGAAAGTGGGCGATCACGGCCTCTTTATGGTCGGCATTCATGTCGCGCACGATTGCCACATCGGCGATCATGTGGTTATGGCGAACAACGCGACCCTGGGTGGCCATGTCGAAGTTGGGGAGTATGCGATTTTGGGCGGGCTCAGTGCGGTCCACCAATTTGTTCGCATCGGTCGGCACGCCATGATCGGTGGCATGTCTGGCGTTGAGAACGACGTAATTCCGTATGGTTCGGTGATGGGCAACCGCGCTTTTCTGTCCGGTCTGAACGTCGTCGGCCTAAAGCGCCGTGGGTTTTCGCGCGAGACCATCCACGATATGCGCAAGGCCTATCGTCTGATGTTCGCTGAGGAAGGAACCATGGCAGAACGTTTGCAAGACGTTGCCGAGGAACTCGGGACCGTCGAGCCGGTCATGGAAATCGTTCGATTTATTCGCGAGCAAAGCTCGCGGGCGATTTGCCAGCCAAAGCTGGACCGTGCGGCCTAAGCTGGGGATCGTTGCGGGCGGCGGCCAGTTGCCTAGGCAGTTGCTGACTTGTTGTCGCGATGAACACAGAGCCGTGTTCATCGTCGCATTCGACGGTATCACGGATCCCGACCTCGTTCTTGATACGGATCATCGTTGGGTGCGCTTGGGTGCGGTGGGCAGGCTGCTACAGGCACTAAAGAAAGCCCAAGTTGAAGAGGTCGTCCTGGCCGGGCCGGTGGGCCGTCCGTCATTGGGTTCGCTGAGACCCGACATGCGGGCACTAAAGATCGTACCCAAGTTGATCGCGTCAGAGGAAAGTGATGCCTCGCTCTTGAAGATCGTGATCGAGGAATTGGAACAAGAAGGATTCACAGTTGTCGGTGCCCAGGATGTCGCGTCGGCTTTGTTGGTTGGTGATGGCCCGATGGGGCGCGTGCAGCCGAGGCGCGAGGACGCCCGAGATATTGCCCGAGGTGTCGAGGTGGCGAGTGCCATTGGTGCGGTCGATATTGGCCAAGCCGCGGTGATCCAGCATGGCATCGTATTGGGTGTGGAAGCCGTTGAGGGAACCGACGCTTTGGTCAATCGATGCGGTGCGCTGAAACGTGACGGGCCGGGTGGCGTATTGGTAAAGGTCAAGAAGCCTGGCCAGGATCGGCGCGCTGATTTGCCGACCATCGGTCTAGGTACCGTACAATGTGCCGTTGACGCCGGCCTAAGAGGGATTGCCGTAGAGGCGGACGCCACGTTATTCGTCGATCGAGACGACGCGATTGCACTGGCCGACTCGCGCGATTTGTTTGTAATCGGCGTAAGGCCGGCGGAAATTCTGGCCGGAGTACAAAGGCCGTTACGACCCGCGCCACAATGAAAGGAAAGCTATTAATGCCCGAGAATGGCAAGTTCCGCATGCTGCACACAATGATCCGGGTGAAGGATCTGGATGCATCGCTTGCGTTCTATACCGAACTGCTCGGTATGGACCTGTTGCGGAGACGTGATTTTCCCGATGGCAAGTTCACGCTGGCGTTCGTCGGATATGGCCCAGAGGAAAGCGAGACAGTGCTGGAATTGACCCACAATTGGGATCAAGAGGCACCCTATGATCTCGGCAGTGGTTACGGTCACGTCGCGCTGGGTGTGCCGGACATCTTTGCGACCTGTGAACAGCTGCGCGCGGCCGGCGGCAAAATTGTCCGTGAACCTGGACCGATGAAGCACGGCACCACGGTGATTGCCTTCATCGAAGATCCGGACGGTTACAAGATCGAGCTGATTGAAAGAAAATAGCGAACCAAGCAACGTTGGTTTGGTCGCTCTATCCTCGATCTTCCAACTTCACATACGGGCGGGTGTTCGAGCCAGTATAAAGCTGCCGTGGCCGACCGATTTTTTGCGATGGGTCGACGATCATTTCATTCCACTGGGCGACCCATCCGACTGTCCGCGCAACAGCAAAGAGCACGGTGAAGAGCGAGGTCGGGATGCCAAGCGCGCGCAAAATGATCCCGGAATAGAAATCAACATTGGGGAACAATTTGCGGTCCACGAAATACTCGTCCTCTAGGGCAATTCGCTCTAACTCCATTGCCAATTTAAGGAGCGGTTCGTTATCGATCCCTAACTCGCCCATAACGTCATGCGCGGTTTGGCGGATCACCTTGGCACGTGGATCGTAATTCTTGTAGACGCGGTGGCCGAAACCCATCAACCGAAATGGGTCGTCCTTATCCTTCGCACGCGCCAAGTACTCCGGAATGCGATCGACCGACTGAATCTCGCCAAGCATTTGAAGAACTGCTTCATTGGCGCCCCCATGCGCCGGCCCCCAAAGGGAGGCAACCCCCGCCGCGATACACGCGAACGGATTGGCCCCGGAAGATCCGGCGAGCCGAACTGTCGAGGTCGACGCGTTTTGCTCGTGGTCCGCGTGCAGAATAAATAGTTTGTCGATCGCTTTGGCGAAGATCGGATTGACCCTGTAGTTTTCCGCCGGGACCGCGAACATCATGTGCAAGAAGTTCTCGGCGTAGGTCAGATCATTTCGTGGATAAATAAATGGCTGGCCAATGGAATACTTGTAGGCCATTGCCGCAATCGTTGGCATTTTGGCAATGAGGCGGTGGGAAACGATGTCACGCTGGTGCGGATCGCTGAGATCCGTATTGTCGTGATAGAACGCCGATAGAGCACCGACGACACCAATCAACACCGCCATTGGGTGGGCGTCGCGCCGAAACCCGCGAAATAAATAGGTGATCTGTTCGTGAACCATTGTGTGATACGTCACAGTGTCCACGAACGTGCTTTTCGCCGCATTATCGGGCAATTCGCCGTAAAGCAACAGATAAGCGACGTCGAGGAAATCGCTATGTTCGGTTAGGTCTTCGATCGAATAACCGCGATGAAGCAAGATGCCTTTGTCGCCATCGATGAACGTGATGCTGGATTCCGCACTTCCCGTCGAGGTGTAACCAGGGTCGTATGTGAACATCCCGGTTTCGGCATAAAGCCGACGAATATCGATAACATCTGGCCCAATCGTGCCAGCCAGAACCGGCAACTCAACGCTCTTGCCGGTCGCGCTGTCCGACATCGTGACAATACGGCCGGTTTCCCGAGTTCCAGAAGACGTCATGGCATTGCTCATGGCTCATTCATTCCTTCGCGTGATGCCGGCCGACCGGCGGGGAGCGCTACCCATGGATATGGGATGGCTGGCGCGGCGGCGCGCCTAGGATAGTTTCTTGCAGCGCGATACGCAAATCTAACGGCTTAGATCCAAGCATTTGACTAATTCGTTTTTATATTTGTTATCAATGATTTATATTCTGCGTTTCGGTTTTTGGGCATAACAGACTCCACGCAAGATAACCATTTTGACATTATGGATAATGCGCGGGGCGCGATATCCGTGACAGGCGCCCGTTTCATACAATATGATCTGGTTATGTCGTTCTTATTGCGTCATTTGGTGCGCTACGGAGCCCAGAAATTCGCATCCGATCCGCGGGCTCGACAAAGAGCTGCGGACACCGCGCGCGTCGTGTTTGACGAAGCCAAGCGGGTGGCGAAATCCGACGACCGGGCGCGTGCTGCCGGCCGTGCCGTGCGGCGCGCGGTGGGAAAATTGGCACGCTAAGCAGAACTCTTGATCGTTTGGTGAGCTTTGCGGATCGCCTTGAGTGACAGTACGATATCTCGTTCGGTTGTCGCCCAGGAACTGACACTAATTCGCATCGCCGCGCGGCCGCGCCAGGTTGTGCCAGCGCACCAACAGACGCCGCTGGCCTGGACGGCCTCGATCACGCGGCGGGTCCGGGTATCGTCACCAAATGCGGCAACAACTTGATTAAGAATGACGTCATTGAGGATTTCGACACCGTCGTCGCGCAAGGCTTGCGCGAACTGCGTCGCCTGACTGCAGTTTCGGCGCACCAGGTCAGCGATGCCGGATTTCCCCAAAGCGCGCAGCGCTGCCCAAATCTCGATGGCTCTGGCTCGACGCGAGCTGTCCGGCGTGAAATTTATGGCATCGCGTTTGGAGCTTGAGACCAAATACGCGGCATCCAATGACATGGCCCGGGACAGTGGTATGGGATCACCGACCATCGCCACGCCACAGTCGTAGGGCACATTGAGCCATTTGTGCGCGTCGGTCGCCCACGAATCGGCTTTTTCAAAACCATATGCGAGTTTTGCGTGTTCCGGCGATGCCAAAGCCCACAGGCCAAAGGCGCCGTCGACATGGACCCACGCACCCGCCGACCGCGCCATGGAGATAAGCTGATCGGCGGGATCGAATGCGCCAGAGTTCACGTTGCCGGCCTGAAGGCACAGGATCGTAGACCGCCGAAGTGGCGGCATCGCATCCGGCCGAATGCGCCCTTGGTTATCGACAGCCACACGAACAACGCGGTCGCGCCCCAGGCCAAGCATCGCCAGGACCTTGAAGATCGTGGCGTGCGCTTCATCGCCGACCACGACCGTAATCTCCGGTGCGCCGAAGAGACCCTGGCTCTCGACATCCCAGCCGTCTTGCCGAAGAACCTCGCTTCGGGCCGCCGCAAGACATGTGAAATTCGCCATGGTTGCGCCTGTGACGATCGCCCCCTCTGCTGTCGGTGGCAGGCCAAGCACATCCTTGAGCCATCGCAGCGCGGTTGTTTCGTACAGCGCGCCGGCGGGTGAGCCCGCAAATGTGTGACAGTTCTGATCCCATGCACTCGTCAGAAAAGTCGCCGCAACCGTCGCCGGAAGTGCGCCACCGGTCACGAAACCGAAATATCGCCCGCCGGCGCTGGCGACAGTTGCCGGCGAACCAAACGCATCCAACTGCGCAAGTATTTCAGCCGCGTCCGACGGTCCGTCCGGCAGGGGGCCGGAAAGCGTGCGTTCCAAGGAATCGATCGATGCAGTCGAAGCGGCGACGGGGCGATTGTCCAGTTGGTCTAGATAGCCTGCGGCCCTGCGCGCGGCGTCCTGAAGCAATTCTAAAGTCGGCTCTGTTTCTTTTGTCATTCGGGCTCAGTCTTTCGTCTCGCGTTCAGTTTTCCGTCGCGTGCGCCGCTATTCAGTCCACCTCGGACGCACCTTTGCATTTAATTCTCGAAATCTGTCGCGTAACTCATTTTCGGACATAATGCCGCGCCTCGAAACCAGGAATGCATTGACCCATGGTGAGAAAGTCCCGACCATTCTTGCGCGCGCTCCATGGCTATGTTGGGCTCACATTGGGAGCGATCTTTACGATCGTCAGCCTGACCGGATCGTTGGCCATCTATCAGCACGAAATTGAAGCGGCACTTGATCCGACGGCTTACACTGTCGCGCCCGGTTCGGAACTGGCCCCGATTGAGGCCGTTGTTGAGTCTGCCCTTGCGGCCATGCCCGATCGGCGGCCGTTCGCAGTGTTCCCCAACGACGGTCATCCCGACAAGGCGTTTCGATTGCGCATGCGGAAGGAAGGTGCGCGGGACCGGCTGATCTCTGTTGACCCTTATACGACCGAGATACTGGGTGAGCGCGGCAGTTGGACCCTCGTGACACCGTTCCGCAGAATCCATACTTCGTTACTGCTCGGTCGTCCGGGATCAAAGTTCATCGGCGTCGTTTCTCTCGTGATGCTGGCAATGATTTTGGTTGGACTAATCCTTTGGTGGCCGGCGCCGGTTGCGATCAAGCGATCATTGACCGTGACATGGCGCCATGGTCTGAGCAGGTTCTTGCGTGATCTTCACAATGTGGCGGGGATCTATTTCCTTATTTTTGTGATTTTTCTCACATTGTCGGGCGTCGTGTCGGTGCTGCCCGGCATGACACGGGCGGCCATCAACCTGTTTGATGCGGATTACGCGCGGCCGCCACCAATTGAGTCCCGGCCAGCGGCTGGAAAAGCGCCAATCTCCATTGCACAGGCCATGCGCACTGCACAAGCCGTGGTTCCCAACTATTGGACAAAAGCCGTGTGGATGCCAAGGGGCGAGCGCGGCTCCTACCGCGTAGCATTCTTGCCGTCGGATGGCGCGATATTGAGACCGGCGAAATGGGTGGCAGTCGATCAGTATTCAGGTGAGGTATTGCGTATCTCAGACGCGCCAGAGGAACATCCGGTCGATCGTTATTTCAGTGGTTGGAACGGGCCAATCCACAATGGAGCGGTGCTCGGCTGGTTCGGCCGGTTGCTGGCTTGTCTTAGCGGAATAGCCGTCGCCATTCTTTTCGGCTCCGGCACGTATATGTGGTACCGGCGCGTTGTGCGTCGTTAAGCGCTCGCGACGGCAACAACCTCAGGCTGGCGCCGAAACATCGCCAAGGCGCCCCAGAACCTCGTTGCGCCCCAATGCAAACATCACCTCCCACATACCCGGTGATGTGGTCGACCCGGTCAGTGCCGCACGAAGGGGTTGGGCGATTTTACCAAGCTTCAAACCTTGCGATTCAGCAAACGCACGCACTGCCGATTCGATCGATTCCGGTAGCCAGTCTGGCAGGGCGGCAAGTTCGGATGACAATGCGTCGAGATTTGCGCGGCCATCTTGATCGAGCAATATCGCCGCCTTGTCAGCGATCACAATGGGCCGATCGGCGACATAAAATTCCGCGTTGTCGGCCAGTTCCAGCAATGTCTTGGCGCGTGGCTTCAAGCCGCCCAATCCAGCCACGAGGCGAGCGCTTGCGGAAGCGTCAATTTGATGCCCGACCCTTTTTTCGACCAGAGGCATCAAGAGTCCTAAGAGCGCATCGTCTGCGCTGTCGCGAATATAGGTGGCGTTCAGGCTTTCAAGCTTGGTGAAATCGAACCGAGACGCAGATTTTCCCACGCCGCCCAAATCGAACCACTGTATGGCCTGCTCGGTGCTGATGACCTCGTCATCGCCATGCGACCACCCGAGTCGCAAAAGGTAGTTGCGCATCGCGGCGGGCAAATAGCCCATGTCCCGATAGGCGTCGACACCCAGCGCACCGTGGCGTTTCGAAAGTTTGGCGCCGTCGGGCCCGTGAATCAGAGGAATATGCGCGAATTCCGGCGGATTCCAATCCAGGGCTTCGAAAATTTGGGTTTGGCGAAACGCGTTGTTGAGATGGTCATCGCCACGAATGGTGTGGGTGACGCCCATGTCATGGTCATCAACGACCACGGCCAGCATGTATGTCGGTGTGCCGTCGGCCCGCAGCAAAATCATATCGTCGAGTTGGCTGTTAGCGATGCGAACCGTGCCTTGCACCAAATCGTCTATGACAGACTCGCCGTCGCGCGGCGCTTTCAAGCGAATGGCCGGTGCGACGCCGGCGGGAGCCTCGTCAGGCGAACGATCACGCCAGCGACCGTCATACATCACCGGTCGTCCCTCGGCGCGCGCCTGATCGCGCATGTCTGCCAGTTCCTCGGGTGAGCAATAGCAGCGATATGCATGGCCCGAGTCCAGCAGACGCTGGACAGTGGCGACATGGGCGGCGCGGCGCGCGGATTGGTAAATAACTTCGCCGTCCCAATCCAATTCCAACCACTGCAAGCCATCGAGAATCGCGGCTTTCGCCGCAGCAGTCGAGCGCTTCAGATCGGTATCTTCGATGCGCAAGCGAAACTGTCCGCCGTGGTGGCGGGCAAACAGCCAGTTGAACAATGCGGTTCGTGCGCCCCCGATGTGGAGGAAGCCTGTCGGCGAGGGCGCAAATCGTGTCACAACTGTCATGGGGTTGCCAACCGGTGTAAGATGGTGTGATTGGGTACCTCTCCTATCATATTTGCGCGGACATGTGCGACGCGCGGATCCCTTTAAAGACGTATCGAGGCGATCGGGCATGTCGGCGACAGTGCGTGGTATTCTTTTTATGTCGGCGGCAACGGTTGGGTTTGCGATCATGCATGCCGCGATCCGCCATATGTCCAGCGCTATGCACCCGTTCGAGATTGCCTTCTTTCGCAATTTTTTCGGGCTGATCGTCATTGCGCCGTGGTATGTGCGCTATGGCCTGGCGCCGTTGCGAACGAAGAAATTCCCGCTCCACGCATTGCGTGCCGGTTTCAATGTCGTGGCAATGTTGACGTTTTTTTATGCCCTGTCGATTACGCCCCTTGCCAAAGTCACGGCTTTGGGCTTCACAGCTCCGATATTCGCGACAATCCTTGCGATTTTCATCCTGGGTGAAGTGGTGCGATTGCGGCGGTTGAGCGCAATTGCGATTGGTTTTATTGGCACGCTTATTATCGTACGGCCGGGAATCGAGGCCATTGGGCTTGGATCGGTGCTGATGCTGATATCCACCGCGATATGGGCGTGCGCGTTGATCGTGATCAAGATATTGGCGCGCACCGAATCCAGCGTGACCATAGCAAGCTACATGCTGCTGATGATGATTCCACTGTCTTTGGTCCCGGCGGTGTTCGTCTGGAGATGGCCGACGCCTATTGAATTTGGCTGGCTTGTGGCAATTGGAATCATAGGTACCATGGCGCAATTGTCGATGACACAAGCTTTGAAGGAAGCAGATACTACGGTTGTACTGCCGTTTGACTTTCTGAAATTGATATGGGCCAGCATTCTTGGTTTTCTGGCATTTGGCGAGACGCCGAGTGTATACACATGGATCGGGGGCGCCGTGATATTTGCTAGCACGACATATATCTCCTATCGCGAGGCGGTAATAGCGCGGGCAAGCCGAAGAGATGTCGGTCCTCGCGCTTCGTGACTGTCCCATGCTACATGATCCTCTTTAGAGCGTAGGTCGGACGAGAATCTGGAACGAAATGGCGTCGGGATCCGACATCACGGATCTATCAACATTCTCGCCACGCAGGCCCGACACGGCCTTTGCGGTACGAACAATTCTTAGATTGCTAGAACGCGAGAGCGGGCGGCTGTTGCTGTGGGTGCCGGTCGCAATCGGCACGGGCATCGGCGTCTATTTCACGTTGCCATTTGAACCACCGCTTTGGGTCGGCATCACGTCGGCCGTGGCGTGCGCTTTTCTGGCTTTCGTGACTCGCGATGTCATGAGATTGATCTTCGTGGTTGGCTGCTTGGGCGCGGTTGGGTTCGCCATTGCGACGGCCCGAACTGATTGGGTTGTTGAACCCGTCGTTGCGAAGCAGACACGAGCCATCGACATTGTCGGGACCGTTAGGTCGGTCGAACCGATGACAAGCGGAATCCGCGTTCATCTAGATGCGGTGACGATCGGGGACTGGCCAATCGATCAAACGCCCGCGCGCGTCAGGATCAATATCCGGACCCAAAGTGATGGTGCCGCAGCCGGCGCGCGCATCGCATTGCGCGCCGTTCTACGGCCGCCGCCCGAGCCTGTCGCGCCTGGTGCCTTCGACTTTGCGCGGCAACTGTATTTCGGGCGTGTCGGAGCGGTTGGCTGGGCCGTGTCCGATGTTCGCGCGGTTGGACCGGCTCGCCAAGCCAGGTCATGGAACGTAACTATACAGCGGCTTCGACTGGCGATTACCGAGCGGGTGCTTGCGGTCTTGGACGGCGATAATGGCGCGGTTGCGGCGGCTCTGTTGACCGGCAACCGGCGCGCGATCACGGATACGGTCTGGGAACAGATGCGTCGAGCTGGTTTGGCGCATTTGTTGGCCATCTCCGGGCTCCATATTGGGTTGGCATCAGCCACCATATTTTTCATAACCCGCGCCTTATTCGCAGCCATTCCGATCGTCGCATTGCGTGTACCGATCAAGAAATGGGCCGCGGTTGCCGCGTTGTTTGTTGCCTTAAGCTATATGTTGATCACGGGCGCCACGGTGCCCACGCAGCGGGCATTTTTGATGGTTGGCGTTGTGTTGTTCGCGGTTCTGATCGATCGCGCGGCGATTTCGATGCGTCTCGTCGCCTGGGCCGCCGTCGTGATCTTGGTGTTGCGGCCAGAAAGTCTGATAAATATTAGCTTTCAAATGTCGTTTGCTGCCGTCGTTGCGCTCATCGCGACATACGAAGTTGCGCGCGACAGATTTCGGTCGGCGCGGCGCCCTAAAGAGTGGCTGCACGTGCGTGGGTTGCCGCTCTATTTCGTCGGTGTCGCTTTGACCACCTGCATTGCGAGCCTAGCGACCGCGCCATTTGCGGCCTTTCACTTTGGTCAAATCGCGACGTTCGGTCTGGTGGCGAATCTAGTTGCGGTTCCAGTGACCGCGATGTGGATTATGCCGATCGGGCTACTGGCCCTGGGGCTGATGCCGTTTGGCATGGATGCGCCAGCGCTAAAACTCATGGGCTGGGGCATAGACATCGTTTTGACGGTTGCGGAGACCGTGTCGCGCTGGCCGTCGGCGGTTTGGGCCGTTGGCACGATGCCGACGTTTGCCTTGGTTATCATCATTTTGGGCGGTCTATGGATTTGCTTGTGGCGCCGGCCATGGCGATGGTATGGCGCGGGATTAATATGCGCAGGAATGGTTGCGGCAAACTTCGCCACACGTCCCGACATTCTTGTCAACGACAATGCCAAGCTCTTCGCCATTCGGGACGGGACCGACCGTCTATTGTTGTCCAGCCAACGACATGGACGGTTTGCCGGCAAGATCTGGACCCGTCGCCAAGGACAGACCATGCCGGTCACCTGGTCACCGTCCGGTGACGTAGACAAGGGCGGTCGCACTTTACGCTGCGACGCTCTCGGTTGTCGATTTGAAGTTGGCACACGGACCGCCGCGTTGGTCACGGACGGCCGGGCGCTGGTCGATGACTGCGGCACCAGCGACGTGATTATCAGTGCGGTTCCGGTGCGCGACGCGTGCCCGGATACGCCCCACGTGGTCGATCGATTTGATATTTGGCGGAATGGCGCGCACGCGGTCTTCTTCCTGCCCGACGACATCAGAATTGAGTCGGTGCGCGCACGTCGCGGCGATCGGCCTTGGGTCACCAAGCGTGGCCGCTAGCGGACGTGCTATGCTTCGGCAGCGCAGATTTGGGAGGCAAAAATGATCAGTATGACCGATATCATCTCGCGATCGTTTGCGATCGGACTTGTCGCAGTTGCCACGATTGGGCTTGCCCAAGCGCAAGAAAAAGTGCGCTGGAAGCTGGCGTCGTCCTATCCGTCGACACTCGACGTACCCGGCGAGAACATCGCACGGGTCATTGATACAATCGATGTCATGTCGTTCGGCAACTTCAAGATTCGGTTCTTTGAACCCGGAGCTTTGGTGCCGGCCCTGGAGGTTTTCGATTCCGTCGCGGTCGGCGCGGTTGATTTGTCATACACGACAACGGGTTTCCATGCCGGCAAGTTTCCAGGTTTGGTTTTCTTCAGTTCGGTCCCGTTCGGGCCATCGGTTAGCGAATATCTCGGCTGGATCCACCATGGGGGCGGCAAAGAGATATACGACCGAGAATACAATGCGCGTGGCGTGCAAGGCTTCCAATGTGGCATGGTGGTTGCCGAATCGTCCGGTTGGTTTCGGGAGGAAATCGTGTCGCTCGACCAACTTGATGGCTTGAAAATGCGTTTTTTCGGGCTCGGCGCGCAAGTGATGGAGAAGTTCGGTGTTTCCACGCAGCTTCTGGCCAGCGGCGATATCTACACAGCCTTGGAACTCGGCACGATCGATGCCACCGAATTCTCTTATCCGGGGCTGGATCGCCAGCTCGGATTCTATCAAATCGCCAAGCACAACTACTTTCCGGGCTGGCACCAGCAGGCATCGTTTGTCGAGCTGATTATCAATCTCGAACGATATCAGGCGTTACCCGATGCCTATAAACGGATGATCGAGGTGACCTGCGGCGAAGCAAATATGTGGATGATGGCCAAGGGCGATGCATCGCAAGGTGAAGCCTTGGAATTCCACCGTTCGCATGGCGTTCAAATTCACAAATGGACCGACGAACAGATCCAGGCGTTTCGTGGCGCGTGGAATGAGGTTGCGGAAGAAGCATCGGCTTCGGACCCTCTGTTCGCAGAAGTCTACGGAAGCTACAAGCAGTTTCGCGACAGTTATAGCGAGTGGCGTGAGCTAGGATATTTGGAATAGAGATTGGACGAGAGCGATCCCAAGCGATGGCGTCGGATTCAGGCGATTTCGCCAAACGACTCCTAGATCGCTAGGTTTCCGTATGGTCGCGTTCGGCTCGGTCAAGGGTCTTCTGAAGAAGGCGTGATAGCAGGTCACGCTCGCGCGCGGACAACGCGGCTGAGATCACGGCAAATTCGGCGGCAGCAAGTTTTGGAACGATGCTCTCTGCCAGACGCCGCCCCTTGGCTGTCAACTGAATCGGCTTGCTCCGTGCATCATCGCCGCTGATACTGCGCCGGACAAGCTTGCGCCGCTCAAGGCTCTTCAGAACCTTTGTTAGGCCGCCCGACGTCATCGGAATGGCATGGGATAGATCTGACGGTGTCGCCGCGTACGGCGTGGACAATGATCGCAATGTCATCAGTGCCGCGACTTCTCCCGACGTCAAGTCATGGCGCGCGTGAATATCGTTTACTGCGGCTACCAACAGCTCTTGAACGCGTCGGAAACGCACCATCAGGCACATGCGTGGCAAAACGATTTCAGGCCAGTTATTTTCCATGAGCTGCAATATATCGTTCGTCGACCAGTTGTTTGACATGTGTGCCCCCGATGCGAACAACAATGACCAATCATCAAGCACATATAAATTAGCAGATTCCTTTAGTCCTTCGATTATCTTTCCAGAAAGATAATACAGATTGACGTGCTATGGCGCACCAACGGGAAACGATTGGCGCGCCGGCTAGATAAACCAAGACGGGCGATGCTGTTTTCGCTATTCTCGGATGACTCTTTTGATTGACATGCAACGGGTATCGGCGCGTCAATGGATCGCACTCAATGGGGTGCCGTCGCCGCGGGTCACGCGGACACTGCAAAGGCGGCCCAAATCATTTTGCAAGAAGGCGGCAATGCGTTCGATGCAGTGATCGCCGGAATGTTCGTTGCTTGCGTGGCCGAACCGGTCTTGACATCGCTCGGCGGGGGCGGATTTTTGTTGGCGCGACCGATCGACGGGAGGCCGGTCCTCTACGACTTTTTTGCGCAGACTCCGCGGCGGCGGCGAACAGCGGCTGAAACAGATTTCAGATCTGTCCACGCCGACTTTGGCACAACCTTGCAGGAATTCCATATTGGCCTCGGCGCAATGGCCACGCCAGGCATGGTGAAAGGTCTGTTTGCCGCTCACCGGGACCTCGGCAGAATGCCAATGCAGCGGATTGTTGAACCTGCGCTTTTTCTGGCGCGACGTGGGGTTCGCATAAATGCGTTGCAAGCATCGATTTTCGAAGTTGTCCGCGACATATATTTGTCCGGGAAAGAAAGCCGAGCACTGTTCGGAAGCCGCCGCAGAAAAGGTGGGGTTCTGTGCGAAGGTGAGTTATTCATGAATGCGCACTTCGGCGACTTTCTGGAGTCACTCGCGGGAGAGGGCGAGACTCTGTTTACGAAGGGTGACGTGGCAGCACATGTCGCGAAAGATTGCGCGGAGGGTGGCGGACATCTCGACAGGCAGGATTTTTCTGCTTTTGAGGTCCATCGAAGGGAACCTTTGACGCTGCGGCATGGCGATGCCCAATTGTTCACCAATCCGCCGCCTTCGACCGGTGGTGTCCTCATCGCCTTCGGACTTGAACTCGCCCGGGCCACAATGTTGTGGCGCGAGGACTTTGCCTCGGCCGGTCATCTGGTCAAATTGGCGCACATCATGACGCTGACCAATGAAGCGCGACAGGAAAGTGGAATGGACAGTGGCCACGAGGCGGACGTCCACGCGCTCTTGAGTCCGGATCGTGTCGTCGACTATCGCGCGCGTCTATCCAAGGCTCCGAAGTCCTCGCGCGGCACCACGCACATCAGTGTAATCGACGGCGACGGCAATGCTGTCGCGATGACCGCGTCGAACGGCGAGGGCGCGGCCTATGTTATTCCCGGCACAGGGATCATGATGAACAACATGTTGGGCGAGGCGGATATAAACCCCCATGGATTCGGTGCGTGGCCCGAAGACACACGCATGGCGTCGATGATGGCGCCGACCCTGGCCTTGAACGACAAAGAGCAGGTGGAATTCGTTCTTGGATCTGGCGGCTCCAATCGCATTCGTACCGCCATCCTGCAAGTCCTGCTGAACGTAATGGACTTCCGATTGGCCGTGGACAAAGCGGTTGAGGCGCCGCGGATTCATGTTGACGCGGATGCCGTGGTTCATGTCGAAGCCGGATTTGATGAGCCGGTCATCGAAGCCCTTCAGCGTCGATTCGAGTCAGTTCAACAATGGCCAGATCGTTCGATCTTTTTCGGTGGGGTCCACTGTGTCAGATTCGATCGCGGACATCGCCAGTTTTCCGGATACGGCGATCCGCGTCGCGGTGGTGTGTTCCGGGCGCCGGATGGCGTCACGTAGTCACCTCTGCGTTGGAGCGAAGAGAAATTTGGCAAGGGCGGCAATTGCGATGACCATAGAACATCCGTTGAGCGGTGGTTGGCGGGTCAATCCACGCTATCCCGATCCGGCCATTGAAATTCTGGACGAGCGGTTTGAAGCCTACAGAATATTCAGTGCGGCCGTCGAGCGCCTCTATACCGGGTGTCGCTGGTCCGAAGGGCCCGTTTGGTTTGGCGATGGGCGCTACCTTCTGTGGAGCGACATTCCCAACAACCGCATTCTCAAATGGGAAGAGGAAACCGGGCGCGTCAGCGTTTATCGTAAGCCGTCAAATTTCGCCAATGGCCACACGCGCGACCGGAAAGGGCGACTGATCACTTGCGAGCACGGCGGACGTTGCGTCAGCCGCACGGAGTATGACGGGACCGTCACCACATTGATCGATCGTTGGCAGGGCCGGCCGCTCAATTCGCCCAATGATGTAGTCGTCAAGTCTGACGGATCAGTTTGGTTCACAGATCCGCCGTTTGGCATTCTCGGCAATTACGAGGGCTACAAAGCCGAACCGGAGGTTCCGCAGGGTGTCTATCGCATTGATGGCGAGACCGGCGCTGCCTCGCTTATCGCCGACGATGTTTTGGGCCCGAATGGACTCTGCTTTTCGCCAGACGAACGGATCTTGTATGTCGTCGAATCGCGCGGCGTTCCACATCGCAAGATCCTGGCCTACAACGTGACCCCCAATGGCCGCGAGATTACCAACAAGCGCGTGTTGATCGACGCCGGGCCCGGCGGCACGCCGGATGGCATGCGCTGCGATATCGACGGCAATTTATGGTGCGGTTGGGGCATGGGCTCGCAAGACCTCGACGGCGTCCTCGTGTTTGCACCCGACGGAACCAAAATCGGTCGAATTGCGTTACCGGAGAGATGTGCGAACGTTTGCTTTGGCGGGGCGTTGCGCAACCGCCTGTTCATGGCGGCGAGCCAGTCGCTCTATGCCCTTTACGTCAATACGCAAGGCGTCCCCGGCGGATAAACACCGTGGCACCCGTCTCCGTTTACGACTCGCCGTGCTGAAAAAGGTGAACGGCTGGGCTCCGCGTGCGCCCGCCAACGCCAGAACAATGCCTCAATAATAGCGGAACAAACCGACCAGGCGTCCTTGAATCTTGACCCGATCGGGTCCGAAGATGCGCGTTTCGTAGGCGGGATTCGCGGGCTCCAACGCGACGGACGCACCCTTTTTCCGGATTCGCTTGAGGGTCGCTTCGACCTCGTCGACCAGTGCGACCACGATGGAACCATTCTCGGCGGTTTCACACCGGCGAATGATCGCGATATCCCCGTCCAATATACCTGCATCGATCATGGAATCACCGGCGACCTCAAGGGCGTAGTGATCCCCGCCGCCGACGAAATCGGCGGGCACGTCGACGTGGTTCGTCGGGTCCTGCAAGGCTTCGATCGGCGTGCCCGCCGCGATTCGACCAAACAGCGGCAAGGTCACGATCGGCGACGCCATTTCTACCGGCCGGCCACCGCCGGCGAAATTGCCACGCACCACGTTTGGACCAAGGTCCCCGCGGGTATCGGGGATTTTTGCTGTCGCGCCCGCCTCGGACGGCAGTTTCAGCACTTCCAGTGCCCGCGCGCGATGCGGCATGCGCCGAATGAAGCCACGTTCCTCCAGACCAGTGATCAAACGGTGGATGCCACTTTTCGAACGCAGATTCAGCGCTGTCTTCATCTCCTCGAAAGACGGCGAGATCCCCGTTTTCTCGAGCCGCTCATTGATCAGCATCAACAGTTCAAACTGTTTACGTGTCAGCATCGAATCGTTCCCCCCGATAGGAACTCAACCCGGCGACGCGCCGGGGAACAAAACAAAAACTTACTGTATGTTCTAGTTTGGTTCTAGGCGTCGGTCAAGGGGTTGGATCCGTCAAAATTGGACCAGGCCCGTCGGATAGCGAATGACCGGGACCCGATCGCCCTTTGCCGCCGCCGGTGCATGGGGCGGGCGTACAACGAGTCCGTCCGCCTGGGCCAAGACAGATAGCACCGAGCTGTCCTGCTTCGGGTACGCCTGAACCAACAGTCGCCCCCTGTCGTCGTGATTGAGGCGGGCGCGCAGATAATCTTGGCGTTGATCATTTTCTCGGAGCGGTGTCTGCAATATTGCGGTTTCGGTTTCATCAGGGGGCGTTGCCATTGCCAGCATCTTGGCGATAGCCGGGCGCAGGAAAAGCAAGCTGCAAATCATTGTCGAGACGGGATTTCCTGGCATGCCGAGCACAGGACAGCTGTCCAACAGGCCGAACATCAGCGGTTTGCCCGGACGCATGGCGATCTTCCAAAAGCCAAGATCCATGCCTTGAGCACGCAGAGCTTGGCCGACGAGGTCGCGCGCACCAACCGAAACACCGCCGGTGGTGACAAGCAAATCCGCGCCCTGCGCGCGCGCGACCATCTCACCCAAAACATCCGATTTGTCCGGTGCCACGCCGAGCATGACCGGTTCGCCGCCGCAGGCGCTTACCACCGCCGCCAAGCCCAACTCGTTGGCGCTGGCAATTTGGTTGGCTCCAATGGGTTCCCCAGGCATCACCACTTCATCGCCGGTGGCCAAGATCGCAACGCGCGGTCGCCTGCGCACATGTAGCCAGGGATGATTCATGGCCGATGCCAGGGCGACATCGCGCACGGTGAGTACGTGGCCGGCCTTGAGCACGACTGTGCCTTCCTGAAAATCCAGGCCGGCGCGGCGCACATAGCGACCGACTTCGGCGGATTCGGTCACCGTAATCCGGTCGCCTTCGGCGGTTGTGTTCTCTTGAATAACAATGGTGTCGGCGCCGTCTGGCAATGGTCCACCGGTGAAAATGCGCACCGTTTGCCCGGGCTCCACACAGCCTTCAAACGCACCGCCGGCGGGCGCTTCGCCGATACAAGCGAGCGTGACGGGAACCGCCGCCACGTCGGCAGCGCGCGCCGCGTAACCGTCCATGGCGGAAACCGCGCGTGGCGGTTGCGTGCGCCTGGCGGCGACATCCTTCGCCAACACACGGCCCAGGCCATCGCTCAATGGAACGATTTCCGGCGCCGTGGGTTTCATGTGCGCGAGAATACGTTCACGCGCGTCATCAACAGGGATCATGTGTCCGACGCTCCAAATGTGCCCGATTTGCCACCGGCTTTGTGGAGCAGGCGGATTTCACTGATTGTCATGGCTCGGTCGACCGCCTTGCACATGTCGTAAACCGTCAACGCCGCCACGGAAACCGCGGTCAACGCCTCCATCTCGACGCCGGTCCTTCCTTTAAGCTTGCACGTCGCGCGGATATCGACGGCGTTTCGACTGGCGTCACAGCTCAAATCCAACGAAACCGACGTCAATCCCAGGGGGTGGCACAACGGAATTAGATCGGCGGTGCGTTTCGCGGCCATAATCCCAGCCAAACGAGCCACGCCCAAAACATCGCCTTTCTTGTGTTCTCCGGCTTCGATCTTACGCAGCGTTTCGCCAGACATGAGTACCGAACCCGCCGCGGTCGCCGTGCGCTCGGTTTCTTTTTTTGCGCCGACGTCGACCATGATCGCCTTACCTTCGGCGTCAAAATGCGTAAACTCCGCCATGTTATGCCGTCGAATCGGCCACGGCGCCAAGGCCAAGAAGTTGCCGGGTCGCGGCGGCGACGTCGGCCTGGCGCATGAGCGATTCGCCGACAAGGAACCTGCGTATGCCGACATCGGTCATCCGCGCAATGTCAGCCGCGGTATAGATGCCACTCTCGCAAACGACGTGACGGTCGCTGGCGACACGAGGTGCCAGGCGCTCGGTTGTCGCGAGGTCGACATCGAGAGTCTTGAGATTTCGGTTGTTGATTCCGAGCAATCGTGAGTCCAGACGGTGCGCCCGATCCAGCTCGGCCTCATCGTGAACTTCCACCAGAACATCCATTTCAAGCTCTCTTGCCGTCGCTTCCAATTCCGCGGCCATGGCGTCGGTCAGGGCTGCCATGATCAACAGAATGCAATCAGCTCCAATCCGACGGGATTCAACAATCTGGTACGGATCAATCATAAAATCCTTGCGCAAGACCGGCAGGTCGACGGCATTCCGCGCGGCGCCGAGATACGCATCATCTCCTTGAAAATAGGGCTGGTCGGTAAGCACGGACAGGCATGTGGCCGCGCCGGCCCGATAAGCCCGCGCCAGAACGCCAGGATCGAAATCGGCACGAATCAGCCCCCGACTCGGTGACGCCTTCTTGATTTCGGCGATCAAACCAACGCCAAGTTCTATGACCGCGGCGTCTAACCGCGCGGCAAATCGCCGCGGTGGCGCGACGGACTTGACCGCTTCTAGTTGCGCGGCCTCAGATACGATCGCTTTGCGGGCCGCGACATGGTCGCGTTTTGCGGCGCAAATGCGAGCCAGGACGTCATCCATCGTACAGATCAACCTATTTGGCGCACTTGATCAATCTTCGTTCAAACGAAGTGCTTTGAACCAAGTTATATTGATCGATATCAAATAGATAGAGCATATCATGCGAACACATGTGAGCGTGAAATGCTCTAGCTGGACCGCCGGTTGGTGACGGCCACCAGTCGCGCGAGCACCTCCGCGGCGCCACCGCTGTTTATAGCTTGTGCGGCCATTGTTGCGCCTGACGCGAGCCCGTCGGCTTTGTCCGCGACGACCAGAGCGGCAGCGGCATTGAGAACCGCAATGTCGCGATAGGCGCCAGCGGCGCCGGCCAACACTGCCTTGAGCGCGGCTGCGTTTTCATCGGCGCTGCCACCCCGTAGTGCATCCAAATCGGCGACGGCGACACCAGCATCTTCGGGCCGTACACTGAAGGTGCGGATCTGCCCGCCCTTGAGTTCGGATACTTGTGATGCGCCGGTTGCGGTTAATTCGTCCATACCGTCTTCGCCGTGCACAACCCAAACTCGTTCCGATCCAAGGTTTCCGAGCACCTTTGCCAGCGGTTCGGTCCAAGCCTTATCAAACACCCCGATCAGTTGGCGTTTTGCGCCAGCCGGATTGGACAGTGGTCCAAGCAAGTTGAAAATGGTTCGGGTACCAAGCTCGACACGTGCGCCAGCGACGTGGCGCATCGCGCCGTGGTGGCGCGGCGCCATCAGAAAGCCAATGCCCACGTCCCACAACGCTTCCTGAACCAACGCCATATCGGCGTCGATGTTGACGCCCAGCGCGGCGAGAACGTCGGCCGAACCCGACTTAGACGACATGGCCCGATTGCCGTGTTTCGCAACCGGCACGCCACACGCTGCCACGATCAACGCCGCGGCCGTCGAGATATTGAATGTCCCTTTGGCATCGCCGCCGGTGCCGCAGGTATCTATGGTTCCCGGCGGCGCGTCGATCGACAGCGCCTTGGCGCGCATCGCCGTCGCCGCGCCGGTGATTTCGTCTACCGTTTCACCGCGAACACGCATTCCCATCAACAGAGCACCGGCCTGCGAAGGTGTGGCATCACCCGACATCATGATGTCAAACGCGCTGCGCGTTTCCTCGACGCTGAGCGAGGCGCCGGTTGCAAGCTTGGCGATGAGCGGTTTGATTTCCATGCCTATGCCTCAAGCCGCGCGTTTGGTTCCGGCAACCTTGAGGAAATTCGCGAGCAGCGCGTGGCCATGTTCTGACGCAATGCTTTCGGGATGAAATTGCACGCCATATATCGGATATTCCCGATGTTCGATGGCCATGATCACATCATCTTGGGTCCGCGCAACAACGTGTAACGTTTCCGGGACCGACTTCGGTTCAACCGTCAGCGAGTGATAACGGGTCGCCGTAAAGGGCGAGGGTAGGTCGGTAAACAAGCTCTTCCCATCGTGGTAAATCGCACTCAACTTGCCGTGCATCATGACTGGTGCACGGACGATTCGCGCACCAAAGGCCTGGGCGATTGCCTGATGACCCAGGCACACGCCCAGCACGGGCACGTGCCCGGCCGCGGCGCGGACGAGATCCAGGCAGATCCCCGCCTTGTCCGGATCGCAAGGCCCAGGAGACAAGATGATGCCCTGTGGTTTTGAAGTCACGATCTCTTCGGCGCTTACGACATCGTTGCGGTAAACGCGCACGTTTACCCCCAGTTCGCCCAAAAAGTGGACCAGGTTGTAAGTGAAGCTGTCGTAATTATCGATTAAGACAAACATTTCAACTTGTAAGGAAGACTATATTAGGTCTGTAGTGAAGCGATTTTTGCGCCGTCGGCATGCTCGAAACAAACCAAGCGCCTTCCGTTCAGTCAACCAAAAGAAACCGTTCCCAGCTGAGTGGACGAATACTCGCGCATGTCGCAAACTCTTTCGCTGACTCCGAGGCCGCGATATATAGGACTAAGGCTTGCGATCCTGGTGAGGATCAAACCCGCCCGCATGCAAACGATCGGCGGGATACAGAGCCAGGGCAGGGACAATTACAGATGACCATGGCCAGGGACCACCGCTATATCGTTGCCCACCGGCGTCGCCCGGCGCGTGTGGCACGTGTGTTGGCTATCGGGACCGCCATGATCGTCACGGGCTTCTCTGGAGGTGCGGTTCTGGCGCTGGTGACCGCCGACCTGGAGTTCGATGCCACGGCCGGGGCGGTGGCCTTAACGCCGCAGGTGACGCGCCCGTCAATCACATCGCCGGATATTGCCCAAACGTATTCGCGCGTCGCAAATACGGTCGGGGCGACGTCTCTTGACCCGGTCGGCAAAGTCACCATGCCACCACCGGCTATCGACGACTTGCCGGTGGCCGGAATGTTCGCCGATCGTGCCGAGGTCGAATTGGCCGCGCTTGGCCAGATGCCAGCGCTTGCATTGCCGCCGACACCCGAAAGTCGCTGGGACGCAGGCGCTTCAGTTGGGGTTCCGGTTGGCGTTCAAACCGTTCTAAACAAGAATGACAGGGTCGGGCGATCATTGACCACGCGCACGATCGATTATCTCCTGCATGCGCCATTGGAATTGGAAATCGCACTGCCGGCACCGGCGTGGCGCCGGTTCAAGCAAGATGTGCCAACGCCCAGCGGCGAGCGGCCACGGATCGCGATTGTTGTCGACGATGTCGGACTCAGTCGGACCTTGGCGCGCCAGGCTATTGATTTAGATCCGGCAGTTACCTTGTCATTCCTACCCTACGCCAGGCATGTGAATAGTCTCGCGGCCGCGGCGCGTGACGCCGGCCACGAAATTTTGGTTCACATGCCAATGGAACCATATGGCGACAAAGATCCCGGCCCGAATGCATTGCTGGTTGACCTGGGCGATTCGGAGATAATAAGGCGCATGCGCTGGGCGCTGGACCGAGTGCCCGGCGAAGTTGGTCTTAACAACCATATGGGCAGCCGCTTCACCTCAACGCCACAAGCCATGCAATTGATCATGGGCGAGCTGCATGCGCGTGGATTGATGTTCCTAGATTCGCGGACGGCGCCGAAATCCGTCGCACATGATGTCGCCAACGACATGAATGTGGCGGTCGCAGGGCGCCACGTATTTCTGGACAACGAGCAGAACGAAGCAAACATCCTCGCGCAGCTCTACGAAACCGAACGCCACGCCAAGCGCTATGGTCGCGCCGTAGCACTATGTCACCCTTATCCGATGACGCTTAGGGTCCTGAGATCGTGGATTTCTGGTGTTCGCGAGCGCGGATTTGATCTGGTGCCCATTACGGCGGTGGCCAAAGTCGACGAGTCCCGGCCGTGGGTGGCACAGTCAACCGCCCTAGGGCCCGAAACATTCAAACAATAAGCTCAGTCAACCGCGCCGCGTGGCAAAGCTGACAGCTTCCTCCGCGGCACGCAGCAATGCCCGTGCCTTGTTTTGACATTCTTGATGTTCCGACTCGGGGTCGCTGTCCGCGACAATTCCGGCGCCCGCTTGAACGTACATGCGGCTGTCTTTGATCACCGCAGTGCGCAACGCTATACACGTATCCATGGAGCCGTTGGCGGCAAAATAACCGACGCAACCGCCATAAACGCTGCGCCGGTCCGGCTCAAGCTCGTCGATGATCTCCATCGCTCGTACTTTGGGCGCACCGCTCACGGTACCCGCGGGAAAACCGCCGATTAAGGCATCAGTTGCATCGCAATCCGGCCGAATCTGCCCTTGCACGTTCGAGACAATATGCATCACGTGGCTATAGTGCTCGATCTCCATTTGTTCGGTCACGTCCATTGTTCCGATCTTCGCCACGCGGCCGACGTCATTGCGTCCGAGATCCAGGAGCATGAGATGTTCGGCGCGCTCCTTCGGGTCAGCCAACAAATCAGCCGCCAGCTGTTCGTCTTCCACGCGATCGGCACCACGGGGGCGGGTGCCGGCCAACGGTCGGATCGTCACGATGTCATCGCGCAGGCGGACCAGGATCTCGGGGCTGGAACCGACGATGGCGAAATCGCCCCAATCCAAATAGAACAAAAATGGCGAGGGGTTGAGGCGGCGCAGCGCCCGATAAAGGGAAAAGGGCGGCAATTCGAAAGGGATACTTTGACGTTGAGACAGCACCACTTGGAAGATATCGCCGGCGGCGATGTAGTCCTTGGCGCGCATTACCATGTCGCGATATGTCTGCGGCGTCAGATTCGTGACCGGTTCCACCTCGCGCGCGCGTTTCGGCCTTGTTTCGTACGCAATCGGGACATTGCGCTCGAAATCGAAGACGACGTCCGCCAAACGTTCACGGGCCAGCGCATAGGCCGCGGCCGCGTCGATGCCTTCGACGGGGCGCACCGGTGTGACCACGATGACCACATCCTCGATCGTGTCGAAAATGGCCATGATGGTTGGGCGCATGAACATGCTGTCTGGAACCGCCAAAATGTCGGGGTTGTCGGTCGGCAAACGTTCCATCAGCCGGACCATATCGTAGCCCATATAGCCGATCAGAGCCGCGGCCATGGGCGGCAAGGCATCAGGCAGATCGATTTTGGATTCGGCAATTATGGCACGCAAAGAATCGAAGACGGGCTGGTCGCAAGCCTCGAACGAAGCCGTATCAAACCGGGCATTGCGGTTGATTTCGACCCGATCGCCGAAGCAGCGCCATATCAGGTCTGGATAAAGCCCGATAACCGAATACCTGCCGCGCACGGCACCACCTTCGACCGATTCCAGCAAGAAGCTGTTGCGGCGCCCATCGGCCAATTTCAACATCGCTGAAACCGGCGTTTCAAGATCGGCCACCAGGCGTGTCCAAACGACCTGCGCTGTACCGGCTTGATAGGGCGCCCGAAATTCGTCGAAAGCGGGAAAAACGGTCACTGTTCCAAGACCGGCTCGATCAGGAGCTTGTTTATTCGGTCTTCATAGATGTTAACTCCGAGACGCTCGCGCACATCCGCGCTGTAGCTCGCAACCAGATCGTTGGCTAACGCGCTATTGAGCTGATTTGTCAACACTTCAAGATCATTTTCCGCCACCGTGTCGGGCGCGGTTTCAACAATTTCTTTGAGCTGCGCCACCACGTAGCGTCCGCCATCCTCGGCCACCGCACCGGACACCTCCCCGCTCTCAAGGCCGAAAATGGCGTCCACTGTTTGTCGACCTAGCGGCAGGCCAAGGTCGCGCCCATCACGCGTAAACGGTGATGTTGTCTGGACGGGTACGGCCAGGCGTGACGCCGCGACGGCAAGATCGCCGATCTCCGCGGCGC
This sequence comes from Alphaproteobacteria bacterium, assembly GCA_965216755.1. Taxonomy (GTDB): domain Bacteria; phylum Pseudomonadota; class Alphaproteobacteria; order UBA7887; family UBA7887; genus CBDCGL01. Next base: position 881,122 of record CBDCGL010000011.1, on the reverse strand, counting down.
TGGTTGCGATTTCCTGGGCCAGTAGCTCGGCGCGTTGCTGTCGGTTTTCGCTTTGCCAAGACAGGAGCGCCTGAATGCGCACGGTCTCAAATGGCTTGACCACGGGCGCCGTAATCGAATCGACGCGAACAATGACGGCCGCGCCGTCGTCGGTTTCAATCACGTCAGACTCGGCACCTTCCGCCAATTCGAAGGCGGCGGACAAGACTTGCTCAAGTTCCGCGAGATTGTCCAAGCGCTTGCCGTCGTCTCCTTGCCCCAACGCGTCGGCTGCGGCGAAGTTCTCGGTAGAAGCGCCAACACTTGCGGCCGCCTGTTCCAGACTTGCGCCACCTGCCAATTCGTCCAGAAGGTTGTTGGACAGATCGAAGACAACGTCGCCCGCACTGACCAGTTTGAGCTTTTCCTCGACCTCGGCCCGCGCGTCTTCAAATGGGATGTTCTTGCCCGTGATGATTTCGTTGACCCGTACGATATTCCAGCCGAATCCGCTTTCTAGCGGTTCGCTGATTTCCCCTGCCTCGAGCGCGAAAACCGGATCTGAAAGCAGTGACGGAAGCTCATCGGCAAGAATTTGTCCTTGGCGAAATTCCTCTGCGCTCATACCGGTTGCTTCGGCCCCGACTTCCAGGAAGTCGCGACCGTCATTGATTTCGGTTTGGGCCGCTTCGGCGGCAGCCTTATCGCCAAACACGATCACATCGATATCGCGTCGCTCCGGCTCGAAATATTCGTCCTGGCGCGCCTCGTACTCGTCGCGCACCTCGTCTTCCGAGACGTCAACCTCGTCCAAGAAATCCGCGGGCCGCAGGGCCACCAGCGTTATGGATCGATATTCGGGTGCCGTGAACTGCTCCGGATTCTCCTCGTAGAATGTGCGCAGCACAGCATCATCGGGGTCGGGCGGGGACTCCAGATTGCCGACGCTGATCACGGCAATATCGGCGACACGCCTCTGCTCCCGGAATCGGTAGAGTTGCTCCAGCATGGGTTTGGGCACCGTTATCCCGGTGCTAATTCCGTCCAAGAGTGTCTGACGTACAAGGTTTGCGCGCACGCTGGCGACATATTGCTCTTCCGACATGCGAGACTGCTGCAAAGAATATTCGAAATACTCTCGCCGGAACTCGCCTGTCAGGCTGTCCTGAAAAGCCGGCGTGCTTCTGATTACTTGGGCCACGATTTGATCGTCAACCGCGAGCCCGAGGTCGTAGGTTTCCTGCGCATATGCCGCGTCAGTCACGATTCGGTTCAGGGTTTGTTGAACCAAGCCGAGGGCCACGGCCTGTTGGGCTGAGAAGTTGCCGCCACTGAGAGCCCGATAGCGCTCAAGCTCTGTGCGAAACTCGCGATCCAAACGCGAGGCGGAGATATCGATGTCGCCGACCACCGCGACATTGGGGTCCGTGGCGCCCCTAAAGATGTCGCCGACGCCCCAGGTCGCGAAGGCCAGCACCAGCAATCCAACCAAGACCGACGCCACCCAACCTTTGGACGCCTTACGGAGTGAATTTAACATAGCCAGGAACGACCCGATAAAATATTGAAATCAAACCGGTTACACCGGTACATTCGCGGCGGCGCATGATAGAGGTGGCGCCGGTCGCCGGCAACCGCCAACAAAGATGTGCGGCCATGCTATGCCCATCTCGCACACTGTGCTAAACCGCACGGCATCAGCGCCGATTGACGGCGACACATTCCCCACAGGCGCACAATTACGCAACTGTTATGACGACACAACCTCGCCGACGCCCACTTGTTGCCGGAAACTGGAAAATGAATGGTTTGCGCGCGGACAGCGCCGCGCGCATCGATGCCCTTGTCAGACATGTCGGGGTCGCTGACGCCACAGCCGAATTGGCAGTGTGCCCGCCGGCCACGTTGCTACACTTGGTCGGTCGGCAGATATCGGATGCGGGCGCAGCGATCGCACTTGGTGCGCAAGATTGCGCGACGGCTGTTTCCGGCGCCCATACCGGCGACATTTCGGCATCAATGCTGGCCGACATCGGCTGTCGATATGTGATCGTCGGCCATTCGGAACGGCGCACGGATCACGGCGAACCGAGTGACCTGGTTCGTGCCAAAGCCAAGGCTGCGCTTGACACCGGCATGTGTCCGATCATCTGTGTTGGTGAGACAGAGACGGAGCGCAACGCGGGCCAAACGCTTGAGGTTGTTGGCAATCAACTTGACGAATCGATACCGGACGAAGCCGCGGCGGAGCCTGTCGTCGTGGCCTATGAGCCAGTATGGGCAATTGGGACGGGGCGCACGCCGACGACCACCGACGTCGCGAATGTGCACCAGTTTGTGCGCGACCGCCTGTCGAAACGACTCGGCGACGCAGGGCGGGCGATCAGGCTACTGTATGGCGGCTCCGTCAAGCCGGACAATGCCGGCGACTTAATGGCTGTTGAAAACGTGGACGGTGGCTTGATTGGTGGCGCGAGCTTGAAGGCTGACGACTTTTGGGCCATTTGTGAGGCGGCGTCGGCTCACGGGCACTAGCCACAGTCTGTCGGGGCGCAACAGCAAGGTGTTGAAATGCAAGCGTTTTTGCTCGTCATCCATATCATTCTGGCAGTTTCGTTGGTTGTTGTTGTTTTGATCCAACGCAGCGATGGCGGCGCGCTCGGTGGCCTGGGTGGTGGTGTTTTCGGTGGCATGATGTCGGGCCGACAGTCCGCGAACCTTCTGACTCGAACCACAGCCGTGATTGCGGCGTGTTTCATGATCACCAGTCTTGGATTGGCCTTTATTGCGTCGCGCTCCAGCCAGCCGTCGTCGATTCTCGACGCGGCGCCTGCCGAGAGCTCGGCGCCGGCACCGGTGGTGGAAGATACGCCCGCGACCGGACCGCAAGTTCCGGTCGAAGAGTAGGACCGTATCCCCGTCGTTCGCCACACAATTGAGGCGTCGGCCACATTGACATGGAATGAACGTCGCCAGGCCGTTGTCGCTTTGTGTTTGGCGTATTGCCAAGATCGTCTAGGTTAGGGGTCCATGACGCGGTACATTTTTGTAACCGGCGGCGTGGTCTCATCACTGGGCAAGGGATTGGCGTCCGCGGCCCTGGGCGCGATGCTGCAGGCGCGGGGCTACAAGGTCCGCCTGCGCAAACTCGACCCCTATCTCAATGTCGATCCAGGCACGATGAGCCCATACCAGCATGGCGAGGTTTACGTCACCGACGACGGTGCCGAAACTGACCTGGATCTTGGCCACTACGAAAGATTCACCGGGGTGCCGTCGCGACAAAGCGACAACGTCACGACCGGACGCATATACTCGAACGTGATCGCGCGCGAACGTCGCGGCGACTATTTGGGCGCTACCGTTCAAGTCATCCCGCACGTTACCGATGAAATTAAGTCCTTTGTGACGGGCAATCACGAAGACGAGGATTTTGTGATTGGCGAGATCGGCGGTACGGTCGGCGATATCGAAAGCTTGCCGTTTCTTGAGGCGATTCGGCAGCTCGCCAACGAGTTGGGACGCAGTCGCACGCTGTTTGTGCATGTCACGTTGATCCCCTATATCGCGTCCGCGGGCGAACTAAAAACCAAGCCGACTCAACATTCGGTCAAAGAGCTGCGCAGCATCGGCATTCAGCCCGATATTCTGTTGTGCCGCTGCGAAAAGGAAATTCCACAAGGTGCACGCGACAAGATTGCGCTGTTTTGCAATGTCAGTCGCCACGGCGTCATTGCCGCGCCGGATGTTGCCAGCATCTATGAGGTTCCGCTCGCCTATCATGAAAACGGTCTCGATTCTCAAGTGCTCGAGCAATTCAATCTAGCCGATGCGCCGGCGCCCGATTTGGGCCGCTGGCGCGACATCGCCCAACGTGTTCGATCGCCCGAAGGCGAGGTGACAATCGCTGTGGTTGGCAAATACACAGGTTTGCCCGATGCCTATAAGTCGTTGTCGGAGGCGTTGGCCCATGGCGGTATCGCCAACAATGTGCGAGTCCACATGAGATGGATTGACTCGGAGATTTTCGAATCGTCCGGGTCTATCCACGCCTTGGAAGACGTGCATGGCGTTCTGGTGCCCGGCGGTTTCGGTGAGCGTGGCGCCGAGGGCAAGGTCGCTGCGGTCACATTTGCCCGTAAACGACGTGTGCCCTATTTCGGTATCTGCTTCGGCATGCAATTGGCGGTTATTGAAGCGGCACGAAATCTGGGCGGCTTGGCTGGGGCGTCATCGACCGAGTTTGGACCGTGCGACGATCCCGTTGTCGGTCTGATGAGTGAATGGGTGCGGGACAATCTCGTTGAGACCCGCGCTGTGGACGTCGACCTCGGCGGGACCATGCGCCTGGGGGCCTACGACGCGGTACTTGCCGAAGACAGTGGGATCGCACAGATCTATGGAACACGGCTCATTTCGGAACGACATCGGCACCGGTATGAAGTGAACATAAATTATCGAGACAAGCTGGAACGCGCCGGTTTGCGGTTTTCCGGCATGTCCCCCGATGGCGCGTTACCAGAGGCGGTGGAGCTCTCTGACCACCCGTGGTTTGTTGGCGTGCAATTCCATCCGGAATTGAAGTCGAAACCGTTCGCGCCACATCCGCTGTTCGCGGACTTCATCCGCGCCGCCGTCAACCAATCCCGCTTGGTATAGCTCATGACACAAGCCGCTGCGACGAAACACGTTTCGATCGGTTCTATCACGGTGGGCAATGACCGCCCGTTGGCACTGATAGCGGGGCCTTGCGCGCTGGAAAGCCGCGATCACGCGCAGGAAATGTGCCACGCCCTGGTCGAAATATGCGCCAATCTCGGCATCGGATTGGTTTATAAGACGTCGTTCGACAAAGCTAACCGCACCAGCCTGGACGGCGCACGCGGGCTGGGTATGGCCAAGAGCCTGCCAATTTTGGCCGAACTGCGGGACAAATTCGGCTGCCCCGTATTGACCGACGTCCACGATCCGGCGCAGTGCGGAGCTGTCGCGGAGGCCGTCGACGTTCTCCAAATCCCGGCATTTCTGTGCCGCCAAACCGATCTTTTGGTCGCCGCGGCGGCAACTGGGCGTGTCATCAACGTGAAGAAGGGGCAGTTTTTGGCGCCGTGGGACATGATCAACGTGGCCGCCAAGATCGAGGCCTCCGGCAACTCGAATGTCTTGGTCTGCGAACGCGGGGTGAGCTTCGGCTACAACACGCTGGTTTCCGACATGCGGGCGCTGCCCATTCTGGCGCGCTCGACTGGGTGTCCTGTCGTCTTCGACGCGACGCATTCGGTACAGCAGCCCGGTGGCCTTGGCGGGCGCAGCGGTGGCCAGCGCGAATTTGTGCCTGTTCTGGCGCGCGCGGCGGTTTCGATCGGCGTTGCAATGGTGTTCATGGAGACCCATCAAGATCCCGATTCGGCTCCGTCGGATGGGCCGAACATGCTTCCTATTAAAGAGTTACCTAGATTATTGGAAGTTCTTGTAGAACTCGATCAGACGGCGAAACAGCACCCAATGTGAGGCGTTGTTGCGCTGCGCATGTAGGAGACCCCCGTGACCGCTATAGCCGATATTCGCGCACGCGAGATTTTGGACAGCCGTGGTAATCCAACCGTCGAAGTCGACGTCGTGCTGGAAGACGGCACTGTCGGACGCGCCGCCGTCCCGTCTGGCGCGTCAACCGGCGCACATGAAGCCGTTGAGCTTCGCGATGGCGACAAGAGTCGATACGGCGGCAAGGGTGTTCGCACTGCGGTCGAGTCGGTCAACGGCGAATTGTTTGACGCCGTATCGGGCCGTGACGCCGAGGATCAACGCGCCATTGATATGCTCATGATTGAGATAGACGGCACCGAGAACAAGGCGCGTTTGGGAGCCAATGCCATATTGGCGGTGAGCTTGGCGATCGCCAAGGCTGCCGCGGCTCGTGCGGGCTTGTCGCTCTACCGCTATATCGGTGGCGTCGAAGCCCATGTATTACCTGCGCCGATGATGAATATTATCAACGGCGGGGCGCACGCCAATAACGCGCTGGACGTCCAAGAATTCATGATCATGCCGCTGGGCGCCGAAACGATGGCCGAGGCCGTGCGACAGGGAGCGGAGGTCTTTGCGTCCCTTAAGCGTTTGCTGACCGACGCCGGCGAATCAACCGCGGTTGGCGATGAAGGCGGCTTTGCGCCGGATCTGGCCGACAATGAGGCGGCGCTGGATTTCATCATGCGCGCCATCGAAACCGCCGGCTATCAACCGGGCGACGGGATGGCGCTGGCCTTGGACGTGGCGGCAACCGAACTCTACAAGGATGGCCGATATGTGTTGGGCGGCGAGGGGCGCACGGCCTCGGCTGCCGAAATGATCAATAGTTATGCCGACCTCGTGGCGCGCTATCCAATCGTGTCTATCGAAGATGGGCTTGCCGAGGATGACTGGGACGGCTGGGTGCAGATGACCAGCGTGCTGGGCGGCAAAATTCAACTTGTCGGCGACGACTTGTTTGTAACCAATCCGCGCCGGCTGGCCGACGGGATCAACCGTAATGCCGCCAACGCGATACTCATTAAAGTCAATCAAATCGGTACTTTGACGGAAACTTTGGAAGCTGTTTCGATGGCACACCGCGCCGGCTACGGTGCCGTAATGTCGCACCGTTCCGGCGAGACCGAGGACACAACGATTGCCGATCTTTCGGTCGCGACCAATTGCGGTCAAATCAAGACTGGGTCGCTGTCGCGCAGCGATCGTCTAGCCAAATATAATCAGCTGATCCGAATCGAAGAAGCGCTTGCCCACACGGCGCGCTACGCCGGGCGCGGCACGATCTCTGTTTCCAAGGTGCCCTAGATACTGAATGTCTGGCTATCGAACATCGCCAGATTTTGTGTCTGGCGCGCCAATAGCCGTCTAATCATGTCAGCGGTGATGGTCATGTCGGCATGTATGTTGTGCGCGTCAACTGTGGCATTGAGGTCACGTTGGGGCACCAACACAACGTCTCACCGTTGACACTGGCCCGACCCAATGATTCATTGGGAGCGTGGGCCGTCTTCATGATCAAAAAAAACGCGTACGACAAGCTGTCGCGCCGACGCTGTTTCTGGCGTTTGGTTTGTATCTCGCTTTTCACACCGTGAATGGTGAGCGCGGGTTCGTGGCGTGGATGCGGATCAATCAACAAATCGAAACCGAAATTGGGAAACTGACCGCGCTACGCACCGAGCGGTTGACGCTGGAAAACAACGTACGTCGCCTTCGTCCCGACAGCCTCGATATCGATCTTCTGGAAGAAAGGGCGCGGATTGTCCTCAATGTCGGCGATCCGGATGATCGGGTGCTGGTCAAGAATGGCGCTTTGGTGGCCCGCGGATCGACGCTGGAAACAGGCGATAAACCCTCTTTGGACTAAGGTTAATGGCCGCTTGCCGCGGTATGGGCGCGCTTGCCTGTGTCGCCCGGAGCCACTATCTTCCACGCTATAAGCGGCCGCTTCTGCTTTGGGTCGTCACAACTGCAATAGTGAAGCCCGATGCCCGTAACCCAAGAGAAACCGACACTCGCCGCGGCGAATCATGCCGCGGACGCCACAGCTGACGACCTTGCGTCATACTATCGCCAAATGCTTTTGATCCGCCGTTTCGAGGAAAAAGCAGGGCAGCTTTATGGCATGGGGCTCATCGGTGGCTTTCTCCACTTGTATATCGGTCAGGAAGCTGTGGTCGTCGGCGTTGAATCCGCGATTACAACCGACGACCCGGTTGTGACGAGTTATCGTTGCCACGCCCACACCTTGATGCGGGGCGCGACACCGCACGCGGTCATGGCCGAGCTGACTGGCCGCGAGGCTGGTACATCGAAGGGTAAGGGTGGGTCCATGCACCTGTTCTCGCCCAAATCGAATTTCTTCGGCGGCCACGGAATTGTCGGGGCGCAAGTGCCGATTGGCACGGGGATCGCGTTCGCTCTGCAATATCGTGACACCAATCATATCTGCGTGACCTATTACGGCGACGGCGCGTCGAGCCAAGGACAGGTCTTTGAGGCGTTCAATATGGCCGCCCTGTGGAAATTGCCAATTGTCTATCTGATTGAGAACAATCAATACGGCATGGGTACATCGGTCGCCCGGGCGCGTGCGCAGACAGAATTGTTTCGCAGTGGTGAAGGCGTCGGCATCCGCGGCATCCAATGCGACGGCATGGATGTTGTCGCGGTTAAGGCGGCGATGGCGGAGGCAGCATCGTACGTGCGCGCGGGCAACGGCCCGATGATCATCGAGGCGATGACCTATCGCTATCGCGGCCACTCAATGTCTGATCCCGCCAAATATCGCACAAAGGAAGAAGTTCGCGAGATGCGCGAGGAACGCGATCCGATAAGCCAGGTCGGCGAGGTTCTTATCGAGCGCGGCTTTACCGACGAATCAGGCTTGAAAGCAATCGACAAGGAAATTCGCGCGCAAGTCAACGAAGCGGCGGATTTCGCCCAGAATAGCCCTGAACCCGATCGCGCGGCGCTATTCTCCGACATCTATGTGGATGGCTGAGCGATGGCGCAGCTGACCGTCAGAGAGGCGCTTCGCGACGCCATGGCTGAAGAAATGCGCGCCGACGACAGCGTATTTCTGATGGGCGAGGAAGTTGCGGAATATGAGGGCGCCTACAAAGTCCAGTCAGGGCTTATTGGCGGAATTTGGCGCCCGCCGGGTCGTCGATACACCGATAACCGAGGCCGGCTTTGCCGGTGTCGGCGTTGGTGCCGCGTTTATGGGGCTGCGCCCCATCGTCGAATTCATGACTTTCAACTTTGCCATGCAAGCCATAGATCACTTGATCAATTCAGCGGCAAAGACCCATTACATGTCTGGGGGCGCCGTGACATGTCCGATCGTGTTTCGTGGCCCAAATGGCGCCGCGGCCCGTGTGGCTGCGCAACATTCGCAGGAATATGGCAGTTGGTACGCGCATGTTCCGGGGTTGAAAGTGGTCACGCCCTATTCGGCGGCTGATGCAAAGGGGCTGCTGAAATCTGCGATCCGTGATCCCAATCCGGTCGTCTTTCTGGAGAATGAGATCCTCTACGGGCAAAGTTTCGAGGTTCCGGACGACTCCGACCATATTATTCCGATCGGGCGCGCGGCGGTGTTGCGCGAAGGAAATGACGTGACCGTCGCTGGTTTCTCGCGTCCCCTTGAATGCTGCCTGGCGGCGGCGGAACAGCTTGCCGAGGAGGGGATTTCGGTTGAGGTCCTGGATCTGCGCACGCTGCGCCCCCTTGATACCGAGAAGCTCAGGCAATCAGTCACGAAGACCAATCGTCTCGTGACTGTGGAGGAAGGCTGGCCGTTTGCCGGAATTGGGTCGGAGATCGCGGCTCTTGCCATGGACAAATTCTTCGACGACTTGGACGCACCGGTGAAGCGTGTGACCGGCGCTGACGTGCCGATGCCCTATGCCGCGAATTTGGAGCGTTTGGCTTTGCCGGCAACTGATGACATTGTCGACGCCATCAAATCTGTTTGCTATCGATAGGCTGCGGTTTCGGATCCAGTCAGGTGGCTGCGGTTTGGGGGGATTGGCAAATGTGTTCGCGCCAGTCGCGCCATTGGGTCTGCCCAATCCGAGCCACAATAGATAATAAATGACCTGCGTCGGCGACGGCGCGAACGGTCTGTCGAGATGGGAAATTACAATGCCGATTGAGCTCCGTTTGCCAGCGCTTTCGCCAACGATGGAAGAAGGCACACTCGCCAAATGGCTGAAAGCCGAAGGTGATGCGATTGCGGCTGGCGACGTTGTCGCCGAGGTCGAAACGGACAAAGCAACCATGGAAATCGAAGCGATCGATGATGGTGTCTTGGCGAAGATCCTGGTCGCCGAAGGGACCGAGGAGGTCGCGGTAAACGCGCCCATCGCCGTTATCCTGGAGGAGGGCGAAGATTCCAGCGCGCTTGAGAGCTTCTCCGTTTCTGGCGGGCCAGAGGCTATTCAACCGGCCGCGCCCGCGCCGGCACCCGAGGCGCCGGCTTCGCAGCCGGCGGCCGCGCCACCAAACGCAGCGCGTGGCAATGGCGACGGCCGCCGCGTGTTCGCGAGCCCACTGGCACGGCGGATGGCAAAACAGGCGGGCCTAGATCTGGCGATGCTGCAGGGCAGCGGCCCCAATGGGCGCATTGTCAAGGCCGACATCGAGGCGGCATTGGCACGCGGCCCGGCCCCCATGCCGGCGCCAGCGGCCGCACCGGCTACGCTACCCGTTGTTGCGCCAGCGGCCGTGGTGCCGCCGACTGCGGCGACAACCGAAGTGCCAAATACAGGCATGCGCAAGGTCATCGCTCAGCGCTTGCTCCAGTCAAAACAGACCATTCCGCACTTCTATATGTCGGTGGATTGTGAGATCGACACGCTGCTGGGCACGCGCAAGGATCTTAACAACCGGAGCAACGACTATAAGATTTCCGTCAATGATTTTGTCGTCCGCGCCCTGGCCTTGGCGTTGCGCAAGGTGCCGGAGGCAAATGCCAGCTGGGGCGACGCCGCGACATTGCGTTACAACACGATCGACATCTCGGTCGCCGTGGCCGTCGACGGCGGATTGGTGACACCCGTTGTCCGCAATGCCGACAACAAGGGCTTGGCCCAAATCTCCAACGAAATGAAAGATCTCGCGGCGCGGGCACGCGACGGCAAGCTCATGCCCGAAGAATATCAGGGCGGATCATTTTCGGTTTCGAATTTGGGCATGTACGGCATCAAGGAATTCTCCGCCATCATCAATCCGCCGCAGGCCGGCATTCTGGCGGTAGGTGCCGGTGAACAACGACCCATCGTCAAGGACGGTGCCCTCGCCGTGGCCACAGTGATGTCTTGCACGCTATCGTGCGATCACCGTGTCATCGATGGCGCGGTCGGTGCTGATGTTCTCGGCGCCTTCAAGGCGCTGATTGAAGATCCACTGACAATGTTGCTATAGATGGCGGATGACGCTTTCGATTTGATTGTCGTCGGGGGCGGCCCCGGCGGCTACGTCGCGGCGATACGCGCGGCGCAGCTGGGTATGAAGGCGGCTGTCGTTGAGCGCGAGCATCTAGGCGGTATTTGTCTCAATTGGGGCTGCATCCCGACCAAGGCCTTGCTGCGAACATCTGAAATTGCACACTTGCTCGAACGGTTGCCTGAATATGGCTTTGCGGCGACGAAACCCGAATTCGATATCAAGAAAGTTGTGGCGCGGTCACGCGCGGTCGCCAAACAGCTTTCGCGTGGCGTGGCTCATCTTTTGAAGAAGAACAAAGTGGCGGTGTTTGATGGCGCCGCCAGTTTGATTGGCGGCGGCGCGGTTGCGGTTAGTAAGGACGGCAAGGGTCAGAAGACGCTCAGTGCCCCCCACATAGTGCTGGCGACCGGTGCGCGGCCGCGTGCCTTGCCGGGCCTTGAGCCCGACGGCAAACATATTTGGACCTACAAGGAAGCGATGGTGCCCGACCAAATGCCGAAATCGCTTTTGGTCATTGGTTCTGGCGCTATCGGCATCGAATTTGCCAGTTTTTACCACGACATGGGCGCGGACGTGACCGTGGTTGAAATTGTCGACCGAATTCTGCCCGTCGAAGATGCTGAGATTTCAGCTCTTGCGCGCAGGCAATTCGAGAAGCAAGGCTTGAAAATCCATACCGGCGCCAAGGTGACCGCGATGAAAGTCGCGAACGGCGGGGTCAGTGCGACGCTCGATCTTGGTGCGGGCAAGACCGAGACCCTCGATGTCGAACGCGCCATCCTGGCGATCGGTATCACGGGAAACGTTGAGGATATTGGTCTTGAGAACACCAAGGTGCGCGTCGACAAGGGCCACATCATCGTTAATGAATGGCTGCAAACCGACGAGCCGGGGGTTTACGCCATTGGCGATGTCGTTGGGCCACCCTGGCTCGCCCACAAGGCCAGCCACGAGGGCGTAATCTGCGTGGATAAGATCGCCGGCACCCTAGACGTCCACCCCTTGGATACCGCGAATATTCCAGGCTGTACGTACTGTCGTCCGCAGGTCGCGAGTGTCGGCATGACGGAACAGGCGGCAAAGGAGAGCGGCCGCGAAGTGCGCGTCGGACGTTTTCCATTTCTCGGCAATGGCAAAGCAATCGCTCTGGGCGAGCCCGACGGCATGATCAAGACAGTGTTTGACGCCAAGACCGGTGAGTTGTTGGGCGCGCATATGATCGGTGCCGAGGTAACCGAATTGATCCAAGGTTATACAGTCGCCAAGACACTTGAAACGACCGAAGCCGAGCTGATGCACACGGTCTTCCCGCATCCGACATTGTCGGAGATGATGCACGAGGCCGTGCTTGACGCGTATGGCCGTGTTATCCACATGTAAGTCATGGCGGCTGTTTCCAAAATGAGCAATGTCACGAAGATTTCGGCGACTGGTGAATCGATGCGCAAACCGTCTTGGATCCGGGTCAAGGCGCCAGTCTCCCGAAATTATCATGAAACCCGTAAGCTCATGCGGTCGTTGTCGTTAAACACGGTCTGTGAGGAAGCCGCGTGCCCCAATATCGGTGAGTGTTGGGCACAAAAACACGCGACGGTTATGATATTGGGCAGCGTGTGCACGCGAAAATGTGCGTTCTGCAACGTCGCGACGGGCCGACCGGATCTGCTCGACCCGCACGAACCTGATCACGTCGCAGAAGCGGTGCGCCAATTGGGCCTGCGCCACGTGGTTGTCACGTCGGTTGATCGCGACGACCTTGCCGACGGCGGCGCGGGTCAATTCGTCCAATGCATCGAGAAGATTCGCGCGGCGTCCCCAACCACCACGATCGAGGTGTTGACGCCCGACTTTCAGCGCAAGGATGGTGCGGTCGAGGCGGTCGCGCGCGCCGGGCCCGACGTTTATAACCACAATTTGGAAACGGTGCCGCGACTTTATCGAAAGGTGCGACCGGCCGCGCGATACGCACATTCCCTATGGTTACTCAGACGCGCAAAGGAAATCGACCCGAGCGTTTTCACCAAGTCCGGTTTGATGGTAGGGCTCGGCGAACAGACCGAAGAAATCCATGAAGTCCTTGCCGATCTGCGGGCCCATGGCGTGGATTTCGTGACCATCGGCCAGTACCTGCAGCCAAGTCCGGGACACCATCCGGTGATGCGGTTCGTGACACCGTCCGAGTTCGAGTCTTATGCCCGGACTGCGAAGGATCTCGGGTTTCTGATGGTGTCGGCCTCGCCCTTGACGCGTTCGTCATATCACGCCGACCGCGACTATGAGTCGCTTCGGGCGGCCAGAGAAACGACGTTTGCCGGCGCGGCGGTGACAAGGACTTAGGACGCGTGCCTGTTCACCGTGATGAACGCGTGTTGCCCTACACGGCAACCCAACTGTTTGATCTGGTTCTTGACGTTGGTCGCTACCCGGAATTTCTGCCCTGGTGCCTGGCGGCGCGAGTCTTTAACCGCGAGGAATCCCAGTTTGACGCGGATCTGCTGATCGGTTTCAAGATGATCCGCGAGCATTTTGGCTCGCGGGTATCGTTTGAAGCGCCCCACCATATCCTTGTCGAGCCGACCCGTGGCCCGTTTCGCCGTATGACCAACCGATGGCAATTCACGGACCTGGCGGATGGAGCTTGCAAAGTCGACTTTTTTGTGGATTTCGCCTTCCGATCGCGTCTGCTCAACAAGCTTATCGGAACCGTCTATTTGGAAGCCGTACGACGCATGGTTGCCGCTTTCGAAGGCCGCGCACGCGATCTTTACGGGTCCAATCAGTTGGTCGCGTCACCCGCGCGCGAGCCTATCTGACTCCGCGCTCTCGGCCATTGCGGCCTGTCCCAGAAGGTCCAAAGCAAGGTCGACGGTCGCTTCACGAATTGACGACCGGTTACCAGCGAACAGCCGCGATTCATGATGCGTTTCGCCACTTTTGCGCGCGACCGCAAAGTGAACGAGGCCGACCGGTTTGGTGGCGGTGCCGCCGCCGGGACCGGCGACACCTGTCACCGCGATCGCAAGTTCAGCCCGGGCACGCATCAACGCACCCTCAGCCATGGCACGCGCGACGGTTTCGCTTACAGCGCCGTCGGTCGCGATCAGTTCCGGCGGCACGCCGACCAATTCGGTCTTCGCTTCGTTTGAATAGGTTACAAAGCCCCTGTCGACCACATCAGACGACCCGGCCACTTCGGTCAGACATCCAGCAATCAAGCCGCCGGTGCAGGATTCGGCCGTGACGATATGCAGCCCGGCGCCGCGACATTGATCCAGAAACCTAGCGGATTTTTTGACCAAATCAGGCGGTAGGGTCACAGCGGCACCCCCATCAGACGCAGTCCGATCAGAGCCGCGGCGGCATAGAGACCAGCCAAGACGTCGTCGAGCATGATGCCGAGCCCACCGCCAACGGACCGATCCGCCCATGACACCGGCCAGGGTTTGACGATGTCAAAGACACGAAACAGGACGAACCCCAAAGCATAGCCCGGCAGGGTCAAGGGTACGGCTACCAGGGTCAGCCATTGGCCGGCGACTTCATCGATGACGACGGCGCCGGGATCGTGACTGCCGGCCCGCGTCGCGTATACATCCGCCGCCCACCAGCCGATAGCAAACGCGAGCAAGGTTGCGGCCAGCAAACCGGTGCGCCCCGAGCCCAAAACGATCAGCCATGCCAAGGGCAACGCCGCCAGCGCGCCGAAGGTGCCCGGCGCCTTTGGCATCAGGCCGACGCCGAACCATGTCGCCAATATTTGGGCGGCGCTGGTCATGGCGCAATGACCGTGGCCGTGGCCTGAGCGGCGATACCTTCGCCGCGGCCGGTGAATCCGAGCTTCTCCGTGGTTGTTGCTTTGATGCTGACCCGATCCTTTGCAAGCCGCAGAATCTCAGCCACTTGCGCCACCATGGCGTCGCGGTGAGGGCCAATTTTCGGCGCCTCGCAGATCAAAGTCACATCGACATGGCTGATCCGGCCGCCAGCATCCGCGACAAGGCCGCGCGCGGCCCCAAGAAAATGACGCGAGTCCGCGCCACGCCAACGCGGATCGGTGGGAGGAAAATGATGACCTATGTCGCCGGCGCCAAGCGCTCCGAGAAGTGCATCGACTAGGGCATGCAGGCCGACATCGCCATCTGAGTGCCCAACCAGGCGATGCGTGTGTGGAATCGTGATACCGCACAGAATGACCGCGTCGCCGGGTCCGAACCGATGGACGTCAAAACCGTGCCCGACCCGAACCGCACCGTCGTGTCGCGCGGCTTGTGACTCCGCGCGGACAAAGTCGAATTCTGTCGTCACTTTGAAATTCTCTTCGTTACCCAAGACAAGGCGAACCGGGATGCCTGCCCGTTCGGCCACGGCGGCATCGTCGGTCAATACTTGATCGGCGAATTGTCGATGCGCGGCCAAAATCGCATTGAAATCAAAGCCCTGTGGTGTCTGTGCTCGCCACAGCTGCGCGCGGGGTACGGTTGCCGCGATATGGCCGTCGCGCGCACGTTTCAAAGTGTCTGTGACCGGCGTTGCGGCGATGGCCGCCGGTTCCTGATCAAGCGCCTGAACTACACGACTGATCGTTTCCGCGTCCACGAAGGGACGCGCGGCGTCGTGAATCAGTACAAATCGTGGTGCGATATCGACCAGCCGCTCCAGTCCCCGGCGGACAGAAGTTTGTCGGTCCGCGCCGCCCGCAACGGGGTCCGGCAACGACATTCCCGCGACTGTGTGTTGATAGTGGCGCCCGTGCGATGGATTGATGACAACGTGGACTGTGTCGATCTGTGGGTGGGCCAAAAATGCACGGATAGTGCGGAGCAGCAAGGGCACGCCCGCAATCGACCGATACTGCTTCGGCATTACACCACCAACGCGTTCGCCGCTGCCGGCGCCGACAATGAGCGCCACACGCTCAGCAGTTGCGGTCATGAGCGCGTGAACGGGCAAAACAGGTCACACATGGCGGCAAGCTAATTGGCAAATCTCCCCTTGCCAATAGCGCGCACGCAATGCGGTGGGCAATTGCGCAACGTCACCGAAACATATAAATTGATGCCCAAATATTGGGCGAATCGAAATACATAGAATCATATGCTCAAGATTTGTGCAATTGAGGTGGAGAATCCGATCATTTTGGCACCCATGTCGGGTGTCACGGACCTGCCTTTTCGGCGGCTCGCGCGGCGATATGGTGTCGGATTGGTGGTGTCGGAGATGATTGCCAGCCAGGCAATGATCCATGCCAACCGGCGCACCATGCGCATGGCCACGCTTGACCATGGCCTTGGCCCGGTTGCCGTTCAATTGGCCGGACGCGAACCGGCCCTATTTGCGGAAGCTGCGCGCATTTGCGTCGACCGGGGTGCGTCGATTATTGACATCAATTTCGGTTGCCCCGCGAAGAAGGTCACGAATGGCGCGGCTGGGTCGGCGCTCATGCGCGACGAAAGGCTGGCGGGCCGCATCATGTCAGCGACCGTTGCCGCGGTTTCGGTGCCGGTCACAATGAAAATGCGTACGGGCTGGGATGCCAATTCCCGCAATGCGCCTGACCTCGCCACATTGGCCGAGAAATGTGGTGTCCAAATGATCACCGTTCATGGCCGGACTCGCTCGCAATTCTTTAAAGGTAAGGCGGATTGGGCGTTTATTGGTCGAATCAAAGAACGCGTGGCAATACCTGTGATAGGCAACGGTGACGTAGCCTCAACCGACGACGCGCGCCGGCTCATGGCCGAATCGGGCGTCGACGGAGTCATGGTCGGCCGCGCGGCCCGCGGCCGGCCATGGCTACCCGGCAAGATCGCACGCGAGCTGCGGACCGGAACGACAAGTGCCGAACCAACGCTGACCGAGCAGCGGGCGACCGCAATCGAACATTTCGAAGCCTTGCTCACCCATCATGGCTGCGACCGTGGCGTGCGTATCGCGCGCAAGCACATCGGATGGTATATCAAAGGTTTAAAGGGTGCGCCTCAAGCCAGGTCGGAAATTTTCAGAATGCACGAACCGTGCGCAATTCGTGATGCGGTTTTCGATCTCTACGAGCGCGCGGGCGCATAGCTGCATGGCCGATAACCCTCGGACGGGGGCCGATAGCGCCGAACTCTCCAACATCCTGAATGCTCTGCCGGTCGCGATTCTGACCCTCGGTCGCGATAACCAAATTGAATTTGCGAACGCCGCGGCCGAGCAGATGTTGGGGCATAGCGCTGTATTGTTGGAACGCAAGGAACTGGCGGATTTGCTTCCGGAAGATAGTCCTTTGCTGGGGTTGGTCGACCAAGTCCGCGGCCAGGGCAACACCGTCATGGAGTATGGCATACGCATTGCTGGCCCGAGGATCGGGGAATGGTTAGTGGACGTACAGGTTGCGCCGATGTTGGACGACAAAAAGCGGATTGTCATGGCGATGCAAGAGCGATCGGTGGCTTTGAGGATCGATCACCAATTCACCCATCGTCGCGCGGCACGATCAATCGCCGGCATGGCCGGCATGTTGGCACACGAGGTGCGCAATCCGCTGTCCGGCATCCGCGGTGCGGCACAGTTGCTGGATCGTGCCGTCAGTGGCTCGGATCGTGAATTGACTCAGTTGATCTGCCTGGAGGCGGACCGCATCGGCAATTTGGTCGACCGCATGGATGTGTTTGCCGATGACCGACCAACGGCCAAGACAGAGGTCAACATTCACACTGTTCTTGATCATGTCCGGCAGTTGGCGGTCAATGGTTTCGCGAAGAATGTTGACGTCGAAGAGCAATATGATCCGTCGATTCCGGCGGTGCTGGGCAACCGCGATCAACTGATCCAGATCTTTCTCAATTTGCTGAAGAACGCGGCAGAAGCGGTGCCACAGACCGGGGGCCGAATCCGCTTGATCACGCGATATCAACACGGTTGGCGCATGGCCGTTGCCGGCGGCGCCGCGCCGGTCCAGTTGCCGATCGTGGTAACCGTTCAGGACAACGGCCCCGGCGTTCCAGATTCGATACGGGCCAATTTGTTCGAACCGTTTGTCACCACGAAGGCGCGCGGAACAGGGCTCGGCTTGTCACTCGTCGCGAAGCTCGTTCAAGACCATGGCGGGGTCATCGAGATCGATAGCAAGCCACGGTGTACCGCAATTTCGGTGTTGTTGCCGCGATCTGGGCGCGACGGGGAGGGGCAGTGATGACGCCGGCCACGATCCTGGTTGCCGACGACGATCGTTCGATTCGGACAGTTTTGGCCCGTGCGCTTGGCCAAGCCGGGCACGTTGTCAAGTGTGCCAGCAACGCCGCGACATTGTGGCGCTGGGTGGCGAACGGCGAGGGCGACATGGTCATTACCGATGTCGTCATGCCGGATGACAGTGGTCTTGATTTACTGCCTCGTATCAAAAGGTTGCGGCCATCTCTTCCGATCGTGGTGATGAGCGCGCAAACAACATTGTTGACCGCGATTCGTGCCGCCGAACGCGGGGCGTATGAGTATTTGCCGAAACCGTTCGACCTGTCCGAGTTGCTGGGCATCGTGCAGCGCGCTCTGACGCCGGCACCACGGCCGGAACACGAGACCGGGGTACCCGCCGCCGACGCGCGTGACGTTGAAGAAGACTCGCTGCCGTTGATCGGTGTGTCGCAAGCGATGCAAGACGCCTACCGCGTGCTCGCTCGGCTGATGAACACTGACTTGACGGTGATGATCAGCGGCGAATCAGGAACCGGGAAGGAGCTCTTCGCCCGCGCGTTGCACGACTATGGGCGCCGCAAAGACGGTCCGTTTGTCGCCGTGAATATGGCAGCGATTCCGCGCGAGCTCATCGAGAGTGAACTTTTTGGCCATGAGCGCGGAGCATTCACCGGCGCCGCGACACGCACCGCGGGCCGTTTTGAACAAGCCAACGGCGGCACCCTGTTCTTGGATGAAATCGGCGATATGCCGCTGGAGGCACAGACCCGGTTATTGCGCGTACTGCAGGAGGGCGAGTTTACTTCCGTCGGTGGCCGAACGCCTATTCGGACAAATGTGCGAATCGTCGCGGCGACACACCGTGATCTTCGGTCCCACATCGAACAAGGGCTGTTTCGCGAGGACCTCTTTTATCGTCTCAATGTGGTGCCGTTGCGATTGCCACCCCTGCGCGAACGTCGCGAAGACATACCCCTGTTGGTACGTCATTTCTTGGATCGATCCGCTGCCGAAGGCTTGGCTCAGAAATCATTTAGCGGCGATTCCATGGACCGGCTCTGCGCCTATGGTTGGCCAGGAAATGTTCGCGAACTTGAAAATCTGATCCGGCGCATAACGGTTTTGCACACCGAGGAAATCATCGATGTCGATATCGTCGATCGCGAATTGACGGTCGCTGCAAAAAACCCAACGGGCAACGATGACAGGCCGCGCGCGGATGAGAGCCTAAGTGATTCCATTGATCGTCATTTGGCGCAATACTTTGCGAACCACAAAGACGATTTACCGGCGGCGGGGTTGTATGACCGCATATTGCAAGAAGTTGAACGTCCGTTGATCGAACACACATTGACCGCGACACGCGGCAACCAGATCAAGGCCGCGAAATTGCTTGGCCTAAACCGCAATACGTTGCGCAAGAAGATCCGCGCGCTCGACATCCAGGTCGTGCGTGGCGCAAAGTGAGGAGCGGCCGCGCCGCTCCACGATGACCGCAAACACCCACAGTTCCGAGTTGGAAACTGCGCGCTCCCGCAGTCGTGTCAACCGTTGGGCGGTCGCGGTTGGATTGTCGCGCAAGCTGCCGTTGATCCTTGCGGCGGCGGCTTTGATCTGCGGCGTCGCGACTTATGGCGCGATTACAGGGTCGTTTTCGCCAGCTGGACCCAACTCTCGTACGATATTGATATTACTCAATATTGATCTGATCATATTGCTATTGATCGGCGCGCTGGTCGCCTGGCGCCTGGTGCGTCTGTGGATCGCGCGCCGTCAGGGGTCGGTGGGGTCGCGTCTCCATACGCGTATGGTCGCGCTATTCAGCATTGTGGCCGTTACGCCAGCGATCTTGGTAGCTGTTTTCTCCGCTCTATTCTTCAGTTTCGGGTTGCAAAGCTGGTTCAATGACAGGGTCAGCACGGCATTGGAGCGCTCGCTTGCGGTCGGCAAGGCTTACTTGAGCGACCACCAGCAGTTCATACGGGCCGACCTACTGTCCATGGTCAGCGCCATCAATCGTATCGGCCCGCGGTTGCTTGAAAACCCGTCCGGATTTAATGGCTTTCTGGAAGATTTGGCCACGGAAAGGTCGTTGACCGAAGCGATTGTGGTACGCGCCGACGGCAAGGTTCTGGCGAAAACCAAGCTCAGCTTTGTGTTGGAATTTGATCCGTTGCCGCAAGCGCTGTTGCAAAGGGCCGCTGGCGGCGAAGTGGTCGTGGTGACCAGCGAAAACAGCGACCGTGTACGGGCGCTCGCTGCCATAGACAGCATGATTGGCGCGTTTCTTTATGTCGGACGCTTCGTTGACTCTGATGTTTTGAAACATATGGAGCGGTTGTCGCGCGCGGTCGACGAATATCAGGTATTGGAAAGCGAGCGCACCGGGATTCAGATTACATTCACCATGATCTATGTGATCGTGGCGCTGTTGCTTCTCTTGGCGGCGGTCTGGGTTGGGCTCACATTCGCGAATGGTCTCGTCCGGCCAATATCGAGCCTGGTCGCGGCGGCCGAACGCGTGCGCGGGGGCGATCTGACCGCGCGGGTCATTGAAGGTCCGGAAGGCGATGAAATTGCATCGCTGAGCCGGGCCTTCAATCGCATGACCGGCCAGCTCGGCAGTCAACGTGAGGAGCTAATTGAGGCAAATCGCCAACTCGATGAGCGTCGCCGATTTACCGAGACGGTATTGTTCGGCGTGTCCGCCGGCGTCCTAGGACTCGACTCGGACGGACGAATTTTCTTGCCGAATCGCTCGGCGTTGGAGCTGCTCAGCGCGACCGCGCAAGACCTGGTTGGCAAGCCGATTGAGGACGCGGTGCCCGAGATGGCCGAACTCATGGCCGCCGTGCGGGATGGAGAGCACCGCACGGCGCAAGACCAGGTCGGATTGGTACGAAAAGACCGTGCGCGGACTTTGCTGGTGCGCGTGGCGGTAGAAGGCTCGGGCGGCACCGGGCAGGGCTATGTGGTCACGTTCGACGATATTACCGAGTTGGTAAACGCGCAGCGCGCCGCAGCGTGGACGGACGTGGCCCGCCGCATTGCCCATGAAATCAAGAACCCGCTGACGCCGATACAACTTTCCGCGGAACGACTCAAACGCAAGTATTTGCGCGATATCTTGGATGAACCGGAGGTGTTTGCACAATGTATTGACACGATCGTTCGACAGGTCGGCGGCATACGGCGGATGGTGGACGAATTCTCAGCTTTTGCACGTATGCCGGCACCCGTACGGGTAACTGGAGATCTTGTGGAAATCAGCCGAAACGCGCTGTCAATGCAAAAAATGGCACGGCCGGACATTGCGTTTGACGCGAATTTGCCCGATGACATCGTCGCCGTGCAATGCGACGCGCGATTGGTCGGGCAGGCATTGACGAATTTGTTGCAGAACGCGTTGGATGCCATTGACGGTCGCGATCCAGATCAAGAGAGTGTCGCAGAGCAGGGGCGTATCGTAGTAAAAGTCAGCACAATGAATGGCAATGTTCCGAGGGTGACAGTGATCGATAACGGACGTGGTTTGCCCGCAGACATGCGCGATCGGCTAACCGAACCGTACGTAACCACACGTGCAAAGGGCACGGGGCTTGGCCTTGCCATCGTCAAGAAGATCATGGAGGATCACGATGGAGAGTTGGTGTTGGCGGATACGCCCGGCGGCGGCGCAAGCGTCAGTCTGATATTTCCGGCCGCGTCAAATGTCCCGAATGCGCTTTCCAACAATGCTATTGATGACGTGACCGAAGCGTCCCATGCCTAACGAAATCCTGATTGTCGACGACGAACGCGATATCCGTACGTTAATCGCGCAGATTCTCGCGGACGAAGGCTATGAGACGCGCGAAGCGTGGGACGACGAATCCGCCATGGCGGCGATCGAAACGCGCATGCCGACACTTGTATTGCTCGACATATGGCTTCAGGGCAGCCGGATGGACGGCATCGAAATACTGCGCGAGCTGAAAAAAAGCGTGCCGGAACTCCCTGTGGTCATGATCAGTGGCCATGGCAATATCGAGACGGCGGTGTCGGCGATTCGGCTTGGCGCCTACGACTTTATCGAAAAGCCATTCGAAACCGACCGGCTATTGCTTAGTGTCAGCCGAGCGATCGAAGCGGCTCGTTTGCGCCGTGAAAATGCCGAGTTGTTACAGCGCGTCGGCGGCGACGTCGAGCTAATCGGCCGTTCCAATGCGATCTCCAGCTTGCGGATGGCGGTCGAACGTGTTGCGCCGACCGGAAGCCGGGTCATGGTCGCGGGGCCCGCCGGATCTGGCAAAGAAGTCGTTGCGCGGTTGATCCACAGAATGTCGCGCCGCAGTGCCGGACCATTCGTGGTCGCCAACGCCGCGTCGATGACACCCGATCGCATGGAAGAGGAACTATTCGGCATTGAAGCCGGCGCCCGCGGCCCGGGGACACCACGCAAGACCGGAACATTCGAGCTGGCCCACGGCGGTACCTTGTTCATCGACGAAGTCGCCGACATGCCACTGGAAACGCAGGGAAAGATTCTACGCGCTTTGCAAGATCAAACTTTCATGCGCGTCGGTGGCGGGCGCCCCGTGCAAGTGGATGTACGGGTAATTTCCGCGACCAGCCGGGACCTGCGGAGCGAAATCGAGGCCAAGCGATTTCGCGAGGACCTGTTTTACCGCCTGAATGTTGTCCCGATTAAGGTTCCTCCGCTGCGTGAGCGCCGCGACGATATCCCGGTGCTTGCCGAGCATTTCATGGACCGGGCGGCCGAAGCTGCCGGCTCGCTACCACGCAATTTTGCGGAAGATGCCCTGGCGGTTCTACAGACGTGCGACTGGCCAGGAAACGTCCGCCAATTGCGAAATGTCATCGACTGGCTGTTGATCATGTCGCCGGGTGACCCACACACGCCGATCCGGGCCGAGATGTTGCCGCCGGAGCTCACTGCCAATGGTCCCGAGTCGGTCCGTCCCGACGGTGGTGCTGAGTTCATGGCGCTGCCGTTGCGTGAAGCGCGCGAGATGTTCGAAAAGCAATATTTGCAAGCACAAGTAACGCGTTTCGGCAACAATATATCGCGAACTGCGACGTTTGTTGGAATGGAACGGTCGGCGCTGCATCGCAAGCTGAAATCCCTGGGCATCACCGGCGACGTCCGGGGTTGAAATCCGACATCGACGGTGCATGCGCGGACAGTTCGCGTCTGCGGGATGTATGTATTGGAGCTCGGGGGCAGTCTTGAACATTATCGTGTGTGGTGCCGGCCAAGTCGGTTTCAATATTGCACAGCATCTGTCTGGAGAAGGCAGCGACGTTACGGTCGTCGATCACGCGGAAGAGCAAATCCGGCGTGTTGGCGACTCGCTCGATGTGCAGACGATTGCTGGCTACGCGTCTCATCCCGACGTTCTCGAACAGTCCGGGGCCCAAGACGCGGACATGCTGATTGCCGTAACGCAATCGGACGAAATCAACATGGTCTCATGCCAAGTGGCGCATTCTCTTTTCAATGTGCCAATGAAAATCGCGCGGGTTCGCACCCCCGCTTATTTGGCGCCGGCGTGGGCCGATTTGTTTAGCCGTGATCATATTCCGATTGACGTCTTGATTTCACCCGAGGCCGAAGTCGTCAACGCGATCAGTCGAAGATTGGAAGTGCCGGGGACCGTTGACATGCGCGGTTTTGCCGACGATCGCGTGCGATTGGTCGGCGTACGGATTACGGAAAACTGCCCCATTGTTCACACACCCATGCGGCAACTGACCGAACTATTTCCAAGCCTCAATATCACGATCGTCTACATCGTACGCCAAGACACCACGATTATCCCAACCGGCATGGACCAGATGCTCCCAGGCGACGAAGTATATTTCGTTGTCGAGACCGACCACATGACGCGCGCCTTGGCGACCTTTGGTCACGAGGAGAAAGAAGCGCGGCGATTGGTGATCGTTGGCGGTGGACACATTGGTCTCGATTTAGCGCGGCACTTGGAGCAGTCCGAGTCAAGCATTGAGGTGAAACTGGTCGAAGTGGACCGCGAGCAGGCTGAGCTGGTCGCCGACCAGCTGGAAAAGACGATCGTTCTCCACGGTGACGCTTTGGATTCCGAACTTCTTGATGAGGCCAACATTGCGTCATCCGAAACCATCGTCGCGGTCAGCAGCAACGATGAGACCAACATATTGGTTTCGGTATTGGCAAAGCGACATGGCTGTCCACGTGCAATCACACTGATCAACGCAGCAGAGTACGCGCCATTGATTTCCCCCTTGGGAATTGACGCGGCGGTAAGCCCGAGGGAAATCACGGTGTCGAGCATTTTGGAGCATGTTCGACAAGGTCGAATCCGTTCGGTCTATGCGCTACGCGGCGGCGAGGCGGAGGTGATCGAAGCGGAGGCCATGGAAACGTCGCCGATTGTCGGCCAGTCACTCAAGAGTGCACGCTTGCCGCGGGGTGTTTTGCTAGGTGCGATTGTGCGCGGCGACCAGGTGATCATCCCCCGGGGTGATACAACGGTGAAGAGCCAAGATCGGGTCATCCTTTTCGCGCCCCACGATTCGGTGAAAAAAGTTGAGCGGCTTTTCTCTGTCGCACTCGGCTTCTTTTGATGGTCTCGACGCGGCAACGCCACGTGCCGCCAAATACGACGGTTTCATGGCCTACGCAGCTGTTTTTCACATTCTCGGATCGGTCTTAGTCGGCCTTGGCGCTCTAACGCTTGTACCGTTGCTGGTCGCGGCATCCGAGGAGAGCCAACGAACCGTCGTCGCGTTCGCGATCGCGGCGGCCGCCGCCATGTTCACGGGCATGTTGCTGCGTCTCGTGGCGGGTGGCCGCGATCAGCCATTGCGTCAGCGCGACAGCTTTCTGTTGGCGGTGTTGTTGTGGGCAGTCCCAGGCGTGTTCGCCGGTATCCCTTTCCTCTATGCGCGCGCTATCCCATCGATCGCCGACGCGTATTTCGAGGCGGTATCGGGGCTCACGACAACTGGCTTAACGGTGATTAGCGACCCCGGTCAATTGGGCCACAGCCTGGTTCTCTGGCGTGCCATGACGCAGCTTATGGGCGGTTTGGGCACTATTGTTTTCGCCCTCGCCATTTTGCCACTGCTTGGTATCGGCGGCGTTCGCGTGCGGCGCCCAAGCGGGGCGGTTCATCTCACCACCGCGTCGCGGGCCAGCATGCGCCGCTCCATCGTCAACATGTCCCTGACCTATTTTGGGCTTGTCGCTTTGTGCGGGGTAACTCTAGCCGTCGCCGGAATGCCTGTTTTTGACGCGATCTGTTACGCCATGAGCACCGCGTCGACGGGCGGTTTCATGACAGACGCACAGGGGCCCGGCATGTATGCCGGCCGCGGGGTGCAGGTCATATTGGCTGTTTTCATGATCGCCGCGGCGATCAATTTCTATGTCCACGTGCGCGCGATGCAGGGCACGTGGTCGGCATATGTTGGCGACCCGGAGTTCCGATTACTTTTCGTTTTGTTGGTGGCGGCCGGCCTGTGGAGCGTGCTGTCGATGTCGCTGGGGGACACTTCGGTTGCGCGGTCGAATTGGTCAGGCGCCTTCTTTAACGCAATCTCTGCCTTGACGACGACCGGCTATTTCGTCGAAGGGCCATCGACGACGTTTTCGGCATTTGTCGCTTTGGGTCTGGCGGTCATCGGCGGGTCAAGCGCCTCGACCGCCGGCGGCTTGAAACTCATGCGCGTAATCATGTTGCTCCGGCAAAGCATGCGCGAAATGGCACTATTGCTTCATGCACACGCGGTCGTGCCGGTCAAGTATGGCGATGCGAGCGTACCAACACGCATGATTCACGCGGTTTGGGGCTTGTTCGTAGCTTACATCTTTTGTCTCATATGTATTGCGTCGGGCCTCGCCTCAACCGGTTTGAGTTTCGAACACGCTTTGACATACGCGACGTCCGCGCTCACCAATACAGGCCCTGTGTTGGCCGCCGCCGGTGGGGCATCGCTTGGCATGGAATTCGCCCCATTGGCAAAGTTGTTTCTGATCATCGGTATGATCGCAGGTAGGCTTGAGTTGTTCGCGCTGCTGGTGTTGTTTACGCCCATGTTCTGGCAAGAATAGGATTGGAGTTCATGTCGCGAATCGCATATGTCAACGGTCGCTATATGCGACATGGCACGGCACAGGTCCATATCGAGGATCGCGCGACGCAGTTCTCTGACGGTGTCTACGAAGTTATCGCAGTAGTCGATGGCCGACTTGTCGATGCGGCGTGGCACTATGAACGCTTGGCCAATTCCCTGAATGCATTGGACATGGCGGCGCCGATGGGCCAACGCGCGCTCGACAGCGTGCTATGCGAGGTCGTACGTCGCAATCACGTGGAAGAGGGCATTGTTTACCTACAGATATCGCGCGGCGTCGCCCCGCGGAACCACGTTTTTCCAGCGGACGCAAAACCAACGGTCACCGTCACCGCGCGACGCGGCCGCCCGGCCAGCGCGCGTGTTCTGGTCGATGGCGTTAAAGTCGTCACAGTGCCCGACCAACGTTGGCGGCGGCGGGATATCAAGTCAGTCTCGTTGCTGCCGAACATTCTGGCCAAACAAAAGGCCGCGCAGGCTGGTGCGTTTGAGGCTTGGCAGGTTGATGATCATGGCTATGTCACGGAAGGGAGCCAGTCCAATGCTTGGATTGTCAATAACGACGGTGTCATTGTAACGCGCGACGCGAACGCTGATATATTGAATGGGATTACGCGACGAAGGATCATCACGTTGGCTCGGTCGGCTGGGTTAAGGATCAAAGAAGCGGCGTTCACGGTCGACGAGGGATTGGCCGCCCGAGAGGCGTTTTTGACGGGAACGAGCTCGTTCGTTGTGCCAGTGGTGCAAATTGATGATCGTGTCATCGCCAACGGGGTCCCAGGAACCACAACGGGTCGTCTGCGATCGCTCTATCTGGACTTCGTACGCGGTGGCGGTGCAGCTAATTGACGAATCAGGGTCGCTTGATTCGCCAAAAACTGGCTTGGTTGGACATCATCAAGAGGTTAGGTCAAAAACTAGGAAATAGGGCACAAGTCCGTCAATTGTAATGGTTAATCTTGCTTGGCGTTCGAGCTGGGCGCTAAGATAAGCGGTTTGCAGCCTATGTTGAGTTGTTTAATTATCTGTCGGGGGGCAAGGAGTTAACTGTCTCCGGCACGTTGCGGTGCCGGTGCGGTACCTCCACTTTGGGGAGTTTAGAGGTATGGCAGGCGAAAAAGGCCAAAACGTACAGGATGTGTTTCTTAACCACGTCCGCAAAAATAAAGTGCCTGTAACAGTGTTTCTCGTCAACGGAGTGAAGCTGCAAGGCGTCATTACCTGGTTCGATAATTTCTGCGTGCTATTGCGCCGGGATGGTCAATCCCAGCTTGTCTACAAGCATGCTATTTCGACTGTCATGCCGTCGACACCAATACAGCTGTTCGAACAACCTCGAGAATCTTCAGAAGCACAAGGTTGAACGTTACACATCATATGCGTCCGTCGGACGTTGCCTATGTAGGGCATGTTGCCTCACCGTACTAACGGACATGATCCAAGTTTGGCGACACGTCGCGAGGCGGATGTCGAACCTGAGCGTGCGTGGGTTCTTCACCCGGTGATGAACAACGGGCGGCACGCGGCGCGCGCGCCGCAAGATCGACTGGATGAAGCGATTGGGCTGGCGCGTGCCATTGATTTGGATATCGCCAATTCGGATCTCGTGCCAATTCGCAAGGCCCGGCCGGGTACCTTGTTTGGTACCGGCCGCATTGAGCAGCTGAAAGACGAAATTGTTGCTGACAGGATCGACCTTGTGATCGTCGACCAAGCTCTGACGCCGGTGCAGCAACGCAATTTGGAAACTGCGCTGAATTGCAAAGTAATCGATCGCACCGGCCTTATTCTGGAGATATTCGGCCGGCGCGCACGCACACGCGAAGGACGATTGCAGGTTGAACTGGCTTCACTGACATATCAGCGCAGCCGTTTGGTCCGATCGTGGACTCATCTTGAACGGCAGCGCGGCGGCTTCGGTTTCATGGGTGGGCCCGGCGAATCCCAACTTGAAGCCGACCGTCGAATTATCGACCAGCGGGTTACGCGCATTCGCCGCGCGTTAAGTGCCGTTGTCCGCACCCGCGAACTTCATCGTGGCGCGCGGCGCAAGGTGCCGTATCCGGTCGTCGGGCTGGTTGGCTACACCAACGCTGGCAAGTCGACACTCTTTAATCGGCTTACCGGCGCCGGCGTCGTTGCGGAAGACCAGCTGTTTGCGACATTGGATCCCACTATGAGGGGGCTTACACTGCCCTCCGGTCGCAGCATCATCTTGTCGGACACGGTCGGGTTTATCTCGGACTTGCCGACCGATCTGGTGGCCGCTTTTCGCGCGACCTTGGAAGAAGTGTTGGAAGCTGATGTTCTGGTTCATGTACGGGACATTGCACACCCGGATGCGGAAGCACAAAAGACGGATGTGGAGGACGTTCTCGCGGCTTTGGGTACTGACGCACAGACACCCGTGTTGGAGGCCCTGAACAAAGCGGACTTGTTGTCGTCCGAACAGCGGTCTGTGATGGAAGCGCAAGCCGAAAGGTGCCCCAACGCTGTTTTGGTCTCGGCGAAAACAGGCGAAGGCAGTGATGCCCTGTTGGAAGCCCTTGACGAGATCCTGTCCGGTCAGCAAAGCATCGTTGAGTTAGATGTGGCTCTCGACGACGGCGCCGCATTGGCGTGGTTATATGCCCATGGATGCGTGATCGATCGCGCGGACAACGATCAAAGCGCCCATGTGACGGTTGGTCTCGACCCCGCCGATCTGGCCCGATTTCAAAGCCGATTTCATCATATTCGCGCGGATTCACACTTTTAGACGTGCTTGTCGATGGCCCGTCATTGCCATAGGCCTTGACAACTCCAACAGCTTGCGCCGTGCCACTTGACAGTTGGTTGGCCCGGCCATATACCGGGTTGCGCGTTAGCACTCGTTAATTGAGAGTGCTAGCGCACGCCATTTTCGATGCAGCTGCAAGTTTGGAGAACGCCAATGAAGTTCAGGCCGTTGCATGACCGCGTATTGGTCAAGCGAACCGAAGAAGAGGAGCGCAGTGCCGGCGGGATCATCATCCCGGACACGGCGAAGGAAAAACCCATGCAAGGCGAAGTCGTCGCGGCCGGACCGGGCGCGCGCGGCGACGACGGCAAGATTCAAGCGCTGGACGTGAAAGCAGGCGACAAAATCTTGTTCGGCAAGTGGTCGGGCACGGAAGTCAAGATCGACAGCGACGAGCTGCTGATCATGAAGGAGTCCGACATCATGGGCATAATTGAATAGCGGAGCCAATGACATGGCAGCAAAAGACGTGAGATTTGGCGGCGAAGCACGCGAACGTATGTTGCGTGGCGTGGATACGCTCGCCGACGCAGTTAAAGTGACTTTGGGCCCCAAAGGCCGCAATGTGGTGCTTGACAAGTCGTTCGGTGCACCGCGGATTTCCAAGGACGGTGTGACCGTCGCCAAGGAAATCGAACTCGCAGACAAATTTGAAAACATGGGCGCCCAAATGGTGCGCGAAGTCGCGTCGAAGACGAGCGATATCGCCGGCGATGGCACGACGACCGCCACCGTATTGGCCCAATCGATCGTGCATGAAGGCGCGAAAGCGGTCGCCGCCGGCATGAACCCGATGGACCTGAAGCGCGGCATCGATTCAGCCGTCGACGCGGTTGTGTCCGCGATCGAAAAAGCGGCGAAGAAAGTCTCGGGACACGAGGAAATCGCCCAAGTTGGGACGATCTCGGCAAACGGCGAGCGCGAAATTGGCGACATCATCGCGGAAGCGATGGAAAAGGTCGGCAAAGAGGGTGTGATTACGGTTGAGGAAGCCAAGGGGCTAGAGACAGAACTTGAGGTGGTCGAAGGCATGCAGTTCGACCGCGGCTATCTGTCACCCTATTTCGTGACCGATGCGGAAAAGATGATCACGGAGCTGGAAAATCCCTACATCCTGATCAACGAAAAGAAGCTTTCCAGCCTACAAGCCATGCTGCCGGTTCTGGAAGCGGTCGTCCAATCCAGCCGTCCATTGCTGATTATCGCGGAAGATATTGAGGGCGAGGCGCTTGCCACTCTGGTGGTCAACAAGCTTCGTGGCGGGTTGAAGGTCGCGGGCGTCAAAGCGCCTGGTTTTGGCGATCGGCGCAAGGCCATGCTGGAAGACATCGCCATTTTGAGTGGCGGCCAGGTGATCTCAGAAGACGTCGGCATCAAACTCGAGAACGTCACGCTGGAAATGCTCGGTACGGCGAAGCGCGTGCTGATCAACAAAGAAGACACGACCATCATCGATGGCGCTGGTGACAAGAACGCGATCGATGGCCGCGTTGGCCAGATCAAAGCGCAAATCGAAGAGACCACCTCAGACTACGATCGCGAGAAGCTACAGGAACGTTTGGCAAAGTTGGCCGGCGGCGTTGCGGTTATTCGCGTCGGCGGTGCAACCGAGGTTGAGGTGAAAGAACGCAAAGATCGCGTCGAAGACGCGCTGCATTCGACCCGCGCCGCGGTCGAAGAGGGAATCGTCCCGGGCGGCGGCGTGACGTTGCTCTACAGCAGCCGCGTTCTCGACAAGCTGAAAGCCGATGGCAATGATCAAAAAGTCGGTATCGACATCGTGCGCCGGGCATTGCGTATGCCATTGCGCCAGATTGCCCAGAATGCGGGCGTCGACGGGTCGATTGTGGTCGGCAAAATCCTCGAGTCGGAAGACCCGAGATTCGGCTTTGACGCACAGAACGAGAAATACACAGATCTGGTGAAAGCCGGGATTATCGACCCGACCAAGGTTGTGCGTGCAGCGTTGCAGGATGCGGCCTCGGTCGCCGGGCTGTTAATCACGACCGAAGCCATGGTCGCCGAAAAACCGGAAAAGAAAGAAGCCATGCCCGGTGGCGATATGGGCGGCATGGGCGGCATGGGCGGTATGGGTGGCATGGGCATGTAGCCTATCCCCGCACCACAACGTGACGTATCAGCTGGGGTCGCGCGTTATCCGCCGGCCCCGGCCTTTTTTGGGCCGCTGGACAACTACCGGCTTGTTCGCTCAATCGCAAACGGTGAAAAGCCTTGGCACACGGGCATAACCTCGATGCGGTTGACATTGACCCGCTCAGGAAGTGCGTTGACTGCAAAAATGACTTCGGCCATATCCTCGGGTGTCATTGACTCGGCGCCAGCATAGGTCCGGGCGGCTTTTTCATGGTCGCCGCGGAAGCGGACCTGGGAAAACTCTGTTTCGGTTAGACCAGGTTCTAAGCATGTTGTTCTGACGCGAGTCCGAAGCAAGTCCGCTTTCAGATTCAAGGTGAACTGGTGCACAAATGCTTTTGTCGCGCCATAGACGTTGCCGCCAGGGTATGGATAGGACCCGGCTACCGAACCGACATTAATGATATGGCCGCGATTACGCGCGACCATGCCGGGTAGCACCGCGTGCGTGCAATAGGCCGATCCCTTGACATTGGTCTCGATCATCTCGTCCCAATCTTGCAAGGACGCATCTTGTGCCGCCGCCAGGCCGCGCGCCAGGCCCGCGTTGTTGACCAATACATCGACGGCCAGAAACGCTGCAGGTAGTCCGCCGATCGCGTCGGCCACGGCGCCAGCATCGGTTACATCTACAGCAAGGCAATGGACCGGAACCTCAACCTCCGCGGCCAGCGCCCGCAGTCGATCGGCGCGTCGTCCGAGAATGATGAGCGCGCAGTCATCTTGGGCAAAGCGCCTGGCGGTCGCTGCGCCGATCCCGGATGTTGCCCCGGTGACCATGACGATCTTTTTTGGTGTGGTCCCCATTGAAAGCTCCCTCTTTCTATCTCTCGGTGGGTCTGAGGTTGGTCAACCTCCCCGGCGCTTGGTATAAGAGCGTTGTCACATTTCCGATCACAGCGAGGACATCATGAGCGGGCAGCAAAAGGTCGCATTTCTCGGTCTCGGCGTCATGGGCTACCCGATGGCTGGTCATTTGGCCGCGAAGGGCCACGACGTCGTTGTCTACAATCGCACAAAAGCCAAGGCGGACGAATGGGTCGCGGCGCATGGTGGGGCTGCGGCCGAGACACCCGCCCAAGCTGCGGCGAATCGCGAAATCGTCTTCATGTGTGTCGGCAATGATGAAGATGTGCGCAGCGTAACCTATGGCGACAACGGCGCCTTCGCCGGTATGAGCCAAGATGCCATTCTGGTCGATCATACGACGGCTTCGGCGAACCTGGCCCGTGAATTGGAAGCCGCGGCCAAGCAGAAGGGATTTGGATTCCTCGACGCCCCTGTGTCCGGCGGCCAAGCGGGCGCCGAAAATGGTGTTCTGACGATCATGGTGGGGGGCGCGCAGGCGACCTTTGATACGGCAAGCCCTGTGATGGATTCCTACGCCCGCGCGGTGACATTGATGGGCGACGCTGGCGCGGGTCAACTGACCAAAATGGTCAACCAGATCTGTATCGCCGGATTGCTGCAGGGACTTTCTGAGGGCATCAATTTCGGCGTCAAGGCGGGGTTGGACATACCCAAACTTGTCGATGTGATCTCAAAAGGCGCGGCGGGTTCTTGGCAGATGGAGAACCGGGCCATCACAATGGCGGAAGACAAATTTGATTTCGGTTTCGCCGTTGATTGGATGCGCAAGGACCTGCGCATCGTCTTGGAGGAAGCCCAAAGCAACAAAGCACGGTTGCCGGCCACCGCGATGATCGATCAGTTCTATGCCCATGTCCAACAACGCGGCGGCGGGCGCTGGGACACGTCAAGCCTTATCCATCTGTTAGCAAACGATTGACGCTCAACAGTGACGGAAAGCTAATAGTGAGCACGCTGAAAGCCTAGGGCGGCACGCGTGCAGTTTGCGCTATACCAGTGTCAATTGCCGGAGGACAATTGGACTAGTCCATGA
This sequence comes from Alphaproteobacteria bacterium, assembly GCA_965216755.1. Lineage (GTDB taxonomy): Bacteria > Pseudomonadota > Alphaproteobacteria > UBA7887 > UBA7887 > CBDCGL01. Next base: position 848,027 of record CBDCGL010000011.1, on the reverse strand, counting down.
ACTCATGAATGGGATTCCGATTTTGGTCGACCCGTGAGTCAAAGGCTCCATCAAGGACGGGGGCCCACGATGTCACCAAGACGGAACGAACTTTCAGACCTCGAATGGTCGATCATAAGACCTTTGCTGCCCAACAAACCACGCGGTGTCGCGCGCGCCGACGACTTGCGGCGCAGCGCGACGCTCGTGTCCCGAAACCGAAGTTCGTCACGTCTGACCCAGGCACCTTACGAACTTCGGTTTCGTCAGGACACGAGCCGAATATTTGGATCTCGTCCGATCCACCGCACGAGCGCATCGGGCAAGTCGGCCGACCAATGTGGTCGTGCACATGGATTCCCATTGGGGGACGCCCGCCGGTCGCAAACCCGCAGGGCTGGGCGCTTTTTGACAGCGATGCGCTGCGGCAACAGAAGGCAGACCGCGAGGCTTGGGCGAACACCAAACCGATGCGGCGGCGGATCAGGATCCCCGCCTTCAGACCCTTCCTCGCGCTCGCAACGTTAGCGTCATTGAGAATATGGGCCCGGCGTTATGAGTCGATGGCCTAATCGGCGTGCGCATCACTTAGTATTCGGTTTAGTTCGTCGGCAAGTGCCATTCCGACGATGCGATGGCCTTCCGGTCCCCAATGGGCGCCGTCACGTGCGTAGACCGGAACGCCGTTTTTCTTTGCGGTTTCAATGGCCTGGGATATTCCAGGCAACGGCTGAAAGCCGGCGGCCGTTGCCACGCGAAGCCAACGATATTGGTCAGTTTTTCTTCGTGTCGAGCAGTTGAAAGTCAGCAATATGGTTTCTTCGGAGACGACATCCGCCATCATTTTCAAAAGGCGGATTGTTAAGTCTTCAGCGTTTCGGTTTTCGTCAGTCAAAGGATCTAAGCCTTGATCCGTCTGTTTCTGGACTAGGCCGCCGACGCCGCGAAAAGGCGGCACGAAATAGCCATCGTACCTGGTGTATTGGTACTGCTGAGCCAATCCGTCCAGTAGGCGAAAGATCCTAGAATAAGTATACAAGAACCGGTACCAGTGCCGAACAGATTGACGATAGATGATATCTCCGTCTTTAAAATAAGGACGAAGGTTCTTTTGATTGCGAACAATAGAATGATCTTCGAGGATAAAACTATTATTTACGAAGTCATTATCGCAGAATTGTAATGATAATATATCTGGGCTGATGATTTCGTCGAAATCTCGCAATAACATGAGTTCTTGAAGTGTTCCATAGCCACCGGCGCCTATCGCGAATACTTCCAAGTCTGTCAAACGCTTTACTTCCGAAAAATACGCGTGTTCATCTGACATATCCGGTTCGCCGGTATACGAATCTCCCAAGAATAGAATCTTTTTGTTTTTTGCATTTACATTACCCCACAAACGAAAACCATGCTCGTTTGTTGCGGCAACTATACTGTATTCTTCGCCATTGGAATTGAGACCAGTGCCTTCGTAGACATAGTTTCGTTTCGGTGCCCATCCTAATTTCGCTTCGTAGCGATACATACCGCGGCTCGCGTGAAATAGGGCACCATATGTCTCAATGGCGACCGCCAGCAGCACCAGCGGCAACGTCAACGTCAATCCCCAAAGTAGTAGCCGTTTCGCCATGTGCCGCTTCCCCGCTTAGTGCCCCATTTGCACGCCGCGGCGAGAGGTACGGGTTGAAGGTTTCGTGGTTGCGAGCAAGTAAGGCATTGGGATCCGATCTTTGGCGATTTGATTGAAGGTCGTATGAAACTGTGTCGCTTCCTCAGTGACTTAGTCATGCTGGTTACGGCCGCGCACAAAAACAATATGGTGTGAACGCGGCAGCGCAAACAGATGCCACGAAATAGGGGTTGTCTGCCCATGCGGCCTGGGTGACTCACGCCATCAAATCCGTGCAATCTTGGCTCGGCATGCCACGGCGATAGCACGCAGCATCTTGAAGTGGCCCCCATTTCGACCGGAGAGTTCGCGTGAGCAAGGCGGCTTAGGCATAGCCCTGAGCAAATGCTCCTGTCCGGTGACTTTCAGCGGATCGAATTGATCACAGGAACGGCGCGTTAACTGTGGAACTGAGAAAAAACGACGAAGTGGCGGGATGATACGCGGCGCCTATGCCGAAGTCGCCGAACAGAGTAACGATCTCGTTGCGTGCATTCGCACTCTGAAGGCAGCGCATCCGTTCCCCGGCTATCGCCGGGTCTGGGCATACTTTGCGTTTTGTTGGCGGCATCGTCGCCGAGCAGAAACGCATCAATCGCTTAATGAAAGCCCATCATCTATCGGTCAAACCGAAACTGCGACTCAAGACCAAGCGTAAAGCAAATACCAAGAAGCCGCGCCCGATATGCCGGACCGTCTGGGCGCCAGCAACATTCTGTTGGCCGATCGCGCCTATGACAGCGCCACGCCGCGGCAACAAATGGCAGACCGCAAGGCTTGGGCGAACATCAAACCGATGCCACGCCAGATTCGGATCCCGGCCTTTTCGCCGCTTCCGTTATCGGTACAGCGATCAAGTCAAGCGGGTCTTCAACAAACTCCTCGTGTGCCTGTTCCATATTGCCGTGTTGTTATGCACTGATGCGGATAGGGGTGTCGAAGCATTGTCCGATGCGGCTAGGTGCCATATAAGAATGGCTTGTGGATCACTTTCAAGTCCAAGTTTCAGATATCTGGTTCTTGGTCGTTGAGTCGCGAGAATAGTTGAGCGGTGAGTATAGTTGGGTGGCGAGTATAATATTCGTCATAAATAATCTTATGATGTAACCGAATGAGAGAATCATGATCGCAATGCCAGACGAATCTGCCTTCCAGAGTTCTTTGGTATTTTGGGGGTTGGTTGTGGTCCTGGTCATCTTCAGTCTCGATGCGACGGCGTACATTGAGCACGGGCGGCACCACAGCAAACTCAAATACCTGTATTTCGTGGGGCTCGCAGGCTTGACCGCCTTGGTCCTGATTCAGAACGGCGTCTTTAACCTGTATCCGGCTTACCCCGTCATTTTCCTAGCGTTGGCCGGAGCTGGTGCTGTGGCGTTCATTCTCGGTCGGGTGACCGGTGGCTCCGAAGGTTACGCATCTGCTTTGTTGCCCCTCATTTGTGTCGGTATGGCCGCATTTATTCCGTGGCATAGGAGTCAAATAGATTTCGATTGGTTAACGCGCGGCATCCTGATCGTAATGTGTTTCGCTTGTGCCTGGTATTTTTTACCATTCATTATTGGGAAAACGGCTGGTCATGTTAAATCTTTTATTTTTGTTTATACGCTGTGTCTCAGTATGTTGCTGAGGAAGAAATATACAACCGTTTTGCTTGTGGTTTTGCTTCTTGCTTACCTTGCACTGCGGCCGACATCTTCGTTAACTGTCTCGACACTCTGTGCGGGCGCCATGACTTGTGCCTTTATCATGGGGTGGCGGCAAATTGCGGCATCCATTGGTGTGGCGCTCTTGGCGGGCTTACTCCTGATGCCGCTCGTCTATCTGATCTGGCCGGACGCTGGACTCCTCATATTTCAGATAGAACCATATGTAAAAGAAGAGTTACTTGGCGGTCAGAGTAACAATGACTTTCGTATTATGGTCTTGTTGTTGGCACGCGAAGAGATACTTGCCGGCTCTTTGCTGTTTGGCGACGCGTTTATGTCAAACGCCGTGGTGTCGTTTTACGACTGGAATCCGTCTTGGGGCGAGGGATGGGGTGGTGCCGACGTCGTTATGGAACAAGCGCCCGTGCATTCAGATCTGGTGATTTTCCTTTTGTTGGGTGGACTAGTCTCGTACGCCGTTTTTGTGGTCGCGATCGTCAGTGTATGGCGTGTCGCGCTCGACGGGGCGCGGATGGCCATCGTACAAGGCAACAAGGCTGCACAGGCATTCTTCGAAAGCGTGTCGGTAAGTGTTGTCGTCCTCGTTATTTTCATGAGCTTCAACCTACTACTACCAATCATATCCCACATCTTCTATTTTTGGCTTCTTTTTCTCCTCGGCGCGATTGGTTGGCGCTGCTTAAAGGTCCGTGAGAGGTTGGCAGGCAGCCCCGTTGGGCGGACCGTGGAAGCGCGGGCGTGAAGTGCCGACGGCCGGCGCGGCTTGCTGAGTTTTCCGGGGCGGTAGGCCACATGGCAGCGCGTAATCGAAAGAAAATATTGGTCCTGTTGGTCACTCTCTGCCGACTCGTTCTGACGCTGTCTGCTCGCCCGTTCGCTCTTGGGCTGAGCCCAAGCCGCACCTAGGATCGATGCGTACGCTTCAGACTATTCGGGCGATCCTGCCACTGATCAATATTTATCCGTGGGCGATGCCCGCGGTCATTGTTATCGGCACGCTTTCGTCGCTTGCAGGTGGCATTGGCCTTAGCCTGTTCATCCCTTTTCTCCATAGCCTCATGGAAACGTCGGGGGTCTCAAGCGAAGCGAATTGGTGGCTTCGGGTCGTAAACGGCATGTTTAACGAACAACCGCGCAATAGCCGTATTGCTATAATATCGGCAATCATTGTATTGGCGATTATCGCCCAATCCATGTTGGCTTACGCAAACCAGGTGGTGACGAGCTGGGTGCAAACCCATATCAGTCACCGCTTGCGTTCCGGTATTTTTGACCAAGTCATGACCGTTGGGCACAGTTTCCTTGAAAAATCAGACGCCGGCAGAGTCTTGAACGCGCTGACCGTCGAAACCGTGAGAACAAGCGATGCCGTCATTATTTTTCTCACGATGGTATTTTCACTGTGTACGGTCCTGGTTTATTTTGCTTTATTAATTGCAGTATCTTGGGAACTTGCAAGTATATTTGTTTTATTTGCGGCGGTTATCGCATGTATAGTATTATATTTGGCGCACAAATCTTCTGTATTTGGTCATTTGCTTACAGAAGCGAACAAAGCACTTTCAAAGAAAATGATCGAAAGTGTTGAAGGTATTAATGTTATTAGATCTTTCGGTGCTGAAGAATTAGAAAAAGAAAAATTCGAAAAGAACTCTAAAGACCATCGAAGTTTGACGTTTAAGAGCACCGCCACCATTGAGGTGGTCAGTCCGCTTTTTGAGTTTTTCGCATCTCTACTCTTGGTCACGATATTGTTAACTGTCGGGCGGTTTGGCAACGGGCTCCCAGAGCTAATCGTCTTCATATTCATTGTCCTTCGCCTTGCGCCAAGCATCAAGGCCGCAGAGATCGCGCGCGTCCGGCTTTCGAAGGAAGCTGCGGCCGTACGCGAAACCACATACATGTTGGAGCGCTGGAATAAACCATACGTCCATTCCGGCAACATTCCTTTCGAAAAAATGGAACATCAAATCGAATTTCGGAATGTTTCATTTACGTACGATAGTAAGAATGTCGCCGCGCTGCGGAATATCTCGATGACGTTGCCGCGCGGCAAAACCACTGCGTTGGTTGGCGCGTCCGGCGCGGGCAAGAGCACAGTCCTCAAGCTGCTGGTGCGTTTCTACGACCCGACGGAAGGCGCAATCTTCGTTGATGGTACGCCGCTCGAGTCGCTTGATTTGAAATCTTGGCGACAAAGGATTGCCATCGTCGAACAAACACCGTTTTGCTTTAACACTTCCATACGTCAAAACATCGCGTACGGGCGTCCGCATGCATCGGATGATGAAATTACTCAGGCCGCAAAACTTGCCCGGGCACATGGGTTCACGGAGAATCTGATTGATCGATATGACACAATCGTTGGTGATCATGGTGTTCGGCTGTCTGGCGGGCAAAAACAACGTCTAACAATTGCCAGAGCATTTATCCGAGATCCAGATTTTCTTATACTTGATGAGGCGACCAACGCATTGGATGCGGTGTCAGAGCATCTGATTCAGTCGGCCTTGGAGGAGTTGTGCCGAGATCGGACGGTGGTGGTCGTCGCCCACAGGTTGTCGACAATAGAACGGGCCGACAACATCATTGTTCTTGATGCTGGCCGAATCGTTGAACAAGGGACGATGCATTCACTGATGCAGACGAAAGGCCATTTCGAGCGCCTTTACCGCCTTGAGTTTGCAAACAGGGACCGCGCGGACATCGCGAATCTCGACGTCGATTTGGCGACGCCTTTGTAAGAAATCTCTTGAAGGGCACGCGCCTTTTTCAAATGCAAGGGTGGTTGATAGCCCTTGCATCTTGATTGCATGTCACCGCCCGCCCCAGAACTCGATACATCTCGTTAGATTGGGTCACCGTTGAGATCATAGTGGCGTACGCGTACCCGATACGTAAATAGTCCCTGTGTCTGATCTGCGCCAGCCCCGAGAAGGGGTATCGATTTGCCACGCATATAGTCCGTCAAAAGGTTCGAATATCCGTACGCAGACGTCTGAGACAGGAGAATTGCCGGATGGCCGCCTAGAATCCGGATAAACTCGCTTAATTGAATACCACCATGTGCCAATCCATTTGCGCCGCCATCGTAGACGCTAATTGATGGCTGAGCCCTGTCGAAGTCGTCTGGCGGTATGTCAACATCCAGAAGGCGCTGCGGCCCCTCCAATTTCGGCGAGGACACGTGAATACAGCCACTTCCGTTCGACCGTAGGTGAAAAAATGGCTTATCAGGGTTGTCGGCGACTTGGTCTCCGGAGGGCGACAAGATCGACGCCCGGCCGCCTCCTTCGATCAGGTATTGGCCATTGTGGCCATGAAACGTACTGCAATCCCGTACCATAATTGGCGCGTGCTCGCCGGGGCCACCGAAGTGGATATTATAGTTCGCGCCATTCTTGGCCTGGACTCTATCAATGACCGTGCACTCGCCAGATCTGTGAACATAAATGCAACTGCCCGACCCAGGAGTTTGACCACGCTTGTTTCCGTCAAGTCGCAAATTGGTTAGTCGTGCCCAATGTATCCAGTCATCTTTTTCGGGCACGGTTTCGATCATATTGCAGTTGGACCCATCAACCAAAAACAACTCGCTACCATGCCACCATGCCGCTGGACTGGGTGCAAAACCGCGCAATTCGGCGCCGGTGCGCCACTTGATTGGCGCGTTGATCAAAATGCGTCCGCGGGGAAACAATATCGTTGCCGGCGTCATTTCACCGCGCGGAAATAGCGGCAGGCCACGCTCGTTTCTATCCGTGCGACCGACACTCGTCCGGGTGACTCTTCCAATGGCAGCATTGATCGCCTCAACATTTGCTGTGGGATCGTTCTCGGAGTGAACTTCGTAGGGTTTTTCCCAAAGTTTGATGACGAGTTCGCCGGTCTGATCCGATTCCAGCATTGAATCATTTGTGGCGTCCGCGACGACTGTGCGCTCATCCGCCCACACCGTTGTTGCACTCGCCATCGCGAGGGCCGGTGGGTAACCCACCAGCATCTGCCGTCTGGTCAATCGTCCCATGTGATTGTCCTCCCGAAAAATCTCGCTGGGGTCCAATTGAGTTTGGTTCCAACGCGAATCCGCGCCAATTACAGGCGCAATTTGGTGTGCTCCCCTCCCGCCTGACAGCCGATAGGCGCGCGCATTTCTGCCATGACGCGGCGATGAGTTTGAATTCCAGTGTCTCTCGGAGCCGTGCCAGTCGGTCTACCTGGCACCGCGGCGGCTGGACACGGCGGTGACGGTTCGCAACAGCAAATAGAGATCCAGCCACACCGACCAATTACGAATGAAGTACGTGTCCAGGTCTTGTTGCACTGACAAGTCGCCATCGCTGCGCGCGCTCACCTGCCACAAACCGGTCAATCCCGGCTTAACTTGGCACCGGAACTCCCGAAACGTTTTGTCAAACTTCTTCAGATGGTAGTCCGGAAAGGGGCGCGGCCCCACCAGGCTCATCTCACCGCGCAGCACGTTCCACAATTGCGGCAGTTCATCCAAACTGGTTTTGCGCAACAGTTTCCCAACAAACGGCAATACGCGCGGATCGTCGCGCAGCTTCATATAGCGATTCCACTCCGCCCGGGCCGCCGGATTGTGGCACAGATGTTGCTCCAGACGCGCCTCGGCGTCCCGATACATTGTCCGCAGCTTCCACATCCGGAACGCCTTGCCGCCCAAACCTTCACGTTCTTGGGCATAAAACGGTGAACCTCCGTCCACGCAGCGGATCGCTAAGGCCGACAGTAACATCAGTGGTAAGCTAAATAAAAATGCAAGCGCACCAAACGTATAGTCAAGCACCATCTTCGTGATCAAGCTGTGACGCTGGCGCAGATTGTTGTCGACTTGCAGGGCCAACAAGCCGCCCAAATCGCGCGTCGTGATGCACAGGCTTTGTAGACCATGTAGCGCTGGCACCATAAACACTTTCTCAAAAGGCAACCGCAATATCAGACTCGCTAGACTTTCCGGTGTCCGGTCAGGCAAATCCAATATTGCAGAGCGAACCTTCCAACGACGCATATCCGTCGTCGCCGTCGTCGCCATCACCGGTAGGCCGTCGAACCCTTCTGGCACCGCCGCACCGTCTTCCAGCAGCAAGCCGATCGGCACCAAACCCACTGTTGGGTCACCATTGATCCGCTCTAACAGTTCCGGCCGCGAGCGCTCGTTGACAATCAACATCACCGGCACACCCCATACGCCCCAGCGAATCAGGATATGCCGCACCACCGCTTCCATCACCGGCAGCAATATCGCAGCGCTCACCAAGGTTGCAATCAAGACTCCTCGCGACCAGCTGTTCCCTTGCAGAAAGTAGTCCCACGCGAAAAAACATGAGAAGACAAACAATGTCACATAGAACCGCCGCCGGATCCGCTCCACCGGCCCCACACCATAGCCCGGCGTCAATCCCATGATCCACAGGACAAGCGGAACTGCGATCACGGCCACATGCATCCCCGACACAGTGCTCGAAACCAGCTCCACCGGCCGGATCGCCGCAAACACCAGGCGCGCTTGGATGCCAAGTTGCAGCGCCAACTGCATTGCCACGATGTCCGCGGCCAACATTATTAACCCGGCCCAGTAGCGCTCCCGAAATTGACGCACAGCAAGACCATCGGCTGACGCCAGACGCAACTTTCGCGTCCATCCATCACCCAGGGGCCGTGCATCCAGCCCCGCCGATTTCTTCCGCGCCAATTCCTCCACTCTCACCATCCCGTGTTCCAGTGTGTCGCTGAAAGTCCCTTGGTTTTCCGAAATCCCAAGGTTATCAACGCCCTGTGGCCGAGCGTTGTGATTCACTCGGATTTATCTCGCAGCAAATGGCGTTTCCTTTATCAACTCAGCCAACTCAAACCCTAGGGTGTACAAAAGCACAAAATTTGGAAGTGTATTATGAATAATTTATCAAAAATTCTCACGTATTACCTTAAAATATTATACTATTAGTTTATTCGAAACGTCATGTTTCGGATTCTTTACACTGAGGTGTGCTTGGATCGATTTCAGGTCTTCATTGCGCCTCAAATTGTCGCTTGAGATGTGGAGCTGCCCACGTTTTTGCGGATAAGCGGCCATGTGTTTCGGGTCGGGATTCGCAGGGCGATTTCAATCTAAGTCCGGAATGTGGATGGTTTTCGTTGCAGTCCTCAAACCATCCGGTGCCCTTCTTTTTAAGCGCGGTTTTGGCGTCCTGTGTCTGAATGAGGCGGACGTAATGGCACTTGATGGTTTTCACAAATGCCTCAGTCACACCGTTGCTTTCGGGACTGGCGACCAGCGTGAAACACGGTTCCAAATTGAGTGCCACGCCGAAGTCGCGCACGTCCGAACCGCTGATGCCCCGGCTGTCACGACATTCAGACGATTTGCGCAGCAACAAACCAAGTCGCGTCATGAGTCGATAGATGCGCTGGCGGTTCGGTTGGGGGCTCTGACATGCGCTATTGTCCGCCGCGACATGTATCTGAGACAGCTGCCTCGCCGGATCAATCCCAACCGTGCTAACCTTTTCCACGGACGTCTCCTCTGTTGCGAGTTCTTCGCACTACCACCTTGGCGCACAGGTGCCGGCGCGGGGCGCCGACTCCTCGCTTACCCCGGGTATCGGGCCGCGCTGCCCTTCGTGTGGACCGCCGCGCTGCTACGCGAATTGGGTCGATACAGTCAAAAGTCACTCAAAGACACAAAGGATCATGTGAGATCCAGGCGCTCGTCAATGGCCCAGTGCACTCTTCAAGCACATTGACGTTGCGTTCCGGCGGCACACTACCAATAGCATCCTGTGCTGAACTTCAGACTAACGCGCAAGCTTTTGGCGGCGAGGTGCTTGAAAAGCCAGAACTTGCGATAGTCGGGTCCAAGCTGGCGCCGGCGTATCGTATCGTCCTCGCGATTGCTAACGTCACGCAACCGTTGATTTTTCTGCTCCGGATATAGCCGCATGCGAGACCAAAGTCGCCGTACGTGATGCAATTGCGTGACGTCAGAAAATCTAACAAACAGATCCGCATCCATCGCGAGGTCAAATCGCGAATCCAGTCCGCCGACCTTCTGATACAAACGGCGTCGCCAAAATGTCGAGGGTTGGGGTATAAAATTATGATCGTACATCCAAATGAAACGAGAGAAGGCATGTTCGCGTTTACGGCGAATGCTGGCACCGGCCACGTCAATCCATGTCGCATCCCCGTACACGACATCAGCGTTTGGATTTTGGGCAAAGTACTGCGCGACGTCATGTAGGCAATTCGGCTCCAGCATGTCATCCGAGCACAACCAACCCTGAATATCGCCTGTGGAAAGGGCAAAGCCCTTCATCAGCGCGTCAGTCTGACCATTATCGGGTTCGCTGATGGCGATCGCAAAATAGTCATGATATCGCGCAATAATATCACTTGTCTGATCGGTAGAACCGCCGTCTACCAATATATGTTCCAAATTTGGGTATTCTTGGTCACGTACACTTCTTATTGTCGCTTCCAAAAAAGCGCCATGGTTAAACGATGGCGTGACAATGGTAATTCTTGGCCAATACATACTTTGCAACTCAGCCGTGAAAGATGTCGAAATTTAGTAAGAACAATCGGATGACGCAAGGTTTGCCGGTTGGCCCAGTGCGCAAAGTTGCCAACTTCTATGAGGCATCACGGCGAACCACAAGCTCGATTTGTGGCGCGTACAGGCGGAATGTAGATAGCCGATTATCGCGCACCGACCTGATTGCCAATGTCACCGGAATCGTATATCAAACGAAAAAGCGAGGGCGATCAAGTTCTCGAATATCGTTTCAGGCAAGAAAAATGAATATTGGATGGCGTCCAAGGTTCTTGCAGCAACAATTCTGGCAAGACAGTCGTTCATTCTTGATTACTTGTTCACGAGAATTCGAGATTAGGTTGAGTCACGATGACAATCTAGGCGGCTTTTCTCCATGATTGAACTACGGGTCGATGTGGTTTTTCAGTTACATTGGATGCAAATTCAATGCTCACCCGTCACCGAGATTTTACCCGTGGCCTTGGCGGGCGCATGCGTATGACGGACGTTCTTTTGCTGACGACGCGCGTTCCTTTTCCAGCGGCGGGCGGCGCCTCTATGCGGACGCGACAGATCGTGTCTGCTCTTATGCGGCACTGCACATTGACAACATTGTGTATTGGTCCCTTCGTACGCGGGGCGGATCCTGCCGCTTTGCCAAAAGAGGCCAAATGGGGCCTCTATCCATCGCAGTATCCGTTTCGGTTGCGTGTTGCCGGCAAACTCGGGTTGAAAATGTTCAGGCGAGACCTGTTTCCACGGGCTCGGCTCCGCGAAATTGGGGCGCATATACGAAATTGTAATCCGAGCTTGGTTTTGTTTGACGAATCACGTACGGCCAATTACCTGCCGGCGGCGGTCGAGCTTCAGAAGCCCATCGTTTATATTTCGCACAATGTTGACGCTTATGCCATGGACGTCGATCTATCAGGACGCGACAATGGCGCCAAGCGCGTAAACGAGATTGCCCATAATCTTGAGAAGCGACTTATCAGGAATGCGGTCCAAATTTGGGCTTGTAGCGAAAATGACCGTGACCTGTTTCGCCAACTTTATGGCCAAACAGGCGAGGTGATTCTCATTCCCAACGCAATCGACGTCTCGACGGCAGACGAACATTCAATTGGTCGGGAGAACATTTTGCCCAAGAATCATACTATATTGTTTCCCGCTGATTTTAGTTATGATCCAAATGATTTTGGTGCAAGTTATTTTCTTGAACATTGTTGGAATGATTTGCGGTCGCGTATACCGAATGCCGATCTGGTGTTGGCGGGACGCGGACCAAGGCCACGACTGATGAGCCGCGCGGCGAAGTATGCCAACGTGACGGTGACCGGGCCGGTAAAAGACATGGACGTGTTCTTTCGTAACGCATCCGTTATCGTGGTGCCGATGTTCAGCGGCGGCGGTACGCGCCTAAAGATTCTTGAGGCGTTTGCGCACCGAAGGCCGGTGGTGAGCACAACAAAGGGCGCCGAAGGTATCGAGGTCGAGGATGGCAAACACCTTTTGATCGCCAATTCTCCGAGTGAGATTGTTCAGGCCTTAGTGCGGACGTGGTCGGATCCGGATGGCACTTTGCAACGTGTCGAGCAAGCCAAGAACTTGGTTAACAATTTGTACTCCTGGCGTGTCGTCGGCGACAAAGTTCGAAATGCGGTCGATCGTATCGCGGCGATCTCATCGCAAAATTCGCGCGGCACTGCTTTTGCTGCTGTAGACTCGTGACCGCATCCAAACACGCAATCCACTGAGATCCTTGGTGTACATGGCAACGAACGCACCAAAAATCTCTGTTGTCATCTGTACCCACGACCGGTGTAACGATGTCGTGGACGCCATCGATAGCGTACTTTCACAGGATGTTGCGCCAGACATTTTTGAGGTCGTTGTCGTCGACAATGCGTCGCGGGATGAGACCGAGACCGTTATCCGTGAAAAGTACGCGAATGCGTCACAATTGCGATATGTGCGCGAACCGACGTTGGGATTGTCGCACGCGCGCAACGCGGGCATTCGAGAGTCCTCTGGGCGGTATATTGCATTTCTCGATGATGACGCCATCGCGGACGATCAGTGGTTGCTCGAAATTGTTTCAGCTTTTGAGAGCGGCGCGGATGGGATCGCATGCATATCGGGAAAAGTCGATCCCCTGTGGCAGGCGCCGCGGCCGGTTTGGCTCTCCGACGAGCTTGCTGGCTACTTGTCCGTGGTCGACTGGTCCCCGGTACCGATTGTGTTGCGGCGCGACCAGTGGATCGCTGGCGCAAACATGGCATTTCTCTGTGATACATTGAGGGCAGTTGGTGGGTTTCCAGCGATCCTAGGGCGCCGCGGTCACAACCTGCTTTCGGGTGAAGAGACTTTCGTGCGCCGACGGATTGAGGCAAATGGACAAAGAGTTTATTACGTCCCAGCTGCCGTGGTTCACCACAAGATACCGGTAACCCGATTAACCAAAATGTGGTTTCGGCGGCGCGCATATTGGCAAGGCGTGACAGATGCCGTTATGTATCGCGCCGAGCGCGGCCGGGTTTCCATAACGCAATTGGCCGGTGCAGTTTGGCGCATGTCTATCGCGGTCTTGCGTAATTTCGGTCACTTGCCCGACACAAGAGAGCAAGGGCGCGGCCGTCTTGTAGCAACTTGCAGGAGCCTGCATCGAGTCGGCTTTGTTGTTGGGCTTATATTTTTCTGAAAGTATGTTGGACTTTCTTATTTTGGCCTGCCAAAGCATCACGGTATATTGACAGAAGCGCCGCGTAGTTGCGGTTTGGCGCGAATTTTTGCATATACTCCTCGCGCGCGTTAGCCCCCATTGCGGCCAACTGACCCGGTTGGTCGATCGCTTGACGGACTGTCGCCGCGAGTGCCGCCGGATCGCCTGGCGGGTACAATTGCCCCGTTATGTCGGAACGAATGATTTCTTGCAAAGAACCGATTTCCGACCCGATCACGGGCAATCCATTCGCAAAGGCTTCCAAAACTACCATTGGAAATCCTTCCGGCCAAATTGAGGGCAAAACCAACAGGGCTGCGCGCCGCATGGCGTCACGGATGCGTGCTTGGCTCTGTTGCCCGTGGTAGCGAATGACAGGGTTTGCGACCGCGTGCACATCTTTGGCCATTGGACCTTCGCCGTATATGTCGAGTGGCATGTCGAGATTGCGCCATGCGTCCAAAAGCGTGCGAATTCCTTTTTCGGGACTAAGTCGACCGACAAATAAGGCACCGCCTCGCTCATTTGTCGCACCCTCTAAGGGACCTGGATCCGGCACGCTATTGGGTTTGATGTGAATCCGATTTTCTGGCAATCCGCCACGAACAAACATCTTCTTAGCGAAAGCACTTAGCGCGATATACTGACTGACTTTTCGAGTCCAAGTGTTTTGCAGCCAATGGCGTGCGATCATCGCCGCGAGTGTCGCGGTGGCGGCGACACTGTTTCGGTAACAACGATGCCGTATCGCGGCGAAGGGTAGGCTGCGTCCGACGCAGGCGGTACAAAACGCGTCATCGCGCAAAAGGTAGCTTTGCGGGCAAATTATGCGATAGTTATGAAGTGTCTGGATCGTCGGTACACCGCATTGGATAGCGGCATAATAAATTGTCGGCGAAATCAAAGGGAATGTGTTGTGACAATGAACAATGTCGGGCCGTTCGTGCCCAATCAGCGATTTAACTTCCCGAATTGTATCTGCGTTCCACAATGTTTTGCGCGCCAGCGAGAGCCGATCCATACCGTCAATGGACTGGTTGTCGCGTATATATCGAATTACTTTGTGACCGTGCGCCTCAAGCATGTCGGCTTCTGTATGAAATACCCTATCTTCACCACCCGCAAACTTGTAAAAGTTGTGTGCCAAAAGGATTTTCACTATGGGATCTCCGCTTTTTGCGGCACTTAAACCAGCGCTACGAAGTTTGCAGTATAAGGCATCTTCGTGTATCCGTGGCCAAAGAGGTGACCCTGACCAACCAGCGCACATGTGGACGAGTCGATGGGCAGATATTGACGTCTTGCCGCCGTACTTGCCAGTTTTCTTCGGCGTATTGGCTTCGACAATCTGTGTAACACGATTGCCGCGCCGTAAGCCGGTCGCCGCCGAATTACTTCAGAAGATAGACACGCGCGCGCTTTGGACAGGAAGATTTTTTGAGTTGCATATAAATATCCGATTTGTGATGCCGCGGGCATCTGGGTGAGGGGGACATCGTGAGTCGCATTGGGAACGCCGTCTTCAGGGCACTGATTGGTGGCATGACCGTAACCAAAGCATATCGCGTGGTGGCGCCGTTCTATGGCGGTATCGGTGCGTTGCTCATGTTTCACCGGGTGAGGGCTGCACCGGCCGAAGGTTTCGATCCCGCCGCAGAATATCGGGTTGATCCAGCATTTCTCGAGGACTTGATCGCTGCCCTTCGTGGTGGTGGTTACGACATTGTAAGCAAATCTGAGGCCGTCCATCGGCTCATGGCTGGTCAGCCCGACCGAAAATTTGTTTGCTTGACCTTCGATGATGGTTACGCGGATAACTATCACGCTGCCTTTGATATCTGTCGCCGCAACGATGCTCCGATGATTGTGTATTTGACGTCAGGGTACTTGGCGCGGACGGCCTGGCCGCGTGAAGTTGCAGTGGAAGAAGTTGTCGCACGGGTCGATCGGATCGCCGGCACAATCGGCGGCGTATCCATTGATTGGCAAACGCACACCGCGGCGCAAAAGACGCGCGTCTATCAACAACTGCTGGACCTGCTCAAGGGACAAGAAAAGAACATCGAGCTGGTCTTGGGTCAATTGTCGGCAGCGAGCGGGCTCGATGTGTTCGAAATTTTGGACAAGGCGATCATGACATGGGACATGGCTCGCGAAATGGCGAACAGCGGCCTTGTCGAATTCGGTGGTCACTCGGTTACGCATCGCGCACTCAAGAAACTTGGCGATGCTGAAGCACGGGCTGAAATCACGAATTGCTGTAACCAGATCGAACAGGCTGTTGGCGTGCCGGTTCGTCATTTTGCGTATCCGTTCGGCAAAGCTCGTGATGCGGGCGAAAGAGAATATGAGCTTTGCGCGGAACTCGGCCTTGAGTCAGCGGATACGACGCGTCCCGGGACACTGCACACCGCAGATGCCGAGGCGCCGTACGCGCTGCCCAGGATATCAATCGACACGCTCTGCCGGACAATTCCGAAAGTTCGGTGTCACCTCAGCGGTTTTCCCGCGGCGCTGGCGAACCGGCGCAGGTCGGCCAACTAAACTTGGACGCGCGGTTCGTTTTCAGACCACGTGAACACGGCGCAGATGGCTGTAATTCCGAGGGCACTAAGCCACCAGCTTTGCCAGGCGCCATAGGACGCCGCAGCCAAAGTCATGGCAATGACAAGGGTCGCGGCGCCGGCCGCCGGTCGACAGCGATCGGCATTCGTTGAAACCACGCCAAAGCCGAGCCGCCAAGTGACGAGGGCGGCGAGCACCGCACCGATGCCACCAAGCTCCATCCACCATTGTAACGCTACGTTGTGGGGATGAAGGGGCATGAGCTCGGGCTGTGTGTCTTCCAGATATCGGATCAGATCGTCGGGTTGTGCATCCGTGGGGTGACCGGCGCGCAGCCAATGGACCAGTGGCGCAGGCGATTTCCCGCCGGGTATCGCGCGGCTGCTATCCATCCCCCAGCCGAACAACGGGCGCTCAGCGATCCGATCAACAGCAAATCGCCAGATCGCCGCCCGATGAAGCGCCGACGTTGAAACAGACGAGGCCAGTGGCGACATGTCACGCGGTACCACCATGATCACAGCTGGCGTAAGAAACATGATCGCCGCGACGACCGCGGGTACGCCGCGCAGCCACGATTTCGGCACAACAGCGCACAATCCGAAAGTTGATATTCCGGCGATCAAAGTGAGCAGGGCAGTGGTTGCTGAAATTGTCCAAAGCACAAGGCAGAGCAAGCCCAACTGAGTTGCCGCCAGGAGCAATCGGCCGCGTCCAACCAAAATGCTGAGCACGGCTGGCGCCAACAATGTCAGCATGGCCGCACTCCGTTTGTAAGGTACAAATGTCCAAACGCTTTCCGCGTAGGGCGGCCGCACCAGGTGCAAGATATCGCCATGCAGGACCAACGTGTCGATCGCCATGAGAACAAGCGCGGCGGCCCAAGAAATTGCAAGCGTGGTTTGCAGATTGGCCCTGGCCGATGAACCCAGTTCGTTGACTGCCAGCAAGGCGGCCGCAAGCGCAACAAGCACAGCAACTACTTTCGTCCACCGGCTGAAGCTGTCGGCTGGCGCAATTGACCATAGGGTCGTCAGACCGGCCCACAGCAGGAAGGCGCAGACGAGAAGCAACATGCCTCGATGATATCGCGCACATCGCCATGCGCCCGCGATCAGGCTCGCGAAACCGAGCGCGGCGCCGATGATGGTTAGTCCACCGGGAGCGAAAAGGCAGACAAAGGGTATGACGAATACGCCGACCAGGAACCATCGCTCAAGCACCAGCCGCGGCGTTGCCACACTTACCGGCTGCCTCGCACGCGACCTTGCGATGCCGGCAGTGCCACGGCAATTGCCAACACCAGCCAGAGAACGCGCTGGTAGAGTAGATCATGAAACATGGCCATGACTCCCACAGAAAGAATGATGGCAATCATCGCCTGACAAATAGGGTCAAGGTTGTTCGTCGACCTGCGCCAACATGACCAAAGACACGCGAACAGGAAACCGACAAACGCAACGGTACCCGCAAGACCGGTCTCGGCCAACAGCCAAAGCAGGCTGTTGTGGATGACCAAAGGTGCGTCGCTTTGCGCGACTTCCCACGCCAAGAAAACACCCAAGCCCCGACCCAAGAGTGGCGCTTCCCACCACATACGCAAAGCTTGGATCGCTTGCTCGATGCGGTAAACGCTGGATCCGTCTATCCATATGGCGTCGGGTTGACCGACATGATTGAGATTTGGCCCAGGGATATTATACGTGTCGGCGGACAACACGCCCAAGGCGTCATAGGCGATCCATTGCGCCGCAGCGGGCATCAAAATCAGACAGGCGCCTATTACGGTGGGTAGCCAGATGTGGTGGCCGCGCAGTTTCCAAACCGCCAATGCCCAAATCGAGACCAAACCGATGGCCAGCCACGCCGCGCGCGAACCGGTGTAGTAGCTCGCGGCAAGCAGAACGGTCGTCGCGGTCATCGACCAGAATGGAGAGAATAGGGGGCGCTTGGCGGCCGCGTAAGCCCAGTTCAAACAAAGGCCAACAAGAAGCAACGGTGCCAAGGCGTTGGGGTTGCGCATAAACCCGATCGCTTGCCAATCGCTGTGCCAAACCGGAAGGCGAACGCCCAAACCAAATGACACAATCAACGCGGTCTCCAAAGCCGCGATGACACATAAAGTCGCGACAAAAGTCAGAATCCAACATTGTCGCCATGACTCGCCAAACAACGAAATCGACCAGGCAACAACAAAGAAATACGCCACCAGGAGACCAAAGCCGAAAAAGCGATTGGCAATCGCCCATTGAGACCATTGGCCGAGATGCACACGGCCGACGATCAGCGCGATCGCCAATGCGGCGAACATGGCCGCGATCCACCACAAGAGCCCGGGAACCACAGTCGGGTTGACGGCAAGGTTTCGGCGCAACAGCAATGTCACAAAGGCGAGCCCGAAGATGAGGACGACCGGATCGGCCGCACCAATACGAACCACGCCACCCCACAAAGGCATGTCGAACTGAACTTGTATGGCGATCGCAAGAACGACGGCGAGTGCGGCACCGATCAAATCGATGCGATCGCCCGGAGATAGATGATCAATTTTGGAACACGCCGCGACGGTCACACCGGTCGCATCAGGCGAGAGATTCGCGGTGACCATCCTAGCGCGCGGTCGGTGTTTCGGTCTGGCTCGCCAAATATGTACGTGCCGACCATTTGCCGCGTCGCGCAACAACGCTAAGCATACAGGCGGGAACTGCGGCGATCATTGTCAACAGTCCAATGATGACCGACGCGACCAAGGCCGCTCCGGCGTCGACACCGATCAGAGACAGTCCCGCCACCATGGCGCCCTCGCGCGTGCCCCATCCACCTACACTAATTGGCAAGCTTGCAATCAGTGCGACCGCCGGCATAACACCCAAAAATGCGAGCCATTCGATGTTTGCACCAGTCGCCAATATCGCGCCATAACTCGCCCCAAAATAGACAGCCTGGGCCAAAATTGCGACGCCCACAATGGCGATCACGCGCGATGGGTGGCGAAGCATCTTGCCCATTGCTGCAAAAGTTGGTTGGACAATTTGGCCAAAGCGCGTACGCAACGCGCGCAAAGCGGGCAGATCACCAAGCAAAAAAAACAGCGAACCAATCGCAACCACGACAGTCATGACGAACCCGGCAGTCGCGACCCATCGCGGTCCAATATGCACGGCAATGAGGGGCAATCCGCCGACCGACATAACCGCCAAAACGACCACGGTAATCGCGCGTTCGACAAGCGTGGCGCCAACTGCAACGGACAGATCCACGCCCATGCGTTTGACCAAGGCCAACCGCACGGCAAGCCCGCCAATACCGTTAACCAAGAAAGCGTTCGCCACCGTGCTGATGCCCTGAACTTCGACGAGTTGCCAATATCCGGCGCGCGCATCACCGCTGAGCAGCACCATCCGCCAACGCCACACCACCAAAAGAAACTGCAACGTAAATAGAACGAGGATGAAAAAAAGGTATGACGCGGGTATTCGGCTGGCGTAATCGGCAAAGCCGTCGCGCCCGATGACGAAAAGAAGCAGCGTGATCAAGGCAAGGGAAACAAAAATGCGCACGACCCGACTGCCGCCATTGCGAATCCCGACCGCAGAACGCAAAATCATCTATTTCGACCCCCGAATCGAAGTATTCCAAGTCATACAGGAATTTTGTTATTTTACCAATCATCAACCTGGCATTTTCGGCCAGTGCAATTAGATGTCGGGAACTTAACACGCGACTGGTCCGACATTGGCAGGCTCGCGCACCCAGCGGCAAACGTGTTGGCCGGTCCCGTTTCAAATGGGGCGCCGAATCCGTCTCAGTAGGCGCGAATTGAACGACATCAACACAAAACCGTTTGTGGTCCGAAGACGCGAGGTCAATTTATTGGACTTTTTTGGATCAGCGAGGTCGGGCTAGATCACTCTTCGTTCAAACGGAGTCGTTTGAATAAACTTGAATTGATTCAATATGGTCGGAAAGTGCTCTAGATAGAACCTGTCATGCGAACGCATGTGAGCGTGACATGCTCTAGGCGGCCGGCTTGTCCTAACCCCGTCGCTCTTCGGCCTTGGCTTGCGACCAAAGCGAATCCATTTCCGCCAGATCGCTGTCTTCCGGCCGCTTGCCATTTTCTGCAAGTAGCTCTTCTATGCGTTTGAATCGACGTTCAAATTTCTTATTCGCCTTACGCAGTGCGGATTCGGGATCGACACCACCATGTCGTGCCAAGTTCGCGCACACAAATAGAACATCACCAAGCTCTTCGGCGACCATCTCCATCTGCGCCGGTTCGCCAAATGCCTGGCGGAGCTCGGAAATCTCTTCGAATAGCTTGTCAAAAACTTGCTCGACATGTGGCCAGTCAAAGCCCACGCGCGCTGCCCGAGTTTGCAGTTTCAAGGCACGGGTGAGGGCTGGCAATCCAGTGACCACGCCATCAAGCGCGCTTGGCTCGTGCGCGGTACCGTGACGCGCGCGTCGTTCCTCAGCCTTCAACTTCTCCCACGATTTCGTCTGTGCCGCGGCTGATTCGATCGACGCATCCGCGAATATGTGCGGATGGCGCCGGATCATCTTTTCCGTGATGGCGGTCACGATCGCATCAAAGTCAAACACGCCACGCTCGCGTCCCATTTGGGCGTAAAAAACGACCTGGAACAGCAGGTCACCAAGTTCGTCGCGCAAGGCCGCCATGTCGTTGCCTTCGATAGCATCTGCGACTTCGTAAGCTTCTTCGATCGTGTGTGGTGCGATGGTTGAGAAATCCTGCCCCAAATCCCATGGGCAACCTTTATCTGGATCGCGAAGCCGCGCCATGATGTCGAGCAATCGGTCAATCGCGGTCATTGTTGAGGCCTTTCTCGTTGCCGATCAAATCAGGAAGGGCACACAGGAACCAAACGTACTAGCAGAATCCAATTGTCGCATAAGATATATTATGGGAAATTATGATTTGTATTAGGTCAGGGGGTTAGCGCGGCTCGATCAAGCTTCGCATGCTCCGCACCGCTATGCCGGCCGCAATCATTATGGCCATGCAAACCAAAATCATCACGGCAATTCGGTCAGCGCTCAGTTGCTCGCCGAGTGCCATATAAACCGCGGCGCGGATGGCACCCCAAACACCACCGACTGTTGCCAGAAGACCGAGCGAACGAATCACATCTCGGGTGGCGTTCCAACCGACGACGGCCGCCAAAATCCACATCATGGGATCGCGTACAGATCCATAAACGACAGCGTTGAGGAATTCACTGCTCACGGTGTGTCCATCGCACGATTGTTGATGCTCATATCGTTATCAATCGTCAGCAACATGCCGTCAAACGCCGGCGCAATGCCTTCGGGCAATTGAGCCTGCAACTCTTCATAGTCCATTTCCGCGGACAAATGCGTCAAAAGCGTTTGGCGCGGTTTTAACACCGCTACCCAATTCAGGACCTGGCGCAAGCTCGCGTGGCCTGGACTTGGCTTGTAGCGCGCGCAATCTACGACCCAGACTTCAATGCCAGCTAGAATTTCGAGCGACGACGTATTCAAATCATTTACATCGGTGCTGTACGCGAAACGCCCAAACCGAAAACCGAGCGTTGTTGTACGGCCGTGAATCTGTTCAAACGGCTCAACAGACACAGCACCGACACGAAATTGCCCGTCGATTTGTCTGGACCGAAAACATGGTCGATACCATGGTCCGGTTGTGCCGTCATGATCAAAAGCGTAGCCAAATCGGGATTTGACCGTTCGTATCGTGTCTGGCGCGCCATAGATATCGACGGGTCCATTCATCAAATAGTTAATGCCGCGCAAGTCATCGATGCCATGCGTATGATCAGCGTGGTCATGAGTAAGCAACACAGCGTCCAAGCGCTTGACCCGCGCGTCGATCAGTTGCTCCCGGAGATCCGGCGATGCATCGACCAAAATACTGGTGCCGCTGTCCTCTACCAAAACAGAAACACGGCGGCGACGGTTCTTGGGGTTGTTGGGGTCGCATCGTCCCCAATCTGGGCCGATCATGGGTACGCCGGTCGAACTTCCGCAACCAAGTATCGTAACCCTCATACGTTCTACGACGACTGCGCTTTTTCGAAGAGTCTGAAGAAGTTACGTGTGGTTTCCTGGAAGAAGTCCGAAGTCGAAATGTTCATCATCTCAGCCAAATAGGTCGCCGTGTGGCGGACAAACGCAGGCTCGTTGCGTTTGCCCCGATACGGCATCGGCGCAAGATATGGTGCGTCTGTTTCCACCAAGAGACGGTCCAAAGGCACGTTCCGCACAACTTGTCTAAGATCCTCGGCACTCTTGAACGTGACGATCCCCGACAGAGATATAGAAAGGCCAAGTTTCAGCGCGTTTTCAGCGAGTTCCGGGCCAGATGTGAAACAATGTATAAGGCCGGGGAAGGCCCCCTTCCCCATTTCTTCAGTCAGAATCTCAGTCGTATCTTGGTCCGCATCGCGGCTATGAACGATGACAGGCAACCCCGTTTTCCGGGCTGCGACAATGTGGGCACGAAAGCTCTCTTTCTGCGATTCGCGGGGGCTGTGCTCGTAATAATAGTCCAGGCCCGTCTCGCCAATTCCAATCACATTTGAGTCGTTTGCGAGCACAGCGAGCTGTTCCGGCGTCGCCAAGGCGGCGTCGCCAGCATTGTGCGGGTGGACGCCAACCGAGCAGTAGACATCTTCAAATCGCGCGGCCAAGCTTCGGACGGATTCAAACGATTCTAAGCGCGTTGATATCGTTTGCATAACACCGACGCCGGCGTTGCGCGCACGTGCAATCACCTGATCAATGTCAGATTCGAAGTCTGGAAAATCAAGGTGGCAATGGCTGTCAACCAGCATCACGATGTTGTTGCTTCGCTTTCAACGATACGTGGGAAAACACCAAAAGGCTTCGGCAATGGTACGCCCTCGACAAGTCTCGAATCCGCGGTCAACGCGGAAAAGTTGCGCTGATCATGTGGTACTGCCAATTGGTCTAACAGGCGACCGGCCGCTTCGGGGACGAATGGCTGGCTCAATATCCCCAAATGGCGGATCACCTCCGCCAAAGTAAACAAGACTGTCGCCATGCGTGACGGATCTGTCTTGCGCAGGGCCCAGGGCGCCTGATGATCGACATAGCCATTGGCCGCACGGACGACGTGCCAGATGCGGTCCAACGCCACGTGTAGCGCCTCGCGTTCCATTGCCTGACGCACCAAACCGACCAAGGCGGACGCGCGGTCAAGCAGATCCTGATCTTCGCCGCGAAAGGCACCGGGGCTGGGCACCGCAGCATCGCAATTGCGGTTGATCATGCTCAAGACACGTTGCGCTAAGTTGCCAAAGTCATTGGCCAGATCATGATTGATACGGTTGATCAGGGCCTGTCGAGAGAAATCTCCATCATTGCCAAATGGAACCTCGCGCAACAGGAAGTAGCGCACCTGATCGAGGCCATAGGTTTCAACCAGATCAAATGGTTCGACCACATTGCCGAGGCTCTTTGACATCTTCTGGCCCTCCACGGTCCACCAACCGTGGGCGAATACGCGCTGCGGAGGTTCAAGACCGGCGGCCATTAAGAAGGCCGGCCAATAGACTGCGTGAAAGCGCACGATGTCTTTGCCCACGACGTGCACGTTCGCTGGCCAAAATGTCTGATAGGCCTGGTTCTTGGTGTCTGGATAACCGACCGCCGTTAGGTAGTTCGTCAGCGCGTCCAGCCACACATACATCACATGTGCATCGTCGCCGGGAACTGGCACGCCCCATCGAAAACTAGTGCGTGAGACGGATAGGTCCTGAAGGCCGCCTTTGACGAAGCTCATGACTTCGTTTCGCCGCGTCTCGGGCAGAATGAAATCCGGTTGGCGCGTGTACAAGTCAATAAGTGGTTGTTGCCACCGGGACAGGCGAAAAAAGTAGCTCGGTTCCTCTACCCACTCGACCGGCGCCCCGGTCGGTGCCACCTTGCCGCCATCCGGCCCGGCGATCAGCTCGCTCTCGGCGAAATAGGCTTCGTCGCGCACGGAGTACCAGCCCGAATAGCTGCCGAGATAGATGTCGCCAGAGTCGACCAACGCGCGCCAAATCGCCTGGCTCGCTGCTTTGTGGCGCGGTTCCGTCGTACGAATGAAATCGTCATTCGAGGCGCGCAGTACCTCTGCCAGTTTTCGGAAACGCTGCGAGACTTGATCGGTAAACGCTTGCGGATCTTTGCTGGCGGCTTCAGCCGAATGCGCGACCTTTTGCCCATGCTCGTCGGTGCCGGTCAGAAACATGACGTTACGGCCATCCAAACGCATGAAGCGCGCGATCGCGTCGCACGCAATGGTCGTGTAAGCGTGACCCAAATGGGGCACGTCATTGACGTAGTAGATTGGCGTTGTGACGTAAAATGACTGCGCCTCGGTCATTGGTCGGCTCCCGGCCGCCTCCTCGGTTCAGGTGCTCATGTTGCCAACCGCGCTATGCCGTGAAAAGCGGTTAGCACAACCTGTTTGCGATCTAGGTTTAGGTGACCGGCGCGTTCCGCGAGGCCGCGCGTGTTTTCCCACAGCTCCACCCATTGATCAAGGGCGCCTGCCGAGACCATTCGGCGCCTGGCATCGGCCTCGCCCGGTACCAGTTCCGCCGAACAATCGTCGCGGGCGACACACTTGATCGCGCCCGCTATCCACCCCGCGAGTAATTCCATGGCCAATTCAAACCGCTGTTCGGCCCCGCGTCGTGAAACGCGATCGGCAAAACCGTGCAAGATTTGTGTGTCATACGCGGGGGCGGTCGCCAACAATCCGGCAATTTCTCGGTAGACGTCGACGCCATCAAGCGTGGCCAGCGCCACGGCGCGCCCCGGGCTACCGGATGCCAAATGGGTCAGCGTCTTTCGGTCCCCGACAGCCATGTCGCTATCGATGCACCGGCTCATGACCTCTGTGACAAAATCATCGGAAAGCGGCCGTAGCGGCAAAGTTCGACACCGGGAGCGTAGCGTCGGCAATAGCCGGCCAGGCTGGTGAGAGACCAATAATATCAGTGATGTATTGGGCGGCTCTTCGACGAGCTTCAAAACAGCGTTTGCCGCATTTCTGTTCATTTCGTCGGCGCTATCAATGATCACGACCCGCCAGATTCCGGCCGCCGGTTTAAGACGAAGAAATCCATTGAGCCGGCGCACCGAGCCCACCACGATGTCCCGGCGCAATCGGTTGGTTTTCGGATCGGCTTCGCGTTCGAGCGACAGCAGATCTGGATGCGAATTTGCGGCGACCTGGCGGGCAACGGTGTCATCGATTGGCGCCGGGTGTTGGTCAAACAATGCCGACTGTGAATTGCCCTGCGACAGAGCCAATCGTGCCATGTGATAGGCAAGCGTCGCTTTGCCAACGCCCTTTGGCCCGGTAATCAACCAGGCATGCGCCAATTGGCCTTCACGAAACGCGCTGGTAAATGTCGCCATGGCGGCCTCATGGCCAACCAGAACTTGCGTCATTCGTGGGTGCCGGACTTGGTCCTGGGTCTTCGATGTGTCGGCGTTACGTCCGGCCATCGCTCGGGATTAGATCGGCTAGAGCGGCTTTGACGTTGTCGGCAACGGCCGCGATGGGCCGCTGTGCATCGACCAGGCTGCAACGTGTTGGTTCCCGCCGCGCGATATCGACAAAGGCATCCCGGACCGTTTGATGGAACGTCTCGTCCATGCCTTCGTAACGGCTCAGTTTGTCAGCACGTGTTTCCGCACGCCGGCGTGCCAAATTGGTTGGTAAGTCCAGAATGATAGTCCGGTCCACTTTGACATCACCGATCGCCAGTTGGCTGACTTGGGATACGACTTCGCGCCCGACACCCATGGCATAGCCCTGATAGGCCATTGTCGAGTCAACAAAGCGGTCACAGATCACCCATGTACCGCGTGCCAACGCCGGCGCGATCAATTTCGTCACATGACAATGACGCGCGGCCGAAAGCAAAAGCAATTCACTAAGCGGATCCCATCGGCTCTGGTCGCCCTCGACAAGCAAGTTGCGTATGGTTTCGGCGCCAGGGACACCACCGGGTTCCCGAGTCTGGACAACATCCAAGCCGTGGCCGCGTAGCCAATCCGCCAACAGGGCACATTGGGTCGATTTGCCGGCGCCGTCACCGCCCTCGATCGTCACGAAACGGCCGCGCGCTGTCACAAGGATGGACCAAACACCAAATAGTTTATCGCCGCGCCGATACGCCGCAGTGGGCCCAATCGGGCCACATCATCGCCGGCGAGCAAGGGACGTTCGATCTGTTCGACCCCCGGCGCGGTGACCAGCACCCGGCCAATTTGCTGGCCGCCGACGACTGGCGCGCTCAACGGCGCGTTCGCAACCACCGAGACGCGCAAGTCCTTACGGCTCGCACGGGGCAAAACCACAGTCAAATCGTGTTCAATTATGGCTTCGATACGTTGTCGGGTCCCCAACCAAACATCGATCGCGTCGACAGTCTCGCCGGCATCGAAAAGCGAGTAATTGTTGAATTCCCGAAAGCCGTAATTGAGTAGACGTTCAGACTCGCTCGATCTTTGGCGCACGGATTCAAGGCCGGTTACGACCAATATCAAGCGTCGCCCTTCGCGCAAACCCGTTGCTGTCAAGCTATAGCCGGCCTCTTCGGTGTGACCGGTTTTCATGCCATCAACGCCTAAGTCTTTGTATAGCAAAGGGTTACGGTTGCCCTGTCGGATTTCATTATAGGTGAAATCAATTTCCGCGAAATAGCGAAAGTACTCCGGAAATTCCTCAATGATACGTTTCGTCAAATTGACCAAGTCGCGCGGCGTCATATAGTGGTCATCATGCGGCCAGCCAGTCGCATTCCCGAAATGACTGCCGACCAGGCCTATCTCCGCCGCCTTTTGGTTCATCAATTCGGCGAAGTTTTCCTCACTGCCGGCAATCGCCTCGGCGACGACGACGCACGCATCATTGCCCGACTGGACAATAATGCCGCGCAAGAGATCCTCGACCGAGACCTCCGTGTCGACCTCGACAAACATCTTGGAGCCACCCATGCGCCAGGCTTTCTCGCTGACATACATGGTGTCTTCAAGGGTCAACGAACCTTCGCGCAAGCGATCAAAAACCATGTACACGGTCATGAGCTTGCTCATGGATGCGGGCGGAATTCGCGCATCGGCATTTTTCGCGAGTAACGCAGTACCGCTATCAAAGTCGACCAAAAGCGCATTGCGCGCGGCGGTCTCGAACGTTTCGGCATCGCCTGTCGAATAAGGCGCCACGACGAAAAGTGCCAAGACCAAAGACGCCAGCTTGGCACGCCGTCGACCCCAGGTTGCACATTTCATATGCATGATCCGCAGTTTGATTACGCTCAATCGAGGCAATCGACCTGAAAGCGCGGATGACGCGCATCAGTGCCTCGAGGCCTAAATAGCACCGCCAGCATATGTCCCACAATGTCGGCAGACTTATCTTGTGTATTTTGTCTTGTGTATTTTGGCGCGCGGCTAATCCACAACCAGACGGGCATCTTGATAGCCCGCACCCAACAGTTTCTGTAGCGCGGCGTCTGCCGCCACCGTGCCTTCGATCGGCCCCAGTTGAACGCGATACAGGGCGGTCGCGTCGGTCTCGACGGCGACGATGCGAACTTTCCCGAAAGGTGTTAGATCGTGCGCAAATCGAGTCGCGTTGGCTGCAACCTCGAACGCCGCCACCTGCACAAACAGCTTTGTTGAAAAGCGACCTGATCCCACCCGCGGTTCTGGAACACGTGGTCGCGGCGGAAGAACCGCGGCCGCGACCCGCACACCCTCTGGCGCGTGCAGCGCCTGCACATCGACAGCCGTGCGCGGCGCCGCCGACGGCAAATTGGCCTCGGCCAGCGAGGTACTCGGCTTGTGTGCATATTGCAGTCCATTTTCAGGCGACAACGCCTGCACGCGTACGGTTGCGAGACCGCTGTTGGAGAAACCCAGGATTTTCGCCGCACGCCATGAGAGATCAATGATGCGGCCATTCACGAAAGGTCCACGATCGTTGACGACCAGCACCATTGAACGACCATTCTCAAGATTGGTGACACGCACTTTTGACGGCATCGGCAAAGTCTTGTGTGCGGCCGTCAACGCGTACATGTCATAAATCGCGCCGTTCGCTGTCCGCCGGCCGTGAAAAGCGCGCCCGTACCAAGACGCAATGCCGACCTCGTCATAACGCGCGTTTTCCGCGGGATAGTACCATATACCATTGATTTGATACGGGTTCCCGACCTTATAGCGCCCCTCTCTTTGAATTGACGAAGGTGGCGGGTGTGCGTTCGTGACGCGCTTCAACCCATGGCTGGCGACTTGCGCGGATGAACAGCCGGCGAGGATAGCCAAAAGCCCCACAGCCAAAACAACGCGGAATATGCCCCCCGACACAAATCCCTCCGATACAGCCTTCACCGCAGTACGCAAAGGCAACTATTGTCCACGCAGGCTATCGGAAAGTCTGCCAACAGCCAATCCGAAATATGTCGATCGGTTCCACTTCAGGATGGTCTTGAAGTTCCGATAGACCATATATGTTCGGCCGTCACGTCCATCGGGGGCAACCAGGGATGCCTGAAGCTGGCGGGTCGGCAACGCGGTGCCGTCGTTGCGTCGCACGCCCAGCCCCTGCCAATCGCCGATCGGCTTCACAACATCCAGGTCTATCAATGCTTTATCGAGCGACTCGGGCAAACGAATGACTCGCCCCCAGGTTTGGTCATCGCGCCAACCGTTCTTTGATAGATAGTTGGCGATCGATGCAAAGATATCGGGCAAAGTCTGCCAAATATCCCGCCGTCCATCGCCATCGTGGTCAACGGCGTAGGCATGAAAACTGGACGGCATGAATTGATTCTGTCCCATGGCCCCCGCCCAGGAACCAACCATTGCGTCCGGTGCAACATGTCCGGCATCAAGTATCTTTAAGGCGTTCATCAATTCACCGCGAAAAAATGATGCGCGTCGACCGTCATGGGCTAAGGTGGCCAGCGACGCGATCACCGGATACCCGCCGGTATTGCGCCCGAAATCGCTTTCGATCCCCCACAAAGCAACGATAAACCGTGGCTGCACACCATAACGGGCCCCGACAGCACGCAATAACTGTTGATGCTCGCGAAATCGTGCCCGCGCCGCCTGTTCACGCGATGGCGGCACGACCCGTTCGATATACTGGGCAAATGACATTCGGCCCTCTGGTTGACGGCGGTCCAGCTCAATCACACGCGGGATGGGTTTCAGCCCGGACAAGGCGGTCTCGACGATAGCCGAACTGATTCCCTGGGCCATCGCGTCTGCGCGCACACCATCCAACCAGCTTTCAAAATCAAGGTCTTGTGCCCAGCCTGGCAATGATGACCCGCACAGTATTAGGCAAATGGCCACTACCGGTGTCAGTCGCGCGATATAAGAGCGCTGCCAAGCTCGCCGCATAAATACGTCTCCCAAACTGTGATTGTTGTTCCGATAAGGGGGCGGCACCGCCCCTACAGCGATGCTTGCCACAGCTAGTTTTGCCTGGCAATGACCCATGCACATTTCCGCGCATACCAAGCCAGTATGCGTGGTTATTGTCGATTTATCCGAGGTTTGCTAGCTTCGCCAGCGTTGACGGCGGCGCGTATCGGCGCGGCCGAAAGCCACAAAAACGGAGATTGTGAATTATGAAATCTGCCATTGTTGGCATTATCGGCCTTGTCGTCGGCGCTCTTGTTGGCATGTATGTGCTCTCGCCGAGCGGTGACCAAGCCGGCCAGGCGACCGCCGAAGGTGATGCGACCCCGAGCACGACCGCGGCGCCCGCGGGCGGTAAGATTCGCTGGAAGATGGCCAGTTCATTTCCCGGTGAATTGGTTCAGCTCGGCACGTTGGGCAAGCGCTTCGAGGAGCGTGTTGATTTACTCAGCGCCGGGACAGTCGAGATGAAGTTCTTCGAGCCCGGCGCATTGGTGCCGGCGCTGGAAGTTTTTGACGGCGTATCCGCGGGCTCTATAGACGCGGGGTGGACAACCGCAGGATATTGGGCCGGTAAGATCCCTGCGTTGCAGTTCTTCACGTCCGTGCCGTTTGGCCCGCGTCCCGGTGAGTATCTGGCTTGGATGTATCACGGCGGCGGCAAGGAGCTCTATCAAGAGCTTTACGACCCGCACAACATTCACGCCATGCATTGCGGCATGATCCCACCAGAAGGCTCGGGCTGGTTCCGCGAGGAGATCACCAGCGTCGAAGATCTGAACGGTATCAAAATGCGGTTCTTCGGTTTGGGTGCCAAGGTGATGGAAAAATTGGGTGCGTCGACCCAATTGATCGCCGGTGGCGATATTTTTCCGGCCTTGGAATTGGGCACAATCGACGCAACAGAATATGCCATGCCGGCGATCGACCTTGACCTCGGCTTTCATCAAATCGCCAAGCATTACTATTTCCCGGGCTGGCACCAACCGTCGAGTCTGCTCGAGCTGATGATCAACAAGGACAAGTGGGATTCGCTGAACACCCAGCAGCAGGCGTGGATCGAAACCGCCTGCGGTGACAGCATCCGCGCTGGTATCGCCGAAGGTGAAGCGATCCAGTTTCCCGCGCTACAAGAGCTACAGGACAAAGGTGTCACATTGCATCGCTGGTCACCGGAGATACTGGGCTCACTTGAGACAGCGTGGGCCGAAGTTGTCGCCGAGGAATCGGCGAACGACCCTGATTTCAAGCGTGTCTGGGAATCGCTCAACAAGTTTCGTGAGGATTATAAAGTCTGGAGCGGCCTCGGCTATCTGGACTGAGCGCACAAACTACGGTCTGCTCCCAAATCGCGGCCGGCGCACCTGATGCCGGCCGTTTTTT
Source organism: Alphaproteobacteria bacterium (assembly GCA_965216755.1). GTDB lineage: Bacteria > Pseudomonadota > Alphaproteobacteria > UBA7887 > UBA7887 > CBDCGL01. The sequence goes on along the minus strand of CBDCGL010000011.1, from coordinate 817,011 downwards.
CTTAGGGAACCGTCAAGATGATTTTGCCCTGCGATTCGCCGGCCTTCAACATACCCAGTCCGTCGGCGAACCTTGCAAGAGGCAGCGTTTGACTAATCTGGGGATTGAGCAGGCCCCTCGCCCATAAACCAAAAATCTGTTCTTGGACCTTCGCCACCCTGCGCGGCTGCCGTTCGCGGTAGTCGGACCATTGGATGCCGGCGACCGAAATGTTCTTCACCAACAAATAGTTGGCCTTGATCGAAGGAATTTCCCCGGACGCGAAGCCGATGATCACCATGCGGCCACACCAGGCCATCGCTCGCAACGCCGCCGCATTGGCGGCGCCGCCAACCGGATCGATGACAATGTCGACGCCCCTTCCGTCAGTTACCTCATGCACGGCCGCGCGCACACCGCTATGCAGTTCATCCATGTCCAAATCGATGACATGATCCGCGCCGGCCGCCGTCGCGACTTGCGCGTTGGCGTCGCCCAAAACACCGGCGATGACCGTCGCGGCGCCGAGCGCCTTGGCAAGCTGCACGCTCGCCGTCCCGATACCGCCAGACGCACCGAGCACGAGCACGGTCTCACCGACTTCGAATCCGGCGCGATCGACCAAAGCAAAATGTGCCGTTTGGTAAACCAATCCGAGCGCAGCGCCGACCTCGAACGACATCCCCTCCGGCATCGGATAACAGGTCGTCGTATCCGCAACGAGCTTCTCAGCATACGCTCCATATTCGACCTGAACCGCGACGTGGTCGCCGGACGACAAAGTGGTGACATCGGGCCCGAGTGCCGTGACAGTACCGGCCGCCGCTTTCCCCGGCGCAAACGGCAACGGCGGCTTTACCTGATAGAGGCCTTCGATCACCAGGATGTCGGGATAGTTGGCCTCCACCGCGCGTACCGCCACCTGGACCTGACCCGGGCCAGGTGTTGGATCCGGCACGTCGGCCATCGAGATTTCGTCGATAGGCGCAAAACAATCGACCCACACGGCTTTCATGATCGCACCATTCCGTCCGTTACCGGCTGCGAATGCTCACGTTTCGCGTGCTTTCGCCACAACAGCCCTGCGGGCCGGCGCGTAGGCCGGCGTTCCAAAGATTTGGAACAACGCGGCACAGACGTCGTGATGATGACCAAGACCACCGCGCGCAACGCGTTCAATCGGCCCATCCGCGTAACCGAGTCCAAGGCGACAGGTTGTGTCAATAGCCTCGGCGGTCGCCAAGCCCTCATCGAGCAGCCTGAGCGCATCGTTGTATTTGGGACGGACCAAGCGGTCGACGATTCGCCCGGCCTGATCACCGCATACAACGACCGTGAACCCGGCCGATTCGAATACCGACCGCGCGGCCGCAATGGCGCTTTGCGCGCTATTCGGTTGCCGAACAAGTTCGATGAGCTGCGATGGTTCGTCCAAACCGTTGCGATAACGCGCGAAGCCGAGAATGTTGGACCCCTCGCGCCCCGCGTCCTCGCCGGTGTGGACGCCGAGGCACTCCGTGCCCAACTCGACCAAAATGGCTGTCTTGTTTGGGTCGGCGACGACCGTCTGGCCAAGATAGACGACGACCTCGCCCGCCTCAGCGGCAGCGGCGACAAATGGATCCCCCGTCGGAAAAGACGGGCTTTCGCCATTCTGAACAACAACGTAGCCCATATTATCCTCCAAACATCGCATCGCCGTCATACGTGTAAAAGCCGCGACCCGATTTGCGGCCCAGATGCCCGGCCGCGACCATACGACGCAGCAGTGGCGGCGCGGCCGCGCGTGGGTCCAACGTGACCGGGTAAAACGCTTCGCAAAGACGCACTTGCGTATCCAAACCGATCAGGTCGACCAACTCGCATGGCCCCATCTTGTAGCCAAGCGCGGTCTTGATCGCGGTGTCTATATCGCCAGGCGCCGCGACGCCGGTTTCGACGGCACGGATCACGTCGTTATTGAACGGCACCAAGAGCGCATTGAGAATGAAGCCCGGTTTGTCTTGAGTTTTGACCGGTATTTGACCGCACGTTTCGGTCCATGCCCACGCGGTCTCCAACGTTCTGGCCGACGTATTCAGTCCCGGCGACATCTCGATGAGTTTCATTAGCTGTGCGGGCAAGCAAAAATGCATGCCAACGACGCGATCTTCGCGGCCGCAGCCAGATGCAATCTCGGTGATCGAAAGAGTTGACGTGTTGGATGCGAAGATTGTGTGATCGGGGCAAATGCGGTTGAGCGCACGAAACAGCATTTGCTTGGTTTCCAAGTCTTCGAATACGGCTTCGATAACCAGGTCGCACTGGCTCAGCTGCTCGAGATCGCCGGTGCGATTGTAGTTGGCCAATATCGCGTAGACCTCCGCCATGTTCAATTTGCCGCGCGCCACCGATTCGGCGAAGAATCCATTGGTCTGCGTGTCGGCGCGTGCAAGCGCCGCCTGATCGGAATCGAAGGCGACAACGCGAAACCCGGCACGTGCCGCGACGATGGCGATCCCCGCGCCCATGGTACCGCCCGCGCCGGCTATGCCGACAGTCTTGATATCGGTCGTCATCGGTCCGCGAAACTCCGCCCAATCAGTTGGCGGTGAATTTGGTTGGTGCCTTCCCAGATTTGCGTAATCTTGGCATCGCGCATCAATCGTTCGACTCGAAAGTCCGCGCAATAGCCGTAACCGCCATGCATCTGCACGGCTTCTGTCGTCATGCGCATCGCTAGGTCGGAGGCGCGCATTTTGGCGATCGAGGCCGCGAGGCCGATATCGCCCTCGCCACTTTCGACCATTGCGGCGACATGGTCGAGCCAAACTTCGCACATAGCAAGTTCTGACGCCAAGTCGGCCAACAAGAACTGATTGCCTTGGAACGCAATGATCTTGCGCCCCGACTGCGCGCGTTCATTCATGTACGCAACCATGTCCTGAAATGCCGCTTGGGCAATACCCAGCGCGTGAGCGGCGATTGAGGGTCGTGATTTGTTGAGTGAGGCAAGTAGAATCGCGAGGCCATCACCTGGCGCCCCCAACAAATTTTGTCGGGACACACGGCAATTTTCGAAATTAATCGCGGCGGTTGATGATGCGCGGTGACCGAGTTTCTTTTCTAGTTTGCCGATCGAAAGCCCAGGCGTGCCCTTTTCGATAACCAAAGCCGACAGAGCGCCGCGCGGGTCGTCAATCTCTGACCATTTGCCGAACAGCAAATAGAGATCGGCAACACCGCCATTGGTGATGAAGATCTTGCCGCCATCGATAATGATATCGTCACCGTCGGGCGTGAACCGCGTTGTCATCCCTGTCGCGTCCGATCCGGCATTTGGTTCGGTAATGGCCAGGGCGGCCAATCCACCTGTCGCAATGCGCGGTAGTAACCGGCTCTTCTGCGCTTCGGTTCCCATGTCGATCAGCGGCTTCATGGCATGGAAATTGGTCGCATAAATGATGCCCGTTGAGGCACAAGCCGCCGAGACCAAACTGACACAGGCGAGATAAGCCCGGTATGACATCAACGCGCCGCCATAGGCGTCGGGGACAAAGATACCGTTCAGGCCAAGTGTGTTCACGGCCGCGACGCTATCGGTCGGAAACGTCGCCGTTTCGTCATACCGTTTGGCATTTGGCCCAATCTTTTCATCGGCCACGCGACGCACTGTATCCAACAACAAGCGCTCTTCGTCAGACCACTCTCGGCGTTGCGCAATCTGTTCAAAGATCTTCATGCTTCTGTCGGGGCGCTCGCCTGTCGTTCAGCTATCGGAGAAATTCGGAGATCGCTTTTCTTCGAAAGCGGCCGCGCCTTCCGCGGCATCGTCGGTCTGAAACGCCAACGTGGCAAGATCGGCCTCAACCTTTAGTCCTTCATGAATGGGAAGATCCAAGGCGCGTTTGACGGCATCGCGGGCGAAACGGAGTACCGGCAAGCTGTACTTTGTGAAACTGGATGCAAAGGCAATCGCCGCCTCAATGGGGTCGCCCTCCACAACCGCGGTGACCAACCCGATCTGAGCGGCTTCGTCTGCATCGATTGTGCGTCCCGTCATGATCAAGTCCAGCGCCCGCGCCTCGCCGACCACGCGCGGTAGACGCTGGGTACCGCCATACCCCGGGATGAGGCCTAATTTGATCTCGGGCTGTCCCATCTTGGCGTTCGGGGTCGCCAGGCGAAACGTGCATGCCAGCGCCAACTCAAGACCGCCGCCAAACGCATAGCCGTTGATCATGGCGATCGATGGAATCGGCAGTGTATCGAGCTTGGAGAAAATCCGGTGCGCCGTCTCAAAGCCGTGCTCCTGCTGGGCCATTGTTCGGCCCCTCAGTTCCTTGATGTCTGCCCCGGCGCAAAAGGCCTTCGTGCCGGCGCCGACAAACAGCAATGCGCGCGCATTTGCCGTCGCGGCCCGATCTATCGCCCGACCAATATCTTCAATGATTTCAAACGACAGGGCATTGAGGGCATCCTGTCTGTCCAGCGTGACGATGGCGACACTGTCGCGTCGGGTCGTGATGACATGGCTCACGGGATCAATCTATCCCTTTTCTGGGGGGGCGAACCGACAAGCCTGCGGTGCGATCGTCCCAGCCCGAAGCTGCGACACCAATTCACGTTTCAGTATTTTGCCGCTCGCCGTCAATGGAAAGCTTTCCACAGCGAGAAAATACTCTGGCATGTCATATCTTGACAGCCCTTCGCGGTCGAGATGCCGCAGCAAATCATCGGCGCCGATGGCACCGATCACCGCGAGGCATACTTTTTCGCCAAGACGCGTGTCTGGTATCGGAAACGCCGCGGCTTTGTCGACTGCCGGGTGGCGCACCGCCAACGCTTCGATGCGGCTCGGATAGATATTGTGGCCGCCGCGGATAATCAGATCTTTCAAACGACCTTCTATCCGCAAATTGCCGGCGGCGTCCAAGGATCCAAGATCACCTGACAAAAACCAGCCGTCGGCGTTGAAGCTTTCTTGTGTCGCCTTCTGATTGTCGAAATATCCCAACATCAACGCAGCACCACGTCCGCCGATTTGTCCGGTTTCACCAACATCACAGAGTCGGTCCGGGTCTTCAGCGTCAAAAATTCTGACCTCGTAAGCCGGACCGCCGCGCCCACATGTTGCGATCGCTGTTTGAATATCATCGTCCGGATGTGTGAATTGATGCGAGGAGTTCTCGGTCATGCCATAGATATTCTGCGGCTTGATATTCTGCGCAACGAACGCTTCGGCGACCGCGGGTGGAATGGGTGCGCCGGCCATATAAAATGTCTTTACAGCACCCAAGCGCTCTTGGCCCCGTTCCTTCTGTGCCGCCAATATATCCATGGCATGGGTTGGCACGCCCATCACATAGGTCGCACCCGTCTCGGTCAACCAATCGAGGCGTGAAACGTCTTTGGGCGGATCGTCAGTGATCAGAAAACAGCCGCTGACTAACCATTGCGCGACGGCGACCCAAGCGATGTGATGTGACAGTGGGCTTAACGTAAGCAGTTTTGTCTCAGGCCCGACGCTCCAATCGCGGACCATGTCGCGGGCGTTGGCCAGCAGCGTATTGTCCGAATGCATGACGCATTTCGGCGTGCCCGTGGTGCCGGACGTGAACGCCAAATAGGAAACCCGATCCGGGTTGGGCGCCGGCGGATTGGCAGGTTCAGTGATCGGTCTTGGGTAATTAGCGGGCACGTAAATCGCTTTAAGACAGAGCCCGGCATCCTCCACATCTTCGCTTTGGCCTCCGGCGCCCCAGCCATTTTCGGTAACCAAAACGCGGCTGTTCAGTTGGCCAAGAAGTTCGACTACTTCGCCCGAGGTATATGTGCGATGGAGTGATGGATTGCAGGCAAACCCCTCACGCGAGCACGCAAGGAATGTGATCACGGCCTCTGCGCGATTGGACAACCAAATCGACACCCGATCACCCGCAATGAGGCCGAGCGCGCGCATGGCGGCGCCGGCGCCGTCAACGTGGGAATGGAGATCGCGCCATGTCAGTATACGTCGGCCGTCACGCAGCGCAGGCTGTTGTGGACGGTCAGTGGCATGCTTCGCCAGCAAAGTATAAAACGTGTCCGATTGCCAAAGGCCTCGCTTGTAGTAGACCTTGGCAAGTGACGGATCGTGAAGGGTCAGAAACGGACGCACGCCGGGGTTTGGAACTAGTGGCCGAATTTTTTGCTGTCGGGTGCGCGCCGTTCACCAAACGCCGCGGCCAGCTCTTTTGATTCGTCGCTGGCGAGATATTGACGCAATAACAGGTCATGCGCCATCCGTGCCAATCCACCGACGCCGCCGTGACGGGCATTAAACGCGGCCTTTATTGAGGCCAAAGCAAACGCACCGCGATCTGCGACTTCCAGCGCAAACTTGCGCGTCTCATCAACCAAGGTGTCATCAGCAACAACCCGGTTGACCAATCCCATGGCCAAAGCATCGGCCGCCGAGATCTTTTGGTTGCAATACCAAATTTCCTTAGCACGCTTCTTTCCGACCAAATCCTCCAGATACCAAGTGCCATAACCGGCGTCGAACGACCCCATCATCGGGCCAACCTGCCGAAACACGGCGCTCGCCTTGGCGATGGTCAAATCGCAGACCATTTGCAGCACATTGCCGCCACCAACGGCAAAGCCATTGACGCTAGCGATCACCGGTTTTTGTACGCGATCAATGGCCTCATACATTTCCAGGGTCGGCAGCACGCCCGCATACAGCCGCGTATCTTCCATGCCTTCCTTGCGTCCACCAATGCAAAAGAATTTCTCACCGGCGCCGGTGATGACGATTACGCGTGTGCGTGTCTCGCGACGGACCGCTTCGACGCAATCACGTATTTCATGACACATGCGCGGCGTGAACATATTGCCATCATCCGGGCGATTCAGCGTGATCGTGGCGATCGGGCCATCTTCGTGAAAAAGGATGTCTTCGAATGCGTCGGTCATTGCGATCATCCTTCCGTTATGGCCCCGGCTGTGCGCAGATCGGCAATCCGCGATTCGCTGTAACCCAGCTTATCGCGCAGAACCTCTACTGTGTGCGCGCCCAAACGTGGTGGCGGCCGATGAGGCAATGCTTTTTCTCCGTCGACATGAATGCCGAAACCGACTTGCGGCAGCAACGTGCCGCGGTCGTCGACCGCATAGAAAAGCCCTCGTTCGCGCAAGGGCCCATCTTGGGTAACCTCGTCGACCCGGTTGATCGGTCCTGCCGGTACGCGGGCTGCGGCAAAAATGTTCAGCCAGGTATCGCGTGGCCGATCACGTAGCAGCCCCTGTATTTCCTGGACGATGCTGGCGCGATCCTTGCGCCGCTCGGCATTCGATGTCATGCCCGCGGCAGTCGCCCGTTCCGGTCGCCCAACCGCCGCCCAAAAACGCTTCCAAATCGGTTCGGAGGGCAAGCCCAGCGTAATGGGATGATCAGCCGTATCGAATGACTGATAGACGGCGATCACGCTATCTTTCGCGCCTGAGCGCCGCGGCACGGTTCCGGAACCGAGGTAAGGCACGATGCGACTGCCGAGAAACCTTGTCATGCTTTCAACAAGCGAGATATCGATCAGGCAACCCGCGCCTGTCCGTGTGCGTTCAAACAACGCCGCCAGGACCGCCATCGCGGCATCTTGACCGGCCAGCATATCAGCGGCGGGTGTACCGACCTTTTGCGGCGGTCCATCGGCCTCGCCAGTGATGTCCATAACCCCCGAATAACCCTCGGCAACAAGGTCATAGCCGGTATAGTCGGCGCGCGCGCCGGTCAATCCAAAGCCGGTAATCGCCGCATATATCAAGCCAGGCCTTAGTGATTGGAGGGTCTCATAGTCGATCCGCAATTTGCGTTGCACCTGTCTCGGTTGATTGCTCAACACCACGTCGGCGCACTTGACCAAGTCTTCAAATACGGCACGTCCTGACGGTGATGTGAGGTCGAGCCCAATGCTGCGCTTATTGCGATTGACCGAAACGAACATCAACGAGTGGCCATCAAGAAATGGCGGGCCCCAGGCGCGCGAGTCATCGCCAACGTCGTGCCGTTCCACTTTCAAGATATCGGCGCCGAAATCGCCGAGCAACATGGATGCGTATGGGCCCGCGAGAGACGTGGTCAGATCGACAACGGTGATCCCTCGCAGCATTTGAAAACCGCCGCCGACGGGCAAACGCGGAAGGTGCTGCGTGGGTATGGCCGGTGCTTCGTGATCCATTCGTATCGTTGGCCCCTGTTGACTGACCGTTTCGTCACGGCGCCAACAATACCAACAAACCGACTTGAGTCATCCGAAGGTTGGCGCGCGGGTGATATGCACTCGGCCGCGGCCGTGATTGACCTCAATTGCACCGCGTGACCAGTCGGTTCCAGGCGGTGACGAAGCGGCGGAGAACGTATCAGCCCAAAGAGTTCAATCACGCCGCATGTGCTTGGCCGGATTTGTCCCGACCGTGCGGCGTCTCGAATTCCAACTGTGGACCCATGGGGACGATTCCAGTCGGGTTGATACTGCGATGGCTGCCATAATAATGGCCTTTGATGTGGTCCATGTGGACCGTCCCGGCGACACCTGGAACCTGGTAGAGCTCACGCAAATATCCCCAGATGTTTGGACAGTCGACCAGGCGGCGCACATTACACTTGAAATGGCCGTGATACACAGCGTCGAACCGCAACAGCGTTGTGAACAGGCGCCAATCAGCTTCGGTCAGCTGCGGGCCGGTCAGATAACGGTTTTTCGACAAGATCGTTTCGACCCGATCCAACGCTGAAAAAAGAGTCATGACGGCCTCGTCGTATGCCGCTTGCGTGGTCGCGAATCCGGCGCGATAGACGCCGTTGTTGATGTCGCTGTAAATCCACGCATTGAGGTCATCGATCTTGCCCCTGAGAGATGCGGGATAGAAGTCCGGCCCCTGGGCCAGATCCCCAAAACCGTGATTCATCATCCGGATGATCTCAGATGACTCGTTGTTTACGATCGCCATCGTCTGTTTGTCCCAGAGGACCGGCACGGTGACCCGGCCCGTATAGTCGGGTTTCGCACGCGTATATATCTCATGCAGGAACCTGGCTTCGTTTACCGGATCAGCACCCGCATCGAGCACCCACCCGTTTTCCAGCATTAGTGGTGCCACGACGCTGATGCCAATGGCGTCCTCTAAGCCTTTTAGGCGCCGAAAAATCAAAGTTCGATGCGCCCACGGACACGCGTACGAAACATAGAGGTGGTAGCGCCCCGCTTCGGCTGGAAATGCCGTCGATCCATCGGCCGAAATCCAACCACGGAAACTGGCGTCCTTGCGAACGAATCGACCGCCGCTACGTTTGGTGTCGTACCATTCGTCGCGCCAAACGCCGTCAACAAGCATTCCCATCGTCGTTCTCCCTGGCCACATCGGTCCAGGGCGGCGTCGCGGTGGACCGGATTGCATTGCGCTTCGTCCTTAGGTAGCTGATGCTCTTTGAATAGACAATCTGTTAAATTTTCATATCATTGTTTCTAAGTGAGCAACAATTCAGCATGGACCCACTTTCCGGATATTGGATTTTCGCGCAAGTCGTCGCGGCGGGCGGATTTAGTCAAGCCGCGAAGACGCTCGGCGTGTCCAAGTCGACAGTCAGCAAACAGATTAGTCGGCTTGAGGCACGACTCGGGGCGCGTCTCTTGAACCGCACCACGCGTACCGTGGTAATGACCGAGGCTGGGGAAGCGTTTTACGAACGTGCGCGGGCCATTGTCGCCGAAGCCCAGGAAGCTCAGGAAGCCGTCAATCTACTTCAGGCAAAACCGACAGGTGTCTTGCGAGTCAACGCACCGATGAGCTTCGGCACTCTTCACGTAGCGCCACGCCTGCCAAAATTCTTGAAAAGGTACCCAGACCTAACGATTGATCTTTGTTTGGACGACCAGATCATTGATGTGCTCGCAGGACATTACGATGTCGTGATACGTATCGCCCGGCTTCCAGATTCAAGCCTGATCGCACGTCGGATCTGTAGCGCGCCACATGTTGTCTGCGCGAGCCCGACATATCTCGATAGAGCAGGCACACCGGGTTGTCCGGATGACCTCCGACAGCACAACTGCTTGATCTACTCGCACGGCGAGACCGGCAACGAGTGGCGCTTTTCTAGTCAAAGCGGACGAGAGATCCGGGTTCCCGTTTCGGGTTCCCTCACGGCCAACAATGGTGAGGTATTGAGGGACGCCGCGGTGGCAGGCATTGGGATCGCCGTTCTGCCGGCCTTTATTGCCACACCACCTATCGAGGTCGGTACGCTTACCCGAATTCTGTCAGAATTTGACGACGTGCCGGAGCGGCAATTGGGTGTCCACGCCCTCTACCCGCCTGGACGATTTCAGGCCCCGAAAGTCCGCGCATTCATCGATTTTATGATCTCAGAAATATAATCAAAATTACTTTATATGCCATTTATATCTTTATCATTTATATTCCGTTGTTGATTATTATTATGAACTAAATTTTGTCTCGGCGGACCGGCACGAGCAACGCAATTCGGCAAGATGGTTCAAGTCGCCATGTTCTCGCGGAAGCGTCGCCAGTTCATCTGCCACGGCACTTCTTCCTCGAATTACGAACCCCGCTTCTCTGGGAACACCTATGCAGTAGACCCGGGCATCAAATCTGGGCTAGAAGTTCGGCGCGCGATACTGTGTATGCATGCGTGTTGGGGCGCCTTCTCGTCCCGGGAAATCGTATCACCGCGTGGATGGGTGGCCGAGTGGTTGAAGGCACCGGTCTTGAAAACCGGCAGAGGTTCGCACCTCTCGTGGGTTCGAATCCCACCCCATCCGCCAATAAACAATCTTATTGTTCCAGTATAATAAACTGTTATTATTTTATTATCTTCTCTTGTCCTAAGATAAAACCTTAGAATCACCGAGGTGCGACCCGCCTAACGAGTGCACGCCCAGCAATTTGTAGCCGACTTCTATTTATTTATTCGATATTCTACATAATATATTAAAAAATATTATATATTGTGATCTTATTTGTGACATTTCTGAGGCGCTTCATTTTGGCCTATCAAGCCCAATTCCCAACACCTTCCCGCGCGCTATCCGAAAAGTCATACCGAGTTTTGCCCAACCTCGTTGGTGTCGCGTCCGAAGACTGCGTGGGTTGGAGCGTTCACGTTCGGCGATACAGGTCATGCCACCCTGCCAAAAAAGTTGGACCGTTTGTGGGCAAAATCGGCAAACCGGTCGTTCGTGCGTTCGCGAGACGCCATCGATTCTAGCCCCAGGTTGGTAGCTCATAAGAACACTTAGGAATTTAATATAATTTATTAATAATTAATACTTATTTGCGATTTGGCTAGACGTAAGCGACGGCCGAAAATGGGGCCCCATTCGGTTCCAATCCGTCGATCTGTTTTCAAACGCCGCACAGGCGAACCTTGGATGCGGTCCGCGAGCCATCACGATCCCAGCAAGGCCATTCGGCATCACGCCAACCGGACGAGCCGCGGAAAAGACCGCACGTCATATTCAGCATACGCTCCAGCCAATCTTGGAGAAACGCTGTATCGGTGACGTACGATTTTTGTCACAGGCTGTACGATCGGGGTCGTTTGCACGACCCATCAACGCCAGGACAAAGGGCCGCTTCGGCGCGCCTCCGCCTGGTTCTTTTCCATCAACTTCTCTTGCAGCTAATTGGTTCGTGTCGGTACGCGGGACCGCACGAGGGGTAGTGAGTGACTCGCTCCCCGCGGGCCCTCAGCGCACCATCCACATACGCAGGTGCAGTCGCGCCACGCGCTCTCAGAAGGCTTGTCCGGCGGTCATTGTTTCACATCCAACGGTGTGTCCCACGCTCAAAGTAGCCCATTGTGACCCGGTGCGCTCGTGCCACAGTCGCAGATAAGGCAGGTCGCGCGTCGGCCGACACCGCGCCGCTCCGTTTGAGGCCGCTGACTTCTGGAGATTGGTCGCCCAGGCTTGCGCGGTAGTCTGCATTCTGGCCACGACGCGACGCATAAAAACGTCTTTGTGTGCTACTGCGTATGAAGTCGGTGAAATTCATTGAGTAATATGCAGTAGTGTTATAGTAGTGCGAAAATGTAATGCGCTGATTAGGTTATAGTATTCCTGGCCTCGTCACATGGCGCCGCTCCCGCGCCTTCGATCGTAGTTGTCTCATCCGGCGCGAACTCAGCTTTGGGAGACCGCGTTACCGCAGTCGATGTGACCGCCGGAATTCCGTATGCAACTAAACGTGAGTGCGCATTTCGGATTCCTCGCTACGGGAACGAACGGTATTTGCGCTTGGGAGCGATGGAGGTGGAACAAGGGGGCAGCGCTTGGCTGGTGCAGACACGCAACAGAAGGGTGTGTCACTCTCTTTGGGGGCGTATCGCGTATGACCGTCACATTTCGTCAAAGTAGACCGTTCAAATCGGCCCCGGCGGCATACCTGTGCATAAGGCCGGCAACACACACTGCAGCATGGCGCGAAGACAAAAGCCCGATGAGCCGCGTCGGTGAGCACGAACTTCTGGTGGGTCAATACGAGAGGGTTGCCCCCCGCGTCTAGGGCCGTTCGCCCCACATTCAGGACGGCATAGGCCCGTCGCGCGCACAAGGTCGGGCCCACACCTGTGATAATTCTGCGACCAAGACGACCAATTATTGTGGTGACCTGGCTCTCCTCCACCCAATTCTGCCACAACATTTCCGATCATTGGGCAAGCGGAGAGGCTGGCGCGAATTTCATTGCGCCCGATTCGTTGTCAGGTCGGCATGCGATTGCGCAGATAGCCGAGTTCGTGAAGGGAGGTCATGCCTATGGCCCGCCGTCGGAATGCACGCCAGCTTTCATAGATTCGCTGATTTATCTCGCCCTCTTCGGCCGTTTCCGCGACGACATCCTCGGCCACTTCGAACCACTTCTTAAGAACATCATCAGGCAGGGGCGCCATATTGACCCCGTGCTCGGTGACGAGCTTCTCGAATGCCAAGGCGTTTTTTGCCGCGAACTCTGCCGGCAAGCGGCCAGCCTCTGATTCGGCCGCGTGTCGAACGATGGCCTGCAAGTGCTTGGGCAAGGCTTCATAGGCCGCCAAGTTCACCAAAAGCGATTGCGCGGTACCGGGCTCATGAATGCCAGGACCGTAGCAGTTCTTGGTAACCTTATAAAAGCCGAATGCCAGATCCATCCACGGCCCCCCCCATTCGGCCGCATCAATCACGCCCGACTGCAAAGCCGACATCGTTTCGCCGCCGGGTAGGTTTACAGTCGTACCGCCAAGGCGGTTGAACACCTCGGCCTGGAGCCCAGCCATCCGGATTTTGAGCCCTTGAATGTCATCCAGTGACTTAATTTCGTCACGAAACCACCCCACCATTTGCATGCCCGCATTACCCGCCAACCATGCACGCAAGCCAAATTCGCCGTAGAGCTCGTCCCACAGTTCCTGGCCGCCGCCATAGTAAACCCAGGCAGAATGTTCCTGGGTTGTCAGGCCGCCCGGAACCGAGCCGAAAAACGCCGCGCTCTTGTTCTTTGCCAACCAGTAATAGGGCGTATCATGCCCGCATTCGGCTTTGCCTTCGCGCACGGCGTCGAATACTTCAAACGCCGGCACCAACTCGCCGTCGGCGAACAGTTTCACCTCAAGCTGGCCGTCCGACATTTCGGTAATGGCATCCGCCACTCGCTTGGCAGCGGTTCCCACACCCGGGAAGTTCTTCGGCCAGCAGGTGACCATCTTCCAACGAAACCGGTCTTGCGCAATCGCCGGTGCCGGTAGGCTTGACGCGGCCATGGCCGTGGCGCCGACTCCAGCAGCTTTGAGAAAATTGCGACGCTTCAATGATTTTTGAGACATATTGCACCTGATTTGCAAAGTTGAATTCCATTGTCAGGGTGATCTCGAAAGCGCGGGAAGCGACAGTGCGAGAGAGTACCGTAAGCACTCTGACAAGCACGCGCGGCGCCTAGTCGTAACCGTAACTGCATGGCGGCTAGGATGCTACCGCGACACCGCCACGCTCAAATCAACCAGTTCTTAATACCGTCACGTAAACCTAACGCCGACACGCATTCAGCGACATGGCAAGCAAGAAATGTCCATAGCCAATTGCCCAATTGACCCTGTTGAAAAGAATGATAGCGACCGACGTCGTTGGCACCGCTATGCGTTACACCGCCCGACCTGGGTGAATCTTAACGTGGGTGGCAAATCCGCGCGCGCCCTGGTGCGAGATGTTTCGTTGGGCGGGATTTGTCTCGACATGGTCGAGGGTGTCCCCGCCGTTGGCGCGTTGCGTGTTGCATATGGGGGCGCCCCGGTTTTCTTGGGTCAGCCTGTTTGGCGCACGAGCGGTGCGCTGGGGCTACAATTTCTGGGTCAACCAACCGAAATCGACCACGTTCTCCTGTGCGTGAACATGCTCTTGGGTTTGGATAGCGGGAACGGTAAATCCGCCAATCGGGCGCTTGGACAGGTCGGGTAATTCGCCCCGACCGATAAGCTCGCTACGCCATAGAGGTTGTCTTACGGTCTTCGCGCACTGCCGTGCGGCGAATGCGCTTCTCTTTCGGGCAAGATCCTATAAAAACGCCGCCGGGCCCCGCACTCCGGCGCGGCCGCCATGCCCAAGAGGAGCCGAAGATGACTTTCTGGCGCCCCAAGTTGCCGAAGTTTTGCGCCATGGTCGTCAGCTGGATCGCCATATTGTTCGCCGACAGCGTCGTCCAGGCCGACGAAATTGCCAATTGGTTGGACGATGAAATTGTCAAAACCGTTTTTCCCGGTGCCGCGCATGTCGGCGGTGTCGAGGGAAATCCGCCCGCGGCCACATTGTATCGAGACCGCGATCCGAACCCTGCCGGATACATATTCGCAACCGCCGACGTAGTTGAATCGGTCGGATTTGCTTCGACACCATTTACGATCATCGCTGCAATCAATCTCGACGGTCGCTTAACCGGGGTGGCCCTGGTTCAGCACACCGAACCCATCATCGACTACAACATGCTGCATGATCGGGTCGCGCGATTCCTGACCCAGTATGAAGATTTGCCCTACCAGGATGCGTGGCAGATAAATCCTGAGGGCGTATCCGGCGCCGGTGAGGTCGATGGCATCAGTGCTGCGACAATTAGCGCGATCTTGTTTCATCAATCCATAATACGTGCGGCGCGCGCGGTCGCGCACTCTCGTGGGTTGATCGGCGACAATGCCGGCGTCGATATGATTGCCTACGAGCCAGCCACCTGGCCGTCGCTGATCGACGACCGCGCGATCGCACATCTTAGTGTTGGCGGTACGCCGAACCAGCCAGAGGTCGATTTATACACAGCGCTGGTCACGCCAGCCCATATTGGCAGGAACCTTCTGGGCGACACCTGGTACCGGTTGTTCGTCAGCACACACAGCGGTGCTGATACCGTTTTTCTTTTGATGTCGAACGGTTCGTCGTCGTTTATCGGTGGCGACGTTTTTCGCACCGGGACTTTCGACCGTGTCCGGCTGCGCCAGCAAGATCGCGTCGTCGAACTGGCACGCGATGACTATCGTTTTATGCCATTTCTCCGCGGCGCCGAAGTCCCAGATTTTCAGGATATTGGTCTGTTCCGACTGCCCGCTGATCGCGGAATTGATCCGATGCAGCCGTGGCACGTGGACTTGGCAATGGACGACAAGGGTTTCGCAAGCGGCGGCCAAGTCGAGACCCTGACTTATGAATTGCCCGAACGATATGTGCTGACGGTAGCTCAAACAACCACCGGCGCGTCAGCCATAGCGACGTCCGATGCATTTGCAGCTTGGCGCGCGCAATCGGCGAATATTGCACTTCTCACGGCATTATTGGCTGTGCTCACCGTGATCTTGTTCGCGCAAAGGATACTTACACGGTATTCCAGAACCTACACGACGATCCGCTTGACTTTCCTGGCCGCCGTTTTGGTCTGGCTTGGCTGGATGATCGGCGGACAATTGTCGATCGTACATATCGTAACGTGGCTTCAATCCGCGATTGGTTCCATGTCGATCGATGTGTTTTTGGCCGACCCCATAATCGCGATCCTTGTCGCTTATACGGTTGTCACGTTCCTCATTTGGGGCCGGGGCATATTCTGCGGCTGGTTATGCCCGTTTGGCGCGCTGCAAGAACTGTTGGCCAAGCTCGCACGCGGCTTAAGATTGCCCCAGCTGTCATTGTCCGCAGCCATGCACCGGAAATTGTGGCCGGTTAAATACGTGGTGTTATTGGGACTTATCGTTGTTTCCTTCGTGTCCATGCCAACCGCCAACAGCGTCGCCGAGGTAGAGCCGTTCAAGACCGCAATTTCACTGCATTTTGCGCGCAGTTGGCCGTACCTCGTCTATGCCGTGGCGCTGCTATTGGTCGGACTGTTTGTTGAGCGTTTCTTTTGCCGGTTTCTCTGTCCACTCGGAGCCGTCATGGCCATCGGCGGACGCCTTCGGATCGGTAATTGGCTACAACGACGAAAGGAATGTGGCAGCCCCTGTCGTCTTTGCGAACGCGCCTGCCCCATTCAAGCGATCGAGCCGAACGGCAAGATCAAGATGAGCGAGTGTTTCTATTGTTTGGATTGCCAATTGCTTTACCACGATGCACATAAGTGTCCGCCGTTGGCAAAGCAGCGCAAAGCCAGACCGGCGAACGATCCCGCGCCTACGTTTGCGGTTGCGCCATCGCCATCTTGATCACGCGCTCCAGCAAAGGGCTACCCGGCTCACGAAAAGCTTCCAACACGGTGAAGTGGTCCTTTCCGACAGGCTCCAGCCATGAGCCCTCGTGGCCGGCCGCCTGCCACGCAGCCAAGTAATCGCGGCTCTGTCGTCGAAATTCCGCGGATTCACTGCCACCGACGGCCACGGTCAAGGGAGGCGCATTGTTTGGAATCTGTGTTATCGGGCTGTTATTGCGCACTTGTTCCCATGTTAGTTGTATTTTCGGCTGCAAGTATGTGTACGGGAAAGGATTGAGATCGTACAGACCGCTTATGGCACAGCCGCCTTTGATGATCGACGCCGCAACGCCATAGTCACGCTGCCATGCTGTCGATACGGCCATCCCGACGAGGTGTCCGCCGGCCGAATGCCCCGAAATGGTCAATCGGTCGGGATCGCCGCCATAACTTGATATATTGTTGTGCGTCCAGATGATTGCCGCACGGATTTGACGTACAATCTCATCAATTGTAACGACCGGACATAAGGCATAATTGTTGATAACGGTCGTAACTCCGGCGTCAACAAGACGCCGTGCGATAAACGAATAGTCCGCCGCTGTGAACCGTCGCCAATAACCGCCGTGTATGAAAATATGGACCGGCGCCTCAGGGCCAGCTGGAAATATGTCCAAATACTCGGCAATCGTCGGACCAAACTTGAGACCGAGGACACAATCCAGCTCGCGCCGCGCCGCCTCGCTGTCTGCGGTCCATTCCGGAATCAAGCGATCTCCTTCATCAGACCGTGCGGCGGGATTGTATTCAACGTCCAGAGATTCTTGATCAGCGAATTCGCGATACAGCATGCCTACAACCTTCCCCTGTTAGCCGACAAGTACTACCGCATGGCAAGGGTCTCACACTACGCCACACCGTGGCCGCCATCGACGGCGATAATGCTTCCGGTCATGAAAGCCGACGCCTCGGAAGCCAGCAACATGAGCGCGCCATCCAGATCGGATGGTTGTCCGATACGCCGCATCGGGATGCTTTGACGTATCAGCTGCTGACCCGCTTCGCTGGAGAAGAATTCCCGGTTCATCTCGGTTTCGATGTAGCCGGGCGCAATAGCATTTACTTGGATCTGATGACGTGCGAACTCGACTGCCAGGGCCCGCGTCAGATGGGCCACGCCAGCCTTCGATGCGCAATATGGCGCAAGTTGGCCCAGGACGATATCTGACGCGATCGAGGCAATGTTGATGATTTTGCCGCCTGCCCCTCGCTCGGCCATGCTCTTGGCGACCTTTTGCGCGACCAGCCAAACGCCCTTTAAATTGGTGTCGACAACGTAATCCCAATCCTGCTCGGTCATTTCAAGCGCCGGCTTGGTCACCGCGACGCCGGAATTGTTGACCAAAATGTGGATCGGCCCGAATGAATCCTGCGCCGCCCCAACCGCGGCCTCGATGCTATCCACATCCGTCACGTCCAAATGGATCGGCATCGCAATGCCACCAACATCTTTAATATTCTGGGCAACAGACTGTAAACGTTCCATATTGCGCGCTGCCAGTGCGACCTCCGCACCCGCCCGCGCCAGGGTTAGCGCGAATTGCGCGCCCAAGCCTTGCGACGCACCGGTGACCAGCGCGACTCGGCCATCAAGTCGATAGGGTGGTTGTTGCATGGTCATCACCCTTCGTTCTCGTTGAGCGCCGCCGCCCGCTGGCGCAGGTCGAATTTCTGGATCTTACCCGTTGACGTCTTCGGCAAGGGTCCAAACACAACCGTTCGCGGAATCTTGAATGCTGCCATACGAGTCCGGCAATAAGCGATGACATCTGCTTGGGAGATGCGGTCCGCCGACGGTCCTAAGTCAACAAAGGCACAAGGGCTTTCACCCCATTTCCCGTCCGGTCTCGCAACAACGGCAGCTTCCATGATGTCGGGGTGCTGATAAAGCACCTCTTCGATCTCTAGAGACGATATGTTCTCGCCACCAGAGATGATGATGTCTTTTGAGCGGTCTTTGACCTCGATATAGCCATCGGGATGAGCAACCGCCAAATCTCCGGTGTGGAACCAACCGCCCTGGAAAGCGGCGGCAGTTGCCTCGGGGTTTTTCAGATATCCCTTCATGACCGTATTGCCGCGTAACATGATCTCGCCGATGGTTTCGCCGTCACAAGGTACCGGCGCGCAAGTCGTCGGATCTGCGACCATGATCGATTCGAGCAATGGGTACCCCAGTCCCTGGCGCGCCATCAAGCCGGCCCGCTCCTTCAACGGCAGCTCAGACCAGTCCGCCTGTGGTGGGCAAACCAAACAAGGACCGTAGCATTCGGTGAGACCATAGAGCTGGGTGACTGAAAAACCGAGTTCTTCCATTCCAGCTATGACGACGCTTGGCGGTGCCGCGCCGCCCGTGAACACACTGCAATTGTGGTCAAATCCACGTTGGGCCGCGGCGGGCGCATGGATCAACATATTGAGGATAATCGGCGCGCCACAGAAGGCAGTGACCTCGTGCTCGACGACGCTGTCGAAAATGTGGGCGGGGTCGATGCTCCGCAAGCACACGTGTGTGCCGGCCACTGCCGTCACCGCCCACGGAAAACACCACCCGTTGCAATGAAACATGGGCAGTGTCCACAAATAGACGCTGCGATGGTTTATCTCCGTGGCAAACGCGCCAGACAACGCGTTCAAATAGGCGCCCCGGTGATGGTAAACGACGCCCTTTGGGTTGCCTGTTGTTCCGGAAGTGTAATTCAAAGAAATGGCTTGCCATTCGTCGACCGGCCGCGACAGCTCGGTGTCGGCCGAGCCAGTGGCTAGGAATTCCTCATAGTCCATGCCGCGGACCGTCGCTGACGGCCGAGCATCGGCCTGCTGCGATACCTGCGTATCCTCGATCCAAACTATCCGCGGCGGGTTCCTTAATTGCTTAACTGCAACTTCAACTTGATCCCTAAACGAGCTGTCTGAAATGAGTATTTTTGTTTGGGCATGATCGAGAATGAACGCGATCGTTGCGGCGTCCAAACGCGTATTCATGGCGTTCAAAACCGCGCCGGACATGGGCACTGCAAAGTGGCACTCAAGCAATTGGGGAATATTCGGCGCAATCACCGAAACCGTATCGCCGACCACGATATTCTGGGCGACAAACGCCGCGGCCAACCTCTGACATCGGTCGAGAAGTTCCGCATATGTACGTCGCTCAGAACCATAAATAACGGCCACATGATCTGGATAAGTGGTCGCCGCGCGATACAAGAAATGGATCGGCGTGAGCGCGGCATGGTTGGCCGGTCCCTGCTCCAATCCTATCTCATATGGGTTAACTGCCGGCACAGTTTCGGCCATTACAGTTTTACGCTCCTTTGGTCGGACCAGTGGGACAATGGGTTCACCAAGATGCGAGATTTGCGGCGCCTTCCCGACTTGATCTCGATTGAGTTTCGAACGCCCAAGATGTAGCTGTCGCGTCTTCATTTGCATAGGATTTCCATGTATCACACCGCGCCAATCGCATCGTCACAGACCCATTTTGCGACGTCATCGGCGCGCGTGATGGTGTTGGGACACGCCATCGACGGCGATGTCGATATCGTCAATTCCGTCAAAGACGGCGGATTCACCCTCGTTGGCCGAACCGCTGACAGTGCTGCGATTGATACCGTCAAAGCCTTGCGGCCCAGTGCGGTGGTCCTGTGCTTTGATGATCGCGACTGTGATTGGCTGCCGGTCGTCTCGGGTATCAAGGCAGATCCGCGTACCGCTGGAATTCCACTATTGGTAGTCGGACGGGGCCGGCCGCGGACCGAAATCCAGGACTTGTTGTCATACGCGGACGATGCCATCGACATTGAAT
The DNA here is from genome assembly GCA_965216755.1 of Alphaproteobacteria bacterium. Classification (GTDB taxonomy): domain Bacteria; phylum Pseudomonadota; class Alphaproteobacteria; order UBA7887; family UBA7887; genus CBDCGL01. The sequence goes on along the minus strand of CBDCGL010000011.1, from coordinate 796,490 downwards.
TGGATTTTGCACGATTTGTTCCGCGGCTGCGTTGTCTCGTCCGTTTGCGCCTGCTTCACGACGAACTGACCCGACGACGCGAAACGATCGCACGCTTCGATGTCGACGTCACGATTCCCGAGCGACGCCAGGAAATCGATCAAGATGCAGCGATATTGGTTCTGAATCTGGCCAAAGATGCCGACCTGGTCAGCTCTCTTGAAGAGACATACCAATGCGATACGGCTGTTGCCCCAGGTAACGCGTTAGAGCGTTTGCAACCAACGCGACATCTTGCTGCGATTATCGTCGCCGACGCAGTTGATGCACCGCAGGCGATCCAATTTTGCCGCGACGCACGCCACAACCCGTCTCTGTTTAATTTGCCGCTGTTGTTGGTATGCACGCAACCGGGGATCTTGTCCGCCGATGCGGCCTACACCGCTGGGGCCAATGATATATTGATCAATCACGAGACCGAAAACGACCTCCACGATCGCGTTCTCGTTTGGGTCCTTGAACAGCAGTATCGCGGCGACCTTATGCATGCCGCGCAAGCCGCTCGAGATACGCTGACAACCGATTCATTGACGGGATTGTTCAGCCACGGCTTTTTGCTCGATTACCTCGACGCGCTCATCGCAGACTGCGAACAGCACGGCAGCGGTTTTGCGCTCGGTTATGTTGGTCTGCAAGAAGTGCCGGGCCTGAACAAGAAGCACGGCTATGCGGCAGGTGATAATCTGATACGGCAGGTCGGTCAAATCGTTCGGCGCCTGGTCCGCGCGGAAGATTTACCGGCCCGGTACCGCGGTCGCGAGATGTGCATCATATTGCCGGAAACAGATATCGACAGCGCCCGGCGCGTCATGGGGCGTATCGCCGGCGTCATAGAAACAACCGAGTTCCTGATCGCTGGTGGCGCCGCACCCATCCACGCTTCGATTACGGTCGGCACCTCAGCTTTTAGACCCGGAGATTTGGCAACCGACCCGATCAACCGCGCTGCGCTCGTGGCCCGATAGGATCAAGCGCCTCGTCTGTGGCTCACATACCCACACTGGCTTGGGTGGAATGCACGAGGCGCGATGAATCGCGCGCTGCGCAATCTTGTTGTTGCTGTGTCTGTCGACGCCAATTAGGTTCGTTTCGTGATGCGCGTTGACGTAATCTCTGACACCGTCTGCCCGTGGTGCTTTATCGGCAAGCGCCGCCTCGAACGCGCTCTCGCTCAACGACCCGGGCTAGACGTTGAAGTTGTTTGGCATCCCTTTCAACTTAACCCCGATATGCCGGATAGCGGTCTGGATCGAACCACATATTTAAGCCTCAAGTTTGGCGGTGAGGCTCGCGCACGCGAGATTTATCAAGCCATTCGGCGAGCCGGCACGAGCGAGGGGTTGGATTTTAGGTTCGATTTGATCGCCATGACGCCGAACACGGTCCACTCACACAGGTTAGCGCGGTACGCACAACAACATGGCAATCAAGACGCCGCGATCGAAGCTATGTTCCGCGCCTACTTTCTTGAAGGTCGCGACATCGGATCGTCCGAATCGCTGATCGAAATCGGTGCTCAGGCTGGCTTAGATAGCGCGCCGCTGAGTCACTACCTGCAATCCGATGACGACGTCGAGGTCGTTCGGCGCGAGGATTTGAACGCGCGCCGTATCGGGGTCACCGGTGTTCCCTGTTTTATCATCAATGGTCGCTACGCCATTTCAGGCGCACAGGAGCCCGAGGTTTTTTTGCAGGTCTTCACGGTCGCCGAACAGGTGGAGACTGACCCTGAACCGGTGCCGAGCGGCCTTCCCAATTGGGCAGGCCGCCTCTAAAGCAGTATCCAATAACATTGAATCAATTCTGTCCGCGGCCCGGCGTGGCGGTCCACGCGAAGGACGGCGCGGCGCGATGCTCGTGTCCCGAAACCAAAGTTCGTCACGTCTGACCCCAGGCACCGTACGAACTTCGGTTTCGTCAGGACACGAGCCGAATATTTGGATCTCGTGCGGTGGATCGGGCAAGCCGTCCGACCAATGTGGTCGTTCACATGGATTCCCATTGGGGGGGGGCGCCCGCCGGTCGCGAACAGAATGGTTCAATATTGTCGGACATTGTGCCTTGGACCCATCTCTCCGCGTCGAGGCACCAAATTGCTTTGTTTCGACTTCGGGCCTTAAGCCGCAACGGGTTCCGCCATTTCAGCCAGCTCACGCACGAATTCATGAACGCCGACCAGGCGACGCGCTGGGTCAGCCCAATTGCGCACGACGACGAGCTTGTGGTCGGGCCGAAGCTTAACTTCGTGGACGCGATCGGCGATCAGCGCAATCAACTTCTCGGGGCGCGCGAAGCGATTATCACGAAACGAGATCACCGCGCCCTTCGGACCGGCGTCGATCTTCTCGATCCCGGCCACGCGACATAGTCCCTTTATCTTCACCACATTCAGTAGCTGTTCGGTTTCGTCGGGCAAGCTGCCAAAGCGGTCGACCATTTCGGCCGCAAAGGAATCGACCTCATCATCCACGACCAGATTGCCGATCCGGCGGTACAAACTCATCCGCACAGTCAGGTCCTGGACATAGCTTTCTGGAATCATTACCGATACGCCAACTGTAATCTGTGGCGACCATTGGTCGCCCGGCGCATCCGCGCCGGGCTCGGCCCGCGCCGCCTGTACCGCTTCTTCCAGAAGCTGCTGATAAAGTTCGATCCCGACTTCACGTATGTGGCCGGATTGGGCATCCCCCAAGAGGTTGCCCGCGCCCCGAATGTCTAAGTCGTGGCTTGCGAGCGAAAACCCAGCCCCGAGGCTGTCCAGTGTTTGAATGACGTTCAGACGCGCCTCGGCCGCGCCTTTTAGCAGTCTGTGCGGCGGCACCGTGAAATAGGCATAGGCGCGTGTTTTCGAACGGCCGACGCGTCCACGCAGTTGGTAGAGCTGGGCCAATCCGAACATGTCGGCCCGATGAACCACCATTGTATTCGCGCTCGGAATGTCCAAACCGGATTCGATAATCGAAGTTGACAACAATATGTCGTATTTGCCGTCACAAAAGGACGTCATCACGTCTTCCAGGCGGCGTGCGGCCATGCGGCCGTGCGCGATGGCAACCTTTGCTTCCGGGACAATCCGTGAAAGTTCGGCCGCTACCCTGTCAAGGTCTTCGATGCGCGGGCAAATGTAGAATGTTTGGCCGCCACGATACTGTTCGCGCAAAATCGCTTCGCGGACAACAACCGGATCGAACGGCATCACGAAGGTACGTACCGCTAACCGATCGATCGGCGGAGTCGCGATCAAGCTCAAATCGCGGACCCCACTGAGCGCCAACTGCAAAGTGCGCGGAATCGGTGTCGCGGTCAGAGTTAAGACATCGACCTCTGCCTTGAGTGCCTTGAGTCTTTCCTTTTGCGCGACACCAAAATGTTGCTCTTCGTCGATAATCAGCAGGCCGAGATCCTTGAATGAAATCGTATTGGCCAGAAGCGTATGCGTCCCAATGACGATGTCTATCCGCCCCTCCGCGAGCCCCTCTTTAACGGCCCCGGCCTCCTTGGATCCCACCAACCGGGACAATTGCCCAATTTCCAGCGGTAATCCCTCAAATCGATCCCGAAATGTCTGATAGTGTTGACGGCATAACAATGTCGTCGGCACAACCACAGCCACTTGGCGTCCGCTATAAGCCGCGATGAACGCGGCGCGTAGTGCCACTTCCGTTTTGCCGAAGCCGACGTCACCGCAAATCAGCCTGTCCATGGGTTTGGTGGTGGCAAGGTCGGCTATACAGTCGTCGATGGCTTGTTTTTGATCATCTGTTTCGTCGTAAGGAAAGCGCGCACAGAATTGATCATAAAGGCCTTCTGGTGGTGATATCACGGGACTGTAACGCACTACTCTGGCGGCCGCGGTCTGCATCAATTCGGCAGCCATATCGCGCAAGGCTTTCTTGAGTCTGGATTTCCGCGCTTGCCACCCAGCGCCACCCAATTTGTCTAGTGGCGCAACGCCGTCTCCCGATCCAAACCGCGAAAGGACATCGATGTTCTCGACCGGAACAAACAAACGGTCGCCGCCGGCATAGCTTAGCTTCAAGCAATCGTGCGGGGCGCTGGCGACATCCAGGGATACCAATCCCTCAAACCGACCGACGCCATGATCAACGTGAACGATCAGGTCCCCGGCCTCCAAATTCGAAACCTCGGCTAAGAACTTAGCGGCGCGGCGGTTGCGGCGCGGTGGACGCGCCAAGCGATCGCCGAGAATGTCCTCCTCGGAAAGGACAGTCGTGTCGTCGGTTTCGAAACCATGGTCCAACCCAAGGACCAATAGACCGGCCACACGCCCCCGCGTCGCCGCCAGTTCTTGCCATTGCTCGACCCGCGCACACGCATTAGATCCGTGACTCTCCAGCAGAGCGTGCAAGCGATCTCGCGAACCCGCGCTGCGACAGACGATGGCGACCACGCGCCCCTGCGCGAGGCGATCGCCCAAGAACTTGGATACTGCGTCGAACAGACCAGAGTCGCGTTTTTGCCTTTCCGGAGCAAAATCACGCACCCGTCGGCCGCCTAAATCGACAATTTGCGGGGTCGCCTCCGGCACTTGGAACGGCACAAAACTGCCGATGCTGTAGCCAGCGAGGATGCGGGTCCACGCACTCGCCCCAACAAAAAGTGCTTCGGGCTCGACGGGCTTGTAGTCGGTTCCCGCCATGGTCGACTGCCGGGTCGCTTGGTCAACCCGCGCCTGATAGTAGTCGTCTATCGCCTGTAGTCGCTCACTGCGGGCCTCGTCACACAAATGGTCCAAAAGCACCACCGCATCTGGCAGATATTCGAAAATTGTTTCCAAATGTTCATGAAAAAGGGGCAGCCAGTGTTCCATCCCAACGTGATGTCGGCCTGCCGAAACGGCCTCGTATAAGGGATCGTCACCAGTTACGGCGCCGAACAAAGCACGATAGCGGCCGCGAAATCGGGCAATCGAGTCGTCATCTAACTGCACTTCCGACGCCGGGATCAGATGGAGCGATGGCCGGCGAGTCGAAGAGCGTTGGGTCAATGGGTCAAATGCGCGGATTGATTCCACGATATCGCCAAACAGATCGACCCGAACCGGCTCATCTTCACCTGGCGGATAAATGTCGATAATTCCGCCACGCACGGTGTATTCGCCGGGTTCCATCACCGTTGCCGTGCGGACGTAGCCGGCCCGCTGCAAGAACGCTGTTAACGCTGCAACATCAAGCGAATCGCCAGATTTCAGCTGCCAAGACAATCCGGCCAGAACCGTCGCCGGTGGCACCCGTTGAATAACCGCGTTGCATGTCGCCACAACAACGCGCCTGGTCGACTGCGCGCCATTCGGCCGCGAGGCCAACTCGGACAACGTACGCAAACGTGTCGCGCAAAGATCGCGGCGCGGCGACACGCGATCATATGGCAGGCAATCCCACGCGGGGAAAATCGAAACGGCAAGGTCTGGCGCGAACACTTTAGTCGCCGCCGCCAACGACGCCATGCGCGCATCGTCGCGGGCGATCACCAAAATGTCGCGCTCCGCCGCCGTCGACGCCAAATCGGCAACGGCCAAGGCGTCGCGACCTTCTGGTGCGCCTGTCAAAGTCAGATGAGCGCCGGATTGCAGAAGCTTGTCGATTGTCGTCACGATCACGTCTCGCGCGTTGCCATTGCGATCAGTTTGTCGAGCACAGGGTGCTCGAAGTGCGGTGGCAACGGCGAACGCGCGAGCACCCAATCCCAAATGTCGTGGTCATCTTCATCCAAGAGCGCTTCCAGAGTCGATAACTCGTCATCTTTCAAGCGCTCGACCCACGCGTCGACAAACGGCCCCAGCAACAAATCGGCCTCGCGAGATCCGCGATGCCAAGCGCGAAACCGTGCCCGCCGGCGCCGCGTATCGAGGGATCGCTGGTGGTCGGGTGCGGGCTCTGACGATAGAGACATAAGTGCTAGCATATAAGCTGACCGGCGCCTCCTGTCAGCCTGCAAATGGCGGTCATTCCGGTAGTTGGTCCCGGCGTCTCGCTGCGCTAGTTTGGCGCCCTCGCCCAGTTAGGTTGGCGGAGTCGATGCGCCCGACAGTCCTGAACCCGCTATTCGCAGAAGTCACGACATTGCCGGGTGTCGGCCCACGCTTGGCCAGCTTGTTCGGCAAACTCACGGGATCAAGAGTTGTCGACATATTGTGGCATTTCCCGAGCAACCTGGTCGATCGCAGCTTCACACCCGAAATTGCCGTGGCGCCGGGGGGCCGTATTGCCACGATGACTGTCACGATCGAGGAACATCTCGCGCCGCGCCATCCGCGACAGCCCTACAAAGTCATCTGTTCCGATGATACCGGCACGTTATCACTGGTCTACTTCCATGGCCGCGGAGACTATTTGAGGCGGCTGTTGCCGGTCGGGGAAGCACGAATTGTCAGCGGAACGGTCGAGCTTTACGGCGGTGCCCCGCAAATCACGCACCCAGATTATGTCGTCACGCCAGAGGAAGCGCACGGGTTGCCGCGCGTGGAGCCAGTCTATCCACTCACGGCCGGGTTGACCCCGCGTGTGGTTTTGAAAGCCGCCAGGGCGGCGTGCGACCGCGCACCCGATCTTGATGAATGGCATCGGCCAGATGTGATCGAACAGCACGAATGGCCAAATTGGCGGTGCGCTGTGCGCACTGTCCACGCACCAGAGTGCCAGAACGATTTGGAACCTGTCACACCAGCCCGCCTGAGACTTGCTTATGATGAGCTGTTGGCCAATCAATTGGCACTTGCGATTGTCAGATTGCGGGTACGGCGCAGTGCCGGCCGCCGCATCAATGGCGATGGCCGATTGCGTGGCGCCCTGACCGCACACCTGCCCTTTGACCTGACACCGGGTCAAGTGGTCGGAATCGATGAGATTGCGCAAGACCTTGCGGCGCCCACACGCATGTTGCGGCTGCTGCAAGGCGACGTCGGCAGTGGCAAGACAGTCGTCGCGCTCATGGCGATGCTCATCGCCGTTGAAGTGGGCGCGCAAGCGGCACTTATGGCGCCGACGGAAGTTCTCGCTGTACAGCATTTCGCCACGGTTGCGCCTTTGGTCGATGCCATTGGAATACGCTGCGCGCTGCTAACCGGGCGAAGCAAAGGGAAACCGCGTGAGCAAATGTTGGCCGACTTGGCGACGGGTGACATCGACATTCTCATCGGCACCCACGCCGTCTTCCAAGGCGACGTTGAGTTTGCCGATCTCGCGCTGGCCGTGGTCGACGAGCAGCACAAATTTGGCGTGCACCAGCGTCTGAGCCTGCAAGCCAAAGGAAAGGGCGTGAATTTGCTGGTGATGACTGCGACGCCGATCCCACGCACACTTATGATGACCGCCTATGGCGATATGGACGTGTCAAGAATCGTCGATAAGCCAAAGGGTCGCAAACCCGTCAATACAGTCGCCATGGCCCTTGACCGCTTGAGTGAGGTGATTGATGCGGTCGATCGTGCTCGCAGCCACGGAGAGCGCGTCTATTGGGTTTGTCCGCTGGTCGAAGACTCCGAAATTGTCGACCTGGCCGCGGCAGAAGAACGTTTCGAGGCCCTTAAACAGCGATTTGGAGAGCAAGTGGGCCTGGTTCACGGGCGCATGAAGGGCGCGGACAAAGACGCCGCCATGGATGCCTTTGCGCGCGGCGACAGCTCTATCTTGGTGGCAACGACCGTGATTGAGGTCGGCGTCGATGTGCCCGAAGCGACCGTGATCGTCATCGAACACGCGGAACGGTTCGGGTTGGCGCAGCTTCATCAACTGCGCGGTCGCGTCGGTCGCGGAGATCGACCGTCGACGTGCTTGCTACTATTTCAGCCACCGTTGGGCGACACCGCCCGCGAACGGATCAATGTATTGCGCCAGACGAATGACGGATTCCGAATTGCGGAAGAGGATCTGCGTCTGCGGGGTGCGGGTGAACTGCTCGGCACGCGCCAAAGCGGCGTGCCAATATTTCGGTTGGCTGATCTGGCCGCGCACGCGGACTTGCTGGCCATGGCACGCGACGATGCCCGCTTGACATTGGACACGGATCCGGAACTCACCAGTGAACGTGGCCACGCGCTACGTACCCTGCTCTACTTGTTCGAGCGTGACGTGGCGATCAGTTTCCTCCGCGCTGGGTAGTCATTCACCCCATAGCTTGGGTGCGAAGAACGGCGCGTAACAGACGTCGTAGCACGTCGCGGTCGAGTTGTTCGCGTTTTCGGAATCGCACACAACTTTTCCCGCAATTCACACCGACGAAGCGGTCACGAAAACTATCCAGCACATCAGGCGACACGTAAAGGCTGACATGGTGTTTTTGCGCTGCCAAACAGCCGATACCGGGATAGTTGAGCATGCCATAGGCCATCTGCTCTTCGATTTGAGGCGCCAGGGCCAGGATCTCCGCACGAATTGCGTCGAGTAATTCTCTTTGTTTGCCAACGACATCTGCACGATAAGCCGAAGGCGACGAATCGTCGCGCCGCATCAGACGCCGCCGATCCTTGGCTTGGTCGGATTTGTCGCAAGCCATTGATGTAACATACACAAAATTATCCTCGCTGATTTGTCGACGCCTAGTCTCATCAGCGATTTACGATGCTTGACAAAAATTGAGTTTAACATGTTGATTTTGTGCTTAATATTCTACACGCTCGTGCGTATTCGAGCTACGGATCCTATCGGTGTCCAAAATATGACCTCATGTAACTCGCTGAAAAATAGAAATAAAACTGGAATTTTAGAGCAATGCTGAGGCACTTCGCGATTTTACTTTGCAAGCCCAACTATTTTCTTTAACAATCAAATACTTAACTAAGAAACCTCGGTTTCGCTTAGTTGTTTCGTCTCGGTTTTGTCGCTTGCCGCCAATTCCTCTTCCTCGGCCGTTTCTTCCATCGCCCGATCAGGCGGCGTAACAATTCCTGCCGAAATCACCATCTTGATACCTTCCTCGACCGTCATGTCGAGCATGATCAAATCCGCGCGCGGCACGAAGAGCAGGAACCCTGACGTCGGGTTCGGAGTCGTCGGTAGGAACACATTGACCACCGTTTCGTCGGTAACGCGTTGCACCTCGCCCGTCGTGTCACTGGTGATAAACGCGACTGCCCATAACCCGCGTCGCGGGTATTGAATCAGGACGACTTCGCGAAACGATCGCGATGATGATTCAAGAACGGTTTCGAATATCTGCTTAAGTGCACCGTAGACGCTGCGAATCACGGGCATGCGATTAAGCAGATGCTCGCCGGTCCGGACGACAAATCGTCCAGCCAATCCGGCGGCCAGGAAACCGATGATCGTCAATCCCACCAAAACGACGATTAGGCCAATGCCCGGCACGTGGAAGCCGAGATAGTGTTCCAAATAGGTTTGGGGGTTGTACGAGGGCGAGAGCAGCCCCTCGATCTTGGAATCAATCCAATTGATCAGCCACCAGGCCAGCGCCAAGGTAATCCCAATCGGCGCGGTCGCGACGATTCCCGCCAAGAAATAGGTGCGTAGTCGCGCCATCAATCCAGGACGCCGCGCGCCTCGTTGAAAGGCCTGCCGCACGCTGCCTTCGCGGTCGTCCGATCTGCGATTGCCTCTACGTCTCTCCGCCATGCAAACCGCCGCACGTCATCTGATGATTGATGTCACACACGAAAAACACTTTGTCGTATTTGCGCCGCCTCGGCCGCAAACGCGAAAGTGCATTGATACCTAAGGTGAGCCAAAAAAATCGACCAACGCGTCCGCCGTTTCATCCGGTGCTTCCTCGGGCAGAAAGTGTCCACAATCGACCGATTGGCCGGACACGTCGATGGCCCATTCGCGCCACACGGCCAAAACATCATACATCGCTTCCATGACCGCGCGTCGTCCCCATAGTGCCAGAAGTGGGCAGGTAATCTTTTGATCGCGGCTCGCCCCATCATGGCGCAAATCGATCGTTGCCGCCGCGCGATAGTCCTCGCACGTCGCGTGAATCGTCGCCGGATCCCGCAAGCACTTCAAATAATGGGCGAACGCGTCTTCGGTAATGGCATTTTCGGATCGCGTCAGGCGCCCCATTATGGTGCGCAGGTAGAATTCCAGGCTGTTGGCTATCATCGTTTCCGGAAATGGCTCCGGCTGGATCAGAAAAAACCAGTGGTAATAGGCCGTTGCGAGCTTCTGTTCGATATCTGTGAATATCTGGTAGGTCGGCACGATGTCCAAGACACTGAGTTTCTGGACCCTGTCGGGATGATCGAGCGCCATTCGATGGGCAACCCGGCCACCGCGATCGTGCCCAGCCACCATAAATTTCTCGAAACCGAGCGCGGTCATAACTGCAACTTGATCAGCGGCCATGGCCCGCTTGCTGTACGCGGCGTGTTCCGCGTCGCTCTCCGGCTTACTACTCTCGCCATAGCCGCGCAGATCGGTCGCGACGACGGTGAATTGCCGCGCCAGACTGGGCGCGATCTTGTGCCACATGACGTGGTTTTGCGGATAGCCGTGTAGCAGCAAGAGCGGCGGCCCATCGCCGGCCGCCACAAGCGCGATCTCGACATCGTCAACTATGATTCGTCGGCGCGCAAATCCCTCGAACATGCACAATGCCCCTTGTTGCAGACGCTCTCACAGCAGCCCATCGAAGCTGTCGCTTGTCTGTCTGACGTTGTCCACCATAATGTCGCCATCCCGATTGTGGAACGAGTCGAAATGCCTCCGACATTAAGCGAGCTCCGCGCCGCCGCGGCACAAGTCCACGCGCACGTCTCGCCGACGCCCCAATACCCTTGGCCGTTGTTGGCCGAGCGTATCGGGTGTTCGGTATGGATCAAACATGAAAACCATACGCCGACCGGCGCGTTCAAAATTCGGGGTGGCGTTGTCTACATGGCCGGGTTGAAACGGCGGCAACCCGAATGCCGCGGCGTGATTGCGGCGACGCGCGGCAATCATGGCCAATCCATTGCCGTGGCGGCGAGCCGATTTGACCTACCCGCAACGATCGTCGTGCCCGAGGGAAACAATCCGGAGAAGAATCGCGCCATGGCGGCTCAAGGCGCAAGGCTGGTTGTACATGGCGACGATTTTCAAGCGGCTCTCGAACATGCGCAAGAACGCGCCGTTGCCGATGATTTGCACATGGTGCCGTCGTTTCATCCTGACCTTGTCATGGGTGTCGCCAGTTATGCCTTGGAGCTGTTCGACAATGTCGCGGATTTAGATGTGGTCTATGTGCCGATCGGTCTTGGATCCGGCATTTGCGGTGTGATTCACGCGCGCGACGCGCTGGGGTTGCGATGTGCGGTAGTGGGCGTTCAAGCCGAGGGCGCGCCGTGTTACGCGTTGTCGTTCGAACGCGGCCAACCTGTTTCAACCAATCGGTGCGATACGTTCGCCGATGGTGTGGCAACGCGGGTGCCCGTGCCCGACGCGGTTGGCGTCATCAATCGCGGCGCGGCGCGCGTCGTCTTGGTCAGTGACGACCAAATTCTTCGTGCTCAAGGCATATTGCTGCAAGATACCCACAATTTGGCCGAACCGGCGGGCGCGGCCCCGTTGGCCGCAGCATTGGCCGAGCAGGATCAATTGCGGGGCAAGCGTGCCGCCGCCATTCTCACCGGCGGCAACGCCGATCAGGCCAACATCCACGCGATCGTCGGCTCAACGTCCGAATAGCGGTGTGAATGCGGCGCGCGAGCTTGAAATTGACCTGCTCGCGCCCGAACGCGTCAGGTGCCTTTTTCAGAGGCGTCGATGGCTTTTGTGTCCGACCAGTTTTGCCCAGCGGCCGCCACACAGCTAACGCCTTGGGTATTGGTCACCAATATGGTCCAACTGCCGGTATCGGCGACGAACAACTCGACTACAGACTGCCCCTTGTTGCTGAGTCCCAAACCAATGGCATCCTCGTCATAGTGCTGCTTCAGATTCGAGACGGCGTCGTCGTGTGGCAAGCACTTGACGCCTGGAGTAGAAGACGGGTTCGATGGCTGTAAAGCCGGCGTGTTTCCTTTGGGACTTTCCGTTGTTTGAGCCTTTGCGGACCAGTCCAAGGCCGGAATGGCCAAAAACAGCATCAGCAGGGGTCCAACGAGAATACGTATCATATTGCCGCTCCTATTCGCGCCAGCAAGCCGCACTCGTCCCCCTTTTCTTCCGGCTCTCCCTGTTTATTGTTATGTGATTGACATATCTCGCTGACGGTTCAAAGCAAACCGAACGCAAATTTAGCCTTGGATTTAGGTCTCGCTAATCCTGCTCGCGCAGATAGCAAAACCAGTAAGTACCGCCCACAAACACCGCGCCCCCAACAATATTTCCCAACGTTACAGGCACCAGGTTGGTGACCAGCGGCATCAGAATCGCGGTTTCGGAAAGCCACAAACCGACCGGCAAGAAGAACATGTTGGCGATGGAGTGTTCGAAACCGATGGCGACAAAGGCGGTGATCGGAAAAATGATTGCGGCAATCTTCCCGGTTACGCGCCGCGCCGCAAAGCAGAGCCAAACCGCTAGACAAACCAATGTGTTACAAAGGATTCCTCGAAAAAAAGCTTGATCTGGCTCCAGCGCGACTTTGCCTTGGGCAATGGCGATGGCTGTGCTCTGGATTGGGCCGTCCGTGATCCCCGATGCCAGTACCAATGCGGCCAAGCCAACCGCGCCAACCAGATTTCCGGCAAAGACAATCGCCCAATTTCGTAACACCTCGACGCTCTTGACATGGCCATGGGCCCAGGCCATGACGATGAGATTGTTGCCCGTGAAGAGTTCGGCGCCTGCAACAACAACGAGTATGAGCCCAAGACAGAAAGCCAATCCACCCAACAATCGGGTCGGCCCATAGCCCAGACCTGTGTCGGTCACGGCCACCATGTAGAACAGCGCACCAAAGCCAATGAAGGCGCCGGCCAAGGTGGCGAGCGCAAAAGTTTGCGCAAATCCAAGTTTGGTCTTGGCCACACCTGCGGTCTCGGCCAATTCGGCCATGCGCGCCGGCTTATAGGCTTCAATATCAAGCATGCTTCTCTCGGATTCCATAGGGACCGCGTCTCCCCGCCGCGGGAACTGGGCTTATGGCGGATCTGATATGACATTGGCAAGCGTCGCGACGATGATGGCGGCGCGCTTGACGCCGCCCAAATGCATCCAGAGGATAGCCGCACGCTCGGCTAAGTTCTGCCGCCAAATCACAGCGAGGTTGAGAATGGAAATTGCGGTTGTCGGCGGTGGCCACGGCGCATACGCGGCTGCCGCTGACTTGGCTGAACAGGGTCATGCCGTGCGGCTCTGGCGACGCGACGCCGAAGCATTCGGACCCGTATTGTCGCAACAATCAGTTCGCATTCTGGATGTTCGGGGCGAACGTCGCGTTCCTTTGGCCTTGGCCAGCACCGATCTCGGCAAGGTTGTCAATGGCGCCGCCCTGATCGTCGCGCCATTGCCGGCCCCCAGCCAATCGTCTGTCGGCGCGGCGTTGGCGCCATATTTGGTCGATGGCCAGGTCGTTTTTATGCCGCCGGGGACATTTGGCAGCTACGTCATGGCGGAAGCGGTGCGTAGAGCAGGTAGTCGAGCGCATGTCAGCTTCGCGGAAGCAGGAACTTTGCCTTGGTTGGCTCGCAAGCGTGGCCAAGACTTGGTCGCGATTAGCGCCCGCGCCACGCGCCTACCAAGTGGTGTTTTTCCAGGCATCGATGCGGCTCACGCTTTTGCCGTTATCGAAGCCGCTTTTCCCGCGGTTGAACGCTGTTGCGATGCGCTTGACGCGGCCCTTCAGAACGCCGGGCCAATCATCCATCCGCCGCTCATCCTGATGAACGCGGGGCCCCTTGAATACGCATCCAACTGGGATATCCACAATGAAGGCACACAACCGGCGATTCGCCGGGTGACCGATGCTTTGGACGCGGAGCGCATTGCGGTGCGTCAAGCATTGTCGTATCCGCCGCCACACTTCCCGCTCGCCGACCACTACGCGCCCGATGGCGAGGAATGGATGTACGGAAACGCCGCCCATGAAAAGTTGGTCGACAGTGGTGATTGGCGCGAACCGATCGACCTACATGACCATCGCTATATGCGCGAAGACGTCGTGCATGGCCTGACGTTCATGACGTCCGTCGCGCGCAAAGCCGGAGTCCACACGCCCCTAGCCGACGGCTTGCTGGCAATCGCGGCTGCCGTTCTTGAGGAAAATCTTGTCGCGCATGGACGCACGCTTCAAGAGCTCGGCTTGGCCCCATATTCGATTGAAGATCTAAAGCTAAAGCTTTCTGACGGTTTCAACGAGTCATGACCAATAACGTGCGAAATGAACATGTTGCCATTGTCGGCGCGGGTCGGATGGGACGAGGTTTGGCCCATGTCTTCGCTTATGCCGGGTATGGCGTCAGTCTGATCGACGCCAAGAACCGCACGGATGAGGCATTCACAACGCTTCGCCTTGATGCCGAAGCGGACGTTCGTGCGAGCCTGAGCGACGTCGCCGCGAGCGGCCAGTTTGACGCCAACCTGGTCGACCCGATATTGACACGGATTACGGTCAATCCGGCAGCTCAATTGGCCGCTCACGTCGGCCAAGCGCGGTTCGTGTTTGAAGCAGTTCCTGAACATGCCGACGCAAAGCGGCCAACATTGGCGGCGATTGACCAGGTCGCCGCGCCGGAGACGGTGATTGCCTCAACGACATCGACCATGCTGGCCGACGAACTGGCATCCTTCGTCGGACGACCCGAACGCTTTCTCAATGTCCATTGGTTGAATCCGGCATTTCTAATTCCACTTGTCGAGATTAGTCCGGCGGCACCTACGAAACCGACGGTTATCGAGGAGACCCGCAAATTTCTGGCCGACATTGGCAAGGTGCCCGTCACCTGTGCCGCGTCGCCTGGCTACATCGTTCCGCGCTTGCAGGCGCTGATCATGAACGAGGCCGCGCGTATGGTGGCGGAAGGCGTTGCCACGCCTGAGGAAATTGACCAGGCAACGCGATTTGGACTTGGCTTTCGATTTGCCGGCATCGGTGTCATAGAGTTCATCGACTGGGGCGGTGGCGACATTCTCTATTACGCCGATCGCTATCTGGAAAACAAGCTGGGTAGCGACCGTTTTGCAGCGCCACCGGTGGTCAAACAGAATATGGAATCAGGTGCCATCGGCATCAAAACCGGCCGCGGTTTCTACAGCTACGGCGATCGTGACATGAATGCCTACAAACGTGAGATTCTGGCGCGGTTCCTTGGCTTCTTGGACCATTTCGGTCTGGCGCGCGCGCCAGCTCTAGCGAACAAGAAACAACGCGATCCCAGGGAATAGGATAACCAAAACGACCACCGCCATCGCGCAGCCGATAAAGGGCAGCGCGGCGGTGTAGATTTGTCCCATCGTCGTACCGGCCGGCGCAACACCGCGCATCACAAACAGCAACAAACCGAAGGGCGGCGTGGTCAAACCGATCTCCAGGGCGAGCAACATCAACACCGCAAACCAGATCGGATCAAAGCCGAGGCTCTGCGCGAGCGGAAAAAAGATCGGTACGGTCAGCAACATCATGGATAGCTGATCCATGAACATGCCGAGCATTAGCAGGACCGCGAGCATCGCCAACAAGAGCACGATTCCCGAGGCCTCAAGGCTTGTCGCCCAACGCACCAACCCGCTGCTGGCGCCGGAAAACGCGAGGATCTGCGCAAATGTGGCCGACATCATGATAATCAAAAACGCCATCGCGGTAACCCGTGTGGCGCCGCGCAGGCTCTTGGCGACCGCTGGCCAGTTCAAGGTCCCGCGCACGAAAGCAAGAATGAGGACGCCGATAACGCCGAATGCCGCGGCCTCGGACGGGGTGGCGAAGCCACCAAGAATTGAACCGATGACGAAGATCACGACCAGGCCCATCGGCAATACATCGCGTGCGACAAGGCCTAGCCGCTCGGCCATAGGCAAGACATCGACCGGATAGTCCGGCGCGGAATCCGGATCAAGTCGTAGGCGGACCAAAATCATCGCGCCGTAGAGGCTCGCCAATAGCAGACCCGGCAGAAGGCCGGCGATGAGCAAAGCACCGACGTCGATGCGCGCCAAGCTGGCCAACAAGACCGCCAGAGCCGAGGGTGGGATCAACATGGCCAAGCCCCCGGTACCCAAGATTGGCCCAATGGACATGGCAGGCTTGTAACCGCGCCGCGCCATTTCAGGCACCAGCAAGGATCCAAGCATGGCCGTGTTCGCCATGCTTGATCCGGACAGCGTCGCAAAGAGGGTGCCGCCGGCGACCGTCAGAAACGATAGGCGGCCCGGCAATCGACCGAAGCAAGCATCCAGCGCATCGAAGACCCGGACCGCAAGACCGGTGTGAAAGAACAGCTCGCCCATCAAGAGGAAAAGAGGGACCGGAACCAGGGCAAATGTCGTGATCGACGCTGTCGCATTGGAGACGAACTGCCTGAGCCCCGCGGCACCACCCAATACTTTGTAGGCGCCCGCCAAGTCGACCGCGAGGAACGCAAACGCCACTGGCAGTCCCAGCGCCATAAGTCCGACGACCGCGCCGACCATAACGCTGGTCACAACACCCCAAGGCATCGTTACAGCGGATCCGGTTGATGTCTTGCGTTGGTGGGCGCTGTTTGAGGCCGGAACAAGAGACGGGCAAATTCAACGGCCATCAACAAAAAGGAAAGAGGCATGGCCGCAAACAACAGCCATTTAGGCATATCGAAAGACCGGACGTCGAATGTGCCACGTACGTAATTGCTGGCAGTCACTTCCCAACCGAACCAAGCGACGATCAGGCACGCAAGACCGCAGGACAGACAAGCGATCGCCATCATGATGCGCCTGATCCCAGCCGGTACCGCGGCCGTCACGATTTCGACAGAAACATGGCCGCGGGAGCGGACCAACCACGGCGCCGCGAACAACGTCGCGTAATACAGACCGTACTCGCTCAGTGCCAATGTGTGCGGAGGCGGTTGAAAACCAATATTGCGGAGGACAACGTCGATCGCGACAAAAACGACGATGGCGGCCAGAATGCTGCCTGCAAGGCCCGCGAGCCCACTGAGAAACCGATCGTGAGCACGAATCAGGCGGTTCACGTTTACGGTCGCTCGTCAGGCCAGCCGCTGCGCATCATGGTCACGGCTATTGCGGTTCGCGGTAGAAACGTGCGCGCAGATCATCGTAATAGGTACCGTCGCGTTCGCGTAGGCGCTGCCAAATTGATTCATAGGCTGCTTCCAAGTAGCTCTCCGCTTGCCCAGGTGCCAGTGCGACGACGCGCATGCCCCGCGCGCGCAATTGCGCGTCCTCCTCCGCCTTAAGTGCCTGCAAACGCTGGTAGCTTTCCTCTTCATATTCGATCGCGGCCGATTCGAGCACCTCTTTCGCGGCTTCGCTGAGCGAGTCCCAACGATCTTGGTTGACCACGATGCCAACATCGGTCTGCGAAAATGATGGCTCAATTCTGACTTTCAGATACTCGTCCCAGGAAAAATCCATGACGCCGATCGACGTCCACCCTATGCCGTCGACCGTGCCCCTGGCCAAGGCCGTATAAACCTCAGCCGCCGGAATGCCGACATGGATCGCGCCCAGTCGATTGAAGAATTCGCGATAGAATGGGCCGGCGCGCAGTTTTAGTCCGCTAAGATCCGCAATCCCCGCATCGTTCACGGGCGGCGGTTCCCGCAAATAGATATGGAATCCGATACCACCCTCGGTGTGTGCCAAATAGTGCGCATTCATCTTCTCGCGGTGGATCTTGCCCAGCAATGCAATGCCGCCGTTGGCCCGCTGTTCCATAGGCAAGACATTGCTTCCGATCAAGGCGTCGGTTTCGGGCACGATGCCGGGATAGTAGCTGCCCGGGCCGTACATCATATCTACAACGCCGGCGCGCACGGCCTCAGCCTGTTCGCTGGTCGGCAACGCTTCGGGGCCGCCGATGAATTGGATCTGAACAAGGCCCGATGGATCGCCATTCACCTTGTCTACAAAGCCCAGGAAACTACGCGTGAACACAACGGGCTCGGGAAACATCGAAACCGCGCGCAATGTCTCTTGGGCCGACGCGACATGTCGAATACCACCGAAAGACGTCGCAAATACCATGAAAATTAGCGTGATGCGTAACCAGTAGCTCATATTCACGGTCGGCTCCCAAATATTAACGGTTGTCCCTGAGAATTCGCGGTCGCACGCGCGCTGAAGTCTAGGAAGCCTTGGCACGGCTTGACAAGCGATCCAACCGATCTATCGATTTCTTAGGTCGGAACGCGCGCGACGAACACAACGCGCCGGCGCCCCGAAGGGTACTGGCCGACTGCTGGCGAGGGAGGACTTGATGGTGAACGCAGCACATGCACGTCAATATACGGTCGATCGGCAACACAGTGGCCCCAAGGTCAAGCTGCCACTCGGGCTGAATGCGGCACCAACCAATGGCCAGATCGGTTCAGCAGAACTCGAGATGCTCTTGACGGCCGTGATAGGTATGCAATCGGACATCCGGCACCTGGTCGCAGCTGTCGGCGGCACCGCGAGCGAGGAAGACGCGGAAGCGGCCGAGTCTGCCGCTGTTGCACAAGCCGCGGAAGAAAAGGAGAAGCTCGCCGACGAGCTCCAATTGGTGAAAAACGAAGTGCACGCGCTGTCATACTCGATCCAAGAGACAAAGGAAGAAGTCGCGGCTCTTTATCGCTCGGCAGAGACCGACACCCGAATGACGGTCGTTCAGCATGAGCTTGACGGTGTTGTTGCCGCCACGGCCAATGCGACGAGCCAAATCATCGAATCGATGGAGCAAATCGACGAAGCGGCGGCGTCAATTCAGAAAAGCACCGAGAATGACTATCTGCGGTCACTTGCGGAGACGATCGCCGATCAAGTCACAAGCGTTTTCGAAGCATGCAATTTCCAAGACTTGACGGGTCAACGCCTTGGTAAGGTTGTAAATACGCTCAAATATGTTGAGGAACGCGTCGAAAAAATCATCAAAATCTGGGGCGAGGATGACATTAACGCGGTCGATCTACCGGACGCGCCAAAAGGTCTGGATGATCTCGATAAAATTATCGATAAGAAATCTGTCAACGTTGAGCGTGTAAGCCAAGACGATATTGACAAGATGTTCGACTAAAGAACGCACCAAAACCGGCGGGCAGATCTTGCCCCTCGGCGACCGAGCAGTGTGTCGCAGGGCCTGTCCCTCGGCGCATTACGATTTATAAATCAATCATTTATAGTCCTTGTCGAGACGGCATAGTTTTTGCAGACGCTAATGCACTCACACGCATGCATGGAGTGTAACTATGGCATTGCAAAACTCTATCAATACAAATGTCGGCGCCCTTGTGGCGCTGAAAAACCTAAACCTGACGAATACCGCGTTAGGCAAGACGCAGGACCGTGTGTCCACGGGCTTGAAGGTTATTGGCGCCAAAGACAACGCGTCAAACTTCGCGATCGCCCAGGGCATTCGAGCTGAAATCAAAGCCATTGGCGCGGTTCGTCAAGGTCTCTCCAACGGCCAAGGCGTGGCATCCGTTGGTGTTGCCGGTGCCACCGCCGTGTCGGATCTGCTGCAAGACATCAAAGCCAAGATTATCGAGGGGTTGAACCCCGGTAACACGACCGAGCAGCAGAATATCCTCAACGCGGACTATTCTGAACTGGTCGGCCAGGTTTTGAATTTCATTCAAAACGCTGAATTCAACGGCCGAAACATCCTCGAGTCGGGTGGTACCAACGTGAACGTCATCGCGGACACGACCGGCGGCGCTTTGACTGTTCGGGCGCAAGATCTGGAGGCCAACGCCTACAGTCTTTTGAACGCGCAAACCTTGGCGTCGACAACGGCTGCGTCGGCGGCGCTGACGGCGGTCAATTCGGTCATCGCTGTGGTCAACACGGCATTGGGCCAGTTGGGTGCTGACTTCCGCGCCCTCGACTTCCAGGATAGCTTCCTGTCCTCGATCTCCGATTCGGTCGAGGAAGGTCTCGGCTCCATCGTTGATGCTGACCTGGCCAAGGAATCCGCAAAGCTTCAGGCGCTACAGGTCAAGCAACAGCTAGCCGTGCAGACCTTGGGCATTGCAAACTCCGCTCCGCAAACCCTTTTGGGATTGTTCCGTTAGGTCTGATGGCCAGCCAGGCGGTCCAGAAAGAGACCGTTTCGAATTCGGCACAGGGGCGGCGAAATCGCCGCCTCCGCTGACCTCTCGGCCAGTCACGCTCTCGCACAAGAAGGCGATTCCGAATAGATTTCGATGCTGCGTTCATCCACGAAACTTTGCCAGCGCTTTGGTTCCGCGCAATTCGGGCAGTGTGGTTGTATTGTGAATCTTGTAGATCGTCCTTCCCCGTCTAACGATGCGCGCAGCGCGGACCGTGTCATTGACATGCTGGTGCTGCATTACACTGGTATGCAGTCCCCCGACGCGGCGCTCGATCGCCTCTGCGACCCGGATGTCGATGTGAGTGCTCACTATTTTATCGAGACATCGGGGACCATATTTCGTCTTGTGCCCGAGGCACGGCGCGCTTGGCATGCGGGCATCAGCGCCTGGGCCGGCGAAACCGATATCAATAACTTATCGATCGGCATAGAGCTGGAAAATCCCGGGCACGAATTCGGCTATCAGCCTTATCCCGAAGCGCAGATGGTAGCGCTTGAGGAATTGGCGTGGGACATATTGAGGCGCCATCCAATTCCGCGGCGGCGCGTTTTGGGCCATTCGGACGTGGCGCCGTCGCGCAAACAGGACCCGGGCGAGCTGTTCGATTGGCGTCGCCTGGCGGCCAAGGGCATAGGCTTGTGGGCTGAACCCGCCGCGTTGAGGACCACACGATCGCCTGTAGAGTTGGGCGACAAAGGTTCATCTGTCACCGCCGCTCAATCGGCGTTGGCGGCGTATGGCTATGCGGTCGCGACGGATGGTCACTTTGACGACAAGACGCGCGATGTCGTCTTGGCCTTTCAGCGCCATTTTCGGCCGTCGCGTGTGGACGGCTGTTTCGACGCTGAGACCGCGGCGATGCTCGAAGCTTTACTCGAACTAATAGCTTGAGGACTCGCCGTGCCACCACTCACGTCACGGGTCGATCCCACGGACAAGCGCTTTCGTGAACAGCGTGCCGCAATGACGGCGCTGATCGATGCGTTTCGTGACGCCGAAAAGCGTGTCCGTGATCGCTCGGCGCGCGCGAAACCGCGTTTCGAAGCGCGTGGCCAGTTGCTGCCGCGTGAACGCCTCTCATACCTGCTCGATCGTGGCGCGCCACTCTTGGAACTTTCGACGCTCGCTGGCTTCGGCATGCACGATGACGATGGCGGCGAAGCCATTACGGGCGGCGGCCTGATCACCGGAATCGGATTTGTACAGGGCGTCCGCGCCCTCGTTGTCGCTCACGACAGCGCTATCAAAGGCGGCGCCATGACGCCGGCCGGGCTGCGCAAATTGCTGCGCGCACACACAATCGCTTTCGAGAACAAGCTTCCGCTGATCACGCTGGCCGAAAGCGCCGGTGCCGATTTGTTGCACCAAGCCGAGATCTTTGTCGAAGGTGGCCGCACGTTCGCCAACCAAGCGCGCCTGTCGGCAGCAGGCATACCGCAAATCACCGTTGTTCATGGATCATCGACGGCGGGCGGCGCCTATCTTCCCGGTTTGTCGGACTATGTCGTCGTGGTCCGCGACCGCGCCAAGATTTTCCTCGCGGGCCCGCCCTTGCTGAAGGCTGCGACTGGCGAAATCGCCGATGACGAAAGCCTCGGTGGCGCCATGCTGCACGCCAATGTTTCAGGCACGGCGGAATATGTCGCCGAAAACGACGCCGATGCCATTCGCATTGCCCGCGAAATCATGGCCATGTTGGCGCGCACCTGGCAAAGCGGCTCATCGACGCGCGGGACGGCACCGATGCCGCACTACGACATCGACGAGTTGTGCGGGCTGGTACCGGTTGACTACCGCAAGCCCTATGACGTACGCGAAGTTATTGCCCGGTTGGTCGACGCATCGGCGTTTCTGGATTTCAAGTCGACCTATGGCGCCCACACGGTTTGTGGTCACGCAGCCCTAGATGGTCACGGTGTCGGCATCATCGGCAACAACGGTCCAATCGACCCCGACGGTGCCGCGAAGGCGGGCCAGTTCATACAGCTGTGCTGCCAATCCGGCACACCAATTCTCTACCTCCAGAACACCACGGGCTACATGGTCGGGCGCGCGGCCGAAGAAGCCGGCATTGTCAAACACGGATCAAAGATGATCCAAGCTGTATCCAACGCCACGGTACCGCAAATCACCTTGATTATCGGCGGTTCATTTGGCGCCGGCAATTTTGGTATGTGCGGACGCGCCTATGATCCGCGCTTCTTGTTTGCCTGGCCGAACAGCCGCATTTCAGTGATGGGCGGTGAGCAGGCCGCGCGTGTGATGGCGATTATTACGGAAGAGAAATTGGCGCGCACCGGCAGACCGATCGATCACGCCGCGCTTGAGAAAATGCAAAGCAAGATCATCGCCCAGTTTGATCGGGAATCGACGCCCTACTACGCCACGGCCCGGCTGTGGGACGATGGCATTGTCGATCCACGCGATAGTCGGAAAGTGTTGGCTTTTGTGTTGGCGACATGTCGTGAGGCCGACGCTCGCGCACCGCGGCTAAACAGTTTTGGCGTCGCGCGGTTTTAGGAGTGCTTTTCCGCGGCGGTCAATTTGTCTAAGTTCGCGCGTCTCAAACCCCAAGCATGATGGTTGGACCGCATGACAATCACGCGTCACAAAACTGACTTCGCGCCACTCGACGATGAAACGCGCCGCGCCCTTGACGCACTCGACACGACGTTGCTGTCAGATGCGATGTTCAGCGGCGGCACCATGACCGGCGCAATCAAGCCGGTCCGGCCCGGTATGCCGATGGTGGGCCAGGCGCGCACGGTCTTTTGCCCCGGCACGGTCGAAGCAGCGATCTGCACAATTGCACTCGGCAATCCCGGTGAAGTGTTGGTGATTGACGGCGGCGGTGGCGTCGACCACGCCAGCCTTGGCGGGATCATGGCTTTTGGCGCCGCAAAACGCGGCTATGCTGGGTGCGTCGTTGACGGCGCGGTGCGCGACATTGGCGAGATCCGGGGCCGCGATTTCCCGGTCTACGCGCGCGGCGCGACCCCCCATGGCGCCGGATTTGATCCGCGCGGCATCATTGATGGGCCCATCATCGTTGGTGGCATTCGCGTCGTTCCGGGCGATGTGATTGTCGGCGACGACGACGGTGTTGTCGTTATCCCGCAAACGGAACTTCGCGAAGTGATCGCCCGTGCGCAGGCAAAAATGGAAAAGGAAGCCGGCTGGATCGCACAACTTGAATCGGGCAAGACCCACGCCGAAGTGCACGGCTTTACCATCCCGCCCGCGACAACGCCTTAAATCGGTCCTAAATACTCAATGCCGTGCGCGCTTCCTCGGCGGACGCGATGTCGCGACCGACCAGACGCGCGGTAGCCGCCAACGCGTCCACCAAGTCGCCGTTGCCGCGCGCCCGGCGCCCATCAGGCAGATAAAACGTATCCTCAACGCCCGTGCGCAGCGCGCCGCCGAGTTCCGCAGCGCGACGGTGCAAGGGCCAGACCTCTTCACGCCCGATGGCCGTGACTTGCCACGGATGGTCCGGCAGCCGATAGCGCAGCAATAAGGGCAGCAGCTCCGCATCTGCCGGCATGCCCGAGGCAACGCCCATCACGAAGTTATAGCTCGGCGCCTGCGCCATGCCGTTTTCAACGTAAAGTGCGACAGAGCGCACAATGCCGACGTCGAAGCACTCAAATTCCGGATGGGTCTTGGTGCGCGCCATGGCGTCCAGCATCGTCTCGATCTTGTCGACCGGATTGTCAAATACGATCGGCCGCCAAGCCCATGACCCATCGGCGCGGGTCTTGAGGTAGTTGAGCGTGCCGGCATTGCAGGCGGCGATTTCCGGTCGCAGTCGATCCAGACACGCCAACGGCCCGGATACATCCGGGCCAATCACGCCGGTGGACATATTGATGATCACGCCCGGGCAAACGTCGCGTATGGCGTCGATGATCGGTGCCGCGACGTCAGGTTCCCAACTTGGAAGGTGACCTTGGTCAGGCTCTTGGCGACGAAAATGCACATGCATGATCGTCGCGCCGGCGTCGAAGGCCTCGCGTGCCGATTGCGCCATTTCAGTGACTGTAACCGGTACCGGATGTTTGGTCGGATCGGTGAGCACGCCGGTCAGCGCGCAGGTGATTATCGCCTTGTCCATCATCATCCATCATCGGCGTCGCGTGCGCTGTCAATGAAGGCCAGAACTTGACCCGCCTGCACCTGTTCGCCATCGCAAACCAAGACGTCGATTACGATTCCAGAGATGTCGCTACTCAACTGATGCTCCATTTTCATGGATTCCAACACAAACAAACGTTCGCCCTTCTCGATTCTGTCACCCTTGGCCGCCGTCACTTGCAGCACGCGACCACTCATTGCCGCTGTGACGCGACCATCGGCTGGTCCGCCCAACATGTCGGCGGGCGCGTAAGTCGCGTCCTGAAAAGCAAACACGCCAGAGCCGTCGTCCATGAAAAGCACACCATCGTGGAAAGCGGTCGCGATGAGTTTTATGGTATCTTTGACGTCAATAATAATTTCCTGATCGGCAATTGAGACGCGGCGTTGGTGCGATCCGATAGTTTCCACCCACAGATTGGACTCAACGTTAGCCGCGCACAACTGCACCGGCCAGCGCGCCACGCCGCTATTGCGCCAACCGTCCGCTGCCGGACCCGCATCCCGATCGAAAAGCAAAACAGCCGCAACGGCACGAGTATGCGCCGACGGGCTGTTGGTGTCGGCCGGGGCGGGAAAGACCTTTTCAACGAAATCCGTTGTCGCGTCGCCGGTGACAAAGGTGTCATTCGTCAAAATTTGCCGCAAGAAATACTTGTTCGATGTCACGCCAAGTATTTCCGTCTCCGAGATGGCATTCACAAGATCTGCGCGGGCCTGATCGCGCGTGGTGCCGTGCGCGATGATCTTTGCCAGCATCGGGTCATAGTGGTGGGTGATCGGCTGCCCCACTTCAAGAGCGTCATCGACTCGGATTGCCGTCCGATTCGGAACACGCCATTGCGCGATACGCCCGGTCTGCGGCGCGAAGCCGTTGTTGGCATCTTCGGCATAGAGGCGCACTTCTATGGCATGGCCGTCAGATGAAATTTGGTCTTGGCGTTTCGGTAGTGGCGCGCCCGCGGCGACAGCAAGTTGCCAGGCAACCAAGTCCTCGCCGGTGATGGCTTCGGTCACACCATGTTCGACTTGAAGGCGTGTATTCATTTCCATGAAATAAACATTGTACGATTGGTCGACGAGGAACTCGACGGTACCCGCACCCTCGTACCCGATCGCGCCGGCGACGCGAACAGCAGCGTCATGCACGGCGCGCCGCGTCGCGTCAGGCAGGTTTGGCGCCGGAGCCTCTTCGATGATCTTTTGATGGCGCCGTTGCACCGAGCAATCCCGTTCGCCCAAATGAATTATGTTGCCGCGCCGATCACCAAATATTTGAACTTCGATATGGCGCCCGCCATCGATTGCCGCTTCCAGTATCAGCGTCCCATCGCCGAACGCGCCGATCGCTTCGCGCCGCGCTGCGTCAAGGGTCTCGGCAAGATCGTCAGATCTTTCGACGCGACGCATGCCGCGGCCGCCGCCGCCCGCCGCGGCCTTGATCATGAGCGGGAACCCCACTTCGCGCGCGGCGGCGGTCAGGCTTTTCTCGTCTTGCGCCGCCCCTTGCCAACCGGGTACACACCGCACCCCGGCTGCCAACATACGCTCTTTGGCCGCGCGTTTGTCACCCATCAGCCGTATAACCTCGGGTGCGGGACCAACAAAGATCAGGTCGGCGTCTACGCAAGCCGCCGCGAAATCGGCATTCTCCGCGAGAAACCCATAGCCCGGATGCACCGCGCGAGCACCCGTCTGTCGTGCAGCCGCGAGAATGGCGTTGAACGACAAATAAGACTCGCCAACCGGTGCAGGCCCGATCCGCACAGCCGTGTTGGCCGATAGCACATGGGGCGCGGTCGCATCGGCGTCGCTGTAAATGGCTATGGTCCGCAAACCGAGTGTCCGCGCCGTGCGCATGACGCGGCAAGCAATTTCACCGCGATTTGCGATCAGCAACGGACCGAGGGATGCATAGTCGATCATGGTGCAAAGACGGAATTAGCGGCCGTCCGGCGCGAAGCCGTCGAGACGAGAAATAATCGAAAGCATCACTTCATCGGCGCCAGCGCCAATCGACGCCAACCGAACGTCGCGATAAAGCCGTGCGATGCGTGAGTCCCAAACATAGCCCTGGGCTCCGTAGTATTGAAGGCACGCATCCGCGACTTCGCGCCCTAGCCGTCCAGCCTTTAGTTTGACCATCGATGCCAATCGGGTCACGTCTTGCCCTGCGATATAGTCCTCGGTGGCGCGGTAAACCAGTGCGCGCAAACTCTCCACTTCCGTGGCAAGTTCGCTCAGCCGGAAGTGCACGACCTGATTGTTTAGTACCGGTCGCCCGAATACATGCCTGTCGCGCGTATACGCGGCCACATCGACAATGGCGTCGTCCAGCATGGCGACCATATTGGCGCCGGCCCACAAGCGCTCCTCTTGGAATTGCAACATCTGGTAAATGAAACCTTTGTTTTCGTCGCCGATGCGGTTGCGCTTTGGAACCCGCACGGAGTCAAACAGAATTTCCGTCGTGTCCGATGACCACATGCCGAGCGTCCGAATTCGGCGCGCGACCGTAACGCCAGGTGTCTTCATCGGTACAATGATCAATGACTTGTTGTGGTGGGCAGGGCCATCGCCCGTGTTGGCCAGCAAGCACGTCCAATCGGCGTGGGCGCCATTGGTTATCCAGATCTTGTGCCCGTCGATGACGTAGTCGTCGCCATCGGCGCGGGCATTTGTGCGGATCGCCGCGACATCGGATCCCCCACCTGGTTCGCTGACGCCGATACAGCCGATCGCTTCACCGGCGATTGCCGGTGCCAGGAATTCCCGACACAAACGGTCCTCGCCAAACCGTGCCAATGCAGGCGTACACATGTCGGTTTGCACCCCGATCGCCATCGGCACACCACCGCAGTGCACATGCCCGAGGGCCTCGGCCAACACCATCGCATAGGAATAGTCCAGCCCCATGCCGCCATATGCATTCGGCTTGGTAACGCCCAAGAAACCCGCATCGCCCAGTTTCCTAAATAGGCCGTGTGCGGGAAAATCCTCGGCGGCTTCCCAGTCATCGACATGCGGATTGATTTCCTGGTCGATAAAACGCCCTACGGAGGCGCGCAAAGCTTCGTGTTCTGGGGTCAATTGCAT
Organism: Alphaproteobacteria bacterium; assembly: GCA_965216755.1. Taxonomy (GTDB): domain Bacteria; phylum Pseudomonadota; class Alphaproteobacteria; order UBA7887; family UBA7887; genus CBDCGL01. The sequence continues at coordinate 769,066 of CBDCGL010000011.1, read as the reverse complement.
GGGCACCAGTCTCAGATTGAGTTATGACGAACCACCGTACCGCCAACCCCGGTCAGAACGAAATCGGAATCAGATGTCTACTTGTCGTGTCTTTACGGTGTCCCGTTATGGGAGCCATAATACAGACGGGAGGTTCGGCGATCATGGGCCGATTGAAGCTTCGAAGTGTCCAATTCGTTGTCTGTGTCTTTGTGTTGGCCTGCGTTCACGGACCGGCGATCGCGCAGCAGCGCATTGCCCTGGTCGTCGGCAACGGCGCCTATACGGAAATCCCATCGCTCGCAAACCCGGCCAACGATGCCAGCCTCGTGGCGGCGACATTGCATGCGGTCGGATTCGAAGTGCTGAGCGCGATCGATGTCGACCAACGCCAGATGAAGACCGCGATCGCCGAATTCAGCGAGAAATTGGAAAAGGCCGGCAAAGATGCAGTCGGTTTGTTCTATTACGCCGGCCATGGGGTCCAGGCAAACGGCCGCAATTATCTGATTCCGCTCGGTGCGCCGATACTGCGTGAACGCGACTTAGAAGTTGAGGCGGTGGCCGCCGATTGGGTGCTCGGCGGCATGGAGTTCGCCGGCAATGCCCTCAACATTCTGATTCTGGATGCCTGTCGCAACAATCCATTCAAACGCAGCTTCCGCGCCAGCGCGCGGGGGCTGGCGGAGATGCGCGCCCCGACCGGCGCCTACATTTCGTACGCGACCGCCCCTGGCGATGTGGCGTCCGATGGTGACCCAAATGAACCTAACAGCCCCTTCACCGCGGCGTTGGCGACGATGATCCGCGAACCCGGACTGAAGGTCGAAGAAGTTTTCAAGAATGTTCGCGTTCGAGTGATGGCCGAAACCCAAGACTTCCAGGTGCCGTGGGAAGCCTCGTCGCTTACCGGTGATTTCTTTTTCAACCCCTCGCCCGAGGCGTCGGACGAAACCGTCGAAGACATGACGAAAGCGGCCGCGGACAAAGAAACGGTATTCTGGCAATCGATACAAGACAGCGGCAATCCGGCGCTCTTTGAAGCTTATTTGGCGCAATATCCAGAAGGCGCTTATGCCCTGATCGCACAAATCAAGGTTGAGCAGCTGAAAAAATCCGGCTCAGCAAACGTAACGGACACCGTGGACAAAGTCGCGATCAAGAACGATCCGCCGGCCGCCGCGATCGACCCGGATGTGGTTGGCGTGTGGGAGATGTACGTGCCGTTCGAAGACGTACGGGCCCGATTTCAACTGGTCGTCAACCAGGATAGCACCTACAATTTCACTAGCGATAACCCAATCTTCGGCCCACATAGTGGCAAGTTCACGACCATTGGTGGCACGTGGTCGATGCGCGGGCCGAACTGGCAAGACGAGGGCACATACACGGTGCCCGATTCCAAGACCCTTGTGATGAGCGGCCGTTACGGCACCGGCGCTTGGAAGCGGGTTAGCTATTAACCTGCATCGTTCCCGCTTCCGTTTTAGCCTGAATCGCGTTTTCCGCGAACCCTGGTCCCTCAGAATAGAACCCAGGTCCCTCAGAATAGCAGAGGCTCGGTAAGGCGTTCCCAACGGCCATCCCGTATCTGGCTCACGAATACGCGTGTATTGCCAAGATGGTTGTCGCTGCTGAAGGTCACCGGTGCACTGCCGAAAATATCTTCGTAGCCATTGATCTGTTCGAGCCCGGCAACAAATGCCTCGACTGTCAGAGCGGGGCCCGCATTCTGTAACCCCTCGGCGGTTAGCATCACAACATTGTAACCGGCAACAGCTTGAATATTGGCCTCGCTGCCAAACATGTCCTTGTAGCGATCCATCCAAGTGCCAACCGCCTCATCCGCCGTGTCACGATATGGGATCGGGGTTTGTCCGACCCCGTACAACCCTTCGACGACGTCTTTGCCAAGAAGCGCGACCTCGGGTGCAAAACCGGCTTGTCCGGTAAGGAAATCGACATTCCAGCCCAGTTTGCGTGCTTCCGCCATGGCGCCGACGGTTTCACGGATTATGGTCGCCAGAAAGACAACGTCACAATCGTCGCCACGCATGCGCGCAATCTGGCTGGAAAAGTCGGTCGCGCCGCGCTTGTAGCTGGTCACGGAGACCAGTTCCATGCCCATTTCGTCCAGCTGCTGCTCGACACCGCGCAAGTTGTTCAAGCCAAACTCGTCGTCTTGATGCATCGCGCACGGGCGCTTTTTGTCGAACGTTTCAATCATGTATTTCGTTCCCGCGCGCATCGAATGGTAATAGGGCGTGAACATGGCGAACGTCAGCGGATTGAAGGGCTCGTAGGTTTGCTCAGCGGCGGTCAAAGGGAAAATGTGTGGCAGGCCTTTCTTGAGTACCAACGGCATGGACGCGAGCACGGTTGGCGTCCCCATGGCGCCGGCCATGACAAATATTTCATCGCGGGTCAGCAACTTCTGAGTCGCTAGGACGGCTTTCTTCGGGTCGTAACCCGAATCCTCAATGAGCAGTTTGAGGGTGCGGCCGTGGACCCCTCCAGCCGCATTGATCTCTTCCGCCGCCATCATCATGCCGTTCTTGACGGGCACACCCCAAAATGTGATGGGCCCACTTAGGTCTTGGTGAGATCCAATGACCACCTCGGTGCCGGTCACACCCTGCGGATCGTCGGCAAGTCCGCTGGTCGATGTCGCAACCAGAGCGGCGGCCACCACCGGCGCAATGTATTTGAACATATTGGTTACCATCTCCTACTCCCTCGTACGTCTTATGCGCCGGCGTACATGCCATCAATCAAGGTGCCATATTTTTCATTCACGAATTTCCGCTTCAGTTTCATCGTTGGCGTCAATTCGTCATCTTCCGGATCCAGCATCTGGCCGATCAGCCGAAACTGCTTGATCGTCTCGACACGCGCGAACTTTGCGTTTACCGCCTCGACTTCCTGTCCGATCAAGTCAATCACCGCTGTCGCCCTGGTGAGACTGGCGAAATTGGTAAAGGGCACATTATGGTCCTGCGCAAACTTCACGACATTGTCGTGATCGATCATAACTAGACAGGTCAAGTATTTGCGCCGATCCCCGATAACAACCGCATCCGAGATGTAGGGGCTAAATTTCAGCTGGTTCTCGATTTCCGATGGCGTGACATTCTTGCCGCCCGCGGTGATGATAATGTCCTTCATACGATCGGTGATGCGCACGAAGCCTTCATTGTCGATCGAACCAATATCGCCCGTATGCAACCATCCATCACGTATAGTTTCGGCGGTCTTCTCGGAATTGTTGTAGTAGCCCATAAAGACATTCCTGCCCCGTATCAGGATCTCATTCTCCGGCGAGATCTTGATGTCGTTGAACGGTGCCGGCTGTCCGATCGTACCGGGTTTCAAATTGTCCCATGGCATCAACGTCGCGAAGCCAGAGCTCTCCGTCTGCCCGTACCCCTCGCCCATGTCGAGGCCGAGCGCCAGGTACCAGCGAATCAGATCTGGCGAGATCGGCGCGGCACCCGAGATCAACCAACGTGCCCGATCAAGTCCCATCGCCCGCCGAATGTTGCCCAGAACCAATTGAGACGCCAGCCAATAGCGAAAACGCAACGCTAGCGGTGCCGGCCTTTGGTCCAATTTATAGGCAACCATTTGCTCGCCTAGACTCATGGCTTTGCCATAGGCCCAACGGGCAAGTGGTGTTGCCTCAGACATCGTAATGGTGATCGCCGAGTAGAACTTCTCCCAAATGCGCGGCACCGCCAGCATGACCGTAGGTTGAACTTCACACACGTTTTCCGCAACCGTCTCCACGCTCTCCGCGAAGTTGCAGACCGCACCGCTGGCAAGTGACCAATAAAGGCCGATGACACGTTCGGCAACGTGGCACAACGGCAAAAATGACAATCGCTCATCATCTTCTGAGAAGGGCATGAACTTCTGACATTCTGTGACTGAAAACACGATGTTATCGTGGCTTAACATGGCCCCTTTTGGCGGCCCGGTCGTGCCTGACGTATAGACCAGAACCGCCAAGTCGTCCTTGTTGGGCCCGACCACACGCTGTTCGAAAACACCCGGGTGGTCGCGGTCATAGACCTGCCCCCGTTCGCACAGTTCCTCGAAGCTCATCACCATCGGATCGCTGAAACCGCGCAATCCTTCCATGTCGAAGACGACGATGTGACGCATGCCGGGCGTGCTGTCCCTGACCGCCAGGGCTTTGTCAAGTTGCTCTTCGTCCTCAACGAACAAAACTTTCGCATGACAATCATTGAGGATGTATTCGACCTGATCAGTCGAGTCGGTCGGATAAATGCCAACCGATACGGCACCCGCACACAATGCTCCAAGATCGGCATAGACCCACTCCGGCAGATTGTTGCTCAAGATGCAGGTCATGTCGCCGGGCGCTAGGTCGAGTGACACCAGCCCCATGGCAACCTTGCGCACCGCGTCGCCAAACGCGGTCCAGGAAATGGCGCGCCATATCCCAAGATCCTTCTCGCGCAGCGCCACCTTTCCGCCGCGTTCGTGGACCAATGTCCAAAACAGCGTCGGTATCGTGTCTTGACGGGGCAAATCAGTCAGCGCCAAAGCTTTTTCTTTTTCCATCGACGCTCGCCACGCACACCGCTGTCCTTCATGCCTAAGTAAAACTCCTTAATGTCTTCCTTCTCGCGTAGTCGATCGCAGCTATCCTCCATAACGATCCGTCCAACTTCAAGCACATAGCCATAATCCGCAACATTCAAAGCCATGTGCGCATTTTGTTCGACCAACAGGATCGTAATGTCTTGTTCTTGATTGATGCGCCGCACAATGTCGAATATTTCTTTAACCAGGCGCGGGCTCAAGCCGAGCGACGGTTCGTCGAGCAGAAGCATTTTCGGCCGCCCCATCAAGGCCCGGCTGATCGCCAACATTTGTTGCTCGCCGCCGGACAATTGCCCGGCCTGCTGGCGCGCGCGTTCCCGCAATACCGGGAAGTAGCCGAACACCCGGTCGAGATCTTGATCAATGGCGGCGCGATCGCGGCGCAGATATGCGCCCATGATAAGGTTCTCTCTGACCGTCAAGTAAGGAAAAACCTCTCTCCCCTCGGGCACGTGCCCGATTCCCGACGCGACAATGCGATCGGGATTGACTCCGTGGATGTCTTGCCCTTCGAAACTTACTGTGCCTTTTTGCGGATCGACAACACCCGAAATCGTGCGCAGCAATGTTGATTTGCCGGCCCCGTTCGCGCCCAAAACCGTCACGATGGCACCTTGCGTCACGTCCAGGCTCACGCCCCGTATCGCCATAATCGGCCCGTAAAAGGTTTCAAGATTCCGGACGGACAGCTGGCTTGCCATTATTCCGCGCCCAGATACGCTTCAATGACTTCGGGATGTGCCTGAACTTCGTCCGGCGTGCCCTGCGCAATCAGGCGACCGTAATTTAGCGCCAAGACGCGGTCGGACACGCGGCCGACCAAGTTCATATCGTGCTCCACCATCAACACGGTAATGCCCAGATCTTCTTTGATATCGCGAATCCAAAACGCCATGTCGTCGGTCTCTTCGACATTGAGTCCCGAAGATGGTTCATCGAGCAACAACAGGCGCGGCTCGGTTGCCAGCGCGCGCCCCAGCTCGACGACCTTGCGAATCCCATAGGCGAGCCCACCAATGCGGCCATCGCGATAGGGTTCCAAATCCAGGAAATCGATGATCTCTTCAACCTTGTGGCGGTGGGCATGTTCGCGGGCCCGTACCGTGGGCAAGAACAACATTTCGGCAAATACGTTCTTGGTCGCTTGAGCATGGCGCCCCAACAGCAAGTTCCCAAGCACCGAGCCGTTTTCAAATAGCTCAATATTCTGGAACGTTCGCGCGATCCCCATCGCCGCGATATCGGCCGGAGGGACATGCGTGAATTCTTGTCCATCGAACCGTAGAATGCCCGCGGTCGGGTCATAGATGCGGCTGATCAGATTGAAAATCGTTGTTTTGCCGGCTCCGTTGGGCCCAATGATTGTGAAAATTTCGCCGGCATCGACGTGAAAACTCACATCGTCGACCGCGCGCACGCCGCCGAAATGCATCGACAACCCGTCAACCTGTAGCAGGCTCATCGTAGCCGCTCGGTCCGCAGATAGGATTTCTGCCGCTTGAATGTGTCCTTTTTGTAGAGGGGGAACCGATCAAAATAGCTCTTGATCTTCACCCAACGGCCGTACAGACCAAGCGGCTCGTAAAGCATAAAGAGGATGATAATCAAGCCGAAAAGCCCCGCATCAAGCCCTGTCTGCTCCGCGACGGCGGTTGGCAACCACGCTTTAACCACAACGATGGCTTGTGGCAAAACGATGATGAATATGGCGCCAAAAATCGCACCGTGCAGTGAACCAAGGCCGCCGACAACGACAAGTAAGAGCAGTTCGATGGACACCAGAATCGTAAACTGCTCTGGGCTGATATATTGCAGGCGATGCGCATACAGCGCGCCAGCAACGCCGGTGAACGCCGCACTGAGCGCGAAGGCGATCGTCTTATACTTGGCAAGGTTCACACCCATACTCTGGGCAGCAATTTCGCTGTCGCGAATTGCCGTCATCGCGCGGCCGGTCGACGAACGCAAGATGTTGATTGCCGCCAGCAGGACCAGCGCCACAAGAAATAGGCACAAATAGTAGAGCCGCCATTCCTCATCGAACGTCACCGGGCCGATCGCAACTGAGTCCACCAACAAACCAACATTGCCACCTGTCAGTGATTCCCACCGGGCGAGAACTTCTTCGACGATGAAGGCAAAGGCCAGCGTCGCCATGGCCAAATAAATGCCGGCAAGTCGCAACGCCGGTAGGCCAATTACAATGCCCAATAGCGCGGCCACCACCGCGGATGCCGGAAGAGACAGCAAGAACGGCACGCCGTGGGAAAGCAAAATGGCTTCTGTATATGCGCCAGTGGCAAGAAACGCTGCATGGCCAAGAGAAATTTGACCGGTAAAGCCGGACAGCAACATCAAACCGATGCCGGCAATAGCATAGATGCACACAAAGGTCAGCTGAGACAAAAAATATTCGTCCATGACCCAGGGCGCCAACAAAAGGAAAACAATCAATAACCCATACCACAACACAGCGCGGGTATCCTTGAATATCCGAATGTCCTGGTCATAGTCGGTCTTGAAGATAAAGCGCATGTCAAACCTTCTTGCGCATCGATTCGCCAAACAATCCCTCGGGGCGAATTACCAAAACCGCAAGCAGAACCACGTACGCCGCAACATCTTTGAATCCCTCGGGCAAGTAGAATCCGGCCAAAGCCTCAACAATCCCAATGATCAAACCGCCAATCAGCGCACCCGGAATGCTCCCGAAGCCCCCTAGTACAGCCGCAGGGAACGCCTTGATGCCAATGAATCCCATGTTCACGTGAACAAACGCGATTGGCGCCAGCAAAAGCCCGGCAAATGCTGCGACGCCTGCGCTAATCGCCCAGATCATAGAAAAGACCGATTTTACAGGTATACCCATATAATAGGCAGCTAATTGGTTTTGCGACGATGCCTGCATGGCAACGCCCAAGCGCGTATAGCGGAAGAACCCGAATAAAACCAACGACAGAACCGCGGTCATGATGATCACGGCCATGTGGTCTTGGCTGATCACCAACGCACCAAAATTGACGACCTTGTTGTAAAAGGGTGTTTCGATCAGATGCGTGTCGACTCCCCACCCCGGAATCATACTGGCGACGCTGCGCATCAGAAAACCGATGCCAATAGTCACCATGACGATCGCGAATACCGGTTGGCCAACCATCGGCCGCATGACGACTCGATCAAGTAATCCGCCAAAGCCGGCGCACAAGATGATTGCCAGCAGCGCGCCGACCCAGAAATTCAGACCGAAAATGACGATGAATGTAAAAGCCAGAAAGGCACCCAGCATCATCAATTCGCCTTGGGCGAAATTGACGACCTCGGTCGCCTTATAGATCAGAACGAAGCCGAGCGCGACCAGGCCATAAACGCATCCAATGGCAGTTCCGCTGACAACTTGTTGCGCAAACTGCGCCAATGCATCCATGGCCTGCGTCGACTCTTAATACCCAGGTTTACGGTCTGAAAGGCACTATTGGCGGATCCCTTCAAATTCTAAGATCAGTTCAACTTCATCGCCAACAATATCGCCTTGCACCGCGTAAGTCATTCCGAAGTCACTGCGACTTAGCTTGCCACGCGCCGACATGCCCATGGCAAAGTGGCCATCTCCAAACGGATAATTGCCACTCTTGTTCCATGTCACATCTAAGGTCAGCGGTTGCGTGACACCAAGCAAAGTCAGTTCACCAACCACTTTCCCCGACCGATCGCCGATCTTTTCGGCGCCTTGACCGACAAAAACCATCTCGGGAAATTCGCCGCTATTGAAGAAATCCGCGCTTCGCAAATGTTCGTCCCGCGCCTCGTGATTTGTAAATACACTTTCTGTCTTGACGACGACACGCACATCCGACAGTTCCATGGTCTCTTCATCGAACGTATACGAGCCCTGCATCTCGAGAAACATACCGAGAATGTCGGCAAACCCAATATGACGCACTAAGAAGCCAAAACTGAAATGTTCAGCGTCGATGGTGTAGTTCGCCGGCGCCGCAACAGCGATATTGGCCATCGTCACAAGGGCGCCAGTTGCGACTGCGGTTCGGATCGCACGCAAACCGGACATGTTCATCTGGTTACCTCCCTATTTGGTTCTGCCTGGAGTAACCAAGCCACATCGCGGCCGAAAGATAAAGTCAGCAAAACGAGAGCGCCCGCGGCCGCAAATAAGCCGGCCTTGCTTGGCATGGCCGGCGCCAAACACACCACCAAGGCAGCCACTTGAATTGCGCAGATCACCCGTCTGCGGATGCTGGGCGGCAACGTCGCGCGCAATCGTGGCACGACAAAGCCGGCGGCGATGAACAAGTATCGAAGCAGTCCGGATAGCAGGACCCACGCGCCAGCCTTGTCAAGTTGATAGACGAGGATAGAGAGGACCAGCACAAACGCGGCATCGATTTCCATATCGAAGCGCGCGCCGAAGGCACTTTCGCTGCGCGTGCGCCGCGCCACCCAACCGTCGACGCCGTCGAGGAGAGCGGCCAACACGACCGTGCCAAAAAGCAACCATCCGTGGTACGCGGCCGTGTCAGGTTGACCCACAAACCCAACACAGAAGCCTGCCAAAACGGCGCGCCCAAGCGTAATCTGATTGGCAATCTCGAACCGGTCCAATTGGCAGCGGGCACAAAAAGCCCATACCACGACCATCGCAATAGCGCCCGCCGCAAGCAGGCCACGGGCGATCACGTCAGCGGGCACCCCAAACAGAAATAGCCCCAACCCGGCCACAGTCACGGAGTTCGCCATGGCGAGCGGCAGAACCTGCCCAGAAACGCGCGACAAGCGCTTCGAGGTGGCGTGCCCGCGCTGAACAGATGGAACATTGACAGCAATGGCGCGAATGCGTGAAACCATTTTGCCATCATACGGTCACATCCTGGAAATGCACAAAATCGGCGCTTTGATATGACAGAAAAGGCGGAAGCATTTTGGGTCGCCGCGCCACGCCGGGGTGAGATTCGCCCGGAGGCTCTGTCGTCTGCTAGCGCGGGAGATGTACGGGTACGCGCCCTTTTCGGCGCGATCAGTCGCGGCACCGAGACCCTGGTATGGTCGGGCCGTGTACCTGAATCACTGTATGAGCCTATGCGCGCGCCGTTCCAAAGCGGCTCTTTTCCGGCGCCCGTCAAATACGGCTATGTGAATGTCGGGATCATCGAACAGGGCCCGCGCGATAGGATCGGACAGACCGTATTCTGTCTGTACCCCCACCAGACCCGATTTGTCGTCCCCGGCGTCGACGCGGTGCCGCTGCCAAGCGACGTCCCGGCATCACGGGCCGTACTGGCGGCCAATATGGAAACGGCGGTGACCGCGCTTTGGGATGCACCGCCATGTCTTGGTGATCGCGTGGTCGTGATCGGCGCCGGTTGCGTCGGCTGCCTAACAGCGTACTTGGCGGCACAGATTCCGGGCGTATCGGTGCAACTGATCGATGTCGACCCGAGCAAACGCGCGGTCACTCGGCGACTCGGTGTCGACTTCGCGCGGCCTGACGCGGCGAAGGATCAGGCGGACTTAATCTTCCACAGTTCTGGTCACCCGGATGGGTTGGTGCACGCACTTGGCCTGGCGGCACCGGAAGCGGCAATCATCGAAATGAGTTGGTATGGCGACCGGCACGTGACACTACCGCTGGGCGAACGGTTTCATCCAGAGCGCCTTAGGATCATCTCGTCACAAGTGGGCCGCATTCCTCCGCACCGCCGCGGCCGCTGGAACCGCCGCCAGCGGCTTCGCCTGGCATTGTCCCTTCTTGCGGATCCGGTCTTGGACGTGCTGATCACCGGAGAGAGTAACTTCCATGATCTTCCAAAAACGATCGCCGACCTTGCCGTTGATGGCGCGGGCACGATATGCCACCGGGTTCGTTATCCCGATCGCTAAGGAGCCGCCACCATGTATAGCCTGACCGTCCGCGACCATTTGATGATCGCGCATAGCTTTCGCGGCGCCGTATTTGGTCCGGCACAACAGCTACACGGCGCCACCTTTGTGGTCGACGCCACCTTCCGACGACCGGCCTTGGACGATGACGGTCTGGTCGTCGACATTGGCTTGGCCAGTCAAACGCTCGGCGCCGTTCTGGCAGAGGTCAACTATCAGAACTTGGACACTCTACCTGCGTTTACCGGGCAAAACACAACCACCGAATGGCTGGCGGGCTGGATTTTCGAACAATTGGGCGCACGGGTCTCGGCCGGCGAACTGGGCGCCAGCGCGACCGGCCTGACCGGCCTGCGGGTGACTTTGCATGAATCACACATTGCGTGGGCGGCCTATGAAGGCGCCCTGCCGGCGAAGGGTTGAATGGCGCGGCTTTATTTCATCGTGCCGGGCGATCCGGAGACCAAGACCGGCGGCTTCATTTATGACCGTCGCATCATCGCCGGACTGCGCCACGAGAGTTGGGACGTTGTCGCGCTGGCACTAAAGAACGGTTTTCCCCAACCCAGCCGCGCGGCTGTTGCACATGCCGAGGCAGTATTTGGCGACATTCCCGACGGCGCCACGGTCGTGGTCGACGGCCTGGCGTTGGGCGTACTATCCGAACTTGCGTACGCTCAGGCCCAGCGCCTGTGTCTTGTCGCGTTGGTACACCACCCACTCGCGGCGGAAACAGGTCTCGACGCACGCGAAAAAGCAGGGTTTTTCGCGAGTGAGCGGCATGCGCTTGCGGCGGCCACACATGTGATCGTGCCCAGCAAGACGACCGCCGACGCCTTGGCCTCCTATGATGTTGAAATCGAGAAGATAAGTGTGGTTCGGCCGGGCACCGACCCGGCAACACAAGTGACAGGATCGACGGATGGCATCGTCACCCTGCTGTGCGTTGCGTCGTTGACGCCACGCAAGGGGCACGTGGTATTGATTCGTGCCTTGTCGTGTCTTTCGGGCGCCGCGTATAGGCAGTGGCGGTTGGTGTGTGTCGGACCGCAGGATCTAGACCCAAGCACGACCAAGGCTGTCCGCACGGCAATCGACGACGCGGGATTGCAAGAAAAGGTCTCATTGGTTGGCGAAGCGGTCGGACCGACGCTCGAAGAGTATTTCCGTGCGTCCGATATGTTCGTGCTCGCATCGTATTACGAGGGCTACGGCATGGTGCTCGCGGAAGCCTTGGCGCGCGGACTGCCAATCGTTAGCACGAACGCCGGTGCAATACCTGAAACGGTGCCAACCGAGGCGGGCCTATTGGTGCCGCCCGGCGATGTTGGCGGTTTGGCGCACGCACTTGGGCGGCTGATCAATTCGCCGCCGCTTCGCCAGCAGATGGCTGACCGCGCACGGGTTGCCGGCGCAAGCCTGCCGAATTGGGCCGAGGCCGCCCGCGATTTTGGCGCCGAAATTGAACGCTTTTTGCGCCCATGACCATGTTCGAAAGCGCTTGGCTTGACCTGCGCGAGCCCTACGATCGGAGCACGTTGGGTGCTCAAATCACCAAGCCGCTACGCGCTTGGTCGAGCCTACAGGAAACGTTGCGGATCCTCGACCTGGCTGCCGGCACGGGCGCCAACCTGCGCGCCATCGCGCCGCACTTAAGTTCACGGCAAGCCTGGCATCTTATCGACAACGATCCGGCCCTGATCGACCTCGTTAATCCGCGCTTGAGGGCCTTGGCGGGCGGTCGCGGTAGCATCGCCGTTACCACGCAAGTCTCGGATATGGTGCAAGGTCTGCCGGTGTTGACAGAACAACGCTTTGATTTGGTCACGGCCTCGGCGTTCCTGGATTTGGTTTCGGAATCGTGGCTCACCGATGCGATCAGCGCAATTGTCAGCACAACGCCGGCGATCTTGTTTCGACTGAGCTATCAGGGCCTGATCCGCTGGGCGCCGAGCGACCGCGACGACGACATGGTGGCCGGCCTGATCAATCGCCACCAGAAGACAGACAAAGGCTTTGGCCCGGCGTTGGGTCCCCAAGCCGCCGAAACGGCGCAAAAACTATTGAAGGCGCATGGATATGACCTGATCAGTGCCTGCAGCGACTGGCAGCTCGGCACCGATGACGTCGCCATGCAAAAGGCATTGTTGGCTGACTGGTCTGGCGCGGCCGCTTCAATGGCACCTGGCAACGCAGCACAAATCCGGGCCTGGGCGAACCGCCGCAGAAGACTCATCGTGGCGGGCGACTCGCATCTCCTTGTCGGCCATACAGATTTCTTTGCGACACAAGGTCCAATTCAAACATGACATCTTGGCCCATCATGTAACGGCGACTTGGCGCCCTGATACAGTTCGTCAAACAATCAATCTTCGGCAACCTGATGCCATCGCGCCCGGATCCGATGATGATTGGCGCCACGGTGATCTGCAGACGATCAATAAGACCCAGTTCCAGAAATCGGGAAACCGTAATCCCCCCCCCTTCGACGAACAGAACATGGGCACCTCGGTCCCGCAAGATCGAGACCACGGCCGACAGGTCAAGGCCGTTGCCGTTCGGTGGCACGACAATGATCTCACCGATCCCGTTGTCCGCCGCGCGTCCTGCGTTCGAGACAAATGAAATTGCCGGGGCAACACGGTCGCCGCCACAATCAACCGGGACGTCGCCAACAATGACGCGCAGAGGCGAAGGTCCGGCGACTCGCCGTGTCGTGAGCCGTGGGTTGTCGCTCTTTACGGTCCCGGCGCCCACAATCACGGCGTCACTCAACGCGCGCATGCGGTGCAAGTGGTCGAGGTTGTCCGCGCCAGTCACATAGTCTGAATCGCCATTATGCGTCGCGATGCGGCCATCAAGGCTTTGCCCCAGATGACCGACAATCAGCGGGCTTTCCGGACCAGCCGCGGCGACCGGCGCATATAGATCAAGCAGCTCGGCGGCCGCGTCACTCACCGAAACGTCGCATTGCCACGTGCCGTCGTCAGCAACCCTCAGCGCTCCGTTCTCGACGCCGTGATGCGCATGGCGTGCGGCAAGCAACATTGCCCAGGCGTCGTCGATACCAATTTTCACGGCGCATTGCCCAGCTTCGCCAAAGGAAATCGGGCTGCATCGTCGATGACCAAAGCGAGCTTCTTGGCCATGTCGTGGATGGCTATGCGGCCTTTTTCAGCGTCGGCCGCGGCCGCGTCACCGGCGGCGCCCGCGGCATGCAAATCCTCACTTTGCCAGCCGAAACCGACTGGGCGGTCTGCGCGTACAATCGCCATCTGGCGTTCCATGTGCTCGGAGTATGGGACAAAGCGGGCCGCCTTTTCCATTTCAACGAGCTCCGGTCGCAAGTGGAGCATCATCGATGTTTCAATCGCCCCGCCATGGATGCCGTGGGCGGCCTCCCATTCATCAAACAATCCTGGCGGCGGGCCCAACCGGAAGCTGTTGGTGCGAATAACCAGCATGCCGTGCGCGCGGCGCAGCCGCCCCGCAACAATGTCCACGACATGTGATTGCCCACCATGGCTGTTGAAAATAACCAACTTCCGCAATCCGGTACGCGCCACGTCGGCGCCGATTTCCGTCCACGCCGCGATCAGGGTTTCAGCCTCATGGCTGAGTGTGCCCGCGAAGGCAATATGTTCGCCGCTATGCCCGACGGCCTGGCTTGGCAAAATCAATACTCTCGCTGGCACGGATATGTGGTCGATCGCGCGCTGCAAAATCGCCTCGTTAATGAACCAATCGGTGCCGAGCGGTAGATGCGGCCCGTGCTGTTCGATCGCGGACACCGGCAGCAGCACGACCGTGGTCTCCCGATCCATTGCATCGAAATCCGTGGTTTTCAGATCTTGCCAATATGCGTGCGTGACGTGGGCCATCGGCTTATTCAGCCGGTTCGACAACAATAGGCGCAGCCATCTGTTGGCCGACCTGGATAGGTCGACCACTAAGGACCGCAAGTGCGATCGCCGCAGCATAGGGAATCGTCTGTATCGTCAGTACCAGCAGCCACAATCGGACATCTATGTTATCCAATCCCTGTTGCAGCGCGACAGCCGCTATCGACCCGGCCAGCGCCAGGAAAATGACGGCTTCTTCGCCCACGCCGGCCACCAAATTGAGCAATCCGGGCCTGTCTTCGCATTTGGGGGTGCGAAGAAACGGCCGCTGTCGTGTGAATAGACCCCACAACACCCCCTTGCCGACAGTGTGGCTCAGGCCCAAGCCGGCAATCGATGCTCCGGCTGCTTGCACGAAACGACAGCCCATCGTGCGGCGATAGAGCCACAAGACCCGCGCCTGCCGAAATAAGAACACCGCAACGGTGGGCAGCAGAAACACAGCGGCTGGCGCCATGATCGCGTCAGGCCACAATGCCAGCGCGGCCGACCACGCGATGGCGCCAACCGTGAACAGCAATCCGCAGCCATCGGCCAACCAAGGCAACCAACCGGCGACAAAATGGTAGCGCTGCGAGACCGAAAGTTGCGTTTCGCGCCCCAGAAACAGAGCCCCTGCGTGATGCTTCAAGACTTGCATGGCCCCGTAGACCCAGCGAAATCGCTGGGCCTTGTAGGACTCAAATCGATCGGGTGTCAGGCCGCGCCCCAGGGACCGGGTGATAAAGGCCGAACGCCATCCGGCGGCCATAAGACGCAGCCCCAGTTCCGCATCTTCAGTAATGCACCATCCGTTCCAGCCGCCGACGTCCTGCAGCGCCCGCCGCCGAATGAGAGTCATTGTGCCATGTTGAATGATGGCGTTGGCCTCATTCCGTTGCACCATGCCGATTTTGAAAAACGCTGCATATTCCCAAAAGCAAAGGCGCTTGAAGACGCTTCGCAAGCGATCTCTATAGTCCTGCGGTGCCTGAACAATGGCCACGTCGGGCGCGGTGAAATGCGGAACCGCCGCACTCAGCCAATGCGGGTCGACCGTATAGTCGCTGTCGACGACGGCCACGATTTCCGCCGCTGCGTGACTTCGTGACAGGGCGACGTTCAATGCGCCAGCCTTGTAGCCAGGACAATCCGGCAAACAGATGAAGCGGAACTTCGGACCAAAGCGCCGGCACAGATCGGAGATTGCCCGTCTGTTTTCCGGATCCGGCGTATTGTTGACGATAACCAAGACCTCGTAGGCGGGGTAGTCCAGTCGCCCGAGCGCCCGCAAAGTTTGCGCGACCATGTCCGGCGGCTCGTCGCAGCATGGGACATGGATCGACACCATTGGGTGCCGGGCGACAACGCCAGGGTTCGCCGCAAAAATGCGTCGTCGCGGCCCCGTACACGTTACGTCTAGCGCTTCAATGGCCTCTACAAGTGCCGTCGCGATCAATAGCAATTGGGCGGCCAGAAGCACACTCCATACCGCAATCTCAGCCCCTGTGTAGTACCGAACAAGCGGCGCCGACGCGGTCAATGCGTAAAGCGAAAAACTGCCCACAACAAAAAACGACATTGCCGCTGTGCCCGTCGACGAAATCTGCGGCCTGGCGCGTAAATAGACACCGGCGACGATAAGCAGCCCCAAAACCACCACCATCGTTGGCAACCACCAAGAAGGACGCGGCGTGACCGAACCGACCCAGGGGAATTTGGGCTGCCGATTGGCGTTCCACAGGCCCCAATACGGCCCGACTTGTCCCTCGCTCGCCGATTTCCAAGGTTGGTCAAATGCCTCGATGAAGAAATAGTCGCTGAAACCTTCCTTTTCCGCGCGGGTAGCGAAAGCGCGGCTAAACCACGCCTGGTTGGCGATCGATGGAACGGCCGCACCCATTCTTGGTCCGTCACTCGGCCAGCCAACCTCTGCCAAAACGATCGGTTTGCCTGGAAACGCCGTCCGCAGCGCCGCGAGGCGCCGAAAGACATAGTCGATGGCGGCGGTGCGTGAAATACCCTCCCAATAGGGCAGGATGTGAACACCGACGAAGTCGCTTGCCGCGGCAAGCTCGGGATGGGCCAGCCATATGTGCCATGGCTCCGCCGTGCCGACAGGCACAGACGCTGTTTGGCGCACATTGCCGATCAGCGCCGCGAGCTCTCGCGGCGCAAGTCGCTCATGCAAAACCGTTTCGTTGCCGATCAAGAGACGCTCGATCGCCGACGTACGATTGGCCACCGCGATCAAGTGCTCGATCTCAGCGCGGTCGGCGTCACGGGCCCCACGCAGCCATGCCCCGGCAGTGATGCGCAAATTGTACGCTGCTGCCGCGGCGACGGCACGTGCGCCTGCGGCGTCCATCGCGTAGGTCCGTATTGCGCCGGCGCGGCCAGCAATGAGGTCGACGTCGCGGTAAACATCCTCTCGCGAAGGCACGTCCCGGCGTGCGGGGTCGTCGTGCCGTTGATATGGCGCATAGGTCAGGCCACCGACCAGACCGCCATCCCAAGATGGTGGGCTGTGGGGCGAATGAGCCGCCCACCAAATCGTGACAGTCAGTGCCGCGACCCAAGACACAATGAGCAGATTGCGCGCGGTCAAGGTCTAATCGCTTTTGTTGTACGCACGAACTTGCGCGGTGCCCAATTTGCCAAAGCTATGGACGACCACATCATGGATCAGCTCGACTCCGCCCAGGGTCGGCCCTCGTGGAACAAGGCCCGGCGTAAAACCCGCGGCCACGAAGGGTCTTAGAAATCCATCGAACTGAGCAAAAACATGCACGGGCACGTCCCACCGCGCACTCTCGCCACTGACCGCGGCTGGCGGCTGATGGTCACCCATGGCGATCACAATCGCATCGTCGGCCGATCGCAGATTTAACCAGCCGGCTAACACATTCAAGTTATAGCGTATCGTGCGCACATAGGATGGGCTCATATCCGTCCATCTGTTCCGCTCTTCAACGTCAACCGGGACCGCGGCGTCGCGATAGGGGTGCGGGCGCGTCATCTGCGACCAGTCGTCGATGTAGGGCGGAGTTGGCGCGAATGGCGCGTGACTTGTTATCGATGCGAAAACCGTGAAACGGGGTGCGGTGTCGGCGATACGCAATTCTTGCGAGCGTGCCTTGGCCAAGCTGAACTGATCGGGGATGGTCCACCAACCGAACGCCGGGCCCGGATAGTCAAGCATCTGTGCATCGTAGAGCTGGTCGAACCTGTAGTATTGGCCCTCCGGCCATGCTTTGCGAAAGCCTGGAAAGACGGCCACCGTGCGGTGCCCCAACGCGTCGAAATGCTGGACGAGCGTGGCGCGGTCGGTGGTCAGAAGCATATGGTAGTCTTGCTGGTCGGTGATGTGCAGACCGGACAAAACACTGGCGTGCGTCAGCCACGAAGCGCCCCCAAATGTCGGCGCACGCAAATAACCTGAGACAACCTGCCAAGGCGATCCCTTCAAGCCAACTTCAAGGGCGGCAAATGCGGCCGACAACGAACCGGCATGCCGTGGTTCGTCTAAGGCCGTCGCGCCATAAGACTCAAAAAAGAGCAAATCCAGGTCGGTATGCCTGAGGCGCGCGATATCGGGATTAACAGGGGCGGTCGGCCAGGTTCGTTCGAGCTGATCAGCGCTTTGCGCGACATCGATCAAGAATTCGGCTTGCTGTGCATATGTGCGCGTAACCGGGATCGAGAAACGGATCAAAGGCGCGATGCCGAAACCGCCGTACGAAAGGTGAAACAAGGCGATCAAACAAACGGACGCAATTATCGCCATTCGTCGCAACGGCACGACGGCAAGCGCAATCGAAAGCCAACGCAAGGCAGCGTTGATTGCGCTCGCCAGCAAAAACAAGCCAATAACAAGACAGCCAAGGCCCACCACCAAAAACGCAGCCGGCAGCGCTTCGGTCATCATCCGTATAACGTTGGGCACATGGGGCAGATCCCAATAAACATTGATCGCCCGGCCAAATAAGGCTGGTGCTGTAACTTCGGCATAGCGCGCGGCAGCCAAGAACATAACGACGATGGTAAGCAGCCAACGGGTGGTCGCGCCGGGCCGGAACCCGATCGCCATCGCCAGCGCCAGCGCCAGCACCAAAGACACGATCTCTACGGAAACCTCCGCCGACGGACGAATCCACGGCGTTGGCCAGATATTATGAAAGGTCAATGTGGTGTTGAGCACGGCAGCAGCCGCCAGCAGTGCCGCCGTCGCCTGTAGCGAAGATGGTTGCCTTGGCTGCTTGATAACTTGCGACACCGCGTTGTCTCCGATAGTTGACTTAGCCGAAATGACGCGCGACACGATCATATGGGGGCCGTATCCTGCAAAAATCCCGACTGGCCGAACAAAGCTTAGCGCGACGCGTCCAATATCCAAAAGTCGCCATCGCAATTGCCACGCCAAATGCGATTGATGACTTCGTGACATGAGAAAGGTAACCACATGTCGAACAGCGATTTTCAACTTACAGCGGACATGCGGGATAAGGTCGCATTGGTCGTCGGCGGCGCTGGCGGCATCGGCGGCGCCATTTGTCGGGCGCTTGCTGCCGGCGGCATGCGCGTGGTGGTTGGATATCGCAGGCGTGCCAATGCGGCCACGGAACTCGTCACGACTCTACCAGGCGACGAACACCGACATATTGCTATTGATGTCGAAGACTCGGCTAACCTCCAAGACCTGCGCGAAGATCTCCGTCAGCACGAAGGCCGGCTCGACGTATTGGTCAACTGTGCCGGCACGACGCGATTTGTCGCCCATGACGACCTCGAATCACTGGACGACAACCTGATCGACGAGATTTTCCGCGTCAATTGGCGTGGTACGTTTGCAGCCATTCGCGCACTGAAACCACTGATCGCAGAGACAGGCGGCGGCACGATCATCAACATTTCGTCGATCGCCGGCACCACGGGGATGGGAAGCAATGTTGCCTATTGCGCGTCAAAAGCGGCAGTCAACACCATGACGATATCACTTGCGCGCGCGCTGGCGCCGGATATTCGCGTGGTCGCCATCGCGCCGGGTCTGGTCGATACGGAATTCGTTCAGGGGCTGGATCCCGAATGGCGCAACGCGCAGGAACGTCTAACTCCGCTGGGTAAACTCGCCAGCCCCGAAGATGTAGCCAGAGTCGCGTACGCGGCGGTCGCCCAGATGAAGAGCAGCACGGGCTGCGTATTGCCCGTTGATGGCGGTCGGCCACTAAGTTGATACGCGTGACCGCTAAGTGGCCGGCGACGAGTTTGGCCGCGCCTCTGGTAACGCGCTACCTGTAATAGGTGTGTTGGCCGATTTCCGCCGTTTGCTGCTTGATATGACTCCACGCTGGACGAACTTTGCCATTGTGGAAATACAGGGCGCCGTCCGTCGGATCACTGCTTTTGCCACGAATGGCATAGTCGGCAATATGAACGGCCAACGCCCACGCATCTGCGTCGGTCACCCGATCTGACTTGCCATCACACCACCACGAGAACTGGCATCGCCCGCGTGGTTTCTCGCCACCTTGGCGCACGACTTGGCAGATATTGTTGGGGAACGCGGGGTCTGAAACACGATTGAGCGTCACGTGAGCGATCGCCTGTTGGCCTTCGATCGGCTCGGAGCGACCTTCCCAATATACATTCTCGGCCAGGCAAGCACGCTCGCTTTCGTTCACTTCTTGTGCCGCCTCAGCAGGCATGGTCGATACACCTGCACAAACCAAAGCGAAAACCATAAAGTATTTAATTTTCAAAACTCTATTCCTTTTTAACGAAAGAGGTCTTGAATTGTGGGTTCGTCGAGATACCGCGTCACGGTTCGATATAGGACAGGTGTCCGACGCGAAAAGTAATTGCGATCACAGGCAGGCGCGTCTATCACACCTTCTCTGTGAATCAAGCACATGGCCTAACCTGATAATATCCGACGGCAAATTGGTGTTCGATTCCGTTCCAAAATCGCGCGTTTCTGGAATTCTTTGGCCCGCCCTAGCCGATGGTGATGAAGCGCGCGAATTAGCCATTCAATTCCAATTGGATCAATCGCAATGGTGGCCTCCGGAACGACTTCTAGAGATGCAAATGCGGCAATTGCAGCGGTTGATGCAACATGCGGCGCGAACCACGCCGTTTTACAGACGGCGCCTGGCCGACTATGGCAAGAACAACCCTAAATCGTTGACATCCCACGATTTTCGGTCTCTACCGTTGCTCACACGCGACGATTTGCACCGACGCAAGCGCGCCCTGCAAAGCGGCCAGATCCCGCCCGGTCATGGGGCGCCAAAATCTGTGTACACTGCCGGATCTTGCGGCGCTCCTGTGGAGGTGCTGCAGACCAATGTCAATGCGGTGATCCAGGACGCTCTCGACCTAAGGTTCCATGTTTGGCACGGCCGCGACCTATCCGCGAAAAACCTGACTTTCCGCGCGTTCTCTTCGGCCTCTGGCCTGCGGCGAAGTGACGGCTGGGCGAGAGGTTTTCGAACGGGCCCGTCCGTGCAAGCATCAATCGTGCGCCCGCCACGGACATTGCTGGACGTCTTGATCGCAGAAGATCCCGACTATCTTCAGACCCTTCCGTACACGCTGCTAGAACTAGCCAAGCTGTCCGAGGAAACCGGCTACTATCCGCAGAAACTGAGGGAAGTCCGGACGTTTGGTGAGCCTCTCACCCCCAACGTCCGCCGCGTTTGTGCCGACATATGGAACACGCCGGTTGTCGAAACGTACAGTGCCGCTGAAGTGGGTGTGATCGCGCACCAATGTCCACAGAGCGAGAACCTCCATATCCAAAGCGAGTCCGTCTTCGTAGAAATCCTTGACGGCACCGACCAAGATTGTGCAATTGGTCAACCGGGCCGCGTTGTGGTAACAGACTTGCACAATTTCGCGTCTCCGATCATCCGATATGACACAGGCGACATCGCGGAGCGCGGTGAGTCCTGCCCTTGTGGACGAGGCTTGGCTGTGTTGAATGCGGTATATGGGCGTACGCGCAACTTGGTGGCCCACCGAAACGGCGACCGCGCGCTGCCCGAGATCGATGCCAGTGAAATAAGCGCTATCGCGCCTGTGCAACAATTCCAATTACATCAGGGTCTATTAGACCAAATTCTCGTGCGCCTTGTCGTCGATCATGTGCTGAGCAAAGATCAGGAGAGTCGCTTAGAAAACTATTTTAATGATTGTTTTGGAGACGTTTACTCATACGATTTCGAGTACAAAGACAGGATTCATCGTATGCCAAATGGTAAGTACGAATACTTTTCTTCAGACATTCACTAATTCGCCTAAGCGCATTCAAACCGAGTATGATTGAACGAAGCTCCAGATAGAGATGGTTCAAGCTAATCGCGACACCTGATTCGGACCACAAGCTGCGAGAACCGCTCGAATCTGCGCTGCCAATCCGTTCGACTCGGGTTCGAAGGTCTCGGCGAACAGCGCGGAACCAATGGTAAAGGCATCCGCGCCGGTCTCATTAAGCTCGTCCAATTGGGCTGCGGACGTGATACTGCCCGCGACGATAAGGCGCGAAGTGCATGCTGCCCGTGCCGCCCGCAGTAAATCGAGCGGTGCGGCGTCGACGGCGCGATAAGCCAGTAGGTCCACCCCGGCACAGCCCAAATCGACGGCCGAACGACAGCTCTCAGAGATCTCTGAAGTCCCTCCACGCAGGCGTGTTGGATGTCCCTCTGGTATTCCCGCGAAAGCGTAGTAATTGACGGGCGTGTCGATCAGTAGATCTTGAATCATGGCGGGGTCGCGGCCGCCCAACACATGATCCACCCCCGCCGCCGCAGCAAAAATCACCGACTCGCGAGAGTTTGCCGCGTCGGTGTCAACAAGCTCCATATAGCTTTGCGCACCGATTGTGCGAATCGCGCTGTGAATTTCGAGCAATCGGTCACGATCGGCGCCGATATCCTTGAAGCCAATATGTGCCAAGCCAAGGTGCGCGACTGACTCGATAACGCCGACAGCATCGGGCACCGTCCGGTCATTCTGGGTCACCATGAAAATGAAGTCCATCGTCACATCTTGGTGTTGGCGACGTATTGACAGGCCAGACTATCACGCCCAGCACCCCATGGCGCCAAGGGTTCCTATCTCTCCGCGTTAGACCGCCACATTTGGACGCGCCGATCCAGATCGGCACGCACTTCATCGCTGACCAAAGGTGCGACCCGATCGCGACCGTCCAGCGCCGCGCCGATGCCGGTCGTACGCGCAAGGCTGTACCAGAAATAGGCCCGTTCGAAAGACACTGTGACACCATCGCCACGCTCGTAAATGTCGCCGAGCCGCAGCTGTGATTCCGCGTGTCCACTGGCCGCCGCAACGGTATACCAACGCGCGGCTTTGGCCCGGTCGCTATCCACGCCCTCGCCACGCGACACCATCTCGGCATAGGCGAACGCGGCGTCGGACAGACCCTGTTCCGCCGCTTTGTGAAAGAGTGTTGCTGCTTGGGCGGCATCGGGGGGGACGCCCTCGCCGGACCGATATAGACGGCCCAAGAAATATTGGCCGAGGGAGTTTTCTTTATCGGCGGCGAGTCGAAACCAATAAGCCGCCCGCGCCGGGTCGCGCCCGCCACGGGTCGGCTGCAAGAATAGCCGACCCAGGTTCACTTGCGCGCGCGTATGGCCTTGATCCGCCGCCGACCGATACAACTCCATGGCGCGCGGTATGTTCCTGGGTACGCCCTTGCCCAAGCGATAGAGCGTCGCCGCGTTGTATTGCGCCGTGGCATCGCCGTTCTCTGCCGCCACGATCCAGATGGACAATGCCAGGTCAAAGTCGCCACGGTCATAGGCGACTTCAGCATCCGCGAACCGCCCGTCTGGTTCTTGGCCGTGCGATGGCGCAACACTTGCCAAGAGTGTTGTAACCAGGAGCAGGATTATCGCGCTTACATGTTGACAACGAGACATTTTACATTACGCCCGGACTATATTTCTAAACATACGGGCTGCACCGGAGATTTTCACCTCACGATCCGATGCGGCCTTCGCGAAGCGACTATACCGGGTCCATCAGATTGCATGACCAGTTGACGGATGGCGCGAGACCGAGTTCCGAGCAGGCACAGCTCGAAGCACGGCTGAAAATCAAACCTTACGATCTTGGTGCCCGGGTCGCCCTCGGCATCCTTCAAGCTCGGGCCGGAAATGAAGAGCACGCCATCGACTCGTTTCGTGCTGCCTTGGAGCTCGACCCACATCTGCCCGAGGCACATTTCAACTTGGCCAATCTGCTGCGCCGGGCGGGCAGATTGACGGAAGCGGTCGCGCACTATCAAAATGTCCTATCGATACGACCCAATCATGTGGGTGCACTGAACAACCTTGGGGCCTTGCTGCGCGGGCAAGATCAGTGGGCGGATGCGGAGGCTATGTTTACGCGTGCGACCAAGGCGATGCCGACATCGGTTGAGTCCCACGTTAACCTGGCAGTTGCGGCCCAAGCGCAAGGCAAGCTGGACAACGCCGATCGGGCCTATGCAACGGCGCTGAAGCTGGATCCGAATCCCGCGCTCCGCTTCCGTCGCGCCATGATGCTGCCGCCGATTGTCGAAGCGGCAGCTACGATTGATGACTTGCGGACGCGAATGCGAGGGAATTTGGGCGCTTTAATCGATGACGCACCGGTCATCGAAGATCCGCTGCACGATTGTGATTGGACCAATTTCTATCTCGCCTATCACGGCTTGGACGATCGGCCCATCCAAGAACAGGTGGCGCGTTTCTTTATCAGCGCATGTCCGAGTCTGACCGAAAACCGGGTTCGCAACCGGCGGCCGTTGCAAGGTCGACGACTTCGATTGGGCATGATCTCGGCCTATTTTTATGACCATACCATTGGGGCTTTGTTCAAGGACGCGATCAAGGCCCTGAGACACGAACCAATCGAGCTTTTCTTGTTTCAAATCGGCGCGGCCGACGACCCAGTCGCCAACGAGATCGCGCGAAGCGCCGAACATTACACGGTGCTACCGCGTAACCTGGCGCGCATGCGAGATATTGTCAGTGACGCCCATCTTGATGTGCTGTTTTTTCCCGAAATCGGCATGGATCCGGCGACCTATTTCCTCGCCTATGCCCGCTTGGCGCCCGTTCAGGTCATGGGCTGGGGCCACCCGGTGACATCAGGAATTCCGAACATCGACGTGATGATTTCGGCGCCGATTTTCGAGCGCGCGGATGCGGACAAAGACTATTCCGAACACCTGATCCGCCTACCCTGGCTGTTTCTCAAATTTCCGTACCCAGAGGTCGCACGTGATGCGAAATCCCGCGCGGACCTCGGCTTACCGACCAATGGTCGACTTTATCTCTGCCCGCAAAGCCTGTTCAAATTGCACCCCTCTTTTGACGCGATCTTGGCCGACATTCTGCGGCGCGATCCGGCCGCCCGCATTTGTTTATTGAAGGGCCACCGCGCCCACTGGCAAACATTGCTGACGGCGCGCATAAACAAGTCTCATGGTGATGTTGCCGACCGCATCGTGTTTGCCCCCAACCTTAGTCGCGATGACTTTGTTCGCGCGCAGGCCGCGGCCGATGTCGTATTGGACACACCACATTTCTGTGGCGGCAAGACCAGTCTGGAATGTCTGGCCGCCGGAACACCGACCGTCACCCTGCCCGGCCGCTATTTGCGCGGCCGTTTGACCTATGGTTTTTATGCGCGTATGGGGGTCATGGACGCGATCGCGACGTCGGCGGAGAATTACGCACAACGGGCGGTCCAGCTGGCCAGCGACCGTGATCTTGGACGGCAGGTCCGGGATCAGATCCGCGCGACCGTACCTGGATTGTTCGACGACAATGATGCCGTAACGTCATTTGTCGAATCGATGACCGCATTGGCGATTGAAAAACGGGAAGAAAATAAGGGATGAGCTTCGATACGCTTGTGGTCGACGAACATGACGGGATTCGCGTCGTTACACTAAATCGCCCAAGAGCCCTTAACGCATTTAATGCGAAAATGCGCGACGAGCTCCGCCATGTGCTCGGCCGTGTTAACGAGGACTCTGCGACGCGCGCAGTCGTGATCACTGGCGCCGGCGAAAAAGCATTTTGTGCCGGCCAAGACCTGGTCGAGGCAAGCAACTTCGATCCGGCGCTGGCAGATGCCTGGGTCGAAGATCTGCGCACCTGCTACGAAACCATACGTGGCCTCGACAAGCCATGTGTCGCGGCTCTGAACGGCGTCGCGGCCGGCGCCGGAATACAGATCGCTCTCCTGGCCGACATGCGCATCGGGCATTCCGGACTCCGAATGGGCCAACCGGAAATCAATGTCGGGTTGGCAAGCGTCATCGGTGTTCATTTGTTGACCCTTTCATTGGGGCATGCCCGCGCCGTTGATCTGGCGTTGACGGGGCGTTTGATGGATGCCGAGGAGTGCCACCGCATCGGTCTCGTCAACAAGCTTGTACCGGTGGGGCAAGTCCTCGATGAAGCGCTGGCCTGCGCAAATGAACTCGCGTCCAAGCCGGTCAACGCGATGCGCCTGACCAAGAAACGATTCCGTGATGCCACGCAGGCCGGATTCGATGCCACTTTGGCCGCAGCGGCACCGCTCCAAGTTGACGCCTACCGGTCGGGCGAACCCCATGAAGCCATGGCGCGCTTTCGAAAATAAGGCTCAGGGCGCCCACGTCACGGCGCGATAAACCTCCGCGCGGTCGGTAACGACACCGTCGACGCCCCAGCCGAATAGCAGGCGCGCGCGCGCCGGTTCATTGACCGTGAAAACGCGAAGATCATAGTTGGCGGCCTTGACGGCGGCAGCCTGTGCTTCGGTTAGCTTTGTGTCCTCAACGTGTAGCGCAACGGCGCCCAAATCGCTCAACCGCTTTCGCCAATTCCGAGGTACGGCTCTGACCAATAGCGCAAGCGCGACTTGGTCATTGGTTTCACGAAAAGCGCGCAGACAGGCTGCGGAAAAGCTCGACACGACGATCGACGGCGAGGATGTGGACCAATCGAGCCGCAAAGCCGTGCCGACGGCCGTGCCCAGCTCCGCTTCGCGGCCGCGATCGGGCTTCAATTCAACGTTGGCGCATATGCCGTGCTCGCGGGCGAGACAAAGAGCCTCGTGCATGGTCGGTATGCGAATGCTCTTGGCCTGCGGCTGATCATAGAACCAGGCACCGGCATCTAGTTTGCGCATCTCGTCAAATGGCGTTTCGATCACCCGACCACGGCCGTTGGTCGTGCGGTTCAATGTCGCGTCATGCATCAGGATCAGGTGGCCGTCGCGCGTAAGTCGGACATCGAATTCCACCCAACGCAACCCCAATTGCGCAGCAAATTCAATACCTTCAAGCGTGTTTTCCGGCATCGCCGCAGCCAAACCACGGTGGCCGATAACATGCCGGGTCATGAGCGTCCTTGCGTCACGTGCAAGCGCAACAAACAATCGGTATCCGCCAGGAACAATCCGACGCTATGCTTCGATGCGTACCGCGTGAACGCGGACGTCGAGTGAACCCGTCGCGGAGTCGACACCATGGCTTATGACCAAATTCGGGTGGGCATGATCGGCACCGGTCGGATTTCAGATCTGCACGCCATCGAATATTGCAACAACCGATACGCGACCATCGTCGGTTTGTGTGACCCCGATATCGCTAAAGCACACGACCGTGCCGCCGCGTGGGGCCTGCCGGACGCGCGGGTTACCGCTGACTACCATGAATTGCTCGCCGATGAGCGAATCAATTTGGTCGAGGTGTTGGTGCCGCACCATCTTCATGCGCCGATCGCCTTGGCAGCATTCGGCGCCGGCAAAGCGGTGTCGCTTCAAAAGCCCATGTGCCTGACAGTCGCGGAAGCCGATCAATTGATCGACGCAGCGGCAGACGCGAAGGTGCCGTTCAAGGTCTTCGAAAACTTCATTTTTTACCCGCCGGTGAGCAAGGCGAAAGCACTCATCGACGATGGCGCCATCGGCGATCCGCTGACTATACGGTTGAAGAGCCATCAAGGCGTCAGCGACAGTGCGTGGCACGTTCCGAATTCCGCGCGCGCATGGCGGCAGGACGTCGGCCAGTCGGGCGGCGGCCCACTGACATTTGACGACGGCCACCACAAATTCGCGTTGGCTTGGCATTTCATGGGACAGGCTGAAACAGTCCACGCTTGGATTGGCGAAACAATCGACGATCGCGGCTTGCTGCACGATGCGCCGTCAATGATCTCATTTCGGTTCCCTGGCAATCGCGTCGGCAATCTGGAGATTGCCTATTCCAAGGCCATGCCGATCGAGACGCGGCACTATGCCCAAGATGATCGCGTCGAAATCACGGGCACCAAAGGCGTGATCTGGATCAATCGCGGTCATGGACAAATTGGCAACCCAGCACCGGTCGTCCTCTATCGAGACGGAATCATCACCGAGTACACCGATGTCGAGACGGGCTGGGAAACGAGCTTTGTCCATTCGACGCGCCACACGATTGAGGCTCTACGCCACGGCAGGCCCTTGGTCTTGACCGGCACACAGGGTCGCGAGGTCTTGCGCTTTGCCGTCGCCGCGCAAGCTTCTGCCCAACGCGGCGAAGCCGTCTCGGTCGAATCCATTGTCTAGTCGATCGGCCAACCATCGCTTGGACGGCCCCGAGTCGATCGCCGCACGGGCCCAAGCCATCGCCGACGCGGGCAAGTTGGACGCCGCGCTGATGGCCGGTGTCCTCCCTCTGCCAGTAACGCTCACCTTGTCGGAGGCGCTCGTGCTCGGGCTCATGCGACAAGGGGTTACCAAATATCTGGCCATTTTCGGTCACGGCTCGACCGATATGGGCGAAGTCTTGCGAGTCTATGAGCAGGCCGGCCTGACCCAGACTTTTCAATTTCGCAATGAAGTGGCCATGGCGCATGCGGCGACTGCGCTGCGTTGGGCCTATGGCGAAACCGCCGCTGTCGTCACGTCTATTGGTCCGGGCGCGTTGCAATCCATGGCTGGCTCACTGGCCGCGGCGTCGAACGGCATCGGCGTCTACCACATCTATGGCGATGAGACGACGCACGGCGAAGGCTACAACATGCAACAGGTGCCGAAACCCATGCAGGGCGCGTACGGCATAATTACTGGGCTGATGAACCGCTCCTACACATTGCATACGCCGCACGCCCTGCGGGAAGCTCTTCGTCAAGGCTTGGCCACAGTCAACCATCCGACAAAGGCCGGACCGTTTACCTTCATGTTGCCGATCAATACACAGCCGCAACCGGTGACTGTTCGACTCGATGCATTGCCCGGACCGACCGAACACCGGTCGACAGCTCCCACCGATGATGCGTGCTATCACGCCGCCGCGGATCTGATTCGTCAGGCGAAACGGCCGATGATCAAGGCCGGCGGCGGCGCACGGCACAGCGCCGATTTGGTCCGCCAGCTGGCCGAAGCCAGCGGCGCAGCAGTCGTGCTGTCGCCGGGTTCGACTGGCGTCCTGCCCGACGCGCATCCGCAGAATATGCATGTTGGCGGATCGAAAGGCTCGATCAGCGGCAATTTTGCGATGGAGAATGCCGACCTCTTGATCGCGATTGGCAGCCGCGCCGTTTGCCAATCTGATTGCTCCGGAATCGGCTATCCGCGCGTCCGCCACGTCATCAATATCAACGCCGATCTCAATGACGCCCATCATTACAACCATACCCTTGCCCTTGTGGGGAACGCCGACGCCATCATCGAACGTCTGCTGCCTTTCCTTGACGGCGCGGCGTCCGGCAAAGCCGGGTGGTTGGCCGAATGCGCGGCGCAAAAAGCGGCATGGGTGGCTTTCAAAGCGCGACAATATGCCGCCGCGCAGCCAAAGGATGAGGCTTGGAACGAAACAGTCCTCACCCAACCCCAGGCGATAAAAGTCGTCAGCGATTTCGCCAAATCAATTGGTGCGCTGAAATTCTTCGATGCCGGCGACGTGCAGGCCAATGGGTTTCAAATCGTTGAAGACGACGCGCCAACCGAGACAATTACTGAGTCGGGGTCGTCCTATATGGGCTTCGCCGTGAGTGCATTGATGTCCGGCGCGCTAGCGGACAAAGCCCGCTACGGCGTGGCGTTCACTGGTGACGGATCGTTCATGATGAACCCGCAGATACTAATCGACGGCGTTGCGCATGGGCTGCGCGCCATGATCGTCATCTTCGACAATCGGCGCATGGCGGCCATTACGGGCCTGCAAGTGGCGCAATATGGCCACGGTTTCCGAACCAGCGATCTTGTCGCGGTCGATTATGTCGTGTTAGCCGCCGCGGTCGAAGGCGTACGCGGTTTCAAAGGCGGGAGAACCATTGAATCGCTGCGCGCCTCGCTTGAACAGGCCCTTGCCCATGATGGCCTCAGCGTCGTCCATGTGCCGGTGTATGGCGGCAGCCACCCGGTCGGCGGCATGGGTGCCTATGGCCGATGGAACGTCGGAAATTGGTGTGCCGATGTGCAACGGGATTACCATACGCAGACGCTTTGACAGACATTTTCGGCCGTCGCCTATGCCCATAGCGTCCGATTGATGTAAATACTCATTACATGACATGGTCGAAACGTCGCCGTGGTCGGGACAGCTACCATCACGGAAATCTCAGCGAGGCGCTGGTGCAAGCGGCGCTGGATTTGATCGCCGAGCGTGGTCCGACAGGCTTCACGTTTGCCGAAGTTGCGCGGGCGGCCGGCGTCAGCGCGGCAGCGCCCTATCGCCACTTTCGGGACCGCGACGCATTAATGGCCGATATCGCCCGGCGCGGCTTTGAAAGTTTCACGCGCGACCTGAGCGACGCTTGGGACGGCGGCACGCCCGACCCGGTCACGGCGTTCAAGAATGTCGGCCGCGCCTATTTGACCTTTGCGCGCAACCATCCATCCTTTTACGCCGCAATGTTCGAGGCCGGTCTGCCGCCGGACATCAGCCCTGCCTTGGCGCGCGCTGGCGATCAGGCGTTTGCCGTCGTGAGGCAGGCATCCGAAGCGATTTGCACAACCATGCCGGCCGACAAACGCCCGCCGGCGTTGATGATGAGCCTACATGTTTGGGCTTTGTCACATGGCATCGCCTCGCTGTTTGCGCGTGGCGACGCGGCCCGCCGCAAGGTCCCGATGCGACCCGAGGACCTGCTGGAAGCCGGCGTGCTCATTTATCTGCAGGGACTGGGCTTAGATTAATCGCCCACGCGGCGGGGGAAATTCGGTCGATCCTGCCCATAATGTGCCGCTAGATAATCGAGCACGATCGAGCGATCTGGTTCATCGATCTCCGGCATGCCTTGCTCGTCGACCATCCATATCAGCAACTCGTCCCAATGTGTGCGACTCAAGCCTTGTTGGGCCACGATCATCTCAGAGTGGCACGCGGTACAATAGCCATAGGTCTGTTCAACGCCCTCTGCATCGAACAAAGCGCCATAGTCGTTCTGTGCTTTTGCGCCCATCGCAACACTGAGCCATGCCACGGATAGCATGACGCAAGATTTTGCAATCCAGGTCGTGCGCAAAACATGCAATTCAAACGACATGAATCGCAACACGGTGCATGCTGTTGTTGAGATATCCCTTGGGGTTCCACGCGATGGCATGGGGCTGCGCGACACCATGACTATCGGTTGCACGCGCCCAAGCCTCGTAGTATCCCGCCTGCGGAAATTCAACGTTTATGCGCCAGTTTTGCCAGGCACCGGCATTAACGGGTCCGTCGACCGTCGCATTTGTCCAGGTCGCGCCGAAATCGATCGACACTTCGACTTGGCTGATATCGCGATCACCGGACCACGCGTGGCCGCGCACTTCAATTGTCCGGCCGTTTGTTTCTGTGCCTGTCGCGGGGCTAGTGATCAAGGATTTCACAGGCATGCGTTCGATAATGGCGAAGTCTTCCTTGGCGACATCCTCGCCCGGCGCAATGGGCCGATTGGGCACACGATACGACGTGCCCGTCATCTTCGGACCGTCATGGACTATGTCACGCAGGGTTACACGCCTGAGCCATTTTTGTGAGCAGGACCCCGGCCACCCCGGCACAACCAGCCGCAGCGGCGCGCCGTTCATTGGATGGAGCGGCCCGCCATTCATCTCGAACGCAATCAACACCGTATCGCTCATTGCCTTGGCGATCGGCACGCCGCGCGAGATTGGCAATTTGTCAGGATCTCCAGACAGGTGCGCGTCGGCACCAAAATGGGCGGTATAAACCACACCATCCTTTACGCCAGCGGCCGCCAAAACATCCTTCAGACGCACACCGGTCCACATGGAACAGGCCACCGCACCATACGTCCATTGGTTGCCTTTCGCGGGTGGATCAAAAAAGGCACGACCGTTGCCTCCGCACTCGATGGTCAGGGCCAGGCTGACGGTTTCGAACCCAGTGCGCAAATCAGCGATCGACAGGGTCATGGGGTTGTCGACCAGCCCATCAATGGTCAACGTCCACATCGCAGCGTCCGCGGTTTCTGGCGGGACGCCATTGTTGCGAATGAAATGCCGGTGGGTCGGCGTGATCGGATCGTCGAGCAAGTGCGGCGGTGTCTCGGCATTGATCGGCCGATCGTTCAGCAAAGTCAAACCATCCTTGCCCTCCAACATAGCGTCTTGGGCCAAAGCTACCGGAATAAAACCGGCCGGCATGGTGCGATGAAATGGTATCGTGGCGCCAAGCAGCCCACTCATCGTCAACAATCCGGCATCGCGCAGAAAACCGCGGCGGTCCGGGTGGGCAATGCGCCCGAAGAAATCCCGATCAGCTTGCGCCGCGTCCTTTTCGAACGTCTCGAACAGCCCGGACGCCGGCCTGGATCGCCCCTTGTTCCTATGCATGATCACTCCTAGGCTTGTAGCAAGTCATCATCTCAGAATCCCGGGTTGGTCGTCCAGTTCGCGCAACATCTTGTACAACGATTGGAACGCGATCCAGCTGGAGCGGTCCGGGTACTGGGCGTGACATTGACTTTATGCCCCGTTTCGCGCCTTATCGCCACGCCATGCAACGCAAGAATGGAAGGCCCCAATGACGCTTATCAGCCGCGTCGAAATCCACGAGTTCGAGTTTGATGCCGTCAACCTCGGCCAAATGTCAGACGCAAAGACCGTTGGCAGCGTCACCTATGTCAAAGGCGCCGTCACACGTCTGCCAAAATACGCCGTGCGGATTGTGACAACGGACGGCTGCCCGGGCGAATATGTCACGCATTGGGTCGCGTCGGCGGCAAGTCTGGCGCAGACCAAGATGCTCGCTCCCAGACTGATTGGCTGCCATGCGGAACAGCGTGAGGCCATTTATGACGACCTCAAATGGCAGGTGCGTCAATTTGATCATATGGGCCACGGTGCCCTGGACATAGCGCTGTGGGACTGGCAAGGACGCCAGCTCGACTGTTCCATATCGACCTTGCTGGGTGGTTATCGGAAACGCTTGCCCGCGTACGCATCCACCTATCTCGGCGATCGCAATGGCGGTCTGGACAGCAAAGAAGCGTATGCGGCGTTCGCCGAGCAAAGCTACGAAATGGGCTATCGCGCATTCAAGATACACGGCTGGCTGGAGGGCAACGCGCGCGAGGAAGCCGATAACGTTCTGCATGTGGCGAAGGCTGTCGGCTCGCGCATGACCTTAATGCTCGATCCCGCTTGTACCTTGCGCACCTTTGCCGACGCACTGTTTGTTGGCCGTGCATGCGATGAAGGCGGATATTTCTGGTACGAGGATCCATTTCGCGATTCCGGAGTTTCTGCTTTCGCACACAAGAAATTGCGCGAAATGATCCGGACGCCATTGCTGCAAACCGAACACGTCAGGGGCGTCGAACCGAAAGCGGATTTCTTGGTCGCGGGCGGAACCGACTTCCTCCGATCCGATCCCGAATATGACATGGGCATCACGGGCTGCATGAAAATCGCCCATCTCGGCGAAGCCTTTGGTGTCGATGTCGAAGTGCATGCCAGCGGCCCAGCGCACCGCCACGTCATGGCGGCTATGCGCAACACAAATTTCTATGAGGTTGCACTGGTCGGGCCGGATTGCCCAAATGCGGTGCCGCCGGTCTATGCGTGCGGCTACTCCGACCAACTCGATTGCATTGGATCAGACGGGTGCGTGCCAGTGCCAGAGGGCCCCGGCCTGGGGGTTAACTACGATTGGGACTTCATCGCAGCAAACCGCACCAGTTTGACAGTCTTTGGGAAGGATTGACGAACACATGAAACCTGTTTGTTTGGTTATCGGCGCCGGCGCCGGCATTGGCGGCACTGTCGGAAAACGGTTCGCACGCGAAGGTTATCATGCTGTTCTTTGTCGCCGCACTGACCAAGACGGACTGAAACGGCTTGTAGACGGCATCGAAAGCGAAGGCGGTGCGGCGTCCGGCTACTTGCTGAATGCGGTGGAACCCAACAGCATCGAGGAACGCGTTGCCGCGGTCGAGGCGGAGATTGGTCCCATCGAAGTGGTCGTATTCAATCTCGGCGCGCAGGTCGGTGACCGCGCTCTATCTGACACCAGCTACAAAATATTCGAGCGGGGTTGGCGCATGGCGACATTCGCCTTGTTTCGCGTCGCCGCAACGGCCTGCCCGCTCATGGAGGCGCGGGGCAGAGGAACCATTTTGGTGACATCGTCGACCGCCGCGGTCCGGGGCAACAAGGCGCAGCATTCACACGCCGCAGCGATGGGTGGACGGCGCATGCTTTGCCAGTCGCTCAATGCGGAATTCGCTCCGAAGGGGATTCACATCGCGCATATCATCATCGACGGCGCGGTCGACGCGCCGGATACCTTAGGGCGCATGCTCGGACCGGAGCAATTCCAAAAGCTGCGCGAAGAACGCGGCATGGAACACGACGGGCTATTGCTGCCGGAAAAAATTGCCGAGACATACTTTCATATCGCCCAACAGCATCGCTCGGTCTGGACCCACGAATTGGACCTGCGCTCGTTTTCGGACCTGCCATGGTGGAACCATTGAGCACGGTCTAGAAATCTCGATCGCGCGACAGTTATCGAAAGCTCTATACCAGATAATCCGCGATAAAGTGCCACACTCATATTTGAAATTGGGCGGCAATGTCAGACGACCTGTTATTCTATACAAACCCCATGTCACGCGGTCGCATCGTTCGTTGGATGCTCGAAGAAGTCGGCTGTTCGTATCGCACGGAGCTGCTCGAATACGGCACGACAATGAAGGCTCCTCCTTATCTGGCTATCAATCCCATGGGCAAGGTTCCAACCATTCGTCACAATGATATGGTCGTCACGGAATGCCCCGCGATCTGTGCCTATCTGGCCGATGCCTTTCCCGAAGCCGAGCTGGCGCCGCCGCAGGGTTCCCGCGGACCGTACTATCGCTGGCTATTTTTTGCCGCGGGTCCGTTGGAGGCCGCGATTACCAATCGTGCCTTGGGTTTCGACGTTCCACCCGAAAAAGAACGCATGGCTGGTTACGGTAGATTCGAAAATGTAATGGACACGCTGGCACAAGCTGTCGAGGGGAGGCCATATATCGCCGGAGATCAGTTTTCCGCGGCCGATATCTATGTGGGATTTCACATCGGTTGGGGCATGCATTTTGAATCGGTCGAGAAGCGCCCCTGCTTTGAAACCTATTGGGCGCGCGTCAGCGATCGACATGCCTATCGCCGTGCCACCGAAATCGACGATGCACTTATTCCGGCGAGGACGTAGTCGCGCTTGGCGCCTTACCGATACTGTAGACCATGGGCTCGGCGGCACATAGTTACCGGAAACTCGACTTCGCCTTGTTTAAAGCGACTCGAGAAAAGAGACCAAGGCGTCGCGATCGGTCTTGGGCATGGCCAGAACCGCGTCGCGCGCAGCCGCAGCTTCACCTCCATGCCAAAGCACAGCCTCCATCAGACCGCGCGCGCGTCCGTCGTGCAGGAAGTTCTGGTGCATATTGACACGCTCGACCAATCCGATGCCCCAGAGTGCTGGCGTGCGCCATTCGCTGCCAGACGCCTCGAAGTCGGGTCGCCCATCGGCCAACCCCTCGCCCATGTCGTGCAGCAGAAGGTCGGTGTACGGATAAATTATCAGTTCGGCGAGCTCGGGGACGGCTGGACTGGCACCGGTCGTGTGTTGTGGCGCGTGGCAACCCGTGCATCCGGCGTCCTCGAACATTTCGGCACCACGTCGTACCTCGGGCGCGACCACATTGCGCCGGGCGGGCACACCGAGAGAGCGCGCGTATAGAACCAACTTTTCAAGGCCGGCATCGTCTAATTCCGGATCGCCTCCGGCCGGAGCATCCACGCAAGCGTTCTGCACGGGCGGACAGTTGTTCCCCGGAAAAACAGAGGTCGTAATTCCCAAATCACCAGCTGCCGCGGCGGCAACCTGCGTGCGAAGGTTGGCGGTATTCGCCTTCCAACCGAACCGACCCAATTCGGTTTTACCTGATACGGGATCCCAAACTCGGTTTACTTTTCCCGATATGCCGTCACCGTCGGCATCTTCGGGATCAGCGGCCGCTTCGATCGTCGCTTGATCGATCGCTTCGAGGAGCCCGAGACCATAAACTGCTGGCGCCACACGCGGCGAATACAGCACATCGTCACCGATTGGCCCATATCTGAGCTCGGCAAAAGTATAGATCGGCGCGCGCAGGGAATACGGCTCTCCATCCGCGAATGTTCCCGCGATCTCGCGGTACCGGATCGTGACGCGTCCCTCCGTGGGAACACCGCCAACCGCTTTGTCCTGCAATTGTGTGCCGTAAAGTGGATGTGGCGCCGGGCCACCACGAACATCCGTGCCTGGCAGGCTGACCCGCACCAACATCGAATTCATGGGCTCATCCGCCGCGCTCGGAGGCCGACCGCGACCATCCCGCGTATGACACCCAACACAGGAGCGTCGATTGAACGTCGGTCCAAGGCCATCGAGGTTCTCAAGGGCCGCTGGGGCACTGACCCAGTTGCGACGAAACAAATGGCGACCGAATGCAAAAGCCCGCAGATCATTGGGTCCAAGGCTGATCAGCGGTGCGGAAAAAGCTTGATCGCTGTTTGAGAACGTCGTCGCCATGTCCGCCGACACGGCTTCTGGCACCGCATGGCTGATGGGCCGCGGCGCACCAAAGTTTTCCCATAGCCAACGGTTAAATTCGCCCGCGTAGTTGCCTTCGCCCGGGCGCCAGACGTCATTTTCATTAAGCGGTATCAACGGCCGCAGATTATCGGCGGCCGCAGCGATATGAATCCCACTTCCGGCAAGCAATATCAGGCATAGCATTAAGTATCGAAACAAGCCGCCGGTCCCCACGTTTGGCCGCAACCTTCACCCGATTTCCGAGCGTGCGGCAGATTAAGAAGCGTCCTTAATAATTCTAGGGCGATCCACAACAGGTCAAAAGAACGTGCGACCCATCGTATTCATCGTGAAATGGAACTCAATGTTTACCTGGCCATGCGAAAGCGCGAACGAGAAATGCGCCGCCCGATGAACTCGTCGGAGCAGTACCCTATCTACCACTGAATTTCTCGGTCGGCCGTCCGCGCATCTTGATGCAATTGATCCAAACTCGGACTGACACCGTACTGCGTTCAATGAATCTCATCACCGATGCACATATAAAATCGATACAGGTCTCAACTTTTCGGTGATTTTCCAGTTTGCGCCAAGGTTGTATTGTGTATCGAGCAAGCTTCGCAATCGGATCGTGCGCGGACCCGAGCTATATCGAGCGACTCAGCACCCTGATTGGCTGGTGAGCCTTGTTGTCATCGCGCGCCGCATCAACGGGCAAACGCATGTGCTGTGGTCCGTTGCGCAGAGGGAGATTTAAGACGTGGCCAAATTAAAGGTGAACGGACAGATCGTAGATGTGACCGTGGACGCGGGCACCCCTCTACTCTGGGTGCTCAGGGATCACTTGGATCTCACAGGCGCCAAATACGGTTGCGGTATCGCGCAATGTGGCGCCTGCACCGTGCATATCGATGGTGAAGCCGTACGCTCTTGCGTTATGCCCGCTGACGCACTCACGGAAAATGAGGAAATCGTCACGATTGAGGGGCTTTCCGCGGACGGCAACCATCCAGTCCAACAGGCGTGGGCAGAGCTGGACGTGCCCCAATGCGGATACTGCCAAACCGGCATGATCATGGCGGTGGCGGCATTTCTGGAAAAGACACCAAGTCCGACTGACGAAGATATCAACGCGGAAATCACCAACATCTGCCGCTGCGGCACTTTTAACCGGGTTCGGCGCGGGATTCACTTGGCCGCCGGAAACAAGACGTGAAGGAGGCCGAAAAAATGAACCGCTCCCTCTCCCTGACACGCCGCGGATTTGTCATCGGTGCCGCCGCGACGGGCGCCGGGCTATCGATCGGTTTCTCGCTGCCTGGCACGAAGTCTGGCGCGATCGCCGGCGACCAAACACCCGAAATCAACGCGTGGGTGGTGGTCAAACCAGATGACACGGTCGTCGTCAGAATCGCGCGTTCAGAGATGGGCCAGGGCACCTTGACCGGATTGGCGCAGCTGGTGGCCGAGGAACTCGATTGCGATTGGGCAAAGGTGGCCACTGAATATCCGACGCCCGGCGAGAACTTGGCGCGCGATCGCATTTGGCAGAGCTTCTCGACCGGCGGCAGTCGGGGTATTCGTCAAAGCCATCAATATGTTCGCGAGGGCGGCGCGGCCGCGCGCCTGATGCTGATCGAAGCGGCCGCGAGCGAATGGGGCGTCTCCGCCGCGGAATGTACCGCATCGGCAAGTGTGATTACGCATAGCTCCAGCGGCAGGGCAACGACCTATGGCCAAGTCGCAACCGCCGCCGCCGCGTTGTCGCCGCCGCTTGAAGTCGCCTTAAAGGATCCAAAGGACTGGAAGATCGCAGGCAAACCACTGAAGCGGCTCGACACGCGCGACAAGCTGACCGGCAAACAGGTCTACGGCGCCGATCTGAAATTGCCGGGCATGCTGACCGCAGCCATCAAAGCGTGCCCCGTTTTTGGCGGAACCGTCGAGTCTTTCGACGATAGTGCGGTTTTGTCCATGCCTGGCGTGCACGCGGTTGTCCGGGTTGACGACAACGCGGTCGCGGTGGTGGCGGACACTTGGTGGCGCGCGAAAACGGCTTTGGATGCGTTGCCTATTCGGTGGGATAACGGTCCCAACGCCGACGTTTCAAACGAATCGATTGCGGCATTCCTGAAGGAGGGTTTGACCGCAGAAGAAGCCTTTGTCGGCAACGAAAGCGGCGACGCCAAGGCCGCAATTGCAGGGGCCTCGCAAAAGATCGAAGCGGTCTATGGGTACCCGTACCAAAACCACGCCACCATGGAACCGATGAATGCGACGGCGGTTTGGACTTCGGAAAAATGCCAGGTCTGGTGCCCGACGCAAAACGGCGAAGCCGCATTGGCCGTGGCCGCCGAGGCAGCGGAACTGCCGGTGAGCCAATGCGACGTTTACAAAATTCATTTGGGCGGCGGCTTTGGCAGGCGGGGTGCCTTCCATGACTTCGTCCGCCAGGCCGTTTTGATCGCGAAGCAAATGGCGGGTACCCCGGTCAAGCTCCTGTGGTCGCGCGAAGAAGATATGCTGCACGGCCATTATCATCCGGTCACGCAAGCGCGATTGGAAGGCGGTCTCGACGAAAATGGTGATCTGGTCGGCCTGCATATCCGCATTTCAGGGCAGTCCATCCTGGCCGCGGTCAGACCGGCGCGGCTGCGCGAGGACGGTGCCGATCCGATCACGTTTCAGGGCCTTCTGCCCGGCGGTGATCACGCGATCGTCTATACCATTCCCAACTTGCTGGCGGACCACGCGATGCGTAATCCGCATGTGCCGCCGGGTTTCTGGCGCGGGGTCAACATAAACCAGAACGCTATCTATCTTGAGTGCTTCATGGACGAGTTGGCGCACGCGGCTGGTAAGGATCCACTCGCGTTTCGCCAAAAGTTGATGGCAAACCACCCCCAGGCGCTTGCGGTGTTGAACGCGGTGGCCGAACGCGTGGGATGGGACACACCGACGCCGGAGGGTGTGTATCGCGGCCTTGCCGCCTGCAATACATTCGCGAGCTATCTTGCGGCGTGCGCGGAGATCTCCATTGACGCGGAAGGCACGCTCAAGGTGCACCGCATTGTTGCCGCGACAGATCCCGGCCACGCGGTCAATCCGCAGCAGATCGAGGCCCAGATAGAAGGCTCCTTCGTCTATGGATTATCCGCTCTGTTTTACGGCGGCTGCACCGTTAAGGGTGGACGCATCGAACAAGAGAATTTCGACACGTACCAGTCGATGCGCATTGCGGAAATGCCTGACGTCGAGGCCATCGTGATGCCATCCGGCGGTTTTTGGGGCGGAGTCGGTGAACCGACGATAGCCG
The DNA here is from genome assembly GCA_965216755.1 of Alphaproteobacteria bacterium. Lineage (GTDB taxonomy): Bacteria > Pseudomonadota > Alphaproteobacteria > UBA7887 > UBA7887 > CBDCGL01. Next base: position 729,306 of record CBDCGL010000011.1, on the reverse strand, counting down.
TCGCGGCCCCGGCCGTGCTCAACGCGATTTTCGCTGCCACGGGCAAGCGCATTCGACAGTTCCCATTGATGGATGTGGATCTGAGTGCCGCCTAGAGCGACATGTCGGTGAGGCGCGGTACATGCCCGCAATCAATTTGGCCGCGTGGATAGTCGGCGCCGTGGCGTCGATCATCACAACCGCCATTGCAGATGCCGACACAGCCATGCCCGTGCCGCCCGAATACGAGGTTGTTGACGATGGTATCCCGGAAGCGCTCACGGACCGCATCGGTGATGCCCGCAACGGACGCATCGTTTTCCTTGATCGCGATCGCGGACATTGTCTCTTGTGTCACGTGGTGGAATCGATCGATGAGCCTTTTCAGGGCAATTTGGGCCCCGACTTGTCGATGGTGGCGGATCGCTTGAACGCGGCGCAGTTTCGACTTCGGCTGGTCGATTCGACTCGGTTGAATGCCAATACGGTCATGCCAACCTATTTCCGTGTTGAAGGCCTGCGCCAGGTCAGCCGCGCCTTTGTCGGCAAGACCGTTCTCAGCGCACAAGAGATTGAGGACGTGGTCGCCTATTTGGAGACATTACGAACCACGGATTCAAGCCGTTGACACCGCTGCATACAGCTCAGACACGCAGAGCGTTCGTCCTTGGTGCCGGCGGCGCGGCGGTCAGTCTTGTCGCGGTGCCGGCCGCGGCGACGCCGCAATCGATGGCCGAAGCCATTCGCGTCGCTTTTGGCGACAATCCTATTCGAGACGGCAAAGTTACCGTCACGCTGCCCGAGATCACGGAAAATGGTAACTCGGTCTCGCTGTCGGTGGAGGTCGAATGTGCCATGACCGAAGAAGACCATGTGCGCGCGATCCATGTGTTCTCCGAAGAAAACCCGTTGCCGGACGTTGCACGATACTACCTCAATGCACGATCCGGCAGAGCGCGGGTGACTACGCGCATAAGGCTCGCGGATTCTCAGTCCATTGTCGCTGTCGCCGCCATGAGCGATGGGACTCTCTGGTCGGGTTCCGCGAAGACCATCGTGACCCTCGCGGCCTGCGTTGATTTGATCTAGGGCGCGGGACATGGCCAAGGTTCGCATCGCCGTTCCAGAGACTGCAAAGGTTGGCGAGGTCATCGAAATCAAGACCTTGATCGCCCATCCCATGGAAACAGGTTTTCGACGGGATTCCGTCGGCAAGGCGATACCGCGCAACATCCTGACGGATTTTGTCTGCCTTTATAACGGCATGGAAGTTTTCAGGGCGGAGTTTCGCCCGGCGGTGGCCGCCAACCCGCTCCTGTCGTTTTTCACGACCGCGGTCGAGAGTGGGGCGATGGAATTTCTGTGGACTGACCAAGAGGGTGTCACTTTTCGCGAGACGGCCCGTATCACGGTCGCATGAGTGCCGCGCGCATAACAGCGTTTGTTGTTGTCGCCGCGATGCTTTTTATCCGCGTTTCCGACCTCGCCTCGGACGATCGCCCACTCTCACCAGGTTCGCTCCAATCCGGCTATGCGTTTCAGTCTCCAGACACGCGCGCGCTCCAGGACGACCCGTTCGCCAATCCAGGATTCCTTTGGGTTGATGCCGGTGAAGATCTGTGGCGCCGCGCCGAAGGATCGGCGGCAATCGCCTGCGCTGATTGTCACGGGACCGGCGGCGACGATTTGGCTGGTGTCGCCGCCCGTTACCCGATCTACGATGACCAAGAACAACATCTGGTTAATTTAGAGCAGCGCATTAACCTTTGCCGTCAGCGTTACCAGCAAGCAACATTGCTGCCTTACGAATCCCAAGACCTTCTCGAACTGACGTCTTTTGTTGCGTACCTATCAAATGGGATACCAATACATGTTGGCGTGAATGGCGCGGCTCGACCCTATTTCGAGGCCGGACGGACCTATTTTTATCAGCGGCGGGGCCAATTGAATTTGGCATGCAGCCACTGTCACGACGACAACTGGGATAAGATGCTACGCGGCGATCGACTGAGCCAAGGTCATGGCAACGGCTACCCGTCCTATCGCCTGGAATGGCAGACCGTCGGCTCGCTCCATCGCCGGCTACGCTTCTGCAACGCTGGGGTCCGCGCCGAACCCCTCCCCTTTGGCGCGCCGGATTATGTCAATCTTGAACTGTTTCTGGCTTGGCGTGCAACGGGCTTACCGATCGAGGCGCCGGCGGTGCGCCGCTAAAGCCTTTCACGCTCACATGCGTTCACGTGTGAGGCTTTATCTATTTGATATCGGTCAACTTATCTTCGATCAAACGATTCCGTTTGATCGCAGGTTGATCTAGAGCACTTTCCGACCATATTGAACCATTCTGTCGGAGCGACTTTGTGACAAGATCAAGTCGATGTCCGCAGGCCGTATCGGGCATACGGCTACGGACAGCGTCGTCGCGATTGTCACAAAATCGCCCGGCCCTGCGGGTTTGCGACCCGCAGGCGTCCCCCAATGGGAATCCATGTGGACGACCACATTGGTCGGCCGACTTGCCCGATGCGCGCGTGCGGTGGATCGGACGTTCGCTTGATCTTGCATCGAGCACCAGAGCGAACGTCCGATCCGTGAACCACACGAGATCCAAATATTCGGCTCGTGTCCTGACTCCGGCGTTTCGCCAATTGCGGTGACATTTTGGTAAATATATAAAATTTTGTTGCGCAAAACATAGACACGCAAATTGTGGTGTATGCAGTAAACTGTCACCGTAACACCGTAATTATCAAGTCGAGTCTCAGTCCATTATCGATATCCAAGGGGTACTGAACAATTGACCATAAACAGACCATTTCTCGCTTAACAGCTATTCGACGAACCTGGGCCTATATGCGTTGCCACATGGCGTTTTGCATGAAATATCGCACAGTTGCTGAGGTTACCATTGTTGCAATCCTGAGTGGTGGCCTAGTCGGCGCGCATGCCGACGCGGCTGACGTAACCACGAATGTCTCCGCCACCATATTGGCACCCATAACCTTGCAGAACACAGGACCGCTTCAGTTCGGGGATTTTTTCGTCACAGGCGTTGGCCAAGTCAAGATCTTGGCTTCGACGGGGACGCCGAACTCGTCTGGCGGCGTCCAGCATCTTGGTGGCAGCGTCAGCGCGGCTGCATTTGTCGTGATTGGCGGTGATCGTTCCTATTCCATAGAACTTCCGATCAATGCTTCGGTCGAGAACACGACCAATGCGAGCGCGACAATGATTGTTAATGGTTTTGAAGACAGCAAGGGCGGCGCATTTGGCGTCATCTCCGGCGGCACGGATTCGTTTACGGTCGGTGCGGTGATCAACACGACGGCCGGTCAAATGCCGGGTAGCTATACCGGGACGTTTCAGGTGACGGTGGGGTACGAATGATAGTCGCACCCAGATGGGCACATTAGCGGCCGACCTGAACGACCGGAAAACAATCCTGACCGATGATCCGCAATTGCCGGCAGAAATTGTCGGCCGCAGCGCGATCAGCCAGAGGACCGGTTCTCAGCCGATAAAGTGTGTCCGTTGCAACTACCGATTCCGCGGGTTCTATGCGTGGACTCAGGCCGTTGAACATCTCGGGAGCCGAAGTGACAACACGATGCCACGCCTCCATGGCGCCGCGTGCATTGCTGTAGGCCGCCAATTGTACATAGGTGTCGGTCCCCACGGGCACGGCCCGATCCGCAGCACTGACGATCTCCGACGTAGATGGTGGCTTGACATCGGCGGCCTGGCCCGCTGGAGCCAGCGACGCTTCGCGTGTGTCTTCAAATTCCCGCTCGAGAAATATGTCGACGCCGCTGATTACATCGCCATCCGGCCCGATCGTGACGGTTTTATCGGGTGCCGGAAGCAGACCGAGGCGATCCAATTGCCCCGGCGCCACGCGAATTTCATATGAACCGGGCTTTACAAACTCAAACAGATAAAAACCGTCGAAAGCAGATCTGGTATTGGCGACGATGGCCCCATTCATGTCGAGCAGATCCAAACTCACATTCGATGCAACCTGCGCATTGTGGTTTGAACGCAAATAGACAAAACCGTCGATCTCTCCGGTTGGGACGACGGCGAAATCCAATACCGCCGTGCGGCCCGCGCGCGGCACGATTTCCCAGCCGTCGTCAAGCGGAATCAGATACGGATCTTCCAAGGTGGTCATATCGACGGCCACATCGGTGGGACGCGCGTCTGGCAATCCGACCAACATCAGAATGCCATTGGAGTCTGTGGTCGGCGTATCATTTGCGGTGCCCTTAAGGGCGACGCCTTCCAGCGGTTCGTCGCCAGGGCTGAAACGCCCATCCAAATCCCGATCCAGGAAAACGCGCGCCGAAACACCGCCATTCTCGGCGAAATGGCGTGGCTGCATGGTTAAGCCGCCGCCCCGTGGTTCGCGCCCCATGGCGAAGGACAGCGATAGCCCGACAAACTTATCACCATCGTCGGCCACACGCCCGTCGAGACCCATCGCCACATGTTCGAATCTCTGAGACAGTCCCGCGGTAATAGTCGTGTGGCGGTCGTTCGACAATTGTCGCGTGATGCCGGCCCGTGCCGTGATATCCGGCTCGATCCGATAGTCACCGGTCAATGCGACCGACAAAAAATCCGGCGACGGATGCACGCGATAACTGAGTTCGCCGCGCATCGATACACTTTTCATGCGATAGCTGATTAACCATGAGCCATCGAGGGTTTCGGTGCTCGCCACACCGCCACCGCGCCTGGCGCGGGCATTCAGTTGGTTTGACGACGACAACGCGCGGATATGAACGGACAGGCGGTTTGACACGTCGAACTCTGTGAGCCCCGACTCGCGACGCTCGACACCAAGACGCAAGGCATACGGAATTTGCCATCCGCCAAACCGCGGCAAAGTCCCGTTCAGGCGCAGGGCACTTTCACTGCGCAAGAGGTCGCCGGTTTGCGTCTCACGCTCACTTATGAAATCGAAGAACTGGGCATGCTCGGCGGCGAGGCTTTGATTGGCAATTCTCGTTTGCATAGCCAGCTGCGCGGCTGTACCACCCTTTGAATCTCGCGCAATGTCGGCGCGAACGAAACTGCCAAAAACCGTCCCGCGAACACCTGTTGTCAGGTAGGTATGCCGGCCATCGTCAAGAACGTAACTCGCCACTGCGGCGCCGACGGACGCGCGCTCGTGAACGCCGGCTTCATAAATGGCGACCGCGCGCGCCTGACCTCGGCTCGCGTCTGGTTGCCCGGCACGACGTGGTTCATCGCCAAACGGCAGTGTGGCTTCGTCTTGCTGATTGACGGCAACCGCGTAACGGTGATCTCCACGCGGCACCATGTCCGCACCGATAACCAGTGATTCCGTTTCTTCGCGGCGTTGGCCTTGGGGCCCATAGAATCTGAGAGTCAATCGATTGTTGCCGAAGATAAGCGGCACGTCTTGGAACTCATAGCGGCCATCGTCGCCGGCCCGCTGAAACGCGATCAACGCGTCATTTCTGTAGAGCTCAACTTCCCAGCCTGGCAAAAGCGGGCCGCGCAACGTCGTGCGGTCGAATTCGCTTGCGCGGGTCAGCGGCATATTCGACACGCTCACCCCGCGCCCTTCGGTTTGACGCGCGATCAATGGATGCTGGGGCGTGAACACGTCGGCGAGACTGAATTGTGTTGCGCCGACAGGACCAAGAAGATCTGCGTCAGGATCACGGCGCCCCAGGGTCAACCGCGCCTGGGACAGGCGATCATCTTGATTGCCGCCAAAGAAACTGTCCGCCGTCATGTAGGCGAGATCACCGGCTAAACGAAACCCATAACTGCCTTCGAAGCCCCAGCCCGTGTCGGCGCGCACCGTATCGTAGCCGGTCCGCAAGGAGGCATCGATATAAGGCCAATCGAGGGCGCGGTATGGCGTTTCGCGGCGTGGTAGTTTTGGCGCTTCGGAGGCCGAGGCCAAACGTGCGGCGCGCTGTTCGCGCCCCATACGTTCCTGCAACGGAAGTGGCGTTCTGGGTTCCACGTCGATGACCAGGCGCGCGGCCTGCACAACAAGATCTATCGGAAACCACTCGGTGAACAATCGCGCCGCCACGTAGATATCGTCGTCGTACCAAGCGACAAGATCAGGCTCGAAGCGGGCCGCCGCGCCCGCAATCAGCACCTGTTCTGCCACGAGGTCGAGCAAGAACGTTCGATCCTCGCTGAGGAACCAGCCTTCAGCGCGTCCCTTCGCCAGGTCGATGGTAATTGGGAACTCGAACAAGAACGACAGCGTCTCGAGTGGCAACAGGACGTCGTCCGCTGCCGGATAGGCGAACACGCCGTCGCTCAACAAATACGGCCGCAGATGGATCTCAAATATGAGCAAGCTCTCGTCGTCTGGCCGTTGCGGTGACAACGCCGCCAAAGCGCTGTCAGCCGGCATGACCAACTGCGGAAGAGCGTTCAACAGAATCAGAATCGCCGTTGCCCAATTGGCGACTCGCCAAAAGGGCGCGGGCCGATTCACGTCGTCGCCTTAGCGCAGAGCAAGACTCGCCTGAGCGAGAAGCTGCCCGTTGTCAGTTTGATACGTGACGCTGATTTTTCCGCCAGCAGCTAGGGATACACCGCTCGGCGTCTGCAATGATAGACGAACGTTTCGGCTGTCGGTTGTCGTGTAGACACCGACGCCGCGAATCAGACCGACCTGAAATTCGCTTGAGCCACTGTTGGTGTAGGTCACCGCGATATCGCCATAGAGGGATTTGTTGCCGTCGCGTTGAATGCGCAAGTTGAGCTGCGGGCCGTTCGCCGTGTTTTCGATCGCCAGGTCGGACAAGGCAGCGGTTGCAGCCAATTCGCCGTGGCGGACGATGATCGGTATCGAGATCCCGAACACCGGAATCAGTTGGATCTGAATTTGGTTTTCCTCCAGCGCCAACGATTCGATGGTTTGCCCTGCATCGGGTGGGGGCACAGCCTGCACGACCAAATGCGAACGATACTCGCCGGGCGGCAAATCCGCCGGTTTACGCGCGAGCAATCGTATGGTTTGGCTTTCGCCAGGCCCAAGTGTCACTTGGCGCGGTGAGTAGCGAATGATCGACGAGGCCGAAGGGTAATTCGCTGGCACCTCTTCCAAGGTCTGCAAACCACCCTCGGCGGTCATGGCCATCTCACGAAAGAATATCCGATAGGTGGCCGGCTCATTACCGCGATTGTATACAGTCGCCTCACCGCTCCGCGCACGCCCTTCCAGCACGACCCGCGTCGGATTGACACTGACGTTGCCGATGCCTTGGGCGTACGCGAGGTTCGCTCCGCTGCCCACAAAGACGTGAAGCAAACAAAGCCAAACACGAAGTCCGCTGAGGTGATGAAAATTCACGTGTTGCCAGAATTCAGCAAATAGCGGTGAGATACTGCGCGCAATAATCCGCCGCGAACAGCATTAGCGTTCGACTAGTTGTATGCGACGATAACGTCGAAAGATCCCGAATACGGCCCCGACGATACGGCACCGAGGATGTTTAGGGTCGCGCCGACAGTGAATACGTCAGAGGTGCCAATCGTGCCCCCAAGCGGCGCGGCATCTGTACCACCGAAACTGTCGACAAAACTGATGAGATCGATCGTATCGACGCCGTTCGTGACCGAATGGGCGCTGTCTGCCGGCAAATCAACTTGGTACGTTCGACCGCTTTCACCGGTGACGGTGTAAGTTGGCACGGTTGGTGTCCCGCCGGCCAAAGTCACAGATCCGGTGGCCGACCGCGACGCCGAGGCGTCAACCACAACTGTCCCAGCTCCTGTAACTATGAAATCCGCGAAACCCAAGTCGCCAATATGCGATAGACCGATCGGCGCAATGACGTTGGCAGTCGCATCGGCCGATTCGGTCGCGCTTGCCTGCGCGAACGCGTGCTGGCTCAGGGTTCCCGCGATGAACAGTGTTGTCGCGGCAGCGATCAATCTCAACGGTGTGTGCACTCTTCCCTCCGATGTCATCGTTGATGAATTGGCCCCAATATCCCAAAATAAATCGCTTGCGCGGCCGTCATCGTTTTCACTAATAGCGCGGACATTATTAGCGATGCTATCATGGGATTATGCACTTTGCATGACAATTCATCGCATTTGCACGTCATTGATAGGCCACCGTGACATCAAAATTGCCTTCGTAGGAACCGGCCGTTTGATTGGCATTGACATTGAGGGTGGCGCCGACAAATAGACTCGACGCGCCGCCGAACAAAGTCCCGGACGTCGCCGGAACACTGACAAAACTATCAACCGTCATCGGGTCACCGCCGCCTGAAACCAGATCGATACTTGTACTGGATGGCAAAGTAATGTCGAAGATGTTGCCTGTCTCGCCACCCACTGAGAAAATTGCGGCTGTCACCGTGCCACCGGCCGCACCGACATTGACAACGGATCTTCCGCCCGCAACGTCAACAGTAACCGTGCCCGGATTGGTCGACGGTGCAAATGTGCCGAAGGACAGACCAACGTTGTTGGTCAGCGTGATTGGCGAAACGACATTGGCACTTGCGCTCGTGGTTTGACTTGCCGACGCGCCGACGCCGCCACCCACGCCGGCTTGGACTTGGTTGGCGACAGTGAACGCCAAGGCGGCTCCAGCGATAATTATCAGCCGAACAGAAGTACCCGAGGGCATCCTGTCATGGCTACCGTCTCTGCTCGATAGAATCGTCGGATGGCGCCGTGGGGATTTCGCACGCATTCATTGCACGTCGGAAACGTTGTCCAGCAGACCATGGCAATGCGATTTGTAAGCCGAACCGAGTGAGGCAAATCATACGCACGCGCGCGGCGGAAGCAAGTGGATAATATGTCCATATGAGTCTTCGCATTGGCGCGTAGTGAGCCAAAAACACCGTGCTGGGTGTGCTCGTCACACAACTATTCATAGTGTAGAATTAGCGGTAAGAATCCTGGTTCCATATAAGATCGGTCCAAATCAACCGCGGATAGTGGACCGCTCAATTCCACAATATCGACTGGATTACCGAGATTGGACAAGCTGGCAGCCGTCACGAAGTCCCATTCACACGGCCTGTGTCCCCCCACAACGATTGCCGAAGCGGACGTTTCAATCTGATATTGCAACTGCGCCGTGTCGCGAATCACCACTATCGCCGGGATGCTCTGGGCCCCACCCAGATCTTCGTGACCATGCGCCTGCGCTGTACGAACAAAGGTCAAAGGCCGCAGAGCGAACACGCTTGGTGTTGGTGCTACGACTGTCGCAGATATGTCGGTGTTGACCGTCGCCTGCGCCCACGCCGACAATGGTGCCTGTACAGACAAAAGAAACGCCGCGCACACGCGGCAGGAAATTGCCATAGATCTCGACCCGGCTGACGTACTTGCTGGAAGCCTGCTCGAGATCTTTTAAAGATCGATAAATATCCGGTAACTTATTGATATACCACGGTTACGAGAAGGTGCCCACGATAGGAGCCGGGGTCCTGGCGCGGGTCGACAAGCAAGGTTCCGCCGACCACAACAATTGCCCGCCCGTCCGGTCCGAATCGGCCCTCACGCTCCGGAATGGTCACGATGTCAACGACCGGCAACTCGGCACCGGCCATATATAAGGTCGTCCGCTCCATGGGCTCGATGATAAATCGCGCTTTTGGTTTGCCTTTGATCCGATATTGCGCGCGACTATGGCGACCGCCCAGGTCGATGACGCCGCCGCCCACTGTTTTGCGCCCATTGGCCACATTGATGCTGACCGTACCGGTGCCAAATTGGCTAGGCACCATGTCGCCAAAATGGAGCCCGCGGATAGCTTCAATTTTTATGGGGTTGTGTTTCCGTTGTTTGCGTTCATGCGCCACGTCATCAGCGCGCACGGCCACTGGCCACATCAAGATCGCCATTGCGACGCTGACGGCGATAAAGAGGCAGATGTTCTTCCGCGGCGCGGTGGGTCCAAGCGGCCGCGCTTCACTCATTGCGTTTACCCGCCCCCGTTGTCAGGATCGAAAGCACGCGATTACTTAGCATTGCGGCACACGGCGAGACACGCAACAAGAGTCGCTGTTGTGGTCCGCGGTTAGTGGCCGTCACCCTATCACAGCCAATTTCACGACTTTCTCGCCAGTGTCCGTGAACCTGTTCACAGCGAACCATGCGCGGTTTTGGTAGCTTACGTTCAAACAAGACGAACCTTGCCGCGTCCGAGATGACCGGCCATGACCGCGACGGATCGAGATGACTGGAGAGACTGTGCGCCCCAAATGGGGTAACGGAGGCATTCATGTCCAGTCACGTTGTCAGCGAATCACTTGCAAATGTTTATGGCATCGCCGCGGTTCTGGCGTTTGCCGGTATCTTGGACGCCGGTGGAGGACTTGCCTTGGCCGCCAGCGTTGCGTGCATTTAGTGCGATACGCGGGATCAAGAGGTGCGGTCGATGCGTTATCGCGAGAGTATCCCTTCGCCGAAGTCAACGGCACGCTAGAAGGCGAAAATATCGTACCGCGCATCCCTTGACAGATTGGCGACCTATCGCCACTTCTGTGAATGTAAAATACATTAACATGGGGACACAATGGATCTCGCAGCAAGAATCGACGACTACGGCAAGGCAGGTTGGATCGTGCTGATGGTCCTCGGCTTTGTCTTTGTCTGGCCCATTGGCCTCGCGATCTTGGCCTATTTGCTATGGAGTGGACGCATGGGATGCTGGAAACATCGCGGCCCGGGCCGCTGGCACTTCAGTGAAAACGCGGACGGCGACGAAGGTCGGCGCCGCAAGCGACGGCGCGGTCGCAGAAGCCCTCCTTCGAGCGGCAACCGCGCTTTTGACGAATATCGCGAGGAGACTCTGCGCCGGCTTGAAGACGAACAAGAGGAGTTCATGACGTTCCTCGATCGCCTGCGCCATGCCAAGGATAAGATGGAGTTCGACCAGTTCATGGACGAACGCCGCCGACAGGCCTCGCGGCCAGATGCCGGCGGGGATGGCGACAAGCCCGAAGGTCCGGCGCCGCAACCGGCTGCCTGAGCCAATCTTCCTTCTTAAACGAATGGCGCCGAGCCTTTGGCCCGGCGCCTATTTTTTTCCGGTTCCATCCCCTCTCCCGCGAACAAGTCAACGTGTCCCATGGGGCCTTGCGCAGGGTTGGAGAGGTGCGACCGACGTGGCTGGATCTAGACTCGCGCGCCCGATTCTGCGCCTCACGCGCTCTGCTGCGCGGACCGAATGAGGCGACGCAAGTTAATGGGCGTTAGTGGCAACGCGTCGACTTTGACGCCAAGCGGCTTCAGCGCATCTTCGACCGCTGCCGCCACCGCCGGCGGTGCCCCCATCCGGCCGCCCTCACCACCACCCTTAATGCCAAACTCCGTAAAAGGCGATGGCGATTCGATATGTCCCGTGCGCAAATTCTCCGGCAGTTCGTGCAGTGTTGGGATCAGATAGTCCGAGAAATTGGCCGTCAACAGCTGTCCATTCTCGTCATAGTAGAAATGCTCATAGACTGCAGAACCAATGCCGCTCGCCGTGCCACCACGGATATGGCCCTTCAGGGTCATCGGGTTGACCATCGTGCCGCAGTCGTGCACCGCGACATAGTCGAGGAACGAGATCTTGCCTGTCTCTATGTCGACCTCAACCACGGGCATGTGGCACATATGACCCATGATCGGATAGAAGACGCCAAGATCGGTCCGGTCGTCCGATGGCATGGTGGTCAGCGGATGGTCGTAGGTGTGGCTCGCGTCGATACCGCTGGTTAATTCCGGCTCATCCGGCATGGACAACCGAAAATAATGTGCGTGCAATGCGATTTCGGCGATGGTTTTGCCATGTTCCGGCACGCCCTTTACGGTCACCCGGCCATCGGCCAGTTCCAGATCGCCCGGGCTGGCTTCCAGCATATGTCCTGCCACAGTCAGGAGCTTCTTTTTGATCTTTTCGGCCGCCCCCGAAAGCGCGCCAGCAATCATCACTGTATAGCGACTGCCGCCTGGTCCGGTGCCGCTCAACCCCGAATCGGTATCTGAATAACCGATGCTGATATCCGCCGGATCCATGGTCAGTTGTTCGGCCAAGACTTGCGTTACAACCGTCTCGGGGCTATTGCCCCAAAACGGCGCGTTCAATGTCACAAAGGCTTTGCCGGTCGGATCGATCTTGACCGAAACGCCCTCCGGCGAACTGGTCAGCGTGAAACCCGGCGTATCGGTCGGGTTCAGGAACCAAAACTCCGTCGCACTGAATACGCTTCGTTCCTGGCATGACGCCACGCCGATGCCGATATATCGGCCGTCCTTGCGCGCCTCGGCTTGTTTTTGGCGCCAACCTTGATAGTCAAGCTGGTTCGCAGCTTCATCCAGTACCGCCGGATAATTGCCGCTGTCGTAAAGATTGCCGGTCGGGATGACATGCGGGAAATCTTCTGGCTTAAGCAAGTTCTGTCGGCGGAACTCGATCGGATCCGCGCCGACTTCGTCAATCGCCGCGTCGACCATGCGTTCCAGTAGGAAGTTCATCACTTCCGAGCCGAACCCGCGATAGGCGCCCTGCTGGCACTTGTTGGTGAAGGCTGCGGTCAAATCCATCTCAACGCTGGTGAGCTTGTAGGGCCCGGATGCCTGGGAAAGCGCGTTGGCGTGATGGCCGACGCCAAACTGCAAGTAGGCGCCGTAGTCATCGATGACTTTGAACCGTAGGCCGGTCATCAGGCCGTCCTTTAGCGCCATTTCTGCATAGTAGACGCGATCAGACCCATGATTGTCGCAATTGGCCATATTGTCGGACCGGTCTTCCAAATACTTGACCGGCCGGCCCGCGGCGCGTGCCAGCGCGGCGGTCAGCGTCGGCACCTTGTGCGCAAACAGCTTGCTGCCAAAACTGCCGCCGGCGTCCGTTGGAATGATATTCAATTTTGTGGCCGGCACGTTAAGTGAGACAGCAATAAGCCAGCCAACATAGTTGTACATCGAGATATTGGCATGGACCGTGAACTTCCCGGCACCCGGATCATAGTTTGCCACCGCCCCCACGGTCTCCATGGGTTGTGCGCCCGACCTTGGCCACCGCAGCTTTCTTTTGACGATTCGATCGGCATTGCTGAAGTCATCATCGACGGGGCCGAAAGTGAACTTTTTTTGCAGCGCAACATTCGTGTCGCCCCGTTCCGGATGTAGCACGGCGTCGCCCGTCGACGTGACGGCGGCCTCCGGATCCACGACAACCGGTAACTCCTCGTAGGTGACGTCGATCAGCGCCAGCGCGTCTTCGGCGATGTAGCGCGTTTCGGCAACGACAGCCACCACTGCCTCGCCGACATGACGCACGCGATCAATTGCAACGCAATGTTGCGTGCATGGCGGGCTTCCAAAAGACGGCACCGGACCGGTTGTTTTGGCAATATCGGCCCCAGTCAGTACACACACAACACCCGGCAGCGCCTCCGCGCGCTGTTTGTCAATCGACACGATCTTGGCATGGGCGTAAGGGCTACCGAGCACCGCAGCGTGGGCCATGTTGGGCAATTGAATGTCGTCGATATATCTTCCCTGACCGGTCAGCAATCGGGGGTCCTCGACCCGCTTCATATCCTTGCCGATCCATTTATATTCGTCGCGTGGAGCCTCCTTCTGCCGCGACTTCTTCAACAACTCTTGTCCGCGCGTCATCACTTTGCCCCTCCCATACGCTGGGCCGCATCCTGCACCGCTTCGACGATGGTTTGATAGCCCGTGCATCTGCACAAATTGCTCGATATTGCTTCGCGTATTTCTTCGGTTGATGGCGACGCATTGTTTTCGAGCAGTTCGACCGCCGAGATCAGCATACCGGGCGTACAAAACCCACATTGCAGCCCATGATTTTCCCAGAAGGCTTCTTGCACGGGATGCATGTTGTCGACGGTTCCCAGCCCTTCGATCGTACGTAACTGGGCACCATCGCACTGGACCGCGAACAACAGGCAGGCGCGCGCTGATTGGCTGTCGACAAGCACATTGCAGGTGCCACATATCCCTTGCTCGCACCCAACATGCGTACCGGTCAAACCAAGATCTTCGCGCAAGAAGTCTGAAAGCAGTTTGCGCGGTTCAATGTCGCGTTCGTAATGGACGCCATTAACATCTAGTGATACGCGAACTTGTTCGCGGTTCCCCGTCGATTCTGTCATTGTCATGATCACTCTCCTACCCGGCGCGATGCGTCAGCGGGCACACCGCTCACGTGCTTGCTTCAGCGCCCGTTGGGATAACGCCCGCAACAAGTCGCGCTTGTAGGCGTCGTCACCGTGATAGTTAAGAACGGCCGGTTCGGCACTGGACGCGATCATTTCGGCCGCTTCGGCAATCAACCCGTCGTCAAGCTGTTTGTCAGCCAACATGGCTTCGGCGGCCGGCGCACGCGATGCGTGTCCGGCGACACCAGCATGAGCGATGCGAACTGTCCGACTTACACCACTATCCATGGTCATGGTGGCGGCGACCGCGGCGGTGGCGAAATCGCCTTTGCGCGGACTGACTTCCTGGAACGACCAACCTTCTTTGCCGTCGTGACAATCCAGCTCTATCTCGGCAAGAAATTCCGACGGATCCAGAGCGGTTTCAAGTGGACCTTGGAAGAATTCGCTGGCAGGAACGCGGCGCGTCCCATCTTGCCCGCACAGAGCGAATGTGGCCTCCAGACACACCATAACGGCGGGCATCTCGGACGAGGGGTCGGCATGGCTCAGATTGCCGCCGAGCGTGCCCCGATTGCGGATCGGTTTGTGGCCCACAAAGGCGTAGGCTTCGGCCATCAACGGGCAGTTTTCGGCGACTTCGGCCGATTGGCACAAGGTCGTATGCCGGGCTAGCGCCCCGATCTGAAGTTTTCCGTTCGCAATCCGAACGTAGTCCAGATCTTCCAAACCATTGATATCAATCAACACGCTCGGGGCTGTTAGCCGAAAGTTCATCATCGGCACCAGGCTTTGACCGCCGGCCAATATCTTGGCCGCATCGCCATACCGCGCGAGCGCCGCAATGAGGCCGTCGACAGTCTCCGGTTTTTCGTAATTAAAAACGGGCGGTTTCATCGGCATGCATCTCCCTATATTGTGGAGTCGTCCGAAGCGACGATGCAGCACCGGTCAGTGGAAAGACGCCTCAGTAGATCGTCTCGTGACAAACCAACTCATTGAGAGCGGCTTGCTTTCAGTATGGCAACGGTCGCCTCAGAATCCGCAAGCTTTGCGACCGCGAAGCGGCAATCTTCCCTCCCCAGGGCGACATGTCACCCGATTGAATGGCGCTTCTTTCGCAATCTCAAGTTCGCTATCTGTTGTATCGGGTTGACGAAATTCCGCGCCATTTATTTATCGTCTGATAAATTATACCTGGCGCCAACCTATGGTCAACACGATTCAATGGATTGTCTTGACGTCCAAGGAACCGGCCGCTGGTCCGGCCATCATGACGAAGAGTTCGATACGTGAGCACATCGCGACGCCGCCGACTGTCACCCGATGATCGTGAAGCGCAGATCATCGCGGGTGCCATCCGTTTTTTTGCCGAAGTCGGCCTGAACGGCCAAACGCGCGCGCTTGCGGAACAACTCGGCATAACGCAACCGCTCTTGTACCAATACTTTCCGTCGAAGCAGCATTTGCTCGACCGCATCTACCACGAGTTGTTTGAGAAACCATGGAAGAAGGAATGGCAAGAGCAGCTGCAGGATCGATCGCGACCGCTGCGGCAACGTTTGATCGAGTTTTATACGGACTACACCGCGACCATCTTTACCTATGAATGGATGCGCATCTATATGTTTTCCGGACTCGCGGGTGCCGTGCCGAACCAGAAGTACATCAAGCGCGTCGAGAACCAGCTCCTGAAGACGATCTACCGCGAGACCCGCGCCGCCTACGGTGTTGATGATCCGGACCGGACATCGATCAGCCAACGCGAGCTTGAGCTTGTTTGGAACTTGCACGGGGGCATCATCTATTACGGCATTCGCAAATATATCTATCAATTGAAGGTCCCAAGCCGCTTGGATTTGGTGATCGAGGAATTCGTCGACACGATGCTCGACGGCTTGCCACAGACCGTGCAGACATTTGGCAACAGTTCAAAGTAAGCGGTTCCCTGACCAAGGCCGTCGGCCTTGACACCACTTTGAGAGACTGCTCTATTAATTTATCGAACGATAAATAATAACAGTTGAAACGGAAATCGATGCCGTCAGTGAGCTGTTGTCGTGTCGTTGTACGGGCAAATTTCGCGCGGCCATCGCCTGAGGCTTGAGCAGTGCAATGACCACCTATTTGTGTGGGGTCGATATTGGCGGGACTTTCACCGATTGTGTTGTCGTCCGCGACGACGGCATGACCGTGACGACAAAGGCGCCATCGACACCGCCCGACTTCGCCGACGGCATGATCGCGGCGCTTGAATTGGCGGCAGAAGACTTGGATCTCACTTTGTCGGAACTGTTGGGTGCAATCCGAGTTCTCGGCCACGGAACCACTGTCGGCACCAACGCCATCATTCAGAAGCGTGGTGCCAAGGTCGGGTTGATTACGACCAAAGGCCACAATGACGTCATTCACATCATGCGTGGATCGCGGGGGCTGACGGGGCGCGACATCCGGCTCGTTGTACACATTCCAGAGAGCCGCAAGCCTGACCCGATTATCCCCAAACGTTTTGTCGAGGGTGTTTCAGAGCGAGTCGATTGCTTCGGCAATACAGTCGTTCATCTCAATGAAGCAGAGGCACGGGACGCCATTCGTAGCTTGCTGGACAAAGGGGTTGAAGCGCTGGCCGTCTGCTTTCTCTGGTCGTTCCTAGATTCGCGAAACGAACAGCGCATACGCGACCTGGTGGCGGAGATTGATCCGGCGCTTTTTGTCACCTGTTCCAGCGAACTCGTGCCGAAGTGGGGCGAATACGAACGTACCACGGCGGTTGCGCTAAACGCCTATATCGGACCAACCACAACGCACTACCTGGCATCGCTTGACACCTTGTTGAAGGAGCGCGGCTATGGCCGGCCGTTGCAGATCACACAATGCGCCGGTGGTACGATCTCCGTCGCGCGTGCCATGGCAGCACCATTACTGACTTTGGATTCCGGTCCCGTATCGGGAGTCACAGGTTCGCAGTTTGCCGGCCACGTCATGGGCTACGAAAATATCATCACCACCGATATGGGCGGAACGTCGTTCGATGTCGGCATCATCGCCGACGGTAGGCCCGCTGCCTCGTATCGAAGCTTGGTCAATCAATACGAGTATTACTTGCCAAAGGTTGATATTCAAACCATCGGCAGCGGTGGCGGCAGCATGGTTTGGATCGATGAGTCCACGGGCACCCTGCGCGTCGGTCCGGAAAGCGCGGGTGCGGATCCGGGACCCGTCTGTTATGGCCGCGGCGGCACCGCGCCGACCGTCACGGACGCGGATTTGGTGCTTGGCTATTTGGATCCGGACAACTTCGCGGGTGGCGCGATGTCGTTGGATCGGTCGGCGGCCGAAGCCGCGATTGCGGATATCGCCGATCGGGTTGGCATGGATCTCGACGCTTGTGCCAGCGGTATTGCCAAAATTGCTGAATTCCAAATGGCCGACTTAATCCGAAAAGTCACAATCCAAAAGGGTTTTGACCCGCGGGATTTCGTGCTGTTTGCGTTTGGCGGCGCGGGACCGGTGCATGTTGGCGTATCGGCCCGCGAGTTGGGCGTGCGCAAAGTCATTATTCCGCAGCGTGAGATGGCATCCGTGTGGTGCGCATTCGGTGCCGCTGCCGCGGATATCCTTCATGTCGACGAGCAGGTCGAAATCATGGCATCGCCGTTTGAACCGGCGCGCATCAACGACATACTCAGCCAACTTAAGGTACGCACAGGCGCCCGTCTCGATGAAGAGGGCATTGCGGCGTCACACCAGCGCTTTCGTTTTTCCCTTGATATGCGCCACAAGGGCCAAATTAACGAAGTCGAAGTGGAAATGGTTGGCGAGACGCTGTCGCCGACGGATCTGGAACCGCTGCGCACGGCATTCGTTTCACAGTATGAGAGGCTCTACGGTCGCGGTGCCGCGTTGCCTGGTGCCGATCTAGAAATCGTCACGTTTCGTTGTCGGGCGTCCGCAGCGACAACAAAACCACAACTGAAGGCCAGTGGCGATCTGACAAAAGAGATCCCGGCTGCGGCCCTTAGATCGCCTCGTCTCGTCTATTGGGCCGAAATCGCCACGCGCCAGTCAACAGCCATCTATGACGGTCATCGTTTGCTGCCGGGCAATACGCTCGACGGCCCGGCCGTGGTGGAGACGAAAGCAACCTCTGTCGTTGTGCACCCCGGTCAGTCTTTTCGCGTCGACGCCTATGGAAACTTCGAAGTCGTCGCGTACACGGATGTCGGCGAGCCCAACCGACACCACGTCGCCGGAGTGGCTTGATATGACTCGCATCAGTGAAATGTCGGGCACAACGTTCGACGGTGTGAATTTTCCCTATGTGCCATCTGGGAAACTCCGCGTTTCAGAGTCCCTCATGCTGCACAAGTCATGGGACACGGATGTGGACCCAATCACCTATGAAGTAATTCGCCACAATCTCTGGCACGTCAACGAAGAACATGGCGCAACAATCCAACGCATATCGGGGTCGCCGGTGGCGATGTATGCGCTTGACCTCAATCCCTCGATCCTGACCGAAGATGCGGAGTTTGTCTATTTCGGCCCGTACATGCAGTACATGTCCGGTGTCACCGATACTCAGGTCAAATGGACCCTCGAAAACCGGAGCGAAAATCCCGGTATACGCGACGGCGACATGTTTCTGGCGAACGACCCTTGGGTCGGTGCGGCACATCAAATGGATGTGATGCTGCTGTGCCCAGTGTTTTGGCAAGACGAATTGTTCTGTTGGGTAACGAATTGTTTGCACCAATATGACATTGGCGGCATAACGCCCGGTAGTTTCTGCCCCGCCGCCGAAGACGCGTTCGATGAGGGGATCTTGATCCCACCTATCAAGATCATCGAAGGCAATGAAATCCGCCGCGATATCGAAGACGTCTATTTGCGATCATCGCGCAAGCCGGACATGGTGGCCTTGGATTTCCGTGCCCAGATGGCCGGCAATGTGACTGCGCGGGACCGGATTCTTGATCTTATACGACGCTATGGCCCGGCGACGGTCAAAGGCGTCATGAAACGCATTATCGACAACGCCGAAGCCGCATTCTTGAGAAAAATGGACACGCTGCCGGATGGCTATTGGCTGGATCGCACGTATGTCGAGGCGTGCCGGCCAGGCGACCGCCGTACCCACAGAGTTATGATCGGCCTGCGAAAGTCCGGTCGAACTTTGGTGTTCGAGAATGAAGGCACGGCGGATCAAGATGGGGCCATGAACGCCACCTATTCCGGCTGGCGCGGTTCGGTCCTCGTTGCGATCAATGAATTGTTGTGCTGGGATCAATATTTCGCGGTTGGTGGCGCGCTCCGGCACATCGTGTTCGATCCCTCGCCCGGCACATTTAATTGTGCCAATTTCCCAGCGTCGGTGTCGACGGCCCCGACCCAAGCCATGGAAATTTCGTTGTATCCGGCCTACAACGTGATCTCCAAAATGATCTATCCGGACAAGACCATGCGCAAGGATATCATGTGCATTGGTGGCACCAGCCAATGGCCGGCAACAATTTTCCGCGGCATCGATCAATGGGGCGATCGCTACGGTTATTTGCTGATCGATCCCATTGGTGGGGCGATCGGCGCGTTTTCTCAGGCGGATGGGATCAACACCGGGGGACAAGCACGCACACCCATTTGCCAGCTACCGAATGTGGAACATACTGAGCAAAACTTCCCGATCTTGTTCTTATACCGCAAGGAATTGCCCGACTCCGGCGGGGCCGGAAAATATCGCGGCGGACTTTCGGCGGAGAGCTGCTTCATTGCCCACAATACGGAGACCGTGACGCACGACACATTGTCGTCAGGAAACGCGATACCAACCTCGACGGGAATGATGGGTGGCTATCCATCGACGACAAACGCGTACACGTTTATCCACCGCAGCGACATTCAAACACGAATTGCAAATAGTCGCATGCCTAATGACTGTAGCGAAATAGATGGCGATTTCGTAACATTACAGCCGCGCCAAGAGAATTTCCGACAAACTGCGTCCGACGTTTATGCTGTGCGCTGGACTGGCGGCGGCGGATTCGGCGACCCCATGGATCGAGCACCGGCGGACATCCAACATGATCTTAACGAACATGCCATAACGGTGGAGGCCGCCCGCGCGATTTATGGCGCAATCGTCGATTCGGAAACGGGCTGTGTCGATCCGGCCGCCACGGCAGAGAATCGTGCGGCGATCCGCGCCAAACGTGTGGCTGGGCACGGTGGAGACGCGCGCCAACGCGAGGGCGACCTGCTAATCGAGGCAAGTCCATACCTTTCTATAAGACGCGACGAATCATCGACCTATTGGTGCTGCGCCAAGTGCAACACCGATTTGGGGCCGATCACGGCAAGCTACAAGCTCGGCTGCGCGCGCGAGGACAACCCCGTCGATTGCGCCAATTCCTTGGTCGGCGATCCTGCACTTTTTATCGACGACGCGGTGCTGTTCCGCCAGTTTTTCTGCCCTGGTTGTGGCACGCTGATCGACAACGAGGTCGCCGTTGCCCATGATCCGGTCCTCAACGATACCGTTTTCACGATTTCGGACTCCTAAGGTGATCCGAAATTGTTCATGGTCCGATCAGGTTTGAGATAGGTTATAGATAGTTGGCGAGGTAATGAAACGCGCAGGTTCGGACGCACTTCAGACACTCTAGACTAGCACACCCAGGGCCCTTGCGAGTTCGGGGAAGGTGTCGACGATAATGTCGTGTTCTGGATTGGGTTCCGGGTCAGGCGGTCCTTCGGCACCCCATTCATCCGGGCGGCTTACAAAAGCGGTCTTGAATCCGACCTTCTTGGCGGCATCCAGGTCAAAATTGTGGCACGCGACCATGCAGCATTCTCCAGGCTCCAACTGCAGGAATCTGGCTGCGGTTTCATAGGCCTCGGGCAGCAGTTTGTATTTGCCGATAGCCTCACATGAAATAACCGCATCCCAACTGAGGCCATTGCGCCGGGCCGTATCGATGATCAGGCGAAAACTGAGAAGTGTGAACGATGCGCAAATATACTGGTCACGCAGACGTGGCAGCACCGCAGGGAAATCCGCCCAACATTGGAAATTGTGTGCGGTGTCCCACCAAATCTCGCGACGATCAGCATCGGTGAATTGGCCCAAGCCATTCTCGGAGATCACTTCGTCGAGTGCGGCCCTGTGCGCACCGTCGAAATTGTACGCGGGCGGTTCGTGCTCGCCGAGATTGAGCATCCGCTTCAGGGCGCGCCGACGTACTTCGTTGGTCAGCCCGGCCCAATCCTTATCGAGGCCGTATTTTGCACCTGTTTGAGCCAGGGCTTTGCGAAAACCGGTATGCCAATCCAGGATCGTGCCACCGGTATCGAATGTCAGCGCCTTGATGCCGTTGAGACTCATTTCCGCGTCCTCCGCGTTGCCCAAACCGAAACCGTCCGGCCCATTATTTCAGATTGCGACGGTCCCGCGAAGTCACCTCTATTTCGCCATCCGTCCATAGCCACGCATGCGGTCCAACCAACCAGCCCGTTTGGCATTGCTGCCCCCCTCGACCATGCCAAAGATCGTATCGCGGACAGGCTTGAAGCCACAAAACCTGAGGATATTTCGCTCAAGGCTTTTCAAGCTATGCGCGCCGAAGAACCAGCGATACGCAAAGGCCGGCATGCCCATAGTGATCACCACATGCGCCGACCGCCCCTTGAGACCAGGCTTGGGCCACTTGCCACTGCCGTAATCAAATCCGAAATTCGGACGAAAGGTCTGCTCGATAAACGCCTTCAGCAAGGCCGGCATCGTGCCGAGCCACAGGGGGTAGATAATCACGACATGGTCGGCCCAACGGATCGCGTCTTGGGCCCGGGCGATATCCGGCGCAACTGGCTTGCCTTCAAACTCTGACTGGGATCGCAGGATTGAGAACTCGAGTGTGGCAATGTCGATCCGTCTGACGGCATGAGCACCAGCACGGGCCCCCTCTTCATAGGCGGCCGCGAGGGCATGGCATAGTCGATGTTGATCGGTATCTGGATGCCCGTCGATGATTGTCACATTTCGCGCCATTGCTCTCCCCTTGCCTCTTCTTTCGGCCTCAAGGGTGCAGAGGTCGGCAGCGCCGATCGATAATCTCGATCAAGAACATGAACCACATAAGTACATATGTGACATCAGGATTTGCCGCTGTGACGTGTTTGGGCTCAGACCCCACAGGCACAATCGATTTTGGGTTGCCGGCAACTTCCCAATTCTGCCCTAGGTTGTGGATTTTGTTGGGCAAATGGCAAGAAATGTGACGGCCGTCACATGCGGTTTGCCTCATTCAGGTGACAGCCGTCACGCATGTGGCGTGTTCAACGTCACATAGGCCGATCGAACCATGGCGGTTCGGCCGAGTCCTGATAATTTCCCGCAAATAACGACAAAGATTCTGCCAGGGAAGTGAGCGTTGGGAGCGAACGCAAGAGGCAGAACAACGCACATGTCGGCGACGACCCAAATCCTTAGATGCTTGCCTAACTTTGGGCGCAAATTAACGCGCGTTTTCGCGGCGGATCAGCGCGGCACAAGCGCGGTCGAATTTGCTGTCATCGCGCCGATTTTGATTACGCTCTTGGGCGGCATTGTCGAGTTCGCCCACGCCTTTCAGATTCAGGCGCAAATGGCGTCCACTGCCCAAACGGCTGTGCGTCGGCTGGCCATGGACGCCATGACCGAAGGCGAAACCAAAGAGTTCATATTCGAGCAGCTCCCGAGCCTCAGCGAAACGTCGCTAAAGGTTAACATCGAAGAGATCGAGCTGCGTTCCGGCCGATTTGACATAACGGTCGATCTGCGGGTCCCGGTGAGCGAGGTCACCTTGTTCAATATGAAAGGGATCCTCGACGACGACACGCTGGTCTTGGCCGCATCCGGCACCATGGTGAAGGAATAGTACCGCCGTGTCGTTCCGCCGCCGCATCATCAATCGGTGCCAAAATATCTTGCGCACCTTCGCGTACGATACGCGTGGCAGCTTGGCACCCATTTCGGCCGTTGGGCTCATTGTCATCTTCGCAGCCGGTGCCCTCGGCGTCGATTATGTCAGGGCAACGGCATTGCAGCGGTCTTTGTCGATGACCGCAGATGCGGCAGCCCTCGCGGCGGCGTCAGCGCTTCCTAATGCCGATGCGGCTAGGTCCATTGCCTTGGAATACGCTGAAAAGAACATGCCGAGCTCGAAGTACGGCAACGTGCTTACGGCCGCCGATATCGAAATCGGCAGTTGGGATTCAGACACGCGAACTTTTACGCCGGCAGGCGACCAAGAACGCGTCTTTGACGGTACCGCAGTGCGTGTGACGACGCGCGCGGCTAGTGCTAACGGAAATCAGGCCTCGACATTTTTCGCATCCGTCGTCGGCACAGAAGGTGTCGACGTTTCAATCAGCGCAGTGGCTGGCCGGGGTGGCCCCCCTTGTGTGTTGGCCCTGGATCCTGTTCTCGCACCGTCCTTGTCGCTCAGCGGAAATGTGTTCGTGGAGACCATCGGCTGCGGTGTGCAGGCGAACTCAACGGCGGTTGGCGCCTTTAGTGCCACCAGCAGCACCGAGCTTCAAACAAACGATATATGCGTCGCCGGCACCGCAGATGTTGGCAGAGCATCGCTCTTATCTGTCGAGCCGACGGAGTATTGCGTCGCGCACAACGATCCATTGGCGGGACTGGAAACGCCAATATACGGCGGCTGTCTGGAGAACAATGCCAGCTATGTTGACGTGCGCGATACATTATCGCCAGGAGTCTATTGCGGGGGCCTCGAGATTGCAGGCGAATCTGAGATCACGTTGAGTGCGGGTCTCTATATCATCCGCGACGGTCCCTTGCACGTTCTCGACAACGCGGGTCTTCGCGGTAATGGCGTGACCATATTTTTGACCGGTGAAACGAGCCTTATTTATTTTGGTGCGAACTCGACGATCTCGCTAGGTGCGCCGGAATCTGGCGACCTTGAAGGCATATTGATTTTTCAAGACCCGCGCTACACTGGTCTCCACGAATGGCACGGCAACTCGTCAGCCTTCTTGCGCGGTGTCATCTATCTGCCAACCGCTAGCCTTGCATCGAAAAGTACCAATAGCATTACACCCGAAAACGCCTGTACTGTTTTGATCGCAAACGACATGACGTTTGCGGGAAACAGCGGCCTTTCGATTGACGTAACGAGCGCAAATTGCCGCAACGCGCTACCGGGACCCTACAAGCGCGGCATTACGCTTCTTCAATAATCTGGACGGTAAACGTGAACATCGCACCTACAATATTTCGTCGATTGCGCTTACCAGGTTTGGACGCATTACCTCAATCCCGCAGCGCACGCTTGCGGCTCGCGCGTTTCGCGTTCTTTGCCGCCATTCTCATTCTCGCTGCCATTGCGGCGTGGCAGGTAACCAGCATCTTGGAACGCCAGACGAACGGCCTAACGCGCTACATTCGTGTCGATGCGTGGGCGATTCAGGAAATGGACCATGAGCTGCAAGAGTTCAGGTCACACTTGACGCGTCACGTTGCCGGTCGAGATGATACGAAGATTGAAATTGTCCGACGCCGATTGGCCAGTGTGCGGTCCGCAAACGCAATCATGCTGCACAACCACCAGCAATCTCCGCTCGGTTCTGCCATTAGCATTGAAAACGCATCGGACATACTGACAGGCGCTTTGGACCGCATCGAACCGATCATCAACAGTTCTCAAGATTTACGCGGCAACCTTGAGCACCTTGAACGCGTCGAAAACATTCTCATCGAACCAACCAATGCACTGCGTCAGCTTGCTCTTGACATCGCATCGGTGCGTCAACAATTGCAGGACGGCGATCTGAGAAACGTTCGTTGGCTGATCGGCATGAACAAATGGATGTTGGCGGGATTTCTGGTTGCCGTTGCGATTTTCATTGCGCTGCTCACCACCGAGACCATCAACGCCTACAGGGCTGAGCGCAACGCGACGCAGACCGAACGCCGAACGCGCTATTTGGCCGAACATGACCCCCTGACCGACTTACCGAACCGCAATGTCTTTTTCGACCGCGCCCAGCAGGCCATAGATTCTTCAAACGAAAACGGCGAACCATTCGCTGTGATGTTGATTGATCTCGACCGCTTCAAGGTGATCAATGACACACTTGGTCACGCCATCGGCGACCAGGTCTTGGTTCAGGTCGGTGCGCGGTTTCGCCGCCATCTTCGCGACAACGATACGATTGCACGGCTTGGCGGCGACGAATTTGGCGTTCTCTTGCCCGAAGCGACAGAGCTTGCGGATGTCGTCGCCCTCGCAGAGGTTATTCTCAAGTCTTTACAAGAACAATTCGCCATCGATCACTTGAAGTTCGAAGTCGGTGCCAGTATCGGCATCGCCATGTTTCCCGATCACGCCACCTCGAAAGCTGAACTTGTGCAACGTGCCGACGTGGCCATGTACGCCGCGAAGAAATCCGTGTCGGGCTACTGTGTCTACGACGCTGACGCGGACTTCTACAGCGTCCGCCACTTGACCCTGACAGGTGCCTTGCGCGGCGCGATCGAGAACGGGGAACTGGAAATGCATTACCAGCCCAAGCTCGATCTAGCCAGACATCGGGTCACGGGTGTCGAGGCTCTTATCCGTTGGAACCATCCGACCCATGGGTCTATTTCGCCTGACGAGTTCGTTCCTTTCGCTGAACAGACGGACTTGATCGTGCCGCTCAGTGATTGGGTGCTCGAGACCACGATCAGCCAGATGGCCGCATGGCGCCAGCAAGGCATCGACCTGGATATGTCCATCAATATGTCCACGCGAACGTTCCAGGATCCGCTGTTCTTGACCAGCGTCGCACGGACACTGAATCGGTGGGCCGTCCCCGCGAAACGTCTGGTGATCGAAATCACCGAAACCGTGTTGATGTCCGATCCGGAGCGGGCGAAAGAGGTGACACGACAACTATCCGAGATGGGGTTGCGGCTGTCGATCGACGATTTCGGAACCGGGTTTTCTTCTCTTGCTTACCTAAAAGATTTGCAAGCCCATGAGCTAAAGATAGACAAGAGCTTTGTCGTCGACATGCTCGACGACGATCGGAGCCGCAAAATTGTCGCCTCGACGATTGGCTTGGCCCACGGACTCGAATTGAAAGTCGTGGCGGAAGGTATCGAGAGCCCTGATATATCGGTTGAACTGGCCGAGATGGGGTGCAATGTGGGCCAGGGCTATTTGTACAGTCGTCCGCTGGCTTCCGACGATCTTATTAGCTGGCTGGCCAACTCCCCATGGAACCCGGAGATCTGTCCCCTCGCCGAGGTCGCCGCATAACGCTGTCGCACACTGTGCATTCTAGTAATCGACACTATCGAGCGTTATCAGTGCGTCCGCCGCACGCACGCCTTCACCAGCTTTGCGCACCATAAGTGGATTGATATCGAGCTCAGCCAAGTTTTCGGAAACCAGTGCCAAAGCGGCGACCGTCTGCACAACTTCGGCTACCGCCGCGACATCCCGTGGCGGCCTGCCTCGGGCGCCCGCCAAAACCGGATAAAGGCTCAGCGACCCGATCATCGCTTCGGCGTCACCCTCGGACAACGGCAAGACTCGCAACGCGGTATCTTTGAGAATCTCAGCCAAAATGCCACCCGCACCAAGCAATATCACCGGGCCGAAGACAGGATCGCGTTTGATCCCAACGATGAGTTCCGTGGCATCGTCGATGAATTCGTGCACGCTGACCCCGTCGAGAACGGCTGTTGGCGCATATGCGCGCGCCGCAGCCATAATCCCACTGAACGCGGTGCGCACAGAAGCCGGCCCATCAATGCCAATCCTTACACCGCCGGCCTCCGTCTTGTGCGGGATATCAGCAGACTCGACCTTCAGAACAACGGGATAGCCAATATCTTCGGCGGCGCGCACCGCTGCCTCGGCATCAGCGGCCAAGACCGCACGCGCCACGGGAACTCCAGCGGCGGCAAGAATAGTCTTGCCGGCATTCTCGGCCAGTTGCCGGCGGCCCTGTCGGGCCCAACCACTGATCATGTCCGCCGCAGAACGGATCCGTTTGCCCGCGCGTATCTGCGGCGTTGTTGCCGGAGCGGGCGCACGGCCGAAATCAACCAATGTCCGCAAGGCCTTCAGGGCCCGTAGCGGATCGGCGAATGTCGGGATGCCGACGGCACGCAGGCCTTTGGGGCCGTCCGGATCGCCATGCATCCAGCCAACGACCATGGGTTTTTGATTGACCGCGTTGGCCGACGACATCGCATCGACCACAGCCGGAATATTTAGCATCTGGACGCCAAAAAACGCCGCGACGGCATCAACATTGTCGTCCAGCTTGACATTGCGGACATGGCTGCCGACCGACTCGGCGTCATGGAAGGCCTGCAACGTGAAGTCGACCGGGTTGCGCGGCGAACCGAAGGCGGGCAAACGTTCGGAGATCGCGGCTGTCGTCGGATCACCGAATTTGGCCATGGCCATACCCAGTTCGAGCACTTTGTCAGAGGCGAACACACCAATGCCGCCAGAATTTGTAACGATGCCAATGCGGTTGCCGGCGGTCGCCGTCGCGCCCGTCGCGAATAGCTCGATGGCGTCATAGAACGCTTCGATATCGTCGACTTCGATAACTCCGGCCTGGCGAAATGCCGCTTGATAAATCTCGTACGAACCGGCCAGGGACCCGGTATGCGACGCGGCCGCGGCCGCGCTATCGGCGCTGCGCCCAACCTTCAAGATCACCACTGGCTTGCCATGCGCGCGTGCGGCGCGTGCGGCGGCAAGTAGCTTGCCGCCGTCCCGTACGCCTTCCAAATAGCCGGCGACGACACGAATGCGTGGATCCGCGGCCATATAGGCAATGAAATCGGAAATATCGGCGGCAACTTCATTGCCGGTGCTAATCAAATAGCCAATGCCAAGGCCACGGCTATAGCACTCTGCGGCAAGCACACCTGCAAAAAGTCCACTCTGCCCGGCGAATGCCACCGGTCCTGGAGCCACCTTGTCGCGGCCCAGCGTTGACGAGAAGTTGGCGCACATGTTGTCAAGAAAATTGGCCACACCTTGACTATTAGGGCCGCAAATCACGGTGCCGTGGCGTTCGGCCATGTCGCGCAGTGCGTCCTGCATGACTTGGCCCTCGGCGCCGATTTCGCCAAAACCGCTGGTGTAGATGTTGATGGCCGGGATGCCGCGCGTCTGACACGCTCGTACGGCATCCAGAACGCCGGTCGCCGGTACTGCGATCACGGCCAAGTCGGGTGTGTCGGTTAATGCATCAATCGACGGAAAACATGGCGTGCCATCGATGTTGTCATATTTGGGATTGATCGGATAAATCCGTCCCGGGAACGCGTAGCGGCGCAAGAATGACAAGGGTCGGCCGCCGACCCGGCGGACATCTGGCGTCGCACCCACGATGGCGATCGCCCGGGGCTTGAGCAACGCGTCCAGATTTCGCAGCGCTGTCATCGGCACCGTCCTACCCGTGCGGCGCCCGCAGCTCTTCGGTGCGACTTACTCGGCAGCGTGTGCAACGCCCGACCCAACGTCAGCGAGCATCTCCGCGTAACCCGCTTCAACATCGGCTTCCGTTGCATGCGCGGCCAAATCCAGCACGCGCGAGATCACCGGCGCACCTTCGCCGCCCACGACCCGCTTGACGGGCTGATCCAAATAGTCGAACAAGCGCCTTTGTGCCTCGCCAGCCAAATAACCGCCATACGACGTGCCTTCGGTGCTTTGCTCGACGACAAGCAAATTGTTGGTCTTGCGTACGCTCTCGCCGATGGTCTCCCAATCGATGCCAGCACGATCTAACGAACGAAGGTCAATGACTTCCGCTGAAACGCCCATGCGCTCAGCGATATCAATGCATGGCTTCACCATGGCTAACGACGTCACCACCGTGAACGCATTGCCCGGCCTGACGACTTTGGCTTTGCCGAGCGGGATATAATAGTCGAGATCTCTTGTCGGCGCCGGTCCGCGCGATTGATAGAGTTCCAAATGCTCGACCACCAGAACCGGATCCTCGCAGAGCAAGGCGCTGTTCATCAACCCGACATAATCATAGGGCGTGCTGGGCGCGACAATTCGCCAGCCGGGAAACATGGTAAACAATCCGCTCGGGTCCATGGAATGTTGGGAACCGTATCCCGACTTGGCCGCGCATTTCATCCGCATGACGAGCGGCACATCGAGGTCACCGCCGAACATGTGGCGCGCCTTGCCGATTTGATTGAACGTTTGGTCAGCGGCAACGTAGACGAAATCCGCATACATAAGTTCGACCACAGGCCGATATTTGCCGTCCAGCGCGATCCCGCCGCCAATGCCGGTGAAACCGTTTTCGCATATTGGTGTGCCAACGATGCGACCGGGAAACTTTTCCGCAATGCCTTTCGTCGCACCATTGGTACCGCCGCGCAACTTGTGCACGTCTTCGCCCATGACGACGATACGCTCGTCTTCTGTCATGCGCCGCACCATCACGGCGGCGACCAGGTCGATGAATTTGCGATCTTCGATTTCGCCGCCGTGATCTTCTTGTTCTTCGAAGCGGGCGCCGGCAAATTCCGACAGATCGCCACGTACACCGTAATCCACGGTCGCCGGGTCCGGCCACAATGATGGACGGATCCGGCGGGCGTTGCCCTCGGGTTCGGTCAGCGCCTCGGCGGCGCGCGACATGGCATCCTTGGCGCCGTTACGCAGACGATCGACTTGCTTCTGGTCCAGGTGGCCAAGGTCAATCATTTCCTTAGCAACCCGCGTAAGCGAATCCCGCGACCGCCATTCTTCCTCTTCTTCCTTGGTGCGATAGCCGAAGGCACTGCCCGCAATTGGCCCGTTCTGATGGAAATAACGGTAGCTGTTGGCTTCGACGATGACAGGGCCCTGGCCATCACGCAGCATAGTCGCCGCGCGCTCGCTGGCGATCTTCACCGCCAGCGGATCCATGCCATCGACGGTAAACGAGGGGATCCCGTAGGCAAGTCCGCGGGATGTGAGGCGCGTTTCGCGGGTCGATTCCGCGATGGTCGTCGATACGGCATATTGGTTGTTGTCGATGAAGAACAAAATCGGCAAGTCGTACAGGGCGGCCATGTTCATCGATTCAGCGACGGCGCCCTGGTGCAACGCACCGTCGCCGAAGAATGTCGCGACGATTTCGCCTTCACCAGCGCGTTTGCGCGACCACGCGACCCCCGCAGCCAACGGCACGCCGCCACCGACTATTGCGTTCGTGCCGAGAATGCCCGCCTCCTTCGACCTCAAATGCATCGATCCGCCACGACCGGCGCAGTAGCCCTGGGCCAAGCCCATAATCTCGGCCAATGTACGCTGAAGCGTGTGCTGTAGTTCCGGCGCGATCTCATCACGCAGTGGCTCAAAGGCACGCGGCTCGACAAACTTCAGCACCTTTGCGAGAAACTGGTGATGGGCCCGATGCGTGGCATTGATCTGGTCACCGGGGTGCAGCGCTGCCATGCAGCCCACCGCCGCACCCTCTTGGCCAATCGACGAATGCGCGGGCCCATGAACCAGTTGTTCGCCAGCCAGCTCCAGGACCGTTTCTTCAAACGCACGGATCAAATGGAGGTGGTTCAGGATTTGAAGCAGGCTTCCGGGTTTCTCTTTGCGCCAGTCTGCCGGCGTCGACTGGATTTCCTGCCAGATTGTGTCAACCGTCAGATTCCTTACCTTTGGCACCGTCGTCGCCTCCTGTTCGATCGCGGGACACGGTTGAACTCCGCGTCGCAGGGCAGTTTGCCGCGCACCTTTCCGCCTGTCCAGCCATGCCCTTGACATGCTGTTCGGCCTCCCCATATCGGATTTGTCGCAAGGCGCCGAATGTCGGGCCTGGACGCGACGCCTGCAAATGGGTCGCAGTTAGGCTGGACCCAAGGATCATATTGCTCTTACGGAGGATGTGACATGCGCACATTGGATCTGTCCCCTTTATTCCGCACGACCGTTGGCTTTGATCGGCTGAATCAGCTGTTCGACGCGGCGATGCGTGTTGACGAAGCACCGGCATACCCGCCGTACAATATCGAGAAGATCGACGACGATCGGTATCAGATCTCGATGGCAGTGGCTGGTTTTGGCGAGGATGACCTAGACGTCACCGTGGAAAGCAACACGCTGACCGTTTCTGGAAAGAGCCAAGACGACGACGCCGAACGAAGGTTCCTGCACCGTGGGATCGCGCGGCGCGCGTTCCAGCGGCGCTTTCAGCTGGCCGATCATATCAAGGTCACGGGCGGCCGTCTGGTGAACGGCTTGCTTCATGTTGACCTGGAACGCGAAGTTCCGGAAGCCATGAAGCCACGCAAGATTGCTATCGGCAGCGGCGATGGACCGCGCAAAGTGATCGATAATACGGCCGCAGCCTAAGGCTTCAAAAGAAGGAGTGCTAGACGCACTTCTGACGATAAAAGGGGGCGCTTTCCGAGATTGGGAAGCGCCCGACTTTTTTTGGCGGGCCGTCAGGCTAGCCAGCCGGATCAGCTATTTACACCGCGCGAAAATAGGGGCGGGCACCGCTGGCTGGCGGCAATTACTCAGTCGGATGACCATGGAAGAAAATGCGCGCAGAGTCTTGTTTTGCTTCGAATTTGTCCGGAAATTAGTACATATTCGAGGTAGTGTGCCAGGTGACAAGGCCACGCTGGAATGGCACAGTCCGGTCCCATGAACATCTTCGGTAACCCTGCGGAGTTTCGGCTTGATGATCTGCAGCGGCGTCGGTTTGGCGTTGAGCCGGGCTGGTCGTTTGGCACGATCCGGCGTGCGCGCTGGCAAGAAGTCGACGGATTCGGGCACGTTAACAATATCGCGTATTCAGCCTTTTATGAGGATGCGCGCAATCATTATCTAGAGTTTGTCGGCCTTCCGCCGCTGTCGGCTGAAACGCCAGGCCCAGTCATTGTCCAAACGTCAGAAAAGTTCTTTAAACCTTTGTTGTTCAAAGATACTTTTATGGTTACCGCGCGAAATCGTCGGCTTGGCAATACCAGTCTCTCTATGGACTATGCGGTATGGTCCAATGGTCTTGTCGCGAGCGGCGACGCGGTCATAGTTTTGATGATTAGCGCGACTGGCGAAAAGATCCGGATTCCGGATTCCGTGCGGGCTGCGATTGTTGCCTTGGACGCGCCGGAAGGGGGGCACGCCGTGGCGTGATCGTGCCAACAAGACGTGCTGATGGAAACGTCACAGGAAATGAACGATCGCCCGCCACCAACTGCGCTCGGATCGGCGCTATAGGATATTCAAATGCATGCTGATCCAGGCCAGCTTATTGATACATCGTTAATCCAGCCTCTGCTAGAAATTCGCGGTGACGAGTTCGTCAACGTGGAAACCGCACGTCTGCTGGGGTGGACCGCCTCTGTTGCTGATGGAGACTCGTCCGGCGGTCCGGTACGGTTTGCTTGGGCAATGGCAGCGCATGAAAACGGAGACTCGGACGTTCATTAGCTGGCGTGACATTCGTGCGGTTGACCATGCACAATCCACTACAGATTGCGGCAGTGTGGGCAAGACTGTGCCGATGAGTCGCTCGACCGGACGAAATTTAGACTCGTGCGCATGAAATATACGGACGTAAAGGGATATTACGAGCAGCTCGGCGTCGCGTCCGGGGCGACACAGGATGAGATCAAACGCGCATATCGCGACAAAGTTAAGGAAACGCATCCCGATGGCGGCGGAAACGACACGAACGCCTTTCAGCGCGTCCGCGAAGCCTATGGCATTTTGGGCAATCCGACCGCGCGCGCGGAATATGACAAACTTTGCCGGGATCTTCAGCGGATTGAGGTAGACGCCGCGCGCAAGAGGGCCGAACGCCGCGCACAAGAACAAGAGCGCCGACAAGCAGAAGTACGCCGACGCGAGGCGCAACGGCATCAGGCGGCGCAGAAAAAGGCGCAGAGCAAAAGAGCGGCAGCGGCGCGCGCGACACCGCGGCCTGAACCTCACCCCGCAGACACGAGCCAAGCCACTTCGCAAGCGACACGACCGCTTGCACCGGATGCCAACTCCTTGTTGGAACCATGTCGATGCCGGCGTTGCGGCACCATCACCGCGCAACCACGTTATGTGGTCTTCACGCGTGTCATCGGACTCATCGCCGAATCCTTGGTGAAACGCATCGAGGGTATTTTTTGCCGCGAATGTGCCGACATTGTTGCCATACGCGCGAGCCTGGTCACATGGCTGCTTGGATGGTGGAGCCTCCCCCGTGGTCCACTCGACACAATTCGAGCCCTCATGCGCAACATTGCGGGCGGCGAAAAACCTGTCGCGCGCAACGCCGATCTGCTCGCCCGGCAGGCGCGCGCTTTCGCGGCGCGCGGCGAGATGAGCCTGGCCGGAGACTTAGCACGCCAAGCAAATGCCTTTCGGCGTGATCCTGATCTGGATCGCCTGATCAAAGCAAATGAGGGGCGTCGGCTTAAGGATCGCTGGGCAATTGGCGGTCCGGCATTCATCATACAAACGCTGCCCATCGGTGTGCTCCTGGCATGGCTTCTTGTGCGTGGGAGTGTCTATGGATGGCAAGTGGTGACCGCGCCGTCCGACGTCATCGACGACGGGCCACAGACAATCGCTGACACCGAACAGAGTGCGAACGAGGAAACCGCTCCACCGCCGCCCGCCGCATCAGGCCAAGATTTGCCTACTGCGAAAGCCCAACCGCCTGCACCTGCGATCGCGGCGCCGGTATCTGCGCCGACTGATCTTCGCTATGTCGCCGTCGCTGAGGCCCAAATGCGCCGCGGCGCCGGGTTAGGGTTTCCTTTGGTCGACAGACTACCGCAGTTCACGACGGTCAGAACCACGGGCGACAGCACATTAGATGGCTGGGTACCAATCGTGACGGAGACCGAATTGCGCGGATATGTCCCGCTCGAATCGCTGACACCGGGGTCATTGGCGCGACAGCTTTGGTGTACGGAAAATGCCGGTGCCCGCCCCGTTAGCGGCGAAATCCTAAAACAGCATACACAGGGGGACCACGCGCTTGGGGTAAAGAATGCTGGTGCAACTGACGCAATTGTCAAATTGCGTGACCAGACTGGGCAATCGGTCCTGCTGGCCTATGTCCGCGGCAATGAAGAAACCGTATTCAACAGCGTGCCCGAAGGCACTTATAGTGTGAGTTATGCGACCGGTGGCGGCTACAGCACCGCGTGCAAGCGCTTTTTGGATGGCATGACCGCATACGTTTTCAACAAACCAGTCACTTTCGCAACGGCGACTGTCGGCGAATATGTCATGACACGAAAACTTACCGTAACGCTGTCTGCGTCCGACCAAGACAAACAGATCGTCCGGCAGACTGATGCGGCGAAATTCTTGAGCCAATAACGTTTTACGATCTGTCGTCCATCACCGCTATGTAGACGATCCGAGTAGGCCTCCCGACCACGTTCGACCTAGTCGTCGCCCGCGCTTCGCGCACCGCTCATGTGGCGCCATCATCGGCGGGGTAATGCCTCCCCACCACCAATTCGTTTGCTGAATGGATCCGTTTCATATAACGACCGCCCCCGGCCCCGTTTGGGTTTCGTTTGACGTGTTTCTAAATTACGTGTATATGCACGTTATGAGCCATGCCCCAATGAAAAAAGGCGACTTGGATCCAGCCAATGTAACGGCCTGCACTTGCGCCAACCTGCGCAAGGCGACACGCGCCGTAACGCAATTCTATGATGAGGCCCTACGGCCGACCGGTCTCAAGTCAACCCAATTCACCGTTCTCGCAACACTGGAGCGTTATGATGGCGTTCCGTTGAGCCGTCTCGCCGCAATTCTCGTGATGGATCGAACGACACTGACGCGAAATTTGAAACCTCTCATGAGTGACAACCTGATCAGTATTGATCGCGATAATGATCAGCGTGTACGCAGAATATGCCTCGCCCCGCGCGGCAGGAAACTGCTGGAAAACGCCGAGTGCCATTGGCAAGATGCCCAATCGCGCATGGTCAACACGATTGGCGACAAGCGCTGGCGGCAGCTTATCGAGATTTTGTCAATGGCAACCGCAGCGGCGTCCGACGACTGACCTTTTTTTGTGATAATACGTGTATCTACACTTATATTTTGGGAGCCTAACATGCGCGCTACACGGACCGACCAACACTTGCACATCGACTATTTGCTTGGAATCGGCGGGCTGATCATTGTTTGGTTTGCCAGCGTCTATGTAATTGGAACGGAACAGCTCTTGCGCAACACACAGGAAGCGTTACTGCCGCCTATCGCAATAACCGCGATCGTCCCTATTGCCGCTTTTGTCGCAGCCTATCGCGCGTCGCCGTCGATTCGCACACGCGTGTTGTCCCTCGATATTCGCATGCTAACCATGCTTCAACTGTGGCGCGTCGTCGGCTTTTCGTTCCTGCTTCTTCACGCCTTCGATGTACTGCCCGGGTTGTTTGCGTGGCCGGCGGGCGTTGGTGATGTTCTCGTTGGCGTGTTGGCCGCCATCGTCGTCGCCCGCGCTACCCGCGATCCAGCCTGGCTGACATCTCGTCAAATGATCCAATTTCATTTGATCGGCCTTGCGGATTTTGTCATAGCGGTTACCACCGCGGCACTGTCCACCGGCGCCATTCCAGCATTCACTTTTGGCGGCGTAACCAGCGCAGCCATGGACGTGTGGCCCCTCAACCTGTTCCCCAGTTTCATTGTGCCGGCTTTCGTCATTTTGCATCTGATTGTGCTGCTGAAGATCCGCGAGATTCGACGCACCGCGCGCACGCCGTCTATCCGATCCACGACAAATTTCTGACGCTTGCCAACGCCACGGTTATCGGAGGTTCGTCATGACCCATGTCGCCGACAATCGGCCACGCGTCCCTACGTGCAATAGCGCTCCCAAGCTCTGGTCATTTCTGAACACGGCCGTGTTGGTTCGCGCGGCGGCTATCGCAGTGGGTCTGGGCAGCGCTCTCGCCATCCTCAACCAATCGGACGCGGTGTTTGGCGACACAAACGTCCAAATCCTTCCGATTGCTCTTGTGTATGCGACGCCACTTATCGTGGTGACACTGTCGCAGATGTTCGGCGCACGGCAAGCGACGATCGAATCTCGATCGCACGCATATATTGTCGAGCCGTTCGCGGTGACCATTCGGTCTCACGGCATTCCCTTGCGCGCGGTTACTTTGGGGCTGGCAGCCGGCACCACAAATACCGCGATCGTTTTTTGGAAAGATTGGTTGACCAATGAAATGATGGTCGAGATCCCCATCGGCCTGATCGCCCAAGCTTTCAGTTTGCCGATCTTGTTCGGTATGGCGTCGCAAGCGATCGCTTTTCGTCACGCCATCGCGCGCCGGCCAACCCAGCGACGGAACGCGACAACCGTCTACTGTGTTTGACCGCCACACACGCCGGGCGTTTGCATCATGAATTCCGCCGCCGCGCCCATTTCGTCCGGCGTCATTTCGGAGCGCAGCGCACTGCTAGCTGCCTGATCCTTGGTGACCATGGCGATTACCAGTTGCTGCTGCATGTCGTTCAAAATGGCGTCGGCGCGCTCACGCACACAGGCGCAACCCGCATCACCCAAGTTCAGTTGTATATGACACTCTTCTTCTAGTATTCCCGTGTCCGCAGCAAAGACACCTTGGGCGAACAAAGTCGTACCAACAAAAAAAATGCCGCCGAAGACGGCACGGCCATACTTAGTCATTACGTCGTCCTTTGCTGCTGCGCTTGGTGCGATTGTTTGTTATCGGTTGGCTAAGACCCTACCACGGCCTCATACAGATAGCGATTCGCATCGGTGCCCTTGCGCCAATCGCGCTCGCCGTTTCGATCTGCACAAGAACTGCACAAAACTGCGTGTGATCTGCGCGTGTCATTGACCCAAGCTGCAACCGCGGCGGGTAGGATCGCGATATGAGCATACGACGTCCCATCGCACCACCGGCCTGTCGCATTCCCTATCGCCTCGCACAGGACGGGTGGTGGCTCGTCGCGCCAGGGCGTGCAAGCATGAGCTTGCCTCCCCGAGCCGTGACGGTCACGAACCTCGGTCAACACCGCTGTGATCGCCTCCGACAAGATGCAGCGGCAAGAAAACGAACCGTCCTTCGATGAACGCGCCAGCCGAAGCCCTCGCGCGCTGGTCAGGCAAAGAATTTCGATTGCGCCCCCGCTTGGTGATCGCTGTTGCCCTTGCAGCACTTGCGGATGGCCTGTTTTACCATCATCCGATCGGCATAAGTTTTGCTATCTTTGGGCTGGTATTGGCAACCGCGGCGGCCATCGTCAATGTCGAAAATCTCCATATGGACAACGCCGCCACAGGCTCACTCTTGCTCATATGCGGCACATTGCCCAGCGTCGAGACCCTCAACGCCCTGAGTGCTCTTTTTGGTCTGATCGGTGTAATTTCATTCGTGCTGATGATTCACCAACGCGCCACGACCGATATTATTGGATGGCTACACAATGTCGCCGCTTTTATCGCCGGTGGTCTTGTGCAGTGGATCTCCGACTTGTCGTGCACTTTGGAAGTGGTACGGCGTAACAGGGCGCATTCAACGTCCAGGCGAGTCATCGCCAATTGGTTGATGCCAATCCTGCTGCTCCTTTGTTTCCTCACACTGTTCACGATCGCGAACCCGGTCGTTAGTCTTTCGATTGCGGCGATCGACATCACGCGGCTCTTCCACCTGGTCGAACCGGCACGCATTATTTTTTGGTGCGTTGTCTTGGCGGCATGTTGGCCATTCCTGCGCGTACGCCTGAAAGGTCAGGTTTGGATAAAGTCAGTTGCCGACGCTTGGCCTCGGCCTCGCTCGTCCACTGACCTCGATGGCTTCCTTGGCGAGGCAGCAATCGTGCGCGCATTGGTTCTTTTCAATATTCTGTTTGCTGTTCAGATCTCGCTTGACGCGATCTATCTTTGGGGTGGGGCCAGTCTGCCTGACGGTATGACCTACGCCGCTTACGCGCATCGTGGCGCCTACACACTCATCGCGACGGCCCTGTTGGCGGCCGCGTTTGTTCTCTTTGCGACACATGGCGAGGGGCATACAAAACCGGCGCTGCCCAAACGGGTTCTCATTCTTTTGTGGACGGGTCAAAATTTGGTCTTGGTCGTCAGTTGCATCCACAGATTGGGGCTTTATGTGGACGTCTATGCCCTCACCTATTGGCGGGTCGCAGCCTTTCTATGGATGCTGCTGGTACTGATTGGACTCGGGCTGATATTCGCGCGCATTTTTCTCGGTCGCACCAATTTGTGGCTGATTCGCGGCAACGTCGTCGCCTTGACCGCCCTTCTCTACACTGCCAGCTTGGCCAATTGGCCGTTCATTATTGCTGACCACAATGTCATGGCAGCGGCATCCAACGGTGGCCAGCGATTGGACACCGACTATTTGCTCACGCTCGGTGCGCACGCCTTACCGGCAATCGATCGGGCAATCAACGCGACTCCGAAACCCCACGACAGCCCGCAAGACTGGCTGTGGCGGGAGCAACTTGACGACTTGGAACGCGGGCGCAGAGAACTTGCAACAAAGTTTCGCGATCAGCAAGATAACTGGCGGCTCTGGAGTTTTCGACGTGAACGGCTAAAAGACTATTTAGATAAAGGTCAGTTTCGGGAATAAGACGAGCAACGCGCCGTTGGACAGCTAATTTGATGCACCGGATTCTAATCGTCGACGACGACCCGCATATTCGGGATGTTATATGCTTCGCCTTGGAAAAAGCGGGATTTGACCTGGTCACGGCCAAAGATGGGCGCGAAGCGCTGGAAGCCTTTGACGTGTCGCCGCCGGCGCTGATCGTCCTCGACGTCGGTTTGCCGGAAATGGACGGCTTGGAAGTTTGTCGACAGATCCGCAAGTCTTCCGACGTACCCATCCTTTTCCTGTCTGCACGCAACGATGAAATTGACCGGATCTTGGGTCTGGAGATTGGGGGCGACGACTATGTAACCAAACCGTTCAGCCCGCGCGAACTCGTGGCCCGCATCGGCGTGATCTTGCGGCGCGCGCGTCCACACATCGCTCATGGCGACGATCCCACGCCGTTACAAATCGGCGCCCTGCGCATGGATCCTCTGCACCGTTCGGCCAGCTTCAATGGCAAGTCTCTGTCCCTGACGGCCATAGAATTCAACATTCTGCAAGCGATCCTATCGCGCCCACGCATGACATTTAGTCGTGAGCAGATCATGACAGCGGCTTATCCGTCTAACATCAACGTTTCGGATCGGACGATCGATAGTCACATCCGAAATATTCGCGCAAAGCTTGGCAAAAAAGGTTGTGAGAATGCCGTCGAAACGGTGCATGGCGTCGGTTTTCGGCTCGGGCCTTGTTCGCCGGCGCATTGATGGTTCCCAAACCAGTTCAAAAATGGCGACCGACCCTCGGCATGATTGTTGTGGCCGTGCTCATGGTTGTGCTGACACTCCCGTTAGCCGGCTTGTTTCTGTTCCGCTTGCTGGAAAATCAGCTGATCCATGAAGCCGAAAGCGAGCTGATTGGCCAAAACGCAGTGCTGGCCGCAGCCATGGGGGAAGCGTTCAAAAGTCGGCAGACCATCAATACGCCCCGCGGCGGCCGCATACCCGCAACGTTAAGCCCCGATCCCGAGGCGCTGTACCACCCCATCGTTCCCCAGCTTGACCTTGCCCGCGATCCGATCCTTGGACCGCGGGGTGATCCACGTCCATCGTCGACGCCAATACATCCGGCTTTTTCTGAAATCGGCAAGATCATGGGGCCGCTCATTCGGGGCACGCAGGATGTCACTCTCGCCGGATTTCGAATCCTCGATCCGAACGGCACCGTCATTGCCGGCCGTGCGGAGATCGGACAATCACTGGCCCATGTGCCAGAGGTCGACGCGGCGCTCAATGGATCCCACGCCAGCGCCCTGCGCCACCGGATGACAGACCAACCGCGTCCGCCTGTGAAATCGGTGAGCCGCGGCACAGAAATCCGTGTATTCGTCGCAACGCCCGTGATCGTCGAAGACCATGTCATCGGCGTCATCTACAGCTCTCGGACGCCGAGCAACATATTGCGGCAGCTCTACCAGCAGCGGCACCAAGTGCTCTTGGCTGCCTTGTTCGTGTTTGCCGTGACCGTTGCCATCGCCTTTATTTTCTCGCGCGCCATCACCGGGCCCATCCACGAGCTGATCCGGCGAACCGCCCTTATCGGACGCGGCGAACGGGCCGCCATATCACCCCTCAAGCGCCACGGCAGCCGCGAGATTGTCGAATTGTCACAGGCTTTTTTGGCAATGTCGGACACATTGTCGGAGCGTGCCGACTATATCAGCAGTTTCGCCTCTCACGTTTCCCACGAGCTCAAGTCGCCGCTCACGTCTATTCAGGGCGCCGCGGAGTTACTGCGGGATTCGGGCGCCACTATGTCCGCCGAACGCCGCGCGATGTTTCTCGACAACATCATGAGCGATACGCGGCGGCTGACGCAACTGGTCGACCGCCTGCGCGTGTTGGCGATCGCCGACAATCCACAGCGCGAGGGCATCACGACCATCGCCAAC
Source organism: Alphaproteobacteria bacterium (assembly GCA_965216755.1). Classification (GTDB taxonomy): domain Bacteria; phylum Pseudomonadota; class Alphaproteobacteria; order UBA7887; family UBA7887; genus CBDCGL01. The sequence continues at coordinate 688,613 of CBDCGL010000011.1, read as the reverse complement.
ATCGCCGCCCAAATGCGCGACGCTCACCCAGACCTTACGATCGATGTGGCCGGCGACTCAGGTGCCCACATCGCCATGGCTCAGGAAAATGCGACGGTGGTTTTCTCGAACCTGATAGACAACGCGCGCCAGCACCAGGCCGACCACGTCACGCTACGGGCTACGAGCCGCGATGGCGAGGTTGTGGTCACGGTGCGTGACAATGGCACTGGCATATCGGCAGGTAACGCGGAGAGGATCTTCGATTTGTTCTTTACGACACGACGCGAATGCGGTGGCACAGGCATGGGTTTGGGCATCGTTCGATCGATGCTGAAAACCCACAAAGGCCGTATCGCCTTTCGGCCCGGCGGGCCGGGCGCGACATTCGTTATCGCGCTGCCCCGCACATTACGGTGACAGTTTACTAAATACGCAATATATAGTATAATCGATCTAATATCATCTATATATGGTGTATTTAGTAAACTGTCACCGAAATAACGACCGCATTGTCGGATGTCACTCACCCGTTTCCACCTCTACGTCCTCGCTGTCGCATCGCAGCCACAAACCACGGGCCGCGGCGGACACCATATCGACCGTCAATCCGCCCATCAGCGTGTCGGTTGTGCGATGGTCATAGCCCTCGCCGCCCACGAGTGTGTCATAACTTTCAGGCGTACGCACGAATGCGGCGCGCGGCCCCCAGGGCGCATAGTTTTGCTCTCGGCTGGGGCCAAACAGGCCGAGCGTCGGGATGCCGGCGGCGGCGGCCAGATGCATCAGTCCCGAATCATTGCCGATGAACATGGCACACCGCCGCAGCACGGCATAAGCGGTCAAAAGGTCGGTCTTGCCGACAAGGTCAATAACCTCATCCCCTCGCCCACCGTTGAAAACAGGGGCAGCGGCTTGCCCTTCACCCGGTGCGCCAAATACCGCGACACGCGCCCCCGGGAGCAAGCCGTCCTTCGCCGTCAGCCGTTGCGCGAGATCCGCAAATCGATCGGCCGGCCATTGCTTGCCGCGCCAGTTGGCGGTCGGCCCCAGCGCCAACACCACTCTTGCCGTTGGCAGCAGCGCCGACGCTCGGCGTACCGCATCCTCTGTGATCCACAATCTTGGCGCCGGTGGCGGATCAAGACCCAGCAAAGCGCCAAGGCGCACGATGCGATGCACATTCGCGCCCTTGCCCCGCAGCACTTTACGCGCGCCGGCCCGAACCAAATAGCTGATCGCCGAATCGCGCAGGTCGACGACCAAGTCCCAGCGAGTCCGCACGCATACGCGCCAGAGCTCGCGCCAATGGCCTGCCCACGGGCGCTTGGCCATCGGGATAACCCGCACCACGCCGGGCGCGGCAGTAAACAAAGGCGCCGCGACCGGACCGCAAGCGACGGTGATGGCAGCATCGGGATAACGTGCGACGAGCGCACTCAGCACGCCGGTCGAAAGCACGGCATCGCCGACGCGGGTGTAGCTGACAAACAGGATCTTCACGAAAGCTCCGTCGCATAATCGTCGCACTTATGTCGGTATAACATGTCGGCCGGCTATGATTTTGTGGCGCGGTGATCAGCGCCTCAGGCGCCGGCCTGTTGATCCGGCGGCCAGTCACCTCGCCTGATTTTTGTCAGCGGGGTGCGCAGCCAATATATTAAGGCTATAGGAACGTCGTAGCGTCGTCCGCATGTTCCCGTCGACCGCTTCGAATATGTACTCACGCCCGATTCCACCGCCGAACAGCCCCTTGCGAACTGGATCAAGAAATGTGCGAGCGACAATCGTGACCCCCGAGCGTGTCGATATTCTTGGCGTGGGGGTCAGCGCAATCAATATGGACATGGCGTTGTCGACCATGGACCACTGGGTCACCAGCGGCCAAAAACACTATGTCTGCGTCACCGGCGTGCATGGCGTGATTGAAAGCCAGACCGACCCCAAGCTGCGCCGAATCTTTAACCAGGCCGGTCTGGTGACACCCGATGGCATGCCGATGGTCTGGGTCAATTGGTTAAAGAAGCAGCGGCACGTTGGCCGCGTCTATGGTCCCGATCTGATGACAGCCATATGCGAGATCTCGGCCGCCAAGGGCTACCGCCATTTTTTGTACGGCGGCGCGCCCGATGTGCCTGAGAAACTCACCAACGCCCTGCGCAAGACGTACCCCGGCATCGAGATTGTCGGCGCCTATTCGCCACCCTTTCGGCCATTGACACCGGATGAGGATGATGCCGTGGTCCGGCAGATCAATGAATCAGGGCCTGATTTCGTGTGGGTGGGGCTGAGCACGCCGAAACAGGAATACTGGATGGCCGATCACGCGGGCCGAATCGACGCCGCGGCCATGATCGGGGTTGGTGCCGCGTTTGATTTCTTGTCGGGCGCGAAAACCCAAGCGCCCCGTTGGATTCAACGCGGCGGGTTCGAGTGGCTCTACCGGCTGATCACGGAACCGCGGCGCCTCTGGCGGCGCTATTTGACCATCGTGCCGCTGTTCTTGCTCTATATGGCGCTGGATAGCGTCGGCCTGCGGCGGCGCGAAACACGCGCCTTTTAAGTCACGCCCACGACACCGAATAACACCGTACGGAAAGCAGAGGAATCAGTTCGCATGGCGGATAAGAATGACTTGATCCTGGTCGGCGGCGCCGGCGGATTTATCGGCGGGCATCTGGTCGCTGATCTGCTGAAAAAGGGCTATGAACGCGTCCGCGCGGTCGATATCAAACACTTGTCAGCGTGGTATCAGGTCTGTGAAGGGGCGGAAAGCATCCAGGCTGACCTGCGTGACAAAGCGGATTGTTACGCGGCCAGCGAGGGGGTCAACCAGGTGTTCAATTTGGCGGCCGATATGGGCGGCATGGGGTTTATCGAAACCCACAAAGCAGACTGCATGCTGTCGGTTCTCATCAACACCCACATGCTGATGGCGGCCCGAGACTGCGGCGCCAAGCGCTTTCTCTATTCGTCGTCCGCGTGCGTGTACGCAGCCGAAAAACAGACCAGCGCCGACGTCGTGGCGCTCAAAGAAAGCGATGCCTATCCTGCCATGCCCGAGGACGGCTATGGCTGGGAAAAGCTGTTCAGTGAACGCATGTGCCGGCATTTCACAGAGGATTTCGGCTTGGAAACGCGTATCGTGCGTTATCACAATGTTTATGGGCCGTACGGCACGTTTGACGGCGGTCGCGAAAAGGCCCCGGCAGCGATTTGCCGCAAGGTCATCGAAGCCAAACTGAGCGGCAACCATCAAATCGAAATTTGGGGAGACGGCGAGCAAACCCGCAGTTTCATGTATATCGACGACTGCCTCTTTGGGACCGATCGCGTCATGCAAAGCGACTTTACCGAGCCGCTCAATGTTGGCAGCGACAGGCTGGTGACAATCAACCAGTTGGTCGACATTGTCGAGGGAATCGCCGGCATCACGCTGGACCGCCGCTATAAATTGGACGCGCCCAAGGGCGTACGCGGGCGCAACAGCGATAACACACTGATCCAAAGGGTTCTTGGCTGGGCCCCAAGTATCACGCTGGAGGTCGGTCTGGAGAAAACATACCAATGGATCCACGACCAAATGGTCGCCAACAAGCCCAGCCCGGGTTAATGCCGGCCGATCTTGCCCTGCGTCTTCGCAGCCGTTATAAGAGCGCGCCTAAGCTCAAATTCGCATCTATCGCCGCGACGGCCGGAGTGTAGCTCAGCCTGGTAGAGCACTGTCTTCGGGAGGCAGGGGCCGGTGGTTCGAATCCACTCACTCCGACCATTTTGGCCGCCAAGTTCAAAGCCGTCAGATCATCGTTGACCACAGGCGTGACCCTCATTGAGCCGCGCCTCTGCGTGGCGCGAATATCATACAGAGACAGCAGCCGGCATGGTGCCAAGCCATCAAAGGCTTGACCGCATGCCGCACCGCCATCTCTGTTGATGCGTCGCTGCTGTAGACCCATTCGGGCTGGTGGGCCGCCGCCAGGCTATGCCAATGCTTGCGACGTTTCCTTGACTTTGCGGGTCGTCTCGTCCACGCGGCGCGTTGCTTCGGCGATTTCGTTGACGTCGGTCGACACGCCCCCAACCGCACCGGTGGCACTTTGCATGTTCGCCGATATGTCCGCCGTGACAGAAGACTGCTCCTCGACTGCTGCGGCGATTGTCGTGGAGATTTCGCGGATGTTCTCGACAACGCTACCGACTGCCTGGATCCCGCCGACCGCTTCTTCGGTGGCACCCTGAACATTGTTGATTTGCGTGCTGATCTCGTCGGTCGCTTTGGCGGTTTGATTGGCCAGGTCTTTCACTTCACTGGCCACCACAGCAAAGCCCTTGCCCGCGTCGCCGGCCCGCGCCGCTTCGATCGTCGCGTTGAGCGCGAGAAGGTTGGTGCGCGATGCAATGTCGTTGATCAAATTGACAACATTGCCAATGGTTTGCGCGGCCTCAGCCAAACCCGATACGATTTCGTTTGTGCGCTCAGCTTTTTGGACGGCGTCCGTGGTGATCTCGGTCGCTTGGTTGACCTGTCGCGATATCTCGCTAAACGACGCAGCGAGTTCCTCGGCACCGGCCGCCACAGCCTGCACGTTACCGGAGGTCTCATTCGTAGCATCTGCCGCTGCCGTCGCCCGTTGTGCCACTTCAGCGATCCCGTTTGCCATGGTCGTTAGATCGATATCAATTTCTTTTTGGATTTCGGCGCGTCGTTGTCTTTCCAGGACTTCCGCCGTCACATCCGTCGCATATTTCACGACTTTGTAGGGCTGACCATTGAGATCAAGAATGGGGTTGTAGGAAGCCTGAATCCAGATTTCCTTGCCGCCTTTTCCAATTCGCTTGTACTCGGCCGCCTGGTACTCGCCGCGCGCGAGGGCCTGCCAGAACTGCGCATACTCGACACTATTGCGATATTCAGGGTCAACAAACATGCGGTGATGTTGGCCCTGAATTTCCTGTAGGCTGTATCCTAGGGCGTTGAGAAAGTTTTCGTTGGCATTGAGTATGGTGCCGTCGACTTTGAACTCGATCACTGCTTGGGATTTGCCAATTGCGGCGATTTGACCTTCATAGTCCGCGGCGCGGCGTTTCGAATCGCTAATATCGGTCGCGAATTTCACCACTTTGACCGGTCGACCGCCGAGATCGAAAATGGGGTTGTAAGAGGCTTGAATCCAAATCTCTTTACCGCCCTTGGCAATGCGCTTGTATTCCCCTGATTGATATTCACCGCGTCCCAGGCTCTGCCAAAAATGCGCATAATCGGCGCCGGCCCGTTCGGATGCGTCCACAAACATCCTGTGATGCTGGCCTTGAATCTCTTCAAGTCGATAGCCCAGGGTGTTAAGGAAATTCTCATTGGCCGTGACAATCGTGCCATCTGTTTCAAACTCGATGACAGCCTGAGATCTGTTGATCGCTGCGATTTGACCTTCAAAACTGGCAGCGCGAAGCTTCTGGTCCGTAATATCGGCGGCAAACTTCACCACTTTGTAGGGACGCCCGCCTGAGTCGAGGATGGGATTGTAAGACGCCTGGACCCAGATTTCCTTGCCGCCTTTGCCAATACGTTTGTATTCCGCGGCCTGATACTCTCCGTTTCGGAGTCGTTCCCAGAAGCTTTTATATTCGGCACTGTTTTTGACATCGGGTTCGACAAACATGCTGTGGTGCTGGCCTTGAATCTCATCAAGCCGATACCCCATCACGCTCAGGAAGTTTTCATTGGCAGCAAGAATTATTCCATCAGTGTCGAACTCGATTACGGCCTGAGACTTGTCCAAAGCCTCGAGCTTCGCCTTTAATTCGCGTACGTCAGATTGTGATCCCAGCATGACCCTCGTCCTCGACCTTAACACCCTTGCCATCGACTTGCGCGATGACCGGCTATTTCTGACCGAGAAAAGTTAAGAGGTCATAAATACATGTGAAAAGCGCGAAAATGATACTTTATAATCAAACCCATATTGTGGCGGACGATAGAATATACATCAGTTTCGTTTTAAGTATATCCGTATCGAATAAACTAATTGTACTTGTAGAGACAAGTAAGAAAACCATATTTCTCGAATGGTTTTCAGTTTTGTCCGAAAGAACTTGCATGTTTATTATCCGTAACTAAGAAAAACAAATGACCAACTACTCTCCAGGCATGCCTGTATGTTGTGACAGCCTGGCTTCCTATGCAATTTGCATTTAGCTCTAACTTACAAGACTGCCGCGTATCCCTGCAGCGCCAGACGCCAAACGCGTCTTATCCAATAGCCCATTTACACTTCGCGCGCGTGACAGACTAAATTTCTCAAACCATGCGAAATCACCAAAGGGAGCCAGCTTGCTATGTTTATGATATGTTTGTATAGATTAACACCAATTCATTGACAGACATGAGCATTGGTGAACGGCTTCAGCGGCCATTTTGGCCCGGAGAATGGAGACCGGTGTGCGGTCGCGACGAGCGCCCACGGCAATTGCGCGACAGGGAACTCACAGACGATCATCGCGCAGCATCCGGTAAGCAACTTCGACCCGGTTTCGGGCACCGAGTTTGCGCAACAGGCCGCCCACGTGCGTTCGGACAGTCCAAAATGAGATCTCCAATTGGTCGGAAATCTGGCGATCTGTCATGCCGCGCGCGACCAGCGCCGCCACGTCTCTTTCCCGTGGCGTCAGACGCATCGAATGAACGGTACCGCCAATGGGCGTGACCGTGCACATCATGGCGCATTGGGAGGAAGAAGCGACATTTCGCCAATTGATGGAAACATGGTAATGGCGGTGTGTGACTTCTGAGCGACCGCGCATGACCGCCGCCATAACGCCGTTCTTCAATGACCGTTCATTGACGTGGACCTGCCGGCCAATCCAGCGAATAAGCGCAGGTGAGCACTCATATCGCCGATAGTCCGCTGAAATTGCGATAGCCATGACCTCGCTACCGCGAACCGCGGCCTCCAACGCATCACCACTTAGCACAGTACGGTAAGCGTTTGTGAGCATGGGACGCAAAGCATGCAATAACTGCTTCTCGCGCCTCGTAAAGACATGATCGGCGGACTGGCGCCAGATACGTAAGTCACCAATTATTGGGTTATCATAGTATAAATATTGATCAATACCGTGCGTGACGTCATGGCGCCTCAAGAAGTCACAATAGTACTCCGTTTGTTCCGGTTCGACCCGTGTCATGACTTCGTAGGTTGTCGTAGCAACTTGTCGGTTTCTTATAGATTGCGATATCGGGTCGCAATATTGGTAGTAGACTTCATACTTCCAATCCATTGCTTGGTCACGATTGTAACACAGGGGTTTCTCATAGGCGTTCTTGTCATCGTTCCATCTTGTCTGTCCGAGAAAATCCGCTCTGAACAGCGATAGGAGGCGTTCCGATAACCTCCGACGTGCCAATATTGGACAATCGTCTGGTTACGCCAATTCATGGACCACGAAGGCCAAATCCTTCATTTCCTGTGCATTCACTTTGATCATGCCTCGCTTCTCTATCGCTAATCATAGCGATTGCCGAATTCATAGGAATAGCCTGTCATATGCCTTGGAACTTCCGCGTCGGGAGACGATAGATGAACCACGCAAACATGGCGGCCTTACTCGCCATATTCCTTGTGGTATTGAGCGCGACCGCCCACGCTGAGCGTTTGAATGGACTTCGCCCTTCACTTGTTGAAACAGCCGATGGCCTAACGCTCTCCGTGATCGAGAGCGGCGAAACCGCGGGGCCCGCTATTTTGTTTGTTCATGGGTTTTCACAGAGCGCGGCAGTCATGATCGCAAAGAACCTCAGGGATGTCGTGCTGGTTGGTTGGTCCTATGGTGGCTTGCCGCTGCTGGACTACGTGCAGACGCATGGTCAAGACAACCTGCCGGCCTTGGTGTTCGTGGCAACCGGCTACAATCTCGACCTGCGGCCGCCAGACGCCGGTGGTCCCGAACCCGTGCTTGGGCCCAGGCGTGGTCGAGAACACCGGGCCCATGGCTGGAATTCCGGCGGGGCCACCGGGCGCCGACCTCGATGGCTGTGAAGCCGCCAAGGCCTGCGGCACCTATCAACGGCAATTGGATGGAACGGTCCGTTTCTTAGACATGGTTCCCGCCGCACCGCTGCCGAAAGCATTGGCAGGCGAAGCGCTCGGTTACACTCTGCAAACGCACCCGTATGAGCGTCGCGCGATGGTGGTGGACCGATTCACGATCGGGGGACCACAGGACCATACGACGACCTTGCAAAAAACTCACCGTGCCGACGCTGCTGATACACGGTGCAAAAGACCAGCATGTCTTGCCCCGGTCGACCGAAATTGTGAAGGAACACATCCAGACCGGCGGCGGCGTTGCCCGGCGAATCATTTACGACGATATGGGCCACGCGCCCTTCATCGAGGATGCGGCACGGTTCAATGCCGATCTGAGATCGTTCCTATCAGGCTTATAGATCGATGCGCGATCGGGCCGACGTTTCGACGCAGTGACATGCATCGTTTGAACAAGGCCAGGGCGGCCCGTTTGGGAACGAACCAAGGTCCACGTGGCACGCAAGGCTCGTATGCGACCGCGATCGGACGGTTATTTCATCCACAATCAGGCTCAATTTACGGGCGCCGGGCCCAGCAGAAATGCCTCCAAATAAGTGATAAGACGATTACGCTCCCGCGTGTCGCGTGAGAAACCGCGAATATGGGGATACCACTTGTCCAAGACGGTGACGTCATCGCCCGTACCCAACCCTATCGATTTTTGTGTTTCTTCTAAGCTGTGGCATCGGCCACAACGTAGATCATGTATTGCCGCGCCCTCGCCATCGTCCGTTTGTGCATGCGCCGGTGCGGCCAAGTAGATCAACGTGGCCACGGCCAACGGGGCGTTCAGAAAGAATTGCATTCTCACCGACCTACGCCTTATCCAGAAAGGCGAGCAATGCGTCATTGAAGGCCGCGGGTTGCTCAACATTGGACAAATGGGCCGCATCGAGGACGACCAGTTCAGAGCCCTCAATCCGATCGCGGATTACCTCGGATGCCGCCGGCGGCGTGCTCGGATCGTGCTGGCCCGCAATCACCAGTGTCGGCTTGCGCACGGCACCTAAGGCGTCAGTTTCGTTCAAGGTTTGGATCGCGCGACAGCAACCGACATAGCCGTCAACCGAGGTCGCGCAAATCGCCGCTCGTATGCGCGCGACATCTGCGGGCGCACGCTCATGAAAGGCGGCTGAAAACCATCGCTCCAAAGTTGGCGTCGCGAGCGCCTCGACCCCCGACGATTCAGCGATACCGACACGTTCGTCCCAAAGCGGTTGCAATTCTATCGGAATCACACTGGTTGTATTGCAAAGCGTGACACTGCGAAGCACGTCTGAGTGGCGCGTGGCTAAGACCTGCCCGATCATGCCCCCAATTGAGAGACCAACAAAATGCACGTCATTAATATCGAGCGCGGCCAACAAGGCCCGAACGTCGCTGGCAAGATGTTCCAACGTGTATGGCGGCTTGATCGCTTCGCTCTCACCATGGCCCCGCATATCATAGCGCAGCACGCGGTAACGTGCGGACAGCGCCGCCATCTGCGGCCACCACATATCCAGCGACGCCGACAACGAATGGCTGAGCATAACGGTCGGTGCACCTTCTGGCCCGACCAACTCATAATTGATGTTAATCCCGTTAGCCTTTGTTCTCATTACGTTCTTCCCTGAAAAAGCTGCGGCGCGAAGTCCCCGCCCACAGCCAACCGGCAATGTTTGGCCAGAGACCTCAATATATCCATGCGCTTTTCAGCGCAATATCTGGCAAAATGGCTTCCCCCCAGGGCTGCCGGACTTGACTGCCCAGCCGGCGTCGCCCGCTAGTGCGAGCGCATCATGCGTTGGATCCGGCGTTTGGTTTGACTATAAGGCGCTGCTTCTCGGTCGGTGCGGCAATTCGTGCCACGGAACACTGCAGCGGCGGATGAAACGAAGGGTATCGTGCGTAAGATTGTCTTGGGGCCGGCTGCTGACCGCACACCGGACTTTTTGACCTTTATTGGACCCGATGGGCGCGAGCGGCAGCTGCACTCAGGCACCGAATTCGAGGCAGCGGTGGCCGAGGGCGAGATCATCGAAACCACGTGGGTGCGGCCAAGCGGCGCAGCCCGATGGCGCCGCGCGTCCGGTTTTCAGAATTTCGCGGCCAGCGGCAATGTCGACACCCAGACGGGCGATCAATCGCCAGACTATTCCGCATTGACCCAGGGTCAGGCCGGGCCGGACAATGAGCGGAGCGCCAAACAAATGACGGTGTTCGGCGTGCCGTTCAATTTGGCGGAGTTTGAAGCCTATCAACGCGCGGCGCCTCGGCGTACCACAGTCGACAAGTTTGACGCCTCGAGAACGCCGTCGTCCAAACCGAGCGCGACGCAAAGTCCTACAAAGGCAATGGAATTCCCTGCGGCGATTGAAAGGGAACTCATCGCCTTCGACGTATCTTTTGCGCTGTGTGCTTTTTTCTTTGCTCTGCCGGTTGTCTGTCTGCTGGCCATGGCCGTGGAGCTACGGGCGGGTGAGAATGGCTGGGTGTCGTTGGCCGCCTTTGGATGGGGCCAGCTGAGATCGGCTATGTGGCGCATTGGCCCGCTGGACCCCGGCACCATCGCAGGACTCTTTGCTCCGCTCTGCGCCTTCATGGTCTTCGTTTTTGCCGTCTACCAAGCCCGCATCATGGCTTCGGCCATGGGCATCACGGGGTTCGGTTGGCGGTATCGATGGACCGTGCTGTCGACCGTCGTGCCACCGCTCAACCTTGTCGTACCATGGATGGGTTTCGGCGAGGTCTATCGTGCCCTGACATTCTCGAACACACACGCCAGACCGGGTGACGCTTGGCGCCGATCCACGAGTATCAGTCCATTCGTCTTGGCGGCATCTTGGCTCGGATCAGCGCTCATCTTGATTGCGTTCCATTTCGTCTACGATCCCGGGTTTGCGAGCTCAACGTGGCTGCCAGGCCTATTATTCCTTGAACTCTTTGTACGATCCGCGTTCATGATTACGCCGCTTAGCTTTCTTCTGGAGATTCGGGCGGCCATGCAGGATCTGTCGCAACGGCATGCCGTGCCGGCATCGCCCGCCGAAGAACCGGCCGAGAAATTGGCGGCACGGCGCTAGCGCCCGCGCATCTGCCGGACACAAATAGCCCCATCGGCAAGCGCTCGCACGCGGCACGATTTTCGTAGCGTACCTTTACCTATTATATTAAGAAACGATGATATGACATTATTAATAAACAAATATATACAATGGCATCAACCATCGCTTGCTACGATGCGGTTAGTAGCGGGTAAACCACATCGCATAATGCCCGCCCCAAAGTGAGATGCTGATCCGCATCAAGATGGACGCCATCAACCTTGCTGGTTGTTGTCACGCGTCCCGCGTCGAAGAAGCTGCAGTCGAGCTCTGCGGCAACGCGTTGATAGGCTGCCGCCAGGCCAAGGCACCGGCGCTCAGCACCCTGAAACTTTGCCGCGATTGCGCCCTTCGGTGTCTGCAACTCCGGCGGCGCGATAATCAGGATATCCGGTTGCGGCATACCCGGTTCGACTGGCGCGTGGCGAATAGCATGCACGATCGCCGCTATGCCCTGTGCTGAAAGCGACACGCCAATGTCGTGGGTTGCCTGAAAATCGTTGGTGCCGAGCATGACCGCGACCAAAGCCAGAGGTGAATTGACCTCAATCCGCTGTTCCAACCCCTGCACGCCCGCGCGGCCCGGCTTGAACGGATCCGCCCATACCGTGCGGCGGCCATTCAGACAGTCTTCAATCACACGCGCGTCATGACCTTGGTCACGGAGACATCGCTCTAATACGCCGGGCCAACGTTCGGCGAACGGCAAACGGCAACGCGTTTCGGGGATGATCCCCCAGGTCAACGAGTCGCCATAAACAAGGATCTGTTCCACACCGCACCTCACTGTCCGCTCATTCCGACTTGCGAAATGTGCGCGGATCATAGTTCTGATACGCGGGTGGCTTGCTGAATTCACCCAGCGACCGATACATGATGTCGCGCATTTTACCCTCGTCCAGGCCTTCCTCATGGCCCTGTGCGAAACAATTGTCTACCGTGGTTTGGTCGACCCACTCGAAAGGGTAAGAGACGTGCATGGCCATTGCGCGGGTCATACGTGCGCAATATGCAATCCCTAGGCTTTCATCCCAGAGGTTTGCCCGTTCCTGCGCCTCACGCGATACCGACAATGACGCGATGCTTATTGCCATAAGCCGCGCCGAGTTCCCATTCTTGCGCCCAACTCCAATGATCGCTATTCCCACTCAAACATCGGCCGCCACTGCGCCCACCCGGCTTTCAGAGAGATTATTTCATTTTATCAATACGATAACGAGATATCCCAATTTTCTACACGAGTTGCTCGAAGCGCGCCCGGGCGTTTGTGGTTGGCTGCGCGCCCAGCGGTGGAACACCACGAAACAATGATGACACACCAACGACGCGGACTTGACGGCCAAACCATGATCGCGGAATTTATGCCAAGCATTTCGCATCACGCCACCACGCACAGCTCATATGGAGACCAGCCATGACGCCGCTTGATCGTGCGAACATGTCGCTCGCGGACATGGACAAACAATCCCTGTTGCACCCGTTTACCCCACTTGCCGATCATATGGCGAATGGCCCACGCATCATTGCCGAGGGCAAGGGTGTCAATCTGACCGACATCGACGGCAAGACCTATATAGACATGATGGCCGGCCTGTGGTGCGTGAATGTCGGCTATGGACGAACTGAGATCGCCGATGCCATCTCGGAACAAGCGCGCAAGCTTGCCTACTACCACGGGTTCGGATCAATGGCGACAGAACCTGCGATCCGTCTCGCCGATCGTCTGACAACACTTGCACCAGGCCCCATGAGCAAAGCATTCTTTGGCATGTCAGGCTCTGATGCGAACGATACGCATGTCAAACTTATGTGGTATTTCAATAATTTACGTGGGAAACCTGAGAAGAAGAAAATCATAGCGCGCAAGCGTGCCTATCATGGCGTAACCGTTGCGGCCGCCAGCCTTACCGGATTGCCGCTTCTTCACAAGGCATTCGACCTGCCGATCGATCGCATTTTCCACGTGTCAACACCGCACCATTTTTGGAATGCGGAACCCGGGGAATCCGAGGTCGAGTTTTCGAAGCGGCTCGCGCAGGAAATCGACGACCTGATCGTGCGCGAGGGTCCAGACACCGTGGCTGCATTTATCGCCGAACCGATCATGGGCGCCGGCGGCGTCATCGTGCCGCCGGAAAGTTATTTCCAGGAAATACAGTCGGTGTTGAAGAAGCATGACGTCCTTCTGATTGCCGACGAAGTCATCTGCGGCTTTGGACGGCTGGGGACCTGGTTTGGCTGTGAGTATTTCGGCATCCAGCCCGATATGGTCACCATGGCGAAGGGGGTCACGAGCGGTTATGTGCCACTGTCTGTCAGCATGATTTCCGAGGAAATTTGGGATGTTATTTTGGAAGGGTCGAAATCCCTGGGTGCGTTTGGCCATGGCTATACCTACACCGCGCACCCACTGGCGGCGGCGGCGGCAATGGCCACGATCGACCTGTATGAAGGCGACGATTTGGTCACCAGGGCCGCGCGGGCCGGCAGCCATATGCAGGACAAGCTTCGTGCGACATTCGCTGACGACGAGCTGGTTGGGGAAGTGCGTGGTGTCGGCTTGATTGCCGCCGTCGAGCTGGTCAAAGACCGTCAGCAAAAGACGCCATTCGATCCGAGTCTCAAGGTTGCCGCACGGGCCGCCGCGGCTTGTTTACGCCATGGCGTTGTTAGCCGCGCACTTCCAAATGGCGAAGCACTCGCATTCTCACCACCATTGGTGATCTCGAACGCCGAGATTGACGAAGCCGTCGCCCGCGTTGCGCGCGCGGTAGCAGATGTCAAGGACGAGCTGACGCGCGATCGCAGCTGGCCATAGCAGTATCCTACCGCCCCGGGCTGGCCGTGTGCCCAAACACCGCGGCCGGCCCGCGGGGCGTCCTTGGCGAGCCCCGACGACGCGCCAATGCAATATATTCATCGACCCGATACATCCTATGAAAAATCGTTCTTATCAATAAATTAAGGCACAGTCGCCAGACTGCGGCCGTGCGCGAAAGCGTGCATAAGGATCACAAAGCCAAAGCGAGTTATCGCGGTCAGAATGACCCACATTCGCATGTACGGAATGTCACACCCTGCCAGGTTGCGGCGCCATCGAGAGCAACGCATGTGGCCGATGGGCCGTTTTGAGGACAAACATCACGGCCTACGTCACAATGATGCCATAAATATCTCTAAATTCAGCTTTAGATGTCGCCGTAGTTACGGTGGTTTTTCGTTTAATTTTCGTAAATTCCTGGTATCCTTTTAAATGTGGCGGAGGTGCAATGCGAGCGACGACGACCGACGCCCTGGCGCGTGGCCTGGTGAAGATCACCCCTCGCATCGCTCAACCGCAACTTGCGGCGAGCTCCAGGCTTACATATGTGATTCTCAAAGAACCTGATCTTCGCAGATCGATCCACTTGACGTAACGCAAGCCTGGGCCCAGAGCATTGGACAAAAAAGCAAACTTGCTTAGCAAGATGAACATGATGACCGCTGCGATATATGTGGCGGCTCTAGTCGGCACATTGATAGTCAACGCAGCATATGCCGGAACCAAACTTGATCCGTGCACGTATAGCGATTGTGGCGCGGCCGCTTCGCTGGTCACGGCCATCCCCGCCGCGCGCTTGGTGGAACCGGTTCCGGGAACACGTGCGGTGGATGCAGCCCCGCAGGCCACAACCTCCCCAACACTGGCTGCCGCCGTACGCGGTCCGCTACTCGTCGCACCGCGTTTGGACATTCCGACACCGCGTCGGACCGATGCCGTGATGGCGCACGCAACGACGCCGATGACCGGGTTGAATGCCGGCTCGACCAGCGCTGGCGCCCGCATCGAGGTCGCGCAAGCGCGCCCGACGGCGGAGCAAGCGACGCCGCGCGGGCAAACCGTGCTTACCCGGCCACGTCCCGAACTCGACCCGCTCGGAGCGCGGCTTGGCGCATTCCGGTTTTTTCCGCAAGTCACGGTGCGCGAACAATACAACGACAACGTCTTTGCGAACAATTCGGGCATCGATGATCTAATTACGCGGATCCTTCCGGCCGCCAGGCTGCAATCGGATTGGTCGCGGCATGCACTGTCGCTATACGCCAACGGGGACATCGGTATTCATCTGGATCGCGGCGACGAGGATTTTCAGGACTACGAAGTCGGCAGCAACGGCGAGTTAGAAGTCACGCGAAATACGATCGTGAGCGCTGGCGCAAGTTACAGAAATGCGCATGAGCAACGGTTTAGCCCCGATGATGTGGGCGGTAGCGAGCCGACTGAAATCGATATCCTGGCGGCCAATCTCGACATGCGACAGACACTCGGTCGTTTTCGGGTTCAAGTTACCGGTAATGCCCAACAGCACGACTATGACGACGCGGTGGCGATTGTTGGGGGCGCGCGCACCCTGATCAACAATGATGACCGCGACCGCACCGAATATGCCGGTTCTGGCCGCCTCGGATATGAGATCGTACCCGGATATGAAGCATTCGTGCGTGGGACCTACAGTATCCGCGACTACGATGATCAGTTCGACGACGGAGGCATAAATCGTGACTCAGACGGCGTCTCAGGCGTCGCCGGTATCCGGATCGACTTCGGCGGAATCACGTTTGGCGACTTTTTCGTCGGCTACCAGCAACGCAGCTACGACGATCGGAGACTCGCGGACAATAGCGGCTTTACCGCCGGTGCAGACTTAACCTGGAACCCGACGGCATTGACCACTGTGGTCGGCACGCTCACCAACACCATCGAAGAAACCACGGTTACGGGATCTTCTGGAACCCTATCGACCGCGGGCGCAATCAGGGTTGATCACGAGCTGTTGCGCAACTTGCTTCTGGGCGGCAAGGTCAGCCTAGATCGCGTAGATTTCCGAGGTGTCGGTCGGACCGATAATACGCTCGGAGCCGGCGTATCGGCGCGATATATGGTCAATCGAAATATCAATATCAGTGCCTCATATCAGTACCGCAATCGATTTTCGGACGTAGACACGGTCGAATTCGACCAGAACGTGCTCTCCGTCTCGCTTGTGCTGCGCTACTGAGGTGAACGCCGTGGCAAGATGGAAACGCAAAATGCGAAATCACCGGCCGGAGTCTGCCAAATTTGGCGACACGGCCTTGCGATCGTTAGCGCGTTTCACGTGTGAACCATGCTAAATCGCAGGGCAGACGATCTGAAAGTGACACCACAGCGTCGGTTGGGCGAACAATTGCGTGCCCCGGGCGAGACAGACATACGTGATCTCGTGCGCCGTGTGTGGCGGCGAAAGTTCTTGATCGTGATCATCGCCGCAATTGGCACGGTTTGCGGTGCCGCTTATGTGTACAGTCTTGAGCCGTACTACATTGCATCGTCCAAGGTGATGATCGAATCTCGCTTGGCACAAATCGGACAAATCGAAGACGTGCTGCCTGGGCTGACCGGTGATCGCGAAACGGTCGAGAGCCAAATTCAAGTGATCCGGTCGCGCGCCCTTGCCGACCAAGTTGTCGACCGCTTGCGACTGGATAGAAATCCGGAATTCAATCCGCGGCTGCGCCCGCCGAAGGAGCGAGGCGCTCTTGCCAAGGCCATCGCCTGGGTACCCGATACCTGGAATGATCTGATGGACGCGGCGCGGCAAGCCAACCGCAACACCGCAGCGGCGGACGCGAATGGCAGTGGCGATTTCGACGGGGTTGCCGATGACGGACATGTGAACGGCGTCGACATAGTCGGACCGGTCGATCGCGAGCGCGAACTCATCATCAACATATTTCTATCGCACTTAGACGTCTCCCAAGAGGGACGTTCGCGGGTCATCAATCTCCGTGTTCGGTCCATCGAGGCAGAAACCGCGTCCCACGTCGCAAATACACTGGCCGCTCTGTATATCGAATCGCAGATTGCCCAGAAATCGTTGGCAACCCGCAATGCCAACGCGTGGTTGAGCGATCGCATCGAAGAATTGCGCGCCCAAGTCGCTGACGCCGAAAGTGCCGTCGAAACGTTCCGACGGACATCGGGTCTCATACGCGGTCGAGATGTGACGCTGAGTGCTGAACAGGTCTCGGAAGCGAGCAGCCAGCTGATGTCTGCGCGGTCGGCGCGCGCAGAGGCTGAGGCGCGATTGGTCCAGATTGAATACGTCATTCAGTCGGGCGCTGGGATTGATACCGTCAGCGACGTATTAAATTCGCCGCTGATCGTCAGCCTGCGGCAAAGGGAGATCCAGATCGCCCAAGAAGTCGCCGAACTCGGCGAAGAGTATGGCGACCGTCATCCGACCATGATCAACAAGCGCGCGGAAGCGGTTGACGTGCGCAACGCGATCAACGCGGAAATCATCAAAATTACCCAAGCCTTGCGCAATGAAGTTGCGGTTGCTCAGGCGCGCGAGACCGAGCTCAATCGTGCCGTCAACGAACTCAAGGGCGAAGTGGGCCAGCAAAATTCAAAGGAAGTTCAACTTCGCGCACTTGAAAGGGAAGCCGAAGCAAGTCGCGCCTTGCTGGAGGAGTTTCTCGCCCGTTACAAAGAAACCGATTCGCGCGAGGCCGTGCAACAACCGGATGCGGCGATTATTTCGAAGGCCGGTGTTCCTCTGTCTCCGTCATTTCCACGAACAAATATGCTGCTGACCGCGGCGTGTGCCGCGTCGATCGCGGTCGCAATTTTGATTGCGCTAATCGCGGAAGCGCTCGATCAAACGATCAGGACAGAAGACCAAGTCCAGCGACGCCTCGGCGCCGTACCGTTGGGAATCGTGCCGCGGCTACGGACCGGATGGCGATCGGAAGCATCACCATCCAGTTTTGTACTGGAGAAGCCCGGCTCCGCGTTCGGCGAGGCGATACGCAGTCTTTACACGAGCATCTTGATGGCCGGCGACGACACCCCGGCGAAGGTGGTCTTGATCGTTTCTGCGTTGCCTAACGAGGGCAAGACATCGATTTGCGCGGCGCTGACGCGCTTACTCGCGTCGACTGGCAAAAGAGTCCTGACCATCGACTGCGATTTGCGACGCCCTTCGATTCATGGTGCGTTTGAACTGCCGAAACGGCCCGGTCTGGGCGATTGCCTCCGTGCCAATGCCGCGCTTGCTGATACTGTGCAAACGGATCCCGTGACCCAGGCCAATGTGTTGACCGGTGGTCGCCCCGTCCAACGTTCGTCCGAGGTTCTCGCGTCGCAGCGGATGCGCGATTTGGTGAATTCGGCACGCGAGCAGTACGATCTGGTCATTCTCGATTCGCCACCGATTCTGGCCGTCACCGATAGCCTGGTTCTTGGTGAGCTTGCTGACGCGACGGTCCTGTTGTCGCGCTGGGGGCAAACGCCGATCAAAGCCGCGGCGGCGGCTCTGGAAAAGATTACCGATGCAGGCGCCAAAGTCATCGGCGTCTTGATCACGATGGTCGATGTCGGTCGGTATGCGAGCTATGACACCGGCACCTCAGGCATGATTTATCGCGAGGTGCGACGCTACTATACCGGCTGACTTGGGCGCCGCTTCCGGCGCGATACCCACTCATAGGGGACAACCGACGCAGAAGAGCGTGCGGTAGGCCCCAAAGCCAATACTGGGGCGTCCCGGCCCGCGGTACGGTCCCGACACGCAACACCTGGCAGAACGCCGCCCGACGGACCGATCGTTAGATTGGCGCCGAGAACGAAACGCCCATCATGCGTGATTGGGGAGACGTAGATTGAGGAAATCAGTTCTGGTCACAGGCGGCGCCGGATTCTTGGGTTCGCACCTTTGTGAGCGGCTCATAGCGCGTGGCGATCAAGTCATTTGCGTAGATAATTACTTTACCGGATCCAAAGAGAACATCCTAAGTCTTCTGTCCAATCCGTTTTTTGAAGCAATTAGACACGACGTTACATTCCCTCTATATGTCGAAGTTGATGAAATATTTAACCTGGCTTGCCCCGCATCGCCGGTATATTACCAAGTTGATCCAGTTCAAACGACTAAGACCAGTGTCCATGGCGCGATCAATATGCTTGGTCTTGCCAAGCGCCTACGCGCGAAAATATTGCAGGCATCAACAAGTGAAGTTTACGGCGACCCACATGTACATCCTCAACAGGAAGACTATTGGGGCAACGTAAATCCCATAGGCCCCCGCGCGTGCTATGATGAGGGCAAACGATGTGCCGAGACGCTATTTTTCGATTATTATCGACAGCACAACCTTAATATCAGGGTCGCCCGTATCTTCAATACATATGGCCCGCGCATGCACCCAAATGATGGTCGCGTGGTGTCCAATTTCATTCGACAAGCATTGCACGGCGAGCCGATTACGATCTATGGCAGCGGCGGGCAAACGCGCTCATTCTGCTATGTCGACGACATGATCGAAGGGCTGATCGGTCTGATGGACGCATCGGATGATGTGACCGGGCCCGTCAATTTGGGAAATCCGACTGAGATCAGCATCGGCGATCTGGCCCGCTTGATCATTGAGATCACGGGATCCAAATCTGAATTGGTCTGTCACCCCCTGCCGGATGATGATCCCAAGCAGCGACAGCCGAATATCGCCACGGCCACGACGCAACTGGGTTGGCAACCAAAAATCCCGCTTGAAGAAGGCTTGAAGAAGACCATCGCGTATTTTGAGGAAACGCTCTCGTGAGAGCCGCACCGTGGCATTTTTGGAACTGATCGTTACATGCCGGAATCATCGCAAAATGACGTGGAAATGATGATCGGTGCGCCGACGTACGGGTGCATCGCCGCCGTGCTTGTCAAACCTCGGGGACCTGAATAACCCCATGCGCGCGCTTCAAACAGTCAGGGCGATCCTGCCACTGATAAACATCTACCCATGGGCCATGCCCACGGTCATTCTTATCGGTATCCTGTCATCTCTCGCCGGCGGCTTGAGCCTCAGCCTGTTCATCCCCTTCCTACATAGTTTGATGAACACGCCCGAGATGACGGACACCACCAATTGGTGGCTCACGGCGATGAATGGCCTGTTCGCGGACTATTCGCGCGAAACACGCATTACATTTATTTCATTGACCATTCTTTCTGCCATTTTCATGCAGTCGATACTCGCCTATGCCAACCGCGTCCTGACCGGATGGCTTCAATCTCATATTAGCCACCGTCTACGTTCTGGGATTTTCGACCAAGTTATGACGGTGAGTCACCGCTTTCTTGAGAAATCGGACGTCGGTCGGATTTTGAATGCCCTGATCACCGAAACCGTTCGCACCAGCGATGCCATTATCGTGTTCTTGGTGATGGTTTCGTCATTGTGCACGGTCATCGTCTATATCGCGCTGTTGTTCGTCGTTTCTTGGCAACTGGCACTTGTTTTCTTCCTTTTGGCGGCCGCTGTCGGTGGCATTGTGTTGTGGCTTGCCCATCGGTCTTCAGCCTTCGGACATTGGATTACTGAGGCGAACAAAGCGCTGTCGAAGCGGATGATCGAAGGCGTTGAAGGAATCAACGTCATACGCGCGTTCGGCCGGGAAGACTATGAACGCGAAAGATTCGAACGCAATTCCAAAGATCACCGCAATTTCACGTTTAAGAAGACGATCTTTATCGAGATGGTGAGCCCCATCTATGAGATTTTCGCCTCGTTGCTCATGGTGATCATCCTTCTCAGCAGTGGGCATTTCGGCAACGCAATACCCGAACTGATCGTATTCATCTTCATCATGCTGCGCCTCGCCCCCAACATTAAGGCGGCCGAAATGGCGCGCGTGCGGCTGTCGACCGAGGTCGCGGCTGTCCGGGAGTCGTCCTACTTGTTGGAACGCACCAACAAGCCCTATGTTCATTCCGGCAGTGTGCCGTTCGACGGCCTGCGCAGCCAGATCGAATTCCGTGATGTTGCCTTTAAATACGGCAATGAACATGCGCCGGCTTTGGACGATATTTCCGTGGCCTTCCCGCGCGGCAAGACAACCGCCTTGGTGGGTGCTTCCGGTGCCGGCAAGAGCACGGTCATTAAGCTGTTGCTCCGCTTTTACGATCCGACGAGTGGCCAAATTCTGGTCGACGGCACACCTCTAGAGGATCTCGACTTAAAGGCCTGGCGCCAGCGCATCGCCATCGTCGAACAAACGCCATATTGTTTCAACGCCAGCATTCGCGACAATATTGCTTACGGGCGGCCCGGCGCGACGGAGGAAGAAATCATTGAAGCCGCCAAGTTGGCGCGTGCGCATGAATTCATCGTCCAATTCAACAATGGTTACGACACCGAAGTCGGCGACCGCGGCGTGCGCCTTTCCGGTGGTCAAAAACAACGCCTGACCATTGCGCGAGCATTCATTCGGGATCCGGATTTTTTGATTTTGGATGAAGCGACAAATGCGCTAGACGCAGTGTCGGAACATCTCATTCAATCGGCCTTGGAAGAATTGAGCCGCGACCGAACAGTGGTCGTCGTTGCCCACAGATTGTCTACGATAGAACGTGCCGACAACATAGTCGTGCTCGACCGTGGCAAAATCGTCGAACAGGGTAGCATTAGCTCACTCAAGCAACAGAATGGTCATTTTGGGCGCCTCTATCGACTTCAATTCCAAGACGGCGAGGGACTAGATCTCGTTGACGAAACAGATAATTTCGCACCCAGTTCCGCCCAGCACAGCTAGAGCATGTCATGCTCACATGCGTTCGTGTGATATGTTCTATCTGTTGGATACCGATCAATTTGGCTTCGTTCGAACGAATCCGTTTGAACGAAGATCGAATTAGACGCCACATGTTCCGCGATGTCACCTAGCCCGAGCATCGACGTTATTATTCCAACTTACAATCGCGCGCGTATTCTAAATCGCGCGCTCAGTAGCTTGGTCGGACAAACATTTCAGGATTTTCAAACCATCGTCGTTGACGATGGGTCGGACGACGACACGGCCGATATCGTAAAGTCTTACCCGCAGCCACAATTCATTTATCATCGATTGGCCACAAATTGCGGACCGGCCAAGGCTCGGAACGTTGGTATTGCGCTCGCGACCGCGCCATATATCGCGTTTCTTGACTCTGACGATGAATATCTTCCGGGGAAGCTCGAATCCCAATTTGACCGCATACGTGACGCGGCGGCCGATGTTGGGGCTGTGTATTGCCACGCCTACCTACGTCATGACCCCTGGCCCTGTTTGTTTGTCCCCCGCGAAAAGCAAATCGATCAAGCCGATGTGCGGCAGCGCCTACTTTCGGGATGGACCCCGACCATGCCGGCAGCTTTGATCAAGCGTTGCTACATCGAAAAATTCGACATCCTATTCGATGAACGTTTTGCCAATTTCGAGGATCTCGATTTCTGGCTTCGGTTGTCCGAACACTGCGCTCTTATGGAAATGCCGGACCGCCTTGTGGTCATCAATCGCAACCAAGACCTGGCGCGCCTGACAACGTCGGCCGAGGAACGCTTGGCGTCATTTGAACTGTTTAGCGAAAAATGGTCCAGTACGATCGTTCGAGAAAGCGGCCAAGCTACCTATGATGCGTTCCGTCGCGGAATTGTCACGTGGACCAAGCGGCACGGATTTCAGCAAGCTTTGCACAAAGGACGCCTGACCACGTGCGCCGCGATCGTCCGGGATCTTTGGCGGTCTGACTCATTGACGGCGCGCGGTCTATTTTTGTTAGCCATGCCCGACTCGTTGCGCAACATCTACCGGATCCTTGCCGGACGCGCCATTCGCGTAAAGCGTCTACTGCCTTAGATCCGCTTGCGCCAGCACAAGACATTCGTCGACTAACGCGGCACGCGCGCCAGCGACAGCGAAGGCGGGCGCCGATCTCGGCTGCACGTGTCTTCGCGTGAGGTTTGCATGTCGATGTCCAGCTGATCGGACAAATCACGCTGCGTCGCAACCTAGAGCGCTTTCCGCCCGCGCATGATGTCGCAAATCCTAGGGTGTTTTAAAAGCATACAAAAAATGGTTCGTCTAATGGAACCGCCGCGCGGGGAATTGTATGGAAGGCCGCGAATTGTTACCGGGCGCCGCGGCGGCTGGACACGGCTGTAACAGTGCGAAACAGCAGGTACAGATCCAACCACACCGACCAGTTGCGAATGAAATAGGTGTCCAAATCTTGTTGCACTGTCAAATCGCCGTCGCTGCGCGCGCTCACTTGCCACAGGCCCGTCAGACCCGGTTTGACCTGGCATCGAAACTCCCGAAACGTCGCATCAAATCGCCGCAAGTGATAATCCGGAAACGGGCGCGGACCGACCAGGCTCATCTCGCCACGCAGCACATTCCACAATTGCGGCAATTCATCCAAACTCGTTTTGCGCAACAAGTCGCCGACAATTGGCAATACACGCGGATCGTCGCGCAGCTTCATATATCGGTTCCATTCCGCGCGCGCCGCCGGGCTCTGCTGTAAATGCTGTTCCAAGCGCGCATCCGCATCCCGATACATCGTCCGCAGCTTCCACATGCGAAACGGCTTGCCGTTTAACCCTTCCCGCATCTGACCATAAAAAGGCGATCCCGATTCAACGCAACGGATGGCCAAAACACACAACAACATCAATGGTAAACTAAACAAAAACGCTATTATCCCTAACGTATAGTCAAGAACCGTCTTCATGATCAAATTGTGACGCTGGCGCAGATTGTTGTCGACCTGTAACGCCAACAATCCCCCCAAATCCCGCGTCGTAATGCACAGACTTTGCAAACCATGCAACGCCGGCACCATAAATACCTTTTCAAACGGCAAACGCGATATCAGACTCGCCAACCGTTCCGGCGTCCGATCCGGCAAATCCAAAATCGCTGAACGCACTTTCCAACGCAATTCATCCGCCGTCGCCGTCGTGCCAACAACCGGCAGTGCGTCAAATCCCACCGGAACCGCCGCACCGTCTTCCACCATCAATCCCACAGGCACCAATCCCACCGTCGGATTGCCGCTGATCTTCTCCAACAGCTCTGGACGTGACCGCTCGTTCACAATCAACAGCACCGGCACACCCCATGCGCCAAGACGGATCAATATGTGACGCACAGCCGCTTCCATTACCGGTAGCAATATCGCCGCAATCACCAACGTCGCGATCAAGACACCACGCGACCAACTGTTCCCTTGCAGAAAATAGTCCCACGCGAAAAAACAGGAAAACACAAACAACGTCACATAAAAACGCCGGCGAATACGCTCCACGGGCCCCACGCCATAGCCCGGTGTCAATCCCATCATCCACAGGATCACTGGAACCGCCACCACCGCCACATGCATCCCTGATACCGTGCTCCAGCCAAGCTCCACCGGCCACATCCAGGTCAATGCCAAACGTGTCTGTATACCCAGCTGTAGCGCCAGTTGCATCGCCGCAACATCCGCCAACAGCATCACGGCACCGCCCCAATAACGCTCCCGAAACCGGCGCCTACGGCCAACGACCGTTGCCGCCGATCCATCCGACGCCAAACGCAGGCCTGGGCCGGAAACGCTCCCGCCCGACGCCATGCCAAGATCCACAGACCTCTCATGCGCCAGTCTTTCCAGTCCAGCCATTCCGCGTCCTATCGCCTCGCCGTGCCGCGTCCAATATGCGTGACGTAAAAACTACCACGGTGTATGGGAAAATTGGAAACGATACGCGTAATTTTTTGCTAAAATTGCGTTCTTCGCCACATGACTGCGACTAGAAAAGCACACTTATCACCCACGAAAACGCGACCAAGACCAGCACCCAACTCACCGCACCAAACATCAACAAAATTAGGAGCTTACGCCGCGGCGACAGCTGTTTGCCGCCGACTTGATCGTGTGAACCGGCGGTATCGTCCAGCCGTAAGCTGCCTTTCCGCCATGGTATAGTCGTGGCAGTGTCGGTTTTCATTGTGCTACGGGCCCCTCGGCGGAATTTAGCCTGTCGTCGCAACAGATGAAATCAAAAATCGCGCCTAGGCCGATGTTTACCGCGCATTAAATGGCAATATTTGCTAGCGCCAATAGTACCTATACATCGTTCGCAAACGTTGCTCAGGAACCGTACCATTGCCCCGCAAACGATGCTGCGATGAATGTCGCAATTGGTAGCGATAATCCCGGAATCGCACTTTCCACATCGCGTCGGCGGTAACGCGCACACCGCGCCGATCGGCCCAAACAAAAAAAGATAGTCTAGGCGTGCGACCGAGCTGCCATGATCGCCGCTTCAGCCAACAATCGATATTTTCTTGAGAGCGTGGGATCGGTAGCCCTGCCCGATAGATTTCTATCAGCCGCCGACAAGAATCGATCCAAAACCATGGCAAAATGCTGCTCATGCGTGGTGCGAAGCGCATCGGGAATAATGAACCGCCAACGCCGATGGCCTGGATCAACACGTTCATAGGCCAATCCGGCAAACGTTGTTTGGAGTTCGGCAACCAACGCTTCGAGGTTGGCCTCGAACCGAGGTGAGGACGCGTGGTCGTCCACGAAGACCGCCGTCGCAAATCCAGTTTCTGGACCGAACACGACCGATACATTGGCTCTCGTGCCGCGTGCAATTACGTCATGTATGTCTCCACCGCCCTCCGGCTCGATCAAATCCCAAGTGGCTTCGAGGTCAATTGAAACGCCGCCCAATGCATAGCCTAGGTAAGCATTGCACGGGTAGTGTAGGGCGCCATTGTCACATTTCTGGCCCAGCGCCGGTGGAAAGTCGGTGTGGCCAGTTGCTTTGGCAAACAATTCTGGTGAAACAGAAACAGACCATTGCCGCGCCGCGTGCAGCACAATCTGTTCGTCGGCCGCCACCCCGCCAGCATTTGTCAATCCAAACGCCAAATCGACAAGATGCGTCGTAACGTCAAACATGCCTTCGCCTTGCACGGCACTATCGAAATACCAAGGTGGCCGCTGCAGGGGAACGCCATTAACGGTCTTGTACAAGTGGTGGACGCTCTTCATCTCTATGGCCGGCCGCTCCCCATCGCCGGCAAATTCCCCAAAGAAATCGCGACTGGAAATCAGCGCCTTTTGCAGGCGCGTGCCGACCTCATTGCGTTCCGTCATAATATCGCCGGCAAGCGGCGGCGCCGCGAGAACATCGTCCAGCAGCGGCAGCATTTCGGGGTTTATCAGCCACGGCTTGTCGCCCAGCACGTGAAATCCGGCCTGATGCAACCTATGGATAGTGGCCATTTTGGTGTCATTTTTGCCGGCGACAATGGCGAGATCGCCGGGTTTGCGCGCCAAGAGCGCATCGAGGTAGTCGTCACCGCGATACATGTGAAGTGACCACTGTGTCGGATCATTTGGCCGGTTGTTGAACGAGTCGACAATCGTCGTAAATTTCTCAAGCTCGGGTCCGTCTTCGGCGAACACGTAGACATCGTCATTCAGTCGCGTGTGGCGACGGCGCAGAGTCAATGCCGCGTGAAAATGCCCGGGATTGACAATGACCGCTGTGTGTTTTTGCTCTTCGCAACCTGGTGACATGGTCCGTCTCCCATAAGAACCATGACAGCGTCAGCCGGCACGGATGAATTTCTGAAAAGCATGGCACGTCAACGGTGCGAAATGGTCAATCGCGCCGGACGCCTTGACCACTTCGCCAACATAAAAGTCGCCACGTGAATCCGCCCAAATGCCATGGGGTACAATGAAATTACCCGGCAACAAAGCCTCTTCGCCACCAACTTGCGCTTGGATGTTTCCATCAGGGTCGCAAATTGTCACGCGCGCTATCGGCGAATGCCCGCATGGCGGATGTTTCATAAACGGAAAATGAGGTCGGTCGGGCACTGGCACCACCCAGCCCAGTTCCGCGATATAGATATTGTCCTGATCATCGATAAATATGTCATCGGGGCGGTTGACCCAATCCCAACAGGCCAAAAAATCGCCGTTGCCGGAGAAGATTTGCAGTCGCGAATTCTCGCGATCAGCGACATAGACACGCTCCGCGCTATCAAGCGCGATTGCGTGCGGCAGATTGAATTGACCCAGGCCGGTCCCCGGCTCCCCCCACGACGCGATCAGCCGCCCATCGGCCGAAAATCGATGCACACGCGCGTTGCCATAGCCGTCAGAGATGAACATTTCACCGCTCTTCGCGACCGCGACATTGGTGACCATGTTGAACGGTCCGGCCGCGCGCTGTACGGGGCTCGCGCCGATCTCAAAACCGGTATCCGACGGTTTGTTGGCTTCACCCAAGGTCATAAGCAAGCTGCCATCGACAGTGAACTTGCGGACCGTATGGTCGAAATTGTCGGCGCAATAAACGTGATCGTTGCGATCAATGAAAATCCCGTGGGCGCTGCTGAACACGCCCTCACCCCACGCGTTGAGAAATGCGCCATCCTTGTCGAAGACGATGACTGGATGAGCACCACGGTTGAATACGTACACGCGGTCTTGCGAATCAACCGCGACCCCGGCCACTTCGACGAAAGACCAGCCTTCGGGCAACTGCTCCCATCCTTCGAGGACTTCATACTCGAGCTTGTGATTACCGATTGGCATTTAGCGCACCTTCCGATCGTATTAAACCACTTTGCCAAAGCGCATTTCAGCCATAATCAAGTCGCAGTCCGCAGGGCGTATCGGGCGTGCGGTCAAAGACCACAATCCCGAGATCGGCGGAACGGCCCCCGACCCTGGGGGGCGGCGACCGGCGGGCGCCCACAGAACTAATCAATATGGTCGGAAAATGCGCTAAACCTCCCACGTCATGGCTATACGCCACTTTCCAATGTTGCCCTGGTAAATGTCTGGACATAGTCCAGCAAGGAATCGCTCGCCGCGGCGGCCGCGTCTTGGTCACCTGAAGCGATTGCCAAGGCGAGCGCGCTGTGCAGAGCCGCAGACTCGGCGACCCCTGCATGCTGTTGATAAAACTTATACCAAAATCGGCGCGACAGACCTTGCAGCAGCGTCATCGCCTCCGCCGCGAACTCATTCCGTGCCGCCCGGATTATCAGCCCGTTTAGTGCCCGGTCCGCGCGCGTGAACGCGTCTGGATCTTGACCGTCACCGGCACCCGCCATGTCTCTGGCAATGGCTTCAAACGCGCGACGCTCTGCGTCATTTCTTTGACGCGCCGCCAAGCGCGCCAATAGCCGCTCAATTTCACGCCGTACTTCCAACATGCGAAGCTGTTTGCCGACCTCGATTTCAGTCACCAACAACCCGCGACGCGGCATCACACGAACCAACCCCTCGCGCGCTAATCGTTGCAGTGCTTCACGAACCGGTGTCCGACTGAAGCCCAATTGATTGGCCAAGACGGCTTCCGAGACCACGGTACCCGGTTCGATCTTGAGAGTGACGATCATTTCCTCAATCTGCTGATAGGCGGTCTCCGTCAAGCTTGTCGGGCTGGCGTTTTGATCTCCGTCCACCAGTTTCGTTTCCGCCATTTCGCGCACCTCGACCAATTAAGCACAATCCTTTCAAGGACGGCTTATCATGCACTCTTGTCAAGTTGATTGTTGTATCCGGGTCGAGACACCGCACGCACGGCGAACTACAAATAACACGTGACCGGTATCGAATTTTGTCGATCGAATAGTGTAAACCTCCCTTACCATGAGTCGTTTCGGCCGGTCATTGGTATAAAGACCACGCGAAACGGCGACCCACACAATGGAATTGTAATCGGGTATGGCGCGAGTGCGTGCGGCGGATCGGCTGCTGGCAGAATCTATACGGTGCTACGAGGTCGCCACCGAGACGCCGCGGTCGGTTCGCAGCAACGTCGCATTGGATGCCGGGCGCGCCACGCCGGGCAATGTCGAAGCCAAGATCATCGTCTATGCGAAGACCCACTCTGCCGCAGCGGAATTGGCCGACGAGATATCGCGCCAACGCACGGTGATGCGCGGCTTGACCGTCGCCGGCTTTATCTTCGCCGTCATCGCGGGCGGCGCGACCACCCGCACGGCGTTTGGCAGCGGCGATGGGACGACGGTCAATTTTTTCTGGTTGTTGACGAGCCTTCTTGGGCTGCACGCAATCAGCTTCATCGTCTGGCTGTTGTTGATGATCGCTGCCCCCGGCGCGACGCGGGGTGGTTTTCTCGGTTCGACCGTCATGTCGCTTTGGCGCTATCTGACGACGCGGTTCGGCGATACGCAGCACCGAAGAGCGGCACTGGAAGCACAGGCGACTCGCTGGCGGCAAAGCAATGCGGGCCGTTGGCTGACCGCAGCTCTCAGTCATTGGTTTTGGTTGGGCTATCTTCTCGGAGTCCTCGCCATGTCAGTGGTTATGCTCGGCTTGCAGAGGTACATATTCGTTTGGGAAACAACGATCCTCGACGCTGATTCATATATCTGGCTGACCGGCGTGTTGGCGGCGTTGCCGGGCTGGCTGGGTGTCTCGGTCCCGGACACGGCGGCCGTGCTGGCCGCTGAGTGGCCTGGGTCGAAGGAACGCGCCAACGAAATCCTGTGGTCTTCGTTGCTCGTCGGGTCGATTGGCCTCTATGGACTTGCTCCACGCACACTGGCGCTGGTGGCGTCCCTGGCGTATGCGCTGTATCGTGGCGCGAATACCCCGCTCGACATGCATCTTCCGTTCTATGCGCAATTGAAGGCGCAGCTTGCGCCGATCGCGACCGATATACGCGTCGTCGACGGTGACACCGACCAAAGGACGTACCTGGATACCGTTCCTGACCTTGATCGGCCGGCGCCACCGCCGCCACCGGGCGAATTCTATCTGCTCGGTTGGGAACTCGACCCGCCAGCGATTGGCTGGCCGCCGCCCGATACGCCGGAGATGGTGCATGACCTTGGCTGTCGCGATAGCCATGCCGACCTAGAATGGGCGCGGCAGAAAGTGGAACGGGCCGTCAAACCGATGGCGCGGTTGGTCGTTGTCGTTGATTTGCGGGCTACGCCTGACCGGGGCGTGACCGCGGCCCTCGCCGCCTTGAACACAGCCGCCGACGACCGCGTAGCGGTCCTTTTCACAGGTGCCAACGGCCTTGATCGACGTTTGTCCGCGCAAGACGCTCGGATTCGGGCCGCGGATTGGGTCGCCGCGGCGCAGGCTGCCGGCGTTGATAGCACGCGGATGGTTGCGATCGATCTGGATAACTTCGGCACCAGTGATCGACAGCGCTATGCGCGGCTTTTTGGCACCCGATCATGAGCGAGGTCCCCGATATCGCTGTCGTCGGCCACACCAATACTGGCAAAACGAGTTTGCTTCGCACTCTGACTCGGCGGCGCGACTTCGGCCAAATATCTGCGCATCCGGCCACCACGCGCCATGTCGAAATGGCGGAACTGGCGGTGGCCGGACGCCCTGTGATGCACCTTTTCGATACGCCGGGATTCGAGGATTCGAGCGGCCTGTTGGTCCATATCGAGACCCTCAAAGCCAACCGCCGGGAGGACTGGATCGAGACATTGCAAGCTTTTGCTGGCGACCCATCGCTGCACGGCCTGTTTGGGCAGGAAGCAAAAGCCTTGAACCAAGTGCTGGCGTCGGATGTGCTGCTCTACGTGATTGACGCGCGTGATCCGGTGCGTGCGAAACATCGCGACGAACTTGAGCTACTCGGGCGCTGCGGCAAACCGGTGTTGCCGGTTCTGAATTTCATTGCGGCCGATACCAACCAATCCGATGCGTGGCGCGCGCAGCTGGCGCGTGTCAACATGCACGCCGTCGTGCCATTTGATACCGTAGTTTATCGCGAGGCGGACGAACTGGCCCTATACGCCAAGATCGCGACCCTCGCCGATCGCTTCGCCCCAATACTGAACGCACTTATTGCCGAACTTACCGCGGCCCGCGCCGCACTCAGACGCGCATCCGCGCGCATCCTGGCCGAATTGACTGTTGATGTCGCCGCGGCGCGGCTGAGTTACCCGGCCGAAGACAAACCGGCTGAGAACCAGGCCGCGGAGCGATTGAAGGCGAACGTGCGTCAGCGCGAACAAAGTACCGTCCAGGCATTGTTGCGCCTACATCGTTTCTCGGAAGCAGATTATGTCTCGGACGCGCTGCCCTTTGCGCAGGGGGCCTGGCAACAAGATCTGTTCGATCCGGCCACTTTGGCGCGACTTGGCGCCGAGACCACCAAAGCCGCCGCAACGGGGGCAACAGCCGGGCTGGCCATCGATTTGGTCACGGGCGGTTTAACGTTGGGCGCCGCGGCCCTTGCCGGGGCCACCGTCGGCGTCGTCTTCGACGGCCTCCGGCGATATGGCGGGCGACTTTTGGACTTGGCCCGCGGCTATGCGGATATGACTGTGGCCGATTCAACGCTCCAGGTCATGATTTCGCGTGAACTGGCACTAATTGGCGCCCTGCTCGGTCGCGGCCATGGCGCTCAAGAACCGGTGCGGCAAACAACACGCGAACCCGGCGAACGACCCGCCGTTGTGTCTTCGCTACTCAAGCGGGCACGCGGCCGCCGAGACTGGTCAACGTTGTCGAACGGGGGCCGCCAACCGGTCGACGAGTCAGGTCGGGATGCGTTGGTCGAAGACTTGACCGAGGCATTTAGCGGGTTGCTGTCCAGTGACGAGGCCGACGGCCATCGACGTTGAATATGCGGTCACGTATGTTGCCCCACGTCACGCATTGAACGGGGTTTGCGCCAATGGATTTGGACGCCATCGCCCAACAAATCGCTGTGGTCCTTGGCAGTGCCTGGGCCAGCGGTATCAACCTATATGCCGCCATGCTTACCATGGGCTACATGCATGTGACGGGCATGGTTGTGTTGCCACCGGGCCTGGAAATCCTGGCCCACCCGCTCGTGATGGGCGCCGCATTCTTGATGTTCGTGGTTGAGTTCATCGCCGACAAAATTCCAGGCATTGACACGGCATGGGATGGAATCCACACGTTTGTCCGCCTGCCGGCCGGTATCATGATGGCTTATGGCGCCGCAGAGGGTATGGGGCCGGCCATCGAGCTGGCCTCGGCACTTGTCGGCGGCGGCGTTGTCACTGCCGCCCATGCGACCAAGGCTGGCGGTCGCGTGCTCATCAACACCTCTCCCGAGCCCATCACAAACTGGACCGCTTCGATCACGGAGGACCTGGCCGTTATCGGCGGTGTATGGGCGGCTTTGCAGCATCCTTGGTGGTTCCTTGGCGCATTTGTCGTGTTTGTTCTGTTGCTGATCTGGCTATTGCCCAGAATCTGGCGAGGCATAAAGAAGGTCTTCGGTTTCATATTCAGGCTGTTTGGTGGTCAAGAGCCGGCGGAAACGGAGGACTCATCGGCAAGAGAGCCGTAACGCCAGATTGCGACATGATTGGTATTGACACTCATTCTCATCAAGTTATCCTATTGGGGCTTGAGGGAGGTTTGAGTGTTCGTTTGTCTTTGTAACGGATATCGAGAATCTGAAATTCGATCAGCGGCCCAGGCAGGCGCGCGTTGCGCCCATAGCGCCTACGATCGGCTTGGTAGCGGACCAAGATGCGGCAAATGTCTGCCCACCGCGCAGGCCCTGATCGACGAAACACACCATTACCCTACGCCCGAACCGGCCGCAGCCGGTTCCGGCCAAAAGGCGGCGTAGGACGCCTCGGAGCCCGCATGTTCTTGTGGCGCGCACTCACTCCGATCGCCGTCGCCGAAGCTCTTAGAACCGTCATGACGAATCAGCCGACACAGGCACCAAGACAGCCGCGAGCCACGCACCAAAAAACCCAGCGCTCGGGATCTGACCGGGCAGCCGATGCGCGAAGTGCAGGCACTGTTCGCGGCAGTGCCGTCGACCGCCCGAGGAAGCTCTAGGAACTCCGCGCGACAAGAGCAAGGAGCGACGCGGCGCTTATACGAAAGCGCGTTCAAATTCCTCAGTAACTTTGTCCCAAGAACGGCCGCGCTGGCTGTCGCGCGCAGCGTCGCTGAGCTTGCGGAACGTGTCTCCGTCGTCTAGCAGCCGCACCGCAAGGTTGGCGAACGCTTCGTCATCCGGCGCCACATAGCCCGTCTGGCCATTCCTGATCCGCTCGCTGGCCGCCCCAAGCGCGCGCACCACCGCCGGCAACCCGACTGCCTGGCTTTCCGCCAAAGTACTACAAGTGACGTCATTTTCGGATCCCGGATAGAGGTGCGCCCGCGCCGTGCGATAGGCTTCCACCATATCGGGGTCGGACAAGGGTCGCATGATCCGCACGCCCTGGTTTGCCGCATTTGTCGCACGTTCCAATATTGGGCGGATATCGTCGGGCACCGCCGCGCCAAGCTGGCCGCGATCAAGGATCGCAGAAAAAACGTGCAATTCCGCCCACGGCACGCGCGGAAACACATGCTCGATCCATAGGTTCAGCAACCAGCCCAGCCCGGCACGTGGATGGACGGTCACCACGGCCTTTGGCGGTGTGGCGGGTGTCATTGCGGCCGCCTCGCGGTACAGATCGCCAACACCGCCAATGATCAGCGCCGTCCGCTGACTGTTATAGATTGGCGGAACCGTCGAGCTATGGAAGAGCCCCTGCAAGACTATGACAGGCTTGTGCTGATTGACGATCGAATACGACTCGCCATTGTCCAACCCCCGCGCCGGCGCGGACAACCATAGCGCCCGGCGTTCAGCGTCTGGGACCAGGCCGAGTAGCTTCGGATTGCGGTGTGCGATCAGCCAATCGGTCCGAACCGCATCGCACTCGTCTATGTTGCGCCAACTCACGTCGTCGACGACGACGGGAAATTCGCAATTGTTGTAGACACGGACAACGTGGCCGCGCTTGGCCATAGCCGCGGCCAGCGCAGCAATGGCTTTTTGCGGACCGCCAAGGGGCCGGCTGTTCGAGCTGTGGCCGTCGAACGGCACTGTATCGTCAAGGAATGTCACAAGCATGGGCGCGCTTTATACGCACTGGGGACGCGGTCTGCAAAGTGTACGCCCTTGCGCGTGGCGACAGATCATCTTAAGTCTGAGACGATGCGATGTGAGATGGGTGCGTGATGACAGAAAACTGCTACGCCCCCCTGCCCGACCGAACCGTTGTTGTTGTCGACGGCAGCGATTCGCGTGCGTTCTTGCAGGGACTGGTGACCAATGATGTCGAGTCGGTCGGCCCGGCGCGGACCGTTTATGCGGCCTTGCTCTCGGCCCAGGGCAAGTACCTTCACGACTTTTTTATTTTCGAGATTAACGACGTCATCATGATCGACTGCGAGCGGGCACGCGCGACCGATCTGATCAAGCGGCTCAGTATGTTTCGCCTCCGTGCCGACGTCTCCATTTCAGATGAGTCCGCGCAGTGGGCGATCGCTGTCGCATTTGGCGCGTCAGCCACCGAACGCTTGGGTCTGCCGCTCCAGGAAGGTGCCGCGCGCGCCTATCACAGTGGAATCGCATATGTCGATCCGCGCTTGCCTGACTTGGGTGCGCGTATCGTGTTACCTGCAGACGTCGAGTTTGCGCCGATGGCCGCAGACGGGTTTCGGCGCGCTGGTTTTGGTGCCTATGACGACCTACGGCTCAGCCATGGCGTGCCCGACGGCAGCCGCGATATCTTGGTGGACAAGTCATTCCTTCTGGAGAGCAACTTCGAAGAGCTCAACGGCATTGATTTCACCAAAGGGTGCTACGTCGGACAAGAGAATACGACCCGACAAAAACGACGTGGAACCGTGCGCCGGCGTTTGATGCGCGTTGATGTCGAAGGGCCGCTGCCAGCGCCCGGCACGCCCATTACCGTAAATGGCCGCGACGCCGGCGCTATGCGCTCAGGGCGGAAAAATATCGGTTTGGCGCAGATCCGCCTGGAACATCTCGCGCAACCAGCCAAAAGTGACGGCGAGTTTCGCGCGGGCGATGCCATTTTGCGACCCGTCAAACCCGATTGGGCAAATTTCTAGGCCCGAATGGAATGTCAGTGGTCCAACAGCGCTGCCCGTGGCCGGGATCCGACGCTGCCTATATCGCCTATCACGACACCGAATGGGGTGTGCCGCTTCACAATGAAACGCGCCTGTTTGAAATGTTGATATTGGAAGGCGCGCAAGCCGGTCTGAGCTGGTTGACAATCCTCAAGCGCCGCGACGGCTACCGACGCGCCTTCGATAACTTCGATGCGGAACGAATAGCGCGTTATGATGAAGCCAAAATCGCTGCCTTGCTGACCGATACGGGTATTATACGGAACCGGTTGAAAGTGCGCGCCGCCGTGACGAACGCCCAAGCGACGTTGACGCTACGCGAGGAACGCGGCGGACTCGCCCCCTATTTCTGGCAATTCGTCGAAGGCACGCCGATCCAAAACAACTGGAAAGACATGTCGCAAGTGCCGGCAACGACACCGCTTTCCGACCGCCTGTCTAAGGATCTGAAATCACGCGGATTCCGTTTTGTCGGCTCAACCATCATGTACGCGTTCATGCAATCGATCGGCATGGTCAACGATCACCTGGCCGAATGCTTTCGCCATCGCGAACTCAGCCGCTGATTTGGCGCCCGCGTGGACCGGGCCAACGACATTGCTACACGGACCGTCAGCCCGATCTGTAGGTCAAGTAACCAAGCTCGGTCAGCGGTGCCAGGGCACGCATCTCATCTCGAAATGCGGACCAGCTCTCGTAAATGCGTTTGCTGATTTCGTCAGCTTGCGCGACTTCCGAGCGAATGTCGGCCGAGACACTCAGCATGGCTTGGGCGACATCGTCGGGAAAGCGCCGCAACTGCACTCCGTGTGACTCAATTAACGCTTTCAAGGCGCGCCCATTGCCGGCCGTCATCTCGGCGAGCATGCGCCCGGCTTCATCGCCCGTGGCGCGCCGAATCATTTCTTGAAATTGGCTCGGCAGAGCTTCATAGGCCTCTTTGTTGACAGTGACCGCGACGCCTGGCCCCGGCTCATGCACGCCCGGCGCGTAACAATAGTCAGCCACTTTGTGGAACCCAAAGGCCAAGTCGTTATAGGGCGCAATCCATTCGGCGGCATCAATGGTCCCGGACTGAAGTGAGGTGAGAATCTCGCCACCGGGTAAATTGACCGCAACGCCGCCAAGCCGATTGAGCATTTCGCCACCGAGCCCAGGAATGCGCATGCGCAGGCCCTTCAGGTCATCCACCGATCGAATTTCCTTGCGGAACCAGCCACCGACATTTGGACCGCCAGACCCCGCCAGAAAGCCTTTCAGCCCAAACCAACTATAGAGTTCGTCCCACAGGGCTTGCCCGCCGCCAAAGTAGATCCATGCCATGTGTTCCTGCGCGGTGAGACCACCCGGTACGCTGCAGAAAAACGGCGTCGCCGGATGCTTGGCGATCCAATAATAGGGCGCATCATGCGCACATTCGGCGGTGCCATCGCGGACCGCGTCGAAGACTTCGAAGGCAGGAACCAGCTCGCCGGCGCCATAGACCTTGATCGTAAATTGCCCTTCCGACATCGCCGTGACCGATTCGGCGATGCGCTCCGATCCGGTTCCCAGGCCCGGAAACCCCTTGGGCCAGGCGGTGACCATCTTCCATTGAACCCGCCCTTGTGCAATGGCCGGTGCCGACCCGGTGGCCGCCATGGCGGCGATAGCACCGGCGCCCCCGACACCACCACGCAGAATTGCCCGTCGTCTTACGTGCTTCGCCATGCTTGCCTCCCGTCAATACGGCCTTTCTTGAAGCCTACGCGCGTGCTTCCAGCTTGGCCAGGCCAGAGCCCAATCAATCGCCGCGCAACTTCTTGTTCAGCAATTCGTTGACCAGTTTGGGATTCGCCTTGCCTTGGCTGGCCTTCATGACCTGTCCGACAAAAAATCCCATCAGCTTGTCCTTGCCCGCCTTGAACTCCGCGACTTGGTTCGGGTTGGCCGCGATAACTGAATCAACATGACTTTCGATGGCGCTTGTATCCGTGACTTGCTTCAAGCCCTTATCTTCGACAATGTCGACGGCATCGCGCCCAGTACGAAACATTTCGGCAAACACATCCTTGGCAATACGGCCAGAGATTGTGCCGTCCGAAATCAGGTCGATGAGACCGCCAAGTTGCGTGGCCGAAATCGGCGAGTTTTCGATCGCCAAATCGGCTTTGTTCAAGGCACCGAAGAGATCACTCGTCACCCAGTTGGCCGCGATCTTGGGGTCGCGGCCATCCGCGACCAATTCAAAATAAGAGGCGGTTTCGGGTTCCGCGACCAAGACGCCCGCATCGTATCCCTTGAGCCCATAGTCGGCCAGAAACCGCGCTTTCTTTGCATCCGGCAATTCCGGGAGGCCGCTCTTCAACATCTCGATCCAGTCACTATCGAGTTCCAACGGCAACAAATCGGGATCGGGGAAGTAGCGGTAATCATGCGCCTCCTCTTTCGAGCGCATAGAGCGTGTTTCGTTGCGGTTGGCGTCGTACAAGCGCGTCTCTTGCTGAATCTCGCCGCCGTCTTCGATAACCTCGACCTGTCGCGCGGCTTCATAGTCGATCGCCCGCTGGACAAAGCGCACGGAATTGACGTTCTTGATTTCGCATCGGGTTCCGTAGGCTTGGCCCAGCTTGCGTACGGAAACATTGACATCGCAGCGCATGGAGCCTTGTTCCATATTGCCGTCGCAAGTGCCGATATAACGCAAAATGGACCGCAGTTTGCGCAGATACGCCGCGGCTTCATCGGCGCTGCGCAGATCCGGCTCCGAAACGATCTCCATGAGCGCGACGCCCGAGCGGTTGAGGTCGACATAGCTTTTGGTCGGATGCTGATCGTGCATACTCTTGCCGGCATCCTGTTCAAGGTGCAATCGCGTGATCCCAACCTGACGTGTCGTGCCGTCTTCCAAATCGAGGTCGATTGTTCCATGGCCAACAATTGGCCGGGAATATTGAGAGATTTGGTATCCCTGTGGCAGGTCGGGATAGAAATAGTTCTTCCGGTCAAAAACGGAGACCTGGTGGATCTCGGCATTGAGCGCAAGTCCTGTGCGCACAGCTTGCGCGACACATACTTCGTTGATCACCGGCAACATGCCCGGCATCGCCGCGTCGACCAACGATACCTGACTGTTGGGCGCGGCACCGAACGCCGTGGCCGCGCCGGAAAACAGCTTACTGTCGGAAACGACCTGGGCGTGGACCTCGAGGCCGATCACCGTCTCCCAGTCGCCGGTGCGCCCCTGCAGCAACGGGCTTTCGCTCACGATACACCCCCTTCCACCGTAAAGGCCGGCACGGCGGAGAAGGCCGCGGCTGCCTCGACAACTTCGGCCGCGCGCAACAGCGTTGGCTCATCGAAGGCGCGCCCAATCAACTGCAAGCCAAGCGGCAAACCATCGCTGGACAAGCCCGACGGCACAGTGATTGCCGGCAATCCGGCCAGGCTTGCCGGAACTGTCAGAACGTCATTGAGATACATGGCCACGGGATCGCCCATCCGTTCCCCAATCGGAAAGGCAGCTGATGGCGTGGTTGGCGTCAAGACAAGATCGACGGAACCGAACGCATTGGTAAAATCGTGGGCAATCAACGTGCGCACTCGCTGCGCGCGCAGGTAATAGGCATCGTAATACCCGGCCGACAAGACGTACGTGCCGATCATTACGCGTCGCCGTACTTCGGCCCCGAATCCTACACCCCGGGTTTTTTCGTACTGATGGACCAAATCAGAGTCGTCCACACGCAGACCGTATTTGACCCCGTCGTAACGCGCCAAGTTCGATGACGCTTCGGCCGGGGCGATGATGTAGTAGGCAGGCAAGGCGTACTTTGTGTGCGGCAACGAGATGTCGACCAGCTCCGCCCCTGCGTCCCGCAACCATGTGGCGCCGCGCTGCCATAGATTCTCGATCTCGGTGCTCATACCATCGACGCGATACTCAGCCGGAATGCCGATGCGCAATCCGCGAATGTCGCCGGTGAGGCCCGCTTCGTAGTCAGGAACCGGCGTTTCGACCGACGTTGAGTCCTTCGGGTCGAAGCCGGCCATTGCACCGAGCATGATCGCCGCATCGCGCACGGTTCGGGTGATCGGCCCGGCCTGGTCGAGAGAGCTCGCAAAGGCGACAATGCCCCACCGGGAACAACGACCATAAGTCGGTTTCAAGCCGATCACGCCACAGAACGACGCGGGTTGGCGGATCGAGCCGCCGGTATCCGTGCCGGTCGCGGCCGGCACCGCACGCGCCGCGACCAAAGCGGCCGAGCCGCCCGAACTCCCGCCAGGCACCAAGGGCCGGTTGTCGCCGCTGCCTCGCCAAGGGTTCTCGACCGGACCGTAATAACTGGTGATGTTGGCCGATCCCATGGCGAACTCGTCGAGATTGGTCTTGCCGAGTGAGACCGCCCCGGCCCGGCGCACATTCGCCGAAACTGTCGATTCATATCGCGGAACGAAGCCGTCCAAAATATGTGACCCAGCTGTCGTCAACACGCCGTTCGAACAGAACAAGTCCTTCATGGCGATAGGGATGCCGTCCATGACGCCGATATCCCCGTTGGCCCGACGTGCGTCGGATGCGCGCGCTTCGGCCAGAGCTTGTTCCGGTGTCTCGGTGATATAACCGTTTAACGATCGGGCCTGCTCTGTCGCTTCGATATGGGCCTCTGCCAAAGCAACCGCGGTGAATTCGCCCGTCCTCAGACCATCGCGCATTTCCGCGATGGTGAGGCCAACACCCTCTCCGGTCGCCGGCATTACTCAATGACCTTCGGCACGACGAAATGGCCATCCGCCGCCTCGGGCGCATTTGCCAACACATCAGAAGCGTAGCCACCATCGTTGACCAGGTCCGGCCGGCGGCGCAATCCCATGGCGACGACGCTGGTCATCGGCTCAACGCCGTCTATGTCGATCTCGTTCAATTGCTCGACCCATGTGATGATATTTGATAGCTCTTCGGCCAGCGGTTCGAGTTCGACCTCGGCAATCTCGATGCGCGCGAGCCGGGCGATACGTGCAACCGTCGCCTTGTCCAGTGACATTGGGTATCCACTCCGGTATGCGGGAGACGTTCGACTATAGCGGCAGCGGCGCGCGCCCGCCACAGCTGGCAAAGACAATAACAACGGCGAGATCCGCCATTTCCAACGACCGAACACAAGCCATGATTTGTGAGACAGTGACGGATTTCGCGTCGCGGACGTGCGCCGGCACGCGCCTATTGGGCTTGGATCTCGGAACGCGGACCGTGGGAATGGCGCTGTCGGACGCGACACGCACGGTCGCGACGCCCGTCCGTACATTGCAGAGGACCAAATTGCGCCACGACTTGGCTGTCCTTGCCGAAACATGCGCGGCGCAAGACGTGGCCGGGATTGTGCTGGGCCTACCGATCAACATGAACGGCAGCGAGGGACCGCGCTGCCAGGCCACGCGCCAGTTCGCCGCCGACCTCACGAAACATGTCGCATTGCCGATCCTGTTGTGGGACGAGCGTCTGTCGACGGCGGCCGTGACGCGCGGCATGCTTGAGGCCGACCTCTCGCGGCGCAAACGTGCCAAAGTCGTGGATCAACTGGCCGCAGCCTACATCTTGCAGGGTGCGCTGGATGCGCTCTGTGCCGTCGGTATCAAATGAACCGGTCGGTGTGCCCAGATCTCCCGCGGCTGGTTCACTTCGCGCGAAGCGTGATTACCGAAATCTCCGGCGGCACGCGGAAACGCACGGGAATGATGCTGGTTCCTAGCCCTTGACTGACGAACATCTGGCGACCGCCTTCATTGATTCGCCCAACGGCGAAGCGCTGACCGTATCGTGACGGGACAACCGGCCGTCCGACCAAGGGCAGGCTGACCTGACCGCCGTGAGTATGGCCCGCAACAGTCAAAGATACGCGATCCGGAATTTCAACGAAGACGTCGGGATTGTGGGTAAACGCGATGACCGGCGCGCCTTCAGGGACGCCCCGCAGCGCCTTTTGTACGTCGTGGGCCCCCTCCCAAAAATCACTCACCCCGACCAGCCAAAATTCGCAGTCTCCAATACCGATCTGCACCGAGGCGTCTTCCAAAACGGGAATCCCGTTTTGCGCAAAAGCTGCTGTGATCCGCGCGGCATCATACCACCAATCGTGATTTCCGAGGACGGCGTACACGCCGATTTTGGCGCGCAGCACGCTCAATTGTCTGGCTATCGGTTCCGGCGTGACGAATTTTCCACCGATCACACCGTGAATGACATAGTCGCCGGCGAGGAGGATCAGATCAGGATCTTTGCTGTTTGTTTCACGAACGATCGTCTCGAGTTTGTCGAGACCAAAGTAAGGTGAACCGACATGCAAATCCGCTAACACGACAACATTTAGTCCGTCGCAAGCAGCCGGCCAAGGTTCGATCACCATGTCCGACGCACTGTTGGTCAAGCTCCGCGGCTCAAAATAAAAAGCCCATGAACCGAGGATGCATGCAGTGAATACAACTAGAAATATTGTTGTTCTGAAGATATTTTGCAGATTCATTGCAGTCTTTGTGCAAATTGTACTCTTGAACATTTCTATATGGATTCATGAATACATAAACGACACCATGCACTCAACATTAAAATCAAGAAAATGCGCTGTCGTGTCAGATCGACGGAGACGACCGTGCCGTGTTAGCTCGGGCTTGCAGATGCGTCGGCTGTTCGCTTGCTCCTTGCCGGGACCAAGTCGTATAGTCCGGTTTTATGACCATGCCTCCGCGCGATACTTCGTTTCCGCACCGACATCTGTTGGGAATCGAAGGTTTGTCTCAGCAGCACATTGCGGATCTGCTGGACCTCTCAGATTCATACGTCGACCTCAATCGGCAACTGGAAAAAAAGCAGCGTCTGCTCAACGGCCGGACGCTGATCAACCTGTTTTTTGAGGATTCGACCCGCACGCGCACATCCTTCGAACTGGCGGGCAAGCGGCTCGGCGCCGATGTCATTAACATGTCTGTCGGTTCGAGTTCGATCAAGAAGGGCGAAACGCTGCTCGATACCGCGATGACCCTGAACGCGATGCATCCGGATGTGCTGGTCGTTCGCCACCCCGAGTCGGGCGCCGTCAAGTTGCTATCCGAAAAGGTCAATGTGGCTGTGATCAATGCCGGAGACGGTTCCCATGAACACCCCACCCAGGCCCTATTAGATGCGCTGACGATTCGGCGGCGGCGTGGCGCCTTGCAGGGCCTGACCGTCGCCATATGTGGCGACATACTGCACAGTCGTGTCGCGCGTTCGAATATCCTGCTGTTGAACACGATGGGTGCGCGGATCAGGCTGGTGGCGCCGCCGACACTCTTGCCGCCCGCCGTGGAAAGACTCGGTGTTTCGGTTTTTCACGATATTCGTGAAGGTGTTCGCGACTGCGACATTGTGATGATGCTCCGTTTACAGACGGAACGCATGCGCGGCACATTTGTCCCCTCGACCCGCGAATATTTTCGGTTCTTCGGTCTCGACTCGGAAAAACTGACTC
Organism: Alphaproteobacteria bacterium; assembly: GCA_965216755.1. Taxonomy (GTDB): domain Bacteria; phylum Pseudomonadota; class Alphaproteobacteria; order UBA7887; family UBA7887; genus CBDCGL01. Next base: position 646,188 of record CBDCGL010000011.1, on the reverse strand, counting down.
TTGCCAAGCCGGATGCCTTGATCATGCACCCAGGACCAATCAATCGCGGTATCGAGATCGACAGTGGCCTGGCCGACGACATCACACGCAGCGTGATCTTGGACCAAGTCGAGTTAGGCGTCGCCGTGCGCATGGCCTGTTTGGCGGTGCTGTCACGCCAGCTCGGAAAGTGTGCATCGGCGAGCGCGGCATGATTGCGAGCAAGCCACCGCCGCATCGGGGCCGCACAGCCTATACCAACGCGCGGCTACTGGATCCCGAATCGCGCCTCGACACCGTCGGCGGGCTGTTGGTCGAAAACGGCCAAATTGCCGATCTCGGCTCCCACCTTTTTCGCGATGGATTGCCGGACGGTGCCGAACACGTCGCGTGTGATGGATTGTGCCTGATGCCGGGCCTGGTCGACATGCGCGCGCACCTGCGCGAACCGGGCGAAGAGCACAAGGAGACATTGGAGTCGGCGGGCCGCGCTGCCGCAGCCGGCGGCGTCACGAGTGTGCTCTGCATGCCCAACACGGACCCGGTCATCGATCACCCGGCGCTGATCGAGTTCATTGCCCGCCGCGCGCGTGAAACCAGCTTGGTGCGCATTTATGCGGCTGCCGCGTTGACACGGGGGCTCAAGGGCGAACAGCTCACGGAGATAGGACTTCTGCAGGAAGCTGGCGCCCTGGCCTTCAGCGACGCCCATCGTACGCTCGCCGATTCTTTGGTGATGAGCCGCGCGCTTGCTTATGGGAAGGCGTTTAACGCCTTGATCATGCAGCATACCGAAGAGCCGTCCCTGACCGAGGGCGGCGAAATGAATGAGGGCGAACTCGCCACGCGCCTGGGGTTGATAGGCATTCCGCCCATAGCCGAGGCGCTGGTGGTTGAACGTGATGTGCGCCTATTGGGGCGCTATGGTGGCCGCTACCATGTTGCCCATGGTTCGATCGCGGATACCTATGACATCGTCGCGCGCGCCAAGACGTCGGGTCTCAATGTGACGTGCGGGACGGCACCCCACTATTTTGCTTTGAACGAGAACGCGGTGGAGGACTACCGGACGTTCGCCAAAGTATCGCCACCACTGCGCGCGGAACCCGATCGCCAGGCCGTGGTCAGCCGATTGGCCGACGGTACAATCGATGTGATTTCCAGCGATCACGCGCCCCACGACCAGGATTCCAAGCGCCTTCCATTCGCGCATGCCGAGAACGGCATCATTGGACTGGAAACCATGTTGCCATTGGCCCTGGAACTCTACCATGGCGGTCATATCGAGTTGCTGCCGCTGTTGGACAAGCTGACTGCGCGCCCGGCCCAACTGCTCGGTCTCGACGCCGGTGCCCTCCGACCCGGTCGGTCCGCCGATTTGGCGCTCGTCGATTTGGATCGACCATGGCGCATAGATGCGGCGGCGCTGCACAGCAAATCCCGCAATGCGCCCTATGACGGTCGGCCTGTGCAAGGCAAAGTGGTACGCACCGTGGTTGCCGGGCGAACCGTGCATATGCTCTCACAGACAGAGGGTTCGGACTAGTGCCCGACCTGCTGGGCGGCATCGGCTACACCTGGCCATGGTATGCAACAGGATTTGCAGCCTATTTGGTCGGCTCCGTGCCTTTCGGGCTGCTGCTCACGAAGTGGGCCGGTCTTGGAGATATCCGCCACGTCGGGTCCGGTAACATTGGCGCCACGAATGTCATGCGCACTGGTCGGCGCGGCTTGGCCGGCGCGACCCTGTTGCTGGATGGCGCCAAAGGCGCCCTCGCGGTACTGGCAGCCGGCTATTACGGGCCCGATTTCAAGGCAATCGCCGCGGTCGGCGTGGTCGTCGGCCACATGGCGCCGATCTGGCTTAGATTTCGTGGCGGCAAGGGCGTGGCCACAAGCCTTGGGGTCATGTTCGCTCTGTCTTGGCCGGTGGCCATTGCTGCCTGTCTTACATGGCTCGCATTGGTGGTCACGACGCGAATTTCGTCTGTTGGCGCACTCGTCGCCATCCCGCTCGCACCGGTCTACTTGGTCCTCATTCTCTATGGTCAAGGCAAAAGCTATCTGCCTTATTGGCTGCCCGGCCTACCTCAGTTTGTTGAAGTTCTTGGTCTCATAGCAGTTTTGGTTCTTTTGAAACATATCGGGAACGTGAAACGTCTTATAGTCGGCACGGAACCTCGAATCGGTAACGGGTCGAAGTCGATTCGGTCCTAGGCGCCCACAATCCGTGGTTCCCAACCCTCCGTCACGCCGCCAGATGACCTAGACAATTTGACCGGAGGATTTCTTGCCGTCTCACAGGATCACATCGCGCGTCGCCGAGTTCTTTTATGACTCGGAATCCGTGCCGCCCGCAGACAAAAGCTCAGGCAATCGCTCCGATCAAACTGCCAACGCTTCAGTCAACGGAACCGCAACAAGAGACATCGAAAACACCCAGATCGTCGCCGCTGCCGACCAAAACGGCACGGTTTTCAAGGCACGAACCAAAATGGTCGATATCGACCGCGTGACAGAGGCGTTGTCGGACCATTGGCACGAGGTCATGGATCTCATGTCTAATTTGGGTCGCAAGGCCGTCGCGGCGCACCTGGCGGAGAGAGAAACCTATAGTGTTGGGGGCGCGTTCGACTACACGATCTGCTACCGCGCCGATTGCCAGGATACGGCGATCGAACGATCGCGACAGATCGGCCGGGAACTCTCCGACGCGCTGCGCGCTGTATCGCCGTCCAACTACGACGTGGACATCATCGTCGATGTGACCCGGCTGACGGTCGCTCGCGGCAACGCCTCTAACACCAAGGCTATCACAACGGAAGGCGCCCCGATCCGGGTCGAAATCGGATCAGAACCGTCCGTAGCCGCTGAGAGCAACCACACAAGCGCGCCGATGGCACCTCCCGACGCGGCGGACCAACCGATGATTGGCGGGGGCCGCATTCCATTTATCGGGCCGCCCGACAACCGCGCTAGCAGAGAAGTTCGCGAAAAAGCGGCGACGATCATCATGGACGTGACGGTTGGCTTTCGGCCCGTTTGGTCGGCCCGAACGCACGCTGTTATGGACGCGCAATCGGTCCTCGCAAAGCCATCATCGAACCTGTCAGCGCTGTTTGGCGAAGCGGCGTTCCTGGCCGACGACAGTGGCGTGTTGGCATCGACCTACGATTCGTTAATCACGCTACGAACCATGGAATGCTACGCGATGACCCTGGCGGCAGATGAAATAAAGCCGCTGGTTTTGGCACTCCATTTTGGCGTGCTGATGAAAGCATCTGCCCGCGAATACCTTTCGCAAATCCTCGAAGGCTCAGAAATCATCCCGACCGATCTCAAATTGATCGAACTGATTTGCCCATTGTACGGATTCAATCAGACAAAGTTGCCAAAGGTTTTGTCGTTCATTCGCCGGCACTCCAAAGATTCCCGGTTGCGCGTGCCGTGCAGTTTGGACCGCATTGAAGGGCTTGAATGTTCGGGCGCCGGATATCTTCTCACCACGGCAAACACCGGTGCGTCGAACGGTCTGCTTGCGAAGTTTGCCATTCGCGCCGCGTTGCGCGGCATGAAGTGCGGACTGCGATCCGTGGATAGCCCGGACCAATTGGCGGATATGGCGGCCGCGGGCTACGAAGTGTTTGTCGGTGATGCAATTGGCACACCAACGGACGCTCCAGGCGCTCCGGGCGCGATATCTTTGCCGGCCGGCTAATAGGATACACTTCTCCACTATCGTGCCGATGGCCGCGATACGACCTTGACCGCGTTGGTCCGGTCCATGAGTCTAAGGCTATGCCGCAGCACCAGCGCACGTCCGACGTTGCCACCTTCGACTGGGCGGAACGCGTCGCGTGGCTCCGGCTGGCGCGCAGTGAAAATGTTGGTCCGATAACATTTGGCGACCTCTTATCGATTTATGGGTCGGCGCGCCACGCGTTGGCCGCCGTGCCTGAACTTGCGCGCCGTGGTGGTCGCCGCCGGGCGATCAAATTGGCGGACGAAGACCGCGCCTTGGCAGAAATGGACGCAGTAGAGCGTGTCGGCGGACGAATGTTACTGAAGGATGACCCCGGCTACCCACCGCGCCTGGCGGCAATAGCAGACGCGCCGCCCTTGATTACAGCGCTCGGCGAGCCGTCGTTGCTCACCCGCCCGACCATTGCCATGGTCGGCGCACGCAACGCTTCAGCTGCTGGACGACGCTTTGCTCATGATTTGGCCAAAGAGCTGGGCAGTGCCCAACTTGTCGTCGTGTCAGGGCTGGCCCGAGGCATCGATACCCATACGCATCAAGGTGCTTTGGCAACAGGCACGGTGGCCGTCGTCGCCGGCGGCGCCAACAATATCTATCCGCCCGAAAACGAAACCCTCTACGAGCTGATTCGGGAGCAAGGCGCGATCGTTTCCGAGCAGCCACTGGGCACTGTCCCACAAGCGCGGCATTTTCCGCGGCGCAATCGACTGATCTCCGGTTTGTCGCTTGGAGTTGTGGTCGTCGAAGCGACAAGTCGCTCGGGCTCGCTGATCACGGCGCGCTTCGCCGCCGACCAAGGACGAGAGGTGTTTGCAGTCCCGGGAACACCAACCGATCCGCGTCATCGCGGGACCAACCGCCTGATTCGCGAAGGAGCGATCCTTACCGAATCGGCTCAGGACATTATCGATAACCTACAATTTCCCATGAAAATGCCTGAAATACAGGGCCAAAGTTGCGGCAATGGACCGTTTGTTCGAGAGATATGCGATCCGTCTGACGTGACGGATAATGTCCGACGCCAGGTTATTGATCTGCTTGGTCCTAGCCCAGTCTCGGTTGACGAATTGGTCCGCCAATGCCAAGTAACTCCCGCCGAGCTATGGCCCGTCCTGCTCGAACTTGAGCTTGCGGGTCGACTATCGCGGCTGGAGGGCGGAAACATTTCTCTTTCATTATGAAATGGTTAAGAAACTTCTTTGACTCTGCCTCGCGGTAACTACTCGAAGAGCTTCCATGAAAATCGTCGTCGTTGAATCGCCGGCAAAGGCGAAAACTATCGAAAAGATCCTGGGGCCGGACTACAAGGTTTTGGCCACCTACGGGCATGTTTGCGACCTGCCCTCCAAGGACGGCTCCGTACGCCCTGATGAAGACTTCGCGATGGACTATGTTGTCGATACCAAGTCCGAAAAGCATTTAGCGGCCATCGCGAAGGCGGCCAAGACGGCCGAACGATTGATCCTCGCGACTGACCCGGACCGCGAAGGCGAGGCCATATCGTGGCATGTGCTAAATCACCTCAATGGCGATGTGATTTCGCGCAAGATGCCTGTCGACCGCGTGGTGTTTCATGAGATTACACGCGGCGCTGTAAGAGACGCAGTTGAACACCCGCGTCAAATCGACATGAACCTGGTCAACGCGCAGCAGGCCCGGCGCGCGCTCGATTATCTGGTGGGGTTCACGCTTTCACCGGTCCTTTGGCGGAAAGTGCCGGGATCGCGGTCGGCCGGACGCGTGCAGTCTGTCGCGCTACGCTTGGTCTGTGAGCGCGAGAAAGAAATCGAAGCGTTCAAGGCGCGCGAATATTGGACGGTCGACGCCGACCTGCGAACGCCGGCGGGACAGTTGTTGACCGCCCGTCTGACGCACCTTGACGGTCAAAAGCTCGACAAGTTCGCGCTCGGCAACGAGGCCGACGCTAAAGCCGCCGTTGATATGATCGAGGCGCGCACGTTCTCGGTGGCCAAGGTCGAGCGCAAACAGGTACGGCGAAATCCGGCACCGCCATTCACCACCTCGACCCTGCAACAGGAAGCTTCACGCAAATTGGGCATGAGCGCGAAACAGACCATGCGGATCGCGCAGAAGCTCTATGAGGGTGTCGATATCGGCGGCGAAACGGTCGGCCTGATCACTTATATGCGTACCGACAGTGTCACATTGGCAAATGACGCGTTGGAAGCCTGCCGGAACTTGATCGGCGAGACCTATGGCGCTGACTACGTGCCCGAAAAGCCGCGCTTCTACAAGACCAAGTCGCGCAACGCCCAGGAGGCCCACGAAGCCATTCGTCCGACGGTGCCGTCGCGGACGCCCAAGGCCGTGGCCGGTCACCTCGATAATGATGGCTTGCGCTTGTACGAATTGATCTGGAAACGCACCATCGCTTGCCAAATGGCGAGTGCGAAGGTCGACCAAGTGGCCGTCGATTTTGACTGTCCGGACGGGCAAGCGGTGTTGCGCGCAACTGGTTCCGTCATTGCGTTTGACGGCTTCATCCGGGTCTATAGCGAGGGCCGCGACGATGTTGGCGACGGCGATCCGGACGCCGAAAGACGCTTGCCCCAGGTCTCGGAGCGCGACACCATGGAACGAGTCGCGACGCGAAAAGACCAACACTTCACGGAACCGCCGCCACGCTTTACCGAGGCCACATTGGTCAAACGGTTGGAAGAGCTGGGGATCGGGCGTCCATCAACATATGCAAGCATCATATCGGTGCTACAAGACCGCGGCTACGTGGCGTTGGAAAAGAAGCGGTTCACGCCCGAGAGCCGTGGCCGCCTGGTGACCGCGTTCCTCGAAAGCTTTTTCGAGCAGTACGTCGCGTATGACTTCACCGCCGATCTTGAAGATCAACTCGACCGCATTTCCAACGGCCAAATCGAATGGAAGACCGTGCTGCGTGAGTTTTGGAATGCGTTCGAGATGGCGGTTGGCGACATCAGCCATCTGCGCGTCGCCGAAGTGCTGGACAAACTTGACGAAGTGCTGGGCCCCCACATTTTCCCCGCCGACGAGTCCGGTTTCGACCGCCGTGCCTGCCGATCCTGCGCCGATGGCCGATTGAGCCTGAAGTTGGGCAAATTTGGCGCTTTCATCGGTTGTTCGAATTACCCAGACTGCCGCTATACGCGCCAGCTGGAGGTGGTCGGCGACGAGAACGGCGACAGTGCTGGGATCGATGGCCCGAAAGTGCTGGGTCAAAACGAAGACGGCTTGGAGATTTCGCTGCGCAAGGGGCCCTACGGTTGGTATGTGCAAGCGGGCGAAGCCGACAATGGCAGCAAGCCCAAGAGAACTTCTGTCCCAAAAACGACAGCGCCGGAGACCGTTGATCTGCAAATTGCGTTAGGGCTGCTCAGCCTACCGCGAGATGTTGGGATGCATCCTGAAAGCGGCAAGAAAATTGTTGCGGGTTTAGGACGTTTCGGACCGTATTTGCGTCACGATGGCAAGTTCAAATCGATCCCCAGCGGCGACGACGTGCTGACCATCGGTATCAATCGCGCCGTCGACCTGTTGGCCCAGCCAGATCGTGGCCGTGGTGGCGCCAAGCCCCTGCATGTCATTGGCAAGCATCCCGATGACGAAACCGAACTCGCCGTCTTTTCCGGTCGCTACGGCCCGTACATAAAGTACAAGCGCATCTTCGCGACTGTTCCGAAAGATATGCAACCCGAGCAAGTTACACTCGATACGGCATTGCAGCTTTTGGCGGAAAAGGCTGAAAAGAAGAAGGCCGGCAGCAAATCAAGAGGCGGTGCGACCGCGAAACCGAAATCTAAGGCCAAATCGGGTACAAAAGCCAAGGCGACGACCAAGCCCAAAGCCAAGACCACGACCAAGAAGAGCACGAGCAAACGCACCAAATCGGCGCGCAAGTCCGAAGACGCCGTCGAGAACGCTTAGTCGACACCTGGCCAACGCATCAGCCATCCGTTGGCAAAAAAGAAGAAATCCAAGGACAGTGAACGCGGCGGACACGCCAGGTCCGCGCTGCCCACAAAGGACCAACTTGTCGCCTTTGTCAGCGCCGCGGACGGGGAAGTCAGCAAGCGTGACATTGCGCGGGCCTTCCACCTGGACGCGGCTCAACGCGCAGCCCTGAAAGCCATTATCAAAGAACTGATCAACGACGGTGTCTTGGCGCGCGGCCACAAACGTCGCGTGACGACGCCCGAGTCGCTGCCCCCGGTTCTGATGGTGGAAATCACCGAACTCGATCTGGACGGTGAGCCAGTCGGCCGACCGCTGAAATGGCAGGGAGACGGCGTCGCCCCGGCGATTACGATTGTGCCAGACGGTCGCCGTCGCGGCACAGCCGTGGGCATCGGAGACCGCGCGTTGGTGCGGCTCCGTGAGCGTGGTGGCAAACGTCTTGAAGCGCGCGTCATTCGCCGCCTCGGCGGCAAACCGTCGCGGGTCGTTGGCGTTTTCCAAAGTTTGGCTGGCGGTGGTGGACGCGTGCGACCGAGCGAACGCGGGGCACGCCATGAATTCGCCATCGCTGAAGCCGACACGGCCGGCGCGCGCAACAACGAATTGGTTATCGTCGAAACGGATCGCTCGCGCAAACTTGGCCTCCCCACAGCAAAGGTCGTCAACCGACTTGGCGACATGGAGTCACCGGGCGCCATCAGCAGGCTGATGATTAACAGCCATGGCATCCCGGACGATTTCCCGGCCGACGTGCTCGCCCAGGCCGAAAAGGCTGCGGCTCCTGAGGCCGCGGACCGGGTCGACCTGCGAGACCTAGCCTTGGTGACGATCGACGACGAAGACGCGCGCGATTTTGACGACGCAGTTTGGGCGGCTCCGGACGATGATGCGGACAATCGCAACGGCTGGCATATCGTCGTTGCCATAGCGGACGTTGCTTATTACGTCCGCGCCGGCGACGCTATTGATCGTGAGGCCCGAAAACGGGGCAACTCGGTCTATTTCCCCGATCGTGTCGTGCCCATGCTGCCGGAGGCCCTGTCCAATGACTGGTGCTCTCTGAGACCCGGGCAAGATCGCGCCTGTATCGCCGCACACATCTGGATTGACCGCCATGGCAACATGCTTCGCAGTCGATTTGAGCGCGCCATCATGCGTTCCACAGCACGGCTCACATATCGCGCAGTACAGGCCGCGCATGACGGCCAGGCGCCCTTGCCAGACGATGCGGCACGGCTAATCGCGCCACTTTATGGTGCTTTTGAGGCATTGTCCGCGGCCCGTGCGCGACGTGGCACACTGGATCTAGATCTGCCCGAACGGCGCGTGCGGCTCGACGATGGGGGTAACATCCTATCTATCGACGCACGGCCACGATATGCCAGTCACCGGGTGATTGAGGAGTTCATGATTGCCGCCAACGTCGCCGTGGCTGAACTGCTGACGGCCCGGCTAGCTCCATGCCTCTACCGTATTCACGATCAACCGCCCGCCGCAAAACTCGAACCATTGCGGGAATTTCTAGGCTCACTCGGCTACAAACTGTCTCGCGCGCGCCACCTGACGGCAACGCATTTCAATCAAATACTCCGCAAATCGGCTGGCCAACCGGAGGCCGAGTTGGTCGCGACGGTTGTTCTGCGCGCTCAAAGCCAAGCCGAGTACGCCCCTCACAATATTGGCCATTTCGGCCTAGATCTGCACCGCTATGCCCATTTTACATCGCCGATTCGCCGCTATGCCGACCTGATCGTGCATCGCAGCCTTATCCGCCAGCTCAAACTCGGCGTCGACGGTCTATCGGACGACGCGGCGGCCATGCTGGACTCCATCGGCCAAGAAGTGTCCGCGACGGAGCGCCGCGCCGTGAACGCCGAGCGCGATGCCCTGGACCACTACGCGGCCCGCTTTCTTACGGACAAAATTGGTGCGTCCTTCGACGCTCGGGTCTCCGGCGCGACGCGGTTTGGCCTGTTCATCGCGCTCGACCAAACCGGCGCCGAAGGTCTGATCCCCATGCGACATTTGGGCGAGTACTTTCGCCACGACGCCGACCGGCACCGGCTTATTGGTACAGAAACGGGGCACACTTACGGTTTGGGTGACAGTGTGCGCGTTCGGTTGGTTGAAGCCGACAGTGTAACCGGCGCACTGCGCTTTGAGCTGGTCGACCACGACGTCCCCCCACACATCCGAGGACGTGAGCCGAAGCGGTCGGGTCGCCGACGGCGCAAACATCGCTAGAGTCGTTGCCGATCGGATGGTATGACAACGCACATTGTCGGGGCGTGCCATCGCGAATGGAGGTCCGGCGCGAGGATTGTATTGCTGATGATCGACGATGTGTCACCGCAGCGGCGTGACGACGAGATGCCGCCGGACGAAACTTTGCCGCCGCGACCGTTGTTGCGGTCGCTGTCCCATGGATGGCGACAAAGATGCGCGCGCTGTGGCCAGGGCACGTTGTTTGCGGCCTACCTCAAGGTCAACGCGACGTGCGCATCTTGTACGTTGGCGCTGCACGAACATCGAGCGGACGACGCACCGCCCTATTTCACGATTCTTATTATCGGCCATATCATCGTGCCCGCGGCCCTGTCGTTGGAAGTCGCGTTTTCGCCACCAACGTGGCTGCACATGGCGATTTGGTTGCCGTTGACTATCGGATTGAGCCTGTGGTTCCTGCCTCGTGTCAAAGGCACCTTGGTCGGCCTGCAATGGGCGCTACGCATGCACGGATTTGAAGCGTCCGACGCGGATCCAGTGACTGCGCCGCCGAAATGGGACAAACGGTCGCGGACATAACGTCCCGGTCAACAGGTTGATCAAAGCGGCCTCAGGCCCAGTCAAGAACCGTGATGTCGGCGAGCCATCCCCTACCCCGCAACGATGCCATTCGCAGCGTCGCCGCCGCGATCTTTTCGATCGGCGCGCTTGGTACGACCATTGGCCTGACCTTGCCGCTGTTGTCGCTCGGCCTGGAAGCCCAGGGCTATTCCAGCACGCTGATTGGCCTCAACACGATGGCTCAGTTTGCCGGTATTCTGCTGTTTAGTCTTGTGGTGCCGCGCCTGATTGCGCGCAGATCTGTGGTCTTCCTGATGCTGGCGTCGATCGCGACGGCCGCGATCACTATTGCGGCCATGCCATTTTTCAGCAGTTTTGCCGGCTGGATGATACTGCGTTTTGTTCTGGGCTGCGCGGAAGGCGTGATGTTTATCGTCGGCGAGACTTGGATTAACGAAGTGACCGACGACCGCGTGCGCGGCCGAGTTATTGGCCTGTACGGCACTATCCTGGCGACTGGGTTCGCCCTCGGACCCGTGATCATCGAGCTCACCGGAACCAGTGGGGCAATGCCCTTCGTCACCGGCGCATTGATTTCGCTGTGTTCCATAATCCCGATCATTGTCGCCGCCGATGTCACGCCCTCGATTGCAGGGCGCTCCGAGCAGCCCGTGCGCGGCCTTATCGGTCGCATGCCGATTGCTGTTGCCGCCGCCTTTACATTCGGAATCTTGGATGCCGGTGCGATCGGCCTGCTGCCGATTTACGGCTTGCGCATCGGCTTGGACGAAGTTCACGCGGCCCGATTGGTTGCGATATTGGTGTTGGGCGGTATCGCCCTGCAAATGCCACTCGGCTGGCTGGCGGATAGGATCGACAGGGAGAGCTTGATCATGACCTGCGCGGCGATCTCAGCGATCTGCGCTTTCTTTATGCCGGCGGCATCCGGAACTGCCTACGCGCTTTACGCAATTCTGTTCATGATTGGTGGGATGGGTGTGGCCCTGTGGACACTCGCGATGGTCATGATGGGGCAACATTTCCGTGGCGCGGATTTGGCCGCCATGAACGTGGTAATGACGGTGTCATATGGTTTGGGCAGCATGATCGGCCCGGCAGCGTATGGCGCGGCCATGGGAATTTGGATTCCACAAGGGCTGGCGTTGGCAATGGTGGTTTCGTTTATCGGGTTTTTGGCGGTTGCCTTTGTCCTGCCGCGTGCACGTGGCGCGATTGACGACGCTTGACAGCGGCTTGACCGGCGCTATCGTCGCCGTTAAGTGCATGACAACGACGGATTCGACAGGGGTAGGCCATGGCCAAACCGGCGAGCATTAAGATCCGCCTGAACAGCACGGCGGATACGGGGTTCTTCTATGTGACAAAGAAGAACCCGCGAAACATAACCGGCAAAATGGAGATCAAGAAATACGATCCCATCGCGCGCAAGCATGTGCTGTTTAAGGAAGGCAAGATCAAATAGCTGACGCGCAGCGCAACGGGAACGGGCTTACAGGCGGCGTAACTGCCGCCTGTTTTGACTCCGCCGTCAGCGGGTTACGAGACGTCCAGGCCGCGCCGACGGTGCCAATCGGCAATCGATTCGTCAGGATAGCCCTGGAAGTGGTTGTGGGACGGTCCTTGCCGCACATCGACCCATTTTGGCGCCGAAGCCAACATCAAATGGACAATTTCGGGTGGCCGTGGCAAGGGCGTGTCGATCGCCGACGCCAAAGGCCATACCCATTCAGGCCAGCGGGTGTCACTGCACCACAAGGCGCTGCCACAATGCTGGCAGAAATGCCGGCTCATGAAACTCAGTCCGTCGCTGTCGGCGCCGCCATCCACGAGTTCGCCACGGGCGCGATAGACCGTGACATGGTTGGCGCCGGTTATTCGCAGGCTGTCGGTCTCGCCCATGATATTGATCGCATAGCCGCCGCCGCCATTGGTCTTACGACAGATGTTGCAATAGCAACGGTTGAAGGGATGGGGCGTGTGTGATTCGATCGTAAATGTTACGGCGCCGCAATGGCAGGATCCGGCCAACTGCATGGCGTGTGCTCCCTCGATTGCCAGAAATGGGTTATCGTCTGAAGACACGCCATATTCAAGGATGCCCGCCGGAATGCGAGTCGATGATGCCGTCACAATCGCTCTGGCCACATTGCGCCACGTGCTCGCCGATCAGGACATGCTGCGCACATTCATGATGCAGTCCGGCATCGACGAAGCCGGTATCCGCGCACACATCGATGATCCGGACTTCTTGAGTGGCGTCCTCGACTTCGTTCTTGGCGACGATGACCGCGTTGCGGCCTGCGCCACTGAGCTCTCTATGGCGCCAGAGGATGTCGTTCGGGCACGCCATGCGTTGCCAAACGCCGGTTGGGATGATTGACTGATGACGGCGCCGCTCCTGCCCCACATCGCAGCCGAAATTAAAGACATTACTATTGATCCGGAATTGCCGCTGATCGTCTGCGATGCCGATGAGGTCTTGTTGGCCTTCATGGCGTCATTCGAGACGTTTCTTCACGCCCAGGACTTGATCTTCGATTGGTCGAGCTATCGCCTTACCGGCAATGTGAAGCGATCAACTGACAACATGGCATTGGACCAGGCGGCGGTGACCGATGTTCTGCTGCAGTTTTTTGCCGAGAAAACCGGCGAAATTCCCGCGGTGCCCGGCGCATCCGACGCGCTTGCGACGCTGAGCGGACGCGCACAGATCGTCGTATTGAGCAACGTGCCCCCAGAACAAAGTGAAGTGCGACGACGCGCGTTGGCCGGCCATGGCATGGACTATCCCCTCGTTGCCGGCCACGGCCCCAAGGGACCGCCAGTCAAGATGTTCGCCGCAGACATGCGCGCGCCGGTCATATTCCTGGATGACTCGCCGTCGCACCACCAATCAGTCGCCGAACATGCGGAGTACGTGCTCCGCTTGCACTTTGTCCACGACCCGCGCTTGGCGCGACTAATTGGACCGGCACCGGCCTGTCACCACCGGATAGACGATTGGCCGGGAGCCCGACGGTTGATCGAGGCATATCTGGACGCACGCGGCTTCTGACCTCGGGCACGCGGGACGCCGAGGTCATGATCGTGCCTTGAACTTGGCCAATTCGGCCCTAGGCCTATGTTAACAAGAATGTTAATCGACCGAAGTCAATCTGGTTGTCTACGGATGCCGGCGCACTGAATGATCGGCTCTTCACCAACATGACCGCGCGCAAATTCTTTCAAAGCATCATCGAGAACGCGAACGATATCATCATCATTACCCAGGTGAGCGATACTGGGCGGGCGGGCCCTAGGATCATCTACGTCAATCCTGCCTTTACCGCCCTGACCGGCTACACGCCCGACGAAGTCATTGGCAATTCGCCGAGCATGCTTCAAGGCGAAGACACCGACCCGGAGGTCAAACGCGGCATACGAGAAGCGCTGATGCGACACGAGCCGATACGCGCGACACTGTTGAATTACAGTAAGACCGGCACACAATACTGGATCGAACTCAACCTGATTCCATTGCAGGATGGTGCCGGCAAAGTGACGCACTATGCCGCCATCGAACGCGACATAACGGAACAGAAAAAGCTTGAGCAAAGCCTTTTGGAATTATCGATGACCGATCCGTTAACCGGTATCGCCAATCGGCGCGCGTTTTTTGACAAACTCAGTTACGAGTTCGACCGCAGTCGTCGCTACATTCACCAGCTATCGGCGATATCGCTCGATTTGGACCATTTCAAGAACGTGAACGATCAATTTGGTCACGCGGCCGGAGATGATGTGTTGCGCGCGCTGGCACAAATCTGTGGGGCGCAGCTGCGCACGGTCGATGTTCCCGCTCGGATCGGCGGCGAAGAATTTGCGATTTTGTTACCCGAAACGGCGGCGGCAGCGGCGGCAGATGTGGCCGAGCGGATCCGTGCCGCATTGGCGCAGGCGCCAATCCCAAGTGGCGGTGAGTCGATTGCGATCACCGCGAGTTTTGGCGTTACCGAACTCAGACGCGACGATGCCAAGCCCGAAGACGCGTTGACCCGTGCCGACAAGGCCCTGTACGACGCCAAACATGCCGGCCGCAATCGGGTGGTTACCGCCTAGCTCGCGTTTCGGTGAGCTTGTGTTTCGGTGGTTTCGGTGACAGTTTACTAAATACACAATATACAGGGTATTGTATCTTATCTGATCTATATATAGTATATTTAGTAAACTGTCACCGAAATATTTGGCACATGACATTTCTACCGATCCGGTACAAAATGTGAACATATGGCGGTGACGTCGCGACTTGCTGTGCTATGAGCGTGATTCAGAAATGAGAATTGGCGTTGATCTCGGTGGCACAAAGATCGAGGCGATTGCGCTCGCTGATGACGGCGCGATCCGCCTGCGCCGGCGCGTGGCCACACCCAGTGGCGACTATGACGCCACGATCCGCGCTATTTGCCAACTCGTTGCGGCGATTGAAGTTGAAATTGGGACGACCGCAACAATTGGTTTCGCAACACCGGGAGTGACCTCGCCGTCAACTGGCCTCATCAAGAATGCCAACTCAACGTGTTTGATCGGAAAACCACTGGACGTCGACTTGGCCGCCGCCTTGCAGCGCCCCGTGCGGCTGGCCAACGATGCCAACTGCTTTGCGCTATCGGAAGCCATAGATGGTGCCGCCGCGGGTGACGGAGTCACGTTTGGCGTCATCATCGGCACCGGAGTCGGCGGCGGCATTGTCGTCGCCGGACAAGCCCTAACCGGCGCAAACGCAATCGGTGGTGAATGGGGCCACAATCCCTTGCCCTGGCCGGATATGGCGTCAGCAACCACGGAGATCCCGGGGCCCGATTGCTATTGCGGCCGCAGTGGCTGTATCGAAACCTTCCTCTCAGGTCCGGGCCTGGCCGCAGATTTCGAGACAGCTTCAGGGCGCCACCACAGCGCCATCGAGATTGTGGCTCTCGCGACGGAGGGCGATACGGAAGCCGAGCACGCACTGTGCCGCTACGAGCATCGTTTGGCACGGGCACTCGCCCACGTCATCAACATTGTCGACCCCGACAGCATCGTTCTCGGCGGTGGCCTGTCGAATATCGAACGCCTGTATGCCTCAGTACCTCCCCGGTGGCAGCCATATGTTTTCTCCGACACAGTGGTCACGAAGTTGCTCCACAACCGCCACGGCGACTCGAGTGGTGTCCGCGGCGCGGCTTGGCTGTGGCCAGCTCAGAAATGATGAACACAGCGCTTTCCGGATTGTGCCGCGATTGCGCCGCGTCGGTGAAAGTTGATGACGCCCATCGCTGCCCGGCATGCGGTAGTCCACGGCTTCTGCGTCACGAGGAACTGGATAGGCTGGCAATCGCGCATCTAGACTGTGACGCGTTCTACGCGGCGGTGGAGAAGCGTGACAACCCGGACCTAGTCGACAAGCCCGTGATCGTCGGCGGCGGCCGCCGCGGCGTAGTCAGCACCGCCTGCTACATCGCGCGCATGTATGGCATCCATTCGGCAATGCCCATGTTCAAGGCGCTGGAAGCGTGTCCCGATGCCACGGTCGTCAGGCCCGACATGAAGCGCTATCAAGAAGTTGGTCGGCAAGTTCGTGCCATGATGGAACAGGTTTCGTCAGCCGTGCAGCCCATGTCGATCGACGAAGCCTATTTGGATATGAGGGACGCGCATGCGGATCACGGCAAGAGCCCATCCAGATTGCTGGTCGAGCTCGCGCGCAACATCGAAAGCGATGTCGGCATCACGGTATCGATCGGACTCAGCTATAACAAATTCCTTGCCAAGCTCGCCTCAGACATGGACAAACCCCGCGGCTTTGCGGTGGTCGGCCGTGGCGAAGCACGGGCATTTCTTGCGCCACTGCCAGTCGCGCGCTTGTCTGGTGTCGGCCCCTCTTTCGCGCGGCGCCTGGCGCGCGACGGCATCAACACGATCGGCCAGCTACAAGGGGTGGACGCGGAAACACTGAGCATGCGCTACGGCAGCATGGGCGGGCGATTGGCCAGCTTTGCGGCCGGCGAAGACGGGCGCCACGTGCACGCACGTAGCGCGCGCAAAAGCGTCTCATCCGAAACCACTTTTCGAAACGATATTGGCGATTTCGATGCGCTTAACGCCGCAGCACGCGAACTATGCGATCATGTTGCGCGGCGTCTGCAACGGGCCAAGGCGGCGACGGTATCCGTGGTGCTGAAGCTCAAATCAGCCAATTTTCAGCTACGAACGCGCAGCACAACATTGTCAACCCCCACCCAGCGCGCGGAAGTTCTGCATCAAGCCGCCGCGTCGCTTCTGAAGAAGGAAGTCGATGGAACCTACTATCGATTGATTGGTATCGGTGCCGGTCGGCTGACCGACACGAATGACGCCGACCCACCCGACCTATTAGAATTCAACCCTGAAGATGAAGAACCGTTTGTCTCGGCGACCGATCAAAAATCAGCACGTGCCAGGTGACAGCAGTTCCAAATGCTGCAACACCGCGCGAATAGCGAATTCCCCATAGTCCAGGTCGAGATGTGACGCGACGCCGTTTTCCATAATGCGATAGTGGACTTCGAATTCGGGCTCGACATCATCGCCTTCGATCGGGAAATACGCCAAATCGACCTGCCAAGATTTCAGTTTTCCTAAATCCAGTATGGCTTGTTCTCTTTCTTCCGGCCCGATCAAAGGCCGCGCATTGGGTGCAATCTCGCGCCCAATAAAGGCCGTCACTTGGTTCAGGCTATCGGGACCCGTCCCGCTAAATACATTGCGCGCGAGCATGCGCTTGCCCGCGATCGCCTGATCAACGGTCATGAAGAGATGTTCGGTCGGAAAAACCGTCCCCTCGGGCAACGCCAGAGGCGGCTCATCAGGCATTACGAAATTTGCGGTTCCGCCACCTTCCGGGTTCAGATCGGCGCGTCCGTCGACCTCTTCCGTAATATCGCCATTCGTCATTGTCTTGAGCGCATAGCGGAACTGCTTGCCGTCCTTTGACTCCCAACTTGAAAAGCTGAAGTCGTTTTCAAAAGGCTCTCCCTCACGCGGGACAAACAACATCGTCACCCGTTGTGTGACGGTCCAGCCATCGCAAGCGTCCAGCCACTCAATGAACATCTTTCCAGAGATATCGGCGAGATCGCCACCGGAACGCGACGCCAACATCTGCATGTCGTAGATAGCGCGATGAGTGGTCAAATCGACAGCAGACGCAGGTTGTGGCGTCAGCGCGAGAGCCATCGGGAGCCAGAGAGGGACGAATCCAAGGGGCCTCAGGAGACGGGCGAATGGGGGCATGGCGTTCATTGGTGCCTATTGTTAAGTGTGCGCGCTACGTTATGGACCACGCCCAGATAACGCAAGTTGGATAACATTCCGTTGCCCGCCGCCGCCAGTGCGGTTAGGGACAGCCGTCGGCACCACCGCCAAGACCGGCATAAGTCGCAGAGAAACGTGCCGCATTTGCGTTCAGGGCATTCGCGCTGATACCCGGACGATAGAGCGCTGAACCGATACCAAATCCTTTCGCGCCAGCACGAAGATAGGGCTCTAGCCGGTCCGGTGAAATGCCGCCGACTGGCAGCAGCCAAGTATCGGTTGGAAACACTGCGCACCATGCCTTGACAATGGCGGGCCCTATGGCCTCGCCTGGGAACAACTTTAGGGCGTCAGCACCAGCTGACAGCGCGGCGAACCCCTCGCTTGGCGTCGCGACACCCGGAACGCACGCCAACCCTGCACGCTTGGTCGCGTCGATCAAGTCCGCGTTGCAGTGAGGCATGACGATCAACGCGGCGCCGGCGGCGGCAACATCAGTGATTTCGGCAATATCACGTACGGTCCCCGCCCCGATCAGGGCGCGATCTCCAAACTTGTCACAAAGAATGCCGATGCTTTGATACGGATCTGGCGAATTGAGCGGTACTTCGATGGCACGGAAGCCGTTGTCGATCAACGCCGCCCCGACTTCGGCGACTTCGCTCGGTTTCACACCACGCAAGATGGCGATAAGGGGCAGCGGCGCCAGCCATTCACGAAAGGCGTCCGCTGCAATATTCATCGACAATGCCCGATTACCGGCATTGAACCGACAATCCACTTAAGACTTGACCGACAATTCAACGTACAAGCGCCGTCACCGCTCACATTTTGGGTCCACTTCGCACCAGCAGTCGTCAGCGCTACACACGGTCCAACATCCACTCATGCATATTCCGGTATAGGTAACTTCCGCGGCGCTTTCGACCGAGTCACTGAGTCTGTCTTCACCTTTCAATTGGCACGCCGGGTTTGTCGCGCATTGCGCCATGGCCTCGAAAGCTTCGATCGGATAGTCCGCGTCTTGCGCCATCGCGGATGCGGCGATCGCCGTGAATACCATCGCCGCGACAATCAACAATAAGTGCTTCATTCCGTTCCTCCCTGCGTACTGCGGAAATGCAGGTATCGAGACCGTTGCCAGGCGCCGGGCGATTGCCGCAAACCCCAGCGGCGGATGATCCAACATTGCAAGCTGGCAACGGACCGTTCAGTGTCCGCACTTCTACAACGTGATTCGAGGATAGCGCGATATGGACGGGAAAGAATTCGAAAATCGCACCGCATTGGTCACCGGCGGCTCTCGCGGTATTGGGCGCGCCATTTGCAAACGGCTGGCCCAGTCTCAAGCACGAATCGCCATCAACTATGTCGCCAACCGAGCCGCTGCCGAGGAAACACGCGCAATTGTGGTCAAATCCGGCGCCGAGTGCGAAATCTACCAGGCCAACGTCTCGGATCGGGCACAAAATGACGCCATGTTCGACAACATCGAGCGCGACTTGGGCCCGGTCGATCTGTTGGTCACGAACGCAGGCATCGCCCGATCGGGCGATAAAACCGACATGTCCGATGACATTTGGCACGAGATAATGACAGTCAATGTCGACGGCACGTTTTATCCGGTTTGGCGCGCCAAGGACAAGATGGCCGAACGCGGATTTGGCCGCATTGTCTGCGTTTCGTCGATCAACGGTCTTGTACCGAACATGATCTCGCACGGCCGCTTGATCGCCTACGGCACATCCAAGGCCGCGGTGATTGGTTTCGTACGCAACTGTGCAAAGGCCCTGGGCCCCGATATTCGGGTCAATTGTGTGGCACCGGGCCTCATTGAGACGGACATGACCGCCGATGTCACGGAGGCGGCGCGCCGGCAAATCAATGCAGCGACGCCGCTGAACCGGGCCGGCCAGCCGGAAGAAATCGCCGAACTCGTACATTTCTTGCTGAGCGAACGCGCGAGCTTCACGACCGGTCAAACCTATGTCGCGTCCGGTGGGTTGGTCATGCTGCCGTGAACGCAGCCATGCAAATCACTTGTCTTGGTGGTGATGGGATCGAGCAGCTCTTTCGATCCCACCACGCGAACAACGCGAGAGTCGGTTGTCAATCACATCGGGTCGGCAGCGTTTTGACCGGTCGGGCGCACGTCGCATCAAATCGCAAGATAGAGGCGACCGCACGAGCCCTTTGCCGCGCAAGCGACATGTCGCCGTCGTTACCGCAGTTTGATGTTCAAATTCTTCTCGATGATCGGGATTGGATCGGATTTCTGCCAACAGGGCAGCGATTCCACGCGATCCATCCAGCCTCGTAGGTTGGAATAATCGTCCAACGGAAGTTTTTGAAAACTGTGCAAATGCATCGGCGCAGCCACGGCTATATCTGCCAAAGTCACGTCATCGGCACTAAGCCATTGGCGCCCGGCGAGCCGCTTTTCCAGGATACCGGCCAGATTGTGGAAGGTCGGCGCGTGGCCATCTAAGACCGCTTGGTCGGGCTGCTCGCCCAACAGAGGCTTAACGACGTTCTCCACCAAATACACATAGCAGCCGTCGAACCATTTACTGGCTTCCCACAGGAACCAGCGGTGGATGTCGGCCCGCACTTTCGGATCGCTCGGATAAGCAGATGTCTCGCCCTTAACGTCGGCGCCATAGGCAAGGATCGCGTTTGACTCCCATAGCTGCAGGTCACCGTCGACCAATGCCGGCAACTCTCCGTTTGGATTGATGGCCAGGAAGTCGAGCTGTTTGTGGCCTTGACCGAAATAGTCGACGTGAACCGATTCATAGGCCACACCCAAGAGATCAAGCCCGGCAACAACCTTGCGGCAGTTCACGGTAATCGGATCATAGTAAAGTTTCATCGCATCACCTCAATTTAAGCATCGTTCTGTCAACGCACCATTCTGGCGCCGGCGCAACGGGCCCGGCATGATCGCCGCCAACATGACCGCTGGCAAGCCGAGTCGTGCGCGCGCCTGAAGATCATTGGAGGCCGCGGCGAACGCCGATACTGCCCAATGAAACTGAGATCACGGCAGGGCACCACCCGCGCCAACGCATTGACGCGCTATTGCGGCGGCAATGCCTCGCCGGCTGGCTGCTGCTGCGTGATACAATGAATGCCACCGCCGCCCTTTACGATGTCCAGCACATCGACCGGCACGATGCTG
This sequence comes from Alphaproteobacteria bacterium, assembly GCA_965216755.1. Lineage (GTDB taxonomy): Bacteria > Pseudomonadota > Alphaproteobacteria > UBA7887 > UBA7887 > CBDCGL01. Next base: position 625,201 of record CBDCGL010000011.1, on the reverse strand, counting down.
CGGTCTTGGAACGTGTCTTTCAACAAGTTCAACGCACGCGAGTCTTCGGCGTCGTCGAATTGCGGCGCAATCACGGCTCCGTTGGCCAAATAGAAATTCACATATGACAACGCCAATCGCGCCTCGCCATGGTCAACGCGGCGCGGCTGCGGCAGTTCAATAATGTCAATTTGCCGCCCCCGCGCATCCGTCGCCGCCCGCAAACGAGCCAAATTCTCTTGAAGGACCGTGTAGTTGCCGTCGTTCGGATCGGCTTCCGACTGCACGATCACAACTCCTGGCCGGGCGAAACACGCGATGTTGTCGACGTGGCCGTCGGTTTCGTCGTCTTGTAGGCCACCCGCAAGCCAGATGATTGCTTCAACGCCCAAATAGGCACGTAAGAGGTCCTCGATCGCGTGGCGATCCAATTTCGCGTTGCGGTTCGGATTGAGCAGGCATTCCTCGGTCGTCAAGGCTGTGCCTTCGCCGTCGACGTGGATTGATCCCCCTTCCAACACCAACGGCGCTTCGTAGCGCCGCATTCTGAGGTTCGACAGGATCTCGCGCGCAACCGCCGCATCGTTTTCGTAGTCCGGGTAGATCTCGCCCCATGCATTCCATTGCCAATCGACACCGGCCAGGCCGCCAGCGCCATCTGTGACAAATGTGGGCCCATTGTCACGGATCCAAGCGTCGTCGTGCGGACAGGCAAAAACGCTGATCCCGCGCCCACCGCGAAGTGAGACATCGGCGGCGGACGCCGGATCGGCAACGATTGTCACCGGTTCGAAATCCGCGATGGCCTGCGCGACATTGATATAGGCAGCTTGCGCCGCCACCAACGTTTCGCCCCAGACCGCGCGATTGCTCGGCCACGCCATCCAACACTTGCTGTGCGCATCCCATTCGGCCGGCATATGCAGACCATCGAGCTTTGGCGTTGTCATATAAAGTTCGGCTGCCCCGTCAGTCGTAACCGAAGCAGTATACAATGAATCATGGTGAACTGTCGCCGAACGTGTGGCTGCCACCATGGCGCAAGCCACGGTTCACTGGAACCACGGCGCCCGACGGCGTTATGGTGGCACGGATGCATTCGGAGGATCGACCATGCCAGGTACAATCGACGCACGCCTCGCCGAAAGTCGTATTGAGCTGCCGCAGCCGGCCACGCCGGCCGCGAACTACATACCATTCGTGACCACCGGGAACCTTGTGTTCATCGCCGGCCAAATAACGTTTTGGAATGGCGAAGTACGCTACGTTGGCAAGGTCGGCAAGGATTTCACGGTTGATGAAGGAAAAAGCGCCGCGCGCCTGTGCGGTCTCAACATGCTTGCACAACTCAAGGTCGCCTGCGACGGCGACTTGGACCGCGTGCGTCGGTGCGTCAAACTGGGCGTGTTCATCAATTGCCCCGATATGTTTGATCGACAGCCGGAAGTCGCCAATGGAATTTCCGATCTGATGGTCGATGTGTTCGGCGACGCGGGTCGGCATGCTCGGTTCGCCGTCGGAACCAATGTGTTGCCCCGCAATGTGGCTGTCGAGGCCGACGGGATCTTCGAAATTTCAGTGGCCTAGAGCAGTGTCCGATAATATTGAATCAATTCTGTTCGCGGCCGGGCATGGCGATCCACGCGAAGGGCAGCGCAGCGCGATGCTCGTGTCCCGAAACCGAAGTTCGTCACGTCTGACGCCAGGCACCTTACGAACTTCGGTTTCGTCAGGACACGAGCCGAATATTTGGATCTCGTGCGGTTCACGGATCGGACGTTCGCTCTGGTGCTCGCTGCGAGATCAAGCGAACGTCCGATCCACCGCACGAGCGCATCGGGCAAGTCGGCCGACCAATGTGGTCGTCCACATGGATTCCCATTGCGGGGCGCCCGCCGGGCCGCGAACCCGCAGGGCCGGGCGCCGCTCTAGCTGTGCGTATCCCCCGAAGCCACGGCGCAGCCGCAACAGCGGTGGCCCATGACCGCTGAGCGACGCCACGCCGCGCGCGTGCAACCCGCAAGGCCGGTCGAGTCACATGAGCGCCAGGCGATGACCGCGCGCACGGTTGACGACCTAGGCCAGGTTCAGGAAGCCGCCTGGGACGCCTGTGCGGGCAGCGACAACCCATTTTTGAGTCATGCCTTTCTTCTGGCCTTGGAAGAAAGCGGTTCTTGCGCAGCCGAGACCGGCTGGCTGCCCCAGCATGTGCTCTTGGAAGACAGCGACGGCGAACTGCTCGGTGCCCTGCCGCTGTATCTCAAAAACCATTCTCAGGGCGAGTATGTCTTCGACCATTCATGGGCACACGCCTTTGAACGCGCCGGCGGCCGCTACTATCCAAAACTGCAGGCATCGGTACCGTTTACGCCGGTCACCGGCCCGCGTCTATTGACGCGCCCGGGCCCGCTTCGCGAACGTCACCAGCTGGCATTGATCAACGCGGCGGTGCAAGTGGGCGAGAGGTTCGGTGTTTCGTCGCTTCATGTGACTTTTCCGACCGAAGATGAATGGCGGCTGATGGGCGAGTGCGGCTTTCTACGGCGGACCGGTGAGCAATTCCACTGGCATAATGACAACTATGAGCGTTTCGACGATTTCTTGCGCGTGCTCACGGCACGCCGGCGCAAGACGATCCGCAAAGAACGCGCAACCGCCGTCGCCGCCGGTATCGACATACAGGTTTTGACGGGTTCCGATCTCAAGCCCGAACATTGGGATGCCTTTTTCCGATTCTATACGGATACCGGGAGCCGCAAGTGGGGATCACCCTACCTGACCCGCAGTTTTTTCGATATTATCCATGACAAGATGGCTGACAAGGTTGCCCTTGTGATGTGCCGCCGCGGTGGCCGCTATATTGCCGGCGCGCTCAACTTTATCGGCACAGATACACTTTACGGTCGAAATTGGGGCTGCATCGAGGACCACGATTGTCTTCATTTTGAAGCGTGTTATTACCAAGCTATAGAATTTGCTATTGACCACGGGCTGAAGCATGTCGAAGCCGGCGCACAGGGACCACACAAGGTCCATCGTGGTTATTTGCCACGCCTGACTTACAGCGCGCATTGGATCGCCGACACAGGGTTCCGCCGGGCGGTCGCCGACTATCTCGAACGCGAGCGCGATGAAATCGACTACGAGATCACCGCAGTTGGTGCCCACTATTCGCCGTACAACAAGGCAAAAGACTGATTCCTTTTATATTTCAATTGCTTGATATGGTTAAATAATTCGAAAGACTATCATCCGAGGCTAGAACCCCAACAATTTGACGTGGTTTCGGCCGATGGACGGCGCTTGGATTTTGGAGCACATTCGGAGCATCGTCTCCGATGTAAGAGCATATCGCGAATCGTCTTACATTGACTGGCCGCGCCACGTGCATCTTGAGACGCTGGCTGTCTGCAACGCCGCATGCAATTTCTGTCCGTATCCGACGTTGGATCGCAAGGGAATACGCATGTCAGATGCACTGATCGAGAAGATCATCGACGATCTCAGTGCCATTCCTCAATCAGTCCCCTTCACCCTAGCGCCATACAAAGTCAACGAACCATTTCTCGACAAACGACTTGTAGAGGTTCTTCACCAAGTCAATGTGCGGCTGCCGAATGCCCAACTATCATTATTTTCGAACGGCTCCGCATTTACAGAGCCAGTCTTGCGGCGCCTCGCCACGATTGAGAACGTGACCTCGTTGGTCATTTCACTCAACGACCACAGGCGGGAACCCTATGAAACACTTATGCACATGCCCTTCGACCGGACGGTTGACCGATTGCGACTCCTGCACCGACTCACGGCGGAGGGTACATTTCCGCACCAGGTTACAATCAATCGTGTCATGGACGGGAGCCCGACGGACGAAGAGTTCATGCAGTGGGGCCGCAACATGTTTCCAGCATTCACGACAACGCTTAGCATGCGGAAAGACTGGAAAGGACAAGTGGATGAACGCGCCATGCTTGCCGAGGCACCCGATTTACCGTGCCGCCGTTGGTTCGACTTGTCCATCATGGCGACAGGCGCGGTGACCATGTGCTGCATGGACGGCCGGGGCGAATGGCCAATCGGCAATGTCGCCGATGAGAACTTGTTGGATATATTTAACGCGCCGACCCAACGCGCCATTCGCGCCGATGCGAAGACGCGCCTTTGTGTTCCGGCTTGCCGTGATTGTACGTATCTGTAGCGTCAGTCAAATTTACGGCCAGCGCCATCATAAAACCAGTCGTCTGGATAGGGATACCACCACTCTTGCACGGTTGGGACAGCATCCGTAACCACCATTTTCGTTTGGCGAAAGGCGTCCAACCCGTGGCGCCCGAGCTCGCGGCCGATACCCGATAACTTCCATCCTCCGAACGGCAGCGCATCATTGTCAATCAATGGATTGTTGATCCAGACCATGCCCGCCTCAAGCATTTCAGAGGCGCGCTGGGCTTCCGCCATGTCGGAAGTGAAAATTGATGCTCCGAGACCATAACGAGATTGATTGGCAAGGCGGAGCGCCTCTTCAAATGAACTGATCCGGCAAACGGCAACGACCGGTCCGAACATCTCGTTCTGCATTATCGTCATGTCCGGGCGGGCATCGATGAGTACAGTCGGTTCAAAATACCAGCCGGTGTTATGTTGCGACGGCACACCGCCGCCACAGGCCAGCGTCGCGCCTTCTGCAATTGCGCCTTCGACCAGATCAATCACCTTCTCGCGTGCGGCCCGGCTCACCAGGGGCCCCACCTCTGCTTTCGACAAACCGGGACCGATGCGCAACGCTCGCGTGGCCGCGACAAAACGCGCGACAAAAGTGTCATGTATTGTATCGTGCACGAAAAGGCGCTCGGTCGACGTGCAAACTTGGCCGGACAAGTGAAACGCCGCCGTGACGGCGCCCGGCACCGCGACATCCAACGGCGCCGACTCGCTGATGATCATGGCATCGTTGCCGCCAGCTTCGATCACCGCTGGCTTCATCAAACGCGCACAAGCCATGTTCACTTTGCGCCCAGCGTCAACTCCGCCGGTAAAGGCAACAATGTGCGTTCCCGCATTCTCGATCAACGCCTGCGCGGTTGACGCACCACCCACGACGCAATTCACCAAACCAGGTGCCAGTTCATTGAAATGGGCCATAAACCGGAGCGTACACAAAGATGTCGCCTCGGACGGCTTAACAATGCACGCATTCCCCGCCGCAAGAGACGCCGCCACAGTCCAGCACATGAGCAGAATGGGGAAATTAAATGGTACGATATGGACGCTGACACCATAGGGCTCGTCGCGAGTATATTGGAATGACCCGGGCTGCGTTGTCCCGGCGATCTTGCCCGCCTGATCGCGGGCCATTTCGGCAAAATAACGGAACACCGGCGCGACATTGGCCAATTCGCCGACGGCTTCCGGATAGGGCTTTCCCATCTCACGTACCATGAGCAAGGCCACGTCATGGAAACTCGACTTTTCGATTGCGTCGGCGACGCGATGCAAGCATGCGGCGCGAGTCTTGGTATCGGTCTGTCGCCATTTCATTTGGGCCGCATTGGCGCTCTCGATCACGGTAGCCAAGTAATCGGCGGGGCAATGGGCCGAACGACCAACAACATTCAAGCTCGCCGGATCGACAATATCGAGAGGCTCGACCCCATCCAGTGGCAAATAATCGCCATCAACATAAATCTGTGGCGTTTGCGGATCAAAAACAGCCATGGCTTACCGAATCATGTAGACCTTTCGCACGGTCTCGTGGACGCGGCACGTGCCCTTCCATCCGGCTGGAAAAAAGGCGCTTGTGTTTGGTGTGATTTCGAGCACCTCGCCCAATTCGTGCGTGTAGGTACAACTGCCCTGCAAAAAGTGACAAAACTCATCGTGCGTTACCTCGCACGCCCAATATCCGGGCGTGCACACCCACAACCCGGCTTCGCCCGATCCGGAATCGTCCTTGAACAGCAGCTTGCCCGACGTCCGCGATTCGCCTTCGATCATTGTCGGAATCACGCCCCAGTCGACCAAATCGGTCGTGGTGTCGGGGCTCTGCAACAAAGCTGTCCGCATTCCCGGGTTCACAAGAGTGCCGTGAGTAGATCGGCTGCCTTGGTTGGCCCGTGGCGACTTTGCATATGCGCCGAAGTCTCCGCCAGTTTGGCGCGCATGGATGTATCATTCAGCATAGCATCGATTTTCGCGGCCAATGCGTCATCGGTCCAATCCGCCCGGTGCATATGAAATCCGTGGCCTGTTTCCTGAACGCGTGTGGCGTTGTCGTGACCATCCCAAACATACGGCATGATGATTGCCGGCTTGCCGAAATAGAGGCACTCGTTAAAGCTGTTGTTGCCGCCGTGGTGGATAACCCCATCAACTTGGCGGATCAACGAGGGCTGCGGAAACCAACTGTCAATAACAATGTTCGCCGGAAGCGAGTCGTAGGCGTCTTTGTAGTCGCCAACATTGACCAATGCGCGCAGCGGCATGGCACCAACTGCCGCGATCAGACGCTTCAGCAGATCCGTGTCGCCCGATCCCAAACTGCCGAAGCTGACATAGAGCAACGGCTTGTCATTATAGGATCCGAAATCCGGAATCTGATAGTCCGCTTCGTCGCGTACGCAGCCTTCCAAATACTGGAATTGCTTCGGATCGAGCGGCGTTCGCCTTTGGAATTTTACCGGTTCCGGGTAAAGTAGAAGGTTCAAATAAGGTGATGCTTCAAAGAACTGCCCGATCGGATACGGGTCCTCATCACATTCCTTGAGAAACGCGTTAAAGGCATCGTGGCTTGGTTTAATGACTTCATTGAACTTTCGTTCAAATCGTTCAAAGCATGATTTGTCTTCCACGCCGCAGCCCGACAGATGTGGCGGAATGTCTGGATCAACGATTTCGTTCTCCGAGCATGAAATAATCCGCACCCAAGGCACTTTATTTTCGCGGCTATAGCGTTTAATGGCCGGAAACAAAATCACGTTATCGACACAAACAATATGCGGCTTCACACGCGCCAACACAGCCGGCAAATCTTTCTCGGCCCAAAGGGCCGTATCGACGATCGCTTCCCAACATTCCTTCACATAATTGTCAATCTGATCATACGGTGACTTATTGAAATTAGGAATATGGCCATTGATAAAGTCGGACCAATATTTGGCCATCGCCTCCGGATCCATGGGTTCCGACATGTTGACCATGTGTTCCTCGAAGCCATAGCCGGCATAAACGCCGGCCATGCCTGGATCGGTGAGAAACACCGCCTTATGGCCGCGTTTCTCGCATGCCTGTGCGATCCCGACAGAGTTTAATGCTGGTCCAAAGGCCGCTTCCGGAAAAAATGCGATGATCTTTTTGTCGTTCATTCCACCCTATCCCCATCTCGGAATTCTATTCTGGCGTTTCCCCGCAGCCTTGATCAATCAGTCAGCACGCGAGAATCGGCGGGGTCCCAAAGACACCAAATACGATCACCTGTGTGCCAAGGTTCGTCCGCCAATCCACGCACCGGCAGCCGCGCCATCAACACGGTCTCCGTTCCGTCCACGGCTGCGTGCACCACGATATCCTGACCGTGATAGGCAACGTCTGCAATTGTTCCGGCCACTGCATTGTGCGCCATGTCACCCCGATCACGGCCGACGGCGACACGTTCCGGGCGTACCGCCAAGGTCGCGCGCCCGCCGCGCTTCGCCTTGGCACCGACATGCCCGCGCAAGACACCATGCCCGTCAACAAGCACGCCCTCGTCCGCCAATGTGCCGTCAAAGAAATTCATGCGTCCGATAAATGATGCGACGAACCGTGTTGTCGGCGCCTCGTAAAGATCATGCGGCGTACCGACTTGAACAACGCGACCATCATGCATCACCGCGATTCGATCCGCCATGACCAACGCTTCATCCTGGTCGTGCGTCACAACAATGAATGTAATCCCGATCTCATCCTGCATGCGCTTGAGTTCAAGTTCCATTTCTTCACGCAACTTCTTGTCGAGTGCGCCGAGCGGCTCATCGAGCAGCAGCACCCGAGGCCTTTTGACCAACGCGCGCGCCAGGGCAACGCGTTGCCGTTGGCCGCCCGACAGCTGATCCGGCTTGCGTCCCGCCAGCGCCGCCAATTTCGTCATGTCCATCATTGCCGCCACGCGCGCCGCGATTTCGCCCTTGGCCTTGCCCTCCATCTCCAGGCCATAGGCGATGTTCCTCTCGACGGACATATGTGGAAACAGTGCATAGGACTGGAACATCAAGTTTATCGGTCGCTTGTTCGGGCGCACCGCTGTGACATCCCAATCGTCCAACAAAATGCGTCCGGTATCCGGCCTTTCAAACCCAGCGATGACGCGCAACAAAGTGGTCTTGCCGCAACCACTGGGTCCCAGCAACGCGAAAAACTCATTCTCACGCACATCCAAATTCACCGACTCGACGGCCGTCACGGAGCCAAAGCACTTCGTGACATTGTGCACGGTGATGATCGCCTTGGCGGTCATCCGCTCAACGTGTCCCGATGCAGACTTTGAGCCATCAGCACCAAAGTGAAACTTACCGCCATGACGATCGTCGCCATGGCATTAATCTCTGGAGTCACACCAAATCGAATCATTGCATAAATCTGCATTGGCAAGGTCGTGGAATCCTGGCCGGCACCGGCAGTAAAAAACGCGATAATAAATTCGTCGACAGACAATGTGAAAGCCAGCAAGGCCCCGGCAAGTACACCGGGAAAAATCATCGGTAGAGTGACGCGGAAAAACGTTCGGAATTCGCTGGCGCCAAGATCGATGGATGCCTCAACAATCGACCAATCAAAATGTCGCAGTCGCGTTCGCACGACCGCGCAGACAAATGCAATGTTGAACACGACATGACTTAGAATGATCGAATGCAGTCCCAACGTCACATTCAACAATGTGTAAAAGGATAACAGGGCGATAGCCAACACGATATCAGGAATGATCATCGGCGCGAAAAGAACCGCCTCCAATCCCGACCCGCGTCGACGGATTTCCACACCAATCGCCAACAAAGTGCCCAACGCAGTCGACAAGATTGTCGACGCGGTGGCAACGATTACCGTATTAAGCGTGGCCTTGAGAACAGCGGTATTTTCAGTCAGCGCCACATACCAATGAAACGAGAACCCGGTCCAAGCGGTCGGCAGTCCGGACTCGTTGAAACTCAGTACCATTAAAACGCCAATTGGAATGTAGAGAAACGCGTAGACAAGGCCCATATGCGCGCCTAACCACAGCCGCAATACCATGGCATCACGCATCGGCCGGGGCCCGATCGCCCTGCGCGCGGCGTACCAATACGGCCTGCGCAAAAAGTAACATCATCATGATACCGATCAGAATGAAACTGAGCGTGGCACCAAACGGCCAATCGCGCGCAGTAAGAAATTGGTCGTAGATTAGGTTGCCGACCATCTGCAGCCGACCGCCGCCCAGTAAATCCGGCGTAATGAAGTTGCCGATTGACAAGACGAACACAAACACGGCGCCGGCAGCCACGCCCGGCAGGGTCAACGGCAACATAACGCGACAAAAGGTCATGAATGAAGGCGCCCCGAGATCTTCGGATGCTTCCAGTACCTCTCGATTTAGCCGCGAAATCGACGCATAGATAGCCAACACAACAAAGGGCAGATAATTGTAGACAAGCCCCGTCACAACGGCGAACTCATTGTAAAGTAACGGCAGTGGCTCATCGACAATACCCAGACCGGCCAAGCCACGATTGACCAGCCCTTCACGATTGAGAAGCACAATCCAGGCATAGGTTCGTATGAGATAGTTGCTCCAAAACGGGAGCATGACCAGCACCAAATAGCCAGTTTGACGTCCTTCCGGCGCCCTGGAAATCGCGTACGCTGTTGGATAACCGATCAGTAAGGCGACCAACGTCGCTATCCCAGCAATTCTTGCTGAACTCAATAATATCGACAAGTAGATCGGATCGACCGCCCGGACAAAATTACCAAACGTAAAAACGTAGTCGATACCGCCATAAACGCCGCGTTCAAAGAAAGCATAAAAGAAGACTATGCCGCATGGCACGATCAGGAACAGGGCCAGCCATCCCAGCCCCGGTCCCAACAAGACCAGATCACGCAAATTCGCCCGCGTTATCTGATGCGCCTTTCCATCAACGAGCCGTTACCACACGCGCGCGGCGCCGTCTCAGTTCGATGCCAAAACTTCGGTAACAGTTTTGGTATAGGCTTTTTGGGTCGCGCCGACGTCGCGTAGTTGCTCTTGAGTCATCAACTCGTCCGGCGTCATGCCGAGGTTTGGATATTGCTCAACCAGAGCCGGGTCCAACGCATTCATGGCCGCTTTGTTGGGTACTTTGTAAAGGATGTTGGATGGTACCCACGCCCCATTGTCCGCGCGCAAGACGAAATCTATGAACGCGTGTGCGGCCTCCTTGTTTTCAGACGCCGCCGCGACAACCATAGTATCGACCCACAAGTCCGTGCCCTCAGAAGGGATCACGTATTTGATGTCTGCGTTTTCGGCGATGCCGTAGTTGCACCAGCCGTCCCACGCATGCACCAACGATGCCTCGCCCGAAACGAGCTTCGCGTAGAAAGTCGTGTCGTCATAAGACAAGAGCTCTTGCTTGGCTGAAATCAACAAATCCCTCGCAGCCGCGATTTCATCGTCGTCGGTTGTATTAACGGAGTAACCCAGCGACAGAAACGCCGCGCCCAGCAGCCAGCGGTCGGTGGACAGCATGGTGATCTTACCACTCAGATCCTCTGACGGCTGCAAAAGGTCGTTCCAACTGGCGGGCGTTCCGGAAACCATATCGCTGCGATAGCACAAGCCCGTCGTGCCCCAAGCATAGGGGACCGAGAATGTGTTGCCGGGATCGTACTCCAGCGCCATGGCCTCTGGGTACAAGTTGGTCATATTTGGGACTTGATTGTGGTCGATTTCCGCGACCAGGCCCAATGCGTTGAGCGCTTCGGCAAACGGAGACGACACAAAGAGTACGTCATAGCCGACACCGCCCCCGGCGACCACCTTGCCCATGATCTCCTCATTGGTGCCGTGAACTGAGAGTTCCGCTTCAATCCCCGTTTCCGCCGTGAAAGTTTCCAGCATGTCGGCCGGCATGTAGCCGTCCCAGTTTGAGATAACGATTTTGTCGGCGGCACGCCCGCCGCCGCTCAACCCTACGACAATTCCCACCGCGACAACCGCCATGGCGGCTTTGCCACACACGAACTTGCCCATTCTGATCCTCCCTCCGGCTTGTGATACACGCGCCGTCTTGACCGGTGGCGCCGTTCCACAGACGCGTCTTATTTGGTTATTTTATTCAAACGGTTGGATATTTTCAGTAAGAATTGTGACGCGTGCCAAACGGCGGCTGGCAATCAAGCGTCGGCTTGCGCACTGGGTCGGGGAAGTTCGAACATGCGGCTCTATCACAACAGCGCGTTTGACACGTCGGTGGCGGTCGACAGTCATTGGTTGGCCACCGCGACGCCATCGCGCCATGATTTCCCCCCGCTTCAGAACTCGGTCTCGTGCGATATTGCCATTATTGGAGCCGGATTCACGGGGCTGTCGGCAGCGTTGGCACTCGTTAGGCGGCACGGTATGGACGTACGCGTGGTCGATAGCGGCGCGCCGGGTTGGGGCGCGTCAGGACGCAACGGCGGTTTCTGCTGTTTGGGCTCCACGAAGTTACCTCATGACACCCTCGCGCGGCGTTATGGCACCGAAAACGCGGCCCATTTCTTGCGCACCGAACAGGCGGCTGTGGAACATGTCCGTTCTTTTCTCGCCAAAAACAGCGTGGACGCGGATGTTTGTGGCGTAGGTGAATTGACGCTCGCGCATCGTCTCAATCGGATCCCGGCGTTGCATGCGGAGGCGGCCGCCGTGCGCGATGTTCTCGGCGTCGACTCGCCGACCTTCAACCGGGCCGATCTGGCGTCGATTGGGGTGGCCGGGCCGGAGTTCCACGCCGGCGTCCATGTGCCCATTGGTTTTGGCGTCCAACCGCTGACTTATGCGCGCGGATTGGCAGACGTCGCCGCCGACGCAGGCGCACGCATTCACGGCGGCAGCCCTGTCCAAATCTGGCGTTGCGACGGTGACCGGCACACCTTGACATTGCCACATGGCGAGATCCGAGCGCGTCGGGTGGTTGTGGCGACGAATGGCTACGGGTCCGAGAATTTGCCGCCGTGGCATGGCGGTCGCACATTGCCAACCATGTCCAATATCTTGGTCACCCGTCCACTCACGAATGTCGAACGCGAGACCCAGGGCTGGACCACCCACATCATGGCGCGCGATACGCGCAACCTGCTTCATTACTTTCGTCTTTTGCCGGATGGCCGGTTTTTGTTTGGCGGTCGCGGCGGGATCGATGCGGCGCCGCACGCCGTACAGCGCATGCGCCGGAAACTGCGTCGCGCGTTTGAGGCGATGTTTCCTGCGTGGCGGCTGGTCGAAACCGAACGTTTCTGGTTTGGCTTTGTCTGCCTTGCTTACAAACTGGTGCCATATGTTGGCCCGATCGGCGACATGCCGAATGCCTGGACGTCCCTCGCGTATCACGGCAGCGGGGTTGCGATGGCCAGTTGGTGTGGCGACGCCCTTGCCGACCTGATAGCGAATGGGCAACGCGCCGATGAACGGATACCAGCCGTGCTACGCGGTCCGATGCCGCGCTTTCCAGCGCCAGCATTGCGCAAGACCTATTTGCGGGCCGCCTATACTGGTTTCACGATCAAAGACGAATGGTTGTAGCGCCACGCATCGGGCCGCGCCGTACCTATGGCCGTTCGATCAGTCTATGATCTGCGTCCGCCAGCCCGACCAGGACGGTCGCGCCCTGGGCGCCTACGTGCAACACACCATATTCGGCGTCTTGGTACAGCGTAGCATCGCCCTCTTGAAAAAAGAAAGATTCGGCGCCGAGCCTCATGCGACCTGCCGCATCGCGCAGGCGATAACGCACACGAACTTCTTGGTCCGACAAACCACCACCGTCGTCGAGACGCGCGAAACGGCCCACATTGTGTTCGTCAACCACGAGTATAATTGCGCCTTTCGGTGGCAGATCCTTGGCCATTTCCTTATCCGGAAACACCTCGTTCTCATAGCGGAGTCGCATATAGTCCCCCTGAATCAAAGAACGCGGGTCGACAGGCGCCAATGGCAGCAGAACCGGCCGTCCATTATTGATTGTTCGTTGTTTCGCCAAAATGTTCATGTTGGCCACGCCAAGGACCAATCCGAGACCCAACAGGACCGATGCGATTCGAACCTTTTTCATGACGCCTCTTGCGCGCCAACACGACGAGAGACAAATGCCCATGCCGCGATGGTAGCCACGCCGACGGCTATCATGATCAATGATTTGTTAAGCAATGTTGTGATCAGATCGTAGTAAAATTGGGAGATGAAGAAGATCTCCCATAATACGCCCGCCGCGGCCAAAACGCGCGCGCCAAGGATGTAGGCCAGCATCATTATCACCAAAGCGGCCACACCACCGACAGGCAGCAACAACGCTGCAAAAAGAGCCACGGCCGCGACAACCGCTAGATTCCGCCGTATTACCGCACTCGTATGCTGGCGCCACAATGTCGCGGCCAGGTATACGAACAGGCCCATAAGCATGACTTTGCCGACCCAAACCCACTCTGTTGCCTGTGCATAGAATCCGATTGCGTTCGAACCAAATATTGAGAACACCGGCGCACAAAACAGTAGCACCATTGCGGTCGGTTCAAGATCCCGACGCGGCGGCCGCAACAGCATCACCGCACCTATAGCCGTCAGACAAGCTGCCGCAATCACAATGAAATCACGTGATTCATCCAGAAGCGCGAGTGCCACCGTGACAACCGCCGTCGCTGACGCCACAAACTGTAATATTCGGCTCCGTCCACGCCATGCGACGACCGATGCCAACACACCTGCGGCCAGAACACCGGACCATATCGATTCCGTTTCAACAGTGACGCCGGTGACGACCATGATCAGGCCGGCCGACGACAACACCGTGCCCAACTGCGCGCGAAATACACCCTTTTCTTTGCTGCCAAGCAAAGAGTCGCCGGCCAGGAAAAGCACCGCACCAAATAAAGCAAAAGACGCCGACGGTTCTTCGATGCCAATAACGAAATAGAGCAAAGCGAAAGCGAAACCGATCATGACCAAGGCGGTTACCCAAGCGGCAACTGCCAGCAACGCCGTAACGTACCAGGCCGCGTCGTGTCGCGATGATGCCCTCTCTGCGTCAAGAGCCCGCCGGACATCTGCGGGTTCGAGCCCGAACTCTGCGCAGAATTCAGTCATGGCCATCATCGGGCAGATGCCCGCTTCGGCAGGAGCAACTTTGCCATGACAACGGTCACGGCGATACACCAGGCCGTCAGCAAACCAAGACCGCCGACCGCGTGGGGGATCTGGTCAAAGTCGAAGCCGATCAGCTGCGAGATCGCGCGCGCACCGACAGCCATGAGAAAAAACCCAACAAAGCCGATGGCCTGCGCCGCGCCCAAGGGATCCGGGCGCAGGAATACATAAACCGCGGCAGCGATCGCCAATGCGGCCCCAAACAAGATGACCGTCAGCGGATCGTTGTTTAGATTGAACACAAACCCGACAGCCATCACAAAAAGCTGCACCAAGGCGATGAACAGAAGGAGATGCCGGGTCCAAACGGCCGCCGGCCAGGCGAAACCACGCGTAACCAAACCCTCGCGAATGGCCAGAGCTACAATCGGTATGGCCGTAACCACCAGGGCGCTTCTGGTCGCAGTGAAAAGGCCCAAGGGCACCAGGACTTGGGCCGCATAAAGACTTGCCGCCGCATCGACAACGATCAGCCACAACAGCCAATGACCGGCATCGCGCGACGCCAACGCCCAGGGCACGATCAGCACCATCCAAGCAACAAACAGCTCATAGGCATCGGCGCCGGTTTGATAGACTTGGCCGATCACCGCCAACAACACGCCTGTCAGCACCGACGCGGCGATCAGCAGGGCGCGACCGGCGGGACGCACGATGCCGCACCACAGGGCCGCCACCGCGGCCAGGACGATGCCGACCTCGATCACCACAAACTTGGCGATCGCGGGCATGTCCGCCCAATTGTAAGCGAAAAAGAACACAATGCCGACCAACACGTGCCCGGCACCCAGTGCCAACAACGCCCACGATGCCCATTGACGCCAATGACCGTGATCGCGGACCGTGTGTGCGGCACGCGCGAATTGCGAAGCCGACAACGTGCCCGCGCGGCGCAGGGCGCGCACCTCCAACAGGCCGAAGATCGGTTCGTCGGTGGTCATCTCGTCGCGCGGATCACAGTCGTCCGCCGCTAATCCTGCGGTCCAACGGCTTGGATCTTCAAGGTCGTGCTGTCGGCACCTGTGATTTCGATTGTCACGCCCTCCTCAATCGACCCGCTGTCGTCGCTTTCCACGAGCCACCATGTATCGTCCAATTTTATCCGGCCACGACCGTTGACCAATGTCTCCGCCAGGGTGACACGCCGACCGACATAGCGCTGTGCCCGCACATTGAGCGTCGGATCATCGGTCTGGGTTGGATGGCGCCGTAGCCAGGTCAGCCACGCCACAGTTGACGCCATTGCCAACACGGCGAACGTCAGAACTTGCATGCGCCAATCGAGATCGGGGACGAACGCCACAATCACGCCGACAACACCCGCCGACATCCCCGGCCAAATCAGAAATGTTGAGGGCACAAAAACCTCGATGGCGAGCAGAAATATGCCCAGCGCCCACCAGTGCCAGTAAGAAACTTGCCAAAGCCAGGCAATGAATTCATCCATGGCTGTTATCCAGTCTTGCCGTCGAACGAGGCCCGTGCCAACTCGGCGATACCGCCCAGGCTGCCGAGGATCTTAGTCGCTTCAAGTGGCATCAAGACAACCCGCTGGTTGGGTGCGGCGGCGACATGTTCCAAAGCTTGGGTATAGCGTTGGGCGACAAAATAGTTAATCGCCTGCACATCACCCTTGGCGATCGCATCCGAAACCGATGTCGTCGCGTCCGCCTCGGCTTTCGCCTCGCGTTCGCGCGCCTCGGCATCTCGGAACGCGGCCTCGCGCCGACCTTCCGCCTCCAAAATCGCGCTTTGTTTTTGACCCTCCGCGCGCAAGATCGCCGCTTGCTTTTCGCCTTCGGCCGCCAGCACCTCTGCGCGCTTCTCGCGCTCGGCTTTCATTTGTTGTCCCATGGCCGCAACCAAATCGGCAGGCGGTGCCAGATCCTTGATTTCAATGCGCGTTACTTTGACCCCCCAGGGGTTGGTGGCCTGGTCGACCACAACCAGCAACCGGTCGTTGATGTCGTCGCGCTTGGAAAGCACGTCGTCGAGTGCCATGGAACCGATCACCGTTCGGATGTTGGTGAGTGCCAAATTGGTAATCGCCCGTTCCAGATCTGCGACCTCGTATGCCGCCTTGGCCGAATCGACAATCTGGAAGAACACAACGCCATCAGCCGTCACGGTGGCGTTGTCAAAGGTGATCACGTCCTGCGCTGGGATATCCAAGACAGTTTCCTTCATGGACAGCCTGTAACTGATGCGATCCATGTACGGAACGATGAAATTCAAACCTGGCCGCAAGCTGCGCGTGTAGCGCCCAAAACGTTCAACAGTCCACTCATTGGCTTGGGGCACGGTTTTGACCCCGGCATAAATAGTCACCGCGGACAATATGACGACTGCGATGACAAAGATCAGTAGAGCGCTGGGCGCAAACGCTTCCATAGCACCGGTCCTTCCTTTGGCGAGTGTCTCATCAAGATAATAGGGTCGACAGCCCCGTACGGGTACCATACCGGACACACGAATGCGGCCTTCGATTCAACCGATTGACGTTTCAACTGATTGACGTTCGACGAACACGGCGACGCAGCGGTCGTGCCAGGAAGCCTGAGCGCCACCATCATGAAAGCCGACATGGCCGCCGCCTGCGGACAAGAGCGGTGTCAAGGCGCGATTTGCGCGCCAATTGAACGCCTCATAAGGCCGCGCCGGTATCCACGGATCATTGCGCGCGTGTACGATTAATGTGGGAACACGAACCGCTGGCAAAAAGCGGACGGCCGAGCATTGGTCGTAATAGTGCTCTGCATCGCGAAAGCCGTGGCGCGGTGCAGTAAATCCGTCATCAAAGGCTTGCAGCGTATTGGCTTCACGGATCCGACGCCGCTCCTCAAGGGCCAGCGTCCCCTTGGCCGCCAGGCACTCGCGCCGCAAACGGCCCAAGAGATATCTTTGGTAGGGCCAGTTTCGCCCCGCCTTCAGCCGTTTGGAGGCATCACTCAGACTAATAGGCGTGGATACCAAGGCCGCGGCGATGATCCGCGCGTTGCCGCCGGGCCGGCCGGCGCCAATCTCAGCCAGGTACTTGGCGACAATATTCCCGCCCAGGGAAAAGCCCACAAGCACGATGTTTTCCACAGCCAAGGCATTGATCAGGCCATCTATCGCATCACGTAGATCATGAGAGGCGCCGGCGAAGTAGTAGCCCTGGCACAAGGGCCGTGATGGTCCCGCACCACGCAGGTTCAGACGCGCCACGCGGTAGCCACGCTCCATCCAAAAAGCGGCCGAGGCTCGCATGTAAGCGCTGTCCTCGCACCCGGTCAGGCCATGAACCAAGACCACCAGCGGCCGGTCGGCGGTGGTCGCCCGTAGCGGTTTTGTGACCCGCGCCAGCATTTGATCCCCGCTGCCGTCGCGCGTGGGCACGGTCACCTGGCGGCCTGAGTCCACAAGTTCAGAAGCGGTTCTGCCGACCACATAGTTTCGCAATGTCTGAAGGTCTCCACCCCACCAAGGCGCGCGGGCCCTGAACGACGGAAACGCTGCATCAGCCTGGGTCACATCTGCGGCTCAGCGCGCAACCATCGCATGATGGCGCCGATTTGGTCGTCGTCGAACAAAGCAGGAGCATGGCCAATAAGGGGGAATTCAACCACCATTGCTTTGGGGCCAGTGTCGGCCATCTGCCGCGCCGTCGCGGCGGTCAGCAAATCTGATTCGGCGCCGCGCAACACAAGCACCGGACAGCGAATGTCTTGCCACATCGGCCACAGATCCATGTCCTGTGGTTCGGTCGCTCGAAAGCCCTCACCAATGGCCGGATCATAGATCGGCACCAACTTGCCATCTTTGTCATTACGGACGGAGATTTCCGTCAAATAGCGCCAATCCGCGTCGTCGCGCAGTCCGAACGGCGCGTGGACCGCGCGAATATGCGCCTCTGCGGCGGTGAAGTCATCAAACCGCCAAGGCTGGCCGACATAGCTGCCAATCCGAGCCAGGGCCGACTTGGGAATGAACGGGCCAATATCGTTGAGTATGAGCTTGGCAATTCTGCCGCCACTGTCCGGGGATGCTGCGACCGCCATGCCGATCATGCCCCCCATGGAGGTACCCACCCAATCGACCTGCGGTATGTTCAGCGCTGCCAGAAGACCCAGGATATCCGACATGTAGGTCGGCACGCCGTAATAGGCGGGGTCCGCCAGCCAATCGCTTTCACCACGACCAGCCACGTCGACACAAATTACGCGGTGCGATTCAGCCAGCGTGGCGCCGAGGCGATCGAAATCGCGTGCATTGCGTGTGAGCCCGTGCACGCAAAGGGCAACCCGCGGATTAGCCCGGTCGCCCCATTCAACATAAGACAAGCGCCGCGGCCCGGCCGGTTCGGCGATGTTATGAAACGCCCGGCGCATCTACGAGGACGAAAGTTTCCGGATAAAAGCCGTTGAATCCGGTTCGCAGAGCATTCGAATAGGCACCCATCAAGGAGAACTCGATCCAGTCACCTTCGCGAACATCAGCGGGCAACTCAAAGGCGGTCGGCAGAAGATCGTTTGAATCACATGTCGGACCATAGACGATAAATGGAGCGCACTCGTCGGTGACATCCCCTTCCAAACGGTGCAATTGTGCCGGAAAGTCATAAGACACAAATAACAGCTCCGAGAAACTGCCGAAGACGCCATCATTGATGTACAGGTGATCGTCTTTGCGTAACTGCACTTGTGTGATTACGGACACGCCATCGGCAACCAGGGACCGCCCAGGTTCGCACAGCAAAGCGACGTCACTGTCAAGCTCCAACGCGGCAAAGGAGTCACCGATTGTCGAAAAAAACGTCTGCAACGGCGGCGCCGGTCGATTTGGATAGGGCGCAGGAAACCCACCACCGATATCGAGCGCACTGACCGAGACGTCGGCTTCGGCAATAACGATACCCGCGTCGCGGATCGCCTCGCCATAGGCGTCAGGCGACAGGCACTGCGAACCGACATGGAACGAAACCGCTGGCCTGTAGCCCAAATGCCTAACCATGCGTAACAGTTCAGCGGCCAATTCATGGTCCGCGCCAAATTTACTCGACAGATCGTAGTCGGCGTGGCCGGGCTCGGTCGCCAATCGCACAAACACGGTCAAGTTGGGGTCAGCGCCGGCGACCGTGCGCAGTTTGGCCAACTCCGCCGGGTGGTCGATGGCAAAATCGCGAACTTCATATACCGAATACGCGGTTTCGATGGCGGCACGACTCTTGACTGGATGCTGGAAATAGCACCGGGACTCCGGAAACCGTTCGTGGACTGCGGCAATCTCCGGCAGCGACGCTGTGTCGTAATCGCGGATTCCACCGGCATGCAGCATGTCAAGCACCAGTTGGCTGGGGTTGCACTTCACCGCATACATGACTGTGCCCGGAAAGCCCGTGACGAACTCGTCTGCCGCGGCCACCAGCCGCTCGCCATGGACACAATACACGGGGTAGCTTGGGGTCAGCGCCCGCAGCATGTCTTCGACCGACGGAAAACGGGTCCGCAGGTCTGATACGCTTGTATTC
Source organism: Alphaproteobacteria bacterium (assembly GCA_965216755.1). GTDB lineage: Bacteria > Pseudomonadota > Alphaproteobacteria > UBA7887 > UBA7887 > CBDCGL01. The sequence goes on along the minus strand of CBDCGL010000011.1, from coordinate 605,321 downwards.
GGAATAGCCGTCATGGCGTTGCGGCTTGCACAGGTCGTGGGCCTCCGGTATGCCACCCGGCATCACGGGCATTCCACCGGATATAGGGTGTTTTCATGGCCAAAGAAGACCTCACAACAGGCGACACAGCAGGACCGCACGGATCGGCGCCCGCCGGACCGCTATCCGGCGTGACGATCATCGATATGACCAGGGTCCTCGCGGGACCATATTGCACCATGATTCTCAGTGACTTGGGCGCGCGTGTGATTAAGGTGGAACCGCCTGGGGGTGACGATTCGCGGGCCTACGGGCCGTTCGTCAACGGCCAATCAGCGTATTTCATGTCACTCAATCGCGGCAAGGAAAGTATCGCCCTCGATCTCAAGAGCGACGGTGATAGGGCCATTTTCGAGGCCCTTCTGGGCCGCGCGGACGTGCTGGTCGAGAACTTCCGGCCCGGCACGATGGATAAGCTTGGCTATGGTTGGCCAACGCTGAAGGACTGTTACCCAAATCTGATCTACGCAGCCTGCTCGGGGTTTGGCCAAACCGGGCCACTGTCACGCCGGCCCGCGTACGACATGGTTGTGCAAGGCATGGGCGGAATCATGAGCCTAACCGGCCATGACGGTGGCCCACCGACGCGAGTTGGCACCGCGATCGGTGACATCACAGCGGGAATGTTTACCGCCATCGCCATCAATTCGGCGCTCTTCGACCGTGCCAAGACCGGCCAAGGCCGACAGTTGGACGTCGCCATGTTCGATTGCCAACTGGCGATCCTGGAAAATGCCATCGCGCGGTATTACGCCACGGGCCAAAGCCCCGGTCCCAGCGGCGCCCGCCATCCAGCGATTGCGCCTTTCGAATGCTACGCCAGCGCCGACGGCCATGTGATCATCGCCGCCGGCAACGAAACACTGTATCGACGGTTGTGCGAGGCGCTGGATGCCGACCACCTATTGGCGGATCCTCGATTTCAGAGCAATGAAGATAGAATCGAGAATGTTGTCGATTTGAAAATCGAGCTGGAAAAGATCCTGACCACCAAGCCGACAGCGGATTGGTTAGAGGTGCTTGAAACCGCCGGCATACCGTGCGGACCATTGAACACGGTGCAAATGGCGGTTGAGCACCCACAAGCGAAAGCGCGCAACATGGTCGTTGCAATTGACGACCCGGCTGCCGAAGGCATCGCCATCGCCGGCAATCCGGTCAAGGTCGAAGGTTACGCCGATCCCCAGAAAAGGGGTGCGATACCGGCGCTCAACGGCCACCGAGCCAGAATATTATCGGAATTGGGTCTACCGGAAACTTAGTAGGCGTGCGCGTGAAATACTTTCGCTGGCTTTTCATTGGTCTGATAGCGATTGTGGCGCTCGGCGTGCTGGCCACGGCCGGCGGATATGTCTGGTTGCGCGGATCGATTGCAACTTGGGACGGCACGCGACACGTCGCTGGTTTGCTGAAGTCAGTAGAAATCGTTCGCGATCAATACGGCGTTCCACACATCAAGGCTGAGACAATTCCCGATGCCTATTTTGCGCTCGGCTACGTGCATGCTCAGGATCGGCTTTGGCAGATGGAAATCGCGCGTCGCGTTGGTGCTGGTCGCATGTCAGAAATCTTCGGCCCGCGCACGATCGATATGGATCGATACATGCGAACCATCGGATTTGCTGGCCAATCCGAACGGTCCCTCGCTCATTTCAAGCCTGAAACGCGAACCTATATCGATGCCTACGTGCGGGGCGTCAACGCGATGATTTTGGGAACTGAAGGGCCTCTGGCGCCCGAGTTCGTGATTTTCGGCCATGCGCCTGAGCCATGGACCGCCGCCGATTGCGTGCTCGCGGTCAAAATGATGTCGATCCTGCTGGCCGGCAATGCCCGGGGCGAACTGGCGCGGACAATGCTACAAAGTGAACTTGACGATGCGGTCATCGACGAACTCTGGGCAACGGACGCACACACGCTTGGCCGCCCAGCGAAAGCCGGACCCGCGCCCATCGCTCCGCGTCGTGCCGCTGAGATCCGTACGGCATTGGTGTCGGGGTTTGCCGCCGGTATCGGCTCGAACAACTGGGTCGTCAATGGAGAGCACACGGTCAGCGGCAAACCAATGTTGGCGAATGATCCGCATTTGGGGCTGACCGCGCCCGCGGCATGGTATTTGGCCCATCTCAGCGCCCAGGATCTGAACGTCGCCGGCGGCACGTTGCCAGGAATTCCGGCGATCGTGTCGGGACGTAATAGTACCGCCGCCTGGGGCGTGACCAACACCAATGCTGATGTGCAGGACCTGTTTGTCGAAACGCTCGATCCTGACGACCCTGGTCGCTATCTGACCCCTGCCGGATCGCAACCCTTTCAGACGCGAGGCGAAACCATAGAAGTGAAAGACCATGGCGACATCGACATCACGGTCCGCCACACCCGCCATGGCCCTGTGGTTTCCGATGTCAGCGACCGCTACGCGCCGCTTGCCGAGCCCGCAAATGTCGTGGCTATGGCCTGGACAGCGCTTAGCGCGGAAGACACCACGCTCGATAGTGCTTTTGGCCTGGCCAATGCGCGGACAATCGACGATCTGTTTGACGCTCTGCGCCGGTTTCACGCCCCAATGCAGAATTTCGTTCTCGCCGACCAGGCCGGTCAAATCGGTTTTTTGGTCGCGGGGCGCGTTCCAATCCGCCGCGATGGCGATGGCTGGCTGCCCAATCGCGGCGTCGACGGCGCCGGCGAATGGCGCGGTTATCTGCCTGACACAGCAATGCCGCGGCGGGTCGGTGCAACCAAGGGGTGGATCGTCACGGCCAATAGTCGGGTGGTTGACGATGATTATCCGCATTTCATCAGCCGCGATTGGGACATGACCTACCGCACGCGGCGCATAGATGGTCTGCTGGGCGCCCGCCCGAAACACGACGTGGCCTCGTTCAAAGCCATCCAGACCGATATCGTGTCAAACATGGCGCGTAGCGTTCTGCCTCTGTTTCACGCAACCGTCGATCCGACCCAAAACCCGCGGCTGACACGGCTGCTCGACGGATGGGACGGCAGCATGGATCCGGCGCGCCCAGAACCCGCCATATTCCATACCTGGTACCGAGAGTTCACCCGCGCGGTGTCCGAAGATTTGTCCGCCTCACAATTCCCAGGAATTTGGCGCCGTGCGCCGGAATTCATGACCCGGGTATTGCGCGGTGACAGCGTCTGGTGCAGAAACACCGAAATAAATCCCTGCGCGGACCGAACCGATCCAGCTCTTGAAGCGGCGGCGACATGGCTGAACACACGCCTCGGCGATGATCCCGGGCAATGGCGCTGGGGCGATTTGCACTACGCGCACAGCAAGCATCGGATTCTTTCAGATGTGCCCGTAATTGGCGGCCTATTTGATATCAAGCTGGCGCATGGCGGGGGGCCCTACACGGTCATGCAGGCCAATACCCATATTCGCGACAATGATGCACCGTTCGCGGAAGTTCATGGCGCCAGTCTGAGGGTCATCGTCGATCTGGCCGATTTGGATTCGACCGAGGTTATGATCAGCACGGGTCAGTCGGGCAATGTCTTGTCGCCGCACTATCGGGACCTGGCGCCGTTGTGGGGGGCCGGCGACTATATTTCGTTGCCAATGAGTGCCGAAGGAGTCGACGCCGTCGCCGCGTATCGATTGACTCTTGTGCCCGCCACAAAAGCCGAACCATGACTCCCACACTGGCCGACATCCGGACCGCTCACGAACGCATTGCAGGTGCCATCGTCAACACGCCCTGCCGCAAGTCGCAAACACTATCCCAAATTACTGGCGCCAACGTTCTCCTGAAGTTTGAAAATCACCAGTTCACGGCGTCATTTAAGGAACGCGGCGCGCTGAACAAGCTTCTTCTGTTGGACGAATCCGCGCGCGCGAACGGTGTAATCGCCATGTCGGCGGGCAATCATGCCCAAGGTGTTGCCTATCACGCGCGGCGCCTTGGCATTCCGGCCACGATCGTGATGCCCGAAGACACCCCGTTTGTCAAAATAGAACAAACCAGATTGCTCGGCCCACGGGTCCTTTTGGAAGGCAAATCGCTGTCGGAAGCTGAAGACCACGCATTGGCCGTGGCCAAGAAAGAAGGTCTGACTTTTATTCATCCCTATGACGATCCGCAAATCATCGCCGGCCAAGGCACAATCGCCATCGAGATGCTCAATGCCGTGCCGAACCTCGACATCATACTCGTTCCGGCGGGTGGCGGCGGATTAATCAGTGGCGTGGCAATCGCTGCCAAAGGAATCAAGCCACAGATCAGCATTGTCGGCGTTGAGAGCGAGACTTACCCGGCCATCCATGCCGCATTGCACGGCGAGCATCCGGTTATGGGCGGCCCCTCAATCGCCGAAGGAATTGCCGTAACACGGTCCGGCACGACAACGCTTCCCATTATCCGCGCCTTGGTGGACGATACGTGCGTCGTTTCGGAAACAGAGATCGAACGGGCCATCCTTATGTTGCTCGACATTGAGAAAACTGTGGTCGAGGGGGCTGGTGCTGTCGGGCTCGCCGCGCTCTTGCACGAACGCGATCGCTTCGCCGACAAAAATGTCGGTGTTGTTTTGAGCGGTGGTAATATCGATGCTCGGGTTTTGTCGTCGATCATCTTGCGCGGCTTGGCGGCAGAGGGCCGCCTATCGCGTGTGTTGGTGGAGATTACCGACACGCCCGGAAAACTCGCCGAAGTGTCGCAGATCATAGGTGATTCCGGGGCCAATATCGTCGAGGTTTATCACGAACGTTATTTTTCCAAACTGCCGATCAAATCGACAGCTTTGATTGTGATCATTGAGTCGCGAAATCTGGAGCATGCTGAACGAATAGTTGCATGTCTCACGGACGCGGGTTTCCCTTCGCGAATGTTGGGCTTGCCCGGCCAATCCACTTGATTTTGTTTGGTGGGGCGTCCCTACCAGTATCCCGCCATTAGCTCTTGCGCCCACGCCGGTTCCTTAACGGGGCCGCGCGGCAGAAACCCGCCCATAATCGGTTTGATATCGAGCACCGGCGTACCGTCGATAGCGTCAAGACCCATGACGTGGAGGTCGCACCCCTCGATCCTGACGATTTGGCAGATTGTCGCGCCCAAGCGGTTGGGACGCGCCTTGCCGCGCTGCGCGAATATGCCCACGCGCGGCCAGTCCGTGCGTCCTCGTGGATGGCGCCGGCCCGACACGATCGCGCCCGTATCAACCAGATGAAAGAAGAAAATGATCTCGACATGCGAGAAGTTTTCAAGACCTGCCAAGGCCTCGGCGACAAAGTCCTGATCCTCCAATTTGACGATTGCCGGAATAGCGTCCCAACCATCATCGATCGGTGTGGCACGCTCACAAAACACATGCCCGATCGGCGTCATTTCAATGGGTGCGGTCATCGCCTTGTCTCCATCTGGAAGTCTCCTCTAAGGTAGAATGGCCGCGTCCCAACTAGGCTCGTGCTACGCTCGTCAACCAATGACCAATTCGGCCACTGGAGGCCATTTTGTCCGATCGTATCAAAATCGTCGTGCCCGGTGACGATCCACGGCAAATCGCGGGATCGCCCAACCTTGCGCGCCTTGAGCCCTTTGGCGACGTGGCTCTATTCCGATCGCGCCCGGCGAACACGGAAGAAAAGCTGGCGCGCGTGCGGGATGCAGACGTCATCATCAATTCACGCAGTGCGGTTACTTGGCGTGAGGCCGAACTTAGGTCACTGCCCCGTTTGCGTATGATCACCACATGCTCCATCGGGACGGATTCTATTGACGTGGCGGTCGCACGGGAACTCGGCATCGTGGTTTCCAATCAGCCCGGCCGGACCGCGCCGACCGTCGCCGAGCATATGTTTGGCTTAATGTTCGCGGTGGCCAAGCGAGCAGCGTATCAAACCGCCGAGATCAAGGCGGGACGATGGACACAAAGGATGAATGTCCTTCTGCAGGGCAAAACATTGGGCGTGGTTGGTACCGGCGCGGTCGGCGCCGAGATGGCGCGCCTGGGCCGGTGCATCGGGATGGACGTGATCGCGTGGACATTCCACCCGTCAGACGCGCGCGCAAAACAACTCGGTGTGCGCTTTGTGGAGTTGGACGAACTGCTGCGCACCGCGGATGTGGTGAGCCTGCATGTCAAACTGACCGACGACTCGCGCCACCTCATCGGCGCACCAGAGCTGGCTTCGATGAAAGATGACGCGATCCTCCTTAATGGTGCGCGAGGCGACGTCGTGGATATGGTAGCACTTCGCGATGTCGCCACTGCGGGGCGGCTGACTGGAATTGGATTGGACGTGTTTCCGCAGGAACCGGTTGCCGCCGACGATCCCATTCTGGATTGCGCGCATGTCGTCTTCACACCGCATGCGGCTGATTGGACCGTCGAGGCGATCGAGCTGTTGAACGAAGGCGCGGTCGACAATGTCATCGCCTTTTTCGAAGGCGCCCCCAGAAATAATGTCGCGCAATAGTCACCGTCTAATAGCGGGGCATGAACCTGAAATTACGCGGCAAAACAGCATGTAACCCCGCGCAGCGCGGCGCAACGTGTGCAAGATTGGTAGGGACAACGCTGACGAGGGGCGTTTCGCAACGGACCATCGCGCGCCGCGGTCGCGAAATCGCCCTTGAGGAATGGGCAACGAGGACTTGAACACGTTGCATGCTCCATTTGCAGCGACTTCGTGCGATAATATGCGAGGGAAGGAGCGGACGCGTGTTTCGGGCGCTTTTATTGTTCGTATTTTTGGGTCGTGGCAACACAGAATGCTGTTGCCGAACAGCGTGTTGCGCTGGTTATCGGCAATGGCGCGTATGAATTCAGCCCGCTGATAAACCCCGTCAATGACGCCAAAGCAATGGCCGAAAGCTTGAAGCGCCTCGACTTTGACGTCATCGAAGGCATCGATTTGACGCAGCGTGAAATGACCGACGTCATTCGCGAGTTTGGCGGACGCATTCGCGACGGCGGCGTTGGCTTGTTCTATTTCGCCGGTCATGGCGTCGAAATTCGCGGGGCCAATTATCTGATCCCGATCCGCTCCGACATCGAATATGAAGAGGACGTGGCCGACCTGGCGGTCAACGTCAACGCCGTGCTGCGCCGAATGGAAGCCGCCGGCAACCGTCTTAACATCATTATTCTGGACGCGTGCCGCAATAACCCATTTGCCCGTAGTTTCCGCACGGCCTCTAGCGGCCTGGCGCGGATCAACGCGCCGTCCGGATCAATTATCGCGTACGCGACCGCGCCCGGCAAAGTCGCCGCGGACGGCAATGACGACAACGGACTGTTCACCGGCGAACTCCTCGATGCCATGGAAGAACCGGGCCTAAGAATCGAGGACATTTTTAAACGCGTTCGCAGCAATGTGGAGCGTCGATCAGGTGGCTCGCAGCTTCCTTGGACCGCGTCAGCCCTGAAGGGCGACTTCTATTTCAATGAAGCCCCGGCAGCATCCCAGGTGGCCACCGCACCGCCGCCGGCCACCACGGCCCCTCGACCTGGCGGGGTCGAGGAAATGGTGTTTTGGCAGGCGATAAAAGGGAGTGAGGACGCACCGGCATTTGAGGCCTATTTGCGTCAATTTCCCGATGGGGTCTTCGCCGATTTGGCGCGCATGAGAATTAGGCAAGCGCGGGACACAAAATCGGTAGGCGGCCCGACGGAAACGCCGCCGGCCGTACCGGCATCTCCGGCAGCGGTCGCACCGCTCACGCCGTCGGCGAGCCTGACCGAAGAAACGGCGATTGCCTCGTTGTTGACACCACCGTCGAGCCTGGCCATCGCGCCCAATGCCATAACCATAGACGCGCCGCCGGCCACCGCGTTGGTCGCACCGCTGGCGCCACAATCGTCAGGACAAGGCCAGGCGCCCGCCGCCGCGAATGTCGCGGAGCCGCCGACGCCTGTCACGTCCGGCCAAGTTGCACAGCTTCCAAAGGCGGTGCCGCCGCCGACACCGCCGTCGTTCATGGTTGATGCCATGGACGCGATCATGGTTGCGCGCAAGAACTCAAACGTGCGCGGCGGCCCTTCGACAGATCATGAAAAGGTCGCATTCCTGAATAGTGGTGTCACAGTTGAGGTCACCGGACGCGTGCGCGGCAGAAATTGGTACCGCATTCTTGCGCCTGGCGGCACGACCGGTTTTGTCTATGGCAACCTGCTCGCGGCGGTGCCGCCACCCCAACCCACGCCCGTGGCCGTGGCGCCCGCTGCGCCAACCGACGTCGCCGCGGTCCCGAGTCCAGTGGGCAACTGGCAGGGTGAATTTTGGTTGGATAACCGGCTGACGCCATCGCAGGATTGTCGGGATGTGTTGTTCGACGGCGGCGATATCAAACTCCAAGTCCAGGGCGACAAAGTATCGGGCACCATTCAGACGCGGCGCAACCGCCGCACGTTGGTGAAATGGTCGACATCCGTGGACCCGCAGGACGCGACATGGAGCACCAACGTCTCGGGATCTGTGAAAAGGGGTATCTCCGTCAACACGACGGTCGTCATGTCGCTGGTTGGCGATTTACAATCCGGCCGCGGCGAATGGCGCAGTAATCTGGGGGCGTGTAGTGGCGAATTCCAAGTATCAAAGCTGAGATAACTGGTTGCCTTGCCGCGTGCGCGTCAGACGTCCAGCCACGCCGATATTGTTCCCAATCTCATAATCCGTCGTTGCTATTGAGACGCCTTACAAACGGCCAGCGCGCCGCGCGAATCGCTCTTGCAGGGGAATACTTCTCTGTCAGTTTCATTTGGCTGCGCTGACACGTATGCTGCGCCCCGTTTGAACGTCGGTTGAGCTATGAGAGAAATCGTGGCTGCGTGATGAAGGGGGGCTGCAGCTAAGAAACAACGGTGCGAATATCGCAATGACACTGACCAAGATACCCAAGACCCCATTTGGCATCGGTGTCATCGCCGCGCCCAGAAATGCAGCAATCGTAAACAACGGGCCGCGCAACGACGGCAATCGCAGCGGCTTTGAGTCCCGCGAGCCAACCGGCCGCATCCGGCTCCTCAAAGAATCGCAGGCCGTAAGCAAATCCGATCATGATCCACGCCGACGGTAACGCAAAACCCAGCCAGGCGGCGAAGGCGCAGGCTACGCCCGCACGCATGGCGCCAATCGCCATGGACACTTGTGACGACGCCGGACCGGGCAAAAAGTGGCATAGCGCGACCAGGTTGGCCAAGGCCAAGCGCCTAAGCCGCTATAGGCGAATTCGGTGGGGCTGACGGGGGCCCGCCTTTGGACGAGGAATTGGGCGGGAATTGGCCCCTCGTTAGGATCATTCCGCCAGCAAGACCGCTGGCGGCAAATGGTCTGGTTCCATGCAACACCATGTCAGGTCGGTAAGTCCGAAATCCGCCAAGATCGGCCGCATCACGGCGACCCTGCGAAACGGTGCGCCGGCCAGGGCATCGCTGTCCCCTGCCCGGGTCGCATCGGCTAGCCGGTCAATCGCCGCCACGAGATGCTCGAAGTCCTCAGAGATTTCCAGTTCCGCCATAACCTCGCGCGGCGTGTCCAAGCTTGCGCCGTTCCATGACATGTGGACGCTCTCCAAGAGACGACCATCGGCAAGACGCGCGTTGAGCCCCGTGACACTATCTCGTAGCTGCAATCGCACGGACCAATCATCGTCCGATGCGTTGACAATTTGACCTTTGAGTTCGAGCCCACCGGGCGCAGCCGAGCCGGCGCGCACGCGAGGTACAACGCCGTGGATGGCGCCGTCCGCCTGCATGCGAAAGCGCCCGTCCAAAACAAAACCCAACCCGGCCGGATCGCCGCAATGAAACACCACTGATTTATCCGCGGCGGCGCCTCCCCCAGCGCGGAAGCGACACGTCACAGTAATTCGACGCCGCTCGCTCTCCCACGCCGCCAGTCGCGTATCGAGCCTTTCGATGTCAGCCGCGGCAAAAAAGTCCCCGAGGCCGGCGATAACCTTGACCAGCCAGCGCGGTTCCATGGGCTGGCCGCCACCAAGGGCGCGTGTCACCCTCCAGAGTTCCAGCGCTGGCCGCTCATACAGTGGTTCGTAAATGTCCTCGAAATGAAACACATTCGCCGGCAACAGGCTAAGGCCGGTGGCACCACGCATGCCGCCCAAGACGGCATCAGACACATCACCGTCAGCGAAAGGATCAAAATCAGGCAAGTTTGGCGTTGGGATTTCGACCCCCGCCGGCCAGCTTTTCAGCCATCCGCGGGCAACCGCCGCCGCAAATCGATCGCGCCCGCCACCACCCGGATCCCAAAGTTGGTAACCACTGGTCAATCGGTAGCGCAAGGCCGCGATAAGACCGTCGCGTCGACAGGTGACGGCGTCGCCCGACGCCGCGCACGCCTCGTTCCAAGCCAATTGATAGGCTGCGAAATAATTTGCTCGGTCGGTCGCTTCATCGTACGACTCGGGAATATCGAACGGCACTTGCGCGGGGATGCCATAGAAATCCGCAGCCTCGTCACGCAACAGCGCCGCGATGCGGGGATTGTTGTTACTCTCAGCCCAAGGCTGGTCCGAATAGATGAGCGCTTGGTTGTGATGGCAGGCCGTACAAACTCCGCGATCCGCATAAGTCACCTGCGGCGTGCCGCCTTCCCGATAGTCGGTGACGACTTGATATTCAAAACGACCCGCCGCTTCGTTGTAGGCAATCAGCTCCACCGAATCCGTTACCGGCTGGTAGCCGAGATACAAACGGTCCTTTAACATCATGCCGGACGCATGCGCCGGCGGTGCGGAATCCGTATCGACGGCCGTCACCGCCCGGGGATACTTAAAGAATTCCGGCTCCGCGGCATGGCGATGTAATGACCGCCCGAGCGGATGGAGCACACGCTTGACCGGCTCCCGATACCCCTCTCTAAGTCCCGCCTCCATCAAATCCACCAGCGCCTCGAACGGATAGGGCACGTCCAAGACCCACTTGCCGTCGACCTGCTTGGCGACAAGGAAGTCGAACAGCGATCGGCCGACCGGGGGCAGATTGGCACCACGATCATCCATGCTGGCCAGCGGCATCGGTTGGGGCGACTCCGCGGTGGCGAGACCAGTCGGCGCCAACGCCGAGAAAAAGGCCACCAGAAACACACAGCTCGCAACGTTCTGGCGTCCTACCATGCCGTCATCCTTTCAGACACGTGCGCCTCCTGCCGGGTTCGATCATCCATAACCCTATCGATTATAGGTGAATCTCATCTTCTGTGCGGCAGGGTTAGCGCTCATCGCGCGCCGCCGGGCAAAGGAACGCTTCGACCCAGCTGTCGTAGTCATCGCCGCGAGTCGCACGACGCATCAAGTCCCGTGGCGCGATGTCCGTGAGCTCGGCCGGCGATGTTCCTCCGCGCAACGCCGACATCGTACGATGGACCGCCTCGACCGCGGCAGCAAATGGCTGATGCCCTTGCAAGCACACGCGGACACCCCGGGCGCTGAGATAGTCCACATCCGTGATTTCCGCGCCGACGCCGCCCAGGATCAAGGGCAACCTCACGGCTTCGGCGATCGCATCCAAGTCCTCGCGCGCCCGCACACCAACAAAAAATACGGCATCGCAGCCAGCAGCTTCATAGGCCTTTGCGCGCGCGATGGCATCGGCAACATCGGTCAAGGCTGCGGCACTTGTCCGGCCTGCGATCACAAAATCAGTATCATTACGCGCCTCGACGGCCGCACGGATTTTGCCGACACCTTCGTCGACAGAAATCAGCCTTGGCGCATCATCGGTGCCAAAGTTACGTGGCAATTCGGTGTCCTCAATAGACGCACCGGCGACGCCCGCGTTCTCCAGTTCCTCCACCGTGCGCATCACATTCAGGGCGTTGCCATAGCCGTGATCTGCGTCTACCAGCAACGGCAAGGTGCCGGCTCTACAAATCCGATAGGCCTGATCCGCGAACTCCGACAGCGTGAGGACGATCATGTCCGGCGCGCCAAGCACGGTCATGGACGCGACCGACCCCGCGAACATGCCGAGTTCGAAGCCGAGGTCCTCGGCAATGCGCAGAGAGACCGGATCATAGACCGACGCCGGGTGAATACAACGCTCGCCGGCCAGCAATGCGCGGAATTGTTGACGACGAAGGGTCCAACGCGACATGCCACAGATCCTTGCGGTTCGACATTGCGACAATTTCGCCGCCACGAAACTGATGGCGACGGCCATCGTTTCTACAATAGATCGCGCAGTCGCGCCCACGCCATCGCCAAAACCAATATCGGCGTGCGCATCCATTTGCCGCCGGGGAAATCACGGTGCGGAATGCGGGCGAACACATCGAAACGCTCCAATTGACCCGCGATCGCATCAGCGATCAGTCTTCCGGCAAGGCCGGTCAGCGCGACGCCATGGCCCGAAAATCCGTGGGCATAGTACACTCGGTCGCCGACACGCCCGAAATCCGGCAAACGGTTCATGGTAATGGCGACGAGACCGCCCCACGCGAAAGCAATCTCGGCGTCCGACAATTGCGGAAACACGCGCAGCATTCTGCGGCGCATATATCGGCGTAGATCGGCTGGTTGGTGGGTTGAATAGCTCACAGCGCCACCGAACAGCATGCGATGGTCGGCGGACAGCCGGAAATAATCGAGGACAAATCGGTCGTCGGTAACCGCCACGTCGTCGGGGATCAGCTTCCCCGCCCGCTGCGGACCAAGTTGCTCAGTCGCGCAAATATAGGTCCCCACAGGCATGATTCGGCGGTGCAGATCCAATCCAAGACCGTCTAGATAGGCATTCCCAGCAAGCACCAAAAAATCGGCCCCCACCCTGCCTTTACCGGTTGCCGCGACGGGTTGTGCACCCTCCAGGTTGACCTTGAGAACGGCGCTGTTTTCATGGATTGTTGCGCCTGCGGCTCGGGCAGCGCCGGCTAGGCCGAGGACATAGTTCAACGGATGGAGATGCCCCGACCCCTTGTCAACAACGCCACCGATGTAGCGATCACTCGCCACCGCTTGACGAACGCCACCGCGGTCCAGCAGCGCCAGCCGGTCATACCCATATGTATTCGCCAAATGGGCGACTTCGCGCACATACCCGTCCATGTGGCCGGATTTGGTTATGGCGTGCAGTTGTCCCCATTTGAGGTCACAGGCGATATCATGGCGCCTCACCCGGTCGTCAATGATGTCGATCGCCTCGCACGCCATCGACCACAATTCCCGAGCTGGATTTTGGCCCAGTGTCTTCTCGAGATGGGACATTTCTCGATTGAAGCCGAGGATCGCCTGGCCACCGTTGTGCCCGGACGCTCCCCAGCCAATCTGTCGCGCCTCTAGCACGATCACGGAAAAGCCGCGTTCCGCGAGATTCAGCGCAGCTGAGATTCCGGTAAACCCACCGCCGATAATGCACACATCAGCCGTCGCGTTGCCGGCCAACGGTGCGTGGCAATTTTCCATGTTCTTGGCGGCCGTCGCCGCATAGTAGGACTCGGCATGACCCCCAAATCCAGGCACTTCGGACAATTCCCCGTCTTCCCAATGATTGTTTGTCAAGGCCGGAACATGCTTGGCAATATCGTGTAGCGGCACCATGATGACCCTATGCCTGACTCATCCGCAATCGCCGGATTCGAGGCGACAAACCCGGCCAGCTACGTAGTCTGGCGGCGCGATATTATCCGCTGGGGCGACCTTGATTCCATGGGGCACGTGAACAACGCCATGTTTTCACGATTCTTCGAGTCTGGGCGCATCGCTTTGCTCGATGGTTTCGGTCAACAATCCGCGTTGGCGCCAGACAACGTGGTGTTGGCGCATATTTCGATCGATTTCCTGAATGAATTGCATTTCCCAGGCGAAGTTCAGACCGGCCTGCGGGTCCTCAGCCTGGGGCGCTCTTCATTTACAGTTGCGGAGGCCATCTTTCAGAATGACCAATGCGCGGCAACGGCAAGTGCCGTGATGGTCTTCATCGATCTAGAGACTCGACAGTCGACGCCGCTGCCAGATTCTGTTAGGCAACTCTTGCTCCCCGAAAACTGATCACGTGAGCAGATGATCGCGTCTGGTCCCGACATTCAGATGTGGGTGACATTGGCCTTGGTCATTTTGACCATCGGTGCCTTTACCCTGGAGCGACTGCCGCTGCAGGCATCAGCGGCAGCTATTCTCGCCATATTGCTGGTCTATTTTGAGCTGTCACCGGTGATCGACGCCGACGGCGTGAACGTTTTGGACGCGAAACGCTTGCTGGAGGGATTTGCCAATCCGGCCTTGATCACGGTCCTGGCCTTGCTGGTGATCGGCCAGGCGATGATCCAGACCGGCGCCCTAGAGGGTGCCGCAACCGGCCTTCATCTGCTCAGCCGTGGCAGTGCAACACGCGGTCTCGCGATCAGTCTAATCTTGGCCGGTGCAGTTTCGAGCGTGTTGAACAACACGCCGGTCGTGGTGATCATGATTCCGGTGATTTCCGGCTTCGCCGAGCGGCTTGGAATTTCGGTCAGCCGCCTCCTGATCCCGCTCAGCTTCGCGTCCATGCTTGGCGGCATGACCACGTTGATCGGATCTTCCACCAATCTTTTGGTGTCAGGTGTCGGTGCCGATCTGGGCGAACCCAGTATCGGATTTTTCGATTTTCTTGTGCCTGGCGCCGTTATCGCCGCCACCGGGCTTGTTTATGTGATTTTGATTGCGCCACGACTATTGCCGGACCGGGCGCCAATGGCACGACATCTGGCGGTGGGTGGACGGCAGTTTATCGCCCAGGTGGAGGTGCTACCCGGCTCAAGTCTTGTCGGCGAGAGGCCGATCGCTGGTATGTTTCGGCAATTACCGGAAATGACGGTCCGTCTAATCCAGCGCGGCGAACATGCCATCTTGCCGCCATTTGAGGGTTTTGCCCTTGAACCGGGCGACGTCGTCATTGTGGCGGCCACGCGCAAAGCTCTTACAGATGCCCTGGCGCGCCATCCGCGCGCCCTGCACCCGAGTTTTACCCGACGGCAGATTCGGGCCCAGGAGCGAAGCCCGGACGGTAGCGACAAAGCGCCATGGCAAGGTGGCGAGCAGGCGTTGGCGGAGGTCATGGTGACACCCGCATCGCGCTTGATTGGTCGCGATCTGGAGATGATCGGCTTTCGCCATCAACTCGGATGCATCGTGCTGGGTGTGCAACGGCGCACGCGCATGATACGCGCCCGAGTCACCGAAATCCGGCTTGAAGCCGGTGACGTATTGCTGATCCAGGGTCCGCCGGAGAAGGTTCGCGCCTTGCGCGAAAATCGCGACATTTTGCTGATCGAATGGTCGCAAACAGCGCTACCTAGCTACGACCATGCTCGCCGCGCGGCGCTGATCTTCGGGGCTGTTGTGGTTGCCGCCGCATCGGGATTGGTACCGATCGTTGTTGCGGCTTTTGCTGGCGCCTGTACCATGGTGCTGGCCGGATGTCTCAACATCCGCCAAGCAGCCCGCGCGATCGATAGCCGGGTTGTCATGACCGTGGCGGCAACGCTCGCCCTCGGCGCGGCACTTCAGGCAACTGGCGGCGCCGCATTCATCGCCAACTCTATTCTCACGACCGTGCATGGTTATGGACCCGGGATGGTCTTGGTTGTGCTTTTCGGTCTGGTTGCCCTTTTGACGAATGTCCTGAGCAACAATGCGTCGGCTGTGCTGTTCACGCCCATCGCGATCAGCGCCGCGCACAGCCTGGGCGCCGATCCGGCCGTGTTTCTCTATACGATCATATTCGGTGCCAGCTGTGCCTTCGTGTTGCCCATTGGCTATCAGACGAATCTCCTCGTGATGGCGCCTGGACACTATCGCATGATCGATTTTGTGCGTACCGGATTACCGCTTACGTTTCTGGTATGGGTCGCTTTTTCGATTTTCGTGCCATGGTATTATGGCCTGCAGATATGGTCGGCCTAGATAGAACAGCACACTGCAGAGCGGTGAACCAGAACAGCCGATGCTAAACGCAGATCCGAGAAAATTGCAGTTTTTCTATGGTACGGCGCCGCAACCATGCCCATACATCGCCGGGCAATCGGAGTCGAAAGCCGTCACCGAACTGGCGAGCGCCGACGCCGATAGCCTGCACGATATTTTGAGCCAGGCTGGATTTCGGCGAAGCCATAGTATTGCCTATCGTCCGGCCTGCCCGACCTGCAAAGCTTGCGTTCCCGTACGCGTGCGCACCGCGGACTTTCAGCTCACCAAGTCAATGCGCCGCGTGGTGCGGCGCAATCAAGACCTGACATGGCGCGAAATTGCGCCGTTTGCCACGCAAGAGCAATTCGCCCTGTTCAAACGCTACGAGCATGTGCGCCATGGCGATGGCGAAATGGCGTTGATGGATTTCCACGACTATCGGGCAATGGTGGAGGATACGCCCGTTGATACATGCTTGGTTGAGTTTCGCGACGCACGGAATCGCTTGGCTGCCGTCTCACTGACGGATCGTCTTCAAGACGGCCTTTCCGGCGTTTACAAGTTTTTCGCCCCTGAACGCTTGACGACCAGCACCGGTACGTTTGTCATACTGTGGTACATCGAACGGGCCAAGATCCTCGGTTTGCCATATGTATATCTCGGCTATTGGATCGCCCAAGCACCGAAGATGGCTTACAAAGAGCGATTTCAGCCACTGGAGGCCCTGACACACAACGGTTGGCGAACGTTGCAGGCGGAAGGGGGCACGGACCGGCGTTAAGAATCAACGCACTGTCGGACAATACAGGGAGGGGGCAGCCTTGAAACGTCGTGAATTTGTGACGGGCGCGGTGCTTGGGGCCGCCGCCGGCACGGCGGTGACGTGGGCAGCCATGCGTGGCAATGCCGGGGTTCCGGAAGTCGGCACACCGCAATCACCGGGTACTGCGCCGGGGGTTGTCGGTCAATATCACGAGTGGAAAATGGTCACGACGTGGCCGAAAAACTTTCCGGGTGCCGGAACAACCGCACAGTACTTGGCCGACCAAATTACGGCCATGTCGGGTGGCCGCCTGACCGTGAAGCTGTTCGCGGCGGGTGAGATGGTGCCGGCGTTCGAATCCTTCGATGCCGTGCGCGAGGGCACAGCCCAATGCTCACATGACGCGCCCTATTATTGGGTGGCCAAAAACAAGAGCATCCCCTTCTTTTGTGCTGTGCCCGGCGGTCTTACGGTGATGGAGCACAATGCCTGGATCGCCTATGGCGGCGGCCAGGCCCTTTGGGACGAGCTCTATGCCGACTTCGGCGTGCGCGGCTTCATGGCGGGAAACACGGGCGTTCAAATGGGCGGTTGGTTCCAAAAGGAAATCAACAGCCTGGAAGATATTGACGGCATTAAGATCCGCATTCCCGGATTGGCGGCCGAAGTGATCAATCGCATGGGCGGTACGGCCGTCAATCTGCCGGCAGGCGAAATCATGCCGGCTTTGGAATCGGGCGTAATCGACGCCGCGGAGTGGGTATCGCCTTGGGTCGACTTGGCGATGGGGTTCTATAAGGTCGCGAAATATTACTATGGGCCAGGATTCCATGAAGGCTCAACCGCGAATGAACTGCTTATCAACTTGGACGCGTGGAATGCGCTGTCGTCGGATCTGCAGGCCATCGTTCGCGCCGCATGTCACGACACCCACCTCATGGGCCCGGCCGAGTACCTCGCGCGCAACAGTGAAACACTGCCGGTGTTGCTGGACGAACATGGGGTCACCCAACGCAATTTCCCCGACAGCGTGATCAAGGAAATGTTTCGTATTTCGGCCGATGTGGCCGCGGAAACGGCCACCGAAGGGGACTTGAACAGGCGCATTTTCGAGAGCTGGTCAGCGTTCCGAAAACGCGCCATGGATTACGCGCCATTATCCGACTACGGGTTCGTGCGCAATCGGGACTTGGCCGATATCTAAGGGTTTTCCAATGCCAACAAACATGATCGGGAACCGCCGCGGCTTCTTGCGCGCGGCGACGGCCAGCGTTGTGGTGGGCACGTCGACCTTGGCCGCTCCGGCAATCGCGCAGGGGCGTCTGCGCCTACGTATGGCGACCTGTTGGCCGAAGAATTTTCCGGGTCTCGGAACGAGTGCTCAACGACTTGCAGACGCAATCACGACACTGTCTGACGGCCGCATCGAGGTGAAGCTGTTTGCCGCCGGAGAACTTGTACCCGCTTTCGAAGTGTTCGATGCGGTTCGCGAAGGCACCGCCGATATGGGTCACGCGGCCGCGGCCTACTGGATGAGCAAGAATAAGAGCATCGCCTTCTTTGGCGTCGTTCCCGGTGGTCTTGTCGCGCAAGAACACAATGCGTGGATCGCCTACGGCGGTGGTCAGGAACTTTGGGACGAAATCTATGGTGCGTATGGTCTGAAAGCGTTTGCATGCGGCAACACCGGCACCCAAATGGGCGGCTGGTTCAATCGCGAAATCCGCTCGATAGACGACTTCCAGGGCCTGCGCATGCGCATCCCGGGTTTGGCCGGCGAAGTCATCAATCGCGCCGGTGGCGTGTCAATCAACATGCCGGGCGCCGAGATCCTCACCAGCCTTCAGTCGGGTGTCGTGGACGCGGTTGAATTTGCAGGCCCTTGGACAGATTTGGCGTTTGGCTTTCACAAGGTCGCCAATTTGTATTATGGCCCCGGTTTCCATGAGGCGGGCGCGTCGATCGAACTGATGATAAATCGCAGCATTTGGGATAGCTTGCAACCGACGCAACAGGCGCTCATCGCCACGGCGGCCGGCGCGGAAAATGAGCGCATGTTGTCGGAGTTCACCGCCGGCAATGCCGAGTCTCTGAATGCGCTCGTGAACAGTCATGGCATCATGCCGGAGCATTTTCCAGACGAAGTGGTCCGCCGCATGCTGCAATTGAGCGCGGAGGTCGTCGCGGAAACCGCGGCGCTCGGCGACGTCAATCGACGTGTCTACGAGAGCTGGTCAGCATTTCGCAAGCGCGTGGCAACGCTGGCACCATACACCGAACAGGGCGCAATGAATCAGCGGGATTTGTAGACTCTCGGCAAACCAGCCCACGTTTGAGTGGAGCAAAACATCGGAGGCGACAGTGGACCGACGGGATTTTCTGACAAAAAGCGCATTGGGCGTCACCGCCATCGCCGCCGCCGCAGGATTGGCAAGCTGTGATCAAGGGTCGGAGGAGTCCGCGAATTCGGGGACACCCGCTCAACCGAGCGACGCCCCGTCCGTCAATACCGGCCTGCAGGAATGGAAATTGGTCACGACCTGGCCCAAAAACTTCCCGGGCCTTGGCACGGGCGCGCAGCGTTTGGCCGATTCGATTACGGCCATGAGCGGTGGGCGCTTGATTGTGAAGTTGTACGCTGCCGGGGAACTGGTCCCCGCGTTCGAGTCATTCGACGCGGTGCGGGAAGGCAACGCGCAAATGAGTCACGATGCGTCATATTATTGGGTTGCCAAGAATAAGAGCACGCCATTCTTTTGCACGGTCCCCGGCGGCCTCACGGCGCAAGAGCATGCGGCTTGGATCCATTTCGGTGGTGGGCAGGCCTTGTGGGACGAGCTTTACGCCGAGTTTGGATTGCGCGCGTTCTTGGCAGGCGGTTCCGGCGTGCAGATGGGAGGTTGGTTTCAAAGAGAGATCAACGGCCTGAGCGACATCAACGGGATCAAAATGCGCATACCGGGATTCGGCGCCGAAGTGATCAACCGCCTTGGCGGTACCGCGGTGAATTTACCCGGTGGAGAGATCATGCCGGCGCTGCAAGCCGGCACGATCGATGCCACTGAATGGGTGGGCCCTTGGAACGACCTTGCCTTCGGTTTCCATAAGGTCGCCAAATATTACTATGGCCCCGGCTTTCATGAGCCCAGTTCAGCATTGGAATGCATGATTAACCTCGATGCGTGGAATAGCCTAGATAGCGAATTGCAAGACATCGTACGACACGCTTGCTCCGCCGAATATCCGCGCACATTGGCCGAGTTTACGGCAGGCAACGGTGAGGCGCAGCGTGTATTGGTGGGCGATCACGGCGTCAGCATCTCGAATTTCCCAGCTGACGTGATCAAAGCCGCTTTCGAGGCCGCCAACGATGTGGTCGCGGAAACAGCCAATGAAGGCGAACTTAACAAACGTATCTATGAAAGCTGGTCGACGTTTCGCGCGGACGCCATGGATCGCGGGCCGTACGCCGAGCAGGGCTACATGAACAATCGCGCGCTGTTGTAACCCAGCCAACACCCATAGAACCGTAGAACGGCAGCTGAACCCTTAACCGTATACGACTTTCGGCAGCCAAGTGGCCAAAGCCGGCACAAACGCCAAGATCACCAACATGAGCAGCTGGATGACCACAAAGGGGGCAACGCCACGATAGATGTCTGTTGTTTTGACTTCGGGCGGCGCAACGCCGCGCAGATAAAATAGCGCGAAACCAAATGGCGGCGTCAAAAACGATGTTTGGAGATTCACCGCGATCATAATCGCAAACCAAACCGGACTGACGTCCTGCATCAAGATCGCGGGGCCGATGATCGGCACCACCACAAACACGATCTCGATGAAGTCGAGAAAAAAGCCCAAAATAAACATCAATGCCATGGTCAGCAGCATGGCCGTGAAGAGCCCGCCCGGCAGATTGGTCAGGAACTCGGCGACGATGTCGTCGCCGCCATAGCCGCGAAATACCAGGCTGAACAGCTGTGCACCGATCAAAATCACGAACACCATCGACGACACGCGCGCGGTCGAACGCATGACCTCACGCAAATTGTCCCAGGTGAGCTGACCCCGCAGCGCGGCCAGCAGCATCGCGCCAATCGCGCCGACACCCGCGGCCTCGGTCGGTGTTGCCAAGCCAATCAAAATCGACCCGAGTACAAAAACGATCAGCAACAAGGGCGGCATGAGAACCTTAAGGACGCGCCCGAACAGCTCACCACTTGGCATCGCGGCGCGCTCGTCCGCCGGAATTGGTGGCATCCGCTGCGGATAGATCGAGGCATAGACGAATTGCCAGATGATGTAGAGCAACACCAAACAGAGGCCCGGGATCAATGCGCCGACAAACAAGTCCGCCACGGACACGGGTTCCGGCGCGAAATTGCCAGCCGCCAGTTGCGCTTGTTGGTAGGCGGCCGAGATTTGGTCGCCCAACAAAATCAATACGATCGAAGGCGGTATGATCTGACCAAGCGTGCCGGCTGCACAAATCGAACCGCAGGCCACCGCCGGTTCGTAGTTGCGTCTGAGCATGGTCGGCAGCGACAGCAGGCCCATTGTCACCACGGTCGCGCCCACGATGCCGGTCGATGCCGCAAGAAGGGCGCCCACGATGCTGACCGCGATACCGAGCCCGGCGCGCACACCGCTGAGCACAAGCGCCATGGTGTCGAGCAGCTCTTCAGCCAATTTCGACCGTTCGAGCATGACGCCCATAAACACAAACAACGGCACCGCAATGAGCAAATCATTGGTCATGATGCCGTAGATCCGGTTCGGCAAGGCGGCAACAAATGCCAATTCGAACGCACCGCTGGCGCTGCCAATCAATGCAAACAACAGCGCCACGCCGCTAAGGGTGAAAGCGACCGGATAACCAAGCAACAGGGTCGCGCACAGCGTCACGATCATGGCCAGGATGTAGGTTTCTGAACTCATCAGCGCGCCCTACATCAATCGGGTTTCTTGTTGGCCATCGCCATGCTCGATCCCACGCAGGGTCGCAATGCCATGAATAATCCGCGACACGGCCTGGGCGATCATTAGCGCCGCGAAGATCCAGATACACGTCTTGAGAAGAAAAACGGCGTGCAGGCCGCGCTCCTCAAGCGAGCCTTCGCGCTCGATCCATGAGTTGATGACGTAATCCCAGGAGTAATAAATGATGGAAACACAGACTGGGATGAGCAGGATGAGGCCGCCGAAAATGTCGACAATGGCCTTACCGCGATCGGAGAACCGCAAATAAAACACATCGACGCGAACATGACCGTTGTGCAGCAGCGTGTAGCCGGCGCAAAGCAGGAACACGAATGAATGCATGAAACGCACCGATTCCTGCATCCAAATAAAGCCTTCGGAAAAACCGTAGCGAAGCACCACGATCACCACGGTCACAAGCACCATGAAGACCGTCAACCACGCGATCGTGCGGCCCACATAGTCGTTGATCGCATCGATATAACCGGCTGCGGAGAGGAGTGCCTTCATACTAGGGCACCTTAGCCAAGAGCCAGGCTGTCGCGGCCATCATCCCCCCCATCATTGCCCATTATGTAAGACGTCTTTGAGACTGATCTTTGGGCAACGTCTGCTATAGCACGGTCGCGACAGCGACGAAAACCCCTCGAAGCGGTTGGTGGGTCTGATTGAAAGCAGAATACCGCTCTCGGCTCACGCAGACTTGATTTCAAACGTTTGTTTGAATCGGGATCGAACCCCATATGCGCGCTATGAGGAAAGCACGCACATACCCGCCTGCCTTGCAACGCTATTTTCTCACCGTGGTGACGGCTCTCGGCTTGTCGGCATCGGTGGCGGAGACGGTGTTGGCCGGCCCGCTTGCCGGTTCCGAAACATATTTCCGGACACCTGCGATGGGCGCACAATACCAACCGGATGCACGCCACCCAGCACAATGGCCCGGCCCGGCCGGCGCGGCGCTCACCGGGTCCTCACCCGCCCATGGGGCTGGCCAGAGCGAACGGATTGAGGCCGTCAATACCCTCAAGAGAAAGAAAGGCGCGGGTGGGACATATCCAAGAACCCCGAATCTACGATTCTAAGAGTGTCGTTTTTCTTTTCATAATCAATATTATAACAGGTATTTCTGGATTAAATTATGTGATAGTTTACATAATAATTTGATATAAATCCATAATATGTGAACCAATGCTGCTTTTTTCGTGGATGTCGCGTCGCGCCGGACGCGTGATCGACGCGTTCGGGTCAAGTCTAAGACATTTCATGCTTACAAGCGTTCGCGCGAAACGCCCTATCCATTTGATGCAGATGAATTTAGCTTCGTTCAAACGCCTCTGTTTGAAAGACGGCTGATGTAGTCCGTACAGATCATTACGCGTCCCGTCGTAGGCCGTAGGCTCGGATCAATTGATACGAACTGACGCGGGATCCTCTATGTCTTTGAATCTCAACAGACTTATGATTCTTTTGGTTGATGATAACCGTTTTTATTTGCAGCTCATCACCGACATGTTGCGATCCATGGGTATTCGCAATGTCGTGGCCCATAGCAATCCGATTACGGCCTATGGCGAACTTTGCCACCTGACACCAGACATCATCATTACAGATTTCGAAATGTCGCCCGTTGGCGGCGTCGACTTCGTGAGGATGGTTCGTACCGGGCAAAAGACACCAGATCCGTTTGTGCCCGTGATTATGATGTCGTCCTACGCGACGCCCATCTCGGTGGAGATGGCGCGCGATTCGGGTATCGATGAATTCCTGTCAAAGCCGGTATCCTTGAAGGACTTGGCCTTACGGGTTCATGAGGTTCTTCAACGACCGCGCCAGTTTGTTGTGGCCAAGGGCTATTTCGGGCCCGATCGCCGGCGCCGACCCGGCGAAATGAACTTGGATGACCGTCGTTGCGAGGAGCCGAAACCGTGCGCATTGGACGAGTTCCCGACTTCCTCCAAGGAAGCACTCATGTGCTTGCCATGCCCCAGGAACTCCGTACCACGACGCGATGATGGGGCCGACTCAAACACCTCGCCAGAGCCGCCGAATTTCCTCTAGCGGTCGTTCTTAGAACCAGTTTCTCTTATCGACCACATTGGCCAATGTCTCGCCCCGGTCGAAGCGCAAGCAGTTATCCAGAAACACCTTCGTGCGCCGATCGTTGAGATAAGGGCCGACGGTCGCGACATGGGGCGTGATCAGCATGCTCGGCGCCGTCCAAAGTGGATGCTCGGTGGGCAAAGGCTCGACCTGGAATACGTCCAACGCCGCGCCGGCAATCGAACCATCACGTAATGCGGTATCGAGGTCATCGAGCACCACCGTCGCGCCGCGTCCGATGTTGATAAAGAACGCAGTAGCTTTCATGAGTGCGAATTTACCGGCATCAAACAGGCCCCGAGTTTGCGGTGTCTCGGGCGCGGTCACCACGACAAAGTCGGCCTCTGGCAGCACCGAGCCCAGCTGATCGGGCGATACCAAACGCCCGACGCCGGGTGGTGCGTCGGTAACGCGCGGATCAATGCCGATGACCGTCATGCCGAATGCCGCGCAAATCCGCGCGGTTTCGGCGCCGATGCCGCCCACCCCAACCATCACGACCGTCGCGTCTGGTAGGTGTACCGTGGGCGCGCCGCTCTTCCAGAGTCCTTGGGCTTGTTGCTCGCGGTAGGTGTGCATACCGCGCGCGAAGGTCAGCAGAAAGGCCAGGATATGCGCGCTGATATGGTCGCTGAAGATGCCCCGCATGTTGGTCACAATGACGTCGCTGTCGATGAGCGCCTGATGATAGAAGGTCGGATCCGGCCCGGCATGGGGCGACTGCAACCACCTTAGATCGCCCGCCCGCGTGAAGATGTCCGCTTCAATTTTCCCGTAAGCCGCGTCGACCTTATCGATTACAGGCGCCGCTTCCGCCGTGTCGTTGGCGACGTGAATTTCCATGTCTGGAATCATGTCGTGAAGCCTGGCCGGCCAGGAATCAACCATGCCAGCCATATCGGGCAATTCCAGGTTCTTGAGGAGTAGCAGGCGAAAACCCATAACGGTTCCCCCGTCATTGCGGCCGCATGGCGCGGCACTTAGCGCCATTATGTCATGGTCGGCGGCGTGACGTACAACGGCGCATTGGCGCCAAGCACGCGATTCATGCCATTCTGGACAGGACTTTGCTTCCGCCCGTTCGCGCGCGCCAAGGGCCGGCCAAAAACAACGAACCGATGAATGTCAGATGGCAGATTATCCTTTTACTCCAATCGTGGCGGCATTGCCGCAAACCGTGCCCTTCGTTGGCCCCGAAGCCCAAGAACGCGCCCGCGGCCGGCCGTTTCGTGCCCGTATTGGTGCGAACGAGAGCGTGTTCGGCCCATCGCCCAAGGCGGTTGCCGCCATGCGACAAGCCGCCACCGAGGTTTGGCAATATGGCGACCCGGAAAACCACGATCTCAAGGTCGCGCTTGCAAACGTCCACGGCGTCGGCCCGGAAAACGTGGTCGTCGGCGAAGGCATCGACACACTGTTCTGTTACACGAACCGGTTGTTCGTCGAGCCGGGTGTGACCGTCGCGACCTCGAAGGGTGCCTACCCAACTTTCAATTTCCACGTCGCCGGCTGCGGCGGTCGGTTGGTCACCGTGCCCTATCGCGATGACCACGAGGATCCCCAAGCCCTACTCATGCTCGCCCGGCGCGAAGACGCAAGGCTCATCTTTTTCGCAAATCCGGATAATCCGATGGGAACTTGGAGGGACGCGGAGACTATCCAACACACGATCGATCAAATCCCGGATGGCGCCATTTTGGTTCTCGACGAAGCCTATTGGGAGTTTGCGCCAGAAGGCGTCATTCCGCCTTTCGATGTCAGCAATCCCAAGGTGCTGCGTTTCCGCACATTTTCGAAAGCCTACGGCATGGCGGGCGCGCGCATCGGCTATGCCGTCGGCGAGGCCGGGCTGATCAAGAGCTTTGACAAGCTGCGTAACCACTTTGGCGTTAATCGCGTCGCCCAGGCGGGTGCCCTCGCCTCGCTCGCGGACAAGGACCATTTGGCACGCGTGGCAATCCTGGCCGCGGCGGCCAAGGAACGGATTGCCGCGATCGCGCGCGCGAACGGTCTGAACACACTGCCGTCCGCGACCAATTTCGTCGCCGTCGACTGCGGCCGCGACGGCGACTATGCCCGACGCGTGCTACGGGAACTGATCGCGCGTGGCATCTTCGTGCGCATGCCGGGCGTCGCGCCGCTCGACCGCTGCATACGGATCAGCGCCGGCCTTGAGCCGGACCTGGATTTGCTTGAGGAGATGCTCCCAGACGCCCTAGAGGCGGCACGCAAATAGCCGTGCGAAAGTCGGGCCGCCGTGGGCGTAAAAACGGCGGCCCGTGTCGGTCCGAATTGGACGAATGCCGGCGTCTACTCGCTACACTCTCCACCCCAGCGGCCTACGCTTGCCAATCCGTTTTCCATGACTGTCTCATACCAACCCGAATCGCCGACAGTGGCTGCAAATTTTCCGCTGCCGTGGATTGTCTCCCAGCGACCGCGATTTGCCCCGGGTTCTTGCCACCAACGATCGGAATGGAAGTCACCATCGCCGTCCGTGTAGCTGCAGTTCCCGGCGGCCTTGAAACCGCCATCTGGTAAGACTGAGAAAACAGCAATGCAAGGTCCTGAGGACATGTGATAAATGCCGTTCGGGTCGTCATCGACCAAAATGGCATGCCCCTTCCACACGATCACAGAATGGCCTTCTCCCAATTCGACAGTTTCTGACATTTGGGTGAAATTGTACCCGGCGCCTGTGCATTCAGCCGCATACAATGTTCCGGCCGTTGGTCCCAAAAAAAGCGAGATAACTGATGCGATAGATGATCGAAACATTCGATCCTCCCTCTTGCCCGTACGAGTGCTAACAATTCTATTCAAAGGGAAATCTAACGGGGCGGTGTCAGCGGATAGTCAGGAGTGATGTCAGCGCAACGTTAAATGTCCGGAACAACATTGGTAGACGAGCAAAACACGCGCCGGACCGTTAACTTTCGGGTAAACCTGCCTTGGCCAACCCATTGGAAACCATCGAGATGAAATCAGGTTGAAAATTCCATCTTTGGTAAAACTCAGTCACTTTCTTGATCGTAGCGTCATTATCGACTTGGCGTGCCGCAGTAACAGCTTGCTCAGCCTCGGATTGTCGCCCCGCGTGCGCATAGATATACGCAAGCATGATGAAATATATGTAGTTTTCTGGATTGTTGACCTTGCGCGCCGCGCCAATAGCGTCCGCAAAATTACCCTTCATTAGATGGTGTTTTGCCAGGACGTACCAGTACCAGCTTGGATGCCGCGGGTTCAACGCCATAGCTTTCCGCATCAGCGCGACACCTCGCTCCCACTCGCCGGTATAAGCGATCTTTTCGGCGAGCTCGGCAACAACGTCTGCATTGTTCGGATTTAGGGCGATCGCAAACTCGGCCTCGGCATTGAAAGCCTCCGTCTCATGCAGGAAGTAATACGATAAAGCCATTGCGAAATGCGCATTCTGGCTCACCTCATCCAATTTGACAGCTCGTCGTGCGGCAGCCAGGCCGCGCTCAGTACTTTCAATAGATGGATCGATGTTTAAGGCATAACCGTAGTTGTAGAGGATCGCCAACCAAGCCCAAGCATCAGCATATTTGCGATCGGTCTCGACCACGCGTTCGAGGCAATCGCGAGCCGAACGATAGGATTCGGCGGAAAATAACGTCGTGAACTCGTAGGCGAGATGAACACAATTGAGAGATTCGTAGTTAGCCGTTGAAGCATTCTTCGTATCGTTTCGGCTTAGATTGAAAATGACGCCAGAATGACTCGCGATCGTGGCCACAACTTGCTGCGCTATAACATCCTGAATTTCCAATAAGGATTCGGCAGTCAAATCGTTCTGATAGTCTTCTGTCCAGAGATGGGAACCGGTTTTCCCGTCAAGCAGTTGTGACGAGACGCGGACGCGATCATGGCTCCGACGCACACTGCCTTCCAAAATGTAACGGGCATCCAGATCTTTGGATATTTGGCGAACGTCCGTGGATTTGTTCTTGTACTGAAATGTCGAACTCCGCGCGATGACGGCCAAGTCGCGGAAACGTGCCAAACCCGAAATGACTTGGGTGGTGATACCGTCAGCGAAATATTCTTGCTCGGAATCACCACCGATGTTGGCGAACGGCAGCACGGCAATTGATGGGCCAGAGGGCATCGCGAGGACCGTGTCATGATCAATCGCAAGGTCGCGATCGGATCGAGCCACGCTCAATATCAACCAGGTTCCGGCACCAACCAAGCCGACAAATATGAGGGACGCCACAACCGGCGCTAGCCTCAGCCTGAGTTTCCGATCCGCAATCCGGGTTGCGGCGCCCGCGGCCTTGTTCGGCGAAGCCAAGCCGAAACCGTTATCGCCGTTCGCGCGCGCGCGCCGAATGGCCCAATAGAGATCTTTGGTCTCGGCCTCCGGTTCAACATCAAGCTCGTCGCGCAGCATCTTGCGACATTCTTCGAACTTCTGCAGCGCCAGATCGCGCCGACCATAATCTTGGTACAAGCGCATGAGCGACCGGTGTACAGCCTCTTGCAGCGGATCCATTGCCAACAATCGCTCGCCATGCGCAATTGCCGCGTCGGTCTTTCCGGATTCTTGGCAAAACTCCATACATCTGTGCATCGCTTGTCGCGCCCGTTCCCGCCACGCGCGTCGCTGTTCGGCGGCCCAGTCGTCGAACCCAGCCTGTTTGATACGAAAGCCGTCAAGGAAATCGCCGTCGTAAAGGCCGATGGCCGCGTTGAGCTCTTCGGCCGACGCCCCGTTCTTGGTCAACTCACCGAATTGCGCCACGTCAACTGCGACACTCGCGCCCCGCAAGGTGATGGATTCATCGTCGATCGTAAGAATACGATCGGTCTCACGTGGCAGGGCCTTGCGCAAGGCAAGCAATGTTTGTCGCAAGTTATGACGGGCCTGAGACTCCTCGTTGTCGCCCCACAAGAGCCCGGCAAGCTTCTCGCGCGGCTGCGCGCGGTTCGGATGCATGGCGAGGAATGCCAGCAACGCCTTGGCCTTCTTGGCGCGCAATGTCACCAGCCGCCCCTGATCGGACCGGATCGTCAATCCGCCCAACAACTCGAACCGTAATGCCACCATGTCGATACATGGGAATTACATCCGACCCAGCCACAGCACGCAACCAGCCCGCTCCTCACCAGAGGTATTGACGCCAAATAGACGGTGGTTTGACGGACCCGAGGGTTAGCGACTTCGCGTTAACCAAACTTATGCGAGCGTGGAAAGCCTTTCGGCGCCAGGCGGCCGGCGGCGCCGCGTTTGCCGTACCAGGGCGCGAGATCGGTCACGGTGCGGGTCCGTCCGCCACTTTGCCAGCTCAAACCGTCGTTCAACACAAAAGTGCGCGCGTCCGACAGGCCGCCATCCTTGAAACGCTGCATGATCACGCCCCGCCCTCGCGTCATCACCGGCAGTTCGTCGAGCGGAAAGACTGTCATCTTGTGGTTCTCGCCAACCGTGGCGACGGTATCACCGACCACCGGTACGCACACCACCGCCTCTTCGTCGCCGCTGACATTGAGCACTTGCTTGCCGGCACGCGTTTGCGCGATCACACTGTCTTCCTCGACCACGAATCCGCGCCCTTCCGAGGACGCGACCAACAGGCCGCGGCCGGATCGATGCACCATGAGGGTGACCACGTCATGATCGTTGCCGAGGTCAATCATCATCCGCAAGGGCTCGCCCAAGCCACGACCGCCCGGCAGGCGTTCACACGCCAGCGTATAGAATCGGCCATTGGTGGCGAAAACCACGATGCGGTCGTTGGTCTTGGCGTGCAGGCGGAAGCGGTCGCGATCGCCGTCCTTGAATTTCAGTTCGGCGTCCGGCTCGATATGGCCTTTGACCACACGAATCCAGCCCTTCTCCGAACAAACGACCGTGACCGGCTCGGCAACAATCATGGCGTCGATGGGGATCACCTCGGCAGAAGGTGCGTCGCCGATCTCCGTACGCCGACGACCGAGTTCGGTTTTCGCGCCGAATGATTTGCGAATCTCCCGAAACTCACCCTCGATCACCTTGCGTTGTTTGCCCGAATCGCGCAACAAAGCCTTGAGTTCGGTCCGTTCTTTCTTGAGCGCCTTGTGCTCCTTGCGGATCTCGAATTCTTCCAGTTTGCGCAGATTGCGCAGACGCATGTTGAGGATTGATTCCGCTTGCAAATCGGTCAGATCCCAGCGCGCGATCATTTCCGCCTTGGGATCGTCCTCCTCGCGAATGATCCGGATCACCTCGTCGATATTGAGATAGGCAATGAGCAACCCATCCAAGATCTCAAGGCGACGCTCGATCTTGTCGAGGCGAAATCGGCTGCGACGCTGTAGGACGACAAAACGGTGATCGATAAACGCTTGCAACGCCTCGCGCAGCGACATCACGCGCGGCACGTGATCGGCGTCGAGCACGTTCAGGTTCAACGAGACGCGGACCTCGAAATCGGTGAGCCGGAACAGCGTTTCCATCAATGCCTCGGGCTCGATGCCGCGCGACTTTGGCTCCAACACGATCCGCACGTCTTCGGCCGACTCGTCCCGGATATCCGCGAGCCACGGCAGCTTGCGGGCCGACATCTGTTCGGCGACCTTTTCAATCAGCCGGGCTTTGGTGACCTGATATGGGATCTCGGTGACGACGATGTGATACTGACTGTGCTTGAGTCGTTCGACCTGCCATTTACACCGCAGCCGGAACGCACCGCGGCCTGTCTCATAGGCCTGAATGACCGACTCGCGTGGTTCGACCAAGATGCCACCGGTGGGGAAATCAGGCCCCGGCACATGTTTGACCAGACTTTCCGTGCGCGCGTTCGGCGACTTCAACAGGTGCAAAAGCGCGCCGCAGATTTCGTCGACATTATGAGGCGGAATACTGGTCGCCATGCCCACCGCGATACCACTGGCGCCATTGGCCAGTAGGTTCGGAAAGGCCGCCGGTAACACGACGGGTTCCGAATCCTCACCGTCATAGGTATCGCGGAAATCGACCGTGTCTTCGTCGATGCCCTCAAGCAGCGCCTCGGCGACCTCGGTCAACCGCGCTTCGGTGTAGCGCATAGCCGCCGCGTTATCGCCGTCGATATTGCCGAAATTGCCTTGGCCTTCCACCAACGGATATCGCGCGGCAAAATCCTGGGCCAACCGCACCAACGCGTCGTACACGGCCGTGTCGCCGTGGGGATGGAACTTGCCGATGACATCGCCAACGACGCGGGCACACTTCTTGAAGCCCGAACGCGGATCCAGGCGCAGTACGCGCATGGCATAAAGCAACCGCCGATGGACCGGCTTCAAACCATCGCGCACGTCCGGCAGCGAGCGGGACATGATGGTCGACAGCGCATAGGCGACATAGCGTTCGCTCAGCGCGTCAATCAATGGTGCCGGCCGGATTGCTGGCGGATCATCTCGTTTGGTCTTGCTGCTCATGGCCCGTTCATAGCACAAGTCGTCTGTCGGGTGACAATGCGGGAAGCGACGCGGCGCAAGCTCACGGCACGCTGGTAAAATGTGTCAATTGTGCGTGCAAACGATCACGCGCGGCCGGATGAGGCGCATGCAATTCAAGGAAATGGCCGGTCAGCTTCAGACCATCGCGAATCGCCTCCAACTTTGCTTCGCCGGAGCCGATCAAGAAGCCGGGCAACGACAGCAGACGTCCGCGATAAGGCGCTCCGGCAGCCTCCGAGACCGCCCGGCCTGACTTTGGAGAAACCCAGACCAAGTTTTCCGTGGCGCCGGTCGCCGCACAATGTGACAGATCGAGCCCGAAACCGAGCTCGTTCAGCAAACCGAGTTCCCACCGTACGTATACCGCGGGCCACAGGTCGGCTGTCTCAAGCGTGTCGAGCATGGCGACGGTCGCCGCGTAGAGCGGCTGGTGCGGTTCACGTTCCGGGAGATGCGCTTCCAACATCGCGCAAATCGCACTCAGACACGCAAGGCGCGCCCGATCCTCCAAAATCGCCGCCGCGCGCGCCCGTGTCAGCTCAATTGCATAGCTGCCCAGCTGCTCGGCCATACGGCCGCGCCAGACGCAGGTGATTTGATTGCCGGGCTGCAAGACACCGCGCAGTCGCCGGCCGGTCCCGCCCCTGACCAAGCCGGCATGGCGACCATGAGCGGAGGTCATCGCATGGACGATCGCCGCGTTCTCGCCATGGCGTCTGGCTGAGAGAATGACGGCCTCGTCCTGCCATTCCATAGCCCTAGAGCAGTGTCCGATAATATTAAATCAATTCTGTTCGCGGCCCGGCGTGGCGATCCACGCGAAGGGCGGCGCAGCGCGATGCTGGCGCGTCGGGCAAGTCGTCCGACAATGTGGTCGCCCGCCGGGCCGCGAACAGAATTGATTTAATATTATCGGACACTGCTCTAGCTTATACGTTGAAATCTAAACCCAAATCGCGATAGCGCTCGGGATCGTCGATCCAATTTTCGCGGACCTTGACATGAATGAACAGATGCACGCGGCGACCAAACATGCCCTCAAGCTCGCGCCGCGCGGCACTGCCGATGTCTTTGATCTGCGCGCCCGCCCTGCCCAATACGATTTTCTTCTGGCTCTGACGCTGAACATAAACCACTTGATCGATCCGCACGCTACCGTCGTCACGTTCGGTCCACCCCTCGGCCTCGACGGCGGTCGCATAGGGCAATTCCTGGCGCAGCG
The DNA here is from genome assembly GCA_965216755.1 of Alphaproteobacteria bacterium. GTDB lineage: Bacteria > Pseudomonadota > Alphaproteobacteria > UBA7887 > UBA7887 > CBDCGL01. Next base: position 572,896 of record CBDCGL010000011.1, on the reverse strand, counting down.
CGAGAAAGAGCTTTTCTCGCGTGATCTCGGCGGCCAGAAGGCGCATCGGCATGTCAGCCATCTGATCCTCCGGATAGAGCCACGGCCCCGATGGAACCCGCGCCGCCAAGTGGTTCCGCAAGTCCCCGACACCATCGCCGCTCAAGGCCGATATCATAAAGATCTCGGAGAACAGCGCGGTCTGATCGACGCGCCCGGCAAGGGTCAGCAGCGACGGGCGCGGCACAAGATCGATTTTATTTACAGCGCAAATTTGCGGCTGTCGACGCTCGCGTAGGCCATCGAAAATGCGCTCTGTATCCTTAGTAATGCCGGACTGCGCGTCGACCATAACGACAATCAAGTCAGCATCCCGCGCGCCACTCCATGCCGCCTGGACCATGGCCCGCTCCAGCCGTTTCTTGGGCGCGAATATCCCAGGTGTGTCGACAAAAACGATTTGGCTCGATCGGCAAATCGTAATGCCCAATACCCGACTGCGCGTGGTCTGCACCTTCGGTGTCACGATCGACACCTTGGCACCAACCAATTGATTGAGCAAAGTCGACTTTCCGGCATTCGGCGCACCAAGCAAGGCGACGAAGCCACACCGGGCCCCGTCGGCGGGTCCCGCCTTACGCGTCGTCACCATCACCGGATGGTCTCGCTACCAAGCGGGCCACCATGGCCGCGGCTGCCTTGTGTTCGGCGGCCCGCTTTGATCGCCCCGCGCCACTTTCCGGTTCCTGGCCCGCGACATGGACTGCTACGACGAAACCGGGTGCATGGGCTGGGCCGGTCTGTGACACCAACTTGTAGCGCGGTAATCCAAGGCCACGCGCCTGGGTCCACTCCTGAAGCTCGGTTTTGGGATCGCGTGGCGGTTGGGTCTGCCCAGCGATCATGTCCTTCCAACCGTGCTCAATGAAACCCCGCGCCGCGTCCAAACCACTGTCCAGGAACAGGGCACCGATTAGCGCCTCACAAGCATCAGCCAGATTTGCCGGGTTATCCCGGCCGTCACTCGCTTCCTCCCCCGCTCCCAAGCGGAGGTGCGCGCCGAGTCCGATCCGCCGCGCAACGTCGGTCAAGGTCGATGCGCTGACCAAGGCGGCGAAGCGCCGCGCTAAATCGCCCTCATCTTCATCCGGATAGGTGTCATAGAGTTTCTCTGCGACGACCAGGCCTAAGACTCGATCGCCAAGAAACTCCAGCCGCTGGTTGTTGACTGTCCGACTCTTGTCGCTGGCGCTCGGGTGGGTCAATGCGATGCGCAAAAGCGCCGGATCCCGCATCGTCACACCCAGGGCGTCGGCGGCGGCGTCAAGGCCCTGCCGCCGAACCGATTGCGTCACAACAATTGACCGAGACGCGAAAATCGGGTCGCGAACGGCCACCGCCAAAATTCCCAAAGTCGCGCGCCGCCATCGGTGGAGAAGAATATGATCTCGGCGCGACCAATCAGGTTTTCGGCCGGAATGAATCCGACCTGGTCCAACACCCGGCTATCGGCCGAACGATCCCGATTATCACCCATCGCGAAGAAGTAACCTTCGGGCACATCGTAGATTTCTGTGTTGTCCAATCGCCCAGCCTCAAACTCGTCCAGCACATTGTAGCTTACGCCGTTCGGCAGTGTCTCGCGGTACTGCCGCACCACGCGTTGGCTACCATTGTGATCGTACGCGAAATCCTCGATTTGTTCGCGGCGCACCGGCTGAGCATTGATATGAAGAACGCCGTTGATCACTTGGATCTTGTCGCCGGGAAGGCCGACGATCCGCTTGATGTAGTCCGGTTGATCGAAATCCTGATTGCCGTTGTCGCGTGTTCTTCCCGCGCGCGGCCGCGGCAGCTTGAACACGGCCACATCGCCGCGTTTGGGACGATCGTACAGCAAGCGCCCCTTGTAGCGCACGATTCCAAAAGGAAACGAGTATTGGCTAAACCCATATGAAAACTTCGATACGAACAGGTAATCCCCGACCAGCAAGGTCGGAATCATGGAACCCGACGGAATATTGAACGGCTCGTAAGCGAAAGTCCGGATAACGGTCGCGATGATGACCGCATAGATGACGGTCTTGAGAAATTCCCATAGGCTATTTGCGCGCCGCGCCATGATGAAGCCTTGCTGCTGACTCAAAGTGATGGCTGGGGATAAATGGATGAACGACACCGCGGCGGGGTGCGCGGCGGCGGCTCAATTTAAGGCCTAGGCGCAGGAACGCAACGGCAAATTCATCGTAAACCGGCAAAGGCTCAGACCGGCTCGTGCCCGCTACGCCTCTGGTATGGCCGATATTATGACGATGGCGTGAGCTAATTCGCGATCATCGGTCATCGTCAAATCAACCTTGGCCATCATGCCCTCAGGAGTCAGTGCGTCTAGGCGCTCCCGTGCCCCGCCTGTCAGCTCCAGCGTCGGTTTGCCGCCGGGCAGATTGACCACGCCAATATCACGCCAAAAAACGCCGCGGCGGAATCCCGTACCCAATGCTTTGGAACAGGCTTCCTTGGCCGCGAACCGACGCGCGTAGCTGTCCGCCCGTTTCGCACGACGATCGCATTTTGTGCGTTCCACATGGGTAAATATCCGGTGCGTGAATCGCAAGCCAAAGCGCGCCAACGTGCGCTCTATCCGTCGTGCGTCGCACACGTCATGACCGATGCCAACGATCATGTCACCGCGCCCACCAGGCCATCCCCGGTCGCCTTGCTAGGCCGATTGACGTCCGTCAACGTCGGCCCTGGCCCGGTCCATAAGAGCCCGCATCCTGCGGATTGCGCTGTCCAACCCGCCGAAAATGGCCTCCCCAACCAAGAAATGACCGATGTTGAGCTCAGACAATTCCGCAATCTCCGCCACTGGGCCAACGGTATCAAAACTGAGCCCATGCCCGGCATGACATTCCAATCCAGCGGCTTGCGCCTGAACGGCAGCGACCCGCAATCGCTCCAGTTCCCCGGCGCTCGCGCCCTCGCCAATTTCGGAATAGGTCCCCGTATGCAATTCGACGACGTCCGCCTTCAAGGCCTTCGCGACGGCTATCTGAACCGGCTCTGGATCGACAAACAAGGAGACGCGAATGCCTTCATCATGCAGCTTGGCGATAAACGGCGCTAACTGTGCGTGGTGGGCGGCCGCATCCAGGCCACCTTCGGTTGTCAATTCGGCACGCTTCTCCGGAACCAGGCACACACGCGGCGGCTTGGTGGCCGACGCGATGGCCAACATTTCGGGCGTCGCCGCCATCTCTAGGTTCAGCGGTAAATCGATCTCAGACTTCAGCCGCGATATGTCATCGTCCGAAATATGACGGCGGTCTTCTCGCAAGTGAGCGGTAATACCGTCGGCGCCGCTTTCCGCGGCCAGTCTCGCGGCCCGCACCGGGTCGGGATGCCGACCACCGCGCGCGTTCCGAATCGTTGCCACATGGTCGATATTGACGCCGAGCCGCAGCCTATTGCTATTCATAGCTCAAGGGTCTCCGTACCCAAATTCCCTGGCCGGCGCCGTCGCAAAAAGCGGCGCCGCCGCCGCGCGATCCGCATCTTCTGATATCTGTCGACCGCGCGACGGACGAGCCAATACGATACTACCCAGGCGACGACGGCCATGGGAATGCCACCCATCGCCATGGGTAACAATACCGCTCCCGGATTGTCCACAATATACGTCATGGTCAACTCTTGCGGGAGCTCGGTCACACTGTTCTGGCCAAGAAACCAGCAGCCCAAACGGTAGCTGCTGATCCAGATAATTGGGAAGGTCCACGGATTGCCAACCACGGTGCCGATCGCCGACGCCAGAAGATTGCCCCCCAACAACCAAGAGGAGAATGCGGCCAACACAAAATGAAAGCCGATGAATGGGGTGAAGGATATGGCCGCACCGCACGCGAACCCTGCTGCGATTTTGCTTGGCGTGCCCGGTAAACGTCCGACCCGATGACCAAGATAGGCAACACCGCGACTCCAGCCTTTGCGCGGCCAAACCACACGAAACAGCCGGGACAACAGATTAGGTGCGCGGCGTGCTCGAAACATGGTCCGTGCTCAACCGCCGACAACGGCAGCAATGAACCAACGACGTGGAACGTCGCCCGGCAGCGCCATGTCTTTGGATCTACTCACTTGAATATTTTCCATCGCCTGCAAATAGATAAACTCGCACGCAAAGCTGCCACGTCAAGAGTTGATACAGTTGCAATTGGGTGCGGGACTGGCTGGCGCGTGGTTCATCGACCGGGGCCGCGCGGCTTGTCGAAACTTGCATCCGTCGTTTCAAGTACCTGTTGGCCTTACGGATTTGCCCGCTGGACTTGATAGATCGATGGATTGGCCCGCAAGGCTGCGATAATGGCGGTCAAGTGTTTTAAATCGGCCACTTCAACGTCGACCGCCATCTCAAAGAATTCTTGGGATCGATGGGTAACGCGAAGGTTCGAGATATTGCCTTGGGACTGAGCGATGACCTCAGTCAGCGCGTTGAGGCTGCCCGGCACATTGTTCAGCACTGTCTCGATTCGACCGGTATACATCTCGGCCTGGTGGCCGGAGGGATTCCAGGCCACATCGAGCCAACGCTCCGGCGTTGCCGCAAAGCTCTCCAGCGTCTCGCAATCGATGGTATGAATCGTCACGCCTTTTCCCTCGGTCACCAACCCGACGATCCGATCTCCAGGCAATGGATGACAGCAGTCAGCCAAGTGCAAGGCCATACCGGGCGTCAGCCCGCGGATGGGAACGGCCAAGCCCCCAGAAGATGGATCATGAGATTTGCTCGGCCGAAACGGGCCGTTGCCAGATTTCCGGTGTGCCGCCGGACGGGCCGACGGAAACAGCGTTTCATAAACCGCATCGGGATCCAGTTGGCCGCGCCCGACCAACCCGTACAAGGCCCGCAACGAGCGTACTTTGAACGACTTTAGATGTGGTCTCACGAGCTCGGACTTGAGCTCTTGGTCGTGTTGGCTCAAGGTCTTCGCAAGAATTGCCTCACCAAGGCTCGCATACTCCGCTGCTTCGCGCTTGCGAACCGAGCGGCGGATCCGAGCGCGAGCCTTACCCGTGACCACAAACCGTTCCCAATTCGGATCCGGCGTCTGGCCATCGGAAACCAATATCTCGACCTGGTCGCCGTTGGACAAAGCCGTCCGCAACGGCGCCACCCTGCCATTTATCTTAGCCCCGACGCAGGTATCGCCAACGTCTGAGTGAACCGCATACGCAAAATCCACCGGCGTGGCGCCATGTGGCAAGGCGATAAGATCCCCCTTAGGCGTGAAGCAGAAAACTTGGTCTTGATACATCTCGAGTTTTGTATGCTCGAGGAATTCTTCCGGTCCGGCCGTGTGGTCTAGAATCTCTAAGAGTTCTCGTAACCATCTGTATTTTCTTCCATCTTTCAAGGCAGCACCGGAATCAGCGTGCTTGTAGATCCAATGTGCCGCGACGCCAAATTCAGCAATCTCATGCTGTTCTTGATCGCGAATCTGAATCTCTATGCGACGCCTTTGCGGACCAATCACGGCGGTGTGCAGGGATTCGTAGCCGTTTGGCTTGGGGGTCGACATGAAGTCCTTAAAGCGGCCCGGAACCATCGGATAGGCGCGATGCACAACCCCAAGTGCCTGATAGCATTCGGGAACCGACGGCACGACCACGCGAAATGCCATAACGTCCGCGATTTGCTCGAACGGTATGTGTTTTCGTTCCATTTTGCGCCAAATGGAGAACGGCCTCTTTTCGCGCCCATACACGCGCGCTTCGATGCCAGCAGAAGCCAGGGTCGCCTTGAGCTCAGCGACAATTTCGGGGATACGCGCGCCTTCGCTCTCGCGCAAGAACTCAAGTCGTCGAGAAATCGATCGCCGCGCATCGGGATTGAGTTCAGCGAATGACAGATCTTCAAGTTCGTCCTTCAGGGTCTGCATGCCAATGCGCTCAGCCAATGGCGCGTAGATTTCCATTGTCTCCGAGGCAATTCGCCGACGCTTATCCGGGTTATTGATATGCCCCAGGGTGCGCATATTGTGCAGCCGATCCGCCAGCTTCACCAAAAGCACGCGGATGTCCTCCGACATGGCCACAAGCAGTTTTCGAAAGTTCTCGGCCTGCCGGCGGGTCGGATTGCCGCGATAAGACAATTTGCTGAGTTTGGTGACGCCATCGACCAATCGGGCGATCTCGTCGCCGAAATACGAGGTTATTTCACTCTCGCTGGCGACACCGTCTTCGACTGTGTCATGCAGCAAAGCGGTCACTATGGACGCGGCGTCCAACCGCAAATCCGTCAGAATGCCGGCCACTTCAAGCGGGTGTGAAAAGTACGGGTCTCCAGACGCCCTGGTCTGCGCGCCGTGGCGCACCATGGAAAACACATACGCCCGGTTCAGAACGCCTTCATCCGCGTTCGGGTCATAAGCCCGGACTCGATCAACGAGCTCGTATTGGCGTATCACTGGGCGCCGATTTGTTTCGTCGGGCGGGCAACGTTCCGCGGTGCCGGCGCACATCGCCCACCAGCCTGTACGCCCCTAACCGCGTCCATCTGCGCGCCCGGTGTGCAACGCGCCCTGCTTCCCGCCAACGACAAAACGCGGATCGGAACGCGGCCACGGCTCTTATTCGACGTCGAGCACCCCGTCATCGGCATTTACGTCGATTACTTGGATACCTGCCGCATCGGCTTCGCGTGCATTCGGTTCAATCGGCTGAACAGGCGACACGTCTTCGATCGCCTGCGGCAGAGCCATTTGTTCTTCTTCTGGCTCATCAGATTCTGCGTGCCTTTGAAGCCCACGCAACAAGCTCTCAGTCAGCGCGTCTGGTGCCACCGTGTCGTCGGCGATTTCCCGCAACGCAATCACCGGGTTCTTGTCGTTATCCCGGTCAATCGTCAGTGGCGTTCCCGCCGAAATATCGCGTGCCCTTTGTGACGCCAGCATAACCAGCTCAAACCGGTTTGGGATTCGTAGTACACAGTCTTCTACGGTAACGCGCGCCATAAACAACTTCTCCGCAACATTTCAACGGGAATGGGTTTCCTAGTCGATCATATGGGCCCGCACGGCGGTATTCAACACCATGCATCCAACGATTTCGCTATATTCGTACGGTAACTTGCGTATCGGCGCAGTTTGCCAGAAGGTCATCGACCGTATTGCCGAATTGCGGGTGACGCCAATTCGGTGCAATCTCGGCCAAAGGGCGCAAAACAAAGGCCCGCTGATGCATGCGCGGATGCGGCAGCGACAGCCCCTCGCCATGGCCCAAAACCACGCGGTCGCCAAATGAAATGAGATCGAGGTCAAGGATCCGTGCCTCCCAACGCTTACGTCTGCGCCGACCGAAGCTTGCCTCTAAGCGATGTAGATCGGCCAGCAGCAGTTCCGGAGTGCCATCGGTTTCAATGGATACGACGCCATTGACGAACCACGGCTGATCGCTGTCGGGCAATGGGCGGCTCAAGTACCAACGCGATTGACGCTTTATTGAGACACCACTATCAATCAGCGCAGCAACTGCCGACTGACACGTGGCCAGCGGGCTGGGCAAATCCGGCGCAGGTAGATTTGACCCCAACGCTATGAATATTCCGTCGGTCACCTCGCAACAAATTTCACTTGTTAATCCTCTGCACGTAGCTACGTAAGGCCTACGCTCGAGAAAGGAATTAAGTACAACATTTTATCGGGCATTCACGCGGATCGCAGAAATAGTGTAGGATGAAGCCAGAGGGTTAAGGGAACCGGTCATCATGAAATTCTATCCTGAGGAACGAATAGCGTTATTTATTGATGGATCAAATCTATATAACGCCGCGAGATCATTAGAGTTCGATATCGACTACAAAAGACTGTTAGAACTCTTTGCGAGCAAAGGCCGCTTGGTTCGGGCTTTTTATTATACGGCACTTTTGGACGATCAGGAATATTCTCCGATAAGACCATTGGTGGATTGGTTAGACTATAATGGTTATACCATGGTCACCAAGCCGACCAAAGAATATACCGATTCTTACGGACGCAGAAAGCTTAAGGGCAACATGGATATTGAACTCGCCATCGACATGATGGAGATGGCGGACAAGCTCGACCACATTGTACTGTTCTCGGGTGATGGAGATTTTCGACGTTTGGTCGAGGCCGTACAACGCCGAGGCCTTCGTGTCTCGGTGGTGTCGACGATCAAGTCCCAACCCCCGATGGTCGCGGATGAGTTGCGTCGCCAGGCTGATACGTTCGTGGAATTGCAGGACCTTGCCGAGTCGATCGCGCGCGACGTGACACGAGAGCCGAACCGATACACACGTCAGCAATTTGACGATGATGAAGCCGAAGACTATGAAGACGTTGAGGAAATGGACGAAACCGAAGTCCTAACGTAAAACGGACTTCTTGGCAGATCTTCTTCCCGACCGTGACTGTGATTTCTGTCCGCGCCTAGAAGCATTTAGGCACGCGAACCGTCGTTTGTATCCGGATTGGCACAATGCGCCGGTGGCTTCTTTCGGGGAAAGCGGCGCGCGTCTGCTCATCGTCGGGCTTGCACCTGGGCTGCGCGGCGCTAACCGGACAGGTCGCCCATTCACAGGCGATTTCGCCGGCGACCTACTCTACGCCACGTTGCTGAAATTCGGCTTCGCTGTTGGCCGCTACAAGGCCACGCCTGACGATGGCTTGGCTCTGAACGATTGCCGCGTGACAAACGCCGTCCGCTGTGTCCCGCCTGAAAATAAGCCCGTTGGTTCAGAGATCCGGTCATGCGGCAGCTTCTTGAAAGCTGAACTGACACATATGACGGAGCTGCGGGCCATGTTGGCGCTGGGCCGCATTGCCCATGATGCAGTTCTCAAGACGCTCGGCATCCGCCTGGCGGCGCATCCGTTTGGCCATGGCCGACGCCACGCACTCGGTCAAGACGTCGATTTGTTCGATAGCTACCATTGCTCGCGCTACAACACCAACACCGGGCGCCTGACAGAAGCGATGTTTGAAGATGTTGTCGCCGCGATACAGGCGCGCCTCGGGTCAGCCGCCCAATAGCGCAAAGACTCGCTATCAGCGCGCCAGGAACGCTTCGATGGCACCGGTTATATCTGCCGACTCCGGCGCCACTTGCGATGGCCAGGCGCCAGCCAAGTGACCGTCCGGTGCGACGAGATATTTGTGAAAGTTCCAGCGCGGCGCGTGATCCTCCCCAAGCTCATCCGCTATCCATCGATAAAAGGGATGGGCCGTCGAACCGATCACTTTTTGCTTCGCCGTGAGTGGAAAATCGACGTTAAAATTGGTTTCACAAAATGTCTTAATCTCGGCTTCGCCATGGGGCTCCTGCCCTCCGAAGTCGTTCGACGGCACGGCGAGCACGACCAAGCCGCGGTCGCGATATGTCTGCCAAAGCGCCTGTAGGCCCTCATATTGATGCGTAAACCCACAAAACGATGCGGTATTTACGATCAACACCGGGTGTCCCGCATAGTTCGCCAATGGAAGTGTTTGCCCGTCAATTGAATCGAATTCAAAGTTATGCGCCGACGCGGCCATGGCGTGCCTCCCCACAAGAACCGCGACGCAAACGGTGATCGACGCAAGAATAGGCACCCAGGCCTTCGCCGCCGGTCGCAATGTTCGTATCATGGCCGCTCGCCCTTACTCGTGCCGGTGACGCAATAGCCGCGCCTTTTCGCGTTGCCAATCGCGTGTCTTCTCTCGCTCACGCTTATCATGTTGTTTACGACCACGCGCCAGTCCCAGATCTACTTTTGCGATGCCGCGTTCGTTGAAATAAATCGACAGGGGTACCAGCGTATAACCCTCGCGATTGACAAGACCGGTCAATTTGTTGAGTTCGCGCCGTCGCAAGAGCAGCGCTCGCGGCCGCAGCGGATCGTGATTGAACCGATTTGCCGCGCCATAGGGGGATATGTGCGCGTTGACCAAATAGAGGTTGCCGTCGCGCGGTTCCGCGTATGCATCGCCTAAATTGGCCCGCCCTTCGCGCAGCGATTTCACTTCTGTTCCGACCAGCATGATGCCCGCTTCGACCGTGTCCTCGATGAAGTAATTATGTCGAGCCTTGCGGTTTTGCGCGACGACCTTGCGGTTTACTGGGCCGCTTGCCACTGCCCCACATCTTCTATGGCGATTCCGGCCGCATGTAGAGCGTCGCGTACACGATCCTTCGTTGCCGCCGCGATCTCGGTCATCGGCAAGCGCATATCGGGCGTGCAAAGCCCCAAAAGACTGGCCGCGTATTTAACTGGTCCTGGGCTCGTCTCGACGAATAGCGCGGCGTGAAGCGGCAACAATCGATCCTGTAACGCCAAAGCGCCCGCTGGGTCGTTGTTGTGCCAAGCGTCTTGGAAAGCCGCGCACAAACGCGGCGCTACGTTCGCCGTCACCGATATACAGCCATGACCGCCATGGGCCAGCAGAGCCAGCGCCGAACCATCTTCTCCGGACAACTGACAGAAGTCCGGACCGATAACCTGGCGCGTCACACTAGGCCGAACCGGATCGCTGGTCGCGTCTTTGACCCCGACGATGTTGGGTACGGCCGCCAAGCGGGCCATGGTCTCAACCGACATGTCAACCACGGAGCGACCTGGAATATTATAAATAATGATCGGCATATCAGCCGCTTCCGCGATGGCTTTAAAGTGCTGATACTGCCCTTCGGCGGTCGGCTTATTATAGTAGGGCATGACTACTAGGGCGCCAGCAGCGCCAGATTTCTTGGCGTGGCGCGTGAGGCTGATCGCTTCTTCTGTTGAGTTGGACCCAGTGCCAGCGATTACCGGAACACGGCCGGCAGCGGCCTCAATGCAAATTTCAACGACGCGCATATGCTCGGCGTGGTTGAGCGTCGGTGACTCGCCGGTTGTTCCGCATGGTACAAGTCCATGGCTGCCCTCTTTGATCTGCCAGTCGACCAGGCGCTGAAGAGCCGGCTCGTCAACCTGGCCTTCGCGAAACGGCGTGATCAGGGCGGTAATTGATCCTCTAAACATACTCCGTGCTCCTGCTGCAAAAGCAGAGTGGCGCCGAACTCGGTCTGAACGTCGGCCGCCTACTGGTCAGCGAAAGATTGCGCGCCCGCCGCGGCGCATCGCCACCAATCCCTTGAATGGTCGGGGGTGTCACGACAATAACGGCGCTGCGCGGCCCGGGCAACAATCCATCGTCCCCAACGATTTTTCGAAAAATGGGGGATTTGGCGGCGATTTCGGGAGACCCTATATTGATGGCAACCCCGCAGCCACAACGGCGCTGCGCGGCGAAGCAAGGGAACCGCGGGAAGCTGGCCGCATGCGCCTAATCTACTTGTGTCTGGTTGTTCTGCTGGCGATTAACCGGCCGACCGCGGCCGACACCGCGACGGCTGAGTCACCAGCGCCGCTGCCGATCTCAGGCGCCGACGTGGCGATCGCCAAAGATGCTTTTGAAGCAATTGAGCAAAAGTCCTGGAAGCGCGCCAAGAGCGCGATCGCACGGACGGGAAATCCGCTCGTCGGCAAGGTTATCCGATGGGCGATTCTGCGCGAACCAGGAAAGCATGCGTCGTTTGCCGACCGCGCCGACTTCGTTGATCGAAATCCCACGTGGCCTGACTTGAAGACGGTACAACGCCATGCCGAGGAGACACTCCCCGTGACGGTTGGCGCCGATATCGTGGCAGCCTGGTACGGCACCCACGCGCCGTTAACCGGCGTTGGCCAACAACGCTATGGCGAAGCTCTGATCAGCCTGGGCGACTCTGCGGCCGGCATCGAAGTGTTGCGCGAGACCTGGCGACAAAAAGCGTTTACGGCCGCACAGGAGAAGCATTTCCTCGGGCGCCACCGGCCGCTGATCACCGCCGATGATCACATCGCCCGGTTGGATCGGATGATCTGGATCGGCCAGCGTTATGCCGCCACCCGCATGCTCAAACGTGTTGAGCGGCCATATGCATTACTCGGCGAAGCGCGCCTGCGCCTGATGCAGCGGCGACCCGGGGTCGATGCCGCGATCGCGAAAGTGCCGGCGGAGTTGCGCGGCGACGCGGGGTTGTGGTTCGAGCGTGTGCGCTGGCGTCGACGTAAGGGGTTCGACGATCGCGCCCGCCAGCTGCTGCTCGATGCGCCCGAGTCTATTCGCGAGGCGGTCCGCGTTTGGCCGGAACAGAGGACTCAACTGCGCATCGCGTTGGGTCAGGGCCATATAACTGATGCCTACCGATTGGCGGCACATCACCACCAATCTAAATCAGCGACATTATCGGAAGCGGAATGGTTGGCCGGATGGATTGCCTATCGATTCCTAAATGATCCCGATCTCGCCGTCGACCATTTCAAGAGAATGTATGGCGTGGTGCGCTATCCGATCAGCGTGGCGCGGGCCGCCTATTGGGTCGCGCGGACCGAAGGCGCGCGCGGTAACTTGCACGAAGCCATGCATTGGTATCGTTTGGCCGCCGAACATCCAACCACGTTTTATGGCCAACTCGCCGCGCGGGCCGCGGGCAAGCCAGGCTTGGTGGTGGCCACGGGTCCAACGCCGAACAGTGAAATCCGCACGGCATTTGAAAGTCGCGAACTGGTGCAAGCAACGCGCGCCATCGCCGCTATCGGCAAGGACCGCCTGGCGCGCCGATTCGTGCGCCATATGGCGCGCGATGCGGCCAGCGCAGAGGAACACGCCTTGATAGCGGCCCTCGGACTTGCCTATAGCATGCCGCACATCTCAATCGCGGCGGCAAAGAAAGCGGCGTTGGAAGGTACCGTTTTGGCCGCCTACAGCTATCCGACCCCGTATCGCGCGCAAGACCTGGCGGGATTGCCCGCGGCACCGGAAATGGCACTGATATTGGCTGTCGCTCGTCAGGAGAGCGAAATGAACAACAGCGCCGTTAGCCGCGCCGGTGCCCGTGGGCTCATGCAGCTTCGCCCCTCCACCGCCAAAGCTGTCGCGCGCTCGTTGCGGATCAAATATGATCGCGGCCGACTGACCACCGACCCGCTCTACAACCTGCGTCTTGGTGCGAGCTATCTGGCCGGCCTGCTCGACCGTTACAATGGCTCTTATGCCATGGCGCTGGCTGCGTATAATGCTGGTCCCACGCGAGTCTATCAATGGGTCCAAACATTTGGTGATCCCCGATCCAGCGCCGTTGATCCGATCGATTGGATCGAAATGTTGCCGTTTGAAGAAACGCGAAACTATATCCAGCGGGTCCTGGAAAGCACGGAAGTCTATCGTTATGTGCTGTCGGATCAGGTGCAACCGCTGCGCCAAAGCTTGGTCGAAACGATCACCGGTCCCAACGGCGCCCAAATTACCAACTAGTACATCCCATGGCTGACGCGCCGACCATCGATGATGTGGTTGGCGCGGCGCGGCGCCTCAAGGGCCGCGCTGTTGTCACGCCACTGTTACGCTCCGCGGCCTTGGACGCGGCGGCGAAGGGTCGGTTGCTGATCAAGGCTGAGCCGCTCCAGCGCACCGGATCGTTCAAGTTTCGCGGCGCCTACAACAAGATTTCGAAACTTAGCCGGGCCCGACGAGCCCAAGGCGTAGTGGCTTGGTCGTCCGGCAATCACGCGCAGGGGGTGGCCGCAGCCGCGAACCTACTCGGCATACCAGCAACTATCGTCATGCCCGCCGATGCGCCACTGGCCAAAGTCGACGGCACGCGCGGCTGGGGCGCCGAAATCATCTCATACGATCGCCATACCGAAATTCGTGAGGACATCGGACGGCGCGTGGCTGAGGAGCGGGGCGCCACAATCGTACCACCCTATGATGATGCCGAGATCATCGCCGGCCAGGGCACGACGGGACTGGAAGCGTACGCTCAGGCGATGGCCATGGCCGCCCCACCGGACGCGGCCTTGGTGTGTTGTGGCGGCGGCGGCCTTATCGCCGGTTGCGCGACGGCCCTAACCCACCATGCGCCTGGCATTGAGATCCACGCGGTCGAACCCGAAGGATTCGATGACACGGCGCGTTCGCTGGTCGCGGGCCAACGGCAGCAGAATTCCCCAGACGCACGTTCTATATGCGACGCCTTGTTGGCCCCCACGCCGGGTGAGCTGACATTTTCGATCAATCAAAGACTTTTGGCATCTGGACTTGTCGTGAACGAGTCACAGGTGTGGACGGCCATGTACGCCGCCTATCAACACTTGAAAATCGTCGTGGAACCCGGTGGCGCCGTGGCGTTGGCGGCAGCCCTGAGTGGCGTGTTCGATTGCCGCGATCGTACCGTGATCGTTGTGCTCTCTGGTGGCAATGTCGACCCGGCGGTATTCTGTCGGGCCTTCGATCATGCACCGTTGCGGTCGACATAAGGCGCACCGGGATCTTGACACTAGCGGATGACCCATCCGATCAGACGAGGACGACACATCATGCAGCCTGCAGCAGTTTCGGCGGCCCCCAAAGCAGCCCAATCCGGCACCCATGGCACGTTTGATTGGACCGACCCGTTCCTGATCGCCGATCAACTGACTGACGACGAACGCATGGTCGCAGAAGCCGCGCAAGAATTCTGTCAGGGAAAACTGATGCCGCGCGTCTTGGAGGCCAACCGGCATGAGCATTTCGATCGCGAGATCATGAACGAGTTTGGCGCGCTTGGCTTTCTTGGAGCGACGTTGCCCGAAGAATACGGCTGCGCCGGCACCAACTATGTGAGCTACGGCCTGATCGCGCGCGAGGTGGAGCGGGTTGATTCCGGATATCGCTCGGCGATGAGCGTTCAGTCGTCACTTGTCATGCATCCGATTTACGCCTATGGCGACGAGGACCAACGCAAGAAATGGCTGCCAGGGCTTGCGAGCGGTGAAATGGTCGGCTGCTTCGGCCTGACGGAACCCGACCATGGGTCCGACCCAGGTGGCATGAGAACCCGGGCGAAGAAAGTGGACGGCGGCTATCGGGTCTCAGGATCAAAGAACTGGATCACCAACAGTCCAATCGCGGATGTCTGCGTTGTTTGGGCAAAATCAGAAGCCCACGGCGACAAAATTCGCGGTTTTGTCCTGGAGCGTGGGATGGACGGGCTGGAGACACCCAAGATAGAGGGCAAGTTTTCGCTGCGGGCCTCTATCACCGGCATGATCATGATGGACGACGTGTTTGTGCCTGACGAAAACCTGTTGCCCAACGTTGAGGGTTTGAAGGGCCCGTTCGGGTGCCTAAACCGAGCCCGCTACGGCATTGCCTGGGGTGCGTTGGGCGCCGCCGAATTCTGCTGGCACGCGGCCCGTGACTACACGTTGGACCGCGTCCAATTCGGCCGACCGCTGGCGGCCAATCAACTGATCCAGAAAAAGCTTGCCGATATGCAGACGGAAATCGCGATCGGCTATCAGGCCTGCCTGCGGACCGGACGATTGTTCGACGCCGGTCAACTGGCACCGGAGACGATCTCTCTGATCAAACGAAACTCATGCGGCAAGGCCTTGGACATCGCCCGCGCAGCGCGCGACATGCATGGTGGCAACGGCATCTCCGACGAATATCATGTCATACGCCATGTCATGAATTTGGAAGCCGTGAATACCTACGAAGGTACCCACGACGTGCATGCCTTGATCCTGGGACGCGCGCAAACCGGCCTGCAGGCCTTTACGGGATAGGACGGGCGCCGCTGTTCTGGATCAGATCCATTTAATTAGTTAACTACGCTAATTTGGCTTTCGAGCCGTGATAACCGTGAAATAGGTCGCAACCTGCATGCGCTCGACCTGTTCGAAGCCGGCACTGGCCAAAAGCGCATCTTGTTCATCGGCGGTCGGCACGACATTGCCCCAAATCAGCTCATTAAATGCCGTTTGCACGGCCAATCCGTATTCGCGTGCGCGCAGGTCCGCCAAATCAGCCGGATAGGTCTCGTCGAGAATAAACAAGGGCGCGCCGGGTTTGAGCGCCCGGTGGCAATTCGCCAACACCTGCGGCCGCACATCAAGGGGAATTTCGTGGAGCACCTCAAACAACGTCACCACGTCGAATTCATTCTCATGGCCGATCGTGCCGCCGTCAGTCTGCTCGATTGTCACACGCTCGGCCAATCCGGCTGCCGCAACATTTCGGCGCGCCAAAGTAATGCCGTGCGGATCGATATCGACGCCGACACAGTGGGTTTGGGGATACGCCTCTGCGATCCGCATGACGAGCCCGGCGGCGCCACACCCCATATCGAGCACACGTGCGCCTGCGGCCAGATTGTCTTTGAGGCCGGATACAGAAGGCAGCATCTTGCGCGCCACAACGGCATGAAAGCCGCCGGTCATGGCCGCAATGCCGTCTGAAAAATCTTCGCCGTGGGCTTGGAAACTGTGTACGGCGCCGGTACGAAAATGGTCGGGGTAGCGCTTGAAATCGTCGGCGAAGAATCTCACTGACCCTGAGACATACGGGGCCAAATAGCGTGGATGGCGGTGGTCAACCAAGATCGTGTCGAAATGCGGCGCCAGGCGGTAGTGCCCGTCGCCGTCCGCGTCCAACAATCGATAGGCGAAAGCCGTCTTGCACCAGATATCAACGTAGTGCGCATGAAGATCGAGCGCCGTGGCCAATGCGGCGGCGGTGAGTCCGTCCTCTGCGTTCTTGATTGCCTCGAACAGGCCGAGAGTCTTGCCAATGTCCATCAAATGGACCGCATGGAATCCCTTGATATAGTCCCATATCAGGTCGGTTTGTTGTTCCGGGGTAATCTCGGTCATGGCCGCCATCTATTCCTCCGCGTTCGTGGCACTATACTATCGGCGCAAAGAAATGGGGCGCAGCCAGATCGGCCACGCCCCACACTTTCGGCGAACAATCTTCGATTACGTGTTGACGGATTCGGCGACTGTGCCACGTCCCTTGCCTGAATCCTTTCCCGACCGGCGCGACGGGACCGGAGCCTGAAATTCGAAAGTGATCTTGCCGTCGGTGACATTGACTTTGACATGCCCACCCTTGGCTAGGCGACCAAACAGCAATTCTTCCGCCAGACCCTTTTTGATGTGTTCCTGGATCACGCGCGAGAGCGGCCGCGCACCATAGAGTTTGTCGTAGCCCTTGTCCGCGAGCCAGGTACGTGCCTCATCGGACAGCTCGATGGTGACCGCGCGGTCCGCCAGTTGCCCCTCCAGCTGTAGCACGAATTTATCGACGACCCGACTGACGACTTCCGGTGTCAGGTTCGAGAAGGCGATCACAGCATCCAACCGATTGCGAAACTCGGGCGTGAACATGCGCTTGATAGCATCCTCATCGTCGCCACTCCGCTCGTCGCGTCCGAAACCGATGGCCGGCTTGGCGAGATCCGCCGCGCCCGCATTGGTGGTCATGATCAGTATCACGTTGCGGAAATCCACGGTCTTGCCGTTGTGATCCGTCAGCTTGCCGTGATCCATGACCTGTAACAAGACGTTGAACAAGTCGGGATGCGCTTTCTCAATCTCGTCCAACAGGAGCACGGCATGGGGATGCTGATCGATCGCATCGGTCAACAGGCCACCCTGATCAAATCCGACATATCCCGGTGGCGCCCCTATCAACCGTGAGATCGAGTGCCTCTCCATATATTCGGACATATCGAAACGGATCAGTTCGATGCCCATGATATGTGCCAACTGGCGCGCGACTTCTGTTTTTCCCACCCCGGTCGGGCCTGAAAACAAATAGTTCCCTATTGGTTTTTCGGGTTCGCGGAGACCCGCGCGCGACAGCTTGATAGCGCTGGCCAATGCTTCGATCGGCTTATCTTGGCCAAACACCACCATTTTCAAGTCGCGCCGCAAATTGCCAAGCATGGACTTGTCGTCCTTGCTCACCCGTTTCGGCGGAATCCGCGCCATCTTGGCGATGACAGTTTCCACGTCTTTCACCGCAATGGTCTTTTTGCGTTTGCTGTCCGGCAGCAGTGCTTGCGCGGCGCCGACCTCGTCGATGACGTCGATCGCCTTGTCCGGCAACTTTCGGTCATGGATATAGCGCGCCGAAAGATCCACCGCCGTGCGCAGCGCCTCGCTGGTATAGCGGACGCTGTGATATTCCTCATAGTAAGGCTTTAAGCCGTGCAGGATCTTGATCGCGTCCTCGATCGACGGCTCGTTTACGTCGATCTTCTGGAATCGTCGAGCGAGCGCGCGGTCTTTCTCGAAATAGCCACGATATTCCTTATAAGTGGTCGATCCGATACAGCGCAAGGCGCCGCTTTGCAGTGCCGGTTTCAGCAAATTCGAGGCATCCATCGCCCCGCCCGATGTCGCCCCAGCGCCGATCACGGTGTGGATTTCGTCCACAAACAAGATCGCGCCATCGTAACTTTCCAGTTCCTGCAAGACCGCCTTAACCCGCTCCTCGAAATCGCCGCGATAGCGCGTTCCAGCCAAAAGACTGCCCATATCCAACGAAAAGATTGTGGCGTCGCGCAAAATCTCAGGAACTTCTTCATGCACGATACGCCGCGCCAAT
Organism: Alphaproteobacteria bacterium; assembly: GCA_965216755.1. Taxonomy (GTDB): domain Bacteria; phylum Pseudomonadota; class Alphaproteobacteria; order UBA7887; family UBA7887; genus CBDCGL01. The sequence continues at coordinate 554,456 of CBDCGL010000011.1, read as the reverse complement.
CCCTCGGCGATTGCAGTTTTCCCGACGCCGGGATCACCGACATAGAGTGGGTTGTTCTTGGTGCGTCGACACAGCACCTGAATCGTGCGCTCAACTTCGGCCTCGCGGCCGATCAGCGGGTCGATCCCACCGGCAAGTGCCTTTTCATTGAGATTGACACAATAGGATTCGAGCGCTTCGCTTCCTTGTTTGACTTGCTTTTCAGCTTCTTCTTCCTCTGCTCCGCGCGGAATCCGTGTGTCTGAATGTCCTGCCGCCTTGGCAATGCCATGACTAATATAGCTGACCGCATCGAGGCGGGTCATATCTTGCTCGTGCAAGAAAAAGACGGCGTGGGATTCACGTTCCGAAAACAATGCGACGAGCACATTGGCGCCTGTCACTTCTTCGCGCCCCGACATCTGCACGTGATGCACCGCGCGTTGGATCACGCGTTGGAAACTCGCCGTCGGCTTGGCATCGGCTACATTCGTTTCGACCACCAACCCGGTCAATTGGGACTCGACGAACCCCTCGAGCGATTCGCGCAGCTTGGCCAAATCGACGTTACAAGCGCGCAGCACGGCCACGGCATCTTGGTCCTCCGTCAACGCAAGCAGCAAATGCTCAAGCGTCGCGAATTCGTGGTTGTGCGCATTTGCCAAGGCCAGCGCGCGATGAAGGCTTTCTTCTAACGCTTTAGACAGCATTGCGAGACCTAAACATTTGGCGCGGCTTCAATTGCCGACGATTGAGCCGAATAAGGGTCATTCCTTTTCCAATGTACACTGCAGTGGATGCTGATTCTGCCGGGCAAACTCCATCACCTGTGTCACTTTGGTTTCAGCCACTTCATAAGAAAATACGCCACAAATGCCGACGCCTTTTTGGTGCACGTGAAGCATGATACGCGTCGCCTCCTCGCGGCTCTTCTGGAAGAATCTTTCCAAGCAGTAAACAACGAACTCCATCGGCGTGTAGTCGTCGTTCAACATCAGGACCTTATACATTGAAGGCTTTTTGGCCTTCGCTTTTGTCCTGGTGACAACGCTGGTACCTGGACGATTGTCCCGATCTCGGTCGTCACTCATTGCGCAAACATTTCTGGAAACCCACCATACCGAACGCGTGCCAGCCGTGATAGCCGCTCTCTTACGCATAGATAATATCGAATTTGCACCAACAAGTTAAAGGCTTGACAAAGTGTTTGCCGGTGCGCGACTCGCAATAGCACCAACGCACGCAAATCGGCGGGTGAAATCAACACAATCCCAATCCGAGCGTTTCTCCGCGGTGCGCGCTGCCGGCTGCGCCGCGGCAGTCCGTCTGCCCCATTTTTCGGCTATGAATCGTGCCAAAAAAAAGCCCGGCGCATTCCTACCGGGCTTCGTCTCTCGGGGCCGTGAAATCGGGTCTTAGGACACCGGCTTGCTCCACGTGTCCGTCGCGCTGTTCACGCGCTCGGTGATCGGCGCCCAAGCCTCGGACATGGTCTTGTATGACATTTCCGAGATTTTCTTGTTCTCGTTCATCCAGAGATCGAAAAACTTACGGAAATTCTCGTTCTGAGCTTCGACCATGGCATGCGCGTCTTTGGCACCCATGATCGCACGCGACGCCGCCGCGCCCTCGTCCATCTGCGCTTTTACGTATGACATAACTGCCTGGGTGATTTCACCAAAGCCATTCGCGGCGATCTCGCTGGCTTTCACCATCGCTTCAACGTTGCCGTTGCCGTACGCGATCATTTTTTCGTATTGGTTCGCCCAGTTCTCGGTACCATTCTTCATAACGTTCTCCATGACATTTGCCGCGCCAGTCTTGGACGACGCGGTCCCGACCGCCGGTTTCGCCGGCGTCCGCGTTTTGGTTTCCTTTGCCTCAGACATAAACCCTGCACTCCCATGGGCCGTCGCAAGCAACCGCGTTCGGTTGCAACTGTCGCCCGTGAACGTCTCGGCCCGCGCGGTCCGTTATTGTTCCCGCCGCGGGTTTTGCTGCACTGCAACAACGGTCATGATATAGGGGCCGAGAGCAGCGCCTGTCAAGGGATTATTGTGCGCCGCAGCAAATACGTCGGGGCTTGTTTTGGCATCCAAGTTCGCAGGGCACAGGCCGAATTCTCGACTGCGCCGCTTCGCCATTAGACCTCGGCTCCGCCGGTATTCAAACGGCTTGGCGCTTTGCACAAACGGCGGCGCGTCACGATCCAAACCGCAAGCTCGGGAGCGCCGACTGACTGGAAGCCAATTAACCGTCGCAATATCGGATCCTCGGCAAGCGCCTCTGTGGCTTTCAACGTGTCTTTCGTGCCGTTTCAAAGCCGGTATCAAACGTAATGATTCGTTCACGACCAAGGCGACCGCACCCAGTCGTCGCATCCCGCCCACTAAGACTGTGTCAAAAAAGTCACGAAAATCGTAGGTTTCTACAAACGCGCCAAAATGTTTCACAAACGAAACATAGCTGAAATTGCGTACGCACAAACTACGATTGCGGTACGTAAGTAATAAATTGGCTCAAAAGCTGATGACCTTTTCAACAACCTTCATTTTTATAAAGTCTTTACAGAGTCGTGATAGATCCGTATAGATAAAGAGACTTTTTTCGGGGAAAATGGAGATGTCGCGAAGGCAAGATTGAACACGTCCAATCATTCTCAACGGACAAACAAGAACCTGCAGAAAAATAGAACTGAGTACGGGCATGTTAGGGCGCGGGTTAATTCTTTTGGTTTTCTTGTCTGTGATCCTACCGCTTGAACACGGGGCACAAGCGGGCTACGCAGACTATGTAATCGATGTGCGATCGGGCGTTGTGTTGCGACAGACCAATGCGCACACGCGAAATTACCCAGCGTCATTAACCAAAATGATGACGCTGTTCATGGTGTTCGAAGCGCTGGAGCGCGGCGATTTGACCATGGACACTAAACTCAAGGTAACGCGAAAGGCGGCTGGCCAGCCACCGTCGAAGCTTGGCTTGCGCGCTGGCGAAACTATCTCGGTACGCAATGCGATTCTGGCCCTGGCGACCAAATCTGCCAACGATGTGGCAACCGTCGTGGCCGAGGCGCTCGGCGACAATGAGCAATGGTTCGCAAAGATGATGACCGATCGGGCACGCGCACTTGGCATGTCTAAGACGACATTCAGAAATGCCTCGGGACTGCCGAATAGAGGTCAGCTCACAACAGCCTATGACGTGAGTATATTGGCGCGTGCTCTGTTTCGCGACTTCCCTCAATACATCGACTTCTTTTCGGTCCGTAAGTTCACATTTCGTGGCCGCACCTACCGGAATCACAACAACCTGCTGGGCCGATACAAGGGCACAAATGGCATAAAGACCGGCTATACGCGGGCCTCAGGCTACAACCTTGCCGCCTCGGTCGCGCGTGGCGACCACCATCTGGTGGCCGTCGTGTTGGGCGGAAAATCGGGCCGATCTCGCGATCGACAAATGCGCCGCTTGCTGGACCGTGGTTTCGCGTCGTTGGCGCGCCGGGACCAAATGATGGCCCAAGTCGGACGGCCCGTGCGGAAACCGGGGACCGCGCGCCCGCAATTGTTGGAAGCGGCTTTGGGACTGAAAAGCATCGCCCGACCGATCCCGAAACCAGGGGCGACGTCGGTGGAAGCATCAGCGTCGCGCTTCACAGCTGAGTTTGAACAGGCCGCCGTCGCTGTCGGCGCCGCCATCACCAACTATGTTCGGATCCCGTCCGCCCAGGCTGGTGATCTTGAAACTGTGGGACTCTGGGGCATCCAAGTCGGCGCATTCTCACGCCAAGACGCGGCACGGACAGCCCTCGACCAAGCGGCGTCAGCCCTTCCCCAACTGATCGCGGCCTCGAGCCCGGTGATCCTTGCCGACAAGGATAAGTTTGGGACGTTGTTCAGAGCCCGATATACGGGCATGGATGAGTCCGAAGCCCGCAGCGCCTGCTCTATCTTGGAAGGTGCCAAGGTACCGTGCATGGTGGCGCCACCGAAGCTGTTGATCGCGCCGACCAACCGATCAGACCTATAACCTGTCAATTAACCGTCGTTGCAATCCGGCCGATATGGATCAGCGGATTGCTGCATGCGCGAAGAACCTGAGCGCGTGCGATGCGCTCGTACTCTATACGCGCGGTCAGTTTGCGCCCCAATTGTAACCACTCGCCAACCGCGCGCCGCGCGACTGCATGAAATACAGCCCCATATGATGGGTCGCCTGCTGCGGGTGAATCGCCGTCTTGGGCAATCCCAGGCTTTCCGCGACGCCGCTGCTCAAGTCATATGTCGCGCAACCGGGTTCATATACGACAACGTCACGCAAGGCTGGCATCAGGCCGTGATTACGCGCTGACAGCAATGTCAGCACAAAATCCATCACACAGATATCCGTACATATGCCGACGACCAAAACCGTCTCCAATGCGCCTGCATTGACCCAGTCGACCACCCCATTGCGCCCACTGGTGGCGTCGATAGCGCCGACAAATCCGTTGATACAGTCTTTCCGCACCAAGGTTGCCTGCGGGCAGGTTGCCAGCCAAGCCAGCGCGGGCACCAAATCCTCCTCGCCCGTCCCAGCTTCACAATGGGACGGATAGGGTGGCTCCGGCATACCGGGCTCGTGCGTGTCCAAAAAAGCCAGAATTGCCTGCTGTCGTTCGGCGAACGCGCGCGCCAGTCGGTCCGTTTCCAAGATCATGCGATCGACTTGGTCATTTTGCTGGGCCGGTGCCAAATTCCCCGCGCCGACCGTCGCAAATCCGTTGACCTCATCAACGATGACCAAACCGACCGCACCTGCAACCCCAACGGTCTCGAAAGCAATAGGCATGGCGGCACTGATTGCATCGAGAGCAGTTACGGCATCAACGTTAGTGGCCTGTGTCGCCATGGTTCCATGTCCTTTCCCTGCACCGCGGCACTGATTGCACCCGGCCGCCCATGTCGCGCCTATATTGTCGGCGGCTCCACACCACTCTCGCGCAAAGTCGCGCTCAAAGCCGCTTTCAGCCGTCCGAGACCCGCATCATCCGCGGCTTCGCAGCGGGCCACCAACACCGGCTGAGTATTCGAAGCGCGGAGAAGCCACCAACCGTCGTCGGTGGTGACGCGGACGCCGTCGACAGCTGACAGCGTCGCACCACGCGCCTCGAGGCGCGTACGGACATCGGCGACGATTTTGAATTTCTCCGTATCCGCGCAGGGGAAGCGAAGTTCGGGCGTGTTCACCTTCTTCGGCAAGGCGTCGCGCATCTGGGCCAATGTTCGGTCCGACCGCGCTGTCAAATCAAGCAGGCGCACCGCTGCGTAAAGCGCATCGTCATAGCCATAATAGCGGTCGGCAAAGAAGATGTGGCCGCTCATCTCGCCGGCGAGCGGTGCCCCTGTTTCAACCATCTTTTGCTTGATTGGCGAGTGGCCGGTTTTCCACATCAAGGGCTCGCCGCCACGCGCGGCGATCTCGTCAAAAAGGGCCTGGCTGGCCTTTACGTCGGCAATAATGGTCGCGCCGGGGAGATCGACCAAAACATCGGCCGCCAACAACGCCAAAATCTGGTCGCCCCACAAAATCCTACCATCGCCGTCAACCACACCGATGCGATCGCCGTCGCCGTCAAACGCAATGCCAAGGTCGGCGCCGGACGACCGGACTGCTTCGATAATCTGAACAAGGTTCTCGGGAACGGTCGGATCGGGATGGTGGGCGGGAAAAGTGCCATCGACCTGTCCGTTGATCACGGTATGGCGCCCAGGAAGCCGCTTCGCCAGCTCTTCGGTGGCATGCCCGGCGGCACCGTTGCCCGGGTCCCAAACAATTGTCAGGCCACGCGTCGCGCGATACTCGGATACCAATCGGTCCACATAGTCAGCTTCGATGTGTCGATCGGCACGAGACCCTGCACCCTGGGCAAATTCGCCCGCGGCCGCCACACGACCCAACGCTTGAATATCCTCGCCAAAAAACGGCCTGCCGTCCAAAACCATCTTAAAGCCGTTGAAATCCGGTGGATTGTGGGATCCCGTAACCATGATGCCAGCGCTGGCCGCCAACGTTTTGGCCGCGAAATAAAGCATCGGCGTTGGCCCCAAGCCGACATTCGTGACTTGCGCGCCAGCCCCCATCATGCCGCTCTCCAACGCACTGGCCAGTTCCGGGGACGTCAGACGACCGTCATAACCAAGGCAAATGGCGGGATTGGCGTGAATTCGATCCGCCACTATCGTGGCGAACGCTGCCCCTATGGCACGCGCATCATCGATTTTGAGCGTCTCGCCGACAACGCCGCGAATGTCATATTCGCGCAATGTATGCGAGTGCAAAGTCCGTGCTTCGGTCATGCGGCGGCGTTCCTCAATCTAGGCGTTCTAAGCCAACGGGCGAGCGGCCAATGCTGACATAGGCGAATTCCGCCGCATCAAGCTCACGAGCCGTGTAGATATTGCGCAGATCGATCAACAGCGGGCGTCGCATCAATCGTTTGAGCCGCGCCAAGTCGAGTGCACGAAATTCGTTCCACTCGGTAAGAATCACCAGGGCATCCGCGCCTTCGGCGACCGCGTAGGTGTCATTTGCCCAATCAACGTTCTCGATTATGGATTGCGCCTCGTTCATTCCCGCCGGATCGTAGGCCACGATGGATGCGCCGGCGTCGGACAAAATAGGCAAAATGCTCAGGCTGGGCGCGTCGCGCATGTCGTCGGTATTGGGTTTGAACGTGACACCCAGCACCCCAATCCTTTGGCCGTCGACCGATCCACCACACGACTCGATGATCTTTTCGGCCATACGACGCTTACGTTCTTCATTTACGGCAACAACGGCTTCGACGATACGGCTCGGCGCTTGAAATTCCTGCGCGGTGCGCACCAACGCCAGCGTGTCCTTGGGAAAACAGCTGCCACCATAACCAGGTCCGGCGTTCAGAAACTTGTTGCCTATGCGTCCGTCAAGGCCCATGCCGCGCGCAACGTCTTGGACGTTGGCACCGACCATCTCGCACAAATCGGCCATTTCATTGATAAACGTGATTTTGGTAGCAAGAAAAGCATTGGCTGCATATTTGGTTAATTCCGCCGTTTCGCGCGACGTGAAAATGATCGGCGTCTCCCGCAAAAACAACGGTCTATAGAGCGCGCTCAACGTCGCGCGCGCATGCTCGGACGCGACGCCACAAACCACGCGGTCCGGGCGCATAAAGTCCTCGATCGCAGACCCCTCGCGCAGAAACTCAGGATTCGAGGCCACGTCAAAATCGCGGCCCGGCTCGGCGCCCGGGCGCGCCGCGGCGATTATGCCTTCCAAGCGGCTCGCGGTCCCAACAGGCACCGTTGATTTCGAGACGATCACCATACGACCGTTCATGGCCGCAGCGATCTCTTGCGCGGCCGCGTCCACAAAGGTCAAATCGGCGTGTCCGTCACCCCGCCGGCTTGGCGTTCCGACCGCAATAAACGCGGCGTCGGCACCGTCGAGAGCAACCTTGATATCGTCGGTAAAAGACAGCCGATCGGCGCGGACATTCTTTTCAACCAACGTATCCAGGCCGGGCTCATAGATCGGAATACGTCCGCGATTGAGCCCCTCGATTTTGCGGGTGTCCTTGTCGACACAGACGACCTCCACGCCAAATTCCGAAAAGCAGGCGCCTGACACCAAACCAACATAACCAGTGCCGACCATCACAATGCGCATAGAGTTCGTCCTTTAATCGTCGACAATTGCGGCCGCTGCATCACACACAATCGCCGCCATGTCGTCACGGATATCGGGCCGTTTAAGTGCGAAGGCGAGATTCGCCTCGAGAAATCCCACCTTGCTGCCGCAGTCGTAACGGCGCCCTTCAAAACGGTAGCCATGGAACGGGGTGGCACCGATCATTTTCGCCATGGCGTCGGTCAGCTGGATTTCGTTGCCCGAGCCCCGCTCCTGCTTGGAAAGATGGTCAAACACCTGTGGTTGCAGAATGTATCTGCCGATGATTGACAGGGTCGACGGCGCATCGCGCGGATCGGGTTTTTCGACCAACCCGCGCACTTGAGCCATGCGCCCGGTCTCGGCGCCCACATCAAGTATCCCGTAGCGGTTGGTCATTTCGCGTGGCACATCCATGACCGCCACCAAATTGCCGCCTGTCTCCGCGTGGGCGGCCGTCATCTGCGCAAGGCACGGCATCGTGGAAAGGACCAAATCGTCGGCGAGCAAGATTGCGAAAGGTTCGTCGCCAATCAGGTTCCGCGCGCACCACACCGCGTGCCCAAGGCCGAGTGGCTCTTGTTGCCGCGTGTAGGCGATTGACCCCGGGGGAAGCTGTGACTGCTTGGCGGATTCCAGCGCATCGGTCTTGCCTTTGGCGCGCAACGTATCTTCAAGCTCATAGACGCGATCGAAATGGTCCTCGATGGCGTTCTTGCCACGTCCGGTCACGAAAATAAACTCTTCAATTCCAGCAGCTTGCGCCTCTTCCACGGCATATTGGATAAGGGGTTTGTCGACCACCGGCAACATCTCTTTGGGCATCGATTTGGTCGCCGGCAAGAAACGCGTTCCCAGGCCACCAACGGGAAAAACCGCCTTGCGCACACGCGTTTCCATATGCTCGTCTCCTCACTAGCTGTGAACCTGGGACTCCCGCGACCGAGCGGCCGGCCGCAGGCGAAACCGTCTTCACTATTCGTTGTCGACACGCGGGTTCGCCGCCATGAGTTTGAGATCGGCGCTCACCATCTCAGCGACCAGGTCCTGAAACAAGGTCTTGTGCCGCCATCCCAGCACTTGATTCGCCTTGCGCGCGTCGCCAAGCAGCAAATCAACCTCGGTGGGTCGGTAGTAACGCGCGTCGATCTTGACCAGCACATCGCCGCTGTTCTCGTCATAACCTTCTTCATCGGGACCATGACCGCGCCACGCGATTGTGCGTTGAACTTGCTTGAAAGCGAGTTCGACGAACTCTCGAACAGTGTGGGTTTCACCGGTTGCCAGCACATAATCATCCGGCTTCGGTTGCTGCAAGATCATCCACATCCCGTCGACATAATCCTTGGCGTGGCCCCAATCGCGCGATGCGTCGAGGTTTCCCAAATAGAGCTGCTTTTGGAGCCCCAGCTGAATCCCGGCGACGGCCCGGGTGATCTTGCGCGTCACAAAGGTTTCGCCCCGTAAGGGACTTTCATGATTGAACAAAATCCCATTGGACGCGTGAATGCCATAGGCTTCGCGGTAATTTACGCAAATCCAATAGGCATAGAGTTTTGCAGCGGCATATGGGCTGCGCGGATAAAAGGGAGTCGTCTCCCGTTGCGGCGTTTCTTGGACCAGGCCATAGAGCTCTGACGTCGAGGCCTGATAAAATCGGCACGATTCTTCCATGCCGAGCAACCGTATCGCCTCGAGCAAGCGCAATGTTCCCAGTGCATCTGCGTTGGCCGTGTATTCTGGCGTTTCAAAGCTCACTTGGACATGGCTTTGGGCGCCCAAATTGTACACTTCACTGGGCTTTATCTCCTGCATCAGCCGGATCAGATTGGTCGCGTCAGTAAGGTCACCGAAATGCAGACGGAAGCGGCTCGGTTGCTCGTGGGGATCCGTATAGAGGTGATCGACCCGGCCCGTATTGAATGACGAAGAACGGCGTTTAATGCCGTGCACCTCGTAACCTTTGTTCAACAGGAGTTCCGCCAGATACGCGCCATCTTGGCCCGTGACACCGGTAATCAACGCTACCTGACCTGCCATATATGTGCTGTCCTTTCAGATATTTACTGGTATTCGCGCGCGAAGTGAAGAACGACCCAAGCGATAATGTAGGCCGTTAGTCGGCGTAAGCGATGTCGTCCAAAATTAGTTGCACGGCGCCCCGGCCGCGCCACCTGTCACGCTGTAATTTGCCGGCAGCATGTATGGGGCGTTGAATGCTTTGCTGCAAAACGGCGCCCAGTTGCGAATTTGCACTGCGAAAGGCGATCGCGTTGAGTTTGGTCCCCGCGGCATCAGCAAGCGTGCAACGAACGTGTTCAGCGCCAACGATGTCTGCGCGGGTCACTCTAAGATTGGCAAAACAAAATCTGGGCTGCGGGTTGCCGGTCCCATAGGGCCCAGCCTTGTCGAGCAAATCAATCAACGCCGACGTCGCGCCCGGCACCGCCAGCGCGCCGTCCAATCCCAATCTCAGAGGCCCTATTTGGGTTGCCAGCGACGCCACGCGGTTCTGGATGTAAGTGGCAAATTTTTCGAAATTATTACGCATCACAGACAACCCAGCCGCCATGACGTGGCCTCCGCCACTCGACAGAGTGCCCGCTTGACGCGCGGCGACGATCGCGGCACCGATATCAACGCCAGGGACAGACCGCGCGGACCCTTTGCCGACATCGCCGTCAAAACCGATAACGATGCTGGGGCGTCCATAGCGTTCGGTGAGACGGCTGGCGGCGAGGCCAAGCACGCCCACATGCCAGCCGTCCCCTGCGGCTATCAGCACCGGGGGCAGTTCGCCGGCCAGGTTAACCTGTGTTTCAGCCTGTGCGAGCACGTCGGCTTCGATTGCCTTGCGCTCGGCATTCAAAGTGTCGAGCTGGCGCGCCATGTCTGTTGCCGTTGCCTCGGATGCAGACATTATCAGCTCGTGTCCCAGCCGCGCCTGTCCGACACGACCGCCAGCGTTAATTCTGGGTCCGAGCACATATCCCAGCATATACGTATCTGGTGTGTTGGCGGCACCGGCCACATCGGCAAGCGCCGCGAGCCCAACATTGCGACGCTGGCCTAGAATCTTAAGCCCCTGTACGACCAGCGCCCGATTGAGGCCGATCATAGGCACCAAGTCACACACGGTGCCCAACGCCACCAGATCCAGCCATTGCATCAAAGAGGGCTCAGCGCGCTTGTCAAAATAGCCGCCTTTCCGCAGGGCACGGTTGAGAGCGACAACCAACAGGAATGTGACACCGACCGCGGCCAACGCGCCCAAGCCGCTGTTGTCGTCAAGACGGTTTGGGTTGACCACGGCCCGACAACGCGGCAACGCCGTCTCAGCCAAGTGGTGGTCAACGACGATGACCTCCAGCCCCATGTCGCGCGCCGCAGTCAGGGCGTCATAGGACGTCGTACCGCAATCGACGGTGATCACGGTTCGCACACCTTTCGCGTGCAGTTGTTGAAGCGCTGGCACATTGGGACCGTAGCCTTCACGCCGCCGATCCGGGATGTAAACTTCGAAGGCGACGCCCAAATCCGCGAAATATGACGCGAGCAACGCCGAAGAGGTGGCGCCGTCCACGTCATAGTCACCAAACACGGCAAGTTTCTCGCCAGCATCGATCGCCGCGACCAAATGTGGGACCGCCACATCCATGTCCCGTACCGTCGACGGGTCGGGCATCAGGTGTTTCATTTTCGGGTTCAAATAGCCATCGGCGTGCTCTACCGAGACGCCACGGCCGGCCAGAACGCGTCCAACAATCTCCGGTGCGTCGATGGCTTGAGCTATGGCCAAGGCCATCCGTTCGTCGCTGCAGCGCGCCTGCCATCGGCGCCCACCGATCGACCGGTCTACACCGAGAAACGCGTCACACTGGCTTGCGTGTTGACACTCAGCGGGGCACACCCGAAAGCTGACCCTTCCGCTTGAAATCGTGTCGGCCGTCAATAACGCGCACAGTGCCGGATTTCGACCGCATGACCAACGATTGCGTGGTCGCGCCATTGCCCGTGCGTCGCACGCCCCGCAACATTGAACCGTCCGTTACGCCGGTTGCCGCAAACATGACGTCGCCATGGGCCATTTCTTCCATCGAGTATTTGCGATTCAAGTCGGTGATGCCGACGCGCGCTGCCCTTTTTTTCTCGTCGTCATTGCGAAAGATCAGCCGCCCAAGCATTTGACCACCGATGCAGCGCAGTGCGGCGGCCGCCAAGACCCCTTCGGGCGCGCCGCCGCTGCCCAGATAGATGTCGATTCCCGTGTCTTCAAGCGCGGTCGCGATGACGCCGGCAACGTCGCCATCCTGGATAAGTTGGATCCGCACACCCGCCTCGCGCGCCTCGGCGATAAGTTCCTCATGGCGCGGACGATTGAGAATGCACGCGACCAGGTCGGAAACATCACGTTTCTTTGCCTTGGCAAGATTGGCGAGATTGGTTTTGACGCTCTCGTCCAAATCGACAACGCCAGCCGGCAAGCCGCCGCCAATCGCGATCTTGTCCATGTATACATCTGGCGAGTTGAGCAACCCCCCTTCTTGCGCCATGGCGATGACCGCCAAGGCATTGGGCCCACCAGTTGCGCAGATCGTCGTGCCTTCGAGCGGATCTAACGCAATATCGACTTTCGGTCCGCCCGCCCCAACCTTTTCGCCGACATACAACATCGGCGCTTCATCACGTTCGCCTTCGCCGATCACGACCGTGCCGTCGATGGACAAACCGTTCAAAGCCTTGCGCATCGCATCGACAGCGGCTTGATCCGCCGCGCGTTCGTCGCCGCGCCCCATAAAACGCGAACATGACAAGGCGGCCGCTTCCGTAACCCGCACGACCTCCAGAGCCAGATTGCGGTCTAGCGTTTGGGTCTCATCCATGATTCTTCCCTATTGGATGATCGAGGTGAATTTATCGCTCACAAGCGTCCGTCGAAAGACTCGATGCGGATAAGCCGCGGCGGTTCGAGCACCGTGTCGAGGCGGCCGATCTGAGACAGCGCGGCAGCCATCGACCGCTCGACGACTTCATGAGTTGTTACAACCACAGGCACTGCTTCGCCAGGCTTGCGTGCGCGCTGCACCATCGCTTCCATTGATACGTCGTGATCCCGAAAACAAGCCGTAATGTCCGCGATCACACCGGGGCGGTCAACGACCATGAGTCGGACAAAGTAGGATCCAAAACGTTCGTCCATCGGCAGAGGATCGACAACCACCAGATCGCGCGCGCGGACGCCGAACGCAAGCCCGGCGCGGCCGGACGCGACGTCGACCAAATCCGCGACGACGGCCGAAGCGGTTGGGCCGGCGCCGGCGCCGGCGCCTTCGAACACTGTATTGCCAACGAAATCGCCTTCAGCAACGACCGCGTTGAGCACGCCGCTGACATGGGCGATAGCCGCCGACTTCGGAACCATGCAGGGGTGAACGCGTTGCTCGAGTCGGTCGCCGATTCGGCGCGCCACGCCGAGCAATTTGAGCCGGTAGCCAAGTTCGTCGGCGAAGACAATGTCGAGTGGCGTAACGGCCCGGATTCCTTCGACATAGACCGAATCGAAATCGATCTCACTGCCAAACGCCAAACTCGTAATGATCGCCAGTTTATGGGCGGTGTCGATACCGTCGATGTCGAAACTGGGATCCGCTTCGGCGTAGCCATGGGCCTGCGCGTCAGCCAGGACATCAGTGAACGGCCGGCCGGTCTGCTCCATCTCGGTCAAGATATAGTTGCACGTGCCGTTGAGTATCCCGTAGACGCGCTCGATCCGATTCGCGACCAAGCCTTCGCGGAGCGCTTTGATGATCGGAATACCGCCGGCAACGGCCGCCTCATATGCCAAGAGCGATCCGTTCGTTTCGGCCAACGTCGCCAGTTCAGTACCGTGATGCGCCAATAGTGCCTTGTTCGCGGTGACCACATGCTTGCCCTGCGACAACGCCGCCTTCACCAAGTCCAGGGCAATGCCATCCTCGCCACCGATCAATTCAACAACAACATCACATTCGGCTTCGGCAAGTGCCATGGCGTTGTCGTGCCAGGTTGTGTCACGCAAATCGATGCCGCGATCGCGATTACGATCTCGAGCGGAAACAGCGACGACATCGATGGCGCGACCGCAATGGAGCCCCAGCAAGTCGCGATGCTCGTCCAACAGCCGAACAGTGCCGGCGCCGACAGTGCCCAGACCAGCGATCGCTATGCGCAAAGGTTTGGTCATGACGCCAGCGCCTGGCCAGGCCCCGAATGATCTTTCACCGCCGGGCGCGCCGGGTCCGCGCCTTGCATGAACGCCCTGATGTTACGGGCTGCTTGGCGAATGCGTTGGCGATTCTCGACCAGGGCGATGCGGACAAAGCCCTCGCCATATTCGCCAAAACCAAAGCCAGGAGACACCGCCACCTCAGCCTCCTGCAAAAGGCGTTTCGAAAACTCTAATGAACCCATCGCACAGAAGGGCTCCGGAATTGGTGCCCACACAAACATCGTCGCCTGCGGCGGTGCCACGGGCCAATTGGCCGCATTGAGTCCTTCTATCAACACATCTCGACGCTCACGATAGCGCCGGCGAATGTCGTCGACGCAATCTTGCGGTCCATTCAATGCCGCCGTCGCCGCGACTTGTATCGGCGTGAAGGCTCCATAATCCAAGTAAGACTTGATCCGTGCCAACGCATTGATCAGCTTTGGATTGCCAGCGGCGAAACCGATCCGCCAACCGGGCATGGAGTAGGTCTTGCTCAACGATGTGAATTCCACCGCCACTTCGCGCGCGCCAGGCACTTGCAATATCGACGGCGGCGGATCGATATCGAAATAGATCTCCGCGTAGGCGAGATCCGAAAGGAGGTACATATTGTGCTTGCGCGCGTACGCCACGATCTCTTCGTAAAATGCCAGATCTACCGTTTCGGCTGTCGGATTGCGCGGATAGTTCAACACCAAGGCACGCGGCCGCGGCACGCTGTGTTTGACTGCGCGGTCGATCTCGTCGAGAAGGTCAAATCCGGGCCCGGTCGGGATGTGCCGCACCGCGGCGCCCGCAATGACAAATCCGTAAGGGTGGATCGGGTAGCTGGGATTTGGCACCAATATGACGTCGCCCGGCGCGCCGATAGCCGAGGCCAGATTCGCCAAGCCTTCCTTGGATCCTAGGGTCACGATCGCTTCGGTTTCCGGATCCAGGTCGACCCCAAAACGGCGATCGTAGTAGGCTGCCAAAGCGCGCCGCAATCCGGGAATGCCCCGAGAAACGGAATAGCGGTGGGTGCGCGGGTTGCGTACCGTTTCGACCAGTTTCTCGACAATATGCGGCGGCGTCGGCGCATCAGGATTTCCCATGCCGAAATCGATAATATCCCGGCCTGCCGCGCGCGCGGCCGCTTTCATCGTGTTCACTTCGGCGAACACATAGGGCGGCAATCGCTTTACCCGCTCAAATTCATTCTCCATGAAATGGTGCTTCGTCGTAATTCAAACAGACACCTAACTCTAACTCAGATCGGCCGCTGTGGTCCGTCTATGTAGATGTCGGCTCGTCGGTTCGCTGCTTCGCCGACGGGCGTGTCCTCTGCATAAATCCGTTGTGTGTCGGACACTGCATTCACGATCACCTGCTCGGGACGGACGCCCAACCGCATAAGCTCCTGCGCGACCGCTTGGGCGCGATCTTCGGACATCCGGTAGTTGAGTATTTTCTGCTCGGCAATATCGGCCTTGCCAGTCGGCCCGCTCGCATGACCAACAACGCGCAACTGCCCGCCATGATTCCGATAGAGCTGGACCACCTGCCGCAGCACATCCTTGTCCGAACCACTCAACTTTGACGACCCGCTGCCAAAATAAATGACAGCAACATGAACCCGACCGGTCGACGCCACCCGGCCAGACTCCGGCGGGGCCATCGCCGTCTCGGCCGAACGCGCGAAGGCATCCTGGTACGTGCTCTCGTAAGCCTCTGATTGCGCCTCATAAGGCGGTGGCGGTGGCGCTGATTGGGGTGGCATGGGCGCGCTTGGCGCACTGCCATCAGCCGCGCGTGCCGCCGCGATTGTCTGTTCCGAGTATCGCGCGTTGGCGCGCTCAGCTGCCAGGGAATCGGCGAGCTGACGCCGACGTTCTATATCGGCCACGGGCGGCGGCGCACCTGGTACTTCGCCGAGCCTCGGAAACGGGCGGTCGGCGCCCGGGATCGGCTCGGCTCTCTCGCTCGCAGCCCGCGCGGCCAGTGTCCGATCTTCCTCACTTTGGTCTGCGGTCACGGCATCGTCTGCCGCCCGCAACCACGAAACCGGATCCAATGACTCCGGCAAAGCCGAACAACCAGAAACCGCCAGGACGGCCACGCACGCGTACAGGGCGCGCCTGAAGCGGCAAGATCTGGTCGCTTCATTGTCGCTGGCGTCAATGCCGTCGCCGGCCGCTGTTCGCCCCGGCGCCTTGCTCCACGCGCGCATTCCTGCCTCACCCGATGGTTGTCCAACGCGGCCCGGATCACTCGGACCACCAAGCAGAACATCGTAAATCTGCTGGTGCATCGCAAGGAAAAGCTGGTACAAGTTTTCGCTGCAGTGCAGCAAAGCCATATTCGAGGCGTTCGCGCGCGCCCTACACGTTGGGAATGGAACAGGGAACGATGGTTGATTCGAACCGCGATACGACCGAAACACCTGATGCGGCTGAGTTCGCGCAGAACATGGCCAAGATCGCCGAGCAGAGCCAGCGTCTAATTCAAGCATTTATCCAACGGCAATCGCCAGACAACCTTGGCATGGCTGACCCATTAAATATCGGCAACGCCTTTCTTGAATTGACCACGCGCATGATGGCGAACCCCATGAAAGCCGTTCAGGCGCAAATGCTGCTTTGGCAGGACTATATGCGTTTGTGGCAGAACACCGCACAGCGGATGCTCGGCCAAGACCCAAACGCCGTGGTTTCCCCAGAACCTGGAGATCGCCGCTTCAAGGATGCCGCTTGGGAAGAGAGCGCCCTGTTCGACTTTATCAAACAGTCATACCTTCTGACGGCGCGTTGGATGCAGGCAACAGTCAACGATGTCGACGGGCTGGACGGCAAGACCGCGCAAAAGGTGGATTTCTATACGCGCCAGTTTGCGGACGCCATGGCACCCAGCAATTTCGTGCTGACCAACCCGGAGGTCCTGCGCGAAACCTTCAGTTCAAATGGACAAAACTTGGTCAAGGGATTGGGCAATCTCTTGGACGATCTGGACAACGACCACGGCCAGCTACGAATTAAGATGACCGATATGGAGGCGTTCAAAGTCGGCGAGAACGTCGCCGCAACGCCCGGGCAAGTTGTCTTTCGCAATGATTTGTTTGAGCTGATCCAGTATGCGCCCACGACCGAAAAAGTTCATAAAATACCATTGTTGGTCGTGCCGCCATGGATCAATAAATATTACATTTTAGATCTGAGACCGAAAAATTCGTTCGTTCGGTGGGCCACCGAACAAGGCTTTACTACCTTTATCATTTCCTGGGTTAACCCCGACGTGCGTCTCGCTGACAAGGATTTCGATTCCTATGTGATCGAAGGCCTACTGACCGCGTTCGACGCCATCGAAAAAGCCACCGGGGTGCGCGACGTAACGACACTGGGCTTGTGCCTGGGCGGCACGTTGCTGGCTACGGCGCTCGGCTATATGGCGGCAAAGGGCGATGATCGGGTCAAGGGTGCGACTTTCCTGGCGGCGCAAGTCGATTTCGAGACACCCGGCGAATTGGCTGTGTTCATCGACGAAGAACAATTGACCGCGCTCGAAGAGCGAATGGAGGACAGTGGCGGTTTTTTGGAAGCCAGTGCCATGTCCACCACTTTCAACATGCTTCGCGCCAATGACCTGATTTGGTCGTTTGTTGTCAACAATTACCTGATGGGGCGCGATCCGTTCCCGTTTGATCTCTTGTTTTGGAACTCAGACAGCACGCGCATGCCGGCGCGCATGCATTCATTCTATCTGCGCAATATGTATCAAAAGAACCTGCTGGCACAGCCGGGTGGATTGGAAATCAACGGCGTCAAGATCGACTTGTCGCAGGTTAAGCAACCGGTCTACGTCGTGGGGACCAAGGAAGACCATATCGCACCTTGGATGTCCGCGTATAAGGCAACCCAGATTTTCGGTGGACCCAAGCGATTTGTTCTCGGCGGCTCTGGGCATATTGCCGGGATGACCAACGCGCCGCCCAACGCGAAGTATGGCCATTGGACCAACGGCAAACTGCCAATTGATCCGGAAGTCTGGCTACGCAATGCCAAGCAGCACGACGAATCATGGTGGGTCGATTGGCAGAAATGGAATGCCAAGCTTTGCGGGCCCATGGTGGGGGCGCGCACGCCCGGCGACGGCGATTTGCCGGCACTAATGCCGGCGCCCGGGAGTTATGTGATGCAGAAGGCTGAGTAATCACAAGCGAAACAGCGTAAACTCCGGCAAAACTTCGTCCGAGAGGAACGCTTATGGCCGACTCACGTCCAAACTCACGCAAGACGCTTGTCCTGACCGGCGCCAGCCGTGGCATTGGCCATGCCACAGTCAAACGATTTTCGAGTGCCGGTTGGCGGGTCATTACGTGTTCACGGCACCCGTTTCCGGAGGATTGCCCGTGGGAGGCCGGGCCGGAGGACCATCTGCAAATTGATCTGGCCGATACGGCCGGGTTGGACGACAGGTTGACCGAATTGCGCGAACGATTGGCGGGCGGACCATTGCATGCGTTGGTCAACAATGCCGGTATTTCGCCGAAAGGCGCGAACGGCGGTCGATTGGACTCCTTGACTACGGATCTGGACGATTGGCAGACCGTCTTTCGCGTAAATTTCTTCGCCCCGATATTGCTGGCGCGCGGATTGGTTGACGAGCTCCGCCAAGTTCCTGGCGCCATCGTCAACGTAACGTCGATTGCCGGAAGTCGTGTGCATCCGTTCGCCGGTACTGCCTACGCGACGTCGAAGGCGGCGCTAGTGTCACTGACGCGCGAAATGGCGGCAGACTTCGGGCCCATGGGGATTCGCGTCAATGCCATAGCACCGGGCGAAATCAAGACTTCAATTTTGTCGCCAGAAACTGAGAAAGAGTTGGTTCCCGAAATCCCCATGCACCGATTGGGCACACCCGAAGAAGTCGCCAAGACCATATACTTTTTGTGCACCGAGCAATCGAGCTATGTCAACGGCGCCGAGATTCACATCAATGGTGGGCAGCACGTTTAGGGCGAATATTGTTTGTGTCGGATAGACTAACTGGCAAGAAATAGTTTTGCCTTGTGCCATAGCGAGCTCGGACGCGTGTTCGATAGTTCGCAGTCCACCGAGCAATCGCGGATCTTTGCGCGAACATTGGCCGCAGCCCGTCCGCGCCACATCTCGTCCAACGGCTCGTCGCCCAATTTTCCGATCGGCTCTTTGTATGGGCACAGTCTAATCTGGCCATCAACGCCAACAAACAAGCTGGTAAATCCAATGGTACATCGCCTGCCATTGGCGGTGCTCTGACGCGAGCGCGCGGGCGGGTCTTTCAACGTCCAACCGCCATGCGCCTCCCATCCGGACGCAAAGTAATCGACAAAGTTCTGTAGATTCTCTGCGCTGGCATTGATCTTGTAGCCCTTCTTTTTGAGCACCAACAGCCGGTCGACGACCATCTGCAGCGAGTCAGTATCCGTGACCCAAAGGGATTTGTCGGGTCCGCGGTAGGGCTGCGGCGTCCACATGACACCTTCCCGCGCAGCATATTTCTCTACGATCTCGGGCATAAATCGATAATTGATTGCAGTAATAACCGTCTTAATGTTGACGCGGAATTTCTTGTTTTTACTTTTGCGACGGCAGAGCAATTCTTCGATTGCGTCGATCGTTTTCTGGGTACCTTTTCCGCCAAGTGGCCGCAGTGTTTCGTTTGCTTCGCTGCGCACAGATTCGAGTGAGATGCCCACATTGCTTGGTTCGGCATCGATAATGGCATCTGCCACACGCCCCCGCAGCGTATACCCATTTGTGGTCAAGCTGGTGTCGATCCCCAAGCGGCGACCGGTATGGACAGCCGCCGCCAGTGGTTTCCACAGTGTCGGCTCGCCATCAGCAAATGAAACGAATGTTCCCCTCGCACCAAGCTTCGCCAAGCCGTCATAGAGACTTGTCACCTGATCCATAGACAGCTCAGCGGTGGACACGACGCTCTTGCGCGCGTTCGCCCTACCGATGCCACACATTGGGCAAAAGGCATTGCATCTTTTGGTGGGGCTGACGGTAACGGACATTGGCCGCGCAACCATCAGCGGCGTCCATTCAGCAAGCTTCGCCCTCACGGCTTTTGCGAAATATGGCAAGCCATCAAAGAATCGTAGAGCGACTTCACGCATGTGGCCCGTCCCAAGTAGCAAAACGCCGTATCGCAATCCTTCGCTGCTTTTGCGCCGGTTCTGGCCGGCTCGGCAGACTCTGAACTCAGAGCAGATCCGATGGGCACGTTATCCAAAGTGCCAACGGAGGTTGGTCGTTCGGGAGCCTGTACTGAGAATCGATCGCAATCGATTATGCAAAATAGTGCTTTCGTATTCAACAACGAATATCCTGTAATTACCCCTTTCCGCCGTAGGTTCTTAATATTCGCCGCCACTTATCATCGACAGTTGAAAATCAAAATAAGAAATATCAATTTTTCTTGACTTTCTATTATTTCCGAATGCAACGGACAGTATGAGTGTTTGCCTCGCTTCCTATGAAGCTGGGCCAGTTCAACAACCTTTGATTCGGGCTGTTCCATCTTCCGCCCACAGGCGCCGGCCATTTCTGCAACATGGCCGACAAGCGCAAACTTGCTCAAGACCGCTCACCAAACTTGTGACGCCAGGCATCGCGCAGGAGTCCGCCTTCTCGCCCCGTCAAAGAGCGCTAGACTGGTGCGAAAGGCGTCCCCTGATTCCCATTGCGCGCTATTGCCCGGCGACCGATCCATTCGGTGAAATGGTCACGCTGCTCGGGTGTCATATGCAAACCGCACTTGGTCCGCCGCCAAAGGATATCTTCCACTGTCAGGGCCCACTCATGGTCAATCAAGTAGCGCACTTCGGCTTCATAGAGACCTCCACCAAAATCGTGACCCAAGCCACCGACACCGTGAGCACCGTCAAGTAACCTATCTAGGCGCGACCCATGACGCCGCAGAAGCCCTTGCCGTCCGAGAGACGATAGCCAAGGGTAGCGATCCGCGGCCTTTTTGGCATAGGTCGCGAAATTGGCACCGCCGAGATCGCCACCAGGTAATGGCGCGTGCCGAGTCCAGGCCGGGCCAACTCTTGGTAAATCGGCTGCCAGTTTGTCGACGGCCTGTTCAGCGAGAACACGGTGTGTCGTTAGTTTGCCGCCGACGACCGACAGCAACAAAGGATCATGGCCCGCGCCTCGATCGAAATCCAGAACATAGTCGCGGGTTACGGTCGACGCGTCACGTCGCTGATCATCAAACAATGGCCGGACACCAGCAAACCGCCAAACGATGTCGTCTGGTCGGATTGGGACATTCATGTAGTCCCCAACCGCGTTGCAAAGATAGCTCACTTCATTTTGAGACACACCGACAGCGCCGAGGTCGGCGTCGAAGGGCACGTCTGTTGTGCCAATCAGAGTGAACGCATCTTCATAGGGAATCGCGAACACGACCCGCTTATCGGTGTTTTGAAATATGTAGGCATGTTCGCCGCCAAACAATCGACGTGTGACGATGTGACTTCCCTTCACGAGTCGCGGCACGATCCGGCGATGGCCGGTATCGAGACTTTCGAACACCTGTCCGACCCATGGGCCACCGGCGTTGACCACGGTCCGGCTGACAAGCGTCTGTTCGGTGCCGTCACGCGACGTGGTTCGCACGGCCCACAATCCGTCGATCCGGCGGGCCGACTGGACAGTCGTACGGGTCAAAATCGTGGCGCCACGCTCCTTGGCGTCAAGGGCCGTAAGCACGACAAGGCGCGCGTCATCGACCCAACAATCCGCATATTCAAACCCGAAGGTCAGTTCAAAACGCAGGACATCACGATGGGGCGGCACACGCAGGTCGATCTTGCGAGATCCAGGCAAAGTCCGGCGGCGCCCCAAATAGTCATAGAGAAACAACCCGAGGCGCAGCAAAACAGCCGGCCGCAGCCCCTTGTGGTGAGGCAAGACAAAACGTAGTGGCCGGACAATGTGTGGGGCATTGCGCAGAAGCACCTCGCGTTCGGCCAAGGCTTCGCGGACCAAGCGAAATTCGAGATGTTCCAGGTATCGCAAGCCGCCGTGAATCAGCTTGGTACTTGCCGATGAAGTGTGCGCGGCGAGGTCGTCGCGCTCGCACAGCACCACCTTGAGACCACGTCCAGCGGCATCGCGGGCAATGCCAGTGCCATTGATGCCACCCCCGATAATCAGGATATCGAAAGGCGCGCTCATTGCCGTGGTCCGCGGAAAGTGCTTCCAAACGAACCGTTGTTCCCCGATGATCCCATCGATGAAAATTTACCCCGACACCCATGTCTGACAAGCCTTTGATCCTGGCTATCGACCAAGGCACGACCAGTAGCCGGGCGATTGTGTTCGACAACGAGGGCGGCATCGTGTCGGCGGCTCAATCCGAATTTCCACAATATTACCCGGCCGAGGGCTGGGTGGAACAAGATCCAGAGGACATATGGCGCACGACGCTGAATGTCGCGCAGCGCGCTCTTCGACAGGCCGAGCAGAGCGGCGGCCGCGTGGTCGCCATCGGCATCACGAACCAACGTGAAACGACACTAATCTGGGACCGCGCGACCGGCGCCGCGATCCACAATGCAATCGTTTGGCAAGACCGCCGTACAGCGGACATATGCAGAGAGCTCGAGTCGGCAGGCGTCGGCAACAAACTGACCGCCAAGACCGGGTTACTGTTGGATCCCTACTTTTCGGCGACAAAGGCAGCGTGGATCCTGGACCACGTCGCCGATGGCCGTGCGCGGGCCGAGAATGGCGAACTCGCCTTCGGAACAGTTGATTCGTTCTTGCTGTGGCGTTTCACGGGCGGGCGGGCCCACAAGACCGAAGTCACCAACGCCTGTCGCACCAGCCTGTTCAACATCCACGACCATCGCTGGGACGACGACCTGCTCGACCAATTCCGCGTGCCATCGCCTTGCTTGCCGGCAGTCGAAGAATGCGTCGCAGAGTTCGGCGAAACCGAACCGACCCTGTTCGGCCGCGCCGTCCCGATTTTGGGCATGGCCGGCGATCAGCAAGCGGCGGCCGTTGGTCAGAGTTGCTTGGAGAAAGGGACGATCAAAAGTACATACGGCACCGGCTGTTTTGTGCTTCTGAACACGGGCGCCACGCCGGTGGCCTCGCGCAATCGACTGCTCACGACGATTGCCTACCGAATCCGTGGTCAAACCTCTTACGCCATAGAAGGCTCGATCTTTGTCGCCGGTGCAGCCGTGCAATGGTTGCGGGATGCTTTGCAGATCATCGACAGCGCCCATGAAACAGAGGCGTTGGCGCGAGACATCGAGCATACGGGAGGGATGTATCTGGTGCCCGCATTCACGGGATTTGGTGCGCCCCATTGGGACCCGGATGCGCGCGGCGCGGTATTTGGTCTGACCCGTGGTACCGGACGCGCGGAATTTGCACGGGCGGCGCTCGAATCTGTCTGCTATCAAACGCACGACCTGTTCGCCGCGATGGCCGACGATGGCGTCACCCCGTCGACGTTGCGGGTCGACGGGGGCATGGTCGCGAACGATTGGATGGTGCAGTTTCTAGCGGACATTCTGGCCTTGCCCGTCGATCGACCGCAAGTCATGGAAACAACAGCACTCGGCGCTGCGTATCTGGCCGCGCTAGGTGCTGGGTTGATCGGCTCGCTTGATGACGTCGCAGACCATTGGCGTCGCGACGCGCGATTTGAACCGGCCATGGCGACGGTGCAGCGGGAAACATTATTGGCCGGCTGGCATGCCGCGGTGCGCCGGACGCTGACCGGCTAGCTCCGGACCGCGCTGACGACAGGAGACGTTTATGAAAGTCGAGAGCATTGAAACGCTGAGCTGTGACGCAGGTTGGCGGAACTACCATTTCGTGAAGCTGGTAACCGACGACGGTATCGTCGGTTGGAGCGAATATGACGAAGGCTTTGGCTCGCCAGGGGTGAGCACCGTCGTCAAGCGGTTGACCCAGCGGGTCGTCGGCAAGTCAGTTGCCGATCATGAGCGGATCTATGCGGACCTCTATTGCGCGACCCGACCAGCGGCGAGTGGCGTGGTCGCAGAGGGGCTCGGCGCCATAGAGAATGCCATGCTGGACGCCAAGGCGAAGAGCCTGGGCGTGCCCTGCTACCAATTGCTGGGCGGCAAGGTGCGAGACCGGATCCGCCTTTATTGGTCGCACTGTGCCACTTGGCGGATAGGTCAGCCACAATTCTACAAGCCGGCCATCACCGATTTGGACGGCGTGAAATCGTTGGGCGCTGAGGTGCGCGAAAAGGGTTTTGGCGCGCTCAAAACCAACATCTTCATTTACGAAGGCGACAGGGTCGCCGGTTGGGCCCCCGGATTTGGCTTCCCATTCCAGCCCGAGCTCAATGTCGAGCGGCGCGTACTGCGCAACATCAGAACACACCTGGAAGCGTTTCGGGATGGCGCCGGCCCGGACATGGACATTCTTCTCGATCTCAATTTCAACGCCAAGACCGAAGGTTTCATCAAGATCTTGCGTGAGATCGCCGACCTGGACATGTTCTGGATTGAAATCGACAGCCGCAACCCGCGTGCTCTCGCACACATTCGCCAGCAAAGCACGCACCCGATCAGCTCGTGTGAAACGTTGCTCGGGCTACGCGAGTTCTTGCCTTATTTCCGTGAGGAAGCGGTCGACGTGTCGATTATCGATGCCGTCTGGAACGGAGTTTGGCAATCCATGAAGATCGCCGCTTGCGCCGATGCCCATGAGGTCAACGTTGCACCGCATAACTTTTACGGCCATCTGTCGACAATGATGAACGCGCATTTTGCCGCCGCGGTACCCAACTTGCGGATCATGGAAATCGATATCGACCGGCTCGAATGGGATCATGAACTATTTACTGTGGAACCGCCAATCGAAGACGGCTATTTGGTCGTTCCTGACACGCCGGGTTGGGGCACCGAGCCCAACGAAGAAGGCCTGCGCGCCCATCCTCCGCAAGAAACGACTGGCCTGACCAGCCGCAACTGGCGCATGCACCCGAAAGAATAGGCTAAGCGATACCCCGGCAATGCTTTTTCTGCAGCCACACCCGCGGCAGCTTCAACGAACACTGGGATGTTCCGACTCCGCACGAAACATGCGTCGTGCGGAGTTGTGTTACCCGCCCGCGATCTTGGGAATAATGTAGACCTCGCTATCGGCCGCGATGGGTTCCAGCCAGGTATCCTGATAGATCTGACCGTCTATGGCGACCGCCATGCCTTCCTCGACATGGGGCTTCAATTTCGGATAGCGCGCGCCAAGCTGATCCAACAAATCGCGGATATCACGGACGTCGAGATCAAACTCAAGCTCTCCGTCCGTGTAAATCCGCAACGAGTTCGGCAGGACAACGCGCGCCATGTTTGAATTTAGGCTCTATCAGCCGTTGCCGACTTTGGTTCCGCTCCGTTCAAGTTCGTGCAGAACATGAGGCGGCGACATCGGCAAATGCGTGAACCGGATGTCCAACGCGTCGGCGACCGCATTCGCGATGGCTGCCATTGGTGGCACGATGGGCGTCTCGCCAACGCCGCGCACGCCATACGGATGACGCGTATTCGGCACCTCAACGATCACGGCATCGATCATCGGCACATCCGACGCAACGGGGATTCGATAGTCCAGGAAACCCGGATTATCGAGGCAACCGTCATCGTTATAGATGTACTCCTCGTTTAAGGCCCAACCGATACCTTGCACGGCCCCACCTTGGATCTGGCCTTCGACGTAACTTGGATGAACCGCTTTGCCGGCGTCCTGCACAGCCGTGTAGCGCACCACCGTTACCCGACCGGTCTCTTTGTCCACTTCGACGTCAACCAAGTGCGTGCCAAAAGTTGGCCCAGCACCTTGTGCGTTAATTTGCGCATGGCCAGCAATCGGCCCCCCGGTTTTTCCCGCGTTCATGGCAATGTCCGCCAGCGACAAAGGTTCGAAATCCCCAGCATTGCTGCTGGTTGGCCGGGCGTAGCCATCGTCCCATTCGACAGCATCTACCGGTATATCCCATGTCTTGGCTGCTCGGGCACGCATTTCATCGATAACGTCGCGTGCCGCTTGGACCACCGCCATGCCACTGGAAAACGTGACCCGGCTGCCACCGGTCAAGAACGTGTAGCCGAGGGCACTGGTATCCGCGATCACCGGGCGGATCTTGTCCAAATCCATACCCAGTTCCTCCGCGGCCATCATGCACATGGACGCGCGCGAACCGCCGATATCCGGTGTTCCAACCTGCAACATCGCCGAACCATCTTCATTGATGCTAATTGATGCACAGGTTTCACCGCCAATGTTGAACCAGAATCCCGAAGCGATACCACGCCCCTGGTTCGGTCCCAACGGCGCCTTATAGTGTGGATGCTCTTTCACGGCCTCAAGGGTCTCGACCAAGCCGACATCGCCGAACTTTGGCCCATACGCGGCCTGTGTGCCCTTCTTCGCCGCATTCTGCAAACGCAGCGCCACAGGATCCTTGCCGAGTTCCTTCGCCAGCTCATCGACCAACGATTCGACGGCATATTCCGCGATCGGGCTGCCGGGCGCACGATATGCCGCCACTTTCGGTCGGTTGGTGACGACGTCATAGCCGACGACTTTCACGTTCTCCATGTCATAGGGCGCGAACGCGCACATGGCACCCGGCTGCACCGGCGACCCCGGAAATGCGCCAGCTTGATATTTGAGGACAGCCTCGCCCGCGATCATCTTGCCGTCCCTGGTCGCACCGATCTTGACCCAAACGTTGGCGCCCGAAGTTGGGCCGCTGGCACGAAACACTTCGTCGCGGGTCATGACCATTTTCACCGGCTGGCACGCTTTTCGCGACAGGGCCAATGCCAGTGGTTCCAAATAGACAACCGTCTTGCCGCCGAAACCGCCGCCGATTTCGGACGCGGTCACGCGAATCTTGGATATGTCCATCCCCAGGAGCCGCGCGCAAAACGCGCGCACAACGAAATGGCCCTGTGTGCAGCACCACAACTCAGCCTGTCCGTCCTCTGACACACTGGCAACGCAGGCGTGGGGTTCGATATAGCCCTGATGCACGGCCTCGGTATCGTATTCGCGCTCCAGAACGACATCGGCCTGGTCAAATCCGGTCGCAACATCGCCGATGCCAATCTCGATGACTTTCGCCACATTTGACGCCTTGGCCGGCGCCGGGTCGACGCCCACGGTGATCATGTCTTCATGAAGGATTGGGGCATCCGATTTCATCGCGTCCAACACGTTGACGACGTGCGGCAGCACTTCGTAGTCAACTTCGATGGCCTTGAGCGCCTTACGCGCCGCGGCAGCGCTGGTCGCTGCCACCGCGGCAACGGCATGACCATCGTACAGAGCTTTTTCGCGCGCCATGACATTGCGAACGACGTCGCGGTAGTTGACCATCATTTCGCCGGCCGGCACCAGCTCGGACTCCATATCCGCAAAGTCATCGCGGGTGATGATGGCTTTCACGCCCGGTATGGCCTCGGCTTTCGAAATATCGATCGAGCGAATGCGCGCGTGCGCGTGCGGACTGCGCAACACCCTGCCGACCAGCATGCCAGGTAGATACAAATCCGCACCGAACTTGGCCCGGCCTGTCACCTTGTCCACGCCATCAGGGCGCGGCGCGCGTGTCCCGACCCATTTCAGATCTTTCTCTTTCGGACTGACTTGGGATGCCATGGTCACGATCCTCTCATCTCGGCGGCCGTGTCCATGACGGCCCTTATGATCTTGTCATAACCCGTGCAGCGGCACAGGTTCCCGGCCAGCCAATACCGTACTTCTGTCTCGGTTGGATCCGGGTTCTTTTCCAGCAATGCCTTTGCCGCGATCAGGAAACCAGGTGTGCAGATACCGCATTGCAGCGCCGCATGATCCAAGAAGCGCTGTTGCAAGGGATGAAGCTTTTCGCCGTCGGCCATGCCTTCGATCGTCTCCACCGCGCGGCCACCAACTTCGGCGCCCAGCACCAAGCACGAACACACCAATCGGCCGTCCAGCATCACGCTACATGCGCCACAGTCGCCCGAGCCGCAACCCTCTTTGCTGCCGGTCAGATGCAACTGGTCGCGCAACACGTCCAAGAGCGTTTCGTCGGCCTCGCACAAGAACTCGGCCTCATCACCATTGACGGTGGTCGTGACGTGAATTTTAGACATTAGTGACTCCCCGCCCGCTCAAGCGCTTGCTTTGCCGCCCTTCGAGCCAATACGCCGGAAACCTTAATTCGAAACTCTTTGGTGCCGCGTTTGTCGTCAATCGGCTTGGCAGCCGCGCTCGCTGCCGTGGCCAGCTTGTCCAAGGCCGCATCATCGACTTTGGTACCGATCAGCGCATCGGCCGCTTCTGCAACCAACAAAGGCGTCGCCGCGACCGCGCCCAAGGACACCCGTGCGTTGGTGCACGTGCCGCCCGCATCGAGCACCAGATTTACGCCAGCCCCAACCACCGCGATATCCATTTCGGTCCGTGGAATGAAGCGCAGATAGGCGTCGCCCGCATGAGCCGGTCGCGCCGGCAGGAAGAACGAAACAACGATTTCATCCCTTGCCAGTGAGGTCTGTCCTGGTCCGGTGACGATGTCTTCAATTGGCACATCGCGACGACCGTTCGGCCCCGCCACCGAGGCAATGGCGCCTGCGGCAATCATCGCCGGGACGCTGTCGGCAGCCGGGGAGGCATTGCATAAATTGCCGCCGATGGTTGCACGACCTTGAACCTGCGTCGAACCAATCAGCTCCGTGCCCTCAACGACTCCGGGCCAAGCTGCCTTTAGTGCCTGATGTTCGCCGAGCTCGGCACCGGTTACACCAGCACCAATGCGAAAACCGCCATCTTCGGCGCTGATCGACCGCATTTCGTCGATTTTCTTGATATCGACGATAAGATCCGGCTCGATCAAGCCGGCGCGTAGTTGGACGAGCAAATCCGTGCCGCCCGACAGGACCTTATTCATACCTTGTCCATTTGCGAGCAACGCTACCGCGTCGTCAACCGTTGTGGGAGCCTCGTATCGCATGGGCCAATTGCCTCCCCTTGCGTTCTGATTCGCCTCGCGTGCGTTGCTCAATCAACCCGGCATGCCGGTAACCACCGCAATCGTTTGCGCGATGGCACCGAACGCACCATCAATCGTGAAACCTCTATGCGGGATGCGTTTGCACGCGCACTGTGCCGGCACTTAAACATAGGCGCAAGGCGTTACGGTTTATCGGGCGAACACTGTCATTCGACAGGTTGCGACATTCCGTGCTGACCCCGGCCCCGGACAATGCCCCTATGACTTAGCAAGGAGTCGGCCACGATCCAAGCATTTGATGCATGTCGCCGCCCAAAAGTCATGGCAGGGAAACAAAGGCCAACATTGATGCCGTGATGAACCTGGCGGACAGTGGCACAATCGCCATGATTGAGTCTGATCGCGTGTTGGATGAAGGAATTGCTTGGACGATGCTTGAACTGCGCCCGAACTGCGAGTGTTGCGACCGCAACTTGCCACCAGACACAAACGATGCGGTGATCTGTTCGTTCGAGTGCACATTCTGCCGCGACTGCGCGGCGACGATTTTGCAAGGTCGCTGCCCAAATTGCGGCGGTGAATTGGTGCGCCGGCCAATCCGGCCGGCAGATCGGCTGGCAAGGGCGCCAGCGTCATCCAAGCGCGTTTTCAACCCGAAGCATCGGGCCAGCGGTTAGATCAATCTTCGTTCAAACGGAGTTGGTTGAACGAAGGTAAATTGATCGATATCAGTTAAATAGAGCATGTCATGCGAACGCATGTGAGCGTGAAATGCTCTAGTTTTTTTGTTGGGGACGAAAGCAACGTCCCCACGGGCGGCGCGCTTCGGTGATCCGAAATGGAAAGGCGGAACCCGGGACTTTGCCGCGGGTTCCGCCGTGTAAGCGGTGGATTTGGCGTTGCTTAGCAGGTGGGGGTGCCGAGCGTGCCGATTTCCATGCAAGCGGTGGTGTGGTTGCCGACGGAAACGACCGCGTTGTCCTTGGCGATCACGGCCTGCTGGACGACACCGTTGATCTCGAAGTCACGCGCCGTGCCGATGTGCAAGCGGCTGTAGGCATAGTTGCCGGCGGCGACGTTGACGTTGTTCTTGGCGATCACGGCACGTTGCAGAACACCGTTGACCTCACCGTTCTCGAGCGTACCGATGCGGGTGTAGGCCTCGGCGTAGTTGCCGACCGCGACCGTGGCATTGCCTTCGGCGATGACCGCGTCCTGGACCACACCGTTGACCGTCAAACCGCCCTTCTTGGCGCCGGTACCGGGGCCGAAGTCGTTGTTCGACAGAACGTTCACGACGGCGGCTTTTTGCTTAACTTTGGTGAAGTCGAAGTTGATGTCGTCAGCCGAGGCGGCCGAAACGGAAACCACAGTCAAAGCGGCGACGGCGGCGGAAATCTTCAGAAGTGCGTTCATTGGTCAAGTCCCCTAAGAAGCGTTGATGTGTTGCTGGTGACGTTGCGTTGTTGGTGATGGCGTGACCGTGTCTTGCCGGTCTGCCCTTAAACACGCAGCGCTTCCGAAAGGGGGGTTAGGGAACAACGAAAAAATCTCCGGCGCCAAAACCCAATCTACTTGTTGATGCGCCGATACCAGTCCGCGATTTCTCGCCCTATGGCGTATGGCCGATCCTCCTGCACAAAGTGTAAGCCATTGCCGATATATGCAGTTTCCATGTTTTTCGCGTGCACCGCCCACCAGTCAACCAAATCCGGCGGGTTCAATGCACCGGGCGTCGCATAGAGGAATAACAGCGGCTTTTCGGTTTCCAACAACCAAGCATTGTAGTTTTTGACCACGGCAACAACGTGCTCCGGCTGGCCGGCTATGGGAATCTCGTTCGGCCATTGATTGATCGCCCACCGTGACTCTTTTTCGACAAACGGTTCCCGATACACATCGAGCGCCGCCTGGTCTAGCTCACGGGAAATGAAGTTGGGTAGCACACCTTCGACGAAGTAATTTTGCTCGACCATCAGGTTCGGACCTTGATCGGGATCGCGCATGGTCGTGAAGAACTCTGCCAACTGCGGCGGCATCGCATCGTAGCTCTCGGCGGGAAAGAGCGGCGCAACGATTGCTTCCATAAAAGCAATGGCTTTGACGTTGTCCGGGTTGTTCGCAGCATAGTCAAAGCCAAGCGCCGAACCCCAATCGTGGACCACAAACGTGATGTTTTGCAGCGCGAGCGCTTCAATGAACCCTTCTAAATATCGATAGTGGTCGGCGTAAGTGTAAGCGATGTCTGGCTTGTCAGACTTACCAAAGCCAATATTGTCCGGCGCGACCACGCGCCCTTGTGATTCCAAATGCGGCATGATGTTACGCCACAGGTAGGAAGACGTCGGTTGGCCGTGCAAAAATACGATAGGATCGCCGCTACCCTTATCGGCGTAATGCATTTGCGACCCCAGCACCTCGATATGGTGTGACGCGTAAGGAAATGCCGCAGGTATCTCCAACGGCGGAATCTTCTCGGCGGCGTGCGCAAGGCCCGCACCTGCAAAGATGCCGAACGCCACCGAGAGGTTACGTAAGTCTAGTCTCAACATTGCTAAGCTCCTCGTGTTACAGATTTTCGGAACGTTCAGTTAGGTATGAGACAAAAAAATTATGCCCCTTTTCCACCGGTGCCCGGCGGACAATCGAACGACCGCCAGCGATCGAGTTCTTCTTGGACGAACCCGAGGATTCGGCCCATCGCGTCAGCGTCCCGACCGTCCTTGGCCAGGACAATTAGCCCCTGTGCCAGCGCAAACAAAGAAATCGCACCAACACCCGCATTCAGTTTCTTGTCGATCGCGCCATGCTTCTGCGCGCGCCTAATTGCGGCTTCGAATTTGTGCTCAACCAGCCGGTTTATTGCCTTCGTTTTCTCTGACACGGCACGATCGCGCACCGCAAGTTCCAGCGTCGCATTTTGAACGAGACAACCGTCGCGGCCGATTTCGGTGGCCAACGCTCTCACTAGCTGCCGAAAATAGGAGCGAATGGCCACCACACCATCATCGGCGTCCAGTGTCACAAGCAAAGCCGACGTTACCTCCGTGCAATAGAGGTCTATCGCTGCGAGATAGAGGGTGTGTTTGTCACCGAACGTGTCATAGAGGCTGAAACGATTGATACCCATGACGTCGGTTAGCTCTTGAACCGAAGTCGCCGCATACCCTTTCTGCCAAAACAGCCTCATCGCGGCTTCCAGCGCGACCTCCGGGACGAATTCCTTTTTGCGCGGCATTCCTTCAAATACCAAACTGATCGTTCAGAAATCTAACACGATGAATCGAGACCCGCAATTGAGACCGAGGCTCATGCTAAAACGCCCGCGGCAAGCGCGGGCGCGAGTTGACATCGACAAAAGTCCCAATCAGCGCGAGTAATACTCGATCACCAGATTGGGTTCCATTTGCACGGGATACGGCACATCGGCCAGCATGGGTATGCGGATCATGCGGCCTTTGAGCTTATCGAAATCGATCTCGATATAGTCAGGAACGTCCCTCTCGGGGTTTTGGACCGACTCCAGAACCAGGGGATGTTGCTTTGACTTTGCGCGAACTTCGATCTCGTCACCCTCGCGGAGGCGATAGCTCGGAATCGTCACCCGCCGGCCATTTACCTGAATATGGCCGTGGTTGATCAACTGCCGGGCAGCGAACACAGTCGGCACCAACTGCATCCGATATACCACGGCGTCGAGCCGTCGTTCCAAAAGGCCGATAAGATGCTCGCCCGTATCGCCACGTGCCTTGACAGCCTCCTTGTAGATCCGGCGGAACTGTTTTTCGGTGATGTTGCCGTAATAGAAACGGAGCCTTTGTTTCGCGCGCAGCTGCGTACCAAAGTCCGACACCTTGCGCCGGCGCTGACCATGTTCGCCGGGGCCATACTCCCTGCGATTGATCGGACTTTTCGGCCGGCCCCACAGGTTTAGTGACAAGCGCCGGTCGATTTTATACTTCGACCCGAGTCTTTTACTCATTGTACATCCGAAAACATTGCAAAGCCGGCCGCGTCCCGGCCGGCTGAGTTAAGGCGCGGTACTATACTCGGCGCCCCGACCAAGTCAAACCGTATCCTGGTCGCAACCATCGGCCCGACGCGGCCGGCGGGTCAAACCGGCAACGATGCCACGCAACGTCCGCACTTCTTGTTCGGACAAGCTTGCCCGCTGAAAGATATTGCGGATATTGCGGACCATGCGCGGCCGCATCTCACGAACGCGCAGAAACCCGCAAACATCCAGCTCGCGTTCCAAATGGCCGAAGAATCCCAACAGCTCTTGCTTCGTTGCCGGCCGCGTATTTGCGCCATAGTCAAGTCGTTCGGCGGGCGTCGCTTCGGCAGTTCGAAGCCACTCATACCCCAGCAGCAAGACGGACATCGCCAAGTTTAGCGAAGCGAAGCCAGGATTGGTTGGAATGCTGACAATGGCGTCCGCCAGCGTCACGTCGTCATTGTCCAGGCCATGTTTCTCAGGTCCGAACAAGAGACCGGTCGCAATCCCCCGCACTGCGCGCATACGACAGTTTTCCGCCGCGCGGCCCGGGGTTTGCACCGCCTTGGTCATGTCGCGGGGCCGTGCGGTGCACGCCAGTACGTAGTCGAGGTCGGCGATCGCCCTCTCGGTATTGTCAAACAACTTGGCGCCGTCGATAACGGCGGTCGCACCCGATGATGCACCGCGTGCCTTGTCGTTGGGCCAACCATCACGCGGCCTGACCAATCGCAGATCCGTGAGACCGAAATTGAGCATGGCTCGGGCCGCCGTGCCGATGTTTTCCCCAAGCTGCGGGCCAACCAAAATGACGACCGGCGCCAGCGGCGGCACGTCCGTGTCCTGCGCCCTAGTCCCCGTGTGATCAGTGCCGGCCAAGAGAGTCAGGCCGTGCGGTCGGCATGCATCAAGCGCCAATTGATCGCGTCGCGGAGCGCGTCATAGGATGCCCGTATCACATTGTCGGATACGCCAACCGTCGACCAATTGAGGTCACCGCGATCGGCACTTTCGATCATCACGCGGACAACAGCTTGCGTGCCCGCCTCCGGTGTAAGGATACGCACTTTGTAATCGATCAAATGCATACCCGCCAATTCCTGGTACGAGTCGATGAGCGCCTTACGCAAGCTGGCGGCCAGCGCGTCGACCGGGCCCTTGCCTTCGGCCACGGTCATGATTTGCTGGTCGCCGATTTCGATCTTCAAGGTCGCTTCTGACAGTGAGTCCAAGCTGCCGCCCTTGTCCGTGCGATGCTCGTCGAGAACGCGAAACGAGATCAGACGAAAATAGTCGGGCACAGTGCCCAAAGTGCGCCGCGCCAACAACTCAAAACTGGCGTCTGCGCCATCGTACGAATATCCCTCCGCTTCCAGACCTTTGACGGCTTCGACCAACCTGCCGAGCGCATCGCTTTTTGGATCCACGTCGACCCCGAGTTCCGCCAAACGCATGACGATATTCGACCGGCCCGCCTGGTCCGAAACTACGACTGCGCGTTGATTGCCAATCGCTTCGGGGGTGACGTGCTCATAGGTGCGTGGATCGCGTGCGACGGCGGAAACGTGCAATCCGCCCTTGTGGGCGAATGCTGATTCACCAACGAACGGCGCGCCGCGATCGTGGCTGCGATTGAGCCGCTCGTCGACGAGTCGCGAAACATGTGTCAGCCTTTGAAGGCCCTGTTCATCGATGCCGATCTCATAGTCCGTCTTGAGCGCCAGATTGGCGGCGATGGAAACGAGATTGGCGTTGCCGCATCGCTCGCCAAGACCATTCATGGTCGCTTGAACCTGGCGCACGCCCGCGCGGACCGCAGCCAAAGAACTGGCCACCGCAGTGTCGCTGTCGTTGTGGCAATGAATGCCCAAGCAATCACCGGGAATGTGCTTGACCACCTCCGACACGATTGACTCAACCTCGTGCGGCAAAGTCCCGCCATTGGTATCGCATAAAATGATCCATCTCGCGCCTGCCTCATGGGCCGCCTTCAAACACGCGAGCGCATAGTCTGGATTGGCCTTGTAACCATCGAAGAAATGCTCGGCGTCGTACATGGCTTCGTCAAGGCGTTGTGCCGCCAGTGCCACGCTGTCGCGGATCATTGCCAAGTTTTCCTCGATATCCACGCCGAGCGCGGTGGTGACCTGATAGTCCCATGCTTTGCCGACCAAACACGCACGCCCGGGACTACCATTTATGACCGCCGCCAATGACGGATCGTTGTCGGCGCTGCGCCCGGTGCGACGGGTCATGCCGAAAGCGACCAGCTTGGCCGTTTTGAGGGCCGGTGGTCCTTCGAAAATGGCGTCGTCGGTCGGGTTGGCACCAGGCCAGCCGGCCTCGATATAGTCGACGCCAAGTGCGTCCAGCTCACGCGCGATCGCGATTTTATCGGCCACGCCGAAATCGACCCCCTGCGTTTGGCCGCCGTCCCGCAACGTCGTGTCGTAAAGATAAACGCGATCGGCCATGATCTGCTCGCGCCTTTCGAAACGCTTGTCTTATCCGCCGCGGCGCCAGGTGGTCCCGCCGGCCCCATCCTCTAGGACGATGCCCCGCGCCGCAAGCGAGTCGCGGATTCGATCGGCGCCAGCAAAGTCGCGCGCCTTGCGCGCCGCGGCCCGTTGCGCGATCAGCGCTTCGATTTCGGCGGCGTCTTCATCGCCTGTCCGATCCGCGGCGCCCTTGAGCCAATTCTCGGGGTCCTGCTGCAGCAAACCCAACAACGCACCGGCGGCGCGCAGGGTCGCGGCCGCCGCGGCGCGGGCGCTATCGCCACCAGCCCTGTTCACGTCGCCCGCCAAAGCGTGAAGAGCACTCAATGCCAGCGGCGTATTGAGATCGTCGCACAATGCCGCTTCGACGGCGCTGGTGTCGCCGATTTGGTTGCCGACACCATGGCGCAGCGCGAGGTAGAGTCGATCCAATTCCGCCTTGGCATCGACCAAGGCCTGCAGACTCCAATCAAGCGGGTGGCGATAGTGGGTCTTCAGCATCAGGAACCGGATCGCCTCCCCTGGTGCCTGGTCCAAAAGGTCATGGACGGTGAAGAAATTGCCCAACGACTTCGACATCTTCTCGCCGTTCACGGTCACATAGCCATTGTGCACCCAATAGCGCGCAAATTGCTGGCCGTCGTGCGCGCACTCACTTTGCGCCATCTCATTCTCGTGGTGTGGAAAGATCAGATCCCGGCCACCGCCGTGAATGTCGAACTCTTCTCCGAGATGCGCCGCACTCATCGCCGAGCACTCAATATGCCAGCCCGGCCGGCCGCGACCCCAGGGAGCTTCCCACCCCGGTTGATCAGTGTCGGACGGCTTCCAAAGGACAAAATCGGCCGGGTCTTTCTTGTAGGGTGCGACTTCGACGCGCGCACCCGCGATCATTTCTTCCCGATTTCGCCCGGACAGTTTTCCATAGTCGGGCATACTCGGAACGTGAAAAAGCACGCAGCCCTGCGCGGCATAAGCATGCCCTTTTTCAATCAAGACGCCGATGAGTTCGATCATCTCATTGATATGCGCCGTTGCCCGCGGCTCAACATCCGGGGGCGCCGTATTGAGCGCGGCCATGTCGGTGTGAAACATCTCGATCGTGCGCGCGGTGAGCGCTCCAATAGGCTCATCGTTTTCGCGCGCCGTTTCCATGATCTTGTCATCGACGTCCGTGATGTTGCGCACATAGGTCACGTTGTCGTAGTGCCGTTTCAACAGCTGGTACAATACATCGAACACGATGACAGGCCGCGCGTTGCCGATATGCGCGCGGTCATAGACTGTTGGCCCACACACATACATGCGTACATGTGCCGGATCCAAAGGCTCGAATATTTCTTTCTGGCGGCTAGCCGTATTGTAGAGCTGTATATTCATTTCCTAGGTGAACTAATCAATTGTGACACATCTTTTTCCTACTCGACACCCAAGAACCCATTCGTGATCGGATATCGCCGGTCGCGACCAAAGGCCCGGCGTGTAATCTTGACGCCCGGTGGCGCTTGCCGCCGCTTATATTCGGCGCGATACAGCAAGCGACGCACCCGTCGCACAATTGCCCGATCGTGACCATGGGCGACCAGATCGTCAATCGACAGTTCCTTCTCGACCAAGCCGTTCAGAATATCGTCGAGGATATCGTAGGGCGGCAGGCTGTCTTGATCGGTCTGATCGGGTCGCAGTTCCGCGGATGGCGGCTTGGTAATGATGTTTTCTGGGATCACGCGCCCTTTCGGCCCCAGCAAATCGTCGGTATGATGCTGATTGCGCCACCTTGAAAGCGCAAACACGGTACTCTTGTAAACGTCTTTCAGGACCGAAAATCCGCCACACATGTCCCCATAGAGCGTTGCGTATCCGACCGACATTTCGGACTTGTTGCCGGTCGTCAAGACCATCTCACCGAATTTGTTTGACAAAGCCATCAGCACGATGCCCCGCGCACGCGCCTGAATATTCTCCTCCGCTTCATCCGGTTCTTGGCCAGCAAACAGATCGCCAAGCATGCCTTCGAAAGCGTCATGTGCGGCCCCGATCGGCACGGTGTCGCAGCGCACACCCAGAAGTCGCGCGCATTCAGCCGCGTCATCCAAGCTGTGCTGCGATGAAAACCGCGACGGCATCCGCACACACCAGACGTTTTCAGGCCCCAACGCGTCGGCAGCAACCGCTGCCGATAGCGCCGAATCAATTCCACCCGATAGGCCGACAATCACACCAGGAAAGCCGTTCTTGCCGACATAGTCGCGTAGACCGATCACCATGGCGTGGTAAATCGATTCAAATCGGCTCGGTTCGGCCGCGGTCACGGCCGTGGTACAAGCCCACGAATCATCGGCGTCGCGCTGCCATTCGGTGGTCAGAACTTGCTCACGCCACGACGACGCCTGCACAACGCGCCGGCAGTCCTTGGCCAGGACGAATGAGCTGCCATCGAACGCCAACTCGTCTTGACCGCCGACCTGGTTGACATAGGCCAACGGCAAGCCAGTCTCGGTGATCCTGGCCACCGCGTGGTTCAAACGCACATCGTCCTTGTCGAGTTCAAATGGCGAGCCGTTCATCACGAGTAAGATTTGGGCGCCACTTTCTTGGAGCGTCTCCGCCACATCCGGGCCCCACATATCCTCGCAAACCAGCACGCCAAGCCGCACGTCGCGAAACGCGATTGGGCCGGATAAGTCGCCCGTAGCAAACAAGCGCTGTTCGTCGAACACGCCGTAGTTCGGGAGCAGCACCTTGTCGCGCCGCGCTACTATCTTGCCGCCGTCCAGCAATATGGCAGAGTTGTAGAGTTTGCCATTGTCGCGCCACGGGCTGCCAATTAATAGCGCCGGGCCACCGTCGGCGGTGTCGGCCGCCAAATCCTGGACCGCGCCCTCAGCGGTTTCCTGAAACACTGGCCTAAGAACCAGGTCCTCCGGCGGGTAGCCGGTCAGGACCAGCTCTGGAAACACCAGCAAGTCGGCGCCATCTTTGGCCGCCACCGCGCGCGCCTTGCGAATCAGCGCGACATTGCGCGGAATATCACCAACGGTCGGGTTGACCTGGCCAAGCGCGACGCGCAGAAGCTTGCTCATGACGATGGTTTACGCAGCAGAAATTCGCGCCCGACCTTGACCATGGGCTCGTCGTCATAGGCGACGATGTCAGCCGTGGCATAGGTCTCGGACCATTTTTCGGGCAAATAAGATCCCGTCCCGACAATATCGATGGGTGCGGCGACACTGGCCATCAACTTGCATTTGGCCGGACTGAAACCGGAACTGGCGACAATCTTCACTTTGTCGAACCCGGCGCGATCAAGAGCGTCGCGCAGATACCATATCGCGGCCGCCGTGACGCCGGTACCCACCAGCCAGCGCAATTCGGTTTCGCTGCGATAGGTGCGCAGGACCTCGGGCGCGTGGGTTTCCAGAACCGCGTAAGATTGCGCGGTATCCAAGCCCTCGATGAACCGGCCACCATGGGTGTCAACCCGAACCGCCAGTGTACCAGCCGTGGCTAGATCCGGAAACCGACGGCAAACCTCCAAACTATCGCTGACCTCGCGGCCGAAATAATCGACCAAGACGGTCAATGGGTCGTCGGGAAAAGTGTCGTGGAACATTTCGGCCGCGCGCACTGTCGAACCGGCGTAGCCGATCAAGGCATGGGGCATGGTGCCAAGGCCACGGTCACGGCCGAAATAGCGCGCAGTGGCGTCATTCGCGGAGCCGATAAATCCCTTTGCGCCAGCATCTTGTTGCGCCTTACGCGAGCCGACGCTGGCTCCATAGGCCATCATCTCGGCCATTTCGGCGCCGGCGCAATGGCGTGCATCCATGGCCAGAAAAGCAACATTTGGCAAATCGACACACATCGCATAAGCATTGTAGGCTGCGACGCTCGGTGCCCCTATCCGTTGCAAATAGATGGTTTCCAGATCGGCCAAATGAACCAATGGCCCGGAAACGTATATAAGTGGCTCACCTGCGCCGACCCAAGCGCCCTCGTCAAACTGGGGCTCTATTTCAAACGACGCATCTCGCGCACGCGAGGCTTCTTCGAGCCAGGCCACCGCCAGTCTCGGGCAAAACATCACCGGCCGACGCATGAACACGGCATAGGTGACACGGCGATCACCATATTGTTCAACAATTTGGCGGGTCCGCTTGAAGTAGTGGTCGGTTTGTCTCGCGACAAAGTCTTCAAACGCAGACATGACGATTCGCGAGCTTTGATGTCACACGAAACCGCCACCAAGACACGGCCAAACGGGGGCGACGAGCTCGGCCGGCGGCGCAAGACACGGGCGCTTGCAACTCCGGATTCCTTGGCATCAGCTGGTTACGACGCGGCAGCGGTCTGGTGCTGGCCTACGCACGCGGATTTCAACGCTTCCGCGATCAGGAAGGCCAATTCCAAGCTTTGGGACGCATTAAGGCGCGGGTCACAATGCGTGTGATAGCGGGCCGATAAGGCATCCTCGGTAATCGCTTGCGCCCCGCCGATACACTCGGTCACATCTTGGCCGGTCATCTCGAAATGCACGCCACCGGCGTAAGTTCCCTCAGCTTCATGCACCGCGAAAAAGCCGCGCGTTTCCATCAAGATCCGATCGAATGGGCGTGTCTTGTAGCCACTATGCGACTTGACCGTGTTGCCATGCATGGGGTCGCATGACCAAACAACGGAGCGGCCCTCGTTTCGTACCCGGCGCACCAGAGGCGGCAACAAAGTGCCGACCTTGTCGCTGCCCATGCGCGCGATCAGCGTCAGGCGCCCCGGTTCATCGGTCGGATTGAGTACATCGATCAGCCGGATCAGGTCGTCCTCCGTGGTCGTCGGACCGACTTTGACGCCAATCGGATTGCCGACGCCACTCAAGAATTCGACGTGAGCTTCCTCGAGATCGCGCGTCCGGTCGCCAATCCACAACATGTGCGCGGAGCAGTCATACCAATCGCCAGATGTACTATCGATCCGCGTCAGCGCTTCTTCATACCCCAGTAGCAACGCTTCATGGCTAGTGTAGAAGCTGGTCTGCCGGATTTGCGGCACGGTCTCGGCGGTCAGTCCGCACGCTTCCATGAACGCCAAACATTCGCTCAATCGATCCGCCAAATCACGGTAGCGGGCGCCCTGGGGACTACTGGCAACAAAGTCGAGATTCCATCGGTGCACCTGATGCAAATCTGCGTAGCCACCCTGGGAAAACGCGCGCAACAAGTTCAAGGTCGCAGCCGATTGGGCGTAGGCTTGTACCATCCTTTCGGCGTCTGGCCGACGCGCTGCGGCGGAAAAATCGATGTGATTGACGATATCACCGCGATAGCTGGGTAGTGAGATTTCGCCTTGCTGCTCGGTATCGGCCGAGCGCGGTTTGGCAAACTGACCGGCCATGCGGCCCACTTTGACCACGGGCATGGCCGCGCCATAGGTCAGCACAATCGCCATTTGCAACAGCACACGGAACATGTCGCGTATGTTGTCGGGATGGAACTCAGCGAAGCTCTCGGCGCAATCGCCACCCTGCAATAAGAACGCGTTGCCCGCCGCCACTTCTGCAAGTTCGGCGCGCAGTTGACGCGCTTCGCCGGCAAATACCAAGGGGGGGTAGCTGCGTAGTCGTTGTTCGACATCCACCTGACGCGTCAGGTCTTCATAGGTCGGCTGTTGGCGGATCGGCAGACCACGCCAACTTTCTGGGGTCCAGCTATCGTTCATCATGTCCTCCGGCACACATCATGCCGATATGGCACACGTATAATGCGCCAATGAAGGATTTGCCAACATCGAAGATGGGCGACCGCTCGCCTACTCCGCCGCTTCGTCAGCCTGGTACATTGTGACAAATTCCTCGGCGGCCGTCGGATGTATGCCGATGGTTTCATCGAAATCGGCCTTTGTCGCACCACTTTTCAGGGCGACCGCGATCCCCTGAATGATCTCCGGCGCGTCGTTTCCAACCATATGGCAGCCAAGAACGCGGTCGCCATCGGCATCGACGACCATCTTCATCAAGACGCGTCCCTTATTGCCACTGATAGTATTCTTGAGCGGTCGAAACGCTGCCCGATAAATCGAAATATTCTCGTATCTTAGGCGCGCTTGCTCCTCGGTCAAGCCAACCTGCCCGATCGGCGGCTGGCTGAAAACGGCAGACGGGATATTGTCATAGTCGAAAATCTGTGAATTGTCGTTATACAGCGTTTCGACCAGCGCTCGACCTTCGGCAATCGCCACCGGGGTCAGATTGACCCGATCGGTGCAATCGCCCACGGCGTAGATATTCTCCACCGTCGTACGGGACCGCGCATCGACCACAATTGCACCGGTATCGCGCACGGCAACACCTGCCGCTTCCAACCCCATATTGCTTGTCCGTGGCGCGCGGCCGGTGGCGAACAAAACCGCATCCGCTTCCAAATGCACACCGTCGGTGTTGTCAAAGACGAGAACATCGCCCTGGCGGCGGATCGCCGTGATTTTGCAGGCCTGTTTCACGTCAATGCCTTGGCGTACAAGCTCCGCCTGCAAGTGGACCCGCACATCGTGGTCGAAACCACGCAGCAACAAATCGCGCCGGATGACAACCGTCACATCAACGCCCAGGTGATGAAAGATACCGGCAAACTCAACCGCGATGTAGCCGCCACCGACAATCACGATTCGTTCGGGCAAATGTGCCAAGTCGAGTGCCTCATTCGACGAAATGGCATGCTCGATGCCTGGCAACTGCGGTAGTTCGGGCCACCCGCCGGTTGCAATCAGGATTGTCTCGGCAGTCACATCGCGGCTGCCATCCGGGCCGTCGATGCGGACGGTATGTGGGTCCAACAGGCGGCCGCGTCCCATCAGCAGGTCGACATTTGCGTTCGCCAGCATCTGCTCATAGATGCCGTTCAAGCGATCGAGTTCGGCGTCTTTGTTGGCGATCAGTTTCGACCAATCAAACGCCGGCGCGGGAATGGTCCAGCCGAACGCCGCGGAATCGCGGATCTCCTCCTGCATGTGGGCAGCATAGACCAACAGTTTCTTCGGTATGCAGCCGCGCAACACGCAGGTACCACCGACCCGCATGTCCTCGCAAATTGCCGCACGCGCACCATAGCCGCCGGCGCGCCGGGTTGCGGCGACACCACCGGATCCGGCGCCAATCGTAAACAGGTCGTAATCGTACAAGGTCGGTCTTCCGTCGAATCCAGCCGCGTCGTGGCGTGGTCTGATCCCTAGCTGGTGATACTACCCATGCACAGATACTTGGTTTCCATGAATTCATCCAGGCCTTGCCGCGCACCCTCGCGGCCCAGGCCTGATTCCTTCACACCGCCGAATGGCGCAACCTCTGTTGAAATAATACCCTCGTTGATGCCGACCATGCCGTATTCCAGCGCCTCCGCCACACGCCAGATTCGGCCGATATCGCGGCTGAAGAAGTAAGCTGCCAGACCGTATTCGGTGTTGTTCGCCATCTCGATCGCTTGGCGCTCATCCGAAAAGCGGAACAGCGGCGCCAAGGGCCCGAAAGTTTCCTCGCGCGCCACCTTCATCTGGGTATCGACATCTGTGAGCACTGTCGGCTGAAAATACTGCCCACCTAGATCATGCCGGCCACCACCTACGACCACCTTAGCGCCTTTGGTGACCGCATCGTTGATGTGTTCCTCGACCTTCTCGACCGCCGCCATGTCGATCAATGGCCCTTGGCTGACCCCGTCTTCGAGGCCCGAACCCACTTTCAATTTTCGCACTTCTGTACCGAAGGCGTCGGCGAATTTGTCGTAGACACCGTCTTGCACCAAAATCCGATTGGCACAAACACAGGTCTGGCCGGCGTTGCGGTATTTGGACGCCATGGCACCGCGGACCGCCTCGTCGAT
Source organism: Alphaproteobacteria bacterium (assembly GCA_965216755.1). Taxonomy (GTDB): domain Bacteria; phylum Pseudomonadota; class Alphaproteobacteria; order UBA7887; family UBA7887; genus CBDCGL01. Next base: position 511,136 of record CBDCGL010000011.1, on the reverse strand, counting down.
GTTGCAATCATCGAAAACGATCAGCGGCGCATTGCCACCCAACTCCAATGACACTTTTTTCACTGTTCCGGCGCATTGCGCCATCAGCACTTTGCCGATTTCGGTGGACCCAGTGAATGACAGCTTGCGTACGATCGGATTTTCGGTCATCTCCTTGCCGATCGCGCTCGCCGATCCGGTGACCAGACTGATAATGCCCTTTGGGAAACCGGCCCGTTCAGCGAGTTCGATCAGCGCGGTTGCGGTAAATGGCGTGGCGCTGGCCGGTTTGATAATGATCGGACAACCGGCAGCGAGGCCCGGTGCGGCTTTGCGGGTGATCATCGCGGCGGGAAAGTTCCACGGCGTGATGGCCGCGACTACGCCGACAGGTTCCTTGATCACAACGATCCGGCGATCCGACAAGGTCTGCGGGATCACTTCGCCATAGGCGCGTTTGCCTTCTTCGGCGAACCACTCGACAAACCAAGACGCATAGATGATCTCGCCCTTGGCTTCCGCCAGCGGCTTGCCCTGTTCCAGGGTCATGATCATGGCGAGATCGTCGGCATTCTCCAAAATCAGGTCGTGCCAACGCCGCAGAAAGGCCCCGCGTTCCTTGCCCGTCAAGGCGCGCCAGGCTGGCCACGCACGCTCGGCCGCTTCTATTGCGCGGCGGGTTTCGCTGCCGCCCATCTTTGGCATGGTGCCTAGGAGAGACCCGTCGGCGGGATTTACGATCTCGATTGTCGCGCCGGAGTCGGCGTTGACCCACACGCCATCAATGTAGCATTGCGTGCGAAATAAGCTCTGATCCTTGAGCTGCATAACAAAACTCCCGCATTTCTGAAACGGACGGCCGTGCCGACACGCCCCACATAGCCTTGGTCAGGTCGTGCAGTATAGAAACACTGAAAAGCACAGCAACCGCTCACGAGGCCATGCTCCCGCCTATTCCTCCAGGAATCCGGCGGTCTCCAGCTTTGTCTTTAAGTACCCCATGCGCTCGGCCGCCTCTTTGTCGTCCGCCGAGCCCTTCAGATAGAGCGTCCTGAAAAGTTTACCGGCAATCGTCTCGCGCACGACGTGGCGCGCCGCGCGATCGGCGGTGCCTTGGACGAACGCGCGTTGCTCACAAAGGTCGATCAAAGCCATGGCGCGCTCGACGACATCCTGGTGGATCCAGGTGAGGCTTTGGAAGAAGTCGTTATCGCGTATGAACCGGCCCTGCAGATCGGAAATATGGTCGAGGATTGTTAGCTTGCGGAATGCATCGAGCGGCGTCTCCTCGATGATTCGATACAGACGCGCGAATGCAACTAGCTTCTCGACCAGGGTCGTCCCCTGGTTTGCCACTTCGTCATACAAATCCTTGTGGCGAAAGGCCCTTTCGATTTCCGTCTCGACGATGCCGATTTGGTATTCGCTCTCCGCCAAGCCGCGGAAAAACAACAGTTTTTCGAGCCGCGTCGCAGGGCTTGTGTCGACTTCGCGCAAGCGCTCCAGGTGCGTCTCGCTCACTGCCCACGCGACCCGTTTGCGGAAAGCGGCGACGACCGCCGTCTCAAGCAAAGTGTCAGAGACGCCATCGAACATTTGATACACGTCCATCAAGGCGAGCAGTTCGGATTCGTCTTCTTCCTTGCGGAATCGGCGCGGTCCTTCAACGACCCGCTGGATCACCGCCGCAATCGAAGCACGACCCAGCGGAAAAGCCCCGGTACCAATGAGCCAACGGACATGTTCCAGCGTCCCATCTTGCGTCACCACATCGCTCAACGCTGGGCGCGGCGCCTGTTTCGTTTGACCGGAAGGTTCAGCGCCTGGCGCGTCGTGAAGCCCAACCAGGACCGGCACCGTATCCTGCAGGCCACCTTCGACGCCGAGCAACTCGGTCAAGGCGGCACTTGTCAGAAGGATCTCAGACAGGATTTCATCAATACATTCAACGGCATATGGGTCTAAATCTGGACTATACAAGCAAGCGACCTTGTGGATTTTTGTAATCCAAGAGCTGCTGTTGTCGAGATGCTGCCCAAGCAAGTAGATGATCGCGAACCGCTGGCGAGTCTTCGCCAAACGCTTGCGCAGATCGGCGACAACCGACGGAAATTCAGCTGCCTTAAATCGTATTTGAGGGCAAGCCGCGGCGTTTTCTCTCACGCTCTCAGTAACTTGGTCCGCCAACCTAACCAGTTGCTTAAGACGCTCCTGAGGCGTCAGCTCCTTGCCGCTGGACTGTGCCAACGCGGTTTTCTGAAATGCGTTGAGCAGATCGCCGCCGCCGTAGATCTGACGCTGATAAAACGGCGAATGAAGAAATTCAACAGGGGTGAGATGGTGCGGCCCCAGAGCTTCGGCACACAAACGCACCATCGTCGTGCGGGCCGGTCGTTCAAAGAACTGCTCTGCCGACTCGCAATACGTATCGTCCGATAGCGCCTCACCATCAGACTTCTGACTCATGCGCACCCCCCTTTGGCGCAGCGAACCTGACGCCGCCGGTCGCCCGCGCCGGGACTATAGCACGTGACAAGACGGTGCGAGCCACGGCCCAACTCAGGGTCGGCGATGACGCATTCAGTGCCGTCACAATCCCGTGAAAAGAATTGACTCGGAAACAGTTAGGCAAGTCCCTGTAATGGCGAGCGATAAATGGATCCTGTCGGAGGGAGAGAAGGGAAATGAATGAGCAGACAAAGAATCGCCTGCTGAGTACTACGTTTATTCCGATGTTTGTGGGCGTGGGCTTAGCGGCGACGGCCTGTGCGGATATTGCTCAGTCTGGGCAGTCCGGCCAGGCGACCCAAGTCGCACAAGCCTGCAGACCTTGCAAAGCCTGCGGTGCCTGTAACCCCTGTGGTGGGTGCAACCCCTGCGCCGCGGCCTGTGGTGCCTGCAATCCGTGCGGCGCGTGTAACCCCTGCGGCGCTTGCAATCCCTGTGGCGCCTGTAACCCCTGCGGCGCTGGTGGCGGCGCCGTGACCGAGTGCGTGGTGCCCCGGATCGCGTGTAATCCCTGCGCAGCGGCCTGTGGCGCCTGCAATCCGTGCAATCCCTGCGGTGCGTGTAATCCTTGTAATCCTTGCGCAGCCGCCTGTGGCGCTTGCAATCCGTGCAATCCCTGTGCAGCGGCCTGTGGCGCTTGCAACCCGTGCAATCCCTGCGCGGCGGCCTGTGGCGCCTGCAACCCGTGTAATCCCTGCGCAGCGGCTTGTGGCGCCTGCAATCCGTGCAATCCCTGCGCAGCGGCTTGTGGCGCCTGCAATCCGTGCAATCCCTGCGCGGCCGCCAACCCGTGCAATCCGTGCGGTGCTTGCAACCCGTGCGGCCCATGCGGCGCTGGTGGAGGTGTCGAACTCACCGATGCCGAAGCCAAGGCTGCCTACGATTGCGCCCAAGGCACGATCGCGGCCGCCTATGCAGGTTCCGGGAATGCCACCGCCCAGACCTACACATCGTGGACAAATTTCGCGACCAATCCTTATGTTTCAGGCACCCATGGCAATCGTTATGTGAACAACTTCTCCAACGACATCGGCACCGATGCTTACAGTCGCTATGAAGACCTCGGCACGATGCCAGCCGGATCGGTCTTGGCCAAGGACAGCTTTGGCGTCAACAAAAAGGGCCAGGTGACAATCGGCCCGCTGTTCCTTATGGAAAAAATGGACGCCGGTTTCAATGGCGAGACGGGAGACTGGAAGTACACGATGATTATGCCTAATGGTTCCGTGTTCGGCGAAACCAATGCCGACGGTTCAGACAAGGTCAAGTTCTGTGCCGATTGCCACAATGTCGTTGGCGAAGACCAAGACCACATGTTCTTGCTGCCCGAAGAGTATCGTCGATAGCGCGCCGGTTCCGGCTGGGGCCGCCACAACGCGGCCCCAGCACATCACTATCGGCTCCCCGCCGGCGATCGGATCCTTTCTCGTCGTCGACGGGATCCACCGGGCGGTGATCAGCCACATTCACCGCCCGGGAGGGGTAGCCCCTTTGGGGCCCTCTCACCCCCGGGGGCGGCGGCCTTGGCCGCCGTCCCTATTCCTATGCGCCATCAAGTTCCATGGGTGGACCGTTCATACTGAGCTTCAGTGCCGCATAGATGAATGCGTTTACAGGTGTCGCGACTGTCAATTGGCGCCCCAAGCGGATAACTGCACCGTTGAGCCACTCAAGCTCAAGCGGTTTGCCATGCGTAATGTCGTAGTGCATCGACGATGTCATATTGGGCGGCTTTTCGTCATGGACCAACATCGGCGAGTCCGTAAAGTCGGCCGGTAAAACGATACCGCTTGCATGCGCGACGGCAATCGCTTCCAAAGTCGCTTGTTCTAGCAACGCACGACAATGAGAGTCGGTTCGAACAGCGCCAATCGGCGCGCGAGTCAGCGCAGTCATGCCGTTATGGGGGCAAAGGCCGACGAATTTGACCCAAAGCGCTTGTTCAATATTCTCAGACAACTCTGCGTCGATGCCCGCATTAAGGCACGCAGTCAGAAAAGCACCGGCGCGGGCGCTACGTGCGCCGTCGCGCTCGCCAAATATCAAGCGCGCAAAGGGCCCTTTGTGGGCAACGTGGCCAGGCTCTTCAATCAGCGACAAGATATAGGCGACCCCGCCCATGACATGGTCGGTGCCGACAATGGGCACCAAACGATCTTCATTCTCGACACCATTCTGAAGTGAGATGACCCCTGTCTCGGGCCCAAGCATCGTCCGCGCGGCCCAACCCGCCTCTTCCGTGCCGCCGCTTTTCACGGCAATCAACACAATATCAACGGGACCTATGGCGTCCGGATTGTCAGTCGCATGCACACTGTCGAGCACAATATCGCCGAGCGCGCTGGTTACCCGAAGGCCGCTATCGCGCATGGCGTCCAAATGGGCGCCGCGTTGAACAAACACGACGTCGTGCCCATCCGCCGCCAACCGGCCACCGAAATATCCACCGACGCCGCCGGCGCCGATCACCGCAATGCGCATCTTTGTCGCTCCTTCGCCTGTCATTCCCTCATCATAGGGCAAGACCGAGCAGAACAAGAGCGCGCCCACCGACTTTGGCCGACTCAACCAACTCAAAACCGCAGCGGCGATAAAAACTGCGATTACGCGACTCGGATGCGGTGACCACATGGACACCCGAAAGTCTATGGGCGCGGCAGGACTCAACAAACACTCCGACCAATGCTGTGCCGAGGCCATGACCACGGTCATTGGGATGGCAGTTGACGTGAAAATGCGCCGGGTAGGCGCTGTACCAGTCGGCGAACGCGGCCATGTAGTCAATGTGCGCGAGCTGCGCCGCGGACGCAGTGGTGTCAGGACAGCCCGTCAAATAGCCGACCAGGCGACCGGTCCGCGAACGTGCCGCATAGACACAGTCCGGCCAATTGTCCAGGTAACAACCCGCCCAATCGGCAAAAAATGTGTCCTGCGCCCCGCCAACGAGCCGTCTCGCGGTGGCCGACGACAATACGAAGACACCACGAACGTCTTGTCTAAATGCCTCGTCGACGCCATCTCGTCCGACCTGAACGATGTGCATCTTGTGCCCCGCATGCCGTCAGCCGTCGCCGCCGAGATCCAACTTCATCCAAGTGGACAATGATGTCTTGGGCGTGTCCCGCTTTTCCAACCAAGACAACACTATCAGGCGATCTTCCTGACGATTTTGGCTGAGCTTCTTGTGAACGGTCCAAGTACGCGGCACAAATTTTATGCCGAAGATACCGTTGGCCATGTGATCCAAGAAATCCGCCGGCGCATCGTCTAGTTTCCAGTTTGAATCGACGGCACGTTCGAAGTCATCGACTTGCTGACAAAGAATATCCATCAATTGTTCATTCGGAACGCACCCAAGCGCGCCAGCAAACTGTGAGGCGACATAGTTCCACGTCGGCACGACTTTTCCGGATCGGGCTTTCTCCGAGTAGACCGCGGGCGAAACGTAGGCGTCGGCCGCCTGAAATATGAGCCGGGCGTTCTTATCGCCACGAGAAAGGATTTCGTTAAGTGGGTTTGCGCGCGCCAGGTGGCCAAAGAAGACCGGCGCGTCAGGGTGACCGCCAAGCACGAATGGCGCAAACACCACATCCTGGTCGGGCGTTTCGGCGAAACATATCGTCGCAAACTTGACTTGCGCCGCGATATGCAAAGCCTGTGAAAGATCATGGTTCGAGAACAATTCCGGCGGATACACAGTCATCGTCCCTCGCACGTCGACGCTCCGGTCCGGAATGAACCTCTGGCCTCGCGGTCGTTATTCCACAGTGACCGATTTTGCCAGGTTGCGCGGTTGGTCGACATCGGTGCCTTTAAGAACGGCAACATGATAGGCAAGCAATTGTACCGGAATGGCATAAAGAATTGGTGCAACAAAAGGATCGACCTTGGGCAGCGCAACAGTCGCAAACGCGCGGTCCGATACAGCGTCGACGCCCGCCTGATCGCTCATCATTACCACACGGCCGCCCCGAGCCATGACCTCTTCCACATTCGATTTTGTTTTTTCGAACAAACCATCGGTTGGGGCGATCACAATGACGGGAACACCTTCGTCGATCAGGGCGATCGGACCATGCTTCAATTCTCCGGCGGCGTATCCCTCAGCGTGAATATACGAGATTTCTTTGAGTTTCAGCGCACCTTCCATGGCGATCGGATATGAGGTCCCCCGACCGATATAGAGAACATCACGCACGTCGTGGATGGCGTCGGCAATGGCATGCAGGTGTTCGTCATGATTCAGAACCTCGACCGTACGCGACGGCACTTCGGTCAACGCCGACGCCAGGCGGGCCTCGCGCGCGGCATCGATCATGCCACGTTGACGGGCACAGACTATGGCGAGACATGCCAACGTCGCCAATTGCGTGGTGAATGCTTTGGTCGACGCAACACCAATCTCTGGCCCCGCCAAAGTGCACATGACCGCATCGGACTCACGCGCCATCGTGCTTTCCGGCACGTTAACAACACTCAGCGCCGGCTGACCACCGACACGTGCGTGCCGCAATGCCGCCAACGTATCTGCGGTTTCGCCGCTTTGGGATATAAATAGACCAAGGCTGCCATTGGTGATCGGCGCCTCACGGTAACGATACTCCGAGGCGATATCGATATCCACCGGGATTCGCGCAATGGTTTCGAACCAATATTTCGCCACCAGCCCCGCATAGAATGACGTGCCACACGCGACAATGCTCAGCCGGCTTATCTGTGCCAAATCAATCGGCAAATCGGCAATTTTCAGTGTGCGCTCGACCGGATTAAAGAAACTATGAACTGTATCGCCGATGACTGTCGGTTGCTCATGAATTTCCTTTTCCATGAAGTGGCGGTAGTTGCCTTTACCGATGGCGGCCCCGGTATGCATGGTCGTGCGTACCGGCCGGTCGATGACCGCGCCCTCGTTATCATGGACGACGACTCCACGACGGCTAATCTCCGCCCAATCGCCCTCTTCCAAGTACACAATCTGTCGGGTCATCGGTGCCAAGGCGATGGCATCAGAGGCCAAATACATCTCGCCTTCGCCGACCCCCACGGCCAAAGGGCAGCCACGGCGCGCCCCGATCAGGAGATCATCCTCGCCGGCGAACAAAAGGCCCAGCGCGAAAGCCCCTTGGACCTTCGCCAACATGGCAACCGTGGCATTTTGTGGACTCATGCCCTGGTCAAAAAAATGGGTCACCAGGTGAACAACGACCTCAGTATCGGTGTCGTTCTCAAATTTGTGACCCAAGTCGGTCAGTTCTGCGCGCAAGGGCTGGAAGTTCTCGATGATACCGTTGTGAACCACGGCAACTCGCGCAGTGGCATGGGGATGGGCGTTTTCGGTCGACGGCACGCCGTGGGTGGCCCACCGGGTGTGACCGATACCGATTGTGCCAGGCAGCGGTTCATTCTCCAGAACCGCTTGAAGATTCTGCAGTTTCCCTTCGGCACGACGACGGTCGATGCGGCCGTCGACCAATGTCGCGACGCCGGCTGAATCATAGCCGCGATATTCCAGCCGCTTAAGTCCGTCAAAAATGAGCGGCGTCGCTTGGTTGGTGCCTAAGACGCCAATGATACCGCACATGCGCCGCTCCCTGCCGTAGGCACGCTAGTCGGATTTCCGCCGTCGGGATCGCCATCGCTCGGCGCCGCCCGCAATATTGCTTTGGTCTCCACGGGCGATCGAAAGCCCATCCTTGGGTACATCGTGCGTGATAACGCTACCGGCGCCGACGATCGCGCCATCGCCGACGGCCACTGGTGCAATGAGCGCCGAATTTGAGCCGATGAACGCCCCGACACCAATATCGGTATGGGACTTCCGAAAGCCATCGTAGTTGCAGGTGATCGTTCCCGCGCCAACATTGGCGTGCGCGCCGACCCGGGCATCGCCGATATAAGTCAAGTGGTTGACTTTGGCGCCCGGCTCGACGGTCGCCGCTTTCACTTCGACAAAATTGCCAATGCGGGCCCCATCGCCAATGTTGGCGCCGGGGCGCAAGCGCGCGTACGGCCCAATCCGCGCCCGCGCGGCAACGCGCGCCTGTTCCAAGTGACAAAAAGGCAAAATCTCGACGTCATCGCCAATCGAGACACCAGGTCCGAAAAATACGTGAGGGCCGACGATCACGTCCGTACCCAGCTGGGTATCGTAGGCCAGCCACACCGTCGTCGGATCGACCAAGGTCACACCGTTTTGCATCGCGCGCCGACGTAGCCGTATCTGCATGGCCGCTTCTGCTTCGGCCAACTGCGCGCGGGTGTTGATGCCGGCGACCTCGACCGGATCGGCCTCTGCCACCGTGCACCGACGGCCAGCCGCACGCGCCAACTTCACCAGGTCGGTGAGATATAACTCGCCCTTGGCATTGTTGTCGTCGAGTTGGTCGAGCAACGAAAACAGCAAACTGCCGTCAATTGCCATTGCCCCGGCATTACACAGACCCAGCGCGCGCGTTTCCGCGTCAGCGTCCTTATATTCGACGATGGCTTCCAGGGCGCCGTCATCGGTGGTGACAAGCCTGCCGTACTCGGCGGGATCCGCCGGCCGAAAGCCCAGCACCGCCAGTGCATGCCCCCCATTGCCGCGCCGCGCCGCCACCAATGCCGCCAACGTATCAGCCGTGATCAGAGGCGTATCACCGTAAACCACCAGCACATCGCCGGCGAACCCGTCCAACTGATCGCGGGCGCATATAACGGCATCGCCCGTGCCACGTTGCGTCGGCTGGAGCACAATATCGAAGGGCGCCGCGGCGGCGCCAACCACCTCCATGTCTGGCCCGACAACAACAACGCCCATGGCAGGCTCCAGAGCGGCGGCGGTTTCCACCACCTGCGCAATCATCGGACGGCCAGCAATGGCGTGCATGACTTTTGGCAGACGCGAACGCATGCGTGTGCCTTTGCCGGCAGCCAACACAACGACAGCAATGCGCTCGCCGATTCTTTGGGATATGTCAGCGTTCATTCTGAGGGTTTTCGCCCAAATTCATTAATATTCAACAGCTTTTGATGACAAGGTTGGGACCTTTGGCGACCAGTCAAGGCCAGCGGCCGCGCGGATCAAGCATCATAACGCATCGCACCCGCATACCGGCATAGGTCCCAGACCAAATACGAATTTGAAGATTGTGGTGGTCAATGCCAACCTTTGCGCGCACCACATATGTTGTTTCAATTTACCGCTGGAGGCGCTCATGTCGATTCATCCCATCGTTCCAAAGTTTCTCTGTGCCGGCCTTATCCTTGCGGGAACTGTCGGCGCAGACATGCGGGCTTCGGTCGCAGAAGACGCCGCCTATCCGGCTGAATCGACGGCCGTCATCATGGTTGACCCCTATAACGATTTTATCTCGGAGGGCGGCAAGATCTGGAGTCGTGTCCAGCCAGTGGCCGAAGATGTCAACTTGGTCCCAAACCTCCGCAAGCTGCTCGACGGCGCCCGTGCCAAAGGCGTGCACGTCGTCTATGCCCCTCATCGGCGCTGGCGCGAGGGCGACTTCGAAACCTGGAAGTTTCCGCACCCTGTGCATCAAGCCGTTGCCAGATCACAGGTCTTCGCCGATGGGACTTGGGGCGGCGAATTTCATCCTGACCTGGCGCCGCGCGCCGGCGATGGGGTCGCCGAGGAACACTGGCTGTCGAGTGGGTTTGCCAACACCGATCTTGACTACAAGCTTCGCAAGCGCGGCGTTGATCATGTCATCGTTGTCGGATTGGCCACCAATACCTGCGTTGAGTCGACGGGTCGCTACGCTGTTGAGATGGGCTATCACACAACATTCCTCAAAGACGCGGTCGCTACGTTTAGTCATGAGGAACAGAATGCCGCGATCGAGCTGGATTATCCGCGAATCGCGCATGCGGTGCGGACGGTGGATGAATTCCTGACGATGGTCCAATAGTACGCTTGTGGCGCAACGTGGACGGCTGGCGTCGACCGTCTTCGCTGCGGCGCGGCACAGTTCGACGTTTTAACAATTCCTACCTATCCGTCGCGTAGAGTCGCGTAACCAGGGGGATGTGCGGTAGCGCCGCGCCGCCGTCCCTCATCCGAATCCGCTCAGACGGCGATGGATCGCTGATGCCCAATGCCCATATTTCCGTCGTATTCGACCTTGATGGCACGTTGATCGACAGCGCGCCGGACTTGGCTGGCGCCCTAAACGCCTTGTTGGCAGAGGAAGACATCGCGCCTGTTTCCGTGACCGACGTTCGCCATATGGTGGGCGAAGGCGCTGTCAAGTTGATCGAACGGGGTTTGGCGACAGTCGGTCGGGAGCTAGGCGAAGACCAAGTCGAGCCCCTACGCCTTCGCTTCCTCGCCCATTATGAACAGATGTTGACGGCGACGACGCAGCCGTATCCGGGCGTTGTAGACGCGCTGGAGCTGCTGGCGACGCGCGGTTGCCCGTTGGCTGTGTGCACCAACAAACCAGAGGGTCTCAGCCACGAAATACTGGCCGAGTTGGATTTGGCGCGGTTCTTTGGCGCCGTGATTGGTGGTGACACCTTGCCAACCCGCAAACCTGACCCCGCTCCGCTGGCCGCCGCGGTCGGCGGTGCCGGTGGCCGATTGACGCGTGCGGTGATGGTTGGCGACAGCAGCACGGATGTCTGCACGGCGAGGGCAGCCGGTGTGCCGATCGTTTTGGTTTCTTTTGGATACACACGCATTCCACCCGGTGACCTGGGCGCCGATGCATTGATTGATCACTTCGATCAGTTGCTTGCCACGTTGGAGTCGGTCGGCAATATCGCCTGACCCGTGCTTGACAGGGCGTGCGAAGGGGATTTAATGAGCAGCCTGTCCGCGCCCCTAAATATCGGCCGGGGTGGTCTTGTGCGGATGGGCGCGTAGCTCAGCGGGAGAGCACCGTCTTCACACGGCGGGGGTCACTGGTTCAATCCCAGTCGCGCCCACCATATAAATCAAGAAGTTGCGGCTGATTTGCTGCCTGGGCGGAAATCTCACCCCACGAAATCCCCACCGAAACATCACCTAATTTGCAACATTCGGCAGGCTATCGCGTCCCCACGCCGTGAAAAATGAGGCGGTGTCGCTTTGCCGATCCCCTGCCTATCGTTATGACCGACTTGGTCCGCTAACCACCCAAGTTTCACCGTACTCGCGGGCATTCTTGGACAGCCGGGAATAGCCAGGATGAGACATGCCGCTATCGTCGAAATCCTATATTGTGGACGACTTATCGATAGCCTCAAGATGACTAGAGCACTGTCCGACAATACTGAACCATTCTACCGGCGTGCATTTTCGCCAAGATCAAATTGCTGTCCGCGGGCCGTATCGGGAATACGGCCAAGGACAGCGCCGCCGAGATTGGCGAAAAGGCGCCCGGCCCTGCGGGTTCGCAACCGGCGGGCGACCCCCGATGGGGATCCATGTGGACGACCACATTGGTCGGCCGACTTGCCCGATGCGCTCGTGCGGTGGATCGGACGTTCGCTTGATCTCGCATCGAGCACCAGAGCGAACGTCCGATCCGTGAACCGCACGAGATGCGAACAATCGGCTCGTGTCCTGACGAAGCCGAAGTTCGTAAGGCGCCTGGGGTCAGACGTGACGAACTTCGGTTTCGGGACACGAGCATCGCGCGGCACCGCCCTTCGCGTGGATCGCCACGCCGGGCCGCGAACAGAATTGATTCAATATTGTCGGACACGGCTCTAGCCCGGCGGTTCGGTAATCTCAAAGCGGGGAGGCGGCAAATGACGGCAGTGTCTCAGCAACATCGGCAAAGGCGCCGGAAGTTCTATGCCTGGGGATTTGAGGACGAACACGCGAGCGATGCCGAGGTCGCCGAGATCGAACGCGTTTGGGGCGGTGTATTCGGGATCGATCAGTTTGAAGCGCTGCCGGCACCAACGCTCGACGAGTTGACTCTTAGGCAATCGCGAATCACCAAGATTCCGGACACGCTGACCGACATTTGTCATGAAGACGTTTATCGTCGGGCGCTGCACACCTACGGCAAGACTACCATCGAAACTGCACGCATGTTCGCCCGCGACTTTGCCGAGGCACCCGACATCGTTGCTTATCCGCGCACCGAACAGCAAGTGGCCGCGCTGATCGACTGGTGCGGCGAGATCGAGGCCGCGGCAATTCCCTTTGGTGGCGGCTCGAGCGCAGTGCTCGGCGTCAATCCGGCCGTCGGCGATCGGTTCAAGGCCGTGGTCAGTATCGACATGTCGGCGATGGATCAGGTTCTTGAGGTCGATAAAGTGTCACGCGCCGCCCGGGTGCAGGCGGGCATTTTTGGCCCCGAGCTCGATCGCCAGCTCAAGCCCCACGAGCTTACCATGCGGTTTTTCATGCAAGCCTATAACTTCTCGACATTAGGCGGTTGGGTCGCAACCCGAGCAGCGGGTCACTTCGTCAGCACGACCACCCATATCGACGATTTTGTCGAGAGCATCCGTATCGTCACGCCGAAGGGCACGATGGAATCGCGACGCCTGCCAGCCTCTGGTGCCGGGCCGAGTCCGGATCGGTTCGTGATGGGCTCGGAGGGCGCCCTCGGCATCATCACTGATGTCTGGCTCAAGCTGCCACAAACACCAATCCACCGCGCCGGCGCAACGGTGACTTTTGACGATTATGAACAAGGCGTCGCGACGGTGCGCGAGATCATGCAGGCCGGCCTCAATCCGGCAAATTGCCGGTTAGTTGACGGCAATGAGGCACACTACACGGGCGCCTTTGTCGGCGCGGCGGCCATACTCGTGCTCGGCTTCGAGTCCGCCCATCATCCGGTCGAACATTGGCTGGAATTGGCGCTGCAGGCGTGCCGAGATCATGGCGGCGTCTCCGTCGGCGATACGTCGGAAGGCGAGGACGCCGCTGTGCGCTGGCGCACTGCATTCTTGAGAGAGCCATACTATCGCGAGATAAAAACGGCGCGCGGCATTGGCCGCGATACGGTCGAAACCGCGATCAGCTGGTCGCAATTTCCGTCGCTGCACGCCGCGGTCATGGAAAAGACGAAGGCCGCGATCCGCGAGGCGACCGGGCGAGATGGGACGGTGACCTGCCGATTCACCCACCTCTACCCAGACGGACCGGCACCCTATTTCACGTTTCACTTCTTTTGTGACCCCCACGCCATGGTTGAAACCGATATGGCGATCAAGGCTGCCGCCTATGACGCCATGGTTGGCGCAGGCGGAACGGTGACCCATCACCACGCCATCGGCCGAATGCACATGCCTTGGTACCAGAAACAGCGCCCTGACTTGTTCGGCGACATTCTCGCAGCCGCCAAGCAGACGGTCGATCCCGCCGGCATAATGAATCCCGGCGTCGTCGTGCCGTTGCCGGCATAATCGCAAGCGCACTCGACGAATTCCGGGTATTCGTTCGGACCCGGTTTCTGGCCGGGCCGAGCGGCACGCAGTTGCTCGGCGATCTAGGCGCGGACGTGATCAAGGTCGAACAACTAGGTCGCGGCGACGATACGCGTGGCTGCGGACCACCGTACATGAAGGATGCGCACGGCGAAGACAGCGGTCAGGCGGCATACTTTCTGAGCACCAACCGGAATAAGCGTTCGCTTACCCTGGATATGGCCAAGCCTGATAGCCAAGACCTGCCATTCGCCAGACAGGGCGCCGCACATTGAGAACGTCGGCGACCTTTGAATGGCGGTCACTGCGTGCGGTTGTCGTTCGGATTGCGCAACTGACAACCGCCTTTTGATCATCCGGCAACTACTAACGGTGAAAGGTCCGCAGCGCGCACTTGTAACGATGCCAATTCGCGAGCATGAGCGTTTGCCGACCGCAATCAATGGCAATGATTGACAGGCAGATGCCTTAGAAAACGCAGCTCATCCATCGGAACGTGACGCGACACCGTTGTCAGGCCTCGAAGCCCATGACGTCGTCCGGCGTCAATTTCGGCAGTGAACGCGAGGCAAATCTTCGGTGCAGGTCGTGGCTCGCGGGCCAGCATTGCAAGTATGACCCTGTCTTTGGGCCGGCGGTTGCCATAGATTCCCAGAGTTCAGGTAAAGCCTAGTCAAGCAGCCTCATTTGACGCGCGCGCATTGGCCAGCTGCAAGGCTTGGAAGATGGAGGGAATGGCCGTGGGCGTTACGATTCGTCCTGTCAACGAAGACTTCGTCGCTGAAGTGTGCGACGTGGATCTGGCGTCCCTAACGCCTGGGAATCTTGAAGAAATTAAGCAGGCACTGTGGACATATGCCGTCCTAATCTTCCCGGACCAGAAGCTGTCTCAGGACGAGCACGTTTCATTTGCCAAGAATTTTGGGCCGATGGATCACAGCGTAGTCAAGAACGCGGTCGCCGATCAAAAGTTGCGCCTTCGCGAGGATATTACGGATGTATCGAATCTCGATGCCAATGGCAAAATTCTTGAGAAGAGCAGTCGGCTGCGCGGCCTCCATCTCGGCAACCGTCTGTGGCACACCGACAGCTCGTTCAAATACGTGCCGGCATTCGTCTCGTTGCTCTATGCCCGTGAGATCCCGCCGGTTGGTGGCCAGACCGCCTTTGCTGATTTGCGCGCGGCGTATGATACCTTGCCGGAGACTCAAAAAGCGCACCTCGACGGTCTGGTTGCGGAACACTCTTTGGTCTATTCGCGCGAGCGCACAGGTTATGCCGACTGGGAGGAAGGCGAACGCTTGGCTGTCGGTGCCGTGCCGCATGTTATGATTCGTCAGATGCCGCAGACGGGGCGCAAGAACTTGTTCGTTGCATCGCATGCCGGCTACATCGTCGGAATGGACGACGCAGGGGCCAAAGCGCTAGTCGACGAAATGCTTGCGCATGCCACGCAACCGCAGTTCACTTACGTCCACCGTTGGCGTGTTGGTGATCTCGTCATGTGGGACAATCGCTGCACGCTGCATCGCGGCGTGCCCTTTGACGACTTGCGCTTCCGCCGCGACATGCAACGCGCCACCGTCCTCGACATCGCTAATAGCTGCGAACAGGAAGGAATTGATCCGCCGACGGTGCATTTACGCCTGCCCGTTGCGGCTGCGTGACGGAGACTTCGGCCAGCGGTATCAGCCTCGCCCGACATCACGCTCGCATGGACCAATAGTCCGCGCATCGACATAAGAAAGTTCCCAAGACACCCCGGCTTGATCGAAGCGGCTGTCACCGAGACCGCAGATGTTGCAACCGCTCAGGGCCGAAAGGGGTCGATGCTGTTGAAAAAGTGGAGAAACGGGCGATCACTGGCGTCCGTCGCATCGTCTGATACATCGCTTTGAGGTAGCTTACGGCAAGGGCAGTGCCATAGTGTGAGCGATTACGCCGCGCGGGGTCGGCCGCAGTTTGTTCAGCATCAAGGCAATGGTTTTGAGGTTCTGGACGATGGCAGCGAGGTGAAATTCGTCCCTGTCGCCGGACAACCCACGCAATCTCATTCGCTCGAAGCGATGATAGGTCTTGAGATGCCCAAAGCGCATCTCGACCTTCTTACGGTCGTCCCATGACCGCTGGAATTCGTCAGTGCCGACAAGGGAATGAGCAATGTCTCGGGTTGTTTCGTGGGTGCTGCGCGATACTTGACGCAGCGGTTGATTGGGGCAACACTGTATCTTCAGCGGGCGGGCATCACAGCCGGCCTTTGGCGTTCGATATTTGTGCAGACAATCCTTAGGTGGCTTAGCTTTTGGCAACCGCCCGGCCAATCGGTACCGTTTGAGATATTTTCCATCCTGACAGTCGTAGAGATCTCTTTCGTCATCGTACTGGAAATCAGCTTTGGCAAAGGTGCCGTCCTTGCGTTTGCTTTGATCGCGAACAACGACATGCGGTGCAATGCCCTCATCGACCAGCCAACCAAGAAATTCGTCGTTTCATAGCTGCAACCCCCTTCTTCATGCAGCCACGATTTCTCTCTTAGCTCAACCGTCTTTCAAACAGGAAGCGGTATATAGCCTTTCATCCCTGCGCTGGCATTGGGGAAGATGATCGTTTCGCGCTGCTTTTCCGTATCCTTTCTTCCTCTCTTGCGATGTTTCGATTGAAACCGTAACGGATCTCACCTGGCGCAGCGCCTCGCTCCAGTAGCGAAGGCAGGAAGAGAATGATATCGGAGAAGGTCGTGGGCAGCGCCTCTGAGCCGCCCCAATCCCTAGCAGCCGTGCACAATCCGGTCGAGGCAACCGGGCAGTTCGGCAGCAAGTGATCGCGCGACCGCGCATAAAGGTTGTCGTGCCGAATCTGGTGCCGCGCCGTCTTGTCGGTTACGATCCTCACGCGAGATTGGTTAAGGAGGGCGGGCAATGACGGACCAGTGGCTCAAGACGGCGTGCATGCTGTGCTACACAAATTGCGGCCTTGCGGTGCAGCTGGATGAAAGCGGGCGGCATATGGCGCGTGTCAAGGGAGACAAAGATCATCCCGCCTCGAAGGGCTACACCTGCAACAAGGCGTTGCAGATCGACTACTACCAGAACGGCCGCGACCGGTTGACCGCGCCGTTGCGCCGGCGCGCCGACGGCAGTTTCGAGACGATCGACTGGGACACCGCCATTGCCGAGGTCGCGGCCAAGCTCCTCGCCATTCGCGACGGGCACGGCGGCGACAAGATTCTTTATTACGGCGGCGGCGGCCAGGGCAACCACTTGCCTGGCCTCTACGCCACCGGGCTGCGCCAGGCGCTTGGCATCACCTATCGCTCCAGTGCCCTGGCGCAGGAGAAGACGGGCATGGCCTGGGTCAACCAGCGAATGTTCGGCAACAATTGGCATGGCGATTTCGAGAATTGCGAGGTCGCAGTGTTCGTTGGCAAGAATCCTTGGCATTCGAACGGCATTCAGCGGGCTCGGGCGACCTTGCGCCAAATCTGGCGCGACGAGGCTCGCTCGATGATCGTGCTCGACCCGAAGCGCACCGAAACAGCCGAACTCGCCGATTTCCACCTGCAAGTGAAACCGGGCCGCGACGCTTGGTGCCTTTCGGCGCTGGTTGCCGTGATCGTGCAGGAGGGTCTGGCCGATCACGATTTCCTCGCCGCGCATGCGGAAGGCGTGGATCAGACCCTTGCCCTCTTTGCCGAGATCGACGTTGACGACTATGCCCGTATCTGCGGCGTGGACGCCGCGCTCATTCGTGCCGCCGCGCGCCGCATTGTCGCAGCCGAGAGCATGGCGATGTACGAGGATCTCGGTGTCGAGATGTCGCCCAACTCTACCCTCAACAGCTACCTCAACGGATTGCTGATCCTGGTGACGGGCCATTTCGCAAAGCTGGGTGCCGCCAACATCCCGAGCCACTTCGTGCCGATTTATGCCAGAACCCGGGAGGCGGACGGCGCTTTTCCGGCTTCCCCGGTCACGGGCACGCGTTTGCTTGGCGACATGATCCCGTGCAACCTTTTGCCGGACGAAATTCTCGGTGATCACCCCGCCCGGCTGCGCGCGGCATTCGTCGAGAGCGCAAACCCCGCTCACTCGCTGGCCGATTCCCAGCGCATGCGCGAGGCGCTCTCGGCGCTTGAGCTGCTCGTAGTCGTCGACGTGGCGATGACGGAGACGGCGAAGCTCGCGCACTACGTTCTGCCCGCTTCGTCGCAATACGAAAAGTGGGAGGCAGCGTTCTTTAATTTCGAGTTTCCGCGAAATTTCTTCCAGCTGCGCCGCCCCATCATTGCGCCGCTGCCGGGCACCTTGTCGGAGGCAGAAATCCATTCGAGTCTGCTACAGGCAATCGGTGTCTTCGAAGACAGCGACCTCGACGCCCTTGCGGAGACCGCGGCGAACGATCGCGATGCCTTCGCCGGCGCCTTCTTCACGGCAATGAAAGAGAACCCGCGCATCGCCGCCTTCCCGATTCATGCTCTCCAGCGCACGCTCGGCCCGACCCTGGCTGACGGAGCGGATACCGCCGTAGGCCTCTGGCTATCGGCACACATTTGCGCCCGCAAGTATCCAGACTCCGTGGCTCGCGCCGGATTCTCCGGGCCGACAGCGGGGGAAGCGCTTTTCCGTGCCGCCCTCGACAATCCCTCGGGTTTTATCTTCAGCATCGACGCGCCCGAGGACAGCTTGCAGCGCATGCGCGGCAAAGCCAATCTCTGGCTGCCAGAGATGATCGATGAGCTGACCTCGCTCAGCGAAGACATTCTGCCCGGTGACCGCGACGCTTTCCCGCTCGTGCTCGAGGCGGGAGAGCGGCGCGACTATACCGCCCAAACTAACATCCGCGATCCGCGCTGGCTGAAACGCAACGACGCCACAGCCCTCGCGGTCAGTCCTGCAGACGCGACGGAGCTTGGTCTCGTAGACGGTGGTAGCGCCGAGCTGTCGACCAAACGCGGTGCCGTGACTGTGATGGTGCGCTGCGACGAGCGCATGCGTCCGGGCCACATCTCGTTGCCCAACGGCCTTGGGCTCACCTATCCGGACGCCGTCGGCGTCGGGCGGGTCACTGGAACCCCGCCCAACGAGCTTACGGCGAGCGAGGATCGCGATGCTTTCGCCGGTACGCCGTGGCACAAGTTCGTTCCTGCGCGGTTGCGCCCGGTCTCCGACAAGCGCCATGGCTGAGGCGCCGCTTGCAGGTAGTCGCATCATTAACCTGGGCAGCGCCCGGCTCCGGAAACCATCATCCCAATGGACCAGAGGCCGCTTATGAACTGACAATCAACATGGACTAGGCCATGAACTCATAAAAGGGGTTCCAATTTTGGTCGAACCGTGAGTCAAGGGCTCAATCAAGGACGGGGACCCACGATGTCACCAAGACCGTACGAACTATCAGACTTCGAATGGTCGATCATTGAACCTTTGCTGCCCAACAAACCACGCGGTGTCGCGCGCGCCGACGACCGGAAAGTGTTGAACGGCATCTATCGGCGTCGACGCACAAGGTTACCTTAGGCGGACATTCCGGAACGGTATGGTCCGCCGACGACCTGCGACAACCGGTTTGTCCGGTGGCGGAAAATAGGCGTCTGGGATCGTGTTTTCGACGCCATTTCAGAGGCCTACGAGGGCGACCCACAAATGATCGACTCACCGTCTGTGCGGGTTCATCAACATGCCGCGAACGTAAATGGGGGGCCTGGGAAACGGCGCCGGCCGCCTCCGGGAACGACGCTCGAGCCCGATGCATGGGGCGCTCACGAGGTGGGTTGACGACCAAGATCCACGCCCTGGTCGACGCGAACGGTTTGGCCATCGACCTCAAGCTCACTGAAGGGCAAGCCCGCGATGGCAGGAGCGCGGCCGACATGCTGGACAGCCTAGGCGCCAGCAACATTCTGCTCGCCGATCGCGCCTATGACAGCGACGCGCTGCGCCAACAGATGGCGGACCGCGATGCCTGGGCAAACATCAAACCGATGCCGCGCCGGATCAGGATCCCCGCCTTCAGTACCTTCCTGTATCGCTATCGCAATCATGTCGAGCGGTTATTTAACAATTCAAACATTTATACCGCTCCCTGTTTGAAGAGAGGTTGAGCTAAGAGAGAAATCGTGGCTGCATGAAGAAGGGGGGTTGCAGCTATGAAACGACGAAAATGGACGTCGGCGCAGAAGGCGCTGATCGTGTTGGAGGGGCTGAGAGGCCGGCCTGTTGCTGAGTTGTGCAATGAGCACGGCATCGCGCAATCGCAATATTATCAATGGCGTGATCAATTTATGGGGAACGCCGCACATGCCTTCGAGACGGCCGGCGATCAACAGCGCCAAGGCCGGCTCGAACGGAAAAACGCGCGCCTGAAAACACTGGTCGGCGAATTGACCTTGGAGCTGAAAAAAGGCGACGAGGTGTGGGTATTATGCGCGGTGCCTTGATTCGCCATCCGTGAGATTGCGCCCGTAGGCCCCTATGCCTTGCGGACCGTGGCAGTGAGACCAATGGACCAGAAAAGCCGGTTTACCGTCGACAAAATCGAAAGAATCCGCGTACAAAACGCCGCCAAATAACTAAGCTGCAAACACAAAGACCAAGGAAACGCCCAACAATCGACGGCGGCTCAGCACACCGACGCCGTCGACGGTTCCTACGCGCGCGCAAACCCTTTAGATGGAACCGCCGTTACTAGAGTTCATATCCAGCCCATTTTCGAAACGATTACGTCTATCGAAGTGTAATTAGCATGGTCTCCTAATTATACAAATGCTCGCAGAATGCAAAGTTCAGCAATTCATCCTACGCCCGGTAGGCACACCAATCCAGAAACAGATTGTATCAAAATGTAAAACTGTGAAACGATATTGTGGCAGCCAGCCAACGACGTGCCATCGAAATGCTAAAGTGCCAATGCATCTCGACTTCCACCTTGCCTTCCCACCCCAACCTTCATCAGCCCCAGGGCACTGGAGCACCTCACGCTCACATGCGTTCGCATGACACGCTCTATCTAACTGAAATCGATCAATTTAGCTTCGTTCAAACGACTCCGTTTGAACAAAGGGCGACTAAGCATCGGAATTGCCGAGCAAGCGCCCCGCCCTGCTGGCCGCCCCCGCCGAGCAATCAACGAATTTGGTTCACGACTGTCGGGTGCCGCCCTAGCGTCATGTGTGCCTCTCCCATCGTTACATTCACTCGACCAAATTCGTCGGTTGCCACGATTAACGGCATCCGAGCATGATCTCGAATGCGACATTCCTCGCGACACGTCAGGTTGCCCTCTCAATTAACACCCAGTCGGCGTTGTGAAGCGCCGCCTAACCTCCATCGCAACTTCCCGACAAGCATCACCGAAAGTCCTGCGCGCCTGTAATCTCACACACGTCATTTCTCGATAAATGCACCCTCGACAAATAGTCATGTGTATCAGTTCCAAGTTGCTGTCACATTGCATGTGTAGTAGTGTCTCTTGAAACAATGCTCGGGAGTTTCACCTCATGCAATTGACTGACGCATTACTTGGCGAACACGGTGCGTTTTACATGTTATTTAATCAAGTTGAAGACATCGCCACTATTGAGGGTGCCATGGCTCAGATCCGTGCCGCCACAACTGTATTGGCGACAATGGTAGATTCGCACGCCAAGATTGAGGAGGACCTTCTTTTCACCGCGCTCTCCCCTTACTTGGGACAGGACGCCGGTCCGCTAGCCGTTATGACTGCGGAACACCGCGAAATGGAGCAGCTACTTGGTCAAATCGAAGACGTAGACGAAGTCGAGCAAGCGGTTTATTGGGTGGCCGACGCATTAAGCGCCGCGCGCAGCCATTTTCGTAAGGAAGAAGAGGTCCTGTTTCCCATGGCGCGACGAATTTTGGGCGCTGACGCATTGACCAAGCTCGGGACGGATTGGGCCCGAACTCGGAAAGTTTGTATAGTCTGAACCGATTTGTTACCTGCGCTCAGAGCTTGACTTCCATCCGTTCTCTAGACCTAACCGGATTTCGATAAAATGGAACCCTCGCCGTTTACCACTAGGATCAGCCGCATCGAACAAAACTCTTAAGGGTTATCGAACTCTCTTTTCGGCCCCAAGTAGTACCACCAATTAAGTAGTAGGCAAATAAAATAGAATACCGCGAAACCGTAAAGCGCGTGTTCCGGCGTCGCAGCCTTGATCTGTTCGCCGAATACCTGGGGTATAATGAACGCACCGTACGCGGCCACGGCTGACGTCCAACCCAAAGACGGCCCGGCCTGTTCCTTGGGAAAAATCATTGCAATCGTACGAAACGTCGAACCGTTGCCTATCCCGGTCCCCGCAAACAGCACAAGAAATAGAACGAAGAACGGCAGAAAGAAATCCTCCGGTGTTGCAGACTGGTAAGCCGCGTGCATGTAGTAGGCAACACCAAGTGCACTAAGGATCATTATGATTGTGATGACCTGCGTGACCTTTGCACCACCGACCTTGTCCGAAATCCACCCCCCAAAAGGTCGGATCAGGGCGCCAATAAAGGGTCCCATCCAAGCAAACATGAGCGCGCTCGGACCATTCGGATTGAGCGTGTCGTGCGTCATGACGCCATCGACTTCAAGATGCTGAAAACCAAAGACAACTTTGATGGCGAGTGGAAACGCGGCAGAATAGCCGATGAAAGAACCGAAGGTCATGGTGTAGATGACGCTCATCACCCACGTATGCTTGTTGCGGAAAATCTGATATTGGCGGCGGAGATTGTCCCTAACAAAAAAGCAGACATAGTAGAGAAGGATAACTGTTGCAGCGATGACACCGATGAGCACGTACCACTTCGACCAATTCGGCAAACCCAATCCAAAAGGCGCCGGAAGAATGAAATAGAGACCCACTGCCGCTGTAGTCAACCCGACCAATAGCATTGATGTTATACGTGTGAAAGCGCCAATAACGCCTCCACTGATCACGGGTGTGACTTCGGGTGTTCGTATGTTGTTCATGCCAAACCAACCGGCAAGCGCGAGCGGAATTAACAGGACCAACCAAACCAAACCGGCATTGGCGATCCAGGTTTCCGAGCCGGCAGGAATCTTACCCACCAAAGTACCGGAAGTGTTTTGCAGGATCATTGGGTCACCGCCCAACGCACCGAAAACGCCAAATGTCATCACCAAAGGAACCAACACCTGCATAGTGGTGACACCGGCATTGCCCAGGCCCGCATTAAGACCAAGTGCAAGACCTTGCATGCGCTTGGGAAAGAAGAAACTGATGTTGGACATTGAGGAAGCGAAATTGCCGCCGCCGAAGCCGGACAGCAGTGCTAAGATCTGAAACATCCATAGCGGCGTATCTTTGTCTTGCAGTGCAATCCCAGAGCCGATCGCAGGAATCATCAGGAGGGCTGTCGTAAAAAAGATTGTATTGCGCCCACCAGCAATCCTGATGAAGAACGTACTTGGAATCCGTAGTGTCGCGCCCGTAAATCCGGCTATCGCGGTTAGTGTAAACAACTCGGACTTGGAAAATGGGAACCCTAAATTTAGCATCTGGACCGAGATGATTCCCCAGTATAGCCAGACAGCAAAGCCGCACAGAAGGCTTGGCACAGAGATCCAAAGATTGCGGTTGGCGATGCGTTTTCCAGTCGAGTCCCAGAATGCGCCGTCTTCTATATCCCACCTTGTAATTTCAGTCATCTCGTTTTTCCGTTGCTTCGCATTGTGTCGCTCATCACACCGACCTCACGCTCTTTCGACCGCGAATACGAGTCGGTTGCGCGCGCAAAAGGCTCGGTGACACCCAGCGTATTTCCGGTATGTGTAGCGCCGTGGGGACCAAGACCTTCGATAGCACATATCAAGCACATTCGACTTCCGATCCTGGACGTCGATACCACCACCAAGTCACGAACAGGCATGAAAGGCAAAATGCAACAAAGGCAAGCAGGGCCAACCGAGCGGTGCCAGTGCTCTCGATAGATATTGCGAAGAACGCTGGCACAAAGAACAAACCCAGAGCCCCAATAGACGCAGCGAAGCCCAGCGCGACGGATGTTTCAATCTCGCTGCTTGATATGGCGGCCGTTTCGCCGACGCGCGCGGCCGCACCGGCGCGATTGACGTGGAGCTTGCTAAATACGGTCGGCACCAGATGGAAAACTGATCCGTTTCCGATACCCGCCGTAACAAAAAGCAACATAGATGCCAGGACGAACCCAAATGCGTCACTGCCAGCAGGTCCCGACGGCAACGTCCAAACCAACGCGATCGCGGCCACCAACATCACCACAAAATTCCAAAACGTGACCCTTGCCCCACCAACTCGATCCGAAAGCCAGCCGCCAAGCGGCCGAATTAGGGCACCAAGCAATGGTCCGATAAATGCCCACCGGACGATGTCCGTTTCTGGAAACAGGGTATTGAGCAGCCCCGGAAAAGCGGCTGAGAAGCCTATGAAGGAACCGAATGTGCCGACATACAGCCAGGCAAGTAACCAAGCGTGCTTCCGCGCAAAAATGACACATTGCTGACTAAACGTTGCACGCGCCTCCTGGATGTTGTTCTGAGTGAGTGCCGAAGCGAAAGTGGCGCCAAGTATAAATGGAATCCAAGCAAATCCTGCGTTTTGCAACCAGACCGCGCTGACAACGTCACCACTCACATGAGATTGCGCTTCACCCCCTAAGATTGTGAATGCGCCGGCATAGATAACCAGCGGAACGACCGCCTGAACGAGTCCGACGCCGAGATTACCGATCCCTGCGTTCCAGCCCAGGGCCGTACCCTGCATTCGTCTGGGAAAGAAGAAACTTATGTTGGCCATACTGGAGGAGAAATTGCCACCGCCTAAGCCGCACAGCAGCGCGATAACAACAAAAACAGCATAGTCAGTGCCGGGATTCTGAACAGCCAACGACATCCACAACGTCGGTATCAAAAGAGACGCCGTACTCACTATTGTCCAGTTTCTACCTCCGAAGATCGGGACGACAAAAGCGTAGAGAAGCCTTAAAGCGGCACCAGAAAGGCCCGGTGCGGCTGCCAACCAGAACAACTCACTCGTTGAGAACTCAAAGCCGATGCGGGGTAGTTCGACGACGACAACGCTCCAAACCATCCACACCGCAAATGACAATAGCAGGGGCGGCATCGAGAAGATTAGGTTGCGTAAAGCGATACTGCGACCGCTCCGACCCCAAAACGCGTCATCCTCCGGTCGCCAGTCCCGCAGCCAACTCGTCGGTTGCTGGGCCGCCGCAAGAATTTCGTTCCGGATGACTTTCTCGCGATACTCCGGGTCGCCCTGAAGCATCTTCAACCGTTCTTGTTTAGCCGCCAACCAAGTCCACAACATGATTCCTGCGAGGACGGCATACATCAGCATAAACGTGCTGCTACGCACATCGGTCGCATCAGCTGCTACGCCGAACATGATGGGAAGTGAGAAGCCACCCAGTCCGCCAATGACACCAACCAAACCGCCTACCGCACCCATGTTTCTGGGATACACGTCGGCGAGGCTCCGGTAGACGCTGGCCTTCCCAATGCCTTGCGCGATACCCACAATAAATACAAGAAACGTGAAGAAGATGACGCTGACGGCGAGGTCGAAAGTCGTGTCACCCGATATCCCGTGTACAGTAAATGTCGTCGCCGGGTACGACAGAAAAAACAAACAAATTATGGAAACCCAAAATACCCACCAGGTAACCGTATCCCCGCCCCATTTGTCGGAGAACCATCCGCCAAGCGCCCGGATCACGCCAGACGGCAACGTAAATGCCAAAGCAATATATGATGCTTGAGTAAGGCCAAGCCCGTACTCTTGCATATAGTATTTTGGCAACCAAAGCGCGAGCGCGACAAATCCGCCGAAGACAAAGTAATATGCCAGACCAAAACGCCAAACTCGAAGATCGCCCAGCGGTACAAGTTGTTCGGCAAGGCTTGGTATGCTACGCGTTCTGCGGCGTTCCTCCAATAACGGATCCGGATACGTAAACATCCAAAATATGATCGCCATCACAAGCATTGTAATCGAATAAATCTGCGGCACGGCCCGCCAGCCGAGTGCAACAACGATCAACGGTGCAACCATATTGGTGACGGCAGCGCCCGCGTTGCCGGCCCCGAAGATCCCCATGGCCGTACCTTGCTGGCGTCTGCCAAACCATGCTGACGTATAGGCGATCCCGATGGCAAAGGAACCGCCGGCCAGGCCTATACAAAGGCCAATGAGAAGGTACTGCCAGTATTGGTCGGCAAATGCTAATCCATAGGTAGAAATAGCAACCAAAAGCATTTGACAGAAATATACGACGCGGCCGCCGTACCGATCGGTCAACAAACCCAACGGCAGTCGGACGAGAGATCCGGTAAGAATGGGAGTGGCGACCAACAACCCGAACTCCGTCTCATTGAGACCGAGCTCGCCTTTGATTTTAATGCCAATAATCGAGAACATCGTCCAAACCATGAAATTGACCGTAAAGGCCGCCGTATTCATGGTAAGAACGGTGTATTGTTTCCTTCGATCGTATACTATGGTGTCGTCGCTCACTATATGCACACCCCATATGCATTGTCCGACCACAATGGCTTAACGCTCTTGCGGGTCCGACATTGCCGGACGGCCGGATCGCATCGCCGCGGTTGTGGCAACAGCCACCGCAGTCTGTGCTTTGGGAAACAATCCACGACGCACTCGGGTGCCACTCTCTTTGAAATCCTTACGGCCCACATGGCGTCGTGCTCAGATCCGCAAGTCCTCGTCAAAGTCGAGAACCGGCCACGTTTCCGGTACGGGACTTCTCTCGGCTTCACCCAGCAAGTCATCACCTTGCAGCCCCGAACACCGCCCCGGATCGATACGATCGGATACCGAAACACGCCCTTACTTTTTCAGCGCCACATACTTTCTCATTGAGATGAACGGTCGCGTCATGTAGCCGAACGGATAGCTAAAAATGTGCACGAGTTTTGTAAACGGCAGGTAGGCAAAGAAAAGCAGTGCCAGGATAATGTGCAGCTTGTTAACCAGCGGTGCGCCTGAAATCATTGATATGTCCGGTTGCAGCTTGAACACACTCGCGAACCAGGGCCCCACCGAATATGAAACTCCGAAAACCAACTCAATACCGGATTGGTACAAACCGAGTCCCCCAATCAAGATTAGGAAAATCAGAATGATGTAGTCATCCGGTGTGCTCATTGCGCGAACTTGCGGGATACTGAGCCGGCGAACAAAGGCCCAA
The DNA here is from genome assembly GCA_965216755.1 of Alphaproteobacteria bacterium. GTDB lineage: Bacteria > Pseudomonadota > Alphaproteobacteria > UBA7887 > UBA7887 > CBDCGL01. The sequence goes on along the minus strand of CBDCGL010000011.1, from coordinate 484,047 downwards.
GCCAAGCCATAGATGAAGAGAACGCCGCCCCCCAACCCGGCCCACCTAAAGAACTCAACCCACGACGTGAGATTGTATGCACCGCCGATAAAACCGGCAATATGCCCAACAAGAAGGATTATCGCTCCCCAATGTAAACACAAGGAAGCGGGTCCGATTGAAGCACGCCCAAAAAAGCCTGTGGAACGTGTTGTCCACAAAAAGTCGCCGCGCGCGCTTAAATCCCATTTCCCGCGATATCCACTCATAGTCCCACTTAAGCCGCGATGTATCGTGCCGCCGATCAGCAGAATGATGGCAATGTACGGGAGTCCGACGAAAAAGAAATTATCCCACATCCTCTTCCACCTTTCCTTCAACGCTCAGTGGCATTGAGTGTTCCTTTGGTCAACACTGACAATTCGTTCAAGCGCCTGGAGAAGATAGAGGTACGGTGTCTTGAGTTCTTGAAGGCGCGATCGTATTGGCGACAGGTATGGAACGAAATATTCCCGAATAAATTTTGTTCTGACGGGATCATCTTGCGATTCCGACGTTAGAGCTAAGAAGTCCACCATCAATGGCAAATAGTCAGGCAATTCTGTGCCATTTGGCACCCGCTTGAAGTGTCGGTAAATTCCAACAAGTTCGATCATGTATTCGTTGCGCTCGGACACCGCCGCGCCAGCGCAAGTTTTGGGTTCGTCGTAGCTATGGCTGCCGAGATAGAGCGCACACTTGGGCTCCAACTCGAACAGGTCGATGTAATCTTCTTCCGCTAGCGCGTCTTCGGCTAGAAATCGTCGGAGAAGCGTTGCACCCTCTGGTTCTAGTTCGTCGAGGTGGCCTAGCGCCGCAACAGCATCCTTCTCAATGCCATCACGCTTCGCGCCCGTGTCCGGCGGACCGCACCACAACTCGGCAATGAGTCCGTACACCTCGCTCAAAACCTTTGATCTTGCTTTATCACTCATAGCGCTTCGACCCGGTATGGTATGACTTGTGATAGCTCTTCTTCCGTTTCATTGGTGACCACGGTGTCATCTGCTCAAAACCGGCGAGACCGCGCTCGGTATATGGGCTGATATCCGCAGCTTCGCGTTTGGTAGTCGGGACGACAAATCGTTCGTTATAAAATGACAGCGATAAGCCGCGAACGATTCCCTTAGCGTCCTCTTCGCTAAGGCCGACTTGTTTGAGCACTTCGACGTTGGGCGCGTTGTCGACCCTAATGCTTCTCTGGTAATGTCGAACAGCCAACTGACGCAGCAGAGCCAGTCTGACTACATCCTCATTCCCCGCGCCGAATAAGCCCGCAAGATATTTAAGGGGTACACGAAACTTGTCGATTTCCTCCAGGCCGATAAGCGGGCCGTTGGATGGCTTCGCCATATCGAATATATCCTTGTCCGAAGGCGAAACGTTGCCCGCGCTGGTGATTAGCGGCGCCAACGGCGGTATGTAAAAAAGGTTTGGCAAGGTTCTGAATTCGGGATGAAGGGGAAGTGCCAACTTCCACTTCTTGACCATCTTGTATATCGGTGAACGTTGCGCGGCGTCGATCCAATCATCGCTGATGCCAGATTTCTTGGCTGCTTCGATGATTGCCGGATCGAACGGATCCAGAATGATATCCCGCTGTGCTTCGACCAAGTCCTTGTCATCCGCCATCGCGGCATCGTGCACACGATCCATGTCATAGAAAATGACACCAAACGACCGAATCTTGCCAACACACGAATGGAAACAGACTGGCGGCAGGCCTGATTCGACTCTCGGATAGCAGAGAATGCACTTCTCCATTTTGCCGCTTGCCCAGTTGTAGTACGGCTTCTTGTAGGGGCAGGACGAAATGCAGTAGCGCCAATTTCGACACCTGTTCTGGTCGATCAAGACGACGCCGTCCTCGTCCCGTTTGTATGCAGCGCCCGACGGGCAACCGCCGACGCAACCGGGATTAAGGCAATGATTACAAATGCGCGGCAGGTAGAAATAGAACACGTCTCGAAACTTCAGAGTCGCCTCCATTTCAGACTTGCTCATTTCACCGTAGTTGACGTCATGCTTTCCAGTTACGTGAGCACCACCAGCGTTGTCCTCCCAATTAACGCCCCAATCGATCGGTACATCCTCTTCATCGGTGACCATAGACTTCGGCCGTCCGACCGGCTGTTGCTGAGATTGATCGCTGGAGTGGAGATCGTCATATGTGAACGTATAGACGTCGCCGTTGCCATAATAGTCAGCCATTTCCGGCATATGCGGATTGAAAAACAGGTTCGAGAGCATGTACGACTTGTTGCCGTAGCGAAGTACAAGCTTATCTCCCTTTCTTATCCAACCGCCTTTCCAGAGTTCCTGCTTTTCCCATTGCTTCGGGTAACCGATACCGGGCTTCGTTTCGACATTGTTCCACCACATGTATTCGGCGCCCTCACGGTTCGTCCAAACGTTCTTACAGGCGACCGTGCACGTATTGCAGCCGATGCACTTCTCCAAATTAAAGGACATACTTAGCTGGGCTTTAATCTGCATAGTCTTTGTCCTTACCTTGCCGGCACCTTGTGAAGTTCACTTTCCTGGTAGATGGGTTTGTTACCCACGCCCAATGGCATTTTTCGAATGATCACACCGTGATCGCGTTCCGATGGGCTTGTCCCCCAATAATTGATGTAATAGGAGAACTGTGCATAGCCGCCGATCATCGTAGCCGGGTTCATGAGGATACGCGTGGTCGCATTGTTGTTTCCGCCGCGTAAATCCGAACAATCGTTCTGCTTTGCAAGAGGCGAAAACGGAACATTTACGTTTCGTTCGACTTGGTGGTAGGTGATCGCCATGTTGCGCGGGACTTGATGGCTGACGACAGCGCGTACGACCTCGATCCCATTTTCGCAATACATCTCCACCCAATCGTTGTCTTTCACCTCAATTTCGTTTGCATCATCGGGATTAATCCAGACTGTTGGTCCGCCCCGCGACATATGCATCATCGGCCAGTGGTCTCTGAACGAACTATGTATCTGCCATTTGCCATGTGGCGTGATGAACCGGAACACTTTCGACTTGGGGCCGGCCCGTTCCATATTGATGTCACCGATGGCCACCATGTCGAGAGGTGGTTTGTTTGTCGGCAGCGCTTCGCCCAACTCTCGAATGCCTTGATGGTCGTAGTAGACCTCTTGCCGTCCCGAGAGCGTGTGCCACGGCTTGAGTCGTTCTACGTTCATTGTCCATGGCGCAAATGTCCGCTGCTTGCCGTTTTCGTCATGCAGCAGCGCGCTCCATTGTGGTGTCGTATGAATTCTTCTCGGTTGAGAAATGACGTCCTTGTAATGGACTTTTCGGTTCTTGACGACTTCAACCATGTCGGCCATTGGCAACCCGACCTTTTTCTCCATCTCCTTGAAGAAAAGCCAAGATAGCCGACCGTTAAGCTCAGGTGATATCTGTAGAATCAGTTCGCACGCCTGCTCGGCTCGCTCGAAGCGGACACGCCCATCCCGCACCTCAAGCGCCTCATTGTGCTTGAGCTCTTCTTCAACAATCGGCGTCAGGTCTGTATATTGTCCCTTGGAACCATAACCCTTAGGCTGGCATACGAGTGGGCCAAGAGAAACCATCTTCTCGTAGACTTGGCTGTAGTCTCTCTCGACAATGCTAATGCTCGGAAACGTTTTGCCTGGTACCGGTTCGGTGTCCCCGTTACGCCAATCCTTTATCTCTCCCAGCGGTTGGGCGAGTTGTTCGGGACTGTCCATCCACAGTGCGTTGAACACGATGTCCTTAACCGGCTCGGGGAAGTGTTTCTTCGCCAAGTCCGTAAACTTCCGGGCAATTAGCCGAAACGCGTCCCAGTCATGTTTGGCTTCCCAAGGCGGCTGGGTGGCTGGCGTCAACGGATGCACAAAAGTGTGCATATCACCAAATGTCACGTCGTATTTCTCGTACCAGAACGCTGCTGGCAACACGACATCCGAATAGTTTGCGGTCGAGTCCATTCGGATATTGAGGTTAACCAACAAGTCGAGCTTGCCGACCGGGGAATCCTCATGCCATTCGATTTCTTTAACCAGATCCTTGGCCGGTTCTTCATCCCATAGAACGTTGTTATGCGTACCAAGGAAATGTTTGAGCGCCAACTCATGGCCGCGCATACTTGTGCCGATAAGATTGCCCCGATAGACCGTCACCATTTTCAGGCGGTTTTCGGGCGCATCAACATCGCGAATTGCAAAATCCAACTTGCCATCTTTGAACTGCTTGACAACCCACGCCTTCACTTCCTCGTCGGACTTGCAGCCGGCTTCGATTGCCTCCCTGTAAAGAGCCATTGGGTTCTTCTTGTCGACTTGCGGGAAGAATGGCAGCCACCCCAATCGGACGGCCAGCGCGTTCACATCAGCTGCGTGGTTGAAAGCAGGAAGCTTTTTGGCGCCGTCCGCCCATTGTGTATCCAAAGGCATGTTGTCATATCGCCACTGGCCCGTATGGAAGTACCACAAAGATGTGCTGTTCATAAGGCGTGGCGGGCGCGACCAATCCAAAGCTCCGCTCAAGTTTACGAACGCCGCGTTCAACCGCGTATGTTGTGTGCCAACATAATGATTAAAGTTGCCCCCATTCACACCATTGCAGCCACACAGGGCCAGCATTACCGCTTCGCTGCGGTAATACAGGGATGCGCCATGGTAAAAGTGCTGGATCCCAGGGCCAGTTATGAAAAGCGACTTTCCTTTGGTCTTTTCGGCGTTCTCGGCAAACTCTCGCCCGATTTGTATGGCGAGATCGCGACTGACGCCCGTCTGCGATTCCTGCCATGCCGGTGTGTACGGCATTGGATCATCGTAGTCTTTGGGGTAATCGCCCCCAAGCCCGCGCGATACACCAGCCTGTGCCATCAAGAGGTCATAGGCTGTCGTGACGAGTACGGTCTTGCCACTACTGATCTTGACCCGTCTCGCGGGTACCTCGCGTAACAGAGCGGTTGCTTTCTGACCTTTGCCGTTCGTTTTGCCTGTTTCAATATTGAAGGTATCGGTGAAGTCGCTAAAGGAAACTGTTGCCCTTTGGTCATCGTTTCCGAGCACTGTCAGTAGTGGATCGAAGTCTTCTCCCGTCACTGCATTCTTGAGCTGAAGATTCCAGTTTCCGGTAGGTTCTTTTTCCCATCTAAAGCCGATGCTTCCGGTCGGCACGTGCAGCTTCTGGTCGCCATCGGTCATTATGAGCTTCCAATCGGCGTTCTCCTCACCAGAATACTCGGAAATGTCCGATGCCCGCAGGAATCGACCCATCTGATAGTTATCGCCATCCTCTTCTAATACGACGAGGAACGGCAAATTTGTGTATTGCTTCACGTACTTTGTGAAATACGGCGTGTCGCGCTCTGCATAGAATTCTTTTAAGATGACGTGTATACAGGCCATGAGAAAGGCGCCGTCACTTCCTGGCGTAAGTGGCACCCAAGTGTCCGCATACTTTGTCACGTCCGAATAGTTTGGAGACATTACTACGATTTTCGAACCGCGATATTTGGCCTCAGATAAGAAATGAGCGTCTGCGGTCCGCGTCATGTTTATGTTGGACCCGGCCACGACCCAATATGTCCCCAGATACCAGTCAGAGCTTTCACAGTTCTCGGTCTGATCTGCAAACATAGACGACGAAACATGTGGCAAATCATGATACCACTCATAGTAGCTACAATAGATGCCACCAAGCAGATTGTTGTACCTATGCCCGGAAAGGAAACTCAGCAAGCTCATGGCCGGAATTGGCGAGAAATTGGCCATATGGTCGGCCCCATAGCGCTTGATCGTGTAGATCTGGGCCGCGGCAACAAGTTCAACCGACTCGTCCCAACTCACGCGTTTCCAACCGGCCTTGCCTCTCGCAGTTTTGTATGCGGTTGAACGTTGTTCGTTCTCCACAATACTTGCATACGCTTCAACAGGGTCCTTTCCTTTCTTGCGTTCTTCGGCATAGAAGTCCCATAATACTTTACGAATATATGGAAACTTGGGCCGTAGGGGGCTGTACGGGTACCACGACGCGGTGACACCACGCTGGCAGCCCCTCGGCTCGACATTCGGGATGTCAGGATCAATTTGTGGATAGTCTGTCTTCTGGAGTTCCCAGCAGATAAGGCCGTCTTTGACAAACACTTCCCAACTGCAGGCCATAGAACAATTTACGCCATGACCCGTTCGTACGCTGTAGTCATAGTTCCATCGTTTTCTGTAGAAATCTTCCCACGAACGAGAGTCTTCGCTCACGTTAAACCACTTGCTACCATTCTTCATGACTCACCTTTAGCTTTCTTCCTGGTCGCCAGGGTTCGTGGGTTCAATTGACATCGACTTGCTTACGCCCGACCCTAAGGCCTATGATGGTTAGGAGGACGATTAGCACGATACTGATTATGATGGTGGGAAGGTATTGAGACGGGAGCCCAACGTCTGCTTCAGCTCCTAGTTCAAAGCCTTTCAAATAGGTGATCAGGGCCCCAACATCGTCGTCCGTCAGTTCCAGAGTCGGCATTGGCACATTGTCGGCCTCCGCCAGAAGCTGTAAGGCGATCGGATCCTCCTCGGCAATCAGTGCCTCTGGATCTTGGATTTGGCGTACGAGCCAGCTTTCTTCGCGCCGTGACGTAACACCTGCCAGGTCGGGCCCGACGAGTTTACCTTTGCCGATCGTATGACAGGCCGCACAATTGCTTTCGAAAAGCTCTTGGCCATCTTCAACGGCCCAAGTCGTTTGTGGAACGAGCCAACCAAGGATGATCAGAACAAGCACCAAAGTTGGCCATCTGCATAATTTCGGAAGGTGGGTCGTCATTCGTGTCAACCTTTTGCGGTCGGGCGATCTGCCTGAATGAAACGCCGAGTCGGACACGCTGCTCCGGAAAAGGCGCTCAAGAACCCGGCATTGATTCACTACAACCTGGTCACAACAAGACATTGCACGACCCCTCTTCGAATTCTTGGCCGCCCCCGGCGGTAGGAATCGGTAAATGCACACACACCGTGGGATAGCGATGTCGCCTAGATATTGAGTGTGCAAATGATACGTTGCTCGTCTTGGATCGGAACTGAAACGTGTGACTCAGATCTATCGTTTGCGGCCTCGGGGGGCGGCAGCTTTCGGCTTGTCGCCGCGTTTTTTTGATTTGCCCGCACGAACAGTCGCGGCCGGGCACGGGACCCCGCTTACCCGTTCGAGAAACTCGCCCATCTCCTTTAGGTTCTGAAAATAGGCTTCTTGGTCGCCTTGGACGTGTCGAACATGTCCGCGCCAAAGCGGTTCCCCGTTGCTGCCACGTTCCATCCAGATACGGGCAACGAATGAATCGAGTTCTCGCTCTCTGATCATCTCGCATAGCCTGTCCACACCACTGGCCAACACGACGACATTCGACGCGTACAAAAACATTGCCTGGTGACATACCAGTGACGGGAAGGTGCGCATCAATGGAATTTGACGTCCGCGTGCGCAGACGAGTTGTCTTGTTTCCGATCTAGGGGAGGTTCGCGACCGCGCTAAAAAATCGGGTCTATTCGGCGCCCCGAACCGCTTCCGTTGACGCGGCCGCGGCCGCTCTTCCTCGCGCCACGATCTGTCGGTGAAGAGCTTGGGTCTCGAGCATTGGTTCCACACCAAGCTCGTCAGCTAAGATCTGTCGACATTGACGATATTGGGCCAGAGCCGAATCGTTGCGGCCAAGGCGCACAAGGTTTTCCATGAGCGCACGATGCGCACTTTCGCGACAAGGGTCGTCAGCGAGGATTTCTCGGCAAACCCTCGCCGCGTCAACGTAACCGTCGAGAGCCGAATGGCATTTCGCCAAATCGGTCAGCATTTCCAGGTGGATTTCACGCAGTCGTTCACGCTCTTCGGCACACCAGTCCGCATACATGTCACCGCTGAGATAGGGCCCCCGATAGAGCCTGTGCGCCTTACGATATTGGTCGAGCGCATCATACCAGCGTTGTCGTGTTTGATAGGTCGATCCAGCCGCGATGCAACATTCGTAGACCTCTGCATCGATCCATACAGCTTCGGGTCGTAGTCTGTACGCTCGATTGACGGTCTCGACGACATCCTCTGCGACCCCGGCGACGCGCAGCCTTCGCCGTAGGAAATAGACTGTCACCTTCAATCGTTCCCATCCGTTCCTTTCGTCTGCGTCCGGCCAGAGGTAATCGATCAGTACTTCGCGGGGTATTGCGCGGCCCGCGTGCGCTACAAGCACTTTCAACAGCGTCACGGCATGCTGACGTTCCCACTTCTCTACGACAAGACCGCGTCCGCCGAAGGCCAGCCCAAACCGGCCGAACGTGAAGATTTGCAGCACCGCCTGGTTCGACTGAGAAGCCTCGATTTCGTTGTGTCTGCGCAATAATATGGTTGCCACTGCGCTGCGCCGATCCCGGGCACGGGCTCGTTTTGGCGTCACCACAGATGCGACCTCTAAGGCGATCCAGTGCGACTCCTTATGCCGCGCCAAGCAATTCGCTGTCGTGAAAGGTCGGAAGTGTTCGAAACACCGAACCCCCTCGCAACCAGGAACGCACAGCGGTTCTCCGTTCGGTAGGACCAGCTGGAGGATCTCCGAACAGTGCTTGCCGATCACTTCATGACGGGTATAACCCAACAGGGCCCGCGCAGCGTAATTCCAAGCGACGATCTTCAAATTTTCGTCGACAGCGAATGCCGCGTCTGACGCATACGCGACCACGTAGCGGGCATCCATCATCGGACTCCCCCTCAGCGTCTAAAGGCATACATCCGACCAAGACCTCTCAAGGCCAGACTGCCTCCACATGACCTCGCGCGCGTCGTTTGGCACAACACGCCCCGCCTCTGCACCGTTGCTGTTACTTGGCTCATGTGACGCTCACGCCCATCTAAGCCGGGTATCCTAATATCGTCGCGTTTGCATTTACCTAAATCAATGGCGCCGCTGACCCAACACAACCACCCGATAGTCGTGAACCTGGCCGCGGCGCGCGGCCATCTCAGTGTCCCAAGTCGCTTTGCCACGTTTGGCGTAAAGGGGCGACTAAGTCTCGAAGTCAAAAGACGACCCAGGTAGGGACGCCAGCATGTATGCTACCCGCTTGCGACAGCGCGCGCAGAGCTGCGGAAAAAAGTCGAATCAATGCGGCGACGGGAGCATGTTTATGAATTTGATCGACGCACTTGCGGGTGAACATGGCGCGTTCAAAGCGCTATTAAGAACCGTCGAACAGTCGGCTGAAACAGGCGGCGATCTTGCTCAGATCGAGGGCGCTTTGGCGGCTCTGGCGGCCGAAGTAGCCTGGCATGCAGCGTTCGAAGAAGAGTTTCTATTTCCGGTGCTCAAGCCCCTGCTGGAAGACGACGACTTGATCTCCAAGATGTGCGCCCAGCATCGTCAGATCCGGTCCGGACTTGAGCGCATCGAGGATGCGGCAAGTGTGCAGCAAGCGGTAGATGCAGTCCGGAAGACTTTCGCCATTGCGCGCCATCACTTTCAAAATGAAGAAGAGATACTCTATCCCCTCGCGCGGCGGATCGTGGACGAAGAAACGCTGGTCCGACTCGGCAAAGACTGGGCGAAGGCTCGACAAGTGAAAAATTGCTAGGGCGGGTCCCGTCTTGGGTCTGCGTGCGACACCTCAAACACAATACGGACGCGCGCCATCGGCAGATATGCACGAATCTTGGTGACGGACGATGATCAGGCGGCGGTGTGGTTTAGATCATTCTGTTTAATACCTTCGATGAATTTGACACCTACGACGACTTTGCGCAAATGGTTATGCCGCTCCCTGTTTGAAGAGAGGTTGAGCTAAGAGAGAAATCGTGGCTGTCTTCTCCTTTGAAATGACGCGGCGACTGGTGTCGGCCCGTCAACGTCAGCACACGGTTTGCATGTTTGACGTTACGACCCGATTTTACCACCATCGTTCTTGGTGACGGCAACAAGGCTTGGTCGCGGTGGCAAGCCGTTTCGATCGGGCCAATCGCTGCCCGGCAACGGCGGGGTACCGCCCTTTGTGCCGCTGATGGAACCGCTGTCGCCGGGATGTTGCACATTGCAAAATATCGTTTTGCCATCTGGCGTCAGTTCCGGCCCACATGCTTCGGCATCGGTTGGGACACTCAAGAATTGCCGAAGATGCCCACGTGTTCCGCCTTCGACAGGCACCACGAAAAAGCCGTCGTGATAGCCCGTCGTTCGCATGGCGCCATCGGTGGCCACCCACAACGTGCCGTCAGCAGCGAACGCAAGATTGTCGGGCGCGCCGATCGGACTGACGCTAGCCGCGTCGGACCACCCTGCGAAATAGGTGTCCGTGGACGCTAGCGGCAGGTCGTCTAGGTCTTCCATCGTCGTCAGGTAAGACCCGGAATCGCTGCGCGGGTCGCCGCACAGCATGAAGATCTCCCAATGAAAGGTGTTCGCGGTCTGCTCGCCGGCCTCGGTAATTTCGATCACGTGACCGCTGGGATTCGGACTCCGAGGGTTGGCGCCGTTCGGGAAGGTCGGCACGGCGCGCCCCTGGGCATCGCGCGTTCCCGCAGGATCGTTGGTGCGCCGGGTGTTGTTTGTCAGCGCGACGTAGATTTTGCCGGTCTTCTGATTGACTTCGATGTCCTCTGGCCGATCCATGGGCGTGGCACCAGCAATGTCACCGGCCCGCCGAGCGTCAATCAACAGTTCGCCTTGGTCCGCAAATTCATCGCCCAGGGCCGGGTTCGCCCTCAATTCCAATGGTAGCCACCTGCCCGTTCCATCGTCATTGAACTTGGCCACATAAAGCTTGCCGGCATCCAGGATCGCCATATTCGCTTTGCGGTCGTTCGGATTGTATTTGCCGTCCGACACGAACTTGTAGACATATTCAAAGCGGGCATCATCGCCGGAATACACGACGACTTGGCCGTTCTGGGCGATTGTTGTGGTGGCGCCCTCATGCTTGAAGCGGCCGAGCGCCGTCCGCTTCTTAGGTGTCGAACCCGGGTCGTAAGGATCGATTTCGACAACCCAACCAAAGCGAAATGCTTCGTTTGGATGCAGCGAAACATTGAAGCGCTCGTCAACCTCTTCCCAGGCCCAATCGCTCATGCCTTCGCTCGGTGCGACGCGTTCGTGCCGGCGCACGATTTTGGCAGCAGCGGCGTCGCCGGTTGCCGCGGCGACCAAATCAGCGGCACGGCCAAAATAGCGGTCGATATTCTCTTCACAACTCAACACGGTCCCCCAAGGGGTCTTACCGCCGGCACAATTATTTAGCGTACCATGGACTCGAGCGCCTTCCGGATCGTCATCGGTTTTGAACAATGCGTGGCCCCTCGCCGGACCGGTAAGTTCCATCTCGGTGTCGGCCGTAATGCGCACATTGTAGGGTGATCCCTTTACATAGCCCCACGAATGGCCGTGCTTCTTGATCTCGACCAAGGTCAGCCCGTGTGCGGCCTTCAACACACGGACGGCTTCGGGATTTGTTCTGACAAAATCAAGGATCGGACCTTCAGGTCCGAACTCTTCTGGATAGTTCGGAAACATCAGGGGCGGATTGACATATTCGTGATTGACGGCGATGACGCCGTTGCGACCACCTTGCGCGCCTTGGGCCAAGGGAAAGTAGGCGTTGAGGTCGCAATTGTAGCCGAATTGCTTCGCTTGCTTGTCCGCCGCACCTTCATCCAGCAACGCACCGTCGATCAGATTACTCGTGTCCAAGTCTTCGGTGTCAGCAAATAATGAATCGCCCCAGCGGATGATCAAATGGGCGGTATATCCGTCGGGCGTCACCACATCATCGGCGGTGGTGGGCGCAATCGGTTTAAACTTCAGGTAATCATCGCGATTCTCGGCTTCGGCGTCGCGGGGTAGCAACGCTGTCGGGATCGCCATCACCACGGGCGTTGCCGCGGCCCCCTTCAAAAACGATCGTCTTGCCAAACGCCGGTCCATGATCTGTTTGAATGGCTCTCCGGCGCACGACCGCGCGGACAGACTGACATCCACGCCGTCTCCGTGCGCCCGGCCGCGCCGCGCGGAATCTGTCTCGGTCGCACGATCGTTTCGCAAATCCTTCAACGTCATATCGCCCCTCCCATAGGGGAATTCAGGCACAGTTATCCGGCTCTTACAAGTTGATACCCGGGTCGCCGACAGGCTGAAAAATGCCGCGACCGCCAGACATGATCGCGCGCGACCAGCGCCGTGTCGCACTCATTCACATGTCGCGGGCGATGGGTGACGGAGCGATAAAGTATGGCCCGTACAACTGGCGGGACAAGAAAGCAATCGCCATAAACCACGCGGCCGCTGGTGCGCATCATTTTCACCTGTGGCCGAATGGTGAACGAAATGCGACTGAGCTGAGGTGTGGCGAGCGGGCCAATTGGATCGGCGCCCGGGAAGAGCCAACCGGTAGGCACCTTGATGCTCTTCGCGTGCGTCGGGCGCCACCAGATCGAGCAATTCGTGAGTCAACATGGCGTCACGATGTTTGTGACCCTTGTCTTGTTCAATCCGGATTACCCGGCGCTGGCTATCTATGTCAGGGACCGTACGCGAGACACCCTTCAAAGATCTGAGTCCGGCGCCATACGCGGATGACCATGCGGGGAGACACAAGGGCGAAACAAGCCACGCCGACGGAAGAGTCGTATTGGATCACGATGATAGTATGGCCGGCGCCCATCGGCCCTGCGGATGGCGCGTACCGCCGTGCCCGATCAACGCCAAAATTGCCGTGGCGCCGCCGAATGACTACAAATCGGGTTGGAAATGGGGTCATCTTGGAAATGTCGGATGAAATGGTTTAACGAAATCAGCGCAACCGTCGCCGCTTGCGCGATCGCGGCCGCCGCGCAGCCTGTGCTTGCCGGGAGTTTTAGCGGAACCGTTACGGATACCGATGGTGCGGCCTTGGCCGGTGTCATGGTCCGGGTCAGCGATGCGAAATCCGGAATTTCGGAGTCAGTGTTTTCGGACAGCCAAGGCGCCTTTCGCCTCGACACGGCGCTCAAGGGAAAGCTCGCGGTACGCCTGCGCACGCCTTACTACCGCGACCTGGAAACTGAAATCGCACTCAGGTCAGCTCCGGTGGTCGGCCAGACGCTGGTCATGGAGGCGATGACCGACCCGGTTGAAATCTCTGACAGTCTTCCCGCGATCTATCACTTCGGCAAACTCGCGTTCGAGCGTCGCGACGACGATCTCTTCAATCAGTTTCAGTTTCGACGCGATTGTCTTTCCTGCCATCAGCTGGGCAATGCCCGAACCCGCGCGCAGCGCAGCCCTGAATGGTGGCACCAGACCATTGTGCGCATGCACAGCTATATGGGTGGCAGATACGGTGTCGAATTGCGCAAGCGACGCGCCGCGATTTTGGCGCAAGGGTTCGATGGCGAACCCATCGCGGTCCGGCCTGACTTTCCGATCGATCGGTCGCTGAGCCAGGCGAAGATCTACGAATACAGGCTGTCGCGCGGCAACCCGCATGATGCGATTGTCCATCCCGACACCGACATCATCTATTCGGCGGATCAGGTAGGTTCGCATTTCGCGGTCACCGACACCAAGACCGGTAAGTCCAAATACATCTCCCAGTCCGGCAACGGCAATCGCTTCTGGGTGCCTGGGTCAACGACCGGCGAGATCGACAGCTTCGGCCAGTATACCCGCAACGCCCCACACTCGATGGCTCTCGGCCACGACGGCAAATACTACGTAACCAACACCGCGACAAATTCGATCGGCGTGTTCAACCCAGCCACCAACGAATGGGAACCTTCACATGTCATCGGCGGCGGTGCGCGCTACCCGCACACCATCCGGATCGATGCGCAAGGCATCGCATGGTTCACGATCGCCGGGTCGGAACAGGTCGGACGGCTGGACCCGGCGACTGGCGAAAGCAAGGTCATCCACCTGCCGGGGGCGAAGCCGCTCGGCGGGTCGCGCGGCACCTGGCCCTATGGAATCGACATTAATCCGATCGACGGCTCGGTGTGGTACAGTCGCCTGTTCGCCGACAAAATTGGACGCATAGACCCAAGAACCTTGGAACCCACCGAATACGTTTCACCAATCCGCGGGCCGCGGCGGCTGCGTTTCGACAAGAGCGGCGTGTTGTGGCTGGCCGGATTTGCCGAAGGCACACTGGCGCGGATCCAACCGACCGATGACGGATTTGAAACCAAGGTCTATCCGATGCCCGAGTTCGCCGAAGGCTATCGGCCGGCACCCTACGCCTTGGGCGTGCATCCGCAAACCCAAGAGATCTGGATGAACGTGACGATGACCGATCGGATGTACCGGTTCATCCCATCCGAAGAACGCTTCGTTGCCTATCCGGTACCCTTGCGTGGCAGCTACACGCGGGACTTCAGTTTTACGTCGGATGGCAAGGCTTGCACATCAAACAATCCGTTCCCGCTGGCATCGCTTGAGGGCGGCGCGTCCGAGATCTTGTGCATCAAGCTCGGCTAGGTGATCGAGTGTCGGAGATAAACAGCATCACTCCGGCAGCGGCCCTTGCCGGCGGGTCGTTTCCGACGACCCTGGGGGACGCTGCAAAGCACTTGAATTGCCGGGAAATAATGAGCCTCGAATTGGTTTCAGTGTTTACGCGCAGCCTCCAGCAGGCAGGCCAATTTCACGGGGGAGAGCATCATGTCGAGATACCATTTGAACCACGTCAACATTCGTGCGACCAGTCTTGAGGAAACGCGTGACTTCTATGCGGAAGTGCTCGGCCTCAAGAACGGATTCCGCCCGCCGTTCCCGGAGCCGGGCTACTGGATGTACGCCGATGATATGCCGATCATCCATATATCACCAGTTGACCGGGACAGCCCGCCGCGGACCAATCCAGACGCCATGGGCAAGGGGCTCGACCATTTCGCAATGTGGGGATCGGGCCTCGCAGAACAGCTCGTTGTTCTCGAAAAGAACGGCGTGAAATACAGAAAAAGGCTGGCGGGCGGCGGAAGAGTTATACAAGTCTTCTTCAATGACCCCAACGGCGTGCAGATCGAACTCGGTTTCAACCCGGAGGCCGAAGGTGTAACAAGAGAGACGTTCGACGGCGAAATCTACGAATGACCATGTACTGCCCCCCATTTCGACCGGACAGTTGGCGTGAGCAGGAAAGCTTAGACATGGCCAATTCGGCAAATTCGCTGTTCGGCGATCCGTACTATTCACCGGACCAGAACGCGCCAATTTACCCAGCCGGATCAGGCGGAATCTGCAGGCCGGCTTTCTCGAAGCCGTCCAGGATGTCGGCGATCAGATCTTCGGACCAGTTCCACTTGCGGCATTCGCCCCAGGGATCGTCGGCGAACTCGGGATGAAGCTCAAGCATGCGCGCAAGGCTCACTTTGGCATCATCGATACGGCCCACCTGCGCGAGCGCGATCGTCGTCACAAATGGATCGCGCCTGAAATCCGGCATCTGGGCGCGCTGCGCATCAGCTAGCGCGCCGACATAATCGCGGCGCCTGTACTTATCGATCGCATACGCGATGTAGATCCACTTACCAATCGATGGATTGATTTCATTCGCCTGTTCTAACAGCTTGATGCCACGTTCCCAACGCCCTGCATATGCGATCATCCAGCCTAGATCGGCCAACGTTTCTGTATCGTTGGGGTTGACGCGCAGCGCACGCTCCGCTGTGTCGAAAAACTGTTCTAAGTCCCGTCGCATGAAATGGATTGACGCGAGACCGTGCAAGCCTTTGGGATGATTGGGGTCAAGCGCAACCACCCTGCGTGCAGCATCAAGCGCGCGGTCTAACGGCCGCGGACGTGGGTTAAAGCCCAGCACATGCTCTGACTCGTAGAGCCATCTAAGGGCTGACCAGCCATCGATAAAATCTGGATTTGCCGCAACCGCAGCTTCCAGGCAATCGCGTGCTGCCGTGTGTCGTTTCGGGTTCGGGGACTGGAGACTTGCTAAGGCACGTAAGTAGCATTCATATGCACTCAAGTCGGCCGTGCGGCTCCGCGCTCGCCGGGCAACGACACCAGCGCTGATGGCGCCGCGACCGCTTGCAAGCGCAGCCGCGACGCGGCTTGTGATGTCATCCTGGATTGCGAACAGGTTGGTTGCGGTCAGGTCGCGGTCGAAGCGCTCCGCCCAAACCTGCGTGCCGTCGGCGGCTTCAAGGCTGGCGTCAACACGCACGGTCGCGCCGGCTTTACGCACCGATCCTTCGAGCACAAAATCCACATTGAGAGCCTCGGCGACTCTTCTTGGGTCTTGTCCGGTCATTTCGCGAGATGTGCCCCGAGCCGCCACCCGAAGCGCCGGGAATCGCCCCAGCGCCGTGATCAATTCCTCGCTGATGCCTTTGGCAAAATAGTCCTGGTCCGGATCGCCGCTCAAGTTCACAAACGGTAGCACTGCAATCGATGGTTTGTCGGCATCGGCACGTGGCGGATGCTCAGGCACGCCGAGACCTCGCAACGTGTGGAGATGCCCCTCCAGGATAGACTGATCCTTGTAGGGATATCGGCGATCGAGTTGATCGCGTGCAAGATCGATCGAGAAGCCCGAGGTCTCGTCCATCATTTCCTCGATGTACGCCGCCGCGTCTTCGTTTCGACCTGCCTTCGCCAAGGCAATCGTTGTCAAAATAGGCCAATCGCCCGGGACACGTTGCTGGTATTTGACGAATAGATCGGCTGCCTCGTCGTACTCACCGGCCAGGAGAAGCGCGTGGGCCCTATTCCAGAGATAAAAATCGGGATAAATCGGACTCAACGCCATGGCCTCGTCGATCAAACTCAGGGCCTTGTCCGGGTCTCCGGCGACATTGAGAAATATCGCGAGGTGCATACGCGAGATTGAGCCATTGGGATCGATCGCAATCGCCTTTTCAGCCTGGGCCACTGCCACATCGACGTTGCCTCTGCTCAACGCAACGAAGCCAATGAGCGTATGTGCAAGCGGCAGATTGGGGTCGAGTGCTATCGCCTTTTCAGCACAGATTTGTGCTTGGTTGAGAAGCGAGGGATCATCAACCCAGCCTTCATCAAAAATCTGCTGATAGATGTAGCCCAACAAAGTCCAGGCGAGTGCATAGTCAGGGTCCAGTTGGAGTGCGCGTTCGACAAGTGCGCGCGCCTCGGCATGGTCTTCCTGGTTGAAACGGCGAATATGGACCAGCGCGCTTTGTGCTAGGGCCCAGGCCTCAAGATTGACCGTGCCGCCGCGCCATCGCAGGGCTTGCGCGCCTTCGATCAGCTTTACCTGTAGTGCACTGACAACGTCGAGTGTGATTTCGTCCTGCAGAACAAAGACGTCGTCGAGTGGTCGGTCATAGCGCTCGGTCCAGATGTGACCGCCGGTGGCGGCGTCAATCAACTGCATGGTAATGCGAACTTGCTCTCCCGCTACTTGCACGCTGCCTTCCAACACATGCGCAACGCCAAGCGTGCGCGCGACGATCCCTATGTCAACGTCCGGGATTTTGTATTGGAGTGTGGAAAAGCGGGCCGGGACAAACAGGCGGCGGGCCTGAGACAGTGTCGAGGTAATGTTCTCGTGCAAACCATCGGCGAGGAAAGCATGCGCCGGGTCAGTGCTGAGATTCTGAAACGGTAGCACGGCTACCGAAGCTTTATCCGACGGCGGCGCGCGGCCTGCCGGGCTGTCGACGTCCGCCAGCGCGCTCGCGCTTTTTTCGCGCCCGTCGGGGGCCTGCGCTGTAAACAGGCCGACGCCCCACAAACCACCGACAACAAGGATTGAAGCCGCCGCGGCCAATCCGATAACGAGGTTGCGCTTTGATCGCCGCAGCGGTGTGTCCGAACGCACCTCTTCGCCATCGGCGACACGATATGTACGGACCGGGCCGGCGATGTTCTTGACCTCTTGCTCGCCCAAAAAGTCAAACGAGACGCCAACCTTGGAGCGCACGCTGTCGAACACGCTCCCCGAGACGTTGATGCCACTGGGGCTGGCAATGGCTTCCAGGCGTGCGGCCACATTGACGCCATCGCCATAAATCGTGCCGTCAGCCTGCTCGAAAATGTCGCCCAGATTAACGCCGATGCGAAACGCCATGCGCCGGTCGTCGGGCAGAGCCACGTTGCGCTTTGCCAGCTCGCCCTGGATCTGCACCGCCGCGGTGACCGCGCCGATGGCGGAGTCGAATACGGCAAGGACGCTGTCACCGGCCATGTCGACCACGCGGCCGTCATGGGTTTCGATCTCAGCACGGAACAGGCTGCGATATTCGTTGAGCGTGGCGATGGTCGCCCGTTCATCGGCCTGCATCAGGCGCGAGTAACCGGCCACGTCTGCGGCCAAAATCGCCGCAAGTCTCTGTTTCGGACCTTTACCGTCGGCCAAGAAGCGCTCCCATGACACGGTACGGTCAATTGATTCTGGCCGATCCTAGAAAACTGTCAATGATGGGTGGGGTGGTTCGACCCAGGCGTTTGTCACGGATTCTCGATGCTTGTCTCGGGAACCTCGAGACCGGCCTCTCGCAAGTCGGTCACCATGCGCTCAACAAGCTCTTCATCGTATGTCCAAGATGAGAAGCCCCCGCGAACGTTCCGCCCAATATTAGGGTCAAGAGTGAGCATTTGATGAAGTGCCGCTTCAGCGTCGGCCTTTCGACGAGCTGAACGTAGACTGGAATGATTTGAGCGAGGAACCATGGATCTGTTGGCGCGTACTGGTGTTGCCCCCGTTTGATCGGACACCCGGCTATGTGTTTTGGGCTCCTCGGAATTCGCGGGGCGATCTCCATTTGAGCCCGGAATGTGGATGATTGTCGTTGTAATCCTCGAACCATCCGGTGATTTGTTCAAGCGCGGTTTTGGCGTCCGGGATCTGATTGACCCGGACATAATCGCGCTTGATGGTTTTCACAAAAGCCTCGGCAAGGCCGTTGCTTTCAGGACTGGCGACCGGCGTGAAACATGGTTCCAAATTGAGCGCCATGGCAAAGTCGCGCGTGTCCTTGGCGGTGTAGGGTGATCCGTTGTCGGACAGGAATTCGATCCGCCGCGGCGCGGACAGTGTCGCGAACCGTGTTTCAACCGCTTCGAGCATCATGTCGCGCACGTCCGAACCGCTGATGCCCCGGCCGGAAACGGCGACATGGGCGATCAACTCCCGATCGTGAGCATCAATGACAAACGCGGCGCGGACAATGTCACCGTTCCAACACGCGAACTCAAAGCCGTCCGAGCACCATCGCAAGTTCGAACTCATGACGACGACTTTGCCGTCATGGACACGGCCGTCACGACGTCCAGACGATTTGCGCAGCAACAAACCATGTCGCTTCATGAGCCGATAGACGCGCTTGTGGTTCGGCAGGGGTTCGTTGACGCGCGCTAACTCTCGGCGCGCCAGGGCCGTGATCCGGCGATAGCCGTAAGTCGGCCGTTCATCGACAAGACGGCGGATCAGTTCCAACAAGGCCGCGTCGCCCGGTTTGCGATAAGCGCCGCGCGATCGGTTGGCCCCCTGTGTCCGCTCGTACAGGTTCGAGCGCGACACGCCCAGCGTTCTGGCCACGGCGCTCATCGGGTATCGCCCCGTAGCGGCGAGGCAACGTGCAAGATCGGTTTTTTTGCCCGCGACCGCTCAAGGGCCTCGCGCAGGATTTCCACCTCCATGGTCTTCTTGCCAAGCAAGCGCTCGAGTTCACGTACTTGTGCCTCAAGCTTCTTGACCTGCGCTTCGCCGACCACCGTCTCGTCTGCCCCCACAGCCACGGCGCCCCCTTCTTTCATCAACCGCCGCCAACGATACACTAAATTGGCGCCAACCCCATGACGTCGGGCGACAGCCGAAACACTCGCACCAGGCGCAAGCGTTTCCTCGACAATCGCCAGCTTTTGTTGGGCCGACCAATGCCGTCGACGTGCGGTTCCTGTGATCACTTCGATCCGCTGAAAGTCATCAGACATAAGCACATGCTTAGGGCTATGCCTAAGCCTCCCTGCTTACGCCGACTGTCCGGTCGAAATGGGGGCCAATTCACGTACCCCTTCATTGCGACAGAGAGTGACTCCTCGTATTCACCCCGCCTGTAGTGGTCCCAAGAAATGGTCCAAAACATCCATGCAGGCGGCGTATGGCTTAGTGCGACACCTTTCCGCATAAGCGGAATCCCCTGGTCCCATTGGCCCCATGTGGCGATGGCAGCGCCCATCCATGCCAAAATATTCGCGCTATTGGGGTTAAGCTCGATCGCCCGTCTTGCGGCTTCGAAGAACAATTCCTCCTGTTTTCTCTCCTTATAGAGGTCGGCAAGGAACGCATGTCCAGCTTGGTGGTTGGAATCCAAATCAAGGCCGCGCCGCAGCACCGCTTCCATGCGGCCCCACGGATCCGGTATCGCATTGTGACCATACCAAGCTTCATCTCGATACATTCCCGCCAACCAAATCCAGGCGTCGGCGTATGTCGGATCGGTTTTGACGGCTTCTTCGAGGCACGTTCTGACCACCAGATGCTTCGCAGCGTCCACGGTATAGTCGCTACTTCCGTAATATTCGTGGGCGCGCAAAACACACTCATAGGCACCCAGATCGTGGGCTTCGGAACGCTGCGCGATTTGGAGCCGGCTGGTCGCGATGATGCCATAGGCGTCGGCAATGGTTGTCACAACTTGGCCGACGATCTCATCTTGAACATCGAAGATATTGTCGGCGGTCAATTGGCGATCGTACGAATCGGCCCATAGATGTGTGCCTTCCCCGGCGTCAAGCAATTGAGCCGTCACCCGAATACGATTGCTTGCCCTGCGAACACTGCCTTCGACAATGTAATCGGCGCCCAGGTCCTGCGCGACTTTGCGCACGTCAACGGCTTTATCCTTAAACTGAAAGGTCGAGTTTCGGGAAATGACGTGGATTTCGTCGAAGCGCGACAGCTCCGTGATGATGTCTTCGGTGACGCCATCCGAAAAATAGTCCTGACTCTCGTCGTCACTTATGTTCTCAAATGGCAGAACGGCAATCGCCGGTCCCGTCGGCATTGCGAGAATCGGATCATTGGTCAACGATCCTTCTGCTGTCTCCTGTTGGAGGGCTACTGGCCCTTGGGTTACCCACCAACCAACGACAACTGCAGCAACTATCCCCGCCAGGGCGCCGACAACCAAGGATAGGCGTTGGGCGACTCGTGGCCGGCCCTTTGGAGACCTGCTTCCAGCCTCCGCGCGCACGCGGTAGACGCGCACCGGCTTGTCGATGTCCTTGACGGGCTGCGCGCCAAGGAAGTCAAAACCAAAATCAAGCTTGCCTTCGACAGCGTCGTAAACTGTGCTGGAGACGCAAATGCCGGCGCTATCCGCCAACGATTCCATGCGCGCAGCGACGTTGACGCCGTCGCCATAAATAGTGCCGTCCTCTTCCTCGATCACATCGCCAAGATTGACCCCAACCCGTAGCTGCATGCGCCGAGTCTCTGGTAGCTCGGCATTGCGACCTTCGATATTCCTCTGGATTTCGACGGCGGCTTGGACTGCCTCAACGGCGCTCACAAACTCGGCCAAGATATTGTCGCCGGGTGCGTTGACGACGCGCCCGCCCCGCTGGTCGATCACCCGGCCAACGGCCGCCCGGTATTCTTGCAACGTCGCAACCGTCGCGGCTTCGTCGTCGCGCATCAAGCGCGAGTAGCCGACCACATCCGCACTCAGAATCGCCGCAAGCTTGCGCTTCTGGTCTGCCATCACTTTCAACCCAGACCGGCCGAGTTGAACAAGCCGCTAAGTCAAGATGTTACGCCGGATTGAAATCAGTATCAATGCGTGTACCGGCCGGGCTTGATCGCGCCAGGTATTGGCTCGTCTCGATGGGAGCTGCCGTTTCCATGGCAGCTCGCATATGATCCGTCCTGTATCGACTAAGCAAATACTGGACACAGAGGAGGCGAGGATGAGCCGTCTATTCGGCGAATTGCGCCAGATCGGCATTGTCGTCCGCGACATCGAAGCGGCCATGCAACACTGGATAGAGGTGTGTGGCGTTGGCCCGTGGTACTACACCGACAAGCTGCCGGTGACCACTTTCCGTTATCACGACCAGGAATTTGATGACATCCACCTCTCGGTCGCGCTGGCCAATTCCGGCGAGGTGCAACTTGAACTTATTCAACAGCGTTGTGACACGGCTAGTATGTATCAGGAATTCTTGGGCGCGGGGCACGAGGGCATGCAGCATTGGTCGAGCTGGCCGGAGGATTACGACGACCGCCTTGAGCGCGCGCTCTCCAACGGCTATTCCCTTGGTCAGGCTGGCGACACCCCGCGCGGCCGCTTTGTCTATTTGCGTGAGGAAGGTCATCCCGGCACGGTGATCGAGATGGCGCATATGACAGACACGCGCCGGCGCATATTCGACGCGGTCCGGGCCGCCGCCATCGATTGGGACGGCGCCGCCCCAATCCGTCGCCAGTGGCCGTCGTGAACAGAGCTGGAGCGCTTCTCCAGCCCAATCCATGTCAAAGAGTTATGCATGTGTGGCTCACTTTGCCATGAAATGAGCCACACTTGAATCGTGGTCGCTGACAGGTCGGGTATGAGTGGCTATCGGACATCTGTGGCCGACGACAATGTCTGTTCCGGAAAAGTGGCGGCCAATCAAATAGGCTCGACGAGCATGTTGCTTCGACCAGGCGGCGGCATGCAGGACAAAGTCGCTGCGCCCGCCGCAGGCCAGCTTGGCGTCGTGCCGCCGTCCCAGAGGGACGGGTTCTATCGTCGAAGAGCGCATGTAAACGCGCCATGGAGGCCGTAACACCGACGATGGACGCCGCAACGTCGGGTCAGGATGGATGCGATGTTCGGTTGGCTGGCAGCGTGGCAACGACAGCCATTGGTGGAATTGGCGCACGGAACTAACCCGCCCATACGTCGGCGAGAACCCGCACCCAATTCTCGCCCATGATTTTGCGGATTCTGGTTTCACCCCAGCCGGCCCGTTCCATGGCCGCGGTTAGATTGGGAAACTCGCGGATCGTGCGCAAGCCCTTCGGGTTAATGATTGCGCCGAAGTCCGTGAGCCTGCGCCCATCGCCTTTGTCGTGAGTGATCCACTGAAAGAATGCGTGATCGTGATCTTGGGTGAAGTCAGTGCCGATGCCCACCGTATCCTCGCCGATCAAATTGACAACATAATCGATGGCCGCAACATAGTCGTCGACAGTGGCATCGATACCTTGCTTCAAAAAGGCTGGAAACATGGTCACACCAACAAAGCCACCGCCATCGGCCATGGCCTTAAGCTGCGCATCACTCTTATTGCGCGGGTGTTCCTTTAGGCCGGCTGGCAGACAATGCGAGTAGCAAACCGGGCGGGTCGATGCCCGGATAACATCATCCGACGTTTTCGGTCCGACATGCGACAGGTCGCACATGATGCCCACACGGTTCATTTCCGCCACCAGGTCGTGACCGAAATCTGACAGGCCGCCATCGCTGCTTTCATAGCACCCTGAACCAGCAAAATTCTGGGTGTTGTACGCCAGCTGGGCGATGCCGACGCCAACATCTTTAAACAACGTCACGTAGCCAAGTTGGTCTTCGAATGCCGATACATTCTGAAAACCGAGAACGATTGCGGTCTTATGATCGTCCTTGGCTTGACGGATATCGGTCACGGATCGCGCTTGAACGATCAGATCATCATGCTCGCGAAACCAGCGTTTGAAGCGCGCGATATTGCGCATGGTGTCCACGAAACCTTCCCATACGCAGACCGTACAGTTCGCCGCCGTGACGCCGCCGCGGCGCATATCCGCGAACACGGCCGGGCCCCAGTTCGAAACGTTCAGGCCGTCGAAAACGATTAGGTCTTGGTGCAACTCCGACATCCTTTAGCCCTCCGAGATCGCACGTTGTCGGCGATTCCTTATATGAGCAAATTCTTGGTCCGTGTGTACATCCGTGATTCCCGAGAAATCGTCGCCACCCAACTTGATCCGATGTGATCGCGTCCGTCCTGACAGGTCCATGGACCTACCGAGTACCACATGATGGCAGCATTGATGCGCCCCGTTCGGTAATCGACGCGACCATCCAAGAATCGGATTGGCTCGGTGCCGTTGGTCTTCGCTTCCATAGAGGGTCCGTTGCGGCGGTCGCGTTCGCCCGATCAGGATGTCGGCAATCTGGGCATAAGCAACCAATAACGGATTCAGTGTCAACCGGCATTGAATTGGGCCCCCCAATCGGCGTGCAAAGAGGACCCCCGTGTTGGCGTGTTTGAGGACGCCCGGAGGCGATGCGCGAAGCCATCAGGTTTGCGCAGTGCATTGCCGGAGGGCGCTTCGAGGAGGTTTTTTCAGGCGCGGTTTTTGAAGCGCCAGCTCTCATTGCCTGTTTCGACGATGTCGCAGTGATGTGTCAGCCGGTCAAGCAGTGCCGTCGTCATCTTTGCATCTCCGAACACGCTCGGCCATTCGCCGAAGGTCAGGTTGGTGGATACGATGATCGTCGTGCGCTCGTAGAGACGGCTGATGAGATGGAAGAGCAACTGACCGCCGGTCTGTGCAAAGGGCAGATAGCCGAGTTCATCGAGGATCAGAAAGTCCAGTCGGCACAGAAGGTCGGCCATGCGCCCTTGCCGGTCGGCGCGCGCTTCGGCGTCGAGCTTGTTGACGAGGTCGACGACATTGAAGAACCGTCCCCGCGCCCCGTCCCGAATGCAGGCGCGGGCGATGCCCACAGCGAGATGGGTTTTTCCTGTGCCGGTACCGCCGATCAGGATCAAGTTGCGCTGGTGCTGCAGGAATGCGCCGCCAGCCAGATCGCGCACCAAAGTCTCGTTGACCGGCGTCTCGTTGAAGTCGAATTCTTCGATCTCCTTGGCCAGCGGTAGCTTGGCGATGGTCATCTGATACTTGATCGAACGTGCTTGCTTTTCGCTGATCTCGGCATGAAGGAGGTCACCGATGATCTTCTGCGGTTCATGCTGGCGCTTTACAGCGCTGACGAGAATCTCGTCATAGGCGGCCTTCATGCCGTAGAGCTTGAGCTGTCCCATCGCGTCGAGAACTTGCAGTCTTTCCATGGTTGGATCTCCTGAGGCTGTCGTAACGGGCACAATCGGCGGCAGGTTCACACTGAAGTCGCAGCGCTTCTGGCGTTGCGATGCTCACCGGTGGGCCGGGTTCTCTCTGCCGCGCCAGGATGTTGAGAATGACGTCGGCAGAAGACACGCCCTCGCGAAGCGCTTCGGCGCAAGCGGCCTCCACCGCCGGCAGACCGTCGGTCAGCACCGCGCCAAGGATGTCCACCATTTGCCGGTCACCGTTTGCAATGTTCCGCAGCTTCCGCCGCACCTGCTTCATGGCGGTTGGAAGCGACCAGTCCTTGAACGGTGCTCCATTGCGCAACGCACCGGGTTTGCGAGCAAGAACCGGGATGTAATGCCAAGGATCGTAGACCGTTTTGTCACGGCAGAAGACACGGGCATGGCGGCCGACAATCTGACCGCCTTGCCAGAACTCCACCTGTTCGGCATAGGCGCGTATCTCCACCGGCCGGCCAACGGCTGTGGCATTGACCGAGTAGCGGTTGCAATCAAACCGGACCAGGCAGGTCTTGGACACTGATGCCGGCACGGCGTGGAAGCCGTCGAAGGGACCGGTATAGGGGACAAGACTTGCGCGTTCGGCCTCGAACATTTCCCAGACAGTCTTGTCGCGCCTGTCCGGGTGTGGATGCGCCTTTGCCCAGGCGATGCAGCGATCGAGCAGCCATGCGTTGAGGTCCCGGTAGGTCTTGAACCGCAGCCGTGGCGTGAAGAACCGACGACGTATGACACCGACTTGGTTCTCAACCTGTCCCTTCTCCCAACCCGAGGCCGGCGTGCAGGCCACCGGCTCGACAAGGTAATGCCCGCACATTTGCAGGAACCGGCGATTGTAGGCGCGTTCCCGGCCGACGAAGATTGCGTCGACCGCCGTCTTCATGTTGTCGTAAATGCCGCGCGCACACGCGCCCTTGAAGAAAGCGAAAGCTCGATCGTGGGCATCGAACACCATCTCTTGCGTCTCGCGGGGGTAGGCGCGGACGAACGGCATCCGGCTATGGCAGAGCCGAACATGTGCCGCCTTCACCGTCGTGGTGACCCCGTTGATCAGGACAATCTCGTGGCTCCAGTCGAACTGATATGCTTCGCCCGGATCGAAGCTCAGCGGCACGAAGGCCGATGCAGACGCTGCGCATGTCTGCCGGATCCAGGATGCGGCATAGCGCCGAACCGCGTCGTATCCGCCTTCATAGCCAAGACCGCGGAGCTCTTCGAAAATACGAACCAGTGTTAAGCGCTCGCGCTTAGGACGGCGCGCATTCTCCGTGAGCATGTGATCGAGCTCGTTCCGCCAGGGGCCGATCTTCGGCCTGGGCTGAACCGACCGCTCGTAAATGAATTCCGTCTTCCCGGAGCGGATCACTTTGCGGACAACCTTCCGCGAGACCTTCAGCTCCCGGCAAATCTGCTTGATCGGCTTCTGTTGTTGAAAATACGCCCGCCGGATCTTCGCGATCGTCTCCACTACCAGCATCCCAAACTCGGCCCCCGATTCGAATCGGGAGCACAATGGACCCTCGTATCAGGGAGGGGCCTTTTTGGACGCCGATCACCCCAATACTGGGGTCCTTATTCCACGCCGATCTACAGATTCAGCTCCCAATTAAGGACACTGCGACCATCAAAGAGACCTGTGAGCCATTCGCGCTCGAAGCCCGACCCCGACGATGCGGCGCCACGAACGAGACCAGATCAAAGGCGCCTCGGCAATCGAGTTTAGTTCGGTCATTGACGCTGGTCCCGGGTTTTGTACGCTGTCCGTCCAGACGACAATTTCACTTGATAGCCTGAGCAACGTTTCGGCCAACGGAACCCGCCTCGCCTACGACGAGCAAGGTACCGGCGAGCCAGTGGTCTTCGTCCACGGAAGCGCATCCGATCCGCGAAACTGGGCAAGATCAGGTGTCCGCGGTGGGTGCCCATTATCGAGCGATGGCCTACAGCCGACGCTATGCCCCGCCAAACATCGACATCGAACCTGGCGTGGACGATCGAATGCTGCGGCACGTGGAGGACTTGGCCGCTTTTCTGAAGGCGTTGGATCTGACGAACGCGCACTTGGTCGGCCATTTTTTGGGGCGGCTTCATTAGCCTGCTCATGGCAATCCGCTATCCCGAGTTGGTGCGCAGCTTGGTCTTGATGGAGCCGCCCGTGATGCCGTTGTTTGTAAGTGCGCCCCCGCGGCCCCGGGAATTGCTTCGGCTCTTGTTTACTCGCCCGGCCACCGCATTCGCGCCCGCTGAGAAAGCATATCGGCGCGGTGACGACGCGGCCGCGATGCGAATATTTGGTTGCGGCGTGCTCGGCAAAGCAAGCTTCGAGCGGTTGAGCGAGGCGCGCAAACAGCAAGTGCGTGACAATCAAAAGACCGACCGGGCGCAGCTTCTGGGCGCCGGCTTCCCACCGCTCACTGATGCACAAGTACGCGGTGTGCGTGCCCCAGCTTTACTCTTAGCCGGCGAAGATAGTCCGCGTTTCCTCTGCAAACGCACTGGCCGATTGCGCGAGTTACTGCCAGCTTCCGACTTTGTCGAGATCAGCAAGGCGTCGCATTTAATGCATGAGGATAACGATCCCATGGTTAACGCGGCAATTCTCGACTTCCTCGACCGCCACACGTCGTAAGAATGGATCCCCATCCGGGTCGTTTTTCCGTGCGGTTCCAAATTCCGGAGTCGCGCCCGCCGAAAATGCCACCATGACCGGTTCGCGTCACGAGGGAGCTTCACGGGCCGCAGTGGAGCGGGTCCGAATTGCCCCGAGAGCGGCCTCGCCAGCCAAACCTCAGAGATCCGGGGCAACACAATCCTCGCTGCGTATTTCGTGCTAGCGTTTAAGACGCCGCATAGCCGGTTTTTCGGTCTTGGCGTAAGTTTCCTTGCGGACGATCTTGCCCGCATCGTTAAAGAACAGAAGGTCCAGTCCGCGCCATCCGCCGAAGCGCTCTGGCGTTTCAAGTGTACAGGTCCATGAGATCATCGCGGACCTCGCTTCCGCGTCGACGATCAGGTCTTCCCCGCGGAAGCGCATGGTTCCGAACTTGCCGGCAAACTGCGGCTCGAACGCCTTGCGGATTTCGGCCGCGCCCTCGGTGCGATGACCGTTGAATTCGTCATAGAGCGCGTCTTCGGCCATATAGGCCATGACGCCGTCCAGATCCTCCCGATTGAATGCGTCCGTGAACGCTACTACGAGCTGTCTCAACTCCGCGCGCGTCATTGGACCTCCCTATCAGAAAATACTTCCCCAAATTCCTCAATTGGAACACGGGCGTGAAGGCTATTGGCAGAAATCGAAGCTCTCAACCCATTTTGGCAACGCGCCGCATCAACAGCCCGAACTGGGTCAAACCTTGCAGGAAGCCCTCAAGAGCGCGCCCAGCGCTAGCTAGGGCGTCATTTGCGCTGTATTTCGTCCGGTAGCAGTTGATTTCCCTGTACGCCAAGTGTTTAACAGCAGTGCGGCGAGTTCGATCGGGCTTCCCGCGTGGATAGCTTGAACGAGGACTCGCATGGCAGAACGTCATTTTGTGACGCCAGGGCCACGAATCGCGCTCACCTACGTGTGGCTGTGTATTGTCGCCTGCTGGTCCGCCAGCGCGGCCATGGCCGGCATGGAGGATCCACTCGGTACGCGTATCACGCCGGAGGTGTTGCAGCAGGCCTTCCCCGGAGCCGAAGGTATCGGCGAAGTTACCGGCGATCCACCATCCGTGCCGGTGGTGATTGGGGGCGAAGTTGTCGGCTATTTAATGTCGACCCACGACACCGTGCGCTCGACCGGATTTGCCGGCGAACCATACGACATTCTCGTTGGCATCGATCTCGCGGCCGATCTGAAGGGCATCATATTGCTCGAGCACTACGAGCCGATCATCGGTCCCAGCATGATCCGCGGCGATTTGCTGCAGGCCTTTCTCGATCGCTTGAAAAATCTTCCGACAATGCGCGCGAACCGCGCCACCCAACGCGCGGCGGTCGACGGCGTCTCCGGCGCGACGGTCAGTTCGAAACTGATGAGAAGTGCCGCTTTCGCTTCTGCGCGCAAGGTCGCCATGATAACAGGCTTGGTTCAGGCGCAAACCAACAAGGCCGGGCTCTCAATCGATCTTGGAAGCCAGCTTGCCGGTAACGATGGTCTGCTGGCGACCTCACCTACCGGGAATCTCACCGCCGGTAATCAATCCATCAGTGTGGTTAGTCGCGAGGATCGACGGTGGCGCGACTTGATCGCGGCCGCAGACATCGGACGTCTTACGATCACCAATGCCGACGCTGCAGCAGCTTTTCCAGCTGATTTGGATCTTACCGCGTTTCGCCAGCGACCGCCGGACGGCACGTTTTTCGAGGTCTACACCGGCATGGTCACGCCGGATGGTATCGGCCGCAATGTCTACGGCCAGCGCTGGCACAATTTCAACATGGCGCAGGTCAGCCTGGGCGATCAAATCGTTCTGATCGCCGCCCTTGGCAAGTATCGAGTTTTGGGCTCGGGTCAAGTCCGGACGAACGTCCGGAGCAATTTCGAACGCGTCGCAATTGTTCAGAATGGCAAGACCATCGCTCTGACACGCGACAAGATGCTCAAGCACAACGCCGTTCGGGTCCACGGTGCGCCACGCTTCAAGGAGCAGGAGCTTTTCCGGCTGCGCCCGCGCGATGGCTTCGATCCGTTCGAGCCCTGGGCGCTTCGCATCGAAATCAGGCCCGATGCCGTGGGCGCGCCCACCGGGACCGAACCGGCTTATGTTACCGTTCCCTACCGAATTCCGGCGGCGTTCGTGATGGGCAACGACTTCGCATTGGAAGAGGCCGGATTTAAAGAGCCGGTCTATGCCCTGCTCGGTCAGGTGCGCGTGAGCACACTCAATGAGTGGCAGACGATCTGGCTGGAGCGGCGCGTTGATATCGCGATTTTGGCGGTGATTCTTGCCGTTCTCACGCTGCTGATTGTGTTTCAACACAAATATGTTCGAAATCGTCGGGTTCACGCCGCGGTCCGCTTCGGCTTCCTCGTCGTTATTCTTGTCTGGCTTGGCTGGTACAAGGACGCCCAGCTCACCAGCATCAACATCATCACGTACTTCGAATCTGCCTTCGCCGACTTGGATCCCGTTCTTTTCCTGCTCGATCCACTAATTTTCCTTTTGTCGCTTTACGTCGCGATCACACTTGTCCTGTGGGGACGGGGTGTGTTCTGCGGCTGGCTCTGTCCGTTTGGCGCGCTCCAAGAGATCCTCGGCAAGATTGCCCAGTGGCTAAAGGTGCCGCAGATCACGGTACCGGAAACCCTTCAAGAACGTCTGTGGGCGGTCAAGTACGTCGTCGTGTTTGTCGTCTTCGGTCTGGCATTGTTTTCCATGGAGGCGGCAATCAAGGCGGCGGAAGTCGAACCCTTCAAGACCGCGATCGTGGTCGGTTTCGCGCGCAGTTGGCCATATCTTCTTTACGCTGGCCTGCTGCTTGCCATCGGCCTAACCATCGAGCGGTTTTTTTGTCGGTTCTTGTGCCCGCTGGGTGGCGCCCTTGCGATCCTCGGCCGCTTCCACTTGTTGGATTGGCTCAAGCGGCGCCCCGAATGCGGCAGCCCATGCCAGGTTTGCCGCGCTTCCTGTCCGATCGGCGCGATCAAAGTCGACGGCGGCATCGATATGAACGAGTGCTACCAATGCCTCGACTGTCAGGTCGACTACTTCGATGACACCGTGTGCCCGCCGCTTGTCGCCCGCCGCAAACGCGCCGATCGAATACGCGCCCCGGAACTCACCCGCCAGGCGGCTGAATGAGCCTTGCGTGCGACGGCGCTTTTGGAAGGGTCGTACCAGCAGGCTGCTGAAGAAGTTTGGGCAGTGATTGTTTGATCTGGTTTTGATGGAGGCGTGTTTGACGCCTTTGTCCTCCACGTGCCAGTGGAACTTGGCCTGTAATTCGTGCCCGTTATCGGCCCGGATTTCTCGGATCCTGAACGGGAATTTGTCGATGACATAGTCAACGAAATCGGAGGCGTTGGGCTGGGTATGTCGCTCGCATATTTTGAGAGCGCGGACAGAGGTTGCATCGTCAATGGCCGTTTACTGATAGCGTTTGATCTTCTGACCGCGTTTGCCACGGAAGGTCAGAAACTTGACATCCATTGGATGTGATGGCCCGGAACCTGCTTGACGTATCGCTTGGTGTGGACCTTGCGCAACCGTGTGCCACAGGGAAGTCTATTCAGACCGTTGCGCTTGCGGATTCGATAGACGCCAGCATCCGAGATCTTGATGCCATGACAACGGTCCAGGTACCGGACGTTCCGAATTGGCCCAAGACGGTATATCCGCCGCAGATGGAGAACTTGACAGCGATCTCCGACGGCGTTTTGTCCGGATGTCGGTGCGGTACCGATCGGGCGTTGACCAGGCCGGCTGCGCCACGCTCCCGAAAAGCATTTTGCCAGCGATAGAAGCTTGCGCAGCCCGCGCCGAAATATCGACACGTCTTGGATACCGAGTCACTGCTCTCCGCATGTCGAAAAAAACGCGGCTTCCACCAAATCTCGCGTTGATCGTTGGTCATCGACGACATCTTCCCGCCCCCAAAAAAAAATCACAAGAGATGTCTCGCGAGCGCCCACAGATCTACACCGGCCCGCCGGATCATATCCGGTCGGACATTCACGCTGAGTTCACCGCGACCGCGGTACGGAACTGGTTGCCGCGGGTCGGCGTGAAGACCTTCTACATCGAGCCAGACCTGCCATGGGAGAATGGCTACAACCAGTCATTCAATAGCAAGATAGCGGGCGAATTGTTGGACGGCGAAATCTTCTACACGCCGCACGAGGCGAAAGTGCTGATCGAGAAATGGCGGTGCTATTACAACCCCGTCAGGCAATACCGCGCGATCGGCAACTAGTCCCCGATCGGGCCCCTAAATCACGACGACCCAACCAGCCCGCCATCGCGAAATGCCCGAAAATCCCTACCCGCGGGCGGTCCAGCGGCTTCACCTGCGACACACTGCATGGCCGGAAGCGCTCGAACGATTCTGCCGACAACGATGCCGGTTTTCACAAGTGTCCATGAACATTAGAGATTCTCGAAAGATCGTTTATTCTGGGCCAAGTCGCGTCCGGAAACAGGCTGCAAAGATCGAGGCCATAATTGTCAAGAAGTTCTGCTGGGTTTTTCGCATTGGGACTCGGAACGGCCTTCGCCGGATCGCTTCTGCTTGTCCGAAACAGCGACATATCTGCCGTATCTTTATTGGTTCTGCCGATCGCGGCGGCGTGCGCCCTGTGGGTCATCAGAAGCCCGTTTCTGGGGCTGCTGGCGCTGGCTTTTCTGACACAAATCGACGCTCTCGCCGCGCTCTTGTTTGCCTGGGCCCCCGTATCTGGGATCGAAATCCTCGCGGGCCTGACATTCGCAGGGTTTGTTCTGAGCAATGAACGCTACCACAACACCGCCCACCATCCAGTCGCAGACAATACGGCAATCAAATTGCTAATATTGTTTGCGATCGCTGTATTACTTTCGGCTTTGTTTGCCAACGATACAGCCGCATCAATCGACGCACTTGGCAACTTCGCGAGTGTTTGCATTTTGGTATTCTTGATAATGGCTTTGGCCAATTCCGAACAACGGCTGAAGTACCTTTTATACGCAATTATGGGTTCGACCCTCGTGTCTGGGTTATTTGTCATTGGCGATTGGGTCGCAGGTTCGCAACTGCTTCCCGACATTGAAGGCGCGGCGATCAGCACGTGGGAAAACGTCTACCGATCTTCCGGTGCCTCCAAAGAAGCCCCGACGCTGGCCGCGTCAATGCTGCTTGCCGGTACAACGCTGGCGCTCATTCTTGCCGCTCGTGAGCCACGAACGCGCGTGCTTACAGTGCCGACGGTTGCCTTCGGAACCATGGCCATTTTCTTTACACTCACGCGGCATACGACCGCCACGTATTTCATCATGCTTCTCTGGTTCCTGTTGAAGTTTCGAAAAAACTATAGTTTTGCACTTATGACGGTCATATTCGGCCTTGTTGTCATCGCAACGTTACAAGTTCTACCTGGCGCACTTGGTGACCGATTTGAGATCTTGCTGGACCCGGGCCAAGACCGAACGGTGTTGAGACGGATTAGCTACCACGTTATCGGCTTGGACCTTTTGTCAACAAACGGTTTCTTTGGCATTGGTATCGGTAATTTCCCAGGCGCCTTTTCCGATTTTGAATACCGCTGGGTTCCCGGACGAACCGCGAGCGATCGCCCCCTGCACAATATCTATCTACAGGTCGCCGTTGAGGTTGGCATTTTGGGATTTGTCCTTTTCATTAGCTTACTACTACTATGTTTGCAAAATCTAGGCGCATTGCGCAGGCATTGCACATCTCAATCATTGCAAACGGTTTCCGAAGCACTTCAATTTTCATTCGTGAGCATCCTCATTCAAGCCGCCTTTTTGTCGAGCACATTCAACAAATATCTGTGGTTCTTTATCGGCATGACCCTCGCGCTCTCCCGCATAGCAGTCCGAAGCTCCGTTTCTCAAATGCCGACTAAGAGCGTTGCACCGCTGCCAGACGCGAACGTGCTCGAGAGCTCGAAAGCACGAGCCAACCCTTGACCTCTGATGTGCCCTGCCCGCGGCGCCCATTGGTTGACACATCTTTCACCTGTACGTCATGCTTTGGTGGCCTTTGCGCAAAATTGGCAGTATCGCAGTCGCCACATGAGATGCATGGCGGAATTGGACGAACCGCACGCGTAACACGGACAACTTGGAATGTATCAAGCGTACTTTGGACTTCGATCCAAACCTTTTTCGATCTTGCCGGATGCCAACGCCCTCTACGTCGGTCAGAGCCACACTCAAACACTGACGCTTCTTCAGAACAGCCTAGCAGGCGGATCACCCGTCACGCGTCTGATCGGGGAAACAGGCACGGGCAAAACAACGCTCGTGCGTCGTTTCCTCAAACAATTGGGCGCGGACATCGCATGGGCGGCCGTCGAAAACCATAATAGAACCACCCATGAATTCCTGTTTTCGGTACTCTCCGCATTCCGTTGCCAAATTCCCAACGCATTTGTCCACGCCCGTTACGACGCTTTAGAGGTGTTTTTGCAGAGCCGCCGCGCCGCCGGCAAACGTTCTCTGTTGGCCGTTGATCGCGCGGAGCAGCTGCCGACGTCGATGATGGACAACTTTTTGACGCGCATAGGGTCTGCCACGGAAGACGGCAGCTTGCTCCAAATCTTGCTCATCGGTCGTCCGGGAACATCATCAGCTTTGTCGCGCGCGCGGAGCGATCCCGCGCATCCCTATGAACCAACGCATATCACCATGAGCGCACTGGGCCTTGAAGACACGCGCGCCTACATTCGGCATCACCTTCTTATCGCCGGAGCGAAAACGAATCTCTTCAATGAACGCGCCATCGCGGCCATTCATAAAAACACCAAAGGTATTCCCGTGGCCATAAACCATCTCTGCGAGCGTGCGTTGGCCGCGACCTATCGTCAGCGCTACGGCGAAGATCTCCGATAGACCGATCAACGTGTCCCAACACCGACGGGTCACGCGGCCGCCCGCTAACGCCGACCACCGTCTGTAATTGGCAGCTATACCGCCGTGCCAGTAAAGACATTCTAGCCCGCAGGAAAAGGCTCAGCACCGTTGCGCATGCATCCGCCAACAGAGTCGTATGCAGTACTTTCGCATTGTTAGTACCAATTTTGTTGCCTTCATGGCTTGACACCGAACCGAATTCGATCAAACGTTCCACCCTCAAAACGTTTGCGCTCCTCGCTGAAAGTAGAATAGTCGAGCTCGGTGGTCTTGATGATCCTAAAAGGACTCAAACACGCACACGCGACAACGCGCTGGGTTCGCGACAGCGACGTGCCGACCATGAAATCCCACTCATCCCACCCTCCAATACGACTATTCTATTTCGGTTATTGTACCAATGAATCAAGACTTTATAGGTTGTGGAACGTCGGTTGTGCAGCTTTTCTCCTGCTGTCCGCAATGCCACTTTTTGCGTTACTATGTATCATCGTATTTGTGACGTCCGGCCCGCCGATATTCTACCGGGGCGAAAGGCTGGGTCTTCATCGCAAGCCCTTCACAATCTATAAGTTTAGAAGCCTTAAACTCGGGGCCAATGCGATCAGTCATGATAGAGTCTTGCCCGAAGGAAGTCGTATGGAGACTCTCGTCGGGAAGCTGCTGCGAGAATCCAGGCTTGATGAGCTGCCGCAACTTCTGAACGTCCTCAAAGGCGACATGAACATGTTCGGTCCGCGTCCCGTGCGTCGCGCGCTGGCGGACAGGCTATCGAAAAAGATAAGCGAATATGATCAGCGATTTAGGGTTAAGCCGGGGCTGATCGGCCAGGCACAAATCTTTTTGCCGCACGGCGCGCCGAAGAAACTGCGTGCCCGATACAACGCAATACTTATTCGAAGGAAAGTGTGCATTTGGAAAGAGGTAATAACGATTATCGTGGTAACATGGACTATGTTTGCGAAGATATATAAATACATACGTGCCAAAGCCAATCAGAAAGTTATCTTAGGAAATGAAACAAACCTGCGTTTGATGCCAAGGCATAAGCCCTCAGAAGCAATCGTTGTTATTTCGGACGACAATGGACAAACGTCTGCTTATGGGAATATCTTGGACATCAACAACGAAGCATTTGCGTTTGTTTCAAAATATTTCCCAGATCCCGCGAATGAGACGTTTACCTTGAAAGTGCGCAGCACGATATCCGGCCGAAGAAAAAGAGCTCTGTGCCGCGGCATGATTGAGCGGCAGACGAAATACACGGGTCCAACAGAGCTGATCAACGGTCGTAAGTCCAACGGGTCAAGCTACCGGGTCGTAGTCAAATATCAGCCGGTTTCGGCACTGGACAGCCACATAATTGACAAATACTTTTTGGAAAAATGCTTTATTCCATCCTAAACTGCCTCCATGGGTCCCCTATTATTCGTCGACCACTACTGGATTCTATTTAAGCAACATTGGCGCCCGTTGTTCGCCTTGGTTGTCGTTATTCCTGCCATTGTCGGTATTCTAAGCGCGGCCAAGCTTGTCATTTCACCTGAGTACACAAGTGTTGCGCGGGTGACTATGCTACCAAGCGAAGACGAGTTGCGATTTTCCAGCAGCTTTTTTGGAGGTACACGGAAAAATCAAGCAAATGCGCTCAGCAATACGCACAAAGAATATTTGAGGAGCTGGCCGGTCGTCGAGCGGGCCATGGACTCGATAACTTCAGATGTCGAGGAGCGGCCGCCCGAACCGGAGCTTCAGACGATGCTGCGAAAGGCCTTTGACTTGGTGCGCCACGTACGCCGTCAATTCGACGCATTGTTCCGCCTGGTCAACTCCGGAATAACTGAGCCGCCGGATACACGCATTGCGAGAATAGCCAAGTTCCAGAAAGCCATTGACATCGACGCGGTCGAGGGCAGTTTTATTCTTCAAATCAAGGCAACGTTGTCAGATCCTCACCTTTCCGCCGCTTTCGCGAACTCATTGGCAAACGCATATGTGGAACGCGCATCGGAACAGGCGGCGGATGCCGCCAAAGTGCTCGAGGCGCGCCTCGCCAAGCAAATCCGCCAAAAACAGGAGCATTTGGAAACGCTGGCCGAGCGCGAATTTGCTTGGCGCAAATCGTCGGGCGCCCTGTCGTTGGAAGAGAAACGGCTCTCTCTCAGAAATGCGCTCGATAGCGAGCGGACCATTCTGACGGAGGATAAGGTCGAAGGCGAGCAACTCAAAGTTCGTCTTAGCATCTTCAAACAACAACAGGCCGCATCCGAGGATCGCGAGACGCGCGACGCGTTGCGCCGTGAAATCAACTTGATCAATGCGCGCATACGCGAGTTGGATCGGCGCATCTCCGTGCGCTCCATAATGATCGACGATCTTGTGACAAACCTCGACAATATCAATGCACAAGAGGAGCCGCTCATGGATCTACGGCGCATGCGCGCTTCCTTAGAAGATGAAATCCACGAATTGCGACAGCCCGTTGCCGCGCTTGAACTCGCTGGTTCGAGGGAACTGTCGCAATTGCGGATTATCAGCCCGGCCCAACCAGCGCCCTATCCGTCATCGCCGAAAGTATTGGCGAATGTCGCCAAAGGCCTTTTTGCGGCGGTTTTCGCTGCCTTCGCCAGTTTGCTCATGCTTGATA
The DNA here is from genome assembly GCA_965216755.1 of Alphaproteobacteria bacterium. Classification (GTDB taxonomy): domain Bacteria; phylum Pseudomonadota; class Alphaproteobacteria; order UBA7887; family UBA7887; genus CBDCGL01. The sequence goes on along the minus strand of CBDCGL010000011.1, from coordinate 446,780 downwards.
TTGTGTCGCGAAAGATAAGAACGCCGGTCGACATCTTGCGTGTCACCGGCGAACAACCGCTCGGATTCTTGCCGCGCCCCCTTATTCGTTCGGTCGTCCATGGCCGTCGGCGCCTGCGCCAGAGAGATCTTCGTGGCATTCGGTCACTTGGTTCCACGCTTGAACTACGTTTGTCCGCACTCGGCTACTTCGAGGTGCCGGTCATTCAGGTCACAGGCCTTGGGCCTCAGCAGTTTGTGTCCTCGGCAACACTCGTGATGGCGGCAGCGCTCGCAAGTATGGGGAAAACCGTTTCATGCCGTCTAGCTGGCCTGACCGACGCGCAACGCTCAGCTCTTGGTGAATGGAGCCATCGGATTTCCGTTTTCGGACCCCACGAGGAGATTTTGGCTGCCCACGAAATTCACATCGAGTGCCTCAAACCCATTTCGGCGGATTTTGACTGGCATGCGTCTGTTCTGCCCGCTCCAGGCTTGGTCTGCGTTGTCCCGTCCGGGCACTTGACTGAAGGTTCAATCGGCATGTTCAAGAAAGCCAGCTTGGGCACATGCAAGCGACCGTTAGCCTTTCTGTTGGCGGAAAGCGTCAAATAACGGTTTCATCTTTGGCGCCCTACTTGTTTGATCAATAATCCAGGGCTCTTCGATCTTCGAAATCTATTGTCTAGCCCGTTTCACCGATCACGTGTCCGCAGAATCCATGCGGACGGGCCGCCATTTCGCGCTTTGTTTTCCGAACAGAATATTCAGCAAGCCAAGGGCCATCGCATAATGGCCCATCACGAAAAAAAACGGCAATGACGTGAGCGCGCTACCGCGCTGCCGCAACCACCAGCCGATGATCGCAAGAAGGTAGAAACATGCTTGAATCGCAGCGGCCAGCGCATAGGCCACATGGTCTGCGACCAACAACAGATTGGCGGTCGCCAATCCAACAAGCAAGAAAGGGCTGAGGCGTCGCAAGACTTTGTGAGAAAACAGCTGAAGTGAATAGAATCCGAACTTACCGGGATTGAAAAGCTCCGAATTGAGCATCAAGCTGCGCCACCCGCGTTCAGTCGAACGCACACGCCGACCAAATTCCATTTTTGCCGAAGGCGATACTGTCTCCAGCGCGACGGCGCTCGGCTCGAAGACCAGACGCTTACCGAGCGCGACAACCCGAAGCGAATTGTACGAATCGTCGGCCACCGCGGCTGGTATGGCGCCGATCAAATCGCGCCGAATGGCATAAAGCGCGCCTTGAGCAGAAACCGCCCCGCCGAGGTCACTCTCAGCCATTTTCAAGCTGTGATCGTAACGCCAATACAGGGCCTCGGCATGCCCAATCCAGCTACGCTTTTTCTTCGGAACACCTATCCGGCCACAGACCCCGCCGACCGAGGGGTCGGCGAAATGCTTCATCAGTTCGACGATTGAGTCCTTTTCAATAGCGCTGTTAGCATCAGTAAAGACGACGACATCACTCCGTAATTCGGCAAGTCCCCGGTTTAGCGCTGCAGCCTTTCCGACATGTCGTCGGATATCAATAACCCGAACTCTGGCGTGCCCGTTTCCTCGTGCTTCCGCGACGGTACCGTCAGTCGACCCGTCCGAGACAACCAAGATATCGAGTTCGTGCGGACCGACATTCAATGACAATGCGTTTGTGATTTTGCGCCCTATGTTCAACTGTTCGTTGTGGGCAGCAACCAACAACGTCACGTCTGCCGCAAAACCGTCATATCGTGGCCGTGGTCTTCTTCGAAACCGCCTTAAGAAAAACAGGAGCACCCCATACCCAACATAAGTATACAGCAAGATTAGCAGCAGAATTCCGAACACGTATGCCATGTGTCGTCGTCGCGTTTGTTATTTGCACATCCGAGCCGGGGCGATCCGGCGGCCTTGTTACATAGGCGCCGGTTCATCTTACACACACACACCGAAATGAGGGGAAACAGCAAACAGGAGGCGGTCTCATTTTTCGTCGCGGCGCGCAGTCGATGCGCGCGTCCCGCTGTGGGCTCAGGCTATTAACCCCCCAATCACAGCTGATCGAGCATGACCGTGAATTGGGCCACGACCGCCGTGCTTTCGAATTGCGCCGGCAACAAACTGGCACTCAGGCCCGTGTCGGGCGCCGGCTCAACGGCCTCGATGGCGGCCTTGAATGCCGGACCCCAAGGCACGATGGTAACGCCCGGTGCCCCGCCCAGCGCCACCAAACCACCAGATTGCGGCGTCGCGATTACCGGCGTGCCACAGGCCAAAGCCTCCAACGCAACATTGGGCAGACCTTCCCAGCGCGAAGACAGAACACAGGCGTCGGCGCGCGCCAGCGCCGGCACCGGGTTCGGCGTGAAGCCGGCCAAAGTGACTCGGTTGCCGAGCCCACTGTCATCGATCTGCCGCCGCAGAGCGTGACGTTCCGGACCGTCCCCATAGATTGTCAGATGGCGGTCGGCGGCCGTCTCTGCCATCAACGCAATAAGGCGATCAAAACCTTTTTGTCGCGCCAGGCGTCCGGCGGCCACCAGACGGATGGCGTCGCGTTTTGGCCAGGGGCCGCTCGCGGCGGCACGCACCGCCTTCACATCGATCGGGTTGGCAATTATGTGTAACGCCCGACCCGGCACCTGAAAGTGGTCGCGCATCTCTGCCGCGGTTTGTTGATGCTGTGCCACGACCGCGTCCGCTGTCCGATAGAGCAGGCGATAGCCAAGTCGAGTCAGCCACGGTCGCGGGCTTTGCGGCAAGGCCAACGACGGTGTGTTGGCTTCTCGAACGACGATGTGGGTTTCAACCGGCAGGGCTGGACGCGCCGCCAAAAGACCGAGATTTATGTATCCCAAGCTGGCGATCACCGCATAGGAGCGATGATGGCGCAACCAGCCGATGATCGCCGGCAACGCGCTGCGCAACCGGCGCCGGCCGATATCGTGCACGGTGATATGTCGCGGCAGGTTTGCAGACAATGGACCGGCCGCGTCCATGACCAAGATCGTGCTCGCATAACGCCCCGGATCCAGGCCCGACGCGATACGGATCATCACCCGTTCCGCACCACCACCGGCAAAGCTCGGCAAAAGGAAAGCCAGTCGGCGGGTCATCCGACAAAATCAACAATCCGACGACGGCACTATGCCGGTTGGGTGCACCAACATACGCCCGCGCCATGACCAAAGGCGGCATAAGCATTTCGCGGATGGAGCGGCGCACCATCGTCTTCGCGATAGCGTTCGCCGGTGCAGGGACAAACCAAATCGGGCCTCAAGGGATCGCCGGTGCGACCGACCCAACCGATCGCGCCGACCCCGGTTGCCGACACAGAGGCAAAAATCCGGGACATCTTTGGCGACCACGGCAGGCAGACAAATTTGGGGCGCGCTCAAAGCAGCTCCGTGGTCAAATTGGCCGGCATCCTGGTGGCCAGAGCCCGTTGACAGGCGGTCAACACACGCAAACCGTCCTCGGCATCTGAGCGCGATGGTACCCTGCCCTGCACACATTCCAGAATATGGACGCATTCGGCATGCAACGGCTCGTCCTCTTGATATGCGATCGGCACGGCCGCCGCCGCGCGACCGACCGCACGCCCCTCGCCGTTCCGGCCGACGCCGTGGCGATTTAAACGCGATTCGTCGGCAAACGCCAAAACACTGTCGAACGCGACCATGCCCTCAGTGCCGACGACGACCATACCGTGGTCTTTATCCGAGATTTCCCGGATAACATCTCCAACTGACCAAAAACAGTAGCACATTCAGCTGTCGAATAGGATTCTAACCTCGGTTCGGTCGGGACTTTGCATGATGATCTCCTGGGCTTGTGGGGCCGATTTGGCTGGTGAACAGCTGGTAGATCGAATCTCTCATGCATTGAGGGCACGCTTCGACACTCACGATGCGTGGCACCTCTGTCGGGAAGACCGATTGCTTCTGAATCGAAGCCTGTCATGGCCGCAGCCGGGCCAAGCCGCAGCTCGTCGATCCGCCGCAGGTTCTCGACGTAGAGATGTCTGGGGATGGCGACTGCGGCCAGCTGGAAGGTGACGCGGCGGCCGTGGCGCACCACCTTGGCGCCGATCTTGATAAGCTTGGTTTGCAGCGTGGTCGGCGACCAATGCTCGACCTCTTGTGGCAGAGCCGGCGTGCGCAAGACGTTGCTGAGATTGTAGGCTAACGCATGAAGCTGGGGCCGAACCTCGTTGTTGCGGAAGCTGTGGCAGGATTGGCGCGTCCAGTGGATCGCCTGTTTGCTTTTATTGTCCATTGCGCGGCCGTGCCGCGCTGATTGAAAAATGCGAAGCGCCTCGCGTTTGAACTCGTCCGTGAAATTCCGTCGTGATCGTTGGTCCATAAGGTCGTCCTGATCAACTCACGCTATCAAAAGTCCCTCAACTTTTTTCGGGTAAGTCCACTTCATGCAATCATGAACACGGTCGATCCAGAGTCCTGAGAGGTCGGACAGGGCCGCCAAGTTCTCCACCGTTGCCCGGCACTTTGTCTCGAAGCGCCCCATCTGACTGGTCGAAGCGACACGGCGCTCAAGGCCATTTCAGTTCGCGATGGCGCGCTTCGCCGGGTCACGGGAAACCCGCTCGGCAGCGTTCGCGTCTTCGTACCCTGCCAGCCAGCCGTAGAGCGATTGGCGCAACAGGCCCGTCAGCAGGTGGCGGGTGTTCTTGCCTCGGCGAAGGTCTGACAGTGCCACGCCGGCCAGATCGGTCTGGGTGGGAACCACATCCAGTTCCCGGTCGGCCAGGAGGCCGGCATCCGAGGTGATCTTGCCGCCGTGAAATTCCAGTTTCAGGCGGCGGTCGAAATCGACCCGCAATGGCACCTTTTTGGTGTTACCCGCTGGGTAAGCTGGTCTTGAACCGATTTGGTGATGGTATTTCATTGATTCTTATAGCAGAATCGTTCAAGCGAGTCCGCTTATTCGGATTCCATCTGGGAAATCCGGGTTAACACAGCATCACCGTCACATTCATAACCGGATGATCAGCGCGGGATGATGTGGCAGATTTTCCAAACGAACGATGGAGGCGAATCGGCTTCTCTTGGCAATTCCGATCAAATGGCAACAAGAACATTGCGCAGACACGCAATCGTGCTCCCTGTCCTGATGTTATTGGCATCATTTCGTAGCCACTCACACTGTTTGACGGTAATACGGTAATTTTTTGGCGAAAGGCAATATCGCCTCACATGTTCACGCGAGTTGGAATCGGACAGATTTGCTATTTGGTCACAATTACTTCATATTCTTGACGCAAAATAGTCTTTCAAATGTTCTTAAACAACAACATGAAAATGTGTAACGTTTCATTCAGTAAAAACTGGACATAAAGTGATTCTTTCTTGTCAATCTCCAGAGGAGATTAACACCTACACATTGACAAGACTGCAATATTTTTCATGAGAATGAAAACTACATTTGGGAAGTGGACTGGACGACGCGCAACGCGCACGTTGTCACTAAGAGGTACCGGCGACCTCGTGGATGATACGACCGAACGAAACGCCGCACCGCATGTTTGCTGCGACTTGGAGGCCGAAGAAGACCGAGAGCCCATGCGGTCGACATATGGCGTCATCTCGGGCGCCATTCTCGGTATCATTCTTTGGATCGTCATACTGGCATACCTATTGATTTTCTGATCCTACACACACAGACGGTGCAGCCATTCGACAACGCGAGAGACGCGGGGCCGGCTTGGATGTGTTCCACCGTGAATTGACGAAAGCAACCGCAAGACTTAAAGCCATTCCTAGACTCCACAAACCGCCTCATCGAGTTGACCTCACGGAATGGCGAAATCAATCGACAATCCTTTGACAGCCGACAAGACGACGCCGCTTCGCGTGCTTTACGCGACAATGCGTTTCCCGGTGCGGTCGGAGACCTTTGCGGCCGTCGAAGTGCGCGGACTGCGTGCCGCCGGCGTCGACATCTCTATTGCATGTTTGCGCGCACGTGGCGCCGATTGCGCAAGACTGTTTGACGAATACAGACTGAATGAAGTGCCACTGACACACAGCGGGTTCCGGTCGAATATACGTGGCTTCTGGTACGGCCTCTCTCGGCCGCGCATACTCTTGGATCTCTTAATCCATGTCGTGGTTCACAACATTCATCGACCGATAGACGTGTTACGCGGTCTTCTCTTGTCACCGCGCATCCTTGATGTTTTTTCCGCAGTTCGTCGCGATCCGCCTGACGTGCTGCACCTTTTCTGGGGACATTATCCCAGCCTGCTGGGCCTATTGGTGCACCGCCATGTCCCTTCGACTCTGGTCTCCATGTTTCTGGGCAACTACGACTTGGCGAGGAACTATGTTTGTAGCGCGGAGCTGGCTCGCCAGTTGCCTACGGTATGGACTCTCACCGAAGCCAACCGACCTGCGCTGGCACAAATTGGGATAACTTCATCGCGGATCGAAGTTGCTTATCACGGCATCGAACCCCAGCCGTCACCAGGAAAGCCAACACAAAAGATTCCTGGACGAATCCTCGTGATAGAGCGTTTGATACCCTCAAAACACACGGTCGATGCGCTCCGCGCCTTCGCGCTCGTTCGCAAACGAGTTCCCGAAAGCCACTTGCTCGTCTTGGGAGACGGTCCGCAATTGGCGAACTTGCAGCAAACTGCGCAGCAACTTGATCTCAACGGAGCGATAACTTTTCTCGGGTTTGTTCCCCATGACGACGTCTATGCACAACTCACTCGTGCCGAAGCCTTGGTATCGATGTCGCGTCACCCCTCGGAGCGTCTACCAAATGTCGTCAAGGAAGCGATGTCGCAAGGATGCGTTCCAATCGTGACGTGGTCACCAGGCATCGAAGAACTGATCGAACATGAACGCGACGGGATCATCATTGCGCAGGGAGATGTCGCCACGGCGGCGAAAATGACCGTGCAACTGCTAACATCATCTGTGATGCGCAAAAGAATGGCGCATGCGGCGCGCGCGAAAGTCGAAACAAAATTTGACATCGCTGGAATTACAGAACGCCGCCTAGACATCTGGAATTCGTTGCTCCAAAGCCGGAAAAACAGGTTTAAACCCAACATCGAAAATCAGTAATCTACATTTTCGCAGCATATGCGGCCTGATACATTTGACCTGGACTCCGTCTCACGTTCCGGAATCTCAACGCTCACGACCGGTCACATGTCGTTATTCCACTGATGCCAAAACGCGTCAGCTTCTTTTCTTTGACGCCACCTCCTGAATTGGGGTTAGACTATTGGTGCATCTCTCTTGTCGGTCGGGCGGTGAATGAAGCACCTTATATCAATGCGCAAAGGACTTTTCATTGTCTTCGCGGTTCAGATTTTGTCCGCGACGCCGCCATCGAGCAGTGCCGCCGACGATTACTTGACGGCTCCGGGCGATACGCTGCGTGTGACGGTTTTTCAGTGGCCTGAGTATTCTGGCGAGTCCGTGGTCGACGATTCTGGAAGTATTTCGATACAGGCAATCGGCCGCGTGCAGGCGGCTGGTCGCACATTGGCGCAAATCGAAGAAAGCGTGGCCGACGCGGCTCGTAAATTGGCCGGAATAGAAACATTGAAAGTCGTCGCCGATGTCATGGCCTACCGGCCGATCTCCATCCTCGGCGCCGTGGAGGCCCCCAATCGCTATCCATATGTCGTCAACACGACCGTGTTGGACGCGGTCGCAATGGCGGGAGGCTTTCTTAGGAATCCTGCAGGCGATTTGGAACAACAGCTTCTGCTCACACGCGCGAAAGAGCGGGTCGATACTTTGAAGACGCAACGCCTGACCGCGATTGCGCGACGTGCACGATTGCTCGCCGAACAACAGAATCTGGAAGAAATCTCCTTCTCGCAGGAACTACGCGACTTTGAGAATACGCCGTCCGGCCGCTTGGCAATTGACCAAGAGCGCCGTCTTTTTGCCCTGCGCAAATCGGCAATCGGCGAGCAAACCAGCCATAACCCAGCGCAAATTGAGATCTATCAGAATGAGATTGGCGCGCTCAACCGGCATGCGGAATCCATCAACAGCACAATCGCCTTTATGGAAGAAGAGCTCGAGAAAAGAAACGAACTTCTTGACCGCGGGCTCGCGCGCACAGTTCAAGTCGTCGACCTGCAAAACCAGATCTTGGACCTCAAATCTGAACGCCGTAGAACCATATTGGACGCCACCAAAGCGAGACTGAACATTAACGAGGCAAAGTATGAAACGTTTTCGGCTGCAAATGAACGCGGAACCGATGTTGCCGCTGCGTTGGCCGACGTTGAGGCCAATATCGCCGTATTAGAGGAACAGATCCTCGCCCAATCTCAACTTTTGGCCTTGCGAGAATCGATGCACGCCGACTCGCCGTCGCTGACCGACGAGTTCGCTTTTCACACGTTCTCACTGATCCGCCACGGCCCCGATGGCGCAGAAAAAAGTCCTGTGACGAGTGCGGAAAGAATACAACCGGGGGACATCATCATCGTCTCGCGCACCGATTAGCAAGGTCGCAACGCTTCAGCACGGGCACTCCGATCATAGAGCGCTTTTCGACCATATTGAGTCAATTCTGTTTGCGGTCCGGCGCGGCGGTCCACACGAAGGGCGCCGCAGCGCGATGCTCGTGTCCCGAAACCGAAGTTCGTCACGTCTGACCCCAGGCGCCTTACGAACTTCGGTTTCGTCAGGACACGAGCCGAATATTTGGATCTCGTGTGGTTCACGGATCGGACGTTCGCTCTGGTGCTCGATGCAAGATCAAGCGAACGTCCGATCCACCGCACGCGCGCATCGGGCAAGTCGGCCGACCAATGTGGTCGCCCACATGGATTCCCATTGGGGGACGCCTGCCGGTCGCAAACCCGCAGGGCCGGGCGATTTTGTGACAATCGCGACGACGCTGTCCGTAGCCGTATGCCCGATACGGCCTGCGGACATCGACTTGATCTTGTCACAAAGTCGCTCCGGCAGAATGGTTCAATATGGCCGGAAAGCGCTCTAGTATTCCGATCGAAACGGTTTTGTTTTCCGGCTTTCGACAGCGAAGAGCGCCTCATATGCAGCGACCGCGATTCTATGTGGACTCTTCAGCGACGAGTTGATCCTCACCGGCCGTCCAAGCCAATTTCTTCTATTCGGAATTCGGTCACGCTATCCTTGGCCGCGGATCCTCTACGCTCTTGACGCCGTGACCGCCGTCCCCCTCCTGACTGAGCAGGAACCCCTCATTCGGCTCGAAGTCCAATTCTCGGCACAAAAGCTCGATCGTAGCCATACGTTCGACCAATAACTTCGGGAAACGCCCACCCGCACCGTTCGTGATAGCCCGCAGGGTCTCAGGATTGTATAAACCCGCGCTTCGCATTTCGTTTGGCGGAAAGGCAAATCGGAAAATGTCGGGAATGCCGCCATGCAATTTCGTTGGGCCGCTGCCGAATCGAGAGAAAGTTCCGGTAAACCCGTCCCCCAAAATCATTCTATCGAGTTTCCCCACTAGCTTCCCAGTCCGATTCAGAACTTGTTTGAACTCGGCTCCAAGATGCCAGATTGAAACTGGGCCACCGCGCCCCCCATATTGCGTCGGCACCTTACCCAACTCTGGACACAGTTCGTTTATCACATGTCTTTGTAATCCGCTCGTCAGACGAAAACGCCACGGCAAGGCAATAACCGCTTCAACCACGCCGGCGCACAACAACGGACTCATCGTTGGCAACCAGTTCGAAAGGGCCGACAAGTAGGCGGTCGGGTTTCCCGTCTTCTTCCAGAGATACGCCGTGTCCAACTGCTGGGTTGTCAGCGATCTCGGTTCGCTTCGAAAAATCTCGAGGATACGGCGACGCAGCCGTGCGACAAAGTAGGGATACCAGTCTTGTCGAAATACATCTCGCCGCACAGCATGCTTTGGAACGTATCGATACCGCAAGGCCCTTTCAACATTAGCAAGCCGTCGCCGCCCGATGCCGAAGAATTCTTGACTCCATGGATAGTACCGAAACAGCTCGCCACCAGAACCGTTAAAATGCAAATCATATTCGCTACCCAACCGCGGCCGCGATAGCGCGTGACGGTAAATCTCATTGAACGGAAGCTCGCCGCTGGTCCGATAAAGAAGATCCAGCTTGAAATCTCCTTCAATGTCGTGCCTCACCTCTTTGGACGTCTCGAAATACGCAAGCGGCACGTCGAGCACGCTCGCGATACGGTGAGCAATACGCACATCGACATCTTCTTTCTCACCATTGACCGTTAGGCCAATATTCAGACCGAGATCGTGGCACGCGGCTCCGATGAGTCGACTATCGTACCCGGCAGTCATATCGCAGACGATCTTGCCATCCGACGCGGCGCGCCGTAGTCGCCAAATACGGTCCCTTACGACCTCTTTGAGTCTGTCGACGGCCTGACGGCGTGAAGAGATCTCTTCGCGATGGGCCAAGGGCCGCCAAGCTTTCACGACCTTGATGCCGTCACGGTCATAGACCAAATACTCGCCCACACCTACCCGCTTTAAACCTTCGAACATGCTGTCTGGACAATGGACAACGCCCAACGCCAGAAACTCCTGCACTGCGGTCGGGTCAAGCTTGAGTCCTAAGGCGCGCGCCAGCGCCAAAGCATTTGTCGAAACGTACAAACCGTCTTCGTATTCAGCATAGTATATGTTTAGCTGAGCAACTTGATCGTTGAATATAAAAGCGCGCCGTGTCACGTCGTCCCAAGCACAGCATGCAAAAGCGCCTTCGTATCGCAACAACGCGTCAACATCGTTGGCGCGGAGCGCCGCGCATATCAACTGAATATCAAGTGTGGCAACGTCGGTCTCGCTATCGAAAATCACCCCTTTACTCAAGAAAAGAAAACTCTCGTCACGATCGAACCGAAGCATGGACCGATCGTCCCGCCAAAGTGACAACAAAATACGGTAATGTGGCGATTCGTAATGATCCACCGTCTTGCTGCCCTGGCGCGCTTGCAATATCTGAAAGAGCGCCTGCCAATGCGGGATATCCGCGCCCAAGTGCTTCCGGGAAAAAAAAGCGAAGAAATCGCTCATGCCAAACACACGCTCCAACCAGTTAATTGATAATGTCACCTCTCGTATGAAAGGATCAAGGTTCAAGCAAATTGGCTGACAGCCGTCGACCAATGACACTCGGCGTTATTTCGGTAGGTTTGCCCGGATCACGCCGATAGACTTGTTTCGCAAAATTGTATGAGAACGGGGCGACAGTCGAACAGCCTCGGCGCAAATGTGACCTCCGAACTTGACGTGAGGCGTGCATGAACGATAACAACTTTGGCTAGATCGCTACACACATTCCATGCGTTTCTCGCATCATGTCACGCGCGATTGCTTCAGTGTTGCAACATAGTCTGCGTCAATTGCTGATTATTCCTACGGAAATTATCAATTTTCGTTGTCTGCGGCGTCGATGGCGTTGCTATCTCGAACCACGATATTCTCAAGGTGCTGGCATATCTGGCGCGCGTTTTCTTCAACGTTGTCCGCTCCGGAAATTGTGAGCGACCCCTGACTGGATCTTTCGCCGCTGACGGTAAAGATCTCCGTCAAAGTCTCGCGATGCCTCTCCAGTACGTTCAGAACCGTGTCATCGGACATATGTGCCAGGCGGCTGCCGGGCACCGGCCTGTTCCGCAGTCTGCTGCACGCCTCAGATGCGCTTACCACGACAAGGATGGGAAAAATGTCGTGATCACGCAAAATGACATCCATCATTCGGTGCAAGATTTGCCGTGGCGGCGGTTCGCGCATCAGGGTCAGGGTCCAAATAACCTGAAGAAACCCATCGCCGCAGACGGCGACGCGTGGCACCGGCGAACAACCATTATCGAAAAGCGATTTATAGGCTCGGTCGAGCACAAACAAATGGCGGATCCACCGCGCTTCTTGAAAGCGAAATGGTTTGACCGCAGTGACATACCGAATAGCAGCCGAAAAAAGCCGCAAATTCATAAATGGATAGCGCAGAAAGAATAGGAGTTTTTGAAGGCGCCTGACAACAACCGAGTTGTCTGCCCAACGCGTCTTGACCCGTCCCCCCACATCAACGAATCCAAGCCCGCGCGCCGCTAGCCGGTTCATCAGTTCGTTCTGGATTGTGCTCTTACCGGCGCCCGTAAATCCCACGAACTCGACGATCAACGGGCGCGGTATTGTAGGTTCGTCCATACCCATTTTTTGACTTGTCGTTCCACAATCGCCAGCGGGCGAGCCGCATCGACATCGATCGTTCGCGCGTCCCCAAAGCAAATTTTCGGCGTCGCTTCGATCTTCTTACGGATCATATCGAGACCATGATCCGGTTTCCGTGCGAGCGCCACGTCTTCGCTAACGTGAAGCCGCACGACGAGATCGGGGGGCATCCGCCCGACGTGTTCGTAAAATGCCGCTTCCAAATTCGCGGCGAGACGCGATAATCGATATTTCAAGTTTGCGTCGCTATTTTGGTAGCGCGGTCCATCATAAAATCCGATAAAATCGCTTTGCGGGTAACGGTCGGTAATCACCAATCCGCCGCGCATGCGAGCACGCTGAAGGGTTCTGAACTTCCGGCGACGCTCCCACACCAAGAGTATACGTGTAACCGCAAACCCGTTGGCCTTCAAATATGCCATAAGCGGGTTTCGACCGTGGTGCATGATTAAACGTCGAGACCGGCGCAAATCCCCGCTTTCTGAATTTGCTTTTTTTGGACGTACTAAGGGCCGAAGGGTCGTTCTTGCGACTCGCCGTAATCGCCGTAGCCAAGCCGTTACATTCGAACCCACGCCTTCGCCCATATAAACATACTGGGCATCGATCTTCCACGACAGCCAAGCCACGAGGCTCTTCGAAATTGTCGATTTGCCGGCGCCATCTGGTCCCACAATTGCGATAATTCGGCCGCCATTATGGAGGCACTTTGTGCCGTCGTGTACGCCCAAACGGCGCCGAAACCGTTCAAAGATGGACATGACAAACAGCCCAAGCCGATGATAGCGCGTTCGCCAGCGACCGAACCTTGAGTACATATGCACACCAGATCTAAGCCCGCGCGCCCAGCTCAAAAACCCTTTGTCCCCCTGTGCTCGCCCGCTCAACCGCCCCACCAGGACTGATGCGGATAACCCGGAACCAAGAAGATCCGCCGCACACGAAGCAACTTCCTCACGGTGTGTACGCTCGCTCAACTGGTCCAGGTGATCCCAGAGCCGTGACAAATAGGGCTTGTTGCGGACAGCGCACCAAAACGCACCACCCGTGTTTGCTCGCAGCGCCATTCGAACCACGACCAAAATACTTTCTAGGTTCGGATCGATGACCCAAGTCCCGCCGGCATTCTCGTCGCGTTCGCGCGAGGCCAAGACGCGCGCCTCCCAAGGTAAACGATATTCTGCAAGGCCGCCGATTCCTTCCCACAACTGAAAATAGACGTGAAAGTGATATGACGTATCGGCATCGTGATCGTACCCGACCCAATCTTCGACTGCCGGCATCTGTTTGCGATCCGGCCCCACAACACGAATGAAGCCGTGCTCAAGAAAAGCGCGTTCCGCGTTGCCTGCGTCCGCCTGAGAAATGAGAATGTCGAAATCCGACTGCCCCATGAAGGCCTTTTTCAGGCTTGATGTTTTCCAAATACAAAACAAAACATCAAGCTCGTCCCACGCATCGAACAGATCGCCAACAAGGCGCCCGCGGCGTGTTGCCACTCGTTCCACCAAGTTTGATTCAGGGGTCATTCCGCGAACTGATCTTACGTCGCCATTGCTGCATCTCGAAATCCGCCGAAAGCAATATATCGCATAATTTTGCAAGGAAGGTGCGATCTCGTTGGAAAAGCGCATCTACGGCGGCGGCCCAACATCTTGGAAAATTCACCATCCCCCACCGTACCTGCCCGCAGCCCGCCGTAACAACCCGTCGGTTTATGTCGGGTTTTCTATAGGCCCAGCGTCGTGTTTCCCGCCATCTCGATCAACTCATCCGCTTTCAGGCCGCCGTTCCATTTGACAAGGTGCGATACCTCATCCACCTTCCTAGCCGCGTGTTGGTATTTTCGAGACCTTAGGCATGACAAACGAACAACCCGTAACCGGTCGGCAGATCGCCCGAGGTGCGGGATGGATGGTTTTTCTGCGTTGGGCGGTTGGAGGCCTCGGATTTGTCCGCACGCTGGTTCTGGCGCGCCTGTTGGCACCCACCGATTTCGGTATCGTCGCCCTGGCCATGATGATCTTGGGATTCGTCGAGGCCTTGTCGCGACTACGCCCTGACCTCGCGTTGATACAAAACACGCGGGCCGAACGCCGCCACTACGATACCGTCTGGACCCTGACGTTCCTTCGCGGCCTCCTGATGGCGCTTGTGCTTGTCTTTCTGGCTCGCCCCTGCGCGTCGTTCTTTGGCTCCCCTGAGCTCGAGGCAATTGTTTATTGGCTGGCAGCGATTGTCCTTATTGAAGGCACGCAGAATGTCGGTGCGATTGATTTTTTCAAGGACCTCACTTTTGATAAAGTGTTCAAGCTCAATTTCGCAAGCCGGCTCGGAAGTTTCTTGATCGCCGTCGCGGTCGCCCTACTTTGGCAGAACTATTGGGCACTGATTGCCGGTTATGCAACCTCCCGCATCCTGCTCGTGGCCTTGAGCTATCACATGCACGCCTTCAGGCCGCGATTTTCATTGGCCGCGTGGCGCGATATCTTCGACTATTCGAAATGGCTTATCCCACACGGAATCGTGTTCAGTCTTCGTCAACGGGCTGACGCTCTTATTATCGGCAAACTCTCCGGTGCATCAGCTCTCGGTTTTTATGACCTGGCAAAAACGATTTCGCAGTTTGTCGGCGCTGAGTTGGCGGCACCATTGCGCAGTGCAATGTTTCCGGCTTACGCAAGAATGGCTAATCAGCCCGAGTTGCTCAAAACCTCATTCATACAATCCTTTTCTCTGATCTTCTGTATCGGCGCGCCGATAGCGATTCTCACAGGATTGGTCGCTCGTCCATTTGTGATTGTTGTACTTGGAAACACTTGGCTAGACACCATTCCTCTCATTCGCGTTCTGGTTCTGTACGCGCTATTTCATTTGTGTAACGCGTCGTGCGGAGCCGTTTTTCTTGCCCTTGGAAAAACGCGTTCGATGCTCGTGGTACAATCCATTGGTGCCGCCGTCGCCGTGCCGCTCATTTATGTCGGCGCGGTCACCGCCTCAACATACGGTGTCGCCTTGGCCGTCGCATTTTCAAGTGCCGTCACGACCTTATTATCATTAGCGTACGTATTATATTATGTGAACGCTTCGGCGAGTGAAATCATCCCATCTTTCTTGCGCGGTTGCGTCGCTCTCATCATGATGGCATCTTTGGTGATTGGCGTACGTTTATTGATTCCGTCTGACTCCACGCTTGTTCAGAACCTTGTTCAACTCTTGGTTTGTGGCATAGTGGGTGGCGGCACTTATGTCCTTGCCTTGCTCCTGCTGTGGTATATCTCTGGTCTTCCCGAGGGGCCGGAGAAAGCGTTTGTATCGGTTTTCCGCTCTTCGACAGCTGTATTGCGCCCCTAACGTGAATTTACTTCGCCATAAGCCAGTTGTCGTACATGCGAATTGAGAATTCTCGTTGATCGTAGTCGGAATGTATTCTTAGCGGCTTGATAGCCGTGACCCTATTGTATCTTACGATGAAGTTCTTGACCACGTGGTCCGTCGGAGCTTGGCCATCATACCGTTGTCTGGGCGGGTATAAATCGATGCCGATTGTATCGCTGGTAATCTCATTCCGCTCGATCACCAATGCGTTTGAGAGTCCCGACTGATGATCTGAATAGTAACGTATGGCTGGCTTATCATTGAGCGAAGCGCCCGATATAGCATTACATTTGATCGTACCTGAACTGCGTACGGTCACGCCGTTACCCTTCCGCCAGCCACGGATCGTGTTGTTCGCTATCATGAAGTCTTGCGACTGGACATAAATTGCATGTGATCCAGTATTCTCTATCACGTTATTCAATATTCTCAGATTTCTGTGATCGATGCCTTCAGCCGATCGTTGCGGGGCATGGATACCTTGCGAAGCCGTGTCGTGAATGTAGTTTCCGTCGAGCGTCACATTCTCAGTACTTCCGCTCGAGCTTGTTTTGATGCCCTCGCCGCCCGTATTCCAAATTTCGCAATTCGTGACAACGACATTTCTGACGTTCTTGATGATCACCCCATCCTCAGCCGTATCGTGGATCCTGCAATTACGCACTAGCGTGTTATCCCACTCGGGACCGGTTAGCCGAAGCGTTTCGGTCCGGTCGAAGTTTTCGAGAACATTTTGCATCAGCGCAGTCTCGTAGGCCGGGCGATGGCGACACTCTGCGCTCTGTTCAAGCGCATGGGGGGCTTTCGACGATTTGAGAAAAGACGGTAGGTCCGCATGGCCCCTCGCCGCGCCCGGATCGTCTCGAACTATTTGCGACACGGTCACGCTGGGCCTTTCCGTGGGGTCCGGGCCAGCAACATTGGTCTGGATACCAGTACTATTTGCGTACCCCGTGGTGATATGGATTGCCGCCAACAGAAATGCCGGGAGCGTGAGACGCATGGGACCCTCTTGAAGACACTCTTTTGATTACAACAACTCTGATACGTATCGACAGTTTTGGCAATTCGTCCTACCTGGACAACGCTATAAACTGCGCTCCAATCGGCCCGAGGGCTTTGTCGCCCAGATCCGCACCGTTGATCCCCCTGCCGCACGCCGTAACATGCGCGATCAGTTCCCGATCACGGTCACCTCTCGGCCTCACCCAGGAGCAACTAAACCTCGCCGCAATTGATCCGCGCAAACCGCCTGAACTGTCATACGATTTGGTTGTGCGAGGTGCCGACGATGCCCCTGAGGCCCCAACAGGAAAAACCGGGCTTGCGCGGCGCCGCAAAATCGAAGGCTCGATCCCATTCGTTGGTCGGCCTGAAGGTCATCACACCTGAAACCTGTTTTAGTTCGGATCGAGGCGGCTCTCGCCGAAGCTTTCGGCTGCACGTGGCCGCAACAACCGGAGATCAAACACGCCGATGCCATGGCGCTGGCGACCGAGCGGCGTGACTTGAGGGGGCCGTTACGCCCATGGGTCAAAGAAACTTCGGGCGATCTGCCGGAGCCGCATCCGGTTACAATCGTCGTTGCGAACTATTCGCAAGCTCTGGAAGCGTTCATGGCTCGGCACCGGTGTTTGGCCCGATTGTTGGGAATCAACGTCTGATTATTCTGTGTGTGCGGACTGTCCTAATATGTGTAAAGGCACTGATACTGAATAAGTGCTATTTTTTGCATGGCGTGCTATATCATAGTTTTCTCAAAGAGGTATCCGCAAGCGCTAGGTACCAAAATGCCCGCAAACATCGAATCGTCGACTCGCAGCGTCGGAGATATGCTTAGAAGGTCAGTGACCTATAAGATTCCACGTTTTCAGCGCGACTATTCCTGGACCGACGACGAATACGGTCGCTTTTGGTATGATCTCCTAGACACAATATTAGCTGACCAGACGCCTGAGTATTTCTTGGGTTCAATGGTAATTAAAACAGCTAATCCGCCTCTCTTGGAAGTTGTTGATGGTCAACAAAGGCTAACAACGATCTGCCTTTTGCTCTGCGCCTTGCGAGACCTATTGAAAGCGGCTGATGAAGGAGACAACGCCGGACGATTGGCCAACGATTTTCTAGGACGTTATGATTATTCAACTCGTGTCACGCAGTCAAGAATTGAATTAAACAAGAACGACAAACAATTCTATCAAGATAAGATTCTATCGCCGCTCGGTGGATTTTCATTGGAAAACGTAGAAGAACTTCGGACCATTTCTTCTCGCCGCAGGAAGACACTTCGATCAAACAAACTATTAGCTTCCGCTTACCTATATTTCTTCGATGAGATGACAAAACAAATAAAGAAAGAGAAAGAGTGCGGCAGGCGCATCGATGATTTTGTGCAGAAAATTGTCACCGCGATAGACAAACACATGTATATAATAGAGATTTCTGTGAAGGACAACTACGATGCATACCTTTTATTCGAGACGCTTAACGATCGCGGCTTGGAACTATCCACTGCCGATCTCTTGAAAAACTACATCTTTTCCAAATCAAACGACGATGTCCTTGGTTATGTGCAAGACGACTGGGACACTATGGCAGCTTTCCTAAATCAAACCCCCATAAGAACATTTATACGACATTATTGGCTATCTAAAAAAGGGGTCGTCCGTGATAAAGAACTGTATAGAGTTGCAACAAGAGAATATGAAGATAGCAATTCTGTTAGAGGTTTCACTAGGGAATTAAAGGATGCGGCAGAATATTATGGTGCATTTAGAAGCACTGAAAGCGATGTGTGGAATTTTTTGTTTGAGAAAGATGATAGGATAATAATACACACAGCGATAAAGGACATGAAATTTTATGGCCGTGTTACTCAGATATACCCCTTATTGTTAGCTGTTATTGAGACAAACCCTTCGATATTTGCAAGAATATATAGGATGGTAAATGTATTTACATTCCGTTTTAGCGTTATTGGGCGCGCACGTACAGGTAACCTAGAAAAGGTTTTCAGCGACGCAGCTCGATATGTGCGGCAAAACCAAAGGTGCACGGCTTCCGAAGTGTTTGCACGTGTAAAGGGCCTTTATCCAAGCGATGATGATTTCATTCGAGAATTTTCGAAGAAAGAATTCATGGATAAAGACAAGTTATTGGCTAGACATATTTTGAAGAAGATTAATGACCACTTATCGTCAAGCGATGTTGTGGCGAGGGAAGGTCTGACTTTGGAGCACATCTTACCTAAGAGCATCTCTAGCGAATGGCTTACCGTTTTTGAGCGCGACGAGGCAGAGCAGTATTTGTATCGCTTAGGAAACATGACTTTGCTCACGGGTAAGCTAAACAAGAAAATCCAGAATTCCTCGTTTTTAGAGAAGAAAGAGCAAGCCTATCGCCTTGGGGACCTGGCGATCAATCGCTCCTTGCTAGATTTGCCAACCTGGAACGCGGAGGCAATTGAACGTCGCCAGCAGGAAATGGCTAAGCATGCTTGTCACATTTGGCGGCTACCCTATCAGTAATTTCAGCAAAGTCCTCGCAGACTTTGTTCTCTTTTTGTGCTCATACTACGGTACTCGCCATGACCTACGACGAGAGCCTTATTCTGGCCATATCGACCACGTTGAAGCGTCAATCCAAATCCATGCGCGCGCTCGTTCGGCAGAAGACGCCGGAGCATCGGGACCGCAGCTTCAAGTTCCTGGCCGAGGTGGTTGCTCAATCTTTGCGTGAGAGTAGTCTGCCGCCTGACGATTGTTGAAAAGCGGAATTCTTGCCGCGACATGTTTGTTTGATGAGCCTTCTTGTTATAACCACCTAGTAGCGAGAAATCAGACGCCATCCGGGGGCTGCCGTGGTTACCGATGCCGATGCTGCAGTCGACAACCATTCGACAATTGACAGGAAATTACTATCCGGTCTTTACGCAAGACTGACTGGGATTCGCGATGCGCTAATTGTGTCACTTCATCTAGTGCCGCTATCACTTGGCACCGACTACAACGAGATTGTAGGGAAACTCGCCGACGTGCTTGGCGAAGATACGGGCACGTTCAGATTGGACGAAAACGGATTCTACAGGGATCGCGACCGGCGAACGACGGATACGGTTGCGAACGAACTCAGAGCAAAGCTATCGCAGCTTTTGTCGTATCTAGAAAAAGTGCATTTTGCAGGAGAGTCAGTCGCGCGGATTGGTGCTTTGTATAATGCTTTGACTGACCCCGATATGCGAGAAAGGTGTTCGGATCTGCTTTCCGCCCCTGATAAATTTGACCGAGCGGTCCGCGAAGCAACAGTAGTACTTGAAGACCGAATCCGGCGGAAGTCGGCGTTTCAAGATCGGAACGTGGCCGGCGCAGACCTTGTCAATCGGGTTATTAAGTCCGACCCCAAAAAATCGATTCTAGTTCTGGATACGGATCCGAGCATACAAGCGGGATTGGCCAATTCGATCCGAGGAATAATGCAGTCGTACCGAAATCCGGTTCACCACCATTTATCGGATCTATCGCGAACGCGGGCTCTTAAAATCTGCGGTTTTATCGATGAGCTTCTCTATCAGGTGGACGCTGCAAGGCTCCAAACAGCACCATGAAGTTGTAACGTTTGTACTCGTTTTGTTCTCGTATTATGATTGCCGCCATGACCTATGACGAGGACATCGCCTTAGCGATATCAACGGCCCTGAAGCGAAAGGGCCAGCTTATCCGCGCGCTGGCCCGCGAGAAGAATCCGGAGTATCGAGACAGGAACTTCATGTCCCTGGCTAACGCCGCAGTTAAGGCGTTGCGGTTGAGTCAGCTGTTGCCGGACGACGACCCGAGGGTGAGTCGATGGAGGGATAAGTGATGATGGTTGATTCCTCAGCATCTTCCGCGGGACTCGTCAAAACCGCTGACGCAGCCCCAGAGTCCGTTGAGTGGGTTTGCGAATCGTTGCTCTCGTGGCAGTGCTTCTACAGCTACCAGACGCTAGTTGCGGGCATTCTGGCCCTTTTCGCCGCGATCATTACGATCATCGTCCTAATATGCCAAATTCACCAGCGAGCAACGCATTTCAAAAAATATCCGGCGCGCGAAAAATCGAGCAGCTCGAGCGTTGATGCCGCTTGCGATGGACCAGACCACGGACTACACAGACGCCGCTTTAGAGGCCTTTGGTGCGTTCCATGATCTTAAATCTCGGCTGCGGCCATTTTCCCCTGAGGCTATCGGCGTGTTCAGAGAATGTGTTGAGTATGCGGATCAAGAAACCGCTGAGACTATTTCCCAACTAATAGAGAAATTACAGTGGCTTGGAGCAACCGCCGAGGGACATCGCCAGCGCGATGACCGTGCTGACCGTTGGTTTATAGAAGAAGGAGCAAAGGCCGCCAAGAGGATCGAAAAGCTCTGTGAAGTGCTGTGGCCCTATTCACGGGGAAAAATCGATATCGCACCCTGCCCGCCAGAAGAGTGAAAAAAATTTTGCGACCAGTATGCGACCAGCGGGGCTAACGCCCCACCCACATCGTCCCATAAGTCATTGTTTTCATTGGTAGTCGTCCGTGAAGTATCTGTAACGGTCTGAATTAGAGACGAAGTAAGCGCTGCGACAATAGTCAGACTTGCAGGATTTTGGGTGTATGAAGACCGATTTCTTGCAATTTGCGTTGGCGGTTGAGCTGTGATTCATTGTGCCAAATGGCGATGAGGGCACGATGAAACCAAGAGAGCCAGAGACCACGGGGCAGAGCGATTTTTTTCGGGCGCGGCTGGATCAAATCTTGGACATGGGCCACGAGAAGGTGGTTTTGGCGGACACGATTGATTGGCAGTTTTTGGCCGATCAGTGCGGCGCGGTTTACATCGACGGTCCGGGTTACCCGCCGCTTTCAACGCGGTTGATGGCCGGTCTCCACATCTTGAAATATGCCGACAACCTGTCGGATGAAGAGCTTTGCCGGCGCTGGGTGGAGAACCCGTATTATCAATATTTTTGTGGCGAAGAATTCTTCCGTCATGAACTACCGCTGGATCGCTCTTCGATGACACGTTGGCGGCAACGCATGGGTGAGGAGCGGCTTCAGGCTTTGTTGCAGGAAAGCCTTTCGGTGGCTGTGGACATCGGCGCAGCGACGCCTCGCGAATTTACGAAAGTGATTATCGATACAACAGTTGCCGAGAAGAACATCGCGTTTCCGACTGACGCCAAGCTGATCCATCGCGCCCGCGAACGGCTGGTCAAACAAGCCAAAGCGGAAGGCATTGCGTTACGCCAATCCTATCGGCGTGTTGGCAAGAAGGCGCTAATTGCCTATCAGCGTTATGCCCACGCCAAACAACACAAGCGGGCGCGCAAGCAGCTGCGCCGCCTGAAGACCTATCTTGGCCGAACGGTGCGCGACATTGGGCGCAAGATCAAAGGCAACCCAGATCTGGAAGACGCCTTCCGACGACCCCTATGGTTGGCGACACGGGTGATGACCCAGAAGCAACGCGATCCGTTGCCCAAGGTTTATGCCCTGCACGCGCCGGAGGTGGAGTGCATTGGCAAAGGCAAAGCCCACAAACCTTATGAGTTCGGCGTCAAGGCTTCGGTCGCCACCACCCTCAAGCGGTCAAAGGGCGGCCAGTTTGTTGTCCACGTCCAAGCCCTGTCGGGCCGGCCCTATGATGGGCACACCCTTGGGACCGTCATTCCCCGGATCGAAGCGTTCACCGGCGTCACGCTCACGCGTATCCTTACCGATGCCGGCTACAAGGGCCACAATGCGCCCAACAGCCACAGGTTCCGCGTCTTCACCGCCGGACAAAAACGCCGCGTCACAGCCGCCATCAAACGTCAGATGAAACGACGTTCGGCCGTCGAACCCGTCATCGGTCATCTCAAGTCCGGCCACCCCATGAATACAAACTATCTCGCCCACAAACAGGGCGACGCAATCAATCCAGTTCTTGCTGCTGCCGGATACAACTTCCGCCTGATCTTGAATTGGATCAGGCTTCCTGTGCTCCAACTTTGGACACTCACCTGCGTCAGAAACGCACACCAATTCGCTTAGTTCACGGTCGACTGACCTGAGAGATAGGTGACGTTTTGTACCGGACACATGGGTAACACTTTTGGCCGAATTCGTGGGGCCGGAGGTGTTGATGCCGTGGAAAGAGAGTTCGGTCATGGAAGAACGTCTACGTTTTGTCGCCCGCCTGTTAGAGGGCGAGCCAATGAGCGATGTCTGCCGTCAGTTCGGTATCTCGCGCAAGACAGGCTACAAAATCTACAATCGCTACAAGGAGCACGGGCTCGAAGCCCTCTGCGACCGCTCCCGCCGGCCGGTTCGCTATGCCAACCAATTGCCGGCACAGGTCGAAAGCCTGATCATCCGCTTCAAAAAGGAGAAACCCCATTGGGGCGCACGCAAGATCCGTGAGCTGCTCGTCCGCCGCCTGGCCGGGGATGTCCGCATCCCAGCCCAAAGTACCGTTCATGCCGTCCTCGACCGGCACGGCCTGGTCAAACGCAAAGGCCGGCCCCGCCGAAGAGCCAAAGGCACACCCCTGTCCGCTGGCACCGCACCCAATGATTTGTGGTGCACCGACTTCAAAGGCGAGTTCAGACTCGGCAACCGGCGGTATTGTTACCCCTTGACCGTTACCGACCATGCCTCGCGCTTCGTCCTGATGTGCGAAGCTCTCGAGTCGACAAAGCAAGATCTCACTCTCACCGCCTTCGAACGCCTGTTTGCTGAACGTGGCCTGCCCGCCGCCATCAGATCGGACAATGGCGTACCCTTCGCCAGCCCCAACGGCTTGTTCAATCTCTCCAAGCTCTCCGTCTGGTGGCTACGCCTCGGCATTCAGATCGAGCGCATCAAACCAGGCCATCCCCAAGAAAATGGCCGACACGAGCGCCTCCACCTTACTTTGAAAAAGGAAGCCACACGGCCGCCCGGCATGAACAGCCTGCAGCAGCAAGCACGCTTCGATGCCTTCGTTGACGAATTCAACACGGAACGACCCCACCAGGCCCTGGACATGAAACCACCAGACGAGGTCTACAAACCCTCAACCCGGCCCTATACCGGCGTCCCAGAGCTCGCCTACCCCTTTCACGATCGCGACATCCTGGTTACCAATTGCGGCCGCATCTGCTTGCACCGCAAAAAAATCAATGTCTCAACCGTGCTCGCGGGGCAAAGGCTCGGCATCAAGGAAGTTGACGACGCCATTTGGCTCGTCAGCTTCATGCACTATGATCTCGGTTACGTCGATCTTGAACAGAGAACCCTGCAACCCCTCGACAACCCGTTCGGCGCGTGGTTGTCACCCATGTCCTAGGTACAAACTGTTACCTATGTCTCCGGGCTGGACCCGGTCGACTTGGTAGGCCCGGGAGGAATCGAACCTCCGACACCGTGATTAAAAGTCACGTGTTCTACCACTGAACTACGGGCCCGGAAGTGGCGTGGGGCGGGACAGGGCCGCCCCGCAAATCCCCATTGCGCGGACCATACGGACCACGCGTTATCGGGTCAATAGGGCCGTCTTCGCGCTCATAGCGGTGGAATATCGCCGGCGGCCTGGCCGACCGCGCGCCGTTCTTGAAACGCCGCCAGCCCGCCCCTCGCGACCGCGCCGCGCAGATCGCGCATCAGCTGCTGATAGAAATGGACATTGTGGCCCGTCAACAGTATGGCACCCAAAATCTCGTTGCTGCGCACAAGATGGTGAATGTAGCCGCGACTATAGCCCACGCATGTTGAGCAGCGACAACGATCGTCGAGCGGCCGCGAGTCGGCGGCATGGCGCGCATTGCGCAGATTGACCGGCCCCCGATGGGTGAACGCCTGGCCGGTTCGACCAGAGCGTGTCGGCAAAACGCAATCAAACATGTCGACCCCGCGCGCAACCGCGCCAACGATGTCGTCGGGCTTCCCCACGCCCATCAAATAGCGCGGCCGGTCATCCGGCAGCATGGCCGCGGTCAGAGCAACCACGTCAAACATGACATCTTGCCCCTCTCCCACCGCCAGGCCACCGATCGCGTAGCCGTCGAACCCTATCTCCATCAAGCCATGTGCCGATCGCACACGCATGTCGGACGACGTGCCACCTTGGACGATACCAAACAGGCCGTAACCCGGGCGCGCGTCGAACGCGGCCTTGCAACGCGCCGCCCAGCGTTCAGTCAACGATACGGCCGCCGCCACCGTCGCCTGATCAGCCGGCAGCCGCACACACTCGTCGAGCACCATCGTGATCGTTGCCCGCAACTGGTGCTGAATTTCAATGCTGCGTTCCGGTGTCAGCAAATGTGTGCTGCCATCCAGGTGAGAACGAAACGAGACACCCTCTTCGGTCATCGTGCGCAATGGTGACAACGACATCACTTGATATCCACCCGAGTCGGTCAACACCGGTCCGGGCCACGCCATCATGCGGCGCAAACCACCAAGTCGCGCAACGGCATCCGACCCCGGGCGCAACATCAAATGATAGGTATTGCCGAGCACGATCTGGGTGCCGGTTTCCGCAACCGCCTCCGGCGTCATGGCTTTGACCGTGCCCGCGGTGCCAACCGGCATGAAAGCGGGTGTGTCAAAACTGCCGTGAGCGGTCTTTACGCGACCAACGCGGGCGGCCCCATCGCGTGCGCGCAGTTCGAATTCAAACGTGTTCATGCGCCGGCGGGATGCAGCAGGCAGGCATCGCCATAGGAATAAAAGCGATAGCCGGCACGGATGGCGTGGGCGTAGGCAGCATGGATACGATCGAGCCCGGCAAACGCGGCAACCAGCATAAACAGTGTCGAGCGCGGCAGATGAAAGTTCGAGATCATGAGATCAACCGCGCGAAAGCGGTGGCCTGGTGTTATGAACAAGGACGTTTCGCCAGAAAAGGGCGCGATCGTGCCGCTCGCGTCGCAACACGTCTCCAACATGCGCGCCGAAGTGCTGCCCACGGCGACGATACGGCCGCCGCTGGTGCGCGCTTCGTTGAGTGCCGACGCAACGTCGGCCGACAACTCGCCGTGCTCACCGGCCATGGTGAGCTCACACGTTTCCTCGACACGGACCGGCGCGAAGGTTCCTGGGCCAACATGCAATGTGATCTCGACCATATCGATGCCAGCATCGCGAAGAGCGGATTCGACCCTCGGCGTAAAATGAAGGCCCGCGGTGGGTGCCGCGACCGCGCCAGGCACAGCGGCAAACATGGTCTGGTAGTCGGCCCGGTCTCGCGCGATGCCACCTTCGGGTCGCGCAATGTAAGGTGGCAGAGGCATCGCGCCGTGATCAGCCAAGGCGCGATCGAACGCCGCGCCCTCGAGAGAGAACCGCAGTCGCACGGCGCCGTCATCGCGGCCCAACACGCGCGCTTCGAAGCCTTCGGCGAAGTCAATGACATCATCCGGGCGCAAGCGCCGGGCCGGACGCGCAAGAGCCAGCCATTCCTTTTCTCTCACTTGGCGAATGAGCGTCGCTTCGATTGGAACGTCACCGCGACGGCCGAACAGCCGCGCGGGTATCACCTTGGTGTTGTTGACCACCAAAATATCGCCACGGCGCAACAGACGCGGCAGGTCGCGGAAGCAATAATCGCCGAGCTCATCGCCAACCACCAACAGCCGCGCCGCATCGCGAGGCGACACGGGCCGATCGGCGATGCGGTTGCTGGGCAGCTCAAAGTCGAAGGCGTCGACGCGCATGCCCAGGCACACTCAAGCTGCGTGCACGGCGCGCTAGGATACGGCGCGCTTAATCGACATCTGCCGCAACTTTGAGCGACATGATCCGGTCCGGATCGGTAACCACGCCGTTGCGGTTGCCATCGCCGCGTTTGATGGCATCGACATGTTCCATGCCTTCAACCACCTGCCCCCAAACCGTGTATTGGCCATCCAACCAGGGGGATTCCTCAAAGCAAATAAAGAACTGACTGTCGGCGCTGTTCGGGCTTTGTGCGCGCGCCATGGAGACAGTGCCGCGCACATGATTATAGTCGGAAAACTCAGCACTGATATTCTGGCCGGAACCACCCGTGCCATTGCCGAGCGGATCGCCGGTCTGGGCCATGAAACCGTCGATCACCCGGTGAAACACCAAACCGTCGTAGAAGCCATCGCGCACCAGCTCTTTGATGCGGGCGACATGATTGGGTGCCAATTCCGGCTTCATCTCAATCACGACCCGACCACCATCGAGCTCCAAATATAGCGTATTTTCCGGGTCGCCTGCCTCGGCGGCCGACAGGCCCGCGCCGATGACGGCCGCTGCAATGAGTAGCTTACTGAGAGTCGGATTCATCAAGCGTCTCCCTGGGTTGAGCGGATCGATGGTGTTGCGCAGATGTGCGACCCATCAGATTGCGGCGTGTGAATGCCGTTACGCGGTGCCAGCGCCGCCTGCGGCCTGCGCACGTTTCTCCAATAGGCTGCGCAAAACATTTGGCGGCACAAACGTCGAGACATCTCCGCCAAGCATGCAGATTTCCTTGACCAGCCGGGACGAAATGAACTGGGTCCGTTCCGACGCCATCAAAAACAATGTCTCGACATCGGGCTCCAACCTGGCATTCATGCCGGCCATTTGGAACTCGTACTCAAAATCGGAAACCGCCCGCAGACCGCGCACGATCACGTTGGCGTTACACGCCAACGTGAAATGCATCAGCAAGTTGTCAAACGGTTTGATTGATATCTTTTCGGCAATACCGTGGTCCATGTCGCGCAACGCGTCTTCGACCAGGCTGACACGTTCCTCGATCGAAAACATCGGGCCTTTTCCGGCGTTGATGGCAATGCCGATGACAAGCCGGTCAACGACCCGCAACGCGCGGGTGACAATATCAAAATGGCCGTATGTCGGCGGATCAAACGTGCCGGGATAGACGCCGACAATCGAGTCACTCACTTTCTTCACCCTTGCCGCCATCGTCGGTGGCAGTTTCGTCATCAAGACGATCGCCGTTGCTTTCGCTCAAGCGCGTCACCGAGACGACATGTTCATCCTTCGCGGTCCGGAACAGTGTTACACCCTGGGTATTGCGTCCGGCAATCCTGATATCGCCCACGGGAATACGGATCAATTGCCCGGCATCTGTAACCAACATCGCCTGATCATCCCTGTTCACCGAGAACGAAGCAACCACCGGCCCATTGCGGTCAGAGGTCTCAATGTTAATGACGCCCTGTCCACCACGCCCGGCGACACGATATTCGTAAGCCGATGTGCGTTTGCCGAAGCCATTTTCGGTCACGGTCAAAATGACTTCTTCCTGGGCCTCCAGCTTGGCATAGCGTTCTGAATCCGCGAACTCGGTGGAGCCGGCATCTTCGCCCTCAATTTCATCGCCCGATTCAAGGCGCCGCCGAGCCGTCGCGGCACGCAAGTAGGTGTCGCGCTCATCGAGATCGATCTCGACGTGGTTGAGCACGGACATGGAGACCACTTCGTCGCCGCGTGCCAATCGGATACCGCGTACCCCCGTCGAATAGCGGGATGAAAATACACGAACATCCGTAACCGGAAATCGAATGCATTTGCCACCACGCGCCGCCAGCAGAATATCGTGGTCTTCCGAACAGGTTTGCACGCCGATCAAGCGGCCGAAGCTGCGGCCGCTGTCATCTTCCAGACGCATGGCGATCTTGCCGTTGGCCTTAATATTGGTGAAATCGCTCAGCGAATTGCGCCTCACGTCGCCAGACGACGTCGCGAACATCACGTGCAGATCACCCCAGGAATCTTCGTCCTCCGGCAGCGGCATCATGGTCGCCAATGACTCGCCATCTTCCAACGGTAGCAAATTGACCAGCGGTTTGCCGCGCGCCTGTGGCGTGCCAAGCGGCAGCTTGTACGCTTTGAGACAATAAGCCATGCCACCCGTGGTGAAAAACAGCACCGGCGTGTGCGTGTTAACGATAAAGACTTGAGAGACGAAATCCTCTTCGCGCGTCGCCATGCCGGCGCGCCCCTTGCCGCCGCGCCGTTGCGCACGATAGGTCGAAAGCGGGACACGTTTGACATAACCATTGCCGGTTACCGTCACAACCATATCTTCGCGTTCGATCAGGTCCTCGATATCCGCTTCGAATTCGACGTCTTGAATGTCAGTCCGCCGCGGTGTCGCAAACCGCTCGCGAACATCGGTAAGCTCCGCACGCAAGATCTCAAGTCGGCGCTCGCGTTTGCCCAGTATTTCCAAATAGTCGATGATTTTGGCGACCAAGGCCTTGAGGTCATCGCCGAGTTTGTCGCGTTCGAGTGCGGTCAAGCGATGCAAGCGCAGATCCAAAATCGCCCGCGCTTGGGCCTCGGTCATATGGTAAGTATCGTCCTCTTCCAACTTGCCTTCGGGATCGTTGATCAACTTGATCAAAGGCGCGACCGTCTCCGCGGGCCAAGCTCGTACCAGCATCTGTTCGCGTGCGGTCTGGGGGTCCGGCGCCTTGCGGATCAGCGCGATCACCTCGTCAATATTCGCGACCGCCACCGCAAGACCGACCAGAATGTGCGCGCGCTTGCGGGCTTCGGCGAGCTCGAACGCAGTGCGCCGGGTAATGACCTCTTCTCGGAAGGCCAGGAACGCCTCCAAGATCGCCTTGATATTGAGCTGTTCAGGGCGACCATGATTCAAAGCGAGCGCGTTGACACCAAACGTCATTTGCAGCGACGAAAATCGATACAGTTGATTGAGGACGACGTCATATGTGGCGTCGCGCTTGAGCTCGATCACCACGCGAACACCATCACGATCGGATTCGTCGCGCAAATCGCTGATGCCTTCGACGCGCTTGTCGCGCACAGCATCGGCGATCTGCTCGACCATCCGCGATTTGTTCACTTGATACGGAATTTCGGTGACGATGATCGCCTCGCGATCGCGGCTCCGTTCTTCGCGAACCGTCCGCCCGCGCATCATGATCGAGCCCCGGCCGATGTGATACGCGGCGAGAATGCCGGCCCGGCCCATGATGATCCCACCTGTTGGAAAATCCGGTCCCGGCAGAATTTCAACCAATTCGGTAATCGTCAGATCGGGATTTTCAATCAAGGCCAGGCAGGCATCGATCACCTCGCCCAGATTGTGCGGCGGGATGTTCGTAGCCATACCAACCGCGATTCCGCCGGCGCCGTTAACGAGCAAATTCGGAAAACGCGCCGGAAGGACAGACGGTTCTTGATCGGTATTGTCGTAGTTCTCTTGGAAATCGACTGTGTTTTTGTCGATATCTTCAAGAAGAGTCTTCGCTGCGGACGCCATGCGTACTTCGGTATAGCGCATCGCCGCGGGTGGATCGCCGTCCATAGAACCGAAATTGCCCTGCCCGTCGACCAGCGGCAACCGCATGGAAAAATCCTGTGCCATGCGCACAAGCGCGTCGTAAATCGCTGAATCGCCATGCGGATGGTATTTGCCCATGACATCGCCGACCAAGCGCGCTGATTTACGGTATGGCCTGTTCGGATCGTAATTGCCCTCTTCCATCGCATACAGAATGCGGCGGTGGACCGGCTTCAGGCCGTCGCGTACATCCGGTAAGGCGCGGCTGACGATCACGCTCATGGCGTAGTCGAGGTAGGAGCGCTTCATCTCCTCCTCGATGCCGATGGGCGCGATATCTATCGGTTTGGATGATGATTCAGTCACGTGTCCACGGCTCGTTGCTTAACGGCGCACGAAAAAACGTTGGCCCAGCGCAGCTTTTCGGCGACCGCCGGCCAACGTCCGATTCGCTATTTTGACAGAACGGCTTGTTACCAAGAGGTCAAGTGCTTTGCCAAGGAATCCGCAAGCAGTTTGTACCCCGGCAGCTCAGGCTTTGCCACCAAAATCGCCTATTTTCTCGGCATTTTGGGGGTTGTTTTGAGTTGGGCTTTGACCAAAGACCAGGCTGCCTACGGCCGCCCCTCCGAAGGCCCGCGCGCGACGCATTTCTTATCACCAGCCCAGCAGTCAATCTGTGGCCTCGCCGCGCATCAGGGCATAGATCGCCCAAACATCTTTAGAGGCCTAACTATAATCTTATTGCAATCGCGAGTAGGACGGTCCAGGGCGCCGTCAGCCTTGCGAGGCGAGGCAGTACACGCGCCACGCATTGGCCGCGTATCGGCATACCAAACCGGCATGGATTGGCGCCCGGTATCTGATGTACGTTGTTGGGGTCACAGTTTGAATTGTCTATTTTTTCAAGAGGATGTGGAGTCATGTCACGCAGAGCCCTCAATCCGGACGATATGTACAACGCAGTCCAATATGGTTTTTCGCATGCCACGATGAGCACGGGTGGCACAATGGTCCATTGTGCCGGCCAAGTGGCCTGGGATGACGACGGCAACCTGGTGGGGCCCGGCGATCTGTCCGCGCAGGCCGCGCAAGTGTTTCGCAACCTGACAAAAATTCTTGCCACGGCCGGCGCAACGCCGGCCGACGTGGTCCGCATGCGGACATACGTGGTGGACAATTCCCCTGACAAACTGATGCCAATTGGCAGGGCCATCGCTTCGTTTTACGGCGATGCTACACCGGCGGCGAATACCTGGATCGGTGTCCAATCGCTCGCCCTGCCCGAATTCCTGCTTGAAGTCGAAGTGACCGCGGTTATCGACTGAGCGTGGCGCCTCGCGCGCATAAGCGAAAGACGCAACATCATGATCATGCCCAATACTCTGCGTCAGACCC
Source organism: Alphaproteobacteria bacterium (assembly GCA_965216755.1). Taxonomy (GTDB): domain Bacteria; phylum Pseudomonadota; class Alphaproteobacteria; order UBA7887; family UBA7887; genus CBDCGL01. The sequence goes on along the minus strand of CBDCGL010000011.1, from coordinate 415,534 downwards.
TGGCTGCCGGAAACCCGACGATCGGCACCCACTTCCTGACGTCCGACCCGGACATTGCGGAGCTCATCGGTGATACCGGCCTGTTCGACTACGCTGAATACGCCGCCGAGTATTCGGCATTTGACATGCACACGCTCTATCACATGGCGCGCGCGGGCCAGTGCGCCAACCTGCCGCTGATGATCAAGCTTGACCAAGAAGCCCAAGGTTTTTGGGCGCAGGCGGCACTCGGCGCTGGCTTCAAAGCCATATTGTTCACGGACATTCGGTCGCCCGCCGACGTTGACGACTGTCACCGGTATGTTCGCGCTGACACACCGGACAGAGACGGCCTGATGGGTCTAAAGCTGCGTCGACCGGCGTTGGCCGATTACAGCCCAGACGGTTACATGGACGATCTCGACTCCATCCTGTTCCTGATCATGATCGAAAAGAACGTCGCGGTCGAGAACATGGACGAAATCCTGGCTGCCGCCCGAGACAAGCGCGCCGACATGACCCAATGGGGGCCGGCGGACTTTGGTCTGTCGCGCGGCCAACCGGGCATGATGTTCACGCCGGAAATTCGGCCGTTCGAAGAACGCGTGATCAAGAAATCGATTGAGTATGGTGTTCATCCGCGCATCGAAATCGGCGATGTAGAACAAGCCAAGCGCTACATCGACCTCGGGGCGCGGCATTTCTGTATCGGCTGGGACCGTTTCATACTCAAAGCCGGCCTGACAAAAATCGGCGAAGGTATGCGCAAACTGATCGAGACCTTGTGACGCTTGCTGGTTCTTGATCCCTCGACCAGCGACGCGGCACGTTTGCACGCATTCGCGCTGGGCGCGGCGTCGCTTTGTTCCGGCGGCGGCGAAGCGGCTTGCAGCCAATCAGCGCCCTATGACAGCAGGGGCGATTATCGCAATTGCGCGACAGTGCCTACAGTTGGCGATGCTAGTGCTGTGGCACACGGATCGCCGCCACACTGCCCCGGCCAGTTCGACACGCGACCTCTGTACAGAAAATTGTCAGGTTCAGGGCGACCGCGACGGCCTCAGCCCCCCGGCACCGCGCCAATCTATATTGGTGGAGGTACTCAACGGCGTTCAGAAACGGCCGTCTTGGGGCTTGCCCGGCGCGAAATCACGGGCGCCCGCAGCCTACCTGCCTTAGATGCGCCGAAGTTCGCCCAAGAACCTACGAGTCGAATCCGAGATCGTGCAAGCGTTGACGATACATCCGCCGGTCAGGATCGAGCGCGATCGCCTGCCTCAGATCGGCCTCGGATTTGTCAAAATCCCGCAGGTCGATATGGACGGCGCTGCGCATGAAATAGGCTTCGGCATTGTCCGGAGCCAACTCGATGGCACGGTTGTAATCGGCGAGCGCGTTATCCAAGAGGTTTGCGCCATGATAGGCGCCGGCGCGGGCAAAATGCGCTTCGACATTTTCCGGATCGAGTTCGATGGCACTGTCATAGTCCGGAATCGCGAGATCATAACGACCCGAAAACATTTGGCTCTTGGCGCGTAGCAGAAAGGCGACGGCATTCCCGGAATCGAGTTCAATGGCCGCATCGAAATCCGGGATCGAGTAACGATAGCGGTTACGGTCATATTGGACCTGGCCGCGCTGTGTATAGGCCTGCGACAGCTCGGCACCATCAAGCGCGCCAGAGTCGATCGCGGCCGTGCACGCATCGATCTTTGCGCTCTCGGTGTCCGCTTCCAAACATTCCGTCAAGCCGGCAGCTTGAACGAGTCCTGCCGATGCTGCCAGCATTGCGGTCGCGAGAATTGCCACGTTGCCACGCCTCATTCACCATTCCTCCTGAATGTTATGTCGGGCGGCCAGGACACTACTGGTCCACGGCCCGAATCGCAAATCGTGGAGACTCTAGGCTGGCGAGAGCACATGAACCACACGTTCGGCTATGTGATCTTTGGCCTTGGCCGCATACGCTGCCATATGCGGAGATGCCGCGTGCGCTTTCAATGCGTCGAGGCTCGCCCATGTCTCCACCACAACAAATGTGTCGTCACCGAATTTGGTTTGGAAACCGCCAACGCCTTCTGCATCGATGGTCGCGCCATATTCGATACAGCCGTCTTCAGCGTGCACGGCCGGCACATTGGCATTAAACAATTCAAGAAGGTGGGCCCGCTGGCCAGGTTTCGCGGTGATTATCGCCAAGACATGTACGCTCGACATGGAAGATTCTCCTTTTTCAGAGTGATTTCGTTTTGAATACCAGATATTTAACGCATTTGCAGCACACACAAGACCATCGCCAGGGGCGCAGCCAGGGGAACAATCTGCAACTTTTCGATGCGCTGAATCAAAAGGTCCCGCCAAACGACGGGACCTCGCAGCGAAGCGCGGCCGTGGTCAGGCGTCGCCAGCCACCTGTGCTTCCTGATCATCCGGTTGATAGCGTGCGCCGACCATTGCATCCATTGACATGCTCGTTTCGCGCTCAAGCAACTGAAGAATGACCCTCAGGGCGCGTACCAACCGTTTGTACAACGTCTCTCTAGCTTCGTCGCTGAGCGCCAAAACGGAAACGCAGCTTGGCTCGAAAATGCACACAGGCACCACGGTTTGTGCGACCGACAAACTTGTTACTGGCGTGTCGAGAATCTTCCGTTCGAGGCCGGCAATCCGCTTGTTGGCATCACTATTAGGCACGATCCGCGGCAATCGACTGCTCATCCGCTTCCGCCATGATATCCCACATACGGGTCAATTCGGACGCGAGCTCGGTGATCGATTTGGATTCGGGTATAGACCGGCCATTAGCCATCACGACCTCCTTGATAGGTTGTGTTTGGTCAGGCCGTCGTCGTGTCATCCACACGGCCGCGGCCGCCATTCTGATAGCGTGAGGCCGAAAAACAGAGTGGTCAGGTCTTCGAACGCAGCCAGAAACGTCGCAACCTCCGCCTCGACCGCTTGTGCCAAAAGCGTCCGCGCGCCGGATCGCAAGACTTCCGTCAACGGATCTTCAATTTCATCTGGTTGGTTTAACCGAACAACAGCATCTTTGCTGATGGCGCATCACTTCCTTTCGGGAGATGTGGCTGGCTCTTCACCGCCACGATACGCCACCTCCTTCTACACCGTCGTCGCAAACTTTCGCTCATTGCTCTGCTATTCTACCAGAGAATCATGATACCGTGCTTAAGATGCGTAGTTTTTCACCAGCCTGCTAGGAAGTCCGCTCGGTCAAGCGGCCGGCGCTTGTTGCTCCTTAGTCAAGACGACGCGAACGTCGATGAGTGACTGCCTCAGTTGGCTAAACTGCTCCACCGCCTGATCAATTCTATTGGCAGCCACATCGGACTCCAATTCGGCACACAACGCTGACAACTTCAACGCACCCACATTCCCGCTGGCCGATCGTAATGAGTGGCTGGCAAATTGGATTTTGGCCGCGTCGCGCTCCGCCACCGCTGCCTCAAGCTCAACCAGGACTGCGTCTGCGTGATCGATAAACGTGTCTATGATTCGCGCCCTCATGCTATTTTGTCCACCATCATCCAAGAATCGGTACGCATCCAAGACTGACGGATCAATATCGGGCAGCTGTACTTTGTCTAAGTCGATGGACGCCTTGGGTTTCGGTAGCGCATCTCCCGTTTGCACCGCCTGTGGCAGCCATTCTTGTATCGCGGATTGCAATTGTTGCTCGGAAAACGGTTTCGGTAGGAATCCATCCATTCCTGCTGTGATGCATTTTGCCTCATGTCCCGGCATGGCGTTCGCCGTTAGCGCAATGATTGGGATTCGCGTGCCCGATTCGGTTTCTGTCGCACGGATTGCTGCCGTTGACTCGAGTCCATCCATCACCGGCATGTGACAATCCATAAGAATCAGATCGAAATTTCCATTTCGGTAAGCGGTGAGCGCCGATTGGCCGTCACCGGCCACTTCGACCGAAAGCCCCATATGTTCCAGAAACTCCCGGGCAACTTCCTGATTGACGATATTGTCCTCGACAACCAAAACGCGTCCCCAACAAATCGCCGGATCAACGCGCGAAGCCGGAACCTCGACCGTATTCGGACGTCTTCGCTGTTTGGTTACTATCTTCACAAGGTGCCGGTATAAGACCTCCTGACGCACAGGTTTTGGCAGGACGAATGACACACCCGCACGTTCTGCCTGATTCGGATCGATATGGTCGAAGATTGAACTCAAGATAATCGCGCCTGGCGCACGCCCTTCTTTAATCCGCGCAATCTCTTGCGCAAGCTCTAGCCCGTTCATCTCTGGCATTTGCATATCAAGGATCATCAGGTCGAAAGGGTTGTCTGCCGCATCTCCGTGTTCGAAAACTTGAAGGGCCTCAGTTGGTCTGGCGGCAATGGTGAATATTGTTCCCCAATCTAACAGTTGGTGTGCAAGCACTTCCCGATTCGTCGCATTGTCATCAACGACAAGTACGCGCATATCGGCAAGCTCATTGTATGCATCGCTAAAGTCTTCTTCATGTTCATCTTCGGCCACACCCACCACGATAGTGAACCAAAAAATGCTGCCCTCACCTGCGACACTGTCAACACCGATCTTGCCACCCATCAATTTCACCAGCTGGGCGGAAATTGCCAAGCCGAGACCGGTACCACCAAATTGCCGTTCCGTAGATGTGTCGGCTTGGACGAACGATTCGAAGATACGATCCTTCGCAGAATTCGAGATACCTATCCCCGTATCTCGGACCTCAAATCTCAGCACGGCCTTGCCAGCAGACTTGTTGTCCGCCAACGAAGCAGAGACAACTACTTCGCCTGTCTGGGTAAACTTTATTGCGTTGCCGATGAGATTGATCAGGACTTGCGAAACCCGGGCGGCATCCCCAACGTATGGTGGTGATTTTCCCACTGAAACGTTTGAAATAAGCTCTAGTCCCTTGTGTGCTGCGTTTTCTGCAAATAGCTCAACGACGTCGTCCACGAGAGCTCGCAGTTCAAATTGCTCCTCTTGGATTTCAAGCATGCCCGCTTCAATCTTTGAGAAGTCGAGAATATCGTTTATGACTCGCAAGAGCGTATTGGCGGAGCGGTGTATGATGTCGGCACAGCGCTTCTGTTTGTCGTCAAGCGCAGTTTTCAGCAACACCTCGGTCATGCCCGTTACGCCATTAATCGGGGTCCGTATCTCGTGGCTCATATTCGCCAAGAACTGTGATTTCGCCGCGTTGGCCGCCTCTGCTTCTTGGCGTGCTTTGTCGAGCGCGGCGTGCGCGGTTTCAAGTTCAGCCATCATCACGGCGGCGTTCACAATTGCATCGGCTTGAGCGGCTTCGCGCGCCGCCGATTGATCGGCCATTGCGCGGACTTGGCACTCTAGTTGCTGTAGCAAACTGTTCATTTTGTCACGCAGTGGTGAATCCACCGCAGCCGCGACACGGTACAGGCGTTCCAATATTCTCACGTCAACCGTCATAGAGTGAGTACCGCTCTGATTGCTTCAAGTTCCATACTATTTGCGCACGTCGGACCTGTTTGAGCCAAGTAACGAAAAGCCCAATGTGCGCGTGCTGCCACGAAGGTGCTTGTATTGGCTACATTCAACACAGTTCGCCGAGGCAAGCTTAACTTGCCTGGGAATCCAATTCCGGTGTGCAGGGCAGCATCCATTGTTCCAACTGTTCCGCCGGCAACGGCACGCTCAAATGAAAACCTTGCACTTCATCGCAAGATTCATCGGCCAGCATCGCGAGCTGTGTCGCGGTCTCGACACCTTCCGCGGTCGTAAGCATTTTCAGGCTTCGGCCCAGCAGGACGATGGCTCTAACGATCGCCGCGGAATCGGGACTCTCAGTGAGTCCGGATATAAACGAACGGTCGATTTTAATGCGATCGAAAGGAAACAACCTTAGGTAGCTCAGCGACGAGTAGCCGGTCCCGAAATCGTCCATTGCAACGTGTACGCCAAGTTCGCGGAGCGCGTGCAATGTCTTCAGTGACGCCGCCGTGTCACTCATCAAGACGCTTTCCGTAATCTCCAGTTCCAAGTACCGAGGATCGAAATCGGTTTCCCGAAGAATTTCCCCGACTATCTGTGGGAGATCTGTCTGTTGAAATTGGCTCGGCGATATGTTCACCGCGATTCGCAGTCGCAAGCCTTGCTTGTGCCATTTGGCCCCACGGGACGCCGCCGCTCTGAGAACCCACTCGCCGATCGGGTTAATCAATCCGATATCTTCGGCCAACGGAATAAACTCACCGGGATTCAAGAGTCCTTTTTCGGGATGTTCTAGTCTTAGAAGCGCTTCCGCGCCAATCACCTTTCCAGTTTTGACATCCAATTGGGGTTGATAGTAGAGCAAGAACCAATTCTTAAGTAGCGCTTGCCGGAGATCTTGCTCCATGGCCTTCCGCGCACGCAGGTGATCATCCATCCCTTCGTGGAAATGACAGTAGGTTTGTCGCCCGCTAGCCTTGGCCTTGTACAGGGCAATATCTGCGTTCTTCAGGAGTTGTTCAGCCTCATGCCCATGTTTCGGGCACATCGCAATGCCCACGCTTGCGCCAACCAAAACTTCGTGACCATCGATATTGAATGGCCGTGTCAGGCGTTCGACGATCCGTGTCGCAAGAGAATTTACGCCATCTTGATCCGGTGAACCGACTTCAACAATCGCAAATTCGTCGCCGCCCAATCGCGCCAGAGTATCTGAAGCGCGGATTTCTTCTTGCAGGCGGCGGCTCGTGGCTTGGAGCAATTTGTCGCCCGCGGCATGGCCCAATGTGTCATTGACGTCTTTGAAATGATCTAAGTCGATGCATAGGACAGCGACAGAAACATTGTCTCGGTCGGCCCTGGCAATGGATTGGCCAAGCCTGTCGTGGAACAAAACCCGATTGGGTAGATCCGTGAGTGCGTCATGATGCGCCAAATGAAACATACGCGCTTCAGCTTCGCGCAACTCCGTAACATCTAAACAAGTTCCGCGCAACGCGACCGAACCGCCACGATCGACGATTTTGGCGTGTGACGATAAGGTTCGTTCCGTCTTGTCCCGTCGCACAACTCGAAACTCAAAGCTGAAGCCACGTTTTGCCCGGACCCCGTCCTCCAACGCAGCCCTTAAGTGACTTCGGTCTTCAATGTGGACATATTCCAGGAAATTCGAAATCGTAAACGGCCGATCTGTCTTTCGGTGGCCTAAAATGCGATACAACTCTGCGGAACAATCGAACCGTGAACCGCTCGGCTCAAATTCCCAACTTCCGAGATTTGCGATCTCTTGGGCGTCAGCCAAATGTTCACGGCTTGTCCTCAACTCGGCGAGTGCCTGGCTCGCACGGGCCATGTATCGCATTCGCTGGACAAATATTGTCCAGTTTATTGGTTTTGCGATGAAGTCCGTCGCACCGGCGTCATAGGCTTGTTCGATCGATTCAATATCGTCGGCCGCGGTGACCATTACAATCGGTGTGTGTTGTGTGATTGTGAGTTGGCGCAACTCCCGACATGCCGTAAAGCCGTCGACACTGGGCATCATTACGTCTAACACGACCAAGTCGGGTACATGTTTTTGCACCAGGGTAATCGCACCTGCACCGTTGCGCGCTTCCTCAACGAGGAAACCGGCTTTCTCTAGGGATGCTCTCAAGAGCAACCGCTGCGTGGCGTCATCATCGGCGACAACAGCTGTTGGTTGGACATCCTGGCCGGGTGGGCAGATTTCCATCAAATTGACTCGGTTAACGGGTCGCCATTCGCTCTCGATGAAACCGGGTAAATGTGAAAACACCCTTACTTTGTGGCACCTTTTGAGAGGCCTCACGACACGGCCTGAAAACCCCGGCGGCGACCTAGGCAAGCTCCCACACGATCCGAACGGTAACGGGTGAACCAAAAGTGAATCCGGAAGATCAATGTCCGAATGAGCAGCACGTCGCAATGGGGGCGCGGGTTGAACTATCCCGCGCCGCTTTTTTGGCTTTCGCACACCGGTTGTTTTGCACGAGGGCTCCAGACGTCTGCTCAACCGCGCGACGGCCGGCCGGATACGACGCACCACGACCCACGCAAGAGTCTTTTAAGAAAACCGAAAGATAATCCGGTTGCGGTTGACGCTGCAGCCCATGTTTGTTGCACCCGACCCTCCGCGTCTGGACCCTGCCTTATCGCTGACGGAGCCGATGGATGTTGATTCAACAAAAAAAGTGGACACCCGAGACTGGTTGGACCACTTGTCACAATTCGGATAATATATCTCCACAAATTGTCATGTATTTTGCCTCTCCGGACCTTGGCAATTCGGCGGGGGTTTTTGCCGAAATTCGAGACATGTATCCGGGGGCCGAAATTGTTGGGTGCTCGACCGGCGGCGAGATCGTTTCCGATGAAGCTGTTGATAGTTCTGTCATTTCTACTGCCATCGAGTTTAGCAAAACAAGAGTCAGAACGGCCTCATACCAAATCGAAAATAGTGATCAGTCATACGACGCAGGTAACGTTATAGCCCGCGAGTTAAGCGACCCTACCTTAACCGCGATTTTTATCTTGTCAGACGGTATTCACGTTAATGGCAGCATGCTGGTCAAAGGGATCACGGACAAAGTTGGTGAAAACGTTTCCGTCACAGGCGGCCTCGCTGGGGACGCAGACCGTTTTGGCGCGACCTTTGTGGCACTTAACGATATCCCGCGACAGGGGCAGGTGGCGGCCGTCGGATTCTATGGTGACTCTTTGATAGTGGGCCACGGAAGTATGGGCGGATGGAACGTGTTTGGCCCGGAGCGCCGCATTACGCGCGCCTGTGGTAACGTGTTGTACGAGCTTGATGGCGAGCCAGCCTTATCTTTGTACAAGCGCTACCTTGGCCCGGAAGCGGAACATTTGCCGAGTAGCGCGCTCCATTTTCCATTGAAAGTCAGACCGAAGGATCAATCGGACCACGATATCGTTCGTACTATTGTCGGTGTCAACGAAGATGAGCAAAGCATGATATTTGCAGGCAACATCCCGGAAGGAGATGTTGCTCAGTTGATGCATGGTAATTTCGATCACTTGGTCGAAGGCGCGGCATCAGCCGCCCAACAAGCGAACCAGAGCTGCAATGTAGGCAAGGAACGTGTAGCGTTTCTTGTCAGCTGCATCGGACGGAAGCTGCTTCTTGGACAAAGAGCCAGCGAGGAAATTGAAGCGGTTGCGGATGTCTTAGGCGAGAATACCGTCCAAGCCGGCTTCTATTCATACGGTGAGATTTCGCCCCACGCGCGGTCCGGCATGTGTGAACTTCACAATCAGACTATGACAGTGACCGTCCTCTCGGAATCCTAGGCGATTTCACAGCGCGATCAGGTCTGTCACTATTCTAGATCCACGGTGTAGTGGGATGCATCGGCTATTAGAGCGGCAATTGAAGAGGTCCGTTGGGGCAGACGGGAATGTCGACCACGAAAGACTCTTAGAACTGGTCAGTGCCGCCTATGAGGAGGCTGACAAACAAAGGCAATTGACAGAGCGATCATTCGGTCTTTTGTCAGAGGAAATGTCGGCCCTCAATCAGAAAGTCGTTGCTGAAGCTGAAGCGCGAATTCGACAGCGATCGCTGCTTTCCAATGCGTTGGAGAATCTCGAAGAGTCCGTCGCCCTCTTTGATGCCGAGGATCGCCTTGTCATCTGCAATAAGGGTTTCAGGCGCGGATTTCAGCTTGGGGGGGTCGAGCTACCAATACCCGGCCCGACTTACGAGGAACTTCTACGCAAGCTTGTCGCAGGACGTGGTGTACATGCCGCCGAATTGGCTCGTGATACGGAGGAATGGATCCGGAGACGCCTGGATCTCCACAAGCGTTGCGACGAGCCACACGAAATCCGGATTTCTAGCGATCGGTGGGTTCTCGCCGTAGAACGCAAGACTGAAGACGGTGGAACAGTTTGCGTCTATACAGAGATTAGCGAGCTAAAACGTCATGAACGCGAAGTTGTCGAAAAAGGTCGCCAGCTTACCGCCGTTCTAGAAAACATGGCTCAAGCGGTTGCCATGATCGATGAATCGAACCGTCTTGTTGTCTTCAATCAGAAATTTGTTCGTCTCCTCGGTTTATCCGAGTCGCGCTGCCATCCTGGCGCCGACTGGGATGCCCTAATCGAGAGTGTCAGACGTCGGCCAGAGGCAACCAGCACCGATACGCCCAATCTGTTTCAGGCGCTGCGCCTAGCCATCCATAACAAATCCGACATCACGAAGCTCTGGAAATTGAGAGGTGAAGAAACTCATGAAGTCAATGGCAACCCGACTACAGATGGCGGCTACGTATTTACGTTCACCGACGTAACGCACAGGGAATTGGCAAATGAATTGCGCCGCCGCGAAAAGGATTTGCGAGAGGCTAAGGAGCAGGCTGAACGAGCGAACGAAATAAAGTCCAACTTCCTTGCAACCATGAGCCATGAAATTCGGACGCCAATGAACGGAATTCTGGGCATGACGGGGTTTCTTCTTGGTTCGTCTCTGAACGGAAAGCAGCGGCACTATGCCGAGCGCATAAAGCAATGCAGCGACGGATTGCTCGATATATTGAACGATATTCTTGATATCTCGAAGATCGAGGCAGGAAAGATCGAGCTCGAAGAGGAGCTCTATTCCGTTATCACGATTGTTCGTAGTGTCCAGGCTGTTACAGAACCGCGGGCCATACAAAAGAACCTGGGATTCTTTGTGGACATATCGGCTGCAGTGCCAAGGTGCGTTGTTGGCGACCAAACACGCCTTCGACAAGTACTTTTGAACATCGTTGGCAATGCCATAAAATTCACGGAATCTGGAAGTGTTTCACTTGTTGTCGATGCCGATGCAAGAAGCGGCGGCGTCATTGATCTCATTTTCCGAGTTACAGATACTGGCATTGGCATTGCACCGAAGGATTCCGACAAGATATTTTCAAAATTTTCCCAAGTCGATGCCTCGACGACGCGTCGATTTGGGGGCACCGGACTAGGGCTAGCTATTTCCAAAGAATTAGTGCAGCTCATGGGCGGCAATATTGAGTTCGAAAGCACCGAAGGCGCAGGAACCACGTTTCAGTTTAACATTTTGGTTAACCGAGAACGGGCACCGACCGCCAATGTCGAACCGCCGGCGCTCGATCCGATTCAAACCTCGCCTCAACTCTCTGAGGACAAGTTGCGAGTATTGGTGGCCGATGACAACGCGATCAATCGAGAAGTCGCATTGCTTACCCTGGAATCGCGCGGCCACGCCGTGGACATTGTCTGCAATGGCGTTGCGGCTGTACAAGCGGCGCGCGAGAAGCCTTACGATCTTGTTTTGATGGACATTCACATGCCAGTTATGGATGGAATTGCGGCAACACGTGAAATTCGACAAATACCTGGGATGAACTCGAAGATGCCAATAATTGCGCTGACGGCAGATGCTATGGTCGGCGATCGGGAGCGTTACCTTTCACTCGGCATGGATGACTATATGGCCAAACCTGTCGACTCCGCGCGACTTCTCAAATTTGTCTCTGGGGTAGCGTCTCGGCAAAAACCGTAACCGCATCGGCTTCCTTGCCGGCTCCCTGCATGTGAAGCAAGATCGAAATGGTCCTGGGAAGCAGAGCAATCTCGTACTAGGGCTTGTTGAGATTCATCGAGAATTGATGACCGCGGCGCATGCGTGAATCATGGAACAAAAGTTACGATCTGTCTTTTCGCAACGCATGGCGACCGCTTTGAATTCCTTGAGCTTCGCAAAGAAGTTTTCGATCAGGTGGCGCCACTTGTAGATCTCCAGATCAATCTTGAGAGGGGCCAACCTCTGGGGGCGTTGCGAAATGACGATCTGCGCCCCGCGTTCATTCATCTCTTCGATGATCCAGTTGGAATCGAATGCTTTATCGGCCAGCACTGCGTCGAATTCGATGTCTTCGATTAGCGGCGCAACACCGACCGTATCGTAACGGTTTCCCGCCAGCAGGACAAAGCGTACGAGATTTCCCAAGCCATCCGTCAGCGCAAGGATTTTGGTGGTCCAGCCTCCCTTCGACTTGCCGATGGCTTGATTTTGAGTCCCCCTTTTGCGCCGTGTCCGTGGCGGTGGACCGGAACAATGGTGGCGTCGATCATGGCATATTCCATATCAGGGTCATCCGAGACCGCGGCAAAGAGGCGTTCGAAAACGCCCGCCTTCGACCAATCGTCAAACCGCTTGAATACCGTGTTCCACTTGCCGAATTCTTCAGGAAGATCGCGCCAAGGACTGCCCGTCCGCGCCTTCCACAAAACCCCTTCGACAAACAACCGGTTGTTATCACCACTGCGGCCCGGATCAGTCCGCTTGCCTAAGCAATGCGGCTCCATCTTGGCCCATTGATCGTCTGAAAGTACTGTACGCGTCATCAAAGCCCCCAAAAGGAAGCTTGAATCACAAATACAACACCATGGGAATCCTAATTCTCAACAAGCCCTAGAGCGACCTCGTTAAATCCTGAATCAAAAGGATTCCCGAAGAGGCGGATTTGCGATTCACCGTGTCTGGAGGTGGATCATGGGCAAACCGCTATCTGAAGATCTTAGGGAACGTGTTGTGGCGTTTGTAGATGCCGGCCATTCGTGTCGCGAAGCTGCGCGTCGGTTCCGGATATCGGCGAGCAATGCGGTCCGGATCATGCAACGCAAGAGGTTTACCGGGTCGGTGGCGCCGGCGGTGAGCAATGAGCGAAAGTTGGTGACGACGGAGTAGAAGGAGGTGGCGTATCGTGGCGGTGAACAGCCAGCCACATCTCCCAGAAGGAGTGATACGCCATCAGCGAAGATACTGTTGTTCGGTTAAGCCAACCAGATGAAATTGAGGATCCGTTGACGGAAGTCTTGCGACCCGGCGCGCGGACGCTTTTGGCACAAGCGGTTGAAGCGGAGGTTGCGACGTTTCTGGCTGCCTACGAAGACCTGACCACGGCGGATGGTCGCCGGCGTCTGGTGCGCCATGGACATTTGCCGGAGCGCCGCATTCAAACCGGGATTGGTCCGGTGGCGGTGCGCCAGCCGCGGGTGCGCGACCGTACCCCGGATGGCGAGCGGATCCGCACCCGCCACCGGCGCTGCTGGGTGCACAAAACCGTAAATGTTCTCAACAAACTGCCGAAAGCGGTTCAGTCCGGTCCCCGCGCCGATCTCAAGGAAATCTGGATGGCCGAAGGCCGCACCGACGCGGAAAAGGCATTCGATCGTTTTGTTGCCAAATGTGGCGCCAAATACGACAAGGCCCTCGCTTGCCTCGCTAAGGATCGCGAGCGCTTGCTGACGTTCTATGAGTTCCCGGCCGAACATCGGAAGTACATCCGGACCACGAACCCGATTGAAAGCACGTTTGCCACTGTGCGCCATCGCACCGTCAAGGCCAAGGGCTGTCGGTCACACACCAGCGCCAAGATCATGGTCTTCAAGCTGATCCGCGCGGCGCAGGCACCGTGGCGCAAACTTGATGGACAAAACCAATTGCCCAAAGTCATCGAAGGCGTCACATTCGTCGACGGTGTTGAACAGGATGATCTAACCCACGCCGCCGCCTGATCATCCACCGTCACCAAGATTCGTGCATATCTCTCCACTGAATTCAAGCCGAATGGGGAGTACCCCGTCATTGTGCGGCGCTGTCCCCACCGTCATTGACAGAAAAGCTTGTCGGGCCAGAATCGATTGGCCGTAGCGTGTCATGGGGGCGCATTGTGGCCGACGGTAAGGGTCCAAAACAAAGGCTGGCGGCGATTCTGGCCGCGGACGTGGCGGGTTACTCGCGCCTGATGCAGGCCGATGAGCGGGCGACCATCGCCACGCTCAACGAATATCGTGGACTTTTTCGGGCCGAGATCGAAACCCATGACGGCCGGGTTGTCGACATGGCCGGCGATAGCGTTTTGGCGGTGTTCGACTCCGCCATCGGCGCCGTCTCCGCAGCGCTCGCTATCCAGGCGGCGCTTGCCAAACGCAACGAGTCCCTGCCCGATGACCGACGCATGGCGTTTCGCATCGGCATCAATTTGGGCGACATATTCGAACAAGCTGACGGCACGGTTTATGGCGACGGCGTCAATGTCGCCGCGCGGCTGGAAGCCATGGCCAGCCCTGGCAGTATCACTGTTTCGGGCAGCGTATTTGATAGCGTGCGCTCGAAGGTCGGCGTTTCGTTCGACTTTTTGGGCGAGCAAGAGGTCAAAAATATCGCCGACCCGGTCCGCGCCTATCGCGTTGCCGATGGTAAGACAGCGGCCGCGACGATCCCGCGCCGGCCAAATCGGCGAACCCTTGTGTTTGGTGCCGCCACGGCACTTGCCGCAGCCCTACTCATGGGCGGCCTTTTGTGGATCTCTAGAGTTGGGCAACCAGATCAACATGTCACCGCCGACGGGCAACCGACCGAAGATCCGGTATTGGCCATGCCGACGGGCCCCACCATTGCCGTACTGCCGCTCGACAACCTCAGCGGCGATCCGGAACAAGACTATTTTGGCGACGGTTTGACCGAGGACCTGATCACACGGTTGTCGAAGTTTTCAGAGCTTTTCGTCATCGCGCGAAATTCGACATTTCAATACAAGGGTCAGGCCGTCGATGTGCGCGAGGTCGGCCGCGACCTGGGTGCTGACTATGTTGTTGAAGGTAGCGTGCGCAGGACGGGCGACTCAATTCGAGTCACGGTTCAATTGCTCAACGCCGAGGACGGAACGCATTTATGGGCGGAGACGTTCGACCGGGATCTCACGACAGCCAACATATTCGGAACCCAAGACGAAATTGCAAACCGTATCTCGGCAACCATTGCCGATGAGCGCGGTCCAATATGGAAGCCTGGGACTGCCGCCATCCGCGAAAAGGTCCCGGAAAGCCTGACGGCCTACGAATGCATTCTGCGCATTATCGAATATTATGAAGTGCGGACGCCCAACCAGCATAGCGAATCTCGCGATTGCGCCGAACGCGCGGTCAAAATCGACCCCAACTATTCCCGGATATGGACGGCACTCTCTTTCCTGGCTCTGGATGAGTTCCGATTTGGGTACAACCAACGACCAGAACCTTTGGAACGCGCTTTCGATGCGGCACAACGTGCGGTCGCGCTCGACAGCAATAGTGCGGAAGCGCGCTTGGCACTTGCGTTTGTCCATTTTCATAGACACGACCTTGAACTGTTTCGGTCCGAAGGCGAACGCGCGATCGCACTTAATCCCAACAATGCAACAATCCTGGCTGATGTTGGGACCTATTTGGTTTGGACCGGTAGCCTCGAACGTGGTTCGGCCATGGTCAAGAAAGCCGCCGCTCTAAACCCTGGTCATGGCAGTTGGTATTACTTGTCTTTGTCGTATACCGAGTACCAAGTGAAAAACTATGAGAAGGCAATGAGGTATGCACTGAAAATCGGCTTGCCCGATTTTCACTGGTCCCAGATTCACTTAGCCGCGGCATATGGCCAACTTGGCCGGGACGCAGAGGCTGGATCAACGGTCGAAAAACTGTTGAATCTTTATCCGGACTTTGCAGAAAAGGCGTGGGAGGAGTTTCGAAAGTTCAACAATCCGGACGCCTTCATCCGCCACAGCGTCGAGGGCCTGCGCAAAGCCGGATTGAATATCCCACCGGAGCCACCTGAATAATATTACAGTTATTACGGTGACAGTTTACTAAATACACCAAATATGGGGCCAAAATCATAGTTGCCACAATCAGTGGTACATTAAGCAAACTGGCCTCGTAATACAAAACACCATTGACAGATTCTTTGGACGGGCCAAAATCGATTGACCGTACCGTGTCATGGGGACGGGTCTTGGCCGAGGGGAAGGGTCCGAAACAAAGGCTGGCGGCGATATTGGCCGCGGACGTGGCGGGTTACTCGCGCCTGATGCAGGCCGATGAACGGGCGACCATCGCGACGCTCAACGAATATCGTGGACTTTTTCGGGCCGAGATCGAAACCCATGACGGCCGGGTTGTCGACATGGCCGGCGACAGCGTTTTGGCGGTGTTCGACTCGGCCATCGGCGCTGTCAGCGCGGCGGTCGCCATCCAAGGCGAACTGGCAAAACGCAACGAAGCCCTGCCCGAAGACCGGCGCATGGCGTTTCGCGTCGGCGTCAATCTGGGCGACATTTTCGAACAAGCTGACGGCACGGTTTATGGCGACGGCGTCAATGTCGCCGCGCGGCTGGAAGCGCTGGCCAGCCCCGGCGGCATCAATGTCTCGGGCAGCGTGTTCGACAGCGTGCGCTCAAAGGTTGACGCATCTTTCGATTTCTTGGGCGAGCAAGAGGTCAAAAATATCGCCGACCCCGTCCGCGCCTATCGCGTCGCCGACGGTGAAGCGGCGCCTCCGGTCAAACACCAACACCTACCAAAGCCGAAGCTCCTCGCCGGCCTCGCCGCGGCGGCGGCTCTGGTCGTCGTGGTCGCTGGCCTGTGGGGTGCAGGCGTGTTCGATACCACCCGGCCGGCGGAGGACGTTGCGGAAGCAGAACCTTCGGCTGCCTCGCCATGGCTTGCGTTCCCCAACAAAGCGTCGGTTGCGGTTCTCCCGTTCGACAATCTCAGCACGGACCCCGAACACGCTTTCATCGCCGACGGCCTGCACGAGAACGTCACCGCAACGTTGTCTCAGGCCTACGAGTTGTTTGTGCCGGCCCGCTATTCGACCCTGCAATACAAGGAAACCGGAATCGATATCGCCGAGGTCACAGCGCAACTCGGTGTCGGCCATCTGCTGGAAGGCAGCGTGCAAGTCTCGGGTGATCAATTGCGCATCACGATGCAATTGATCGAGGCCCGGTCCGGCGGCCACATCTGGACCGAGCGCTACGACCGACCAATTGAAGACATTTTTGCCATACAAGATGAGATTGCCCTAGAGGTTGCCACGGCCATGCAAATTAATTTGCTCGGCGGCGGACGTGATCTGAAATGGCGCGGCGGAACAAAGAATCTCGAAGCATGGGCGCTAAGCCAAGAGGGTGCAAAAAACATACTGAAATATAGTGAAGAGGCCAACGATCGGGCACGCGAACTGTTGGAGCGAGCCGTGGCCATCGACCCAAATTACGCGCTCGCCTGGGGTCGTTTGGCGTGGGTGCATTGGCACGCCTATGAATATGGTTGGGATACGGAACCGTCTGTCCTTGCTCGATGCAAGGAATACACGGACAAGGTCCTCGCTCTGGCGCCCGATCACGCATATGGCTACCGACTCCTTCGGGCCATTGCTTCTACCGAAGGCGATCATGGCGCGGCTATGAAATGGGGCAAGAAGGCGATCGACTTGGCACCAAACAGTCCTGATCCGAGAGCCGACATGGCCTGGGTCTACATTCGAGCTGGAGAATATGACCAGGCCTTAAAGAGCGTAGAGGAGGCGATGCGTCTGAGCCCGGCATATCCAGCCTGGTACATTGATACCAAGGCGACAGCGATTTCTCTGTTGGGCGATTGGAACCAGGCTGCGGATCTCTTTGCAGAGTATTACGGTCGGGCGCCCGATGATTTCGCTCGTTATTTCAATTTTTCTATCGTATTGGCCAATGCAAACAGATTAGACGACCTGAAAGCCGAAATCGCGCGCGCCAGCGGTAAGCATCCGGACTATTCAATCGAGACGATCAGAGATTTCGCTCGGGAAAAGCTTTGGTTTTACGAAACTACGATAGTCGAAAACGCCCTTGATGAGCTGCGTAGCTTGGGCGTGCCGGAGCATCCGCCGCGTGCCGATGCGGACAAGCCATCGATTGCCGTGCTGCCGTTCGAGAATCTGTCTGGGGATCCTGAACAGGACTATTTCGCCAAAGGCATCGCAGAGGAATTGATCACCACCTTAAGTCGGTTTTCCGACATTCGGGTCGCGGCGCGCGGCCGATCTCTTGAGATGGCGGAAAACGACCCGGTGGTCGTCGCAAGAGAACTCAAAGTCGGGTTCGTCCTCGGCGGATCGGTGCGCAGATCCGGCGACACGATACGGATCAGCGCGCACCTGGCAGACGTCGATGGCAATCAAGTGTGGGCTGATCGGTTCGAACGAAGCCTGAACACAGCAGGTATCTTCGCTATCCAGGATGAGATCGCCATAAGAATCGCAAATAGCGTTGGCGATATGGACGGCGAAATGATCCGAGATACACTAAGGCGTCTGCAACGGGTCCGCGCGCAAGACCTAGGCCACTATGAATGTGTTTTACGCTCGTTGGACGTCATGACCGTCGTGACGCACCAGAATCATGCCGAAACGCGCGATTGCCTTGAGGCTGCCGTCGCCGCAAACCCGAACTTCGCCGACGCTTGGGCCGCGCTAATCTGGATTTACTCTCTCGAACACCAATCGGGATTGAATCCCCGTCCGCGCCCGCTTGAGCGTGCGCTCGATGCTGGCCAAAAGGCGCTCGCAATCGATCCAAACCATCCGGATGTCCCGGTCGCTCTTGCAGCCATCCACTTCGCACGCCACGACCTCGACCAGTTCTTCGATCTCGCGGAACAAGAGATCGACAGAAATCCGGATGATATATCCGTCCTTGCCGATTTGGGCTGGAAAATAGCCTATGCCGGACGATGGGAACGCGGCATTGGGTTGCTCGAACGCGTCCTCGAGATTCATCCCGATCACGCGACATGGATATATATCGCGTTCTCCATCGACAAATATCGCAGGCATGACTACGAGGGCGCTCTCGCCGACGCGCAGCGGATCAATATGCACGATTACTGGCGGGATCCGTTTGTCACAACCATCGCCCTCGCCCAACTCGGCCGCATCGACGAAGCGCGGCAAAGCCTCGACCGCATGCTCGAACTGCACCCAGCATTTGCCGAGGACCCGTGGGGCGAATGTCGCAAATGGAACTGGTCCGAAGACCTGATCGCTCACATCTTGGACGGTTTCAAAAAAGCCGGCCTAGAAATCCCGCCCGATCCGACCGGATAGTATTTCCGTTGTTTCGGTGACAGTTTACTAAATACACCATGTGTGCCCCTGCTTGAAGCAGGCGCACTATATATGGTGTATTTAGTAAACTGTCACCGAAACAACGGAAATAAGGTTAGAAAGGAATTTCGTCGTCGAAATCACCGCCGGCCGGTGCACCACCACCTTCGTTGAAGCGATCCCCGCCACCGCTGCCGCCAAATCCACCGCCACCACCATCGCTGCGGCTGTCGAGCATGGTCATCTGGCCGCGAAATCTATTGAGCACGACCTCTGTCGTGTATTTCTCCACGCCCTGTTGATCGGTCCATTTGCGCGTTTGCAATTGTCCTTCAATGTATATTTTCGAACCCTTGCGCAAATACTTTTCGGCGATGTCTACCAACTGATCGTCAAAAATTACAACACGATGCCATTCGGTCTTTTCGCGCCGCTCGCCCGTCTGTCGATCCTTCCATGTGTCACTTGTCGCTAACGACAAATTCGCGACTCGGCCGCCATTCTGCATGGAGCGCACCTCCGGATCGCGCCCCAAATTGCCGACCAATATGACTTTGTTAACACTGCCTGCCATCGATATTCCCCGATAAATTCTGCGATGTTCTCATCGCGCGATTCCGTGCCGGCGAGTATACAGGGCCGCGCCGCGCGGTTCCGCAAACTTCGTCCAAAAACGCCTCAGCCGCGTATAATGCGATATCCGTCTCGGCGCCGAAGCCACAGGAAATCGAAACGTTGCGATGACCAAATCGATAACCATTCGCGGTGCAAAAGAACACAATCTCAAGAACTTCGACCTGGATCTGCCACGCAACCGGTTGATCGTCATTACGGGCCTCAGCGGCTCGGGCAAGTCGTCGCTGGCGTTCGATACGATCTATGCCGAGGGTCAGCGCCGTTATGTGGAAAGCTTGTCAGCCTATGCTCGGCAGTTCCTGGAGCTGATGGAAAAGCCGGACGTCGAATCGATCGACGGCCTCTCGCCCGCCATCGCCATCGACCAAAAGACCACATCGCGCAACCCGCGTTCCACAGTCGGCACGGTGACCGAGATTTACGACTATATGCGCCTTCTCTTCGCGCGTATCGGCGTGCCCTATTCGCCGGCGACAGGCCTACCGATCGAAAGTCAAAGCGTCAGCCAAATGGTCGATGGCATCATGGCCATGCGCGAAGGCACGCGCTTACTTCTGCTGGCGCCCATCGTTCGCGGCCGCAAGGGCGAATATCGCAAGGAATTCGCGGACCTGATGAAGCGTGGGTTTCAACGCGTTAAGGTCGACGGCGCGATGTACGAGATTGACGACGTGCCGGCGCTGGACAAGAAACTCAAACACGACATCGAAGTGGTCGTCGATCGCATCGTTGTCCGTGACGGGCTCAGCAATCGGTTGGCGGATAGCGTCGAGACGGCGCTCAGCCTCAGCGACGGGATTCTGTATGCCGAGTCGGCCGATAGCGGTGAACGCACAACATTTTCCGCGCGCTTTTCTTGCCCGATATCCGGTTTCACCATCGATGAGATCGAGCCGAGGTTATTTTCTTTCAACAACCCGTTCGGCGCCTGCCCGGCGTGTGGCGGCATTGGTTCACGCCGCTACGTGGACGCCGGTTTGGTCGTGCCCGACGAGACCTTGTCACTGCGCAAAGGCGCGATCCAGCCCTGGGCAAACAGCTCGACTCAATACTACCTGCAGACGTTACAGAGCCTCGCCAAGCACTATAAGGTGAGTATGAACACAGCCTTTGCCGACTTGCCGGCGAAGGTGCAAAAAGCCGTGCTCTATGGTTCCGGCGCCACGCCCGTGGCGATGACCTATGACGATGGCCTGCGAAAATATACCACCAAGCGTCCGTTCGAGGGCGTGATCCCCAATTTGGAACGGCGTTACAAGGAAACGGAAAACGCTTGGCTGCGTGAAGAAATTGGCCGCTATCAAAGTGAGGCGCCATGCGAATCCTGCGCCGGCTACCGACTAAAGCCCGAATCGCTGGCGGTCAAGATCGACGCCCGCCATATTGGCGAGGTTGCCGCACTTTCGATCGCCGATGCCGCGATTTGGTTCGCGAACTTGGCGGATGTTTTGACCGAGAAACAAACCGAGATTGCCCGGCGGGTGTTGAGGGAAATCAACCAGCGGCTGGGCTTTTTGGTCAATGTCGGGCTGGAATATCTGACCCTATCGCGTAATTCCGGCACGCTCTCGGGTGGCGAAAGCCAACGCATACGACTCGCATCACAGATCGGGTCGGGCCTGACCGGCGTGCTTTATGTTCTGGACGAACCGTCGATTGGTTTGCATCAGCGCGACAATGCCCGGCTGCTGGAAACACTACGCAATCTGAGGGATTTGGATAATACGGTCATCGTCGTTGAACACGACGAAGAAGCGATTCGCGCCGCCGAACATGTCGTTGACCTAGGTCCCGGCGCTGGAGTGCACGGTGGCCAGATCGTCGCCCAAGGCACGCCCGAGGCAGTGATGGCGAACCCGGCTAGCCTGACCGGGCAGTATCTCAGCGGCATTCGCCAAATCCCGGTTCCGAAGCAACGCCGGTCCGGCAAGCGCCAGGGCCGCAGTCGGCGGGAATTGGTGGTGCGTGGCGCTTGTGCCAACAATTTGCGCGCGGTGGACGCGACTATTCCACTGGGCACATTTACCTGCGTCACCGGTGTTTCGGGCAGCGGCAAATCGAGCTTGATCATCGATACGTTGTACCCGGCGGTCGCGCGCAAGCTTAACCGCGCCCGGCTCTATCCGGGCGCGCATGAGGCTATAGACGGGCTGCATCATCTGGACAAAGTGGTCGACATCGATCAGTCACCGATCGGACGCACACCACGTTCAAACCCCGCAACTTATACCGGCGCATTCACGCCGATCCGCGAATGGTTCGCGGGCCTGCCCGACGCACAGGCACGCGGATATAAGCCCGGCCGCTTTTCGTTTAACGTCAAGGGAGGCCGCTGCGAATCGTGTCAAGGTGATGGTGTCATCAAGATCGAAATGCATTTTTTGCCGGACGTGTATGTCACCTGTGATGCGTGCAAAGGCAAACGGTACAATCGTGAAACACTCGAAATCCGCTATCGCGAGCAATCGATTGCCGATGTCCTGGACATGACCGTCGACGAGGCCGCCGAGTTCTTTAGAGCGATGCCGGCGATACGCGACAAAATGGCAACCCTGCAACGGGTCGGCCTCGGTTATATCCACGTCGGACAGCCGGCGACCACGCTATCGGGAGGCGAGGCGCAACGCATCAAATTGGCGAAGGAGTTGTCCCGCCGCGCCACCGGTAAAACATTGTACATTTTAGATGAACCGACAACCGGGCTGCATTTCGACGACGTGCGTAAGTTGCTGGACGTCCTGCACGCGTTGGTCGACACCGGCAACACAGTGGTGGTCATCGAACACAATCTGGAAGTCATCAAGACCGCCGACTGGATCATCGATTTGGGCCCGGAGGGCGGCGCCGGCGGTGGCACGGTTGTCGCAGAAGGCCCGCCCGAAGCGGTCGCGGCCGTAGCCGGCAGCCACACGGGCAGCTATTTAACCCGCACGCCCGGTATCGCGCCCCTCGCCCGCACGCCATCGCGGCGCCGGCGCAAATCGGCCTAGGTTGAACTTACTCCGGACTGATAACAGTTGATCACTTCGCCCTTGGTTTCAAGCAAACGATCAATGGCTGCGTTGACCACGCGGTCGGTCAAACGCACGCCACTTGAGGAACGGCCAAAAAACGACAGGCACAGGTTGGCGGCGCGCACCGGATGCGCGAATGCTTCGGCATAAGCGCGGGTGGCCTTGCCGCCACCCTTGGCAATATCCGCCGTCACCACAGGGCTAAACAGCCCGACCTCCCGCAAAATACGGTCGCCAATAATGTCTTGGAGCCGGCCGAGCAGATCCGGCCCGAAACTGTGTGGCAGATACTCGCGGTCGGTGCGTGCGGCAAGAGACTGACAGGCGTGGATGTAGAAATCGAGCATATCGTTGCCTTGGCAAAAAACGCACATCGCGTTGTGCAGCCCGTCTGTGACTATATACTGACCGCGACCGCCACGACGGACCCACACTTCACGGCAGAAAGCATATTGCGATGTGACCCGGATCTCTAAATGTTCAGGATCGAAAACCACAATGTCGGCATCGGCCCATATCGCGCGCTCGTAACCCTGGCGCAAAAAGTCCCGCGCTTTGAGCAACCGGGCAATGTCCGATAGCGGCAAGGGATGTTCGCCGAGGCGAAGGCGGATGTTGTCTGGCACCTGCGCGAACAAGTCATCATCCAGAAACTGATAGTCATATCTGCGCAGGTCGGCCCACGCCGCCACAGATGCGAGCGAACGCCGTATCGCCATGGGCACGTCGCTTGTTCGAAATGACTGAAAGACGATCGTATGCATGGCGCCATGATATAGTTGATTTCATGCGAACCTAGAGCACTTCACGCTCACATACGATCGCGTGTCATGCTCTATCTATCTGATATCGATCAATTTATCTTCGTTCAAACGATTCCGTTTGAACGAAGGTCGATCTAACTCCAAGCGGCGTGAGAGATGCCATGACATCCTCGGAACCCATTCACATTGTCGGCGGTGGGCTGGCCGGCTGCGAAGCGGCCTGGCAGGCTGCACGGGCTGGCGCCCATGTTGTGGTTCACGAGATGCGTCCGGTGCGCAGCACCGATGCGCATCAAACGGACCAGCTAGCCGAGCTCGTATGCTCGAACTCATTCCGATCGGACGACGCCGAACGCAACGCCGTCGGCTTGTTGCATGCGGAAATGCGCCGCTGCAACAGTCTGATCATGGCGTCCGCAGATGCCCATCAAGTGCCGGCTGGTGGCGCCCTGGCAGTGGATCGTGTCGCGTTTGCAAATGCAGTGCAAAGCGCAATGGAACGCCAGCCTGCCATATCCATTGTCCGCGAAGAAGTGGCGGGCCTGCCGCCGGCCGACTGGTCGTCGGTGATCATAGCCACCGGCCCACTGACGTCATCCACTTTGGCCGATGCGATCCGCGCGCGTACAGGCATTGAAAATTTGGCGTTCTTTGACGCCATCGCGCCGATCGTTTACCGCGATTCGATTGATTTCGATCAGGCATGGCGCCAATCACGATATGACAAAGAGGGCCCCGGCGGCGACCGCGCGGCATATATCAACTGCCCGCTCGATCGCACGCAATATGCAGCGTTCATCGCGCGACTGCTTGACGGCGATACACTCGATTTTCGTGAATGGGAAGAGAACACACCCTATTTCGAAGGCTGCCTGCCGATCGAGGTGATGGCGTCGCGGGGCGTGGACACTTTGCGGTTTGGCCCGATGAAGCCGGTCGGTCTCACCAACCCACATCAATCCGAACAGCCGTTTGCGGTCGTGCAGTTGCGCCAAGACAACGCGCTCGGCACCCTCTACAATATGGTCGGTTTTCAAACCAAGCTCCGCCACGGCGCACAGGTCGAGATCTTTCGAACCATACCCGGGCTTGAGAACGCCGAATTCGCGCGGCTCGGTGGATTGCACCGCAACAGCTTTATCAACAGTCCTCGGCTCCTCGATAACCAGTTGCGTCTGGCCGCCGAGCCACGCCTGCGCTTTGCTGGCCAAATCACTGGCGTTGAAGGCTACGTGGAAAGCGCCGCGATTGGTCTCCTGGCCGGGCGTTTCGCGGCGGCGGAGCAGCAGGGCGCTATAGCCGCTCCGCCACCCCCAACGACAGCGCTGGGTGCATTGCTCGGGCACATCACCGGTGGCGGCGATGCGGCCACGTTTCAGCCAATGAACGTGAATTTCGGCTTGTTTCTGCCCTTGGACAAGCGGCACAAACGCAAAGATCGCAAGCCCGCACTGAGCCGGCGAGCTCTTGCCGATTTGGACCGTTGGCTAGAGGATCGCCGCATCGCGGCGGAATGACCGCGCCGGACTCGCATCAAATCCATTTTGCCGTTACAGTTTCAGTGCGATTCAACGGACTGGTCTATTCACCAAGAAGGCACCTGTGCGCTACTGGTTGCTCGTGTTGGTCTTGTCGATCCCGTTTCTCATATGGCGAGACGGGCTGATCGTGTTCGTTGCGATCACAGTGGCATTTGGTGGCACGTTCAGCGCAGCATTTGATCCACACTCGTTCCTACATCGCAGCGCGCGGTGGATGGTCGGAACGCTTGGCTGGCTGCTCACTGTATACTTTTTTGCCATGGCGGCGGTGGGTGCGATCGCCCTGATGGTCGGTTTGGGTATGACCGTATATGTGGCGATCGCACTGGTCGTTATCTTGACAGTAATTGCTGTGTCAACGTCCTCAAATTACCGCCGACGCCAACAAGTGCTCTCGGTCGACCCACCGTCAGCGTCTTCTTAGGGCACGCTGTTGCCGACCGAGCCGGGCTGGCCCGGCAACGCGAAACGCTTGCCCGTATCCACCACCGTCGTGCCGTCAACTTTGAGGATCGACAGATCGCTATCGGTATAGTTGCCCACATACAGGTAACTGCCGTCCCGGTTGAAAACGACACCTTCGGGTAGACCGCCCACATCGATTTCGTCGCCGCGTGTGACGGTCTTTCCGTCAATCTTCAGGACAACGACGCTGCCGGTCGCGTTGTAGTACCAAGTATCGGCGGGGATGCCCGCGCTGCCTCGGAGCAGAACGGCCACGGCGACATCGCCATTTGGGCTGATGGCTAGGCCTTCGGGAGCATCACCAACGACAATGCGATCAATTACACGCGGCGGACGTGCATCCAAGTCAATCACACTCACCGTATCGACGTGGCCGTCGGATTGCCCGCGATTGCCGTTGTCAGCCGTTAGTGCCAAACCGCCGTCAGGCGTAATCTTGACATTGTACGGCCATAGGCCAACGGGCATATCGTTTGCGGCATCGTAGGTCACTGTGGTGCCGTCGATGTCCAATACGCCAATTTTGTGCTCGGCAAACTTGGCGACAAGGGCACGCGTGCCGTCGGGCGCAAATGCGACAGCCGCGGCTTGCTCACCAACCTCCACTGCGCCGAGATAGCTTACCGACTTGCCCGCGATCGAAATTATGCCGACGGCACCATCGGCTCGCAGTGCCGCCAGTGCCAGATTGCCGGCGCGATTTATTGCCAGTCCGGATGGCTGCGCGCCCACGTCCACTGTATCGATATGCGCCGGCGGATCGACAGTCAGATCGATGACGTGGAGTTGGTTGTTCGGGGCCGGTTTCCAGGCATCGCCATCCTGAGTCCAGGCCATGGCGTTAGCGACCAGGGCCAAGCTCTGGTCTTCGCTGATAACAACGTTTGTCGGCGGCCCAAAGACCGAGTTCATCAGCTTCAAATCGACAACCAACGACGGCGACTCCGGGTCGGCGCCGACATCAACAATGGAGACGCTGTCGCCACCCGGCGGCCCAAACTGAGCGCCGCTATCGCCAAATGTGACTTTGCCGTCATTGCCGGTGATCAGCAGATCCGCGTGTGCCGCAGCGGCATACGCACACACAAGCCCAAGACAAAGAACGGCCGCAACGCCCCTGCTTTCTCGCCATGCCATCGTCGTGCCCTCCCAACATGTCATCTTTGATTCTGAATTGGATGAATCCAATCCTGACCTGACCGGCTATTCACGGCAACACATCAATACCGCCCGGATACGGCAGACCACGTGACCCGAAGCCAGCGCGCCAACGGCCCCATGGCGACGTGCGGGTCGAACGGGTTGTTGCCAACCCGGGCCACGCGGCGCAAATAGGCCCTGGCAAGAGACGCAACTAAATGCACTGTGCGCGGCGTGTCGCGCGCGGTCCCCTCTACGCTCTCAAGATTGGCCCACGCGGATTTGGCGAGGACTTGCACCGCGGTGCACACGGCCGGTGTCACCTGCCCCGCGAACACGGTCTTGGCATCAAGCCCACAGTCTCGACATATTGTGTCCGGAATGACAAGACGTCGCCGCCGCGCCTGATAGCCGATCGATCGAATGATCCCGGTCAATCCGCAAGCCATTCCGATCCCCCGCACAGCCTCAACATCAGCCACATCGCGAACGCCAAGCGCTTCAAGCTCCAGGACGACAAGACCGACGGCCGTTTGATCGACGTAGCTGGCGAGTGCGTCCATGTTGCGAAATGGCCGGGCAACAAAATCCGCCTGGTGCGCGTCGATGAGCCGCGCCATCCTCCGCTGCGACATATGCCCGTCGCGAAAGGTCGCCGACAAAGCCACAGTCACCGGATGATCTGGTGGTGCATCATCGAAAACGTTTTCAATGGCCTCGCGCCACCACTGTAATCTGATCGCCCCCAATGCTGGTTCGCTCGCGGCTTCGGCGGACCGGGCAATCTCAACGTTGAACGCATGCAATGCATGCAATCGGCCACGGGCGGCGTCCGGCGCGAACAGGCTACAGATGTACCGATCGGGGTCGTGCACGCGGGCAGTCTCCGCACACGCCGCGATGGCGTCCGCCGGTGTCATACTTTTTGTTCTCGGTCTAAGCCACCGCGATGAGCGCCGCGAGCACGGGCCGATCTTCGGCCACTAGTACATTGTAGGTGCGACACGCGGCCGCTGTCGTCATCGCGTCGACGACAAAGCCACGCGCGCGCATGGCTTGGCGCAGCGCCGAAGGCAGCATCGCAGTCGTTTCGCCGCAACCGAGCAGCACAGTGTTAACATGCTGATCGATCGTCTTGATTTGCCCAAACAATCGCTTGACAATCTCGGCCGCGTCGCCAGCCAGCAACTCGTCAGACGCGGCTACGCGCCAAGGTAAAACCGCGTTTGCCGTGACCAAGACAGATCCATGATAGCAGCTCCCACTGATCCGAAACCCATCGCCGCCATAGCTCTGGATGAGCATGCGATCAGCGGGCACGCGCGGCGTGATGTCCACGGTTCCTCCTTGATTTCGCCCGGATCAATCGTGATCGTCAATAAGGCCGCCGAGTCGCGCGGCGCGCAACCCCTAATCGGCGGCGGCGGATATGACCTCGAACGCCTCACCTACAAAGATGCTGGAATTGGCAAGGTCTATAAACCGCCGCTCGTCCTCCAACAGGGCCCGACCCGCCGCCCGCGCCGCCGGATCATGCGCCAAAGCGGCTAGCGCCTCGCGACTCTCATACCAAAGCTCGGCGACGCCATCATAGGGCGGCTGCGCGCCACGCGACGCGGTGAGGCCGGCCGTCACAACGCCATGGTCCGTGTGCAGTTGTACGTATCGCAGAATACCGAGGGCTTCTTGATGTTTCCGCACCAGCGGCGCATGTTCTTCTCGCCACGTGCGCTGAAACTCCTGGACCGTCAATGTCGGCAGACGGCGTAAGCAAAAGACAAGCTTGATCATGGACATCATCCCGGCTGCATGGGTGTTTTGCATTCCCCATATTCATTGACAGGTTGCTTTCGGAACGGATCCGCTGAGCGTGGATCGACCTCGCTAATTTGTCCATACTTCCGCCGACATTCACAGCGTGTCGCGGTTGGAAATTTGTCGTTAGAGAAGACGTCGGGCGCGCCAATCCGTCGGCACCGCGTCGACGGGCACGTTCGAATTCGTTCCCGCGCTCACTCGGGTGGGATGATCTTCGCCGCCTTGTCCATGCCGATCGTCTCGATCAATGCGTCCAATCCCACGACGCCCTCACCGCGCGTTCGCACCAAGAACGGATTGATATCGACACCGGCCAGGCGGTCGCGGTTGGCATGCGCAAAAGCCGACAAATTCGATATCGCCTTGGCCAACGCATCAATATCCGCCGGGGGTTTACCCCGAGCGCCCTGCAGTAACGCAACGCCCTTGATTTCGTTGATCATCCGATAGGCTTCGTCGATATCAAAAGGTGCTGGACGAAACGTTACATCCTCAAATAATTCCGTGATTATGCCACCGAGACCGAACATAATCACCGGACCGAATACCGCATCCATGACAACGCCGAGTATGGTCTCGACGCCGTCCGTCGCCATCGGTGCCACCAAGACCCCGTCAACCGTAGCCTGATGGGCTTTGTCCCGTGCAGCGGCCACGATGTCGTCATAAGCACTGCGAACTACGTCAACGGATTCGAGCCCAAGACGGACGCCGCCGATCTCGGTCTTGTGCGCGACATCGGGCGACAGCAATTTCAACACGACCGGCCACCCCACGCGTTCCGCGGCTGCCACCGCTTCGTCCGCCGAACCAGCAACGTGCGCGGATATCATTGGTACACCGGCCGCGTCCAACAGACGGCTCGCGTCATATTCGTTCAAGGGACGCGTCGGCACCGACACCTTGCCGGCACCCGCCGTCGCATCGTTCGGCGTACACGCGAATGCTGCCGCAAACTTCTCGAGTTGCGCAACGATCGCAACCGCCTCATTGAGGTCTTCGACGACCATGTATCCGTGATCGCGCAATAATGCTGCGTCGTCGCGCTGAAAAAGACCGGCGCAAACAACCAGCGCGCCGGGATAGCGCGCGCGGAACGCGGGCAACATAACCTTCAAATTCTCCCAATAGCTCTTGATTGCCCCCGCATATGTCATGAACAGGACGACCGCATCGCAACCGCCTTGGTCCAGCACCACTTCAAGGTTTCGTCGCAGGAGTTCCGCGTTGTTGGCAACCTGTGCCGTGGTGTCGACCGGATTGCGGACAGCCGCAAAGGGCATCAGATCCTTTAGAATGCGCTGGGCCTCGGCCGGCATCGCCGGGACATCCAATCCGTGTTCGACCGCCGCGTCCGCCGCAATGATGCCACCGCCCCCAGAAATCGTGACGATCGCGAGGCGTTTCCCGGCCGGATACTTCCCGGCCGCGCACGCCGCCGCCAATTCAAGCATTTCCCCGATACTGCGCGCGCGGTAGGCCCCATGCGAACGGAGTACGGCGTCAAACACCGCGTCTGACCCGGCCAGCGCGGCGGTATGCGTGCTAACTGCCGCGGCGCCAATATCCGTCGCGCCGACTTTCATCGCAATAACGGGTTTACGATTCAACCGGGCTTGCTCCAACGCGGCACGCAACACATCCGGCTTTCGACATCCCTCGAAATAGGTCGTTATGACGGACACGCTGGGGTCGGTTGCGGCGTAGGCGATACATTCGGCAACATCGACGTCGCACTCGTTTCCCGTGGTCATCATGGAATGGACGCCGATCCCTCTTTGTCCAGCGAGGACCAGAATGTGGCCACCAATGGCGCCAGACTGGCTGGCAATGGCGATCCCACCCGGTTTGGGCATATCGAGATCGAAAAAGCTTGCAAACGTCGTTACGGCACCGTTATGTAAGCTAACAGTTCCCAAGCAATTGGGACCTAGAATCCGCATGCCCGTCTCGTTCGCGATCTCCGTCAGCCGCCGCTGAGACTCAGTGCCGCCCTCAAGGTCAGCTTCGGCAAAACCTGATGCAATCACCACGGCCGACTTGACGCCCGCCTCCGCGCAAGCCTGAGCGGCCTCGGTCACGCGCGCGGCGGGCACGGCGATCAATGCGAGATCAATTTCAGCTTCGATATCGCGAACGTCAGCATAAGCCTTCAGGCCTTGAATTTCGGTCTCGCGCGGATTGACCGGATAGATGACACCTTGATAGCCGTCCCTCTGCATGTAGTGAATCGGCCGACCGCCAAATTTCCGCCTATCGTTAGACGCCCCGATCACCACGATATTATTGGGCGCATAAAGGGGCCGCAGGGACATCGCACGATCGATCACCGTCTCGTCACTCCCAAAACGCGGTGGGTGTGAACGCCATGGCGCTACCGTCCTTTGAACTGCGGTTTGCGCTTTTCCATGAAAGCGCGACGGCCCTCGACGAAATCCTCGCTATCAAAACAGGCGCGGATCATGTCTTCGACCATGGCGAGGTCACGATCATCCGGATCCTTCAGCGCTTCGCCGATGGTGGCCTTGGCGGCGCGAACGGTCATCGGCGCATTGTCGGCAATCATCGCGGCTAGCTCGCGCACTGTCGGCTCCAGATCCGCATGTGCCACCACGCGATTGACCAACCCGATATCGTATGCCTCGGCGGCCGAATAGCGCCGGGCGGTAAACAGGATTTCCTTCGCATGGGCCGGACCAACCAGACTGGTGAGCGTGCGCAAACCGGAAAAACCGTATCCAAGGCCGAGCCGCGCGGCCGGGATTGCAAAGACAGATTCTTCCGCCGCAATGCGAATATCGGCTTGCAGCGCCACCGCCAGGCCGCCGCCGATGCAAAAGCCCTGGATCATCGCGATCAGCGGCTTGTCAAAACAGCCAAGGGCGTGCTGGGCGGCCGCGGAGATGCGATTGTATTCCTTCTCGGCTTCCGCGTTGGCGCGGTGCTTTTCGAATTCGGAGATGTCCGCACCGGAGACAAACGCCTTGTCGCCGGCGCCGGCCATGACCAAGACACGTACATCGTCGTCACGGGCGAACCGCTCGGCCACATCGGCGACGGCGCGCCACATGTCCAACGACAGCGCATTACGCCGTTCCGGGTTGTTGAAAATGAGCCAGCCGATATGCGCATCCTTGCGCGCAATGATTTTTGGTGTGTCGAGCTCTATCTCGGTAACCGCGTTCATTCGCTGCTTAACTCCAAAACCCAAGGACTCGGACGGCCCGCGATATTCGCTGGCCCAATGGCTAGATTACACGCGCGACCGATACCGTCCAGCACGCCGTTGGAAGAGCAGCCCAATGGCTGCACCGCAGCAAAGGCTCATAGGCCACCAAGGCACGGCTCTCGGACGACCATCGTCAATCAATCTGACGCAGCACCGAAACGTCGATTGCTCTGATGCGAGACCGAAGCTCATTGTATTCGGCTTCACCAAGTCGGCCGCTTAAGGCCAATTGGCTCAGCGCCTGCTCGAGAAAGGCTTCCGGCATCGCCGGAAAAGTGAACTCGCGCCCGGAGTCGTCAACATGCCGCAAGAAAATCGCTGCCATCGGGACCTGCTCCATTATGTCTTTGGCCCAGTGTGGCGTCGGGGCTGGGGCACGCTGTTGAATGTCGGTAATCTCCTTCCATATCTGCTCGACTGCGGCGAATTGACATTCCCTTTCGCGATTGAGGTCTGCGGGCCGTTGCGCCCGCCATCCGAGGCGGGACAAGTGCCGTTTGAACTCTGCCATGACCGGGTCATTCTTGGATCGGCGGAATGAGATTAGCCTTTCACGCGCCGCCTCAATTCTTTCCGCGTACTTTCTTGCTATTCGGCCTGTCTTGAGGGCGACGCGCCACCACTCCTCAAAGATGGCATCAAGTTCGTCGGCCGTCGTGACGACGATGCTCTGACCCGGAATCTCCAACGTCGTCGGAAGCCCAGTCAGTATCTCCGCACGCTGATCGATTTTTGCGCGTACTTCGTCAGCTTTGGCGGCCGCGACATGTATCAGCTCAAGCCGGTTTTCGTCGTCCGGGTATGGCCCCTCATACGATGCGTGTGGATAGTAATCTTGATAGCTTTCGCCTAAGCTGCGAAGCCTTGCGACCAGCGCGGCGGCGCGCCGCGTTCCGATTTCCCAACCGCGGTCATCGTCGCCCTTGTAAAATGTCTTGTTGGCAATTGCGCTGTACACTGCCAGCGCGGCGCCGTCATCCTGCAACCAGCTCAAGAACAACTTGTCAGCCCACAAATCGGCGGCTAGTGATGGACCGTCGACCGGTTCGGGCTCGTAGGGCTCAGGTTGCTGCCCGTCGATAAAGATCGCGTCATCCGCGCCAACCTCAAGCGTCCCGTAGATCCATAGTGGCCGACCAGGGCCCCGTCGCCGAAGCCCGTGGTCAAATACGAATGAGACTTCGCCGCGATTGCCATCGGGAAGCAGAATGTGTTTGCCGCCGCGCACCTCACCATAATCCCAATAGACTATGGCTGCTCCGTGTTTCCGTCGCCAAAGATGGGGGCCCACCCATCGCGAACCGGATCCCGAATACAGCCGGGCGCCGGCTTGCAGAGATCCGGCCGAAAACGTGTCGGCCGACCACCCACCGGGATCAGGCTCATTCTTCGACAACAACGGACCAAATCGTCTAGAATCGCAGTTCCCAAATCCTTTTTTTTTCTCCTGGCTAGTCAAAGTCACAGCTTGTTTTATGTATTGCGAATGAAACAACGTAACACAGCACGCCAACGAATCAAAAAACGTGGCGACGATTACAAAGCCAAAGGGGCAACAAACGCGTCTATTGTAGTGAGTCGGGCAATTGCCTCAAAATGCGATTCGAATTCGGTACATGACAAATTGAACGAGCAATCCTTGTGAATACTGCAACCACGACCAACTCAGATCTCACCAAAACAGTCGAAGAATACGATGTTTTGATTGTCGGTGCCGGTATTTCGGGCATCGACGCCGCCTACCACCTTCAGCAACACTGTCCGGACAAGAGCTTCGTCCTGTTGGAAAATCAGGAGAGCTTCGGCGGTACCTGGTTGACCCACAAATTCCCCGGTATTCGCTCCGACAGCGACCTCTATACGTTCGGCTACAAATGGAAACCGTGGTCGGGGCCACCCATCGCCACGGCGGCGGAAATTCTCAAATATCTCGACGAGGTCTTAGACGAGCAAGGCATTCGCCAACACGTTCGCTATCGCCACCAGGTGACGGCGGCGGCGTGGTCAGACGATGACAAGCAATGGACGCTGGATGTCGCGCAGCTGGAAACTGGCGCATCCGTGCGCATGACCTGCAATTTCCTGTGGATGTGCCAAGGTTACTACCGCCATTCCGAAGGTTACACGCCAGAATTTCCGGGCATGGACCGGTTTCAGGGGCCCATCGTTCATCCGCAAACCTGGCCCGAGGATTTGGACTACACCGACAAGAACGTTGTGGTCATCGGGTCGGGCGCCACGGCTGCGACCCTGATCCCCGCCATGGCCGAAAACTGCGCGCATGTCACCATGCTGCAACGCTCGCCGACCTTCTTTTATGCGCGACCAAACAGCAACGAAGTGGCGGATATGTTGCGCGAATTGGACGTCCCCGAGGAATGGACCCACGAGATTGTTCGCCGCAAAATCCTTCAGGATCAGCAAACGATCACACGCCGCTCCTTCGAGGAGCCGGAGTCACTCAAAGAAGAACTGTTGGCCGGGGTCCGCATGTATCTAGGCGAGGATTTCGACGTCGCGACTCATTTCACCCCAAGCTACCGGCCGTGGCGCCAACGACTTGCGATCGTGCCGGATGGGGACCTTTTTAAAGGGATCCGGTCCGGTAAGGCTTCGGTGGTCACAGACCACATCGAAACTTTCACCGAAAACGGGATACTGCTTAAATCCGGCCGCGAGCTTGGCGCGGATATCATCGTCACCGCGACAGGCTTCAATATGTCTGTCTTGGGCGATATCGCGGTCACGATCAATGGCCGGCCCCTAAATTTCGCCGACTGCTGGGCCCACCGCGGCATCATGTTTTCGGGCGTTCCCAATATGGCGTGGGTCTTCGGCTATTTGCGGACCAGCTGGACCATGCGCGCCGACATGGTGTCGGAATTTGTCTGCCGGCTTCTCAACCACATGAAAAACAAAGGTGTGGACATGGTCACTCCACAACTGCGCCCGGAAGACAAAGATATGCCGGTGCGCCCGTTTATCGAAGACGAGAACTTCAATGCCGGCTATTTGAAGCGCAAGATGCACATTCTGCCAAAGCAGGGCGATCGCCAACCCTGGATCTTCAGTCAAGACTATTACTCGGAAAAAGACCAGATCCCGGCCGCCGACCTTGAGGACGGCACGCTCATCTACCAATAGAATGAAGCGCCACTGGCCGCTACGAACTAAGACGACTTCACGGCTTCTTCGCCCGGCTGCTCTTCGATGCTGCCGCTCACTTGACGCACATTGAAAAAGATCAACACCGGCGCCGCGATAAAGATTGACGAATATGTGCCGACCAGCACGCCCCAAATCATGGCGAAACTAAAGTCGGCGATGACCGCGCCGCCCAAAAAATAAAGAGAAAGCAATGCAAGCAGCGTTGTGATCGATGTCATCAAGGTACGTGACAGCGTGTCGTTGATGCTGCGATCGAGCAGCTCCACCAAAGCCATTTTTTTATATTTGCGCAGGTTTTCGCGAATACGGTCATAAACGACGACCGTATCGTTCATGGAATAACCAACGATAAGAAGGATTGCCGCCACGGTTGCTAAGTTAAACTCCAGGCCGGTCAGCGCGAACATCCCAATGGTTAAGACCACGTCATGGAGCAGCGCCAACACAGCCCCAATGCTGAACTGCCATTCGAAGCGAAACCAGATGTAAACCATCATCGCAAGTAGCGCGAAAGTCACGGCCTTGACCCCGGCGATAATGAGCTCGCCACCAACTTTCGGGCCCACAAATTCGGTCCGCCGATAGTCGATTGCGTCGCCATAGACGCTTTCCAACTGGGCCTTGACGGCATTGATCGCGGCCAACTGTTCCGCCTCGGCGCCAGACTGTCGCTCGATGCGTATGAGAAGATCGTCGGGCGCGCCGAATTCCTGCAAAGCGACTTCACCCAAATTGAGCTGATCAAGGCTGTCGCGCATCGCCGCGATATCCGCGGCATCCGGCGTTTTCACTTCCATCAAGATGCCGCCGCGGAAGTCGATGCCATAATTCAATCCGCGTACCACAAACAAGCCGATCGACAGCGCGATAGCAACGGCCGACAAGATGAACGCGGCGCGGCGCCAACTCATAAAAGGGAACGTCGTCCGCTGTCGGACAAGCCGAAGTCTAAACATGGCCGCTCCTCATATCGGCAGTGCCTTCGGTCGGGTGCGTTGCAGCCACAGGACAATCAACAATCGTGTCACCATGATCGCAGTGAACATCGACGTGAGAACCCCAATCGCCAGGGTTACAGCAAACCCGCGCACGGGACCGGATCCGAATTGATACAGCAAAACCGCCGCGATCAATGTTGTGACATTGGCATCGACGATCGTCCGAAAGGCTTGTTGAAATCCGATATCCACAGCCGAGAACGGCGAGCGACCGTTGAGGACTTCCTCGCGAATGCGCTCAAAGATCAACACATTGGCATCGACCGCCATGCCGATTGTCAGAACGATTCCGGCGATGCCGGGTAAGGTCAACGTCGCCTGCAGGGTCGACAACAACGCCACGATCAAGGCCATGTTGGTAACCAACGCGACCGTCGCCGCGATCCCGAATAGTCCGTAAGACACAATCATGTAGGCGATCACCAACACCAGCCCGATCACCGACGCGATCTTACCGGCCGCGATTGAGTCGGCACCGAGGCTTGGACCGACAGTACGTTCTTCCAGAATCGTCAAGGGCGCCGGCAACGCGCCGGCCCGCAGTAGCAACGCCAGATCGCCAGCCGTTTGCGCGGTGAAGCGACCAGAGATAATACCGTTGCCACCGGGGATCGGCTCACGAATGACCGGCGCGCTGATCACCTCGTCGTCCAAGACGATGGCAAACCGACGCCCGACATTCTCAGCCGTCAGAGTGCCAAACTTCCGTGCGCCTTGGGAATCGAAACGGATCGACACGACAGGTTGATTTTCCTGAAATGTCGCTTGCGCATCGACCAGGTTTTCGCCGCTGACACCAACCCGCTTGCGTACTAAGACCGGCAGGCCTTCGGATTCCTGGCCAGTATTGGGATCTTCAACCTTTTCGTACAGCAGCATGGACCCCGGCGGAATGTTTCCCGACAGCGCATCCTCGACCGGCGTATTTTCATCCACCAAGTGGAACGTCATTTTCGCCGTCTCGCCAAGAATTCTCTTGAGGTACTCCGGATCTTCGACGCCGGGTACCTGCACAAGGATGCGGTCGTCACCCTGACGTTGAATGGTGGGTTCGCGCGTACCGGTTTCGTCGAGACGAATACGCACAATTTCAATGGTTTGCGCCACAAGTTCACGCTTGCGTCGCTCAAGCTCTTCGTCTGTGTAGCTGACCGAGACTTGGCCACTATCCGCGACCGTTATGACGGTACCGGCATCAACCTCGTTGAGCGCGTCCCGTGCATCCTCTTCGTCAGCCGTGTCGCGCAGTTGAAAACTGACCTGGCCACCCGACGCGCCCAATCCGGTATAGCCGATCCGCCTTTCACGCAGGCGTAGCCGAATTTCGTCGACCACGGTCTCCAACCGCTCGTCTATCACAGCATCGATCTCGCACAGCAGCAGCAAGTGCGACCCACCTTGCAAGTCCAATCCAAGATTGATTTGCGTGCTCGGAAGCCAACTCGGCAGCGATTCTGCCGTGTCTCGCGCTAGCAAGTTTGGCCAGGCGAAAAATACGCCCAATACGGTCACGATCGCGACCAGCGCGATCTTCCAAGGTTCAAATCGAAGCATGATCGTGCATTGGTCCCAGCGTATTCATCAGCGTGCGGGCCAAGGCTGCGCCCAACGGGCCCTATCTATCCGCTCTTTATAGCCTTGTCGCTCTCATTGTCATCGGCGCGGCGCGGCTCGGGTTTGGCGGCCAGCTCCGATATCGTATGGCGTGCAGCCTTGACACGCACGCCCTGCGCGATTTCAAGCACCAGGGTCTGCTCGTCTTCGACTTTCGCGACCGTGGCGTGCAACCCACCCCCGGTGATAACCCGGTCACCGCGTTTCAAGTTGGCGACCATATCGCGGTGGGTCTTCAACTTTTTCTGTTGTGGTCTAATCAGCAGAAAATAGAACACAACAAAAATCAGGATCAGGGGCAGCAGCTGGACGATCGCGCCGCCGCCGCCACCGTCTTGCGCGAAGGCCGGTGTGATCCACATGTGAGTCTCAATCCCCGAAAAGCGCCATCAAAGGAAAGCCGGACTATACCCATACCCGGTGGCATTGCAACCAAAGGCCACGGTGGTCTCGGTCGCGGTTTCGTCACTGTCCGGCCTATGCTACGGTCCGTGGCCAACCCGACATGTACACGACAACATGCTGAAAGATAAGCTGAATGAGTGACGGCCCCAGCGCAAAAGACGAACGCATTCCGGACGCGTTGCAGCGGATAGCCGCAAGTTTGGAACGTTTGGCGCCGTTAACGCCACCGGCCCCGTCGCTTGACGATGCGGACGCGTTTGTCTGGCAGTCCGAAGTTGGGCAGTTGGCGGCGGTCACTAGGGTCAGTCGGGTTGACCTGTCGTTGCTCAAGGGCATCGACCGCGTGCGCGAAATCCTACATGCCAACACGCGGCGCTTCGCGGCCGGCCATGCGGCCAACAACGCCTTGCTGTGGGGGGCTCGCGGCATGGGCAAGAGCTCGCTGATCAAAGCGGTCCATGCGGCCATCAACAATGAGGCGCGGGAATCCGCAAAACCTACGCCGGATCTTAAGCCGTTAGCACTGATTGAAATCCATCGGGAGGACATTGACAGCCTCCCGCGTCTGCTTGATGGCATCCGCGCCAGCGATCGCCGCGTGCTGCTCTTTTGCGATGACTTGTCATTCGATCACGACGATACGTCCTACAAGTCGTTGAAGGCCGTCCTTGACGGCGGCATTGAGGGCCGGCCGGAGAATGTTGTCTTCTATGCAACCTCGAACCGCCGCCATTTGATGCCCCGAGACATGATCGAAAATGAGCGCTCGACCGCCATCACCCCCTCCGAAGCGGTCGAAGAGAAAGTGTCGCTTTCGGACAGATTTGGTCTCTGGCTCGGTTTTCACGCCTGCGGCCAAGACGTCTATCTGGACATCGTTTCGGGCTACGCGGATGCCTTTGGACTTGTCGTGGACGCGCAAGAACTGCGTGCGGAGGCAATCGAATGGGCGGTCACGCGGGGCAGCCGATCAGGCCGCGTGGCCTGGCAGTTCATACTCGACCTGGCCGGACGCCAAGGGCAGGCTATCATTTAACGTTTTTGATCTACATTATGCATTGTTAAAACAGATTGATCGGCCTCGAGACGAGTCCAATTGAAAAAGCGCTGAAATTGCAGAATAATTTCTTATTGTGCCCGGTCCGATTGCACACCTCGGCTCTATTCTAAGCCGGGATCCGCAGGCTTTCGCGCCGCCAATAACGCGATTGGCATAGGCGACTCACCCTCTTTCCGGGCACGTTCTCTTGCAAGGTCTCTAGATCATATTTGCATAATGGCATGAATCGCCCGTTCGGGCGATGCAAACGGCGGTAACTATCGATACCGTCTATCAATTGAATTGGACCTCAGACCCACCAAAGCAAACCGCAGGAGGGCCAGCTACTTTGGCTCAGTCTGATTTTTTTTCGAATTTGAAAATAATTATGAAAAACGTACTTCGGAATACATGGAGTTACATAAGGACTATTTCCGTTTTACCTGACGCCATCAAATTCCACCGTATATCGAGCGCATCTCGTGGTCTTCTCGAGCCGACGGCGGTCCGGGCCCGCGCGGTCCGATAGACGCCTTCGCAATTGCCGCCGCAAAATGACGCCCTTGCCCGCCGCCGCTTCAACTTGCGACGGGTGGCCGGTCGCCGCAAAGTTCCTTTTGGATCACGTACCGATTGGGATCGTGTTGGTCGATGCGACGAGCACAGTCCACTACGTCAATCGTGCGGCACGACAGGTTGTCGAGTGTGCCGACGGTCTGGCAATCAACCATGGGAAAATCGCTGCTGCGCATCCGCGTCAATCGCGCGACCTTCGGCAAGCCATCACGAATGACCGTGTCCAACAAGAGTCCGACAGCTGTTGCCTCATTGCCTTACGCCGGCCATCGGGCAAGCAACCACTGTGCCTCATGGTCTGCCAGCTTCCGCAACCGTGGATCAATGAAGATGGTGTGGCTGTTGACGCCATCGTCTTTGTCAGTGACCCCGAACGCGATCCGGTGATCTCGCGCACCGCGCTCTGTTCTTTGTTCGACCTCACCCATGCCGAGGCAAACCTCACCGCCTTCTTGGCGCAGGGACATGGGCTCACGCAATCTGCCGAAAAGCTTTCGATCAGTCTCAATACCGCGAAGACACATCAGCGACGCATTTTCGCGAAACTCAATGTCGCGCGCCAATCTCAGCTTGTTCGGGTTGTCTTGCTCAGCCCCGCCGCCGAACTCGCCGATGGCCATGGCGACATCGTAACGCGCCATAACTTTGACTCGCGGGCCCTAGTGGCGAAATAGAATGCGCTAAGTTCCGTCGCCCGGACGGGCGACGCCGACGACAGAATTCGCTGCTATGGTCACGAGTATCGCACGCTCTTTGTTCGCTATGCAAAGAACTTGCGAATTTCGCCACTTCATTCGCCCTTTGGCGGTAGATACCGGCGTCGGTGATTTGGCAACCTCACGTGACGCACCTGGCATGGCGCAAATTGATATTGCCAGGGTATGACCGTTTGTCTTGCCATCACGGCAAGCAAGCGGAACATCGGTGCATACGTATGGCGCTACCAACAACAAAGGGGCGCAACGACAGAAAGCTCGCATATACCTGTGGCAAGGCCGTCCCGCACGGCCTCTTTTTTTTGCGCACGAACACACCACTTGGAGCGGTCAGGCTCACTGTTCTTAAACGGCTTGATCCTTGAGTGTGGTCGCCAATGGTTTGCCAATATCAACGTCGGACAGAACGGTATGGAAGTCCCGGATGGGTGCGGCTCACGACTGACAGACATAGATGCAGTTTTGCGGGCGGGGTGAGTCGTAGACCTCGACAGATGGAAATCCGGCCTCGCGCAGCATACGCGTGGCGGTTTCAATGCCCCAAACCGTGCCCAGCCCGGCGCCACCCGCCGCCAGCGAAACGGTCATGCAGTGCATGACGCTGATACCATAATGGAGCGGCGCCAATCGATTGCCCATATTGTCCGCCAGGTCGCTGGCGAATTTGAAGTCGATCATGACAAAAACACCGCCGGGCGCCAGGGCCTGCCGGATGTTTCGGAGAACGACGTCAGGCACCACTTGGTCGTGAATAGAGTCGAAAGCGGCAATCATGTCGAACTTGGGTTCTTCGGGTAGTGTCGTCACGTCGACAATGTCAAAATGCGCGTTCACCAACTCCCACGACACGGCCTCGCGTCGGGCACTTTCGATCGCGGCCGCGCTGATGTCGTAGCCCCAGAAATCAGATCCCGGATACGTCCGTGCCATGACGTTGATGGCGTGGCCATCGCCACAGCCTAGGTCGACAACGCGGATTCCATCCGCCAAACGTTGTTTCAGGCCCGGGACCACACCCAGAAATCCGTCAATCAAATGCTCATCGTAAATGCGGCGCCAAACGTCAGACGCGCAACAGGTGAATTCCGGCCAATAGTCTTCATATGGAACCCCGCCGCCCTCTTTGAACGCGGTCACCAATTTGGGGATGTGCTTAACGAAATGATTAAGGATGCGGCTCATCGGCGCCACATTGCGGGCACTGCCACCCGAAAGGATAGCTGCATAATCATCGGGCAGCGTATATTGGCGGCTAACCGGATCGTACGAAAACAACCCGCCCGTCGCCATCGCGCCCAACCATTCGCGCACATAGCGTTCGTTGAGATTCGCCCGAGCACTGATTTCCTCACTGGTCCCCGGCCCGTTCGCTACTGCCCTCAATAAACCGGATTGATACCCGATATCCAACATGTTGGTCAGCATGCTGCCAGTGTAGATATCAACCAAATGCTCCGCCGCCGTACGTCGCTGTGGTTCGCCGCTCATTTCTGCCTTGACCTCCGACTAGCCGGACACGGTGCGTCGCCCCCCCCCCCCGGCCTAGTTCGCGGCCAGAAAGACCTCAGGGTCAACCGCTTGCGCGCGCCGGCGCAATTCAAAATGCATCTGTGGCGATTGGACATTGCCGGTAGCGCCCACATGCGCGATCTCTTGCCCGCGCCGCACTGTATCGCCGCGCCCGACCAGCACTTTTTCGTTGTGGGCGTACGCGGTCGTCCATCCGTCGGCGTGGCGGATCAGAACCAGATTGCCATAACCACGAAGCTGGTTGCCAGCATAGACGACAACGCCATTTTCAGCCGCTCGAACAACCGTGCCTCTTGGGGCGGCGATGTTGATGCCGTCATTGTGGCGATTGCCCGGCTGAACTCCATAACGAGACACGAGTTCGCCATCGACGGGCCACAAGAAATGCTGCGACGCCCGGGCCGGTGGCTTGGCCAAATGCATGGCCGATGACAAACGATTTGGTTTCGAAAGCGGTCGCACGATATCCGCCAACACGGTCGAACCCGGCTTGCGCGGCGGACGCGCGACCGGCGCTGTAGCCGACACCCGTCCGGCAACGGCGGTGCGCGAGTTCGAAGCCTGGATCGCCGGGATCGCGCCATCGGCCTCCGGCTGGGATACCGTGGCGGCGGACCGCGGACACGACGGCTCTTGCGTGCGCGCCGGTATTCGCAGACGCTGGCCAACCGAGATCGTGTAAGGCGGTTTGAACCCATTCAATCGCGCCATGATCGCCAAATCGACGCCTTGGCAGCGGGATATGCGATAGGCCGTATCGCCGGGCTGAACCACATATTCGGGATATGACGGCAAACGAAGGCGCTGGCCAACGCGCAAGGTGTAGGGCGGCTTCAACCCATTGGCATCAATGAGACTTCGTATGGCCACGCGATGTTTTTTGGAAAGCGCGTAGAGCGTATCCTTCGGCGCGACAACCACCGTATCTTCGGCTTCAGAGTCAGACGCCGTGCTGGCGACAACGATGACGTCGGGCACCTGGATCGCCGGCGGCTGCAACGCCCGCGGCGGCGCGCGATAACATGCAGCGTGGCTATAGGCGACAACAGCCAATAGCAGCGTTGCCAAACGCCGTTTGTTCTTGCGTTCGGATGCCGTGCCCCCACCGGCGTCCATGCGCATCATTGGCGCAGTTTTCTCATGTCGACTGGGTCGTAGCCACCTGTGTGCGCCCCTCAACCAATGGCACAAACTGGACCGGAACGAGCGGTTCGCGCTCTATGGCATCAGGATCGTCTTTGCCGCGGGTGACGCGACACAACATCTGCTCGCCACCAGCGGGGCCCAGCGGAATCACCATTTCGCCACCAGGCGCCAACTGGTCAAGCAACGTCCGCGGCACTTCGGCGGCCGCGGCAGTCACCATGATCCGTTCGAATGGCGCTTGCTCTGGCCATCCCAGCGAGCCATCGCCAACCCGCGTTGTTATGTTGTGCAGATTAAGCGCCGCGAAACGTCGTGCCGCGGCCCCAAGCAAATCCCTATGCCTTTCAACGGTGTAAACGCGCCGGGAAAGTTTGGCCAATATCGCTGTCTGATAACCTGATCCGGTACCGACCTCCAAGACTTTCATCCGCGCTCCGATATGGAGTGCCTCTGTCATCAGTGCGACCAGGCTCGGCTGACTAATGGTTTGCTCACAAG
Source organism: Alphaproteobacteria bacterium (assembly GCA_965216755.1). Classification (GTDB taxonomy): domain Bacteria; phylum Pseudomonadota; class Alphaproteobacteria; order UBA7887; family UBA7887; genus CBDCGL01. The sequence goes on along the minus strand of CBDCGL010000011.1, from coordinate 372,321 downwards.
CAATCGGCAGGGCGCGGTCGTCGTAAGCGAAGTCGGCGAATTCGTTGAGCACGAACATCTCGCGCGGCGTCGATTCAAATGCGTCGAGAATTCGCATGTCGGTAATCCCCAACTTGCGAATTTGAAGTATCAAACGGGCCTTGTCCGTCGCTGCGCTCATCCGAACGCCCCCCGTGCCGTCCGCGTGTTCTCGGCCGCTACATCGCCAGCGAGTCTACCAGGCCAACGCGTCGCGCAAACTAGCACATGTTTCCTGGTGGGTCAGATCCAGGTGCAATGGTGTGATCGCGATCTTGTCTTGGTTGATCGCCGCCAGATCTGAGCCCTCTAAACTCGGTTCTTCGCTGCGAGCAGAGCTGATCCAGTAGTAGGGGCGATCGCGCGGATCGACACGCCGGTCAAGCCGCGATCCCGGCTTGCGCCGGCCCTGTCTCGAGACTTGAACACCTCGCACCCGGTCCTCGACCACATCCGGGAAATTCACGTTGATCAAGACATTGCTCGGCCAACGCGTGTCAACCAATTGACGAATGATCTCTGGGGCGTGCTGTTCGGCAGTGGCCCACTTGGCGCGCCGTCCAGGGCCCGTAACCTGGCTCAACGCGATCGATGGAATACCCAGCAACGCGCCCTCCATCGCCGCCGCAATCGTACCAGAATAGGTCACGTCCTCGCCGAGATTGCCGCCACGATTGACCCCGGACAAAACAAGATCCGGCTTCCGCCCCGGCACCAGTTCCAAGACCGCCATCAAAACAGAGTCTGTGGGTGTGCCGTCGACCGCGAATTTGTGCTCGGACAATTTTCGCGCCCGCACGGGTTGCGACAAGGTCAGCGAGTGCGACGCACCACTTTGGTCCGTTTCAGGCGCGACAATCCAGACGTCGTCGCTCAGTTGGCGCGCGATTCGCTCAAGGCGCTCCAGACCCGTCGCATTGATCCCATCGTCGTTTGACAGGAGAATACGCTGCCCCCGAAGGTCGCTCATAGCGGCCCAATAACGCCAACGCCACCCATGTACGGACGCAAGACTTCTGGCACCGTGATTGTTCCATCGGCGTTTTGGTAGGTCTCCATGACCGCAACCAGCGTCCGCCCGACGGCCAGTCCCGAGCCGTTCAACGTGTGAACGAATTGGGTCCCCTTCTCGCCCTGAATTCGCAATCGTGCATCCATGCGTCGCGCCTGAAAGTCTCCGCAGTTTGAACAGCTTGAGATTTCTCGATACCTTTCTTGGCCGGGCAACCAAACCTCTAGATCATAAGTCTTGCGTGCGGCAAACCCCATGTCGCCAGCCGACAGCAGGACAACCCGATAGGCGAGGTCCAGGCGCTTAAGCACCTCCTCGGCACAATTGGTCATGCGTTCAAGTTCGTCTTCCGATTGATCGGGCGCAACGATTGACACCAGCTCAACCTTGTTGAACTGGTGTAACCTGATCATGCCGCGCGTGTCTTTGCCTGCCGCGCCAGCCTCCGCGCGGAAACACGGGGTGTGCGCGCAGACCCGCATGGGCAATTTGGCGGCATCGATGATCTGATTCAGAACCAAATTGGTCAGCGGCACCTCGGCTGTGGGCACCAGCCAATGATCAGCGGTCGTGCGAAACAGATCTTCGGCGAATTTTGGCAGTTGACCCGTGCCGAATAGGGCTTCGTCACGAACCAAATAGGGTGGACTGACTTCTTGGTAACCGTGCTCGCTGGTCTGCAACTCGAGCATAAATGTGGCCAACGCGCGCTCTAACCGGGCAAGCGGCCCCCTGAGCGCGACAAAACGAGCGCCAGACATGCGCACCGCCGTGTCGAAGTCCATTTGTCCAAGGTCGGCGCCAAGGTCGAAATGCTGGCGCGGTTCGAAGTCAGGTGTGCGCGGCCGTCCGACGCGCCGTACTTCGACATTGCTAGTTTCGTCGGCGCCATCGGGCACCTCAGTTGCCGGAATATTGGGCAACGCTGCCAATACCGACCGAATTTCATCATCGACGGCACGCGCGGCCTCCTCGCCATCAGCCAAGCGTGACTTGAGCGACGCGACTTCAGCGATGAGCTCCTGCGCGTCTTCGCCGCGAGATTTTGCCGCGCCGATGGCTTTGGACGCGGCGTTACGTCGTTGCTGAACAACTTGGTTATCGGCAATAACCTTACGACGACGGGCGTCGAGCGCGACAATCGCGTCGGCCTGTGGCGGCACCCCACGGCGCGCCATCGCGGCATCGAAGTCCGCCGGATGCTCACGCACCCATTTTAGATCAAACATGAAAACACTGCGTTGACGTGGACGGTCCTGTATACGCCGCACGCGACCCTGGGTCTAGCGTGCTTTCCCGCCAACAAATGGCCGTCGGAAAAGTGGTTCAGGAACGATCCGGACTGGCGTCCGCCGTATCTTCGTCACCTGGCAACTCCGTCACATCCGACTCGGATTTGCTCTTTTCCGCCTTTTCGTGTTTCGCACGAGCCTTCTTGGCTTTCTTTTCAGCTTTGAGCCGTTCGCGCTCTCGGCGCTCAAATCCATAGTTGGGTTTGCGGGCCATTTGGTGTTGTGCTCCCCTGTCGTCGCGACCGGTACCGTTAGCAGCGGCACCGACGGCCGCCTGTGGGTCAGGCGTGCCAACAGCGTGCGCTGCCGACGACCCGACCCACATCCAGCGTCTAGCCCACGCCGCTGCGTCAAGCACTGCAGCGCGATGGGCGCTCTGTATAGCCGCTGATTAATCCAGGGCGACTAGATTCTCAGCCGACGATTTGCCGTTGCGGCCGGGCACGAGATCATATTCCACTTTTTGCCCCTCGCGCAGGCTGTGCAGCCCGGCGCGCTCAACGGCAGAAATGTGCACAAAAGCATCCTTCGAGCCATCGCTGGGTTGGATGAACCCAAAGCCTTTTGTTGGGTTAAACCATTTAACAGTACCGGTAGCCATAGCTACTCCTTTCGTCAGGTGGGTCCGGCCGACCCATGGTAGGGCAGGACGGGTCTTCGAGATGTGCACAATATCCAAGGGTAGCTTGGCAAAACGCGACAGCGGCGTAACAAGATACGTCATGGTGACGTGCAACTCTGGCGTCGCTCATTTGGCATTTGCGAACGGCAAATGCAACTGCCAAATTTGCGACCTTGACCCTGTCGTCACCATTTTGTACAGAGGCCGACACGGTTTCGCCGTTGTAACAGAGTGACTTACTTGGCATTTGTCAGGCGAATTCAACACTTATGCGGCGCGGCTACGTGCGCATCGAAAAAATAGCGCCGCAACAAAACCTAGCTGTAGTTAAAGTCTGTCTCCTCACCGCCATCGTCGAGCCCGGCGCCCGCGGACCGCGTGCGCGCCTGCGATGACCGGTCCCCGTCAACCTCAGTCTCTCGTGCAGCCTCTTCAGCGTCGCGCGCCGCGCGCCGCTTCTCTGCCATTCGCGCCAATACGATCGAAATCTCATAAAGGACAATCACGGGCAGACCGAGTCCGATCTGGCTAATCAAGTCTGGTGGCGTCAGGATCGCCGCGCCGATAAAGGCGAAAACAATCGCGTACTTCCGTTTCTGGGCCAGTGTCTTGGACGTTACCAAGTCGGCCCGCGCCAGCAAAGTCAACGCGACAGGTAGTTGAAACGCGAGCCCAAAGGCGAACATGAGGCGCAAAACGAGCGACAAATACTCATTGACTTTGGCCTCTAGCTCGATGGCCAAACCGCCCTCAACGCCGGGCGTTTGGAAACCGAGGAAAAATCGCCAAGCCAGCGGAAAAATAAAGAAATAGACTAATGAAGCTCCAAGAGTAAACAATACAGGAGTTGCAACCAAAAACGGCATAAACGCCGATCGTTCATTGCGATAAAGGCCCGGCGCAACAAACATCCATACTTGGCTAGCCATGACCGGAAATGAAACAAATACAGCAGTCCAAAATGCAACTTTCAAATATGTAAAAAATGCTTCATGCAGAGCCGTGTATATCATTCTTGGGTTTTCTATACCAAGATCTTGATAGATCTCCGCTAATGGTTTTACCAAGAACCCGTAAATATCTTCCGCGACAAAATAAGCACCTATAAAACATATGAAAAGCGCGATCACCGAATACATCAGGCGATTCCGCAACTCTATCAAGTGTTCTATCAATGGCGCCTTTGACGCCTCGATTTCCGATTCTCGGTCGTCACTTGTCACGCGATTACGTGCCGGTCTTTGAGGTTGGTGCGGAGACTGGCGCGGCCGTCTCTATCGGGTTATCAGGACCGCCCTCAGGCGCACTTTGAGACGCACCGCGGTCGGTCGGTGCTGCCTCGTCGCCCGTGCTTGATCCAGGTTGCGATGCCGTCACAGAACGCTCGACAACCGGCTTCGCCGGCGTCGCGTGCTTACCCGCCGCCTTCGTCCACCCCGGCGGTCCAAGAGGTTTCGACGCTGCGGCCGATTTCGCACCTTCAACAGGCTGCTGTTTTCCACCCGCGGTCGGTGGCCCTGTTTCGTCGATGGATTCGTCGGCCGCGTCGGAAAGCGCCGTCTTCGAGAAATCCATGGCCTCGCGAAGCTGGCCCTTGGGATCAATTGTATCCGTCAACGCCTTAGTCGGGTTGAGCTTTCCGGCGTTTTCAATCTGTTTCTTAACTTCGTCGAGCTCGGATTCGCGCACAGCCTCGTCAATGCTTGCCTGGAATTCGCGCGCCATGGCACGCACCTTGCCGGCATAGCGCCCAAACGTTCGCAGCGCTTTAGGGAGTTCCTTGGGGCCAATGACAAATAGCGCAATGACGGCAACAATCGCCATCTCGCTCCAGCCGATGTCGAACATGTCTATCCGCGCCCATTCACGCCGGCCGCGCCCGATCGCGACCGCCGAACATCAATGCGATTACGTCTTCGCCGGCTCGTCGCTCTTCGCCGTAGCCGGTTCGGCGGCGGTACTCGCCTGCGCGTGAGGAACTTCTTTCGGGCTGTCGTCCTCTGCCAACTCATCCTCCTTCAAGCCCGCCTTGAAGCTCTTTACACCCTTGGCAATATCGCCCATGACGCGCGGCAACTTGCCGGCGCCAAAAAGGATCAAGACGATCACCAAGATCAGGACGATTTGCCAGATGCCAATGCTCATTTCACGTATCTCCAATCGATTTGCCGTGCTCGCTCTCGTCCACACACCTGATGGTGACAGACTCGTGACGGGATAAAGCAGGCCACTTAGCTTAGTTCTTAGCGGTCTGCGGCCGGAAATACAAATGCCATCGCCCGATCCAGCCGCAGTCGAAGCTCGGAATTTGGCGCCAAGGCCTCATATATCGGTAACCGCGCGACCAATTCCAGGTCTTGCTGACCGTCGATCGGCGCCAACCTCACCCTTACCAGCGTCGATGGTCCGACACTCCGGGCGCCGACCACCACGGCTCGAACACCATTATCCCGCGATATTCGAAGGCCTTCGGGACGTATCAAGATCACCACTCTTGTTCCCTCCGCATGACCATTCGCATCGAGCGTTGCCAGCGGCGTCCGTACTTGGGAGTTCTCAACGCAGCCCTCGATCCTATTGGTTTCACCCAAGAATTCCGCACAAAACGGCGATATTGGCGCACGGTATAGATCGACCGGCCGACCAATTTGCTCAATCCGCCCGTTCCGCATAAGGGCAATTTGGTCAGCCATGAGCATCGCCTCTTCCGGATCGTGCGTGACCAATAATGTCGTTATGCCCGCGTCATTGAGCAGGTCGGCGGTACGACGGCGCAAGCCTTCGCGCAGGCGCACGTCAAGCTCGGAGAACGGCTCATCGAGCAACAGCACGTTTGGCCGCGGCGCCAGCGCCCGCGCCAGAGCCACCCTTTGTTGCTCACCGCCCGACAACGTATGAGGAAAGGCGCGCGCCGCGTGGGCCAAGCCAACCTGGTCCAATGCGCGCTCAGCAATCGCCCGTCGCCCGGTGGCCGGTATATCACCCAAGCCGAACTGCACATTGTCGATGACCGACAGATGCGGAAATAGCGCGAAATCTTGGAACATCAGACCGACTCTGCGGCCTTCGGGCGGAATGGTGACGCCGTCGCCCGCGACCGTCCGCCCCTCAATGGCAATACGACCGTGCCGCAGCGTTTCCAACCCCGCGACAAGGCGCAAAACCGTGGTTTTGCCGCAACCGGAAGGCCCCAGAAGGCAAACAATCGATCCCGGTGCGACGGCGAGGCTTAGCCCATGGACGACCTCACGATCGCCATAACTATGGCTGATATTGTCGATATCAAGCGCGCTCATAGCCGCCCTCGAGCGCGGCGCCCGGACGTGCCCTGGTAACGGATCGGCTGAGCACCAGTACCGGAATCAGACCAACGGCTACGATCGCGAGCGCCGCTGACCCCGAATCTGCCAGTCTCTCGTCGGAAGCCAGTTCATAGGCGCGCACGGCAAGCGTATCGAAATTGAATGGACGCATGATCAATGTTGCGGGCAATTCTTTCATGACATCGACAAAAACCAATAGGCCGGCGGTCAAAAGGCTTCCTGCGACGATCGGCGCATGAACACGCAGCAGGATGCGTCCGGGGCCCGCCCCGAGGGATCGCGCGGCATCGTCCATGGACGGCGTCACCTTGGCCAAACCAGCCGAGACCGCGTTCATCGATAGCGCCAGAAATCGAACCACATAGGCGAATACCAGTGCCGCGATCCCGCCGGTTAGAAGCAGGCCGGTCGAGACGCCAAACCAAGCCTGGGCAAGTCCATCGACCGCATGATCAAGCCACGCAAAAGGCATCAAGACGCCGACCGCGATGACCGAACCGGGCATGGCATAACCGAGGCCTGCCAGTCGGCCGGCCGATGCCGCAAGCAAGCTTCGACTCAGCCGCACCGCATAACACACAACGAGCGCAACCGTCACCGCGACCAAAGCTGAAACCAATGCCAACACGAAACTATGCTGGACGTAGCTGAAAAATCGCCCATCAACCATGGACGCTCCCGTCTTGATTGACCAGATCGCCAATTGGCCGGCAGGGACAAGAAAGCCGAGCACCAAAGGCATGCCGCACAGCGCGACCGCGCCTACCGCCGACCAGCCGCGCAAGGCGTACCGCGGCAGGGGCCGATATCGCCCGGTTGTATGGTGAAAACGCGCACCGCCGCGGCTCCATTGCTCGACCAACAGCAGAATGACAACGAAGCCGAGCAACATGGCCGAGAGTTGGGCGGCGGCGACCGCGCTGTGCAAATTGAACCATGTACGAAATATGCCGGTGGTAAACGTGTCGACGCCGTAATACTGGACCGTGCCAAAGTCGCTGAGTGCTTCCATTAGCGCCAACGCGGCGCCGCCCACGATCGCCGGACGCGCCAGCGGCACGGCAACGCGCAAGAAAACATACCAAGGGCCCCGGCCGAGCGTGCGTCCAATCTCAAGCACGCACACGGACTGATTAATAAAGGCGGCGCGTGCCAACAGGTAGACGTACGGGTAGAGCACCAGAGACATGACAACGACCACGCCGCCCAACGAACGGATATCCGGGAACCAGTAGTCCGCGCGTTGCCAGCCGAATCCGGCACGTAAAGCTGATTGCACAGGCCCTGCATATTCCAGCAAGCCCGCGTAGGTGAGGCCAATCGCATAGGTTGGAACCGCTAACGGGAGCAACAGTGCCCATTCGAATAGGCGCCGTCCTGGAAACACACACATGCTGCACAGCCACGCTGTGCTGATTCCCATCGCCAAGACACCGATGCCGACACCACCGATCAGCCACAAGGTATTGGCGACGTAGCGACCCAATACGGTCGACGCCAGGTGCGCCATAACACCGCCAGATGGGACCAAAAGTTGACTGACAACCACAGCAATCGGGATCGAAACCAGCGCGGCCACAGCCAGCGGAATCAGTACCCAGCCGGACGACCGCACAATACGCCGCACGCCAAGAAAAGGCCTCGCGACCATCGCCGCGGAGGTCATGAATGCGCGCGCGTCATGGCCTTGCGCGTCGGCTCATTTTTGCGGCGCGGCACTCTGCGTGCCTGGATCGGTTTCAGAGGTCCCCACACGCGGCGACAACAATGATGTCAGACTCAGGCTAGCGCCAGCCGGCCCGATCAGCCAAACGGATCGCTTCGCTGTTGCGTTCGCCCAGCCGCGACAATGGCAGGCCGTCGGTAATGAACTCACCCCAAGCCGCGACCGTCTCAGACCGCGCGATTCCCGGCGTGACGGGAAATTCGTGGTTCAGTTCGGCGAACAGTTTCTGGCCTGCGGGGCTTGCCATGAATTCCAGTAATTTGAGCGCGTTATCACCGTTCTTGGCATGCGCCGTAATGCCGGCACCAGCCACATTGACGTGTGTTCCGCGGTCTTGTTGATTGGGAAATACGACCGTGACAGCTTCAGCGACGGCGCGATCCGCTTCGTCCGCTGACGCTTGCAAGCGACCAAAATAGTAGCTGTTGACAACCGCGATATCGGCTTCGCCGGCAGCCACGGCGCGGATCTGGTCAGTATCGCCACCTTTTGGATCGCGGGCGAAATTCGCAACCAATCCGCGCGCCCAGGCTTCGGCGCCCTCCACGCCATGCGCCTCGATCATCGATGCGATCAAGCTCTGGTTATAGACATTACCGGAAGATCGAATCGCGATGCGATTGCGCCAGTCCTCGTCCGCCAGTGCTTCGTACGTCGTAATCTCTCCGGCCGCGACCCTGTCATTGGCGAAAATAATGATGCGCGCGCGCAAACTTAGGCCGAACCACTGACTATCAACGTCCCGAAATGCCTCGGGAATAGCCGAATTCAGAGCATCTGACCGCACCGGTTGCAGGAGCCCCGCGGTCTTTGCCCGGTGCAAATTTCCCGCGTCGACTGTTATCAACAGGTCGGCCGGTGTGTTGGCGCCCTCAGCAACCAAGCGTTCGTGCAACTGCGCCGCCTTGCCAGTAACGAGATTGACGTTTATGCCCGTATCCGCGGTAAAGGCGTCTATGACTGGACGAATCAGAGCCTCTTTGCGCTCTGAGTAGATATTGACATCTTCGGCCGACGCAAGACGCGGGCCGGCGACTATTGCGACCAGGAGCGTAATCGCCGCCAGCCTTCCCCACTGGCCGGGCGAATTGGTTTTTGACTCTGTGAGTTTCATTGTGTGGTCCTCCTGGTATGTGTGCCTAGCTTCCCTAATCGGAAATGCGAGTGATTACCATTAACATGTATCAGTTCTTGTCGCCCGTCGGACTTTCTTTCAACGCAATCCATGCTTTCCGATACGTACCTGAACGAGCATTCAAAAAAACAGCCTCCGAGTGATCCAAATCAAACACTCACGCGTAATAGCATCGTAAATGTCGTAGATGATCAAGACGCGTGCGGATCAGAGATTCGGTTCGTGTTTGCGACAAGACTTGATGCATTTCATTACATGTTGGTTATTCGTCGGCGGTGCGTTCACATCGCAAGGAAGCCGGCTCGACGGTTCGGTCGAGCCGAATTAGCGGTCGTGTATCGATCGCTGTCGACCGGTGAAACACAATCAAAAAAACGACGGGACCCTATGACACTCCAAGAACTGCGTTACGTCATTGCCCTTGCCGACCATGGCCACTTTGGGCGTGCTGCGACGGCCTGCCACGTCAGTCAGCCCACTTTGAGCACACAGCTTAAGAAATTGGAAGATTTCCTCGGCGTGCAGTTATTCGAGCGAACCAATCGCGCACTGCATATCACGCCCGTTGGTCAGCGAGTCGTCGATAAAGCGCGGGCGATCATCGCAGAGTGTGATGCCATCGTCAGCTTCACGAAATCCGAAACCGCACCCTTGTCCGGCGTTCTAAATCTCGGTGTCATTCCAACATTGGCACCTTACATTCTGCCTTGGTTGGTCCCGGCACTTGGAGAACGATATCCACAATTGCGGCTGTCGGTGTACGAAGATCTGACGGCCGCGCTAATCAGCCGCCTCCGCAGACACCACCTCGATGCCGCCTTGTTGGCACTGCCCGTCGACGACGACGCCTTGACCGAAGTGGCGTTGTTCGAAGAACCTTTTTGGCTCTTGGCGCCGCGCGATCATCCGGTTGGCCTCAATAGCCAAGTCACAGAACAGGCCCTAGGCGACCTGGACCTGTTGTTGCTGACTGACGGACATTGCCTGCGCGACCAAGCGCTGGCGGCGTGCGGCAAAGCTGCCAATGGTGATGCACGCATCGCCGATCTTCGTGCAACAAGTTTGGAAACGATACGTCAAATGGTTACGGCGGGTATGGGCTGTACGCTCATGCCAGCCTTGTCCCTCACTGACAATGATCGGCGCGACTTAACGGTCCGTCCGCTGCAAGGCAATGCCGGTCGGCGTATCGGACTTGTCTGGCGCAACGCCTACCCCAGGCCAGACGATCTGCGATCGCTCGCCGACGTTGCCCGCAGCAATTTGCCAGCCGGTGTCAGCGCCGCCTAGCCGGCGCACGTCTAATTTGATTACCAAAATATATCATTGATATAGAAACAATCCATTTTACAAACCTTTTTTCTAGAATAATTCTAACTCGCATGACATCGCGAATCCATAACCGACAAGCAAGCTGCGGGCGATTCGCTATGTGCGCCAGAATCACATTCTTGAAGGATTGCACACATGACACATCGCACTCGACTGACAACCAATGCAGGAATCCCGATCGGCGACAATCAGAACAGCCTGACGGCCGGCGCGCGAGGTCCGCTGCTGGTCCAAGACTGGCAACTGTTCGAGAAACACGCCCACTTTAACCGAGAGCGGATACCGGAGCGCGTGGTCCACGCAAAGGGCTCGGCGGCATACGGATCCCTAACCATCACCGGCGATATTCGCCGCTACAGCAAGGCCGACGTTTTCTCGAAGATCGGCAAGACCACTCCGTGCTTTTTGCGTTTTTCGACAGTCGCCGGTGAACGCGGCGCCGCCGACGCCGAGCGAGACGTGCGGGGTTTCGCAGTGAAGTTTTACACCGAAAAAGGAAATTGGGATCTGGTTGGAAACAACACACCGGTGTTTTTCGTCCGTGATCCGTACAAATTCCCCGACTTCATTCACACCCAAAAACGTGATCCGCGCACAAATCTGCGCAATTCGACGGCAATGTGGGATTTCTGGTCGCTCAGCCCCGAAAGCCTGCACCAGATCACCATTCTGTTCTCGGATCGCGGCCTGCCGGCCAGCTATCGTCACATGAATGGTTATGGCTCACACACCTACAGCCTGATCAATGCGCAGGGTGAACGGTTTTGGGTAAAGTTCCATTTCAAAACGTTGCAGGGCATCAAAGTGCTTTCGGAACAGGGCGCGGCGGATCTAATCGGTGGCGACCGGGAAAGTCATCAGCGGGACTTGTTTGACGCGATTGATCGGGGCGACCACCCGCAATGGCGCATGTATGTTCAAATCATGCCGGAGGCCGATGCGGAGAAAACAGCTTACAACCCGTTCGACCTGACCAAAGTGTGGCCACACGGCGACTATCCCTTGATCGAAGTCGGTGTTCTAACCTTGGATCGTAACCCAGACAACTATTTTGCAGATGTCGAACAATCCGCGTTCAGTCCGGCAAATGTTGTCCCTGGTATCGGGCATAGCCCTGACAAGATGCTGCAATTTCGGATCTTTTCCTATGCGGACGCTCATCGTTATCGCCTGGGAATCAACCATGACGCGCTGCCCGTCAACCGTCCACGGTGTCCGGTCCATTCGTACAATCGCGATGGCGGCATGCGCTTCGATGGTAATGGTGGCGGCGCCGTGAATTATGAACCGAACAGCCTCGGCGGCCCTGTCGAGGACCCGGCCGTCATGGAACCGCCGCTGGCCACTGGTGATTTTGCCGATCGGTACGATCATCGGGTTGACAACGACGACTACGGCCAAGCCGGTAGCTTGTTTCGGTTGATGGACAACGGTCAGCAAGCACGTCTGATGGACGCCATCGCCGGGGCAATGGCGGGTGTTCCAGACCGGATCATCCGCCGGCAAATTGCACATTTTCGTCGTGCAGATCCGGCTTACGGCGAAGGCATCGCGACCCGTCTTGGCGTCAAGGACGACCCAGCTGCGGACGCTGCCTAGCGCTCCCCTAACTGATTGCCAACATCCCGGTCCTGACACAGCTCAGGGCCGGGACGCAGGTTCGCACAACATCGCATCAATAGGCCCTGGAGTAGAGCGCGCACATCTCCGCTGTGTCTTTTCCGTCCAGAAAAGCAATTTCGTCACGTTTGTGCGCCAAATAGATGTCGATGAACCCGTCGGGAAACCACGATCGCGCCGCATCGTCGCGATCCAGATTGTCGAGTGCTTCGCCAAGGCTCTTCGGCAAGCGCGATATCCCGCTTCTCGCCAACGCATCGGGATCAGATTCGGACAGGTCTTCTTGTGTCGCAGCGGGCGCAGGAAGCTGCGCTTCGATCCCAGCAATGCCCGCATAAACCAACGCGGCAAGCTGCAAATGCGGACTGGCCGCAGCGTCCGAGGCACGAAACTCGAAGTTGAACTGGCGCGCTGGGTCCGCGTCGCCAATGGTTGTTATGGGACACAACCTGACGGCCGCTTCACGGTCTTGAAGGCCAAGATTGTTGAATGCCGCGCTCCATCGGTGGGGAACCAAGCGTTGGTAAGAAACGGCGCTGGGCGCGGTCAAGGCAACGATGCTCGGCAAATGCCGCAAGATCCCAGCAATGAACGCGCCGGTCATTGCCGACACGCCATGCGGCTGATTTCGATCAAAGCCCGCCGGTTGCCCTTCGTGATCGCGGAAACTCAGATGAATATGGACACCGTTGCCTACCGCACCAGGCGCACGCAAGGGTGTGAACGTGGCACGCTTACCGCAACGCTCGGCGGTTACTTGTGTGATGTCACGCAAGAGCACGGCGTGATCCGCAATCGTCACGCCGCTTGACGGCTTGACCGTCACCTCGAACTGCTCGGCTCCGTACTCGTGCATGATCGTTTCCGGAACGATACCGGCGGCACGCAAGGTTCCAGCCAACATCGCGCCAAATGGCCACGCGGCACGAAAGCCCGACAAGGTGTAAGCCTCACCAAGCGCGCCCGTTGTTGCCGACAATTGGAACTCATGCTCGACCGCGCCGTAGAGTGAGAGACTGGAAACCGTTCTGAGGCGATCCAGCGCCGACTGGAGTATCGTGCGCGTGCAGCATGTCCAGTCATCGCCATCAAGGTCCCGAATATTGGCCAGCACGACGTCGTACACCAGGTCGTCGTCACGGTCGATCCGCAACCGCGTTTCGGGCGCCGGCATCAACAACGTATCGCCGAATGCGCCATACGGACTCGGCGCGATCGTGTCGAAACAGGTAATCTGCACGTTTGTCGGCGTCCAACCGACCCCGCGCCGACAGCGACTGTCAAAATCGACAGCGGGTATCGCCTTGCCACGCAGCTTTCCCGAAACGTCGCTGCAGCACACAAAGACCAGCTCTTCACGCGTCACCGACTTGCCTCCGTTGCAAAACACTACGCCGACGCCAGCCATCAAAGCACAGATTAGACCTTCGGCCGTTCGGCCGTTACCCTTGCCAATGGCACTTGTTCGAAATCACGATCGATGATGAATTTTGACACACTTACGACCCGTGACGTGGCGATCGTTCCGGAATCGGCGGCGTTGTTGTTTGTCGATGCTCAAAACTTTTGCGCGCGGCCCGACGGTGGCGCCTTCGCCAAATTCGGGGAGGTAGAACGAACCGCACGTTTTGCCGGGTTCTTTGACCACGTCCAGCGCGAGATCATACCGAACATGACGCGCCTTCAATCAATATGTCGCGAAGCGCGAATCGAGGTCATGTACACCGTAATTGAAAATCTAACCCGCGACGGACGCGACCGCAGTCTGGACTATCGGATAACCGGATTCAACGTGCCGAAAGGCTCGTGGCAGGCCAAAGTGCTGGATGAAATCCGTCCCGCGGACGACGAGATCGTGATTCCCAAAACCTCCTCAAACGTCTTTGTCTCCACGAACATCGACTATGTTTTGCGCAACCTTGGGGTCAGGCAACTGATCATCGGTGGCTTTCTGACGGATCAGTGTGTCGGCTCGGCCGTACGCGACGCCTGCGATCTTGGCTATCTGGTGACGCTGGCGACAGACAGCTGCGCGACATACAGCGCGGAACGCCACACCCATGCGATCGCCAGCCTTGCCGGTTATTGCCGTCGCCTGACCACAGACGAACTTTGCGCGGAACTCAGGGAGACCAGCGCGACGGCCAATGGCCGCGTGTCGTAAAGCGGACGCAAGCCGGCACCCTCCGGCGCACGACCGCATTCAACAGGGAGACATATATGACCGAGACTGTGGCCTACGGCGGCGCCACGTTACCCGCAGGGATTCGCTCGCGCCTTATCGACAATGGCAATGGCCTCACGATGCACATCCTGGAAGCGGGCTTCGGGCGCGACGATCGCCCTTGTGTCTTGTTGCTGCACGGTTTTCCCGAGTTGGCTTACAGTTGGCGAAAAGTCATGATCCCCCTGGCCGAAGCCGGTTTCCATGTCGTCGCACCGGACCAAAGAGGTTATGGACGGACGACCGGCTGGACGGCCGAGTATGATGGCGACTTGAGCCCGTTTCGAATGCTCAATCTGACCCGCGATGTCATGGGTTTGGTTGCGGCCCTTGATTACCGCCATGTGAATGCGGTTATCGGTCACGATTTCGGCTCGCCGGTTGCGGCGCATTGCGCCCTGATTCGGCCCGACATATTCCGTTCGGTAGGGCTGATGAGCGCACCATTTCCCGGCCCGCCGACTTTGCCAACGGGTAGCGCGGACGCGCCATCACGACCAGCATCCGACATTCATCGGGCGTTGGCCGCGTTGAATCGCCCGCGAAAGCACTATCAATGGTACTACTCAACCCGCGAAGCCGATGGCGATATGCGCCATTGTTCGCAAGGCGTCCATGATTTTCTGCGTGCGTATTATCACTATAAGAGCGCCGACTGGGCGGACAACAAACCCTACCCGCTCGAATCATGGACGGCCGACGAATTGGCCAAGCTGCCGACCTATTACATCATGGATCTCGACCAAGACATGGCTGATACGGTAGTCCCTGAAATGCCGCAACAAGACCAGATCGCCGCGTGTCAATGGCTACCTGACGAAGAATTAGCCGTCTATAGTCAAGAGTATGAGAGAAATGGATTTCAAGGTGGATTGCAATGGTACCGCTGCGTCACCAGTGGTGCTTTCATGAACGAACTCCAGATCTTCTCGGGGCGCTCCATCGATGTACCATCATGTTTTATCGCCGGAAAAAGCGATTGGGGAACCTACCAAAAGCCCGGCGATTTCGAAGCGATGCAGAACGTTGCGTGCACGGATATGCGCGAGGTCCATCTTTTGGATGGTGCCGGCCACTGGGTCCAGCAAGAACAGCCGGAGGCGGTTGTCGCGGCATTGTTGGCGTTCCTTGGCCAATGACCGCCTGGGTATCAACACAGCAATTGTCCGCACCCTGTTGCCCGGTAACTTATCGATGATCCGAAACAACCAATGGACATAATGCGATGCTGGAAATAGCCCGATTCATTGACGGTGGATATCGCTATGTGCGGGGACCCTTTCAGTTTTCCGGTGGAGTCACAGCTGACAACGGCTATGTCATCGAACGGGTCCGTTTCGCGCGTCCACGACCAATCAAAGAGGGGTTTGCGGTCATTGAGGCGCACCTGAACGCGATCGGGCGCCCGCTGACGTCGTTCTGTGCCTGCGAGCTTCGTTCACCGGCGCCGTTTACCGATGATGGGTTTGTCGCTTTCAATCGAATTTATGTCGGGACCCTGGAGCGCTGGGGTCTTTTTCGTGACGAGGAGAACCCAGTTGCCCGCTCCAATGTCTGCCCCGAAATCGCGCCACCACCCGAACCAAGTTTTCACGCATTTTCCTATACGGTTCGAACGGCGGATGGCACCGATCGTCCCACACTGCAAAGCTTCGTCATCGCTGGTTCCGCGGAAGTACCCGAGGGCAAAGGGCCATATAGTGAGCGAATCATTCGTCTCGGGGACACATCGCCTGACGGCATGCGCGAGAAGGCGAAATACGTCTTATCGACCATGGAATCCCGGATGAACGCACTGGGCGTCGGATGGCCAGATGTGACCGCCACCCAAGTCTACACGGTTTACGATGTTCACCCTTTCCTCGCCGACGAAATCGTCGCGCGCGGCGCAGCGAGACAGGGCATTACGTGGCATTACGCCCGGCCACCGGTCCAAGGTTTGGACTACGAAATGGATGTCCGCGGTATTCCAAACGAGCGCGTAATTTAGGCTATAGGGACATCACAGCGCCTAACCGGCGGCGCTAACATCCGATTCCGCGTCGCCCGGCGTCAATTGCTCGTCAATTGGTGCTTCGTCCTCTTCGATCGGCTCCGGTAAAACGCCAGCCTCGGCGTCGCGCGGCGACGGTCCCAGATGCACAATGTCTGCATCCAGCAAGCCGGCGGCTTTCAATTCTTCGACTCCCGGCAGTTCGTTTAGGCTGTTCAGTCCGAAATGCTCCAGAAATGACTTCGTCGTGCCCCACAGCACGGGCCGTCCCGGCGTACGCCGTCGGCCACGCGTTTGAATCCAACCCGCATCAAACAAGGTATCTATGGTCCCTTTGTTTACCGCGACGCCTCGAATTTGCTCGATTTCTGCACGCGTGACGGGCTGGTGATAAGCGATAATGGCCAATGTCTCGACCGCGGCGCGTGAAAGCTTCCGTTCGACTTCGGCGTGTTCTCTCAAAACGTACGCAAGATCCGGCGCGGTCTGAAAAACCCAGCCACCGGCTACGGGGACCAAATTGAAGCCGTTGCCAGAATAGGCGTCGACGAGGCTCTGAACGAGCACACCAATATCTACACCCTCGGGTAAGTACTTCGCCAAGTCGTCGTGCCCCAGAGGTTCTTTGGCGACAAACAGCAGTGCTTCGACAACTCTTCTGTATTCGTCTTCCGTATTCACGCGTCCCTCGGTTTACTTTGTCGTACGAATATCGGCCCAAAAGCCTCGGATTGGCGCAGATCAATCCGCCCCTCTCGAGCCAATTCCAAGCTGGCAACAAAAGTCGAGGCAACGGCGGAGCGCGTCAGTGTCGGGTCGCCTTCCAATGCTTCGGGCAAGAATTTCTGTAGGATCGTCCAATCCACGACAGTTCCGATAATTTCAGAAAGGCGCCGCACCGCAGCCTCAACCGACATCAGGCGAGTCGGCGTGATGGACAGCGATGGCGGACGCATGCGCCGGCGTTGATCGGCGTAGGCCTTGATCAGATCATATTGGGTGAGCGCGTAGATTGGGGTTTCGACACGCGTGACACCTTCAGCGGCGGGACGGCGAAAAAAGTCGCGACCGCGTTGGTCCCGCGCCATGAGCCGGCGGCCTGCGTCCCGCATAGCCTCAAGCCGACGCAGTTGCAAGGCAAGGGCTGCGGCAAGTTCTTCGCCGCTGGGCTCCTCTTCCTCGTCCTCGGCCGGTAGCAGCAAACGTGACTTGAGATAGGCCAACCACGCGGCCATGACCAAATAGTCGGCGGCGAGTTCGATGCGGCGGCGACGCACCTCGCGAATATAGGCCAAATATTGCTCAGACAGTTCGAGGATCGAAATCCGTGTCAAGTCAACCTTTTGCTGCCGAGCCAACAGCAGCAAAACATCGATTGGCCCCTCAAAACCATCGAGCGCCAAAACAAGCTGTTCACCGCGGACACCAACGTCGCCGGTGTTGGCGTTCGTTGGCCGTTTCATGGGTGTTACATTGGTATCAGCGTCAGTGTCCGCCCGATCGTCCTGGCTGTTGTCGACCGCCAACCCGCCTGTCGCCTTACCAGCATGGTTCGAATTCACACGTCAACTCATTACTTTTTTGGCGAAGGGCACAATGAAGGGCATTCCAATTTGGATCAAGAGGTCCGATGGCGGGGTCGACTGGGCCTAACGCTTAGCGCGCACGGTGGATTGTTCGCGATCGGAAAAGCCTCACCCGTAGGCAGAATCTCTCACGTTGAGGCCTGCACGGATACAAGCAGCTGTGCAAGTTCGTCGCGCACAGCGGGGATGTCGCACGGCACCGCCGGGCCGCACCAAGATAGCGCTTGCGCGACCCGTTTCTCTGCCCTCGGGCTCAGGTAGTCCGCATTGTTTGCGACGTCGCGCATTTCGCCCAAATCGCCATTGCAATGCAGCACAACATCACAGCCCGCCGCCAGAGCCCGTTGCGCGCGCGTGCCCGGCGAACCTGCCAATGCCTCCATACACAAGTCATCGGACAACAACAGGCCATCAAAGCCAATTTTTCCGCGAATAACAGTTTCGATGACCACCTTCGAGATTGTCGCGGGTTGATCGTCATAGGCGCCATAGACGACGTGCGCTGTCATCGCGATGGGCATGGTTGCGAGCTTCTGAAACGGCACGAAATCGAGCCTCTCGAGATCTTCGGCCGCCGCGTCGACGCGGGGCAGTTCCAGATGGCTGTCTACCGTCGCCCGACCATGCCCCGGGATATGCTTCATGACGGGCGCGATACCGGCCGATTTCAATCCGTCACAAGCCGCCTGCCCCAATTCCGCAACGCGTTCCGGGTCGGCGCCGTAAGCGCGGTCACCGATGATGCCGTGCCCCTGGGGCAGGTTCAGATCCAGCACTGGCAGGCAATCCATGTTGATCCCGAGAGCTTTGAGGGCACTTCCCAACAGCCGGCTATTCGCTCTTACCGCGCGGCGCGCGGCGCCACGATCGCTTGCCGCCAAAACGCCGAACACAGCCGCCGGAGGCGAAACCGGCCAATGTGGCGGGCCCAAACGCGCTACGCGGCCGCCTTCTTGGTCGATCAGGATCGGGGCGTCGGGCCGGCCAACACACTCGCGTAATGCGCTCACTAAATCGCGGACTTGGCGCGGTTCCTTGATATTGCGTGCGAACAGGATAAAGCCAAGAGGCTCGGTTTCAGCAAAAAACGCTTTCTCTTCCGCGCCTAAGCCGGTGCCCGCGCATCCGAAAATGACCGCGCGCGGGGCGCCACTGCCATTTGCAGTCAAAGCGCCCTACCGTTCAACCACGAGGCAATCCAAGCCACGGGCCTTCAACGCCGTACATAGCTGATCAGCGTCTTGTAGAGCCGGCAAGGGCCCCGCCCGCAGCCGATAATAGATGCCCCGATCACCCAGATCGACCTGCAAAATATCCGGTTGTAAGCCTTCCAACAGATCGGGCACACGCGCAACCGAACGAACCCATGCCCCCTCTGCGACATCGCGCGCACGGAAAGATGCGAGCTGCACGCGATACACGGGTCCCGACGCATTCGCGGCGGGGGCCGCCGCAGCCGGCACCGGGACCGGCACAGCCTGGGCTTGGGCTTGAGACGCCGGCTGGCTGGACTGCGGCGCCGGGGCCGCAGTCGTCGGTCGTGGCGCTGGCGCGGGAGCTGTGGCGGCCGGTGGCGTCACCGGCGCCGATGCCTCAGATTGCGCGGCCGCGGGCGCAGGAACAGGTGCCGTGGCCGCGACTTGCGCCGGTGCGGGTCGCGCCGGAGGGGTCGGAACACCCGCCGCATCAACAGCTTCAACAACATCGGCCGACCGTGTCGTGGCCGCCTCAGGCGGGGCTTGAAGGCTCGTCGGATCCAGCGTCGAGATCGCAACGTCGCTTGTCTCGCCACCCGGCGCGGCCGGAGGTGTGGATGCGTCAACGGCTATTTCATCGACTCCGGGCGGCGGAGGCGGCGTCACCAAAACCGGTTCCTCGGGCGGCGGCAACAGCCGTTCAACGGTTGGTTCCGCAGGCTGGGACTCAAGCCGATCATAGACGGTCTTGTCCTGGTGGCGGATGTCCATGCCGCCCGGATCTTCCGGCGCCACGCGAATATCCGATCGATCCGCCTGAATCAGTGGGATATCGCCGGCTACGTCTGACCCGCGCCCAATGACGCTGGCTTGCCAAACGACATACGCAAAAAACAACACACATGCGCCGAGCGCAAGCAGGCTCGCCAATCGCGGACCGCGGCGGCGCACTGGACGGTCCATACCGGGCGGGTCGTCATCGCCGCCATCGTCGGAGATAAACGGATCCGATACGTCATCCGCGGCCGTAAGCCGTGGGTCGATCGTGGTCATTTATCGCATCTCCTCAACGGGTGTCACGCCGACTATGCCTAATCCGCATGCGATGACCTTTCTTACACCTTCTATCAATGCTAGACGGGCATGGGTTAGGTCGGCATTCGTTTCAACTATAAATCGCAAATTTGGGTTATCGTTGCCCTTGTTCCACAATCCGTGAAAGGCTGCGGCCAATTCCTGGAGGTAGAAGACAAGACGATGCGGCTCGTGCGCAAGTGCGGCTGCCTCAACTATACGTGGCCACGCAGCGATGCGCTTTATCAGAGCCAGCTCTTCAGGGTGTCGCAATTGATCCAAGGGTGCATCAACCACGTTGGCGACGACATCACGCGACAGGTTCAATGACGCCGCATTGCGAAACACGGATCGTACCCGCGCGTGCGCATACTGAACATAAAACACAGGATTGTCACGCGATTGCTCAGTTACTTTCGCAAGATCGAAGTCTAAGGTCGCGTCATTGCGACGCGTTAGCATGATGAAGCGCACCACATCCCTGCCCACAGCGTCGACGACATCGCGCAACGTGACAAAACTCCCGGCGCGTTTGGACATCTTCACTGGCTCACCATTGTCCAATATATGGACCAATTGACAGAGTTTGACATCAAGCTCTGCCTTGCCATCGGTCAGCGCAGCAACGGCCGCCTTCATACGTTTGACATAGCCGCCGTGGTCCGCGCCCCATACATCGATCATGTCCGAAAATCCACGCCGAAATTTGTCGCGGTGGTAGGCCATGTCCGTTGCAAAATATGTCCACGAGCCGTCGGACTTGCGCACTGGTCGATCGACATCGTCGCCAAACCGCGTGGAGCGGAACAATGTCTGCGGGCGCGGTTCCCAATCATCGGGTGTTTTGCCCTTTGGCGGTTCTAGAACACCCGTGTAGATCATGCCATTGTCTTGCAACGCGGCGAGAACGTCTTCGACTTGGCCGGACTGGACCAAAGCGCTTTCCGACGCGAAATGATCGAACGTAATACCAACGGCGTCCAAGTCGGACCGAATGGCGGCCATCATCGCCACAATCGCGGCGTCTTTGAACAACCCGAGCCACTCGTCTTCGTGCGCGTCTCGATAACGATCGCCATGTTCGCCCGCCAGCGCCCGACCAACCGGGATCAAGTAGTCGCCAGGATAGAGCCCCTCCGGAATCTCGTCGATCGCCTCGCCAAGCGCCTCGCGATAGCGCACGTGCACTGATCGCGCCAAGGCCGCGACTTGCGCGCCCGCATCGTTGACATAGTACTCGCGTGTTACGTCATATCCGCAGAACTCCAGCAGCGAAGCCAAGACGTCGCCAAACACCGCGCCACGGGCATGGCCGACATGCATCGGCCCCGTTGGATTGGCTGAGACATACTCGACGTTGACTTTTCGACGTGCCCCAATCGCGCTAGCGCCGAAGGGCGCATCCAACGCCAACAGCGCGGCCAACACCGATCGCCAGCACCGGTCGGTCAGGCGAATATTGATAAATCCCGGCCCCGCTATGGCGGTCGACGCGACTTCTGGCAATGACTCAAGATGGCTGGCGACAACCTCAGCGAGAGCACGCGGGTTGGTCTTCGCCGGCTTGGCCAGCACCAACGCCACATTTGTGGACAAGTCGCCATGTGCCTCATCGCGCGGCGGTTCGACCGACCAAGTGCCTGGCAATTGGTCAGCTGCCAATTGACGATCGCGACACAGGGCGACCAAGGCGTTGTCGATGTGATCGCGGAACGCAGCGTAGATATCCATCACACGCGCGCCGTCAAATCGAAGAGTCGCGCATGCTCTTCTTGGGCATAGCGGTCGGTCATACCGGCAATATAATCACAGACAAGGCGCGCCGTCTCAGCGCTTCGCGCAACACCGGCGCGACGACGCCAATCAGTTGGCAAGCACTGCGGTTCGTCGATGAACAGTGCAAACAAATCGGCGACGACCCGGCGCGCTTTGCTCGTCATGCGACTGACCCGATAGTGCCGATACATGTGTTCGTGGAGAAATTGCTTCAAAGTCCGGTCGCGCGCACGCATTTCGTCCGAGAAGTTCACCAGCGGCTCATTGAGCGCGCGGACATCGGCAACTGTCTGCGGACCGAAGCGCTTGGCCCTGGCGCGTGTCTCAGTGACTAGATCGTTGACCATGTACGTAATCAATCGACGTGTGACCTCATTGATTTGGCGCGATCTTTCAATATCCGGGTACCATTTCGAAACGTCTCGAAACGTATCCCCAACGAGAGGCACGTCGGCCAAATCTTCAATTCGAAACAAGCCGGCGCGCAGAGCATCGTCAAGGTCATGGTTATTGTATGCGATATCGTCGGCGAGAGCGGCGACCTGCGCCTCTGGACCTGGAAATGTCCCGAGCTCTAGGTCGTGACGCGCGTCGTATTGTCGCACTGTTTCATGGACTGCGTCGGCCGCCACTGGACCGTTATGCTTGACGACGCCTTCCAGCGTTTCCCAGGTCAAATTGAGCCCGTCAAAAGCCGCGTACCGGCGCTCCAAATGGGTAACGATCCTCAATGTCTGGGCATTGTGACCGAACCCTCCATAGGGCGCCATGGCCGCGTCCAACGCGAATTCCCCGGCATGGCCGAATGGTGTATGACCCAGGTCGTGCGCCAACGCCACGGCCTCGGCGAGATCCTCGTTGAGGCCAAGTTCTCGGCTCACGGAGCGCGCGATCTGCGCGACTTCAATGCTGTGGGTCAATCTGGACCGGTAGTTGTCACCCTCGTGATAAACAAATACCTGGGTCTTGTGTTCCAAGCGCCTGAAGGCCGCGCAGTGGATGACCCGATCACGATCACGCTGAAAACACGTCCGCGTGGGGCTTTCTTCCTCATTGTGAAGACGCCCACGACTTTCGGCCGGACGCGTGGCGTAACACGTTGACGGTACAGTCGAAAGCATGGCGCGGACAGTATCCATCCGTGGTTAGCGGATCAACGGATCATTGACGAAGCGCGCGTCGATTTCCGCCGATTGACTTCTGTGATATCGTCACTAGATAGTGGTTCACATTCGCATTTGGCTGGACACGCACGGACATGGGCGAGATTAAGGCGAAATCGGCAGCGGACTACGGTCTATCCATGACGGCCGACGCTGCCGCGCGCATCAACCGGATCGTCGATCAGGAGCCCAAGCCGGTCATGCTTCGCGTAGCGGTATCTGGTGGTGGTTGTTCTGGATTCCAATACGGCTTCGCCTTGGACGATACCCGCAATGCGGATGATTTATTGCTTGAGCGCGACGGCGCGGTTTTGATCGTGGACGAAATGTCGCTTTCGATGTTGCAGGGGTCGCAGATCGATTGGGAAGAGGATCTTGCCGGCGCTATGTTCGTCATTAAGAACCCTAATGCCACCGCGTCTTGCGGATGCGGAACATCATTTTCCATAGGCTGACTGGCCTCGACCCGCGCCGACATGCTAGTTTTTGAAGCCCGCTGACAAAGCGGGCTTTTTTGTTCCTTGACCCACAGCCATGAAAGGCGTGATCGCGTGAGAATCGCAACGTGGAACGTCAATTCGATCAAGGCACGGATCGGCAATGTCATCGCGTGGTTGGATGAAGCAAAGCCGGACGTCGCACTACTCCAGGAGATCAAGACCGTTGCGGACGGCTTTCCCTATCTTGAGATCGAGGCGCTTGGCTACAATTGCGCGGTGGTCGGTCAGAAATCGTACAATGGAGTCGCGATTCTCTCGAAATTCGGCCTTGATGATGTGGTTGAGCTACTACCTGGTGACGAAACAGACGCGCAGGCGCGCTATGTGGAGGCATGGGTGGATGCGGGTGCCAGCGGGGTCAGGGTTGCGTCCATCTATTTGCCAAACGGAAATCCAACGCCGTCCGAGAAATTCCAATACAAACTGGATTGGATGGATCGCTTGCGCACGCACGCCGAATCGCTGCTCCTGAACGAAGAACCGATTGTCTTAGGAGGCGACTACAACGTGATTCCGGCCGACGGCGACGTTTACGATCCCGCCGCGTGGGTCGACGATGCGCTGTTTCGTCCGGAAACCAAGGCCAAGTTCCGAGCTTTATTGTACCGCGGCTATACCGAAGCCTTCCGCGCACTACACCAAGAAACGGGTCGATATTCGTTCTGGGACTATCAAGGCCGCGCCTTTCAGGCCGATCAGGGGATCCGTATTGACCACTTGCTACTGTCGCCGCAAGCGGCCGATCGCCTAGTCGCGTGCGATATCGATGCCGCACCGCGCGCTGAAAAAAAGGCATCGGACCACACACCGGTCTGGTGCGAATTGGCCGACGCGGCATGAATGAAACCACATCCTTTTCGGGCGGGTGTCTTTGCGGTGCTATCCGCTATCGCGCGGCGGGACCGGCAACGAGTGTGGTGCACTGTCACTGCAGCCTGTGTCGACGCGCGAGCGGCGCGCCGGTCGTCACTTGGGCAACTTTTCCCGCTGGCGCCGTGACGTTCAGCAGAGAAAAAGTGACGCGCGAATACGCTTCGTCAACATGGGCGCGGCGCGGCTTCTGCCCCGACTGCGGTACCCAAATCTGGTTCCAACAGCTGAAACGCACGGACGAAATTGACCTGACATTGTCGACGTTTGACGATCCAACGAGCTTCCGGCCCGAACGACATATTTGGAATACGGATCGGGTCCCGTGGCTGCAACTTTCCGACGACCTACCTCGCCTACCCAATGGTAGCGAGACCGAGGCATCTTGACTGCCGAACGCGAAGACGGCCGGCGCCTCGCTTATTTGCTCCTTACTTTCACCGCATTGTTTTGGGCCGGGAATGTCATCGTCGGGCGCGGGCTCGCTGACCATATTCCGCCGCTCGGGCTTAATTTTTGGCGCTGGCTGGTGGCTCTTTTGGTGCTGTTACCTTTCACGTGGCGCAGTCTTTTGAACAATGTGCAGACGCTCAAGGCGCATTGGAAACTTCTTACGATATTCGGGATCCTGGGTGTCACGTGTTTCAATTCCTTCGCCTATGTCGCCATGCAGACGACGACGGCGATCAACGTGTCGGTGCTCAATACACTGATGCCCATTTGCGTCGTCGCCATGAGTTGGGCTTTCTTTCGCAATGGCATTACGTCGCGTCAGGGCTTAGGAATATTTGTCTCAAGCGTTGGCGCACTCACAATTATCGGCAAAGGTAGTGCCCATGCCTTGATGACCCTGACCGTTTCCGTGGGCGACCTGTGGATGATGCTCGGCATGTTGAGCTACGCCACCTATACCGCGATGCTTCGGTTGCGTCCGCCTGCCCTGGACCAACTGACGTTCCTAGCCGCCGTGGTCCTGTTTGGCTTGCTGCCGACCGCACCTGTCTATGTCGCTGAAAGTGTGTTGTCGAAATCAATGCTGTTCGACCGCAACACCGTGTTGGCGGTACTTTACGTTGGCATTTTTCCGTCGGTCCTCGCCTACTACTTTTGGGCCAAGGGCATATCCCTTATTGGCGCCAATCGTGGCACCTTGTTCATTCATTTGATGCCAGTTTTTGGCGTAATTCTCGCCATGACTTTGCTGGGTGAGGCCTTGCGCTGGTTTCACCTCGCCGGTTTTGTTTTGATACTCCTTGGCATGCTCATGGCCCTGAAGCCGCGATCAGGAAACGGCCGGGACGGAACGCAGTCTCGCGCTAGTGATGACGACCACGCGCTCCGATCTCGACCGCTAAAGATCAATCTGTAATGAAGACCTGGTCCTCCCAACATTCGCTATAGCCGCAGCCGCCGGCGTTGGGATCGGTGATGACGCCGATCCCCGTCGTTGCATTCCGATAGGCGCTGGCGCCACCAGAATAAACCTCACCCACGCCGCTGCCCTGGGCATACGTCCCACCACCGATTTGGCCTTGCGGCGTCATGTCGCCGGCATATCCCCAGATCCCAGTGGCCACATCGAGCCAATAGGCACCGTCAGGAACCAGGCCGCCGACGGCGCGGTCGAGGTACAGAAGTGTCTTTGCGTCCAGCAGGACGCCATTCACGATCACCTGGCGCGACTGGGCGTCGGAGGCATTTACGTTGCCGAGCACGAACGTGGTTGCAAGCCCCAAAACGGCAATGGACCATTTGACATTGGTTAACATCTTCATGCGCGTCACTTCCTTGCAATTGAGCTGACATTGACCCACGCACAATCGCCACGCCGTGGCGGATCGCCGCCGGTGCACTGAAGGACAACACGCGGAACGGAAGCGAAAGGGGTTACGAGATCAGTCGCCGCCGATCTTGCGTGGCATGACGCGGACATCGGATCGGATGTGCCGATAGGGCAAGTCTCGGTTATCAACCGCATTCGGACCGGGGGCCGCGGCAATGATGATCTCCGCGGCGACGGGCGCGAAGTCAGCGCGGAAATGGACCGAGCTCTTGAGGACGACAATCTTGCGTCGTTCCGGATCGATGCCGACATGGCGAAACATCGACCGGTCAGCAGCCTGCATCTTCTTAGACGACACAACCACGTCGATTCCCTGGTGACGCAACCACGCCATCGGACCAAGCTGCATCCGTGATCCGCCAAACATCGGGCCGGTGGCGCGGAAGTTTCCATCGCCCAAAGCGATGACTTCGAATTGTCCGTGGAAAGGCGTCTCGCCCTGCCAGGGCACTTTGGCGCCAAGATCGGCTGTCATCGATTCGCCCTCGCCGACCAGGTGCGCGCCTGCCGCGACCTCTGGATCGCAGATCAGGCCGAGCAACGCATCGCGCGCGCCGGCGCGCACCAGGGCGCGAAACATACCCATCGTGTCCGATTGACCACCGGCGCCCGAGTTGTCTTGTGTGTCGGCAATGATCACGGGCCCTTTTGCCGATGCCAGCGCATAGGCCACAGCCTCGTCAGGTGTATAGACTTGGCCGGCAAATGCCGGTTCAGCTGCTGCCACAGCACCAGCCAGGATGTCAGCCGCTGCGTCCGCCTGCCGCTGCTGGTCGGCGTAGGCGAGTACCATAGGCCCAACATCGGCGATATCCGCGGGCGGAAAACCAGCTGCAAGAGACAGCGACCAGAGTTCGGCGCGCGCCGCCTCCAATTCATCGATCCGAGCATAGAGTGATCGACAGGGGTCGATATCGGTCGATTGCCAAACCAAGGGCATGAGGTAATCGGACTTGCGGGCCGCGACCTTGGGCCGTGCACCAGCAAAGCGGCGGTCCAAGAATGTCGCCACTCTTCGTCCGGTCGCGGCCATGTCAATGTGCGGATAGGTCCGGTAGGCAATCAGACCATCGGCCATCGCGACCATGGTCGGGGTGATGTTGGCATGCATGTCCAAGCTGGCAACGATGGGGATCTCGTCACCGACGAAATCGCGCACCCGGCGCAAAAGTTCACCCTCGCCGTCTTCCAGGTGCGTCGCGACCATGGCGCCGTGAAGATCGAGGTAAACAGCATCGAAAGGGCGCCGAGACGACAGGTCCGATAAGATCATATCGGCGACACGCTCGTACGCGTCCTGCTCCACATGCGCCGACGGCACGGCGGAACACCATACCGTGGGCGCAAGGTGGTAGCCTTGCGCCAAGGCGGCATCGACAAACCCTGAGACACCCAAGTTCATTCCCTCGACCGCATCGAAAAGCGAATCGCCACGAGATAGTGCGGGCCAGCCATCGGCCGTTTCGAACGCTTCGAAATCAGCTGTTTTGGGTGCGAACGTGTTGGTTTCGTGAAGGAATCCGCCTATTGCGACGCACAGCTGGTGGGTCATGAAGCGTTCGTCTCCTGATTGCGGCTGATTTCGGACAATGGCTCGGTCAAGTTTACACAGGTTGCATGGGTGCCTGGCGCGGCGACCAAGTCCTGAACGAGAACCGTATGAAATACAGCCGCGTCCGTCATCGTCGTACAATATGTGACGGGATAACTGGACCGGCTAGTCGCCAACCTGTAGTCCGGTCGGTCTCGGAGCTCGGCAAATTCGGCGATAGGGATCGGTAATGATTGACCATCCTACCGTGGACGCTTTGCGCGCGTGTCGTGTCCACGACGCTCACCTGCGTACCTTGGCCATCCTGTGCGAGTCATTGCCGGACGAGGATGTCCATATGGCGGCCTATGTCGCGGGCGTTTACGGCATGTGGGGAGGTGTTGATCTACCGAATCCCTATACCGAATCAACGGCGCAACATGACGCCTGGCAATTGGCCTATCATAATGGACGTCGACAACGAGCGCGGTATCCTGCCTTTGGCGCTGACCTGACGCGTCACCTTGGCCGCTTGTTCCACTACAATGGTGACCGCACACACGCGCAGTGTTCCGCCGAAAGTCCGGAGCGACCGGCAACCAAACCGCAGCACAAGGGAATTGAAGCAATGCTGGAATTGGAGCATCGACATTTGTTTGACATAGAAATCAATGTTGGCGCACCGCAGTTGATTGGGCTGACCCCTTCCGGCGAACGGCGCATCGTTGGTGTGCATGGCGGTCGATTTGAGGGCCCGCGCCTTAAAGGCACGGTCCTGGACGGCGGTGGCGATTGGATCCTGTCTCGGCCCGATGGCGCCCTACAACTAGACGTACGGATTACTTTGCAAACCAATGACGAAGCGTTGATTTATATGACATATCGGGGAATTCGCCATGGCCCTGAAGAGGTTATAGAGCGTTTGTCACGCGGCGAGTCGGTCCCGCCAAGCGAGTATTACTTTCGCATCACCCCAGCCTTTGAAACGGGTGCGACGGACTATGCGTGGCTAAACCGCATCTGCGCCGTCGGGGTCGGCGACCGACGTGCGGCCGGCCCCTCTTACAGTGTGCACGAAATTCTTTAGTGGCGGATGTTGGGTCGCTGTTTATTCGACGATCATCTTGACCAGCTGACCTTCGACGAGCGTTTGCCCCTCGGTCAAGCCATTGAGGACTTGAAATCGCCTGCGCTGATGGTCGGGAAACGGGTAGCGTGCGCTGAGAAGGTCGACAGACTCCCCTGCCTGAACGCGCCGTAATGTCAGGCGGTGAGGTTCAATGTTGTCCACCTCGCCAGGCGCTAAGCGACGAAAGCTGTAAGTGGTGCGCCGGAAGCCTTCATTCATTGCCGATGTAACATTGGGCGGCGTCGCGAAGAGAAACCGATAAATTGTCTGCGTATCGAAAGCGATCGCGACCAATTGGGTGTCCAATGCCTCGGCGCCTTCGCCGTTGCGCACAGCCGCCGTTGCGGCGTCGAACCCGTTAATGCGAATAGGTTCGATGTTTCGCAAATTCGCGTCTGGTGCCCAGACTTCGGATAGGTGTGCGACCGGACCGCGTCCATCATCGCGTGGCGCGGCATCAAAACGAATCACGGCGCCATCGGGGCCCCGGGCCAACACCTGCTGCGTACCGTTGAGTAAGGTAAACCCGTCCGGAACCTCAAACGCAAAACCGAGATCCGGGTGAATGAACCGCGTACCTTTAACCAATCCTTGTTTGGGGTCGTCGCCGAAAAGCAAACCGTCGATCTTCTCCAAGTAGATGTCACGGGCGATAATCGGATCTTGTACACTTTGGACCCCGGCCGCGGCGATGGCCCGCTGCACACGATCTGCTGTGCGCGGATGGGTTGCAAAGATATCGAACCCGCCCGCGTCCGATTGCCCCAATATTTCGCCCTGAAGGCGGCTGTGCGCACCCAGTTTGTTAAGAAAGCCAGACATCGCGCCAGGGTCGAAGCCGGCGCGGCTCAGATATTGCACGCCTAGGAAATCCGCCTCATGCTCTTGTTCGCGTGAGTAACCCTGAATCGCGGCCAAAGCCCCCAATTGCGCAACGCCGGCAATTGCCTCACTTTTCGTGACCATACCTAGTAACGTCAGGCCGAGGTTCGCAACCACACCCTGCCCATAGCGTTCCGCGCCGTGACGGGCCGCGACGTGACCGATCTCATGCGCCAAGACGCCCGCAAGCTCCGCCTCGGTGTCGGCGAGTGCCAATAAGCCACGGGTGACATAGACATAGCCGCCGGGCAGCGCGAAAGCATTGACGACCGGACTGTTTAGAACCGTGAAGGTGTAATTGACATCAGATCGGTCTTGCGTCTGCGCGAGAAACTGGCCGATGCTGTCGACATAGGCGGACAGCTCAGGATCATCATAGGCGCCGCCAAATTCCTGAAGAATCTGTGGATGTTGTTCCGAGCCGATCTGCGCTTCTTGCTGTGGCGACAATAGCGCCCCGAACAAGCCAGACAAATCCTGTGCCGCCGCGAATGGCGATAGGACCGGCGCGATGGCGATACTGACCGCGACACAGAATCGAACAACGGCTCGAGCGACGAAATGCATGGCCAAGAATCTCCCGGGCGACAGCGCCGACCGTCTCACTTTGCCACGGTCGGCACTTCTATATGGGAGATCCCATGGCGATTTCATCCAGGCATGCAAAGGCGTCGAAATCGCGCATCAAAAGACTAGACTTTGTCAGTTCAGCTCGTCGTCGCGCCAATACTTGGTGCCTTGTATTGTCGCTTGCAAAGCCAACCCGGCTTCCGTGATCTGATAAAGTTTAATCCCCGGTGCAACGTCGACCGCACCGGCCCACGCACCGCCTTTTTCACCCGCCTTGGCGGCGGCATCCGCCTGCGCACTGGCATCCCAGCCGCTGTCAACAAACTGATCCATTGCGTCCTTCTCGGTGAACACGAAGACGCCACGGAAATCCTTGACTCCAAGCCCAACGCCAAGACCGCCAGACAGCATTTTCATGTAAGTCTCCGCGCCGGACTGGTTATTTCTGACGATGCCGTAGCCGTTGCCAGCCGACAAAAATATAAGATTGATGCCGACATTGCTGAACACGCCATAGCCGACCGCTTGACCAATTTGATCGCGCGCCTGCGGCTGCACCTCATAAAGTTTTGCAAGTGTATCCGTCCGCATTTTGGCAACCGCGTTGCGCTTGTCTTGTGGTGTTGAACCTTCGGGCGAAGTACAGGCGGCAAGTCCGCCCAACAAGATCAGACTCAGAAACCACCGCATGCAATTTTTCGTCATGGTAATCCCAATAAGGTTGCAGGAGACATACCGGATCGGATCGCCCCGAAAACGCGCGCCCCGCCAACTTTTCCGTTTGAATATGATAAGTTAGACAAACAGTCTAGGTGGTTTGAATTCTAATGGTGTGACTTCTTTAGAGCAATGTCCGATAGGGCCGTTATGGACATCGGACAGCGCAGGCACGCGACAGCGCCGGTATTGGCGCCATCACGCTTACTGCCGCGCCCGACGCAAGCGCCCTATATATCGGCGTAGCACTTCGTTTCGGCGGCACCACCGGGATGCGTACAGGCACCGGAAACCGCGGGGCCGACAAGTTGCGCATACTTCCAGATTTCGCCCGAAGTAAATTCCGTGTCGCGCGGTTGCCATGCCTTCTTGCGTTCGGCGAGCTCTTCGTCGGATAGCTCGACGTCGAGCGTACCCGCCTCTGCGTCAATCACAATGATGTCGCCATCGCGCAACAGGCCGATGGGACCACCGACCGCCGCCTCGGGTCCAACATGCCCGATGCAGAAACCGCGTGTCGCCCCGGAAAAGCGGCCATCGGTGATCAGTGCGACCTTTTCGCCCATGCCTTGGCCATAGAGCGCCGCCGTGGTTGACAACATCTCGCGCATGCCGGGGCCGCCACGCGGTCCCTCGTAACGAATGACGATGACATCGTTATCCTTAAATTCGCGTCGTTCCACGGCCGCGAAAGCGTCCTCCTCACAATCAAAAACGCGCGCCGGGCCGCGATGCTGCAGACGCCCCATGCCCGCGACCTTTACGATCGCGCCGTCCGGAGCCACATTGCCACGCAGGCCGACGACTCCTCCGGTCGGCGTAATCGGGTTGGTGATCGGCCTGATCACGTCCTGCCCATCGGGAAAGGTCACTTCCGCCAGGTTTTCGGCAATTGTCTTGCCGTTTACGGCCAGGCAATCCCCGTGCAGAAACCCGCCTTCCAGAAGCGCTTTCATCATCACCGGCACACCGCCGGCTTCATACAGGTCTTTGGCCACGTAGCGGCCACCGGGTTTTAAGTCTGCGATATACGGTGTGCGCTTGAATATCTCAGCGACGTCGAACAGCGAGAACTCGATACCCGCCTCATTGGCCATGGCGGGCAAATGCAAGCCGGCATTTGTGGAACCGCCGGACGCGGCAACCACGGTCGCGGCATTTTCCAGAGACTTGCGGGTGACGATGTCGCGCGGCCGCAGGTTGTTGGCAATCATCTCCATCACCATGCGCCCAGCGGCCTCGGCGTACTCATCGCGGTTCTCGTAGGGCGCCGGGGCCATCGCCGAACACGGCAACGCAAGGCCGATCGCTTCAGAGACACACGCCATTGTGTTGGCCGTGAATTGCCCGCCGCACGCGCCGCCCGACGGGCACGCGACCTTTTCCAAAGCCAGCAGCTCAGAATCCGGCAGGTTTCCCGCAGAGTGCTGACCGACCGCTTCGAAAACATCTTGGACGGTCACATCACGACCATGAAAACGCCCCGGCAAAATTGACCCGCCGTACATGAATACGGACGGGATATTGAGCCGCAACATCGCCATCATCATCCCCGGCAGCGACTTGTCGCAACCGGCTAGGCCGACCAATCCGTCATAGGCGTGACCGCGTACTGTCAGCGCCACCGTATCGGCGATGGCCTCGCGACTGGCCAGCGATGCCTTCATCCCCTGGTGCCCCATGGCGATGCCATCGGTGACCGTGATGGTCGTGAACTCACGAGGCGTCCCGCCCGCCGCGGCGACACCAAGCTTTACGGCTTGTGCCTGACGCCGCAGGGTAATGTTACACGGCGCAGCTTCGTTCCAAGTGGTCGCGACGCCGACGAACGGTTGATGGATATCCGACTCGGACAAACCCATAGCGTAATAAAAGGCGCGATGCGGCGCCCGCTCCGGCCCCTCGGTGGCGTGTCGGCTGGGCAGGCGGCTCTTGTCGAATTTTCTCATGTCTCCGATCCTTTAGTGCGTGCAACGCGTTGTTTGCGCGGTTGGCGAGCATAGCGATCTCTGGGCCACTTTCCCTAGCGCGTAATAGGTATAGCGACCCTGCCGCACTTGCCGCGTGCCTGCATCGGCTCAACATTATTTGTCACGATGCTCATACGCTTAACTATAGCTGCTGCGTTCGGGGCGCTCTCATTTTGTCATCCGGCACAGGCCGATGGCGACCGCCACATGACCTGCCCCCGGGCCCAGGTTCTGTGCGTTCAAGAACTCGGCTACAACTATCAAGAGTGTGGCCGCCTTCCCGGTCGAGACGGCCGGCCGCAGGAGTTTCCCACCTGCTATGATTGGGACGAGGCAACATGCACCCCATGCTGGCACGACACCGTTGCCGGCACAGTTGCGCAATGCCAACGCCGCTTCGGTTATGAATGCAGCTACTTTTTCTTACAGAACGAACGGTGGGACGAGTGGGGCGACGTGCCCGACGCCATCGAAGGCACGGTTAAGAGCCGCATATTGATGCCGAGTGAAAGCTGGCTGGGCCTGCCAGCCGGCGGTCCCAACTGATCCGATCAGCCTCCCAAACGGGCCATCGCGTCTTCGAGACGCTCCCGTGACTGCTCTGCGTCCACCAAGCGCTCGCGTTGGGTGTCAACAACATGGGCCGGCGCCCGCGCCAGAAAGTCTTGATTTTGCAGCTTTTTGTCCAATTTCGCGATCTCTCTTGACATTTTGTCAATCTCACGCGTCAGTCGCGATTTTTCAGCTGCCACGTCAATGACATCCGCCAAAGGCAGCACCAGCGTTGCTTCGTCGAGGATCAACTGAACCGCGCCCTCGGGCACATCGCCCTCCAGCGCGCCCGTCGTCTCAAGTCGTGCCAAAGTCGTGATCAGCGTCTCATGGGTGGCCAAGCGCCCAAGACTGCGATCATCCGCCCCTTTCAATTGCAACGGGATCTTCGCCGACGGTGGGACGTTCATTTCCGCGCGAACCGATCGGATCTCGGTGATCAGGCGCACGACCCAATCGACCTCGTCGCGCGCCGCCTGGTCAGGGTCCAACCCGTCAAAGGTCGGCCACACCGCCGACATCAGCAGCGCCTGATCGCGGTCGGCCAGGGAAGCAAACAGTTCCTCCGTGATGAACGGCATGAAGGGGTGCAATGTGCGCAATATCTGCTCCAAGACCCAACCAGCGCACGCGCGCGTTTCAGCTTTGGCAGCTTCGTCATCGCCGTACAGCACCGGTTTGGAAAACTCCAAGTACCAATCGCAGAACGTCCCCCAGATGAAGTGGTAGAGCCCACCAGCAGCCTCATTAAAGCGGTAGGACTCGATGGCCGTCTCAGCCTCCCGCGTGGTTTCGATCATGGCTCCCACAACCCATCGATTGATGGTTGATTGGCACCCCGACGGATCGAACTTCGGATCAACGGCGCACTGGTTCATCTGGCAAAAGCGCGCCGCGTTCCACAGCTTGGTGGCAAAATTGCGATAGCCGGCAACACGTTGTTCTGAAAGCTTTATATCGCGGCCTTGTGCCGCCATCGCGGCAAGTGTAAAGCGCAGCGCATCGGTGCCATATTTCTCCATCAAATCAAGGGGATCGATTATATTCCCCTTGGATTTAGACATCTTCTGACCTTGTTCGTCGCGAATCAAGGCGTGGATGTAGACGTCTCGAAACGGCACGTCTTTCATGACGTACAGGCCCATCATCATCATCCGCGCGACCCAGAAGAAGATGATGTCGAAGCCCGTCAGTAGGACATCCCCGGGGTAGTACCGCGCGAGTTCCGGTGTTGGCTCCGGCCAACCGAGTGTCGAGAACGGCCAAAGGGCCGACGAAAACCAAGTATCCAGTACGTCTTCATCTTGGGTCAGCTCGACGGTCTTGCCGTAGTGTGCCTTGGCCTGAGAATGGGCGCCGTCGGCGTCGATGGCGACAAAAACGTGTCCATCTGGGCCATACCACGCAGGAATGCGATGCCCCCACCACAACTGTCGGGAAATGCACCAGGGCTGGATGTTGCGCATCCATTCGAAATATGTGTTCTCCCAATGGCGCGGCACAAACTTGGTATGCCCCTGCTCTACCGCCTCGATAGCGGGTGCCGCCAGCGTTTCGGCGTTTACATACCACTGGTCTGTTAGCCAAGGTTCGATGATCGTGTGAGAGCGATCGCCATACGGGACCGTATGGACGTGATCTTCGACACGCTCGAGCAGTCCAGCCGCGTCGAGGTCCGCAACGATCCGTTCGCGAGCTACGTAGCGATCGAGGCGTTGATAGGCCGCCGGCACCGCCTCATTGATTTTCCCATGGGCATCCAGCACGTTGATCTGTTCCAGATCGTGGCGCCGCCCCACCTCGAAGTCGTTGAAATCGTGGGCCGGCGTGATTTTGACTGCACCCGTTCCCTTGTCCGGATCGGAATACGCATCACCGATGATGGGAATGCGCCTGCCAACCAAGGGCAGGATCGCATGGCGGCCAATCAGATCTTTAAAGCGATCGTCTTCCGGATGCACGGCGACTGCGGTATCACCCAGCATCGTCTCCGGCCGCGTTGTCGCAACCGTGATATGGCGTTCGTCATCGCCATCTATGGGATAGCGGATATACCAAAGGTGGCCGGCAACCTCGCGCTGGTCGACTTCAAGATCCGAAATCGCGGTCAACAGCTGGCAATCCCAATTGACCAGGCGCTTGTCCCGGTAGATCAGGCCATCCCGGTGGAGCTGCACAAACACGGTTCGCACCGCGCGACTGAGACCATCGTCCAGGGTAAATCGCTCTCGGGCCCAATCGGGGGACGCGCCAAGGCGGAGTAGCTGTCGATTGATTGTGCCACCCGATTGCTCTTTCCATTGCCACACACGTGCGACAAAGGCGTCCCGTCCCATCTCTCGCCGGTCGATCTTCTCATCGGCCAGCTGACGTTCGACGACCATCTGTGTGGCGATACCCGCGTGATCCATGCCTGGCTGCCAAAGGGCATCACGACCCCGCATACGGAAATAGCGGGTGAGAATATCTTGCAAGGTCGTGTTGAGCGCGTGCCCCATATGCAGACTGCCGGTCACGTTAGGTGGCGGCATCATGACGGCCCACGGCATTGCCGCAGAGTCTGGGTCAGCGGCAAAGGCATTCAGTGCCTGCCAGCGCTCATAGATTTCTTGTTCGACCGCTTCGGGCCGGTAGGTCTTTTCCAACATGGCGAAACGGAACTTTGGTACCGCCCTACGGTACGGCCCAAACCCTAATTGCGGCGCGATTCCTCGGCGAGCCGCTTGATCTCGGCCCGTACCAGCCGTTCTACCATCCCTGGCAGGTTTTGATCGAGCCATTCGCGCAAAATTGGTCGCAGCAATTCCGCCGCCAGTTGTTCAACCGTACGCCCACCGACGAAAAACGGTGAATCTCCCGTCTTGACCGCGTCATTGAGGGACGAGAATGAGGCGACGGATGCGGCCTCTGTATCCGCAGAAACCAGTTCCTCAGCTTCGAGTTCCGGCTCTGGCGTCGGTTCCGGCGCAGGTTCCGGCTCTGGCGCAGGTTCCGGCTCCGGCTCTGGCTCTGGCTTCGGTTCGGGTTCTGGCTCCGGTTCGGGTTCTGGCGCCGCTTCCTCGACGACTTCCGTCAGCTCCAGAACATCGTCATCTTCTGGTTCGGGTTCGGGCTCAACCGCAGCCGGCTCGTCAAACAAGGCGTCGATCGAATCTTGACCAAGTGCCTCGCCTTCGGCAGGCATCTCGGGCGCAGGCGGCTCGGCCGGCGCCTCGCCCTCTTCCTCGCCGTCACTCGAGATGATACGCCGTATGGAGGACAAGATCTCCTCCATCGACGGCTCTTGCTCTTGCCCGTCTGCTTGTGCTTCTGCTTGTGCTTCTGCTTCGCTCATCGCGAATTTCTCATTCCCCGATCGAGAACGGAAGCTACGCTTGAAGTTCGATTAATGCAAGGTGTGGCACACGTTTCGGGGGCTTTTCTACCACCCCACGCAAAAATTATCCTGGTGATTCATTCGGTGACCAAAGGATGGCCTCAACAAAAACGCTCAATCCCAACCAAAGTCGAAAATGGCGCCACCATCATAGTCATCGCCGAAACCGATCCATTTGTCTCGAACTTCCGAATAGTGTGACATCGGGTCATATAGGGTGACCGGCAAATTCAATCTCTCGGCCGTCATGCCACCGACGACCTGTAAGACCCGCACAGACGCAACCAATTCATCACGCCGCGCCCGAACCAAATTGACGCGTGCGTTGAACAGCTCTTGTTCCGCATCCAAAACGTCCAGCACAGTTCGCGCACCGACCGCAGCCTCCTGCTCGACACCTTCCAAAGCAATTCGATTCGCTTCCTCAGACGCCTCGAATGCGCGAATTCGCGCGCGCGCCGCGACCAGCTGTTCCCATGCGCTTTCCGCGTTTTCGCGCACCGTTCGATTAATCTGGTCCAGTTCGTTGCGTCGTTGAGCGGCCGTCTGACGCAACTGACGGACCCGCGCGTATTCCTCGCCGGACTGATAGAGCGGAACCGTAACGTCCGCCGTAATCGATGCCTGGTCCTGACGGGAAAAAAACGTGTTCGGTTCCCAGGCGCGTTGTAGCCGCCCGTTCAAAGAGACCTGCGGCAATAGACGCGCCCCGGCGCCGCTAATTTCATGCAAGGCGGCTTGTTCCTGGAACATGGCCCGAGACAGATCTGGATTCCGTTCCAAGGCGAGAGACAGAGTTTCGTCACGGGAGGTCGGCAATACGGCGCGGTCTTCTGGAGGGCTAAACGACAAGGTTCCCGGCGGCGCGCCGATAACGGCAACGTAAGTGGCCCGCGCTGTTTCCAGCTGGCCTTCCGCTTCAACGCGCGATGCTTGGGCGTCGGAGAGCCGCGCCTCGGCTTGGGACACGTCGGTTCGCGTCACCTCGCCAACTTCGAAGCGGTCGCGCGCGGCTTCCAGTTGACGCTCAAGGACTTGCTCATTGTTGACATTCAGCTCGACCACCGACTGATCGCGCACAACATCCAGATAAGCAACGGCGGCGTTGCCGAGTACGTCCTGTTCAACCGACAACAGACCGGCGCGCCCAGCCTCCACCAACGCCTCGGCTTGGCGAACGCCAGCGACGGTGGCGCCGCCGCGATAGATTGGCTGGGTGACTTGCAGACCTATGGTCGATGGAGTCAACGAACTTGTCGTGCTGTTGCCGCCCGATTGCGGTTCGCTGGTGACGCGAGAGGCGCCAACATCGCCGTTGACGGTTACTGTTGGCCGCCATCCCGATAGCGCGGTGGGAACGCCCTCGTCGGTCGCACGCAGTCGCGACCGCTCGGCCAGCAAGCCCGGGTTGGTGTTGTAGGCTTGCGCAAGCGCCTCGCGCAATTCCTGCGCCGCCGCTGGGGTGACCGCGCATACGAGCAACCCAACAATCGCGGCAAAAGATGCGTGCGCTAACATCGTGCGCCGCAGCGTGCCTTCGCGTGTCGCCATGTTCTCGACCAAACGTCCATTATCCTCAATAGGTTGCGACCAATTGCGCCATAATGGCCCGAACTGGGCCACAGCGCGAGCCCTTACAAATAAATCCATAAGAATCAAGCCTGTAGAACTGTTTATGACCCTGTCAAAATACGAAACTCGGCGCAACCGCGAAACCTGGAAGCGGCGGTATGGCGGCATCGAACAAAACCCGCGATCCGACGACACCACTTGATCGTTGTATCAGAATCGCCTCGCCCATGCCGGGCTGGGACTGAACAACCGCAATAAGGCGCCCACCCTCGGCCAACTGATTGACGAGTTCCTTGGGCACCGCGGGCACCGAACCGCCCAACAAAATGACGTCGAAAGGCGCCTGATCGGGATAACCACGCGCGACCGGTGCCTCGACGACGACGGCATTGTCGACGCCCAGCTTGCGCAAGTTCTCGGTCGCCTGCTTTGCCAATTCGGGGTCGTCCTCCAAACCGAAAACTGTATCGGCCAAATGCCCCAAAATCGCCGTCGCATATCCAGTTCCACACGCGATATCCAGCGCCACATCGGCCGGCGTAACTGCCGCCGCTTGAATCAGGCGAGCAAGGACGATTGGTTCCATAAGGTACCGATTTGGACCGATTTCCAGGTCCTCGTCGACATACGCCACGCCACGCTTCGCGCTAATCACAAAATGCTCGCGAGGTAGACTCCCGAAAATCTCCAGGATTTGCGAATCAGTCACCTTATTCGGACGCAGCTGGCTGACCACCATATGCGCTCGCATCGTGTCAAAATTGGGCATGTCTCGTTGGTCCACAAATTGGCGAACCGCCGTGTTCACGGTGCGGCGCCGGGTCGGCGTGGCACACCGGACACGCGGAATTGGTCGGTCTCCCCTGTTATAGTATTTGGGGAACGGCGAAACAACGGCGGCACTGGCCTCGCGGCGTGTCGCTTGACCCTTTGGGGCGAGTCCTATATCAGCGGCGCTTGGCCCGCGTGCCACTGCAGCGCCGACGACAGGCGCGGCAACAGAGGATGGCCGGGTGGCAGAGTGGTTATGCAGCGGACTGCAAATCCGCGTACATCGGTTCGATTCCGGTCCCGGCCTCCACGCATTGGATGACTTAGAGCGCCAGATCTTCGGGCTCGTCGAGGCT
Source organism: Alphaproteobacteria bacterium (assembly GCA_965216755.1). Lineage (GTDB taxonomy): Bacteria > Pseudomonadota > Alphaproteobacteria > UBA7887 > UBA7887 > CBDCGL01. Next base: position 332,590 of record CBDCGL010000011.1, on the reverse strand, counting down.
GTTCGCACGGCAGCATGCTGTGACCGTGTTGGCCATCAGCATGGCGACCGTCACCGGCCCAACGCCACCAGGCACCGGCGTAATCGCACGGGCCTTGGCGACCGCGCTTTGAAAATGCACATCGCCGACCAGTTTGTGCTTGCCCTCGCCTTTTTCGGGCGCCGGAAGGCGGTTGACGCCGACATCGATAACGGTTGCACCCTCGGCCAGCCAATCGCCGGTGATCATCTGTGGTCGCCCGACGGCGGCGACGACGATTTCGGCCCGACGACATACGTCTTCGATATTTCTGGTGCGGCTATGCGCGATGGTTACGGTACAGCTTTCGCGCAGCAAAAGGTTGGCCATCGGTTTACCAACGATATTCGAACGCCCTACGACCACGGCGCTCATACCGGAAAGAGAGCCGTGATAATCGCGCAGCATCAACAGACACCCGAGCGGCGTACAGGGCACCATCGCCGTTTGCCCCGTCCACAGACGACCGGCATTCGCGATATGAAAGCCGTCGACGTCCTTCTCCGGCGCGATCGCATTGACCACCGCAAACGCGTTGATATGCGCGGGCAGTGGCAGCTGACAGAGTATTCCATGTACGTCAGGGTCTTGATTGAGACGCGCGACAAGGTCCAGCAGTTCCGCTTCCGGAGCCGACGCGTCGAGCCGGTGCTCAAAGGACCGCATCCCGACCTCGAGCGTCTGCTTGTTCTTGTTGCGAACGTAGACTTGGCTCGCCGGGTCATCGCCAACAAGTATCACGGCCAGACCGGGTGTAATGCCATGTTCGGTTTTGAGGCGCACGACATGGTCGGCCGCCATGTCCCGGATCTTGGCGGCGAACGCCTTACCGTCGATGATATCAGCCGCCATGTTGCCACCTTTCTTGATGATCGTTGTCGCCGACGTCTTGTAACAGATCTTCGGTGCGGTTCCTTTCATCTCAAATGGGCGCAAATCTTGTTGTCGACCAGCATCTTATTCGCGCCTTATCTCCACTTTTTTCGGGCCTCCTCTTTCCGATCGGCTCGCTTCCATGAATCCACGCGAAATCCACAAAGTTTGGCGGTGCAAATCCGGTCGCTCGGCACGCGACGGAATCAATGCCATTGTCAGCGAATTTGCCCACCCCAATCTCGCTTCCGTCGAAGCGTTCGGGGTGTTCCCCCTTGTGGCTACGGTCCGTCGTTCGCAGCGTTTTCGCGGCACCGACGAGGCCGCCGTGTGAACCCCAAGTACGGCGACACCAGTCTCAATGTTCCTGACTCCCGGGCGTCGGGGCCGACAAGTAGTCGCGGCGCGAATCGCCCTGATTGGCAAATTTCAAGGCTGTCCGCTTGGAAAGCGCAAGACAAAGTTATCGGTTTATACTCTAAATAGTTATCTATTCGTTGCATTGATATTTTTATTCGAATGACCTTACACGTCCCATGGATTTCCGTCATCGAACGATGCTGGAAGGGCTCGGTGATCGAAGTTCAGACTCAGCGATTTGAGCATGGTAGCGACGCAAGTTGCCTCGACTCGAATCGAGGGCCGCAGCACGCTCTTGTCGTTTATGCGGAAACACAACGAATCTTTCACCGTTGGCGTCGCGTCCATAGTGGAGATTGTCAGCGCCGAATTGTGCTCAGGAGCCGACGTCCGTCGCGGAATCGCGGACCTGCGCTGTTTCAAAACTGAAAATCAATTCGCACGGCACCTGAAGACTAAAGTTATATTTCGACACGCGTACCAGAACAAACATCACCCGAATAGATGATTTCCAATAATGAAACACTGTGCCCTATTCGTCACTTTGCTTCCGATCCCCTTAGTTTTATTACACAATCCTATTGGCAGGACGCCAGATTCGAGTCACTGTTAGGGGTCGATTGGCGCGTAAAGTCTCCGAGGGAACGGTAATGAAAGCTCCATTTGTTATTTCTGGTCTCGCCGCGTTGCTGCTATCCAGCGCAGCGTCGGCGCAGTTGATGACGGATCCGTCACTCAACACCAATGGCAGCAACGGCGTGAGCAAGGGCGGTGCGAACGCAGGCAATTACAACATTGGCAACAACAATGGCAATTTTAACTATGCCGATAGCGGCGGCGTTCTCATTTGCTCGCCGTGTGGGCCGATAGGCATTGGCGGCGGCACAGCGGCTGCCGGCAACCACAACATTGGCAATAACAACGGCAACTACAACCAGGCTCAGTCCGGCGGCCGGCTGCTGCCTCCGCGTCCTCCGGCTCCAGGCACACCGGGGTCACCGGGGTCACCGGGGTCACAGGGCCTAACAGGCTCAGAACTGGCGTCTGTGAACGGCGTCACGGGCGGCGGCGCATTTGCCGGTAACCACAATATCGGCAACAACAGTGGCAACTACAATACGGCCATCAGCCAAGGCGGCCGCGGCAAACCGAAGCCGCAGCCGTGCGCTCCCTGCGTCCCGGTCGGTGGCGGCACAGCGAAAGCCGGGAACCACAATACCGGCAATGGCAACGGCAATTACAACACGGCGTTTGCCGGACACGCATACACGCCCTACGGGGTCGGCAACATGGACGCCTCGGCCGGAAATCGCAACACCGGTAACATGAGCGGCAACCACAACTTTGCTCAGCTTGGTGGGATCGCCGGAGTCGGCAACCAAGGCAACTATAACGGCAACCACAACTTTGCGTCGTTTGGTCAAAAGGCCGGCACGTACAACATCGGCAACAACAGCGGCAACTATAACAATAACTTCCGTGGCAATGGGATAGTGTTGCCATAGGCGAACAGCACGGTTAGCGCCGCGATCAATCTTAAAGATGCGGCGAATGGGTTGATCTTCGGATCAGTATGAGAAATGCGGCTGCCCGTTACGCGGCAGCCGCATTTTTGTTGATTGTCGGCGCGGCCACGCCTCTATGTCAGCGGCGTCAGGAATCGCCCATGTATCGATCATTGATACTTCCGGGTAAGTCATTTTGATGTTCACCTAATAATTTGTGCGAAAATCTTTGCCAAAGAACGTGCCATTAGCGCGCACCTATCCGCGGCGCGGCGAATTCGGCGGACAGCACATGGCATGAAAAAAATGGGAGCCGGCGAAATGCCGGCTCCCACATCAGTGCCTTGAAGTTCGTATACGAGTCTGGTCTTACCAGAGCGCAACGGGATTGCCGGGCGAACCAGTCGCACCGACCAGCTTCAATGGCGCCCAAACGAACAAGAACTCGCTCACACCCGCCTCAAGCAGCGGCGTAAAGTCCAGGTTCTCGATGTTCCAGATGCCACGCCGAGTTTGCATTTCCGTATGGCACGGCACTGCAAAGCCTTCTTCCTCACCAACCGGTTGGGCATCGTTGGCTGACGTATCGCCACCCGTGAGAATGATCTTACGTTCGGCCATGTATTCGCACGCGCTGACGCCAAAGCCCGGCTCGCCGGACGTGAAGGTCGCGCGCGCTGCAGCACGTTCTTCCGTGCTCATGGTCGGCCAACTGGCATTGGACCAAAGATCGCCATGGCCGGTGTATAGGAAAACGCAATCGCCCTCGCCGATCTCGCCAACACCTTGGGCCTCGATCATGCCTTTGACGTCGTCGGCAGTGACAATGCCCGGGCTGTCAGTAGCTGTCGGGATTGGTAGCGGGTTCATTCCCTTATAGGCCGGCGCATTAAGCAGAATGCCGCGGCAAACGAAGCCCTTCTCGGCGACAAATTCAACGCCGAGATCACCCATCCCGATCACGCGCCCACCGGCACCACGTTCGTAAGTTTCCTGTGGGTCGCGACCATTATAGAAAAAGCCGCCTTGCGATGTGTTGACACCAATATGGCCCGGGCCATCAAACTGGGTGCTGACCTGACCAATTTCCGTCGTCAACATTTCGTCATGATAGATGAGCGCATTCTCGCCGAATGGACCGCCCGTCGGCGTGCCAGGGATGGTCATCTGATAAGTACGTGGGCCAAATAGTGGCACCTCGGACTGGTAGAGCTTGCCGAGTGTCGCGGTCTTGCCCTCTTTGACCAAACCAACCGCTTTAAGCACGATATCCGGCGTCGTTCGGTTCGGTGCGCCAACCTTGTCGTCCGGGCCCCATTCGGTCGGCGCCCAATTTTCCTCAAGCGGCTTGTCGCTCGTCTGAGCATTGGCCGCCGCGCTAATTGAGATAGCCAGGGCGACAGCCGCCCCCGCCTTTAGATATGTCGACACCGCCATGATCGCGGGTCCTCCCTTGTCAATTTACGCCATTTCGTTCCTTACCGGACTCTTTTAAACTGTTGTCTTGACGAGATGTTACACGATCCGATGGCCCGCCGCGAGTACCCAAAAACTGGTGGACGGCACCGAATTGGTGGATTTCTTCGTGAACGCCCGGTCGGCCCCCTAGACAAACGGGAAGATCTCGCTACGGCCGGGGCAAGAAACGCGGCGGCCCCACCAAATCGGGCAATATCGGCTGTACGCGTTCAACCCACTCACATAAGAGCGGCCGCGTATCGCAAGGATCAATAATATCGTGGACCGACAGGGATTCAGCGCGCGGGAATGGCGACTGACGCGCGGCCATTTGTTCTTCCAGCTCGCGCCGGCGAGCTTCGGGGTCCGGCGCCGATTCGATCTCGCGACGATAGGCCACCGCCACACCCCCTTCGACCGGTAGCGCGCCCATCTCCGCAGACGGCCAGGCCAAGACATAGCCATCAGGCCCATAGTGCGCGGCCTGCGCCACGCCAAACGAACGGCGCACAATAACGGAGGCCCAGGGCACAACGCTGGTCGCCGCTGTCAACACGGCGGCTGTGCCATGGCGAATCGTACCCGCCTGCTCAGCGGCACTGCCGATCATGAAACCCGGTTCGTCAACAAAACTGACGATCGGCACATGAAAGGTATCGCACAGTTCGACCAATCGCCGCAGTTTGTGCGCTGCGTCGGCGGTCATGGCACCGGCCAGATAGCGACAATCATTAGCCAGAACACCAACTGTCTGCCCTGTCAAGCGCGCGAGCCCGGTCACCAATCCGCGACCGTAGCCCGCTCCGATCTCGAAGAATGAATCCTTGTCGACAACGAGCGCAAGCAATCGTCTCATGTCATAGAGCTTGCGACGGTTCTCCGGCACGATATCCACGAGTTCGGCTGCGCGACGCTCAGCGGGATCACCGTTTTCAAAGATTGGCGCCGTTTCCCACACATGCGCCGGCAGGTAGCTCAGGAACTCTCTGATCTGCGCCAGCGCCGACGCCTCGTCGTTGGCCAGATTGTCAATGACCCCGTTTTTTGTATGCACCGCCGCACCGCCGAGCTCTTCCTTTGTCAGCCGTTCGCCGATTGCGCGCTGTACAACAGCCGGACCGGCAATCAGCACCTGCGCGTTGTCCTTGGACATCACGGAAAGATGGGCGGCGACCAGGCGCGCCGCAGGCAAGCCCGCGACCGGCCCCAGCGCGGCCGTGGCCACGGGAACGGTCGCCATGGCTTCGGCAACCGACCGAAACCGGGGTGGCGCATAGACCGGCGCTCCGCCAGCGCCGGCGCCCGTGCCACCAACGCTGCCACCGCCGCCCTCGTGCAGGCGTATGAGTGGCACACGATATTGGCAGGCGAGTTGCTCTGCATAGACACTCTTGCGCAAGCCAGCCTCGTTCGGCGAACCACCCCTGAGGGTGAAATCCTCGCCACCGACCACGCATCTGCGACCTTCGATCGTGCCAAAACCCAGAACGAAATTGCCGGGCGTGAACGATACCAATCGACCTTCTGGGTCGCGCTCGCTGCCACCGGCGCCGCTGCCAATTTCGCGAAACGTTCCCGGGTCCAGAAGCAGATCGATACGTTCGCGTATGGTCAGACGCCCACTCGCCTTTTGCCGTGCCACACCTTCGGCGCCGCCCTGTTCGGCCGACCGGGCGCGCTTCCTCTCAAGTTCATCCAGCTGTTTTTGCCAGGCCATAACTATCCGTGTTCCCGTGCCTCATCGATTCTTTCATCCCGACAGCGGACGCTATTCCCGCGCCCCATGCGCTGATCATCGACTAGGCCGCCGCTGCCCCACCTTTCGAAAGCATCTCTTCAATTGCCTCCGGCTCGATATCAATCGCCAAGGCTTCGTTGAGCCTGTTGTAAAAACCGCACAACGTCGTGCGGAATGTCAGTTCGACAATCTGTGCTTCGGTGAAATGCGCGCGCAGCGCCTCGAAAAGCTGATTCGGGACACGTTTCGAATCAAGCGTGACCTGCCGTGCGTAATCGCGAACGAGCCGATCGACATCATCCAGGCCGGGGCAATCCGGCGCCAGAATATTGTTCGCGGTGTCCGGTGGCAGGCCTTGTTCGATCAACCTCGGAACATGGTGGGTCACGCAATACGTGCAGGTATTCAGCTTAGAAACCGTTACCAAGGCAATTTCAAGATAACGTTTGGGTACGATGGCCTCATCCGCGAGTGTCAACATCAGTCCCATCATATGGCGTAGAATCGGCGGTCTGTGGGCGAACACACGTGCTTGGTTCATGAACGGACCATAATCGTGCGCAAATCTCTCATAGATCGGTCGGTCGTCTTCTGGCACCTCTTCTGCGCCCACATCTCGAACCCGTGCCATTTCGGTTGCCTCCCCGTTGGGTTTCGTGAATCCGGCTCCCAGCATGTCATAGATCGGCTCACCCCGCCAAGCCGACCTCGGCCCCGGCGCAAGCACCGGAGAACCACTGAAATGCGCCAAGAAATCTAGAAATACCCCTTATAAAACAATAAATTAAATAGCGACGCGAGATGGTGCAAATGGATCATGCGGCAACACATCAGCTATGCGAGGCTGGCTCTCGAAAAGCATTGGGTCGCTCGAGCCGTGTCTCGTGTGCGCCAGAAGATGTAAACCAAGGGAACGAACGATGGTACGAGTGCAAGCCAATCGGCAACGCGTGATCACCGCGACTGTCTCGCTGACACAAGAGCAAATCGAAGAAATCGTCGTCGACTGGCTGCGTAAGCACCACAACGACTTTTCCGATATTCAGCCTGAGAGCTTCAAGCTTGAACGCATGGATGCCGGTACGCCGAACGATCCTGTTCTGTGCTTGCGCGCAACGCGCCAAGACGGCGGCGTCGATACCGGGGTGCGGCCTCCGAACAACCATGTCAGACTGGTGCATCCACGGCCGACACCGGTTGCTTAGCCGCATTCAGTTTCTCGCAGGCTCAACCATGGCCGCGGCCTTTGCCGCCGCGGCGACACCGTGTCGATCAAGTAAGGCGGCCTCAAAGGCCGTGGCAATAGCTGGTCGACTTTTGCCGGCACGGTGTGCATCGCCAATAATCACGAGTTTTTGGTCGGGCCGCACAAGGCCCATGCAAATGGGGCCGTTCGGCCGACGCCCGCGCTCGTAGAACCAGGTTCGCACGCCGTGACTGGCGGCAAGATCCCGAAAGCCGGGCCATCGCCCGATACCGGCCGTCAATGCGCCACGAATAAGAAATCCGATACCAAACCGATAGCGCGCGCCGCTCGCAATAACCACGCGATCAAACGGGGCCAGAATGTTGGGGGTGCGTGCAACGTCGACGTCAAACGCAAAGTCGACACCGGCCCCACGGCACGCCGCGACCATATCCCGCACATAATTGGCGAAACTGTCGGCACGAGCCTCGACATCTTGAAACAGCGGTGCCAGACCAACCAAACGAAACGCGCCGCCGGCTTGGCCCGACCGCTCGAAAACCGTCACGCGGTTGTCGTCTGCGACTAGGGAGGCATAGGTCAAACCGGCGGGGCCGGCCCCAACCACCGCAATCTTTTCGTCGCGCGGGCGACGTGTCACAGCAAAGTCCGCCTCGCGCCCGACCATGCCATTCACGACGCAGTGCAATCGCGACCCGCCGCGCATTTCGTTGACGCATGTGTTGCAGGCCAGGCAACGTCTGATCGCTTTGCCCCGCCGAACCTTTCGCGGCCAATCAGGGTCGGCGATCAGGCCGCGCCCCAAGGCGACAAAATCAGCCTGGCCTTGGTCTATGGCGGCCGCCGCGGCCGTCGGATCACCCAAACGCCCAACAGCAATGACGGGAGCGCGCGCATCTTTCCTGATCTTCGCCGCAAACGCCAAAAAAGGCGCGTCGGCGACCGCCATGGGCGGGATCATCATGTGACCCGGCTGCGATCGGTAGTGGCCGGCTGAGACATGAATAGCGTCGGCACCAGCCTGGTCAGCCCACGCGGCCACGCGCCTGCCTTCGTCGAACGGCATGCCGCCGGCAAAAAAATCCTCGACGGTCAGACGGAATATGACGGCGACGGACGGAACCATTTGCTTGACGCGGCGCAGAATGTCGAGCCCAAACCGCGCACGATTTTCCAGGTTGCCGCCATATTCATCGGTACGCCGGTTTTCGGCCGGACATAAGAACTGAGAAATGAGATAGCCGTGGGCGGCGTGGATCTCAACACAGTCAAAGCCGGCCTCGGCGGCCCGTGCCGCCGCAGCGACAAAGGCGTCCGTGGTTTGGGCGATGCGGTCGCGCGACATTTCCTGTGGCACGATCGTCTGCATCGTCCCTTCGAACACGTCGTGTGGCACGGCCGACGGCGCGATCGGGGTCTCGCCGCAAATGTCCTCGCGCGTATGCCCGCCCCCATGTCCAAGCTGAATCGCCGTGCGCGCCCCGGCGTCACGGATGCCCTGCACCAATCGCGACAAGCCGGGCAAAAACCGATCGTCATAGATCCCCAGTTCGTGGTGCCGGTGCCGACCGACCTTCTCTGGCGATGCCATTTCAACGGTGACCAATCCCACCCCGCCACGCGCCCGAGCGACGAAATACGCGATTGTATCGTCGGTCACATGGCCTTCGGCATCGGCTGACCGCGTCGTCATCGAGGGCATGACGATGCGGTTCGGAACCTCGACGGACCCGATCAATTTCGGCGTAAACAGCGTACTCATGAATGTGTGCTGTCCGGATCGGCACGCTGTTTAATGGCCACCGCCTCGGCCAGCTTCACCAACCGCCATAGAGTGGCGGTGACCGGCAGGGTAACACCAACCTTTGCCGCGTCCTTGACGATCGCACCATTCAGCGAATCGATTTCGGTGGGGCGCCCGGCCATCATGTCCTGCAACATCGATGGTTGATGGTCTTTGTGCTCGCGCATGGCCATATCGATCGTCGCATTTACGGTCGCCTCGTCAATTTCAATGCCCTTTGCGCGCGCGACCGCGGCGGTCTCAGCCACCACTTCGCGGGCAAGTGTGGTGCCGTGTTCGCTGTTACCGATCGTGCCCGGCGTCGCGCCGGTCACCGCCGCGAGAGAATTCATCGCCGCGTTAAAAGCCACCTTAGACCAAATAGCCGATTCGATATCCGGTTCGACCACGCCGTTCAAACCGGCCTCGGACAAGATCTCGGCAGTCTTGGCGACAAACTCGTCGGCCTTGCCAGTGGCGGTCATGATGTGTGTAACGGCGCTGCCGTGGGAAACAACATGGCCGAAGGCGACAAGATCCGCGGGAAAGGTTGTCATACCAACGATAATGCGCCCCTTGTCCAGATACTGCGCCGCAATTTCCACGTTGCCGAGGCCATTCTGAATAGTCAGCAGCCAAGTTTGCGGACCTAGCAAGTGCCGCGCCGACTCGAGGGCGGCGACCGACTGCATCGTCTTTGTGAATAAGATCAGCAATTCAGGCGCTTGCTCGATCTGACCGACTGTCCGCGCGGGAACCCTAATCGGCCGATCGGCGATATCGCTTTCAATCCGCAAACCGCGGCTATTAATGGCGTCAATTTGCCGTCGATCGACATCAGCCAAAATGACCGCATGACCCTTTCGCGCGAGCAGACCGCCAAACAAGCAGCCCATCGCACCAGCGCCAAGGACAACAATGTGCATTCCGGCCGCCTTGTTATCTGGAAAATCCCATGACTGCGTTAATCCGCCGCAACGACGGCTTCAATCAAGGCGGCGCGGCGCCCGTTCTTAATCTCGGTCAGCGCCGCCTGCAGCACCGCCGGAAGATCGTCGCCATCGGAAACCCGCCGCGCCCAGCAACGATGGGCCTCCGCCACTTTCACGAAGTCGGGGGTCGGGGTCAACGACGTAAGCGGCATTTGATTGGCGCGCGCCGCAAAGCCATTGGGGAAAACATCCAATGTCGCGCGCCGCACCGCATTCCACGCACTGTTGTTCAAGATGACGATCAATATGGGTAGTGCCAGCGCTTCGGCAATTTGATGGCAAGCTATTGGATTCGAAAAGATATAGGAACCGTCGCCGAGCGTCGCAATCACCAATCGCTTGCGTTCCGCCAGCTGCATGCCCAGCGCCGTGGGAAATCCCCAACCCAATCCACCCGAGACCGGCTCTTGATAGAAAGAGTCCGCGCGTGTGGCGCGCAAGGTCGCCAGCGAACAACCCAACTCTGAAACAACAATGGCATCATCGGCCGCGACCGCATCGGCAATGCAATGACCCACCCAGGCTTTTGTCATAGGCGTCGAGACGCCGACGCGCTTTTTCGCCTGACCTACGCCTCCGTTGTTCGCGATGCGTTCGGCGACACGCCGGCGGCGTTCGTCGATCAAGTCGGCCTGTTGACCGACGTGTCCGTCCATGGCCCGCGCCAGCGCCGCGACGACATCGGATACGTTGCCGACCAGGGAGATGTCGGATCGAAATCCGCGTACGGGGGCACGGGCAAACAAGGGATCGTGCCCTATTTGAATGATCGGACAATCGCTCGGCGGGTTATGAGATGACGGGATCCACGGCGTCAGTGAATCGAGCACAATGACCGCGTCGGCGTCGGCCAGCCATGGCGCCGGATCATAACCGGCGTGCATGGGATGATCGTGCCCAACGGCGCAGCGCAGAGCCCAGTATTGCACGACGGGCAAAGCCCAGCGTTGCGACAAATCCGCCAAGGCTTCAAATCCGGCAGCATCGCCCGCGCCGCGCTGGGCCAAAATGACGGGTCGTGCAGCCCGCGCCAAGATTTCGCCAGCCCGTCCCACATCCGCCTCGTTCAGCCCCGATTTCGATACCGCAAACCGCGGCGGACGCTTGATCTCGCCTTGGTCGATCGTTTCACACAACGGTTCGCGCGGCAGGCTCAAATAAACCGGGCCGCGCGGCGGCGACATGGCAATGGCATATGCCCGATCAACGAGATCGCTGACTTGTTCCGGATAGCGAAGTTCAAAATCCCATTTGACGCTCTCGCGGATCAACGCTGCTTGGTCGCGCATCTCTTGGCCCCACGTGATCGGCGTCGTCCGTGATCCGAGTCTTCCCGTCTCGGTGATTGGTGTGCGCCCCGAAAACGGGAGCAAGGGAATGTTGTCCGAAGCGGCATTGATGGCGCCGATCGCCGCGTTAGCAAGGCCAACATTGGTGTGCACAATGACAGCCTGTGGTCGACCCGTGGCCAAATAGTAGCCGTGTGCCATGCCCATTGCGGCATGCTCATGGGGCATTATTAGAGCCTGCGGCAATCTGTCGGCAGGCTGCACTTGGGCGCGCGCCAACGCCTCAATCAGCGGCGGGAAATCGGTCCCGGAATTGGCGAAAACATAGTCGACGCCGAGTGCACCCAGCCTGGTGAGCAACGCCTCACCGGCTGTAATCTGTGCCACGTCGCCGGTTCCCTACCGCCTATTCGGCAGCTTTGAGGAACGCGCCCTCGGTTTGAATGCCGGCCACATCCAAAGCCGCTTGCAACCGCGCGATCTCAGTTTCGCTCAATTTCATCAATGGCGGGCGAACAATAGCGTCGTTAAGCCGCCCCAAAAGCCGCAAACATTCCTTCATGCGATTGTGCATATCCAAGAACGGCGGCGTATAGAACGCTTGGACGAGCGGATAGATCCGGTCGTTGATCGATTGCGCCCGAGCCAAGTCTTTGGCCACGACCGCCTGATACAGTGCGACTTGCAAGTCCGCGATCACGCTGCCTGCACCAGACAAAAGGCCACCCGCTCCCATCACAAGCGAGCTCATCAGCCAGGCGCTATGCGTCGTCAATACGGTGACCGGCCGACTCAGCGCCGGGAATTCGCGGATGTGTCGCTCATGCAGCATGGGGTCGTTGGACCAGTCCTTGATGGCCCGGATCGATGGGACAGCCTCAAACATTTTCAGTAGCGTGTCGAAGGGGTATCCAAGCCCGGACGCCATGGGGTATTGGAACACGATCAGGGGTAGATCCGTTGCGGCCGCGATCGTTTCAAAATGGACGATTGCCATCTCCGGGCGGAGTTGACCGCCCATCGACATGCTCTGCGGCGGGAACACCAAAAGACATGATGCGCCTTCCCGTTCAGCCATAGCGGCAATGCGCGCCGCTTCTTGGCTGCCGTCGGCATAGACGCCGCAAATCAAAGGTATCGTGTCACCCACTTCCGCCAGAGAGAACGCGAGGATGCGCTGCTGTTCGTCAAAGGTACAGGCATGGACTTCGGACGCGTGGCCATTGACCGTGATCGCGCTCAGCCCATCAACCGCCGCCACATCCGCCAAGTGCTTGCGCGTTTGGTTCTCATCGATCGTGAAATCCGAGTGGAAGGCAGCGAGCGTCGCTGGGATAACACCACCCGGCACATAGTCCTTAAATCGGGGCATTCATCTATCCTCTCTCGGGCTTACGATCGGGCCGCCAACGCCGTCGCCAAGATATCGGCGCAATCCCCCAATGCCTGAACCGCGACATCGACCACCGCAGTCATGCGCATGAAACCATGAATCATGCCATCATAGCATTGGTAGCTGACCGGAACGCCTGCGGCGGTCAAACGATTGGCATAGGCGATGCCTTCATCGCGAAGCGGGTCAAACCCTGCGGTAATTACGTGTGCCGGCGGCAAGTTGCTAAGATCGGGCGCGCGCAGCGGCGATGCGCGTGGATCGTCGATGTCGTCGGCCGACCGTAGATAGCTGTCCATGCACCAGGTCATCCCATCACGGGTCAGCAAATAACCCTGACCAAATTTCTCGATCGATCCTGTTCGCGCACCCAAATCGGTCGCCGGATAGATCAAGAGCTGGAACTTCGGGACCTGTTCGCCACTGTCGCGAAGGACTTGGCAGACCGCCGCCGCCATGTTGCCGCCGGCGCTGTCACCCGCCACCGCGATCCGCGCGGCGTCGGCGTTGACGTCGGCCGCGTTCGCCATCAGCCAACGTACACCCGCCAGGCAGTCCTCGAGCGGCTGCGGAAACTTGCTTTCCGGCGCGCGCCTGTAGTCGACCGCGACAACCAGTGCCGGCGTTTGCGCGGCCAGGTGGCGACAGACATGGTCGTGGCTGTCCAGATCGCCAAACACCCAACCGCCGCCGTGGAAAAATGCCACGGTCGCCACCGGCCCGCCGTTCCGACCGCCTTGGGGATAGTAGAGCCGAACCGGTATATCGCCACCGAGTCCCTTGATCGCGCGCTCTTCGACCCCACCAATCTCAGGTGTTGGGCCGGCGAATACGGCCGTACTATCGCTATAACGCGCTCGAGCCTCTCGGGGGTCGCGGCTGTCGAACACAGAACCGGATTTGGCGGCCGCATCCAGAACGGCTTGGCATTGGGAATCGAGTGTCATCGCGCGATCTCAAACCTGTAAGTTTTGTGCCGTAAATGACAATTTTGATCGGGACAAATATACACGAACCGATTTTCATGCAACGCGTGAACTGCGCATTGGTCCCTTGACCAGGATGCGGTCATCGGTCGACTCTTCGGTCGGTGAGAATAGGCATGCAACGACGCCATAGAGGAGCGCACCGATGTCGCCAGGACCGCAACAAAATTCGCCATATCTGATTACCGGCGCCACCGACCTCTATGTGGTCATCGGCGATCCGATCGCGCAAGTGCGTTCGCCCGACTTGTTCAACGCACATTTTGCCGCCCATGGCGTCGACGCGGTCATGGTCCCGGTTCGCATTCCAGCCGCTGGCCTAAAGGCAGCCGTGGCTGGGCTTCGCGCGATCACCAATCTGCGCGGGATCGTCATTACGATCCCGCACAAAACGACGATGCTTGCGCTGGTCGACGAAGTATTGCCGAAAGGTGACCGATCCGGCGGCGTGAACGCGGTCCGGTGCCAGACTGACAGCCGCTGGATTGCAGACAGCTTTGATGGTCTCGGATTTGTGCACGGGTTGCGCAGTCAGGGACGTGAACCCAAAGGGCGTGCTGTTTTGGTGGTCGGAGCGGGTGGCGCGGGCAGCGCCATTGCCGTCGCGCTGGCCGAAGCGAAGGTCAGTCGATTGACACTCTTTGACATCGATTCAACCAAGGCGCAACGCGTCGCAGCCGTGATCGGTTCGGCCTACCCTGACGTCGCATGTTCGGTTGGCGCGCCCATACCCGGCGACCACGACATCGTGGTCAATGCGACGCCTCTGGGGATGACAGCGGGTGATGCTCCATCAATTGACCCAAACGCGTTGCGCCCCGGCACCTTGGTCGCAGATGTAATCACAAAACCCGAAATGACCCCGCTTCTTGAGGCGGCCGCAGGTCGAGGCTGCGCCACCCATACGGGGCGCCATATGGTGCAAGGTCAAATTGCTGCAATCAGCGATTTCTTTCACGCGACGTGACGTCCACATGCGCGCGGCGCATTGCTCGTAAAGCGTGTGGTATTAGCGAACGCGATGATTGCTGCGCCGGGTCTGGCCGAATAACGCCGAAAGCTCGGCGCGCGAGACTCCATCGCGGTTCATCAAGCAATGCACGATGGGATCGGAAAGAACATCGTCGGCGGCTGGTTCCGTGCCCGCAACGCTCCAACGCGCGTCTGTACTTATTGCACGGTGCAGCAAGGGATTTCTTGTATGATTCGAATAAGACTTGCGTAAAGTTCCGAAAATGAGATCGAAGGCATTGAATTTTATTGCCAATTTCGACTTCCTTATTTCCGAATATTGCAGGACCCCAATACCTTACACTTCGTATTTCTTGAATGTCTTGTGACATTTCCTAGATTAACTTGCGCGAAGAACAAATGATCCTGTTATTTACATGTCACGTCAAAAGACTTGGAAACCAGTGCTGTATCCGCAGTTTTGTGCATTCAAACTCTGAATGACGATGTAATTCAGTGACGGCAAAGAAAAAAGGGCTGCGCGGAACGCAGCCCTTTCGGATCGAACATCAATATTTGTTATATCGCGCCGACTAATTTGTCGGTCGCATCCAACCCACGGAGTCCTGCAACCCAGCCGCCATGGCTTGTGTCGCATTCCCGATTTGGGAGATTGAACCAATTTGGCCCAGCTGATTCATTTGGCCCAATTGGCTTAAACCGGTTCCCAAATCCGCCCCGTAGGTCTTCAGGCCATCCGTCATGATTTGGATGTCCTGTGGCATGGGCTCTTGTTCTTGGTCACCTGTATCCAACGGAATGCCCGTGTTCGGATCGTATGCCGGGATCTCCTGGCCAGTGACCACGCCAAGATCGCCGTCCCCGATTTGAGGTCCAAGCGCGGCGATAGAAGCGGGCGTCGTCTCTTGAGCAACAGCGCCATCGATCGCGCCGAACCCGAGACCTGTGATGGCAGTTATGGCAAGCAGGGTTATATACCGCACAGTTTTCTCCTTACTCGGTTGGCGCGCCCGCATCCCTGCGGATCACGCACTGTCCAATAGTCACCCCGCAGATGCACCCGAAGCGCCGAACCACGAAACCACGGTCCAGCGCCTCTGATGTCCTTTTTGGAATGGGCAGCGAACATCGCTCTACGCGGATGTTCGCTGCGATCATCCCTCGGTTTCGGGACTAGTTCCCGATACCGCCCGCGCCGTTCACGCTGCCGACCATCGCATTGACGCTCAACGACGTGTTCTGGTTATGCGCGAAACCAGCGTTCTGCATGACCGGATTGACGCCGTTCAGACCCGAGATCGCACCGCCCAAGTTGCCGGTCGCAAGATCGAAGCTGAGCTTCGTGTGTTGCGTCGCCCCTTCGATAGCGGCCAGGTTCTTGTTGGTCGCACTCGAATCGGTGTCGTTCTTGGCATCTGCCTTATTCGCCACTTCACTGGATTCAGCCGTGGCTTCGGCCTTACCCGACTCGGCATTGGCCGCCGCATTCGATTCGGCACCAGTTTCACCGACCGAACCGCCGTCGCCAGCCGCCGTACCGCCCCGGTCCGCATTGGCTGCGGCGTCTCCGCCACCGTCTTCGATGTTGGTCTTGTTCGCGGCACCACCCGGCTCTTTCTCCGCCGCCACGGTCGAGAACCCGCCTCCGGTAACCGGAATAGGACCGCTCGCATTGGCACCACCAATTGCGATACCCGTAGCTGCATTGTTGGCCGCTGGACCACCGGTCGCATCGGCATTGCCGCCGCTGTTGTTTGCCGTGCCACCGGTATTGCCACCGGAAAGCGCTGCACTACCGGCGCCCGAACGCGAACCGGAGTGGTTCAGGTTGCCAGAGAGCGAATTGCCATCCGCCTTGGCGCCTGAGACACCGATGGCTTCAGACGCGGCCACGCCGTCCGCAATCGCCGCGCCGGCGCCTCCGGATGCCTGACCGGTCGCGATAATCTGGAACATATTGATGCCAGTCACCGCGGCGCCCAACTGAGCTTGGCTCAACATGGCGATATTGCTGTGAATGCTGTGATCAAACACCGCGCTGTTGCCTGAATACCACATCTCTTTCCAGATCGCGGTATTGCCGCTGTTCACGGTCAGGCTTTTTGCGTAATCGAGGTCCTCAGCATTCACATCGAGGCCGTCATTATCGATCGTGCCGCCCTTGTTATCGATCACGTCGTTGTCAGCCTGCGACCCTTCACCGGCTGCATTGCCGGCGCCAATATTGTTGTTATCGGCCATCAGATCGATGTCGAGAACGTCATTGTCCGCCGTGCTTCCGGTATTTGCGTTCCCCAGGCTCGCCCCCTCTTCGACACCCACATTCAACTGGGAGTCGCTGACTGGACTTTCATTCGGCTGCGCCGCGGCCGTCTGGGCCAAGCCCAGAGCCATCGCGGAAACCGCCGTCATTAGAACAATCTTATTCACCAAAACCTCCATCGGATCTCTTTTGTCTCGTCCGCGAAACATGAAGCCTAGCGGTTCCCAATCGTGCCACTGCCGTTCACGCTACCAACCATGGCGTTGACGCTAATTGACGCGTTCTGGTTGGACGCAAAACCGGTGTTTTGCATGATCGGGTTAACACCACTGAGTTCCGAGATCCGGGTGGTGATGTCACCAGTCTTGAAAGCAAAGCTGAGAGTCGTGGTCTGAACGCCACCACCGACAAGCGCGGCCGTGTCGTTCATAGCGGCTGACGATGTCGTATTCGCCGCACTGGCCGGGTTACCCACCGATCCAGCACCTGCTGACGCGGTGGCGTCGCCCGCCGTCGCGCCGGCTTCTGAACCGGATGATGCCGTGCTGCCACCGACTTCGCCGCCGCTGCCTTCGGCACCGCCGCCAGCCGCCGCCGATCCAGCCGCATCGCCCTCACCGTCGCCGACCGTCGTTGTGTTCTCTGCCCCGCCGCCGCCGATTGCAACGCCGGTGCCGTTATTGGCCGCGGCGCCGCCAGCTGCGGTGGAATGCCCACCAGTATTGGTGGTGTCGCCGCCAGTGTTGCCACCGGACAGCCCAATCGAGTCAGCAAAGGCGCCGGCGCTCGCGTCGTTGTAGTTACCCGCCGCGGAGTTACCATCGGCATAGGCGTCCGCCGCACCAGCCGCCCCGCTGACGGCCGCACCGCCAGCATAAGCAAGGCCCGCGCCGCCTGTCGCCGCGCCGTGAGCAGCGATATTGAACATGCTCACTTCGCTGATTTGCGCTTGCAGATACGCCGAACTCAGCATCGCGATGTTGTTGTGAATGCTGGCGTCATACAGGAACACATTGTTCGATCCGTACCAGAATCCGTATTCGGCTTTGTTGTTGCTACCGAGAACGGCGGTGTCCGTGATTTTCGCCGTTCCGGCGTCGAGATCGACGACATCGTTGTCGACCGTGCCTTCCTTGTTGTCGGCAAAATCATTATCCGCAGTGGCACCGTTGCTGGCATTACCCAAACCAGCGTTGTTGCCGGAAAGATTGCCATCGGCATCAATGAAATCGTTGTCCGCTGTGCTCTCAGCGTTGGCATTACCCGCCACGATGCCAGCGATGCCAAGGTTGGCCTGCGAATCCTCTTGCGCGTTGGCGCCAGCGGCGAAACCGACAGCCAAAGCCGTCGCAGACGCTGCTACCAATAGGGCCCTAGTACGCATTCCTTATTTACCTCCTCGTTCGATCCTTAGTCTCGGCGTCCCGAAACCTGGGGACTTGTCCCACCGTCCTCGGGGCGAGCCAGCAACGGCACCGCCACAGGAAAGTGCGCACCGTAGTCCTTATGGAAAGATCCCACCGCCCAAAAGGACACCGACTGCGCCTTAACATGCAATCACCGCGCCAATTTCTGATAAGCTCTTAACAGACTGATATTTTTACTTTTTTCAATCCGCGGGTGGAGATTGACAAATGTGGACTCGCGGCTTGTTTCAACGACGCAACCTTTACAAAAAGCGTCACGCGTGAAATCACATATGCCACAACCAAGTTGGGCGGATGAATGTCCCCTTTAGGTCACAACATACTGATTTATCACAATAACAATTGGGAGCTTGGCGACCTTCGGGTTTTCCCTTGATGCCCGACATCCATGTCCGCGCTCGGCATCGACTGTAAACTTTATGAAATCAACACAATTGCCATGGCCGCCGCGCATAACACGCAACCAGATTATATATTGTATCACAGAGACTTACGCGGCGCCTGGATGGTCCAAACCGACCTGCGATGTTTCACAACTGAAACAACTGTGTTCATCGAAACACAGTCAAGGAATGGATTGTTGTAATCCGCACACGGTATTTCCCGCGCGACATGACCACTGATAGGCTCCCACTGTTCGAACACGGTTTCGCGCCCGTAGGGTGCGCACCGTACGCTCGATGCGTTTCCGTTCGACGCGGATAGCAAGGTACCTAGCAGCCCCATTCGGGGCTGCCTTTTTCGTTCGGAAACGCTCCGAGATTAGGCGCCTCGCCGCCCATCGCCCATATATTTTGGCCGTGCCTCAATGAACTTGCGGCGATTTCGCGCCTGGCGTGAGACTGGGAACCGAGATCTCATAGATCCGAGGCCAATTCTTCCCGGTGATGAACGTTCGTCCGCTTTCGGCGTCAAACGCGATCCCATTGAGCACACCCGCAGACGGCGCCTGCGCACGCACTTCGGCCGCCAAGCTGGAAAAATCCAGCCAGCCCAGGACACGGCCATCCACCGGTGATATGCGTGCGATCCTGTCTTGCTGCCAGATGTTGGCCCACACCTGGTTGGATACGAACTCCAACTCGTTGAGATTGTCGATGGGTTGTGCGCCATCAACAACCTCGACACGGCGTTTCTCTTGGTAGGTTTCCGGATCCAGAAAACGGAGCTGAGCCGTGCCGTCGCTCATGATCAGCTGATGGCCATCGTGGGTCAGTCCCCACCCCTCGCCTGGATACCGAAAACTGTGAACCGGGCGGAATGTGTCAACGTCGTAGGCGATGCCGATCCCTGAACGCCAGGTCAACTGAACCAGCTTGTCGCGCCACAGCGTGAGACCCTCACCAAATAACCCCTCGGGCAGCGCCGCCATTTGCTCGACCTGGCCACTGGATAACGCGACACGACGCACTGTCGACTGGCCATAAAGCCCCGTGCTTTCGAACATCACGCCGTTCTCGAAGATAAGCCCTTGCGTGAAGGCCGCGGGGTCGTGGGCGTAACTGCCCACAATCTCGACTGTTTCGGCACGAACCGTCGCGACCAAGCCGCCAGATCCCATAATCAGCAGCAGAAGGAATCCAGCGATCATTCTTGACCAGCAGCACATAGCACGCCGCACTCTGAGTCCGCCGGTCGCTTGAGCGTCGATCACAACGACCTAAAGATCTAGGCTCTGCAATTGCCGCGCAGCCTCCCACATCTCCGCCAAATCACCACCAAACACAAAATCCGAATCCGCTGGAACTGTAATCCAGTCGTCGCGCTCCAGCTCCCATTCAAGTTGCCCAGGCCCCCAGCCAGCATAGCCCAAGGCAAACACAAATTGGCTCGGTCCCTGGCCGCTCAAGATATCCTCAACAATGCGTCCGTCCGAAGTGAGCGCGACCTCCTCATCGACAACCAAAGAGCTCTCCGCCACGTAATCGCGCGAATGCAGA
Organism: Alphaproteobacteria bacterium; assembly: GCA_965216755.1. GTDB lineage: Bacteria > Pseudomonadota > Alphaproteobacteria > UBA7887 > UBA7887 > CBDCGL01. Next base: position 312,386 of record CBDCGL010000011.1, on the reverse strand, counting down.
ATGAAGCTGCGCCGCCAATCGACCGGCCCCCCCCACACCAAGCGGAACGCGGTGTCGGTCTCAACGTCATCGACGGAATATTGCTCCGCCACGACCGTCGCCGGAACAGTCCCCAACTCTTTGTTCAAAACCAAGCCCAGGGCGCCGGCGCGTGAATGCCGACAAATGAATATCACCGTGTTTTTGAAACGGCCGTCTGGCATCGACGGCGCGGCAACCAGCAATTTTCCGGAAAGGCCGATGGCTTGCGGATCACCGTGCGCCGCTGGTCCAAAGCACAACGCGAGTAACAACAATAAGAATCCCCGCAAAACCAAATTACCTCTCCTGAAACGTGTCTTTTGTCTCGACGGCCCGCCTCTTATTCCGAAACGCCGGACGGACGTGGTCTTCAAACGCACCCGAACATAACGATATCACAATGATCTCGTCCGAAAAACGGTCGCATCGAAGAGGGCAAGGCCGTATGATCGCGGCGGCAAAAGACTCAAATTTCGCGCGGCATTCCAATAGAAGGCGGGAGTGACAATTGGCATGATAAGAGTTGGTGGCATTTCCGGTGATCGTCTCACATCGTTCATTGAGCGAATCGAAAGACTTGAGGAGGAAAAGAAGTCACTTTCGGACGATATTCGCGACGTCTACTCGGAAGCCAAAAGTGTCGGGTTCGATGTCCGCGTCATGCGCCAAATCGTACGTCTGCGCAAGATGGAGGACCATCAGCGGCAAGAGCAAGAGGCCCTGCTCGACCTTTATTGCCATGCTCTGGGAATGAACCGATTGGAAACCGCCGCCGCCGCTGATTCTCTCCCAGAAGAAGCGGCCTAGGCCGCCACAGCCAAAGGTTGTGCTATTGGATTCCTCCAGCCCTGAGTTCGGAGCGGGATGGTCGATGCGTCATGGGTCCGCGCGATTCCGGTGGTAAGTCGCGGCCGACACTGTGGCACAAATGTTGCGTGACCCGACCTGTTGCCATATAGGGGGTCACGAAATGATCAAGATCGATCTTGCTAAGACGTTGATAGATAGGGCAATTGTTCTACTTTGCGTGTGCCAGGCGCTGTCGGCAATTCTTGCCATCGGGCAGGTTCTCGCTACGTATTAGCGATCCAAACCGCGTCCCGCCACCGCCGGATGGCGACCATGGCGGACAAATTAGAGTGCTGGCATGACCGACCCGCGGCCGGGGCGTGAACACCGGCCCAGCGATAGCGGTCAAAGCGCGTTCAGCAGCATCCGTGCGACGGCCCCTGGCCTGATGCCGGTTGGCCTACTTTTGGTCATCGGCCTAACAATTCTGTGGGGAATCAACTGGCCCATCATGAAGGTGGGATTGACGCAGATCCCCCCGTTCACCTTCCGTGCATTGACCGGTTTGGCCGGCGCCATCGGTTTGTTGCTCGCGGCACGTCTGGCCGGCAAGCGCGTGTTGCCGCGCCGCGATGAAGTCGTCTGGATCTGTGTGCTTGCCCTATTTAACGTATTTCTTTGGCAAGTGCTGACGGCGTTTGGTGTGCCACTGCTCGAATCCGGGCGGGCGGCCGTGCTGGCCTATACAATGCCGGCTTGGAGTGTCCTATTCGGTGCGATCATTCTCAGAGATCGCTTGCGTGGCGACCATGTGCTGGCACTAACGCTGGGCGCCGCCGGAATTCTGTTGTTGTTGGGAGATGATCTGGGCGGCGCCCGCCGATCTCCCCTTGGCGCATTGTTGATGGTCGGCGCCGCCGTGTCATGGGCGCTTGGCAGCGTCCTGACGAAGTACCGGCCCGTGAACCTGACGGTGGCTGCCTTTGTCGGCTGGCAACTGGTGATGGCGACCCTGCCGACGGTCGCGCTTGCCATGGCCCTTGAGAACCCACGCCCCGTATCCTGGAACCCAAACGCCACGGCCGCTTTGATCTACAACATGGTTGCTGCCAGTATCATTGGCTATTGGCTGTGGTTCCGGATCCTCGACCTCTACACCGCGGGCGTTGCCGCACTGTCGACGCTCATGCTACCGGTTGTTGGTGTCGCGGCGGGCGCAATTGGCCTTGGCGAACCGTTCGGCGCCTTGGAAGCCACGGCGTTGGCTTGTGTCGTCGGCGCCGTGATGGTTGTCCATCGGCACGCCCTGCGGCGTGTGTTTCGCACCGCTACCGGCGCGGGCCGATCCCCGGGCTCCACCAGCGAAAACCGATGATCATTGCCGGACGGCCATCAAACTTGCCGCCGGTCGCCAGAATGTTAAGGTCGTGTGACGCGTCGTGAGCGAGGCAATATCAATGTCTTGGCCGCAGCGGCCACCGGACACACAACAATGACTGGTCCGGATGCCACCGAGGGAGGTCCGATGTCGGAAACCATCAAATATCTACTGCAAGAAGATCAGATCCCGACCGCCTGGTACAATATTCAAGCGGATCTGCCGCAACCGTTACCCCCGGTCATTCATCCGGGCACACAACAGCCGATCGGCCCGGACGATTTGGCGCCGCTTTTCCCCATGCCTTTGATCGGCCAGGAAGTCTCGACCGAGCGTGAGATCGAGATTCCCGGACCGGTCCGCGATGTCTATCGAGAGTGGCGCCCAACGCCCCTATACCGCGCCCGGCGGCTGGAAGCGGCGCTCGATACGCCGGCCAAAATTTATTATAAATATGAAGGTGTTAGCCCGGCCGGGAGCCACAAGCCCAACACCGCGGTGGCGCAGGCGTTCTACAATAAGGAAACCGGCGTCAAAAAAATCAGCACGGAAACCGGCGCCGGCCAATGGGGCTCATCGCTGGCATTTGCCGGCGCCCTGTTCGGCCTCGAGATCGACGTCTACATGGTCAAGGTGAGCTTCCAGCAGAAGCCCTATCGGCGCGCGCTGATGGAGACCTATGGCGCGCGCTGTGTCGCCAGCCCATCAGACGAGACTGAAGCCGGCCGTGCAATCCTCGCCGAACATCCGGACTCGTCCGGCAGTCTCGGCATCGCCATTTCCGAGGCGGTCGAAATCGCGGCCAAGAACGACGACACCAAATACGCCTTGGGCAGCGTTTTGAACCATGTGCTGATGCATCAAACCGTGGTCGGGCTCGAAGCCATGATTCAAATGGAGATGGCCGGCAATTGGCCTGACATTTTGGTCGGTTGCACCGGCGGCGGCAGCAACTTTGCCGGCCTCACATTTCCATTTATCGGCAAGAACCTGCGCGAAGGCCATTCAACACGCGTGGTCGCCGTGGAGCCGGCCGCATGCCCGTCGCTCACCCGGGGCAAATACGCCTACGACTTTGGTGACACGTCGCATCTGACGCCGTTGGTCAAGATGCATACGCTCGGGTCAACGTTTGTGCCGCCGCCGTTCCATGCCGGTGGGCTCCGCTATCACGGAATGGCGCCGCTGATCAGTCATCTGCATCAGCTCGACCTGATCGAGGCCCGGGCCTACCATCAGCTGGAATGTTTCGCCGCCGGCGTGCAGTTCGCCCGCACCGAGGGCATTTTGCCCGCGCCGGAGGCCAATCACGCGGTCAAGGGCGCCATCGACGAGGCACTGAAGTGCAAGGAAGCCGGCGTAGGCCGGACCATCTTGTTCAATCTGTGCGGTCATGGCCATTTCGACATGCAGGCCTACACCGACTATTTCGCAGGCAAACTGACCGACCAGTCGTACGACGAATCCGAGCTGGCGATGGCGCTTGCGGGCCTGCCGTCGCTCGCCGCCGAGTGACACCGAAATGCCGCACAGCATACTGGATTTGGAGGCAGGACTACGCTAGATTGATCTCTGATCCCCGGTAGCTCAGTTGGTAGAGCAGTCGGCTGTTAACCGACTTGTCGCTGGTTCGAGTCCGGCCCGGGGAGCCAGTTTCATCAAGGGGCTGCGTGAACCGCCACGCGGCCCCTTTTTATTGGCCATCGGTGCCACCACTGTCCGACCGCCACGGCGGCCGCGCAATGCCAACCTTCCCGCCCCCCCCTGCACCTGTATCAATGCGCTGTTGCTTCGACCGTGGTTAACCGCGTAACCCCCAACAACTCGTTCCGCCACCCTCACACGTAGCCCAAACTGCGCATTGTGCCCTGAAACGACCGATCACTTGCCGAAACAACCTATGGTACAATGCTTACACTTCACCTATATCTTATTGGTTCACTAATGGATTGCCTATACTCATGCTGTCCAACAGAGACTCTGCCGCATGGATGATGATCAATTTCGTCTTGCCGGAACTGTCCTCGACGGCATTTTCGACAGTTATGCGGGCCTTTGAGATTGTCGCACCGGGCTTGTCGACACAATTTACTTTCTTCGAGGCGGCCGTGATCTTTTTCTTGAATATGGTTGTCCTCCTGCAAACCGAGGCCGCTAGAAAGGCTTTCATAGTAACAATATGGCTCAATTTTGCCGCCAATTTTTTCTTACACGTAAATATTGTATTTATGACAATTCATATGATGCTGACTTTGCCAATGAGCATCGAACATTTGTCGATATGTCCATATCACCCTTTCAATTGCTTATTTCCGAGCTTACCCTTTTTCTTCATGTTCGATTATTGACGCACCTGCGACCGCATTCCGACGCTTTCACTGTTGACCATAATCATTTTCGTCCTGCCTTGGTCCGCCACATCGCGCCCAAAGCCGACCATCGTCAATCCAGCACGGCCATGCATCACCATACGCATGCTTAACCCGATGCTTCGGTATCCGCTATCAGCCAATCACTTTCACTCGAATGTCTTGCCCAAAGCTATGGCTTCTGAATCGAATCGACACCGTCGTCGCAACGTTACCGGAAATCGTCACACGTTCAGAACCGGACCCATTCGCAACCGATCTAACAAACTCGTCGCCGCCCTTAATCTCAACGTCAAAACTTGATCGTCCGCCACTCACGGATCTGTACGAGACATCAATCGTGTACCGACTTCGATCACGGTCCGGTCCAATTACTCCAACCTGCGACCATATGGCGACCCAAGGCCCCCAAAACCCTAGTCCTACGTAGGCGTCGAAACTATTGACACGCAAAAGTGAACCGCGTCCACCAAATCTAATCCCTGGCTCATGGACCGCAGGAATTTCATCTAACCCACTGAAGCGTCTATTCTGCTCCTCAAGTGCTTCTTCTATCGCACGTTGGATCTCACGACTATCCAGACTCACTGTGAACTTTCCCTTGCTTACTTAATTACTGCACAGAGCGTGAATTGCACGTCCATCGAAGACGTGCGACGTTCTTCGGTATTGCTTAACGGGTTGTTTATTGGACTATTACTTGATTATCATGATTGATGATGCCATATGCTGCCGTCGCATTGTTTGGTGGTAGATGTCGCTGAGTGGTCAAGACCAACTTGGATGTTCACTCGAAATTGCGAATATGGCATCGGGATACATTGTGGTATGATATTCACTACACTATCTACTCGTACTCGAAAGAATAAGTGGTGCGACTATTAATAAACCAGGATTCCGCCGCATGGATGATGATCAACTATGTCTTGCCGAAATTTGCGTACATATTGCTGGGCGTGTTTGTAGAGGTATTTGAACCGTCCAGTCGCACCCTGTATATTCAGTTTACTTTTGTATTGGCGGCCTTAATATTTTTGGCCAACATGCTCATGATTTTGCAGACAACCACCGCGAAAAAGGCATTTGTAGTGACGATTGTCCTGAATTTTGGCGCGATCATGTTCCCCAGCGTCAACATCGTATTTTTGGTGATCTATGTATGTGCCGAATTACCGGCTGTTCTCCCACATTTGTTGAAATGCGAGCCGAGTCTTTTTCGATGTATGTTTTATAGCATCCCTCATATGATGCTCGACTATTGGTGAGTTCACTTTTTTATGCAAGCATGGGTCAAAAATTACGCGACCAAAACGATAACCACGACCCCCGCCACGCCAATATGGGAACGGTCACAGTCGCCGACTGTTTGTCTTATGGGCTTATTATTGCTCTCGAAAATATTCGCTCGGCGCCATTTCCCCAAGCTTGCTATACACTCCACCTCAAGTTGTGTTGTCTGTCAACTAATTTTTTTGGCCAACACGTCACAATGTTCACCCGGAGGCTTGATCCGCGGCGCAGCATGCCTTGCGCGCGGCAGTGTTACTTGTGGCCGGATAGAAGTCCGGTCATGAGCAGCTTTGTTGTGGCGAGAACGCATTTAGCTCACCCGTCGCCCACGGGCTTGACCCGTGGGCAAGTAAACACCAACGGCCTGGGGGCGCACGCATCGCTGGGGGTTGTGCTTACTTATGGCCGGGTCAAGCCCGGCCATGACCAGACTTGTTTGTGGTACTGGCGCGTTCACCGTTGCCTATAGTGCGCTTCCAATTCATCCAACAGCGCCCTGGCTTCCAGAAGATCCTTTGTGTCAAAGCCCTCAGTGAACCAGCCATAAATCGGCGCCAAAAGGTCGTGCGCCTGCTGATGTTTACCTTGGGACTGCCAAAGGCGCGCAATAGAATTGGCGAGTCTGAGTTCGTTTAGTCGATATTTCTGCTCGCGAGAAACACGAAGAGCTTCAATAAGCCAAGACTCCGCGCGACTGGTGCCGATCCCGTCTCGGGCAAGCTCGACTTCGGCGGCGAGGCGCTCACCAAGCGGCGACATTACGACTTCGCCGGAGGATGCCACATGTTGACGCACTTGCCACACCGCATCTTCGGCCTCATCTAAGCGCCTGCGATTGAGTTCGATCTCGGCTCGGTGCAGGTTAATCCAACCGTTGGTTTGGAACGAGCCATTGCTGTCCATCAGATCCTTTGCCCATGCCAAATCCTCCAACGCACCGACATAATCACCGAGTTCGTTGCGCGCCGCACCCCGCGCCACCTTGGCCCACCCCATCCAGTAGGGGATATTCTGATCCTCGCAAATGACGATGCATTCACTCGCAAGATCAGCGGCCCTTTGGCCGTCTCTCAAATGCGCCGCGCCGTAAGCCGACATCGAAAGGCCGACCGCCGCTGACACCGGATGCTTGATCTCCCGTGACATTGCTGCGGTTTTATCGATCTGACGCCGCGCCTTAAGTGGAAAACCCAACCAAATATCGGTGAATGCAATCCAGGCCGATGCCATGATTCCAGCATCGTGGGCACTCAGCGCGATCGACAGATCACCGTGGCGAGCCACGTCGTAAACGTCCAGCGCCGCTTCCAACAACGCACGTCCCTCCGCGCCTTCGCCAACGTGAAATTTAATGCTGCCTAGCCAGGTGCGGCCGAGCACCAGAAGATCCCGGTCGGCTGATTTCTCGGCCTCCGAAACTAGATTAGAATAGTATTTGACAGTTTTTCTTAGGTCCGCACGCGCCCAATAGTAGGCGCCGAGCGAGGACAAGATTGGCACCAAATCAGAGGCATTCTCGGCATGGCCGATCAGTTCCTCCGCACGTCGAAATGATGCAAGTACGCCATCGGCGCCGTAACCGTACATGTTGAGTGAAGTTAGGCCTAAAATCGTCCTAATCCCGAGTTCGAACTGTCCGCGCAGTTGTTCATCGCCAACCTCCGGGATCAGTTCCAGACCGCGGCGCAAATGCGCGTCAGCTTCGGCGAACGCAGACGCGACAAACGCCAATTTGCCCGCTCGATGCCAATAATCAACGGCATTCTCTGCGTCGCCCGCTTCGGTCAAATGATGCGCGAGCACCTCGGGTCGAGACGCCACCGTTTCCGCCAATCTGGTACGCAACACCGATGCGATCTGTCCGTGTAAATCCTGCCGACGGATTTTGAGCAAGCTGACGTATGCGACATCCTGAATTAATGCATGTTTGAAAGCATAGCTTGAACCAGAACGATAAATTAGCTCGCTGTTTATCAATTGCTGCAACGCGTCGTTGAGTTCATTCTCTCCGAGCGGTGAGACGGCAGCGAGGAGTTCGTGTGAAAACTCGCGGCCGATGCAGGCGCCGATTTGCGCCGTTTCCTTGACCGGCGACAGCCGATCGAGGCGCGCCATCAACGAGTCTTGGAGTGTCGACGGAATCGTATGCGCTGTCTCGGCGCCGCTTTCCAGCACTGTCTTGGTCAACTCTTCAACAAACAGCGGTACACCGTCGGTCTTGGCGACGATTTGATCCAGCACATCATCCGGCAGCAGCTTGCCGCCGGTCACGCGCTCCACCATCGCCGCCGCATTGGCCTTACCCAGGCGGGTCAGGGTCAGAGGTGTCGCATGGGCAAGCCCCGCCCACGGCGGCTCGTACTCGGGCCGATAGGTGATCACCACCAACACGCGATGACCGGCGATCGCCGGTACGATCAGATCCAAAGTTTCATGCGTCGTTGGGTCAATCCAATGGGCGTCTTCGAAGATCATCAGCACCGGTTGTTTCGCCGCCAGGCCTATCACTTGGTCGGCGAGGGCCTGAAGGGTCATCTCTTTTTGCTTCTGCGGGCTGACATTGAGGGCCGGGTAGCGGTCGCCGGAGTCAACATTGAGAAGAGGCGCAAACAGCGCCGCCGTCGCCGTGACGTCACTGGTAGACTGCCGCAACAAGCGCTCCAGTTTGTCTAGCTTTGCGGCAGCACTGTCATCGCGGGCGAACCCGGCGGCGCGTTCCAATTGCTCGATCACCGGATACAAGGCCGAATTTGTATAGTAGGGTGAGCATTGGTAGCGCAGCCGAATATGTGGTTCGTCGGCGACACGCTCACGCAGCACTTGGGTGATGCGGCTCTTGCCGATACCAGGCTCGCCGGACAGAAAAACGGCTTGTCCTTCGCCCGCATTGGCTTGGTCCCAACGCTCTACGATCATGGCGATTTCGGCATCGCGACCGACGAACGGCGTTAGGTGGCCGCCGCGCGCTTCAAAACGCCCTTCGGTTTGTGCAACGCCAGTCACTCGCCAAGTCTGCACCGGTTCGACGATGCCTTTCAGGCTGTGCGCGCCGAGATCGTCGAGATCAAACGTATCGCCGACTAAACGCCGCGTGGTCGAACCGATGACAATCTGGTCGGCCGCGGCGAGACCTTGTACCCGCGCCGCCAGATTTGGTGTTTCGCCCACAGCCAGTTTGGGCACCGACGCATCGCCGCCGCCGGTCTCGCCCACCACCACCGGGCCCGTGGCGATGCCGACACGGACTTGCAGCGGATCGGGCAGCGGGCCGGGCAGCGAGTCGGGCGCTTTGACCTTTTTGACTGCCCCGACAATATCCAGCCCGGCGCGGATCGCCCGCTCGGCATCGTCTTCGTGGGCTCGTGGCCAGCCGAAATAGGTCATCAGACCGTCGCCCAAATATTGCGCGACATGGCCGCCATAGCGTTCGATCACCGCCCCGCAGGCCTCTTGATAGGCCTGCATGAGCTCGCGCAGGTCTTCGGGATCGAGTTGTTCCGAGAGCGCCGTCGAGCCGACCAGGTCGCAGAACATGACCGTGATCTGGCGTCGCTCGGCCCGAAGAGGCGCGGACGATGACGCGCCCGACGCATCCGCCGATGCCAATGCGTCAATCGCCGCCAGGACGCGTTTTCGCGGACCGATGGGCAGGCCCAATTCTTTCAAATCGTCGACGTCGAGCTTTGCCAGATCGTCAAATGTGATCCGCTCAGCCGCGAACGCATCCGCGTACTCGCCGAGCCCCAGCTCCTCAAGCCATGTGCGAACATCCGCCATCGACATCCCACCTCACGCGGATAGGCGCCCCTTCAAGAAAGAGCGTACCACGCGAAGATGCGTCGATAGAGTCGCTATTGCGAAGGCTAAGCCGCTTCCGCGCCCGGCGCGATACCGAAATCCAGATCAAAACGTTCACGCATCCGCCCCATATAGTCGATGAACGATGACTTGCCGCGGATATAGTCACGCCCCGGCCAATCAAACGGACTTTCGATCGTGTGGGTCAAAATCGCAAAGACAGCCGCATCGATGGACGTCGGCTGGGCCCCCATGAAGAAGCTCTTGCTGCTCAAGAAGTCCTCCATGGCGTCCACATCTACCTTAAATGTATCCAGCACCTCGGCGTCGGATTTGAGCCCCATGCCCTGATGCACGAATTCGTCCCGGATGTGGGCGCGAAATGCGTCAAGGGCTTCGCGAACTTCAAACGGGATTTCGGTCGCACCCCCGCAAATGATGGGCCAATAGGTCGCCCAACCACTGTCCATCCGCCAGCGCGGTTGAATAACGCCCGACCAATAGAGGTGCTCGTCAATCAGGCGCATCCACGCGACACTGACGGCCTTCTCCTCGCGGCTCAAGTTGGTGTCGAGTTTGTCGCCGTATTTTTGCTTATGATAGGCAATGATTTCATTGGAATCGGGGACTTTGGTTCCATCGTCCTCGATGATGTAGGGCAACTTTCCACGTGGAGCATCGTCTTGAAGTGACGCCAGATCCTGGTCCACCAGTTCGAACGGATGATCAACCATCCGCAAATAATTCGCGAGCTTAGAAACATAAGGGCTGATGCACGCCACCGTCCAACCCGGAACGTATCGGTAAACTCTCATCATTTCTAGATCCTCCCCTTATCAATGAGGCCACGATCTATATCGAAGTGAAGGCGGCACACCACGCCGAAGTCTTGTATTTCACCAAGGCAAATATTCGCCGTTGGCGTGGCGAAAACGGCCGGCGGTCTCCGGCGTCAATTCATCCATGATGCGTATCAAGCCGGCTGCGGCTTCAGACGGTTGAATGTATTCGAAGTCGCCGGCGATATCCTTGGTCAGATCGGTCGCGACCATGCCCGGATGCAGTAACTGCACGGCCACACCCTGGGGTGACAAATCGTGATGCAAGTTGACGCCGACCATATTTGCCGCACATTTGGATACCCGATAGGCATACATGCCGCCGCTGCCATTGTCGGCCAAAGAGCCGACGCGACTGGTGATGATCCCGAGCTTCGCGGGATTGGCAAAACGATCGCGTATCGCCTGAACGGTGCGCAGCGGACCAATCGTATTGATCTCTATTTGGCGGCGCACATCATCAAAGTCGATTTCGCCGAGCCGGTCCAAACCCAAAACGCCGGCCACGTGAATGACCAAGTCAAGCGCGATGTCCCCGTCTCGCAGGACACGGGCCAATCGTGACGTGGCTTCGTCCGAGGTAACATCGATCCTCGGAATCACGTTGATCCCCGCGTCAGTCAAATCGACGCCATCATTCAGACAGGCCGCATGAACCTGTTCGCCGCGGTCACGGAGTTGCTGGCAAATGGCGCGGCCAATACCCTTGTCGCTGCCCACGATCAAACATATCGCCATCTTGGGCTCCCCTCAGTTGGGCGTGTCGCCAGAAGAACGCGCCCCAATCGTCTCATCTCCGTGCTTTTTCCATCACCCGTACCGGCGGCGCGTTGCAAAGCTCCCTAACCCATCGCCGGCACCGACTGGCCAAGCCGCGCGGCCTGCCGGCGCCTGGTGACCAGTGGCGGACAACGCTGATCGTCGAACGCTTCGACTTGGCAATCCAGGCACTGTAGACATTCGCGCATATTGATCGTGCCATCGTCCTCGACCGCGCCGATCGGGCACGATACGGCACAGATGTGACACGGATTGCCGCATTCCAATCGCCGTTTCAGCCAATTGAGCACATGGAACTGGCCCGCGACCGCCAATACGGCCCCGAGCGGACACAGAAATCGGCAAAAGAAACGCTCGATAAACAGGCCGATCGCCAACAATGCAACCGCGTAAAGCACGTAGGGCGCGCTGCGCTGAAAGGTCAGCGTGATCGCCGTCTTAAACGGTTCGACCTCCGCGGCCGTGGTCGCCGCGCTCAACGAAAAAGCGGCGAGCCCGAACACGATGACGGCCGCCACATACTTCACGCCCCAAAGGCGCTGTTGCAGCGTTTGGGAGACGGCGATCTGTGGCACCCGCAAAGTCTTCGCAATGGTATTGAGAAGCTCTTGAAATGCACCAAAGGGACAAAGCCACCCGCAAAAAACGCCGCGACCCCACAGCAGCAATGTGACCCCAACATAGACCATTAAGATCACCATCAAGGGATCGAACAGAACCGACGCCCAATCCAGATTATTGATCGCCGTGCTTAGATAACTGACAACCGTGAGGATGGTCAATTGCGCGCCCGCAATCCATCCGAGCCACACCAGCGTGAATACCAAAATCGATATGCGCACGACCCGATGGCCGGTTCGAGAGCGCGCGATACGATGCTGAAGCAACATTACCATTGTTACAATAATCAGTAGGCCAATAAGCCCCAGGATCGTCCACTGTTTTTCGATCCACGTTCGTTGCCATTCGGTCAACGTGCTTTCGCGCCACGATCCGACGCCGATATAGGTCGGTGTCTTGAAACCAGCATTCTCCAGCGCCGCGTCATCGCCCAGCACATATTGGCCCGGCACACGATAAGGCATCGTGACCGTTACGGCGCGCGGTTCCGCGTCGGATGTTGCCTGTTCAAAGATCTTCAGCTCAAGATCCATCGGCTCCAACGGACTCAGCGACAGATTGGGTGGAATTCGAAACCGCGCCGCGTCGTTAAATTCTGGATGTTCGCCAACCGCCAGTCTTCTGACCTGGTAGAAGTTTTCGGGCAGCAGCGGGATCACATGATCCTTTTGGACAATCCGCGCACGATCAAACTCCGGCACCAGCCACGGGTTTGACGGCAGCCAACCATAGGCACCGGTCGAAGCAACCAAGAGCTGATGTTCGCCCGCCTCGGCGGTTTCCATGGCGGCGCGATACGCGCGCGGACCAAACAGATTTCGTCCGACCGTCGGCGGCGTGGCAAGACCGAGATAGACCATCATAAATGTTTCATCACCAACACCGAGCGGCACCTCCGGTACGGCATCGGGACCGAGTTCGGTTTGAAACGCCGCGGCCACATCACGATTGGTCACGCGCCATTCCATGACCGATCCGTCCGCGACCAGTTCGGCCCAGCTGCGTTCGGCAAATGCATGCCGATCGAGCCACAAACCACCGCCACCATCATCAATCACGCCCTGGGCGAAACCAACCACCAAAGCCGAATTGGAGACGGCGTGCGCCATGGCCTTGGCACTGATCGTCGCGCCGGAAAGCGAATCGGCCGGCTGCGGGGTCACGCGGCGCATATCTCTGATATTGCTGCCGTGAAAGCGTGTCAGAAGGCGCACAATGTTCTCCGGCGGAATCATATCTTCGGAGATCAGCGGTTCGTGCTCCTCCAGCAGCACATGTCCGGTAATGACACCATCCGTTCCCAGGCCAACAATGATGTCGAAGGAGTTACCGCTATAGCCGACCGGGTGGACGGTTTCATGAGTGGAAAACATATAGCCGACGATCGCCCCATCCTTGCGGACCGGCGCCACCGGCGGATCGCCGGTGACAACGTCAAGGCCATCAGCACTTGGGAACAGAGACTGAACCAAGTCAGGCGTCAGCCGAGTCTCCAACGGATCATTCATATCCGCGACAGCCACGTAAGGCGTGAGCAGAAGCGCCAAGGCGACGGCTAGTACGGCCAGGACGGGCGCGGCAATCATGAAATGCGATCGCACGCATAGCGCGACCCGCTCTTGCCCAACTTCAAAATGACGTGATTTCATCGACCGGACGCGTTTCCATTTGGAACAAATCCGGTATGCCCGACAAAGGCAATCGGCGTCAACTACGTGACTTTTTCGTGCTGCAGCGCACACAAAGTTCGGCGCCGAAGTATTTGCTTCCAAAAAGCAAACCAGGCTTTGACATGGGCGTCGAGACAGCCTTAAGCTTTTAGTGACGGTTTATGCACGGCGTGCGCTCGGCGATCTGGTCATCACGTAATGTGGCTGGAGAGATGGGATCCGATTGGGCGCCGCAACGCGGTTGCATCTTATCCGGTCTTGGGGAGGAAACGTGATGGAATTCAATTTTCTAAATCGCTTCAAAGGTTTTGGCGATGAGGGCGTCGATCTTGCCAGCCCGCATCAGGGTGGCACAGCATTCATAAGAACAGGCGACCACGGCCGGGCTGTCTCTCAGCGCATGGAAGATATGGCCGAAAAATCGGAACTTCCGCGTCGCGAGTTCTTCAAGTCAGCACTGGGGTTTGCCGGGGCCATGTTGGCTGTGAACGAAGTGACCGGCATGAATTTCTTCAATGTCAGCAAGGCCGAAGCGCAGGAGCTGGCGGCGCTCGACGAAGTGCGTGAGAACCTGAAAGGCAAGACCGGGTTTGTCGTCGATCAACACACGCATATCTGCCGCCGTGATGACGGCTATAAGCTTGGCGTCAACATGACCGAGCGCGGCAAGTGGTTTGTCGACTTGCTTGATGGCCTCGGCAAATCGATGGGCCTGGAAAACGGCACCGAAGATATGAACGTCGAGAACTTCGGAAAGCTGCTCTTGGACGGCAGCGACACCGACGTCGCGATTTATAACCCGTTCGGCTTCCGCGAGGACTATGGCGGCAAGGACATGGTGCCGATCGACGAACAGGTCGAAGTGCGCAATCGATGGCCAGCTCGGTCGATTATGTTGGCCGGCGGCTTAACACCCAACCAAGGTGTCAGCGAGACGCTCGAACGGCTCGACATGTACGTGAAGGACTTCCAGGCAACTGGTTTGAAGCTCTACACGTTTGATTCAACACCGCAAAAAGGCTGGTGGTTCGACGATCAAGAACGCGCTTACCCGATGTGGGAAAAATGTCGCGAGCTGGGCATCAAGAATATCGGCTGCCATAAAGGCATTCCGTTTGGCCAATTCATGGCCCGGTATGCTCATGTCGAAGACTTCGATCGCGTGTGCGACGACTTCCTGGACTTGAACTTTATCGCCTTCCATTCGGCGTGGCCGTATCATGCCGAACTTGGCGCGCTGAAGGGCTTCAAGCCGCAGCGGTCCAATCTGTATTGTGAACTTGGCTCGACGTTCGCCGCCACGGTCACGGCGCGACCAGTTGAGTGCGCGCACGTACTCGGCACGCTGATTCGCGATCTTGGCGAGGACTATGTGATGTGGGGCACCGACTCGCTGCTGTGGGGCAATCCTCAGTGGCAGATCGATGCGTTCCGTCGGTTCCAGATCCCTGACGAGCTTGTCGATGGCCACGGCTATCCGCGCTTGACGGACGAGATCAAAGAAAAGGTTCTCGGCCGCAACGCTGCCCGTTTGTGGGAGTTGGAAACGGCTGTGAACGATCAGGGGCGTGAGTACGCTCGGGTCAAACTGGCCTAAACATAACGTTCGTGACAGACGGTCGGGCCTCGGCCTGACCGTCGGTTACCTGAGATAGAGTCTATGCCGATCTACGAATATGTATGTGAGCCTTGCCGCCTGATACATCGCGTGCATCACCGAATGGCGGATTCTCCCAAGGTCCAGTGTGTGGAATGCAAGGGCAACACCGAGCGCAAGATTTCGGCACCGAATCTCAATATTCATGGCTATCGCGGACCGACCGAGGCGAAGTACGCAAAAATGAGTTCGTCTGAAGAGATCGCGCGCGAGAAGGAATTACAGAAGAGCTTCAGAACCATATCCCTGCCGTTCGGAGTTATGGACGACCCCTGGAACGAAAAAGAAAACGAAGATCTGGACTAACAAGCGTCCTGTCTCATGGCTGTAATGAGTGTAGCTCAGGGGCAGTAATGGCGAGGCCGCCCACCAACGCGTGAGCGGCCCTATTTAATTTCCTAAATGCGGCGCTAGATCAATCTTCAATCAAACGGAATCGTTTGATTGAAGATTGAGTACGGTGAACCGTGTTAAGCGCGTTCCTCGAT
The DNA here is from genome assembly GCA_965216755.1 of Alphaproteobacteria bacterium. Classification (GTDB taxonomy): domain Bacteria; phylum Pseudomonadota; class Alphaproteobacteria; order UBA7887; family UBA7887; genus CBDCGL01. The sequence goes on along the minus strand of CBDCGL010000011.1, from coordinate 296,686 downwards.
CGCCACAACGGCCACCATGAGCGGATGTACACCGCAGGTATAGGGAACGCCGCCGGGCTCATCAAAGCGTAGCAGTGCTGTTCCCCCAGGCATCAGAATCCCAGTGTTGAACTCTCGATCCATACCAACTGCGCTGTGCTCGATGTAGTGGTCATTGATCCAGCGCACACAATCGCCAGCGTTTATTGTCACGTCGCCCGGCTCGAAATAATACAAAATCGAGACATTGTGGATGACTTCGCATTCATCTGGGCTGTCTACGGGCACAACGAATTCACTGCGCGCGAGCGATGATTCGGGAACAGTGAGCAAGAGGACCATCAGGACGCCGGCGCATAGGCCGAGAAGAGTGCTAAGTGGGCCGTGGCCTGGCATATCTGGCTTCGATTCAATCATCATTTCCAACGTTTCGTTTTAGCGGCTGTCCGAAGAGCGGACATAAATCCACAGCCACGAACCTCAATCACGTATGGTGCCGCGTTTCGTTCCCGCAGCTATGTAATTTGACACAACGATATCGTAAGCTACCGCAAACTCGCACGGAAAAAATCAATGCGGCGGCATTCTGCCATGCCGGACGACGCAAGAACACGATTGCCGAAATCAACCGTCCTATCCGCTGCAAGAGAACGAGGCGGCTCGCTCCGCTCTCAAAGAAAGTCATCCGTGTGCGCCAAGTACACGACAGGTTCAAAGAGGGAACGAATGCGCCTTGTTGAATCTGATAATCCGGCGTTCCCGCGGTCCAAGCGCGCCCATTTCGGCGCCGACCAAAGGGTCTGGGGAAACCCAAGGCGGGCGTATTGGCGGCATTTTGCGGGCTGCATTGCAAAGCAATAGCGGCATTGCGCGTCTGGCGACGAAACGGCACTCTTTGACCAACCGTCGGTGCCCGCGTTTTCACCCCCCTGCCCCTACACCGTCGCATCGATCAACCCGTGTAAGTGGGAGAACTGGTCATGATCACAAAAGGAATTGCTGAATTGTGCGCCGAGGCAGAGGCAGAAGTTGTTACACTTACGGCGGCCGAAGCCTTGGACTTGCGCAACGACTCAGATGTTCTTTTTATCGATATCCGGGATATTCGCGAGCTGTGGCGGGATGGTGCCATACCAGGTGCCGTGCACGCCCCGCGTGGCATGCTCGAGTTCTGGGTCGACCCAGCCAGTCCTTATCACAGAGAAATATTTGCCAGCGGCAAGAGGTTCGTGTTTTTTTGCGCCGGCGGCATGCGGTCGGCCCTGGCAACGCAATCGGTGCAACGGATGGGGTTGAAGCCTGTCGCGCATATGGCCGGCGGCTTTGCTGCCTGGCGCGATGCCGGGGGGCCAATCGAAGAAAAGGAGCGCAAATAGTCGATCGGGTGACAGGCCCGAAACGTGCCTTTCCAGCGGTAGAATACATGCCCGGACACAGTGTCGGGATTAAGATTCGTTTAACGAAAGCCCTGCGTCGCCTCGGAGAGTCCTCAGACAGAATTAACCCTTTTGCGAGATGCTCAAAAGGAAAGGCGCACGTGCGACCACGTAGCACGGGCAGGTGTTGTTCCGTCTCCTCACCATCCGATAACCCGGCTCGGCTATATGAACGTCAAGGTTGGACCAGACGCACAAAAAGCGAAGCCTGGCAGGCTTGCGGCCCTTCGCGCCGGCGACTGGCGCCTACTGGTGACGACTTTTTTCGGCGCTTGCGCGATGATCATTGCGACGTCCTACGCGGCGGGTGCGGCCAAATCCTATTTGCTCAGAGAGGAGGCAATGGGGACCGCGCTGCGCTGGCAAAGCGCCTTCCTACGGCAAATTCCCAACCCCAGCAACCTGCTGCAGAGTGGCCACATCAGCCGTACTGAGCGCCAAGCGATCGGGCTATTGGCCCAAGCAAGCGGGTTCTATCGGTTCAAGTTCGTCGGCGCAAAGGGCGGCATCACTTATATGTCAAACCCATCCGCGCCCGAATCCGGCCCCCTATCCGCCGAGACCATCGCCCAACTCAAAAGCGGCCAACCGTTCTTCAGCACACGAACTGAGACGAACTCGCGCGATGAAATTTTTGTACTTTCCGAAGTCATCATCCCTTTGATGCACGTAAATGACTTCAAAGGGGCGATTGCAATATACAAGGATGACACGAATTATTATAATAGAATATCAAACAATATACTTATATTTGAAGTGGCTATAATATTGATCGTATCTTTCTTTTTAGTTCTTTTATCCATTCAATACATACACAATGCAAAATCTCGATCTAAAGAATCTTTACTCCTTGAATCTACCAATAAATCATTAGAGAACAGCTATCAGATGCTCTCGTATTTGAGAGAGATCCAGTCAGATTTTATCGAACACACAAACTGGCACACATTCTTTGATCGAATATTGGAAAGCGCAGTAGCCCTTACCCAAAGCCGGTATGGTTATATCGGCAACGTGCTATCCGATGATCATGGCCCCTACCTTCACGTACATGCCATGCGCGATGCAGACGACCGCCTTGCGTCGCCTCAACCGCACGCACTCGACGAGAGGGGGCTTTTGATTCGAGCACCGGATACGGTGGCCGGCGCCGTCATGGCTTCTCGCAAAACGTTGTTTGGCGGCGACAGCGTGAACAACCAGGATCTAAGGCACATGCCAGACGAACCGGTCGCGAGCGACGCCTATCTGGCCTTGCCTTTCCATCACGGCGACAATCTGGTCGGTATGGTCGTCGTGGCCGATCGACCGGGCGGCTACAATCAAGAAATTGTAGAGTTCCTAGCCCCCCTTAGCGCGGCGTGCGGCAGCTTGATCGCTGCCCTGTACAACGAACAGCGGCGCGCCAAGACGCAAAAATCCCTGCGCGACGCAGAGACTCGAAGCGACCTTTTGCTCCGAACAGTTGGTGACGGCGTCTTTGCGGTGGACGGCAGCGGATTGATCACATTCATTAATCCGGCTGCTTGCGACGCACTTGGTTACGGCTCTTGGGAACTGATCGGCAAACACGCGCATACCGTGCTGCATCACTCGCGGCCGGATGGGACGCCGTACCCACACGAGGAATGCCCAATAGCCGACGCCCAGCGCAAGGGAAGAAGTGGCACCGAAATCAATGAACTATTTTGGCACAAGAACGGCTCACCGCTACCGGCGGAACTCACACTGACCCCGATCTTGAATGACGGTAAGACCGGCGAGCTCGTGGTCGCCTTCCGGAACTTGACCAAACGGCAGAAGAAAGAAGCAGCTCTGCAACAGACACTTGGCGATTTGCGTGACCACGTTCACGAACTGCGGGTCACGGGCGCGCAGCTCGAGTCAGAGGCAACCAAGAGGGCAGAGCACGCGGCCGAACTGGCCCAGGCGCGTGACGCCGCGGACGCCGCAAATCAGGCAAAATCCGAGTTTCTGGCAACAATGAGCCATGAAATTCGCACACCAATGAATGGCGTTATCGGCATGCTCGATTTGCTGTTTGACACGCGCCTCGATGAGGAACAAACACACTTTATGAACGTCGCGCGCGAGTCGGCGGAAAGCTTGTTGAGCATTATCGACGATATTTTGGATTATTCGAAACTGGAAGCTGGGCGTGTTAAACTGGAGCTGATCCCCCTTGACCTCGGAGCCGTGGTGCAAGGCGTGGCGACTCTGCTCAGGCCGCGTGCACAAGAAAAAGGCTTGGAGCTCATAGCATCCGTCTCAGACGAACCACACCAAGGACTTATTGGCGATCCGACACGCATAAGGCAAATATTGTTTAATTTGGTCGGCAATGCGATCAAGTTTACCGACGCAGGCAGCGTAAAAATCGATGTTTCCTGCCGTCAACTTGATCAAGATGACGTTGCGGTACGAATTGTTGTCGAAGACACGGGCATTGGCATTCCGAAAGACGTACAAGCTGACTTGTTTGAGCGTTTTACGCAAGCTGAAAGCTCCACCAATCGTCGCTTCGGTGGCAGCGGCCTTGGTTTGGCGATCTGTCGACAACTTGCCGAAATGATGGGCGGCGCCATAGATCTAGAAAGTGAACAGGGTGTCGGCAGCAAATTTTGGTGCACGATGGTTTGCCAGATGCCGGTCGATATTCAGAACCAAGACGTCAACCAAACGGGAGTCGTCGGTAACGATCCCCCGATTGTCGCGCTTAACATCCTGGTCGCCGAAGATAACAAGGTGAACCAGATGCTGTTGGAGAGGCTTCTAGACAGCTGGGGTCATTCAACGACCATCGTTCCAAACGGCTTGGAAGCTGTCGAAACCGCAACATCAGCGGATTTTGATATCATCTTAATGGACGTGCAGATGCCAACCATGGATGGCATCGCGGCAACTCAGATCCTGAGACAATCCGAGGGACCAATTGCGCATATTCCAATCATCGGTGTCTCTGCAAATGCGACGACCACCGATCGTCGTATCTGCCTCAAAGCGGGCATGAACGACTATGTCTCCAAACCACTGGATCGAGACAAGTTGAAGCAAGCTATATTGCAGTGTATGCGAAATAAGGTCGCGCCGACCGACGTTGAAGCGGAAGCCGACCGCACAACCCCAGCCAAAATCGCTAACGCACCGCGCGCGCGCCGCGCCAGCTGAATCGGGTACGTCCCGAATGTATGGCCCCGTGCCAGCGCCGTCCGCGCGGATCGCCACCGCACGCAAAAATGGTTACATGTCGGATAGACACGCGCTTGCGCGCCGGTATTTGCGCACGCCCTCGCAGACCGCTAAGGTAACCGACAAAATTGCGGGGGCAGTGGCCTACTATGCTCAATCGGCGATCATTCTTGGGCGTCGGCCTCACGGCGAGTGTCGGCCTCAATAGCAGTACGAGTTTTGCTCGACCCGACGAGACAACAGCCGAGTCGCCGCAAATTCGAGATCACGTCACGCTTGGGCGCACCGGGCTCAAGATTTCCGATATTTCGTTTGGATCAAGTCGTCTGGCGGATCCACGCCTCGTAAGATATGCTGTGGATCGCGGCATCACATACTTTGATACGGCAGAGAGCTACCGCTTTGGCGACTCGGAGAACGCCATCCGACGCGGTCTCAAAGGTGTTCGCGATCGCGTTGTGATATCTACCAAATCAAAATCCCGCGCGACGGATTCTGCCGACGCCATGATGAGCGTGTTGGACAAAAGCCTCAAACGGCTCGGAACCGACTATGTCGATATCTATTTCAATCACGCCGTGAACGACGTCGCCCGACTACAAAACACGGCGTGGTGGGAGTTTACCGAACGCGCAAAGAGGCAAGGAAAAATTCGATTTCGTGGTGTATCCGGCCACGGCAGTCGTTTGGTCGAGTGCCTGCATTTCGCATTGGATAACGACTTGGTTGATGTGGTATTGGCCGCTTATAATTTTGGTTTGGATCCGGCGTTTTTTGACCGCGTGCGGCAGACCTTTCATTTTGTTGCCTTACAACCCGAATTGCCGCCGGTACTGGCGAAAGCCCATGACAAGGGCGTGGGTGTAATTGCGATGAAGACGCTGATGGGCGCCCGGCTGAACGACATGCGTCCGTTCGAACAGGATGGTGGCACCTATGCCCAAGCAGCTTTTCGCTGGACTTTGTCCCGCCCCCATGTGGACGGACTGATTGTATCCATGACGTCGCGGGAAGACATGGACGAGTATGTGCGCGCATCTGGCTCACGGCGGATTCGCCAATCAGAATTGGCGCTACTCTCGACCTATGCCGCAATGCAGACATCAAAATATTGCCAGCACGGTTGCGGCGATTGTGAGTCCGCCTGTCCGGCCGGTGTTCAGATTTCGGAAGTTCTGCGCGCACGGATGTACGCCGTTGATTATGGGGATGTGCGATTTGCGCGCGAGGATTACGGCAAACTGAACACCGACGCGGCACCGTGCCTCACATGTACAGCACAACCATGTCGCGGCGCGTGCCCAGGGTCTCTTCCGATCCCACACTTTATGCGAGAAGCTGTGTCGCGTCTGGCTTGATGGGCTGTACGCGCAATTTGATGGTTTGGCTCGTTTTGGGGCCCGTTCGGGGTCGTCGTCGAAACCAACGACGACACATGGCGGCGCCAAGCTGATGTTGGTCACCACGCGCGGAATGCGTGGTGCAAACTCCGGAAATATCGGCGTGCAATCGGCATTGTTGCATTTCATGGCGAGCGCGGAACGACCGACCATTGGGCGCAGGCGGCGGAATCTCGGCATGCCAGACCGTCCCAGGGCGCGCTGGCAATAATCGTTGGCGCCAATTCCGGTGCCTCGCAATCAGCGACGGATTTGTTTCAAACAAGTGGAATGTTGCGTTAGGGTCGGCCCATCGTCCCAACTACACACATCACGTGGTTTGACGTTGGTACCCTTTTTTGCACATTTCTTGTTCATTTTGGCGGCGTGGACCTTGACCATCAAGTTCGCCTTTCCGATCGCCTACGCCTTTGCGCACGATCTGCCAGCTCTCCAACATGTCTATTGGGATTTTTGGTGGGTGGTTCACATTTGGTTGGGTTGGGCGCTGCTGCACCGCCCGCGCCACACATTTGCACTGGCGGTCGCGGTCTCCACAGCCGAGATTGTTATAGTAGTCGCAAAAATGGTGTTGTTCCTGTCCGCGCCGAACTGGAATATTTGGCTAACTAACTGGTTCGTAAACAAAATGTTTGTCTTGGCCTGTTTCACGCTAATTCTGGCTTATGCGTTATTTCGCCGTGACTCATTTAGGGACCAGCTGGATAGAGTAGCGAATAAAAGCTAGACAATTTTCGGACCTTATTGAGTCGACCGTGAACTAAGCGAATTGGTGTGCGTTTCTGACGCAGGTGAGTGTCCAAAGTTGGAGCACAGGAAGCCTGATCCAATTCAAGATCAGGCGGAAGTTGTATCCGGCAGCAGCAAGAACTGGATTGATTGCGTCGCCCTGTTTGTGGGCGAGATAGTTTGTATTCATGGGGTGGCCGGACTTGAGATGACCGATGACGGGTTCGACGGCCGAACGTCGTTTCATCTGACGTTTGATGGCGGCTGTGACGCGGCGTTTTTGTCCGGCGGTGAAGACGCGGAACCTGTGGCTGTTGGGCGCATTGTGGCCCTTGTAGCCGGCATCGGTAAGGATACGCGTGAGCGTGACGCCGGTGAACGCTTCGATCCGGGGAATGACGGTCCCAAGGGTGTGCCCATCATAGGGCCGGCCCGACAGGGCTTGGACGTGGACAACAAACTGGCCGCCCTTTGACCGCTTGAGGGTGGTGGCGACCGAAGCCTTGACGCCGAACTCATAAGGTTTGTGGGCTTTGCCTTTGCCAATGCACTCCACCTCCGGCGCGTGCAGGGCATAAACCTTGGGCAACGGATCGCGTTGCTTCTGGGTCATCACCCGTGTCGCCAACCATAGGGGTCGTCGGAAGGCGTCTTCCAGATCTGGGTTGCCTTTGATCTTGCGCCCAATGTCGCGCACCGTTCGGCCAAGATAGGTCTTCAGGCGGCGCAGCTGCTTGCGCGCCCGCTTGTGTTGTTTGGCGTGGGCATAACGCTGATAGGCAATTAGCGCCTTCTTGCCAACACGCCGATAGGATTGGCGTAACGCAATGCCTTCCGCTTTGGCTTGTTTGACCAGCCGTTCGCGGGCGCGATGGATCAGCTTGGCGTCAGTCGGAAACGCGATGTTCTTCTCGGCAACTGTTGTATCGATAATCACTTTCGTAAATTCGCGAGGCGTCGCTGCGCCGATGTCCACAGCCACCGAAAGGCTTTCCTGCAACAAAGCCTGAAGCCGCTCCTCACCCATGCGTTGCCGCCAACGTGTCATCGAAGAGCGATCCAGCGGTAGTTCATGACGGAAGAATTCTTCGCCACAAAAATATTGATAATACGGGTTCTCCACCCAGCGCCGGCAAAGCTCTTCATCCGACAGGTTGTCGGCATATTTCAAGATGTGGAGACCGGCCATCAACCGCGTTGAAAGCGGCGGGTAACCCGGACCGTCGATGTAAACCGCGCCGCACTGATCGGCCAAAAACTGCCAATCAATCGTGTCCGCCAAAACCACCTTCTCGTGGCCCATGTCCAAGATTTGATCCAGCCGCGCCCGAAAAAAATCGCTCTGCCCCGTGGTCTCTGGCTCTCTTGGTTTCATCGTGCCCTCATCGCCATTTGGCACAATGAATCACAGCTCAACCGCCAACGCAAATTGCAAGAAATCGGTCTTCATACACCCAAAATCCTGCAAGTCTGACTATTGTCGCAGCGCTTACTTCGTCTCTAATTCAGACCGTTACAGATACTTCACGGACGACTATTGAATCAATGCTGTTTGCGGTCCGGCGGGGGGCTCCACGCAGCAGACGGCGCATTGTGACGCGATCACACCGCCCCCCCCTGCATTGCCGCCAGCCACATAGAACTCCATAGGGAGCCCCAGCGGTCTCGAACCTGCCGGGTCAGACGCCCTGCAAAACCGTTTGCCGGACCGCACGCGGACCGGCTTCCGTGTATCGCCTCAACGCCCTTATCACGTAATTGTGCACATACCGTGAGCGCCGCCGTGAACAGCTTCACAGCACTCGGTTCGGCATGTGTGTAGAAATCAGCTCAACGCAGACGGCGACCGACAGAAAGCGGATTTGGCAATCACGGCGCCAGGGAATTGCAGGAGCACAAACATGACCAGTTTACTGAGGCGAGCACTTTTGACGACAATCGCTGTGGCGGCGGTCGCAACGACCGCGCAAGCCCAACCCATCAATGGCAATCGTGTACACTTCGAGAACGCTGCTCCGGCCTACGCGGCCGCGATCGTCGAAACGGTGAACGTCGCGGCGCTACCAACGGTCGGTCGAGACACGAACCGCACCGCCGGCCCTGTGACGGCCGTCGGCGCAACGACCGGTACGCCAACCGTCGTTGTTGAGAATCAAAACAATCGACAACTCGGCCGCGATACCGGCCGCTACCGCCATATTCACAATCCCGCCACCGGCGCGACGCTCGCGACGCTTTATTAGCGCTTGCCTGACCAAGAGAATCGATCCGGCGGAATCGCAATCGCACGTACGACAGCGCGAGCGCGATTCCGCCAGAGGACCAGGCCACAAACATTATTCTAATACAAAAATAATATTACATAATATAAATTCGCAATTTATCGAAAATTATATACAAACGATAAATACATTTAGAAAAACGTAAGACGTGTGATAGTGATCACTCTGAAATTGGTGAAACCGTGAGTATATAAAGAGATCGCATGCATGACCAGCAAAGTGGTTGGTGCGATAAAACTGTCAGGATTTCTTAACGACGGACCTACCACGGAGCGTGTTCAATGACTTCTTTTACTCGGTATCTCCAAGACGAAGCCGGCGCCACGGCGATCGAATACGGCTTGATCGCTGCGCTCGTTTCCGTTGCCGCGATCGGCGCGCTGACGACGATGGGCAGCAGCCTGTCGGCCGTTTTTGGCACCGTCTCCGACAAGCTCGACGCGGCGACGCAATAGGCAGCGTTTTCAGCCAAACAGTTTTTCAACGACAACGGGCCGACCGAGGCGAAACTCGCCTCGGTCGGTTGCGTTTCAGCCTTTTACGATGGAAACGAAACTCACGACTGTTGTGCGTCCGAGGCCGACCGAAAGTATTTGTTATTCTTCAGTGTCCAGGTAGAGACAATCATAGACCCACTACCGTCGTCGGCGCGGATTAGCTCGGCATGTTGCGGCATTCCATCTTGATCAATCAATCGGTCGACGACCCAGATCGTCGACGGATCGGATGAGACCTTTGTAAACCGGTCTCCCAGCCCCACACGCGCCCGACCCCAAACCATATTTTCAGACCTCACAGAATGAGTTTTGCGGCGACCCGTCTCGGGCCACGCAAGAACGAGCATTTCACGCTCACATGCGTTGGCATGTCATGCTTTATCTATTTGATATCGATCAATTTAACTTTGTTCAGACGCCTCCGTTTGAACGAAGATTGATCTAGTGCGACGAGCAAACCCATGTTGTGATGGCGTCGCCACGCAATTGAACAAAACCAGATAGATCGCCGAAAAATAATATTTGAATAAAGGTAAATAAAACGTAATACGAGAACAAAAAAAAGCTGACGTGCAGATGTCTCCACGTCAGCGCGAGTTCAGGGAAGCAAGATGGAACGCGGCCAATATCGCCGATTACTTAGATCTTTGCAGTGATTGCGATCACAATTTCTATCGATGCCTTTCAAACGAGACGATATATCCTCTCCGACAAGCATCGAGAGGAGCGAAAATGGAAACCGGTTCGCAACGCGCACCAGATGATGGTCCAAATGACCCATGATCGGCACATGGTTTGGCGCTACTTTGGCTACAGTCGACATTCGGCCATGCCCCCCGCACATGTTCTGAGTGTCGCACGACTCTTGAGGCCCGGATTGTCCGAAGTGGATAATCCGGGCTTTGTGTCCCCAGTCACTGTTATGTGGTAAAGGCTGCGCTCGGGCCGCCATTGCAAGTGCCCATTTTGGGCCGAACATTGGTTCTAGGCCCGCGACCCGGTAGCTTACGACGAGGTGACCGCTATGACAACGAACACGCGTTTTCATGGCATTTATCCGATCTTGTATAGTTTCTTTGATTCAGCCGGCAAGCTGGATCGAAGCGCTATGCGCCGCCAAGTCGAAGGTTGTATTGGCGCAGGCGCGCATGGTATCGCCGTGATGGGATTGGCGACCGAAGTCGGCAAGTTGGACGTCAACGAAAGGCGACAGCTTGTCGATTGGGTTGCTGAGGATATCGCCGGTCGCGTGCCCTATGCCGTGACGGTTGGGGAACCGAGCGTTCCAGGTCAGATTTCTTTTGTTGCGGCCGCCAAGGCGGCGGGAGCCGACTGGGCCATTTTGCAGCCGCCATCGATCGCCGGTGTGGCTGAAATTGAATATGTACGTTTCTTTGGCAGCGTCGCCGAGCGTGCGGAAATACCGTTGGCAATCCAGAACGCTCCGGGGCTGTTGTCGACAAGCCTTTCCAACGCTGCGCTCAAATCACTTAACAGTCAGCATCCGAATATCTGCCTTTTGAAGGCCGAGGGTCCTGCCACTTACGTCCACCAGCTGATTGAAGACTGCAACGGCGCCTTCGACATTTTCAATGGCTATGGTGGCCTGCAGCTGCCGGATTCTTTGAGGGCGGGGTGCGTTGGCTGCATTCCTGCTCCGGACCTTTTTGATCCCCAGGTGCGCATCTATGAGCTTATTCAACGAGGCCGAGCGGAGGATTGGGCGGAGGCCGAAAAGCTCCACCAGGAGCTCCTCCCCTTGATCGTCTTTATGATGTCATCGGTCGAGAACTTCATCGCCTACGGTAAGCGGTTGCTTGCCCAGCGTCTGGGTATCCCGATGGGTACCGTACGCGGGCCGTCCGCGCCGGTGACATCATTCGGCTTGGAAATCATGCGGCACTGGGCCAGACACCTGGGGCCGCTGCCAGACTCCGGCGGCTAGAGCACTTTTCGACTAAATTGAATCAATTCTGTTCGGGGTCCCGCGCGGCGATCCTCACGAAGCGCCACGCAGCGCGATGCTCGTGTCCCGAATCCGAAATTCGTCACGTCTGACCCATGCACCATACGAACTTCGGATTCGTCGGGGCACAAGCCGAATCTTTGGATCTCATGTGAACGCAATTGACCGTGATCCGCTCTCGCCGACGGATTCATCATGGCACGCTGGACCGGACCGGCTCACGAGGGCGGAAGGAGCCCCCGTATCAGCCTACTTTTCGACGGCTTGGCACCAGGCACCACGCTTGGCAAGCTCCGCGCAAAGCGCTGGCGCCGTTTCGTCGGTCAGGGGCCCGGCCATGATGCGATGATAGAGACCCTTTTCCGGACCCAGATCGACCTTGACGATCGTCAGGTCCAGATCCGCAAGCAGATCCGGATACATATCGCGGAGCCTTGACCACTCGCGCTCTTGCGCGACACGATCGGCATTGAAGACAGACGCCAAATGGACTCGGTAACCGGCCTCATCGCCGCTCGAATACGCCGCGCTCTGACCTAGGGCGGCAGTGTCGGTTGTGACGTCAAGCGCCGCGGGAGCCGAATCGGTTGCCGGCGCGGGCTGGTGCGCCCCGGGTTCCTGAGGCCCGGCGGCCACAGCCCCGGCCGCTTCAACGGCCTGGGCTTCTTGCCCAGCCGGTTCAGGCCGCCCGTCCGGCTTCCCAGACCCGTCAGTACCGGCTGAAACCTCTAATTCTTCCCGGTGCTGGACTTCAGCCGGCTTTCCTGGTGCATCTGATGCCGTATCCGTGTCTTTCACCTCGGAGAGGTCCGAACTCACTGCCGCAGGTATCACCTGGCTCGGCGCATACGGTGACCTTGCTTGGCCCTCGGTTGTTTTGCGCAGCTTAGCCAATCGCGTACGAGCGGAGACAACATTGGGGTGATTCGGCCCCAGAGCAGGGATCCAAATATCTAAAGCCTGGCTGTAAAGATCCGCGGCGTCTTCCTGGCGTCCACTGAATTCGTACACGGTCGCCAAGTTGTACGCGGCCATCGCGGTGCGAGGATCGTCTTCGGGTTCCGCTGACGCCAAGATGCCGAGCGACCTTTCAAAATTCCGTTCGGCCTCGTCATAGCGCCCGGTAGCACCGTATAAGGTACTCAAATAACTCAGAACCTGCGCGAGACCGCTGTCATTCGGCCCGAGCCGCGCCTCCAGACTCGCCAAATATTGTGTGTACAAGGACTCAGCTTCGTCATATCGGCCTTCAAACCAGTACAAGTCACTGAGTTCACTCAACAGGGACGTCGTCTGCGCACTCTCTGCACCGGTCTCTATGACGCTTGTCTGCAAAGCCGCAAGAAAATGTGGCAGGGCCTGTTCGTAAGAGCCTGCGACGAACAGATCGATCCCCGTGGCCTTGCTTTTCGGCACGGTCGTTCCTGCGGCGGTCGCCGCGATGGGCCAAAGAAACGCGAGAAAAAGGCCCAGAAGAATTGCTTTGCGTCGTTTCACCAGGGAACGCTCGAACGACTTCACCTGGCAACGGCCCCCCCCGACCAAAGCCGCCAGCCACCCGGCGCGATACTGGCACGAGTGAGGTGTTTTATTCACGGGTGAGACGTCCCCTTGTTCACGAATGAGACAGCCAATGCGTTTGTTGCTTGTCGACCGGCTCGGCCATCGACCGCCAGTCGAAGTTCATGTTCCATCAGAGACAATTCTCCAATTACCTTAACAACTGCTTGCCCGCTTGAAGCAAAAAAAAGGACGTTGCTTGGGCGCCAGTGTCCGGACACCGGAATCGCGATCAGAGATAGAGTTGTCGCGGGCAAAAATGAATTTTTGGTTCTCGGAAGCGGTCGAACTACGCAATTACGAGACCAACACTGCGCCCTTAGTCCGCTGCAGGTATTTGCGCGTCGTCGGTCAGAAAAATCGCTCCGGTACTTCGATAATGTCGCCGGGGAGGACAACCGTATTTTGATCGGCCGGCTCTTTCTCGTTGGTGCCTGTAGTCGCGCGCGTGATGAAAAGACTGTTTTCGCGCGCCCTGTAGGTAAATCCACCGGCCAGGGCGACGGCGTTGACCACCCGCATACCGCTAACGTAAGCGTAACTGCCGGGCGCCTTGACCTCGCCAATGATGTAAAATGGCCGATAGTTGGTGACCTCGACGCCGACCCGCGGGTTCTTCAGATAGTCTGGCTTTAGGGCGCCGACGATTGCCGCTTCAAGCTCGCGCGCGGTTCGGCCGCGCGCGGCGATCTCGCCAATCAACGGCATCGCCACATAACCGCTTGCCCCGACTTGAAAGTCGCCGGAAAGGTCCGTGTGCCCAAAAACGGTTACCCGTAACGAATCACCGGTGCCAAGTGTATATTCGCTCTCTTGCGCATGTGCCGGCGCGGCGTTTGTGGCCACCACCAAGTACAGGCTCACCAGCCAGACAAGAGCGACGAAAGTGCGGTAATCCTGGAAAGTCACATATGCCGCAACTAACTCACGACGAAACTGCATGCCACGACGTCCTTCGCCTGTTCATATCTTGTCCCCAAGTCGTCTCTTTAAATAATGCCTCGGATCTGAAATCTAAGAGCACGAACGTGAAAATGACGCCAAACGAACTGACGCCGCGCGGTACGACCCCAACACCAGCGCTGCCCGAGCCACGCATTCACGTATCTGGTCCGCCGATATCGTGACTATTCTTATGATTTCTGGCATATTTTCGCGCTATGCTTGGGTTTTGTACGTTTCTCGTAAGGCTATACACACCCGCCCGATGAGATATGGCAAGATGGCCGCCGCCGCAGTTGGATACCGGAATTCAATTCGAGCGGTCATGCGCGCGATTTTGCCTGGGTGCCACTCGTCTGCCTCAGATTCAGGCTGGAAAGTCCGTTGACGATGTTTGAAATCTTAGCACGAAAGCTTGGTGACTGTCGCCGGATTGCGCTTTGGCGGCGGCCGGCAAACGCTTGTGCTTGTGGAGCAAGGGTGATCGTCGTCGGCCTGTTGCTATTTGGCAGCATCGGCTGGGCAACCGCGCAAGAGCCAGCGTCTTCGCCCGAACTGAAAAGCAACAACGAGCAAGGTGTGGCCTTGTACGAGCAAGGCAAATATGACGAAGCGTTGCCTTACCTTCTGAATGCGGTGCGGCTAAGTGAGCTCGAATTTGGCCCGGACAGCCTCAACACCGCCGCGCATATGCTCAATTTGGCCGAACTATATTGGGCACAAGGACGCTATGAAAACGCCGAGCCGCTCTATGTCCGACTGCTGGAAATTCAGGAAAAGACACTGGGGCCGACGGATCTTGGCCTTGCGAACGCGCTCAGTTACCTCAGTACCCTATACGGCGCCCAAGGCCGATATTCGGAGGCCATTCCGCTTTATCAACGGCTTCTCACCATTCTCGAATCGGCCCTGGGTCCGGCGGATCCGAATGTCGCCCAAGTGTTGAGCAATTTCAGCGCCGTGTATGCGGCACAAGGAGAATTTGAGCAGGCAAAACAATTGCTTACGCGCTCGATTGGGATTCTCGAAACGTCAGTTGGCCCGACTGATCGGCGTTTGGCTATGACGGCGTACAACCTTGCGTCGGTTTATGAATCGCTGGGCCAAGGTGACGAGGCAAGAAACCTGTATCAACGGGCCATTGATATTTGGGTGCCGATGGTCGGCAACGAACATCCTAATGTCATCGCCGCCCGCGGACGCGTGGATGCTCTGACCGCGGCGGCACCCGTCGTGGCGCAGGCTCCGCCCCAAAGCCCGCCCACCGGCGATATTGCGGCAAATGCTGTCCCGACTCAGGCGCCGGTGGGGGCGCAACCCACAACGTCTCGCGCAAACGCGCCGACAGAACCGGGCACCGTCGCCGGAGCGCAAACGGGCGTGCCGCAGGCAAGCAGTCAACCCCCCCTGCCCGAGCCAACTTTGCCGGCGCCTACCGCGGTCGCGGATACGGCTGCTTTGCCAGCGCCGTCGATCCCACCTGCAAGCGGGGCGAACCCCGCTACGGGCCGCCCCCAACCACCGCTGCCGGAACCAACGGCGTCATCCAGGACCACCGTGGCGCCGTCGGAAACGGTCGTGGCTGAGATACCAAGCCAACCCCCGGCGGTCACGCAGTCCGTCGCCGTGGCGCAACCGCCGCAAGCTCAGGCCCAGTCGCCCCAGCCGCAGGGCGCCGCGCCAGCAACCGCGACAAACCAACCAACGGCGGTCACCCCGGCAACGGTCGGACCCGCGACAGCGGCGCCAACAACTGTCGCCGCGGCCCCCGCGACTTCTCAAACGGCCCCCCAAATCAATCAAGCGTTGCCGTCCGCGACCGGCACGATTAGAGACCGAGACCTTGGAAATGCGCAACAAGTCGTCGCCGCGGCGCCCCAACCAACGACACCAAGTCCGGTCGCCACGCCCCCAGCTGGATCTCGCGCACCAACCGGATCGTTGACGGACAGAGATACCGGACAAATTGTGGTCGCCGAAGCGCCGGCCGCACCGCCGCAACCCGTCGCCGCTGGGGCCGCAACAGTGCCGCCAAGCAGACAGCCGCAGATCCCCGCTGGTCCCGAGCAATCGATTGATATACCAAGCGAGTCGGCGATCCCGTCAACCACGCCGTCGACCGCGGTGGAAGTTGCCGCAATTGCGCCACCCGTGGCCACAGCGCCGACAGCGGCAGTACAGCCGGCTGTCAGTGGCGCGCAAGCGCCCGTAGTTCCGGCACCAGATGTGGTGGAGCGGCCACCCACGCCCGTGATCCCACCACCGAGTGCGCCAGTGCAAAGAGAGTCCGGGGTCGCTGATCCGCAATCCACATCGCAACCGATGCAAGCTGCGCCGCCAGTGGACAGCAATCCCGGGGCCCAAACCGCGCCCGCTGTTGTGACGCCAGCCCCTGCACCGCCGGTTTCCGCTACATCGGCGACGTCGCCGCCGATCGATCATACGCTGCAGTCGGAATTGCCACCACCAGCGACAGATAGACCTATGGCGGCCCTGGACCCACCCGTGGCAGCGATCTCACTTCCGGATACGCCGACCAACGTGCCGGATCGGGCTTTGCCTGAGCCAACGCTGCCGGAACCGACACTGCCAGACGCGACGCTGCCAGCTCCGGTCCTGCCTGATCCGACGCAGCCAGATCTGGCCGCAACAACGGTAGTCGCACCTTCGCAATCTGTTCCGGCAGGGGGCGCATCGAATGTGGCCTCAGGGGTCGAGATTGGGACCCACATGGTTCAAATCGCGTCCGTCCGCTCCCCGGATCCCACCGAGCAAGAGCGCGAATGGAACAGATTGACCCAAATGTTCCCGGATTTACTTCAAGACCAGCGCTTGGATATTCAACGTGCCGACCTTGGACCAGAGAAGGGTACGTTCTATCGATTGCGAGCTGGGCCCATGACGGAAGCCAATGCACGTGCCTTGTGCGATGCTCTGAAATCGCGCTCGGGCAATTGCCGGCTTGTCGTTCGATAACACGATAGGAAGAGCTGGTTGCCGGCACAGCAATTAAGACCGTGGTGCCGTACAAGGCCTTGCCGGTTCGAAAGAACAGCGCGTGCCCGGCAGGGTGACATATTTCAACGGCGGTCATTAGGCGAGAGCGTTCGCTCTGCGGGTAGCGTTACCGTCGTCGTTGTCCCTTCATTCAACGCCGACACGATCGTCATTTTGCCGTCATGGAGTTCGACCAAGTTCTTGGTCAGCGGTAACCCAAGTCCGGTCCCCTCATAGCGGCGATCAAGTCCTGACTCCAACTGCACGAATGGGGTCAGCGCCTTCGGAATATCTTCGGTTCGCATACCAATTCCTGTGTCCGAAACTTTGATGGCAATATCGCGATTGGGCAGTTGGTAAATATTGACGGAGACACCTCCGCCAGCTGGCGTGAACTTGATCGCGTTGCCGAGCAAATTGATCAGTATTTGCCTGATGCGCCGCGCGTCACCCCTGATCAGCGGCAAGTTGGCTTCAAGAGCCGCATCCAGTTTGATGTCAGTGGCGCGCGCCCTTTCGTGCAGCATGTCAACACATGTTTGCGCGGTTTCGTAGAGGTCCACGATCTCGTCGCGGAGATGGAGGTTGCCGCTTTCCGATTGCGCCATGTCCAAAACATCATTGATCAGCTGCAAAAGGTGCTGGCCACTCGCTCTTATCAGTCGGGCATATTCGCCGCATCTTGTCGCGCCCGGCGAGCCGGGCATTTGGGCCGCAGCCTTCGTCGCGCGATCGATCAGGTTTGCGTATCCCAATATCGCGTTGAGTGGCGTTCGGAGCTCATGGCTGATTTGCGCGAGAAAAACGGACTTCGCGCGATCCGTTGATTCGGCGACTTCTTTCGCGCGCCTCAGTTCATCCTCGATCCGCTTTTGTTTGCTTACATCGATGTGCAGTTTGATTGCGCCGCCGTCCGGCAGGGGCCGCGCGAGCACGCGAAACGTGCGTCCGTCGGATAGTCTGTGTTCAAACTCTTGATGCGCGTTCGTGTTCTCCCCTTGGGGTTGGTCAATATTCCCGTGGCCGCTCGCGACCGGCGCACGGTTTTGCGAACTGCCGTGGAACGCGCGCGCAACGTCCTCGAATTTCGTTCCGACGACAGCGAAATCGCGCCACGGACTGTCTTCCGACCTTGCGGCGCTGTTTGTAAGAGCCAACCGGTTATCCGCGCCATAAAGGAAAAGCATGGCGGGCAGCGCTTCCAAAGCCCCCACCAACCTTTCATGCGCCAGTTCGACGGCCTGCTGGTTGTGCTTTAGTTCCGTAATATCGGTTTGCACAAGTACCGTGCCGCCGTCTTGGGTCGAACGCTCGTTGCTAAGCAACCACCGGCCATCGTCCAGCTCGATTTCGTAGAGCCCGCGTTCTCCGCGATGCATTGCCATGCGGCGATCATACGTCTCCGCACGTGTACCGTCGCCAATTCGAAGCGCGCCTGAATCGAGTTGCCTGTTCAATAATGTTTCGAATTGAACACCTGGCACCAAGATGTCGGCAATATTTGGATGGAAACGCTTGTAGTTCGCATTGCAGAGTACCATCCGATCGTCCTTACCAAAAAGGGCGAAAGCATCAGAGATGCAATCGAGTGCTTCGATAAGGCGATCATGCGCACGTCGTGCACGCGCCTCGCTATTCCTCAAGGCCCGTTGACTTCGCTTGATATCGTTGAGGTCGTTGATGACAATCACCAAACACGGTCGATCGCCAAACGAAAGTTTTTGGGCAGACACCAGCGCCCAAAATTCGGTCTGGTCGCCACGCACGAACTCGGTCTCGCGTGCATCGCTGGCTTCCTGGCCCGCCACGGCATTCATCAACGACTCAAAGCCGTTCGGAGCTTTAAAGAACTGCGCAAGTGAAGTCGAAGTCATCTGGGCAGTTTCGAGCGCGAAGACATCGCGCAAGTGTTTATTGGCGTAGACGACACTGCCGTCATCGCAGTGGCACACCGCAGACGGCAGAGGATTGCAGTCCAGGAATGCACGGCAAAACGCCCCAGCGTCCGAAATTTGTTGTGGAATACCCGTAACCTGTTCTTCGACAATACTAGGTTCGAATTTTTGTTGGGACATCGGCCGCTACAAGTTCAATCAAATAAATCGAAACGTAGATGCTTTTGACGACTTCACCACTAAACCGAGCGTGGGAGGTAGATCAGCATGCCAATCGATCTCTTCATTTTGCACGGAATCTGCCAAAAACAATGACTGCTTTTGGCGGCTGTACCATGGCGGATTTGAGCAAGCCAGTTTCGACGCCCTTTCCAATGGTTCGGTCTACGCGATTTATGTTTAAGACTCGCTAACTCGCGATTGTTGGCGCCCGCATGGTTCCCACCGCGCCGACGGTACAGCCCCCACTAAACCTATGAAATCCTTCCGGATGTTTCAGGCTTGTATGTAGGCTTTTCTTCGCAGTAGCGGAGGATATGGGCGTTTCATTCGCGCCAGTGTGGGGCCGCATGACCAGTTCAAACAGCCGCAAGCCAGATGGTCGACAATTCCGTGCCATTGTACCCTGAGATCGAATACCCCATCCGACGGTGATCGCGATCACTTCGCCCTTCGCCGCAATCGACCATAGTGACGTCGTCCATTCGCACCTCACCTCATCGACTGACGCTGGCCAGACTGTAATGCCTGGCCAGCGTCATTTCGTGGTTAGAGCGCTTTCCGACCATATTGAATCAATTCTGTTTGGGGTCCGGCGCGGCGGTCCACAAGAAGGGCGACGCAGCGCGATGCTCGTGTCCTGAAACCGAAGTTCGTCACGTCTGACCCCAGGCACCTTACGAACTTCGATTTCGTCAGGACACGAGCCGAATATTTGGATCTCGTGCGGTTCACGGATCGGACGTTCGCTCTGGTGCTCGCTGCGAGATCAAGCGAACGTGCAATCCACCGCACGAGCGCATCGGGCAAGTCCGCCGACCAATGTGGTCGTCCACATGGATTCCCATTGGGGGACGCCCGCCGGTCGCAAACCCGCAGGGCCGGGCTCTTTTGCGACAATCTCGACGGCGATGTCCTTAGCCATATGCCCGATACGCCATGCGGACATCGACTTGATCTTGTCGTAAAATCGCTCCGGCAGAATGGTCCAGTATGGTTGGAAAGCGCTCTAACTGATCCCAGGGATGCATGTTGCGTTCGCCGTTCTTGTCACTTGGGCATAGTTGCGATCACCACCTACGGTCTTTCCATACCGCCACACCGCGAGACCATATCTTACCGCGCATTTCGCCGTGAGGCAGAATCAGAATTACAGTTCCCATCGCCGCAAAATCGGCTCCTTATTGTCCGAAACGGCTCTAACTTGTTCTCAAGGGAAATGAGATATTCCGCGGACATGAGCAGCAACAACACCGTTCTCGTCGTCGATTTGGACAATACTTTGATCCGAACCGACCTTTTGCATGAGAGCGTCTTGCAGTTTGTTTCCAACAACTACTTGAATATCGCAAGACTACCCAGATACCTGCTTGGCGGTAAGGCGGCTTTCAAATCACGCATTGCCGCTCATACCAATATTGACGCCGCGACCCTGCCCTATCGAGACGAGGCGCTTGCGCTAATTTCAGAAGCACGGCGGCATGGACGTAAAGTGATCTTGGTGTCGGCGTCAGATCAGAAACTCGTTGACGCCGTGGCCCAACATTTGGGTTGTTTCGATGAAGCCCATGGGTCCGATGGCAATCGAAATTTGGGCGGGGCCACAAAAGCAGAATTCCTGGTCAACCGATTTGGCGAGAAGAAGTTTGACTATGCGGCGGACGCACCGGTGGATTTGGCGGTCTGGGCGAGAGCCAATCAGGCGATAACATTCAACGTTTCGCACGCACTGCGCGCCGCGGTCGCGCGTGTCTCAGATGACGTCCGCAATCTTTGCCCGCCCACGGGCATCCGCGAAAGGGTCCGATACTATGCGGCGGCTCTCAGGCCGCACCAATGGCTAAAGAATATCCTGGTTTTTCTGCCTGTCATCGCGGCGCACCGTTTCGAGCAGGGTGCGCTCACAATGGCGATCTTCGCTTTCATCATCTTTAGTTTGACCGCATCGAGCGTGTATATTCTGAACGATCTCCTTGACTTGTCAGCCGATCGAAAGCACCCGCGCAAATCCAAACGACCATTCGCCGCAGGACTAATCCCCATCGCGCATGGCGTCGGCCTGACGATAATTTTGCTATTTTCCGCCGTCATACTTTGTGTTTTCTTTGCCACACCAGATTTATTCTTAACATTGGGAATTTATTATTTCCTAACACTACTATATTCTCTGGAACTCAAGAGATATTTTATTATTGATATCTTTGTGCTCGCGGCCCTCTATACACTGCGTGTCGTTGCTGGAGCCGCCGCAACGGACGTAATTTTATCCCCATGGATGCTAGCTTTTTCCGGGTTTCTGTTTCTATCCCTCGCAGCTGTGAAACGGCAAATAGAGCTTGTTGACAAGAAACAATCAGGGGGTTCAAACATATGGGGCCGAAACTATGGTGTTGAGGATTTACCGGTCATCACGATGATGGCCATGGCGGCCGGTTACAATTCCGTCTTGGTTCTGGCGCTCTATATCAGTAGCCCCGAGGTATTGGTACTTTACGCGTCGCCTTACTTGTTATGGTTCGCCTGCCCGATCCTTTTGTATTGGATCAGCCGGATTATCCTGATCGCACAGCGCGGGAACATGAATGACGATCCGGTTGTGTTTGCGGTCAGCGACAAAATCAGTATTGCGTGTGGCGTTGCGGTCCTACTGTGCGGGATCGCCGGAACTTTTTTGTGACCCTGAAGCAACTCACGCTTCGATATGCCCTTTTTGCCGCCGTCGCAACATTCGCGAATCTCGCCGCGCAACGCGTGTCGTTGTGGACGTACGAAGGGTCGCACGCGCTAGCGTTGGCAATTGCGGTGGGCACCGCGGTTGGCCTATTGCTCAAATATCTTCTGGATAAGCGCTGGATATTTGGCGATCTTTCGTCCGGGCTACTCGCGCACACGCGCAAATTCGGCTTGTATACATTGATGGGGGCCATCACGACAGCCATCTTCTGGGGCGCCGAAACTGGATTCTGGTTCATCTGGAAAACCGACTTTATGCGCGAAGTTGGCGCTGTTCTTGGACTGTGTGTCGGCTATGTCATCAAATATCAACTCGATAAGAGGTATGTTTTTAGGGGCGCCCTTGGATAATGTCCATCGAGCGGCCGTGGACGGGCAGGTCTACCCGGCCGCGCATTCGGCTTTCGGCTGAGGAGCCGTAACGAAATCCGCGCATGGTTCCGTGAGACAGCCGCAAACACATTGCATTTTGTTCGACTGCGAAGCATTTTGGGGCCGGCGCTGCTGGACGGAAAGCCAAACGACGTGCTGTCGAATTTGGTCGCGGCGACCACGGCAGCATGTGAGCAGAGACTTCGGGACACATGGAGGAGTTGATTGACCCAAGCGGATGAAAGCGAGCCGATAGAACAATGCGAGGTGGCGCGGCCCCTTCAGTATCTGATTGAGCGAAATGGACGAAGATTTGCGGGCATTCACCTATTGGTGGACATGTGGGATGCTAACAACCTATCTGACATCGACATCGTAAGGACAGCGCTGCGGCGGGCCGCGATGGCAGCAAACGCGCGACTGTTGCAGATCGAATTGCATCATTATCCTGACGGCGATGGCGTCACCGGCATTGCTGTATTGGCCGAATCTCATATCAGCGTGCATACCTGGCCCGAATGCAATTTTGTCGCCATCGACCTTTTCATGTGCGGGCGCGCCTCACCGCGAAATGCCATACCAGTTTTGGAAAGTGTGTTTCGCCCAGGGCGAATCGAAGTACAGGAATTTATGCGCGGAGAGTTAGCATGACATCTTGGTATACGGAGCGCCTACACAGCGGCTTGCGCCAAGGGGTTCGGATCGATGAGCCGATCCATTTGGGCAAGACTGCGTTTCAGAAGATTGAGATTTTTCGAAGTGACGTGCTCGGCGGCGTATTGGTGCTCGACGACGTATTGCAAACCACGGAAGCCGACGAGTTCTACTATCACGAAATGCTCGTCCATGTTCCGTTGGTCGCCCATGGAAACCCGCGCGACATCTTGATTATCGGCGGCGGCGATGGCGGCGGTCTTCGTGAGGTTTTGCGACACCCGGTGGTGAGCGCCACGCTTGTCGACCTTGATGGCGAAGTCGTGGCATTGTGCCGGCGCCACCTGCCGACGCTGTCGAACGGCGCATTTGACGATCCACGGACGCGATTGATTGTTGGTGATGGCGCGAAGTTTGTCCGTAAAACCGATCAGAAATTCGATGTCATTATCATAGATTCCACCGATCCGATTGGCCCCGGCACCGTTCTATTCGAGCAAAGCTTCTACGCGCAATGTCAACGCTGTCTCACAAACAGCGGCATTTTGGCTACTCAGAATGGTACGCCAGCTTACCAACTTGACGAATACAGGAACTCGCTGACGGCATTTCGTACTTTGTACCGTTACAGCGGGTTTTATTTGTCGCCAGTACCGACATATATCGGCGGAGACATGGCATATGGCTGGGCGTCCGACTCACGAGACCTGGCACTGCTTGATTTCGATGCCCTCACCGATCGGTACCAGGCTTTGGACCTACACACGCGATACTACAACCCGGCAATTCACGCGGGTGCTTTTGCTCGGCCAAACTTTTTGCTTGATCTAGACGTGGACTGAGGTTGAGCGAGGGTCAAGACACCCGCCAACGCCGACCTTTCGCCCTAGGATAAGTGGCGCCTTAGGAAAAATGGTCCGTCTCCGCAGTTCGATGCCTGACAATCGTATCCCGCATTTCGACCATGGCATCGCGCACTTTCAACAAATACACAAAGGGCACCACTGCAAACAGAAGTCGTACCACCATCTCGAGCATAAGAAGGCTGAACAGCGTGCTATTGAACTCAACGCCAACGGCATAGGCTTGATACAGGGCAATTATCGATATGACCGTGCCGAACCAGATGACCGCCACCAAGCAGGTCAAGTCACTGAAACCATAGCGCCACGACACGCCGATTTCTCGATCGCGCGCCGAGTTAACCAGCGACCGGTAGATCTCGCCAAGGCCCAACCATGGCCGGTAGAGATTAACGATCGGCACAAACAGCGACAGAACAGTCCAGCGAAAACTCCATCTGTAGCCGTAAATAAGCAATTTCGACGCTATGGTTTGGGCCCGGCTCATCGCAATCAGGAATACGCACGCAGCTAGGACCGGCACCAAAACACCCAACAACGGCCCCCAACCTTCGAGCCGGTTAAATGGCGGCAAACCGACCGCCGGTAATCGCCCCCAACCGTAATATGCGAGCGCATTCGAAATTGATTCAGACATGAGCGCCATATACGCGATCATCAGCACCGGCAGAGCCGACAGCACCGCCTGAACGATCAGCCAACGGTTAAAGCGGTCGATGCTCGTTTCGATATCGCGCGCCTCAGACGGCAGAAAAATGGATTGCTGTTGCTCTTCCTCGATTTCCAGGTCCGCGACATCTTCGACCGGCTTGAGCGGCGGTGATTTCGGCACAAACAGTGAAATGCGCTCATCGCGCCCCTTTGCGCGAACGGTCGGCGGCGGGTCGATATCATTATCGACGACCTTTGAAATATCGGATGGCATGGGACGGCCCAAGGTCGGTTCGATCCGGTCTTCGACAAGAGGACTGGTCGAGCTTTCCGCCCGGTCGGCCGCGCGGCGATGGCCCGGTCCACCCGACGTTACGGGCCCGGCAGACGTTACGGGCCCAGCTGGGCGACTTGAACCGGTTCGATTGAGCTTTCGCAACGTGGTGAAATCGGGCACGGGTGCGTCTTCGCCGCCGCCAGCGAAGCGTCTATTCACTGTGCGTTTGTTTTGCTGCTTAAGACTGACGAATTCGGGGTGGTCGTCGGCCCGCATCCAGCGATCATGCTCCGGCACACGCACCAGCGTGCTATCCACGATGTCACCATCGGCAATGGCGCGCACCAACGCCTGTGCGCTATCGAGCTCGTGTTCGCGCCCGTCTTCACCGATATAGCGCAACAAAACCACTTCTACGTCCGCCTATTCGACGCCAATATTGTGCTCGCGCGGCCCACTTGTCACTCCATGAATCCGTCCAGCGCTTGGACCGATTCCAGCGTCACGTCCACTTGGTCGACGCCACAGGTTACCCTCTGCGACAGGACTGTAACGCCAACCATAGGATCTACGAACAAAAAAAATGATACCACATCTGCCAGAATAGTTCGATATCAATATATTGACAATCTGTTTCTCAACTAATCTAAGAGCTACCAAGCGGCGCTCGGTGCCAAGGTTCTAGCGCCCATCAGCATGCTTAAAATGCGCAACGACAGTCCCAAACCGGCTGCTGACTTTGGCTTTTACCGGCAGGGGCGGAAGGTCGGCTCGTAACCGCGCGATCCAGACGCGCAATGGCTCCGTGCCGCGTCCATCCCCGCGCCAAAACCAGGACCCTGCTCCCCGTTCTGAATCAAAGCCGGCGATGCGTCTCACTTCCACGTCACACACCAAGGCGCTGCCTGAAAATCGGGATAGCCGACCGGGTTTCAAGACGGCCTTTCCGACCATTCTTGCCGCCAGGTCAAACCGCCTCTTGCCATCGTAAACCGGTACGACGTCGACACAATCACGACCAATGTCGAACGCGGCGATTAATGCGATCAATGCGCTGAGCGGATCGACCGCACCTTCGGTCAAGGAATGGCCCAACCAACCGCCGGAGTGAATGGCTGGCGGGTTCGCCTCAACAACGCGCCAAATGCCGTTCTCGCGCGTCATGTGACGGTAGTCGAGGTCATCGGATTCACCAGATCTAGCGATGTAATTGCGTGGCTCGATCAATGACTGGGATCTCTTGCCATCAGCGTGGACACGCGATTCCCATGGCACGAAGATACTGATAAGGCCGACCAACTCAAGGTCTACGTCGATCGCGTAGGTCTCATGCTCAAGCTCGACTTGGGCGCGCCCGGACACCACATGCAAACCACCGGCATAGACGTCGATATCCAGCGGAAAACTGGCTGCACCCAACGTTTTCGAAGCTATAGAGAGCGCCACCTGGATGGCAATGAAAGGGCCAACAAGTCGCGCGCCTATCAGCCTCTGAACCTGACCCAATGCCGCGCGAACGAGATGCGCACGAATTCGCGACGAAAGACCTAGATGCATTGTCAAGCTCCCAAACCGGGCCGCACCCTCGCGAGCTCCCTTACGAAACTGACCAACAGTGGATTGGTTTCGTTTCCTTTGCGCTTTCATCGAGCCGACTGAATGCCAGACACACAACGTGACACCAAAGATTTGCTTCTTAGCACCGGACCCTCGTGGCGTATAGAGTCATCAATGCGGGCCAATCAAGTTGACAACCACAAACAGCGACCGGGTCGCAACTCCGCACGGCGGCCTTGGCGCCGAGTGATCGCCATATGTATCGCTATCGCCGTGCTCGGGCCCGCCCTGGCGGTCACCGCATATCGATTTGTTCCGCCTCCGCTGACACCTCTTATGCTCATTCGCGCGACAGAGGGACATACCATTGACAAAAAGTGGGTACGATTAGCGGAGATTACACCGTCGGTCGCGGAATCGGTTATTGCGCGCGAAGATAATCTTTTTTGCCAGCATTGGGGATTTGATTGGTCGGCAATTCGCGAGGCCTATCAAGGCTATCGGCGCGGTGAGCGGCTCAGAGGCGCGAGCACAATCACCATGCAAACGGCCAAAAACCTGTTCCTGTGGCCAGGTCGAAGTTTCTTCCGCAAAGGCCTCGAGGCCTATTTCACGGTCCTGATCGAGGCATTTTGGCCGAAATCCAGGATTCTTGAGATCTATTTGAACATCGCCGAATGGGGCCCGGGCATATACGGAATTGAACGGGCCGCCACGACTCATTTCGGCGTTTCGGCGGACCAACTCAGCCGCCGCCAGGCGGCCCAATTGGCAACAATTCTGCCGAACCCGCGGCTACGGTCACCGCATGCCACCGATGCGGTTCGCCAGGCCGACATTGTTCTCGGAAGAGTGCGCCAGCTGGGGCCCATTCTGGCTTGCGTGCAGTCGTCGCGCTAGATCAATCTTCATTCAAACAGAGGTGTTTGAACGAAATCAAATTGATCGATATCAGTTGCATAGAGCATGTCCTGCGAACGCATGTGAGCGTGAAATACTGTAGATCATCCGATCGTCGGAAGACCTTACATTTGGTGCCGACAAGGTAAACCGCTTGTCCGGTATGTCCGCGACGAGACCCTGTGACGGCAAACAGGCCAATATTGGTCACCGCAATCACGAAATGTCACCCTATCAGCTAGTGCAAACGCACCATGGCCCCTTGACTTCTGCCGCAGACACACCTGCGGGCAATCAAGATAGCCGCTGGTTCGCTGGCGAACCATGGCTGCGCAGCTGGACAAAATGACGCCCAGCTATCCCGGAATTCTGCGGTTTTCATGAACGCCCAGCCAATTCGCGTCAAATTTTTTGCGAATATTATAATAAAACCTAAACAAAGAAAGTTTATTTACTTGTTTTCATTTGTTTTTATTATTGATTGGAAAATATATTCGAGTGTAATCTCCATCATCACAAAACAAACATTCGCGGCAGCACAATGTCAGGTCAGCGCACTAAAAGACAAACCAACCAATTGACGCGCCGGGCCGCCAAGGGGGTCAACACGTCTTGCATCTCGGTCACCACGCCCCATGGGGCAATGGCCGACATCCGGGTTGGCATAGGCAATCTGCGGCACAAGGGAAGCGGTTCCGCTCAATAAAGAAACCTAGGTGCGACTCCACATGGCACACATTGATAGTCCCGAAACGCAGAAGGCCAACCGGCGCTACATCAACCGGTCAATGAAGGCCGCGCTGCTGACCCGCGAGCGTGAATTCGAGCTGGCCCGCCGGTGGCGTAATAACAACGACGAGGAAGCGCTGCACGAACTCATCAACGCTTACTCGCGGCTGGTGATCAAAATCGCCGCCCGCTTTCGCAATTATGGCTTGCCCATGAGCGATCTCGTCCAAGAAGGCAATATCGGCATTCTGCAAGCCGCCGCTCGATTTGAACCCGAACGCGAGATCCGGTTCTCCACGTATGCGTCGTGGTGGATACGTTCTTCCATGCAGGATTACGTTTTGCGAAATTGGTCAATCGTGCGAACCGGCACGACTGCAGCCCAAAAAGCCCTATTCTTCAATTTGCGTCGAATGCGCGCCAAATACTCGGATGATGTCGACGGCTGGTTGAGCGAAGAGAGCAAGGCAAAAATTGCCAAGGAGCTTCGCGTCAAAGTGAACGACGTCGAGGAAATGGAGATGCGTTTGGCGGCAAGTGAACAGTCGCTCAACGCCAATGTCAGCGAATCGAGCGATGACGAGTGGCAGGATTTTCTGCAAGACGATTCGCAAAACCCGGAAGACGTCGTCATCGAAATACGTGACAATGCCACTCGTTCCCAATGGCTTGCCAAGGCTTTGGAGGAATTGACACCGCGCGAGCGCACGATCATTAGCGAGCGGCGCTTGCGCGAGAACGCGGTGACACTTGAAGAACTTGGCAAAGAACTTGGCATTAGCAAGGAACGCGTGCGGCAGATCGAGCACAAAGCACTGCAAAAGCTGCGCGCGTCTGTTGCGAAACGAACCGGCCAACCGATTAGAGAATTAGCAGCCTAACGATAAAATCATGACGCGGCTTGGATAGGGGGCACCCGGGGCATAACGGCGCAGACAGATGTCCCCCTATCTAAGGCACTTTGGGCAAGAGGCTCGGGACTACATCGCAGGTACTTGGGCGCCCGTCACGAAACACCCCTGCCCGTTCGCGCGTTGGATCCGGCATGGTTCGTATTGAACATATTCGTTCGATGCGCGCCGCAGGGGGCGCCGATCGGTTTCGTAATATCCGGCCCTTGGGGCAAGATATGGCGGCTCGCCGGGCTTATTCACCAATATGTCGGCATCTGCACCGATCCCGGTCATCGCCGCCAGAATCAAAGCAAGAATGGCTTCGTTTAGATCGTTCATGGCGCACGTCCTTTGTTCGCCATCGTCATTCGAGTTCGACCGTAAGTCTATGCCTCGCGATATCGGCCTGCTGTGATCGCAAACACCGCACAAGCCCTTGATCACCCTGGAATTTCAAAAAGTTACGGTAATAGTCGAACAAGAGGTGCCCAGGTAAGCCCGCGACAGGTGGGCAATCGCCTCGGTACTATTCAGTCACCGTGGCGGCCGGCCCGACCGCGCGCCGATATAGATGCCATGACGCATGTCCGAGTACCGGTAAGACGATAAACAATCCCACAAATCCCGATAGCAGAGACAAACCGACAAGAACGGCAATGGTCGCACACCAAGCGATCATGGGCAGCGGACTGCCGGTAACGACCTTCACACTCGTGATCATCGCCGTAACGAAGTCAACCTCGCGGTCGAAGAGCATGGGAAATGAAGTCACCGAAATTGAGAACACCCCCAGAGCAATCACGGCGCCGGCCGCATTGCCTATCACCAAAAAGAGGAGCCCAGACGGCGTCATGAAAATGCGCCCCAACAACGCGTCGGTATTCAGTGCATCAAGACCGAGAAACCCAAAAAACAACAGCGCAGCAATATCCATCCAAATGAACAACGAAAACCCCGTGATCAAAGCCATCCAACCAAGATCACTACGAACCGCGGCACGCAACGCGTCAAGTAGAGCCGACATTGTGACCGGATCGCCCCGCTCCAACGCGCGGCTGATGGCATAGAATCCCGTCGCGATGAATGGGGCGATCAGTGCGAATCCGGCCGCCAACGGATAGACCATAAACGGCAGGTCCAAATAGAGCAGCAGTAGCACCAGGATCCATCCACCCACCGCATAAATGCCGGCAATCAAAATCCCATGGCGCGGCGCGGCGCGAAAATCCCGTAAGCCCGCCGCCAGGATGGCGACAACGTCGCCCATCGATACTGTCCGAATTTCCGGCCATGCCGATCTCGCCGTTGGCCCACGCGCGCCGGTGTCGCTCATGCCGCCTCCTCGTCGGTCCCGGGCAAAAGCCCCTGAACTCTGATAATTCCCCCGCCCAGAGTAAGGTCTTGACTATAAGTTCTCGGCGTGCGCGGCTCAAGAAAATGTCTTGAACGATCGCAGGGACCGAACCAACAACCCGGACACCCAAAAACCTAAGGCGGATACGAAAAACAGTATGAGACCACAAGACAATACGATGATTAGATACTATTCTTCCGCTTAGAAAGTCTATATTGTAATTACGAAATTAATACTGAAAGTTTACTTTAGAGCATTACATGCCTTGGCCAAAAGGCAGCATCGTCTATTATTTATGCATAGTCTATATGCGTTAGGAATAAATCCAATGTTAACCTCCACCCAACTATGGTTATGTCGGCGTTAGGAAACATCTCAACTTGAGTTCGTTGTGTTTGGCGGTCGCCGAATCCTCCTTCCAAAGAGAATGACCAGGAGACCTAGACATGGCCAGAAAGCTCGACCGTGCCGTCCTGACAGGCCACGAACGCACCTTTGCGCCCGACGAATTCATCGTCAGCAAAACCGACATGAACGGTAAGATCACCTACGCCAACGGTGTTTTTCTGCGCGTCGCCGATTACGACGAAAAAGAAATAATTGGGGCCCCACACAGCGTTGTCCGCCATCCAGACATGCCGCGCTGCGTCCTTAAGCTGTTGTGGGACCAAATCGCCGCGAAGAAAGAGATATTTGCGTATGTGATCAACGCTGCCAGGAACGGTGATTTCTACTGGGTCTTTGCGCATGTCACGCCCAGCTTCGATAGCCAGGAAAACATTATCGGTTACCACTCAAACCGGCGCAAACCCGATCCTGAGAAGGTCGAAACGATAAAACCCATCTACAGGAAACTTCTGGGCGAAGAGAACTGACCGACCTGAGAGATAGGTGACGTTTTGTACCGGACACATGGGTAACACTTTTGGCCGAATTCGTGGGGCCGGAGGTGTTGATGCCGTGGAAAGAGAGTTCGGTCATGGAAGAACGTCTACGTTTTGTCGCCCGCCTGTTAGAGGGCGAGCCAATGAGCGATGTCTGCCGTCAGTTCGGTATCTCGCGCAAGACAGGCTACAAAATCTACAATCGCTACAAGGAGCACGGGCTCGAAGCCCTCTGCGACCGCTCCCGCCGGCCGGTTCGCTATGCCAACCAATTGCCGGCACAGGTCGAAAGCCTGATCATCCGCTTCAAAAAGGAGAAACCCCATTGGGGCGCACGCAAGATCCGTGAGCTGCTCGTCCGCCGCCTGGCCGGGGATGTCCGCATCCCAGCCCAAAGTACCGTTCATGCCGTCCTCGACCGGCACGGCCTGGTCAAACGCAAAGGCCGGCCCCGCCGAAGAGCCAAAGGCACACCCGTGTCCGCTGGCACCGCACCCAATGATTTGTGGTGCACCGACTTCAAAGGCGAGTTCAGACTCGGCAACCGGCGGTATTGTTACCCCTTGACCGTTACCGACCATGCCTCGCGCTTCGTCCTGATGTGCGAAGCTCTCGAGTCGACAAAGCAAGATCTCACTCTCACCGCCTTCGAACGCCTGTTTGCTGAACGTGGCCTGCCCGCCGCCATCAGATCGGACAATGGCGTACCCTTCGCCAGCCCCAACGGTTTGTTCAATCTCTCCAAGCTCTCCGTCTGGTGGCTACGCCTCGGCATTCAGATCGAGCGCATCAAACCAGGCCATCCCCAAGAAAATGGCCGACACGAGCGCCTCCACCTTACTTTGAAAAAGGAAGCCACACGGCCGCCCGGCATGAACAGCCTGCAGCAGCAAGCACGCTTCGATGCCTTCGTTGACGAATTCAACACGGAACGACCCCACCAGGCCCTGGACATGAAACCACCAGACGAGGTCTACAAACCCTCAACCCGGCCCTATACCGGCGTCCCAGAGCTCGCCTACCCCTTTCACGATCGCGACATCCTGGTTACCAATTGCGGCCGCATCTGCTTGCACCGCAAAAAAATCAATGTCTCAACCGTGCTCGCGGGGCAAAGGCTCGGCATCAAGGAAGTTGACGACGCCATTTGGCTCGTCAGCTTCATGCACTATGATCTCGGTTACGTCGATCTTGAACAGAGAACCCTGCAACCCCTCGACAACCCGTTCGGCGCGTGGTTGTCACCCATGTCTTAGGTACAAACTGTTACCTATGTCTCCGGGCTGGACCAACAAACATACGGACCGAAAGGTCGGACTCGAGAAATCGACCAAACTCTTACAATCGATGCTTGCCGACCAGGGAACGACTTACGATGCATTTGTTCTCACGCTCTGATACTGCACTATTGCCGTCACTTGAGGCACTTGTGGATTGCTGCCGGCAACTTGCCGCCGGCGATCTTGCGGCACGTGTCGACACGTCATCATTGGAAGGCGCGGCGGCCGAACTGGCCGACACACTTAACGCGGCGTTGAGCCAAGTCGAAAACCGGCTGGCCAGCCAAGAGCGAGAAGTCGCGGCGATGACCGATGTCCTGCGCGAACTCCGCAAAGGCAACTTCGAAGCTAGGTTGATCGGGATTGATGAAACCGACCCGCTGGCAACGCTGAAACACGCCATCAACGACTTCGCCGATGT
The DNA here is from genome assembly GCA_965216755.1 of Alphaproteobacteria bacterium. Lineage (GTDB taxonomy): Bacteria > Pseudomonadota > Alphaproteobacteria > UBA7887 > UBA7887 > CBDCGL01. The sequence goes on along the minus strand of CBDCGL010000011.1, from coordinate 264,027 downwards.
GTCGGATGCGTTTGTCCGAGAAGCCGGTGCAAGCTTGGATGCAGTCAGCCAGAATATATACTACCGCAAAGTCGTTCATTCCGGCCTGCAAGGCGAGTACCTCCGCACGTCCGAACACATCAACAATGCTACGGCCAATATGGGTCTTGGGCGTGTAAAAACGCGCGCGATGATATTTGCCGTACGGCATGCGGGGATTGGCAAGAGCAGGATCCGAGCAATCCGCCGATTGCCGTCTGTGCGGTCGCTCGAGCTCTACTGACGGGTTTGGGAGTGGTTGGTTAGCCGGGCCCCCGAACAGGGCTCGCAAATGGGCTTTGCCTATGCCCTCATTGCGGTCATCAGTGGTCCCACGCCCATGATGTTAATGACGCGGGTGAGATTGTAGGCGAGGACGGCCAGAGCGATTTCCGTTTTGACGTTTTTCAGCCGCTTCATCAGGAAATGGGTGGCGCCCATCCGCATTTTAATGGTCCCGAACGGGTGCTCGACGGTCTCGCGGCGGATGCGCATGGCCTGTGGGTTCTCGTCGAGGCGGCGCTGCACGTCCTCTAATAGATATTCATGCTCCCAGCGCGTGATCACCCGCCCGGTGCTGGTAGTACACCGTGCCTTCATCGGGCAGGCTCCGCAGTCCTTGGTCGCGTATCGCCTTAGATCGGGACCGCCCCTTTGTCGCTTGTGGGAAACGAATGACAGCGTCTGGCCAGCGGGACATATGTACACGTCCTGGTCGACCCTATAGCGAAAGTCTTGCTTACCGAACCGCCCACTGGCCTTGATGCCCGTTGTCATCGGCTTCGGCAGCGTTGGCGTGATACCGGCATCGGCACACTCCTTGATCTGCTCGGAACTGAAATAGCCTCTGTCGGCAACGACATCGAGGTCATCGACCCCGAGCGCCGCCTTGGCCTGTTCCGCCATCGGCGCTAACGAGGCCCGGTCACTACCGCTCTGGATCACGTCATGCGCGATGATCAAGTGATGATCGGTCTCCACTGCGGCCTGAACGTTGTAACCGACAACACCAGAGCCCCTGCCACTGGTTGCCATGGAACGGGCATCGGGATCCGTCAGCGAGATTTGTTCGTCGGGCGAGTCCATCATCTGGACATCCAAGGCGTTAAGGCGATCCATCTCCTCGCGCAGTTTGTCGATCTTCTCGTGAAGACGCGTGATCCGAGACTCAATCTCATCTGTCGGTTCCTGGCGGTCGGCGCTATCCAGTTGATCGAGATAACGAGCGACGCTTTCCTCGATCTGCTTCATTCGCCGCGCCATCTTTGCCTTGGTGAAGTTCCGGTCCCGGTTGTTGACCGCCTTGAACTTGGAACCATCAATGGCCACGCTCGCCGTCGCCAACAATCCGATCCGGCGGCACAACTCGACAAACTCGGAGCAGACCGTGCGGATCGCCGAACCATTGTCCTTGCGGAAGTCGGCAATCGTCTTGTGATCCGGTACCAAACGACCGGTTAACCACATCACCTCGACATTGCGGCCCGCCTCGCGCTCCAACCGACGACTCGACTGGACCCAATTTAGATAGCCGTACACATAGAGCTTCAGCAACATCGACGGGTGATACGCTGGTCGACCCGTCACCTTCGGTTCGACACCATCGAACCCCAGATCGCCAAGATCCAGTTCGCTGACAAAGAAATCGATTACGCGAACCGGATTGTCCTCGCCCACCCAATCTTCCAACCGCTCAGGAAAAAGCGTCGTTTGATCGCGATCGATACCCTCGATAAAGCGCTTCATACGATCCCCCGCGCAGCCAACCGATGAATCGTATCACCCATCGCGTTTTCACACAGCCAGGGTCAAAAGGTGGACGACTTTACGGCCCTAACGGAAAGGCTTGTCGACAATATCCGAGAAATCGCCGCGGCAATCTTCGATATGAACGGTTCCATCGGAATCGTATCGGACAACGCCGACGACGCCAGCCAACGCAGTACAACAGTCGCCGCGGCAGTCGAGGAAACAACGGCAAGCATGCAAGCCCTTGCCGCAGCATCGGAAGAGATGTTGGCGTCAATTACCGAGATCAATCGTCAGATCACGCATGCGAATGATATCACGTCCGATGCTGCAGATCGCATGACCGATACCAAAGAGGTCGTCCTGACGTTATCGCAGGCCGCCGGCAGCATTAATGAGGTCTTGGACCTGATTAATACAATCGCGGGTCAAACGAATTTGTTGGCGCTGAACGCCACGATAGAGGCCGCGCGCGCCGGCGAAGCCGGCAAAGGGTTCTCCGTCGTCGCGTCAGAGGTTAAGTCACTCGCTGGCCAGACCGCAAAAGCCACGGAAGATATCGCCCACCAGGTACGAGCAATGCAAGACGCAACCGGCAACACAGTCTCGACGATCGAGAAGTTGGAAACGACGGTCCATCAGATCAAGGAGATTTCGGGCGCAATTGCCTCAGCGATTACCGAGCAAGAAGCGACAACGGCCGAAATCAGCTCGAACATTCAGAACGCGGCGAGCGGGTCTCAAGAAGTTGCGGATAACATGCAGGAAGTCAGCTCCGGCGCCAGAACCAGCAGCGAGTCGGCGGAGGCACTGCGCGGCACGATGGCTCAGGTCAAAGAACAGTCAGAAGACCTGGTCGAGGAAGCGGTTGCGTTCCTGCAATCATCTCGAGAAACAGGCACCGGCTGACCCGGATATCAGCTCATTCGCGTTTGATTCGATCGTCATGGGTCATTGTGGCAAAACATCAAACGCGACGCGACCCAGGCTCTCCACATCCGCGCGCACCGACACGCCCGCCACGAGTGGCTGGGCCGCGGTGGCGGCACCCGCCAGAACAATCCATCCCTTTTCAAGTTGCTCGCCCCAGCGTGCCACGGCCCGCGCGGCAGCCACCAGAGATCGCACAGGATGACCCAAAATTGCCGCCGATGATCCAATTTGTACCGGTCGGCCATCGAATTCCAAGACCATGCCCAGGTTGGATATGTCGAGATCGGGCGATCGCCAATTGCCGACCACAAACCCCGACGACGACGAATTGTCGGCAACCACATCCGCCAGTGTGAATTTGAAATTCTCGTATCGGGAATCAATTATTTCCATTGCCGGCGCAATGGCCTCGACCGCATCCATCGCTTCCGCCGCACTCACATTCCCGGCAAGTGGCCGTTTCATGAGAAAAGCGACTTCTGGTTCAACGCGCGGGTGGACGTAACTTGTCATCGAAACACGTCCGCCATCGTCAATGCGCATGGCATCGGTCAGCCGCCCCCACACCGCTTCGTCAACGCCGACTTGCACCATCTTCGCGCGGCTGGTCAACCCCATCTTAACACCGATCCGTCGTTCGCCACGGGCATAGCGTCGCGCCATCGACAAGGCCTGGATCGCGTAGCCGTCGTCGCCCGTAAGCGGTGTGTTGTGGGTGAGTTGCGGAATCGCCGTTGCCGCACGGGCGGCCTCATCGACTTGTTCGGCTAGTCTTGCCAGATCGGTCATGCCACGGCTTCTTTTTGCTTCACGAGATCAAGCGCCACGTCAACGATCATATCCTCCTGCCCACCGACCATGCGCCGGCGGCCGAGTTCCACCAAAATTTCGCGCGTATCGATGCCGTACATCTCAGACGCCCGTTCCGCGTGGCGCAAGAAACTGGAGTAGACGCCGGCATAGCCCAACGCCAAGGTCTCGCGATCTACACGGACCGGGCGGTCCTGTAACGGTCGCACCAGTTCGTCGGCGGCATCCATGATCTTGTAGAGATCGCAGCCGTGATCCCAGCCCATGCGCTCAGCAACTGCAATGAAGACCTCTAACGGCGCGTTGCCCGCACCAGCGCCCATTCCCGCCAAAGATGCGTCAACCCGAATGGCGCCATGTTCAACAGCGATCACGGAGTTTGCGACACCAAAACTGAGATTGTGGTGGGCGTGGATCCCCCGTTCGGTCTCGGGCTTGAGAACATCGTTGTAGGCGTCAAAACGTTCCGCAACATCGTCCAGCAAAAGAGCGCCGCCACTATCGGTGACATAGACGCAATGCGCGCCATAAGTTTCCATGAGCTTGGCTTGCTTGGCGAGCTCTTTGCCGGGGATCATGTGCGCCATCATCAAGAACCCGGCGACATCCATGCCGAGATCACGCGCGTGTTCGATATGCTGCTTCGAAATATCCGCTTCGGTGCAATGTGTCGCCACACGAACCGAGCGAACGCCGTGACCATAAGCGCGGTCCAAGTCCTCGACGGTCCCAATGCCCGGAATTAACAATGTCGCGAGCTTCGTGTAACTCAATTCATCGGCAACCGCCTCGATCCATTCCCAATCCGTATGGGCGCCAAACCCATAGTTGAAACTTGATCCGGAAAGTCCATCGCCATGCGCAACTTCCGTGCTGTCGACTCTTGCATCGTCTAGCGCACGCGCGATCGCCCGGACGTGATCAATGCCGTATTGGTGGCGGATCGCGTGCATACCATCGCGCAAGGTGACATCTTGGATATAGAGCTTTCGCCCGGGCCGATTGGAATTTGTCATGCGGCTTCTCCAGCCAAATGCATGGCGACGAAATTCTCAGCGGTCTTCAGGGCCGCCGACGTCATGATATCGAGATTTCCAGCATAGTTAGGCAGATAATGACCCGCGCCTTCAACCTCAAGAAAAACTGACGCTTTCAAGCCAGAAAACTCGCCGAAGTCTGGAATACGGATCGGCTGGTTGTTGCCAATACGCTCGAACTGAACATCCTGTTTGAGTCGGTATCCTGGCACATAGGCCTGGACGTCTTCGACCATCGCGGCAATTGACTCGTCGATCTGTTCCGGTTCGGCGCCCTCACTCAAAACGAATACGCTGTCGCGCATAATCATCGGCGGCTCGGCCGGATTGAGAACAATGATTGCCTTGCCGCGTTCAGCGCCACCCACGGTCTCGATGCCGCGGGCCGTGGTTTGCGTGAATTCGTCAATGTTGGCCCGCGTACCTGGGCCGGCAGAGCGTGATGAAATCGACGCCACGATCTCAGCATAGGGGACGCGTGTGGCAACCCGACGCACCGCCGCAACCATAGGAATAGTTGCTTGGCCACCGCATGTAACCATATTGAGATTGGGTTTGTCGAAATGTGCGGTCATATTGACCACGGGTACGACATAGGGGCCGATCGCCGCCGGCGTCAAATCGATCATCTGCTTGCCATGGTTAAGGCAAACTTCACTGTGTCGCGCGTGGGCGCGCGCCGATGTCGCGTCGAACACGATGCGCACGTCGTGAAACACCGGCATGGCGAGAAGGCCGTCGACGCCTTTGTCAGTGGTGGCGACACCCATGCGGGCGGCGCGCGCCAACCCATCGGACTGCGGATCAATCCCGACCATGGCGGCCACGTCTAGCGTATTTGACGTGCGCAATATCTTGATCATCAGATCGGTGCCGATATTTCCGGAGCCGATGATAGCAACTTTTGTCTTCATAGCCTTAATCCCAGGAAAATGCGGCACGTACCGAGCCAAGACCGGAGATGCGCGTCTCAATGACATCGCCAGGCGAGATCGGCGCCATCGGTCCGAGTGCGCCCGACAAGATGATATCACCCGCGGCTAGCGGGCGCCCCACCTTGGCCATCATCTTGGCAAGCCAAAGTGCGGAACTAATCGGGCTCCCCAAACAGGCAACACCTGCACCGACCGAAATCGGTTCGCCGCGACATTCCATAACCATGCCGCACAATCTGGGATCGAACTCGCCCAGCTTCCGGGGCTGATTGCCCAGTACGAAGAGGCCGGCGGACGCGTTGTCGGCAACGGTATCGGTGATCCCGATCTGCCAATCCTTGATCCGACTGTCGACGATTTCGATCGCGGCGACCGCATACGCAATTGCGTTCATGGCATCCGCGCTTGTGAGCTGTTCCTGGTCGAGGTCGGCACCGAGGACAAAAGCGATCTCTGCTTCCGCCTTGGGTTGCATCAATCCTCGCCACGGAATTTCCTCGCCCTCCGGCACATCCATATCGGCAAACAACATGCCGTAGTCGGGGCTGTCGACGTTGAACTGTGCCTGCACGACCTTGGCCGTCAGCCCGATCTTGCGCCCGACCAGGCGCCGCCCGTTCTCGATCGCGGCGGCCGTGTTCAAATCTTGAACGGCGTACGCGGCGCCAAGATTGTCATCGCCGATCAACGCCCGAACCGGATCGCAGGGCTCGCCCTGTTCCGCGGCGACGCGCAGCTGGCGCGCAGCTATTTCAACTTTTGACGAATCAATTGCCATTCGGTTTGCCTCAAAGCTTCACGCAGACATTGCGCAATTCGGTATAGAACTCCAAAGAGTGAACGCCGCCCTCTCGGCCGATGCCCGACTGCTTGGCGCCACCAAACGGCGTACGCAAGTCACGCAAGAACCAACTGTTCACCCACGTGATCCCAACATGGACCTGACGCGCCACACGGTGCCCACGGCCAAGATTGCCAGTCCAAATTGCCGATGCCAAACCATACGGCGTATCGTTCGCCAAATCGATCGCTTCTTGTTCGGTATCGAATGGCCGGATATGGCAGCAAGGCCCAAATATCTCTTCTCGAATGACCGGTGAATCGTCTGGCAGGCCGGTCCAAATGGTCGGTTCGACCCAGGCCCCATGCACCAAATTGGGAGGCATTTGCGGGGTGCCGCCACCGGTTACGACGGTCGCGCCATCGCGTACCGCTCTTTCGTAATAGCACAGAACTTTGTCTCTATGCTCTCGGCTGATGAGGGGACCAAGGTTCGTATCCGAGTCGAATGGCGCACCGGGCTTCAACGCGCGTGCCCGATCGGCTAAGCCGGCGACAAACTTCTCAAAGAGCGGTCGTTCAACATAGACGCGCTCCGTGCCGAGGCAAACCTGCCCGCAATTGGCGAACGCCGATCGGGCCGTCCCCTCCAACGCCGCGTCGAGATCGCAGTCCGCAAAAGCGATCGCCGCGTTCTTGCCACCCAGCTCAAACGACACGTCGCGGACCCCTTTTGCCGCCGCGGCCATAATTGCCTCGCCGGTCCGCGTCTCACCTGTGAACGTTATTGCGTCAACGCCAGGATGTCGGGTCAGGAACTCACCGGCCGAATTCGGCCCAAATCCATGGATGACATTGTAGACGCCGCGCGGAACGCCGACGCTGTTCATGACTTCACCGAGCAATGTTGCCGTGGACGGCGTCTCCTCTGACGGCTTAACAACAACGGTATTGCCGCAAGCCAGCGCCGGCCCCACCTTCCACGTCATGAGCAGTAGCGGCAGGTTCCATGGGCATATGACGCCGATGACACCTTTGGGAACCCGGACGGCGTAGTTCAACGCGCCACGGCCATCTGGGGTTGCCATCTCGAACGTTTCCGACGGCACGTTCTTGACCATGTCGGCAAACACTTTGAAGTTGGCGGCACCGCGCGGAATGTCGATCGTCGCGGCCAAGCTGCGCGGTTTTCCTGTATCCGCAATCTCGGCTTCCAGAAACGCGTCAAAGCGTCGTTCGATTTCTTCTGCGACACGATGCAGAAGCTGCGATCTATTCGCAACCGACAGATGTGCCCAGTCCCCCGACAATGCCGCGCGCGCCGCTTCGACCGCACGATCAACGTCGGCCGCCGACGCTTCTTCGACCAAGGAAACCGTGCGTCCGTCTACCGGACTCACATTTTTGAACGAACGACCCGGCGCTGATGAATACGCGCCGTTTATGAAATTTGAGACACGGCCAAGCGATTCCTCGGCCAAATCAGCCGTCGCTAATTCAGACATCACACATCATCCTCTTCGGCGATCGCTAGGCGAGTCGGCCACCGAACATTGCGTCTATAAAGGGGCGGTTGCCCTGCTTTGCAGGTTCACCGCCCCCGAAAAACCGTTGAGCAAGCTATGTTACGACGCCCAGAAATCGGTCGTTGAGCTCACGCTCATAATAGAAAATGCCCTTGCCGAGTTTGTCGGCGGTCCAAGTCCGGGTCGGGTTGTCCGGATAGTAGAAATAGCCGCCAGCGAACACTTCGTTGCGATTGCCGGACGGATCGAAATAGTAGATCGTCTGACCGCGCGTGATGCCATGCCTGGTCGGGCCGATGTCGATCGACACGTCGTAGCGCGCCATGATGTCCGCGGCATAGCCGATGTCGTTCCAATCTTCCAGCATGAATGCGGCGTGGTGGAATTTATTTGGTTCCTCATGATTGACGAACGCTACGTCATGCGCCTTGTTTGAGCATGTGAGCCAAACCGCGATCGTGCCATCCGGCGTGTCGACTTTCTCAGCCAAGGCAAAGTCCAACGCCTCTTCGAAAAAGCGTGTGACTTCGGGAATATTTGGTCCGTAGAGGAGGCAGTGGTCGAAGCGGTTGATCTTCATACCGGCGGGCGGGTCTTGCCAAACTTCTGGATTGGTCGTTTGTGGGCAATTTGGCGATTGTTCCATAGATGCATAAAGCTCGATGCGGTGCCCGCTCGGAATTGCAAAACCGATTCGCCGCCCGACGCCAGGTTGTTCGCCGGCTTCCACTTGATCGACACTGACACCCCAATCACGAATGCGCGCCGAAAAATCGTCGAGGTCCGCATCTCGCGCAACCTTGAATGCCATGACATCCATACCGGCCGCATCGGCCTCGCGGAGAACGATGCTGTGCCGATCGAATTCATCCGACGCGCGAAGATAGACGCGACCGTCGGCCCCCGTGCTCACCTCCTTAAGACCCATAATCTGGCAGTAATGATTCTTGGCCTCTTCCATATCGAGGACGCGAATTTGTACGAACCCAGGCCGTAGGACTCCGGTAATTGCCATTTCACTGCGCTCCTTCCATCAATGTCATGGGGCGGCATTGGCCGCTGCATTGCGCACCCGCCAGCCCTGTCTTGGTTTAGGCCCGATAACCTGCAACAACAGATCGCTTTCCGGGTAGATACGACAAGCCAGGGCATATCCTGTAGCTTGCTCAGATTCACTGATATGCGCACTGCTCATGCGGCCCGTGTGATAACGCCCACCCAACACGCGCACTTTGCAAAATCCGCAGCCACCACCTCGGCAGCCAACCGGGATCATCTTGCGGCCACTTCGCTCCATGGCCAGAAGAACACGCTCGGTGGTTGGACAGGCAAATGCCCCGTCTTGCCCTGCAATGGTTATAATGTATGCCACTTCCGTCATCGCGCGGCGCTCATATGCGTTTGAATAGCGGACTGCGTGCCAATGCCGCGTCGCCGTCGCCAAGGGTGACAAACTTCTCTGTGAAGATGTCACGCTCAAAAAGCCGACCTTTCATCAATGTGCGAATACACGCTTCGATCATCGGCGGTGGGCCACATAGATAAGCGACGCTGCCGGCGAACTTGCCATCAAAGAGCCGGGCGGCAACGTCATGCACAAAACCGGTCTCCCCGGACCAGTCGTCGCTCGGATCCGGGGCAGACAGCGCCGCCACATAACGAAGATTGTCATGCTCTCGGGCCAAACGCTCAAACAACGCCCCACAATAAAGATCTTTCCGGCCCCGCACGCCGTGGATCAGCGTGATCGGTTGTGTGCAGCCCTGTTCGAGAAGATCCAGTATCATGGACTTTGGTGACGACAGACCTGAACCGCCGGCGAGAAACAACAGCGGCTTCTCCTTGGATTTGCGTACGAAGAAGCGCCCATACGGCCCTGAGAAAGACAGCTTCTGCCCCAGTTGAATGTGGCTGTGCAACCAGCCCGTGGCTTGGCCCCCTTCAACACGCCGGATATGTAGCTCGATACGGTTTTGTTCGCCAGGCGATTGCGCCATCGAAAATGCGCGCGGCTTGTCGGTACCCGGGACTTCAAGGTTTATGTACTGCCCCGGTTGAAACGCCACGCCGTCGCCATCAACCCGTAATCGTATCACGCGCACATCCGGTGTCACGTCTTCGTAGGCAATGACGGCGGCGCTATGATCCCGTACCGAAAAATACTGGGCGTCGGGATCCTCGTCTATTTCAGCCTCAATCGTAGCATCAGACGCCAATGTCCCGCAGCACGCCAATGTTTTGCCTTCGTCGCGCTCGAAATCCATCAATGCAAAGGACGACGCATCGCGATGGTCAACCTCGCCGTCCAATATCTCGACCTTGCACGTGCCACAAAGTCCGTGGCAACACGCGTGCGGCAGCCACACACCCGCACGCAAGCAGGCATCGAGAATGCTCTGACCATCGGCAACATCGACCGTCTCGCCAATTGGCTCTATTGTCAGACTATGCATTGCCACACCTCAGTCATCGCGATGGCCGGTATGGGCCGCTAACTCTTGCTGCCTTGGTAGCCCTCTAAACCAGGCGTCCAAAACCGCAGCAGTGATTTGTGCGAAATCCCGTTATCTTTGAGGCTCTTCTTAGGATCCGGCGTGAAGGGCGCGCCGTCCACAGTCCAGCGGACGATCGCCCAATCCACGTTGTCCCAATCCGGATGCAGTCCGTAGAATGTTGGCAAAACCTCACCAGTCACTGCGCCAAATGGCATATCGGGTGGAAATGGAAATGCCAGGGCAGCGCAAAACATAAGGTGATCTTCCCAATGGAAATAGACGAGTTGATTCCCGTGGAAGTTCTCAATTCTGTCTCGGACTTCACCCTTGTAGTTTTCTTGAAGTGCAACGACGGCCATATCGACCCTCCCTGGTGATCCGGGGCGGCGCGAACGTCACTTGCGCCGCCCGATTATTCAATGCCGTTAGCTGGCCACCTTCTGCCGATCGCGGACCCACCGGGACCACATTTCTTGCTCCGGCGAACCCTCGTAGGCCATGTTGTCCGTACCAAGATTCAGGTGGTACCAATTCAGGACGTCACCGATCTCGGCACCGCCACAATTACCTTGAAATATTTGATGCACCGGCAACCAAGACTGGACATATTTTTCCGGCTCATTGTCGAATATGTCCTTGCAGCCATCCGAGCAGAAATGATAACGGTCACCGTTATACTCGCTGGACCGGAAGCAGATCGTGGTTGGATCGTCGGGTTCGGTAAAGCCCATCGGGATCTGACAGGTCGTGCACAATTGCGGTAGTGCGTTGTTGTAGTAACGTTGACCCTGTTTGGACATATCCGCCCACATGTCGAGCCGTGGTCGATAGTGGCGATCAAACGTTTCCGGATACTTCTCCGACAGCCAATTCTTGTGCTCGTCATCGATGTCCCACGTGTGGAACGCGGCTGCATGGGTGTATTGATAGAAGATTGCCCAGACTTCATGCGAGATGCGAGATTTCTCTTTGTTTGCCACATCAGCATATTTCGGCGGACGGATGCCATAGCGTGCCAAATCTTCGAACAGGGCGCCGCCGGCTTCCTCGAAATACATCTCCCAGGCCTCTGACCAAGACATGATCTTCTTTGGCAGCATGTAGTCCATCATCATGCCGACCAGCGACAACAGGCGGTAGCCGCGCCAGAACCACTTGTCGATCCAACGCTGGACGATCGGCACATTGCCCTCGTCCTGCTCAAGCATGAACTTGATCACCTCAAGACCAAGCGTCATGTGGCGCGATTCATCGGACTGTGCCGAAAAACCAAATGTTACGGTGGCCAGGTCACCATTATAGGCCGCGCCGGACATGAACGGCACAAACAGTAAGTTGGTCAGCACATATTCGAACGCAAACGAAATCGAGGTCATGAATTCAAACGGGCCCGCGGTGACCGCATCGTCAAAGAACGACTTTGGCACCGACAGGTACCAAACGCGGTCATGCATATGGCGGAAATCATGCATCCCGTCGAAATACTTGTTGTAGTGACTTATTGTGTGGATCTGCGTTTGGGCATGTCGCAATTCATCAAGCGATTGCATTTGGCCCGCGATCCGTGGCCCGACACCTCGGAGATGCCGCCCGATATGGGCGAAGTGCCGATGCGCCTGGTATTCCAATGGCGATACGCCCGTGATGAATAGCTTGACCGCGTTGATGTATCGGGCATCGGTCAGCCCGAGCTGGCCGTTGTTCTGGGCAAAGCTGTCGATTACCGCGTATAGCTTGCGTTCCTTTTCGGCTTGGAACTTCCAATATGCGTCCATGGTCAGCCGGAACGGATCTTCCCAGGCCTCCCAATCATGGATCTTGATGCCTTCGAATTTGTCGTAGGGAAACACCTTATCCATCGGTTGATAGGTGGTGTCCCAACCGAGGCCGCGTGTCATCAGCGCGTAACGCTTTTTGAGGCCCAGTTTCTTAGGAGTGCTCATTGCGCCTCTCCTTCTCTAGTTCCAAGCAAGGACGAACTCGTCGTCGTCCTCGTCGATATTGCCAGCCAGCGAGATCAGGCTGAGATGCAACTCCTGCAGGTCCCATTCTCGACCAATCTTGTTCTCAACGCTGTCGCGCCGGACCACCAATCGTGCCGGACAGTCGATCTTGACCATCGCCGGAAAATTGTTGACTTCCGCCGTCGGGTTATCTTCCGTGATGGCCTCGATAATTGGCCTGGCATCCGACGTGTTTTGCAGCGTAATGGATACATTGCGTGCCATCGTCACTCTCCTTTACGAGCCGATATCCAAGCCCAGTTTTTGGGCACGGGCATTGAGATCGGCGCGAAGGCCAAAGACTGCATCGTCGCCGGCTTGGCCGAGCACGTGTCGTGCCAACGGCTGCGCGGCCTCGATCGCGCGTTCGCTCCAGGTTTGCAACCAGCTTTCCAAAGCGGATTTGTTATCTGCCGATTCCGCGGCTGCGCGCTTGATAACGGCATCGACCCATCGCGACTGGTCGGCGTACCAGGTCGGCATGAATTCGCAAACCATCGACAAGGCGGCTCCGCCATGAGCCTGCCCGGTGCGGTCAAACACGCCAAAGACGAGCGGGTGGACGATGCCATCCATCGCCAGGTTTTGTGCAACGAACGTCTCGAACCAATCCTGCACCACGAAACTGTCTTCGACCAATTGGCGCAGCTTCTGCCACTGCGCGCCCGTGAGCCAGGCTTCTTTCGCTTGGTCGAGTGAGGTTCCGCTGTTGCCGTCGATGGCCAAACCGACACGACCCAGGATCTGTGCCATGCCCAAACGGTCGCCGGCGCTGAAAATCGCCGCCGCCGTAAGCGCAGTGCCGTATCCCCAATCGGCGATCAAGCTGCTGTTCATGTTCGCGCCCCACTCGTAGTGGCGGAGCGGCACGAGGTATTCCTGGGCCGTTGACAACCAAGTGCTGTCAATACTGGCAAGCATGTCGCGTTTTTCGATAAACGCGAAATTCTGTTCAGTGACTTGGTTGAGTCCGGAACGCGCAATGCAGTAGGTGGCGTAATACAGCTGGCGCGGATCGCGCAATTCGTACCAGTCCGCCATCTCGATCGCGGTACGGCGTGCGTCGAAAATCTCATACTCCGGCGCCCACAAGGGCCGATAGTGAAAATGGTCGGTGGCCTGGACATCGAGCACACCTTCTTCGTAGCGCGACGCCGGGCGGTCGCTGCCAAAGCGGCGTGCAATATGCGAATAAGTCTGACGCCGAGGTTCCAGGCTCAGCGTCTTGATTTCAATTGTCACGAGACATCCTCCCTTGGGTCATGTCCTTGACGCGATTTGGCTTCGGGCGTCGGATCGGTTTGCGGTTCCCGGAAGCGCCATTGAAGCTGTTCAAATGGAACCCGCGCCGCTTGGTCAGGCGACACGAGGGTCGCCTGCCGCGCTTTGCAGAATTCCTGGAATTCGGGATAAGGCATGACAAGTTCGACGCTAAGATCTTCGTCGTTGAGCCAAAATGAGAACTCGACGAAACGGTCGCGACGGACACCGGTCACTTTGATGAAGGCTCGGCCCCATTCGGTTTGGCATGCAGCCACCGCGGACATTCCTCTTCCCCTACAACGCTGACAACTCGTTGTGGCCTGTCGGCACATATGTGGTTGTCAATTTCAGGCCTTCTTGCGCGAGGCGTTGAGGTGAGTTCACACCCACAGATATCGTCTGTCAACGAAAATTTCGATATTTTTTGTTTTTAATGAAATTTCATATATTTTCGAATTATGTTGCTCATTCTCGAAAATCGAGTAGCATTCTCGTGATCGTCAGACCGACCGAACGGCAGCCCAGAATGAACGTTTCTCAAAAGACTCAAGAAATACCGACGCGGGTGACCAAGACCGTCGTTGAGTCGGTTTATGAACGTATCCGTCACGACATCTTGGACGGGACCCTAGAACCAGGCAGCAAATTGCGAATCGAGCGGCTGCGTGATTCCTATAGCATCGGCGCCAGTACGCTACGCGAGGCTTTGTTGCGCTTGGTCGGCGATGCCTTGGTGATTTCCGAAGGTCAACGTGGCTTTCGCGTGGCGCCGCTATCGCTCTCAGATCTCAAGGACATCACCGACATGCGACGGTTGCTGGAAATGGAGGCTTTGCGCGAGTCGATCACGAATGGAGACGACGAATGGGAAGCAGACGTCGTTGCCGCTTATCATAGGCTCGCCAAGGTGGAGGAACGTCTCGCGGACGATGCAAAAGGTGTCAGCGACGAGTGGGAAGCGAGAAATCTGGCATTTCATCGCGCGCTGACAGCCGCGTGTCGCAACAATTGGCTGCTGTACTTCCGAAACATCCTGCTTCAACAATCAGAGCGTTACCGTCGCTTTGCATTGGTAGACAAGTCTGTGCCGCGCGATGTTCACGCGGAGCACCAGGCGATTTACGAGGCGACACTCGACAAAGACTGCGACAAGGCCGCGAAATTGTTGGGCCAGCATATTGATCGCACGTTTGACGTCATTTCGCTGATTGCGGAACAGGATATTTCGCACGCCGAAGGCGGCCGCGCCGACCTGATTTAACCGCGCTTATCGTCAGCCGAACAGCTTGGCAACGCCGGCGATGCGGTAAAGCCCGCGCGCCGAAGCATCGCCATCGACCAGTTCATATGACCGTTGGAGATACGAGAGCGCCCGCGCATAGCGCCGCAACAACGCCTCGCTCGCGATTACGGTCACCAATCCCTTGTCGAGCCGCGACCCAAGGCCTGACAAAGCTTCCCGGATTTCGGATCCGATTAGAAGACCTGATAGATAGCTGCTCAACACTTCGCCGGACATGTTACCGACCAACCCATGGGAACGCACCCCGAACAGACGCCGTAGCAATCCGCCGCGCGCGGGATCATTGTCAAAACCATCGTCCACGCCGCGTTTGAACGCCGCAGCGTCATCGACATCGCCGGTCATAAGGCGCCCCAAGATCGTATGATCTTTGAGAGCCCCATAAACTTCGCCGGTCATGAATGTGGCGAATCGCACGATCTTGCCCCCTTCGATCAAAACCCACTTGGAATGGGTTCCCGGTAATACCACCAGGCCACTTTGGCGATCATCGGCCCAGGCACCGACCACTTGGGTCTCCTCACCACGCATGACATCAGGCATGCCGGCGGCGTCGACTGTCGTAAGCCCGGTTACAAAGTGGAGCCTGCGACCCCTCTTTGTTTCCAACCGTGCCAATACTGCCGCCAATTCCTCGCAACCCGCGGGACAACGCAAATAGTCGGTTTCAATCCACCCCTGCCGGCTTGTGATCATGCCCGCGATCAAGATCGGTGCCGAAGGCTCCGCATCGAGCCACGACTCAAGCTTGACTTCGAAAGCCTTCTCGAAAGAGCGGTCACTGACTCTTAAAATGCCAAGCGCCGCTTCGAGTGCCTCCAGGACCTCACCGTCGTCGGCGATGCGATAGGCGCGAAACGACGTGGTTCCCCAATCGACCCCGATCAGTGCCGTACGACTCATCGCTTGGTGACAGGTTCCGCAAGTCCGGATCGCCCGGCCTCAACTTCGGGCCCCCGCGGACCGCCGGCATGCGGTGGCCTGGCGACATATTGGCTTGGCATGGCGCCATATTGCGCGCGCCGCCGCGTTGCCTCGGCTGGCGACTCGATCTGCGCGGCAGCCGCCAAAGCCCTTTTGCGATCGACGATTTGCGGGTTTGTGTCATTGGGTACCGGCATGGCGTCAGCAGGGTAGAGTGCCAATTTCTGTTTGCTAGGATCCACCTTACGCATCAGATTGATATCCCGCGCATTGGTACCCCCCCGTGGCGTTACCGCATATCCGTCGCGATGCCACTCGAGGTCGCGCCACCATTTCTTGACCAAATTGCGACGGCCGTTGCCGATGCGATCGTCTAGTCGCGCGATCCAGCCGCGCAACGCCGGTATGTGTATCGCCAACCACAAGAAAAAACGGTGATATAGAAGGCCCTCATGATTGTATGGGCATGTTTTCATGCAGCGGCCACAGGCGGCGCCCTTGGGATTGGTGAGTCGGTAGCGCGCACAGCGTTCGACATCGGGTTTCCATGTCTCATAGCCATTGAACATGATCTTGTGTCCCCACGGAATCGCATCACAGGGACATTCCCGCGCACATTTGTTGCACTTTGCGCACATGTCCTGGAGACCAAAATCGATCGGCTTGTCTGCGGTTAGCGGCAAATCGGTTGTTATTGCCGCCGACTTGAAACGTGGTCCGACATAAGGATTGAGCACGAGTTCGCCGATACGGCTCATCTCGCCCAGGCCGGCCCGCAAAATGAGCGGGATATGTAGGACGTCGCTGTCAATGTTGGTTTGCGCGCGGGCGCCATAGCCAAGACTGCGGATGTGCTCGGCGACAATTCCGGTAATCTCGGCGCCACGCATATAGCCACGCATCGATTGCGACCCCGACATCCAATCATCACCGCTAGCCCCTTCCATTGTTTCGAAGCCCTGGTCAATCAGAATTACGATGGCGTTCTTGTGGTAGGGGGTGATCGGCGTCCCGTTTTCTTTGTGCGAAAACCAGGCATACCGGGGAATCGCGCAGATACCAGCCAGGTCGACGCCCATCCAATAACAAAGCGCTTTGACCGCGCGCGCGTTAGCGTCGGCGTCGTCTGTTCCATGCGCTCGTGTCTGGGCGATCGGGCCGTCTTGCATTGGCACCATGCTGGCTTGCATGCCGCGCATGGCAAAAGTCAACGGGTGTTTGACCGCAAAACGGGTCCTTTCGGCTTGCGCCTTTGGTCCCAGGTCGCCGCGCAAAGCGCGCTCGAAAAACGCGGCGCGCTTGGATACGCGTGGCACTTCTTCGTCGATAATCAATGTCGTCGGGCGATCTTTCGTTTTGATCCGTTCCATTGGATAGCGGCTCCAATGGGACGGTCGGCGCCGTTCGTCACGACGTTCAAGCTCCGGCACAGCGCCAGCGAGACCAAACCAAAACGCCGGTCCGCGATCCCACAGGCGCCGTGGTGCCAGCGGCAAGTCGGGTGCAATCGGCAACACCGTCGTGACAATTGCCGCAGCAAACCGGTCGCCGAGAAATGGGTTGACGACACGATTGCGCTGCCATTCCCCCAAGCCGCTGCGCACAACGAGCCGGTCGATGTCGACGTCGCTACACGAGACCGCATGGGACTTGGCGCCCCAACCGAGATTGCGAATATAGCCCGCCAGCACATTGGCGATTTCGAGAGCCCGCATTGTGCTACGCAGGGTGTCGCTGTTCTTGATCCAAGCCGATGCCGCATTCGCGCTTTCAACAGGTCGCCCATGCTCAACAAGTACGACCAAGGCGTGACGTTGATCCGCGTCAACCGCAGTCACCACGGCCCACGCGTCGCGCGGCAGATCGCATGCCCCCATCATGGTGGCATCAAGAAAGTACCCGGCCGCTTTCAGGTCGTGAGCGATAGTTTCAGGGTCAACATCGATGGGTGCGCGCCGCGGCGCCACCGGACCATCCCGGTATTTGGCAAACAACTCCAGATAGATTCGGTCCACTTGACCGACCGAACCGAGCAGCGTGGCATCCCGTGAAGCTGGTTCGAATGCGCGCGGACCTTCGCGTAATTTGTCCAGGCCCACGCGCTTTAGCCGCTCAAGGGGATAGCCGCCCATATGTACAGGGCGATGCCGGTTGGAGAACAACTTCATGAGCCGACGTACCCGGCGGCGGCCGAGGCCGGCCTTATGCCAGCGCCACGTCGAAGCGCCCGCGCGGCAGCCCGGTGGCGCTTGCACTGTCGAACGGCACGACGAGCAATGCGCGTTGCGAGATCGGAACATCCCGAAGCAAGATGTCAGTCTCGTTTAGTTCCTCGCCGGCGAAATACATCTGCGTGGTCAATTTCTGACCAACCGCGCCATGGATCTTGAAGTGAATGTGGGGTGTGCGCCAGGCGTCCGCACCGTCCGAGACAAATCCAAGCGGATAGGGTCCGGGTTTCACGGTGATGAATCGATACTCACCGTTCCGATCCGCCACCAGCCGCGCATATGACTGAAAATTGGGATCCAATGGCCGATCAGTGGGATCGGCGGGATGGTCGTAACGGCCCGCGGCATTGGCTTGCCAAACCTCAACGACAGCGTCCGCGATGGGCCTGCACTGGGCATCGCGAACTTGTCCGACCACCTCGATCACCGAACCTTCGGCGCGCCCGGTGCCGCCCGCGACATGGGTCAAATCCCAATCGGCTTCCTTGATAACCCGCGGATAAAATGGACCCGTGGCCTGCCTTGGCGTATTCCCGCCGCAAGCGGCACCGGCAACGCGTGATGCCGCCGCAGCGGCCAGTCCGACCGTCAGGCCACCCAAGATCGACCGCCGGGTCAACGCGCGACGTGCGCAAGAAAGAGGCCGCATGGCTGTGCTCCCCGTCTTAATTGCCGCCCCACACAGCGTCGGCGATCTGTACGGTGAGGTCAAGCTTACGCCACTGCTGATCTTCGGTCAGCAAGTTGCCCTCCTCGGTGCTTGCAAACCCACATTGAGGACTGAGGCAAATCTGATCGAGTGGTACGAACTTGGCTGCCTCATCGATACGCCGCCGAATTACGTCGGGGGATTCAAGCGCGCCGGATTTTGACGTGATGAGACCGAGCACGACGACTTTGTTTTTCGGTACGAATCGCAGTGGCTCAAAGTTGCCGGCGCGATCACTGTCATATTCAAGAAAGTAGCCATCGACGTTCACATCGTTGAACAAGCATTCCGCGACCGGCTCATATCCGCCTGACGAAATCCAAGAGGATCGAAAATTTCCACGGCATAGGTGCATGGTCACGCGCATGTCCGCTGGTCGGGTCGACAGAGCGCCGTTGATCAGCTTCGCATAGATCGCTGGCAGCGCGTCAGGGTTGTCGCCACGCGCCCGGGATGCTTCACATTGTTCCGGATCGCATAGATACGCGAAGTTGGTGTCATCAAGTTGCAAATAGCGGCAGCCAGCGTCGGCGAAGGCCTCAACGACATCAGCAAACGCGTTTCCAAGGTCCGCAAAAAACGGTCCAAGGTCCGGATACGTGGCGGTACTGATCGCCGGTCGGCCGCCGCGAAAATGCAAGACGCTTGGAGATGGAATCGTTTGCTTGGCGATGCGATGCGTGCGCGACCGCACAAAATCAAAATCATCAATGAAACTGTGGCCACCATATGTGATTCTGCCATTGACCCGCAGCCCAACAGGCTTGGTCTCCAAGTCGCCTTGAAACTTTATGCCGTGCGGCGCGGTGACTTCCTCAACCCCATCGAATTCGCGCAAAAAGTCGAAATGCCACATAGAACGACGATATTCGCCATCGGTGATTCCGCGCAAGCCGACCGCCTCTTGCTTCACAATAACAGCCGCAACGGATTGATCCTCAACCGCGCGAAGTGCGACGGCGTCTAAGGCACCACTCGCAAACTTGGCGCGCGCCGCAACCAATTCTGGCGGTCTGAGCAGACTCCCAACATGATCGGCACGAAATGGTGGCTGACGATCGGTCATTGCTTCCTACGATTGCAAAATCGGATCTCTTTCGTGAACATCGGCCACCATAGCCCGCCCAAGTTCAAACGCGCGACTCATTTGAAACAGGATTCGATATGAGCGATTTCAACAAGCCGAAGCCAGGTAGCATTTTCTGGAGCGATTTGACGGTGCCCGACGCGGAGAAGCTGCGTGCCTTTTATGAAACGGTCGTCGGGTGGACTTTTGCGGATCATGATATGGGCCTCTACGCGGACTATAGCGCCCACATACCCGGGCACACACAGCCAACAGCCGGCATCTGTCACGCCCGAGGTGCAAATGCCGATTTGCCGCCCGTGTGGTTGAATTACATCGCCGTCACAGATCTGGAAACCAGTGTCGCCAGGTGCCGCGACCTGGGCGGTGAGATTGTTGTGCCGCCGAAACCCATGGCCGGGCGCCGATTTTGCGTGGTCCAAGATCCAGTTGGCGCGGTATTCGCGTTGTTCGAAACTGATTCCGAAGTTGGCGACGCAACCGACCCCGAGAAAGATCGCCCCCGCCGCGAAGCGGTGCGCTTCAACAACCGGGTGTGGGAGCTGTTGGCCAACGCAAAGCGCTCAAACGAGGACAATAGCGAGATGATACACGCGGCCCATGCATCACACGCGCATTGGATGACGGCCGGCACCGCGGTACACCATCAACGTGGGCTTTGGTTGCTTGCGCGGGTCTACGCGGAACTCGGCATCGGAACAGAGGCCCAGCGTTACGCCCAACAATGCGCAGCAATGACGCAGGTCAACACAGATGACTTGTTACCGTTCGACCTTGTCTACAGCCAAGAAGCGTTGGCGCGGGCTGCGGCGATCAATGGCAACAAAGACGAAGCCGAAAGACTTCGCGGTGCGGCGATGGATGCGGCTAAGAACCTTTCGGATACGGAAACGCGCAAATTGGTAATCGGTGACATTGAAAGCGGCAACTGGGGTTCTTTGAGATCGCGCGACTAGAGCGCTTTCCGACCATATTGAACCATTCTGCCGGAGCGATTTTATGACAAGATCAAGTCGATGTCCGCAGGCCGTATCGGGCATACGGCGAAGGACATCGCCGTCGAGATTGTCACAAATGCGCCCGGCCCTGCGGGTTTGCGACCGGCAGGCGTCCCCCAATGGGAATCCATGTGGACGACCGCATTGGTCGGACGACTTGCCCGATGCGCTCGTGCGGTGGATCGGACGTTCGCTTGATCTCGCATCGAGCACCAGAGCGAACGTCCGATCCGTGAACCGCACGAGATCCAAATATTCGGCTCGTGTCCTGACGCAACCGAAGTTCGTAAGGCGCCTGGGGTCAGACGTGACGAACTGCGGTTTCGGGACACGAGCATCGCGCTGCGTCGCCCTTCTTGTGGACCGCCGCGCCGGACCGCAAACAGAATTGATTCAATATGGTCGGAAAGCGCTCTAGCTTAAGCTGACAGGTGCGCAAGTCGTTCCGCGCGCAATTGCGGACGCCGCACCTTTCCGGCGTCATCTCGTAGTGATTCCGCGACAAACTCATACGTCCGTGGTGTTTTATAGCGCACCAGTTTTTGCTCTACGAATTCACACAACATTTCACCCGTTATGCGATCACGCCACGCCTCGTGCGCAAAAATGATCGCATGAACGATTTGGCCGAGGTCATCGTCTGGCAACCCAATTACAACAGCGGTGTCGACAGCCGGATGTTCGGCCAAGGCTGATTCCACCTCGGCCGGATAGATATTGGCGCCGCCGGAAATGATCAGATCCGTGCGACGGTCGGCCAAATACAAGTATCCGTCGTCATCGAGCCATCCAATATCACCAACCGACTCCCAACCACCGGCCACGCTTCTTGGCTCGCCGCCGATGTAATGATATGTGCTGCCCGGTCCGCCCTCTGGCATGAGGAAAACCTCGCCGATTTCGCGGGGCGCGCATTCGCGGCCGTCTTCGCCCAGGATTTTCACCCGTGCGCCGCGGATAAACTTCCCCACGGAACCCTTATGCGCCAGCCATTCGGTGCCACTAATCCAAGTTGCCCCAGTGCCTTCTGTCGCACCATAGAGTTCATAGACCCTTTCCGGCCCAAGCCATTCAATCCACTTTTCTTTCAACCACGCCGGCATCGGTGCCGCGACATGGGCGACGATGTCAAGGCTGGACGTATCAAATTGGGTCCGCTCCGGTTCCTCCAAACGCCAAATACGATGCATCATCGTCGGCACCATCATCACCCACGAAGGCCTGTACTTTTCGACCAGTCGCAAGGATTCCAAGGCGTCGAATTTTGACATGCCAACCACGTGGTTGCCGCGAAACAGTCCATAGTGTGAAAAAATGAAGGGAGCATTGTGATAAAGCGGCCCGGGATTCAGGACGCATCCACGCAATGGCATGTCCAAGAACCACTCATCCGGTTCCACCTTCGCGGGGTTGTGGTCGACTATGATTTTTGGCTGGCCGGTCGAGCCGCCGCTGGACATAGCTTTCCAGTGCTTCGCGACGCGCAGCGGCATGCTGCCAGATGCGTGGCTAGCGGTCGCAAGATCCGCTGGCACCACACGATGGTTTGGCGTCACCGCTTGATCGACGCCGACAATCAGCTTCGGCTTTAGGAGATCCGCAATCGCCCGCAGTTCCGGGTCTGGCAATTTCGAAGAGACGACGTGCGGCGTCGCGCCCAACTTCCACAAGGCGAACGTGGTCTCGTGAAACAGCGACCCGTTGGGCAACGCAATGGTCACGAAATCATCTTGACCGACACCCAAATCCGAAAAAGCCCGCGCACGCTGATTGGTTCGCATGTCCAGTTCCAGCCAGGTGAGCGCACCGTCCGGATAGGTGAGGCATACAGTATCCGGCCCTAAAGTGCTCGCGTAGTGGGCGGGAACCGCGCCCAAAGACAATGTTGTATCCACAGGTCTACCTACCGAATCCGACTGGCCCGCGGATCACGCTCCCGTCATGAGGCTTGCGCATGTGTTTGGTCCGCTGCTAGATCTGTCCTTATGATGTGTCATCTTGACGCAGTTTGAAATTGCTCTCCAGGGGAGGACAACATGGCGGTGATGGTGATGCTTGAAGTGACCGCGAAGGACGGCGCCGGCAACGATCTGCTGCAAAAGTTTAAAGACATTTTGCCGGACACCCGCACCTATGATGGTTGCATTGGCGTCGACACGTATCAGAACCAGGACAACCCGAATGTTTTGGTCTTGGTCGAAAAGTGGGAATCGAAGCCGCACTACGAGAAATATTTGGCCTGGCGCACCGAATCCGGCATGCTCGGAGAAATGGCGGAAATGTTTGGCGCGCCGCCCAGCATTCGCTATTTCGGTGAAACCGACGCCTAGTCTGGCCGCCTCAGCTATGTTCGCTGCCCGCATGGCCCAAATGGGTAAACGCCCTGGGGCTGGCGTCAAGCCAGCAGCAAATGTCGAACTTACGGAATTCAACGCGTGAATCCTGAGGCGGTCAGAGACGCGGCCGATAGGTTGTGGCGCCACTGGCAGGATGGCGACTCTATGGCTGCGTTGCCGGCCGATACGCGGCCTGCTTCGCGACAGGATGGCTATGCCATTCAAGCCACGCTGGAAGCGCGCAGCGCAAAGCCTCTGTTCGGCTGGAAAATCGCTGCAACAAGCCGCGCCGGGCAGTCACATATTGGCGTTGATGGTCCGCTCGCGGGACGGTTGCTCGCGGAGAGGGCCTTTGGCCATGGCGCGCGATTGGAATTCGGCCGCAACCACATGGGCGTCGCCGAACCCGAGTTTGCGTTCCGCTTAGGTCAAGATTTGCCCGCCCGACGAGAGCCCTACGACGTTGATGATCTGTTGGCAGCGATTGATGCTTTGCATCCCGCGCTGGAAATTCCCGACTCGCGATTCGAGGACTTTGCGACGGTCGGCGCACCCCAATTAATCGCCGATAATGCGTGTGCCCACGAGTTCGTGTTGGGGCCCGAGGCACCCGATATTTGGCGCAATCTTGACCTTGCCACACACAAGGTCACCGGTTCGGTCGTCGGTTCGGTCACGCGCGAGGGCACAGGCGCCAACGTACTCGACGGCCCGCTCATTGCGCTGACGTGGATCGTCAACGAACTTTCGTCACTCAATATTTCTTTGCGAGCTGGGCAGGTCATCACCACCGGTACGTGTCTTGAGCCCCTGCCTGTTCGTGCTGGCACTGAAGTGATCGCCAATTTCGGTGTTTTGGGAACCGTTAGCTTAACCTTCAGGTAGAACGATACATGAGCGCCACGCCGAAACCGTTTGCACTAGCAGTATCCGATGACGCCATTGCCGACCTTAAACAGAGATTGGCAGGGACACGTTACCCGGACCAAGCGCCGGGTGAACCCTGGGCCTATGGCACCGACGTCACCTGGCTTCGCAAGCTCATCGACTATTGGGGCCATGAGTTTGACTGGCGCGCGCAGGAAGCGCGACTCAACGCCTTTCCGCAATTCAAAGTGCCGCTGCACGGGATCGACGTGCACTACCTGCATGTCTCGGGCCAGGGCCCGGCCCCCATGCCCTTACTGCTGTCGCATGGCTGGCCGGGTTCGGTCTTCGAGTTCGTTGACATTATTCCGAAGTTGACGGACCCGGCGCGCCATGGCGCCGACCCGGCCGATGCGTTCACAGTCGTGGCGCCGTCGCTGCCGGGCTACGGACTATCATTCCAGCCTGGACAAGAGAGGTTCGGCGTCGAGGCTATCGTCGATTGTTTTGCCGGTCTCATGGGCGAGGTGCTGGGCTATCAACGCTACGGGGCCCAGGGCGGCGATTGGGGGTCATTTATTACCTCGCGGCTTGGGCTGGTCGACGCCGCCCATTGCCTGGGGATCCATTTGAACCTGATGCCACTTCGCCGCGACCCGAAGATGTTGGCCGATCCATCGGCGGAAGAACAGAAATATCTGGATGAATTGGCAGCATGGCTGAAGGATGAAACCGGGTATCAATGGATCCAGGGAACGCGGCCTCAAACCCTTGCTTTTGGATTGACCGATTCACCAGCCGGCTTGGCGGCTTGGATCAGTGAAAAATTCCGCGCATGGTCGGACTGCAATGGCAACATCGAGTCGGTCTTCAGCAAAGATCAGTTGCTCGGCAATATCAGCTTGTATTGGTTTACCGGCGCGATCGGCTCGTCGTTTTGGCCGTATTACGCCCGCATGCACAGTCCTTGGCCAATCCCCGAAGGTGCCACCATCGACGTCCCCACCGGCTATTGCGAATTTCCCTGCGAGATCTTGCGGCCCACGCGCTCGCTCGCCGAGCAGGTGTATACCGACATTCAGCGTTGGACCGTGCGGGATCGCGGCGGGCATTTTGCCGCCATGGAGCAGCCCGATGCCCTGGTCGAGGAGATCCGCGCGTTCTTCAGGCCACTACGCGGGCAATAGTTTCAAAGCCTGCGGATAGACCGTTCGCGGACGCATTTGCATGATCACAGCAAGATGGCGCGCGGCGGATACTATGTGCACCCACCGGAACGGATCCCGCGTCGCCTGGTATTCCTCATAGGCGGCCTGCTGCATTTTGTACGCGTGCATTTCGGATTGGTCGTCGTGACAGACCAAATCAGCCATTAGCGCGAAGAATGGATCCGGATCATGGCCGGCCTGGGCGTATTGTTGTGCCAGCGCGATCGTGTGTGCCAATGCCTGCGGGGCAACCAGGTCAGCAATTGATCCCGTCAGCGCGGTGAGATCGACAACCGGTAGACTGGCTAGATCTTCCGCAATTGCATCGAGTAGAGTTGTTTGGTCGCGTCGTGGCAGACGCGCCAATTGATGCGGATCGGCACCGACGGGGTGACGCATTGTGCGATCCAAATGGCGTACCTCATAGCCCTGCCCCCAAGACAGCAATGCCAACAGTTTGGTGCGCAATGACAAATCGGGCAAGCCCAGTAGATACCGACGGGCATTGACCCCGGTGTGAATATGGACATCGAACGGATTGCCACTGTCGGACCGCAAATAGCGTCGGCCACCGCCGATTGACATCGCTTCCAAAGTACCCATAATCGAGAGTCCACCAACCATGGCATCGATTAGCAATGTCGAGACATTCGGGATCGCCTCGATCAAGGCGATTTCGTCTGCGAGCAAATCGATCGCGCGGGATTCGCCGGCATTGGTATCGAAAGGTGGCGGCGAGTCAACCAGACCACTCTGGTCAAGCGCCGACTCCAAGTCTGTGAAAGCACGGTACAGGGCGATGCCATCGGCGATGATCTGACCGCGCATGCCGTCGCCATGTTCCATCATCGGGTGGCGGGTAAGAAACTGCACGGGCGGCCGCAGCATGACGCCGGCATGTTCCCAGCCCAGATCGTCGAGGGCGCGAAACGCGTAAACCACGTACAGAAAGTAATGATCGTCGAGGGCGTTACGGGGCAGTGCCACGCTCAGAAGGCCCTCCATGATTTCCCCGGGCGTCGCCATTTTGGTGAGCGCGATCATGTGACGAATGGCCGTCGGTGCCACACGTGCGTGCAAGGCATCTCGAAATCCGTCGAGAACTGTTTTCTTGCCTAGCTTCACCAAGTCATCGACGTCGACAACAGCCATGGCCGCCGGCCCCATTTCTGGCGCGTGAATATGTCTGTTTGCCAAGGCAAGGCCTTGAATCGTCGGCAGGAATCCACGTTTGCCGGAAAGCCGCTCGGTCAATCCGTTCAACGCAGAAAGGCCGCAGACCGGATGCACGGGTCCACCGTGATGCGAAGGCGGTAACTCCGTCGATCGACTAACGGCGAGACCCGCCGCCGCGAGCAGGTCGCGGGGTTGCACGCCCGCGTTCAGACGCTCTTGCGCTGCCGCAACCATGTGATCCGGGGCGGTATCCTCGACAAAGCGGACCAGTTGCTCCATCGGTTCTTGGAACGACACAACCTGCGCCATTGGCGGTCTCCTTCCGGCTTGTTCGCAATTGTAAGTCTCATGCGTCCGTGGCCATAACCTAGCAAGGCGGCGTTTCCTTGGCGACCCCAGCACGATCGAAATTGATGGTCCGAGCTGATAGCCGGACACTATTTAGTTTGTGGATCTCGGCCGGCCATGCCGATAGCCTTGAGGTCGATTGCGTGTTCGTCCAACAGAATTTGACAGATTTGATCATAGACACAGCCGACGCGGATGGTTTCAAAACTGATCAGATCGATAATCGAGCTGCCCAAGCCTTCGTCGTTGTGATACCGGCTGAGACCGTAATCAATGCAAAGATCGGCAGCGGCCCGCACCTGGTCCTCAACGTCTTCGAGTCGAAATTTGCTTCCTGTCAATGAACGATTGGCAGAAGACCCGACGACCGCCATCCCACGCCCGCGGGCGCCTTGCGCGACGGCATCGTGCAGCGCACCGGCATTCATGAGTAAGTCCATCGTGCCCGACTTGCTGGCGTTCGCGAGTGCGTATGCGTCTAACGATTGGATCAAAGGATGGTTTTGTCGAAATGGCGCGACGATTGAAAACGGCAAATTGTGCATGTCGATGATCGTGCGGACAATGTTGCGGCGTTGGTCATCAACATCGCTGATTTCCATAAACAATTCCCAGTTTGCGAACATGCCGCACGGTTTGCCGAAACTGCGTGCCTTGGCCTCATAGATGCGCGCGACGGCAGCCTTGGTGTGGCCTACCATGCCGTAGCCCACGGTCAAGGGAAAGATCGCGACCCCGCCGGCGGCCACCGTATCAAGTATGCGCCGCGCGTCAGTCGCGATATTCCGCCCTTCGAACATGTCCATGAAGCCTACCCTTCCTTGAGTCGTATCTATAGGCGATCGGCGATCAGTGTGTGCAAGTACCCCGGCGGCGGCGGTGGGAGTTCAATTTTGAAATGGCGTTTGAGGATATCCGCGATCAGTTCAAAGCAGGAGCCATAGCGCACGACGTCCAAGGTTTTCAGATCAAGAAGTGTCGAGGACGCTCGGTAGAGATGATACTTGCGCAGACCGTGATCGATGACGATGTCGGCGATCGCCCGTAGTTCTGGCTCAATATCGGATACCAGGAACTTTGTACCGGAAAGCGACAGGTTCGCCGACGAACCGAACAGCGGATGCACGGCCTCTCGGCTAAACCGACAGATCTCCGCATGAAAATGACCAGCATTGAGTAGCATCAAGACCGTGTCTAATCTGGTTGAACGCCGAAGCGCATCGGAGCTCATTTTCCGAAGAATGGGATGATCCATTCGCGCGGGCGCGATGGCGCCAAGCGGGAGATCATAGTCGCCGATAATGGCGTCAACGATCTCCCATCCGCGCTGATCCAGTATCTGGAGCTCGTGTTGCAGTGTATTGTCGCCGAGCATGGCGTTCAGCTTTGACCCAGCGCGCTTCTTCGTCTGGAATATGGTCTCTAACGCGACGTCGGAGCCACCGATCAGCGAATAGCCAACGTCCATCGGAAGGATCGCAATTCCGCCGCGCGCCAGCACGTCAAACGCCCGTCGCGCATCGCCGGCAATGTCCAGTTTCATCATCTCCATTGGAATCAAAGAGCTCCGCCAAAATCCCTGCTATAACCTAGCGACCATAACCGCTTGACACCGGCCAGCGGCGAGCCAAAGGGAGGACACGGTGACGGATTCATCGACGGAGATCTACCAAGAACGCACCTACGGAGGTACGGAAATTGGTTTCGGTCAGAAGGCCGGAATCGTCGTGGTCGACTTTCAGACTGCATTCACGGACCCGGCATACAAACTTGGCGGTGCGCCATTGATTGATCGCGCGGTCAACAATACAGCCCGCTTGCTGGAGGTGGCGCGACGCAGCGGCGTTCCCGTCGCGACGTGCTATACGGCCTACAACTCGCGGGAGGATATGCCCTATTGGAAGGTCACGACGGTCACTGAGGATCTCATCGAAGGCCACCCGTCGACCAAATTCGACCCACGCATATTCGACCCCGGTTACGACGTGGCCATGCGCAAGTCCGGCGCGTCCATTTTCTTTCAAACTCCTGCAACGGCTTATTTGTTGAAGCAACACGTTGACACTGTGATTGTCACGGGTTGTGTGACGTCTGGTTGCGTTCGCGCCTCGGTCATTGACAGCTTTCAGTGGGGATTCCGCACAATTGTGCCAGAAGATTGCGTGGGCGATCACGATGAAAGGCCGCACCAAGATAATCTTCGCGACGTTGGGCGGCGTTATTGTGACGTCATCACTGCCGATCACGCGATCGACTGGATTGAACAATGGCGTCGCCGTAACAACTAGCGAAATCGGGACACGTTAAATGGCGAAGAACTCAGGCAACGGCACGAGTTGGTTCGACAAGCAACTCGCCGATATCGCCCAAGAATTTGACAAGCTCGGTCGTACTGGCGGCCGATCGGCGCCGCGATCGCCTGCGCCTGCCGGCGGTCCGGTCTCCACGCCGCCAGTGGCTCCCGTATCATCACCGAGTGTGGCCCCACCGGTCGCGCCAGTCGAAACCCCACGTACCCGGGAAAAACCAGCAGCGCCAAGGCCCGCGCCACGCAAGATCGACGCGCGAGCGCCGACCACAGCGCGGCCCGCGCCGCCGCGCCCCGAGCCGACGGCGAAACCACGGCGGCGCCCAACCGCGGGCGGCCAGTACCAGCTTGGCGTTGACGTCGGCGGTACTTTCACCGACTTGTTGCTAATCGAGGAAAAGACGGGACACACCTATACAGCAAAGGTCCCGTCGACACCGCAGGACTCGTCGATCGGCGTCTTGAACGGGATCGAACGGATCTGCGACTACGCCGGAATCGAAGCTACAGCTATCGGCCATGTCATGCATGGCACGACAGTTGCGACAAATACAGTACTCACCGCCAGCGGCGCGCGGGTTGGGTTGGTGACCACCAAGGGCTATCGGCAGATACTGCAAATTGCCCGATCTTATGTGCCTGGCGGTCTCGGTGGATGGGTGATCTACAACAAAGCTGATCCGTTGGCGCCGTTGGAATTGACCATCGAGGCCAATGAGCGCACAGGTGCCAAAGGTGAGATCGTCGAACCCTTGGATGAGGCCAAGCTGCGCGAGGATCTGAACCGGCTCCGGGCCGAAGGCGTTGAAGCGCTGACAGTGTCGCTTATGAACGCTTATGCGAGTGGCGCCCACGAAGAAAAAGTCCGCGCGATCGCCGCGCAAATCATGCCGAACGTGCCGATTTCAATTTCGTCGGAAGTTGTGCCCGAAATGTACGAGTATGAACGGACCGAAACCACGGTCGTGAACTCGTACATTCGGCCTGTCGTATCGACGTATGTCGAAAACCTTCATGCCGAGCTCAACAAACGCATGAACGGCGTACAACTCCACGTTTTGCGGTCGGACGGTGGCCTGGCGTCAGCCGAGGCGGCTAAGGCGACCCCCGTTAATCTATTGATGAGTGGACCGGCGGGCGGCGTCTCGGGCGCAATTTGGATGGCCAAACAGGCCGGCTTCACGGATTTACTGACATTCGATATGGGCGGTACGTCAACCGATGTTGCGCTGATTCAAGGGGGCGTGGCGCAGACACGGCGCGAGACCCGGGTCGCGGACGTGACCGTACGCGCGTCTTCAATCGATGTCCGCACGGTTGGAGCGGGCGGCGGCTCAATCGCCTATGTCCCGGAGCTCACCAAGGCGCTCCGCGTCGGGCCACAAAGCGCTGGGGCCGAACCCGGCCCCGCCGCCTATGGTCGCGGTGGCACCGAACCGACAGTGACGGATGCCAACGTCGTGCTCGGCTATCTGCCGGCAACGGCAAAACTTGGCGGCGACATGCTTATTGACCGCGACAAAGCTGAAGAGGCCGTCGCCAAAATCGCCGACGCCATGGGATTGCCGTTGATGGAAGCGGCCGAAGGCATCGTCAATATCGTCAACGAAAACATGTTCGGGGCGCTGCGCCTGGTTTCCGTCGAGCAAGGTTTTGACCCGCGCGACTTCGCCTTGGTCGGCTTCGGCGGCGCGGGCCCACTGCACGCCAACGCGCTGGGCAAGCTCATGGGTTCGTGGCCGGTCGTCATCCCCCCCGGACCGGGTGTGTTGTGTGCCTATGGCGACGCGACGACGCGCGTACGCGATGAAGCGTCGCGGACATTCGTCCGGCGCATATCGGATACCAGCGACGCGGAGGTCCACGGCATTCTTGAAGATCTCGCCACCGCCGCTTCGGCCACGCTGGACGATGAAGGCGTGCCGCGTGACGAGCAAACCACGATGTACCAGGTCGACCTGAGATATGCGGGCCAAGGCATGCGACTGACCGTGGATATCACGCCGGAGGACTATGCCGGCGGCGGGCTCGGTGAAATCGCGCAACGCTTTGACAAGTTGCACGAGCAGTTATTTACGTTTTCGATGGATGCCGAGCGCGAGCTCTACAATCTGCGCGCGATCGTCCAAGGGCGTGAAAGCCTCGCCAAGGCGGAAACGCTGGCCGCCGGCGGCAACGACGGCGCGCACGCGGTCTATGAGACATCGAGAGTGTTTGTCGACGGCGGCGAACATCCGGCAAAGATCTATGACCGGTCTAAGTTGTTGGCTGGCGACCGGATAAGAGGCCCCGCGGTTGTGACCGAAATGGATTCGACCACGTTGGTTCTGCCGGACCATGTCGGTGAGGTCGATCAGGTGTCCAATATTCTCATTCGTCCGGCCGATTAGGGGACCGCCGCCATGCCCGCGAAAATTATTCAGACAAACACGGCGCCCTTTACGAGCGTCGAAGTCGACCCGATAACGCTCGACATTGTCGAGAATGCCCTCAGAAATGCACGCAGCGAAATGGACGCCGTTCTATTCCGCACGGCCATGTCGCCCGGGATACGCGAACAACATGACGCCTTCCCGATGATCGCCAACCCGGAAGGCAAAATGGTTGTTGGCCAGTTCGGATCGTTCTTCTGGGGCTTCCAACAGGGCTACGAGGGTACGATCGAGGAAGGCGATATCTTCCTGACCAACGATCCTTATACATGCAACGGCGCGATCAGCCACCTCAATGACTGGTTGATGATGATGCCAATCTACATTGATGGGCGCATTGTTGCCTGGGCAGCCATGTTTGGGCATATGACCGATATCGGCGGCAAAGTGCCAGGGAGTCTGCCGACCGATGCGGCTCAGATTTTTGAAGAAGGGGTTCAGATTCCACCGGTTAAGATCATCCGCAAGGGCGTACTGAACGAAGAGATCTTGGAACTCATACTGCGCAACTGCCGCATGCCGGAGTGGAACAGGTCGGACTTCAACGCCCTGGTGGCCGCCATGCGCCTGGCCGAACGGCGCGTCTTGGAGATGGTCGATCGCTTTGGCGTCGACATGTTCGTCGCCGCCATGGGCGAAATGCTAGAGCGCAACAAACGCGCGATGGGCGCAATTTTGAAAAACGTGGTTCCGGAGACGAAGCAGTATTTCGAAGACTATATTGACGACGATGGTATGGGTATGGGGCCATACAAGATCGCTTGTGCCATGTGGCGCGAGGGCGATCGTGTCATTTTCGATTTTGAAGGCACCGACCCGCAGTCGATCAGCTCGGTGAATTTCTTGCTCAACGAGGAAATGTTCAAAATGTTCCTCGGCGCGTTCTTCATCAATCTGTTTGACCCGCAAATCCTGTTCAATGACGGGTTTTATGATTTGGTCGATGTGCACATTCCGCGTGGCACGATCTTGAAGCCAATCCGCCCAGCCGCGCTCAGCTCGCGCACCCATCTGCTGGCCCGCATTTTCGATATCATGAGCGGATTGCTGGGGCAGGGTTCGCCCGACGCGTTGTGCGCGGCCGGATTTTCCGACAGTCCGCATTTCATGTATTCGGGCTACAACAAGGATGGGGAGTGGTATCAGCTCTACCAAATCGGTTTTGGTGGAATTCCAGGGCGACCCGCCGGCGATGGCCCTGATGGTCATTCCCTATGGCCAGCCTTTACCAACGTTCCCAACGAATTCCTGGAGGCCTATTTCCCGCTCCGTATCGTCAAGTTCGAGACTATCGCGGACAGTGGTGGCCCGGGCCTGCATCGGGGCGGCAATGGCTTATCCATGGGCTATCAGTTCTTGGAGCCCGGCGAGATCTCGATCCACGATGACCGTTGGCTGACCCATCCTTGGGGAGTCAATGGCGGTTTGCCCGGCCGACGCAGCACCAAACTGATGGTGCGCGCCGACGGCAGCAGCGAATGGATGCCATCAAAATGCGACCGGTTGAAAGTCGCACCGGGCGATACGCTCTATTTCAACACTTGGGGCGGCGGCGGTTGGGGTGACCCGCTAAAGCGCGACGCCGACAAGGTGGCTCTCGATGCCCGTCGCGGGATCGTGACCGCAGACGGTGCGCGGCGTTATGGAGTCGTACTGAAAAAGGACCTCAGCGTGGACGAGCGCGCAACAGAGGCCTTGCGACGCAGGCTGGCGTCGGAACGTGGCAAGACCGAAATCTTTGATTTCGGCGGTTCGGTGGACGAGCTGAAGCAACACTGTAAAGAGGAGACCCACATAGACCCGCCGAAGACGCCGGTCTTCCAGAATTGGATGGGCAAAGCCCAAGCCGCCGAGTAGGCCGATCGCGAGCGCGCCGTGAAATTGCTGCTGGTCAATCCCAACGTCACCGAAACGGTGACCGCGCGAATGGCCGACGAAGCGCGGCGCGCGGCCGCACCGGAAACAACCGTGGACGCGGTGACGGCGCGGTTCGGCGCGGCTTACATTGAGAATCGCGTCGAAGCGGCGATCGCGGCCCACGCGGTGCTCGATTGCTTGGCGGAACACAGCGCGACCTATAACGCGGCGATCATCTCCGCGTTTGGCGACCCCGGCCTCGCGGCCGCCCGCGAACTCCTGGACATTCCTGTCGTTGGCCTCGCCGAAGCGGCGCTATTAAATGCGTGGCCATTTGGCCGGCGTTATTCAATTGTCGCCCTGACACCCCGGCTCGGGCGTTGGTTCGAGGAATGTGCCCAGGAACATGGTCTCGCCGGACGTTTGGCGGCGGTGCGGTGTCTCGACGTGCCGATACCGGATATCGGGCGCGCCAAGGAACAACTTGGCGAACTGATTATCTCATTATGCAACAAGACCGTCGCCGAAGATGGTGCCGAAATCGTGATATTGGGTGGCGGGCCGCTGGCCGGCCTGGCCCGGGAACGCGCCGACGCGGTCCCCGTGCCGCTACTTGATGGGGTCAGCTGCGCGGTTAGCCATGCCGAAACGCTGGTGAGACTTGGTCCGCGGCCCGCAACCAAGGGTTCATTCGCGACACCGCCCGCAAAGTCGACAAAAGGCTTGTCACGGTCGCTAACGCAGTTGCTGTCGGGAAGCACGGATTTACGGTGACAGTTTTATTACGGTGACAGTTTACTAAATACGCAAATTCCACACATGATACTTACGTTAGTTTGTTCACTCGTATTTAGCAAACTGTCACCGTAATAAAACTGTCACCGTGATTTCGCAACGACGCCCTGGTCGTGGAGAATACCGATTTCGGCGCTGGTCAGGCCAAGGTCTTCAGCAAGAATTTCGTCGGTGTGTTCGCCCAACCGCGGTGCGGGTGTGGCAGGTGCGCGTTCGACGGCGGAGAAGCTCATCGGTTGGCCTGGAACCAGATAGCGGCCAATGTCAGGCTGGTCGACCATATCGAATATTGGATTGTCCGTGCTGACATCCGGGTCATCGCGCACAAGTTCGCGCACAGTCTGAAAGCGGCCCCAGCACACGCCGCTGCTATCGAACGCCCGGGCAACGTCGTCGTAGATATGGCGGCCGACCCAGGTCTGCAAGATGGCCGTGATATCGTCGCGCGCCGCATAGCGATCGCCTTCCCGATCGAAATTCAGACCCCGCCTGGCGGCGAGCTCGCCGATCGCGTCAGTGCTGTGGGTCGCGGCCAGCAACCCGCGCCATTGCCGTGGGCTGACCGATACGACCATGACGCGCACATTGTCGGCGGTCAGCACATCTCGGCCATACGACCCATAGATATCGGTGCCGACCCGCGGACGCTCCACGTCATTGACCATGACTTCGCCGATAAAGCCAAGGTGGCCCATCGTTGCCAGCGCGACATCGGCCAAGGCGATCTCGACATATTGCCCCTGCCCCGTCAGACGCCGATGACGATCGGCGGCAAGCAGGCTGAGCGCTGCTTGGTAGGCGGTGATATTGTCCCATGCAGGCAGAATGTGGTTGATCGGTCGATCATCGTCCGGATAACCGGTCATGGTCGGAAAACCAACGCGGCTGTTCACCGTATAGTCCACAGCCGTGGCGCCGTGGCGATCGCCGATGATCGCCAGTTGGATCAAATCATCGCGGTGCCGTTTCAACGATTCATAGGACAACCAGCCACGGGCGGGCAGGTTGGTCGAAAAGATGCCGCTACCATCGCCGCCAGCACAAATCAATTGGGTGACCAGCTCACGCCCTCGATCGGACCGTAAATCAACAGCAAATGAACGCTTGCCCTTGTTCATTTCGGCCCAATAGATGCTGACATTGTCTTTGGTTACAGGCCAGCGCCGATAATCCAAGCCGCCGCCAATCTGATCGAACCGGATAACATCGGCGCCAAGCTGGGCAAGCGTCATGCCGCACATGGGTGCGGCGATAAACGCCGAGCCTTCGACGATGCGCATACCGGTCAGCAACGGCTGCATGGGGCTCCTTCCGGTTACGGCCGAACGTCGGCTATCGGTGCGTCAACGCCATGTGAATGGGCTGTCCAAGAGCCAAGTGAGCAGCTTCAGGATAAAGCTCGCCCAAGGTCGGGTGGGCGTGAATGGTCAATGCCAAATCTTCCTGCGTCGCCCCCATCTCAATCGCCAATGCACCCTCACCAATTAAATCCGAGGCATGCGGACCGACAATGTGGACACCGATCACGCGTCCATCCGCGGTGTCGCTAACCAGCTGCAAAAAACCGTCTTGCGTACCCAAAGTTTTGGCACGGCCCGAGGCGCTGAGCGGGAACATGGTTGCCTGTGCATCGATTCCGTCCGATTTCGCATCGTCAACACTCAAGCCGACCGTGGCAATTTCCGGATCGGCGAAAACCACGGCCGGGATTACTTGCGGCTGGAAAGCCGTCTTTTGCCCACAAAGGGCTTCGGCCGCGACGATCGCTTCCGCCGTGGCTTTATGCGCTAATGCGGGCCCCGGCGTAATGTCGCCGATCGCCGCGATATGCGGCGCCATACGCCGATCGGCAGCCACTTGCAGCAAGCCGTCTTCGCCCGGATTTAGTCTGACCTCCCCCAAACTCAGGTCATCGGTGTTTGGACGACGGCCGACGGCGACGATGATGCATTCGGCGGCGATCTTTTCATCGCCGTCTGATCCCTTGATCACAAGCTTGCCCCGGCTTTGCCCCTGGGCACGCGCCTTCAGACGGATGTCGATATCCAGTTTTGATAGGGTCGTCGCAACCGGTCGCGCGAGGCGTCGATCCATGGTCGGCAGTATCCGATCTTCGGCCTCGACGATCGTGACCTTGGATCCGAGTTTCGCCAAAGCAATGCCGATTTCGAGACCGATATAGCCGGCACCCACAATCGCCAGTGTCTTCGGAAGTCGCTTCAGGGCAAGGGCGCCGGTCGAATCGAGAATGGTCTCGTCGTCGAACGGCAATTCACAGAGCTCAACCGGCCGCGACCCTGTGGCCAAAACCAGATCCTTGAATTTGATGAAGCGCAGTTGATCCTCGCCTTCCGGCGTAATGACGCCGCGATCGGGACCAGTGAAACGAAACGTACCACGCGCGACGTCAACGCCGGCTTTGTCGAGCAGCCCGCGCACACCACCCGTCAGGCCGTCGACCACACCTGTCTTCCATTTCTGGAATTGCGCCATGTCGACGCCCTTTACATCGACATCCACGCCAAAACGCGACGCGTCGCGCGCCCTTTCGGCCAAATCGGCTACCTCGATCAAAGCTTTGCTGGGAATGCACCCAACGCGGAGACAAACTCCCCCGACTCCGTCGGCACCGTCGCGGTCTACGAGCAACACCTTCCGGCCGAGCTGACTGGCCCGCAACGCCGCCGCGTATCCACCCGGCCCGGCCCCAACGACCACAAAATCGACCGGTTCCGCGATCTGGCCAACAACCATCAGAGTTGCCCCAGCAATCGCACGGGCTCACGCAGGTAATCGGCGATCGCGCCGGCAAACTGACCAAGATGTTCGCCATCGTTCAAGCGATGATCGGTCGAAACGACTAGGGTCATGATCTTGCGTACGGCCGGCGCGCCGTCGACGGGTACGACTGCATCGCGAATGGCACCAACGCCCAAGATCGCCACTTCGGGCGGGCGAATGATCGGTGTGCCAAATTGCCCGCCATAGCTGCCATAGTTGGATATCGTAAATGTCCCGCCTTGCAGTTGATCAACCGTGATCTTGCGGGCGCGAGCCGCCTCGGCAAGCGCGTTGATTTCCTGAACCAGCGTGAGCAACGGCTTACGGTCCACATCGTGAACGACTGGAACGATCAGACCATCCGGCGTCGCCGCGGCAAAACCGATATTGACGCGATGGCGAAAGATGATTTGCTGACCGGCCATGTCGAGACTGGCGTTGAATGTCGGATAGCGCCGCAGCGCCGCGGCCGCAGCCTTCATGATCAATGGCATATAGCTGGGCTTGACACCCGCCTGCGCCAATTCCTCAACCAAAGCCGCACGCGCCGCGACCAAATTGGCGGCATCGATATCGAGCGTTGTCAGAATATGCGGAATTTCGCGCCAGGCCTCCGCCATGGTTACGGCAATTTGACGCCGCAGGCCTCGAAGCGGCTCCGCACGATCAGCACCTTCTACCGGCACAATTGGTTTGCTTGGCATTGGCGCGCCCGATGCGACAGCCGGCGCACCGCCCGCAGCGGCACGGCGCACATCATCTTTGGTGATCTGCCCGCGATTGCCCGTGCCCGTGATCGTCGTCAGGTCAACCCCTTGTTCGACGGCGAATTTGCGCGTTGCCGGGCTCGCCAGCACACGTCGCCGACCGCCATTGACCGGCAGTGCGGATGCGGACAGTGCGGGCGCAGCAGACGGCGGTGTTTCGGTTGCCGGTCCCGAAGGCGCGGGCGCAGCGTGCGCCGCCGAGGCCGGCGGCGGCGACACATTCGAATCGATGACCACGAGCAGACTACCGATCGGCAACACATCACCGGGATCGCCACCGAGAGTCTTGATGACGCCAGCGACCGGCGCAGGAATCTCCACGACAGCCTTATCGGTTTGAACGTCGACAATCGTCTGATCGGCCTTCACCGAGTCACCCGGTCCGACATGCCAATGGACGATTTCGCCCTCGCTCAGGCCCTCGCCGATGTCCGGCAGCTTGAATTCATAATCGCTCATTGATCCGCCATGGTTTCTTCAATGGCCTGCACAACACGCTCCGGATCGGGAACAAAGAAATCCTCGACCGCAGGCATGGGATATGGCACGTCCGGCGCTGTGACACGGCGAAGCGGCGCCTCTAGTGAATAAAACGCTTGTTCTTGCAGCAGCGCGATGACTTCGGCCCCAAAACCGGACGTGGCTTGCGATTCGTGGACAATGACGCAGCGGCCCGTGCGCTCGACCGCGGCGACCAAGCCCTCTTCGTCGAGCGGAACAAGAGTCCGCAAATCCACAACATGCGCGCTGATACCTTTTTCAGCGACCATCTCGGCAGCCTGCTCGGCAACCGGCACGGACTGGCTCCACGCGACCAACGTGACATCAGTGCCTTCACGCACCGTGCGCAGCTCGCCAAACGGAATCGTATAGTCATCGTTGGGGACTTCGCCCGTGATCAACCGATAGCCGCGTAACGGTTCTAGATAGAGCACCGGATCAGGGTCGCGAATGGCCGACGCAAGCAGTCCCTTGGCGTCGTAAGGATTGGCCGGCATGACGACCTTTAGCCCCGAAGACTGGACGAAGGTCTGCTCCATGGAATCGGAATGAAACTCAGGTGTGCGCACGCAACCGCCGAACGGTGACCGGATCGTGATCGGCGCCGAATGACAGCCACGGGTCCGGAATCGAACCCGCGCGATCTGCTGATTGATCTGGTGATAACATTGCTGAGTGAAACCCAGAAACTGAATTTCAACAATCGGCACCCAACCCGCAAGGGCCAGGCCGAGCGCCGAACCGGTAATCACGCTCTCCGCCAGAGGTGTGTCAATCACCCGCTGCGATCCAAAAAATTGCTGCAAACCGTCCGTGACGCGAAAAACGCCGCCCAGATGGCCGACATCCTCGCCCATCAATAAGACACGTTCGTCGCGTTCCATTTCCTGGCGCAAACCGCTGCGGATCGCTTCGACCATATTCATTTGAGGCATCGAAAACTCCCCTATTGCGCGCCGAGGTGAGCCGCGCGCTGGCGCCGCAACGTGACGGTGGGTTCAGCAAAGACGTGCTCATAAAGGGCGTCGGCCTTAGCCTGTGGATGCGCGTCGGCCTTAGCGAATGCAGCCTCAACCTGTTCCGAGATTTCGTCTTGCCATTGGGTGGCAGTGTCGTCGTCCCATTTCCCTTTCGCCGTCAGGTATTTTTGCACGCGTTCGATCGGATCTTTCTTGCCCCAACGTTCGCGTTCCGCGGGATCGACATATCGCGTTGGATCGTCAGCCGTGGTGTGCATGCCCATGCGATAAGTGTGGGCCTCTATCAACGTAGCCCCGTCGCCAGCACGCCCACGCGCAACGGCGTCGGCCATGACCGTATGCATGGCAAATAGATCGTTGCCGTCGACAGAAACGCCGGGAAAACCATAGGCCGCCGCGCGCGATGCCAGATCAGACCCGGCGCTTTGGATGCTGCGCGGCGTCGAAATGGCCCACTGATTATTTTGCAAGACAAAGATCACGGGCGCTTCGACCAACCCCGCGAGGTTGCAGGATTCGTGGAAATCGCCCTCGGAAGACGCACCGTCGCCGAAGAATACGGCAACGACGCCTTTGCTGCCCTTTTTCTTCAGCCCCCACGCGAGACCCACAGCGTGTGGAATTTGCGCGGCAAGCGAGACTTGCGTGGCCATGATGTTTACGCCCTCTGGTATGATACCACCATCGGGATGGCCACGCCGATAGAGCACGATGGATTCCAGGGGCAATCCCTGGTGGATCTGAACTGGAAGTTCTCGATATTGCGGTACGGCCCAGTCTTGTCTTGGATCCATGGCTAGAGCCACACCCGCCAATGTCGCTTCCTGACCGAAAATAGGCGCAAACGTCCCCAATCGCCCTTGCCGCTGTTGGCTCAGAGCCTTTTCGTCGAAGGCGCGCCCCAACATCATCAAACGCAGACCCTCAAGCACTCGCTTGTCCGTCATGCCGGGATCCGCGCCGCGTCTAAGCTTTCCATTTGCATCGAGTATCGAGAATGGCTTGACGGGCTTGTCGCCCGGCAAGAATTGGGGAGTGAAACCGTTCACCATCGACTCCGTGCTTCGATAATTCCGAACAATACGGGTGCGTTTCCCGCGCGCGACGCGCCGGACCCTATCACAGGCGCCATGACGGCGGAACGGGTGACCGGCGCCAACACGCCTGTCACACCGCGCCCATGCCTCCATATCGAACGCCAGATAAATCCGCCATTTCGCGTCGCCATGTGGTGAGGTCGTCACGGCAAAACCTGGACAGGTGTTCATGGCCACAAGCGCGCGCCAAGACCTGCATCAAATGTGTCGACGCCTCCAAAAACGTCGCCAAACGACGCGCCCCTGCGGCAACGTCCAAACGCTTCCGTAACTCTGGCTTCTGAGTGGCAACGCCAGCCGGGCAGTTATTCGTATCGCACATGCGCGCGGCGACACAGCCGACAGCCTGAATCGCTGAATTGGCGATCGCGATCCCGTCCGCGCCCAACGCCATTGCCTTGGCGAAGTCCTCCGGCATGCGCAGCCCGCCGGTGATGATCAATGTCACATCGCGACCTGCCTTCTTGTCCAGATGCGCGCGTGCTCTCGCCAAGGCCGGAATGGTTGGGACACTTATGTGATCGCGGAAAATCAGTGGCGCGGCCCCTGTGCCGCCACCGCGGCCATCCAAAATGATGTAATCCGCGCCCGCATCCAAGGCGAAGTCGATATCGTCCTCGATGTGATTGGCCGACATTTTGAACCCGACGGGGATACCGCCGGATCGCTCGCGAACTTGATCGGAAAACCGGCGGAACTCGTCAACTGTCCTGGGCGTGTCGAAGGTCGGCGGCGAAACCGCATCCTGCCCCGGGCGCAAGCCGCGCGTTTCAGCAATTTTGCCCGTGACCTTGTCGCCGGGCAAATGGCCCCCGGTGCCTGTTTTTGCGCCCTGCCCGCCCTTGTAGTGAAAGGCCTGAACCTGCTCGACCAAAGCAAGATCCCATCCAAATTTGGCCGAGGCGAGCTCATAAAGGTAGCGGCTGTTGGCAGCACGCTCCTCAGCCAAAGATCCCCCTTCGCCTGAGCAAATGCCGGTGCCCGCGCGTTCAGCGCCCTTTGCCAGTGCAACTTTCGCCTCTTCGGACAAGGCGCCAAAGCTCATGTCGGAAACAAACAGCGGGATCTCTAGTCTCAGCGGCTTCTCGGCCCTCGGCCCGATGATCAGGTCGGTCCCGACCACGGCATCATCCATGAGCGGCTTGCGCGCGAACTGGGCCGGCAAAAGCTGTATGTGGTCCCAATGCGGCAACGCGGCGCGCGGCACACCCATGGCCCCCATTGGGCCGTGATGCCCGAGCTTGGACAAACCTTCGCGGGCGAGTTGATGAACACGCGCGACTGTCGGTTCTTCCGAAGTTGGTTGAGCGACAGGCGGGCCATCGCGCTGAAGTTCAGGAGTCGGACCGCCTATGGCGGCGGCACCGAGCTGCGCGTGCGTGCCGTCGCAAAATGGCTGATTGCTGGTCGCTTTGCATCGACACAGAAAGGCCGCGCCGGATTCATCGGCCGTGAATTCGAGTGGCGTGAGATCGGTGCTCGCATGGGATCCGTCACAAAAAGGTTGGCTCGCCGAACGTCCACAACGGCACCAAAAATATGTCTTGCCCTTCTCGAGGTCTGTTTTTGCCGGCGTTTTCGCGGCAATGATGGGCTTGTCCATGGAATGCATCCGATCGTCGGTCCCGCAGCGACTGGCTTTAACAGAACATGAGGCTGGTGGAGCCTGCCATAATCGCCAGGCTGGCAAGAGGGGAGAACACGGCTCCGCCACCGCCCGACCAACTGCCGTGCGGGCGCTCAAATGACCTTTGCGTCGCGAAGCTGGGCGCGCCGCGCGGCATCATAACCAAGCTCGCCAAGGATCGTATCGGTATCAGCACCCAATGCCGGCGCGGGGTGCGCCGGCGGCTGCGTATCGTCACAGCGGATCGGCGGCGCCACCAAGCGATACGCGCCAGCATCGGGGTGGACAAATGTCTGAAGCCGCCCATTGTCGATGACAAACGGATTGTCCAAGGCCTGGGCAATATCATGGACCGGCGCGGCCGGCACAACGCCCGCGAAACACTGCATCCATTCGTCGGTTGTGCGCTTTCCCAAGGCGACGTCCAAGAGCTCTACCATGGCGTCGTGATGGGCACGCCGATCGTCAAACGTCCGAAAGCGGGGATCGTCCGCCCATTCCGGGTGGCCAAGGGTCCGGCACAACGCTGGCCAGAACTTCTCTTTGTTGCACATGAGAAATATCCACCCGTCCCGAGTGGAGAATAGTTCACACGGCGCAAGCGAAGGATGGGCGGAACGCGGGAGACGCGACTGCGCATGTCCTGTGTTGAGATACCACGCGGCCAAGTAGTTGAGATTATGTAACGCGACATCAAACAAGCTCACGTCAATATCGCGCCCTACCCCGGACGCGCGGGCCGCGGTTAAAGCCGCCAAAACCGCGTAAGACATCGCCAGTCCGGTCATCATGTCGATAACCGACAAACCGAAGCGGGTCGGCGGGCCACCAGGTTCCCCCGTGATCGCGAAATAGCCGGCTTCCGCCTGCATCAAGTAGTCATAGCCCGGCCAGGATTTGCGCGGCCCTTTGCGTCCATAAGCGGTCAGGTGGGCGCACACGATCTTGGCGTTATGCGCCTTCAGCGTCTCGTAAGTGAGGCCAAGTTTCGCCGGCACATCGCCGCGTAAATTGCAGGTGACCGCATCGGCACTCGCCACCAAGTCATGAAAAACAGCCTGTCCCTGCTCATGATCCAAGTCGAGGGTCAAACTCTTTTTGTTGCTGTTTAGGCTATGGAAAAAAAAGCTATCGCCCGGCGCAAAAAAATGCGGCCCAACGCCTCGAGACATGTCGCCGCCGTCCGCCGGATTCTCGATCTTGATCACTTCTGCGCCCAAGTTGGCCAGGTACATTGTGCCAAATGGTCCAGCGCCATATTGCTCGACGGCAAGAACGCGAACCCCTGAGAGCGGCAACATGATCGGCGACCCTAGACCGGGTTACGCTCAACGAGCTGACGTGCGATCAAAATGCGCTGCAATTCGTTGGTGCCTTCGCCGATCGCCAGCAACGGCGCGTCGCGATAGTATCGTTCGATATTGAACTCCTTCGAATAGCCATAGGCGCCGTGGAGGCGCATCGCCTCCAAGCTGTTACTCAGGGCGGCCTCGGTCGCAAACAGCTTTGCGATGCCGGCTTCCATGTCACAACGTTCGCCGGCGTCATAGGCCCTGGCCGCCGCAGCGACCAAAAGCCGGGCCGCTTCAACTTGCGTCGCCATATCGGCAAGTTTGATTTGAATGGCCTGGTGCTGGCAAATGGGTTTGCCGAACGTTTCGCGAGTTTGCGCGTAGGCGATCGACTCTTCAAGACAGGCACGCGCCAGGCCGACGCCACGCGCAGCCACATTGATGCGGCCAAGCGCCAATCCATTGAGAATTTGTTGAAGTCCACGACCTTCTTCGACGCCGATCAAGCGTTCGGCCGGTACCCGGCAGTCTTCGAATATCACCTCGGCAGTATCAATTCCGCGGTATCCGAGTTTCTGCATTTTTCGGCTGACGGTAAGGCCCGGGCCCTTCTCCATCAACAGCAGACTCATACCCCTATGTTTGGGATCTGCGCGCGGGTCGGTCTTGACCAACACGGCCAAAATTTGGCCATGAAGACTGTTGGTAATCCAGGTCTTCGTGCCATTAACGACATAAGTATCGCCGTCGCGATCGGCGCGAGTGCGAATTGCTTGCAGATCCGTGCCGCAACCGGGTTCAGTAAGGGCAATGCCGCCACGCATTTCACCAGAGGCAAAGCGTGGCAAGTAGTACCTTTTTTGGGCGTCCGTGCCGAACCTGTGAACGGCCGCAGCCATGATCAAATGAGAATTAAATATGCCGGAAACCGACATCCAAACGGCAGATACACGTTCGACGATTTTGGCGTATGTCGCCGTTGACAGTCCCAATCCGCCGTATTCTTGGCCAATGGTCGCGCCAAACAAACCCAGCGCCTTCATCTTCTCAACGATTTCTGCGG
Organism: Alphaproteobacteria bacterium; assembly: GCA_965216755.1. Classification (GTDB taxonomy): domain Bacteria; phylum Pseudomonadota; class Alphaproteobacteria; order UBA7887; family UBA7887; genus CBDCGL01. Next base: position 219,791 of record CBDCGL010000011.1, on the reverse strand, counting down.
GGTACGCGTCTTCGGATTCCAACGCGCGAGCGACAGGCCTCACATCTCGTTCGAGAAACCGGTCGATACTGTCTAAAATCAGCTGTTCGGGGTCGTTCGAAAGGCCGCGGTCATCGTCAGGCATGACACTGCGTCCTAATCGTCAACCGCATGGCCGCGTTTTGGCACAAGAACGGTCCTTTCGTAGGACATGAATACGGTACCGTCGGCCTTCTTGCCCGTGGTCTTGACCGTGACAATCCCCTGTTGCGGCCGCGACTTGGACTCGCGCTTCGAAAGCACCTCGGACTCGGCATAGATCGTGTCGCCGACGAATACCGGCGCGGTCAGCCGAATATCGTTCCATCCCAGATTGGCAATCGCTTTTTGCGAAACACCACTGACCGTCATACCCGCCACGATCGAAAGCGTGAGCGCACTGTTGACGACCAATTGTCCGAATTCGCTTTTGGATGCATAGGCGGCATCGAAATGGAGCGGATGGTTGTTCATGGTCAGCAACGTGAACCACGTGTTGTCCGCCTCGCTGATCGTCCGCCCCGGGCGGTGTTCGTAAACATCACCGACAGTGAAATCCTCGAAATGACGGCCGAATGATTCACGATATCGATTCGCGCCGACACACTCTTGGACAAAGCTCATTCACGATTTTCCTATTGAACCGCCGCTGCCACTTTCATCGACACGGCAACCTCGGGATGGGTTAGACGAAGCACGGCCCTGATACAATCTGCGTCATTGAGCGACATCAGCGCCGCATACGCGGCTGTCAATCGCTCAGGCGACAAATAGGGCCCGGCCAAACCTTCGAATTTGGCACGTTGTTCGTCCCCCGTCGGAAAATTCTCCGGCTCGCCTTTTGGCACCTCGACGAACCGTTCAAATCGGCCACGCGATGTCGTCACACGTGCGACAGCTGCCATTTGCTCAGGAAAGGCCGCCGCGGCCCGCGGATCAACAACCGAGTGCACGCGCCGACACAATCCCAAGGTCTTTGCGCTTGCCAGATGGCGTCTGTAGGAATCCCAAACCAGTCCTCCGTCAAGCAACGCGACGGCCGCCAAGAACGGCATGGAGAACTGGCCGTCGACGATGCTCGTTGGCTGATGCTTGTCTGATTCCGGGTGACCGATGATTTCCCAGCCCGTCTGCGGCAGGCCAATCTCGACCGACTGGATCTCGTCTGCGCCGATGTTGTTTTCATTCCGCAACGCAATCAGCGCATCCATGGCGGCATGGCTATAACGGCAACACGGATAGGGCTTTACCGCAATCGCCAACGTTTCAAAATGGGCGCCAAGACCCACGACCGCCTTGCTGAAATCGGGTTCCGGCGCGTAGGCACGTAGAAACCCTGCCCGGCCTTCGATCGCCTCGGCAGCTCCTTTGAAGCCCTCGCGCGCCAAACTGGCGGCCACCAAGCCGTTCATCGCCGCGTTTCCAACTTGAAAACGCTTGGTCCATGCCCCGTTGGCAAGGAATTGGACAGTGCCGGCAGTCTGGCTTAGACAGACGCCGAAAGCATCGGCGATTTGTGCAGCGGACAAACCAAAGATCTTTGCTGCGGCCGCGGCGGCGCCAAATGCCCCGCACGTGGCCGTTGGATGATAGCCCCGCGCGTAGTGATCCTTCGGCACCAGGGCCAGGCCTAAGCGGATTTGGACTTCATAGCCGGCGACGATCCCGGCAAGCAGTTCGCGGCCATTGGCGCCAACCATTTCCGCAGCGGCCAAGGCCGCCGGTACGATTGGCGCGCTGGAGTGGATCGAGCCACGCGCATGCGTATCATCAAAATCCAAGGAATGAATGAGCGTGCCATTGATCAGGGCCGCTGCCGGTGGCGAAACGCAATCGTCGCTGCCGATAATTGTCGCCTGTCCATGCCCAAATCCAAGCGCTTTAACCGCCGCAAGCACGCTTTCTGTTGACTCAGCGTCGTGGCGCGCGCGCACGGCAATGCCAACGCTATCCAACACAAGCGATTTGGCCCGTTCCACAACCGCCAGGGGCAACGCCCCATATGACAGGTCGCTAACAAATTCGGCCAATTCACGCGTAATGGAAACCATCAGTACCTCGAGCAATCTGCTATCTATGGTGCCGCCGATTTGTCATCCGTGCAAATCTGCGCTCAATTCCCATAGGTCCGACAGGGCCCGCAGGTCGCGCTGCGGTACGCAGCATTGGCGGCGGATCGTTGGGTTCAGCGGACCCCTTCGCCATTCTTGATGCCCCAGACTTGTGCGACCAGGTAACTGGTCGAAATCGTGTCCGGTTTTGCCATATGTGTGCGCAGGGCTGCAACCGTGTCATCGATTTCGTTCGGATCAATGCCATCGTTGTCGACAAGCGTGGTCTTCAAAGAGAGCAGAGTTTGCGGCAAATAGTCGGCCATCGGATCTTGATTCGTAAACCCCACCAAAAAGGGCCGATAAGCAACGCGGGCTAAGCCTAAGGCATGAAACTGGCGAAACAAATGCTGCGCCATTCGGATATTCCCAACACGACCGAATACCAGCTCCAGCAGGTTACGTAGCCTGTCCCACGCGGGATGTGGCGGATAACAATGCAAAGTCTCTATGTCCGGTTCCTGCGCGGCAATCACGCCGCCGGGCTTCGTCAGACGTGCTGCTTCGGACAAGAGCTCGTCCGCATTGCCAGCTGTACTCAGGATGAAGCGCATGTGCACCAAATCGAATATGCCGGCCGGCAATTGAGTGCGGTAGGCGTCGTCACGGACCCAGTCAACGTTCCCAAGGCCGCGCTCGTCGGCCCATTCGCGCGCCACCGCAAGCAAGGCATCGTCGAAATCAAGACCGGTTACGGAGCCTGTGGGCCCAACGCGTGCACTCAGTAGATCGACAATGCCGCCGCAACCACATGCCAAGTCGAGACACTGCCACCCCCTTTTAACGCCGATGCGATCGAGCATCACGCCGGCATCAAAGGCCATTGCCTCAGCCTGCATGCGCAAACGAGCAATCTCGGACTGACGGGTGTCAATGGGATAGTTGCCTGAACGTTCAACCATGAAGGACCCGCCCTTGCAGCCAGCCATCTAAGAACCGTGACCAACGGATCGATCCAATAGCGGCCGAGGCGCAGTGATGATAGGGGCGGCGTTGTATGGTCGTGCCCACAGTTCGGATTTATCGAATGCCGCGGCGGCGAAAAGCAACTACGGTGCCACCCTTGCTCGAGTCAGGGATTGAGAGGGGAGGAACCATGGCGGGTCTGTACTATGAAGAGTTTGAAATCGGTCATGTCTTCAAGCACGCCATGCGGCGCACAATAACGGAAGCCGACAACACGTTTTTCAGTGCACTCACCCACAATCCGGCGGCTCTCCATCTTGATGAAGAGTATTGCAAAAACACGGAGTTCGGCCAACGGATCGTCAACAGCGCGTTCACTTTGGGCTTGATGGTCGGGATCTCGGTTGGAGATACCACATTGGGCACGACGGTCGCTAACCTCGGTTGGGACAAGGTGCGATTTCCGAAACCTTTGTTTCACGGCGATACGATCCGAGTTGAGACCGAAGTGGTCCAAATGCGCGCCAGCAAATCCCGACCCGATACGGGCATCGTGACGTTTGAGCATCGTGCCTTCAACCAGCATGATGAGTTGGTCGGGACCTGCGAGCGGTCCGGTCTGATGCACAGGAAGCCTGCAACATGAACGCCCGATCGTATTTGTTCGTCCCTGGCGACAGTGAACGCAAGATTGCCAAAGGTGACGAAAGTGGCGCGGATGCGTTGATTTACGACTTGGAAGACGCAGTCATGCCTGATCGGAAAGCGACGGCACGCGCGCTGGTGCGCAACACACTCAGAGAGGTCGAAAACACGGACATTGAGCGGTGGGTCCGGATCAATCCATTGGAAACCGCCGATGCCTTACCTGACTTGAGCACCGTCGTCTCAGCGGGACTCGGCGGCATCGTCTTACCAAAGGTGCGGCGCGGAGAAGACGTCACAACTTTGTGTCACTATTTGAGCGCATTGGAGGCGCGCGACGGTTTGGCACCGAACCGTATCCGCATTCTGGTCATCGCCACGGAAACGCCGGACGTCATGTTCCGCATGGGCGAGTTGGCAGGGTCGAGTCCACGTTTGGCGGCCTGCGCCTGGGGCGCGGAAGATCTAAGTGCGGAACTGGGCGCCCAAACCAACAAGAACGGCGCGGGCGGCTGGGACGCGCCATATGAATTCGCCAAGTCCTTGTGCCTATTTGCGGCGGTTGCAGGGGGCATCCAGCCGGTTGACACGGTGTACACGGATTTCCGCGATGACGAAGGGCTGCGCGCCACGACCCAACTTTCGCAGCGGCAAGGCTTCACCGGAAAAATCGCGATTCACCCGCGTCAGGTGCCAATTATCAATGACGCAATGACGCCCTCGGCGGCGGATATCGCCCACGCCCAGGCCGTTGTGAAGGCGTTTGAGAATGCCGGTGGCAGTGGCGCGGTGTCACTTGACGGCAAAATGATCGATATTCCGCATCAAAAACAGGCCCTGCGCATTCTTGAACGCGCGGCAAGAATGCGCGGCGACAGTCGCTGATGACCATCGCTTGGGTTCCGATTCTAACGTTTCAGGCGCGCAGCGTGAGGCCAAAACCCGGCCGATCGAGGGGCAATACAAGCCGGCCGCCCGCGTCGAACCGGTAAGCGGAATAGTCAATGTCGGCGGCACCACCTGGAATCCCCTCGGCAATGGCCACATTACCAAGGCCGCCACCGAGCTGCGCCGCATAGTAGGCCCGCGGCGTCGCCGCCCACGTATGCGGCGATGCCGTCAATCCAACACGCACGAGTTCCGGCATGATGCGCCGCCAATTCGTAAATCCGACGAGTCCTAGATCCAAATTCACAATGTCGATGAGTCTATCGTCGGCCAGCCGGAACAGCCGATCGATATGCTCCTGCGTGTATCCGCCATAACGCCAACGCTGTGACGCGCGTTCGCTCCGAGACTCACCCTCGCAGACGAGCGCGCGGCAATTGAACTTGAACATGGCGCTGCGCAGCTTCTTGAGGCCATCTTGACCCTCAACAAACGGCTCCTCGATAAAATAAAGGTCCGCACCGGCGGCACCTTTCACATATGCGACGGTCTCATCGACGGACAGGCTATCGTTGGCGTCGACACAGATATGGCTGTTGGGAAAACGCTCCCGGACGGCCCACGTCACCGCGATGTCGCGCTCCAAACCGGCGCGTCGGTCCATGCGCTTCGCGCCGCGGCCGATCTTGAGCTTGAAAGCCCGATAGCCCAGATCGTGGTCGATTTGGCAAGATCGCAAGATGGCATCGATCCCCTTGGGGTCGTCCCGCGGCCAGACATCCTCCATGTAGATTGAGGCACTATACGCGAGGAGGCTCGGCGGCCCCTTGGCGCCCAACAGATCACGCACGGATACGCCGAGGATGTTTGCGACCAGATCGTGAAGCACGATATCCAATTTCCATGCATCGCCCATCGCGCCCTGATCTAAGTCGTAAAGGTCGCCGACACGTGCGCCGAGGAATTCGTCGAGTTCGCCGGCTTCCCAGTAGCTCATAGCCCAGCCGTGAGCGCCACGATCCGTGTCCAAGCTGCGTATGCGATAGCGCCGCCCCCAACCCGCCGGACCATGCTGCGCGTTCGGTCCGACCCAGTGGCTGTAGCGGTCCTGCATCTCGCGCGGGACCATCCGCGAAATGCGATGTGCGGCAAGCTCTCGTGCGGCCGCCTCCTTCGACCAAGTCCCAACCCAACGCTCACCAAGACTCGCCTTACACGCGGCGAGTGCCCCGAGGGTTGCCCCAGCGCCCAGCACGCGCAAAATATTCCTGCGGTTCACGCCGTCTTGACATGGATTCTCGTTCGAGCCGAGGCGTTCGCGACCGGGCGAAACGGATCTGCTCACGGGACTTTCGCAATTCATAGGATAGCGGTGCCACCGGCGTGGCGAGAGGTCAAGTCCCGGCGACCCTGTTTCGCGCGCCACGGACGATAGATGACGAGTTCGTGACAAATTGGCGCCATTTGTGCAAACGTGTCGCCTGTTCAGCGACGCATCGCGAAGTAAATAAACATAAGATCGTCCGATGACGAGTTTCGGATGTCGGTTACGGGGCAATACTGAGGACAGACGTGCTTCAACACTTCAAAAGAAGCTCGAATAGATTCGAGATCAAGTTCCTCGTTCCGCATACTCGGATCCCACGTATCGTCGAAGAGATAGAACCCTACGTCTATCGCGACCCCAATTGGGAGGACGAATTCGGCTACCCGGTCCACAGCGTGTATTGGGACTCGGAGGGCCTTGCCCTGTTTTGGGAGAAGATTGAGGGTATCAAATACCGTCGTAAACTGCGGTTTCGACGATATGGAAATGGTGATCTGCTATTTGTCGAGATCAAGCAACGTTTGGACCGCACGCTTGAGAAACGTCGGGCGCGCTTGCGCGTCACCGAGGCCGAGAAACTATTTGGTTTGGCGGCTGACGACCTGGCTGGCACTCGTGACACGCCACCAGCATCGGACGACACGATTGTTCGCGAAGCTCTTTTTCTGAAATATTCGTACAAACTTCGCCCGCGCATGGCCGTCTCTTACAGGCGGCGCGCATTCTTTGGGACCTTCGAACCGGACCTGCGAATCACATTCGATCGGCGCGTTCAGTACGACCAATCTATCAACGGCATTACAAAACAATCTGAAACTGGCAAGTACATCGTGGATCCGAGATTGATCATCATGGAGATCAAATTCGCCGATCGTGCGCCGAAATGGTTATGCAAATTGGTTTCTCGGAATGACTTGCAAATGACTCGGTTATCCAAGTATTGCACTGCAGTTGATCGAGCATACTTTGATAACGCATTAACTTGACCGCGAATTCTCAAATAATCACGGCGGAACGGCTGGGCAGACGGAGGACATAGTGGACGAACTCATCAGAGAAATGATTCAAAGCACGTCTGCTGGCGGTGGTTTTCAGCTTTGGGAAGCCATGATCGCGCTCGCTCTAAGCTTTTTTCTGTGCCTGGTGATCGCATATTTCTATCGCGAGACACATGTCGGCCTGTCGTACTCCGTCGCTTTTGTGCACAGCATGATCATTATGGGCGTGACGGTTTCGGTCATCATGTTGATCATCGGCAGCAATATCGCGCGCGCTTTTGCGCTCGTTGGCGCCCTGTCAATCATTCGGTTTCGCAACGCGGTTAAGGATTCGCGGGACGTTGCGTTTATCTTTGTAACCATGGCCATCGGTATGGCCACGGGTACTGGATTTTATTTGGCGGCGGTCGTTTTCACCCTGTTTATGGCTGCAATTGTGTATTTCTTGCATCGATTTGAAGTGGGAGCGGTGACGTCGCGCGAAGTTCTTCTCAAGATTCATTTGCCCGCGGGCCTCGACTACAATGAGGTTTTTGACGGGATATTTGTGCGCCGCCTGCGCGAGCATGCACTGCTGAGCGTCGAGACGATTCGTGACGGCTCCATGCTCGAACTCGTCTACTCGGTGGAATTGAAACGCGGTACGGATGAGCACAATTTGCTCGAAGAGCTCCGCGCCGTGACGGACGGCGGCACGGTGGCGTTACTGCCTGGCCATGAAAACGTCGTGATCTAAGATTGGGCCTCGGACAGCTAGGTCGATTTGCGTCATGGTTTTATGGGCGACTCCGGTTGATGCAATGTCACATGTGGCAACACACATGTGCACTGTCTGAGCCGTGCAAACTTCGGGCATGCGACGGCGGTCTGCATCGTGGTTTCAGCAACACGAACGATCGCTCACGATTTTTTACTTGGTGCTTGTTGCTGCCGCCATCGCGCCGTTGCTGGTTCCACAATTGCGCACGCCTATCGCTAATCTCGCCCAGCGCGTGATCATTAAGTTTGCTCAGCAACCGATCGCGGACGTGACCTACGGCGAAGCATTGGTCGCCGCCGGCAAGTACGAAGACGCCGTGTCATATTTGTCGAGCCTCGATCAATCGTTTCCAGCGCGGACGGTACGCCACGCGTTGGATGTTGAACGCGAACGCGTGTTACGCGGCCTTGGGCAGGCCTATGAGGGCCTCGGCCGCAAGCGCCTTGCTCTCGGCAGCTATCGACGCGCCGTTCGATTTGATCCACGTAACGTGGAAAACCATTTCGCATTGGCGCAGGCGGCGAGGCGTTTCGACGAACCCGATGAGGCCGCCGAACATTTCGCATACATCCTCAGCGTCCACCCGTCGCACCTGCCATCCGTGAACGCTCTTGTGCAGCACGCGTTCGACGCTGCCGACTATCACAAGGTGGTCGCACTGTTTCAGACCTATTTGGACTCCATACGGGTAGACACGATCGTGGTCGAGCTTGGCGCAAGACAAGCCGCCGTCCGGGTTGTTGTCGCTGGCCACAAGCACAATGTGCGCGCGGTGTTTGACCAGCCGGTCACGGCGGATGGCGATGAGCTGCGGATCCGCAGTCGCACCGGGCCGATTGCAATCGAGCACGTGCGTCTCGATTTCGCTTTTCATGGCGAATACGACGTCCCCCAAGTCGCGGCGTCTCGTTCGAACAGTACCACCGCGAGCGTGCAAAGCTCCGCTTCAAGTTGGAGCATTCGCCTGCCCGAAAAACCGTTTGCTGTAAAAGCGGTCGATCTGACGCTCAAGGCACCAAAGAAAGTCGACGTGCAGACGTGGGACATGGTCGAGACCAGCTATCGAAATACGCTTAACCCGGGGGGCCTCGAAACTGCGCGGGCACGTATCTACCTCGGCGCATTTGAGCCCGATCAACTGCGATGATTGCGCGTCGCAGGGCCCGTTTCCCATGGCAGCGTTTGAGGTTTCGCGACGTTGTCATTCTGACAGCACCTGTTGTGTTTGCCGCAGCTTACATATCTGTGGCCGCGTTAATCGACTATCGTGTACGCGTGCAGTTCGATGATTGGTGGGGTCACAACAGCCGGCTGGCGAATCTGATCGAAGCGCGACTTCACGCTGGATTGACGGCTCTCCCGGCCATCGCAATTCGGCAAAACATTGACATGGAGGAAAGCTCGATCGGGATCGTTGACCTCCGCGTCGACCGCGATGATTTCGCCGACGCGTTCAAGGATCCATTTGCGGAACGCCGCTGGGTCGACGCGCGTGTCCACATCGGCGGCCAACCGATTTCGGCAAGAATACGTCGTCGCGGTGATACCAGCGTCCATTGGACGACGCCAAAAAGTTCCTTCAGCCTGAGGACAACAAAGGCATCGTTGTTCGGGGGCTATCGTCGTCTGGGTTTTTCTGGCAAAGAAGTTTTGTCCAGTTATATAGCCAACAAATTAACGGAACAATTCGACGTTATGGCGCCGTTCACCGCCTTGTCGCCAGTGTTTGTAAATCGGCATTTTTATGGCCTGTTTCGGCTCGTCGAACCTGTCGATGAGTCGTTCGTGCGGCGCATCGAACGGATGCCGGGCAACATCTTTCGCGCCGACACTGCAGAACGTGGTGAGTATTACAAGAAACTGCAGAGAAACGTCTTTGAAAACCCCTATATTTGGGAACGTTCGGCTGAGGTCAACACAGTTGGTGTGGCACCGAACGAAGCTTTGGTCGAGCTCGTGGGGACGCTCGCCGGGTCGGATTTTGTCGCGCACGAACGCCTCATGCAGTTGGTGGACCGACAGGAAATAGCGCAAATGCTCGCACTGTTGCTGTTCGTCGGCGACCCCTATCACATGAGTGGCGTTCATAACCAATTCTGGTACGAGGATCCGTCTACCGCGCGCCTCCATCCGGTCCCTTGGGATTTGCGTATTCTACCTCTTGCCGAGCCACAGGGCTTTTTGAATGATTTTTTTCGTGCCGTTGCGCGTGATCCCTTCGTCGTCGATCGGATCTTGCGGGATGTTCACGCGGCAATACAAGCCGACTTGTTGGCAACGACCCAGGCACTGATCGATGACGCGGTTTTTCGCTATGGAGATTATCTGCGCTTTGAGGAACTTCGCGCCGGCCTGGTATCACCGCCCGGCACGCCCGAAGATATCATCGAAACCTTGCGTGCAAACGTCAATACGCTCGAAACATGGACCTCCGATGCGCGAATTCGGTTCCGCTCACAAGCGCGCCCAGACAGCTTACATGTCATCGACTTTGAAACGATCGGTTTCGCCGGTAGCGACCTGCGCGCCCTCACATTGTCGGGAGCAGGAACAGCGCCGGCGCGTTTATTTGCCGACCATAATCAGAATGGCGTTCGAGACATAGACGATCCCGAGATTCCACTCGCGCGGTCCGCCCATCCGAGCGGTGTCAAATTTACGCTGAACGAACCGTTGGGCCTCTTACCAGGGTGGAAGACGCCCGACGGCTACTTCGAGGCCGGCAACGTTCATTACCGTTTGTTCCTGGTTGGAGTTGCCGACGAGGCCAGCACCATTACACCCACTCTGACAAATCGCGTGACCGGCGCGGAAAGCCAAGTACTCGCATGGCAGAACGGAGACTCACTAAACGGCGGTAACAGCTGGAGCCCTTGGCAATTCACAACAGGACAAAACAACAGCGTCCACCTAAGCGGCGTCGTCCACCTGACCGAGGACCTTGCGATCGATCCGCGACAAGAGCTGCGCATCGAACCAGGTACCACGATCCGCTTGGATCCCGACGTGTCAATTATCGCGCGCGGCAAGGTCAGCGCCCGGGGTACGCCTTCCGCGCCCATCCGATTTGAACCCTCTGGACCTCTGCCTTGGGGCACATTTGCCCTGCAAGACGAACACGCCGACGGTAGTGTATTCGAACATGTGACCTTTCGAGGCGGGGGTGGCGCACGCATCGGTCGTGTGACCTACAAGGGCATGGTCAGCGTGCATTGGGTCAGCAACGTGGCATTCGACAATTGCGAATTCGTAGACAATTTGCGCAGTGACGACGCGCTCAATGTGGTCCACGCCGATGCGACAATTGCGCATGGCAATTTCTTGGGCGCGAATTCCGATGCCATTGATTTCGACTATTCTTCCGGAATGATAGCCCAATCACGTTTCCATGAGTCTGGCAACGATGCAATAGACCTGATGGGGTCATCGCCGCTGATCATCGGCAACACACTGACGCACAGCGGCGACAAAGGCATTTCAATTGGTGAAAGCAGTCATCCGGTCATTGCCAATAATATGATTGCGCTCGGCAATCGCGGAGTTGAAATCAAGGACCGATCAGGTCCAATCCTAATTCACAATATGATCACGGAAAATGCTGTCGGAGTTCTTGCACAAGTGAAGAACTGGCGCTATGGCGGTGGTGGCTGGGGCCGGTTGATCAAGACTGTCGTGGAGAACAACGACAACGATCTGGTGCTTGATGAAAATTCGATGATTACAATTCACGATATTGAGGCGACGGCGGATATGGCGCGAGTGACGGCAGACCCCGCCTCGCGGCCGGACTGGGCATATGGACTGGCTGGCCTCGCTCCCGGCGCTTATAGATCCGGTGTCGACGTCACAATTCCGTCCGGTGCCGCAGCTCGAATCACTGCACGCGATCGATTTGGGCGGTATTTCACACCGTCGCGGGCTCCTTGGCATATGATGGGCGACACCGAACGGCTCGAGGAAATTGGCGACGCCCTCTTCATCTCGGTCGAAGGGCGCCAAGGCAGCGTTGCGCGGGAGATCGACTGGGAACTGGCGGACATGTCCGACGAGCGGTATCAGCTTGTCTTGGAGTTGGCGGGACGGGGCATTGAGCGTGTCGAAGTTCAAATTGCGTCGGATGACCATACAGTCCGACGAGCGGTTCAACTGCCGCCCGACCAGAGATATGCGCGCCTTATCACGATGGATCTTCCGTCCGGTCGCTATGACCAGATTTTGCTTGATATTCAGCCCGCGCGCGATGCGTCGCGAATAGACGCGGATACCGGATTGGTCGAACGTCAGGCGGCTGAGTTGTGGCTTCATAGATTTGAACTTTATTCACTGGCACCGATCGGAACCACCGACGGTGTCGCAGAAGCGGTTCTTAGCGGTGGCTAAGCAGCCGTTTTTGGCCATTGCCGCATGCGCGCTGCTGCTATCCCTGCCCGGGCTTGGCCTTGGGCAAGACAGGCCGAGCGGGCCAGCACGGTCCGGCGACCAAGTTGACGAGGACTTCGAGTTTGTCGTCCTCGGTCATATCCGTGGCGAGGCGGATGGCAAACCACACCCACTTCTAAACACGCTCTTGGACGAGGTCCGCGACTTGGCGCCTGACGCCATCGTCTTAACAGGCGACATCGTCTTTGGGGACGTCAATTCCGACCCTGCCGACACGGCCAAAGTGAGATCAGAATGGGAAGCCGTGGACAATGCCCTTGCCACACTATCTATTCCGATATATCGAACGCCAGGAAATCACGATATCAGCGACCTAGGTACACGCGATCTTTATCTCGAAAGATATGGCGCCTTGCCGCAAGCTCACGATATTGGTCAAGTGCGGTTTCTCATGGTTAGCAGTGCCTGGATACCGGAAGATGGCGATCAACGTCATCACTATGCGCCGGGCGGCGTTCCACTTGACGAAAACCAGATCAACTTTCTCGACGAGCAGCTATCACAAGCAGACACATACGATCATGCGTTCGTCTTCATGCATCACCTATTGTGGTGGGAACCAGATGATTCGTCTTGGTGGCGCGATGTTCATCCGATGCTGACACAAGGCAAAGTGCGCGCAGTATTCAGCGGTGATTTTGGCCCGCAGAAGTTCTCTTATCGGCAACGCGACGGTGTCACATATTATCAGTCGGCGATCGGATCACCGATCGGGTTAGACTATCTAAAATCACATGAGTGGAACCGTCTACTCGCACAACAGTTTGATAACTACCTGCACGTGCAGGTGACGGGCGTCAATGTGGACGTGACGATTCATACGGTCGGCGAAACATCATCCGAGAGCTTTACGCCCGATCATTGGAGAGATGTTTGGGGTTCGATCCACCGTCCGCCGCCACCGCGGATACGCGAACATCTAATGAACGCGTTCCGATCAAAAACCGGTGGCCGAAAGTATTTATTCTTGGGTTTGTTTTTGATATTTGGATCCGGCGTTATATGTGGCGTTCTTTTTTCTTGGATGCGCAAGTGATTGTCGACGGCGCGCTTAGCGTCAGTACAAAAAACCGAGATCTTAGCGATTGCCGCCAAATTGACTAATTTTCTGTCGAACGCCACGCAGCGTGCGCCGCGCCATGAAATACACATGGCCGCGACCAGCAAGGTGGGCGCGCCAACGCTTCATATCACGGAAATAGTGCATTTCGATGCGCGGGATATCGTACCTGTTGGATGTCCTATCAACATATTGGAGGCGGGTGCCAAACGCCGCGTCATAGTGGTCGCCGATCGCCCGGCGCACCGTGTCGTTCGAAACGCCATAGGGCGGAGCAAAACTCGTCGGTACTTTGCCGATCCGATCGACCACCTGTTGCTTCGATACGACAAGTTCGTTGACGAGCTGTTGCGGAGAAAGTTTGGTTAAGTCGGCGTGCGTTACCGAGTGACTACCAAAACCGATTCCCTCATTTGCGAGGTCTTTCACAGTCTGCCAGGACATGAGGCGGGCGTTAGGCGACGATTGATCCCCATCCCAGTCCGCGACTCCACCGACCTTTCCAGTCGGCAAGAAAACCGTTGCGGTAGCTCTATGTTGCCGCAATATCGGGAACGCTTGTTCTGCGAAATCAGCAAAGCCGTCATCAAACGTAATAACAATTGACTTTTGCGGCAGAACCTTCTGCCCTTGCTGCCAAGAAACAAAATCATCGACCGATACGATCGTGTAGCCACAAGCATCGATGAATTCGAGATGGCCACGCAGCGTCGCCGCAGGGATGCATGTCGGACCATGGCCGTCCGATATCGAGTGGTAAGTTAAAACATCAATACGATGGGCCTGGGTTTGCAATTGTCCGCCTATCCCCACGGCGATGGATGTCTCGTTGGGTTGCGGTACGCCGCGCGCGCTTGCACATTTAGCACTATCATACCATCAAAGTCGTGCGGCCGAGCCGCGACATGCCCTGTTCTTCTGTAACCGCGCAAACCAACACGTTTACCCCGGCTTGCAGGGAACTCCTTGAAAAAGGCGCAACCCCAAGGTCGCTTGTTGTATATATTACCTGCGATCGACCCCGCAACCTCAGCTTATCCGCAGAAAGAGCCACCGGGTGCAGATGCATCGCCGAATTGTGTCCAGCCTGGCCTGGGCGTTTGCCGGAAGCTGGACAGAGCAAGCTTTCAACTTTGTGATCTTTGTGATCCTAGCACGATTGCTTGGACCAGATGCGTTTGGCCTGGCGATGATGGCGATGGTTTTTGTCATATTCGCTGAATTCCTTGTTCGCGAGACTCTTACCGAACCGATTATTAGAATGCATGATCCTGATCCCGGCCATTTGGACGCGGTATTTTGGTTGCTGATACTTTTCTCTGTCCTGATATTCATTGCCTTGATCACGTGCGCGCCATGGATCGCGCTCCTTTATTCTGAACCCGACGTGGCCGATTTTGTGCGAGGCGGAAGCGCGACGGTACTTTTCATTGGGTTTTCCGCCGTGCCGGTGGTTCTGCTACGACGCGAACTACGCTTTCGCGCATTGGCGCTGCGTGCCACAGGCGGGGTTGTCGTCGGTGGTGTCGTCGGCATTGCGATGGCCCTCGCTGATTTCGGTGCATGGGCGTTGATTGGCCAACGATTGGCGCAAGTCTTTGTAAATAGCGCCCTTGCCTGGATTGCAAGTCCATGGCTACCCCGATTTCGCATGTCTCGTCGTCACACCCAAGATATCACCGGGTTCGGCGTGAATGTCGTGGGACTACGCGTCAGCGAGCTCATTTCCGTACAGACACCGACAGTTGTCATAGGCATGGTCTTCGGCACCAACGTGCTTGGCCAATACACGATTGCATGGCGTCTGGTAGAAGTTCTGTCGTTTCTTATCGTCGTCCCGATCCGCGCCGTCGCCCAGCCTGCTTTGGCGCGATATCGCACATCCGGAGTCCAAACCCAGAACCTCCTGCAAAGTTTTATGGAAGCTTCCGCCACAATTGGGTTCGCCAGTTTTGTTGGCTTGGCGCTGGTTGCATCGATAGCCGTGCCGCTGATGTTTGGTTCAGAATGGGAATCTGCGGTACCTATTCTACAAATTCTTTGTCTGGTTGGGATATATTTTTCAATTGAGAGAGTTCAGCAGGCGTTTTTTCTTGCTATGGGATCACCAAAGACACTTTTTATTTTATCATCATTGGAATCTATATTTGGCATAATCGCAATGGTCATTGCAGCTTGGTTAAACCCGCTTGTGGTGGCCGCGGCCTTTGTATTCCGATATATTTTCGTCTGGCCCCTTCGATTTTGGTTTCTCAACAAGGAATTTGGTGTTGAATTGGCGACCTATACACGCGCGCTCTTGATTCCCATTGGTGCCACAATTGCTATGGCCGTGTCCGTTTTAGTTTGGCAATTATTGACCGATGGTCTGTTTTCACCAGTGGTGGCGTTTGGGTCATCAATCACAATCGGTGCGGTCGTTTACATTGCGTTCACGTATCTCCAAGGTAAAGAGCGGATTGTCCGGGTGATCGAAACTTTGCGATTTGAACGCAACGTGTGAAGCGAGATAATTCGTGAAACGTCTGCGCATCGCCATGCTGACCACGTTTTATCCGCCATACAGTTTTGGTGGTGACGCGATTGGTGTTGAGCGCCTTTCCAAAGCGTTGGCGCGACGGGGCCATGACGTTACGATCGTTCACGACGTTGACGCCTTTGTAAGCTTGGCCGGAGGAGAGCCGGATCGCACGACCTCTGACGGCGATGTCCGCGTCATCGGGCTACGCAGCCGGCACGGCCTATTGTCGAATCTTCTCACCCACCAAATGGGCAAGCCAATCGTGCACCGTCGTCGTATCGACGATCTCTTGAAGCCCGGCGCGTTTGACATCGTTTGGTACCATAATGTCTCACTGATTGGAGGTCCCGGCTTGTTGGCCATGGGTGATGGCCTCAAAATCTACGAGGCACACGAACACTGGCTTGTTTGTCCCACCCACGTACTTTGGCGCCACGATCGCGAGATTTGCCGCCAGCGTCAGTGTCTACGCTGTGTTGTCAGTTATCGTCGCCCGCCGCAGATTTGGCGTTACACCGGGATGCTCGACCGTCACCTCGGATTTATCGATGCGTTTATCGCGAAGAGCGAGTTCAGCCGTCGCAAACACCAAGAGTTCGGATTTTCTCGGGAAATGAACGTGGTCCCCTATTTTCTGCCAAAGAACGAAACGCAGCCTCCATCTGGGTCCGGACGCCCGCATGATCGGCCATATTTTCTGTTCGTCGGCCGCCTGGAGAAAATCAAGGGACTGGACGATGTGATCCCGGTGTTCGCTGATTTTCCAGACACGGACCTGCTGATCGTCGGTGATGGCAGCTATGAAAGTGAACTTCGACAGCGCGCCGAGGGAATTAGCAATGTTATTTTCACTGGGCGCCTATCACAGCATCAACTCGCGCAATACTATGAACACGCTATTGCACTCATCGTGCCGTCGGTTTGTTTTGAAACATTTGGGATTATCTTGATTGAATCGTTCCGTAATGGCACGCCGGTGATCGCGCGCAATCTCGGACCGTTCGGCGAAATCGTGTCTCAATGCGACGGCGGCGAACTGTTTGCAAATAGCAGAGAACTGAAAGATGCGATTCGCCGCATGAAGAATGAACCAGATCATCGGAAAAAGCTTGCAAACAATGCTCTGTCGGGCTTCAAAACGCACTGGAGTGAAGATTCAGTGATGACGGCTTATTTCGCGGTTCTTAGAAACGCGGCCGTGGCCAGTGGCGACACGGCCGTGCGCGATGCACTTGACTCATAGGTTGACCAACACATGAAGATACTCATAACCGGAGGTGCAGGTTTTATTGGATCGCACCTTGCCGAACGTCTCCTCAATGACGACCACGGCGTAACTGTGTTGGACAATTTGTCCACCGGATCGATGAGCAATATTGCGTCGCTTGCCGACCGCCCCAACTTCAATTGCGTGATTGGCTCGGTCCGAGATCAGTCACTGGTCATCGAGTTGGTCGATGAGTGCGACATGGCGATACATTTGGCCGCTGCCGTTGGCGTCAAACTAATCTTGGATCGACCCAGTCACTCGATCCATACCAATGTAAATGGTACGGAAAACATTCTCCACGCGGCGTCGTCCCAGAAGAAGTTGGTTCTGATCGCATCGACCTCCGAGGTCTACGGCAAGTCCACCAAAACGCCATTTCGCGAAGATGATGATTTGGTCATGGGTTCGACGGCCAACCTTCGATGGTCTTATGCGTGCGCCAAAGCCCTGGATGAATGTTTGGCACTTGCTTATGCCCAGGAAAACAAAGTGTCGACGATCATTACGCGTCTGTTTAATACGACGGGGCCGCGCCAGACTGGCCAATACGGCATGGTCTTGCCCAATTTCGTGGGTCAGGCGTTGAACAACGATCCGATCACGGTTTACGGATCGGGCGAACAATCAAGATGCTTCGCCCATGTCCATGACGTGGTCGAGTCAATTGTTCGGCTGATCGACACCCCCGCTGCCGTCGGCCAAGTATTCAACATTGGCAACGACCAAGAAATCACAATTCGAGCTCTGGCCGAACTGGTGAAAGAGACCGTTGGCAGCTCGTCGGAAATTCAAGTCATTCCGTACGACCAGGCATACACATTCGGCTTCGAAGATATGCAGCGACGCGTTCCCGACGTCAGCAAGCTCGAGCGCGTTATCGGATATCGCCCGCGATCATCCTTAGAAACAATCATTGCCGACCTTATTGAAGAAAAGAAAGCATCGCCCAAAAAGTAGGTGCTGCACACCGGCCACGGCATGCGACGCGTCCAATCTGAAAACATAGCGTTCGGCCTAAGCCCGCATCCCCCAGATAGCTTGACAAAGTTCTCCTGATGGATTCGAACTTTCTCATTGGCTTCAATGCGATGGGGTGTGCGAATGCCTGTGCGGATCGGGTTTGCTACGGGTGAAGCAAAAACCAACGCCTTGCGATTGGATTTCGACCGGCGGATCAGGCTCGAGTTTCACGGCACCGAGCTGAGCTCCAACGGCGGTGTGCTGCTATTCCGGGAGCTGGACGAGGTCTTCGGCCTGACTGAGATGGCGAGCTGTGAGCTGTGGGACAAGCGTACTGGACGGAATACTCAACACAACTTGCGGGCCTTGGTCCGGCAGTCGGTCTTTGGCCGGTTGGCCGGCTATGAGGAAGTCAACGATGCCAGCTGGTTATCGCAAGATCCGATCATGCGCGTCATCGTCGGCCGTGACGGTATGATCGGCGTGGTGCCGGCGAGAGTGACATGGACCGCTTCGAGACCGAGACGCTGACCAAGAAGCGGAACCTCGCCGCTTTGAGCGACCTCGGCGGTCGTTGGATTGACAAGGTTCGCGACCGTCAACTCTCACCCACTCTGACCCTCGACATCGACAGTTCGGCGAGCCCGATTCACGGCGACCAGGAAGGCGCTGCCCATAATGGCCACTTCACCTGTGTCTGCTATCACCCGATCTTTGTGTTCAATCAAGATGGCGATCTCGAACGATGCGCGTTGCGTCCGGGCAACGTGACGCGCGCGAATGGCTGGCGTGATGTGTTGGAGCCGGTGGTCGCGCGATACCGATGGCAACCACTGTGGCGCCACTATTTCCGGGCCGATGCGGCGTTTGCTCGCCCTGATATTTTCGAGTTCCTCGAAACCGAAGATTTCGGTTATGCGATGCGCCTGCCGGCCAATGGGTTCTTGGCGAGAAGATTGGCTATCTGTTGAAGCGCTGGCACGGGCGGCCATCCTCGACCATCGAACGCCATTTCGCGAACCTCAGCTATCGCGCCAACAGCTGGGACATCAAGCGGCGTGTCGTCGTCAAGGTCGAATGGCATCTCGGTGAATTATTGCCCCGTGTCGGGTTTCTAGTAACCAATCTCAGCGTTTCCGCAGAACGCGTGTTCGATTTCTTGCCCGCAAAGTGCGGAAATGGCCGAAAAAGCCGGCGCACGCTCAAAGTTTGGGCGGGTCGGGCCCGTACCACCCGAAACGCCGCCTTAGAGACGGTCGAGGGGCTCTGCGCCGGAGCCGGTTGCAGGAGAGGCTTGCCATATCGGCATCGGCCGGTCACACTTTCCGCCCGTTGGCATCCATCTGGGGGATGTCAGTTCAATTCGGCGGGAGCCGGCCATTCTCTCTACAAGGGTCAGCCATGTAGGGGATGTCGACTAGGAATGCCGATCACGCACGGCGTTCGCCGTGCCATCAGTTTTGCGTTTCCGGACAGGGAGGCAGCAAAATGTCCAGAATTCCATGTCTCGTTGTTGTGGTACTATGGATTGGGTTGGCGACCATGAGTGCACGCGGTCACACCATCGATCCACTGACATGCTCAGATGACGAAGTTGTCAAATGGACTTCCAACATGTGGCAATGTGGGCCGGACGAAAGCGCACACACGCTGTGCGCATCAGGAGAAGTACTGCTTGGCGATGGCAGCTGCGTCCTCCCGGATCTCGGCCTGTTGAGCGACGGTCGCACCGCGATCGTGTTCCCAAAGACGATCCAGCCTCCCATCCAATCCTGGGCGCAACAGGCCCAATCGAAGTTCGGAGACCTGGTGCAAATCGTCGGCGCGCCGGACCCGGCGCCGGCCCCCGGCGACCCACCCAATATTCTGGCGCATAAGGCCATTTCGCTCGCCCTAGATTCACTGAAAGATGGCGGAACAGTGCTGCTCTGGGGCGGCACATATACCGTCGTCAAGTCGATAAAAGTCAACAGGGACAACTACACGATCCGGTCGGCGGGCGGCCGTGCGATCCTTGTCGGTGAGCCCCAAAAGAACGCCCAAGGTCAGTTTGTCCATCTCCAAATTTTCGAAATCGGTCAACAGGCCTCAGTGCGGCATCACATCCTGATCGAGGGCATTGACTTTCACATGCCGAAGCACGTGCCGGGAAAGCCCGCCGCCGAAGTGGTGACGGCTGTGCGGGCGCACCGCGTACACCATTTATCGGTTCGCAAGTCCAAATTTCTTGGCGGCGGCATGGGCGTTGACGTGTGGGGCGGCGAGAATATACGAGTCTCAGACAACTATTTGGATGGCGTATTTTACATGGGCATTCAGCTCCGAGGAGATATTGACGGCGCCTGGATTGAACGAAATCGCGCCCTGAATACGATCAATAATGATGGTATAAAGCTAGCAGGAACGACAGACGAGAATATCGGCGCGGTCAAGCATCATAATATCTTTATCCTCAACAATATTTCCGGCGGTAGCGGCCGGGATGGCATAGACGTGGCGGTCAATGACGGTGAGAACATTATCGTCAACCATAACATCGTGTACGACAATACGAACCACGCCATCGAGTATAAGTTGATCGGCGGGAAATTAGCCAACAAATTGACGCACGGATCAGTGTCTCACAACATCCTTTATCCCAACATCTTGGACGACAACATGGCGGGGGTGTCCTTTGACGGTGATGTCACGGCCGGAAATTGCCTTGACAGGGTCGCTCATATTCGGGTTGCGGGGAACATAATACATGCTGGGCATATGTCTCGCGGCATCCGCGTCGGTACCGCCAGCAACGTGGAAATTCAGGACAACACCGTGAACGGCGGCAAGCAGGCCTTATTTCTCCTCGGAACAGATCAGATCGACGTGATCGGCAACAGGGTTGTTGGATCTCAAACGTTCCTGACATTGAGAAATGACACGCTTCGGGGCACCAGCAACACGACGGTCACAGGTAACGTCGCGCACGATGTGCACGAATTCCTGCACGTGATCGATCCCGACCCGTTTACACCGAGTATCGCACCTAATTTGGGTCCGACGCATGTGTATGCAAATATTGTAAATGCGAACGAGAATAAATTGGAAGGGCCGGGATGGCGCTTCAACCAAGGGCCGGTGGTCCAAGCACCGACCATGCTGAATCCGGCGTCGAGGATCGAATCGCACGAAACCGGGGGCATTTTTTCCAATGGACATGTACCCGCAGGCGCCGCCACGCTTTACGAGTTGCCGCCGGCGAAGGTCGGTCTGCGTTTCACGTTTGTGAAAGAGCGCGCGGATAAATTCGAGATCAAGCCGCAGCCGACCGACGCGATCGCGCACAAGGGCGCCAGCGTCTCACTGAAGAATGATTCCAATGACGTAATGACGATTGTGACGCTATTGGGCGTCGGTGATCAATTGTGGGCAATTGAGTCGGTTTACGGGATCCACTGGAAATAACCCCCGTCGCGCGGTCTGGCGGACGGCGGGCCGGACGACCATTGAGCGGTTTGACTTGGATGCTGACACGGCGTTATGAACTGACGGACTTTGAATGGTCGATCATCGAACCGTTGTTGCCGAACAAGCCTCGCGGTGTGCCGCGGGTGGATGATCGGAAGGTGTTGAACGGGATCTATTGGTTTAGAGCGACATCCGATCATTCTGAATAATATCATTTGCAATCAAAGGTCCTGCTTGTGTCGCACGCAAAAGCGACCCGCCCGGGTCGAGCGCAATCGCCTTTTCGCCGCCAAATGCGGGTAATCTGCCGTAACTGCACCAGAGCTTTATTCCTCTAGAGGTTTTGCGGATAAGTGTTTGGCAGGAGGATATGCCCGAAGATGAGACGCGACGGGACTTCAAATTCTGACGCGGGCGTGATGGTTCTTGTTGGAATCCTGACGCTGGCTGCGGTTTTGCGTCTTGTTGGTCTCAATGACTCGCTGTGGCACGACGAGATCCATACGATTCTGAGTTCAATCAGACAGCCAATTTCGACCGTGACCTCCGATCTTTCGGAGATGAACAACCATATATTTTACAGCCTTCAGGCCAAAGCTGTGATTGCAATCGCCGGCGAGCACAATTGGACAGTGCGTTTGCCGGCCCTCATCTTCGGTGTGTTGAGCATTGGCGCGATGTGGGTACTGACCCGACGTGTCGCGTCGACCTCCCTAGCGCACGTTGTCGCCGTGCTCCTAGCCATATCGTATCACCACGTGTGGTTCTCGCAGAATGCGCGCGGTTATACCGAGATCTTGTTCTGGTACGTCCTCGCCACAATCATGTTCCTGGAGGGTGTACGGGAGCCACGTTGGCGGCTTTGGCTGGGCTATGGCGTGGTTGTCGCGGCCGCTTTGTATACGCACTTGACTGCCGCCTTCTTTGTCGCGGCACACGGGCTCACCTATGTGATCATGCTCATCGCTCGCTATGTGCCACGTGTTCGCCTGCCGAGCAACCTGCGCGCGCCATCGCACATATCGGACCAAGTCGTTCCCTTGCTAGGGTTCGCGTGCGGTGCGCTGGTCACGCTGATTCTCTATTGGCCCATTTTGTCCCAGCTCGCGCTTACGGTTTCGACGGTGGCCGACACATCCGAAGTCGATGTCATGAAGGAATACCAAAGCCCAATCTGGGCCGCGGTCGAGATTCTCCGCAGTGTCGCGGTGCCAAGCCTTCTAACTTCCGGAGTCGCATTGATCGCAATCACATTGACTGTGATCGGCGCCGTTGGCATCGGCCGGCGAGTCCCAGCCCTTCCACTGATTCTCGCTATACATGTATTTGTAACGCTTTTTACTTTACTTGCCCTATCCATGCGCATTTGGCCACGATTCTTCTTTATAGATATTGGGTTCATATTGTTGTTCATCACAAACGGCGTTCTGATTTCTTGCAACATTCTGTCAGATTTTGCTAAACGCTGGTTTTCATTGCCGATCAACCGCGATCATCTATTTTTGTTGGCTTCGATGTTGATGTTTATTGTTTCCGTTCCTCTACTCTTGCGCAATTACGAGCACCCAAAGCAGGACTACGAAGGAACTCTTGACTATGTAAACAAGGTCCGCGGGACCAGTGACGTCGTCGTGACATTCGGCCTTGCTGCGGCCGCTTTCGATCAATATTACGGTACCGACTGGATTACCATTGAGTCACAGCGGCACCTAGAAGAAATTGACGGCAGATTTGAGCGTACTTGGATTGTCATCGCCTTTCCAAATCGCACAAAACGAAAGTATCCAGATTTGGCCGCACATTTGGAACGAAGATATGTTCTGAACAAGACTTTCGAGGGAACGTTGAACCAAGGTGCCCTGCAAGTTTATGTCAGCATGTAACAGCCGCCCCGCCGCACACGCATTCTCGGCGATGACACACACCGGTGGGCTCGCGCGCAATATGCGTGCGCAAACGGTTGGGCCGTAAACGCGGTGATGCGCATTCTTGAGCTTTCAACGTTCTTCGCCCGCGGCGGCGGCATTCAGATACATATTTTGGCGCTGAGCAAGTGGCTGCGCGCGCGCGGCCACGAAGTGTCGATCGGCGGTTGTCCGGGAACGTTGCTGAATCCGAACATCGATGAATCGTTCGTTTCCTTGGACATCGACCAAGTCACCCAGCTCGAGGACTTCGCGTCTGAACCCAAATCCCGCATATTGCGGGTCGTGGCGGCAATACGCTGTGCCCTGAAGCTTCGGCGAGTGCTGAAGGCCCGGCAAATCGACCTGGTTCACGTTCACGAGACCGCCGCGGCCATTGTGGCAAGAATTGCGGTGCTCGGGTTGTCGATCCCCATCGTGTTCACGTTTCATGGCGCCACTGAAGGACGATTGCCGGAAGTCGCCCGAACCAGCAGATTTGCCTGTAACAAGGTTATCGCCTTAAGTCAGCGAGCGGCCAACGATCTCAGCCGCCTGGGTGTTCCGCAGAAGAAATTGCGCGTCGTTGGTCTTGGAATCGCGCCGCCTCCCACAATCGCGGAAGCCGAGTGGCAAAATTTGAGACATTCTTACCTTAGCAATGACGCGAAGTATTTGGTTGTTACGGTCGGACGCTTAGCGGTTCAAAAGGGAATCGATCTTTTGGTTGACGTGGCGAAACGTGTTACCGCGCGCCGAAAGGATGTCCATTTTGTTGTCGTTGGAGACGGGCCATTGCGGTGCGAGTTGGAATCAATGGCTACCGAGGCCGGTATCCAATCGCGCGTGACGTTTGTTGGCTATTCAGATCAACCGCATGCATATCTTAGAGCTGCGGACGTGTTTCTTTTGCCGTCGCGTTGGGAAGCCTTACCGATTTCGATCGTCGAGGCGTTCCGGGCGGGCCTCCCGGTTATCGCGTGCGACACCGGCGGCGTGACCGAATTGGTCACAAGCGAAGTCGGCGTTGTTGTACCAGTGGGAGATGTTGACGCTTTGACGGCAAGTGTCATGCAGCTTGTATCCGATGATCAGCTAAGGGGACGAATGTCTACGGCGGCACGCGCGCGCGGCGCTGAAGACCGTTTCGCGCTGGACCATATGAACCCAAAGATCGAAGCATTGTACAATGAGCTGCTTGCGTCTTAGCCGCAGCTAGAGCAGTGTCCGACGATGCGGCCGACGGACACTTTAAAGGCGTTGCCATGACAAATTTGCCTGCTCAACCTGCCGCCGCAAAGGCGGTGTTGAAAAATCGAAAAGTCCTGGTCACAGGTGCAACGGGTTTTATCGGTGCGCGCCTGACTGACAAACTGTGCGCCGTCGACGAAGTGGATTTGACGGTCCTCGCGCGCGATCGACACCGTGCCAAACGGCTCAAACAGCACAATGTCCGAATCGTTCGCGGGAACTTGTCGGATGCCCGCACACTTGAGAAGGTGGTTCCGGAGCGTGGCATCGTCTTTAACTTAGCCCATGATTTTGGCGGGTCGGCGCGCACAAATCTAACCAATTTTGACAACTTGTTGAACGCCTGCGTTGCAAACCAAGTTGCCAAGCTGGTGCATGTCAGCTCTATTGTCGTCTACCGAGATTGGCCGAACGGCGACGTTACCGAGCAATCGCCGCTGAGCGCGCCGGACAATCCGTACAAATCCGCAAAGCTTGCCATGGAAAGCAAGCTGCGCGGGCAGGCTGATAAGGGAAATCTTGAATCCGTTATTATTCAACCGACCATTGTGTATGGTCCGTATAGTTGGCTTTGGACGGATCAGAAAATCGAGCAACTCCTGGACGGGAAAATAATACTTCCCAATCGTGCCGAGGGCTTCTGCAACGCAGTCTTTGTGGATGATGTTGTCGACGGTCTGTTGTGTGCAGCCACCGCGGAGACGGCCAATGCCAGTTCCTACATCATATCTGGGCCCGATGTGGTGACCTGGTCTGACTATTTCGAAGCATACCAAGACATGATCGGTCGCAATTCTATTGTGTACCGTGCCATGGATTTGGCACAGAACACAGAGCAGATCATGAACCGGCAGGCCGTTACATCCTCATTGGGACATGCCGTTCACTTAGCGACTTATCGACTGCGTCGCGGGCTGCAGTCGACTCTTGGCGCCTCGACCGTGTCGCATTTGCGGCATATGCTGCGTCGTCTGCAAAGACAACGCGGCGAGATCGTATATGAACCGACAGCCGACGAAATCGCGCTCTACTGTGGGTCAGGGCGTTGTTCTATTGATAAAGCTCGCCGGGAACTTGGATACGCGCCCCGCTACACCTTCGCTGACGGCATCAAGAAAACCGAGCCCTATGTTCGATCAAGGTACCTTTCGAAGCACCGAACATAGTGACCCACGCCGCCTCACGTTTGGGCCGCCGCGGCGGCGATACGGTGCGCGTTCGCCATTACCGAAAAAGTGATGGTTGTGGCGGGAACGCTTGAAAAAACTGAAGCATCCACGATAAAGCTCCGAGTGAATCCGTGTAGCCGTCCCATCGTATCTGTTTGCAGCGGACCCGGTTCAGCGCTCATTGGAAATGTTCCACCGCAGTGAAAACTGCTCCCCACGGCACCCATATGACAAAAGGCATTCAGCGCCACCAGGCCCGATCGCATCAAGGCAGTTCGCATACGCTTGATGCTCCGCTGCACCGCGGCGGCCGATCGAGTGTTCCCTACGACGGCGAAATCAAGCTCCGCACCAGCGCTCGCATCACATCGTCGAATCTTAACCGATGCTGACTCATCAGAATGCAAAAAACCTTGCGCAACGATCAACCGTCGACTGATGTGATCAACCAACGGCCCGAGTCCTCTCGATAGCTTGCCAAGCCTCTCGCGCATATCTTTAGCAAAGAAATCATTGTAAGTATACAGTTGAAAATGAACAGCGCGTGCTGCCGAGTGCGAATCGGCAAGTTCAATAAATAGCTGGGTTAGCGTGTGACGCTTTTCCAGCGCAGGATCGGGCTTCGGCCACCAGGTATGTAGCAGAGGCAAAAAGAAGTGCTGGCTGTCCTTCAGTGTGACCGTGTGATCGCCCGGCGCGATTGTGTTGAGCACGATTTTCGCCGTCGGCAGCACGCCCGCCGCGATAAACACTTTCGCACCGTACACCTCAAATCTCGCGCGCGTCATTGGATCGTAGCCGCGAACTGAGACACTCTCCCCCTGCTCATCAAACTCGGTGACATAGTGCCCACGCACATAGCGCAGCCCCCCGTGACGTTCAAGCGCTCGGATCGTTTTGGTTGTGTCGTAGATAAAGTCATAGGGGCACCCGTAGAGACACATCGCGCATTTGTGGCACGCCGCCGACGCAGCTTGACGCGCTTGTCCAAAATAGATTCCCAAATCCCGCAGGTGCGATTTCCTTTTCTCCAAACGGCGGACCAAGCGTGCCGCCTGCGAACTCAGCGCCAAGGGTTGATTGTCGCGAATAGGGTGCGCTGGGAACATGTCTTGCAAGTCGTCAAGGCGTGCCGCGATCGGCATAAAGGCCGCAACGGCTTGGTAATGCGGCGCAAGGTCGTCAATATCAATCGGCCAGCTTTCAATGTCTTGCGAACGATAAGGGAGTACAGCTGCACCCCAGCCGTTGCTCAACCCACCTTTTGCAAACGAAGGCTTAAGTTGAAACTCACTTGTGGAGCGGCCATTCCCAAAAAAGCCAACTGGATCGCGAAACAATATGTCCGACCCGAAGGGCTTTTTGCCTTCCGCTTGCGTGCCGGTGGCGCGCTTTATGAACTCCCGCCGATCGTCAGCGTGCCAAAGGTCCGGTTCCAGGCTCCCCAATCGACGCCGCAGATCTTGGCAATCTGGCTCCAATTCCTCGCCAACATCGAGCATGAGAACCCGACGACCGGCTTCAATGAGCGCAGACGCTGCAGCGACACCAGCCGGACCAGAGCCGATAACGATGTGATCATGCATCGTGATTTATCGAAACTCTAGAGAAGAATTGGTGCATCACACGACACCGTAACAACGCGCAGTTTGCTTGGCAAGTATGGTCGAATGCTCTTCCAGTGTATGGATCCCACGGCAAAACGGAAATGGCAATGGACGACGCCATGTCGCCAATCTATGTTGCCCTGTGCGATCAACGCACATCCATTAACAAGTTCCGAAGGCATAGGCGCGGATCATGTTACCAAACATGCCAACATTTCTTGTCATCGGGGCCGCCAGGTCGGGCACCACCGCCCTATACAACTACCTAAGGCAACATCCTGACATCTTCATGAGCCCCAGCAAGGAGCCAAATTTCTTCGCGTTCGAGGGAGAAACTCTCAAATGCGCCGGTCCCGGCGCTGACTATATCAACAATTCGACTGTTACATTGGACGCCTATCAGAAACTATTTGCGGGCGGCATTGATTACCTTGCGCGCGGCGAGGCATCACCGCTTTATCTTTACAGCCCCAAGGCCGCGGCACGTATTTACAATCATATTCCAGACGTGAAACTCATGGCGATACTTCGAAATCCGATTGACCAGGCCTTTTCGCATTTCCTTTATGCCAAACGACAAGCTCTTGAACCCTTGGAAAATTTCGAGGACGCGCTGAATCAACAGAAACAAAGAAAAATAGCCAACTGGCAGCCATTGTTCCAGTACAGCAATTTCCCCCGTTACTATGATCAATTAACACGATACTACAAATTATTTCCAGATTCGCAAATTAAGATCTTTCTGTACGAAGATTTCACTGAAGATCCTCAAAATGTTCTGGAAGTAATATTTAACTTCATTGGAGTCGACTGTTCGTTTTCACTGAAACAGTTCGAACGTGCGAACGTCGGCGGCCTGCCGAAGAACAAGTTCCTGCAAGACTTCGTCATGAGACCGAATGTCGCATCAATGTTATTTGGGCGATTGATCCCTCGGCAAATCAAGCAACGCGTCAGGGAAGCCGTATCGAACAGGAATTTGGTGCGCCCGACGATATCGGATGCGGCGCGCGCCATCTTAATCGGTCACTTGGAAAACGACATCAGACATCTGGAAAAGCTGATTGGTCGCGACTTGTCGGCATGGCTGTCGTAGGCCTGTTAGCCCGTCCCTATTGATCGGACGTTGGACGAATGGTGACTTTCGTGCCGGTTCCGGGTCGGCCTTGTGCGTAGTAGACCTGTCGGGTCGGAAACGCATCAATCACGGTTTGGTTCTTTTCACCGCCCATGTCCCGTACAAAAATCGTGGGCGATAATGCCAAATCAGGCGAATTCAGAAAGAACGCGCTACCAAAGTCCGCATCGTTGGTGTCACTGACAAACACCAACGTGCCGTCCAGGTCGTTGGCGCCCAAGAGGTCACGGTAGTCGCTGTGTGCCCCGCGAAGCTCCCAATAGCGCGCCGCGCCACGCCACGGCAAAAACGCAACCACGGATATGACGACCAAGGCCACGACAACAACACCTAGCCGGCTGCCGGCAGACGACCCGCGGTCGACTGCGGCGAGTCGCGCGCGTGCGGCTGCCAGCCCACGAACCGACAGAATGACTAGGGGAATGAACGTGATAAACCAATAGCGTGGACCAATATAGAATCCGCCACTGAACCAATATAAGGCATAGATAGAAATCACGGCCAACACGATCACGAACATGGAGATATCTTTTCGCGTCCATTTGCCCCACATCACGTGAACCAAGACCAACCACAAGGAACCAATTGTCCAGCCGAAGAGTTCGTAGTTGAGCATATAGCCGTTGTGTTGCGTCGTAACGCCCGCCTCAAGGATGTTGTGGCCGCGATATAGATCAACAGTGCCCCACAAATCCGGCGGCCCAATGTCTGAACCGAACCCAAATCGATTGGCGCCTGGATACCACAAGGCGTCGATATACAGATTGAGCGGTGTGGCTAGCGCGTTTCCGGTCAAAACCATATTGTATGGAAAGACGAACCCACCGATCACCAGGCAACCGATTCCGTAGGTCACCACCGACGCCCAACCATCTCGCCTTACTGCGCCAGCCAACAGCCAAAGGCCAGTCAAAACGCCCACGATAAGTCCGTCCAATGGTCGGGTCAGAAACAAGAGCCCCATCAGCGCTCCAGCCAGCAGGGCCCACCAAACCGACCCCGTCTCCCGCGATCGACTGAGCGACAACCACGATCCCAAGAGTAGAGCCACAGTCAATGTGTGGTTCATGAAGGTGGCAGACATCGCAACAAACCAGGGCGAAAATGCCATCAGCGTCACGCCGAGGTTGGCATCGCCGCGTCCCCACTCTCGGCGTATCAAGGCGTGTGCCAGCAATACGGAAGCCGCCGCAAGCACGGGATTAACGAGCCACTCCAAGTGGACTAATGCGCCCAGACTGAGGACAAGCGCCCATCCGGGCGGCGTTGTCGCAAACCATTGATCACCCTGGAAATTTAGCAAGTAGTAGTCGACCGCTTCGCGAAATGGGGGGGCATCAATCGCGAGATCCCCCATCGCGAAATATCGCGCTTGGAATATGTAGGCGACCTCGTCCTCAACATGAGGTAGCCGCTCAAATGCGAAGAAACTGAGCAACACCGAAAGGACAAACACCGAGAGTGCAGCGACGAGCGGCACGTATTTGTCAAGCCGACGCGTGCCTTCCGGCGCGCCCGGCAAGCTAAGGTTTCGTCCGATCGGACCTGCGATTGTGTCAAGTGATGACGCAGGCGTCGAAAGACACAGTGCGAGCAATGACACACAATTGAGTAAGAGGAAGCCAACCGCGTACAAGGCGTGGATGCCCAGCGCCACGAGGTCCCAGTCACGCACATATTGCATGATGCTTAGTGAAACCAGCATCGTGAGGGCGAGCGCAAGTGCGAGCCGCCAAAAGCCAAAGGTCCGAATCTGGCGGGCGACCTTGGCGAAACGTGTACCGGATAGGAAAAAGATGATCGCGGCCAGCGATTGCGCGACGATAGCAAGGATCGCGAGCTTCTCGATCGTTAGTCGCGCCTGAACATCGATAGCTTGAAAGCCGCGGGGCTCCGTGAAGACCAGCTGCGAGATGAAGCCCACCAACAGCGATGCCGCGATAATCCCCGGCCAGATCCATGGACCGCCAAGCGTCACGGCAACGACCGCGCCAGCAATGACAAAGAGTGTCAGCCACAGAACCTCGGTCGCTGAAAGGACATATGGCGCAAACCCAAGCAGCGACAGGACGGTCACACCCGCAACAAGCACGGCGATCAGGCCTGCGAACCATCGGGCACCCTGTCTTACCGCCGTCAAACCGGCCGAAGACGCAACCCTTAACATGAGTGAAAAGGTTTGAGCAGGAGCCACATGGGGCGCGTTAGCCCTGCACCCATACGCGATTCGCGCCGAGACAGCCGCCGAGCTGCCGGATTCCCTGAAAGCGTCGCGGGTGTCCGCTTGCCCGTGATGGCGAGCGAACATGAGCCACCGAAATCCTCCTGTAAGTGATGAACGCCCCCCGTCTTACGACAATGCGTTGTTTTCTGTCCCCACGGTCATCTTCCGCTTGCTCACGGCCTTCACAACCAGAACCCAACGATCTGGAACGCAGGCGCCTGTGTGAATGCGCCCACTACGGCCGGAAACGCACCGAACCGGAGTGAATCTACACCGCGCATGGCGACGATTGCGATAGATTCCATTGGAACAAGGAATTTGGATTCCAGCACAATTGCGGGATAATTCTCGTAAAAATGACTGGCTCCAAGTGTCGCAGTGCGATCTTACCCCGCCATCGCTTGGGCGCCCGAGGCGATTGTCCTGAAGCACAAGAATGCCATGCTTACACGCGGCCGCTGTCTCAACGACCCTGGTCACCCTCTTTTTTTTCCGATCTCGACGCTGAACCGATCGTTTTCTACGCCATATATGCTAGATCTCTAAATCGCACATAACGGCGATCATATGCTCCGTCAGCCGGCTGAACATCGATATGGACCATAAGCCAAACTTCTTTATCGCTGGCGCACCAAAGTGTGGCACGAGCGCGCTATACTTCTATCTGCGCCAGCACCCGAACATTTACATGCCACAGCGCAAAGAACCGCACCATTTCGCGACCGATTTGCAAAGACCGACCTATGTGCGCGACCGCGATGCGTATTTGGGCCTGTTCGCCGAAAGTGGCGCACAGCATACGCGCCTTGGCGAAGCTTCGGTGATGTACCTTTACTCGCACGAGGCCATAAAGAACATCCACGCGTTCAACCCGGACGCCCGGATTTTGGTGATGTTCCGAGACCCGGTTCAAATGATCGCCTCGTTACATTCGCAGCTCTTGTACACATTTGAGGAATCGGAGCCAGATCTCGGTCGTGCCTGGGCATTGCAGTCGGATCGCGCCGGGGGCCATCACATTCCCGAGACATCATTGGAACCGACACTTTTGCAATACGCGGCTGTTGCCAGCTTCGCCGATCAGTTGGAACGCGTGTGGAGCATTTTTCCAAAGGAACAGGTTAAAGTCCTGTTTCACGATGATCTCAAGAAATCGACCCTAGATGTTTATATGCAGGCGCTTGGACATCTTGAGCTACCCTCGGATGGTCGTACCGAATTCCCGCGTATCAATGAGAACAAGATTCACCGATCCCGCCTGTTAGCCCGATTTCTGCAGCGGCCTCCGCGAATCGCGTCGGTGGCCAAAAAGATGCTCGGCTTGGGCGGCAGAGACTTGGCCGGCCGCCTGTCGCGCAAGCTTTCAAAGCCGACAAAACGCGTCCCAATCTCAGAAGAACTGGAAGCGGAAATTCGCAGCCACATGGCGCCCCAGATTAGACGTTTGGCCGAAATTACGCAGCGGGACCTGTCAGTCTGGCTAAACAGGGCGCGCATTTAGCGACCTTCGTGCCGGGCAGGAAACAGAATTGATTCAATATTGTCGGACCCTACTCTAGACGCCGACGTCGGATGGCCGCATCCGAACGGCGACGCGGTATCGGTTACCCGGATGCGAGAAGAAGCCGACAGTCACGACATTGTGGCCCACCCAGGTCCGTCGCCTGATCCGAAGCACCGGCTGTGCCGGAGCAAGCGCCAGACTTTCCTGCTCGATGGCATCTGGTTGTACCGCTTCGACAACGTGCTCCAATTCAGAAATCGGTGCAATCGTTTGTAGATAGCTATACAAAGATATTTTTGTGAAATCTTGTTTCAATAGATTCGGCGCAAAATCGCGACGTACGAATCGACGTTCAAGTTGCAAAGGCTGACCATCCTCAAAGTGAACGAGGGTCAAGCTTGAAATCGCGGGTTTCGGCACACAATCAAATAGCTCGACGAAATCGGCGTTTGTCAGGGTACCTTTTCCTTTGAGTATTCGGCACGAATAGACACCGCCGCGTTCCGCAATAGTCTCTCGTATATCGCGCACTTCGACCAAAGACGTCGCGCGGTTCGTTTCGCATACGAACGAACCAACACCTTGCATTCTGAAGATGACGCCATCCCGCACAAGTTCTCGAAGCGCGCGATTTACAGTCATGCGAGATACGGCAAACGCCTCAACCAGTTCCTTTTCCGAAGGAAGTTTCGATCCGGGTGCAAACTTGCCCGAAACTATACCATCCGTAATGTGTCGCTTTACCACTTCGTAGAGCGGTGCCGGGTCCGTCATCGCGCGAACCACCGTGCCAACGTCAACAACAAACTCCGATCGCCCCTTGTCGATACCCGACGTCGTGTCACGACAAATTTAGCCGCTCACATGACACTGGGCAGAGTGAGCTTGTGCTTCCGAGCACAATCGATGGCCGTTTGATAGCCGGCATCGGCATGCCGCATGACCCCAGACGCTGGATCATTCCATAGCACACGTTCAAGCTTGCGCGCCGCGGCGGCGGTACCATCAGCGCAAATGACCATACCCGCATGTTGCGAGAAACCCATGCCGACGCCGCCACCGTGATGCAGCGACACCCAAGTTGCACCTGACGCGGTATTGAGTAAGGCATTCAACAGCGGCCAGTCGGACACGGCGTCCGATCCATCCTTCATTGATTCCGTCTCACGATTGGGCGACGCGACCGACCCCGCGTCTAAGTGATCGCGCCCGATGACAACCGGCGCCTCAAGTTCACCCGATGCCACCATCTCATTGAATGCCAGTCCGAGCCGGTGGCGATCGCCCAGCCCGACCCAACAAATTCGTGCCGGTAGACCCTGAAACGAAATGCGCTCGCGCGCCATATCAAGCCATTTGTGCAAATGCGTGTCTTCCGGGAGCAACTCTTTGACCTTAGCATCGGTCCTAAAAATATCATCGGGGCTTCCGGACAATGCCGCCCACCGAAACGGACCGATCCCGCGACAGAACAAGGGTCGGATATATGCCGGAACAAATCCGGGAAATGCAAAGGCGTCTTCAAGCCCCTCTTCCAGCGCCATTTGGCGAATATTATTGCCGTAGTCCAAAGTCGGGACACCCGACTTGAAGAGCTCCACCATCGCGGCGACGTGAATCTTCATCGATGCGCGCGCAGCGATTTCAACCGCGTTCGGATCGGTTTCCCGTTTTTCCCGCCAGTCGGCCAAGGACCAACCGCTCGGCAAATAGCCATTGACGGGATCGTGGGCGGACGTTTGGTCGGTCACAATATCGGGGCGGAGGCCCCGTTCGGCCACTTCCGGAAAAACGTCCGCGGCGTTGGCCAAGAGGCCGACGGATTTCGCTTTCCCTGCGGCTGTCCAGCGCGCAATCATTGTGAGTGCTTCGTCGAGGCTATCAGATTTCTCGTCGAGGTAGCCGGTGCGCAGACGAAAATCAATTCTATCCGGGTCACATTCGACAGCCAGGCAACATGCGCCGGCAAAAACAGCGGCAAGCGGCTGGGCCCCACCCATGCCGCCCAAACCGGCGGTCAAGATCCACTTTCCGTTCAGATCCCCATCATAGTGTTGGCGACCAGCCTCCGCAAAGGTCTCGTAAGTCCCTTGGACAATTCCCTGGGTGCCGATGTATATCCATGAGCCTGCTGTCATTTGTCCATACATCATTAAGCCTTTTCGGTCGAGCTCGGCGAAATGACGCCAATTGGCCCAATGAGGGACAAGGTTTGAGTTGGCAATCAGCACACGCGGCGCATCTTCGTGTGTCTTGAAGACACCGACCGGTTTGCCAGATTGCACCAAAAGTGTTTCATCAACATTCAGCGATTTGAGACAGGCGACGATTCGATCAAAATCAGTCCAACTCCGAGCGGCCCGACCTATGCCGCCATAGACGACAAGTTCGCCTGGATTCTCCGCGACATCGGCGTCGAGATTGTTCATAAGCATGCGCATGGGCGCTTCTGTCTGCCAGGACTTGGCCGACAATTCCAACCCGCGTGGCGCGCAGACTGAGCGGACGTTTTTCCGTCGATCATTCATCCATTTTTCCTGTCTTCAGAACCAATCGGCCTGGATGCCAAGCGCCCGGACTTTGATCGATCGTCGGTAACGAAAGACCATTTGACAAAGACGCCTCGCGAACGGCCGAACTTGTAATCGACCGTGTTCACGACCCGGCATCGAATCTGGGCAGCACGTCGACCGGCAAGCTCTCTAGAATCGCGCCCGAGCGGGCCAACTCGGCAGCTTGCGTGATATCGTCTGAAAGCGCGCGATCTTCCGCAAGTGGTGCACAAACGCTTCTGACAATCGTCATGACGTTTTGCAGGATTGTGCTTGTTGCAAGCGGCGCGCGAAACTCAATACCCTGCGCGGACGCGAGAAGTTCAACACCCAGAATACCGCCGAGATTGTCGTTCATGGGCGTCAGCCGGCGGGCGCCGTGACACGCCATAGATACATGATCTTCCTGATTCGCTGAGGTCGGGGTTGAGTCAACCGAACATGGTACCGCACGCTGCTTATTCTCGCTCATCAGGGCCGCAGTGGTCACTTCGGCGATCATGAAGCCGGAATTGATCCCGGGATCCGGCGTCAGATATGGTGGCAAGTGATGGTTGATTGTGGGATCAACCAAAAGGGCAATTCGCCTTTGCGCGATCGAGCCCGTTTCGGCAATTGCCAAAGCGATGATGTCACCGGCAAACGCGACCGGCTCAGCGTGAAAATTACCGCCAGACAGAATGTCGCCGTTATCAGCAACCACCAGCGGATTGTCTGTTGCGGCATTGGCCTCCACTTCCAGTATCCTTGCCTGTGCGCGAAGTAAATCGATAACCGCGCCGACGACTTGGGGCTGGCAGCGAATGCAATACGGATCCTGAACGCGGTCGTCGTCGTCGCGGTGAGATTCGCGGATTTGGGAACCAGCGAGCATCGCCCGCATGGCGCGCGCTGCGTCAATTTGGCCACAATGGCCACGTAGCTCGTGAAGTTCTGGCCGCAAAGGCGCAGTCGACCCCTTCATTGCGTCAGTGGACAACGACGCCGTCACCAACGAAACCATTGCCATGCGCCATGCATCGAATAGCCCCACAAGTGCCAACGCCGTCGATACCTGCGTCCCGTTAATCAGCGCCAGTCCTTCTTTCGGCCCGAGTGCGACCGGCGATAGACCGGCCGCACGCAATGCGTCACCACCAGGCAATGCTTCGCCACGATAGACCGCGTGCCCTTCCCCAACCAACACAGCGCTCAAGTGGGCCAATGGCGCGAGGTCTCCCGACGCACCGACCGATCCCTGGGCAGGAATAGCCGGCGTGACACCAGCGTTGACCATATTCTGTAGAAGCGCGATTATTTCCCAACGTACGCCTGATGCGCCCCGTCCGAGCGACAAAATCTTCAGCACCATAGTGAGGCGAACGACCGCTGTGGGCAGCGACGGACCGACACCGCAACAATGAGACCTGATGAGGTTCCGCTGTAAATCCGCGGTCTTGTCAGCGGCAATACGCACCTGCGCCAATTTGCCGAATCCAGTGTTGACGCCATACACGGGTTCATCGCCGGCTGCCGCATCGCGCACGACCGCAACAGCACGATCGACCCCGGAGCGACAACTCGGATCCAGGTCAACAGGCTCGTCCCCGCGAAAAATGTGCTCGAGCGTTGCCAACTTGGTGGTTCCTGGCGTGAGCAAGATTGGCTTAGACAATTCGCCCCCCATGTATGCGCGCGTGTAACGGCCGATGTCCGATCATGTAGGCCAGCGCCGCGGGCGAAGACACATCCCAGACTGAGAGGTTGGCAGGCGCCCCGGGCGCAATCGTTCCGGCGCCTTTGCCAAGCCCAAGCGCCATAGCCGCATTGCGGGTTAGGCCGGCCAAAGCTTCTTCGGGCGTGAGACGAAACAACGTGCAGGCCATATTCATAGCCAACAATGGCGAGACCAGCGGTGATGAACCGGGGTTGCAATCCGTGGCAATCGCGATTGGTACCTTCGCGTCGCGAAGGCCATCGACCGGCGGCAGTTGGATTTCCCTGAGCGCGTAGAAGGCGCCAGGCAAGAGCACGGCAACGGTACCCGCTCCAGCCATGGCGTCAATGCCGTCGGCGCCCAAATATTCAAGATGGTCCGCCGACAGGGCTCCATAGCGAGCTGCCAACGCGGCGGCGCCGAGATTGCTCAACTGTTCAGCGTGCAGCTTGATGGGCAACCCGTGCTTTCTGGCCGCATCGAATACCCTGGCAATTTGATCCGGCGTGAACGCGATCGACTCGCAAAACCCGTCCACCGCGTCGGCCAAATTGGCCGCCACAACAGCGTCCATCATCTCACGACAAACCAGGTCAATATAGGCGTCGGCCTGATCACCGAATTCGGGCGGCACAGTATGAGCCCCCAGAAACGTTGTCATGATGTTGACCGGTCGCATCTCGCCGAGCCGGCGCGCGACTCGCAGCATTTTGAGCTCGGTCTCGGTCTCGAGCCCGTAACCCGATTTTACCTCAACCGTGCCGACACCATCGGCAAGTAAAGCATCAAGCCGTGTAACGGCAACTTTGAGAAGGTCATCCTCAGTCGCCTCCCTCGTCGCCTTGACAGTTGACACGATGCCGCCGCCCGCGCGCGCGATTTCTTCGTACGACGCGCCTTCCAAGCGTAGCTCGAATTCGCGCGATCGGTCGCCGCCGTAAACCAAGTGCGTGTGGCAATCAATCAGGGCTGGCGCAATCAAGCGAGGCCCGAAGTCTCTCTTTGGATATGTTGCATATGCCTTTGGCACCTGAGATTGCGGCCCAACCCACGCAACCATACTGCCATCGACCACGACGCAACCATTCTCAATCAAGCCATAGGGATTGCCATACGGCTGCATTGTTGCAACAAAGGCACTAACAAATGCATGTCTTTCCATGCCACAGAGAACCTTTTGCATGCTCGAGAATTACAGCTAAAGTGACATGTATATACATGTAATGTCAAGAGAGATCACAAAATGCGGCGTGTGACAAGTCTGTTCGTTGACCGTGCGCTGTTGCCAATTGGCTGGTTCCGGGATGTTCGAATTGTGGTTGGTCCGAACGGAAGGATTTCAGCAGTCCACACAGATTCGAAGCCCGAGGCGGACGACGAAAGACTCTCTGGCAAAGTCCTGTTGCCCGCGCCGGCTAACCTTCACAGCCATGCTTTCCAGCGTTCATTGGCCGGGCTGGGCGAGCATCGGTCAACAAGCCAAGACGACTTCTGGTCTTGGCGTGAATTCATGTACGGACTTGTGGCGCTTTTGACACCCGAAGACATAGAGATCATCGCCGCGCTTGTGCAAATGGAGATGTTGGAGTCCGGCTATGCCGCGGTCGGAGAATTTCATTACCTGCATCATCAGCCGGACGGCAGCATTTACGACAATATCGGCACAATGGGATCGCGCATCGTTGCCGCGGCTGCCCGCACCGGCATTGGGTTGACGCTTCTACCGGCGCTCTATAGCCGCGGCGGATTGGATGGGCGTGCACTATCCAGCGGTCAGCGGCGGTTCGGATGCGATCGTGATCGTTTCGAAGCGGTGCTCGGATCATGTCTCGGCGCCATATCCGGGCTCGATGAAGACAGCACTGTTGGCGTCGCAGCCCATTCCCTAAGAGCCGTTTCTCCAGGCGACTTAACTTGGGCATCATCGCTCTTGCCGGGCGCACCCGTGCATCTACATATCGCGGAACAAGAGCGAGAAGTCGACGAAGTCTCGGCGGCCTATGGCCGTCGACCCATGTCATGGTTGATGGAAAACCACGAGGTCGATCAGCGCTGGTGTTTGGTTCACGCAACCCATGTTACAGCCAAGGAGTTGCACGCAATGGCAAACAGTGGTGCGGTGGTCGGCTTGTGCCCGATTACCGAAAGCAACCTTGGCGACGGAATATATGAGGCCGTCGAATTCATGATTGCCGGCGGGCGAATTGGAATTGGCTCGGACTCAAATGTTCGCATTTCACTGTCGGAAGAATTGCGCACGCTTGAATATTCGCAGAGGCTGAGCCGTCGTGGCCGCGGACAATTGGCACCCAAGGGTGGCTCAGTTGGACGTGCGCTTTTCGACGCTTGCTCGCATGGTGGTTCCCAAGCAATCGGCCGGGCGTCCGGCGCCATTGCCGAAGGCAGGTTAGCGGACTTTGTGGCTTTGGACGGGAACGCACTTGCGTTATCCGGCGTAGACGGCGACAGGTTGTTGGACGCATGGATATTTGCCGCCGATGATCGGTTAGTCCGCGACGTTTTTTCCGCCGGGCGTCACGTGGTTTCCGACGGCCGACATGTCGACCGCGACACAATTGTCACAACGGCGCTGCCAACATTGCGGAAGCTTCGTCAGCTGTTGTGAAGATGCTTTCGGACTTGGGGATCATTTTCAAAGCTGCCATTTACCCCGTAACATGTCGCCTGTTGCCAGCAAGTATCAGGCGTAGCCCCATGGTAATTCCATGCTGGGAATGAGGTCTGGCAGGTCAAACCCGTTCTAACAACGCGGCAATGCCTTGGCCGACCCCAATGCACATGGTGCAAAGCGCGTAGCGGCCCTGGGTGCGCCGGAGTTGGTAAGTCGCCGTGGTGGCCAGGCGCGCGCCACTCATGCCCAGCGGATGGCCGAACGCGATCGCGCCACCATTGGGATTGACGTGCTGTGCATCGTCGGCGAGACCAAGATCGCGGGTCACAGCCAAGGCCTGCGCGGCGAAAGCTTCGTTGAGCTCGATCACATCGACATCGTCCAGCGTCACGCTCGTTTTTTGGAGCAGTTTCTTCGTCGCCGGCGCAGGTCCAAAACCCATAATCCGCGGCGCCACTCCTGCCGTCGCCATTCCAACAACCCGGGCCTTCGGTTCCAACCCATGGCGCTTTGTCGCAGCCTCGGAGGCAATTACCAAGGCACAGGCGCCATCATTGACACCCGAAGCATTGCCAGCCGTGACCGTGCCGCCTTCGCGGAATGGTGTCGGCAGCTTGGCAAGTTTTTCAAGGGCGGTGTTGCCACGCGGATGCTCGTCTGCATCAACGACCAGGGGCGGGCCTTTTCGTTGGGGCACCTCGACCGGCACGATCTCGTCGGCCAATTGCCCCGACTTCTGCGCATCGGCTGCCCGCAGCTGGCTGCGCAGCGCAAAAGCGTCTTGATCTGGCCGCGACACACCAAAATCTTCAGCGACGTTTTCCGCGGTCTCAGGCATGGAGTCGATGCCGTATTGCTGACGCATCATGGGGTTGACAAAACGCCAACCGATAGTCGTGTCGTAGATTTCTGCGCTGCGTGAAAAGGCGGATTCTGCTTTGCCCATGACAAACGGCGCACGCGACATGCTTTCGACGCCCCCGGCGATCATCATTTCCGCGTCGCCAGACCTGATGGCCCGGGCCGCGGTACCAACGGCATCTAGCCCCGACCCACACAGCCGATTGATCGTCGCCCCTGGTACTGCATGCGGCAAACCGGCCAGCAACAGGGCCATACGCGCAACATTGCGATTGTCTTCGCCGGCCTGATTGGCGCAGCCGTAAAGCACATCGTCGGTTTGATCCCAATCGACATTGGGGTTGCGCGCCATCAAGGCCTTAATCGGGATGGCGCCAAGGTCGTCTGTGCGCACCGACGATAACGCACCAGCATAGCGTCCGATCGGGGTGCGAACCGCATCGCAAATGAACGCCTCTGCCATGATTCCCTCGCTCTTCACCGTCAGATCAGTTGGGCGAACATATTCCCCGGTCGAGGAATTGCGGACAAGCGCAAATGTCGCGGCATCAGGCCCAGCGGACCGTACGTTGGTTATCGACTCCCGTGCACGAGAGCGTCAGCAGCAACGCAAGACCGAACGTGCCCGACGCAACACGTTTGGGGCCGTTGCCATCGACTTCATCGAGGACCATGCAAGAAAGGCGGGCGCAAGGTCTTGGAGGGAGCTGGAACGCAAGATCAGGCGCGACCTACTGCCGCGATGGAGCACTCTGCCGATAGCGACCATTGTCCGCCCCAACGTTCGAGAGCTGATCCGTGAGAAAGCACGTAAATCACCTGTTGCTGCTAATCGCGTGCTGTCGTTAGTCAAACAGATTTTCGCTTGGGCCCTTTTACAAGACATCCTGGATGCGGCCCCCGCCGTCAGGATTACGGCAGAAGTCGGGACTCCGCGCCACCGTGTACTTGACGATGACAAGATAAAGGTCCTTTGGGCGGCGTACGATACCGAAGGCTACCTTACGGGTTACTCTTCAAGTTGCTACTCGTTACCGGTCAACTCGGCGGCGAGGTGGCGGGTATGAAGCGATCCGAACTCGCAAGC
This sequence comes from Alphaproteobacteria bacterium, assembly GCA_965216755.1. Taxonomy (GTDB): domain Bacteria; phylum Pseudomonadota; class Alphaproteobacteria; order UBA7887; family UBA7887; genus CBDCGL01. Next base: position 178,815 of record CBDCGL010000011.1, on the reverse strand, counting down.
GATGGTTGGTGCCTCTTAGACCTCATGTCTCAATTTTGAGTGGTCGGCACCGGCAGCACTGTGGTCTTGCAACGGCATATGTGGTCTCTTGTTTACTGGCCTCTGCTGCATCTTGGGGCACGGTCGTCACGGTGCAATTGCGATGCTGACTGTTTTCCGATCCATTTCCGATCGGTGATACGGTCGCTCAGCGAAAAGGCTTGGCCGCGCTGAAAATAGTCGCCCGGTGGGGGAAGCAGGCATGAGGACGCATGCACGTGTAGTGGTCATTGGCGGTGGCGTGGTCGGCGTCAGCACGCTTTATCATTTGGTCAAGAAAGGCTGGTCAGATGTCGTGCTGTGCGAGCGCAAGGAACTGACTTCGGGTTCGACCTGGCATGCTGCCGGCCTGTTGCCGCTGTACAATCTGAGCTACAGCGCCGGCCAGATACACAAGTATTCCATCGCGCTCTACAAGACGCTGGCGGCCGAGACCGGCCAGGACACCGGTTTCCGCCAGGTCGGAAATGTACGCCTCGCCACAACGCGCGATCGCATGGACGAGTTTCGGCGCTATGCTGGAATCGCGGCGACCATCGGGGTCGAAGCCGAGTTTTTGACGCCCGACGAATTCACCGAACTCTGGCCAATTGCCCGAAGCGACGGCATCATCGGCGCGATCCGCCATGCCGCCGACGGCTACATCCAGCCCGCCGATCTCTCTCAGGCCCTGGCCAAGGGCGCACGCGACGGTGGCGCGGAAATCCATCGCGGTACCAAGGTCGTCCGCATCGAAGCGGTGCCAAGCGGTGAATGGCGGGTCCACACTGACCAGGGCGACGTCATCTGCGAGCACGTGGTGAGCGCCAGTGGCGCCCACGCCCGCCAGACCGGCGCGATGGTCGGACTCGATGTGCCGGTGCTGCCGGCCGAGCATCAGTATCTGATCACGGAGCCGCACCAAGATATTGTGGCGCGACACGATGCTGGCTTGCCCGAGATGCCGGTCTTTCGCGATCCCGACGCATCCTATTATATGCGCGAAGAGCGCGGCGGCCTCGTCCTTGGCATCTACGAGGAGAACGCGCCGATCTGTTTCGAGCACGGGCCGCCCGAGACTTGGGAGAACGATCTGTTTCAGCCCAATCTGGATCGACTGGAGCCGCATATCGAAGCGGCGATCGCGCGTGTGCCGGCTTTCGCCGAGGTGGGGATAAAGCGGGTCATCAACGGCCCGATCGCCTATACGCCCGACGCAAACCCGATTATTGGGCCGGCTTGGGGCTTACGCAATTTCTGGCTCAATGAAGGACATAGCTTCGGCATCACCGCCGCCGGCGGCGCCGGCTGGCAATTGGCGGAATGGATCGTTGAGGGCGAACCCTCGATCGACATGCTTGGCGTCGACCCAAGACGCTTCGGTGCCTATGCGACGCCTGGCTACCTAAAACTCAAGAACCACGAAGCGCATGCGGATCTTTACGCGGTCCCCTATCCGAATGAAGAAAAGCCTGCCGCGCGACCATTGAAGACGGCGCCGTGCTATGGTCGGATGAGAGCGTTAGGCGCGGTTTTCGGTCAAAAGAACGGGTGGGAGCGACCCAATTGGTTCGCGCCGGAAGGCGCAGCAGCACGCGATGTCTTGAGCTTCCGGCGCAGCAACGACTTTGCCGCGGTCGGCGCCGAGTGCCGCAATGTACACAAGACCGTGGGCGTGCTCGATCTGACCGCCTTCGCCAAGACCCGAGTCAGCGGTGCCGGTGCCGAAGCCTGGCTGGACGGCTTGGTCGCTAACCGCTTGCCCGGTCCCGGCCGTGTCAGGCTCGCGCATATCCTGTCGGCCAGTGGCGGCGTGCAGTCGGAATTCACGATAATGCGTGACGGGTCGAACGCGTTCTATCTGGTCTCGGCCGCCGGTGGTGAGCGCCACGACTTGGACTCGCTGGAAAAGGCCTTGCCGGCAGACGGTCGTGTTCGCCTCGAAAGCCTGACCGAATCCATGGGCGTTTTGGTGCTGGCCGGGCCGAATTCGCGCGCGGTCTTGGCCAAGTTGACCGACGCCGATTTATCGAGCGCGGCGTTTCCCTGGATGAGCGAACGCTTCCTCGATTTCGGCGCGGCGCGGGCACGGGTGGCGCGCGTCAGCTATGTTGGCGAGCTCGGGTGGGAGTTGCACCATCCGATGTCCATGCAGAACGCGATTTTCGACATGCTGATGGCTGCGGGCGAGGAATTCGGCATCAAGCCTTTCGGCATGCGCGCAATGGATTCGATGCGGCTGGAAAAATCCTATTTCGCCTGGGGCAGCGAATTATCGATCGAGTATGCCGCACTCGAATCCGGCCTCGACCGTTTCGTCGACTTTGAAAAGGGCGATTTCGTCGGCCGCGACGCGTTGCGCACCTGGGCCGGGAAAGGTTTCGCCAACCGCTTCGTCACACTAGAGGTCGAAGGCGTGACTGATGCCGACGCTCGGGGCAGCGAGCCGCTCTACGCCAAAGGGGCTTTGATTGGCCGCGCGACCAGCGGCGGCTATGGCTGGCGCGTTGGCAAGAGCCTGGCGCTAGGCATGGTACGGCCAGACTATGCCGCGATCGGGACGCGATTCGAAATTGATATTCTTGGCACGCGCCAACATGCGACGGTCATCGAACCCTCGCCGTTCGATCCGGAGAATAAGCGCCTGAAGGCATAAAATCAGGCTGTCGCTCGTTTTATTTGCGCTGAAGCAGCGCCGCGCTGCCGAGCAGGATCACCGACGCAATGATAAGCATGGTGGAGATTGCGGCGATGGTCGGGTCGACCTGGTCGCGCAAACTCGTGAACATGCGCCGGGTGATCGTTGATTTCGGTCCGCTTGAGATGAACAAGGCGATCACCACTTCGTCGAACGACACGATGAAGGCGAACAGCGCGCCGGCGATCACCGAATTGCGGATTTGCGGCAACGTGACGGTTAAGAACGCCTGCAGTCTTGATGCGCCAAGGCTGCGCGCGACCATCTCTTGATGGGTGTCGAACTGCTGAAAGCCGACGTTCACCGTCACCAATACGAACGGCATCGCCAGTACTGAGTGTGCGAGCACCAATCCGAGCGTGGTGTTGATCAAACCTATGTTGACGTACAAATAAAACGCGCCGACCGCGAGGATGATGATGGGAATGATCAGCGGTGTGATCAGCGCCAGGCGCATGACCGCTGCCCACCGGCTGCCCGAAAAGTGCAGACCATAGGCCGCAGCAATCCCGAGCGGCGTCGAGACCAGCATGGTGAGAAACGCGGCGCGCAGGCTGATCCAGGTCGCGAGCAACCATTCGTCGGACCCAAAGAATTCATCGTACCAGCGCAACGACCAGGTTTCTGGCGGAAACTGCAAATAGCTCGAGTCGGAGAACGACATGGGAATGACGATGAAAATCGGCCCAAGCAAGAACAGCAGCGCGAGCACGCCGAAAACATACAGCCAAAGCCGCCCGAAATGGGTGATCTGTGTATCGGACGCGGGGCCGCGCAGCATGTCAGCGCCCGCCCATCAGTCGGTCGATCGGCAGCGTGCGGCCGATCACCAGGAACAACAAGACCGTTACCGCCAGCAGAACAACACCGAGCGCGCTGGCCGCACCCCAATCGAAATAGAGGCCCGCATTCTGCTGAATTTGCATAGACACCATGGTCACCTTGCCACCGCCAAGCAAGGCCGGCGTGACGTAGAAACCGAGGCAGAGGATGAACACGAGAAGCGACCCGGCGATGACACCAGGCATCGAAAGCGGGAAAAACACGGTCCAAAAAGCGCGCACCGGCGTGGCGCCCAAATTCGCCGCCGCCAACAGATAAGTCCGATCGATGCTCTTGAGCGCGTTATAGGTCGGCAAGATCAGGAACGGCAGCATGATATGCAGCATACCGATCACTGTTCCGGTGTAGTTGTGCACCAGTCTAACCGGGGTATCGATTAGGCCAAGGTCGAGCAGCCACGAATTGATCAATCCTTTGCGCTGCAGCAGCACCAGCCATGCATAGGTGCGCACCAGCAGCGACGTCCAGAACGGGATGAAAACCAACACCAGGCACAGATTTGCGGCGGCTCGCGGCAGTTGTGACATCAAGTAGGCCAGCGGGTAGCCAAGCAACAATGCCAGAGCCGTGACGACGATACTGATCTCGAAAGTTTGACGAAAGATTTTGAAGTATGCCGTGCTGTCGATCATGCGCTGGTAGTGCGCCAAGCTGAAGGCTTCACCTTCTACGAACGAGAGGCCGAACAGCCACAAGGTGGGCAAGAACACGATCACCGTTATGATGGACGTGGCCGGCGCGGACAGGCCCAGAATCCGGCGCCGTTCGCCGCTTGCGTCCGCGGCAAGTGCCTTGGCGTTGTCCATCGGTCACGCTACGTCGCGCGAAACAATAATTGTGTCGCTGGCGCGCAGGCCTAACGTGACCGCGGCGCCGATATCGGGTACGGCCTCGATCTCTTCGCGACGGGTGGCTCGGCGCGAAGTGACCATTGTCCCGTCGTCCAGCTTCACGCGGATTAACAAGGCCTCGCCTTGAAAAATCTTCTCCTCCAACACGCCTTTGAGCAAGTTGAGATCGGGCGCGGCGGCGCCGTCGACGAACTCCAATTTTTCCGGCCTGGCGATCAAAAAGCTTTCACCGCGCGGCAGCGGATGATCGGTCTTGATGGCTTGGTCTCCGAGCATCAACGCATCATCGCCGCGGCTCAACGGCAGCACCGTCGACTCGCCGATGAAGTCGGCGACGAACAACGAGCGCGGCCGACTGTAAAGGTTTTGCGGCGTATCGACCTGGACGATTCGACCCTCATTGATCACCGCGATGCGGTCAGACATGGTCAGCGCCTCGCGCTGGTCGTGCGTTACATAAACGGTGGTGACACCGAGCCGCTCGTGCAGATGCCGGATCTCGATTTGCATGTGTTCGCGGAGCTTTTTGTCGAGCGCTGACAACGGCTCGTCCATCAAGAGAATCCGGGGCTCGAAAACAATCGCGCGGGCGAGCGCGATGCGCTGACGCTGGCCGCCGGACAAAGCGTTGGGCATACGGTCGGCGACATGTCCGAGTTGGACCAGGTCGAGCACCGCGCGCACCCGCTCGTCGATCTCGGCGCGGGCAGTCTTTCGCACTTTGAGCGGATAGGCGATGTTCGCGCCGACGGTCATGTGCGGGAACAGCGCGTAGTTCTGGAACACCATCCCAAGATCGCGCTTGTGCGGCGGCAGTCGGGTGATGTCCTCACCGCCGATGCGGACGGTGCCCGAGGTCGGACGCGTAAAACCTGCGAGCACCATCAGCAGCGTCGTCTTGCCGGAGCCGGACGGCCCCAACAACGTAGTGAACTCGCCACTCTCGATGTCCAAGTCAACTGAATCGAGCGCGACCACTTCCAGATAGTTCTTGGTGACCGACGAAATCGAGATCGGCACCGATCTTGCGTCGGTCATAGCACCGACGGCCTAACCAAGGTCGATCACTCGATCAGCCAGGCGTCCCAACGCTCCTGCAGCACCTCGCCATTCTCGGCCCACCAGTTGGCCTGGACGATAACCTGGTTCTTCAGGTTTTCCGGTGCCGATGGGCTGCGAGAGGCCATTTGGTCCGTAATCTTGCCGAGCGCAAACGCGCCGCTGTTGGTCGGACCGTAATTGATGTGGGCGGGGATGTTGGCCTGTAGATCCGGAGACACTAGGGCAGCGAGAACTTTCATTGCCACCTCGACGTTCTGCGACCCCTTAGGAATTGCCAAGCAGTCCAACGAAGCGATACCGCCGTTGTAGGTGTAGTCTCCCTCGGCCCCGTCGGCCATGGCGGCGTCCATACGGCCGTTCCAGATTGTCGACATTTCGACCTCGCCGTCTTTCATCAACTGCGCGGACTGGGCGCCCGAGCTCCACCATACGTCCACATACGGCTTGATTTCGTCCAGTTTCATGAACGCTCGGTCTAGGGCTTGTTGAGAATTAGGATTCCCATGGTGTTGTATTTGTGATTCAAGCTTCCTTTTGGGGGCTTTGATGACGCGTACAGTACTTTCAGACGATCAATGGGCCAAGATGGAGCCGCATTGCTTAGGCAAGCGGACTGATCCGGGCCGCAGTGGTGATAACAACCGGTTGTTTGTCGAAGGGGTTTTGTGGAAGGCGCGGACGGGCAGTCCTTGGCGCGATCTTCCTGAAGAATTCGGCAAGTGGAACACGGTATTCAAGCGGTTTGACGATTGGTCGAAGGCGGGCGTTTTCGAACGCCTCTTTGCCGCGGTCTCGGATGACCCTGATATGGAATATGCCATGATCGACGCCACCATTGTTCCGGTCCACCGCCACGGACACGGCGCAAAAGGGGGACTCAAAATCAAGCCATCGGCAAGTCGAAGGGAGGCTGGACCACCAAAATCCTTGCGCTGACGGATGGCTTGGGAAATCTCGTACGCTTTGTCCTGCTGGCGGGAAACCGTTACGATACGGTCGGTGTTGCGCCGCTAATCGAAGACATCGAATTCGACGCAGTGCTGGCCGATAAAGCATTCGATTCCAACTGGATCATCGAAGAGATGAATGAACGCGGGGCGCAGATCGTCATTTCGCAACGCCCCCAGAGGTTGGCCCCTCTCAAGATTGATCTGGAGATCTACAAGTGGCGCCACCTGATCGAAAACTTCTTTGCGAAGCTCAAGGAATTCAAAGCGGTCGCCATGCGTTGCGAAAAGACAGATCGTAACTTTTGTTCCATGATTCACGCATGCGCCGCGGTCATCAATTCTCGATGAATCTCAACAAGCCCTAGGTCGATTGGGTACACTTGGTCTAGCGGCACGCCATCGGCGAGCAGCGCGATCTCAACATTGGCGCTCGGATCCTTCTGCATCGAGCGCGCACCCGGAAAGCGCTCGACGTCCCAGAAATCAGCCCAAGATTGAGGTGGGTTGTCGCCGTAAGCTTCGGTCGAATAGGCAAGCACGGTGGAGAAATAGATCACGCCGATCCAGTGTTCGGCGAAAGCGGCTTCCTCGAACCCGTGGTTCGACACGATGTCATAGTCGATCGGCTCAAGTAGCCCCTCTTGCGCGGCGCGGACACAAGCATCGATTTCAAGATCGACGATATCCCATGTCACCGCACCGGCTCTTACTTGCGCGCGCACCTCTGCCAGGCCGGTCAGGGTGTCTTCGAGAACCTTCACATTCAGCAATTCCTCCGCGGGTGTCAGTAGCGCTTCCCGCTGCGCCTTCTGATAGGCGCCTCCCCACGACGCGAAGGTCACGGTATCTTGAGCGATTGCGCCGCCCACCCCCAACACCAACCCGCAAGCCGCCGATAACAATATTTTTGTTCTCATCGGTCTATCCCCAGAATTATGCCTAATGTGACCCTGTTCGAGCCCGAATTTCAAAGACTTTCCGCGCCAACCCGATTCAGGAGATGTCGGATCAGAATTCGAGGCAGCCTGGGGAATTTCGATGATCCGCGGATTGCATCAATCATTTGAAATTCGCCAAACGCTTGAGAGATATCACGGCGCGGGTCATAGCTGCACCAACACGCGCCGGCAGCGTGTTCCATGCAAACTGCGCGCATGGGCGGCGCAGTTGCTGACGACGCGACGCGTGGAGACGAGGGCTCGCCGACGCTGATCCAAGGTTTTCCGCTCAACCGCCCGCTTACGGTCGGCGCCCAAGAGGCCAGCGCTTGGCTGGACGCCTGGATCGATTGGACGCCGCGCGACGGCGCTAATTTTGCCACAGTCCTTCAAGGTAGCGTTACGGAACGGCTCTGGGGGTTAAGCTATGTCCGTGAAATTACAATGTGATAGAAATCTCGCGCCTGATCGATCTTCGCTCATTTGGAGTCGTTTGAACGAAGTTAAGTTCGTCGATACCAAGTAGATAGGGCATATCACGCGAATGCATGTGAACATGATATCATCTCGTTTTCGGCAAGCAATTCTGTCCAACAAAGGCTTGCGGCTTGCCGGCTCCAACAAGCTATCGCCGGTGACACAAGACAGGCAGTTCGGCGAATCCGTTTGGATAATGGAGGTTAATTAGTGGCCGAACCATTTCCCACCCAGTCTCGGGTCGTGATTGTCGGCGGCGGCATTATCGGCTGTTCGATTGCTTATCATCTCGCCAAATTGGGTTGGAGTGACGTTACCGTTGTCGAACGCGGAAAACTGACTTGCGGAACCACTTGGCACGCCGCCGGTCTGGTCACGCAGCTCCGCGCCACCCACACCATGACGGAACTTTGCCGCTACGGTCCGGTCCTGTATGCGGCGTTGAAGGACGAAACAGGGCAAGAGACGGGCTTCAAGCAAAATGGATCACTGCAAATCGCGCGCACGCCGGGACGCTTAACTGAAGTCGCACGGATGATTACGCTCGGTAAGGTATTCGGTGTCGAAGCGCGCATGGTCGACGCCGCCGAGGCCAAGTCGCTTTATCCACTGCTCGACGAAAGCAAAATTCTTGGCGGCGGCTTTATTCCGGGCGATGGGCAGACCAATCCGATCGACACGGCCATGGCGCTCGCCAAGGGCGCGCGCCAGTCCGGCGTGCGCATCGTTGAAGGCGTGCGTGTCATCGGCTTCCAAACCGCCGACGGTGCGGTGACCGCCGTCGAAACCGATCACGGAACCGTCGCCTGCGAATTTGCGGTCAACTGCGCCGGCATCTGGTCGCGCGAAATTGGTGCCACGGCCGGCGTGAACGTGCCGCTCTACGCTGCCGAGCACATGTATGTCACGACCGAGCCCGATCCCGAAATACCGTCCGATCTGCCGGTTCTGCGCGACACTGATGGCACGGTGTATGTCAAGGAAGATGCCGGCAAATTGCTGGTTGGCGCGTTCGAGCCCGACGCCAAGCCGTTGCCCTTGAGCGCGTTGCCCGAAAAGTTTGAGTTTGGCGAACTTCAAGAGGATTGGGACCAATTCGAACCGCCCCTAACCCGGGCGATGGAAATGATTCCGTTGCTCGAAAGACTCGGCATCCGGCATTTTATGAACGGTCCCGAAAGCTTCACGCCGGACAATCGCTTCATTGTTGGCGAGGCGCCAGAGCTACGGAATTTCTTTGTCGGCGCCGGCTTCAACTCGCAGGGCATTCTGAGCGGTGCGGGCGTTGGCCGCGCGCTCGCTGAATGGATCGTTGCGGGGCACCCGACACTGGACCTGTCTGAAATCGATATCGCACGATTCCAACGTTTCCAGGTCAACCGACGCTATCTGCACGACCGCACGCGGGAAAGCCTAGGCCTGCTCTACGCCATGCACTGGCCGCATTTGCAGGTAAAGACTGCTCGTCCTGTGCGCGAGACACCGCTGCACGACCGGCTCGCCCGGTACAATGCCTGTTTCGGCGAGGCTGCGGGTTGGGAACGGGCCAATTGGTACGCGCCGGCTGGCACCAAGGCCGATTATGAGTATTCCTACGGCCGCCAAAACTGGTTCGACGCTGTCGGCGCGGAACATATGGCAGTTCGCGAGCGGGTCGGCCTGTTCGACTTGTCGTCGTTTGGCAAGGCGGTCGTTCAGGGGCGCGACGCGGAGGGCCAGCTGCAACGGATCTGCGCCGCCGACGTGGCGGTGCCGATCGGCAAGGTCGTGTATACCCAGTTTCTCAATCATCGTGGCGGCATCGAGGCCGACCTGACAGTGACGCGGTTGGCCGAGGACAGATATTTCGTGGTCACTGCGGCAGCCTCGCAAGCGCGCGATTTCAACTGGATCCGGCGCCATCTCGATGACGGCGCGGTAGTTAGCATGGAAGATGTTACTTCCGGGTACGGCGTGCTTTCGGTAATGGGCCCGAACGCGCGACAACTCTTGTCGCGTTTGTCGGACACTGATTTCTCGAACCACGCTTTTCCGTTTGGGACGTGCCGGGAAATCGAGATCGGTTACGCCAAGGCTCACGCATTGCGCATCACCTATGTTGGCGAGCTGGGCTGGGAACTATATCTGCAGACCGAATTCACCGGCCCGGTTTTCGATCTTCTGATGCGCGAGGGCGCGCAGCATGGGCTCCGCCTCGCCGGTTACCATGCACTCGATTCACTGCGCAGCGAAAAGGGCTATCGCCACTGGGGTCACGATATTACTCCCGCCGACACGCCGCTGGAGGCGGGCCTCGGATTCGCGGTCTCGTTCAAGAAAAAAATCGATTTCATCGGACGTGAGGCCCTCGAACGATTGAAAAAAGCAGGACCAACCCGGCGGCTGATGCATTTTCTGATGAACGATCCCGACCCCATATTGTTGCACGACGAACCGATCTTCAGGAACGGCGAATTGGTTGGCATGACGACATCCGGATCCTTCGGATACTCGCTCGGCCGGTCAGTCGGAATGGGATATGTCCGTACGCCCGCCGGCGCCGACAGGGCCTGGTTCGAGGACGCGTCCTACACGATCGAACTCGGCGGCGACCAGTTCTCTGCGAAGGCGAGCAGTCGGCCATTCTACGATGCGACTCACGAGCGGGTGAAAAGCTGAGCGAAACGAATTACCCGTGACAATTTCTAATGGCCGCGCTCTTAGGTCAGCGCCATCACCGTCTCCGGCTTCAGGCTCCTGACGTGCCGTGACAGACGCTCTTGAGCGGTAGCGACGGCCATCTTCCAAGCTATTCGACAATGTCGCGTTTGGGTCATCTACGCGCGAAGCCGGAACCAACGATTTGGGTCAGCTAACGGGAGTCGAGCCGACGAAACGTGGGAAAGCGGACTCCGCCTGTCGCTCCCGCCCTGCAGCGCTTGGATAAGCTGCAAAACCTAAGCCGTGATTGGGCCGGCGGATCAGAGTCCCGAATTGCTGTCACAATTGGCTTTGGCACCCGTCGGCAGTCTCTTGCCCGCGTCCGCGATGCGGAAGAATTGAGGGGTCAGGCCTCACAGGCTCATGTGCAGTCGCTCGACCAAGCCACAATGACGTTCGTCACCTATACGTCACCTATCCTCAAGGATTCCATCGGGTTATCGAGTATGCAATTCAATTAAGTTATTCGTGACCGACCTGAGAGATAGGTGACGTTTTGTACCGGACACATGGGTAACACTTTTGGCCGAATTCGTGGGGCCGGAGGTGTTGATGCCGTGGAAAGAGAGTTCGGTCATGGAAGAACGTCTACGTTTTGTCGCCCGCCTGTTAGAGGGCGAGCCAATGAGCGATGTCTGCCGTCAGTTCGGTATCTCGCGCAAGACAGGCTACAAAATCTACAATCGCTACAAGGAGCACGGGCTCGAAGCCCTCTGCGACCGCTCCCGCCGGCCGGTTCGCTATGCCAACCAATTGCCGGCACAGGTCGAAAGCCTGATCATCCGCTTCAAAAAGGAGAAACCCCATTGGGGCGCACGCAAGATCCGTGAGCTGCTCGTCCGCCGCCTGGCCGGGGATGTCCGCATCCCAGCCCAAAGTACCGTTCATGCCGTCCTCGACCGGCACGGCCTGGTCAAACGCAAAGGCCGGCCCCGCCGAAGAGCCAAAGGCACACCCCTGTCCGCTGGCACCGCACCCAATGATTTGTGGTGCACCGACTTCAAAGGCGAGTTCAGACTCGGCAACCGGCGGTATTGTTACCCCTTGACCGTTACCGACCATGCCTCGCGCTTCGTCCTGATGTGCGAAGCTCTCGAGTCGACAAAGCAAGATCTCACTCTCACCGCCTTCGAACGCCTGTTTGCTGAACGTGGCCTGCCCGCCGCCATCAGATCGGACAATGGCGTACCCTTCGCCAGCCCCAACGGCTTGTTCAATCTCTCCAAGCTCTCCGTCTGGTGGCTACGCCTCGGCATTCAGATCGAGCGCATCAAACCAGGCCATCCCCAAGAAAATGGCCGACACGAGCGCCTCCACCTTACTTTGAAAAAGGAAGCCACACGGCCGCCCGGCATGAACAGCCTGCAGCAGCAAGCACGCTTCGATGCCTTCGTTGACGAATTCAACACGGAACGACCCCACCAGGCCCTGGACATGAAACCACCAGACGAGGTCTACAAACCCTCAACCCGGCCCTATACCGGCGTCCCAGAGCTCGCCTACCCCTTTCACGATCGCGACATCCTGGTTACCAATTGCGGCCGCATCTGCTTGCACCGCAAAAAAATCAATGTCTCAACCGTGCTCGCGGGGCAAAGGCTCGGCATCAAGGAAGTTGACGACGCCATTTGGCTCGTCAGCTTCATGCACTATGATCTCGGTTACGTCGATCTTGAACAGAGAACCCTGCAACCCCTCGACAACCCGTTCGGCGCGTGGTTGTCACCCATGTCCTAGGTACAAACTGTTACCTATGTCTCCGGGCTGGACCCAGAATAAGTGGTCGGAGCGGGCGGATTTGAACCGCCGACCCCTTGTCCCCCAGACAAGTGCGCTAACCAGGCTGCGCCACGCTCCGACGCGCGATATGTGTGCGCCGCCGCGGACTATAGAGGTGGGGCATGCACGACGCAACGCCGGCCCGACGTCACGACCGAGGACATCGCCCAACACGGAGGTGCGGTCATAAGAGTATTCATGACGCCGCTTTGAGGAGCGCGCGCATTTCCTCCAGTTCGATGAGAACCGCGCGCAATGCGTCGCGCTGCACCTTGTCTAAGCTGGCGCTGGCCGCCGGCTGGGCTGCTGACTTTGACCCACCACCCGACATGTTCGCGGGTTCGGTCGCCGACTCCGCATGTGGCACAGACGGTTCCGGTGGCGTGATGCCGACGGCTGTACCCGCCGATGGCAGCGGCGATGCCATGTCACCACGCGCGCGTGCTGACAGTAGTCGCACGCCGTGCTGACGCAGTAGTTTTTGGACACCTTTGATGGTGTAGCCATCGGCGTAAAGCAGCTCACGGATGCCACGCAGCAGTGTGATGTCTTCCGGACGATAGTAGCGGCGACCACCGCCACGTTTCATTGGTCGGATCTGTGAAAATTTTGTTTCCCAGAATCGCAGGACATGCTGCGGCACATCGAGTTCGTCGCTAACTTCACTAATTGTGCGAAACGCCGACGCCGATTTGCGCACCCGATCGCCGCGCCGCGCCGGTTGCAGATTCCCGTCGGGATCACTCATGGAAATCGGCCGGTTTTACACCACGGCGGTCGCATTCTCGTTCTGCGCAATCACTCATCGAAATCGAAATCCGATCCACTTTCCGACATCGCTGCATTAACTCGGTCTTTCAACACGTGAGAGGCTCGAAAAACAACCACGCGACGGGGCAATATCGGCACTTCTTCACCAGTCTTGGGATTCCGCCCAATCCGTTGCGCTTTCTGCCGCACGGAAAAACTGCCGAACGACGAGATCTTCACCGGATCCCCGTGCGACAAGCTATCGGAGATCTTGTTTAGAACCGACGCCACCAGGTGCGCCGATTCATCCCGCGACAATCCAACTTCCTGATAAACCGCTTCAGTCAGCTGGGCGCGGGTCACTGTTCGCCTCACCATGGTCACACCCTCTCCGCCCGTTCAGAAAAAAACTGTAACGTCGGCCAGAAATTCCGTCAATATCAAAGGGATGACATTGATCACTGGTGAAGGCGGCTAGACAAATCCGAAGAAAATATGGTCATGGCGCATGAATTTCCAAGTAAATCGCTACATCTCAATGGAGTTTCGCCGTCTCTGCTGACCATCTCGATCGAGTTTTTTGAGTTCATCTATGATCTTACTGTTAAAATCTTCGTTGATACTTTCAATTGCCACATCAATCGCATTGGCAAACCCCAAAGCGTCTGTCCCACCGTGACTTTTGACAACAATACCATTCAAACCAACGAACAGCGCACCGTTGTGGCGACGTGGATCGACACGTTCGCGCAGAGAGCGAAACGCGGATCGCGCAAAAAAGAACCCGATTCGTCCAAACAACGTTTCACGCAGTGCACGCCGCAAGAACTCCGAATAGAGCTTGGAAACGCCCTCCGCCGTCTTCAATGCGACATTGCCCGTGAAACCGTCGGTCACGACGACGTCGGTCGTACCATCAAGCAGGTCGCCGCCTTCGACAAAACCATGGAACTCAAAAGGTAGCGGCGTGTCGCGAAGTATGGCGCCCGCTTCGCGGATCTCCTCATGGCCCTTGAGATCTTCTTCGCCGACATTGAGGAGCCCAACGCGCGGACGCTCAATTCCGAGCATGGTTCGCCCAAAAAGGGCGCCCATGATCGCAAAATCGACCAGATTGTCCGTGCTGCATTCCAGATTGGCACCCAAATCAAGAAATACGCACTCGCCACGTCGCGTCGGCATCAAGCCGGCAATGGCCGGACGACCAATCCCGGGCAAAGTCTTCAGGACGACTTTCGAAATTGCCATCAAGGCGCCCGTATTGCCGGCGGAAACCATCGCCGCCGCACGACCGTCGGCGACCGCGTCAATGGCGACGCGCATACTGCTGCGCGGCCGACGCCTGAGCGCAAAAGACGGTTTATCATCCGCCGCCACATGATCGTCGGTATGGATAATCTCGGCGACCGCGGCCAAGTCCGGAAACCGATTGATCAGGGGTCCAACCTGAGTTTCGTCGCCAAAGAAATTGAACCGGCAATCAGGGTGGCGCTTGCGTGCCTGATTTGCGCCCGCGACGACCGCCCGCGGCGCCTGATCGCCACCCATGGCGTCGACGGCAATGGTTAAGGGGTCACGCATGGCTGCGCAACAGTCCGGGCGCCGTCGGCACGTGTCACCTTGTGATCGGTTTCTGCCCCAACATGATCAACAGACTGGGCCCTTGTTGATCACGGCGAATAGGGGCCGAGCATGACACGCGAGTGCCGATGAGCATCGTGCCCTAGCTTCCGGCGTCCTCGACCACCTCGCGTCCATTATATTGGCCACAATGCGCACAAATGTGATGCGGAAGTTTTGGCTCGCCGCAACTCTGGCATTCAACCATGCCAACCAAGCGCAAACGGTGGTGTGATCGACGCTTATCGCGTCGCGCGCGCGTCACTTTTTTCTTTGGAACGGCCATGAGATGCTCCTCGTCCTCGGCAGCGCGGCTGCCGTTAGTAATGAATTATTCCCACCGAAGCAAGGGGGCCCACAAGTCGGCCGGAAATCTTGGCGTGATCAAGGTGCACCATCACAACGATTCTTCTTATTTTCCAGTGACTTTAATATGGCGAACGGTCCCTCGTCCAAGTCATCGGGCGGACCGACGTCGGGCTCTACCTCGGCCCCAGCGATACGAGGATATCTGTCGATCCCTAGGGTAAGGTGCTCAACCACGAGGGCCCCGACATCGATCATGTCGCCAAGCATTGGATCGGGCGGATCATACTGGTCGACTGAAAATTCCACCGCCGGCTCTGTCACCGACTCCCTTTCGAAATCAACCGAGAAGTACTCGCGAATTTCTTGAACGACGGGTTCCAGCGTGACGACGCAAGGTTGTTCGACCGTTGCCTGAAAGTGGCCATGGACCCGATAGCGCTCCATCTGGGTGGGCATAACGCGCTTGATCGTGGCGTGGGCGTGGAGATCCTTGAGATTAGAAACCCCCAACATTTTGGCCAAACGGCACAGTGTCTCGAAATCGGCTTTCAGATCAACAGTCATTCCGCCGGTTGGCAAACTCCGCACATCGACCTGGTAACTGAAAGGTTGGTCAGGGTTCATGCGTGGGAATCACGCTTTGAATTTGTCGCACCCGTAAAGCGGGGATCGGGCCACCCGATTTGCGCCGCGAACAGGGTCGAGTCGGGCATCTCTGACAAAAATCGGGCGGCATTCATGGCATAAGCCGCAAGGTCCGCCACAGCATGCTCGGGCACATTCGCACCGCGGTAGAGGTTGCGTCCTAATGCAGCCTGCAATCGCACGATGTCGTTGTCCGCAAGCGCGCTGTCGTATGCCTCGACGCGCCCAAAGAAACCCTGTGCCATGGTCTTGACCCGACGGCCAACGCCAAGGTCGCCAACACCCATTTCGCGCAGACTACGATCCATGTCGTCAAACATGACATCGAAGACGGCTTGACCGAGCTCTGGTCCATCCTCGGCTGCGCCGCGTAAACGCCACAGAATCAAGAAAACATGCAAGACAATCATATCAAAGCGACCGTCGACCGTGTCGGGTACGTAGCCGGCTTGATAGAAAACCTCTGATCGCGCTTGGCGTACAGCCTCGCAATAAAGAACGTCAGCCTTGCGTTTGAGCGGAACTGCGGGCGCCGCACTATTGAGTTGGGTTGCCTGGCCCAACTTCGCGACGCGCCTCCAGAGTGGCCTAGGCCGGACTGTCATCCGGACTTGCCAAGGGCACCCATATTGGGGATATAGGGTGCATATTTGCGCATTAAATCGAGCATGTTTCGAGAGGATATTCCTGTGATCTCACCCAATAGCGCGAGCGCGTGGCCGATATCTCAATTGCGCGTCTCCGCGGTGGCGATTTGTGCAGCGCTGGCGTTGACCGCCTGTGCCGCGCGGATCGATACCCATGGCTTTATGCCCAATCCAGGTCTGTTATCGCAAGTTGAAGCCGGCGCACAGGACAAGAATGAGATCCGAGAGATCCTGGGCACGCCTTCGGCGGTGAGCACATTTGACGACCAAACTTGGTATTACGTGACACAGCGAACTGAAAACTTGGCATTTTTCAAACCGGAGATCATTGAGCAGCGCGTCTTGGCAATATCGTTTGACACTTCAAACATCGTCGCGGACGTCAGCACTTACACGTTAGAGGATGGTTTGTGGGTCGATCCAATCGACCGAAAAACACCAACCGCCGGCAAAGAGCTGTCGATCATTCAACAGCTCTTTGGAAACGTCGGTCGTTTCTCGAAATAGATGATCTAGCGGACCTTCCGACCATGTAGATTTTATATGATCGGCAAGCGCATCAGTCTGCTCAATCCCGGACCGAGCCGTGACACCCGAATGAGTTACGGCACCGTCCGGGAATGACCGTTGCCCGGGATAATCGGGTTTATGCGAGAACGGCGAGAAGCAACAAGGCCACGATGTTGGTAATCTTGATCATCGGATTGATGGCGGGGCCAGCTGTATCTTTGTAAGGATCGCCAACAGTATCGCCGGTCACGGCGGCCTTGTGGCTCTCCGACCCCTTGCCCCCATGATTGCCGTCTTCAATGTACTTCTTCGCGTTATCCCACGCACCACCTCCAGAAGTCATTGAAATTGCAACGAAAATACCGGTGACAATGGTGCCGAGCAACATAGCGCCAAGCGATGTCGCGGCCGCGGTGTGTCCACCGATCATGCGAACGACGAAATAAAGTACGACCGGCGCGAACACAGGAAGCATCGACGGTATGATCATCTCTTTGATCGCCGAGCGAGTGAGCAAGTCGACCGCGCGGCCATATTCCGGGCGGGCCGTCCCCTCCATGATCCCTTTGATCTCTCGAAATTGCCGGCGAACCTCGACCACCACAGCACCGCCGGCCCGGCCCACGGCCATCATGGCAAGCGCGCCGAACAAATATGGCATCAACCCACCAATGAATAGGCCAATGACGACAAACGGATCCTGCAACCTAAATTCGAACACCTGATCCGGAAAATAGTGATGCAAATCTTCGGTATAGGCTGCAAATAGCACCAGCGCTGCCAGACCCGCAGATCCGATCGCGTATCCCTTTGTCACCGCCTTTGTTGTGTTGCCGACAGCATCCAGGGCGTCGGTCGTCTTGCGGACGTCTTCTGGAAGGTCAGCCATTTCGGCTATCCCACCGGCGTTGTCCGTCACCGGGCCATAGGCATCCAAAGCAACGACCATGCCTGCTAGCGCCAGCATCGTCGTGGCCGCGACGGCCAAACCAAACAATCCCGCCGCATAAAACGCGATAATGATGCCGGCCGAAATGACGATGACCGGCAATACCGTCGCCTCCATGGAGACCGCAAGGCCCTGGATGATGTTCGTCGCATGACCGGTCTCAGAAGACTGGGCGACACTTCGCACGGGGCGATACTCGGTTGACGTGTAGTACTCAGTGATCCACACCAGCAATGCCGTCACACCGAGACCAACCACGGCACAAATGAGCAGCTGCCAGCCGGTCACCATCCGATCCCCCATCTCGTGGACCGTATCGAGCCCAACCATCAACGATGTTCCGATGGCAATCAGCACCCCCGAAATGACCGCCGCGGCAATCAAGCCCTTATATAGCGCGCCCATAATGCTGCCGCTGCTGCCCAGCCGCACAAAGAACGTGCTGATTACCGATCCGATGATACAGACGCCACCGATCATCAACGGGTACTCCATCAGCGCCTTTTGTGTTTCACCGACAAAGAAGATCCCTGCCAGAAGCATGGTCGCGACGACGGTTACGGCATACGTTTCGAACAGGTCGGCAGCCATGCCCGCGCAGTCACCAACATTGTCGCCGACATTGTCAGCAATGACCGCCGCGTTGCGCGGATCGTCCTCAGGTATACCCGCTTCAATCTTTCCCACCAGATCGGCGCCGACGTCGGCACCTTTGGTAAAGATGCCACCGCCCAAGCGCGCAAAGATCGAAATCAGTGAGGCACCAAAACTTAACGCGACAAGAGCTTCCAATACTTTTCTTTGTTCGACGCCCGCCGTGGTGAGGTACGCGTAATACAACGCGACACCCAAAAGCCCTAAACCAACAACCAAGAAGCCGGTGACGGCGCCTGAACGGAACGCGATGCTAAGCGCGCCGTCTAGGCTGGTGCGCGCGGCTTCGGCGGTGCGCACATTGGCGCGAACCGAAACATTCATGCCGATATAGCCCGCGGCTCCGGACAACACAGCACCAATCAAAAAGCCAACCGCAACACGCCAATCAAGCAAAAGCCACAGGGCTATGGCGACGACAATGCCAACGATGGCGATAGCCAGATATTGGCGGTTCAAATAGGCTCGTGCGCCCTCTTGAACCGCGCCCGCAATCTCGCGCATGCGATCGCTGCCGGCATCTGCCGCAAGTACTTGGAATGTTGTAAAGATGCCATATGCAATGGCAATGACGCCGCAAAGCAGCGCAAAACTAAGAGCTATCGACATGGATTAATGACCCTTTGCCAACAACGAAACACTCCGCCCTGGCGAGCGACGCCACCGGGATACGGAGGGCTGGGCGATAACCGTGAGACGGCCGGGAACATGCCAGACGGTCTTCAAGAAAGCAACTAGTCAAAAAAAGACAGGTACCGACAGGCGCCCGCGCTTACCTTCAGAAGTGCGTATAACCGGTCCGACCGAGCCTGTGGACAAGACCGTCCGCGCGCCGAAGGACGATCGCGGTCGACTCGGTGATTGTCCCAATCTTGGCCAAGCTGACTTTGGCGATGTGCGCGGCTTGCGTGACACGATTGGACAAAGACGGTGCGGCGGTAAATAACAGCTCATAATCATCGCCGCCGGCGAGCACATGATCGATCAAATCGGGCTCAATCAGCAGTGCTTCGTCGGTCGGCTCGGATAACGGAATCTCGTCGACGCGAACGTCCGCACCGACATGCGATACATCGCAAATGTGCTGCAAATCGGCCACCAGACCGTCGGAAATGTCAATCGCCGACGAGGCGACACCAACAAGCCCCCGCCCCAAAGAGATCCGCGGCGTCGGCCGAACCAAGCGTTGACGCAAAAAATCAGCCTTTGATGTACCGAGCCGCTGACCAACAGCCTCCGATATTGCCAACGCAAGCGCTGCATCGCCGATCGTACCCGATACGTACAAGTCATCACCTGGCCGCGCCCCATTGCGTCGCAGGGCCGAGCCAATCGCCACTGTTCCCAACGCCGTGACAGACAACGTCAAGGGGCCGGCTGTGGCAACCGTATCGCCACCGATCAGCGACAACCCGAACGCATCTTGATCCGACTTCAGGCCAACCGCAAATTCTGCCATCCATTGATCGTTGCATGACGATGGCCGGGCAATGGTCATCAAGTATCCGCGCGGCGTGGCTCCCATGGCCGCCAGGTCGCTCAAATTGACCCTTAACGTCTTGGACGCGATATCGGCTGGCGCGTCGACCATCGCGAAATGAACACCTGCGACAGTCATGTCGGCGGTGACCACAAGCTCTTGACCATCCGGCACACGCAGCGTCGCAGCATCGTCTTTGAGTCCGAACGCACCGAGGTGCCCAGCCGCCAACGGCGCAAGCAATTCTTCAATTAGCGCGAACTCGCCACGTCGCTTAGCCATCAGATCGTTCTGGATTGGGCCCTAATTGATCGGCTGCAGACATTTCGTCCGCGCGCAACCTATGAGCAAGCCGATCGAGAACGCCGTTAACAAAACCGGACTCGACATTTGAGAAGAAGCCGTGCGCCAAACTGACATATTCATCAATGGTTACACGCGCGGGGACATCGCGATGCTTGCGCAATTCATACGCACCTGCGAGCAACAACGCGCGCAAGGTTGGGTCGAGCCGCGCGATCGCCCAACCCTCGACGAGGGTTTCGGCGACAATCTCGCTCAGCGCCTCGCGTTCTTCGGCGACACCGCCAACGATGTCGCGAAACAACGCTTCGTCGGGTTCGACATATTTCTCATCCTCGGTCATCGGTACCAATCGATGCCGTGTCGCCTCGGCAAGAACGGTTTCGGGTGAGCGGCCGGTAAACTCAATCTGATAGAGACCTTGAACGGCTGCGAGCCGGGCGGCGCTGCGTTCGCGTTTGAGATACCGAACCAAAACCGCACTCACACGCCGACCAGGACTTCACGGCGGAGCTTGACCATTGACATACAAGCGGCAGCGGCACTAGCCCCCTTATTGCCCCGATCCACCGCGGCGCGTTGCCAAGCTTGATCGTGCGTTTCAACCGTCAAAATGCCATAGCCGATCGCCAAACACTTGCCGATCGCAAGATCCATCAGGCCGCGCGCACTTTCCCCGCAGACATAGTCGTAGTGGCTCGTTTCACCACGGATCACGCATCCAAGGGCAACGTAGCCGTCAAACCGCTTGGTTTGGGCGGCGAACGCTATTGCAGCCGGAATCTCGAAAGCGCCCGGAACTTCGACGAGCTCATGCAACGCACCGCCTTGCAAAAGCTCTTGGGTCGCACCGTTCACCAAGGCTGTCGCAATGTCCTCGTAGAATGTTGCCGTGACGATGAGGATACGGACGCTTCCGTTCATGCACGCTCACCACCCAGATCGTGAGAAACCGGCTCATATCCGACGATTTCGAGGCCAAAGCCGTCCAACCCCGGATAGGCCCGCGGCGTATTCGACAACAGGATCATGCGTCGGACCCCCAAATCCCGCAGAATTTGGGCGCCGATGCCGTAGTCTCGCCAAGCTGGCGGTTTAGCCACATGTCCCATCCGAATTCTGACGCTCTCGGACAACGTCGTCTCGCGCGGCTCGCGAATGAGTACGAGGACACCGCGGCCATGCGCACCAATAGCCTGCATTGCCGCGTGCAAATCGCTCAACCCGGCATCCTCACGATCTCCCAAAACATCGGTCATTACATCCAGAGCGTGGACGCGGACAATGACCGGTTCGTCGCCTTCCAAATCCCCTTTGACCAAAGCGATGTGCTCAGCATACTCGGCCAAATTGGCATAGACGATCATGCGAAACTGACCGCCATACCGACTATCGAAGGCATGTTCGACAACCCGAGATACGATTTGCTCGGTACGTCGCCGGCTGGCGATGAGGTCGGCGATGGTTGCGATTTTCAATCCATGTTTGGCACAGAATCCGACCAAATCAGGCAGTCGGGCCATCGTCCCGTCGTCATTGAGGATCTCGCATATGACTCCCGCCGGCGTCAGGCCAGCCAATCGCGCGATATCCACGGCGGCTTCCGTATGGCCCGCACGCGAAAGTACGCCGCCATCGCGGGCCGCGATTGGAAAAATATGACCAGGCGTCGCAATATCAGCGGCGGTTGACTGTGGATCGATCGCAACCCGAACCGTCCGGGCACGATCGTGCGCCGAAATACCTGTCGTTACACCTTCGCGCGCTTCAATGGATACGGTGAACGCTGTGTCAAAGCGTGAACCGTAGCGACGATCCATGGGCTTCAGGCCGAGCTCGCGCACCCGTTGTGCCGTCATCGCCAAGCAGATCAGTCCGCGCCCGTGCGTGGCCATGAAATTGATCGCATCTGGCGTGATCTTTTCCGCCGGAATGATCAAATCACCCTCATTCTCGCGATCTTCGTCGTCAACCAAGACAAACATGCGGCCGCTGCGCGCATCAGCGATGATCTCTTCAATCGGCGACAAAGCGCCGGTCAGGTCACCCGTTTCCACATTAACTTTGTCTGGCTTCGGCAATCTCACGTCTCCTCGCGCACCGTCAGCGCGCTCACCGCGCGGCCCACATATCGGGCCAGTATATCGATTTCCACATTGACGCGCGCCCCCGGCGAGATTTCACCCAACGTCGTCGCTCTCTGGGTGTGAGGTATGATGTTCACGCCAAAATGCGATTCCGTGGCTTCGTTGATTGTCAGCGAAACGCCGTCTAGAGCGATGGCGCCCTTGCTAACAACGTAAGGTGCCAGCCAAGGATCCAATTCAAACTGAAGCCGTAAGGAATCCCCCTCTGCCCGGCGATCACGAAGCTTAATCACCCCATCGACGTGACCGGTCAAAATATGGCCGCCGAGTTCATCGCCAGCGCGCAGGGCTCTCTCCAGGTTCACAGATGAACCGCCTCGCCAGCTGCCAAGTATTGTGCAAGCAAGGGTCTCCGCAGAAACGTCGAAGGCCAGCCAACCGGATCCTTTTTCAACGACGGTCAGACATGCACCGGAACATGCGACGGACGCACCAATAGACACACTCTCGGTGGCGTAGCTGGTCGAAATCACGAGGCGCGTGTCGCCGTCCGCCGTGACGGAACAAACCGTGCCAATATCCGTGATTATGCCCGTAAACATCGGCGATACTTAATCGCCACCCGTGGCCACAGTGTACGTCTCCAACACGTCCTCGCCAATGAGCGCAATGCTTTCTCGCTCTAATCGGGGCGCATCCGCAAGCGCCTGCAACCCCATCGCACCAACGCCGGGAATACCGTCGCCACCGACCACCAATCCAGCTCGAAACCAGGCCAGTTCATCGATCAATCCATCCCGAAACAGGGTCGCCGACAGCTTCGCGCCACCCTCGACCATTACACAGTTGATGCCCCTCTCTGCGACCGCGACCAGCCCGCGACGCATATCGGGCCGACCGTCAGCCGCGGGCTCGACGGTGATCACGTCGACCCCAGCCGATCGAAACGCATCCCGGCGCGCACGATCACATCCGGCCAGGCAAATGACCCACGTCTCTGTCTCTCTCGCCGTTTCGACGAGTTGGCTGGTCAATGGCAGCTGCAGGCGACCATCAACGACCATCCGCACCGGCGAGCGCCCTTCCAATCCTGGCAGCCGGCAAGTCAATTTCGGTCGATCGTTGATAGCTGTGCCGATGCCAATCATGACAGCGTCGGTGCGCGCCCGCATTAGGTGCGCCCTCTGCCGCGCGATCGGACCCGTAATCCACTGACTTTCTCCGTCATGCGTCGCGATAGCACCATCAACGGTCGACGCCAATTTCAACACGACCCATGGCCGGCGGCGTATGACACGCGACAAGAATCCCGCGTTCAGCGCGCGTGCTTGCGCCGCACACGCGCCAACTGAAACGTCGATCCCAGCATCGCGCAATTTGGCAATGCCGCGTCCCGCGGTTCGAGGATCCGGATCCTGCAGTGCCACAAAACACCGGATCACGCCCGCTTCAATCAATGCATCCGCGCATGGTGGTGTCGCGCCATGATGGGCACACGGTTCCAGGGATACGTAGGCGGTTCCTCCCCGCGCCGCTTCTCCAGCGCGCGCCAGCGCCTCTGTTTCGGCGTGCGGTCGGCCACCGGTCCCAGTCCACCCCCGCCCGACGACCACACCATCACGCACGATGACACAACCGACGGCCGGATTTGCGCCCACATCACCAAGGCCACGACTTGCAAGGCGCAGCGCGATTTCCATGCAGTGGGTATCTGTGTCGGTGGCCATCAGGGACACGCCCGATTTGTCCACGGGCCACCATACGTGCAAACAAGCTGCAATTTCTCTGTCGACTTAATCGTCCGTAAAATCCTGCAGCTGCCCGACAAATTCCTCAAAGTCCTTGGCCTCGCGAAAATTGCGATACACCGACGCAAATCGTACATAGGCGACCTGGTCAACCTGCGCCAGCGAATCCATCACCATTTCGCCGATCGACTTCGTCGTCACTTCATTTTCACCCGAACTTTCGAGCCGCCGCACGATGGCATTGACCATGCGGTCGACTCGTTCTGCATCTACGGGCCGCTTCCGGACCGCAATACTGATGGAACGCGTGAGCTTCTCGCGATCGAACGGCGCGCGGCTGTCATCGCTCTTGACAACCACCAGTTCACGGAGCTGCACACGCTCAAACGTCGTGAAGCGCGAGCCACACTTTGGACACGACCGGCGCCGACGGATGGCGGTGTTGTCTTCCGTGGGACGTGAGTCCTTTACCTGAGTATCCGCAAAGCCGCAAAAAGGACATCGCATGTTTCGCCGTGCCTCTAATCTGTTGCAGCCAACGCGGCATACAGCGGATGGGCATCGCAAATCTCCCTGACTCGGGTTGCAACGCGCCGTTCCACAGCATCGTTGCCGTCTAACCCCTTGTCGGCGAGGCCATCGAGCACTTCCGCAATAAGCATGCCGATCTCTGCAAAAGTCTCAGAAGAAAATCCGCGCGTGGTGCCTGCTGGCGTTCCCAGCCGAACGCCAGACGTTACCGTGGGCTTCTCTGGGTCAAACGGCACGGCGTTCTTGTTGCATGTGATCGCCGCGCGTTCCAATCCGATTTCCGCGACTTTTCCCGTTAAGCCCTTTGCACGAAGATCGACCAGGAGAAGGTGCGTATCCGTGCCACCCGATACCAAATCAAGGCCACGTCCGACAAGAGACATGCCAAGAACGCGGGCGTTTTCGACCACAGCACCCGCGTAGTCGCAGAACTCCGGCGCCAGCGCTTCACCCAAGGCCACCGCCTTGGCGGCAATCACGTGCATCAAGGGGCCGCCCTGGAGACCGGGGAACATCGCCGAGTTGATCTTCTTCGCGATCGTTTCGTCATCACATAGGATCATCCCGCCTCGCGGTCCGCGCAATGTCTTGTGCGTGGTCGTCGTGACGACATGTGCATGTGGAAATGGACTTGGATGAGCCTTACCAGCAACCAAACCGGCGAAATGGGCCATATCAACCATTAAATATGCACCCACCGAATCCGCGATTTCGCGAAATCGCGCAAAATCGATCACGCGCGCATATGCCGATCCGCCCGCAATAATCAGTTTTGGATTATGTTCGTCGGCCAACTGCGCGATTTCGTCGAAATCGATCAGACCATCTGTTTCGCGTACGCCATACTGGACACTGTCGAACCATTTGCCGGACAAGTTTGGTTTGGCACCGTGCGTGAGATGCCCGCCCGCGGCCAGAGACATCCCCATAACAGTGTCCCCCGGCCGCACCAAGGCCAGCATCACGCCTTGATTGGCCTGGCTTCCCGAATGCGGCTGAACATTGGCAAATGAGCATTCAAAAAGCGAACAAGCCCGCTCAATCGCCGACTGCTCCGCGACATCGACGAATTCACAGCCACCATAGTATCGCCGACCGGGATACCCCTCAGCATATTTGTTGGTCAGCACTGACCCTTGCGCGGCCAACACTGCCTCACTAACGAAGTTCTCGGAGGCGATCAATTCGATTTGATTTTGCTGCCGAAACAGTTCGCGCGATACAGCCCCAAAGACCTCGGGGTCTTGATTGGCGAACACGCCGAGGGCCAGCGAATTCTTCACGTTTGTTGCGTCCATTGCCTACCAACGATTGGAGTTGAACATAGATCCCTGACGGCTTAACTGTTCGAGGGTCGCCCGGCCCGATGGTCTAGACAGAGCCAAGTTTCGCAACACGGCGTGCGTGACGGCCGGCGTCATCAAAAGGTGTTTCCAAGAAAGCGCGCACGCAGCTTCTGGCGGTCGCCTCATCTAAAACGCGCGCCCCCAATGCCAACACATTAGCATCATTGTGGGCGCGACTGAGCCGTGCCGTTTCCACATTATGACAGACCGCCGCGCGAACCACAGGATGACGGTTTGCAGCAATACTGATGCCAATTCCGGTTCCACAGATTAGTACGCCACGACCTGCACGCCCGTTCGCAATCGCTTCGGCGAGCGCTTCCCCATAGTCGGGATAGTCAACCGAGCTCTCATTGTATGTTCCGAGATCAAGCACGGTGTGGCCGGCGGCCTCAAGATCACCAATGATGACGGCTTTAAGACCAAAACCAGCATGATCCGACGCAATCGCAATCACGTCGCAGCCTTCAGTTGCGCTTGTCATGACAGTGCGCCCGATACATCGAACCAGACATCCCGTTGCGGCGCTCCATCTCCCCGGTTTAAGACTGAAGCTCCGGTGCGCGTGCACAGCTTATGACGGCGGGCGCTACGCAGTTTAAGAGACACAACGGCGAAGCCCGAGCTGATTGACGTAACTCAACAGACTACGGATACCACCTTCGACGCGACGTACTACCATATGTTGGTGAGAACAGCCAGCATGGCCACAGCCAAATTGAGAGGTTCGCGACGGATATTAATATGTTTCACACGCGAAACCATGACATGCGCCCGGCAAAACGGATGGCATGCAAACCTCAGACAATTGAGCTTGGACCGCTTTTTGGTTTGTTCGGACAAGTATTAACTAGAGGCGATTATAATTGTCTGTTCTCGCCAAATAATCGTGACAAGACTGCCTCTTCAGACACAAGTTCTGATAATCTACCGGGCGTTCATTGATCAATATCCCAGTATGTTAGTCCAGACTCAGTCAATTTTATTGACAGATATGGAACAAGATGCGACTAAATTCACTACGCTGCCAGTTTTGGAAAAATAGGCTAAGAGGAATGTCGGAAGAAAACAGAAATACAACGCCCCCTGAGAGTGTTCTTCGTATGGCTGCCGAAATTGTGTCAGCTTACGTTAGCCACAATGCCTTGCCTTCGGCACAAATTCCGGAATTGATACAAACGGTCTTTAAGTCGCTTACCGAAATGGAGGGCCCGCGTGGTAACGCGGCAGAAGAGGCGCCAAAACCTGCGGTTCCCGTGCGCAAGTCAGTGATGCCAGATCACATTGTTTGCCTCGAAGACGGCAAGAAACTCAAGATGCTTAAACGTCATTTGCGCACGACGTACAACATGACACCTGAGGAATATCGCGCGAAATGGGGTCTTCCACCGGACTATCCCATGGTGGCGCCAAACTACGCAGCCCAGCGGTCTGAGTTTGCCAAGAAGATCGGCCTTGGGCGAAAACGAAGCACGGCTGGTCGCCGTGGCGGCCGTCGCGCCCGTTAAGACGAACTGCGGTCTTTGCCATCAGATAGTTGAAAACGTCAAACGTCGTTTCGCACTCAAAGTATTGCCGTTCATTTTTCGGCAAATACGCACGGAATTTTTTGGAAACCCTTGATTAGGTCTGTTAGGCGAGAATGGCATCGATGACCTAACCCCCGCGAACTTTATTGTTGGCGCGGGGGCCTGCGGTAGTGTGTGACCGTCAGCATAGACACTGCTCCCCAAACATCTAATAACGAAACTATCCGGCCTGAAACGCCGACGTGCGACAGGTTGGGTGCGGCCGGGATACCTCAGATGCACGGACCAGCAATCCGGCCCAGACATGGCACGGATCGTGCGTCTGACGACTATGGTCGCCCCCAGCAATCGGGGTCGAGCACAACTCGGGGGTTTCGATGACGGACTTTCGGATGCGCAGATTACACCCAGATATACCATGTAAACTGTTGATATTATTAATATTAATTTCGGCGAGCTGGCCCGCGATGGGTGGCGAACGGTTCATGACGATCCAACGACCGTCGGCGCAGAAATTCTTTCCCATACGCGGGCAAAACAAGGTGCTGGTTGGGAAGATCTTACCGGGCTCCGCCGTCGGCGCCAGCCCGCTCCGCTATACTGTCCGATCCGATTTGGCACGCTTGAGGACGCCGACACCACGACCGATCGATCGGACTGCGCACCGCCCGGCGCCGCCCGGCGCCAACCAGAAGACGCCGCCAACACCAAACTGGCCCGACCCAACCGCACGGTATGAGTGGCCGGTCGACGTGGCCGCGCCAAGTCGGTTGACCTCGCATTTTGGCTGGCGTGACGATCCATTTACCGGTCGACGGGCGTTTCACGCCGCCATAGACATAGCCGCGCCACTTGGCACGCCAGTCATCGCCACCGACGCAGGTCGAATTCACGCGGTCGGATTCCATCCGCGTTTGGGCCGATATGTCATGCTGACGATGAACGACGGTACCATGGCCACCTATGGCCATTTGTCAGCAACAACGGTCCGGACCGGCCAAAATGTCGCGCGCGGCGATATTGTTGGCAAAATTGGCAGTAGCGGCCGATCCACCGGCCCGCATCTCGACTTTAGCCTTGAAACAAATGGTGTACGCCGGGACCCGCTCCCGCTGGTCCGTCAACCCATGACGCTGGCGCAAAACGACCGGACCTGAGGCCGCGCCGTAACGGTCTTGGACACCGGTTTTGCCAAAGCCGCCGGCGCGCCCAGATCTGCGCAATTCAGCATGAATTCTTGATTTACGGTCGAACCGCAAGGCTGGCGTTTCGATCCTCGAACCGTGGTTTGGAATTCTAGAACGTTTGACGCTCACATACGTTCGCGTAAAGCGCTCTATCTACTTGATAACGATCAATTTAACTTCGTTCAAACGACGCCGTTTGAGCGAAGATTGATTTTCGGTCGGTGGCATGCACTCGGGCGATACGCGCGATCATATGTTCGGCAATGTCTTGTCGGACAAGGAACGCTCGATACGTTCGCATTTCGTGCGCATCAATTCAGGCTCGGCACGACTGCATTCGTTGTTCGTCGCGCCAGAGCGCGTCCGAGGCGGCAGCCAGAAGCTGTGTTGCCATTCTCTATGTTACATCCAACGCCACGCTGGAGACATCTGCCCACTCCGGAATGGCCGGCGCCGCCGCCAACATCGCCTCGACAAAATCGAGACGATCTTGACCAAAGAACATCTCGTCGCCGACGAAAAACGTCGGCGCACCGAACACGCCACGGGCAACGGCCGCCTCGGTGTCGGCACGCAGCTTGTCTTTGATAGCCTGATCCTGCATGCGCTGTCCGAAACGCTCGGGTTCCAAGCGGGCCTGCCGAAGAACCGCACAAAACGTTTCGAGTTCGGAAGTATCTTTGCCATCGACCCATAAAGCTTCAAATACCGCTGATAGATAGGGTTCGAGCGTGCCATCGTGTTGAGCGGCGACC
Organism: Alphaproteobacteria bacterium; assembly: GCA_965216755.1. Taxonomy (GTDB): domain Bacteria; phylum Pseudomonadota; class Alphaproteobacteria; order UBA7887; family UBA7887; genus CBDCGL01. The sequence continues at coordinate 149,449 of CBDCGL010000011.1, read as the reverse complement.
GCCCCCCGCATGGCGTTCAAAGTGTTGACTGGAAAATGGGGATTTGACGCGTAAGGCACGCCAAACCGGCGCGCGCAACGCGCGATGTCGCGTCCCATATAAGCACCTTTGGCCGGCACCGCTGCCGGCGTGTTGTTGCCCGTGGCTTTGAATACAGCACCAAGCAACATCGGCTGGTAGACAATCGTTGCGCCGGTTCGCGCAGCGATCCCGGGCAACTGTGTAAAGGCCAGGTATGCGGTCGGACTGCCACAATCGAAATAGAACTCAACTGTTTTGGACGAATTCATTGACATGCGCTTTCCCTCACTGATCGCACGTTGCCGCAAGTTCCCGTATTCCGACCATACATCACCGGACTTGCGCCGTGATCACCGTTCTTTTCATGGGGAGCCTGCGGTTGTTGCACGATCATCGCGCACGTGACAGCCCCCCCGACTCGAAATTGGACAATGGCCACTGTCGCCGGCCCATGGATCCCAATTTGAGACATATCCCAAAAAACGCTGTTCGCTGTTGCGATTGACCGGCCTGATGGACCAAGTGAACCGTCAGTCGTTGCGCCGTTGCTTTCCTAAGCGTTGCCATAGCGGTTAACGATGCGCACTTCCGTTACATGCGTTGCCGTGGGGCACCCGTTTCTCGGCTGCATTCGGCAAAGATCTGATATGTCCGCGGCGGCGAAAAGCAATTCGGCCCTTGGATAGAGCGCCGACGCGGTCACCTGGGCCAATTCGAGGTATCGGCAGCCGATCAGCGCCACACCTCGAATCGAACTGCTGCGGGGCCTTGTTTGCGCCTCGTTCACCCTGGAGTTTGGCCGCAACAAGACCATATGGGCGGCGACGAGATCGGACACAAAGGCACTGGTGTTTGCCAGACGCAAGTCAGGTTCGCTTTCCCTACATCTCGAACCCAACCGACTTTGCCGTAGGCTGAAGGCCAAGAAAACGAAAAGTAAGACAGCCGTGAAAGTCGGCGCTAAGATGCTTAGGTGGTGTGCAGTCTCGACACTGGCGACAATGCAAATGCGTACTTCGCGGCTCCGCCGGAAACTCGCGACAAGAAAGACGTTGTCAGGGATTAGTGCGCCGGAAGTGGAGGAACGCCATGTTTTCGTCTGGGCTGACGCGGCGGCGCTTCATCAAGACCGCGGCCGCCGGCGGGGCAATTGCCGCGGCACCTTACGTCAAATCAGCGCGCTCGGCAGGAACCCTTAGTCTCGGGCTATGGGACCATTGGGTGCCTGGCGCAAATGACGTGATGAAGGAAGTTTGCCTCGCTTGGGGAGACGCCAACAACGTTGAAGTAACCGTCGATTTTATAACGTCCATCGGGAATAAGCTGTTGTTAACGGCGCAGGCCGAATCGCGGGCCAAGTCGGGGCATGATGTTTATTCGGTACCGCTTTGGATGTGCTCGATTTTTCGGGACTCGTTGGCACCGGTGGACGACGTCGTGGGCGAGATTGTCGCCCAACATGGTGAAATCGCCCCCGTCGCCGACCATCTGACGCGGATCGACGATACCTGGCTGGCCGTTCCGGCACCTACTGGAACGCTGTCCTACGCACAAGTGTCGCGCGTCGATTTGTTTGCAGAGCATGCGGGCATCGACTTGAAGGCCATGTTTCCGATCGGCGGTGAAAGAAACCCCGAGCTCGTCGATGGTTGGACCTACGATACCTTCCTGGCCGCGGCTGAGAAGCTCCACGCCGCCGGCCATCCTTTTGGAGCTGCTATCGCACCAGTCCCCGATGCCTCACAATGGCTTTCGGCTCTGTTCGCGGCTTTCGGTGCCGTCATGGTTGACGAAAACGGAGATATCGCGGTCGACTCAGACGAAACGCGAGCGGCGCTGGAGTATGTGTCGCGGATTGCCCAATTCATGCCAAACGGCGTTTATGCCTGGGACGACGCTGGCAACAATCGCTGGATCATCTCTGGACAGGGTTCGACGATATTCAATCCACCGAGCGCCTGGGCTGTGGCCAAACGAGACAATCCGGATGTCGCCAAGCATATCTGGCATCACGATGTGCCGCGCGGCCCAAATGGGCGTTTCCGTGCCACGTCGCCATTCTTTTGGGGCGTGTGGAACTTCTCGAGCAACATCGGCGCTGCCAAAGACTTGTTCCTGCATGTCAATCAGCCGGATGTGGTGAATAAAATGCTGCGCGCATCACAAGGATTTGACATGCCACTGATCCCATCGTTCTATCAAACCAACGACGTCTGGGATGTGGCTGAGCCACCGGTTGGCGTATTGCACAATTATCCGCTGCGCGGCGACGAACAGCTCATGGCCGCCGGCTATCCAGCGCCGCCCCATATCGCATCGTCAATCCAGTCTCAAACGCTGTTTCCCAATTTCGTTGCGCAGGTGACACAAGGCGGCGAAAGCTTCGATGATGCGATCTTATGGGCTGAGAATGAGCTAGAGGGGTACCTGCGGGGCTGAGGCCATTATGGCTACGACTGTCGAAAGCATTGACGTTGCTGTCGGCGAGCGCCGACCGGCCGGAGGTTGGGCGCGCCGTGCATTGAGGCGAAAATCGACCATCGGCGTGCTCATGTGTGTGCCGCTCTTGGCTGTAATCCTGGGGCTGGTCGCGTATCCGGCCGTCTATTCGATGTTTCTCGCGACGTTGAACAAGGCGGAGACGGAATTTGTCGGATTCGACAATTTCCTGTTCCTTTTCAAGCGCAAGACTTTTTGGCTCGTGGTTCAGCAATCGATCATCTTCGCGCTGGCCGCGGTCTTGTTCAAAGCCTTGATTGGTTTGATCGCCGCACACGCCATCAACACGATCCCTAGCAAGGGGCAACGCAAATGGCGTGGCATGCTGCTGATTCCCTGGGTGATTCCGCCGGCGCTTTCGACGCTTGGATGGTGGTGGCTTTTTGAACCGACATACAGTGCCGTAAACTGGATTCTGGCAGAGTTGGCCATGCCCGCGATACCGTGGTTGAGTGACACATTTTGGGCGCGTTTTTCGGTCATCTTGGTCAATGTTTGGTTCGGCGCGCCGTTTTTCCTGATCATGTATTTGGCGGCGCTTAAGTCGATCCCGGAGGAACTCTACGAAGCCGCCGCGATCGATGGGGCCAATGCCTGGCAGCGCCTGTTCCATGTTACGCTGCCGATGATGCGCAATATCATTGCGATCACGGTCTTGTTTTCGATCATCGTGACCTTGGCCAATTTCGATATTGTGCGCGTATTGACGCAAGGCGGACCACGCAATACGACGCATCTGTTCGCAACCTACGCCTTCCGTGTCGGGATAGAATCGGGAGACATTCCGCTGGGCGCGTCAGTTTCGCTGTTCATGTTCCCGGTTCTGGCGATTTTGGCTTTTGTGATCCTGCGGAATGTGCGCAAGCGCGCGATGGAGATCTGATGGCGACACTCTCTGAAGCGGTGGGCTCGACCCGATCGGCCAGCCGCGCACGCAATCGCCGCTGGGCGCTAATCGCAGCTTATGGGTGCCTGGGCCTGTTCGTCGTGTTTTTTCTTTTTCCGCCGTACTACATGCTGGTCACGTCGTTCAAAACCAATGCTGAAATCGCCGCGTTGTCGACAAATCCATGGATTATTGAACAAGGCCCGACGATTGCTCACTACTGGGGATTGCTGACGGAAACCAGCTTCCCGCGATACTTCCTCAACACCGCAATTGTCACGCTATGTGTTGTCGCAATCACAATGGTGTTTAGCGTTCTCGCGGCGTATGCCCTGTCGCGCCTAAGGTTCTGGGGTGCAGGTGTATTGGCAACCGGCGTTTTTCTGACTTATTTGGTACCTGACACACTGTTGTTCATACCTCTGTTTAAGATCGTCGGATGGCTCGGCTTGCTGAACTCATACTGGGTCCTGGTATTGGTCTATCCAACGCTGACGGTGCCTTTCTGTACGTGGATCATGATCGGCTATTTTTCATCGATTCCAAAAGAGCTCGATGAAGCAGCCCTGATCGATGGCGCCAACCATATTCAGATGCTGGTGAAGGTTTTCGTACCCGTGGCCTTGCCTGGAATTATTGCGGCAATGATTTTTGCCTTCACCGTGTCATGGGCGTCATTCATTTATCCTTTGGCATACCTTTATAGCGATGATCAGATGGTTTTAACGGTTGGTACGGTGACGACGTTGATCAAGGGCGACGTATTCCATTGGGGCGGCTTGATGGCGGGTGCTCTACTCGCGGCCGCGCCGCCTGTGATTATCTACGCCTTCCTCATGGATTACTACATTGCCGGTCTCACGTCGGGCGCGACCAAGGGGTAAGGCGTTATGGCTGACGTTCGATTGCAAAGTTTGTCCAAGAGCTTCGACCGAACCGAAGCGGTGCGAAGTATCGACTTGGAAATCGCGAACAATGAGTTTGTTGTTTTGGTGGGGCCGTCTGGCTGTGGCAAGAGCACGACCCTGCGCATGATTGCCGGCCTAGAAGATGCTACCGGCGGTGATATTTTCATTGGCGGCCATCGTGTCAACGACGTGCCACCCAAGGATCGTGATATTGCGATGGTCTTTCAAAACTATGCGCTCTATCCGCATATGACAGTGCACCAGAACATGTCCTTTGGCTTGCGTCTAAGGAAATTTCCTAAAGCCGAGATCGAGCAGCGCGTTACGGCGGCAGCGTCGATCTTGGGACTGACAGATTTGCTCGAACGCAGACCACGTCAATTGTCCGGCGGCCAACGACAGCGTGTCGCGATGGGCCGGTCGATTGTGCGCGATCCGCAGGTTTTTTTGTTTGACGAACCGCTGAGCAATTTGGATGCGAAACTGCGCGGCCAAATGCGAACCGAGATCAAGCGCATTCACCAACGTGTGCGCACAACCACTGTGTATGTCACCCACGACCAGGTCGAGGCCATGACGCTGGCGGACCGCGTCGTAGTCATGAATGCCGGAGAAATTGAGCAGATTGGAACGCCCGGTGAGCTCTATCACGCACCACGCACGCGGTTTGTCGCCGGATTTATCGGCTCGCCAGCAATGAATTTCATTCCCTGTACGCTTGGGCGCGCGAACGGTGCGATGGCGGCGCGGATCGACGATGAGTTTACGCTACCCCTGCCCGCGGATCGCAATGAGCGATATCAACCTTATGTGGGAAAGGAGTTGCTCCTTGGAATTCGCCCAGAACATTTCCGTGAACAAGCCGATGCCAGCAGTGCTGATCTCACAGTTTGTACGGTAAGGCCTGAAGTGGTTGAGCCGTTGGGTATGGAAACGATGGTCTATTTTACGCTGAATAACGCGGATCTATGCGCGCGCGTCGTGCCCGAGGCCGATCCGAAACCTGGTGTTGCCTTGCCGCTGGCCATTGATGCGCGCCAGACCCATGTCATCGACCCCACCAGCGATATGGTTCTATGACGTACCGCCATAACCGGACTTGAGACACCACTTGTCTATGCTGAGGGCGGCCGGCCGCGGACCGCACGTTCTTGCAGTTGAGCATTGAATGTTGCCAGCTTGGCGATCAAGTCAGGCAATCGGCGCCGCAATTCTGCTCTTTCAATGTGATTGAGTTCGCCATCAGACAATTCATGGGCAAGCTGGGCCGCCTCGTCGCACATTTGTGCTAAGACCTTATGTGGCGTCAAGTTAGGGCCGTCGACGCGATGCGCGCCGGTCAGTCCGGCATATTCAAGCAACGCGTTCGCGAACGCCGGCGGCAACACCGCAACCAACGACAGCAGATTTTGTAAACCTGGTGTCGCCTGGCCTTGGTGGTATGCCTTCATTGTGCGGTGCGGAATACCCGACGCCTCGGCGATCGACGCCACGGAATAAGCTCTCCCCTGGCCGACAAATACCCGCAACGCCGATGTAAAGCGCTCTTGGACATCATGATGCGTCGCTACGGTTGTTTCGGTCATATCGCGAATCTCCTCGATCGAACACGCTAGCCTTACCCTCTTGCGAATGTTGGCCCCGGCGGGGCCTTGGTCGCATAGACCTAACGTGCGCGGCCGCGTCTAGCTGGATATCGTGGATACTCTCCCGTGCCATTCGCCCAGTATATTCGCCAGTCGGCTTTGACATGGCGACATGACGTGGGAGTTTAGGCGATAATCGGCCTTGTGCCAAAGGGTTCAGAGATCACCACCCCCGGCCCGCCGTTAAACGTCGCATACCGGTGGCGAGGGAAGAACGGCGTGAAGACCCACCCTTTGGTTTCAGTTGGTTCTTTCTAAATATGATTTTTTAACTAATTACATCTGTGCTTATTTTTTTGCGACAGATCGTTCATCTGGCATCCGGTGGAATTGTTGGCTGGTCCGGTGCATATTCGGAACCAATGGCATCAGGCAATTGACGTGCTGTTTCATCTCCGGCTGTCCGTGGGTGGCGACGCCCCGGCACACAGGGTGCTGAGCCGGCGGCGGCGCGTACGCGTTGGATCTGGTCGTCAACAGAGATATTCAGCATGGACGTAATATCCAAACCGCGGTCCTCATACACCACACTGTCCGGATGTCCGGCTTGCCAAACGTCTACCGCTGCGTCGCGCTCACGCAACAACCATTCGATTTGCGGTCGAAACAGCCGCAACATGGCGCCCACCCACCGATTGGTCAGACCGGACGGCCGCGCATGGCCGATGCGGAATAGATCGATCATTGCGGCAACCTCCGCCGCCCCATACCAAGTCTCACCGGTAAGCCAGCGGTTGGCCGTAAAGAGCCTAATCGGTTCGCCCCGCCGGTCCATAGATATGGCGATGATATGGCCCAAGGCCTCGCGTCCCAGTGGACGTGCGACCGAATCCGGCATCGACGCGGGGGCGATATCACCGGACATGCGCCCCGGGCGGAGAAATACGTGGAAATGACCGTGCTCGCCCTCACGATGGGCATGGTAGAAGTATTGTGAGCAAGTCTCCGGATCGTAGATGTCGCCAGCCGGATAGTGCTTGAGTTGCACAAACTCACCCTGGTCCCGCAAAACTTCGGCGACCAAATTGCTCCCGGCCTGTTTGAGCTCAAGCATGCAGGCCTCGACTTCATCAGCCGCGGCGGCCATGGTTACAGCGTGATCTACCGGCACATTGGTCGGCGGACCGTCGGTGGCGGGAGCTTCGCGGCGGACAAGGCTGCGTTGGAGCGCTTCAAAATCAATATCGACCATGATCACAAAGATCAACAGCGTTGCGCCACGTTGCACTTAACGTGTGTTAAACTGCCTGTAACTTCTTTGGGAAATTGGCGGTCAAGTGTAGTGGTTGTGGCCTGTTTTGCCACGCCGTTTCACCAGACGAAGTTGTGCGCATGCGATTTCGCTGAGACGACAGCGGCCCGAAATGTGCATCGCAAGAACTGGTGCTCGTGAAGGGAGCAAGCGGCGATAATGCATTATGAGGTGATTTCAGCTGACTGCCATATCGACCTAATTTGGCTGCCGCCAGACCTCTTTACGGCAAATGCCCCGAAACCCTTTCAAGCTCGCATGCCTCACGTAACTGATAGCGCGCAAGGGCCCGTATGGGTGAGCCGGGGCGGCGCCCACTTTGGCCTGCAAAATGGAATGGGTTCGGCGGGACGACGCTATGTCCCCGGTGAGATCCATCGTTCCGACCGCATGGCGGCGACCGGGCTCTATGAAGACGGCCTACGCGGTATTCGCCGACTAACCGATCCGAATCTCAGGCTTACGGACCAAGATCGCGATGGCGTCCAGGGCGAAGTCCTCTATGGCATTCTCGGTGCGGCGCAGCGCCTCAATGATCCTGAGGCCAGCGTAGTGATGATGGAGATCTACAATCGCTGGCTTGGCGAGTTTTGTCGGAGTCATCCGGAACGCTATGCTGGAATTGCGCCAATTCCGAACCACGATATAGATGCTGCCGTCGCGGAAATCGAACGGGTCGGTCGCGAGGGTGTCTTGCGTGGCTTTGAGATCGCGCTGACCCACGACATGGACCCACTGTACGATCCCAAATGGACGCCGCTTTGGCAGGCTGTCGCCGCAACCAAGTTACCACTCCACTTTCACACCATCGGCGGCAAGCCGCCCAACCTGTCTCTCCTTCCAAAGCTGCAACAGCGCCAAGCCTGGGCCGTGTTCATCACCGGATTCCAGCTTGGTATGTCACGATTTCTTATGGAGATGATCTTTGGCGGGGTTCTCGAAGCTCATGCAACCCTTAAAGTCGTGATCGGTGAAGCCGGTATTGGCTGGATACCATATGTGCTGGATCACATGGATCTGGAATGGAAGGACCAATTCAAAGATCTGACCTTGACGATTCCGCCGTCAGCCTATTGGCGGCGACAATGCATGGCAACGTATCAAAGTGATCGGATCGGGATTCGGCTCTTGGACGAACTCGGCGAAGACAATGTGATGTGGGGGTCGGACTTTCCACATCCCGACGGGGTCTGGCCCGATTCACGGGACTTCATCGATCGCGAGCTTGGTCACCTTTCCGCGGCGACACGTCGGAAGATTGTTTGCAGCAATGCGGGCAAGCTCTATGGGTTTCCAATAGCCGACTGATCATGCCTGCCCTATAGAAATGCACGTGGCCAAAACAAGGCAAGACCTCGAATGGTATTGACTGACCCCCCTGGCGCCGGGACACGTCCCCTCACTGGCATTCGGGTGATCGACGCCGCAACATTTATCGCGGCGCCATTTTGTGCAACGCTGTTGGGTGAGTTTGGGGCTGAGGTGATCAAAGTCGAGCTGCCCGGCGACGGGGATTCGTTACGTCGCTTGGGTACCAACACGGACGGTGGGGATACATTGCTGTGGCTCAGCGAAGCACGAAATAAGAAATGTGTCAGTCTAGATCTCCGAACGGAGCGCGGCGCGGATCTATTTAAGGAGCTGGTCGCCACCGCCGACGTTGTTTGCGAGAATTTCCGTGCCGGCACTTTGGAGCGCTGGGGTGTTGGCTTCGAAACGCTGCAGGCCATTCATCCAGGTCTGGTCATGCTGCGCGTCACGGGTTATGGCCAAACTGGTCCCTACGCACAGCGACCTGGCTTTGGTCGCATCGGCAACGGGTTCGGCGGAATTTCATATCTGGCCGGTGATCCCGACCGGCCGCCGGCCATCCCGGGCTCGGCGACCCTTGCCGACTATCTATCGGGAATATTTGGCGCTTTTGGCGTGCTGGTCGCACTTCGCGCCCGCGATCAGACGGGAATAGGTCAAGTCGTCGATGTTGGCCTCTACGAGCCGATCTTTCGAATCCTCGACGAACTTGCGCCTGCATATGCTCAAACCGGCTATGTGCGCCAAAGAATGGGCGCCGGCACGGTCAATGCGGTGCCCCACAGCCACTATCAGACCAAGTGCGAACGTTGGGTGGCGATTGCCTGCACGAATGACAAGATTTTTGACCGTTTGGCCGCGCTCATGGGGTGCCCCGACATCGCCCGAGAGGGAAAATATGGTACGGTCGCCCAACGCGAAGCGGCGCGCGCGGATGTCGACGCCTTGGTTGCGGGTTGGTGTCGTGAGCACGATCGCGAAACATTGCTGACTTTGTGTAGCAAAGCATCGGTGCCATGCGGACCCGTCTATGCCATCGACGAGATTTTCGACGATCCTCAATACCGGGCGCGCGGAAACATCGCGTTCATTGACGATCCCCGTGTCGGGCGAGTCGCGGTGCCAAACACCGTTCCGCGGCTAACCGCGACGCCAGGCGGAATCGACTGGCTAGGCCCGGAATTCAGCGCGCACGTGGACGAAGTCTTCAGCAGCCTTCTCGGGCTCTCCGCCGAGGAAATCCGGGACCTTCGAGATCAGATGATCATCTAATCGGACACCGCGGCCCAGCGACCGTGGGGCAACGCCGATATCTTATGCGGCGGTGTCATACGCCATTGCTCGTGGGTCCTCCAAGACCTCCATGCGATCGTCGGCACGCACCTCGGCCAACATCGGTTCCGAAACCGCAATTTCACTGAGGTCCAGCGTATTGCGGATGCGCACGATGCGCGCGTCCTCCGGCTTGATGCCATTCAGCGACTTGACCGCAAGGCGCACGGCGTCTTCCTCGGTTTGCATGGGGATCGGGACTTTGCCACCTTCAAGATAGGTGCTCGCGATAACATTCGCATAGGTTACAGAGAAATCAATCCGGCTGAGCATTCGTTGCGTGATGACATCGGCGCTGCTAAAGCCGGTCGCATTCCCTTTTGTTTTGTCGGTCACGTCCAATATCACGATTCGCTTGACGCGCGGCAGCTCGAACCCGGAAACGCCCCGCATATTGCGGCCAGTGATGTTGGGATCGCACCCACTACCACTAATTTCCTTGCCAATCTCATCAATCACCAGCACGTCGATGTCATCAAAATAAATCCGCGCCATTAGCGCTTTTGCTTTGGCCTGCAGATCGGTTTCGCGTTCGATCAACCTGGGCCCGGTCATTGCCTCGATAATTGCGGTATCATCAAACGCATCCTCGACCATGCCAAGACCAAACAGGAAAGGCGTCTTGGCCATGATCTTTTCCGCCGCACGCGACAAGACTTCGCCAAATTCCTCCATCAGATAGCCGCCATGCAGGGCTGACGCGCCATTGATCTTGCCCATGCCGATCGTCATCATTTTGATGACGCCGCTTTCGATCGCGCCCCGGAAGCTGGTGTGCGGCTTAACGCGGTTGACAAGAACGATGCCGTCCGCCTCGTTGGCAAGTCGGTCGACGTGCAAAGGCACTCCATCTTCCATGGTATCGACCACAACTGTCTCCATGGTCGCACGGATCGGCGCCCCAACCGCTTCTTCGGTAACACCATAACCGGCCAAAAGACCGGCCTGTGCATCGGCTGTTCCGCCGCCATGACTGCCCATGGCCGGAAATACAAATGGATCGCCGCCTTTGGCCTTGATCGCAGCGACAAGTGCCCGCACTGCTTCTTCGATATTGGCGACACCACGGCTTCCGACGCCGATCGCGATGCGCGCACCTGGTTGGATTGTTGCCGCGACCTCGTCACGCGCGACTTGATCGGTTACGGCCGCCGACACGTCTGGAAGACCATGCTTTTCAAACTTTTGTCGAACACGCGCCATATTGGGTAGAGTGAAATTGAGACCACCCGCGATATTGATCTGAACATTGTCCAACATGGTCACACGCCTCCCCTGGGCATTGGTCGTTTCAACCGGCCTTCAAGCTCGTCTATTGTCCGAAATCCTAACCCTGGATCAAGTTCCGTTTTGACACCGGCCGCCACGCGTGTCGGTCATAGGGAACAACCTGCTTGGGAACCCACAGGCCGAAAACAGGTCGATTCTGACGTGATCAAGGTGGATGGCGCGCAGCGTTTTGCGGCCGGACGCATAACCCTACGCCGCCGCAATAGAGCCGCCACTGCTGTTCATCGAACTTAACGGCCCCAATTCTCGTTCGACCAGTGGCTTGATCGTGGTCATCAATTTTTCCATGGTTTCCAAGGCTTTCACGTGCGGCGACCCACCCACCTGGAAATGAAACATCATTTGCTTTGGGCGCGCCGCGCGGATTTCATTTGCCAGGCGCTCGGCGATCGTTTCGCAGTCGCCGACCAACAGATTGTCGGCCATCGCCTCAAGGCTGATTTCGTTTGGAATCGGCACTTCTGTCATCATTGCACCATCCATCACTTCTGCGCGTCGGCGCAATGCGGAGGCCAGGCGCATTTGGTGGCGCGCATTGTCGACATAGTCCAACGTTTCAGCGCGACTCTCGGTCACGCACATAAACCGCTGCACACCAATGGGCACCGTTTCAGGGTCGCGTCCCTCGGCCGCGTATGACCGCGCGATGCGCTGCCGTTGTTCTTTCAAATAGTCGGCGGCGCCCCAACGGCCGGTAAACATGGGCACATAACCTTCACGCGCGCAAAGGCGATGGCCGAATTCGTGATCGCCAGCAATCCAGATTTCGGGCAGGTCGTCAACCGGGCGCGCACTGATATGGGTGGTCGGCATCCGGTACTGGTTGCCAGCAAATGAGAATGTCTCATTCGCAAACGCAGCTTTCAACATAGCCAAGAATTCGCCCAACCTGTCGCGCGCTTCAGACAAATTTTGGCCAAACCTGTCAAACTCGTATGGCTGGTAACCGCTGCCAACACCCAACACGAGACGACCGTTGGAAACACAATCGACCATGCCGATCTCCGCAAGCAATCGCGCCGGATGATAGAGCGGAACGACAACAACCGCAGGGCCGAGCTTGATCCGCTCAGTCTCACCGGCACAGCGTGCCGCCATCAGCAATGGCGACGGGCATATGCAATAATTCGAGAAATGATGCTCGGCAAACCACGCCGTGTCGAAGCCGAGGCGGTCGGCATGTTTCACCTGCTCGATATGTTCTTCGAACACCGTGTGCGGCGACGTGCCGCGCTCGCGATAGCCCATCAAACCGAAGTAACCGAACTCCATTGTCGCCTCCCGCTTGTGTAGGGTTGATTATAAGCAAGACGGTGCTGAATAGGAGATAGTCATGGTTGAGCGCTTGGCGGAACGTGTCGCAGTTGTCACGGGAGCCGGCTCCGGAATCGGTCGCGCAACGACGCTGCAGCTCTTGCGAGAGGGCGCGAATGTCGTCGCAGTCGACCGCAACGGGGAAGATGTCGAAGAGACGACGCGCCAAGGTAATGGCCCGGGACGGGCTGTTGCGCTGCAGTGCGACGTGACCAGCGAGGACGCCCCGTCAAGAATCCTCGAACGCAGTTCTGAGGTTTGCGGTCCGCCCGATATACTGGTCAATAATGCCGGTGTCGGCGATGCCCGACCCGCACACCTGACCGAGGACGACAATTTTGACGGCTTCATAGACGTCAATGTTCGGGCGCTATTCCGCCTGTCGCGCGAATCTGTCAAAGCCATGCGCGCTGCAAACCGCGGCGGATGCATTGTCAATATTGCGTCCATTTTTGGGATTACGGGCTTTCGTGGCAGCTCGGCATATTCAGCGGCCAAGTCCGCCGTCATCGGACTAACCCGGAACATGGCTGCCGACTATGGTCTTGACGGCATCCGCGTCAATGCCGTCGCGCCAGGCATCATCGCAACACCGCTGACCGCGGAGCGGCTGGCGACAAACCCGTGGTTCGTCGATGCATTGGTCGGCGGCACGCCGTTGCGACGCCCCGGTAGAGCCGAAGAAATAGCCGCGGCGGTGGCTTTCTTATGCTCGGCTGACGCGTCCTATATCTCTGGTCACACATTGGTTGTGGACGGCGGCTACAGTGCAACACACTTCCGGCCGCGCCCCGACGACCCGACCTAGCACGACAAATTTGTTGCGCGCGACGGTCTGAGTCGACGAAGGTAATGGGCGAGCACAGCGGAAGTGGGGATCAAAGATGATGGGAATTCCGAAAGGCTGGTGCGCAGCCACCGTGGTCGTTGGTTGTTTTCTTGCCGAGCCAGCGGTCAGCCAAGATGGCCAGCGGCCGACATCGTCCCACGTCACACATGCGTTCGAGATGGCGGACTTGCGCGTCTATGAGCCGGAAGATAACGCCACCGACGACCATGCCGATTCCCTCTCGGGTGGCGCGCCGCGATCTTTTTCGGTGGACGAGTTGGACGATAGCGCCGCGGCCGCGAATGCCGACGCCACAGTGGTCCGTGATCTGAAGCGCGAACTTATCGTCAACCGGCGCAAAGGCGCTGCGATCGCTTTCAATTTGGATTTTCGGATCGACTCGGCGCAGCTCACGCCCGACGGAGTTGCGCAGTTGGACACACTTGCTGACGCGATCATGGTCGATCAGTTGGCACCCTGTCGTTTTCTCATCGAAGGTCACACCGACGCCACGGGTGATGATGCCCACAACATGCAGCTGTCCTGGGCCCGGGCGCGCAGCGTTCGTGAACATTTGGTGCGTACGCACGGTGTTCGATCCGATCGTCTCCAATATGTCGGCAAGGGCGAATCCGAGCTGATCGAATTCGCGGATCCTGAATCGGCCATTAACCGACGAATTGTGATCGTGAATACCGGCTGCTAGATCAATCTTCGTTCAAACGGAGTCGTTTGAACGAAGTTAAATTGATCGATATCAATTAGATAGAGCATGCCTTGCGAACGCATGTGAGCGTGAAATGCTCTAGCGCCGCACCATTCCGGTCCAAAACATGGGGCGCGCCTCTGTCGCCTCGGTATCATACTTGCGCACAAAGGTCAGTTTGCCGTCGGGGTCGATGGCAAAGACTGCGAGACTTGCCGGTACGAATGCCAATTCACCGTTGTTGGCCACGGTAACCGGTTTCTGGTTGCCAACGACCATCATCCGACCCGAAGGATCAATCGAGAAAGTCCGAGCTTCAATGCCACGTGTGTCGGCCGTTTCGATCAATTCTGGTCCGTTTTGGCGGTCGAGCGCGAACACGGCGATCGTATTTTCGCCGCCCAGAAAGACGTTGCGGCCGTCTTCCGCTGTCACCGCCGCGGCACGATTCGCAACATAAAGAATATTCCCGTTGGGATGCAGGTGAATCGTTCCGGCGCGTTGGTCCGGCGGCGTGGCTACGAGATCGCCCCGTGTTTCAGCGACGTGGACCGGTTCATCTGACACAATTCCATCGTGAAAATCGTACGTGAACAAAAAATTGCCGCGCTCAACCACAACATAGACATGGCCCCGATCAGAGTCGAATTCGAGATGTCTGAGGCCAAGATTGTCGGGCATGATCAGCTTCTGTCTGTGGCTGAGAACGCCATTTGCAAAGTCAAACGTCGTCAACGAACCTGGAATCCCGGGCGCGCCGTTGGCGGGTGGAAATCCGAGGCCCAGTGACACGACAGTATCGTCGGCCGCTTGACGCGCCTGATGAGCATAAGCACCAGCATCGATTTTCGGTTGGGCGACCTTTGGTCCGATTGTGCCGTCGGGGTTGACCACATAGACCTCTATCATCGCCGAATGGTTAAAGGTTACCAGCGCGAACAAGCCGTCATTGGAGAGCGAAATATGGATCGGACGCTCCGGGATTGGCACATGGTCGCCGTGCCGCGTTAGCGCGCCGCTTTCCGCGTCGATCGCAAATGCAGTCAAAGCATGGCGGTTGCCCGTGCGCCCCGGGCCGCCGTCGCTGGACGCCACATACAAGACTGAGCCGTCGCGACTGGGCCAAGCATATTGGACCCGGGCGGGGGCAACAGCACTGCCCCGCACAGTCAGCGTAAGCGCTTCGACATCAACTTCATAGTGGTGAATTGTGTCTTCAATGGCGGCGTATAATCCGGTTTTCTCTTCCGCCTCGGCGTTCACCGCGGCGATCATGCCAGTTGCGATAACAAAGCCCAAGAACCGAAGCACCCGCCCAAGCCATGCGGCCTTCAACACAAAACCGTTGCGGAGCCAGCCTCGAAACCCGCTTGTTCTTGCGGAGGCTCCGTCGCGCCTGGCACACGCCTTCGCCGCACACATTGTCGTTGCAGACCGGCGCACATCGGCTGTGGCGCCGATTTCGTTGACTGCCGAACACATCAATGGTCGGTATAGGTTGTTACGACAACGCGGCTGACCAATTAAAGACACACTGGAATTGTAATTGCGCATGGCACCTCACCGCCAAAAGAAGCTTGAACCTGCACGACCAACGGAGATCGACATGATGAAACAAAGTCTATTCGCGTCAGCCGCGGCGGCTATCTTGTTCTTTTCTACCGGCGCCACGCAAGCCGCAGATCTCGGCGAATATGCCGATAGCGACGACAAGACGTTGGAGCAGTGTTTACAGTCCGCACTCGACGTATTCGGTGGTCAGGCCCTAAACGTCGAGTACAAGTTCGAAGAAGGCGACCCTGTTTATGATTTCGATATTTTGGGTGCTGACGGCGTACGTTGGGAAGTCGAAGTAAATGCCGAAAACGGCATGATTTGGGAAATCGAACGCGAGGTGGAAAAATCGGATCCGATGTTTGCCGACGTCGCAACCGTCAGTGAGGATGAAGCTGTCGCGACGGCGCGCCGCATCTATCCCGGTGACGTTGAGAGCGTGGAATATGGCTTGGAGCATGATGGCGCGCCTGTCTACGAAATCGACATCGTCTTGGCTAGCGGAGGCGAAATGAACGTTGAGGTCGATGCCGTCACAGGTGGGATAACGGAAGCCAACGCCGAGCTTTGGGAGATTGGCGAAACCGAATAGGTCGCCATGTCGAATCCGGGCGGCTGCAAAACATGGCGTGCCAAACGATTGAGACCATGTGGCACCGGTACGATCAAGTTTCGGACCACTTGTAACGGTTTTCAGGGGTTCGGCGCCGCGCGACTGTTTGCTAAGCCATTGATTTGGCGGAGGGAGGGGGATTCGAACCCCCGATACGGATTGTCTCCGTATAACGGTTTAGCAAACCGCCGCCTTCAGCCGCTCGGCCACCCCTCCGCAGGCTCACACACCGATCACTACCTAATCGCCGACGCTGTAGCTGTCAATCTCGGAGCCTGATAGAAAGATCGACATTCAACGCTAGCGCCTGGAAATTCTCGAAATGGGAACGTCTCCAGCTGGGCATGTCATTCGACACGTGTACGTCTCCTGCGCTGTGGCCGTATTTTGTCTCGATCCCTTACCGTCCCACGCCGACGATCATCGCATTATCTGTCTTGCAAGTGATAGCCAGGTGGCCAGCGGTGAAACTGTTCTTTGCAAGCGCGGCGCAGAAACTTTTTACGAAACGCTCAATACTCTCAACACTGCCGGCTGGAAATTGGTCCTGAAGCTTCGAATTCGCGACGAAGAGGCACATGCGTTCTATCTCGAACGACCGCCGCATGCGGCGAACCCGGGTCAGGGCGAATAGTGCGCGCAACGCATTGAGCTTTCGTGCGTCAGAGTAGATTCAGAACTTGCTGGCGGAGGGCCGGCAACAACTCGGATTCAAACCAAGGATGGCGACGCACCCAGGCCCGCGTCCGCCAAGATGGATGGGGCAATGGCAGAAATCGCGGAAGATAGTTGCGCCAGCCGGCAACCGTATCGCCCACAGTGCGGCCGGCGCAAGCGCCCAGATAGTGACGCTGGGCATAGCCGCCAACCAGAAGAGTCAGTTCCAGGTTGGATAGGATCTTCAACAGCCGCGCATGCCAAAGCGGCGCACATTGGCGCTGCGGCGGGAGATCGCCGCCGTTCGGATGTCGACCCGGATAGCAGAATCCCATAGGAATAATTGCGATGCGCCGCGTGTCGTAGAATGTAGCGCGGTCGACAGCGAGCCATGCGCGTAGCCGGTCACCTGAGGGATCGTTCCATGGAATTCCAGAAGCATGCACCTTTGTGCCGGGCGCCTGCCCGACGATCAACAATCGCGCAGACGCAGACGCACGCAATACGGGCCGAGGACCGAGTGGAAGCTCCGTGGCGCAGTGACGGCATGCGCGCACTTCGGCCAACAGTGACTCAATATCGGTACTTTCAAATTCCTGGTCCAATGCCGGCGTATGCGCGCTTACCGCCCCTCCATGTCATCGCGTGATTATTGATCCATCCAATGCGAAGCGCATTTTGGCATTCGGCAGACCAGTAAGGAACTCGATTCCGTAGCTCCCCTCTCCCGCCGCGCCTTCGAACTTGCCGCTGCCACGCACTATGGTCCATGTGCCGGTCGCGTCACCGACGGGGCGGCGCCACTCCGCGACAAATACGTCGCCGTCGCGGTCGCTGACCAAACAGACGCCGATCGCCCCAACGCGAGCCGTCCGGCTGCGTGACTCATCCATCGACGCGTGCGTTAACACGCTGCAGTCATAAGTCGTCAGATGCACAATGGAGCTTGGATCGTCAGCGGCGAATGTCCCAGAGAACCCGGCCCGATTTGACGTGAAAGCTTCGGTCTCAATGGCAAGCTCGGAGGTGCCGATCGCGTAGATCTGCCCTTTGACCGGGTGTTCGGTTTCCGCTGCAGTCGCAATTCGAGGCATCAGGACCAAGGATATCGCTGTCAATAGTGTTGCTGCCGCGCGCCCGGGCAGCAGCGAAAGTTCAGTGATCGCAGACTTACGCAATGTCATCTCAACCTGCCTTGTCCAAACGAATATGATGTAAGTATCTACTTACGTAAAGTGGGCTGACGATTCTGTCAATCGGACACATTCCCGTTGCCCCAATTTTCCGCCCGGAGATGATAGCTCGTCTCGAGTGTATGTTCGGCGCCGGCCGACGTGAGGTGGCTTGAATAGAGTCCAAAATCTGTCACGTCGAATGCCCCCGCGACGCGCGGCGCGTTTTGGGCCACAAATGCGGCCACACGTTTATCTTCGGCATCTCTCAGCCGAGCCAAGGTTATGTGCGGGGAGAACTTGCGCGGATCCCGCGATTGGCCAGCGATCGTCAGCGCCGCATCAATTTGAGCCTTGAGCCTCCTAAGGCCTTCGCACTTCTCGACGCCGACCCACAATGTGCGGGCATGTCGGCGTGTTCCGAAGGTTCCAAGGTCGGAAAGGCGCAAATGAAACGGCACACCGTCGATCTGGGCCAGCGCCTCGTGAATGTCGTCCGCATCCGCCGAATCGACTTCGCCAATGAATCGCAGCGTAAGATGCATATTGTCGGTTGGGATCCAACGTGCACCGGGCAAGCCCAACTGCATGGCATGCAATCCGTATTTCACGGATTCGGGTAACGCGACAGCCGTGAACAACCGATGCATGGCATGTGCCGGTCATACTCTGGAAACGATGCGCCGCGTGTGACCAGGATTTCGAGATTTTACCGCTTGCGCGACGCGTCCAATATGTACCTCAATTGGCCATATAGGCGCCAAGACAAACGCTCATAACTGCGCACGAGAGGGGCGACAGACTCTGGCTCGCCAATATTCCCGCGCGCGATGGCCGCAGCAAGTTCCCGTTGGCGACCAGCTTCGAGCCGCTTAACCAACCGGTTCGTCTGTTCCACCAACTGCACCAGCTCCTTATAGGTCTCGGCTGCATCCCGATTGCGCGCGACCTCCCCCTGGCGCGCCACTTCCATCATACGACGCGACTTCAGCCGCTTGAACTCATTGAAACTAGTGAGTTTTTCAGTCATCTCGACGCGCGGCGCATATGGATTCCGATCAAATGTCTCACCGACCGAGCGCTACCCGCTTTGATCGACGCTCCCCATCATAGGCTAGCCGAGCCGGGGCCCTGCGCAAAGTGTACATTGCACACAATTGTCGGCCATTTATGGGATTATCTAGATGCCTTCCGATGATCCATGTCGGACAACTGTCACGGCATCGGTATTGAGGCGCCAATTGGCGGCACGTCATAGCCT
Source organism: Alphaproteobacteria bacterium (assembly GCA_965216755.1). Taxonomy (GTDB): domain Bacteria; phylum Pseudomonadota; class Alphaproteobacteria; order UBA7887; family UBA7887; genus CBDCGL01. The sequence continues at coordinate 130,198 of CBDCGL010000011.1, read as the reverse complement.
TTTTGATAGGCGGGTCGCTCCGCCAGCTCTACGTACCAACGCTTTAGATTTGGCGTTTCATTTAGATCCATTTCTTGCCACTCGAAACGGGATATCCATGGCCAGGTTGCAATATCGGCAATGCTGTAGTCTTCACCGGCAAGGTACGGAACCTTGCCGAGACGTGTATCCAGCACTTTATAGATGCGTTGATTCTCTTTCGCATAACGCTCCTCAGCATAGGGCGCTTTGCCTTTGTTGAAGCGGAGAAAATGGTGGGTTTGGCCGAGCATTGGGCCAACTGAACCCATCTGCATCATCAGCCATTCCAATACGCGAAACCGCGCTTTGGTCTCAGATGACAGAAGCTTTCCGGTTTTTTCGGCCAAATAGACCAGAATGGCCCCGGACTCCATCATCGTCATACCGTTGTCATTGTCGACGATCGCCGGAATCTTATTGTTCGGACTGATCTCGAGGAACTCAGGTTTGAACTGATCGCCCTCACCGATGTTGATCGGATGCACCGTGTATGGCAACCCGATTTCCTCAAGCATTATCGACACCTTGCGACCATTTGGCGTGCTCCAGGTATAGAGGTCAATCATGTCGTATCCTTTCGGTCGCCAGATCCAAGAGGGCCGAATATTTGCCCCGCCATTCGACACACGGCAGGCGTAGCTGCCGGCCACCATTAACGCAAATCCCCGATGCAATCCAGCTTGGCTTGGACGCCAGTATGGCTGCGGCAGCACGAACGGGTTGCGACCATGCTTAAATCAACATCCGCGCATCGCACCGTCGGCCACCACCATGCCCCGACTGTGGTTTACAACAGCGACTTGTTAACGCGTGCGTTTGAGCGCCGCCGTGTCAAAGTCTCTTTCATCAAGGCCGGTCCGAAACTCAATGTTCTGCGCAATGATCTCGGTAGTTTTCCCGGTCTGATGGTTGACCATGTTGAGCCTTGCGGCGCGCCAATAGTGGTCGAGGTACTGATGATAGTCATCGAAAGTCAGGGTCTTCAGCAACTCACCCTTGCGATCGTAGTAATCAACTTTGTGAACACGGTAGAATTCCTTGTCCATCCACACGACTTGTTTCGTGTAGCCCGAATATTTATCAACGGGATATCGCTCGAATTGCCAGCATTCCAGATTATCACCGCAAGTGTCGTCAGATATCCACTTGTACGCATACTTCTCAATCTCTTGGCTCGATAAATCTTCGTACGCAAACTCACTACCAACGAACGAACCAGATTTGTTTGCTGAACTTATTCGTTTGACCCGCTTCAGCGCCGGCAGATAAAGCCACTGATCGTCCGGTCCAAACTTGTGTGTAAAAGTTAGTGCCGCCGTACCCTTGATATCGGCCGGGCGATCGAATACCGCGATACTCTTGTCGCCGTCGTCTGTCCCTTCCAGCGTCTTGCTGCGGAAAAACCTGGAGCTTTCCGCGCCTTGCCGATTACGCAAAACCATCTCAAGGTCGGTAACCGTATCTTGGAAACCCGCGTTGAATTGGTCGGCTTCCGTCGCGATGCGTAAACCTTTTTCCTCATCCGTTTCAGCGCGCGAGAGCGTCGGCGCCGTCACCAAGACGACTACCGTCAGCAGAGCAATTCTCTTCATCATTTCTTTTTGTCGATCATCATCAAAAGGGGTGGCAGAAACAAGAAATCCGCGGCCAGCGCAAATATCAAGGTAAACGAGCTGAGCCAACCGATATGCGAGCTAGGTCGGTAACCTGAAGTTCCCAGAACGCAAAAGCCCAGCACCAAAACAATCGACGTAATGACCAAAGCCGTGCCCACCGTGTTGAAGGCATAGCGTACCGCCTCCGGCGAATCTAGACCGCGTTCTCTCCGCGCGCGCAGATACTTGCTAAGGAAATGCACGGTGTCGTCGACGACAATGCCAAGTGTCATCGCAACGACGGTGGCAATGGCAAGGCCGACCTCCTGAATCAGAAATCCCCAAACCCCAAACGCCAAGGCGACTGGAAAAAGATTCGGCACCAAGCTGATCAAGCCGATTTTTAGGCTCCGTAATGCAAATATCAGCAGCAGCGAGATCAAAAACAGAGCGAGAATGCTTCCGCCCAGCATCGACTCGATGTTGCGTTCGGACAAGTTCGCCACGATCATGGCGATCCCGCTTCCGGTGGTGGCCATATCCGGCGCGTTGGCGTCCAACCACTCCCGGGCTTTGATATCCATGCGCTTCAGGCCCATCGAAGTCTGATGGGCCATGGTCACGATGAACCGTGTCGATGATTTGCCAACATCAATCGTGTTGTTCAAATCCAAACCATAGGGGAGCGACAGTTCGTAGAGAAATAAATATTGGGCGGCCAATTCGCGACTCTCGGGGACCCGATAGTATTCCGGATCATCCCCGTGCATGTTCATGTTCAGCCGTTTGATGATGTCGCTTAGGCTGTTGACATTCACGACTGTTGGCTGCTCACGATACCATGTGGCAAACGCATCCAGCTTCGCCAAATATTGTGGATCGCTAATGCCGCCATCCTCGCCCGCGGGCAGGGAATACTCGATCGCTTGCAGGCCTGTCAGATTGTCGACAATGAAATCTGCGTGAACGCGATAGTCGTATCTGTGGTCAAAATACTCGACGAAGTTGTCATCCAGGTTTATCCGCGCAATCCCAGACGACAAGGCGACAATCGCAACCAGCGTGGCCCAGAATAAGACCTTGCGGCGGCCGATGACGAAGCTGGCAAATCGGTCCATCAGCGGAGCGCGTTTTGCATCGCTCTTGACCCTAACACGTACCGGCAACACAGCCATCGCGGCTGGCAAGAATGTCACCGACAGAACAAACGCCATCATCATGCCAAAGCCGATGATATTACCCAGTTCGCGGAATGGCGGCGTGTCGCTGAAATTCAGGACCAGAAAACCAATGGATGTTGTTGCGCTGGTGACAAATACCGGCTGCATATTGATGCGCAGAGATTCGATGATCGCATCGTGCTTGCTCCGGCCGGCGCGCATTTCCTGGTACAGCGTGACCAGAATATGGACGCTGTGGGCGACCGTCAGAGTCAGCAAGAGAATCGGCGCTTTGATCGTCGTTGGATTGAGCGGCGCGCCCGCCCATCCCGTGGCCCCCAAAGATATGAGTGAAGTCATAAAGATGACGAGCATCGTCAACACAGTTCCGAAGAATGCGCGAAGCGCGACAACCAACACCACCAGAACGACGCCATAGACGATCGGCCACAAAGTTGAGAATTCTTGGAATGCCGCCGTACCAAAGGCGGCATCTGAAGCTATACCGCCGCCAATGTAGAATTCTATGTTCGGGTGCGCGGCCTTCTGTTCCGCAATCATTTGATGGGCGTATTTCAAAGATCCGCCGACAGCGGCGGCGCCATCCTCACCCTTCAGTATATTTATGGTAATACCGGCCACATGGCCGCGGTCCGAAATCACGGCATTACGCAGCAAAGGTTCGTTCATCGCGACGTCACGAACTTCGCTAAGCTCATCATCACTCAACGATTCGGCGCCCTCGACCAAATCACTGACAACCAGGTCATCCCCGTCGGCCCGGGTATATTGATAGTTCGTGACGGAGTTGACCCGCTGTGAGAACGGCATTTGCCAAGCAGCGTTGGTCATCGATTCGATGACAGACAGCGCTTCCCGCGTGAAGACGTCGCCGTCCTGCGGCGCGATCACCAAAAGCAAAATATCGTTGCGAACATATGTTTTTTCGAGCGCGTCGTAGACCACGACCTCAGGATTGTCCTCTGCGAAATAGATCCTAAGGTCCTTGGCGACGCTCAAAAACTTCATGCCATACGCGGTGGCGAAAAGCCCAATCAGCGTCACTAAAATTACCAACCAACGATTGCGTACAAGCCATTCGCCGTATCCGTAGGGCGTACGCGCCGACAGTGCCGGGTCCGTCATAGCTCCTCCCCCTTCGGATCGCGAGAGTGGATCCTTGTTCAATCGCCTACCTGCCCGAAAACCGGGGCATGCTGGATGCCGAAGCGCCGTAGCGGTCGTACGCATGCGTTTTGTACGCATGCGTACGATATGTTACGCTGGCCTATGGCAAGAAATCAATCAGAGAGTCTTGAACGCAATATTGGGTTTCTTTTGCATGATACGTCGCGCCTGATGCGCAAATCATTCGATCGCCGCGTTGCCTCCCTCGGCATCACGCGTTCCCAATGGCAAGTTCTGGCTTTTGTCTACCGTGATCAGGGCTTAACCCAATCTGCCCTCGCAGAGGTGATGGATGTCGGCAAAGTCACATTGGGTGGCTTGCTCGATCGACTGGAGGCAAAGGGCTGGATAGAGCGCCACCCTGACGGCGACGATCGGCGCATCAAACGCGTTTTCACGGCCCCCGGTGCGGATCAAGTCCTCGCAGCAATGCGTGGACCGGCGATGGATCTTTATGCACAAGCGTTCGACGGTTTTTCCGAACGGCAAAGAGACACACTCATTGATGCCTTGCTGAAATTGAAAGAAAATCTCGCCGTTGTGGGAAAGAGCGGGGAAACGATGGAGCGTTCTGGCGCAAACCAGCAAGCGTCGGTTGGGTCCGGCATTCGGTCCGGCTAGCCTAATGCCATTATTGCAGTATGCATACTATCGTTCCGTCGCCGCCATCGTCCTTTTCTGCATATACCTCGGATCGCTAGCGGCCGCGCACGCGGAAATGAACGATCCGTTGGATACTCGGCTATCGCCAGGCCTAATCAAAAATCTGTTTCCAGCCGCCGACAGCATTGGCACCGTCTCCGGCGACCCGCCGATCGCGCCTGTGATTGCCGCCGGAAACGTCATCGGGTACCTGTTCTCAACTCACGAAACCGTGCGTCCCGGCGGCTTCTTCGGCGCATCGTTTGATATCGTCATCGGCCTCGACACTGACGGCATTATCGTCGGTCATCGTACGTTGGAAGAACACGAGCCGATGATCGCCGACGGCATTGTCTCATTATCGCGTATCGATTCATTTCTGGGCCGGCTCCACGGCGCCGACATACGTGCCATGCGTCAGCCTGTGCCGCGGCAGATTGACGGTTTATCCGGCGCCACCGTCAGCGCCAAGGCGATGGCGAGCGCCGTCGCCAATGCTGCGATCTTAGTCGGCTATGAAAAACGTATCATCGACGATGACTCCGGCGGCTTGTCTGTCGATCGCTTCGATTTCATGGAGCGCGCCTGGCCTGACCTTGTCGCCGACGGATCGGTGCGCCAGCTGAACCTAACCTATCGCGACATTCGTGATGAATTTGCGCGGCAACTTGGGCCAGCTGCCAAACCCGAAATCAACATGGGCGCCGACGATGAGGTATTCCTAACGATCTACGGAGCCCTCGCGACACCGCCGACAATTGGGGCCAATCTCGCCGGTCAAACAGCCTATCGGAAAATGCTGCAAAGTGCGAACCCGCGCATGCAACATATCATAATTGCCGTGCAGGGTGACCGACGTGCGATACCTGTCGAAAAATGGCCAGAGCCATCGAACACCACCATCGATATCGTTCAGAATGACAAATCGATACGCTTGCTACCGTCGCACTACGGTCGCCTATCGCAGCTTGTGATCGACGAGGCGCCGAAAACCGACGCGGTCGCCCGCTTCAGCTTGCCGCCGCGCTTGGACTTCGACGCCACGCAACCTTGGGCCCTGCAATTCAGCCTGAATGAGATGGCACAGCCGGACGGCCCACGCCGCCGAGTCAACTTCAGCCTGCCCTATCGCATCCCGGCGGAACATGTCGACGGCAGTGACTACGCGCTTGAAGAGGCAGGTTTCAAAACACCACGCTTTGTCGCTTTCGGCTTGCTGCGCGAGAGTACGTTGAGCGACTGGCAACTCACTTGGATCGGCATGGGCTGGCAACTTGGCGCGCTCGGCGCATTGCTCACGGCAGTTTCCCTGGCCATTCTTTTTCAATCACGCATTAGCCGCACGGAAACGGGCCGCATCGTCGTGCGCTATGGTGTGTTGCTCATGACAGTGGTGTGGCTGGGATGGCTGGCGGGCGGGCAGCTGACGATCGTGACGGTCATAAACTATGCGCGCGTACTTGTTCTCGGACTCGATTGGACAACGGTACTTCTTGACCCGCTGCTGTTGATTCTATCGATTTATGTCGCCATTACACTCGTGCTTTGGGGGCGTGGTGTGTTCTGCGGTTGGCTTTGTCCGTTTGGCGCCGTTCAAGAAATTCTCAACAAAATAGCAGTCGGCCTTCGCGTGCCGCAGTTTAGAGTTCCACATGCCGTCCAGCGCCGGCTTTGGCTCGCCAAGTACGCCATCGCAGCAATAATACTTGCCCTAGCCGTCTATTCACTACCGCACGCTCTAACAGCAACCGAAATTGAACCGTTCAAGACGGTCATGACAGCAAAGTTCGATAGGTCTTGGCCATATGTCTTTTACGCTGTTGCGCTGCTCACGGCCGGACTGTTCATAGAGCGACTGTTTTGCCGATATATTTGCCCACTTGGCGCATTGCTCGCCCTTGCGGGCCGTTTACGCATCCTGTCACCACTTGTACGCCGAACCGAATGTGGCGCTCCCTGTCGGCTGTGTGAAAGACGATGCCCGATCGACGCCATCGAGCCGAATGGCCGGATCAACATGACCGAATGCTTCTATTGCTTAGATTGCCAGGTCCTTTATTACGACGCGCAATCTTGTCCCCCACTCGCTGCGCTCCGCAAGCACCGCGACAAAAATGCAAGTCCATTGGCCCATGATGGCGGTTTTGCGCAAATCCAGCCGCGATCGGTGGATTTCCGGTTGGGACAACCGTTTCATTTGGAACAAATATAGAACATTAGTGCATTGTTAGGACTTTAAGAGGACGCTCTGTCGCGGTTCCCTACCATCCCACGAAAGACGGGTTTTCCCATGACCGAACTCGCTGTTCTGGACAATCTGGTCGAACGCATTTGTGACAAGGGTGAAATTAGCCACGACGATGTCGGTGCCCTCCGGCAAACGGTGTTTCCCGATGGAGTCGTCTCAGCAGCGGAAATGAAGGCAGTTTTCCGCATGGATCACGCCTGCCCGATCAAGGACGACATGTGGCCCCAATTCTACGTCGATGCCCTGACCGACTACTTTGTGTGGCAAACAACACCGCGCGGATATGTCTCGGAAGAGCTTGCGACGGCCCTCATTCAACAGATTCAACATGACGGACACGTTGATAGTCTGAGCGAACTTGAACTGCTGCTGAACATATTGCGGTGGGCCGCGTTATGTCCCGAGAGTTTGGCGCTGCTCACACTGCGCGCCGTGCAAGACAGCATACTCACACCGTCTCAAGCATGCTATGGAGAGAATCGCCCGCCCGCCGTGATTACACCGGCGGATGTGGAGATTATGAGAAAAGTCTTGTACGCGCCAGGTGGCGCCGGTGGTTTTACGGTCACGCGCCAGGAAGCCGAAATGCTTTTTGACCTCAATGATGCGACCAAGGACCAAGACAACGCCAGCTCGTGGCAAGACTTGTTCGCCAAATCCATAGCTAACTACTTGATGTTTCCACGTGGCGCTCCGGCTGTGCCGACCGCGGAAGCTGAACAGCGCCGCGCCACGTGGCTCAAAGATCGCCGCAGCGTCGGCGAGTTCTTGCGTCGCGTGGTTCAATCCTTCGCCCGCTTGAACGTACCGTTCAAAGGCGCCACACAAGATCTTGATATCTTCGGCACCGAACGGGCACGTGTTCAAAAAGACCGCGAAGATGCGCAAATGCACGAGGCCTTCGCGCGCGAATCCATCGATCATGCCGAAGCCCAATGGTTGGCCGTTCAAGTCCTTCGCGACGGCGATATTGACGCTAACGAACGCCATTTGTTGAAATTCATTCAAGCAAATGCGCCCAAGATCGATCCGGCACTCCAGAGTTTGTTGGCCAAGGCCGGGCTTTAGAAAGACATTCGGTGTTATCGGGCCGCGGTGTTTTTAAGTAAAACGCTGATCTCGCGGTATAGTGCCTCAAGGCTTCGATCGCGGATCCCCAGTTCCCTCAAATGCGCAATTGTCGAATTGAGGTAATCCACGTTTGTCCCAATGGCACCGCGCGCCGTTGCCAACGTGCGGGCGACCATCGCCATTGGAAGCCGACCCGCGTATCGGGTATGACGTCGATTGATTATGAATGTCAGTGCGTCAACAACGCCACCAGCGGTGCGTGCCCGCACCCATCGCGGACAGTATGAGCCCGCCAACATTTCGCGCGCCCATAACACGCGTGTCTCTTCCTCAACCGAATTTGGCGCAATTCGAAACAGCTGGCCACGGCAAGATCCTCCAAGATCGAGTGCCAGCATCAATCCCGGACGTGTTTCGGTACCGCGCCCTGCATGGGTCCACAAACAAAACTGACGATGGTAGCCGTGTATCGATGCCAACTGCTTAGTTTCGTATTGAAACGCCGGATTCCAGATGAGCGAACCGTAGCCGAAAACCCAGACCGCGCGACCAATGGGAACGCGATCCAGGGCGCACTGACGTGAGTGTTCGAGTTGATCATCGTCGAGAAGTCCGGTGCGGACACCAGACTCCATGATCATGCGCCGTACATGGCCGTTCCGGATCGCATCACGAGTCAGCACGCTGAGGCCTCAGCTAACTTGTTTCTCGTACCCCGCCCAATACGGCTTACGCAGTTCGGTCTTCAAAATCTTGCCGGCGCCAGATAACGGCATCGGGTCATCCCGAAACTCAATACTGCGCGGACATTTGAACCCCGCTATCAACTCGTGGCTATGCGCAATCAGCGCTGTCGGGTTACGTTTGGCGCCGTCTCTCAAACGCACGATCGCGTGCACACGCTCGCCCCATTTGTCATCGGGCACGCCGATAACAGCGCACTCAACAACATCCGGATGCTGATAGATCGCGTTCTCTACTTCGGCGGAGTATACGTTCTCGCCACCGGAAATAATCATATCCTTCATGCGGTCGACCACATAGATGAAACCGCCATCATCCATGAAACCACCGTCGCCCGAGTGCATCCAACCGCCGCGTAGTGCTGCGTCGGTGAGGTCCGATTGTCGCCAATAGCCAAGCATGACATTGGCACCGCGCACAGCAATCTCACCGATCGTGCCACGCGGCACTTCCTTGTCGCATTCATCGACGATCCGCACTTCGACGCCGGGCACGGAATGCCCCACCGACCTAAACTTAAACGCGTTAGGCCCCTCGACAACATGATATTGTGGCCCACATATCGTCACCAAGGGGGCACATTCGGTTTGGCCATAGGCGTGAAGAAACTGGCAATTCGGCAATACTTCCATCGCCTTGACAATGACCGCCTCAGGCATCGGTGACGCTCCATAGACGATGTATCTGAGCGTTGATAGGTCATACTTGGCAATATCAGGACTATTGACCACCATGTTGCACATGGTTGGCACCAAGATGGTCTCGGTAATCTGATGCTTCTCGATAGCCTCCAGCACACCGTCAGGCGTGAAGCCCGGGATAAATATGTGACAACCCGCGACCTGCGTGATGCCGAACGCACCTGTAATGTCGGCAATGTGAAACATCGGTGCTGCATGCAACCAACGCGATTCAGGGCCGAACTTGATCGTCGCTATGCAATTGAACGCATTGAAGACCAAGTTGCGATGGCTGAGCATGACGCCTTTTGATCGACCGGTTGTACCGCCGGTATAGAATATGCCGGCCAAATCCTCATAGCCTTTGTCAGCATCCTCGGCGGGCGTGGCTGTCGCCAGAATGTCCTCGTAGCCCAGCATGCCAGCGGGTATAGAGCCATCGCTCATATAGACGACATGCTTGACGCTCGGAATCTTACCCTCTTGGGTAAGTGACGATGCAACGCCAGCAAATGTCTCGTCGACGAACAAAACACTGGTTTCGCTGTCATTTAGCCAAAAAGCGATCTCCGGCGGCGCGAGACGCGTATTGACTGGCACGAACACGCCGCCAGACCACGCGGTCGCGTAGAGAAACTCCAAATAGCGGTCGCTATTCAGAGCAAGAACGGCGGCACGCTCACCATCGCGCACATCGAGCGCGTGCAACGCGCCGGCCAGCTTGGCGACACGCTCGCAACACTCGCGCCAGGTGCGAATACGCGTGCCATCCAGAGTCGCGATTTCATTGCCGCGCACCTGCACAGCACGCTTTAATCCCTGGGTCAAATACATTGTGCCGTCACCTTCGGCTATGGATTTGGTTGATCAGATTACCACATGTCTATTCGGCGGCGACATGATGCGCAGGGTCAATTGCGGACCGCGAAGCCTGGTTGACAAGCGTGACACGTGCTTCCGCGGCGGCACTAATTGCAGCGGCCTTAACGTGGCCGAAGCCTCGGATCTCTTCCGGCAGCTTAGCCAAGGCCCGGGCGGACTCATAGTTGTCGGGCGACAAAGTTGCTGAAAGCGCGCGTACGTCCTCCAGATACTGATCGCACAAGGCGCGCTCCGCTTTGCGCTCCGCCGTCCGACCGAAAACGTCAAATGGCGTGCCACGCAATCCTTTGAGCCGCGCGAGCACTTTGAAGACGGACATCATCCAAGGCCCGAACTCCCGCTTTGCCGCTTTGCCCGTTATCGGATCGGGACGCGACAACAAGGGCGGCGCCAAGTAAAATCGCAGCTTATAGGGCCCGGCAAATGTCTCCTGCAGTTGGCGAGCAAATGAGTCATCCGTAAACAAGCGGGCCACTTCATACTCGTCTTTGTAGGCCATCACCTTGAAGGCGTAGCGCGCGACAGCCTCGGCGAAGCCTTGATCGGTCATGCCGATGTTGTCTTCTGCGCGTTGCGCCGCCTCGACGACCTCACGATAGATATTCGCGTAAGCCGCGTCCTGATATCCGGTCAGGAACCGAACCCTCTCCTCCACCATGGTCGACAGAGCGTCTGATCCTTCGGAGGTATCTTGACCACTCATCAGGGCGACAACAGCTTCGGGCCGCGCCACCAACAATCGGCCGATCCGCAAGGCGCGCAAATTGAACGGCACGGCGACACCGTTGAGCTCGATAGCGCGCTCCAATGCCGACAAAGAGACGGGTAGTAGCCCCTTTTGTAGAGCGTAACCGACCATAATGATATTGGTCGCAATAGTGTTGCCCGTCAGTGCCAAAGCAACTTCTGTCGCATCAAGGTCGTGCGTCCGGTCCCGGCCGACATGTTCGCTGATACCTTTGGCCAGCAACCGACCGTCAACGTTCAGATCACGACGTTCCTGAAAGCTCGGCGGCGGTGTTACATTTAGATTTAAGACCACGTGCGTGTGATCATGACCCATCGCACGCAACGCGACCGGCGCCGTCGCAGCAAGTGTATCGCAGCCCAAGACCAAATCAGCGCCGGCGACGTCGACTTCAGCATTGAGCACGGCTCCAGGATTCTTGCTGATGCGCAAATGGCTGTAAACCGCGCCATTTTTTTGACTGAGCCCGGTCATGTCAAAGATCGAAGCGCCATTTCCCATCAGGTGCGCGGCCATGCCTAGTACGGCGCCCACGGTCACGACGCCACTGCCTCCAACTCCCGTGACCAATGCGCTCCAGTCATCATCGAGAGATGCCGCCAAGGGCTCAGGCAGGTCGGCGAAAATCCCATCGGGCAGTTGTTTGGCGTCAGGCGGCCGCAAGTGCCCCCCGTGCACTGTGACGAACGAAGGACAGAAGCCTTTGACACATGAGTAGTCCTTGTTGCAACTCGATTGATCAATCTTGCGCTTGCGGCCAAGTGTCGTTTCAACCGGATGAATCGAAACACAGTTGGCTTGATCCGAACAATCGCCACAGCCTTCGCAAACCAGTGAGTTGATCAAAACGCGTTTTGGCGGGTCAGGGTAGCGCTGGCGCTTGCGTCGCCGGCGCTTTTCGGCGGCACAGGTTTGTTCGTAAATGATTGCCGTTGCACCGGGAATGTCGCGCATTGTCCGCTGAACGGCATCCAACTCGTCGCGATGATGGATCGTGACCCCATTCGGCACGTCGGCGATGCCAGTGATCGTCTCTGGCGCATCTGACACAATAGCCACGCGGTGGACACCTTCATCCAAAACCTGGCGCGCCATTCGCCCGGCGGTGAACCCGTTTTCGAGGGGCTGGCCTCCGGTCATCGCGACAGCGTCATTGCGCAGGATTTTGAAAGTGATGTTGGCGCCTGATTGAACTGCAGCGCGAATGCCAAGAGACCCGGAATGCGTGTACGTGCCGTCGCCAAGATTCTGGAAAACATGCGGTGTCTTCGTAAATGGTGCGATCCCTGTCCATGTGACACCCTCACCGCCCATGTGCGTTACAGGCAGCGTATTGCGGTTCATGAGAATCGCCATGCCGTGGCAGCCGATACCGCCAAAAGCGGCCGAGCCGTCGGGCAATTTGGTCGATGTGTTGTGCGGGCAACCGGAGCAAAAATACGGCGTACGCGCAATCTCGCCGGCGATGGCCGGCAATGATTTCTGCGAACTTGCAACCAGTGATTCCGCGCGGGCGGCGTGATCCCCTGCCAAGATGTTGAGCGCCTCGAGGCGCCGTGCCAAAGCCACTGCCACGGACGTGCCATCGATATTTACGTCGGCGGGCAATAGTACTGAGCCGTCCGTATCCTGCTTGCCAACAATTCGCGGCGCGCCTGGTCGGCCGTATAGCCCGATCTTGCCTTGATCTTCCAAGATCGGCTTCTTTTCCTCTACGAACAACAGCTCGTCGCACTTCTCAGCAAACGCGGCAAGGCCGGTCGGTTCAAGCGGCCATACCATTGCCACCTTATAGACCCCAATGCCCAGGCGCTCTGCCGCAGTCTCATCGATACCCAGCAAACGAAGCGCCGCCATAGTATCAAGGTATGCCTTGCCCGCGGTGACGATCCCCAATTTGGTCGGGCATTCGGAGCCGAACACGGGTCGATCCAACCCATTGGCACGCACGAAAGCCTGGGCGCGCGGCAATTTATAACGCACCAACCGCGCATCCTGGCCGGGTGGGTCGTATTCAGGCCGCGCATGTACCGAACCGACCGGATCCGGCACATTGTCAGGTTCGACCACAGGCGCGCGATTCTGGTCGACCAAGACCGTGGCGGTGGTTGTCAGCGTCTCGTTGACGCATTTGAACCCGACCAACGTTCCGGCAAAGCGCGACAGCGCAAATCCATAGATCCCCAGATCCAGATATTCTTGAACAGTTGCCGGATACAGAATAGGAATTCCGTGCGCCGCAAGCGCCGGCTCGGATTGATGTGCGACACTTGACGATTTTCCGGGGTGGTCGTCGCCACACACCACCAACACACCGCCCTGCGCGTGCGTGCCCTGATAGTTGGCGTGCTTGAGCGGATCGCCGGATCGATCGACACCGGGTCCTTTTCCATACCAAATGGAAAACACGCCATCGAATTTGGCACCAGGCAGAAAATTCAGTTGCTGAGTGCCCCACACCGCCGTTGCGGCCGAATCCTCATTCAATCCGGGCCGAAAAACGATGTCGTGTGCGGCCAGATGTTTGGACGCCTGCCACAGAGCCGCGTCGTAGCCTCCTAGCGGCGACCCGCGATAACCGGAAATAAACCCACCTGTATTGAGGCCTTTTGCGCGATCCCGTTGCTTTTGCATAAGCGGAAGGCGCACCAGGGCCTGCGTGCCCGAGATAAATACCCAGCCACTCGTCAGGCTGTATTTGTCGTCTAAGGTCACTTCCGGCAGAAGGTCGCCATCCATCTTGATCTTCCTCAAATGCGCTAGCTCGCACGGCGGCAAGCCGGCAACGCTGGTCAAAGTTCATCGCATAGTTTAGGCAACTCGGCTGGTAGGGGCCACAAGCGAGAGGTCGGCGAGGCTCTCGCGCGACATAATGGGCTTACGTTGCAGTGCAAAATCCCCATTCTCCGACCGCACTGGGGATCGCCCCACGTCGAATCCTGTGATAGCGTTCGAAAAATTCCGCGACCAGCGACACAGGCGGTCGCTTAGGGAGGAAATTAATGATGTATGGAAAGCTTTGGTCCGGCATTTGGGTGGCGGTCTGTACGCTGGTGATCAGCGCCACGAGTCATGGCCAAGAACCAGTTCGGTTGGGGCTCATTGAGCCTTTTTCCGGCCCAATTGCGGCGGTCGGGCGGGACACATTGGAGATCTACGAGTTCTACGCCAATGTCATCAATCAGAGAGGTGGCGTTCTTGATGGCCGATCGATTGAGATTGTGCCGCTCGACAATGCCATGAACGCGGAGAAGACGACGCAGCAGTTGCGCAAAGCGGTCGATGACGGCCTCCGCTTCATCAGCCAAGGTGTTGGCTCTAACCATGCTTTGAATATCATCAAATTCTTGGGAAAGCACAATCGGCGCAACCCTGAACAATCCATCTTATTCTTGAATCACTCGGCCGTAACGACGGATTTTACCAACGATCTTTGCTCTTTTTGGCACTTCCGGTTCGACGCCAACGTCGACATGAAAGTGGCCGCTTTGGCAACGCAAATAGGCCGCAACCAGGATGTGTCAAAAGTCTATCTTCTCAATCAGAACTATGCTTATGGCCAGGCATTCCAGAAAGCAGCTCAAAGATTTCTTGCCGAGCGGGCATCAAACATCGAAATCGTTGGTGATGAATTGATTGTGCCTTTCGGCAAGGTGCTCGATTTCACGCCCTACGTCGCCAAAATACAGGCATCCGGCGCGGACACAGTGCTCACCGGCAATTGGGGCCCGGATTTGATTCGTTTTGTCAAAGCTGCGGCATCTTCTGGACTACGAACGCCCTTTTACACGATCTACGGAGGGATCCCGAGCTCAATTGCAGGCGTCGGTAGCGCGGACGGGCTCGCAGTTCAATTGAAACAGATTACCGAAATGCACGAAAACGATCCGATCTATAACCAGCAAGATCAGGAGCAGCTCAACATACTTGCGGCCTGGAAGGACTCAAGCGGCAAAAGCATGTATTCCGATCGGATTCCGTGGTTGATCTTCATGTTCGCCGCCGCATTGGATAAAGCAGGCAGTGACGATCCGGCCCTGGTCGGCGCCGCCCTTGAAGGCATGACCTACAAAGGCCCAGCCGGAGAAGTGGAGATGCGCGCCGACGACCATCAGATCATATTCCCAATGGTTATCAGCTCAATGACCAACCAGGCCGAGCGGCCATTCCTCTACAACGGCGAGGATTTTGGCGTTGCGTGGCAGACCGACGCGTGGGTTTCGGCCGAAGACCTGACCCTGCCGACGACGTGCGACATGAAACGGCCGAACTGACGTTTGGCGACCATTGCGCGTTGCGGTCGAACGGCCGCGCGCGCCTTGGGCGACGATGGAGTCGGTCAGACGGGAGCCCGGCATGGAAGGTCTTATATTCGCAATATTCAATGGTGTTCTATACGGAATGCTGTTGTTCATGCTGGCCAGCGGCTTGACGCTGATATTCAGTATGATGGGCGTTTTGAATTTCGCCCATGCGAGTTTCTTCATGCTAGGGGCATATTTTGCCTACGAAATAAGCACGCATTTCAACTTTTGGCTTGCCCTGCTGATCGCCCCTTTAATCGTCGGCATCGTGGGCGCAGCGATCGAAAGGTTCGGATTGCGACATGTTCACCGGTATGGACATGTTGCCGAGTTGTTGTTTACGTTCGGCATCGCGTTCGTCATAGAGGAAGCAGTCCAGATGATATGGGGCCGCGTACCGGTCCCTTACGAAATCCCAAAATCTCTTAACTACACGCTGTTTTCTTGGTCCGGTCTCGGATATTCCGCATATCGGGTGTTTATGCTCGTCGTGTCGGTAGGTATATTTGTCGCCCTGCTTCTCCTCCTCACGCGCACGCGGATTGGCTTGATCATTCGCGCCGCGGTTTCGGACCCGATACACGTCGCCACATTAGGACATGACGTTCCGAAAATCTTCATGATGACGTTTGGACTCGGCTGTGCCCTAGCCGCGATTGCAGGCGTGATCGGCGGAAATGTGTTGGGCACGGAACCGGCCATGGCGCTACAGCTCGGCCCCATCGTATTTGTTGTTATCGTTATCGGTGGACTCGGGTCGCTGGGCGGCGCGTTGGTCGCTTCACTGATCATCGGCGTGATGCAAACACTGGCGGTTTTTTACGATTTCGGCTTGAACAATTTTATCCTTGCATTGGGTTTACAAGTTGATGCCGAAAGCTTGTTCCGAGATTTGACTTATATGACCACGGCTCAAGTATCACCGGTCCTACCCTATCTTTTGCTGGTGCTTATGCTGATCTTCCGCCCCCGCGGTATGTTCGGGACTCGCGACGTATGATCAACGGTCTTCGAGGCGGCTTGGTATGGGCTCTCGCCGCGACCGCAATGATTGTCCTGCCGTTCATCTTTACATCCGGATTCTCGCTCACTTTGATGAGCCAGATGGGCGTGCTGATCATTTTTGCGCTGGCATACAACATGCTGTTGGGTCAAGGTGGCATGCTGTCATTTGGCCATGCGATATATTTTGGTTTGGCCGGTTACTTTACGGTTCACTATTTGAACTTTGTCTATGACGAGCTTGTCCCATTTTTTCCAGTAACTTTGATTCCAATCCTCGGCGGCGTGGTCGGGATGCTCTTTGGCATTTTGGTCGGGTATGTCTCAACGCGTCGCGCCGGTACGACATTCGCCATGATCTCGCTGGGGTTTGGCGAAATGGTAACCGCATTGACCCTGATTTTTGTGGCCATTTTCAACGGTGAAGACGGCATTCAAACCGACCGCGTGGTTGGCCCCGAACCTCTGGGGATCAGCTATGGACCCAATATCGAGGTCTATTATTTAATAGCGGGCTGGTGCCTTCTGTGCGCTTTCGCCATGTACGGCCTTACCAAGACGCCCTTTGGTCGGATGTCGAACGCAGTCCGAGACAATCCGGAGCGCACGGCATTTGTCGGTTACAACAGTCAACATGTGCGTTGGTTGGCGTTCTCGCTCTCGGCGTTTTTTGCCGGGGTCGCGGGTTCGCTGCATGCCATTAATGTTGAGCATGTCGGTTTCGAACAAGTCAGTGCGGTCCAATCGGGTTTGGTTTTGTTTATGGCCTACATTGGGGGTGTGGGAACGTTTGCCGGCCCCATAATCGGGGCCATCCTTATTACCTATCTCAATGGCGTGCTCAGTGAATTCTCCGAAGCGTGGTATCTGTATCTCGGTTTGTTGTTCGTCGCCGTGATCATGTTCTTTCCAGGCGGTTTGGCCGGACTTGTCACCATGCATGAGCCAATCGCAAAAGCGAACGCGCGCTTGCTTATCCCACTTGTCGTGCCCTACGCGCTTTTCCTCGTTGCTTTGCTGATGGCACTACTTGGAGCGATTGGACTGATCGAAATGCTTTATTTCATGAGCTCCCAATTGGGTGGCGGCGGCTTGACGATCTACGGTCTTAGCGTAGATCCGCACGCCGTTTTTCCATGGCTCGGTTTTTGCGCACTATTCGCTATGGGTGTGTTCGCCGTGCGTCGCACGTTTCCCGGGGCGGCACGTGCGTGGAACGTTGCCGTCGCGCAATCACGGGAATCGCTGATGTCATGACTGCCGCCCTGCAGCTCGTCAACATCTACAAGTCCTTCGGCAAATCCGAAATCATTCGCGGCGTCGATCTTATAGTCGAGGCTGGCGAGCGCCACGCCATCATCGGTCCGAATGGCGCGGGCAAATCAACTCTGTTCAACTTGATCAGCGGCTTGTTCCCGACGACGCGCGGAAGAATCCACCTCAAGGGGCAGGATGTTACCGGCAAGGTCGCCCACCAGATTACACGCCTTGGCTTGAGCCGCAGTTTTCAGGTGACCAACATTTTTCACCGCATGACGGTGCAAGACAATATTCGCTGCGGCACCCTTTGGTCTAAAGGCTACAAGTATGTCTTTTGGAAGTTGGTGTCGCGATGTCGCGATGTATGCGACCATGCCGATGAAGTCCTTGACCAAATTGGCCTGTATGAAAAACGTGCGCTGCCGGCAGGATCGCTGTCTTACGCTGACCAACGCGCTTTGGAGCTGGGAATCACGATTGCCGGCGGCGCCGACGTTATCATGCTTGACGAGCCAACGGCCGGCATGAGCAACACGGAAATCGCCCAGGCGGTCGCATTGATCCGTTCTGTCTCCGAAGGCAAAACCCTGGTAATCGTGGAACACGACATGCGTGTTGTTTTCGATTTGGCCGATCGGATATCGGTTCTTGTATATGGTGAAATTATCGCGACTGGCACGCCTGATGAAATCCGCAATAACAAGAGCGTCCAGCAAGCCTATCTTGGCACCGACGCGACGTAATGCTTACCGTCCGCGACCTGCATGCCTACTACGGCAAAAGCCATATTCTTCAAGGCGTGAATCTTGATGTTCAACCGGGCGAAATTGTCAGTTTGCTTGGACGTAATGGTGTTGGCCGCTCGACCACTCTGAAAGCGATCATGGGTGAGGTCGTGCCCATTGGAACCATTGAATTTCAAGGCCGCAATATCGCGGGGATGAAGATTCATCGGATCGCGCGCAGTGGCATCGGCTACGTCCCAGAAAATCGGAACATTTTCCCAACGCTTACCGTCCGGCAGAACTTAATCCTCGGGATTAAGGATATGAGGCGCAGCGGCCGCTGGTCCATCGACGACATGTTCTCCATGTTTCCGAATCTCGAAGAACGAGCAGATACGCTGGGCAGCGTGATTTCCGGAGGCGAGAAACAAATGCTCACAATGTGCCGCACATTGATGGGCGATCCGGATCTGATCATGATCGACGAGCCAACCGAAGGACTCGCGCCAAAGCTTGTGCAACAGGTCAGTAATCTGCTGGCCGAAATTGCGCGCAGAGGGATTTCCATTCTTTTGGTCGAACAAAAGCTAGATATCGCTTTGAAGATCTCGAGCCGGATCTTCGTTATGGGCCATGGTAAAATTGTGTTTGACGGGTCCGTTGAAGATTTCCTAAACGACGAAGACGTCCGACGGGAATGGCTGGAAGTATGACAGCTACTAAACAAGGAAACTGAAATGTGGCCGATGATCTGATTGTAGAGATTTCCGATCGCGTCGCGACTTTGACAATGAACCGCCCTGAGCGCCGCAACGCATTGTCGCCAGCGATGTTGAATGCGATGCTGGACACCCTACCGGAGGTTGCGGAAAATCGTGATGTCGGCGCGGTCATCCTGACCGGCACTGGCGGTGCTTTTTGTTCCGGCGGCGACGTCAAGGCGATGGCCGAGGGGTCCGAGTTTGCCGCGGATGACCTTGAGGGCAAGGTGGCAAAATTGCGCAGCTATATGGAAGTGTCTCGCTGGCTGCATGAGATGCCAAAACCAACGATCGCGGTCATACCAGGTCCCGCGGCTGGTGCCGGGCTATCCATTGCACTAGCCTGTGATATCCGTGTTGCCGCATCGTCCGCGAAGTTCACGACAGCGTTTGGTCGCGTTGGTTATTCGGGTGATTTCGGCGGCAGCTACTTTTTGAGCAAGATCATTGGCACGGGCAAGGCTCGAGAACTATATTACACGGCCGACTTGATCGATGCCGAAACCGCGCATGCGTTGGGAATGATCAATCGCCTGGTGTCCGACGACGAACTCATGGTGGAATCACGCGCCCTCGCCGCGCAGTTAGCCAGTGGCCCGTCGATCGCGCTCGGCTACATGAAACGCAACATGAATACATCCGAGCATGCGCCGTTGACGCAGCTTCTGGATATGGAGGCCTTGCATCATACGCGCTGCGGAATGACGGAAGACCACAAAGAGGCTGCCAAAGCGTTCGTAGAAAAACGCACACCGGTGTTTCGTGGCCGCTAGCGCATTTTCCAGCGAGACCATGTCCCCGCTGCCGAAGCCGTCCATCAGTAAGGTGACAACGCGATCGCGAGAACCACTGTCCCTCGGGTGATTTGGGTTCATATCACGCCGCTGTCCGCCAGAGCCCTGATTCGCGACGCATCGTAGCTGAGCCACTCAGCCAGAACCTCGGCACGGTGTTGTCCTGGCGCCGGTGGTGGGCGTCGGATGTCGGCCGCATTTTCCGACAGGTGTGCAATATGACCTTGCATCCGCACTGATCCATCCGATGCATGCGGCACCTCCAGAATCTGATGTCTATGTTTGACCTGTGGATGATCGAATAGATCCGCAACCTTTTTGACCACCCCACATGGAATCCGAGCCTTGGCCATGATCGCTTCGATTTCGGTGGCGGTCCGGGCAGCTGTCCACTCAGAGATCGCCTCCTCTAGTGCAGCAACGTTGACCATCCGTGAGTCGTTGTCCTGAAAACGACGATCCTCGAGCAAGTCCGGCCGTTCCATGGCAGCCGTACATCGCTGAAACCGATCGTCACCGCCAGCGATGATGTAAACATAGCCGCCGTCCTTGGTCGGAAACGCATTGCCAGGCGCACCGAAGCGATCACGGTTGCCATCGCGCACTGATTCCGTACCAAACAGGTCGAATGCCGGTATCGCCGTCATCATCATTGACATCGCGCTATCAAACAAGGCTGCATCGACCAATTGCCCTCGGCCGGTTTGGTGACGGGCCTGTAGCGCAGCCAGGATACCGATCACAGCGTGCAATCCTGTCGTGTGGTCAACGATCGTTGTGCCCGCGATTGTGGGCGGACCATCAGCGGGTCCGGTCAACGTCATAAGACCGCTCGACGCTTGCGCAATGGCGTCAAAAGTCGCCCGCTTCGCATAGGGGCCGTCTTGGCCATAGCCCGATATGCGCGCCATGATCAGCCTTTCGTCAAGGCCATGCAGCGTGCCCCAACCACAGCCGATCTCTTCCATTATGCCGGGTCGGAAATTCTCAATGAGAATGTCTGCGTGTTGGGCGAGTTCGCGAACCAAGCCGGGCCCATCGGGATGACGAAGATCGATTGTGAGACTTCGTTTGTTCCGGTTGAAGACAAACACAAACAGACTATCGCCAGCGTGAAGCGGCGGAATCTTGCGGGCATCCTCGCCCGCCCCCGGTTTCTCGATTTTGACGACATCTGCACCCAAATCGCCAAGCAGCATTCCGCAGTAGGGGCCAGCGATATAACGCGAAAGATCCAAAACCTTCAGACCCGTAAGTGGCCCTGCCATCGAGACGATGCCTCCTCGGTTTTGGTTGCAACACCCACTGACGCAGTATTGTTGATCTGTCTCGCGCCGCGAAGGGGCGATCTGCGTTGACCTGTCATGTTATATGCATGCGACGTGGATGGTCTCGCACGTTGCAAGTTCGTATTCTGTGCTGTCCTACTGACAGCCGCAAAAATCGAAAGGCTCGGAAATGACGCAGACGACCAATCGTCGAGTCCTGTTGGCATCACGCCCCGAGGGTGAACCCACGCCCGCGAATTTTCGTTTGGAGGAAGGTACCGTTCCGATCGCCCGGGACGGCCAATTCCTGTGTCGCACGATCTATTTGTCGTTGGACCCCTACATGCGCGGCCGCATGAATGCCGGCGCCAGTTACGCCGCACCGGTCGAAATTGACGGTGTCATGGAGGGTGGTACCGTCAGCGTGGTCGAGGAGTCGAAAAACGACAAATTCGCGGTTGGCGACGTTGTCGTTGGACGAGCCGGTTGGCAGGATTACACAGTCACCGACGGCGCGGATATGCGCAAAGTCGACCGCAATATTGCGCCGCTTTCGACAGCGCTCGGTGTTCTTGGTATGCCGGGAATGACCGCGTACACGGGCCTTCTGAATCTGGGCCAACCTAAGTCGGGCGAAACAGTCGTGGTCGCGGCAGCCTCTGGCGCGGTGGGTAGCGTCGTTGGGCAAATTGCCAAAATCAAAGGCTGCCGCACTGTCGGGATTGCTGGAGGCCCTGAAAAATGTGCCTTTGTCACGGAGGAACTGGGTTTTGATGCTTGTGTCGACCATCGGGCGTCAAATCTTAACGAAACGCTGGCTGAGGCATGTCCAGACGGCATCGATGTCTACTTCGAGAATGTTGGTGGGCCCGTGCTAAGGGCTGTGTTTCCGCTAATGAACATGTTATCTCGCATACCCGTTTGTGGGATGATTTCGCACTACAACGACACCGCGCTACCTTCGGGCCCGGATCACCTACCAGCGTTCATGATGCGCATACTGGTCAACCGCATCACTGTGCGCGGGTTCATCGTCCGAGATTACGCCGACCAGTTGGGAGACTTCTTGCGAGATGTCGGCGGTTGGGTGCAGACAGGCAATATCAAGTATCGCGAGGACTTCATTGACGGTCTGGAGAATGCCCCGAACGGATTGATCGGTCTCTTGAAGGGCAAGAACTTTGGCAAGCTGGTCGTGCGTGTCTCACCAGAGCCATGATTGAAACACGTCTGCACTGGCGCACGGCATGATGAATTGGGAATGATCGACCAGATCAATCCGGCCGAAGCGCCTCGCCAAACTTGAGCATCAAGCGCCGAAGTTCGTCCTCATCGACGACCGCGGCCGCGGCACCGAGTGGTTTCCACTCCCGGTGCCGTTGGCCTTTTTCCGGCCACTTGCATACCTCCTCTTTAACGCGCATTGGAAACACATCGACCCGGCAAACCCAGCCACCCTTCAACTCGGTTTTCG
Source organism: Alphaproteobacteria bacterium (assembly GCA_965216755.1). GTDB lineage: Bacteria > Pseudomonadota > Alphaproteobacteria > UBA7887 > UBA7887 > CBDCGL01. The sequence goes on along the minus strand of CBDCGL010000011.1, from coordinate 107,631 downwards.
CATAATTGAAGGCACCAATACTTTCTTCCGCGGTTTTGCCCGTAATTCCGGCCTCTTCGAAAGCTTCCTTGATCGCCGAACCCCTTGCCGTAAGGCCGGCGGCAATATTCCCCTTCGGAATAACCCACCGGCCGGTATCCAAAGACGTAACAAGCAAGATTTCAAGTTTGCCTTTTCGCCAACGATAAGGCAGCACGGCACTTTGCTTGATCGCGCTGTAATCGCTAGCCATGCCGGTTCACGGTCGCCGTCGGACCCTGCGCGATTGGCATTATGCACGCCCCGATCTGAAGCAGGCATGATGGCCTGGTCACAAAATATACTTCGGACGCGGTTATGGAAATAGCGGCTCCTGCTCCAGTCCGGTCGTCTCCGGCAGGCCAAACGCGACATTGAAATTCTGCACAGCTTGGCCCGAGGACCCCTTGACCAAATTGTCAATGGCTGCAACCAAGATCGCGCGTCCGTCCACCCGATCGTCGAAAACACCCATCAAACAATAGTTTGATCCGCGCACATGACGTGTCGCGGGCGCCGCACCTTGTGGCGTGACCCGAATAAACGGCTCGTCTTGATAGCGTGATAATAGCCCTTGCCGTAAATCAGTAGCCGTTAAACCATCTGCCAGCTGAACATAGATGGTTGAAAGAATTCCACGGTTCATCGGCACCAAATGCGGGGTAAACGTCACCGTCAATGGCGTACCTGCCAGGTGAGATAATTCCTGTTCCATTTCCGGCGTATGCCGGTGATTGGCGATACCGTAAGCGTTAAGGCCCTCAGCAATTTCTCCATACAGCATAACCTGTTTGGCGGCCCGCCCCGCTCCGGTTACCCCGGACTTGGCATCAACGATGATATTGCGAATATCGATGAGACGGTCATCGATCAGTGGCAACAGGGGCAACAAGGCACAGGTCGGATAGCAGCCAGGGCACGCAATTAGGCGCGCGCCCGTAATGCGTTCCCGTGCCATCTCAGTGAGTCCGTATACAGCTTGTGACTGCAATTCGGGGGCCCGATGGGCGTGCCCGTACCAAGTTTCGTACGTGTCGAAATCGTTTAATCTGAAATCCGCCGAAAGGTCGACGACCTTTAGGTGACTCGGCAGTGCCGCAATCACGTCTTGCGTTGTTCCATGTGGCAGACAGCAAAACACCGCGTCGAGCATCGTAAAATCGATCTCGTCGATACGCTCCAGATCCGGCAATCCCAATCCGGCCAAGTGTGGGTAGACGGCACCAACGTCTTCACCAGCGTGGCGATCCGCCGTCAACGCAGCAATTTCAATCGCGGGATGGTGAACTGCGAGCCGAATTGTTTCGGCGCCAGTGTAACCACTGGCACCCAAGACAGCCACTTTGATTTTTGAAACTGACTGGGTCATGTCGACGACCTCGTGCATGAACGGACATCATCCGTGCAGAGCGCCGGTCCGACAACCGTAATCTTCTTCTTGATTGTTGGCCGTACATCGTCGGCGAACGGACACCGGCGGCAAAGCAAAAGTAAATGCGGCGATCCGAGCCTAACGCTTCGAAAACTGAAAGCTGCGACGTGCTTTCGGTTTACCGTATTTCTTGCGCTCTACAACGCGCGCATCGCGAGTCAGAAAGCCACCTTTCTTGAGGGCGGGACGGAGTTCGGGCTCGTAGGCAACCAAGGCGCGGCTGATCCCGTGACGCACGGCACCCGCTTGCCCCGACAATCCGCCGCCGCGAACCGTGCACCACACATCATACTGATTTGCGCGCCCAGCGACCTCAAACGGCTGCGTCAACAACATACGCAACACCGGTCGAGCGAAATACACTTCTTGCGCACGCTTGTTTACGGTGACCTTGCCGGAGCCCGGTTTCAACCAAACACGGGCGATTGCATCCTTGCGCCGTCCTGTCGCATAGGACCGCCCGAGTGCATCGATCTGTGGTTCTGCACGGACCGATTCCAGTGCTTCGTCGGGCGGCGGAACATCGCCGGACTCCTGTGTGGACGCTTGCGCTTGCTCCGTAAGTTCCTTTAGGTCCTCAAGCGTTTTCTTCTCTTCGGCCACGGTTATCCAGCCCTCTTATTCTTTGGGTTCATCGCCGCCAGATCTATCGATTCCGGCTCTTGCGCCGCGTGTGGATGACCAGCCCCCGCGTAGACATGCAATTTGCGCATCTGATCACGCCCCAAAGGTCCGCGTGGCACCATACGCTCGATCGCCTTGATGACGACGCGTTCCGGGTGTTTGCCAGTCAACATCGCACCGTACGTCCGGCTCTTGATGCCACCGGGATACCCCGTATGCCAATAATGGATCTTGTTGGCCGCTTTGCGGCCCGTGAGTCGCACTTTGTCGGCATTGACCACAATGATGTTATCGCCGCAATCGATATGCGGCGTGTATATTGGTTTGTGCTTGCCGCGCAAGCGATTGGCGACAAACGAAGCCAGCCGACCAAGGACAACACCCTCGGCGTCGATCACAAACCACTTTCGCTCGACCTCGGCTGGTTTTGCGGAATACGTTTTCATGCTGCGCGGTCTCTTGCGGCGGCGCCGCGGCAGGTTGCCGCAACGCGCGAATGGCCATGCTGAAGAACGACGCAGTATGCGCAGTCGCCTTTGGCTGTCAACGCGAAAAAAAGATATATTTTAGCAAGTTATCGAGATGGTATTATAATACCGGGTCAGTGCTATTGCGCAGCGGTACTGACGTCGTCTGCGACGCCCTGATGCAAAGTTTGCACGCCGGTACCGAGGGTGGACACGCTCGCAATGATTGCAACAACGACAAGGGATGCAATCAGCGCGTACTCGATGGCGGTCGTCGCAGATCGAGCTCGCCATAGCTTTCGAAAATGCTGCATCATTCACCGACGCCGATAATTCCGAGGGCCCTAGATTGAACCAGCGGCCCTCTAATTATCCGTTAAGATGTCTTAACACCTTGGGCCAATCTAATCGGTCGTCGCGCAACACCCAGCGTCGTTCCGCAAATTGACTGATTGAGTTAATCTCAATGTAGCGACCTCGATCTTGGAGACTTGTGATGGCCGTCACGAATGCGACTTTGGACCAGACTGAGACCCTTTGCTTGCGCGATGATGCGGACGGAATCGCGACCCTTACACTCAACCGACCGGCTGCTCGCAATGCCCTATCACGCGCACTGATGTTGGCGTTTCAAGATGAATTGGATGCGATTCGCGACGATCCATCGGTCAAAGTTGTGGTTATTCGCGGTGCCGGGCCGGCATTTTGCGCGGGCCATGACCTGAAGGAAATGCGCGCCGAAACCGGCCGCGAGATTTACGAGGCCCTGTTTCAGCAGTGCAGCCGTCTCATGGTTACGCTGACCCATTTGCCCAAACCCGTGATTGCGGCGGTGCACGGTATTGCCACCGCGGCTGGATGCCAGTTGGTGGCCACTTGCGATCTTGCGGTTGCAGCCAGCGACGCCCGCTTCGCAACGCCGGGCGTCAACATCGGCCTGTTCTGTTCAACGCCCATGGTCGCGCTCAGCCGCGCGGTTGGCCGCAAGGCCGCAATGGAGATGTTGCTGACGGGTGAGCTGGTCGATGCGGAGAGTGCCCGTTCCTTTGGACTGATCAATCGCATTGTCGCGCCGGACCTGCTGGACGCGACGGTTGTGGAACTTGCCCGCAAGATTGCGGAAAAGTCACCATTGACGGTCGCCATCGGCAAAGAGGCCTTTTACCGTCAGGTCGAACTTCCATTAGAGGATGCTTACGCCTATACCAGCCAGGTGATGACTGACAACATGTTGGCGCGCGACGCGGCTGAAGGCATTGAAGCGTTCCTGCAAAAACGCAAACCGCGTTGGGAAGGGGCATAACAACAAGCCCATCGGTGACGACCATGCGCGAGACGTCGTTGACATATCCTGACGCCCATTTGCGTGGCGTGTTGGAAAGCGTCCACAATATTGCCATCGTTGGCGCCAGTCCTGACTGGGAACGTCCCAGTTGCTACACCATGCAATATCTTCAATCGATGGGCTATACGATCTATCCCGTCAATCCGAATGAAGTTGGCCGGGAAATCCTTGGACGCGACGTTGTTGGAAATCTTGCCGAGATTGAAGCGCCGATCGACATGGTCAGCATATTTCGCAAGCCCCAGGCGGCCGGCGCGATTGTCGATGAGGCTATTGCCGTCGGCGCTCGGGTGATTTGGATGCAGGAAGGTGTCCGTGACGATGCGGCGGCGGTAAGGGCAACGGCGGCAGGCCTGTCCGTGGTCATGGATCGATGTCCAAAAAAAGAGCATTTTAGGTTGTTTGGCGGCAGTCCGACGGCTGCTCAACTTGACACTGATACCACCGCAGCCTAGGAGTCCGCGACTGCTGTTGGCGGTCGGGGCGTGCCAGACGCGCTTCGCGTTTAGATTTGTACCGTCTTTTGTCGGGCAGTCGCCCCACAAATTGGAATTGGGAATGAGGGTTTAGCGATATGGCGCAGCCAGCCGCACAAGCCGCACCGGATAACTCGCTGATCTATCTGGAGCGGCATAACAACTATTCCGACAAGAAACTGCGCGGCATTCTGCGCATGGTGCGAACATTCGCCATGGTCGGTGCCAGCACTTTGTGGCGACGGCCGAGCTATTACGCCATGAAGTATCTGCAACATAAGGGATTTCGGATCATCCCGGTTAATCCGGCGCGCGCCGGCGAGACAATCCTGGGCGAGCGGGTCTATGGCAGCATCGCCGACGTTCCTGACCGGCTTGATATGGTCGATATCTTTCGCACGTCGGAGGAAGCCTACGAGATTACCAAAGACGTGATCGCCAACAAGAACGAAAAAGGCATCAAGATCCTGTGGATGCAATTGGGCGTGCGCAACGACAAGGCTGCCGAGCTGGCTGAAGAAGCCGGCCTGACTGTGATCATGAACCGATGCCCAAAGATTGAGTTCGGGCGCCTGTCGGGCGAACTGAGCTGGTGTGGAATCAACTCGCGGATTGTCTCCGCGAAAAGCCTGAGGTCACCCAAAGCATGAGCGATCCAGCATTCGACCTTGCCAATGATGATGCGGATGCCCCGCGCGACTACGGAATGGAAACTCTGGCGGTTCACGCTGGCGCGCGACCAGATCCGGTAACCGGCGCCCGGTCGACACCGATTTATCAAACGACTTCCTTTGTCTTCAACGACGCTGAACACGCGGCCGAACTCTTTAATCTACAGACTTTCGGGTACGTCTATTCGCGGATGACCAATCCGACGGTATCGGTGTTCGAGGAGCGCGTGGCTGCGCTCGAAGGCGGTCGCGGCGCGGTTGCGGCGGCGAGTGGACACGCTGCCCAGTTTTTGGTCGCCGCCACGTTGCTGCAAGAAGGTGACGAGTTCATCTCCTCGCGCAATCTGTACGGCGGATCAGTCACGCAATTTGGTGTGAGCTTCAAACGGATTGGCTGGAAGTGCCATTTTGTAGACCCGACCGACCCGGCAAACTTCGAAGCCGCCATGACCGACCGCGTCAAGTTCATATTCTGCGAAGGTCTCGCCAATCCTGGCGGCATTGTGCTTGATTTGGAGGCAATCGCAGCGATCGCCAACAAATACGGCATACCGTTGGTCGTGGATAACACGCTTGCCTCGCCCGCGTTGTGCCGGCCGTTCGATTGGGGTGCTGACATTGTCGTGCACTCAACAACCAAGTTTATTGGCGGCCATGGCAACACGATGGGCGGAGTCGTTGTCGAGTCGGGCAAGTTCGACTGGCAGCAAAATGATAAATTTCCACTGCTCGGTCAGCCTGATCCTGCATATCACGGATTGACCTTTGCCGAGACGTTCGGCGATTTTGGTTTCACCATGAAAGTCCGCGCGGTGGCGTTGCGCGACTATGGCCCGACCATGGCGCCCCAGGCCGCGTGGAATCTCTTGCAGGGCGTCGAGACTTTGCCGCTGCGCATGGAGCGCCATTGCGCGAATGCGCTGACAGTTGCCGAATATTTGCAGGGACATCCGAAAGTTTCTTGGGTCTCGTATTCGGGCCTCAAATCGAGTCCCTACTACCAATTAGCTCAGAAATATCTGCCGAAGGGTGCCGGTTCGGTCTTCACCTTCGGGGTAAAGGGCGGCTTCGATGCCGGCGTGAAAGTGGTGGATGCAGTCGAAATGTTCTCGCATCTCGCCAATATCGGGGACACGCGTAGCTTGATCATTCACCCAGCATCAACCACTCATCGTCAGCTGACTGAGGAACAACTTGAGGCAGCTGGTGCTGGCCCAGACGTGGTGCGCCTATCGGTCGGCATCGAAAGCGTCGACGATATCATCTATGACTTGGATCAGGCGCTGGCCCAAATCTAGCCGATGATCAGCAGATAGACACAGCGGCGCCGGCAGCAATTGCCGGCGCCATTTTTCTTGTCGAACAGCGATTACAAAAACGTGGACGCGCTCATTTGCACCCTAACGCGCATCGTGGAGTGCGATTTCGGCCTGGGTACGCTGCAATTCAATTGCCTGCAGTTCCGCGTCTCGTTTTTCCAGCAGCAGTTTTTCGTTGTTTGTGCAAACGCCCTTGCTTTCCTGACGTGTCCGGGTTTCGGAACGACAAGGCTCATTGGCCTCGGCAATTGCCGTGCTATATTTCTCGACCATGTAGTCTCGATAGCGGGTAAAGAAGGCATCGCGATTCGCTTCGGACGTGAAGACGCCGGCACCAGCATCATATCGACCTCGTCAGGATACTCGTTGTTCGCACCAGATGCCGCGTCAACGACGACGCCAATCACGCCGCCCAACAAAATATTGCCAAACGTCGCCCCCGCGAACTCAGAATTCAGCGTTTTGGTCTTTGGCGTGTAGCCTTCCAGGCTGCACGTCACTCGGACCGGCTCATTGTGACGCCGGAGCTCATATTTGCCGGGCGTCGAGACCAAAGAGCCGAGCACTTCACCGCCGCGCATGAATTCACATGTCGCGCCAACTGGATCGGTCTTGACATCAACAGTTTCGGTCGTGCCCCGCACCTCGGTAGCGCAGCCCGAGGCCATGATCCCAGCCGCACAAAGCACAACTATACATAATGAATTATTGAAGTTTATGCCCATTATAGCGCTCCTTCTTCGGGAGTTTTCCCGCCTAGATTGTGGTTTTTTTGGGTGACGTACTAGCCGATTATCTATAAAAAATCAATATTTAATAAATTTTTGTCAATAAATGATGATTCGTGTATTTGGCGACAACAATTAGTCGCAGGCTTGATCAGCTTTCCGGACTACACGGACCGCCGCTGGTTTCCGAACCGATCCAATCCAGGAAAGGGTGGTGACCGTCAGCGACCGGCAACGCCACGATGCACGGACAGTCGTAAGGGTGAAGCTCGGTCAGACACGCTTTGAGCGCGGGCCAGCGCACCTCAGTTGTCTTGAAGACAACAACCACTTCGTTTGATTGCTCGATCGTGCCTTGCCAGCGATAAATCGATTGCATTGGAGCGATGATATTGGCGCAGGCGGCCAACCTTCGCTCGACGGCCGCCCGTCCCAATCGTTGGGCTTCCGCGACATCGCCAACAGTCACATAGACGAATAGTGCTGAACGAACCTGACTCATTTCGAATTACCGTTTTCAGCCGTTTCGTGGACCACCTTCATCGCGCAGCGCCACGCGCCGAGCCGACAACCACTGGAGGCATATGATGGCCGGGGCCGTTACGATCGTTCTGCCGATTTCATGCACGGCCTCATCAAATGCCATGACGATCGGCCTGGTATCCTCACCCTCATGCTCCAGACCATGGGTTCCACCAGCGTCGTCGGAGTCCACAAGCCCGCAGAACAAATTGATGCGTTCCGTCAACCCACCGGGACTTAAGAATGTACGGCAAATCGGCAACAAACGATCGATCTTGATCCCGGCTTCTTCCAGAGCTTCGCGCCGTGCGACTTCGGCCGCTTCCTCACCATCGTCAATAATTCCAGCGACGACCTCGATCAACCACGGTCGGATCGGGTGAACAAGTGCAGCAGCGCGGAATTGCTCAACAAGTACAACAGAATCGCGATTGGGATCGTAAAGAAGAACCCCCGTTGTGTCGCCACGGTGCAGCACTTCGCGCTCGATATGTCGGCTCCAGCGACCATCGAACCGGCGATAACGTAGTGTGAACCCAAAAAGTCGGAAAAAACCGTCGGAAAGGACGCGCCGTGCCGCAACATCAACGTCGTCGTTCCGCCCCTTACTCGGCTGTGTCATAGATGGTCATTGCGCGTGTCAAGAACTGTTGGTCGTTATCCGTGAAACTGACAAGTATGACCTGTTCGAGCAGCTCGTCACCGGCCAAAAATTGGTCACAGGCACGAATCGCGATGCTTGCGGCCCGATCACGCGGGAATCCGTAAATACCGGTTGATATAGCCGGAAACGCGATACTCGCCGCGCCGGCTGACGAAGCCAGTGTCAGGCTCGTGCGATAGCATCCCGCCAACAGATCCGGCTCACCACTGCAACCGCCCTGCCAAATGGGCCCGACCGTATGGATGACCCACTTCGCCGACAGGCCATAGCCGTCCGTAATTCGCGCCGAACCGGTTGGACAGCCGCCGATCTTGCGACAAGCATCATTTAGGCCTTCCCCCGCCGCACGTCGAATGGCACCGTCGACGCCGCCGCCCGGCATTAGCGACACGTTGGCCGCATTGACGACAATGTCGACCTCCAGTTTCGTGATGTCGCCGCGCAGGAGCGCAACCCGGCTATCCATTTTGCAGCGCCTTTGCGAACGCAGTCCAGACGCATAACCGTGCCAGGCTGGTGCCTATTCGGGGCCGGCGTCGGCAGCTTCCGCTTGTGGCACGCCGTTGAGGCGCCACTGGTCCGCCAATTCCGAGGCTTCGGCTACCTGCCCCTCGGACATCTGAGTCGCGATGGCATCGCGCGCGCGGTCTGCGTTCGGATGTCCCGCTTCGGAGGCCAACGCATACCACGCGTAGGCTTTCAGTGGATCACGTTGGACGCCCTTGCCTTGCATGTACGACGTTGCCAAGAGCGCCATCGCTTGCGCGTCACCGCCGTCGGCGGCACGGCGATACCATTCGACCGCTTCATCATCTTGATTGCGGAACGACGCGACGTTGCCGAGAAAAAGCTGAGCATCAGTGTTGCCATCCTCAGCGAGAGGCACGTAACGTGCGTAGACACGGTCGAACTCGCCGTTGCGAACCGCCTGCCAGGGGTCGAAACCCTCATCAGCCGCGACACCGGTCGCCACAATGACGATCGAAGCGAACAATATGTAAATCAGTAACTTCATCCTGGCGGCTAGACTATCGCAATAGCAACCCCAGGACCAGTTTCTTCCTGTTACGGGGCGGATTCGCTACGCAGTTGACATCATGCCGAAACATACGACGACACGGCCGGATCCGGAAAAGGATGAGCCCATAGACGGCGTCGCCGCGCGCGCCGGCGCATGGGCCGTATTCGCGTTTTGCTTGTTGCTGCTGGCCATCTATCACCGGAACGACATTGCGGTGCTGTTTTCCGATGACGCGGTAACCACGACGGCCGACAGCCCCCTCGCCACGTGCTTGGCGGCGCGCTACGCGGTCATCGACAACATGATCAAAGAGAACGTCGCCACAGAGACCCAGATCAACCTTTTCCGTTCGCGCGCCGAGGCCATGTGCCGAAATCAACATCCCGGCTCGTTGCCGCCTGAATCCTCGTCGCGGTAATCATCGGTTGTTCGCGGCCGTGGTCGCGGCCGCGTGGCCATGGGCGCAGCGGCTTCAAACTGCACGACGACTCGGCAATCCTCACACATCTTGATCCGCTCGAGTGCGCCAGCAGTTTCGGAAAACATCGGATGGTCGCGCAATCGCACCAACATGCGCTCGATTGTGGATGCGACGCCAAAAGGCTTGCCGCAGCGAATACACTCAAACGGTGGCTCTTCATGCAAGACCCGGCTGCGCTTCGCTTCCGCCGTAAAATCCAATCTCGGCTCCAAAGAGATCACCGCCTCGGGGCACGTGTTCCGACATAACCCGCATTGCACACACGCATCCTCACGGAAACTCAGCCGGGGCCGTTCCGGGTTGTCTGTTATGGCGCCGGTGGGGCAAGCGCTCACGCAAGCCAAGCAAAGGGTACAGCCGTCGGCCTGTACATTGATCGAACCGAAGGGCGCGCCCAAGGGAAGATCTAGCTGTTCGACTGGCGCCGGCGCATGTTGATAAAGATGGTCAAGCGCCAACCAAAGACGGTCTCTTCTGCTACCCAGAGCGAGAAACGTCGCCGGTGCCATTATCGGTCGGTCCCGTGAGGCCAATTCGTAGAGCCGCGATTCGACCGCGTCGGGATCGACATCGTCAATCCAGGCAAGGCGTCCATCGCCATAGCCGAGCCGATAGAGAATTGTCCGCATATACGCAATCTGCTGACTAGTAGCGGTTTGCTCTTCGGGCGCAACCCGCGATCCAAGAATTGCGATGGATTCGGCGCCAAAGGCAAATCCGACCGCCAAGAGATCGAGCCCGACTTGCGTCACAGCATTCAGGCTGAACGGCAACACGCGCGCCGGCAGGCCGCGACCGAATCGTCCGATGGCACAGATCATTTCGTCGCCTTGGTCGCCGTCATGAAACAGAAGGATTGGCGCCTCACCACCACCGGCGCGATGTGTTGTGAACAGCGCGCGTAAGCGCACGAAGGTCGCATCCGATGGCGGCAGCTGATAGGTCGCGGCGCCAGTGGGACAAGCGGCCGCACACTGACCACAACCCGCACACACATGAGGGTCAATGGCCACAGCATCGCCGTTTGAAGCGATCGCACCTACCGGACAAACATCAACACAGCGGGTACAACCGACTTTGTGGCTGCGGCTATGGGCGCACAAAGACTTCTTGAACGCGACATATCGTGGCTTGTCGAATGTGCCGACAAGATCCGTTGCCTGTAACAACGCGATTTGCACCTCCCCCGGCCGTGCCGGGTCAGCTCGAAAATACCCTTCGCGTTTCTCAGGCGCCGAAAGCAGAGCCGCTCCACCCGACAAGTCGATGATAAGGTCGAAGCTGCTCTCACTCGCGTAGGCCGGTTCGACAAACTGCAGATCACGTCGAGATGAGGGATCCGCCGGTGCATAGCTTTCGAAGCGGACCTCGAAAGCTCCGAAATGTCCGCTGACGGTCGCGATAGTGCCGCGATAAATTGGAACAGCAAGGCGTCGCGGCGGTGGGATCCCTTCGGCGTCGGCAAGTACGACGACGCTCGCAAGGCGCCCGGCAACTTGCGCAGCCGCATCTAGAGCAACTTGGCCGCCGCCATAGATCAAGGTTCGACCAGTGGAGGTCAGCTCCAGCGTCGGCGTCGGTGCTTCATCGACCGCGGCGTCCGCCAACAACGCCGCGACCTTCGCTTGTGTCCCGGACGTCTTCGCATCATCGCTCCAGACGGCGCGTTCTCGTATGTTCACGAAGCGAAGGCGATTATCGGCCCCACTTGGTCCGGCCACCGTTGTGAACGCTGGCGCTTCCTGAGTACAAGCGACCAAGAGCGGCTCGCCGGAATGCAGCGCATCCTCGAACGCCCCGATCTGCCGGCGGCACAACGCCTGGTGAATTGTGGGCGGATCGGATTGGTCAAGGGTGTCCGCGATGCGCCGACCGTCCAAATGCATGGTGCCGCCACAATCACAAACCAAGACCCGCCTGTTTCCGGCTTTCATCTATTGGGTCCTCGCATCGACAGACAGTCTAGGCGCCGCCGGCGGAAGCGAAAAGTCCGATTGCGTCCGCCTCGGACCACTTCCCATTGGGGCGAGGTCTGATCCATAGTGGCGGCCATGACCGAATTTGTTGTGAAACCCGATCCCGGTGATCCTCGGCTGACAGAAACCGTAATCGCAACAGACCAACAAGGCCGGACCATTGAGACCAAAGCCCCAACGGAACGACCGTTGACGCTTTTTCTCAATAGCCAAGAGATCGTCACAATGATGACGATCGGCGATTATCCAGATTACCTGGCAATCGGTTTTCTATTGAACCAGAACATGTTGCGTCAAGATGATGAGATCACTTCGATCGATTATGACGGCGACATTGACGTAATTGTCGTACGCACCGCGCGTGAAACTGATTTTGAAGACAAACTCCGCAAAAAAACGCGAACTTCGGGCTGCGCGCAAGGCACCGTTTTTGGCGATGTCATGGAAGCTCTTGAGCATGTGGTTCTGCCGACCGACGCAAAACTGCGGACGTCCTGGCTTTATGCCATTACCAAATCGATCAACACGACTCCGAGCTTATATCTGGAAGCCGGGGCGATCCATGGCTGCGCACTATGTCAACAGGATCAGCCTTTGATCTACATGGAGGATGTGGGTCGTCACAATGCCGTCGACAAAATCGCTGGCTACATGTTTCTCAATGACATAACCGCCGCGGACAAGATTTTCTATACGACCGGCCGTTTGACCAGTGAAATGGTCATCAAGACGGTGCAGATGGGCATTCCTATCCTCATATCGCGCTCCGGCTTCACGGCTTGGGGAATTGAGCTTGCACGGCAAGCGGACCTCACTCTGATCGGCAGGGCCAAGGGCAAGCGCTTTATCGCCGTGGCGGGCGACAACCGACTGATTTATGACGCCGACATAGAACGAATATCAGAAGAAGACGTGAGAGTTCAACGCAAGGCCGGACAGATTGACGGTCCCGCTTGATATCGCGGGCGTGTTGTTGGCGGGCGGCCGATCGCGACGCATGGGAGGCGGCGACAAGTGCCTGCGAATGTTGGGAAATAAGACATTGCTGTCCCACGCCATTGCGCGCGCACGACCACAAGTTCGTCATCTTGCGCTAAATGCCAATGGCGACCCGGAACGGTTTGGAGATTACGCGTTGCCAGTTATCGGCGACATTATCGACGGTTTCGCGGGGCCTCTCGCCGGTGTATTGACAGCGATGGCATGGGCGCGGAGCGCTGCCCCGGCATGTGCCCATGTCGCAACATTTCCGACGGACGCCCCTTTCTTTCCCAGTGACTTAGTAACGCGCCTTCACGACGCGATTGCAAATGGCGCCACGCTTGCGTGCGCTCGTTCCGGTGGCCGGACTCATCCTGTGTTTGGATTGTGGCCCGTCGCGCTATACCAAGACTTGCGAGAGGCCGTGGTGGGCGAAGAACTCCGAAAAGTGGATACCTGGACGGCGCGCCACGACCTGGCCGAGGTCGATTTTCCTTTTCAGACGCACGATCCGTTTTTCAATGTCAACAAGCCTCAAGATCTCGTCGTCGCGGCGCGATATGTCATCATGGGCGAATGAGTCCAGCGCCAAGCGGACGAAGGTACGCTCGGCGATGCGAATTAGAAGTATTCCTTGCGAAATCGCTAGACGTAAGGCTAATGCGGTCGCGATCCTCGCCGTTGACTCAGGGAGCATTTCGCCATGACCGACATTGCCGCCGCCATCGGCCGCGTGTCGACACCCACCCTGACCACCCGCTTGTTGATGGACCACCGATTGCGCAATACCTGCGTCCGATCGGTGGCGCCCGTGAACCCAATGTTCTGTTGTTTCGCCGGGCCCGCTTACACTCTTCGATATTTGCCGTTGCGCGAAGATCACTTTGAAAGGCAGCTCCTATCGCACCCGGAAAGCTTGATGACCCAAATGATCGAGACCGCGCCGCCGGGTTCAGTTTTGGTTCTCGACGCCAACCAAAGACGTGATGTTGGCATGCTGGGCGGCAACATCGTCACCCGACTAAAGGCACGTGGCATCGCGGGCGTTGTCACGGATGGCGGCATGCGCGATCTGGCCGAAATCGGCGAGATTGGTTTGCCGTTATTCTCGGCCGGCGCAGCGGCGCCGGCATCGTTCTCGCAATTGATGCTGGTCGACGCGCAGCAACCCGTATCGTGTGGTGGAGTCGCCGTTTTCCCCGGCGATTATGTCGTGGCGGATGGCGACGGCGTGGTCATTGTACCGGCGGAACTGGCCGCCGACGTTGCCAAGAGCGGCCGCGAACAGGATTCACTCGAAGCCTACGTGCAACGCCGATTGGCAGGCGGCGAGCGCTTGCCCGGCCTGTATCCACCATCCGAGAAAGTTCAACAGGAATTCGCGGATTGGAAGGCACGCGGTGAGCCAGAAGACGTGCCGTGAAGATCGGTCGGGCAATCGCGCACATCACTGCCGAGTTTTCTACGACATGGCGAGTGGCAGTTGATAGGATAATCGGATGTCGGCAGCCCACGCCAGCTTGGACCTTGGGATTATTGTTGAATCTCAAGTAGTTGATCATCCCTGGATCGACCGTGTATGGCGTGCAACAGAAGCAGTCCGTGCGATAGCACCGGCGTGCGATTGGCAGAAGCTTATCGAAACGCCGGATTGCGCACGGTTCTACGCCAGAACACTGAGGCTCGATCTATTCCGCCGCGACACCGAGGGTTATCGGCTCAATCTGGCACAAACGCGCCCACAGCTTTTTGTCGTCATGCGCGGCATCGGCAGCGAAAGGCCCGAGCCGTTTGCGGTCACGGCGTGCCCGTATGAGGCCGAAGATTATGAGATTGGCGGTGATGAGCGTGTGGATGCCGTCCATATGGACCCCTTCGTGATGACTTTCGCCGCGCATTTTGTTGCGGACCACCACAAGGACGAGCCGTTTCACAAGAGAAAACGCGGACCGAAATCTCCCGCCTCGGACAAGAAGGAAAGCCGTCGCGGGGTGGTGGGCCGGCCGTATGGCTGACCGAGACAATCCGAGGGGCTTTACCGATCGCTGGTCTCGCAAAAAAATGGCCGCGCGCCGGAGCCAGTCGCCGGCCAGCGTGCAACCCTCCGCGACGAACGATACCGCGGTGGTCGATGATGACGGCGAAGCGCAAGACTCGGCGGCGCCAAGCCTTGCTGATACCGCGCCCACACAGCCCTTGCCAGAAATTGAGACGCTGACAGCTGAGTCTGATTACACACCTTTCATGGGCCGCGACGTACCAGACACTTTGCGTAATGTCGCGTTGCGCAAGCTTTGGCGCAGTGATCCGGTTTTCGCGAACCTTGATGGCTTGAACGATTATGATGAGAACTTCCGCACCATGGGTCTCGGCAAAGTCGTCGCGACAGCGTACCGCATTGGCCGTGGAATGATTCGTGATCAACATGTTCACAAATCCGACGATCGACCCAACCAGGTGGATCAGCCGAATGGGATTGACGCCAACCAATCGCGCGCGGAAAACGTCGAGCGGCGGAACCAACATCAACCTGCGCAAATCGACGACGAAAGAGACCGGGATGGTGTGGCTGAACCGGACGACGACGAGAACCGCCATTCTTGACCGTGAGACTCGGTTGCGCCAAAATCAGTTGAGAAAAGAAGGTGCCCGAGTTTCATGAGAGGCATCTCTTGTGGCACTCGTTTAATCGCGTTGGAAGTGCCGCCGACAAAGGAGAGGAAGCGCTTTGCATTCGCAGCCGACGCGGGGGGAAGGCGCGGCAGCTGGCGTCCCACATGACGCGCTGAACCACGATGCGCCGGGTGCGGACATCGACCAATACCGCGTCGCCTATTACAGTTTGCTTGGTGACTTGTTGGGTGCGCCGCCAGATAACGAGGCATTGGCACGCCTTAGCGAATTGGACGACGACAATTCACCGTTTGGCCAAACGATTGCAACCTTGGCCGGTGCGGCCACGGTTGCCGATGCAGACCCTGTAGCGGTCGAGTTCCACAACCTTTTCATAGGGTTGGGACAAGGTGAACTGGTTCCTTATGCGTCTTACTATCTAACCGGGTTCTTGCACGAGCGACCGCTGGCCGCGTTGCGTCGCGATATGTCTGCTCTTGGCCTCGCTCGGGCGGACAAAGTCTACGAGCCGGAAGATGGGATGGCCAGCTTGTGCGAGATTATGGCTGGATTGATCAGCGGCGCATTTGGCACGCCCGCTGACCTTGAAACACAGCGGGCTTTTTTTGACCGCCATTTGGGACCTTGGGCTTTCGAGTTCGTCACCGACCTGGAACACGCCAAGTCAGGCAATTTCTATCGCGCTGTTGGGGCTTTCGGCCACGCATTTTTGGAGCTCGAGCAACAAGCCTTTGCGTTCGCGGGAACAACTACGGAAGGAAGATTCGGGACATGACCGATCGAGAATCGAGGGGGGTACAAAAGCGCCGCCAAGGCGTGGGTCGTCGCAACTTTCTGAAGATCTCGGCCCTATGCGCCACTGGCGCGGGCGTCGGCGCGATAACCAATTCAGAATCGACCGAGGCTGCCGAAACAAGGCCGGCAAAGCCTACAAAGCGCTATCGGGAAAGCGCGCATGTGCGCGAAGTGTATCGCTTGGCGCGCTTCTAGCGAGGCCGATAATTTGCCGATCCAACCCTGACACCGACCGGCCCTTACCGGGAGAACACATGCCATGTTGATCAAGCGGCAATCCTCGAGTTCCTCAACCAATGTATCAGTCGATCCAGGGTTGCGCGCAATTGTCGCCGCCGGGCAAGGGCGCGCCGTCGATCGTCGGACGTTTCTAAAGCAATCGGGCCTGACGGCGGGCGGTGCCGCCGCATTGGCGGGAGGTATTTCGTTCAACCGAATCAAGAAAGCGGAGGCCGCCAACCAAACTGGCGCAGCAGGCGAAATCAAGAAGGTGCTGTCGGTATGCACCCACTGCTCGGTCGGCTGCACGGTCACTGCCGAAGTTCAAAACGGCGTTTGGATTGGTCAAGAGCCGTCTTTCGACAGCCCGTTTAACCTCGGCGCGCACTGCGCCAAGGGGGCCAGCGTGCGCGAACACGCCCACGGCGAACGACGGCTCAAATATCCGGTCAAAAAGGAAGGTGGCGTTTGGCAACGAATATCGTGGGAACAAGCGATCAACGAGATCGGTGATCGCCTGCTGGCGATTCGCGAGAGCGATGGTCCTGATTCGGTGTATTGGCTCGGCTCCGCCAAACACTCCAATGAGCAAGCCTACCTATTCAGAAAGTTTGCGGCGTTCTGGGGTACGAACAACGTCGACCACCAGGCCCGCATCTGCCATTCGACCACTGTCGCGGGTGTCGCCAACACCTGGGGCTATGGGGCAATGACCAATAGTTACAACGACATTCACAATTCGCGCTGCATGTTCTTTATCGGCGGCAATCCGGCCGAAGCCCACCCGGTGTCGTTGATGCACATTCTTAAGGGGAAAGAACAGAACAACGCGCCGCTCATCGTGTGTGACCCGCGTTTCACGCGCACCGCCGCGCACGCCGACGAGTATGTGCGTTTTCGCCCAGGTACCGACGTCGCCCTA
Source organism: Alphaproteobacteria bacterium (assembly GCA_965216755.1). Classification (GTDB taxonomy): domain Bacteria; phylum Pseudomonadota; class Alphaproteobacteria; order UBA7887; family UBA7887; genus CBDCGL01. The sequence goes on along the minus strand of CBDCGL010000011.1, from coordinate 90,336 downwards.
ATTTGGGGAATTCTCTGGCACATTTTCGAGAACCGCTGGGAAAGCAAATCCTTCATCGGCAAGCGTGTCTGGGGCATGGACCGTATCCGCGAAGAGGTCGCGAAATGGACGCCGGACGAAGTTGAGCGCGTGACCGGTGTGCCCGGATCACAAGTAAACAAAGTCGCCCACATGCTGGCCATGAATCGACCTGGGACTGTCGTATGGTGTATGGGCGGCACCCAACACACCAACGGCAATAACAACACGCGCGCGTATTGCGTCCTACAATTGGCCTTGGGGAATATGGGTACTGCCGGCGGCGGCACGAATATTTTCCGTGGCCATGACAATGTACAGGGCGCTACTGATCTTGGCGTCCTGTCACATACCCTGCCCGGCTATTACGGCGTATCGACCGGAGCGTGGAAGCATTGGTCGCGGGTTTGGGATGTGGATTACGACTACATGCTTGGTCGTTTTGCCAGCCAAGAGCTGATGGAGTCGAAAGGCATCACGGTGTCGCGATGGTTCGATGGCGTCTTGGAGGATGCCGACAAAATCGAACAGCCGAACCCGATTAAGGGCATGGTCTTTTGGGGGCACGCGCCAAATTCCCAGACGCGACTGCCCGACATGAAACGCGCCATGGAGATGTTGGATACACTGGTCGTCATTGACCCCTATCCGACCATGACGGCGGTCATGCAAGAGAAAGAAGACGGCGTCTATCTGCTACCGGCTGCAACCCAATTTGAAACCTATGGCTCGGTAACGGCGTCGAACCGGTCGATACAGTGGCGAGACAAAGTTGTCGAGCCATTGTTCGAATCCAAACCCGACCACGCGATCATGCAGCTGTTTGCTCGCAAGTTTGGGTTTGCCGACGAATTCTTAAAAAACATCGCGATCGAGGGCGATGAACCCAAGGTCGAAGACGTGACGGCCGAGATCAACCGCGGCATGTGGACGATCGGTTATACCGGCCAGTCGCCGGAGCGGTTACGCAAACATATGGCTAACCAAAAGACGTTTGATCGCACCACGTTGCAGGCGGTCGGCGGGCCGTGCGACGGCGAATATTACGGCATGCCATGGCCATGTTGGGGCACACCTGAGATGAATCACCCTGGCACGCCGATTCTTTATGACACCTCCAAACCCGTCGCCAAGGGCGGTCTCACTTTCCGAGCCCGGTTCGGCGTCGAATATGAGGGTGAGAACCTGCTTGCCGAAGATGACTTCTCGGCGGAATCGGAAATCAAGGATGGCTACCCGGAATTCACTTACGCGATGCTGCAGAAGCTCGGCTGGGATGGCGATTTGACCGCCGATGAACGGGCGACGATCGAGAGAATTGGCGGTGATGAGCCGGGCAAGGTGAACTGGAAGACCGACCTCTCCGGAGGCATCCAGCGGGTTGCGATTGCCCATGGCTGTGCTCCGTTTGGCAACGCCAAGGCGCGTTGCATGGTGTGGAACTTCCCCGACCCGGTGCCGATCCATCGCGAGCCGCTCTACACGCCGCGGCGCGATCTGGTCCCCGACTATCCGACCTATGAAGACAAAGTCTTCTATCGACTTCCGACGCTCTACAAATCGATCCAAGATCAAGATTTTGCCAAAGACTATCCGCTGATCCTGACCTCGGGCCGCTTGGTGGAGTATGAAGGTGGTGGCGAGGAGACGCGGTCCAACCCCTGGCTGGCCGAGCTTCAGCAGGACATGTTCGCCGAGGTAAATCAGTACGACGCGAACAATGCGGGGATCGCCGATGGCGATGACATATGGGTCGAAGGCCCCGAAGGGGCGAGAGTGAAAGTAAAGGCCATGGTGACCGCGCGCGTCGGTCGGGGCGTCGTGTTTATGCCATTCCACTTTGGTGGTCACTGGATGGGCGAGGATCTGCGCGATCGCTATCCGGAGGGCGCCGATCCCTATGTGCTGGGTGAAGCCAGCAATACGGCACAGACATACGGGTATGACAGCGTGACGGTCATGCAGGAGAGCAAGACCACGTTGTGTCGCATCTCACGCGCGTGACCAGAGGGGAGCGAGACTCATGGCACGGATGAAGTTTCTCTGTGATGCCGAGCGCTGCATCGAATGCAACGCATGCGTTACCGCGTGCAAGAACGAACATGAGGTGCCCTGGGGCATCAATCGTCGACGCGTCGTGACGATCAATGATGGCGAACCGGGCGAACGGTCAATATCCGTTGCCTGCATGCATTGTTCCGACGCGCCCTGTAAGGCGGTGTGCCCAGTCGACTGCTTTTTCACGACCGAAGACGGCGTCGTCCTGCACTCGAAGGACCTTTGCATCGGTTGCGGTTACTGCTTCTATGCATGTCCGTTTGGCGCGCCGCAATATCCACAGGCCGGCAACTTCGGGACTCGCGGCAAGATGGACAAATGCACCTTTTGCGCCGGGGGACCGGAGGAAGATCACACGTACAACTACGGTCAAGATCGGCTCTCTGACGGCAAACTGCCGCTGTGTGCTGAAATGTGCTCGACCAAAGCGTTACTCGCCGGGGATGGCGACGTGATATCCGACATCTATCGTGAACGCAGCATTGCGCGGGGCTTCGGCTCGGGCGCGTGGGGCTGGGGCACAGCCTACTCAGCTGACGAGTCCTGAGATCGTGTCGCGACTAGCGCTATTTGCCGCGGTATTTGTGCTCGTATTGGGCGGCTGTCGAGAGGATGAACAAGGTCGGGCACTATCGATAGAGAAAGGTGTCTATCAAGGGGGCTCCATGCCAGCAATAGCAGAAGAGGCCCGCGCCAACCTACAAGACCGCGTGGAAAATCAAAGGTTTTAACATTGGCTGGCGGGCCGCCGGCGATTTAGGGGAGATCGCGTGATGTCGCGTCCGGTATTTTTGTTGACGAGGCTCGCGGTCGTGCTGTGGCTTGGAATTGGAATCGCGATTGCGTGCGGCCAAGCTGTGGCGCAATCCGACGCGCCACAGCTGACGCCACCTGCGACTGGCCAAGACAATGATGCGGCCATGTGGCGCGCCGTCCGCGGCGGCCAACCCGGTTATGTGTCGATTCCAGATCAGCAAGCGGGCGTGTTGGTACAATCGGAAGGCGAGAGTTGGCGCGCTTGGCGAAATGGGCCCATATCTACCTACGGCGTTTGGCTCATCATCGGCACAATTGGGCTCTTGGCCCTATTCTTCGCGTTGCGTGGGCGGATCCGGATCGAATCTGGACGATCCGGTCATAGGATTGCGCGTTTTACTCTGTTCGAGCGACTGATTCATTGGGTGACCGCAATCACGTTCATATTGCTTGGACTTACGGGTCTGAACCTTCTTTACGGTCGTTATGTGCTGAGACCTGTATTGGGTGATGATGGATTTGCGGCACTGACGATGGCCGGCAAGTATTTGCACAACTATGGTGGTTTCGTATTCATGGTTGGCATTTTCCTAATGCTGGTTGTCTGGATCCGGAACAACCTGCCCAATCGTCTTGATTTGGCTTGGCTAGCGCGTGGCGGCGGACTGTTGCGCAAAGGCAGCCATCCGCCGGCGCGGAAATTCAACGCCGGTCAAAAGATCATATTTCTGTGTGTGATTGTGGGTGGTGTCATCCTGTCCTACACCGGACTGAATCTCATGTTTCCTTTCGCAGCGGGGGCCACGATCCAGGACATGCAATCAACGCAGTTGATGCATGTCATCGCGTCTCTAGTGATGATCGCCTTGATCTTGGCACACATCTATATCGGGTCGCTTGGTATGGAAGGGGCGTTCGAGGCGATATGGGAAGGTATGGTTGACGAGAATTGGGCAAAAGAACATCACAGCGAATGGGTCAAGGAAATTGCCGACGCGCGGCGCGAGGCGGCGCCGAGCTCACACGCTGCACCCGCCGAATGATTGTGCTTGCGTTGTATTCGGCGCTATAACTTCGCGCGAATACACCAGCAATACATTGGTCAAGTAAGGAGCGTGGCGGCCATGACGATCGCCGAGCAGCGTGCGAACGAAGTTGAAAAAACGATTGCGGACATTCGAAGCATGATGGACGACGGCGGCGTCACGCGTGAGACCCTGGAGAGGTCGAAACGGCGCCTGATGGAACTGGCATCACAGGCCGACTTGTTTTCGGTGGATGAGTTCCCGATTATCGACGAAGGTCGCAACACATCGCTCTATCTGTTGTCCGAGGATGACGACCATGGCTACGCGCTTTATTTGGTGTCCGAGCGCAAAGGACATGTGGCGCCGCCGCACGATCATACGACTTGGGCAATCATCGTCGGCATTGAAGGCGAGGAAGTGAACCGGTTCTACGAACGCACCGATGACGGCAGTGTGACTGGTCGCGGCACGATTCGGGAGACCGGAGACAAGACTATTGGCAAGGGCGAAGGCGTGGCGTTCATGCCGGACGACATTCACAGCATTCACTGTATTACCGACCAGCCAACTTTGAATTTCCATCTATACGGTCGTAGTCTCGAACACATACCTGGCCGGAAGATGTTTAATATGCGCGACGGCACATATGGATCGTTCCCAGCACAACCGTACATCCACAAATGACCGTCATGTTGACGCCGACCGAGTTACACGGTCGGCTTGCTGATCGCCATGGTGAACTGGCCTTGCTCGACGTGCGTGAACAAGGCGTGTTCGCCAAGGAGCATATTCTTTACGCGGTCAATAGCCCGCTCAGTCGTTTGGAATTGGATGTGCCGCGATTGGTGCCCCGCCGCAAAACACCAATCGTTCTTTGCGATGACGATGGCGAACTAGCCAGTCGCGCAGCGGAAGTACTGACCCGCAACGGTTATGGTAACGTCGGCATCTTGGCAGGCGGTCTGGCAGCATGGCGCGCAGCTGGCTTGATGTCGTTTTCCGGAGTTAACGTACCGAGCAAGGCATTCGGAGAGTTCATCGAACAGACCTATGACACGCCGCGCGTCAGCGCGAAAGAACTCCAAGCACTGCGGAATGATGGCACCGATTTGGTGATCTTGGATAGCCGGCCGTTCCCTGAATATCACCGTATGAACATCCCCGACAGCATAAATGTTCCCGGCGCCGAATTGGTACATCGTGTGCACGACTTGGCGCCCGGCCCGAATACGCTGGTCGTGGTCAATTGTGCCGGGCGGACCCGCAGCATTATCGGCGCGCAGTCTTTACGCAATGCCGGGTTACCAAACAAAGTGGTTGCTTTGGAAAACGGCACGATGGGCTGGGAGCTGGCCGGGTTTCAATGTGAGCATGGCGAAAGCCGAACACCACCCAGGCTTAGTAACCGGGGACGCGTTTGGGCTCGCGAGGCCGCATTACGGGTTGCTGATCGTTTCGGCGTGCCATTCATTGACTCCGCAACTCTGGCGAAGTGGCGCACCGAGGCCGATGAACGCACATTGTTCCTTTGCGATGTACGGTCGCCTGAGGAATTCGAAAGCGGACACATCACGGGCGCGCGCAATACTCCGGGCGGCCAATTGGTGCAGGCGACCGACGAATATATTGGAGTCTTCGGCGGACGAATCGTGCTGGTTGACGATGATGGGACGCGGGCAACCATGACCGCGTCTTGGCTCATTCAAATGGGTTGGCCCGACGTTTACGTTCTTAAGAATGGGATAGAGGGCGTCGCGTTGGAAACGGGGCCGGAGGAAGTCGAGGTCATTGGCCTTGGCGCGGTCAATCCCGCGTTTGAGATCGCGGCTCCAGCCTTGGCCGGTCTGTTGCCCGGCCGCGACGTTGAAATTATCGATTTGGCTGACAGCCGCACGTTTCGACAGGGCCACCTACCCGGCACTTGGTTTTCCGTCCGATCGCGATTGGCAACGTGTCTAGAGCAGGTGCCAACTTCGTCGCTAGTGGTCGTGACGTCTCCCGACGGAGTCTTGGCACAGTTGGCGCAAGGCGAAATCAGTTCCTTGACACGTGCCACGACCAAAGTGCTCCAGGGCGGCACCCGCGCTTGGGCCAACGCTGGGTTCCCACTTGAGTTTGGCATGGAAAGGATGACCACAACGAATGACGATATCTATCCGAAGCCGTACGATCACGAGCTCGAAGACGTGCCCCAGGCCATGCGCGACTATATCGAATGGGAAGTAAACTTGGTGCCGCAAGTCGTCTCCGATGGCGTGGCAAGATTTCAGGCGTTTCCAGACTAAAACTGGGGCCATCTTGGCAGGCCACAATTTGCTGACGGCCGCGGTTCGCGGCCTCGCCATGTTCGGAATCGCATTTCTCAGTGCCGGTGCCAGCGCCGGCATGACCGGCCATGGCAGTTTCGTAAACGCGGTTGCGTTCTCGCCGGACGGTCGATTTGCGTTGTCGGGCAGCTGGGACACGACGATTCGCCTATGGGATTTGAAGACGCTCACCGAACGCGACGTCTTTCAAGAGCACATCATGAGTGTCAACGACGTGGCGTTTTCACCGGACGGCGACACAATGGCATCGGCAAGCTGGGATGAGACGGTCCGGCTGTGGCGCGTGACCGACGGCACGGAAATTACGGTTATCGATGGCCATGACGCGGCGGTTTACGGATTGGCCTTTTCGCCGGATGGCACGCAGCTCGCGACGGCGGCGTGGGATTATACAGTTCAGTTGTGGCGCGTCGCCGATGGTATTTCTCTACGCCGCTTTACCGGCCATACGGCCAATGTCATGGATGTCGCGTTTGTCAATGGCGGCGCGCAACTTCTATCGGCCGGATACGACCGCACGATTCGCCTTTGGGATGCCTCGTCCGGAATAGAGATCCGTGTGCTGCGCGGGCACGACAATAGCGTCAATGCGGTCGCACCTTTACCGGACTCACGTCGCGCTCTATCAGCCAGCACCGATAAGAGCGTGCGGCTGTGGGACTTGGAAATCGGCCGAGAGCTCGCGACGTTGGGTGGACACAATGCCTTCGTAACCTGCGTTGCGGTTTCAGCAGACGGGGCTACTGCCCTATCCGGAGATGGCGATGGTGTGTTGATCCAGTGGGATTTGGACACGCTATCCATGGAACGCGCATTGAGCTTGGGTGGTGAACCGATCTGGGACGTGGCGATCGCACCAGATGGTCAGACCGCGTTGTCCGGCGGATCTGATACGCTTGTCCGGCACTGGGATCTTGCTGACGGGATGGAAATCGGCGGACGGTTGCAATAATTTGCCGGCTGCCTTGCACAGCGCGGCGGTAAGACCGATATCCTAACAATTGGATTTGTCGATAATCGGTCTATTCGGAGATTCATGACTCCCTTGCGCCTTCTCGCCGCCATCGCAACAGCTCTTGCATGCAACGCGGCGGCCGCCCACGCCCAGCATATGGACAAAGCGCTGTTCCTAGAGATGGCGACAAGTGGCGATGTCGAGAAAGAAGCGCTGCTGCTGGTTTACCTGCGGGGCGCGCTAAACGGCTTGGAAAGCGCCAACATGTTCCTTAAGCGCAGGGCAAGCAAGCCACTCTTCTGCACGCCCGCCGAACCAGCAATCGAACCGTCATTGATGCTCGATAACATGATTGACTATCTCAGGCGCTATCCCGACATCCCCGAGACAACGTCTATAACTGTCACCCTAACATTTGCCTTGCAGGAACTTTATCCGTGTGACGAAGACACGTGAATTCGAAGTGTGACGGCTCCGCTCCGTACGCAACATTCGCTTGCACCAAACCGTGCGGCATGTCGGCACACTGACGTTGCGCGCATATTATGCGTCCACCACCTTTTCCACGCGCACCGCACAATATTTTAGCTCAGGGATCTTGCCGAACGGGTCCAGCTTTGGGTTGGTGAGAAGGTTGGCGGCAGCCTCAGCATAGCAGAATGGAATGAAAATGACGCCATCCGGCGTGCTGGACGCACGGCGCGTCCGCAATGTCACATCGCCACGTCGCGACGAAACCTTGACCCAGTCGCCAGGCGCCAAGCCAAGTCGATCCAGATCGCCAGGAGATAGCTCACATAGGGCTTCGGGTTCGAGCTGGTCCAGCACTTCCGTACGCCTGGTCATGACGCCCGTGTGCCAGTGCTCCAAATGCCGGCCCGTCGTCAGTATCATCGGATACTGATCGTCTGGCTCTTCATCCGGCGGCACAATCGCCGCCGGCACAAACTGGCCGCGCCCATCGGGCGTCGGAAATCCGTCGCCAAAGATGACTTCGTGCCCCGGCGCATTCTCGTCATCGCACGGATAGGTGATGGCCCCTTCACGATCCAGGCGCGCCCATGAAATACCTTTGATCGAGGGCATACACCCGCGCATTTCCTCGAATATGTCGCCGGGGCCGGAATAGTCCCAATCCGAACCGAGACGGCGTGCGATCTCTTGGATAATCCACCAGTCTTGCCGCGCGTCGCCCGGCGGCTCAATCGCCTTGCGGCCGCGTTGGACTCGGCGGTCTGTATTGGTGAAACTGCCATCTTTTTCAGGAAACGCGGACGCTGGCAAGATGACATCGGCATGCATGGCTGTCTCGGTCAGAAATATGTCCTGAACCACCAAATGCTCAAGTTTTGCCAGGGCGGCACGCACATGACCGGCGTTGGGATCCGACATGGCCGGGTTCTCACCCATTACGTAGATGCCTTTGATGACCTCGTCGTACGCCGCATCGGCAATCTCAACAACGGTCAAACCGGTTTCCGCGCTCAGTTTCGTGCCCCAATAGTCCTCAAAAAACGCCCGGGCTTGATCGCTCGCCGTCGGTTTGTAGTCGGGATAAACCATCGGGATCAGCCCGGCGTCGGAGGCACCTTGCACGTTGTTCTGGCCGCGCAGTGGATGCAACCCGGTGCCTGCACGGCCCACTTGACCGGTCATCAAAGCCAGCGAAATCAGACAACGTGCGTTGTCGGTGCCGTGAACATGTTGCGAGACACCCATCCCCCAAAAAATCATCGCTGACTTTGCGCGACCGATCAATCGCGCAACCGTGCACAACGAGTCGGCCGAGACGCCACAGATCGGTGCCATTTCTGCGGGCGAATAGTCCTTCAGATGCCTGCGCAAGTTTTCGAAATTGTCTGTATGCGCTTGGACATACTGACGATCGTATAAGCCCTCTTCCACAAGCACATGCATGATTGCGTTGAGCACGGCCACATCGCTGCCGGGCCGATGTTGCAGCATATGAGCTGCGTGCCGTTTCAATGCCTGGCCTCTGGGATCCATAACAATAAGCTTGGCACCATCTCGCACAGCATTCTTGAAAAACGTCGCCGCGACGGGATGGTTTTCCGTTGGGTTTGCGCCAACAACCATGAGCACATCGGCATTTACACATTCGGCGAATGGCGCCGTTACAGCCCCCGACCCGATCGTCTCCATGAGCGCAGCCACCGAACTGGCGTGGCACAATCGCGTACAATGATCAACATTGTTGTTGCCGAAAGCAGTCCGCACCATTTTTTGTACAAGATAGGCTTCTTCGTTCGAGCCCTTGGCCGAGCCAAATCCCGCCAAAGCCTGCCCGCCATGCTGATCGCGAATTCTCTTCAGCCCATCAGCGGCATGGTCCAGCGCCTCCTCCCAGCTGGCCTCGCGGAAATGACTCGATGGATTGGATGGATCGACGTAATCAACGGCCGATTTCGGCACATTTGGCTTCCGGATCAGTGGTACACGCAGCCGATGCGCGTGATGCACATAGTCGAAGCCATAGCGCCCCTTGACACATAAGCGGCCGCGATTTGCGGGACCATCGCGCCCAGCCACTTCTGTAATGCGATCATCGCTCACGTGGAACGTCAGCGCACAACCCACGCCGCAGTAGGGACACAAGCTGTCAATGGCCCTTATGTTACTCGCCACGCCGTTTCGCGATGCCGGAAGCAATGCACCGGTCGGACAAGTCTCGACGCATTCACCGCATGCCACACAACTCGACGCCGCCATCGTGTCCGCTTGATCGAAAACGATTGAATTGCCGGCGCCGCGACCCGCCATGCCGATCACATCGTTGACCTGAACCTCGCGACAAGCGCGTACACAGCGCGTACAGTGAATGCAAGCATCTAAGTTCACTGCTATGGCGGGATGACTACGATCGGCCACAGGCCCTTGGCGCGCCGGGTAACGGGACTCGGATTGCCCCATATGGTCGGCCCACTGCCAAAACGCCGATTTTGGATCATGGGCCTCGTTCCGCGGCGGTTGGTCGGCTAATAAAAGCTCCATGACGGTGCTGCGTGCTTTGACAGCACGACTGGTCCCGGACCGCACAACCATGCCGGGCCGCGGCGTCCGGATGCAGGACGCGACCAATGCCCGCTCGCCCTCGACCTCAACCATACAAACACGGCAATTGCCCGCGGCGCGATAGGTTGGCTGCGACGTGTAGCAAATATACGGCAATGTGATGCCGATACGCTTCGCAACTTGAAAAATCGTCTCACCGGGTGCCGCCGCGACGTCTTGTCCATCCAACGAAAAGGCAATCGGCGCCGTCATCAACCTAGATCCTCGCGAAAATATCTGAACGCACTCAGCAATGGGTTGGGCGCAGCAAATCCCAGTCCGCAAATTGACGCGTCGGCCATCGCGGCACATAGTTCGTTCAGCAATGGTTCATCCCACTTCGCGTGTACCATGAGTGCCGCTGCTTTCTCCGTGCCCACGCGACACGGCGTGCACTGACCGCAACTCTCATGTTCAAAAAAGCGCACCAGATTCTGAGCAATTGCTCGGATATCGTCCTGATCGCTCAGAACTACGACGGCTGCGGAACCGATAAAACAGCCATGAGCGTCCAGAGTGCCAAAGTCCAGAGCGAGATCGTCCATGGACGCCGGCAGAATTCCGCCGGAGGCGCCGCCCGGCAAGTACCCTTTGAACGTGTGGCCGTCCGCCATTCCGCCACAGTGTTCGTCGATCAGCTCCCGTACGGTGATGCCGGATGGCGCAATCTTCACGCCCGGATCGCGTACCCGACCCGAAACAGAAAACGCGCGCGGCCCCTTGGCCCCGCGCCGCCCCTGGTCCGCATACCATTCAACGCCTCGTTCCAATATTTCCGGGACCCAGAACAATGTCTCAACATTGTGGATCAGCGTTGGCCGGCCGAACAGCCCGACTTCGGCCGGATACGGCGGTTTGTGCCGCGGTTCACCCCGTTTACCTTCGATACTCTCCAGCATGGCGGACTCTTCGCCACAGATATATGCGCCAGCGCCGCGCCGTAGATGTATGTTGAAGCCATGGGTAAGGCCCGCATCCAGAAGTGCTTGGATTTCCCTTTGAAGAATGTGGCGCACAGCCGGGTATTCGTCACGCAAGTAAAAGTATATCTCACACGCATCTATTGCCCAGGCGGCGATTAGCATACCCTCTAATACGCGATGCGGACACGATTCGAGAAAGTAGCGGTCCTTAAACGTCCCCGGTTCGCCTTCGTCGGCATTTACCGCCATGAATCGTGGTTCAGGATGGTCACGTACCAACCGCCACTTACGGCCGCAGGGAAAACCTGCCCCGCCCATTCCCCGCAGTCCCGCAGCATCGATTGTATCGATGACGCCGTCTCGCGTGTGACGGTCATGGAGGCACGCGTCCAACAACTTGTATCCGCCCCGTTCACGGTATGCTGCCAGGTTTTCATAGTCGGGTATCTCTGCCTGAAACTGACCTGCATCGAACAATGTGGTAGTTGCCTCAGTCGTCGCGTGATCAACGGCCCGCTGGCCAACCATCGCGGCCGGGGCCGATTGGCATCGCCCCATACACGGTGCCGTGACGACGCGCACGTCGTCGTCAACACTCGCCAGCAACTCAGCATAAAGGGTGTCCGCATTTTGCATCGCACAAGCCACGCTGTCACACACCCGTATCGTCAGTGGCGGCGGGTAGGCTTCGCCGTCGGCGACTACGTCGAAATGGGCGTAGAAGGTCGCCACCTCGTAAACCTCGGCCTGCGAGAGGCGCATTTCTTCGGCGAGGGCAGCGATATGGCGGGCAGAAATGCCATGATAGTGATCCTGAATGAGATGCAGATGCTCAATCAATAGTTCGCGTGCCCGTGCGCGATGACCAAGAACCGCGCGGACCTCATCGCGCGCCGCAGGATCAACTTGTCGACCGCGCCCTTCGTACCGTCCGGGAACCCGACCCTTGCCGGGGTGTTTTCTACGATTGTCGGATGCCATGGCAGCGACCTTCGTTCCTAAACAACACACGCGCACGGCGCCGGGATAGATGCCGGGTGACAATTAGTACTCGCATTTTGCCGATGTCACTTTCAAGCGTGGCCGATTTGAGATCAATGGCCACAGTCAATCTACCGACCCTCTCCTATCGCATGGCCAAGTTCCACGAGGTGGTAAGCCCTGTTGGGATTGAGATCGATCCAAAACGACATACACCCGTCAAGGCCGGCGATGAAATACCGAGTCGAGTACTGCTCATCCATCGGAAATGCAATCGACGTGTCCGCCATCACGTCGTCGCCACGATCAGGTTGCGCGTTGTACCCCAATACGAAATATTCAACCCAATCTTGCGGATAGGTCCAGGGATCGACGAGCGGCCATTGCTGTTCCACCTTCTCAATATTCTGATCCAAGGGATCATCACACGCGTACGTAATGCCCGAGGAACTTGTGATCGTGGCGATCTTCAGCAACAAGCTGACATGAACCATGCGCATCGCGAGCCCGTCACCCCTCGATATCTGCCAAAGTCTTTAAGCATCATAGCGCATCGCTGAGTTCCAAACTCGTGTCGGTAGTTGTGGCGAATGCGTGCGGCACATCAATCACAGTTACGGTGGCGAACTGGCCATGCCCATGGGACGTGATTCGATCAACGCGTTGGATGTCGGCCGCTGTCAGCGCTCAATTACGGATACGGTGTAACCGGTGGCCTCCGCGACCTCCAGCAGTGCCTGTGCGTTCACCAAGTTGCGGTCGAAACGCACAGCCAACAATGGCTCGTCGGGGCCGTCTTGCCGCTGCATCATCACCGTGTCCACGCCGAACACGTCAGCGATAGCGTCCCGAACATCCAGTTCACAAGGATCGCAATAATTGCCAGTCAGCCTGAAAATTACCAATTCGAGTACCCTGGGAGGACGCGCAGTGCTCCTTGGCTGCGCCTCGGTACCCAACTCGGTGTCTTGCGCCCACGCGACGTGAGGCACCCAAGGACTATTAATGGCGGCCGACATGAACGCCGTCAGCGTCAGAATCGCCGACATGCTGACTACTGTTTTCATCGCTCGCATATCATCTTCCAAAGCTCACATAGTCGCGCACGACCGCTAGGATAGGCGGGGCGCTCGGGCAAAGTCTAGGGTCGTATGGCGCGACGAGCGCGCTGCCGAACCTTGCCCATTTCGCAACGCCTTGAAAGGAATCCGTCGATGACACGGCCGGCTCCTCTTGGTCCAGGCCCGCGCACTTGCGATATGCCCGCCGTGCATCGGCCGTTGTTTCCGCACGGCACAATCGCCGGCAGGCGACCCGCCGATGCGCCCTGCGCGGTTTCGGCACGCCCCTACGTCCTGGTTGCGACAATTCTTGGCTCATCGATGGCATTTATCGATGGCACCGTTGTGCATATCGCATTGCCATCGATTCAACGCACGATCGATGCCTCATTTTCCGACCTTCAGTGGATCGTCAACATCTACACGCTGTTCTTAGGCGCCTTGGTATTGGTCGGTGGCGGGCTCGGCGACCGGCTGGGCCGGCGCCGAATTTTCGTGTCCGGCGTGGTCGTTTTCGCGGCAGCTTCGGCGTTTTGCGGTCTCGCACCAACCAGTTCAAGCTTGGTCGCCGCACGGGCACTGCAGGGCATTGGCGCGGCTTTGCTGGTTCCCCAAAGCCTGGCCATAATCGCGGCGTCATTTCCAAAACAAGAACGCGGGCGAGCGATCGGATTGTGGGCGGGCTTTGCGGCAATGACGACGGCGCTTGGCCCGTTGCTTGGCGGAACCTTGATCGACCTTCTCTCGTGGCGCGCGGCATTTTGGTTGAATCTGCCGATAGCTGCTCTAACGATTTGGTTTAGTGTCCGTTTTATTCCGGAAAGCCGCGATGTAGAAGCGCGGGGCAGACCAGATTGGGCCGGTGCAGTTCTTATCATTCTAGCGCTGGCAATCTTAACATACGGCCTGAGCCTCCTTCCCAAGGCAAACGTCGATGGGTATTTGTCCATGGCACTGCTGGTCGGCAGCTTGGTGCTGTTCATCGCCTATCTGGCCGTGGAAATGCGGGCAACCGCGCCAATGACGCCACCGCGCTTGTTTCGATCCGTCGATTTCACCGCCGCAAACGTCGTGACGTTTCTGCTCTATTTTACGCTGAGCGGGATCCTGTTCCTGTTGCCATTCGACCTCATACAGATCCGCGGCTACACCGCCACGGCTGCGGGCATGGCGTTGCTGCCGTTCGGCGCCGTGATGGCCGTCTTTTCTGGAGTTGTCGGCCGCTGGGCTGATCGCGTCGGGCCGCGATGGCCGCTGACAATCGGCGCTTTCTTGGTCGTCATGGCAAGTGTCGGCCTTGCCTTGGCCCCGTCAGCTGGAAGCTATTGGAACACTGTTTTTGCCCCAATTCTCCTGTTGGCGATTGGAATGACGGTTGCGGCCACGCCGCTGACGACCGCCGTCATGAACGCGGTTCCCGACCGAGACGCCGGTGTGGCCTCAGGCGTTAACAACGCCGCAAGCCGATTGGCTGGCTTGGTGGCCGTGGCCGTTGCAGGGCCACTGACCATGGCGTATTTCGCGGACGCGGTCGCGACCGGACTTGCTGGCCTGTCCCTTCCTGCGAGTTTGAACCAGGCTGTCCTGGCTCAAACGCAAGAACTCGCCGGCATCCAAATTCCGGAAGGCCTTACGTCGTCTGACCTAGCTCTCGTTCAGAACCTCATTTCGGAATCGTTTCGAATTGGCTTTCGCGCCAGCATGTACCTGGTTGCCGTCTGCGCCGGGATTTCAGCGCTGATCGCAGCATTGTCGCTCAAACGCACAAGACCCGGTTAGATCCACCAAGACGTCCCCGGCCGCACTGCGACGCGCGCTATAGCAAGTGCCGCAAATCGGCATATTTCACTATGCGATCGACCCTGGACCGCATCGCCCGACGATCGCGGCCTTTGGTGTCGGAATTGCGTACGCAGACCTGAGCAGGAACGCCCATGGCCCCCTCCGACAACTCCATTGCCGTAGAGGACTACGAATCCCAAACGAACCAACTCTCGAACCGGCGGATACTGGCCCTTTTTGTGGTCACCATGTTCGTTGGCGCCGGATTGCTGTTTTGGGTCCAACCGCTGTTCGCAAAGATGGTCCTGCCACTCTTGGGGGGCTCGCCAGCGGTCTGGAATACGGCGATGGTATTCTTCCAGGCCGCGCTGCTCGGCGGCTACGCTTATGCCCACTGGGTTGCCCGCGCCTTGCCGCCGGATAGGCAGGTCTTCGCCCATATTATTGTTCTCGGTTTCGGCCTTTTGTCATTGCCGGTCGCGGTGAACGCCGGTTGGGAGCCGCCGGCAGAGGCCATACCGATCGCGTGGTTGCTTGGCTTGCTGGCTGTCTCTATCGGACCGCCGTTCTTTGCTGTCTCGGCGACCGCCCCGTTGATGCAGCATTGGTTTTCCAGAACCCGCCACCCCCATGCCGGCGATCCATATTTCTTGTATGGGGCCAGCAATCTGGGGAGCGTATTCGCGCTGCTCGCTTTTCCATTGTTGCTTGAGCCGACCCTTTCAGCCCGGACACAGGGGGTCGCGTGGACCGTTGGATATGTGATCTTGGCCGGTCTGATCGCTGTGGCCGGCTACGCCATGATCCGGCGCAGGGGCCCGGACCAAAGCCTCAAGACTGAACCCGCCACAGCCAATGCCTCCGCTACGGCTGGCGCACCAAGCTGGCGCCAACGTGCCATGTGGCTCGCTTACAGTGCAGTACCTTCGGCGTTGCTGTTGGGCGTTACCGGGCACATCACCACCGATATCGCGGCGGCGCCCATGTTCTGGGTGGTGCCATTAATGCTGTACCTGCTCAGCTTCGTCATAGTGTTTGCCCGCCGACCGATCCTGCCTCACGCTTTGGTCGTTCGCGTCTTTCCGTTTGCGCTCGTCTTTTTGGTGTTCTTTTTCCAATGGAAAATGAGCGCCGCCATGATGCTGGTTCTGCATCCGGTCGTATTCTTCATGACTGCCTTGATGTGCCATGGCGAACTCGCGCGACATCGGCCACCCCCGGCTTGGCTGACAGCATTCTATTTGACGATATCGATCGGGGGCATGATCGGCGGCGTCTTCACCGCAATTATCGCGCCGGTGGTCTTCAACGGCGTCTACGAATATCCAATTGCCTTGATTGCGGCCTGTGCCCTGCTACCAGCCATGAAGAGCAAGCTGATCGACGGCAAGGACTTGCCCATCTTGGGCGGATTGGTCGGATTGCTGGCGATCGCCATCCTATTGACCCGATCCGCGGGACCGGAACTCGCGGCCGCGGTGACGGCTGGGGCCACGATCTTGGGCGTAATCGTGGCGTTCGGGCGCAAGGAACGTCCGCTTGGCTTTGCTCTTGGCCTGGGTGCTGTTCTGTTCGCGGGACACATCCTTGTCGACCAGGACCGGACTCTGTGGCGCGGTCGCTCGTTCTTCGGCGTATACAAGGTGATCGAGACAGAAGACAGCCAGTTTCGACTGTTTGCTCATGGCACCACAAATCACGGCGGCCAGCGCACATTAGCCGACGGCAGCATCGAGCCGGTGACCTACTACACGCCCGAAAGCCCTCTGGTTGAATTGATTCGTGCCAGCCAAGACCTGGCCGATACCAGAAAAGTCGGCGTCGTCGGCCTAGGTGCTGGATCTTTCACCTGCTATCGGCGCCCCGAAGAGACGTGGCATTTGTACGAAATCGACCCATTGGTTGGGCAAATAGCCGAAGACGGCCGCTACTTCCGTTTGGTTCCGGAATGCGCGCCAACGTCGCCGATCATCATTGGCGATGCGCGATTGACGCTTGGCCGCGAACGCGACGAGTACTTCGACTTCTTGCTGTTGGATGCCTTCACATCTGACGCGATCCCTCTGCACTTGATGACCCGCGAGGCGTTCTCCCTTTATATGCGCAAACTGCAAAATGACGGCGTCTTGGTGCTCAACATCAGCAACCGACATTTGGACCTGCGCCCAACTCTGGCGCGGTTGGCCGATGACATGGGACTCAGTGCACGGATGGCCGCGCGGATTCCCAGCACGGACTACGATGATCCGAATGAAGCTCGTTTCCTGGGGACTGGATCGATGTGGGCGCTACTTGCCCGCCGGCCCGAGACGATCGAGCGTCTGGATCTCAGCGACCGGTGGTTGCCGTTGCCTAAGTCGAACGGCGGGCCTCCCTGGACCGACGATTTCTCGAACATTCTGGAAGCGATTACCTTCCAAGGATTGGACTTGTCAGCCTGGCAAGAATAGCGCGGACTCTATTTTGGAGTCGGTCGAAAAATTGGCCCCCGGTCAATCACCGGTTGCAGGAGGTCATCTCGAAGATAATCGTGTTCCTCGTCATCGGTGGCGGGGCGACTTTCCTGGCCACGATAACCAAGGCGCTGGCGCACGTCTGTGTTCATGTAATAGGCCGCCGCGGCAACAAGACCAATCGCGCCCAGCGCCGCCGGATCGTCTCGACTTAAGGTTTCGGCGATCGCCGCGGCGTTTCCCTCGCCCAGCGCTCGAATGCCACGGACGAGATCGTTCGCGAGCTCTGGCCGTAAAGACAAGACATGATCCAAAGCTTCGTCCTGGATACCAACCTCCGGCGCCGCTGGCATACCATGAGCAGATGGAATGAGTACATTCGCTAAAGCGGCGAATGCCTCTCTTTCTTTAGTTGTCAGCCTAATGGTCATGGTGCACCTCGTTGCTCAATCATATGATGCACACAACGCAACGCCACCGCGCAGATCGTACCTGTCGGGTTGAAACCCGATGACGTGACAAAAATGCTGCCGTCAAAGATGTAAAGGTTGGGGACATCGTACGCGCGCGCCCATTGATCGACGACAGCACGTTTCGGGTTCTCACCCATGCGGCAGGTTCCCATCAAGTGCCAACCACAATCGCGCATCAGTTCGGTCGTTGACGTGTCGTAGGCACCAGAAGCCGCCATAGCGTCTTTTGCCTTTTCCAAATGGAATCGCAGCAAGCGCTGCGTATTCTCTGAATTGCGGTAAATAACCCTGGGAGCTGGATTGCCGTCCCGGTCGGTTAGTGCCTCATCGAGAGTGACGTGGTTGTTCTCGTCGGGCAGGTCTTCGGCGATGATCCCCCATTCGAAGGATCGGCCGAACCGTTTCGCCGTCGCGCGATGGAGGGCCTCACCCCAAGCTTCTTCCAACGCGCCACCGCCATAGGCTGATCGCATCCCAAGCGGACCACCGGTTGGCATCGCGTTCCATTTGGCACCGCGAACGAACCCGCGCGTGGCATCCGTCTCGTAGAATTGCATTGAATGTAGTGCCTGACCGGCGGGACCCAACCAACTGTCCAACGGCTCGTCGAAATAACCGACCACCGCCGCGAATGGATGCATCATCAAATTCTTGCCGACCAGTCCCGAGCTGTTCGCCAATCCATCTGGAAACAGATTCGACGTTGAATTCAGCAGCAAGCGCGGCGTACCAATACCATTACAGCAAACAATGACTTTATCGGCGCGTTGATGATGTTCCACGCCGTCACGATCGGTGTATACCGCACCGGTCGCGTGCCCGCGCCGATCGACTGTAACTTCGCGCACGCAAGCTCCGGTCACAACTCGCGCACCATGCGCTTCGGCATCTCGCCAATGGGTCAAATCAACGGACCCTTTCGCTTCTTCCGGACACCCCTGCATGCACGTGCCGCGTCGCACACATTGGCTGCGTCCGCGATACGCTCGTGACGGGATGGCCTGCGACGCCGGCCACCAATGCCACCCCAACGCGTTCATACCCTGTGCAGCCTTTCGCCCGATCTTCCCAATCGGCAAAGGCGGCAATGGTGGTGGCGTCATTGGTGGATATGCTGGGTCACCCGCAAGGCCCGATACTCCCATCTCCACGTCCATTTGATCGTAGTAAGGCTCTAGATCTTCGTATGTAAATGGCCAGTCATCAGCAACGCCGTCTAAAGTCTTAACCCTAAAATCAGATGGCATAAAACGCTGCCAATGAGCCGCATAAATAATTGTACTGCCACCGACCGCGCTAAACATCAGCGGGTTCACGTCAGATTCCGAGACGTCGATCGGGTAGTCCTGGGCCAACCGACGAACGTTAGGATTCGGATGCCATTGCCGCTGCGATGTCAGTTCCCATTCCGGCTTGTCACCGAAGAATTCCGATGACGCAACCCGTGGCCCCTGCTCCAAACAGACAACTTTGACACCGGCTTCAACCAGATGCTTCGCCGCCACCGCACCGGAGGCGCCGGCTCCGACAATCAGTACGTCAGCCGTATCGCGCGATTCCACTACCGCTGTCATTTCAACAAGTTCTCACAGTTTCATCCGCCTCGGCACGGCCCGACTGTGCCGTCTCCGTCCCCCACGTCATGCTATAAGATTGATCGTATTTGGCAAACAAGGGCTGATCCGTGCGTTCCTTCTCACCCAGCACCATTGGCGTCTTGATCCTCGTTCGGGTCTCCTTCGCTACATCAGCAGCGGACGAAAGGGCCCACAGCGCTGTCGCTCTCCCGCTCGATCCGACTCCGCCGGTATCAATCTCTGATTGCACAGCGTTATATGAGTCTTATCGGGTGCTTATCGAAGAATTGAGAAGCGCAGCCGACACGTGTCACAAGAGCTTCCCGACCTATACGCGCGAGCGCTACGGGCATCATGCGGGAAAGGGGGAGTGCGCACGGAAAATTGTTTCTCAATGTCGGATTCATGTGTCCCAGTGCGTGCATACGGTTGGAGCTTCAGAAGCGGCGGTCTCTCGTTGTCGGCTAGCAGCCGAAAAATAACCCGGGAGACGCGAAATCGGCGCCTGACTCGCATAGCTCATGGTCGAAATGAACCGACCGTGTACGATATTGTGCGCGTTATCATTTCCGAATTGACTGCTCAAAGCAGGGTCAGCACAAAAAATCATGTTGGGAGTCACTCGATCATGAATCGTCCAGCATCTTGGAAGACAAAGAGAGCGGGCGTGGCCGCCGTTGCAGCTACAGTTTTCGCGTTTAATTTCGGAACAGCCGCGTCTCAAGACTACGTGACTGATGAAATGCTTCTTGAGGCGGGGCAAGATCCGAACAATTGGCTGATGGCCCCACGCGACTACGCCGGAACGCGGTATAGCCCGCTCAGCCAAATCAATGCCAACAATGTCAACAGCCTTGTCGCAAAATGGGTTTTCTCGTTTGGCGTTCTCGATGCCCAAAACACCACACCGGTTGTGAACAATGGCGTGATGTATGCCACCGCGTCGCATGGGCGGACCTACGCGATCGACGCGCGTACCGGGGAAGAGATCTGGCGTTATGTTGACGAATTGCCAGAGGGCGTGGCCGGCAAGATGTGCTGCGACATCGGCAATCGTGGCGTCGCGCTTTATCACGACAAGGTCTATGTCGCAACGCCCGACGCCGACGTTGTCGCGCTTGACTCAAAAACCGGTGAGGTCGCGTGGCACACCAATTTGGCGAACTGGGAAGAGGCCTACACGATGACCGTCGCACCGTTGGTCGTCAAAGGCAACGTCGTCGTCGGCCTGTCGGGCGCGGAATATCCGACCCGTTTGTTTATCGAAGCGTTGGATGCCGAAACGGGCGAACAAGCCTGGCGCCGATATACGATCCCCGGCCCCGGTGAACCGGGCCATGACAGCTGGGGTTCGACTGACATGGCCATGAATGGTGGTGCATCGGCATGGATCACCGGATCGTATGACCCGGAACTTGACACCCTCTACTGGGGTGTTGGCAATCCGAACCCTGATTGGGACGGGACCAATCGTCCCGGCGACAATCTGTACTCGAATGCCACGCTGGCGCTGGACGCAAGCACGGGCGAAATCAAGCACTACTTCCAGTACACGCCGCACGATGTTTGGGACTATGACGGCAACAACGAACCACTGTTGCTTGATGTCGGGAACAAGAAACTGTGGATGCATGGCGACCGCAACGGTTTCTTGTATGCCATCGATCGGACAAACAGTGAATTTGTCTATGGCGTCCCGATTTCCAAAGTCAATTGGGCGACCGGTTTCGAGGCCGATGGTCGACCGATTGTCAACCCGGAAAAGGTCCCCGCTTACGATTATGAAGCTAAAGATATTTGCCCGGCCTCGGAAGGTGGGAAATGGTGGAATCCGATGACCGCCAACCCCCACACAAATATGGTCTTTGTACCGAGCCGGGAAATCTGTACCGACATCAAGAGCGCACCTCTTGGCGAAGGCTTGAACCCGGCCGAACGAACAGTCGGTGCGCCCTATTGGGGCATTGGGACAATCAAATGGAACAAGGGCTATGGCCAGCTTGTCGCATTTGATGCCGAAACAGGAGACAAGGTCTGGACGGTAAAAGCGCCATCGCCTTTCACCAGCGGACTTCTGACGACGGGCGGTGGATTGTTGTTTGCAGGTACGCCCGAAGGCCACTTCAAAGTGTACCGACAAGACACAGGCGAAGAACTGTGGTCGTTCAATGTTGGCACGGGGATCTTTGGTAGCCCCATGACATACGCGATAGACGGCACGCAATATGTCGCCGTTCCGGCAGGATTCGGTGGATGGACCGGTTGGGCGACTTTGGGCGGCGGCGGTGCACCGCAACTCAAGGATAGCCGCAAAGGTGGATATCTTATGGTATTCGGCCTTTTCGGCCAATGATGGCCTGATGGTGGCCTAACTGATAGTTAAATGTTGCGGGGGCGTGATGCGCGTCCCCGCCCTATCATCGCCGACGCCCCAAGGTAACCGAAGGAGGACCAAGTTGA
Organism: Alphaproteobacteria bacterium; assembly: GCA_965216755.1. Taxonomy (GTDB): domain Bacteria; phylum Pseudomonadota; class Alphaproteobacteria; order UBA7887; family UBA7887; genus CBDCGL01. The sequence goes on along the minus strand of CBDCGL010000011.1, from coordinate 68,412 downwards.
AACGTGCCGCTATCGCATCCGCACTGACCGTTTTGGCGTTCGCCCCCGTCGCCAAGGCGGCTGATGATCCAACCGTCGAAACCAATCCGTATACCGGTGACCCTGTCGCAATTGAAGACGGACAAGAACTGTGGGCAAAAACCGGATGCTATAGTTGTCATGGCGAAACGGCGGAAGGCGCCGTGGGGCCCAACTTAACTGATGATGATTGGGTTTATCGCCCCACTGACAAAACAATATTTCGGGCCATCGCAAAAGGGCGCAAGGACACCAATATGGTGGGCTGGTCTAAGAAGCTCACAGAAGATGAGATTTGGAAGGTCATTGCTTATATCCGGTCCCTCTATAAAGGCGATCCGGAGAAAATTATCTGGTGACCAATGCAACCAACTTAGGTTCCAACCATCGTCGCTGGATCACTAGATCCGCCGGTCCACGTCACGCCAATAGGGCTCCCGCAATTTTCGCTTGAAGAGCTTACCAGAGTCCTCCCGCGGCAAAGTGTCATGAAACGCAATAACTCGCGGAATTTTATAGCTCGCTAAGTGATCTGCTAGGTATCGACGAACGCTAGTTTCCGTCAAAGCGTGGTCATTATCGGGCTCAATCGCAGCCGCAAGAACTTCCCCGAACTCGGGATCCGGGACACCGAACACGGCACAGTCACGCACGCCATCCAACTGTGCAAGAATTTTCTCGACCTCAACCGGATAGATATTGACGCCACCGGATATCACCATATCGATCTTACGATCACAGAGGTAAAGGAACCCCTCGTCGTCGAAATAACCGATGTCGCCATTGGTCACCATGCCGTCGCGTTCAATTTCACGTCGCTTCTGGTCATTGTTGTGATACGTAAACGGCGTTATAGACTCGAGCCCAACGTAGATTTCACCTTGCTGGCCCGGGGCTCGTATCCAACCCTCGTTGGCATAAATCCGTATTTTGACGCCGGTCAAAGGTCGCCCAACTGTACCGGGATGTTTCAGCCAATCCGCACTATCGACAACCGTAGCTAAACCGACTTCGGTCGAGCCATAATATTCGTGGATCACCGGTCCCCACCAGTCGATCATTTGGCGCTTGACGTCTGGCGGACAGGGCGCCGCGCCGTGAATGACATAGCGCAAGGAAGAAATGTCATAGTGGCGTCGCACGTGGCCGGGCAGGCGCAAGAGGCGCACAAACATGGTTGGGACCATGTGCATATCCGTAACGCCCTGTTCCTCGATCAGGCGCAGCAGGCTCTCGGCATCGAACCTGGGCATCAATGTCAGGCCACCACCGGCACCCAGAACAGCACGCGCATATCCGAGCGGCGCGCTGTGATAGAGCGGTCCTGTCATGATCGCCTTCATGCCAGGTCGCGCACCGAAGGCGTTGGCAATGCGCGCAGAAGCGGACTCGAGGTCAGCAACTTCGGCCGGAATCCGGCGAACGCCTTTCGGTTGTCCGGTCGTGCCAGACGTGTAGATCATGCTTCCAGGTGACAATGCCGGCGGACCACGCCACGGCTCATGGGCTTCGCGCCATGGATCCCATGCCGTGAACCCGTCGGCGACGTGGGTAGCTTCCGGGCCAATATCATACGCGGCACGAATTACGACTGGCGTCGGGACGACCAATATCTGCAACCCGTCGGACGCCGTATCTTTGACCTCCGCTAGCAGGTCACTATGCACGACCAGTACCTTCGCGCCGGAGTCAGCGATCACGTAGCCGGCTTCTTCACGTTTGAATTGCCAGTTGATCGGCACCGAATAGGCGCCCAACAAACCGACCCCCAGCACCACCTCTAAGAACGCGAGATCGTTACGCAGATAAATCGCGACCGAATCGGCCGCCCCGACCCCCAGCGCCGCCAGACCTGTCGCCACGCATGAGGCGCGGCGATGTAGCTCTGTCAAGGTCAAGGTCCGATCTCCAATTGCAACAGAACCGGTCACATCATCGTCCTTTCCACCAATAGCCGATCGCATGATACGAGCAATCGACAAACCGTGCACAATTCTGGATGTCCAACACTGCTCCATGTTCTCAATGGCCACGCGGCCAACTCCAATCACGAAACATTGACTGGTCGGCAGCCTTCCGTAATTGTGCGGGCTTCGAAAATCCGCAATCAAATCAGCGAAGACACCTCAAAGGGAGGCGAACGAATGTATTTGCGAGAAATAATTGCGCCATGGAGTGGATTCATTGCGATTGTCATGGCGATGAGTATGTCGAGTACGGCCACCGCCGACATGCGTTATGATGATCAGATAACCATCCACGAATCCATTTTGATCGAAGAAAGCCCCGTCGCAATATGGGCCGAGTTCGGCACTTTTTGCGCACTGACGAAATGGGTCGCACCGGTCACCACTTGCGCGTATGACGAAGGAATTGGCCAATTGGGCACAGTGCGTCGCATTAATGTGGACGGATTGGGCGAACTGCTAGAAGTGATGAGCGTGCAAGGCCCGACTTCATACACCTATGAGGTGATCAGCGAAAGCGTATTGGCGACAGCCAAATATCGGTCGACAGTGTGGGCCGTTCCCGGACCGCGCGCGGGAACCGCAGAAGTTCACTGGCGTACAACGATGGATCCTGCCGCATTTCCAGATGATGGCGGCGCCGGTATGGCCAATGCTCTATCCGGAGTCTACAGCGCGAGCCTGGCGCGGCTCAAAGAGCTCTCGGAATGACGACTGGTCGTGCGGAATTGCGGCAGCCCTAAGTTCCCTTGCCGAGATAAATAACGTGCCACGCGGCGTCTTTTCGCGTGGCACGTTATGGGCCAGCGAAAGTGCCCACGCAAGAATCGAGAATTCTTCAAAGATGGTATCCAAGACAATTGACGTCTATATCGACCACAAAAGCCCGTATGCGTATCTCGCGATCGACCCTCTATGGACGTTTGAGCGAGACTTTGATGTCCACCTGAACTGGTTACCTCTCGCACTTGACATTGCGAGCTATCGGGGCTCGGCCGAAGTCGATGACGATCGCAAAGTTCTGACCGAGGATCGAACGGCCTATCAATGGCGACGGGTACGCTATACTTATATGGATGCGCGGCGATATGCCAACTTGCGAGGTATGACAATTCGCGGAACGCAGAAGATTTGGGATTCCTCCCTCGCCGCCATCGGCCTTCTTTACGCCAAGAAATTTGATCTGGTGCGCCAATACAACGACATCGTCTACGAACGTTTTTGGCGGCGCGAGCTGGACATTGAGAGCATCACCGAAATCGGCGGGGTATTGCGGGAAATTGGCGTCAACAAGACGGACTTCGCCGCGTATGCCGCCCACGAAGGTCGGCGCGCCTTCCAATCCATCCAAGCTGAAGCTGATTCAGCTGGCGTATTCGGTGTTCCAACGATCTTGTTAGATGGCGAAGTTTTCTGGGGTCGTGAACAGTTTTCGCTCGTTCGCCTGATATTGAGTCAGCAAGGCCTCACGCGAAAAGACGCGTCTGTGCCAACCGACATCACTTATGCATGGCGGCCCGGCGGGCCCGGCTACGACCCTTAGACAATTATCGTGATGCTCCTAAGTCTGATAAGAACCGTCGATGCGATCCAATTTCCGTCGTAGCGCGGGCCATTCGTGCTCGCCGATGGGTCGGTACCCGTGATCCGAATTGTTGAATTGATTTCGTTCGATGGTCGCGGTCTGGATGCGGTCCGGGATCGGTGTGATTTCGGCACCGGATTGTTGGACCGCGAGCTGCATGCGACACGCGCGTTCGGCACGATACAACCACATAAATGCCTCGCCGACAGTTTTCCCGACGGCCAAAAGGCCATGATTGCGCAGAACTAAAACATTGTTGTCGGCAAGGTCGTGCGCAAGGCTTGATCGTCCATCAAGGTCAGTAGCAATGCCTTCATAGTCATGGTAGCCAGTGTGCGCGATAATTGCCATGCCATGTTGCGTGATGGGCAACAGTCCGTCTCGCTGCGTTGCAATGGAGACGCCGGCAGTGGTGTGTGTATGCATGACACAGTTCACGTCCGTCCGTGCCATATGGACCGCACTGTGAATCGTAAGGCCAGCGGGGTTAACCCTATACGGCGTGTCATCGAGAACACTGCCGGCCATATCGACCTTGACCAATTTCGATGCTGTTATTTCCTCGAAGAACAACCCAAATGGATTGATGAGGAAATGGTCATCAGCACCGGGCACACGGGCAGATAAATGCGTTGCAAGCAAATCCGACCATTGAAACAAATCGACCAAGCGAAATGCAGCAGCTAGATCGACGCGCACTGCCCACTCAGCCGGTTCGAAAGCCCGCGAAACTGATCGAACTTCCGCCAAAGCCAATGCCCTTCATTCACGAGTTGTACCATGCGGCACGCCGCATAAAATGTCGTCACAAGTCGCACTGTCAATGGTTTTCCCGCAGACTGGCGCTTGAAGAGACGACCAAACGACGCCAGAGCATATCACGCTCACATATGTTCGCATGATATGCTCTAGTTTTCGGTGACGCTGCGCTGCTTATCGAGGTTCGCAGAGATGACACACGGCCCTCAAGACAACACGATCCTTTTGACAGGTTTTGAGCCGTATGGCGGGCGTGACTTCAACCCGACAGCGGACATCGTGGTTGCTTTGTCGGGCACACGTGTCGCCGATTTCGCCGTGGATGGACAACTGCTGCCGGTTGCCTATCAGCCCTTGCGTACACGGATCGTGGAAGCGATCGCCACAAGCAAGCCGCGGCTCGTGGTCAGCTTGGGACTTTGGCCGGGCACCCCTGTTGTGCGCATAGAGCGAACCGCGTTGAACGTCGCAGATTTCGAGATCCCCGATAATGACGGCAATGTCCTTAGAGATCACATCATATCGCGGCACTCTGGAACAGCACTGATGTCGACCCTGCCCCTGAGGGACATCGAGAAGACGTTGTTGGATTCAGGCATACCGGCCCAAGTAACCAATACCGCCGGAACGTTTCTGTGCAACGCCGCCTTGTTCGAGTTTCTGAATGCCGTAAGTGACCAAACTCCGTGTGGCTTTCTCCACATGCCCTACGCCGCCCATCAGGTGGCGAGGTTGGTAGCGCACGAAAAATCCGCGTACACCGGGCGACGGAGCACCGAACTTGCGTCCATGGACATTGATACGATGATCAAGGCGGTGCAGCTGGCAATTGAGGTCTCTATTGCTTCGCTCGCCGAGTCAGTCGTGTCAAACTAGGCACGTGCCGTCGGGCGCGTCGTCACACGTTGCCACCAGCCCGCTAGGTTGGACTGATCATCCTGTATCCGGATGTTGCACGCGGCTTTTGCCATGAGAACGGCGCATTGGGCTGTAATGTCCGCGACAGTGTAATCATCTGTCGCAATAAATGTTCTGCCCACAAGTTCGTCGTCCAGCCATGCAAAGGCCCGTTGAAGTTTTTCGCGACTAATATCCGCCCATTCCGACAACTGACGAACACGGCCACGCCACATGTCATGACTGTTCGTGAAAATCTGCATGGTCGGAAAAAGGACCTGAAACTCCATCCGGCGATTCCACATTTCAACCTGCGCGCGCTCTAACATATCTCGGCCAAACAATGGTGGGTCCGGATGCAACTCTTCCAAATACCGGCAAATAGCCACGGATTCTGCGAGACACGTCCCGTCGTCTAGCTCCAACACCGGCATTTTACCGAGTGAATTCTTCTCGAGATAGGCAGGCGTCTTGTTCTCGCCCTTCATCATGTCAATATCGACTGACGGTATGTTCAACCCCTTTTCCGCCAGGAAAATCCGTACCCGGCGCGTGTTGGGAGATCCGGCCAAATCGTAGAATTTCATTGCTGAGCAATCCTTTTTTTCTGCGTTCTCAGTCATCATGCTGGTGTCTTGCGTATTGATGTTACTGGCGATCCAGCAAATGCAACCTTGCGGTTGTAAAGGACTCGCGCTACCGCGCACGTGCATTGAGTCTGGACGTTGATCGCGCCCGGCCTGCTGCCAATTGTGTCGCCGCAACGATGCTAAGCGCGTTGGCAGGCAACCGTCATTCTGCGGTCCAGTTGGGCTGACGTTTTTCGGCAAAGGCTCTTGGGCCTTCGATAAAGTCGGCGCTGTCGTAAAGCTCTTGCACGGCAGGATAAGTTGTGCCGATGGCCTCTTCGAGTGAAGGCTTGTCGAGACCCCGGTAAATTGCTTGCTTGGATGCACGAATCGACATTGGCGAGCATTCCAAAATCATGTTTGCCCACCTTTTTGCGGCCGCCATCAATTCGGCCGGGCTTGTGACTTCGTTGACGAAACCGAGCGCCTTGCCTTCGGTTGCAGACACGCGGCGACCGGTTAAGATCATACCCAGCGCCTGCTTTTGCGGAATCATGCGCGGCAAGCGATGCAAGCCACCAGCCAAGGCGGCCAATCCGACGCGCGGCTCGGGCAGCGCGAAGACCGCGCTGTCGGCGGCGATAATCAGGTCGCACGCAAGAGCGATTTCAAATCCACCGCCCATGGCAAACCCGTTGACCGCCGCTATGAGCGGCTTATCAAGATCGAACCGTTGTGTGAGCCCAGCAAAACCCGAGTCGGGTCGCGTTCGGGGTCCGCCCGCCGCCTGATATTTTAGATCGTTGCCGGCACAAAATGCTTTGTCGCCCGCGCCCGTGACAATCGCCACCCATTGGTTCGGATCTGTCGCGAAGTCGTTGAATATTTTATCAAACTCAAAATGGGCAGGTGAGTGTAGCGCGTTGTAAACCTCCGGCCGATCGATGGTGATGATGGTTAGTTTGTCCTCGCGACATACGGTCAGAAATTCATAGTCGGTCATTGACTGCTCCATCTCCAATCGCAGCTCACGCGCAATGCCCCGGCCGCATCGGGCCAAGTTTCTATGCTTTCATGCCGTGCTAAGTATGAAACCCTCATAGCCGTTTGCTGCAATGGCCTGACATTTCTCGACATAGACCGGAAAGCCACCAATATATGGCATGAACACGCGCGGCTTACCGGGAATGTTGGCACCGACATACCATGAACTACAGGTCGACCGGAGCGAACCACCAGCCACGTCATTGACGTGCGTGACCCATTTTTCTTCGGCGTCAACCGTCGGTTCAATTTGGTTCAAGTGCCGCGCCCGCATATAGCCGATGCAATCCGAGATCCATTCGACATGTTGCTCAATGGACGGCAGCATGTTGGTCAATACTGATGGGCTGCCGGGCCCCGTTATCGTGAACAGATTCGGAAAGCCTGCCATCGCCAGCCCCAAATAGGTTCGCGGTCCTTCAGCCCATTTATCGGCAAGCCGCTTGCCGGCGCGCCCGCGAATGTCGATCCTTTTGAGCGCACCTGTCATGGCGTCAAAACCTGTGGCGAACACGATTGTATCGACATCGAATTCCTTGCCGTGGGCGCGCAGTCCGTTCTCAGTGATCGTCTCAATCGGCGCGCTACTGACATCGACCAACGTGACATTGTCTCGATTGAAAGTCGCATAGTAGCCGGTATCGACGCATAGGCGTTTGCAGCCAATCACGTTCCGTGGCGACAGCAACGCGGCCACGGATGGATCGTGCACAATTTCCCGAATCTTCCCCCGAACAAACGCCGCTGCCGTTTCATTAGCTTGGTCATCAAAAAGCAAATCCCGGTATGCGCCCATGAACTGGACGCCACCGCGGCGCCAACGATCCTCATACTCGAATTGCCTTTCCTTTGGCGTAGCCTCGAGTGCAGACTTCTCGCCGTATCGCATGGCAATACCAGTTGCATTTTGCTTAGCGCGCTCACGAAGATGCCCATAGTCCGCTTTCACCTTGCGTTGAAACGCATCATCGAGCCGATAGTTCTGCGCGGGCACAGTGTAGTTCGGCGTCCTCTGAAATACATATAAATGCGCGGCCTGTTCAGCGATGATAGGTATCGCCTGGATGGCCGACGACCCGGTGCCGATGACTCCCACCCTCATGCCGGTGAAGTCGACACCTTCGTGAGGCCAGTCGCCAGTGTGATAGGTCGGCCCCAAGAAACGATCGACGCCTTTGAAACTGGGTGTGTTGGGCGCTGAAAGGCAACCGGTCGCCATGATGCAATATTGCGCCGCAAGCGTGGATCCATTGTCATTTTGGATCGTCCAACAATGGGCCGATTCATCAAACGACGCTCTCGTCACGCGGGTGTCGAACTGGATGTCGCGGCGCAAATCGAAACGGTCGGCGACGTGGTTCGCGTAACGCAGGATCTCCGGCTGGGCCGCATAGCGTTCGGTCCAATCCCATTCCTGCTGTAGATCGTCGGAGAACTGATACGAGTATTGCATGCTTTCAACGTCGCATCGGGCACCGGGATAGCGGTTCCAGTACCAGGTGCCGCCGACGCCGCCCCCGGCCTCGACCACCCGCACCGACAGGCCCAATTCGCGCAAACGATGGAGCATATAGAGGCCAGCAAACCCGGCGCCAACAATCAACGCGTCGAAATACTTGTCCGGCATGCCGTCGATCCCCTTTTGTTCCTGCAGGGCCATTCGTTAGACCGGACGCTATGCGTCAGAAACCGCAATCACAAGCGTCACAAACTCAGACCTGATCTGTAAACACTGGTGAGCCCCCCCTTTTGGCCCACGCAAGGGCCGCGCAATGCCGCAGCTTCATGGCTGTCATCCGGCGTGGGAGTACCGAAATGCCGCTCAGTCTGTTAGAATGCATGGGTCGGCTTCGCCGACGAATCGCCACAGCCGTGCCATTCGACGGCACTTCGCAATCATGCAGCATGAGACTGGCTACCCATGAGAATAGAGCCGCTGACCCTTCGGGCGATTGACGCACGTCCGGTACTTCTGAAGCTACCGCGCACAGTCGTAGCCCGGATCGCAACAATTCCGGACTGGCCGTTGATCCTGATCGACCTCCACACTGAGGAAGGGGTTACCGGGCGGGCCTATCTCGAACCTTATGTTCCAAAGTCGATGCGCTATCTGGTGCCGGCGCTCAAGGATTTGGGCGATATGCTTAAAGGCCGTCACTTGGCGCCATACGACACATTTGCGGCGGCGCAGAAGTCGCTTCACTTCGTTGGCTATGAAGGCCTATCCATGATCGCCGCGTCGGGTCTGGACATGGCGGTTTGGGACGCTTTGGCACGTGCTTTGGATGTCCCGCTATGCGTGTTGTTGGGCGGCAGTGTCGGACCTGTGCGAGCTTATAACAGCAACGGACTTTGGCTCCGCGAGCCGGCGGAAGTCGCGGCCGAAGCAGTGGAACTGCGAGATCAGGGTGGGTTTGCTGGCCTTAAATTGCGGCTTGGCCGAGAGAAACTCACCGACGATTTGGCGACGATCGCCGCCGTGCGCGACGCGGTCGGTCTCGATATGAACCTGATGATCGACTTCAATCAAGGTCTCGACATGGCTGAGGCGCTTCAACGCTGCCACGCCATCGACGACCTTGGCCTGGCCTGGCTGGAAGAACCGATCGTCTACGATAACTTTGCGGGCTACGCGAAGCTTGCCGCGGACTTGAAGACACCGCTTCAGATCGGCGAGAATTTCTATGGCCCGCGCGACATGCACAAAGCGCTGGCCATCGATGCATGCGATTTTGTGATGCCCGATTTCATGCGAATTGGTGGTGTAACCGGTTGGTTACGGTCCGTGCCGATCGCCGGCGCTATCGGCACGCCCGTGTCGACCCACCTTTACCCGGAAGTCGCCGCTCACGTGATGCGGGTGACTGAGACAGCCCATTGGTTGGAGTGGCAGGATTGGGCGGAACCGATTTTGCAGCAACCCTATGAAGTAAAGGACAGCAAGCTGCATGTTCCCAGTCGCCCGGGATTGGGGCTCGATTGGAACGAAGATGTGGTCAAAGCAAATATGGTCGACCTGTAGTCGATAGATGCCAGTCGGAAGGAGGACAATGTGACAACCTCAAACTATCGCACCGCTCTGGTGACCGGCGCATCATCTGGCATCGGCGCGGCAACTGTGCGCGCATTGGCGGCGAAAGGGCTTGACGTAACAGCAATGGCCCGACGGGTCGATCGACTCGACGACCTCGCTACAGAGACCGGTGCGACGCCGTTGGCGATGGATCTACGCGATACCGAAAAGGTCTACGAAGTGCTCGGCAATCGGAAGATTGATGTTTTGGTAAACAATGCCGGCCTCGGTCGTGGCATGGCAAGCTTTTTGGAAGCACAACCCGAAGATATTGACCTCACGATCGAGACCAATGTCACCGCCTTCCTCCATGTCTTGCGCGCGGTCGCGCCCGGCATGACCACCCGCAAACGTGGCCACATCGTCAATATTGGCTCCGTCGCCGGTCTCTATCCGATCCAATCGCCGATTTATGGTGCGTCAAAGGGCGCCGTGCATCTGGCGTGTCAAAACTTGCGTTTGGAACTTGAGGGTTCCGGCGTCCGCATGACCGAGATTTGTCCAGGTCGGGTGGTCACGGAATTCTTGGAGCAGGCCGCTGGGGCCGACGTGGCAGCACGGACCTACGGTTCATTCAATGAACTGCGCGCCGAGGATATCGCAGAAGCCATCATGTATGCGATCAACGCACCTTGGCGCGTCAACATCTCAACCCTTGAGATCGTTCCCACGGAGCAAGTTTTTGGCGGTATTCGGAACACGCCTGTCGAACGCTGAGACACCGGTGATGCATTGGTCAACGCCGCCCCAGATGCCTTTCGAGGAGGTCAAGTTGGAACAACCTGTCTGTCTCGTCACGGGAGTCGGTCCGGACAAAGGTACCGGTGCCGAAATTACGCGACGTTTTGCCGCAGGCGGCTACAATGTAGCCATGCTGGCACGGGATAGCGCACGTTTGGCCGCGCTGGAAAAGGCCATCGACGGTGCGAAGGCGTTTCCGTGCGACGTGAGCGATCTTGACCGCTTAAAAGCCACAATCGCGCAGGTCCGATCGGACCTTGGGCCGCCGGCCGTAGTTGTACACAATGCGTTACGGTCGGTGCGCGGCAGCATCCTCGAGCTAGATCCCGACGATTTGGAACGGAACTTCCGAGTCAATGCAACAGCCCTTCTGCATCTCGCACGCGAAACAATTCCAGCCATGTTGGATGCCGGAAAGGGAGCGATCATTGTCACCGGCAATACTTCGGCCACTCGCGGCAAGGCGCATTGGGGGTTCTTCGCCTCGACCAAAGCGGCGCAGCGCATTCTCGCGGAATCGATCGCGCGAGAATTTGGCCCGAAGGGTATTCACGTGGCCTATATTATCGTCGACGCGTCAATCAATACGCCCCGGACACGGCCAATCCTGGCACCGGACAAACCCGATGAGTTTTTTGCCGAACCTGCGGCCATTGCCGACGAGATATTTCATGTCGCGCATCAAGATCGGTCGGCATGGTCGTTTCGCGTGGAAATCCGGCCGTTCGGCGAAGTTTGGTGACCCAACCCGCCGCGCGACATGACCACCTTGCCGTGCGCGCGACGGCGCCGGAATGGTTTAATTGGGCGATTGCCCGACCGCGGTTCTCAAGATTTGTCGACGTTGAAGGTTGCCAAATTCACTACTTGTTCTGGCCCGAAGATACCCAAGCCGCGACCCGGCGCGGCGTGCTGTTCGTCCACGGCGGCGGCGCCCATGCGCATTGGTGGAGTTTTGTCGCACCGTTCTTGACACGTGACTATCGCATCGCCGCGGTTGACCTGGCCGGCATGGGTGATAGCAACCGCCGCGCCGAATACTCGGCGGAAGGTCGCGCCACGGAAATGCGTGCGGTCATTCAAGATGCCGACCTCGGCGCCAGCCCGTTTGTCGTTGGCCACAGTTTTGGCGGCTTCATGACGATGAAATTCGGAGCCTTGTTTGGCCACGAGATTGCCGGCGCGGTCATTGTCGATTCGCCAATCCGCGTGCCAACCCAAGAAACCCGCGGGCGCAAGCGCCCACCGTTTGGTCGGCAACGCTTTTACCAAAGTTTCGACGCCGCTTTGGCGCGGTTTCGATTGATGCCGGAACAACCATGCCAAAACGACTTTCTGGTTGAGTATATCGGTCGCCATTCGTTGAAATGCACCGACCAAGGGTGGACCTGGAAGTTTGATCCGGCGGCCATGGGCCTGCGACGTTTCGGCGAGCCGTTCCATGAATATCTGCAAGCGGTACAATGTCGGGCCGCACTGATATTTGGCCAACAAAGCAAGCTGGTTTCGCGGGATACGGCGGACTACATGTCCACGCTGATGGGCCCGGAAGCGCCAATCGTTGAGATACCGCAGGCCCAACATCACGTGACACTGGATCAGCCTTTGGCCTTTGTCGCCGCGCTTCGGACACTGCTCGATATTTGGAGGCGTGCCGAATAGCGGATTGTTGCCTTTGAAAATACAATATTGACACAAGACCGATAGAGAAAATGGGAAAGAGTCGTATCGCGAACAGGGCAGTCGTGCAAAAAATCCGAACGACGAATCTTGAAATCGCGTTCGAAGAGAACGGCTCTGCACGGGGCGAGACCGTAGTTCTACTCCACGGTTTTCCCCACGACCCGCGCGCCTACGACGGTGTTGTCGAGCGCCTATCGGCCGAAGGTGTGCGGACGATCGTTCCATATTTGCGCGGCTTTGGCGAAACGCTGTTTCTGGCAGGCGATACGCCAAGATCTGGCCAACAAGCGGCGCTGGGACACGATTTGGTGCAGTTGCTTGATGCGCTGAATGTGCATCAAGCTTTATTGGCCGGATATGATTGGGGTGGCCGCGCCGCGTGCATTGTTTCGGCGCTATGGCCCGACCGCGTGCGCGCACTCGTCAGTTGCATGGGATACAATATTCAGAATATCTCGACGTCCGTGGAACCGGCCCGGCCTGACGCCGAATACCGATATTGGTACCAATACTATTTTCATACCGAGCGTGGCCGCCGCGGCCTGGCACAGAATCGACGTGAGCTTTGTCATCTGTTGTGGCGACTCTGGTCACCAACTTGGGCATTCGATCAGGCCACATTTGACGCCACAGCCTCGTCATTTGACAATCCGGATTTTGTCGATGTCGTTGTCCATTCCTATCGACATCGATTTGGCTATGCGGTCGGCGACCCTGCATTCGACGAAATTGAGGCCGAATTGGCGAAGCAGCCGAAAATTACTGTGCCAACGATTGTGTTGCACGGTGCCGATGATGGCGTCGCTATCGCCAGTGAATCAGCCCGTCATGCACGTTACTTTGATGGCCCGTATGAACGTCGCGTGCTTCCCAATGTCGGGCATAATGTTCCCCAGGAGGTCCCAGACAGCTTCGCCGAAGCGATACTTACACTGCTCTAACGCCGGCGGCGAAGGCCAACATCACTCAGTAAACAATGGTTCGGAAGGTTCGGCAGTTGATAGGAATTCCAGCAAATTTCCGTCCGGGTCGCGAAAATAGACCGACAAACCCCACACGCCGTTGGCGGCACAACGGGGAACCGGTCCTTCGACGATCTTAACGCCGCGCGCCGCGAGGAAACGGACCGCGGCCTCGATCGTGTCATCCCAACGAAAACACACATCGACCGTCCCAGTTTCAATCCGGTTGGCGACAATATGGGCTGGATCATCCACTTTTTGTAAATTTATGACCGCACCGCCGAGAACGATTGGCAGCGACTTCAATCGTCCGTCCAGATACACCGCCTCGAAACGTGGGCGACCGCCGAGCACATCTCGATAGAATGCCAGTGACCGATCGAAATCACCGGCCATAACGACCACATGATCGAACCCACGGATAGCGTCCGTCATTTCGTGACCCTCAACGCCTCAACGACCTGGAAAATCTGGTGCGCGCTTCTCGACGAAGTGTGCCACACCCTCTTTGAAATCTTCCGAATCAAAACTGGCCGGCATCTCGCTATTGGCACGAAGGATGGCGTGGGCCAAAGATTGATGCAAAGCGCTATAGACTTGCGATTTCATCACCCGAATCGATCGCGGCGAGACCTTCGTCGCCAGCTCCGCGGCATAGGCGCGGCACTCTTGTAGAAAGGTGTCCGGCGAAATGACGCGATTGACCAAGCCCATTTCCTTGGCTTCTTGCGCGCCAACGCGCCGCGCTGACAAGAGAAGGTCCAACGCATGCGCATGCCCGACAAGAGCCGGCAACATCCATGAAATGCCATGCTCAGCGATCAGCCCGCGGCGCGAAAACGCGGTTGTAAAGATAGCGTCGGTTGAGGCAAATCGCATATCGCAATAGAGTGCCATGACCAGACCGAGCCCGGCGCATGGGCCATTGACCGCACATAGGATCGGTTTGGGCACCGTTGGAAAATAGGCGTAGCGCAGACTGAATCCGTCCGGCAGAACAAGGCCGCCAGGAATAGCATTGTCGATCGTCGACACGCCACGCAACCGCCCGCGCAACGATTCTGACTCGTCTTGGATATCACCCAGCATGCTCATGTCGGCACCGGCACAAAAGCCGCGGCCCGCCCCGGTGAGCAGGATGACCCGCACGCTGTCATCGCGCGACGCTTCTATCATCGCGTCACGCACGTCCGATTCCATCTGATATGTCCAGGCATTCAGGCTATCAGGTCGGTTCAAAGTGATCGTGAGGACCGGTCCCTCTTTTTCGTAGATAATGTCGCTATAACTCATCCCAATTGCCCTCCGCCATCAAAGCCACGCGATGCACACATGTGGCCGTCATACCGTGCCTCCGCCGGCCTCATCGCCAATGAACCTGTTTGGTTGCAGGAATACGGACAATGTGATGGCACCATCTCGCGATCGAGCATCGTGACGACTACCCTTTGGCCGCCAAACGAACCCACCTGGGCCTGCGACACCTTCATCATCCTCTAGGCTGCCTTCAAGAACAAAAGTCTGTTCCAGATCTTGGTGGACATGGTCCGGCAAAGTCGCACCCGGCGCCCAACGAAAAAGGGCCGTCATCACACCACGGTCTTCATCGTGCATCAGCACTTTGACGTCGATCCCCGCGAAACGCGTCGGCAACCACTCAAGCTCATCCGGTTCGACATAGCGCGAGGCAAGCGCCGGCAATTTGGCGTGCTGTGGCATATTCGGCGTAACGGTCGCCATGGCCTGGTTCCTTTCCGCGCAAAGACAACTGATGGATTGTCTCACTATCCGCCAACGCAGACAATCGGCTATGCTCAATCAGATTGCTAATTGGACGGACGCCGGATCAAATTCGGTTATGATGGGATAATAGCCGTCACAGGTGCGGTTGGGGTTTCGGCCTATGAGATTGAGACAAATTGCGTTGGTCGCCAGCGACATCCGAGCGCAGACGAGAGCATTGACGCAAACGCTTGGCATTGAGGTCGCATATCGCGATCCGAATGTTGCTGTTTTCGGACTTGTGAATATCGTCGCGCCCGTCGGCGGCGAATTCTTGGAGATCGTCGCACCCGATCAGGAAGATACGGCAGCCGGCCGCTATTTGGAACGGCGCGGCGGCGACAGTGGATATATGGTGATACTCCAAACCGACGACGCCGCGCGCGAACGTGAAAGAATTGCGGATCTCGGCATAAGAGTGATCTGGACGACCGACAGGCCGGATCATGTTGCCGGCCAATTTCATCCAAGCGACATTGGCGGCGTGCTCCTGTCTGTTGAGTCGAAGCCGGGCGTCATCGAAATTGACGATCACATGTGCGATTGGCCGCCCGCGGGGCCGACCTGGCGCAAGAATGTTGCAACCGACCGAGTCACCGCAATTGTTGGCGTTGAGATCGCCGCCGACAACCCCGCGGCGATGTCGACGCAATGGGGCGAAATCTTGAACGAAAACGTCGAACATGTTCACGATCAGATGTATGCGATACTTTTGAACGACGCCACAATTCGATTTGCCCCGATTTCCGATAGTCGCGGCCCAGGCATCCGTTCCGTCGACCTGACCACGCAGAAACGCGCGGAGGTCATCAAGACCGCGGCCGCGCTGCGGCTGCCATTCTCGAATCGCAACGTGACGATCTGCGGCACAGGGTTCAACTTGCGATAGAAACGCCCAATATGGCCTTGGCACGTTTGGCATGATAGCATTGACAACATCGTGCCTTGGCGAAAAATGACGTTCTGGTATCGTCTCGGAAGATCCGCGTACGGTCGAGAAATGTTTGGAAGAATGTAATGACGCCTGAAGAAGTTTTGTCCCACCTACCCCGCGTGCTCAGTCAAGCGCAGCGGGAGCATTATTTTACTGAGGGATACATTGTGATCCCCAAGCTGATATCTGCTGATTGGATCGAACGGTTGTGCGCTGTTACGACCGAATTTGTCGAAAAGAGTAGAAACATCACGGCGTCGAATGATGTCTATGATCTGGCGCCAGGGCACAGTGCTGCTCATCCGATGGTACGGCGCTTGAAGGAACCGGATGCGCGGCACGAACTTTATTGGTCATTCGTCAACGATACAATCGCAGATGTGGTTGCCGATCTGGTCGGTCCGAATGTTATCTTCCACCACTCCAAATTGAACTTCAAATGGCACGATGGCGGTGACGAAGTACGCTGGCATCAAGATATTCAATTTTACCCGCATACAAATTATAGCCCACTCACTGTAGGCACCTATCTGTACGACGCCGACGAGAAAGACGGGCCGGTGGCGGTTATCCCCGGCAGTCAAGACGGGCCACTCTATGACCAATATGATGATCATGGTGAGTGGACTGGCAGCTTGAGCGAAACAGATAGCCGGGCACTAGATCTATCGAAAGTGAAATACCTCACCGGGCCCGCCGGCTCCATTACCGTCCACAATTGCCGCACGGTACATGGATCACCGCCGAGCGCAGTTGCGGATGGACGACCGCTTCTTCTCAATTCCTATGCGGCGGCCGATGCCTTTGCGTATACACACAATCCAGCGCAGACCAATCACTATCGTCATGTCGTGCGCGGCCGACCGGCGCGATGGGCGCATCACGACCCGCGGCCTTGTTTGATCCCGCCCGATTGGTCCGGTGGATATACGTCAATCTTCGCGGCGCAAGCCGGGGAAACGGCAGCCAAGTCCGCTCATTAACCCATGTGTCGCGATACTGCTCCGGGCCGGCCCAGCTGCCTGATGCAATTGTGACATACCAAAAAACCGCAACCACGATTCGCGGCATGCGCTATTTCGCGCGCATTCGTTTCTGAGGAATCGCGCGAAATCTGTAGCAAATCGATAGAACATGAATGTACGTGACGCAATCAATCTCGAAGATTTGCGGCACATGGCCAAGCGCTATTTGCCGAAAATCGCTTTTGACTACATCGAGGGCGGCGTTGACGACGAGGAAGGTCTGAATCACAACCAGGCGGCGTTTCGCCGGCACCGCCTGATTCCCCGTTATCTCGTCGACGTTTCTCACCGCAATCAGCAGACGCGCTTGTTTGGGCACAATTACGCCGCGCCATTTGGAATTGCGCCGACTGGGCTTGCCGGCCTATTCCGGCCGGGCGCGGACCTGATGCTTGCCCAAGCCGCCAAGGATGCAAATGTGCCGTTTGTCATGTCGGGCGCGGGCACGGGGTCAATTGAAGATCTCGGGAAAATTGCCCCTGACCATGGTTGGTATCAACTTTACGGCGCGCATGATCGCTCGATCTCCGAAGATATGATCAGGCGGGCCCGAGACGCTGGTCTGTCAACGCTTGTTCTGACTGTGGACGCACCCGTTCATCCGAAACGCGAGCGCAACAGACGCAACGGATTTTCACGGCCCTTGCGCATACCTTGGTCGACCCGGATCGAGGCGCTGCGTCACCCGCGCTGGCTGATGAGCTATCTAAGAAACGGGATGCCGACATTTTCGAACTGGGCACCCTATGCTGGCAATGGGGCAACTGCCGAACAGGCGGCGATCCTTATCTCACAACAGTCTCCCGCACCGATGACGTGGAAAGATGTTGAAGCTTTTCGCAGACTGTGGCCGGGGTCATTTGTATTGAAGGGCATACTGCACAAGGGCGACGCGATCCGGGCAAGTGAGCTCGGCGTTGACGGGATCGTTGTCTCGAATCATGGCGCCCGTCAACTTGACCGCGCACCGTCGCCGCTTGAAGTTTTACCAGCCATCAAAGCTGCGGTTGGCGAGCGTATGACGGTCATGTTCGACAGTGGCATTCGTCGCGGCTCGGATGTGCTGATCGCGCTATGCCTTGGTGCTGAGTTCGTTTTTGTTGGCCGGCCGGCATTGTATGGAGCCGTCGCGGGTGGAACCGATGGCGTAGCCCACGCCATTGAAATCCTTCATGATGAAATTGACGTCGTCATGGCACAGTCAGGCTTGACTGACTTGCGCCAAATGGGGCCGGACTTTATCCACAATGTAGAGCTGGAGAACCGCCGCAACGCCCCCTGGGCTTGAAGAGACGTGGCCCACTTGAAGCCACAACCGTTGCAAGCAACCGATTTGGCGAAGTGACTTACAGCGACGGTTACTTGTAGTTCAGTCGTCACACACAACGGTTATTTGCGCGCTTGGCGCGCCCGGAGAGATTCGAACTCCCGACCCTCAGATTCGAAGTCTTACCTAATAAACGCGTAGTAACCGTCACACCGGTAACATCACGACACAGATCAAGCGGATCTGCCCGGAGCTACGTTCCACAATCGACCCGATTGAGCGCGCTGTGGCCGAGGCGTTCGGCTGCACATATCCCCAGAGGCCGGAGATCAAACACGCCGATGTGACCGCCTTGGCCATCGAGCGGCGTGATCTTATGGGGCCGTTGCGTCCGTGGGTTAACCCGGATATGTCACGAGAAATGAGTGCATGGGTGCACTGAGTATGGAAAAGTTCTTTTGGAAGAAAGGCTTAAACCAACTCAGAGGAACGCCCTAATGCCGACAGAGTGTACCCCGAAGTCGATGGTTTTTACACGCGTTGATGGACGCCGTGTGGTCGCGGATTTCGATGGTGGCGCCATCACCTCTGATGCCGGTTCTCTGTTGCTTGGCGCGACCGATCAAGCGATTGGACTGGTCGATCGGTTTGCCCATTGCTTCGTAGATAGTCGTATCGCGGAACGGGTTGTGCACGATGTCCGAACGCTGCTTGGGCAACGGGTGTTTGGTATTGCGCTCGGCGATGAAGATGTGATCGATCACGACGAGCTTCGCTACGATCCGGTTCTTGGCGCGGTTCTGGGCAAGCTCGAAGCGGCGCGTCCTGGTTTGGCGCCGCTGGCGGGCAAGAGCACGGTGAACCGCTTGGAACATGCGCCGCCTGATCATCCCCCGTCACCAAGATTCGTGCATAGCTCGTTATTACAGGCAGGCGATCATTGTGTTCCGTGGTCGCCAAAAAATCTGGCCGGCCCGCGGGGCATCTGACACCTCACTACATCGTCGGTGAGGCGGCCGTTGTTGGCACAAATTGCAAAAGTGAACCCGTTCACAAATATCCCCGTCATACATCTGTCATTGTCCTCTCTTGCTGCATTACAGCAAAGTGAGAATAGCGCATGATTGCTGCCCTTAGCCCGCGGGAGAACGATCTGAGAATTGATGTTGTTCGCACCGCAACAAAGTTGGTCAAGACACATGGTCGAGACGCTCCTTTGGTTGCCAAGCGATGGGCAGAGTGTGCGGCAAAAACCGGTGATCTCCACAGGGCGGCGGCATGGCGCCAAGTCTTCCGGTTTGTAACTTGGCGGTGTTCCATGACACCTGATCCGCGTGTGCGGAACCTCGAAGATTTGCGTTAGAGCTGCAACGCCGCACTCATCCGATGGGATAAGGGCTAACAATTACGGCGCAGCAGCGAGCCAAATCTTGGGAACTTCACTCGGCCACATCCCGCCGCTTGCTTGGTGATCGCATGGCAAAGCGTGGGAGGCCTACGACCATCTCGCTCCGGTGTACAACTGGTTTACGGAAGGTTTCGACACTGCCGCCCTCAAAGAAGCAAAGGCCCTGCTGACGGAGTTGAAGTAGGTCGATTGGGCTGACCGGCCGAGCATTGGTTTGGGTCACAATGCCCCATGTAGGCTACGACACTGCGTCGGGAGTCGGGGCTAGCATAGTCGAATCGGCCGATATGTCGGCTTATCGCCCAAAACTTGCGATCATCGCAATCGCTTGGTGACTTCGCGGTATGGCCGGTACCAACGTTTTGGGCTATGTCGTTGGGCTATGCAAGACCGAATATCGCTAAACCGCTGACGGCTCGACGCGTGGCGGATACTCGGGAATGTCGGCTTGCTGAGGTGTAGCAAACAGATCGTCGATGACGGTGGGATTGATGTCTTTTTCGGCAACACCGCCAGCGCGATTAAGGATACCGTAATCGGGCGTCTCAATGGTGGCGCCCCGGGGGATCATCTATGGTGCTGTAGCGATCGCCAGCTGTGACCCAACGCCGCTCGTTCGGCGTGTCGAAAGACGGTGCCCGACGAGGCATTGGTTATAGAGGGGCAAGAAGACGATGACGGACAACTCGGTGCCGCGAATTGACACCGCCTCGCTGATCGCGTTTCCTGCTGAGCGGCCGACATTCGATCGGCACTCTCGGGAAATGGAATCGGCGCGCGATTTGTCGGCAGAGGTGCTCGGCGGCGAGGCCCTGTTGTCGCATGTCTGGCAATGTGCATATGGGCGGGTCGGCACAGTTCTCATCCCAAAGGTGGACATGATGTTGTTCGAGGATCGCGACCAAACCGTCGCGGCGGCGCTGAAAGGGGTCGACCTCGCAACAAAGTTGGGTGCGAAATGTGTCTCGTTTACCGGAATGATTCCGGCCGCAACCGGATTTGGCCGCGATATCGTCGCGGCAATGGCCGCGCGCCGCATAGCCGACAGTGGAGGCCCGCCACCGCGCCTGACCACGGGCCATGCGGCGGTGGTCGCAGCCTTCGCGTTTAACGTCGAAACCATGTTGGGAACTTGCGGCCGCGCGTTTGGCGACGAGACCGTGGTGTTCGTTGGGATCGGATCGATCGGCTCGGGCATTCTCCGCCTGCTGACGCGCTACGGCGCGCCAAAAAAGTGTTACCTCGTCGATGTCCATGCGAAGAAGGCCCAACTTGCGGTCCACGCTTCCCACATCGACGGTAACGTCGAGGTGGTAGTCATCGACCGCGACGAAGGATTGCCGGATCGCCTCTATGACGCCGCGACGTTGATCCTGTCCGCCACCTCGACACCGCTCGTGGTGGATGTGGCTAAACTTCGCTCGGGAACACTGGTGGTCGACGATTCTTTTCCGTTCGGATTCGACAGTGAGATCGCGGCCGAGCGCGTGTCGACCGATTCCGATGTCATGCTGACAATTGCCGGAGGATTGCGGGGTCCGCACGACTTCACGCTAATTCACACGCACGCGCCGACGCTTTCAAACCCCGAATTCGACATGTTGCTCACACGTATGACGCAAATAATGAATCCGTGGCCGGACTGCATGACCGGTTGCGTGTATTCATCGCTGATCACGGGCTATTACGACCTTCCGGAAACGATCGGCCCGGTCACATACGAGGACGCCCATATTTTTCGCGAGAGACTAGGCGCGGAAGGCTTTCGCGGCACACCGCCGCACATCTTCACTTTCGACCTTAGCGCGCCACAAGCCGTTTGCGCGATGCCGGCGACGCCGCTGGCTCGTCCGTCGCCGACCCCGTGACGATGGCGCGTCTCATGCGTTTCCTTGCTCCGCTTTCGCGATCTTGACCGCGCAATATTTGAGAATAGATCACTGACCCGTTAGCACCGACTTCGGTTACGGGGCATGAGGGAGCTTTACGAGCCACGGTAGAGCGGGTCCGGATTGCCTCCGAGAGCGGCCTTCGCCAGCGAAATGTCAGCGCTCCGAAGCGGTGCAGTCCGAATTGTCTATTTCGCACCAGCGATCAAGACGCCGCATCGCCGGTTTCTCGGTCTTGGCGTAGGTTTCTTTGCGGACGATTTTGCCCGCTTCGTTGAAGAAAAGAAGGTCGAGTCCGCGCCATCCGCCGAAGCGCTCAGTCGTTTCAAGTGTATAGGTCCATGAGATCATCGCGGACCTCGCCTCTACGTCGACGATCAGGTCTTCTTGGCGGAAGCGAATGGTTCCGAACTTGCCGGCGAACTGCGGCTCGAACGCCTTGCGGATTGCGGCTGCGCCCTCCGCCCGATGGCCGTTAAATTCGTCATAGACCGCGTCGTCCCCCATATAGTCGATGACGCCGTCCAAATCCTCCCGATTGAACGCATCAGTGAACTCCCGTACGAGTTCTGCTAACTCCACTCGGGTCATTGGACCTCCTCGTCACAAGACGCTTCCCCAAAAATTCTTTGTTTGGAACGCCAGCGTGAAGCCTATTGGCACAGATCAAAGCCCTCAAGCAATGTTGGCAACACCGTGGGATTGTAGAGTCCGGAACGGGTCAACTTCACGCCTGTGGACCATCTGGGATTTGAGTCCGGAGTCAGATCTTTAAGAGATATTTCAACGACTTAAGTCCGTTGATGGGGGCATAGCAGTTGCGTCTGCCACACCAGTAGCAGGTGCCAAAGTAGCCAACAGGCGACATACGCGGCCAACGAAATGACGTTACATTTTGACTCGTTGCGATGACGTTGTGTGCGCCTACTGAACGGCATCAAATCCCGGCTTCGAACCCTAATAGACGTCAGTCAAGGGCCCAGACATGAATTGTTTCTTCCCGTTGTTCGTTTCTCGTTCAGTCCGTGATCGAATGAGAGCGCTCGGGCAGGCCTGCCTTTTCAAGCGCTGCTACAAATCGGTGCAAGACGTCTTGCCTCCTATAGGGCAACCTCTCTTTCCATAGTTCTAATGAGGCTTGTGGACTGATATCCAAGATTCTGGAGATCGCAGATCCAGCTTTCTCCATGTGACCCGACTCAACGTAAACCGCGGCTAATCCGCGATGCGCAGGAAGAAAGCCGGGGGCGCGTGCTAGTGCATCTTCGAATGCAGAAATTGCCTCATCGTGCTGGCCTAGTAGGTAGTAGGCGTGACCAAAGCTAAACGCGAAGTTTGCTGGGTATTTTGGATCAAGCTGAATCGCCTCATCCAGAAGGCCGATCGCGTCTCCCGGTCGTCCAGAATAGTTAAGTGTTTCACCGAGAAACGCATAAGCACTTGCGAGGCTGGGTTCCAAGGATATCGCCTTCCTCAGTTCGGCAGTTGCTCGCTCATGCTCTCCGTTCCAAAGTAATATCCATCCCGACCACATGTGTCCGTCGGCTAGGTTCTCGTCGAGATCAACGGCCCGCTGCGCTACTTGTAGAGCCCGATCCAGGAGATTGTGCGCATGATCCCATTGAAACTCCCAAGCTACGAACAGAATAACGCTAAGCCACGCGTGAGCTCTGGCATATTCAGGGTCTAGTTTGATGGCCGTCTCGGCCATGTTCCGCGCCTTGGCGTTCGTGTCCTTGGTATAGGTATAGAGATATGCTCGCGCGCGCAGCAACGCGTCGTAGGCCAGCAAATCCTCAGTTTCTTTCTGACCGAGGGTTACTTTCTCGCTCTCGCTTAGCGTCAGCTCTAGAGCCGTCGCGATTTCCCAGCTGATCTCATCTTGAATGGCGAAGATATCCCGCAACTCGCGATCATAGCGCTCGGCCCAAAGATGCCCACCAGTGGTAGCATTGACCAACTTAGCATTGATCCGCACGCGGCCGTCAGCTTTGCGGACACTGCCTTCCAATACGTACTGCACCCCTAGGTCGCGGCCAATCTCGCGTACATCGGCCGGCTGATTCTTGTAGGCAAAAGCAGAGTTTCGAGCGATGACAAATAGGCTCGGGATCTTGGAAAGGTCTGTGATCAGGTCCTCAGTGATTCCATCGCTGAAGTACTCTTGATCATGGTCACCGGAAAGATTGTCGAACGGCAGCACCGCAATCGATGGCTTGTCCGACTTTGGACGCAGTGAGTGTTCCGGCACGCCAGCCTTGCGGAACAGGGCCGCACGACTCTCCCAAACCTTCGGCGCGATCCGATAGCCCCATACTTCGTTTTTTATGACCTCCAGTGAGAGATTCGGTTCCCGTGATTTCGCTTCCGCCAGAAGCCTCTGAACATCGCGCTCCCGGTCGAGGCCGGCGTACGACAGCAATAGCGGAAGGGGCGCGCCTTTGTGACTATTTGGTTGGCGCTCGAAATACTCTTTTGCGAATGGCAACGCGGGTTCGTATTGGCCTTTGTCAACATAAGCAACCGCCAGTGCGAAGGCATACCAGGCCGGATAATACGGGCTGCTGCGCATCGCCTTCTTGAGCATCGCAATCGCTTCATCCGAACGTCCGGCGAGTTCCAGCAATAAGCCATAGCTGCTGATAGCAATGGCGTGGTTGGGCGCACGCTCCACGTTTTGTGCCGCCAGGGCCAGGGCGCCCTCAAAGTCACCATCACGATCGAGTATGATGAAGGGGCGCAGCGCATCTACATTGACAAGATCGGTCCCAATCTCCGCCGCACGCTCGGCATAGGCCGTCGCTCTGGCGAGTGCCGCGTCCTTGTCCGGAACATAACCCGATGTGGCGTCTTCCCACTCCGCCCAGCCAAGATAGACCCAAGCCAGGGCATAATTGGGATCCCGGTCAACAGCCTGTTGAAAAAGGTCGCGCGATCGTGCGTTATTTTCCTTTGTTCCCTTTCTATGCAACACGAGGCCTTCTTGAAATAGTCGCCACGCCTCGACGTCGTCTGTGCCGCCGCGCCAATCAATCGCTTGCGTGCCTTCCGTGAGTTCGACCTGCAAGGCGCTAACAATGTTGAGCGTGATCTCGTCCTGCACGGCGAACACGTCATCAAGGTCGCGGTCGTAGCGTTCGCTAAGCATGTGCCGGCCGGACAGCGCGTCGATCAATTGTGCGGTGACGCGGATCTGGTCGCCGGAGACCTGCACCGAGCCTTCCAGCACATATTGCACGCCAAGTTCTTCGGCGACCTGCTGCACCTTCACCGGCCGGCCCTTATAGGTGAAGGTGGAATTGCGGGCGATCACCAGCATGCCGCGCGCCTGACTAAGCGCGGAGATGATGTTCTCCGACAAACCGTCGGCAATGAAATCATGCTCGGCCCGACCCGACAGATTGTCGAAGGGCAGTACGGCAATCGACGGTTCCTGGGGCAGCGGAAACGCCATGCGCTCGACCGATGCGGTATCCGCTTCGACGATCGGCCTGCTCTGGGTCCAATACCACGCACCGCTGCCCGCGACGACGATCAGAACAACGAGTGCGGCGGCCAGCACGATGGTTTTGCGTTTCGGCTTCGCCGCGGCGGTGCCGGCCGGCACCACCCGATAGGCGCGCACCGGCTTGGCAATGTTCTTGACCGTATGGCTGCCGGCATCGGCAAACGATAGCTTCACCTTGCCGTCTACTTGTCGAAAGGCGTCTTCTGACAAGATCACGCCGCCCGGATCCGCCAAGGCTTCCAGCCGCGCCGCGACATTGACGCCATCGCCGTAGATGGTGCCATCGCCCTTTTCGATGATCTCGCCCAAATTGATACCGATCCGAAAGGCCATCTGCCGTTGGTCAGGCAGGTTAGCGTTCATCACGGTCAATTGAGTTTGGATGCGGTCGGCGGCCGCGACTGCGCCGGTGGCAGTCTCGAAAACTGCCAAAACGCTGTCGCCTGCCGTATCGACGACGCGGCCGCCATGTTCAGAAACATGCGCGTGGAACACTGCCCGGCGCGCGTCTAAAGCGGACAGCGTCTCGTCCTCGTCTTCCGACATAAGGCGCGAGTAACCGAAAACGTCAGCCGCCAGGATTGCCGCCAGTCTGCGTTTGGCTTGGGCCATGCCTTTCGCCGCTCCCCAAGGAACTATGGTATGGCGGCTCTGGGCTTGTCTCAAGAGAAGGTGTGTGAGGCGAATTCAGGCTCGCTTGGCGGCAGTCGATGATGTCCCTTGTGGGTCACGAGCACGCATGTCTCCCACCAACGATTCGAGTCCGGTCGCGGAATCAAAGCGGGAAGAACTGCAGGAAAGATGACGTTTCGGGGCCGGAGTCCGCTATCTGGGGTATACCGGGAGTGGCGACATGAAAAGAAATACAGCCGGAAGGTGCCAACACCGGTCTTTCCGATGCATCCCCAATGCTTGCGATTCTGGCGAAACATAGACCAGCAATCAAATTCGATTGATGGTGTGAAGGCAGAAAAAGTGCCGCCGCCCAGATGTCGGCGACGGCGCAGATCGGAAGGCGAATCTTAGAATCGAAACCCTGTCAATCGCGATTGGCCCGCTCCGCTCGCTCTACACGTTCCCCTCGCTCAACTTTCTCCGGCCGTTCAGCACGCTGGGGGCGCTCCACCCTTTCGGGACGTTCGGCACGCTCCGTTCTTTCGGCTCTCTCATCGCGTTCCGCACGCTCTGGACGCTCTCCCCGGTCCGCTCGATCTGCGTGTTTCGGTCGACCAAGTTGATTGTCGTCGATGGTGCCGTCGCCGCGACGTTTCAAGCCATCTTGGCCGATGTCGTCATTAGCGGCTGCAACACCCGGCTGGGTGTCGTCGATAGTGCCGTCGCCGCGACGCTTCAAGCCATCTGGGCCGATATCGTCATTAGCGGCTGCAACACCCGGCTGGGTGTCGTCGATAGTGCCGTCGCCGCGACGCTTCAAGCCATCTGGGCCGATGTCATCTGCTTGGACCAATATCACGCCTTCGCTGTTGTTTGGTGCGTCCGACATGCCAATAGGAACCGCGCTTAATGGCACGAATTGGACGCCGGCGTGGGATGCACCGCTCGATATTAGGAGGATCCCCGCGATGCACGAGAGATTCCAAAAACGCGTTTTCTGTAGTTGGGTCATAACCACCTCTTTGCGTTGGTGTGAGATGTGGGAAGATTTCCCACTTCCTACTGAGAGGGTATGTGGGAAAATTTCCCACGTCAATGGCAAAAGAAGGGTCGGCGCGACAATATTGTGACTAAATCATGCGGGATTTTTTCCCACATGATATGATGTTGTGTAACTTCAAAGAGATGATCGTTGTGGCCAAACCAAGCAGCAAAAGTGAAACGAGCCAAGGTGCTATGCAACCGCCGTCGGCGATTTTTTCCGCCGTCACACGGTTATTTCGGCCACTGCTGCGCCTCTTGATCGAGCACGGCATAACCTATCCACAGCTCAGCGCCATTCTAAAAGCGACATACGTTCAAGTCGCCGATCGCCATTTCGCGTTGCCCGAAAAGCCGCAAACCGACAGCCGCATCAGCGTCCTAACGGGTGTTCACCGCAAAGATGTCCGGCGGTTGAGAGGCGACGACGGGTCGTCCGCGCCGGTGCCGGAGACGGTTTCTCAAGGCGCCCGCCTCGTCTCCCTTTGGGTGGCGCTGCCTGACTATTGTGACGGGGACGGTCAACCAAAGCCGCTACCTCGTCAGGCAAGCGCTCCAGACGAGGTGTCGTTCGACACTTTGGCCAGCTCATTGTCCAAAGACGTGCGCCCGCGCGCACTGCTTGATGAGCTGGTCCGTTTGGGTGTTGCCGTGATCGACAAAAACGACCGGGTCCATTTGAAAAAAGCCGCATTCATACCAGCATCGGGGATCGAAGAGAAAACGCACTATCTTGGCCGCAATGTCGGCGACCACATTGCAGCTGCCGTAGACAATCTTCAGGGTAGCAAGGCACCCTTTCTCGAACGCAGCGTCTACTACGACGGCTTGACCGAAGCGTCTGTGCAGGAACTCACACAGCTATCCGAGAAGCTTGCCATGGACTTGCTCCGAAAGATCAACCGCCGTGCCCACACGCTTGCAGAGCGTGACGAAAGCAGACATGGCGCACATCTGCGCATGAACCTCGGTGTTTACTTCTATAGCGCCGAAGCGGGCGACGGCACCGAAGAGAATGATGATGCCGCATATTAGCGTGATGCGGTACCTGAACGCGGCGATGCGTTTTAATATCGCATTGGTGCTGTTGGCCTTGGGGTCTGGCGCTGCCCATGCCCAAACTTCGGATCGGTGTGCAGCCAGCGATCGAGGGATCGGTGGTACGGGCATTCAAGATGACAGAGGAATTGGCGGAACAGGTGTTCGATCCGACCGCGGTTTCGGCGGTACCGGTATTGTCGGCACGATAACTGGCTTCGGCAGCATCTGCGTGAATGGGTTCAAAATAGACTACGAAGCGAACACGCCGGTGGTTGTCGACGGCATTCCTTCGGCTGCCAGAAACTTGCGCCGCGGCCACGTCGTCGTGGTCGAAGCCGAAATGGGCTCGAACCGGCTTGTCGCGCAACGCATCGCCGTCCGGCATGCGTTGATTGGTCCGATAACGGGATTGAATGCCGGCGAAGGCACAATCGAAGTCATGGGCCAACGCGTGTGGGTCGATCGAGAAACGCTCATTGGAGATCGTCCAGGGCAGCCGCAGCCTGATTTCGCGCCAGGTCAGATTCTCGCTGTCAGCGGGTTCCACCGACAAGGATCTGGTGTCGTCGCGACGCGCATCGATGTTCGGGTGGCGACTGAAACCGTTGTCGTGCATGGCGAATCAACGTCAATCGGCGGTACGCATGGCACGATTGCGGGTGTGAATGTTCGATATGCGGATGCCACGATCACTGGCCCGCTCGCCGAAGGGGCAAGTATAGAAGCCATCGGCCACTGGACCGGAGCTGGCATTGACGCCGAGCGAATCGCCGCACGGCCCGGCCTGCCGTTCAGCAATGCCGTTAGGACGATAAGTCTTGAGGGTTATGTGAATCGGGTCGAGGACCGACAGATGCGGCTTGCCGGGACTGATTTGCGGTTTAGTGATGACGTACAAATCATCGGGGGCGAACTTCTGGGCGACGCCCTCGACCGACGCGTCATCGTCGATGGTGCGCTCCGTCAGGGCGAGGTTGTCGTGGACCGGATCATCGTGCGTCGGCAGGATGGCGACAATGATTTCCGTTTACGGAACAAGAGCCGCGACAGATCCAGCGACCATGACCCATCAGACCGCGATGACGACCGCAGCGGCTCCGGCGACGGTGACATCGAATCACACGATCGGTCCGGCCGCGGCGATGGTCAATCCTTGCGGCAAGACAGGGAGAATCGGCCGGACCGCGCGGAACGTCCCGATCGTGCTGAGCGCCCTGAGCGACCGGAACGCGCCGAACGCCCTGAAAGACCGGAGCGCCCTGAGCGGACAGAACGACCGGAGCGCTCTGGCCGAAACTAGATTTTGCGCGCCTCACTACCGGCCGGGCACGAGCCGCCGTTGACCCGGTCCACTCCAAAAATGCCTCGGACCTACGTCCTATTCGCTTCGATCGACCCGCGCAGCTTCGTTGAAGTGTTGCTGCGCTTCGTCCGGCCTGCCAATTCGTTCCAGTACCGAAGCGAGGTTATAGTGCGCGTCGACGTCATCCGGATTTGCGCTTAACGCGCTTTGATAGTGTCGAATCGCCAAATCCGCTTGCCCCATTTTGCTATAGGCATTTGCCAGATTGTAATGCGCACTGTCGTGCTGAGGGTCGAGCGTCAGTACGATCTGATAGTGGCTGATGGCGTCTCCGTATAGTCCCAATTGGGCAAGAGCGATTGCCAGATTGTTATGTGCCTTCGCAAATCCGCCATCGACGGCTAATGCGCGCTGATACAGCCGCACAGAGTCTTCCCAGCGCCCTTCGCCAGCAGCCGCGAATCCAAGAATGAAGAGGCTTTCCGGATCTTCACCGAGATGATCGACCGCTTCTTCTGCCGCGGTCGCGGCCTCTTTGTCTTTTCCGGCCCAACTGAGCACTTTTGCTAGGTTACGCAGGGCAACGCCGTTGGCATCGCGATCGACCGCGGCGTATATGCGTTCCGCGACACGCTCCCTCGTCGGATCTGTGATCACTAGGTCCCGCGGAATCCAAGAATTGGCCCGCATGACGTCAAATAAGGCTTCGCCAAGCAATCTATGGCCGTCAATGGTCGGATGGACATGATCAAAAAACAAATCACGTCCTGGGGTCAGCTGGCCACGTCGCGCCAGAGTGACTTTCGCGGCAAGAGCCTCAAAATCGATCAATGGTGTGTTCGTGGCATCGGCCACCTCGGCAACGACCGCAGACATTGACGACAAGATGCGCAGCGGACAGACATCTTCGTCACGCGCGCGGCGAAATGCGGCATATGCTTCCGCGTGCCGCCCACTCGCACGCAACGCCGTCGCCAGTCGAAACTGACTGTCCGCGTGACGAGGGTTGATAGCGACGGCCTTTTCAAGAGCTATTACGGCTTTTCCATAGGTGCCACGCAACAAATGCTCACGGCCATTGTCGTAAGCCGCGCGCCACGACCGTAAGGCATCGTCGGTCAAGGATTGACCTGACTGGCTCTTGAATGGGGAACAATCCTCGAGGTTGGAGGCCGGTGCCACCAGGATGGCCGAGGCGCCTGAACGCGCGGCGATCGCCAGCATTTCTTGCAGATTCTCCCGAAACAAGCGCAGAACGTCAGCATGCCACGCATCATCGCGGTGATACGCGTCGGGGCCTATGCTGGAATCCAGCAAGGTATTGACTTCGTCGCCAGCCAACGAAACCGCCGCATCCGTCATACCGGCAGCTGCCAAGCGGACGACGTCTTTGAGTGCGGTATATATTCGCGTGTGATTGAGCGTCGTATCTACCAGAGTCAATGTTGGCGGACGCGAAATCAAGTTCGCGTATGTCCGGCGTTCCAAAAACTCATTCTGGCCACTGTATATGATGAAGAGATCGGGCTCGTACTGCGCCAACTCGCGCAGAACACCGACCACGCGGTGGCTCCCATAACTGATGCCACCCGCGTTTATGACCTCCCAGTCGTGTGTCTTGTCGGTGTCCCGCAAATACGTGGCCAGCCAGCCGCAAAACGACGTGCGATAGTCGTACGGTCGGCCATAAGTCGTCGACCCGCCAAGGCAAAATACCCGACGGGTGACGGACGCCTTTTTTGCCGGGAAAGATTGTCGACTAAAAAACCGCGTTTTGGCGGGCGATGTCTCATAGAAAGGCCCATCGGTATCTGTATTTCGCAACACAAATAGCCGCGCGCCATCGGCAAATCCGAGGTAGGGATCTTCTCGCTTGATGATCGGCTCGTAGGCAATCACTGCCAATACACTTTCTGCAACAATGCCGACGGCGATCAACGGCACCAAGCTATAGAGCACGACTTTCCAGCGCGGCAGGTTAGCCATTCGATAAGATCTTGCGTTGTACGCGCGACCTTGGCAGCGTAAAGCCATGTGTCTCAATAGTCACTTTTCTGCAATCCGGTTTGTCGTGAATCTCAGCACCAGACAGCCCAAGCGGAAGGCGTTCAAACTTCAATTCCCTTGGTGCGGGATTCATCCGCACGCGAAGCCCTCGAACGTGGTCAGTCCCCAAGATAAAAGCGATAGCTCAGTTGCGCGCCGACACCGGCATCCGGACTACTCTCGGACAGACCGAAATACGCATAGCCTTGGAAGCGCCACGATTCGTTCAAGCGTACAGTGAAATAGGGACTGATCTCGCTCGGATCTTCGGCGGTTCGTGACGCCGCTTGACGATAATCGTATGCGATGCCGGCGCTGATCGTGGGCGTCAGTTGGTAGCCGCCGCCTATGGAGAGATAAACGATATCGTCGAGTGGCAATCTCTGTGAGCTGCCGACAAATTTGTACCCGAGGGTTCCGAAGACGACCAGTTTGTCGAACGACTTCGAAACATCCGTCTGTATCGAAAAGTCCGTCTCGCCGGTGCCAAGGTTGCGCTGTTCGTCCGCTGTCGGAATCTTCACCTTGGCAGTCATATCGATGTAATCGAGAAAAAGATCTTGGTCGATAAGGTCGAACGTGTAGGTGAAGCCGGCCACGACATCGCCGATGCCCGACTCCGTGGTCACGGGCACTGTTTGTACACCGGTTACGACGCCACCAGTGTCGCCGCCACCGACCACCGCGCCCGGTCCCTTGATCCGCAGATAGGGCACAGTAAGCCGGCCGGTTATGGGACCGTGGACCACCTTTAGCGACACCGGAATCGATGTGATGTCCGTGTCGGCAACATCGCCATAGTCGCCGGAACTATAGTCAAAGCCGGTGCTGAGCTGGACGTAGTCGTCGGCATGCGCGGCGCTGTGAAGGCCGATCAAGACTAGCCCACCCGTGGCAGCGCTAATCCACTGTCGGCTGATCCCGTTGCCGCGTGCTCCCGATATTTGGCCTTTCGAAGTCATCATGTCTCGATGCCAGCGGCCTGGGCCGCACCTCCCTCGCTGATGGAACGCCAGAGATTATATGTGGGAAATTTTCCCACATCAAGACCGATGTTTGTATTATTGGCTTTGGCCGTTGATTTGCGTACGGGAGGCCTGAGATGAGCACGTGCAAGGCGGCATGGGGTCCATAATGACCAATTCGGGCGTGCGAAGTTCAGGTCTGAAGGCAAGTCACCAGCCGACAATTCATCCGGCGTAGGTTTTGAAGACCACGCTCGCCCACCGGCTTGCGACACGCCCACGACACTCCTGATTAGCGAAGATCATTGGACGTCACGTCTCTCCGCTGACGATTTCCAAACGATTGATGACCACCGATTTTGGTCCGCGCCGCTTCGAGTCGCCATGGCGCCGCATATCGTGGATATTTTGCGCTTCGGGTATACCGCTCCCTGTTTGAAGAGAGGTTGAGCCAAGAGAGAAATCGTGGCTGCACGACAACCGACAGTCGGACGCCGAGATCGAGATGCGGTTCAGTATCGACTAGCGCCGCCACCACATCTAATTTCCTTTCAGCGGACCAAACTGACAACGGGGCGCAATCCCCATTTTAACCGCTGGTGAGTTCCGTTTGTAGCGTGCCAAGAAAAGGTGTCCTCCTTGGCATCGGATCAGGAACGATCTGATCGGCGGCGCGGGGCACCTTCCAAACTTTAATCGCCGGGGTTCAGATTTCGCCTTCGATCGCCAAAAACCTCAGCGGGCCAGCTGCTCTGGATATAAGCGATGACTGCAGCGATCTGCTGATCGTTCAGAATAGTCTCGAATGCGGGCATGTTGCTCGAAAGATCCGCGGGTGCCTCCGATTGGCCACCCTGTTTGACGATTGCAAGTAACTGCGCGTCCGCGTGGTGCCAGGTGTGGCCGGACATGTCATGTGGCGGCGGCAACAGCCCACCGTCAGGCAACGGCTCGCCCCAATTCGGCGCGCCTTGAAGCTCAGCGCCGTGGCAATCAACGCAGTATACGTCGTAGACGCTGTTTCCCAATGCCACCAGCGCTTCGTCTCCAGGATCGATCTCCGGCTCACGCGAGCCGTAGGCGTAGACCATGAGCGAGCCAACAATGCCCGCCACCAACATCGCGCCGCTTATCAGAACGCACCGGCTGACGCTCGGCATAGTCTCCTGTCGCCTTTCGAGGTCAATGCATGCAGCTCATATGTCGTGCACCTTGGCAGGCCAGGCTTTGGAAGCTCCAAAGGCTCTTGATGTAGGTCACCAGGCTCTCTGCTTCATCCCGCGAAATACCGTGGTCACGCCATGCCGCCATACGCGGATTTCGGGAGATGCCATCGAGAATGGCGCGAACAAGGTCGGCGTCGCTGTGATGCCAGGCATGGGCACTGTCGTCCAGGGCTGGAGCCAAGGGCAACCCGTCTTGGTCCACCGCCATCGGATCGTCGGGATTCTCGCCGACGCCATCAACACCGTGGCAGGCCTGGCAATTTTCCTGATAAAGAGCGTGTCCGGCCGCTATGCGCGAATTCGTCCATCGGCTTTGGCCTTCGAAGCTTCGCCAACGTCGACCGCCGTCATGGCTGATCATCACAGCACCGGTATCGACTACAGCGATCACCTTATCGGGACGGCCACTATCAGTGGCCATGTCCAAGAATACGCGGTTGCCGAAGTCGTCGGCGATGATCTCCCATTTTAGGTGCTCGATATCGGGCGAGGTCACGAGCCCAACGCCGTACACAAAGGCATGGACGATACCATTGCCAGTCACGTGCACCATCGTGGCCGGTTGCTTCACCGGATAGGCCGGGCGCCAACTTCGGCCGCTGTCTTCGCTCAGCAACAACCCGTCCATGGTAGCCAGAAATAGGGTGCCCGATGATCTGGTGGAAACAGCCAAGTCGAAAACCTGACCGGGTGCGTCGTGGGCGATAGACCAACTCAGCCCGCCGTCTTCGCTGACCTGAAGATTATCGCCAAAACCGTAAACGATGGTTGGGTTGCCGTGACTCAGAGCTATAGCGCGGAAAGCAACCGGTCCCCCCGCTCCATCGGCCAAATGCTCCCATGTTCGCCCACCGTCGCGCGATTGCACGATCCCCAATTTCTTTTCCTTTGACCGGTAGCCGCTCGCCATCAGCACCGATGGTCTCTGGCGATGACGAACCAGCTCCGTCAACATTCCGACATCGGGTGCCAAATGTTTGGTAACGCCGTCGTTCGCGACCGAAAGAACGCCAAAAGGGGTCGCGATCAGAAAGGTTTCGGGTTCGTCGGGATTGATGGAAAGCCCCGTTACCTGACCGATCTGATGAAGATATAGCGGGTCGTGAGTCTCGGCCTGTGCTCCCACTGCTGATAGGCACATTGCCGCCGCCAATAGAACGGCGGCCATACGGGCGCATGATGGCATTGGCATTCGCGTTTCCCTTATTTCGATCGGTTGGACCATGATCCTCGGACCGCATACAAAAAGTGTCGAGGATTGACTCTGACAGAGATCGCTGCGCGCCAAGTCGAAAAGGCTTGAGCGGCTTGCTCGTTCGTCCGGTTAAACCCTTTCTTTGGCTTTTCCGGGGCGCACGTTTTCGTCAGTCAGCCTGACGGTGTCCAGCTGTTCGATGTCGGCCGACCTCAATCAACTTGGTCAATTCATCTTGCGACGAAATACCACTGATCATGTCTACGTTGATGACGAAGTTGGGACTCGAATTGATCTCATAGGCGTTTTGGCTGTCAAAACACGTTTGCGGGATCTGATCGTGCGCGATTTTCCGCTGAACGCGCCTGCCGTGTGGGCCGCGCAACTGTCTCATTGAATCGATCGTGACAAATATTTCTCGTTTCTGGGGTTGGTGGTCAAACGCCAGCGCAGTTGGGCATTCGCCGACGACCCGAAAGTAGAACCACGTGCGTAGTTAGTAGGTGTTGGCGCATTTGGACGGAGAACCCGGATGACACAATCCTGTTGCCGAACAGAACGCGACTCTCGAATGAAGCCAAAACATCAATTTGTCAGAACGCGCCTCCGCTCCTCGTACTCTCCCTTATCGATTTCGCCACGTGCAAAGCGCTCCTCAAGTATCTGGAGCGCCGTTTTCGTATTTGCACCTGATCGCGCTCCCAACTCGCCGCCGAACCAGCGCACGACAAGAACGATCGCGCCTAAGATTAACGCGATATATAGGACCATTATGACCGGCCTGAAAATCATACTGCCCCAACCCCACTCACCCCACATATGGGAGTCTCCAAACATTGCGAGATGACGCTCATTCCCGTCGGCCATCGCGCCCGACGACGATAGCGCGAGAACCAATGTCACGACCCAAAAGATCAGGCTTTTTATCACCATGGCATTTCCTCCTATCGTCGCAACTTTGTCGACCCATGCGCGGGGACACCCCATTTGCACACGCGTTGACCCGGTAAGACACATTGTTAGGTCGCCAAAATCGGGTTCTCTCGGAAACCAACTCTCAATCAAGACTTCAACAATGCCGCGTTCACGCGATCCATGGAAACCGCACTCTCGCCTGCCGCAGACCTTTCTGCTCTCCATCATCAATCGGCCGTGGCCCAGTCCACTATCAGTATCTTTTCCGATCGCCTGCGAACGCATGGTAAGGCCTCGTCAATAGAATAAATGGCAAATCACCCAATGCTCTAAGCTGTCCTTGCAAACAATCAGAAGAACTGAGACTCTAAGCAACTGTCAAATTCCGACGCTGATTTAGATCAAAATTCATGTAACGAAAAGTAACCGCTCCACAACAATTTGTAATATTTTGTACACTAATTAAGAACGCCGCGAGATCGATTCTTTTGCATGTCTGTTGACCCTACGGATCGCACGGGACTAACGCCCCAACAGTCAGACAAACTGAAAACACATCGGTCTGTCCACAACACGCCACGACCTTGCCCCTGACTGCATGACCCGCGTTTTACTTCATTCCGTACGTAGGTACAGGACGCAGAATAAGATGGACATTTGCGCACGAGGACAAAAGGTGCGAATTCGTTTCATCGCGAAACAGGCTGAGGTTAGCGTTGAAAGCGCACGATATTACGTCCGCCGGGGTCTTATCGACCGCTCTCCGAATCCAGAGGATGTCGGGTTTCGCGACCGACTTCGGTAACAATCGCGTGCACAAATGGCAACCCGTGCGCTGGTGTACAGAATCAGAAGCCATCAGTTTTCGTCTGTCGGGCTGTGCCTCTGATGGCGACGGCGTCCACGAAGTAACCGATACCCAACTGGCAATAGCGTGATGGCCCCGAGAAGCAGCACAGAAAACATGATCCGCTCGACCTCGCCCGTTGCCATCTCGTCGCCGAAATGGGCAAGCAGAAAACTGGCTGGAACGATGCCGGCCAAGGTCGCGATCGCAAAGCGCCAGAAAGCGATGACGCTTAAGCCCGCTACATAGCTAACAATGTCAAATGAGATGAACGGCAGCAACCGGCTGACGAAAACTAGAATGGTAAGCGCATTTTGTGATCCAAGCCAGCCTTTTGACAGCCGGTCGCCAAACCAACCATGCAAAACCTCGTAGCCGACGAAGCGTGCGAGAACGAATGCACCAAGAGCGCCAATCTCAGCTCCGGTGATTACATACAGGGTCCCCCAATAGTGACCATACGCGGCACCAGCCGTAACCGCGATCGGCGCACTCGGAATAGGACTGACCAATATCGCGAGGGTCATTAACCCAATGACTGCAACGGGCCCCCATGGGCCCAATTGTGCGATCCAACCGCGCAATGTCGAGACATCAGAAAGTTCTGAAAGTGTTGGTGATTCGATGTACATCCAGTAAGTCGCGCCGATCAGAAACACAGCTGCGACAAAAAGCAGGGTCTTACCAGGCATGGAACGGGCAGCGATGTGCAATGTCATGAAACAGCGTTTTTCTTAAAAGACTGCACTTTCCTTTGTCCATTCTGCAAGATGATCACAACTCTCCTTAAGCGCCTGGTGTGACAGGCGCAGATCCACCTAATCGCCCCTACTGATTGTAAACAGCCTTTAGGCTCCAAGCAGTTGAATTTTTCGTTTCGCTCGTTTTGCAATAGTTTAGCGAGCCAGCTGCGATTGATAAGAGTTGTTACAATTTGTTACTCGCCCATACCCGTGAACATTGAGTATACAATGGGGTAATGTTTGCAGGCCTTTACCGACATGCTTCAGGCGGCTGAAGCGTTGGCGGGTCTCGTTAGCGTGATACTAGGCGAAATCACGTGGCTCCGACGAAAGTGCTTCGGTGCCTAAATGTATAGCTATGTATTCTACAGCTTGTTGCCGCTTGACGGCCCTGTGAAGAACGAAAATCGATCGAAAGTGGGGTAATTTGCGCAACGGAATTTACGGGTAGGTTGATACTTTTACCTCTGTATCAGTAACTAGCGAGCAAGTCTATTCGGTCATTCTCTTTTCGAACGAAACGCTAGAAATATCGGGAATAGACGTCTCATATTTGCGTTTGTCAGCTAACATCGCCTGTAGGGTTTTGGTAGGTTGGACATGCTCTTACTGATTTACAGGCAACTGCGATACGAAGGCGTTCGCACAACGCTTACCATTCTTGCGATTGGCGCCGTCATTGCCGTGATCTTGGTCCTTGAAGGTTTCCTGGCCGGGATATACGCCCAGCTGCGCACCGCCGTGCTCAATCGGAGCGGGGACCTCATTGTTACGCAAGCCGGCATCGGCAATTTCATCGCCGCCCGCTCTATCCTTCCGCAATTGACCCGACTGCAGGTGGAAGACGTCGACGGCGTTCAAGAAGCCCACCCACTTACCGGACTACCCGTCATATATGGCGAGGACGGACAGAGAACGCCCGTATTCATCCTCGTTTACGACACTTCTGGGGGCCCAAATGAAATCGTTGCCGGCGAGACCACCAGTATCGACCGTGGTATCGTCATCGACAGCGCTTTGGCGACCAAGTACGACCTCAAACTAGGGGATCCGCTCATCATCTCGGACTTCGAGTTTGTCGTCTCCGGTGTTTCTACCAACAGCGCAGCGTTCTTCACGCCATTTGCGTTCATCGCCTACGACGATTTGATCGACTTCTATTTCGAATCGGAGATTGCTGCAGACATCTCCACATTTCCGCTTTTGAGTTTTCTCCTGGTCGATATCAAGCCTGGCGCCGATGCACGAAAAGTCGCCCAGTGGATAGAGGAACGCGTTCCTGAAGCGGACGTATATCTTCCCGAGGACCTCGCGCAAAACGACGAGAATCTTGGCCGTGCGATGCTCGGGCCAGTTCTGGGTCTGCTACTCATAGTCAGCTACATCATCGGAGTTCTTGTGGTCGGTATGTTCATGTTCGCGGCGGTGCGCGCACGATTTCGGAACCTCGGCGTTTTGAGAGCGCTTGGCCTCACACCCAGCGCTTTGGCGCGGGCTGCATTCATTGAGGCGACAATACTCACCGCCGTCGCGTTGGTAATCGGTGTTCTGTTGGCACACGTCATAGCGAGCATCGTCCATACGTTTTCGCCCGTCTATCTCGTTCTCCCTGGCGAACCGATGGCCATTTTGCGGACCGCCGGTGCCTGCCTGGTTATCTCGATATTGGGCACAGTTGCGCCTGTCCGCAGCATTTCCCAAATTGAGCCAGCCATCGTTTTTAGGAGTTGAGCGTGCTGCGATGGACGTTCCGAAACCTCCTCTCTGAGCCAGCGCATTTGCTGGCAAACGCGACTGCCGTCGCAAGTGCGTTTGCGCTTGTGTTGTTTTTCGAGGCCGTATTTGCCGGCGAGTCTGAGCAGATTATCGCTTACGTCGAACGCGCCAATGCTGACGTATGGGTCATGCAAAAGGGCGTCTCAAATATGCACATGGCGACGTCCTTTGTATGGGATTGGAAGGCTGATCGAATCGCCGAGGTCGACGGAGTAAGCAAGGTTACCCCGATTCTGTACCTCAATACGGTCATGCGTGCCGATGATCGTGACTGGTTCTCGTTTATCGTCGGGATGCAGTCGGACGACCAACGTGCCGGCCCCTGGGCCATGGCAAATGGAAAGAGAGTACCAGAACTTGGTGAGGCGATGGTTCCCTCGGTGCTAGCCGATTTGACTGACCTTCGTCAAGGCGACGAAATCATGATTGCCGGCAAGGCTTTTACAATAGCCGGACTGTCGGAAGGCACGTTCTCGATGGCGAACTCGATCGTCTTCGTGACCTTGACTGATCTGGCCGACATCATGTCAACATTCGGGTCGGTAAGTTACATCCTGGTCGACGCCGAATCCGGAATCGACGACAAGGATCTTGCGGAGCGGATTAGTTCGGAGGTCGACAAAGTCAGTGTCGTTCCGAAGCGAGAATTCATCGAGAACGATTACGAGCTGGCTATGCAAATGGGGCTTGAGATCGTCAACTTAATGGCCGCTATCTCCGGGATACTCGCTATTCTCTTGGTTAGTTTTACGGCTTATTCCAGCACCAAGCGCAAACAGCGGGAACTGGCTGTGATGAAGGCGCTTGGCGTAAGGAACGGGGCCATATACGCTAGCGTTCTAGTACAGGCTGGTTGCGTCACGTTGATCGGATTTCTCATCGCAGCGGCGTTGGTGTCAGTCGCGGTTCCTTTGACCAGTGTATATCTCCCGCAGGTGACTCTCAGCGTCACAAGCGAGGCGCTTCTCAGGGTGGGCGTCGCCGTACTTGTCGTGACACTCTTCGCTACCGCCATTCCCGCGCGCAGCATTGTCAAAGTCGATCCCGTCTCAGCTTTTCACGGCTGAAGAACGAGTAAGCATGAGCAAGATCCTCCAGGCCCGGAATCTGGTCAAAACTTTCGGTAGTGGGCACACGGAGGTGCGCGCGGTCGATGACGTGTCCTTGGACGTCAATCACGGCGAGCTCGTGCTGATCACCGGACCGTCCGGCTCCGGCAAGACCACCCTTATTTCAATGCTGGGCGCGCTTCTGCGTGCGACATCCGGAACCGTTATGATCCAAGACGTTGAGATCACGGGCCTCGACGAAACAAAGCTGTCTGACTTAAGAGCGCGCAAAATTGGATTTATCTTTCAATCGTTCAACCTCCTGGACGCTTTATCAGTTGAAGAGAATGTGCTGTTCCCGGCCCACCTCGCGCCAGGCGGCGTGCGCGGTGCAGCCCGGCGCGCCGATGATCTTCTTGAGCGGCTTAGCTTAGCGCACCGTCGGAGGGCATTGCCGCGTACGTTGTCTGGCGGCGAGCAGCAGCGGGTCGCCATCGCTCGCGCCTTGATAAACCAGCCCCAACTCATTTTCGCGGACGAGCCGACCGGTAATCTCGATTCGCATAGCGGCCAAGAGGTTATGATGATTCTTCACGATATCGCGCGAGACCAAGGTTGCGCAATCGTGCTTGTCACCCACGACCCGAGAGTCGAGGACGTCGCCGATCGCATCTTGTGGCTAGAGGACGGCGCCCTCCGCGACCGCAAGTCCGAACGCCATGACTGGGTGCGCGACCCCGTGTGTGGTATGCGGGTCGACGCCTGGACCGCCGAGATATTTCTTGAACATGATGCGGAACGTTATGTCTTTTGCTCTCGTCGATGTCTCAATCGGTTTACCGAGGATCCCAGACGCTATACGAGCCACCAATCATAGGCCAGTCCGACGAGCAGGCAAAAGTCGACCGATACACGACGATGTGCGCGCCTCCTGGACCTTGATTACTATTTTGACGTTGATTCGCATATCACATGATTGCATCACTATCTTTTCGAGTATGGCAAGATCGCCGCGTAAGACGAACATCCTTAGCTATGTTTAACGTTAACTGCTTTTGCCGTGTGACCACATCTACGGCAAAGCGCTTCAGGGCCCTATTTTAGTTACAAGCGCAAACAGTTCCGACCGAAACCGAATCACCCCCGCACAGGAAAGATCCTACCCAGGGATGAAGTAAGGTTTTCTGCGTTTGAAGAAGAGGCGTCTTGTTCAGCCGGGATCTCAGCCGATGCGCGAGCAGCGGATGGAATCGAAATGAGTTTCTGTCCCGGCGGAACGCCGCCCATGTTCTCGCGATTTACCTCTATTTGCCCGCACCCGACGCCTGACGCATGGGTTTTCTGATCGGAACGTTTCATCTGCTGGTGTTGCGGGCGGTACACATCGTGTCGCGGTTTTGAGTGTAGCGTGCATTTCATATGCCTCCTGTTTGATGGCAACGGGCTCCGCTCCTACTCTTGTCTCGCGTCGTGAACCGCAAATGGATCGCAAATCAAGGCTCCTTTCTTTTGCGGTATCGCCTCAAAAATGAAATTCGATCGGGAGGCGCGGTCGTTATGCGCGCACCGCGCACCCCAGCCACATTTGAGAGTTACTTGACGCGCATCATTGCGCCGTGGTGCCGATTGACGATGATTCGTGCCGTGACCGCACCGGTTTCGTCGACGACCTCGGTGCTGACAAGGTCTTCGTCAATCTCGACGACCTCGCCCACGGCCGCGCTGCCGCCACCCAAGCGCGCCAATTGTACGCTGACCCGCTCGCGCACCTCATCAGCACTGAGCGCCAGGTCTGGCTGGTCGGCGTTGCCGGCGTCTCCCATCATGCCCATGCCCGAGTCCATCATGCCGCCCTCGCCCATCATACGCATCATGCCCATGCCAGGTTTCATCATCCCCATGCCGGAACGCCTCATGCCGCCTTCGCCCATCATACTCTTGCCAGGCCCCATCATGCTGCCCGGGCCCATGGCCATTTGGCCACCCGGATAGATGTTGATGACGACAGCGGGTGATCCGCCATGCCTCATCATGCCCCGACCCATCATGCCCATGCCGGAGCCCATCATGCCCATGCCGGAGCCCATCATGCCGCCCTCGCCCATCATACGCATCATACCCATGCCGCCAGACTGTGCCTGCCCGGGTTGCGCGCCCGAATCCCCGTCGACGACCGCGGGATCGCCAGCTTCTTGCGGGTGATGGTCTTCCTCTGCAACGGCAAGACTAACCGTCGTCATTAACGCGATTCCGATCGCGCTCACCAAAAAATGGCGTCTACTCATGCTGTTACTCCTTTGCTAAGCATCCCGTTCGATATGTGACTAACGAATGGGTCATCTATGCGGTGTATTTCTCGAGAAACACAAATACCGATTAAGCCAGCCTGTGTTAGTTTCAGACGGCATCGCGGACTGAGAGCCGCCTCGCCACCGCGTCGGCTTCTTTGTCTTATCATTCGTGATGATGTTTCCCGCCGTCATGACCGTGGATGGCGGTCTCACCAACGCCTTTCGCAATGACCTCTTTGAGATAGTTCACAATCTCCCAGATGGTCTCGTCGTCGAAGACTTCACCCCAGGCCGGCATGGCATTGCGCCCGTTGCGAATCTTCCAGGCAAGATCGCCGTGATTATGCTGGCTTGCCATGACCTGGAGATCGGCCGGCTTTGGATCCAGGCCCTCCGCGGCAGGTCCGTCGCCCACACCGCTTGCGCCATGACAGACAGCGCAATTGTCCTCGTAGATCTCCGCCGCTGTGGCAAGGCCATCATCGCTCATCGGGATCGGATTTGACCGTGACTGCTCGGCATCCGGCGCTAGCCAGTGAGCCGCGCTCTGCTGGTCCTTTGTCGAAATATCGGTAGCCGCCATATGAGGTCCATCGGCATCGCTGGTCGCCTCGTGATCTTCGTTGTTGACCGGCAGCGTACCCACACCTTTATTTTTATCTTGATCCTGCCCGTGAGCCCGCATTGCCTTCCCTGGCCCGCCGGGAACGAAACTGAGCGCGACAACGATCAAGACGAGTGCACGAATATTCAAATCAAGCCCCTCTTCATTTCAATCACTATTGGACGTTTTGTACTTGGCCCTCGAAACCTGTTGACCCCTTGGGTCCGACGCACTCGTCCATTCGCCGAAATTGGATCAACGTCCGCCACCCCATGCAAACAGTAGGCATAGAATCACGGCTAGGTAACAGGCAAAATTCCGAATTCGTCCGTTGTGTTTCCATCGAGCCCACATTTTGTAACAGTTCTTTGCAAAACAGCACTTTGACTTATTCTGTTACAAAAAAGATAGTGGCCAGCTGTCGATTTTGAATTACCGTGTTCATATGGTGCGAACGTCCCATTTATTGGTCGTCGACGATGATCGTGAAATTCGTCACCTACTCGCACGCTACCTTACAGACAATGGCTATCGCGTCAGTACGGCCGAGGACGGTCGGTCCATGGATAGGGCCCTAAACACACAGCGTTTCGACCTCATCGTGCTCGATTTGATGCTGCCCGGAGAGGACGGGTTAGATCTGACGCGCCGTCTTCGGATTAAGTCGCGTATACCGATTATTATGCTGACCGCGCGCGGGGAGGAGACAGATCGTATTGTCGGACTCGAGATGGGCGCCGATGACTATCTGCCCAAACCGTTTAATCCTCGTGAGCTCTTAGCGCGGATAAAGACTGTTCTGCGCCGCAGCGATGCGCACTCATCCCTGGCGCGTTCGGAGCGCGCCTCAAAACTGAAGTTCGCAGGCTGGACGCTCGATCTGGGCCGTCGGCAATTGACCTCACCGGACAACGTAATTGTTACCCTTACATCTGGGGAGTTTGATCTGCTGGTCGCATTGGCCGAACACCCACAAAGAGTCATGAACCGTGAGCGCCTTCTCGATCTCACCCGTGGACGGAACGCCGCACCCTTCGACCGTAGCGTCGACGTTCAGGTTGGACGTCTGCGCCGCAAAATAGAGGTGGATCCCGCGGATCCGCAATTGATCAAAACCGTGCGCGGCGGCGGATATGTGCTCGCGACAACCGTAGAGCGTCTAGAATGAACCCTATACCGCGTAGCTTATTTGGTCGCGCCGTGATTGTGCTCATACTGGGGCTGACGGCAACGCACCTTGTGAGCATGGCGGTTCACTATGGAAACGCCAATCACCGCCTCGCGTTACTCGGAGGCGACTTACTTATCGGCCGTATCGTTACAACGGTGACGTTTCTCCGCCGCATGCCTGTCGATCGACGTCGTGAGGCGATCACCCAAGTAAAAACATCCGACCTCTCTCTGGCACTTGCCGGCATCGACAGCGTCGAGGGCGCGAGAACACATAACTGGCGGTCCAACCTTCTAGGTACTCGGTTGGCGGATTTCTTTCCAGAAGCGCGAGTTCAGACGGCCGTGGTCCAATCGGTTGTGTGCGAAGGCACGCCAGGCGCCAATGGCAGCAGCGTGTCCAACAGTGAATGCACGGCGCCTTTCGATAGATTGCTGATCGAAATTAGCCTGCCTGATACC
This sequence comes from Alphaproteobacteria bacterium, assembly GCA_965216755.1. Classification (GTDB taxonomy): domain Bacteria; phylum Pseudomonadota; class Alphaproteobacteria; order UBA7887; family UBA7887; genus CBDCGL01. The sequence continues at coordinate 24,012 of CBDCGL010000011.1, read as the reverse complement.
GGCGATCTTCTGTTCGCGACTCCGACAACGACGCTTGGCGCCGACACGATCCGTTCGATCATTCTCGAAATTATTGTGATGTGGGCGGGCATCCTCGTCCTCTCTATTTGGGCAGCCCGTTGGCTGATCCGACCTCTGAAGGCTTTTGGACGGGTCGCCGAAATGCTTGGGAAAGACATCCGTACGTCTCTGGATGAACCCGCCGGACCCCATGAAATCCGCCTCGTCGCACGAGCCATGAACCAGATGCAAGCGAGGCTCCGGCGATTCATCGAAGATCGCACATCTATGTTGGCCGCAATTTCGCACGACTTGAGGACGCCAATCACGCGATTACGGCTGCGCGCGGAATTTGTCGAGGACACGGCTCAACGTGACAAAATGCTCAGCGATCTCGAAGAGATGGAACGTATGACTGAGAGCACGCTGATTTTCGCCCGAGACGAAGTTACGGCCGAGAAACCGCAGATGGTCGACATTGCCGCTGTTCTACAGAGCATTTGCTCGGACATGCTCGATACAGGGCATGCAGTTAGTCTGGACGATTGCCCCCCAACACCGATCAACGGCCGGCCAATTTCCCTAAAGCGCGGATTCAGCAATTTGATCATGAATGCTGTGGCTTACGGACAAAACGTTTGGGTTCACATCCGTGGCCAACAAGCATCCATCATCGTGGAGATCGAAGATGACGGTCCCGGCGTTCCTGACTCAGAGTTGGAAAACGTCTTTGCGCCCTTCTACAGGGTCGACAAGTCGCGCAACTGCGAGATTGCGGGAACCGGACTCGGCCTTGCCGTAGCGCGGTCGATATTCCGCGGCCATGGTGGTGAAGTGCTCCTAGAAAACCGTGACGCCGGTGGCCTCAGGGCTACAGTGACCATACCGAAGTGAGATACTTGTATGACTACCTCATTTGCAAACGCGAGACCGCAAATCGGCCGATGATGATAGCGACGACGATCTTTGTTCAGACGATTCGACTCCGCACAGCCGGTATGTGGTCCCTTTTTGCCGGCCATGCTTTAACCACTTCATATGGAGGTGGTCGTGAACCATGCACTTGAACGCAGTGATTTTGTGAGACCCATCCTTCTGGCATTGGCTCTGACAGTAGCCGGCGAGCTTTTTTATTTTGTCGTTTGGGGAATGATCCTTTTCCCTGTGGGCAGTATTGCGGCGAAGTTCGCCTGGACCATGACATGTGCACTAGCAATGGGCTTAAGCATTGGTTCCCTAGTTGGGATCGCCGTGGTGGGCAGAGGGGTGAGTTCGACCGCTGCGGCCATCGTCGCCGGGGCGATTTACGCCGCGATTTTGTCATACTGTTCGATCCTTTGTGCGGAAATCGATCAGGTATTCGATTTCTTCGGAGGCAGCTCGGAGCCATCACTCTTTATTTGGAGCGGGATTATACCTGCCATCGTAACTGCTCCTATCTATGGCTGGCTGCTGTTCTCTGAAACGGGAAGTCGTTTCATGAACTGGAAGAGCTCTTGAGCTTTCATACCACAGCAAACAACTGCTGGAACGGACCCAATCGGGATCACCGCTCACAGCCCGCGTTCGAATAGGATACTTCAATGAACGAGACCAGTAAAATCCGATTTCTTGGATCCTTGCGGTTCAAATATGGCCTGGGTCTTCTTGCTTTTCTTGTCATTGCAATCGTTCTCCTGTGGGAGGAACATCAAGCCCACATACTCGGCTATCTGCCTTTAACTCTTCTTCTGGGCGCGTGCGTCGGCATGCATTTCTTTATGCATGGCGCCCACAATCATAGCCATCACAACGACGCACCAAGGGATCAAAGGGATTAGCTATGGAGGCGTCCGCCTACGGACTTTGGTTCCTGGTATTTATTAACTCCGCAATATTTATCTTGTTCGCATCGAGCTTCTATAAGCCGCGGACGGGGCGGGATTGGCGATCCCTCGGGGCGTTCAGCGCCTTCCTCGTTGCGCTCTTCTCCGAAATGTATGGCTTTCCCCTGACGATCTATTTCTTGTCCGGCTGGCTACAGAGTAACTACTCCGGCATAGACTGGTTTTCTCATGATGCTGGCCACCTGCCGGAAATGTTATTTGGTTGGCGATCCAATCCCCACTTCGGTCCTTTTCATGTGTTGAGCATGCTTTTCATTGTTTCCGGCTTTATTTTGATTTCACGATCGTGGACAATCCTTTATGGCGCGCAGCGACGCAACGCGCTGGCCACGGAGGGACCTTATGGCTATGTCCGGCATCCCCAATATATCGGTTTCATTTCTGTAATGTTCGGCTTTCTTCTGCAATGGCCGACGCTGCTTACGCTGCTCATGTTCCCTTTTCTCGTCTGGATGTATGTCCGCCTGGCACGTGCGGAGGAAAATGAGGCGTTGGAGAGTTTTGGCGCCGCCTACCAGCGATATGCAACCCGCGTGCCCGGATTCGTTCCTTGTTGGCGCACTAACGTTGAGGACATACGAGATGTCTGAGTCGATGATCGACGAATCAGTGTCGCACCGAGACGACATCACTCGACGTGATTTCCTTTATGTCAGTACTGGAGCCGTGGCTGGCGTCGGTACGTTTGCCGCAGTGTGGCCGATCATCGATAGCATGAATCCGGCGGCTGACGTGGTCGCACTTGCCAGCGTCGAAATCGACCTCACTGCACTCGAAGTCGGCCAACGGATAACGGTCACGTGGCGCGGCCAGCCGGTCTTCATCGACCACCGCACGCACGAACAAATTGTCCGCGCCAGACAGGATGACGACGCCGATTTGAAAGATCCTGCCTTGGATTCCGAACGTGCGACACGCCCGGAATGGCTTATCGTTGTCGGAATATGCACGCACCTGGGCTGTGTGCCCATGGGGCAAAGAGCCGGCACATCACGCGGCAAATGGGGTGGCTGGTTCTGCCCTTGCCACGGGTCCCACTACGATGCATCGGGACGAATTCGCCAAGGCCCTGCACCACGAAACCTTTTGGTACCGCCATATGAACATCTGGACGACACCCACATTCGGATCGGGTAGTCGGATTGCCAGTGCTGGAACATTTGCGTTTGCGATCATAACGACGAGTTTAGAGGTGAGCCGATGAAGATTTCCGAACGGGCCCTACCGCTCGGTTTGGGGGCGATTCTTATTGGGGGTGCCGTGCTCACCATTCTACAGATATTTGGCCGATCCAGTGACGAAATCGCGCCGGATATGGTCGTTGTTCCCGCGCTTTCCGCCAGTGCAGAAAGAGGTAAAGCGCTATTTGATAAGAATTGCGCCGAGTGTCACGGCGCGAACGGAGCCGGGACTGATAAGGGGCCGCCATTGGTTCACGACATTTACAATCCTGGTCACCACAGTGATGAAGCATTTCTGATTGCCGTGCAGCGCGGTGTGCGCCAACATCATTGGCCATTCGGGGATATGCCGCGGCAACCGCAGGTCACCAAAACCGACGTCAGCCGAATCGTCCGTTACATTCGCGAGCTTCAGACAGCCAATGGTATCAACTATCGCCCACATAGAATGTAACGTCGCAGACAAAATTCCCTAAACGGCAATTCGTTAGCTATGTGACATACCTGTACACAAGGAATTGGTAGCGCAGAGACACTCATATCTTTGCCGCGCGCAGGCGTAGCGCATTACCAACGACGGAAACCGAACTGAGGCTCATTGCAGCCGCGGCGATGATCGGGCTCAGTAGTAGCCCAAATGCCGGGTAGAGAACACCGGCGGTGATTGGCACGCCGAGCGCATTGTAGACAAAGGCGAAAAAGAGATTTTGCCGGATATTCCGCATCACGGCGCGGCTAAGACGGCGCGCCTTGACGATACCGGCCAGATCGCCACGCACGAGCGTCACGCCTGCACTCTTGATAGCGACGTCGGTGCCCGTACCCATGGCCACGCCCACCTCCGCTTCGGCCAGCGCCGGCGCATCGTTGACTCCGTCTCCGGCCATCGCGACGACGCGCCCCTCCGCCCGGTGCTTCTTCACGACATCGGCCTTCTGCTGCGGCAATATCTCCGCCTCCACTTCGCCGATATCGAGCTTGCGCGCTACCGCCTCGGCGGTGCGGCGATTATCGCCGGTCAACATAACGATGCGAATTTGGTCGCGCTGGAGTTCGGCAATGGCCTTCGGTGTGGTCTCTTTAATGGGATCGGCCACGCCGATCAAGCCGGCAAGCTTTCCATCGATGGCAACGAACATGACGGTCTCGCCATCACTGCGCAGTTTGTCGGCTCTTTCCGCCAATGGCGTGGGATCCACGTCAAGATCCTTCAGCAGCTGGATATTTCCGAGACCGACCCTATGCCCATCGACAACGCCGATCACACCCTTGCCAGTCGGCGCGTCAAATTCGGTCGCTTCACGCAGTTCGATGTCCAGCTCTCGCGCCGCGCCAATGATTGCTGCAGCAAGCGGGTGTTCGCTGCCACGCTCGATACTGGCCGCCAGGCGTATCAACTCTCGCTCGTCCTGTCCCTCCGCCGGTTCCACCGCGACGACCTTCGGTTTTCCTTCTGTCAACGTGCCCGTTTTATCAACGATCAACGTATCGACCTTCTCAAGGCGCTCCAGCGCTTCCGCGTTCTTGATGAGCACACCGGCCTGAGCGCCGCGCCCGGTACCGGTCATGATGGACATCGGTGTCGCCAGACCGAGCGCGCAGGGGCAGGCAATGATCAATACCGAGACGGCGACTATGAGGGCGTGCGCCATGGCCGGCGGTGGCCCCCATATGCTCCAGACGACGAAGGCGATTATGGCGATTGCAACAACAATCGGCACGAAATAGCCGGCCACCACGTCCGCCACGCGCTGGATCGGGGCACGCGAACGCTGGGCTTCGGCCACCATCTGAACGATTTGGGACAACATGGTTTCCGCGCCGACGCGGTCAGCGCGCATGACGAAACTGCCGGTATGGTTCAGCGTGCCGCCTATGGCCGCCTCGCCGCGCGTCTTCTCTACGGGAATTGGCTCTCCGGTCACCATGGATTCATCGACCGAGCTGTGCCCGTCTAGCACTTCCCCGTCCACCGGCACTTTGTCGCCCGGCCGTACACGCAGACGGTCACCAACATTCACGCGGTCGAGCGAGACTTCCTCGTCTTCGCCATTCGCCTTGATGCGCAGCGCCGTCGCCGGCGCGAGATCCAGCAAAGCGCGTAGCGCACCGCTCGTTTTTTCCCGCGCCCGCAGCTCCATGACTTGGCCAAGAAGCACCAGCACGACGATGACGGCAGCTGCCTCGAAGTATACGCCGACACCGCCCTCGGGACCGCGGAACGTGGCAGGAAAGACATCCGGCACGACAGTAGCAACGACACTGAACAGGTAGGCCGCGCCAACTCCGAGCGCGATCAAGGTGAACATGTTGAGGTTAAGTGTGACGAGTGATTTCCCTCCGCGCTCGAAAAACGGCCAACCCGCCCAAAGTACGACGGGCGTTGCAAAAACAAGCTCGATCCAGTTCAGCGCGTTTTTGGGCATTAAATCGTGCAGCAGTTCGCCGAAGCCCGGTACGTGTGGGCCCATTGCAATAACCAACACGGGCACCGTCAACACAAGCCCGACCCAAAAACGCCGTGCCATGTCCACCAGTTCCGGATTGGCTTCGTCATCAACCGAGACTGTCACGGGCTCCAGCGCCATGCCGCAAATTGGGCAATCGCCAGGTTCGTCCCGCACAATCTCCGGATGCATGGGGCAGGTGTATTTTGTTTGCCGCGTGGCAGCCGGCCGCGCGCGCTCTAGTGCCATGCCGCAGCTCGGACAGGAGTCAGGGTGATCGCTTTCGACCCCGGGGCACATCGGACAAATGTATTTGCCAGCCCGATCACTTGGTGAAGTGGCGGCTGCATCGCTCGTGTCCCGGTGACCGCCATTGCAATGGCTACCCTGCACTTCGCCGGCAACAGTTTCGCTTTTCAGCACCGCCACAGGGTCCGCGCGGAACTTCTGTGCGCAGTGATCAGAGCAAAAATAGTACCTTACACCGTCATGTGTGGCATCGTGCAACGCACTGTTGGGATCCACAGTCATACCACATGTCGGATCCTTGACGCTGCGATTGGCCGCCTCGATTGCACTGCTCATGCCTCACCTCGAAGATGCGGAACGTTCGGTTATGTCTTGTTGGCGTGCCACAACTTCGTCCGTCCACCAGGTCTTGATGAAGGCTATAGCGGCATCGATCTCGCGATCGCTCAGCTTGTCGCCGAAGCCCACCATGTCGCTCTTGTAGTCGGCTGTCACGATGGCGGCGATGCCTTCTGTGATGAACATACGAAGCTGATCATCAGGATGATGCCACGTATGACCGGTGCCATTGAGTGGTGGCGCCGGAAGCTTGCCGTCGACCTTACGTTCGCGCCAGTTAGCCTGACCTTGACCATTCTCGCCGTGGCAGCTCGCGCAATTGGCTGCATAGACTTGTTCACCAAGCTGGACGAACGCCGGGTTGTTAGCCGAAGACTGTTCAGGTGGAGCGTCAACGGAACTGAGAAACCACCAGGCACCGGCTATCATCAGTAAACCGACAACGAGCACAATGCCTACCACGCGGCCACTCATCGGCCTTCCCCGAACGTGCCCTGGGCTCCGTCGAAAGCTAAACGCTCATCCAAAATAGGACACTCAGGTCGCTCATCGCCGTGACAGCGATCGACCAGTAGCGCCAGCGTCGCACGGATCGATCGCAGATCGGCGATCTTGCAGTCGACATCGGCTGAATGACATGAATCCGGCGCCGGTCGCCGCTCACTGCTCTGTTTGGCTCCCGTAAAGACTGTAGACATAAGCCGCGACGTCTCTTAACCGAGTCGGGTTCAGGGTGTTCGACCAGGACCGCATCGCCTTGCCGCGTACGCCATACGTCACCACTCTTAGGATGTCCTCATAGTTTTCTCCGTGGAGCGTCGCTTCATCGGTCAGATTGGGGCCGAGATTGCCATTGCCGAACGGTCCATGGCAGTGAGAGCAATGAATGGCAAATGTGCGCTTACCGCTCGCGATATCGCCATATTCGGCGTGTGTCTCAGCCCGCAAGACCTCCTTCCCGCCGAATATCGCCGCCGCAAAGACTGTAAGGCAGCAAAAGAGGCCAAGGTGCTTCTTCCCCATGGTCATAGCTCCCGCAAATCGTCGCCTCAGCCAGCCAACGGGCTTGCACTTCGATTGCCAAAGGCGGAGGCTGATGCCGATCTTAGCCAAAAACAAAAAGCGGAGGACAGAAACAAATTGTATCAAAATGTAAATCACCTTGCGTAACTGCGCGATGTAGAAGCAGGATATGACATATACAAAAGATCTTGAGCTACTCAAGTAGCCGCCATGCCAACGAAGGGCCTAATGGGTGTTTGGGAAAAACCTGACCCGCAACAGAGTCTGGGAGAACGCAATCAACCGCCGGCGTCATTCCCATTTGATGACGGGTCATGTTCGACAGTGGCATTCGTCGCGGCTCGGATGTGCTGATCGCGCTATGCCTTGGTGCTGAGTTCGTTTTTGCTGGCCGGCCGGCATTGTATGGAGCCGTCGCGGGTGGAACCGATGGCGTAGCCCACGCCATTGAAATCCTTCATGATGAAATTGACGTCGTCATGGCCCAGTCAGGCTTGACTGACTTGCGCCAAATGGGGCCGGACTTCATCCATAATGTCGAGCTGGAGAACCGCCGCAACCCCCCCTGGGCTTGAAGAGAGGTGGCCCACTTGAAGCCACAGCTGTTGCAAGCAGCCGATTTGGCGAAGTGACTTACAGCGACGGTTATTTGTAGTTCAGTCGTCACACACAACGGTTATTTGCGCGCTTGGCGCGCCCGGAGAGATTCGAACTCCCGACCCTCAGATTCGAAGTCTGATGCTCTATCCAGCTGAGCTACGGGCGCTGTCGTCGGAAAACTAGTACCTCGTGCTACACCAGACAAGTATGCTGATTACTAACTGCTCAATCGACCGACATTGCGGAATTGGTCCGACCACGTCCGACACCCATTCTCTCTTAGTTGGCTGCTGTTATTCGGATCGATAGGCCCGTTGCAGCCACTGGCCCCCCGCATTTCATATCGGACAGTTGACATTTGCGACCAGCAAAGTGCCCCTTTACGACAGCGCCTGACTAGGCAAACCTTGACAAATAGTCCTCGCAAAGAGGCACTGTGGTATGGGTGAATTCTACGCCCATCGATTCGGCAAGCTCGGTCTCTGAATGCGAACCTATCCATGCCACGAGCAGGAGCCGCCTGAGCATAACAAAGGTCCAAATCTCATCTTCATCCGCCATCGGCAAGTCGCGCACGCGTCGGTAACCCTTGACCCACGCGTCGAGCAACTCAGGCACTTCGGGCTTGTGTTCGAAGAAAGACACCGATGTGGCACAATCATACAAGAACCAGCTAAAGCCACAGTCATCAAAATCGATGACTTTGGTGGTGTTCCCGTCAACCAGCAAATTTGCGAGCCGCAAGTCGCAATGTAGCAATCCGAACCGGTCCTTCCCCTTACCGAACGCATCAAGCCGCATCCCGATCACGTCGACCGTGTGACCAAAAATCCTCCGGATTTCAGGAGTTATGCCTAGGCCATCCTGCCAACGGCCCCAATGCGGACTGGATCCCAGCGATGTCTCGTGCACCCACGTAAAGCGCTGGAAAAAGTCCGGCCGCTTCCACGTTTGTGCGTGCGAATGCATGCGCGCGCTGATCTCGCCCAGTCTCTCAAAGGGCGTACGCAGATCTGTCGACTCTTGGTCCGGTTCTTTGCCGGTTTCCCACCGAGTCATAACCACGTGTCGTGGCCGAGGAATGAGATCAAGGTCGACGACCTGGATTAGTCCGCCGTCTTTGCCCGCCATGGGTATCGGCGTCAAGATGGCACAGTCCCGGCGCAGAGCCGTAAGCCAGGAAAGTTCCGACGCAATTGCGGCCCGGCTATGATAACCGTCTCGGTGCACTCTGAGAGCCCACGTACGACCGTCCGACGCGTCGACACGGTATGTAGCGTTTTCTGACAGGTTGATCAGTTCGACTGAAGCACCCGCGGGCACGTCATAGTGATTCAGCGCGGCCCGGGCCACGACGGCCAACCGCCGCAACCTTTCTTCACGTGGCAAAGCGACGAATTCCATCATGCGCAATTCTATTGCGCCTCTCCGTTGATGGGGCAAGTGCTATCAAGGGATTTATACCTACTCTTCCCATTCACTTGAGACAAACACACTTTGGACGGGGGCCAATTCGACCAACCGGGGCAACGTACGCGCCGGATCGACCAACCGAATTTGACGTGAGCCCCGCGATCTCCTCCAAAATTGGGTATAGTCCATAGGGCCTTTGGACCGCTCCCATTCTTTGGATCGCCCGCGGCTAGAGTTTCGCGGCCATTTGGACCGCTCCCATTCTTTGGATCGCCCGCGGCTAGAGTTTCGCGGCCATTTGGACCGCTCCCATTCTTTGGATCGCCCGCGGCTAGAGTTTCGCGGCCATTTCACGATGGTGGGCTGGTTCATCCATCGTGATTCACGAGCACGATCGGGGGCTTGTTGCCGATCGCGCCATGCGGTCTCACCTCATTGTAGTCTCTACGCCAATCCTCCAACTTTTCCGTTGCGTCGGCAAGGGTCATGAACCAGTTAGTGTTCAAACATTCGGCTCTGAGACGCCCGTTGAAGGCTTCAATGAAGGCGTTATCTGTCGGTTTCCCCGGACGACTGAAGTCCAAAGTGACATTGTTTTGGTACGCCCAAAGATCGAGATCACGGGAGACGAATTCCGAACCCTGGTCGACACGGATGGTCGTGGGGTAACCGATTTTCATGCAGATCCGCTCAAGCGTCTGCACAACATCTTCGCCGCGATAACTGAAACGCGCGTCGAGAACCGGTACGAAACGCGAGAACGTGTCGATCACAGTCAGGATCCGGAGTTTCCGGCCGGTTGCCAATTGGTCGTGCACGAAATCCATCGCCCAGATCTCGTGTGGACGAGACGGCGGTCTGCGATCGCCGCGCAACTTCGCTTTCACCCGTCGCCGCGGTGGTTTGTTGCGAAGCTGCAGACCAAGTTCGTTGTAGATGCGGCGTGTCTTCTTGTGATTGATCACCCAACCCTCACGGCGAAGCATCACATGCACGCGCCGATAACCGTACCGAACGCGCGTCTGGCAAATCTCCCGAATTCGCTGTTCTAAACCGGCCTGCTCGGGCCGACGGGACGTGTAGTGATAGCTGGACGTGTCGAACAATAAAACCTGACAGGCTCTTCGTATCGATACGTCCCAAATACGGCGCATCTCGTCGACCAGCGATCGTTTCCGAGCAGGCCTCAGAGCTTTCTCTTGATGACGTCTTGAAGCATTTCTTTGTCCAGCGAAAGATCAGCGACGATTTTCTTCAACCGGGCATTCTCGTCTTCGAGGGCGCGCAAACGTTTCATCTCCGACGGCATCATCCCAGCATACTTTTTCTTCCAGTTGAAATAGGTCGCTTGGCTGATCCCCGCCTTCCGACAAATCTCAGCGACCGACGTGCCGTCTTCTCCCTGCTTGATGATGAACGCTTTCTGCGCGTCCGAAAATCTCGATGCTTTCATCGCTCTCAGCTCCCCCCAGCCCGAGAATTCTATCCCACGAACTCTAACCAAAATCGATCCAGTTTTGGGGGAGCAGATCAAATGCGCATCCGCAATCGTTCGGGATAGAACCGAAAAGAAAAATTGGTGACTTGTCAGTCATGCCTTTCATGTCCGCTCGAAACGAGAAGCACACTAATATCCCAATGCATGAGCAGGACCGGCTTTTGCGCAAACGCGAAGAACGCCTCGCGGGAATTATGCAGAATATTGCGGATGCCATCATTACGATCGACGTGGAGGGAACCATCGAGAGTTTCAATCCTGCAGCCGAAAAGACGTTCGGCCATGCCGTCGATGAAGTGGTCGGGAAAAACGTCCGGATACTGATGACGGAGCCGCACCGCGGTCGGCATGATGGATACATCCAGTCGTATCTACGTTCCGGGAAGGGCAAAATTGTAGGTTCTGGCCCGCGCGAGGTCGTCGGCCTTCGCAAGGATGGCAGGACATTTCCGATGGATCTGACCATCGGAACACTGGGTTTGGGCCAGGACATGTTGTTTATCGGAGTCGCCCGCGACATCACCGAGCGGAAAGTAGCGGAATCAAGAGGACGACGACTTGAGCAGCAGCTCCGTCAAATCCAAAAGATGGAATCTCTCGGGGCTTTCGCCGCCGGTATCGCACATGAATTCAACAATATGTTGCTGCCCATAATAGGTCTCACCGAACTCACAATGGAGCGTGTCCCGGAGGGTTCCTGCTCCCACGAAAACTTGGGTCGAGTGCTGCAATGCGCGAAGCGCGCCGGTGCACTTGTGGATAAGATTCTCTCTTTCAGCCGTAGAGACGATCCGGAGCGCAAACTGGTCGACCTCCGGCACGTGCTCGAAGAACAAATGGAAATGTTCGTTGCGACCGTCCCGGCCACGATAGAAATCTACCTAGAAATCTGTGATCAAGCGGTCACCGTCCCGGCGGACAAGACCCAGCTCCACCAGGTCGTCGTGAATCTCGTTTCGAATTCGGTGCACGCGATGGGCGGTAAGGTTGGCGCACTGACGATTGGGCTGTCGTTGGTCAACTTCCAGGATCCGCGCAACTGTGACCAACTCGGACTTGCGGCAGGCGCCTACGCGAAGTTGTCGGTTCAGGACACCGGGCACGGAATGGATAAGGAGACCTTGGACCGGATTTTTGAGCCGTTCTTCACCACCAAGGACGTCGGCGATGGAACCGGGATGGGGTTGGCTATGATCCACGGCATCATCACCGGCCACGGAGGCGCTGTCGATGTTTCGAGCGAGCCCGGCGCAGGAACGACATTCAAAATCTATCTGCCATTGGTAGAGCAAACAGAGCTACCAAAGGCCGGTAACACCCAAAACGGCCGTGGCCAGTGATCCAGCGTGAGATCTCGATAAGAAGGAAACAACATGGCACGAATTCTTATCATTGATGACGAAGACCTTATCCGTGTGACGCTCACCCAGACGCTCCAGAATGATGGACATGCCGTCACCGAAGCGTCTGATGGTCAGAAGGGCATATCGGCATTCCGCGAATTGCCGGCGGACGTTGTGATTACCGACATCCTGATGCCCAACAAGGAGGGGATCGAGACGATCATAGAATTGCGCCGGATTAACCCTAACGTGAAGATTATCGCCATGTCCGGCGGCGGCCGGACGCGGACTTCCAACTTTCTCGACGTGGCCCGCAGTCTCGGCGCAACGGCAGTCCTCAAGAAGCCTTTCGAAATGCAGGTCTTGCGGGACACAGTCAATACGTGCCTCGAGCCGACTGGCGGAACCAGGTAAGCTACCTGAAATGAGCAAAGAGCGGCCCACTTATCTTTGGCAACAGCTTACGAGTTTCTTCGGACGCAAAAAGGAAACGCCGGCCAATTCGCATTCTGTCGCCACCTTAGCAGTGTTGAAGGCCACAGGATCTGCGCCGACCCATCTTGAGTTGACGCCTCAAGCTTTCCAGCAGCGGCTGTCCGAATTCGTCGCTCGGCAAGGTTCATCGTTTCCCCTAGTCGGTGGGAAGGTGCACCTCCTTAATTTCTCTGAGGCGAAAGAACAACTCGGCGACAGATGGCCAGCATGGTCGGACCGGGTCCATCAGACAATTCGGACTTTACTAAACGACCGCCTAACGAATAAGGACTTCTACGCCCCATGCCAAGAGGACAACTACGTCATCATATTCGGCGAGTCATCCGAACAGGAGGCGATGATAAAATGCGCCCGGCTGGTGGAAGAAGTCATGGTAAAGTTTTTTGGACAATCCGGAGCCTCGGAGATCGGGCGATTCGAGGTGAAGGCTTTTGCGGCTCGCGTGGATGGTTCAGGGATGGCCGAGCGCATCGCTACCCCGGAGTTGCTGGCAGAGGTGCTCGATGATGCTGCAAATAACGCAGATCCTTGTCACACGCAAAAGGCGTCGACCCAGCGTCAGCATGTCGGCCTCAAGCGGCAACAGGTGGACGAGTTGCTTGGTGCGGCTCAGTTTGACGTTAGGGAACTTGGTAAGAACGAAGGCTCTCAACCGCAAAGGCAGTTGATCACCGGTCGTGCTAAGGAACTTGTACAGCAGTTTCGCTATCTCGAGTCAGCGCTCGCCGCAGAGAATACACGCGGCAGATACCTTGGCACTCGAAATAGAGATCCCGTTTTCGTGTCTGGGAGAGGTACGCTCTCGGGTGAGCCGGAGATTGTGCAAGGACTAGTCGCGGCCGATCAGACGCAACAGGTGCCCTCGGTCCTGAAATTCTCCTATATCCTGGTTTGGCATGCGTCAAAGAAAGCATTAGGACTCCATCTCTGCACCGCTTCATTCGAGATAGGCGCAGATGTGGTCCCATGCGCAATCGTGTTTGATCGATTTAAAAGGCCAGACCTCGTCGAATCTGTAGACAGGATGGTTTTGCGCAAGGCCAAGGATGATCTACATGAGGCCGTCGCGGCGGGGCGCCCAAGCCTTGTCGCCATCCCAGTGCATTTCTCGACCTTGGAGAGGATCGACGTCCAACGGAAGTATATAAGCGCCTGCGAGACACTCTCCTCTGATACTCGAAAGCTGCTAGTCTGGGAGATATTGGGGGCACCGGTTGCGTCATGGCAAAGGGCGCTGCCAGCAATCGTTGCCGCACTGAAGCCTTTTGGCCGGGGCGTGTTTTTGCGCGTCGCTCTCGGGTCGCCCGGGCTACCCTCTATCCGTTCGGAGCTCGGCCATCTTGAGAGCGCTGGGATTCAGGCCATAGGGCTGGACACTGCAACTGCCTCCTCTGCAGGCGAAGCCAAAACTCACAAATTTTTTAATAGTTTTACCGCCGCAGCAGAGAAGTGTGGCCTCAATTGCTACGCTCACGGACTGAGCTCGCTTAGCCTGGCAACTGCGGCCATTGCGGCCGGTTTTGATTATGTCTCGGGTGACGCCGTTTCTGGACCGGTTGAGGCGCTGCAGCCGATTCGATCCGTAGCGATCGAAACGATCTATCTGCAGAACCTGCAACGCACAAATCACTTGCGAACCAAGAACATCCGGCATTGAATGCCGTTCTTGTGAGCGTGCGCATATCAGTATAAATGGCGATATTGTGGCAACAATGTCTATAATCAGGGGACCTGTCGTTACATCTCTACGGCTGGACTAGCGGCCCAGTCACACGAATTTCTGACACGCTTCTGACTGGGAGCGAATGCCGCAAAGCGGGCATCGGTCGGCTGGAGCAAGTGCGATAAGCACCATTCCGTAAATTATAGGGAAGCTGCAAATAAAAAGTACGCGATAAAGGTGTAAGCGATGTGTTGATCACACGTTGACATTGGGTTTGAAGTTCCAGGGCATGAGCTGATCGATTTGGTTTTGGTGTTGCCCCCGTTTGATCGGACACCCGGCTATGTGTTTTGGGCTCCTCGGAATTCGCGGGGCGATCTCCATTTGAGCCCGGAATGTGGATGATTGTCGTTGTAATCCTCGAACCATCCGGTGATTTGTTCAAGCGCGGTTTTGGCGTCCGGGATCTGATTGACCCGGACATAATCGCGCTTGATGGTTTTCACAAAAGCCTCGGCAAGGCCGTTGCTTTCAGGACTGGCGACCGGCGTGAAACATGGTTCCAAATTGAGCGCCATGGCAAAGTTGTCAACCGGCATTGAATTGGGCCCCCCAATCGGCGTGCAAAGAGGACCCCCGTGTTGGCGTGTTTGAGGACGCCCGGAGGCGATGCGCGAAGCCATCAGGTTTGCGCAGTGCATTGCCGGAGGGCGCTTCGAGGAGGTTTTTTCAGGCGCGGTTTTTGAAGCGCCAGCTCTCATTGCCTGTTTCGACGATGTCGCAGTGATGTGTCAGCCGGTCAAGCAGTGCCGTCGTCATCTTTGCATCTCCGAACACGCTCGGCCATTCGCCGAAGGTCAGGTTGGTGGATACGATGATCGTCGTGCGCTCGTAGAGACGGCTGATGAGATGGAAGAGCAACTGACCGCCGGTCTGTGCAAAGGGCAGATAGCCGAGTTCATCGAGGATCAGAAAGTCCAGTCGGCACAGAAGGTCGGCCATGCGCCCTTGCCGGTCGGCGCGCGCTTCGGCGTCGAGCTTGTTGACGAGGTCGACGACATTGAAGAACCGTCCCCGCGCCCCGTCCCGAATGCAGGCGCGGGCGATGCCCACAGCGAGATGGGTTTTTCCTGTGCCGGTACCGCCGATCAGGATCAAGTTGCGCTGGTGCTGCAGGAATGCGCCGCCAGCCAGATCGCGCACCAAAGTCTCGTTGACCGGCGTCTCGTTGAAGTCGAATTCTTCGATCTCCTTGGCCAGCGGTAGCTTGGCGATGGTCATCTGATACTTGATCGAACGTGCTTGCTTTTCGCTGATCTCGGCATGAAGGAGGTCACCGATGATCTTCTGCGGTTCATGCTGGCGCTTTACAGCGCTGACGAGAATCTCGTCATAGGCGGCCTTCATGCCGTAGAGCTTGAGCTGTCCCATCGCGTCGAGAACTTGCAGTCTTTCCATGGTTGGATCTCCTGAGGCTGTCGTAACGGGCACAATCGGCGGCAGGTTCACACTGAAGTCGCAGCGCTTCTGGCGTTGCGATGCTCACCGGTGGGCCGGGTTCTCTCTGCCGCGCCAGGATGTTGAGAATGACGTCGGCAGAAGACACGCCCTCGCGAAGCGCTTCGGCGCAAGCGGCCTCCACCGCCGGCAGACCGTCGGTCAGCACCGCGCCAAGGATGTCCACCATTTGCCGGTCACCGTTTGCAATGTTCCGCAGCTTCCGCCGCACCTGCTTCATGGCGGTTGGAAGCGACCAGTCCTTGAACGGTGCTCCATTGCGCAACGCACCGGGTTTGCGAGCAAGAACCGGGATGTAATGCCAAGGATCGTAGACCGTTTTGTCACGGCAGAAGACACGGGCATGGCGGCCGACAATCTGACCGCCTTGCCAGAACTCCACCTGTTCGGCATAGGCGCGTATCTCCACCGGCCGGCCAACGGCTGTGGCATTGACCGAGTAGCGGTTGCAATCAAACCGGACCAGGCAGGTCTTGGACACTGATGCCGGCACGGCGTGGAAGCCGTCGAAGGGACCGGTATAGGGGACAAGACTTGCGCGTTCGGCCTCGAACATTTCCCAGACAGTCTTGTCGCGCCTGTCCGGGTGTGGATGCGCCTTTGCCCAGGCGATGCAGCGATCGAGCAGCCATGCGTTGAGGTCCCGGTAGGTCTTGAACCGCAGCCGTGGCGTGAAGAACCGACGACGTATGACACCGACTTGGTTCTCAACCTGTCCCTTCTCCCAACCCGAGGCCGGCGTGCAGGCCACCGGCTCGACAAGGTAATGCCCGCACATTTGCAGGAACCGGCGATTGTAGGCGCGTTCCCGGCCGACGAAGATTGCGTCGACCGCCGTCTTCATGTTGTCGTAAATG
>CBDCGL010000010.1:0-18320 GCA_965216755.1 Alphaproteobacteria bacterium | reverse complement strand
CGACCGTTGCCGCCGGATATGAAATCGTTCCCTTGGCGACCAAGCATGAGGTCAGAGCCTTGACCTCCGAGAAGTTTATCGTGACCTTCACCGCCGATGAGACCGTCACGGCCCGTCTGCGCCGCTAAGGTGGTCGTTGCCTTTCCCAGCATCCAGGAGGTCGGCGCCAGGACCCCCATTGAGGTTGTCCTTGCCGCCCTTTCCGAGAAGCGTGTCGGCACCTTTTCCGCCGACTAAGTGATCATTGCCCGGGCCGCCGTCTAGAAAATCGGCGCCAAGGCTTGCCAGCAACCTGTCGTTGCCGGGGCCACCAAGAGAACATCCGCGCCCTTGCCGTCAAGCAAACGATCATGGCCATCGCCCCATCCAATAGGTCGGCTCCTAGGCCGCCCAATATCGTATCGTTACCGTTATTTCCGAGAAGGATGTCCGGGCCCTTGCCACCATTTATGTAATCATTGCCACCACGTCCTCGGAGAAAATCAGCGCCAGGACTTCCTGAAAGCTTGTCGTTTCTATTGCTTCCAGTAAGTTCCTTGTGCGTTCCATTGCCGTTCTGCTCGGTTCTTTCAGATTGGGCAACTTCATCATCAACAAGATCCCTGAGAAGGTCGTAGGCTGCGGATTCGTCAGGGGCGTCGCCGCTATCGGCTCCCAATAACGCGCCATCTGGATCGCCAACCAAAAAACCATGCGGACCATTGATATCGTCCCGCGGATAATCCAAAACCGACCAGATATCTTCTGACATGGTCCCCTCCACCGGACGCATTCAACATTTAGTGATTCAGTATACGTTGCAAGTGTGCATCACGACACACGAAAGTGATTCGTAGAATATGAACTAGGACACTAATAATGATGTGGCGATTGTTCGCGTTACAAAACAAGAGTTTAGCCGGCGTGGCGGTTAAGTCATTCATAGCAAGTGAAGAGCGGGTTCGAAGCCAGCAATACTGTTGCCATCGCGATGAACGAATCGAGATGTCAAGAATCAAACCTATGAAACCGGCTATTCCAGAACGGGGGCGCAATGCAGTTAATTAGCGTAATTCGCTAACCAAACGGCACGCACAAATGAATAGCGTCTCCGCGAGGCGCTGCAGGATACAAGATCGAATTTCTGTAGGTGGCGTCGGGATCCCAATCAGAAAAGCGTGATCCCGCAAACCAAAACCATCCGAACATGAGCTTTGTGAGTAAGGTCGTGGCCCTCCGTCAGTGTTTTTGGGTTGGACAGCGTCCATTCAATGCGCACAGATGCCGAGCGCGGAGGGGCAGCACAGCCGCGGTGTGTCGTAAGCGGATGGACCGGTACGGGATCTCATAAGAATGCCGCAAATGCGCTCGTGCCCACAATTCGGCAAGACAACCAATAGTGGAGTTAGCCGTGATGATCGGGCCGCATTTGCTGCCCAGCGGCACGGAACAAAGCGTTTCAGCCCACGTGCATTGTAAACGCTGAAACGGTGCTTTTGGTTCCCCCCATTCCATCGGCACACGCTATCATTGATGTTAGCATGATAGTAACATCATTTTTTGGTCAGTAACAGAGATTCGTCGCCCGCAGTGGTGGTGGAGCGCTTCGGCGGAAGCTGGAGCCTTGCGATCGTGCCATAACCGTTCGCATATCCTTTACGCGCCCGGTGACGTTAGGGAGCCCATTTTGGTGTGATAAGCAGCATTCCGGAAATCACCCCTATCCGGCCCCGGTCGATTTTGGATCCGATGCACCTGGAACGATCGTTCTTACGAGCCCCTGCGCCGGTCCTCTGCGTGTTGTTACGATAGTGCAACAAGGAATCCGCAGA
Organism: Alphaproteobacteria bacterium; assembly: GCA_965216755.1. Taxonomy (GTDB): domain Bacteria; phylum Pseudomonadota; class Alphaproteobacteria; order UBA7887; family UBA7887; genus CBDCGL01. The sequence continues at coordinate 16,509 of CBDCGL010000010.1, read as the reverse complement.
GACATCTCGAGGCCGAGAGAATCGACTCATTTTCGTTGAGAATGGGCCGATCAGGCCAACCCTGCCGAAAGTACAATTAGGGCGTGGGGTCCTGTTCGCTATTTCGGACGGTGGGCCAACCCACGCTGCAAAGCGGTTCAAGCGCACTATTGTGCCGCCAGACACCCCACCGGTCCCGGATTGATCATCGCTTCAGCCACTCCGCTGCCGGTTTCTTCAATCATCACGGGTCGTAGCCGGCCACGCCGCCGCGTCAAGGCCCCGCCCGCACCACCCGGCGCTGCGCGCCGGCCGTGTTGAGCCTTGACCCGCCGCCTTATGCGGCCGGCTGTTCACTCCCGCGTTTGAAGAAAACCACCAACAAAAAGGAGTGAACCATGAAACTATTGACCAAACAAATCCAGAACACTTTGCTGGCTAACGGCGCCAAGCAGGATCCCGTGCGCGGTACCAAAAACGAGATCGATTTTTGTCCCGTCGTGAAATTGTTTGCCCCTGATGGGGCAGCGACCTGGTTGCTGACAGAGCTCGACCCCGAAGAACCGGACATTGCTTTCGGTCTTTGCGATCTCGGCGTGCAGTGTCCTGAAATTGGTTCCGTTCGAATCTCGGAAATCGAGAGCATTCGTGGCACCATCGGGCTTCCTGTTGAGCGAGACAAATGGTTCGTCGCAAATTGGCCGCTGTCGGTCTACGCCGAAGCGAGTCGCAGCGCGGGCGCGATCACTGACAACGAAAAGGCCCTTGCACAAGCCGCTGCAGCCTTGAAAAGAAGAACCGGTGGATGACCGGCTCCAACCCTGACGGCGGCGCTCGGCCAGGGACGCGATCTGTCGCACTTTTGTGCTGAGCGCCTTGGTCAACGTGACGTCTTCGTCCGGCGGCTCAGATGAGTTGCGCCATCGATGAGTAGTCAGGCCGCTACGGTGCCGACCATCGAGCGCGGGATCGAAGCCGGATGGCGGAGAGCCGTAGGGGCTCGGTTCAAGAGAGTCCGGCCCTGCGGAGCCTCGGGCGAGGCAGGGTGCGCTAAGCCAGCGAAATGATATGTTCAGGCAACATTTAAGTCGTATATGTAAATTAAAGCCAACAAAATTCGCGCGTCGCGCTTGACAGGCAGATGAATTCCAGGCAATGATGTTTTGAAGCAATATTTGATTGATAAATGTAGATTAGAAACAACATGCCCCGCACAAGCAAGATCAGCAAGGCCCCGCCCGCCGCCGTCCAGGACTCCCTGGAGCGGCTGGGCCGCAACATCCGCAGGGCCAGAATACGGCGGAAGCTCTCGCAGGACGAATTGGCCCGGCGTGTCGGGGTTTCGCGCTTCGTCGTGGCCGACATTGAGCATGGCAAGCCGAGCACCGGTATCGCCGCCTATATCGGCGCTTTGTGGGCCATGGGATTGCTGGGCGATATGCGTGCGGTCGCGGACCCGGACCGAGACGAAGAAGGAAAGACACTGGAACGCGCGCGCAGCCCGAAGACGGCCGGACCGCCAAGGACATTGAGCGATGACTTCTGAGCGCGAATGCTACGTCTATATCGTGCCGCCCGGCGCTACGGAATTCGTGACCGCCGGACGGTTCCGGCTGGAGTCGGTCAGCCCCGGCTTTGTCGGCACATTCGTTTATGGGCGCCGCTACCGGGAGCGGGCCGATGCGGTCGAACTCGATCCGGTTGAACTGCGCCTATCGAACCAGGTCTACGAGACGGCGCGCATGGATGGCTTCTTCGGGGCGATCCGTGATGCGATGCCTGATTTCTGGGGACGGCGGGTCATCGAGAAACATGCCGGGTTCGCAGAGTTGGAAGAATTCGACTACCTGATGAAAGGTCCGGACGACCGCGCCGGCGCGCTCGGCTTCGGTCTCGGTGTCGCGCCCCCTGCCCCGCAAAGAAAATTCAACCGCACGCTCGACCTTGATAAGCTCCAGCGCGCGGCGGATGCCATCATTGCTGACCAACCAGATCGCGCCGGCGAGGCAGCTGCCCAAGCACAAGAACTGCTTCTGCTTGGCACATCGATGGGTGGTGCACGTCCCAAGGCGGTGGTGCAGGACGACCACGGTCTGTGGCTGGCAAAGTTCAACCGCAATGATGATCGCTGGAGTCATCCGCGTGTCGAACACGCGATGCTAACGCTCGCCAAAGACTGCGGTCTTAATGCCGCCGACAGCCGCATCGAGACCGTCGGCGGCCGTGATGTGTTACTGGTTCGCCGCTTTGATCGCGATGCCGCGGAAAACGGCTACCGCCGACACCGCATGGTCAGCGCGCTGACGTTGCTGCAAACCGCAGACAGCCCGAATGAGCGCGAGACCTGGTCCTATCTTCTGCTCGCCGATGAAATCCGCCGCGTCAGCGCCGATCCCGAAGCCGATCTCAGGGAACTGTTTGCACGTATCTGCTTTAACGCGGCCGTCTCCAATATCGATGATCACCCACGCAACCATGCGGTCATTGCCAAAACGCGTGCCTGGCGGTTGAGCCCCGCTTTCGATCTGACCCCGACGCCCACGATCGCCATCGAGCGGCGCGATCTGGCCATGGCGTGTGGACGCTATGGCCGCTATGCCAACAAGATAAACATGCTCAGCGCGCATGGCCGCTTCTTGCTAAGCAAAGAAGACGCCGAAGCCATATTCGCGCGAATCACCACTACAATCCGTGAGCACTGGCGTTCGACCATGCGCCGCGCCGGTGTCAGTGATGCTGATTGCGAGGCGATCAAGAGCGCCTTTGCCTATGACGGCCTTTTCTACGAGGCAGAACCGGACGATGCTTGCTAAGTAAATTCCGGCGCCGTTCGTCCGGTACGCTGCCGATATCCGAGGTGATACAAGCGGCAGCCTGAGCGGCACAAACGTCGCAAACTGGCCATTGGTGCCATCCCGTCTTTATCCCGGTCCATGATCACGTATTGTTAGCCCCCAATTGGTCACCAATTGATCGGCAACCACATGATGGTCGGACAGACCGACCAGCCGGCTTGAACACGTTCGATGCCGTTGAAACCAACATAGTCACAGATGTTGTTGCCGGGCCGGTAGCTGTAGTTCCACTTGAGATGGGGCGTGCCATAGATATAGACAGCGGTGAAGATCAGCGCCCAGGCGAGGATCCAAAGCGGCGGACGCAGAAACCAGATGACGCGGCCGACATTGGCGATGCCGGTTCCGGGGACTAACCGCGGCCATGGCCGGCCTTCGCTATTCTGGATGGCGAGGATCAGGGCTTGAACGCCGCCCAGAACCAGGATGGCGACGAGCACCCACTGCTGCCAATAAGAGCCTGGCCCGGGGGTGAGATACCAGGCAAGCATGAGTGCACCGGTGCCGATAAAGGCGGCACGTCCCGGTGAGGCCTGCGGCTTCATCGCTCGCCAGTCTCAGTCGATGGGTGGCCGGGCCCCGGTCGGCGCGGCGCCCGGATTCGTGTGATCACCCGCCCCTGCCCGAGCGCCGACGGCAACGGGTGCCCGAACCAAGGCATCGAGACTTTGTAAGCGGCGCACAATGGCGCGGGCAATGACCTCATCGGCGATCGATGCCAGTTCGATGCGCTGCTCACCATAATCGAGCCAGAGCTGAAAGGCGCGCCGGTAATGTTCCGGGATTTGGGCGACGCCGATGAGCTTGGCACGCGCTTCTTCCCGTGCTTCGTCGCGCGCCTTTTGATGGGTAGCGATGAGGAACTGATGCGGGGCCGTGGCCTCAAAGCACTGCCACTGGCCGGCGACTTTGATCCGGAAGGCGCCGGGGGTGAACTCGACCTCCAAGGTGCGGCTGCCACGGGGCGCCAAACCATAGCCACCGCGCCAGCCGGCCAACCACTGATTGACAACCAAGGCGACCATGAAAGCGCCGGCCGCGCCGGCTATGGCGACAATAAACGTCTCGCCCGCGGTCCAGGCCAAGATGGTGCCGAAGACACCAAATTTGAGCCACAGGACGGCGAACACAAGGCCAAGACCGTAGAAGCCATAGATGCGCAGTTCCGCAATCACGTTGCGCCAGCTCGGGCTCCAATAGCCAGCACGCACGCGGTAGCCCGGGCCAGGGCGCAGCGGTACCGTCGGCGGCCAGCCGTCAAGGCTGTCGATCTCGGATAGGGATGTCGCCGCGTCAGAGATCATCGAACTTTCCAGCAAACAGGGCGTGGCTGTCATAGTTGGCCCGCTGCAGGATCATGGGATCGTCACCGGCGCGAATAATGAGCTGACGACAAAAGCGGTCATCGCGGCCGAAATAGCGCGCGACCTCTTCGAGGGTCATCAGATCCTGGACCTCAATCGACCAAGATTCGCCTTGGATGCCCTGGCGGTCCTGGGCGGCGCGGGCAACTTCCGCGCGGCGGGTGACGATCAAGGAGGTCTTGCCCAAGCGCTTGGAGATCCATTCGAGGGTAAAGGTGTCGTTGTTGCCAAAAAACTGCAGCAAGCCGGCATTGCCCATAAAGGTCTCCCAGCGATCGCGATAGAGGGCTTTGAGCTGCCCCAGATCCTGCAATATCGCCCACAGGCGCACCCCGAAGCCGGCGATCTGGCCGGCCGCATCTTCTATGGTTTTGAGATGACCCATCACCGGAAATTCATCGAGACACAGAAGGACTGGCGGATCAGGTTTGGTGGGCACTTTCTCGAGCGCGGCCAAAGTGAGATTGACAAACAGGCGGAACCAGCGATTGCAGGTGCCAAGGCGCATGGCCGGCAAGACCAGATAAATGGTCGTCGGCGTGTATTTGAGGTCTTCGAGATCGACGCCATGGCTCGAGACCACGTCGGCGATCGCTTGGTAAGACAAGAACTTCAAATGACGGCGGGCGGTCGATAGGACCGAGCCGCGTTCATCATCGGGCTTGTCAAAGAAATCGGCGGCGCCTTCAGGCACCGCGTCGCCGGCCCCGTCATTGTCTTCCATTTCGGCCTGCAACGCGTGGAAGCTGCGTTTGCCCTCGTAGGGCGCGCCGCGCATCAACAGCTCGCGGACGGTCACCAAGGTCCGGGCGTCTTCGTAAGCAGGCCAAGTGGCGACGTGGAGGATGAGGGTTTCGATCCAATTGCGGGCGGCGTCATCCCAATGGACGTCGCCACCCCCCGGAATGACACAGGCATCGGCGATCAAACCGGCGTCTTCGATGAGGGTCGGACTCTCGGGATTGAGGATGGTGAGGGGATTGAAGCCGCAGCGATAATCGCGGATGGGTGCGGCGGTGATGGCGAAGGGATCGAGAACATGGACCCCCTGCCCCAACTGTTCGGCCCGGCGGCGGGCGGTGATGTTGGCGAGCTCGCCCTTGGGATCAGTGGCAAGCACGGAGCCTTGGTAGTCAAGCAGGGTGTTGATGACCACACAGCGGCCCTTGCCCGAACGTGACCCGGCGACCAACATGGCATGGCGGTCATCGGCACTGCCGATCGGCTGGCCGCCGGTGACATAGCGCTCGGCCCGGCCGTCGGGCAATCGCCGCCGTTCGACCGTGCCATCGATCACACCCAGAAAGATCTTGTTGCCGGCATGACGAAGGGAGCGCGCGTCACGGATTTTGTCAACGCCGCGGAATTGCGCGCGCGGGGTGATGTGATCTTCGAGTCGGGTGTCGCGACCACCGCGCTGCGGCACACCGCGTGGAATGTCATCGAGCACCGTGACGCCTCCCCTGCCCTGGTCCGCCAGAGTCGCGCATGGTTTGGGCGGCAACAGTCAGGTTTAACAGGTGGTGCTCCGGTTGTGCAGCGGCAATAGACGGCCGGGACCGATGACGGCAGGCCGCCCACCCGACTTGGAGCCCTGCGAATGGTTCGCATACGACGGGCCGATCCCGTGCCGTTGCGACCCAAGATCACACCTTATTCCGGATCAGCCCCCTGCCCCAATTTGGCCGCCATGACGCGGGCGCCATGGGCCTGGTCGCCGCGTCTATTTGCAGCCAAGGGCGGCGCCGGCACGCGATCAGTCGGTCTGGTTTTGGTGGCCTGGTTTTGTTCTGTCCTGCCACTTCAACCTGGGAACCACCCGGTCCTATCTGTCACGCGAGCCTGCCCAAGCCCCGGCGGCAGCATCAACATGTTTTACCCGCAATCGGGCCTAAGGCGGCGGGGGCCGCCTAAAGCCCGCTAACGGTCCCCCACAAAACATGCTGACCCCTGTGCCGGCGCTTCGGCGGGCGGCCGCGCGTCAAGGCCCGGGATGGTCCCAGGCCACCAACAGAAAGGAAAATACCATGGACTTCAACCAAAACACATCGACCGACGGGGAGCGCAAACAGCCGACCCATGTCGCCAAGATCCGCTACGGCGAAGGCCGGCGCGCGGTCTATGAGCGCATTGGGGCGGCTTGGCTCGACCCGGAAAAAGGGGCGATCTATGTGAAGCTCAACGGCACCCAAGTGGTGTCGGACGGCTTCACGCTCTACCCCAATAAGGTCGCGTAGGTCCAAGCGGGCGGTGGCGGCCTTGGCGCCGTCATCGCCCCCGGTCTGCAGCGCGTTAGGTACTGCAGACCGGGCCTGCCGCAGACGTTGGGAGGATCTGGGCCGATCGTGCCGCACCAAAAAATGGTGCGTCCGCCGCAACACCCGGACGCTACCCCTGCCCTTCCGTGGCGTCAACCGGACGTGGTGCGAGATCGAAGAGGGCGCGCTCGCGCTTGTTGTCGAGCGTGCGATCCAACACCGCAGCAATCTGATCCGACAAGGCCGGGTCGCTCGCCGCAGCTTTGAGCACGGCACGGCCGGCGATCAAAGCGCGCCGCGCGTCACGTTTCTTTTGTTTGGCCCGTTCTCGTGCCTGGACCGCCCGCACTTTGCCTTCGAGGTCGCGCTTGCGGGCGAGCAGACGTTCCAGTTCGTCGGTCATGATCCCATCCGCTCCAGTTTCGTTATCGGTGTCTCACAGATAGGGTATGCTGCGGCGAGACCCAAGGTCAGAGCCACCTGCTCCCTGCCCGCACCTGGCTTGTCGTTGGCGGTGCAAGAAACGGCACAGGGAATATATGCCTTGCGAATGCTGTGCTTGGGGCGATGACGGTGTCTGTGCGTGCAGCCCTTGGTTGTGCGTTATGGTAACCCTATCTTAAAGGTTAGCGTGGGAGCATAGATGGAGGGCGCACTTTTGGGTTTGTTTCACAAACCCGTGCGCCTCCGGTTCCGGCCGTTGGGGCATCGAACCCCTGCCGGCCGGTGCAAAACCGGCTCCGTCCGGATCCCGCAGATGCGCGGTCCGGACCCTGCCGATTTTGCCAGCACGCGGCGGTGACTGCAGCATTCAACCGTGTCGCCGCCGGCCATGACCCCGCCCCCCGCGTCTCGCACAGGGATGTGCGATTCGCACGGGACAGAGGGGATCATGGCGTTTCGCCCGGACGGGCGAGCGATCGCAGTGGGCGCGGAGTCGCGACCGTGCTGTGCGATCGGGTGTTTCGTCCCGTCGGGCCGACGCAATACGCCGGTGCAGGTGCACCCACGCAGGCGATTGCGGCAGGTGCGTGCGTCCTTGTGACGCACGCTGTCGCAAGCAAATGTGTGGGGTGTGACTGCGGTGGCGATTTACTCTGCCAACCTCAGAAGTATTGGCCGGACGACCCATGCGGCGGGCACGGCGGGAGCGCATATTCGCTATATCGCCCGCGAGGACGCGGCCGAAGCGATTTTGGCGCACAATATGCCCGAGGATGCGCAAGCGGCGCGCACCTGGATGGATGGCCAGGAGCGCGCGGACCGCAAGAACGCCCGGGTGTGCGACAAGCTGCGGATCGCCCTGCCCCGTGAGCTCTCGGACGCCGAGAATATTGCTCTGGTCCGCGAACTGATGGGCGATCTGGGTGCGGAAGATGTGTCCTGGTATGCCGCGCTTCATACAGCGGGCAAAGATGCGCTCAATCCGCATGTCCACATTGTCATCCGGGATCGGCACAGACGGACCGGCAAACGGGTGCTGTGTCTGTCCGATTCCGCCCGCGACCGAGAAAAGAAGGGTCTGCCGTCGGTGAAGACCGGCGACGGCGAGGTCTCCTTCAAGGCCGCTGACTGGATCCGGGCGCGCTGGGAGACGGTCTGTAACCGCGCTCTCAAACGGGGCGGCCATGAGGCCCGTATTGATCGGCGGTCCTTGCGCGATCAAGGCGTCGACCGCGAGCCCACCATCCATATCGGCCCGCGGGCGATCCACATTGATTCGAACGTGCATCAACCGCGTTCAAAGCTGGTCATGACCGGCACCGGCCGGCTGATCGATTATGCACAAATCGACGGCGGCCAAACCCGCAGGGATCATCACGACAACATCGTCGCCTTCAACCTGGAAAAGGCCGCGCGTTCGCCGGAGGCCAAGACCCGGCTGTGGGCGCAGCATGAGCGCGCACAACAGGTCAAAGACCGCGCCATTGAGGGCGAGGTCAAGGCCTCCGTGCGGGTGCGCACCCAGGAAGAGCGGCAGCTCAAACGCGGTTTTGCCAAGGACGCGGCCCGGCTGCGGGAGGACGGCGCCAAGGAAGCGCGGTTGGCACGGACCTTCGCCAAAGAGAAGCACGCCCCTGCCCTCGCCGCCCTGCGCGCGCAGCATGAATTGGAGCGGACAGAGTTACGCGACAAACAGAGTCGATTATCGCAACGGCTTTTGCTTTGGGTCGATTTTACCCATCGGACGCGCCGGCGCCGGGAAGCGGCCTGGAACGCTCTCAGAGCCTCACAGAGAGCCGAACGTGAAAAACTGGTGTCTAACTACCAAAAAACCAGAAACGCGCTTCAGGAGGCTGTACGGGCGCGCTATGTCCCCTTGCGGCAAGAGCACGAGCGGCAGCGTGACCGTGAGCTCGGCATGCTCCAAGGTCACCACGAAGACCAAAAACGGGCCGAAGAACGGCTGTTACAGCTGCGTGAGGCCGAACGTGAGCGCGACCGGACTGCCCTTGAGCGGCAGATCGAGGTGTTTGAAGCCAAGCACAAGTCGCAACGCAAGGCCAAGACCGGCAACCGACATGATCGTCTGGCGAAGCGGGTTGCCGAGCTTGAGAAGCAGGCCAAAGCCAAGAGTACAGGCGTTGGGCGATCGCGCGGACGCGGCCGGTCGCGCGGTGGCTCAGATGGGCCGGGGCTTTCATAAAGGCCGCCCTATGGTTCCATAACTTCGGCTAGATATCTAAAGGTACCTGGAGCTACGATACCCTGAGATATCTTTAGGTAGGATACTTTGAGGTATTGTAGACTAAAGTACTTTGAGGTAGGGTACTGTCAAGTACGGTATCTTGAAGTATCGTACTTTCAAATACCATGAACTCGGGATCTAGCGCTGTCATGCCCATCATCGCATTTGCAAATTCAAAAGGAGGCTCCGGGAAAACCACAAGCGCTTTGCTCCTTGCATGTGAACTGGCGGAAGAAGCAGACGTAAGCATTATTGATGCCGATCCGCGTCATCCCATTACGACTTGGTCAGCCTTGCCTGGAAAACCAGGAAGGCTCACGGTTCTAACCAACGATTCCGAAAAAACGATTCTTGATCAGATCGACGACGCGGCGAGCACCGATCCATTCGTCATTATTGATTTAGAAGGGGTCGCCGATCGGCGGGTCAGCTATGCGGTTGGTCAGTCCGACCTTGTGATAATCCCGATGCAAGAACAGCAGCAGGACGCGCTCGCGGCGCTCGATGTAATTGCCGAGGTCCATAGGGACGCCAGAGCAGTTAGGCGAGAGATTCCCTACAGTGTCTTGTTCACGCGGACCAGGGTTGTCGCAAAGTCCCGGACCGCGCGACATATTTCACGGCAGTTTCGAGAAAATCCGCACATCGATGTCTATGCAACCGAAATTAATGAACGTGATGCGTTCTCAGCAATCTACACGACCGGCGGCAGTGTACGTGGCCTCAACCCAACTGCAGTCAACAACACCGACAAGGCTATCACCAATGTATACGAGTTTGCCGCTGAGACCGTGGCCAAGCTCAAAGCGCTAACTTCATCTGATGTAAAGGCTGTCGCATAATGTCGACCCAAGTGCGAGCTTCTTTAAATTTTGAGGGGATAGACAAGCCGAGAGCGCAGGCGCGTTCGGAATCCACGCAGCGCCGCGCGATTGATCACGCCTCCGGATTTCCAAGTCGTGAGCCAGCCGAAGGCCAAATAAATATCAAAGGCCCATCATCTGAAATCGCAAGATTCCGTTCTATAGCCAAACGCGACGGTCTGCGGCTTATCGGTCTGTTAAGCCGAGCGCTCGATGCGTATGAAGAGGGCAGGGGACAAGGGTAATTCTATTCAATGCTTCTACCCTTGCCGGATCGTCCAAGATGTTCCTGCATTACGGACGCCCCCGCCTCTCAACCCATTTCCTGCAAAATCCTAGAAACGCTCTGTCCGGTTTATCCGGGGTGTCCATGCTTCCCATGGCCATCCAGTCGCGCCATTCTTGTTCCAGGTAGTGAACATCCCAACCTTGCGCGATTTCTCTCGCATCATGGTAAGTTTCGGGGTCAAGCCTGATCAAATCTATGGCGCACAAACCTTTGTTGGCCGCCAGCGCCTTGTTGCTGAAGACAACCATATCGGCGCCTGTATCCAGCTCCACCGCATAGTCAGGAAACTCCAACTCGTCATTCGCAACTATTTCATTATCAGCAACGAGCCGCCGGATGGCGCGGCGAAACTCTTTAAGCGTCGCCTTTGAACCCGACTTTTTGTGAAGGATACCTACGGAGCAGCGCCATTCGGGTTGCTTTCCGCAATGCTTGCGGGCTAGTTCGTAAATACGCCGTTCTATTGGCCTCTTCAGCCGAAAATAGTCCCTGTGAAGCGTCAAAACCTCTTGCGCCTTGATAGCACTAAACACCCAGTCTGAAAGCTTTACTTCACAGTGCATCAAACGGCCATCCAACCCGTATTTCCGCCGCACCGTCGCGGCATCAATCAATCCAAACGTATCAAATTGCTCTTCATCGCCTGTTTTAATATTCGTCCGGATCCTGGTACCATCTAACCTATCCAATCCCTCGCATAACGCCGCATACTCGCGCCCTCCCGTGCCTTTATTGGTGAATGTCAGCAAATCGTAAGCGTTAATCTTTATTCTTTGACCATACGGCTCACCATTTTTCATCTTGTGCATAATTTGCGATATGCAATAAATCAGTATGTCCTTATCGTATATGGTCGCTAATCCTTTTACACTTGGAACTATTTCAATCCAATTACCATTGTGCTCGTAACGTCTCACAGTTGTTTCGGGTTTTTTTGATAGTGAATAAAATGGATGCTCCATTTCCGCTATGAGATCTTTTAAAACCGCGTCTGCAACGTCGCAAATGAAGAGATCATGTTGCACGCGACGATCTGGCGCAAATTGTGAACTCTGATCTGTTTTCGTGATATCACCCACCATGCAGTCACTTTCGTGCTTTCACACACCATTGTCAAACATTATTCGTGGTATCACCCACCATCCTGTGGATATTCGTGATATCACCCACTCAAATCCGGATATCACCCACCGAGATTCGTGATATCACCCACCGATTTCGTAAATTCGTGACGATTCCAACTTTTACTTCAACGTGTTACCGGCCCCCTGGATTCCCTTAACACTATTATTAACACAACTTAACACACGCACACCTGTGGATAACTTCGACCCACGCGCCTTATCGCAACGCCATACCTCAGCAAACACATCTCCCAACTCATTCTCAAAAAAAAAAAACCACAACCACTCTTATCCCTCATTGTTGGTCAGCGCCCCCTTCAGCCATCCCGACGCTATCCGAACGCTCACCTTTTCCAAATCAACCTGCTTCCGCAGGGAGCGCTTCGCGCTCAATTTGGACAGGTTCGCTTATCGGAAACGCTTTGGTCGGCTTTGGGGTTACACTGAAAACAGAATGCGAGAGACAACCATGACCACGCTACGCGTGGCCGTGATTCGCATAGGGGTTCCCTAAAAACAAAACTCCAGGCCGATACTCTTGACGATCTGCTTGTCAGCGGAGGGGGCTTACAATTCATCGCCAACGGTGCTGCTGATGCACCGCGCACTGATCTTTTACGGACTCGCAAGGGGTGCTCATCGATAGACCACGCCCAATTAGGCCACAACCAGGTCAATTGCTGCCTCTGCTGGCTCCAAACTGCACCATTTGCCCACAAGACTCACCGTAGTGCATTAAACCGGTGAGGGCCGGACCGTGGCAAACCCGATCAGATGCGAATCACGCGATATCGAGCAGGATTAGGAAATACCAACTTCACGCCCTTCATTGCAGCTTAGGTCTTCATGGGACCAGCATACTTCGGATGCGCCATGTTTAATTGGTCAACAGTAGGGTGGGCCATTTTGGCGACGTTGGCGCTCAAGGCGCTTGTTTTGGGAAAGAGGCATTCCTGCCGCCAACGAGATACAGACCATTACAGACGCATTGTCGCGCGATGTGAGCTATCTGACGGTCGTGATATCGGGCGCCTCATGATCGAGTCCGTGTAGATCGGCGTGGAATAAGGACCCCAGTATTGGGGTGATCGGCGTCCAAAAAGGCCCCTCCCTGATACGAGGGTCCATTGTGCTCCCGATTCGAATCGGGGGCCGAGTTTGGGATGCTGGTAGTGGAGACGATCGCGAAGATCCGGCGGGCGTATTTTCAACAACAGAAGCCGATCAAGCAGATTTGCCGGGAGCTGAAGGTCTCGCGGAAGGTTGTCCGCAAAGTGATCCGCTCCGGGAAGACGGAATTCATTTACGAGCGGTCGGTTCAGCCCAGGCCGAAGATCGGCCCCTGGCGGAACGAGCTCGATCACATGCTCACGGAGAATGCGCGCCGTCCTAAGCGCGAGCGCTTAACACTGGTTCGTATTTTCGAAGAGCTCCGCGGTCTTGGCTATGAAGGCGGATACGACGCGGTTCGGCGCTATGCCGCATCCTGGATCCGGCAGACATGCGCAGCGTCTGCATCGGCCTTCGTGCCGCTGAGCTTCGATCCGGGCGAAGCATATCAGTTCGACTGGAGCCACGAGATTGTCCTGATCAACGGGGTCACCACGACGGTGAAGGCGGCACATGTTCGGCTCTGCCATAGCCGGATGCCGTTCGTCCGCGCCTACCCCCGCGAGACGCAAGAGATGGTGTTCGATGCCCACGATCGAGCTTTCGCTTTCTTCAAGGGCGCGTGTGCGCGCGGCATTTACGACAACATGAAGACGGCGGTCGACGCAATCTTCGTCGGCCGGGAACGCGCCTACAATCGCCGGTTCCTGCAAATGTGCGGGCATTACCTTGTCGAGCCGGTGGCCTGCACGCCGGCCTCGGGTTGGGAGAAGGGACAGGTTGAGAACCAAGTCGGTGTCATACGTCGTCGGTTCTTCACGCCACGGCTGCGGTTCAAGACCTACCGGGACCTCAACGCATGGCTGCTCGATCGCTGCATCGCCTGGGCAAAGGCGCATCCACACCCGGACAGGCGCGACAAGACTGTCTGGGAAATGTTCGAGGCCGAACGCGCAAGTCTTGTCCCCTATACCGGTCCCTTCGACGGCTTCCACGCCGTGCCGGCATCAGTGTCCAAGACCTGCCTGGTCCGGTTTGATTGCAACCGCTACTCGGTCAATGCCACAGCCGTTGGCCGGCCGGTGGAGATACGCGCCTATGCCGAACAGGTGGAGTTCTGGCAAGGCGGTCAGATTGTCGGCCGCCATGCCCGTGTCTTCTGCCGTGACAAAACGGTCTACGATCCTTGGCATTACATCCCGGTTCTTGCTCGCAAACCCGGTGCGTTGCGCAATGGAGCACCGTTCAAGGACTGGTCGCTTCCAACCGCCATGAAGCAGGTGCGGCGGAAGCTGCGGAACATTGCAAACGGTGACCGGCAAATGGTGGACATCCTTGGCGCGGTGCTGACCGACGGTCTGCCGGCGGTGGAGGCCGCTTGCGCCGAAGCGCTTCGCGAGGGCGTGTCTTCTGCCGACGTCATTCTCAACATCCTGGCGCGGCAGAGAGAACCCGGCCCACCGGTGAGCATCGCAACGCCAGAAGCGCTGCGACTTCAGTGTGAACCTGCCGCCGATTGTGCCCGTTACGACAGCCTCAGGAGATCCAACCATGGAAAGACTGCAAGTTCTCGACGCGATGGGACAGCTCAAGCTCTACGGCATGAAGGCCGCCTATGACGAGATTCTCGTCAGCGCTGTAAAGCGCCAGCATGAACCGCAGAAGATCATCGGTGACCTCCTTCATGCCGAGATCAGCGAAAAGCAAGCACGTTCGATCAAGTATCAGATGACCATCGCCAAGCTACCGCTGGCCAAGGAGATCGAAGAATTCGACTTCAACGAGACGCCGGTCAACGAGACTTTGGTGCGCGATCTGGCTGGCGGCGCATTCCTGCAGCACCAGCGCAACTTGATCCTGATCGGCGGTACCGGCACAGGAAAAACCCATCTCGCTGTGGGCATCGCCCGCGCCTGCATTCGGGACGGGGCGCGGGGACGGTTCTTCAATGTCGTCGACCTCGTCAACAAGCTCGACGCCGAAGCGCGCGCCGACCGGCAAGGGCGCATGGCCGACCTTCTGTGCCGACTGGACTTTCTGATCCTCGATGAACTCGGCTATCTGCCCTTTGCACAGACCGGCGGTCAGTTGCTCTTCCATCTCATCAGCCGTCTCTACGAGCGCACGACGATCATCGTATCCACCAACCTGACCTTCGGCGAATGGCCGAGCGTGTTCGGAGATGCAAAGATGACGACGGCACTGCTTGACCGGCTGACACATCACTGCGACATCGTCGAAACAGGCAATGAGAGCTGGCGCTTCAAAAACCGCGCCTGAAAAAACCTCCTCGAAGCGCCCTCCGGCAATGCACTGCGCAAACCTGATGGCTTCGCGCATCGCCTCCGGGCGTCCTCAAACACGCCAACACGGGGGTCCTCTTTGCACGCCGATTGGGGGGCCCAATTCAATGCCGGTTGACAGAGTCCGGTCACGCGCGCGAGTCGCTTCGCTATTCGAAAGGCTATTGCAGCAATTAGCTCCCAGTCACCAAGCCTCTGGGCCAAAGGTGATGTCCAAATGTCAGCGATTTGGGTTCGGAGGCACCATTTGTACCGTGATCGGGGCAGGGGGCTGATGGCGTTGCAACGGTCTTGGCTCGGCCCCGTCCATTTCAGCCATTTGCTGACGCACGGCCGCCGGCATGCTGCTTTCAAGGTCGGCGCCAAGGTCTTCGAGGGCATCCGCGGTTAAATTCCTATCGTCGAGCGTGTTGCGAGCCTGATCCAGCTTCGCCTGGTAATCCAGGAGTTCCTGACGTTCTGCCAGCGCGGCGTTGTGTTCAGCCTTAATGATCCGATGTGCATTCCAGTCTGGACGTTCAGGCGAAATCGCCCGTGGGTCGAGTTCTGATGCGGGAATCGCGTTGCCCTGTTCATCATAAACACGGTCTCCCACCTGAGTTCTGTAAACACGGCGGCCATCCGGCAGGACGAAGGCGCGATTTTCCAGATCACGCAGTGTTTGTTGTGCACGGCGCAGACGCGCGTCATTGTCAAGCAAAGCAGCGACCGTGGCGGTTTCCAACCGTTCGATGCGTTCTTCCCAGAACGCCCGCTGAGATGAGCTGGCCAATTGCACCAAGGCGTCGCACATGGCGTCCGCCTTGTCCTCCCGTTGTTCCCTCTTTCGGCGTTGCTGATCACGCGCCTGCCGGCGCCGCTGTTCATCAGCCTTTCGATTGAAACGTCGACGCAGCTCAAATCTTGAGACCCGGCCTGTCATCACTCTCCGCACTGTTTCTTAGCCAAGTGCCACAGAATGTTGCCCGGCGGATAGTCACCAAACTCTTCGAAGGCCTGATTGATTTGGACGCGCCCTTGCGTGCCCTCAAAGAACCAATTGACAATGCAGGTCATACCGTCTTCGCGCTTGCCATCCTTCATATACCGCGCATAGGCCAACGCATCGATGGCGCCCATCAGGTAGTTGAATTGCTCATCAGAATTCATTTTCTCAAGGAAAACCTTGGCCGTGAAAGGCGTTTCGGCAAACACCGCTGACGCGCTGCACAGATACGACAGCACAACGATAGGATACGCAAAGTCTTTAATGCGACGATATTTGTATTCCTTGCTCATAATCGACCCTTTTTGTTGAAATTTCCATATCAATCATTTGTTGTGATACAATAATGCTTAAGATGTTGGTGCATTTGGAGCCGCTGTTTCTGTGCAACGCAAAATGCCGACATCGAAACCACTGCCACGAAAAGGGTCGATTATGTGGCGCTTCAGAGCGTCACGAAATCGCTTGTGACTGGGAGCGAGGGAAGGGGAGGGCGCTGAGATTTGCGCAAAGCGCCGAACAGGGCATGATGATTGGCTACCTCAGGGTCTCGACCCAAGAACAGAGGCCGGATCGCCAGATCGATGGCCTTAAGGCCATATGCGATGAGCTTCATGTCGAAACGCTGTCAGCGGTATCGGCCCGGCGGCCGGTTTTTGAGAAGGTGGTCAAAATGCTACGGTCCGGCGA
>CBDCGL010000009.1:0-26243 GCA_965216755.1 Alphaproteobacteria bacterium | reverse complement strand
CATCCGGCGTCACGTGGCCGATACCTGCCGAAAGTTCGGGCGGGCGCGGGCAGACGCAATGCCCCGCCGTCAGAATCCAGTCGGGCGAGACGAGAACGCCCGAGCACTTGACGTCCCCTTTGACATGCAGGGACACGGCGGGGGCAAAGCAGGGGTGCTTGCCGGGGCCCGGACCGCAGTTGCCGTCTGCGACCCGATCGCCGCCCACGGTTGCCGCCCCGTCCGTGAGGCCACCGATGGGGATGGTGTCAGGTGTGTCTATGAAGTCCGATACTGGTGGGCCCGGGACGAACGTATCAGGCCCCACGGCTTTGACTCCGGCCTGGCCGTCGCCCTTTGTGTCGATCCAGCGCAGGGGCTGACCGCCCACGGAGATCGGTAGCACTTTGACCCGCGAGGCGTCGTCCTCTTCCAATCCAATCTCACGCAGATAGGTGCGGATGGACGCGTCCGTCGTCAGCGCATGGTAGCTCTCGCTATCCAGGAAGGTGACGTTCTCGACCCCCAGCCCCTCGCTCCGTGCGAAATAAATCGCGTCGTCCATGCCTTCGTTCAGGGCTGGCAAGAGCGCGACCATTTCCGACGGTGCGTTCGCCGCGAGATCGAGCAGGTTGGCCGTGTCCAGCGCCTCCGCCGGCACTTCGGCCTCGACCTGGCGTATTCGCGACTTCAGTTTGAAAAGCCCGTTCAGCTCCCGGGCACTGCCCCGCGTCTCGTTGAGTGTCCAGGCAAGGAGGACTTGATCACTCGGGGAGAGCGACTGGGTATCGACCTCGCCGGCGAACCAATTCGGGAGATCCCTCAGGATGTTGCGAACCTGAGGCGTAAGGAGTTCCTCGTGTTTCTGGGGTAACGACAAAGCCTCCCGTACGCCGATCTGACGCTCCTGTTGCGCCGAGACTTGGGACGACGACATCGCCACAATCAGCAGGCCGAGAGCGGTGCGGATGCACGAATTCTGAGACCGTCTCATGACCGCACCAGCCTTTCGAGTCGATAGGCGGTGTTGCCGATCAGCTCTGCCCGAGATGGGTGGATGAGGGTGTAGATCCCACCGTCGCCGCAGCGCAGATCCCACCGAACCGAGCGGGAGACCAAGCCTAGCAGATAGCGCGGCGATGTCGGGCTCGCAAGGAAGGCGGCTCCACCACTATCGCCCCGGCACGGTGCGAAACCGACGTTGAAGCCCGGCTCTGGACGCAGCGCCGAGACGAACTCTGTGCCCTGGTCGCAGCCATAGCCGCGTCGGCCTGCGAACTGCAATCCAGCGATAGTACGGGCGCGACGATGGTGTTCTTCCCCCCAGCCCCGGCCGCATGTGTCTGGCCGTAGCCCACGACCCGAATCTCCAGTCCCGGGCGGATCGCGTTGAAGACTCCGTCCGGAACGAACCGGGCGCGCCCGGACCGCGGCGGGCAGGGGTTCTGGGAAGGCTAAGAGCCCCCAGTCACGCCCGACGAAGGTCGCGGGCCTCCCACAATTCACCTGCGAATTCAGCGATGTCTTCACGCTGCTGATGGACATGTCGGTCGGCAAGCCGACACTCGCCCGGGTTCCCCATGCGACAGAGTTGGCACCGAACGCCTTAATCTTGCAGACACAATGCGCAGCCGTCAGAACCACGTGACGCCGTATGGCGACACCCGAGCATACGACCTGGCTGCCGTGCTTGATGTGAACGAGCACCTCCGAATAGGCGCCCGGCGGCGTGGCGGTTTCCGCCGATGCTGCGCCACCTGGAAGCGGGTGCCTCTTCCTCCGCGGTCGGGTGCGATGCGCACTGTCGTCAGCGGCCGCTTCTGCGCCAGCCAGCTGCGGTAACGTCGATCGCGCAAAAGAAGGCCGGGCACATCGGCTCCACTTGCAATTTGCGGTTGAATGCGGGCGCCGGGGCCCGCGGCACCGGCGATCAGGCGGTTGCGGCGCTCGATGGCCGTTGCGAGGCCGCGGGGAGCAGAGCCGATGGTGGGATCTTCCTGCGCCATGGCGCCAATGCGGGCGGCCGCACTGCTAAGCACCGCAGCAAGGGCGACGGCCAGGATGAAAAGCGCATGCCTGATCTGGCCGAAGATACACATGGCTTACTCCGGCACCGGGATGTCGGGGTCACCGCCGCCGCCCGGGTTACGCAGCGCCTGGACTTGAGCGTCGAAGTCCGCGGCGAGCCTTCAGCAGCGCAGCCTGCGCCTTCAGAACTTCGGCACGGGCCTCAAGGACGCCTTTCTCCTTGTCCAGGACCCCTTCCTGATCAGTGAAGGCCTGAAGCACTCCGTCGAGATACGCTCCCACCAGATCCGCCGGCAGTGTCGCCACCGCCTTCAGCTCACTCGGCTTCACGTGCTTTACCGAGATTGGCACCCCGTCCGTGAAGCTCACAACCCATTGACGGTTAACCGCGACGGCGCGGTTCATCGGGATGGCGAGAATAGGCGAACGGTTTCACGCTGCGCAGTTCTGTGATGCGATCGGGTCTACCGGCTTGCGACAGCGTCAGCCGCATTGGCATCGGGAAGCGATAGAGCACTTTGTCGACAGGCGAAGGCACCTGCGCCATCGAGGGGCCGCAGCCCGTGCAACTCAGAACCCAACCCGCTCGCTGCCGGATTTCCGCCTGCGCCTCTGAAACACTCTTGGGTTCACTGGGATCGAATACAAAGTCGGGTGGAGCTTTCTCGTCAGTACTTAGGAACGGCGACAGCGCCCCGGCGCTTTTCGCGGCGCCCTTGAGGATCTCGTCGGTCTGATCATCCGCGACCACGTTGATCGATTCCAGGAACCCGGTGTCCGAGTTGACCTTAATCTCCCAGGTATCGTCGGATGTCGGAGAGGGTTCGTAGTTCAGCGTGTAGTTGTGCGCCGGGTCCGGGACCAAGTAGGTCTGGAATGTCGGCGGGGCGCCAGCGACGTTGCTGAAATAGACAGCAACCATGGTCTTGGGAATCGAGTACGCCAAGGACGCCTCGGTGGCCCCGACCACTGTCGCCATCGGCGGAAACCTCGCTTAGCGGCCCAGTTGAAACGGAAGAGCAAGCCGACACGAGGACCAATAAGCGGATACAGGAAAAAACTCCGAAGCGGCATTCCGAAATGCTCCAATAGAAGTGAAATAGTTAGAATTCAATCACAATACACCTGTCTTCAATGTCAACTACCCGATCGGGTAGTTGATTCTGGACCCCAAGCAATTTCCGACTTTGCTGACGCGGTCGCGCCGCGGGTCGCCGCAAACACATTTTTCCAGTCCCTCAGGCATGGAGTCGGACCCAGAGGTTTGGTGCATGCCTCTTTCTATTTCCCGGAATTCGCGGGCCGGGCGCATCTTGCTAACGATGACCTATGTTCTGTTGAGCACATTGACGGACATGAAGCCTTCTATGTCCAGTCAGAGACCGATCGTTGAATCCTTCTAGGTGACACCGGACATGGGGTTCACCATGGTGTCATTCACATCTTGAAGGCGCTAGGGTACGGTCACTTTCCAGGGCGACGCTCGGGAAATCGTACCGCGCAAGCTCCCGGCTATCAAAGTCGCCATCCATGTTGCGGATCAAGGGGTCGATTCGGCGGGGCGCGTTGCTATCCGCCGCCGCTTGCGCCCGCACTGACGTCACCAAGTGTTTCAACAGTCTTCCGCCTGGCCTAGTTGGCATGGAAGCCTGCGCGTCGTCGTATTGCGGGGCGCGCGAGTTAACTGTGCTTGGCCAAGAAGTACCATTGATGCCACCGGCCTACGTGAAGCCGTATGTGACTGGAAGCAAGACGAATGCCGCCGATCCGGAAGCGGTCCGTGAAGCGCTAACGCGTCCGACTTTGCGCTTCGTTGCCGTGAAATCGGACTATCAGCAAGCCTAATGATGTTACACAAGGCACAAGCACCTTTAGTACGGCAACTGACTATGCTGACGAACGCGTTACGCGGGCACCTCGCGGGTTCGACTACGTAGCGGCACAGGAACGAAGATGACTTCTCTCAATTGCGCGGGATCTCTCACGACAAAAGAATTCAGCTTCCGACATTGTCCTGCGATGCCATTGGCGCGTGATCACTCAGGCCGAGCAGACAAAAGCCCAGATCGATGCACTTGAAGCTCAGATAGTAGATTGGCATCGCCAGAGCCCGACGAGCCAAAGACTGGCGACAATCCCCGGGATCGGGCCCACTAGTGGCCATTGCACCCGACGAGCGCTGAAGTGATAGGGAGCCGATCCACGGACTTGATCGAGGCCTGTGAGCCAAGCGTCACATTCCAGAGGCCCTACACATGGTTGACTTCGACCAATTCGCGTGAGGAATCATTTTCCTTGCACATCAGGGTCCCTCCAAACCCATGGCCAAGAACTGGATCGCAAGGGAGCTCGTCATGATCGATCACGTCTTCGTAGTCGAGTGTACCACCAAATATTCGTTACCCAATCACTGTCTACACATCGTGGATAACCCGTTTCGCTAAGCCACCGGTCGATGAAGCAGTTAACAAACCGAAGAATGACTTTGTACTGCCGTAGTGCAGAAGGGATGCCCGAGGGCATCCCGTTCTTCTAAAGTGCGGCCAGTGGTTCGCGGTATTTCCAGTTGGGCTGGGAGCATCTGGTTGGTTATCTGTGTTCCGACCCAACACCCAAAGGCTGTTCTTTAGTGAGGACGTCTGGTCTCAACAAAGGCACCGTCCTCATCGTGGCCTCGGCAGCTCGTGCCTGCGCGATCGCCTGACTGACAAGCGTCCTTAGTGTACTACGCGCCGGGGCCGCACTTCTCCTTCAACGTTCTGAGTTCCGAGTTCGATGGCGCTCGACCCTGCGGCCGCATCCGAGACTTCCGTGGCGACATTCATGTAGTCCGCAATGATGGCATCTATAAAACGCATGTCATCTTGCTCGATTCTGTACAGCAGCTGTCGCTGCTGCATCTGCTGCCGCTGTAGGTTCAAGGCAAAGATGGTTGCGCCATCACATACCGGCGAAACGGTAAAAACGCGGTTTCCAATGCCGGCGACAAAGTCGATCCTCTTTGACATGAACAAACCGGCTGACGCCTGGCCATGTCAGCTCTTGCACCGTGGATGTTGTGCTACGGAATGACGTCGCCCACTGCCAATTGGTGACCTCCGGCACAGCTGCCCGCTTGTGCTCTATTCAGGAATATCTCTGCGGAATGAGGGGTCGCCTGCTCAAGCATATCGCGAAGCAATGACCCAGCTGGCGATTGATTCGTGATATCGTCGTCTTGTTCCGGGGTCTGAGCCGGTCTGCCTGTGCTCTGATGTTCGTTTAAACCGGTTCGCGTTCTTGAGCGCAATAGTGTTCAGCAGGACAATGTCTTCATCAACAGGTGCATTGGTTCCGAAATCAAAGTTTTGAAGATTGTCAACCAAAGTGCGGAATTTGGTACTCTCTTCCGCCATCAGGTTCCCACGGATATTTGCCGACAACGCGCGCGTGAAATCTCCGTGCAGTACACTCACGCTGTTGCCTACGTTCTTCATCGCAATCGCCTGTCCGGCAAGGTCGTCACGATAAAGCTGCGCGATCGGATTGTCCTTGACTGTATCAACGACAAATTCCAAACTGCCTGTCCGGTTCAAATGTCAGCTGTGTGAGCCACTCTCGCAGCTGCCACGGAAAATCCATGAACATATTGCCGCGCACCTGACCGCGATTGCCATCGCCCCCGTAGTTCCGAAAGTCGACTACTGGGCCGCGTAGGTCAGCTGCCATCAAACTCGGATCCGTCTTTCCTTGATAGAAAAACGCATGCAGACGCTTTGCCCTTTCCAAATTGTCGCTGGTCGAGCTCAAACCCGCCCAAAACTCCGCCACGGGCCGACATCCGCTTCACCAGCTCCAGGATTCGGATTCGGGACGACCGCCTCAAATATGAGCAAAAAACGATCAAGAGCTGGTGGGTTATCCCGGCCATACACGATACGGTGTTCACCGCAATGACTCCAATTCGCGGGCGCAAGATCAAACGGTTGAACAGGGCCAAAGGAATCATCCCAATCGGCCCTGTTTCATCCAATAATCCTGCGGCATCAAGCTCCATATCTTCCGAATTGCGCCGGTCAAAGGGCACAAGCACGCCGGCGTCAGTGTTCAGCCTATCATCCTGGGCGGCCATCGTATCCAACATGGACTGAACAAACGCCTCGCGCCCGGCCGTCGTATTCGGTCCGCCAGCGCTTTCTAGGATCTTGCCAATTGTGTGTTTGAACGAAAAGATCCGTTCTGCTGACGCACCACCACCAAGCCCGCGTCATCAAAAGTAGTGTCCATGATCTCGTTGCTGTGGGCGACAAGACTGGGTTTGACGGAGAAACTTATTGTGCCGTCAGCTTCACAGAACTGAGCGCTTGTAGCACCGCCCGACAGCGCAAGGCTCGCAGCAGCAAGCACCACGCATTTCACATCACGCATTGCGATACTCCTTACGGAAACCATTATGGTGATCTGACTCAAGAAAGAGACTATGCATGCGTCAACTACCCGATCGGGTAGTTGTTTAAGTTTTCAAAGTTGCACAGATCCTTATGGCAAACCACTCGTAACGTGAGTTCCAGTCTCGTTCGAACGGGTCGACTGAGCCATCCTGAACTCATGACTCGGAGTGACTACGAGAAAGAAAGCACATCGGAGTTTGTCTTACGACCAACACCGCTCTTTCGGTCACCTGAATGAGTTATCTCGATCGCTAGACTAGGCTTTTGGCCGAATAGGGCTCTCGAGCGAATGCCTCAAGTTGGCTAACGAGCCCTGCATCCGTTGACCTTCCCACGGTATAGGGTCCACGTCCTATCATTAGGAAACGGCGGACTGGTCTTCACCGCATCTTTGGTCCGTGCGCCATGCGACATTTCGGGTCGGGTTTGAGTTTGTCAGCAAAGTCGATTGGGGCCAAGTTCCCATGCGACGAATACGGCCGGTTTTCATTGTAGTCGTTTGTCCAATCGCTGATCCGGCTGCGGGCGGCGGACATGGACAGGAACCAGGAGACATTGAGGCACTCCTGCCGCAGGCGGATGTTGATGGCTTCGACATGGTCATTGTCGGTTGGTTTTACCGGCCTAGAGAAGTGCGGTTCGACCTTGTTCAAGTAGGCCCATTGATCCAGAAGTCGCCCGGCGAAATTCCGGTCCGTTGTCAACACGTATGCTACAGGGCTTGCTCCTGATCCGCGTCAACCGATCAAGTTCTTCGATCACCTGATAGGCACGAAAGTCATTCTTCGCAGGCCCTGCGCCACTTCGGGCTGCGCGTGCGAGCCGAGAAGCCTTCTTCACAATACAAATGGTACAGGCGTTCGTGGTTCACATGCCAACCTTCCCGCTGAAGCAACACGTGCAGGCGGCGATATCCGTAGCACACTCGGCTCTCGTCCAATTCCTTCATGCGCATCCTGCAACATGGTCTTGTCAAGTGTCAGGTCGGCAACCAGACGCTTCCAGCTTGCTGTTTCTCATATTCAAGCTGTTTCAGACGCCGGATTTCCGCCGCACTCATGCCGGCATAAACCTTCTTCCAACGGTAAAAGGTCGCCTGCGCGACAACCATCTTGCGACAGATCTCACCGACCGTGGTGCCAGCTTCCGCCGGCCCTCAAGGCAAAGGCCAATCTGTTCGTTTCAAAAAACGTTTCTTCGGAAGCGGTGCATTCCTCTCTTCTCAAAAAATGT
Organism: Alphaproteobacteria bacterium; assembly: GCA_965216755.1. Classification (GTDB taxonomy): domain Bacteria; phylum Pseudomonadota; class Alphaproteobacteria; order UBA7887; family UBA7887; genus CBDCGL01. The sequence continues at coordinate 18,573 of CBDCGL010000009.1, read as the reverse complement.
AAACCAAATTGCGCAGTCAGCAGGGACCAATTTCAGGGGGCAATACCACCGACCCGAAAGGTCGCATGGCGCGCGCACCAAAAATGGGGTGAAGACCATGTGACTAGGGGAAACGGCTGTTCTCTGGGATCGCCACCGGATAGACCGACGTCCCCAAAGGTCATGTCCATGATGGCATCACTGTTAACAACCAGGACGGGATCCACATCAAAATCGATTTTCTTGGGCCCGCCCTGGACCTCACAGAAATCCCGCGCATTCGCCACTCTACTGGTCAGCATTACGGTGCCAGCGACCCGCGTAAAACAAGCAACTCCACGCACTACGACTCCTTACGACACTCGTTGCAAACCTTCGATCTAGAGAAGCGCCGGATATTGGCCGTCACCTACCCGATCGGGTAGTGTAATCATTCCCGATCCGTCGGTATTTTTGACGCGCATCAGTGTCAGAGGTCCTAGATGCCTGGTTCCGCGAACTGCGTGATCGGGGGGTCGGGGCGACCTCTGGATCATCTACGTGTAAGAGTGGAGCGCTAGCGTGTGTCGCATCGGTCGGACTTCCCGTGGTGGCTATTTGTCGGTGGTTGTGTGGCTGGCCATAGCGTTTGCCGTGACCCCCATTGATTCAGTTCAAGCACAACCAAATAGTGAGATGGCCGTCGAGTTACGGGCCGGGGTTATCATCGACCTCGATCGCGCACTGGTCTATCTCATGAAGCCAGATAATGCCATTGACGCTGTACATATCGATAGCGGAACAATTGCATGGCGTTCCAACGAAGCTGCCAAGCCACTGGCCCTATCCGGAGAGACGTTGATTGCACAAACAGCCGAAGCGGCATCTGGGCAACTTGACATGGTATACCTAGATGTTACCGAAGCCGGAGCAAGCGCAGAGTTAACCTCGGTCCCGCTGCCCGAAAATGTTGCGCCGACTGTTGATGCAACACAAACCGGTGAGTTCGCAATTTCCGGCCGGGCGGACGCCGGCAACGTTGATTTTGATTGGCAATTTTATCCTAGCGACTATGTTACCGCCCTGCCGGGAGACAGCGTACCCGGTGAGGGACAGTCGGCGCCAACCGCGGCGCGCGGCGCGGCGGCCACCGATGTTGGTCGTGTGGAGACCAGTGGGCGGTTTCGCCTGAACCTGTCAAGCAATGCGGTTTCCGGGATCCCGACCCCGGCAGCTGCTGACCCCCAGATCACGGACCGGCTTACCCGCCGGAACGTTGTTATCATGTCCGAAAGCGACCGCGTACCTGATCTACCAGGCGTACAATTTTTGTCGGTCGATGGGCGCCACGTACTTGTCAGCCAGCGCATAGACGATGACAATGTTTTCGAAAAGTATCGGTGGCAGTTTTATAGTTTAGAACAAGAACAGGTCATTGGCGAACTGCGCAATCATCGGGCCATTACGCCCTTTTACATAACCAACAACATCGTCCTGTTCGAAGAGGGCGCGTCAACGACCGTCACTGAGCAAGAGGTCAGCGAGCAGCCGCTGCGGATACGTGCCATTGATTTGAGCTCAACCGAGGAGCTGTGGGCAGCCTCGATTCGAGACACAAGGTATCAAGGCCCGATACCCCAGTAAACGCGGCACACACTATCATCGCGAATCCGAGGGGCAATTAGCAAACACTTAGCACACACGGGATGGTCTTATGCAATCGTCGATGCCGTATTCCGCACGCAATAGAGGTCGTGAGTTCTTGCGCGGATTTTTCATTTTGATTGCTTGGACGTCTGTCACCACCGCGTCCGCGCAGGAGTTGCTCTGGGTTAAGCATGGGCCTTCCCCCAGCCTGGGTCGCAACATAGAGAACGTCCCGGGCAACGAGGTGGTCGGCTCAGTGCACGACGTCGCGCCTCACCCCACCGACAATAACACCATCTACGTTGGTACCGTGAACGGAGGGGTCTGGCGGACTCAGGATGCACAGAATACAAGTCCAAATTGGACGAACATGACTGATGAAATTTCTCAGTCATTGGGCACATCGCTATCCATTAGTGCACTTGAATTTGATCCCACTGACGCCAGCCATCTCACGCTTTTAGCAGGCACAGGAAAAATCAGCGCCTATCTCAATGTCGGCGGAGATCGCGTTGGACTGATTCACACCCGAGACGGTGGCCTCACCTGGGACAGCGTTGATGGCGGCGGCGCTATCCGCGGCCTAGATGTCACAGGTGTCGCGGCCAGGGGCGACACACTCGTTTTGTCTAGCCGAAATCCGCCGCGAGAATTTGTCGATCAGGGTGAGCCGGATTTGTCCACTTCGCCGCCGCCCGGCGTTTGGCGGAGCGAAAATTTGGGGCTGACATGGGCACGCATCTCCGGCATGCACAATTCTGGTTTGCCGGAAGGAGAGTCCTTTGATCTTGTTGGGACCTCAACGAATCTGAACGTGCTCTACACGAACGCTGGAACGCAAGGCCTTTACAGGAGCGACAACTCTGGGGCGACGTGGACGAAGATTAGTAATGCAGTCATCGACGCGATTCTCGCCGGCGGTGCAGCAAACGTCGAGTTTGCGGCCGGACTAGACGACAATGTGTTCGTCGGACTGATTAGCAACCAAGGGAAGTTGCGCGCGCTGTTTCATTCTCGCGATCAAGGCGATACTTGGAATTCGCTTGATCTGCCAGGGACGAGCGGCGCCTTTTTCAGGTTTTCCGGGATTCATCCAGGCGGGCAGGGGGAAATTCATTTCTCGATCGTGGCTGATCCGCGGGAAGGAAACGTGGTCTATGTCGGGGGAGACCGGCAGCCGGATAGGCGAGAGGAAGACGGTGTTCAGACCGGCCCCCAATTTCCGAACGCTTTAGGAGCACGTGCGTACAGTGGTCGCCTTTTCATGGTCGATGCAAATGCCCAAAGCGGAGAACAGGCCAAGGCCATTACCCACGTGAATACGCGCAGCGGAAGCGCGCCCCACCCTGACTCTCGCGACATGGCATTCTCGGTGGATGGGAATCTGCTTGAAGTAAACGACGGCGGCATTTACCGCCGGACCATGCCTCGAGAGTCTGGCGATGATTGGATACGCAATGGTGATTGGCTGTCGCTTAATGGCAACTTAACGAATACGGAGTTCCACAGCGTGTCGTGGGACTCGAACTTTGATGTGATTGTCGGGGGCGCTCAGGACAATGGCGTTCCAGCACAATTCATCCCCGACCATCCCAAATGGCGCGGAATTCTCGGCGGGGACGGCGGTGTCGTCGCCGTTGACGATACATCAAGCACAGATGTTTCAATTGTCTATGCGAGTTTCCAGAAACTCGGCAGGTTTACACGCTTTGTTCGAAGGCGCTCACCTAATGGGTTCACGGTGATACAGACCCGGCCCCAGCTTCTTATTATTCCGGCGGCGGTCGAAACCTTCCGGCGATTTGCCACTTTCTACACACCTGTTCACCTAAACAATGCCGATGCGACCCGCATCCTATTTGCCGGCGTCAATGGCATTTATGAAAGCCTGGATCAAGGGGATACTCTCTTTCGCGTAGGACCAGACATTTTTGTGCAATGGTTTCGCAGTGGGACAAACCCGATTGATTACGGAGCCGAAGACAACGAAGAGGTAATCTATGTCGCTGATGGCAGTCATGTGTTTGCTCGGCATGCCGCTTACCCGCAGACGCTTTCTCGCCTGCCGTCCTACCCCGGCACGCGAACCATTAGAGACTTGGCCCTTGACCCGAGTGCCGCAAATCGTCTCGTGGTCGTCGATACTCGGCACGTGTTTCTGACGACTGATGGCGGGCAAACTTGGACAGACGAAACAGGACAACTGGCGACCCTCGATCCGGGACGAATTCGATCTGTGGCCTATTTAGACGGTGAGGACACAGATCAAGGGACGATCGCAATCGGAACGGATCGCGGCGTTTTTCATGCGACATTCCCTGCACCGCTGACATGGTCGGAGCTTGGCGATGGGTTGCCCAACTCCAAGGTACTTGATCTTGTTTATGACGCTGCCGACAATCTTCTCGTGGCAGGAACACAGGGTAGGGGCGCCTGGGTTCTCCGATTGGATAATGCCACAGAGCCTGCAATGACGAATGCGGTTAGTGGAACCCCCGGCCGATGATGTTCCCCGTCAGATCATGTGAGACAAACTGAACTGATTGCATAAGAGATAGTTTCTGGCGCATCGTAATCGGCAAGGAGACGAGATGAGGCAGACATTGGGGACACAAAAAGATCCAGTACCTTGGAGCTGCGCAATCTCACGCCCGCCGACGTCTATTTCGGACGCGGCCAGGTCATTCTGCTGGAAAGGGAAAGGATCAAACGCCACACCATCGAACAACGACGCTTGCAACATAGCAACATAGCCGCCTAATATTTATCAATCTGATCGGCTAGGGTCTCTCTTAAATTAGACAGCCCCCTGTCTCAATAACTCTGACGACGGACAACGCGTGTTATTGCTGCTTTGATTTGCGCGGGGAGACCCAGGGAAAGAAAATTAGGAAACCTCCATGGAACATCTTTTTCGCTTTGTTCTGACGCGCCCAGCTGATCAAGGAGACGACGAACCGCCACGAGTATTGCTCGTTCAGAACACCGATTTCCAAGCCTCGCTTGCCAGGGCGCAGGCCCAAAGTTCCGGCCGCCGCGATGCGATGAAAAGTGTCGCGAAAACCTATATAGCCTCGTCGTCCTTTTTCGGAAGCAAGGATATTGGAGGCCGCGGCGAGGCAGTTGCCGCTCTGAGCGCCGCACTCGATCAGCTTGAAGCCCGGGATACTCTTACCAACGCGCAAGTGAGCGATGCAGTGAAAACTGCCTTTGGACAGACGCCAGCGGATCTCCGCGGCTCTGGGGTCCTCGACGGCCTGGCTACCGCACTCAAAGACAGCCTGATCGCGATTAAGCTCGTGCCTGAGGAGCATCAGCGACCCATCCAGCAGCTTGCCGATATTCTGCGCGATTTGGAGGTGATCGAGAAGGTTGCTTTGGATGGGGCGTTTCCGGCTACCGGCAAAGCCATGCGCGCCTTCCGACGCAGAACTTTGCAGTTGCCCGGAGAGACCGATCTAAAGTCGATTTTGTCGACGCGGCAGCACCACAGCGAACTGGCCGAGAAACAGAAGGCCGAGGACGAAAAGCGGCGCAAAAAAGCGGAAGTGCACCTCGACCTCTATCGGCGCCTCGCAGACGCGGTGAACGAACTCACTGAGCTTGGGACCGACGCTATTCGGGCGACGCCGCAAGAAGACCATGATGGGTTCTTGCTTCCGGATGCAGCGCGCCCGATCAACGTTTTGCTCGAAGACATGGAGATCCGCCGCAGTCTGACCAAGCTCGACATTTCGCTCGCCGAGGTCGGTCGCCCGATTGAACGCGGGCATGAGACCGCAAAAGGGATAACCCACGATGGCAGATTTCAGCGCGAAGTTTTGCCTGCCGCTCGGACACTCTTACGTGGGTCACCTGCGTTTAAGCTCGAGCCTCTAAAGAACGTTGGGTTCCGACTTAAAGAGAGTGCGAACAAACGTCTGAGCAAAGACACCTTTGAAATCCTGATCGAAAGGAACCTGCGTGTTACCGAGCACCCGCTCGATGACATCGTCCGCGCCCTCAGAGCGGAGATCGCGGATCTGAGCGGCGAGCTCGACACCGAGCTTGGACGCGCGGTCAACCGCACCTTCAAGCGCGTTGGCACCAAAATGGTGATGATATCGACACCACAGGCCAGCGTTTGGAACGAGATCGTTGTCGGCAATGTGACGAAGCCTGGGGGTTTTTTATTCCCCGTGGATTTGAGAGTCCCGATCTCTCATGGCGATCTTGCTCCCGCTGGAGTCGCCGATCTTCTCGTCGTCAAACAGCAGCTCGTGCGTTACGAGGGCGCTGACGTTGCTCATATCGAGAATGTGCTGAAAGGCGAAAGCAAGTCGCGAGAGCACACCCATCGTCGCGAGACCGAGGAATTCACGTTTGTTGAGACCGAGACAACCACTTCGGAAGAGCGCGAGCTTGAATCAACGACGCGCTTTGAGATGTCCCAGGAAGCCAGCAAGACACTGAAAGAAGACGCGTCCGTCAAAGGTGGGCTGACACTCTCGGGCAAATACGGGCCCACGGTCGAGTTCTCAGCCTCCGCTGAGGCGTCGTTTACCTCCAGCAAGGAGGAGGCCACCAAATCCGCGTCGCTGTTTTCGCAAGATGTCACCGAACGTAGTGCGACGAAAGTCACCGAGCGCTTGTTGCAACGCGCTTCGCTCAAGGTCACCAATGAGGTGATCGAAAAGAACACGCACGGCGTCGACAACACCTCCGGCAGCGGGCACATCTCAGGTGTCTATCAGTGGGTTAACAAGGTCTATCAGGCGCAGATGTTCAACTATGGCATCCGCATGATGTACGACTTTATGGTGCCGGAGCCAGCGGCGTTTTTGATTTCAGCGATGCAAAATGGGCATGCTAATGCGCTTGAGCTTGAAAAGCCCACGCCGTTCACGCTCCGTCCCGACCAGATCCACGAGAGCAACTATACCGGCTGGGTGCAGCAATATGGCGCAACGGACGTTGAACCACCGCCAGAGCTTTATCTCACCAAGTCGCATGATCATAACGCCAATGCCGAAGACGAGGACGTCGAGTTCTCTCATTCGGCACAGATTGCCATCGACGATGGTTATCGCGCGATCCACGCAACCGTTGGCTGCGTACGCACAATTTGGGACGACAACGCGATTGTCGACGTGATCGTTGGATCAAGGGCTCACCGTTTCCGTGAAGGCAACGGCTGGGTGTGGAGCACCCCACTAAACGATGAAACCGGTAGCCTTCCCATTGCGGTTGTCACTGACTTGGTGGGCGATATGGCGATGGCGATCGAGATCAAGTGTCGTCGAACCGAGCGCGCCTACAAGACCTGGCAAATCGACACCCACGCCAAGCTGACAACGGCATTCCGCGCGCGCACGGCGGAATACGAGGAGGAGCTAAAGGCGCTTGAGGTTCAGGCTGGCGTTGAGATTGAGGGGATGAACCCCGCCCTCAATCTTGAGCTCATGAAAGACGAGCTGAAGAAGCACTGCATCTCAATACTAACCGAACAGCATTTCGACTTGTTCGACGCCATTGATGTGGGTGGACATGGGGTCGAGCAGATCGATCTCTTTCAGAACGAGGCGGAAGGTCCCTACGTTCGGTTCTTTGAGCAAGCATTCGAATGGGAGCAGATGACCTGGCTCACCTACCCCTACTTCTGGGGGCGGAAGATCCAATGGCGCGATCGCCTTGCCTATGACGATCCCGATCCGATCTTCAACCAGTTCTTGAAGTCGGGATACTGCCGCGCGGTGGTTCCGGTGCGACCGGGATTTGAGGGTGCAATTGATCACTTCATGACCTTTGGCGAAATCTGGAATGGGGGTCCCTTGCCGGCAATTTCCAACCCGCTCTATTTGCCGATCGCTGAAGAAATCGCTGAGCGACTCGACCGACCAGGCGAAGAAATCCCGCAAGGCGATTCATGGACGGTCCGCATTCCGACGACGCTTGTAAACCTGCGCGCCGACGACAAGCTGCCGGTATGGATGCAGGATCCGGCTACAGGCGAGTGGGTGGAGGCGTGATCCTCGTCGGTTCGGGAAGGTAGTCGGCGATGGGCGACATTGCCCGCCACCGCAACATTTATTTTAACACGAGGGATGCGATTCCGCGGGCCCTGCTCGACCGCGCATCGATCCGTTACGAGGACCTGACATATCTTGAGTACGGCAATTTTCTCACGGACGTCTCGCAGTTCCGGGATCCGGTTTGGTACATCCTCGCCAAACGCACGATTTGGAAAGAGAACGTGCTGCCGGGAGCTGGCGAAATCGCGACACCTGCGCGCATCGCATTGGCTGCCCTTGGCGGGATCGGCGCCATTGTGTCTCAAGCGCTTGGCAAATCCAAACTTGCCGGCGCAAGTGCACTTGGAGGTCTCCTTGGCGCGGCCATTTCGCCCCAGATTCTGGCCGAGCTTTTGGATCTCGGCGACTGGCTGGACCAAATGCTTGGGGTTCCTTTAGTCGGGCCGGAGGAACGGCGTCGGACGAATGAAGAGTTTGGATTTGTCGGTGAGTTTTTTCGGCACTTCATTGAAGGCATTACCTTGATGGTTTTTTCCGACGAGGCGGCCGAGGACCTGCCCGGCCCTTGGGGGCAGATTGATCCCATTCCCGAATCGCGGGTTTCTGAGGTCTACGAGCGGTTCTTCACCCAGTATTACCCGCATGAGCACACCGATTTGCCGCCTTATGTCTGGGATGCTAGCAAACGACCTCGAGTTAAGAAGTGGTACGGTGTGAGCCGCCGCCAAAAAACCCTCACGGACGAAAGCGGGATCATGGCGGCGGTAGACAATGCCTATATCCCGTATCTTGCGGACGGATTGAGCGATATTGAAGCGACGTGGCGGAGGCTAAAGCCCTCGGAGATCGACACGCGACAAATTTTGTTGGTGCGCTTGGGCAAAATCTTACACAGCGTCGAGGATTGGTTCTTTCATTCCAACGTTGTCGAGCTGAACCGTCTTGTGACACACACCCCGCCCAAGCAGGCCACCGAGACCGAAGAGACTTTTGTGCACCGGTTCGTCCTCGAGGCGCTAGAGTCCGAAAGGCTCGAGCAAACAGATACGCCACGCCGTGATCCGGAACCGTCTGCAAGCGAGCGCAAGGTGGAATTCCAGCGGCGCCTGTTTCGGCGACTGCATTACCCCGTGTACGATCCAGGCACTCGAGGAAGCAGCGGCGGAACACCCTCGAAAAAACCCGCGACTTTAAACCTCGAGATGGCGTATCCGGCATTTCCCTCCCAGCAGGACACTGCACACACGCTTTTGGGCGCATTGGAAAATCTCGAGGCCAAATTCCACCGCTCAGACTCGGCGTCTGAGGACGACGCCGGGTCCGGTGATCCTCTGCCCGCGGCATTTTTCTGCGCGGTTCAGAATTTCATCGCAAGCTCTCCAGGTGGTCGCGAGCTTTATCGCAAGGCTGCCCAAGACCGTGGTGTCACTGTCCCTGATGACCTCAAAGACGGTGCGCAACTCGCAGCGTTCGCAGCAACGGTCGACCGCGAAAAGGCAAAATTGATCGGCAAGGACGTCCTCCGAGAATGGATACCTCTCGTGCTTACGCTGATGTTTGAAGACGAGCGCGAGAGGCTCTCCGCTAACGTCCCACCGCTGCAATGGCCCCTCGCCCCGGGCAAAAAGCCGCCCAAGCAGGACGAGGACGTGGAAATGGACGCTCAACAAAAGCGACACGAAAAAGCGCTCGAGCCCGTCCAGCAACACGATGGAAAGGTTGAGAGCGGATACAAAGTCGGCATGAGGTTCCTACAAGAGTGTGGGATGATTGGTCCGAGCAGCCGACAAGCAATGGACCGGGCCTTCGAGATCGATGCGGTTTCAGAAAAATCCCACAGGTATGCGCCCGGTGCCGGGGGGCTTCTGATGCAGTTTGCCGTGAAGTTGCAGAAGGAGCGCGACGAAAGCGACAAAAAGATCGTCGCATTCAACAAGGGCGGCCATATCTTCGACGACATCACACAAAATGGGGCGAACGACGAAATCATCGGGTCGCACTCGCTGATGTCAAAGGACACAGTGGATGCTTCACCCTTCTTCAATGACGCGCGGGTGATGGCGAGTGTGGCCTCGCTTTCTGTCCTGCATATCTTTCTTGACGAGGTCAGCTCACCTTCGAAGGGCACTGCGGTCGATTGGCTGAAAGTGTTGCGCCACTTCATCCGCTATCCGCGCTCGGCGCCGGGGTGGGAACAAAAGGCGATGGCGCATTTTAAAAACTCAGGCGAGGTCCCGAGGTTCGAAGATATTCCCGATCTTGAGCGCCTCGGCAAAGGCGCCCGTATACCAGCGAGCGCGCTGAAAGACCGAAAAGATAAGGTGCGCCAGAGGGCCGTTGATGCCGAAGGACTAGAGGTCCAATACATCCGATTGGAGCGCGTCGTCGGCAACTACAAGATGAATTGAGTTTCCAATCCCAGTTCCCGAGATTCAAAATCACGCGGCTTTTGAGATCGGCCAAATATCAGATTAGGGGAGGGCTTTTGCGCTCCCCTGGTGACGCCCACAGAAACTGTAACGGCGCCAGGTCATCTTACACAACGCTTCCGAAGCTAAGATCTCTCGACGCATCGATGAGACCGCGGCAACATCCTACACCTTGATTCTCTTAGCAATATCCAGGGCCTGTCGTTTGTCGACGCCGAGATAGTGCGCTGTGCTGCCGATATTCTTGTGGCCCAGGAGCTCGCGGCAGGCGGCTAGGTTTTTGGTTGCTTGGTATACGGCGGCTGACTTGGTCCGGCGCATCGAGTGGGTGCTGTGCCGGCGCGGATCCAGCCGCGCGTAATCGGCCCATTTCTTGACAAGGTTGGCGTATTGGTCGCGGCTGATGGGTTGACCGTAGTTGCGGTTGCTCAGACTTGTAAAAAGCGCGTCGTCGGCGGTCTTGACGGTCAATTCGATCCAAGCTTTGAGGACTTCGCGGGCGGCATGGAGGAGCTGGACGATATGGGGCTCATTGGTCTTTCTTTGACGGACCGGGAATTCATCGACGATCTCGCCTGTGTGGTCGATGACGTCAATGACGCGCAGACTTAGAAGGTCTGAGGCGCGCAGCATGGTATCGATGCCGGTATTGAACAATGCGAGATCGCGCAATGCGGCATAGGCTTGCCGACGCTTTTTGTTGGCCGTCGGTTCTTTTCCGGACATGGCCAACTGTGCAGCCTGTGTGCTCAGCGTCTCAAACTCATTGGCAAGGGCCGCACGTATCAGATCGGCTTGATCAGGCGTGAACGGGGTTTTCTGACCGACGGCTTTGTCCTTGTTCCAGGGTCCGCTTTTTATTCCGGGTTTTTGGTTCCTGCTCATAGAAGCCAGAATAAAACACTGTTCAATCTGTGTAAAGGATTGTTTTTTTGCAAATTACAATTCCGGCTTTTATCAAAAGCGGGAATCAAAGTTGTTGTGCCGAATGAGCAATTCCCAGTCACGAGCGTCTCCACGAATCCGTTTGACTGGGACGCAACGTTTCCTCGGATGGCTTCGGCACCGTGCGGATACAACCGATGAGCGCGGGCGGTGCTTCCGGGGTCCGTTTGCCGCTCCAAGCGAACTCCATCTCAATCTTCTACGCTTTGGCTGCCGGTGCGTCGTCCGGCTCAAATGCGATCCTGAGTCGGGTTCCGGTGGCTCTTGCAAGCTTTTCCAGAGTCGTGGTCGACGGCTTCGACTTGCCGCCCTCAAGCCGCGCTATGACGCTTTGCGTCGTGCCCATGCGTTCAGCAAGTTCTAGTTGGCTTAGGCCGGCATGAGAGCGCGCGGCGATCACGGCTGCTGCCAAACTAAATTCTTCTTGAAGCGCATCATATTCGGCCACATACCGGCGATCCTTGCGCCAGTCTGCGAACAGGGTCTCAACGGATTTACTCTTCTGCCTAGTCATTTCACCTCCTTCGCTCGTTTCAAGGCCAGCTTGATCTCTCGACGCGGCGTTTTCTGGGTTTTCTTTGGGAATGCCCGCACTACCACGATGCGCCGGTTCCGGGCGGTCACATAGATCGCTCTGGCATTCCCGTCCTTCCCCTTCATGCGCATTTCCCAAAGAGGACCTTCGAGATGTTTGATGTACGGCTCGCGCACGTGTTCCAGCCCGAAACTGCGGATCAAGTCGACGATGCGCTCAAATCTTGCGCGGATATCGATTGGCAGCTGGTTGAGCTCGTCTCTTACCTCATCGTTCAAAAACTCAACCGTCCAAATCATATTTCTATGATATAGCAAAAATGCGATATTTGCAATAAGACAATATTCCTGCGGTGCACTTCCCCCGTTTAGCAAGCATTTGCTTATTGAGTGTCGTGACTAATGGTTAGTGTTTCGAAGTTTTGTGGCGATCTACATCCAAGTGCCGAGTATAGATAGGCGGCGTTGTACCTGGCGATCCATTGGTGCAATCTCTCGAAAAACGTTGTTAGACTCTTCCATTCCCTCGGCCTAGCGAACGCCCATGGCGGCGCAGGCCCTCATGAAATCGACCGCGGTTGGTTCGCAGCCATTGTCGGCCTTCAATCGTGGCTCGTGATCGCGCGCACCATTGAAGAACTGGCGATTGATCGCTTGGTTCAAGGCTACAAGCTAATGCCAGGCTTTGGCCTGGAAACCAGCATTGTAACCAACCATCACCTTCCTATGCCAGTCGGGCACAATGACGACGTATACCCAGCCCAAGCCATCGATCATGCCTCACCACTGGGTCGGATGCTGGACTTCCCCAGTTTTGGTGGAGAGACATTTCCGAAGTTTCATAGCTGCAGCCCCCTTCAGCATGCAGCCACGTTTCCTCTTTCTTAGCCCAATCACCTTCCAAACCGGGAGCGGATAGAGACATTTTCCAGCGCAGGATGACTTCTCTAGGAATCATTCAAGACGCCCTTGCGAAAGCAATGCCTAGTGACAATCTGACGTCTTCTCAGGAGGCAAGAATTACGACCAGAGCAGCGATCTGACCAATGACTGTCTTTGCGTAACTTGACGTATTACTGGGACTGCCCTCCGAGCGGCCACATTCTGGCACAAAATGGACAAACTGTGGACATTTTCTGGACATTGCCTTGACAATTCGGGGTAGGAGCCTAGCATGGCTCGATAGTCCCAATCCGCTCGCTACAATGCATGCTTGATCTGGCGGCGAATATCCAAGGGTGGCTAGCCACATGAGTTCAGAAGACATGCATGATTTGATGAGTCCACGACGGGAGCAAAGCTTAGCAGAGAGCTTGTGGCGTTATATTGTTTCCGACAAAACTCGCTGCCGTTCGACGGAGAATCAGAACACGCGCGACCGAATCGCCAGGTATCTGGAAGGCTTAGACGAGAACGATCCCGCCCTTGAAGAAACGCGAAGGATCCTCGAAGTTATCCGCGCGAATCAACGAGCGCGGTCAAGATACCTTAAATATTTGGAACTAGCGAGGGAAGCCGCGCTCCTAAATGAATCGGGAGAAATGTCCGCAGGAGAACGGAAATACCGAGAAGCAATTAAATGCCTTCCTAATTAACAATGGCTACTGGCTTTGCTGAATTGAAGTGTGCTACTAGCTGAGGGGCGACCAGGTGCCGGCGCTCCGTCCTGATGCCACGGACTTCTGCCTGTCCGTCTGGCGCATTCTGCGAAGGTACAAGGAACTTGAGACCTTCGTGAACAAGAATACGCCCGTGTTCAACATGACCTCTCGGGCGAGCCTCCCAGTGTTAGTCGTTGAGATCGAAGCTGCACTGGATCCCGATGGATCGTCGCAATCTCGGCTTCAGGCAATAGAAAAAGCGGACAATGAGGTCAAGAGCGCATTCTTAGAGGCGGCCCGATCTTACGAGCGCCGGGCCGATATAATTAAGGCTTTCGTGCCAACCTATCGAATACGCCTCGAAAATTACTCTGGCAATACAATAGAACTACAGGAGATATCGCCAACACTGGCCCCTGACGCAATTGAAAGGGAAGTCCGGTTCGTGGAAGACCAGATAGGTCGCATAATTGCAGACCTTTCTCGATCTGCCATACGAGATGACCAAGTAACTAGTTATCTCAATGATCTTCAGGAAAAAATGTCTTCACTTATTGATATCGAGACAAAGATGCATGAGCATCTATTAGATAGGCGAAAGGAATATCGCGAAGAAAGAACTGCGTCGATGCAGCGTCTGCGAGTGATTTATGGGTTTTTGGGGGCGCTCCTGGCCCTGATCAGCCTCCTCGTGGGAATATTCATCGGCTCCGACGGTGCCACAGACTAGCATCTTTGGACGGATTTCATGTTAGCAGGCTTCAAGAACCGCAGTTTCTGGTCTCCTCAAAGAAATAGAGCACTCTGGATCGGCTTTCGCACCCTCTCTGAAACGATCGGCCAACGACCAAGTGCATTCAAGCAAATGATCGATGAAGAGCTAAGTTTGAAGGGTCTGGAGACGACACTTAAGAGCCCGAGTGCCAAAACACTTGGGCGTTACGCAGAATCGCAAGACGGCTACAAACTTCACCTTAAGAGCCCTGTTCATAAGTCGACCCTTTTGATCACGTGCGATGCTTTGATAGCGAACCATTTTGGCGACACAAACCCGTTAGCTCCGGAGATCAAAAGGTTACGGGATCTCGGAAAAGCCTTTTCTCGCCTGCTAGCCGAGAGACAACCGAAGAAGCCGACTCATGAGGAGACGCCCATTGACGCAGCAATAAAACTAATTTCTCGATATTTGCACACGGACCAAGACCAACTAAACGCCGCGTGGCCGTTGTTTTGCAAGGAAGACGGAAATAACAAGATTCCGAACGAAGCGCATTTCTTGTGCTACAGGTATGATATTTCGCCCGGCGAAGTGGCTAAATCGTTTCTTGTTGTACACAAACCGACAGACTTAGCTCCATTTTGCAGGTTTAGCAATTTCTTGTTGCATGAGCAGACGAATGATCGGCACGCAAGGGGAATTGTAGTGCCGATGAGGCAGGGGGTGTATTTTGTCGGTGAGATAGACGATGGGGCGGCGCTAAAGATGATGGTATTTCGGAGGCCCAATCGGGCCGTCGACAGATACCTTGGCCTTGTCTTGACCCTCGGCTCGTTCCAAGAACCAATCACCGCACGGATTGTAATGAAGAGGACCAACTTAACGCATCACCGAAGTGCGGGAGTCGGCGTGTTTCCCGAGAAGTTGATGCAGGGAGAGATTTCTGACATTGCGCGTGAGCTAAGAAATAGGATACCTTTTAAACTATCTGACGACCTCACGTTAGATGACTGGCCCTGCGACCAAGGCAAAATGGTTACACTGATCGCTGATTTGTTGTCCCCGAACGGAGTCCCACGGCTAAAGACGAAAGACGGAGTGCCTTTCAACCCCGCGGCCGACAGACACTATACATACAACGCGGCGCTACGGTTGGCCGGACCTGCGGAGGACTAGCTATGAGGCTTTCCCTTATAGTAGTAGCGCTAGGTGGCTAAAAAAACAATCCGCCTGACGATATAGAGACGATTTTTGCTGAGGTTAGTGCAATACCCAATGTTGGCGCGCCCGACGACAGCGACAACAAACTTGCCACAGCATCAGTCAATTTTTAGCACACATAATATAGCGTCCTTTATCTCATATTGCTAGCATACATTTATATGCCTGTGAATTCGGTAGATTTGACCCGTCACATTCTGTCTTCCATAGCGCCCGACAGAAAACAGCTCATCACTAATTTGTCACAGCAGCACCAAATAGCAATTGAGTGAGTAAATTGGCATACTCCCTAAGATTGCCAAACCGGACCAAGACGGTGAACGAATAGTCGCCGTAGAGATCGTTGGCTGGCTGAGGTAACCGACGCGGAATTGGTCTTTCGTAACGCGCTCACGTTTGTGCCTTTCATGGAACGGTCCCGAAGCGAAACGAACAACCCCGCATTGATCGAAGTGCACCGTATAGCGCGGACAGCCGTAACGCTCAGTGCCATATTTAGTCTTGCAATTAACCTGCTGATGTTGAGCGTGCCGATCTACATGTTGCAGGTGTTTGATCGTGTGCTATCCAGCCGCAGCGTCGAAACCCTCATCATGCTTTCCCTAATCACCCTTGTTGCTTTGTCGGCTTTGGGCGCGCTTGACGTGGCTCGGAATGTCGTGTTGACCCGCCTGGGTGCGTGGACAGAGCGCAAACTTGGCGGCTATGTCATCGGTGCGACCGTTATCGGCGAAAGCAGTGCACGATCGGATACGATCCAAGGGATCCGCGACCTTGCGACAATCCGGTCTTTTCTTGGTGGCTCGGGACCCACCCCCCTACTCGATTTTCCTTGGACCCCGGTTTTTATTGCCGTGGTATTCATGCTGCATCCCATCCTGGGTCATTTGGCCATAACAGGCGCACTGTTGCTCGCGGCGCTGGCCCTAGGGCACGAAAGGCTGACCCGCGGCACGCTGAGAGGGTCAGCTGCAGCTTCCGCGCGCGTCACGCGTGAAGCAGAAGCGGCTATCCATAATGCTGACGTCATCCAGGCAATGGGAATGCTGCCTGCCATTGTGAGGAGGTGGCAGCAACGGGGGACGAAGACCCATGCCCGGCAGTTGCGCGCTTCTCGTCAAAGCGCGGCCATCAACGGTTTGGCAAAGGCCCTTCGCATGGCGCTCCAGATGGCCGTTCTTGGTATAGGTGCTTTGTTAGTCATTCGTGGTGAACTAACCGGTGGCGCGATGATTGCCGCCTCCATTCTCATGGGCCGGGCGCTGGCTCCAATCGAAATGGCGATCTCCGGCTGGCGTACCGCCGTCGGCGTATATACAGCCTACAAGCGCGTAAGAGCGAGCTTTTCTCGTGATGTGGCGCAAGTCAATGCCATGGCCCTGCCCACGCCAAGAGGGCGTCTGTCGGTTGAGAATGCGACCTATGTCTATCCGGGACAAGTCAATCCGACGCTGCGCGGCATTCGCTGTGAGCTCGGCGCCGGCGAGTTGCTGGCCGTTGTCGGACCGGCGGGCGCCGGAAAGAGCACGCTTGCACGCCTGCTCGTGGGCAACATCCCCGCGCGGTTTGGCCACGTTCGGCTTGACAGCGCCGACATTACACAATGGCCGCTTGAGCAGCGCCAGCAGCACATCGGTTTCTTGCCGCAGGATGTTGAGCTGTTCGCCGGAACGGTACGTGAGAACATAGCGAGGATGGAACAACAGGAGCGCGGTGTCGTCGCGGCGGCTCAGCTTGTTGGCGCCCACGATATGATTCTGTCGCTACCGCGCGGGTACGACACCGAGATCGGCGTCGGCGGGGTGTCGCTTTCAGGTGGACAGCGGCAATGGATCGCGCTCGCCCGCGCGGTCTATGGAGATCCTCGGTTTCTTGTATTGGATGAACCGAATGCCAGTCTCGATCAGGCGGGAGACGCGGCGCTGCTCCGCGCATTGCTGACGCTCAAGGAGCGAGGCACGACCACGATTGTGATCTCTCATCGTCCCAATGTGCTGCAGATCGCAGATCACATTCTCGTGCTGCAGCAAGGACAGGTACGGACTGTCGGTCCCCGCCAAACCATATTGCCGCAGTTGATTGGGCCGGCTACTGCGGCCTCGTAAGGCTCCGCCAAGAGGACATGCCATGGTCAATCTGATCCCAGAACCCGACGATGCGGAAAAGCCGGGCCTACGATACGCTGCCTTGGCCGGCGGTGCCGTTATCGCAGTCTTCTTTGGCGCGCTCACGACCTGGGCGGCGTTGGCGCCCCTGGAAAGTGCCGCGATTGCACCTGGTGTTGTGACGGTGGATACGAGGCGCAAGACCATCCAACATCTGGAGGGTGGCATCGTTAGCGAGATCCTCGTTCGTGAGGGTGACGTGGTCGAAGCTGGGCAGGTTCTGATAAGGCTGGAGGACGTGCAGGCGAGCGCGAGGCTTGTCCAGGTTCGCGATGCCTACCATGCAAGGCTCGGAATCGCGGCGCGGTTGGCGGCAGAACGTGATAGGTTGGAGACCATAGACTTCCCGGCACAGCTGTCCAAATTGTCCACAGAACCGAAAGTTCAAGAGATTATTGCCGGCCAGCTGCGCGTCTTCGAAGCGAAGAAGCAAGTCCGAGACGATCAGGTTGCCATCATAGAGCAACAAATCGCTCAGTCCGAGCAGCAAATAGCCGGTCTAGAGGCGGAGATCGCCGCATATGAACGGCAGTTTTCCTTGTTGTCCGAAGAGCTTTCGGATCTTCGCGCTTTGCTTGCTAAAGATCTGGTGCCCAAGCGGCGGGTTCTCGCCTTGGAGCGTGAGCAAGCGCAGATTGTCGGCAACCGGGGCCGGAATTTGGCGACCATTTCTCAAGTGCGAAAAAGCATTGCCGAGGCGGAGATTCGCATTGCGGAACTTGAGACGACGCGCGTCAATGAAGCCGTCGCGGAGGTTCAGAACATCGAAAACCGTCTTCGAGAGTTAACCGAGGATCTCAGAGCAGCCTCAGACGTGCAGCAGCGGACAGAAATTCGGGCGCCAATTGCTGGAGCCGTTGTCGGGCTTCAGGTTCATACAGTCGGGGGTGTCATAGCTCCCGGCGCGGCTTTGATGGACATAGTGCCCAGTGAAGAACGGCTCCTGATTGATGCGCGTATTAGACCTGATGATATCGATGCTGTGTCACCTGGTCTCCTCGCTCAGGTTCAGTTGACTGCATTTTCTCAAAGAAATGTGCGGCCGCTTGAAGGACGATTGATCTCCGTGTCGGCTGACACACTAACGGAAGAGCACACTGGAGAACGATACTATCTCGGTCGTATCGAGTTGGAGTCGGAAAGCATCAACTCCGCAAGAGAGATTGATCTCCACGCTGGAATGCAAGCACAAATACATATCCTGACCGGTACCAGTTCGTTATTAAACTATATATTGAATCCAATCCTTGTGGTGCTTGACCATAGTTTGAAGGAATGATAAAATTAAGTTTTTGAATGTAGATATATTTTTATTGCGCGATGAATAGGTTTGTACAATGCATT
>CBDCGL010000008.1:0-26386 GCA_965216755.1 Alphaproteobacteria bacterium | reverse complement strand
ATTTAGGGAATGGGCAGATCTTATAAGGGTGTTCGTGAGTGTATATGCTCTTTGTCCAGGCGAAATATCTTCGAAAACCTGCCTAACAAGTATCTCTCCTGGTATTCTTACCGGATCCAATGTAGTAAGATTGGACTGAAGAATAAATATTTGCCCTGGCCAACCTTTTTTTTGACTGCGGCCGCTCACTATGGCGTAATTCTCGATATCATCTTGAAATTTCTGCTTTAAATCTTTTACATGCTGTCTTTTGAGGTTAAGAAATAGACTGCAGATATCCGCTGATACCATTATCGCCGCGTTTGTGATGCGCAGCTCCCGCTGCTGCTCCTGCTTGCGCTTGGTCTTTTCGATAATTACGTGCGCGCCAAAAGCACCCGCGAACGCTGCTACCAAAGTCGCTAATAACGTTGCAGCGAAATCGGAATTTAAGAATTGCCAAACCGGATAGAGAAAGAAGTCGAGGGCCTGCCTAATCTCAAAAAAAATCGCTTCAGGACGATCTGTCATTTCTCAAGAGATGTGTTTGCCGAGCGGCCCGTTCCATAGTCATCAGGAAACTATCTCTGGATATTGTCGGTGACCACCCTCCCCTTTGCCGGCTAATTGGTGTACTCTGAAAGACGGTCATAAAGGACATTATGGGTGTCTTTATTACGTCATTTCGTTAAGGCAATATTCGGGGGCTATTATGACTTCACACGACCTTCAACTGCAGCAAGGTGACCCGGCGTTGATCGCCGGGGCCAATCCACAGACCGGGCTGATTGTGCCCGGAATCATCGCTGATGACGGCGACCGGGCCACCCGGCGCTTCATTGAGTTCTTCACTGCCAATATCCGCAACGCTAACACCCGGGCCGCTTATGGCCGCGCCGCCGCAGGGTTCTTTGCCTGGTGTGAAGCAAATCGGCTGTGCCGGCTGGAGGATATCCAGCCGACCCATATCGCAGTGTTCATTGAGGAGCAGACCCATCTGCGCCCGGCTCCGACTGTGAAGCAGCATTTGGCCGCCATCCGCGCGCTGTTCGATTGGCTGGTCACCGGCGGCGTCCTGCCGTTCAATCCGGCGCATGCCGTCCGCGGACCCAGCCATAAGGTCAAGCGGGGCAAAACGCCCGTACTAAGCGTCGATGAAGCGCGGCAGCTGTTAAATAGCATACCAACAGATACGGTGACCGGCTTGCGGGATCGCGCCCTTATTGGCGTGATGATCTACAGCTTTGCGCGGGTGAGCGCCGCCCTGAGCATGCGGGTTGAAGACTACTATCCAGCCGGCAAACGCTGGTGGCTCCGCCTTCATGAAAAGGGTGGCAAGTTCCACGAAATCCCGGCCCACCATTCACTGGAAGACTACCTCGACGCCTATATCAACGCCGCTTGTATCACCAGCGACAAGAAAGGGTGGCTATTCCGCAGTGTGCCGTGGCGCAATGGCCCGCTCACAGCAGAACCTGTGAAGCGGCGGATGGCCTTAGATATGGTCAAGCGACGCGCGCGGCAGGCCGGTATTGCGACCCCGATCAGTTGCCATAGCTTCCGGGCCACCGGGATCACTGCCTATAGGGAGAACGGCGGCACCTTGGAAAACGCTCAAATGATGGCGGCCCATGAAAGCCCGCGGACCACGCAGCTCTACGACCGCACAAACGACCAGGTCACCCTGGATGAGGTTGAGCGGATCGGGATTTGAGTAGCTGATGGTTTCCCGGCGGCCAAAAAGTGACAAATGTGCCTACTGCGGCACTCGGCAAGCACATCCGGGAAAAGGCGATCATGTGCCACCAAGATCCGTGTTTGTGAAGCCGCGCCCGAGCAACATGATAACGGTGCCGGCCTGTCGCCCGTGCAACAAAGGCTTTTCTGATATCGACGAAGAATTCCGAGTGGCGCTGAGTTTGCTGGTAGGCGTCAACACGCCAGAAAGCAAAGCTTTTTGGAGAAATCACGCTCTACCGACAATCAGACATAACCAGCGCATAAACCGCGCAGTGTTGGGCCGGCTTCGTGAAGTTGACGTTAGATCAGAAGGCGGCGTGCTTATAGGATGCGCTGGCGTGGTCCCTTTGTCCGTCGCCACCCACAACGCTTTCATTGAAAGAGTGGTCCGCGGCCTTTTCTATCACTGCTATGGCGAACCTTTGGGTCCGGCTGTGAAATTTCAGATCTTTGCCCAAGGTTATAATTCCCAGAACGTCCCGGAACTAATTCGAGCATATGGGAAGTACTGCAGTGCTGGTTCAGTTGGTGAAATACAGTTTCGCTATATGTATGCCCGGGCCGATGATGCTCCGTTGGGGACCATGTGGTTCCTAGAGTTTCATGGCAAACACCTTGTTGCGGCCATAACTGAATCGGTTGTGCACGGCTCCCTTGGACCTGCAAGCACATGGCCGCGGCCTGTCCCTTAACGGTGTTGGGCCGGTCTTGAGTCCTGTCACCCTCGACGAGGTCGAGAAGATCGGGATTTGAATGGCTCAGTCTTCAGGATCAGCCAATACACCGTATTGAAGGGGTTGCACTCCGTTCCCACATGCCAACGATGGACTGGTTAGAGCAGTTGAGCCTTCTGACATCTATCTTAAGGGATATCGTAGCGATCGTCGGGGCGGTCGGGATCGGGATTGTGGCCTTATTAAAAAAAATCGAAATTCTTCTAATCTGGTGAGCTAGTCACTTTTTGAAAAATGATATGCAAGAAACGCGCTTGACAATTGACCTCAACCTAGCGTGTTGATGACTTAAGCCTTAAACGTCCATTCCCTTGGTGAGACGAAGGCCTGACATTCCCCCGGAGCCGACAATCTCCGAAATAACACCGCGCGGAGTGGCTGTAGCCGAACGAAACGGTTATGGGTTGGCTTAGCGACGACAGGAGCTTAGCAACCCTTCTGTTTCGCAGCGGACGGAAGCCGCGAGCACGGTGTTATTCTGTCTCCGTCGGTTCAAAGAATGCGTCGGGATACGCTGATGGGAGCGACAAAGAACTGTCCATAATGTCAGTTATCGCACTGGCACAAAAAAGCAGAACTCGGTCAACCCAGCCTTGGGAAGCGAACGTCCTGCACGGTTAGTATGCCCCCCATTATCTGCGCCTGGCTCGCCAGACGACTTACAAGCGGATTATTCCGGGTCGGGCGCTTCCCGTATCCGGTCTTTGCCCAAATCCGTAAACTCAAATCGTCCCGGTTCAGCTTCGACAACGGCGTCATCGCCCATCAAAAATGTCAGCTCATCGCTTGTGACGTCGATGCTGAATTGATCTATCGGCAATCCGGGCGGCAGTTCATAGAAAACCTTAGTGGTGCTCATTTTCGGTCGTCCTTGGCTAACCACCCTTTTTCGCTGGCGATAGCCTCTGCAAATCTGACAACATCATCACGAAGCTGCTGGTCTCTTATCGCCATAAACAGCAATAGCAGCTCCCGCCCCTCGGCACCGGCCATGACCTCAACTTGCCTCAAAAAAGCTTGAACGACGGCTGTATCAATATCTTCTTTCGGCATTTC
The DNA here is from genome assembly GCA_965216755.1 of Alphaproteobacteria bacterium. GTDB lineage: Bacteria > Pseudomonadota > Alphaproteobacteria > UBA7887 > UBA7887 > CBDCGL01. The sequence continues at coordinate 22,877 of CBDCGL010000008.1, read as the reverse complement.
CATCCCGCGCCTTGCGGTTTAATGATCCGTCCGGCACTGGTGGCCGGACGTTCACAACTGCGCAAGCACAGTGCGGCGTATTGAGCCGGAGGCCGTATTTCGCCGCCATCCGGCCAATACAAAGGCCGGCTTGCGCGAGCTGTGAAACCCGATCAGCTGAATTTGCAGCTGACAAAATTAACGGTACCCACAAAACATTAGCTATGCAAATAATAAGTTTCTTCTTGATAAGCGATAATTATCACTGTACACTGAAAGTATGATTGGATCGTTCCGTCATCGGGGATTGAAACGCCTGTATGAGCGCGGTGACAGAAGCCGGGTCAGGGCTGATATGGCCGACCGGATTGAGAATATCCTGTCTGTCCTCGATATGGCCCTGACCATCGACGATATCGATGTGACGGGTTACCGCCTCCATAAGTTGACGGGCGACTTGAGAGGATTTTGGAGCGTCACCGTGCGAGCCAATTGGCGGATCATTTTCCGCTTCAGCGACGGTGAAGCCACAGATGTTGATCTGATCGATTACCATTAGGAAAGGAGAGAACGATGCCTATGCATAGCCCCGCGCACCCGGGCAGAATTGTCCGGCAGGATTGCATTGAAGAACTTGGCATGAGTGTCAACGAAGCGGCTGAGGTGCTGGGTGTTAACCGTCAGACGCTGAGCAATTTGCTCAACGGTCGTTCCGGGATTTCAGCCGAAATGGCATTCCGGTTGGCCGCCGCGTTTGGCAGTACACCCGAAATGTGGATGCGTCTGCAAATGGCTTATGATCTTGCCGAAACGCGCAAACGCGAGCGCGAAATCACCAAGAATGTAAAGCGTGTTCAGCCAGACGCCACATCCAGTTAGGCCTCCGGCTTCGGCTCCAACACGTCAATCCGCGCCCCTTCCAGAACCATGCCGTCGAATTCTATCTTCACGTCTTTATCCAGCATAACGGCAAAGCCTGAGTTGCGCCGATTGGGACGGGCCTCCCCTACCCTGCATGCCTTGCCGTCTTGAAAAATCAGCGCTTCATATTGTGAGGCCCGGCCTTGCCGGATCAGGTCTCGATGCTCTTGCCAGCGATTCAATAACGGGTGGCCAATCGCGGCGAATTTCTCGACCCATTTGCTTTCCGATAGCAAGCTTTCTTCTTCGGTTTCGACGATCTCCAGGATCACGAAATCCGGTTCCAGCCCCCTCTTCCGCATGTCGCGCAGCCATTCCTGGATGCTGCCGCGCGCCGGCGTCGTTTTACGCAGCCGGTCAGTGAGATGTTGGGATTTGCGCCGATCGAAATCGCTGGTCTGCCCGATATAGACGAACAGACCGGTTACAGGGTCAACAATGCCATAGGTCCAGTACACCCTGGCATTGTACAGAAAATAAATAGCTTACAAAATATTTCTCTAAGCACGGATGTTGGTTATGCTGACAGCCGGGTGGGCTCTGCTGCCCGATCAATTGCAAGTAGAGCTTGATTTACCGTCAGGTAGAGCTTCCGGGACAGATCGTTGACCCGCGTCGGCGGCGTTTTGAACACTGGTTTATCACTGGCACGCAGTGTTCTGACGGCCTTCACTTCCGGGACCCTGGCAAGAATCCGGTCCTGCGGAAGATCCTTCAGTAGCTCCCGATCAACATACTGGCGCTCAAAACGGCTTCCAGGGTAGGCGTTCACGATAGCCCAAACATTCGCCCCTGCCCGTTCCAGTCGCTTCATATGAGCCAGATTGGTGTTTATAGCTTCTTCATCGGGGATGAACGGCACCAGCACCAAATCCATGCTGGCGGCAATCCATTTGTCGAATTCCGGCCGGTTCCCACCACCATCAACGATAAACAACCCATCATTATTCAGGGCCGTTTTGATAAGGGTTTCCAGATCTTTGGGGTCGCGGGCATCGTAATAGGCGTACGGCCTGCCGTTTACTTTGAGCGGTTCCCGGTTGTCTGTATGCATCAAGTAGCCTGGCACGCCCTTCCATGCGGCACCAAGCGCCAAAGCGTGGGCTAAAGAGGTCTTGCCCACACCGCCTTTGTCGCCCAGGAAAGCAACACCTTTCATGAGCCCACCTTCCCGGCGGCTTCATCCAGGATGTGGCGCAACGCTTCGGAGGCGCCTATGGGTTTTCCGGCTGTCTCTGACAGATCAGCCGCTACAGCGTTGATTTGGTTCTGATGGCGTTTTTCGAGATTGAAGGTTTTCCGTACCATCTCAGCAGCAGCCGCTTTTTCGACGGCAACGGCTTTCAGGAACGGATCAGTTTGCGATGTTTGACCAAGGTCGACAGTTTTGACGGCCTTCATACGTTCATAACCTCATACTATGTGAACTTATGATATGAAGATCATATCTTCATACAGTATGAGATGATTCGCTTAGGCACGCAACTTCATATTTATGACGATCACAAAGTATGAACATCATATCATAACTTATGATCTTCATACTTTCACATCCGGGCGCTTGGGTTTCATTCTCGGATGGTTAAGTCAGGTTAGAGATATCGTTTGGGCACAATGCCAGCCCATACACCCCCTTGCAGACAAAGCAATCTCTCCACGCAACCAGGGCTATAAGCCTGTTCTCGGAGCCGCCTTCGGGTGATTTCTCCGGCCATGTTGGACATGGTTCTTCATGCAAGGCCAAAGAGCGAAGCGTGCCTTGCATGAAGGTTCTGTCCGGCATAGGAGATCAATCACCCGAAGGTGGATCAGAGAACAGGCGGTGTCCCTGTTTTTTGGTGAGCCTGGAGGGACCTTCCAGGGAGGGGAGGCGGCGGGCACGCCGAAGGCGTGGGGGCCGCAACAAAAAAAAGACGTTGATACCAAGTGTCCGTGGGTTGGTTGTCCACAGTTGCGGGGTGGCAACTACAGGCCTTTTAAGGATCTATCTATAGGTAGGGGGGACCGTTTCATCCCAGGAGGGGGGGACCGTTTCATCCCACCTGGTTGGCGAGGGGATACTGTTTCACCGTAGAACAACGCCTTGAAATACCGGGAAATATAAGAAAAGGGGGACCGTTTCATCCCACCTGGTTGGCTGGGGGGACCGTTTCATCGTGGATAACCAAAGATATCCCAAGTCACGGCGAGAACTGTGGATGAGCCATAAACGGCCCACAGGCAGTGCGGAAACTATTGATGTTCCTACTCTTTGGGAAGGATGCTCGGCTGGCTGGGGTGGATAACAAAGCCACCCGTGGCATCGGATATCAACAGCCCAGGGAAGACCATTTGGACCTTTTTGAGGGCTTGTATGGCGGCTTTCCTAAAATCCTTGTAGTCAGAATACTCAGCGCCAAGCTGTTGCATTAGCCCCCGCCAGGGAACCTTGCGTCCCTTGCCGCGACGCGTAATCACAAAAGTTTGATAGGTGGCCCAGGCATAGAGGTCGAGGGCCATGGGTGAGCGTTTAAGCTCCCGCGAAAGCCCGCATATCAACTGGCACTGGGTCGCTCAGGATTGCTTCATAAAAATCCCGGTCCAGCTCAACCCAGCTGTCGAAGAAACTGCCTTGCTCCGGGCATTTGTAATCCCACCACGTTGTAGCCGCCTTGGCGACCTGCATATCCTGCCAAGCATGACCTGATCTGGTGCCATCTTTGAGCTTAGCATCGATGCTGATTCGGGCACGGAAAAGCCGCTCCATCTGATCCCGCATACGCCGCGCGTCGCTGCGCTTGCCGCTCCCGTTTGCGGGGTTCATTCCGAGGTCGAGCAGAAAGCCGTTGATGCTATCGGAGAGTTCGATTCGATGGGATTTTTGCCGCAACGCTTCGCGGGTTAACCAAAATAGAAGCAACCGCGGAACGGTGCCGTAAGGGTGTAGCGGCTGGTTGTTATCGTCAAATGCCGGGGTGACGGTGAGGGTGATGTCGCCATTCTTGCGCCGGAAAACCGGAACCGCCATTGCCGGGGTTGGAGTGGGGCAGTGTGACTTGCACGAGGTACTTCGTCAGAAACGCTTTGTCCGACGGAATCGGTTCCGGGCGCTGCCGGATTTCCTCTCCGGCATCAAGAAGCTTGAAAACCGCCGGGTCGGAGAAATCCCGGAAATTCTGAACCTGTCCGATGGTCTGAAAGCTTGTTTTTCCCGACTTGCGCCGGTGCTGTCGATGTCCTGCCGCCATGGCCGCAATTCTAGCAAAGATCGGGCACCAGTTTTAGTGCATATGACAAAGTTATCCACAATATCTTGTAGCCTGGGTCGCGGTGATCCTGTCCTGCTAGCGGAGGCGGTGTTAGCTTTGGGACAGGTAACCGACCACATCTTGAACATCGTGAATATCAATCGCGGCCGTGGCCGCCGTCGTCCCTGGCGGTCCTGGTAAATTCCTCTGCATAGCCGCGCGCCTGATCGTGACGGTTAAATTCCCGCTGGATGTCTTCCGCGTGGGTTCGGCTGGTTTCGCGGTCGCCCTGCAACGCAATCCGATCGTAAAGCGCCTGCCATTCATCAGCGTGGCGGTCCCGGACACGGGCAAGTCGCTCTTGATGCCAGGTGCGCTCTTTACGCTGATCGGCGAAAAATTTTTCAACCTCTTTGCGGGCCTCCCGATCTTTGAATAACAGCGTTTTGGTGACCTGGTTAGCCAGGGACCGCAGTTTCGATTGCTCCCTAGCTTCTAAGCTGTTGTTGTAAAACGCGCCTTTCGTCGGCCTGCCGGCGGCCGAGGTTATCCAAAGCCTTTTGCTGTTCGGATGTCAGCTTGTCGGGATCAATCATCAACCATCAGCTCGGGTCAAATTCCCGTCCACGATCTGGACCACGGCCGCGATCCTGCTCCTGCTGCTGGTCGCGGATTTGGTCGGCCATGGTGCGGTCCTTGTCAGCCTGATTAAATTCGCGGGCCATGCGGTGCTCTTCCTTGCGGGCGGCGACCTCGGCGGCATGCTGCAGGGCGATATTACGCTTGTCGTCATTCTCAAATTCAAACAGAACGCCCAGCCGTTCGCGCATACGCTTGCGGTCGCGGATGTGGCTGGCTTCCAGCTTATCGATATTTTCCTGAACCTGCCGCCGTTCGGTGAGCTGGGCAGCGATGAGCTTGTCCCGCTCCTGACGGTCGCGCTCTTCCGCGGCGGCCCGGTCGCGGCGGATGCGGGTGGTCGTCACCTTGTGGCGGCCGGTAAACCGGTCGACAAGACCGCGCAGACCTTTGCGGTACCAATCAGCACGGGCATGCTCTTCGCGTCGCCGGCGGGCGTGCTGGTCGGTGACAAGGTCTTGGCGGGCGGCGCGGTGAGTACGCCGCATTTGCTTGGCCTCACGGTTCCAGACGCGGCGCTCTTCCTTGTGCTGCGTCTCCATCTGATCAACGGCTTTGCGCAGGGCAGGGGTGTATTTGTCGGAGATCAAGGCCTTGGTTTGATCGACGGTCGGCAATTCCGCCAAATCACCGATGCGAGCGGCAATATCCTTCTTCTTCACCGATAACCAACGCGAGAGCGAATAAACCGACCCGGTAAAATCGACGGCAACAAAGCCGCGCTTGTCGCCCCGGGCGAGGTAGAGGCCACTGCGCTCTAAAGCGGCTTGGAAGGCTTTGCGGCTGTCACTGTGTTGCCAGGCTTCCAAGAAAACCTGTTTTAGAGCCTGGGGATCTTCACCCATGCGCTTGGCCTGCTGCCACTGCTCGCGGGTGAAATTCAGCGGGTTGCGTTCACGCGGATCAACCAGACCAGGCGGCAGTTCCACGCCCAATGCGCGGAACTGCTCCCGACTAATGGTTTGCAACTTTTTTCTGTAGAAGGGAAGGTTGATCGCCTTCATACGGTCAATGTCGATCCGCGACCAGAACACGTGACAGTGGCGTTCACCGTCCTTTTCATGGAACACCACGGCGCGGGGATGATTCTGCAAGCCGTTGGCCTTCTCAACCTCCCGGATGGCGTTGTGGAACTGCTCATAGGTGAGCGTGACACCATCCGGCGGGTTGAGAACCACAGAGAAGACCGGATTTTCGCAGCGGGTCCCACTGGCCACCGCGGCGATTTCCATCATGACACCGTTCAGGCTGACAGACGCAAAGCCGCGCAGCTCGTGCACCTCAACATGATCATTCTGAGTGGTGTTGAGCAGGTGCACGGCAAACCATTTGCGCGCCTCGATTTCTGAAGCGGTGATGATCATGGCGTAAGAACCGGGGCAGGGGGATCACTGTCCACCGGATCATAGCCGAGCGCATCCATCAGCCGGGCGCGCATCCACTGGATGTCGGCGACGGCCTGGGTGATGCGCTCGCTATCAGGCCATGATCCCGCATGGGCAATACGGGCCAGCTGGTTGACGTTATTGCCGATGCGGCCGACCTGCCCAAGCAGCCGGGCCAATTCCTCCGGACATTGGACCCGGCGATGAAGGCGGGTCGGGGGCGGGGGGTTGTCCAGCACGCCGTGGCGAAGCAGGTCGCTAACCGTCATGCCCGTGTGTGCAGCACGGGCATTGACGGCTTCCAGCTCAGTGGCCGTGAAACGGGCCTTGAGCTGGAAGGAGCGGCCGTTGGCTTTGCGCGGTCGTGGCATGGGCAACACCTCCGCCCAATGAAAGCCATCCAAGGGGCGCTACCCTTGGTCGTGATGCACCGACGAAACGGTGCCGTGCTGCTGGCCTGGCTCGATGCCAGGGCGGCAGCACCAAGCCGGGGAGGATCCAACGGAGGGCGCGCAGCGGGCCCTCCTTGGCAAGTTCGTGTTGCTTGTCCCCGCAGGGGATGGCCCATTTATGGGCCACAACACACAACTTGCTCAAAGCGTACCAAACATCATCATACAAATGATTAACGCTTTGACGCCATGAACCCATCGGCGCGCGCCGATAGTCGAGACATAATCACGACACCCATCGGCTTGCATTTTACCGCACCCTCGGCGGACACGGATATAGGCGTGTTTGGCCCTGAGAAGCCCCCAGATGGCGTGAATGTGTGAGTGCCCTCCGGTAGGGCGCTGATCATCAGACCGGCATCAGCGGGCAAATATGGGGCAAACCAGTTTTGCCATATTGCGCGCTGTTTGTTGCGGCCCGAGACACGGAGACTGTCATGAGCGTCCTCGACGACCTCCCACGCGGCGGTGCAAAAACCGGCAAGATGCCAATGTCGGCCTGGCTGCCCGAAAACTGGTTGAGGGACAGCCGGAAATTTACGTTCAACAACGCCAAGCTGTTCCTGGGTGTGATCGACGGTACCTGTCAGTTCGATGAAGAAGCACGCGAATACGTGGTGAGCGGCGGCAAGCCGCTAGGCTTGGGCGACGATCGCCACGCGATTGTGTGTTGTGCCAGCCGGGCGGGGAAAGGCCGCTCCATTATCGTACCGACTTTGCTGGAATATGCGGGGTCTACCTTGGTCATCGACCCGAAAGGGGAGCTGGCCAATATCACGGCGCGGCGGCGTGCCGCCCTGGGCCAGGATGTGCATATCCTTGACCCGTTTGAAATTACCCATGAGCACGTGAAGGACTATCGCCGGCGCTTTAACTTCCTGGCGCACCTGCCGGAAGATTTTCCCGGCGAAGAAAAACCGGAAATGATCGCTAATGCAGCGTCACTGGCCGACGGCATTGTGGTGCGCGGTGACGGCAAAGACCCGCATTGGGACGACAGCGCCACCGCCGGGATTGAAGGTTTGATCCTGCAAACGGCTACCTACCCCGGCCACAGCCATGAACGGAATCTGGCGACCATCTTCAAATTGCTGACCCCGCAAAACGTTCACACCTGCAACGACGGGTCAGAGCTACAAGGTTTGCCGGCGCTGCGGCACCAAATGGGCCTCTTCCCAGACCGGCTGAAAGGGGCTGTCCTTGACGCCCGCGATGAATTTTTCGACCGGCCGAAAGCGGAGCGCGGGTCGGTGCTGTCGACCATGCGGCGGCACCTGAAATTCCTGAGGTACCCGGAAATCCAAAATGTGGTGTCAGGGCATGATTTTGATCTGGCCGATCTCAAGCGCAAGCCAACGACCATCTACCTGGTACTGCCGCCGTCGAAGATGTCGAGCTGTGCACGCTGGCTGCGGCTGTTCATAAACCAGGTCTTCGACATGATGGAGGCGGAGGACGCTCGGCCGGCGGTCCCGGTGCTGATGTGCTTGGAAGAATTCGCGGTGCTGGGCCATATGCGGCAAATCGAGACCGCTGCCGGATTAATAGCGGGCTACAGCTGTAAGCTGCTCCTCATTTTGCAAGACCTAGCGCAGATCAAACGGCTCTATGGGGCCAGCTATGAGACGTTCTTAGGCAATAGCGGCACACAAGTCTTTTTCGGCAACAACGACCCGACCACTTTGGAGTACATCGCCAAGCGGCTGGGTAAGACGACCGTTGCAGTTCCTTCCAAATCCGACCCATCTATTGAACAGCGAAAACACGGGGTGACTGGTGACAACTTGTCGTATCAACAAACCGACCTTTTAGGACCCGAGGAAGTTTCCAGATTCGTGGGAAGAGATGACCCACAACAACGCGCCGTGGTGATCACGCCAAGCTTGCCGCCGGCGATCATCCAGCGCATCAAATACGACCGTCACGCCTTGTTTGAGGGGAAATTCGATCCGGCGTGAAAATTCAAAAGCCCTGAGGGTCCCCGTACAGCGACGAAAACTTTATTGGTATGATTGGACCCAAAACCCTGCTTGGTGCTCTGTGTGGGGCAATCTGAAGCTCAAAAATCGATAGATAACTGTTTACTTCTGTAAACATCAGGCGCTGCCGGCTACCGGCGCATCAATGATGGTGTGCCACATCGAATAATCGGCTCTCTGCGCCGTGGGTTTTCGCCTCCTGTTGACGCGGAATGCGTTTTCGGCCACAGGCGGGTTAGCGATGGTGGGCCACATCGAATAATCCGGTTTCGAGGCGGCGAGTTGTGCCTTCAAGGACCTGACATCGCTCCTTAGCGTTTGGATTTCCCTACGCATTTCGTCGATCATCTCTAGGAGGTCCGGAATGGTACGTTTTTGGGCTTCCTCTTTTCTGATTAGCGGTAATGCGTGGGCAAGGCATCTACCAAAGAAAACGCCCATATTTTCACCGGACTCTTTCTGCAAGCGATCCAACTCCGGGACCAATTCCGGTGGCTCGATATTAACAATTGTTTTGAACCTTCGTTTCTTGGCCATTGATCCACTCTCCACATCACGTCAAATCGATAGCTGGAATAAGAGTTTATCCTGCCTTGCCTACGGTTCGCACCGCTTTTTTCCTGTAGCGATTTGCGCGACAGCCGTGGGACCGTCTCTGGGGATTGTTGCCGGCACAGCCGGTCGGTTGCGATCTTGAATCACGAAGCCAAGCTCTCTCAAAGGAGGAAAAGGCCGGAGGCCCTGCATCCGACACCCCATTGCAAACGCCTCATTCGCCAACTCATTTAAATCCCTGCCGGACATTTCAGCTACTTCGTACAGCAGTTCCATCGTTTCCGGCGGGACCATATCCGCCAAATCTGTGTAAAGTTTGGTAACGTTCTCCGGAATCTGATCTGTCTCACTATCATTTGCCATGTTCTGAACCTTTTTTGTCATTAGTGACCTATTGATTTGAACAGTCATAAGTCTCCGTTATGTCACAGTCAATATTGTCATAGATTTACTTGAGTTTACAGCCGTTTACGTTTTTCGTTCCCCTCGCCAGAATTTAGAATTGCTCTTCCCGCAATTTATTCTGAGGGTGCGAACGAATGAACAAGGTAACGCCACTGAGACATAGCGCGTCGCGGTTCTGCATCTCGAGCGTCGGCACGCATATGGACCGTGCGGCAATTAATCGCCCGCGACACCACCATCCATTGTCTTGCCCGGATTGCCAGCAGCAGAAATGTGCCCCGATCTGGGTGCCAGGCTTTGCTACCGGCGCGGGCACGTCACCAAGAAAAATCGGATACGGCTGCTCTTTCTGCGGGTGCATCTTCGCTTTCGAAGGTGACCGACGTCAGGCAGCTAAACATACGGTTTAGCGCAATGACCACCTTTCAAAGTTCCAAAGTAAATTTCCTCACCACAACGCGATTGCCGGACGTTGATGGGGTCCATATCGCCGGCACGCACAAATCACCTGATGGCACTCCTGGCGACATGGTGGCCTTCGGCGGTGTGTCATTGCTGCTTGGCACGGCGTCCCTCTCCGCCATAGATGGCCAACTTTCCGGCGCTCTAATTCTAACCACCGCCGCGGCAATATTCGGTGTTTGGCGTGCCGCGACATGGAAAAGTCCCGCCACATTCGACGTCAAATTGACATCCGACACGATCTCAATCCGATCCGTGGGGTCAAAGGATTTCCAACATTTCGAACGTGGCGCCGCCCATCACCGGTTCTTGGTCGAACCGCACATGAAGTCTCAACAAGAAATCCGGCAGCGTGAGGAGATGGAAGTCCATTACAACAAAAAGCGTGCTTACGACAAGGTGCCGTTCGTGTTTACGAACAGTACGCAGGTTGTGATGCGCTATGGCGAACGCCGGATTCCCATTTCCAGTTTCGACGAATTTCATGCGGAGTACGGCACAGCGCTGTTGCTCCGTTTGCAGCAGGCGGACGAAGAGCTGATAGCGAAATCTTTCACGATTGTCACGGCAAGCGCCGGCGACGGTTCAAGCGCTGTCGGCAACGCGCCGCCTGTCCACTAGTCCATGTTCAACAAAGGAGGGCAAAACATGGCAAGCGAAGTATGTCCGGTTTGTTACGGCTACAAACGTGTAGAAGGCCGCACCTGTTCCTTCTGCGGCGGCAAGGGATCGGTGCCGAAGGTCACTCCGAAAGAGGAGTGAGCTACTGACCGGCAAACCAGTCGACACGGGGCAGGCCATTTGGCCTGCCCTTTTCGATGGAACGAAAACGGAGCGCTTGAGCGATGAGCCTTTACAACAGAGATGCGGAAGTGAAGCGCCAAGCCCAGATCGCGCGGCTTAGTAACGAAACGGCCAAACAGCACGTAAGAAATCTGTATTATGAAAGGGATAGGGCACTCCTGAAAGTGATCGAGCGAACGCATCGTGAAGCCAACGACCGACTCCACAACCGCTGGAGCAACAAGTCACTCTATTACGACCAACCCTTTCCTTCCGACATCGAGATCGACATCGACTGTATCGTGTTCCAGGCGCGAGAGACGGAGAAGCGGGCAAAGGTCGTCCGTGACGACTATGACCGGAAAATTGACAAGGCAATCGCGGTGGCGGTAAGGGCAGAAGCCCGCGACAGGTCAAAAATGGCCAGAGCCGAAAACATCACGCGAGCATTCGGGGCGCAATAAGGGTCAGTGATCGCGGTGTGACCGCCTATAGGGCCGCTTGCGCGTTGGTCGCTTTGATGGCCAGGCATCATCGCCAAATAGCAAGACGACACGTTGCGATTCGAAAACCAGCTGCTTGATGCGCGGGTCATCGGTCTCAAAAATCAGCTCACCGCCGCGACCATTGCGCCAGAGATCGCCGGAGGCAACCTTGATCAGTTTGTTGGGGTCTTCCGCCGTGGGATCAGCAGCCATGAGGATCAAATCCGGGTCACCATGACCCATCGTGCACCTTCCTTCTTCCCCTTAAAAAGAAACGGGGGGGTAGGGGTGTGAAAAAACCGTGCGTTAGCACTTCTTCAAGAATGACCTTGGTCAACGTGGACTCCGGCGGCAAACGAAAAGCATCGTGCGGGGCAAAAATGACGAGGATAACAACCGACGGGGACAGGATAACACCGTGCTCGCGGCTTCCGTCCGCTGCGAAACAGAAGGGTTGCTAAGCTCCTTCGTCGCTAAGCCAACCCATAACGGTTTCGTTCGGCTACAGCCCCTCCGCGCGGTGTTATTGCGGAAATTGTCGGCTCCGGGGGAATGTCAAGCCTTCGTCTCACCAAGGGAATAGGCTGAATAGTTTCGATCGCCGTGAGGGCTCAAGGCTGTCATGCTTAACAAACATTCCCAACCAGTCTTTATGTCGTTGTAGGTCAGGCACCAGGCCTTCTTTCTCAGCGTTGCTGAAGTTCGGCTTATTCACTCTCGGAGCGCCTTTACCCAGGCGGGTTTTTAGCAGCTCGCCGTGTTCTACCAAATCATTGGTGAGTGTTTTGCTGAAAAAGATGCAATCGTCTGTGAGATTGCAAATATGCTTTACAGAATCTGTATAGGTCCGATCCACATGACCTTGCTCGTCTGGAAGACCCAAATAGAGATTGCAAATATCATTATTATCCAAACCTTTCATTTTTTGACCAAATTCGTTCCGAAGATTGATAAATCTATTTAGGGAATGGGCAGATCTTATAAGGGTGTTCGTGAGTGTATATGCTCTTTGTCCAGGCGAAATATCTTCGAAAACCTGCCTAACAAGTATCTCTCCTGGTATTCTTACCGGATCCAATGTAGTAAGATTGGACTGAAGAATAAATATTTGCCCTGGCCAACCTTTTTTTTGACTGCGGCCGCTCACTATGGCGTAATTCTCGATATCATCTTGAAATTTCTGCTTTAAATCTTTTACATGCTGTCTTTTGAGGTTAAGAAATAGACTGCAGATATCCGCTGATACCATTATCGCCGCGTTTGTGATGCGCAGCTCCCGCTGCTGCTCCTGCTTGCGCTTGGTCTTTTCGATAATTACGTGCGCGCCAAAAGCACCCGCGAACGCTGCTACCAAAGTCGCTAATAACGTTGCAGCGAAATCGGAATTTAAGAATTGCCAAACCGGATAGAGAAAGAAGTCGAGGGCCTGCCTAATCTCAAAAAAAATCGCTTCAGGACGATCTGTCATTTCTCAAGAGATGTGTTTGCCGAGCGGCCCGTTCCATAGTCATCAGGAAACTATCTCTGGATATTGTCGGTGACCACCCTCCCCTTTGCCGGCTAATTGGTGTACTCTGAAAGACGGTCATAAAGGACATTATGGGTGTCTTTATTACGTCATTTCGTTAAGGCAATATTCGGGGGCTATTATGACTTCACACGACCTTCAACTGCAGCAAGGTGACCCGGCGTTGATCGCCGGGGCCAATCCACAGACCGGGCTGATTGTGCCCGGAATCATCGCTGATGACGGCGACCGGGCCACCCGGCGCTTCATTGAGTTCTTCACTGCCAATATCCGCAACGCTAACACCCGGGCCGCTTATGGCCGCGCCGCCGCAGGGTTCTTTGCCTGGTGTGAAGCAAATCGGCTGTGCCGGCTGGAGGATATCCAGCCGACCCATATCGCAGTGTTCATTGAGGAGCAGACCCATCTGCGCCCGGCTCCGACTGTGAAGCAGCATTTGGCCGCCATCCGCGCGCTGTTCGATTGGCTGGTCACCGGCGGCGTCCTGCCGTTCAATCCGGCGCATGCCGTCCGCGGACCCAGCCATAAGGTCAAGCGGGGCAAAACGCCCGTACTAAGCGTCGATGAAGCGCGGCAGCTGTTAAATAGCATACCAACAGATACGGTGACCGGCTTGCGGGATCGCGCCCTTATTGGCGTGATGATCTACAGCTTTGCGCGGGTGAGCGCCGCCCTGAGCATGCGGGTTGAAGACTACTATCCAGCCGGCAAACGCTGGTGGCTCCGCCTTCATGAAAAGGGTGGCAAGTTCCACGAAATCCCGGCCCACCATTCACTGGAAGACTACCTCGACGCCTATATCAACGCCGCTTGTATCACCAGCGACAAGAAAGGGTGGCTATTCCGCAGTGTGCCGTGGCGCAATGGCCCGCTCACAGCAGAACCTGTGAAGCGGCGGATGGCCTTAGATATGGTCAAGCGACGCGCGCGGCAGGCCGGTATTGCGACCCCGATCAGTTGCCATAGCTTCCGGGCCACCGGGATCACTGCCTATAGGGAGAACGGCGGCACCTTGGAAAACGCTCAAATGATGGCGGCCCATGAAAGCCCGCGGACCACGCAGCTCTACGACCGCACAAACGACCAGGTCACCCTGGATGAGGTTGAGCGGATCGGGATTTGAGTAGCTGATGGTTTCCCGGCGGCCAAAAAGTGACAAATGTGCCTACTGCGGCACTCGGCAAGCACATCCGGGAAAAGGCGATCATGTGCCACCAAGATCCGTGTTTGTGAAGCCGCGCCCGAGCAACATGATAACGGTGCCGGCCTGTCGCCCGTGCAACAAAGGCTTTTCTGATATCGACGAAGAATTCCGAGTGGCGCTGAGTTTGCTGGTAGGCGTCAACACGCCAGAAAGCAAAGCTTTTTGGAGAAATCACGCTCTACCGACAATCAGACATAACCAGCGCATAAACCGCGCAGTGTTGGGCCGGCTTCGTGAAGTTGACGTTAGATCAGAAGGCGGCGTGCTTATAGGATGCGCTGGCGTGGTCCCTTTGTCCGTCGCCACCCACAACGCTTTCATTGAAAGAGTGGTCCGCGGCCTTTTCTATCACTGCTATGGCGAACCTTTGGGTCCGGCTGTGAAATTTCAGATCTTTGCCCAAGGTTATAATTCCCAGAACGTCCCGGAACTAATTCGAGCATATGGGAAGTACTGCAGTGCTGGTTCAGTTGGTGAAATACAGTTTCGCTATATGTATGCCCGGGCCGATGATGCTCCGTTGGGGACCATGTGGTTCCTAGAGTTTCATGGCAAACACCTTGTTGCGGCCATAACTGAATCGGTTGTGCACGGCTCCCTTGGACCTGCAAGCACATGGCCGCGGCCTGTCCCTTAACGGTGTTGGGCCGGTCTTGAGTCCTGTCACCCTCGACGAGGTCGAGAAGATCGGGATTTGAATGGCTCAGTCTTCAGGATCAGCCAATACACCGTATTGAAGGGGTTGCACTCCGTTCCCACATGCCAACGATGGACTGGTTAGAGCAGTTGAGCCTTCTGACATCTATCTTAAGGGATATCGTAGCGATCGTCGGGGCGGTCGGGATCGGGATTGTGGCCTTATTAAAAAAAATCGAAATTCTTCTAATCTGGTGAGCTAGTCACTTTTTGAAAAATGATATGCAAGAAACGCGCTTGACAATTGACCTCAACCTAGCGTGTTGATGACTTAAGCCTTAAACGTCCATTCCCTTGGTGAGACGAAGGCCTGACATTCCCCCGGAGCCGACAATCTCCGAAATAACACCGCGCGGAGTGGCTGTAGCCGAACGAAACGGTTATGGGTTGGCTTAGCGACGACAGGAGCTTAGCAACCCTTCTGTTTCGCAGCGGACGGAAGCCGCGAGCACGGTGTTATTCTGTCTCCGTCGGTTCAAAGAATGCGTCGGGATACGCTGATGGGAGCGACAAAGAACTGTCCATAATGTCAGTTATCGCACTGGCACAAAAAAGCAGAACTCGGTCAACCCAGCCTTGGGAAGCGAACGTCCTGCACGGTTAGTATGCCCCCCATTATCTGCGCCTGGCTCGCCAGACGACTTACAAGCGGATTATTCCGGGTCGGGCGCTTCCCGTATCCGGTCTTTGCCCAAATCCGTAAACTCAAATCGTCCCGGTTCAGCTTCGACAACGGCGTCATCGCCCATCAAAAATGTCAGCTCATCGCTTGTGACGTCGATGCTGAATTGATCTATCGGCAATCCGGGCGGCAGTTCATAGAAAACCTTAGTGGTGCTCATTTTCGGTCGTCCTTGGCTAACCACCCTTTTTCGCTGGCGATAGCCTCTGCAAATCTGACAACATCATCACGAAGCTGCTGGTCTCTTATCGCCATAAACAGCAATAGCAGCTCCCGCCCCTCGGCACCGGCCATGACCTCAACTTGCCTCAAAAAAGCTTGAACGACGGCTGTATCAATATCTTCTTTCGGCATTTCCATCCCGCGCCTTGCGGTTTAATGATCCGTCCGGCACTGGTGGCCGGACGTTCACAACTGCGCAAGCACAGTGCGGCGTATTGAGCCGGAGGCCGTATTTCGCCGCCATCCGGCCAATACAAAGGCCGGCTTGCGCGAGCTGTGAAACCCGATCAGCTGAATTTGCAGCTGACAAAATTAACGGTACCCACAAAACATTAGCTATGCAAATAATAAGTTTCTTCTTGATAAGCGATAATTATCACTGTACACTGAAAGTATGATTGGATCGTTCCGTCATCGGGGATTGAAACGCCTGTATGAGCGCGGTGACAGAAGCCGGGTCAGGGCTGATATGGCCGACCGGATTGAGAATATCCTGTCTGTCCTCGATATGGCCCTGACCATCGACGATATCGATGTGACGGGTTACCGCCTCCATAAGTTGACGGGCGACTTGAGAGGATTTTGGAGCGTCACCGTGCGAGCCAATTGGCGGATCATTTTCCGCTTCAGCGACGGTGAAGCCACAGATGTTGATCTGATCGATTACCATTAGGAAAGGAGAGAACGATGCCTATGCATAGCCCCGCGCACCCGGGCAGAATTGTCCGGCAGGATTGCATTGAAGAACTTGGCATGAGTGTCAACGAAGCGGCTGAGGTGCTGGGTGTTAACCGTCAGACGCTGAGCAATTTGCTCAACGGTCGTTCCGGGATTTCAGCCGAAATGGCATTCCGGTTGGCCGCCGCGTTTGGCAGTACACCCGAAATGTGGATGCGTCTGCAAATGGCTTATGATCTTGCCGAAACGCGCAAACGCGAGCGCGAAATCACCAAGAATGTAAAGCGTGTTCAGCCAGACGCCACATCCAGTTAGGCCTCCGGCTTCGGCTCCAACACGTCAATCCGCGCCCCTTCCAGAACCATGCCGTCGAATTCTATCTTCACGTCTTTATCCAGCATAACGGCAAAGCCTGAGTTGCGCCGATTGGGACGGGCCTCCCCTACCCTGCATGCCTTGCCGTCTTGAAAAATCAGCGCTTCATATTGTGAGGCCCGGCCTTGCCGGATCAGGTCTCGATGCTCTTGCCAGCGATTCAATAACGGGTGGCCAATCGCGGCGAATTTCTCGACCCATTTGCTTTCCGATAGCAAGCTTTCTTCTTCGGTTTCGACGATCTCCAGGATCACGAAATCCGGTTCCAGCCCCCTCTTCCGCATGTCGCGCAGCCATTCCTGGATGCTGCCGCGCGCCGGCGTCGTTTTACGCAGCCGGTCAGTGAGATGTTGGGATTTGCGCCGATCGAAATCGCTGGTCTGCCCGATATAGACGAACAGACCGGTTACAGGGTCA
Source organism: Alphaproteobacteria bacterium (assembly GCA_965216755.1). GTDB lineage: Bacteria > Pseudomonadota > Alphaproteobacteria > UBA7887 > UBA7887 > CBDCGL01. The sequence continues at coordinate 5,803 of CBDCGL010000008.1, read as the reverse complement.
ACAATGCCATAGGTCCAGTACACCCTGGCATTGTACAGAAAATAAATAGCTTACAAAATATTTCTCTAAGCACGGATGTTGGTTATGCTGACAGCCGGGTGGGCTCTGCTGCCCGATCAATTGCAAGTAGAGCTTGATTTACCGTCAGGTAGAGCTTCCGGGACAGATCGTTGACCCGCGTCGGCGGCGTTTTGAACACTGGTTTATCACTGGCACGCAGTGTTCTGACGGCCTTCACTTCCGGGACCCTGGCAAGAATCCGGTCCTGCGGAAGATCCTTCAGTAGCTCCCGATCAACATACTGGCGCTCAAAACGGCTTCCAGGGTAGGCGTTCACGATAGCCCAAACATTCGCCCCTGCCCGTTCCAGTCGCTTCATATGAGCCAGATTGGTGTTTATAGCTTCTTCATCGGGGATGAACGGCACCAGCACCAAATCCATGCTGGCGGCAATCCATTTGTCGAATTCCGGCCGGTTCCCACCACCATCAACGATAAACAACCCATCATTATTCAGGGCCGTTTTGATAAGGGTTTCCAGATCTTTGGGGTCGCGGGCATCGTAATAGGCGTACGGCCTGCCGTTTACTTTGAGCGGTTCCCGGTTGTCTGTATGCATCAAGTAGCCTGGCACGCCCTTCCATGCGGCACCAAGCGCCAAAGCGTGGGCTAAAGAGGTCTTGCCCACACCGCCTTTGTCGCCCAGGAAAGCAACACCTTTCATGAGCCCACCTTCCCGGCGGCTTCATCCAGGATGTGGCGCAACGCTTCGGAGGCGCCTATGGGTTTTCCGGCTGTCTCTGACAGATCAGCCGCTACAGCGTTGATTTGGTTCTGATGGCGTTTTTCGAGATTGAAGGTTTTCCGTACCATCTCAGCAGCAGCCGCTTTTTCGACGGCAACGGCTTTCAGGAACGGATCAGTTTGCGATGTTTGACCAAGGTCGACAGTTTTGACGGCCTTCATACGTTCATAACCTCATACTATGTGAACTTATGATATGAAGATCATATCTTCATACAGTATGAGATGATTCGCTTAGGCACGCAACTTCATATTTATGACGATCACAAAGTATGAACATCATATCATAACTTATGATCTTCATACTTTCACATCCGGGCGCTTGGGTTTCATTCTCGGATGGTTAAGTCAGGTTAGAGATATCGTTTGGGCACAATGCCAGCCCATACACCCCCTTGCAGACAAAGCAATCTCTCCACGCAACCAGGGCTATAAGCCTGTTCTCGGAGCCGCCTTCGGGTGATTTCTCCGGCCATGTTGGACATGGTTCTTCATGCAAGGCCAAAGAGCGAAGCGTGCCTTGCATGAAGGTTCTGTCCGGCATAGGAGATCAATCACCCGAAGGTGGATCAGAGAACAGGCGGTGTCCCTGTTTTTGGTGAGCCTGAGGGACCTTCCAGGGAGGGGAGGCGGCGGGCACGCCGAAGGCGTGGGGGCCGCAACAAAAAAAAGACGTTGATACCAAGTGTCCGTGGGTTGGTTGTCCACAGTTGCGGGGTGGCAACTACAGGCCTTTTAAGGATCTATCTATAGGTAGGGGGGACCGTTTCATCCCAGGAGGGGGGGACCGTTTCATCCCACCTGGTTGGCGAGGGGATACTGTTTCACCGTAGAACAACGCCTTGAAATACCGGGAAATATAAGAAAAGGGGGACCGTTTCATCCCACCTGGTTGGCTGGGGGGACCGTTTCATCGTGGATAACCAAAGATATCCCAAGTCACGGCGAGAACTGTGGATGAGCCATAAACGGCCCACAGGCAGTGCGGAAACTATTGATGTTCCTACTCTTTGGGAAGGATGCTCGGCTGGCTGGGGTGGATAACAAAGCCACCCGTGGCATCGGATATCAACAGCCCAGGGAAGACCATTTGGACCTTTTTGAGGGCTTGTATGGCGGCTTTCCTAAAATCCTTGTAGTCAGAATACTCAGCGCCAAGCTGTTGCATTAGCCCCCGCCAGGGAACCTTGCGTCCCTTGCCGCGACGCGTAATCACAAAAGTTTGATAGGTGGCCCAGGCATAGAGGTCGAGGGCCATGGGTGAGCGTTTAAGCTCCCGCAAAGCCCGCATATCAACTGGCACTGGGTCGCTCAGGATTGCTTCATAAAAATCCCGGTCCAGCTCAACCCAGCTGTCGAAGAAACTGCCTTGCTCCGGGCATTTGTAATCCCACCACGTTGTAGCCGCCTTGGCGACCTGCATATCCTGCCAAGCATGACCTGATCTGGTGCCATCTTTGAGCTTAGCATCGATGCTGATTCGGGCACGGAAAAGCCGCTCCATCTGATCCCGCATACGCCGCGCGTCGCTGCGCTTGCCGCTCCCGTTTGCGGGGTTCATTCCGAGGTCGAGCAGAAAGCCGTTGATGCTATCGGAGAGTTCGATTCGATGGGATTTTTGCCGCAACGCTTCGCGGGTTAACCAAAATAGAAGCAACCGCGGAACGGTGCCGTAAGGGTGTAGCGGCTGGTTGTTATCGTCAAATGCCGGGGTGACGGTGAGGGTGATGTCGCCATTCTTGCGCCGGAAAACCGGAACGCCATTGCCGGGGTTGGAGTGGGGCAGTGTGACTTGCACGAGGTACTTCGTCAGAAACGCTTTGTCCGACGGAATCGGTTCCGGGCGCTGCCGGATTTCCTCTCCGGCATCAAGAAGCTTGAAAACCGCCGGGTCGGAGAAATCCCGGAAATTCTGAACCTGTCCGATGGTCTGAAAGCTTGTTTTTCCCGACTTGCGCCGGTGCTGTCGATGTCCTGCCGCCATGGCCGCAATCTAGCAAAGATCGGGCACCAGTTTTAGTGCATATGACAAAGTTATCCACAATATCTTGTAGCCTGGGTCGCGGTGATCCTGTCCTGCTAGCGGAGGCGGTGTTAGCTTTGGGACAGGTAACCGACCACATCTTGAACATCGTGAATATCAATCGCGGCCGTGGCCGCCGTCGTCCCTGGCGGTCCTGGTAAATTCCTCTGCATAGCCGCGCGCCTGATCGTGACGGTTAAATTCCCGCTGGATGTCTTCCGCGTGGGTTCGGCTGGTTTCGCGGTCGCCCTGCAACGCAATCCGATCGTAAAGCGCCTGCCATTCATCAGCGTGGCGGTCCCGGACACGGGCAAGTCGCTCTTGATGCCAGGTGCGCTCTTTACGCTGATCGGCGAAAAATTTTTCAACCTCTTTGCGGGCCTCCCGATCTTTGAATAACAGCGTTTTGGTGACCTGGTTAGCCAGGGACCGCAGTTTCGATTGCTCCCTAGCTTCTAAGCTGTTGTTGTAAAACGCGCCTTTCGTCGGCCTGCCGGCGGCCGAGGTTATCCAAAGCCTTTTGCTGTTCGGATGTCAGCTTGTCGGGATCAATCATCAACCATCAGCTCGGGTCAAATTCCCGTCCACGATCTGGACCACGGCCGCGATCCTGCTCCTGCTGCTGGTCGCGGATTTGGTCGGCCATGGTGCGGTCCTTGTCAGCCTGATTAAATTCGCGGGCCATGCGGTGCTCTTCCTTGCGGGCGGCGACCTCGGCGGCATGCTGCAGGGCGATATTACGCTTGTCGTCATTCTCAAATTCAAACAGAACGCCCAGCCGTTCGCGCATACGCTTGCGGTCGCGGATGTGGCTGGCTTCCAGCTTATCGATATTTTCCTGAACCTGCCGCCGTTCGGTGAGCTGGGCAGCGATGAGCTTGTCCCGCTCCTGACGGTCGCGCTCTTCCGCGGCGGCCCGGTCGCGGCGGATGCGGGTGGTCGTCACCTTGTGGCGGCCGGTAAACCGGTCGACAAGACCGCGCAGACCTTTGCGGTACCAATCAGCACGGGCATGCTCTTCGCGTCGCCGGCGGGCGTGCTGGTCGGTGACAAGGTCTTGGCGGGCGGCGCGGTGAGTACGCCGCATTTGCTTGGCCTCACGGTTCCAGACGCGGCGCTCTTCCTTGTGCTGCGTCTCCATCTGATCAACGGCTTTGCGCAGGGCAGGGGTGTATTTGTCGGAGATCAAGGCCTTGGTTTGATCGACGGTCGGCAATTCCGCCAAATCACCGATGCGAGCGGCAATATCCTTCTTCTTCACCGATAACCAACGCGAGAGCGAATAAACCGACCCGGTAAAATCGACGGCAACAAAGCCGCGCTTGTCGCCCCGGGCGAGGTAGAGGCCACTGCGCTCTAAAGCGGCTTGGAAGGCTTTGCGGCTGTCACTGTGTTGCCAGGCTTCCAAGAAAACCTGTTTTAGAGCCTGGGGATCTTCACCCATGCGCTTGGCCTGCTGCCACTGCTCGCGGGTGAAATTCAGCGGGTTGCGTTCACGCGGATCAACCAGACCAGGCGGCAGTTCCACGCCCAATGCGCGGAACTGCTCCCGACTAATGGTTTGCAACTTTTTTCTGTAGAAGGGAAGGTTGATCGCCTTCATACGGTCAATGTCGATCCGCGACCAGAACACGTGACAGTGGCGTTCACCGTCCTTTTCATGGAACACCACGGCGCGGGGATGATTCTGCAAGCCGTTGGCCTTCTCAACCTCCCGGATGGCGTTGTGGAACTGCTCATAGGTGAGCGTGACACCATCCGGCGGGTTGAGAACCACAGAGAAGACCGGATTTTCGCAGCGGGTCCCACTGGCCACCGCGGCGATTTCCATCATGACACCGTTCAGGCTGACAGACGCAAAGCCGCGCAGCTCGTGCACCTCAACATGATCATTCTGAGTGGTGTTGAGCAGGTGCACGGCAAACCATTTGCGCGCCTCGATTTCTGAAGCGGTGATGATCATGGCGTAAGAACCGGGGCAGGGGGATCACTGTCCACCGGATCATAGCCGAGCGCATCCATCAGCCGGGCGCGCATCCACTGGATGTCGGCGACGGCCTGGGTGATGCGCTCGCTATCAGGCCATGATCCCGCATGGGCAATACGGGCCAGCTGGTTGACGTTATTGCCGATGCGGCCGACCTGCCCAAGCAGCCGGGCCAATTCCTCCGGACATTGGACCCGGCGATGAAGGCGGGTCGGGGGCGGGGGGTTGTCCAGCACGCCGTGGCGAAGCAGGTCGCTAACCGTCATGCCCGTGTGTGCAGCACGGGCATTGACGGCTTCCAGCTCAGTGGCCGTGAAACGGGCCTTGAGCTGGAAGGAGCGGCCGTTGGCTTTGCGCGGTCGTGGCATGGGCAACACCTCCGCCCAATGAAAGCCATCCAAGGGGCGCTACCCTTGGTCGTGATGCACCGACGAAACGGTGCCGTGCTGCTGGCCTGGCTCGATGCCAGGGCGGCAGCACCAAGCCGGGGAGGATCCAACGGAGGGCGCGCAGCGGGCCCTCCTTGGCAAGTTCGTGTTGCTTGTCCCCGCAGGGGATGGCCCATTTATGGGCCACAACACACAACTTGCTCAAAGCGTACCAAACATCATCATACAAATGATTAACGCTTTGACGCCATGAACCCATCGGCGCGCGCCGATAGTCGAGACATAATCACGACACCCATCGGCTTGCATTTTACCGCACCCTCGGCGGACACGGATATAGGCGTGTTTGGCCCTGAGAAGCCCCCAGATGGCGTGAATGTGTGAGTGCCCTCCGGTAGGGCGCTGATCATCAGACCGGCATCAGCGGGCAAATATGGGGCAAACCAGTTTTGCCATATTGCGCGCTGTTTGTTGCGGCCCGAGACACGGAGACTGTCATGAGCGTCCTCGACGACCTCCCACGCGGCGGTGCAAAAACCGGCAAGATGCCAATGTCGGCCTGGCTGCCCGAAAACTGGTTGAGGGACAGCCGGAAATTTA
>CBDCGL010000007.1:0-9983 GCA_965216755.1 Alphaproteobacteria bacterium | reverse complement strand
CAATGGTATCGATGGCTGGCGCATCGACGGCGAAAAAATGTGGATCACCGGCATGCATCGGGCGAGCCACTGTGTGGTCTTTGCGCGCAGCGACGGTGCGCCAGGCGACGCCGCCGGCATCACCGCTTTTCTGGTGCCGCGCGACACGCCGGGGCTGGTGATCGAGGAGTATCTGTGGACTTTCAACATGCCGACCGATCATCCGCGTCTGACCCTGCGCGACCTATGGGTGCCGGGGGACGCGCAATTCGGCGCGCGCGGCGGGGGGCTCGCCCTGGCCCAGGCCTTTGTGCACGAAAACCGCATCCGGCAAGCGGCCTCGTCGCTGGGCGCGGCGTGCTATTGCATCGCGGAAAGCGTGCGCTATGCGCGTGCGCGAAAGCCGTTCGGCAAGGCGCTTGCCGCCAACCAGGCGATCCAATTCCCCCTGGTCGAGCTGGCGACCCAGGTTGAGATGCTCCGCTTGCTCATCCGCAAGACGGCTTGGGAGATGGATCAGATGCGCCATCCCGAGGTCGAAAAACGCCTCTCTGACAAGGTCTCCATGTGCAACTACTGGGCAAACCGGCTGGTCTGCGAGGCGGCCGACCGGGCCATGCAGGTGCACGGCGGTATCGGCTATTCACGGCACAAACCGTTCGAGCACATTTATCGCCACCACCGCCGCTATCGCATTACCGAGGGCGCGGAGGAGATTCAAATGCGAAAGGTGGCTGCCTATCTGTTCGGTTATCTGGGCCCGCGACGCGAGGAACTGGGCAAGCCGTAACCCATCCGTCGTGTCGGCCAGCGCCGCGCCGTCGTATGCCAAGCGCCGCACAGCGGCTGAGGCGCGGCCCGGCTCGCTGACGATTTGACTGGCACGTTCACGCAACTTGTGCCACATCTCAGCCCGCGAAAAAAATGGGTTTTGATCTGGCTATAGGGGATCGATTTCGGGAGCGTGCATCTGATTTAAGTTGCTGAAACATAAGGTTTGGAGGGGTGCCGGAGTGGTCGAACGGGGCGGTCTCGAAAACCGTTGTGCGCTTACGCGTACCGTGGGTTCGAATCCCACTCCCTCCGCCAGTTTTCCTTACTAAAACAGGTGCTTGTGGCCTAAGCGAGCCCTTTGGCACACAAGGGCAACACTATGCGGTGTAAGGGGATTTGCAAACAATCTGCAAACGGCGCGCAAGGATGATTACCCTGGCCTGTTCACTCTTCGTTTCCGGAATCGCTGTTTAGACTCTCGTCAGCATCATCATCTACTTCAAACGGAGACAGATCGCGCGGGTTCTTCAGTCGCCAACGCTGCCCTTCGCGAACCAAGTCACCCGCGATGGAAACAGGCCGTTGCTCTCGGTGTAGCGTCACAGCTAGTTCGTAATCTTGCTGACTTAAATCGATCCGAACTGAAGCAGGCCTAGTGTCAATGAAAGATCTAAGTACAGCCCGACCATCGGGTGCTCCCTCTTCACGCGCAAACTGTGTGAAGTAGCCTTCGAGGACTTCGTTCGGCCGAGGTTCACGTTCGCGGAACAAGCGTGCCGCCTCATTTAGGATATCTACATCTGCCGTGGTAAATTCTATTTTTGCTCGTCTTTCTGGCGCGGGTCTTGTTCGAGCCCATGTAACTGAAACGTCGAGGCCGTTGTTTTCCTCGATTAGCCCCGCGATTGCCTCGCACAGATTTGCACTCACGCCTCTTCTAACAGCGTCCTCAAAGGCTGAAAATCCGCCAAACCTATTCGTTCCTTCGATCGCAGCTCGCGTCGAGTTCAGGCCCTGTACCAGTCGGCGCGTGACGCGCCGTTCAAAAGGTTCCTCCGGGAGCAGGGGCCAGAGACTCGGTTGGTTCGTCGTTTCTAGCGTCGGCGGTACAGGCGAAAGTAGGGTTAGAACAAAGCTTCCTCGCTCGGTCTGGCCCAACCGCACTCGCCTCAAATAATCTGTTGCTTCTTTCAATTTCCCGGCGCGATATGCTGCGCGCGGGCTGGAAGCAGAACAAGCCGCCGATAGCAGTAAGTCACGAGCGCGCTCCACAAAAATAACACCGGATTCCAATTTGAGAGCTCCAGCGTCATCGGCTTCAGGCGCTCGGACACGAATTACGTCCTGGTCGGCGGTGACAAGGTCTCTGTACACTTGGAGTTCTTCTCGGCCTTCGACCCTAGACAAAATGGCAATCACATCCGACACGATGCGTGAATAGTCAGCGAGCGAGACCGTGCCGGGAATTAAGATTTCATCTTCACCACCCAGCACATAGACATCGCTGTGCGCACCATACTCTTCCAATCTCTGCCAGCCCTGAGCAAGCGCATAGGCGCGCAGTGCCGCAGGCGAAATCTCACGAAGAGCATTGGCATCCGTTATTCGCGCTCGGAAACTCATACGACCACTCCGCTACGAGACTTCTCCATCAGTTCCTTCAAACCGCTCACATCAAAAACGTTTGCCGACGGTACATCGATTGAAACGCTGGAAGTATTTTCTGTTTCAGGCGCATTGCGCATCGATTTCCAATATGCGGCGTGGCGAAGCACAAGCGCCTCAGAGGTAATATTTAGCCATTCTTTCGGACTCGAAGGCATATTTAAGATCACCAAAATACGGGGCGTCTGCGTCTCAGCTCTTAAGTCATTGTAATTCTTTATTGAAAGGCGAAAGCGGTAAATACCGTCTCGCGATTTTAGGTTCGTTGTGGCTTTGAGTTGTATATCTATACGTGGTCGCATCGAGCCACCAGCCGATATCGTCACGTCAATGCTGTCTCGATCAATCTCGGGCCGAGCTGTGGAATAACCAGCTGCTGCAGCGACCGCTTCCACGTACGCTCGCGAGAGGGCTTCCTGTGTATCCGGCGTAGTTAGGATGGCATCATTGACCATACGACCCCGGTTTTCTTTCCTGCAATGGATCGGCGTTTCAGAATGCCTCGGCTGCCGCTCTTGGTTACTCACTCACGAATTCGCAAATCGCTCGATTAGGCGGTCAAAGTCCCCTAATGGCCTATTGGGCGCGAATAATAGAGGCCATCTTGGACTTGCAGCAGGGTTGGTCATTCCTCGATCGCGGGCTTCATGCCTCTGCGTCCTGACTTTCACTTGTTTGCGGGCGCGTCTGCCATCGCTGATCGCATTGCCGCATCGACAAGGGCGCTGGCCTGCTCCTGCATACCCGGCAAAACATGAGAATAAGTATCAAGCGTGATCCCTATGTTTGAGTGACCAAGCCTTTCGCTAACGACCTTCGGGTGGACACCCTGCCGCAATAGCTGCGTAGCGTGAGAGTGTCGGAGGTCATGAAACCTCACATGTGGTAGATCTGATTTCCGAATTAGATCTGCAAACGCTGTTGAGAAAGCATCAGGCGGCCAGGGCGAGCCGTCTATTCGCGGGCAAACAAGCCCATGGTCTTCATATGCTGGACCAAGTGCCAATCGGTCTTGTGCCTGTGTGGCTTTGTGAGATTTTAGCTCCGCAAGCGTGATGCCCGGAAGGGTAACCATGCGTCGGCCACGTTCGGTCTTCGGCGATTTGAAACGGAGGCCGTTCTTTGTCTGCTCCAAAGATCGACAAACCACGACCTGACCCAACTCAAGGTCCAGGTCTTCCCACCGTAGTGCAAGAATCTCTCCGCGACGAAGGCCGGTTGTGACTGCTATGAAAACCGGTAGGTGCAGCCGACCGCCTTTGACCAAGCGAATCAATGCTGCGGCTTCATTTTCGTTTAGCGCCCGCATTTGTTGCCTTGGCACTTTGGGTGGTTCGACTGCGTCGGCAGGATTTCGGGCCAGGAGCTGCCACTTTATCGCTTGATCCAAGGCTTTCCGCAATACTCGGTGAAAATGGACAACCGTCTGGGCGGACAAACCTCCACGGCGGCTCTTTCGGCCGCTCGAAAGCGCTTCCGTATAAAACGATTGGATGTGCAAAGGGTTGAGCTTCGACAGGGCATAGTTGCCGATTGCAGGCACGATATTTTGGCGAACGATCGCAGCGTAACGTTCATAGGTTTTTGGAGATACCCTAGGTTCCGCGTACTCCTTCAGCCAACGTTCCAAATACTCATCGACCTTCATTCTCGATGGTTCGATATATGCGCCGTTGTTCATTTCGTTCACAAGGCGCGCGACCTCTCGCTCAGCATCTTTTCTTGTGCCTTTCACGGAGTGCCATTTTTGGCGCCGCTTGCCTGCCGCGTCACGTCCAAGGTCGAGGACAATCGCCCAGGATGTTTTTCCTCGTTTGCGGATGTGGCCTTTCATCGGAACTGATCCTTGTTTTGCGTTTGCAATTGGTTTGCAAAGATCGAATTGATAAATCAAATCAAAGGGATTCCGGACGCCAACGGTCCAACAAACCGTTCAAGGGTCGCGCTTCGTCGCAGCTGCTTTCCGTTTCCTGTAGGCTCTCATTCGGCATGCGTCGGAGCAATACCTCTTGTCCGGTCGGCCACTACCAGGGCCAAGCTCGAACCACTCAGAGCACTGTGTGCAGCGATCAAATTCTGTGTTGCCATCCACGGCTAGCGCAAATTGAAGCCATAAGGCGCCAATCAACCCGTTTGGTTTGAAGCTAATCTCCGAAGCAATCTGTTGTTCCGGCACATGCATCGTGGGAGACACACGCGATTTCAGTCCCCGATCGATCAGATCGTGCAGAACATAGCGCGCAGCCAAACGCGGGTTTCGATCCTTAAGCGAATTGAGGCGTTCGGGGAAATGGTTGCTTCCCGCAACACAATAGTTTCCGATCACGTCGCGAGGGAGCTCAAACTCCAATTTGTCCCAAGGAGCGCGCCCTTCAACAACGTCTCGCCAATATGCAAGCAGCCTCTCATCAGACTCTAAGGACTCGTCCAACTCGTCGTCGCTCGCGGACTCGACGTCCAAACTGATCTCCCAGTAGATGTTCTCCGGATCGCGCCAGTCTATATGACGATCAATTTCGTCTGCTCCGCCGCCTTGAATCAGATCCCAAATACCGACCGCGATTCGCATGTCTCTTATATCATCGGCCCACGCGCCAAGGATCTCGCCCCAAACTGGATAACTGGACTCCGCGAATTGTCCATCGGAATCGATGGGCGCTACCTCAACGGCTCTATCACCCCCGAGTGATCCTCGCTTATTTGCGAATGTGCATATCGAACCAAGCTTAATCTCGAGGTCTGCAAACTCGCGGAAGAGGGCGGGCCTCTCTACTAGCGGCTCGTAATCTTGACCTGAAGGGATATCCAACGCGCGAGTTGGAGCGTTCTGCAACAGCGAAGGATCTCGGTCGCGTCGAACATAAATCGACGGCTTTACAGAATGAGCTGGCACCAAAAAGGGAGCCGCCCAGTCTCCATAAGGGATTTCATCCTCTTGGTAGCCGTGATGGAAGACAAAACCCCCGCGACTGTGCCGAAGGCCGGTTGGCTTCGCCACGATCCAACGAAACCCCGGTTCCGGGATCTGCCATCGAAAACCAATAAAGCGACGTGACATAAATCGTTACGGATATGTTATGTTGATCCGTAACGAAGTCTACGGCACATTCCGTTACGGATCAATCCTAAATTTGTGTAACGGAGACAGCCGTGTCCAACCTGAGGCCAAACACCACTAAACGCACCTATACGGTTCCCGAGGCGGCAGAACGTCTCGGCATTGGTCGTACGGCAGCTTATGAAGCTGCCCGAGCGGGCCAGATCCCAACAATCAGGATTGGCAAAAGGATTCTGGTGCCGATTGCAGCCCTCGAGCAACTGCTTGGCGAAACCTCGCCCGCGTAACATAAGCCGGACGTGGCCCAATCCGCTGAGACAATAGATACAAGCGCTCAAATCGAGTCGTGTATCGGCACGTTTGCGATTCACGCGCCAGCGCTTGGGCGGCGACTATTGCCCGTATTACCTGTCGACATGTCGCCAGACGACTCCGGCAAAGCACGGAAATCGCCGTGTGTCGGAGGCTTCACACGTTGGAAAAGACCGCCGGCGCTACGCACGATTGATCAATGGTCGCGAAAGTGGCCAGGCGCAGAGCTTGGTATGCTCACGGGCAAGCTGTCCGGTATTACGGTTGTGGACATAGACGATCCAACATTGGCGAAAGAGGCCATCAAGCGCTTTGGCGAACCCTTAATTATCGTCGCCACACCGAGCGGCGGTCAGCATCTCTATTACAGACATTCCGGCGAAAAGTGCCGCAACCTCCGCAAGGGCGATGGCGTTGCGATCGATATTAAGGGGCAGGGCGGTTACGTCCTCGTGCCGCCATCGCGGGGCGCAAATGGCAAATCCTATGCCTTCGTTCGCGGCGGCTGGGAAGACCTGCCGCATCTCTCTGCAATCAGATCAAGCGCTTTGGAAAACGCACCGGCATCGGTGACGCCCATCCACACGATTGGACAGGGCGAACGGAACGATCGCCTGTTTGAGAAACTTCGGAAGGAAGCGAAACACCGCGCAGATTTCACCAAACTTGAGAACGTAGAGGTTCACGCATTTGCGTTAAATCGTTCGAACGAACCGCCGCTTCCGGACGACGAAGTCAAAAAAACGGCGCGCAGCGTTTGGAAGATGAAAAACGAAGGGAGAATCCTGGACGGCTCAGCCGGCGAAATTCGATTGCGTACAGAATGGGTGCGTTATGTCCTGACGGAATATCCAAAATGTGGACCGGACGCTCTAGCGTTGTACATGACGTTGAAAACGAATCATGGCGCACGCGATGCACGCAGAGAGCCATTCGCCGTGGCGGCACGGGAAATGGCTTATAAAACGCTTCCATGGTGCGAACGCAGAATTCGTGATGCGCTTAAGGTTCTTACGATCGTCGGCTTGTTAAAATGCGTTCACCAAGGCGGCAAAGGACCAGGCGACGCATCCCTGTTCCAGTTTAGTTCCCCCACTCTTCTTTAGGTGTCCCAATTGACCACAAATGTAACTATACACCCGCCGCCCTCGCTCTCCTGCCCCTGTATATATAGAGGACAGATAATTTGTTAGACATAGAGGTAGCGGATGAACGTGGTGGCGATGCGGCTTCGTCAAATAGAAATGATAAAATGTAAGACGGTTATGACATTCAAGGGTGAGACGATGACGATAACGTCGCATTACCGATTGCCTGAGATATCAAGAAAATTGCGGCATGCGTATCTTTGGCTTGTCCATGAGATTGAGGAAACGCGTGCGCTTGGCGATAGCGCAAATGGGCTGGATAATGTGACTTTCTATCGGAATGAGGTTGACGCTTATCTGGATGACTTGCGCATGGCGACGGAAGAATTGTCGATCATAACGGCGCCCTGTCTGCCGCCGTCAGTTCCGCCGAAACGCAAACGGCATTTGCGCGTGGTGAAATAGCGATCGTGGTGGCACGACGCCATGCAACCGTGATGGTATAATTGAATGGCGGTGTGCTGGCTCATATTTGCCCCAACAGCAACGTTGTGGCGTAGGCGGGTTTTGCCGCCAAAGATTGCCAGATGCGCTGTGCGGGCGAAATTCAACCATGGAAGCACCGATTTAAGGTGATGATTGGTTCATACAAGGACGACACGCGGATACGCGAGATTTTCGAGCGCGAACGTGATGCGGGCGGAAAGTTTTTTGTGAATGTGGGACTGCCTAGGAACGTGTCGCTGAAACGGTTTCGTAAACGCTATGAGTCGTTTGGCAAGCCAGACGTCCGCCGGCTTGAGGCAGATTTGCTGCGCTTTCGTCCATCAAGCAAGGAAGCGACAGCACATGTCGACAATGTCATTCCATTCGGGCCGCAACGGTGAATATGTCGAAGCAGCCAAATAATAACGGAAATAAAATCGAAAACCGGCGACCGGACGGGACCTTTGCGCCAGGCCATACCGGTGGTCCTGGTCGGCCTGTTGGTTCACGGAATCAAACGACTGTGGCGCTCGAAAAAATTATGCGCGAGGACGGGAAGCGGTTGTCCAGGCTGTTGTGGCGAAGGCGCTGGATGGCGACATGGCGGCAGCACGATTGATACTGGACCGAATTGTGCCGGTTCGACGCGGACGCGCCATTCACCTGGACATAGATATGAAAATGACGGATAGACCTGAGGGTCTGGTGGCGGCAATGACAAAAGCGGCTGCGGCCATGGCGGCCGGTCACATAACGCCGGATGAAGCGAAAATTGTGGCTGACGTGTTGGACGCGAAAAGGCGTGCGATTGAAATCATCGAACTGGACCGGCGCATCGAACGGTTAGAAGAGTCAATCAGCGGCCCGGCGGTGAGGTTCGAAAGTCGCATCAAAAGACTGGAACGCGAACACGGATTGCGGCGTCCAAGAATTTTCTATGTGAGGTGTCGGCGACGGCGAATCCGTTGACGAGGCGCTGGCGCGTTACGGGATCACGCCAAAGTCCGATGATATCGTCTATGCGCGCTGCCTGGCACCGGATGCTACCTAACGGTAGGCGCGGTCGACACCAAGGCATTATGACGTTCCGAAGCTATGGCGCCATTGCACTGTTAGGTCCAGGCGCCAAGATGCGACAGCAAGGCGGCTAGCCGGAGCTAGCCAGGTATGCAGGTCATTAGATCCATTTTGGCATAGACATTGAGCGTTCCGAAAATGGTTGCTGTGGGGGATCTGCAACCACTTTTCGGTCGATCAGTATTCTGCCGACGCGAGGATGATCCGTATGGCTTCGTCAATTTGCGACGGCGAATTCAGATGAAACTCGCAATACGGCGACCTACTTCGCTTAAGTTGAATTCGCTTGAATGAATCGTGCGACGGATCGGCCTTAACTGACATTAGGAATTGTTTTTTCCGGTTCTGGATTGTTATCGCCATAAAATTGAGTGGATCAGTTGTCCACTTCCGACCCTCACCCTCTATGAGCTTGTCATCATGGTGTTTTCTTACTTCGTGCAAGACTCGACCGATTATTCTTACCATGTTTTCCGGGAGGTGAAGCCGGCAGGCTGTGATGAAATCCTTGTCTGCGGGCGAGATAGTCAGTTCTTCAATTTCTGGTAGTTTGGTCGCAACGACTTCCTGGGGATCTCAGGTCTATAAGCACAGCTTCCTCGCTTTCCCCAACATTTAGGGTGAAAATCGCATCCAATGCGGCCGAAAGTGTTTTCGTTTCAATTTCGAAATGTGGCGCCACAATGCCGATGACGCTACGCCCACCCTTCGAAGGTGGGTTCTGGCCGAAGCGCCTTGCATCATTTGGGGAAAGTGACGCAGTCCATGCACCAGGACCAATCGGTTACGACCTGAGAAAATGTGAGTGACATCATGTCGACCTTCTCCAGTGATATGCTGTCAGCATAATACTGAACATTTTACTGAAGTCAATGGTGTTCAAACTTGGTCGGTGCAGGACAAGTGCCTTGAAGCCCGTTCGGGCTAGGTTCGAAACGACTGGTCCGCTATTTTGCAGGCCCGCTTTAGGGTCTTTGGCGGCCATCGTGTCATTGCTTGGTGGCCGATATTTTGAAGGTGTCATGGCGTCGTGATGGCCATACCGCTACGACGCTTTGAGGACAACACAACTCAAGCCGCTGCACTTTGTTCGTCCGAATTGTTTAATAGACAGGGCTAGCGAAGGGGAAGCGCGTCACGTAAAAGGCATTTGCCCGATCATAATGCGGCCGTTAACAGGACGCGCCGGGTTATGATGAGCCCTTTGTCGTGCGTCGGTCCCGATACCACTGCGCGTCCCAATTTGGCGGCGCAAACGATGAAGATTGACGCCTCAGCGCAAAACAGTACGGCATTCTGCCTAGTTGCAGGCCCCAGTTAGTTTATCCGCGGAACCTCAGCCATCTGAAAGAACCATCAGTCCTCAAAGGAATTTGTGCGTCAAGCAGCCCACCGCAGCGGACAATACTTCGCCTGCTGTAGGACCGTTTTGAACAGCGGCGTCCTGAAGGTCCTGGCGGATAACCGTATTTCCTCAGGATCCGCTTAACCAAAACACGCATACGAGCTCTCGCCGACTCGCGATGTTCCCAATCAACGGTGAC
>CBDCGL010000006.1:0-12279 GCA_965216755.1 Alphaproteobacteria bacterium | reverse complement strand
TCGACCTTGGTGTGTTGGAATACGTGGCCGCGATCGGCTCAGGGCCACTCTGGCCCGGTTTGAAACCAGGCGGGCCAGACAACAAGCGGGCATACAGCCTGTCGCGCCGGTTCCCCGCGTTCCGCCGCCAGCGCGGCGTCACGCGCGATCGGTTGGTGTTCCATTCATTCAGGAAGTGTTTCGTCAATGCCCTGGAGCGGGCCGGGATCGATCGGGACCGCGCGGCACTGATTGTTGGCCATGAACGATCATTCACTTACGGCGTCTATAACCCTGCCGGCGTAGATCTGCCGGCATTGCGGGAAGTGGTGGAAGCTGTGAAGTACCCAGGATTGGAATTGAACAATGCTTGAGCTGATCACCTACGCCACGTTGCTGGTGACCATGAATGGCCTGCCACTTGGCGAATTGAAACCTGAATGTGACATTGAGGACCCGGCCTGCCTGACCATACCGTCCGGCGCAGTCGCCCAGGCGATTGGTCAAAGCGAGGATTGCGGAGACGTAAGTGCCAGCGGGCTCGCCGACTGCTTAGGCATCGAAGTGATAGTGAACACTGAGGGCGGCCGGCTGATCCTCCGGACGCGTGAGCCAGGTTTGTGAGGTGTTGGATTGCCCTCTTGCTCTGCCAGTAAATTCTTAAACCGATCACGGATGAACTGCGGGTCAAAGCCCGCCATATCGCACACCATGGCGAAATCTTTCGAGAAACCTGGGTCCGTGAACCAACTGCGG
This sequence comes from Alphaproteobacteria bacterium, assembly GCA_965216755.1. Lineage (GTDB taxonomy): Bacteria > Pseudomonadota > Alphaproteobacteria > UBA7887 > UBA7887 > CBDCGL01. The sequence continues at coordinate 11,544 of CBDCGL010000006.1, read as the reverse complement.
GCAATACGTCGGTCGTGATCATGAGGCCCCAAAGGTTTCGCCGAAAGCCCATCTTCAACCATCTGAACGAGGACGGCGGCCCATAGGTTTTGTTCAGTCGTCCGCTCGGGTTGGTGCCATTGGCCAATGTCCGGCTCAGCCCCGAATAGACGTTCGGCTCCCTCACTCATTGTTAGCTTTCATCAACTTGCGCTGCGCCTTACGCTCTGCTCTCGCCCGTGCTTTTCGCTTGCGCTCGTCCCTTAGAAGGTTTTGGACGTGGGAGACAGCTCCTGCGGGAGATCGTGGAGCCCGTGCGCGAAGGAAGGTCCAGAATTTCGCCCAGACATGATCCCGGTCAATCGGCAGCATGGGCCGTCCGCTTGTTGACGACGCGTGCAAGTGCGAGCATTTGAGTGTGGCCACGGACATCCGACAAGACTAGGCTCTCGTTAATCTGAGCTCGGAGCTCATTACTCGCGCCGATATTGTCGAGAGCGGAACTGATCTCAGCCATGCCCGCCTTGAAAGCGTCGGCGCTGCCACCGTACACAGTCTCCCGCACCCGGTCGTCGCCTTGTTCAATCACCTCCGTCAGCTTTTGGCCGAAGACCTCGGGGTTCTGTTCGCTTTCCAGCCAGAGATTTTCGAGTTTGCTTGGCATGAGATCGATCGCCTGGCTAATCCCTTCGACCTGGCCGACAGTTAAAGCACCATTGGTTGCTTCAGCAAGGGCATGATCAACCTGGCTACGTTGCTCGGAATTAGTGAGGTCCAGGTTGTCGAAATTGACCCCCTGGACCTCTGCCGGCGCCTGTGGATACGGCGTCCCCTGGACTGGCGCCGGCTTTGATTGATCAACCATAGTAGTTGGTGCGTTGGCTTGTGCAGCATTGATTTGCTCCCACGCGGCCTTGATCCCGGCACCAAAATCCTTGGGCGCGTTCTTTGCCGCATCACGGAGGAGATGTTGCTCGGCAGGTGATAGAGCCTCGTTGATTGGACGAGCCCGGATGGTCTGAGGCGCTGGTGCCGCGGGCTCAGTTGGCGTTGGGGCCGGTCCAGGTGCGGCTGGGGCGCCACCGCCATTTTCATTGTTAAATTCTGACATTTTTGGTCACTCCGTTTGGTTAGTTGGTTACTGACTATCAGTCGGCGGTTGTTCAGCTGCTTGCGTCAGAACGCGCTGTACATCGCCCAAGGCCTCAATGGCTTGGGGGACACTCTCTTCCGTGACGAATGGCGGCGTTGGGATTTGCCGAAAGGCGCCAAGTTCAGCCATCAATGCTTCGACCTTCGGTAGGGTCTTGGCGGCAATCTTGGCCCGGGCGATACGCTGGTCTTCAAGCCGAGCGGCGCGATCGGTTTTCCGGTCGCGGAGGGCCATGATTTCGTCATTGACCAGATCGGCGATAGCCTTGGTCACGGCATTGGTCGCCAGCTTGGCCCATGCTTTGGGCTCATCCTTTTGGCGGGGCATCAAGTGATTTTGCGCTAAATGCAACCAAACTGCATCAATTTGCGTAACAACTGGTAGCGGATCGCCTGAACATTCATTGCGGAGAACGGTGCAAGCCTGCTCGGTCCGCTGATTGGCGATGTGATCAACAGCACTTTCAATCGCGTCGGGTCCCGGCACGCGGTCTAGACGACCGAAGTTGCGTTGGACGGAGCCCCGGAGCCGGCCGATGACATACACCAACTCCTCGTCAACGTAGCGCAGCCAGGGGGCAAAGAGCCTGACATGAGGTTGCTGGTGGACCGGATGATCTTCGATCCTTTGCGGTTTGGTTTGTGTTTCGGTAGTCATTGGATTTCTCCTTCAGTGGTTAGCGGCCCCAGGGTTCGGAGCCATCGATGACGTCCCAGATTGGACGCGGGTATGAGTGGGGGGCCTGCACGTGCGTGAAGCCGTCCACGGCCAAATTCTCAAACACTCGGCGAAGTTCGGGCGATTGGGCCGGATCGTTGATGGGCGGTAGACCACCCGTGGCGGCGACCAGGGCGCCCGGCCAAGCCTTTCGGCCGGCGTAGGCGCGAACATCGGCCAAACGCTTGCCCGGGAAAGTCTGCTTTGTATGGCGGTCAAAAGACGGTGGTTCGACTTCAACCAACTCATACACGACCGTCGCGATCACCGGATTGGCTGAGACGTTCTTGCGAGCCCGGGCTAACTCCGCCTCGGTGGGCTGCCGCTTCAGGTCAATCAGTCGCATGGGCGCTTGCGGACTTATCTGGGCGGCCATCGTTCAACCCTCCTTGCTGCGCCAACGGCGGCGGCTATCGAGGAGAATTCCGGCGCGCAGGGCGACATCGTCGGGCACAGACGGATGAAGGGCTATGGTCGCGAGCGCGTCCGCGGCCACCTTCACATCGTCGCTGGAGACGGCATGGGTGTTGGCATCGCGGAGGGCAAAGAGATATTCCGCAGCGGCCACTGCCTCGGCGGCAGTCAGAGGCGTCGGGTCCGATAGCAACGCGATCAGGCGACCGTGAAATTCAGGCCAAACCTTACGCGCCACGGCTCCGACAGCACCACCGGCACCATGCGGCTGATTGGGGGGCGTGTGAACGTCAGCTGCCATGGCGCAGCCCTCGCTTCCACACCTGACGTGAGCCGAGCAACGAGCCCGCCCGGACGGCCAACAGATCCGGTACCGACGGGTCGAGCGCTAGAGTTTCAAGGGCTCGCGCCGCAGCTTCGATATCGGCCACCTTTACTCCGGAATTGGTTCCCTGGTCGGCCTGTCTGAACAGGTGGTCGGCTGCAATGACGATCGCCTCAGCGTTCTCTGCCGTCGGGTCGTCGAAGAGCGCAGTCAAACGATCTCGGAAGGTGTCCCAAGACCCCTCTTCAAGCTCTCCACTGAACCAACTCTGGACAGTCGCCAACATCAATCTCGTCCCTTGTTCGCTTCATATTCCCCTCATTGTCCCAATGGATAATGATGCAGTCAATAGAAATATCGTACATATTGATCATAGGAATATTGGGCATCCACGAGGAGCGCCCGAGCAGGCCAGGGGTGGGGAAAAACGGGAGGATTTCGGAGATTTTGACCCCAGATATATTTCGAGATCGGGTTTGATCTGAATGCGCTGGGGCGGCGGTATTCAAAGACCGGGTCGAAAACGCAGGAAGATTTTGCGCAAAAATCCACTTTCTTTGCGTGGGCGACCTCTCTTGGGTGCAGGGGTCCCTGACTTCCCGGCATGCCGGGGGCCGCGCACGGTGCCGCATTATGCTGAATTCGGGGCCCACAGAGGCCCGTACAGGGCCGCTGAGGTGGCGGGCACCCAGGTCAAATCAATGCCTTAGCGTGGCTGTACGGGCAACGTCAGCGGGCCAGCATGCGTTTGACGCTTTCGGCACCGTACTCGTTGCCCGAGGGGCCCAGATGGCCAAGATCCGCGAGCTCCTTGGCGATCCTTCGCAGTGACCGGACCCTACCGGTCTTGGGGTTGCGACGCGCCAAGCGTCGGGCTTCCTTGACCGTCGCGGCTGGAACGGGCCTACGGCCCCCACAGCGGCCTGTCTCGGCCTTCTTGCGGTCTCTGGCCGCCTTGAGCTTCATGACCAGCTGTGCCTTCTCAAACTGGCTGATTGCCCCCAGGACCTGCCGGACCAGTGTGGCCGTGGGAGTGTCTTCGAGGAAATGTTCAGGGGCGTTCACAGCGACCAAATCGACGCACATTCGCTTAAGCATCTCGTGCCCGGTCATTTGGACCATCAGATCACGGGCGAAGCGTGAAGGGTCCTCGACAAGCACCATGCCCACGCCATTGCCTGCAATGCGGCCAAGGAGCTCTGCGAAGCCCGGGCGGGCATCGACGGGGTCGGCGCCAGAGACCGCGGCATCGTAGAACTCGCCGACAATCTCGATGCCGTTGGCTTTTGCGTAAACGGTTACCGCCGCGCGCTGCCGGGCAAGCGTGTCCTTGGCCTCGCCGACGTTCGCGGCGCTCGATGTGCGGAAATAAGCGACTGCTTTTTGGCGGTTTCGAGCCATTGTGGCCATCCTTCTCAAGCCTGTGTCCCGCAATAAACATGGGTTCTAGCCGAATAATTGTCAACTACCTCAAGCATGTTGACGCTACTGTCGGTATGCGTGGCGTGCATGGCTCCGGAAGGGCGCAGAATTCTGCGGGTTTTGGGGCATCAAAGGCCGATTGGGGGCAATTGAAATAGCCAAGGCGCGGCGGCCTGGGTGTGGGTGAGTGGGCGGGCGATTTCGCAGGTACTCGGGGTGGCCCGGAGGACCTAACTCATTGATCCGGAACCATATTTAGGCGGAAATTGCGCGGGAAGTCCGCGCGATCGCGGTGACCTTTAGCGGCCATTGCCTCCGCGAAATTTTTGGAGCAGCGGCGGGTTTGTTTGGCGGGTTCTTGGCCCTTGCGCGCCGCAAGCGCTCAATCCCTAAACGATATTCGTACGGACTTTCAAAGACTTATCCGGAAAAAGGGCACCTTGCTCGGGGCATACTCGGCCGTTTTGTATTCGTCGCGGACCCTCGCGACGAATAGAATCTCGAAATCTGCTTAACCTATTGATAAAAAATAGGAATTGGATTCGTCGCGATTTATTCGTCCTAGAGTGTGTGTGTCGCGACGAATTAAATCTGGATGACCCATTCCCATTCACATCTCTTGAACATTGGCTTATCGACCAGGGGGGTGTTCGCTAACGCTCACACCACCCCCGCCCCCTGGTCGCTATAATTGCTGTTAAGTATTATTCGTCGCGCCCTTCGCGCCGACTCTTTCCTTTATAAACCAATGACTTAGTTATTCTTTGCATCTATTCGTCGCCATTCGTCGCGGCCCCTCGCGACGAATATGGATCAGTTATTCTGTCCTATTTTGAGGCCACTTTCGATGAAGAGAGAGTGCCAATTCGTGGACCAACTCTTTACCCAGCTTTTCGTGAATAGCCACATAGCGGAGAGTAGTTCCTGATGGCGCCGGCCAGTACGGCACATCATCGCGCAGCATCCCGCGGATTGTTTCGGGCTTCTGCAACACCTGCTCCACAGCGCTCACGAAGTTGGACAGGGCGGGGTCGAGGCCAAGCGCCCATGCCGTTGAGCCTTTTTTTGGCTGCGGCGCTGGCATCCCCTCTGCGGGCTCGGGCAACAGGGCGTCGAGCACGAGCATGATGGCCTCTCGCACCTTCTGACGAGCAAACGCATCCTTGTGCCACGTGCCAATGCACGTGACCTGCACACGATCCACCAAGTCAGCAATCAGCAATAGCAGCCCATAAGACTGTGGCGTGCTGGCGAGTGCGAGTTCGATGCCGTCCGCCCACGTCTTCTCCGTCAGGGGGTCGAAAGTGGCGCGCAGGCGACGCTCGACTTCCGCAGTCATCGTGCACCCATCCGCTTTGGCCGCTTTGTCGAGCGCTTCGCGCAGGTCCGGCGCCATCCGGATCATGATTGCCGAACTCTTCTTTCCCGACCCCGCCGGCCTCCCTGGTTTTGCCATTCTTTTCAATCCTTTACCGGTCCGGTTCGAACGTCGCTCAGATGGAGCGCGTTTAATTGACTTTTTCTGAGTTTTTGCGATACTAATTCCGGACAAGTTAGAACTCAAGGAGAGATTTTATGAGCGACGAACGTAAAGCGATCCCCCTGAAAGAGGCTGCGCGTCGGTTCCTGGGAATGTCGGCACCAACCGCCTATGCAGCCGCCAAGAAGGGGGACATCCCGACTATTCGTATCGGTAATCGGTTTTTTGTGCCCGTGGCGGCCTTGGACCGAATGCTCGATACGGCCAGTGAAACCAAAGAGACGGCGGAGGCCATGCCATGAATAGAAAGAGAAAACCCCCGGTCAGGGAAGCAACCGGGGGTTCAAAAAGGACGATGACAATGAAAACTGAAAGACAAACTAGTATCATCAGCTCGAAATGTCAAGATCAATCTGATCAATTACTCAATGCATCTTTTGATATTTTGACACATGACTTTGATTTTGGTCTTCAGTACTTTGGTAATCCGGCTAATGAACCGCCTCCAGGCGTCAACCTCCAAGATCCGATCGACCGGGCCGACCTGAAGCGCTGGGCCCGGACTTGGGTGGCTCATGGTATCCCGCTTCTACCACTGACGGCGCGCACCAAAATGCCGATCCCCGGCGTCAGCTGGAAAGCGATCCTCACAGACGACATCAAAGTGATCGATGGCTGGATTGACGAGGGGCACGACCTCGGTGCTGCTATGGGGCATGAAGTCGCCGACGGCTCCGGCCATTTGATGGCCGTTGACCTAGACACAAAGGACGGTGTCAGTGGCGCGGAGACCCTGAAGACCATGGTCTCCCAGGGAGGCGAAGAAGTCCCGAGTGCCTGCCATCAAGACAGTCCATCTGGCGGCAGGCACCTATTCGTGACCACACCCGCCCCAACCAGTAATAGTGCCTGCAAGCTTGGCCCCTGCGTCGATACGCGCGGGCTCGGTGGCTACGTGAAAGTTTATGCGCCTTTGCCGGATGGCAGCAAACCGACGGCTGCCCCCGAATGGTTGGTTCAACGGCTGAAAGAAGCCACACCCGAGACAGATCGAAGCCGGAAATTCGAGGCGTATGACGATCTGTACGACATCGAAAGCGTCATGGCTTACTTGAGGTCGACCGCTCCGGCGATCGAAGGCAAAGGTGGCGACCAACGAACCTATGACGTGGCGTGCGACGTGCGTGACTTCAGCATCTCCCGGGACAAATGCCTGGAGCTGATGGACGCCTACTTCAATCCGCGTTGTGAGCCCGAATGGGAGCCGCGCGAGTTAGACCGGAAGATCCGAAACGCTTACGCCTATGCTCACAACAGTCATGCGCCTAGGAGTTTTCGAGCGCGGATGGTGGGATATGCGGAAGCACTGGGCGAGCCAGAACTCGCGCATGCCAGGCTCGTAAACGCCAATGACAACGATGATGACAACAAGTCAAAGGAGCTGACGCCCGCTGACGCCGAGTACTGGATTGAGCGGTGTCGTAGCGAGAATGACTATTTGGCGATGCCCGATCCCCGTTGGCTTATTGCGAATGTCCTGCCGGAAAAGGGCACGGGAATTCTCTACGGATCATGGTCTGCATTCAAAAGCTTCGTGATCTTGGATCTCCTTCAACGGGTCGCAAGAGGTATGGATTGGGCCGGAAACAAAACGACCTCAACGCCTGATGTCATCTACCTCACTGGTGAAGGTGAGGACGATATCAAACTACGTGTTGCCGCTTGGCTGGAGGCCAACGATACGAAGCCGTGCCCGCGGGTTCATATCTTCTCAGAGTTACCAAATTTTCGGGACGAGGGGACCCGGCAAGCGTTCCTGACGGCCTGTAAGCGCAAATGTGGCAACGTCGGCTTGGTGGTCATTGATACGGTCGCCCGGTGGGCCGGTCAGCTGGACGAGAACTCGGCGCAAGATGCCAGTGAATTGACCAAGTGGATGGATGCAATCCGGGACACCTTCGACTGCTTCACGTTCGGGGTTCATCACAGTGGCAAAGACCCCTCCCGCGGCGTTCGGGGTTCATCGGCGACGTCGGCCGCCGTCGATCTCCTTTGGTCGGCCACCTCTACTGATGCTGACAAAACGCAATTTCAAACTTGGCTGACAAGCGTGAAAGCAAGACGCGGCCGGGGGTGGAAGGACAAGCTATGCATGCGTGGCCGGGTCGTCCCCCTTGGCCATGACGCCGATGGGATTAAAAAAGACAGCTTGGCATTTTTCTTCGACCCGAACGCACAGCTCAGCGAAAAAGACGAACAGAAAATGTGGTGGACGGGGCTCGCCAACGAGCTTGTTGGTGACGCCGACCTATCGGACCGGCCGTTTGAAATGTCACTGCGGAATGTCATTGAGGAATGTGTCGGTCACGACAATTACGGGGAGACAACTCTGAAGAAGCAGCTTGTCCCCGGCGAATACGAGGCCAGCGATTACATCATCCACGTCTTTGACAAGTTCCCGAACAACAAGACGCGAAAAGGCCGAACGGTCAAGATCTCCGCCCGCGAGATCGAGGATGTTTCCCCCGAGGACCTCGACAACGCATTTGACGACGAAACCCCAGGCAAAAAGGACACCTGAGCAATGCAACAATTCAACAACCCAATCTACCACTCGACAAATCGCGTACGCGCCAGACACAGACTGAGCAAGGTGCTCTGGCAAGGACGACAATGGTCGGTCACGACCCACGGCGTAGAGCGCCGAGACGAGCAGTACTACATCAAGAAGACGGAACTCGAACGGGTTTACCACACCGCCGACCCGTCAAAACCCAAGATACTCGACTGGCCGATGCACATTGCGACCAAGCCAGGCGTCGACCTCGACGACTTCCTTACCGCTTTCTTGATCTCTCTATCAGTGCACGGACGGAAGGTGCCAGGGGCAATGGTTCAAAGGACCATTGAGAAAGCGCAGGCGCAACGTCGGACCTACGGGAGATATTGAGATGGCCGGCGGTTCCCATCGTCCCCGCTGACCTGACTTTTCCTTAATGACGGTGACAAACGAAGGAGAGAAAAACGATGACTACAGCACCACGCGGAAGCAACGTTATCTGGTTGCAATCGCAAAACGACAATCTTGAAGACCCATACCAGAAAGGGATGTTCGATGGACTAATTCTTTGGAGGGAATTCCAGGCTGCCCTCAAGTGGTCACCACATCGAAGCTTCAGACCGCAGCGTCGGCGACTGACCGCAGCGAAGAACAAACTGTGTGAAGTTTTACGGGCAGCTAATGACGGAAATCCCAGCAAGCTGGAATACAAATTCATGGTCGCCTATCACGACGCGATGAAAGGAATGGCCCTGCACGAGGTGGAGCGCCACCGAAGAGCAAAGTATGCATACCGGAAGGAGATGGCATAACGGGCGGTGTTTGTGATACTCCGCCGACCCCCAAGGGCGTCAGGTTGTGATCGACCTGACGCCTTTTCTATTTGGCCCATATCGCCCGGTACAGGGACTTTGATCCTGCCGGTGGTTCGGTGTGTTCCCCCGATCGGCCAGGGGTGCTGCGTGGCGATCCTCAGTTCGCGATGACAGCCCACAGGGCTGTGGCCGCACTGATCCCACTGGCCACAGCTGAGGCCAGGGCGACCCACCAAAGTCGATTTTCTCTGATGTGGCTTTCTTTCTCGCCGATGCGCCGCTCAAGCTCCGGCTCAGTCACCGGAATTGGAACAATGGCATTGCTACTGGGCCTAAAGCCGTTGGGCTCTGCGCTGATGCCGAGCTGCTTACAGCGGTCCTGGAGTTCCTTCATTCGATCTATCGCCATATAGTTAGGGTCCTTTCAGTAAGTCTGTACGAAAGCGTTGACCCAAATATGTTCATGACTTTCCGGAATGCCAACCGCTCTGGAGGCGGCGCTGAACCCAACATCGAACAACGCGCCCAAGCGCTGATCGAAGAAAATGGCCCTGGCGGTGCGGCACGCTACGTCGACCGGCGGATTGATAAATTGTTGTTGCAGGGTGACCGCGATGACCTACTTTGAAATGCTCATTGAAGCACTGAACAGTAACTCCGGCGCGGTCACGACCCTGGCTACAGTCTCTCTCGCAATTATCACGGCTTTTTATGCGTATTGGACTAGAGGGATACTAAGGGCGACGTCACGTCAATCTCGCCTCTCGTTAAACCCTGTTATTGGTATCGGGGTCAAAAAAATCAGTATTGGAGCAACGTTTGGGCCAGAAAGACGAAACATGGCGGTCAATCTGCTGCTAACGAATGTTGGAAACGCGCCAGCCATATCTGTTCAAGTTGATGGAGAGGTAATCCTCCGGCATTCAAGTATAGATGATCACAAAGTAATACCAATGCGCTTCGATCCCGACATCATCCCGTTTATCAGATCGGGCGATGATGTAAGTGACTTATCACTTAGCTTCGGGAACAATCTTATCACTCATTTCTTCGATGATGTCCGTGAAGCCTATCGGCTCAATCTGCATCGCATTGCAACGGATCCTACCCGTGAATCACACGACGCATCAAGATTGCGCATTGTTGTCTACTATCAGAACAGCCTGGGTCAGCATTTCAAAAGTATCTATGAGATCGAAATCGGTATTCGTGTTGTCGCCAAATCAGGCGAAAAACTTGGTGATGGTATTCCAAACGATGACGCGTCTGTGGAAGTAAGCATGAGTTACGTGCCGCGGCCAATGTTTCGCTCGATGGTGTTCGAGGAAGCGTTGGCCAAGATCGAAATCGACAGAAGAAACAAGATACGGGAATTGTGTGGTTGGTGAGAGACAGTGACCACCAACGGGTCATTCTCATGCCTCATGTGTGCCGTAAAAACACGTCAGTCGCCGCCACACAGTCTGGCAGTGGATTTGTTTTCAATTGCAGCCGCCGCTACCGTCGCATCTAACAGCCGGCAATATCGTCTTTGTCGTGAAGGCTTTTCAGGCTCTGGAGAGCGAGTACAAGTAGGCCGGTGCGAGTGTATTTCTATTAGGCCGCTACCTTCGCTCCCAACGCGCGCTTTACAGCTTCCGGCTCCTTATCGATCACGGCAAGGAGCACTTGAGCCGGTCCTTGGGGATGACGAGATCCTTGTTCCCATTTGCGGAGGGTTGATGCGCTAATCTTGAAAGCAGCGGCAAATTTGTCTTGCGATAGCCCAAGCTTCTTTCGCGCGGCCCGCACATCCACTTGCGGCACCTCGACCTCGTGAGCTTTGCCTTTGCTCTCATCGCCTTCAGCATAGGCCAAGGCATCCGTGAGGCCGTCCATAATTTTCTTGAATGCTTTGCTGCTCACCGCTCACTCTCCATAACTATCTCGCAACGCTCGGGCAACTTTTGCTAACGCGTTGCGCTCCGCTTTGGATAGATTATTCTTCTCATTCTTTGCAAACACGGTTAGCAGGAACAGAGGCATCGTATCGTTGTAATAGTAGTAGACTACGCGAACGCTGCTACTTTTGCCCCTATTTCCTATCCCAAATCTTATCTTGCGAAGGCCACCAGTTTCCTGAATAACATCGCCCGCCTCGGGTCTTGCCGCAAGATAATCGATGAGGGCTTCTACCTCCGTGGCCTTCATGCGGCCCTTCGCTTCGGCCATAAAGGGTTTAGTTTCGACGACCGTGATAAGTAGTGAGCGCATTACTACCCCATTGGGTCACAATTGTCAAGAAAAATCTGCCCCACTGGGTTACGAAGAATTGCCGGGCTTAACTGCAATTATAAATAGCATGGCCGCAGGTGGTTGCCACTGTTATGCAACTAGCTACAAACAAATCAAGCATATGGTGATGGGGCGCCAGACCAACGAAGCAGTTGCGGTGGGGGCAAATACAACGCGACCTGCCCTTGGTGTCGCATCGGGGGGTCGACGGGCAGGTCGCTCTGTGTAGGTCAGTAAGCGAATTCTTACACGATATTGTTACGATATTGCAACGAGATTGTTGCGCGCCGCGGAATAGCCCGGCGCAAAATGCCGCCTACTTGGCTCACGCTAACTGGTTGTCAATGTTCCCCGAATACGACTTCGACGGGATGGAATGCGTTGTCGCAGGCGGCGGATTGCGCT
>CBDCGL010000005.1:0-17907 GCA_965216755.1 Alphaproteobacteria bacterium | reverse complement strand
CTTGTTCACGCGGACCAGGGTTGTCGCAAAGTCACGCACCGCGCGGCATATTTCACGGCAGTTTCGAGAAAATCCGCACATCGATGTCTATGAAACCGAAATTAATGAACGTGATGCGTTCTCAGCAATCTACACGACCGGCGGCAGTGTACGTGGCCTCAACCCAACTGCAGTCAACAACACCGACAAGGCTATCACCAATGTATACGAGTTTGCCGCTGAGACCGTGGCCAAGCTCAAAGCGCTAACTTCATCTGATGTAAAGGCTGTCGCGTAATGTCGACCCAAGTGCGAGCTTCTCTAAATTTTGAGGGGATAGACAAGCCGAGAGCGCAGGCGCGTTCGGAACCCACACAGCGCCGCGCGATTGATCACGCCTCCGGATTTCCAAGTCGTGAGCCAGCCGAAGGCCAAATAAATATCAAAGGCCCATCATCTGAAATCGCAAGATTCCGTTCTATAGCCAAACGCGACGGTCTGCGTCTCATCGGTCTGTTAAGCCGCGCGCTCGATGCGTATGAAGAGGGCAGGGGACACGGGTAATTCTATTCAATGCTCTACCCTTGCTGGATCGTCCAAGGTGTTCCTGCATTACGGATGGCCCCGCCTCTCGACCCATTTCCTGCAAAATCCTAGAAACGCTCTGTCCGGTTTATCCGGGGTATCCATGCTTCCCATGGCCATCCAGTCGCGCCATTCTTGCTCCAGGTAGTGAACATCCCAACCTTGCGCGATTCCTCTCGCATCATGGTAGGTTTCGGGATCAAGCCTGATCAAATCTATGGCGCACAAACCTTTGTTGGCCGCCAGCGCCTTGTTGCTGAAGACAACCATATCCGCGCCTGTATCCAGCTCCACCGCATAGTCCGGAAACTCGAACTCGTCATTCGCAACTATTTCATTGTCAGCAACAAGCCGCCGGATAGCGCGGCGAAACTCTTTAAGCGTCGCCTTAGAACCCGACTTTTTGTGAAGGATGCTTACGGAGCAACGCCATTCGGGCTGCTTTCCGCAATGCTTGCGGGCTAGCTCATAAATGCGCCGTTCTATTGGCCTCTTCAGCCGAAAATAGTCCCTGTGAAGCGTCAGAACCTCTTGCGCCTTGATAGCACTAAACACCCAGTCTGAAAGCTTTACCTCGCAGTGCATCAAACGGCCATCCAACCCGTATTTCCGCCGCACCGTCGCCGCATCAATCAATCCAAACGTATCAAATTGCTCTTCATCACCTGTTTTAATATTCGTCCGAATCCTAGTACCATCTAACCGATCCAATCCCTCGCATAACGCCGCATACTCGCGCCCTCCCGTACCTTTATTGGTGAATGTCAGCAAATCGTATGCGTTAATCTTTATTCTCTGTCCATACGGCTCACCATTCTTCATCTTATGCATAATTTGTGAAATACAATAGATCAGTATATCTTTATCGTATATGGTCGCTAATCCTTTTACACTTGGGACTATTTCGATCCAATTACCATTATGCTCATAACGTCTCACAGTTGTTTCGGGTTTTTTTGATAGTGAATAAAATGGGTGCTCCATTTCCGCTATGAGGTCTTTTAAAACTGCGTCTGCAACGTCGCAAATGAAGAGATCATGTTGCACGCGACGATCTGGCGCAAATTGTGAACTCTGATCAGTTTTCGTGATATCACCCACCATGTAGTCACATTCGTGCTTTCACACACCATTGTCAAACATTATTCGTGATATCACCCACCAACCTGTGGATATTCGTGATATCACCCACTCAAATCCGGATATCACACACCAAGATTCGTGATATCACACACCGATTTCGTAAATTCGCACCGATTCCATTTTTTGCTTCAACGTGTTACTGACCACCTTGATTCGCTTAACACTACTATTAACACTATTTAACACACGCCGATCTGTGGATAACTTCGACCCACGCGTGTTATCGCAACGACATACTTCGGCAAACACATCTCCCAACTCATTCTCAAAAAACAACCACAACCACTCTTATCCCTCATTGTTGGTCAGCGCCCCCTTCAGCCATCCCGACGCTATCCGAACGCTCACCCTTACCAAATCAACCTGCTTCCGCAGGGAGCGCTTCGCGCTCAATTTGGACAGGTTCGCTTATCGGAAACGCTTTGGTCGGCTTTGGGGTTACACTGAAAACAGAATGCGAGAGACAACTATGACCACGCTACGCGTGGCCGGAATTCGCATAGGGGTTCCCTAAAAACAAAATTCCGGGTCAGTGTTTTTGATGGTCTGTTTGTTAGCTGCGATCGCCTACCTTTCACCACCAACAGTGCTGCTGATATATCGAGCGCTGATCTTTTACGGACTCGCAAGGGGTGCTCATCGATAGACCACGCTCAATTCGGCCACAACCAGGTCAATTGCTCCCTCTGCTGGCTCCAGCCTGCACCGTTCGCCCACAAATCTCACCGTAGTCCATTGAATTGGTGAGGGCAGGGCCGTGGCAAACCCGATCAGATGCGAATCACGCGATGTCGAGCAGGACTAGGGAACACCGGTTTGACCTCCTTCATCACAGTTTCGGTCTTCAAGGGGCCAGTCGTTGTCGGATGCGCCATGTTTAATTGGTCAACAGTAGGGTGGGTCATTTTGGCCGCAGTGGCGATCTACTATGCCATCAAGCCGACGCCGCCTTTGCCTGCGACCACGGATATCGCTGGCACGGTCCGTTTCGTGGCCGATGGCGACAGTCTCTATATCGAGGGTGCTCAACCACAGATTCGCCTCTGGGCGATTGACGCACCCGAGATCAATGAACCGGGCCCTGGCGCCGCGACGTTAGTGCTCAAGGCGCTTGTTTTGGGAAAGAGGCTTTTCTGCCGCCAACAAGATACAGACCACTACAGACGCATTGTCGCGCGATGTGAACTATCTGACGGTCGTGATATCGCGCGCGTCATGATCGAGTCTGACCATGCGCGCGAGTGGCTTCGCTATTCGAAAGGCTACTACAGCAATTAGCTCCCAGTCACCAAGCCTCTGGGCCAAAGGCGATACCCAAATGTCAGCGATTTGGGTTCGGAGGCACCATTTGTGCCGTGATCGGGGCAGGGGACTGTTGGCGTCGCAACGGTCTTGGCTGGACCTCGTCCATCTCAGCCATTTGCTGACGCACGGCCGCCGGCATGCTGCTTTCAAGGTCGGCGCCAAGGGCCTCGAGGTCATCCGCGGTTAAAGCCTTGTCGTCGAGCGTGTCGCGAGCCTGATCCAGCTTGGCCTGGTAATCCAGGAGTTCCTGACGTTCTGCCAGCGCGGCGTTGTGTTCAGCCTTAATGCTCCGATGCGCCGTCCAGTCCGGACGCTCAGGCGAAATCGCCCGTGGGTCGAGTTCTGATACGAGAATTCTGTTGCCCTGTTCATCAAAAACACGGTCTCCCACCTGAGTTTTGTAAACACGGCGACCATCCGGGAGGACGAATGCGCGATTTTCCAGATCATCCAACGCCTGTTGTGCACGGCGCAGACGCTCGTCATTGTCAAGCAAAGCAGCGACTGTGGCGGTTTCCAACCGTTCGATGCGTTCTTCCCAGAACGCCCGCTGAGATGAGCTAGCCAATTGGACCAAGGCGTCACATAGGGCATCCGACTTGTCCGCCTGTTGTTGCCTCTTGCGGCGTTGCCGGTCACGCTCCTGCCGGCGCCGCTGTTCATCAGTCTTTCGATTGAAACGCTTACGCAGCTCAAATCTTGAAACCCGGTCTGTCATCACTCTCCGCACTGTTTCTTGGCCAAATGCCACAGGATGTTGCTCGGCGGATAGTCGCCAAACTCTTCGAAGGCCTGATTGATTTGGACGCGCCCTTGGGTGCCCTCAAAGAACCAATTGACAATGCAGGTCATGCCGTCTTCGCTCTTGCCATCCTTCATATACCGCGCATAAGCCAACGCATCGATGGCGCCCATCAGGTAGTTGAATTGTTCATCAGAATTCATTTTCTCAAGGAAATCCTTGGCCGTGAAGGGCGTTTCGGCAAACACCGCTGACGCGCTGCACAGATACGACAGCACAACGATAGGATACGCAAAGTCTTTAATGCGACGATATTTGTATTCCTTGCTCATAATCGACCCTTTTTGTTGAAATTTCCATATCAATCATTTGTTGTGATACAATAATGCTTAAGATGTTGGTGCATTTGGGGCCGCTGTTTCTGTGCGACGCAAAATGCCGATATCGAAACCACTGCCACGAAAAGGGTCGATTATGTGGCGCTTCAGAGCGTCACGAAATCGCTTGTGACTGGCAGCGAGGGAAGGGGAGGGCGCTGAGATTTGCGCAAAGCGCCGAACAGGGCATGATGATTGGCTACCTCAGGGTCTCGACCCAAGAACAGAGGCCGGATCGCCAGATCGATGGCCTTAAGGCCATATGCGATGAGCTTCATGTCGAAACGCTGTCAGCGGTATCGGCCCGGCGGCCGGTTTTTGAGAAGGTGGTCAAAATGCTACGGTCCGGCGATACGCTCGTGGTTTGGGACTTGGACCGTGCCTTCCGTTCCACAGTCGATGCCGTGATCCAGGCGGAAAGACTACGCGAGCGTAACGTTGAATTTCGGATTGTGACCCTGGATGTCGACACCGCGACGCCGGCCGGCATGCTTGTCTATACGGTTATGGCGGCCTTCGCTGAGTTTGAGCGGCGCAACATATCAAAGCGCACCAAGGAGGGACTGGCGTCTGCCAGACAGCGGGGCAGGCGGCTCGGCCGGCCACCCAAGCTGTCCCGGCAGCAGTTAAGACTGGCACGCCAGTATCTCGAGAAGCCGAACGTCTCTGTCAAGCAGGTCGCCATGAGTTTTGGGGTGGCGCCTTGGACCTTGACCCGGGCGTTGAAGCGAGATCAAACCAATACGCGCCGCCCAGATCATTCGTAGAAGTTCATTTACTTAGTCAACTATTTTATGCCATTGTCTTGTCGTCGGTTGCAGATTCAGCCGAACAGGACTCAAAACCTGTCTAGGCCGGCCATTGCATATGGCCGGATGGCGGCGAAATAAGGCCATCTGGCCGAATACGTCGCACCGTTGCCTAGACGGTTTTGAGCGTCCGGTCACCATGCCGGGCGTGTCATGCATTCTCAGGCACGGGGGCGAGAAAAATGGAGGACAACGGCAGCACACGATTGGAAGACTGTTTGGACCGGATCAAGAATTTTGATGAAGGGCAGGGGACCCGGTTGCTTGTGGCCTTCACCGGCATTCCCGACCCGATCAAGCGTGAAGACGTGATCATGTTTGCCGAAGCCCTTGCCGCTGAGGGCAAGGTGACGGTGCGGTAGGGCGTTCTATAGAAAACCACACCAGTTTGTCGCACAATCAGGCGCGAGTTTACCGCGGGAAAGAAACGATGGTGACATGGCAAGACATTGCGGACCAGAAGGCGGCGCTTGATCGCAAGCGTCCTCTGGCGCGCCAAAGCCTCGAGGTACTTGATGCCTGGTACGACGTCGAGCTCACCTACACGTCGAATGCCCTCGAAGGCAACACGCTGACCCGTAGTGAAACCGCGATTGTTCTCGAAAAGGGTCTGACGGTCCGCGGCAAACCGCTCAAAGACCACCTCGAAGCCATCGATCACAAAGACGCTCTCGCCTATGTGCGGACGCTCACCGCGCGCAACGAAGTCGTCCGAGAGGCTGATATCCGAGAGATCCACCGTTTGGTCTTGGCGCGGAGCAATCCCGACGAAGCCGGTCGCTACAGCACACACGCCCGCGCGATCCAGGGCTCAACGGTCACATTCCCGTCGCCGGCGGAGATCCCGGCCTTGATGGGGGATTTTGGGCAATGGATCGGTGCCCAAGACGTGACACCTGAAACCGCATTCGAAGCTCATGCCCGGCTGGTGACGATCCATCCGTTCTCGGACGGCAACGGCCGGACGGCGCGGTTGTTGATGAACCTGATATTGCTAAAAGGTGGATATCCGCCAGTCGCCATCGGTCCTGATGTGCGCCCGGAATATATCGACAGTCTGGAGCTCCGGCAGTTGTCTGGTGACAATGGGCCCTTTGAAGCTCTCATGCGCGTCTGTCTTCATGACAGCCTCGCGGCTTATTTGGAAGCGATCGCAAAGGAGCTTGACGCCTGCCCCGGCGGGCGGGCCCCGAAACAAGGATGATGTGGTACTCCGATCGAAATCGGGTGTGTGGCGGATGTCCGAAGCGTGTGTGCTGCAGGAGCGGTCACTTCACAGCGACATCGCGATTGTCAGGGCTGGGCTCAGGGTCGACGATCTCTCGCGCGCAGCGCGGCCATAGTGCGTTCGAGCGAGGCAAGGGCGATGCTGCGCTCTGCGCTGTTGGGCGCACATCGCGCAAGCGCATTGAAAACATGACGATACAGGGCGTGCAGCTCGGTTTTGCTGCGGCAGGCCAGTTCGAAGTGGGTGACGAGATTCATCGTTTCCTCCATTTGTTGGAGGCTCCGACCGCCGAAGCCTTTCCAGCACGCGGCTCACAATCATGGCTCTGGGAAAGGTGGTCGGGTGGGCGGCACGGCTTCTGACAATACGGAAACGAAAGAAACGGTTCTTACAGACGAACACGGAGGCGAAGCCATCGTGGCGTCCGGAAGGCGGAACAGATCATGTTTTACCGACGATGACGAATGCCTGGGGCGCGCAATTGGCCATATCGAGCGAACAGGAGCACCCAGACTCGGTCATGGTTCCTACCGTGGTCCATTGAGACCCTATGGGGTCTCACACACTTCATTGCCGAACATCGGTGCGGCGAGATCGCAGGCGGCCGGCGGGGTCAAGGTGCGGTTCGGCAATGTCGGTGGATCACCCCGCCGAGGATCAGTACAATGGGCCGTGTTGATTTGGTCTTGCGAAATGTTGGAGCCCGTGAAATCGGCTCCCTCGAGGCTCGCGCCGTCGAAGCTGGCGCTCTCAACATTGGTGCCGACAAAACGCGCCATCTGAAGGTCGGCGTTTTCAAGATTGGCCGCGTGCAGGTCCGCACCCTCGAGGTCGGCGTAAATCAGGTGGGCATTTGACAGGCTGGCCAGGATCAGTTCTGAATTTCGCAGGATTGCGTCAACCAGATTGGCCCCGACCAGTGTCGCGTTCCATAGGCTCGCATCCTCTAGCTTGGCGTCAGACAGATCGGCGCAGGTTGCGTTCGCTTCAGAGAGCGTTGCCTTGATCAATTGCGCTTCGGAAAGGTCGGCACTCTCGAGTTTGGCCATGGTCAGATCGGCCCCATTGAAATTCGCTCGGGCCAACTTCGTTCCGGAAAACTCCACCTCTTGGAGCGTGGCGTTTGGCAGGCTGATGTCATCGAGAACAAGCTTGGACAGGCTGATTCCGGAAAGACTGGGGCAAATCGTCAGCAAAAACTCCACGATCCGTGCGCGATCCGTCGGTCCTTCCCGACCACCAAGGGCATCGGCAAGCTGCCAGCACGCCAGATTCAGCGTTGATTCATTTACCTTCAATGTTGAACTGGCCACTTCCCGGTCACGTTCGCGGTCGTGGACCTCAAAATAAAAGAGGATTACCGCGGATATGATGCCAAACACCTCTACCACCCGAAGAAGTCGGATAACACCTCGGTCCTCCAACCAATCCGCGACATTTTTCCATGCACCAGCGGCTTCGAGGATCATCGCCGCCAGCAGAATACATACGCCCGCGGTGGACCACGTCACATAGGTTCGATTGAGGTCAAGGACCGTGGGCAAGCCGCCGACAATCAATGTTACGAGCGCGACCAAAGAGCTAAGAAAAAGGGCAATTAGAAATGGCATGGTATTCCAGCCTGGTCCCTGCATTCGTCTCGTAAAAAAGCGAGAGAGACGATCAGAGCGACTTGTCCCGCGCGCGGAGCGTTCCGGCGCGGATAATGAGTCCAAACAGCTTGTATGGTAACACGGCCGCTAACATGGCGATTGGCTCAACCCATCAAACACGCCCTTGGAAACGTCGCGCTAGGGATGCACTTTTTGTGCGGCGTCACCGCCGGTTGGCTTCCATGGCAAACCATTCCGGCATGAATGTCAGGAATTCCGGATCGGTCTCAGTAGGGTAGGGGCCCAAGAACAGATCACCCGATGCAAGGGTTCTTAGAAAGGCGATTTTGCGCCGGCGCAAATGTTCGCGGCGGTCGTGAATGAGGTGACAGCGATTGCACCACGCCGCCAGGTTATCGAGTGCATTGTTGAGCGGGTTGTGATCCTTGTGGGCTGTCTGAAGCACATAGCGGCGTTTGACGGCCTCTTTGAACTCTGCCGCAGACGGAACAGCAACCAACTCACCACGATCTCCGCGCCATATCTGGGCCCGGCTGCGCGCGAATGGTTCTTTCCAACGGCCGTCCGGTAACGTCAGCACCGGTGCCAAATGCGGTCGGCAGCACTGCTCGCAGCGGTTTCCGGCGCGGACAAAGCGAACGCGATCGCTGATTTCCTCCCAGTCATCCGGGTAGAGGTGGCGTAGGGATTTACGTATTGGCATTGGTTTTCACTCGAATCGCGCATCCGAAACGGCCGATATGGTGCTAGTGGTTAGTATAACGATTATACGTGTTCGCGCAACGTTCTAATCGTGGTTTTCATGAGAAAATGATCGTGCGGCGGCCCAGCCGAATATCCCCGTCATGTCCTTCTCCCGCGGGCTTGTGACTGAGAAAGTGGCGATCCTGCCAGCCATCCATTGGGTTTAGGAGAAAAGGGCGCCAAGTGCCGATCCCGCAGGCGTCCCCTCAATATGAGCCGGCAAAGCCGGCCGGTCTGTTTGTTTGAGGAACCTCCGGTTCCCATCCGTCAAGGCCAAGGCGAGCGAAAAGCCGGGACCGTGGCTCAGTCGCTTCGCTCCCTGCGCCCGCACCATTCCCGGCTTTTCGACCTTGACGGATTTCCCTCCCTTAAAAAGCGGTCTTCATCAGGGTTCAAGGCGCGGCGCAAGCTTGCGCTTCAACCCTGATCATTAATTTTAAAAAGGAGAAACGAAATGACTGACCGTAAAGCACACACACCTGGCCCTTGGGAATATGCCGATTTTGGACTAATTGTTGGCCCCGGTCCTGAAGGCATTCACGCTGATATCTACATCGCGGAAATATCCACTGAGGACGACGAGGGTCGTGTGGCGCCAGCCGAGCAACTCACGGCAAATGCCAATCTTATCGCGGCCGCACCTGAACTGTTGGAAGCATTGGAACGCGTTCTCGAGGCGGTCGAATATTATCATGCGCATGAAGGCGCACCGTCCATGCTTGCAGCAGTACGCACAACCATAGCCAAAGCCCAGGGACAATTCATGGACTGAAAGTGACGATAAAGGCCTTGCTGGTGCACTATTTGACTCCGTCCCTGCCGATGAGGTTGCGAAGCTTTCTGATCGATCCGGATTCGGAAGACGTGCGACGTTTGGGCGAGCTGGGTATGTTGATCGGGTGCAATCGCCATGATCTGGGATGACTACATCCCAGATTGAAAATGCGATAAAGAGCTGTATGGAAAAAGCGATTGAGAAACCAACAAACGTTGTTCACGTGGATTTTCACGGGCCGCTTGAAAGCCACATCCTGCGGCAGTTTTGTTCGCAGTTCCTTGGTCACCTAAAGCAAAACGGCTTTGAGAGCGGCGATATTGAGTATGCGCTCTGGGAGTTACTCATTGAACACGTGAGAGATTGGCAGAATATTCCCTGGGAAGGACCCAAGCCAGAAATCCCCGCCTACGTGCTCGATCGCAAATTACTCAAGGCGCTCAGCGGCTATTTTGTCGAACACTTTGACGCGCCGGTTGACGAAGCTGGGAATGTCAGCTTGCCGTATTTGGACAGAGAAACGCGATAACGGTTAGTATGTAAAGTAAGCGGCTGCAAGTGCGATATGTACCGCGCAGCCCATATATAAGATCCGCGTTGGGCGTCATCGTTAAGTCTGGCTGAATGATCTCCATTCAGGAAAACGTTCTTAGTGACAATCGTACGGTATTGCCGTACACTACAGTATGAAGATTCGGGGTATTCAACACCGTGGATTGCGGCGGTTTATCGAGCGCAATGACAAGCGGGCGCTGCCCGCCGATTTGTTCCCCAGGATCAAACGGGCGATTACCGCCCTGATTTCGGCCCCGAGTCCGGAAAAGATACTGGGCCCGCCGGGCTGGCGGATTCACGAGCTGTCAGGAGACCGCGCCGGGACGTGGAGCATCAGCGTCTCCGGCAACTGGCGGATCACCTTCCGCGTGGTCGAGGGAGAGATCGACGAGTTGAATTTGGAGGATTATCACTGATGGGAAAGGAAACGATCGAAATTGGTATGACGCCCTCACACCCGGGCGAGTTTCTTTTGGAAGAGGTGCTCAAGCCCCTTGGCCTCAGCATTGCCAGGGCGGCTGATGTGCTGGGCGTGCGACGGGCGACCTTGTCCGACTTGATCAACGAGAAAGCGCGCCTGTCGCCGGAAATGGCTTTCAGGATCGAACAGGCGTTTGATCTCGACATGGACACCATGCTTCGCATGCAGGCGTGGTTCGATGCCGCAGCGATGCGGGCACGGGCCGGTGAGGTTCGAGTCAAGCGGTACGAACCGGAGATCTAATGACCACTGGCTGAACTGATTCTCGGGGTTATGCCAGAAGACCGCATGAAGGAGGTGCGTCGTTATGAGTCGTAAGAAAAACCCCCACATCGGTTCGTCATTCGATGATTCTTTGAAAGATGACGGCATTTATGAGGAGGTCACTGCGACTGCGATTAAACGCAGTCTTGCCAAGGACCAAGCCCGATCACTGAGAGAGCAAGCACGTAAGGGCGGCCTTGAATTTGAGGCATACTTGCCGCCGGATATGGCCGACTGGATTCTTGATTTGGTGGAGCGGGAAATTTTCGTTGATCCGTCCGAAGCGGTTTTTGTTCTCATGGGGCAGGCAAGAGAGATCGCGCCGCACGACGATATCAAACATGAACTTTTGCAGCGATCGCTTGAGCGGGGATTGAGGGACGCCGATGAAGGCCGTACCTATTGTTCTGCAGAGGTTGAGGCGCATGTGCAGGCCGCGATTGAGAACGGGGCAGCCCCTGCCGTCTGGCATAAAATCCCATACGATAAGAAAACTGATGACCCCGACAATAGGCCGCTCACAGATAAAGACTTGGAGCGGATGGTCCGTAGACCTCCTAAAGCTGACTGATCTCCGAATTACGACCATGAAAACGGCGTCTCTCGCGTTCCTTAGAACCGATTGGCCGGGCAATCGTGCGTCAGTGCGACGAGAGAGCGTCTGAAATGGCCGATTTCCGGCAAATTCGGGATGCCCTGATACAGAATGCGCCATTCTGTATCACTGCTCCAGATCAGTAATTTCGCAAGAGTCCTTCTTGTAACCAGTCGGGTACCTCCACGCCTTTGGCCGCCGGATGATTTGTAAGCATCAAGCGGATGAAACGCACAGAGACGTATATTTTATTCAAGATGTCCCTTTGTTTATTAATATAAGAGTTGTCATAACTATTAGGATTAATTTTGTGAGCTGGAACCTGCCTTAGTTGTCTTACTTTTTTGAATGCTTCAATGATTTTGTCTATAACTTCTTTTTCTGCCCCTTGGATGACGTCCTGAAGCCAGTTGTCAAGAAGTTGCACCGTGCCTTTTCTGGTTTTAGTCTGCGTACCGTCCTTGTTCTCTGTTACGGTATCAAGTATGAGTTGTGGCCACGATGCAAAAAATTCTTGATTTAGATTCTCGGAGAGAATCTTGTCAGCGGTATGAATGAACGCATCAAAGTCTTTCTGTGTGGGTCTCAGAAAAAGACCGAACTCGAGCGGCGTTTCGTCTTCAAATACCTCGCGAAATAGAACCGGTTTTCCGATACGGATACACATTTCGTTGACAATTTTGATTTCCTCCAAAATTCCCTGGTAGATCGGCACATGGGTTGGGAAATCACCAATTATTGATGGCATATAGTATTCTGGAACAAGAATATATCCGTCACCATTTATTTCGTAGCTTTTCCAGTATTGTTGGTGTTCTGCTGTCAGATTATGGAGATAGCGCAAAAATGCTGCAATTTTACGATCCTTCTCTTCACTGATAGCAAGACCGAAGCTTTCAAGAAGTACTTGATCTCGTTCAAGCACATCGTCTGTTCTATAATATTTTGATGCAATTGATATGATCCCGCTAAATTCTCTGAAACCGAAGTGATATCGCGGATCATTACGATAGCGCTCTAGAACACCCATATCGAAGAAGCGTGCCTCAAGCTGCGCTGCTCCTAGGAAAAGCTCCCGAGTGAAAGGTCGGTCTATATAATCTTGATTCTCAAAGTGACCCGATAACACTTCGCAGGATGGATAGGCGCATACGTGTTCGAGGCGTTCCTTTTGTAACTTTTCAATCTGCTTTTCTAAAGGTAGATCGGGGAGTCGCTTGATGTGAGAATTACCAGAATCTGAGAAACAGAGCGTGATCTTATTGTTGGACAGAAGATCCGAAATGATCTTCTTTTTCTGAGCTTCTTCGATATTGAAGGCATTCATCAATCCAGAGAGAGGAGTGCCGTTAAAATCATCAGAATCTATATATCCATTGAGAACGTGAGATACTATTTCTTCAAGTTCATTTTTATCCGGCATGATTGACTAATTTCCTTCGATCGTTATCCCTTCAAGCCTATAAGTCCTGATCTAGGCATTCCCCTGTTGAGCGGATCACAATCTCTCAGGCAGCCGCCTGCTCTATGCCGCCGCCCTTTGCAGCCGTGAAATCGTGGAATGAGACACGCCCATATCACGGGCGATGCCGCGGCAGCTGTCGCCGGCGGCCAATCGTTCCAGGGCTACGGATTGTTGGTGTGCTGTTAGCTTGGGATTTGGCCCGAACTTAACGCCTTTGGCGCGGGCGAGTTTCCGGCCTTCCGCGGCTCTCTTGACGATGCGTTCCCGTTCATCCTCGGCCAGGGCCGACAAAAACGCCAAGATCCCCTTCCCCATCACGCTTGTGAGATCGAGCCAGGGTTTGTCGAGTGCTTTGACCAAAGCCCCACGGTCGGCCACGCGCTGAATGATTGCAATGCCGTCCATCATAGAACGCGTCGCCCTGTCCCACTCAGCCAGCACCAGCACGTCATCCATGCCCAGGGCGTCGATGGCTTTCTCCAGCTGCGGTCGCCCTTTGACTGACTCGCCTGAGGCTTTATCGCGGTAAATCCTATCGCACCGCGCCCCCCGCAGCGCCGCGATTTGGCGATCCAGATTCTGGCCTTTGCTGGAGACTCTTGCGTAGCCAATCAACATGGCTACTAGCCTACCAAATCAGGAAAGTACATGCACCGTGAATGTGCACCATATCCACAGCGCAGAATTCTGCGGTTTTTGCGAGTGGTGCATAAGTCTTGAGTTGTGCACCAGAGCACTTGACCTATGTCTTGCCCCTTGGTTGGGACTGCGATTCCTCGGACCGGCGACTACGTTTGGAAATTCGATCCCTAGCGCGCAATATTTTCCGTTCTATGGACTGATCCCTCGCAGATAAGTGTTTATTATTATATTTTTTTATTGCCTTTATGGTTGTCTTTGTTGCCGCCATAGTTATGGCCACTAATGCACCAATTGTTGTTAGCGCCCAAAATATTTGAAACGGATCAAGTTGAAACAAACATTCTGTAATTAATCCGCCGCCGGATAAACATAGGTATACATTTTCAAACACCTCAAAGAAGAAAACACCGTCGTGGGCGGTCGGTTTTTTCCCATTTCTGGCTATAGACGTTAGGTAGTGGGCAAAGTAACCATCCAACGTGTCAATGGTCGCCACCGCATTACCGCCTGACGCGAGCGCCAAATATAGCAAAATAGAAATCGCATACGCCATCTTCACCTCCTGCCGGAAGGCGCGCTTCTACGTTTGCAACAGAACATTCTCTATCGCATTCACTGAAAGCCCGTCCTCTTTCAGCGGTCCGTTGTTCACGCAGATTCTCTAGCCACAAAGTGTGGCGTCGCACTGGCCAGTGAAGATCAGGTTGTTTCTGTCGTTTCCGATCGGGTTATATTCACTGGCGCCAAAGAATACTCCGTCAGACGTCTCGGCATGTCAACGCAAATGACGCAGACAGTTACGAGTTTAGCCCGACGAATAATGTGCCGCTGCCGATTGTCTCGAAAACATACATAAACACAATCTGTTAGGAGGGTTCTCTTTTTGTTCGATCCGAGCATTGTCGGCGCCGCAACGCTTGCCAAGCGCGGCTTTTGTCAATTGCGGATGCGTCAGGTCGCGAAAGTTGCTTTTCCGTGTATGACTTTATCGGAGGCGGGAGAACGTCGATCGCTGCAGGCACATTCGGATTTGCAGAGTTGCGCCGACAATAACCGTGGATCGCGTCAATTAGCGGCGTATCATATTTTCGTAAAATGTTCTGAAAAAGCAATCCAGCGTCAGCATACGGTTTCCAATACAGGTTATAGAACACGACCGGGTTCATTTTTCGGTCGTTCCGCTCCTTATAGAGCGGTATTTCGCCGTATCGGGGTAGTTTGATTGGCAAGCCATTTTTCTGACGGGCGACCTTCTCGAAATGCTCTGCCGCCACTCCAGCGCATAGGCGATCAGCAGCGGGACCCTGAAGCCCGTGTTGTTTTAGCAGCGCCTTCAATGATGTCTCTAATGTCACTTCACTCCGCTTATCAAGCATAGGGAATCGATAATAAAAATAAAACTGTATTTCAGGTTTAGAAAATGAATCAACATCAAATATTATAGTATAACCAAAAGTGGTAATCGTCCAAGAGTTATCAATTATTTCATCTTTTGCATAAATATCTTCCGTATACCCCGTTTCAAAATTAACGTGACGGAGATGCAGCCCTAATTGACAATACGACAAGTATTCGTTGGAACGACGGCCATCCAAATCTATGCACGGGACAACAATATTTGTTCTATGAAAGAGCCCACAAATATAAACCATCTTGGCACCGGACGACTCTTCTTGTTCAACCCGTGCATATACCGTGTTTTTACTGATGTCCGGCGGGCCGCCGGTCTCGAGCTTCGTTTCAGCCATAGCCACCCTTTAAACGCGGCACGTGCCAGGAAGCACGCCCGTCCCTACTGATCAGTGTTCGGATCGGTCCGATGCGTTGACGTGGGATTCGACCACCACCCGTACATCGTCAAATAGATATCCATTGAAGATTTGGTCCCCAAGATTTTGCGATCTCATATATGTTTGCAAGAAAAATCAGATTTCATGCGATTTCATGTGTGGTTTCAATCGATTAGGCCATATTTGGGCAGGGCCTTATTGATCGTCACCTGCCGCTCCGAAGTCGCCTGCGCCGCGCAAGACCGCCAGGGCATTCAGGGCGAATCCTGGTCGATCGAGGTCCAGGACCTGATGACCTTGGAAGAGGTGGTGCGCTATTTCGGGCGGGATGATCGCCGATGCCCATATTCTGATTGTCCGGGTTCTGCGTGATGAGGTGGATTTGACGAAGCAGCATCGGACTCAGATGTGAGCACGGCGGTTATCCAATCAACATCTTATGCCTGCGCCCTGCCCATCCGTTTCTATTTCTCTTCCAAAATATTCAGCACAGCCATGTTGCAGTGCAAGATAGGCCTTTACTTGTTGAGTTATGGCAAAAGCGGCGCGCCTGTGGACACTAAATCTTGAGTCGTGCACCGAAACCCTAAAGTCTAAACCTTGTCCCTGGACAATCGTTGGAACACTTCTCTAAGAACAAATAACAGTGAAATCGGCAGACTGCTGATCATCATTGGGACCAATATAGATTACGCGGCACTTGCCGTCAGACATGTCGAATTCGAGATACTGGCCAACACATAAACGAAAATCTTCTCCGATTGAAGTTACATGAACACATGAGCCACCGACAGTCGATCTAGGATTTCTCATACTCATCCATACAGTTCTTTTAAATAAGAATTTGGTTTGATTCTTTTTTAGAGAAAAGGAGACGTTTTCATCTTGAGCATCTTTTAAGGGGGCGCCCTGTATCGAACTCTGTTCCTCTCTCGGATTTCGTGGTTCTCTCAAATATGTCCGGATCCGGATAAGCTCATCAAGTTTTGCTCTGGTCTCAAGAGTTTCATCATCCATGATGAGGACACACGCTTGATACTCAAAATAGGAGTTGGAACGTGTCCGTTCTGCGTCCGGGTACTGCGAGAATATTTCTGATTTCGCGCTTTCGATTTCTGTTTTGAGATCGACATCGCCGAACATCCGGGCCAACAACTGGGCCTGTCCTTCTATAGCGGCCTTTAGGCTTTCGTCGGCAACAGGTGGAGGGTGTCCACAAATTTCATGAGCGCGTGACTGAGAGGCCGCGGCGGTTGATATGCCCGCGATAACTAAACAAACCAAAGCCGTGGCTATCCCCACTTTCATAGCATCAATCCTCATAGCTACCGGGATGTTTAGTGTGTCATATATTGTGAATAGAAATCCATATGACAAGGCAGGCAAAGGAGTGCTGTGTACCTGCCCCGACTTAATCCGATAACCTCTATTATGAAAAACATTGTACAGATACCTATCGGAAGATCGGTTCTCCGAATTGCGAATGTTTGTTGGCACTTCCGAGAATGAATTCCAAGTGGGACTGTTCAGTTTGCGGGCACGCGGAGATGCTACCTCGACCATATTTGATTCATTGCAGTACCCTTTGAGACGACATAGCGGCTTCGTTCCACGAAATTGCCGATTCTGTGCCATGCTGTTCCGGGCGAAGGCGGACCCCTAAAACCGTTCTAAACAGACTGATTCGACAGCCTCAGCCAAGAGTGGTCCTTGTCCAGCGTTGCACAAAATATCGCCTTTGAGCCCGAAACCGACACGCACGCTCGCGACGGCCGCGTCTGTTTTATGACGACTGGCCAAGACCTCGCGGAACAGCCGAGGTCCTAAAGAATTTGTGAGATGGCTTGTCAGTGAAACGAATCATGGTTTCGACCGCGCGCGACTTAGTTCAGATCGTTCTCCGCAAACAGAACTCCAAGCTTAGACGCGACGAGCACCAATCGTTTACGGATAGCGATGGTCTTTTCGAGCTGACTCCTTTGCCGGTAACAACCATCTTATTGGCTGCGATGTGAAGGTCGGTCGTTTCACTCAATCGCAAGTGGCCTCGGGCACGTAACCGTCCTCGGGCTCGAGAAAGTATCCTGCGCAGCTCCAGACTGCCGCCTCGATCCACTCCTTGTGGACAAACACGCTGGTATAGACGCCGGGGAAGTCGGGTTGTGCACAGCCGATCCCCCAACTGACGACACCCGACATGATCGGCGGGCCGAAATCCGTGCCCGAGCCAGAGACGGGCCGGTAGAATAACGGACCGCCCGAATCGCCCGCGCAGCTGTCCAACCCACCGGTCACGAATCCCGCGCAGAAGTTTCCTGGCCTGAGTTCGGCCCCGAACTGAGCATGGACCTCTCGGCAGACCTGCTGGTCCGAATAGGGGACCCGCACCGTCATTAGGACATCCGAGAGATAGCCGGTCTCGGTGGCACCCCATCCGTTTACGTTGTGCGCGGCGGTGACCTGCGAATACGTGCGCACATGGCGCCATTCGGGCAGCATGATACTGCGCGGGGACATCGTGTCCGCCGCCGGTGGCACTTCGTCGAGGATCAGGATAGCGATGTCGTTGTCTAGATCGTCGTTGTAGCCGTAGTGCGAGATGACCTCGCGCACCCCGACCAGCACGCCCGAACCGTCGGCGAGGTTCGTCGTGCCAATGACGACCTCGAGCGCTTCGGCCGGGATGTCAAAGCCGTCGTCGCCGACGACGCAGTGCGCCGCGGTGATCACGATATTGCCGCTGTCCCGGCCACCGCGCCATCCCTCGACGTAGTACGACGGGTTGCCCTCGTCGTCGAATGCCACACTGCCGTTC
>CBDCGL010000004.1:0-13653 GCA_965216755.1 Alphaproteobacteria bacterium | reverse complement strand
CCATCTACGATATCGGACGCATCGAGAACGTGCACTTCAACCCTTGGTGGAGTGGAGACAAGATGGCGTTGAAATGGCAACTCGAACATGGCGAGGCCTTCATCTTTGGCAAGAGTGACTGGCAATACGTGCTCAACACGTTTTGCTTCGGCTACAAGGTCGGTTACAAGTTTGTCAAAACCAACACGGGCATGTGCAACGGCAACTTCCTGGGGATTGGGGCGGACGCCTGCCAGACGTCGTTGCTGGTCGAGGAGTGTGCCCGTTATGGGCTACTGATCACAAACGGCGAGTTTGTCGCCTTCAAGGGCGACGACCCGACCATGGTGGAAGTTGCAGCCAGCAATCGAGGCAGCGTCCGCTTCGTGAACTGCGCCTATTGGGGGCCTTGCAGCCAAATTGCCAAGATCGCCGGCAAAGGAACGGTCGGCTTCAGCGACTGCACGTTCTGCCAATGGGACGCCAAACGGCAGGGCCGTCATGCCATCCAAGCCACCAGCGGTTCGGTCCTGGTGCGTGGCTGCGAATTCCAAATCGACCGCCCACAAGTCTCGCTGGGAAAGGCTGTAGACCGCGCGATCATCACCGAAAACCTCTTCCAGGGACCAGAGCGGATCAACAATCAGAGCAAAGGTACCGTCCGCATCGCCAACAACGCTGGGCCGCCGGGAGAGAAGAGTTCGGCCGAGTAAGACATGGTCGAATGCTCTTCACTCCGTCACAGCGGGCAGCAGCTCAGGATCGTCAAGCAAGGAGCAGCAGGGAGCCGCCCTGGCGGCCGAATGCCTGGCCACGGGACGAGAGTTGCTCGCCACACCGGAACATGCGCTACATGTTCTTGAGATCATTACCGCTGCACGGAAGTCGCAAGCGACCGGACAACGAGTTGCCCTGACTTCAACGTTCGAGTGGCCGATTGTTGTAACCTAACGATTTGAGTCCAAACAAAGGAAACATCGTATGAATCACGGCCTAGCTATTTGGCGCACGACTATTACCTCGATCATGCTTGTATGGCCTTCAGTCGTTCCCGATGGTCCACAACGATGTCTGGGAAGTCCCAATCCAATAGAGACGACGCTGTCAACAACGGCCGATGCTTCAGAACAATATCAGGCCAATCCCTTCGTGATCGCGCTGCAACAGAACGTCCCGAGAATGACAATCGAGGTTCACTATTTGCTTGTGAACTCGATGGAGATGGCCAGATCGATTTCTTGGTCACCAGCCCCGGCGCCATTGGAGCGTACGGTCACAACGGAGAGCTTCTTTGGCTGAAGCATGACGACATTCGCCTGTCTCGATCGGCAAACGGCGGAACGGGTTATCCAGGATCCCAGGCTCCTGGTGCGATCTA
Organism: Alphaproteobacteria bacterium; assembly: GCA_965216755.1. Classification (GTDB taxonomy): domain Bacteria; phylum Pseudomonadota; class Alphaproteobacteria; order UBA7887; family UBA7887; genus CBDCGL01. The sequence continues at coordinate 12,296 of CBDCGL010000004.1, read as the reverse complement.
TGGTAATGACTACGGAAATGGCAACTCCTTCATCGCTTATCTGACGCATCAGGGCAAGTTGATCATTCGACGAGGCAGGACAGGCGAGCTCGAACGGGCATTTGAGTTTCCAGGCGGTCAGGGACTGGCGATCGCAAACTTGCAGGGCAAAGGTGATCAAGACGCGATCATTCAGTATGGCCAGACCGAACTACGAGCGATTAATCTGATAACGGGAAAGACGTTGTGGCACACCAAAGATTGGTTTGGGATCGAGCACTCTCAGGTTCGAACGGCAGACATCGATGGCGATGGTCGAGACGAAATACTCGGTCCAATCCTTCTCGACGCCAAAGGCAATCGACTGGGCTCCTGGGACCTGAGACGAGATCGAAGTACCCACTTGGGTTCCCTCGACAGCCTCGCTATGGGTGATATCGTTCCCGGCAACCCTCTCGAGGTCGTATTGGCCGAACAGGGAGGCAACAATGAGGCAATCACGTTCAATGTGAAGCAGATCCTTTGGGGCCGACGACGCGACAACATCCCACCCACGGGGCAGTGTGCACGTGAACGAGATCCGGACAAAGTTGCCGTTGGAGATTTTGATCCTGACAGCCCGGCCTCGAAGTGTTTGCTCGTTCAGCCTGTGGGCACGAGCCCTGGGTGATGAACTCAAGTGGCGAGATCATAGCGACATGGCGCGTGCTTGAGACTGCTCCGAGGGGCTGGTGTACAGTCAACAGCGATTCCCATCCAGGCGTCGAAGGTGGAATCGATGTCGTACGTGCGATTGACTGGTTCGGTGCTGGCTCCCGCCGCCACCTTTTCGTCAAGGAGAGGCATCTCGACGGAAAGGCTGCCATTGTTGATCCAATGAATGGCAAGTTCCTCAAGGTCTTTGACGTCCGTGCTGCGCGAACCTACTCGGCCGATATCGCCGGTGACTTTCGTGAAGAAGTTGTAATCATCGAAGCTGGCGGCAGCGGGACTAGTCGGCTGAAGATTTTTTGGAATGAAGAGGACGCCGAGCGCCCAGGGCTGGCCAGCCCATGGTCCCACGCTCTCTATCGACGACTCAAACAGAATTGGAATTACTATTCTCCGTAGCGACTGCGACGTTGTCTGAGCCTACGCGGTACAGCTGGACGTTTGCATCTCATGCGTTAACGTCACAGCGATCGTCCCACGGCGCAGTAACAAACGATGACGTCCCTTTTGCTCATTCACAGTGAAGAAACACCGCCATGTCTATTTCACGTCGTTCATGCTTGGCTGCTCTAGCAGGTAGCATTTCGCTCGCCGCAACTCGCCGCTTGGCTGCAACCGCGGCGGAACAGGTTACGGCGGGAGGAACTCGATCGCGTTGCGTCGGGACCGCTTCTTGACTTGGAGGATCTGCGCAATCCGGTCACGATTGAGTCGATGGAATTGCTTCGCAACCAGGGCGAATACTTGGTGCGCCGTGCGTTCAACCGACGGCGCCGAAGGAGTAATTGTCGGCAATTCGGGTTGGCTCTCCGACACGTTTCCGATCTTCCAAAATCGGGTTGCGTCTTATCTCGTTGGCAAAGACGCGCGACGCTTGGAGGCGCTGCTTGAGGAGTTGATGCGTCCCAACATCACATACAAACTTCAGGGGCTTGCGCTTTGGGGTCTGTGTGGCGGCTGCCGAAATGGCTGTCCTCGAATTACTTGGCCGAGTCTCCGGAAAGTCGATCGGCCAACTGTTCGGTGGCGTGCGTCGACGCGACATCGCCGTGTATCGCGCCAGCGGAAGACGAGGAAACTCACCCGACGAAGAAATCGACTATCTCCGTCAACTCGTGGAGGAAACCGGCGCCAGCGCAGTTAAGTTTCGCGTCGGTGGCATGCTAAGCAACAACAAGGATTCACGTCCGGGCAGGTCCGAAGCGTTGATTCCCATGGTGCGTGAAGCCTTTGGCGATGACATGACGATCTACGCCCGATTCGAACAGCTCATACGATGTGCCCAATGCGATTCGCATCGGACACATGATGGAAGAACACAAGTACGCGTTCTTTGAGGAACCGTGCAGATTCGACGATCTATGGGAAACCAAGAAAGTCGCCGATGCCCTGGCCATGCCCATAGCTGGGGGCGAGCAAGAGTTTAGTCTGCGGCGGTTTCGCTGGACCATTCTGAATCGCGGGTTAGATGTCGTTCAGCCGGACCTGCATTACTTCGGTGGCTACATTCGTTCCACGCGTGTCGCGCTGATGTCAAAGGCAGCCGGGCTGCCATGCACGCCGCATATGTCTGGCTGGGGAATGGGTTACCTCAACGCGCCTCCACTTCATGTCGTACATTCCGAATGCTGGAGCCCACATGGAGTTCAAGGGATACAGCAACGTGCCCTTCAACTGTGCCACTTCATCGTTGAAGTGCGAGGATGGCATCATCCAAGTGCCGACCGGTCCCGGATTTGGTGTCGACATTGACCCTGAATACATCAAGAAGGCCAAGCCACTGCCAGGCTGAAGCGATAGAGGAGACACCGATTCCCTGCTCTCCGGTGGAGCTTTCATTGCTGCACAGAGACGCCGTGTCTCGGTGTTACTTCGTCACGGCCGAATGTTCCGCCTCGGCAATCAGCTCGACCATCAGGGCAGCTTCATGGCCGCCCTTGCCGCTCAGCCCGTGTACCGACTGCTCGGCGCAGACGACCTCGGTCGCAGCGATGACTACACGAAGAAGAGAATGCCCGACGTTAACGTGGACATGCTTGGCGGAGCCCTTGCCTGGCGACAACACGATGGCGGGCACACCGATGGCCCAAACGTGGAGCACTTCATCCGTTGGGGCGTAGGCACAATGGAGTGAAGAACCATAACGAATTGTGGCGACCTTCTTTGCCTGGCGCTACAATAGCGGCTGGCAAACACCGGTCCGCAATGCCTGCATGTTCAGAGCTCCGAGGATGAACATGGTAGTCGATGCTCAAAGCAGAAAGGGAATAGTATGCGATTCAACCGTTTCCTCATGGCTGGGTCGGTCGTCGCTCTGACCTTTACATTCCTTACTCAGGATTCCATTGGCCAAGACGATTTTACCATGGGATTCTTCATCACCAGCAACGGCCCAGGTAATGGTGCTGATTTGGGTGGCCTTGCAGGCGCCGACGCTCATTGCCAGAACCTGGCTGCGGCCGTAGGCTCCGGGGACCGTACCTGGCGTGCTTACCTGAGCGCTCAGGCTAAGGATGATCAGGTCGCAGTCAATGCGCGCGATCGCATCGGCCCGGGTCCCTGGCACAATGCCCTGGGCGTCGTCATCGCCAACAACGTTGACGAATTGCACGGCCGAAATAATCTCAACAAAGAAACAGCCCTGAATGAAAGTGGTGAAATTGTTAATGGACGAGGCGATAATCCTAATCGCCACGACATTTTGACCGGGTCACAATTGGATGGCACCGTTGTGCCCGGGAATGGCGATAGTACTTGCAGTAACTGGACCAGCAGCCGCGCCGGCAGCGCAATGGTCGGTCACCACGATCGCACGGGCGGGGGCGCTAATCCAAGCTCGTGGAATTCGGCACACGGGTCCCGCGGGTGCAGCCAGGGTAATCTGCGAAGTACCGGTGGCGATGGACTCTTTTACTGTTTTGCTGCAGACCGGTTCCCGCTGGTGATCCCGCTAGACAATGGCACGATCATCGACCCGACCGAACGGTCGACCTACGTTCACGAAGTGTTGATGACGTGGGTTGGTGATTCGAATCTGGATGGCGAATTCAACTCGTCGGATCTCGTTGCCGTTTTCGAAGCCGGTCAGTACGAGGATGCCATCGATGATAATTCGACGTGGGTCACCGGCGATTGGTCGGGTGACCGTGAGTTCGATTCGTCTGACTTAGTATCAGCATTTCGGGACGGTGGATTCGAGCAAGGGCCGCGACCCGCGGTTGCGGCGGTACCCGAACCTTCAAGCCTGATCTTGTTGGCGATCGGGATCATTGGCGCGTTGCCGATTTCGAAAGTCTCAATAGGGTCGAAGAGCCACCAAGATTAACCCGGGGTCTCGTTTGCTGAGCTATTACTACTGAGGGTGCTGAGAATACAAGATGTGTATCTATTGTAGATGCTTGTTGAAGAACTCGATCGTCCGTTTCCAAGCCAGTTCGGCCATCTCTTCGTCATAACGGCCCGTTGAATCGTTGTGAAAGCCGTGATTGGCTTTCGGATACATGTGCATGGTGAACTCAACGTTGTTCGCCTCGAGATCTTCTTCGTATTCCTCCCAAGTGCTATTCACACGTCGGTCCAGTTCAGCGAGTTGGATCAGCAATGGGGCAGTGATGTTCTTGCGGAGTTCTTTGGCTGCTGGCGTGCCATAAAAGGGAACTCCGGCATTCAATTGGTCGCCCATAGTCGCGGCCAACATATTGACGATGTATCCACCGAAGCAGAATCCAACGGCGCCCAGTTTTCCATCACTCGTCTCGTGAGATTTCAGAAAACCGGCTGCGGCAATGAAATCCTGTTCGATCTTTGCCCCGATCCAACGATCGCTGCATTGACCGGCCTTCATCATCATTGCCGGGATACCCACCCAAGGGATGCAGCGCATCTGGCGCAAAGGCAACAAAACCAGCTTGGCCAGCCGACGCGCGACATCCTTGATGTAGGGGTTGAGGCCTCGGTTTTCATGGATGACTAAGACCGAAGGACCTTTGCCTTCCAGCTTTGTGGGAGTGACGAGATAGCCTCGTCCTGCACCGTGGCCTTTCGGAGAAGCAAACGTCGCGTATTGAGCTTTGATGTCGGGATCGTTAAACGAGACCTGCTCGGCCAGTGAATAATCAGGCGTCAGAGCCGGCAGCAGCATGCCCATGGTGAAACCAGCCGCCGAAAGAGTCGATAATCGATCCAAAAACGTTCGGCGGTCGATCAGCCCATGGGCATACTCGTCATACCAATCAAACGCTTCTTGAGGTATCGGGCGAGGTTCAGTGGCATCCTGAGAGCCCGGATTGGACATGGTAACCTCCTTATGGGTTTCGTGTGGACTTGACGATGGTGCGTCATCAGACAGGATTTGCAACGTGCGATTACTCTAATCGATGACGCCAAATTTCCACGGCTTGGTGCCACTCGACTACGGCGTTGGCCGCTCGCCACCCAACGGTCGCCACCAACCAGTTATCGCGGACATTGGCCAGGAATATTGGGAGACTAACCGATGATTGGGAGATTAACCGATGCCCCTTCCATTTTCCAGGGTTCAGAAATCCTCAGGAATACCCGGTGGCGCTGGTAGAACCTTCACCCGATTCTGCGTTAACACTAGTGGGATTCTGTCGACGTTTTCCACGTATCCGTTTTCAGGCCGAGTGCGAGAATCATGATGCCGCTACGCTGTACGCTTCTCGCGATATCGCTGGTTGGAAGTGGCAGCGCCGCGGAGTGGCAGATGGAGTCTCTGGATCGAGGCCTTGTTGCTGTCCAGCGTGCCGATGATGGTGTGTTCCTCAGTTGGCGTCTTTTGGGCCATGAGACCGATCGCGTGGCGTTTAACGTCTACCGTGTAGGCGACGACGAAACCGTCAAGTTAAACGAGAAACCGCTCACTGGCGCCACGAGCTTCATGCACAAGGCGGCACGCGCGGCTCGCGGTGATCGCTATTTCGTGCGTGCAGCGAAGGGCGAAGTAGAGCAGGACCGATCGCGAGCTGTTGTTGTCTGGCCGAACAACTACTTAGAGATCCCGATTCAGCCAATTGACGGCTATCTTCCAGGCGACGCGTCCGTCGGTGACCTTGATGGCGATGGCAGGTACGAAATCGTTCTGCATTCAGGGTTTCTCGTCCCAGAGACAACTCCCACGCAGGTATCACTGGTACGCCAATTCTGGATGCCTATACGCTTGACGGAAAACACTTGTGGCGGATCGACCTGGGCAAGAACATTCGCGAGGGTGAACACTACACGCAGTTTATGGTCTACGACCTGGATGGAGATGGTCGTTCGGAGGTGGCGTGCAAAACCGCTGACGGTACTGTGGATGGCAAAGGAATTGTTATCGGCGATGCCACCAAAGACTATCGCAATAAGGATCGACTCGATCGACGGTACGGGCGCATTCTTGACGGCCCTGAGTATTTCACGATCTTCGATGGACTGACCGGCGCGGCGCTGAAGACGGTTGACTATGTCCCGAGCCGCGAACCCATTGATGGCTGGGGAGGTATCGGCGGCAACGGCGGCAACGACAACTATGGAAATCGCTGCGATCGTTTTCTGGCGTGTGTCGCCTACTTGGATGGAGCACGACCAAGCGTCGTCATGTGTCGTGGTGTCTATGGTCGTACGGTATTAGTGGCCTGGGACTGGCGCGATGACAAGTTGACACAGCGTTGGAGGTTCGATTCCGGAATCAGCTTATCCTCCGTTCGAAGATGCGTCGCCATACTCTGGCATGGGAGGCCATTCGCTGTCGGTCGCTGATGTCGATGATGACGGGCGAGACGAGATTGTCTATCAAGCAATGGTCATTGACGACGACGGACAGGGGCTCTACACAACGGGTCTACGGCATGGAGACGCAATGCACGTCACCGACATTGATCCCGATCGCGCCGGGCTCGAAGTCTTCACCGTCCAGGAAAACGAGGGACAAACCATCCGCTTCAACACACCTGGCGCTGCGCTCCGCAACGCACGTACCGGCGAGATTCCTCTGGAGTCATAGTCCGGGTATTGATGTCGGTGGGGGACTTGCCGCCGATATTGACCCTCGGCACCGTGGTCATGAGCTATGGGGCGGTCCGGGCGGATTGCGAAACGCGAAAGGGAGAGCAGATTGGGCCAAGTCCTCGTACGACCGGATTTGCGATCTGGTGGGATGGCGACCTGCTACGCGAATTGCTTTCGCGCAACTCGATCACGAAGTGGGATTGGCAGGAGGGGCGCGAGACTATGCTGCTGGACACACGTGCCATTGGAGGTCGCCGTGGTCCGAACCTGGTGGCTGATTTGATCGGCGACTGGCGTGAGGAGTTGCTGATGACTTCTCCTGATGGCCGATCCTTGAGGTTGTACACGTCTACGATCGAGACCGACCATCGGCTCTGCACCCTAATGCACGATCGGCAATACCGCTTGAGTGTTGCGTGGCAAAATGTTGTCTATAACAAACCACCCCATCCGAGTTTTTACTTGGGTGACGGCATGTCGATGCTGTCACGTCAAAAGATGCGGAACACGGCAGCTGCCCCGACCGAATGAAAACGCTTACTTGAAACCTGTAGCCTATCCCAAGTCTCTGCGTTAGAGACTATTAATGCATCAATGGCCGATTTGAATTCCGATTCCGGTGAGTTGTTGCAGAGACTTCGCAACGGCGACAATGAAGCCCTGGCCAAGTTGTTTCTGCAGCACCGAGAACGCTTGTTGAGGATGGTCAACCTGCGACTGGACACACATTTGGCTACACGTGTTGATGCGGATGACATCCTGCAAGAGGCTTTCATTGACGCGGCCCAGCGAGTCGATCAATACGTCGATGAGCATTCGGGGTCGTTTTATGTTTGGTTACGGATGATCGTCGGCCAGACGATGATCAACGTGCATCGTCGGCACCTAGGCGCCCAACGTCGAAACGCGAAGCTCGATGTGTCCATACATCGCCGCAAAGCATCAGCGTCGACGTCACTAGCATTGCAGCTGCTGGGTGATCTGACTTCACCCAGCAACGCCGTGATGCGTGACGAAATGGCAGAGCGCCTTCAGCGAGTCGTAGAGGAAATGGATGAAATGGATCGAGAAGTGCTGACACTACGACACTTCGAACAGCTCACAAATCAAGAGGTTGCCGAAGTTCTCCAGATCAAGCATAAGGCGGCTAGTATTCGATACATTCGCGCAATCAAGCGACTGAAGAAAAAGCTGGCGGAGACCCCGGGATTTGAACAATCCCAGTAGCGCCAGAATTTGAGGTGGAGGCCAAATATGTCTGATCCGCAACGCTCGAACGATGAAGCACGCGTTATGAGCGACCAGGACGATTCGCGCGAACCGCTGGAGGAACTGGCTTCCGAGTACATCGATGGCTTGCGGCGCGGCGAATCGCTTTCCGTCGAGGACTATGCCTCAATGCATCCGCAACTGGCGGACGAAATCCGTGATGTGTTTCCGACGGTAGCGGCGATGGAAGGTCTGCAGCAGCGGACTCAACCGACGGCTCCGCTCAGTGGCTGCCCCGACGCACAACTGGGTGACTACAAGGTCATTGCAGAGATCGGCCGGGGTGGCATGGGCATCGTCTACGAGGCGGAGCAGGTAACGCTAGGGCGCCGCGTTGCCGTGAAAGTGTTGCCCAAACAAGCACTCCGAAGTGAACGTGACGTCCAACGCTTCCACCGTGAAGCTCAGACCGCCGCAAAGCTCCACCATACGAATATCGTTCCCGTTTTCGGTGTCGGTGAGCAGGACGGATTGCACTACATCGTCATGCAATTCATCAAAGGCGTGGGCCTTGATGAGATCCTTGAGGAATTGCGCCGCCTTGTGCTGCAAATAGATGTTACGGAACATGACAAGTCGCCGAGTAGTGCAAGGAGCCTGCTGGCCAATCGCAATGCCGCTGCGCTACTGACAGGCAAGCTCGATGCGGAAACGCTTGCCGGCATGTTGTCGGACACAAAGTGTGATCTGTCTGATCTGCGCGCTGTGGACTTCAGATTGCGCAACAACGTCGGTGAATTCACGACAACAACGATAGACCCATTGGAAGAATCCGCGCAGGTAACTCAAACAACAGCCGACCGGCAGAATCCGATGGCGGAAGTCGCCGCGAGACGTATTCACGGTGAGTACTGGAGGAACGTGGCACGCATCGGATTGCAGGCGGCCAAGGCACTCCAGTACGCGCATGCCGATGGTACGCTTCACCGGGACATCAAACCCGCCAATCTCTTGCTCGACGAGCATGGCGTCGTGTGGGTAGCCGACTTTGGCCTGGCCAAAGCGGTCGAACATAACAACGTCACGTGGACAGGAGACGTTGTTGGAACACTCAGCTACATGGCCCCAGAGCGATTTAAAGGTGACGGCGACCAGCGTTGCGATATCTATAGCCTGGGCCTGACGCTTTACGAGATGCTGACTTTTGACCGGGCGTTTGGTGGGAGCGACCGAGTTGCACTCATGCATCGAGTTACTAAGGACGAGTTAATACCTCCGCGTCGCCGCAATTCGACGATTCCACGGGATCTTGAAACGATCGTGATGAAAGCGGCTGCCAAAGATCCCGAAGATCGATACGAATCGGCCCAAGAGCTGGCAACGGATCTGGAGCGTTTTTTGGATGATCGCCCGATTCTTGCGCGGCGGACTCGAGCTTCCGAGTTACTGATTCGCTGGTGTCGTCGCAATCCCGTGGTCGCAGGTTTGACGGCGTTCGCAGCCTGCTCGTTGATCCTGGCCGTCGCGGGCATTACGTTCGGTTATGTCCGCGAATCGGCTCAGCGCCAGCGGGCTGAGTTGACGTCACGGGCTGCGGTCCAGGCACTGGAACAAATCTACACGCAGTTTGCACCAGAGCCGGTCAGTCTCCAAGAAGAGACAACGACTGAGGTGGATCAAGAAGAGCCTCTCGTGGTGACAAGCCAATTGCCGCTATCGCCGAGAGTTGCCCAGCTACTAGAAAGTCTCCTTGAGTTTTACGATCAACTGTCTCTGCAATCGGAAGGAAACCAGGACGTTCTGATCAAGTCCATCGTGGCCAACCGCCGTGTCGGCGACATCCATTATCGTCTTGGTGAAGCGGACAAGGCCCTCGGTGCATATCAACGAGGTATTGATCGGCTCCGTGAAGCGCGAGGCGTTATCCCGAACAAGTCGTCGCTGGATCTAGAATTAGCTCGGATTCATAACCGTATGGGCATCGTCCTCGGACAAACTCGCCGGCATGACGAAGCCGTCGACGCTCATCGTCGATCCAAGCAATTGCTCGAATCCAATCAACAGACGGACGACGCGCAATTTGAACTGGCTCGATCGCTGCATTTGCTCTACATGGCCGAGCGACGCTGCCTATGGAAAAACAAACATAAGAAGAAGGACCATGGAGAGGTCATGAACGACGAGCATCAGTATCTTCTTGCTGACGCCGAAACCCTGCTGACATCATTGGTACAGCGCCAACCCAACACTCCCGAGTATAGTTTCCTACTTGCTCGGTGTTATCGCACCAAGTCAGAACAGTTTCGAAAAGGATCTGACAGCTTGGCCAGTTCTCAGGAGGCGATTGACATTTTGGAACGGCTGGTCAGCGAATTCCCGGATGTTCCGGACTATCGTTTTGAGTTGGGCGATCTCTACAGCTCCCTCGTATTCCGCAAGCTGTACTCGAAGGGTTGGCACAACACCGAGTGGACGCCCGAGCTTCGGCAGAATGCCGAAGAGCAACTGCTTGCGGCACTGGACGTCACCAACGATCTCGACCTCACTCACCCAAACATTCCTCAGTACTTAATGCTTAAGTCCCGCTTGCATCATACGTATGCGAAGGTGCTGAAGGATTCCGATCGAGTGGCAGATGCCGAAAGGCAATATCGACGGGCTATCGAGAAGCAGCGTTTAGTCGTACGCCACGCGGACGATGGACATCACCATGAGATATTCCTCGCCCGTTACCGATTGGAATTCGCTGAATTGCAGTTTAAATTAGGCCAGACCGAAGACGCAGAACGCACACTTGAGACGTTCACTAGCGAACTTGAAGCTCTCTTGGATGATCCAGCAGGCCGCCTCGACAGACGCAGCCAGAGTTCGGCTCAGGAAATGCTCTCTAAAGGCCAGAAGTTGCGGCAACGGATCAACGACGGCTATTCCACCAACGAAAGTTGACCGTGTGATTCAAAGTCCTGTGTGCGGCTGTCGGCACGCTCGCCGACACAAAGAAAAATGGTGTAGGCGATACTCCCGTGCGCCTCGAAAGAACGGATGCCCGGCGGGCGCGCCGCTGTGACCAGAAAGCCAACTCTACGCCTGGATGAGTTCAGGTATCTGGAGAGCCGGAACGCCTTGGTACTCGCGGTAGTTTCTTCGGAGAGTTTGCGAATGTTCCCTGCTTTACACCACGGCGGCTTTCCGTGGGAAACACGGCCGTCCTTCACTCGGCATTTTATCTCAGGATGTAGACGGGGCATCAGCCGCGAGCCGGTTCTAACCTTGGCGCGGTTGCCGACTCGCGGCCGAGCCACCTTGAGGATTGGGTAGTCAGCGACCAGGGAGTGCAGCCCGGCCGCTGCGGCCGAGACCTCGCCCTTCACAAGATTTGCAGTCGCTCATCTCGTGCGCCGGTAATGCATCGGACCAGAGAGCGGAGTGCTCGGCATCTGTACTAACGCGGGACCGGTCGGTTGTCCTACAGAGATCTTCCGATTAGTTTGCTCGGACCGTCATCACGCAGTAACGCGGGAAATAACCTTCCCCCGTGCTGAGCCAAAGCCTTTCTCTTCGCTACGCAAATAAAGGCGTCCGTCGGCCGCCAACAGGGAACCCTTCGGAGCATCACGATCTCTCCAAAGTACGTTGGAATTGAACGAGTTGCAATCCAGCGACTATGACCTCGGCCTGCTTGGTTTCGATCAGGACGAGTTGGACAGACTGCTCGACCCTGGTGTGAAGGACGGGCAGACCGATCCGGATGAGGTGCCTGAACCACCGGATAAAGCAATCACGCAGCCTGGCGATCTGTGGCTGTTGGGCGACCATCGCCTTCTGTGGTGATAGCGGCAACCCTGTGCATGTCGATCGCTTGCTGGACGGCGCATCAGTACACCTCGTCAACACGGACCCGCCATACAACGTGCGTGTCGAACCTCGCAGCAACAACGCCATCGCGGCTGGGCAGTTTGTGAACCGCCGGGTAGGAGTACGTGGCGGGCAAAGGGATTGTCGTCCGCTGGGAACGGCAGCAGCGGCAGAACCATTGGTTTGACGCGTTGTACAACGCGTGCGCCGCCGGTCGTTACGCTGGGGCGAAGTTGATCACCGAGAAGAAGAGGAAATTGCCGCGACCGACACGCTATCGCGATGTGAGCGACGTCGATGCTCGTAAAACGTCTCATCAAGGCCGTATGGCCAAATCGGCCGTTTTGATTTGAGGCACTGATCTCCATCGCATCACATGCCAAAGAGGGTCATCGCGAGTTTACTCATGACACGCCTCCCATTCTACACTTGGGAACCGTGCGGAATCCTGCATAGGCGTGCGCCTCCGACGCAGGATGGCAAAGTGCGGTTCCCTCCAGAGGTGATTCCCACCTACGCGCGGACGCGAGAGG
>CBDCGL010000003.1:0-24506 GCA_965216755.1 Alphaproteobacteria bacterium | reverse complement strand
CAATGACTTTTTCCACGAAAACGAACCTGAGGCGGTCGCATGACGCGCGCAGTTCTTGGATTGGGTGTCCGTACGGTGGTGTTGGCGTCCGCCATGTGTTTTTGGCTGCTTGTTTGGGCCGGCACGCTTGGCAGGCCTGACGCATGGTGGCTGGCGCTGCTTTCGGCGATGGGATTCGGCATCTCGACTTGGGGCACGATTGTCTGCGTCACACTGATCATCGAACACCGAAGAAAAATCGGCGGGCGCTCGGCTCGGGGGGACGGGTTGTTTCCGAACGCCCGCCAGTTTCGGGGGAATGATCAACACATCGATCATGGGAGCACTGTGAATGACGGCTGATGTCGTTGCCATCGCGGATCGCGCGGACATTGCGCAAGATCTGGTGCAAGAGCGGTTCACCACAACGCTGCGTGCGTTCGTGGGGCAGGGGCGAATGTATTCCGTTCAAACCGTTGCCGAGGCAACCGGCATCCCCTACACGACGATGCGCAGCTATCACGAAGGTCGGTCGCTTCCCACGCTACGCGCTTGGCTGCAGCTAATCGCCGTCCTACCGCCGGGGTTCTGCAATGCGGTTACCGAGCAGTCTGGCTTGACGGGCGCACATCGCATCGACGGGCCGGCACCGACGCCGCATGATGTGTTGTCGCATATGTGCCAGGAAGCGGCACAGCTGGCGCGCGAGCTGGCCGATGGTCACCTGGACCACAAAGAACGGCGCGAGATCTACCAACGGCTACCGGACCTGATCGAGACGCTGCAGAGCTTTAAGAAGCAGATGGTGGGGTCGCGGTAGTGACTCCGCACAAAGTTGACGAGAGGCCCGACGCGGTTTGCCGAACAGCCATGCCATGGCTGCCTGTCGTCAAGTCAGCACGCGTCGGGGCCGTTACCGGCGCGTGCACCCAAACGGGGCAGGACGCCGCACCCGTCACCCGCGGCGTCGCGTTTCATCAAAACCTCCCTCCACTGAGCCCTGGCGCACCCACCTGCGCCGGGGCGTCTTTTTCGGGGGCGGAATGAGACGCGCGGTACATCGGCCCTTCAAAGCGCGGTCGATCGAGGTCGACGGCCATAAGTTCCCGTCGCAGCTGGAAGCACGACGTTACGGCAACCTTAAGCTGATGCAGATGGCCGGGGATATCCGCAACCTGGAAGTACACCCGCGCCTGCCGATGGTCATCAACGGCGGGAAGGTCGGTCGCGGCTGGTACGAAGCTGATTTCAAGTACGAGCGGTACGTCGATGGCGCCTGGCGGACTGTGTACGAAGACGCCAAGCCGCGCGTCGATTATCGCGACGCCAAGATCCGCCGGCAGGTCGCCGAGCTGGTGAACGGCGTCAAAATCGCCGTGGTGACGGCATGACAGCGGTCGCGAAGCAAAAACGATCGGGTTACGCACGGGACCCGCATGATTTCTATGTCGAGCCCGAATGGTGTGTCGACCTGCTGATAGATCACGAACCGTTTTACCACTCAGTTATGGACCCTTGCTGCGGCAGCGGCACGATCCCGAAGTGTTTCGAGCGCGGCACCCGCAAAATGTTTGTCTACGGCAGCGATGCGTTTCGGAACCCACCGGGCTGGGGCAACTGGTTTATCGATTGTGGAGATTTCCTCTCGGACGAGTGGACTGAGTACGCGCCGATGTTTGACAACATCGTCATGAACCCGCCGTACAAACGGGCGGAAGCCTTCGCGCGAAAGGCAATAAGCCTCGTGAAATGCAAGGTCGCGATGCTGGTGCGGCTCGACTTCTTAGCCAGCCAAAAACGTCACAAACTATTCAGCGACCACCTTCCCGCACGGGTCTACGTGCTGTCGAAGCGACCGAGCATGCCGCCAGGCGGCGTGACAGTACGGGCACAGAACGGCCAGCACGATTACTGCTGGATCGTCTGGGATAGCGCTTCAAAGCGCCCCTCAACAATTCACTGGATTATGCCAACACCAGAAAAGGACACCGATCATGTCAAGTAAAGTCACGAAACTTCGCAATGACGAGCTCGAAGAACTCAAAGCCGATATCTCGAAGGCTGTCGAAGAAATCGACACCCTCAAGTCGGACCGACAGGGGATTAATCAAGAAAAGTCGGCGATCGTCGAGAAACTGGAAGCGAAAGGCATCAGCCGGCACGCGCTGGCCATGGCGATGAAGTATGCGAACTGGGACGAAGACCAGCGCCGCGGTTTCGACCTGGCGTATCGCATCGTCCGTGACGCCATCGGCCTGCCAATGCAACGCGATCTGTTCGAAGAGCGGTTGCCTGAAGTCGTCACCGAGGGTGAAGCGGAAGCGGCGGCGTAATAGCCGCCTCTTTTTTTTTGGAAGGCCCAAATCGCGCCGGACGACCACGAGCTTTTCGACATCATCGATGAACAACTGGCTTGGTGGGCTTGCAACGGTTTCACGCCACAACGGGCGTGGCTCGCGCTCGACGGCCCCGTACACATGGGGCCACCAGCGACATGGGAAACCGTTCGCATGCTCGCGGAGCTTCAAATGAGACGAACATCAAACCGATTGCCGGTTTAGGGGGAGAAGAAAAATGGACGATGCGGAGTTCATGAGGCGGTGCCTCGAGACGGTTCGTGTGCGAGCGGAGGAGGAATTTATAACGGCCTTCCAACGACTCGCTGCGAACTCCGAAAGTCCAATCGAAGCAAGGATGGCGGCTGCCTTAGTCATCGATCTGGAAATGAGTTTAGTTCCGCTTTTTCCGGAGATCTTCTTCGAGCCAGGGACGGGACTAGGTGGGTCACCGTTTTTTGGTAAAGAAACATTGCGGATTTGGTGCCAGAAGGCCTACGCCGATGTACGACCGGATTTCTTGCTTGAATTCATCCACCCACATAGCGGTCGTGACGATACGCATTATCTATTCGCCATCGAATGTGACGGTCACGACTTCCACGAGAAAACAAAAGAGCAGGCACGACGCGACAAATCGCGCGATAGGCACCTGCTGAAATCGGGGGTCCACGTTGTGCATTTTACGGGTAGTGAAATTTGGCACGACGCCGGCGGTTGTGTGTCGGAGGTCGGAGCGATCATGACGCGGGTCATTCTTCCGCCTGACCCGGCTTCGGAAGCGGAGATTAGCCGAACGTAGGACGGACAACGCGCCTGCTGGTGGGTTACGACCGCGGCGGCAGGCGTTCAAGGGCTACCGTGGGGCGCACTCACAGCCCAACCCCGGTCCCAAAGGCGCGAGGGGGAGTGCAGGCGGCAGAACCACCGTCTGAAGTAGGCGCCGACCGTGTGGCGAGGTTCCTATCGACCACACGGGCCTGATGCCCGGGGACGGCTCCGCGGTGCATGACGGCATGGGGACAAACTCTGCGCACGAAAAATCACACGTGTGCGGGGCTTGTCGTCCCATGCCTAAAACCCAAGAACTCACCACGGTGCATCAATAAACAGAGAGTATAGACGGGGGAAAGAATGACAGTGATTCAGTTAAGAGAAACAGACCATGCACCGCAAAAGTGTCGCCAAACTGACGACGACTGCGATCGCGCGATCGAGCTGTGGAACGACATGGCGGCCGAATGTGGCTTGCCGAAAGTGCGCATGCTCACCGGCGACCGTCGCATCCGATTGCGACGCGTGTTGAACGACGTTGGCCTCGACGGATGGACGGAGGCGCTGAAGGCCGTTGCGAACTCGCCGTTCCTGTGCGGCGGCGGGCGTCGCGGGTGGCGTGCAAACATCACGTTCATGCTTCGGCCAAACGTGGTGTTGCGGATTTTGGAAGGGGAATTCGATGACCTGGCGGGATGATCCGGACACGATTGATGCCGATCTCAAGCGTCGGCGGATAGACGATGTACGTAGGCGCAAGCGAATGATCTGGCCGACATGCTGGGGGCCGGTACCGAAGGAAATCGACGATGCGTGGAAGCAACGATATGGTCGCTATCAGTCGGATTTTCCTGGTGCGCCCGCGGCGCTGGCCCACGCCATAGAACGCGAGAATTGGGAACGACGCTTACCCCTATCGACGCGGAGGGCCGCGGCGTGACGGACACACCAAAACTAGCTCCGCACGAAGCGTATGAATTCGTACGCCAGGGCATTGCGGACCTCGGCGAGCGCGCACTGAAGAACGGAATTTCGCCGAACGAATACGCGCTCCACATCACGCGCGTGCTGTACCTCGGGCAACGCAATGTTGATCCGGGATTAATTGGCGCGTGGATGAATCAGATTTATCAATGGATCGCCGAGGACTTCCCCGACTGGGCAGCACAGGTCGACCGGATCATGAACCAGCAGGTGCGGCATTGACCATCGGACAGTATCAGGTTCTGGAAATGCGTGATCGCGTACGCCGCGCCGCCGATACGCTGCGACGCCTACCGGCGCATGGCTGTTTCCCCGCCGGGCACAAAGCGCAGTGGCCGGACATCGTGCGGTCGGTCAACGAAGCATACGGGTATAGCTCCGCTTATGCGCGACTACCGCGGCCAAGCCCGGAAGCCATCGATGATTGCGACACCATATGCGCTCTGGTAATGCACCTGCGCATCCCGGATCAGCGCTTGATCTGGCTGCGCGCGTTCGACGTGCCATGGAAGCCGATATGCGCATACTTCGGCGCCGGCCGCACCGTGCTGTGGCAGCAACATCAGGCTGCGCTGGCCAGGTTGTGCGAGTTGGAACTATCTGCCGAGCAAAAAATAGCTTGAACACCGCGAACAAATTTGGTACCCGCGACCGATAAGGTGAGTGGGTTTGCCTCCGGCGCGTCGCGTCGGGGGCTTTTTGTTGCAATGATGGATCCGAAACCGCGCGCAAACGAAGATGACCATTGGTGGAACGACCCCACCGAAGTCACGATCACGGTGTTTGAAAGCGAGCCTCAACCGACTGGATTGCTTGACGCTCGCGGCGAGCCGCTGTGCCGACAGCGCGCGCAATTGGGTTTCGACCTTTCGAACAAATAGAAACTATCTAGAAACGGATGCCAAGGTCAGCAGGCACACCGAAAACCGGTGGTAGGAGGAAGGGTAGCCGTAACAAAGCCTCGTTGAAACGCGAGGCGGAGATCGCGGCAAGCGGACTGACGCCGCTCGACTTCATGCTGTCGCTGCTGCGCGACGAAAAGCGCGAAATCGAAGATAGGAAGTGGGCGGCGCAGCACGCGGCGCCGTATGTGCATCCAAAGTTACAGGCGGTGCAACATACAGGCGTTGACGGCGAACCGATCCAGTTCGTGATTTATGGCACAGGAAAATCGGAGTCAGAGGAAGACTGGGCGGAAGAGTTTGCGCCCGGTGTGGAAGCCACAGCCCGGCCCACAAACGGCACTGCTTAAATGCCCGACTTTTGAGGTCCTGTACGGCGGGGCCCGCGGTGGCGGCAAGACCGACGGCATGTTGGGCGACTTTGCCCAGCACGCACAGATGTATGGGAAACACGCTTCGGGCGTGTTTTTTCGTCGGGAGTATCGACAGCTCGAACAGGTGATCGAGCGGGCGCAAGCACTGTTCATGCCACTCGGTGCCGCGTTCAACAAGACGACGGCGCTGTTCCGGTTCCCAAACGGTGCCGTGCTTCGCTTTCGTCACCTATGGGACGTGGCGGCGGCGAGCGCATACCAAGGCCATGAATATTCGTGGATCTGTTTCGAGGAATTGACCAACTGGCCGGACCCGGCGCCGGTCAACATGCTGCGGGCGACATTGCGTTCGTCAGCCGGTGTGCGTGTGTCGTTTCGCGCGACGGGTAACCCGGGCGGTCCCGGGCATACATGGGTCAAGGCGCGCTACATCGACCCGGCGCCGCACGGCTATGCGCAGATCCAGGACGAAGAAACCGGGCAACGGCGGGTTTTCATTCCGGCGAAGCTCGAAGACAACCCGATGCTGGTCCAGAACGACCCGACATATGAAGCACGGCTGCGCGAATCCGGTTCCGCCGAGTTGGTGCGGGCCTGGCGTTGGGGCGATTGGGACGTTGTCGTCGGCGCCTATTTCGATTGTTGGCGTGCTGACAAGCATGTCGTTCAGCCGCGGCGTCTGCCTGACCACTGGACACGGTTCCGTGCCATGGACTGGGGCAGTGCGCGGCCGTTCAGTGTTGGTTGGTACGCAGTCAGCGATGGCACGTTGTCTGAATTCCCACGCGGCGCGCTGATCCGCTATCGCGAGTGGTATGGGTGCGAGGGCCCGAACGTCGGCATCAAGATGTCGGCTGAGGAAGTCGGCCGCGGGATCGCGGCACGGGAACGCGAGGACAGCAAGATCCACTACGGGGTCATTGACCCGTCGGCGTTTCGCAACGATGGCGGCCCATCGATTGCCGAACGCATGAATAAATATCTGCGGCCTGCGTTCCTGCGGGCCGACAATGCACGCGTGCCGCAAGCCGGCGCCATGGGGGGATGGGATCAGGTGCGCGCCAGGCTGACGGGACCGGACGGCACACCGATGCTGTACGTGTTCTCGACCGGCGTGCACCTGATACGGACGCTTCCGGCGCTGCAGCACGACCAACGAAGGATCGAAGACGTGGACACAGACGGCGAAGATCACGCGCCTGACGAACTGCGCTATGCGTGCATGTCACGTCCGTTCACGAAGGACGATCAGCGGCCGGACGCGGCGATCAACATCAGGCAGCCGACGTTCAACGAGGCGTTCAAGCAGCACCAGAAGGCGCTGGCGAAGGGTCGGGCGCGCGATCCGCTCGCGGCTTGGTCATGACTACAAATCAAGAATCGCGGCACGCGGCGGTGCGGGCGTTGACCGGCACGGCGCGCAGCTACAATGAAGACTGGCACGCGCTGTTCGACCAGTGGGGTATCGCCACCGGCCATTTCAATGAGCGCATGTTGGCCTGGCTCAACGCCGTGCTGGGCACCGACCACGCCAACATCAACGACGCGGCGACCGCGTTCGCCGTCGGCCAAGGTGTCGATAGCTGGCACGACGTGCGCGCCCTCGACATCTTCGATTACTACATCGACAGCGTGTCGGGCAGCGATGCCAATGACGGCCTGACCATGGCGACCGCCAAGCAAACCCTGGCCGGCTTCGACGCGCTCGGCGTTAAAGACAACAACGGCATCCGGGTCGGTTTCGCGCGCGGTTCAAGCTGGCGCGAGCAATTGCAGGTCAACGGCGGCAGCAACCAGGTGTGGGGTGCCTATGGCAGCGGCGCGCGACCGCTGATCAACGCCTTTGATGTGCCGGCCAACGCCTCGTTCAGCAAGACCGGTGGCCGCACTTATGTGTACGAGATCTCGATCAGCCATCCGGTTGGATCGGTCGGCATCGATTGGATCAACTGCCTGGAAGACACCATACCGCTGGTTCATGTCGCCGACGTGGCGACCTGCGACACGACCCCGGGCAGCTATCACGTGGCGAGCATCACCACCTCGCCAACCACGCTTTATGTGCACGCGTCGGACTCCAGCGACGTGACCGCCAACGGCAAAACCTATGAGCACACGCGCCGCGACTGGTGTTTCCGCAAGATTGCGGTCGGCAGTTGCGGCTTTCACGGCCTCCATTGCCGCGGCGGCTTCAACGGCGAGGGCAATCTGGTGCTGCCGGCGACGGTGGCCTCGAACCTGTTGCTCGATTTCGGCGGCCGCCACCACATGCAAATCGAAGATGGCGTGGTCCGCGACAGCATATTCAACGACCATTATTTCGGCCGCCAATCGGGCGGCACCTTGGTGGCCTTCCAGGATGACGCCAGCGGCAAGAGCGCACGTTTCGAAAACCTGACGTTCCGCAACGACAACAGCGGCCGCAACATGGACGACAATATTTTCTGCACGGCCATGTTCGCGCATCGTGGCGGCGGTGGCGATTATGCCCGCCTGGACATCATCAATTGCGATGTCGAACGCCACACCAACGGCGTCTCGGGCGACCAGATCGACGAGGTCAACATCATCGGTTGTCGGTTCGCCGACAACGATCTGGTGCCGGTCAACGCCCAAGCAGCGACCGTCAGTGTCTACGACACGGTGATCCATGTGCCGCCGCACAACGAGCCGAGCCGGGCGATCAATCTGCGCACCGGCATTGCCGCGCAAGGCGGTGGCCAAACCATGACCGTCACCGACGCGACCATTTGCGTGGCCGACGGGGGTGGCGACGGCAACATGTCGGCGATCACCATCGGCGATAATTCATCCGATGGCTTGACGCTCAATCTGACCCGGGTCAAGGCGAGCGTCGACGACGCGTGGGTGATCAAATCGCGGCTGGCCGGCGGCGACGTGGTGACGGTGAACGCCAGCAACTGCACCTTTGGCGGCACGCCGCTGAAAAACATGTCGCTGGCGGAAACGGCGGGCGAGGGGCCGGCCAATTGGAACGGCACCAACAATCATTGGCTGGCGCCGGCGGCGGACTTCGAGCTCAACCAAACGGTCTATGCGGATCTGGCCGCGTTTCAGGCGGCCGGCCACGAGACCACGGGCGATAGTGTCGGATCGGTCGCCAATGTCTGCGCGGTGGGGGTCGACGATCCGTTGCTGCGCCAAGATTTCACCGCCGAGACCCTGGCGATGGCCAAGATCCTGGGGCCGGATTTCACCTTCACCCGCGCGTCGGCCGGCTACCGGTTCAACAGCCATGGCGTCTATGTGCCGGAAAGCAACGACGTGCCGTTGCTGGCCACGCATCGCGACAACGGATCGAGCTGGGTTAACGACGGCTTGTTGATGGAGCCGCAGCGAACCAACCTGCTGTTGCGGTCGGAAGAATTCGACAATGCCGCGTGGTCAAAAAACAATGTCAGTGTCGCCGCCAATGACGCGGTCGCGCCGGACGGGACGGTCAGCGCTGACAGGCTGACCAGCGACAGCACAACGTCGGGCACGTCTCAGGTCGTGACGATCACCGCCGACGCCGATTTCGTCATCTCGTACTTTGTCAAACGGGTGGATCACGACTGGGTGCGGCTGAATGCCTTCAACGGCGCCAACTTTATCAATGCCTGGTTTGATCTCGGCAGTGGCGCAAAGGGATCGACAAGTGTCGGCGGCACCGGCTCTGTTATCGACTACGACATAGAAGAAGCCGGTGATTACTACCGTGTTTGGTTGGCGGGCAGCATTGGCTCGGGGGCGACGTCGGTAACCCATCAGTGGTTTCTTGCCGATGCCGATGCCAGCGCCACGGAAAGCTCGGGCGTTTCCGTACATGTTTGGGGCGGTCAAATCGAGGAAGGGGCGACCCTTTCCTCGTATATCCCCACCACCAGCGCGCAAGTCACGCGCGCCGCGCCAAATTTGGAAACGACGGATGTGAGCTGGTACGAGCGGGACGTCGGTTTCACGGTTCTCGCGAAAGGCATCATTCCGCGGTTTTCAGACACCGCGCCCACCGACCTTGTGTTCGAGCTTCACGATGGCTCGTTCAACAACCGCGTCATCCTCTATCACGACACTTCGAATTGGGTCGTACTCGTCAGATCCGGCGCCGTAAACAGCGTAATCCAGCCCATTGGCAGCGTGGTCAAAGGCGCGACCTACGACATCGCCGTCCGCTACACGCCGACAGACGTGCAGGCGGCGGTCAACGGCACCTTGGATACGCCGGACACCTCGGTCGTCATGCCGTCGGGCATAACGACCCTCGATATCATGAGAGACAACGCGTCAAACCTGTCGAACATGTCGATGCGGGAACTCAACATTTATCGCGGCGGCAAGAGCGACGCGTGGCTACAGGACCAAACGGCATGATTGACTTTATGTTTGCGGCCGGCGCTCGCGCCGCGTTCGAAGCCGAGGCCGCTCGGCTCGGCTGGGGCCGAATGGTTGACGGCGAGTTCGTGCCAAACGCCGGTGTGGACATCGACGTCATTGGCGATCTGGTCTCGCTGCCGGGAAAATACGACGCCGCCGGCAACGAGATAGAGGCGCCGGTCACGAAGGGCCCGCACGTCAATGTGCGGCTGTCTGGCAGCGCGGCGGCGGCGACACGGCGCCGCATTGATCGCCGGCTGGGCACGCACTATGGCGATGTCGACGCGGCCATGACGGCCTGGTTCGCGCAATCCGGTACGACGGAAGTGAATGACCGTGTCGACGCGCGGGTGAAGGCGCGCTTCGCGAAGGCGCGCGACGTGACCCGTCGGCGCAAAGCCGGCGTGACCTATATCGGGCCGCCGTCGGCGGTGACGGCGCGCAAGCGGTTATGGGCGGGTGACGCCGTATGACCACACCCGAAGCGGTCACAACGCGTGATTTCGACAGCGCTGTGCAGCGCTGGAAACGCGAACTGGAACTGGCCGACAAAGAAGAAAAGACCTGGCGCGAACTGGCGCCCAAGATCATCAAGCGCTATCGCGACGAGCGACGTCGCGACAATGACAGCCGCCGGTTCAACATCCTGTGGTCGAATGTCGAGACGCTGAAACCGGCGATCTTCTCGCAGACGCCGGCGCCGGATGTGCGGCGGCGGTTCCTGGATCAAGACCCGATCGGGCGCGATGCCGCGGAGATCATGGAACGCGCGTTAAGCTTTTCGATCGACGACTACGATTTCGACAGCGTCATAGAACAAGTCCGCGACGACATGCTGTTAGCCGGTCGCGGCGTGGCGCGCGTGACTTATGAGGCGGAGATTGACCGCGAACCTTTGGACGTGGTGCCAATATTTGATTTCGACCCGGAGACGGGCGAGGAATTCGAGGCCGGCGAACGCTTCATGCGCAATGGCGTTGACACCGAGCCTGACGGTCGCGACGGCAACGGGCCGTTCGTTGAAAACATCACCGACGAAACGGTGCGCTGTGAGTATGTGTATTGGGAGCATTTCCGCATGTCGCCGGCGCGCACCTGGGCGGATGTGCGGTGGATCGCGTTCAAGCACTTCATGACGCGCGATCAGTTGAAAGAGATGTGGCCGGACAAGGCGGCGCAGGTGCCGTTGAACGCCACTGTTGACCCGGCCGAAGACAGTGAGCGGACGAAAGGCACGGACGAACCGGATACGCCGTTCCGACGCGCTGTGGTCTGGGAGATCTGGGACAAGACCGGCGGCGAGGTGAAATGGTATGCGGAGGGCATGACGGAGCTTTTAGAAAGCACCGAACCGCCGCTGACCCTGCAGGGGTTCTTCCCGATCCCAGAACCGCTGTATGCGATCACCACGACCGATACGATGGTGCCGGTGCCTGAGTTCACGATCTATCAGGACCAGGCCGACGAGCTGGACACGCTGACGTTTCGGATTAACAAGCTGATCGGCGCGGCGAAGGTCGCCGGCATCTATTCCGCGCGCCAAGAGGAAACGATCAATGCTTTGGCACAAGCTGATGATTTGGACCTTGTGCCGGCGCAAGATTGGTTGGCGCTGGCCGACCAAGGCGGCATCGGGCGGGCGATCGAGTGGCTTCCATTGGACCAGATCGCCACGGTGCTGGCTGGTCTGTATCGACAGCGTGAGCAGCTCCGCCAAGAGATCTTCGAGCTGACCGGCATCTCCGATCTGTTCCGGGGTTCGAGCAGCCCGAGTGAGACGGCGACCGCGCAAAGGATCAAGGGAAACTTTGGCCAGCTACGCATGACGCCACGCCAAAAGCCGATGGCGCGGTTTGTGCGCGATGTGCTGCGGCTGAAAGCAGAGATCATCGCCGAACAGTTCGATCCGACGACAATCGCGCGCATGACCGGTCAGGTGATTACTGACGACGTAGTGGGCATCTATCGGGACGACCGGCTGCGTAGCTTCCGCATCGATATCGAGACGGATTCGACAGTGAAGCCAGATGCGGAACGCGAGAAGGCGGAAGCAACGGAGTTCATGAGCGCGGTCACGGCCTATCTGCAAGGTGCCGTCGGCATTGCCGCGCAGGCGCCGGGCACCATACCGATGCTGATGGAAATGCTGAAATTCGGTGTGCGGAACTTCAAGACAGGCAGGACGTTAGAGGAAGTCATCGACCAGACGGCGGAACAGTTGCAGGGCCAGGCGGCGCAGCTACAGGAACAGCAGGCGCTCGCGACCGCGGTGCCGGCTGACGGGGCCGCGCCGGGGAATGCTCAGGCCGCCGGCGCGGTCCCTCAACCCCAACTCAGTGTGGTGCAGTAATGTCTTTGATCGCGATTGTTTTGGCCGTGGCCATCTGGTGGGATCTGCGCGACAGCTCGCGCCTGTGGCAACGCTTGAAACGGACGCTGGGCGAATGAGGTCTTGTTGGGACAAGCACGCGCGGGAATGGGTGCCGGCCGACGAATACTACGCCCGCCGGCGGCGACCGGCCGGGCCACAGGTGATCACCGACACGATCGACGGCTTTCAGAGCCAGGCCGACGGTAAGATGTACGACAGCAAATCCGCGTATCGGCGGACGCTGCGCGAGCAAGGATACGTTGAGGTCGGCAACGAACGGCTGCCCACACGACGCGGCGGCGAGCCGACAGGCATCAGCGACGATATCCGCCGCGCCATAGCGGAACACTCTTAGGGACATCATGGACAACGACGAAATGGACGCCGTCACAGACAGTGACGACGAACAGACCAGCGTGGCCGATGACATCGCGGCCGCGATCGCGGAAGCCAAGGGCGAGGACACCGACGATGACACGTCGGACGATGACGAACCCACGGCGGACGCGGACGACACCGAGGCAGATGACGATAGCGACGACGCGGCGGATGACGATCAGCCAAGCGAAGACGCATCCGATGACACCACGGATGACGATGTCGAGGACACCGGCGACGACGAAGACACGGAAACCGTGGTCGCGCCGGAGCATTGGCCTCAAGCCGATAAGGACCGGTTTGACAAGCTGAACGCCGACGACCAGGCGTGGTGGCTTGACAAGGTGAAGTCCGTCGAGCGGGGCTATGACGAGAAGTACGAACAACTGGGTGAAGCCCGCCGCGAAGGGGCCGCTCTGAAAGAAATCTTCGCACCCTATCAGCAGCAGATGGCGGCGGCAGGCGTTGACCGTGTGGGCATGGTCAGACGGCTTGTGTCGGCTGAAGTCATGTTGCGATCCGACCCCGCGGAAGCATTCGCGCAGCTGGTGAGAACCTACCAGCCGCAAGACCCGCAGGCGGCGGTTCAGAAATTCGCGCAGGCGCTGGGCGTCGACATCGGTGGTCTTTCCGAAGGTCAAGCCGATGGCGAGTACAGCGACCCTGCATTGTCAGAAGTCAAACGGCTCGAACAGAAATTCGATCAGCGCTTTCAAGATCAGGACACGGCGGCCGCGCAAGCACGCCAATCGCAGGTCGATTCCGCGATCCAGCAGTTCCGTGACGCAAAGGACGACCAGGGCAACGCCAGACACCCACAC
The DNA here is from genome assembly GCA_965216755.1 of Alphaproteobacteria bacterium. Classification (GTDB taxonomy): domain Bacteria; phylum Pseudomonadota; class Alphaproteobacteria; order UBA7887; family UBA7887; genus CBDCGL01. The sequence goes on along the minus strand of CBDCGL010000003.1, from coordinate 11,213 downwards.
TTTGACAAGGTGCAGGGGCAGATGGCGGCCTTGATCCAGTCCGGCGCGGCGGCTGACATGGAAGCCGCGTACGACCAAGCGGTGTGGGCGCACCCTGAGTTGCGCAACGATCTGCGCAAGCAGGACAAGGTGGCCGTGGCCGAAAAGGCGAACGTGGAACGGAAAAAGTCCGTGGCCAAGGCCAAGGCGGCAAGCCGAAAACCGAAAACGGACACGGCGCCGGCGCGTAAGGTCAAGGATTCGCGCGGACCTAAAACCGTCGACGACGCAATCATGGAAGCGATCGAGGAATCACGGGCCGCTTAGCGAAAGGATAAGCGGGCATGGCCCCTCCCAACACAAGTTGGGACGAAATCGCCACCACCACGCTGCACAAGCGGCGAAAGGCGTTGGCCGATAACGTTCTCAACCACAACGCGTTGCTGCGCAGGCTGAAACAGCGCAATAACGTGGAGCTCGCCGATGGCGGCGAAAGCCTGGTCGAAGAGCTCGAATACGCCGAAAACCAAACGTTCATGTACTACTCGGGCTATGAGGTCCTGAACATCAACCCGTCTGAAGTGTTCTCCGCTGGTGAATTCGACTGGAAACAGGCGGCGGTGGTCGTCACGATTTCCGGCGCCGAGATGCGTAAGAACTCCGGTGAGCCGCAGATGATCCGGTTGCTTCGTCGTCGCATTTCAAATGCCGAAAAGACGATGATGAACAATCTGAGCGTCGGCGTTTATTCGGACGGTACCGGAACGGGCGGCAAGCAGATTGGCGGTCTGCAGGCGTTGGTGGCGGACGACCCGACGACCGGTGTGGTCGGCGGCATCGATCGCGCGGCGCACACCTTCTGGCGGAATGTCAGCTTCGATGCCACCACCGACGGCGGCGCGGCGGCCGCTGCGACCAACATCCAATCGTACATGAATGACGTTTGGATCCAGTTGGTTCGGGGCACCGATCGGCCCGACATCATCGTCTCCGACCCGGCGTACTTCAATTTCTTCTGGGAAAGCCTGCAGGCGATCCAGAGGATTACGTCGCCGCGCGAAGGGGAATCGGGTTTCGAATCCCTGACGTTCCATGGGCCAGGTGGTTCGGCCCCAGTGTTCCACGATAACGATGTGCCCGCGAACCACATGTATTTTCTCAACACGGAATACATTCACTGGCGCCCGCACAAGGACGCGAACATGGCGCCGCTGACGGAACGACAGCCGGTGAATCAGGACGCGATCGTCCGGCCGGTGATCTTCATGGGCAACATGACGCTCAGCAACGCTTCGTTGCAGGGCGTGTTGAAAGACTAAGGGGGATTAAATGACCTTTAGCGTTATGCCTATTGCGGGCATGTCCCCGCACGCTGGCCTGGACACGTTCCACAGCCAGACACAGCCCGATGTGCACCCGCTCGGTTCCATCTGGCAGGGTGCCGACGGCGTGATTTATCAGGCCGTCAAATACACCGGCGGCGGCAACAACGTCGCCAACATGTGGGGCTTGATGTCGGGCGCAAGCTTCGACTGCAGTCTCGCGACCGACAACAACGGTGCGTCCAAGCTGAGCCTTGGTCTGTTGCTGGCCGGCGCGTCGGCGAGCAATGTTCTGGCCACGAACGACTACTGTTTCGTGCGTCGGACAGGCCAGCATGAGGGCCGTTTCAAGGCCAATGCCGCGGCCAATGTCGACAGCTACCTGTCGGATACGGCCGGGTACCTCGACGATGCCGTGGCTACGTTCCGAGAAGTCCTCGGCGTCCACCTGGTCGACACCATCGGCGGCTCCGATGGCGAAGGCACATGTCACCTCGATTGGCCGAGTAACCACAACACAACGAGCTAACCCCGCGGCTGCTCAGGCATGGGGTGGGGCGTCCATTGCGGGCGCCCCTTTTTTCTTAGGAGTTCGGGAATGCCGACAAAAGAACAACAGATGATCCAGGAGTTGGCCGAGGGAATGAACCCCGCGACCAATTTCTATGCGTTTATCAAGGCGGGCGTATTGGCCACGCTGACGGACAGCGATGTCCGTCAGATGGCCGAAGCACGACTGCCGACGAAGGTGCTTAAGGCCATCGTCGATGTGCGTGAACGCAACGACGCCGAAATCGCGGCCAAGCGACGGGCCGAATTGGAACAGGCCGAACAAGAGGCCGAGGCCAAGCGCCAAGAGGCCGAATTCGCCGAGCAACGGCGCCGGGACGCCGAAGCGAAGGCGGCCGAAATGAACGTAACGCCTGACGGTGATCCTGTTCCGGCTGGTCAGCAACCGGCACCTCCGACGCCGGACGCCGCGCCAGTGGCGACAACGCCGCCTGTCACGCCGGAGCCTGTCGTGCCGCCTGCACCGGCGACGACCCAGCCGGCCCCCGCGCCGACGGCAGCTATCGCTGACGACCTGACGTTGATCAGCGGTATCGGGCCGACGATGGCCGATCGCCTCAACGCGGAGTCTGTGCTGACCTTCGCCGATCTGGCGGTCATGGCTGATGCCGACATCACACATCTGGCCGGTGCCGTTCAGGGTGCCACCGAAGACAGCCTGCGTGCCTGGCGCACGGAAGCGCAAGGCATGGTGAGTGGCGGCTAATGGACGTTTCTAGCCAAGATTGGTTGACGCTCGCCGAAAAGGCGGGCGCCAGCCAAACCGATGCGGACGGCGTGATGGCGACGTTTTACGACCGACCGGTGCACAACAAGGCGCAGTCGGAGAAAGAAGGGCGGCCGATCTACACGACCAAGACCTATGTGTTGATCCTGATTCCCGGGCAGAGCAAGACGCGCTTGGATCGTGCCGTGAAGCCCGAAGACAAGACGCGCTGGCCGGTCGCGTGGGATCGTTACACCAAGCGCGAACGCGGCATCAGCGGCGGTACGCCAATCAATGAATGGCCGTATCTGACCGCGACACGGCTCATGGAACTCAAGGCGCTCGGCTATCTCACGGTCGAGCAGCTTGCGCAGGCGAACGACAACTTGCTGGGCAAGCTAGGGCCCGACGGCATGGATCTGCGCAAGCGCGCGCAGGAGTTCATCCAGGGTGAAGACGAAACGGTCAAAGAGCTGCGTGCGGAGCTGCAAGAGAAAGATCGCGAGTTGAAGGCGGTCAGGGCACAGATGGCCGACATGCAGCGCGGCATCGATCGCGGCGAGATCGGTGGCGGCGACGAAGACGGCGAAGATGGTGATGACCAAGACGGCGAGGACGAAACGCCGGAGCCGCGCACACGTCGCCAGCGACGGCAGGCCGCAAAAGCCGCGTAGGCGATGTTGATTCAGCTTGCGCCGATACTGCTTTTGCCGAACCAGCCGGGTCTGATCACCTTTCACGGTAAGCGCACGATGACCGAGCTTAAGGACCACGAGCTGGACGCGGTGCGCGAGGAAGTGCGCCAGATGGCACTGGACCCCACCTGTGAAGGCCATGAGATGGCGAAAAAGCTTCTACGCGGCGTCGATGAGATGGTGTCGTTCAACGGCCAGTGGGGTGCGTGATGAGCCTACTCACCATGTGCCAGGACGCGCTAAACGAAATCGGCGACACCGAGGTGCCCGATGCGTTCATCGGCAACGCCAACGAAACGGCCAAGCAGATCGTCGCCCTGGCGCAACGCGAAGGCCGTGTACTGTCGACGGGTCACGCGTGGTCCGTTCTACAGCGCGAACACACGTTCACCACCGTCGCCAGCACGGAAAGCTACGCCCTGCCGAGCGACTGGCGATATGGGGTCGACGAAACAGCGTGGGATCGTACGCAGTATTGGAAGATGCGCGGCAGCTTCGGTGCGCGGGAATGGCAGATCGCGAAGTCAGGCCTGATTGCGTCCACGTCTCTACGTAAGCGGTTCCGCGTGAAGTGGGATACGTCGGCAGGCGCACCGCGCATCTTCATCGATCCGGTGCCGGCATCGGCCGATAGCTTGGTCATCGAATATGTCTCGACCGATTGGTGTGAGTCGTCCGGCGGCACCGGTCAATCGGCATGGGCGGCTGACACAGACGTCGGGCGCCTCGACGAAGAGCTGATGCGGCAAGGCCTGGTGTGGCGGTTTCTGAAAGCCAAAGGGCTGCCGTACGAGGAAGAGTTCAACGCCTACGAGCGGCAGGTGTTCCGCGCCATCGAGACCGACGTGCCGTCCAAGGTCATCGGCATGGGCCGCAGTCGACCGGTCCGGCCGACGGATGTGAACTTGCCAGAGAGCGGTTACGGCTGATGATCCAACTCCGTAACCCGCGTCGGCAGCGTATCGCGGTGCGGTCAGAAAGCCTGTCGTTTCCGGCACCGATTGGCGGCTGGAACGCGCGCGACAGCCTGGACCGGATGAAAGACACCGACGCGATCCGTCTCGAAAACTGGTTTCCGAATGGCGATCGCGTCAGCGTGCGGCCAGGCTATACCGAACATGCAACGGGCGTTGGCGCAGGCGAGGTCGAGACGGTCATTGAGTTCGCCGGCCTGACCAGCCGCAAGCTGATCGCGGCCAGCGGCACGAACCTGTATGACGCGACCGCCGCGGGTGCGGCGTCATCGCTGGCGGCCGGCTTTACGTCCGGCCGTTGGCAGGGCGCGAACTTCGGCAACCGCTTGATCCTGGTGAATGGCAGCGACGCACCGCAGTCCTTTGACGGGACGACGATGGCCGCTGCCGGGTTCACAGGACCGACAACGGTCTCGGATTTGATTCAGGTTGTGCCGTTCAAGGGGCGCCTGTATTTCGTCGAGAAAGACACCGGCGATTTCTGGTACGGCGGCGTTGGCGCTGTCACCGGTGCGCTGACGCGGTTTCAGCTGAATCAAATCCTGCGCCTTGGTGGCCAGCTACAAGCCATCGGCGTGTGGTCGCGGGATGCCGGCGACGGCCTAGATGACTTTATCGTCTTCGTATCGTCGAACGGCGAAGTGCTGATCTATAGCGGCATAGATCCGGCGACTGACTTCGTCAAGGTCGGCAGCTATCTGATCGGCAGGCCAATCGGGCGTCGGTGCCTGACCGAGGTCGGCGGCGAGCTCGTCGTCATCACCGAAGCCGGTTACATGCCGGTGAGCCACTTGCTGCAGGGCGGCACGGCTGACACCATCGATCGCCATCCGGTGTGGGGGAAGATACGGCCGGCTGTCGCGGACGCGTCAAATCTGTTCGGTGGGAACTTCGGCTGGCAAGCGTTCAGCTGCCCGACCGGATGCGCGCTTTATTTTAACGTGCCGACGCTCGTAGGCACCGCGTACGAGCAACACGTGCTGAACGTCATGACCGGTGCCTGGGCACAATACACGGCCATTCCCGCGCGCGTCTGGGGCGCGTATGACGGCGGTGTCTACTTCGGCGGTGGCGGCGGCGTGGTCTACAGATTGGGTGGCGCGACCGACGACGGGGCACCGATTCGCTTTCGCGCCAAACAGGCCTTTAGCTACCTAAAAAAGCGTAGCAGCATCAAGCGGTTCACCATGTCGCGACCGGTGACCCGCACCGACGGCATCTTGTTGGCCACAGTCGGCCTTGACGTGGATTTCGGCGACCGTCCGCTGGCGGCGAACCTGACCAGCTTCGCGGCCACGGGCGCCGGTTCCGATTGGGACGCTGACGATTGGGACGTCGGCGAATGGGCCGGATCATCGGCGCCGGCGTCGAAGTGGATCAGCACGCCGGCGATCGGCCGGAGCGCTGCGGTGCGTTTCGAAGGCGAGGCGAACGCGCAGAATGTTGACTGGTTTTCGACCGACGTGCTCGCACAGCAAGGGGGCGTGCGGTGATTCAGTTGATCGGCGGCCAGCCTGGGTCAACGCTGTGCCGTTGGGCGCAAGCCGGGTTTGACGTTGATCTTGGCGACTTCGCGAGCATCGGTGTCGTCCGTGACGGCGAGTTGATTGGCGCGTTCGTCTACAATAACTACGCGCCGGAGCATTCGATCGAAATGGGGCTGACGACGATCGATCCGCGCTGGTGTACGCGTCGCGTGCTGCGCGCGGCATTCGACTACCCGTTCCACATGCTTCGCGTTAAGCGCATTCAGGCGACGACACATCGCCGGAACAGAAAGGCGCGCGACCTGGTGCAACGGCTCGGTTTCAAGTTCGAGGGGATCGGCCGGAAAGCCTGGCCGACAGGTGGTGACGCGGCGGTCTATTCGTTGCTGCGACACGAATGCCGCTGGATTGACGACGCGCCGGGCGACTTTTCGGATGTTTGGATGATGGATCATGGGCAAAAAGACCAAGACACCCGCGCCGCCTGACCCCAATCAGCTGATCGCGGCGCAGCAGGCCGCGAACACACAGGCGCTCAGCGAGGCCGCGCGGTTCAATCAGATCGGCATCCAAACGCCGTTCGGCAGCCAACGGTTTGAAGGCGAAATCGGGTCGCCGGATCGAACCGCGGTCACAGAGCTGTCGCCAAGTGGCCAGGCACAGCTAGACGTCCGCAACCAGCTTGCCGAGGCGTTGCTGGGCCTGGGCCAGACCCGGGTTAGCCAGCTGCCGACACAGGCGCTCGATTTCTCCGGCCTGCCTGGCCTGCCTGGTGTCGATGACTTCGGCGCCGAAAGACAACGTGTCGAGGAAGCACAGTTTCAAAGGGCACGGGCGCTGATCGATCCGGTGTTTGACGAGCAAGCCGAACAGACCCGCGCTCGGCTGACGGCCGCCGGCATTCCGGCTGAGTTCCAACCACAGCGCGCCGAGTTCACGGACTTGAACCGCCGCCGCGACACCGCATTGGAAAACGCGGCACTGAGTTCCGTGCTGGCCGGCGGCGGGGAGCAAAGCCGCTTGTTCGGCCTGGCTGACACCGCGCGCCAACGGTCGTTGAGCGAAGCATTGTTGGAACGCGGGTTGCCGTTGCAGGAACTGGCCAGTTTCGCCAACACAATCCCGCTGAACGCGCCGGATTTCGGTGCGCCGGCTCAAACGGGGCCGATCGCGACGGACGCTTTAGCGCCGTTTACGCTGCAGCAACAGGCGGCCCAGGCTGCCGCCAACCGCAAAGCGCAAGCGCAGTCCGATAATCTGAGTGGCCTGTTCGGCCTCGGGACCGCGATTGCGACAGCGCCAGTCACCGGCGGTACGTCGCTGATACCCGCGTTATTCGGCCTTGGTTCGAAAGCCGCAGGATAGGGGTCAAACATGCCTCCATTGCTACAGCCGATCGCGGCACCGGGTGCCGAGAGGAACCGTGCACTTGCGCAGGCCTTGCTTCAGCAGGCACAGAGCCAACCAAATCGCACGCCGTTGCAAACCCTTGGGAATCTTGCCCAGGTTGTCGCTGGCGAGTTCGCAAAGGCTGACGCGGCGCGGCAAGAGCGGGATCGCCATGGCGCTTTGGCCGAAGCTATTCAAACCGCATCGACCGCGAAACCGTTCATCAACCCCGACACCGGACAGGTCGCGCCCGGTACCGAGCCGCAGGACGTGCTGGTTCGCGCGCTGATGGAAAAGGGGTTCCCGGAAATCGCGAGCCAAGTTCAGCTTGGCCAGTTCGATCGTCGCCAGCAGCTGGCCGATACGTTGGCCGGCGAACAGCGCCAGGAAGCGGCGACGGTCAGGGCCGAGGAACGGGCCGAAGCGGCGGACATTCGCAAAGCGGACCGGACGCCTGAGAAGCCGGATCGCGCTTTGGTCGAAGTCTTCGATCCGGATTCACCAACCGGAACGCGGCTCGTGCCTCGCGCGGAAGCCGCCGGTAGGCCTGGCAAGCCCGCAAGCGGCCTGGCAGTCGATGTCGGCCCGGAAGGCGGCGTATCTGTCCGTCAGGGGCGTGGCGCGTCGACGTCCTCGCAATTGCAGACAAGCACGCAAAAGGATATCGAGAAAAACAAAATCGGTTTGTCCGAACAGCTGAACTCAGTGCGAAATCAACTCGCGCAATTCCGGCCGGAGTTCTTGGAAGTGTTCGAGCGTGGCCGACTGACAGCTGCCTCTGTGGGTGAGAAACTCGGTCAGAACGTCGATCCCGGAACACGCAACGACCTGATCGAATTCTCCGTTTTCAAAGCAGACAGTAGCCGGTTGTTTGCAGAAACGCTCAAGCAGTTCTCCGGTGCGGCGGTAACACCTGCGGAAGCGCAGCGCGCTGAATCATTCATCCCCAAAGCAGGTGTAGGCCTCATGGACGGTGATGCCCCGACTGAGTTCGAGGCGAAGGCGCGATGGCTGGAAAGCTTCCTGTCAAGCGCGCTCCTGCGTCAGGATCTTTTTCAGAGCCAAGGTTTGTCATTGGAGCAGACAGCCACGCAAATCCCCCTGGTAGGTCAGAACCCAACCAGCGGCAAGCGTGTTTTCCTGGGTGAGTTCTTCGAGCGTATGACGGCAACAAACCCCGGTGCAACGTCACAAGAGATCTTGCAGCTGTGGAACACTAAATATGCCCAGCCAGCTGGTTGATCCGTTTGATGCTCCGCCGGCGCCCGGCGGTGGCCTGATTGATCCGTTTGACGAAGTCAAGCCCGAGGTCGTCGCGGACCCCAATCGCGCGCCCTCGATCGGCCGCGTCGCCGCCGCTTCGTTGGCGACGGAGTTCGAGCCGCGAGCTCGGCTATTCGCCGAGCAACTGTTTCCCGACGAGCCAATAGAGGTGGCGATAAAGCGCTTCGGGACCATCGGTGACGAGATCGTATTCAAGGACAAGGACGGTCAGGTTAAAACCGTGACGCCCGGTATTGCGCGGAAGCTGGCGGCTACTGCAGGGCCATCTATCCCGGCGGCGGGGGCACTCGCCGGTGCGGCCATTACCGCGCCGTTGGTCGTTGCCTCCGGTGGTGCTGGCGTGCCTGCGACAGTCGCGGCGGCAGGCCTCGGCGCGGCAGGTGGGGAAGAATTGCGCAGTTCATTGTCGGCAATTTTCTTGGAGCAGGATAAGTCAGTTCGGCAGCGTGCCGTTGATGCGCTGACCGAGGGTTGCCATAGCGGCCACTGGCGAGGCCGCGGGCGCGGTCGCCGTCAAGGCCTTGCAAAGCCGAGCCGCCCGTAAAGTGGCGAGCGAGGCGGCATCCTTCGGCCAGGCGGGCGTGAGGGCGCTGACCAAAGCGAGCGAAGACGTGGGCGTTCCGCTGACGCTTGCCGAGCGCTCGGGGTCTCGTCGACTTAAGAGTTTCCAGCGATTTTTGACCAACCACCCTGAAACGAGTGACGCGTTTGTCAATTTCTTCCGAATTCGAAATGACAAGGTTCAAAACGCGGTCGGGCGAGTATCTGAACCGACTATCGCCGCAGGGGTCAACAGTTGTAGCCAGTCAAGAGGGGCGGCAGGCGGCCAACGCAGCAATCGACGCGGCCGTGCAAGCCCGTCGTGCCAAGGCATCGCCATTGTATGAAAAAGCGTTTGCATCGGGCGTCGAAGTTGACGTGCGGGCCGGTGCTGCAAATGGTCAACCGGACGTTCTCGAAAGCCGCGCGGGGCGGTCAGGTGCAAGCGGCCTTGCGGCGCGCGCGCAAATTCATGACGGAGACGACCGAGGTCGTTCGAGATGGTCACAGCACGACCGAAACACGTTTTGTCACGGACCTAGAGAAGCTGCACAGCGCAAAGCTTGAAATTGACCAGATGCTTGAGGCGTCCGGCGTCAATAGCTTGGGGCCGTACAACCAAGCGGCGGGTGATGGAAATCAAGCAGGCCCTGCTGGAACAGATCGACGCGGTCAGCCCTGAGTACAAAGCTGCACGCGAGATTTTCGAGCAAGGCAGCCCACAAGTTACGGAGCTACAGAAAGGAATCGTCGGCCAGGTCGCCGGCATCAAAGACACGCAAATCTTGCGTGCCGGGAACGTAATTTTCAATCCGAAGACATCAGCGCCGGAAGTTGTCAAACAGGCGCGCAGCGCGATCGAATCAGCGAACCCCGAAGCTTGGCGCGCGCTTACACGTGCGCATCTTCAAGAAACATTCGAGAACATCGCCGAGGCCGCGACGACTAGCACACCGAACATTGGAGGTCTATTCCGTAAAGCCGTATTTGGCAGTCAGAAGCGCCGCGCTATGCTGCAAGCCGCATTGGAACCCAAGGAGTTCGCGGCGCTCAATCGGTTGATGGCGGTGCTGGACGCCACTGGCCGCGCGGTGCGCGAGCCTTCCGAAACAGCGTTCTTTCAGGAAATCGCGCGCGAGCTTCGTGGTGACGTCGCCGGGCTACTGCCAAAGGCAATCGCGCCGCAACGCATCCCCGGCGCGCTCATGGACTTCTGGCAGGAAGTGCGGTTTGGCAAGCATGCCACCAAAATGGCGCAAGTTATCCTATCACCGACAGGGCAAAAGGAACTGGCGCGCTTACACCAAGTCGGCGTGAACAGCGCGCGGGCTATTCTTGGGACGTTTCAGCTGTTGACGCAGGGCGCGAAGATTGAGCTTGAGGGGCCTCCGCGCGGGGCCCCCAAAGGTATTCCGGACCAACCGGCAAGCCCCTCCTTTGCCGATCGCGAACGCCCTGTGCGAACGAGGCAACGATAAGAATGGGCGTGATCAGGACGCTCAGGGAGATGAAGTGCGACCATACGCTTCCGTTCAGATGCGGAACACTGTCCCTCTCGACCCCGGTCGCCCAGAGCGTGGCCGCGCTCAGGCATATGACGGCGGCAACGACTATCACCCGCCTTCGGAAACCGTTTCTGGCGCCGCAGCAATTCTTCGTACGGCCACCTGTCGACGATCTTGGAGCGGAGCTCGATCAGACCACCAACAATGCCGCCGGTGAGCGCGCACATACCAACATATGCAATGTAGTTGGCCAATGGGTGGGGCAGATCACCGATGATCCACTTGATCGTAGCGATCATGAAGCCGAAGATTGCGCCGCTCAGGATGTAACGCATAACGCAACCTTAGCACGAAAGGAGCGCTTTTCCGATTGACATTCGCGCCTGGCGGGAGCAGCATTCTTCACGGTGCTAACAACACCATCTAGGCGGCTACCGCCCCCGAAAGCTTGGCGGCTTTTCTATGCCCTTTCGCCGGGAGTCCGTCCGAATAAAATACCCGCTCGCGGGGAATAGGATGGGCACGCTCCTAGACGTGTTGTTAGCTCCCGGTTGCCGGTGCTGTAAGCCGGTATTGGCCTAACAAGCCGAAATCTAGGGGTAGATCAATGAACAGACGCGAAGCGCTTTTGCTCGGCGGCAGCCTTGCCGTATCCGGATCCGTGAATATTGCGGGTGTGAACGCCGCCGACGGTGATGCCCGACTGTTGGAACTCGCGCGCCAGTGGGATGAGATATACGCGCTGACACGGCAAGCGCATGA
>CBDCGL010000002.1:0-4299 GCA_965216755.1 Alphaproteobacteria bacterium | reverse complement strand
GCATGGCGATCAGCGGCTCGAACAGGGCGGCGATGCGGCGGTTGACCCAATGGCCGAGGCGGCGCTCGACCTTCTCGCGCACGCCCGTGTCGACGTCGTCCTCGACGAAGGGGACGATGCGGGGGGCCAGCGGGTCGTCGCCCGCCTCAAGCCGGCCGACCGCGGCGTCGCCCCACATCAGCCCGCCCTGTTCGGTCAGGTCGATCTCGGTGTCCGGGCTGTTGTAGAAACGGTCGGCGCGGCGCGCGAATTCCGCCTGCAGGGCTTGCAGAGAGGCGTTCTCCAGCTTGCGTCCCTCGGCCGACCCGGCGGCGTCGCCGCTGAACCGGAACCCGTCCAGACGACCGACGGACACGCCCTCGATCGTCACATCGCCATTTTCGCTGACCTCGGCCACGAGGCTCTCCTTCTGTTTCAGCCGCCGCATCAGGATGCTGGTGCGGCGGTCGACGAATCTTCGCGTCAGCCGGTCGTGCAGCGCGTCGGACAGCCGGTCCTCGACGTCACGCGTTCGGCTTCGCCATCTGACGGGGTCGTCCAGCCAGCGGCCCCGGTTCGAGACGTAGGTCCAGGTTCGAATAAAGGCGAGCCGCTTGGACAGCGTGTCGATATCGCCGTCGGCGCGGTCCAGCCTGCGGATCTGGGCCTCCATCCAATCGGGGGGTATAGCGGCCGATTCGGACAGGAGGAACTCGTAAATTCTCCGGCTGAGCGCCGCGTGGTCCGAGGCCAGCGTCTTTCGGAAGTCCGGAATCTGGCACACGTCCCACAGCAGGCGCACCGCCGCGCCGCCGCGCGCGCGGTCCCGAATGTCGGGATCGGCCCAAAGCGCGCGCAGGGTGGCGACGTCGTCCGCTTCGCGGGCGCGGGTCAGGCCGCGGGCGGGGGGCGCGGCCTCAAGGCTGGCCAGAAGGGCCGGGACGGTCCCGAATTCCAGCCGGTGGTTGCGCCACTGCAACAGGCGGATCGGCGGGTAGCAGTGGTTCTCGATGGCGTCGACCGTCTCGGGGTCCAGCGCGCCGGCCTCGCCGGTCACGCCGAAGGTTCCGTCGTTCATGTGCCGCCCGGCGCGGCCCGCGATCTGGCCCATCTCCTGCGCCTCCAGAGGGCGCATGCGGCGACCGTCGAACTTGGACAGGCCCGCGAAGGCGACGTGGCGGACGTCGAGGTTCAGCCCCATGCCGATGGCGTCGGTCGCCACCAGGTGGTCCACGTCGCCGTTCTGGTACAGCGCGACCTGCGCGTTGCGGGTGCGCGGGCTGAGCGCGCCCATCACCACCGCCGCGCCGCCGCGCTGGCGGCGGATCAGCTCGGCGATCGCGTAGACCGAGTCGGCCGAAAACGCGACCACGGCCGACCGTGCGGGCAGGCGAGAGATTTTCTTCGAGCCCGCATAGGACAGCGTCGAAAACCGAGGCCGGGTCAGGAAGCGCGCCTGCGGGATCAGCGCCTGAATGCGGCCGCGCATGGCCTCGGCGCCCAGGAACAGGGTTTCGGACCTTCCGCGGGCGCGCAGAAGCCGGTCGGTGAAGACATGGCCGCGGTCGGGGTCGGCGCACAGCTGAATCTCGTCCACGGCCAGGAACTCGGGGCCCATGTCCAGCGGCATGGATTCGACGGTGCAGCAGTAATAGCGCGCGTCCTTGGGGACGATCTTCTCTTCGCCGGTGATCAGCGCCACCTCGCGCGGGCCGCGCACGGCGACGATGCGGTCATAGACCTCGCGCGCCAGCAGGCGAAGGGGGAAGCCGATGACGCCGGAGCGGTGGCCCAGCATGCGCTCGACGGCGTAATGGGTCTTGCCGGTGTTGGTCGGGCCCAGCACGGCCGTGACCGACGCGCCGCCCGCGGCGATCACGCCGTCGCCGCCGGGGCGATCTGACAGGCCGGGGGCCGCGTCGCTGGTCATCGGGGGTGCTCTTTCTCCGTCGGCGCTCCGCTGCGGAGCTGGTCGCGCGCTTTTACGGCGTCAGGGCCGCATTGTCCCGCGCTTCAGATCTCGAAGCCTTCGACCTTGGCGGTGAGGCGGCGGATTGTCTCGTCGGCGTCGGTCAGATGCGGGTTCAGCGCGACGGCGGCGCGGAACGCCTTGAGCGCCTTGGCGTCCGAACCGATGCGCTCAAGGATCAGGCCCAGCCCCCAGAGCGCGCCGAAATGGCGCGGCTCCAGCGCCAGAACCCGGGCGATGTCGGCGGCGGATTCGCCCAGCCGGTCCTCCAGGTAATAGGCGGTGGCGCGCATGTTCCAGGCCTCGGTGAAATCGGGCGCCAGGTCGACCAGCCGGCTGAAATGCGCGATCGCCGTCTCGGCGTCGCCTTCGGACAGAGCGGCGCGGCCGCGCTCCAGGATCAGGTCCAGCGTGGGCGAGCCGTGCGAGGACAGGATGGCAGAGATCTCTTGCTGGATCGACTTGGCGTCGCGCGCATCGGCGGCAGGAAGCTTCTCGAACAGCGAGTCGAGCCGCCCGGCGATTTTGGCGCTGTCCTCCGGGCTGCGCTCCAGAGAGGGCGGCGCCTCGGCCCGCGCGGGTGCGACATCAGAAAATGGCGCGACAACGAGAATCGCCGCAACTGCTGTCCGGCGCGCTATAAAGGCGGCGACGTTCGCCGCCATATGCAGCTTTGGCGCAAAACCCATCATTGCCATCTAGGACCTAGGGCCTTAGTTGCGCAAGGAAAGACGCATCGCGGCGCCCGCGCCGAAAGGGGAACTTGAATATGAGCGACACTTTGGAGGCCGCGGCCGGCAAACTGCGCGAGCGCCTGGGCGAGGGCGGCGTCGACATGTCGGTCAAGTTCGAGATAGAGGGCGAGGGCGTGATCCGGCTGGGGCCGGACGGCGTGACCGTCGGCGACGGCGACGCCGATGTCGCGATTTCCGGCGCGCTCGACGTATTTCAGGACATGTTCGACGGCGACCTCTCGCCGACCGCCGCGTTCATGACCGGCAAGATCAAGATCGACGGCGACATGGGCGCGGCCATGAAGATCGCCCAGATCTTCAGCTGACGCGATATGTACGGATCAAAGAAAAGAGAGCCGACGCGCCCGGTGGGTCCGGTGATCCCGGCGCAGGAAAAGCTGGTCGGCGAGCCGCCCAAGGGCGGGGTGGTGCGGCTGGTGAAAGCCTCGGACGGGGCGACCCTGCGCATCGCCGTCTGGCCGGGCGACCGCGGCGCCGTCATCCTGCTGCACGGGCGCACCGAGTACATCGAAAAATACTATCCGGTGATCTTCGAGTTGCAGAGGCGCGGTTTCGCGGTGGCGACGCTGGACTGGCGCGGGCAGGGCCTGTCCGAGCGCCTCGTCGGCCACCCGCTGAAGGGACATGTCGACGATTTCGACGAGTATCAGCGCGACGTGGACGCGTTGCTCGACGCGCGTGAGGTGCGGGCGCTGCGCGGCCCGAAGATCCTGATGTCGAACTCGATGGGCGGGTGCGTGGCGACGCGGCTGCTGCACCGCAAGCCGGACCTGTTCATGGGGGCCATTTTCTCATGCCCGATGTTCGGACTGCTGCTGTCGACCGGCATCAACTACGTCGCGAACATCGCGACCAAGCTGGTGACCAGCGTCGGGCTTGACCACGAGTACGCCGCCGGGCAGCCGATGGAGCCCTACACCGACATGCCGTTCATCGGCAACGCGCTGACTACCGATTTCGACGAGTTCAACCGCCAGCGCGACCTGATCGCGGAAGAGCGGGGCCTCGCCGTCGCGGGCGTGACCTGGAGCTGGATGCGCGCCGCGTTGTCCGAAATGACGGAACTGGAACGCATCGAGCCGTCGCCCATCCGCTCGCTCTACTGGGTCGGCTCGGAGGAGGCGGTGATCTCGGTGCCCGCCGTGGCGGCGCGGGTCGCGGCGAGCCCCAATGCGCGCTTCGCAATGATCGCGGGCGCGCGGCACGACCCCCTGTTCGAGCGCCCGGAAGTGCGCGCGCGGGCGTGGCGCGAGGTGGACGCCTTTCTCGACAAGTTGGGGCTGGGGCCCGACGACCGCTGAGTCCGGCTCAGCCGGCCTCCGCCAGCGCCGCCATCGCGGCCCGGTGCAGGTCCGGGTCGCCCGCGGCCAGCACGCGGCCGCCATTCTGGCAGTCGCCGCCGTCCCAATCGGTGATGACGCCGCCGGCGGCCTGGATCACCGGCATCAGCGCCTGCACGTCATAGGCCTGCAACCCGGCCTCGATCACCAGGTCGACATGGCCCGCCGCGAGCAGGGCGTAGGCGTAGCAGTCGATGCCGTAGCGGGTCAGCCGCGCGCGGGCCTTCACGCGTTCGAAGGCGGCGCGCTCTTCCGC
>CBDCGL010000001.1:0-8753 GCA_965216755.1 Alphaproteobacteria bacterium | reverse complement strand
TTCGTGGAAAAAGTCATTGGCTGTCACCGCGCCATCGGTGGCTGACCAGATCCGGCGCATGATCTTTGGGTGTGGAATGCGATCGCCCTTGCAGTACCGCTCCACGACCTTTGCGTTGGCCACGTCGATCTGATCAGCGAACCGCGCGCAGGTGAGTTCGTTGGCCTTTAGCCAGTCCCCGAGTTTCATGGACGCGAATAGGTCCATATTGGACGAAACCTGTCAAGATTTTTCGTCCAAATTGAAAGTAGCATTCAATGTCCAGTGCGGACAAAATCTGCGCATGGGTAATCGGATCAAGGATCTGCGAGAGGCTAACGGCTGGTCCATGGATGAGCTCGCGGGCCGCGCTGGAACAACATCGTCGCAGATAAGCAAGCTCGAAAAAGGTCAACGGCGACTCACGGTTGACTGGATGAATAAGCTGGCTAGGCATTCGAGTGCGATCCTGCGGATCTGATCGCCCAATGGGGGCCGAAAGAAGCGCAAGCCCGCACCGCACAGCAAGCCGTTGAATATGTTCTCGTTCCTGAACTGGATGTCAGCGCCAGTGCCGGCCCGGCGCGATCGTCGATGTCGAGAACGAAATCGGCACCTGGGGCATACCCGAAGCCTACCTGCGGCATGAGCTTCGCAGCCGCCCCGGGAACGTGCACATCATCACCATCATCGGCGACAGCATGGAAAAGCCCGATGGCGGCGGCCTACGTCCCGGCGACAAGGTCCTCGTCGATACAGGACAAAAGCTACCGTCACCGCCCGGCATCTTTGCCACCTGGGACGGCCTTGCCGTGGTCGTTAAACGGCTGGAATATCTGGATGATCACGACCCGCCGATGATTCGGCTGATTTCAGACAATCCCGCCCACCGCACCTACGAACGCCACGTCGAGGAGGTCAATATTGTTGGTCGGGTCATAGGTCTATGGCGGAGGGTTTAGCGCGGCAATGAACTGGCGTCGGGGGCTATGGCGAACCTGGATCGTTCTTTCAACCCTCTGGATCGTCGTCTTGGGATCGACAGGCGGGTTCCGCGAGATTGTCGAGAATTCGAAGATACTCCTGACGCCACCAGATCCACAGTTGTTGGCGGACGCGCAAGTGCCCGTGCCAAGCCCCCCGGAGCCACAATCTGAGGGATCATTTACCGATCAGCTGCTTGAAGGCGGTTACACGTTGGTTGATCCATCCGACCCACCTAAGGGGCCGTTTACCATCGTTCGTACGCCGCAAGATTCGCGTGACGAAGAAATGTCTGTGGCCGAGCGTCTGCTCCGTGACCAATCTGTCTCCGATCAGTATTGGGAAGAGCTTCAGACATTTGACCGTGCTTGGTTGTTGCTAAAGGAGGTCGATACCCGCAACAAGGCAAAACAACGGCTCATCAAATCGACGACGTTCTTGTTCGGCCCACCTTTCGCCCTATTGGTGGCAGGCTTGATGGTGGTGTGGGCAATAAGCGGTTTCACACGGCCCACGCCATCGTGACCGGTCGCCGGGATCGGTACGGAGAAATATGAAAAGGACAGCAGGAATTAGATCAACAACTTAACATGGAGAGAATTAGCATGGACGGGGAAACGCAGGCTGTTGACGTAACAGTAGCCCGCATCAGGCCGCCGGACTACCGAACCGTTCTCGTAGATGGTTTCGACTACGCATCATTCGACAATCCCAGTGGAAGCTGGGTCCAATTGACAGCAACGCTCGATGACATCCGCGCGTCTCAGGAAAAGTTCAAAGCCGAAGTTGTTGAAAGTAGATCGTTTAGACAAGTTGGCCCGAAACTCATTCTTAGCGATCCCATTAAGGTCGAGTTGACCGGACTACGGTTGACGCCGAAAGTGGCTGTGGATTTAGCCAAGTTGTTGATTCGGCAGCTTCCGGATTTTGCACCAGAATCGGTAGAATTGATTAAATCTCTGATATTGGAACTTGACACTGCACACGATGATGACTCAGGCAGCACAACGCGTTCTTGAAGGCGGCAAAACTCGCCTGGAAAATCGTCTGTTGCTGCGACAAGACTCTGCGCTACATACTCAAGCAGTCAATTCGACTGCCGAATCGGTCTTGTTTGCGACCGGCTTTGAGGTTACCGCGCAGCAACCAGCGAAACCGCGTAAGCGAGACTCCACAAACATGGATCCTTGGCAGCAGAGCGTCGAAAACCGCCTTTCGTCGATCGATAACCAGCTTGGTCAGCTGCGCGAGTCGATCGACAAACTTCGTTCCTCTGTAGATCACAAGCTTATCGCGCTGCTTTGCCTGACATTGGCCGGGTTTGGCGGCGGTGTTTATCTGCTGGTTGAGATTCACCAACGCCTCGGCGAAATCCTGGCCGCTCTATGATTTGATTTCCGTATCAAGAACATGACCGTTTGGCGGGAAAAAATCGAAAAACGCCGATTTGATCCCGCGCTCTGAGAAATAGGCCTCAACATCGGCGATTCGTACTTTGCTCAGATCATTAAGATCCGACCAAGTTTCCCTGCTGATGCCGCGTCTGGTTGGGACTATCCTTCCATCCGTGCGGCCTATCTTTTTCGCCTTTACGCCATCCAATATGTGCCTGACGTACGGCACCGCGCCAGGCGATGCTGAGAGCTGCGGATGCTGACCGGCACACAGTCCAGCGATTTCCACGATTGCCGCGCTCTCTAGATTGCGCCAAAGCGCGTAGTCTGGCGGCACCGGTCTCGGTGCAGATGGTTCAAGTTGCGAAACGCGATCCGACAGCGCGTCCACCCTATCCAACACCACACGCATCGGCGCTAACCATAGGTTCCATAGGACGACCAACAGAATAACGACTGCGGCTGGGCCCAACGTGTAGGCGGCCGACACAAGCAGCTCATCCCACACAACGCCCCAACCTTTGATCGTCCCGTATGTAACGGCACCAATGAGCGACGTCCCCCCGGCCGCAATCGTAGTGCGCACATGACAACGCACGACGCTGATGATGCCGCGGGACATGGCCTTGATAACCAAGTTGTCCTGGTGACCCTCGTGTGACACTCGACCGACTCTGTCGACAAACCATCGGCACCGCAACCGTTGCTAGCGTGAAACAATCAGGCATTCCCACCCCACCATAGCGGCGGCGGAACGGACTCGTCCATATTTTATCCATATTGGACCATTTTTGCACTTGACTTGCGTCCGTTTTGGACGCAATTATTTCTCCCGCACCACATCGGGTGCCCGGGCGAGCTGCCCCGCCCGGTTAAGGGGAGAACGACATGAACATCAGCCTTTCTGAGTTATCCGACCTGGAACGCCGTTTCGACGGCCCGATCCCGGAGGAACTACTCGCCGGCGGCGCCTGGAACCACGCCCTGAGCGAAGCGCGCAAGGCCTTCCACACATCGCGTGATCAGCTACGGAAGCGGGTCAGCGCCATTGAGGGGATGCTTGCCGCCATCGACGCCGGGGATATGGACAATTATCCAAAAGATGAGCTGGACGCGTGGATCGGGCGCCTGATCAAGGATCTCGATTTCACGCTCAAATGGCACCGCGAGTGCCGGGAACATCTCCACGGCATGCTCGCCGAACAACCGCAACGCGTGGCGGCAGAGTAGAACCATGAAATTTCCGATCAAGTCCGTTTCCGGACGCGTGTTGTTTGAGGCCGAAATCGCCGACGACACAAAAACAGCGTACCGCATGAAGATGGCGCTGCGGGTGGCCTTGAGTGCCGACGCATACCTGGGCGACGCAAACCTGCGCGGCGCAAACCTGCGCGACGCATACCTGTGCGACGCATACCTGTGCGACGCAAACCTGGGCGGCGCAAACCTGTGCGGCACAAACGTTATCGATGCTGGCCAAGATCAACGCGGCTATCGCTTCGTCGCGCGCAACGGAAAGCCGCCGATGATTGTGGCGGGGTGTCGCTGGTTCACATTCGCCGAAGCGCGCGAGCATTGGGGTGCCGCTAACTATGACAGCGGCCCGGATGTTCAAGCCGAATGCCAAGCGAAACTTGACCTCCTTGAGACGGTCGCGCGGGCGCGTGGGTGGAACATTGATACCGAAACGGAGCGGGAGGCCGCGTGATGAACATCCACGATCCCGCCATGCAGGGTCCGTTGCAGGTCAACAAGCCCCTGCCCGGCTTCTATAAGACCCGCCTGGTGCGCGGTGGCCCATGGGTGCCGGCGAAGATCTGGGACGACGCCGAGCGCGATGCCGACACCGGCGAAGTCCTCGAAGACGAACAGCTCAAATGCCTGATCGATGGCCGCGACGCCGATCCTTACGAAAAGTGGTCATATCTCGCCGGCAACCCGATCAGCGAAGCCGACTATGAATTCATGCTGGCGGATAGTCGGCACGCCAAGCAGCACCGTCCGGCCGACCCGAAGGCGAACCCGCGTGAAGCCGTCGACGTGGCGCGCATGGGTCACAATCAGCCGCCAACCGATGACACCGCCGCCGGCGACGAGCTGCTTAAGGAATTCGCGGACACTAAAAGCCATTTCGCCACGATCGACGACGCACGACGCGCCGTCATGCTGGCCAAGCGGTGCATTGTCATCGGCGGCAAGCTTGACGATGCCGGCAAGGCCGCCGCGGCGCCACACCAGCAGGCCGCGAAAGACGCACGCGCACCGTTCACCGATATGTGCGACGCGCTGACGAAGGCAAATAACAACTTGCTGTATCGCCTGCACAAGTGGCGGAAGGCGCATGGCGGCGACGCGATCAAGACCGACTACGGACCGTCGGCGCACAAGCGCACCACGGAGCGCGTTGATGTCGCCGATGAATCGCGGCTGCCGCGCGAATACTTGATCCCGGACATGAAGGCGATAAAGGCCGCGATCAAGAAAGGTACGAAGATCCCGGGCGTGTCCGTCACCGAAGTTGAAACAACCGTTGTGAGTTAGGAAACCATGAGTGCTCAAACGCAGACGAAGGAAACGGCGGCCGAGGTCGTGCCGATGAACCAGCCGCAGGCGAAGCGGCACGACTTGGTCACGGTCGACAACTCTCAATTCTCGTTGCTGCTGGACACCGCGAAGTTCGAACACATGTGGCGCGTGGCGCAACTCTACGCCAAATGCGGCATGTTGCCGAAGCAATATGCGAACAAGCCGGAGGCCTGTTTCGCCGCGTGTCAAATGGCCATCCGGTTGCAGATCGACCCGCTGATGTTCTTGACCAACACGTTTCCGTCGCCGAACGGCGGCCTGCCGTCGATGTATGGCAAGCTGGTGATCGCGCTGGTTAACACGAACGGTCCGTTTACCGGCCCGATCCAGTACGAGCTGTCAGGCAAAGATGATGCGCGGCAATGCCGTGCGTATGCAACGCACGCCAAGACTGGCGAGCTGTGCGAAATGGTCGTGTCCAAGCAGACCGCGATCGACGAAGGCTGGGCAAAGAACAATCCGAAATGGCGCACCATGACGGATATGATGCTGCGCTATCGATCCGCGGCTTGGCTGGTCCGTGTCTATGCCCCGGAATGCATCATGGGTATGCAGACGACCGAGGAAGTCGAAGACATCCAAGAGCTGCGCGAGGATGCCGACGGCACTTACCGTCCCGCGCCGCCAGCTCCACAACGCGCTGACTACGTCGAAGCTGAGCAGGTCGAGGCGCAAACGGTCGATGAACCGGCGGACGCCGAGACAATCGAAACGAACGAAACGACCGTCGACGCAAGCACCTTTGCCTGGCAGGACGAAGACGGCGAAGTACACGAATTCGACGATGCCGCTGCCGCGGTAGACGGCTACATTGAGCGCCTGAACAAGATGCCCGCCATGTTCTACGCGCCGTTTTGGGACGACAACGAGATGTTCCGCAACACCATCGCCGCGATCAATCCCGACGGCGCCGAGCTAACTCAACAGCTTGTCGAGGCCTACAAGGCAAAGGCGGGATCGTGATGGTCACACCAACGCTGAAATATCAAGTGGGACAAGAAATTTGGCATGCGCGGTTTGTAAGCCAAGAGGCTTGGGTGACGTGTCCAGATTGTGCGGGCCGCGGTTACATCACCTGCATCATGGGCGGCGGCGATCACGTGACCGTTGACTGTGAAGCATGCAAACAAGGCTGGAGCGAATTTTCACGGGGCCGGGATAACGCGATATGAGCGTACGCCCAAAGCCATTAAGACAAAGATCATCGGCGTGGAAGTCACTGCCGACGCTATTCAGTACCAACTGCCGGAAGCCTATCGGGTTGACGAACGCGACATTTTCAACAGCGAAGCCGACGCAGTCGATCGCGCACGCGAGTTGGCCGACCAACTCAACGCCGACGAACTAGAGCGCATCCTGAAAAAAGATAAAGACACGCGCTCGTGGTCTTGGAACGCGACGTATCACAGACGTTGCATTCGGGATGCCCAAAAGCAGATCGACTACCACACCCGGAAATTGGACGTCGCACGCGAGATGGCGAAGGCCCAGAAGGCCAATGCGGAGAAGGCGAAGCAATGACCACCCCCATCACCCAAGCCGAGCTGGATCGGTGGCGTAGAGAAGTCGATAGCATCAATGCCGCCCGCTCAGATGACCTGGAGTCACGTCTTTGGCTAGAAGCAACGTGCAATGAGTTCCAAAATATTGCTCGACTTGTCGACGAGGTCGAACGCCTGCGCGCACAGTTAAGACCGCAGCCGATCGAGACGGCGCCAGAATTCAAGGCTGTGTTGGTGCAGCACCGCGACGATTTGTACCCCGTCACCGCCTACAAGATTTCGGGAGAGGACGTGTGGCACTACGAGCAGGACGGACCCGAAGACGTGATCGAGCCAGGTGATCACCGGCATACACCGTTAAAACGCCCGCCGACCTTTTGGTGGCCACTGCCGGATAGGTGGGAGGGTGCGTGATGGTTGACGAATATCCAGACGACGACACCCCTTACGTGCTGTGCCAAGCGTGCGATGGCGAAGGGTTTACTTTGGAGCGGATAGCTATTTGTTGCGGCCGCGCCGTGCCTGGCGACCCGTGCTGTGGATGTGTGGACTGGGACTACAACGAACATCACTGCGCATTTTGTGAGGGTAAAGGCACGTTTCCTATGGCACGGGCACAACCGCTATGACCACCATCGCCGAATTCAAAACCATCTCTATCGACGCGCAGATCAAGGAAGTCGAGCGCGAGATCAAAATGCGCGAAGGCGTCTACGCGTCGCGGGTGCGCACCGGAAAGATGAAAAACACGAACGCGGAATACCAGATGGCCGCCATGCGCGCTGTGCTGGATACGCTGCGGGGAGTGAAGGCCGGTGTATAGCTATCAAAGCGCGAACATGGCTGTCTCTTTCGGAGTTGGCGTCGCACTTCAAACGGCAGCCTATTTGATCGTTTCGCTCAAGGCTGAACACGGTCAGGCGCAGTTTTTTGGCGGTCTATTCTTTGCTGTTGGCTTGGCCACCATCGTGGCATCCTTTTTGATGGTGTTTAGAGAACAACGATCATGACCGCCCGCCGCGCCGACATCGCTGATCTGCCGGACTGGCCGCGGCTGCTGTCGCGCGAACAGGCGGCCGCGTATGTCGGGTTAAGCGTCAACAGCTTCAAAATCCGTGTCGGGCGTGAATTCCCGGATCCAAAGATCATCGGCGCGCGAAAGCTGTGGGATCGTAGGCAATTGGACGAAGCCGTTGACCGACTGACGGGTCGCGCGCACGATGCTCGGGGGGCGATCATGGAAGGATTGAGACGTGCGCATAAAGGTCAAGCACGTAAATCGCATTCGGTCGCGCGGTAAGACCTATTTCTACCACCGCGTAACCGGAGAGCGCCTGCCCGACGACCCAGCACAGGCCGCGACACGCGCCAACGAGATCAACGCGAGTATGGCCGGTCGCCGGACAACCCGACCAGACACTCTGGCCGCGTTGGTCGCGTCCTACAAAGCATCAGCCGATTTCAAAGGCCTGCGCGAAACGACGCGCGGCGACTATGCGCGGTATCTGGAAAAGCTCGCGGCCATCAACTATCGGGTCGCCGACATCGATCGTGCCTTCGTCGCCGAGCTCCGCGACGCTTTCGCAGATACGCCACGCACGGCCAACTACATGCTGGCGATTCTGCGCCGCCTGCTGTCATTCGCGGTCGAGCGTGGCTGGCGCACGGATAACCCCGCCGCACGTTTCCGGCGGCTTAAGGAAGGCCCCGGCCATCGCGCGTGGGCCGACGAAGAAATCGCCAAGTTCCTGGCCGGTGCACCTGTCCAACTGGCCGATGCTGTGCGCGTCGGTCTATACACGGGACAGCGCCAAGGGGATTGCTTCCGCATGACACTGGCGCACGTTGATGGCGAATTCATATCCGTCGCCCAGTCCAAGACCGGCGCGCGGGTCGACATCCCCATCCATCCAGAGCTGTGGTCGGTGATCGAGCGCGCCAAGGCCGACGAACGCATGCTCTTGCTGGCGACCCCCACGGGTCGCCCCTGGAATCGCCACACCTTTGGGAATGAACTCCGGCCGGTTCTGGCCGAGCTCGGCATGGTTGGCCTGACTTTCCACGGCCTGCGCCACACGGCCGCGGTAAAGCTATCGGAGGCCGGTTGTTCGGCACGCGAGCTGATGGCGATTCTTGGTCACCGCACCGCACAGATGGCCATGAAATACGCCTCTCAAGCCGATCAGAAGCGGCTCGCGACCGCGGCGATTTCGAAACTATTAGCGAACAAACTGCAAAACACACCTGCAAAAACTGCAAAACATTTTCGCAACGGTGGCGTTAAGTGACTGAAAACATTGGTAGGCCC